>NZ_JBPUGG010000001.1:4047500-8654120 GCF_051547665.1 Bradyrhizobium sp. BR 1433
ACCCCCTGAGGTATTCATCCGAGGCGATACCTAAATATCTTTCGCGGAGAACCAGCTATTTCCCAGTTTGATTGGCCTTTCACCCCTAACCACAAGTCATCGGAGCCTTTTTCAACAGGCACCCGTTCGGTCCTCCAGTGAGTGTTACCTCACCTTCAACCTGCTCATGGCTAGATCACTAGGTTTCGGGTCTAATACAACGAACTTGACGCCCTATTCAGACTCGCTTTCGCTACGCCTTCGCCTATCGGCTTAAGCTTGCTCGTTAAATTAAGTCGCTGGCCCATAATACAAAAGGTACGACGTCACCCAGAACGTATCTTGGGCTCCGTCTGTTTGTAGGTGTCCGGTTTCAGGTCTATTTCACTCCCCTCGTCGGGGTGCTTTTCACCTTTCCCTCACGGTACTGGTTCGCTATCGGTCGCTGAGGAGTACTTAGGCTTGGAGGGTGGTCCCCCCGTGTTCAGACAGGATTACACGTGTCCCGCCTTACTCGTGGATACATCATCGCATTACTCGTACGGGGCTATCACCCTCTAAGGCCCTGCTTTCCTGACAGGTTCCGATTGTCTTTGATGTATCACTGGCCTGGTCCGCGTTCGCTCGCCACTACTAACGGAGTCTCGATTGATGTCCTTTCCTCCAGGTACTTAGATGTTTCAGTTCCCTGGGTTTGCTTAAAACCTCCTATTTTATTCAGAGGTCTCATACCTTCTCTTGATAACCGGAAATCCAAAACCTCGCGGTTTGATTTCTCGCATTTCTGGTCGAACCCCAACACACAAGGTCTTGGAGTTCCGGCTATCGAAGGTGGGTTTCCCCATTCGGAAATCCGCGGATCAAAGCTTCTTCGCAGCTCCCCACGGCTTATCGCAGCGTAGCACGTCCTTCATCGCCTCTCAGCGCCAAGGCATCCACCGAACACCCTTAAGGCACTTGATTGCTCTCATTATCAATGTCCACACACTCGGCAGAATGTTGTCTGCACAACCGCCCGAAGACCGAAGTCTCAGGCACGCATCCTCGATGAATGCGATTGCGCAGCCGGACACTGACTAGAAAGACCAGCTTGCTTCGTAAGATCGGCCCGATAGCGAGGCGGTCAAGCTTCGCTAAAAGAGATCATTTACAACCCGCATCCAATCTTGCGATTGAAAGCGAGCGCCGAAATGATCCCGGAGATAATGAATGGCTCAGGCGAATTGCTTCGCTTGACCCAAACTCGGATCGATCTCCTCTTTACGATGTCAGAAAACACGCACGTCACCGTCCATCCGGACCAATGAGTGCGAAGTGATGTTTCGCGGACGATATGAACAGAGATTCCTGCAAAGGCGCATTCTCGAGCTTCAATTCCATCTGGTGGAGCCAGACGGGATCGAACCGACGACCTCATGCTTGCAAAGCACGCGCTCTCCCAGCTGAGCTATGGCCCCGTACCAGAAGACGAATGCTCCGCACTCGATCAAAATGGTGGGCCTGGGAAGACTTGAACTTCCGACCTCACGCTTATCAAGCGCGCGCTCTAACCAACTGAGCTACAAGCCCCTAACACGAGAGACATGCCGGCGCGCACTCGACCTGAAGTCGGTGCATCGCACAGCGCTCAGCCCCTGGCGCGTGTTCGTCCGCGAAGAAAGAGAAACGAAGACGGCGAAATCCCGCCAATGGAGCTCAACAATCCTGAAACTGTTGGCCCCTGAATGTTTCTAAAACGATCCGATAGATAGCGTGAGCTGATCTGAAGGATCATCCTTAGAAAGGAGGTGATCCAGCCGCAGGTTCCCCTACGGCTACCTTGTTACGACTTCACCCCAGTCGCTGACCCTACCGTGGCCGGCTGCCCCCTTTCGGTTAGCGCACCGTCTTCAGGTAAAACCAACTCCCATGGTGTGACGGGCGGTGTGTACAAGGCCCGGGAACGTATTCACCGTGGCGTGCTGATCCACGATTACTAGCGATTCCAACTTCATGGGCTCGAGTTGCAGAGCCCAATCCGAACTGAGACGGCTTTTTGAGATTTGCGAAGGGTCGCCCCTTAGCATCCCATTGTCACCGCCATTGTAGCACGTGTGTAGCCCAGCCCGTAAGGGCCATGAGGACTTGACGTCATCCCCACCTTCCTCGCGGCTTATCACCGGCAGTCTCCTTAGAGTGCTCAACTAAATGGTAGCAACTAAGGACGGGGGTTGCGCTCGTTGCGGGACTTAACCCAACATCTCACGACACGAGCTGACGACAGCCATGCAGCACCTGTCTCCGGTCCAGCCGAACTGAAGAACTCCGTCTCTGGAGTCCGCGACCGGGATGTCAAGGGCTGGTAAGGTTCTGCGCGTTGCGTCGAATTAAACCACATGCTCCACCGCTTGTGCGGGCCCCCGTCAATTCCTTTGAGTTTTAATCTTGCGACCGTACTCCCCAGGCGGAATGCTTAAAGCGTTAGCTGCGCCACTAGTGAGTAAACCCACTAACGGCTGGCATTCATCGTTTACGGCGTGGACTACCAGGGTATCTAATCCTGTTTGCTCCCCACGCTTTCGTGCCTCAGCGTCAGTATCGGGCCAGTGAGCCGCCTTCGCCACTGGTGTTCTTGCGAATATCTACGAATTTCACCTCTACACTCGCAGTTCCACTCACCTCTCCCGAACTCAAGATCTTCAGTATCAAAGGCAGTTCTGGAGTTGAGCTCCAGGATTTCACCCCTGACTTAAAGACCCGCCTACGCACCCTTTACGCCCAGTGATTCCGAGCAACGCTAGCCCCCTTCGTATTACCGCGGCTGCTGGCACGAAGTTAGCCGGGGCTTATTCTTGCGGTACCGTCATTATCTTCCCGCACAAAAGAGCTTTACAACCCTAGGGCCTTCATCACTCACGCGGCATGGCTGGATCAGGCTTGCGCCCATTGTCCAATATTCCCCACTGCTGCCTCCCGTAGGAGTTTGGGCCGTGTCTCAGTCCCAATGTGGCTGATCATCCTCTCAGACCAGCTACTGATCGTCGCCTTGGTGAGCCATTACCTCACCAACTAGCTAATCAGACGCGGGCCGATCTTTCGGCGATAAATCTTTCCCCGTAAGGGCTTATCCGGTATTAGCTGAAGTTTCCCTCAGTTGTTCCGAACCAAAAGGTACGTTCCCACGCGTTACTCACCCGTCTGCCGCTGACATATTGCTATGCCCGCTCGACTTGCATGTGTTAAGCCTGCCGCCAGCGTTCGCTCTGAGCCAGGATCAAACTCTCAAGTTGGACTTGAAACCTTGAACCGGCTGATCACAACGTTTGACGAGGTCCCACCATTCTTCGTCGACCGAAGTCAACGAGCCGCCTGCGATTCACATCGTTGGCAGCGATGGTGTAACCTTTAAAACGTGTACCGCCGAAGTCTTTCGTCCACTCTCAGAAGTCAAAAGCCGAAGCTTTCAAGTATTCCGAGAGACGCAAGGACTCCGCCGTCCACGTTTCTCTTTCTTCATCTTCACTTGTCAAACAGCCCGGGATCCGATGACCCCACACCCTTAGAGGGTGGTTCTACCCTTCACCGGCCGACGGTGAACTTCAACCGATTTATGTCGGCTGTTGTGTCACTCATCGAAGTGAGGAGCATCAGTGGCGCGTTCGCTCGCCTTGGTCAGTGACCCGGCGGCGCCGCGCTCAGTGGTTGGTTTATAGTCCGCACCCCTCGGGATTGTCAACGGCCATTGTCAACAAATCGTCGCACGCCCAAATCGCTTGTGCAGTGCGAAGAAATTCTCGTGCTTTCCGTGGCTTAGGTCGGAGGTAAAAATTCGCCACCCAGCCCTCGCGGCAAAAAACTTTAAAAAAAGTTCGTCGCCGGGGAGCCCGTGAGGCCCTCCAAAACGGGTTCCGACCGCCCCGGGGCCGGGCGGCGGGCATCGACCTGCTTTCAGGGAAGCTTTTCCACCTCAAATGCCGCACTTGAGCCACAATCCTGCGACGTTCTGGCTATAACGAATGCATTGAACCGCTCGTAACCTGTGGGGGCTGGGGCGGTTTTTCTGGGGGACCAGGCGATTTTCTCCAAGAATCCGTCGCCTCTTCCCTTCGCGGCCGAGCAACATCGAGAGATCTGCACACCATTGACGTTCGAGAGTGCGGCTAGCTAATGGCCATCGGCTTCTCGAATTCGATGCGTGTGGCTCGCCACACTGCCGAGATTCCTCTTCGGGGGATCAAGGTGGGGACGAGGACGAGCTGAGGTCGATCGCAGTTGCTGGAATTTGGGGGGATATCGGGTTGAGCCAACGGGCGTCACGCGGAAGCGGCATTGGGCGCGAGACCGGGATGATCGATCTCGGTCACGAACCGCCGCTTTCAGTCGACGGCACCGAGGCCGCGGTGATCGACCGCCGCCGTGTCTCCGTTCAATGGTTTAGCGGCACCATTCTGACTGGACTATGTGGCGCGGCCCTGATCGGCGGCGCCGTTTTTGCGTCGCTCGACGGCGAGATGACCTTCGCCAAGGTGCCGGAGCGCGTTGAAGGCGCGCTCCGCGGCGCGTTCACCGGCAACGATCGCGTCGTCAGCCTGCACAAAGGCGACCGCCTGCCGCCGCCCAGCGAATCCTCCGCCTCCCGCAGCCTGGTGCGCGTGTCGACCGTGACCCGCGTCGGCAATCGCGACGTGATGCGGGTGCGGCCCTTCATCCGAATTTCCGGCAATCTCTCGATGACCACGAGCGATCTGTCGGCAAAAATCCCTGCGTTCAATGCGCAGCGTCTGCTGACCGATGTCGGCTCCGACACGCCGGCGGCGGCCGAGGATCCGAATGCCGCGGCCGAGCCCGACGCCGAGGTCTCGTTCGTCACCAAGGATCTCGGCTCCGTGCTGCCGAAAGCCAAGCTCGCCGCCGTCGTCGCGCTCGACGACGTGCTGATGCGGGTCCGTGACGCCGCCAACTGGCGCGGCTCCGGCGGCTCGGTGCGCTACGCTTCACTCGCCAATGCCGCGGCTGACGCGAGCGGCGCCGGCCCCGACATGAGGATGGCCTACGCCACCGAGGGCAACACCTCCGATCCCTATGCCGGCTTCGAGACCCGCGTGGTGCCGGAGAACGTCACCCTGCTGCCGAAGACCAAAGAGCAGGTCACCGGCGGCAATCCGGTCGGTGAACGGGTTCACGTCGTCAGGAAGGGCGACAGCATCACCTCGATCCTGCGCGATCAGGGCGCAACGCCCGAGGAGGCGAAGGCGATCGCCGCGACGCTCGGTCCGCGCGGCCGCGACGGCGGCCTGAAGGAAGGCCAGAAGGTACGAATCCTGATGGCGCCGGCCGCTCCCGGACCGAATGTCAGGCTGCAGCCCTATCGCGTGATCGTCGCCAACGAATCCGTCATCGAGGCCGTCGCCGCACTGTCCGATCTCGGCAAATACGTTGCCGTTGACGTGCAGAGCATGAACACCGTCACCGAGACCGCCGACAATTCCAGCGACGATGACGAGGATGATGGCAGCGGCGTGCGGCTCTATCAGAGCATTTACGAGACCGCGCTGCGCAACAAGGTGCCGCCGACCGTCATCGAAGACATGGTCAAGATCTACTCCTACGACGTCGATTTCCAGCGCAAGGTCCAGCCCGGCGACTCGTTCGACGTGTTCTTTGCCGGCGAGGACGAGGGCGTCACCAGCACCGAAAAGACCGAAGTGCTCTACGCCGCGCTGACCGTGGGCGGCGAGACCAAGAAATACTACCGATTCCAGAGCTCGGACGACGGCCTCGTCGATTACTATGACGAGACCGGCAAGAGCGCGAAGAAGTTCCTGGTGCGCAAGCCGGTCAACAACGCGATCATGCGTTCGGGCTTCGGCGGCCGCCGCCACCCGATCCTCGGCTATGTGAAGATGCACACCGGCGTCGACTGGGCCACCGCCTACGGCACGCCGATCTTCGCGTCCGGCAACGGCGTGCTCGAGAAGGTCGGATACGAGGGCGGTTACGGCAAATATATCCGCATGAAGCATGCCAATGGCTACGAGACGGCCTACGGCCACATGTCGGCCTTCGCCAAGGGCATGGAGATCGGCAAGAAGGTGCGGCAGGGCCAGGTGATCGGCTTCGTCGGCTCGACCGGCCAGTCGACCGGCCCGCATGTCCACTACGAAATCCTGGTCAACGGCCGATTCGTCGACCCGATGCGCGTGAAGCTGCCGCGCGGCCGTTCGCTCGAAGGCCCGATGCTGGCGAACTTCGAGAAGGAGCGCGACCGGATCGAGGCCCAGATGTCCAGCCGCGGCAGCTCGCGAATCGTCTCGGACGCCACTGGCAGCACCCCGATGGCGCGGTCTACCAGCAACCGCTGATCATTCCCCAGGCCACACGGGCCGTCCGACAACGCCGCGGCGCTTTCTTTGGAAGCTGATTGCCCTTTGGAAGCTGACTGCCGCGTCAAAACACGCGCCGCCGGAGGCCACTGGCGGCGATTTCGGCCAAAATTTCGCGGAACAAGACGGGAACCCGGACGGCGGTCGTCCAGTTGATTCGCAGGTGAAACCTCCATTGGAGGGTGTCATGGAGAACTGGACGAACGCAAAACTGTGCGACGTCGCAAACCTGATCCTCGGCGCCATCCTCTTCTCGTCGCCTTGGCTGTTCAATTTCGACGGTGGAAGGGTTTCCGCCAACGCCCATATCGTCGGCATTGTGATGGCAATTCTTGCGATCGCCGCGCTCGCGGCCTTCGCGGTCTGGGAGGAGTGGCTGAACCTCATCGTCGGGCTTTGGGCGCTGGTCTCGCCGTGGGTCCTTGGTTTCCAGGGAGCCACAACCGCGATGACCGTGCACGTTGTCATCGGCATCGCAGTCGCGGTCCTTGCGGCGATCGAGCTCTGGGTAATGTCCCAGCATCCGCCCCGGCTCACGACGCACAGCTGAGGCATTGAACTCACGCATCCTTACCCGATGGCCGCGATGGCCGCCGGGTAAGGGCATCTCTGTGTGCAATGAGGATTTGCAACCATGACCCAGCTCACCCGCGACGACGTACTGAAGGCCGTCGGCCACGCCGATGACGTCACGATCGCTAGGATCATCGCATCCGGGGCAACAATCACCGAGCTTGCCGAGGCGCAGGCCTGGCTCGCCAATGACGAGCCGCTGATGAATGCCGGCAAGCCGCTGGCCACCGGCCGCGCCCGCGAGCTGGTCGACATCCTGTCCGAACTCGAGCCCAGCGAGGACGACGAGCCGTCACCGCCCATCGCCCCGCAGGAATGACGGGTCCTGGCAAGATTTACGGCGCGAGGCTGGCGCAGATCAGGAACACGATTCCGATCGCGGTCAGCCCGAATGCGACCGATGCGAGCGGAAGCAGCATGTCGATCGCGGCATCGGTGCTGTTGATGGTGCTGCCCCAGACCGCGAATTTGCCTCCCCGCCACTCGCGGAACGGAATCGATCGCTGATGCAGGTCGTGCCGGTAGTCATATTTCTGCCAGATCTGCGAGAGCAGCCACGGCAGGAGCACCGCGACAAGCAGCAACACGCTGACGAACATCAGCGATAGCTCGACGTCGTCCTGGCGGTCGAACAGTATCCAAGCCGCCAACGCGAACCACGCGACCAGGCAGACGGCTGCGCCGTAGACGCGGGGATGAAGCTCGTCATAGACGGGACGGTTATGGGCGATGAGTTCCCTGGTCATGAGATTCGCCTTCTGCTGAGGGCGACCGGCGGTGTGGCTTTGCAGGATGATGCAAGGTGGCGCGCGAATCAGCGCTGCGATTGGGGCCAGATAGTTCCTTTGCAGCTGCGCGGGACGCTGCCACGCCAGCCGATCATTCAGGATGAAAACGAACGCCGTCCCGAGGCGGTTTCATTAATTCGAGCTCACAAAACCGGCCGCCGAACAGGAACTCCGTCGCATGCGGCCCGCCGATGTCATGGCGATGGATGCGGCCTGTCGCCAGGCCGCATCCGGTTTCGCTATCGAAACGCTCAGTTCAGCTTGCGCTTCGAGACCGGGGCCTCGAACTGCACGATCTCGGCGGTTTTGGGCACCTGACCGTTGAAGGTCAGCACGTTGCCCTTCTCCGAGATCACGACATGATCGCCGTCCTTGACCTCGCCGGCGAGGATCATCTCGGCCAGCGGATCCTGCACACTGCGCTGGATCACCCGCTTCAGCGGGCGGGCGCCGTAAGCCGGATCCCAGCCCTTCTCCGCGAGCCAGTTGCGCGCCTTCAGCGTCCAGCGTGAGCTCGATCTTGCGATCCTCGAGCAGCTTGGTCAGCCGCGCGAACTGGATCTCGACGATGCGGCCCATCTCGCTCTTCTGCAGGCGGTGGAACAGGATGATCTCGTCGATGCGGTTCAGGAATTCCGGCCTGAAATGCGCCCGCACGACGCCCATCACCTGATCGCGGACCGCCGCGGTGTCCTCGCCCTCCGGCTGATTTACCAGCAACTCCGAACCGAGATTCGAAGTCATGATGATCAGCGTGTTGCGGAAGTCGACGGTGCGGCCCTGACCATCGGTCAGGCGGCCGTCGTCGAGCACCTGCAACAGCACGTTGAAGACGTCGGGATGCGCCTTCTCGATCTCGTCGAACAGCACCACCTGATAGGGCCGCCGCCGCACCGCTTCGGTCAGGGCCCCGCCCTCGTCGTAGCCGACATAGCCGGGAGGCGCGCCGATCAGCCGCGAGACCGAGTGCTTCTCCATGTACTCGGACATGTCGAGGCGGACCATCGCGGTCTCGTCGTTGAACAGGTCAGCGGCGAGCGCCTTGGTCAGCTCGGTCTTGCCGACGCCGGTGGGGCCTAAGAACATGAACGAGCCGGTCGGCCGGTTCGGATCCTGCAGGCCGGCGCGGGCACGGCGCACGGCGGTCGCCACCGCACGCACGGCTTCGGCCTGGCCGACGACGCGCTTGGCGAGACTATCCTCCATTTTCAGGAGCTTGTCCTTTTCGCCCTCCAGCATCTTGTCGACCGGCACGCCGGTCCAGCGCGAGACGACCTGCGCGATATGGTTGGCGGTGACCGCCTCCTCCATCATCTCGCCGCCGTTCGGCTTGCTGTTCGCTTGCGCCTCGATATCGGCGAGCTTCTTTTCCAGCTCGGGAATCCGGCCATAGGCCAGCTCGCCCGCCTTCTGGAATTCGCCGCGACGCTGCGCATTGGCCAGCTCGACGCGGAGCGCATCGAGTTCGCTCTTCAACTTCTGGGCATTGGAGAGCTTGTTCTTCTCCGCGCTCCAGCGCGCCGTCAGCGCCGTCGACCGCTCCTCCAGCCCGGCGAGCTCCTTCTCCAGGGTCTGCAAGCGGCTCTTGGAGCCGGCATCGTTCTCCTTCTTCAGCGCCTCCTGCTCGATCTTCAGCCGGATGATGTCGCGATCGAGCGAATCGAGCTCTTCCGGCTTCGAATCAACCTGCATCTTCAGCCGCGCCGCCGCCTCGTCCATCAGGTCGATGGCCTTGTCGGGCAGGAAGCGGTCGGTGATGTAGCGGTTCGACAGCGTGGTCGCCGCCACCAGCGCGGAGTCGGTGATGCGCACGCCGTGATGCTGCTCGTACTTGTCCTTGAGGCCGCGCAGGATCGAGATGGTGTCCTCGACCGTCGGCTCGCTGACATAGATCGGCTGGAACCGGCGGGCCAGCGCCGCATCCTTCTCGACATGCTTGCGGTACTCGTCGAGCGTGGTCGCACCGATACAGTGCAGCTCGCCGCGCGCGAGCGCCGGCTTCAACAGGTTGGACGCGTCCATCGCGCCGTCGGTCTTGCCGGCGCCGATCAGCGTGTGCATCTCGTCGATGAACAGGATGATGCCGCCCTCGGCGGTCGAGACCTCCTGCAGGACCGACTTCAGCCGCTCCTCGAACTCGCCGCGATATTTCGCGCCGGCGATCAGGGCGCCCATGTCGAGCGACAGCAGCTTCTTGTCCTTCAGGCTCTCCGGCACGTCGCCGTTGAGGATGCGCAGCGCCAGGCCCTCGACGATGGCGGTCTTGCCGACGCCGGGCTCACCGATCAGGACGGGATTGTTCTTGGTCCGCCGCGACAGAACTTGAATCGTGCGGCGGATCTCCTCGTCGCGGCCGATCACCGGGTCGAGCTTGCCGTCGCGCGCAGCCTGGGTCAGGTCGCGGGCATATTTCTTCAGCGCGTCGTAAGCGTTCTCGGCGGTCGCACTGTCAGCAGTGCGGCCCTTGCGCAGCGCTTCGATCGCCGCGTTCAGGTTCTGCGCCGTGACGCCGCCCTTGCTCAGAATGCTTGCCGCCTCGCTGCCCTTCTCGAGCGTGAGCCCGAGCAGCAGCCGCTCGACGGTGACAAAACTGTCGCCGGCCTTGTCGGCGGCCTTTTCCGCCGCATCGAAGGCGCGCGCCAGCTCCGGCGACAGGTAGACCTGTCCGGCGCCATTGCCCGAGACCTTCGGCAGCTTGTTCAGCGCCTCTTCGGTCGCTTTCAGGATCGCTCTGGAATTGCCGCCGGCACGGTCGATCAGACCGCCGGCGAGCCCCTCATTGTCGTCCAGCAGCACCTTCAACAGATGCAGCGGCGAGAACTGCTGGTGACCGTCGCGCATTGCGAGCGACTGGGCAGACTGGATGAATCCGCGCGCGCGCTCGGTGTACTTCTCAATGTTCATTCGTTTTCCCTCGGCCTGCCATCGTCACCCATTCAGGCATGACAACGGCATCTTCATTGGGTTTCCGCGGGCCGCGTTGACGTTCCTCAACCAGCCTCTGGTCGTCGCCATCATTGTTCAGGCTTGCCGCAGATGTGGGCACTTGGTTCCAAAACGGAAGAGCCACAGCCTGCGATTTCACCCGATGAAGCTCAGCGCCGCACGATGGCGACAAGGTAGCGGCAGGGCTGAGCCGTTTCGTTACGGAAGACGATGTCCGACGGCGGACCGAGCTCGACGCGGTCGCCCGCAGCGAGCTCATGGCGCTCCGCCCCTTCCATCAAGGTGAGGCGGCCGCTGATCACCCAGACCACCTGGCGGACCAGGTGATAGGCGCTGGCGGGGAAGCCGGCTTCCTGCCTCGCAGGCAGCTCGATCTCCACCAGCTCCAGCGGATTGGCCGGATGCAGGAACACCTGCCGCCGCAGATAGGCCGCCTTCGGATCGCGCCACACCGGCTGATCCTTGGCCCGCTGCAGGCGGGAATTGTGTGAGGCAACCTCGAACAACGCGGCCATGGTCAGACCGTAGGCCGTGGCGATCCGCGACAGCGTCGCCGCCGTCGGGCTTGCCTCCGCCCGCTCGATCTTGCTCAGCATGGCCTTGGACACGCCGGCCCGCCCGGCGAGGTCCGCCAGCGACCAGCCGCGGCCCTCCCGTTCGGCGCGAACCCGCCGCCCGAGAGCCTCATCGGCGCTGTCCTCTATAATTGACATATTGTCTTATATAGTAGACGATGGGGTCCATTCAAGAGGCGCGTCAAGGAACCACCGATGATTATCCGCCCCGCCACCGAGCAGGACATCCCTGAGATTACCGCGATCTTCAACGAGGCGGTCGCCAACTCGAACGCGATCTGGACGGAGAAGCAGGATTCCGAGGCCGAGAGGCTGGCCTGGATGACGGCGCGGCAGGCTCTGGGCTATCCCGTGCTGGTGGCCGTCGAGGGGACGACGGTGCTCGGCTACGGCACATTCGGCGACTTCCGGGCCTTCCCGGGTTACCGCTACAGCGTCGAGCACAGCGTCTATATCCATGCCGATCATCGCGGCCGCGGCCTCGGCCGGATCATCGTCGACGAGCTGATCGCCGCGGCCACCGCGCTCGGCAAGCACGTCATGATCGCCGGCATCGACGGCGGCAATCCCGCCTCGCTGCGGCTGCACGCGCAGGCCGGCTTTGTCGAGGTCGCCCGGATGCAGGAGGTCGGACGCAAGTTCGGCCGCTGGCTCGATCTCGTGTTCATGCAGCGCCTGCTGGACACTCCCGGAGCGGCGCGCGCCGACTAGTACCTTCCCGCGGCCGGCAGTTCTCCTCGCCCGCCAAACAGGCTAGAGCGAGCGGATGGACAACACACACGCTCCCTCCGCCAGGATCACCGGCATCTATCGCTACCCCGTCAAGGGCCTCACGCCCGAGTCGCTGCCGCACGCAGAGCTCAAGATCGGTGAGACGCTCCGCTCCGATCGCCGCTATGCGATCGAGAACGGCCCGAGCGGTTTCGATCCCTCGGCGCCGAAATGGCTGCCGAAACCGCATTTCCTGATGCTGCAGCGGGACGAGTGGCTGGCGCCGCTGCGTGCCCATTTCGACGATGACAGCCACGTGCTGACGCTGCGCCGGGATGGCGCGATGGTGGCCCAGGGCGACCTCGAGACCGCGGAAGGCCGCGCCGTGATCGAGCGCTATTTCGCCGATCATCATACCGGCCAGATCAAGGGGCCGCCCAGGGTGCTGGTCAGCCCCGGGCACAGCTTCTCTGACGTGTCGCGCAAGGTGGTCTCGATCATCAATCTGGCGAGCCTGCGGGCGATCGAGGAGATGGTGCAGGCGCCGGTCCATCCGCTGCGCTTCCGCGCCAACCTCTATGTCGAGGGCTGGCCGGCCTGGCATGAAGCCAGCCTGCTCGACCAGACCATTGCGATCGGCAGCGCCCGGGCCAGGGTGGTGAAGCGCATCACCCGCTGCGCCGCGGTCAATGTCGATCCCGATACCGGCGCGCGCGACCTCTCGGTGCCGAACACGCTGATGCAGCGCTTCGGCAATAATGAATGCGGCATCTATGCCGAGATCATCAGCGATGGCGGCGCCGCCGCCGGCGACACGATTGCCGCCGAGGGACCTGTAGCGTCGTAGGCCGGGCAAGGCGCGTACGCGCCCTGCCCGCTTTCGAGCGATCAGTTGGTCGGCATCACATAGGCGTAGATGCGGCCACGCGAGACCCGCGTCTCGCGGACGCGGTGGCCACTGTTGCCCGAGATCATGATCGGATTGCCCTTGGCATCGACGCCGGTGATGATGCCGACATGGCCGCCGCCGCGACGGCTCATCACGGCGATGGCGCCGACCTGCGGTCCCGAAACGCGCGTGCCGTATTTGGCGAACGAGCTCGCCATGTCAGAGCCGGTGCCGCGATGGCCGGTGTGCTGCAGCACCATGTTCATGAAGCGGGCGCACCACAGGCTGGAGCGGCCGGTCGGATTGCCGCCGAGATAGCGGCGCGCCTCGGCGACGATACCGGACGAGCCGAAGTCGCCTGCCGCGCTGACGCCGCCGGTATTGGGCACTGGGTCAGCGCTGCCGGGCAACGGCGCCGCATTGGTTTCGACGATCCCGCCCGGCTGCTCGAGTGCGCGGCGCTCGGCGCGCGACAGCCGCGCTGCCTGCCGATAATGACGATGTGCATAGTGACCCGCGTGATGGCCGGCATGGGCCGAATGCGCGTGACGTGAATGATGCGGACGGGCGGATGCCGGAGCGGCGGAGATCACGGCGAGAGTGAGCGAACACAGAGCCAGCGCCAAAACACAAAGCGACCGGCGACACGCAAGCAACTGAACCATACTTCACTAGATCCTCTGTAACGCCCCCTAACTCCCCGTCGCGTTCCGGGGGAACACGGCGGTTGTTTTGAAAATCGGGATGGCGCGAGGAAGATTTCATGCGGCACTGCGGGAACAATTTCTGGGTCATTCCGCGATGATTCGATGACGAGAAAGGAACCGGAACTGCCGCATTGCGGCCTCGAAAATTAACTGCAAATCTGGAGGCGGCCAACGAGAGGAGAATTTCAATGCCCTACGCCACGACGAAAGATCATGTCCGTCTTCATTTCGAAGAGGCCGGCAGCGGAACCCCGATCATCTTCCTGCACGAGTTCGCCGCTGATCACACCAATTGGGAGCCGCAGATGCGCTACTTCGCGCGCGGCCACCGCTGCATCGCCTATTCGGCGCGCGGTTACACGCCGTCCGACGTGCCTGCGAGTGCCGACGTCTACACCTACCAGCACTTCCATACCGACGCGCTCGCCGTGCTCGACCATCTCGGCCTCACCAAGGCGCATTTCGTCGGGCTCTCGATGGGCTCCTATTCGTCGCTGCAGGTCGCCCTCAACGCGCCGGAGCGCGCGCTGTCGATGACGCTGGCCGCCGTCGGCTCCGGCTCCAGCCTCGAGAATCTCGATGCCTTCCGCGCGCAGTGCCGTGCCAATGCCGAGCAATATGAGAGCATCGGCGCGGTCGAGGTCGCCAAGGTGACGCGCGAGGCGCCGAGCCGGATTCCGTTCCTGGTCAAGGATCCGCGCGGCCACGCCGATTTCTACGCCGCGCTCGCCCGCCACGACGCCAGAGGCTCAGCCAACACGATGCGCAGCTTCCAGGGCGGTCGGCCCTCGATCTACACCATGACCGACGCCATCAAGCGCGCCGCGACGCCGGCGCTGATCTTGTGCGGCGACGAGGACGACAATTGCATCGCGCCCAGCATGTTCCTGAAGCAGCATCTGCCGGCCGCCGGCCTCTCGTTCTTCCCGAAGTCGGGCCACGTCCTCAACCTCGAGGAGCCGGCGCTGTTCAACGAGATGGTCGAGCGCTTCATCGCGCTGGTCGAAGCCGGCCGCTGGCCGGTGCGCGATCCGCGGTCGCTGGTGGCGGCGCCGGTGTAGTCCTGTCATTCCGGGGCGATGCGCAGCATCGAACCCGGAATCTCGAGATTCCGGGTTCACGCTTCGCGTGCCCCGGAATGACGCCATGACGTCACTTCCCCTGCCCACCCCGGCTGAGCAGGAACACGCCCTGCTCGCCGAACATGTTCCACACCCACCACGGCAGGTTGAGCGGCACCGGACGGCCGTAGAGATCGAGCGCCACCGCGCGCTCCATCTTGACGTTGATCTCCTCGCAGAGCTGCACGAAATCCTTGATGGTGCAGAAGTGGATGTTCGAGGTGTCGTACCAGCTCGCCGGCAAATTCTCGGTGCGCGGCATGTGGCCGCCGATCAGAAGCTGCAGCCGCATCTTCCAGAACCCGAAATTCGGGAACGAGACGATGGCGCGCTGGCCAATCCGCAGCAGATTCTCCAGCACCACCTTGGGCTGCCGCGTCGCCTGCAAGGTCTGCGACAGGATCACGTAGTCGAACGCATCGTCGGGATAGTTGACGAGATCGGTGTCGGCATCGCCCTGCACCACGGCGAGCCCCTTGGCGACGCAGCCATTGACGCCCTCGCGTGACAGCTCAATTCCGCGGCCGTCGATGCCGCGGCTTTCCAAGAGCTGCAACAGCTCGCCATCGCCGCAGCCGACATCGAGCACGCGCGAGCCCGGCCGCACCATGTCGGCGACCAGCAGATGATCGGTGCGATGGCCGCCGGTCCGCTCCGGCGCGATGCCCGGCAAGGGCAATGTCTGCTGCATGCTCATGACTGGCCGCCGTCCTTCAGTCCGCGCGCCTTGGCTGCGGCCGGCAGGAAGGCACGGGAGATCTCGAGGAATTCGGGCACGTCGAGCAGGAAGGCATCGTGCCCCTTGTCGGTCTCGATCTCGGCGAACGACACCCGCGCGCTCGACGCGTTCAGCGCATGCACCAGCGCGCGCGATTCCGAGGTCGGAAACAGCCAGTCGCTGGTGAACGACACCACGCAGAACCGCGTTTGGATGCCGGTGAACGCCTTCGCCAGCACGCCGTTGTGGTCGGCGGCGATGTCGAAATAGTCCATCGCGCGGGTCAGATCAGAGATCGGAGTTGGCATCGAAGCGCTCGACAAAGGACGAGCCCTGGTAGCGCAGATAGCTCTCGACCTGGAAATCCGCATCGAACGAGAAGGTCGGCAGCTCGCGGTCCTGCATCCGCCGTCCGAACTTGCGGTGCAGCGCGGCGTCCGAGAGATAGGTGATGTGCGCGGCCATCCGCGCCACCGCCAATCCGCGGTGCGGATGGGTGTCCTCGTCGACATAGCGGCCGCCGCGCCAGTCCGGATCGGCCATCACGGCCTGGCGGCCGAGCTCGTGGAACGCGATGTTCTGCGCCGAGTGGCGCGTCGAGCAGGCGATCGCGAGCGTCGAGAACACGCGCTCCGGATAGGCCGCGGTCCATTGCAGGACCTGCATGCCGCCCATCGAGCCGCCGACCACGCAGAACAGCGTCGTGATGCCGAGACGATCGATCAGCATCGCCTGCGCACGCACCATGTCGGGGATGGTGATGATCGGGAAATCGAGTCCCCACACCTTGCCGGTCGCGGGGTTCAACGACGCAGGGCCGGTCGAGCCCATGCAGCCGCCGATCACATTGGAGCAGATGATGAAGTACTTGTCGGGATCGATCGGCCGGCCGATGCCGACCATGGTCTCCCACCAGCCGGGCTTGCCAGTGACGGGATGGATGTTGTTGACATGCTGATCGCCGGTCAGCGCGTGGCAGACCAGGATCGCGTTGGAGCGGTCGGCATTGAGCTCGCCATAGGTCTGGTAGGCGATCTGGAATGGTGCGAGATCGACGCCGCAATCGAGCTTGAGCGGCTGGTCCATCCCGAACTTCGCCACCAATGACGACGGATGGTCGGCCTCATGGGCGCGATCATCGCTCGGGGTTTGTGGGCTCGGTATCGGACGCACGTTGCTCATCTAGGCGACCCTGCCTCCGCGCGGGAGGCTCGACGGACCTCAGGCCAATAAAAAACCCGGCCTGAACAAAGGTTCGGCCGGGAGCTGATAAGGTCCCCGGCCTGTTTAGCGAGTTGTTTAACGTGGCTGCAAGCCGGCCGGCTCAAATGACCACGGGACGCAGGGAACGTAGTCCCCATGCCCCCCGCCGTCAAGACAGCCCCGTCCACGGCCGATTGGTTAACCGAATGCGCAAGGCACGCCTGCGACGTTTCTCTTTGCTTTCGCTGCCCGTCTTTCCTAATCAGGGACCCTGTCCGATGCGGCAACGGGCCGCCCTGACGACAAGGTTTGAGAGCATGTCCAACCCACCCCCGTCGCCGCCCTCGCTGCAGGATCTGCGCAAGGAGATCGATGCGATCGACGAGCAGGTACACCGCCTGTTGATGGCGCGCGGCGACATCATCGACCGCCTGATCCAGGTCGAGAGACCCAGGAGGTCGGCTCGGCATTCCGCCCGGCACGCGAGGCCAGCATGATGCGCGAGCTGGTGCGGCGTCATCGCGGCATCCTGCCGCTCGACACCATCGAGAGCATCTGGCGCGTCATCATCTCGACCTTCACCTATGTGCAGGCGCCGTTCGCGGTGCATGCCGATGTTTCGGTCGGCAAGTCGGCCATGCGCGAACTCGGCGCGGTTTCACTTCGGCTTCGTGGTGCCTTACGTGTCGCATTTCAGCGCACAGGCCGCGGTCGAGGCGGTGGCGAAGTCGAAGGGCGACCTCGCGCTGGTCTCCGCGATCGCAAGCCGTACGGCGTGGTGGAATGCGCTCGAGGCCAGTGGCGCGCCGAAGATCATCGCGCGGCTGCCGTTCCTCGAACGCGCCGACCATCCCGCCGCGCTGCCGGTGTTCGTGATCTCGCGGGTCGCCGACGACGCCATGGTCACCGAAGTGCAGACCTGGAGCGTGCGCGTCTCCGGCTGGAACGCCGATGTCGCCCGGGCGCTTGCGCCGCTCGCCGAGATCGTCGCGGTCCCCGACACCGCTTTCGACGGCGCGGCGCTCCTGGTCTCGGTCACCGGACACGATTTCGAGGCCATCAAGCTCGCCCTGATCAAGGCCGGCGCCTCGGTCCGCTCGTCGGCCCTCGTCGGCAGCCACGCAACGCGCTATACGGTGCCCTCTAACGGATCGGCCAGGACCTGAAGTAAGAGCCAGCCGCCCGTCCAGGCTTTTGTTTTGACGCGTTTTCTTCACGCGAACCGGTATCCACTTCGCTCGAAAACGCTCTGTTCGGAGTTGATGATGTCCCGCCCCGTGCCGAACCCCGGCATCCTCGATATTGCGCCCTACACGCCCGGCAAGAGCCCGGTGCCGGAACCGGGCCGCAAAGTGTTCAAGCTGTCCGCCAACGAGACGCCGTTCGGGCCGTCTCCGAAGGCGATCGCGGCCTACAAGGCGGCGGCTGACCATCTCGAGGACTATCCGGAAGGCACCTCGCGCGTGCTGCGCGAGGCGATCGGCCGCGCCTACGGGCTCGATCCCGACCGCATCATCTGCGGCGCCGGCTCCGACGAAATCCTCAACCTGCTGGCGCACACCTATCTCGCGCCCGGCGACGAGGCGATCTCGACCACCCACGGCTTCCTGGTTTACCCGATCGCCACCATGGCGAACGGCGCCAGGAACGTGATCGCGGCCGAGACCAATTTCACGGCCGACGTCGACGCCATACTCAAGGTGGTGACGCCGCGCACGAAACTGGTCTGGCTCGCCAACCCGAACAATCCGACCGGCACCTACATCCCGTTCGACGAGGTCAAGCGGCTGCGCGCCGCGCTGCCGTCGCATGTGCTGCTGGTGCTCGACGCCGCCTATGCCGACTACGTCTCGCGCAACGACTACGAGCTCGGCATCGAGCTGGTCGCGACCACGGACAACACGGTGGTGACGCACACCTTCTCGAAGATCCACGGCCTTGCGGCGCTGCGGATCGGCTGGATGTTCGGGCCGGCGCATATCGTCGATGCCTGCAACCGTATCCGCGGTCCGTTCAACGTCACGACGCCGGCGATGCTGGCGGCGGTGGCGGCGATCGAGGACTCGGCGCATGTGCAGATGTCGCGAACCCACACCGAACAATGGCGCAACTGGCTGACCGAGGAGATCGGCAAGCTCGGGCTGAAGGTGACGCCGAGCGTCGCCAATTTCGTGCTGATCCATTTCCCGACCGACAAGGGCAAGACCGCGGCGGAAGCCGACGCCTATCTCACACGGCGCGGCCTCGTGCTGCGCGCACTCAACAATTACAAGCTGCCGCATGCGCTGCGCATGACCATTGGCACCGAGGAGGCCAACCGCCTCGTGGTCGAGGGGCTGCGCGACTTCCTGGCCGGAAAGTGACATCGTGACCACCGCCCCGCTCTTCCAACGCATCGCGCTGATCGGCTTCGGCCTGATCGGCGGCTCGATCGCGCGCGGCGCGCGCGCGCAAGGGCTGGTCGGCGAGATCGTGACCACCGCGCGCTCGGAGAAGACGCGTGCGCGCGTCGCCGAACTCGGCATCGTTGATCGCGTCGTCGAGACCAACATCGAGGCGGTGAAGGATGCCGACCTCGTCATCCTCTGCATCCCGGTCGGCGCCTGCGGCCCGGTCGCCGCTGAGATCGCGCCGCATCTGAAGCCCGGCGCGATCATCTCCGACGTCGGCTCGGTGAAGGGCGCCGTCGTCAAGGACATGGCGCCGCATCTGCCTGACGGCGTCCACTTTGTCCCGGCGCATCCGGTGGCCGGCACCGAGCATTCGGGGCCGGATTCCGGCTTCGCCGAGCTGTTCATCAACCGCTGGTGCATCCTCACCCCGCCCGAAGGCACCGATCCCGCGGCGACCGACCGATTGCGAACGTTCTGGGCCGCGCTCGGCGCCAAGGTCGAGATCATGACGCCCGACCATCATGACCTCGTGCTCGCGATCACCAGCCATCTGCCGCATCTGATCGCCTACACCATCGTCGGCACCGCCGACGAGCTGGCGCAGGTGACGGAATCCGAGGTCATCAAATTCTCCGCCGGCAGCTTCCGCGACTTCACCCGCATCGCGGCCTCGGACCCGACGATGTGGCGCGACGTATTCCTCGCCAACAAGGACGCCGTGCTCGAGATGCTCGGCACCTTCAACGAGGATCTGTCGAAGCTGACCCGCGCGATCCGGCGCGGCGACGGCGAAGCGCTGTTCGACCACTTCACCCGCACCCGTGCCATCCGCCGCGGCATCGTCGAGACCGGCCAGGACTCCGCCGCACCCGACTTCGGCCGGCCGCATGCGAATTTGAAGACGTAAGCGGGACGACTTCTCTCCATTCGTCGTCCCGGCGAAAGCCGGACCCATACTCCGCGGCGGGTGTGGTTGACGGGACTCGTCGTCCCAGCATCGCGCAACAATGACCAGCTGTGGTTATGGGTCCGGCTTTCGCCGGGACGACACCGAGTGTGTTGCGCTGCTTGTGGGTCACACGTCCGCATTCTCGCGACATGAATCGCTGATTGCCCGTCGGATTGTGTCGCCGCAGGGCCGACCCACCTACCGGCGGACGGAGCGAGCTGATAGCCTCCAGCAGGAAAGCCGGCGCGGCGCTGATGACAGGGAGCGATCAGATGATACTCAGTCCGGATCATGTGACTATCGCAGTGGCAGATGCCGGCCCGGCGATCGAATTCTTCGCACTGCTCGGCTTCAAGAAGACTCACGTCGCGACCATCGACGGCGGCGTTCCCGCCCGGTACATGGGCATGCCGGCCATGAGAGCGCAGCACATCACCCTCGCACTCGAAGGAGCGGATTTCGAAATCCAGCTGCTTCAGTTCGACCCGCCCCCGGGGACCGATCCGGGGGTGCACCCGACCAATCTGCGAAAGCTGGGCTTCAATCACCTCGCCTTCCGCGTCGACGACATCGAGGCGGCCACCGCGCACCTGGTGGCCAACGGTGTCACCATGCTGAGCGAGGAGATGGACTACATCAGCCGGAAGCTCCGGCTGTTCGAGGGCCGGAGGGCATCGCCTTCGAGTTGGTCCAGCGGGACGCCTGAGACTACGCTGGCCAGGGCCGTTTGCATTGCCCCAAGCAGCGCGGAATGATGTCGGCTTTTGACCCGAGCGGACCCGATCTCCGGCTAGCCCGGGCCAATATCCCGCCCCATTATCACGAGACCTCGGGCGCGCTATCATCCGGCCATTCTTTAGACAAGACTGAAGGGAGTGCTGGAGGCTGATCGCCCCTGACGGATAGCCGAGTCGGCACTCTTGGGTGACATTGGACGGAAAGGGAAACGTCAATGAACTCCACACCCACTCCGAACCCAGTTGGATCGAGCGATAGCCCGAGCGCGCGCGCCGACGAACGACTCGCGGAAGCCCAAAAGCAGATTGCGCGCGCCGATGAAGAACTCACGCGCTTGAGTGAACAGCTCGCGAGAATGGAGCGCGATGCCGCGTCCCACCCGTCGGCGCAGCCAAACCCGCCCTCGGTTGGACCCAACCCCGCTTCTTCCGGGCCCAGCCCTGCTTCTTCCCGACTTGCCTCGCAATCGCCGCCCGGAAGACCGGTATTCCGCGCCCTCACCGCCTTGTCGGTGGCAGCCTGTATCGTGGTCGCTGCCCTGGCTTTGCAGTCATCATATGGCGGGGAGGCCAAGCTGCTTGTCGCCCGTTGGGCGCCGCAGCTGGTTCAACTCCAGCATTGCCGCCGGATGATCCGCAGCCTCCGGCGCAGCCCACTCCACCTGCGGTTCAGGTCGCCGCGGCAGACGCCGCTCCGCCCCAAGCGACGCCGTTGCCTCAGACCGCACCACCGCAGGACGCCGCGCCGACGGCCAACACAGCCCTTCCCGATCAGACGCAGCTGCTGCAAACGATCGCACGCGACCTCGCAAATGTTCAGCGAAATATCGAGCAACTAAAGGCGAACCAGCAACAGATGGCCCGCGAGAGCTCCAAAGCCATTGAGGAACTCAAGGCGAGCCAGGAAGAAATGAAACGAGCGCTCGCGAAAGTTTCCGAGCCGAAGGCGTTACCGGCTCCGACGCAGCCGGCGCCGGCCGCGCGCAAGCCCGAGCGGACGTCTATCCCGCCCTACGCAAGAGCGCGGCCTCGTATCCCGAGGGAGTGGTTCTACGACGAATGGTGACCGTCGATCCAGCCATCCTTCAGTTCCGGATCGCTTCAAGCCGGCGGCAGGCCGAGTGACTGCGCGGCCTCCATCCAGACCGGCAATTCGCGCTGATACAGCGCATTGCTGTCCTTGAAGCCGATCGCGGGCTCCAGCACGAAGGTCGCGAGCACCTCCTTGACCTTCGGATCGTTATTGGCGGCGACGCAAATCTCCGACAGCCGATCGACGATCGGCTGCGGCGTCGCCTTCGGCAATGCCCAGCCCGAGAAGCCGCTCACGGTGAAGAACTTCGACGTCGCGCCCTGCTCGGGCAGCGTCGTGATCTCGGGGATCGCGTCGACCTTCTTCGAATGCACGGCGAACGCGACACCCCGGTTGCTCTGCAGGACGGTTTGCGCGGCGGTGTAGCTGCCCATCGCGACATCGAGCGTGCCTTCCGCGAGCCCGGTCCACATCGGTGCCTCGCCGCGATAGTGGATCGGCTCGATGGTGAGGCCATACTGCTTGTTAAGCTCGTTGATCGTCATGTGCGGCGCGGAGCCCGCGCTGTAGGTGCCGAAATTCACCTTGCCGCTGCTGCGCGCATAGGCGACGAATTCCGCCAGTGTCTTGACGCCCAATTTCGGGCTCGCGACCAGCAGCAGCCCGGCGCCCGGGATCACGCTGACCAGCGTCAGATCCTTGTCCATGTCGTAACCGGGGTTCTTCATCATCGCGCGGTTCATCACGTAAGTGGTCGAGATCGAGCACAAGATGGTGTGACCGTCAGGCGCGGCGCGCGCCACCTCGGCGGCGCCGATCGAGCCCGAGGCGCCCGCCTTGTTCTCGATGACGACGGTTTGCCCGACTTGCCTTGCGATGAATTCGCCGAAGGCGCGTGCCAAAAGATCGGTCTGCCCGCCGGCGGGGTAGCTGCAGATCATGCGGATTTGCCGCGAGGGCCAGGCGGCTTGCGCCGAGGCGCCGCGCGGCAGGAAGGGCATCGCAGCGGCAGCGGTTCCGGCAGCGATGACGTGACGGCGGGTGAATTTCGCTGGCATGAAGTCCCTCCCCGATTTTTTGGTGAGGGTATCGCATCGGCCGATCGCAGCTACGGGACAGATTGGCGCAGCGGGCCGCAGGTCTGCGACCGTGCTCACCGCCGCAGCCGTTGATCCCGGATCGGCCGCGTCGACATCGCGGCGGCGTTCGCCGGCCGCTGACGGCCGACGAGACCGGCGGTCGCCAGCATGATGCCGCCGCCGAACCACCAGGTGCCGATCACGAACTCCCAGGCGCGCGGCGGAATCTCGTCGAACACGATGCCGTAGACCGACACCAGCGCAGCCAACGCGGCGAGGAAGATGCCGCCCGCGCTCATCAGTTCGACGGCATCGATGCGACCCGTGCCGCGCATCGCGGGCTTGGGAATATCGATTCCGAGATAGAAGCCGGCGGCGCCGATCACGATCGTCGTTGCGATGAAGATCAGCGTGCCGAAGACAGCGACATGGCCCTTGGCGAGCTGGGCGGCGACGAAGGTGCCGGCCATGGCACCGGCCATCGCGAGGCCAGTTCGCTGCAGCACATGCGCGGCGCGGCTGACCATCATCAATTCGCGCGCGATCACGGCCCTCTGCTTCGGTCTGGTCACGATCCTCATCTGACCTCTCCTTCATCACTGGTGATGAATTTAGACTGAGACGGCACCGCGAACTCGATTCACCTCTCCCCACCGGGGAGAGGTGAACTGCCGTTGTCGCTCCAGCTCAACCTGATCTCGTCGCGCCCTAGAACGGGTAGTAGCGGATCTGGGTCATGACGATGTGGTCGTCGGTCTTCGGCGCGCCGCCGACACCCTGGAAGGCGAAGCGCTGGGTGTCAGGAATATTGCGCGCCGGCCTTGATGGTGCCGTAGGAGCCCTTGAAGATCGTGTCGTAGAAGCCCGCGGTGTACTGCCTCACCTCCGAAGTGTTGCCGTTGCAGGTCGCGGCCGGCGAGTTCTCGATGTTGCAGCCGAGGTTGTTGTAGAGCGGATTGCCGTAGCCGAACGGCACCGTGCCGACATTGGAGAAGGTCGCCTTGGTCTTTTCGAGCCCGGCATAGGCGTAGAGATCGAGCGACGGCGTCGTGTGCCAGACCGAGCCGACCAGGAAAGCCGTGATCGGCAGCGGCTGGATCGAGCCGTCCTGGCGCACGGTTGCATCCGGGAATGGCGTTGCGGTGAAGCGGCCCAGCGCACCGTAGGAGGCGGAGGCCTGCACCTCGAGCAGCTTCGGCACGATCTCGGCCGAGAGGTGGCCGCCGAAGCTGACCGTGTTGACGTCGTGATTGGCGAAGTTGAAGCGATCATAGAAGTCGCGGTAGAGCGCCCACGCCTCGACATGCAGCTTGTAGTGCCCGAGCCGCGGATCCCACGCGCCCTTCACGGTGAAATCCGGAACGTGGTTGAGGCTGACATTGTTCAGGCTGTTGAAGAAGCTGCCGCCCGGACCGGTGAGATTGACCAGCAGATTCGGATTGAGCACGCCCTGCGGGCCAACCGCCGGCGTGCCGACCAGCGGGTTGTTGCCGCCGAAAAAGGATGTCTGCGGATTCTCCGCCGAGACCGCGAGCTTGAACTCCGGCCCGATATCCTGCCAGACCCGGACGCCGGGTTGGCGCGCGCCGAGAAAGCCCGGCACCAGCTCGAAATCGATCACGCCCGGCGTATCGGCCCCTCGCGGATCGATGCCGGCCTTGCTCGGCGTGTTCAGCGACCATGATTGGCCGGCCAGGACATGCAGGCCGAGATCGCTGCGGTCGATCTCGATGCTGGCCTGCCGCAGCCGCGGATTGAACGAATTGGTCGCGACCGAATTGGCGGTCTGCGCCGCGCCCTCGAAATCGAGCTCGCCATAGCCGGCGACGTGGATGTTCTCCGTGGCGTTGGCTTCGGCGAGCACCGAGAAGCGGGTCTGGCGCGCGGTGAAGCGTGACTCGCCGGTGTTGTAGTTCTTGCTCTGCGGGAACGGGATGAAGTTGTAGACCGAGCCCGAATCGGAGGCGAGGTTGCGGCTGCGATAGATGCCGGTGAGATCGACCCAGCCGCCGAAGGTGAAGGTGACGCCCTTGTAGCAGAGCTTGCCCGATGCGCAGGGATCGAACGGCACCGGCGCCTTGGCCGTCATCTGCGCGTTCTGAATTGCATTCTGTCTTGCGGCCAGCGCCTCCTCCTTGCGCGCCTGCGTCTCCATTTTCTGCTCGAGCTGCTTGAGCCGAGCCTTCAGCGCACGCAGCTCGGACGCATCGTCCTCCGCCAACGCCGGACCTGCCGACAGCAGCATGCTGCCGAGCAGAATTCCCCCGAGAATTCGCATCGCTTCTCCTCCACACGAGGTTGTTTCCTCAGGCGAAAGAGAGCGGTACTCGGGGAGTGATATTCGCGCCGGGGCGCATTATTCCGGTCACGTTTTTCTCATCGCGGCGGCGGGAATAGATTGCCGCAACGGACGATATCGCGCGAGGAACGCCCTGGGTGGAGGCGTAACAACACCGGCCGCGATTTCGAATTGTGTTCGGGCGATGGTTTTCAACCTGCCACGGACATTGGATCGACGGAGGACTGCAACATGATCGGTGAAGTCATTGTCGTTGCTGACTTGAAGCTACGGGAGAACGCCCCGCTCGACGAATACAACCGGCTCGGCGAACGCATGTACGACATTGTCAGCCGCCTTCCGGGATTCCTGACGGTGAAATCATTCAGGGCGGCGGATGGCGAGGAGCTCACCCTGTTTCGCTTTGCTTCGGAGGAGGCGCTCGAAGCCTGGCGCAATCATCCCGATCATGTTGAAACCATGAGGCGAGGACATGCCGAGTTCTACGCCAGCGGCTTCCTGCAGATCTGCAAGGTGATCCGCGAGATCGGCCCGTTTGAGCACGCCTGACAGTGCGTGGGCGAGCTCGCGCCAGCGCAATCCGCCGCGGCTCAGAACAGCGGCGGAATCTGCGCGACTTTCAGCGGCCCCAAGAACACCGCGCCGTCGGCGAAGCGCAGCGGGAAGCTGCGCGCCTTCTTGCCTTCGAGGGTAGCCTCGGTGCCGAGCGAATTGACGCCGGCGGAAATGCCGGCATTGGCGTTCTGCTTGATCACCTTGCCGAGGCCGGGGATGGCGCGATCCAGCGCGCCAAAGAGATTGCTGAGGTCCTGGCTCTTCACGCCGGGCGCGACGCGATCAAGCGTTGCCTGCGGCACGCCCTCCTCCAGCATCTTGTCGATGCCGAGCGCGGGGATGACGCGCTCGAGGCCGGCGACCGTCATCTGTAATTCGCCCTCGATGCGCCCTTGCGCGTTGAGGCGCAGCGTGCCGGCCGCGACCGACAGCACATCGCCCTGCTCGATCCGCGACTGCTGGATCTCGACGCTGCCGCCGGCGGCCTGGATCTCGCGGAAGCGATCGGGCCAGGGTTTCGGCGAGAAATCCTTCAGGCCATTGAGCCGCGCATGGATGTCGGCGTTGAACGGCTGGGCGAGCAGCGGATGCACCTCCTGCAAGGTGCCGCCGGCAATCTGCAGCACGGCCTCGATCGCCGGACTGTCCGGCGCCGAGCCGTCGACCTGCCTGCCGTGCAGCTCGATGTGATTGACCCGCGCCAGCGGCGCCGGCGCCGCGCCGCCGGTGCGGTCGATGGCGAGATCGTCGAACACCAGCGAGGCGCGCTGCGGCGGCGCCGGCAGGCCGACCACGCTGCTGCGTGCCTTGCTCCAGCTCACCGACAGCGTCGGCTGCGCGCCGCGCTCGGCGATCGTGGCCGGGCCCTTGAATTCGGCGATCACGAGCTTGGGATCGTAGATCTGCGCCACGACCAGGATCTCGGCGAGCCGCGCCACGAACGCCATCTGCGGCGCGGCGGTCTGCGAGACCAGCATCACGCTCGGATCGGTGCAGCGGACCTCGAACCGGAACGGGTAGCCCGCCACCGAACGGTCGCCGCAATCATAGACCCGGCCGGCCTTCGCCTCCTGCGCGCGCCAGGCATCGGCCTGCACGCCGACCTGCGAGGCGGCGAAGAACCAGAAGCCGCTCCACGCAACCGCGGCGATCAGGACCGCGACGGGGACGACATAAAGGCCGAAGCGCGAGCGGCGGCGGGGGGCGGAGGTCTGATCCGACATGCAGGTCCTTTGGCGGGCGAATTTGTCAAAATCTAAGCGGCCGCGAGCCTTGAACAAGCCCCGAGCAACCCTTGAGCGAGCCTTCAGCAAGCCTTGGAAACATCACGGAATCCGCTTCGCTTCGACGGCCCGTTCTGCTAGCCCATCAGCGCGATGTCAGCAAATCCTCCCCATTCCGAAACCGACGGCGACCTCTGGGTGTTCGGCTATGGCTCACTGATGTGGAAGCCGGGCTTCGAGTTCCTGGAACAGGTGCCGGCGAGGCTGATCGGCGAGCACCGCGCGCTCTGCGTCTATTCGTTCGACCACCGCGGCACGCCGGAGAAGCCGGGCCTGGTGCTCGGGCTCGACCGCGGCGGCGCCTGCCGCGGCATCGCATTCCGCGTCGCCGCCCGCCTGCGCCACGACACCATCGCCTATTTGCGCGGACGCGAACAGACCACCAACGTCTATCGCGAGGTGATGCGCTCGGTGTGGCTGGAGAATGCGGCGCGCGAGCGCGTCAGCGCGCTGGCCTATGTGGTCGATCGCGGTCATGTGCAATATGCCGGGCGGCTGTCGCTCGCCGAGCAGCAGCGCCTGGTGCTGCAGGGCCACGGCCGCTCCGGCAACAACCGCGACTATGTGCTCTCGACAGTGGCCTCGATCGAGAAGCAGGGCTTTCGCGACACGCAGCTGCACCAGCTAGCGACGATGCTGCATGATGCCCACGCGGCGCGTCACCCGCTGCAGGATGCCCGGGATGCGTAAGGCTGCGTCGCGAGGCTCTACTTAGTTCGCTTGGCCAGCCGTCGTTTAACGACCTCGCCGAGCGGACTATCCGGCGACTTGCGGAATGCCTTGAGCTTCTTCATTTGGCCTTTGCGCAGTGCTTGCGACTGCGCTTCGCCACGATCATCGATCAGCCTTTGTAAACGGGTTGTTGCCAGATCCTCGTTTTTCGGCGTGCGCCGCGTGCATCCGGCAAATCGCGGCGGCGGTATGGCGCCGCCCTGTGACATTTAGGCTTTTGCATCCCGGCGCGGACGGATAGAAGCTGATCCGCAAACAGCGCTCGCAAATTCGATGAACCTCTCCGCCCCCTTTGTCCGACGGCCGGTCGGCACCACGCTGCTGTCGCTTGGACTGGTGGTGGCGGGCATCATTGCGTTCTTCAAGCTGCCGGTGTCGCCGCTGCCCGACGTCGACATCCCGACCATCATGGTGCAGGCGACCCTGCCCGGCGCCAGCCCGGCCGACGTCGCCTCCACGGTGGCAAGCCCGCTCGAGCGCCACCTCGGCCAGATCGCCAGCGTCACCGAAATGACGTCGGTGTCCTCGCTCGGCTCCGCCCGCATCACGCTGCAGTTCGACATCGACCGCGACATCAACGGCGCCGCACGGGACGTGCAGGCGGCGATCAACGCGGCGCGCGCCGACCTGCCGACCAACCTGCGCGCCAATCCGACCTACCGCAAGTTCAACCCGGCCTCGGCGCCGATCCTGATCTACACCTTGACCTCGGACACGTTGACGCCGGCCGAGCTCTATGACGCCGCCTCCACCGTGCTGGCGCAGAAGCTGTCGCAGGTCGAAGGCGTCGGCGAAGTCTCGGTCGGCGGCGGCTCGCTGCCGGCGGTGCGCGTCGAGCTGATCCCGCCGGCGCTGTACAAATACGGCATCGGGCTCGAGGACGTCCGCGCCGCGCTCTCGAGCGCCAATGCGCACAGCCCGAAGGGCGGCATCGACGTCGGCAACCAGCGCTACCAGATCTACGCCAACGACCAGGCCCGCAAGGCGGCCGACTACAGGCCGCTGGTCGTCGCCTACCGCAACGGCGCGGCGGTGCGCCTGACCGATGTCGGCGACGTGATCGATTCCGTCGAGAATGTGCGCACGCTCGGCCTTTCCAACGGCAAGCCGGCCGTCGTGATGATCGTGTACCGGCAGCCGGGCGCCAACATCATCAAGATGGTCGACACCGTGAAAGGGCTGATGCCGCAGCTGAAGGCCTCGGTCTCGCCTGCGGTTGACATCACCCTCGCGATGGACCGCTCGAAGACAATCCGGGCCTCGCTGCACGACGTCGAGATCACGCTGTTGATCGCGGTGGCCCTGGTGATCCTGGTGGTGTTCGCCTTCCTGCGCAATGCGCGGGCCACGCTGGTCCCGGTGGTGGCGGTCGGCGTGTCGCTGATCGCGACCTTCGCCGTGATGTATTTGCTCGGCTATACGCTCGATATCTTCTCGCTGATGGCACTGACGGTGGCGACCGGCTTCGTGGTCGACGACGCCATCGTGGTGCTGGAGAACATCACCCGCCACATGGACGCCGGGCTGTCGCGGCTCGAGGCGACGCTGGTCGGCACCCGCGAGGTCGGCTTCACGGTGCTGTCGATGAGCGTGTCGCTGATCGCGGTGTTCGTGCCGATCCTGCTGATGGGCGGCCTGGTCGGCCGCCTGTTCCGCGAATTCGCCATGACCATCACGATCGCGATCGTGATCTCGCTGGTGGTCTCGCTGACCACGACGCCGATGATGTGCGCGGTACTGCTGCGCAAGGAGGAGGGCCGGCCGCACGGCCGGATCTACCGGATCAGCGAACGCATCTTCGAGCTGATGCTGAACGGCTACCGCGCGACGCTCGGCCTCGCGCTGCGCCATCCGCTCCTGGTGATGCTGATCCTCTGCTCGACGCTCTATTTGAACTTCCATCTCTACAAGGTGGTGCCCAAGGGCTTCGTGCCGCAGCAGGACACCGGATTGCTGGTCGGCTCGATCCAGGCCGACCAGAGCACCTCGTTCCAGCTGATGCAGCAGAAGCTGACCCAGTTCATCGACATCGTGAAATCAGATCCGGCGGTCGACACCGCGGTCGGCTTCACCGGCGGCGGCGGCGTGGGTCCCGGCGGCACCAACACCGGCACCGTGTTCGCCTCGCTGAAGCCGATGGACGAGCGCCGGCTGCGCGCCGACAAGGTGATCGAGCGGCTGCGCGAGCCATTGGCAAGCGTCGCGGGCGCCACGCTGTTCCTGCAATCGATCGGCGACCTCGGCGCCGGCGGACGCTCGGGCAATGCGGCGTATCAGTACACGCTGAAGGGCTCGACCTTCGAGGAGCTGAACGAGTGGACGCCGAAGCTCGTCGCGGCATTGCAGAAGGAGCCGACGCTCGCCGACGTCAACAGCGACCAGCAGAACAAGGCGCTGCAAGCCAATCTGATCATCGATCGCGACGCCGCCTCCCGGCTCGGGATCACCGTCAGCCAGCTCGACAACACGCTCTATGACGCGTTCGGGCAGCGCCAAGTCTCGACCATTTTCGTCGCGCGCAACCAGTATCATGTCATCATGGAGGTCGCGCCGCGTTTCTCGCAGGACCCGCAGACCCTCAAGGAGGTCTATATCTCGACCTCGGGCGGCTCGGCGAGCGGCACGCAGAGCACCAATGCCGTGGCCGGCACGGTGGCCTCGTCCTCGCAAAAAAGCTCGGTCAGCGCGGTCGCCGCCAATGTGGTGCGCAACCAGGCCACCAATTCGATCGGCGCCACCGGCAAGGGCGTCGCATCGACCGGTACCGCGGTCTCCACCAGCGCGGAGACCATGATCCCGCTGTCGAGCGTCGCGCGCTTCGAGCATGGCGAGACGCCGCTTTCCGTCAACCACCAGGATCTCCTGGTCTCGAGCACCATCTCGTTCAACCTGCCGCCGGGCGTCTCGCTGAGCACGGCGACCACCACAATCGAGAACGCGATGCACGCGCTCGGCATGCCCGCGGGCATTTCCGGCGGGTTTGCGGGCTCCGCGAAAATCTTCCAGCAGGCGCTGGCGAACGAGCTGTTCCTGATCCTCGCCGCGCTGGCGACGATCTACATCTCGCTCGGCATGCTCTACGAGAGCTACATCCACCCGCTGACCATCCTCTCCACTTTGCCCTCGGCCGGCGTCGGCGCGGTGGCGGCCTTGATGCTGTCGCACACCGATTTCGACATCATCGGCATGATCGGGGTGATCCTCTTGGTCGGCATCGTGAAGAAGAACGCGATCATGATGATCGACTTCGCGCTCGATGCCGAGCGCCAGCGCGGGCTGTCGTCGCGCGATGCGATCTACGAGGCCTGCCTGATGCGCTTCCGGCCGATCATGATGACGACGCTGGCTGCCCTGTTCGGCGCGGTGCCGCTGATGATCGGCCTCGGCGAAGGCAGCGAGCTGCGCCAGCCGCTCGGCATCGCGATCTTCGGCGGGCTGATCCTGAGCCAGATCCTGACCCTCTACACGACGCCGGTGGTCTATCTCTATCTCGACCGCGCCAGGCTCTGGACCCAGCGCCGCCGCGCCGCGCGCCGCGCACGCCGGGCCGCAGCACGCGCGTCCTGACCAGGCGACGAAAACACCGCAATCGAGCCCACGGCTCGGGCCTGGCCCGCTTTCCAGGCATGGACGACTCTCATAGGGAGGGAAATGACGAGGCTCGACAAACGGCCAGCTCTCGCGGCACATCGCTCGTGGTCCTCGTCATCCCGATTAGATCAGTCTCGGGTGCTCGGCACGGGCGTGTTGAGCAACTGTTGCTCCCACAGAAACGCGATGCCGCTTCCGCCGGCATGCTGCGTGACCACCTCAGTCAGTTTGGCGGCCTGTTCGGTCCGGGCCCAGTCGCGCTGCCATTCGGCCGCCACCGCGAGCCAGGTCATCATGTTAGCGCCAGCCGCGATCATGCGCTGGATGGCGACCTCGTGCGCCTCGACCGACACGGCGCCCGACGCGTCGGTGACCACCGTCACGTCCCAGCCTTCACCGAGTGCCTGGATCGCCGGCATCGCGACACACACCTCGGTCCATAGGCCCGCGATGACAAGCTGCTTGCGGCCGGTAGCCTTGACCGCATCCACCACCTTCCGGTCCTGCCAGGTGTTGATGAACGTACGGTCGATCACCTCCTGGCCGGGAAACACATCGGTAATTTGGGGGAAGAGCAGTCCGCCTCGTTCCGCTACCACGCTCGTCAGGATCGTGGGGACATTGAAGGCCTTGGCGGCCTTCGCCAAGCCCGCCGTATTGTTGATCACCATCTGCGGTTCGTGGCTGTTCACGTTCGCAAGCTGGTAGGGCTGATGGTCGATCAGAACGAGCACCAATTCTTCAGGACGAAGAAGCGAAGCAAGCCCATTACGAAAGCTCATGAATGCATCCTCTGTTGTGGCGAGACACGCGCCGCCTGCGGCGCCGTGCCCGGACACTTGTCATTCCCTTTTGTGATACGATAGCGCCCTATTCTGCCAAGCTGTGTCGCAAAACGGGGAACGCTGAGTTGGACATCGAAGACGTGATTGCATTCGTCGAAGTTGCCGATGCTGGTGGCGTCTCGGCCGCCGCGCGACGGCTCGGCGTTTCGAAGTCGATCGTCAGCCGGCGGCTGATCCGGCTTGAGGTGGAACTAGGCGTCCAACTCCTTGCAAGAACCACCCGTGGCGCTGCTCTCACAGAAGCCGGGAACACATTTCGAGATCATGCAGCCAGAGTCCGCGCCGAAATCGATGCGGCCAAGGAAACAATCCTGCCTGCCGGAGAACTAAGTGGCCGCTTGCGAATTGCTGTGCCGCTTTCTTTCGGACCTACCCACTTCGCCCCCATACTCGCGGAAATGGCGCGACGCTATCCGCAGCTTCACATCTACACCGCCTACAGCGATCGCTTCGTCGATCTTATTGCCGAGGGATTTGATTGCGCTATCCGGGTTGGTTATCTCGAGGACTCCGACCTGATCGCGAAGCGCGTCGGGCCGATCTACGGGAAGCTTGTCGCGAGCCCGGACTATATTGAGGCGCACGGTGCCCCCGAGACGCTGGACGAACTCATCGCCCATGAAGCGCTGATGCAGGGCACCGAAACCTGGCAACTCATGGATGGCGACGAAATCGTCACGGTCCATCCGCGGGGACGCTTCAAGGCCGACAACGGCACAGCTCTCGCCGTTGCCGCGGCAGCGGGGCTCGGCGTCGCCTGGCTCCCCGATTGCGTCATCCATCAATACTTGGCATCCGGAGCGCTGGTTCCGGTGATGACACGCCATCCGCCACCTTCGGCGGGTGCATACGTCGTTCGCCCGCCGGGCCAACACCCCTCACGGAAGGTACGTGCCCTCACTGAATTGTTGATCGAGCGTCTCGAAGAAAATCCGCCCCTTGCGTGAGCCGCCCCTGTCCGAATGATCCGCCGATCACGAAAGAGACGACGCATGCCGCGCGGGCTTGAGGCCGCAGAGGACATGCGGTCCGGAAAACCGCTTCGCACTTTCCGGGTCATGCTTCGCCGGTCGTTGACAGACCCGCACCGATCTTGCCACCCTGCCGCGAGGTGGCAGACGCAAGGAACTGATCTGTGACTCCCGCACCTGAACTCGCCGCGTCGCGCTGGTTCAACACCAGCGAGCCGCTAACCCTGGCTGGGCTGCGCGGACGGCCGGTCCTGCTGCACGCGTTCCAGATGCTGTGCCCCGGCTGCGTCGCGCACGGCACGCCGCAGACCCAGCGCGCGTTCGAGCTGTTCAAGCGTTCGGACCTGCAGGTGATCGGGCTGCACACCGTATTCGAGCACCACGCGGCGATGACGGAGGTGTCGCTGGAAGCCTTCATCCACGAGTACCGGCTGACCTTCCCGATCGGCGTCGACGAGGCCGGCGAAGGCACGCCGATCCCGGTCACCATGCAGCGCTACGGCATGCAGGGAACGCCGACCAGCATCCTGATCGGCCGCGACGGCAACATCGTGCATCATGGCTTCGGACAACAGAGCGACATGGCGCTCGGCGCGATCATCGCGGCCGAGCTTGCCGCGCCGCATGGCTGATAGCGGCCCGCCCCGGCTGCAACCCGGCTCACGCGACTGCGTTATGACGGCGTCGCGCAATGAGTGATAGCGTTCCGCCAACCAGAACCATCGCCTTGCGGGAGGATGTCATGAAAACCTATCAGCTCTACATCAACGGCCAGTATGTCGACCCCGCCAATGGCGAATGGTTCGACAGCATCGATCCCTATCGCGGCGAGGCCTGGGCGAAGATTCCGCGCGGCACGGCCGCCGACGCCGACAAGGCGGTGAAATCAGCCAATGAGGCGATGTGGCGCGGCCCCTGGGCGATGATGACAGCCTCCGCGCGCGGCAAGGTGATGCGCAAGCTCGGCGACCTCGTCGCGGCCAATGCTGAGCGCCTTGCCGAGATCGAGGTGCGCGACAACGGCAAGCTGATGGCCGAGATGCTCGGCCAGCTGCGCTACCATCCGGAGTGGTGGTGGTATTTCGGCGGGCTCGTCGACAAGCTCGAGGGCGGCCTGGTGCCGATCGACAAGGCGGACACCTTCGCCTACACGACCCATGAACCGGTCGGGGTGGTCGCGGCGCTGACCGCATGGAATTCGCCGTTGCTGTTCGTCGCCTGGAAATGCGCCGCCGCGCTCGCCGCCGGGTGCGCCGTGGTCGTCAAGCCGTCGGAATTCACCTCGGCCAGCACACTGGAATTCGCGGCGCTGACCAAGGAGGCCGGAATTCCCGACGGCATCTTCAACGTGGTGACCGGCTTCGGTCCCGAGGCGGGCTCCGCGCTGATCGCCCATCCGGGCGTCGCCAAGATCACCTTCACCGGATCGGATACGACCGGCGCGAAAGTCTACGACCGCGGCCAAGAGCCTGAAGCGCGTCTCGCTCGAGCTCGGCGGCAAGTCGCCCAACATCGTGTTCGAGGACGCCGACCTCACCGCCGCCGCGGCCGGCGCGATCTCCGGCATCTTCGCCGCCACGGGGCAGACCTGCATCGCGGGATCGCGCCTTCTGGTGCAGAGCTCGATCAAGGAGAAATTCGTCGCGCGGGTGCTGGAGCTGGCAAAGTCCGCCAAGATCGGCGATCCCATGCAGTCCGACACCAATGTCGGCCCGATCACGACGCAGGCGCAGTACAAGAAGGTGCTCGACTATATCGACATCGCCAAGGCCGAGGGCGCGCGCTGCCTGCTCGGCGGCAAGCCGGCCACCGGCGACGGCATCAAGGGCGGCCAGTTCGTCGAACCGACCATCTTCACCGATGTCGACAACACCATGCGGATCGCGCGCGAGGAGGTGTTCGGGCCGGTACTGTCGATTATCTCCTTCGACACCGAGGAGGATGCGATCCGGATCGCCAACGACACGATCTACGGCCTCGCCGCCGGCATCTGGACCAAGGATCTCGCGCGCGCCATCCGCGTGCCGAAGCAACTGCGCGCCGGCACCGTGTGGGTGAACACCTACCGGGCCATCAGCTACATGATGCCGTTCGGCGGCATGAAGCACTCCGGCGTCGGCCGCGAAAGCGGCATCGACGCGGTCCGCGAATATCAGGAGACCAAGAGCGTCTGGATCTCGACCGCGACGGACGTGCCGGCGAACCCGTTCGTAATGCGGTGACGGGGGCTCAGCACCTCTCCCCGGCGGGGAGAGGTGCACCAAGTCTGCGCAGTCATCGAATTCGCCATAGCTGCCGTCACACGGTCAGCAGCGTCTTGATCGCGCGGCGCTCGTCCATCGCACGATAGCCTTCACCTGCGGCGATTGCCGTACTGATCACGCGCAAAACGCACCGTCACGCGGCTGGCCTTGCTGATGCACAAGCCGTGCACCGCGAATTGACCTCTGCCTTGCGACGGAGCGCTCCGACCAAAATCACCAGCGACGAGAGCGCAAGGATGACGGCGCTGAACAGGAACGTGGCACGATAGCCGCTGCTGTCGAAGAGAACGCCACCACCCGCGGCACCCGCCGTGATGGCCAACTGGACTACCGCGACCATCAGCCCGCCGCCTGCTTCAGCGTCATCGGGCAAGGCCTGGCTCAGCCAGGTCCACCAGCCAACGGGCGCCGCCGTGCCGATGAAGCCCCACAGGAACATCAGCGCCGCCGTGGCGCCCAGTGACGAACCCGTCGCGATCAGGGCAACGGCAATTACGGCCATTGCGAACGGCATCAATACGAGGAACGTATAGAGGCGATCGCGGATGACTACACCGATCAGTGCAGTGCCGATCAGACCCGCGACGCCCATCACAAGCAACAGTGCCGAGATCGTCGTGACATCGACGCGCGTTACCGTTTCGAAGAATGGCCGTAAATACGTGAAAAGTGCGAACTGCCCGAGGAAAAACAGCGCCGCTGCGAGCATGCCGTAGGGAACTCCAGGCCGGCGCAGCACCTTGAATGCCGCTGCCGCACTCGCCCGCTCACGGCTCGGCATCCTGGGGAGCGTGACGAATTGCCAAAACAAGGTCAGCGCCGCGATCGGCACCACGCAAAAGAACGCGCCGCGCCAGCCGATATACTGACCGAGAAAGCTGCCGAGCGGCGCGGCAATCGTCGTCGCGAGGGCGTTGCCGCCATTGAGAACCGCCAACGCGCGCGGCACGTCCTTGCCCGGCACGATGCGGATCATCGTTGCGGCGGACATCGACCAGAATCCGCCGACGACCATCCCGACAAGCGCGCGCCCTGCCATGAAGACCGTATAATTGGGCGCGAACGCGACAACGACGCCGGAGATCAGCATGACACTGGTCAGCCACAACAAGACGGTGCGCCGGTCGACGCCACGCGTTGCGGCCGAGATGAAAAGACTGGTCAGGATGGCGAAGAAGCCGGACACGGAAATGGCTTGCCCGGCCTGTCCTTCGGTCAACTCAAGGCCTGCTGCGATCGGCGTGAGCAGGCTCACCGGCATCCACTCGGACGCGATGAGGGTCGAGGCGCACAGCGTCATCGCGAAGACGGCGCTCCATGCGGCCATTGGCTGCGGTGTCTTTTGATTGATCGTGGCGTCCATCGGGCATCCATGTTCAGAGAAGCGCCCAGTTTGGCGCTGTTCACGGCAACACATAGGGCCCGCCACAGTGTTCGATTAGCCGCCATAATTCGCTTGCATTAATCGACCTGAACCATGAATACTGACGCCCATGGCAAGCTGGGATTTCAACGACTTACTGGCCTTCGTTGCCGTCGCCCGCGAGCGCAGCTTCACCAAGGCCGCGGCGAAACTGGGCATCGTGCAGTCGACACTCAGCCATACGATCAAGCGCCTTGAATCCCAGATGGGCCTGCGGCTGCTCACGCGCACGACGCGCAGCGTCGGTCTGACCGAAGCGGGCGAGCGTCTTCAGCAGTCACTGGCGCCGCGCATCGAGGAAATCGAGCGTGACATCGCGGCGCTGATGTCGCTGCGCGACACGCCATCCGGCACCATCCGGATCACGCTCTCGGACCATGCGCTGGAAACGGCCGTCTGGCCGAGGCTGTCGTCGGTCCTCAAAAAATATCCTGACATCAAGGTCGAGTTCAGTCTCGACACCGGGTTCCGCAACATCGTCAAGGACGGCTTCGATGCTGGAATCCGTCTCGGTGAGAGCGTGGAGAAAGACATGGTCGCGGTGCGCATCGGCCCGGACTGGCGGCTGGTCGCGGTCGCCTCTCCCACCTATTTGAAAGAGCACCCCAAACCAAGGCATCCGAAAGATCTCATCAAGCACATCTGCATCAAGCGACGCCAGGCGGCGGGTGGTCACTACGTGTGGGAGTTCGCCAAGAATGGCGCCGAACTCCGGGCGCGCGTCGAGGGGCAAGTGACCTTCAATGACTCTCGCGCCATGATCGATGCCGCCCTGAAGGGCTTCGGCATCGCCTACGTTCCCGAGGACATGGCGGCGCAACATGTCCAGTCGGGCGAGCTCGTCGTGGTGCTCGACGACTGGTCGCCGAAGTTCGAGGGCTACTTTATCTACTACCCGACATCCCGGCAGAACTCGGCCGCATTCAAGGTGGTCGTCGACGCGCTACGCCATCCTGAAGCAGGGCAAAGAAAGCGCGGCTAAATCAGTGCGACCAGCTCCATGATGCCGTTCGGCGGCATGAAGCACTCCGGCGTCGGCCGCGAAAGCGGCATCGACGTGGTCCGCGAATATCAGGAAACCAAGAGCGTCTGGATCTCGACCGCAACCGATGTGCCGGCGAACCCGTTCGTGATGCGGTGAGTTTTCCGCACTGACATCGCTTGCTTCACCGCTCTCGGACGGACAGAGGTACGACGGCACCCGCGCGCCGAGCTGTCGCACTTGACGTGCAGGGTGGAGCAGCGATCATGAGCGTCTACGGCACACGCCGAAGAGCGTGGCCGATATTCGGGGAGATTCGCCATGACGTTTCGTTACTCGCGCGCAGTGTTCTGCGCGCTCATGCTCGCCGCCGCCCAACCTGCCCTCGCCGACAAGAAATACGGCCCCGGCGTCACCGATACCGAGGTGAAGATCGGCCAGACCATGCCCTATAGCGGCCCGGCGTCCGCTTACGGCACCCAGGGGCGCATGGAAGAAGCCTACTACGCGATGATCAACGCGAAGGGCGGCGTCAACGGCCGAAAGATCAAGCTCATTTCACTGGACGACGCCTATTCGCCGCCGAAGACCGTGGAGCAAACGCGACGCCTCGTCGAACAGGACGAGGTGCTGGCGATCATCGGCACCATCGGCACGCCGACGAATTCAGCGATCCAGAAATATCTGAACCAAAAGAAGGTCCCGCAGATCTTCATTTCGACGGGCGCGGCAAAATGGGACGACCCGAAGAACTTCCCGTGGACCACCCAGCTTTATCCGCCCTACCAGATGGAGGGCATGATCTTCGCCAAATATCTGTTGAAGAACAAGCCCGACGCGAAGCTCGGCGTGTTCTCCCAGAACGACGATGCCGGAAAGGATTACGTCAAGGGGCTGAAGGATGGCCTCGGCGACAAGGCGAAGACGATGATCGTGAAGGAAGTGACCTACGAGGTTTCCGATCCGACGGTCAATTCGCAGATCGTCTCCCTGAAAGCCTCCGGCGCCGACACGCTGTTCACGATGGCGACGCCCAAGTTCGGCGCGCAGGCGATACGCAAGGTCTACGAGCTCGGATGGAAACCGCTGAACTACGTGGTCAGCGTCTCCTCATCGATCAAGGGCGTCATGGAGCCGGCCGGCATCGAGGCTTCGAAGGGATTATTGACCGCGCTGGCGTTCAAGACGCCGACCGATCCCACCTGGGAGAACGCCGCCGACGTGAAGGAGTTCAAGGAATTCCTGGCGAAGTGGTATCCGCAAGGCGACATCGCCGACGGCAGCAACGTCACCGGCTACATCTCGGCCTATATGACGGTGAAGGTCATCGAGATGTGCGGCGATGATCTGACGCGCGAGAATTTGCTGAAGCAGGCAACCAACCTCAACAAGGTGGTCGCGCCGCTGCTGCTGCCCGGCATCGCCATCTCGACGCGGCCGGACCGCTATGCGCCGTTCACGCAGATGCAGATCGCAACATTCGACGGCAAGAGTTGGGTACCGCAAGGCGAGACCTTCAACACCGACGCGGCGGCCGGTCAGTAGTGGCGACGCCATTCGCGATACGGTAACTCACCGCATCGTCACGGGCCGGGCACAACCGTCCGAAGGACGGCGTCGCTTCGGCTTGCCTATGCCCGGTCATCCACGTCTTGCTTCAAACCAAAGACGTGGATGCCCGGGACAAGCCCGGGCATGACGATTTCTGAAGGGACCGACGAAACCGCGGGCACGAAATTCGCGGCAGCAACCGCACCAGGGCTTGTGCTGCGCCCTACCCTTTCGCCGCGTCCGGCACACCGCCGAACAATTTCGCCTGCTCGGCGCGGCCGGCCTCGACGATGCGGGTGGTGGCGGTTTCGATCTGGTCGCGCAAGCGAGCCATGAACTCATCGCGCGGCAGGCCCGGCGGCAGCGGATCGAGGAATTCGACCACCAGCGTGCCGGGATAGCGCATGAAGGTGCGGCGCGGCCAGAACAGCCCGGAATTGAGCGCGATCGGCAGGCACGGCACGCCGCTCTCGGCATAGATCTGCGCGACGCCGGCCTTGTAGTTCGGCGCGGCACCGGGCGCGGTGCGGGTGCCCTCGGGAAAGATCACAAGTTGGCGGCCGAGCTTCACCTCGGCCGCTGCGCGCTTCAGCGTCTTGATCAGCGAGCGCGGGCCGCCGCCGCGCTCGACCGAGATCATGCCGACCTTCTTGAGGTACCAGCCGAACACCGGGATCATCATCAGCTCGCGCTTCAGGATGAACAGCGGATGCTCGAAGAAGCGCACCAGCGCGAAGGTCTCCCAGAACGACTGGTGCTTCGAGGCGACCACCAGCGGCCCGCTCGGAATCTTCTCGATCCCGCGAAACTCGATCCTGATGTTGCAGATCACGCGCATCAGGAACAGGCTGATGTTGGCCCACGCGGCTTCGAGCGCCATCAACGCCCCCCGCGGCAGCAGCAGCGCCGGCAGCGCGATGATGCAGATCGCCACCAGCACGAGATAGAACAGCACGTTGAAGATCAGCGAGCGCAGGAAGATTGAAGTCATTCTCTCAACACTATCCTTTACACCGTCATTCCGGGGTGGTGCGTCAGCACCAGACCCGGAATCTCGAGATTCCACAATTCGCAATTACGAATTGGGGTTCGATGCCGCGCATCGCCCCGGAATGACGGTGCCTGATACATCAATTCGCCAGCGCCGTCGCCGGGCGGCGCGGCGCGGCAGCCGGCTCGGCGAGATCGGAGGTCAGGTCGAGGCCGAGACCGGCCAACCGCACCCGCATCTCCGCGGCGACATATTTGGCGTATTCCGATAGCAAGAGACGGAACGTCGCGCCACTCGTCCACCACGGCTCGTCGCGCCATTTGTCACCGACCACCGCGAACGGGATCAGCGTGACGTCGGGCATCGCATGTGACAGTTCCACGATCGCCCGCGGCATGTGGTAGTTCGAGGTCACCACGATCAGCGACTTGAAGCCGCGCTCGCGCGCCCAGCGCCGCGTCTCCGCCGCGTTGCTGCGGGTGTTCAGCGCCGAGCGGTCGAGATCGACGCAGCAGCTCATCAGCCCCTTGCTGTCCGGCACAGAGCGGGAAATGTCGCTGGCGTCGTTGGTCGGATGTACGCCCGAGATCAGCAAACGCTTGCCGTAGCCGGCAGCCAACAGTTCCATGGCGTCGGACACCCGCGACGAGCCGCCGGTCAGCACCACGATGCCGTCGGCATTTTGCGGCGGGTCGGTCTCGACGCCGCGCAATTGCGAGAGGAAGCCGACAAAGCCGACCGCCGCAGCGACGAAGGCAAGCGCCAACGGCGCGACGATGACGGCGCGCAGCCAGCCGCGCGGGCGCGCGGCAAAGCCATTCGGCGACGTATCGTCGGACTGCAAACTCATGTGATGCGGTTATCCTTCCCCCGGGGGGATTTTAAAGCATGATCCGGAAAAGTGGAAACCGGTTTTCCCCGGGACCAGTGCCGCGTGCACGCGCGCGAAATCACACTTGGGCGACGAAATGCGATCACACGAGGCGGCGCCATGATTTCGAGTTTTCGCGGCGCCGTCAGTCGATGTCGTCGAGCGTGGCAAACAGGGTGCGGCGCGATGCCCACGCGGTGATCGCCGCGATCAGCACCGCCTGCATCGCCAGCACCAGATAGCCCGACGGACGCAGCGAGAACGTGCCGAGCAGGGCCGCGAACTGGTCACCCACCGGCGTGCCGGAGAACCAGTTGGCGATCGACTCGGAGAAGCCGAACGCCAGCATCGCCGCGCCGCCGCCGATCAGCCCGCCTTCGAGGCCGAGCCGAAGGAAATGCCGCAGGAAGCGGTTGGCGATGAAGCTGTCGCCGGCGCCGACGAAATGCAGCACCTCGACGATCGGGCGGTTGGCGGCCATCGCGCCGCGGGTCGCGAACGACACCGAGATGATGGTTGCGATGATCACGAGGATGAGGATGCCGACGCCGGCAAACGTCGTGGCGCCGGTCATCGAGCGCATGCGCTCGATCCAGGCGCGGTGATCGTCGACGCTTGCGGTCGGCGCCGCCTGCGTCACCCGCGCGCGTAAGCCGGCGAGATCGAGCGTGGTGCCGGGCTGCACCCGCGCCACGATGACGCGCGGCACCGGCAGTTCGTTCGATCGAGAGCCCGCTGCCGAGCCACGGCTCCAGCAGCTTGGCGGATTCCTCCTTGCTGAACGGACGGACCTCGAGAATGCCGGGCTGCGCCCGCATCGCCTCCACCGCGGCCTGCGCGTCGCGATCGAGATCGCGGCCCGGCGAGGAGCGCACCTGGATGGTGATCTCGCTCGACACTTCCGACTGCCATTCGGCGGCCGACGCGCTGACTAGCAGCACGGTGCCTGTCGTCAGCGAGGCGAGGAAGGTCATGATCGCGACGACCGCGACCAGCGCACGGCCCGAGATCGAGGCGCGCGGCACGATCGGCGACATGTTGCGCGCGGTGGCCGGGACCTGCGGGCGTTCGCGCCCGAGATCGACCAACGACACTTTCTCGTCGCCGCTCCTATTCATAGATGTGCAGCCGTCCCTGATGCAGCACCAGCCGCCTCGCCTCGTATTGATCCATGAGCGTGATGTCGTGGGTCGCGATGATGACCGCGGTGCCGGACTTGTTGAGCTCGATGAACAGCCGCAGCAGGCGGCGCCCGAGCGTCGGATCGACGCTGCCGGTCGGCTCGTCCGCCAACAGCAGTTGCGGCCGCGAGATCACCGCGCGCGCGATCGCGGCGCGCTGCTTCTCGCCGCCCGACAGGATCGGCGGCAGCGCATCCATGCGCTCGCCGAGGCCGACCCATTTCAAGAGATCGATCACCTCGCGGCGATAGCTCGATTCCTCGCGGCCCATCACGCGGAACGGCAGCGCGACGTTCTCATAGGTGGTCATGTGATCGAGCAGGCGAAAATCCTGCAGGACGATGCCGATCCGCTTGCGCAGGTCGGCGACCTGATCCTTGCTCAGCAGCGAGACGTCCTTGCCGAACAGATTGACCAGCCCGCGGGTCGGCCGCAACGACAGGAACAACAGCCGCAGCAGCGAGGTCTTGCCCGCGCCCGACGGCCCGGTGAGGAACTGGAACGAGTGCGCCGGGATCATGAACGAGAGGTCGCGCAAAATCTCCGGGCCGAGCCCGTAGCGCAGACCGACATTTTCGAACCGAACCAATGCGCTAGCTCCGTTCGAGAGGGCCGATGGCCCAATACCCCACACCGACGGCGAAGACGGCCCGAACCCCGGCCGAGCGCCCGCGAACCGCACAGAAAGCTTGTGCTTCGGTTATGGTTTCCGATTCGTTAACGGTCGCTAAGTAGCATCCGGGCATCCACACGGTGGAGATTCGGCCTCCATGCATATTGTCTGCCCGCATTGTACAACATCCTACGCAATCAATCCGGCCACCCTTGGCGAGGCCGGACGTACCGTCCGTTGTTCCCGCTGCCGGGAGGTCTGGCTGGCCCGGCCGGAGGACGCCATCGGGGCAACCGCGCCCACTCTGGCCTATCAGTCCGCCGGGTCCGACCTCGCCGCCGAATGGGAGGCCATGGGCCCGGAGGAGGCTGACGCGACCCCGATGGTCGAGAGCCCCTCGATTTCGGCCGATTTGCCCACCGAGGGCAGCGACGCCGCCACGGAATGGCCGGCGCTGGCCGAGGCGGATGCCGCGGCCCATGCCGACGCCGGGGACGCGGGAACCAGGGGCCGCTTCCGCCTGCCCCGGCTTCCCCGCCTGTTCCGCCTGCCCGCCCTGCCCCGAATTCCGTTCATGCCCGTGATCGGAGCCCTGCCGACCACCTGCGGCGCCATGGCCGCGCTGATCATCGCGCTATTCGTCTGGCGCAACGACGTGGTGCGGCTGCTGCCGCAGACCGCGTTGTTCTACAAGATGGCCGGGCTCGACGTGAATCTGCGCGGGCTCGCCTTCAAGGATCTCAAGATCACCAACGAGACCGTGGACGGCAAGCCGGTGCTGGTGATCGAGGGCATGATCGTCGGCCAGACCAGGAAGCCGGTCGAATTGCCTCGGCTGCGCTTCTCGGTCCGCGACGCCCAGGGCGCCGAAATCTATGCCTGGAACGCCGTGCTGGAGCAGCCGGTGCTCAATCCCGGCGAGCGGGCCTTCTTCAAGTCGCGCCTCGCCTCGCCGCCGCCCGAAGGCCGCAATATCGACGTACGCTTCTTCAACAAGCGTGATCTCACCGGCGGCCGCGCGTGAGCCGCCGGCCAACTCCATCGGGAACCGACCAATCACCATGACGCGTGTTCTGATCGCCGACGACGAAGACTCGATGCGCTCGCTGGTGGCGCGCGCAATCGCCATGGACGGCCACGAAACCGTGACCGCGCAGGACGGCGCCGAGGCGCTGGAGGTGCTGACGCGCGACGAAGGCGCGTTCGACCTTCTGCTCACCGACATCCAGATGCCCGTGATGGACGGAATCGCACTGGCGCTGACCGCGGCGCGCGACTTCCCTGCGCTGAAGATCCTGCTGATGACCGGCTTCGCCCATCAGCGCGAACGCGCCTCCGGCCTCGAGGCGATCGTGCATGACGTGGTGACGAAACCGTTCTCGGTGGCCGATATCCGCACCGCAGTCGCGGACGCGCTGGCGGCCCGGAAGGCCGGCTAGTGTGCTGAATGCGAAGTTCGTGCGATTTCGCGGCAGCCACTTTCACGAACTTCGCATTCATAAAGCACACTAGAATCATAAGTTTGCTAGTGTCCTTATCGAATCCGAAGTTCGCTCCGAAGGTGCGGCAAATGATGCGAACTTCGGATTCGGGACACTAGGGTTACGAGCTCAACTCGGAAAGCATGCCCGGGCGGTCAGCGTCACCGGGGACAGATTGAGAAATTGCGCAAATTGAAATGCATAACTCGCGCTGACCACGTTGCCGCAGGCTGACGTGGAATAGGTGAATGTCTGCGCCGGGAGCGTGAGGCCGAACGCCTGCTGTGCGGCGTAATTCGTGATGGCGCTGCCGCTTGGACAGAGCGTGCTGTTGACGGTCGCGCAACGCGCCGCCATTTCGGTGCCGTGCTGCAGCCCGAGCTGAGTCCAGAACAGCAGTCCGAATTCGATGATGCCAAATATGAACAGGAAGAACACGGGAGCGGTCAGGGCGAATTCCAGCGCGGAGGCCCCTCGATTGTCCCGCCATAGCGGTGTGAGTTTCACTGCAGCCTCGCAGTGGACTGGGCGCTATAGGTGTAGGTGGCCGCCACGATCTGATAATTGATCAGCGTGTAGTAGGTCCCTTGCGCCGAAACCATGGCATATGTTCCGGCCTGCGCGCCGCTGGGGCAGACCGCACCGCAACTGACGGTGCTGACCCCCGAACTGGTCGGGCACCCGCAAAACTGGTACGGCTTGGGCGAAGCATTGATGGCCGTGGAATTCGTGGCGGCTGTTACGGCGCTGGTGACGCCAGTCTCGTCAAAGCCGCGCACGATGGCGTATTGCGCTCCCGCCTGCGCGGCATTCTCGACCTGCATCTTGCGATAGAGCGCGAGTCCGATGTCGGTTACCGAGACGACCATCAGGGACAGCAACGGGATCATGATGCCGAATTCGATGGCCGCGACGCCGCCCCTGTCGTGAACGGCGGTACGCACAAGCCGCGTCAGAGAAAACCAATCGACCACGGCTGTTGGATGAGGACCTCTGGATTTGCATCGGAGCCAACCTCACTCGATGAGTTGCGCGGTTTGAGTGCCTATCGTCGCGGTGCCAAGCGCCGAACAATTGACCTGCACGTTCGACGTGCCGGTGAACGTCAAGGTATCTGCGATGATCTTGGTGCAGGATGTGCTTGTGCCGTTTCCACCACTGAAGCTGAGGTCGGCCTTCGGCAGGTAGATGGCGCCGCCGAAGTTCTGGGTGCCGCCACCCGTGAGATTAAAGGTAGTCCCGGCCGGCATGTTGCGGTCGCCATACATGACGATGCCCTTCGTGGAGCCGGAGGTCGGCGCCGTCAGATCGATGATGGCGTTGCTGCCGATCGAAGCCGTGCCCCACTTGCTTCCCGAGCCCGTAAAGACCAGGGTCACGCCGCTGCCCGTGATGGTGGCGTTGCCCGCGACGCTGAGGTTCGAGCCGTCCAGGTAATAGATGCCCGGATCGAGGTTCAGCGTTGCGCCGGCGTTCACCGTAATGCTGCCCGAGTAGCAGCCGGGGCTGAGGGAGTTCGTCTTTCCGTTGGAATTGACCGTAATCTTGGCGTTCGTGCAGCTCGGCTTCGACGGCGGAGAGACGTTCGCATACGGGTCAGCCATTGGCTTCACATGCGTCTTGACGCCGTTGGTGGCGGTGATGTTGCTGGTGCCGGAGACGTCGCCGACGACGCCGACCTGATTGGCGGCGACCGTCGCGCTGCCGGCCACGTTGAGCGATGGGCTTGCACCCGAGTTGCTGTAAAGGTTGCACTTGATCAGGTTGAGCTGGTTGCCGCCGCTCACGTTGACCGCGGGACTGGCGCTGGCGTTGAGCGCAAGCACGCAGCCCGTCCCGGAATTCGGCAGCGCGACCGCGCGCGCGGTGACCGGCACCGGGGCCGAGCCGAACAAGGCTGACAGCAACCGCGGTTGCGGTTGGCTCACGATGACTTCGACCGCCTGCAGGTTCGACGTCTGACTGCCGGTCTTCGGCGGTTGATTCACCGTGACCGTGACGTTGTTCGCCCCGTTCGCGTAACCGTAGTTTGCCGTGACCGCATTGGCTTCGGACAAAAGGTCGGCGCCTGCACTTGCCGCCGTTGCGGCGCTGACCGCGCCGGAGTCGGCGGCACTCTGCATGTTCTTATGTTTGTAGTACCACCATCCCACTTCGGTACCGAGCCCTGCCGTGCCGACCAGGACCGGCATGAGCAGCGCTGAAATGATGACATAGCTGCCCGACTGGTCTCGAACGAATTGTCGAACCAAGCTGGTCTTATGTTGGTGCCGGCGAGTAATACCCAATGGCCGGTATGACGATGCAATGAATAAACGGCTGTGCCTCATGTGCTCTCCTGAGACGCTTGCCAATTTTCAGAAACAGGTTGACGCAGGCGAATTAAATGCGCGCCAACGGGAACCCGAGAATTTTAGTAAAATTGTGTGAGCAGACGGGGAGGACGTTCGGACCTGGCCGCCCCGCCGCAATGCGAGCGACCTGCCGGCCGCTCAATAGTCCTTCAGCAGCCGCTCGATGTAGTCGAGCTCGATCTGCGGCCGCGCTGGATCGGCGAGGCGGCGGCGCAGCTCTTCGAGGATGCGGCGGACGCGCTGCACGTCGATCTCGCCGGGGATCTTCACCGTGTAGTCGTCGCCGAATTCCCGGCCATGCAACGGGCGGCCGAGCGGATCGGTCTGATTGCCGCCGCTCTGCTGGCGGCCGGCGCGGTTGCCGGGGCTGTCGCCCGGCTGGTCGCCATCGCCCTGCTGCATCGCGTCGGCGAGGCTCTGGGCGCCCTTGCGCAGCGCATCCAGCGCACGGCCCTGCGAATCCACCGCACCGTCGGCATTGCCCTCGCCGAGCCGCCCGGAGGCATCGCCCATCGCGGAATCGGCCTGGTCGAGCCCATCATCGCCGTCATCGCCCTGGTCGCCGCCTTGATCGCCCTGCTGCGCCTGGTCGCCCTTCTGACCCTGGCCCTTCTGCCCTTGCTGGCCCTTCTGGCCACGCTGATCCGGCCCCATGCCGCGCTTGGCGAGCTCTTCCTGAAGCTTCTTCAGGCGGTCGCGCAGCGCCTGCTGGTCCTGCTGCAGGTCGCCCATCGACTGCTCGCCCTGCTTGCCGCGCATGCGGTCGCGGCGGGAATCCTGGCCCTGCTTGAAGGTCTTGTCGCGCAATTGCTGCTGCTTGCGGATCATGTCGCCGAGTTCGTTGAGCGACTGCTGCATGTCGTCGTCGCCCTGATTGGGCTGCGCCATCTGCAGGTTCTCCAGCATCTGCTGCATCTGCTCGAGCAGCTGCCGCGCCGCATCCTTGTCGCCGGAGCGTGACAGCCGTTCCATGCGATCGAGCATATTCTTGAGATCCTGCTGGCTCAGCACCTTGGCATTGGGATCGAGCGGCCGAGCGAGCTGCTGCGGATTGTTGCGGAACTGCTCGACCATCTGGCGCAGGAAATTGTCCAGCGCCGCGCGCAGATTGTCGGTGAGCTTCTTGATCTCCTCGTCGGTCGCGCCGCGCTCCAGCGCCTGCTTGAGCGCGTCCTGCGCCGCGCGCAGCGCCTTGTCGACGTCCGAGATGTTGCCGTCCTCGATGGTGACGGCGAGCGACCACAGGCTGGCGACCACCTCGCGCAATTGGTCGTCGGTGCGCGCCGCCTCGAGCTGCCGGCTCACGGTGTGCAGGCCAAGGTAATAGCCGGTCTCCGGCATGAACATTTCGGGCGCGATCATCAGCGCCTCGAGCGCGGCGAACACCTGGCCGTTCTGGTTGGCGTCGAGCGCCAGGATACGGCGCTGCTCGATCAGCGCGCGCGCCAGCGGCTTGGTGAACAGGCGCTCCGGCAGCCGCATGTTGAACGGCTCGCTCTTGCCCTCATTGCCGGCCTCGTCCTTAGCCGTCAGCGTCAAGGTCACGTCGGCGCCGGCATAGGGATCCTCACTGAGGTCCTTCACGGTCTGGCCGACGCCGTTGCGGGTGCGCGCATTCGGCAGCACCAGCGCGAATTGCGGCGGCTCGAACAACGGCCGTGGTTGCGCCGCCTTGCCGTCGGCATCCTTCTTGCCGTCAGCATCCTTGGACGCATCCTTGGGCGCATCGCTCGGCCGCACCGCGAATTGCGCGCGCGCTTCGCTGACGCCGTAATCGTCCTCGAGCCGGTAGGACATCTGCAGCGCGCCGCGCGCCTGCCGCTCCGGATCCTTGGCGAGCGCAATCGACGGCGGGCGGTCCGGCGTCGCGGTGAATTTCCACTGCGGCTGGCCGGCCGGCGCACGGACATGCGCGGTGCCGTCGCCGGTGATCTTGAAATGCCGCTCGTTGGTGCCCTTGGGCGCCTGCCCGTCCGGCGCGACCTCGGTAACACCGCCACCGACAACGACGTCGATGCTGCCGCCGCTGGAGCGCACCAGGAGCGTGCTGCCGGCCGGAACCGCGAGCGGGGTGGTGTCCGCCGCGTTGGCGTCCTTGTTGGCGTTCGACAGAATGATCGGCGGCTTGCCGGTGTAGTTGGGCGGCGTCACCCAGGCATCGACCCGGACATTGGCCGGCGCCATGATGCCGTTCCAGTCGAATGCGGAGGCGACCCGCAGGCCGCGCTCGTCGCCGGCGGCGACATAGCTCGCGACCAGCATCACGATGACCAGCGCGCGCAGCGCCCAGGGGTCGTGCAGCGACACGCGCGGCCGCGGCAGCCCGGCGCGGATGCGCTTGATCGAGGCCAGCGTGCGCTCGCGCTGCGCCTGCCACAGCGCCAGCGCAAACGGGTCCTTGTTGGTGAGCGTGTCGGAGAGCGTGGTCGCCGGACGATGGCGAATGCCGGCGCCGCGGTCGAGCCGGCTCAGGCCCTCCTCGCGGCTCGGCCAGCGGAAGCGCACCAGCGGCGACAGCGCCGCGAGCGCGGCAATCGCGAACAGGCCGGCGCCGGCCACGCGTGCGACAAACGGCAGCACCAGCCACAGCCCGGCCCAGGACGCGACCAGGAACAATCCTGCGACCGTCAGGAACCGGGCCAGATGCGGCCAGGCCCGTTCCCACCCAATCGCGAACCTTGCCCGCTGCAGAGCCTCTGTCAGTTTCAGCCGCGCGATCGCATCGCTGTCGCGGACGGCGCGTGACGGGTCAGAGGGGTCGATGTTGGCTCCGCTCAATAAAATCTCCGGGGTAGCCGGCAGGTCAGCCTAGCACGGCGGCGGCTTTGAGGCACCCGTTCCAGGCAGTAACCCACACCGGGAAATACGCATAACACGAAGGCGTGACTGCGGCGGTTCGACCCCGTAACGTCCCGGCCGAACCATCGCATTAACGCATGAGGAACGCGATATGGACCAAAAAACGCACGACAAGGGGCTCGAAATCCGCAAGGCGGTGCTGGGCGAAGCCTATGTCAACAATGCGCTGAAGAATTCGGACAGCTTCAACAAGCCATTCCAGGAACTCGTCACCGAATATTGCTGGGGCGCGGTCTGGGGCCGCGAGGAACTGCCGCGCAAGACCCGCAGCATGCTCAACCTCGCCATGATCTCGATCCTGAACCGGCCGCACGAATTGAAGGCCCACATCAAGGGCGCGCTGACCAACGGCGTGTCCCGCGACGAAATCCGCGAGATCTTCATGCAGGTCTCGATCTATGCCGGCATCCCGGCCGGCGTCGACAGCTTCCGCATCGCGCGCGAGGTGTTCGCCGAACTCGACAACAAGGCGTGAGACGCTGCTGCCTCACACGCAATGTCGTCCTGGCGAAAGCCAGGACCCATAACCACAGGCCTTCGTGGTGGGAACACGCTGGGGCTCCAGCGGAGCACAGCAATCAACCGCGGTCGTAATGGGTCCCGGCCTTCGCCGGGACGACAGCGAATGTGGGGTGCGCGGCTCCGCACATAACGACATAGAGGAAACGACTCATGGAAATCGGATTCATCGGCCTCGGGAAGATGGGCTTCCCGATGGCGCGCCGGCTGATCGAGGCCGGCCACAAGCTCACCGTGTTCGACACCAGCAAGGACGCGCTCGACAGGCTGGTCGCACTCGGCGCGGTGGCCGCAACCTCGCCCAAGGACATCGCCGACCGCGTCGAGACCGTGATGGCGAGCCTGCCCTCGCTGCAGGCCTCACTCGAGGTCGCGACCGGCGCGGGCGGCGTGATCGAGGGCACGCGCGTCAAACGCTTCATCGACCTCTCCACCGTCGGCTCGCGGATGGCGGTGAAGATCCACGAGCTGTTGGCCAAGAAGAACATCGTGCAGATCGACAGCCCGGTCTCCGGCGGCGTCGCCGGCGCCGAGAAGGGCACGCTGGCAGTGATGGTGTCGGGCCCGCGCGCCGATTTCGAACTGGTGAAGGGCGCGCTCGACGTCGTCGGCAAGGTGTTCTTCATCGGCACCAAGCCGGGCTCCGGCCAGACCATGAAGCTCGCCAACAACTTCCTGTCGGCGACCGCGATGGTGGCGACCTCGGAGGCTGTTGTGATGGGCGTCAAGTCCGGGCTCGATCCGGCCGTGATGATCGACGTCATCAATGCCGGCTCCGGGCTGAACACCGCGAGCCGCGACAAGTTTCCGCGCTCGGTCTTGCCGCGCAGCTTCGACTTCGGCTTCGCTACCGGTCTGATGGTGAAGGACGTGCGGCTTGCGGTCGAGGAAATGCGCGCGCTCGGGCTGTCGATGGAAGTCGCCGAAGCGGTCGGCCGGCTCTGGGAAGTCATCATCCGCGACGAGGGACCGGAGTCGGACTTCACCGCGGCGATCAAGCCGATCGAGAAGGCCGCGGGCGTGATCGTCGGCGGCGGTAAAGGCGGCAGTCACGCCGCGAAGTAAAGGTCGTCGTCAAATCAGCGCTGTCGTCCCGGGCAAGCGAAGCGCGACCCGGGACCCATAACCACAGGCGTTTGTAGTTAGCCGAGCTGGGGCCCCAGCTCAGTACAACAATCAAGAACGGTGGTTATGGGTCCCTGCTTGCGCAGGGACGACACCGTTAGTGAGGCGCGACACCGGCCATCACAGCCACGGCGCCGGCTTGTCCATCGCGATCAGGGCGTCGACGTCGACGCGCGGGCGGACCACAGCGTACTGGTCGTCCTTGACCAGCACTTCGGGCACCAGAGGCCGCGTGTTGTAGGTGCCGGACTGCACCGCGCCGTAGGCGCCGGCGGTCATGATCGCCAGCAGATCGCCGGCCTTCGGCTGCGGCAGCGAGCGGTCGAGCGCGAGGTAATCGCCGGTCTCGCAGACCGGGCCGACCACGTCGGCAATCATGGTCGGGGTGCCGGGCGCAGGCTGGCGCACCGGCAGAATGTTGTGATGCGCTTCATACAGCGTCGGCCGGATCAGGTCGTTCATCGCGGCGTCGATGATGACGAAGTTCTTGGCATCGCCCGGCTTCACATGGATCACGCGGGTGACGAGGATGCCGGCATTGCCGACGATCATGCGGCCCGGCTCGAACATCAGCGTGCAGCCGAGATTGTGCGTGACGCGCTTGACCATCGCCGCATAGGCGTCCGGCGCCGGCGGCGCGGCTCGATCCATGTAATAGGGGATGCCGAGGCCGCCGCCGAAATCGATATGCGAGATGTCGTGGCCGTCGGCGCGCAGCGTCTGCACGAATTCGGCGAGCAGCCGGAAGGCGACCTCCAGCGGGCCGAGATCGGTGATCTGGCTGCCGATATGCACATCGGTACCGGTGACCTTGATGCCCGGTAGCTTTGCCGCACGGGCATAGACCTCGCGGGCGCGTGCGATCGGAATGCCGAACTTGTTCTCGGATTTGCCGGTCGAGATCTTGGCATGGGTGCCGGCATCGACATCGGGATTGACCCGCACGGAGATGCGGGCCGTCTTCTTCATCTCGACCGCGAGACGCGACAGCATCTCGAGCTCCGGCTCGGACTCGATATTGATGCAGAGGATGTCGGTGGCAAGCGCGGCGCGCAGCTCGCCCTCGGTCTTGCCGACCCCGGAGAACACGATCTTCGACGGCGGAATACCGGCCGTCAGCGCCCGCTTCAACTCGCCGCCGGACACCACGTCGGCGCCGGCGCCGAGCTTGGCCAGCGTGCGCAGCACCGACTGGTTGGAGTTCGCTTTCATGGCGTAGCAGACCAGCGTCTTCTCGCCGGCGAAGGCTTCGGTGAAGACGCGGTAGTGGCGCTCCAGCGTCGCGGTCGAATAGCAATAGAACGGCGTGCCGACGGCCTCCGCCAGCTCAACGAGATTGACCGCCTCGGCATGCAGCACGCCGTTGCGATAGTCGAAATGGTTCATGACACGCTTTTAAATACTAATTGCCGAGCAGCGGATCGAGGATGAAGGGCCGTTTATTGCCTCGCGGCGCGGCCGGCGCGGCCTCCGAGCCATAGGTCGGGTTGAACACGCTGGGCTGCGCTGCCCGCTCGCTCTCGGTGTCGCTCGGTGCCGCGCCCGGCGCGACGTTCGCGGTCGGCGGCAGGTCGAGCGGTCCCTTGCGGCCGCAGCCGCCGAGCGCCAGCGCTGATACGCCCAGCACAATGATGGCCCATCCCGAGGGGGTCAGGCGGTTCTTGCTAATCACGACGAATTCCCCAATTCGGGCGGCACCATACAAACATTGGCGTGCTCTGGCGAGAGGCGGAGCGCCATGAAATCACGGCCAAATTTTCCGGTTCAGCCCAATTTTCGCTCTTTTTCCAGCCGCTTGGCCCAGGCCTTGGCCTGCGCCATCACATTCTTCGGCGCCGTGCCGCCGAACGAGGTCCGGCTCTGCACCGAGGATTCGACGCTGAGCACTTTCAGCGCGTCGGCCGTGATCTTGGGCTCGACCTCCTGCATGGCCTTGAGCGGCAGCTCGTGCAGCGCCACGCCCTGCTTCGAGGCCAGGCCGACGATACGCCCGGTCACGTGGTGGGCGTCGCGGAACGGCATCTTCAGGTGCGGACCAGCCAGTCAGCGAGGTCGGTGGCGGTGGCGTAGCCCTCGCCGGCGGCGGCCTTCATCTTTGCTTCGTCCGGCACCAGGTCCTCGACCATGCCTGTCATGGCGCGAATTGCCAGTGACAGCGCCTCGAAAGCCTCCATCGCCCCCTGCTTGTCCTCCTGCATGTCCTTTTGATAGGCGAGCGGCAGGCCCTTCATCACGATCAGCAGCGCGGTGAGCGCGCCGATCACGCGGCCGGTCTTGGCGCGGACCAACTCGGCCGCGTCCGGATTGCGCTTCTGCGGCATGATCGACGAGCCGGTGGTGAACTTGTCGCTGAGCTTGACGAGGCCGACCAGGGGCGAGGTCCAGATCACGATCTCCTCGGCGAAGCGCGACATGTGCACAGCGCAGATCGCGGCCGCCGACAGCGTCTCCAGCACGAAATCGCGGTCGGACACCGCGTCGAGCGAATTGGCCATCGGACGGTCGAAGCCGAGCGCCTTCGCGGTCGCGGCGCGGTCGATCGGAAACGAGGTGCCGGCGAGCGCGGCCGCTCCCAGCGGCGATTCGTTCAGCCGCTTGCGCGCGTCGGCAAAGCGGCCACGGTCGCGGCCGGCCATCTCGACATAGGCCAGGAGATGATGACCGAAGGTCACGGGCTGCGCGGTCTGCAGATGGGTGAAGCCCGGCATCACAGTGCCGGCATGCTCCAGCGCGCGGGCGACCAGCGCCTGCTGGAACGCGGCCAGCGCCGCATTGGTCTCATCGATGGTGTCGCGGACATAGAGCCGGAAATCGGTCGCGACCTGGTCGTTGCGGGAGCGCGCGGTGTGCAGCCGGCCCGCCGCGGGCCCGATCAATTCGGACAGCCGCGACTCGACATTCATATGAATGTCCTCGAGCGCGCGCTTGAAATCGAAATCGCCCTTGCCGATCTCTGACAAAATCGTGTCTAGACCTTTGCCGATATTTTTCGCATCAGCGGACGTGATGATGCCCTGCGCGGCGAGCATCGCGGCGTGGGCCTTGGACGCGGCAATGTCCTGGGCATAAAGGTGACGATCGACGTCGATGGAGACGTTGATTTCCTCCATGATCGCGTCGGGACGTTCCGAGAACCGGCCGCCCCACATCTTGTTGCTCATGACATCTCGCTCACGAATTCGTATTTCAGCCTTGCGGTTTCATGGCCGGAGGCGGCGAAACAGCACCGCAGTTCCGGTCGTATTCCCGGCACTGCTTAGCCACATCGACCCAGGATGACAAACGATATGCCCGAGACGACCCCATCCAATCCGACCGCCAGGCCGACCGCCAAGTGGCGTATCCCGCTGGTGATCGGCGCCGTGCTGGCCGGGGCCGTGATCGGCTATGTCGGGGTCTCCAGCCTCAAGCATCCCGCTGGCGGCGATATCGCCTGCAACAGCGCGGTGGCTCTTGCGAAGAAGATCGCCCCGCTCGCCCATGGCGAGGTCGCGGCGCTGACCATGGCGACCACCCCCTTGATGCTGCCCGACCTCACCTTCGAGGATGCTAACGGCCAGCCGAAGAAGCTCTCGGACTGGCGCGGCAAGACCGTGCTGGTCAATTTGTGGGCGACCTGGTGCGTGCCCTGCCGCAAGGAAATGCCGGCGCTCGAACAGCCTGCAGACCAAGCTCGGCGGCAAGGATTTCGAGGTGGTCGCGATCAACATCGACACCCGCGACCCGGACAAGCCGAAAAACTTCCTGAAAGAGGCCAATCTGACCAGTCTCGGCTATTTTTCGGATCAGAAAGCCAAGGTTTTTCAGGATCTTAAGAACATAGGCAAGGCGCTGGGCATGCCGACCTCGGTGCTGGTCGACGGCAAGGGCTGCGAAATCGCCAATATCGCCGGTCCCGCCGAATGGGCGAGCGACGACGCGATCAAGCTGGTGAAGGCCGCGCTGCAGCCAGCCGCAGCCGGGTTCTGATCAGGCGACGGCGTTGAGGTTGTCGCCGATGCCGGGCGACAAATTCGCGGTGGAAGGCGTACCGAGCAGGGTCTGAACCGCGAACTTCTCGGCGTCGAGGTTCTGCTTGGTCACGCGGGTTGCGATCTCACCCTGCAGACTACCCTGCTGCATCGACAGGATGCTGGTGACCATGCTCATCATGTCCATACGCGGCACTCCCAAAACTGGGGTTTGAGGTAACGCGCGAAAGTTAATGCTTGGGTAATCGATGGCCGCATCAGGCTGACGCATCGTCCGCTTCATGGCGCAAGAGGTCCCCGGGCTGGCACTTCAGATAGGTGCAGATCCGTTCCAGCGTATCGAACCTGACGCCCTTCACCTTGCCCTGCTTGAGCAGGGACAGGTTGGCCTCGGTGATCCCGACATATTCGGCAAGCTCCTTCGATTTCACGTTGCGCTCGGCGAGCATCACATTCAGCCTGACCCGGATCGGCATCGCGAATGCCTCAGACGAATTGCGCGTGCTCATCGGCGATCGCATTGGCCTCGGCCATCACCCAGGCCGTGACCGCGACCAGGCCGGCGAACAGCAACGCGAGCAGGGTGTCGGACCCGAACGCGACGACGATGGATTTGCCCTGCGCGTAGGTTTGCCAGCTCAGCAGGATCGAGAGCAGCGCGCCGATCAACGGCTTGAGCAAGGTCGAAACCAGCATCGCGATCGCTAGGTCGCGCAACCTCGCCACGTTGTCGGCCGTGAAGAAGCGCCCCTGCGCGAACGCATTGAAGCAGCCGCGCACGCGCGACAATCCCCAGATCAGACCGGCGAGCGGCAACGCCGAGACCGCGAGGCCCATCAGCCGCACCAGCCAGCCGACAGGATGGAACGCGATGCCGGTCAGCCCGGCGTCGCGCAGGATCGCTTGATCCGGGCTCGCCACCCAATAGGCCAGCAATCCAACAGCAAGCAGGAGCGAAATGCCGATGCAGGCGTAGGCGAGCACGCGGCTGACCGCGCGGATGCGTTCGAGGCGCGCTGGCCGTGCGGATCGGGAAAGCTCTGACGAGAGGGACGCGGACATGCTCGACCTTGATGGTTGTTGATCTGATATTATTGTTTTACGATAATTAATATCTGCAAGTCAACATACATCGAAAGGCCAATTCATGCTGAACCGCCCGAGCCGCTCCATCTGCGCCCTCCTCTCATTGACGACAGCCGCGCACGCTCAACCCTCGACATCGCGTGGGCAAATCTCCGTCGCGCAAGTCAGGGCCATGCTGGATCAGGCCGCCACCAATCCGACCGCGCGGCAGGCCCTGACGGCCTATCTGGCCGGCGCCGGCGAAACCGCCGGCTGGCTGCTCGATGCAGCGCACGGCGTGCCACCCTGCGCCCGACGGCTGACGCTCGACGCCCAGCAGGCCCGTGACGCGATCGCCGGCGCGGCGACCACCGCAGCGACCGAGACACCGGCAACGCCGCTGATCATCCGCGACATGCTCAAGCGCGCCGGCTGCCGTCTGACAGAATGAACAGCCGCTCAGGCCGCGTTCGCCGCGAAGGCCGCGCCGAGGGTGCGCAGCGCCTGCCGGGTCCGCGCGTCAGACAGCTTCGAGTACAGCACCACGTCGCGGGACGGCAACAGCGGCAGGCCGAGCTTTGGTCCGAGGTCGACGGTATCCGCCGGCGCTACCCGGCGCGCCAGCGCTGCGACCGCAAGGCCTGCGGAGATCGCGGCTCCGATCGTCGACAGCCCGCCGCCGACGAACGCCTCGGTCCAGGCGATGCCGGCGGCGTCGAGAACCTCGACCGCCATGGCCCGCACGCTGCACGGCTCGGCTTGCGTGGCGAGGCGCAACGGCTCTCCCGGCCGATGGTGAAAATCGGGCGCGGCCATCCAGCCGAACGATTCCTCGAACAGCACGTCGCCATCGCGGCGCTTGGCGTCGTGGCGGAGCACGATCGCGGCGTCAAGCTTGCCGTCGTCGAATGCGCTGAGCACCGAACGCGACGTATCGACGTGCAGCTGAATCACCAGCCCGGGATCGGTGCTGTTCATCCGCTTCAGCAGCGAGGCGAGCTCCGATCCGACGATGTGGTGGCTGATGCCGACGACCAATCGCCGATGCTCGACGGCAAACGAGCTGATCGCCGATTGATGCGCAGCCACCAGATTGCGCGCGGCGCCGAGGAAGGCGGCACCTTCAGCTGACAGCCGAACCAGCCGCGGCGTTCGCTCCAGCAACCGCCGGCCGAGGCCGTCTTCCAGACGCCTGATCTTCAGGCTGACCGCGGACTGTGTGGTCTCCATCGCCTGCGCCGCGCGCGTGAAGCTGCTGAGATCGGCCACCAGGACGAACGCCTGGACCGCCTCGAGGTCGAGCGCCTTCATGGTCATTCATTTAAATATGAAATCATTGAAATGCTTTATCATACCGTTTTTCAATGAACAAGGAGCCCCTAGGATCGGCGGCCCGTGACGCCACCAGGAGAGCCACCATCATGCCGCTGACCCGCGTTTCATTGCGACGGGGCAAGCCCGCCGCCTACCGCAAGGCCGTTCTCGAAAGCCTTTATCGCGCCATGCGCGAGACCTTCGACGTGCCGGAAGGCGATCGTTTCATGACGATCTCCGAGCACGACGACGGCGATTTCATCTATGGCGCCGACTATCTCGGCATCAGGCGCAGCGCTGACCTGATCATCATTCAGATCACGGTCAGCAATACCCGCCCGGTGGCGCAGAAGCAGAAGCTCTATCGACGGATCGCCGAACGGCTGACCGAAAGCCCCGGCCTGCGCGCCGAGGACATCTTCATCAACCTTGTCGAGGTGCTCCCCGAGAACTGGTCGTTCGGCAACGGTGAGGCGCAATACGTCCGATGACCGCTGCACCGCTTCTCTCACCGCGCATGAGCGGCATCACGGCATCGCCCGCATCGGTGCTGCGCCGCCGCGCCCGCGAACTGCGCGCCGCCGGGCGCGACATCATCGAGCTGTCGTCGGGCAATCTGGACTTCCCGACACCGGAGCATGTGATCACGGCGGCGCATGACGCGGCATTGCGCGGCGAAACCCGTTACACCGATGTCGACGGCACGCCGAAGCTGAAGCGGGCGGTGCACGCCGCGCTGCTGCGCGACCATCATCTCGACTATGGTCTGGACGAGATCGTCATCACCAACGGCTCGACGCAGGCGCTGTTCAACGCGCTGCTGGCGACCCTGGCGCCCGACGACGAGGTGATCATCCCCGCGCCGTATTGGGCGCCCTATCTCGATCAGGTGCGGCTGGCCGGCGCGGCGCCGGTGGTGGTGCCGTGTGCGCAGAACGACGGCTTCAAGCTGCGCGCGGAGGATTTGCAGGCGGCGATCTCGGCGCGAACCCGCTGGATCATCGTCAACAATCCGGTCAACCCATCCGGCGCGCTGTATTCGCGTGATGATCTGTCCGAGATCGCCACGGTCCTGCTGCGACATCCGGACATCTGGGTGCTGGCCGACGGGCTCTACGAGCACATCGTGTTCAATGGCTCGCCCGCGCCGACGCTTGCGGAAATCGAGCCGCGCCTGAAGCCGCGGACACTGACCGTCAGCGGCCTCGCCAAGAGCTATGCAATGATGGGTTGGCGCATCGGTTATGCCGCCGGACCCGCGGCGCTGATCCGCGAGATGATCACGATCCAGTCGCAGACCACGTCCGGCGCATCGTCGATCAGCCAGGCCGCGGCGGTTGCCGCGCTCGACGGCGCGCAGGATATGCTGCTCGAGCGTGCCGCCATCCTTCGCGCCAAGCGTGACCGCTTTGCTGACCTGCTGAACGAATGCGCCGGGCTGTCCTGCTCGCCGCCGGAAGGCACGTTCTATCTGCTGGTCGGCTGCGCCGGCGTGATCGGAAAGCGCGCGCTCGACGGCAGAGTGATCCGGACCGACCGCGATTTGTCGGCCTATCTGCTCGAGGCGGCCGATGTGGTGGTGTTTCCCGGCGAGGATCTCGGGCTGTCGCCCTATATCCGCCTCAGCTTCGCTAACCCGTCAGCCATCATCGAGGAGGCCGCAAGGCGGCTGAAGCGCGCCTGCGCGGCGCTGCAATGACGTCTCACGCGCAGAGCCAGCGCCTTGCGCTGACCGCGCATCTGCTCGGACTTGGCGCGGGTGTGATGATGATCGTCGGTCTCGTGCCGGCGACGCTTGCGCTGCTGCGGGCACTGATCTGAAGACGCGACGATTACCGCGTCGGGATTGGCTTGTCGCCGCGATAGTCGTAGAAGCCGCGCTGGCTCTTGCGTCCGAGCCAACCGGCCTCGACATACTTCACCAGCAGCGGACACGGCCGGTACTTGGAGTTGGCCAGCCCCTCGTGCAGCACCTGCATGATCGACAGACAGGTGTCGAGGCCGATGAAATCGGCGAGCTCGAGCGGGCCCATCGGATGGTGCGCGCCGAGCTTCATCGCGGCATCGATCGCCTCGACGTTACCGACGCCTTCATACAGCGTGTAGATCGCCTCGTTGATCATCGGCAACAGGATGCGGTTGACGATGAAGGCGGGGAAATCTTCCGACACCGCGACCTGTTTGCCGAGCTTGGCGACGAACGCCTTGGCGGTGTCGAAGGTCATGTCGTCGGTGGCGATGCCGCGGATCAACTCGACCAGTTCCATCGCCGGCACCGGATTCATGAAATGAATGCCGATGAACTTCTCCGGGCGGTCGGTCGAGGCGGCGAGCCTTGTGATCGAGATCGACGACGAGTTGGTCGCGACGATCGCCTCCGGCTTCAGTACCGCACAGACCTCGTGGAAGATCTTGCGCTTGGTCTCTTCCTTCTCGATCGCGGTCTCGATCACGAGATCGCAATCGGCGAGCGCGTCGAGCGACTCGGCGGAGGCGATGCGGTCGAGCGCCTGCTTGCGGTCGCTCTCGCTGATCGCCTTCTTCGCGACCTGCCGGGTCAGATTGCCGTTGATGGTCGCCAGCGCCGACTTCAGCCGGTCGCCGGACACGTCATTGAGCACCACGTCGAAGCCGGCCAGCGCCGCCACATGGGCAATGCCATTGCCCATCTGACCCGAACCGATCACGCCGACCTTTTTGATTGCCACCGTCATCTTGTCATCCACCGGAACGGCGCGCACATCGCGCCTGCCCAATTCCAACGATACCCGAAGTAAAGCCTTCCGGGTTGCCCAATCCGTCGGAAAACGTTTCCGGGACCATGATGTGATGACAGGTCATCACATCCGGGTCCCATTTCCCCTGTCGAGCATGATCCTTTCGGAAAAACGTTTCCGGATCATTGCCTCGAAAATAATAACACCGGCCGGAGCTTACCCATCCGGCCGGTGTCTTGTCGCTTACTTTCCGAGCTTGCCGAGCGCTTCGGTTAGCTCCGGAACCGCCTGGTAGAGGTCGGCGACCAGGCCGTAATCGGCGACCTGGAAGATCGGCGCGTCCTCATCCTTGTTGATGGCGACGATCACCTTGGAGTCCTTCATGCCGGCCAGATGCTGGATCGCGCCGGAGATGCCGACCGCGACATAAAGTTCCGGAGCCACCACCTTGCCGGTCTGGCCGACCTGCCAGTCGTTCGGCGCATAGCCGGCATCGACCGCGGCGCGCGAGGCGCCGACGCCGGCGCCGAGCTTGTCGGCGAGCGGCTCGATGTACTTGGCGAAGTTCTCGCGGCTCTGCATGGCGCGGCCGCCCGAGACGATGATCTTGGCCGAGGTCAGCTCGGGACGGTCGCTCTTGGCGACTTCCTCGCCGACGAACGTCGACAGGCCGGGATCGGCGGCCGCAGCGGCGTTATCGATCGCAGCGCTGCCGCCTTCGGCGGCGGCGGCGAAGGTCGAGGTGCGCACCGTAATCACCTTCTTGGCGTCCTTCGACTTCACGGTCTGGATCGCGTTGCCGGCATAGATCGGCCGCTCGAAGGTGTCGGGGGCGACGACCTTGATGATCTCGGAGACCTGCATGACGTCGAGCAAGGCCGCGACGCGCGGCATCACATTCTTGAAGCGCGAGGTCGCGGGCGCGACGAACGCGTCATAGCCAGGAGCCAGCGCGACGATCAGCGCGGCCAGCGGCTCGGCAAGGTCGTGTTCATAGGCCGGGCCTTCGGCCACCAGCACCTTGGTGACGCCGGCAAGCTTGGCGGCTGCTTCCGCCGCCGCCTTGGTGCCCTGGCCGCCACCGGCAACCAGCACATGGACATCGCCGCCGAGCTGGCTCGCCGCGGTCAGCGCCTTGTTGGTCGCGTCCTTCAGCGTCTCGTGGTCGTGTTCAGCAATCAACAGCGTCGTCATCAGAGAACCCCGGCTTCGGTCTTGAGCTTGTTCACGAGTTCGGCGACGTCCTTGACCTTGACGCCCGCCTTGCGGCCTGCCGGTTCCGCGGTCTTCAGCACTTCCAGACGCGGCGTCACATCGACGCCGTAGTCAGCGACGCTCTTGTCGTCGATCGGCTTCTTCTTCGCCTTCATGATGTTGGGCAGCGACGCATAGCGCGGCTCGTTCAGGCGCAGGTCGGTGGTGACGATCGCCGGGCCCTTGAGCTTGATGGTCTGCAGGCCGCCGTCGACTTCGCGGGTGACCTTGAAGTCGGATCCTTCGACCTCGAGCTTGGAGGCGAAGGTCGCCTGCGACCAGCCGAGCAGCGCGGCCAGCATCTGGCCGGTCTGGTTCGAGTCGTCGTCGATCGCCTGCTTGCCGAGAATGACGAGGCCGGGCTGCTCCGCCTCGACCACCGCCTTCAGGATCTTGGCAACCGCGAGCGGTTCGACATTGCCTTCGGCCTTGACCAGGATGCCGCGGTCGGCACCCATCGCAAGTCCGGTGCGAATGGTCTCGGAGGCCTGCGCGGGTCCGATCGACACCACCACCACTTCGGTCGCCTTGCCGGCTTCCTTCAGCCGCAGCGCTTCCTCGACGGCGATTTCGTCGAACGGGTTCATCGACATCTTGACGTTGGCGAGCTCCACGCCCGTCCCGTCACTCTTGACGCGGACCTTGACGTTGTAGTCGACGACCCGCTTTACCGGCACAAGAACCTTCATCGATCCTCTTTCGCTTTGATTTTATGGGTTTCGGTTGGCTGGCGCGGAACCTGAAAGGTCCCGTTTCTCCCGGTCAACGCGCCAAAGCCAAAAAACCGTCCCCCGGTTTTGAACCAGTTTAGCGGTTCTGGCCCGGCACCCACAACACGTCTCCCGCTCCCTTATTGTTCTGGAAGCGGCTGGCAACGAACAGGAAATCCGACAGCCGGTTCATATACTGGATGCCAGCCTGATTGACCGGCTCGTCGGGTTGGGCGGCGAGTTCCACCATCATCCGTTCCGCGCGGCGACATATCGTCCGGGCGAGATGCAGATAGGCAGAGGCAGGCGTGCCGCCGGGCAGCACGAACGAGGTCAGCGGCGCGAGCTGGTCGTTCAGGCTGTCGATATCGCGCTCGAGCCGCTCGACCTGGCTTGCCAGCATCCGCAGACGTTCGGCCTTGCCCTCGCGTTCGGGCACCGCGAGGTCGGCGCCGAGATCGAACAGATCGTTCTGGATCCGGCCGAGCATCGCATCGACCGCGGGGCTGCCGGCAAGATGCAGCCGCACCACGCCGATCGCGGCATTGGTCTCGTCGACCGTGCCATAGGCGGCAATGCGCAGATCGTATTTCGGCCGCCGCTCGCCGGAGCCGAGCGCGGTGGTGCCGTCATCGCCGGTGCGCGTGTAGATCCGATTGAGAACAACCATGGCAGGCTCCGGTGTTCGATGTTCGAGTTCACCACTCCGATCGGGAGAGGTGGAGAATAGCCCGACAAATCTACCTCACCTAACGCCCCATCGCCCAGACCGCGAGCATTGCGATGACGATGGCGACGAACTGCAGCAGCACGCGCAGCCGCATCAGCTTCTGCGACGTGTTCGGCGAGCCGCCCTTCATCATATTGATGAGGCCGAGCAGGAGCACCAGCGCGACGGCGCCGACGGCGATGGGAAGAATGATCGTGCTGAGGAGAGATGTCATTTGCGGTACATAACACCGCAGGACGCGGACTTCCACACAGCCCGGCCATGCAACCAACTGGCTTTTCAGCGCGTAATATCAGATGCTGGGTCGGTTCTGGGCCGAGCGGTTTTCGACAATGCCGGGTGGAATGTGAAGCAGCTTCGTTACGTCACCCACGTCGTGATGGATGCCTTTTACACGTTCCTCGCCGACGACGGCTGGGCGATCGCGAGCCACATCGCGCTGTCGACGCTGATGGCGCTGTTTCCGTTCCTGATCGTGCTGACCTCGGTGGCCGGCTTCTTCGGCTCCAAGCAACTCGCCGACCAGGCGGTCGGGCTGATGCTGCAGGTCTGGCCGCAGCAGGTCGCCGAGGCGCTGTCCGGCCAGATCCACGACGTGCTGACCAACACCCGCGGCGATATCCTGACCATCGGCGCGGTGCTCGCGGTCTACTTCGCCTCCAACGGCGTCGAGGCGCTGCGGGTGGCGCTGAACCGCGCCTATGCCGTGATCGAGCCGCGGCGCTGGTACTGGCTGCGGCTGGAGTCGATCGGCTACACGCTGGTCGCGGCGTTCACCTCGCTCGCGATGGCTTTCCTGATCGTGCTCGGACCGCTGATCATCGAGGCGGCGCGGCGCTATATCCCGTTCTTCGTCGAATCAAACGAGAGCCTGCTCAACACCGCCCGCTACGGCGTCACGATCCTGGCGCTGGTCGTCGCGCTCTTCATCCTGCACGCCTGGCTGCCGGCGGGCCGTCGCAGCTTCACGCAGATCCTGCCCGGCATCATCTTCACCATGGTGGCTTCGCTGCTCTCGGGCATCGGCTTCGGCATGTACCTGGCACGCTTCGCCAACAACTACGTCACGATGTATGCGGGGCTGGCCTCGGTGGTGATCGCACTGGTGTTCCTGTATTTCATCGCCGCGATCTTCGTGTTCGGCGGCGAGTTGAACGCGGCGATCATCAAGTCGCGGTTGCCGCACGGCGTGTCGCTTCATGCAGCGCAGTCGCGAGCGCCCGCGGGGACACAGGCTTGACCAGGAAGCCGTCGGCGCCGGCAGCGCGCGCCGCGGCCTCGTCCTCGGCCCGGCCGGAAATCCCGACAATCACGATGCGGCCGTGCGGCGGCGGCAGCGCGCGGATGCGCTTGATCGCCTCGATGCCACCGATGCCGGGCAGCACCATGTCCATCAGCACGGCGTCGAAGGCGCCCTGCACGAGCCGGTCGGGCGCGGCCTCGCCCTGACCGACGAATTCGGCGTGGTGGCCGAGCTCGGTCAGGATCGTGTTGAGCACGACGCGGCCGAACGGATTGTCCTCGACACTGAGCAGCCGCAGCCCTTGCGACAGCAGCGCCGCCGCGCTCTCGCCGGAGGCGGTGCCGGCCGGCCCTTCGGCGGGCGCCAGCTCCACCTTGAGCGTGAAGGTGGTGCCCCCGCCGGCGCGCCGGTCCGCGACGATGTCGCCGCCCATGGCGCGCGCGAGCTGCCTGACGGACGACAGGCCGAGCCCGGCGCCGCCGAACCGCGCGGCGATCGAGACGTTGGCCTGCGAGAACGGCCGGAAAAGGCGCTTGACCTCCGATAGCGACAGGCCGATGCCGCTGTCGGAGATCGCGAACGCGACGCCGATCTTGTCGCCCGACCTTGCCTTGACCATGCCCACCGGCACGATACGCAGCTCGATGCTGCCCTGCTCGGTGAACTTCACCGCGTTGTCGATCAGATTTTCCAGCGCCGCGCGCAGACGGACGGGATCGCCGACCGCGAAGGCAGGCAGCTGGTCGGAGACCTCGACGGAAGCTTGCAGCCCCTTGGCTGCCGCGCGGCCGGCCAGCGAATCGGCTGCGTGGCGCGCCAGCGTGCGCAGGTCGAAGAAATCCTGCCGGATCTCGAGCCCCGGCCCCTCGCTCCGGGCGGCGTCGACGAACAGGGTCGCAAGGCTCGCCAGATGTTCGGCGCCGGCCTTGATGGTGTCGACCCAGCGCCGCTCGCGCTCGCCGAGATCGGATGTCGCGAGCAGATTGCTGATCGCAAGGATTCCGGTGAGCGGCGTCCGCACCTCATGGGCAAAGGCGGCAAGCGCGGCATCGACCATGCCGGGACCGGCCTTCGGGGCCGGCTCGGGCACGGCCCGCTTGCGGCGCGGCCTGGCCGCCACCTTGGCGGCGCGGGCCTTGGCCGTTCGTGTCTTGGCAGTCGGTGTCTTGGCAGTCCGTGTCTTGGCAGCACGCGTTTTGGCGGCGCGTGTCTTCGGCGGCGTCCCTTTGGATGGCCGCTTGCTGCGCCGTGCGCGCGATTTTGACGCCATGGTCTCCGTGATCCCCGCCCCGGTCAACAACATGGCATGCCAGGCGTGCCGGAGTCACGGCGACGTTTACGGCGCGCCCGCGCAAAACGCCATCATGCGATCAATTCGCCAGAATTCACGGCAAGCCGACCAGGCGGCGGATATCGGCCGGGCTCGCCCCAGCCGCCCGCAATTCGCGCAGTCCGGTCGCCTGGGTCGATTTCGACAGCTTTTGGCCGGCCGCGTCTCGGATCAGCCGGTGGTGCCGGTAGTTTGGCACGGGCAGGCCGAGCAGTTCCTGCAACAGCCGATGCACGCTGGTCGACCAGAACAGGTCAACGCCCCTGACGACATCGGTAATGCCCTGCAGGGCGTCATCGATCACGACGGAGAGATGGTAGCTGGTTGGGGTCTCCTTGCGCGCCAGGATCACGTCGCCCCAGGCCTCAGGCCGGGCCACGACGTCTCCGCTCTCGCCAGCCGGCCCCTCGCCCGCTTCTAGCCAACGCAGGTCGCCGGCACGCGCGCGGGCTGAGGCCATGTCGAGCCGCAACGCGAACGGCACGCCCTGCCCGATCAGCCGGTCGCGCGCCGCGGCCGACAGCGATTTGGCCAGCCCCGGATAAAGCGGCGCGCCGTCCGGATCGCGCGGCCACGCGCCGCCAGCCTCGCGCTCCGCGACCAGGCGCGCGATCTCGGCCCGGCTTTCGAAGCTCGGGTAGACCAGCCCCTGGGCCGACAGGCGGTCGATCGCGGCGCCATAGGCGGCAAAATGCTCGGACTGCCGCCGCACCGGGGTCTCCCAGGCGATGCCGAGCCAGGCCAGATCCTCATAAATCGCCTGCTCGAATTCCGGCCGGCAGCGCGTCGCGTCGATGTCCTCGATCCGCAGCAGCAAGCGTCCGCTCGACTGCCGCGCGAGGTCGTGGTTGAGCAGCGCCGAATAGGCGTGGCCGAGATGCAGGTAGCCGTTCGGACTCGGCGCGAAGCGGAAAGCGGGTGGCATGGTCATCGGTCACGCGTCATTGCCGGGCTTGCCCTGGCGACTCTGGTTCATGCGCCCGGACAAGACTCTGTTACGATAGGAGATCGATGCGCGGGTCAAGCCCGCGCCTGACAAGCCGATGCAGACCCCGCAAATGCTGATTCATCTCGAAACCCAGGCCGACCTCGACGACGCGATCCACAAACTGGTCGACCAGGACCGCCGCCTGCGCCCGATCCTGGAGCTGACCGGCATGCCGGCGATCCGGCAGCGCGAGCCCGGATTTGCCGGGCTTGCCGCGATCATCTGCGGCCAGCAGCTCTCGACCGCGAGTGCGGCGGCGATCTGGGGGCGCGTCAGCACGGCGTTCGACCCGTTCCACCATGACGCGATCCGCAAGGCGCGGGCCGACCGGCTCGGCCGGCTCGGGCTGTCGGCGGCCAAGATCAAGACGCTGAAGCACATCGCGCGCGAGCTCGCCGAGGAGCGGCTGAACCTCGACGTCCTTGCCAATGAGGAGGCCGATGCGGCGCACAACACGCTGACGGCGCTGCCCGGGATCGGCCCGTGGACCGCCGATGTCTATCTGCTGTTCTGCCTCGGCCATGGCGATGCCTGGCCCGCGGGCGACCTCGCCGTGCAGGAAGCGGTCAAGGTCGGGCTCGGCTTGAAGGATCGGCCGACGCCGAAGCAGATGGCGCCGCTTGCGGAGCCGTGGCGTCCGCTGCGCGGCGCCGCAGCGCATCTGTGGTGGGCATATTATCGCGTGCTCAGAAATCGCGAGGGCGTGATCGCCGGTGCAAAGTAGTCGTGGAGAAAAGCACACCAACTGCGTGATCGCGTGATATAGAATCAGCAGAGATATAGTTTTTCAATTTGCCGGCCTCGCCCATTTTGCACGCGCAGCACGTCCTTATTGCAAGGAGACGGACCTGATTTCTCTCCGTATCCCGCTGACGCTTCTCTCGTTATCCCTGGGCGCGATCGCCGCGGCGTGGTGGTGGCTCGGCGTCCCGGTCAACCTGCCGCGCGCGCCGATCGATCCGAACGACAAGGTGCAATGCATCTCGTACGCGCCGTTCCGTAACAATCAGACATCGCTTTCGCCGGCGACGCAGGTCTCGCCGGAACAGATCGCGGAAGACCTCGCGCAACTCGCGAAGATATCCGACTGCATCCGCACCTATGCGACCGATCTTGGTCTCGATCAGATTCCCGCACTCGCGGCCAAGGCAGGGCTGAAAGTCATTCAGGGCATCTTCCTCGATCGGGACCGGAAGAAGAATGCAACGCAGGTCGCCACCGCGATCCGCCTCGCCCAGGAATATCCGGAAACCATCATCGCGCTCGTGGTCGGCAACGAGGTCTTGCTGCGCAAGGAAATGTCGGCTTCCGACCTTGCCGCCACCATCCGCTCGATCAAGGCGCAGGTCTCCGTGCCCGTCACCTATGCCGACGTCTGGGAATTCTGGCTGAGCAATCGCGAGCTCTCCGACGCCGTCGACTTCGTCACGGTTCACATCCTGCCCTATTGGGAAAACGTGCCAATCCGGGCGGAAGATGCCGCCGCTCACGCCGACGAGATGCGCCGGCAAATCGCCGCGGCTTTTCCAGGCAAGGAAATCTTTATCGGAGAAATCGGCTGGCCCAGCGAGGGGCGCATGCGCGAGTCCGCGCTGCCGTCCCGCATCAATCAGGCGCGAGTGGTTTCGGAGGTCCTCGATCTTGCCCGGCGCGAGCATTTCCGCGTCAACCTGTTCGAGGCCTATGATGAAGGATGGAAGCGGGAGATCGAGGGCACGGTCGGCGGCTCCTGGGGCCTGTTCGATTCCGAGCAGCGCATGCCGAAATATCCGCCGGGCCAGCCGGTCAGCAATTTTCCGCTCTGGAAGCTGCAAATGGTCAGCGGATTGGCGCTGGCGATCCTGGTATTCGGCGCGGCATGGCTGACCTTGCGCCGCAAGCCGAGAAAGCCCGCATTCGCGTCATGGCTTGCGGTCGCGCTATCGGCGACCACGGCTGGAATCCTGTTTGGCGTCGCCGAGCAAAGATTGGTCTATGAAAGCTACGGAACGGGAGGCTGGCTTGTGTGGGGCTCGCTGCTGGTGGCGGCCACGGCTTCGCCGGTGTTGAGCGCCAACGCCCTGATGTCGGGCCGCGCACCGCCCAGCTTTTTCGAAGTGTTGGGTCCGAAGGGTCACCACACTGAATCGGTGCTGGCAACCCTGCACGGACTGGCCTTGATGATCACCGTCGTGATCGGCACGGCGACCGCAATCGGTCTCGTGTTCGACCCGCGCTTCATTGATTTCCCTTTCGCGCCTCTCACCATGGCGGCGGTGCCCTTTGCGGCCGTGACGCTGCTCAATCCTCCCACGAAGGGAATCCGCCCACTGGCGGAGTCGATCTTTGCCGGCATTTTCATTGCAACGGCGATCTACACAGGATTCAACGAAGGGGCGGAGAACTGGCAGTCGCTATGGACCTGCGCGGCCTTTGTCCTGCTCGCGGTGACGCTGTTGCGGGCGCGTGCTTGACAACGCGCACTAGCCGCGCAGCCTGACGCGATCCTCGCGCGCGCAGTCGGTGACGAAGCCGATGACGGCGCGCACCGCGGGAAGCTCGACCAGATCGGGATGGGCGAGCAGCCAGAGATCGGAGAGGCTCGAGAGCTTTTGCGGCGCGACCCGCACCAGATCGGGGTAGTCGGCCCCGACCAGGCAGGACAGCGCGCAAATCCCGAGCCCAGCCCGCGCCGCTGCCAGCATGTCGCCCTGCGAGGAACAGCGCATCACCAGCGTGCCCTGCCGGGTGATGACATCGCTCCAGCGCGCCAGATGCGCGTTCGAGGCCTGGTCGGCAAAGCCGATCACATGGTGGCCCCGCCACTCGTCCCGCCGCTCCGGCAGCTTGCGGCCTGCCGCATAGTCGCGGGACGCGTAGAAGCCGGTGCCGAGCCGTCCGATCTTGCGCCCGATCAGATTCTCCTCGCCCGCATCGACCGGCCGTAGCACCACGTCGGCCTCGCGGCGGCGTACGCTGGCCGGGAACGGATGAGTGATGATCTCGAGCTGGATGTTGGCGTGATCGCGCAGGAACGGGCCGAGGCGCGGCATCAGCCAGTGCGCGGCCAGCGTCGCGCCGATCGACAGCTTCACGACACCGCGCGCCTGCCCACCGGTGGCGGACGCGGCCGCCTCCGCGCGCAAGGCCGCCGCGGCCATCGCTTCGGCGTGTTCGAGGAATTTGCGGCCATGCGACGTCAGCGACAGGCCGTCATTGGAACGCGCGAACAGGCGTGTGCCGAGTTGCTGCTCGAGCGCCGCGACGTTGCGACCGACGGTGGGGTGGCTGATGCGCAGCCGCCTTGCCGCCCCGGCGAGGCTGCGTGTCTCCGCCACCGCGACGAATGTCTTGCAAAGCTCCCAGTCCATGCCGCTCCCCTTCCTGCGACATCGTTCATTTCTGGTCGGTCCGATGTTCAATATTGAACGCGATGACCGAACCGTCCAGCCTTATATTGCCGCGCCAAGAGCGCCACCGCTCCAGCCATCACAATAAATCGCGATCCGCCCCGGCTGCCGGCCGGGCGACGCGCATGGAGGATCCGAAAATGACGCTGCCCGTTTCGCTCGCCAAAAGGCTTGAACTGCCGGTCGTCGGCTCCCCGCTGTTCATCGTCTCGGGGCCGGAGCTCGTGATCGCGCAGTGCAAGGCCGGCATCGTTGGCTCGTTCCCGGCGCTGAACGCCCGCCCGGCCGAAAAGCTCGACGAATGGCTGACCCAGATCGAGGACGAGCTCGGCGAGTACCAGGCGCTGCATCCGGAAAAGAAGGTCGCGCCCTACGCCGTCAACCAAATCTGCCACGCCTCCAACGACCGCCTGATGCGCGACATGGAAACCTGCGTGAAGCACAAGGTGCCCGTGATCATCACCTCGCTGCGCCCGCCGTCCGAGATCGTCGAGGCCGCGCACTCCTATGGCGGTGTGGTGTTCCACGACGTCATCAACGTGAAGCACGCGCGCAAGGCCGCCGAGCAGGGCGTCGACGGCCTGATCCTGGTCTGCGCCGGCGCCGGCGGCCATGCCGGCACGCTGTCGCCGTTCGCGCTGGTGCGCGAGGTCAAGCAATGGTTCAAGGGCACGATCCTGCTGTCGGGCGCGATCTCCGACGGCTGGAGCATCGCATCCGCGCTCGCGCTCGGCGCCGACCTCGCCTATATCGGCACCCGCTTCATCGCGACCGAGGAAGCCAACGCGGATATCAGGTACAAGCAGGCGCTGACCGAATACGCCGCGCACGACATCATCTATTCGAACCTGTTCACCGGCGTGCACGGCAACTATCTCGGACCGTCGATCGCGGCGGCAGGTCTCGATCCGGGCAATCTGCCGGTCGCCGACAAATCCAGGATGAACTTCGGCTCCGGCGGCAACATGAAGGCCAAGGCCTGGCGCGACATCTGGGGTTCGGGCCAGGGCATCGGCCAGATTACCGACGCCCCGCCGGTCGCCGAACTGGTGGCGCGGCTCAAGTCCGAGTTCGCCGCGGCGCGCAGCGACTTCCTGCGCGCCAGCGCCTGACGCTGTTTCACAAAGTCCGGGAGTGAACCATGAAACGAGCGCAACACGCGCTGGCAGCCGCGCTTGCGGTCTGCGCAATCGCCAGCACGGCCGCCGCCGACAACGGCAACGAAGCGATCCGGATCGGCCAGACGCTGCCCTATAGCGGACCGGTCTCCGGCTTCGGCACCATCGGCCGCGCCCAGGAAGCGTTTTTCGCGAAGGTCAACGCAGAGGGCGGCATCAATGGCCGGCAGGTGAAATTCATCACGCTGGACGACGCCTATTCGCCGCCGAAGACCGTCGAGCAGACCCGCAAGCTGGTGGAGCAGGAGGAGGTGCTGATGATGTTCGGCTCGCTCGGCACCGCCACCAACAACGCCGTGCACCGCTATCTCAACAGCAAGAAGATCCCGCAATTATTCGTGCTGAGCGGCGCGACCAAATGGGCCGACCCGAAGACCTATCCGTGGACCATGCCAGGCATGGCGTCCTACGAATCTGAGGGCGTGGTCTATGCCAAATATGTGCTGCAGGCCAAGCCCGACGCAAAGATCGCGATCCTTGCGCAGAACGACGATTTCGGCCGCGACTATGTCGCCGGCTTCAAGCGTGCGCTCGGCGGCAAGGCCGCGAGCATGATCGTCGCGGAAGCGAGCTACGAGACCTCAGCGCCCACTATCAGCTCGCAGCTCGCGACCCTGAAGGCGTCCGGTGCCGATGTGCTGTTCGGTGTCGTGCTCGGCAAGTTCACGCCGCAGATGATCAAGGGCGTGGCCGAGATCGGCTGGAAGCCGGACCCGTTCTTCGTACCGACCTCCGCGTCGTCGATCTCGTTCCTGGAGCCCGCCGGGCTCGAGAACGCGGTCGGCCTGATCTCGTCCAGCAACCAGAAGGACACGATGGATGCGCAATGGGCCGATGATCCCGCCGTGAAGGACTATCTTGCCTTCATGAAGCAGTACCTGCCCAATGCGGACCTCAGCAACTCGAACTACTCGGCGGGCTATCATTATGCGACACTGCTGATGGCCGTGCTGAAGGCCTGCAAGAACGATTTCAGCCGCGAAAACATCATGCGCCAGGCGGCGTCATTGCGCGACGTTCCGATGCCGCTATTGTTGCCGGGCATGACGGTATCGACCGGGCCGGACGACTATCTGCCGTTCCAGCAGTTGCGGCTGCGCCGGTTCAACGGCAAGAGCTGGATCAGCTTCGGCGAGATCCTGGACGATCGCTAGGAGACGAGGCGCGACATGATCATCAGCGGCGACAGACAGATCAGCTACGGCGACATTCACGCCCGCATCGCGCGGGCGGCCAGCGGCTTCCGGGCGCTTGGCGTGCAGGGCGGCAAGCCGGTCGGCATGATGCTGCGCAACGATTTCGCACTGTTCGAGGTGGTCGCGGCTTCGGCCGCGCTCGGCAGTCCGGTGGTGCCGATCAACTGGCATCTGAAGGCCGACGAGGTCGCCTACATCCTGTCCGACAGCGGCGCCGACACGCTGGTCTGCCACGCCGATCTGCTGCCGCAGATCCGCGACGGCCTGCCGCCGGCAATCAAGCTGCTGGTGGTGACGACGCCACCGGAGATCGCCGCGGCCTACGGCGTGATGCCGGCGCTCACGCGCGTGCCTGAAGGCCTGACCGACTGGGACGTCTGGCGGGAGACGCACCAACCGCTGACCGACGCGCCGATCGGCGCGGCGCCGATGTTCTACACCTCGGGCACAACAGGACTGCCGAAGGGCGTCAAGCGCAAGCCGATGCGGCCCGAGCAGCAGGCGGCGGCCGCGCGGGTCGGCGCCATCACCTATGGCGTCAAGCCGAACGAGGATCAGGTGATCCTGATGAACGGTCCGATGTATCATTCGGCGCCGCACTCCTACGGAATGCTCGCGTTCCGCAACGGCTGCAAGATCGTGCTTGAGCCGCGCTTCGATCCGGAAGATCTGCTGCAACTGATCGAGCGCCACCATGTCACCCACATGCATATGGTGCCGACCATGTTCGTGCGGCTGCTGCGCCTGCCCGAGGAGACGCGGTGCCGCCACGACCTGTCGTCGCTGCGCTTCATCGTCCACGGCGCGGCGCCCTGCCCCGTCGACGTCAAGCGCGCGATGATCGAGTGGTGGGGACCGGTCATCAACGAATATCTCGGCTCGACCGAGACCGGCATCCCGGTCTGGCATTCGTCAGCCGAAGCGCTGGCCAAGCCCGGCACCGTCGGCCGCGCGATCGAGGGCGGCATCGTCAGGATATTCCGGCCCGACGGAACGCAATGCGACGTCGGCGAGCCCGGCGAGATCTTCATGCGCCAGACGGCAATCTCGGATTTCGATTACCACGGCAACGCCAAGGCGCGCGCCGAGGCCGACCGCGACGACCTGATCAGCGTCGGCGATGTCGGCTATCTCGACGCAGACGGCTATCTGTTCCTGTGCGATCGCAAGCGGGACATGGTGATCTCGGGCGGCGTCAACATCTACCCCGCCGAGATCGAGAATGCCCTGATCGGCATGGCAGGCGTCCGCGACTGCGCGGTGTTCGGCGTCCCCGACGACGAGTATGGCGAGCGGCTGTTCGCCTGCGTCGAGCCGGAAGCGGGCAGCACGCTGTCGGTTGCGGCGATCCAGGATTTCCTGCGCGGCAAGCTCGCCAATTTCAAGGTGCCACGAGACATCCGCTTCATGGACGCGCTGCCGCGCGAGGCCACCGGCAAGATCTTCAAGCGCAAGCTGCGCGACCTCTACCGCGAAGGACAGCTTCGCTGAACGATGTGACGGCGAAGCGAACGGCGTTTGAAACTTAGTTGCTGTTGCAAAAGGCCGGCAATCGACGCAACGATGCCGGCGCATCGGAAGCTGGGATCATCGCCATGAACTCGACCGACTTCATCGTCATCCGCAACGACCTGCAGCAGTGCAAGCTGATCGAGACGCTGTTGCCCGATGCCGCGGCGCTGCCGGCCGATGCGCTGCTGGTGAAGGTGACCCGCTTCGCCTTCACCGCCAACAACATCACCTACGCCGTGATCGGCGAGCAGCTGAAATACTGGCATCTGTTCCCGGCGCCCGAAGGCTACGGCATCATCCCGGTGTGGGGCTTTGGCGAGGTGCTGATCTCGAAACATCCGATGATCGCAGCCGGCGAAACGCTGTTCGGCTATTTCCCGATGGCGACCCATCTGGTGATCGAGGCGGCCGACGTCAGCAAGCGCGGCCTGCGCGACGGCGCCGCGCACCGGCAGGAGGTCTCGCCGGTCTACAACGCTTACGCCCGCGTCTCCGGCGATCCGACCTATGCCGGCCGGCAGGGCGATTTCCGCGCACTGCTGCTGCCCTTGTTCATGCTGTCGTTCCTGGTCGACGACGCCCTCGCCGAGAATGCGTTCTACGGCGCCCGCCGCGTCATCCTGTCGTCGGCCTCGAGCAAGACCGCGTTCGGCCTCGCCCATCTCGTGCACAAGCGGGGTATCCCCGTGATCGGGCTGACCTCCAGAGGCAATGTCGATTTCGTCAGCTCGCTCGGCTGCTACGACGAGGTCGTCACCTATGACCAGGTCACTGCGATCCCGTCGGCCGAACCTACAGCCTATGTCGACATGGCCGGCAACAGTGCGCTGCGCGAAAGTCTGCACCGGCACTTCGGCGCGCAGATGGTCTATTCCGGCCGGGTCGGGCTGACGCACCGTGCGAGCGAGCCGGAGGAGCCGACGCTGCCAGGCGCCAAGCCGGTCTGGTTCTTCGCCCCGGACCAGATCCGCAAGCGCGCCAAGGAATGGGGTCCCGGCGGCATCGACCAGCGTTTTGGCGCCGCATGGGCGGAGCTCGTGCCGCATCTGCCGAATTGGCTTGACGTGGTCGAGCGGCGCGGCCCGGCCGCGGTGCGCGAGGCCTATCTCGATACCCTGCAAGGCCGCGTTCCGCCGGATCAAGGCCTGATCCTGTCGCTGGCCGAATAGGCGCTATCTCGTCGCGCCCTTTCTGCACGCCTTCGAATGGGTATAGGCTTCGCGGAAAGGGAACGCCGCCACGAAAATATCAGCAAGGCGGCCGATGACGAGAAACGCTCAATGCTCGACAAGACGGACGATATTTCGGTCGCCGCCGACAATTGGCTCGTGCAGTTCGAAGATGCGCTGGCGAGCCCGGACGATGTGCTGCTGAAGCCACTGTTCCATCCCGACAGCTACTGGCGCGACGTGCTGGCGCTGAGCTGGAACATCCAGACCGTCAACCGGGCCTTCGCAATCATCGAGGAGCTGCCGGCGCATGCGCGTCACAGCGCGCCGCATGACTTCCGCATCGATGCCGATCGCGCCCCGCCCCGACGGGTGACACGCGCCGGCAACCATGCGATCGAGGCGATCTTCAAATTCGAGACGGCGGTTGGCCGCGGCCATGGCATCGTGCGGCTGATCCCCGATGCCGCCGACGACGATCGCCTGAAAGCCTGGACCTTGCTGACGGTGCTCGAGGAGCTGAAGGGTTTTGAGGAGCAGCAGGGCCACACCAGGCCGCGCGGGCAGGCCTATTCGCGCGACTTCCGCGGCCCCAACTGGCTCGACCTGCGCAAGGCATCCGCCGGATATGCCGACCGCGACCCCGACGTGCTGGTGATCGGCGGCGGACAGGCGGGACTTGCGATCGCCGCGCGGCTGCAACAGCTCAAGATCGACGCGCTGATCGTCGACCGCGAGGCGCGCGTCGGCGACAATTGGCGCAAGCGCTATCACGCGCTGACCCTGCACAACCAGGTGCAGGTCAATCACCTGCCCTACATGCCGTTCCCGCCGAACTGGCCGACCTACATCCCGAAGGACAAGCTCGCCAACTGGTTCGAAGCCTATGTCGACGCCATGGAGCTGAACTTCTGGACCGGCACGGAATTTGTCGGCGGCAGCTATGACGATGCGGATGGGCGTTGGACCGTCGAGCTGCGCCGCGCCGACGGCACGACACGGACAATGCAGCCGCGCCATGTCGTGATGGCGACCGGCGTCAGCGGCATTCCCAATCTGCCCGATATCCCCGGCTTGAAAGATTTTTCCGGCAAGATCATGCATTCCAGCCGCTACGAGGACGGCGAGAGCTGGACCGGCAAGCGCGCGCTGGTGATCGGTACCGGCAACAGCGGCCACGACATTGCGCAGGACCTGCATTCCTCGGGCGCCGAGGTCACGCTGGTACAGCGCTCCTCGACGCTGATCACCAATATCGAGCCGTCGGCGCAGCTGGCCTATGCCGCCTACAATGATGGTACGCTCGAGGACAATGATTTGATCGCGACCTCGATGCCGCTCGCGCTCGCCAAACGCAGCCATGTGCTGATGACCGAGCAGTCGAAAGAGCTCGACAAGCCGCTGCTCGACAGCCTCGCGCGCAAGGGCTTCAAGCTTGATTTCGGCGATGGCGGCACCGGCTGGCAGTTCAAATACCTGACCCGCGGCGGCGGCTATTACTTCAACGTCGGTTGCTCCGATCTGGTCGCGAGCGGCGCGGTCGCCCTGCAGCAATTCGCCGACATCGAGACCTTCGTCAGCGAGGGCGCGCGGCTGAAGAACGGCAAGATGATTGAGGCCGACCTGATCGTGCTCGCGACCGGCTACCGGCCGCAGGAAGAGCTGGTGAAGAAGCTGTTCGGCGAGGCGATGACCGCGCGCGTCGGCCCGATCTGGGGCTTTGGCGACGGCCAGGAGCTGCGCAACATGTACACCCGCACGCCGCAGCCCGGCCTGTGGTTCATCGCCGGCAGCCTCGCGCAATGCCGCATCAACTCGCGCTATCTCGCATTGCAGATCAAGGCGATCGAGGAAGGCCTGTTGCCGCGCGACGTCGGGCCACGGGCGGATTTTTCGTAGAAACCTGCCGTCGTTCCGGGATGCGCGAAGCGCAGACCCGGAACCTCGAGATTCCGGGTTCGATGCTGCGCATCGCCCCGGAATGAGGATCTTGGGGAGACATCTTATGCCAACCATCCTGGGCACCGGCGAACACCGCTATCGCGTGGTGGAGAACTTCGCAAAACTCCCCGACGGCTGGAGCCTGACCGATGTTGCCTCCGTCGCGGTCAACAGCAAGGACCGCGTCTACGTTTTCAACCGCGGCGACCATCCGATGGTGGTGCTCGACCGCGAGGGGAATTTCATCAAGAGCTGGGGCGAAGGCGTGTTCTCGCGCGCCCACGGCCTGCATATCGACGCCGACGACAATCTCTATTGCACCGATGACGGCGACCACACCGTGCGCAAATGCTCGACCGACGGCAAGGTGCTGCTGACGATCGGCATCCCGAACAAGCCGGCGCCGTTCATGAGCGGCGAGCCGTTCCATCGCTGCACCCATACCGCGCTGTCGCCGAAGGGCGAGATCTATGTCTCCGATGGCTACGGCAATGCCTGCGTCCACAAATACACGCCGGATGGCAAGTTGATCAAAACCTGGGCGAGCCCGGCACCGATCCCGGCCAGTTCAACATCGTGCACAACATCGCGACCGACGCCGATGGCTGGGTCTACGTCGCCGACCGCGAGAACCATCGCGTCCAGGTGTTCGACGGCAACGGCAGATACGAGACGCAGTGGAACAACCTGCACCGGCCCTGCGCGCTGTGCTGCTGCGGCGGCGGCAAGCGGCCGAACTTCGTGATCGGCGAGCTCGGCCCCGGCATGGCGGTGAATCGCAAGGTGCCCAATCTCGGCCCGCGGCTGTCGATCGTGGATCACACCGGAAAGCGCATCGCGCGCCTCGGCGGCGAGCAAGGCCCCGGCGTCGAGACCGGCAAATTCCTGGCGCCGCACGGCATCGCGCTGGATTCCCGCGGCGACATCTATGTCGGCGAAGTCGGCGTCACCGACTGGAAGACCAGCTTTCCGGACACCGAGATGCCGGCCACGGTGCGCGTGACACGATGCCTGCAGAAGCTGGAGCGCGTGACGGCGTAGCCCTCTACGTTGTCATTGCGAGCACAGCGAAGCAATCCATGCCACAACTCGGGGATAGATGGATCGCTTCGTCGCTTCGCTCCTCGCAATGACGCCGAGGACAGTAAAATCAAATCTCGCCGATCACCTCGCGGCGGCGCTGCTCGGATTCTTCCGCATAGCGCCGCATCGCGTGCGCTTCGGTGAGCAGGCCGATCGGCCGGCGGTCGCCGTCGCCTTCGACCACGGCGAGCGATTCCGCTTCGGCCGCGTCGAACACCGCGATCGCCTCCTGCACGTTCATGCCGGGATGCAGCACCACGTCGGCGTAGCGCAGAATCGCGGCAAGCCCCTTGTCGGCCTCGAGATCCGGCGCGTGCGCTTCGGCGACCAGCGCAAGCCCGGCGTAATGCCCCTCGCCGTCGACCGCGACGACCTGGGTCTTCGAGCCCGGCGGGAATTCCTCGCGGAACGCCTCGATCGGCATCGCGGCGTTCACCGTCGTCATGTCCTGCCGCATCATCTTGCCGACCGTGAGATCGCGAATCCAGCCGATATCGGCGGCGCTGCGGATGGTCTCGCCGCGCAGATGCAATCGCCAGGTCGCGAACGAATAGCCGAACAGCTCGCGCGTGATCGTGGTCGAGATGATGACCGCGACCAGCACCGCGGTCGTGAGCCAGAGGTTGCCGGTGGATTCCAGCGCGATGAACGACATCGTGAGCGGACCGCCGATCACCGAGGCCGACAGCGCGCTCATGCCGATCACCGCATAGGCGTTGGGGTCGAGGTTCAGCCCCGGCCACACGATGTCCACGCCGGCGGCGAACAGCCGGCCGCCGAGCGCGCCCATGAACAGCGTGGCGAAGAACAATCCGCCACGAAAGCCCGAGCCGAGCGAAACGATCGACGCAACCGCCTTCAGCGCGAACACGCCGGCGATGAAGGCAAGCGGCATCGCCACGATGCCCGCGAAGCGCAGCGCGCCGTGGCCCGACGACATCACCTGCGGCGTCAATAGCGCCATCGCGCCGACCGCAAGCCCGCCGAGCGCCGGCCGCAGCGGCGGCCACAGCCGGCTCTTGGTCAGCAGCGCCTCGCACAGTGTCACGCCGCGCATGATCGCAATGCCGGTCAGGGCCGCGACCATGCCGAGCAGCGCGGCGATCGCAAGATCCCGTCCGAGCACATCGCCGACGGTTCCGACGCCGACGCCGAGCGGCAGTGGCTCGAAGGCATGGGCGACGAAGTAGCCGGTCACCGCCGCCACGCCGACCGGGGTCAGGCTGGCCGGCGTATAGCCGCCGATCACAAGTTCGAAAGCGTAGAACGCGCCCGCGAGCGGCGCGCTGAACGCACCGGCGATCGCCGCCGCGGCGCCGCAGCCCACCATGATTCGCTGGTCGTTGCGGCGGAGGTGAAAGCCGCGGCCGAGCGAGGCGGCGAGGCCGCTGGAGAGCTGGGTGTAGCCGGCCTCGAGCCCGACCGAGCCGCCGACGCCGCTCGACCAGATCGTCTGCAGCGCTACGATCACGCTGCCGCGGAACGACATCCGCCCGCCATAAAGCGCGTTGGCCTCGATCGGGTCGATTTCGCGGGCCGGCCGGACCCGGAGCAACAGAAGGAACGCAAATCCCAGCAGCAGGCCGCCGATCGTGGGAACCACGAGCGCGCGCACCGGATCGATGCTGGGCTGGCTCGACAACCGGTCGCCGAGCGGCAGATTGAACAGCACCGAATGCAGCACCGTGACGAGGCCGCTCATGACCGCAACCACGAGGCCGCCAATGGCGCCGATCAGCACCGCCAGCACCACAAGGCTCGTCTCGTGCGCGCGCACGAACGCGCGCAACCGGCGCGGCGCCTCGAGATAGCTTGAGGTCGTGGTCATCGGCAGGGTCCGTCACTGGCCGACAGGGCCTTGCGGCTCCCTTTACGGGCCTCGCGGGCGGGAGGCAATCGGGGCAGGAACATGGCAGGGCGCGGCGGATAAGCCGCTCATTGCTCTTCACAATCCCGTCACGCTGCCTGTAGTATGTGAGTGCATGCTGCTTCGCAGCTAGTGGGAGTTCAGGAGCGTTATTTGAACGCACATGTCTCGCAAGGCGGTTGGCCGGTGCTGGTCTTGAATGCGGACTTCCGGCCGCTGAGTTATTACCCGCTGTCGCTCTGGTCCTGGCAGGACGCGATCAAGGCGGTGTTCCTCGATCGTGTCAACATCGTCGAATATTACGACCGGGCGGTACGAAGTCCTTCCTTCGAAATCCAGCTGCCGAGCGTCGTATCCCTCAAGTCCTTCGTCAAGCCGACCACCCACCCCGCCTTCACCCGGTTCAACGTTTTCCTGCGCGACCGATTCAGCTGCCAGTATTGCCTGTCGGGCGACGATCTCACCTTCGATCACATCATTCCGCGCAGCAAGGGTGGCCAGACCACCTGGGAAAACGTCGTCGCCGCCTGCTCGCCCTGCAATTTGCGCAAGGGCAATCTGACGCCGCAGCAGGCCAGGATGTTTCCGAAGCAGACGCCCTACGCCCCGACTGTGCATCAGCTGCATCGCAACGGCCGGCTGTTTCCGCCGAACTATCTGCACGAGAGCTGGCTCGATTATCTCTACTGGGATACTGAGCTCGATCCGTAGAGCGCGCTGGCGCGCATCGTCGTCACACCGGCTGCAAGCCGTACTGCTGTGATTTGGATCAGGCGGGTCGCTTGGTGAGGGCCGCCTCGCCCTCCTCGCGTCCGGGAACGCTGACGTGGACCTCGTGCCCCATCCTGATCGCCAGAGCCGCGGCGGCCGCCGCTGATTCGAATGCAGCTTCCTTGGTGGCGTATCCGCCGTTGAGATTGCCGTCGTGCAGGACGCCCCATTCCTCGCCGGCCGCAATCACCGCATATTGAGCCAATCCCATCGTCTCCTCCTTGCGCCAGCGGCTCCGCGTCAGGTCTCGTTCCGCTTGTATCTGTCGCGGACGACCTCCTCGTCGGCCTGCACCGCGCGCCTGCTGCGAAAATGGTGTTGAAGCACGCCGAAGATCAAAGCGGTCAGCAGCACGAGCGCTCCGATGCCATAGATGATTTCAAGGCCCATATCCATTCGGTCTCTCCAGGCCTTGTTCTCAAAGCCTTGTTCTCGAAGCCTTGCTCTCTTGCCGCCCGCCGGGGCGGCATCGTTCATCCGCTCTTCTCGGCACTATCGATGCTTTCGCGGTGAATTTCGCGGGCGTCGCTGCCGATCACCGAGATGTAGTAGCCGCGGCCCAGATATTCCTGTCGGGTCTCCGCAAGGTCGATGGCGAGCCGCTTGGCCACCGCAATGGCTTCATCGCGGTCGGCAACCGGCTGACCGGTTGCATCGATCACACGCTCATCATTCACGATCGCGAAATGAAAGGCGGACATTGGCTATCTCCGCGCATCAATGCGTGTTCGATTCACGCCACTTTTCCAGGTCCGGCTTCTCGTCTCCGGAGGCCTTCGCGTCTCCTGAGCGCTGCTCCTTCTCCGGGTTTCCCTTCCACGGCTTGTCGGTTTGCGCGTGGGAACCCCAGTCGCTCGAGCGTCCGGAATCCTGCGTTACCGGCTTTCTGTTCATGACAATCTCCTCAAGAACAGAAGCATCTGTATCCCGATGTGTTCCTAACCCGCCGCGCTCAAGGTCCGCCCGCAACCGAGCATAACCAGCGCATCGAGGTCGATCCCGCAGCAGTATTGACGCTTCCTCACGCAGGATCGCATTCGCGTGATCGTCCGCGATGTTCGCAGTATATCATTGCCTCCTAATAGTTCGTATCCTATCTAATTTGCATGCCGCCTTCGCAGTCCCATATCCACGCCGAGATCGGCCGCCTGGTGACCAGGCTGGCCCGGATCTGGCGCCGCGAGTCGGATCAGGCCTTGTCCGACCACGGACTATCCTACGCGACGGCGATTCCACTGCTGGTGTTGTCGCGCCGGGGGAGAACGTCCGGCAAGGCGTGCTGGCGGATGAATTGGGAATCGAGGGGCCTTCACTGGTGCGGCTGATCGATCTGCTGCAGTCCGAAGGCCTGGTCGAGCGTCGCGAGGACCCGACCGACCGGCGCGCCAAGACGCTGCATCTCACCGCGGCCGGCGGAGCCAAGGTCGAGGAGATCAATCGGGTGCTGCGTCGCGTACGGGCCAGCCTGCTGAAGGATATCGGCAGCGCGGAACTTGCGGTAACCTTCGAGACGCTGCAGCTCATCGAGCAGCGGGCGAGCCGCCTGCAGGACGCCAGGACTGCGCCAGCCAGGACTGCTCCAGAGGCGAAATAGTCATGCGCGCGGAAGAGCCGTTCCTGGTCCGCCACGCGGATCTCATCTTCGCGTTGAAGACGTTCGCGGCGTCGATGCTGGCGCTTGTCATCGCCCTGGCGATCGATCTGCCGCGTCCCTATTGGGCGATGGCGACGGTCTACATCACCTCGCAGCCGCTGGCCGGCGCGACCAGCTCGAAGGCGTTCTTCCGCGTGATCGGTACGCTGGTCGGCGCGAGCGTCACGGTCGCCCTGGTGCCGAACCTGGTCAATGCACCGGAGCTACTGTGCCTCGCGATCGCGCTCTGGGTCGGGCTCTGCCTTTATCTGTCGCTGCTCGACGGCACGCCGCGCAGCTATGTCTTCATGCTGGGCGGATATACTGTCGCATTGATCGGCTTTCCGTCGGTGGCCGAACCGGGCAGCATCTTCGATGTAGCGCTGGCACGGGTCGAGGAGATCTCGCTCGGCATCATCTGTGCGAGCCTGGTGTCGACGGTGGTGTTTCCCCGCAGCGTCGCGCCGGCGGTCGGCGGCCGCATCAGGAGCTGGCTGTCGGATGCGCGCCGTCTGTCACGCGACGTGCTGCTTGACCGTGGGACCGGCGAGACGCGCCGGGCCCAACGCCTCCGTCTTGCGACCGACATCGTCGAGATCGATACGCTGGCGACCCATGTCGCCTATGACCGGCTGGCCGACGCCGGCACCGTGCGTGGCCTCGGCGAGGTCCGGCTGCGCATGCTGATGCTGTTGCCGATCATCACGTCGATCGAGGACCGGCTTGCCGCACTAGGCGAAGCGGCGCTGCGACGGCAACCGGAACTGCAACGGCTGATCGGCGATATCGCCGCATGGATCGTGGACGAGGACCGCCAGCGGCAATCCGGCGAGCAGATCCGCACCGCAATCGCCGAGCGGCGATCTGCGCTCGACGGCATCGCGCCGCGGGAGCGCATCATCACGATCAGCCTGCTGCTCCGGCTGCGCGAGCTTGTCGACATCTCGGCCGACTGCCGCGCGCTGGGCGATGCGATCGCCGCGGGCCGGGATATCTCCACCGTCCCGCTGACGTTCCACCCGGAGTCGGGGGCCGCACCGGTCCGTCATCGCGACCACGGCATGGCGCTGTGGTCGGCCGCGGGCGCGGCGGTCGCCATCCTGATCTGCTGCGGCCTGTGGATTGCGACCGGCTGGGCCGATGGCGCCTCGGCGCCGATGATGGCGGCGGTCGCCTGCTCCTTCTTCGCCGCACAGGACGAGCCTGCGCGCAGCATCCGGGCCTTCGGCCTGTTTTCACTGGTCGCGATCGTCATCGTCGCAATCTATCAGTTCGCGCTGGTGCCCGGCATCTCCCATGTCGAGGTCCTGATCGCGGCACTGGCGCCGACCTTCCTCCTGTACGGCTTTTTGATCGCACGACCCAAGACCGCGCCGATCGGCATGGCGCTCGCCGCCAACACCGCGACGCTGCTCGCGCTGCAATCGACCTACAGCGCGGATTTCGCCAGTTTCGCCAACACGTCGGTCGCCTTCTTCCTCGGTGTTGTGATCGCGGAGATCGTAACGCGGATCGCGCGCGGCGTCGGCGCCGAATGGATCGCCAAGCGGCTGATGACGTCGAGTTGGCAGGCGCTCGCGGTCGCGGCCGAGCGGCGCGGCCACGGCGATCGCGCGCAGTTTGCCGGCCTGATGCTGCATCGGCTCGGACTATTGGTCCAGCGGATCGCCTTCATCTCCGAGAGCGACCGCCGCGATGCCGACAGCCTGGTCCAGCTCCGCATCGGGCTCAACATCATCGACCTCAGGCGGGCCCGCTACGGCCTCGCCGCAGTGACCGTGCGTGCCATCGACGATATGCTCGACGACCTCGCGGCGGCGTTTCGCGCCCGTGCGGACCAGGCAATGCCGGCCGAACTGTTGTCATGCATCGATGCGGCGCTGACCGCGGTCGTCAAGGACCCCAATGAGCGCGCGCGGGACGATGCATTGCTCGGTCTCGTCGGCATCCGCCGCAGCCTGTTTCCGGATGCACCCGCGTATCGATCGCAACCCGAGGAGAGTTTCGCCGCATGAGATATGAGCTCGACATTTATGGCGTGCTCGTTCCGGCGCTGCTGCTGTGGCTCATAGTTGCCTATGCGCTGAGCGCGGTGGTGAGCCGGATCATGCAGCGCTTCGGATTCTACCGGCTGGTCTGGCATCGCGCGCTGTTCAATTTCGCCCTGTACGTATGCCTGCTCGGCGTCGTGGTTTATCTTTCGGAGTTTCTACCATGAAAGCGAATTTCGCCTGGCTCGGCCGGGTTGCGCTGACCGCGGTCGCCGTCGTCGCCGCGCTCGCTGTCGCTCGCGCACTCTGGGTTTACTATATGGAATCGCCATGGACCCGCGACGGCCGGGTCCGCGCCGACGTGATCCAGGTGGCCCCCGACGTCTCGGGCTTCGTCACCGACGTGCTGGTCAGGGACAATCAGCCGGTGCATCGCGGCGACATCCTGTTCCGGATCGATCGCGCACGCTTTGCCCTGGCGCTGAAGCAGGCCGATGCTGTGGTCGCCGGCCATCGCGCGACGCTGGATCAGGCCGACGCCGACCTCAAACGCTACAGCTCGCTGACCACCGATGCGGTGTCGCAGCAGAAGCAGGAGCAGGTTCTGGCGACGCAGCTGCAGGCCAAGGCGGCCTATGACAAGGCGGTCGCCGACCGCGCGGTCGCTCAGCTCAATCTGGATCGCAGCGAGGTGCACGCTTCGGTGAACGGCACCATCACCAATATGGACCTGCGGCCGGGCGCCTACGTCACCGCCGGCAAGGGCGTGATGGCGCTGGTCGACACCGACACGCTGCATGTGGAAGGCTATTTCGAGGAGACCAAGCTCGCGCGCATTCGCGTCGGCGACAAGGCGCAGATCCGGCTGATGGGCGAGCCGGTGCGGCTCACCGGACATGTCGAGAGCATTGCGGCCGGCATCGAGGATCGCGACCGCGCGGCCGGCGCGAGCCTGCTCGCAAACGTCAATCCGACCTTCAGCTGGGTTCGGCTCGCACAGCGCATCCCCGTGCGCATCGCGCTGGACCACCTGCCGGATCGCATCGCGCTGGTCGCCGGCCGTTCGGCGACGGTCGAGATCATGGACTAGCCGGCCGGCCGGGGCGCATCCGCGGCGATAGCATCAAGTCGTCGACCACTCGCCTATCGCACGCCGTAGCGTGTGAAATCGTCGCCGATGCTGCCCTGGATCGCCTTGGCCGCCGCCATGTCGGTATTGCCGCCAGCCTTGTCACCCTGCTTCACCTTCGCCAGGCCGCGGCCATAAAGTGCACTTGCGAGCTTGGGATCGATGCGAAGTGCGGAGCTGTAGTCGGCGATCGCCGCGCCGAGCTCGCCGGTCTTCAGATAGATCAGGCCACGCGAGTCATACGTCGCGGCGTTGGCTGACGCCGATTGAAGGGCCTTGTTGCAATCTTCCAGCGCCGCCTGCAATTCGCCGAGGATGGCCCGGCTCCAGCAGCGTCCGTTCCACACCCCGTCGAGCTTCGGCTCGAGCCGAATTGCCTCATCGTAGTCCTGCGCCGCGCGCGCATAATCGTTCTTCTTCAAATAGGCGCCGGCGCGGTTGGCGAAGGCCTCGCCGTAGTTCGGGTTGAGCTTGATCGCCTGATCGAAGGCGTCGGTCGCGCGATCATATTCGCGCTTCCTGAGATAGGCCACGCCGCGGTTGTTGAACGGCTTGGTGTAGGTCGGATTGAGCTCGATCGATCGATCGAAATCCCGGATGGCGCCGTCATAGTCTCCCTTGGCGGCGTAGGCGTTGCCACGGTTGTTGTAGGCGATCGCGAGGCCAGCCTGGGTCATGTCCTGCCCCGCATCGATCAGCGCCGTGCAGGCAGCAATGCGCGCGTCGGCCGGTGTGCGATCGAGGCCGCTGCACAATCCGATAGTGCGGAGATAGCTATCCTTCTTCGGGTTCTGCGCGACCGCCGGCAACACTGGGAGCGTCGCAACGAGGAGCGATATCAGGCTGACAATTGCGCCGGCGCTTGCACGAAGTTTCATATCGGGCCTTGCTTGCACGAAACTGGCTGCGCCTGGCCTAGCACCCTCGACAGATGTTGGGATTGAACTTGTGAAGGGTGTTTTGCTCAGGTTGCTGCGGCGTTCGAGTCCCGACCTTCCTGACCTTGCTCTTGCCCTCTTCAACGAGCGTGGCGAACCTCACCGTTCCATCGTCCGATATCTCGATGCGTGGCGTGGTGCCTCGAATGCCCATCGTTGCGACAGGGGTGTCGATCTTCATGTCTCCGGTCTTCGCAATGTTGCCGGCAACGAAGGTGAACGTCCCATTGGTCAGTTTGAGCAAGGTCGAGTTCGACTTGCCGTTCGGGTCGTACACGAACTCGGTCATCGCCATCTTGGCGTTGCTCGACAGATTAAACGAAGTGCCGTCGGAGAAATTGATCCCGACGCGTCCGTCAGCTCCAGTTTGCACCACGTCGCCCAGATACACGGGGTCGCCGACCTGCGCCTGAGGCAGTTTGCCGGGCAGCCCTGCCTGAACGACGACTGCATTCGGATGCTCGATCGTGACCGAACCCGTGGCGGCTACGACCCTTCCGATGAATTTCAATTGGATATTGTCCGGTTCGGTTTGCGCCTGGACCTGGCCGGACGTGAGCGTTGCGAGCGCCAGGACGAAGCTTGCAAGCAATTGAACAATCAAATGGATGCGCACGATCCCCTCCTCGAAAAGGTCTTGTCGTGCCGGGGCTCGATGGGTGACCGGGACCACCGGGCCGAGACCGCAGGACCTTGAGTGCCAGACGAGTTGTCGCAGACAGGCCTAAATGCCTGACGCAGTTCGACTAAAAATTAATAAGTGGACAATTTGCATGGTAATCATACTATTAATTTTGCGGGGCTGCACGCGCGATAAAGGACAGCTGTTCTGTCCTTTTTGTAAGGCTCCCCCGCAGTATTGGAATTCCATTTTTACTGCCGAATTTGGTTTCAATCAGGACGTTTCAGCGGACAAGCCTATGGCTGACGGCGCGTGGTTTTTCGCCGCGTGGCCGAACCAAGCCAAAATAAAAAGACTGCGGCGCCACTTTCCGCTCGAACTGCCCAACAGGCAAAAAGCCAATGTCAGTTGCGTCCGGCGTAGAGTTCGGGGACGCGTGCATGGCCGTTTTGGGCCAGCCGCCCCGCGTAGTTGGCACTGTTCGGACGGCGATCGGCTGCGGCACGATCGCGGGTGCCCGCGGCATACCGATTCAAATCGTAGCTGGCGATCCCGTTCGCCAGGGTGACGTCATCGAGGTCGGAGCCGGCGGGCGGATCGAAATCCGCCTGGTCGATGGCAGGGTGCTCAATTTGCCGGCCGGCACCCGGCTGGAGTTGGACATCGCGCAGGACCCCAGCGGGGGCTTGCGGCCGGGCCTGTTCGCGAAAACCAGAAGCCTCGTCCGCCTCATCGGCAGCCGGCTCGCAGGGTCTGGTGTCCTGACGGCGGACACACCGGTTGGCACCATCCGCGCCAGCGGCCTCGGCATGCTGTCGCTGGCCGCCCTGACCTTCTCGCTGCTGGAGGACGCCCGAGCCGCGGAGCCGAACGTCACGCTCCTAGACGACGACAACATCAAATACAAGGACCTCCACCACGGCGTGTTCGAACTCGTCACCAAGGAGGCGATCCCCCGTCACATCATCGTCGAGGATCCCGAAGAGACGATCATCCTGAGCAGAAGAGGCTCCTCCGTCGGCGTGAACCATGCCACGAATTCCCCTTCGCACATGGAGGAATTACGGGAGGCCCAACAGGAGACCCTTGCCTATTTCGAGAAAGGACCGGCATCGAAAGGATCCGGCATGCCTGCTCTCGAAGGCGGACAACTGCTGCTGCCGATCAATTTTATTCAGCAGTCCCCGCTGTCGCCGGTGCAAGATACGCTCGGGCCGCTCCCGGTAGCGACCTTCGCGAAAAATGATCTCTTCAAGCTGCCGCCGGTTCCGCCGAAGCTGAACCTCGGAGCGGGGCCGACTGAAATCGATACGGTGATATTTGACGACTTCAATGCGGCGAGCGGGACCTTTTCCGCGAGCAGCATCAAGGGCGGCGCACTGAAATTCGGCATCAGCGGAGGCGCCACAGGCGATACGGTGCTGGGACAGGCGACATACGACGTGTCGAGCGTCGGTACTTTTGGCACGCTCTATCTCAACAGCGCGACCGGAAGCTACACCTTCGTTCCGAACAATACCGCAATCAACGCGCTGAAGGCCAACACGACCCAGAGCTTCGTGATCACGGTCTCGGACGGCGCGCTTTCGGCCAGCGAGAGCTTCGACATCAGCATCCTGGGCGCCGACGACGCCTCCATCATCTCCGGCACCATGGCCGGCGCGGTGGTGGGTGCGGTCGGCGTCAGTCATGCCTCGCCCGGCCTGCTCATCGCAAAGGGCACGCTCACCGACACCGATGTCGACGATCCCGCCAATACCTTCACCGCCGTGAACGCGCCGACGACAAGCGCAGGTGGCTACGGCTCATTCACGCTCACAACGGCCGGCGTGTGGACCTATACGCTCGACAACGCCAACAGCTCCGTGCAAGCCCTCCATGTCGGCAACACGCTGACCGACAGCTTCACGGTGACCACGATCGGCGGAACCCCGCAGACGGTGACACTCACCATCCACGGCCCGCTGATCGAGGTTGGGACCACGCCATCGCTGACGTTGAGCGAGACCCATCTGACAGCGACGACGCTGGACGACAACATCGCCGGCTCGGCACCGGACGCCGCGCTGACGACGACATCAGGCGAGTTCTCGGCGGCATTCGTCACCGAACCGGGTCTGACGGTCAGCTACGCACTGACGATCACCGGCGGCAACGGTACGGCGTCAGGGCTGATCGATTCGCATACCGGCCTCGCCGACCTGCTGGTTCTGAACGGCAACACCATCGAAGGCCATGTCGGCACAGCAAGCGGGGCGCTCGCGTTCACCATCACGGTTGACCCGGCCACGGGCCGCGTGACCTTCGTCGAGCACCGCGCGGTCGAACAATCGTCGGGCACCAGCCCTGACAGCGGCGAAGGGATCGCGCTGGGGACCGGCCTCGTCAACCTGATCGCGACGGTCACGGAGAGCGACGGCCAGTACCAGGATCTAAGCATCGATCTCGGCAAGCAGCTGACAATCACGGACGACGGCCCGCGCATCGAGGCGGCGGGCACAGCTCCATCGCTGACGCTGAGTGAGACGCATCTGACGGCAACGGCGCTGGACGACCACATCGCCGGCACGGCGCCGGACGCGGCGCTGACGACGACTTCCGCCGATTTCTCGACGGCGTTCACTTCGGTGCAAGGCGCCGATGGCGCGACCATCCGCTACGCGCTGACCATCACCGGCGGCAACGGCACGGCGTCGGGGCTGATCGACTCGCATACCGGCCTCGCTGACCTGCTGGTTCTGAACGGCAACACGATCGAAGGCCGCGTCGGCGCGACCAACGGCACACTGGCGTTCACCATTACGCTCGATCCGGCCACGGGACGCGTGACCTTCACCGACTACCGGCCGGTGGAGCAACCGCTCGGCACCAGCCCGGACAGCGGCGAAGCCGTATCGCTGGCCGCGGGCATCGTGAGCCTGACTGCCACGATCACGGACAAGGACGGCGACTTCCAGAGCGCCGGCCTCGACCTCGGCAGCAGGCTGACCATCAGCGACGATGGCCCCTGCATCCGGGCCAATTGCACCGCTCCGTCGCTGACGCTGAGCGAGACGCACCTGACGGCAACGGCACTGGACGACCATGTCGCGGGCTCGGCACCGGACGCCGCGCTGACGAAAATTTCTGCCGATTTCTCGACGGCGTTCACCTCGCTCCAGGGCGCCGACGGCGCGACGAACTCACTATGCACTGTCGATCAACGGAGGTGACTGCACCCCATCCGGTCTGATCGATTCGCATACCGGCTGCTCCGACGTGCTGGTTCTGAACGGCAACACCATCGAAGGCCATGTTGGCACAGCAAGTGGCGCGCTGGCATTCACCATCGCGGTTGATCCGGCCACGGGATGCGTCACCTTCACCGAATATCGCGCGGTGACGCATCCGGCCTGCGCCGGCCCTGACAGCGGCGAAGCCGTGTCGCTGACCGCCGGCGTCGTAAACCTGGTTGCCACCATCACGGACAAGGACGGCGACTTCCAGAGCGCGTGCATCGACCTCGGCAAGCAACTGACGATCACGGACGATCACCCGACCATTTGCGGCTTCCCGGAGACCTTCGTCGCCGCTCAGGATCATCAGACTGCGACAGGTACCTACGATATCAATTTCGGCGCGGATGGCGATGCCGCGATGTTCGTTGCCGTCCACAACGGTCCGGTCGGCTGCACGGGATATGATCTGGCCACATCATGCCTGGGCAACGGCGTCACCGCGGTGCACGTCACCGGACATGGCGATGACTACAACTTCTACTATACGACCCATGAAGTGGGCGGCGGCGTCGAACTCGACGCGTATCTTACCGATTGCGGCGGCAGGTTGGACGATCCTTATTTCAAGTTGCTGATCAATCCGGATGGAACATTCTGCTTTGATCTCGAGCACGCCGGGCCGTCGAAGGACGTCACCGTCCATGGCTCCGATTTTGATGCCCCGATCTGCGGCACGCCGTCATTGACGGCTCCGGACGGACAACTGGTTATTACCGGGTCGGACTGCGCCGGCCAGCCGCTCGATGTCAAGGCATCGGACTGCGGTATTGCGGTCGGCGACAGTGGACTGCAGATGGACCCGGCCGAGCAGTTGAATCTCGCGTTCACCGAGAAGCAGTCGCAGGTCGGCTTCAATCTCACGGAATGGCAGGGCTACGGCACCGCCGGTGTGATCCTCAAGGTTCTTGATGGCAGCGCCGACGTTCACGACTTCTGCATCGATGTTCCCAGGCCGCTCTGCGGCAGTGCCGGCTTCGTGGTGCAGGAGACATCGGATGCTTCGCTGATCGACACCTACACCTTTGATGCCACGACGACGACGTATACGCTTTACGTTGACAGGTCGTTCGATCAAGTCCAGGTCGACTACGATCGGGTGGAAGCCGGGTGTCCCACCTTCGCGATCAACAACATCAGCTATACCGAAAAGACGAGCATCAATGCGGATCTGCTGTTCGATGTGACGGCGGTCGATGCGGACGGCGATTCGGCCACGAGCAGCCTTCAGGTCGATATTCAGTGCCACACGGCGGGGATGGACACCTTCATATTCGCCGCCAGCCAGGACAGCCCCGCGCCGCCGGTCGGCGCCAGCGCTCCCGCACCCGATGTTAGTCCGATGTCAACGAGTAGCCACGAGGACGCGGCATTGTCTCAGGCAATCTTGCCCTTTGTAGACGGCGGAACGTCGGGAACGACCGAGCAGTCCTTTCATTTCGCGGAGCCTTCGAGCCTTGAACAGCAGGGAGCTTCGTCCCCTCCACAATTCGATCAAAGCCTCGCGTGGTTCGGCCGCCAGGACGATTCCGCTGGATTCCAGCTGGCACAAGAAGTTGCAGCTGGTGGAACGCCGACAGTTGGGCCGGTCCCGGAGCACCAAGCAGATTTCTTCCCGGACCATACGCCGGACGCCGTCATGACCCATCCGCTACACGATCTGATCATGTAGCGATCGCTTCGTGTAGCGATCCCTTCGTCTAGCGATCCCTTGGGCGCGTGGCCGGCACTCCGGCCCGCGTCGGACGTTGACGCGGGCCGGCAGCGTTTCTCGTGTCAGTGCCAGCCCTCGCCGGCCTTCAGCGCCGCCGAGAGGCTGCGCACCGGGCGCGTCACCAGCGGATCGAGATCGAAGCGCTTTTCGAGCATCTTGAGGATCGACGTGGTGTCGAAGTCCTCATGCGCGACGCCCGACTTGTTGAAGCGCTTGGCGATCAAGAGCGCCGGAATGCGGGTGCCCGGGCCCCACTGGTCCGCGGCCTTGGCTTCGGCACCATGACGGTTGAACGGCGGCGGCGGAACGTGATCCCACTGCCCGCCGAACTCGTCATAGGTGATGACGATCAGCGTGTCCTTGCCATCCGGCCCCTCGACGATCGCCTTGACGAGATCGACGAGATGCTGGCTGCCTTCGGACTCGCTGGTGTAGCCCGGATGCTCGTTTTCCTCGCCGATCGGCTTGATGAAGCTGACCTGCTTCAGCCGGCCGGTCTTCGCCGCCTGGATGAACTCCGCCTCGTCCTTCAGACGATCCTTGCGGGCCTGCGTTCCGGGCGCGTAGTTGGCGAAGTAATTGAGCGCCTGATGGTGATACTGGAAATCCACGTCCGGGCAGTTCGGGAACACCGCCGTGGAGACATGGTTCGGGTCGGTGCAGGTCGTGCCGTTGCCGTTGGTCCAGCCCGAAGCGCCGACGTCGCCGTTGGCGTTCGACCAGCCGCCCGAATACCAAGCCCAATCGACGCGCTTTGCCGACAGCCGATCGCCGATGTTCGGCGTGTGCAGCGGCGGCAGGCGCTTGATGTCGGCGGTGCCCGGGGAATAGGGCTGATAGAACGGCTGCGTCGTGTTGACCGCGTAGTCGCCGCAGGCGAGGCCCGCCGGCAGGCCGGCCTGATTGCACTTCGCCGTCAGCTGCGCATCCTTCACGGTCGAGAGCGGCGTGTAGAGCGGCGTGCTGGTCGGCATGCCGTTGGCATCGACGATCGAGTGGAAATCGTTGGCGCTGCCGTCATTCAGGGCACCGACGAACTGCGGCGCCGCGGCGGCGACCAGGAACTGGTGGTCGAGGAACGAACCGCCGAAGGCGCCCTGGAAGAAGCTGTCGGCAATGATGTAGTTCGGCGCGCCGTTGCCGTGGAGATAGGTGTAGATGGGCAGCTTCTTGGTGTCGTAATAGCCCATCACCAGACCCGCCGCATCACTGCCGGTCATGTAGCGGTTCTGCCGGCCGCCGTTGAGCTGGTACTGCTCGCTGTAGAAGCGGTGCACGATGTCCGCGGTGCAGCCGCCGGGCGCGCCGGTGCCGTTGAGGAAACCGTGAGCCGCGAAAGCGCCGAGCGGCTTCGGGCAGGTGGTGGCCGAGGTCGGAATGAATTCGTTGATCTCGAACGGCTTGTTCCTGAAGGCGCTCAGGATCGCGACCGTGCCCGTATTGTCGGTGCAGCTCGTTCGGTTGCGGCGACGGAGAAGTCAGGTTGACGTCGTTCTGCAGCAGACAAGCATAGACGGTCTGGTTGTCCTGCCGAACCTGCAGGGTGTGCGCCTGATCGGCATAGGATGTGCCGTTGATCCGGTCGCGGCCGACGTCGCCCCAGTGACCGTAGAGGTTATCGAAGCTGTGGTTCTCCTGATAGATGACGACGATGTGCTTGTACTGGTGCACGCCTTCATGGCCACGATCCCGCAGGTCGCGCAGCTCGTCCTTGATCTCGTGCTTGAACTCATCAACGATCTTCTCGACCAAATTCTCTGCGTTTGCTACCGGCGAGATGACAACGGCGCCAGCAACAACCGCGAGCGCCGGAATGGCTCCCCAAAGCCGCATAGTGCTCTCCTGATTTTAGAAAGAAATAGAAATGGAGCTACACGCTATGCAAAACACATTTCGCTGGGATGACTGTTTTTCGACGCGCGCGCAAACGCGCGGAAGGATGCTCGCGCACCAACAGACTTTCATCCTGTCAAACGCAGACTGCGCTGCGCTTCGCTGATCGAGCGTCATCAAACCGCAATCAAAATTCGTCTATCCAGTCAGATGGTCATTGATCCTGCCGACAGGAAACTGTCACCTCCGTGACATCTTCCGACGCACGGCAGCGCATATGCATTTGTGACAGGGGCGTTTTCGCGCGATGGCTTGGGATATTCTGGCGTCCGGCTCCGGAAAACATCGTGCGACAGCCGCTGATCGCGGCGTCAGACCGGCACGGGGCGTGTGGCTGGCGCTCGTCGTTGCCCTGCTCCCGTTGCGCGCGACGGCGTTCCCGCTCGGCGGCGACCAGACCGTGCTGCCGGCCGGCACTGAATTTTCCGAGGAGGCGCTGGCGCGGCCGCGCGAACTCTTTCATTCCGAAGCCGTCGGTGGGCGAAAGTCCTATTTGGTCAATCTCGGCGATCTAGCGTTCAACTCGCCTTCCATCCTCGGCGGCAAGGCGCGTCAGGCCGAGATGAGCTGCGGCACCTGTCACGTCAACGGCGCATCGAACCCGAAACTGTTCGTTCCGGGCGCATCCTCCCGGCCGGGCACCTTCGATACGACCAGCCTTGTCTTCAACGCGAAGACGTTCAACAGCATCCTCGATCCGGTGAGGATTCCAAGCCTGCGCGGCGCCCGCTTCCTCGCCCCCTACGGACATGACGGGCGCATCACGTCGCTGCGCGACTTCGTCTACAATGTCATCGTCAATGAATTTTCCGGTCCTAAGCCGCGCGACGAGGTCCTCGACGGCCTCGTCGCCTATATCAACGATATCGATTTCCTGCCCAATCCGAAGATTGCACCCGGCGGCAGGCTTGCCGCGCAGGCGAGCCTGGCCGAGCGCCGCGGCGAGGCGCTGTTCTTCAAGCCGTTCCCGAAGCAGGCCGAGCTGAGCTGCGCCGGTTGTCATGTTCCGGGTGGTACCTTCAACGACCAGATGCGCCACGACGTCGGATCCGGTGGACTGGTGAAGACCCCGACTTTGCTGAACGCCAACTTCAACGCCCCGTATTTCCACGATGGCCGCTACGACAGCTATGAACAGGTGGTCGATCATTTCGATCGTGTGTTCGACCTCGAACTATCGACCCAGGACACCCAGGACCTCGTGGCCTATCTGAATGCGGTCGGCGACGGCGAACGCCCGTTCGACAAGGACGGCATCATGCTCCGGATGAAAGAGGTGCTCGAGCTCTCGAGCGTCCTCGAGGTCGCGATCCCGGCTGCCGACACCGCGGTGGTGTCGCTGGCCGTGACCGGGGTCGGAGCCGAGCTGCGCGAACTGACCGAGCGCATCCCGGACATCAGGAACACCGCGATCGGTGGCAAGGACGAGCGGCTGGCGGCGCGCGCGATCCTGAAGGACCTCGTTCTCACCCTGCGCCGCATCGATCTCGACGTCGCCGCCGGCCGTATCGACGACGCGATGGCTGAATATCGCAACTTTGCGCAGCTGGCGCACTTCGACGTACCCGTCGCTCTGAAAAAGGCCGAACCCTGGTCGCTGTTCAACAGCAACGTGCATCAGTCGCACTACACCGCGCTCGGCCGGATCCTGCCGGTGACAAGCCAGCAGTCGCAATAACGGACAGCGTGCTCACTCCGAAGCCGGCGGCTCAACCCACACATCGCTCTGCTGTATCCGACGGATCAAGGCCCGCGGGTCGAACTTGCGCAAGCCTGCGGGGATTTCGAACGTCTGCGCCGGCTGCGGCTCGTCGCGGATGTGATCGGCAGCGATCACCGTCCCATCCGCGGTCTTGATCCGTACCGGAAATCTGCGCGCGCGGTCGATCCAGCCGACAAAGCTCAAACCGGACGGCGCGGCGATTCGAAAGACGTCTGCGTCGTGCCCCGCGATGGTTTCCGCTCCATCGCGCTGGCAGTGCCACGTCGCGAGGTCGATCGGCGCGGACAGCTGCGCCATCGCCAGCCATTGCCGGCAGGGATCATCCGGATCAACCGGAATGAACATCCGGGTGAGCGGGCTCGATTGCCGCGCGTCCATGTAAACCCGTGCCGCCGGACGGACGAAATAGGCCGCGGGCTTGCCCGTATCGATCAGGAAGAAGCCGTCGGGCAGCGCGCTTGTCTCGATCCGTGCTTTTCCGCCCGAGACCCGCAAGGCTCCCATGGCGGTTGCCGTGTCGTCCTTGTTCGCGACGAGGTCGGCGGAAAACTGCTGTGCCGCGGCCGGGATCGCCGTGCCGGCCAGGATGGCAACGGCAAGCAGGCCGGCCGCGACGCTGGCGCTGATCGAGCACGTCTTCTCGTTGCGTTTCATCGCGTGTCTCCGGTCGATCAGGTGGTGGGGACAGAACATGACGGCGCCGACCGAACCATTGGTTCGATCGGCGCCGGCCTCGGATGGAGTCAAAACCTCGCCGTGGGCGAGAGCTTGATCACTCGGTGTAGGACAACGTGACCGGCTTGCTGAAGTCGAACGCGTCGAACATGTCAGACAATGCCGGGCTGTTGGTCGGAACGTACTCGTTGTTCTTCGAGTAGGTCGGGTTCGGCAGGTTGTCGCGGCTGCGGTTCGTGAGCGGCTGGAGAGCCCAGTTGCGCTCGATGAACTTCAGCAGCGAAACGTGGTCGGCGTAGTTGTGGTTGACCTTGCCGCCCGTCGAATAGGGCGAAAGGATCAGGGTCGGAATGCGCGGTCCGTCGCCGAAGAAGTCGATGGACTGCTGGTAGCCGGAGTCCCAATAGCCGCCGGCCTCGTCCCAGGTGATGAAGACAGCGGTTTCAGCCTTCAGCTCCGGGTTGTTGTCCAGCGAGTTGAGCACGTTCAGGACATAGGCCTCGAACAGGTCAACCTTCGAGCTCTGCGGATGACCGTCGAGCAGGCCGTCCGGCTTGCCGAACGACACCGCAGGCAGCGTGTTGTTCTGGATCGCCGTGATCAGATCGGCAGTGTCCTTCATGTGAGCCTGACGCACGGCCGGGTTGGCCATGATCGAGGTCGCATACTGGAACGGATTGCAGATCTGGCAGTAGGCAACGCCGAGCGCGTGCGCCGGATCGGCGACCGCAGCGGCGCTGAGGTTGGGGTTCGACGGATTGGCGGCAACCGCGGCGTTGGAAAGCGCCACGGCGTCGTTGAACGCGCCACCGTAGAACGCCCAGGAGACGTTCTTCTCCATGAGCGCATCGCCGATCGTGCGAACCGACGACGGCGGCACGTTGTTGCCACCCGACAGCGCGCCGTTCGGCAGATAGCCCGGGTTGACGTTGTTGAGCATGTAGTAGTGGTTGGGCTTGCAGTTCGGCTCCGCCGCGTATGGCAGATTGTTGAGGTAGGTGACGATCGGCTTGACGCCGGGCTGGAAGACATCAGAGCAATTGCTCCAATTGCCGTCGACGGTGTAGCGGTTGACCGAACCCGCGACCGGATTCGGATTGGCGATCAGGTTGGCCGGCGGCGTCACCGGATTGCCCTTGCCGTCGCTCCAGAAGGCCGCGTCACCGGTACCGAGCATGAAGTGGTTCGCGCCGGTGCCGCCATGGAACGACTGGTGGAAGTTGTCGCTCAGGGTGAAGCGGTCGGCCAGCATCTTCAGGACCGGAGCCTGCCCCTGCTGGGCGTTGTAGTAGCCCATCGAGTTGGCCATGCTCTTGTTGGACGCCGAATAGGTCGCCATCACGAACGGGAACAGATCGTTCAGGCAGCCCGAATTGTTCTTCTTGGTGGCGTTGGCGGCGCTGCAGTCTTCCTGCTGCCAATCCTGGTAGAAGCGATGCGTCGAGTCGCCGGTGTAGTCGTCGTCGCTGATCTGCTCACCCTGCAGCTGGAACGGTCCGTTCAGACCGCCGGCGCCGGGAATGCGGGTATCCAGCACACCGGTCGGCAGGGCGCTGAAGCCGGTGGTGAGGATGTCGAGATCGGCCGGGTCCATGTCCTTCTCGACGCTGGCTTCGGCGATCGTCTTGAACGGGGGCGCGGTGTCGCTCTGCGCGGTCGGCGTGCCGGCCGTGTTCGGCTGCGGCATCGGGTTGGTCGCGTTGTAGGGCGACTTCGCGATCGTCGGCGCGCCGACATAGTACAAGGGCTGGCCCGCGACCGAGGACTGCTGCGCCTGCGCAAAGTTCGGTCCCGGCGTTCCATCCTCGTTGACGATGCCCTTCGACAACAGGTTGGAGATGGTCTGCCCCTTGCCCTTCGGCTTGTAGATACCGAAGGTGTGATCGAGGCCGCGGTTCTCACCGATCAGGATGATGACGTGCTTGATCGGCGACGCGGTCTTCACGCCGTGATCGCCGTCACCATGATGGCCATGGTTCCCATGATTCGCACGATCGCCCTCTTCGTGCGCCTGGTGATTGTGATGCGGACGCTTGTCCCAATCACTGCGGCCGCCCGGATAGTGAGCGGCATATGCGGCTGTTGCGACGAGCACCGTTGACGCGATGCAGAGCGCGGTGCTGGTTCGCCAGTGCTTTTTGTAATTCAAACTCATTGTCGACCTCAGGGTGTTTGCGGTTAGCAACACACACTGCTTAGTGCGACAATATGACGCATCGTTTTCGCTTACATGAAAGCGCGCAAGAAATTTCGAAACGTTCAAATATTTTCTGAGGAGACATCTGCCGCCGCGCGGTGCATCTCCACGATTCGACCATGCAACCAATGATCGAAAATTCATCACGCATCCGCGCCGCAGCGCAGATCGCAAAATCACTTCAATACAACGCAATCAATGCGAAAGGTGCTTGGAGCGCATCACCTGGCGAAGCGCAGCATAATGCTGGTCATGCACGCCTTGATTGAATAGCGACCATGGCTCGGCGCTGGCCAACAGCGCAGGCACTGCAGCAGCCATCAGATTGCGATAATTCCTGAACTCGGTTGCGGCATCCGCGTTGCGCCCTGCCGCAACCGCCATCTCGATTCGCCGCAGCGTGAGCACGAGCTCCTTGAGGCCGTTGCGCGCAAGTACGCGCTGCTGCTCGCCGCCCGAGACGCTGGTGTTCTTGCGGTCGGGATATTGCTCGGTCAACTCGCGCAACTCGCGACCGATCGTATCGACCGCCAGCGCGACGATGTCCTTGTCACCGGACGGAATCGCGGTCGCGAGCACCGTCGAGAAATCGTTGATCTCCTTCAGCGTTGCCCCGGCGCCGTCGCGCTCATAGGGCTGAACGCCATCGCCGACTGCCGTGAGATCGGCGACGAGGTCGCCCTTGTCCTGCGCCGAGAGCTCGAGCTGAAAGGTCCGGTCGAAATAATCGACGACCTGGTCGTAATTGTCGAAGCGGCCGTCGTGAAAGTACGGCGCGTTGAAATCGGCATTGCGCAGCGTCGGCGTCTTGAACAGTCCGCCCGAACCGACATCGTGCTGCTGGTGATCGACAAAGCCGGACGACGGAACGTGGCATCCCGCGCAGCTCAGCGCGGGATCGTGCGGGAACGGCTTTGCGAACAGCACCTCGCCGCGGCGCTCCGCGTCGCTGATCTTGCCGGCCAGCCGTCCGGCGGGTCCAAGGCTCGGATTGGGCAGGAAGTCGATGTCGTGAATATACGCCACGATCGCATCGAGCGTTGCCGGCGACGGCTCGGGACCTGCGAACTCGTTGGTGATGACGTTGTGGACGAAGTCGCGCAGCGAGGCGAATCGGCCGTCGGCGCCGTAGGGCGCTAGATAACGGGCGCCGCGCAGGCTCGGGATCCGCACTGGATCGAACGCCAGATTGTTGGCCTTCGGATTGAACAGCGGACCGGTGGTGTCGAACGTGCCGGGCCGGCTCGACATCTTCGGCATGAAGAATTTGGCGTTGTTCGCGCCATTGACGTGGCAGGTGCCGCAGCTCACGCCGGCCTGCCGCGCCACGTCACCGAGCAGCCCGGGCGAATTGAATGCGAGATCGCCGAGATTCACCAGATACGACTTGGCTCCGGTCCGCTCGGACTGGAACACCTCGCGCGGCTTGTCGAGCGCATCCTCGTTCAGTTCGGTCGCGACAGGCAGCACGGTCTTGTCACCGTCGACCGGAAACGCCACCGCACGCCCAAGCAGTGCCAGGGCGATGACACCGGAGAGCAGCGCAGCCAGACGCAGGTGAAGCGATGTCATCGCGCCTGGGCCTCCAGGGTCGGCCGCTGCAGCCCGAGCTTTGCCGAGGCGCTCTGCAGCGCAACCACCAGTTCCTCACTGGTCTGGCGCAGTTCGGCAATGTTGACATGCGGCAGGTCGGGCGTGGCGACGATCGCTTCGAGCTGTTCGATCCGGTTGGTCACCATCTCGTCGAGCTTGCCGTCGACCGTGTTGAGCGCGGCCGAGAAGATCGTATGGTAGGCGAAATCGATCCCGGCGATATTGTTGCGCATGTCGTCCAGCGAGGTGCCGCTGATGCGCGACTCGCCGCCATCGGCCTTGCTCTCTCCGACTTCGTAAGCGAGCCGCACCGTGCCATCCAGAAGGCCCTGCGGCGTCAGCTTGATATCCTTGAGCTTGCCGTGGAGATCGTTCAGATGCTCGACAAGGCCGGTCGCATCGGTGACCACGTCGGTGCTGGCAGCTCCGAACAGTTTCGCCTCGATGGCGTGGAACCCGCTGTCCGCGTTCGGCCAGGCGTCGATCTGTGCGTCGAGCTCAGGCACGAACCCCGCGGTGAACACCTCTGAGCGCTCCCAGCCGGCGCGCGCCGATAGCCAGGCCTTCTTCGCTCCGGGCAAATCCGCCGCTGCGGCGCGCTCGCGCAGTGCACGCGCGCCTGTCAGCGCACTGGCGACGCCCTCGATCAAATATGGCCGGTAGCGCTCGGCGCCCTCCTCGAGAGCGCCGGCATTCGCGGCGCGCACGCCTGCGAACGCTGCCAGCAAAGCAAGGCACGCCGCCACTTGCATCTTGTGCATAGTCAACCCACTCGTCTGCCACGAAGGGCTCGCGGCATGTAGCGGAGCGAACTATTGTCGGTATCCTATGCGGATTTGTGACAGCGCAGACTTTTTGTCGCATCTTTTCTGCTTCGCAATCGTCGATGACGATCACAATCTCGCAAACTCGTTGGTGGTGCTGCAGACGGATTGAAATTGGACTGTTCAACGCGCGTGAGTTGTTGCAACACAACGTTCGCACCCGTCACACTTGTCCGTCGTCATGCAGATTGATCGCGAAGCTCTCTATTTTATCGGATCTTACGGCGCGCTTTGCATGCTTTGCTGCGCGGTCGCGCTGATCGATCTTCGCCACGGCATCATCCCCAATTGGCTGAACCTTGCGATCGCGGCGCTCGGTCTCGCCAACGTCGTCGTCACCGAAGGCACGATGGCCGCCTTCACCGCCACGGCGATTGCGGTCCTGGTCGGCATCGTGTTCCTTCTACTGCAGCGTCTTTACTTCGCCTTGCGGCATGTCGACGGATTGGGACTTGGCGACGTCAAGTTTCTTGCCGCGGCGGCGATCTGGGTCGGCGCGACAGGCGTTCCGACCTTGCTGCTGATCGCGGCACTCGCGGCGCTCGGTGTTGCCGGCGGCCTGCAACTCGCAGGTCACGAGATGAAGCGCCAGACCTCGATCCCGTTCGGCCCGTTTCTGGCGCTCGGGCTTCTCGTGACGCCGGCCCTTCAGAGCTGGCTCGCGTTGAACTAGCATCTCGGTCCGACGCGCGGTCACATCTGGCGCCGCGCGGCCAAGGGCTTCCTTTCGGTGCTGACCGGAACCAGGCGGACATCGCCGCTCTCGTCGCCGCCGGGCTGGGGCAATGTGAGCACGGCCCCCTGATCGTCCTTCTGCATCGTGACTTCGCGGCCGTTGATGGACCGCAGCTTCCATCCCTGGAAGTCATCGCCGATCTTCAGCCGCAGCGCCGTCTTGTTCGACTGATCGAGAAAGATCCCGAAGCTTTCGTCATCTCCCGCAATCGTGCCGACCAGCGACAGCGGCGGTGGCTCGATCGCGACCTTACGCGGCGGCGGCGGCGCTGGCTTGCTGACCTCCGGTTCCGCAACGACGGCAGGTGGCGGTCGCCGCGACGGCGAGAACACCGGCCGGTCGCGCGTGTTGGACAGCGTCTTGAGCGGGATGCCCCACAACGGATTGGCGCTGAGCGGCCGGGGTGTCGGTGCCGGCGACGGGGCCACCCGGACCGACGTCACCGGTTCGGACGGCGGCGGTGAACTCAGCACCGGTCCACCGAGGCGGGTATCGTCGAGCATCCCGGCGTCCAATGCATCGCCGGACGGGGCAGGCACCGCGGCCGGCGCCGAATAGGCCGACACTGCCAACAGCACGATGGTCGCTGCGAAGCGTCGCATCATTTCGCTCCTCGCCATTGTCCGGAGACGCCGAGCAGCACGCGCAGCTTGCCGGGATCGGCGCCCTTGGCGGCCTCGTCGGCGACGGGTTGCACGACCAGTTGGTCGATGAACAAAAACGGCATGCCGGCTTCCAGATCGTAGAGCACCTGCTGCAATTGCGCCTGCTCGATCTCGCTGCTCGCGACCATGCTGATGAAGCCGGCCTTGGCCGGCGCGTTGGGAACATCGAGCTGCGTCGACAGCACGTTGCCGCCGGCCTTGATCACCGCACCCGACACCCGTTGCAGCAAGGTGGCGCCGGCCACCGTGACGGTCGCCCCCTCGAGATAGGCCGAGCCGGTCGGCATCGCCGGCTGACCTGGCGCGGTATTCGCCCTGGATCGCCCCTCCAGTTGCTCCAGCAATCCGGCCGCTGCCGCAACATCGCTGCGCAGGCCGATGATGTCCGAGAGCGACGAGATGACGACAAAGAGCAGCAGCACGAACAGGCCGAGATAGCTCGCGGTCGCGACCATTGGCGAGGTGCTGACAGCGGTCAGCGATCGGGATGCTGCGCTCATGAGCCGGATCCAAAATAAGCAGTGATGTTGGCCTCGACGTGGAACCGCTCGGCCGATTCATTTGCCGCACGCGTCGTCGGCGCGAAGAACGTCGCGCGGGTGAATTGCGGCGACTGCTCCAGCAACCGGATCAGGGATGGCGCATCCTGGGTCAGTCCCACCACCTGCACCTTGTTGCCCTCGATGCGAAGCTCCGTCACATAGGTCGTGTCGGGCAGCACGCGCGAGACCGCTTCCAGGACCATGACGCTCGACGGCGTCGTCTGCTTGCGCTTGGCCAGCAGGCCGAGCCCGGACGAGTCGCCATTGGCATCGAGACGCAGCGCGGCGCGGCGCTGCGCGATCCGGTGTTGCAGATCGTCCTGCTCGGATTGCAGCCACCCGCCGAGATAGATGTTCAGCAGCAGCGAGACCGCGGCCGCGGCCGCTGTCGAGACCAGGCCGACGCGCAACAGGCGCGGAACCGAAGGCCCGGCAAGGCCGCGCAGCGACTTGTCGAGCAGCGTCACCTGCTGCGCGGCGCCGTCGCCGCCAACCGCCGGCGCGAAGACCGCGACGGAGGCGGCGCCGAGCATCCTCGCCATCCGGATCAACGGATCGACCTTCGTCGCCGCGGTCGCGCCGAACGCGACTTCAATGCGGTCATTGGCGATCGGCTGCGGCGAACTCCAGCCAAACACGGCATCGGCGGCGCTCCAAGGTGTCAGCCGGTCGACCTGCGCGCGGATCATGCCGTCGAGGAAGTCGCTTGCCTGGCTCGGGAAATCGAGCACGCGGCTGACGATTTGATCCGATCGCAAACGCACCTCGATGCGGCTGCCGTCGAACGCGGTCTTCCACTCCGCCGGCAGCGGAGGCTGCGGCGCATCGTGATCGAGCCGGAACGAAACCGGCATCGAAGGCGAGCCATCCTTCGAGACCGCGAGGCGGGCGGTGAACGTGCCGTCGCCATTCTCGTCGAGCTCGATGCTGCGCCGGCGCATGAACCTGCCGGCGACGCCGTCGACGGTGGTCGCGACCGCGCCGATCCATTGCTCGAACCATTGCTGTGCCTCGGCAAGCATTGCCATCATCCTCCCTTGCGCAGCAGAACCGGGTTCCGCGGCTCGACGTCGTTTTGCCAGGACAACACCCGATAGGGCTCGACCTTGTCGCCGAGGGCGATCACCGCCTCGGATGTGGTCCGGTGACCGTTGCGGAAGCGGATCGAGATTGCGATCCGATAGCACGGGCTCTGCGCCGTCGATGCCGCGCTTTGCTGGTTTGGGGCCTGCGCGGCCGCGGCGATGCTGTTCGGCGAAGCCGGACGCGCCCCGAAGCCGTCGCTGGTCCTTCCCCGACGCCTTATCGACGGCGAGAGCGACTTCCGGCGCAGCGATGGTCGGATCAACATCCGGACCGCCGTTGAACACCGTCACGAACGGCAACACGCGATCAACAAACGCTTCGGGGATACCGGCGACCAGCGCCAGCTCGTTGACATGGGTGAACAGCCCCTGCCGCGGCGAATAGCCAAGCGCGTTGTAGCGCGCCGCCTCCACATTCTCGCTGCCCGGCGCGGGCCGGGTTCGCCAGCCGACGATCCGGTCGGCATATTCGGCGGCGGCGTCCTTGCGGGCGCCGAGCACGACGAACAGGCCGATCAGCATTTCCTTCGACGCGTAGTTCAGATCAAGGCGGCCGGCCTCCGACGTGAAGGTGACGCCGACGCTGGCATCGTCCAGCCCGAAATGAAGCGCCCCGTACTGTGGTCTCGTCTTCTCGTCCGTCAGCGTCAGCTGATAGGCGGTGAGCTCGAGCCCGGCCGACACCAGCGCCTCGGTCTGCAACGACAGGTCGCTGGCCGCCAGCGCGCGCGCCGACGCGGCCAGATAGGCCGAGAAAATGATCGCCAGCGACGACAGCGCCAGCAGGATCCAGAGCACCGCAACGATGACGAAGCCGCGATTGGCCGGCGATCGGCCGACATTGCCGGACGCGCGCATCACGTCTTCCCCTGATCGGTGGCACTTCCGGAACTCTGCTTGTCGCCGCAATTGCCGTCCGGCTTGGTGCAGTCGCTCGGAATCTGGACATGGACCGGCGCGATGGTCGAAACCGACAGGACGCGCTGGCTCGCCGCATCGCGCACGGTCAGCCGGATCATCGCCGGCAGTCTGTCCGCGTCCCTCCAGGCGCTCTTCCAGGCCCGGTCAGCACCGGCATAGGCGAACGACAGCCGGTAGGGCGCGCGCAGCAGCACCACCGGGCTGCCGAGATGGACCTGCTCCGACAGCGACACCCCGTCCGCCAGCGGCGTGAACCGCGTCTGCGTGCGAACCGTGACGAACTCGCCGCGATCGCGCGTCTCGCCAAGGCGCACCACGTCGAGCCCCGGCCCGGCATTCGGCCCCACCGACGTGCGCACGAACGTCACGGACAACTCCGATCCGTCGAACAGCGGCTTGTGGCTGTCGCGGTTGGCGGCAACGAACTCCGCGGCGGCAAGATCGGCGCCGATCCGCTCCAGCGCGATCCCGATCAATTCGCTGCGCTGGATCCGGTCGAGGCCCCTGTTCCAGCTCGGCAGCCACTGCGCCGTGATGCTGGCGAGCGCCGACAGCAACAGCCCCATCAGCGCCAGCGCGACGATGGTCTCGATCAGCGTGAAGCCGCGCTCGCCTGTTCGCTGGTCTGCCCATGCCCGGGTCATTCCGATGCCCTCGGCATCAGGCGTACGGTGCGAATGTCAGACAGCGCACCGCCCGGAGATTTGACGCGAATCCGCACCAGCTCCGGAGCCCAGGGCACATTGCCCTCGGGCACTTTCCAGTCGCCACCGAGCGGACTGACATCAATCGTCCAGCGGTAGCCCTCCGCCTGCCCCGTCGAGGTGCCCGACTGCAATTCCGCGCGGGGCGGGATGCCGACCGTCATCAAGGTGCGCACCGCCTGCATCAGCGCCACGTGCTGCTCCAGCGCCCGCACGCCGCGCGTCTTGACGCCCATGACGGCGCCGATCGCAACGATCGAGACGGCCACCAGCGCCAGCGCCACCAGCACCTCGATGATGGTGAACCCCGCATCAGTGCGGTTAGTTGGTGGCGACGTCGCGAGCAACGATTTCAACCCTTCCGGTAAGCCAGTTGACGCGGACCTCATATCCCGCATCGAGCCGCGTCAGCGCGATGGAGCCGCCGCAGGAACCGCCATTGGCGAAGAAGCGGATCGTCGACAGTGCGGCGCGGCGCTGACAGCTCTGCGGCAGCACGGCATCGAACCGCACGTCTTCGGGGATCCGCACCGTCATGCGCGACGCGCCGGAGTGGATCACCCGGCTCGGCGCATCGACCAGCGTCGCAACACTGGTGCTGCGCTCGATGGCGGCATTCCGATCGGCCTTCAGCAGCGTCGCGGTCTGCAATGCATAGGCCTGCAGGCGCGATCGCGAGGTCTGGTGCGGAATGAACGGAAGCAGCACGGCCGCCAGCAGCGCGATGATGGCGAGCACGCACACCATCTCGAGCAGGGTGAAACCGCGCTGCGTCGCGTCACTCATGCTTGCGATGCATCCTTACTGGTCGTTGTTGTTGGCGGCGGTGGTCTTCTCGAGCGAGATATCGGCCGAGGTGCCGCTGCCGCCCTCCTGACCATCGGAGCCGTAGGAGACGATGTCATAGGGTCCGTGCTCGCCGGGCGAGCGATAGAGATAGGGGTGGTTCCAGGGATCGTTCGGCACGTTGCCGCCCTTCAGATACGGGCCGTTCCAGGCCGCGACCCCCGGCGTGCGCCGCACCAGCGCGGCAAGCCCCTCAGCCGTGGACGGGAAGCGCCCGGCGTCGAGATAGAACAGGTCGAGCGCGCTGGAGAAGCTCTGCAGCTGAATGCGCGCGGTCTTGACCTTGGATTCGCTGAGATAGTTGAGCACGCGCGGGCCGATCAGCCCCATGATCAGGCCGATGATCGCGATCACCACCAGCATCTCGACCAGCGTGAAGCCCTCCTGCCCCGAACGCCTCTGGCTTTGCGACGGCGCGCGAGCGCGTTCCACTCGCGTGGCGAATGCCTTTATGATGGTGTTGCGCGATATCATGGCCGATGACCCCTGCTCTAACCGACTAGCTGCGTGACCGAGAGCAGCGCCGTCATGACCGACACGATCAGTCCGCCGACGACGGTGCTGATCGTGATGATCGCCAGCGGACCGACGATGCCGACGACCCGGTCCAGGCTGCGCTGCAATTTTGCTTCGTAGAATTCCGCGACCCGCCCGGCCAGCACCGGCAGCTGCCCGGTCTCTTCACCGAGCCGCAGCATGCGGACCGCCATCGGCGGCAGGCTGTCCGCCACGGCGAGTGCTTCCGACAATTTGCCGCCATGGCGGACGCGGTCGGCGGCGGCGGTCCAGTTCGCCTCGCTTCCGGTCACTGACATGATGTCGACCAGGATGCGCAGCGCGGCGGTGAGGTTGACACCGCTGCCGAGCAGGACGCCGAGATTGCGGCAGAACAGGCTGGCGCGATAGAACTGGAAGGCGCTGCTGATGCCCGGCACCCGCGAGATGGCGTTGACCAGCGCGGCGCGGACGCGCGCCTGCCGCAGCAGCCACCATGCGAGCGCAATCGTTGCCGCGCTGATCAGGCTTGCCGCGGTGGCATTGGCGCGCAGGAAATCCGATACCGCAATGAAGCTGGCGAGCGCCGTGTCCGACTTGCCGCCGAAATCGCCGAGCACGGTCGAGAATTGCGGCAGCACGAACAGCAGGAAGAACAGCATCACGCCGGACGCCGCGACCAGCACGAAGGCCGGATATTGCATGGCGTCGGTCAGCTTGCGCCGCATCTGCTCGGAACGCGCGCGCTCGGTGCCCAGCATCTCCAGCACAGAATCGAGCGTGCCGGAGATCTCTCCCACCCGGACCAGGGCGATGTACATCGGCTGGAACAGGGTTGGATGATCGGCGACCGCGTCGGCAAAGCTCTCGCCGGTGAGCAGGGCGGCGCGAATTTTCGCCACCACCGGACGCATCCGGCCCACGTCCGCGTCGCCCGACAGCAGCTCCAAGGCATCGTCGAGACGCGCACCGGCCTTGAGCAGCAGTGCGAGATCACGCGTGAACGTAGTGACCTCGGCCGCGCTCGGCCCGCCGAACAGGCTGCGGCCACCGGTGCCGCCGGATGCGCGCTTGTCCTCGGTGGTTTCGATCGGCAGCAGCTTGAGATATTCGATCCGCCGCGCCACCTCGGCCGCCGTCGGGGCGGAGATCGTGCCGTTCACGATCTCGCCGGCCTGGGTCAGAGCGCGATAGCGATAATTCGGCACGGCGTCACCGCACCGTTGCGACGCGGAGGATCTCGGCGGGCGAGGTCAATCCGGCGCGGCATTTGGCGACCCCATCGTCGAGCATCGTGGTCATGCCCGAGCGGATCGCTATCGTATCGATCTTCAGCCCGTCGGTTCGCTCCCCGATCAGTTCGCGCAGTTCATTGGACAGTTCGAGCAGCTCGAACACGCCGAGGCGGCCGCGATAGCCGGTCCCGCCGCAGCGCTCGCAGCCGCATGGCTCCTGAATGATCTCGTCGGCCTTGAAGCCGAGCGCAGCGAGCCGGGGATCCTCGGCGAAATCAGCCGCTGCCAGCGGCCGCGCCGTCTTGCAGCGCTCGCAGAGTTGCCGTACCAGACGCTGCGCGATCACGCCGCGCAGCACCGAACGCAACAGATAGCCTTCGACCCCGAGGTCGAGCAGACGCGGCACCGCGGCAGCCGCGGTCTCGGTGTGCAGCGTCGTCAGCACCAGATGCCCGGTCAGCGCCGCATGCACCGCGACATGCGCGGTCTCGGAATCTCTGACTTCACCGACCATGATCACGTCAGGGTCCTGGCGAACGAAGGACCGCAGGGCGGTGGCGAAGGTCAGGCCGATCGCGGGCTTGATCTGGGACTGGTTGACGCCGGGAAGCTCGTATTCGACCGGATCCTCGATGGTCAGGATCTTGCGGCTGGGCTCATTGAGGATCGACAGGATCGTCGCCAGCGTCGTGGTCTTGCCGCTGCCGGTCGGCCCCGTGATCACGACCATGCCGTGCGGCAGCTTCAAGAGCCGCCGCAGCTTGGCTTCGTCAGGCTCGGAGAATCCGAGCTTTTCGACCACCAGCAAGCCGCGATCCTTGGGCAGGATGCGGATGACACAGGATTCGCCGTGCTGCGTCGGCATGATCGCGACGCGGATATCGATGTCGGTGCGACCGGCCCGCAGCCGCGCCGCGCCATCCTGCGGCAGGCGGCGCTCGGCGATATTGAGGTTGGCGATGATCTTGATGCGGGAGACCACCGCCTGTGGCAGCACGCCCGACAGCGCGGCGACCGGCCGGAGCAGGCCATCGATCCGCAAGCGCACCATCAGCCCGCCGGAAAACGGCTCGATATGGATGTCGCTGGCGCGAAGCTCGACCGCCTTCTCGATGAGATCGTTGACCGCGCGCACCACCGGCGCGCCGCTGGCGAGATCGCGCAGGCTCTCGATGTCGTCTTCGCGGGGCAGCGCCGCCGCGCTATCGGCGGCCTCGGCCTCCTCGGCGCTGGAAGAGTTGTTCAGCGCGATGGCGATGTCTTCCGACGAAGCCACTTTCACATGGATGCCGGCGCCAAGCACGATCTGTGCCGCCCGCAGCGTCGCCTGATCGGTCGGGTCGACGACCGCGAGCACCGTGGTCCCGTCGGCCGCCCGGCACGGATAGACCATGGTCTCGCGCAGGAAGCGCGGCGAGAACGCCCCGACCAGCGGTTCGGCCGACGTCATCTCCTGGAGCGCCAGGCGGCCGAGCGCAAAGAAGCGCGCGGCTTCGTCGGCGAATTCGGTCGGGGAGAGGCTGGTGACCTCCCACAGCTTCAATTGCCTGACATCGGCGCCCTGCCCGGTCCGCTCAGCCGGTCCATCGCTCGGCGCCAGGTGATTGTTCTGACGCAGATAATCCACGAACCGAACGGACAGGTCGTTGGCCATTCTCGATATCCCGCCACACTATCCCGGATCAGTTCGTGCCAAGTGCCGCTGCGTGCCGTCGTGTTCGGCTCCCCCGGCGATTGTGCGGTTATCGATCCGAAGTGTGACAGCTGTGCGAAGTCACATCATTCGTCCCGCTCAAGAAACTTTGAGGGTGGCATCGCGGACACAAGCAGCGCGCCGGCTGCACAGTTTAGGTGCGATGCGATGGGCAGGTCGCGAACGACAATCATGTAACCAATTTATTTCTGTCATGTTCGATCGCTAAGAGTTCCTCCGGGGTAGGACCGATCGTCGCAAGCAATCGAAATTTCAGTTAGTCAAAGCGAAGGGCCTTCATGCAACGCGTAGGCACAGTGGGCCGCTGCCCGACGATCCGTGGCGGCCTCGCAGCCATTTTTGCCTTGACGTCACTGGGGTTGTTGGCGTCCTGCAATTCCGCGACGGTCGGCGAGAGCGTAGACGCATCCCAACTCGACGTCACCGACAAGGTGCGCTCGCTGGATCTGGCGCAGCGCCAGCCGCAACCGGCGAACGCACTGGCGGCGACGGGCGGCAGCCAGAGCGGCAGCGTCCGCGCGGCGATGTATGACGGAAGCGAAGTGACGGCGGTCGCGGAAGCGCGGCCGCAACCGGCGTCGAACGGCAACGGCTTCGATCTGAATTTCGAGAGCACGCCGGTGGCGACCGTCGCCAAGGTAGTGCTCGGCGACATCCTGCATGTCGGCTACACCATCGACCCGCGGGTGCAGGGCACGGTCAGCCTGGTCTCGGTCCGTCCGGTGCCGAAGTCCGACATGGTCTTCGTGCTTGAAAACGCACTCCGCCTGAGCGGCGTCGTGCTGCTCAAGGATACGGCAGGCTATCGCCTGACGCCGCTCGGCGACGCCGTCGGCGGCGGCCGCGTCGATGCCGCGGCGGCCAATCCGGAACCCGGATTCGGCATCTCGGTGGTCCCCCTGCAATATGTGTCGGCGCAGACCCTCATGAAGCTGACCGACAGCTTCGCCACCAGGGCCGGCGCGATCCGCGCCGACACGACGCGCAATCTGCTGCTGATCCAGGGCACCGGCGCCGAGCGCCGCACCGCGGTCGATACCGTGCTCAGCTTCGACGTCGACTGGATGCGCGGCCAATCCGTCGGCATCTTCCCGATCTCGAGCGGCTCGCCCGCGCCTGTCATTGCCGAGCTGGAGAAGATCGTCGATTCCGGCGAGAACGGCCTCAGCCAGAATGTCATCAAGTTCATGCCGATCGCGCGCCTGAACGCGATCCTGGTCGTGACCAAGAAGCCCGACATGCTGCACACGGCTGCGACCTGGATCAAGCGCCTCGACCGCAACGACACGGCGCGCACCTCGGTCCATGTCTACCGCGTCAAATACGGCGATGCGCGCCAGATCGCACGGGTCCTGACCGACATGTTCCTTGGCGGATCGTCCGGCAACCTGCTCGACAGTGCCGACAGCCAGCTCGCGCCCGGGTCCGGCACCTCGTCGACCTCGAGCGTCGCCGACCGTCTGTCGCTCAACAACAACAACGGCGCGAATTCAGGCATGAGCGGCTTCGCATCCCGCGGCACGTCGGGGACAGGCGCAACAGGCCTGGGCCAGGGATTCGGCGCCGGCGGGCAAGCGAACAATCCCAACAATCCTGGCCAGGGCAACAATGCCGCGCTGGATGCCGGACGCGGTGCCGGCGGCGGCAACGGGCAGCCCGTCATGCAGGACGTCCGCATCACGCCCGATGTCGTGAACAACAATCTCCTGATCTATGCCGACCAGGCCAACTACCGCATCATCGAGTCGACCCTGCTGCAGATCGACGAGCCGCAGCTCCAGGTCGCGATCGACGCTACGATCGCCGAGGTCACGCTCAACAACACCTTGTCCTATGGCGTGCAGACCTATCTCACCAGCCAGAACCTCGGCCTGAAGCCGAACGCCGGCTCGATCCTCGGAACCCAGGCCACTTCCGCGCCTGCGACCACCACGGACGCGACCACCGGCGCGGTCTCGGTCGCGGGATCGCTCACCAACGCCTTCATCAACCAGAGCTTCCCAGGCTTCAACTTCCTGATCGGAAATGCAACGCAGCCGAGCCTGATCCTGGATGCGCTGCATGCCGTCACCAGCGTCAAGGTGCTGTCCAATCCCTCGCTGGTGGTGATCAACAACCAGGTCGCGACCCTGCAGGTCGGCGACGTCGTCCCGGTCTCGACCGGCAGCGCGACGGTGCTGACCACGAGCAACACGGTGGTCAACACCATCGACTATCGCAACACCGGCATCATCCTGAAGGTCTCGCCGCGCGTCAGCGTGAACGGCACTGTGCGGCTCGATGTCGAGCAGGAGATCAGCAACGTTCCCCAAAGCAGCGGCAGCACGGTCAACCTGACGCCGACCGTTTCGGAACGACGGGTCAAGAGCCAGATCTCGGTGGCCAACGGTCAGACCGTGCTGCTAGCGGGCCTGATCAGCGAGCAGCAGAGCGGCGCCCGCAATGCGCTTCCGGTGCTCGACCAGATTCCGGGCCTCGGTGACGCCTTCGGACATCAGAGCAACGGCACCCAGCGCACCGAGCTGATCATCTTCATCCGCCCGCAGATCATCCGCAATGGTTCCGACGCCCAGACCGTGGCCGAGGAGCTTCGATCGAAATTGCGCGGCAGCATCGCCACGACATCGACCAATGCACCGATCACCACCAGCTATCACTGAGCCAAGCAGCAGGATGCGCCGCGTTCTCGCACCACGGACAGGCCTCTCGGCTTCGCTTGCGATCGTGCTTTGGGCGATGAGCGCCTCTGTCGCGAGCGCCGACAGCGTGGCGCGCGGATCGGCCGCCTTCCATCGCGGCGACTATGCCCGGGCGGCTCGGGAGCTCGCCCCGGCCGCCGAGCACGGCAATGCGCGCGCCCTCGGCATGCTGGGCTTCTTGTATGAGCACGGCTTCGGCGTGCCGCAGGCCTACGCAGCCGCCGCCGACTGCTACTATCGCGGCGCCGTGCAGGGCGACCCGTTCGCGCAGGCCCAGCTCGGCCTGATGTACGACAAGGGTCACGGCGTTCCGACGGATTTCGTGCTGGCCTACAAATGGCTCAATCTGGCCGCGGCCCGCTCGAACGGGCGGCAGCGCGATGCCTATCTCCGGTTCCGCGATGCGGTCGCATCCAAGCTTTCGACCTATGAGATCATTGCCGGACAGCGGTTCGCACTGGAATGGGCACCCGATCGGCCGGCGCCGGACGTGCACCTGACCGTCAAGTAATCGCGCCTTACGGGGGTGTGCGCACGAGGCCCGCCGACACGCCCCTGCCTCGTACCTTCCGCCGCCGCAACCGGCGCCAGCCGATCACGATCCCGCTGATCGAGATAATCGTACCAGCCGCCGATAGCAGCCACACCACGACGTCGCGCGCCGGCGAGATGCGCAGCAGCAGCGGGAAGTCGACGCTGTGCAGCGCGTTGAACAGCCAGCGGTAGAACCGGCGGCTGTCGTCGTTGCGGTCGAGGATCTCGCCGGTGACGGGGGAGATGTGCAGCCAGGTGTGGGCGGGATCGTCGAAGCCGATCCGCAATACGGGAAGCTCGCGCGTCTGGTGCAGCGTGTACCAGTAGGCGTCGGGTTCATCGAGCTGCCGCGCTGATGTCATCGCAGCGCCGGGCATTGCGTGTCGGGCGGCAGCGATGATCTCGTCGCGCGAGAGGGTCATCCGCGCACCGGTCACAGGATCGGCGATGCTGCGGCCTCCGTTACCGTCGTCGAGCAACATCAACCGGTGTCCGCCGATCCAGACGAAGCGGGCCTCCACCGCCGGCATCGATGGCGACGACTGGAAGCCGGCGACGATGTCGGCCGTGTCATGGCCGCTATAGCCGATCGCGATCTCGCGGGTGACGCCGCGGCCGGAGAACGCGCCGCCGGGATTGAGCGACAGCCAGCCGCTGAACATCCAGGTGAGAACGAAGATGCCGCCGATCAGGCCGGCGATGTGATGCCAGGCCATCCAGCCGCGATAGGGCGAGACGGCGCCATCAGCATAGCGGCGCATCAGCCGCAGGCGGAGGACGCCGATCCAGAAGCCGGTGATCGCGACGACAAGACAGACACCTGATATCCACAGCACCACATCCCGCCACAGCGGGCCGTCCTTGCGCAACACGGTCGGATAGATCCAGTGCGGGATCGAGCCGAGCCAATTCCATATGCGCTCGCAACGCGTGGTGTCGAGCGCGATCTCGCCGCTGCGCGATGAGACGTAGAGCTCGGTGCCATCAGCGTCACCGAGGCCGATCAGATGGAGCGGCCGCAACGGATCGAAGCGCGCCGTGACCGACCATTGGTCGCGCGTGATCGTTTCGATCAAGCGAGGCTGCACGGCATGCGGATGATGAGCGGCAATGGCCAGCGCCTGGTCCGGCGTGATCCGGTCGATCACGCTGCCGTCGGTCGCCGAAATGGTGATCGCCCCTTCCTTCCAGCCGGTCACCCGATAGACGGGCGTGTCATCCATCATCGAAAGCCGCAGATCACGCGGATAACGCTCCACGCCCGCGATCGCCATCGCGCGATCGGGTGTGACCCGCACCTTGCTCCAGGGAATGACAGGAAGCGCGGCGAGGCGCTCGCTGTCGGTAAGGCGCGGAAAGGCCACGTACATCATGACAAGGCCGGAGATGAACCACATCGCGAACAGGAGACACGTCGCAATGCCGATCCAGCGATGGACGATATAGAGCCACCGCCGCCCGCGCCGGATCAGAGCGTTGCGCATGGTCAGAACTTCACGTTGACGGACAATTCGGCGGTACGCGGCATGCCTAGCAGCCACTGCCCGGTGCCGTTCGAGGTCACCGCGTAAGCCTTGTCGAACAGGTTGTAGACGCGGAACGCGACCGTGGTGCGGTCATCCGGCTTCCACCTGACGCCGCCATTGACCACATTGTAGCCCGGACGCAGCTGGGTGTTGGCAAGATCGGAGTACATCGCACCGACGATCTGCACGCCGCCATAGACCGACCAGTTGGGCGCGAAATCGCAGGTCAGCCAGACATTCGAGACCTGCTGCGGCACGTTGACCGGGACATTGCCGTTGAAGCTGACGATCTTGCCGCCGACCACCTGGCTGTTGTTGTCGTATCTGGCGCGCAGCAGTGCAAGATTGGCGTCGACGCGCCAGCCGTCGCTCAGCGCGAGCCCGATCGATCCTTCGACCCCGCGCGATGATTGCTGGCCGATCTGCAATGCCAGGCCGCCGGTGGGATTGCCGGGATCGGGAATCGTCAGCCCGGTCTTGACGATCTCGTAAGCGGCCAGCGTCCACTCGCCGCGGCCGCCCCAGAACGACTGCTTGACCCCGATCTCGGTCTGCTTGCCGGTCGCGAGCTGGAACGTCTTCTGCGAAGTCGACAGCGAGATCAGATTGCTGACTGGATCGACGCCGACCGCGTACTGGCCATAGAACGCGAGGTTCTTGATCGGCTCGTACACCAGCCCGGCGCGCCAGCTGGTGCCCGACAGCGTGGTTTCAAAGCTGTTTGCCGGCGTCTTGTAGTCGGTGCGATCGACCTCGGGGCGGTCATACCTGACCCCGGTCACGAGTGACAACTGATCGGTCAGCGAGAGCCGATCCTCGGCGAACAGCGCGTATTGATTGACGATCGCGTTGAAGCCCGGCGTGGTCGCCGTCGTCGTGGCGAAGAACGATCCGGGATCGAACACATAAGGATTGACCGACGACGCGCCGCCATAGGGCGAGTTGTTGGTATGGGTGAAGTCGATCCGGTTGACGTCGAACCCGGCGACGACCTGGTTCGCAAGGCCGAACACGTGACCGCTGAAGGTCGCATCCATCCGGTTGCCGAGTTGCTTCTGGTCGTGAAAGATCTCGATATAGCTCGTGCGATCGATCAGCTGGCTCTTCGGATTCCAGGTGTAGTTTTCGATGTCGCGCCAGTGCCGCTCGCTGGTCAGGTAATACAGCGTGTTGTTGACCTTGATGCCGTCGGCGACATCCCACTCGGTCTTGAACCGGGTCCAGCTGTCCTGATATCGGATCGCACTGTCCAATGCGTTGTAGTTCTTGAAGCGCAGCGCATCGTGGATCGCGCCGTTGATCAGCGGCGTGCCGAAATAGCGCGACGGGCTGCGATCGCCGTAATCTTCCGAGAGCGTGAAGGCGAGATTGTCCGACGCCTGCACCCGCACGGCAGCGGAGACCACCGCGTTCGAGGTCTTGTCGCGATCGACCCAGCCGTCCGACATGTTGCCGGTGGCGTTGATGCGGTACGACACATTGGGATTGATCGGACCGGTGCTGTCCACCGAGAGCCGCCGCGTCATGTTGCTGTCGAGCGAAACCTCGGCCTCGTTATAGGGCGTGCTCTGCGGCTTCTTCGGAATCACGTTGATGACGCCGCCGATCGCGCCTTCGCCGTACAGCACCGAGGCCGGGCCGCGCAGCACTTCGATGCGTTGCGTCGACCAGGTGTCGTAGGGGAACGTCAGCGTGCCGGAGCCGATATAGAAGCGCGTGCCGTCATACAGCGTCATCACCGAGTTGCTGCCGGCAAAGCCGCGGGTGCTGAACGACAGGCCGCCATTGCCGGGTGCCGGCGTTGCGATGAAGCCAGCCGCGTCCTGGGTGACGGCATCGAGCACATTATGCTGGCCGCGTTCAGCGATGGTCTGCGCCGTGATGATCTCGACGCTGGCCGGCGTCTGCAGCGGCGTCAGATTGAGACGACTGCCGGTGCCGCCCTGCGTGGTGGCATTGAGCGTCGGCGATGCCGATCCCCGTACGCCCGACGCTGCGACGCGCGGCGTGTTGCCGGTTGTTGCGATCGTCGCGGGCCTCGGCCGCGCCGCGGCGGCCACGGCACGGCTTCGCGCCGCGGGCTTCGGCCTTGCCACAGCGGAAGGCGCGACCTCAATCGGATCGAGCCTGGTTGGTGGCGGCGTTTGTGCCGAGCCTTCGGCCGGCAACAGCAGCGATGACAGGGAGCAGAGAAGACCGAGGCGCCATTTGCGCGCAACGGGAGAGGACGGAGACATGAAAGGACTCGCGGTAACGTGGCACGTCACCGCGAACGCGGATGGCGCATTGCCGAAAAGGCAGTGCTCCGATCCCACCAGGACGCCCCCGCCCGATGTGCTCGCGTGTGACCACGACTGACGGCAGGTCTCCTGGCTCACGGGTCATCGCCTGTCGACGCCTTCCCGGGCCGATGGCCCAGTGGCAAATTGACGAAAGGCTCGCCGTTTACAGTTGCGGGGACAGCTGCGGCATTGGGGTTACCCTCGCACCGCATTCCCTTTTGATCCCCGAAGGGAACCGTCGGCAAAAACGATAGGTGGTGCCGGCAAGGCTGTCAATTCGATGCGATTGTCGCACACATGCTTTGCGAGATGCTGCTGCGGCGATGACACAGCGACGTCGAGGGCTGACGCCCAAAGGCAACCCGTCATCCTGAGGAGCGCGGCACGCGCGTCTCGAAGGATGCACGGCCCGGCTGGCGGCCAATTCATCCTTCGAGACGCCGCTTCGCGGCTCCTCAGGATGACGGGAAACGTAGGTTCGCGTCACTGAGCCTCGACGCATCCCTGCATCACCTCATCAATCTCCGCGCGCGACAGCGCACCCATCTCGGCGATGAACACGATGCGCGTGCGCGGCACGCCGGGCGACGGGACGCCGCCCGCAGCCAAGGTCGCGCGGCCGCCGGCGAGTTGAAGCACGGTCAGCCGCCCGGGCTGCTCCACCGTCTCGAACAATCCCTTCGCCCGCGCCAGCTTCGGCGCCAGTCTGCCGATCGCCTGCTGCAAGCGCGGCAGCACGACGGGCCGCTCCGAGGTCCAGCTCAGCGTGTCGAAGCGATCGGACGACGGCCGTCGCGGCGCGGTCTCGCGCGGCGCCGACACATGATCGAGGTCCGCTGGGAACAGCAGCGCGGCCGGCACCTCGCCATGCAAGGCATCAACCACCACGGCCGCCGGACGCGCCGCGCGCACGGCGTCGCGGATCGCGGCGCAGGTGGCGGCGTCAGTCAGATCGACCTTGCTCAGCGCCACCACGTCCGCCGCCCGGAGCTGCGAGCGCAGCAGCGCATCGTTCAGCTTCGCCGCAGGCTGCGTCGCGTCGACCACGCACAGCACGGTCTCCAGCGGCGCCTCCTTCCAGATCACGGGATCCATCAGGTTGCGCACGATGTCGGCGGGATCGGCGATCCCGCTGGTCTCGATCACGATGAATTCGGGACGCGGATCACGCCGCAGCAACGTGGCGAGCGTGCGCAGCAGGTCGCCCTCCAGCGTGCAGCAGATGCAGCCATTGCTCAGGCTGACCACGCCGTCGCTGGCGCCGGCGATCAGCTCGGCGTCGATATTGATCGCACCGAAATCGTTGACCACGGCGGCGATGCGCCGCCCTTGCGCATGCGCCAGCAGATGGTTGACGACCGTGGTCTTGCCCGCCCCGAGGAAGCCCGCGACCAGCAGGATCGGGACCGGCACCTCAGCCCCCCGTGATAGGCCGGCGCACCGGCCGGCCGGGACGCGCCGCGACATCGAGCACACCGTCGCTGATCAGCGGCTGGCCGCTGACCACGAGATGCCGCACGCCCTCCGCCGGACGATTCATCGCCGAGAAGGTCGCGCGATCGCTCAGCGTCTCGTAGTCGAACACCACAACATCGGCGTCGGCGCCGACCTGCAGCCGGCCCTTGGCCCGCATCGCCGGCGTGCTCGCCGACAGGATCTCGGCCGGGATCAGCGCGCATTTGCGGATGCCCTCGAGCAGCGACACTTTCTTGCGCTCGCGCACCCATTCACGGATGAAGCGGGTGAAGCAGCCGGCCGAGCGCGGATGCGAGGTGGCATCGTCGGGCAGCGGCCAGGCGTCGCCGCTGTAGGGACGGCCATCCGACAGCGTCCACGGCATCGCGTCGGAGGCGATCGCGCCGCCCGGATACAGCACCGCCATATCGAGCAGATCGCGATGATGCGCGTTGTTCTCGATGTCGAGCACATGCCACAGCACCAAGGTCGAGGGCTCTTCGGCCTGTGCCGCCAGCAGCTCCTCGCGGCTGCCGAAACGGTGACCGTCGGTCACGCGCTGCACCGAATCGTAACCGAGGCCGTTGCGCTCCTCGAATTTCGGATCGCTGAAGAAGGTCGCCGCCAGCACAGTCGAGCCGGTGCCGTAGGGATAGGCCTCCACCGTGATCGGCAGGCCCTGCGCCTGCGCTTTCGCGATCAGCGCGACACAGCGCTCGATATCCGTCTTGCTCGACGAGTTGAAGTGGCAGATGTGCATATGCGCGCCGGTGGCGCCGGCATAGCCGATCAGGCGGATATAGGCTTCCGCCGCGCTCTCGGGATCGATCCGCGACATGTAGGCGACGTGGGTGAAGGTCGGCACCGCATGATCCGCCGCGAGCTGGCACACCGCGGTCAATTCCTGCACGCCGGCGCCCGGCGCATAGGCGTTGAGAATGCCGATGCCGATACCGCCCTCGTTCAGGCCGATCGCGAGGCGCTCCAGGATGCCGCCGACCTCGCCTTCGGTCGCCACGTTTTCGATCCAGCGGCGATCGCGCATCGCGGCGCCAAACGATTCCAGCGAGCTTTCCGAATTCGAACCGGTCATCGCGCCGATGCGCGCGAAGGCCCAGTTGGCGGCGGCGCCGTCGTTCAGCACCCTGCCCTTCTCGGCCTGGCGCTTGTACCAGGACGCGACCGGCAGCACGCCGGCCTCGAGGTCGAGCGAGGTCGTCACCCCGTCGAACGCCTGCATGCGGTCGGCCGGTATGGTCTGGCCATGCGCGTGCAGGTCGATGAAGCCCGGCGCCACCACGAGCCCGGTCGCGTCGATCTGCCGTTCGGAACCGCCGAGGCCGGTGCCGACCGCGGCGATCTTGCCGTCGACCACGGCGACATCGCCGATCGCGTCCATCCCGCTGGCCGGATCCACCACCCGGCCGCCGCTGATCACCAAGCCACCCATCTCGCCACTCCCCGCATTCCGAAACCGACCGGTCTCCTGTCGAGCACAGAGAAGCGCATCGCACTGATCGCAGCAAGCCGGCCAGGGTTGTGGCGACATGCTGTGACGGAATATCCGCTGCGCCGTGATGGCGATTGCAGAGTGAGGCCCTTCTTACGTTCCGGTTGCACGCCGCGACGGCAGCCCGCGCCAGAGATCGGGGCCGGGCTTCACGCGGCTCGTCACGAGTTTCGGCGGCGTGCGGTCCCTGGCGATCGCCGCCTCGACCGCACGCTTGAGCCTGACATTGTCGATCTGCGCCAGGAATCGCCGGATGACGGCCTCCTGATCCGCGCCCTGACCGGAGATCGCCGCGCACAGCTCCGCGGTCGTCCTGCGGAAGAAGTGGAAGGCGTCATCGGCCGCGCCACCCAGCCGGTCGACCTCGCCGGCCACACCGAGCGCGTGCATCCGATCGTCGTCGCCCAGCGTCACTGCGAAGCGCAGCACGGCAAGCTGCCAGGCACGGAGCAGCTTGCTCTCCGGTTCGGTCGCATTCTCGCGCATCAGTCGAACACCCCGCGCGCCTGACGTCCTTCGGCTGTCGAGGGAGGTCGGGCGCGGCGCGACTATCCTTGCGCGGGAATAGGTTTTCGAGGGGAGCGCGCGCCCGATCGCATAGGAATCGCATAGGCGGAGCGCGCCGAGGCCCAATTCGCTCAGATCCCCTCGAACTGCAGTCGCGCCAGCCGGGCGTAGAGTCCGCCCGCGGCGACCAGTTCGGCGTGGGTGCCCTGCTCGACGATCCTGCCCTGGTCCATCACCAAGATGCGGTCGCAGGACAAGACGGTCGCCAGCCGATGCGCGATCACCAGCGTGGTGCGGTGGCGCATCAGTTCCTCCAGCGCGGTCTGCACCAGCGTCTCGCTCTCGGCGTCGAGCGCCGAGGTCGCCTCGTCGAGCAGCAGCAGCGGCGCATCGCGCAGGATCGCGCGTGCGATCGCGATGCGCTGGCGCTGGCCGCCTGACAGCGTCACGCCGCGCTCGCCGAGCTGGGCGTCGAAGCCTTCGGGCAAGCGGCGCAGGAATTCGGTGGCATGGGCGAGATCGGCGGCGCGCTCGACCTCGGCGTCGGTCGCATCGGGCCGGCCGAACCGGATGTTCTCGCGGGCGCTGGCGGCGAACACCACGGAATCCTGCGGCACCAGCGCGATGCGCGCGCGCACCTCGGCCGGATCGGCCTGCCGGATCGGCACGCCGTCGAGCGAGATGGTGCCCGATTTCGGATCGTAGAAGCGCAGCAGCAGATGGAACAGCGTGCTCTTGCCGGCGCCGGACGGGCCGACGATCGCGACCTTCTCACCTGACCGGACCGAGAGCGACACTTCATCGACCGCAAGCGCGTTGGGCCGGGTCGGATAGGCGAAGCTGACATCGTCGAAGCCGACATCGCCGCGCGCCGGCTGCGGCAGCGCGCGCGGCGATGCGGGCGCCGCGATCTGCGGCCTGACGCGCAAGATCTCGAACAGCCGCTCGGCGGCGCCCGACGCGGCCGAGACCTCGCCCCAGACCTCGCTGAGCTGGCCGAGGCCGCTCGCGGCGAACGCCGTGTAGAGAATGAACTGGCCGAGCCTGCCCGGACTGATGGTTCCGACCAGCACGTCGTGCGAGCCGACCCAGAGGATCACGACGACGCTGGCGAACACGATGAAGATGACGATCAGCGTCAGCACCGCGCGCGCTTTGGTCGAGCTGCGCGCGGCCTGATAGGCCTGCTCGACCTCGCCAGCAAAGCGCGTCCTGGCGAGCCGTTCGCCGGTATAGGCCTGCACGGTGCGGATCGCGTTGACCAGCTCCGAGGCATAGGCGCTGGCATCGGCCAGCGTATCCTGGGCGGTGCGCGACAGCCGCCGTACCCAGCGGCCGAACGCCACCAGCGAGATCACGATGATCGGGATCGCGAGCAGCACGAAGCCAGACAGCCGCGGGCTGGTGATCACCATCATCGCGGCGGCGCCGAAGAACAGCATCAGATTGCGCAGCGCGATCGATACCGATGCGCCGACCGCGGACTTGATCTGCGTGGTGTCGGCGGTGAGCCGCGACACCAATTCGCCTGATCGTGCGGAATCGAAGAACGAGGGCGACAGCGAAATCAGATGCGCGAACACGTCGCGCCGGAGATCGGCCACGATGCGTTCGCCGATCGTCATCACGAGGTAGTAGCGCGATGCGCTGGCGCAGGCGAGCACAGCGACGACCGCGATCATCACGCTGAAATAGCTGTTGATCATCGCGATGCCTTCGGGCGTGAAGCCCATGTCGATCATCCGCCGCACCGCGACCGGCACGATCAGCGTGGTGATCGCCGCGATCGTCAGCGAGATCAGCGCGAGGATCGCCCGCCCCTTGTAGCGCGCCACATAGGGCGCGAGTGCAAGCAACGGCCGCAACCGGGCACGGCTCTTCGCCGGCTCCGTGATCTGGCTCTCGATGAAGGCTTCCTCATCGAGCAACGCGTCACGCGGGGGCTGCGGGGCGCCGCGCAGGGTCTCAAGCTGTTCGGCTACGCTCATCAATCTAGACCGGTTCTATCGCCCCCCCACATAGGCCCGCCGACCCCCGGCTGGCAAATCCGGTAAAGTCCCAATCCGGTGATGGGCTTAGGCCCTTTCTTGGCTTGTTTTCGGCGGGCTCCATGGGTTATAGACCCGCGCAAATCCCGTATTCCAGACATCTTGAGACGGGCGCCGGCGCGCCGAAGGAACTGTCATGAAAGCCGATATTCATCCGAATTATCATACGATTAAGGTCGTCATGACCGACGGCACCGAGTACCTGACCCGCTCGACCTGGGGCAAGGAAGGCGACACGCTGAACCTCGACATCGACCCCAAGTCGCACCCGGCCTGGACCGGCAGCACCCACAGCTGATGGACCGCGGCGGCCGCGTCTCGCGCTTCCAGAAGAAGTTCTCGGGCTTCCTCAAGAAGGACTAAAGTCCGCTTCGGGATCGCCGCGGCGACCACACGCAAAACGCCCCCGTTTCGGGGGCGTTTTTGTTTGTCCGCTGCGGATTGGCGGGCTGAACGGGCCCGCAATTCTCCTTGGTGTCGTCCTGGCGAAAGCCAGGACCCATAACCACCGCATTCGATGATGAACGGGATCGTGGCCCCAGCATCGCGCAGCGACTCTCATTTGGGGTAATGGGTCCTGGCTTTCGCCAGGACGACGCCGAATGTGTTGCACCGGCTGCAAGTCACACATCCGCGCTCTCGCGACATGATCTGTCCGAGCTTTGCATTTCGTTTCGCCGCCGACGGCAAATCTCAGTGCGGACGCTTCGGTCGCTTGAGTTCGGCGACCTTAAACTTCCCCGCGGCCTGCAGACTGCTGCAAAGCCACCAGGCCCTGTTTCGGTACTCGCCCAGGAACCATTTGGTCTCGACGCAATCGACGTAGGATTTGTAGGTGAGGTTGTCTCGGCACGTCGACGAGAACGGTCCGTGGGTTTGTCCGCCCGTCGACTCGCTGCACCCGACCCAAGGGTCCTTGCCATGCGGGAGGCTCGATTCGCAGCCACCGTTGCAATTGCTGGCGACTTTCTCCAGCGCGGCAATCCTGCCCAGCACTAAATCCGGCGACGGCGCTCGAGCGGTTGACGACGACGTCTGGGTGGTTCTCGATCTCCGATGAGATGCCCCCGTGGTCACCACCTGTGTCGGACGATTTGGCCTTGCCACCGGCTTCGGCGCCTCGACCGTGATGGAGGGAAGCGGCTTGGCGGGGTCTGTTTGCGACGCTGCCGGGCCGCACAGCCAGACAGTTGACAACACGGCGACGGCTGAAGGCGCGACAAGGCTCGACCGCAATCTCATGACATAGCCCTCCCAAATCCGGGACGGAAATGCCGTCCCGATGAGCACACGGTACCATACAGCCCGAGCCTGGCTACCTAGGGTTGAAGATAAATCTCCCCCAGTGTCTCACGATCGCCATCGACATGACGGCGAGAGAACGCCGACCGCTCGCCAAGACCCGAAGCGGTCACTTGAACGACACCGACACGTGGCGGGATCGGATCGATTTTGCAGGCCCACGCCGTTAGGTCAGCCGTTCTGCCCCATGGTCTCTTGTTCAGAAGTTGCTGGCGCCCCCTACTCTCGATCCAGCGGCCATGCTTTGGTCAAAACTGCGTTGAGTGTTTGGCAGGGTCATCGACTTGGAGAAAATACGATCGCCCTCCTTCGGGTGACATGGAACCGGGTGCCAGGTCGTTCCCTAACGCATTCTTGAGGTGCCCACCGCAAAGGCTTGTGATGGAACGGGCAAGGCTCGATAAGGCCGGGATTTTCGCTTTTGGCGATGCTCGGAGCGCTGTGACCTACTCGGTCGAACTTTTTATCGTCACCGCGATCTACGGGAGCCTCGCGGCCTCCACACATTTCCTTCCCGCTATCAATCCAGCCGCGATGCCGCTGTGGCCGCCAACCGGGGTTGCACTCGCCCTAATGCTGCTGCGTGGCTACCGGATCTGGCCCGCGATCCTGCTGGGCCCCGTCGCGCCTTACCTGATGACCGACCGATCGCTCCTGGAGCTTGTCGTCGCCGGGATCGGCAGCCTCCTTGCTGCATTGGCCGGGACATGGCTGATCGGACGCTGGTCGAACGGACGCCAGACGTTTGCCACACCATCCGGTGTCGCAAAGTTTGCAGGCATTTCCTTTGCGCCGACCGCGATGATCGGTTCATTCACCGCCTTGGCTGGATTCATCTTCGTCAACGAACCGAGCTTTCCCAATTCCCTCGCCACCGCGCTGACCTGGTGGCTTGCCGACGCAGCCGCGACCCTGGTGATTGCTCCGGTCATCGTGCTCTGGGCGATGATGCCCTTACGGATTTCCTCCAGGTGGGATCTGCTGGAATCGATCGCAGTTATCGCTCTCGCTGGTCTCATTGGGATCGTGGCCTACAGCCCGCTGATCGGCAGTGACCTCGTCAGCGACGATCTCAATTTGCCGCTGCCGCATCGCAGCCTGCTGGGCTTTCTGGCTTTGCTCCCGTTGATCTGGACCGGTCTGCGCGGCAATCGATGCACCGCGGCTACGGCTGCGCTCATTTTCACCGGAATGGCAGTCTGGGGGTTCGCGTTCGGTAATGATCCATTTCCGAAAACGGATCCGAACGGAGCGTTGTTGTCACTGCTCGTGCTTTCGATCAGCGTATCGGCGCCCCCTCTTGCCCTGGCTGCGGCAATTGCCACGCGTCAGACCGCGGAAGCCCATCTGCTTTCCGTGCAGGACCAACTGAACGGTCAACTTGAACGGAACGCTTTGGCGCTCGACAGCATCAGACGGCACTTCCAAACCCTTATCGAAGGCGTCGTCGACTATGCGATTTTTGCCCTTGATAGAGAAGGACACGTTACGAGTTGGAATAGCACCGCTCAAAAAATCATCGGCTACACCTCGGAAGAAATCATCGGCAAGCATTTTGGAATATTTTATCGGCCGGATGAACGCCGCGCGGGTTCGCCAACACACGCGCTGGAGACGGCAATCGAAAGAGGCAAGTACGACGTAGAGGGTTGGCGCATCAGAAAGAATGGTACGCCGTTCTTCATCACGGGCTCGGTCTCGTCGAGCCATGATGACTCGGGAAATCTGATCGGCTTCATCAGTATTCTGCGGGACGCAACCGAGCGACGCGACGCGGAGGAGAAGCTGGTTCAGGCACGCGAACAGCTCGCGATGTCGCAGAAGATGGAGGCAATCGGCAAGCTGACCGGCGGAATTGCACACGACTTCAACAATCTATTGATGATCATCGGAGGCAGTGCCCAGATCTTCACTCGCCTGCTTGATCCAAAACTACCCAAGGCAATTGAAGCCATACAGACCGCGGCGAAACGCGGCGAAAGCCTCACACGCCAATTGTTGACATTCTCTCGTCATCAGCATCTCAGCCCGACGGTCGTCGATCTGAATGCGTCTATCAAGAACATGCGGACCATGATCGAGAGCTCGCTGCGCGGGAATATCGTGTACAATGAGAACGTCGGCGAGGGTGTAGCGTCGGTCAAGGTGGACCTCGCCGAGCTGGAACTCGCGATCGTCAACATCGCCGTTAATGCGCGCGATGCAATGCCAAGCGGCGGCACGTTCACCTTATCCGTCCATGCGGTGACCGCGAACCAGGAAACCGGCGGCGATCGCCGCGCAAAGGCTTTCTTTGCGATCGCGCTTGGCGATACCGGCACCGGCATTCCGCCAAACCTGCTGTCCAAGATGTTCGATCCGTTTTTCACGACCAAAGAGGTCGGCAAGGGTACCGGGCTCGGCTTGTCCCAAGTCTATGGTTTCGCGCACCAGGCCGGCGGAACGGTGACGGCGGACAGCAAGGTTGGACAGGGAACAACGATTACCATCTACTTGCCGTCCTGCGCGGACGAGCAGACCACCAGTAAAGAGCTGGCCGCTGCCAGAACAAGAGCAAGGCAGCCGCAGCGGCAGACGGTTCTCGTTGTCGACGACAGCCCCGAAGTGGCGGATGTGACTTCCTCGCTGTTCGAGCATCTGGGTTATGACACGATCTATCGAGATTCGGCCGAAGCGGCGCTGAAATTGCTCGACGCCGGTACAAAGATCGATCTCGTCTTCAGCGATATCGTCATGCCCGGGACCATCGATGGCGTCGGGCTGGCGAGAGAAGTCCGGTCGCGATACCCCGGTTTGCCGATCGCCCTTACAACCGGCTACAGCGATGCCGCAAAAGCAGCTCCGCCAAGTCTAAAAATACTCCGCAAGCCGTTCGATACCGACGCACTGAGAGATTTTATCCACGATCTTGCGCCGCCGCGACCACCACGATCATCCGGCGCGCCCATGACGTCGAACACGACTGAAGCCTCGCGCAGAAATTGACCGGTCGCGCCATTGCAGAAGCAGCTCGTCGCGCAGCTGGCGAAGCGTTGATCCGCACCATCGCCGCTGATGGACATGACTGCTGCTAGCGATCCTGGAAGGCCAGCCGCGCGCCGAGCGCGACCAGGATGCTGCCGCCGATCCGCTGCATGATGCGCTGCGACCGCTTCGAGCGCTGCAACTTCGACATCACGGCGCTGGCGAAGAACACGCAGACGATGTCGACCGCCGAGAAGGTCAGATTGACTGTTGTGCCGAGCAGAAACAGCTGGGCCCAGACCGGCAGGCTGGCCGACGCATCGACGAATTGCGGCAGGAACGCCAGGAAGAAGATCGCCGTCTTCGGATTGAGCACCTCGACGACGATGCTTTGCGCGAAGGCGCGTTCCGCGGAGAGCGGCGCAAGTGTGGGGCGCTTTGCATTGTCGCGGTCGCGGAACAGCGACAGCCCGAGCCAGACCAGATAGGCCGCACCGGCAAGCTTCATCGCCATGAACAACGGCGGCACCGCATGAAACAGCAGAGCGAGGCCGGCCGCCGCGGCGGCGACATGGACATAGCCGCCGAGATGCAGCCCGAGCGAGGCCATCAGCCCCGCGCGCCGGCCGCCTGCCAGCGTGCGGGCCGCGGCATACAGCATGGCGGGACCCGGGATCAGCGCGAAGGTCGCGGTCGTGATCGCGAAGGCGAGGTACAATTCCATCGGGCGATTTCGTCCAGTCTAGGGCGTGATGAGATGAGGTCGAATAGCGACGGCGCTGTTCTCCCTCTCCCCGTTCTTACGGGGAGAGGGTTGGGGTGAGGGGCCGTTTTCGCGCATTCTGCGATAGACACGTTCGCGGAGACTCCCCCTCACCCGGAACGCATCTAACGATGCGTTCCGACCTCTCCCCGCACGCGGGGCGAGGTGGAGCGAAGTCCGCGGCTGGATTCGAAGCAAAGTCATCTCATCTAGTTCGCCGGGATCATCGCGGCGACCTCGCGGTCATGGGGATTGTCGCTTGCCTCAAGCCCTGCAATGACGCCGGCGCGATCCTCGAGCTTGCGGTTCTGGCTCATCTTCTTCTTGGCGTCGATCCGCGTGATCGGCATCCGGAAGCCGACGATCCCGCGCAGTTGCGCCTTGATGAAATCGTCAGGCGCGTCGCTGACCTGCCAGGCTTCCGGGCGCGAATTCTCGTGCAGCTCGGTCAGCCGGCTCACGACGTCGAGCAGGCGGTCGGCATCCTCGAAGAACTCGGCCGGACCATAGGCGTGGACGGCGACGTAATTCCAGGTCGGCACCACCTTGCCGTGCTCGGCCTTGGTCGCATACCAAGACGGCGTCACATCGGCGTCGGGCCCCATGAAGATCGCCATCGCTTCGCCGACCGCCGGCAGCCTCCACTGCGGATTGGGCCGCGCGACGTGGCCGTACAGTGTGCCGTAGTCGCCCTCGTTCTCATTGAGGATCAGCGGCAGCGGCGTGCCGATCAGGCCATCGGCGGTTGCGGTGACCAGCGTCGCGAGCTTCGAGGCCCGCATCGCGGCGTGGATCGGACCGAGCTCATCCATCTTGAAATGCGGTGGCAGGTACATTGCGGACCTCTTGGCAGACCTCTGGCAGGCCTAATCAATTGCTGCTCGCACCATAGCGTTGAAGTGGCCTATGATAAGAGCCACTTTCGATCATCTTGATTGGTCCACTATGCCCCGCCTGCGCGCCACGATCAGCATCCCCTCGCTCGGCACGATCGACCGCGCCGCCGGACAGGTCGGGCGGCAGATCGCGCAGGCCCTGCGCGCCGCGATTGCGAGCGGCGAACTGAAGGCCGGGGAATTGCTGCCGTCGACGCGCGCGCTGTCGGCCTCGCTCGGCGTTGCGCGCGGCACGGTGACGGAAGCCTTCGAGCAGTTGCTGGCCGAGGGCTATCTGGAATCGCAGGTCGGTGCCGGCACCCGCGTCGTGCCGACGCTTGCCGAGCAGGCACGGCCCGTCGCGGTCAATCGCAAGCCGAACAAATCAGTGCCGATCCAGTTGCCGCCGCGCGCGGCGCGGCTTGCCGAAGTGGCGGCGGCCTTCAGGCCGATGCCGGAGGTCCCGTTTGCGATCGCGGTCCCCGGCGGCGCGGTCGCGCCCGACGACCATTGGCGCCGCCTCGGCAACCGCGTGCGCGCATCGCACGCCGCGGCGCCGGCGAGCTATGGCGATCCGCGCGGCCTGATCGAGCTGCGGCAGGCGATCGCCGACTATGTGCGCAAATCCCGCGCGGTGCATTGCGAGCCCGAGCAGGTCGTGATCACGGCCGGCACCCAGCAAGGCCTCTATCTCGCCGGCCGCGTGCTGCTGTCGTCAGGCGATCCTGTCTGGGCCGAGGATCCCGCCTATCCCGGCATGACCGCCGTGCTCGACGATCTCGATCTCCTCACCACGCGCGTTGGCGTCGATGCGCAGGGCATCGACGTCGATGCCGCCACCGCCGCGTGCCCGCACGCACGCGCGGCGTTCGTGACGCCGTCGCATCGATATCCGCTGGGCATGCCGATGAGCATGGCCCACCGCAATGCGCTGGTGGCGTGGGCGCAACGAAGCAATGCGTGGATCGTCGAGGACGATTACGACAGCGAGCTGCGCTACGCCGGGCATCCCTTCCCGTCGATGCAAGGCCTCGCCCCATCGCGGGTGATCTATTTGGGCACGCTGAGCAAGGTGCTGTTTCCCTCGCTGCGGCTCGGCTATGTCGTGGCGCCTTCGCCGCTGATCGACGCTTTCGCCGGCGCGCGGGCGCTGCTCGACCGGCATTCGCCGACCGCCGACCAGCATGTGTTGGCAGCCTATATGCGCGAGGGGCTGTTCGAAGCGCATATCAGGCGCATTCGCGGCGTCTACGCCGCACGGCGTGCGACGCTGATCGCGGCGCTGACGCACCACATGCCCGACGACGTCACGCTGCAGCCGAGCGACCAGGGCATGCATCTGTTGTTGTGGCTGCCCCACGACCTCGACGATGTGCAACTGGCAAAATCAGCGCTTGCCGCCGGCATCGTCGTGCGGCCGATCTCGCCGATGTACAAGGCCGCACCGCGCGCCGGCCTGATGCTCGGCTTCGGCGGGTTCGAACCGGAGGAGCTGGAGGCGGCGGCGATCGGCTACGACGCGCAATCGATCAGCGCACGTCGCCGCGGCGGACCAAGCCACGCCGCGCGGACGCGTCACACTGATTTGCTGCCCGGATTACTGCTCGAACGCCGCCTTGAGGCGGTTGAGCTGCGGCACCAGCGGGTTGCCGATCGACGAGCGATCCGGCGCCGGCGCGTGGATCGTGGTGTCGAGGCGGCGGACGCGCGCCTGCAGATCCATCGAGCGGGCGATCAGCTGCTGCAATTGCTCCGGCAGCTTGGTCACCATGTCGGCCGGGCCGGGATCGGCGGCCGACAGCTTCACCTTGGTCTTTTCGCGATTGGCCTGGGTCAGCGTCATCTCGCCTTCCTTGACCGCGCGATGCAGCAGCAGCCAGGAGGCGAGTTGCATCAGCCGTGTGGTCAGGCGCATGCTTTCGGTGGCATAGGTCAGGCTCACGGACCGTTCGAGCGCCTTGGCCTCGGCACGTCCGTCGCCGTCGAGATAGGCGGCGGTCTGCTCGACCAGGTCCATGCCTTCCGGAACAGCACGCCGAATGCCGCAGAATTGGTCAGCCGTTCACTGAACAGTACAAGCCCGGCTTCGCTCTGGGAACGATCGGCCATGGTTAACGCCCTCACACCACCGTAACGCCCGCTGGCATCTGACGCGCCAGCTTATGATGAACAAATCATTGCGCGGGCGCGCCGAAGAGTCCAGCCGCAACCGGATTTATGGTTTCCAGCCGCTAGGACGCACAAAAAAGAGCCGCCGTTTCCGGCGGCTTTGAAGTTGATAACAGGGAGGCGTCAAACAGAGTGGACAGGAGCCACTCGGTATCCAAACGAGGACAATGCAGTCATAATCGAGAAAGCTTAACCGATCGTAAATGAACGGATTTCTTCAGGCTTTGTTTGCCATGTCGGCCATTGACCTAGTTTGGGACAGGCCTCTTCTCCTTCCCCTTGAGAGGGGGAAGGTCGGGATGGGGGTCAACCGCCAGGCGACGGCGTATGTGAAGAGAGCTGATCCCCACCCGCTTTGCTCTGGCAAGCAAAGCGACCTGCCCCTTTCAAGGGGAGGTGGAGCCGCGTAGCCCGGATGGAGCGCAGCGAAATTCGGGAACGGTCCATCCGCGGATAGCGCGGCTCCCGGGATTGCGCTTCGCTTCATCCGGGCTACGACAGAAATGATGGCGCAGCGCTACGACTTGAAGAACGCGTTCGCGGCATCCTTCGACGCGCGCTTCTTCGTCATCGCCTCTTTCAGGCGATCGACCTCGGCGTTGAGCAGCGCGATGCGCTCCGTCAACTCCTCGACCGACAGCAGCGAGAGATCCTGGCCGATCTCATGGCTGATTTTCTTCCGCGGCCGGTCCTCATCCTCAATCGGCATGTGTCCTCCCCGCGATGCTGGTCTGGCGCCGTCCAGCGATGATAGATATCCGTCCAGAGGAGAATTTTGCAGTGACTTTCGTGTGCGCGCAACATCTGACGCGAATGCCCCGGCCCGACCGCAAGGAGTCTGACCGGACGGGATAGTTGCGCGCCAGCGCGCGAGGCATGAGCCGACCCCAGAGCCCTTCCGATCATGCGGGAGGGCTTTTTGATTTTCCGCTTTGATTGTTGCGGGGTGCGGCATCACCGAACACGAAAGACCCTAACCCATGACCAGATTCTCATCACCAGCGCGCTGCCCTACGTCAACGGCGTCGAGCATCTCGGCAACCTCGTCGGCTCGCTGCTGCCCGCCGATGTCCACGCCCGCTTCCGCCGGCAGACCGGCTGCGACATGCTCTTCATCTGCGCGACCGACGAGCACGGCACGCCGGCCGAGCTCGGCGCCATCGAGGCCGGACAGGATGTCCGGGCGTTCTGCGACGCGCAGCACGCCGTCCAGGCCGACATCTACCGGCGTTTCGGTCTGTCGTTCGATCATTTCGGCCGCACCAGCTCGCCGTACAACCATGCGCTGACGCAGCACTTCTATCGCCGGCTCGATGACGCCGGGCTGATCGAAGCACGCACCTCGCAGCAGGTATTCTCGCCGGCCGACCGGCGCTTCCTGCCCGACCGCTACGTGCTCGGCACCTGTCCGCATTGCGGCGACGCCGGCGCGCGCGGCGACCAATGCGACCATTGCGGCACGCTGCTCGACCCGCCGGACCTCATCGATCCCCGCTCGGCGCTGTCAGGCGACCGCGCGCTCGAGATCCGCGACAGCCGTCATCTGTATCTGCGCCAGGTCGAGCTGGTCGACAGCATCGGCGCATGGATCGACAGCCGCACCGGATGGCCGCCCTTCGTGGTGTCGACCGCGAAAGGCTGGCTCAATGCGGAGCTGCGCGACCGCTGCATCACCCGCGATCTCGCCTGGGGCATCGCGGTGCCGCGCGACGGCTTCGACGGCAAGGTGTTCTATGTCTGGTTCGACGCGCCGATCGGCTACATCGCGTCGACGCAGGAATGGGCCGACGCCGCGCCTGGCCGCGACTGGCGGCAATGGTGGTGGCAGGCCGATGACGTCAGCTACATCCAGTTTCTCGGCAAGGACAACATCCCGTTCCACACCGTGAGCTTTCCGGCGACGCTGATCGGCTCCGGCGAACCGTGGAAGACCGCCGATGTGATCAAGGATTCCACTGGCTGAATTACGAGGGCGGCAAGTTCTCGACCAGCAGGAAGCGCGGCATCTTCACCGATGCGGCGCTGGCGGAATCGCCGGCCGATCTCTGGCGCTGGTGGCTGATCGCCAACGCGCCGGAGAGCGCCGACACCGATTTTGGCGTCGCCAAATTCGTCGCCGACGTGAACAAGGATCTCGCCGATATCTTCGGCAATCTCGCCAACCGCATCATCAGCTTCGCGCATCGCGCCTTCGACGGCCGCATCCCGGATGGTGGCGCTCCCGGCGATGCCGAGCGCCAACTCGCGCTTGAACTGGAGCAGCGCATCGCAGCGCTGCACCGCCATCACGCGGCACTGGAATTTCGCGCCGCGGCGGCCGCGACCCGCGCGATCTGGGACACCGCGAACGCTTATCTGCAACACGCAGCACCATGGACGGCGATCAAGTCCGATCCGGCACGCGCGGCGGTCATCACCCGCGTCGGGCTCAATCTTGTCGCGCTCAGCGCCACGCTGGCGTGGAGCATCGTGCCTCACCTCGCGGCGCGCGTGCTCGGTGCGCTCGGTCAGAGCGATGCCGTACCGCGCTGGCCCACTGGCCCACTCGTCCCGCTGCTCGATCGTGGCGCGGGCACGCCGGTCGCAAGGCTCGGCCCGCTGGTCGAGAAAATCACGCCCGAGAGAGCCAGCCAGCTCACGGCGCGGTTCGGGGCTTAATGGCGTTTCGCTTCGGTGGAAAAGGCGGTATGCCATCCGCCGATCCTCTCCACTGACCAGGGACCAGCCATGCCAAATCTGCCCGCGCAAATGACCGTCGTTGCCATCAGCAAGCCGGGTGGCCCTGAGGTGCTGGTGCCGGAGACCCGCGCGGTGCCGGTGCCAAAGGCCGGCGAGATTTTGGTCAAGGTCGCGGCCGCCGGCGTCGATCGTCCCGACGTCGCGCAGCGCTCCGGCTCCTATCCGCCGCCGCCCGGCGCCAGCGACCTGCCCGGCCTCGAAATCGCGGGCGAAGTGGTCGCGCTCGGCGAAGGCGCAAAGCACAAGATCGGCGACAAGGTGATGTCGCTGGTCGCCGGCGGCGGCTACGCGCAATATTGCATCGCGCAGGACGCGCAGGCGATGACCGTGCCGCCCTCGCTGTCGATGCAGGAAGCCGGCGCGATTCCGGAAACGCTGATGACGGTGTGGCACAATGTGTTCGAGCGCGGCGCGCTGCAGGCAGGGGAGACGCTGCTGATCCACGGCGGCTCGTCGGGCATCGGCACGATGGCGATCCAGCTTGCCAAGGCGTTCGGCGCCAAGGTGATCGTCACCGTCGGCTCGCAGGACAAGGCCGATGCCTGCCTCAAGCTCGGCGCCGATCACGCGGTCAATTACAAGACCGAGGATTTCGTCGAGGCGGTGAAGAAGGCCACCGGCGGCAACGGCGCCAATGTCATCCTCGACATGGTGGGCGGCGATTATATCGACCGGAACTATGACGCCGCCGCGGTCGAGGGCCGCATCGTCCAGATCGCGTTCCTGTCGGGAACACCGAAGGCCACGGCCAATTTCGCCAAGCTGATGGTCAAGCGGCTGCACCACACCGGCTCGACCCTGCGCCCCCGTAGTAATGCGGACAAGGCGGCGATGGTCGCGGCGATCGAGGCGAAGGTGCTGCCCTTGCTGCGCGAAGGCCGCGTCAAACCGCTGATGGACAGCACATTCCCGCTGGAAAAGGCCGCCGACGCGCACCGGCGCATGGAGACCAGCGAACATATTGGCAAAATTGTGTTGGCGGTTTAACCCTCGCGACGGAAGCAGGGGCGGAAACCCTTTGATTCCCTTCGCTTTCGTGTCATTTATCGCGCCACCGCCGGGCCGGTCGCCGGGTCCGGTCAGTTTGTCGATCGCGGAGTACTGACATTGCGTCTGATCAGGTGCCTTGCGCTGCTCGCGCTGGGCCTCATGATGTTTGCCGCCGCGCCTGCCGCGTATGCGATCGACGCGGTCAGCGTGCGCAGCGATGCGCCGGCGATCGATTTGACGGCGGTTCTCGACCATCAGCGAAGTGAAGCCGACCGCATCCAGGTCTCCACCGCACCCGGAACCGACGGCATCGTGCGCCGCATCGAGGTTCGCGCCCGCGAAGGCGGCCAGAACTGGGTGGTGTTCGCGCTCGCCAACAACACCGACGACCAGCTCGACCGCCTGATCGTTGCGCCGCACTACCGCATCGTGTCGTCCGGCCTGCTGTGGCCCGACCTCGGCCTGTCGCGCATCGCCACCATCACGCCGTCGGTCGGCGATCGTCCGGAGCGGCAGGAGAGCCCGACCGCCGACGTGTTCCGCATCACGCTCGATCCCGGCGCCGTCGTCACCTATGTCGCGGAACTGCGCACCGACAAGCTGCCGCAACTCTATCTGTGGGAACCCGACGCCTACAAGGACAAGGTCAACTCGTTCACGCTGTACCAGGGCATCGTGATCGGCATCTCGGGCCTGCTCGCGCTCGTGCTCACGATCTTGTTTGTGGTCAAGGGCAGCATCATGTTCCCGGCCGCCGCGGCGCTGGCTTGGGCGGTGCTGGTCTATATCGGCGTCGACTTCGGCTTCTGGGGCAAGGTGCTCGACATGTCGAACAACGCCGAGCGCGTCTGGCGCGCGGCGGGCGAGGCGATCCTCGCTGCGACACTGCTGGTGTTCCTGTTCGCCTATCTGAATTTGAGCAGATGGCACGTCCGCTACTCGCACATCACGATCGGCTGGCTGGTCTTCCTCGGCTCGCTGGTCGCGCTGGCGCTGTTCGATCCCGCGGTCGCCTCCGGCATCGCGCGCATGTCGCTGGTCATGATCGCCTTCGCCGGCTTCGCGCTGATCGTCTATCTCTCGACCCACGGCTTCGACCGCGCGGTGCTGCTGATCCCGACCTGGTTCCTGCTGGTGGTCTGGGTGGTCGCGGCCGGCATGACGGTCGCGGGCTCCGTCACCAACGACATCGTCGGCCCGGCGCTGCTCGGCGGCCTGGTGCTGATCGTGATGCTGATCGGATTCACGGTGATGCAGCACGCCTTTGCCGGCGGCGGCGCCACCACCGGCGTCGTCTCCGATGTCGAGCGCCGCGCGCTGGCGCTGACCGGCTCGGGCGACCTGATCTGGGACTGGGACGTGTCCGCCGACAAGGTGTTCACCAGCCCGGAGACCGAGGCGCTACTCGGCCTCAAGCGCGGCACGCTGGAAGGCCCGGCGGCGAAATGGCTCGAGGTGCTGCACCCGCTCGACCAGGACCGCTTCCGCGCCGCGCTCGACAGCGTGCTCGACCAGCGCCGCGGCCGCCTGGTGCAGGATTTCCGGCTACGCACGCCGGACGGTCACTTCATGTGGTTCGCGCTGAAGGCGCGGCCGGTGGTCGGCTCCGACGGCGAGGTCTCGCGCGTGGTCGGCACCCTCACCGACGTCACCGAGTTCAAGAACTCCGAAGAGCGGATGCTTCATGACTCCGTCCATGACAACCTGACCGGCCTGCCGAACCGCCGGCTGTTCATGGACCGCCTCGGCGCAGTGGCGAATCTCGCCAAGACCATGCCGAACCTGCGGCCGACCTTGATGGTGATCGACCTCGACCGCTTCAAGCAGGTCAACGATTCCGTCGGGATCGCGGTCGGCGATTTCCATTTTGCTGACGCTGGCGCGGCGGCTGACCCGCATCCTCAAGCCGCAGGACACGCTGGCCCGCATGGCCGGCGACCAGTTCGGCCTGATCCTGCTGTCGGAGCAGGACCCGGCGCGGATCACCAATTTCGCCGAGACCATCCGCAAGACCATCCGCGCCCCGATCGCGTTCAACGACCGCGAGATCTTCCTGACCGCATCGATCGGCCTTGCGCTGTCCGACCCGGCGGCGCCGCTGACCGACGAGATCATCAAGGACGCCGAGCTTGCGATGTATCATTCCAAGCGGATCGGCGGCGACCGCATCGACGTCTACAAGCCGGCGATGCGGGCGCGCAAGACCGACCGCCTGACGCTGGAGAGCGACCTGCGCCGCGCCATCGAGCGGCAGGAGATCACGATCCTGTACCAGCCGATCGTGCGGCTGGAGGATCGCGCGATCGCCGGCTTCGAGGCGCTGGCGCGCTGGGATCATCCCAAGCTCGGCCGGATGTCGCCGTCGGAGTTCATCAACGTCGCCGAGGAGACCGGCCTGATCGTCGATCTCGGCATGTTCGTGATGGACCAGACCGCGCGCCAGCTCGCGGTGTGGCAGCGCGCGATGCGCGCCCGCGAGCCGATCTTCGCCTCGGTCAACGTGTCGTCGCGGCAGCTGCTGCGCCACGACCTGATCCACGACATCCGCACCGTGCTGTCGCGCTCCTCGGTGGCGCGCGGCACGCTGAAGCTGGAGCTGACGGAATCGCTGGTCATGGAGAACCCGGAGCACGCCGCCCAGATGCTGGCGCGGATCCGCGAGCTCGGCACCGGGCTGTCACTCGACGATTTCGGCACCGGCCACTCCTCGCTGTCCTATCTGCAGCGCTTCCCGTTCGACACCATCAAGATCGACCAGTCCTTCGTCCGCACCACCAGCCGCGGCACCCGCCCGGTGATCCTGAAATCGATCATCGCGCTGGCCCACGATCTCGGGATGGAGGTGGTGGCGGAAGGCGCCGAGACGGATTCGGATGCCGTCGAGCTCTACCAGCTCGGCTGCGAATACGCCCAGGGCTTTGCCTTCGGCGAGCCGATGGACGCCGATGCGGCGACCCGGCTGCTCACCGAGGAACGGCTGGAAGCCGCGAGCTAACTCTTGTCGTCCCGGCCTCGTGCGCAATTGCGCACGGGAGCCGGGACCCATACGCCGCGGCCCATCCATGACGCGCTGGGGCCGGTTGCCTTCGTAACAACAACGCCCTATGGTTATGGGTCCCGGCGTTCGCCGGGACGACGGCTAGGCATGCGCTTGAACCTGACGCTCTTGCCGTCGGCCTGGCGGGTGGCGATGTAACCGGCCTCGAGGCAGGCCTCGCGCTGCGGCATCTTCTCCTGCGGGCTGCGCAACGTCTCCCACCACGACGCCCGGTGCGCGGCGCGCGGCAGCGCCGCATCGATGATCGCCTCGATCTCCTCGAAGGTCAGCACGAATTCGGGCAGATGCTGCTTCTTCAGATGATCCCGCAATGCGTCGTAGTCGTTCACAACGTCCTCGATGACAAAAGTCCGGCAACCACCCGTTAACCCATTCGGCGGCCGCTGTCGCCATTTAAGGCGACAACAAGATTTCCCGTTGCATGACGGCGCATTGGAGCGGGACATGCCATTTCGACGAGGAAACGACGCAAGGCGGCGCTGGCGGCTATCGGCAAAGCTGCTGATCGCGGCGTCGGTTGCGACCGTCCTCGGCTTCTCCGCGGTCTGCGCCGGCGTGATGTTCGACATGCGCCGCGGCGAGGAGCAACTGGCCCGCCGCACCCTGGAGAACCTGGCGTCGGGCATCGAGGCCGACATCAGCCGCAACATCGAGCTCTACGACCTGTCGCTACGCGCGGTCGCCAGCAATCTCGAGATGCCGGAGATCCGCAATATCAGCAAGGAACTGCGCCAGCTGATCCTGTTCGATCACGCCGCGACCGCAAAACATTTCGGCGCGATCCAGGTGTTCGACACCAAGGGCAATTTGACCATCGACGCAGCGAGCCTGGATCCACGGCCGGAGAACCGCAGCGACGAGGAGTACTTCACGGTCCAGCGCGACAATCCCGATGCCGGCCTTTACATCAGCCGGCCGATGCTGCATCGCGGCGCCTACGCCATCGTGCTGAGCCGGCGCATCGTCGACGACGAGGGCCGCTTCCTCGGCGTCGTGGTCGGCTCGATCCGCTTCAGCTATTTCCATGACCTGTTCGGGCGGCTGAACCTCATGCCGGGTGACACCATCACCGTGCTGCGCAACGACCGCACCATCATCATGCGGACGCCGTTCGATCTCGACGTGATCGGCAAGAACCTCGCGGAGCAGCTGGACTGGAAGGCCGAGAACCTGAAGGTGGGCGGCGCCTTCTCGGGCAAGGGCCCGGTCGACGACATACCGCGGCTCTATGTCAGGCGAAGCAGCTCCGGGCCGCTTTACGTGGTGGTCGGCAAGCCGCTCGAAGCCGTCTTCAACCTCTGGCGCACCGAGGCCATTCGCATCGGCGCGATCATGGCGTTTCTGATCCTGTTCGTGCTCAGCGCAACGCTGGTGCTCGCCCGCGAGATCGTCCGCCGCGCCGACGCCGAGGACAAGCTCGAGGAGATGGCGACCACCGACGCCCTCACCGGCCTGAAGAACCGGCGCAAGTTCGACGGCGAGATCGAGCGCGAATGGCGCCGGGCCGGCCGCTACGGCCAGCCGGTCGCGCTTTTGATGATCGATGCCGATCATTTCAAGGCCTACAACGACACCTATGGGCATCAGGCCGGCGACCAGGTGCTGGTCGGGATAGCGATCTGCATTTCGGATGCGGTGCGCCGCGCCGGCGATTGCCCGGCGCGCTTCGGCGGCGAGGAATTCGCCGTGCTGCTGCCCAACATGACCGCGCTCGAAGCCTTCAACCTGGCCGAGACCATTCGCCGCAAGGTCCAGCAATGGTGCGCGGGCGAACTGATCACGACGGTCAGCATCGGCGTCGCCAGCATGCGGCCGACCGCGGGCCAGCAATCGTCCGATCTGATCGAGGCCGCCGACAAGGCGCTCTACGCCGCCAAGGCCAACGGCCGCAACCAGTCGGTGCTCGCAACCGTGCCGAAGATCGCGCTGGTGGCGTGAGGGGCCAAGCGGCTGCAAAATACCGGGCTTCACGGGCAATCAGTTAGACGCGAAGCCCTCTCCGCATCGTCGTCCCGGCGAAGGCCGGGACCCATATGTGGACGGCCCCCGTGGCACAAGAGCTTTTTGAGTAGATCGGATCGCTTGCATCCATATGTCCGGCCTGTTGATGCGACGCATGATGATCGCTGGCCAAGATGGGTTGCGCGACACGAGCTCCAAACAACCCCGCGACCTGTTGGCGGCCAATGGGTCCCACGGACTGTCTCGCATCGTTGATCGACCGATTGCTCCATCTGCTCTTGCAGCTTCCGGGTCGGCCGGAGGACGAACCCTCCGGCCGGCCAATCTGTTAGGTGGTTGCCGACATGGCATTGAGCCGTGCGGCATCGTAACTCTCGCCGGTCGCCATCAGCTTCCAGGCGATGCGGGCCACCTTGTTGGCGAGCGCCACGGCGGCCAGCTTTGGCGGCTTGCGCTTGAGCAGCGCCACCAGCCAGCGCGACGGATTGCCCCGGCCTCGCCGAACCTGCTGGATGACCGCGGTCGCGCCCGCCACGAACAAGCGGCGCAGGTCCTCGTCCCCGGCACGCGTGATCTTGCCGAGCCTGGTCTTGCCGGCGGTGGAATGATCCTTCGGCGTGAGCCCCAGCCAGGCCGCAAAATGCCGGCCGGAACGGAATGCATGCGGATCGGGCGTCTTCATCACCAGCCGTGTTGCAGTGATCGGGCCAACGGAGGGGATCTGCGCCAGGCGCCGGCTGGTGGCATCGGCCCGGTGCCAGGCCATCAGCCTGGCCTCGAGCTGCTTCAGCTCGGCTTGCAGCACGGCGTATTGGCGGCCCTGGACTGCGAACACTTCGCGCGCCATCGCAGGCAGGCTCTCGTCCTTTGCGATCCGCGCCAGCAGCGGCTCGATCTTGTCGAGCCCCTTGGGCGCGATCAAGCCAAGCTCCGCCGCGTAACCCCGGATCGCGTTGCTCAGCTGGGTGCGTCGGGCGATCAATCCGTCGCGCAGCCCGGTCAGCATCAGCGCCGCCTGCTGCTCGGCCGTCTTGACCGGCACAAAGCGCATGCTCGGCCGACCCATCGCTTCACACAGCCCTTCCGCATCCCGCCCGTCGTTCTTGTTCCGCATCACGTAGGGCTTCACCAGTTGCGGCGCCATCAGCTTCACCTCATGGCCGAGCTTGCAAAGCTCTCGCGCCCAATATTGCGAAGCCCCGCAGGCCTCCATCCCGACCACCGTCGGCGGCAGTTGGGTGAAGAACTCCAGCACCTGCTTGCGCGAAAGCTTCTTGCGCAGCGCCACCTGCTCCGCTGCATCAACCCCATGCAGCACAAAAATATGCTTCGACGTATCCATGCCAATACGGATAATCTCTCTCACGGACGGCTCCCTTGTCTGAGATTTGCAACAACCTCATTCTGGCACAACTGATGCCGTAGGGGGCCGTCCACCCCATCAACCACAGGCCCTCGTCGTCGAAGCGAGCTGCGGCCCCAGCGTCGCGCAACAATGAGCATTTGGGGTAATGGGTCCCGGCCTTCGCCGGGACGACACTGAATTTGTTGCAACGTCGAAACTCATACATCGGCATTCTGAACGCTGCGGCGCCGCCGGCGCCAACTCAGCCCCGCCGCTTCTTCTTCGGCTTCTTGCCGAACTTCGGTTTCGCCGACACATCCGGCCACTGCGTGAGTCCGGCGTGGCTGGACTTGCCCGGATGCTTCTTTTTCTTTCCGAGCCGCGGCTCCTCGCCGGATTTCGGCCTGAAGCCTTTTCCGTCCCGATCGGATCGGGACGAGTTCCTGGATTCCTTCTTTGACGCGTATTCCTGACGCGAACCGCTCGCGCCTTCGCTCGAAAACGCTCTGGCCTCGCGGTCCGGCGTGCCGCGCCGCTTTCCTGCACCCTCGGCGCGCGGCGCGCCGTATCCGCCGTCGTCATCACCGCGCCAGGGCTTGCGCGCCGGCTTCTCGCGCATCTCTCCCTGCGGCGCATCGGCCAGCGGCTCGATGCGGATGCTGTCTTCCTTGTCCGGACGCTTGATCTTGACCGCGAAGGAATCCGCGACCCGCGCGGCGATCTCGAACTCGGTGGTCGTATCCATGATCTTGATCGCGCCGATGTCGCGCTTGTCGATGCCGCCACGGCGGCAGATCATCGGCAGCAGCCAGCGGGCTTCGGCATTCTTCCGGCGTCCGATCGCGGCGCGGAACCAGACGGTCGCCTCCTCCATGCCATGGCGCGCGGATGACTTGCCGGTCTTCGATCGCGGCCCGGCGGCACGATCATCGCGGCGCGAGGCCCGCTCGCCGCGGCGATCGTCGCGGTCCCGACCGCGTCCCTCGCCGGGATCGAGGATGTCTTCGGGCGCAGGCAGCCGCGCGCGGTAGAGCCGGGCGAGCGCCGCGGCAATCGCCTCGGGCGCGCGTTCGGCGAGCAAAACCTGCGCCAGCGCCAGATCGTCTGATGTCGCCTCCTCGGAGAACACTGCATCCTGCAGCAGGCGATCATGGTCGAGCTTGCGGATCTCCTCCGCCTGCGGCGCGGAGCCCCAGACCACATCGATGCCGGCGAGATCGAGCAGCAATTCGGCGCGCCGCCGCCGTGCCGGCGGCACCAGCAGGATGCTGACGCCCTTGCGACCGGCGCGGCCGGTGCGGCCCGAGCGATGCTGCATGACCTCCGGGTCTTTCGGCAGATCCGCGTGAATGACGAGATCGAGGCTCGGCAGGTCGATGCCGCGCGCCGCGACGTCGGTCGCGACGCAAACCCGCGACCGTCCGTCGCGCAACGCCTGCAGCGCCTGGGTCCGCTCGTTCTGGGTCATTTCGCCCGACAGCGCGGTGACGGAGAACCCGCGCTCGAGCAGCGCCGCCTGCAAATGCCGGACGGCCTCACGGGTGTTGCAAAACACCAGCGCGCTCGGCGCCTCATGGAAACGCAGCACGTTGACGACGGCGTGCTCGACGTCGTCGGCAGCCACCCGGATGGCGCGGTACTCGATATCGGCATGGCCGCCCTCGTCACCCGCGACCTCGATACGGAACGCCTGCTCCTGATACTGCTTGGCGAGGGCAACGATGCCGCGCGGGAACGTCGCCGAGAACAGCAAGGTGCGGCGGGTGTCCGGCGTGGTCTCGAGGATGAATTCCATATCCTCGCGGAAACCGAGATTGAGCATCTCATCGGCCTCGTCGAGCACGACGACCTTGAGTTCCGAAATGTCGAGACGGCCGCGCCGCAAATGGTCGCACAACCGGCCGGGCGTCCCGACCACGATGTGGGCACCCTCGGCAAGCTCGCGCTGCTCGCGGCGCGGATCCATGCCGCCGACGCAGGAGACGACGCGGCCGTCGGCCTGTTCATAAAGCCAAGCAAGCTCGCGCTGGACCTGCAAGGCGAGCTCGCGCGTCGGCGCGACGATCAGGGCCAGCGGGGCGGCGGCCGGCTCGAACCGCTCGGCGCCGTCGAGCAGGTCCTTTGCCATCGCCAAGCCGTAGGCAACGGTCTTGCCCGAGCCGGTCTGGGCTGAAACCAGGAGATCGCGGTCCACAGCGTCGTCCGCGAGCACGGCGAGCTGGACCGGGGTCGGTTGATCGTAGTTGCGCTCAGCCAAGGCGCGGGCGAGCGGCGAACTTGTGGTCGGAAAGGGCACGAGATGGGAAACCTTGATTGGTCCGGGCGCAGGACGTCGAGCGGGACGACCTGGAGCTGCGTACCCGGCAGGCGGCACAGCCGCATGACGATTTGGGGTGCTTTACGCCAAGAAGCGCCAAATCGCCATGCCCCCGTCGCAGAAAAGCTGGCGCCCGGATCAGGCGGCCTGCCCGATCCGGGCCGTAGGGCTGGTCAGCGCGATGGCGGGTGACGGCTTCGCCTAACCTGCAAGACCGTCCGGTCGGCGACAGCCGCCGCTACTTTGCCGCCTTGGCGCATTTGAGAGGTCAAGAGGAACGAGAACGGGGCAAGCACCGTTGCGGGACTCTCTGGACGCGGCATCACTTCGCCTTGAGCGCCTTCTCGTGGCTCTCGAGCGCCGCTGTCATCAGCTTCGGCAATTGCGCGGCATAGACCTCGATGAAGGTGGCATCGCCGCAGGCCTCCGGATCGCGCGCGGCCTGCTCGGCGATGCGCGCGGCCCTGGCCTCGCATTTTGCGAACATGTGCCAGAACCAGTCCGCATTCTTGCCGAGTGCCGGCTTGTTCTTCTTGATGACGGCGGCGCCGACCGCGCTCATCGCGCTGACGACGCCGGCGCCCAGCGTGCTGATGGCGCGCGCGTTGAGGATGTCCTCGCGCCCTTGCGCGGTGGCGTTGGTGGCGGTCGCTCGTCCCTTGGCCGGCATGCTGTGAGCTCCTTCGATCCCTGCGGCGGATGCAGCATCGGCCGCGGAAGTTGAGGAAAGCTCAAGGGGCATGGTTGAGAACCGCTATGGATTTCATTCCGGTTTTATGCGCTTCCGAGCGATCGGGCCTGGAGGGGCGTTTTGCCCTCTTCTCTGCGCGGGAATCCGTCAGGCGTCGTTACCCTTTGGCGCCGTAGCGGCGGATCAGCTGACCGGCGACATCGTCGAGATCATTGCCGACGACCTGCGGCTGCGGGCCGACGCCGAGGACATCGTTGCCGGGACGCTTGATCAGCGCGGCCTCCCAGCCGGCCGTGACCGCGCCCAGCGTGTCCCAGGTGTGGCAGGCGATCAGGCAGAACTCCGAGGGCTTTGCCCCGAGCTCCTTCTCGACATAGCCATAGGCCTGCCGCGACGGCTTGTGATGCTTGACGCCGTCGGCGGAGAAGCGCCGCTCGAACAGATCGACGATGCCGCCATGGGTCAGCTGCCGGGTCTGCACCTCGAGCAGATTGTCGGTCAGCGTGAACAGGCGGAAACCCGCCGCGCGCAGCCTGCGCAGCGCGCCGGGCACTTCGCCGTGCGGCGGCATGGTGGAGAATTTCTCGGTCAGCTCCTGCTTGTCGGCATCGTCGATCCTGATGCCGCGGGTGTCGGCCAGCATCTTCATGACCGCGGCACCGATATCGGTGAACGGCACGTAACACCCCGCGACGGTGAGCGAGGCCGAGTACATGATGAAGTTGGCGAACCACAGCCGCATCGCGCTCTTGTCGTTGAAGATGCGCGCGAACACCGGCTCCATGGTCTCGAGGTCGAGCAGGGTTTCGTTGACGTCGAACACGATCAGGGGAAGTGCCGCCATTTTGTTGGGCTCCTGTTGGTCTTTGTTTTGAGCATGATCTTTTCGGAAAACCGCTACGCACTTTTCCGGATCATGCTTTGGTGGTCTCAGCCCCTGTCCTTCATCCGGCTGCGGTGCGCGGCCTGCTTGGCGCGGTTGCCGCAGATCGCCATGCTGCACCATCGGCGCGCACGCGCCCGCGTGTGGTCGGCGAACATCAGCGTGCAGGCCGGGCCCTCGCACGCCTTGATGTCGGAGAAGCTTTCCTCGCAGACGACCCTGGCCATCGCTTCCCCGATCGGCAGCAGCAATGTTTCGGCCGAACGCCAGCGCCGCGTCCGCTCCAGCGCGAAACCGTCATGGCCGCCATCGCCGTCCTTGTGGCGATGCGCCACGATCCGGCTGAACGCCTGATCGCTTTCCAGCAGCCGGTTCAGCGGCTCGATCTCCTTGAGCGCACGCGGCGCCAGCGGCCGGCCCATATGCTTGCGCACGAAGCCGCGGAACCATTCGCGCAAATCGCGGGCCTGACCGGCGACATCGTCGAGCTCGCCAGGCGTCGCGCGCGCCTTGACCTCGTCGAGCACATCGGGCGGCACCAGCTGCGCCTGCGCGAGCCAGCGCAGCAGGCCGTCGCCGTCGGCGATCCAGTCGACCGGCGTATCGACCGGCGTCGCGATCGAATTGATGAAATCGAGGCCCAGGCTGTCTGCGATGAACATCGCGGGCGGATGGGATTGCACGGTGATGCCCTCCTGGCGGCTTCCTCAGTCGCGACAGTAGTAACCTGATAAAATCTATTTGACAAGTTACGTGCATTGGACCATAAGCGCAGTAACCTATTAAAATGCATTTTAGAGGTTACAGTCGGAATCGACCTGAAACGAGGGATCGGACAATGTCGAACAAGGATGTCAGCGTGGTGCTTGCGCATGGCGCGTGGGCCGATGGCTCGAGCTGGGCGCGGGTGATCACGGCGCTCGACGCCGAGGGCATTACAGCGGTGGCGGCGCCGCTGCCCCTCACCTCGCTCGCCGACGACGTCGCCGCGCTGAACCGCACCCTGGACCGCGTCGCGGGCCCAGTGGTGCTGGTTGGCCATGCCTATGCCGGCGCCGTGATCGCCGAGACCCGCTCGCCGCGCGTCAAGGCACTGGTCTACGTCGCGGCACTGGCGCCGGATGAAGGCGAGACGGTCGCCGACGTATTCTACCGGCTGCCGCCGCATCCGTTCGCGCCGAAGCTCGCGCCCGACGCCAATGGCCTGATCTGGCTGCCGGAGTCCGCCTTCGCTGCGGCCTTCGCGCAAGGCGCGCGGTCCGAGGACCTCGCGGTACTCGCCGCGGTGCAGCGGCCGATCTCGCCGGCCTGCATCACCGTGCCGGTCGGCCGCCCGCTGTGGAAGGACGTCCCGAGCTGGTTCCTGGTTGCCGAGGACGACCGGATGATCGCGCCCGAGACTCAGCGCAGCATGGCGGCGCGGATGCAGGCGACCGTGCATTCACATCCGGTCGATCACACCCCGATCGTCACCGCGCCGAAGCTCGTCACCGACATCATCCGGGAAGCGGTCGAGAGCGTTACAGAGCACTGACCTCTTCCCACGATTTCGGACAGGAAAGCTGCCATGCAGGAGAAACGTCTCTCGGCCGACCGGCTCGGCGCGTTTTCCGATGCGGTGATCGCCGTCATCATCACGGTGATGGTGCTGGAGCTGAAGGCGCCGGAGGGCGCGCGGTTCGCGGACCTGCTGCCGCTGTGGCCGACCGCGATCAGCTACGCCGCGAGCTATCTGTTCATCGCGGTGATCTGGGTCAATCATCACCATCTGCTGCATCTGGTGCGGCAGCCGACGCCGCGGTTGATCTGGCTGAACTTCGTGCATCTGTTCGCGGTCTCGCTGCTGCCGTTTGCCACCGCATGGGTCGCGCGATCGCACATGGCCGCCGCGCCGGTGGTGGCCTATGCGGTGATCTTCCTGCTGATCGACCTCGCCTATCTCGCCTTCGAGCGCGCGGTGCTGGCGCAGGCGGACCAGAGCCTGATCTCCGAGCGCGTGCGGACATGGACGCAGCGTCGCACCTTGCTCGCCGTGCTGGTGTTCGCGGCCGGCGCCGCCATCGCGCCGTTCATGCCGCTGCTGGGCTTTGCCACCGTGTGCTGCGCCCTGCTGCTCTATCTGCGTCCCGAAGCGATCAGCGGGCTCGCGAAGCAAATCAAATCCTAAATCCCCGAACTCACCAACGCACGATCACAAGGAGTGACAGATGTCCCAGGTCAAATACCGCGCCGCCAATGTCGATGGCTTTAACATCTTCTATCGCGAAGCCGGTTCGCCCGGCGCGCCAAAGCTGCTGCTGCTGCACGGCTTCCCGAGCGCCGGACACATGTTCCGCGATCTGATCCCGCAGCTCGCGGACAAATTCCACATCGTGGCGCCGGATTTGCCCGGCTTCGGCCAGTCGGACATGCCGCCGCGCGACAAGTTCAACTACACCTTCGACAGCATCGCCGGCGTCATCGATCGCTTTACCGAGGTGATCGGCTTCGATCGCTTCGCGGTCTATGTGTTCGATTATGGCGCGCCGACCGGCTTCCGCCTGGCGGTCAAGCACCCGGAGCGGATCACGGCGATCGTCTCGCAGAACGGCAACGCCTATGAAGAAGGCCTCAGCGACGGCTGGACCCCGATCAAGGCCTATTGGCAGGATCCCTCGCCGGCGAACCGCGACGCCCTGCGCGCGTTCCTGACGCCGGAGACCACGCGCTGGCAGTACACCCACGGCACCTCGGATCCGGCGGCGGTGTCGCCGGACGGCCAGAACCTCGACAACTACTACATGGCGCGGCCCGGCGCGCACGACGTGCAGCTCGATCTGTTCGGCGACTACAAGAGCAACGTTGCGCTCTACCCCACCTTCCAGACTTACTTCCGCACCCACCAGCCGCCGTTCCTCGCGGTGTGGGGCAAGAACGATCCGTTCTTCCTGCCGCCGGGCGCCGAGGCGTTCAAGCGCGACAATCCGAAGGCGGTGGTCAGATTTTTCGACACCGGCCACTTTGCGCTGGAAACGCACGCCGCCGAGATCGCGCAGGCCATCCGCGAGTTCCTGAGCCGCTGACTCCAGGATGTCGGCACCCACACTCTAGCCGCGTCATTGCGAGCGAAGCGAAGCAATCCATAGCTCCGCACAACGGAAGGATGGATTGCTTCGTCGCTGTCGCTCCTCGCAATGACGGGCTCACATCCACTCAGTCGCGCCGACCACTCCAAGGAAGTACACATGACCACATCCGTCGCCATCGTGACCGGCGCCAGCTCCGGCATCGGACGCGCCACCGCGCTGCGGCTCGCGCGGGATTTTTCCGCCATCGTCCTCGTCGCGCGCAGCGGCGAGAGGCTGCGCGAGGCCGCTCAGGAGATCGAAAGGCGTGGCAGCACACCGCTGGCGCTCGAGCTCGATCTCGCCGCGCCTGATGCCGCTGATGAAATCGTCAAGGCCACGCTGGATCGCTTCGGCCGCATCGACGCGCTGGTCAATGTCGCAGGCTCAGTGCCCGGGCACGATCTGTTCGAGATGACCGATACGCAATGGGACGCCGGCCTCGCGCTCAAGTTCCACGGCGCCAGGCGGCTGACGATCCGCGCCTGGGACGCGCTGAAAGCGGCGCAAGGCGCTGTCATCTTCACCTCAGGCAATGCCGCCGTGCTGCCCCGCGCCGCTGCCGCCGCGGTGGGCACGATCAACGCCGCGATCGAGGCACTTGCAAAAGCCTTCGCCGAGCGCGGCATCGCCGACGGCGTGCAGGTGAACTGCGTGTCGCCGGGCGCCGTGATGACCGGCCGCCGCCTCGCGATGCTGGAGAAGATCGCAGCGGCAAGGCAAGTCGATGTCGACACCGCCAAGGCCGGCTTCCTCAGGCTGGCCGGCATCAGGCGGTTCGGCACGCCGGAGGAGATCGCCGACCTCGTCGCCTATGCCGTGTCGCCGCCGGCGCGCTGGATGACCGGCACCGTGCTGCGCATGGATGGCGGCGAGATCAGGACGGTGTGAGCCGGCGGCTGCGGCTCTGTCTTCCCCTTCCCCCTGAAAGGGGGAAGGTCGGGATGGGGGTCAGCCGCAGACGCCGCTGTATGCGGAGAGAGCGGATCCCCACCCGCTTTGCTCCGACGAGCAAAGCGACCTCCCCTTTCAAGGGGAGGTTTGAAAGCCCGCGCGACGACTACGCCGCCGTCACGCGCCAGATCACGTTGCCGACGTCGTCGGCCACCAGCAGCGAGCCGTCGGGGCCGAGCGCGACGCCGACCGGGCGGCCGTACGACACCTTCTCGTCGGGCGCGAGGAAGCCCGACAGGATGTCGCGCGGCGGCCCCGCGGGACGGCCGTCCGCGAACGGCACGAACACCACCTTGTAGCCCGACAGCGTCGAGCGATTCCACGAGCCGTGCTGGCCGATCACCATGCCGTCGGGGAAACCCGGCAGCGTGCCCTGCGGCATCCAGCACAGGCCGAGCGAGGCGGTATGACCGCCGAGCGCGTAGTCCGGCTGGATCGCCTTGGCGACCATCGCCGGATCCTGCGGCACGCGATCGTCGACCGTCTTGCCCCAGTAGCAATAAGGCCAGCCGTAGAAGCCGCCGTCGCGTACCGAAGTCAGATAGTCCGGCGGCGTCTCGTCGCCGAGACCGTCGCGCTCATTGACGACGGTCCACAGCACATTGGTGGTCGGCTCCCACGCGATGCCCACCGGATTGCGCAGGCCGCCGGCGAAGATGCGGCTGGTGCCACTTGCGAGATCGAGCTCATAGATCGCGGCGCGGCCTTCCTCGACCTTCATACCGTTCTCGGCGATGTTGCTGAGCGAGCCGACGCCGGCATAAAGCTTCTTGCCGTCGGCGCTCGGCAGCAGGCTGCGCGTCCAGTGCCCGTCGGGCTTGAAGCTGACGAGCTTGCGTCCCGGCGCGCTGATGCGATCGGCGCCCGCGACATAGGGAAACGCCACCACGCCGTCGGTGTTGCCGACATAGAAGGTGTCGCCGACCAGGGCCATGCCGAACGGCTGGCTCAACCCTTCCATGAAGGCGCCGCGACTTTCGGCGACGCCGTCGCCGTCACGGTCGCGCAGCAGCGTGATGCGATTGGCGCTGGCGCCGAGCGCCGCGGCGCGGCGCATCGTCGCCTGCATCGCATAGTGGAAGACGCTGCGCGGCTTTCCTGCGATCTGCGTCGCCTCCGCGATCAGTACGTCGCCGTTGGGCAACACGTTGATCCAGCGCGGATGATCGAGCCCGGCGGCAAAGGCGTTGACCTTGAGCCCGGGCGCGGCGACCGGCTTCTGGTCGTTGTCCCAGCCCCGCGCCGTCGGCATCTTGAGCGTCGGGATCGCGCCCTGCGGTTTGGCCTGCGGGATCTGCGGCGCGCTGCCCCAGGCCGGCGCGGGCTGCGCGCCCTGCATCCGCCGCCACGCCAGGGCGCCGGCCCCGATCGCCGCGACGACGCGGGCAAAAACTCCAGACGTGCTCATGAACTTCCCCTGTATTTGCGCCGTGTTAGCGCGCCTTGTCATTCCCTTGCCGACCGGCCGCGGCCCGCAGCAGCATTCGCATAATGCCGGCCCTGATGACAGTAGTTATACGATCTTCGCAGCCGCGCACGAATCGGGGAGACTGGCCGCACGCTCCCTTGTCAGGGCGCTTTCCTCCCTGAGACCTTGCCCGCCGCAGTGGCGGGCTTCCTTTTACGAACCGCCCCGGTTTTTCGAGGCGCCGCTCGCGCATCCGCCGTTATAGCTATATAAGCATAACGGGCCGGCGACGGATGCATCCTGCCGGGCGGAGCCCGGCAGTGCCCTCCCGGAGCACAAGCCCCTTCACAAGAACCTGATCCCACGCTCGCGCAGATTTGCCTTTGCGAGATGCATGGCAGATCAGGAACGCCGCTCCATGGCGGTCGTTGGTCGGGACACCAGCAAGGAGAGTGTGAATGCAACGAAAGACCAAGATATTGTCCCTCGCCGCGGCGTCCCTGATCGCAACAACGGCAGGCGCGTTCGCACAAGGCTACTATCCTTATGGGAACCCTGGTCCGAGATATTACGGCGGCCCCCGCTATCAGGCCGTGCAGCCTGATGTGATGTACTCTCCAGCGGAGCCGGGCTGGTACGGTTCATTCAACGGCACCAACCACCCGACGCCGAGCTCGACCCAGGGTGACGTGGGTCCTGAAGGGAACAACAACGGTACGCTGACCGGCGTCTACAGGCGCTGGTAGCCACGCAAAATTTAAGGTCCGTCGCTCAGCTTGAGCGACGGACCTTTTGCTGTTCCACGTTCCACGTATGCAAAACGTGGGAACGTGAGGTTCGACTTTTCTGCTGAGGTGTTACTTCACCATCGCGCCGTAGACGATGTCCTGCACATTCTCGCGATAATATTTGCGCAGCTCGCCCGGCGCTGCGGTTCCCACAACGACGACAAGGCGCTCCTTCGGATCGCAGAAAAACTGCGTGCCGTAAGCGCCGTTCCAGGTGAACTCGCCGGGATTGCCCGGCACCGACGACAGCCCCTCGCTGGTCCGCACCGCGACCGACAGCCCGAAGCCGAATCCGCCGCGATGCGGTTCGACCGCCGCGACGTTGTTCTTGATCTCGGGCCCGAGATGGTTCGACGTCATGTGATGCACCGTCTTGGGGCTAAGGATGCGCTTGCCGTCGAGCTCGCCGCCATTGAGCAGCATCTGCCCGAAGCGCAGATAGTCGCCGACGGTCGCGAACGAGCACGCGCCGCCGCAATCGAACCTGGTCGCCGTATCGAGCAGCTTGATGGCTTGCGGCTTGCCGGTGAGCGGATCGTTCGGGAACGGACGCGCCAGCCGCGCGCGCTGCGCATCGGCCGGGTGGAACGTCGCATCCTTCATGCCGAGCGGTTTCCAGACATTGGCCGCGAGATATTCGCCAAGCCGCTGGCCTGAGACCTTCTCGACCACGGCGCCGAGCACGTCGATCGAGAAGCCGTACTCGAACTCGGTGCCGGGCTGATGCACCAGGCAGCTGGGTGATGCGCTCGATGAAGGCCTGGGTATCGCCCTCGACCGCCGGCGCGGTGCCGTCGGGATAGAGCCGCGCCAGTGCGCTCGAGCTGTCGGGCCGGCCGCCATACATCAGGCCGGAGGTGTGGCGATAGAGATCGTGGATGAAGATCGGCTGCGCCTGCGGCTCCATCTTCAGTGAGCCGTCGGCCTGTTGCACGCCGACCTTCATGTCGGCGAACGCCGGATAGAACTCGGCGACCCTGGCCTGCAGCGGCAGCTTGCCCTGCTCCATCAGCGTCAGGCCTGCAACCGCCGCCATCGGCTTGGTCATCGACGCCAGCGCGAACACCGCGTCGATCGGCATCGGCGTGCCCTTCACCGGATCGAGCTGGCCATACGCCTTGTAATGCACGAGCTTGCCGTCGCGCGCGATCGCCACCACGGCGCCGGGCACGCGCTTGGCCGCGATCTCGCGCGCGAAGAAGTCGTCGAGCCGTGCCAGCCCCCGCTCCGAGAAACCGGCCTGGTGCGCCGACGTTTCCGGAAGCGGCGCGGCGTGGGCGATGCTGACAGCAAGGCTAGTGGCGGCGGCAGCCGCGGCAATAACGGTTTTTCTCATTGTTTCCTCACCGGGGACCGCGGGCGATCTGTTATGGCGTTCGTTGCCCGCAGCTCGCAGGATTAGATCACGCCGGCAAGGGCGACAAGACTTCGCGGCGCGCGGCCGCGTCACGCGGGTGCATGCCTTCGCGAACAAAGAACGGCTCGACCTCGTGCTCGAACGTCTTCAGCGCCGCGCCGATCGCCTGGTGCATGTCGAGATATTTGTAGGAGCCGAGCCGGCCACCGAAAATGACATTCGGCCGCGACGCCGTCATGGCGTGATAGGAGGCGAGCATGGCGCGGTCGGCGGCGGTGTTGATCGGATAATACGGCTCGTCGCTGCGGCCCGCGAAGCGGGAATATTCGCGGTAGATCGTCGTCCGCGCTTCGGCATGCGCGCGCTCCGGATGGAGATGCCTGAACTCGTGGACCCGGGTGTACGGCACCTCGGCGTCGGCATAGTTGATGACCGCGGCGCCCTGGTAGTCGGCGACTTCGCGCACCTCGCGCGCGAAGTCGACGGTGCGCCAGGCATAGCCGAAGAAGTGGTCGATTGGACCGGTATAGACCACGAGCTGCCGCGGATTGATGCGGTCGGCGACGTCGAAATAGTCGACACCGAGGTGGACCGCGATCCTGGGATGATCGAGCATCCGGCGGAAGATCGCGGTGTAGCCACAGGCCTCACCCTTTTCATAAATTCAGTTCACCCGTAACCGGGTAGACCACCGTGCCGTCGCCCTGGACGACGGCGCCTTCGGTGAGACGGGCAGGCTCGAGCCGGCCCTCCCCCATGATGTGGACGACAGTCTCGCCGGACGCGATCAGATAGTCTGCCACGATGCGGCGGTGGCAGCGCCACCACACCGCTTCCGAGCACATCATCGCACAGCGTTGCCGGTGCCCTTCGTCGCGCAGATGCTGGAGCGCGGCATGAAACTGCGGCGACAACGCATAGTCGGCGTAGTTGTGAAAGCTCTCGTTGCTCCAGAATCCGTTGACGGACGGCGGCACGCTTCGCGCCTTGCCGCGGAGCCCGCCGAGATCGGCCAGATGCTCATACGAGATATCAGCGGCCTGAAGCGGCTTGGGCAACGTATCCTTGTTGAACTGCGGATTGGTGCGCGACCGCGGCACGGTTCGGATGTCGACGATACGCTCGATATTGGCCACGCCGAGGACAGCGATGAAATCCTCGAGGCTGCGGGTGGAATGACCGATCGTGAAGAACGGAAGCGCCGCGTCTTTGCTACGCATGATGCAGCGCGCTGCCCTTGTGGGCCGCGACGTGATCGGCCTTGTCGCTCTTGATCTCGTATTGCGGATCGGCCTCCGAGGCGCGATGCATGTGCCCCTTGTAGTCGAAATCGCGGGTGTGAACCGCGATGATGGTGCCCGAGACGCGGCCGGCCTCGGAATTCCAGCTGACGTGATCGCCGACCTTGAATTTCCTGGCCATGTTCGAAGCCTCCTTCAGGCGCGGAATTGCTCGCACAATACGGCGCCAATCGTCGGCACCGGGAAAGTGCAGCCGGGGCAAACGAGCCGGCACCGGCCAGGTTCCCACCTCGTGCCTGCCGGAATTTCGCAGAACGGGTTCCGATGCTCAAGCGCGCGATCGGGCATCTCTTGAGGTGAGCATAAGGAGTCGCGAAGCCTGCCTTGCGCGATTCCGCGCGTCGGCCAAGTGTTGAATGCGCTTCGCCGCAGCCACCGCTTCGATTATGCATTTCGTGCCAGCGTGGCGCGCAGTTGAACCAGCGGAACGAAGCACGTTCAGCGGGATTGGTTGAGACACCCTTGTAAGGAGTCCGACATGCGACCAACCAAGGCTCTGCTGGTTCTCAGCTTCATCGCATCTGCAGCAACGATACTTCCTTATGACGCACAAGCCCGCCGCTTCGGAGGGGCCGGCGCTCGATCGGCTCACTTCCACGGAGGAGGAATGCGGCCTGGTTGGCATGGCGGCGGCACGCGATGGCATGCCGGCGGCTGGCACGGCGGCGGCGCACGTTGGGCCGGTGGTGGCTATTATCGCGGTGGCCGTTACTACGGAGGCGGTTGGGGATGGCCCGGAGCTGCCGCAGCCGGCTTGGCGACTGGCGCAGCCATCGGAGCCGCGACGGCCTACAACTCCTGCTATCAGACGCGAAACGTGTGGAACGGTTACGCGTATGTTCAGCAAAGCGTGAGGGTCTGTTAGGCAATCCCGCGTCTGCGATGACATCTCAGCCGAATTCGAGATCACTGACCGCCTGATCAACTTGCGCGAGCGAGTTCGGTAACGAGGCCTGCGGCGACATCGCACCGCAATGGGCCGCCTTGCGCCGAAGTCCGCGCGATCCTGATCACCGAAACCGATCAGGATCGCCATCGCGCTCGCCCAAGGCTTTTCTACCAATTGACACAAAGGCCGGACTTTCCCCGTATGCGCGAAGCCGTCACCGCCGAACGCAGCTTGCGGCTTCGCCGATGGCGAGCGGCATTTTGATCCCTGTCGTGTCGCGTGGCCCATCCTCGGTCGGCACTGCCGCAGTGCTTGTTCCTCCTCGCTGGAGTCATCCTTCGATCATCCATCAGTCACGTCGATTTGATGCGTGTTGCGAGGCGCGCAGGAACCACTTCCTGAGGTTGCATTTGGTTGGATGCGAGAAGAACCGGGAACGTTCCGGTGTGGCTTTAGCGAGCCCTGTCGCAAGCAAACCAATCTAGGGAGCAACGCATGACGAACCTGAGAATCCTTGGCGCGGCTGTGATCGTGGCCTGCGCAGTTTCGAGCCCCGCATCGGCGCAAGCGGTCTTCTCCAACCCGGCCGCCTGTTCATCTCAATTCGCCAGCGCCAACTGCCTCAACCGAGGAGCCGGGAGCCCGTACGACAGCAGGAGGGGCTATTATCAGCGGCGAGCCGCCTATCGCGAACCCGTGGGGCCGGTGGGGGCCGCTGCCGGCGTGGCCGGCGCTGCCGTCGGAACCGCCGCGGCGATCGCGACCGCTCCCTTCGGCGGCTGGCGCAATTCCTACGCCGCATACGGCACCTACGATCGGCCCGCCGCGTATGGCGACTACTATGCGTGGAACGGCGACTGGAACTCCTACGCGTCGCACAACGGCATCGTCTGCAGGCCCGGCACCTTTTTCAAGGGATCCGACGGACTCCAGCACCCCTGCCAATAGGGCTCTTCTGCCCGCAGGCTAATCTGCCCAGGCGGCCTGCAGGGGCCGCCTGCTTCCTGCCCTGTCGCTAGCGGCAGCGTCGTCACCGGCGCGGCTGCAGGTCGCGTCACCGACGACGTCACGACACCATGCATGGACGGGGTGGACCACACATGCCGACCAGACCATGGCGTCGACCAGCAACCGCTTCAGCCGTGTTCTCGTCCTCCAGCGTCTTCAGCCGCTTGGCTCCGACACCTCCATCCCGCCGAACTTCGCTCTTCATTTGTAGATGCTGGCGTCGCTGACGCCATGCTTGCGGCAGATCGGCGGGCCGAAACGTCGGCCTCATGCTCTTTCAAAATTCCGATGATCTGCTCTTCCGAAAGGCGGCTACGCTTCCGTGGTCTGGTCGTCTTGCGGCGCGTCATCACTGCAGTCCGCGTCGTAGCGTCGCATCATTCGGAACATTCTTGCCAAACCCCGGCGCAAGACTTTGACTTGTCCCAATAAAAAAGGCCGATCCGCAAAGGATCGCTATTCCAGGGGGGAGGAGGCAGCCATGACCAAATCAAACAGGGGCAGAACTTCGAGCCGCCGCGGCTTTCTCAAGGTCGCTGCTGCGGGGGCCGCCGCGACGGTAGCCGCGCCGAGCGTCGTCAGCGCCCAGGGGCCGATCAGCATGCGCTGGCAAAGCACCTGGCCGTCAAAGGACATTTTCCACGAATACGCCCTCGACTACGCCAAGAAGGTCAACGACATGACCGGCGGCGAGCTCAAGATCGAAGTGCTGCCGGCAGGCGCTGTCGTGCCCGCCTTCGGCCTGCTCGACGCCGTCTCCAAGGGCGTGCTCGACGGCGGCCATGGCGTGCTTGTCTATCACTACGGCAAGCAGACCGCGCTGGCGCTCTGGGGCTCGGGACCGGGCTTTGCGATGGACGCCAACATGCTGCTGGCCTGGCACCGCTATGGCGGCGGCAAGGAGTTGCTCGCAAAACTTTATGAATCGATCGGCGCCAATGTCGTCTCGTTCCCCTACGGTCCGATGCCGACCCAGCCGTTCGGCTGGTTCAAGAAGCCGATCACCAAGCCCGAGGATATCAAGGGTCTGAAATTCCGCACCGTCGGCATCTCGATCGATGTGTATTCGGGGATGGGCGCTGCCGTGAACGCGCTGCCCGGCGGCGAAATCGTAGCTGCCATGGACCGCGGTCTTCTGGACGCGGCGGAGTTCAACAATGCCACCTCCGACCGCGTGCTCGGCTTCCCCGACGTCTCCAAGGTCTGCATGCTGCAGAGCTATCATCAGAACGCCGAGCAGTTCGAAATCACCTTCAACAAGGACAAGTACAACGCGCTGCCGGACAAGATGAAGGCGATCATCGCCAACGCGGTGGACGCAGCCTCGGCGGATATGTCCTGGAAGGCGATCGACCGCTATTCCAAGGACTATGTGGAGCTGCAGACCAAGGACAACGTCAAGTTCTACAAGACCCCCGATACCATCCTGAAGCAGCAGCTCGAGATCTATGACGGCGTGGTGCAGAAGAAGGCGGCCGAGAACCCGCTGTTCAAGGAGATCGTGCAGTCGCAGATCGCGTTCGCCAAGCGTGCGACACAATGGGAGCAGGACACGGTGGTGAACCGCCGCATGGCCTACGACCACTATTTCGGGCCCAACGCCGCGGCCAAGAAACTCTGATGCCGAAATAAACCCGGCACGGGCGCCGTCCGGACCACCCTCCGGACGGCGCCTTGTGTTACGTTGGGATCGTTTTTATGCCGAACCATATCATATGAGCGTCCAGAGTTTACTGTACAAGATCGACGGCATCTCGACCTGGGTCGGCAAGGCGACCGCCTGGCTGATGATCCTCCTGATGAGCGTTGTCTGCATCGAAGTGTTCAAGCGCTATGCCGTCAACATGCCGACGGCATGGATCTTCGACGCCGAGAACATGCTGTACGGGTCGCTGTTCATGCTGTGCGGCGCCTATACGCTGGCGCAGAACGCCCATGTCCGCGGCGACTTCCTGTACTCCTCGATGCGGCCGCGCACGCAGGCCACGCTCGATCTCGTTCTCTACTTCGTCTTCTTCATCCCGGGCATCGCCGCGCTGATCTATGCAGGCTATTTCTACGCCGCGGATTCCTGGCACATCAACGAGCATTCCAACGTTACGGCGGACGGCCCGCCGGTCTACCACTTCAAGACCGTCATCCCGATCGCGGGCGCGCTGATCATGCTGCAGGGGATCGGCGAGATCATCCGCTGCATCGTTTGCCTGAAGACCGGCGAATGGCCGAGCAGGCTTGCCGACGTCGCCGAGACCGACGTCATCGGGGAACAGCTCGCGCACTCTGCATTCGTGGACGAGGAATCGCGCAAGCTCGCCATCGAGGGCGCGGCGCGCATCGATGAAATGGCGCGGCAGCGCGGCATGGGCGGGGACCTGAACACATGAGCGATCCCGCGCTCGGCCTGTTGATGCTGGCGCTCATCGTCGTCGTCATCATGATGGGCTTTGCCACGGCGTTTACGCTGATGGGCCTCGGCATGTTCTTCGGCTTCATCGCGTTCTACGATCCGTCGCAGAACTGGACGCACAACAAGGTTTTCGAGCTGATGGTCCAGCGCACCTACGGCGCGATGACCAACGACGTGCTGATCTCCATCCCGTTGTTCGTGCTGATGGGCTATGTGATGGAGCGCGGCGCCCTCGTCGACAAGATGTTCTATTCGATCCAGCTCGCCTTCCGCCGCCTCCCCGCCTCGCTCGCGGTCGCGACCCTGATCGTGTGCACGTTCTGGGGCATCGCCTCCGGGCTCGTCGGCGCGGTGGTGGTGCTGATGGGCGTGATCGCCTTCAACCCGATGCTGCGCGCCGGTTATGACGTGAAGCTCGCCTCCGGCGTCATCACCGCGGGCGGCACGCTCGGCATCCTGATCCCGCCTTCGGTGATGATCATCGTCTATGCCGCGGTGGCCGGCCAGTCCGTGGTCAAGCTCTATGCGGCGGCGATGCTTCCCGGCTTCTTCCTGGCGTTCCTCTACCTCGTCTATGTCGTGGGCTGGGCGATGATCAACCCGAAGATCGCCCCGCCGCTGCCGGAGGAACAAACCCGCGTCAACGTGCCCGAATGGATCAGGAATTTCGCGGCGCTGTATTCGCCGAACCTGTTCGTCGGCCTGTTCAAGGCACTGCTCTCGCCCGCAAAGGCGAAGACGCTCCGGATCGACGGCAAGCCGATGGGCTATGGCGCGATCGTGCAGAACTTCCTCATTTCGCTGGTGCCGTTCCTGACGACCGCAGCCGCGCTCGGCACGGTCTGGTGGTACGTCGTGATCCACCAGCAGCCCGGTGCCGCGAGCGGAGCCGTCGAAGGCCTGCAGCAGCTCGGCAGCCCGATCGAGCCGAAGGAGCTGTCGCCCGCTGAAAAGGGACCGGACACCCAGTTCTACATCTGGTTCGCGATCTCAGTCGCCGTGCTGGCGGCGTGGACGGCGCGCTCTTACTTGCGCATGGACGGCGAACGCTTCGAAGTGTTGAAGCTCTTGACGTCGTCGGTGATGCCGCTCGGCATCCTCACCGTCGTGGTGCTGGGGGTGATCCTGTTCGGCATCACGACCGCGACCGAGTCCGCCGGCGTCGGCGCCGCCGGCGCCTTCATCCTCGCGTTCCACGCCCGCACGCTCGACTGGAAGCGCACCAAGGAAGCGGTGTTCCTGACCGCAAAGACGACCGCGATGGTCTGCTGGCTGTTCGTCGGCTCGGCGCTGTTCTCGGCGGTGTTCGCCATTCTCGGCGGTCAGGCGCTGCTGGAAAGCTGGGTGCTGTCGCTCAACATGACGCCCGTGCAGTTCATGATCTTGTCGCAGGCGATCATCTTCGTGCTGGGCTGGCCGCTGGAATGGACCGAGATTATCATCATCTTCGTGCCGATCTTCCTGCCGATGCTGAAGCACTTCAACATCGATCCGATCCTTTGGGGCACGCTGGTGTTCGTGAACTTGCAGGCCGCGTTCCTGTCGCCGCCGGTCGCGATGTCGGCGTTCTATCTCAAGGGCGTCGCCCCGAAGCACGTTACGCTGAACCAGATCTTCGCCGGCATGATGCCCTACATGCTGATCGTGATCCTGTGCATGGTGATCATGTATCTCTGGCCCGGCATGACGCTGTGGCTGCCGAACTATTTGTACGCGAGTTGAGGCGCAGCGTCCGACGTCGGCTTCTGACGATATGTCGGCCACCAAGGAAACGCCCGCACCCCGCAATTGCTTCAGCCGGGGAAGTGACCTGCGCGGGAAGATCCGGCTCTGTCGAGCCGTCCACGCAGTCGAGGCAATCGACCTATCTGGGTTGGGATCGATCGATGGCCCCGCTGTCCAGCAATGGCGCGGCATCGATGTTGTGCGCGTCCATCAGCATGGCCAGCCGCTCTACTGCAGCAAGGATCATGGCCTGCTCCCATTGCGGCAACTGGACGAAGCGATCTGTAAACGTCAGGTGAAGCAAGTCGGGTGCGTTGGCCACGATGTCCCTGCCTGCCGGCGTCGCCGTCAGAAGGAACTGGCGCTTGTCGTTTGCGTTACGCTGGCGCTGCACTAGATCGAGCGCCACAAGCCGATCGACGATCGTCGTGATCGTTGCCTGACCGAACTGAAGCGCCTGCGCAATGACACCCGGCGTGGTTTTCTCGCGCGCGTCGATCTCTCGCAACACGAGCCATTGCGATGTCGTAAGGCCGGTCGCAATGGCCAGCTGGCGACTGCCGATCTCAGTTGCCCGCAGCACTCTTCGCAGGGCGCGCAGCGTCAGTGAGGCGATCTCTGATTTCATGTGGCTTTTCTTTATAGCTACGGCCGCGCCGAGGCGAATCGTAACCGGTTCCAAGTCAGTCCTTCAAATTTTATTCGTATAACGAAATATCTACGAAGCTTTTGATGTGAGATCTCAAGCCAATTTTCAAGATTTCGCCACTTATTTTCCTATAAGGTAAAGCGCTATATATTTCGGAGAATGAAGCGATTAATTCGAAATCTGAAGCAATAGCCGGCCGTCAGGTCGACGCTTTCGGTGGATCCTCGCCAGTGGCTTTCGACGCTGCTCCGGATGTCAGCGAAGCGTTCCAGTTGAGAAAGCCGTCGCCCGCTGACGGCCCTGCGGTTACCCGCCTGGTCGCAGCCTGCGCGCCACTGGACTCCAATTCCGCCTATTGCAACCTCCTCCAGTGCACGCACTTCACGGACTCCTGCCTCGTTGCGGAACGTCACGCGCAAATTCTAGGATGGGTTTCAGGTTATCGCCCGCCTTCGGAACCGAACAGCTTCTTCGTCTGGCAGGTCGCGGTCGCGAAGGCGGCGCGCGGCAAAGGCCTTGCTCAGCGCATGATCAACGCGCTGCTGGATCGCCCTTCCGCCGAAAGTGCCAAGTATCTCCTCACCACAGTGACCGACGACAACGCTCCATCCTGGGCATTGTTCAACGGACTGGCCCGCGCGTGGGGCGCTCCGCTGATCCGCAGTGTGATGTTCGAGTGCGACGCGCATTTCGCCGGTAAGCACGCCACAGAGTGGCTGGCCCGCATTGGCCCCCTGCCAAACCGACAGCCCGGAGCCAGAGATCAGGAGAACTGACGACATGACCACAACAACCACACTTGGTCGCCATACACGACCCAAGCCGACCAGCCATATCCCGGACCGATCCATCTACGAACGCCGGGAGTCGGTCGTGCGGAGCTATGCGCGCACCATGCCGCGCCAGTTCAGCCGAGCTGACAATGTCTGGATGTATGATAATCAGGGCGGACGCTATCTGGACTTCCTGTCGGGATGCTCGACGCTTAATTACGGACACAATCATCCCGCGCTGAAGCAAGCGCTGATCGACTACATCTCGACTGACGGCATCACGCACGGGCTTGACCTGCATACCGACGCCAAGGCGGAGTTCCTCGAAACATTCGAGTCGCTGATTCTGAAGTCACGCGGGCTGGACTACCGCGTCATGTTCACCGGACCGACCGGCACTAACGCGGTCGAGGCCGCCATCAAACTGGCTCGCAAGGTGACCGGCCGTGAACTGGTGATCGCTTTCACGAACGGTTTCCACGGCATGACCCTCGGTGCGCTGGCCTGCACCGGCAATGCCGCCAAGCGCACCGGCGCGGGCGTACCACTCAGCCATGTCAGCCACGAGCCTTACGATGGCTATCACGGCCCGGATCTCGACACCGCCGCGCTACTGGAACGGCGGCTGTCCGACCCTTCCAGCGGGCTCGATGCGCCGGCCGCGATTTTAGTCGAGACGGTTCAGGGCGAAGGCGGTCTCAACACCGCATCGCCGGATTGGCTGCGTGCAATCGCCGATATCGCAAAACGCCACGGCGCACTCCTTATCGTCGACGATATTCAAGCCGGATGCGGACGCACCGGTCCGTTTTTCAGCTTTGAAGGCATGGGTTTTACGCCCGACGTCGTCACCATGGCAAAATCGCTGTCCGGCATGGGGCTTCCCTTCGCGCTGACACTGTTCCGACCCGAGTTGGATCAATGGTTGCCCGGCGAACACAACGGCACGTTCCGGGGCAACAATCACGCCTTCATCACGGCAACCGCGTCTCTGCGGAACTTCTGGAAGAATGATGAGTTCGAGCAGGACGTCCAGCGCAAGGGACGATTGCTCGCACGACGCCTGGATGCCATCGCTTCTGGATTCGGCCTTTCGACACGCGGCCGCGGCATGATGCGTGGCATCGACGTCGGGTCCGGTGAAACTGCCGATGCCATCACCAGCGCCTGCTTTGCCGCCGGACTCATCATCGAAACGAGCGGCGCACACGACGAAATCGTCAAGGTGCTTGCACCTCTCATTATCGACGACGCCGCTCCTCGGCCGGCCTCGACATCATCGAGGAGTTGGTCCGCGCGGTGCGGACCGGCAGCTACGGCATTGCAGCCGAATAACGAAGGGAAAGAACAATGATCGTTCGTCAACTCCGCGACATTCGAAAGACCGATCGTCTCGTCAAATCGAAGGGCTGGGACAGTGCCCGCCTTCTGCTCAAGAGCGACGGCATGGGCTTCTCTTTCCACATTACGACGATGTACGCGGGCGAAGAACTCAAGATGCACTACCAGAACCATCTCGAGGCGGTTTTCATACTGAAGGGAACCGGGACCATCGAAGACCTCGGGACCGGCGAAACGCACAAGCTCGCACCGGGCATCATGTACGCACTCAACAAGAACGACCAGCATATCGTTCGCCCGGACACTGACCTCCTGACGGCCTGCGTGTTCAACCCGCCGGTCACCGGCCAGGAAGTGCACGACGAGACTGGTGCCTATCCGACTGATGTCGAAGCGCCGCGCGAGGCGGCCGTTAACTCCTGAAACAACTGAAAGAGGGAAAGGCATTGACAGACATTTACCCATCCCGTCTCACCTCGGAGGCCCAGATGCTTCCGCGTCTCGATCCCGTTATTCATAGCGACTGGAGCGAGAGCGCACCGCTAACGCGGCAGCAGGCCGAGCAGTTCGATCGCGATGGCTTCCTCGTGCTCAAGGATGTCTTCTCTCCCGAGGAAGTCGACCACCTGCAGACGCAGGCAAAGAAACTGCTATCGAGCCCTAACGGCCTCAATCCGGAAACGATCATCGCCGAGCCGGACAGCCAAGAAATCCGTTCGGTCTTCGAGATCCACTCTCAGAGTAGAGTGATCGGGCGCCTCGCCGCCGACGCACGCTTGGCAGGCATTGCTCAGTTCCTGCTGAACGACAAGGTCTACATCCATCAGTCACGCCTGAACTACAAGCCCGGCTTCGAAGGCAAGGAGTTCTACTGGCATTCCGACTTCGAGACTTGGCACGTGGAAGACGGCATGCCGCGCATGCGAGCACTCTCCATGTCAGTCCTGCTGGCGGAAAATACGCCGGACAATGGCCCCCTGACGCTGATGCCCGGATCGCACCGCGTCTTCCTGACCTGTATTGGCGCGACGCCGGAAGACCACTATCGCACGTCACTGAAGAAGCAGGAGTATGGCGTGCCCGACCGGCAAAGTCTGACCGAGTTGGCGCACCGCCACGGCATCGTGGCGCCGACCGGTAAGGCGGGCACGGTGGTGATCTTCGATTGCAACACGATGCACGGATCGAACGGCAACATCACGCCATTTCCACGCGCTAACGCGTTCTTCGTCTATAACGCCGTGAGCAACCGGCTGCAGGCGCCATTCGGCGTCAAAAAACCGCGGCCGAGCTTCGTTGCCGCGCGCAGCGACCCGAAAGCTCTCGTGCCTCAGCACGGCCCGTTGATGGAGGATGCTCTCGCATGAGCGGTTTTCATAGTGTCGAGAAGATCGGCGGCACATCGATGGCCGCGACTGGCACGCTATTCGACGACGTTCCGATCGCGGAGCGCAAGGGCGAGGACCTTTACAATCGCGCCTTTGTCGTCTCCGCCTATGCCGGAATGACTGACCTGCTGCTGGAGCACAAGAAGACCTACGAGCCTGGTATCTATGCACGCTTTGTTGCCGATGACGGCGCGGACGGATGGCGTCAAGCGATGGCCGACAGCGACATCGCTTGGCCAGGCTTGGTGTTCGATGCGCTGCGAGCCCTCGATAACGCACGAATCGACGTGATTGCGACGCGGCATCAGATTCGCAATGCTGACGTTCAGTTCGTCGTGACCGTTTGCCACTTCGATGCTAGCGCTAGGGTTCTGCATCGTGTCCCGGTGGAGGCCGACGGGGAAGCGGAAGGCCGGCGCGCGGCCTGACGGCGCGCGTCGCAATCGTCATGCTTGCGGCAATCTCCCCGGTTCGTAGCCTACTGCTCGCCATCTTTATGCTCATGGCGGGAAGCGGGTTTATGGCGACGCTCCTGAGTTTGCGGCTCGAGCGGGCGGGACAGGGCACGATCGTGATCGGCGCGGTGGCGACCGCCTATTTTGCCGGGCTGGTCGTCGGAGCCCTGCGCTCGGGGCGTATCGTCCGGCGCGTGGGACATATCCGCGCCTTTGCGGCGTTCGTTGCGCTTCTCTCCGCGAGCACGCTCGGCTACGCGCAAATCGTCCATCCTCTGCTCTGGTCGGGACTGCGGCTGATCGACGGCTTCTGCGTCGCTGGCGTCTTCGTCTGTCTCGAGAGCTGGCTGAACGAACGCGCTGACGCGGCCTCGCGCGGCAGCATTCTAGCGGCCTACATGGTTGCACTATATTGCGGACAGGCGGTGGGACAGTTGCTGCTAGGAGCCAGCGGTGATTTGCCTGCCGTTCCGTTTCAACTAGCGTCAATGCTAATCTCGCTCGCGATCATTCCACTTTGTCTCACACGCAACTCGGCGCCGCCGGCTGCCGAAGCCGCGGCGTTCGGAACCCGAACACTCTTTGCCGCATCACCCCTCGGTGCTGTCGGAGTAATGACGACCGGCTTGATGTTAGGGGCATTTTACGGATTGGCCGCAGTGCAGGTTCGACGCCTAGGGTTCGATTTATCGCAGACAGCCCACTTCATGATGATCGTGATTCTTGGCGGCGTGATCCTGCAATGGCCGCTCGGACGCATTTCCGACCGCTATGATCGTCGCCAGGTCATCGTGCTCAGTTTCGCGGCAACCCTGTGTATCAGCTTGGTCATCTCCTTTCTCTCGTCGGTCGGCCCGTGGCTGCTGATTCTCGGAACAATGTTTGGTGGCCTCAGCTTTGCGCTCGATCCACTCTGCGTGGCCCATTGCAACGACCGTCTGCACGCCGCACAACGTATCGCCGCAAGTGGACGGCTGGTGCTGTTGTATTCCGTCGGCGCCGCGCTCGGGCCGATCGGTGGAGCGATATTCATGACAGGCTGGAGCAGCGGCGGGCTTTTCCTTTTCATCGCCCTTTGCGCCGGCGGCGCGGCCGCGTTCGGCATGTGGCGGCAGACGGCAACCCCACCTGTTCCTGCACCCGAGCAGCAGGACTTTCAGATTCTTCCACGCACGACGCCGATTGCATCGCTGCTTGACCCCAATACGCCCGACGCAGCGGTGATCGGAGAACAGCAATCGTGAATGCCCCCGTTTCCGCACCTGATCCAACTGCTGATCGCGCCACGTTGCGCCGTGCGATTGCCGCCTCTGCCGTCGGCAATGCGACGGAATGGTTCGACTACGGCATTTATGCGTATGGCGTGACGTACATTTCCGCGGCACTGTTTCCCGGCGACGTCGGGGAAGCGGTGCTTTTTGCGTTGGCCACGTTCGCGATCTCCTTCCTCATACGGCCGCTAGGCGGATATTCTGGGGATCGCTGGGAGACCGGGTGGGCCGAAAATCCGTGTTGGCGCTAACGATACTGCTGATGTCGGGCGCGACGCTGTGCGTCGGGCTTATTCCCTCCTACAACAGCGTCGGCTTCTGGGCGCCACTGTCGCTCGTTCTTCTCCGCATCGTACAGGGCTTTTCGACCGGTGGCGAATACGGCGGCGCCGCGACGTTCATGGCCGAGTACGCTCCCGATGACCGACGCGGCTTTTATGGGAGTTTCCTGGAGTTCGGAACGCTGGCCGGCTTCTCGCTGGGCGCATTCCTGATGTTATCCTTCTCGCTCTTTCTGGGTGATCAGGCGATGCACGACTGGGGATGGCGCGTTCCGTTTCTGGTCGCCGCGCCAATGGGCCTCGTCGGCGCGTATCTGCGCGCGAGAATGGAAGATACGCCGGTCTTCCGTGCCCACGAAACCGCAAGCCAGGCACGATCCTCACCAGGCCTGATCGCCCTTCTGGCACGTCACCGGCGTCCTATGCTCGTCGTCGGCGGCCTGGTGGTTGCGCTCAATGTCGTCAATTATACGCTGCTCAGCTACATGCCAACCTATCTTCAGAGCCGCATCGGCCTGTCGCCGGATGAGGCGCTTGCGGTGCCGCTCCTCGGCATGCTGTTCATGATGCTGTTCCTGCCATTTGCTGGCCGGCTCTCGGACCGAATCGGGCGCCGTCCGATGTGGAGCTTCTCCCTGATCGGGTTGTTTCTGCTGGTGGCCCCTCTCTACATGCTCATGGGCACGGGCCTCGTCGGCGCCTGTGTCGGCTTCATTCTGCTCGGGCTGCTCTACGTACCGCAACTCGCGACCATTTCGGCGACTTTCCCGGCCATGTTTCCCACCCACGTGCGTTTCGCCGGCTTCGCCGGCGCTTACAACATTTCGACATCCATTTTTGGCGGCACGGCGCCGGCAATCAACAGCGGCCTTATCTCTGTTACCGGGAACGAGCTGATGCCGGCCTATTACATGATGGCTACATGCGTTGTTGGGCTGATCGCGCTGCGCTTCATGCCGGAGACAGCTGGACGGACTCTTTATGAAGATCCTTTCGCGCGATAGGCTCTAGCTAGCACGCCAAACTTCCGAGGCCGAGGAACGGCTGGAGCGCCTTTATGCGGCCATTGAGACCGGCGCTATCGACGGTGCCGATGGATCCGGATTCCTCAAGAACCGGATCGCCGCGTTGATGGCAAGCCGGGGTAGGGCCGTTGTGGCTCTCCATTATGCGAAGAAGTCGAGTGCAACCCCCATCTAGATTGACCCGATCGCTATCGATCGGTTCACCCGCCTGATGCGTCAGCAACTCGTGTCGGGCGACGTCGCTGCTCGGAAGGCCTATCTCGCAAGCGTGGTCGACGCGATCATCGCGTCGGAGGACCGTCGGCTCAAATGACAACATCCGGTCCGTTTTCGGCCGAAAGGGTCAACCCAAACCATCTGTTCAGGAATGGTGCCCAGGGGCGGGATCGAACCATCCGGCTTCGCCCTCCGGGCTACGCCGGGACGAGCGCCTGCGTGGAGCGATTGCTGATTACGGTAGCATCAAGGATGATGGTGCCCAGGGAGGGACTCATACGCAGGCGCCCGTCAGACCGGATCATCTCGCAAGTGAACCAAGCGAGAGCAAGCGAGCCCCCGCCTCGACCATCATTGCGCAACCTTGAACGAGAAGTGACCGTTCACCCTGTGGGTGTCCACGGAAACTGCGTGCCAGTCAACATCATACGTTCCGGGTTGGAGCGGCTTTGAGATCGGCACGATAAGCTGGCGCTTCTGGTTCGGGTCAACAGTGGGACTGGCCGTCTCGACAAGGCGCCCGCTTTGGTCCTTCACGGTCAATCCGGAGAATTTGGCGACCAGATCCTCAGTGAAGGTCAATCGGATTTCCTTCGGCGATGAAACCGTGGCGTCCTGCGCGGGGTCAGCCGCTCTGAGGGCGGGATGGGCGTGGGCCACCCCGCCGATTAAACCGGCGAAGAGGATCGCAAGGGTTTCAGTTTTACGTGGCAGCACTGGCTCCTCCGATTCCGTTCGTTGCCCTGCCAATGCCTTTCTCACTGCACTGGCAGGGTCGCGGCGATTAATCGTCGTGATCGCCGCCGAACCACCCATGGTGCTGGCCAGAGTGCCAGTCGTGATGTGGTCCCGCATGGGGACCGTAGTGCCTACCGGAGTGCCACCCGTAATATGGATCGTAGTGGAACCCGCTGTGGGGGCCATAGTGCGGGCGTGAGTGCCAATCGTGATGCCCTCCGGAATGCCAGTCGTGCACGCGCGGCCGATACCATCCATCCTCATCGTCGTCATGACCGGCACTCGCAGCCTGCGCAAATGTCACGAGCATTGCCGCAGCAGCCAGGACCTGAGCCAGTCTCGCGATCCGCAGCCTTTTCGTCTTGGTTTCCATCGTCGTCCTCCAGAATGCGCTCGGAACCGATCGGAACTGCCATCGGATCCGTTCGCAGCTCGTGGTTATGCCGGACTCGCGTTGAACGACGCTGGAATGTGAAGTTCATTTTCAATTCATCATCGCGGCCGGCCGGCGACACAGCATCGGCGATCAGTCACCTCCCTGACGACCGCGGGACGATCTCCGGTTCTCGGTCATTGACCTATCGCCGGCCTCATGGTGCCGAGAAGGCTCACGATTAGAAGAACCATTGCTCCCAGAAATTGTTCGCCGAACACATGGTTGCGCAACCTGCGCAGCCAGGCCATCGCTCCCTCCGAGCCATCAAGCCGGGCATCGCTCATCGCCGGGACAAGCCAAAATCGATTTGCGACGGCGAGAACCACCATTCCGGCAAACAGAACGAGCTTCACCAGAAGCACTTGGCCGTACGGGGTCGCTAACACGTTGGAAACAGAACCAACCAAAAACCAGCTATTGACGAGTCCCGTTCCGACGAGCGTCGCGACGGCGACGTAGCCCATCCCCGAAAATCTCAACAGAACCGGATCTATCTGCCCCGCGTCACGGCTCGGTCTTGCATGACAGGCGAGGACATGGGCAAGAGGAACGAGCCCTCCGAGCCACGCTCCCGCAGCGAGAAGATGCGCCGCATCTGACAGCACGTGCACAACGCCTTCCCATCCTTCCTCGACCCGGGCATGACCAGCTCCGGCCAAGGACGCCAAGAACACAGCCGCAAGAATCAGAAGGAGGAGGTCCACGCTGATGCTCGCCGTGCGAAATGCGTATGCCGCGGTCGCTACGACAATGATAACGGCCAGGAGCATTCGCGCCATCCAGACGTTGCCAAAACCGGTGTCGCGGATGACTGCCGACAGAGTCTCGGCATCCGCCAGATCGGAAATGCCGCCGGCCATATTCGCGGCCGAGAGGAAAAACCAAAGCAGTCCACTAATGGCCGCTATGATACCGGTCGCCAGGAGTAGCCGGGAGCGCCAGGCTCTTGATGGCGCCGGTTCCGAATTCGAGTATGCATAGAACGGAAAAAGCGAGACTCCGAACAGTACCGCTGTCCCCGCGTAATGCGCGAAGCGAACAAGTATGAGGGCAACATCGACCATCAGCGTTTCACGCTGAAAGAGTAATTGCTTTTGACGCGATGCGTGTCCTCGGAGACGGCGTGCCATTCGATCTTGTAGTCGCCGGGAGCGAGTTCTTCTTTAAGCGGCACGACAAGAATTTTCTTGTTGGCCGGATCAGTCTCCGACTTGCCGGTCGCGATCACCTTTCCCGTCTGCCCCCTCAGCTCGACGCCAGAGAACTGCGGGATCACTGCTTCATTGAAGACGATCCTGATTTGCTTGGGCGGCGCGGTTGACGCCCCGGCCGCAGGCTCGGCCGATTGAAGCTGGGGATGGGCATAGGCAACACTCCCCACGAGGGCGGCTGCAACCAACGCGGAAGCGAATGTGCGAATTTTGAGCATCTGGTCTTTTGCTGTCATTTCTGGATCACGAATGCGAAGCTCGAGGGCCGTCGATCCGGCGTCGAGCTTCAACTCATCACTTGGCCTTCCGAATCTTCGTTGCCGTTAGCGATAAGGCGATGACGTGCCAAGACCTGGAGGCGAGCGCAGATTGGTTGCAGGCGATTTGAACTTGCGAAAAAAGCCATTGATCTAGCTAGGCTGCTCGCGTGCGAGCAAAAACGAAACCCAGCAATCGGTCGAGATCACCGGGTTTCGATATCGAATTTGGTTGCGCGGGCTGGATTTGAACGTACGTGAACTTAGCGAGCCCTAGGGAGAAATCCGCGAGCGCTCTTCGCGCTGAGCATCTAGCGACGCGCAATCGTACAAGATCGTGCTTCAGCGTGGAAAATCGCAGGGATGGTGCCCAGGGGCGGGATCGAACCACCGACACTGCGATTTTCAGTCGCATGCTCTACCAACTGAGCTACCTGGGCATACCCGCGGGGCCGAAAAGGCCGGAGCGAGCGGGCGGTTTATAGAGAGGTCGGAGCGCCGTGTCCACCCGCCTTCGCCAAAGGCTTCGGCGCGGCGAGCCTGGCTTTTGACCTTTCCCCAACTTGTTGGGAAATCTTGGCTATTCCGGGTCCTCCGCGTCGTCCTCGCGGCCCGGGACGACATAGCGGCCGGTCAGCCAGCGGTTGAGGTCGACGTCGCGGCAGCGCGCCGAGCAGAACGGGCGGAACGCCTGCTCGACGGGCTTGCCGCAGATCGGGCAGGCGCGCGGGGTGGCAGAGGGTATGGCCTTGGGCGTTCGGGCTTGGTCGGTCATGGCTGGGCCGGAGTTTACATCATCTGCCGCATGTTCCGCTGCGCTCCCTCTCCGCTTGCGGGTAGGGCAATCGCATATGCGTCTTCGCCGGCGCGCAGGTGCTTGGCCTCGTGGCTCGAGACAGCGACCTCGCCCGCAAGCGCAGGGCGATAGCCTCGGAGCGAGGGGCGTCTCCGCGATTTCTGGATAATGGAAGAATGCCGCTGATTTGCCCGACGAGTCAAGTTGTCGTGTCGAGCTGCTTGTTCGAACGCCGGCCACCGCCCGCTACTTGGTACTTTGCATGGGGTTGTTTTCGATATTTTGGCAGCGCCCCCTGCGGCAAGCTATCGCGTCCGGCTATCGGCCTCGTTCCATAGCCCGGCCATGACGATGCGGAGCAGTTGGGGTGGGGGGTCTCACCGCGAGTCGTTCAGGAGGAAAGAGCCCCACCCGTATCGCATCTGCGATGCGCGAAAGTGGATACCTCACACCGCGACGGAGTTGAGCCAGCCGTGGCGGATCGGAAAGCCCTCGCCGCCGAGCAAGGTCACGGTCTCGTAGAGCGGCAGGCCGACCACGTTGGTGTAGGACCCGACCATCTTGACCACGAACGATCCGGCGATGCCCTGCACCGCGTAGCCGCCGGCTTTGCCGCGCCATTCGCCGGAGCCGATATAGGCCTGGATGTCGTCCTCGCTGAGCCGCTTGAAGCGCACGCGCGTTTCGACCAGGCGCTGACGGAATGCCTCGCGCGGCGTCACCACGCAGATCGCGGTGTAGACGCGGTGATTGCGGCCCGACAGCAGCCGCAGGCACTGCGCGGCCTCGTCGACCAGATTGGCCTTGGGCAGGATGCGGCGGCCGACCGCGACCACGGTGTCGGCGGCAATGATGAAGGAGCCGCGCAGGTCGTCGTCAAGATGCACCGATTTCAGTGCCGCGTCGGCCTTGGCGCGCGCCAGGCGGTTGGCGCAGGCGCGCGGCAACTCGCCTCGCCGCGGGGTCTCGTCGACATCGGCCGGGCGCAGCGCATCGGGCTCGATGCCGGCCTGGTTGAGCAGGGCCAGCCGCCGCGGCGAACCGGAAGCAAGAACGAATTTGGGACGGCCTAGCATGCGGGCTTTTGGGCTGAATCGGGGGACAGACGCGGGCGGAACCTATCGGATGGGGCATGGATGCACAACCTTGGAACCGGCCGCGAATCGCGCCCCGCCTGAGACCAGGCCCCATAAGCACAGCTGTTTGTCAGTCTGGCGACAAGCGGCGGTTCTGCGAATCGGAACACGCTGGTCCCCTCGCCTGGCCGCGCCTCACAGGTTTGCCGCGCCGGCCCTGGCAAAGCGGCGGCGGATGCGAAGCAACAGGCCGTCGCAGACCTCGCGGTAGGCGGCGAGCTTCTGCTCGCGGTTGCCGCTGGTGCCGGTCGGATCCTGCGTCGGCCAGTATTCGACGTCGGCGGCGAGCGTGCGGGTGAGATCCAGCGCCCTGTGGTGCGCCTCCGGCGACAGCGTGATGATGAGATCGAAGTTCAGCCCCTCCCAGTCCTCGAGCTCCTCGAAGGTTTGCGGCTTGTGGCTGGAAATGTCCTGGCCGAGTTCGGCCATCACCGAGACGGCGAACGGGTCGAGCTCACCCTTCTTGACGCCGGCCGAGCGCACATAGAGGCCTTGCGGAAACATCTGCTGCAGCAGGCTTTCGGCCATCGGCGACCGCACGCTGTTCAGGCCGCATGCGAACAGCACGGCCTGGGGGTTGCGCGCGCGCGGCGCTTCCATGCGATCAGGCTTTTTTCGATCGGGGTACGCCCCCGTCAATCACCGCTTCACCGATCATGCGCCCTCACCCTTCCAGTGCAGCACAGTGATCAGCGTGAACAGCCGCCGCGCGGTCTCGAAATCGACGCGCACCTTGCCCTTGAGCCGCTCCTGCAGCGTGCGCGAGCCCTCGTCATGGATGCCGCGGCGGCCCATGTCGATCGCCTCGATCTTGTCCGGCGTCGCGGTCCGGATCGCCTGATAGTAGCTGTCGCAGATCATGAAGTAGTCCTTCACGACGCGGCGGAACGGGGTCAGCGACAACAGATGTGCGACCACCGGCGCGCCGTCCTCCTTGCGGATATCGAACATCAGCCGGTTGCCGGTGATCGCGATATGCAGGGTGTAAGGCCCCGGCCCGGCGGCGCCCTCGGGCGCGAACAGGTTCTGCTCGATCAAATCGTAGATCGCGATCGCCCGCTCATGCTCGATATCGGGCCCGGAACGGCCGATCGATTCCTCGTCGAGCGTCACCGCGACGATGCGATTGTTGGAATCCTCGTCGTCTGGTGGTTTGTTCATGAGAGGTTGAGGCGCAATCCGACGGAACGTGAATGGGCATCGAGACCCTCGGCCTGGCCGAGCGTCATCGCGGCGGGCCCGAGCGCACGGAGTTGATCCGGCCCGCACCGCAGGATCGAGGTTCGCTTCATGAAGTCAAGCACCCCGAGGCCCGAGGAGAACCGCGCCGAGCGCGCGGTCGGCAGCACATGGTTGGAGCCGCCGACATAATCGCCGATCGCCTCCGGGGTATGGGCCCCGAGGAAGATCGCCCCGGCGTTGCGGACCTTGTTCGACAGGCCCTCGGCGTCCGCGGTCATGATCTCGAGATGCTCGGCGGCGATCGCATTGGCGAGCTCGACCGCGTCGTCGAGTTTTGCCACCTTGATCACGGCACCGAAGTCGTTCCACGAGGTGCGGGCGATCTCGGCGCGCGGCAAGGTCGCAAGCTGCGCCTCGACCGCGCGCTCGACGTCGGCGGCGAGCCGTGCACTGTCGGTGATCAGGATCGACTGCGCGCTGACGTCATGCTCGGCCTGGGCCAAGAGGTCGGCCGCGATCCAGTCGGCATTACCGGTGTCGTCGGCGATGACCAGCACCTCGGAGGGGCCGGCGATCATGTCGATGCCGACCTTGCCGAACACCAGCCGTTTTGCCGCGGCGACATAGGCGTTGCCGGGGCCGACGATCTTGGCGACCGGCGCGATTGTCGCGGTGCCATAGGCCAGTGCCGCCACCGCCTGGGCGCCGCCGACACGGTAGATTTCCGAGACGCCGCCGAGATGGGCGGCGGCGAGCACCAGCGGGTTGAGCTTGCCGTCCGGCGCCGGAACCACCATCACCACCCGCGGCACGCCGGCGACCTTGGCCGGCACCGCGTTCATCAGCACCGAGGACGGATAGGCCGCGGTGCCGCCGGGCACGTAGAGGCCGACCGCATCGACCGCGCTCCAGCGCCAGCCGAGCTCGACGCCGGCGGCATCGGTGAAGTGCTCGTCCTTCGGCAACTGGCGGCGGTGGAAGGTCTCGATCCGGTCGCGCGCGAACCTCAGGGCGTCGAAGGTCTTGGGATCGCAGGCCGCAACCGCGGCGTCGATCTCGGCTGCGGTAATGCGCAGGCCGGCCGCCTCGATATCGAGGCGGTCGAACTTTTTGGTCGCCTCGAGCAGCGCCGCGTCGCCGCGGGCCGCCACGTCGTCGACGATCGTGCGGGTGGCGCGCTCGACGTCGGCCGACACCTCGCGCTTGGCCGCCAGGAAATCGCGGAATCGCTGCTCGAAATCGGCGCTCTGTCGGTCCAGGCGAACGGGCATGACGGCTTTCTTAGGAGGAATTCGGGTCCCTGCTCAATGGCGCGACGGATAATGGCCGTCAACCCTGTGCGTCGTCGTCCCGGCGAAGGCCGGGACCCATAACCACCGAAGCCGGTTGTTGGGACCGGAAACGGCCGCAGCGTCCGCAACAACCGGCATTTGGGGTTGGGTCCCGGCCTTCGCCGGGACGACGGTGACTACCCCGGCGCCACGCCGAGATCGTCGATGCCCAGATCAGTCAATTCGCACTCCAGGCACTCGACATCCAGCCGCAGCGCCCCGCCATGGCCGAACATCAGGAGCGCGCTGCCGCCCGGCGGGTCGGAGGCATAGAACTCGATCCCGAGCAGTTCCAGGGTGGCCTCCGTGGCCTCCAGGTCGATATTGCGCGACTTGCATGCCAGCACCCGGTCGAACCTGAGCGCGGCGATCAGCCGCCGCGAGCAGGTGCCGCCCGACAGGGTCTGCTCCCAGTCCAGCCGGTTCAGGCCGACCACGAGCCGCTTCTCGTCCTGGCGCCAGACGATGTCGGAGGGCTGGACGTGGGCGTCCTGCACATGGGCCGAGATGACCGCGAGGTCATCGGCATCGAGGGCGATCAGCTTCAGCGGTGCGGGTGGGGACATGACGGTGGTTATAACGCCTCGCGGCCCGGGAGGTACCAAGAGACCTGGCGAAATCGCCGCTCGAGGGAACCGGCCAGCACGCTTCAGAGGCGATTGATGTCCTCGCTCTCCAGCACCGGCCTGGGGTAGCCGTCGCGGGCGACCTTCAGCATGGCGCGGCCGAGCTGTTCCGATGTCGTCATATAGCTCGGGGCGACCCGCACCAGAAAGGAAAGCAGCGGCGAGGTCGCGACATAGATCGCCTGCACCCAGCCGGTCTTGGAGCGGACGCCATGCAGCGGCTGGATCCCGGCGGGCCGGAACATGTAGGCGGCCTTGAACGGCAGCTTGAGCAAATCGTTCTCGGTCTTGCCCTTCACCCGCGCCCACATCAGCGGGCCGCGCTCGGTGGAATTGGTGCTGCGCCCCGTGACATAGGTGAACACCATGCCGGGATTGAGCCGCGCCAGCACAGTCGCCGCGGCCAGCGTGATGTCGTAGGTGAGATGGCGGTAGCGCGCCTCATCCATGCCGATCGAGGAGACGCCGAGGCAGAAGAAGCAGGCGTCGTAGCCGGCAAGCTGAGGCTCGATCGCGCTGTAATCGACGAAATTGTCGTGGATCAACTCGACAAGCTTGGCATCGCGCTGCCCGGTCGGGCTGCGCCCAACCGCGAGCACGCGCTCGACGCCGGGATCGAGCAGGCATTCGCGCAGCACGCCCTGCCCGACCATGCCGGTCGCGCCGAACAGGATGACCTTCATCTCGATTGCCCTGCTGCCGCCCGATCCGTTCAGGCGGCGGTTGCGACCTGATCAAACGATACACCGGTCAGCGCCGCCGAGATATCCCATAGCCGCTGCGCTACCGCGGTGTCCCTGGCGTGCGGCATGATGCGCGCCGGCGCAGGTGGGCCCTTCAACTCGTAGAACCCGTTGGGGCCGTAATAGCCGCCCGGCTGGGCCGCGGCTGAGGTCGCCGCGAACAGCGTCGGCAACGTGCCCGCCGCCGCGGAGTGGCTCATGATCGGCTGCAAATATCGACCGAGCCGCCACGACAGGCTGTCGGTGCCGGGACCGTTCGGGATCAGCTCGGTGCGCGCGTAGCCGGGATGCGCGGCATTGCTCATCAATCCCCAGCCGTTGATCGCACTGCGACGCTGCAATTCGAGCGCGAACATCAGCATCGCAAGCTTCGACTGGCAGTAGGCGCGCCACGGCGCGTAAGAACGGCGGGCCTGCAGATCGTCGAAATTGATGACGCCGGAGCGATGCGCAAGGCTGGAGAGATTGACGACGCGGGTGCTGTGGCCGCGGCGGAGCTGCGGCAACAGCAGCGCGGTCAACGCATAGTGGCCGAGATAGTTGGTGCCGAACTGCATCTCGAACTCGTCACCGGTGACCTGCCGCTTCGGCAGCGACATCACCGCGGCATTGTTGATCAGGAGATCGAGCGCGGTATGCGTGGCGGCGAAGCGCCCGGCGAAATCGGCGACCGATGCGAGGTTCGCGAGGTCGAGCGTTTCATAGCTCACCGCGGCATCGGGAAGCTGCGCGCGGATCCGCGCCAGCGCGTCCTGCCCCTTGGCGCCGTTGCGGCCGGTGAGCACGACATTGGCGCCGGCGCGCGCCAGTTCCAGCGCGGTCTCGTAGCCGAGTCCGCCGGTAGCGCCCGTGATCACGGCGGTCCTGCCGCCCTGCCGCGGAATGTCTGCAGTGCTCCAGCCGGTCATGCTTATATCTCCTTGCGACACGATTCGGGTTTCTCGTCGGGTTCTTGCGGGTCCAGCCGCATCCGACGAAATGTGCACTAAGTGCATTTTTGCAAGGGGTGAAAAATTGCAGCGTCCGGCGTCCGCGCGCAAACCGGCCAAGAAATCGGCCAAGAAACCGGTCAAGTCGATGCAATCCAAAGCGAATCCGGCGCCGCCGGCGTCGGGCCTGCGCGCGCGCAAGCGGCAGGAGACCCGGGAGCGGCTGACCAAGGCGGCGATGATGCTGTTTCTCGAGCGCGGCTTCGAGGCGACCACGCTCGACGACATCGTCGCCGCCGCCGACGTCTCGCGCCGCACCTTCTTTCACTATTTCGCCTCGAAGGAAGACGTGGTGCTGGCCTGGCAGGAGGACGGCACCGCGGCACTGATCGCAGCCGTTGCGGCGCGCCCGGCCACTGAATCCATGCTGCAGGCCGCCGAGAACGCCATCGCCGACATGGTCAAGCAGATCGACCCGCGCGAGGCGGTCGCGCTGGCGCGGCTGAAGCGCGACAATCCAGCGCTGCAGGCGCGCGATCAGGCCAAATATGAAAGGCTTGAGCGTGAGCTCGCCAACGCGTTGCTCAAGCGCGCCAACCACAGGAACGACCGGATGAAAGCCCGGCTGGTCGCGATGATCACGACCGGCGCGATGCGCGTCGGCAGCGAGCTCTGGGCCGACGATGGCGCCCGCGAGAAGCCGGACCTGGTCGCCAAGCGCCTGTTCGCCGCGATCCGCGCGATTTTCGAGTGAGCTAGCCGATCACGGCGCTTCCGAAACATAGTCTCCGTAAGGCGAGCACATGCTTCGGACTCCTCCCCCTTGTGGTAGGGCAATCGCATATGGCCGTTTGAGGCGATCGGAGTTCCCACAAACTTGTCATGCCCGGGCTTGTCCCGGGCATCCACGTCTTCGTTTCCACGCGAAGAAAAGACGTGGATGGCCGGGACAAGCCCGGCCATGACGGCGCGGAAGAATCGGTTCATTCCATATGCGATTGCCCTGCCCCTTGTGGGTAGAGGAGTAAGCCACCGGGCGAGGTGAATGTTGAGACGCGCGGCGCAGAGCACAGCCTCTCTCACCTTCAGCCCTTGATGAACGCCAGCAGGTCGGCGTTGATCGTCTCGGCCTCCGTCGTCGGCATGCCGTGCGGAAAACCCTTGTAGGTCTTCAGCGTGCCGTTCTTCAAAAGCCTGGCCGAGAGCGGGGCGGAGTCGGCGTAGGGCACGATCTGGTCGTCGTCGCCATGCATCACCAGCACCGGCACGTTGATCTTCTTCAGATCCTCGGTGAAGTCGGTCTGCGAGAACGCGACGATGCCGTCGTAATGCGCCTTGGCGCCGCCCATCATGCCCTGCCGCCACCAGTTCTGGATCACGGCTTCCGACGGTTTTGCGCCGGGCCGGTTGTAGCCGTAGAACGGCCCGGCCGGCAGGTCGCGGTAGAATTGCGAGCGGTTGGCGACGAGCTGGGCCTGCAATCCGTCGAATACCGACTTCGGCAAGCCGCCGGGATTGTTCGCCGTCTGCACCATCAACGGCGGCACCGCGCTCAGGATCGCCGCCTTCGCCACCCGGCTCTCGCCGTGGCGGGCGATATAGTGCACCACCTCGCCGCCGCCGGTGGAATGGCCGACATGGACGGCGTTCTTCAGATCGAGATGCGCGGTGACGGCCGCGAGGTCGTCGGCGTAGTGATCCATGTCATGGCCGTCGGCGACCTGGGCGGAGCGGCCGTGACCGCGGCGGTCGTGGGCGACGACGCGAAAGCCGTGCCCCACGAAGAACAGCATCTGCGCGTCCCAGTCGTCCGACGACAGCGGCCAGCCATGGCTGAACACGATCGGCTGGCCCGAGCCCCAATCCTTGTAGAAAATCTCGACGCCGTCTTTGGTGGTGATGGTGGGCATTGGAAGCACTCCTTCAGCTGATCGTCATTCCGGACACGCCAGGCGTGAACGAACCTTGGGCGACGGCGCATCGCGGACACGCCACCGCATCTCGTCTTCTATGCTGCGCGTCGCCACGAAATGAGGTCATCCGCCCCGGATCAGGCGAACGTGACCGGCCTGAACCGGCGCCAGGCACCGATGGTCACCAGGACGAAGAACACCAGCACGATGCCCTGCACCACGGCAAAGACCGGCCCGGATGGCGGGTTCGGCGGCACGGCTGGCGCCAGCGCCTGCAACGCCGGCACCTTGAGGAAGCTCTGGATGACCAGCACGAAGACGTTGAGATAGAGCGAGACCATCGCGGTCACGATATAGATCGGACGCCAGACACCCTTGAGCTGCATCGCATAGAGCGCAATGCAGGCGATCGCGAGCAGCACCAGCGAAAGCCCGCCGATGATGTGCGACGGCAACAGCTTCTCGGTCACCAAAGGCGGGATCACGAAGCCGGTGGCGCTGGTCAGGATCGTGAGCGCGAGGAAGGTCGCGGTCAGCCCCGGCATCGCGCGCGAGCCGAGCAGCCCGAACATCACGAGCACGCCGGCGACGATTGCAATCAGGCTGATAATGACGTGCACAAGCACCAATGTCGTCATGTGGCGCACTCCCCGTTGAGACCCGCGTGCGAGGTTACGATGCGTGACGGAAAATTGCTACATGCTTCGATGGCAGGACGGCCGACATCTCATCAAAAATTGCCGGCGCCGGCGACTGCTGAAAATTTTCGCACGCATGTCACACGATGCGGCACGTGCGCCGTGTAAGAAGCTGAATCAATAATAGCGCGGGATCGGTCCGTTATGCGGTGTCTTGCGCTTCGACAGGTCGAACAGCACCTCGTCGACATAGCACCAGCCCCAGCCTTCCGGCGGATCGTAGCCCTCGATCACGGGATGGCCGGTGGCGTGGAAATGCGCCGTCGCATGCCGGTTCGGCGAATCGTCGCAGCAGCCGACATGGCCGCAAGTGCGGCAGATGCGCAAATGCAGCCAGCGGCTGCCGCTCTTCAGGCATTCCTCGCAGCCGAGCGCGCTCGGCGTGACATCCTGGATGCCGGCGATATGGGTGCAGCCTTTTGACATTTTCTCGGCCTTTAACTGTCGCAGCTATCTGATCCGTTATCCTGAGGTGCGAGCTCTTGCGAGCCTCGAAGGATGCACGGCCACGCTGTGGCCGATTCATCCTTCGAGACGCCGCTTCGCGGCTCCTCAGGATGACGGGAAAACGTTTGCGTGCGTCGCATCGACGTTGCTACAGCGTCGGACTGCCCGCGTCAGCGAGATAGCCGTGCAGCGCGGCCACCACCTGCGCGCCCTCGCCGATCGCGCCGCCGACGCGCTTGACTGATCCGGAGCGGACGTCGCCGACCGCGAACACGCCGGGCACCGTGGTCTCGAGCAGCGGCACGGCGCGCGCGCCTTCGCCGGTCTGCACGCCGGTCATCACGAAGCCGCCGCGGTCGACCTGCACGCCGCAGCCCTCGAGCCAGCCGGTCGCCGGATCGGCGCCGACAAACAAAAAGAGATTGCGGATATCCATGGTGAACTCGTCGGGCGCGAGCCGGCTGCGCCAGCGCACCCGCTGCAGCGTCTCCGCGCCGTCGAGCCCGATCACCTCGGTGTTGAACATCAATTCGATGTTCGGCGTCGCCTCGATGCGCTCGATCAAATAGCGCGACATGCTGGCTCCAAGCCCGCCGCCGCGGATCATCATGTTGACCTTGCGGGCATGCGCCGACAGGAACACCGCCGCCTGCCCCGCGGAGTTGCCGCCGCCGACCAGCACGACATCCTGGTTGGCGCAGAGCCGCGCCTCGATCGGCGAGGCCCAGTACCAGACGCCGCGGCCTTCAAACGCATCGAGATTGTCGATCTCGGGCCGGCGATAGCGCGCCCCGCTGGCGACCACCACGGATTTCGCGCGCAGCGTATGCCCGCAGGCGGTGTCGAGCACGAATGCGCCGGATGCTTTCGTGCAGTCGAGCGATTTGATCGAGACCGGGATCAGCATCTCGGCGCCGAATTTCTGCGCCTGGTTGAAGGCGCGCCCGGCCAGCGCCTGGCCCGAGATGCCGGTCGGAAAGCCCAGATAGTTTTCGATGCGCATGCTGGCGCCGGCCTGGCCGCCGAAGGCGCGGGAGTCGAACACCGCGACCGACAGGCCTTCCGACGCCGCATAGACCGCGGTGGCAAGCCCGGCCGGGCCGCTGCCGACCACGGCGACATCGTAGAGTTTTTCATGCGCGCTGTTGCCGATCATGCCGAGCGCCATCGCAAGCGCGGTCTCGGACGGATTGCGCAGCACCGTGCCGTTGGGACAGACCACCAGCGGCAGCTCGGCGCGCGTCGGCGAATAGCGCGCGACGAGGTCGGCGGCATCCTTGTCGGTCTCGGGGTCGAGGAAGTGGTGCGGCTGGCCGTTGCGCGCCAAAAAATTCTGCAGCGAGGCCATGTTGCCGACCGAGACGGGGCCGATCAGCACCGGCCCGCCGGCGCCGCCCTGGATCAGGCTGACGCGGCGCAGGATCAGCGCGCGCATGATGCGTTCGCCGAGATCGGCCTCCGCAACCAAAAGCGCGCGCAGCCGGTCGGGCGGCAGCAGCAGCGTCTCGACCACCCCATCGGCATGGCCGTCGACCAGCGCCGGGCGGCCGGAGAGTTGGCCGATCTCGGCGAGGAACTGGCCCGGTCCCTGGTCGATGATCGGCGCGACATGGCCGAGGCCGTCGCGCTGGGTGATCGAGACATTGCCCGACAGCACCACGAACATGCCGGGCCCGGGCTTGCCGGTCTCGAACAGCGCCTCGCCGTCCTTGTATGAGCGCGGCTCGCCAAAGCGGCGCATCCGCTCGATCTCGTGCGCGGTCAGGGTAGGAAAGGTCTGCTCATGGCGCGGGAAGGCGTAGGCGGTTGCGCTCAGCCGATCGATCGTCGTCTCATCTACAGCCATCTCGGCGACTCGTTTCCTTATAACAATGCGCACGAACCGGGTTAACGGCGCGGCTCGCTTCCGCCGGCGTCATCTGGCGAGCCGCCATCTAGCGAACCATGGGCAGCTTCGGAAGAGGCCGCATCGTCACGACCGCGCGCCTGCGATTTCCGCCGCTTCAGGTTTTCGCGCAGCGCCAGCTTGAGACGATCCTGTCGTGAATCCTTCACACGGGCTCCGGCCTGCCCGCCGCCTCTGTCCTGATCGCCTGTCATTGCAAAACTCTCGAACCGCCGCCGCCCGACGGAAGCGAGCATAGCCAATGGCGGATGCCCGCGCATCCTGCCCGGTCGGCCAGTTGCGGCGATATGATTCGGCGGCACGCGCGGATCGGGATAGTTTCGGCGCGCGATCGGGAACCCAATCCGGCCGAAATCGGCCAGATTGGCCGGAATCAGCGGCGAGGCCGTCGATTTCTGCCGATTTCAAGGGCGACAGGGGCGCTGTTTCGCTTGCGCCAAAGGGAGGCCTGTGGCAAGAACCGCCCGCTTGGACGGGCCCTCGGGGCCGATTCAATTTTTCCCGGGCATGCTGCCGTAGCTCAGTGGTAGAGCACTCCATTGGTAATGGAGAGGTCGACAGTTCAATCCTGTCTGGCAGCACCAGGATCTTCGCAAAACGATGGCAGTCGCAGGCACGCGGTGCGCCCGCGTGCGCTGGAATCAATGCGCCAGCAGCGCGCCCATCCCGCCGATCGTCAGCACGACGTAGAAGGCGAACACACTGCCGACCCATTTCCAATCGATCTGATCGTGTTCGGGGCTGAGGCTTTCGATGATGCCGTGCATGATGGTTTCCTTTAGAAGTCGCCTGCGTGGCGTATAACCCGCGCCTCGAGCACCTCATGTGACTCATTTCACATTTTGCCATTGCGGAACGGACCCAAGCGTGACCGGCCCAGAACTGAAGAAACTGCGCGAACATCTCGGCAAGGCGCTCGGCCGCGAGCTGACGGCGGCTGACATGGCGAAGCTGTGCGGCCTATCGGCCGCCGGCGGCGCCGAGAAGCTGCGCAGGTGGGAAGTCACCGGCCCGACCCCGAAGGTTGCCGCCCTGCTGCGCGTGCTGGCGATGGCGAGCGAGCACTATCCGATCCTGGAGAAGTTCGACGTGTTCGATCGCCACGACGTTCCGGTCAGGGATCGCGCCGCGCGCCGCCAGGCGTTCCGCGAGCAGATGCGCGACGATGTGCGCAAGCGACTGGCTAGATCGTGATGCGATTCCACAGAATCGCATCACGATCCAATCTCTTTGTTTGAGCATGATCTCCGCGCAAACGCGTTCCGCGTTTGTCGCGAGGGAAAACCGCTTCGCACTTTTCCGGATCATGCTCCAGCCGGCGGCTTGGTTAACAGGAAAGGCGGCTCGCGCACCGCGTTAAGCCTTGCTTCATTCCGCCTTAAGCGTTCGTTAGGCACAACAAAACGTTTCGCCGCAAAGGCTGCGACTTAACGCTCCGCGCAGCGTTCCGGTGACTGCATTTTATTCAAATGCGGTCTAACCCGTCGCCGTGGATGGCGCCATTCACGCTGCGCCTCATGACTTGTCCGGAGACTGCCCCAATGAAGACGTTCCTGCTCGCAACCGCCGCCGTCGCGGCGGCCGTCGCTGCCTTTGGCGCGACCGCCAACGCCGCCGATTTCAACCGTGGCTATTATCAGAAGGCGCCCGCGCCTGTTTACGCCGCTCCGCTCTACAACTGGACCGGCTTCTATCTCGGCGGCCATCTCGGCGGCGTGTTCTCCCAGAACAACAACTTCAACGGCCTCGCGCTGTCCGACTCCGACGCCCGCTTCATGGGCGGCGTGCAGGCCGGCTACGACTGGCAGCTGTCGCCGATGTGGGTGATCGGCCTCGAAGGCCAGTATTCCTGGGTCGGCGGCCATCAGCTCAACGCGATCTTCCCGGGCGGCTACGTCTACAACAACAACCAGCGCGGCATCGGCTCGATCACCGGCCGCGTCGGCTACACCTGGGGCCCGGGCCTGATCTATGTGAAGGGCGGTTATGCCTATTCCGACAACAACGAAACGGTGACGCTCGGCGGCGCGCCGGTCGGCTTCACGCTCAGCGACAACCACAACAACGGCTGGACCATCGGCGGCGGCGCCGAATACATGTTCGCGCCGAACTGGTCGGCCAAGGTCGAGTACCAGTACTACGACTTCGGCGACAGCCGCTTCACCGCGCCGGGCGCGCTGGTGCCGGTCGGCAGCTTCCACAATGACGAGCACACGGTGAAGGCGGGCCTCAACTACCGCTTCAATCTCGGCAACCTCGGCGGCCCTGCTTACGGCCGCTACTGAGAGCACGCCCACAACCAACAGTGGAAAAGGCCGGCGCAAGCCGGCCTTTTCGATCCGATCGCGTGCATCGATTCCGCACGGCGAACCGAGACGTCGCCACTGAGCGGCAGCCCTGAAAAATCCGCAGATCGTCGCAATTTTCCCGATTTTGTTAACCGGCCGCACCGATACTCCCGCGCCGGGGAAACATCCAAGAGTAGTGGCCAAGGATAGTGGCCAAGCGTAGTGGGCCAGGGGGCACAGGGGCAATGGCGTTTCGGTTCAAGCTCGGCAAACCAAATCTCAAGCGTATCCATCTGCCGCAGATGGGCGTCAGGGGCAGCCTGTTCGCGGCATTCGCGGTCATCGCAGGCATGGCGCTGGTGATCAGCGCAGGCGCCGGCATCGTGCTGCATCAGCTCGGCGGCACCATGACCGACCTCAGCGGCCGCGACATTCCGCGGCTTGCCGCGAGCCTGCAACTTGCCGCGCAAAGCGCTTCGCTGGCGGCGCAAGGCCCCGGCCTGCTCGCCGTGCAGAGCGAGGACGCGCTGAACGATCGCACCAAGAAGGTGCAGGACGTCGCGCGGCTCACCAGCGCCAAGCTTGGCGAGATCATCGAGCTCGGCGCCGACAAATCCGTGGTCAGCGCATTGCAGGAGAACGTCAAGAACACCGACGAGGCGACCAAGAGCCTGATCTCGGCGGCGCGCGAGCGGCTCGAGGTCGGCGCGCTGCGCGACAAGCAGTACAACGCACTGCGCAAGGCGCAGGCGGCGTTCGTCTCCGCGGCAAGTCCGGCGATGCTCGACGCGCAGACCCGGCTCAACGCCATCCTCGCCGCGGCCGAGGTGTCCGCGTACGACGCCACTGAAGCGGCCCGCACCGTCGGCCAGATCAGCAACGTGCTCGCCGCCGGCAATCTGATGGCCGCCGACATGACCGCGGCGCTGTCGGCCAATTCCAGCGAAACCCTCGATGCGATCGAGGCCGAGTTCAAGGCCGGGCGCGAACGCGTCAAGTCCAACCTCGAGGACCTGCCGAACAATCCCGCGATCGTCGCGGTGCGCGACACCGCCTCGAGGCTGCTCGTGCTCGGCGAAGGCAAGACCGGCGTGTTCAAGATCCGCCAGAAGGAGCTCGACACGATCGACTACGGCCAGACCATCCTGGAAGAGACGCGCAAGCTCAATGTCGGGCTCGGCATCAGCGTCCAGCAGCTGGTCGACGCGGTGCAGAAGGAGACCGACAGCTCGACCTTCCAGGCACGGCAGCAGATCTCGCTCGCCACCATGGTGATGATCGGCCTCGGCGCCCTGACGCTGGTCGGCTCGTTCCTGTTCGTCTGGCTCTATGTCGGACGCAATATCCTGCGCCGCATCCGCGGCCTGCAGCGCTCGATGCAGCTGTTGTCCGACGGCGACCTCGACACCGAGATCCCGCAGAGCCGCCAGCGCGACGAGATCGCCGTCATGGCCGACGCGCTGCAGGTGTTCCGCGAGAGCATGGTCGAGAGCCGCGAGCTCACGGAAAACCAGAACAAGGACCGCAGCGCCAAGGCGGAGCGCGCCTCGCGCATGGAAGCGCAGATCGTCACGTTCGAATCCAACGTCCGCAGCGCGCTCGGCAGCCTGCAGACCGCGGCGAACTCGATGCAGTCGACCGCGCAGAGCATGTCGGCGACCGCGGACCAGTCGAGCGCGCTGGTCAACGCCGTCGCGTCGGCCGCCGAGGAAACCTCGGTCAACGTGCAGACGGTATCGGCCGGCACCGAGGAGCTGTCGTCCTCGATCCAGGAGATCGGCCGCCAGGTCGTCACCTCGGCGGAGATCGCCCGCAAGGCGGTGGAGGAAGCCAGCGCCACCGACAGCACGATGCAGGGGCTCGCCGACAATGCCGCACGCATCAGCGTCGTGGTCGACCTGATCCAGACCATCGCCTCGCAGACCAATCTGCTCGCGCTCAACGCCACCATCGAGGCGGCGCGCGCCGGCGAGGCCGGCCGCGGCTTTGCCGTGGTCGCCTCCGAGGTGAAGAACCTCGCGAGCCAGACCGCAAAGGCGACCGAGGAAATCCGCCAGCAGATCGTCGGCATGCAGGAGGTGACGACCACGGCCGTCTCCGCCATCCGCAACATCTCGAGCACGATCGGCGAGATCAACGACGTCACCACCGCGATCGCCGCCGCGGTCGAGCAGCAGGGCGCGGCGACCCGCGAGATCGCCCGCAACATCCAGCACGCGGCGGGCGGCACCAGCGAGGTGTCGAGCAACATCGTCGGCGTCTCGACCGCCTCGGCCGAGGCGGGCACAGCCGCTGGCGAGGTGCTGAGCGCCTCCGACGCACTGCGCCGCGAGGCCGACGTGCTGCGCTCGGAGATCGACGGCTTCCTGTCGAACATCCGCGCGGCGTAGGTACAGCGTCGTTCCGGGGCTATGCGAAGCAGAGAACCCGGAACCTCGGAGATTCTCGGGGCGCAATTGCATCCCTGAGGGTTCGCCTCTTCGAGGCGCCCCGGAATGACGGGCACGCATTCGCAAGACCGTTCGCGCCATCCGGGTGACGGAATTCGGGCGCTTCTCGTCCCATTCTCCGGACGACTATCTGATTTTTCGGCTGGCGCGGCGGCCCGTGTGCCGCTAAGCCGGTAGCATGCATACGAAGACCGACCCCGTGCACTCCTCGGCGGAGGCACTGCGATACCCTTGGGAAAACCATCCCGGCCACGATCAGGTCGTGGAGGTGGCTCCCGGCGTGCTGTGGGCGCGGCTGAAGCTGCCGTTCCGCCTCAACCATGTGAACATCTATCTGCTCGCCGACGGCGACGGCTGGACCATGGTGGATGCCGGCTTCGGCAATGAGGAATCGATCGCGGCCTGGACCACGCTGTTCGAGGGGCCGCTGAAGCACATCAAGGTCACCCGTCTGATCGTGACGCATTCGCATCCCGATCATGTCGGTCTCGCCGGCTGGATCACCGAGCGCTTCGGCTGCCCGCTGTTCATGTCGCAGGTGGAATATCTGCAGTCGGTCTATCACCAGAACCGCGGCACCGAGGAGCGGCGCAACGCGCAGCGGCTGTTCTTCCGCCGCCACGGCATGGACGAGGACCTCACCGAGAAGCTGCTCGGCCGCGGTCAGGACTACCTGAAGCGCGTGTCGGTGCTGCCGCCGTCCTATCATCGCCTCACCCATGGCGACGAGGTCGTGATCGGCACGCGGCGCTTCAAGGTGATCACCGGCGGCGGCCACGCGCTCGACCAGGTGATGCTGTATTGCGCGGCCGACAAGCTGTTCCTGTCCGCCGACCAGGTGCTGAGCAAGATCTCGCCCAATGTCAGCGTCTGGGCGGTCGAGCCCGAGCAGAACTCGCTCGGCGAATATCTGGCCTCGCTGGCAAGCCTGACCACCACCCTGCCCTACGACGTGATGGTGCTGCCGGGCCACGGCGTGCCGTTCTACGGGCTGAAGACCCGGATCAAGCAGCTCGCCGATCACCATGAGGAGCGCTGCCGGCTGATCGCCGAGGCCTGCCGCGAGGTGCCGCAGACCTCCAAGGAGCTGGTGCCCGTGGTGTTCCACAAGCACGTGCTGGACGAGCACCAGATGGGATTTGCCGCCGGCGAGCTGGTCGCCCATGTCAACTACATGCTGGTCGAGGGCCGCCTGACGGCCGAGATGCACGCCGACGGCATGCTGCGCTTCAAGACCACCTGAACCCGGCTTGGCGGCAAGCGTCGCCCGGCGATTTGACCGAAATCGAGCCGAACGGCCCCGGCTAGGGCAATTTGCCCAACTGCGACGCATGCCCAGATGTGGGTCAATGCATGGACATTAGAGCTGGAAAAGCTCTAAGAAGAAGCAGTCATTCCGGTCAGGTTCCGCTTTCTGGGTTTGCCGATGGATTACAGCCAGTTCTTCAATGCCGCCCTCAACCGCCTGCACGACGAGCGGCGCTACCGGGTGTTCGCCGACCTCGAACGGATCGCGGGACGCTTCCCGCACGCCACCTGGCATTCGCCGAAGGGCAGCCGCAACGTCGTGATCTGGTGCTCCAACGACTATCTCGGCATGGGCCAGCACCCCAAGGTGGTCGGCGCCATGGTCGAGACCGCGACCCGGGTCGGCACCGGCGCCGGAGGCACCCGCAACATCGCGGGCACCCATCATCCGCTGGTGCAGCTCGAGTCGGAACTCGCCGACCTCCACGGCAAGGAAGCCTCGCTGCTGTTCACCTCGGGCTATGTCTCGAACCAGACCGGCATCTCGACGCTCGCCAAGCTGATCCCGAACTGCCTGATCCTGTCGGACGCGCTGAACCACAATTCGATGATCGAAGGCGTGCGCCAGGCCGGCTGCGAACGCCAGATCTTCCGCCACAACGACGTCGCGCATCTCGAGGAGCTCTTGATCGCCGCCGGTCCCGACCGGCCGAAGCTGATCGTCTGCGAGAGCCTTTATTCGATGGATGGCGACGTCGCGCCGCTCGGCAAGATCTGCGATCTCGCCGAGCAATACGGCGCCATGACCTATCTCGACGAGGTGCATGCGGTCGGCATGTACGGCCCGCGCGGCGGCGGTATCGCCGAGCGCGACGGCGTAATGCACCGGATCGATATCGTCGAGGGCACGCTGGCAAAAGCCTTCGGCTGCCTCGGCGGCTACATTGCGGGCCGCGCCGAGGTCATCGACGCGGTGCGCTCCTATGCGCCGGGCTTCATCTTCACGACCGCGCTGCCGCCTGCAATCTGCTCGGCCGCCACGGCTGCGATCCGGCACCTGAAGACCTCGAACTGGGAGCGCGAGCGCCACCAGGACCGGGCCGCCCGCACCAAGGCGATCCTGACCGCCGCCGGCCTGCCTGTGATGTCGAGCGACACCCATATCGTGCCGCTGTTCGTCGGCGATCCCGAGAAGTGCAAGCGGGCCTCCGACCTGCTGCTCGAGGACCACGGCATCTACATCCAGCCGATCAACTATCCGACGGTCGCCAAGGGCACCGAACGGCTGCGCATCACGCCCTCGCCCTACCATGACGACGGCCTGATCGACGCGCTGGCCGAGGCGCTGCTCCAGGTCTGGGACCGGCTCGGCCTGCCCCTGCACCAGAAGTCGCTGGCCGCCGAGTAACCCTATCCGCTTCCGACCCCGAATTTGGGCCGGCCGTGCATCGCGCGGCCGGTCCTTTGCGTTATAATCCTGACAACCGGCCCTTCCCCAGCGGCCGGGACAGGAGATGAGCAGCGATGCTGCACGACTGGGGCGTAATTGCCACGGCGTTCGCCTACATCGGATTGTTGTTCTTCATTGCCAGCCGCGGCGACCGCAGCTCGCCGGGCGAGCGCGGCCGCACCAGCCAGTGGATCTATCCGCTGTCGCTGGCGATCTACTGCACCTCCTGGACCTTCTTCGGCTCGGTCGGCTTCGCCACCCGCACCAGCATCGACTTCCTGGCGATCTATGTCGGCCCGATCGTGATGGTCGGATTGTGCACGCCGCTGCTGCGCCGGGTGATCGCGCTCGCCAAGTCGCAGAACATCACCTCGATCGCCGACTTCATCGCCGCGCGCTACGGCAAGAGCCAGGCGGTGGCGGCGACCGTGGCACTGATCGCGATCATCGGCTCGGTGCCCTACATCGCGCTGCAGCTCAAGGCGGTAGCGGCGTCGCTGGAGACCATCCTGAGCGAGGACCAGGCGTTCTCGAAAATCCCCGTGATCGGCGACATCGCGCTGATGGTCACGCTGGCGATGGCGGTGTTCGCGGTGCTGTTCGGCACCCGCCACACCGACGCGACCGAGCACCAGCACGGCCTGATCCTCGCGATCGCGGCCGAGTCCATCGTCAAGCTGGTCGCCTTCATCGCCGCCGGCGCTTTCGTCACCTTCTGGATGTTCTCGCCGGTCGAGCTCTACGAGCGCGCCCTGAAGACGCCGGAGGCGGTGCGCGCGATCGAATATGTCCCGTCGATCGGCAATTTCCTGATCATGACGCTGCTGTCGTTCTGCGCGGTCATGCTGCTGCCGCGCCAGTTCCATGTCAGCGTGGTGGAGAATTCGACGCCCGCCGAAGTCACCCGGGCGCGCTGGCTGTTCCCGCTCTACCTCATCGCCATCAACCTGTTCGTGATTCCGATCGCGATCGCAGGCCTCGTCATCTTCCCGTTCGGCGCGGTCGATGCCGACATGTTCGTGCTGGCGCTGCCGATCGAGGGCAATTCGCAATTGCTCAGCCTCGCCGTGTTCGTCGGCGGGCTGTCGGCGGCGACCGCGATGGTGATCGTCGAATGCGTCGCGCTGTCGATCATGGTCTCCAACGACATCGTGCTGCCGCTGGTCTTGCCGCGCAGCGACGACGCCAGCGCCGGCCAGAAGGACTTTGGCGATTTCCTGCTGAAGGCGCGCCGCTTCTCTATCTTCGCCATCATGGTGTTGGCGTATTTCTACTATCGCGCGCTCGGCAACACCCAGCTGGTCGCGATCGGCCTGCTGTCGTTTGCCGCGATCACCCAGCTGGCGCCGGCGTTCTTCGGCGGCCTGTTCTGGCGCAGAGCCACCGCACGCGGCGCCATGGCGGGCATGCTGGTCGGCTTCGCGACGTGGCTCTACACGCTGTTCATCCCGAGCTTCCTGGAAACCTCGACCGCCGGCCTGGTGCTGCTGCAGCACGGGCCGTTCGGGATCGAGGCGTTGCGGCCGCAGGCGCTGTTCGGCGCCGACCTGCCGCCGCTGCTGCACGGCGTGCTGTGGAGCCTTGCGCTCAACATCCTCACCTATGTGCTGTTCTCGCTGGCGCGCGCGCCGTCCTCGATCGAGTTGTTGCAGGCCGACGTGTTCGTGCCCAACGCGCTGGCCCCGATCGCGCCCAGCTTCCGGCGCTGGCGCACCACGGTGACGGTGGAGGACATCCAGAGCACGGTGACGCAATATCTCGGCCCCGACCGCACCCGCGAGGCCTTCGCCTCCTTCGCCGTCGACCGCAACATCGTGCTGCTGGCGTCGGCACCGGCCGATTTCGAGCTGCTGCAGCATGCCGAGCGGTTGATCGCCTCCTCGATCGGGGCGGCGTCCTCGCGCCTCGTGATGTCGCTGCTGCTGCAACGGCGCACGGTGTCGGCCAAGGCCGCGCTGAAACTGCTCGACGACTCCCACGCCGCCCTGCACTTCAACCGCGAGATCCTGCAGACCGCGCTCAATCACGTGCGCCAGGGCATCGCGGTGTTCGACGCCGATCTGCAGCTGATCTGTTCCAACCGCCAGTTCTCCGAATTGCTGGGGCTGCCGCAGCATCTGGTGCAGCTCGGCATCCCGCTGTCCGAGATTCTCGAATTCATGGGCGCGATCAGTCCGCCCGCGGCCGGCGACGGCGACAGCCTGCTGCAGGCCCGCCTGCGCGCCTACACCACCGAGGGCGAGCCCTATCTGGAACGCTTCACCGACCGCCATCTGGTGATCGAGGTACGTGCCAACCGCATGCCGGGCGGCGGGCTCGTCATCACCTTCTCCGACGTCACGCCGAGCTTCGAGGCGGCGGAGGCGCTGGAGCGCGCCAACGCGACGCTGGAAAGCGGGTGCGCGACCGCACCGAGGAGCTGACGCGGCTGAACTCAGAGCTCGCGCTCGCCAAGGGCATCGCGGAAGACGCCAACGCCTCCAAGACGCGCTTCCTGGCTGCCGCCAGCCACGACATCCTGCAGCCGCTCAATGCGGCGCGGCTCTATGTCACGAGCCTGGTCGAGCGCCAGAACGGCGGCGAGGATTCCCGCCTGGTCGAGAACATCGACGACTCGCTCGAGGCGATCGAGGACATTCTGGGCGCGCTGCTCGACATTTCCAGGCTCGATGCCGGCGCCATGACGCCGGCGATCACGAGCTTCCGGATGGCCGACCTGATGCGCTCGCTGGAGATCGAGTTCATGCCGATCGCTCGCGACAAGGGCCTCGATCTGCGCTTCGTGCCGTGCTCGCTGCCGGTCGAATCCGACCGCTCGCTGCTGCGCCGGCTGCTGCAGAACTTCATCTCCAACGCGATCAAATATACCCCGCGCGGCCGCGTCTTGATCGGCTGCCGCCGCCGCGGCACCACGCTCCAGATCAGCATCTTCGACACCGGCGTCGGCATTCCCGTGCAGAAGCGCGGCGAGATCTTCAAGGAGTTCCACCGCCTCGAGCAGGGCGCCCGGATCGCCCGCGGCCTCGGCCTCGGCTTGTCGATCGTCGAACGGCTGGCGCGGGTGCTCAACCACCGCATCGCGATCTCGGCCAATGTCAGCGGCGGCTCGGCGTTCTCGGTCACCGTGCCGGTCGCGACCGCGGTCAACCATACTGCGGCCGTCACCACCGCGACGCCGCTGTCGAAGACGCCGATGAGCGGCTCGCTGATTGTCTGCATCGAGAACGATCCCGCCATCCTCGACGGCATGAAGACGCTGCTGACGGCGTGGGACGCCGAGGTAATCGCGGTGCTCGACGCCGACGGCGCGATCAGCGCGATCGAGGCCGCCGGTGGCCGCGTCACCGGCGTCCTGGTCGACTACCATCTCGACCGCGGCAACGGCGTCGCCGCGATCCGCGAGATCCGCCGCCGCTTCGGCGACGGCATTCCGGCGATCCTGATCACCGCCGACCGCAGCCCCGCGGTGCGCGCCGCCGCGCGCGAGGAAAACATCGCGGTGCTGAACAAGCCGGTCAAACCCGCCTCGCTGCGCGCCCTGCTCGGACAATGGCGCACCCAGCAGATGGTGGCGGCGGAGTAGCGCGCGGGCGGCGCAATCTGGCGCGCATCTCGCTTTGGATGATGATGCAATTGGATCGAATCGCATCATGAGGGCGCCGCAAGGACACTGCGCTCCCTCCCGCAAGCGCGAGAGGTGAAGCGAGCCTGCGGAGTGGCCGGCTCGACCGAAAATCACATGCTCCAGCAAGATCGCCGAGCGTCGGTTCAGTTCGGTCCCATTCCGGCCGACGCCGGGTGCCCTGGCACCTGAAAGCGCTTGCCTGTGTCGGTAACGTTGGTTCCGTCGACCTTGAGGATCGAGAAATCCTGGCTGAGGCAGTTCCCGACCAGGATGTATTTTCCGTCAGGCGTGAAGACCGCGGCCTCAGGCAGTCCGCCGACTTCGATATCTCCGGTCTTGGTCACTTTCTTGCCGTCGATCTTCAGGACCGAGACGCTGCCGTTCTTCTCATGGAAGAACGCATTCTTCATGTTCGAGCCGCGCAGGATCACCGAGACTGCGAGATCCCCCTTCGGACTGACGCCAAGCCCCTCCGGTCCATCGCCGACCACCACGCGATCGATGATGCGCGGCGGCTTCGCTTCGAGATCGATGACGCTGGCCGTGTCGACGCTGCCGTCCGACGCGCCTGAGTTGCCATTGTCCGACGTCAACGCGATCTTGCTGTTCGGGGTCACTGCGACATTGTAAGGCCATTGGCCGGCCGGCAGGTCTATCTTGGTGTAGGTGACTTTGTCGCCGGCGATATCGAGCACCGATATCTTGTGCCCCGGAAAACGCGCGACCAGCGCGTGCTTGCCGTCAGGCGCGAACGCGACATGTGCGACACTGTCAGGCATCGATATCGTGTCGGTGACCTTGACGTCAGTGCCGTTGACCGAAAGTACGCTGATCGAACTGTCCCCGCGGTTGGCAACCAACGCCATCTTGCCATCGGGACTGAAGCTCAAGCCTGATGGCTGCTTTCCGCCAACAATGGTCGCTGCCAGCTTGGGCGGGGTCGCCTTGAGATCGATCACATAGATCTTGTTATCCGGCACCTGCTTCAGAGCGTCGCCTTCCTTCACCACGTCGACCGAATCCGCGACCAGCGCCACCGTTCCGGTCGGATCGATAGCGACGTTGACCGGGGGGCCGACTACCGAGTTCTTCAATGGGAGAGAAGCCGCAATCTTCGGGTTCTCGGGATCGGCGAGATCGATGATCAGCACTTGATCCTTGCCGGGCGCTGACAGCACCGGCTTGCCGTCGTCGTCCCACAACAGCTTCTCGTCCAGGCCGACGATCATCAGGGGCTTGGCCTGAGCGCAATTGAAAGAGCTGGTACCGAGAAGGATTACCGCAGCCAGAGATAGTCCGGCGACGCGAGTGACGGAAATCATGGCGTTCTCCCCAAAAAAGCACGCGGCCTCTCACGGGCCGATGCCGGACAGGATACTCGGTTTTCGACCGATGCGCAGTTTGAATGGGATCTGGATGGCTTCGCGAAAGCGTGCCATCGGGCGCGCTTTCGTGCCACCCGCCGGCTCGCTATGCCGTAGCCCGAGCCCGGCAATCACAGCTGGAGTTGCTCGGGACTACGTCGGCGGCGCGCCCTGGCGCCATTGGCCGCCGGCGATCTTGGCGGCGGCGATCACGGCTTGGGTGCGGCTTTCGACCCCGAGCTTCTGCAGGATCGCCGAGACATGGGCCTTGATGGTCGCTTCGGAAACGCCGAGCTCATAGGCGATCTGCTTGTTGAGCAGCCCCTCGGACAGCATCATCAGCACCCGCACCTGCTGCGGGGTCAGCGTCACCAGCCGGTCGCGCAGCCGCGTCATGTCGGGATCGCCGGCCGCCGACAGATCGGTGTCCGGCGGCACCCAGACGTCGCCCTCCATCACCTTCATGATGGCATCCCGCAGCGTCTCGACGCCGAAGCGCTTGGGGATGAAACCGGAAGCGCCGAAGTCGAGCGAGCGGCGGATGGTCCCGGCATCGTCACTGGCGGAGACGATCACCACCGGGATCGCCGGATACTGCGCCCGCAGATAGATCAGGCCGGAGAAACCGCTGATCCCCGGCATGCTCAGATCGAGCAGGATCAGGTCGACCTCGGAGTCCCGTTCCAGCAGCGCGGTCAGGTCCTCGAACGATCCGGCCTCGCTGATCGCGGCCGAAGTCACGACGCTCGACACCGCCTGGCGCAACGCATCGCGGAACAACGGATGGTCGTCGGCGATGACAAGATGAGTATTGGCAGCAGCAGTCATCTCAGTCCCACAAGCGGGCTTAGGCAAACCCGCGTCGCTCGGTTTTCGCCCGCGCGGCAGTATCACGCAAGCGCTTGATAATACCAGATGCCAACGCGGTTAACCCGCGCAGCTTGTGCGCCGCAATAGACGCATGCGGAGGCGTTCCATCCTGCTCTTCCTTCTGAAGATAGGTTCGATCCTGAAAAGGCCAAAAGTCTTATTGGGGCGGGTTTCACTGCGATGTTACCTTCATCTCAAGCCGAGGGCCCATTCGGGCCTCACCCGCCAGCCGGGGGCGAGCATGGCAGCAATATTTCGGGGGAGCTATCCAGATGTCCACAATGACTGCAAGTTCGGCGCGGCCCGCCGGCATGACGAAGGATGAGCGTTTCGTCATCCTCGCGTCGTCGCTCGGCACCGTGTTCGAGTGGTACGACTTCTATCTCTACGGTTCACTGGCCGGCATCATCGGCGCGCAGTTCTTCTCCGACTATCCGCCGGCGACCCGCGACATCTTCGCGTTGCTGGCCTTCGCGGCGGGCTTCCTGGTGCGCCCGTTCGGCGCGATCGTGTTCGGCCGGGTCGGCGACATCGTCGGTCGCAAATACACCTTCCTCGTCACCATCCTGATCATGGGCCTGTCGACCTTCATCGTCGGCCTGTTGCCCAACGCCAAGACCATCGGCCTCGCGGCGCCGATCATCCTGATCTCGCTGCGCCTGCTGCAGGGCCTCGCGCTCGGCGGCGAGTATGGCGGTGCGGCGACCTATGTCGCCGAGCACGCGCCAAACGGCAGGCGCGGCTATTACACCTCGTTCATTCAGACCACCGCAACGCTCGGCCTGTTCCTGTCGCTGCTGGTGATCCTGTTCACCCGCTCGATCACCGGCGAGAAGGACTTCGCGGACTGGGGCTGGCGCATTCCGTTCCTGGTGTCGGTGCTGCTGCTCGGCATCTCGGTCTGGATTCGGCTGCGGCTGAATGAATCGCCGGTGTTCCAGCGCATGAAGGACGAAGGCAAGAGCTCGAAGGCGCCGCTGACGGAGGCCTTCGCCAACTGGGGGAACGCCAAGATCGTGCTCCTGGCACTGCTCGGCGGCACCATGGGTCAGGGCGTGGTGTGGTACACTGGCCAGTTCTATGCGCTGTTCTTCCTGCAATCGATCCTCAAGGTCGACGGCTACACCGCGAACCTTCTGATCGCCTGGTCGTTGCTGTTCGGCACCGGCTTCTTCATCGTGTTCGGTGCGCTGTCCGACCGGATCGGACGCAAGCCGATCATCCTGGCGGGCTGCGCGATCGCGGCGCTGACCTTTATTCCGATCTTCAAGATGATCTCCTCCAATGCCAACCCGGCGCTGGAGAGGGCGATCGAATCGACCAAGGTCGAGGTGGTTGCCGATCCCGCAGGCTGCGGCGACCTGTTTAACCCGGTCGGCACCCGTGTGTTCACCGCGCCCTGCGACACTGCCCGCGCCTTCCTCGCCCAATCGTCGGTCAAGTACTCGACGACCTATGGCGCGGCCGGCTCCGGCGTGAAGGTCGTCGTCAACGGCAAGGACGTCCTCTACGCCAACGCCAAGGACGGCAACGCGGCAATCACCACCGCGGTGGCCGCCGCCGGCTATCCGAAGGCGGGCGATGCGGGCATCGTGAAGATGGCGCATCCGTTCGACATCTTCCGCCCGCAGGTCGCGGCCGTGATCGGCTTGCTGTTCATCCTGGTGATCTTCGTCACCATGGTCTACGGCCCGATTGCCGCGATGCTGGTCGAGCTGTTCCCGACCAAGATCCGCTATACCTCGATGTCGCTGCCCTATCACATCGGCAACGGCTGGTTCGGCGGGTTGTTGCCTGCGACCGCGTTCGCGATCGTGGCCTCGACCGGCGATATCTATGCCGGCCTCTGGTATCCGATCATCTTCGCCGCCATCACGGCGGTGGTCGGCCTGATCTTCCTGCCGGAGACCAAGGACGTCGACATTAGCAAAACCTGACCCGTCGACATCGGGATCAAGATGCATCGGCCGCGGAGCGATCCGCGGCCGATGTCATTTTGGAAGCCAGATCTCCGGACAGGTCCAGCGCGTCAGCGCGTGGCGCCGACGAATTGCAGCACGATCTCGCGCCGGTGCGGGCGGGCGCGATGCTCAATCAGATAGATGCCCTGCCAGGTGCCGAGCGCCATCTCGCCGTCGAGCACGGGGACCTGCAGCGAGGTCGCCGTCAGCATGGTCTTGATGTGCGCCGGCATGTCGTCAGGGCCTTCGGTGTCGTGACGCCAGCCGCCGTCTTCGGGCGCGGCACGATCGAGCGCCGTCATCAGATCGACCTGCACGGTCGGATCGGCATTCTCCTGGATCGTCAGCGAGGCCGAGGTGTGGCGGATGAACAGCGTGACCACACCCTCGCCGGCACGCACCTCGCGCAGGAATTTGGTGACCTCGCGCGTGATGTCGGCAAAGCCGGCGCCCGACGTTTCGACCGCCAGGCGCGACGACACGATGCTGGTTGCCGCGACGGAGGATGGCGCCGAGTGCGTGATGGTCCTCGATGAGTTCATCTGTAACTCTCACTATGTCGTCCCGGCGAAAGCCGGGACCCATACTCCGCGGCCCCTCAGCTACGAAGATTTGGAGTTGCCAGCTTAGCCACCCAACTCCCAGCGGTGGTTATGGGTCCCGGCTTGCGTGCGCAATTGCACACTACGAGAGAGCCGTATCAAATCTTGCCGCCATTGACGTCGCGCTGCACGCGGTTGGCCATCTCGATCAGCCGCCGCCAGGCCCGCTCCACGAACGACATCATGCGATCCATGTCGCGGTCGCTCGGCAGCGGGATCTCGATCTTGCGCTCGCCCTCGGCGACCTTCGGCTCGGTCTTGGGCTCCGGCTTCTTCAGCTGATCGGATTTCGGCAACGCTTCGTCGGTCTTGGCCGACGGTGCGCGCGCGGCGAGCTCATCCTTGAGCTTGTCATTGTCGGCTTGCAGGCGCCCGATCTCGGCATCCAGCGCCGCCCGCTCGTCCGGCACCATGTAACAGGCCCAGCCGGCGCTGGAATTGGTGCAGGTCGACACCGCGCCGGTGCGCGTGTCGAGCCGCAGGAAACCATCGCCGGCGGGTGATAAGGCGTAGCGGCCATTCTCGGTGTCAGGCGCGGTTTGCGCGATCGCCGTGCCGCCGCTTGCGATCAGGATGGCAGCAATTGCGATGGACAATTTCGACGGCGACATCGCGATGGGCATGGCTTGCTCCGCCTCAACCTGATTCCTGCCCCTAGACCACAGAGCTATAGGGCTTGCGGCCCGACTTCAACGCGTCTTCAAGCAATTCGATCCGGTCCTGGCCCCAGAACACCTCGCCATCGAGCACATATCCGGGCGAGCCGAACACGTCGGCGTCCAATGCATTCTGGCGATTCTGCTCATAGGCCGCGCTGATCGCTTCAGTGCTCGAGCGCTCGACCAGCTGCCGGCCGGGCAAACCGGCATCGTCGGCGAGCTTCACCAGCGTCTCAGGATCAGCAAGATCAAGCTGCTGCTCCCACACCGCGGGATAGGCCCGTTGCAAGAACGGCTCGGGGTCGAGGCCGGCCTCGAGCATCGCGATCACCACGCCATCGGCAAGGCGCCCGTTGAACGGCCAGTTGGCCGGCTGCAAATGAAAATTCAGTCCGCGCTTGTCGCGCCAGCGCTGCAACTCGATCATCCGATAGCGCTGCCGCACCGGATGGCGCTTGGCGAGCGGCAGTCCGCCGGTCTCGGAGAACAGATCGACCAGCAGCACAGGCCGGTAATTTACCTTGAGATCGTAAGTGCTTACGAGCCGAACGAAGGGCTTGTGGCCGATATAGGCCCAGGGGGATTGCAGCGAGAAGTAGTAATCGATCTGGCGCGACATGCGGAACCTGACTGCGTGAGAGGACGGGACTTTCGGCGATCCCAGCAGAGCGGGAATAGCCACGCAATATCGCTCAATGCCACGCAAGCTGTTGCACTGCGATCACTGCGTCACTCTGACCTTGAATATCTCCAAATAAAACCAGCAGAATCAAAGCAATAACTGGTTACGACGCAATCTTGACTTGATTAGACGCGGTAAGTATGGTCCGCGCGGCTTTTGACGGGGACGGGCGCAATTTCCATCATCCGCGGCATCGGTTAGTGTTTGCAGCATGGCTGAGAACACCAACGACGGCGCAAATGGAAGTCGCGATCAATCGCCTCCTGACGAAGCTGCGCTTTCCGCAAGGCTCGGAAGTCTCGATCATCGGTTGTCAGAAATTCGCGACAGCCGCAGGAGCAAGACTGATCAATCCGGTAATGAAAGCGGGGACAGTGCGGCCAGAGCTTCGGCTATGGCGCTCGGTTTTCGTCTTTCCTCGGAGCTGATCGCGGGCGTTGCCGTCGGAGCGGCGATTGGCTGGGGGTTCGACCGTTTGCTGTCGACGTCGCCATTCGGCTTCATCGTGTTAACGCTGCTCGGCTTCGTCGCCGGGGTGGTCAACGTGGTGAGGTCCGCGGGCGTGGCCTCGGGCAAGCGCTGAGCGCTGGCGGGAAGTCACGACATTTGAAATTCGATTACCGGCACGATAGCCGGTGGACCAAGAGCCGCGCGGATGAAAATCGACCCGATCCACCAGTTCAATATCGAGCCCCTCTTCACGCTCGGCCACATCGGCAATCACACGATCGCCTTCACCAATTCCTCGCTCTTCATGCTCATCGCGGTGCTGCTGATTGCGCTGCTGATGCTGGCGAGCGGCCGGGAACTGGTTCCGGGACGGCTGCAGTCGGTTGCCGAGATCTCCTACGAGTTCGTCGCCACCACGATTCGCAGCACGGCCGGCGCGGAAGGCATGAAGTTCTTCCCGCTGATCTTCTCGCTCTTCATGTTCCTCTGCGTCTCGAACCTGGTCGGCGTCATCCCCTACACCTTCACGATCGCGAGCCACCTGATCGTCACCGCGGCGCTCGCGCTTTTGGTGTTCTTCACCGTCCTGATCTACGGCGTCTACAAGAACGGCCTGAAATTCTTCAGCATCTTCGTCCCCCACGGCGTTCCGATCTACATCCTGCCGCTGGTCATGTTCATCGAGATCCTGTCGTTCTTCCTGCGGCCGGTCTCGCACAGCGTTCGTCTGTTCGCCAACATGCTGGCCGGCCACATCGCATTGAAGGTGTTCGCGGGCTTCGTCGCGATGCTCGGCTTCTCGCTGGGCGCGCTCGGCTGGGTCGGCGGCGTGCTGCCGCTGGCGCTCACGATTGCGCTGTATGCCCTCGAACTGCTGGTCGCGTTCCTGCAGGCCTACGTGTTCGCGATCCTGACCTGCATCTACCTCAACGACGCCATTCATCCGGGACACTAAGCGGTCCGGGGAATCTCCACCCACCAATCTGTCTATCTTTCTCAAGGAGCTACATATGGAACCGGCAGCAGCAAAACTTATCGGCGCGGGCATCGCGTGCATCGGCATGGGCGGCGCGGGCGTCGGCGTGGGCATCATCTTCGGCAACTACCTCGCCGCTGCGGTGCGTAACCCGTCGGCCGCTCAGGGCCAGTTCGGCAACCTGATCTTCGGCTTCGCCGTGACCGAAGCGCTCGGCATCTTCTCGCTGCTGATCGCGCTGCTGCTGCTGTTCGTTCCGCTCTGAGCGGCACTCCGGTTCCGCTCTGCGGCAACCCGGTTCCGCTCTGCGGTAACCCCTTCGCGCCGCCCAAGGGCTCTCCCAAGGATCGTCCCAAGGGCGGCGCGCATGACAGCGACAGGAGAACACCATGGCTGAGAGTCATGGCGAGGCAAAAGGCCAGAAAGCCGGCGCCCACACCGAGACCGACGGCGGACATCACGGCGGAGCCTTTCCGCCGTTCGATTCGTCCAACTTCGCCTCGCAGCTGGTGTCGCTGGCGATTGCATTTGTCGCGCTCTACCTGATCGTGTCGCGTATCGCCCTGCCGCGCGTCGGCGGGACGATCGATGCACGTCAGAACAAGATCGAGGGCGATCTGGCCGAGGCGCAGAAGCTGAAGGACGAGTCCGACGCGGCGCTGAAGGCCTACGAGACCGAACTGGCGAATGCGCGCGCCAACGCGCAGGCGATCGGCAACGAGACCCGCGAGAAGCTGAACGCGGCCTCGGAAGCCGAGCGCAAGGCGCTGGAAGAGAAGCTGGCGGCAAAGCTCGCCGACGCCGAGAAGCAGATCGCAACGACGAGGACCAACGCCATGAGCAACGTCCGCGGCATCGCGGCGGATGCGGCCGGCGCCATCGTCCAGCAACTTGCCGGCGTCACGCCGGACGCCAATGCGGTCAACAGCGCCGTCGACGCGTCGCTGAAGGGATAGACGATGTTTTACGAACCGGAAACCTGGGTTGCGATCGCCTTCGTCCTTCTGCTGGTCGTGTTCGGCTATCTCGGCGTTCATCGCACCCTGCTGACGGCGCTCGACCACCGCGCCGAGCGCATCAAGGCCGAGCTGGAAGACGCCCGCCGTCTGAAGGACGAGGCCGATAAGCTGCTCGGCGAGTACAAGGCGCGCCGCGCCAGCGCGGAGCGCGAGGCCGAGGAGATCATCTCCAACGCCAAGGCCGAAGCCGAACGGATCGCGGCCGAGGCCAAGACCAAGATGGAAGATTTTGTCGCGCGGCGGACCAAGACCGCCGAGAGCAAGATCGCCCAGGCCGAGGCCCAGGCCGTGGCCGATGTCCGCGCCGCCGCGGCCAACGCCGCGGTGACGGCCGCCTCGACCATCCTGTCGCAGTCGGTCAAGGGCTCGGTTGCCGACGACCTCGTCGGCAAGGGCATCGCCGAAGTCCGCTCCAAGCTGAACTGACGCGATCTGAACTCCTTAAAAAAGGCCGGCGCGAGCTCATCGCGCCGGCCTTTTGTTTTGTCCAAATTCGTCCGTTTGACGCGTTTTCGTCACGCGAACCGGCGTCCACTTCGCTCGAAAACGCGCTGTTACTTCTTCTTGTGTGGCGCGCGGGCCTTGGGCTCCGGCTTCAGGGCCTGCGGGTCGAAGCCGATATAGAAGATGTAATTGTCGTTGTCGGCCGGAGACGGCGCCGGATAGACGACGTCCTCGGCGACCAAGCTGAATGGCACGCTGCCGCTTTCGTCCATCTGCACCGTGGTGGTGTAGGCCTTGGTCATGATGGTCTTCTCGCCGACGCCGCCCTGCACCACGGCAACGCGCAGCGGCACCTGAATGCTCGGTGGCGCGCCCTGGGGACCGACAATGATCCGCCCCTGAATACCGATCTTGGCCGTGATCTGGCCGCTGTTCAGATTGCATTGCCGCGCCGTGCGCGTGATCGAGGCGAGGAACCTGACGTCGTTGCCGACCGCTTCCTTGCCGTTCGCGGCCACCGAATAGGTCGAGGCTCCGGAGCGGATCTGCACCGGCGGGCAGGTCAGTTCGGCGTCGGCATCGTTGAGCTGCTGCGGCGCCGCGGGCGTCGCCGGCTTGTCCTGGTCGGACGAGCCGCCGCCGAACAGGCTCTTGAAGCGGTCGCTCAGCGACTGCGCAGGAGCTGCCGAAGGCAGCAAAGTGGCACCGAGACCGATCGATACCGCCGCTGCGAGCGCGAACCTGATCACCCTTTCACCCATCAATATCCTCTAATTTCCCCACCAGGTTCCCTGTTTCGCGGCCGTTATAGCAAGGCAATGGCGGCGAACCCAAGGCATCGAGGGCGGCACCGCCATCCGCAAAAAGGCTTACGGATCAGCCGCGGAAATCCTCGTGCAGCAGGCCGAACAGCAGGTGGTCCTGCCAGATCCCGTTGATGCAGAGATAGCGCCGCGCCAGGCCCTCGCGGGTGAAGCCGCACTTCTCCAGCACGCGGATCGACGAGGCATTGGAGGGAATGCAGGCCGCCTCGATGCGGTGCAGATTGAGCTCGCCGAACAGCGAGGGCAGCAGCACCCGCAGCGCCGTCGTCATGTAGCCGCGATGGGCATGCGGCAGCCCGACCCAATAGCCGATCGTGCCGGCCTGCACGATGCCGCGGCGGACATTGGCGAGCGTGATGCCGCCGATCATCACCCCGTCCGATTCGCGGAAGATGATGAACGGATAGGAGCGGTCGGCGGCGATATCCTCGGTGTAGCGGCGCAGCCTGCGGCGGAAGCCGGCGCGGGTCAGGTCGTCGGAGGGCCAGATCGGTTCCCATGGCGTGAGATAGGCGCGGCTGAATTCGCGCAATTGCGCCCATTGCGGGAAATCCGACATCTGCGGCGCGCGCAGCAAGAGCCCGTGACCGCGCGGCATCAGTGCAGCGGGTCCATTGGACGGCAAACGAAACAGGGCCATGGCCCAACACTCCCCGCCACTTCTCCCTCGCCCCGCCCTTGCGGGGAGAGGGTCGGGGTGAGGGGTCTTACCGCAGATTCGGTCTTGCGGCTCTACCCCTCACCCGAAGCCTTCGGCCATAGCTGAGGCTCCGCCTCGGCGTATGTCCGTCAACGGCCGCCGGTAGGCGGCCTATGCTCTCCCCGCAAGCGCGGGGCGAGGTAAGCAGAATTCTCAATGCAACAGCGTCTTTGCCTTCGAATTCGTCAATCCTTCCGCAAAAGCCACCGCCGTGTCCAGACCCCTGCCGCTGCCGAGCGCGACAACGGCGGGCCGGCTGCGCGCCAGCAGGGCACGGGCGGCGTTGCGGCTCGATTCGACGCTGACCGCGTCGATCCGGGCCACCAGTTCTTCCACCGTCTGCGGCCGGCCATAGGCTAGCACATGGCGTGCCAATTGTTCGGCCCGCGATGAACAGCTTTCCAGCGCCATCAACAGGCCGGCCTTCATCTGCGCCTTGGCGCGGGCGACCTCGGCCTCGGTCAGGGTTTCCACCGCGTCGTTGATGACGTCGACGATGACTTCCATCATTTCCGGCGCATCCGCCGGATCGGTCCCGGTGTAGAGGCCGAAGAAGCCGGTGTCGGTGTAGGGCGCGTGGAAGGTGTAGATCGAGTAGCACAGCCCGCGCTTCTCGCGCACCTCCTGGAACAGCCGCGACGACATCCCGCCACCGAGCGTGTTGGTGAAGACCTGCAGCGAGAACAGCGACGGGTCGGTCTGCGGCACGCCTTCGAGCGCCAGCGTCAGATGCGCCTGCTCGAGATCGCGATGCACCACCCGCGAGCCGCCCTTGCCGAACATCGCGGCCTGCGGCTTCGGCGCCGGCGTGGCGTCGAAGCTTGCAAACTTCTGCGTGACGTCCTCGACGATCCGCGCGTGATCGACCGCGCCGGCGGCCGCGACCACCATGTCGGGGGCGCGGTAATGCGTCGACAGATAGCCGCGCAGGCATGTCGCGGTCGAAGGCCTTCAGCGTCTTGGCGGTGCCGAGCAGCGAGCGCCCCATTGGCTGCTCCGGATAGCAGAGCTCGTTGAGGTGCTCGAACACGACGTCGTCGGGGGTATCCTGCGCCGCGCCGATCTCCTGCACGATGACGCTCTTCTCGCGCTCCAGTTCGTCCGGCACGAAGGATGGGTTGGCGAGGATGTCGGACAGCACGTCGAGCGCCAGCGGCACGTCCGCCTTCATCACCCGCGCATAATAGGCCGTGGTCTCGGTCGAGGTCCCGGCATTGAGGTCGCCGCCGACCGCCTCGATCTCCTCGACGATCTCGCGCGAGGAGCGCCGCGCCGTGCCCTTGAACGCCATGTGCTCGAGCAGATGCGAGATGCCGTGCTCGTTCGGCTTCTCGTCGCGCCCGCCGACGCCAGCCCAGACCCCGAGCGCCGCGGTTTCCAGATGCGGCATGGTGTCGGTGACGATTGTCAGCCCGCTCGGCAGCTTGGTGATTTCAACGCCCATCAGGCGAACTCCCTGCTTGGCAGCACGGCTGACCGACAGCACGAAGCGCTCGACCTCGGCGGAATCATTCTTCATGACCGTGATGTGTTCGGATTTGCTCATCAGGCCTCCGAGCCAGACCGGCAGCTGCGGACGCACCCCGCAGGCGGCTTCCACCGCGTCGGGGAATTTGGCCGCGTGCGCGGTCGACAGCACGATGTTCGGGATCCTGGAATCCGAGCTGTCGCGGTCGGCGACCGCAAGCGCCACCGCGGTGTGGGGATCGACCAGATCGCCCGCCTCGCGCCAGGCGGCGCGGATCGCCGCCGCCGTCTCGGTCTCGTCGGCGCGGCCGGCGTCGAAATCACGGCGCACGGCGGCCAGCGTCGCATCCGGCAGCACGAAGCGGCCGGACTGCTTCAGCGAGGCCATCAGGCGGCGGACCTGATCGGCGTCGCGGCCGCTCGCCTCGAACAATAGCCGCTCGAAGTTCGAGGACACCTGGATGTCCATCGATGGCGACGTCGTGGCGTGCACCTCGCGGACCTCGTAGATGCCGGTCTTCAGCGTGCGCGCCAGGATGTCATTGACGTTGGCGGCGATGCGCAAGTTCCGGATCGGCAGCCCATCCGCTTGGCGACATAGCCGGCGAAGATGTCGCCGAAATTGCCGGTCGGCACCGTGAAATCGACGGTGCGCGCCGGCGAGCCGAGCGCGACCGCCGAGGTGAAGTAATAGACCACTTGCGCCACGATGCGCGCCCAGTTGATCGAGTTGACGCCCGACAGCGCCACCTGGTCGCGGAAGCGATGGTTGTTGAACATCGCCTTCACCAGCGCCTGGCAATCGTCGAAGGTGCCTTCGATCGCGAGCGCGTGGACGTTGGCGGCGCCGGTCGTCGTCATCATGCGGCGCTGCACCTCGGAGATGCGGCCGTTCGGAAACAGCACCACGAGGTCGACATTGTCGAGATTGGCAAAAGCCTCGACCGCGGCGCCACCGGTATCGCCCGAGGTCGCGACCACAATGGTGGTGCGCTGCGCGCGCTTGGCCAGCACGTGATCCATCAGCCGCGAGATCAGCTGCATCGCGACGTCCTTGAACGCCAGCGTCGGCCCGTGGAACAGCTCGAGCAGGAACTGGTTCGGCCCGGCCTGGTCGAGCGGCACCACCGCGGGATGGCGGAACGTGGCATAGGCCTCGTTGGCCATGCGGCCGAGCTCGGCGTCGGAAATCTCGCCGGCGACAAACGGACGGATGATCTCGACCGCGACCTCCCAATAGGGACGGCCGAAGAAGGTGGCGATGGTCTCGGGCGACAGTTGCGGCCAAGTCTCGGGCACGTAGAGCCCGCCGTCACGGGCAAGCCCGGTCAGCATCACATCGCAGAAGCCAAGCACCGGGGCCTCACCCCTGGTCGAAATATACCGCGTCAAACCGCCCTCCAAAGGCTTCGATCCGAGCCTTAAGCCTTTGATATCATGGAATTATCGAGTTCGCTTCATGCGACCCGAACGGTTCACCATAGAAGATCGGACCAGCAATGGGTAGCCCGAAGCGCGCGCCTCGGGGTCGCGGGGCGAGTGCGTGGCGTTGCTGAGGGAGATTGGCGGGCGCGCCGCAAACACAACCGTCGTCCCTGCGAAAGCAGGACCCATACTCCGCGGCGGAAGTGGTGAACGGGATCTGTCCTTCCTGCATCGCTCAACAATGACCGTTCGTGGCTATGGGTCCCTGCTTTCGCAGGGACGACAGCAAATGTGTGGTGCCGCTTGTGAAGTCATAATCACGCGTTCTCGCGACATCCGCGCGCGAGGGGTACAGCCAATCAGCGCGGGTCGCGCCATCCACTAACCGCTCGGCGGCGCCAGCGGCTGCACGATCTCCTGGAACGGCGGCAGCGCCTCGCAGCGCGCGGCGTGGGCCTTGAGCGCCGGATAGCGCGCGTCGAACAGGTGCGGATGCGCCTCACCGGTGAAGCGCAGCGCGCATGCCACCGCGACGTCGGCATGACCGATGCGATTCTCCAGCCAGTACGGCGTCTGCACGGCCGCGCGCTCCTGCTCCAGCACCGCGAGCACGCCCGCGATCTGCGCCTCGCAGCGCTCGACCCAGAGCTTCAACTGCTCCTTGCGCAGCACGCGCTCATAGACAAGGCTCACCGCCTTGTCGGCAAGCCCGGTCGCCAGCGCCGTGATGCGCAGATGCTTGCGCCGCCCCTCGCCCGAGCGCGCGATCATCGCCTTGTCCGGCCCGACCAGCTCGTCGAGATAATCCAGGATCGCGCCACTCTCGATCAGCGCCTCGCCGTCATCGAGCACCAGCGTCGGCACCCGCCGTACCGGATTGTAGGCCGCAACCTTCTCCGCATCGCCGAAGGTCGACCACGGCTTGTGCTCGAACGGCAATCCATAGAGCCGTAGCGCGATCGCGGTGCGGCGGACAAAGGGCGAGTCGTACTGGCCGATCAAAAACATCTTTCATCTCGTCGGTCATGCCGCGGCAAGCCGTTGCCGCGAAAGCAGGGCTTTCGAGGTGTGGCGGCCAAGCCGAGGTCAAGGGTAGATGGACCGCGCGGCTTTGCAACACGCATTGAATTTGTCAGCGGCGTCCGGGGTCAAACTTTTCCGACGGCTCTCTTTAACTCTTCGATAGCTCGCTCTCTCACATTCTTTCGAAACTTTCGAAGTTGGCGATGTATCGAGGAGCCCCTGGGACCGAAAATTGCGGCGGCCCGGCGAGCATAAGTCCAAAATGTCCAATTCCTGAAGTCGTCGCCGAATTCCCCAAAGTCCTGCACTCTGCCGAACTTTTCGATAAGCTGCTCGTAGTCAAAATTTGCTTCCAGGAAAGCTATCCCTTTTCCTGGATACCGTTTCGTAGTTGCGATGGCTGCGTAACGAGCAGAGCGCGTAACCTTCCGATAGAGATTTGAAAGTGTACTATCGCGGATAAAAATCCGTTTGCCATCGAATTTGAACCCGAGATATTCGAGGCCATTCTCACCCTGCGTGCCTTCGGTGAGTCTACAAGCTTGGCCCGATGCCGTCGCCTTGAACTCGAACACCGACGACTTCTTCTCTTTGATGAGAAGCTTCGAGCCATGATGCTTAATCATCTCCCTAACTTCTGCAGCAAGCGCTGCGCCCGTTGCTTCATCTCCCGGGCAAATAATAAGGATATCGTCAGAGTAGCGATAATAGTAGCCGCCAAGGTCAGAAACACGCTTGCGGACGGCACAGTCAAATTTCAGTAGGTAGACGTTAGCTAGGAGATCTGAGACAGGCGAACCTTGCGGAATTCCGTAAGTTTTCAGATTCACATCAATGAGGCTTTTTGAGCCATCACCGCCACCAATCTTTTGCCGAAACTCTTGGCCCGAGCAAAGCCGCCTCGGCATATTCTTGTACGGAACAAGATAGCCATTACTTATGCTTCCCGTCGTCGGATTATGCTTGCTACCAAAATAACCGAGCCGTCGATAGACATCTTGTTTCTCAACGACCGCGTAGCGGGTGATAGCCCTAAAGACCCTAAAATGGTCCTCGGGCAGCTTGTTAACACCGAGAAGGTCGCACCAAGCTGCCTTCAGAATCTGATGATCGAGCGACTCGAAAAATCCACTAATATCAAGTGCGACGACGCAACAATTGCCTAAAGCTGAAATTCTATCGAAGGCATCGCGAGCGAAGTGGATATTGCATTTCCCTTTGCCATCCGCATCTTGAATGCGTCGATAGGCGGTGATCAAGTCGCTCAAGCCGTACTTCGATAGAGCCGCCTCGTAAGCCATCGACAGCTGATGCCGATAGTAGGAGAAGATATAGGCGTCAGCCCGAGAAGCGTAACGGATCGGACGCGTTTTGACGTCGCCAAACTCACCCTTCTTTGCGAAGCGCGTCCAACGATTGTTATAGAGCATAAATGGATAGAATTTGTGGCTCGCTACAGCTACCGGATTGGTCGCTAGGGCAGTAGCATCTTGGACAGATAGCTCCGAGTCGAAATGAGGATACCGCTTCAGGTCAGGCGACTTAAGCTGCCAAGTCAGCATCCATTCCCCCGAAATGCGAGAGAGGGTGAGGCAGCCGGTTGCGGTCCGGCTATTGCCTCACCCTGCACCGTTAGTAAGCGAGTCCTCGTCGAAGACTCTCAGTCCGCAACATATCGACTATATAGTCTACACTGCAGTCCAGGCGCTACGCGCTTGGCTCGGCGGCGTCGACAACGATACGGAGTTCACCACAATCATGGCGATCAGCATCATCGCGAACGTCAACCTTGACAGTTTCAACAATTGCTCTGGCTCCCCCGAACAAATCATCGTAGCCAGATAACACCAATCCAAACAACCTAGAGAAGTGCTTGATCTAAGTGGGTTGCGATCAGGGCTTTTCAAGGGCGCGCCCGAACCATTTGTTGCGGTCCGCACCCCAGCACCACCTAAGGGCCCAACTCAATCTTAAATCACCGGCACATGCCTCGCCGCATCGCGCGGCAATTTGCCGTCGAGCCTGGGATCATCGGCCACCTCGATCTGCCGCAGGAACGGACGGAAGCCGGAGCGCTGGTAAAACGCGACGGCCGAGGGATGATCGAACGTGCAGGTGTGCACCCAGATGCGGCTGACGTCGCGCGACCAGGCAATCTCGAGCGCGCGGTTCATCAGGAAGCGCGCGGCGCCGGTGCCGATGAATTTTGCGGTGACGCCGAAATACAGCAGCTGGCATTCGCCGGCCACGCTGAAGTCGAGTTCGAGCAGACCCTCATCCTGGCCGTCGACGGCCAGCCCGTAGAGCTCGTTGCCGGGGCCGTGGATCCTCGAGGCGAGATCGGCGTCATCGAGCCCGGTGCGGGTGAACCACAGCCACTCCTCGCCGACCCGGCGATAGATATCGCGATACCAGTCGAGCGCGGGCGGATCGACCTTGCGCAGGCGCCACGCGCCGGGCGGATCGTCGCGCAGCGGCGGACGCGCGGTCATTTCCAGATGGGTGACGACGGCAGCGATCTTGCCGTGGGGGATGTCGGAGTAACCGTCGGGCAGCAGCATCGCGACCTCTGTTTGCAGGCTGTCGGCGGGACATAACCGCACGTCGCCGCGGATGCAATGCAACGCTGCGCGCAATGCCTGGTCAGGAGAAGCAGACGAGGTAACCCGCCGCATCCGCTGCTGCTCATTCGAGCGGCCAGGTCCAACGAGCGGGATAAACCAGCTTGAACGCGCTTTGAGGGAGGGCTCCCAGGCCCTCCCGTACCCGGTTAGTTGCCGACCCACACGTTGCCGTTGGCGTCGAAATCGTTCTTCGGGTTGTAGCCGGACTCGCGAAGACTCCGCATACGCATCGCGCGGTCGCTGACATCGCCATTGAGACTGGCGTTGGCATTGAGCACGGCTGGACTTAGTGCGGTACCCATCACGAGACGCTGGTGGGTCCGGTGTTGTGCCGTGCGTGCATCGGCGAGTGCCGCTGTGGACAGAGAAGCAACTGCTATCGAAACAAGAATGATTTTCGTCATGGTCAGCTCCTGTGAAGTAACCAGCTGAGCTTTCAATCGCTTCCAGAAAATACGTGCTCGCGCCGGATGTGAAAACCGTCACGGGCCGGCGCCGATCACGATCGGTCAGACTAGCAGGCAGAAGCCGACGCTTCTTGGACCCCCGCGCACAGCGTCGCGGGAAGTCCGTGCGCAAATCGCAAACGTCAACTTGTAGTGATCCAGATGCGCCAAGTTGATGGCACAAAGTGAATAGTGGCTGACGGCTGCTGTCCGCGTCGGCATTCGCATCGGTTAATCCCGGGTCGCGCTTCCGCCTTCAGGAGAAGCAGGAAGAGTGAGCGCGGTGCTCGCCACACGCTTGACGTCGTCCCGGCCCAGTGCGCAATTGCGCACGGGAGCCGGGACCCATTACCACAGGACTACGTTGTTGAACGACGCTGCGGCCCCAACATCGCAGGACAATTGGCATTCGTGGTTATGGGTCCCGGCCTTCGCCGGGACGACATTAGAGTTTGTGGCGCAGCCGATGAGACGTACTCGCTCCCTCATCTCGGCGTCAGCGTGATCGCCTCCGCAGTTGCGGCTTCCACCGCCGGCCGGCTGTAGAGCAGCGGCACATACTGGCCCGTCGCCCATAGCGGCGCGAGGTCGCGGTAGTGGCCGCTGAAGGGATCGCCGGATTGGCCCGGCGTGTTGACGGCGCGGCTCGCATCCCAATTGCCGACATCGAGCACCATGCGGAATGAAGCGCCGGAGATCAGATGATAGTCGGAGCGGCGATAGGTGGCGGCGCGCGGCACGTTGGCGGCGCCGCCGAAGGCGAGTGGGCCGACCTGCATCTGCGCCGCGGTCGCCTTGTCGGCGAGCGGCATCAGCGCGTGATTGAATTGCGCGACATGCAGCCGGCCCCAGCGCCAGGTCGACGCATCGGGGCCGAGCTTGTCGGCAACATCGGCGACCGCCTCGCCGAGACTGTCGCGCAGTACGCGGTCGCGCTCGGCTGAGGGATCGCTGCCGAGCGCCGCGTCCGGCTTTTCGAGATAGCCGACAATGGCGGAGATGCTGGAGGCCTCCGGCGCGATCAGCTCGGCTGCCTTCGGCGCGGTGGTCTTGAGCAGCACCGGGCCGAGATGGTTTGCGATCCACACCTCGTAGACCGCGGCGGCTGCGCTCTCGGCCGCGTCGCGCGCATCCCACGCCTTGAGCAGATCGAGGCCCTTCCTGACGTTCGCATCATCCGACGTGAGCGGCTTCAGCAGCGCGACGAGGCGCCGCGCGAGCATGCCGGTGTCGTCGTTCTGCAGCGCCATCGCGTCCGCCAGCGTCACCTTGCTGTTGGCCTGCAGCACCTCGGTGATGCGCAGCCAGCGCGCGCTGTCGGCCCATTCGAATCCGACCCTGCGCTCACCCACCGGATAATCCGCCGGCAGGTTCATCTGGTTGGCGGTGGCGATAAAGCCCTGCTTCGGCTGATACAGCTTCGGCAATTCGTCGAGCGACAGAAAGCCCTGCCACTCATAGCGGCCGTCGCCGGGCACCGGCATCAGGCCGTCGAAACTGGCGCGGCGCGGCGTCTTGCCGGCGGCGACCCAACCGATATTGCCTGACGTGTCGGCATAAACCTGGTTCTCCGACGGCGCCCCCCAGCGCCGCATCGCGCCGAGGAAGCCGTTCCAATTCTTCGCCGTCATGTAGTCGGACGAGCCGAAATAGGCCGAGGTGCCCGGCTCGAACCAGATCGAGCGCACCGCGAACGCATGCTTCTTGTCGGCGTCGACGAAGATCACCGGGCCGTGGCGGGTGAACTTCAACTCGAGATCGCGGTCGGCCTCGCCCTTCACCGCTTCCTTCTCATGCACGATCCGCATGTCCTCCCAGCCGCTGCCGTAGCGGTACTGGTTCGGATTGTCCGGGTTGAGCTCGTAGACGTAGAGGTCTTCCTGATCGACGTTGAAGATGGTCAGCCCGAACGCGATGATGTCGTTGTGGCCGATCGAGATGCCCGGCAGCGCAGGCTCGCCGGCACCGATCACGGAGATGCCGGGCGCGTTGAGGCCGACGATGTAGCGCAGCGACGGCACCGAGTGCTCGCGATGCGGATCGTTGGCGAGGATCGGACGTCCGGTCGCGGTGCGCGATGCCGCGATCACCCAGTTGTTGGAGCCGATGGTGTCGCGCTGCTGGTCGGCCTCGGCGAGGTAGGTGTCGGGATCATGCGCCAGCGCCGCCTTCTGGTCCTTCGGCGCGGCGAACTTCACCGGCCGCGTGGCAAGATCGTAGGCGGCGAGTACCGCCTTCGGCACGCTGCAGGGATCGAGCCCATCGGGGATCCTGGTGGTCCAGGTGGGCTCCAGCTTGACGCGGAAGCGATCGGCATCGAGGCCTGCAGCGCAGGCGACCCGCGAGCGCTTCACCTCGGAGGCGACATTGCGGGTCAGGCCATGGCTGCGGACGCGCACGACATCCTCTGCCGACCACAAATCCGGCATCGTGCCTGCGATCCTGAACTCGATCGGCAGCGCGCGCTTGCCCGCCTGGACGTCGGCGACATAGGCGTTGACGCCGGCGACGAACGCCTCTGCATAGGATTTCGCCTTCGGGCCATAGGCGGCCCATTCCGCATTCATGTCGCCGCGATAGAGGAACAGGCGCAACGCCTTGTCCTGCTCGGCATAGGCAGGGCCGAAATCCTTCGCCAAGAGGCCGAGCCCGCGCTTGCGCCAGAGATCGATCTGCCAGAGCCGATCGCGCGCGGCGTTGAAGCCTTGCAGGAAGAACAGGTCGTGCTCGTTGCCGGCATAGATGTGCGGTATGCCCCAGACATCGACCAGGATCTGCCCCGGCGCCTTCAGCCCGGCGACGTCGGTCTTGACCTCGCGCGCCGCGACGAGCGGGCTCGGCTTCTCGCGCGCGGTGGCGGGTGCAACAAGTATTGCGGCGCAGAGTGCGGCAGTGAGTAGCTTGGCGACGCGGTTGAGATCCGTGTTCATGTTGTTCTCCGATGGTTGTTATTGATTGTTGCGCACACTTGGCGAGATTGAGCGGCAGCCGTAGCGGCGCCGCTTGCTTGGTGTGGAGAGAGCCCCCACCCGTAGCGCATCTGATGATGCACTACGACCTAAGAGCGAGCTTCGCTCGTCTCGACCCCGCTAGCGGGAGAGGTGCAGCGAGCTTGCCGCAGCATCAGTTCATCATTCCCCCTCGTCGCTCGCCAGCACGCCCTTCACGGCGCGGGCCCAGCCGGCGAGCTTGCGCTCGCGCGTCGCCTGGCTCATCGCCGGCCTGAAGCGGTGCTCGAGCCGCCAATTGTCGGCGAACTTGGTGGGCTCCGGATAGACGCCGGCATCGAGGCCGGCGAGATAGGCGGCGCCGAGTGCGGTGGTCTCCTGGATCATCGGGCGGTCGACCGGGGCGTTGAGCAGATCGGCGAGGCGCTGCATGGTCCAGTCCGAAGCGGTCATGCCGCCGTCGACGCGCAGCACGGTGTTGGCGGCATTCGGCCTCCGGCCAGTCGGTGCGCATCGCGGCCCACAGATCGAAGGTCTGGTAGCAGACGCTTTCCAGCGTCGCATGCGCGAGCTCGGCCGGGCCGGTGTTGCGGGTGAGCCCGAACAGCGCGCCGCGCACGCGCGGATTCCAGTACGGCGCGCCCATGCCGACGAAGGCGGGCACCAAATAGACGCTCTGCATGCTGTCCGACTTGTCGGCGAGCGGCCCGGTCTCGGCGGCGTGCTTGATGATGCCGAGCCCGTCGCGCAGCCACTGCACCGCGCTGCCGGCGACGAAGATCGAACCTTCGAGCGCGTAGGTGCGCTGGCCGCCGAGCTGGTAGGCGATGGTGGTGAGCAGCTTGTTCTTCGAGGCCACCGGCGTGGTGCCGGTGTTGAGCAGCGCGAAGCAGCCGGTGCCATAGGTCGACTTCATCATGCCGGGCTCGAAGCAGGCCTGGCCGATGGTCGCGGCCTGCTGGTCGCCGGCGATCCCGGAGATCGCGATCGGGCCGCCGAACAAGTCCGCCGTGCTCTCGCCGAAGCGGGCGGAGGAATCCTTCACCTCGGGAAGCATCGAACGCGGTACGCGCAGCAGCTTGACGAGGTCATCGTCCCAGGCGCCGGTGTGGATGTTGAACAGGAGCGTGCGCGAGGCGTTGGTGGCGTCGGTGGCGTGGACTCTCCCGCCGGTGAGCCGCCACAACAGATAGCAGTCGACGGTACCGAACAAGAGTTCGCCGCGCTCGGCGCGCTCGCGCGCGCCCGGCACGTGATCGAGGATCCAGGCGACTTTTGTGCCGGAGAAATAGGGATCGATGATGAGACCGGTCCTGGCCGAAATCGCCGGCTCATGGCCCTCGGCCTTGAGTTTTGCGCAGATGTCGGCGGTGCGGCGGTCCTGCCAGACGATGGCGCGGTGCACGGCCTGTCCGGTGGCGCGGTCCCACACCACGGTGGTCTCGCGCTGGTTGGTGATGCCGATCGCGGCGATATCTTTCGCCTTGAGGCCGGCCTTCTCCAGCGCCTCGCGGCACACCATCACGGTCGAGGTCCAGATGTCCTCCGGCTCGTGCTCGACCCAGCCGGAGGCGGGGAAATGCTGCGGAAACTCCTGCTGCGCGACGGCGGCGATGGAGATGTCGCCGCGAAACACCATGGCGCGCGACGACGTGGTGCCCTGATCGATGGCCAGCACGAAAGACATGAGCGTTTCCCTTAGAGAGCTTCATCCCGAGCGGGATTGGTGCAAGCGCCAAGGGAGCGGATTACCGCGGCGAGGTCAAGATTGGAGGCGGGCGTGGCCGGATGGTCGAGGCAAGAGTCCGCAAGGGTATCAGTCCCGTCATCCTGAGGTGCGAGCGGAGCGAGCCTCGAAGGATGCACGGCCACCAGCCGGGCCGTCGACCCTTCGAGGGCCGCTGAAGAAGCGGCCACCTCAGGGTGACGGTGATGGAAATGAGCACACCGCCTCCACCGTCATTGCGAGGAGCGAAGCGACGAAGCAATCCATCCATCAGCGCAAGCGGACGAATGGATTGCTTCGCTTCGCTCGCAATGACGGTTGGAGCGGCCGGGCAGCCCGATCACATCGGCCGGTACGTCCTGACATCGGCGGGGACGTTGACCCCGATCTTGATCGCACCGACCGAGCGGATGATGTCGTCGCCGAGCAGTTGGGCGAAGCAGGCGTAGCCCCAGTCGTTCATGTGCAGGCCGTCGGCGATGACGAAATCGGTGATCGGGATCGCCTGTTTCTCGTGCCAGTCGCGCATCACCTCGAAGCGCGGGAAGATGCCGACATGGCGCAGCGCGGCGATGCGGCCGAGCAGCTTCACCATGCCGCGCGCGCTCTCGGGGCGCTCGGTGACGCGCGGCGAATATTGCGGATCGACCAGCACGACGTCGGCGCCGGACGCCTGAAGGCGCGCCACGCCGTCCTCGACCTGCTTGGCGGTCTCGGCAGGATCGAGGTTGCGCAGCACCGCGTTGGTGCCGACCTGCCAGATCACCATGTCGGGATGGACGTCGATCACCTCGGTTTGCAGCCGCGCCATCATCTCGGGCGCGTCCTCGCCGCCCTTGCCGCGATTGAGCACGGTGATGTCCGCGGACGGATACTGCCGGCGCAACTGTCCGGCGAGCCGGCTCGGATAGGTGAATTCCGGCGCCGACGATCCATAACCCTGGGTCGAGGACGAGCCGAACGCGATGATGACGACCGGCTTGCCGGCGGCGAGCTTGGCCGCGACATGCGGCAGCGAGCCGGTGCTGTTCGGCACGCCCTTGGGCTGATGACAGGGCACGCGGTGGAAGATGTCGCTGGCGGATTTCGCGGCCTGCTTCACCTTGTCGAGCGCCTTCGCGGCGACGCCGGGTTGCGGCGAATTGGTCGCATCGGCCGTCGCAGCGGGCTGCGTCGCATCAGGCTTTGCAGCCTCGGTCTTGCCGTCGGACGAAAGCGCTGCATGCTGGTCGGTCTGCGCGCGCGACGGCGCGACCGCGAGCAGCGCCAGCATCGCCACGGCGCACAGACCTCGCCCTGCGGAAGCGCGAAAAGGGAAGGCAAAACGCATTTACTCTGCTTCCTTAATTCTGCTGCACCGGGCCCAGATGGGCCGCATCGATCACGAATTTCGCCAGTGCGCGGCCGAGACAGGCATGAACCTTCTTGGCCAGATCGACACCATGCGAGGTGCTGAACAGGTCAAAATATCCGGCGTCGCTCCACTGCTTCATAATCGCGAACCGGTCGAACAGCGGAACGTCGTGCTGCTGCGCCACCACCTTCATGTTGTCGAGATAGGGCGGTGCTGAGATCATCGTCTCCGTACGCGGGCTGTATTGCAGATTGACCAGCACCACGTCGGTCCCGGCGTCCCGCAACGCAACAACGCCTTCGTTGATGGCGGTACGGAAATCGTCGGGATCGATTGCTCGCATAGCATCGACGGTTCCGGTCTGCCAGATAACCAAAGTAGGCTTTTTTGCTTCAACAAGCTTAACAAGAGTTCCCGCGGTCTCCTCGGCGGTGCTCTTTCCCTGTAATTCTACGGATAGATCGATCGTCGACGACGGCAACGCTTCCTTCAGCGCCGCCTGCAGCGTGGCCGGATAGGCGCTCGCCTCGTTGCCCTGGATGGTCGAGGAGCGGCTGCCGACCACCAGCACGTTGAGCGGCCGGTTGGACTTGATGGCGTCGGTGACCTTGGGCAGCGAGCTCTCGCTCGTAAGCAGATAGGCGGGCACGTCGCAGGGCGGCGGCGGGGGCGGCTCCGCGGTGTCGCCGGCGCACGCGGGCGCCGCCGCCAAACCGGCCGTCAGGCAGGCTGCGAGCAGCGTCAGGCCCAGCATCGTCCGCGCGGACTTCATGCTCCCCCTCCCGCCAGATCGGCGTTGCCGGCGGCGCCTTTTTCGAGGCGCCTTTGTCGGCGGAGTGCTTGTACCACGAAATGATCCACGCCATGCCGCACATGATGAGGATGCCGCAGACGCTGATCAAGGCGTGCAGTGCAGCACCGCCAGATACTTCGGCAAGCACGAAGTGACCGGCGAAGGCGAGGAAGACCCCGAGGCAGAATATCTCAAGCGAATGCTGGCCACACAGGATCAAAGGTCGCAGCCAGGGCGATTTCAGCCCCGGCCAGTCCCTGGGCAGGAAGCGCACGGTGAGCGCGGCGAGCGCCAGGAAGTGCGCGAACCGCAACACGTCCAGGTCGGTCTTGTTGATCGGATACATCCATTGCTCGATCACCTTCGGCATTATGTGGCCGAGCTGCGGCACGTACCAGGTCAGCGTCACGAAGAACGCCGCGACCAGATAAACGATGCAGATCCACATCGTGATATTCGACGACAGTATCCGCGACATCCGCCGCGCCCCGCCGAGCGCGCACCAGGCGCCGAACACGAACAGCAATTGCCAGGCGAACGGATTGAACGCCCAGAAGCCATTCGGATAGGCCGAGAGATAGAGGTCGAACTGCCAGGTCAGCGCGTAGAGCACGACCGAGAGGCCGAGCGTGACGTCGGGCTTCCATTTCATCAGCCACAGGATCAGCGGCAGGAACAGCATCAGCACGATATAGAGCGGCAGCACGTCCATGTTGACCGGACGGAAGCGCAGCAGCAGCGCCTGGACGATGGTGACGTCGGGCTGCTTGAGGAAATCCATGATCCCCATTTCCTCGCTGTAGAGCGGGTTCTCGAACGAGGTCGCGACATAGGAGATCTCGGCGAGGAAGATCGTGAACAGGAAGACGTGCGCGACATCGATCTGCCAGACCCGGCGCAGGATGCGCGCCGTCGCGATCACGAAACCGCCCTCCAGCATGGCGCGGCCGTAGACGAAGGCTGCGGTGTAGCCGGAGATGAAGATGAAGATCTCGGTGGCGTCGGAGAAGCCGTAATTGCGGATCGTCAGCCAGGTCAGAAGATTGGTCGGCAGATGATCGATGAAGATCAGCCACAGCGCGAGCCCGCGGAACAGATCGAGGCGGAGCTCGCGCTCGCCGGTCGCCGGCAGCGTGATCGCGGGCGCAGCAACCTTCGCCTCGGCCTCAACCTTTACTTCGGCCTTGGCGTCAGCCACCGGCGAACCGGCTATGGGGTCGGCAATCGAGCTCATCAAACACCGTGTCGGCCGCGGACGCCCCGCACGCCGTGCTGAAAAGATAATATCGGTCCGCGAGTTGCCGACAAAGCACGGAGTGCGGCGGCATGCGGCCGCGCTTTAGAGCGGAACTATGTTGAAACCGCGATGAACGGGCCGCCCCAAATCCGGCTTTCCAAGCCCGCCCTTTCGCGGCCTGGCAGGCGATTGGTTCCGGCGGTTCAATTGGCTATGATAGCGCCCTGTTTGAGCATGATCCGGTCGAAAACGGACCATGCGCCAGGACCATCGGATTGAGCCGCATGTACCGCGCCGTTACCCGCCAGATCGAAGTCACCGTCGAGCCGAACTTCATGCCGGAGCGCTCGTCGGTCGACCGGCGCGAATATTTCTGGTCGTACAAGATCGTGATCGTCAATTCGGGCCCGGAAACGGTGCAACTGCGGACGCGGCACTGGATCATCACCGACGCCACCGGCCGCCGACAGGAAGTGCGCGGCGAGGGCGTGGTCGGCGAGCAGCCGGTGCTCGCGCCCGGCGAACGCTTCGAATACACGAGCGGCGTGCCGCTGCCGACCGCCTCCGGCTTCATGACCGGCAGCTATCAGATGGTCACCGAAGCCGGCGAGCGCTTCGACATCGACGTGCCGACATTCTCGCTGGACAGCCCGAGCCCGGGCGGCAAAAGGGTGCTGAACTGACGCCTGCGTAGCCCGGATGGAGCGAAGCGCAATCCGGGGCAGATGCATCCGCGGTTGGAGCGGCCCCGGATTTCGCTGCGCTTCATCCGGGCTACGATGACGAACGCGTCTACTCCACGCCGGCTTCCTGCGGCGTGAATTCATACACCGACGAGCAGAACTCGCAGGTCACGACGACCTTGCCGTCCTTGACCATCTCGGCGCGGTCGTTCGGCGCAAAGCTCTTCAGCATCGACGACACCGCATCGCGCGAGCAGGAGCACTGCGCGCGCAGCGTTTGCGGGTTGAAGACGCGAACGCCGCGTTCGTGGAACAGGCGATAGAGCAGCCGCTCGCCGGACAGATCGGGATCGATCAGCTCGACGTCCTCGACGGTCGAGATCAACGACTGGCCCTCGACCCAGGCGTCATCGTCCGGCACGCTATGCGTGCCCGTGCCTTCCGGCGCATCGCCGGGATGCAGATCGGCCTGCTTGGCGCGCTCGGGCGCCTTGGGCAGGAATTGCAGCAGGATGCCGCCGGCGCGCCAGCGCAGCTTGCCGCCTTCGCCGCCGCGCATCTCCTCGCCGACCGCAAGCCGCACCCGGGTCGGGATCTGCTCCGAGCGCAGGAAATATTCGTGGGCCGCCTCTTCCAGGCCGCCGCCGTCGAGCGCGACCAGTCCCTGGTAGCGGCTGGTGTTCGAGCCCTGATCGATGGTCATCGCAAGGTGGCCCTTGCCGAGCAGCTCGCCCGAGCTCTGGCCGTTCTTCAGGCGCGATGCGTCGTAGCGCGCATAGGCGCGCAGCCGGTCGGGCGCCTGGAAATCGACGATCAGGAGCGAGACCGGACCTTCGGTCCGGGTCTGCAGGATGAAGCGCCCCTCGAACTTGACCGACGAGCCGAGCAGTGTGGTCAGCACGATCGCCTCGCCGAGCAGCTTGCCGACCGCGGGCGGATAATCGTGCTTGTGCAGGATCTCGTCGAGCGCGGGGCCGAGCCGGGTCAGCCGGCCGCGCAGGTCCAGCGCGCCGACCTCGAAGGCCAGCACGGCATCGTCGACCGGAACCGCTGACGGCGCGCGAACCGGCGCCTCGGGCGTGATTTTGATGTCGGGGGATTGTGAAACCATGGCGCTCTATCTGGGATCTCGGACCATGAAATAAAGGGGTTCACTAACGCGGATGGTTCCGTCGTCCCTGCGAAAGCAGGGACCCATAACCACCGATGTGAGTTGCTTGCATCAAGCTGGTGCCCCAGCCTTCGCAACAATTGACAGCGGTGGTTATGGGTCCCGGGTCGCGCTTCGCTTGCCCGGGACGACAACGCATACTGATCTACGACGACGCGACCGCGTCGAAACACCAGGCCAGAATGCCTTTCTGCGCATGCAGGCGGTTTTCCGCCTCGTCGAACACCACGGATTGCGGCCCGTCGATCACCTCGTCGGTGACCTCCTCGCCGCGATGCGCGGGCAGGCAGTGCATGAACAGTGCGTCCGGCTTGGCGAGCGACATCAGCTTGGCATTGACCTGATAGGGCCGCAGCACGTTGTGGCGGTGCTCGCCCTCCTTGTCGCCCATCGACACCCAGGTGTCGGTGACGACGCAGTCGGCGCCGCGCACGGCGGCTTCCGGATCGGCGCCGAGCATGATCGGCGCGCCGGTCGCCTTGATCCAGTCGCGCATCGGCTTCTTCGGCGAGAGCTCCGGCGGGGTCGCGACATTGAGCTGGAACTTGAACCGCTCGGCGGCATGCGCCCAGGAGGCCAGCACGTTGTTGTCGTCGCCGGTCCAGGCCACGGTCTTGCCCTCGATCGAGCCGCGGTTTTCCTCATAGGTCATGAGGTCGGCCATCACCTGGCAGGGATGCGAACGCCGGGTCAGGCCGTTGATGACGGGAACGGTGGCGTGAGCAGCGAGTTCGAGCAGCGCGTCATGGTTGAGGATGCGGATCATGATCGCATCGACATAGCGCGACAGCACGCGCGCGGTGTCCGCGATGGTCTCGCCGCGGCCGAGCTGCATCTCGGCGCCGGTCAGCATGATGGATTCACCGCCGAGCTGGCGCATGCCGACGTCGAACGACACCCTTGTGCGGGTCGACGGGCGCTCGAAGATCATCGCCAGCGTCTTGCCTTCGAGCGGCTTCCTGCCCTTCTCATGCGCCTTCAGCTTCGCCTTCATGGCGGCTCCGGCGGACAGCATGTTGCGCAGTTCGCCGAGCGGCAGCTCGTTGATATCGAGAAAGTGACGGACCGGCTTGCTCATTATCCAGCCGCCTTCTTCGGCTGCGCCGCCGACAATGTCGCGCAGGCGCGCTCGAGCGCGGTGATCGACTGGTCGATCTCGGCCTCGGTCACGATCAGCGGCGCCAGGAACCGCACCACATTGTCGCCGGCGCCGACGGTGAGCAGCTTCTCGCTGCGCAGCGCGGCGATCAGGTCGCCCGACGGCACCACGGCCTTGACGCCGATCAACAGCCCCTCGCCGCGCACCTCCGACAGCACGCCGGGATAGCGGTCGACGACGGAGGCGAGCTTCTGCTTGAGCAGCAGCGACATCTTCTGCACATGCTCGAAGAAGCCGGGTTTCAGCATGACGTCGAGCACGGCATTGGCGGCGGCGACCGCGAGCGGATTGCCACCGAAGGTCGAGCCGTGTGAGCCGGGCGCCATGCCGGCAGCAGCCTGCGCGGTCGCCAGCACCGCGCCGATCGGGAAGCCGCCGCCGAGCGCCTTGGCCAGCGACATCACATCCGGCGTGACGCCGGTGCGCTTGTAGGCGAACAGCTCGCCGGTGCGGCCCATGCCGGTCTGCACCTCGTCGAAAGCGAGCAGCAGGCCATGCTCGTCGCACAGCGCGCGCAGCGCCTTGAAGAACGCCTGCGGCGCCGAGCGCACGCCGCCCTCGCCCTGCACCGGCTCGATCAGGATGCCGGCGGTGTGCGGGCCGATCGCCTTCTTCACCGCCTCGATGTCGCCATGCGGCACCTGGTCGAAACCGTCCATCGGCGGGCCGAAGCCCTCGAGATATTTCGCCGAGCCGGTCGCCGCCAGCGTGCCCAGCGTGCGGCCGTGGAAGGCGCCCTCGAAGGTGATGATGCGGTAGCGCTCGCCATGGCCCTTGGAGAAGTGATAATGGCGGACCAGCTTGATCACGCCCTCCATCGCCTCGGCGCCGGAATTGCAGAAGAACACGAAGTCGGCAAAGCTCTGCTCGCACAGCCGCGCGGCAAGCACCTCGCCGTCCGGGCTCTTGAACAGGTTCGACATGTGCCAGAGCTTGGTCGCCTGTTCCTGCAGCGCCTTGACGAGATACGGATGCGCGTGCCCGAGCGCGTTGACCGCGACGCCCGAGGTGAAATCGAGATAGCGGTCGCCGTTGGTTGCGATCAGCCAGGCGCCCTCACCGCGCTCGAAACCGAGATCGACCCTGGCGAAGACGGGGAGCAGATGCGACGTGGCAGCGTTGGTCATGGCGATCACTGACGGCTTTTGAGCCGACAATTGCCGCGCGCCTTGACGCCAGCGCAGCAACGGCCAGCTTCGGAAAACAAAACGGCCGCCTTTGCGGGCGGCACGTGGCGGGCATTGTATGCTGCGGTCGGTAAGTGTCAATCGCCACGAAGTGGCCTTCCTGCAATGCGAAACGAGCGCAATCCGGGGCATTCCGGTGCGGTGGAAAAGCCTCATCGCAACGCTTAACTGTGTGGGAACATGTGGACGCACGGCCGCGGACTCTTGCGCCAGAGTCACGCCATATTGTAGCGTTTGGCCTGTCGGGTACGACATCTCGTGCGGCGGTACTGGACCCTCTAAGTAGCCTTTGTGTCTCGCGTAAACGTTCGGGCGCAACACCGTGCCCGGCGAGGGCTAAGGGATTCTGGCCGCAGGGATATTTGTCCAGATTGGCTCGCAGCGCCGCTCCAATGCTTGGCCGGCGCTACGCGAAGGGAAGAATGCGATGACTGTATTGACCTGGTCCGACGATCGCGTCGAGCAGCTGAAGAAGCTCTGGGAGTCCGGCCTGTCGGCCAGCCAGATCGCGGCGGAACTTGGCAATGTGACGCGAAACGCCGTGATCGGCAAAGTGCATCGGCTCGGCCTCTCCGGCCGCGCCAAGGCACCCTCCACGGCCGCGCCGCGGCAGCGCAAGGCCCGCCCCGCCCAGCACATGATGCGGGTGGCGCGCCCGGTCTCGCGCGGCAACACCGCGCTGGCGCACGCCTTCGAGGCCGAGATGGAGCCCGATCCGATCTCCTACGACAATGTGGTGCCGATGAGCCAGCGGCTGTCGCTGCTCGAGCTCAACGAGGCCACCTGTCACTGGCCGGTCGGCGATCCCTCGAGCCCGGAATTCTTCTTCTGCGGCGGCAAAGCGCTCGGCGGCCTGCCCTATTGCGCGCATCACTCGCGCGTCGCCTACCAGCCCGCCGCTGATCGCCGCCGGCCGTCGGCGAAACCGCAGATCAAGTGAGCACTCGGGAAAACGACGGAAGACCTCAAAAACAAATCCCCGCGAAAGCGGGGATTTTTTTGTGGCCTCCACCGTCATTGCGAGGAGCGTTAGCGACGAAGCAATCCATCGTTCCGCGTTTGCGGTGAAATGGATTGCTTCGCTACGCTCGCAATGACGACGCTGGATGGGCCGGGGCTAAGCCAACGCCCGTTACGGCTGCGGCTCGGCCTTGGCAAAGCGGTCGTCGAGCGCGTAGCCGGCGCCGCGCACGGTGCGGATCGGATCCTGCTCGCGGCCCGGATTGAGCAGCTTGCGCAGGCGGCCGATATGCACGTCGACGGTGCGCTCGTCGATGTAGATGTCGCGGCCCCAGACGCTGTCGAGCAGTTGCTCGCGGCTGAACACGCGGCCGGGATGCTCGAGGAAGAATTCGAGCAGGCGATACTCGGTCGGCCCGAGATCGATGGGACGGCCCGAGCGCGCCACGCGGCGCTTCTCGCGGTCGAGCTCGATGTCGCCATAGGTCAGCACGGTCGCAAGCCGCTCCGGGCTGGCCCGGCGCAAGAGGCCTTTCACCCGCGCCAGCAACTCCGGCACCGAGAACGGCTTGACGATGTAATCGTCGGCGCCGGTGGCAAGCCCGCGCACGCGCTCGCTTTCCTCGCCGCGCGCGGTCAGCATGATGATCGGAAGCTGCTTGGTCTCGGGCCGCGCCCGCAGGCGGCGGCACAACTCGATGCCGGACAGGCCCGGCAACATCCAGTCGAGCACCACGAGGTCGGGAACGCGCTCCTTCAGCCTTGTATCCGCATCGTCGCCGCGCCCCACCGTCTCGACATCGTAGCCTTCCGCATCGAGATTGTAGCGCAACAGCGTCGTCAGCGCTTCCTCGTCTTCGACTACCAGAATGCGTGCGCTCATCGGTCTAAGTTCTTTCTCTGTGGTGATCCGTTGCCCAGACGCAAACCGAAACGCTTACTTCCTCGAGCATAGTCCCCGCGGAAACGAGTTGTCGCGAGGATCATCCAGTTTCGCTCTTGCCGGTTCCGCGCTTGCCGATCATGCCTCAGTTGCCCGGCACCGTGGTGGCAAAAGTGGTCATGTCGCCCTTCGGGCGCTTGTCGGTGATCTGCTGGCCCTCGATCATGTAGAACACGGTCTCGGCGATATTGGTGGCGTGATCGCCGATCCGCTCGATGTTCTTGGCGCAGAACATCAGATGGATGCAGAACGAGATGTTGCGCGGATCTTCCATCATGTAGGTGAGCAGTTCGCGGAACAGCGAGGTGCAGATCGCATCGACCTCCTCGTCGCCCTTCCAGACGTTCATCGCCGCCGGCAGGTCGTGCGCGGCATAGGCGTCGAGCACCGACTTGACCTGCGACAGCACGAGGTCGGTCATGTGCTCGAGGCCGCGGATCAGCTTCAGCGGCTGGAAATCGCTCTCCAACGCCGCGACGCGCTTGCCCATGTTCTTGGCGAGGTCGCCGATCCGCTCGAGGTCGGTGGCGACGCGCATCGCGCTAACGATCTCACGCAGGTCGATCGCCATCGGCTGGCGGCGGGCGATCGTCAGCACCGCGCGCTCTTCGATGTTGCGCTGCAGATTGTCGATCTCGATGTCGGCGGCGACCACGCGCTTGCCGAGCGCGACGTCGCGACGGATCAGCGCGTCGACCGACTCGGTAATCATCCGTTCGACCAGGCCGCCCATCTCGGCGACCAGGCGGGTCAACTCCTGCAGGTCGCTGTCGAATGCCTTGGCGGTATGTTCAGAAGCCATCGCTTGTCTCCCTCAACCATGATCCCGGGGATCATGGTATCGTGTCGTGAATTTTAGCATGACCTGATCGGAAAACCGGTTTCCACTTTTCCGGATCATGCGCCGGTCAACCGAACCGGCCGGTGATGTAGTCCTGGGTGCGCCGATCGCTCGGTGAGGTGAAGATCTTGTTGGTGTCGTCGAACTCGATCAGCTCGCCGAGATACATGAAGGCGGTCTTGTCGGAGACGCGCGCCGCCTGCTGCATGTTATGGGTGACGATCGCGATCGTGTAGTCCTCGGAGAGCTCCTGGATCAGCTCCTCGACCTTGGCGGTCGAGATCGGGTCGAGCGCCGAGCACGGCTCGTCGAACAGGATCACCTCGGGGCGCACCGCCACGGTGCGCGCGATGCACAGGCGCTGCTGCTGGCCGCCGGAGAGCGACAGGCCGGAGGCGTTCAGCTTGTCCTTGACCTCGTTCCAAAGCGCGCCGCCGCGCAACGCCTTCTCGACCCGGTCGTCCATCTCGGACTTCGAGATCTTCTCGTAGAGGCGGATGCCGAAGGCGATGTTCTCGTAGATCGTCATCGGGAACGGCGTCGGCTTCTGGAACACCATGCCGACGCGCGCGCGCAACAAGTTGAGGTCGAGCTTGGGGTCGAGAATGTTGGTCTGGTCCAGCATCAGCTGGCCGACCGCGCGCTGGCCCGGATACAGGTCATACATCCGGTTGAAGATGCGCAGCAGGGTCGACTTGCCGCAGCCGGACGGGCCGATGAACGCCGTGACGCGGTTGGTGCCGAGCGTCAGGTTGATGTTCTTCAGCGCGTGGTGCTCGCCGTAATAGAAGTTGAGATTGCGCACCGTGACTTTCGGCGGCGCTTCCGGCAGCGGAACCTGCGGAACGTGGCCTGCGGCAGTCGTGGAGACGGAAAGCTCGGTCATTTTGCGGCCCTTTCGGCACCAAGGATACGCGCGCCGATATTCAACGCGAGCACGGTGAATGTGATGAGCAGCGCACCGCTCCACGCCAGCTCCTTCCAGTAGGCGTAGGGGCTCTGCACGAAGTTGTTGATGGTCACCGGCAGGTTGGCCATCGTCTTGGTCAGATCCAGGCTGAAGAACTGGTTCGACAGCGCGGTGAACAGCAGCGGCGCGGTCTCGCCGGCGACGCGGGCGGTCGCCAGCAGCACGCCGGTGATCAGACCCGATCGCGCAGCACGATAAGCGATCCGCTTGATCACCAGCGAACGCGGCAGGCCGAGCGCGGAGGCGGCCTCGCGCAGCGGATTGGGCACCAAGAGCAGCATGTCCTCGGTGGTGCGCAGCACGACCGGGATCACGATCACCGCGAGCGCGAGGCTGCCTGCGATCGCCGAGAAGCCGCGCATCGGCACCACCACCGCACCATAGATGAACAGGCCGATGATGATCGAGGGCGCGCTGAGCAGGATGTTGTTGATGAAGCGGATCACCGAGGTCAGCTTGTCGTGCTTGCCGTATTCGGCGAGGTAGGTGCCGGCGAACAGGCCAAGCGGCGCGCCGATGCCGACGCCGATCACGGTCATGATGACCGAGCCGACGATGGCGTTGAGCAGGCCGCCTTCGGTCGAGCCGGGCGGCGGCGTGTTCTGGGTGAACAGCTGCACGCTGAGGCCGGCAAGGCCGTTATAGAGCAGCGTGATCAGGATCAGCGCCAGCCAGGTGACGCCGAACAGAGCCGCGCCGACGCAGAGTGCGCGGATGACGATGTCGCTGCGGCGGCGGGATTTGTAGATCGGGTTCATGGCGTTACTTCCCCGCCTTCTTTTCAAGCCGCATCAGCATCAGCCGCGCGCCGGCGAGCACGAAGAAGGTCAGCACGAACAGCAGCAGGCCGAGCAGGATCAGGCCGGACTGGTGCAGGCCGTCGCTCTCAGCGAATTCGCTGGCGATCGCCGCCGAGATCGTGGTGCCCGGCGCGAAGATCGACGACGAGATGCGGAACGAGTTGCCGATGATGAAGGTCACCGCCATGGTCTCGCCGAGGGCGCGGCCGAGCGCCAGCATGATGCCGCCGATCACGCCGACGCGGGTGTAGGGGATCACGACGCTGCGAACGACTTCCCAGGTGGTGCAGCCCATGCCGTAGGCGGCTTCCTTCAGCACCGGCGGCACGGTCTTGAACACGTCGACCGAGATCGCGGTGATGAAGGGCAGCACCATGATCGCAAGGATCAGCGCAGCGTTGAACAGGCTGAGATAGGACGGCGGGCCGGCGAACACCGCACCCAGCACCGGGACGCCCTCGAAGATCCGGATCATGAAGGGCTGGAACGTGTTGGCAAGGAACGGGCCGAGCACGAAGAAGCCCCACATGCCGTAGATGATCGAGGGGATGCCGGCGAGCAGCTCGATCGCGATGCCGATCGGGCGGCGCAGCATTTGCGGGCAGAGCTCGGTGAGGAACACGGCGATGCCGATGCCGACCGGAATGGCGATCAGCATCGCGATGACCGAGGTGATCAGCGTGCCGTAGATCGGGCCGAGCGCGCCGAGCACCGGTGGATCGGCCGAGGGTGCCCAGCGCTGCGTCCAGAGGAAGGCGATGCCGTATTCCTTCATCGCCGGCCAGGCGCCGACGATCAGCGACAGGATGATGCCGCCGAGGATCAACAGAACCGAAATCGCCGAGATGCGGGTGATCCAATAGAAAGTGAGGTCACCGAGCTTGAAGGCGCTGAGGGCCTTGGCGCGATCGTAAGGTCCCGCGGCTTCCATCACATCGCTCTGAACAGCCATGTCTGCCACGCCGATCCCCTCTTTAGTATGCAAAAGCCACGCAAACCGCTACGCCCCGAAGCGATCGTCACTGACGCATTTGGCCGGGCGTCGTCGTTCCAGCCACGCCCCTTGAGGCGCGAACCCCGGCCTCGATCCCGCGCTTGTCGCCGCGGTGATGGAGACCGGGTCTTGGTCGCTCGACCTGTGCCGCGATCGGCACAGGTCCTGTCGCAGCGTCGGACTTAGCTCTTGATGTCCGACGACCAGGTCTTCTCGATCAGCTTGACGACCGAGTCCGGCATCGGGATGTAGTCGAGCTCTTCGGCCGCCTTGTCGCCCTTCTCGAAGGCGTATTTGAAGAACTTGAGCGCTTCCTGCGAGGCCGCCTTGTCGGTCGAGTCCTTGTGCATCAGGATGAAGGTCGCCGCGGTGATCGGCCAGGAGGCCTCGCCCGGCTGGTCGGTCAGGATCACGTAGTAGCCGGGAGCCTTGGCCCAGTCGGCGTTCGAGGCGGCAGCCTGGAAGGCAGCCATGGTCGGCTGCACGGTCTTGCCGGCCTTGTTGACCAGCCCGGTGTAGGTCAGCTTGTTCTGCTTGGCGTAGGCATATTCGACATAGCCGATCGCGTTCTTGGTCTGGCTGATGTTGCCGGCAACGCCTTCGTTGCCCTTGGCGCCGACGCCGACCGGCCATTCGACCGCGGTGCCGGAACCGACCTTGGACTTCCAGTCGGCGTTCGACTTGGAGAGATAGTCGGTGAAGTTGAAGGTGGTGCCCGAACCGTCCGAACGGCGCACGACGGTGATCGCATCGCCCGGCAGGGTCAGCTTCGGATTGAGCTTGGCGATCGCCGCGTCATTCCACTTGGTGATCTTGCCGAGATAGATGTCGCCGAGCACTTCGCCCGACAGGATCAGGTCACCCGGCTTGATGCCTTCGAGGTTCACGACCGGGACGATCGCGCCCATCACCATGGGCCACTGGACGAGGCCGTCCTTCTCGAGCTGCTCGTGCTTGAGCGGCGCGTCGGTGGCGCCGAAGGTCACGGTCTTGGCCTGGATCTGCTTGATGCCGGCGCCGGAGCCGATCGACTGGTAGTTCAGACCGTTGCCGGTCTCCTTCTTGTAGGCGTCAGCCCACTTCGAATAGATCGGGAACGGAAACGTCGCGCCCGCGCCGGTAATATCGGCAGCGAAGGCCGACGTCGAAGCGGCGATCATGCCGGCTGCGACGATTGCTTTGATGAAATTCATGGGTGGTCTCCATCCAGTGAGCGAAGCGCCGAATGCGCCCGATCGCGCTCACGCCGGTCCATCTAGGAGCGGTCGGTGCTGCTTTTACGAAGGTTGAATGACAGTTGGATGACAGTGCTAAGCTTCTGAAAACGCTTAGCTTTGAGTTGGTAACGGGGTCTTCGGCCGGGGAAAACAGGCGGTAAAAGTGGCGCCGTTCTTCGGCACGCTCTCGATCAAAAGACGCCCGCGATGACGGTTAAGAATATGTTTCACCAGCGATAATCCGAGGCCCGTTCCGCCCTGGTTGCGGCTGTCGCCGACGTCGACCCGGTAGAAGCGCTCGGTCAGCCGCGGCAGGTGCTCCGGGGCGATGCCGGGGCCGAAATCCCGTACCATGACACGGATTTCGGGGGTCCCCTCGCCCGATGCGCCCGAAACGGCCTGATTCAGCGACACTATGACGCGGCCCCCGGAAGCGCCGTATTTGAGGGCGTTCTCGATCAGGTTCTCGAACAGGCGGAGCAGTTCCTCGCGGTCGCCGGCGATCATCACCGGGGCCTGAGGCAGGTCGACCTCGATCTCGACCTGGCGCTCGCTGGCCAGTGCCTCGAGCCCGTCGGCCACCTGGCGGATGATCGGCACGATGTCGATCGAGGCCTCGGGCCGCACATGGGCCGACAGCTCGACCCGCGACAGCGACAGCAAATCGTCAATCAGCCGCGCCATACGGGTCGCCTGGGTGTGCATGATGCCGAGGAAGCGCTCGCGCGCCCGCGCGTCCTCACGCGCCGGCCCCTGCAGCGTGTCGATGAAGCCGGACAAGGCGGCGAGCGGCGTGCGCAGCTCGTGGCTGGCATTGGCGACGAAATCGGCGCGCATCTCCTCGACCCGGCGCAGTGGCGTCAGGTCGTGGAAGGTCATCAGCATGCACTTCTCGGTGCCGCCGAACTGGGTCGGCACCGGCACCGGCGTGATCACCAGTTCCATCCAGCGATCGACCGGAACGTGGTCGGTGTAGGTGGCGCGGCGCGGCTCGGTGGTCGCGATCGCCTCGCGCAGCGCGGTGATGATCTCCGGCGAGCGCAGGGCAAATTGCGCCAGTTCGTTCTTGCGCAGCGCGGGCGCGAGCTGCGCCGCGGCGACGTTGAGATGGATGACACGGCCGGCGCGATCGAGCAGCACGGCCGGATCCGGCATGCCGGCGACGACCGCGCTGACGGCGGCGGCCTCGACCGGATTGACGCCGCGGACATCCTCGCGCGAGGTTCCGGCATCATGCAGCCGCCATGGCACCAGCGCCGCGGCCGCGATGCAGACGAACACGGCGCAGGCGCGCACTAGCGACAATTCGCCGAGCGCGACCACCACGCTCAAGGCCAGCGCTGCGGCAAGCAGGATCAGCGCGGAGTGGCGCAACCGGTCGGGCCAGGGCGAGAAGATGGAGGAATGCGAATCGTCAATTGCCATCGCGGCGGCTTTCATCCCGTCGGTTCATGTCTCGCCCAGGCGCGGTCATAGCGACCTTCCCTCGGGAGGCATTGGGCCGCTTCATCAGACCCCGGAGTCACCGCGCTTGCGAACCAGAACCGCCTCATGGTGCGGCTCGGCGCGGGACCCGAATCAGCCTGCGGCAGCCGTTTGAGTCGGGCGCCGACGATAACCTCCCGAAACGTCAGCAAGATTACAGATATGACGAACGGCGCAATATAGTAGAGCAGCCGGAACAGCAGCATACCGCCGAGCAGGTCCTCGCGGTCCATCTGCCAGAGGCCGACCAGCATGGCGGCGTCGAACACCCCGAGGCCGCCGGGGGAGTGGCTGGCGAAGCCGAGCAGCGTCGCCGACACAAAGATGACCGCGACCACGACGAAGCCGAGATTTGGCTCGTCCGGCACCAGCACGTACATCGCCAGCGCGCAAAAGCCGAGGTCGAGGATGCCGATTGCGATCTGCAGCAGCGTCAGCGGGCCGCCCGGCAGGGTCACCGTCCAGGGGCCGCGGCCGACCACCCGCGGCTGGGTCCAGACCCAGACCACATAGGCGACCAGCGCGGTGATGATCGCGAATGCCAGCGCCCGGTTGAGCCAGGGCGGCAGCTGGTCGATGTTGGCGGCCGCCTCCGGGTGGTAGGCGATGCCGAGCCCGAGCACTGCGGCATTGCCGAGCCAGAAGGTGAGCCCGGCGAGAAAGCAGATCTTGGCGACGTCGATCGCGTTCAGCCCCCACGCCGAATAGATCCGGTAGCGCACCGCGCCGCCGGTGAAGACGCTGGCGCCGACATTGTGGCCGATCGAATAGGAGGTGAAGGCCGCGAGCGCGTTGATGCGATAGGGCACATGGGCGTGGCCGATCGCGCGCACCGCGAACAGATCGTAGAAGGTCAACGTGAAGTAGCCCGCCGCGACGAACAGTCCCGCCAGGGCAATCTGCCGCGGCTCGGTGCTCTTGATGGCCTCGAGCACCTCGTTGGTGTCGATGCCGCGCAGCATGTGATACAGGACGTAGCAGGCGATGCCGATGACGGCGATGCTGATGACAACACCCAGCCGATGCAGGATTTGCTTCTGGCGCAGAAACGCCATCGCCCTGCGTATTGCTTCCAGCATCTAGACCTCGAATTGCGATCCCGCGACGACGGCTCCCGGGCGATCTCCGCCGGCGCTTCGCTGTGCCCTGGCCCGTGTAGCGCGTTTTAAACCGGAGTGGAATTCGTCAAAAGACAATAAAACGCGCATCTTCAAGATATTACGGATGATTCATGACAGCGGGTGCACAAATATGCGCGTTTCCCGCCGCCTTCGACAAGACTTGACATGCGCGTGCGGCAGTTAGCCCGCCGAACGGTCCGCAAGGCCATCCGGAAAACTACGGTGAAGCACCGGCACGGCCGAATAGAGAATGATCTTCCGGTACCCGCCGAGAGGCGCTCCGCTGATCAGCAATCCCGCGCGGCCGTGACCGCGGCGACGATCTCGGCGGCATCGGGAAAATGTCCCTTGGCGCGCCTGGCGACAACCTCGTCGCCAAGCTTGACCTCGAAGATGCCGCCCTCGCCGGGGATCAGCGTCGCATCGACGCCGAGGCGCTCGCGCAACAGCGCCGCGGCCTCTTTGGCACGCTTCTCGTAGCCGCACGGCCGGCAATAGGTGATCGAGACATCCCTCATGTCACGCGCTCCGTGCCCCTCATGCGGCGTGGCGCTGCGCGGAGGCAGCCTCGACGCCGGCGATCCAGCCGGCCACAGAGCGGCCGATCGCCTCCGGATGATCCTCCTGCAGATAGTGCGCGCCCGCACCGAGTTGAATGACCGCGCAATGCTTGAGCGTCTTGGCGAATTCGGCGGCAAAGGCCGGTGACACCAGCGCCCCGGGCGCCCCCGCAAACAGCAGCTTCGGATAGGTCGATGCCGCGAGCGCCGCATGCGCCACCGTGAGCGCCTCGGCGACATCGGCCGGCTCGCCGGCGATCGGCAGCTCGCGCGGCAGCATCAAGGTCGGCTTGCGGCTCTCTCGCGTCGCAAACGGCGCGCGGTAGGCAGCCATCTCCTCGTCGCTGAGCGTGCGCAGGATCGAGCCGGGCAGCACGCGTTCGACGAACGCATTGTTGTCGAGGATCATCGCTTCGCCCTCGCCCGGCGTGCGGAATTTCCGGAACGTCTCCCGCGCGGCGTCGTGCTGGTGGAAGTCCGACCAATCGCGCATCGGGCGGATGAACTCCATGAAGGCGAGCCCGCGCACCAGTTGCGGACGGCGTGCCGCGAGGTGGAAGGCGAGCGCCGTGCCCCAATCCTGGGCGACGAGATAGGCCGAGGCGATGCCGAGCTCGTCGATCAGCGCGTCGAGATAGTCCGCCTGGTCGAAGAAGCGATAGCCGATGTCGGGCTTGCCGGACTGGCCGTAGCCGATCAGGTCGGGCGCGATGCAGTGCCCGACGGGGGCGACCAGCGGCATGATGTTGCGCCAGATGTAGGACGACGTCGGATTGCCGTGCAGGAACAGCACGTGCGGCGCGTCGCTGCGGCCGGTCTCGCGATAGGCCATCGTAGACCCAAGCACGGCGCGATGATGCAGGCTGATATCGGGGGATATGGTCATGGCAACTCCTTGAACACGGTTTGGAATGCGATCGTCTTGAAACGCGTCAGCGCAGCTTCGCTGCGTTCGACCTTCATGCGCAGCATCGCGCCCTGCCAGGATGCGAGCAGGAAATCGGCCAGCTGATCGGGATCGAAGTCGGAGGCGATCTCGCCGGTGGCCTGAGCCTCGGCGATGCAGGCCGCAAACGGGGCGCGCCATTCCCGGAAGATGTCGTCGAGCTGCTCGCGCAGCATCTCGCTCGAGCCCGACGCCTCGAGGCTGAAATCGCCGATCAGGCAGCCGCGGGTGAAACCGTCATGCGCGAGCTTGCCGGTGATCAGATCGAGGTAGCTTCTCAGCCTTTCGCGCGGCGTCCGCGCCAGGTCGCCGAGGGCTTCGGCGACGAGGCCACGGACATAGAGGAAGTAACGGTCCAGCACCTCGGACGCGAACAGCTCCTTCGAGCGGAAATGGTTGGTGAACGAGCCCTGCGGCGCGCCGGCGGCGGCGGTGACGTCGCGCACGCTGGTGCCGTGATAGCCGGTCCGGAACATTTCCTTCAGGCCGGCGTCGAGGATGGCATCGCGGAGAGAGGGTTTTGGCATAGCCGCAATCTAATACGTACGTACGTATTGATGTCAAGCGCTAAAATGAATGCGGCGCGCGCAGCGCTTGGCGACGCCGCTCAGGCCTGCCGGATCAGGAGGTTGAGGTCAGCTCGCGGGCTTGCTGCGCGAAACCACCCAGTCGCGCAGCCAGGAGCCGATCGCGCAGCCGACGAGATAGAGCGCGAACATGACCAGGAAGAGATCGAGCCAGTAGCCGAACCGGCCGGGCACGATCCGCGCGAACGACGTCGCCACCAGCGCGGCGGCGAGCAGCGCCAGCCAGCGCATCCAGACCTTCGAGACGCCCTGCGCCCGATGCACCACCGCGATCCAGCCCATGCAAAAGCCGAGCAGCGCCGCGCCGAGCAGCCAACCCCAGAAGAATGTCGCGAGCACGGTCATCGCTACTTCACCACGAATTCGATGCGGCGGTTCTGCGCCTTGCCGTCTTCACTCTCGTTGCCGGCCAGCGGCTGCGTGCTGCCATAGCCGATCGGCGTGAAGCGGCTGGCAGGCAGCCCGGCGCGCACGAGGTAATCCACCACGGCCTGCGCGCGGCGCTCCGACAGCGCCTGGTTGGCCGCCTCCTCGCCGTCGCTGTCGGTATGGCCGGCGATCTCGATCGTCGCATTGGGGCAGCGCAACGCGGTCTCGATCAGGCGGTCGAGCAGGCCGGCGGAATCCGGCACGATGTCGGCCTTGCCGGACCCGAAGCGGATCTTGCCCTTCGAGAGAATTTCGGAAAACAGCTGCTGGCACACCGTGGGATCGACCGGGGCAGCCGCCGGCTTGACCGTGACCTCGGCCTTGTACTGCCAGCCCTGCGGAAAATCCTTGCCGAGCCCGTCGCGGATCTGGCCGGCGGCGGCATCGTAGAGCGCATCGCCCGACAGCTTCACCTCGCGGTCCGATACCACCAGCGTTCCGGTCGACAGCCGCGACAGTGCGCCGAGCGCAGGCCCCACCGCGGCCGCGAAACCCGACGGCGCGCCGATGCTGGCCTTGAGATTGTCGACCACCTTCTCGCTGAAGAACTTGCGGCCGGCGGCGGCGACCAGCGCGGCATGCACGTTGTTGTCGGGCACGTAGCCGGTCAGCGTCAGCGTCACCGCGACCGGGTCCTTGTAGGCCTGGAACACGTAAGGCGGCGCCTTGATGTCGTTGGCGGCGATCGAATAGCCTTCCGGCAGGTTCTTCAGCGCCGCGGCGACCGCTTCGCGTCCGCCGAGCTCGCGCGCCATGCCGGCGAGGGCAACCTTGCTGTCGGTGAGCGTGATCTTGCCTTCCTTCAGCTTGCCGATCTGGTCGAGCAACAGCAGCGCCGCCGCGTCGAACCGCAGCGGCGCGCCGCGGGCGAGCACCATCTGATCCACCACCTCGACGCCGCCGAGACTGGCCTTCGCGGCCTCGGTCAACTTGCCCTTGCTCGACGGCAGCGGCGCATTGCCACCGAGTGTGACCCGCACCACGTCGCGTTCGGCGGACCAGACAAAGGGCTTGGCTTCGGGAACAAGGCGGGTCTCGTCGTTGACCAGCCGCACGCCGGGCACGGCTTCGACCGACGCCACCGCGCTGAGACGGCCGTCTTCGGAGAAGGCGTTGGCCGCGAACGTCACATCGCGGCCGTCGACGCTGATGCGGCGCTTGTCGAGAACGGTGTCCTTCAGTGCGGCATTAGAGCGCGCGGCAAGGTCCGCTTCGACCGTTGCAGTGCTGGTCCAGGCCGCAAGACCCCAAAGCACAACCAGTGGAATCACCCCCGGCCACCACTTGCTACTCCACTTGAAAAGTCCGTGCATTCAGCGTCCTGCGGGGTCGGGAACCAGAGAGAAATCAAACCCTTGGCTGACTGTCAAACCCCAAATGACGCGCCATGGCGGGGGCGCCATGTCGGACCGGGATAACAGTTTCTTCAGTGGTCTTTCGCTAAGTTTGCCGCGGAATGCAAATCGGCCGGCCCGCGCCCCCATGAAACAACTCCGCAACACCGTGATTCGTGCCGGGATGGAGGCGTTGTATTTCTCGGGTGCGCACATCCTGCTGCGGCCGATCTTCGCCGGTGTCGGCGCCATCTTCATGCTGCACCACGTCCGTCCGCGGCGCGGCGACGCGTTCCAGCCGAACCATCATCTCGAGGTCACGCCGGACTTCCTGCGCGCGATGCTGACGCATCTGCGCGCGCTCGACGTCGACGTGATCAGCATCGACGAGGCGCATCGCCGTCTCGCCGAACGGAATTTCGCGCGGCGCTTCGCCTGCTTTACCTTCGACGACGGCTATCGCGACAACCGCGATTTCGCGCTGCCTGTGATGCGCGAGTTCGGCGCCCCGTTCACGGTCTATGTCGCGAGCGATTTCGCCGACGGCTGCGGCAGATTGTGGTGGATCGCGCTGGAGCGGGTGATCGCGGCGGCGTCCGCGATCGAGGTGCCGATCGACGGCACCATGACGCGGATCGACACTTCGACACCGCAGGCCAAGCGTACTGCCTTCGGCCGCATCCACGACTGGCTGGCGTTCACTGCCCGGCGAGCAGGCGATGCAGGCCGAGATATCCGCGCTGTGCGCCCGTCACGGCGTCGACGAGACCGGCATCGCGCGCGAGCTCTGCATGTCCTGGGACGAGTTGCGCGGCTTTGCCGAGGATCCGCTGGTGACGATCGGCGCGCACACCATCACCCATTGCAATCTCGCCAAGCAGAGCGAGACCATCGCATCGTTCGAGCTCGCAACCAGCCGGGCGCGGATCGAGGATGCGCTGCAGCGGCCGGCATTGCATCTCGCTTATCCCTATGGCGATCGGATCGCCGCCGGGCAGCGTGAATTCGCCCTCGCCCGGTCGATCGGCTTTCGGACCGCGGTGACGACGCGGCCGGGCATGCTGTTTCCCGAAAGCGCCGACCATCTGACCGCCTTGCAGCGTGTCTCGCTGAACGGCAATTACCAGGACGCGCGCCTGCTGCCGGTGCTGACATCAGGCGCCGCCACCGCAGTGTGGAACGGCTTTCGCCGCATCGACGCGGCGTGACCTACTCTTCGTAGCCCGGATGCAGCGAAGCGCAATCCGGGACAGTCGCATCCGCGGATAGCATTTTGCCGGATTTCGCTCCGCTGCATCCGGGCTACCGATCCCTTCCCTCTCCTTCGACTCGCTCCCCGGGTGCGCCCAGAACCACTGGCAACGCAATGGAGGAGCGCATGTTCAAGGATCTGTTCTCGCTGAAGGGCCGCGTCGCATTGGTGACCGGGGGATCGCGCGGCATCGGCAAGATGATCGCGGCCGGCTTCCTCGCGCAGGGTGCCGCCAGGGTCTATATCACCGCGCGCAAGGCAGGTCCCTGCGAGGCGACCGCCCAGGAGCTGTCCGCCGCCTATGACGGCGAATGCATCGCGCTGCCGATCGACATCTCGACCGTCGAGGGCTGCGAGAAGCTCGCGGGCGAGATCATCAAGCGCGAACCGAAGCTCGACATCCTCGTCAACAATGCCGGCGCGGCATGGGGCGCGGATTTCGACGAATTTCCGGAGAGCGGCTGGGACAAGGTGATGAACCTCAACGTCAAGTCGATCTTCTTCCTGACCAAGGCGCTGGCCAAGCCGCTGCGTGCGGCGGCGACGCACGACAAGCCAGGCAAGGTGATCAACATTGCCTCGATCGACGGCATCTTCGTCAACCCGATGGAGACCTATTCCTATGCCGCCAGCAAGGCTGCGGTGATCCATCTGACGCGCCGCATGGCGACCCGCCTGATCAAGGACAACATCAACGTCACCGCGATCGCGCCGGGCGCCTTCAAGTCGGACATGAACCGCGCCGCGCGCGACCACGCCGACGAGGTCGCCAAGCGCGTGCCGGCGAAGCGCGTCGGTACCGACGAGGATATGGCGGGTACCGCGATCTACCTCGCCTCGCGCGCCGGCGACTATGTCGTGGGTAACACCGTCGCGGTCGATGGCGGCGTGGTCTACGCGACCGCGGGGCTGGAAATCGCGGGGTAGCCAAGCGCGCCTCTCAGGCCGAACAAAACTAAACCGCTCGCAACGGACGACGGCAGCACCGGTGGTGCCGAATACCTTCCTAACGGCGCTCCGCTCCAGCGGAGTGCCGTTACTCGATCATATAGCCCAGCGCGCGATACCCCGCCCGTCGTTTCGCTGCCATTCGGGCGAGAACCGGAACAGTCTGATCGACATAGTCGACGACTAGGACGTCCTTCTTTCCATCGTGCTCACGATGAAGCCGGCCAACGTACTGCGCTAATGTCCCCTTCCAAGCGATCGGCATCGTCAAAAACAACGTGTCGAGCCGAGCGTCATCAAAGCCTTCACCAATATAGCGACCCGTCGCCAATATCAGGCGCTCCTCATCATCCGACACTTGCATCGCCGCGTTCGCCATTCGACGATCCCCCGCGGACATACCGCCACGCAGCACGACGAGATTTTTCACGAACGGCGTGAACCGCTGCCGAAGGTATTCAAGATGGTCTTTTCGCTCCGTCAGAACGATGGGCGATCGTTTCGCCTCAAGTGATTTTAACACATCGTCAAAGATCAGATCATTCCGCCCACTGTCTTGCGCCAGAGCTGCATAGATTGCAGGCATTGAGGGACGTTCGACCGACGCCAGAGGGGCAGGCAGTTCGAATTGCGTCGAACGGTCGCGCGCACGATGACGGATGCCACGTTCGGCAGCCTGAACCCGTGCATCAACCCTATAGCGAACGGGACCGCATTGCATGAAGATGATCGGATGATGTCCGTCTTTTCGCGCGATGGTCGCCGACAAGCCGACGACGTATCGCGCCTTGGACCGCCGCGCGACAAGCTCGAAGCTTGTTGCGGATAGATGATGGCATTCGTCGACGATCAGGTGACCGTATTTGGCGACGATATCCGCAACTTCGCCCTTACGAACGAGGCTCTGGATGAGCGCGACGTCTATAACACCCGTGGGCCGTCTCTTCCCACCACCGACAACCCCGATGCGCTTCGGGTCTACATTCAGAAAGGATCGTAGACGCTCCACCCACTGATTGAGTAATTCTCGTCGATGGACAAGAACGAGTGTATTCCGGTGGCGATGAGCAATCAGCGCTGCTGCAACAACGGTCTTGCCAAATGCGGTTGTCGCGGCAAGCACGCCATTGTCGTGGCGGGCGACAGCATCGAATGCCCTCGACTGCGGTTGTCGCAATTCGCCTCGGAAGCAAATGTCCGGAGGTAACGGCATGCCAACCTCGCGACAATCATCCAACTCCGCAACGGCACCGTGGCTTTTGAAAAGATGGATAGCCTCATCGAGGCAGCCTCGGGGTAACGCAACATGCTGCGCATATATAACTCGGCACATGAGACGACCCGAGGCTTGCCGAATGTCGGCATCCGCATGGCTTGCGCGCGATAGAACTCCGGGTTCTGGAACGCTGCCAGGCGAATAAGCTGCGCAATCAGAGGCGGCGGAAGACCCGCCCTGTCGATGTAAATCTGATCAGCAATCACGATCCTGATGCTTTGCGGGATGGCAGCGTCTATGCGTCGCGGCGCACTACGGCGCGACGGCGACATCTTCCACGGCTCGTCGGCATGCTCATCGTCGACCGGCATGCGAACATCCAGAACTTCGACCCGACCGTTCAGCCTCGTCCGCGATTTTGAAGACCGTGACCGCCGACAGTCTTGGCAGAGACGACAGATACGCCCATTGGTCGTCGTACGGTCGCAGGCCCTCGTCGACAAAGACGCTATTGCCGATCTCACGAGCCTTTCTTTGCAACGGCAAAGCAATCAGATTGCCGAAGCCGCCGAAGGGCATCATATCCTGGTTCGGAAAGAAGCGATCATAGGACGTGAAGCCGATCTCGGGACGTTTCTCCATCGTCTCCGTGATCAGGGCAGAGCCCATCTGTCTTGCGGTCCTTGCCGGTACAGGCTCGGAGAAGAATATCCAGACATGGCCGCCGTTCCCCGACCTCGACCGTTCCAGGGCGGCGGCAATTCCTCTCGCGTGGCAGATACCTAGCAATGCCCTCGCATCATCCGCCCAGCTATCCTTGTCGAAATCCGCGGCTAGGAACCAGCATGTCTCATCTTGTAGTAGCGCATACACTCCGGCGACAAAGTCAGCCGAGGGGGAATCGCCGCCACGCAGATGCTTTTCGATGATGTCGCCGGAGGGCGGGATGAATGCCTGATGTGGGCACTCTCCGCATTTAACCTTCGGCTTCTCGCAGATCCCCTTCGCCCACTCGTTGGAACAAGCTGGCGAATATCCTGAACCTCCGGTCTTTCTGTTTTCCCATCGAACCGGAAAGACATCAGGACGCCCAGCAAATAAGCTGCGGAACAGCGCGATTGTCTCCGCCGATGACGAGCGGTTGGTGACAGGAGCGTCGGCAAGGGCATTCCGAGTTGCCGCTTGACGATCGGATATCAACTTCTGCTCAAGTGTTTCCAGTTCGAGCGCAAGCGCCGACCGCTCGGCATCAAGGACGGCTAACCGCCTTTGAATACGCACGATCTTGTCCGAAGTGCCATCTATGTCGGCCAAAGCTTCAGCCTACTTCTGACCGTTCAATTTACGGCGACCATAGGCCAAAGCCGCCTCAGGCTTAAGAGAGGTAATTACATGGCGCGCAGCGGTTGAATGAGTTGTTGCGAACTCCGGACTTCGCCATTCCGGTCTGCGCGCCCCTGACTGGGGTGGAAGATCAGAACCGCCATCAGTTCACCTCGTCCGCCCGAGCCGGATTGAGGCCCGTGGGAACGGCCTCGCCGAAAAGCGGCCGTTTTGACCATGTGCGCGCCTCCGATCACAGACGTGACACCTCTAGCGCTTGTCATTCAAATGCATTACATTGAATGCGAGGAAGGAGGTCGCCATGGCTTCAAACGCTCTGGTTCAAACCCGCATCGACGCGGACGTAAAGGAAAAGGCCACCGCGGTTCTCGAGAACATGGGCCTCACGGTATCCGACGCCGTGCGGATCCTGCTGACGCGCACAGCCAACGAAGGGATGCTGCCGCTGGAGCTGGTGAGCAACAGCCAAGCCTATGACAGCTGGTTTCGTGAGAAGGTGCACCAGGCGCTGGCGGATACCCGGCCCAGTATCGATGATTCCGAGGTCGAGGCGCATTTCGCGCAACGCCGGGCCGCTGCACTTCGAAAAGCAGCTGGGCATAAACGGTGAAACTGGTCTGGTCGCGCTTCGCGTTGTCCGATCGCGACGAGATTTTCAGCTACATCGAAGCTGAGAGCCCGCGCGCCGCGGTGCATGTTGACGAACAGATTGCCAATGCCACGCGGCGCTTGCTCGACTTTCCTGACAGCGGCCGGCCCGGACGTGTCGCGGGTACGCGCGAGTTGGTCATCCCACGCACTCCTTATGTCACGGCATACCAAGTCGACGGTGAGACTGTTCGCGTCTTGCGCGTCCTTCACGGCGCGCAGATGTGGCCCGACGAGTTTTCAGGCGATGATTGAGGCCGGCTCCGTACGATACCTTGCGGCAGGAGCTGAGCCGTTCACTCCCCTCGACACTGAGTTTCAGTACTGACCTTAGCTTGGCACCGGCCCAAAAAAGAAAAGGGGCGAGCCAGGACCTTCTCGGCTCACCCCTTTCCGGCCCCTCCGGGAGGAGAGGAACTGTCGGGTCATGATGCGATCCGCATCGTGACCCGATTTATTGTTTGAGCATGATCTCTTCGGAAAACCGCTTCACACTTTTCCGGATCATGCTCGCGCCGATCAGCTCTCGATCCTCACATACTCGAAGTCGCCCGGCTTGTTGTCGATGCCGACCTTGGGCGGCGAGATCCAGGAGGCGAACTGGCCGGGTTCGGTCACCGGCTTCATCAGCGAGGCGATGAAGTCGCCGTCCGCGGTCGACGGCCAGCCAGTCGTTCTTGCGCTTGGCCCAGGTGGCGTCGTCGATCAGGAGGCCGTCGGGCGTCGCATGGACGTCCTTGAACTCGCCGATCTGGCGGTGGAAGGCGGTGTTCGGCACCGCGAGCTTGTAGTCGATGCCTGATGTCGAGATCACCTTGTTCCAGCGCAGCATGCCCTTGACGCAGTCCTGCGTGTAGTCGTCGCGCAGCCGCATGTTGAGCGCGGTCAGCGCCGGCTCGTCGACCATCTTGATCTGGCCGTCCACCATCTTCATGACCGGATAGGTCGAGCTCTTGAGCTGGTGGTCGTCCTCGATCGTGGTTTCCTTGTAGCGGCCCTTGATGCCGGCGTTGAAGGCATTGGCCGCGTTAGTCGACACTTCCGAGCCGAACAGGTCGAGTGACAGCGAATAGTGCAGGTTCAGCTTCTTCTGGATCGTCGGCAGGTCGATCACGCCGAGCGCGCGGACCTTGGCGATGTCGTTCGGATCGGCGATGCCGGCTTCCTTCATCGCATCGCAGGTGCGCTGCACGACGCGGGTGATGCCGGTCTCGCCGACGAACATGTGGTGGGCTTCCTCGGTCAGCATGAAGCGGCAGGTGCGCGACAGCGGATCGAAGCCCGACTGCGCCAGCGAGTGCAGCTGCATCTTGCCGTCGCGGTCGGTGAAGTAGGTGAACATGAAGAACGACAGCCAGTCCGGCGTCGCCTCGTTGAAGGCGCCGAGCATGCGTGGGCTATCGGCATCGCCCGAGCGGCGGCGCAACAAATCGTCGGCCTCCTCGCGGCCGTCGCGACCGAAATACTTCTGCAAGAGGTAGACCATCGCCCAGAGATGGCGGCCCTCCTCGACATTGACCTGAAACAGGTTGCGCATGTCGTAGAGCGAGGGCGCGGTCTTGCCGAGATGGCGCTGCTGCTCGACCGAGGCCGGCTCGGTGTCGCCCTGAATCACGATCAGGCGCCGCAGCATCGCGCGATGCTCGCCGGGGACTTCCTGCCAGGCCGGCTTGCCGAAATCCTCGCCGAACGGAATGACGCGATTTTCCTCTTGCGGAGCAAGGAGAATGCCCCAGCGATATTCGGGCATCCGCACGTAGTCGAACTTGGCCCAGCCACGCGGATCGACCGAATAGGCGGTGCGGAGATAGAGCAGGGATTCCTGGAAGCCGTCCGGCCCCATGTCTTTCCACCAGTCCATGTAGCCGGGGTGCCAGCCCTCCAGCGCCTTGAGCACCTGGCGGTCCTCGGCGAGATTCACGTTGTTCGGAATCTTGGTCGAGTAATCGACGTTCATGATGTTCATGTTCATGGCCGTGCTCCCTTAAACTCGCGTCATGTCGAATTGCGCCTTCTGGCCGGTGCCGTAGCGGCGCAGTGCGCCGTCCTCGCCGACCGCGTTCGGCCGCTGGAAGATCCAGTTCTGCCACGCCGTCAGGCGCGAGAAGATCTTCGATTCCATGGTCTCCGGGCCGACGAAGCGCAGATTGGCTTCCATGCCGGTGAGACCGTCGGGCGAGAACGAGGTGCGCTCCTCGAAGAACACGCGAACCTCGTCGTCCCAGTCGATGTCGTCGAGCGCGAAGGTGACGAGACCGAGCTCCTCGGCCTCCTCCGCGTCGAGCGCCTTGCCGATCGAGCCTTGCGCGCGCTCCAGATCCGACGGATCGGCCTGGAAGCGCGATTGCAGCCGGGTCAGGCCGTGGCTCATCGGATAGGGCCCGAAATTCATCGCCGTCAGCTCGATCGCCGGCGGCGGGCGGTTGTCGCCCTGCTTCTGGCCGATCAGCATGTAGGAGCGGTCGGCGGCGAACACGAGCTCGGCCAGCGTGCCGACGAAGCAGGAGCCGGGCTCGACCAGCGTCACCAGCGTGCGTGACGTGACGTCGATGCGCTTGAGCACGCGCTTCCAGTAATGCCTGACCTCGTTGACCAGCCAGTGCGCCTTGTTGGCCTCCAGGAACGCGTCAAAGGACACGACATTGGCGCGGTCGCCATGGCTCTTGAACACCAGCATCGCGATCTCGAGCTCGTTGATGCGCAGATGCAGGATCGCGTCATCGAGCTCGCGGGCGACCTGCAGCGGCCAGAACGCAGCGCCTTGCGCGATCATGCCGTCGACATCCGCGGGCGCCGTGGTTTCCGGCGCCTTGATCGAGATGGTGGCGATGCGCGCGGCGCGATCGATGTCGACGCTGACGAAGCCGTAGCGGATGGCGCTATCGTCGATGGTGCGCGTCAGCGGCACCAGCGCGATGCCCTTGCCAGCACCGTTGCGCTTCGACTTCGCGGCGAATTCCTTGACGCGCTCGGCCAGCTTGCCCTCGAGCTTGGAGTTCGGCGCGATCTCGTCGACCAGGCGCCAGGAGACGGCGCGCTTGCCCTTGATGCCTTCCTCGATGGTGCAGAAGAAGTCGGCGTGGTCGCGGCGCACCTTGCGCTTGTCGACGACGCGCGTGAGCCCGCCGGTGCCCGGCAGCACCGCGAGCAGCGGTACTTCCGGTAGCGCGACGGCGGCAGCGCCGTCGTCGGCCATCATGATGTGGTCGGTCGCGAGCGCCAGCTCATAGCCGCCGCCGGCCGCGGTGCCGTTGACGACGGTGATGAAGCTCTGCCCGGAATTCTCGCTGGAGTCTTCCAGGCCGTTGCGGGTCTCGTTGGTGAATTTGCAGAAGTTGACCTTGTGGGCGTGGGTCGAGCCCGCCAGCATGCGGATGTTGGCGCCGGCGCAGAACACCCGGTTCTTGCCCGAGCGCATCACCACGACCTTGACCTCGGGATGCTCGAAGCGCAGGCGCTGCACGGCGTCCGCAAGCTCGATGTCGACGCCGAGATCGTAGGAATTCAGCTTGAGCTGGTAGCCTTCGAACAGGCCGGCGTTCTCGTCGACGTCCATGGTCAGCGTCGCGACATCGCCCGCAACGTCGAGCTTCCAGTGCCGGTAGCGCGACGGTTCGGTCTGGAAGTCGATGTACTTCGCCCCGCCTGCAAGGACGCGATCGTCACCAGCCATGGGCCACCCTTATCTGTTGTCTTGCTGTTGTTCGCTTGAAGGTTCGTCGCCGAAGCCTTCATGCACAATAATGCATGTTTTCGATCTGGTCTAGTTCAAAACGCAAAAACATGCATTTTGTTTCATGTTCAGGAAAATCGCCAGCTCGGCCAATGACCTGGCACCGGCACCAAAGGTCAGGCCGCCAGTGCCGGGTCGTCGCGCAGCGCCGCCCCGGCAAATTCGGCGACCGCCTCGAGCGTCGCCGCGGGCGCCTCGCGATGCGGCGAATGGCCGGCGCCGGCGATGGCCGCGACATCGACCGGGCAGTAGCACTCCTCCTGGGCGATCTCGACCTGCCGCATGGTGCCGTACTGGTCGGCCGCGCCCTGCACGATCAGCACCGGCACGCGGATATAGGCGAGATAGTCGGAGATATCCCAGTCGCGGAATGCCGGATCGAGCCAGGCGCCGTTCCAGCCATAGAAGGCGTTGTCGACGTCCTTGTGCCAGCGCGCCAGCTTCTCCTTGAGGTTGGTGGTCTCGTACGCCGTCTTGATCTCGGCGATCGACTTCACCGAGATGTCCTCAACGATGAAGTGCGGCGCCAGCAGCGCCAGGCCGTGCAGGCGATGATCCTGATGCGCGCCGGCATAGATCGCGGCAATCGACGCGCCGTCGGAATGACCGAGCAGCAAGCCGCGGCGAAAGCCGATCCGGTCGAGCAGCTTCGGCAGCACGTCGAGCGCCTCGCGGTGCATGTAGTCGACCGGACGCGGCAGCTTCGCCGGCGACGAGGCGCCATAGCCTGATCGCGAATAGACGAATACGCCGGCGCCGGTCGCCGCCTGCAGCTTCTCGGGGAAGTCGCCCCACAGCCCGACGCAGCCGAGGCCTTCATGCAGCATCACGATGGTCGGCGCCGCGTCCGGCGAGGGACCGATCATGCGGTATTCGAGATCGGCGCCGTCGATGCTGAGGAAGCCGGAGGGTTTCAAGTTTGTCATGGTAGGCCTTCCTCATCGTCGTCCCGGCGAAAGCCCTAGTGCATGCACGTATCTCTGAGGCTCCATCCTGCAGCGACGGCATGGAAGTATTCGAGGCCGGCTTTGAAGGTGATGGGGCCTGGCGGCTTGGACGACCGGTAGCCGTCCCAGCCGCCGAGGCGACCGATGATCCATGCGGCCCAAGCGAGGGTGTCGGGCAGGTGTGGATTCTTCAGCTTTTTGGTTCTGGCCTCGAGCTGCTGATTGAGGGCCCTCAAGGTGGCGATCTCATCGCTGTTAAAGGTCGTGGAGATGCCCTGCTGGCCACCGTTGCGCGCCTGCAGGAGCTGGATGGTAATGACCGCGGCTTTAGCAGCGATGGTGACCAATTTGAGAAGCCGCTCGGCGATGCCGATCTGGCTATCCTCGAGCTTGAAGCCCTGTGTCTTGAGGACGCGGAAGAACTGCTCGATGATCCAGCGCTGCTTATACCAATCGACGATGCGCCAACCATCGTCTGCATTGGCGACCTTATGTGAGGTGATGAGACGCCAATGCAGCGGTTCGACGTCGGGACCGGCATTGATCTCGCGGACGTCAACGATGGCGAGCGGCAGGCTTTTCGGCAAGTTTCGCAGGAACTTGCTCTGAGGTCGGGCAAGCTCGATCGCGCCGAAGCGAAGTTCGAGGTCCGCCTGACGCGCAGGCCGTTGCGCACGTGCGGGCAATTGGACGGTGCGCCGCTGCACCGGCGCCATGGCATCGATGGCCACGTACAGACCCGTCGCGTCGGCCAACTTGCGATCATGCATGCTGCGAGCGATCACGTGGTGGTTTTGCTCGGCCGCGCCGGCATAAAGAGCAAAAATATCGCTCTCGCGGTCACCAAGCAGGGTCACCATTGCGGCGCCCGCGAGCAGCGGCTTGGCCGCAAGGGCTGTGGTGAGCCAGCGCTGCGATTCCTTGTCTGACAGGTCGCGGCTGTCATGCGAGACGGTCCGGCGGCCCTCACGCGTCCACACCTCGCCGCTCAGAAGTCCCAGACAAGTGCCATTGTCCGCATCCACCGCCAGCAGCGGGTGCAGCAGCACGCCGTGATTATTGCCCTTGCCGATTTCTCCCAGCCCGCGTCGGCGTCGTGCGGTGGTGTTGAAGTGGATCTCGCTGGTGTCCTGGATCGCCAGCACATGGCGGCCTCTCACCGCCGCAACCGTGCTTTCGCTCCAGCTTTCGATGATCCGCTCCGTTGTCACCTTGTCATGGCCCAGAAAGCGGTTGAACCGCACTTCCAGCGCACGATCCCCTCGGGAAAGCCGCCGCAGGCACACATCCTTGCCCGCAACCATGCGTCCGACAAGCGTCGCCCCCCTTTATCGAGGCGACGATCCCCGAACCGGCCCAACGTCCAGTCAATCCGCGACAACATGCCGGCACCTCCACCCAAACCGAAGTGCCGCAATAGGAATCGCATGGATCGCCGATTCTGGAATCCCAGCCTTGCTACCCAAGTCAATCGGTCGCATCAGATGTGTGCATGCACTAGGGCGAAAGCCGGGACCCATAACCACAGGCGTTAGTTGTTGCGCAAAGCTGTTGAACAGCGTCTCTCGAAACGAAGGCCGCGGCGTATGGGTCCCGGCCTTCGCCGGGACGACGCGGGGAGCTAGTGCTCGTGTTCCCGCAATTTGAACCGCTGGATCTTCCCGGTCGCGGTCTTCGGCAGATTGTCGACGACATCGATCCAACGCGGATATTTCCACGGGCCGATCTTCTGCTTGACGTGCTCCTTCAGCGCCTCGTGCAGGCCGGCGGCTGAACTGTCGGGCCGCAGCACCACATAGGCCTTCGGCTTGAGCAGGCCTTCCGGGTCGGCCTCCGGCACGACCGCCGCCTCCAGCACCGCGGGATGGGTGATCAGCGCGCTCTCGACCTCGAACGGTGACACCCAGATGCCGGAGACCTTGAACATGTCGTCGGCGCGGCCGCAGAAGGTGTAACGGCCGTCGGCATCGCGCGTGTATTTGTCGCCGGTGCGAATCCAGGCGCCCTCGAAGGTGGCGCGGCTCTTGGCGCGCTGATTCCAGTAGCTCTCGCCGGCCGAGGGCGCATCGACCAAGAGCTCGCCGACCTCGCCGTCCGCGACGTCGGCGCCGGCCTCATTGACCAGCCGCACCTTGTAGCCGGGCACCGGAAGGCCGGACGAGCCGTATTTGATGTCGCCGGGCGCGTTCGACAGGAAGATGTGCAACAGCTCGGTCGAGCCGACGCCGTCGAGAATGTCGACGCCGAACCGCGTCTTCCAGGCATTGCCGACCGACTCCGGCAGCGCCTCGCCGGCCGAGGTGCAGACGCGCAGGCGATTGCCGCCGGACTGCGCCTTGGTCGCCTCGTCGTTCAGCATCGCCGCGAACAGGGTCGGCACGCCGAAGAAGATGCTGGGGTGATATTTGTTCATCAGCGCGAACATCATCGCCGGCGTCGGCCGCTCGGAGTTCAACACCGTGGTGGCGCCGACCGACATCGGGAAGGTCAGCGCATTGCCGAGCCCGTAGGCGAAGAACAGCTTTGCCGCCGACAGGCCGACATCATCCTCGCGGATCCCGAGCACCTGCTTGGCGTAGGTCTCCGCGGTCGCCGCGAGATTGGAATGCAGATGGCGCACGCCCTTCGGCATGCCGGTCGAGCCCGACGAATAGAGCCAGAACGCCGGCTCGTCGGCATGCGTCGGCGCGGTGGCGAACACGTCGCTCTCGCGCGCGATCTCATCGGACAGCTTCTTGTGGCCGTGCGCGTCCTTGCCGGAGACCACGACATGCTCGAGGTCGGGCATCCGCGCGATGACGTCCTTCACGACCGGCAGCAGCGCTTCCGACACGAACAGCACGCGCGCGCGGCAATCGCCAAGGATGTAGGCATACTGCTCCGCGGTCAGCAGCGTGTTGAGCGGCACCGGCACCACACCGGCGCGGATCGCGCCGAGGAACACGATCGGGAAATCGACCGTGTCCAGCATGATCATGGCGACCCGCTCTTCGCGGCGGACGCCGAGCCGGCACAGCATGTTGCCGACGCGGCGGGTCTGCTGCTGCAACTGGCCATAGGTGATTTGCGACACCGTATCGTCGAACACGACCTTGTCGCCGCGGCCTTCATCGACATTGCGGTCGAGCAGCCAGGAGACCGCGTTGTAAGTCATGCTCCGCTCCTCGGACCCGGACGTGCCACGCTTCCCTCTCCTGTGAATTTAAGAATTATAATTCATACAAAGCCACCACGTTGGCTTGCTGTCAATCCTTATCGGCACTATGTTTCCTAGAACCTCGGTCTGATTCAGTCAGGACCGCGCGTCGCACAGGGATCATGACCGCAGCCAACGACCCGGAAACCGACTTCCTTGAACAGCTCGGCCAGCGCGTGCGCACGATGCGCGCCCTGCGCGGCATGTCGCGCAAGGTGCTCGCCAAGGTTTCCGGCATTTCCGAACGCTACATCGCCCAGCTCGAAAGCGGCAAAGGCAATGTCTCGATCGTGCTGCTGCGCCGTGTCGCAGGCGCGATGGGTGCACATCTCGAGGACCTGATCCCCTCCAGCGAGCCCGTGCCGGACTGGGCCGTGATCCGCGACCTGCTGCGCAAGGCGTCGCCGAACCAGATCGCGCAGGCCAAGGACATGCTCGCCGGCAGCAGCCCGTTGGCGCCGCGGCGCGCCTCGTTCTCCGGCATCGCGCTGATCGGCCTGCGCGGCGCCGGCAAGACCACGCTCGGGCGGATGCTGGCGAAGAAGATCGGCTGGAGCTTCGTCGAGCTCAACAAGGAGATCGAGGCGCAGAACGGCCTCTCGGTCGCCGAGATCATCGCGCTGTACGGCCAGGAAGGCTTTCGCCGCATGGAGCAGGCCGCGCTGACGCAGCTGTTGGCGCGCAAGGAATTGATGGTGCTGGCGACCGGCGGCGGCATCGTCTCCGAGGCGCTGACCTTCGATTTGATCCTGTCGTCGTTCTACACGATCTGGCTGAAGGCCGAGCCGGAAGAGCACATGGCGCGCGTCCGCCGCCAGGGCGATCTGCGCCCGATGGCCGACGACCGCTCGGCGATGGCGGAATTGCGCAACATCCTGGTCAGCCGCGAGCCGCTCTACGCCCGCGCATCGGCGGTGGTCGACACCGCCGGCCTCTCGGTCGACGCCGCCGCCGCACGGCTGATCGATTCCGTGCGGCCGGTACTGCAGAACGAGGCACGCAGCTTCGGGCTGCGCAGCGTGGCGCTTTAGCAGCACTTAGAGCAGCCGGCTCTTCACATCATCTGCACCATCCCGCAGCAGCGGCAGGAAGCGGTCGATCAATTCCTGCATCGGTACGCGATCGACATGCGCGCCCATGTTGATCGCGGCGACGATGGTGCCGTCGTAGCGGCGCACCGGCACCGAGATCGAGCGGAAATGCGGCTCGGCCTCGCGGTCGACCAAGGAATAACCCTGCGCGCGATCGGCGATGATGGTGGCGAGCAGCCTCTTCGGATCGGTCGTGGTCTGCGGCGTCACCGGATCGCGGCGCATCGCCTTCAGCCGCGCCGCCAGCTCGGTATCAGTGAGGCGGCCGAGCATCGCGCGGCCGACCGAGGTGCAGAACGCCGGCAGCCGGTAGCCGATGTCGAGACCGGCGGAGAACACGCGGGTCGGGCTCGAGCGCGCGACGAACACGACGTCGTCGCCGTCGAGCAAGGCCAGTGAGGCGATCTCCTGCGCTGCCGTCGCGATGCGGTCGAGCACCGGTTGCAGCACCGTCACCACCTGGTTGGATTGCAGGAACGAGCCCGCCAGCGTCAGCACATGCGGCGTCAGCGTGAACAGCTTGCCGTCGGTGGCAACGAAGCCGCCATGCGCGAGCGTGAACAGGATGCGGCGCGCGGTGGCGCGCGGCAGATCGGCGGCACGCGCCAGATCACTCAGCGTTGCCGGGCCGGACACGGTGCCGAACACCTGCAACAGGCGCAGGCCGCGATCGAGCGCCTCGACGAAGTCGGTGGCGCGCTCGTCCTGGTCGGTCCGCTTCAGCTTGGGCATGGCGTTTTAGGTTGGGGCTTTGAACGGTTCAAAAATTGCGCTTGCTGTCCAAAACAGACATGGCATAATTCGCACATTCGTTCAATAGGCGAACAAATCCAAATCCGGGAGACGCCGCCATGATGAGCCAGGAAGCGAACGATCTGATCACCCGCACCGGGCGCAAGGACCCGTGCGGCAAGCTGATGCGGAGCTACTGGCAGCCGGCGGCGCTGGTGGACGAATTGGACGGACCGCGCCCGGTACGACCGGTGCGGCTGCTCGGCGAGAACCTGGTGCTGTTCCGCGGCGAGGACGGAAGCTACGGGCTGATCGATCGCCACTGCGCGCATCGCGGCGCCGATCTCGCCTTCGGCCGGCTCGAGCATGGCGGGCTGCGCTGCGCCTTCCACGGCTGGCTGTTCGACACGTCAGGCCAGTGCATCGAGACGCCGGCGGAGCCGGCCGGTTCGCAGCTGTGCAAGGGCATCAGGCAGCGTTCCTATCCCGTGGTCGAGAAGAGCGGCATCCTGTGGGCCTGGCTCGGCGAAGGCGCCCCGCCCGCCTTTCCGGAGCTCGACTGCTTCGTTGCGCCCGGAAGCCATACGTTTGCGTTCAAGGGTCACATGAACTGCAACTGGCTGCAGGCGCTCGAGGTCGGCATCGATCCGGCGCACGCCTCCTTTCTGCATCGCTTCTTCGAGGACGAGGACACCTCGGCGGCCTACGGCAAGCAATTCCGCGGTGCCTCGGCCGGCAGCGACATGCCGATGACCAAGATCCTGCGCGAATATGACCGGCCGATCATCAATGTCGAGCACACTGAATACGGCCTGCGCCTGATCGCGCTGCGCGAGCTCGACGCGGAGCGCACCCATGTGCGCGTCACCAACCAGCTGTTCCCGCACGGCTTCGTCATCCCGATGTCGACCGAGATGACGATCACGCAGTGGCACGTGCCGGTCGATGACGAGAATTGCTACTGGTATGCGATCTTCACCAGCTACGCGGCGCCAGTCGACAAGCAGAAGATGCGCGACCAGCGGCTCGAGCTCTATACGCTGCCGGACTACAAGTCGCGCAAGAACCGCAGCAACGACTACGGCTTCGATCCGCACGAGCAGGCGACCGAGACCTATACCGGCATGGGCACCGACATCAACGTCCATGACCAGTGGGCGGTGGAATCGATGGGGGCGATCCAGGACCGCACCAACGAGCATCTCGGCCAGAGCGACAAGGCGATCGTGCAGTACCGCCGCCTGCTGCGACAGGAGATCGAGAAGGTGGAGGGCGGGCAGACACCGATGCTGTTCCTCGACGACGCCTCCGCGCGCAGCATCCAGGGCCCGGCCACGATGGACGGCATCGGACCGACGCTGGGCTGGGAGCTCTACTGGATGGAAGTCGACGTCAAGCGCCGCCGCGGCGCACCATGGGCAGCTCCCGTGCCGCGCGAGATCGCCGGCAAGGTGCATCATCTGACGGCGGCGGAGTGAAGATGGTATCAATGGCTCCGCATTGTATCCTTCACCTCGCCCCGCTTGCGGGGAGAGGTCGGATCGCGTTAGCGATCCGGGTGAGGGGGTACAGGTCTATCGGCATATCGAGTTGGCGGAGAGAGCCCCTCACCCCGACCCTCTCCCCGCGAAGAGCGGGGCGAGGGAGAAGTGAAGGAGCGACGCGGTGAGCTTCGTCGAGCGTCACGGCCTGTGGTCGGATGAGCAGAAGGAGGCCGCAAACCGCCTCCGCCGCATCGTCGAGGAGAAGAATCTCGAAGTCATCCGCCTGTCGTTCCCCGACCAGCACGGCATCCTGCGCGGCAAGACGCTGATCGCCAGCGAAGCGGTGCGCTCGCTGGAGGGCGGCTGCTCGATCACCACGACGATGCTCGCCAAGGACACCTCGCACAAGACGGTGTTTCCGGTGTTCACATCAGGCGGCGGCTTCGGCATGAAGGAGATGGAGGGCGCGGCCGACGTGCTGATGGTCGCCGATCCCACCACGTTCCGCGTGCTGCCCTGGGCGCAAAACACCGGCTGGCTGCTCTGCGACCTTCATTTCAGCGACGGCCGGCCGGTGCCGTTCGCGACCCGCAACCTCTATCGCAAGGTGCTCGATCAGCTCGCAGGCCGCGGCTACGATTTCGTCGCCGGCCTCGAGGTCGAATTCCACCTGTTCAAGCTCGACGACGCCCACATGGCGCCGGAGGATGCCGGCCAGCCCGGACGGCCGCCGTCGGTCAGCCTGCTATCGCACGGCTATCAATACCTCACCGAGCAGCGCTACGATCTGATGGAGCCGGCGCTCGAGATCATCCGCCGCGACATCATCGCGCTCGACCTGCCGTTGCGCTCGGTCGAGGTCGAATTCGGTCCGAGCCAGTGCGAATTCACTTTCGCACCGACTGTCGGTCTTGCGCCGGCCGACACCATGGTGCTGTTTCGTTCGGCAGTGAAGCAGATCGCGCGCCGCCACGGCTATCACGCGACCTTCATGTGCCGGCCGAAACTGCCGAACGTGTTCGCGAGCGGCTGGCACCTGCACCAGTCGCTGGTGTCGCGCGCCAATGGCGAGAACGTCTTCATGGCCAAGGAGACCGGCGAGCCGCTCAGTGCGCTCGGCCGCGGCTGGCTCGCCGGCCTGATCGAGCACGCCCGGGCCTCGACCGTGTTCACGACGCCGACCATCAACGGCTACAAGCGCTACCGCTCCTATTCGCTGGCGCCGGACCGCGCGATCTGGGGCCGCGACAACCGCGGCGTTATGATCCGCGTGCTCGGCGGCGCCGGCGATCCCGCAACCCGGCTGGAGAACCGGATCGGCGAACCCGCCGCCAATCCCTATCTCTACATGGCAAGCCAGATCCTCTCCGGCCTCGACGGCGTGGACCGCAAGCTCGACCCCGGCCCGTCGGCCGACACGCCCTACGAGGCCAAGGCCGCGCTGTTGCCGAAGTCGCTGCGCGAGGCCGTGTTCGCGCTCAACGACGATCCGTTCTTCCGCCAGGCGCTCGGGCCGGAGTTCGTGGACTATTACGTCTTCATCAAGAACGCGGAGATCGAACGCTTCCAGGCCGAGGTGTCGGACTGGGAGCACCGCGAATATTTCGAGATGTTTTGAGGCCCTTGTTTCGTCGTCCCGGCGAAGGCCGGGACCCATAACCACAGGCTGTTGTATTTGCCTCGCTGTGGACCCGGCTTGCTGTACCCACATACAGCGGTGGTAATGGGTCCCGGCCTTCGCCGGGACGACGTGGGTGCGAGACCGGCGGTCCGATCTCAAATCCCGAGATACTTGTGCTGCAGATCCGGCTCGGCGATCAGCTCCCCGCTGGTGCCGCTCCACACCGTGTGGCCGCGCTCGATGATGTAATGGCGGTCGGCGATGCGGGCGAGGTTTCCGACGTTCTTGTCGATCACCAGCACCGACTGCCCGCGCTCCTTCAGCATCGACAGGCAGCGCCAGATCTCGTCGCGGATCAAGGGCGCAAGACCCTCGGTCGCCTCGTCGAGGATCAGCAATTTCGGATTGGTCATCAGCGCGCGGCCGATCGCCAGCATCTGCTGCTCGCCGCCGGACAGCGTGACGCCCATATTGTTCGTGCGTTCGGCGAGCCGCGGAAACAGCGCGTGGATCTTGTCGATGGTCCACGGATCGGAGGCACTGAAGCGATTGCCTGACGCGGCGACGAGATTTTCGCGCACCGTGAGGTTCGGGAAGATCTGGCGGCCTTCGGGCACCAGGCCGATCCCGAGTTTCGCTATCTTGTAGGACGGCAGGCCGCGCACCGCCTCGCCGGCGAAGCGGATGGCGCCTGACCGCGCCGGCGTCAGGCCCATGATCGAGCGGATCGTCGTGGTCTTGCCCATGCCGTTGCGGCCCATCAGCGCGACCATCTCGCCCGACTTGATCTGGAGCGACAGGCCGAACAGCACCTGGCTCAGCCCGTAGCAGGTCTCGATGCCATCCACTTCGAGCAGGGTTTCAGCGGTTTTGGTATTAGCCATCCTGGTCTCAGCCATGGCGCGTCACCGCATGCTGTTCGCCGAGATAGGCGCGCTTGACCTCTTCGTGCTTGCGGATCGCGTCCGGCACGTCGCAGGCGATGACGCGGCCATAAACCAAGACCGTGATGCGGTCGGCCAGCGCGAACACCGCCTCCATGTCGTGCTCGACCAGCACGATGGTGACTTCCTTGCGCAGCTCCTTCAGCAGCGCAACCATCCGCGTCGATTCGGTGACGCCGAGCCCGGCCATCGGCTCGTCCAGCAGCAACAGTTGCGGCCTGGTGGCAAGCGCGACCGCGAGCTCGAGCTCGCGCTGCTCGCCATGGCTCAACTGCGACACCACGATATCGGCGCGCGTGCCGAGGCCGACGCGCTCGAGCGCCGCGCGCGCGGCCTCGCGCAGATGCCGCTCCTTGCGCGCATTGCCCCAGAAGCGGAACGAGTGGCCGTCATGCGCCTGCGCCGCCAGCGCGACATTGTCGATCGCGGAGAAATCCTTCAGCAGCGAGGTGATCTGGAACGAGCGCGCCAGCCCGAGGCGGCTGCGCTTGTAGGACGGCAGGTTCGTGACGTCGCGGCCGGCGAAGCGGATGGTGCCGGAGTTCGGCATCACCTGACCGGTGAGCTGGCTGATCAGCGTGGTCTTGCCGGCGCCGTTGGGGCCAATGATGGCGTGCAATTCGCCTGGCACCACCTCCATCGAGAGGTTGTCGGTCGCGGTGATGCCGCCGAAGCGGCGGATCAGATTGTCGACGCGGAGCAAGGGATCAGGCAAGGAATCAACCACGGCGCATCCTCCCGAGCAGGCCCATGATGCCGCCGCGCGCGAACAGCACGATCAGGAGCAGCACCGGGCCCAGGATCAGCCCAGAATATTCGGTGAACTGCGACAGCAGCTCCTCGAGCAGGAGATAGACGATCGCGCCGATGACGGGACCGAACAGCGAGCCCATGCCGCCGAGGATCACCATCACCATGAGATCGCCGGAGCGTGTCCAGTACATCACCGCGGGGCTGACGAAATCGGTGTTGTTGGCAAGCAGCGCGCCGGCCAGGCCGCAGATCGTGCCTGATATCACGAAGCAGACCAGGCGGTAGCGATTGGCATGGAAACCGATCGCCTGCATGCGCTGCTCGTTGGAGCGGACGCCCTGCACCACAAGGCCGAAGCGCGAATTGACGATGCGCCAGATCAGATAGAGGCCGCCGAACAGGCAGGCCAGGCAGAGGTAATAGAACTGGTTGCGATCCGACAGGTTGATCAGGCCGGCGAAATCGCTGCGCTTGTAGACGGTGATCCCGTCGTCACCGCCGTAGCGCGACAGCGCGGAGGCGATGTAGTAGGCCATCTGCGCAAAGGCCAGCGTGATCATGATGAAGTAGACGCCGCGAGTGCGCAGTGACAGGGCGCCGATCAGCAGCGCAAACAGCGCCGAGACGGCGAGCGCCACCGGCCACTGGATGAAGCCGGAGCCGACCCCCTCGGCGGCGAGGATGCCGACGGCATAGCCGCCGATGCCGAGATAGGCGGCGTGGCCAAAGCTCATCATGCCGCCATAGCCCATGATCAGATTGAGGCTCGCGGCGGCGAGCGCGAAGATCACGATCCGGGTGAACAGCGTGAGGATGAAGATGTTGCCCGTGACCGCCGAATAGAGCGGCAGCAGCATCAGGGCGGCGCACATCAGCGCCGCGACCGCGTTGGAGACGTTGAGCTTTCGCATCATCGTTTGGCCGCCGGGAACAGCCCCTCGGGCCGCAGCACAAGGATGATGGCCATCAGGAGGTAGATCAGCATCGAGGACAGCGCCGGCGCCGCGGTCGACGCCGCCGCCCCGCTCAGCACCTTGCGCAGCAGGTCGGGCAGGAAGGCGCGGCCCATCGTGTCGATGATGCCGACGAAGATCGCGGCCATGAACGCGCCGCGGATCGAGCCGATGCCGCCGATCACGATGATGACGAAAGCCAGGATCAGGATGTTCTCGCCCATGCCGATCTGCACGGTGAGGATCGGCGCCTGCATCAGCCCGGCGAGCCCTGCGAGCGCGGCGCCAAGGCCGAACACCAGCGTGAACAGCAGCTTGATGTTGATGCCGAGCGCCCCGATCATCTCGCGGTTGGAGGCGCCGGCGCGGATCAGCATGCCGATGCGGGTGCGCATCACGACGAGATAGAGCATTGCTGCGACCGCCAGCGCGACCACGATGATCATCAGGCGGTAAGCCGGATAGTAAACGCCGGGAATGATCTGCACCGGCACGGTGAGCCAGGCCGGCAGCGGCAGCGCGAGGCCCGCCGGGCCCCAGATCAGCCGGACGGCGTCGTTGAAGAACAGGATCAGGCCGAACGTCGCCAGCACCTGGTCGAGATGGTCGCGGCCATAGAGATGCCTGAGCGCGACATATTCCAGCACGATGCCGAGCAGCAGGGTGGCGCCCAGCGCCATCAGCGCGCCGAGCACGAAGCTGCCGGTCCAGGCCACGAAGGTCGCCGCGAAATAGGCGCCCATCATGTAGAGCGAGCCGTGCGCCAGATTGACGAAGTCCATGATGCCGAACACCAGCGTCAGCCCGGCCGCCAGCAGGAACAGCAGGAGGCCGAATTGCAGGCCGTTCAGCAGTTGTTCGACGACGAGATACATGGATCCTTCATACCGGGCTGAAACAAAACAGCGGCAGCGCAAGCACGCCGCCGCATTGCACATTGCGGGTTCTCCCTCGCCCCGCTCTTGCGGGAGAGAGGTTGGGGTGAGGGGCTCTTTCCGCGAACCGAATGCCGGGAAAGAGCCCCTCACCCAATCGCTTCGCGATTGACCTCTCCCCGCAAGAGCGGGGCGAGGTAAAGAGAAGCAAGCCGCGCGCCAAAAAGACGCCCGACAATCACTTCATCGGACACTTGTCGTGGAAGCGATCCTGGTCGTCCTTGACGATGGTCGCGACCGTCTTCAGCGAGAGCTGGCCCTCGGCGTCCTTGACCACGTCCTGCAGATAGAAGTTCTGGATCGGAATGTGGTTGTTGCCGTACTTGAACGGTCCACGCACCGATTTGAAGTTCACCTTCTCCATCTCGGCCTTCATTGCGTCCTTCTTCGTCAGGTCGCCCTTCACCGCGACCACGGCGCTGTTGATGAGGTTGGCAGCGTCGTAGGACTGTGCGCCGTAGAAGGTCGGCCGCAGGCCGGGATACTTCTTGCGGTAGTCGGCGACGAACTTCTTGTTCTCCTCGTTGGGCAGGTCGTTGACCCATTGCTGCGCGCCGGGAACACCGAGCGCATTGTCCTTCTGCAACGGCAGCGACAATTCGTCGATGGTGAACGCGGTGTAGAGCGGGATCTGCTGCTTGATGCCGGCCTGCGCATACTGATTCAGGAACTGCACGCCGGCCGCGCCCGGATAGAACACGAAGATCGATTCGGCCTTGGAGTTCTTCGCCTTGGTGAGCTCGGCGGAGAAGTCGAGCTGGCTCGGCCACACCGTATATTCCTCGCCGACCACCTGGCCCTTGAACGTGCTCTTGACGCCGGCCAGCATGTCCTTGCCCGCGGCGTAGTTCGGGCCGATCAGGAACACCGACTTGACGCCCTTCTGGTTCATGTAGGTGCCGACCGCCTGCGGGGTCTGGTCGTTCTGCCAGGAGGTCGAGAACACGTAAGGCGAGCACAGTTCGCCGGCGAGCTGCGACGGACCGGCATTGGCCGAGATCAGGAAGGTCTTCGAATCGACCGCGGTCTTCAGCGACGCCAGCAGCACATTCGACCAGATGTAGCCGACGATGAAGTCGACCTTGTCGGACTGCACCAGCTTCTCGGTCTTCTGCTTGCCGACATCGGGCTTCTGCTGGTCGTCCTCGTAGATCACCTCGACCGGCTTGCCGTCGATCTTGCGGCCGAGATGGTCGAGCGCGAGCTCGAAGGAATTGCGCATGTCGTTGCCGATCACGGCGGTCGGACCGCTGAAGGTCGAGACGAAGCCGATCTTGACGCTGTCAGCCGCCATCGCGGGCTGCGCCAGCGCCACAGCCATGGCGCCTGCCAGCCAAAATGCCTTTTTCATATTCACTCCCCTCCTCAACCAAAGATCCCGCGAGGCTCGATCACGAGGGCCCGGGGGTCACGCTTTGCGCGCGTCGTTCTGCGACGTATTTTGTGCGCGATATCGCAAGTCTGCAGCAAGCACGAACCGACGGCGCTCACTTAGAACCTTCGGCGCATACCCCAGCACCTTGCATCATAATTCGTCTAAATCGACCATGGCAAGAAATATAATGCCGGTTGCGTGGGCAACGATTGTCGCAGGCGGCGGCCTTCGGCAACGACCCACGCCCGCACTGCAGCAGGCTTTAACGATCCGGTAAAGCACCCGGAAACTACGGGCCGGCAAGCGCCTGCGGGCTTCATGGTCCGGAAAGCATCCCTGGCCGACGCTGCCGCCAAAGGGGTGCGTCACATGCTGAATTACATCTTCGGCTTCAATGCCCGGATGGGCCGACTGGCTTTCTTCTTCTGCACCTTCGTGGTGGGCCTCGGCTTTATGATGCTGGTCTACGGCGTCACCGGCAACGCACCGGCGAGCGGCAGTATGGACGTGCTGCTGGCGCAGGCATCGAGCAACCCCGTGCTGGTCATTGCCTTCTACGGCATGCTCGTCATCTGCTTCATGCTGCAATCGATGCGGGTGCGCGACATGGGCTGGGATCCGGTCTGCGTGATGGCGGCATGGATCGCCCTCCTCGTGCTCGACAGGGCCATTGCCGGACGATTTCCCGAATATGCGCTGACCTATCAGCACACCGAAACGGTGGTCGGCGCCGCCGTCAATGGCGCAATGAACATCGTCCTGCTGGTCTGGCGCAGTGGCGGCTATTACGAAGAAGCCCCGCCATCGCCGCGCGAGACCGGCGGCGATGGCCTGTTTGAAAGACGCAGTACGCCGGCCGCAGGCGGCAGCCGCGTCGCGCGGATCGCCAACGGCGAGTTCGGCGGAAAGACGCGGTAGCCGAGCTGTCTCACCATTGTCGTCCCTGCGAAAGCAGGGACCCATAACCACCGCTTTAATTTGTTGAAGCGGGCTGGGGCCCAAGCATCGCAAACCAATTACCACCCGTGGTTATGGGTCCCGGATCGCGCTTCGCTTGTCCGGGACGACACGGAGTTTGTGGCACGGCCACTGAGTCACGGCTGAGCGTTGACCACCGCCTAGCCGCCTACCCCTTATCCACCGCCCATTCGGCGCCGTCGATCGCATAGGACGCGTGGCGGAAATCCCTGATCGTCGCGACCTTGTCGGCCGACCAGTCGAGCAGCATGAACGATCGCGGCGGCGCGCCCTGTGCGTTCGGATCGAACACCAGGATCGCCGGACGTCCCTCGACCTGTCCGGTCACCAGGTGCCAGTCGTCGATCTTCGAATAATTGCCGAAGTAGCGCGACACCTCGGCCTTGCCGTTCAGCCGCGTCCGGTTGACGAGCTCGAGCCTGATGTCATCGGCGATCATGGCGCGGATGGCGTCGAAGTCGCGGGCGTTGAAATGGCTGACATAGGCGTTGAGCCTGATGCGATCGGCCGGCGACAGGCCGGGCCGCGGCGCGTCGTCCGGCTCGCTGGCAAACTCGCGCAGCTGCGTGCGTCCACGGTGCAGCGCGGCTTTCACCGCGGGCAGGCTGAAATCCATGATGCCGCAGATCTCCTGCAGGGAGCAGCCGAGCACATCCATCAGGATCACGCTGGAACGCTGCGCCACCGGCAGGCGCATGAAGGTGCGCAGGCTGGTCGCGGCGATCTCGCGGCGGCCGACGTCATCAAGCTCTCCGGCCATCATGTCCACCTCCTCCGGCGCGTGGAGCGCTTCCTGGCGGTTGCGCCGCCTGAGGAAATCGAGCGCGGTGTTGTGCGCGATCCGGAACAGCCAGGCTTGCGGATTCTGGATCGGCGCGGCGGACCCGAAGGCTTCCACCGCCTTGATCAGCGCATCCTGCAGCACATCCTCGCCGTCGATGACGGATCCGACCATGCGGGCGCAGTAGCGATGCAGCCTCGGCCGCATCGCCGCCAACAGCGTGTCGACGTCGGTCGCGGCCGGCGCTTGGTGTGGTGACGTCATGATGGCTCCGCCAGATCGGTGCACTGCCCGCCGGTTCACGGCTCATCCAGCATACGATAATTCCCGACAATCACCGCACTGCGAACCAGCGGCGGCTCGGCGCAACGATCGCGGATGCCGTCCTGGAACGCCTGGAACGCGGCCAGTTTCGGGATCGGGCTCGAACCGTCCTCGGCCGTGGTCTCGACCATGTGGATGAAGGTATCGTCCTCCAGCCGCAGGGTCAGATAGCGCACGCCGTCGGGCCTCGCCGCCTTCAGCTCGGCGAACACGGCCGACACCAGCGCGGCATTCTTCTCCGCCATCTCCGGCTTCGCCTTGTACCTGATCAGGGTCCGTCTCATCGCAGCCTCCTTGGCCTGGTTCTGCGGCCTGAACCGGCCGCCTCAGACCCAAGGACGTTTGCGAACCGCCAAAGGATGCGGTCCGGCAAAAAAAACTTCGGCCGCATCCTTTGCCCGTTCCGGTTCGTCCTTGCCGGCGAAGCGCGCCGCAACCTCGCGGCGCAGCAACGGAGAACGACCATGCAGACCCCTCGAGAGCGCGCCGAACAGCGCTGGGTGCTCGGCCTCACCGCGCTGGCATCCTTCATGATGGCGCTCGACGCCATGATCATGACCACGGCCTTCGCCACCATCCGCGCCGATTTCGGAAGCGCCGTGGAGACGCTGCAGTGGACCGTCAACGCCTTCAACCTGACCTTCGCGGTGCTGCTTCTGACCGGCGCGGCGCTCGGCGACCGGTTCGGGCGGCGCAGGATGTTCGCGGCCGGGATCGGCCTGTTCGTCGTGGCGTCGGCGGCCTGCGCGCTGGCCGGCAACGCCGCGGCCCTGATCGCCGCGCGCGCCCTGCAGGGCGCAGGCGCGGCGCTGGTGATGCCGCTGGCGATGGCGATCCTGAGCGGCGCGTTCGGCCGGGAGGAGCGCGCCCGCGCGCTCGGCATTTTCAGCGGCATCACCGGATGCGCGCTGATCATAGGTCCCGCGATCGGCGGCTTCATCACCGAACATCTCGGCTGGCGCTGGATCTTCTGGATCAACTTGCCGGTCGGCCTGATCGCGATCGCCCTTGTGATCACGCGCCTGCGCGAAAGTTTTGGGCCGACGGCGCCGCTCGACATCGCCGGACTCACGCTGGTCGCGCTCGCGGCGCTGGCGCTGGTCTGGGGCCTGCTGCGCGGCAACGGCGTCGGCTGGGCCAGCGCGGAAGTGACGGGCGCGCTGATCGCCGGCGTCGCGCTGGCGGCGCTGTTCGTGCTGTGGGAGCTGCGTGCCACAAACCCGATGGTGCCGATGCGGCTGTTCGCGGCACGGCCGTTTGCATCCGGCATGGCCGCAAGCGTGCTGTTCTACGCCGCGATGTATGGCGTGCTGTTCCTGCTGCCGCAGTTCCTGCAGATCGCGCTCGGCTTCGACGCCTTCGGCGCCGGGCTGCGTTTGCTTCCGTGGACGGCGACGCTGTTCGTCACCGCGCCGATCGCCGGCGCCGCGGTCAACCGGTTCGGCGAGCGCACGCTGGTCGTCACCGGCCTGCTGATGCAGGCGATCGGGCTCGGCTGGATCAGCGAGATCGTGAGCCCCGCAGTGCCCTATTCGGCGCTGGTCGCGCCGCTGGTGCTCGCCGGCGTCGGCGTGTCGATGGCGATGCCGGCCGCGCAGAACGCGGTGCTGGGTGCGGTCGCCGTCAGCGAGATGGGCAAGGCGTCGGGCGTCTTCAACATGGGCCGCTTCCTCGGCGGCATGTTCGGTATCGCGGCGCTGGTGGCGAGCTTCTCCGCCAATGGCGCAGCCGATTCATCCGGTCATTTCACCAACGGATTCGCGTCGGCGATGAGCCTTGCCGCAACGCTGTCATTCGCCGGCGCGGTCGCGGGACTGTTCCTGCCGATGCGGCGGCGGGCCGTGGCCGCGGCCGCGCCGCAGGATGCGTGAAGCTTGCGGCGATTGGGTTTTGCTATCGGGCGATCGGGCATTTCGTGTTGGAATGGGGCTGCGAATGAATACATAATCAAACGACGAAGCCGTTCGAAACCGGGAGCGACATCAGATGACGCAAGCGCCGGCCAAACCTCATCGCGTGGTGATCGTCGGCGCCGGCTTCGGCGGCCTGGAAGCCGCTTTCGGTCTCAGAGGGGCGCCGGTCGAGATCACGCTGATCGACCGTCGCAACCACCATCTGTTCCAGCCGCTGCTCTATCAGGTCGCGACCGCTTCGCTTGCCACCAGCGAGATCGCCTGGCCGATCCGATATCTCTTGCGCGACCGGCCCGAGGTGACGACGCTGTTCGCCAATGTCTGCGGCGTCGATGCCGCGGCGAAGCAGGTGCAACTCGACGACGGCGGCGGCATTCCCTACGACACGCTGGTCCTCGCCACCGGCGCCCGCCACGCCTATTTCGGCCACGACGAATGGGAGCCGTTCGCGCCCGGCCTGAAGACGCTGGAGGACGCCACGACGCTGCGGCGGCGCATCCTGGTCGCCTTCGAGCGCGCCGAGCGCGAGACCGATCCGGACAAGCGCGCTGCGCTGCTGACCTTCGTCATCATCGGCGCCGGGCCGACCGGCGTCGAGATGGCCGGCACCATCGCCGACCTCGCCAAGGATACGCTGCCGCAAGACTTCCGTCACATCGACACGCGCAAGGCGCGCGTGGTGCTGATCGAGGCCGGCCCGCGCGTGCTGGCAGGATTTCCCGACGATCTCTCGGCCTACGCGCAGGCGTCGCTGGAAAAACTCGGCGTCGAGGTGATGCTGGGCGAGCCGGTCACCGAATGCTCGGCCGACGGCGTGGTGTTCGGCGGCAAGAGGCTGGAGGCGCGTACCATCGTCTGGGCCGCCGGCGTGCGCGCCTCGCGCGCCGCCGAATGGCTGAACGCGCCGGCCGATCGCGCCCACCGGCTGCAGGTCGAGCCGGATCTGACCGTGCCGGGCCATCCCGATGTCTTCGCCGTCGGCGACACCGTCACGATCAAGGACCCCGACGGCAATCCGGTGCCCGGCATCGCGCCGGCCGCCAAGCAGGAGGGGCGCTACGTCGCCGCACTGATCAAGGCCCGGCTCGACGGCAAGACGCTGCCGCCGTTCCGCTACAAGCATGCCGGCAGCCTCGCCCAGATCGGCAAGAAGAAGGCGGTGATCGATTTCGGCTGGCTCAAGCTGCGCGGCTCGCTGGCATGGTGGATCTGGGGCCTCGCCCACATCTACTTCCTGATCGGCGTGCGGCATCGGATTGCGGTGGCGATGAACTGGCTCTGGATCCACACCCGCGACCAGCGCGCCGCACGGCTGATCACGCAAGGCAGCAGCAAGGTCGCGCAGTAGGTGACTCGGCACTGCGCCATCCTGTTATCCGTCATCCTGAGGAGCGCGGCACGCGCGTCTCGAAGGATCGACGGCCCCGCTAGTGGCCGTACATCCTTCGAGGCTCGCCCAGCGCCGCAATTGCGCCGCAAGGCTCGCACCTCAGGATGACGGATAACAATCTGTGTTAGCCTCTCAGCGCTGTACGCATTCTCACCCCATCACCTGGTGCGGCGAGCGGCCGAACGCGGCCTTGAAGGCGCGGCTGAAATGCGAGACGTCGCTGAAGCCGAAGCTCAGCGCGACATCGGTGACATGACTGAAGCGCCGTTCGGCCAGCGCCTGATAGGCGCCGGCAAGGCGCTGCTGCCACAGCCAGCGGATCGGGGTCGTGCCTTCGCGCGCAAACAGGCGATTGAGCGTGCGCGGCGCCATGTTCTGCGCGGTGGCGATCGCATCGAGATCGAGCCCGGGATCGTCGAGATTGGCCAGCATGTAGGCCTTGACCCGCGCCAGCCTTTCGTCGCCGCGCTGGAGCCCGTCGTCCGTCAGCTCGGTCTGCAGCGTCGTTGCGAAAATATCGAGCGCCGCCGCGCTGAGCCGTATCGCCGCAGGTCCGGCCGCGTCATCGAGCCGCGTCAGCCGGCGGATCAGCGATCCCGCCAGCGCTCCCACTTTCGACGCGTTGCCGACCCGGCGCGCCGTCAGGCGCTGCGCATCCGGCAGGCGTGCGAGCAGCAGCGGCCGCGGGATCGACACCATGATCGCGCGCGCGCTCGGCGCGAATTCCAGCGTGAACGGCTGCGCCTGGTCATGCAGCATCAGATCGCCCCGGCGCATGTGGACGTCGCGGCCGCCCTGGGCGAAGCTGACCTCGCCGCGCAGCGTGAGCCACAGCATGAAATAGTCGCGCGGATCCCTGCGGACGTCGCTCGCACTGCGCATCACCCGGATGCGGTCGGCGGCCGGCGTCGACGACCAGATGTCGTTGATGGCCAGCGGGCCGAGATGGCGGATCGAGATCGATGCCTGGAACGCCTCGTCGGCGACGCGGCGGCATTCGGTCAGCGAGAATTCGCGGCAGGTGACGTGATGCCAGCGGTCGAAACTGTCACCCGGCGCAACGAGCGTTTGCGCGACGACTGTGTGATCTGGGGTCTGCATCGGACCTTGCTCCCGCCCAACCCGGCAGCGCCATATTCTGCGTCCGGCCCTCCCTTCTGGCAAGCAGAGACCAGCGACTGGCCGGCGCAGCCAAGAACGATCGCGGGAACCGGCGTAGAAATTGTCTCTCACCAGGAGGAGGCACCACATGGGTTACCAATGCGAAATCATCGATCCCGCCCGCACGGTCATGATCGTCGTCGACATGCAGAACGATTTCGTGGCCGAGGGCGCCAAGCTGCGTTCGGCGCAGGCTGCTGCCATGGTGCCGCGGCTGGCGCAGACCCTGAAGGCCTGCCGCGACAAGGGCATCCGCGTCGTCTACACCGCGCATGTGCATCGCCGCGACGGCAGCGACATGGGGCTCTATGACGATCTCTATTCGCCGATCGCCGACCGGTCGTCGCTGGTCGACGGCAGCGAGGGCGTCGAGATCTTCAACGACCTCGCGCCCGCCCCCGGCGAGCATGTCATCAAGAAGCACCGCTACAGCGCGTTCTTCGCCACCGATCTCGATCTCATCCTGCGTGAATGGGGCATCACCACGGTGATCATCTCGGGGACCACGACCGAGAACTGCTGCCACGCCACCGCGCGCGACGCCATGTTCCACAATTACAAGGTCGTCTTCCTGTCGGACGCGACCGGCACGTTCGACTATCCCGATGTCGGCCAGGGCGCGCTGTCCGCCGACGAAGTACACCGCGCCACGCTGACGATCCTCGCATTCTCAACGGCACATGTGATGACGGCGGCCGAGATGCTGGCGCGGGTGAAGGTGGCGGGTTCGAAGGCGGCGTAGCGAGTTCACGAACAGCGCATCGCACATTCGGTCTGCCTCTCCCCTTGTGGGAGAGGCCGGATCGCATGAAGCGAAGCGCAATGCGATCCGGGTGAGGGGTTGCGGTCTCTCCGGTCCGTACGCCGTGTGGAGAGATACCCCTCACCCCAGCCCTCTCCCACAAGGGGAGAGGGAGCGCAGCAGCATTCGCGGCGAAGAGCTCACTTCACCAGTGAGCAGCCGCCATCGGCCAGCGGGCGGAACGCCTGGTCGGCCGGGATGGTCGTGATCAGCTTGTAATAGTCGTAGGGGTACTTCAACTCCTCGGGCTTCTTCACCTCGAACAGATACATCGGGTGGATGACGCGACCGTCCTGGCGGATCGCGGTGTCGCCGAACAGCTTGTCCTTGCCCTTGAAGGTCTTCATCTGCGGCACCACCGCCTTGGCGTCGTCGCTGCCGGTGGCGGCAACCGTGTTGAGGTAGGCGAGCGTCGAGGCGTAGACGCCGGCCTGGTTGCCGCTCGGCATCTTGCCGTTCATGCCGGGACGCGCGGCGAAGCGCTTTGCGAACGCGCGGGTGTCGTCGTTCATGTCCCAGTAGAAGGCTTCCAGCAGCTGCAGGCCCTGCGCCACCTTCAGGCCCATGCCGTGGATGTCGTTCACGAACAGCAGGAACGCCACCATGGTCTGGCCGCCCTGCTGGATGCCGAACTCGGCCGCCTGCTTCACCGCGTTGATGGTGTCGCCGCCGGCATTGGCAAGCCCGATCACTTTTGCTTTCGAGCTCTGCGCCTGCAGCAGGAACGACGCGAAGTCCGAGGTGCCGAGCGGATGCTTGCTCGAGCCCAAAACCTTGCCGCCGTGCTTCTCGATGTAGTTGGTCGCTTCAGCCTCAATGCCTTTGCCGAGCGCATAATCGACCGTCACGAAATACCAGTCCTTGCCGCCACGCTGCATCATCGCGGCCGCGGTGGTGTTGCCGGTGGCCCAGGCGTCGTTGACCCATTGAATGGTGTTCGGCGAGCAGGCCTTGCCGGTGAGGTCGGAGCTCGCGGTCGACGACGCCAGGAACGTCATCCTTGAGTCGCGCAGGATGGTGTTGATGGCGAGCCCGACCGCCGAGTTCGGCACGTCGACGATGGCATCGACGCCTTCGACATCGAGCCATTTGCGCGCGATCGCAGAGCCCACGTCGGCCTTGTTCTGGTGATCGGCATAGACGATCTCGACCTTGATGCCCTTGCCGCCGCCGCCAAAATCTTCCGCGGCCATGCGCGCGGCTTCCACCGAACCCATGCCGTTGGTGTCCTGGAAGATGCCCGAAATGTCGTTGAGCACGCCGACGCGGACCACGTCGCCGGAAATCTCCGCGCGTGCGCTGCCCGCGGCGCAGGCCAATGCCAGCGCAAGTCCAATCGTAGATCGCCCAACCCCGAAGCCCCTCATCGTCTCCCTCCCATGTTTCCTCAATCGACCTTTTGCTGGTCTTGAGCGTCTCGTCAGGCCGGCGTGATCTCGACCGGCAGGCCGCTGAGTCCGCGCAGCGTGTTGTTGAAAAGGCGCTTCGGCTCGCCGGTGATGTCGATCCTGGCGACACGACGCGCCAGCGCCGCCATCATCACCTCGCCTTCGAGACGGGCGACGAGCTGGCCGACACACATATGGATGCCCGAACCGTAGCCGACGTGGCCCGACGTACGACGGGTGATGTCATAGCTGTCGGGCGCTTCCCAGCGGCGCGGATCACGATTGGCCGCAGCGAGGAACATCAGCACCTTCTCGCCTTCAGGAATGCTGGCCCCACTGAGCTCGACGTCGCGCGTCGTGGTGCGGAAGAAAGTCTGCACCGGACTTTCGAACCGCACGGCTTCCTCGAAGGCGTTGCGCGCCAGCGTCGGATCGGCGCGTAGTTTCTGGAATTGGTCGGGGAAGCGGGCGAGGCAGTAGACGGCGGCGCCGATGCCGTTGACGGTGGTGTCGAGACCGGCCGACAGCAACGAGCGCACCAGCAGCGGCGCTTCGGTCGCGGTAATGGCGCCGGTATCGACATGGGCGTGAATGCAGGCGCCGATGCCGCCCGGGGTGAGATTGTCGCGCTGGCATTGCTCGGCAACATAGGCCTGATGCGGCGCCGAGCGCTCGATCGCCTCCTTGCGGAGCTCGTTCGGCGGGCCGAAGGCATTGAACACCAGACTGGCGTAGGGCAGCAGATGCTCGCGGCCCTCCGGCCTCAGGCCGAGCGCATCCGGGAAGATCGACAACGGATAGGCTTCCGCAAGGTCCGTGATCGCGTCGAACCTGCGCTTCTCCAGCAGCGCGTTCGAGACGGGCCTCCGCGGCGGCGGCAAATTGCCCGCGAAGCTGCTTCATCACGGTCGCCGACAACACCGTGCTCAGCACGGCGCGGGTCCGGGTATGGGCGGGCGGGTCGGCCTCCAGGATCAGGCTCGCCGGCCGCCACGGCTTCTCCTTGGAAAAGTCGCTGAGGCCGACGCCGCGGCTGGAGCAGAAGGTCGCGGGGTCGTTCAGCACCGCATGGACCTCGGCGTAGCGCGCAACCCCATAGACATTCCACTTGTCGAGATAGACCACCGGCCCGGCCTCGCGCAGCCGCTCATGGGTCGGGAATGGGTCGGCGAAGAACTCGAGCGCGAACGGATCGATGTCGAGATGCGGGACGGACGCAGCTTCTGTTGCAGTCATCGGGACCTCCCGAGGTTTGATCTTGTCAACACGGGCCGCATATCTATTGCTCCCGGACAGTTTCGCAGCGATGATTTGAGAGATGAGCAGCCAGCCCCTCCCCCGAAAGCCCCGCCGGCCGAGACCGGCCGATCCCGCAGACGCCAGTGACGGCCCGCTGCTGGACCTTGATCGCTATGTGCCGGCGTTCATCACCTTCATCGGCAACAAGCTGTCGAACAGCGCCACCGCGTTTTACCAGAAGAATTTTGGCGTCAACGTCACCGAGTGGCGGATCATCTCGCAACTGGCGATCGAGCCGGGGATTCCCGCTTCCCGGATCTGCCAGGTGATCGGCTTCGACAAGGGGCCGGTCAGCCGCAACCTCGCGGCATTGCAGAAGCGCGGCCTGCTGACGATCCGCACCGCGCCGGACGACGGCCGCACCCATTCGATCACGCTGACCGCGCGCGGCCGCGCCGTCCACGACAAGGTCATCGTCGCAGCGCTGGAGCGCGAGCGGCGGCTGCTGGCCTGCCTGAAGAAGGACGAGCGCGAGGTGCTGATCGAGCTGCTGCGCCGGCTGCACGAGAATCTCGGCGCCGTGACCGGGCAAGGCACGACCTGACGGCGCAGCCGTGCCATGGGCGCCGCGCTGCGCCCCCACAGTATTCGCCCGATCTTCCATGCGTGCCGTTCGCGCCGTGCTGCGCAACATTCTCCTCCCAAACGCGTGGCCGTTGACCGGCCCTGTCCCTATGGGTGCGGAAACTCGCACAGCTTAGTTGCTATGGCAACTAAAAACGCAGCCGCGTGCAGCGCGGCAAGTGGAAGCAGCGGGGACCTGGCGGGTTGGACAGCTGAAACTTGGATGATCCGTGCCACAAACGCGGTGTCGTCCCGGCCTCCGAGCCGTGACCCATAACCACAAATGCTGATTATCGCATGTCGGCGGAACGACGAACTTTGTTCACATTTCGGCCGCGGAGTATGGGTGCCTGCTTCCGCAGGGACGACGGCAGTGTACGCGGCGCGCTGCTGGCGCGTCAGATGCACAAATCGCCTCACACGCCCGCGCAGGCGATCGCCTCACCCGACCCGTCGTCCTCCAATACCGCCACTGCTGCGGCGCGGCGGGTCAGCACGGCGCGCTGGTTGATGTAGCCCTTGTCGGTGATCTCCCCGCCGTCGACCGAGGCGGGCTCGGCCAGCAGCAGCGCACGGGTGGCATGGCCGGAGGAATGGCCGCCTTGCGCCTTGAGCCGTGCCAGCCCCTGCCCGATCGCGGAACGGACCGCCGGATGGCCGATCGCCTCGCGGGGGTCGGCGCTCTCGGGCAGCCCTGCCAGCGAACGGCAGGCGGCGAGGTTCGGAAACACCAGGAAGCGCACCTCGTCGCGGCCATGGCCGGTGACGACGATGTCCTGCGCGAGCGGCGCCAGCCCCGCGATGCCGGCGACGCGCAAGGTGCCGACGCTGACCCAGGTGCCGGAATTGAGCTTGAAATCCTCCGCCACGCGGCCGTCGAAGAACAGGCCAAGTTCAGGCCGTGCGGGATCTGCGAAGGTGACGGCGTCGCCGATCTTGTAAAAGCCCTCGTCATCGAAGGCCTCAGCGGTGAGCTCGGGCGCCTTCCAGTAGCCCGGCGTGACGTTGGGCCCGCGCACGCGCACCTCGAGCTTGTCGCCCGACGGCACCAGCTTGAGCTCGGTGCCGGGGATCGGCACGCCGATATTGCCGGAGCGTTTGGCCAGGAAGTGGCAATCGGTCGCCAGCGGCGAGGTCTCGGTCGAACCCCAGGCCGACACCATCGGCAACCGGCGGCCGACCGTCCGCAGCGACAAGTCCTCCAGCGCGTCCCACAGATTCTGCGGCAGCGCCGCGCCGGCATAGAAGGCGAATTTGGTGTCCTCGAAGAATTTTCTGCGCAGTTCCTCGTCGGTGCGCAGCGCCGCGATCAGCATGTCGAAGCCGCGCGGCACGTTGAAATAGACCGTCGGCACCACGCTGCGCAGGTTGGCCAGCGAGGTCGCGAACAGCCCGGGCGCCGGCTTGCCGCCGTCGATATAGAGCGTGCCGCCGTTGCGCAGCACCAGATTGAAATTGTGGTTGGCGCCGAAGGTGTGGCTCCAGGGCAGCCAGTCCAGGATCACCAGATCATCGCGCGACTGCTCCAGGAACGTCCAGGTCTGCGCCTTGGCCTGCTGGCTCGAGGTCAGCATGCGCTGGGTGTTGATCACGGCCTTCGGCATGCCCGTCGAGCCCGAGGTGAACAGGAATTTTGCGATCGTGTCCGCCGTCACCGCCGCGAACGCCTTGGCGACCCCGAGCGCTTCCGGCGTGGCAGCGACGGTACGGAACGACAATGCGTCGGCGTCGTCCGGATTGCCGCTGACGATGGTTGCGCGATGCAGCGGCTTGATTGCGGCAAGCGCCGCCGCGAACGGCCTTGTGCTTGCGACGTAGATCGCGCCGGGGTCGAGCAGCTCGATCATGCTCTTCAGCTTGTCGAAGTCTTTCGACATCAAGGAATAGGCCGGCGAGATCGCGGCCGAGGGCACGCCGACATGCTGCGCGGCGAGCGCGAACAACGCGTGATCGATGCCGTTGTCGGAGAGGATGACGAGCGGACGTTCCGTGCTCAGCCCTTGCGCCAGCACCCACGATGCGGCCCGCCGCACGACGCCGAGCCCGTCGCGATAGCTGACGGTGCTCCAGGGCGCCTCGGCATTGGCGCGCTCGCCGAGAAAGATGCGATCCGGCGCCTGCCGCGCCCAATGCTCCAGCCAGTCGCCGACGCAGCGGGCGCCTTGCTTCAGCGGCGTGGTGGAGCGGACCAGGATGCTGCCGTCGTCGCGGCGATCCGCAACGATCGCGGGCGTCGCGAACAGGCTGCTCGGATTGTCTCCGCCGGCGGCGGCCATCGTCATGGTTTCCTCCTCGCCCAAGTCTTGTCACCCAAGTCTTGTCCCCCGTGTCTTATCGGGATCGCGCCGCAACATGGTGCGGTGCCGCGATCCCGGCCGGGCTCTTTGGCCATAATGTTGCGGACATCAATTGTTGTCGTCAACAACAATCTTTCCCTCCCGCCTTGGGCGCGCTAGCCTGGGCTCATGGCGAGCCGGCAAAAGACATCGCGCAAGGCGGCAGGAACGGCAGCGGCGATCCGCCGCCCCCGGTCGCACAGAGCAAATGGCGCGGCGGCCGGCGACGACATCGGCCTCGACGCGCTGGTCGGTCACGCCGGCTATGCGGTGCGGCGCTTCCAGCTCTGGATCTTTCAGGACTTCATCAAGACGCTGGCGACGGTCGATATCCGCCCAACCCAGTATTCGGTGATCACCGTGATCGGGGCCGATCCGGGCCTCGGCCAGATGGCGGTGGCAAAGCGGCTCGGGATCGAGCGCGCGCGGCTGGTGCATCTGCTCGACAGCCTGGAAGACCGCGACTTCGTCAGCCGCGTCCCCTCCGCGACCGACCGCCGCTCCCACGCGCTGCATTTGACTGCGCGCGGCAGGACCGCGCTGGCGCAGTTCAAGCGGCTCGCCGCCGAGCATGAGCGGCATGTCGCCGAGAAGATCGGCAAGGAAAATCGCAAACAGCTGCTGCAGATCCTCGCCTGCTTCACCTGACCTCGCGACGAGATTTCGGCTTGACCAGCCTTGCCTTTAAATTGGGCAGATGCTCTCTCATACCGGCCTGCCTCCGTTCCCGACGAGCATTTCAAGCAACTGATATTGTGCAATAATCCGTCTCGCGGCGGACGCGGGCGAATTGTACACAATGGCACATTGCTTGCTTCGATCAGGCTGCAATTCCCTCGCGGATGGCGTCCGACGCCTCCCGCTCACGAGATGAGGCCAAGCACGTGACTGAAACTGTCGCCGCGATCGTCGCCGCGCACCGCGCCGGGACCATGACGCCGGCCCAAACCGTGGCGCGCAGCTACCAGCGCATCCGCGAGCACAACGATCCCGCCATCTTCATCAGCCTGCGCGACGAGAAGGATGCGCTTGCCGAGGCCGAGCGGCTCGCCGATCCGACGTTGCCGTTTTACGGCGTGCCGGTCGCGGTGAAGGACAATATCGACGTCGCGGGCCTGCCGACCACCGCCGCCTGCCCGGCGTTCTCCTATCTGCCTGAGCAGGATTCCACCGTGGTCGCGAAACTGCGCGCGGCCGGCGCCGTCATCATCGGCAAGACCAATCTCGACCAGTTCGCCACCGGCCTGGTCGGCGTGCGCTCGCCCTACGGCATTCCCAGGAACCCGGTGCGCGGCGATCTGGTGCCGGGCGGATCGAGCTCGGGCTCCGCGGTCGCGGTCTCCGCGGGCCTGGTGCCACTGTCGCTTGGCACCGACACCGCGGGCAGCGGCCGCGTGCCGGCGATGCTCAACAACATCGTCGGGCTCAAGCCGAGCCTCGGGCTGATCTCGACCACCGGCGTCGTGCCGGCCTGCCGCACGCTCGACTGCGTCTCGATCTTCTCGCTCACCGTCGACGACGCACAGGCCGCGCTCGCCGTGATGTCCGGGCCGGATGACGCCGATCCGTACTCGCGCGACCGGCCGCTGGCCCCGCTGGCGAGCTTTCCGGCGAAGCTGAAGCTCGGCATTCCCCGAACCGGCCAGTTGAAATTCTTCGGCGATCGCGAGGCCGAGAAGGCCTATGGCGAGGCGTGCAAGCGCTGGCAGGCGCTCGGCGCCGATCTCGTCGAATTCGACCTCGCGCCGTTCTACGAGACCGCGCGGCTGCTCTATGAGGGCCCCTGGGTCGCCGAGCGCTATCTCGTGATCCGCGACCTGCTGGCGTCGTCGCCCGAGGCGGTCCATCCGGTGACGCGCGAGATCACCGTCGGCGGATCGCGTCCGACTGCCGCGGACACTTTTTCTGCGCTGTACCGCCTCGAGGCGTTGCGCCGCATTGCAGAGCGCAGCCTTGCGCAACTCGATGCTATCGTGCTGCCGACCGCCCCGACCGTCTATTCCACCGCTGACGTGCTCGCCAATCCGATCGAGCTGAACTCGCGGCTCGGCACCTACACCAATTTCGTCAATCTGCTCGATATGTGCGGCCTGGCGCTGCCGGCCGCGATGCGGCCCGACGGCGCGCCGTTCGGCATCACGCTGCTCGCCCCCGCCGGCCGCGACGCCGAGCTTGCCGGCATCGGCCGCGTGTTTCACGCCGACACCGGACTGGCGCTCGGCGCCAATTCACTTCCGCAGCCGCCGCTCACCGCCACACCGACGCAGGCCGGCTCCGACGACATCACCATCGCGGTGGTCGGCGCGCATCTCTCCGGCATGGCGCTGAACCACGAGCTGACGACGCTCGATGCGCGCCTGCTGGAAGACGCGGTCACCGCACCGGACTACAGGCTCTACGCACTCGACACCACGCCGCCGAAGCCCGGCATGCTGCGTGTCGAGACCGGAGCGGGTCATGCGATCAAGCTCGAACTATGGGCGATGTCACCGGCAGCATTCGGAACATTCGTCGCCGCGATCCCGCCGCCGCTGTCGATCGGTACGATCAGGCTCGCCGACGGACGGCAGGCCAAGGGCTTCATCGTCGAGCCCGCCGCGATCCAGGGCGCGAAGGATATTTCATCCTATGGCGGCTGGCGCGCGTTCATGGCGGAGAGGGCGGCCGTATAGCAACGAGGAACATGACGGCAGACTAGGCCGACTTGCGCCAGGCGGCCTCGTTCTTCTTCTCGTAATCGTCGAACGCCTTGACGAGACCGGAAAGAACCTCGGCGGAGGTCTCGAACATCGCCGCCAGCTGCGGTTCATCCACCTTGCGGATATCCGCACGCAAATGGGTCACCGTTTCCTGCAAACGTTGCTTCATCTTTTGGGTGTGATGCCGGGGATCCTTTTCGGAGGAGGCCATCGCTTGCTCCTGATCTGCTGTAGACCGGAAGTAACGAGCGCCATTCGCGCGAGTTCCTACACCGACACCGCGTAGGTCTCGTATTCCCCGCGCACCTGCTCGATATGGGCGCGCATCGCCGCGGCGGCGCCTGTTTTGTCGCCGCGCATGATGGCGACGACGACGCGGTCGTGCTCGGCGTGGGATTTTGCCAGACGCCCGAGGTTGCGGAACTGGGCGCGGCGGAACGGCTGCACGCGCACCCGCGTCGCCAAGGTGATCTCGGCGATGTAGGCATTCTGCGAGCCTGCATAGATCGCGTTGTGGAAGCGCTCATTGACCTCGTGGAACCGCTCGGGATTGCCGGTGTAGCTCAGCACCCGCAACTCCTCGTGGATCGCCTCCAGCGCGTGGCGCTCCGCGGCCGTCATTCGCTCGGCGGCGAGGCCGGCGCAGATCGCTTCCAGCTCGGCCATCGCCTCGAACATGCCGGTGAGCCGTTCAAGCGAGGGCCGCGCCACCACGGCGCCGCGATGCGCGCGGGCATCGATCAGGCCGCTGGCGGCAAGCTGCCGAAGCGCTTCGCGCACCGGGGTGCGCGAGACGTTGAAGCGGCGCGCAAGGTCGGTCTCATCGAGGCCCGCGCCCGGCGGCAGCGTGCCGCGCACGATCTCGTCGGCAAGCTGCAGCCGCAGCTCTTCGGCACGGGTGACCTTGTCGACCAGCGACGATGGCCGATCGATGCGGCGCAGCGCCGGCTCAGACTCGGTGCCCGGCGGTTGCGGCGCGCGGGTCGGAAGATCATCCAGGCTCATCCTCAAGCGCCCTTCAAGCACCTTTGGGTTCGTCGATGACGCTGACATGGGCGGCGACGATTCTCCAGCCCTCGGGAAAGCGAATCCACGTCTGCATCTGCCGCCCCACTCTACCCGGTGCGCTGTCCCGGTAGAACAGCGTCGAGGCGATCGCGGTGTCACGGCCATAGGTCGTGATCACGGTCCGCTCGATCTTGCGCATCAGCCCGACCGGCGAGCGCCCAGCGCGAAACGCCATGATCTCGGCATAGCCATAGAGGTTCTCGCCAATGCCGTAACGCAGCGTGCGGCGGTCGTCGCGGAACAGCTCGTCGAGCACGGCGACGTCGTTCGAGACCAGCGCCTTCTCGTAGCGCTCAAACTGCGCCGTGACCTCGGCGACCACATCAGGAAGATCGATTTCCATATCAGAGTCCTCTCGGCGCCGGCGCGGCCGCAACCTCCATCTGTTCCAGCGCGTAGGCGACCCGCAGCGCGACGTCCTCGCGCCAGGGCGCCGCGATGACCTGCACGCCGATCGGCATCGGTTCGAGCGGCACCGGCACGGCGACCACCGGCAGGCCTATGAAGGAGATCGGCTGGGTGTGGATGCCGATATTGGCGCGTACCGGAAGCTCGACGCCGTCGAGCGTGAAATTGGCCTGGCCGATCTTCGGCGCGGTGCACGGCGTCGCCGGCGCCAGGATCACGTCGACCGACTGGAACAGCTCCAGCATCCTGGCGCGATACCAGCGGCGGAATTTCTGCGCCTTGTCGACATAGGCCGCCGGGATCATCGCGCCCGCAATGAGACGGTCGCGCACCGCCGGATCGAAATCGTTGGGACGCTTGCGCAGGCGATCGAGATGCAGCGCGGCACCCTCGGTCGTGGTGATGATGTAGGCCGCGGCGCGAGCGCGCGCCGCTTCGGGAAGCTCCACGGTCCGCGTGGCACCGAGCGCCTTCGCAATACGCGCGACCGCCTCTGCCGCCTCCGGAAACAGATTCTGCTGGAAATAGCCGCCGGCGATCGCAACCCGCAGCCCGCGGACATCATTGGCCAGCAACGGCACGGTCGGCTCGACCGACTGCACGATGCAGGCCGGATCATCGGCATCAGGCCCCTGCATGGCGTCATAGGCGAGCGCGAGATCCTTCACGCTACGCGCCAGCGGGCCGAGATGATCGAGGCTGGCGACGAACGGATAGGACCGCGCGCGCGACAGCCGGCCGTAGGTCGGCTTCAAACCAAACGTGCCGCAGAATGACGACGGCACGCGGATCGAGCCGTTGGTATCGGAGCCGAGCGCGATCGGCACCAGCGCGCCGCCGACGGCGCTGCCGGAGCCGCCGGAGGAGCCGCCGGTCATCCGGGCCGGATCATGCGGATTGCGCGACGGGCCGTCATGCACGTTCTCGCCGGTGAAGTCGTAGGCGTATTCGCCCATGTTGAGCGCGCCGACCAGCACCGCACCGGCCGCTTCCATCCGCTCGATCAGCGTCGCATCGCGCGGCGACGGCGGCAGGTCGCGGTTGATCTTCGAGCCGGCGCGGGTCGGAAGCCCCTGCACATCGAGCAGGTTCTTCACCGCGAACGGCACGCCGGCGAGCGGGCCGACCGGCTGACCGGCGGCGATCGCGGCATCGACCGCGCTGGCCCTGGCGCGCGCACGATCGGGGGTGACGTCGGTGAAGGCGTTGAGGACCTTGTCATGCGCTGCGATCCGCGCGAGCGCAGCCTCGGTCGCGGCAAGAGCCGTGATCTTGCGGCTCGATACGGCCTGCGCGATCTCGGCGGCCGACATGGAAGCGGGAGTTTCGGACATCGGGGTCTCAGGTCGAATAGACGGCGGCCGACACGACGTCGTCCGGCAGCGGGAAGTCATCGACCAGCCGCGCCAGCCGCAGCGAGACGTCGAGATTGGCGCGCACCGCGGGACGCCAGGCGTCCTCCAGCGGCAACGCCATCGCGCGGGCGACGGCGTTCATATAGTCGTCGAGATGATCGGTCATTTCGCTCCCAATAACGATTTTGCGCATGATCTCCGCGCAAACGCATTCCGCGTTTGTCGCGAGGAAAAACCGGTCCTCACTTTTCCGGATCATGCGTCAAGACACCGGCAGCGGCGGATGCGGGATCGCCGTCAGCAGCTCCCTTGTATAGGCATCCTGCGGATTGCCCAAGACGTGTTCGGATGTGCCCTGCTCCACGATGCGACCGGCGCGCATCACGATGACGCGATCGCACAGCAGGCGCACGACATTGAGGTCGTGCGACACGAACAAATAGCTCATGCCCATCGACTGCTTGAGGTCCTGCAGCAAATTGAGCACCACCGCCTGCACCGAGACATCGAGTGCCGCGGTCGGCTCGTCGAGGATCACGAGCTTCGGGTGCAGCGCGATGGCGCGCGCGATGCCGACGCGGGCCTTCTGGCCGCCGGAGAGCTGGTGCGGGAAGCGATCCAGCAGATTGACCGGCAGGCCGACCAGCCGCGCGAGCTCCTCACAGCGGGCGCGGAGCGCGTCGCGCCCGCGGATGTCACCCAGCTGCATGATCGGATCCGCGATGGCGCGCGCCGCGGTGAAGCGCGGATTGAGGCTGTCGGTCGGATCCTGAAACACCATCTGGATCTGGCTGCGCCGCGGCAGCCGCGCGAACGACTGCGGCGCGATGCCGCCGATCTCCTCGCCATCGAACATGATGCGGCCGGAGGTCTGATCCATCAGGCGCATCACCATCATCGACGTCGTCGACTTGCCGCAACCGGATTCGCCGACCAGCCCGACGCTCTCGCCATGGTCGATCGAGAAGCTGATGCCGTCGACCGCGCGGAAGGTCTCCTCCTCGACCGGCGGCTTGCGCCCGAACAACTTTGCCAGCATCCCGCCCGCGCCCTGGCGCGGATATTCCTTGACGAGCTTTTCGACTGATAGGAGAGGCTCCATCCGCCCCCTCTCCCCGTTCTTTACGGGGAGAGGGTTGGGGTGAGGGGCCGCATCCGCAGGCACGGCCCGTGGAGGGTCCCCCTCACCCGCCACGCTCTGGCGCGCGAGTGCGCTGCCGAGCGTGTCGGCCTCTCCCCGCACGCGGGGAGAGGCAAGCGAATCCTCCTCCGGCAACAGATCCCGTAGCGACACCCCGAGCCGCGGCGTCGCGCGCATCAGCTTCCTGGTGTAGGCATGCCGGGGCGCGGCGAAGATGTCGGCCGACTTGGCGGTCTCGACCACACGGCCCTTCTCCATCACGACGACGCGGTCGCAATAGGCGGCGGCGAGGCCGAGGTCATGCGTGATCAGGATCGTCGACATCGCCCGGCGCCGGGTCAGCTCGACGATCAGGTCCATCACCGCCTTCTGGGTGGTGACGTCGAGCCCGGTGGTCGGCTCGTCGGCGATCAGAAGCTGCGGATTGCAGGCCAGCGCGAGCGCGATGACGACGCGCTGGCACATGCCGCCCGACAGCTCGAACGGATAGGCGTGGTAGCGCTCGCGTGCGCGCGCGATCTTGACCTGCTCCAGCGCCTCGATCGCCTTCTCGCCGCGATCGGTGACCTGCGCCTGCTGCACATGCTGGCGCAGCACGTCCTCGATCTGGTGACCGACCTTGCGGATCGGATTGAGCGCGGCGCGCGGGTTCTGGAAGATCATCGAGACTTCGCGGCCGCGCAGATCGCGCATCTGGCTCTCCGAGGCCGCCTTGACGTCGATGCCGGAAAACATCACCGAGCCCTCGGCGATCCGGCCGGCGCGATCGAGGATGCGCATCACAGCATAAGACGTCACCGACTTGCCGGAGCCGGACTCGCCGACGATGCCGACGGTCTCGCCCTTGCCGACTGATATGTTGACGTGCTGCACCGCCTTGACGATGCCGCGGCGGGTGGTGAACTCGACCGTGAGGTCGCTGACGTCGAGCAGCGGCTGGGCGGTCATGCGCGCCTTCCGTTATAGGGTGCGTCATCCAAAAATCCGCAAAACAACCCCATGCAAAGTAGCGAAGCGGTATTATGACACCGTATCGAGATCATCATCACGTCCTCCGCTGCGGGTCGACGATGTCGCGCAGGCCGTCGCCGAGCAGGTTGAAGCAGAACACCGCGATCATCAGCGCAAGGCCCGGGAACAGCGCGATCCACCATTCGCCCGACACCATGAAGCCGGCGCCCTCGGCGACCATGATGCCCCACTCGGCGGTCGGCGGCCGGACGCCGAGCCCGATGAAGGACAGGCCGGCGGCGTTGAGGATCGCATAGCCCATGGTCAGCGACATCTGCACGATCATGATCGGCATGATGTTGGGCAGGATGTGCCCGAGCAGGATGCGGTATTCGCCATTGCCCGACAGCCGCGCCGCCTGCACGAAGCCGGCATTGCGGCGGACGTTTGCTTCTGCGCGTGCGACGCGGGCATAGAGCGGGAAGTTCACGATCGCGGTCGCGATGATGATGTTCTGCACGGTGTTGCCGAGCGCCGCGACGATGCCCATCGCCAGCACGAACAGCGGAAACGCCATGATGGTGTCGGCGATGCGGCCGACGATGCGGTCGGTCCAGCCGCCGAAATAGCCGGCGGCGATGCCGGCCAGCCCGCCCATCAGGAACACCAGCACCACGGAGGCGACCGCGATGAAGGTGTCGAGCCGCGTCGCGACGATGACGCGGCTGAAGATGTCGCGGCCGAGTTGGTCGGTGCCGAACCAGTGCGCGGCGGACGGCGGCTTCAATGCTGCCGCGGTGTCGGAGGCGAGCGGGTCGTACGGCACCACGTAGGGCCCGAACAACGCGGCAAACAGGATCAGGACCAGCAGCGCGAAGGCAAAGCCGGTGACCTTGTTTTCGCTCAGAACGTAGCGGGTCTGCTCAAAGGCCGCGGCAAGCCCCGACGTGCGGGCGGGACCTGCGGGTTCGACGGTTGGAGCTACGGTGCTCATGCTCTAGCCCTCCAGCCTGACACGGGGATCAATGATGCCGTAGAGGATGTCGATCATCAGATTGAGCAGCACGTACATGACCGCCATGGTCAGCACGAAGCCCTGCACCGGCGCGAAGTCGGACGCGATCAGCGCCTCGACCGCGTAGGAGCCGATGCCGGGCCAGGCGAACACCTTTTCCACCAGCACGTTGGCGCCAAGCAGGAACGAGAACACCATGCTGAGCGTGGTGATGACCGGCAGCATCGCGTTGCGGAAGGCGTAGGTGACGATCACCTTGCCGGGCGACAGGCCGCTGGCACGCGCGGTGCGGACGAAGTCGGACGCCAGCACCGCCAGCATCGAGGCCCGCGTCATCCGCGCGATCGGCGCCAGCGAGAAGATCGCGAGCGTCACCGCCGGCAGGATCAATTGGCTGAGCGCGGAACGAAACGCCTCGAAATCCCGCGCGATCAGCGTGTCGACGAGATAGAAGCCGGTGACGGTCGGCGGCGCGCTGGCGAACACGTCGAGCCGGCCGAGCGGCGCCGGCGACCAGCCGAGCCGGAAATAGAACACATAGACCAGCACGAGCCCGGTGAAGAACACCGGCAGCGACACGCCGGCCGTGGTGGTGACGCGGCAGAGATGGTCGATCCAGGAGCCCGGCCGCGTCGCCGCCAGCACGCCGAGCGGGATCGCGATCACGATGGAGACGACGAGGCCGAGCAGAGTGAGCTCGGCCGACGCCGGCAGGCGGCTGCGCAGTTCGGCTGCCACCGGCTGGCCGGTGGTGAGCGATGAGCCGAGATCCCCGTGGGCGAGATCGGTGGTGTAGCGCACGAACTGCTCGATCAGCGGCTTGTCGAAGCCGAGCTTCTTCCGGATCTGGTCGACCGCCTCCTTGGTGGCCGCGGGACCAGCAAAATACGCCGCGGGATCGCCCGGCAGCGCACGCGTCAAAAGGAACGTCACGATCACGACCCCGATCAGCGACGGGATCGCGAACAGCAGCCGCTTGCCGATCATCGCAAGCATGAGCGCCTCACCCCTTCGCCATCGCGCGATAGTCGAGGCGGCGGTGGAACCAGTATTGGTAGCCGGTCACGTTCTTCTGCATCGCGACGTTGACGAAGGGCTGATAGAGCGGGATGCGCGGGATGTCGGCGAAGGCGAGATCGACGAAGCCCTTCACGTCGGCGTCGTAGGCCGCGGTGTCGCCATTCGCGGCGGCGATGCGCGCGCCGTCGATGAGCTTGTCCATCTCTGATGACTTGTAGCTCATCGTGTTGAAGATCGAATTGTTGCCGTGATAGCACCAGTAGAAGAAGTACTCGGGATAATCGAGCCAGCCCGAGAACACGTTGGTGAACAGCGGCATTTCCTTCTTGGTGAGCTCGGTGCGCCAATTGGCGCCGGGCACCTTGTTGATCGTGGTCTTGATGCCGAGCTGCGCCAGACTCTCCTGCACCAGCACGCAGAGCGGCTCGTTGACCCCGGCGAAATTCAGGTCGAACGAGATCGTGGTCTCGAAGCCGTTGGCGTAGCCGGCTTCAGCGAGCAGCGCCCTGGCCTTCTCCATGTCGGTGAAATATTTCGTCGGCTGCGGCCAGGCGACCTGGGTCGGCTTGTCCTTTACCGCGCCGAACATCGGGTTGGCGAGACCGAACAGCACCGCATCCATGATCTTCTGATACGGCATCGCGTAGGCCATCGCCTGCCGAACCTTGGGATTGTCGAACGGCGGCTTGGTCACGTTCATGCCGATATACTGGATGCCGTTGGAGAACGGCAGCGAGACCACGTTGAGCTTGCCGTTCGTCTTCATCTCCTGGAAGTCCTTGAACGGCAGCTCGTAGGAGATATCGGCATCGCCGCGCTCGAGCAGCGCTCGGCGGTTGCCGGCCTGCGGCACCATGCGCCAGATCACGCGCTTGATCTTCGGCAGTGGACCGCAGACCCAATCGTCGTTGCGTTCCATGACGACTTCGGTGCCGGCGGTCCACTTGGTCACCTTGTAGGCGCCGGAGCCCGCGGTCTGCTGCTTGGTGAATTCAAGACCCCACGGATCCTTCTCGCTGGCGTTCTTCTTCACCAGCTCGGAGTTGACGACGCAGGGCACGATGACAGCGAGGTCGGGGATCGTGAGCTTGTCCTTCCTGAGGAAGTCGACGCGCACCGTGGTGTCGTCGACGACCACGAACTGCTCGGGCTTGGTCAGCGAGCCCGCGCTCATCTGGAAGGTCGGGAAGCCGCCGACGCTGACGGCACGGTCGAGCGACCATTTGACGTCCTTCGCCGTGACAGGCGTGCCGTCATGGAATTTGGCGTTCTTGCGCAGCTTGAAGGTGACCGACATGTCGCCGATGTTGAAGTCCTCGGCGAGCTCGGGCTTGAACTTGTCGCGATCGTAATAGGGCACGCCGCTAGGGCCGCTCTTCATCTCGTGGCTGATCAGCCGGTCGTAGCAATTCCACGACACCTCATAGCCGGGCACGTTGGTGCCGATGCCGTGGATATCGAGATTGTTGGGCCCCCCCTCGGAGACGATCAACAGCGTCTCGGAGCGCGCATCGGCCTTGGCCGGCGACCAGATCGCCGGCGCGGTCGGCGCCAGCGCCCCCGCTGCCAGTCCGGACACCGATTTGAGGAAGTCGCGACGCTTCATGTGATGCTCCAACGCCTTGGGAAACGGCCTTGGAACTCAGATCGCAAGGATTGTGCCAACCCTTAACGAAACCTTATGAGGCGCTAACTAGTTGTAAAGACATGAGAATTACTAAAGGTACCCTGATCTAGCGCAGATGAACGCGTAGACGTTGCATACAAAGGAAGGTCTAATGCTCAATAAACGAGCACAACCCGAGCGCTGCTCGCTTTCTGGCCGACGGCCGAGAACGTGCCGACGGAATTGTGCACTTTGCTCACCCCAAGCCGTGGATAGACGTTGAAAAACAACGGGTTGAATCTTTTTGTGATGCGCTGATTTCCGGGCTCCGGTTATGATTCCTACAGGTTGTTACAACCTGATTCGATCAACCGGAGATTCTCCATGAGCGACAAGGTAGCGGAGGTCGATCTTCCTGACAGGGTGGACGTCACCCTTGAAAAGATTGACTTTGACCACGGATTTTACGGCGACGATGAGACACCTCATCGGACGTACTTTGAATTCCGCCTACACATTGACGAGGGGCACTTCGATTTCCCGGTGACGATGACCGACCCCTACAAGGACCTTGCTGATCTTGAGAAGCAAGCATGGTCACAAGCTTACCTACTCCTGCGCAGCTTTGCCGAGCTGATAAAGCGTAGGTCGGCGTTGCCAGAACTAAAATTCCGATAGGCTCACGCTTCATTTAGCCGGCCTCTTCCGGCTAGGAGCAGGGCCTTTTGCGCGCGACTTTTGCTTCGCGATCTTGCCCAGCCTCTCATTGAACCGCTTTTCGCTGTCGTCCGCTTCGAGGTCGCGGGCTGCCTCGCGGAATTTTTGAACCTGCGATTTTGACTTTGGCATGTGATGTCCGATCTGACGAAGCCGCCGCCATACTCCTACATCGCCTGCATTGATGAAGCAGGCGATCCGGGGATTCGCCGCGTTCGCCCACTTGATCCAGGGGGCGGCAGTGAGTGGTTTGTCCTTGGTTGCTCGCTGATCCAGGTAAAGAGCGAAAGCCATCAGGTGGACTGGGTTCGCAAGATTCTCGATGAGCTGCGCATGAAGCAGCAAACCGTGCTGCATTTCCGCGATCTAGATGAATGGCGAAAGCCCATTGCGTGCCAGTTACTCGGTGGCATCAATGCCGTTCGATGCTTTGCGATGCTTTCGAATAAGACGAATATGAAGGGGCACCGAAACCTACGCGCGGCATCGAGAAGCGAAGGCATTGGCATCGATCAGGTCTTCTACAATTGGTGCCTGCGAATCATCTTGGAGCGGGTGACCGATTTCGTTTATCGCCATTCGATCCGAGCCTATGGAGAGCCGCGCCACGTCAAAATAATCCTAGGTGAACGCGGCACCCACAGCTACGCGCGGGCGACGTGGTACGGCCAAATGCTGAAAGATCAGAGTAAGGCGGGAACGACCTACCTCTCCAAACGAACGATTAATTGGGAGGTTTTTGACTCTCGCCTAATTCAGGTATCGCAACCCCAAGTGAACGCCGGGCTTCAACTCGCTGATATCATCGCCAGTTCGTTCTTTCAGGGCGTCGATATTCTTCCGCCTACAATTTTCAACACACACAACGCGCGTTTACTTAAGCCTCGAATAGCCGAGAAGGATGGTGTGATTGAAAACTTCGGCGTGACACTCTTGCCCTTCAAATATTACGAAGCACACCTTCAACCAGAGCAAATAGATCTGCTCGAATACTACGGCTTTCACCGCTCCCGTTTTCACACCCGACGATGAAAAGAAGCGGCAGGCCCCGGCCTTGTCGCCACTAACGGAGATATGTAGGTCGCTACCGCGAGCGGCCTTGTCCGTTAGCTGCCTCTGACGCGCGTGTCTTCGGCCCAAGGTAGTTCCGGCGTATCCTGCCGCAACGATCAGTACCAGATTCTATACATTGAATCAATAGGTTACTAACCCATTGACCGCGAATCACTTTTCGCGCTGAGCGAAATCAAACTCTAATTGTACGCCCTTAGCGAGCATTCGATTCGCTCGCCGTTCCAGCTTACCGGGACGGTGAGCGATCAGCGGCACGATACGTGAGTTCGCTTGCCGGTCACACCACGAATGGCTTTCTCAGCACGATCCTGATCGTCCACGCCAAGCGCGACACGGTTGCTGTAGCGGAAATCAAACTCCGCCAGACTGGGTTTGTAAAAAGTACATCACTGCCGCCGCCGAAAAGGCTAATCCGGCCAGATCAGCTCCTGCAACTGCACGAAGTCATCGACCCGGTCCGGCCAGCCCGCGATGCAGATGTGCCGGAGCGGATCGCTGGCAGAGTGCAGCATCATGAGCGCCATCAGCCGCCGCTTCAGGGTGAACGTCACCTCGCTGCGCGGGATGCCGAAGCCGTCGAACAGGCTGCGCACAAGCCGCGGATGCCCGGCGGCCATGAAGGCGCTGGGACCGAGCAGGTCGTACTCGCCCCACCCCGTGCGGACGTCGCCGAAGTCGAACAGGCCGGCGACGTGCCAGCCGTCGGCCCGGCGCCCGAGCAGGAAGTTCTCCGGGATGTACTCGCCGGTCAGGATCACCGGCGGCGCGTTCATCGGGATCAACTCGGCGGCGTCACGCAGCAGATCGTCGAGCGAGGTGAGGAATTTCGCCGGCAGGCCGAGCCGCTCATGCCGCGCCCGGCACTGCCCGATCTGCCCGCGCATGAAGGCCTCCCAGCGCGGCTCGAGCGCGAGCAGGCTGCCGGGCGGCACGCGCTGCACCTCGGCAATCACGGCCCCGATCTGGGCGAGCACCCGCTCCCGCTCGGCTTCCGGCAGCGATGGCCACACCTCCGAACCGACGGTGCCGGCGAGGTGCGTGATGACGAGATACGGCCAGCCGTCGCGCTCGCCCTCCGCGACCAGGTCGGGAATCGGAATGCCGAGCCGTCCGCGCAACCCGGCAAGCGCGCCGCGCTCGGACACGAATTGCCGGCGCAGAAACGGCGGGAAGAGTTTGAGGATCAGGCCATCGTCCAACGCGACGACGAGGTTGGTGCCGGTCGAGAACACATGCGGCGCGAGGCACGACAGCCCGTGGCCATCGGCAATATCGCGCACGACCGGCAACCAGCGCGACGTGTCGCTGCGCCAGGCACGGTAAGTGTCGTAGTCGGTGAGGAGTGGAAGGGATAGCATTTCAAGGAATCTCGTAGCCCAATCTATCCCCGTCATCCTGAGGTGCGAGCGGAGCGAGCCTCGAAGGATGAATCGGCCCGACTGGTGGCCGTCGATCCTTCGAGACGCCGCTTCGCGGCTCCTCAGGATGACGGAGAAACAGTTGAGCAGTCTGGATGCCCCTCACCGGTCCGGGTTGGCGCGCTCGAACTGGCGCAAGAGGCGGTTGCCGCGCTCGACGGCGTTGTCCATCGCGGCTTGCGCCGATCGCTTGCCGGCGAACACCTGCTCGAGCTCCTCCTCGATCACGTCGCGGATCAGGACGAACGAGCCGAGGCGGATGCCCTTGGAGTTATCGGTCGGCGGCTTCAGCGTCACCTCCTCGATCGAGATCGAGGCGCCGGGATTGCGATCATAGAAACCCTGCGCGCGGGTCAGATCGAATGCGGCGCGGGTGATCGGCAGGTAGCCCGTGTTCTGGTGCCAGGTGGCCTGCACCTCCGGTCGCGACAGATAGGCGAAGAACTTCGCCACGCCGGCATATTCGGCGCGCGGCCGGTCGCGCAGCACCCACAGCGTCGCGCCGCCGATGATCGAGTTCTGCGGTGCGCCCTGCACGTCGGGTTCGTACGGCATCATGCCGTAGCCGACCTCGAATTTGGAATTCGCCCTGATGTCGGCGCGCGTGGCCGACGAGCCGATGAAGATGCCGCACTCCCCTTTTTGGAAGCGCGGCTCGGCCGCCTGGCCGCGGCCGCTGTAGTCGAAGGTCTTGTCGGCCTGCCACTGCGCGAGCTGCGCGATGTGGCGCACCACCAGCGGATTGTTGAAGATCAGCTGGGCGTCGAGCCCGGAAAACCCGTTGGCCTTGGTTGCGATCGGCAGGTTGTGGAAGGCGGAGAAGTTCTCGACATTGATCCAGGACGGCCATGACGTGGTCACGCCGCACATCGCGCCCGCCGCGCGCAGCCGCTTGGCCGCGAGGCCGAGCTCCGGCCAGGTCCTCGGCGGCACGCTCGGATCGAGCCCGGCGGAGCGGAACATATCCTTGTTGTAGTAGAGAATCGGCGTCGAGGCATTGAAGGGGAACGACAGCATGTTGCCGTCGACATCGGCATAATAGCCGGCCACCGCGGGCAGATAGGCCGACGGCGCGAATGCCTCGGACTGATCGCGCATCAGCTCGAACACCGGATAGATCGCGCCGCGGGCCGCCATCATGGTTGCGGTCGCGATCTCGTTGACCTGAACGATCGCCGGCTGGCTGTGCGATCGGAAGGCGAAGATCGCCGCGGTGACGGTCTCGGTATAGTTGCCCTTGTAGGCGGGCACGATCCGGTAGTCGGATTGCGAGGCGTTGAAATCGGCGGCAAGCTTCTCGAGCTGCTTGCCGAGCTCGCCCGACATCGCGTGCCACCACATGATCTCGGTGGCCGCTCGCGCCGGCGACACAAGCAGAAGAGCCGCGACGACGAGGTGCAGGAGCTTAAAGGCGAACTTCACGACGAGCCGTTCCCGGATGCCAACACGCCCTCATAAGGCGCTACAACCGCAGATTCAACCGACACCGCAGGTTGCACCGCGGATTTAACGTTTGGCCGATGGCGAACCAGCGCCATTCTGCTAAAAATGCGTTGAACCTTTTCTTCCCGCCCTGGACACAATTCACAAGGGGAATAGTAGCCTGTGTACCGCCGCGCCGGCCTTTCGCGGATAACGATGCTTGCCGTCGCGCTGTCATGGGCAGCGGTCCCGGCGAGCGCTTTTGCGCGCGAATTCCGGACCGCCGATACCCAGAACGAGGACTATCCGACCGTCCAGGCGCTGAATTACATGGACCGCCTGATCGCCGAACGCACCGCCGGCCGGCACCGCATCGTGGTCTTCCATTCCCGCCAGCTCGGTGAGGAGAAGGAGACGCTGGAGCAGACCCGGGCCGGCGCCATCGACTTGAACCGGACCAATGTCGCGCTGATCGGGACAATGGTGCCGTCGGTCAACGTGCTGGCAATGCCGTTCCTGTTTCGATCGCCCGAACACCTGCAAACCGTGCTGGATGGACCGATCGGCAGCGAGATCCTGAACAGTCTCGGGGATCACGGCTTCGTCGGGCTGGCCTTCTACGATTCCGGCGCCCGCTCGATCTATAACAGCCTGCGCCCGGTGCGTTCGCTCGACGACCTCAAGGGACTGCGGGTGCGCGTGCAGCAGTCCGAACGGATGTCGGACATGGTGCGCGCGCTCGGCGCCCAGCCGGTCCAGATGCCCTACGGCCAGGTGCTGACCGGATTCGCCACCGGGCTGATCGACGGCGCCGAGAACAACTGGGCGTCCTTCGTCACCACCGGCCACTACAAATATGCCGGCTACTACACGCTGACCCGGCACACTTTCAGTCCGGACGTGCTGCTGATGTCGCAAAAGGCCTGGGCCAGCCTCTCGCCGGAGGAGCAAACGATCTTCCGCGAGGCCGCGCAACGCTCCAGCGCCTACATGCGCGAGAGGTGGCGCGAGCTCGAGGAGCGCTCGCGCCAGCAGGCGGAGTTCGCCGGCGTCAAGATCGTGACCGACATCGACCGCAAGCCGTTCGAAGCTGCAATGGCCGGCATCTACGCCAAGGCCGAGCGCGATCCTGCGGTATCAGCGCTGATCGAACGCATCCGCAACATGGAGTAACCGGATCTTGGACGCACCAGAGCAGGACGGGACTGTGAGACGGCGGGCGGCCTTCGGGCCGCAGGGCCGTTTCCGCATCGTCCAGTTGCTGCGTGCGGTCCCGATCCGCTGGCGCATCCTTTCGATCGCCCTGCTCAACTCCGCGGTCGTGATCGTGCTGGCGGTGCTGATCTGGAACGGCTCGAAGGTGCTCGGCTCGGCCTGGGAGGATGTCCGCCAGGTGCGGGAATCCGACAAGATCCTGGCCAAGCTCGAAAGCGAGACCAGCCGTCTGCAGAACCTGATCCATCGCTACATCAATCAGCCGAGCCCGGACCTGTTCGCGGAAATCCTGCTGCTCCGCGAGGCCGTGCTCGGCACGCTGACCAACCGGGCCTCGACCGACCCGATGCTGTCAGGCTCGGTCGAGCAGCTGGAGCGCGTCACCAGCCGTTTCCTCGACGGCTTCGGCGAACTGCGCACCGTGCAGACCAGGATCGCCAAGACCTATGACGAGCAGGTGCTGTCGCCGACCAAGGACATGGCCGGGCTCTATTCGATCATCGAGGGCGCCACCGGCCATCGCGATGCGCTGATCTGGCCCGCGCTCGGCAAGTCGCGCGAAGCGTTCACCTCGCTGCTGGTCGCCGCCAACGCCTACTACCTCTCGCTTGCCTCCTCGTCGGCCGAGGAAGCCCGCCGCAACATCGATACGATCGAGCGGACGATTCCCGTCATGACCGATCTGGCCGAGAACGATCTGCAGCGCATGGCGCTGGCGCGGCTCAAGGTCAAGACCGCCGAGCTGCGCGACGGGCTCGGCAAGCTCAGCGAGCAGCTCACCAACCGCACCGATCTGCTGCGCAACTCGATCGACGCCAGCCAGGCCGATGCGATCGGCGCGATCGACGATCTCTCGGTGAAGATGCGCCAGCGCGAGCAGAAGGCGCAGGAGACGTTCGACAAGACGCTGACCTCGATCTCGCGCCGGGTGCTGTCGATTGCCGTGATCTTCCTCGGCGTCATCATGTCGGCCGGCGTCATGATCGCGCTGTCGATCCGGCTGCCGCTGGCGCAGATCATGGCCGCGATGCGCACCATCACCTCGGGTGACCTCGACCGGCCGGTGCAGGGCACGTCGGCCAAGGACGAGGTCGGCGCCATGGCGCGCGCGGTCGAAGTGTTCCGCGAAAACGCGATCGCCAAGCGCAAGACCGAGGACGAGCTGCGCACCGCCAAGGAGGAGGCCGAAAGCGCGCTGCTCGAGCTCAATACCGCGCAGCAGAACCTGATCGATGCCGAACGCCTCGCCGCGCTCGGCGGCCTCGTTGCCGGCGTCGCCCATGAGGTCAACAACCCGATCGGCATCAGCCTGACGGTCGCGTCGAGCTTTGCCCGCCGCAGCGAGATGTTCGAGAACGATTTGAAGACCGAGCCGCTGCGCCGCTCCAGGCTCGACGAGTTCGTCCGCGCCTCGCGTGATGCATCGCAACAACTGGTCTCGAACCTGACGCGCGCCGGCGAGCTGATCCAGTCGTTCAAGCAGGTCGCCGTCGACCGCTCGCATGCCGAGCGCCGCCAGTTCGCCTTGAGCGAATCCACCGACCAGATCGTGGCGAGCCTGCGGCCGGTGCTGAAGAAGGCCGCGATCGCGCTGTCGGTCGATGTGCCCGAGGGGCTCTTGATCGACGGTTATCCCGGCGCCTATGGGCAGATCTTAACCAATCTTTTCCTCAACGCCGTCAATCATGCCTTTGCCGATGGCCGCTCCGGCACCATCACCATCTCGGCGCGCGGGCGCGGCGCCGACGATGTGGAGATCATCTTCGCAGACGACGGGGCTGGGATGACGCCGGACGTGCAGCGGCAGGCGTTCGACCCGTTCTTTACGACGCGCCGCAACGAAGGTGGTACGGGCCTTGGCCTCCACATCGTCTATAACCTCGTCACCCAGCAGCTCGGTGGACGCATGATGCTGGAGTCAAGGGTAGGACAAGGCACCACTTTTCGCATTATCATGCCCAGGATCGCCAAGGGGGCTGCCAAGGGCGAGCCCACGATCGCTGACGCAGCAGCCGACGGAACCAGTCAATGGCCGAACAGGACGATGTCCTCCAACTGATCGACGATACCGAGAGCCCGCCGGAGGACTCGTCGGCCCGCAAATGGAAGATCGCCGTCATCGACGACGATCATGCCGTCCATGAAGGCACCCGTTTCGCGCTCAGCGATTACAACCTGAACGGTTCGACGCTGGAGATCCTCTCGGCCTACTCTGCGGCCGAAGGCCGCACGCTGATGCGGGACAACCCCGACATCGCGGCCGTGCTGCTCGACGTCATCATGGAGACCGACGTCGCCGGCCTCGAGCTCGTCGAGTTCATCCGCAACGAGATCAAGAACGAGACCGTGCGCATCATCCTGCGCACCGGCCAGCCCGGCCAAGCGCCGGAGCGGCGCGTCATCGTGCAATACGACATCAACGACTACAAGGCGAAGACCGAGCTCACCGCCGACAAGCTGTTCACGTCGCTGACCGCCGCGCTGCGCAGCTACCAGCAGCTCGAGCGCATGGTGCAGACGCGGCGCGGGCTCGAGATCATCATCGACGCGGCCTCGACGCTGTACGATTTCAAGTCGATGCAGCGGCTGGCCGAGGGCGTGCTGACCCAGCTCGCCTCGCTGCTCAACGTCGACTGCGCCGGCATTCTGGTGCTGCGCGACGACGGCAATTCGGCGGCGGCCGATTTCTCGGTGCTGGCCTGCTCGGGCTGCTACAGCCGCTTCATCGGCACCACCTCGTCGAAGGCGCTCGATCCGGATCTGCGGCACATGGTGGAGGAAGCATTCCAGCGCCGCAAGAACGAGTTCGCCGACCACCGCAGCGTGCTCTATTCGCGCACCGGCAGCGGCCGCGAGGTCGTGGTGCTGCTGCAGGCCGAGCGCCAGCTCTCCGACACCGACCGTGCGCTGGTCGAGATCTTCTCGAGCCGGCTGTCGATCGCGTTCGACAATGTGATCCTCTACCAGCAGCTGCACGAGGCCAACACCCAGCTCGAGGACCGCGTCGCGCAGCGCACCCGCGCGCTGATGCAGGCCAACCGGCGGCTCTCGGCGCAGTGGCTGCGGCTGCAGCGCGCCAACGGCTTCAAGAACGAGATCCTCGGCACCGTCGCCCACGATCTGAAGAACCCGCTCGGCGTGATCCTCGGCCGCACCGAGATGCTGACCGAGCTGATCGGCGCCGGCTCGCCGAAGGAAAACGTCACATCGCAGGTCGAGCACATAAGGGATGCCACCAAGCGGCTGACCTCGATGGTCGACCATCTGATCTCGGACGCGATGGCCGACGCCTTCGACATCACCATCCGCCGCGAGCCGGTCGACGTCGCGGCCCTGGTCAACGAGGTCACCGAGGCCAATTTGCCTTCGGCCGTCAACAAGCAGCAGAGCATCTCGGTCTCGGGGCCGCAGCAATTCGTCACGATGTGCGACGCCGACCGCATCCGCGAGGCGATCGACAACCTCGTCAGCAACGCCATCAAATATTCGCCGATCGGCGGCAAGATCACGGTCACGGTCAGCCATGAGGGCGACGACACCGTGATCCGGATCGCCGACCAGGGCCCCGGCCTCAGCCCGGAGGATCTCGGCCGGCTGTTCGGCCGGTTCCAGCGGCTGTCGGCCAAGCCGACCGCGGGCGAGAGCTCGACCGGGCTCGGGCTTTCCATTGTCAAGCGCATCATCGACATGCATGGCGGCCATGTGACCGCGCAGAGCCCGGGCCCCGGACAGGGGTCGACCTTTACGGTTACACTGCCGGCGACAGAGACATCATGAGCCAGAACCCGCATATCTTCATCGTGGACGATGAGGCACCGGCCCGCGAAATGGTCGGCGATTACCTCAAGATGCACGGCTTCGGCGTGACGCTGTGCGACGGCGGCAAGAGCCTGCGCAAGGAGATCGAGGGCTGCACGCCCGATCTCGTGGTGCTGGACCTCAACATGCCCGAGGAAGACGGGCTGTCGATCATTCGCGACCTCAAGAGCAAGATCAACGTCCCCGTCATCATGCTGACAGCTACTGCCAGCCCGATCGACCGGGTGGTCGGGCTGGAGCTCGGCGCCGACGACTACGTGGCCAAGCCCTGCGAATTGCGCGAGCTGATGGCGCGCATCCGCTCGGTGCTGCGGCGGAGCGGCCCGGCGAAAGCGGCGGCGCCGGAACCGGCGAGCGCGAAGGCCGAAAAGGAGCAGCTGGTTCGGTTCGGCACCAAATGGCTCGATCTCGAGGCCCAGGCGCTGCGCGACGACGAGGGCAACGAGCATCCGCTGACGGCTTCCGAATTCGGCCTCCTGAAAGTGTTCGCGGCCAACCCGAAGCGGGTGCTGTCGCGCGAGCGGCTGCTGGAACTCGCCAATGCGCGCGACGCGGAAGCCTTCGACCGCGCCGTCGACCTGCGCATCATGCGCATCCGCCGCAAGATCGAATTCGACCCGACCAAGCCGTCGGTGATCCGCACCATCCGCGGCGGCGGCTACCTGTTCTCGCCGACCGGCGACAAGGCGTAGTCTTCTCGATGTCGTCCCGGCGAAGGCCGGGACCCATACGCCGCGGCGGTCGTAAGAGGCAAGCGGCACGACGATCTTCTGACTATTCCCGCTTGTGGTTATGGGTCCCGGCCTTCGCCGGGACGACGATTTGGCTGTGCGACACACCCAGAATCCACACAGCAAAGGCTGTCAATCCGCGCAAAAATCCCTAAGTTTCGGCCATGCCGAAAACAGCCTCCAAAGCCCCCGCCAAGCCCGCATCGAAGACCGCCCCCAAGCCCGTTGCCGCCAAGGCCACGGCGAAGGGCGACCATGTCTTCCTGGTCGACGGCTCGTCCTACATCTTCCGCGCCTACCACGCGCTGCCGCCGCTGAACCGCAAATCCAACGGGCTGCAGGTCAACGCCGTGCTCGGCTTCTGCAACATGCTGTGGAAGCTGCTCCGCGACATGCCCGAGGACAACCGGCCGACGCATCTGGCGATCGTGTTCGACAAGTCGGAGATCACGTTCCGCAACAAGCTCTATCCCGACTACAAGGCGCACCGGCCGCCGGCCCCCGACGACTTGATCCCGCAATTCGCGCTGATCCGCGAGGCGGTGCGCGCCTTCGAACTGCCCTGCCTCGAGCAGGTCGGCTTCGAGGCCGACGATCTGATCGCGACCTATGCGCGGCTCGCCAGCGAGCGCGGCGCGACCACGACGATCGTGTCATCGGACAAGGATCTGATGCCAGCTTCGTCAACGACAAGGTCGTGATGTACGACACGATGAAGGATCGCCGCATCGGCCGCGACGAGGTGATCGAGAAGTTCGGCGTGCCGCCGGAGAAGGTGGTCGAGGTGCAGGCGCTGGCCGGCAACTCCACCGACAACGTGCCCGGCGTGCCCGGCATCGGCATCAAGACCGCCGCGCAGCTGATCATCGAATATGGCGATCTCGATCAGCTACTGTTCCGCGCCGGCGAGATCAAGCAGCCGAAGCGGCGCGAGGCGCTGCTCGAGAATGCCGAGAAGGCGCGCATCTCGCGCCAGCTGGTGCTGCTCGACGACAAGGTCGAGCTCGAAGTGCCGCTCGACGACCTCGCCGTGAACGAGCCCGACTCGCGCCGGCTGATCGCCTTCCTCAAGGCGATGGAGTTCACCACCCTCACCCGCCGCGTCGCCGACTACGCGCAGATCGACCCGGCCAATGTCGATGCCGATCCCGGCAACAAGAGCGGCGCGAGCGTGTTCTCGCCGCTGCCGCCGTCGGATGTGACGCCGGCGCCCGGAGACGCTCCGGCATCGGCCGCGGCGCCGCTGCCGAAAGCCAAGCCGACCGGTGCGCGTGACGACAAGAATTCGAGCCGCAAGGGCACGCCGGCGACGCTGGCCGAGGCCCGCGGCGAAGCGATCCGCAAGACCGGCTTCGACCGCAAGGCGTATCGGGCGATCGGCAGCCTCGATCAGCTCAACGCCTTCATCGCCCGCGTGCCCGACACCGGCTATGTCGCGATCGAGGCGATGTCGGAATCGATCGACCCGATGCAGGGCGAGCTCTCCGGCCTTGCGCTGGCGCTGGCGCCAAACGATGCGTGTTACGTCCCGCTCAGCCACAGGCAGGCCGGCGGTGGCGCGGGCCTGTTCGATGCCGGCCTCGCACCCGGCCAGATCAAGACCGCCGAGGCGCTGGCGGCGCTGAGGCCGCTGCTGGAGTCCGTTGGAATCCAGAAGGTCGGCTTTGACGTCAAGTTCACCTCGGTGATGCTGGCGCAGCACGGAATCACCCTGCGCAACATCGACGATGCGCAGCTCATGAGCTACGCGCTCGATGCGGGCCGCGGCTCGCATGCGCTGGAGGCGCTCGCCGAGCGCTGGTTCGGCCACGCCGTCGTCAATTACGGCGGCCTCGTCGGCAGCGGCAAGGGCAAGCTGACCTTCGATCAGGTCACGATCGACAAGGCCGGCGAATATGCGGCCGAAAGCGCCGACGTGATCCTGCGGCTGTGGCGGGTGCTGAAGCCGCGTCTCGTCGCCGAGCGGATGGCGACGGTGTATGAGACGCTGGAACGGCCGCTGGTCTCGGTGCTGGCGCGGATGGAACGGCGCGGCATCTCGATCGACCGCCAGGTGCTGTCGCGCCTGTCGGGCGATTTCGCCCAGACCGCGGCGCGCGTCGAGGCTGAGATCCAGGAGATCGCCGGCGAGCCGGTCAATGTCGGCAGCCCGAAGCAGATCGGCGACATCATCTTCGGCAAGATGGGATTGCCCGGCGGCAGCAAGACCAAGACCGGCGCGTGGTCGACCACCGCGCAGGTGCTCGACGAGCTCGCCGAGCAAGGCCACGAATTCCCGAAGAAGATCCTGGAGTGGCGCCAGGTCTCGAAGCTGAAATCGACCTACACCGACGCGCTGCCGACCTACGTCAATCCGCAGACCCATCGTGTCCACACCACCTACGCGCTGGCCGCGACCACGACGGGCCGGCTGTCGTCGAACGAGCCGAACCTGCAGAACATCCCTGTTCGTACCGAGGACGGCCGCAAGATCCGCCGCGCCTTCATCGCGACGCCGGGCCACAAGCTGGTGTCGGCCGACTATTCCCAGATCGAGTTGCGGCTGCTCGCCGAGATCGCCGACGTGCCGGTGCTGCGCCAGGCCTTCCGCGACGGGCTCGACATTCACGCCATGACCGCATCCGAAATGTTCGGCGTGCCGATCAAGGACATGCCGAGCGAGGTGCGCCGCCGCGCCAAGGCGATCAATTTCGGCATCATCTACGGCATCTCGGCGTTCGGCCTCGCCAACCAGCTCGGCATCGCCCGCGAGGAGGCCTCGGCCTACATCAAGAAATACTTCGAGCGCTTCCGGGCATCCGCGCCTATATGGACGAGACCAAGGACTCCTGCCGCCGCAACGGCTATGTGACGACGCTGTTCGGGCGCAAGTGCTATTACCCCGACATCAAGGCCTCGAACGCCTCGGTGCGTGCCTTCAACGAACGCGCCGCGATCAATGCGCGCCTGCAGGGCACCGCGGCCGACATCATCCGCCGCGCCATGATCCGCGTCGAGGACGCGCTCACCGAGAAAAAGCTCTCGGCGCAGATGCTCTTGCAGGTGCATGACGAACTGATCTTCGAGGTGCCCGACGACGAGGTCGCGGCGACGCTGCCGGTGGTGCAGAAGGTGATGCAGGACGCACCCTTCCCGGCGGTGATCCTGTCGCTGCCGCTGCAGGTCGACGCCCGCGCGGCGAACAATTGGGACGAGGCGCATTAGCCGCTCCTTCGCCTCTCCCCGCTTGCGGGGAGAGGTCGGATCGCTCTTGCGATCCGGGTGAGGGGGTACAGGTCTCACCTCGGTCCTTGCACGTTGAGAGAACCCCTCACCCCCTCAGAGCGAGCTTCGCTCGTCTCGACCCCGCATCCGCCTTCGCCCGAAGGCGGGCTTCGGCGGACAAGAGAGCGGGGCGAGGGAGCGCACCGCCGCCGCCGCGACATTGCTCCGAGAGCAATTCCAGCATGGCCGCGCGACTGACCACGCGCTAGAAGCGTGCGCATCCCTCGCGAGACCTGTCATGCCCCACACCTCCGCTTTGCTCGGCTTTGCGCTCATCTGCCTTGGCATGGTGCTGACGCCGGGGCCGAACATGATCTACCTGATCTCGCGCTCGATCACGCAGGGGCCCGCGGCGGGCATCGTCTCGCTCGGCGGCGTGGCGCTCGGCTTCGTGTTCTACATGCTGTGCGCGGCATTCGGCATCACCGCATTGCTGTTTGCGATTCCCTACGCCTATGACGCGCTGCGCTTTGCCGGCGCGGGCTATCTGCTCTGGCTGGCGTGGCAGGCATTGAAGCCCGGCGGCCGCTCGCCGTTCCAGGTCAAGGCGCTGAAGGTCGACGGCCCGCGCAAGCTGTTCGCGATGGGCTTCGTCACCAATCTGCTGAACCCGAAGATCGCGATGCTTTATCTGGCGCTGCTGCCGCAGTTCATCGATCCCGCCGGCGGCAGCGTGCTGACGCAGTCGCTCGCGCTCGGCTCGATCCAGATCGTGATCAGCGTCAGCGTCAACGCGATGATCGCGCTCGCCGCCGGTTCGATCGCGGTGTTTCTCGGCACTCGCCCGACCTGGCTCCTGGTGCAGCGCTGGCTGATGGGCACGGTGCTCGCACGGCTGGCGATGAAGATGGCGCTCGAGGCGCGGCGGGCCTAGCGAGTACCCTCTCCCCCTGTGGGAGAGGGTGGCTTCGGTGCTTCGCATCGAAGCCGGGTGAGGGGTCTCTCTCCACGAATTCACTCGCGGAGACAACCCCTCATCCGGCGCTTCGCGCCACCTTCTCCCACAAGGGGAGAAGGAAGAGGCACGGACTGCCCCTCAATCCAGCTTCGCCTCCATTCCCCGCTTCGTCGCCGGGCGAGCCATCAGCGTCTCGTACCAGCGCTTGACGTTGGGGAAGTCGGCCAGCTCGACCTTGTGGCGCGGATGGCGCCAGGCCCAGCCGAGGATGGCGAAATCGGCGACCGAGAGATCGCCGGCGACGAATTCGCGCTCCTGAAGCCGGCGGTCGAGCACGCCGTAGAGCCGCCGCGTCTCGGCCATGTAGCGCTTCAGGCCATAGGCGCGGTCCTGCTCGTTCTCCAGCGCGATGAAATGGTGCACCTGGCCCGGCATCGGGCCGAAGCCGCCCATCTGCCACATCAGCCACTCATAGACCGGGATCCGCTCCGCCAGCGGCTTCGGCAGGAACTTGCCGGTCTTCTCGCCGAGATAGAGCAGGATCGCGCCGGACTCGAAAATGCTGACCGGTTTGCCGCCGGGCCCATCCGGATCGACGATCGCCGGGATCTTGTTGTTCGGGCTGATCGCAAGGAAGGCAGGCGCCATCTGCTCACCCTTGCTGATGTTCACCGGGATCACCTTGTAGGGCAGCCCCATTTCCTCCAGCGCCACGGAGATCTTGCGGCCGTTGGGGGTGTTCCAGGTGTGCAGCTCGATGGTCATTTCCGCTTCCCGTGCAAGTGTTTGGGCAAGTGTTGGCCGAGTGTTTGGCGCTTGCTTACGGGGAACGGAACGGCCGCACAACCGCGCTTTCCGGAAAGCACGCCCGCGGAAATCGCGGCTTGAGCACTGTTGACGGCCCGATTTCCACGCTGGAATGTGCCGGTAAGCGTGGATAGATTGCCGCCCGCCTCAAACCCTCAAAGGGAAAAGTCTTTGTCCAAATCAGCCTCCCGCGCCCGCCTCGCCGAGATCATCCGCAAGCGCTCGTTCGGCCGCGGCGAGATCACGCTAGCGTCGGGCCGCAAGAGCGACTTCTATTTCAACCTGAAGCCGACGATGCTCGATCCCGAGGGCGCGGCGCTGCTCGCCGAGCTCACCTATGAAGCGCTGAAGGACGACAAGCTCGATTTCGTCGGCGGGCTCGAGATGGGCGCGGTGCCGCTCGCCGGCGCCATCGCGCAACTGTCGTGGCTGAAGGGCCACCCGATCGCGGCGTTCTTCGTGCGCAAGAAGCCGAAGGAGCACGGCGCGAAGCTGTCCGTCGAAGGACTGGCCAAGGGCGAGAGCCTGGCGGGCAAGCGGATCGTCATCGTCGAGGACGTCACCACGACAGGCGGCTCGGCGCTGAAGGCGGTGGAAGCCGTGCGCGAGGCCGGCGGCGAGATCGCCCTGGTCTTCACCATGGTCGACCGCGAGGAAGGCGCCACCGAGACGTTCGCCGAAGCCGGCTTGCCGTTCCGCGCGCTGTACAAGGCTGGCGAGTTCCTGAAGGGCTGAGTTTATTCCCTCCCTCTCCCCGCAAGCGGGCGAGGTGGAAGGGGCGGTTCGCGCGACCTCGCCTTCCTGTGACGCCGTCACTTCAAATCGATCGCTCGTTTACCATCGCGCACTACTGTGAATCCGCCGGGGCAGCGCGTCGCCGCGGCGTGGCGCGTCGGGTGGAGTTGGCGTTGCGTACAGAGTTGAGTGATCGGCGCATGCGGCGCCGCGTGATGCTGGCCGCCGCGGCCTTTGCGGGTTCCGTCCTGGTGGTGCCCGCGCCTGTCTCGGCCGAAGGGCTGTTCGACTTCTTCTTCGGCGGTTCCCAGAAGCAGCAGAGCCGGCAGGCGCCGCCGCAGGCCAATTTCTTTGCCGATCCGTTCGGCCTCAACCAGCAGGCTGAGCGGCAACCGTCCGCCCCCATCTCGGCGCCGCGCGTGGCCGGTTCCGGACCGGCGTATTGCGTGCGCAGCTGCGACGGCAAGTATTTTCCGCTGACGATGCGCGGCAACGCCACGCCGGCGCAGCTCTGCCAGGCGTTCTGTCCGGCGAGTGCGACCAAGGTCTATTACGGCAGCCATATCGACAGCGCCGCATCGACCGCCGGCGAACGCTACGCCGACAGCGAGAACGCCTTCGCATATCGCAAGGCGTTGCGCGCCGACTGCACCTGCAACGGCCGTGACCCGGCGGGGCTCGCGCCGGTCGACCTCGCGCTCGATGCCTCGCTGCGCGCCGGCGACGTGATCGCGACCACCGACGGCCTCGTCGCCTATACCGGCATCCGCGTCGGCAACGAGCAGTCGTTCGACTTCACGCCGGTTGCCTCCTATCCCGGACTGACTTCGGCGGTCCGCGCGCGGCTCGGCGAAATGAAGGTCGCCCCGGTCAGCGCCGAGATCGCGGGCGACGCGCCGCTGCCGGAAACCAGAAGCGATGTCGCGCCGTCGCCGCCGTCGTCTGTTGCGCCGAAGGGCAACGCCGCAAAGCCCGCCAAGCGGGCCGAAGCGAACTGACGGCGCGAGCCGTCATTCCAGGGCGATGCGAAGCGTCGAACCCCAATTCGTAATTGCGAATTGTGGAATCTCGAGATTCCGGGTCTGGTGCTAACGCACCATCCCGGAATGACGGGATAGCAAACTATCAGCGCGCCACGATCACGCCGATCACGTTCGGCGCGGCCATGTATTTCTCCTCGATCGCGGCCCGCGCGGCCGCGCGGTTCTCCGGATTGAGGATGCCGCGCTTCTCGGCGAGGATCATCCAGCAATAGCCCCACCAGTCCGTCAGCATGCCGTGATCGTCGACAAGATCATAACCCTGCTCGCCGGCGAAGATCCGCGCATGCGCTTCATCGAGCGAGTCGAGCCAGGCGTGATCCTCGTCCGAGAACAGCTCGTCGCTGAAATCATCCGTGGTGTAGCCCCAGATCGACATGCAGACCGCGTTGAACTCGCGATCGAGCTGGTCGTCGTCGATCGGCTGGCGGCGCGAGGCCTGGTGCAGCCGCGACAGCGACCGCGCGAAATCGGCAATCCGGGTCAGGGCGAATTGATCGAAGGCGATGGTGGACATGTAGTCCTCGCAGAGACTGAAAGACCATAGATATTGTGTCGGCGCAGCCGCCGAATCACAATGATATATCAAAGACTTGCTAAAGTGTTCTTAATTCGTTCTGATGCTATCAGTAGACGTCGCCCCGGCGAAGGCCGGGGCCCATAACCACCGCTATCGGACATCTCACGTGATCGGTGCCCCGAAATGAATGCCGCAGTCTATTACGTCTACATTCTCGCGAGCCGCCGCCATGGGACACTCTACGTCGGCGTCAGCAACGATCTTTGCAATCGGCTTACGCTTCACCGCTCTGGACACGGCTCACAGTTCGTCAAGAAATACGGCGTCACGCGACTGGTTTACGTGGAGGTCTACGCCACACCGCAGGAAGCGATCGCACGGGAAAAAGCGCTGAAGGAATGGCGCCGCGACTGGAAGATTCGCCTGATCGAGAAAGACAATCCGGAGTGGGGCGACCTGTCCCATCTTCTCTGACGGCTGTGGTTATGGGCCCCGGCCTTCGCCGGGGCGACGAATTGCGGTGACTGCCCTCGCCTCATGAAAAAGCTGACACAGCGCCCCCAAAAGCAATTCGGGCCGCTGACTAGGTCAGCGGCCCGTTGAAAATGGCTTCGGAATGAAATGCGTCGGAGCTGAAAAATGTGCCCGCCCCACGGGCGACAGCTGTGTTTGTAAAGGCTCCGTAAAGGCTTGGAAATCCGTATCACCACGGTGTCCCGATCGAGCGTGAAAGCGCGTTGCGCGGCCGCTCAATTCGCTGCCGAGAGCAGCTTGTTCGCCGCAGGCATTCGCGAAGAACTTGCCGCCGCATTGCCGCTTGATGGCGGCGCAGCGCGCGGCGGGCGATGCGTTCTGCGCCGCGCTGAAGCCGCAACTCAGGCCGTCGGCGCTGCGGGCCGGTCTGCCCGCGGCATCGGCTGCGCTGGTCGCCGTGATGCACACCACGAGCAACGCCGCGGCCGCGATCTCGATCAAGAGTCTCATCACGCATCCTCCGGTCAATTGTCGCGAAATCCCGGCTTCTGCAGCGCCATCGTAACACCCAAGACGGCTGGTCCGGAAGGTTCCCGAAGCGGCCCGGTCCTTGCATAAAATCACGGCAGCGCTGTGTATGGCACCGTCCCTGACGGTTTCGATTGCCATGCAAGGCGGGTATCATTGCGCTGGAGCGTGATCGGAAAGCCGCGGAACCGGGATTTCCGGGGGAACCATGCTCCACCAATGAGATGGGGTCATGATGCGGGTCATCGCGTCGTGTTCCGGTTTGAACGGCAGGGATTGGGCGCGTTGCAGGAACAGACAAACTACCCGGCATTGAACCAGCCGATCGACGAGCTGGCGCTGACCGAGATCAAGAGCGCGATCCTGGCGAAGCTCCGGCTTGCGATCGGCAAGGACGCCACCGTTGCGACCAGACGCGACTGGTACAAGGCCGCGGCGCTGACGCTGCGCGACCGCATCGTGCACCACTGGCTGACGGCCGAGAAGCAGAGCTACGACGCCGGCGCCAAGCGCGTCTACTATCTCTCGCTCGAGTTCCTGATCGGGCGCCTGTTCACCGACGCGCTCAACAATATGGGGTTGCTGCCGCTGTTCGAGGCGGCGCTCGGCGACCTCGGCGTCGATCTCTCGGACCTGCGCAAATGCGAGCCGGATGCGGCGCTCGGCAATGGCGGCCTCGGCCGGCTTGCGGCCTGCTTCATGGAGAGCATGGCGACGCTGGCGATCCCCGCGACCGGCTACGGCATCCGCTACGATTTCGGTCTGTTCCGCCAGATCATGAACCATGGCTGGCAGCAGGAATATCCCGACGAGTGGCTCGCCTTCGGCAATCCCTGGGAATTCCAGCGGCCGGAGGTGGTCTACAACGTTCACTTCGGCGGCAATGTCGAGCATGTCGACGAGCGCGGCCGCGACCGCGCCACCTGGCATCCGGCGGAAACCGTCGAGGCCATGGCCTATGACACGCCGATCGTCGGCTGGCGCGGCCAGCACGTCAACGCGCTTCGCCTGTGGTCGGCGCATGCACCCGATCCGCTCGAGCTCGACGTCTTCAACACCGGCGACTACGTCTCGGCCAGCGCCGAGCAGGCGCGCGCGGAAGCGATCTGCAAATTCCTCTATCCGAACGACGAGAGCGCGGCGGGCCGCGAGCTCCGGCTGCGCCAGGAATACTTCTTCGTCTCGGCCTCATTGCAGGATCTCGTCAAGCGGCATCTCGCCTCCGACGGCGGCCTGCGCAATCTTGCGCAGAAGGCGGCCGTGCAGCTCAACGATACCCATCCGAGCCTTGCGGTCACCGAGCTGATGCGCATCCTGGTCGACCTGCACAATTTCCGCTGGGACGAGGCCTGGAAGATTACGGTCGCGACCCTGTCCTACACCAACCACACGCTGCTGCCCGAGGCGCTCGAGACCTGGCCGGTCGAACTGTTCGAGCGGCTGCTGCCGCGGCATCTCGAGATCATCTACCGCATCAATGTGGCCCATCTCGCGCTCGCCGAGGAACGCTTCCCCGGCGACATCGAATATCGCGCCTCGGTCTCGCTGATCGACGAGCGCAGCGGCCGCCGCGTGCGGATGGGCCAGCTCGCCTTCGTCGGCTCGCACCGCATCAACGGCGTCTCCGCGATGCATTCCGACCTGATGAAGGAGACCGTGTTCCACGACCTGCATCATCTCTATCCGTCGCGCATCACCAACAAGACCAACGGCATCACCTTCCGCCGCTGGCTGATGCTGGCCAATCCGCGGCTGACCGCGTTGCTGCGCGAAACCTGCGGCGAGGCCGTGCTCGACGACTTCTCGCTGCTCGAGCGGCTCGAGACCCATTCGAGCGATCTGGAATTCCAGCGGCGCTTCCGCGACGTCAAGCATCACAACAAGCTGGCGCTGGCGCGGCTGATCGGCGAGCGCAACCACATCAAGGTCGACCCGTCGGCGCTGTTCGACGTGCAGATCAAGCGCATCCACGAGTACAAGCGGCAGCTGCTCAACATCCTGGAGACGATCGCGCTGTATCACGCGATGAAGGACGAGCCGCGGCGCGACTGGGTGCCGCGCGTGAAAATCTTCGCCGGCAAGGCGGCGGCGAGCTATCGCTACGCCAAGCTGATCATCAAGCTGATCAACGACGTCGCCGACATCGTCAACAACGACGCCTCGCTCGGCGGCAGGCTGAAGGTCGCCTTCCTCGCCGACTACAATGTCAGCCTCGCCGAGGTGATCATTCCGGCCGCCGATCTCTCCGAGCAGATCTCGACCGCCGGCATGGAGGCCTCCGGCACCGGCAACATGAAGCTTGCGCTGAACGGCGCGCTGACGATCGGCACGCTCGACGGCGCCAATATCGAGATCCGCGACAATGTCGGCGAGGAAAACATCGCGATCTTCGGCCTCGAGGCCGGCGACGTCATGGTCCGCCGCAAGCAGGGGCTCGACGCCAGCGACGTGATCCGCAAATCGCCGCGGCTCGAGCGCGCGATCCGCGCCATCGAGAGCGGCGAGTTCTCGCCGGGCGATCCCGCGCGCTTCGCCTCGATCGGGCACGCGCTGCGCTACCTCGATCACTACATGGTCTCGGCCGATTTCGATTCCTATTACGACGCGCAGCGCGGCATCGACGCCCGCTGGATGGTAGCGCCGGCCTGGACCCGCGCCTCGATCCTCAATGTGGCGCGCATGGCCTGGTTCTCCTCCGACCGCACCATCCGCGAATATGCCGAGGACATCTGGCACGTGCCGGTGCATCCGGGTGCCTCGCCGCAGCTCGGCAACCAGCGCGAGGCGAAGGGCTAATCCCGGGACGCGGAAATCGATTACGCCTGACGTCATTGAAATCAGCGCGATCGTCCGCGATATTGCATGATGGGCGTCATTGCTCGTCATTGCGTATGGCGATACGGAAGCGCCAGTCGATATTGAAAGATCCGCATGCTCACCAAGACCCCGCACCTTTTCGATGAAGCAACCGCCGTGACCGCCGGCGACAGCCGCTGGCAGGGACGGACCAGCCCCGATTACTGGGCGTTCGTCGGCCCGTTCGGCGGCTGCACCGCCGCGACGATCCTGCGCGCGCTGATGCAGCATCCGCAGCGCGCGGGCGATCCGCTGGCGCTGACGGTCAACTACTGCGCGCCGGTCGCCGAGGGCGCGTTCGATCTCGATGTCCGCCTGGTCAAGGCCAACCGCTCGAGCCAGCACTGGTCGGTCGACATGACGCAGGGCGGCGGCGAGGTCGCGACACTGGCGACCGCCGTGTTCGCCGAGCGCCGCCCGTCCTGGTCGCACCAGCCGGCCGGGTTTCCGGGCGCCGTGCCGTTCGAACGAGCTGCGGTCCTTTCCGAAACTCAAGATGACCTGGGCCAACCAGTACGATTTCCGCTTCGCCGAGGGCGAGCCGAAGTTCGCCGATGGCGGCGGCGCGAAGCAGCCGTCGAGCCCCTATTCAAAGCTCTGGATCGCCGACCGTGTACCGCGCAAGCTCGATGCACTGTCGCTGATGTCGATGTCGGACGCGTTCTTCGGCCGCGTCTTCCACGCAAGGCACGAGCTGGTGCCGTTCGGCACCGTGTCGCTGACCACCTATTTCCACGTCGACGCGGCCGACCTGGACGCGGAGGATACCACTCGCGTGCTCGCCACCGCGGACGCCAAGAGCTTCCACAAGAGCTACGGCGACCAGCAGGGCGAATTGTGGTCGCCGTCCGGCCGGCTGCTCGCGACCACGACGCAGATCGCTTATTTCAAGGCGTAGCCAAATATCCACATTGGTCTGTTACGACTGCATTGCCTATTTCAAGGGTTGAGGGAACATTGGCACGTCGCTTCTGTTCCACACCTTTGGGAGCACTGCTGCATGTCCGAAGCCGACACTTCAAAGCCCTCGCGCATCGCCCTGCTTGGCGTTCCCATCGAGATCGGTGCATCGCAGGCCGGCCCGCTGATGGGACCGGATGCGCTGCGCACCGCGGGCATCGCGCGCCTGCTCGAGCAGCTCGACTTCCAAGTCGATGATCACGGCAACCTTGCGATCCCCGCCGTCGTCGCCGACGGCCCGGTGCCGGCCAACACCAGGTTCTATGACGAGGTGAAGACCTGGACCCGCGCGCTCTCCGAACGCGCCTATTGGCTGGCGCATTCCGGCGCGATCCCGATCTTCATGGGCGGCGATCACTCGCTGTCGATGGGGTCGATCAACGGCGTCGCGCGCTACTGGCAGGAAAAGGGCCGGCCGCTGTTTGCGTTGTGGGTCGACGCGCATGCTGACTACAACACGCCGGCCACCACCATCACCGGCAACATGCACGGCATGTCGGCCGCGTTCCTGTGCGGCGAGCCCGGTCTCGACGATCTGCTCGGCGGACTGCCGCGCGCCTCGATCCCGCCCGATCAGCTCGACCTGATCGGCACGCGCTCGGTCGATCCGCTGGAGCGCAAGCTGCTGCGGCAGCGTAATGTGTCGATCGCGGACATGCGCCAGATCGACGAGTTCGGCGTCGCCGTGCTCACGCGCCGCGTCATCGAACGCGTCCGGGCGAAGAACGGCGTGCTGCATGTCTCGTTCGATGTCGACTTCCTCGATCCGGCGGTGGCGCCCGGCGTCGGCACCACGGTGCCCGGCGGTGCGACCTATCGCGAAGCCCATCTCATCATGGAGCTGCTGCACGATTCCGGGCTGGTGCGCTCGCTCGACATCGTCGAGCTCAATCCCTTCCTCGACGAGCGCGGCCGCACCGCGCGCGTCGCGGTCGAATTGATCGGCAGCCTGTTCGGCCTGCAGATCACCGACCGGCAGACGCCGAGCAACGCGGTGCTGCCGGAGATGGGGGAGTAGTGGAGCAACACACGCGATGTCGTCCCGGCGAAAGCCGGGACCCATAACCACCGATGGTCATTGTTGCGCACCGGTGGAATGACGAGGCACCCCCACAACATCCGCTGCGGAGTATGGGTCCCGGCCTTCGCCGGGACGACGTGGAGGATGTGGCGCCGTTCGCTGCTCAGCTTGGACGGATGGAGACGTCGCCGAGCCGGCCGGGCAAACAAAAAGGCGGCCACGAGGGCCGCCTTTTCAGATCGTGTATCGCTTGCGCGGCTTACTCCGCCGCCAGCTTCACTTCCGGCGCGGCGGCGCGGACTTCGGCGTCGACCTGCGCTTCGAACTTGGCGAAGTTCTTCTGGAACATGCCGACCAGCGCACGCGCGGTCTTGTCGAACTCGACCTTGTCGGCCCAGGTCTTGATCGGATCGAGGATGTGCGGCTCGACGCCCGGCAGCGAGGTCGGCACCGCGAAGCCGAAATACTTGTCGGTGCGGAAGTCGGCGTTGCGGAGCGAGCCGTTCAGCGCCGCGGTGAGCAGCGCGCGGGTCACCTTGATCGGCATGCGGCGGCCGGTGCCGTACTTGCCGCCGGTCCAGCCGGTGTTGACCAGCCAGCAATCGACATTGTGCTTGGCGATCAGCTCGCGCAGCATGTTGCCGTAGACCGACGGATCGCGCGGCAGGAACGGCGAACCGAAGCAGGTGGAGAATTCCGGCTGCGGCTCGTTGCCGAGCCCGCGCTCGGTGCCGGCGACCTTCGCGGTGTAGCCGGACAGGAAGTGATACATCGCCTGCGCCGGCGTCAGCTTGGCGATCGGCGGCATCACGCCGAAGGCGTCGGCCGCGAGCATCACGACGTTCTTCGGATGCGGCGCGCAGCCGGTGCGCGAGGCGTTCGGGATGAAATCGAGCGGATAGGCCGAGCGGGTGTTCTCGGTCTTCGAGCCGTCGTCGAAATCGGGCACGCGATCATTGGCGCCGAGCACGACGTTTTCCAGCACCGCGCCGAAGCGCTTGCTGGCGGCGTAGATTTCCGGCTCGGCTTCGCCGGACAGCTTGATGCACTTGGCGTAGCAGCCGCCTTCGAAATTGAAGACGCCGTCCTCGCTCCAGCCATGCTCGTCATCGCCGATCAGCGTGCGCTTGGGATCGGCCGAGAGCGTGGTCTTGCCGGTGCCGGACAGGCCGAAGAAGATCGCGGTGTCGCCGTCGGCGCCGACATTGGCCGAGCAGTGCATCGGCATCACGCCCTTCTCGGGCAGGTAATAGTTCAGCGTGGTGAACACGCTCTTCTTCATCTCGCCGGCATATTGCGAGCCGCCGATCAGGACGATCTTGCGGGCGAAATCGATCGCGACGACGTTCTCCGACTTGCAGCCGTGGCGCTTCGGATCGGCGCGGAAGCTCGGCAGGTCGATGATCGTCAGTTCGGGCACGAAGCTTGCGAGCTCAGATGTTTCGGGACGAATGAGCAGCGTGCGGATGAACAGCGAGTGCCAGGCAAGCTCGGTGAAGACGCGGGTCTTGATGCGATGCTTCGGATCGGCGCCGCCGTAGAGGTCCTGCGCGAACAGCGTCATGCCTTCGGCATGCTTGAGGAAGTCGGCATGGAGCGTGGCGAACTGCTCCGAGGTGATCGACTGGTTGCCGGCCCACCACATGCTCTTATCGGTGAGATCGTCGCGGACCGTGAACTTGTCCTTCGGACTACGGCCGGTGAACACACCGGTGTCCGCGCAAAGCGCGCCATCGGCCGACAGCACCGCTTCGCCATTACGCAGCGAATGCTCGTAAAGCTGGGGTGCGCCATAATTCCAATGCACACCCTTGAGATTTTTTAAGCCGAATTTGTCGGCGCCGAAGGCACCGTTATGCACGCCCGTCTCTTGCACGAAGAACCTCCTCGAACCCGCGTATCCTTGTTCGCGCGAATATCGCTAGTCGCGCCCCGCCGCGGTGACCGTGATCAGAATATAGCCTCTCGGCTTCGGTCCGGCGACCTAATAGTGGGGATCGCCGGGCTTGCCAAGCCAATCGAACGGCTTTTGGCTGATTCCAAGGCAGGCCCATCATCTGGCGTAAATACCGCAGCGCGAAACCCTTTCGCCTTGCTTTCGTTTTCGCGTTGTTTTCGCAGCAGTCGGACGACGTTTCGTCGCCTTTCCCGCCGCGCACGGAGCTTTGCGATGCACAAAAAGTGCCAGCCGGCGGGCAGCGCCGTCGCCTGTCGAGGCGAACGGTGCCGAGAATGCCGGGTATGCGTTTCGCGCTGAGGATGTATCGTTGAGATGAGCCGCCGCGCGTTGACGCAGCGCTGCAGAGCCGAGCATGACCATCGTGTTGCACGCGGCACCACCTGATCGGCATTGAGCTGCAAGTGAGAAGCTGCTGATGAGCAGTTTCGACTGCGCTCAACACACCTTCGTCGAAGCCCAATTGGTTCAACGCTCAACTGCGGTGAACGTTCCGCAACGCGTAGCGTTCGGCGGCGAGGCGATCGCTGACCCCGCGATCGATGATAACGCAATCAGCGCGTCGCACGCGCGCGTCATCGCGGTCGACATCGCGATCCGGCTGATTTTCGGATGCAGCCGCGCCAGACATTCTTGCATGCAGATCGAGCCAACGGGCGATGACACGACACGCCCGTGCGAAATGATCGCGCTGTCAAATCCGGACCGCGCAATCGCGCCGCCGCAGCCATGCGACACCATGCCTCGCCACGGCCGCAGCGCCGCCGTGCGGACAGGTCCTTCTCCTATCCTTGCTATCCCTTAGCGCGCGCCTCGCCGGCGAGCCGCACCAGCATCTTGCGCAGCTCGGTGCCGGTGGTGACGCGCTCGGGGAAATCCAGCCGCAGCGTGTCGCGGCCGGCCTGCATGTCCATGCCGTCGGGATCGCAGCCGGTGCACAGCCAGTCGGCACTTTTCGCGCCGAGCAGCCGCGTCGCGTAAAGATTCATGGCCTCGCGGTGATCCTCGTTCATGTGCGCCACCGCGCCGGGCTCGGCTTCGAGCAGCGCCTCGGCTCCGCCGAGATCGGTCAGGAATTGCGCGGGTTTGAGGTCCACGATGCGGCCGAACCCGGCGACCAGATGGGCACCGCTTGGCTTGATCCGGAAGAACGAGAAATCCTTAAATTCCACAAAGGCTTCCGCTGACGGATGGGCAGCGAGATAGCGCCTTCGGACGAGCTCCCGCCCGGCCTCCCCAACCGCTTCCGCCTTGCCCGCCAGCATGATCCGGGCGCCCTCCAGCGGATCGCCCTCGGCGCGCTCGTCCAGCATCAGCGACACCCGGCTGTCGGCCAGGATGTTCTTGGTATGCAGCGCCAGCCGGGAAATCAGCAGGATCGGCGAGCCGTCGGGATGGCTGGCCAGATTGACCAGCGAGCAATAGGGATCGCCGGTGCCGGCCATCAACGTAGCGAGGGCGCCCTGGCGGCTGCGGCGGAGCAGCGAGCGGGCAAGGTGGGCAGGATCGAAGTCGGCGGTCGGTTGCATGGGCCTATCGGGTCATTTTATGGACGAATCGGGCGGGTTCCCTATGAAAAAAGGGCCTTTTCTCGTGGTCTAAGGGTGCTATATGGGGACCCATCGCGTGGGTCGCAGAAGCGGATTTTTGCGGAACTCGGTCACACTTCAGCCCAGCTTGCATTGCTCGTTGACCGCGTTCGAAGCCCAATTCTACGGCGCGTCGCCAGAGTGCCCGCCGTCTAAGCCACTCTCATTGTGAAAGCAGCACATGCCCACAATCGCCCTGGTCGACGACGACCGCAACATTCTCACTTCGGTTTCGATCGCGCTCGAAGCCGAAGGCTATCGCATCATGACCTACACGGACGGTGCGTCGGCGCTGGATGGGTTTCGCACGTCGCCGCCCGATCTCGCGATCCTCGATATCAAGATGCCGCGCATGGACGGCATGGAAACGCTGCGCCGGCTGCGCCAGAAGTCCGACCTGCCGGTGATCTTCCTCACCTCGAAGGATGAGGAGATCGACGAATTGTTCGGCCTGAAAATGGGCGCCGACGATTTCATCCGCAAGCCGTTCTCGCAGCGCCTGCTGGTCGAACGGGTCAAGGCCGTACTCCGCCGCGGTCAGCCGAAGGATCCGACCGCCGCGCCGAAGGAGCCGGACGCCCGCGCGCTGGACCGCGGCCTGCTGCGGATGGATCCGGAGCGCCACACCTGCACCTGGAAGAACGAGCCGGTGACGCTCACCGTGACCGAATTCCTGATCCTGCAGGCGCTCGCCACCCGCCCCGGCGTCGTGAAGAGCCGCAACGCGCTGATGGACGCGGCCTATGACGACCAGGTCTATGTCGACGACCGCACCATCGACAGCCACATCAAGCGGCTGCGCAAGAAGTTCAAGGTGGTCGACGACGACTTCGAGATGATCGAGACGCTGTACGGCGTCGGCTATCGCTTCAAGGAAGCCTGATCTGCGCTTCCCGGGCGGCTTGTTAACTGACAGGCTCCGCACGGCTGGGGTAAGCTCGGGCGAACGATTGCTTCGCGGGACGACATCCATACCAACCGGCAGCTTTGCCAGTGCTTGATCGAACGCAGCTCGAGCAAGGCCTGAATACCGAGGACGCGTCACAGCTCCTCGATCAGGACGCCGTTGCCGAAGACGTGGCGCAGGACAAGGGCTGGCGCCGTCCGCTCGGCTGGCTGCGCCGCGCCGGTCAGTTCTTCTTCGCGCTGTCGTTCTCGAGCCTGACGCGGCGCATCGTCTCGCTCAACCTTGCCGGCCTCGTCGCGCTGGTCGCCAGCATCCTCTATCTGTCGCAATTCCGTGCCGGCCTGATCGAGGCCCGCACCCAGAGCCTCCTGGTCTATGCCGAGATCATTTCGGAGGCGATCGCGGCCTCGGCCACCGTCGAAGGCAATACCGTCACGATCGATCCCGACCGCCTGCTCGACCTCAAGCCCGGCGAAAGTTATGGCCAGCCGGATGAATTGGCTGACTTCCCGATCAATCCCGAGCGGGTCGCGCCGGTCCTGCGCCGCCTGATCGCGCCGACCAAGACGCGGGCCCGCATCTTCGACCGCGACGGCGGCCTGATCCTCGACAGCCGCAATCTGTTCGCACGCGGCGACGTGCTGCGCATGGAGCTGCCGCCGCCGTCGGAGAAGCCGTCGCTCTATGAGAAGACCAAGGCGACAATCAAGACCTGGCTCAACCGCGGAGACCTGCCGATCTATCGCGAGCTCGGTCCCGAAGGCGGCAAGGGTTATTCCGAAGTCGCGCAATCGCTCGAGGGCATGAAGGGCAGCGCCGTGCGCGTCACCGAGCGCGGCGCGATCATCGTGTCGGTTGCGGTCCCGGTGCAGCATTTCCGCGCCGTGCGCGGCGCATTGATGCTGACGACGCAAGGCGACGACATCGACCAGCTGGTGATGTCCGAGCGCCTCGCCATCCTCAAGATCGGCGGGGTCGCCTCCGCCGTCATGATCATGCTGTCGCTGCTGCTCGCGAGCACGATCGCGGGCCCGGTGCGACGGCTCGCCGACGGCGCCGAGCGCGTCCGCCACCGCATCCAGACCCGCGTCGAGATTCCCGACTTCACCGGGCGCCGCGACGAGATCGGCCATCTCTCCGGCGCGCTGCGCGACATGACCAACGCGCTGTACAGCCGCATCGAGGCGATCGAGATGTTCGCCGCCGACGTCGCCCATGAGCTGAAGAATCCGCTGACCTCGCTGCGCTCCGCGGTCGAGACGCTGCCTTTGGCGCGCAACGACAACAGCCGCGCGCGGCTGCTCGCCGTGATCGAGCATGACGTCAGGCGGCTCGACCGCCTGATCTCCGACATCTCCGACGCCAGCCGGCTCGATGCCGAATTGCAGCGCCAGGACATGGCGCCGGTCGATCTGCGGCGGCTGCTGACGACGCTGACCGGCGTCGCCAACGAGACCAGGCTCGGCCACGACGTCGCCGTCGAAGCCCGCTTCGAGGGCCGCGGACCGACCGATACGCTGTCGGTGCCCGGCCATGATTCACGGCTCGGCCAGGTGATCTCGAACCTGCTGTCGAACGCGCAATCATTCTCCAAGCCGGGCGACAAGGTGCGCATCGTCTGCCGCCGCAGCCGCGGCGAGGTCGAGATCGTGGTCGACGATGACGGGCCCGGCATCGGCGAGGACGCGCTGGAGCGGATCTTCGAGCGCTTCTACACCGACCGGCCACATCAGGGGTTTGGCCAGAACTCCGGCCTTGGGCTTTCGATCTCCAAGCAGATCATCGAAGCACATGGCGGACGCATCTGGGCTGAGAACCGCGCTGGCCCTGCGGACGCTGACGGCAAGCCCACCATCGCCGGCGCACGCTTCGTGGTCAGGCTGCCGACACTATGAGCGACAATTCAAGCGTGCACGCATCCGCCGTTCTGGTCGGCGAGCGTGCGGTGCTGATCCGCGGCCCGTCGGGGGCCGGCAAGTCGCGTCTGGCCTTCGACCTGATTCTCGCCGGGCGCACCGGAGCGCTTCCGCCGGCCATTTTGGTGGGGGATGACCGTGTCCATCTCGACACAGCCGGCGAACAATTGTGGGTTCGTCCGGTCCAGCAATTGGCTGGCCTGATCGAGATCCGAGGCCTCGGAATCCGCCATTGTCCGTTCGCAAGTGAAGCCGTGGTCGGCTTGATCGTCGACCTCGCCGCTGACGACGCCGAGCGGCTGCCGCCACCGGAGACGCTCACGATTCGCCTTAATGGTGTTTTGTTACCGCGAATTCCCGTCGGCGTTGGCTTCCAACCCCTGCCGCTGGTTGTCGCTGCGCTGACGACAACCTGAAAGTTCATGTTCCCGTAATCTTGCGGCCAATTGTGGGAAGGGAATTGGTAACCATATCACATCCACTATCGCGTCGGATTTTGCCGGCGCAGCCTCCCCTCTCTACCGCCAGGAACCGGGAGACTAGCCAAGATGCCCTCTTGCGCAGGGCCTCTGGATGGTCGAAGTGGCGCGTTCGTGCGGTGCACCAAAGGGCGCCCGCGAGGAGTTTCCGATGATTGGTCTAGTGCTGGTGACCCATGGGCGCCTTGCCGACGAGTTCAGAGCGGCGCTCGAACACGTCATGGGTCCGCAGAAACAAATTGAAGCGATTACGATCGGGGCCGAGGACGATTCCGATCTCTGTCGAAGCGACATCATCGAGGCGGTGAACCGCGTCGATAGCGGCGACGGCGTTGCGATCCTCACCGACATGTTTGGCGGCACGCCGTCCAACCTTGCGATCTCCTGCATGAGCCGCCCGAAGGTGGAAGTGCTCGCAGGCATCAATCTTCCCATGCTGGTCAAGCTTGCCAAGGTTCGCGAGGAGCGTTCGCTGCCCGACGCGATCGCGATGGCCCAGGAAGCCGGCCGCAAATACGTCACCATCGCCAGCCGCGTTCTCGCAGGCAAATGAGCGACGAGGCCCCGGGCGGAAATCAGGTCGGCCCGGGCGTGCCAGCGGGCGCCATTTCCCGTGAGCTCCTGATCGTCAACAAACGCGGCCTGCATGCGCGGGCATCGGCCAAGTTCGTCCAGCTGGTCGAGCGCTTCAACGCCGAGATCTGGGTCACCCGCGGCACCGAGACCGTCGGCGGCACCTCGATCATGGGCTTGATGATGCTCGCTGCCGGACCCGGCACCACGGTCGTGGTCTCGGCAAAGGGCGAGGAAGCGCAGCAGGCGCTCGACGCCATCGCCGAACTCGTCGCCAGCAAGTTCAACGAGGAAGGCACGTAAGGCAGTCACCTCTCACCTCGCCCCGCTTGCGGAGAGGTCGGATCGCATCGAACGATGCGATCCGGGTGAGGGGGTACAGGTCTATCGATAGATCGCCATCGCGGCGAGAGCCCCTCACCCCAACCCTCTAAGAGCGAGCTTCGCTCGTCTCGACCCCGCAAGCGCGGGGCGAGGGAGCGACAGCTACTTCGCCGGCGGCACCAGATAGACCTTCCACACCGTCGACGGACCGGGATGGCCGTTGAAGAAGCGCATGGTGGTCATCACCAGCGGCTCGGCATCCTTGGCGTGCTCCGCCATCCACGCCTCGCAGGGCTTCAGGAACACCGGATCGGTGGTGTCGCAGACGCCGATGAAGCCGAGACGCTTGGCTTCATCGAGCGACGTCAGCCCCGACGACCAGGCTTCGCCCGGCACCAGCGATGCCGGATGATCCGGACTGTAGAACGTCATCGGCTCGCCGATATCGGAGCGCGCGACGACCACGGCCCAGCGCGAATGGAATCTGTCCTGCCAGGTCTGGGTGAGTTCGCGCGCGAGCTCGGAGCGCGCGGCATAGGTCGAGCCGCCGATATGATTGGACGCGATCTCCTGCGTCGCGATGCTGGGCGCGGCGATCAGCGTGACGACCGTGGCCACGAACCAGATCGCGGTGATCGAGAACAGCGCCATGCGCGGGAAGCGAAGCGAGGGAATCGCAACCAGCGCCAGCGGCACCAGGAAGAACAGCGGGATGCCCCAATCGGTCTTGATATAGACGGTGAACGCCAGCGCGCCGAGCGGCGGTCCGATCGCGACGATCAGCTGGATGATCCAGACGTTGAGCGCCTGCGGAAGGTTGACGGCCGGATTGGGTCCGCGCGACCAGATCCGCGCCAGCACGTCCGACGGCCGCCACGGCACCGAGCCCAGCAGCAGCGCCACCAGGCCCAGCACGACGGGAATCGCGAGCAGCCCGACATTGTGCACGACATAGCCGATCACGAGCTGGACGTTGAGTGCGCGGCTCGACAGCGCGTAGACGTCACCGGCATAGGTGAACGGCACGAAGTCCACCTCCTCCAGCCACACCAGATGCGGAATCATCGCCACCGCCATCGTGCCGATCGCAACCCATGGCGCCGGCGAGCGCAGGAATTGCGTCCGTTGCGGATGGATCAGCGCGGCCAGCCCGACGGCGCCGATCATCGTCACCACCCAGTACTTGGTCATCAGCGCCAGCATGCCGGCAAAGCCGAGCCAGAGACCCGATTTGAAGCTGCGCTTCTCGAACGCGTTCAGATAGGCCAGCACCAGCAGCGGCAGCGGCACCAGCTGTGCGAGATCGGCGTTGTATTTGAAGCCCTTGAAATTGAAGATCGGGTAGAGCGCGAGCATCACCACCATGAAGAACGCGCGGCGGCGATCGACGACGCGCAGCGCGATCAGCCAGCACACCACCAGCGCGAAGCTGACCGTCGTCATCGCAAGCGCATAGGTCGACCAGTTGGTGACGGGAAAAATCCTGAACCAGACCCCGGCGATCCAGCCCGACAGCGGCGGGTGCTTGCCATAGCCGAGCAGGAAGCGCTGGCCCCAGGCATAGGCTTCCGCAACATCCATATGGATGTCCTGTGCGGCCTTGAGCTTGACCAGGATCAGCGTCCACAGCACCGCATGAACCAGCGCGAAGCCGATCACGAACCACAGGCTGGTCCTCGGATCGGTGGCGCGCGAGGCGATCCAGGCGGCGATCCGCCGGATCGTCAGCTTGCGGTTGGTGCGCCGGGCGGCGGGGAGCGTGGAGGCGGTCGACATGGCCTGTGCCTGAGGCATGCCCGGAAAAGTGGAAAGCGGTTTCCCGGAAGGATCATGCCCGAATGGAAGCGGAAGCGCGATGAGTGCTCATCCGCATTTCAGCGCGCTTTAGCGCGTTTTTGTGGCCAGTGAAATCAGCTTGGCGTGAGAACGCCTCCAGCCAGCGGATTCACTTTCGGGGAAGTCCGGCCGGTGCTCGAAATGGATGGTATCGCAGTGATACCATTTGCCGCCCCAGATGAAGCCGTGACGCTCGAAGATGTCGACGATCTCGCGCGGCATCCGGTTCTCGTAAGGGATGGTCTTGCCTTGCCGGCCCACAGCCGGTCATCTCGAACTTTCAGGTTGAGGTCGATGGCGGCGGCGTAGCGGTGCATGCTCATCCGCCCGGTATCGGCAACGCGAAAGACGATTTTCGGGCCGCCGGACCCGGCAGGAACATGCCCGGAAATCGGTCACGGCAACCCTGCCGGAAACGCCGCCGTGATTCGCCGTCACACCGCTGCAAAATACCGCAATTTGGTTGCCCGCGCGGGGGTGCGGATGCTATCCCGCGCCCATGACAACTGCCCCGATTTCGAACATCCGCAACTTCTCCATCGTCGCCCATATCGACCATGGCAAATCGACCCTTGCCGACCGCCTGATCCAGATGACCGGCGGCCTGTCGGATCGTGAAATGGCGGGCAAGGAGCAGGTGCTCGATTCGATGGATATCGAGCGCGAGCGCGGCATCACCATCAAGGCGCAGACCGTCCGGCTGAACTACCGCGCCAAGGACGGCAAGGATTACATCTTCAACCTGATGGACACGCCCGGCCATGTCGACTTCGCCTACGAGGTCTCGCGGTCGCTGGCGGCCTGCGAGGGTTCCCTGCTCGTGGTCGACGCCAGCCAGGGCGTCGAGGCGCAGACGCTCGCCAATGTCTATCAGGCGCTCGACAACAATCACGAGATCGTGCCGGTCCTCAACAAGGTCGACCTGCCCGCCGCCGAGCCGGAGAAGGTCAAGCAGCAGATCGAGGACGTGATCGGCATCGATGCGTCCGACGCCGTGATGATCTCGGCCAAGACCGGCGTCGGCGTGCCCGACGTGCTGGAAGCGATCGTCACCCGCCTGCCGCCGCCGAAGGGCGACCGCGACGCGACCCTGAAGGCGCTGCTGGTCGACAGCTGGTACGACGTCTATCTCGGCGTGGTCGTCCTGATCCGCGTCGTCGACGGCGTGATGAAGAAGGGGAGCCGCATCCGCATGATGGGTACCGGCGCGGCCTACGACATCGAGCGCGTCGGCTTCTTCACGCCGAAGATGGAGCAGGTCGAGGAGCTCGGCCCCGGCGAGATCGGCTTCATCACCGCGGCGATCAAGGAAGTCGCCGACACCCGCGTCGGCGACACCATCACCGATGACAAGAAGCCGATCAGCGAGATGCTGCCAGGCTTCAAGCCGGCGATTCCGGTCGTATTCTGCGGCCTGTTCCCGGTCGACGCCAACGACTTCGAAACGCTCCGCGCGGCGATGGGCAAGCTGCGGCTCAACGACGCAAGCTTCTCTTACGAGATGGAAACCTCCGCCGCGCTCGGCTTCGGCTTCCGCTGCGGTTTCCTCGGCCTGCTGCATCTGGAAATCATCCAGGAGCGGCTGTCGCGCGAATTCGACCTCAATCTGATCGCGACCGCGCCGAGCGTGATCTACAAGATGAAGCTGACCGACGGCACCGAGCTCGAGATCCACAACCCGGTCGACATGCCCGACGTGGTCAAGATCGCCGAGATCGAGGAGCCGTGGATCGAGGCGACGATCCTCACGCCCGACGAATATCTCGGCAGCGTCTTGAAGCTGTGCCAGGACCGTCGCGGCTCGCAGAAGGAGCTCACTTATGTCGGCTCCCGCGCGATGGTGAAATACGACCTGCCGCTCAACGAAGTGGTGTTCGACTTCTACGATCGTCTGAAGTCGGTCTCCAAGGGCTACGCCTCGTTCGATTATCATCTGACCGACTACAAGCCGGCCGATCTGGTCAAGATGCAGATCCTGGTCAACGCCGAGCCGGTCGACGCGCTGTCGATGCTGGTGCATCGCACCCGCGCCGAGGGCCGCGGCCGCGCCATGGTCGAGAAGATGAAGGAGCTGATCCCGCCGCACATGTTCCAGATCCCGATCCAGGCGGCGATCGGCGGCAAGGTGATCGCGCGCGAAACCGTCCGCGCGCTGCGCAAGGACGTCACCGCGAAGTGCTACGGCGGCGACATCACGCGCAAGCGCAAGCTTCTGGAGAAGCAGAAGGAAGGCAAGAAGAAGATGCGGCAGTTCGGCAAGGTCGACATCCCGCAGGAAGCCTTCATCGCCGCGCTCAAGGTGGACAGCTGAGGCGGCGCGACTGTTGCGCATTCTTGTCCCAGCAACAAAACGCACCATGATTTGAAGATTTGAATCGCCACTGCATCGCGCTCCGACTAGACTGCGATCATGTTGCGCATCCTGTCCCTCCTTATCGTCATCCTCGCACTGCTGCAGCCGGACCTGAGCGCGGCCGCGTCCTCGAAGAAGCGGCACGGCAGCACGCGCTGGCATGGCTATGGCTTCCTGCCCGGCTACCGGCAGCCGCCGAACCAAACCATTCCGGTGTTCGGCCCGCGCGGCGCCGCCCGCGGCTACCCGGACTATTCGCCGCAATATTGGTATGGCGGGGATTGGTACTATTTCGGCCGCCCCGGATTCTACCGCGGCCGCTACAATGGCGGCAGCTTTGGTCCGTGCTGGACCTGGACGCCGATCGGGCGGGCCTGGCAGTGCGGCTAGCGGCGCCTCGCTGCGACATCTTGCGCATGCAACGCACAATCCGCTGATCCCGGAATGAGAGGCATGTTGCCCGTCATGTTGCCCCTGGACCTCAGATAGGCCAGCATCCTCCCTGCGCGCACCACAACAAACAACAGCGCCGGGGAAACGCATGAGCAAGGCCGCTCGGTTGGATTATGGCTGGGTCGTGGTCGGCGCGGGCGCGCTGATGACCTGCGTCGGCTTCGGCACCATGCTGTCGCTCGCGGTGTTCCTGCAGCCGATCTCGGATGCGATGGGCTGGTCGCGTGCCGGCGTCTCGGCGGCGGCGACGCTGGATTTCCTCTGCATGGGTTTTGCTGCGTTCGCCTGGGGCGCGCTGTCCGACCGCTTCGGTACTCGCATCGTGGTGCTGGCGGGCAGCCTGCTGCTCGGGCTTGGCCTGGTGACGGCGAGTCAGGCGCAAAGCCTGTGGCAATTCCAGCTCTGCTTCGGCGTGCTGATCGGAATCGCGGCCGGCAGCTTCTATGCGCCGATGATGGCGCTCGCCAGCGCCTGGATCGACAAGCATCGCAGCCTCGCGGTCGCGCTGGTGTCGGCCGGCATGGGCGTGTCGCCGTTGACTGTCGCGCCGTCGGCAAGCTGGCTGATCACGGCCTATGACTGGCGCTTCGCGATGCTCGTCATCGGCATCGCCGCATGGGCGCTGTTGATCCCCGCGTCGTTCCTGGTGCGCCCCGCGCCGCAGGGAACGGACGTCGCAATCCCGACGGCCGCGAACGCGCCACAAACCGAATGGACCGCAGCGCAGGCACTGCGTACGCCGCAATTCATCACGCTGGCACTGGCGCATTTCGCCTGCTGCGCGGCGCATTCCGGGCCGATCTTCCACATGGTGTCCTACGCCATGGTCTGCGGCATCGCGCCGCTCACCGCGGTCACGGTCTACAGCCTCGCCGGTTTTTCCGGGCTCGGCGGGCGGCTGCTGCTCGGCGTGCTCGCCGACCGGCTCGGCGCCAAGCCGGTGCTGGTCGGCGGCCTCCTGGTGCAGGCGCTGTCGATCGCGACCTATCTCGCGGTGGCGCAGCTCGGCGAGTTCTACGCGCTGTCTGTCGTGTTCGGCCTCGCCTATGGCGGCGTGATGCCGCTCTACGCCGTGCTGGTGCGCGAGTTCTTCGGCGCGCGCATCATGGGCACGGTGTTCGGCGCGGTGTCGGCCTTTGCGAGCCTCGGCATGGCGCTCGGGCCGTGGGCCGGCGGTTACGTGTTCGACACGTTCCACGGCTATACGTGGCTGCACGCCGGTTCCTTTGCGATCGGCCTTGCAGCGGTGGCCGTGGCGCTGAGCTTTTCCACCAAGCGCCAGCCGTCGCTCGATCTCGGCCGCGCCGCCGCCTGAGCGCGGATGCATTCGTCACTCTCGCGCGCACCGGCACAGCGGATGGATAGCTGATCTGCATCGGCGCCGTCCCGCCTTGCCTTCCCTTGCCCTCTCCTGCCGGATGAGCCACCATCGCCCGGCCTGCCCAACAAGAATGACAGAAGGCGCCGAGGACACGCATGAACAAGCCGCAGGGAGTAGACCTTGTCGAGCGGGCGCGCGCGCTGGCGCCGCTGATCACGAGTGAAGCCGACGAGATCGAACGGACACGGCGACTGACGGCATCCGTCACCGCGGCACTGGTCGAGAACGGGCTGTATCGCGCGCTGCTGCCGAAGCGTTTTGGCGGCGCCGAGGCGACACTGGACGCCTTCATGCAGATGCAGGAGGAGATCGCCAAGGCCGATGCATCCACGGCCTGGTGCCTCGGCCAGTGCAGCGTCTGCGCCATGACCGCGGCCTATCTCGAGCCCGACGCGGCCCACGAGATCTTCAACACCGCGCCCGGCATTCTCGCCTGGGGCGCGATCGCCCATGAGGTCCGTGCCGAGCCCGGAGGCTATCGCGCCAGCGCGCGCTGGGATTTCGCCTCGGGCTCGCGGCAGGCGAGCTGGCTCGGCGCCCATGTCCGCGTCGTCGAGGCCGACGGCTCACCGCGCAAGAAGGCCGACGGTTCGCCGGAGATCCGCACCATCCTGTTCCCGATGTCGTCAGCGACAATGTATGACGTCTGGGACGTGATCGGTCTGAAAGGCACCGGCACCGATTCCTACTCGGTCGACAACCTCTTCATTCCGGAGCAGTTCGCCGCGCTGCGCGACGATCCCGCCGCGTGCCGCGAGCCGGGGCCGCTCTACAAGCTCTCCACCAACATGGTGTTCAGTATGGGCTTTGCCGCCACCTCGCTCGGCGTCGCGCGCGCCATGCTGGACGCGGCGACCGAGCTTGCCCGCGGCAAGACCCCGCAAGGCCTCAAGGCGATGCGCGACAACAACGCCGTGCAGGGCCAGATCGGCCGCACCGAGGCGAGCCTGCGTGCCGCGCGCGCCTATCTGTACACGACGGCCCGCGACGTCTGGAGCGATCTCGTCCGCGGCGATCCGATCACCGAGGCGCATCGCGTCGCGATCCGCATCGCCTCGACCTGGACCATCCACCAGTCGGCCGCCGTGGTCGACATCGCCTATCACATGTCGGGGGCAACGGCAGTCTTCGCCAGGAATCCGTTCGAGCGACGGTTTCGCGACATGCACGCGATCGCGCAGCAGATCCAGGCCCGCGACACCCAGTACGAGGACGCCGGCAAGGCGATTTTGGCAGGCAATCTCGGCGCTCCGCCGTCCGCGCGCTAAAGCATGATCCGGAAAAGTGCGAAGCGGTTTTCCGAAAAGATCATACTTGAACAGGAACTGAAGCGCGATCAAGTCAGATTGCATCAGGGCGTTGACTCATAAGTCCGCTGTGTCGGCTCTGCTCCCTAAAACACGACATCGCCGGGTAATCATGGCATGTCGGTTTTGGGCCAACAGTGGGCATGACGACTGGCGGCCCTCGCAATCTGAATTCTGTCCCCGACTGTGCAAAATGGATTCTGTCGACTGCCCGGATTTTTCAGCGGTGCGGTAACGCATTGAGCTCGCAGAGGGCAGCCGTCGCGCTTGGTACAGCCAAAATTCGCAATCTTGGTGCTGTTTTATGAGCAGGCGCGGCGCATCTATTCGTTCGTACTAAGCGACCGAACTGCCTTGGCAGTTCTTGGATAGTCGGCGCGTCCGCGCGCTCTGCAAAAGTTCCACCAAAGGACAGAGGAGTAAATCCCATGAAGGCGATCGTTGTAACGGACCAAGCCGCGGGAACGGCCGGGATGAAGCTGGTGGACCGGCCCGAGCCGCAGGCAGCGATAAACGACGTCGTCGTTCAGGTTTATGCGTCGAGATTTGTCCCGACTGAGCTGGCGTGGCCCTCGACCTGGACCGATCGCCTCGATCGTGACCGAACACCGTCGATCCCGGGGCACGAGCTGGCCGGAGTGGTCACCGCTCTCGGATATGGCACTACAGGGCTATCGGTGGGACAGCGGGTGTTCGGTCTAGCGGACTGGTATCGCGACGGCACGCTGGCCGAGTATGTGGCGATCGAGGCGCGCAACCTCGCGCCGCTACCGGGCGACGTCGACTTCACAATGGGCGCAAGCCTTCCGGTCTCGGGCCTGACGGCATGGCAAGGACTATTTCAGCACGGCCGCCTCCAGGCGGGGCAGAGCGTCCTCGCACACGGCGCGGCCGGCGCAGTCGGGTCGATGGTGACGCAACTCGCGCGAGAGGCCGGCGCGTATGTGATCGGCTCCGGGCGGTCCGCCGATCGTCAGACTGTGCTCGACTTCGGCGCGCAGGAGTTCGTCGATCTCGACAACGACGCCCTTGAGGACGTCGGCAAAGTCGATCTGGTGTTCGACGTCATTGGCGGTGAAATCCAGAAGCGGTCGGTAAAACTGATTCAAGGCGGAGGAACGCTGGTGACGGTCGTTGGGCCGGCCGAGGCGCGCCCCTCCGACGGCTTGGCGGTCGACTTCGTCGTCGAGTCCGATCGTTCCCAACTGAGTGAGATCGTCCAGCGGGTGCGGGACGGACGCCTGCGGACGAACATCGGCAACGTCTCGACTCTCGACGAGGCCGTCGCTGCCTTGAATCCGACCGGTCGACGCAAAGGGAGTACGATCATCCGCGTTCGCCCCTGAGTGACACATGCCTGTTGATGCGCGCAGCTGGCCGGCCCTGTCAGGCCAGACGTTGAACAGTACGAAAGTAGCACCGGCGGCCATGGTCGCGGCACGAATACCGGCGGCGCAACATCTGGTTGTTAAGCTTTTTCTGGGACTTTGCGGACGGCGCTAATGCCTGGAGTTCCGCTGGTCCCATGTTCACGCTTCGATCGATTGCCGCCCGCCTGATCCTGGCGATTTCACTGACCGTTGCCGTCGCCTGCGCCATCCTCGGCGGCTTCTCCATCAGCCAGCAGCGGGCGCTGACCCGGCTCGCGCTCGATCAGCAGCTCAAGCTGCAGTATGACAGCGTGATTGCGGCGATCGACTACGAGGGGCGCGCCGCGCTCGCGGTTTCGGCGGTCATCGCCGCCTTGCCGCCGGTCGAGGACGCCATCGCCAAGGGCGATCGCGACGGCCTCGGAAAGCTGCTCGGCGCCCCCTGGGCGTCGATGAAGGCGCAGGGCATCCCGCTGATCTCGTTCTGGCAGCCCCCGGCGACCAGCTTCTACCGGGTCCATGCGCCGAAGACTTTCGGCGACGACGCCTCGACGCGGCGCACCACGGTGGTGGAATCGAACAGGACCGGCAAGCCGATCGTCGGCGTCGAGCCCGGCCGCGAAGCGCTGTCGATCTTCGGCATGACCCCGATCATGCACGAGGGCAAGACGCTGGCCAATGTCGACGTCGGCGCCGCCTTCGGCAAGGAATTCGTCGACCGCGCCAAGAAGCGCTTCGGCATCGACCTCGCCGTGCATTCCTTCGACGGCCAGAGCTTCAAGCGGCTGTCCTCGACCTTCGGCGACACCGTGGTCGCGACCCAGGACGAGCTCAAGCGCGTGATGAACGGTGCGGCCCTGCTGCGCGACGCTGTTCTCGACGGGCACGCGGTGGAGCTCTATCTCGGACAGATCAAGAACTACGCCGGCGAGCCGGTCGCCGTGCTCGAGATCGTCAAGGACACCAGCGACTATGAGGCCGCCGCGGCGAGCGCGCAGCGCAATCTGATCCTCGGCGTGGTCGCGATCATGGCCGCCGCCGTGCTGCTCGCGTTCCTGCTCGGCCGCGGCCTGTCGCGGCCGCTCACCGCGATCACCGGTGTCATGAACCGGCTGTCCAGCGGCGACACCAGCGTCACGATACCCGGCAGCGAGCGCCGCGACGAGCTCGGCACGATGGCGAAGGCGGTCGACGTGTTCCGCCGCAGCATGGTCGAAACCTCCTCGCTGCGCGAGGCGCAGGAGGCCGATAAGGTGAAGGCGGAGGCCGACAAGCAGGCGCTGCAGCGGCAGATGGCCGATCGTTTCGAAGCCGACGTCAAGGGCATGGTCGCCGCCGTGGCACGGTCCTCGGGCGACATGCAGCGCGTCGCGGGCGAGATCACCGCCAGTGTCAACGGCGCCTCCGAACGGACCTCGGCGGCGGCCGCCGCGTCCGAGGAAGCTTCGGCCAGCGTCAATGCGGTCGCAGCCGCAACCGAGGAGCTGGCGTCGTCGATCACCGAGATCGGCCGCCAGGTCACCCATTCCAGCCGCGTCGCCGACAGCGCCGTGACCAAGGCCATGGAGACCACCGAGATGGTGACGAGCCTCGCCGCATCGGCAGAGAAGATCGGCGACGTGCTGCGCCTGATCAGCGCGATCGCGAGCCAAACCAATCTGCTGGCCCTCAACGCCACCATCGAGGCCGCACGCGCCGGCGAGGCCGGCCGCGGCTTTGCCGTGGTCGCTGCCGAGGTGAAGGACCTCGCGAGCCAGACCGCGAAGGCAACCGAGGAGATCGCCGGCCAGGTCGGCGCGATCCAGTCCGCCACCGGCAACTGCGTCAGCGCGATCGGCGACATCAGCGGCACCATCCGCGAGATCTCGGGTATCGCCACCGCGATCGCGGCCGCCGTCGAGCAGCAGGATCTCGGCGACGCGGGAGATTGCCCGCAGCGTGCAGCAGGCGTCCACCGGGACCGTCGAGGTCTCCGCCAATATCGCGGGCGCGAGCGAGGCCGCCGGCCAGTCGCGGGCCCTCACCGGCAATGTGCTGGATACGTCCGGCCAGCTCGGCGATCACGCCGCCGCGCTGTCGCACAGCGTCGACACCTTCCTCGCCGGACTGCGCAACGCCGCCTAATCTTACTGCGTTACGGCTCTGCCTCCGTCGTCATTGCGAGGAGCGATAGCGACGAAGCAATCCATCCAGCCGCATATGCGGGCAGATGGATTGCTTCGCTTCGCTCGCGATGACGGCTGGATACGTTCACGGCTTGTCGGGGTTCAAGTCACGGCCAGGGCAGCACGGGCGGCGGCGCCGAGCGATCCGCCTTGTCGTCCGGCCCTGCCCCGGACCGCCCCCATTTGCCCATGAACGGCATTTTGAGCAGCCTGAGCAGCGACTGCTTCTCGGGATCATCGAAGCCGTCGAGACCGTAGCGCAGCTCCGCGAAGCGTGGACCGCGATTATAGGTGCCGCCGAGCCGGTCCCAGATCGAGAGCAGGTTGGAATAATTGCTGTCGGTCTTCGGCTGATGACGCGAACGATGCATCTTGTGCATGTTCGGCGTCACGAAGACGAGCCGCAGCCAGCGGTCGAGCCGCTCGGGCAGGCGGATATTGGCGTGCTCGAACTGGGCGTTCAGCACCGACAGTAGAAGCTTTGCAAAGCCGATCATGCTGGCCGCTCCCTCTTTACAAAACGAATATTCGTTCTTTATAATGACGACGAATGATCGTCAAGCCCGCCGCATCGGCCGGCCGCGACCTGATAAGGACCCGACAATGCCGAAGGTGAAACCCGAGACCCTGGCGATCCGTCGCGAGGAGATCCTGCAGGCCGCGGAAATCTGCTTTGCCCACCAGGGATTTCACCAGACCACGATCCAGGACGTGATCAAGCAATCCGGGCTCAGCGCCGGCTGCATCTACGGGCATTTCACCAACAAGGAAGAGCTGATCCAGGCGATCGGAGAAAGCCGCCATGACCGCGACAGTTCACTGCTCGCGATCAGGGGCGACAGCGACGATCCGCTGCAGAGCCTGCGGGCGATCGCCCGCGGCTTTCTCGGCGACCTGCAGAAGGAAGACGGCCTGCGCGCCCGCCGCGTCGCGCTGCAACTGTGGGCGGAAGCGCTGCGCGACGACGTGGTCCGCAACCAGGTGACGCGCGGAATCCGCCAGCCGATCGCCCTGATCGTGGACCTGCTGCGGCGCGGCCAGAAGAGCGGCGCGATCGACCGCGGCGTGCAGCCGCGCGGCGCGGCGCGGGCAATGGTGGCGATGTTCCAGGGCATCGTGCTGCAACGGCTGTGGGGCGAAACCGTCTCGACCGCGGAGGCGATGCACGCCTTCGACATCTTCCTTGCCGGCCTTGCGGCCAAGCGCTGACGGGAGATGCCATGATCGTCCACGACCTCCTCGCCGGCATCGGCACGGGCCTCGCCGGCGGTCTGACCGCCGGGCTGCTCGGCGTCAGCCCCGGCGGCGGACTGGTCGTGTTCTCGGTGCTGCTGCTCGGCGCCGGGCAACATGTCGCGCAAGGCATCTCGCTGGTCGCGCAAGTGCCGCCGACCAGCCTCACCGGCATCCGGCGCTATTGGCAAAGCGGCAACCGCGCGCCATTGCGCTGGATCGCCCTGCTGACATTCGGCTTCGTCGCCGGCGGCGCGGCCGGCGCACTTGCCGCGAACCATGTTGCTGAGTCCGCGCTGCGCTGGACCTATGTGGCCTATCTCGTCGTGCTCGACGCGATGCTGATCCTGCGCGGCGCACGTGACCAGGCGAAGCACGACGACAAAGGCAGCGCGCGCGACGTACCCTGGCCGGCGCTGCTCATTGTCGGGCTGCTGGCGGGCCTGTCGTCGGGCTTTCTCGGCATCGGCGGCGGACTGGCGACCGTGGTGGGCTTAAGCGCCGTGCTCGGCATATCGCAGCATCAGGCGCAGATGGCCAGCCTCGTGATGTCGCTGATCCCGACCACGATCCCCTCGGCCTGGATCTATTGGAGCGAGGGCTCGCTGGCGTCCTGGCCGGTGCTCGCGGGCGTGATCGTCGGCCTGCTGGCCGGCACCGATCTCGGCGCCCGCGCCGCCAACCGCATCGACCGCGCGCGGTTGCGCAGCGCGATGATCGTCTTCGTGTCGCTGACGGCGGTCTATATGACCTTCAAGGCGCTGTGATAGATAGACGCGGATACGTCGTCCTCGCGGAGCCCACCATGCGCAAGCCGGCAGCATCGACCAGCAAGGCGGCACGGCGCCCGCAGACGAAACCGGCAGCTGCGCTGTTCGACGCCTACCCTGCCCCGGTCAGAGCCAAGCTGCTGGCGCTGCGGCGGCTGATCTTCGAGACCGCGAAGGCAACCAAAGGCGTCGGCGCGCTGGAAGAGACATTGAAGTGGGGCCAGCCGAGCTACCTCACGCCGGAGACCGGCAGCGGCAGCACGGTCCGGATCGATCAGGTGAAGCCGGCCGCCGACCGGGTCGCGGTCTACTTCCACTGCCAGACCAGTCTGGTCGAGACCTTTCGCGAGCTCTATCCCGAGCTCAGCTACAGCGGCAACCGCGCGATCCTGCTCGATGTCGCGGGCAAGCTGCCGGAGCCCGCACTGCGCCACTGCGTGGCGCTGGCGCTGACTTATCATCTCAACAAGAAAGAATCGTAGGGCGTGAAGGCGACGGCGGTGCGCTCCCTCTCCCCGTTCTTACGGGGAGAAGGTTGGGTGAGGGGCCGTCTCCGCACATTCAGTAATAGCTGCGTTCGCGGAGAATCCCCTCACCCGGAACGCATCTAACGATGCGTTCCGACCTCTCCCCGCACGCGGGGCGAGGTAAGGGGAGCCCGACGCTCGATCGAGGTAACATCTCTGCCTCTAGGCTCCACTACGCCACCAGCGCCGTCGCGACGCGCTGCGCCTTCAGCAGGCTGATGATCTCGGCGTTCGGCCGCGCGCGGCTGAACAGAAAGCCCTGGCCCTCGTGGCAGCCCTCGGCGCGCAGGCGGCTCAACTCAGCCTCGGTCTCGACGCCCTCGGCGGTGATGGTGACGCCGAGCCCGATGCCTAGACTGACGATCGAACGGACGATCGCCTGCGCGTCGGGGTTCGCGCCGAGGTCGCGCACGAAGGACTGGTCGATCTTGATCTTGTCGAACGGAAAGCTGCGCAGATAGCTGAGGCTGGAATAGCCGGTGCCGAAATCGTCCATCGACATCCGCACCCCGAGCGCGCGCAAGGCATGCAGCGTCGCCAGCACCTGGCTGCTCTTCTCGAGCAGCAGCGTCTCGGTGATCTCGAGCTCGAGCCGCCGCGCCGGCAGGCCGGATTGCCGCAGCGCGTTGGTGACCAGCGCCAGCAGATTGCCGGTACGGAATTGCAGCGGCGACAGATTGACCGCAACGCGCACGTCATCCGGCCATTGCGCCGCGTCCATGCAGGCGCGATGCAGCATCAGCGCGCCCAGCGGATTGATCAGCCCGGTCTCCTCGGCCACCGGGATGAACTCGCCCGGCGAGATCATGCCGCGCTCTGGATGCGGCCAGCGCACCAGCGCCTCGAAGCCGGTGATGCGCCCGGTCGCAAGATCGACCAGCGGCTGGTAATAGGGCCGCAGGCCTTCGTTCTGGATCGCATCGCGCAGGTCGATCTCGATCTTGCGGCGGCTTTGCGCCCGCGCGTCCATCTCCGCCTCGAAGAAGGAGAAGGTGCCGCGGAATTCGCTCTTGGCGCGCGACAAAGCCATGTCGGCGCTTTTCAGGAGCTTTTCGGAATCCTCGCCGTCGCCGGGCGACATCGCGATCCCGATGCTGGCGCCGATCACCACCGAATGCCCCTCGAGCAGATAGGGCTCGCCGATCGCGTCCAAGATCCGCCGCGCCAGCAACACCGCGTCCTCGGGCCGCATCACGCCGCCCTGCACGATGGTGAACTCGTCGGAGTTGAGACGGGCCAGCGCATCTTCCTCGCGCAGCGTCGAGCGCAGGCGCTTGGCGACCGCGCGCAGCAGCTTGTTGCCGATGCCGTGACCGAGCGTCTCGTTGACCGCCTTGAAATTGTCGAGGCCCAGCATCAGCACTGCGACCTTGTCGGTCGAGCGGCGGGTGTGCTGCAGCATCTCGTCCATCTGCTGGCGCAGCAGATTGCGGTTGGGCAGGCCAGTCAGGCTGTCGTGCTGGGCCATAAAGGCGAGCCGCGCCTCGGCGCGCTTGCGCTCGGTGATGTCCATCAGCGCGAGCAGCATCGCCGGCTGGTCGCCATGCATCAGCTGGCGCGAATAGATCGCAAGGTCGATCAGCGTGCCGTCGGCGCGCACATGCTTCCAGGTCCGCGCCGCCTGCTCGTCGCTGCTGCGGCCTGCCGCCCAAGGCAGCTCGGCATCGAACGCCTGCAGGCTCCTGATCGTCATCCGCTCGAATTCGGCGCGGACGTAACCGTAATGCGCGATCGCAGCGTCGTTGACGGCGAGGATCCGCTCGCCGTCGAGCGCGCACAGGATCATCGGCACCGGATTGCCGTCGAACAGCAGGCGGAACGACGCCTCGCGCTGCTTCAGTTCGGTGATGTCGACGCGCAGGCCGACGATGCCGCCATCTGCGGTCAGCCGCTCCTCGATCAACACCACGCGGCCGTCGGCCAGCACCTGCTCGTGCCGCTCGCCGGGCTGGTACATCTTCCTGAGACGTTCGGCGATCCACTCTTCCTCGCGGCCGGCAGCCTCCGGATAATCGCCGCGCGCGACGCCGATGCGGATGGTGTCTTCGAGGCGCGCGCCGTGCTCGAACAGGTCGGAGCTGCGCTTGTAGATTTCCGAGTATTTCTTGTTCCAGAGCGTGTAACGGCCTTCGCGGTCCAGGAACACGATGCCCTGCGGCAGGATGTTCGATCGCCTCACGCAGCCGCGCGTTGGATCTGCGCGCCTCGGCGATCGCGGCCTCGGCCTGCGCGCGCTGGCGCACCAGTTCGCCGATCTCGACCGCAGGGCGGCGCGATCTGCCCGACACTTTCGGCGTCGGTGTGGGCCGACGGCCCCGAGGACGGGACAGTTTGGCCTGGTTCGGTTTCTTGGTGTTTTTCTTCGGCCGCATCATCGGTATCGCACGCCCCACGCGCATTCCAGTTCGGCGATATATCTGCGATAAGTCTCTGAAAAATTGGTATCTCTTGGCGAGTAGCTGCGCTGCCTGAGAAACCCTTGCATGCCTGCTTTGCAGGCGAATTCACGCCGGGCGCGAGTTTGCTCCCGGCGCGCCGGCGGCGCACGGCACAGATTCGCAGCGTGGAAGCGCCGGCGCTTGGTGAAGGAAGCGTAAACCGGCGCGCGATTGCACAATGAATGCGCCGAAGACGCTTCAAGCGCATCAATGTTTGTCAGCGTGCGGCAGGGTTATCGCGCGGTTAAAGCGCGGTGCGCCTCAGCCTTCGGATTTTGCCGGATCATACCTTAGTTGGTGATTTCGATGCGCGTGCCGCCTCGGCCGTTGCGCTCGACCAGCCCATAGAGCATTGCGGCGTGCGAGGGATGCAGGCGCACGCAGCCATGCGAGGCCGGCCCGCCAAGGCGCGTGAGTTCGTATGTTCCATGGATGGCAAAGCCGCGGTGGAAGAAGATCGAGTGCGGCATCGGCGAGTTATAGTACTTCTTCGAGTACCAGCGGCGCGCCAGCATCTGCGGACGAAAGACTCCACTCGGCGTGCCATAGCCGCGGCGGCCGGTCGACACCGGCCAGTTGTAGCGTCTCGCGCCGTCGACGCTGACCGCCATGCGCTGCGATGATTTATCGATGTGAACGACGACGTCGGCCCGCGCCGGCGAGAGCGCCAAAATCGGCGCGGCAATCGCGGCGGCAAACGCCAGCCGTACGCACGCTACGCTCGTCACAATAACGCCTACCCTGAAATTATTGCGGACATGATGTCGCCCACAACGTGCGCTTGTAAAGTGGCGTGGCTCACGTCGGAGCCTGGAAGCCGCGGGTAATCTTAATCCACCCTGTGGGCGATCAAGCGAATGGGATGAAAGCGCGGTCCGCCTGCCCCGAATCCATGCTAGCCTTGCGCCGACAGAGTGATCCGAATGACACCCCGCCTGCGTCTGTTCCCACTCCTGATCTTAGCCCTCGTCGCCTGCACCATCTCCGCGCGGGCGCAGGACAGGGGCTCGCTCAATCCACAGCCGCTGCCGCCGCTCGCTAACCCCAACGATCCAAAGATCGGGGCGAAGCAGCTGTTCGCGCGCAAGGTTTTGCCGGCGGCGCTGCCGACCCGGTCGATCGGCGGCTACACCAAGGGTTGTCTCGCCGGCGCCGCGCAGATGCCGCTCAACGGCGACACCTGGCAGGTGATGCGCCTGTCGCGCAACCGCTACTGGGGTCACCCGAACATGATCGCGCTGCTAAAGCGGCTGGCGGCCAACGCACACAAGGATGCCGGCTGGCCGGGCATCCTGGTCGGCGATATCGGCCAGCCGCGCGGCGGCCCCGCGCTCTCCGGTCATGCCAGCCACCAGATCGGACTCGACGCCGACATCTGGCTGACGCCGATGCCCGATCGCAAATTGTCGCGCGAGGACCGCGAGGAGATGTCGGCGGTGATGATGGTGCGCGACGACCGGCTCGACATCGATCCGCGCGTCTTCACGCCGGGCCACGTACTCGTTATCCGCGACGCGGCGCGGGAGCCGGCGGTGCAGCGCATCTTCGTCAATCCCGCGATCAAGAAGGCGCTGTGCCGCGAGGCCACGGGCGATCGCGGCTGGCTGTCGAAGATCCGGCCGTGGTGGGGCCACGACTACCACTTCCACATTCGCATGCGATGTCCGTCCGGCAGCCCGACCTGCGAGAGCCAGAAGGCGCAGGCGGAGGGCGAAGGCTGCAAGCCGTCCGATCTCGCCTTCTGGTTCAAGGATTCGGTGCTGCATCCGAAGCCTCCGCCGAAGCCGCCGAAACCCCGCCCGCCGATGACGCTGGCGCAGATGCCGGCTGACTGCAGGACGGTGCTGAACGCCCCCGACGCCAAACAGCAGCTGCCAGGGCAATAACATCTTCGTCAGGCGGCTATGCCGGCCGGCGCGAACTGCGATATAATCTCGTGCCGTCGTGCCGTAAGCGCGTGCGGGCGATGGATCGGGGCGGCTGATCTATTCTATCCGTCATCATGAATGGACCAGACATGCGCAAATCGCTCCTCGCCGCATCGCTCGTGCTCGTCTCAACCTCCGCTTTCGCGGCGGAGGAGCCGAGCGGCTGTGACAAGTTCAAATGGTCGATCGACCGTGCGCGCGCCGCGCTGACCGCGTCCGATCGCGCCAAGGTCGTATCGGGAAGCGAGCAGACGGCACTGCCGGCGACCGCGATCACGCTGGCGCTGGCGGCCCCCGGCGACGCCAAATTGCCGACCCCGCCGGAGCGCGCGCCGAAGGAAGGCACCTTCGCCGGCTTCACCAGCTTCAAGGCCGCGCCGAAGGCCGGGCTCTATACCGTCAGCCTGTCGGCCGGGGCCTGGGTTGACCTGGTGCAGGACGGGCATTTCCTGAAGCCCAAGGCGTTCAGCGGCGCGACCGATTGCGACGGTATCCGCAAGACCGTCAAATATGACCTCGGCGCCAGCCCCTTCGTGCTGCAGGTCAGCGGCTCAAAAGAGAACTCGCTGTCGATCGCGATCCAGCCGGCGGATGAATAGGACGAGCGGTTAGACAAACGGTCGCCTTTACCGTAAGCCCCAGCCTGCTATGTTCGCAGTGCGATATCCCTGAGGACCGTAAGTCCATCGGGGACCAGCGGAACAGCGCTTCCGTCCGTCGCAGGCCAGACCCCAATCAACGCCTGATTTGCGCGCGCACGTTCGCCCGCGAACTCGCACGGAGCGCTTTCCATGTCACGACTTTCAATTTCAAGGCTTGCCGGACTTTTCACCGCTTTCGCCTTCCTGCTCGGCGCGATGCATTCGCCCGCGAGAGCGGAGGACAAGACGCTCACCGTGTTTGCCGCCGCCTCGATGAAGAACGCGCTCGACGACATCGACGCGGCCTATACCGCCAAGACCGGCGTCAAGATCACCGCCAGCTATGCCGCGAGCTCGGCGCTTGCCAAGCAGATCGAGCAGGGCGCGCCGGCCGACGTGTTCGTCTCCGCCGATACCGACTGGATGGACTATGCGATCAAGCAGAAGAACATCAATGAAGCGACGCGGGTGAACCTGCTCGGCAACTCGATCGTGCTGATCGCGCCGAAGGATTCCATGATCGACAACGTCAGCATCGGACCCGGCTTCGATCTCGCCAAACTCGCTGGCGACGGCAGGATCGCGACCGGCGACGTCAAGGCGGTGCCGGTCGGCAAATACGCCAAGGCTGCGCTGGAAAAGCTCGGCGCCTGGCAGGCGGCGGAACCGAAATTCGCGATGGCCGAGAGCGTGCGCGCGGCATTGACGCTGGTGGCGCGCGGCGAAGCCGTGCTCGGCATCGTCTATTCGACCGACGCCAAGGTCGAGCCGGGCGTCAAGATCGTCGGCACCTTCCCGGCCGACACCCATCCGGCGATCATCTATCCGGTCGCGGCGACCACGACCGCGAAGCCAGAGACCGCCGAGTACCTGGCCTTCCTGCGCTCGTCCACGGCGAAGACGATCCTCGAGAAATACGGCTTCAAGTTCCTGATCAACCCGACGACCTAAGCGTGTTTGAGATCTCGCCGACCGAATGGACGGCGATCCTGCTGTCGCTGCGGGTCGCCGTCATCGCAACACTGGTGGCGACCCCGTTCGGGGTAGCGCTCGCCTGGCTGCTGGCGCGGCGCGATTTCTGGGCAAGTCGCTGCTCGATGCCGCCGTGCATTTGCCGCTGGTGCTGCCGCCCGTCGTCACCGGTTATTTGCTGCTGCTGACCTTCGGCAAGCGCGGCCTGGTCGGCGGCTGGCTGGCCGACCATCTCGGCATCGTGTTCGCTTTCCGCTGGACCGGCGCGGCGCTCGCCTGTGGCGTGATGTCGTTTCCGCTTCTGGTGCGCCCGATCCGTCTCTCGATCGAAGCCGTCGACCGCCGCCTCGAGCAGGCGGCCGAGACACTCGGCGCCGCACCGTGGCGGGTGTTCGCAACGGTGACGCTGCCGCTGGCGCTGCCCGGCGTGCTGGCCGGCATGGTACTCGGTTTTGCCAAGGCGATCGGCGAGTTCGGCGCGACCATCACCTTCGTCTCGAACATTCCCGGCGAGACCCAGACCATTTCGTCGGCGATCTATTCGCTGATCCAGACGCCGGATGGCGACCCCGCCGCCGCGCGGCTCGTGATCATCTCGATCGTGCTCGCGGTCGGCGCACTGGTCGCGGCTGAAGTGTTCGCGCGTCGCGCCACCGCGCGCCTGCATGGGCAATAGAGCATGATCCGGAAAAGTGTGAAGCGGTTTTCCGAAGAGGTCATGCTCAAACAAGGAGCTAAAGCGCGATGACGATTCAACTCAATCTCATCGCGCTTTAGCCATGCTGCGCGTCGACATCACCAAGCAGCTCGGCGAGTTCTCGCTTGCGGCCTCGTTCACCAGCGAGGGCCGCGTCACCGGCCTGTTCGGCGCGTCCGGCTCCGGCAAGACCTCGCTGATCAACACCATCGCGGGACTGTTGCGTCCCGACCGCGGCACCATCGTGATCGACGGCGAGACCGTCGACGATACCGCGACCGGCATCCACGTCCCGACCTGGCGCCGCCGCATCGGTTACGTATTCCAGGACGCGCGGCTGTTTCCGCATCTCGATGTCCGCCAGAACCTCGACTACGGCCGCCGCATGAACGGCCTCACCGAAGATCCCGCCCAACACCGGCGCGTCGTCGACCTGCTCGACATCGGCGCCCTGCTCGACCGCCGTCCCGGAAAGCTCTCCGGCGGCGAGCGCCAGCGCGTCGCGCTCGGCCGGGCGCTGCTGTCCAAGCCGCGGCTGCTGCTGCTCGACGAGCCGCTGGGCGCGCTCGACGAAAGCCGCAAGCTCGAGATCCTGCCCTATCTGGTCCGGCTGCGCGACGAGGCCGGCGTCCCGATGGTCTATGTCAGCCACGACGCGGCCGAGCTGCGCCAGCTCGCCACCCAGATCGTGATGCTGCGCCGCGGCCAGGCGACCGCGTTCGGCGGTGTCAAGGTGCTGACGGCGGGCGCGTAGCTGGCCGTTTTTCCGAAAGTCGGCATAAGATAGCCTATCTTGTCTGCTAGGCCCGCGTCGGGACGTCCGATCGGCATGGGGAAGGGTGAATTTGTGCGACTGACTGGCTGGGTGTTGCTGCTGATCGGCGGGCTGCTGTGCGCCACGATTTCGTGGGCCGCGCTCGGCTTCCTGCTGATGGGCGTCGGCCTGATCGCGCTGCAGGTCGACGAGCGGCGCCGGCGTCCGGCCGATGCTGCCGTGCCGGCCGGCGCCTCGGGATTTACCCCGCCGCGCCTCAGCGACGGGCTGCAGCCGCCGACCCTAGACCCGATCGCAGGCCAGGATACCGGGCAGCGTCAGCCGCGCCGGGTGGCCTGGCCCGACAAGAAGGGGGACGCGGCTTACGACCGGGAGACTTACGACCGGGAGGCCTGGCGCCGGCTGGTCGACAGCGATCCTGATCTCGCCCAGATCGCCAATGTACTCGCCGATTACGGCCCGCAATATGTCGACGAGCTGGCAGCGAGCTATCTGGCCGCCCCCGACAAGGGCCGCCTCGCGGCGATTGTCGACGGCATCATCGCGCGCGCCGGGGACGGTCAGCCGATCCCGCCGCCGCCCGCACCAGTCGAAGCATCTCGGCCGCCGCCGCTGCCGCCCCCGCCGCAGCCAAAGCCGGTGATCATCCCTGCCGCCAAGCCGGCGGCTTCGCCAAGCAATCGCGCAAACGCGCTCGAAGCGTCCCTGCTCGCCACGGTCGAGGAGGCTTCCGCCAAGATGGCCGCCGAACGCGCCGGTCTCTTCAAGCCTGCCAAGGAGCCCGGAAGGGAGCCGGGCAAGGCCACCGACAGCCGACCGCAGGCGGCGAGCCAGCGGGAACCGCTGTTCGGTCGCGCCACCCGGGACGCGAAGCCCGCCGGGCCGCCGCCGGTGCCGGTCACACCGCCGCCGATGCCGGCTACACCGCCGCCCATGCCGGCCGACACGCCCGCCGCTCTCGAAGCATCGTCGATCGCCGCCGTCAGCGAGGCCGCCGCCCGGCGCGCGGACGCACCCAAGGACGCGTCCAAGGATGGATCCAAGGATGCGTCCGAGCCGGCACCGGAATCAGCGCCGCCGGCGAGGCGCGAGGCCGAAATCCGTGCGGTCGCGCCCACTCCACCGACGCCACCTCCGCCGGCTCCCGCTGCGCCCGCCACGACGCCAGCTGCGACGACACCACCTGCGAAGACAGCGGCCGACAATCTCGACGAGACGCTGCTCGCGGCGCTGGCCGAGATTTCCGGCCAGAAAATCAAGGGCGAGACCAAGCCGGACGCGGCGTCCAAGGGCTCGTCCGGCCCGCCGGCGGACGACGGGCTGTCCGACATGATCAGGAAGTTCGCACCGGATTCGAGCTTCCTGCGCAAGACGTAACGGCGCGGCTCAGACCCCCGCCACCGACGCCCAGATGTCGGCGAGCTTGCGCTTGACGATCTGCATCCGCGTTTGCGGCCCGACCTTCTCCTCTTCCTCCGGCAGGCGCAGGCCGACCACGTTGACGCGGCCGCCGCTGATGCTGCGCGCCACCAGCACGATCTCGTCGAGCGCCAGTTCGGCCCCCTCCTTCGGCGCGCGGTCGAGATTGATGTCGAAATAGTCGGCGAGCGTCAGCTTGGCCTGGTGCTCGTCGACCTTGACGCCATAGATCTCGGCGAGCTCGCCGAGCGTATGCTCGGCCGACACCATGAAGTCGCCGAGCAGATGAGGATCGGGCGCGCTCGACGGCGCCATGTCGACGAAGAAGCGGTCGAGCGCCTCGGCGCGCTGCGGCGGCGCCAGCAAATAGATGTAGTCGCCGGGCGCGACCGGATCGGCCTCGGTCGGCGTCAGGATCCGCTCGTCGCGGATCACCAGCGTCGGCTTCGACCAGGACGGGATCAGCCCGCGGCGGAAGTACAGGCTCTTCGGCCGCACCGGATAGCCGACCAGCTGCTGCTCGAGCTGGCCGGGCAGATCCAGTTCGACGCGGCGCGGGCCGCGATCGGCGCGCGGCAGCGCGACATGCAGCCGCCGCGCCGCCGGCGCCAGCGTCCAGCCCTGCAACAGCAGCGAGATGATGACGACGACGAAGGCAACGTCGAAATAGAGATAGGCCTTCGACAGGCCGACCAGCATCGGGATCGAGGCGAGGAAGATCGCGACCGCGCCGCGCAGGCCGGTCCAGGCGATGAAGACCTTTTCCCGCCAGTTGAACTTGAACGGTGCGAGGCAGATCAACACCGCCAGCGGCCGCGCCACCAGCATCAGCGCGAACGCCACCAGCACCGCGCCGCCGGCGCTGGAGAGCAGGCGATGCGGCGAGACCAGAAGGCCGAGCAGCACGAACATCACGATCTGCGCCAGCCAGGTCGCGGCGTCGAGGAACGTCACCACCGAATTATGCGCGCGGGTCGGCCGGTTGCCGATGATGATACCGGCGAGATAGACGGCGAGGAATCCCGAGGCATGCACGATCTGCGAGCCGCCGAAGATCACCAGTGCCGCGGTGGTGACGAACGGCGCATGCAGGCCCTGCGGCAGCGCCACATAGTTCAGCGCGATCACCACCAGCCGGCCGCCGATCACCCCGATGATGGCGCCGAACACGGCCTCCTGGATGAACTCCAGCGCGATGTGCGAGGCCGAGCTCTGGCCGATCGAGATGAACTCGACCAGCATCAAGGTGAGGAAGATCGCGAACGGATCGTTGGTGCCGGATTCCGCCTCCAGCGTCGCGCCGACGCGTGGGCGTAGCCGCAGACCCTGGGTGTGCACCAGCAGGAACACGGCAGCCGCGTCGGTCGAGGCCACGACGGCGCCGACCAGCAATGACTCGGTCCAGTTGAGGTCGAGCACGAAACGGGCGACCGGCGCTGTGATCAGCGCGGTCAACAGCACGCCGGCGGTCGCCAGCACCATCGAGGGCACCAGCACGGTGCGGATGCTGGCAAACCGCGTCTTCAATCCGCCGTCGAACAGGATCAGCGCCAGCGCCACCGAGCCGACCAGATAGGTGGTGCGGACGTCGTCGAACTGCAGCCGGCCGGGGCCGGAATCGCCCGCCAGCATGCCGACCAGCAAGAACACCAGCAGCAAGGGAGCGCCGAACCGCAAGGCCAGCAGGCTCGACAGGATGCCGGCCATCACCAGCACCGCACCGAGCAGGATCGCTATACTGACGGAGTCGAGGGATGCCATGCGCCTTCGGAGGTCTCAAATACTTGCAATTGCATCCTTATCGTCGCCACACTGGGACGCCAACCGATTTCTGAGATGAGCGGCAATGTGCCCGGTCTCATCAGCCCCTAGGTCGCCCCGACACTGTATTGTATCGATGGTCGCGTGCGCGCCTTTGTGGGATTCTGCCTGCACATTCGAATCACATTTGGCTGACCCGCGCTTCGAGTTGAGATTTTGCCGATGGACATGAACTGGAAGGACGTCCTCGAATCGATCCAAATGGCGGCGCGCTCGGTCGGCGCCGAGGTCGCCTCGCCCTGGTTCTATCTGCAATTCGGCATCATCCTCGCCGCCGCGGGCCTCGCCTACGCCGCCGATACCGCCATTCATGCGCGGGTCGACATGGCGTCGCTGGCGATGCGCTGGCCGCTGCCGCTCCGGCACTTCGCCCGCGTGATGGTGAAGAGCGCTTCCACCGCCGTGTTCGCGGTCCTGATGATCATCTCCCGCATCGTGATGTGGCACGCGACCTGGCCGAGCCGCAGCTATCTGATCGCGGTCTCCGCCAAGCTGGCGCTGGCCTGGCTGGTGATCCGCCTCGTCACCTCGGTGATCGACAACGCCTTCATCGTGAAAACAGTCTCGATCGCGGCATGGGTGGTCGCCGCCCTCAGCATCATCGGCCAGCTCGATTGGGCGGCCGACACGCTGGATGCGTATGCGGTCGTGGTCGGCGGCCTCCGCCTTTCTCCGCTGCTGTTGATCAAGGCCGGCGCGCTCCTGATCGTGGCGCTGTGGCTGACCAACCTCGCCGGCAATTTCGCCGAGAGCCGCATCAACCGCGCCACCGATCTGACGCCGTCGATCCAGGTGCTGCTGGTCAAGATCATCCGCATCGGATTGATGGTGACGGCGATCGTGATCGCGCTCGGCGCGGTCGGCATCAACCTCTCAGCGCTCGCGGTGTTCACTGGCGCGGCCGGCGTCGGCATCGGTCTCGGCCTGCAGAAGATCGTCGCCAATTTCATCAGCGGCCTGATCCTGTTGGTCGACAAATCGGTGAAGCCCGGCGATCTCGTCACGATCGGCGACAATTCGGGCCGGATCAGCGCGATGAAGACCCGCTACATCTCGGTCGCCGCCGGCGACGGCCGCGAGTTCCTGATCCCGAACGAGGACCTGGTGACGCAGAAGGTCACCAACTGGACCTATACCGACAAGAACACGCTGGTGAAGATCGCCTTCTCCACCAACTACGACGCCAATCCGCGGCAGGTCTGCAAGCTCGCGATCACGACCGCGGCGGCCCATCCGCGCGCCACCAAGGGCCGGACGCCGAACTGCATCCTGACCGAGTTCGCCGAGGCCGGGATGAAATTCTCCCTGACCTTCTGGATCGCCGACCCCGACGGCATGGACAATGTGAAGAGCGACGTCATGCTGTCGCTGTGGGACGCCTTCAAGCAGGAGGGGATCAGGGTGCCCTACCCGGTGCGGGAACTCCGCATCCGCGGCGGCGCGCTGCCGGTCGAGAGCGTGGTCGAGGTCTCCAATTAGCGCTTGAGCGCGGTCTTTTCGCCGCAGCGGTGGCCGCTGTTCCGGATATGGCCTGAAAATCAAGCCGTTTGGACATGTCCCCATGCCCAACCTTGGCTTGCGCCGGGCGCGCCGATCATTAAATTAGGGCCTGAAATCAGCCCCTTGCCCGCAGAAACAGCCCGCCCATGAGCTATATCGACGCCACCGACACCTCGCTTCGCAAGACCGGTCAGATCAAGCTGCACGGACCGAGCGGCTTTGCCGGCATGCGCAAGGCGGGCGCTCTGGTGTCGAAATGCCTCGATGCGCTCACCGACATCGTCAAGCCGGGCATCCCGACTTCGGTCATCGACGAGTTCGTTCGCAAGTTCGCCTTCGACCACGGCGCCTATCCGGCGACGCTGATGTATCGCGGCTATCGCTACTCGACCTGCACCTCGATCAATCACGTGGTCTGCCACGGCATGCCGGGGACCGGCCGCTGAAGGAAGGCGACATCGTCAATGTCGACGTCACCTTCATCGTCGACGGCTGGTACGGCGATTCCAGCCGCATGTATGCGATCGGCGCCATCGCGCGGAAGGCCGAGCGGCTGATCGAGGTGACCTATGAGGCGATGATGCGCGGCATCGCCGCGGTGAAGCCCGGCGCTACCACCGGCGATATCGGCCACGCCATCCAGAGCTATGTCGAACCGCAGGGCATGAGCGTGGTGCGCGACTTCTGCGGCCACGGCCTCGGCCGCCTGTTCCACGACGAGCCGAACATCATCCATATCGGCCGCCCCGGCGAAGGCGCACCGCTGAAGCCCGGCATGTTCTTCACCATCGAGCCGATGATCAATCTCGGCAAGCCGCATGTGAAGATCCTGTCCGACGGCTGGACCGCGGTGACCCGCGACCGTTCGCTGTCGGCGCAGTTCGAGCATTCGGTCGGCGTCACCGCCGACGGCGTCGAGATCTTCACGCTGTCCGAACGCCATGGCGAGAAGCCGTGGGTTCAGGTCTAATCGGGTTCAGCTGTAACCGTCCTCGTCAATAATCGCTCCGCGTGCGCTCGATGATCTCCTCGGGCGTATGGTTCTCTCCGATCGACATCGCGCAGATCCGCGACAGATGCAGATAGGACAGTCCGGTCTCCTCCGCCCAGGCGTTGAACTGCGCCTGCACCTTGGCGAGATCGCGCTTCGACTTGACCTCCTCGGCGATATCGAGGCCGGCATCGCGCAGGCAGGCGACGACGTCGCGCGAGGTGACGAAGCCGTCCCAACCGAGGAAGCGCAGCAGCATCTGTCCGGTGTTGCCGCCGAGCCGGCTGCCGCGCTTGGCCAATAGCTCCAGCAGTCCAACCTCATCCGATGACGGCCAGGCGCTAAGGAATTTGCCGAAGCTGCCATGCTCGCGCGCGATCTCCTGCACGAAGCGGCCGTTGTCGCGCACCGACATGATTTTGGCGCCGTTGCGCACGATCCTGGCGTCGCTGACGAGCTTCTCCCAGAATTCGTCGGGCTTGAAGGCGAGCTTGGCGGGCTGAAAGCCGAGGAACGCCTCCTCGAAGCCCGGCCATTTGGCGTCGATCACGCTCCAGGCAAAGCCCGCGCAGAACACGCGCCTGGTCATCTCGGCCAGCACGCGGTCGTCACCGAGCTTGGCCAGCGCGTTGGCGCCCGCCGGCGGCCGCAGCAGCTTCTCCAGCGCCTTCGGCCCGCCCTTGCGCTTCTCGGCGCGCGAGCGGATCACCTTGAATGATGTCACGCGACCCTCCCCCTCTTTGCTCTCGAACCGTTGCGGCCGACGGTAATTCGCCGGTCGCATTGTGGCAAACCGGAGCGGCATCGGCCCTTCAGGATCGCCCCTTGCAAAATGCGGCCGGCACGGCATGGTTGTGGCCGATGCCCACCAAGCCCGATACCAGCGACGACGAAGCCGACGAGACGCCGCATTATCACGGCCATCGCGAACGGCTGCGCGAGCGCTTCTATGCGGCCGGGCCCGACGCGCTGACCGACTACGAGCTATTGGAAATGGCGCTGTTCGCCGCGATCCCGCGCCGCGACACCAAGCCGTTGGCCAAGGCGCTGTTGAAGAAGTTCGGCTCGTTCGCCGAGGTGGTGCACGCGCCGGTGGCGCGGCTGCGCGAGGTCGAGGGCGTCAAGGATGCCTCGATCAACCAGCTCAAACTGCTCGCCGCCGCCGCCGGCCGGATCGCCAAGGGCGAGATCAAGCGCAACGTCGCGCTGTCGTCCTGGAACGACGTCATCGACTATTGCCGCACCGGCATGGCGTTCGCCGACAAGGAGCAGTTCCGCCTGTTGTTCCTCGACAAGCGCAACCAGCTGATCGCCGACGAGGTGCAGCAGACCGGCACCGTCGATCACACCCCGGTCTATCCGCGCGAGGTGATCAAGCGCGCGCTGGAATTGTCCGCCACCGCGCTGATCCTGGTGCACAATCATCCGTCCGGCGACCCGACGCCGTCGCAGGCCGACATCCAGATGACGAAAGCCATCGTCGACATCGCCAAGCCGCTCGGGATCGCCGTGCACGATCACATCATCGTCGGCAAGAACGGGCATACCAGCTTCAAGGGCATGCGGCTGATTTAGCATTGCACTCAACAAGCCCCCCGCTGTCGTCCCGGCCTAGTGCGCAATTGCGCACGGGGGGCCGGGACCATAACCACAGGGTTGCGTTGTCGAAGCACGCTATGGCTCCAGCTTTGCAAGCCAATTTGCTTTCGTGGTTATGGGTCCCGGGTCGCGCTGCGCTTGCCCGGGACGACATCGAGATTGTGGCAGATAGTCATACGACCGCATTCTCGCGACATCTCTTGCCGAGCCTTGCATCTCGTTCCGCCCGCGTCATACGAACCAAGCGTAACTGCCGCTAAACTAGCCCATGCAACGTTTCCCGCGCGGCGGCGTTTGTTGCAGATTGATCTGACGGCCTGTCAGGGGCCTTGGGGGACCGATGTCCGATTTCGTCATTGAGGAAGGGCTGCCCTATCCGCTGGGCGCCCACTGGAGCGGCCACGGCACCAATTTCGCGGTGTTTTCCGCCAACGCCACCAAGGTCGAGGTCTGCCTGTTCGACGGCGAGCGCGAGACGCACCGCTTCGAGCTGCCCGAATATACCGACCAGGTGTTTCACGGCTTCATCAACGGCGTGCAGCCGGGGACGTTCTACGGCTATCGCGTTTACGGTCCCTACCAGCCGGACGGCGGCCACCGCTTCAATCCGAACAAGCTGCTGCTCGATCCCTACGCCTGCGCCCATGCCGGCAGCCTGACCTGGAATCCGGCGGTGTTCGGCTACAAGATGGAGAGCGGCGACGACCTCACCTTCGACGAGCGCGACAGCGCGCCATTCATGCCGAAATGCGTGGTGGTCGATCCCAATTTCGACTGGGTCCAGGAAGCACGGCGGCAGGACGTGCATTGGGACGAGACCGTGGTCTACGAGACCCACGTCAAGGGGTTCACCAAACAGCACCCGGGCATCGACGAACATTTGCGCGGCACCTATGCCGGCTTCGGCTCGAACGCGGCGATCGATCATCTCAAGGCACTCGGCATCACCTCGGTCGAGCTGCTGCCGGCGCATTCCTTCATCAACGACAGCAACCTGCTGGACAAGCACCTCACCAATTACTGGGGCTACAACACCATCGGCTTCTTCGCGCCGGATCCGCGCTATGCCGCCGACGTGCCGAACAGCCTGCGCGAATTCAAGGAGATGGTGTCGCGGCTGCATGGCGCCGGCCTCGAAGTCATTCTCGATGTCGTCTACAACCACACCGCCGAAGGCAATGAGCGCGGCCCGACGCTGTCGTTCAAGGGCATCGACAATGCGAGCTATTACCGGCTGTTGCCCGATAAGCGGCGCTACTACATCAACGATACCGGCACCGGCAACACGGTGAACCTGTCGCATCCGCGGGTGATCCAGATGGTGATGGACAGCCTGCGCTACTGGGCCGGCCACATGCATGTCGACGGCTTCCGTTTCGACCTCGGCACCATTTTGGCGCGCGAAGTCTACGGCTTCGACGAGCAGTCCGGCTTCCTCAAGGCGATGAACCAGGACCCGCTGCTCGCGACCGTCAAGCTGATCGCCGAGCCCTGGGACTGCGGCCCCGGCGGCTACCAGGTCGGCGGCTTTCCGGCGGGCTGGGCGGAGTGGAACGACAAATACCGCAACGTTGTGCGCGATTTCTGGCGCGGCGAGGCGGCGCCGGGCAGCCTGGCACCGCGGCTGCTCGGCTCGCACGATGTGTTCAACCGCGAGGGCCGCCGCACCTGGGCCAGCGTCAACTTCATCACCGCACATGACGGGTTCACGCTGAACGACTGGGCGAGCTACAACAACAAGCACAACGAGGCCAACGGCGAGTACAACAATGACGGCTCGTCCGACAACCACTCCTGGAATTGCGGCGCCGAGGGCCCGACCGACAATCCGGATGTCCGCACTTTGCGCGAACGCCAGAAGCGCAACATGCTGGCGACACTGCTGGCATCGCAGGGCACGCCGATGCTGCTCGGCGGCGACGAGTTCGGCCGCACCCAGCGCGGCAACAACAATGCGTACTGCCAGGACAACGACATTTCCTGGTTCGACTGGAATTTTTCCGACGACGCCGGGAAGCTGCTCGCTTTCACCAAGCGGATGATCAAGCTCAGGCGCGACTATCCGATCCTACGCCGCAGTCGCTTCCTCTCCGGCGATCGCGATCCGCAACTCGAGATCCGCGACGTGGTCTGGCTCGGCACGACAGGTGCCGAGATGACGCAGGCCGACTGGAGCACCGGCTGGATCAAATGCTTCGGCGTCGTGCTCGACGGCCGCGCGCGCAAGACCGCGATCGCGCGTGAGGGCGAGGACGACACTGTGCTTGTCATCCTCAACAGCTACGAGGGCGAGGTCGACTTCAAGCTACCGCGGACGTCGGCCGGACCGCGCTGGTCGTTGCTGCTCGATACCAACGCGCCGGAACAGCCGGCGGGCGCGCAGTTTGCGTTCGACGGCACGTACAAGGCGGTGGGGCGTTCGTTCGTGCTCTTCACCGCCGGCGAGGTGAAGTCATCTCCGTAGCCCGTTGGCTCCACCCGGGCTGCGGTCCGCCTCCTCCTTCCCCCTGAAAGGGGGAAGGTCGGGATGGGGGTCAGCCGCAGGCGACGCTGCAAGCCGAGAGAGCAGATCCCACCCGCTTTGCTCTGCCGAGCAAACCGACCTCCCCTTGCAAGGGGAAGTTAGAGTCCCGCGACCCCGTCGGCCAATTGACATTCGGCCGCGGACTGCCAGACTTCGCGGAAAATTCGGGGTGGAGACCTCTGGATGGCCAATCTTTCGGCCTCAAATCACGTCGCCCGTGTTTTGTCGGCGGCCAACCAGGTGGCCGGCGTCGACACCGAGACGCGGATTGCCGCGTCCTGGCGGCGCTGCCTGGTCAATCACAACCTCGATCCGGCCCGGCGCGGGCCGCCGCAGACGCTGACCGAGGCCGAGGTCCGGCACATCGCCGAGCCGATGGAGGATTTGATCCAGGTCGCGATCCCGGAACTGGAAGACCTCGCCCGCGTGCTCCACGACTCCGGCTACTGCGTCAATCTCGCCGATCCCAACGCCACCATGCTGGTGAGCCGGCTGCCCGACGGCGACTACGCGCGGATGTTCCTGGAGTGGAAGATCTACACCGGCTCGAACTTCGCCGAGACGTTCGAGGGCACCAACGGGCTCGGCACCGCGCTCGCCGAGCAGCGGCCGATCCTGGTGCATGGCGACGAGCATTTCCGCGAGCAGTGGCACATGTTCACCTGCGCGGTGTCGCCGCTGTTCGATCATGCCGGGCGCCTCGCCGGCGCCGTCAACATCACCTCGTGCCGCAGCGATCTCGGCCGCAGCGCGCATGAACTGGCGCTCGCCGTCACCACGGAGGCGACGCGACGGATCGAGCAGTCGTTCTTCCGCCGACGCTACCGCGCCTCCTGGATCGCGATGCTGCCCGGCGACGTGCACGGCATGCTGGCCTATGACGACGACCGCCGTGTCGTCGGCGCCTGCCGCACCGCGCGCGCGGCGTTCGGGCTGACCGATGCGATGATCGACGACGGCATCGACCTGTCGCATCTCATTCAACTGGACGATCGCGCGACCCGTGCCGCGGACGAGCAGGTCGCGCTGCGTCGCGCCGACGGCACGCCGTGGGGCCGCGGCCATCTGGCGCCGCCGGTGCGGGCGCGTTCGCCGCGTCCACCATCCACACCGCCGCGCGAAAAGCCGGCCGGACAGTTTTCCGGCCTGCACCGGCTGGCGGGCCGCGATCCCGTGCTGATCAAGGGCGTGAAGCGGCTGATGACGGTCGGCAATCTCGATCTGCCGATCCTGCTGCATGGCGAGACCGGCGCCGGCAAGGACGTGTTCGCGCGCGCCATCCATGCCGCGAGCAACCGCGCCGGCCGCAACTATGTCGCGCTGAACTGCGCGGCGATGCCGGAGAGCCTGATCGATGCCGAGCTGTTCGGCTACGAGGCCGGCGCCTTCACCGGCGCGCGGCGCGAGGGATCGAAGGGGCTGATCGTGCAGGCCTCTGGCGGCACGCTGTTCCTCGACGAGATCGGCGACATGCCACTTTCGCTGCAAACCCGGCTGCTGCGCGTGCTGGAAAACCGCGAGGTCTGGCCGCTCGGCGCGTTGAAGCCTGTCGCGGTCGACATCCGCCTGATCAGCGCCACGCACCGTGATCTGGCGCGGATGGCCGAGGACGGCAGCTTCCGCTCCGATCTGTATTACCGGCTGCGCGGCATGGAGATCCGCCTGCCCGCGTTGCGCGAGCGCGCCGACCGCAAGGACGTCATCACGCAGATCGCCGACGAGGAAGCGCCGCACTGCCGCATCGCGGCCGACGCCTGGGCGCAGCTGATGGCCTATCCGTTCCCCGGTAACATGCGCCAGCTTCGCCACGTGCTGCGGCTCGCCGGCGCCACCGCGGAGCACGGCGTCATCACCGAGGCCGATCTCGATCTGCCGCCGTTCAGCGCATGCAGTGCGGAGGCCGATCACACCGCGAGCGAGCGCGCCGCGATCGTCGATGCATTGCGCGCCAATGACGGAAGAGTGACGGACGCGGCCAAGGCGCTCGGGTTCAGCCGCGCGACGTTGTACCGGAAGATCAAGGCGTTAAGGATCGCGCTGGACAGCTAGACCAGAACGGCCCCTGCTGTTCCGGCGGTGCGGGAAAGGTGATATCGTACGGTTTTCGCCTTCAACGCCACGGAGCGGGTCCCATGACACGGTTTCCCCTCGCTGTGGTCGTTGGCCTCATTGCCGCGACCATTTCGCAGCCTGCCGCCTCGGATTCTACCGAACAACGATTGGGCAAAGTCCATTTCGTGACATCCTGTAAGCCTGAAGCGCAGGAGCTGTTCGATCGCGCCATGCTGTATCAGCATTCGTTCTGGTACAGCGCGTCGCGGCGCACCTTCGAGGAGGCGCTGGAGGCCGACCCGCAATGCGCCATCGCCTATTGGGGCATCGCGCTCAGCTATCTCTACAATCCGCACGCGCCGCCGCCGCCGGAAAACCTTCCGCTCGGCCTTGAAGCTGCGAAAAACGGCCAGGCGCTAAATGCCGGCACCCCGCGCGAGCGCGAATACATCGATGCGATCGCGGCGATGTATGTCGACTACGACAAGGTCGATCACCGCACCCGCGTGCAGCAATTCCTCGCCGCCGAAGAGCAGGTCGCGATGCACTATGCCGACGATGACGAGGCGCAGATCGCCTATGCGATCACGCTCAACGTCGCGGCCTCGCCGGGCGACAAGACCTACGCCAACCAGCTGAAGGGCGCGGCGCTGCTCGAACCGATCTTCAAGCGCCAGCCCGAGCACCCCGGTATTGCCCACTATCTGATCCATCTCTACGACTACCCGGCACTCGCGGCAAAGGGCCTCCCCGCGGCGATGCGCTATGCCAAGATCGCCGAACACGCGCCGCATGCCCAGCACATGCCGTCGCACATCTTCACGCGCGTCGGCTACTGGAAGGAGTCGATCGCCTCGAACAAGGAATCCGCCGCGCATCGCCAGGGAAGACGGCGAGCAGCAGGACCAGGCGCACGCGATGGACTATCTGGTCTATGCCTATCTCCAGCTCGGCCAGGACAAGGAGGCGCGTGCGGTGATCGACGAGCTCGGCAAGCTCCAGTTCAAGCTCGACCGGTTCGCAGGCCCCTTCGCGGTGGCGGCAAGCCAGGCCCGCTATGTCTTCGAACGCGGCGACTGGAAGGGTGCCGCCGCGCTTGAAGTGCATCCGACCAAATACGCCTATGCCGATGCCATCACCTATTTCGCCCGCGCGGTCGGCGCCGCGCGCTCCGGTGACCCCGCCGCCGCCAAAGCCGATGTCGCCAAGCTGGTCGAGTTGCGCGACAAGTTGAAGGACGCCAAGGACGCCTACTGGTCCAACATCGTCGACATCCAGCAGCAGATCGCGAGCGCCTGGGTGCTGTACGCGGAAGGTAAATACGACGATGCGCTCAGCGCGATGAATGCCGCCGCGGAGGCGGAAGACAAGACCGAGAAACATCCCGTCACCCCGGGACCGCTGGCGCCGGCGCGCGAGCTCTACGCGGCGATGCTGCTCGATCGCGGCATGGCCAGGGAGGCGCTCGCCGCCTATGAAGCCGTGCTCAAGAAGGAGCCCAACCGGCTGGCGACTTATCTCGGCATGATCAAGAGCGCCAAGGCGGCCGGCGATCAGGCCAAGATCCGAGAATGCGCTGATCAGATTGCCCGGCTCACCGCGGATGCCGATCTGTCGCGGCCGGAGCTGATCGAATTGCGCCAGACGACCGGAAGCAAGCTGTGATGCCACGGGCGACATGCCGCAACGGTGGAGCGGCGCTGCTCGGCGCCGTTGCGCTATCGCTTTGCCATACCCTGCCGCTTGGCGCGATGGAGATCCTCGGCCAGGCCGGCGTGCTCGGCGAATGGGAGCTGACCGGACATCTCACCGAAAGCGCGCCGGGCGCGCCGAGGCAGTTCTCCGGACCGCTCAAGATGAAGCATGTGGGCATCTGCACGCAAGACGGGCCGGACGAACGCGCCGGAGAAATCAAGCTGCAAATCACGGGCGCGGATTCGCAGGTCACCGCCGAGCTGGTGCTGGACGGCGCGCCCTGCACCTACAGCGCCCGCAAGACTCGCAACTACGAAGGCACGCTGTCCTGCGAAGGACGCGCGCCCGTCCCACTGCTGGTGTGGCTCAAATAGCCGATACCGTCAGGCCGCCGGCCGCGCGCGGCGCAGCCATTCGTTCAGATCGATGCGGCCGAGGCGCGCCTCGCCGAGCGGCACCAGCGAGTGTTGCTCGACCCGTCCGCCCCAGTAAAGCGCGTCAGGGTCTTTGACCACCTCGCGCGGGTCGCCTTTTGCCTTCAGGTAGCGGGCCACGATCTCGTTGAACGGCGCGCGGTCGGGACCTGCGATCTCGACGATGCCGTTGCGCGGCGGCTCGAGCGCGATATCGGCGACGAGCGCGGACACGTCCTCCGCCGCGATCGGCTGGAACAGGCCGGGCGAGAGCCTGACGGTGTTTCCAACCGCGCCCGCATCGGCGATCGCGCCGACGAATTCCATGAACTGGGTCGCGCGGATGATGGTGTAGGGAATCCCGGACGCCTCGATCAGCTTCTCCTGCGCCACCTTGGCGCGGAAGTAACCGTTCTCGGGCGTCCGGTCGGTGCCGACGATCGACAGCGCGACATGGTGCCTGACGCCGGCCGGCTTCTCCGCCGCCAGCAGGTTGCGGCCGGAGGTCTCGAAGAACTCCATCACGGCCTTGTTCTCGAACGAGGGCGAATTGGCGAGATCGATCACCACGGCCGCGCCGGCCAGCGCCTCCTTCAGCCCCTCGCCGGTGATGGCGTTGATGCCGTTCTTCGGCGAGGCGGCGACGACGTCATGGCCGCGCTGGCGCAGAATAGCTGTGGTCCTGGAGCCGATCAGTCCGGTACCGCCGATCACAACGATCTTCATGGTGATACTCCTTGTCGGTGACGAGGTTCCTTGAGACATGCTTGCCGGATCGTCATGGGTACGTCGATCCGCAGCAACTTCGATAGTTGCCGCGCGCGGTCGCCTACGGCAGCGGGGAGAAGGATTGGTGAGTTGGCGCTACCTCCTCGATCGCTCTCCCGCACGCAACCATACTATAGCATGCCACGGCTGTTCTGATGTCGCGGAACCTGTCATCCGATGCGTCGTCTGACGAGCATGAGACGTTGGTGGCTACGCTTGCTGAACCTCTTACCGTCACGTAGACTAATGCGTGCGTTCCAGCCAGCGTGCTGGGGTACCGAAAGCTTCGGCCGCTGCCGGGATATCACCGCGGGCTCTCTTTCGTGCTGCAACGCAAATGCTGGGCATGACGTATAGCCCGCTGTGCACTCCTTGATTTGATTTCAGCAAACGCAGGAGGAGTCTATGCGGAATTTTATCACCTTTTTCGTTTCCAGCGCGGCAATCGTCGTTGCGGCATCGACCGCCGTAGCGGGTGAGAAAGTGCTCGAGTTCAAGCTCGTCACCAAGCCTGTCGACGTCAAGGTCATCGAGGCAGCAAACGTCGAGGGACAGACGGTCGTTTCCGGCAAGTTCTTTGGTGTCGCCGTCTTCAGTGACGGCCATATCGGGGTGAAGGAGTTCGTCCATTCAGGAGACATGCTGAAGGGCTCGGGCTCCTATTACGGTTACAGCACCTACACGTTCGAGGAAGGCGCGATCACGGCGCGTTACACCGGCGCGATCAAGGACGGAAAATCAAACGGCGAATATACGATCCTCTCGGGCACGGGCGCCTATGCGAATGCAACGGGCACAGGAACGATCGAAAGCGCGCCGAACCCCTTCAAGGGGGTCAATCTTCTGAACATCAAACTGGTCGTGAGAACGCCGGGGTCATAGCAGCGCAGCGTCCCGCAGGATCACAGCAAGGACAGCGACGCCTCGCACGGCGTTGGCCCGGCCAGCTGTCGCTTGGCCGGGCCGAAGCCATCAAACGCGGCGCAAGACGGGTCGTCAGCATTGCGCCCTCGAGGCGACGCAGCCCGACAGCTCTCAAACGATTGAGAGCGGATTGGGCGCCTGGGCCCGTCCGCCTTGCAGATGTCAGTGCGTTTCAGGAAAACTCGTTCCAGCTCACACGCCGCGCGTCAAGGTCGCCGAGCTCGACCGGATCATGGATGTTGCGCACGCTCTGGAAGCCGGAGCGCAGATAGATCAGCGGGTCGACTGTGGTCGCGGCGCGGACGTGCTGGACCTCGCCGATGAAGATCGAATGGGTCTTGGTCTCGAGCTCCTGCGCCAGCACGCAGTCGAACGCCGCGACGGCATCCTCCAGCACCGGGGCGCCGGTGGCGCCGGTGGTCCAGCGCCCAAACGCAAAACGGTCGTCGCCGTTGACGCCCTTCTGGCCGGAGAAGGTCAGGGCCAGCAGCGCGTGGTCCTCGTTCAGGAAGTTGATGACGAAATGGCGCTCCTCGCGGATGCGCTGATGCGCGCTGGCGTTACGGTTAACGCAGACCAGCACCGAGGGCGGATTGTCCGACAGCGAGCAGGCCGAGGTCACGGTCAGGCCGGTGCGCTGCCCGGTCTCGGAGCCGACCGTCACCAGCGCGACGGCGCCCGCGCAATGGCGCATCGCCTGCTTGAAACTCTGTGCGTCGACCGTCATGCCGCAAACCCTGTTTGAGCGTGATCCGCCGGATCATGCTTCGGTAAAAACACTTCGTTCAAGATATGCGAGGCGGGGTGCGAGGCAAGCCCCGCACCCCGCGCAGCTGTCATGCAGCCTTCTCGAACTCGGCTCCGAGATGCTTGAGCCGCGGCATCACCTCGTTCTTGAGCAGGTCCAGCGAGTGCCGCCAGGCTTCCGGCTTGTGCTTGTAATCGAAGCCGAACACACAGAGGACGCCGAAGCCGCCGACCTCCCGGTAGATCTTCTCGATCTTCTCGGTGACCGTCGCGGGCGAGCCGACGATCCAATTCCGGCGCGCGCAATATTCGACGGTGACGTCGCTGTCGGGCACGTCGGGCGCGTGCTTCAGATAGTCCTTGAAGCCGAAATGGCCGAGCAGCGGCAGGAAGTACTCGCTCATCATCCGGCCCATCATGTCGCCGGTCGACAGCTTCCACGCCTCCTCGTCGGTATCAGCCACGAACACCTCGCGCACCAGCCGCCAGTCCTTGCGGCTCGGCTTGCGGCCGGTCTTGGCCGCGCCGGCCTCGACCGAATCCCAGTGGCTGCCGACATAGGCCGGGTTGAGGTTGAGGCTCATCGGGATGAAGCCGCGCTCGCCGGCGAGCTTCAAGGTGTCCGAATTCTTCGACAGGCCGGCGACGCCGATCGGCGGATGCGGCCCCTGCAACGGCTTGATGTGCGGCTTGAGGAAGTCGAACATCGTGTCCGGCTTGCTCACTGTCCAGTACTTGCCCTTGTGCGTCCAGGGTCCCGGCTCGGACCACATCTTCAGGATGATCTCGAGCGCCTCGCGGGTCATGTCGCGGTTCTGGCCCGACATGCCGTCGACATTGAACATCGCCCAGTCGCTGGGCAGGCCCGAGGCCGCGACGCCGAAGTTGAGGCGCCCGTTCGAGAGATGATCGAGCATCGCAACGCGGTTCGCGAGCTCGGCGGGATGATGATACGGCAGCAGGAAGCCGCCGGGCCCGATGCGCAGATTCTTGGTCTGCAGCAGCGCCTGCGCCACCAGCAGGTCGGGCGACGGGTGCGGCTCCCAGGGTGCGGTGTGATGCTCGCCGATCCAGGCTTCCTGGTAGCCGAGCTCGTCGAGCCAGCGCAGCGTCTGCAGGTCCCAGTCGTGGCCCTCCTTCAATCCGCACTCCGGCGGGTGCGAGGGCATGGTGAAGTATCCAAGCTCCATGTGCGTTTCCTTCCTTCGCGTTGGGTTCAGTCGTGCAATGCGTCTTGCCGCGCATTGCATGACGATCAGCAAGCGCTGTGCCAGCGGAGGAAGTCGCAGGGAATGGGTGAGAACGGCCGGATTTCGGCCGGCTGCGCGCCGGTCAGCGGGCTTGGCAAGGCTGGCGGCGTCTCACCGTCGCGAGACGTGTCGCAACCATGAGACGCGCCGGCAAGCATTCCCGCTGGTTGGCTCGGGCTGCCTTCGCACACACGGAAGCAGACACTCTCGCGGAGACTCCCTCTCACCCGAATTCGAGCTTCGCTCGAATTCGACCTCTCCCCGCAAGCGGGGCGAGGTGAAGCGCACAGATTACCCCGCCGCGCGGCGCGGCTGGGCGTTCGTATCGGGCTCGGTGGGTGGGGGAAGCTGCATCAGGATGGTCTGGCCCATCGAGGCGATCTCGATGCCCTCCTCCTGGAAGCGCCGCTTCATGCGGCGGTTGAACTCGCGCTGCACCGCCCAGCGGCCGCTATCGGTGCAGCGGATCTGGCCGACGATGGTCACGACGGAGCCGTCGACCTTGTCGACGCCCCACAATTCGAGGTCACCTCGGATGAATGCGCGATACGCCGTCTCCTGACGCATCCCTGCGACGATGTCCTTCAGCACCTCGCCGGCGCGGTCGGTGTCCTCCTTGTAGGACACGTTGACGCTGACCGCGGCATTGCCGGCGCCGCGGCTGGAGTTGGTGATCGTCGTCACCGCGCTGAACGGCACCACATGCACCGAGCCGTCGCCGGCGCGCAGCCGCATGGTGCGGATCGAGACGTTCTCGACCACGCCCGAAAGGCCCGACACCGTGACGTTGTCGCCGACCTGCACGGTGTTCTCGATCAGGAGGAACAGCCCGGTGATGAGATCCTGCACCAGCTTCTGCGATCCGAAGCCGATCGCGATGCCGACGATGCCGGCGCCGGCGAGCAACGGCGCGACATTGACGCCGATCTCGCTGAGCGCGGTGAGGCCGACCACCGCGACGATCATGCAGAACAGCGCGGTGCGCAGCATCGGCTGGAAGGTGCGCAGGCGCGCGGCACGGGCGTAATGTCCCTCGCGCGACAGCGTGTCGATCTGCCGGTCCATCAGCGCATTGGCGACTTCCCAGATCACGGCCGCGGCCAGCGCGGCAATGCCGATCGTCACCAGCGCCGAGATCAGGCGGCTTCCGATCTGGCCGCCATAGAACCAGACGATGGCATCGACGCCCCAGACCTCGAGCAGCGCGACGAAGCCAATGAAGGCGATCACCGCCGTGACCACCTTGCGCAGCAGCGGCAGATAGCGGTTGGCGCGGGTCTCGAGTTCCTGGGAAGCGCTGGATCAACTCCGGGCTGATGCGGAAGCCGCGATCGATCAGGCTCAGCACCACCATGGTGACGAGGCGGGTAACCAGCAGCACCGCGACAGTGCCGACGAAATATTGCAGCAGCAGCGAATAGCCGTTGCGGATGTTGAGCGCCCACACTGCCCACAGCGCGAGGTCGAGCGCGATCGCCAGCACATGCCAGAGCGCCGCGAGACGGTTGCGCGTTCGCGCCGCAAGCCCGGTGCGATCGGCCGGCGCGCGGATGGCGTCGGCGACCTGGCGGCGGCACTGCAGGATGATGACGACGACGAACAGATGCACGACCAGCATCACGAGCCGGATCAGCGCGGCATAGCCGGCGCGATGCAGCCCGAGCAGCAGCGCGACATTGGCAAAGGCGATGCCCGAGACGCCGACGGCGACGATGCGCCGGGCCCAGATCTCGATATAGGCCGCGGTCTCGGCACGGACGCGGAACAGGCCGAACGGCCCTGCCAGCGCGCGCACCGCGCAAATCAGGACGCGCGAGAACACATAGGCGTTGACGACGGCAAGGATCACGAGCCGCGTGGTCGATTGATCGCCGATCTCGGTGCCGAGCAGCGCGGTGGCGATGCCGCCGAACACGACGACCGGCAGCAATTCGAGCAGCAGTCGGCCGAGCACGAAGGGCAGCCGGACCAGCGACTGCCAGGCCCGCGCCAGACTGAGCCGGCGCCGCTGCAACTCGGGCGCCGGCGTGACGTCGGCGACCGACGACGGCGGATCGACGCTGGCGAGCGTCTGTACCGGCACGCGCGCGGTCTGCGGCAGCCGCGCTTCCAGGAACGCGACGGGCCGCTTGATGAAGTAGAACACCACCCATTCGACGGCCAGCGCGCAGCCGAACACCAGCGCCAGCTTCCAGGCGATATCGATCAAGAGGCCATAGGCGGCCGGATCGTTGGCGGTGCGCACGAACCAGTAGTAGAACGCCGGGAAATGCGTCAGTGTGCGCGCGACGTCGGCGACCTCGCGCGACATCTCGCCGACCTGCTCGGACACCATCAGCAACAGCTGTGCGCCGAGGCTGTCGGCGGTGAGCGGGATCGGCGAATGCTGCTCCGGCGCAGGCGCCGGCTGTGCCGCCGCTTGCGGCGAGGCATTGGCGATGGCGCGCAGCGTGTTGATGATCTCGCCGCGCTTCTTGTCGTCCTGCAGCGTGTCGAGTGCACGTTTCGCCTGCTCGGGCGTCAGCGCGTCGCCGGTAGCGGGTTGCGGCAGCGCCGGCTTGGCGGCCGGCTGCGCGAGCGCGGGAGAGACGAACAAAGTGAAGACGAGAAGCAGCGCAAGGCGAAGTTTGTGCGACACGAGGGCCTCATAAAATAACTGCGCGACCGCAAACCCTTGGGAGGAATCTGCTCTCGCGCTCGCGCCATGTCGGATACTCCTTTTCGCCCCGATGGTGTGTCGGAAGTTTGCCGCTGTGACGGCCATCTCTTGGCATTTGCCGCAACACAATCGTCACAGGCGTTGAGCCGCGTTTACACTTCCAGTGCGCGTTCCCGGCCGGCTCACTACACGTCAGGGGTGAGACTGCAGAATCTTTCGCTTGACGCACAGGAGCCGCCGTGATGTTCTTACTTTGTTCTTTTGTTCCCAATTGCGTTTCGGGGGTTTCATGCACGACGTTTTTGCCGAGAACGGTCCGGTCAGGCTCTTCATCCATGATGACGACGAGACACCGATAGAATTCATGCGCAACCTGCTGCGCACGGTATTCGGCAAGTCCCGGAAAGAGGCTGTTGCCGTCACCGCGCGAATCGAGGCCCAGAACGGATTCGCATGCGGCCCCTATCCCGCGACGGTGGCCAAGGCACTGCTGGAGTCCGCCCAACAGCTGATCCGCAACAACGGGCATCCATTGCTGATCACCGCATCGGCCGCCGACGCGGCCCGGCCGTGCGATCTCTGTGGCGCGCTGGAGCCCGTCACCGACGTGTTTCTCATCCGCCGGACAGTCTGCCTGTGCGGCAACTGCCTGATCGCCGCGCGGGCAAGCTCGGAAAATCTACCGAGCGAGGAGTTCAGATATGCCTTCATGGCGCTCGATTGGCATTTTGCCGGGACGCCGCGCAATCAGATCATGACCCGGTCGCGACAATTTCCCGGTCACATGCGAGCGGACGTTCAGATCGCGATCGACAGGTTGTTCGATGTGCCGATCCATTTCTTCGGCATTCATGAGCAACACCGCTATGAGACCCTCGCGATTGCCTCGCTGATGGAGAACAGCCGCAACGCGCCGCCGATCGCGCCGCCGCAGTATCACGACGTCGACGTTGGCGAGCCTGAAGTCGGTGAAATGCCTGACCAATGGCTTGTGGCTATGCCAAACCGGAGAGCTGCGCTACGCGGTGCTGCTCAGCTACCATCGTGATTATCAGACCGAGCCGGGCTTGCGGATCGAGCTCGCGGTGCCCGCAGGCGTCGCCGGAAACGCCTTGGTGCAGCGAACCTTTGCCGAGTTGGAAGCGGCCGTGCACGCGGCACGATCCTATCGCGGCAAGATCCTGTCGCTGGAGGATGCCGCCGACTATCGCGGCCGCGCGCGCGGCGTGACCGTGCATCGCCTGCCGACGGTCGCGCGCGATGACGTGATCCTGCCGGACCGGACGCTGCGGCTGCTCGATCGCAACGTGCTCGGCTTTGTCGAGACCCGCGATCGGCTGCGCGGGCTCGGCCAGTCGACCCGCAAGGGCATCCTGCTCTACGGCCCGCCCGGCACCGGCAAGACCCACACCATTCGCTATCTCGCCACCAACCTGCCGGATCACACCACGCTGATCATCACCGCCGAGCAGGTCGGGCTGCTCGGCGCCTATATGAACCTCGCGCGGCTGCTGCAGCCCACCATGGTCGTGATCGAGGACGTCGACCTGATCGCACGCGACCGCGAGGACATGGGCGGACCGTGCGAGGAATCGCTGCTCAACAAGCTGCTCAACGAGATGGACGGCCTGAAGGAGGATTGCGACATCCTGTTCGTGCTGACCTCCAACCGGCCCGAAGAGCTCGAGAGCGCGCTGGCCGGCCGGCCCGGCCGCATCGACCAGGCGATCGAGGTGCCGCTGCCCGACGAGACCGGACGCGGCAAGCTGATCCGGCTCTACGGCAAGGGCCTGCCGCTGGAGCAGCCCGTCATCGACGACGCCGTGCGACGCACCGAAGGCGTCAGCGCTGCCTTCATCAAGGAGCTGATGCGCCGTCTCGCCCAGGCCAGCATCGTCAAGGACGGCGGCCGTGAGGTCACCTCCTCCGACGTCGACAGCGCGGTGAACGAAATGCTGTTCGACGGCGGCCGGCTCAACGCCAAGCTGCTTGGCGGCGCGCAGGGGATGAGTGTGGGGTGATCAGAATGGCTGCGCTTCCCGGCCGATTTACTGCTTCTCTCTATCTCAAAAATGAGATATCCTCACGATGTCCTGGAGCGTCGAAATCCTCAACGAGGTCGTCGTGGAAGAGATCGCGGCGCTGCCAGCCGATATGCAGGCGCGTTTCATCCGCCTTTCGGAGCGCATTGCTGCCGCTGGGCTCGAAAGTCTGGGCGAACCGCATGTGAAGCATTTGGTCGGCAAACTTTGGGAGTTGCGATTGACCGGGCGCGATGGAATCGCAAGGGCACTCTATGTGACGGCCTTCGGCCGGCGCGTTGTGATCGTCCGCGCGTTCGTGAAGAAGTCCCAAAAGACGCCACCGAGTGAGATCGAGTTAGCGCTGCGGCGAGCAAAGGAAGTCACATGACTGTACCGTTCGAAAAGCTCAAGGCGCGCCTGTTGGCCAATCCGAAGGTCCGGGCGGAATACGATGCGCTCGCGCCTGAGTTCGAAATCGCTGCCGAGTTGCTCAGGGCGCGTCAGCGCGCGGGACTGTCGCAATCCGAGCTGGCGGCCAAGATGGGCACCAGCCAATCAACCATCGCCCGCCTCGAAAGCGGCCAGACGCTTCCAAGCACCAAGACCTTGCTGCGATTTGCCAAGGCGACCGGCAGCAAGTTCCAGATCCGGCTCTCGGCGGCATGACGCTCTGCCAAGGCCGAGGGCGCAGTTGGCCGATCAACCCGTCGCTCTCGGCAGCAGCAGTGCACGCTCGCCGGCCGCAACGCGCGCAAGCTCTTCCGACACGCACGCCAGCACGCGGTCCCAGGCCTGCGGCTTGCCCTGGCGGAACAGCCGCATGGTCGGATACCAGGGCGTGTCGGCGCGATCGCGCAGCCAGCGCCAGTCGAGCGCATAGGGACACAGCATCCAGACCGGGCGGCCGAGCGCGCCGGCGAGATGCGCCACCGAGGTGTCGACGGCGATGACGAGATCGAGCGCGCAGACGGCCGCCGCGGTGTCGGCGAAATCGCCGAGCGTCGGCGCGAGGTCGATGATGTCGGCGCCAAGGCCCCGCAGCACCGGAGCATCGTCCGGCCGCGGCTCCTTCTGCAGGCTGTACAGCTGCACGCCCGATGTGACCAGCCGCGGCAGCACGGCGTCCGCCGGCAGCGAGCGCTGGCGGTCGCCCTTGTGCCTGGGATTGCCGGCCCAGACCACGCCGACCTTCAGCGCGGTCACGCCGGCGAGCGCCTCGCGCCAGCGCGCGAGCTTGCCGGCATCCGCCCGCAGATAGGATATCGGTGCGGGAATGGTCTCGACGGTGGTGCGGAAGATCCGCGGCAGACTGAGCAGCGGCAGTTGCAGATCGAACGGCGGCAGCGGCTCGCCGCGCGCGAACACCGCGACATCAGGCAGCATCGGCCGCAGCAGCGCGACCAGCGCCGGCTGCACCTGCAGAATGATCCGGCCGCCCCTGCCCGCCAGCATCGGCACGTAGCGGACGAAATTGATGGCGTCGCCGAGTCCATATTCGGCAAACAGCAGCAGCGTGCGTCCGGCGAGCAGCTCGCCCTGCCATTCCGGCTCGTCGAACACGGGATCGCCGTCGCTGAGCATCCTGGTCTTGCGGCGCCACTGATACTCCTCAAAACCCTCCTCGAACTCGCCGTTCATCAGGAGGAAATGCGCGTGATTGTAGTGCGCGAGCGGCTGCTCGGGATCGAGTGCAATCGCCCGGCGCGACGCGACGAGCGCCGCATCGATCTCGCCGGCATTGCGCAGCGCGACCGCGAGGTTGGCGTGACCCTTGGCATAGAGCGGCTCGAGCTCGATGGCGCGCCGATGCGCGGCGACCGCGGCCTCGACCAGGTTCTGCGCCTCGAAGATGATCCCGAGATTGGTGTGCGCGGCGGCGTAGTCCGGCTTCAGCACCAGCGCGAGCTCGGCGCAGGCGATGGCGTCGTCGAGCTGTCCGAGCTCGAACAGGCAGGCGCCGAGATTGTTGAGGATGACGTGATCGGATGGGTCGCGGGCCGAGACCTGCCGATAGATGCGGACAGCCTCCGCGCGCTCGCCCGCCTCGTGCAGCACCATCGCCAGCAGGCGCTGCGGCGCGATGTTGCCGGGATCGAGCGCGATCGCGCGGCGATAGTGCAGGATTGCGTCCTCGAGCAAGCCCTGGCGGTAGAGCGCCGCGCCAAGGCCGCAATGCAGCCCGGCATTGTCGGGATCCGCGGCAAGTCCGCGGCGATAGGCCGTGGCGGCCGCTTCGTGCCTTTTCTGATCGCTCAGCACATTGCCGAGGTTGAGCCAGACGCCGCGATAAACCGGATCGCGCGCGATCACCTCGCGATAGGCCTGCTCCGCCTCGACCGGTCGCTGCTGCCCGGCCAGCGCGACGGCGAGGTTGAACCGCGCCCGCGTCAGGCCACCATCGAGCGCAATCGCGCGCCGGAACGCGGCCTCGGCCTCGTCGAAGCGCGACAGATCACACAGCGCAACGCCGAGCTTGATGTACAGGCCGGCATCCTGCGGCCGCAGCGTCACGCCGCGCTCGAACGCCGCCACCGCGCCCTCGTGCTCGCCCTTCACGGCGAGCGCATCGCCGAGGGTGGCGAAGGCCGGTGCATGGTCCGGATCGAGGTTGAACACCCGGTTGAGCAATACCGCGCCTTCCGCGGCACGATCGGTCACGAAGGCGATGACGGCGGACAGATGCAACGCCGGAACATGGTCGGGATCGGCGGTGAGGATGTCGCCGCACAGCGTGCCGGCCTCCGCCGCGCGGCCCGCGCCACAATGCGCCACCGCATCCCGCAACATCCGATCGACCGCCACGCTGCCCACGATACCGCCCCTGCCAAAGACCCCGATGCGGATTAAACGGGCGCCGCCGCGAAATCCGGCACGCTATTCCAGATTGAAGAATCACAACCGGGCGCAGGCTGGTCTTCTCCTTCCCCCTGAAAGGGGGAAGGTCGGGATGGGGGTCAGCCGCGGACGACGCTGCAAGTGGAGAGAGCTGATCCCCACCCGCTTTGCTCTGGCGAGCAAAGCGACCTCCCCTTTCAAGGGGAGGTAAGAGGGCGACCAGGAGCGGTAATGTCCGCCATCGCCGGTCTTGACGGCCGCCACATCATGTAACATATGAAGTTACATGATCCGCGATAGCCGCCTGTCCAGCGTCCTGCATGGCCTGCTCCACATGATCGGAGCCGGCGAGCCGGTCACGTCGGAGCAACTTGCGCAGGCGATGGCCACCAACCCGGTGGTGGTGCGCCGTGTGATGGCGGGGCTGCGCGAGCAGGGTCTGGTGCATTCGGAGAAGGGCCATGGCGGCGGCTGGACGCTGGCGCGCGATCCCGCCGACATCACGCTCGCGGACATCTATCGCGCGGTCGGCGCGCCCACGATCATCGCGATGGGCCATCGCTCGGAAAATCCCGGCTGCCTGGTCGAACAGGCCGTCAACGACGCGCTCGGAGACACGTTTCGCGAGGTCGAGGCGCTGTTCCTGAAGCGGCTCGGCGCGGTGACGCTCGAAGCGCTCGCGAAGGATTTCAAGCGCCGGCTCGCCAAACGCAAGCAAAATCTCGAGGACCAGATTCATGCAGTCAAGTGAGCAGGCGAAACCTCTGCCGTACAACGATCCCGCGCACTGGGACAAAATGGTCGCCGCCTATGGGGCGCAGTCGCAGCCGTTCACGACATTGTTCGCCGACGCCGCGGTCGCAACGCTTCCGATCGACCCGTCATCCAGGGTGATCGACGTCGCCACCGGCACGGGCGCCGCGGCACTTGCCGCCGCCCGCACCGGCGCTGACGTCACCGCGGTCGACTTTTCCGCCGGCATGGTGGCACGGGTCCGTGCGCATGGGCTTCCAAATATCGAGGCGCGCCAGATGGACGGCCAGGCGCTCGACCTGCCGGATGCCGCCTTCGATGCGGCGGTGTCGGTGTTCGGCGTGATGCTGTTTCCGGACTGGCGCACCGGCCTCAGCGAGATGGCGCGGGTGACGCGACCGGGCGGATCGGCGGCGATTGCGGTCTGGAAGAGCGCCGATGGCGCCGCCGTGCATCTCCTGCTCTCGCAGATCATCCGGCGGCTCTATCCCGACAATGTCACGCCGATGCCGTGCACGGGCCTCGCCGAGCTCGCCGACCCAGGCCGCCTCGCCGCTGCGCTCATCGCCGCCGGCTTCTCCGATCCGGCGATTGCCGAGGTCACCCACGACTTCAAACTCAATGTCGCCAATCCCGCCGACGTCGACAAATTGTTCGAGTTCATGCCGCATTGGAGCGGGCTCGATGCAGACCAGAGCGCCGCAGTCGCGCGCGCCTTCCGCGCCGAGATCGAGCGCAGGCGGGTCGGCGACAGCTTCGCGATTCCGTCGACCGCGCTGATCGCGACGGCCCGGCGGGCTTGACCGAAACAGCCGCGATCCGGTCATGCGAGGTCATGGCCGCCTAGCGCTTGTCGTCGTCCGGCTTTTCTTCATCGCTCGGCGGCTGCAGGCCGGGACTGTTGGCCCAGCGATCGAGCTCCTCGATGACCCGCCGGTGGCTCGGCCGTAGCGGCTCTGCACCGCCGGGCTCTTGCGACAATTTTCGGGGCAGCTTGACCTGATCTGGCATGGCTAGGCTCCAGAGCTGGGGGCTGTACGCAGGGACACAAGCGCCGCTCGTTACGCGCGCGACTTGAGGAGATCGCGAATCTCGGTGAGCAGCTCCTGATCCTTGGTCGGCTTCGGCGGTTCGGCCGGCGCCGCGGGCGCTTCGCGCTTGAGCTGGTTCATGAGGCGGACCACGATGAACAGCACGAAGGCGACGATCAGGAAGTTGAGCGTCAGCGTCAGGAAGTTGCCCAGGCCAGCACGGCGCCCTGCTTCTTGGCATCGGCCAGGTTGGTCGCCGTCACCGATTTCGACAGCGCGGTGAAATGGTTGGAGAAGTCGAGCCCGCCGCTGACCGCGCCGATGATCGGCATGATGACATCGGCCACCATCGACGAGACGATCGCGCCGAATGCCGCGCCGATGATCACGCCGACGGCGAGATCGACGACGTTGCCCTTCATGGCGAATTCCCTGAATTCCTTCAGCATGTGATCTCCTGTTTTCCAAATGAATGCCGTGGCACGGCCCGGCGACCGGGTCGCCGACCGCTCCAAGGGGGGCGAAGGATTATTTGCGATCGGCCGGCTTCGCGGGTGCCGCGACCGGCTGCGCAGGCGCGGCCTGCTCCCACGGCGCCGGCAGGATGACCCGCGCCGGCGGCGGGTTCTGCGTGGCGCGCTGCACATTCGCATTTTCCGGCCGCGGTTCGTCGCCGGAATAATCCGCGCGGGCGATGGCGATATCGATGCCGAGCGCCAGCGCGACGGATCCGAGTGCCGCGCCGACCAATACGGCGGACCGCACCACACCAGCGCGCGGCCTGTTCAGGATGGCAGGATGAGATGAGGTCATCGCAACTGCTCCTCACGCAATACATATCGTTCGGAGCCGTGCGGGCGCGAGCGCCGCGCACGGCTCGAGGCGGGACGTCAGGTCTTGATGTCGTCCGGCAGCTTGCCGCCATTGGCGGCGAGCTTGGCCATCACCTGCTGATGCAGCCAGACATTCATGGTGGCGGTGTTGCTGGTATCGCCGGTGTAGTGCAGCTCCTTCGCGAGCTCCTTGCGCGCCGCGAGGCTGCTGTCGAGGCCGAGCGCCTTCATCAGGTCGACGATCGAGCTGCGCCAGTCGAGCTTCTCGCCGGTCGCCGCGGCCGCCTTGTCGACGATCGCGGCGACGTCGACGGTTTGTGCCGCCGCCGTGCCGGGCGCAGCAGATGCAGACGTCGACGTCGATGGCGCTGCGCCGGGCGCAGCCGTCGTTGTGCTCTCAGCGGTTTTGGCCTGGGCGCCGTGGCCGAAGATTGCACCCATGATGCTTCCAAAAATGCTCATGATCTCTCGCTCCGTGCGCCCGAGACACCGTTCGTCCCGTGGCTGTTTCCAGTGACGGGGCGGACGATAGGCAGGCCATTGGCCGAGCGGAAGATGACCATCGTCACTATCGGAGCGTGGGACGGCGTGGTGCTGTCGGCGGGAAAAGCGTGCGGCTTTCTGCGGCCGCGCGAGAGCCTTTCATCGTACGCCCCACGTGCGATGAAGTCAGCCGTCCCGGCCCGATTCGCCAGCCCCGAGAAGTCGGGGCGGCTGACACAGACATGCGTTCGGTATCGCGAGCCAGCCTAGCGCTCAGGATCACCTCGCCCCGCGTGCGGGGAGAGGTCGCAACGCATCGACAGATGCGTTGCGGGTGAGGGGGAGTCTCCGCAAACGCCGCTATCACCGTATTTGTGGAGACGGCCCCTCACCCCCAACCCTGTCCCCGTAAGAACTTGGAGAGAGGGTGCAGCGTCATCGCGATCCTATTCGAGCTAGAGCTGGCGGCGGCGGATGGTCTGGGCGAGTTCGACAAAGCTCTCGGCAATGCCGACGCCGGTCTTGGCGCTGACCGATTTGACGCTCGACTTCGCAAGCCCGGCAATCGCGCCCGCGCTGCCCGCGGCTTCCGGCAGGTCGATCTTGTTCAGCAGCGCCCGGTAGGGCCGGCCCGGGAAGCGCTCCTCGAAGCCGCGGACCAGTTCCACCATGCGGGTCACCGTCTGCGGCCGCGTGACGTCGGACACGATGATGGCGGCGGATGCGCCGGTGACATAGACCGTGTCGAAGATCTGCGTGCCGAAATCGCCGTCGGTGTCCCACAGCACGAGGCGCATCGGATCGCTGCCATCCGCCGGCGCCACGTCGTGGCTCAGGATCTCGACGCCCAGCGTCGATTTGTACTGGCCCTCGAACCGGTTGTAGATCAGCCGATAGAGGATCGACGTCTTGCCGACCCCCATATCGCCGAGCAGCATGACTTTCGCGGTGAGCATCAGCGGGCCACTTCGCCTCGATAGACCGTCTCGAACGCCACGCGGCGGTTGCCGCCGACGGTGGCGTCGACCCGGTCGGTGATCGGCATCGTCGCCGCGCGCGAAACCAAAATCAGCCGCGACGGATCGACCCCGAGCGCGGTCAGCCTGCGCTGGACCTGCTCGGCCCGCTTGCGCGCCAGCGTCCGGTTGGTGCCTTCCGTGCCGCTCTGATCGGCATAGCCGACGATCCGCAGCCTGAGATCGTTGTTCGCCATTAGTCCCGCGAGCTCGCGCAGCTGCTGCTCGGCCTGGTCGCTGTCGAGGACTTCGTCTGAATTGTTCGCGAAGAAGATCACGGTGGTGGCGATGAAGCGGTCGAGCCGCGCTGCCGGACCGTCGGCGACGGCTTGCAGCTTCGAATATTGCTCGGCCAATTTGGCATACTGCTCGCCGAGCCTGTCATATTGCTCGGTCAGGGCGGCATATTTCTGGTCGCCCGACTTCGCCTGCGCACCGATCGCCTCGCGCATCTGGTCGAGGCTCGCCTGCAGCCGCGTCAGGCTCTGCTGCAGGCCCGCGATGCCGGCCTGCGATGCCGCGATTTGCTCGGGTGCGGACACCAGACCGATGTGGTTGACGATCTTGTACGGCGCCGCGGCCGCGGCGAGCGCATCGATCAACGGCGCGGTTTCCAGCTGGCTCGGCTCGATGCCTGAAACGGCCACGCTTCGGCTGCCGTGATCGAAGTCGAGCCGCAGCGGGAACGAGGCCAGCAACGGCTGCTTTGCGGCGAGCTGTTCCAGCGCCGCCTGGGTCCGCCGCTCCAACAGGCCGCGCGTCACCGATGTCGCGGCAAGCCAGAGCAGCAGCGCGGCCAATGCCGCGAGCAAGGCGAAAAGGATCACCTTGCCGCGCCGGCTCGCGATCCGCCGCGGCGTATCGTCGGTCTCGATCGCGGCTGCCAGCGACGCCAGCATCGGCCCGTCGCAATCCGCACCGCGGTCGATGCGCTCGATCGCGTCGAAGAACAACGAGTTGATCCTGGCGTTGTCGGCGGGCCGCAGCGGTCCCAGGCACTCCGCCGCCAGGATGAAGCGGGGCGAGGCGCGCAGCGCGAGCTGCCGTCCGCCGAAATCGAGCGTCTGCAGATTGCCTTCGCCGGCGAGCGCCTGCACCGAGAACTCCAGGATCGCCGCGACCATCGCGCTGAGCAGGTCGGCGCGTTCGTCGGCGGTCGCATCGCGCTTCCAGTCCGCGATCAGGCGGCCATTGCCGCGTTCGATGATCAGGAGCCGGTTGATCTGCGGCGGCTGATCGGCGAGCACGAATTCGCTGATCGGGCGTCCCGTCACCAGCGACTTGACGCGGCCGACCCACAATTGCGCCGAGGTCAACGCATTGATGCGCTGCTCGAGCGAGGCAACCAGCTCCCTGAACGAATTCGCCACCGCGGCGCTGACCAGCCGGCCGACGATCGGATAGAGCGCCTCGATCATCTGCTCGCGCGAGTTCTTGATCTCGCTGCGGATCGCAGAGACCACGACCGGCGCAATCGCGCTGGCGAGCTCGCGCGGCCGGTTGACCTCGGCACGCTCCAGCGCCTCGACCAGGATGCCCGCGGTTGCCGTCTCCAGGCGGTCGGCGTTGCCGACATAGCGCTGCAGCGAGTTCGAGGTCGGCCTCCAGCGACGTCAGGCGCGTCGCCTCGGGCTGAAACAGCAATGTCTTGAGCTGCTCGATCTCGCGGTTCTGGCCGGCAGCAGCTGCCATGCTATTTGCCCGTGCGGCCGGATCCCAATCCGCTGATGACCGAGCCGAGCTGGGTGATCGCCGCGCCGACATCCTTCAGCGAGTTCGAGCCGCTTCTGCTCGGTATCCCGCTCGAGGTCGGAGAGCCGCGCAGAAAGCGCGGTGAGCTCGTTAGTGAAGTCCGCCTGCATCTGCTTGAGCGATGCCTGCATCTCCTCGCGCAGACCCGAGAGGTTGGTCTCGAGCGAACGTTGCGCGCCGCCGAACAGCAGGTCGCGAACCTGATCGATCGCCGCCATGCCATGCGCCGCCGGATCCACGCCGTTGCCGGCCGCCGCAGCGTCCGCCGGTCCGTCCGTACCTTTGGTCTGGCGCTCGATACCCTTCATGGTCATTTCCCGCTTACTCATAGCCGCACAATCCGGACCTGCGGTGTCAAAAAGCAAATCCGAAACAAACCTATAGCCAATTTTGCGGGCGCGGCCCAGAGAAAGGCGAGCAATCTCAGCCGGATCAACCGCGTGGTTGTGCGATCGCGGCCAATTATTTCTAGTAAGTTATTGCCTTTATTGCGAGTTCTGTACGGTTCTTGACCTGGCATTTCTCCAGAATCGTGCTGACATAGTTCTTCACGGTTCCTTCGGCCAAATGCAGCTGCTCGCCGATCTCGGTGTTGCTCTTGCCCTCGACGATCAGCGTAAGAATTTCATTCTCCCGCGCCGTCAGCCCGTCGCGAACCGGCAGCTTCGCCGAGACGCGCGGGCCGCGCAGCCGCTTGAACTCGTCGAGGATGCGCGCGGCGACGCCGGGCGAAAGCCCGGACTGACCGTTGATGACCGCGCGGATCGTCGAGGCGATCTCCTCCATCCTGGCGTCCTTCAAGAGATACGCCTTGGCGCCTGCGCTCACCGCCTCGAAGATCAGGTCGTTGGTCTCGAACGTCGTCAGCACCACGATATGGGTCTGCGGCAATTCGCGGAGAATCCGCTGGGTCGCGGCGATGCCGTCGACCCGCGGCATCTGCAGGTCCATCAGGATGACATCCGGCCGATAGCGCCGCGCGAATTCGATGGCCTGCTCGCCGTCGGCCGCGCCGGGAAGGATCTCGAAATCGTCGTTCTGCTGGGCGAGCAGCGTGGCGATACCTTCCCTGATCAGCGTCTGATCCTCGGCGATCAGCACCCGTATCTTCTCAATTCTGCTCACGGGCTTTCCGTCATCCTCTCGAAAACGCGTTGCATGCGCGGCAACGAATTCAATCGGCCAGCACACCGGCAGACGCCGCCGGCGGCACCGCCACGGGGAGCGAGATCCGGACCAGCGTTCCCTGCCCGGGCGCGCTCTCCACCGCGCAGCTGCCGCCGACAAGTTCAGCAAATTCGGCCATGCCAATCAATCCGAAATGTCCTGGCGTCGGGACCGCGAGATCGAAGCCGCGGCCGTCATCGCGGATCTCGACAATCAGCTTGCGGCCGACCGCGGCCGGTTCGTCGAAGGCGTGAAAGAAGACGCGGCGCGCCCGCGCATGCGTCTGAACATTGCGCAGTGCCTCGCTGAGGATGCGCTGAACCGTCAGGCCGCAATCGCGCAGGCCGGAGCGCGCCGCTTCGTCGATCTGGATCGACACCCTGACACCGCTGCGCGCGGCGAAGTCGCTGAGCAGCCCCTCGACATCGGGATCAAGCTTCAGATCGTCGGGCGTGCGCAGGCGGTCGATGGCTTCGCGGGCGCGGTTCAGGCCGCTCGCGGCCGCATCTTCAGCGGTTGCGAGGCTGTCCGCCACACGGGCGGGATCGGCCGACGAATAATGCCGGATCAGCCGGATCTGGGTCAGCAGCGCCACGATCGAGTGCACCAGCGTATCGTGCAGATCGCGCGCCAGCCGCAGCCGCGTCCGCGCCAGCGAGGCAAAGCGCACCTCCGCGCTCGCCGCCTCGAGCTGCTGCTCCATCAGGCGCCGGGCGCGGCGCTCGCTGCCGAGCAGCGTTTCGACCTGACGGCCGGCAAAATCCGGCATGGCGATGACGAAGTAATGCGATCCCGCGCCGTTCCACAGCACGACCGCCGTCATCGGTTGCGTGATGTCAGGCGACGCGCCACGCACACCTGCCAGCGCGATCATGTCCCGCTGGCCTCCGGCAAGCGCCGCCAACTCGGCTTCCATGCCGACCAGCAACACACACTCGCAGCAATCGACGCCGGTTGCCGGAAGCCACTCGACCAGCCGGCCGATCTTCCGCTGCATACTTCGATCGGCGCCGATGACGGCGAGACCGATGACGTCGGCTTCTGCGGCCGCAAGCAAATCCGCGCTCAGATCGATCATGCGTTGCCCATCAGCTCAGCGAGCAGCCCACTCTGGCGTAAGCCGGCAGCGGTCGCAAACGGATCTGACTTTCGTCACAACCGGTCCTGACCTTCGTCAGATGCCGCCGCTGCTCGAAATGCGGTTCTGTCTCACGAATGAGCAACAGCGCAAGCCATGATGTGCCACATGCCGGCGTCCATGGCGATGCCGGCCGGGCGCCGGGCCTCGCGAAAGGTCGCGCCAGTCGGCCGGAATGTGAGCTGACAATGAAGGGCGCACCACGGAAACCGTCGGGCATCGAGCTGCGCATGCTGGCGGAAGCAAGCAAACCCGCGCGGCGCCGTCGCCTGAGCGCGACCCAGAAGGAGGCGTTGCAGGAAGCGCTCGCCGGCCGCCTGCAGCTCTATCCGCGCGGATATGCCGCGAGCAAGACGGGGCCGTTCCACTCCCGACGCGCCATTCTCGGACTGGTGCGCGCCGGCCTGATGAGCCTCAGCGCGACGGCGCGCTATGCGGCCGTGACCAGGCGCGCGCGCGAGATGTACGAGGCCGCGGCAAGCAGCGACGCTGCGCCCGAGTAAGCGCGCGCCATTGCGCTGAGGCGCTCAAAGCCCTCACCGTCCATTTCATTTCTTCGCAGAGGCTTGGCCAGCGTACCATGCGCGCGGACGCTCTCGCGTGACGCGCCGAATTCCGGCTGCGAATAGCGTCAAACCAGCCGGCTGGCTGCAGCAGGACACGTATGCAGATAAACTGCGAAGATAATCTTTACAGTTTACCTTCATATACGCTATCCGATCCGGCATGAGCAATGTACCAGCCCGCCCCGGCTCGGCGCGCACATCCGCGCTGGCCGAAGATCTTCGCCTGTTGATTGGAAGGCTGAAGCGGCGGCTTCGCGAGCAGGGTCAGCGCGAGGACCTCCCGCCTTCCCAGGTCGCGGTGCTGCTTCGCCTCGAAAAGGACGGCCCCGCGACCGTGTCCAGCCTGGCGCGATCGGAGGGCATGCGTCCGCAGTCGATGAGCTCGGCGATATCGGCGCTCGAGGCTGCGGGCCTGGTCCGCGGCGCGCCGGATCCGGACGACGGCCGGCAGACCATCATATCGCTCACCGATAGCTGCCGCGAGCGGCTGCGCACCGGCCGCGCCGCGCGGCAGGACTGGCTGTCGCGCACCATCGCCGCGCGGCTGTCGGCGCGGGAGCAGGATGAACTCGCCGCCGCCGTCGGCTTGCTGAAGCGGCTGGTCGAGGATTGAGGCGGGCTGCGCCGCGACAGTTTGCGAGAAAGGTAACGACCATGGCCCTGACGACGCTCGATCCGATCACCGCATTGATCGTCATCGATCTACAAAGCGGCCTCATGGGCTGGCCCTTCGCCCATCCGATCGGCGACATCGTGGCTCGCGCCGCCGCGCTTGGCGCTGCGTTCCGACGGCGCGGGCTGCCGGTCGCGCTGGTCAATGTCGACGGCAGCTCGCCGGGACGAACCGAGCAGGCGCCGCGCCATGGAAATCCAATTGGAAATCCATTTGGCGGACCGCTTCCCGACGGATGGACCGATCTCATTCCGGAGCTCGACCGACAGCCCAACAACATTGTCGTGACCAAGCGAACGCGAGGCGCATTTGCCAGCACCGACCTCGAAGGCCTGCTGAGAGCGCGTGGCGTCACGCAAGTCGTGATCGCCGGCGTCGCCACCGCGGGCGGCGTCGAATCGACGGCGAGACAGGCCTATGAAGCGGGCTTCAACGTCACGCTCGCGATCGACGCCATGACCGACGCGCGGCCGCACGCACATGCCTACAGCATCGAGCACGTGTTCCCGCGACTCGGCGAAACCGGCTCGACGCAGGCGATCATCGATCTCGTTGAAAGGACCAACGCGCATGAACTGGCTTGATCTCGTCGCCTATTTCTTCGGCGGCGTCTTTCTCACCAATGCGATCCCCCACGTCGTCGCCGGCATGATGGGCGAAGCGTTCCAGAGCCCGTTCGCCAAACCGCCCGGCGAAGGCCTGTCCTCATCGACCGTCAACATCGTGTGGGGCTTCTTCAACCTCGCGGTCGGATATCTTCTGGTCTGCCGCGTCGGCGACTTTGGCTTGCGAACCACCAGCGACGTTGCAGCGCTCGGGCTCGGCGGTCTTCTGATCGGCCTGTTCCTGGCGCGGCGGTTCGGGCGGTTTCACGGCGGGAATGAACCTCAGAGAACATGAGACGCGTATTTCGATCGCTCGCGAGCTTCAACTACCGGGTCTGGGCGGCCGGCGCGCTGGTATCCAACATCGGCACCTGGATGCAGCGCGCGGCGCAGGACTGGCTGGTTCTCACCCAGCTGACAAATCACAGCGCGTCCGCCGTCGGCATCGTGATGGCGCTGCAATTCGGGCCACAACTATTATTGATGCCGTGGACCGGCTTTGCCGCCGATCACTTCAACCAGCGCAAACTGCTGATGGCGACCCAGGCGACGATGGGCGCGCTCGCACTCATCCTCGGCATTCTCACCGTCACCGGGCTGGTGCAGCTCTGGCACGTCTACACCTTCGCGTTCCTGTTCGGCTGCGCTGCGGCGCTCGATGCCCCGGTGCGACAGACCTTCGTCGCCGAACTGGTCAGCGATACCAATCTGTCGAATGCGATCGCGCTGAACTCGACCTCGTTCAACGCCGCGCGCATGATCGGCCCCGCCGTCGCCGGCCTGATTATCGCCTCCGTCGGCACCGGCTGGGCATTCCTGTTCAACGGCGCATCGTTCCTGGCGGTGCTGACCTCGCTGACCCTGCTGCGCACCTCCGAGCTGCGCCCGAACGCGCGCGCCCATCGCACCAAGGGCAGCGTGATGCAGGGCTTCCACTATGTCTGGTCGCGGCCCGATCTCAGGGCGACGCTGATCATGCTGTTCCTGATCGGGACCTTCGGACTGAACTTTCCGATCTTCATTTCCACCATGGCGGTTGGCGTGTTCCACACCGACGCGCGCGGCTTCGGCCTGCTGTCGTCGATAATGGCGCTCGGAACGATGTCGGGCGCGCTGCTGGCAGCGAGCCGCGAGGAGCCGCGCTTCGGCTCGCTGATGCTGGGCGCCGCGATCTTCGGGCTGGGCTGCACGCTCGCCGCATTGGCGCCGAGCTATTGGCTGTTCGCCGCGGCGCTGGTCGTGATCGGCGTCGCCGCGCTGACCGTCACCAACACCTCGAACGCGCTGATGCAGCTCTCGACCGAGCCGGCGATGCGCGGTCGGGTGATGGCGCTGCGGCTCGGCGTTGCGCTCGGCGGCACGCCGATCGGCGCACCGATCGTCGGCTGGGTCGCCGATCACCTCGGCCCGCGCTGGGCACTCGGCGTCGGCGCCGCCGCCGGCTTTGCCGCAGCGATCGTGGCGATCGGCATGCTGTCCCGATCGGGCGGCGAAGCCGAGCGCCGCAGCCAGGAGGCGCGAAGGAGCGAGGTCAACCTGCCGCAGCAGCGTTGAGCATGGCGCCACCGACCGGCGCTGCTACCCTGTGTTTGAGCACGTGTCCTTCACGCGAACCGAAAACGCTAGTAGGCGTAGGACGTCTTGCCCGGCTGCACGGTCAGCCGAAAGGCGACGTCGGTCGAACCATCCATCAGCTCGATGATGTGGTCGCACACCAGGCAGCGAAACTCACCCGCGGCGCCGCCTTTCGACGTCAGTTCGATCCGGCGATAGCCGGCCTGGCAATGGGGGCACGTCACGTCAGATTTTCGCATCGAATCAGCAAGCCGTTGCGCTCTTGAGCTTCCCACACGCCCATCATCGGAATGTGACGCCCGTCTAACCGGCGTGCTGGTCGACCAGACTACCTGGAATTTGTGCTGTGCTTTCAGCGCGAAAAGTTCCCGACGATGGCCGGAACGACGACGCGCCCAGGCCGGGCAACACGGCTGCGGACCAAAAAACGAGCGAGCGCTCTCTCAGAAAATTTCATCATCCCCCTTTTCCGGGCGCCATTTCGTGGGCTAGGATTACGCAAGGGCGTAAAGCCCCAGCCCGGACCAGCAACAAAATGAAATGGTCCGGGAGCATAGCCAGGGAGGCAACGTGGGTCTCGCGCGTCAGCGACCGGGGACGGCGAATGCGTTCGCGATGGACGTGCTTTGCGCACGCATCCTCGAACGTCATCGGGATTCCATCCGGGTCCAGAAAACTCATCTCGCCGTTCCGAATCTCACGCGCATCATCGGCGCCACGCTCACGCTTTCCAACAAGCACGGCTTTCACGCCACCACGCTGCGCCAGCTCGCGGAGGCCTCGGGCCTCAGCATGGGCGGCCTTTATACGTATTTCGACAGCAAGCCGACGCTACTGTCGATGATCCTCGGCGAGGTCGCCGAGACGGTGGCGGAGGTCCTCAACTCGCCGCCCGCGGACGTGAAGCAGGATGCGCGCAAGCATCTGCACTGGATCATCGCGACCCATGTCCGGATGAGCGAGGCGATGCAGCCCTGGTTCGTGTTCTGCTTCATGGAAGCGAAGTCGTTTCCGCCGGCGGAGCGCCAGCGCGCCATCGAGATGGAGGTGATGACCGAGAAGATCATCGCCGGCGTCCTCAAGCAGGGCGTCGCCGACGGCGTCTTCGCGATCGACCAGGTCACGCTGACGGCCTCGCTGATCAAGCCGCTGCTGCAGGACTGGTACGTCAAGCGATGGAAATACCGCAGACGCGGCACCTCGATCGAGACCTACATCAACACCGTCAACACGTTTGCCGACGCCGCGGTCGCAGCCAGGACGCGGCCCGGCCGCGTCGCGACCGGCTCCCGCACGAGATCCCGGCAGACGGCGCACCTATAGACGCAAGGAAGGACGAGGCAATGAAGCGCTTGCGGTTCAATCAACAGGAGATCGTCTTCGCCGTCTTTGCCGTGCTGTTCCTGGCGTTCTCGATCTTCCTGCGCGGCTTCCTGACGCCGGAGAACATGCTGACGCTGCTGCAGAACGTCGCGGTGCTCGGCATCCTCGGGCTTGCGATGGCGATCGTCGTGATCGGGCGCGGCATCGACATCTCCCTGATCGCAGCGCTCGCGGTGCCGCCGGGGCTTGTGCTGCAGATGGTGCAGAACGGCCACTCGCTGCCGACCGCGCTGGTGACGGCCGTGCTGCTCACGATCGCGTTCGGCCTGGTCAATGGCTGGCTGATCGCCTATGCCGAGGTCCCTTCGCTGTTTGCGACGCTGGCGACCGGCCTGCTGCTCGCCGGCCTTGGGCAGGCCGCGCTGTTTCAGCTCGACGTCGTGCAGTGGAGCGACGGCATGAAGGGCTTCGAGCGGCTCGGACAAGGCACCATCCTCGGCATTCCGACCTCGATCGTGATGTTCGCGATCGCCTGCGTCGTGGTCGCGTTCCTGCTGCGCCAGACGCGCTGGGGCGCCTATATCTACGCGATCGGCGATAATCCCTACGCCGCCCGCGTCACCGGCATCCCCTCGCGCCCGATCATCGTGCTGCAATACGTCGTCGCGGCGCTGATCGGCTGCTTCGCGGGCCTCGTGATGGCGGCATCGGTCAACTCGATGCCGACCCGCATCTTCAATTCGACCCTGATCTACGACGTCATCCTCGTCGTCGTGCTCGGCGGCATCGGCCTGTCGGGCGGCCGCGGCGGCGTGCTCAACGTCATCATCGGCACGCTGCTGATCGGCACCATGCTGAACGGCATGACCATCATGGACATTTCCTACGCCGGACAAAATCTCGTCAAGGGTGTCGTCCTGCTGCTCGCCGTCATCACGGATTCATTCCTGAATCCGCGCAACGAAGAAACGGCACAGCAGGGCGACATCTGAACCAAGCCACAAGAACATTCAATCACGACCAAGGAGGAAGCAATGAAATACGCTGTCAGCACTGCAAAGGTGATCGCCGCGGCGCTTGGGCTTGCCGCCATCGCCGCCCCGGCTCTGGCCCAGCAGGGCCTGGACGAGCCGTTCCAGAAGCCGTTCAGGGAAGCCCTCGCCGGCAAGACGGTGGCCTACGTTCCGGTCGCCATGAACTTCGACCTCACCGAAGGCTGGTACGCCGGCATGAAGAAGGAGCTCGAGCCCTTCGGCGTGAAGTTCGAGATCCGCGATCCCAACTGGAACACCAATGCCGGCGCGCAGGCAGTGACCTCGCTGATCTCGGAGAAGCCCGCCGTGATGGTGATCCACAATCCGGACGTGCAGACCTACGCCAAGTTGCTGCAGCGCGCCGAGAACGAAGGCATCTACGTCATCCAGATCGACATGGGATCGGCCTATCGCTCGTCGGCCTTTGTCGGCGCCAACTGGATCGAGATCGGCGAGCGCGACACCGAAGCCGTGGTGAAGGCCTGCCAGGGCAAGTCGAACAAGATCGCCATCGTGCAGGGCGCGCTCTCGGCGGCCGCCAGCGCCTACACGCTCAAGGGCGTCGAGAACGTGCTCGCCAAGCATCCGGAGATCAAGGTGGTCTCGAGCCAGGCGGCCGACTGGGATGCCGCGAAGGCCAAGGCGATCACCCAGACGGTGCTGAAGCAGAATCCTGATCTTTGCGGCATCGTCGGCTTCTGGGACGGCATGGACATCGGCACCGCCGCTGCGGTGAAGGAAGCCGGCCTGACCGGCAAGGTGTTCGTCGCGACCTCTGGCGGCGGCGAGCGCAAGGGCGCCTGCGAGCTGGTGAAGTCCGGCGCGTTCGATCTCAACATGAGCTACGACGTGCCCACCCAGGCCGCGCAGATGGCCGGCACGATCAAATGGCTGCTGTCGTCGGGCGCCAAGGCCGGCTCGATCAAGGGGTCGGAATACACGACGCTGATTCCGATCACCAAGGAGAACGCGGACAGCCAGACCGCGTGCTGGAATCTCAGTGACCTGAAAAAATAGTCGAACCATTCGCGCTCGACGTCCCGGGCGATCTCACCCGGGACGTCGATTTTCCCAAATCGAACGCCTTGCTGGAATGCCGATGCGCGACACCCTGACGAGCCTGCGTTACCGCTACTGGCCGGATCATCTCCTCGGCGAGATCCTGTCCAAGCGTTGGACCGAGACCGCAATACCGGTGATCCTGCTTTTGATCGTCGGCTTCGCGCTCAGCCGTTCCATCGATCACTTCCTGTCGCCGTCGAGCCTTGCCGACACCGCGCGGCAGGCCGGCGAGATCGGCTTCATCGGCCTCGGCATGGCGCTGGTCGTCATCGTCGGCGGCATCGATCTGTCGGTCGGCTCGATCTTCGCGCTGACGGATTTCTGCGCGCTCTATCTGCTCGACGTGCTGAACTGGCCGGTTCCCGCGGTGGTGGTCGCCACCCTCGCCTGCGGTGCACTGCTCGGCGCCGTCAACGGCGTCCTGATCGGATACTTAAGGCTACGCGCCTTCATCACCACACTGATCACCCTGATCATCTACCGCTCGGCGTTCGATCTGTTGATCCAACGCTACTCCAATTCGATCGCCGCGGCCTTCCCCGACATCCCGTCCTGGAATTTCATCGGCGGTGGCGACGTGTTCGGCATTCCGAGCGTCGCAATCGTCTACATCGCGATCGCCATCTTCGGCCATATCTTCATGACCCGGCTGCGCCCGGGCTGGCACATCACCGCGATCGGCGGCTCGCGCCGTTCCGCCTACAATTCCGGCATTCCGGTCCGCCGCACCATCGCGCTCTGCTATGTCGCAAGCGGCGTGCTGACCAGCATCGCCGCGCTGTTCTTCGCGGCCCGGCTCGGCACCGTCGGCGGCGATATCGGCGTCGGCCTCGAGGTGATCGTGCTGACCGCGACCGTGCTCGGCGGCATCACGCTCGGCGGCGGCAAGGGCTCGGTCGCAAAATCGCTGGTCGGCGTGCTGATCGTGCTCTTGATCACCAACGGCCTGACCACGCTCAATGCGCGTGGCGGCATCAACCGCATGGCGCTGGCGGGCATCCTGCTGGTCGCCGCGATGGTCGACATCCGCTGGCAGAAGAACCGCACCCGCATCATCAGCAAGGTCTATGTCGCGCCGACCTATCATGCGCTGCCGCCGCCTCCGGCCACCGAGATCGGCCAGGGTGGCCCGTTCGAGCAGAACGACAAGCTGCGCGACGTCGAATTGATCGGCCTCGGCCGCATCGAGGCGCCGGAGGACGTAATCCTCGATCGCAACAACAATCTCTACGCCGGCTCGCGCCATGGCGACATCATCCGCTTCCATGCGCCCGATTATCAGCGGATGGAGGTGTTCGCCCATATCGGCGGTCAGCCGCTCGGCATGGCGTTCGACCGGCAGGACAATCTCTATGTCTGTATCGGCGGCATGGGCCTTTACCGCATCACGCCCGACGGCACCGTGGAAAAGGCGACCGACGAAACCAACCGCAGCATGCATTCGGTGAACGACGACAGCCGCCTGCGGCTGGCCGACGACCTCGACATCACCGATGACGGCCTGATCTTCTTCTCGGAAGCCACCGTGCGCTACGAGATGGACGAATGGCCGATCGACGGCCTCGAGGCGCGCGGCAACGGCCGCATCATCTGCTACGACACCAAGACCGGCGCCACGCATACGGCACTGCGCGGCCTCAAATTCCCCAACGGCATCTGCGTCGCCAGCGACGGCCAGTCGATCCTGTTCGCCGAGACCTTCGGCTGCTCGATCAAGCGGCTGTGGTTCGCGGGGCCGAAGAAGGGTCAGGTCGAGGTGGTGATGGACAATCTGCCGGGCTATCCCGACAACATCAATCTCGCCTCCGACGGCAATTACTGGCTGGCGCTGGTCGGCATGCGCAGCCCCTCGCTCGACCTCGCCTGGAAGATGCCGGGCTTCCGCCGCCGTATGGCCAAGCGGGTGCCGGTCGACGAATGGCTGTTCCCGAACATCAACACCGGCTGCGTCGTCAAGTTCAACGAGCAGGGCAAGATCCTCGAATCGTTCTGGGACCTGCGCGGCGAGAACCACCCGATGATCACCTCGATGCGCGAGCATCGCGGCTATCTCTATCTCGGCGGCATCATGAACAACCGGATCGGCCGCTACAAGCTGGAGAACGCGGACCCGAACTTCGTGCAGTATGACAAGCGCTGGGGGAAGCTGTCGTGATCGCGGCCGTCAGGGAATTCGCCAACCGCTTTCTCGGCCGTGGCGAGGCCACCATCACCGTGCCGTCGTTCGACGGCGCGCTCAAGCCGAATCAAAAGCTGGAGACGGCGACGACCTTGCTGGAATGCGAGGCGCTAGAGGATCTCGCAACCGACGGCCGCAGCCTCTATGTCGCCGACGGCCGGCGCCTGCTGCGCCTCGACGGCGGCGGCGCGGCCGAGCTGCGCAGCTTCGAGCAGCCGATTTCGGCGCTCTGCGCGCTCACCGGCGGCGGCATCGCGGTCGCGCTCGGCGGCCGCGAGGTGCGGCTCTACGCCGATCCCTCGTCGGGCGAGCCGAGCGTGACGTTCAACGACGCCGCCTTCAACGCGATCAACGCGCTGACGCAGGCCGGCGACGGCACCCTGATCGCAACCGACGGCTCGGCGACCTGCGGCATCGATGATTGGGCGCGCGACCTGATGGAGCTCAACCGGAGCGGCCGCGTGTTCCGGCTCGACCCCAAGACCAAATCGGCGCAGCCGCTGGCCTCGAAGCTCGGCTACGCCTTCGGCGCCTGCGCACGCGGCGACGGCGTGCTGGTCAGCGAGAGCTGGCGGCATCGCCTCGTCCTCGTCTCGAACGGACGGCCGCTGCAGGTCGTGCTCGGCCATTTGCCCGTCTATCCGTCGCGGCTGTCGAAGGCCGCGGGCGGCGGCTATTGGCTCACCGCATTCACCGCACGCACCCAGCTGATCGAGTTCGTGCTGCGCGAGCCGGCCTACCGGCGCCGCATGATGGCCGAGATCGACCCGGCCTATTGGGTGACGCCGCGGCTGCGCTCGGGGTTCTCGTTCAAGGAACCGATGCAGGGCGCCCACATCAAGACGATGGGCGTCATCAAGCCGTGGGCGCCGCCGCGCTCCTATGGCCTCGTCATCCGGCTGAGCGAGGACGGCAAGCCGCTGTATTCGCTGCACAGCCGGGTCGACGGCGTCGATCACGGCGTCGTCGCCGCGCTCGAGCTGGGCGGCGATCTTGTGCTGATCGCCAAGGGACCGGGCCGCGTGCTGAAACTGCCCCTCGCCGGGCTCGCCGAGGAGACAGGCTCATGAGCGACACCGTGTTGTCCCTGCGCAAGGCCACCAAGCTCTACGCCGGCGTGCCCGCCATCGAGGGCGTCGATTTCGATCTGCGCCGCGGCGAGATTCACGCGCTGGTCGGCGAGAACGGCGCCGGCAAGTCGACGCTGACCAAGGTGATGGCCGGCGTCGTGACATTGACCTCGGGCGGCATGAGTGTCGATGGCGCGGAGGTCGCGCCGCGGACGCCTCTGGAGGCGCGCAATCTCGGCATCGCCATGGTGTTCCAGGAGAACAGCCTGGTGCCGACCATGACCGTCGCGCAAAACCTGTTCCTCGGGCAGGAGAAATTCTACAACCGGCTGCGCGGCATCTACATCGCCGCCCAGCAATTCCTGCAATCGCTGAATTTCGACGTGACGCCGACCGCCACCGTGAGCGGGCTCGGCGCCGCCAAGAAGCAAATGGTGGAGATCGCGCGTGCGGTTCTGCATAAGGCCAAGGTCATCATCTTCGACGAACCGACCGCGTCGCTGACGCCGGAAGAGAAGAAGTATTTCTTCGACCTGGTCCGTGACCTCAAGAAGCGCGGCGTCTCGATCATCTTCATCTCGCACGCGCTGGAAGAGGCGCTGTTGCTCGCCGATCGCATCACCGTGCTGCGCGACGGCAAGCATGTGATCACCGACGACGCGGCGAAATTCGACCGGGCGGCGATCGTGCAGGCGATGGTCGGGCGCGACCTCTCCAACACGCTGTATGGCGCGCGGAAGACCAGCGTCCGGCCGGCCGGCGCGCGCGTGCTCACGGTGCAGAACCTCAAGATGGCGCCGATGGTGAAGAACAATTCGCTGTCGGTGTTCGCCGGGCAGATCACCGGCGTGTTCGGCCTGGTCGGCGCGGGCCGCACCGAGACCTTCAAGATCGTCTCCGGCGTGTTGAAGCGCGACTTCTTCCACGGCGGCGAGATCCTGCTGCATGACAAGCCGGTGCGCTACCGGGTTCCGGCGCCGGCGGTCAAGGCCGGCATCGCCTATGTGACCGAGGATCGCAAGGTCGAGGGCTTCTTCGAGACCGCCTCGATCGCCCGCAACATCTATCTCGGCCTGCTTTCGAAGTTTCCCGGGGGCCGCATGATGCTGTCGCGGCGCGAGACCAATTCGGTCGGCAAGACCTGGACCCAGCGTTTGAAGGTTCGCGCCATCGGCGACGAGGCCAAGGTGGTCGAGCTGTCAGGCGGCAACCAGCAGAAGGTGGTGATCGCCAAATCGCTGGTGCAGGAGCCCGAGCTGATCATCTTCGACGAACCGACCCGCGGCGTCGACGTCGGCGCCATCGTCGAGATCCACGAGCTGATCAACCAGCTCGCCGACGAGGGCAAGGCGGTGGTGGTGATCTCGTCCTATCTGCCCGAGATCATGGCGCTGTCCGACCGCATCCTGGTCTCGCGCCAGGGCAAGGTGGTCGAGGAATTCTCCGCGCTCGAAGCCACCGAGGAGAAGATCATGTACGCGGCAATTCATTGATGCCCTGAAACGCGATGCGATTTTGGTTGAAGCGTCAGGTGCGGCGCGGGAAGCCGCCTGCCGCGATCCTGGTCGAACGCTACTTCGGTCCGACGGTTCCGGTCACCTTCAGTCTCGCCGATCTCACCCAACCCGAGACGTCGTTGCCCGTCCCCGGATTGAGATACATCACCGACGACCAGCCATCCCTGGTTTGCGCATACGCGATCAGTGCGTCATTCGGAATGACGAACACGCCGCGGATCGGACAGTGCAGATTCGGTGCGGAGTAGAATTGCAGCCGACCCGTGCCCGTCACCACATTGGCCAGCGGCGGCGACAGCATCGGGACGCGGCTGGTGCCGGTCTGCGGCTCCTTGCAGTTCGACGGCGTCTGCGCGTGCACAGTCGCCCCCGGAGCACCCAGGATCAGGGCACAGCAGACCATGCAGGCGACAACGAACCTGTCCGACATCACTGATCCTCCTGACCGCCGGAGGCGATCATCCGTCATTCTGCGGTGTTTGTCGCCGGATGGAGCGGGCGCGACCGCGCTGCACTTCAGCGCCGTCCATCCTGAGCGACGCCGGCCGGAATTTGCTGCAATCGGGAAATGGCGCGCCCGGAACAATTCGAACGTCCGACCCTCAGATTCGTAGTCTGTATTTCTTAGTTGATCTACTTGTGTTATTTTCCAAATTGTTGCAGTTTTGTTGCATAAGTTCCAGGTTCGATGTAATACAACATGGTCACAAGTGTTCCGGAACCGACCATGTCAATCAGGAAACGGACTTGGAAGATCGCCAGCGGCGATATTCGCACGGCGTGGGTGCTCGATTACTTCGATCAGAACCGCAAACGACGGCTTCGCACGTTCGACCGTAAACAGGATGCGGAAAAGTTCGAGGCCACAACCCGCATCGAAATCGGCAAGGGCATCCACGTTGCCGATCGCGGCTCCATCACAGTGAAGGAGGCAGGGGACGCCTGGCTTGCGGAATGCCGCGCCGAAAACCTCGAACCGACGACCCTTGAACAATACGATCAGCACCTTCGGCTGCACATCGTGCCGTTCATCGGGTCAGAGAAGCTGTCGCATCTCAATGTACCGTTCGTCAGTTCCTTCAGGACCAAGCTTCGAGATGAAGGGAGGTCCCCCGCAATGGTCCGCGGAGTCATGGGATCGTTGGGATCATTGATTTCGGTCGCTCAGCAACGTGGCCAAGCGGCGCACAATCCCGTCCGCGAATTAAAGCGATCCCGACGGAAGGGTAGCGTGAGCCAGCAGCGTCACAAGCCAAAGCTAAAGATCGGCGTCGATATTCCAACCCGTGACGAGATTCGGGTACTGCTTGCCAAGACACAAGGTCGATATCGTCCGTTGCTAATGACTGCCGTCGTCACCGGACTGCGCGCTTCCGAATTGCGCGGCTTGCGATGGGAGGACGTCGATCTCGACACGAAGAAACCCGAACTCCATGTGAGGCAACGAGCCGATCGGCGTGGCGTCATCGGCTCACCAAAATCGGCCTCAGGGTACCGCACGATCCCCCTACCCCCGGACACGGCCCAGGTATTGCGTGAATGGAAACTGACTTGCCCGAAAAAGAAGGAGCACAAAAAAGATCCAGGCAAGTTGTGGCTCGTGTTTCCGAATGGCGCCGGCAACGTCGAGATGGCGGGGAACATCGTCAAGCGCGGACTGATCCCGGCCGTGATAGCGGCAGGGCTCGTCATGGCCGCCTTCGATGAGTACAACAGGCCGAAGCGCGATGATAATGGCAAACCGATTTTTAAACCGAGATACTCAGGCCTGCACGCATTACGGCATTTTTTCGCCTCATGGTGCATCAACCGCAAGATCGATGGCGGCCACGAACTGCCACCGAAGGTAGTGCAGGAGCGGCTTGGTCACTCAACGATCGCAATGACCCTTGACATATATGGGCATCTGTTCCCACGCGGCGACGATACGGCGGAGCTGGCAGCGGCTGAACAATCGTTATTTCAAAATCCGACAGACGCTGTTCCTGATCAAAAGGTAGACGTCGGGAAGTGGGACATCGGCTTATCTAAACTAGAGCGTCCGATCGGCACAACATGACGATTCTGCTCAACGCATGCGGAACGTAGCAATCGTCAAAATGCATTCTGTATGCCAGATCTGGCCTCCTAGTCTGAGCTCGAACAGTGCTCGCCGAGCTGCTTGGTAGCCGCGGATATGATGGATGCATCCCACCAGCTTCGAGAGTGCGATCGGGCACGCGAGGTAGGCATTTGCTTCCACAAACGCCTACATAATCTGGCGACAATCTTTGCTAGTTCGCTGGAATTCGCAGAAAATGTCTATTTATCTCGTAGGCATCTTGTAGAATGATAGGCCCGACGAGGAGTTGGGCTTATGGCAAAGGTAAATCCAGTCATTCTTCAAACGCTGCGACGACGCAAAGGCTGGTCTCAGGATCGGCTGGCCGAAATGGCCAAGGTCAACAAGCAGACGATATCCCGAATTGAGCGAGGCGATCAGGAGACCACGCGCGGAAACACAACCAAGCAACTTGCCCGCGCACTGGGCGTGGAACCAGCCGAGTTGATGCTGGAAACACTAGCTCGTGAGGCCAACGAAACCGAACCGATGAAGCGGAGATCTCCATCTGCTTTCGGGGTCAGCACTGCGGCGAATAACTTTTTGCATCTCATTTCGGATCGATACTTCATCAAACCCTGGCAGGTGATGGAACTTGCACCTCTCCTGTTCTGCTGGGCAGCCGAGACGAGCCTGCGCGAACGGCGCGAACGGCTTAACAAGCTTGAAGAAGCCTGTGAGACAGCACGCAGGCTCGAGGGAGAGATGCTGCACATGCCGCCTCCCAATTTCATTCATTCCGAGGAAAAGATTTCAGCGGAATCAAATTCGATTGGGAATCATGACGTTTTTGGGATGTGTTTCAGTGATGACGATTTCGGTACCGATCACTTGCATTCAGATGACGATACCGACAACCCGTTCGCGATATTCCTCGCGAAGCTGGTTAGAGAAATCGGCGACATGGCCAAGTTCGAGGGCTTCTCGCCGATCGATTATCCAGTCTTTCAGGTATGCCGTGAAGAGGCACGTGAGATGGTCAGCGGCGACGAGACCTTGGCCGAACTAATTCTTGCGGGCGTGATTGACCTAAATGAAATGCCGAGCGATGTGCGGGGAACGTTCGGGGTCGTCGATACCGAAAAGTGCGCTGCATGGGCGCGGACGCAAGCTGATGCGTTCATCAAACGACAGACCGAAGCTAACGATATATCCAAAGAGATGACCCCATGAGCGCACTCACAATCACAAAACACGCGGCGGTCCGTATGTCGCAGCGAGGCATCCTGCTTAAAGATGCAGAACTGATCACTCTAATCGGAACGGAAGTTACTGACGGTTATCTTGTTCGCGAGAAAGACTACAGGGAAGCTGAGCACACTCTGAAGCGAATGCTTCAACAGTTTCGTCGTTTGGTCGGCAAGCGGCTCGTTGTGAAGAGCGGCCAAATCGTGACAGCATACCATTCATCGGGAGCACATAAACGCGAATTGCTTCGACGTGCCCGCGATAGCAATCTTTGCGACCCCTAGAATTATGATCTCAATTGCGAGGCAATGAAGGCTCGCCGTGGCCGCGATGAAGCTCGCAAATCGACACTCAACCTCCAGCGCCACGCAGTTAACCGAACTAGTCGACAATTCTTCCTGATATCTAGGCGAAATGCCTGAGCAAATTCGTGGACTAGAAGCGACTGGCGAGTTCATTCGCGACCAATCGTGCGCGCCATGGAGGCTTTAGCTCCCCCTATAGCTTTCATGATTAGAAGCGAGTCATAATTAGAAGCGAGCCATACGCACCATTTCATTGAGAACATCCGGCCATCGATACCCCTGAGGTGCAAGCCACCATGCTAGTTTCTGGATTTAGCTTTGCTCAACGCTACGACACTACTTGCGACCGGAATTTCGGTGCTGGGGCGGCTGGACGATAGCCATCTTGCGACCCTTGTGGCGACCACGTCTCCACCCTCCTTGTTAATCGCGCATTCCCAAACCACGGCCACTCGCCAACCAAGGTCGCGCAAGCGTTCAACGTTCCGCTGATCGCGCCTTACGGTCTCTACAAACTTCGAATTCCAAAACTTGGTGTTCGAGGCCGGAATCGTAGCAAATGAACAGCCCTCATGCCGGTGCCAAAAGCACCCCTGCACCTGGACGATCGCGCGGTACTTTGGCATGACGATATCGGGGCGACCAGGAAGCGTCGCCACGTGTAATCTGTATCGAAGACCCTGACGATGCAGGGCATAGCGCAAGGCCAGCTCGGGCTTTGTGTTCTTGCCTCGGATACCAGCCATCATCCTCGAGCGTGTTATCTTGTCGACGAGATCTATCATAAACTTTCCCTAGCATCGGTCTTCGCTTTAGTTGATTATGATTCGCGGGACCCATTTGAGAATGGTGAATGCAGACCGAATTTGCCATCGTTGACCTCTTCGCGGGTCCGGGGGGGCTGGCCGAAGGTTTTTCCAGCGTTCGGAAGGATGGCACCCATCCCTTTCGGGTGGTGCTTTCCGTTGAAAAAGAGGATTCTGCCTTCGAGACGCTTCGGCTGCGGAGCTTCGTGCGTCAATTCGATGGCTGTCCTCCAGCCGATTACTACCGCTTCCTCAATGGCGAGATTCCAGAGCCGGACTGGAGTTCTGCTTTTCCGGTGGAGTGGAAGCGCGCCTGCCTCGAAACTGTGAAGCTCGAACTAGGTTCTTCCAAGGGCATTGCCGAGATCGATATCCGTCTCAGGCAGATCAGCAACAAATTTGGACGCAACGTTATCTTGATCGGAGGGCCGCCTTGTCAGGCATATTCCCTCGTCGGCAGGGCAAGAAACAAGGGCACGCAAGGCTACGAGGCGAGCAAGGATCATCGCCACTTCTTGTACAGGGAATACATCCGCATCCTTCAACGGTTGATGCCGGTGGCATTTGTGATGGAGAACGTCAAAGGCTTGCTCTCATCATCTGTAAACGGCGAGCGTGTATTCGACCAGGTACTAGATGATTTGAGCAGTGTGGGAGGCGGTTCATACAGGCTTATTCCGCTTACACCGCGTTCGGTCCCGGAACTCTCGAATGGGACAGACCCCCGGCCTACGATTTCGTCGTAAAGGCCGAGGATCATGGCGTACCGCAATCACGTCACCGCGTGATTATAATGGGTGTACGCGCTGACATTGCTCGGGATCTTGATGGGCTGGTTCACTCCGCACTTATCCCGAAATCAGATCGCGCCGTCACCGTGCAAGACGTTCTGATGGGGATGCCGAGGCTTCGAAGCGGATTGAGCTCGGGCAAGGACCACGAAGACCTTTGGAAGGCTGAGGCGGCTCAGATAATGCGTCGGATGGCCAAAATACCGACTGGCCTAGCTGCAAAGCAGAGCGATGCCTTCCGGAAGCGCGCTGTGCGCTTTGCGAGTGCCATTTCTAAGACAAGCAGCATCAAACGACGCTCTGGAGGCGAGTATTCGGGAGTCGGTAACCGATGCCCGCCCGACCTCAAACGCTGGCTAGTCGACGCCAAACTGAAGCGCTTTCCCAACAGCGAAACACGTGGTCACATGCTCGCTGATCTCGAACGCTATTTCTTCGCGTCACTCTACGGAAGGGTTGCGGGCGTATCCCCAAAGGCGAAGGACTTTCCGCGCGAGTTGGCGCCAGACCATCGCAACTGGGAGACAGGAAAATTCGCGGATCGGTTCCGGGTCCAACTTTGGAGGCAGCCGTCCACAACGATCACAAGCCACATTTCGAAGGATGGCCACTATTTATCCATCCTGACCCGATCCAGTGCAGAAGCCTGACCGTCAGGGAGGCCGCTCGACTGCAGACGTTTCCAGACAACTACCTTTTCAAGGGAAATCGAACAGAGCAATACGTACAGGTGGGCAACGCTGTTCCGCCGTTCTTGGCGAGGAAAATTGCTGTAGCTCTGCTCGGCCTTCTGACGAGCGCTGAATCCGTTTCAAGGCGCAAAGAACTAAAAAAAGCAAGCTAGATCAAAGATACTGCACCAAGGGTTGCAACTAGGCTAATGTGCACCGGTTTGGGGCGGGCCCTTGGTTGCGAGGCCGCTCCTGTTTCGAGGACGAGCCCCAGTAGTTCAATGCCGGGGGGCCATTGAAAGCACTTTTTTCGGAACTCCGAGGAGAATGGCGACCGGCACCTAAGTGGGTCGAGTTTCTCGTCAAATTTGGCTACCGTTGGCGCGACAAAGGATCGAAGCGGCGGAGGATTGCCGTTGTTTCGATGCCATCTGATACCCCCGCAGCCGGATTGATCGTCCTAGGTGCGCTTGTCAGAGATTTGGGGCGAAGTGAAGCGACCAACCTGACCAACCACTATCAAGCCCTGTTGCAGTACGCGACCCAGTACCTAGGAGGGTGTGCGAATTGTGATGTCCGTTGCCATCCTGCATTGAAGGGCTGTGGTTACGTGGCGGAAACAAGCGGCTTGCTGCGCCACAACCAACGTAAAGAATCATTTCCGATCGCCGGTATAGCGGGTTCTAATAATCCGACCCTCATCGTGCGAATTAAGGACGGTACTTGGGTGGTATATCCAAAATCCGCCGTGAACCTACGAATCGATGGAGACCCGCTACCAAAGTTGGCAGATGAAACTGGTGCTCTGCCGGCCGCTGCCTACCAGGAAATAATCGACGGCGCTCACATCATACCCCGAAACCTCAAGGAATCATTTTCCGGGCTGTGCTTTGCGGGACGCGCCACGGGACACTCAGCCACCTATGCAGCTTGCGATTCGATCCGCTTCAAGTGCGGGGCACTAGAGTACAGTTTGCCCGAGCTTTTGGCTGTACATGGGTGGTCAACCTCGAACCGAATATCCCGTGTAAGTTTTTTCAACTCCAGAACCGAACAAATGGACCGAGCGGGCTCCGAAAGCGCCCTCGTCGTGGCCGACGGAGACGCTTCCTTCCTCAGGGTCATCGACGCTCCGCAATTTCAACGGTCCGACGTCATCGGCGTAATAAACCGAAGTGTGGATAGAGAGCGATCCGAGGCAGTGGGAAATCGCATCGTCGGCTTGCGTCAATGGTTCATCGAAGATTCTGAAGTTCGTGATGGTCAACCAGAACCGCCGACGGGCATCCACCTCTTGCAGCTACAGAGAGGGAGCCGATAATGGTTGTCGCAATATCGGAACTCTTCGATTTTCTCGACCGCTCAAGAACCCAAAGCATTGAGCGATACGAAATGGCGTCGCCAGACTTCGGAGTCCTTCGCCGAAATTTGAGACAGATAATTGTTTCACTCCGGGAATCTGGCGACCCGCAAGGTGTCGATATATCAGATGGGTTGAGAACCTTGCTTTCGGAATGGCTGACTGTGCCAGCAAAGTTCGATGAAACCACATTGGAAGCAATGTCGGATCTCATGGGCCAGCGCGAAGCCGTACGAAAAAGGTGGGGAGCAGACGTTGGTGCACTTTTTGACGACGGACTTCGAGCCATGGAAAACCTTGCCTCGACCGGCAATCCCGTGCGGACTCAGGTGGCGGATATAATTCGATCCCTTCGAGCGACGGGAGTCGATTTCAAAATATACTGCCATGTTCGGGCTCGACAACATTTCAATTCACTTTTCGATGACGGAAGCGGCGCCCCGTTGGCGGATGGTCTTTTTGTCCATTCAATTCGCGATTATCGCGAACTGGCTCCGTTCGACGCACTATTGAAGGTGGGGCCGCTGCGGGCCTACGGCTGGGGCTCGGCGCCAGATGCGCTGATAAACGCACCCCGGTTCGCTCGACTTGAACAAGTCGTGTGGTCGGGAAGCAGAGATGAGCCGGATTTTGGCTATGATCCAGTCCTTGTAGGTTACAATTCAGATCATCGCCCCACAGATGCAATCGCAAAGACTGGAAGCAAGTTTAATTGGGTGAGTCGGACAACGCACTATGGCGAAGATCCCGACGCAGTTCATCAAAATATCCCCGACGAATTAGAGCTTTTCAGGCAGATAATCAAAGGGGGCGAGGCTCGCGCTGCAACGCTGATCCAAATTGATGACGATCATGTAATTTTTTATCCGCAGTACGCTCAAGTGCTGAGCTTTGATCCCGATCCTAATGCGCATCAGCCGATCGGAAGCCGCATTCCGGGGCACACGCTTACTGAGGGAATGTTCCTGATCAAGCCATCAATCTCCAACGTTAACTTCGGTGGCCTTCACGCAGACGGGCGCTATAGCAATTTGTGGAAGCCGCGCCTGGAGAGCGAGATTGCAAGCGATATGTTCGACCTTGTTCGGCGGCTAAAGGAATCGGGGATTGCGTTAGTTTCATTGCGGTCGTTGGTCCATCATTGGTCAAGGCCTCCCTCCACGGTGATCCACGCACCGCAGGAGAAGAAGCACTTCAAGCTTCTGCTTGAAGTGCTAGGCCTCGGCGATGAAGCCGTGTTGGCTCCAAACGGCACTGTTCTTCCTCTTTGGCAGCTTGCGTGGGAAGAAATCCGACGCTCGCGAGGCGAAGCGATCCAAACTGGGTTCTTGGAGAGGGAGATTCTCGACGAAGAGCTGACTGGCATGCTGATCCGTTTGCTACCCGATATTCGGGGCAAACTACAAACGACAGCCGGCTTTCGGGTGAACGTTCCGGCATCTTCTGGCATGAGCGGTGATTTTCTTTTCCTCCGGGTCTGCAGCATGGAAAAGGGATTCAAAGTGCCTGAGGCCAAGCTGAAGCTTGTTCAAGATATTGGGATGGCTGACAGATGGCGCGAATGATCCCATCGTTTATGGATGATCGCACGCCGCCCGGCGAACGGGACGTGTTCAATATGCTGAACGCTTGCTCATCTGAGTGGGTTGTCTTGCATTCCCTTGATTTGGCACCTTGGAATCGCCGGCGCCGCACCGAGATCGACTTTGTCATCATAGTTCCCGACTTGGGAGCAATGTGCGTGGAAGTCAAATCTCACGAGGATATCTCCTTCGATGGAGAAAAGTGGTCTCCCCCGACGATTGAACGTTCGCCCTTCAAGCAAGTTGCTGATGCGCGCGGGACTTTTCACCGGCGTTTGAAAAATCTGGCCCCTCAGTTTGCAAGCTTGCCTATTGTCCAATGCTGCGTTTTCCCTCGCTCCTCTTTCAACCTTCTGCCGAATGTTTCTGTTGCACCATGGGAGTTGATGGATGCGAGGGCATTTCGACGATTTGGCAATGCCAAGGCGTTCGAGGCAGACCTTAGGGCGAGAATTGCCAAGAGTATCGAAGCTGATGTGGATCTTAAGCCACTTCCTCGTGCACTTTCAGCGGACCAAATCGAGGCGATAGTAAAGTGTTGCGTGCCCGTTCAAAAGTTTCGGCCAGGCGCTCGCGAGGAGATAAAGCGAAGGCAGCACGACTTGGAACAACTACTGAGAACTCAGCAAAAGCCGGTGCTGCAATTAGTGGAATTGAACGAGCGCGCGATCATTTCGGGCGGTGCTGGAACGGGAAAAACGCTGATAGCGATGGAAATTGCTCAGCGCGCGGCCGAGAAGGGGAAAAGAGTCGCGTTGCTTTGTTTCAATCAATTGATCGGCAATTGGATGAGAGAAGATTGGAGTGGCAGCTATGGCCCCTCCAAACCTGGTAGTTGGTCGCGCCATCCAAGTGATGGCCGAAATGAGTGAGGTGCCAATCCCCCCTTCTGCCAATCAGCATTTTTGGGAAAGTGATCTGCCAGACTTGCTGGAAGCTAGGCTAACGGACCCTGATTTCTCAGCTGAAGCGAGATTTGATTATTTGGTCCTCGATGAAGCGCAAGATTTGTTGGCGCGACCCAGATTGTGGGACTGTCTTACCCGTTTTCTCGCGGGTGGCGTGGCTCGGGGAGCCTTCGCACTTTTCGGAGATTTTGAAAACCAAGTGCTCACTGATCGCGAGCCGTTGGTCAAGTCACTCGCCGATTTGGAAATCGCGGCCAACCCCGTGAAATGGAAGTTGGCGGAAAACTGCCGCAACTATCGGATCGTGGGCGAAACCGCAGTAAAGTTGGCCGGGCTCGGTACCCGTGTCTATTCGGATTACATGAGGTCAGGCAGCAGTATCGCCAATTACGATGTACGATTTTATGGAAGTGAGGCCCAGCAGTCAGAAGAAATCGTGCGCCTTCTACGAGAATTCAAGGCGAATGGCTACATGCCATCCGAGATAACAATACTTTCCTTTCGTGCGGATAGTCAGAGCGCAGCTGCGCGGATTAGCAACGAAGAGTTCGCCCTGAAGCCGGTGCGGAATAGTTTCAGTGCCACGGGCTTTGCAAGTATCCACGCGTTCAAGGGAATGGAAAACAAAGTAATCATCCTGACAGACGTTGACTTGGCCGATCATGCCTTCGAACGAAGCCTTTTCTATACAGGCATGACAAGGGCTACCGAAAGTGTTCGCGTATTGTGTAACAACCAGTCCAAAGCAATTCTTCTGAGCTGGATATCGGGGACATGACCAGATGAGCGAGCGATCCGAGTTAATCGCGTGGATTAGGGGAGAGATTATAGGCCCCGCACAATCTCTCAAGGACCCTGCCGTCATCGCGTTCGTGGGCCGAGACTTCGTTGATCCCGAACAACGACGTTCGGGTCCCATGGCGTGGCGTCCGACGGCAAACTCAAGTCTCGAGGAGGTTCTATATTTTCAAAGGGAAACACCTCACCGCAAATACGGTGCGGGTCTCCTCCACCCGGCAGGAGCCGCGCCCGATGCCCCAGACGAAGCCGCGTTGCAATCGGGCGACACGATCGGCGCAGAAGCAGACGCTAAGGAAGAAACTGCTCAAACTGAAGCCGGTGCAGATGAAGATGACGACGCGGAAGTATCAGAAGGCGCGAGTGTGGATGGCGGCGCCGGACTACAGGACGATTTTGAGGTTACCAGTCCAGATGCTCGTCACCCGTCGTCACTAGGCCTCTCCTTCTGCGCGCGCTTGGCTCCGCAGGGCCGAGTTGCGGTGCGATTGCCTTTGAAGCGAAAGTTCTCCTGGCAATTCGCTGAGGCGCCGGCGGTATCGCTGAATGGGCGCTATGAACTGTGCACCCATCGGACAACGGATGGCGATAGCGGGACGAGAGAGGCTCCGATCTGGAGAAGGGTACCTGCAGTTCTTCCCGACTGCGAGGTTCTGGTCGACCGTGCGGACCTTCTCTCTGGAAGCGTTGTGCGGAGAGACCTGACGATGCCGACCGGATCTCCGATATCGCTCCGAATTGAAATCTTCCCGCGACGTCTTCGTGGTGAACTGGATATTTTCTTGCTTACGGTCGTGCTCCGAAACTCCACCATCTTTGAAGGAAGTCGAGAGCCCCGCGAGCAGATTCTTTACCAAACTCATTTCGATGTCGAAATTCTAGACGGCGAATTAGTCCGGTACCCGGAAAGTGAACGCCCATTTTCCAAGCTGGATGCAGAGGAGCAATCGCTGGCGTTGCTCTATCGTGAATCAGCGACTTGGGCCATCGGTCACGGATGTGCCGCGGGATGGGAGTCCGACCTTGGGACTACTCCAAAGACAATCTTTGCTGACGTCATGCCTTCCGTTCAGCTTCCGAGCATGACGCCCGACATCGAGGTTGATGGTGAGCCGGTAAAACTTTCGATGCGATCATTGGCGAATCTGACAGAAGAAGGCGTTGGCGAAGGATGGCAATCGCTCGACAAGATTGTTTTGGGTTATGGTGATTGGATAAAGAGAAAACGCCAGGAAGCAACGGGTCTTGATGGCGCGCTCGCGCTGGTCGCGGCCCGTCACCTCGATGCTTGCGACCAGTGCCTGACGCGGATTACGGACGGCGTAACGCTACTCCGCGGTAATGCTCGCGTTCGACGGGCCTTCCGGCTTGCCAATCTTGCGATGCTCCTGCAGCAGATCGGAACCAAGCAGGTAAGTCGTCGACCGTTGACTTGGGATGTCAAAGATCGTCGCGTTTTGCCGTCGGGCGAATATCAATCACCATCCGAAATCTACGAAGGAAATCTCGAGAACCGAGACCGGGTAGGTTCTTGGCGGGCCTTTCAAATAGCTTTTCTTTTGATGTCCTTGCACGGCGTTCGGGATGGTCAATCTTCAGATCGCAACATCGTTGATCTCATATGGTTTCCAACTGGTGGAGGCAAGACCGAGGCGTATCTCGGCGTGATGGCTTTCTACATGTTTCATGAACGATTGCTGATGGAAAGCGATACTGGGCCGCGGCGTGACGGCACCAATGTTCTCATGCGCTACACGCTCCGAATGCTTACTACCCAGCAATTCCAGCGAGCCGCCAGCCTCATATGCTCGATGGAATACTTGCGACGAAATCCCTCTAAGCATTTGGACGGAAGTATCCCGGGTCATCGCTTTTCGTTGGGGCTTTGGATCGGATCAGACGGGTCCCCAAACAAGGTCAGAGATGCGAAGGTAGCCCTGCGCAGGTTCCGCAACGGGGACACCGAAGGAAATCCGCTGGTTCTGACCGAATGCCCGTGGTGCCGCGCCGAAATTGGCCGCTATAACGGGGGCAAGCCGCGCGGGCTTACGGATTCCCAATGGGCTGCCGTGCGGACTTGTGGGATTCAGGAGCGGCTAAACGAGCCACTCCTGTTGTGCTCTGACGGCAAGTGCGAATTCGGGCAGGAGAATCCGGACACTTGGCTTCCTGTTGAAGTGATTGACGAGCGAATCTATCAGAACCCGCCTTCAATCATAATTTCCACAGCCGATAAACTTGCAATCATAGCTTATCGACCCGAAGCGAGCGCTCTTTTTGGCAACCGTATCATCGACTCTCAGTCGCGCCGAGTATCGATGCCACCAGGCCTTATTATCCAAGATGAACTTCATCTGATATCCGGACCGCTCGGCACGATGTACGCGCTATACGAAGGCGTCATCGAAAAATTGTGTTCCGCGGAGCTGAACGGCACCACCGTCAAGCCCAAGGTTATTGCTTCCACTGCCACGATACGAGGAGCTGCCGACCAAGTCAGGGCGCTCTACGCGCGAACAGAAACGCACCTATTCCCGACACCCGGCCTCTCAATGGGCGACTCCTTCTTTGGCAAATACGCCCGTGACGAAAGGGGAAATCTGCGTTCTGGGCGCCTTTATCTGGGTATTCATGCCAACGACTATGGCTCGGTCCTGACCACACAGGTTCGTACATTTTCATCCGCTCTTTCTCGTCCATGGTCGTTCGCCCCAAGTTGTCGCGACGCATGGTGGACGTTGCTCGCTTTTTACAACAGCATTCGCGAGCTGGGCGGCGCGAGAACCCTATTTGACTCGGATATTCGCTCCAGACTGAAGTTTGTTTTCAATCGGGAGGGCTTTGCGCAGAATGACAGGCGTCAATTGAAGATTATTGAAGAACTGACCAGTCGTTTGTCTCAGGCTGAGATTGTGAGCATGATGGATCGACTGTCGATGCAGTACGATGAGAGCTCAGTTCGAGGCAATCTGGATGCATGCTTGGCATCAAATATCATCGAAGTCGGGGTGGATATTGATCGCCTTTCGTTGATGGGAGTGGTGGGTCAGCCAAAGAGCACCGCCTCGTACATTCAGGTGACAGGGCGGGTGGGTCGCCGCTGGTGGGATCGAGCAGGGCTTGTCCTCATGATCTACAACCCTTCGAAGAGTCGCGATCGGTCTCACTATGAGCAATTCCATAGCTATCATCGCAGGCTATATGAGCGTGTTGAACCAAATACAACCACTCCATTTGCGACGTCGGCGATCCAGCGCGGCCTTCCAGGGGTACTGCTTGCGTGGGCTCGACAGCAGAGCTCTGCTCCCGTTTTCAATTATCAGGCATACGCCGCAGCGGTGGAGACGGCTTATCAATTGCTCTGCGATCGTTGTCTGATCATTCAGCCGCCGGAGGATCAGGTCCAGTCACTTGCCAGCTTGAAGCGAGTGCGCGACGAATTGATATCCAAATGGGGGTTAAATCCGCAAGAGTGGGAGAAGTTTCCTCAGCGTGTTGATGGGGAATATCTCATGCTGTGGCCCGGGCAGTTCGCCACCAAACAACAGGAAAGACGAGGCGTGGTTGTTCCCAGTAGCATGCGGCAGGTAGAGCGCAGCGCTGAGCTTACCATTAGTCAGGGCTACGACACGGCGCTCTGACCATCGAGCCATCTTTCTGAAGTTTCTGAAGCCAGTTCAAAAACCTTGGTTGCAATTTCTGGGGCCACAAAAATGGGAAACAAACAGGTTCGTATCGGTCAATTGATTGCCCCCTTCGGTCCCGGTAGTATCTATACGGATCGCGACGGCGTGCCACAGGTTGTTGCGGGTCTTGATCATTGGTTTAAGCGGTGGGATCAGACTGAAGGAAAAATGATCCCTTGCTCGGATCGGATGGAGTTCGAGCGTTTCGAGCCACGGCTTTCAGCGTTGTTGGGCGTCGATCGATTTTGCTTGCCGCCGGATTTTCGAGTGGTACGTAAAGGCGACACGGCGCCGCCGAACGCCCTTCTTAATGTGCCCGCTCAGCGCTTTCCGAGGTGGTATCGGCACACTCGAACCGGCCAGATGAGGCGATTTAATTTGCAAACGACGAGAGTGGATAGACCTCCGGGCGGAGGTCGCTGGCAGCCAGTCCGCTTCATCTCGGTTTGCACGGCCGGCCATCTTTGCGAATTTCCTTGGAAAGAGTGGATTGGTTGTCAATGCAGCAGTGACGACCAGCTCGTTTTGACTGATCGCGGCGGCTCTGAGTTGAGCAGCATCCACATTGCCTGCCAATCATGTCCCGATAAATCTACAGGCAAACGAGGCCGCAATCTCTCCGGAACAACGGTTATGCCCGATGTTGAAAACGGTGAGCAAAGTGCTTTTCAGAAAGTAGGCATCCGCTGTCCAGGCGATAGGCCTTGGTTGGGGGAGGGCGCCAACATCGCGAATTGCAATGAGCCGTTGGTTGGAGCGCTTATCAATCAAACCAACATCTACTTTCCTCGAACTATTTCGGCGATCGCACTACCTGATCTAAAGGTTGAGGATGATTCGATCACAAGAATGCGAAACGAGATCACCCGGTCCGCTGAGGGATCCCTCGGTGTAGCTCGAACGATATGGAACATATCTGGCGAAGAATCGGCGGCAGCATACATTTGCTCCGAGTTGTCGCGTATTTCCGGGCAATCCAGCGAGATTGGACTGGTGAAGGCCGCCCTAGCGAGTTTGTTTTCTCCTCAATCAGCGACGATACCCTCGGGGGCGGCGGTGCCAACTGCCGCTGAGTCGGAATTGCTTCAGTTCCGTAGGTCCGAATTCAACGTCATAAGAAATGAATTGAATGATCCCGATCTTGTACCCGATTTGCGGGTCAGAGTTGCTGAGGTGCCAGTAGAGCTCGCCCCATGGATTGGGAGGGTCAACCTCGTTGAGCGCCTGCGAGAGACGCGCGCTTTCTTCGGCTTCGATCGCCTCAAGCAGAGCAGCGCGCTCCTTGAGAATATGCCAAACTCCGCGATGCTTCAGCTCTTTCGATCGCCTCCAGTTCAACCACAGGAACGTTGGCTTCCGGCCGCCGTGGTGTTTGGTGAAGGTTTGTATATTGAACTGGACGAGGGACGGATAGAGAAGTGGCAGTCAGAAAATGCTTCGTGGCTGAGAGATCGGCTGGACGATGGTTTTATTGCGCGCTTGGGAGGTATTCCTCAGAACTCTCCCGCCTTTAGAGGCAGTCGATCGAGGTTGGGCTTCCCGGTATTTGCTGGTCCACAGCCTAGCTCACATTCTTATCAACCAGCTCATCTTTGACTGTGGATACAGTACGGCTGCGCTCCGCGAGCGTCTGTACGTTTCTTCCGACCCAGCCGCGCCGATGGCGGGCTTTCTGATTTATACCGCCGCCGGCAACTCTGAAGGTACATTGGGTGGATTAGTTAGGTTGGGGCGCCCCGAGCTATTTGGTCCGACTATGCAACGTGCGCTCAGCCGCGCATCGTGGTGCTCAGCGGACCCGATATGCTCCGAACACCTGGGCGGTCAGGGTTCTAAACAAGCCAATCTTGCGGCATGCCACGCCTGCACTCTTCTTCCTGAGACGTCTTGCGAAACTATCAATCATGGACTGGATCGAGCCGTTATTGTAGGAACGCCAGTCTCGCGCCAAAGCGGGTTCATGTCCGAGCTGCTCGAGGAAACCTATACGCTGAGCTGAATCGAGCACAGCTTAACGCCAGCGCAAAGCGCAATCTACAGACAAGTTCAATCGTCTATTTTTGTAATCATCACCTTGAGCCGGCGAGCGGGATCACATCGTCGGTCTTCCGACCCCGACTACGATCGTGCGTATTGACATGATTTACGATGAACAGTTCTTACCACCTTCGTTCAACTCACGTCAGTGAAGTGATGACTGCGCCTTAGTGAGTCCGCGTCCTAGCTAGTTCGGCCACACAACTCCGAACTAAAGTCCAAGCTACTCCATGATGAGGTCTGGAATGGACTACTATGAGACTGTTATGACCCACTACCTTAGAGCAGATCGGGCAATATTCCTTAACACGGAGTGCTGCATACAACTCAACGAAGGGGACAATCCTGATACTAGCGGGCCGCACTGGTACTGCGATGCAGTCGCCGTAGACTTCAGAAGCAAGACTATCTTCTTGTGCGAAATTTCCTATAGCAAGGGACTTCCAACCCTGACAAAGCGGCTGAAGGGATGGCACGAGGATTGAGACAAGGTTCGTCACGCACTGATGCGCGATAGTTTTCTCGATCAGACATGGCCTATTCGCCCATGGGTTTTCGTACCCGAGAAGTTCGTGCCTTTACTTTCACAGCGCCTTGAGGAAATAGGAGCGGGGCAACCTCTGAAGTTTATACCGCGCATAACACCACTGGAAATGATCCAGCCCTGGCACTATCGCTCTTGGAATCGAGTTGGCGAGTTGTCGAAGCCACTCACCGTACCGGAGACGATGCGCGTTTGAACATCAGCTAGCCACGGCGCCGAAGCTGGTTGGGCGATGGTCTCCTTTTCGCTGAGAAACGAGCGCGAATTTAATTTTGGACTTCCACACAGGTGATCAAGTCTAGCTAGAAGCGGCGCGATCTATATATCGACCGCGGCTAAAGCGACGCACGCTGCTAACGTGATACCTTGATATTGTCGATCGCGAGGAAGCCCAGCCATGACCGTCACGTACGTCGATTACATCAAAACACTTCGACGTGGATTTCATGAGTACCGACGCATTCATTTCGGAGATAAGCTCGAGCTCTTTGAAGACCATGGCGAAGGGGGTCCCGTCGTATGGACCGTTCCATCTCGTGACGATAACGTAGTGACGCCCACATGTGCGCCTTCGCTTCGCGAAACTGTCATCGAGAAAATACCTCGCTCCAAGCGGCACAGGCATTTTGGAAGCATGCAAAGCTCACAGGCTCTGGTTCAATCGGCGTTTGGTGTGATCGATGTGTTCGATCGGCTCGGGGTACTCGCGCATATTAGGGATGAAGAAGGCGGAGATGCTTTTGGGCCTAGTCCTGCCACAGCTAGCCTGACCTTAGAGAAGCAGATCACAACACTCGGAGAAGGCCCGAAGCGAGCCACGTCTATTGATGTCTGGCTCGAAGGACGAACCTATCGGGTTGCGGTTGAATGCAAGTTAGCGGAAGCAAGCTTCGGAACCTGTTCCCGCCCCCGATTGGAAGACGGCGATCCAAAATACTGCAATGGCAACTTCGAATACCAAGGCGAGCGATTGGCAGAGCGATGTTCATTGACAGAGGCTGGGGTGCGCTATTGGGACTTCGCTGTATCAGCATTTGGCTGGTCTCCAGTGATCGATCATAGTCCCTGTCCCATGCGGTCGCCTTATCAGCTAATTAGAAATGTACTGGCTGCTTGTGTATCACCGGAAGGCAACTTTGAAAGCGATCGCGGCCACGCCTTGGTTATCTACGACGCGCGCAACCCAAGTACGTTCAGGGATGGCGCGTGTGGAATGCAATGGGCAGAGGCGCGATCCGCACTACGGTTGCCGCATCTGCTAAGACGGCTTTCCTGGCAGTCGTTCCTTCGTCAACTACCTGATGATGACATCTGTAACTGGCTGGCGCAGGCGCTGCGCGACAAGTACGGACTTGTTGCTTAAGCTGAAAAGTGATCGATCTAAATTAGCGCGCGCCTCACGGGGGAATGAGCAGTCTTGTCGGGTTCTCGTTGGCCCATCTATGTGCAGAGGAGATAAAGGCCTGGCAGATCATTTTCCTCGACTTCGCAAAGGTCTGTGACGACAAGATCTAACTGGCTCGTCGTGCAGACCGAAAAGGAGCTTCACGACGTCAGCGTACGATCCATTGCGACATCATCTGATGTGTTTTCATCCCCTAAAAAGGCGCGGACGCCTGTTGCGGGTGGACAATTGCTGGAGCTGTTGAGTACCCGGTATTCAGTACGAGCCCGTCAATTGCAGCCAAGTTCAGAATACTGCGATGTTGGAAGCACACTTCATACTTGCCGCGTTGTGAATTGCGCCCCGTTGGCGAACTTCGTTGAATCCATCGCTCGCCTCCACACTTTATGGCCAAGGACATTGCAGCACTGTGTCAGGGACATTGCTGCGTAGTGAGCCGCGGGACCCCTTCTCGAGCTTTCGCTGATGGTCGCTTAGATCGATTTTGAGCGGTTTTGAGCGGAGGGAACGAGAGCGGACGCGTATAACATTGGAGAACGCGAAAAAGCTCCGTAGCACGCCCTGCTTCGATTATAGCGATTTTGCAATCCTGGATGCGAATTGAAACACAAGCGCACATCTAAGATCGTCGTTAAGACGCTTTCTGATATATCCTGCAGAGCACGTCCCTAAAATGAGTACTGCGAATTCGCAGTACTCATTTGGAGGGGAAAACGATGAACGCGCACGCACCAACCGAATCCGTTGGCAGAACCGACGTTAGTCCAAATCGTATCGCAAGGACGGGCGTCGCAGGACCAAGGTACGAGAATTGTTCGAAAGCCAAGGTACCGACGCTGCCTGGGTACTTGGACTGCGGTTGGGTTTGAAGACGAGCACGCTACACAACTGGTTCGCTCGCTGGAGACAAAAACGCTGAACAACGTGCGCATCACGAGCGTGCGCACTCCTCGATTTCGCAAGATCGAATGGTCTCAAAGTACCAAAAGAGTGTCCCCGCTCGAGCGGGTACTCCCTTGGAGGATCGGCTCATTTCACACCATAAAAGGCAAGCTTAACGGCTCGCGACCAACCGCAGATGTTTCTTTTGTCGAATACGTCGCGCCTGGAATTGGCCGCCCATAAAGCTATCGAAGTCAGCAGCACTAACGCCTCCTGCTCTTACAAAGGTGTTCCAAACACCGGTAAACTCAGATGAGGCTTGCAGCCACTTACGGAGGATCGTTTCGCTATTCGTGAGCGCTTGACGATGTCGGTCCATCGATTTGAGCAGGGCAATGATCGCTTCGACCTGAATGAAATTTGGCTCACCATCATCGATTTCGTGATCGAAGTTCGCTTGATTTGGTGTTTTATGGCCCCTTCGGTATTCTTGTGGCCGCGCTTGGAAATGAATAGGAGGTTTGATGCAGTGCTGCTCATTGCGCTGCTTCCGCCGGCGTTCCACAGCCTCCATACGCTTCAAATGCAGTCGGCGCTTTTCTGTTCGTGAAACACTCGGCGGCTCGTCCTCATCAGCTCCCATGCCCGCTCTCGGTTCTAAGAAGAAGCTCCGTATATACCGTCACGACCGTCACGACCGCCCCTTTCCCTGTTTTTTCATATAGTTAGATCCAGCCAATTGCGTATCAGTGTCGTGTCGGTCCTTGTGAGCGCGCGCAAACGCCGATTGAGTTGCGGGCCGATCATCACGTGCACCATCACGGCTTATGCCCTTGTGATCTCCGCGCAAATGACGGTCGTGACAGTTGTGACGATCTTTTCCGGACCTATGCATGTCGTCTAGGTTCGGCTTGATCGTTACAAGCCGGCCCCTGTTAGTGCGGCGACCAGAGCGGATCGTAATCCCGATCAGGCGCAATGCGCCCCTCGCTTTCTCTAGGCGACTTGTCAGTGCTCTGGGATTTTGCGGCCAGTCCTTTCCCTTGGCCTGCTCCTCTCCGACGAACTTGGTCAAACATTCAAGGAGCTTCGCCTGCGTACCACTCCATTCCGATTTATTTTGGCTCACGAATCCGCGCAGCGCCGTTGCCACTAGATCATCGTCAATAGCACTCTGGGTCGCCTTCTTGCGGTTGATATCATAGGCCTTACGGAATGTGCCCGGCTCCCACAATGCGGGCTCGCAGGCAGTGATCCAATGCGCAAAGTCGGCCATGCGCGGCCAATCCTCTTCTGGGACAGAAGGGAAGCTCTTAAGACCTTGGGCAACCACATCGAGCAGAGCACCGAGAATGCGGGGTCGCTTGGCTTCGAACTTTTCCTTAAATTCTTTCTCGCGCTGCCGCTCGCTCGCGGGGATGAACGGCAACTCAAGCAAGATCATCCGGTTGGCAAGATCGTGCTTGGTGACGAAGTTTTCGACAGCGTTGATTATGACGGGCCGCTTCGCCACGAATAGCTGCTCATCCTCGTCGGTATAAAGCGCCCTGGCTGCAAACCCACCTCCGGTCGCGATCGTGCAAAGCGAGTTCGACAACCATTCGGGGATGGCACTGACGTTATCGTAGGAAAGTACCCAGGCGTTATTGGCTGCGATAAATAGGTCACGGTCTTCTTTTGGGAAGCGGCGCCGCGTGGCGCGCTGCGGATCAACTAGCCCGCGGAGCACTTCCGTCATTGTACTCTTGGCTGCGCCTGGTTCGCCCCACACTTTCAGTATGGGGAACGGCCCGTCGCGGTACGCTGCAAGTAGCCATGCTACGACCAATACAAAATCCTTGTCCGAGATAGTCGGTTCCTCGCCCTCGGATCTGACGTTGACGAACGACCGCAACTCCTCGACCGATCCTCCCCGCTGCGGCTCAGGCAACGACTGCATGCCCCGCGCTCGACGGAAACGCACGGGCGGATCGCTGACGACGCGCCAGCCTATTTGCGTGACCTCTATCGCGCGCCACTCGTCATCGCATAGATCGATATAGACCCCACCCTGATGGCTTCCGACGCGAACGAAAACCTCCCTGACCGGCACATCAGCATCGAACAGAGCCTTTGCTTCAATCATTTCTATGGCCTGCCGCACAGCCTCGCTGCTCGCTGTTTGGCCAGTGTTGAGCCAGTACTGATGCATCAGCCAGCGCTTAAAGTTCGTCGACTTGATGCGGTGGGTTTCCCGATGCCCTTTAACGATAAAGTCGGCATAGCCCGCATGGTCGTCGGCACGAAATAGAGCCATTGACGGGAGATTCATTAAAGTGAGGGCTTGCGTATCCTTCGCTTTGTCGCCGGATTTCTTCTCTTCGTCCTCTGGTTCGCGTGCATCATCGATCTGCCGTTTGACTTCATCAAGGCCCGCTATTTGTGCCAGATCGTTGAAGTCTTTGTGGCCCCCGTTCCGATCTTTCCCGAACTCGGGAGTAGCCACGAGCCCGTCCACCGCGCGCGCGGCTTCATTTGCCATCGCGACGCCATTACCTCCATCATCATCAGCGAGGACGATGACTTTATGATTTGGGTACTTTTGTCGAACCCATCTTGTGACCGATAGCAAGTTGCTCTTGCCGAACGTTACTATCGTTGAATGCCGGGTCGCATCACGCGCTGATCGTCCTGTTGCCCAGCCTTCCGCTATGCAAATCGTCTTGCTTTCCACCTTCTCTGGAGCCGCAATCCAATAATGGGTATCCTTATGCTGACCGCCCTTGATGCTGTGCTTTTTTCCATCTCCGTGAATGATTTGTAGATTTACCAGCTTGCCTTTTCCGTCGCGCATTGGAATCAGCAGCGGCTTCGCACCACCACCCCAACTCTCCTCCCTCAAAGCGCCGGGCCGAACGCCTTTGCCGTTGCAGTATGGATGGCTTTCCGACGCCAGTTCAGCATCTTTCCAACGACGCTTCGCTTCTGCTGCGGCTCGCCTTCGCGCGGCATGCCTCCGATCTTCAATTTCATCGGGCAGCGGCAGTTCACGCCCGGTCGTAGACTTAGATTTTGGTGACCAAAGACCCCGGACCTTCAAGGCGCCGAGAACAGCGTCTTGCGAGCAGCCGGCTCGGCATTTGAAGAGCACCGTCCCACCTTTGGTCAAGACATCCAACGAGGGGTTGTGATCATCATGTGCAGGGCAAAGGCATTTACCCGTCCGGGCGTTACCGCCAAGTCCGTGAACTATGCGCAAGTATTCTGAGCTCTCACAAGCGCCGTTTTTGTCTATCCTGCGCACGGAAATTTCTCCCCTTTGATGTCCGGTCCATTCTGAAACCAGCGGGGCGCGCCTGCTCTTCGGACAGGCACCTCGCGATGTTTTGCAGGATCGTTGCCATCGCTTGTGAAAATTCATCGTCGCGATGCAACTCGGCAAGTTCAGGGTCAGTGAAAATTCCTGCCCTAGCCATCTTCGACAGAATTTCGAATGCGCGATCACGTTTACTGTTCATCGCCCAACCCTCGAGCGTTGACTGCGAGAGCCCTTTTTAAGAGCGTTGACGTTATTGCCGCCGGAGAATTCGTGCGTTGAAAACGCATTATCGATCTCCGATCTGCGAGCAACGATCGTTCGCGCGCCGAGCTTGGTCGCAGGAATTAGATCTCTCTCGATCAAGTAATAGGTCTGGCGTACAGTTCGCTTGATGTGAGTAGCGATAGCTTGCACGCCCCAAAGCAAGTCGTCCGGCAAGGCGGGTTTCGTCATTGGTGGGCTCCAGCGTCACCATGCGAAATTATTCGGGGAATAAAAGGGATGTCGTTGGGTGTTAAGTCGCGACTTAGATTGACTTGATCTTTTTGACCTTCTTAATTTTCTCTGATCCCCAAATTTCGGGGAGCCGGCCCGATCGCAACATGCGCATCAACACTTCAATTGCGTTGGTTGTAAGTTTGAGCCCGTGCTGTTGACGAGCGAAGGCTACGGTATCAGCGATGGCCTTATCATGGGCGCCATTGGCTCCCGTCGCGTCAGTGCCCTGATCTTCAGCTTGCCGCCGAAGTTTCTCGCGCTTGGCCAAGCTTTCGGTATGTTCCGCCTCCGCAATTAGCTTGCGGCTTGCGTTCAAGCGGTCTTCTTTGCGTTTGCATGCAAACTCCGCGATCTCCACGAGGCCTGCCTGCTTGTACAGTCTCGCGAGAACACTTTCGTTCGGACGTCTTCTACCTTTCCCCTTGAGCATCCCCGCCTTCGCGTACGTATTGATTTGCGCATGGAGAGCTGGCGGCAGGGCGGCTAGCTTCTTCTTCCGGCCCTTACGGTTCCGATATGCGTTTACGGCTGCGGTGACGTCGGAAAGAAACATCACTTCACGGTCGTTCAGCGGCTCCTCCGCGGCGGCGGCGAGCATGTCCTCGATCGAATTGTCGTAAAGAACCGCTTTGTCGTAGTCCGAGAACCCGCCACTCATGTTGCACCCGTGTCGCAGGGAGACGGCGTTACATAGCGTAAGTTGTTGATATCACACGGTATCGTGTCGCATCAATTGCGACACGGCCTAATGGACTGAAGCTCCCTAATTAGGCCCAGTAAGGCATTGAAATGGATGGGGAATATAATGGCGCGCCCGGAACAATTCGAACGTCCGACCCTCAAATTCGTAGTCTGATGCTCTATCCAGCTGAGCTACGGGCGCATTTTCGCGGGTGGGCTTGAGCCCGCATGGTCCCGGGAGCCCCGGAACGTCGCGAAAGAGCGCTCTAGCTACAGGCTCCGGGTCCGGTTGGCAAGGTCTGGAAGTGCCAATTTCGGCGCGGCTTTAGCCGCCCCGGAATACCGGAACGGCCTCAGGCCCTCGCCCGCTCGCTGCGGACCGACAGCAGTTCCACCGGACGATCCGGGATCGAAATCCGGAAGGTGGCGCCGATGGTGCCCTCGACCAGATGGATGTGGCCGCCGTGAGCCCGGATCAGCTCGGCGGCAATCGCAAGGCCAAGCCCGCTGCCGCCGGGGCGGCCGGAGGTCTGGAATGCCTCGAACAGATGCTCGCGCGCCTTGGCCGGGACGCCCGGACCGGTGTCGGAGACCTCGATGATCGCAACCGTCCCCTCGCGGCGGCCGGTGATGCGAATCTGCTGCGCGCCGCCGTCGCCTGCGGGCCGGGTTTCCAACGCCTGCGCCGCGTTGCGCACCAGATTGAGCAGCACGCGGAAAAGCTGGTCCGGATCGGCGTCGATGGTCAGGCCGCGCTCGATCGCGCTGATCCAGGTGATCGAGACATCGGTCGCAAGCCCCGCCGACTCCCGCACCTCGGCAACCGCGGGCTCCACCATGATCACGCGGCGATCAGGCGCCGCCTCCTGCGCGCGGCCATAAGAAAGCGTCGACTGGCAGAAGGCGATGGCGCGCTCCAGCGAGCGCAACAGTTTCGGCGCAAAACGCTGCACCCGCGGGTCGGGCACGCTGGCGAGCTGGTCCGACAGCAATTGCGAGGACGCCAGCAGATTGCGCAGATCATGGTTGATCTTGGAGACGGCGAGCCCAAGCGCGGCAAGCCGGCTCTTCTGATGCAGCATCGAGACGAGGTCGCGCTGCATGTCGGACAGCTCGCGCTCGGCAACGCCGATCTCATCGCCGCGCTGGCTCGGCACGATGATTCGCGCCGAACTCTCCGGATTCTCATGGAAGCCGACCAGGCTCGCGGTCAGCCGCCGCATCGGGCGCACGAACAAATAATGCAGCGCCAGATAGACCAGACCGGCGGTCAGGCCGGCGATCAACAATGCAACGACCAAAACGTTGCGCGAGAAGCGGTACATCGCCTGCCGCAGCGGCTTCTCGTCGATCACGACCTCGATGAATTGCGCCTGGCCCGGCGCGGGTCCGACCACGCGGATGGTCTGGTCACCGTGCTCCAGCATGATCTCGAAGGCATCGACGATCGCCGACCATACCGTCATGGTCCGCATGTCGACGTCATGGTCGATCGCCGCCGGCAAATCGGCGCTGGCGAGCAGCCGGCGCTGCTGTCCCAATTTGATGGCGACGGCACGGGCGCCGATGCTGGTCAGGATCTGCCGCGCCAGCGAATCCGGCACCAGGCCGGACGGGGCGGCATCGAGCACCAGCGCCGCGGTATTGGCGGCGGCCAGGCGGTCATTGAGCCGGTTCATCCGGAAGTTGGCGATGGCCGGGACGTAGATCAGGAGCCCGGCGATCATCACCAGGGGAATCGTCAGCAGCAAAAGCTTGCCCGACAGCCCGAGCCGGGGGGACGGCTTGGGCCGCTGCTTCTGCGCGGTCGCCTGATCGTCAGTTAGAGCCACAAGATAAGGCCTTGTTTGGCTTAGGGGTCGGAAGATGGGGCCCGGCCCAAGCCGGTCAAATTACGGATCGCTAATGTGGGCGGTTCCCCGAACGCCCCAAAGCGTCTCCATACCGTCAAATACCCCGCGAAATCAGATATATTCGCCCCAATTGCGACGTTTCGAAGAAGCCTTTTTGCGACGGCCTGTGACATTGACGAAAACAGGGCGCTCCCTTATAAGCCGCGCCAACTGTCCGCGATGGCCCGGTTCTTGACCCGGGGGCGGCTCTTTGGGGCCGTCAACGGCTCGTTTGGGCCCGCCAGCATCACCGGACTCCATCTCAATACAACGGCAAATTGCCCGGTCAGCGGAGAATTACCCGTGAAGCGGACTTATCAACCCAGCAAACTGGTGCGCAAGCGCCGTCACGGCTTCCGCGCCCGTCTCGCCACGGCCGGCGGCCGCAAGGTCCTCGCTGCGCGCCGCGCGCGTGGCCGCAAGCGCCTGAGCGCCTGAGCCCGGACGTCTCCTCTCCGGAGATACCCATTATGGATCGGCTGAGGCAGCGGGCGGATTTCCTCGCCGTTGCCAATGGCGCACGGGCGAATACCACAGCTTTTGTGCTGCAGGGCCGCCGCCGCGACGATCAGGGCCCGATCCGCGTCGGCTATACCGTCACCAAGAAGAACGGCACCGCGACCGAGCGCAACCGCATCCGCCGCCGGCTTCGCGAAGTGATGAGACAGGTCGACGCCGTATTCATGCGGCCGCACCATGATTATGTGCTAGTGGGCCGTCGTGACGCGCTGACCCGCGACTTTGCGACCATGCTTGACGACCTGCGGTCGGCGCTGCGCCGCCTCGACCGGCCTGCGCCCAAGACGGGTACCAACAAGGCGGGTAACAAGAGCGCGCCCAATCCGAATGGAATGACGAGACCCTAAGAGATGTCCGACAACCGCAACACGATCCTTGCCGTCATTCTGTCCGGCCTCGTCCTGATCGCCTGGCAATATTTCTACAATGTGCCGCAGATGGAGAAGCAGCGCGAGGCGCAGCGCCAGGCGGAGTTGCAGAAGCCGGCGCCGCAGGCGACTCCGGGTGCTGCTCCCGGCACTGCTCCGGGTACCTCGGCGACTCCCTCTCCGGCTCCCGGCGCGCCTGCTGCCGACGCTCCGGTCGCGAGCCGCGAGACGGTGCTTGCCTCCGGCCCGCGCATCAAGATCGAGACCCCGCGCGTCACCGGCAGCATCGCGCTGAAGGGCGCCCGGATCGACGACCTCTCGCTGGTCCAGTTCCGCGAGACGGTCGATCCCAAATCGCCGGCCGTCGTGCTGCTGTCGCCGTCGGGCACGGCCGAGCCTTATTATGCCGAGTTCCTGTGGCTGACCGCCAACGGCTCATCGGTGAAGACGCCGAACGCCGAAACCGTCTGGCAGCAGGAGGGATCGAACACCCTGTCGCCGAGCACCCCGGTGATTCTGAAATACGAGAACGGCCAGGGCCTGACCTTCCGCCGCACCATCTCGATCGACGATCGCTACCTCTTCAGCATCAAGGACGAGGTCATCAATCAAGGCAGCGCGCCGGTGACGCTGTATCCGTTCGGTCTGATCTCGCGCGGCGGCAAGCCGCCGGTCTCCGGCTACGCGATTCTGCATGAAGGCCCGATCGGCTATCTCGGCGAACACGGCCTGCAGGAATTCAGCTACAAGAACATCGACGAGGCCAAGACCTCGACCGGCGGAAATTCGCGCGGCATCGTGTTCACGAAGGTCACCGACGGCTGGCTCGGCATCACCGACAAATACTGGGCCACGGCACTGCTGCCGGAGACCACCGCAACGCTCGAAAGCGCCCGCTTCACCACCGGCGACAAGCGCTACCAGACCGACTACATGCTCGGCGCGCAGACCATTCCGATCGGCGGCACCGGCGTTGCCAACGGGCGGCTGTTCGCCGGCGCGAAGGAGGCCGCCACGGTCGGCCTCAACTTCCCGCTGGTCGGCTTCGGCGGCTACAACAAGCAGCTCGGCCTCAACCATTTCGATCTCCTGATCGACTGGGGCCATTTCTACTTCATCACCAAGCCGATGTTCCTGGCGCTCGACTGGTTCTATCGCCTGGTCGGCAATTTCGGCATCGCGATCCTCCTGGTGACCGTGATCGTGAAGCTGTTGTTCTTCCCGCTCGCCAACAAGTCCTACGCCTCGATGGCGAAGATGAAGTCGGTGCAGCCGCAGCTGCAGGCGCTGAAGGAACGCTATCCTGATGACCGCGTGAAGCAGCAGCAGGAGATGATGGAGATCTACAAGAAGGAGAAGATCAACCCGATCGCGGGCTGTCTTCCCGTCGCCTTGCAGATCCCGGTGTTCTTCTCGCTCTACAAGGTGCTGTTCATCACCATCGAAATGCGGCACGCGCCGTTCTTCGGCTGGATCAAGGACCTCTCGGCGCCCGATCCGACCAACCTGTTCACGCTGTTCGGCCTGATTCCGTTCGATCCGATCGCGCTGCTCGGACCGCATTTCGGCGCCTATCTGGTGATGGGCATCTGGCCGATCATCATGGGCATCACGATGTGGGTCCAGATGAAGCTCAATCCGGCGCCGCCGGATCCGACCCAGAAGATGATCTTCGACTGGATGCCGCTGATCTTCACCTTCATGCTGGCCGGCTTCCCGGCGGGTCTCGTGATCTACTGGGCCTGGAACAACCTGCTGTCGGTGCTGCAGCAGAGCTACATCATGCGGCGCAACGGCGTGAAGGTGGAGCTGTTCGACAATCTGAAGTCGACGTTTCAAAAAAAAGCGTGACGACTGAGACAAAGAAGGCGACGTAGCTTCCAGCAACAGCGCTTCGTCACCACGTCATGCCCGGCCTTGTGCCGGGCATCGACATATTGGAGGGCGGCCAGAACCGAGGCTCTGGACGTTGACCTGGATGGCCGGGTCGTCCTACGCCAAGGACCCGCCTTGGGCCTTTGTCTGGCCGCGACGAGATGGAATCCTTCGCATGAGCACCGAACCCGATGCGGCGCTAATTGAGCAAGGCCGGAAACTGTTCGCCGGCGACTGGCGCTTCATCTGGGCCTCGCCCTCGATCGAGACGCTGCCGCCGATGGCCGGCCTCGAGGTCGCGTTTGCCGGCCGCTCCAATGTCGGCAAGTCGAGCCTGATCAACGCGCTGACCGGCCGCAGCAACCTGGCTCGCACCTCGCACACGCCCGGGCGCACCCAGGAGCTGATCTTCTTCGAGGGGCCGGAGAAGGCGGGCTTCCGCCTGGTCGACATGCCCGGCTACGGCTACGCCTCGGCGCCCAAGACCAAGGTGGCGTTGTGGACGGCGCTGATCCACAAATTCCTGCTCGGGCGCGCGACACTGGCGCGGGTCTACGTGCTGATCGACGCGCGCCACGGCATCAAGGACGTCGATCTCGACGTGCTGAAGACGCTGGACAAGTCCGCGGTCAGCTATCAGGTCGTGCTGACCAAGGCCGACCAGGTGAAGGCCGGCGAACTCAAGACCGTCATCGCCGACACGTCAGCAACACTCGCAAAACATCCCGCCGCCTTCCCCGAAATGCTGGTGACCTCGTCGCGCACCGGCGACGGCATGCCGGAGCTGCGTGCCGCCATGGTGCGCCTGATCGAGGAACGGCGCCGATGAGCGGCGCATCCCGCCTCCTGATCGGCCTTGCCGCTGCCATGGGCGCCTGCGGCGTGATGCTGGCGGCGGCCGCAGCCCATTTGCCTGATGCCACGCGGCTGGCGGCGGCATCCTCGATGCTGCTGTTCCATGCACCCGCCGTCGTCGCGGCCATCGCGGTCGCGGATCGCGCGATCATCCATGCGAAGCTCGCAGTCACGGCGGCGGCCGGGTTCGTCATCGCGACGTCATTGTTCGCAGGCGACCTCGTGCTGCGCCAATATGCCGGCCATGGATTGTTTCCGATGGCTGCGCCGACCGGCGGAACGCTCTTGATCCTGAGCTGGCTGGTACTGGCGGTCGCGGCGGTGTGGCCGAAGCGGTGATGACCGCCATACTTCCTTCTCCCCTTGTGGGAGAAGGTGGCGCGGATGCAATCCGCGCCGGATGAGGGGTCTCTATCCGCGGAGACAAACGCCTCACCCGGCTTCAATGCCGTCGCATCGAAGCCACCCTCTCCCACAAGGGGAGAGGGTCAAGACCGCTTTGCGCCCTGCCCGCCAATCAGATAGAACCGCGCCACCCCTCCGCTGACGACGAGACCAGCCCCATGACCGACCAGCACATCAGCCCGCTCGATCAGGCCCGCATCCTGTCCGAGGCGCTGCCGCACATGCAGGAATATGACGAGGAAACCATCGTCATTAAATATGGCGGCCATGCCATGGGCGCCGAGGACACCGCGAAGGCGTTCGCGCGCGACATCGTGCTGCTCGAGCAGACCGCGATCAATCCGGTGGTCGTGCATGGCGGTGGGCCGCAGATCGCGACCATGCTGAAGCGCCTCGGCATCCAGTCGGAATTCGCCGCGGGCCTGCGCATCACCGACGCCGCGACCATCGAGATCGTCGAGATGGTACTGGCGGGCTCGGTCAACAAGCAGATCGTCGGCTACATCAACGAGGCCGGCGGCAAGGCCGTGGGCCTCTCCGGCAAGGACGGCAACATGGTGAAGGCGTCGAAGACGACGCGCACCATGGTCGATCCGGATTCCAACATCGAGAAGGCCATCGATCTCGGCTTCGTCGGCGATCCCGAAAAGGTCGACCTCACGCTGCTCAATCAGCTGATCGGCTATGAGCTGATCCCGGTGCTGGCGCCGCTGGCGACCTCGCAGGACGGCCAGACCCTGAACATCAACGCCGACACCTTCGCCGGCGCGATCGCGGGCGCGCTGAAGGCCAAGCGCCTGCTGCTGCTGACGGACGTGCCGGGCGTACTCGACAAGTCCAAGAAGCTGATTCCGGACCTGTCGATCAAGGAAGCCCGCAAGCTGATCGCCGACGGCACGATTTCCGGCGGCATGATCCCGAAGGTCGAGACCTGCATCTACGCGCTCGAACAGGGCGTGCAGGGCGTCGTGATCATCGACGGCAAGACGCAGCACGCGGTGCTGCTCGAGCTCTTCACCAACCAGGGCACCGGCACGCTGATCCACAAGTAATGGCAGACGCGGGACACACGGCGAGGATTCCTCGCCGGTCGCTGCCGGCGCGGCTCGCGATGTCGCTGCCCGCCGCGCTGGTGTCGTTCCTGTTCTCGTCGGCGCCGGCGCATGCCGACCTCAAGCTCTGCAACCGCATGAGCTATGTGATCGAGGCCGCGATCGGCATCGACGACAAGGCCGCGACCGCGACACGCGGCTGGTTCCGCATCGATCCCGCGACCTGCCGGGTCGTGGTGCAGGGCGCGCTCACCGCCGACCGCGTGCTGCTCAATGCGCGGGCGCTTGGCGTCTATGGCGCTTCGCCGATCCCGCAGAACGGCACCGACACGCTCTGCGTGGCGCAGGACAATTTCGTGATCGCCGCCGCGCGACAATGCCGCTCCGGCCAGATGCCCGCGCAATTCACCCAGATCACGCCGACCAAGACCGACGACGGCCATCTGGTCGCCTATCTCGCCGAAGACAGCGAATATGACGACGATCAGGCGCGCCTCGCCGGCATCCAGCGCCTGCTGGTGATCGCGGGCTACGATGCCGCGCCAATCGATGGCGTCGACGGGCCGAAGACCCAGAGTGCGCTGTCGGCGTTCCTCAGGAGTCGCGGGCTCGCCAGCGACATCGTGCAGTCGCCGAATTTCTTCGCCACCATGATCGATGCCGTGCAGAAGCCGTCGCCATCGGGGCTGACCTGGTGCAACGACACGCCGCACAAGGTGATGGCCGCGGTTGCAACCGACGACGGCAAGGTGGTGACCAGCCGCGGCTGGTATCGCATCGACCCCGGCAAGTGCCTGCATCCGGACGTGTCAGGCACGCCGAAGCAGATCTATTCGTTTGCTGAAGCGGTCGACAACGACAACCGGGCCATCCGCATCAAGGACAAGCCGCTGAACTGGGGCGGCGGGGTCCAGCTCTGCACCCGCGAAAGCAAGTTCGAGATCAACGAACAGGGCGACTGCAGCACCCGCGGCCTCGCCGCACTCGGCTTCACCACCGTCGACATGACCAGCGGCGGCAAGACGCTGCGCTTTGCGATGCCGTGATGAAGATAATGAGGCCGCAAACATCGATGTCGTCCTGGCGAAGGCCAGGACCCATTACCACAAGACTGCGTTTGGCGAAGAACGACGAGCACCGTGCCACATTGATGAATTCCGCGGTATGGGTCCTGGCTTTCGCCAGGACGACGGCGGAGGGCGGAACGACGTTCACGCTGACAAGTGGAGAGCCACAATGAATACTCCCCGCAGCTTCAGCCATGTCGAGACCTGGGTGTTCGACCTCGACAACACGCTGTACCCGCATCACGTCAACCTGTGGCAGCAGGTCGATGCGCGGATCGGCGAGTTCGTCAGCAACTGGCTGAAGATCTCTCCCGAGGAAGCACGGCGGCTGCAGAAGGACTACTACCTGCGCTACGGCACCACGATGCGCGGTATGATGACCGAGCACGGCGTGCAGGCCGACGACTATCTCGCCTATGTGCACAAGATCGACCACTCGCCGCTGCAGCCGAATCCGGCGATGGGAGCCGCGATCGCAAAACTGCCGGGGCGCAAGCTGATCCTGACCAACGGCTCGGTCGACCATGTCGATGCGGTGCTGGGCCGGCTCGGCATCGGCAACCATTTCGACGGCGTGTTCGACATCATCGCCGCCGATCTTGAGCCGAAGCCGGCACCGCAGACCTACCAGAAGTTCCTCAGGCTCCACGACGTCGATCCGGCGAAGGCTGCGATGTTCGAGGACCTCGCGCGCAACCTCGTGGTGCCGCATGAGCTCGGCATGACCACCGTGCTGGTCGTGCCCGACGGCAGCCAGGAGGTGGTGCGCGAGGCCTGGGAACTCGAAGGCCGCGACGCCGCCCATGTCGATCATGTCACTGATGATCTCACCGGCTTCCTGCAGCGGCTGAACGGAAAGCCCTGACCTCTCCCCACGTCGTCCCGGCGAAAGCCGGACCCATAACCACCAATCTCTGTGTGGCTACTCGCCGTGACCCCAGCGTGCCGCAACGCTGGCATTCGTGGTTATGGGTCCCGGCTCGCGCTTCGCTTGGCCGGGACGACGGGAGGAGAGAGTCGGCTTGGTAGGAAGGAGTTTGCCTTGACTCCGCGGCCCCAAATTCCGAAAAAGCCCCGCAAAATCCCGTCATAATCCCCGATACGCCAAGGATTGTCCCGATGTCGCTGTCCGCCCTCGAAACCACCGTCAACACCGCGTTCGACGCCCGCGAAGGCATTTCGACCTCGACCAAGGGCGAGGTCCGCGAGGCGGTCGACCACGCGCTGGAGCTGCTCGACAAGGGCGAGGCCCGTGTCGCCGAGCGCGAGACGAGCGGCAAGTGGAAGGTCAATCAGTGGCTGAAGAAGGCCGTGCTGCTGTCGTTCCGCCTCAACGACATGGATCAGATCGCGGGTGGCCCGGGCAAGGCATCGTGGTGGGACAAGGTGCCGTCGAAGTTCGAGGGCTGGGGCGAGAACCGTTTCCGCGACGCCGGCTTCCGCGCCGTGCCGGGCGCGATCGTGCGCCGCTCGGCCTTCATCGCCCGCAACGTCGTGCTGATGCCCTCCTTCGTCAATCTCGGCGCCTATGTCGATGAAGCCACCATGATCGACACCTGGTCGACGGTCGGCTCCTGCGCCCAGATCGGCAAGCGCGTGCACATCTCCGGCGGCGTCGGCATCGGCGGCGTGCTCGAGCCGCTGCAGGCCGAGCCGGTGATCGTCGAGGACGACTGCTTCATCGGCGCGCGCTCGGAGGTCGCCGAGGGCGTGATCGTGCGCAAGGGCGCGGTGCTGTCGATGGGCGTGTTCCTCGGCGCCTCGACCAAGATCGTCGACCGCGAGACCGGCGAAATCTTCGTCGGCGAGGTCCCGGAATATGCCGTCGTGGTGCCCGGCACCCTGCCGGCCAAGCCGCTGAAGAACGGCCAGCCGGGACCTGCCACCGCCTGCGCCGTGATCGTCAAGCGGGTCGACGAGCGCACCCGCGCCAAGACCAGCATCAACGAGCTGCTGCGGGATTGATCGCTTTTTCGCCGCGAGATCAGTCCATCACCGTCACCCTGAGGAGCCTGCGAAGCAGGCGTCTCGAAGGGTCGACGGCCACCAGCGGGGCCGTGCATCCTTCGAGGCTCGCCCAGCGGCGCAATTGCGCCGCAAGGCTCGCACCTCAGGACGACGGGTCTGGACTGATCGAACCAATTTCGATCCGACGCCGACATATCTCCGGGCTGCGAAGAATTGCCGCAGCCCGGAGCTTATTTTTATGGACTGGGCCAATTACCTGTTCGGCTTCAAGGGCCGCGTCAACCGGGCCAAATTCTGGCTCGCAGGGCTGATCATCGTCTGCTGGATGATGTTCCTGGCTTTGCTGGCGGTCTCGGCCGGCCTCGGCGGCAAGAACGGGTTCAGCTTCAATGTCGACGACATCTTCCGGGCCTTCGACCCCGACAGCTACAAATCGCTGAGCTGGGCCGGATTGCCGGCATTGCTGGTCAAGGCCTGCGGAACGTTCTTGTTCGTTTGGGTCTATGTCGCTGTCTCGATCAAGCGACTGCACGACCGCGACAAGAGCGGCTGGTGGATGGTGCCGTTTTTCGCGATCCCGGGTCTCATGAGCCAGTTCTCGGATCGGCTCCCCGATGAATCCTATTGGGTGATGGCCGCGGGCCTGATCGTCTTCGTGCTCTATGTCTGGGGCTTCATCGAGCTCGCCTTTTTGCGCGGCACCAGCTACCCCAATCGCTATGGCCCCAATCCGCTTGGGAAAACCCATATGCGGCAAGGCCGCGACAGCGGGTCGCGCTCCGCGGGCGGCTGGGATCAGCAGAGCGAACTCGATATCGTGCCGCACAAAGCTGGTCCACCCGCCGTGTGACGTGTTAAGCGAGGCGCATGAGTGATGCCGTCTCGATTACCCGCGATCTCGTTCGCTGCCCCTCCGTCACCCCGGCCGACGCCGGCGCGCTTGGCGTTCTCGAAAACCTGCTGAAAGCCGCAGGCTTCGAAGTCCACCGCGTGACCTTCTCCGAGCCCGGCACCGCCGATATCGACAACCTCTATGCGCGCATCGGCACCTCGGCGCCGCATATCACCTTCGCCGGCCACACCGACGTGGTGCCGCCTGGCGATGAAGCCGCGTGGACGCTCGGCGCGTTCTCCGGCGAGGTGAAGGACGGTTATCTCTATGGCCGCGGCGCCGTCGACATGAAGGGCGGCATCGCCTGCAGCGTCGCCGCTGTGCTGCAATATCTCGGCGACCATGACGGCAAGCCACAAGAGAATGGCAACGGCTCGATCTCCTTCCTGATCACCGGCGATGAGGAAGACGTCTCGATCAACGGCACCGTCAAGCTGTTGAAATGGTGCGCCGAGCGCGGCGAGACATTCGATCATTGCGTGCTCGGCGAGCCCTCGAATGTCGAAGTGCTGGGCGACATGATCAAGATCGGCCGGCGCGGCTCGCAGTCCGGCACGCTGGTGGTCGACGGCGTGCAGGGCCATGTCGCCTATCCGCACCGCGCCTCCAACCCGGTGCCTGATATCTCGCGGCTGATCGTGGCGCTGAGCGACGAGCCGCTCGATCACGGCAGCGCGCAGTTCCAGGCCAGCAACCTCGAATTCACCACGGTCGATGTCGGCAACACCGCCAGCAACGTGATCCCCGGCCAGGCGCGCGCGAAGTTCAACATCCGCTACAACGACAACCACACCCAGGAGAGCCTGCGCCAGCTGGTCGACGAACGGCTGGCGAAAGCCTGCGGCAACCGGATCCGCGCCCACATCGATTGGCAACCGTCGAACTCGAACGTGTTCGTCACCCAGCCCGGCCCGTTCACCGACCTCGCGGTCGCCGCGATCGAGGAGATCACCGGCCGCAGGCCGGAGCTATCGACCTCCGGCGGCACCTCGGACGCGCGCTTCATCTCGAGCTATTGCCCGGTGATCGAGTTCGGCCTGGTCGGTCAGACCATGCACCAGGTCGACGAGCGCACGCCGGTGGCTGATCTGGAGAAGCTGACGCGGATCTATCGGGGCGTGTTGGAGCGGTATTTCGGGTAGGCCAGCCGCGCGGCTGGACAAAAACATCGAAAACAACCCCATGCACAGTAGGGATTGGGGCCACTAGTATCCACTCGCACCAGATACAGTCTGTAGGATGGGTAGAGCGCAGCGAAACCCATTACCTCGAATCGCGGCGCACATGATGGGTTTCGCCTCGCTCTACCCATCCTACAAGATCATTCACACCGCCTAGTAATCCACCCGCATCAGGTAGAGCCCGTCCGGCGGCGCCACGGGGCCGCAGGCGGCGCGGTTGCGGGCGGCGAGCGCACCGGCAAGATCGTCGGCGCTCCAGCGACCCTCGCCGACCCACACCAGCGAGCCCACCATCGAGCGCACCTGGCTGTGCAGGAACGAGCGCGCCGACGTCACGATGTTGACGGCGTCGCCCTCGCGCGTGACGTCGAGCTGATCGAGCGTCTTCTCCGGCGACTTGGCCTGGCACTCGGTGTCGCGGAAGGTGGTGAAATCATGCTTGCCGAGCAGGCGCTGCGCGGCGGCGTGCATCGCGTCAGCATCGAGCGCGCGCGGCACGCGCCAGACGCGGCCGATGTCGAGCGCGAGGTTCGCGCGCGTGTTGGTGATGCGATAGAGATAGTGCCGCCTTGTCGCGGAGAACCGCGCCTCGAAATCGTCGGGCACGATGTCAGCCGCGAGCACGCCGATCGGATTGGGCCGCAGATGCGCATTCAGCCCGTCGCGAAAGCGGCCGGGCGGAAAATGCTTGGCGATGTCGCAATGCGCGACCTGGCCGCGCGCATGCACGCCGGCATCGGTACGCCCGGCGCCGTGGACGCGCACGTCCTCGCCACAGATCGCCTTGACCGCCGCCTCCAGCGCGCCCTGCACGGTCGGCGCGGTGTCCTGGATCTGCCAGCCGGAGAACGGCGTGCCGTCATACTCGATGGTGAGCTTGTAGCGGGGCATCAGCTGAGTCGCGCAGGCGGCTTCAGCGGCGTGCCGCGCAGGAAATCCGCCGCCTTCATCGGCGCCTTGCCGGCGCGCTGCAGTTCGAGGATCCGGATCGCGCCGTCGCCGCAGGCGATCGCGAAATTGTCGTCGAGCACAGCGCCCGGTGCGCCCGAGCCTTTCGCCTGCTCGCAGCGCAGGATCTTCAGTCGCACCGGCTCGCCTTCGCCGGTGAGCTCGCACCAGGCGCCGGGAAACGGCGAGAGCCCGTGAATGTGCCGCAGCACCGCATGCGCCGGCTGTGTCCAGTCGATCCGCGCCTCGGCCTTCTCGATCTTGGCCGCATAGGTGACGCCGTCCTCGCTCTGCTTCGTCAGCTGCAAGCCGCCGCGCCCCAGCGCCGCCATCGCGCGCACCATCAGGTCGGCACCGAGCGGCGCTAGCGCGTCGTGCAGATCGGATGCCGTCATGCTGTCCGATATCGGCAACCGCTCGGCCATCGCGACGTCCCCGGTGTCGAGGCCGACATCCATCTTCATCACCATCACGCCGCTCGCGGCATCGCCAGCCATGATGGCGCGGTTGATCGGCGCGGCGCCGCGCCAGCGCGGCAGCAGCGAGGCATGCAGGTTGAAGCAGCCGAGCTTCGGCGCGTCGAGAATGGCTTGCGGCAGGATCATGCCATAGGCGACGACGACGGCGGCATCCGCGTCATGCGCGCGAAACTCCTCGAGCGCTTCCGAGGTCTTGAGGGTCTTCGGCGTCAGCACGGGAATGCCGAGGCGGCGCGCCTCCTGCTCGACCGGCGTCGGCTGCAATTGCAGGCCGCGCCGCCCGCCCGGCTTCGGCGCGCGGGTGTAGACCGCCACGACCTCATGGCCATGGGCCACGAGCTCCAGCAGCGTCGGCACCGCGAAATCGGGCGTGCCCATGAAGATCAGGCGGAGAGGCATGCGATCGATTTCTTCCGAGAATAAGCGGCGTTACTCCGCCGCGCGCTTGGCGGCCTTCTCGAATTTCTTGAAGACGCGGTCGCGCTTCAGTTTCGACAGATAATCCACGAACAGCACGCCGTTGAGATGATCGATTTCGTGCTGGATGCAGGTGGCGTAGAGCCCTTCCGCATCCTCCTCATGCACCGTGCCGTCGAGATCGGTGAATCGCACGCGTACCCGCGCCGGCCGCTCGACCTCCTCGTAATATTCGGGGATCGACAGGCAGCCCTCTTCGTACACCGACAGCTCTTCCGAACGCGCAATGATCTCCGGATTGATGAAGACGCGCGGCTTCGCCGTGGTCTCGCCGTTCTCGTCGCGCTTGGCGAGGTCCATGGTGATCAGCCGCAGCGGCTGCGCGACCTGGATCGCCGCGAGCCCAATGCCGGGCGCGTCATACATGGTCTCGAGCATGTCGTCGGCCAGCTTGCGGATCTCCGGCGTCACCTTCTCGATCTGTTTCGACACCAGCCGCAACTGCTTGTCCGGCAGGATGATGATTTCTCTTAATGCCATGGCGGCGATTTAAGCTGCTGACTTCATGGGGTCAATGCGCTCAGGAACCCGTTAGGACAACGTTAACCACGTTTCTTCACCCCGCATTAACCGTGAAAATCAGGAATGCATTTACCATAAGCGTTCCCTCTTCGTTCGCACCTGGCCGCGAATCGGCTACAACTGCCGGCATGAACGAGATTCTCCTCACGATTGGCGACCTTCCCGTCCGTGTCTCCGACGCATTGATCGGCCTTGGGGCGCTGGCGCTGATCCTGCTGTTCGCCATTGCGGTGGTGATCGCACGCGCCAGCCGGCGCGGCGCGGAACTCGCAATGGCCCAGGCCATCCGCGCCGAAGAGCTGGAGGAGCGCCTCGCCGACATGCTGCGGGCCCAGAGCGAATCCTCCGGGCGGGTCGATGCCAAGGTTGATACTATGGCGCAGGCGCTGGCCGGCCGCCAGGCCGAGATGGCCCGGGCCGTCAACGAGCGGCTCGATTCGGTGACCCACCGGGTCGGCCAGTCGATGGAGCAATCGACCCGCAACACGATGGATTCGCTGCGCGTGCTGCATGAGCGGCTCGGCATCATCGACCACGCGCACAAGAACCTCAACGAACTCACCACCCAGGTGACGACGCTGCGCGACGTGCTCGCCAACAAGCAATCGCGCGGCGCCTTCGGCCAGGCGCGGATGGAGGCGATCGTCCAGGACGGCATGCCGAAGGGCTCGTTCGAGTTCCAGTACACGCTGACGTCGGGCAAGCGGCCGGACTGCGTGGTGTTTCTGCCCGACCAGCGCCCGCTCTGCATCGACGCGAAATTCCCGCTCGAGGCCATGACCGCGCTGCACGATGCGCGCAGCGACGAGGAGCGCAAATTCGCCAGCCAGCGGCTGCGCGCCGACGTGCTGAAGCATGTCAGCGACATCGCGGAGAAGTACCTGATCCCTGGCGAGACCCAGGACACCGCGCTGATGTTCGTGCCGTCGGAATCGGTCTATGCCGAGATCCATGACGGCTTCGACGACGTGATCCAGAAGGCCTATCGCGCGCGCGTCGTGCTGGTATCGCCCTCGCTCTTGATGCTGGCGATCCAGGTGATGCAGCAGATCCTGAAGGACGCCCGCATCCGCGACGCCGCCGACCAGATCCGCAACGAGGTGATGCATCTCGGCGACGACCTCGGCCGCCTGCGCGATCGCGTGCTCAAGCTGCAGACCCATTTCGGCCAGGTGAACGAGGACGTCAGGCAGATCCTGATCTCCGCCGACAAGATCGAGAAACGCGCCGGCCGGATCGAGGAACTCGACTTCAGCAAGTCCGAGACCCCGATCGAGGTCCCCCGCTTCGTCAAGCCCGCCCCCGACCTGTTCCCCGCCCCGCGCAAGCTGCAGGCGGGGGAGTAGCCCCGAAGTCACCTCGCCCCACTTGCGGGGAGAGGTCGAAATTCGCGCATCGCGCGAATTTCGGGTGAGGGGGAGCTTCCGCACATTGCACCCATCATAATTCGCTGAGAAAGCCCCTCACCCCAACCCTCTCCCCGCGAAAGAGCGGGGAGAGGGAGCCAAGGCAGCTGCGGTCGAATCTGCTAACAGAGGGACATGACCGCGCCCGAAGTGACCGCGACCCAACCGGAAAAGAATCCCCCCGCCGCCACCTCCTGGCGCGACAGTTTTGCGGTGTATCTGCAGCCGCGGGTGCTGGTCGTGCTGCTGCTGGGCTTCTCCTCGGGGCTGCCGCTGGCACTGTCGGGCTCGACGCTGCAGGTCTGGATGAAGGAGGCCGGGGTCGATCTCGGCACCATCGGGCTGCTGGCGCTGATCGGCACGCCCTACACGCTGAAATTCCTCTGGGCGCCGCTGGTCGACGCGCTGCATGTTCCGCTGTTCACGCAGATGTTCGGCCGCCGCCGCGGCTGGCTGCTGTTCTCGCAGTTGCTCTTGATCGCGGCGATCCTGGTGCTGGCGATGGCCGATCCGGCGCACTCGCCGTGGTTCGCGGCCTTCGCCGCGCTGCTGGTCGCAACCGCATCGTCGACGCAGGACATCGTGGTCGATGCCTTCCGCGTCGAAAGCCTGCCTGAAAGCGAGCAGGCCGCCGGCATGGCGTCCTATGTCGCGGCCTACCGCGTCGGCATGCTGGTCTCGACCGCAGGCGCGCTGTTCATCGTCAGCGGCTTCGAGTCCGCTGGCCTCGTGCGCCTGTCGGCCTGGATGTGGGGCTATGTGGTGATGGCCGCGCTGGTCGTGATCGGCATCGTCACCGCGCTTGCGGCGACCGAGCCGACGCAATCGAAGGGCGCGGAGGCGGCGACGCATGCGCAGAACGCGGCCGAACGCGTGCTACATGCCGCGCTCGGCGCGTTCTCCGAGTTCCTCAGCCGCAAGGACGCCTTCGCTGCGCTCGCCTTTGTGGTGCTGTTCAAGTTCACCGACGCGTTCTCGGGCACCATGACCGCGCCGTTCGTGATCGACATCGGCTTTTCCAAGGTCGATTACGCGGCGATCGTGAAGGGCGTCGGCCTTGCCGCAACCCTGATCGGCGGCTTTGCCGGCGGCTTCGTGGCGCGGCGCTATTCGCTGGCGACCAGCCTCTGGATCGGCGGCGTGCTGCAGGCGGTCGCCAACCTGTCGTTCTCCTGGCTCGCCCATGTCGGCGTCGATCAATGGGCGCTCGCGCTTGCGATCACCGCGGAGAATTTCACCAGCGCGATCGGCACCGTGATCTTCGTCGCCTACCTCTCGGCGCTGTGCCGCAACCCGCTGCACACCGCGACCCAGTATGCGCTGCTGACGGCGCTCGCGGCAGTCGGCCGCACCTATCTGTCGTCGGGCGCGGGCTATGTGGCCAAGGCCGTCGGCTGGCAGATGTTCTTCGTGATCTGCGTGCTGGTCGCGATCCCGAGCCTGATCCTGCTCGCCTGGCTGCAGCGGCGCGGGCATTTCGACGAGCTGGGGCCGGTGCGGGTCTAGCTCCCCTGTCATCACCCGCTTCCCTTGACCGGGTGATCCAGTATTCCAGAGGCGTTCGTAATTCAGCGGAGAAGCCGCGGCGTACTGGATCGCCCGGTCGAGCCGGGCGATGACACCGAAGTTGGGGTGACTACTTCGCCACTACGCTCCACTTGGTGACGATGGCTTCGCTCATCTCGCCGGCATCCTTGGCGCAGGCGACTTCGTCGACCTTCACCGAGATTTCCTTGCCGGAGAGGCTTTTGAGCTGCGCGGCCTGGGCGTCGTTGGTCGGAATCAGCTGGAAGGTTTCCGGCCCGGTCTCGAGATTGCACAGACCGTTCGGCGGCGGCAGGCGGCGCGGCTCGCTGGTGATCTGGTAGGTCGCGACGCGCTTGCCGCGGTTCTTGGCGTCACGCACCTTCATGACGCCGAGCTCTCCCGACAGCACGTCGCCGGCGTGGATCATCTTGCCGGGCTTCTGCGGGGCGTCGGCCTGCTGCGCGAGCGCGCAAGGCGCGGCGAACGTTGCCGTCAGAAGCGCAAAGCCCAAACGTACGCCGAACAAGCGTACGCCGAATCGGTGTGCCGTCATTGTCAGTGGTTCCGTATCTTGATTCGTCAGAGCGTGAATGACCGTCCCCGAATTGGCATCCACACTACCATTTTGTTTTGGTGCGATCTTTCGGATTGTAACCGATCGCTTGGCGCCTGACGCCGTGCTCGGCGCCGGCATCGCGCGCTAGAACAGCGTCCGCTGCCGCATCGCTGCAGATAGCGTACCTTCATCGAGGTAATCAAGCTCTCCGCCGACCGGCACGCCATGCGCCAGCCGCGTCACCCGCACATTGGCCTCCGACAACAGGTCGGTGATGTAATGCGCGGTGGTCTGGCCATCGACCGTCGCATTCAGCGCCAGGATGATCTCGCTGACCTCAGGCGCATGCGCGCGCGCCACCAGTTGATCGATGGTGAGATCCTGCGGACCGACGCCGTCGAGCGGCGACAGCGTCGCGCCCAGCACGTGATAGCGGCCATTGGTCGCATTGGCGCGTTCCAGCGCCCAGAGGTCGGCGACGTCCGCGACCACGACGATGATCGAGGGATCGCGGCGCGGATCGGTGCACACCGTGCAGGGGTTTTGTGTATCGATGTTTCCGCAGGTCTTGCAGACCTGGATTTTCTCGATAGCCACCTGCAGCGCCGCGGTCAGCGGCGTCATCAGGGCTTCGCGCTTCTTGATCAGATGCAGCGCCGCGCGCCGCGCCGAACGGGGCCCGAGGCCCGGCAGCCGCGCCAGCAACTGGATCAGGCGTTCAATCTCGGGGCCGGCGACGCTTGCAGCCATTTAGGTCGGACCAAATCCCGGCGGCAGGCCGAGCCCGCCGGTGAGCGCCATCATCTTCTCCTGCATCGCGGTCTCGGCCTTGCGGCGTGCATCGCCATGCGCGGTGACCAGGAGATCCTCGAGCACCTCGCGTTCCTCCGGCTTCATCAGCGACGGATCGATCTTGATGCCCTTCACTTCCATCTTGGCGGTCATGCGCACCGTGACCAGGCCGCCGCCGGAGATGCCTTCGACCTCGACATTGCCGAGCTGTTCCTGCATCTCCTGCATCTTGGATTGCAGCTGCGCTGCCTGCTTCATCATGCCGAGAAAATCAGCCATGCGTGCGTCCCTGTAGCCAAATATCAATCGTCGTCGCTGTCGGAAGTTTCAATCGGGTCTTCGCCTGACGCATCCGAAACCGGAACCTCGGCGGCAAGGCGGCGAACCTCGACCACCTTGGTGCCGGGGAAGCGCGCCAGCACCTCCTGCACGCGCGGATCGGCCTCGGCGGCGCGCTGGTGCTCGCTGCGCGCCAGTTCGTTCTGCGAGCGCACCGTGGGCTGGCCGGCCTCGTTGGAGATGATCACGGTCCAGCGCCGCCCGGTCCATAGTTCGAGCTTGCGCGACAGATCGGTGACCAGCGCGCGCTGCGCCTTCGGCTCGAGGGCGATCTCGAGTTGGCCGTCCTCGATGCGCACCAGCCGCACATCGGCTTCCAGCGCACTCTTCATCATGATGTCGCGCTTCTCGCCGGCGAGCGCGATCAGCTGCGGAAAGCTCGATATCCGCAGCGCCGGCGCGGCATCGGCGACCGGCGCGGCCATCTGCGGACGCGCGGCGAGATCGGCGCGCGGCGCGGCCTGCGGCGCGCGCACCGGCGCCGACGGCATGGCCGACATCGCCGAGCTCGGTGCGCCGCGTGACGGTGACGACGCGGCGGAACCCGACGTCGCGGGCGCAGCGCCGCCGCCATTCTGCTCGATCATCCGGATCACCTCATCCGGCGTCGGCAGGTCGGCGACATAGGCGATCCGCACCAGAACCATTTCAGCGGCAGCGGCCGGGCGCGTCGCGGTCTGCACCTCGGCGATGCCCTTGAGCAGCATCTGCCACATCCGCGACAGCACCCGCATCGACAGCTTGGCGGCGAACTCGCGCGCCCGCACCCGCTCGGTCTCGCCGAACGCGACATTGTCGGCCGTCCCCGGCACGAACTTCACGCGGGTGACGAAATTGACGAACTCGGCAAGGTCGGACAGCACCACGACGGGATCGGCGCCGACGTCATATTGCGCGCGGAATTCGGCGAAGGCGGCGGCGATATCGCCGCGCGCCAGCTGTTCGAACAGATCGATGACGCGGGTGCGGTCGGCGAGGCCGAGCATCTGCCTGACCGCGTCGGCCTTCACGTTGCCCGCGGCATGCGCGATCGCCTGGTCGAACAGCGACAGCGAATCGCGCACCGATCCCTCGGCCGCGCGCGCGATGATGCCGAGCGCCTCGGGCTCGACCTCGACGCCTTCCCTAACCGCGATGTTGCCGAGATGCTTCATCAGCACGTCGGCTTCGACGCGGCGCAGGTCGAAGCGCTGGCAGCGCGACAGCACCGTGATCGGAACCTTGCGGATTTCGGTGGTGGCGAACACGAACTTGGCGTGCTCCGGCGGCTCCTCCAGCGTCTTCAGGAAGGCGTTGAAGGCCGCCGTCGACAGCATGTGGACTTCGTCGATGATGTAGACCTTGTAGCGCGCGCTGGCCGGCGCGTAGCGCACGCTGTCATTGATCTGGCGGACATCGTCGACGCCGGTGTGGGACGCGGCGTCCATCTCCAGCACGTCCATGTGCCGGCTTTCCATGATCGCCTGGCAGTGCACGCCGAGGTCGGGCATGTGGATGGTCGGCCCCTGCACCGAGCCGTCCGGCTTGGCGTAGTTCAAGGCGCGGGCGAGGATGCGCGCGGTGGTGGTCTTGCCGACCCCGCGGACGCCGGTCAGAATCCAGGCCTGCGGAATCCGCCCGGTCTCGAACGCGTTCGAGACGGTGCGCACCATGGCCTCCTGGCCGATCAAATCCTGGAAGCTGGAGGGGCGGTATTTGCGGGCGAGAACGCGGTAGGGTTTTGCGGCGTCCGGCGCACCGCCGAGATCGAAACCGCCGTCAAGGCTCCCTTTGCCTGCGCCGTCGGACGGATGGGAGGGGTCGCCAGCGTCATTCATGCATCGATCCGCAACTTGGGAATTGTCTCTTCAGCCGGCGTGCGGATAGGAGCCAAAATCGAGCGCCGGGCGCGGAGACCGCCATTCCAGCGCGATTCGCTCGGAAAAACAGGTAGGAGACTGACGAGCGACCCGATCCGGACCTCGTTAGGGCTGCTTCCTTCCGGACCTGACCCGGTTGGCGAGTGGCTCGTCCACCGCCAATCTCCCGGTCCCTATTTGGGGCCAAAACCGCCGGAAAGCAAGCGGCCTGACCCGGCTTTGTAAGGCTGGCTTTGCGGGACTTGTCTGGGAACACGGAAAGGCATTATTTGCCCCCATGTCCGCCTCCAATTGGTCGCTGCATTCGCAGCTCAAGAAAGACACCATCGACATCGGCGACCTGCCGCTGTGCAAGGTGCTCGTCATCAAGGATGCGCATTATCCGTGGCTGCTGCTGGTGCCGCGGCGCGACGGCGCGGTCGAGATCATCGACCTCGACGAGGTCGCGCAAGCGCAGCTGATGACGGAAATCACCCGCGTCTCGCGGGCCCTGAAAGAGGTCACCAAGTGCGACAAGCTGAATGTCGCAGCGCTCGGCAACCTCGTCCCGCAGCTGCACGTCCACGTCATCGCGCGCCGCACCAGCGACGCTGCATGGCCGCGTCCCGTTTGGGGCGTGATGCCGCCGCTGGCGCATGACGCCGAGGAAGTGCAGAATTTCATCAGCGCGCTTCGCCGCAAGATCTGGTTGGGTTGAACATTCAATGTCTGCATTCGATTCATTTCCGCTCGGCCAGCCGGCCTTTGTCACCCACGTGCTGGACCGCGCCGCGCATCTGCGCACCAACGACGAGAAGCTGTTCGCGCTGGAGGGCCACCGCGAGGCCCGCGCCTATGTGATCTATCGCGACTCGCTGGTGGTGAAGCAGGAGGATGGCGGGGCCCGCGCGCTGCTCTCGCTGGAGGAAGCCCGCAGCTTTGGCGCCAATCCCGGCACGATCTTCCTGGGGCTGCGCGACGCCGCGCCGATCTTCGGCATGGGAATCGCGCCGCAGGCGGCCGAGAAGCTGGTCGGACGCGCCGACGTCGCGATCACCGAATTGCGCGGCATGGCGATGCAGGGCGTGGTGCCGCCCGAGCAGCTCTCGGCCATCGCGATGGCAAAATCGATGGTGACCTGGCATCAGCGCCACGGCTTCTGTCCGAACTGCGGCACCCGCACCGCGATGAAGGACGGCGGCTGGAAGCGCGAATGCCCGAGCTGCAAGGCCGAGCACTTTCCGCGCACCGACCCGGTCGTGATCATGCTGGTGACGTACGGCGACAAGGTGCTGCTGGGACGGCAGAAGCAGTTCATGCCCGGCATGTATTCCTGCCTCGCCGGGTTCGTGGAAGCCGCCGAGACCATCGAGGACGCCGTGCGGCGCGAGATTTTCGAGGAATCCGGCATCCGCTGCACCGACGTCAATTACTACATGACGCAGCCCTGGCCCTATCCGTCATCGCTGATGATCGGCTGCACCGCGCGCGCGACCAACGAGGACATCGTGGTCGACCGCACCGAGCTGGAAGATGCGCGCTGGTTCGACCATGCCGAGGCGTCGCTGATGCTGAAGCGCCAGCATCCCGACGGGCTCGCCGGCCCGCATCCGTTCGCGATTGCCCATCATCTGCTCGGCCGCTGGGTGCATCACCAGAACCCGTTGGAGAAATAGCGGGAACCGGACATCGTTCTGCCGATTAAAGCTGGACACAGTTCTGGCAGTAACGGAACCATTGCGACGGATCCCCGCATGAATTTTCAGAACGGCGCCCCGAAAGTCCCGCCCCGCATCCTCTGCATCGGCCTGCCGGTGCGCGACCTGACCTTTCGCGTCAGCGTTCCGGCGCGCGGCTCCAAGGAGAACGCGACGCATTTCGACGAGATCTGCGGCGGCAATGCGCTGAACGCCGCCATCGGTATTGTCCGGCTGGGCGGGCGCGCTTCGATCTGCGGCCCGATGGGCGATTCGCAGGAGACCTCGAGCCGCTACATCTTCGACAAGCTCGCCCAGGAAGGCATCGAGACCAATCATCTGATCCACATGCCGAACCTGGTCACCCCGATCTCGGCGATCATGATCGACGACAGCGGCGAGCGCACCATCGTCACCTTCCGCGATCCGGAGCTCTGGAAGGTCAAGCTGCCGCCGACCGAACTCTTGCTGGAGGATTGCGCGGCGATCCTGACCGAGAGCCGCTGCGCGCCGTTCTGCACCGAGCTTTGCGCCGAGGCCGTCAAACGCGGCATTCCGGTGGTGGTCGACGTCGACCGCGCGATGTCGATGCGGGAGGGGCTGCTCACCGCCTCCTCTCACCTGGTGTTCTCTAGCGAGCCGCTGCAGGAGACCGCCGACGTCACCGACGACGGCCAGGCGCTGCACAAGCTCGCTAGGCTCACCCCCTCCTTCCTGGCCGGCACCCGCGGGCCGATGGGCACGATCTGGCTCAACGAGAACGGCGAGCTGGAGGAAACCCCGGCCTTCCCGGTCCATACCGTCGACACGCTCGGGGCCGGCGACGTCTTCCACGGGGCGTTCGCCCTCGCCATCACCGAGAAACAGCCGCTACGCGACGCGCTCCGCTTCGCCTCGGCCGCTGCAGCGCTGAAATGCACCCGCTTCGGGGGTGCTTATGCCGCACCGCAACGTACTGAAGTTGAAGAGTTTTTGGGTCAGCACGCCGACGCCAAGCCGGCCTGAGCCGCCACGAATCGCTTGATTTGGAAGATTCTTCTCATATGAGGGATATCGAACCTTCATATGGAACTTTCTTCTATGACCGATGTCGCCATTCAGCTTCATGACAACAGCCGCCGCCTCGACGCGATCGATCGCAAGATTTTGACCGTGCTGCAGGAGGATGCGTCGCTCTCCGTCGCCGAGATCGGCGACCGGGTCGGCCTGTCGTCGACGCCGTGCTGGAAGCGCATCCAGCGGCTGGAGGCCGATGGCGTGATCCTGCGCCGCGTGGCGCTGGTCGACCAGAACAAGATCGGGCTCGGGATTTCGGTGTTCGTCTCGGTCGAGAGCGCCGACCATTCGGAAGCCTGGCTGCGCAAATTCGCCGACGCCGTCAGCGCCATGCCCGAGGTGATGGAGTTCTACCGGATGGCCGGCGACGTCGACTACATGCTGCGCGTCGTGGTCGCGGACATGCAGGCCTACGACGTGTTCTACAAGAAGCTGATCAGTGCCGTGCCGCTGAAGAACGTCACCTCGCGCTTCGCGATGGAGAAGATCAAGTCGGTGACGGCGCTGCCGGTGCCCGCGGCGTAAGCGCCGCCGCACAATCCCACACGATAGGTCGATACCCTCCCAGGTAGTTGGTCGGTTCGGCATTTACCTGAAGTTAGCGCCGGCAGCGGCATTCTGCTGCGATGGAGCCGGGGGAGATCATCCCAGCGAGACGACGGCCTGCATGGCTGGGCGCGGCTGCATTGCTGATCGCGAGCTGGATCGCGGTCGCAACGCTGTCGCTAAAGGTGCGTGCGGGCAGCGACGTGGTGGCCGTGGCCTTTCCGCCATGGTGGCGCGCCGAGCGCGCGCTGCTGGCCGCCGCAGCCGCCAATGCGTCGATCGTTCGGATGACCGCGATCCCGGCCCTGCTGGTGGTGCGGCCTGACCGCAATGGCGGGCTGGGCCGGCTGTACGAGGCCGGCGCCTTGCTGACCATGGATCCGCAGGCGATCGCCGGCTGCTTCACGGCGGATGACGATCTGGGGGTTGGGGATGACCTTCGAAGGCGATGAAATGGCCGCGCTGCGCGAGACGGCCAGCAAGATTCTGCTCGTGGTGCTGTGGCTGCACGTTCCGATCGCGATCATCGTCGGCGTGACGCTGCATGCCGACTGGCTGATGCCGGCCGGCTTCATGGTCGCGATGGCGCTGGCCGCGACGGTGTCGTGGCGCGTCTCGGGGAACGGCGTTTCGACCCGCCTGATCGTTGCCGTGGCCTTGATGGCCGGCGTGTCGATGCTGGTCTACCAGTTTGCCGGCCACCGCTGGCAGGTCGACATGCACATGTATTTCTTCGCCGCGCTGGCGTGCCTTGTCGCCTATTGCGACTATCGGCCGATCGTCGCCGGCACTTTGGCGGTTGCCCTGCACCACCTGACGCTGAATTTCATCCTGCCGGCTGCGATCTATCCCGGCGGCGCCGATTTCGGTCGCGTCGTTCTCCACGCCGTGATCCTGCTGATCGAGGCCGGCGTGTTGATCTGGCTCGCGCACACGCTTGCCGAACTGTTCAGGACGTCGGCGCAGAAAGCGGCGGAGGCCGAGGCCGCCGGTGCCGCCGAGGCGCGCGCCAACGCCGAGCGCATCGAGGCCGAACGCGCCAAGCACGATCGCGATGCCGCGCGGCGCGAGCTCGCCGCCGGCTTCGAGCGCAAGATCGGCGAGGTCGTCGAGGCCGTCGCGGTGGCGGCCGGCGCGATGCAGGACCTGTCAGCAACGATGAACGGCAGCAACGCGGAAACCATCCGCCAGGCCACCGCCGCCGCCTCCGCATCGACGCTGGCCTCGAGCAATGTGGAAACCGTCGCGTCCGCGACCGAGGAGCTGACGGCCTCGATCAACAACATCGCCGAGCAGGTGACGCGCTCGGCGCGGATCGCCGCCAAGGCCGCCGACGAGGCACGCCGCACTAACAGCGTCGTCGAAGGCCTTGCCGCCGGCACGCAGAAGATCGGCGAGGTGGTGACGTTGATCCAGAGCATCGCCAGCCAGACCAATCTGCTCGCCCTGAACGCAACCATCGAAGCGGCGCGCGCCGGCGAGCATGGCCGCGGATTCGCCGTGGTCGCGAGCGAGGTCAAGGCACTGGCCAACCAGACCGCCAAGGCGACCGAGGAGATTTCAGCCCAGATCCAGGACATCCAGAGCGCGACCGGCGCGGCCGTCAGCGCGATCGGGAGCATCGGCACCACGATCGCGGAGATCGACCAGGTCTCGGGCGAAATCGCGGCCGCCGTCGATCAGCAGGGCGCGGCGACCCGCGAGATCTCCAGCAATCTGCAGCAGGCCGCCGATCGCACGCGGGACGTCAACAAGGGCATCCTCAACGTCAACCGCGCCTCCGAACGGGCCGGCAGCGCGACCGCACAACTGCTCGATGCGGCGAACGGCCTGTCGTCGCAATCGGAGTGGCTGAAGACCGAGCTCGACCGCTTCCTGGCTTCGCTGCGGGCGGCGTGAGCACCACCTCCTAAGCTGTCATCGCCCGGCTTGACCGGGCGATCCAGTAGGCCGCGGCCTCTCGGCTCAATCACGACCGTCTCTGGAATACTGGATCACCCGCTTCCGCGGGTGATGACACCATTCTTCGCGGCGAGTACCCAGCTCAGATCTTCTGATTGTACTCGCCGACCTCGGGATGCGTGCGCAGCACGGCATCCATCGCCTCGAACATGTCGTGCATGCGCCGCTCGCTGACCGGGCTTTCCACCACGACCACGAGCTCCGGCTTGTTCGAGGACGCGCGCACCAGGCCCCAGCTGCCGTCCTCGACCGTGACGCGCACGCCATTGACGGTGACGAGGTCGCGGATGTTCTGGCCCGCGACCTTCCCGCCGTTCTGCTTCAGCGTCTCGAAATGCTTCACGACAGCGTCGACGACGCCGTACTTCGCCTCGTCGGCGCAATGCGGCGACATGGTCGGCGACGACCAGGTCTTCGGCAGCGCGTCCTTCAGGTCGGCCATCGACTTGCCGGGCGCGCGGTCGAGCATTTCGCAGATCGCGATCGCCGACACCAGGCCGTCGTCATAACCGCGGCCGAACGGCTTGTTGAAGAAGAAGTGGCCCGACTTCTCGAAGCCGGCGAGCGCGCCCAGCTCATTGGTGCGCCGCTTCATGTAGGAATGGCCGGTCTTCCAGTAGACCGTCTTCGCGCCCTGCTTCTGCAGCACGGGATCGGTCACGAACAGCCCGGTCGACTTCACGTCGACGACGAACTGCGCGTTGGCGTTGATCGCCGACATGTCGCGCGCCAGCATGACGCCGACCTTGTCGGCAAATATCTCCTCGCCGGTGTTGTCGACCACGCCACAGCGGTCGCCGTCGCCGTCGAAGCCGAGGCCGACATCGGCCTTGTGCGCCAGCACCGCATCGCGGATCGCGTGCAGCATCTCCATGTCTTCCGGATTCGGATTATATTTCGGGAAGGTATGGTCGAGCTCGGTGTCGAGCGGGATCACATCGCAACCGATCGCCTCCAGCACCTGCGGCGCGAACGCGCCCGCGGTGCCGTTGCCGCAGGCCGCGACGACCTTCAGCCTGCGCTTCAGCTGCGGCCGGCTGGTAAGGTCGGCGATGTAGCGCGCCGGATAATTCTCGTGGAATTGATAGGAGCCGCCGGCCTTGTTGTTGAATTCGGCGTTGAGCACGATTGCCTTCAGCCGCGACATCTCGTCGGGACCGAAGGTGAGCGGACGGTTGGCGCCCATCTTGACGCCGGTCCAGCCATTGTCGTTGTGCGAGGCGGTGACCATCGCGACGCAGGGCACATCGAGATCGAACTGCGCGAAATAGGCCATCGGCGTCACCGCGAGCCCGATGTCATGCACCTTGCAGCCCGCCGCCATCAGGCCCGAGATCAGCGCGTATTTGATCGAGGCGGAATAGCCGCGGAAGTCGTGACCGGTGACGATCTCCTGGCGGACGCCGAGCTCCGCGATCAGCGCGCCGAGCCCCATGCCCAGCGCCTGCACGCCCATCAGGTTGATTTCCTTGTCGAACAGCCAGCGCGCGTCGTACTCGCGAAACCCGGTCGGCTTCACCATCGGCTCGGATTCGAAGGCATAGGTGTTCGGAACCAGCACGGATTTCGGCTTGGGAAACATGGGTCGGCCTTATGGTCGTATGCAGAAAAACATCGTCGCAGCCTTTAGCGAATGCGCGGGCGGGGCGAAAGCAGAGACTGGGGCTGGTGGCCGACAATTACGGCGGAAATGGCGGCAGCGAGATCACCGCCTGTATCCCGAAAAAGGCTGGGTTTATTGCTCCAGCAACAATTTGCCGTTGGCGTATTCGAAGCGCTTCAGCTTCGACAGGAAGGACAGGCCGAGCAGGTTTTCCGACAGCGCCTCGTCGGGCAGCACCAGGGCATCGACGTCGCGCACGGTGAGGCCGCCGATCTCGATCATGGCGATGCGGGCGCGCGCGGCCCTGATGGTGCCGTTGGCAGTGGTGACGCGCGAGGTGTAATCGCCCGGCACCGGACGCAGGCCGAAGCGTGCCGCGGACGTTTCGTTCAGGGCTACCACCGAGGCGCCGGTGTCGACCATGAAGTTGATGCGCTGGCCGTCGATCCGGCCGTCGGTCGCGAAATGACCGCGAGGATCGGGCGCAATGCTGAGCGTGCGGGCGCTGGCCTGCGCCACCGTGACGGCGGGGGCCATGGTCTGCTTTGTGGTGGTCGCGGCGGCGGGCGACATCTTGCTGGCCATCTGAGCCATGAAGGTGCCCAGCCCGATCAGGATGGCCGCGAAAATCATCAGGTTACGCATGACACCATACTCGGAAAACCGAACACGCAATTTCACCACGCCGCCCGCCCCGCCGCGAGCGAGGGCGGCGGCACGAGCCTGCCATTTTGGCGAAAAGGATGAGCGAAGGGTTAATGCGAGCCCCAAGGGGCGGCCGAATGACGTCGGTCGCCCGCGAGGGCCGCAATTTCCGGCCCTCAGGCCGTCTCTCAGGCCGTCCTGGCGACCGGGCTCGGCATCGCAACGCGCAGCGCGTAATAGACCGCGCCCGCGATCCCGACACCGAAGAACCAGCCATAGACCGCCCACCACGCCGGCAGGATCGAGGTGAAGTTCGGCAGCAGCGACGAGAACAGCGCGCCGATGCCGGCGGCGATCAGCGCGCTGACGTTCCAGCCGTTCTGAAAGCGATATTCGCCGTTCTCCTGATACAGCGCCGGCACGTTCACACGGCCTTTGGCGATCAGGTAATAGTCGACCATCATGACGCCGAAGATCGGTCCCATCGTCGCGCCGATCAGCCCGACGAACGAGGCGGCGCTGCCCTCCCAGGGCGCGAACGGATACAGCGCCAGCGCGATCAGCGCCGCGATATAGCCGCCCTTCTTGAAGTCGATATGCCGCGGAAACACGTTCGAGAAATCGAACGCCGGCGAGACGAAATTGGCGACGACGTTGATGCCGAGCGTCGCCACCGCGAAGGTGACCGCCGCGAGCAGCGCCAGGAACCAGCTGTCGAACTTCGCCGAAATCTGGTCGGGATGCAGCAGCACCTCGTGATAGACGTTGAACGCCGCGATCGTGGTGACGCCGGCGACCAGCGAGAACAGGATCAGATTGACCGGCAGGCCCCAGATATTGCCCTTGCGCAGCGCGGCTGCATCGGGCGCATAGCGCGAGAAGTCGCAGAAGTTGAGATAGAGCGCGGCGAAATAGGTGATCCAGGTCGCGGCGACGGCGCACAGCGCCGGGAACGAGCCGGGCACGCCGGGTACGCCAGCCTCCTTGGTCTTCTCCAGCAGCACGTCCTGCGGGATCGGCGCGGTGAGCGAGATGCCGCCGGCCGCGATGCACAGATAGATCGCAAGGATCAGCATCATCAACCACACCGCAGGTCCCGCCCAGTCCTGGAAGCGCCGCACCGTTTCCATGCCGCGCTGGATGATCAGGAGCTGCAGCGCCCAGATCACGACGAAGCAGATCACCTCGAGCGTGGAATGGCCGAGCATATGGCTGGACTGGTGGAACGCCTTGAAGCTGTCGATGCGCGTCAGCAGCGCAACGATCGCGCCCGAGGCCGCCGCAGTCTGCGCGCCGTACCAGAAGCAGGCGACGACAGCGCGGACCAGCGCCGGAATGTTGGCGCCCCAGACCCCGAACGAGGCGCGCGCCAGCACCGGATAGGGCACGCCGGTCTTCACGCCGGCATTGCCGATCAGGCTCATCAGCACGAAGATCACCAGCGAGCCGACGCCGATCGCGAGGATGAAATTGACGAAGCTGCCGCAGAGCAGGAACAGGCTGGCGGCGAGGTAATAGCCCCACAGGCTGTGCACGTCCGAGGTCCAGACGTTGAAGATGCTGAAGGCGCCCCAGTTGCGTTCCTTGGCCGGCGCCAGGTCTTCGTTGTACAGCGACGGCGATGCGTTCTTGATCTCCACGGTGACCTCCCCAAACTGCGAGCCCGTGATCCCATCCCAGCGTGCAAATCTAACCACCGTTTGCGGACGCTCGCCAGCGTTACGTCCCGGATGGTGCGGGTCTATGCCCGTCATTGCGAGCGAAGCGAAGCAATCCATCGTGCGGCATGCGCGGAACGATGGATTGCTTCGTCGCTATCGCTCCTCGCAATGACGGCGATGCATGAGATTCGCGACCCGTCACGTGCCGCGCGGTTTCACGCGCCTGGTCGGCATCGCGCTGGCGGGATCTTCCGGCCAGGGATGGCGCGGATAGCGGCCGCGCAGGTCGGAACGCACCGCAGCGTAACTGCCGCGCCAGAAGCCGGGCAGATCGCGCGTCACCTGCACCGGCCGCTGTGCCGGCGACAGCAGTTCCAGCACCAGCGGCACCGCGCCCTTGGCGATCGAGGGATGGGTGTTGAGCCCGAACAGCTCCTGCAGCCGCACCGCGATGGTCGGGCCCTGCTCGGCCTCGTAATCGATCGCGAGCTGCGTTCCGGTCGGCGCCTCGAAATGCGTCGGCGCCTCGCGATCGAGCCGCGCGCGCAATTCCCACGGCAGCAACGCCATCAGCGCGTCCGACAGGTCGCCGGCGGACAGGTCCTTCAGCGCGGTCTTGTCGTGGAGCGCCGGCACCAGCCAGTCGTCGGCACGCGCCGCGAGCGCGGTGTCCGACAGATCGGGCCAGCTCTCGTCCTCGGCCTTGCGCAGGAACATGACACGGTCGCGCCATTGCTTGGAGTGCTTCGACCACGGCAACCGGTCGAGCCCGGCCGCGATGAGCCCGTCGGCGAAGACGCGCGCGGTCTCGGCCGAGGGCGACAGCGACATCGGTGCTTCCGACAGCGTGATCGCGTGCAGCGAACGCCGGCGCCGCGCGCGCAGCGCCATCGCGCCGCGGTCGAACGTCACCTCTTCCACGTTCTCGATCTGGTCGGCGAAACGCTGCTCGATCTCCTCCTGGGTGATCGGCGCCGCCAGCAGGATGCGGCCGCTCGCGGCCGTGCCGGTCAGTTCGGCGACCGCGATATAAGGCAGCCGCGCCAGCGCCGCGGTCTGCTCGACGGCGGCACCGCGGCCGTTGGCCAGCACGAAGCTGCCATTGCCGCGGTTCCTGGCGACCCGATCCGGGAATGCGAAGGCCAGCATGACGCCGGTGGAGAGATCCTTCGCTTCGCCGACAGCCGACTTCACCTGCGCGGCCCAGCGCGCCGCCATGCTGCGAGCGCTTGATGCGCGCTGCGAACGGTCGCGGCGGAACTGGTCGAGCCTGACGTCGAGATCGACACTGTCGCCGCCGAGCCCGCGCTCGGTCAGAACCGCGGCGATCTCGGCCGCCTCCTCGCCCATACCGAAGCGGGCGGAATCCACGATCATGCGCGCCAGCCGCGGCGGCAGCGCCAGCGCGCGCAGGCTCTGCCCTTCCTCTGTAATGCGGCCATCACCGTCGAGCGCCCCGAGCTCCGACAGCAGCGATCTGGCTTCCTTCAGCGCCGGTCCCGGCGGTGGATCGAGGAAGGCAAGGCCCGCGGGATCGCTGACGCCCCATTGCGCGAGGTCGAGCACCAGCGAGGACAGATCGGCGGAGAGGATTTCGGGCGCGGTGTAGGCCGGCAGCGACGCGGTCTGCGGCTCGTCCCAGAGCCGGTAGCAGACGCCGGGCTCGATGCGGCCGGCGCGGCCGCGCCGCTGATCCACCGCGGCGCGCGACGCCCGCACGGTCTCGAGCCGCGTCAATGCAATGTCTGGCTCGTAGCGCGGCACCCGCGCAAGGCCAGAGTCCACCACAATGCGGACGCCCTCGATGGTCAGCGAGGTCTCGGCGATCGAGGTCGCCAGCACCACCTTGCGGGTGCCCTTCGGCGCCGGCGCGATGGCGCGATCCTGCACGCTGGCATCGAGCGCGCCGAACAGCGGCACGATCTCGACAGAGGCGTCGTGCACACGCTCAGTGAGGAAGGTCTGGGTGCGGCGGATCTCGGCGGCGCCCGGCAGGAAGGCAAGCACCGAGCCGGCATCGGCACGCAGCGCGGTCGCGATCGTCTCGGCCATCTGCCGCTCCAGCGGCGCGTCGACCTTGCGGCCGACGTAACGGGTCTCGACCGGAAAGGCGCGCCCCTCGCTTTCGACCACCGGCGCGTCGCCGAGCAGTTTTCCGACGCGTGCACCGTCGAGCGTTGCCGACATCACGAGGATCCGCAGATCCTCGCGCAGGCCGGTCTGCGCGTCGCGCGCCAGCGCCAGCCCGAGATCGGCATCGAGCGAGCGCTCATGGAATTCGTCGAACAGCACCGCGGCGATGCCGTTGAGCTCGGGATCGTCGAGGATCTGGCGCGAGAAGATGCCTTCGGTGACGACCTCGATCCGCGTCGCGCGCGACACCTTCGAGCCGAAGCGCACGCGATAGCCGACGGTCTCGCCGGCACGCTCGCCGAGCGTCTTCGCCATCCGCTCCGCGCTGGCGCGCGCGGCGATGCGGCGCGGCTCCAGCACGATGATCTTCTTGCCCCTCGCCCAGGGTGCATCGAGCAACGCCAACGGCACGCGCGTGGTCTTGCCGGCACCCGGCGGCGCCACCAGCACCGCGGCGTTGTGGCCCTCGAGCGTGCGATCGAGCTCATCGAGCACGGCGTCGATCGGCAGCGGACTATCGAATTGGCGCGGCAAGGGCTTTTCATCATCGCAGCGGCGCTCGGGCCGGTGCGTCCCATGGTTAACAAACGGTCTCTTCTCTTGGATTCCTCGGCCTCTTAGACCATTCGCCGGCTACGGGAAACCCGCGGAAAGGTCCGGTTTGGTGGCACACCATTTGTATCAATAAAGGAGAAAGCAACCGATCGGGCCGATGATAGGCCCGATCACGCCGGAACGAGACAAAGATGACCACGAACGGCACAGCCGCTGCGACAGATCGTTCCGGCCCGCGCGCGAGCGGACGCGTCGACTGGGTCGACTATGCCAAGGGCATCTGCATCATCATGGTCGTGATGATGCATTCGGTGCTGGGGGTCGAGAAGGCCGCCGAGCAGACCGGCTTCATGCATTACGTCGTGATGTTCGCGAAGCCGTTCCGGATGCCTGACTTCTTCCTGATCTCGGGCCTGTTCCTGTCGGTCGTGATCGATCGCGACTGGCGCACCTATCTCGACCGCAAGGTGATGCACTTCGCCTATTTCTACGTGCTCTGGGTGACGATCCAGTTCGGCTTCAAGGCGCCGTCGCTGGCCGCCGAGACCGGTTGGGCCCAGGTTGGGCTGCAATATCTCGAGTCCTTCATCGAGCCGTTCGGCACGCTGTGGTTCATCTATCTGCTGCCGATCTTCTTCGTCGTCACCAAGCTCGCGCGCAACATCCACCCGCTCGTGATCTGGCTGATCGCGGCAGCGCTGGAGACCGCGCATGTCGCGACCGGCTGGACCGCGATCGACGAATTCTGCTCCCGCTTCGTCTACTTCTACACCGGCTATGTCCTCGCCGATTACGTGTTCGCGCTCTCGGACCGCGCGCGGGCACGGCCTGCGCTTGCCCTGCTCGGGCTTGGGCTCTGGGCGCTGATCAATGGCGGCCTGGTTGCGCTCGAGGTGAGCGAATGGCCGGTCGTCTCGCTGGCACTCGGCTTTGCCGGCGCCTGCGCGATCATCGTGACCGGCACGCTGCTGGCGCGCGCGCACTGGCTTGGCTTCCTGCGCTTCTGCGGCGAGCATTCGATCGTGATCTATCTCGCCTTCTTCCTGCCGATGGCGGCGTCACGCACCCTTCTGCTGCGCTTCGGCGTCATCCACGACATCGGCCTGATCTCGCTGATCGTGACCGCGGTCGGCGTCGCCGGCTCGCTCGTGATCTGGCGGCTGGCGCTGGCGGCGCGGGCCAATTTCCTGTTCGAACGGCCCGATGCGTTCTGGATTGCCCCGAAAAAGGCGGCGCCCTCGCTGCAGGCGGCCGAATAAGCCCCGACAGTGCCAGAAGTCATAACAGCCGGATTTGTTCCGACGGCGGGAATCCGGCCGTTCGAATTTTCCTCGCATTGAAATTATTGGCTTTTTGGTCCCGAATGTTTCGTCGTCGGGCCGGCGACGAAACAATTCTCCCGTTCACGAAACCATTTTCCGCTTTTCGCGCAGACATCCGGAAACGGGCCGTAACTAACAATTCTCCCAACGAACCGCCGCCCAACGGCGAACTGGGAGCCTGTCATGCCGAACGTCATCGCCATCAACTCTGCAGCCACGAAGCATATCGACGCTGCTCGCGCGACCTCGGATGAAACGCTGCTCGCGCGTATCGCCAAGAATAACCGCACCTCGATGCACACGCTCTATTCCCGTCATAACGTCCGGGTTTACCGCTTCGTGCTCCGCATGGTGCGCGACACCACGATGGCCGAGGACCTGGTGAGCCAGGTGTTCCTGGACGTCTGGCGCACCGCGGCCCAATTCGAGGGCCGCTCGCAGGTCTCGACCTGGCTGCTCTCGATCGCCCGCTTCAAGGCGCTGACCGCGCTGCGCCAGCGCAAGCATGAGGACATCGACCAGGACGACGTGCTGGAGATCGCCGACGGCGCCGACACGCCGGAAACCTCGCTCGATCGCGCCACCACCAGCGAGATCCTCCGCGCCTGCGTGGCCAAGCTGTCGCCGGCTCACCGCGAGATCATCAATCTGGTCTACTACCATGAGAAGTCGGTCGAGGAGGCCGGCCAGATCATCGGGATCCCGCAGAGCACGGTGAAGACCCGCATGTTCGATGCCCGCAAGCAGCTCGCCGACCTCCTGCGGGGTGCCGGCGTGGATAGCGTCGCCGCATAAAAGATTGCAAATTCAATACCTTAAAGGGAAATCACGCGACCCAGGCAATTGTCCACGAAGCCGAAAAATTCAGGCGACGAAACAATTGAAACAATCGACGACATCACCCGGAAAAACGCGACCTCTATACCTATATCCAACGACGCAACCCCAACCCCAATCCACTGAACCGATTTCGATACCTCTTCGTTCTAACCTCCCAAGTAGCCTCCAACGACCCGGCCGGGATGCCCCCCAGCCGGGTCGCTCTGTATTCGGCGCGACGTCGTGAAGCCGAGTGCACCTCGCCTCACACAGACGTGACGCGGCCCGCGACCGGCCCGCCGTAACGGCCAAACCGTCCTCGCGAAGAACATCAGGCGTACCCGGCACGGCCCTCTGGCGCGCCGGGACTCTGATGGACGGATGACGATGCTCAGCCTTGCCCTTGCCCTGCTTGCCGGTGTCGCCACCGTCGCCGCCCCTTGCACCCTGCCGATGCTGCCGATCCTGCTCGGGGTATCGATAGGCCAGACCGGCAAGGCGCGGCCCGCGATGATCGCGCTCGGCTTCGTGATGTCATTCTCTGCGGTGGCATTGCTGCTGAGCGCGATCACGCGCGCCTTCGATTTCGATCCGAACGTGCTGCGGACCGGCGCGGCCGTGCTGCTCGCCGGCTTCGGCCTCCTGATGATCTGGCCGGCGCCGTTCGAATGGCTGTCGATCCGGCTCACCGGCGCTACCAAAGCGTTTTCGAGCGAAACCGGTTCGCGTCAAGAAAGCGCGTCTAAACAACAGGGCAGCCTCGGTCAGGCCGCGCCGTCGCACAGCCTGTTCGGCGGCTTCGTGCTCGGCTCTACGCTCGGCCTGGTGTGGACGCCGTGCGCCGGCCCCGTGCTCGGCTCGATCCTGACCATCGTCGCGACCTCGAAGGACACCGCGTGGGCGAGCCTGCAGCTCGTCACCTACGCGATCGGCGCCGCGATCCCGATGCTTGCGATTGCCTATGGCGGACAGGCCGTCACCACGCGCGTGCGCAGCCTGGCGCGGATCGCGCCGCGCCTGCAGCAGGGCTTCGGCGTCGTGATCGTCGCATTCGCCGCGCTGTCCTACCTGCAATACGACACGCTGATCGTGGCATGGCTGACCCAGTTCTATCCCAACGGCCAGATCGGCCTGTAAGCCCAAAGGAGATATCGATGTCCCTGCGCTTGATTGCCGTATCCGCTCTGGTTACGGGCCTTGGCCTCGGCGGCGCCGTCATTCCCGGCCTCTGCACCGAGTCAGACGCGCCGGCACAGCCAGTGCCGCGGGCGATCGCCATGACAACCGGACAGAGTCAGACCGCGCCCGAATTCGTCGGCATCAGCAACTGGTTCAATTCGCAGCCGCTCAGGCTCGCCGACCTGCGCGGCAAGGTCGTGCTGGTGGATTTCTGGACCTATGGCTGCGTCAACTGCGTCAACACGCTGCCGCACGTGACCCAGCTCTATTCGAAGTACCGGGATCGCGGCCTCGTCGTGATCGGTGTCCACACGCCGGAATTCCCGTTCGAGCATTCGGCCTCCAACGTGCAGGCGGCGCTGAAGCGGCACGGCATCCTCTATCCGGTGGCGCAGGACAACAATTCGCAGACCTGGAACGCCTACCGCAACCAGTACTGGCCGGCGCAATACGTGATCGACCAGAACGGCAAGATCGTGTTCCAGCACGCCGGCGAGGGACAGTACGACGAGATCGACCGCACCGTCGCGCGGCTGCTCAACGCCAACAGCTAAAGCCTGATGAAATCAGGTTGAGCTGGAACGGCGTCGAAAGCTCACCTCTCCCCGACGGGGAGAGGTGAACCGGGACCGCACCAAGCCGATCCAGCCAAAACTCAACCCGCTCCAGTCGGACAATCCGCCCTCTTTGTCGTCACAGCTGACGTGGTAAGGTCCACGCCAGGTCGACGACGGATGGTGCGTAATGTTCGAAGGCTGGGATGCGGTCGTACTCGCCCGCGCGCAATTCGCTTTCACGATGTCGTTCCACATCGTGTTTCCCGCATTCTCGATCGGGCTTGCGAGCTATCTCGCGGTGCTGGAAGCGCTGTGGCTTGCCACCAGGCGCGAGGTCTACATCAACCTGTTCAATTACTGGCTGAAGATCTTCGCGGTCGCGTTCGGCATGGGCGTGGTCTCGGGCATCGTGATGTCCTACCAGTTCGGCACCAACTGGTCGTCCTTTGCCGACAAGACCGGGCCGGTGATCGGCCCGATGATGGCCTATGAGGTGCTGACCGCATTCTTCCTGGAAGCCGGCTTCCTCGGCGTGATGCTGTTCGGGCTCGAACGCGTCGGCCCCAGGCTGCACTTCGTGGCGACGCTGATGGTCGCGATCGGCACGCTGATCTCGGCGTTCTGGATTCTGTCGGCCAATTCCTGGATGCAGACACCGACCGGCCACGCCGTCAACGCCGATGGCCAGTTCGTCGCCGCCGACTGGCTCAAGGTGATCTTCAATCCGTCGTTCCCCTATCGCCTCGTGCACATGGTGCTGGCGGCGTACCTTACCACCTCGCTCGTGGTCGGCGCGGTCGGCGCCTGGCATCTGCTGCGCGACCAGCATCTGGCGGGAGCGCGCGTGATGTTCTCGATGGCGATGTGGATGGCCACCCTGGTGGCGCCGATCCAGATCCTCGCCGGCGACCAGCACGGCCTCAACACGCTGGAGCACCAGCCCGCCAAGGTGATGGCGATGGAAGGCCATTACCAGAGCCACAAGGACGGCGCGCCGCTGATCCTGTTCGGCTGGCCCGACCAGCGTGAGGCGAAGGTGAAGTTTGCGATCGAGGTGCCGAAACTGTCGTCGCTGATCCTGAAGCATTCGCTCGACGCGCCGCTGGCCGGCCTCGACACCGTGCCGCGCGAGAACTGGCCGCCGGTGCCGATCACCTTCTGGTCGTTCCGCATCATGGTCGGCCTCGGCTTCCTGATCATGGGGCTCGGCCTGCTCAGCCTTTTGATGCGCTGGCGGGGGATGATGTACCAGTCGCCGCTGCTGCATCGCTTCGCCGTGCTGATGGGCCCCGCCGGCTTCATCGCGGTGCTCGCGGGCTGGATCACCACGGAGACCGGGCGGCAACCGTTCACGGTCTACGGGCTGCTGCGGACCGCCGATTCGGCGTCGCCGCTGGCGGCGCCCGCGGTGGGCTCGTCGCTGATCGCCTTCATCATCGTCTATTTCGCCGTGTTCACCGCGGGCGTGATCTACATCCTGCGGCTGATGGCGCAGCCGCCGCATCCCGGCGAGCAAGGTCCGACGAAGGATCTTCCCGCCCGCGCAGCCGGCATCACGCCGGCGGCAGGTGCTGCCGTGGAGGGCGTGCGATGATCGATCTCGCCACGATCTGGGCCTTCATCATCGCCTTTGCCGTGTTCGTCTATGTCGTGATGGACGGCTTCGATCTCGGCCTCGGCATCCTGTTTCCGCTGTTCCCGCAAAAGACCGACCGCGACGTCATCATGAACACGGTGGCGCCGGTGTGGGACGGCAACGAGACCTGGCTGGTGCTCGGCGGCGGCGGCATGATGGCGGCGTTTCCGCTGGCCTATGCGGTGCTGATGCCGGCGCTCTACACGCCGATGATCGCGATGCTGCTCGGCCTCGTGTTCCGCGGCGTCGCCTTCGAATTCCGCTGGCGGACCCAGAAGGCGCGCAACAAATGGGATATCGCTTTCGCCGGCGGCTCGCTGCTTGCGACACTGGCGCAGGGGATCGCGCTCGGCGCCATCCTGCAGGGCATCCATGTCGAGGGACGCCAATACGCCGGCGGCTGGTGGGATCGGCTGACGCCGTTCAGCGTCCTGACCGGCGTCGCGCTGGTGATCGGCTACGCGCTGCTCGGCGCGACCTGGCTGGTGATGAAGACCGAGGGCGAGCTGCGCGACCGCGCCTATCATCTGAGCTGGATGTTGTTGGTCGCGATGCTCTGCGCGATCGGCGCCGTCAGCATCGCGACGCCTTTCCTCAGCGTGCAGTACACCCAGCGCTGGTTCGCCTGGCCCAACATCATCCTCACCGCGCCGGTGCCGATCGCGGTCGCCGCCGTCACCGCACTGCTGCTGCGCGCGCTGAGCAACAAGAACGACCACCAGCCGTTCTTCCTGACGCTCGGGCTGTTCGCGCTGTCCTATGCCGGACTCGGCATCAGCATGTATCCGTACATCGTGCCGCAGAGCATCACGATCTGGCAGGCGGCGGCACCGACCAACAGCCAGGTCTTCATGCTGGTCGGCGTCTCGATCCTGGTGCCGCTGATCCTCGGCTACACCGCCTGGGCCTATTGGGTGTTCCGCGGCAAGGTGCGCCCCGGCCACGGATACCACTGATGCCGCTAGAGCGTTTTCCAGCGAAGTGGATTCCGGTTCGCGTCAAGAAAACGCGTCAAAACGAGAATCCAGAGCCTCGTTCCGATTCCATCGGAACGGAAATGGCTCTGGTGCCGAATCAGCGGCCGCTCGGCCAGCGCCTGCTGTGGTTCGCAGCGCTGTGGCTCGGCGGCGTCGGCACCGTGGCGCTGATCTCGTTCGCCTTGCGACTCTGGATCGCGCCGAAATGAGGCGGCCCGCGCAACGTGCCGCGACAATCAATGACAAAAAACAGAAGCATTACAGGGATATACCTGTGATGCCGCCCTAAGCTTGCCATCAAGCTGCCGCTGAGATTTGATGCTGCCTGATTTGCGGGTGGAGCAACCATTTGGCCGCGTGCCAACAAGGAGAGCTTTCAATGACGAAGTTTCGTCACCTGGTCTGGATGTTGATCGCGACGGGCGCGCTCGTGCTGTCGACATCGCAGGGTTTTGCCCAGAACCGCCCGGACGCCGACGAGCCCGGCCTTGTCGCTGACGACAGCTACGAGCTCGACCCGGAATGGCAGAAGCAGGTCGTGTATTACCGGACCAATGAGGCGCCGGGCACCATCATCGTCGCGACGGCCGAGCGTCACCTTTATTTGGTGCAGGGCAATGGCCGCGCGCTGCGCTACGGCATCGGCGTCGGCCGCGATGGTTTCCAATGGCAGGGCCTCGTGAGCATCACCCGCAAGGCCGAGTGGCCGGATTGGGTGCCGCCGCCGGAAATGATCGCGCGCCAGCCCTATCTGCCGCGCTTCATGGCGGGCGGCCCCGGCAATCCGCTCGGCGCGCGCGCGATGTATCTCGGCACCACGGTGTACCGTATCCACGGCACCAACCGGCCCGACACCATCGGCACCGCCATCTCTTCCGGCTGCTTCCGCCTGGTCAACAACGACGTCGCCGACCTCTACAGCCGCGTTCCGGTCGGTACCAAGGTGATCATCCGGCAGAAGCCCGAACTCTGATCTCTACCCGCCTTCGATATCCGCCCTGATTTTCCCCGATCCTTCCCGAGAGAGAACCCATGCGTACATTTCGAGGCGGCCTGACGATCGGGCTCGCGGTCGCCGTGCTGGTTGCGGCCGCCGCCTTCACCTATGAGCGTTACGACACCCGCACGCTGAAGCGCACCGTCCGTCGTGGCGACGTGCTGTGCGGCGTCAACAAGGGCCTGCCGGGCTTCTCGATCCCGGACGACAAGGGTAACTGGACCGGCTTCGACGTCGACTTCTGCCGCGCGGTCGCGTCGGCGATCTTCGACGACCCGTCGAAGGCGAAGTTCTTGCCGCTCGACGCCAGCGAGCGCTTCAAGGAACTGCAGAACCGCAAGGTCGACATCCTCTCGCGCAACTCCACCTGGAGCATGTCGCGCGAGACGAATTACGACCTCTATTTCCCCGCGGTCGCCTATTATGACGGCCAGGGCTTCATGCTGCCGCGCTCGCGCAACATCGATTCCGCGCTCGACCTGAACGGCAGCAAGGTCTGCGTGCAGGCCAACACCACGACGCAGCTCAATCTCGCCGACTATTTCCGTGCCAACAACATGAAGTACACGGAGATGAAGTTCGACAAGCTGGACGACGTCGTGAAGGCCTATAGCTCCGGCCAGTGCGATACGCTCACGTCGGACGCCTCGCAGCTCTATGCGCTGCGACTCAACCTCGCCAAGCCGAGCGACCACACGATCCTCGCCGACATCATCTCCAAGGAGCCGCTGGCGCCGGTGGTGCGGCAGCGCGACGACGACTGGATGATGATCGTGAAGTGGACGCTGTACGCCATGATCAACGCCGAAGAGCTCGGCATCACCTCGAAGAATATCGATGAGGCGCTGAAGTCGAAGAAGCCGGAGGTGATGCGGCTGGTCGGCACCGAGGGCAGCTATGGCGAGGATCTCGGCCTGACCAAGGACTGGGCGGTGCGCATCATCCGCCATGTCGGCAATTACGGCGAGGTCTACGACCGCAACGTCGGCGCCGATTCCAAGCTGAAGATCCCGCGCGGCATGAACCAGCTCTGGAACGCCGGCGGCGTCCAGTACGCGCCGCCGATCCGGTAACGGCAATCAGACCGTCATTCCGGGGCGCGAAGCGAACCCGGAATCTCGAGATTCCGGGTCTGGTCCTTTCGGACCATCCCGGAATGACGCACTGAGATCAGTACCCCTTGCCGCTCGCCAGCTGGTCGGTGTGGAAGTTGCTGTCGCCGAACAGCTCCTGGCAGACGCGGGCGCGCTTCATGAAGAAGCCGATGTCGAACTGGTCGGTCATGCCCATGCCGCCATGCATCTGCACGCCCTCCTGCACGGCCAGCGTCGCAGTGGTGCCGGCGCGGGCCTTTGCCACCGCGACCGCGGTGGCCGCCTTGTCGATGTCCGTGTCGAGCGCCTGCAGCGCCTTCAACACAGCGGCGCGCGTAATCTCGATATCGATGTAGAGCTGCGCGGCACGGTGCTGCAGCGCCTGGAATTCGCCGATCGCCTTGCCGAACTGCTTGCGCTCCTTCAGATAGGCCACGGTGCGGCCGAACACCTCGTCGGAGAGGCCGACCATTTCGGACGCCACCGCGCCGCGGCCGATATTGAGCACGCCCTCGAGCAGCCCAAAGCCCTGATCGACTTCGCCGAGCACGCTGTCGGCGTTGACCTCGACATTGTCGAACACGATGCGCGCCGCGTTGTGCGAATCGACCATCGCGGTGCGCTCGACCGCGAGCCCCTTCGCCTTCGGATCGACCAGGAACAGCGTCAGCCCGTTCCTGTCGCCGGCGCTGCCCGCGCTGCGCGCGGCGACAATCAGGAGGTCGGCGGTGTGGCCGTCGACCACGAAGGCCTTTTCGCCCGACAGCTTGAAGCCGTTGCCGGAGCGCGTGGCCTGCAACTTGGTCTGCAACGGGCGATGCTTGGCGCCCTCATCGATCGCGAGCGCCGCCAGCAGCGAGCCGTCGGCGATCTTCGGCAGATGCTGCGCCTTCTGCGCCTCGCTGCCGCCGCGCGACAGCGCCGAGGCGGCGAGCACCGAGGTCGCGAGGAACGGTGACGGCATCAAGGTGCGGCCGATCTCCTCCATGACGATGCCGGCCTCGACGCAGCCAAGCCCGCTGCCGCCAAACTGGTCCGGCACCAGCAGGCCGGAGAAGCCCATCTCCGCAAATGTCTTCCAGAGATCGCGCGAGAAGCCGGTGGCATCCTTGGCATCGCGCAGACCGCGCAGATGCGCCACCGGCGCCTTGTCGCTGATGAGGCCGCGCGCACTGTCGCGCAGCATGGATTGTTCTTCGGTGAGGACGAGGGCCATTGGATGGATCCGGTAACTCTGATGTTGTTCGTTCAGTCGAATTTCAAGGTATCGTCATGCCCGGCCTTGTGCCGGGCATCCACGTCTTGAGCTAACCGCGACAAAGACGTGGATGGCCGGGTCAAGCCCGGCCATGACGACAAAAAACGTCACGCGCCCGGCAAATCGAGGATGCGCTTGGCGACGATGCCGAGCATCACCTCCGAGGTGCCGCCCTCGATCGAATTGGCCTTGGTGCGCAGCCAGGCGCGCGGCCGGGCGCCGCCTTTGGAGCGGTCGCTCTCCCATTCCAGCGCGTCGATGCCGCCGGCCGACATCAGGATCTCATAGCGGCGCTTGTCGAGCTCGGTGCCGTAATATTTCATCGCCGAGGAGAACGCCGGATGCGACTGCCCGGCCTTGGCGAGATCGACCGCGCGCTCCGCGGCGGCGGCGAGCGCGGCCTCGTCGACCTCGAAGCTCGCGATCTGGCTGCGCAGCTGCGCATCGTCGAGCTTGCCCTGCGCGTCCGCGCCGACCGAGTCGGCGGCGATCTGGCCGAGCGGACGGCCGACGCCGCGCTCGCCCATGCCGGAGATCATCGCGCGCTCGTGTTGCAGCAGATATTTCGCGACATCCCAGCCGCGATTGACTGATCCGACGACATGCGACTTCGGTACGCGGACATTGTCGAAGAAGGTTTCGCAGAATGGCGAATAGCCCGAGATCAGCAGGATCGGCTTGGTCGACACGCCCTTCGAGGTCATGTCGAACAGGATGAAGCTGATGCCGTCATGCTTCTTGGCCGCCGGATCGGTGCGCACCAGGCAGAAGATCCAGTCGGCGTAGTTGGCATAGGACGTCCAGATCTTCTGGCCGTTGATGATGTAGTCGTCGCCGTCGCCGACCGCGCGGGTCTGCAGCGAGGCGAGGTCGGAGCCGGCGTTCGGCTCGGAATAGCCCTGGCACCAGCGGATCAGGCCCGCGGTGATCTTCGGCAGATGCTCCTTCTTCTGCTCCTCGGTGCCGTATTTCAGCAGCGCCGGTCCGAGCATGGAGATGCCGAACGAGGTCAGCGGCTGACGCGCGCCGATCGCAGCCATCTCCTGGCGCACGATCTTGGCCTCCTCGCCGTCGAGGCCTCCGCCGCCATATTCCTTCGGCCAATGCGGCACGGTCCAGCCCTTGTCGCGCATCCGCTCGAACCAGACGCGCTGCGCTTCGGACGAGAATTTCGTGTTACGGCCACCCCAGAAGGTGTCGCCATCCGAGGTCATCGGTTTGCGCATCTCCGCCGGGCAGTTCTGCTCCAGCCAGGCGCGGGTCTCCGCGCGGAATTTCTCGAGGTCGGCCATGGTGCGTTTCCAGTCAAAAAATCGTCGAATTGGATTCGACCTTAGACCTACGCAGCCGCCGAATTCAATATGCCTCGCGGCCGCGCCATGCTCTGGCGTCGCTACTCACCTCGCGCGATCGGGTGTATCGCCGAGATGGGGTAACGCTTGAAAAACAAAAGGAAACGGACATGCGGCTGAAGCTGCTTTCGCCTAGCGAAATGAACGCCGCCCAGAAAGAAACCTACGACGAGTCGATCGCCGGCAAGCGCGGTGCGCCACCCGCGCCGATGATGGCCTGGCTGAACAGCCCGGAGATGGCACGGCATGCCACGCGGCTCGGCGAGGTGCTGCGCTTCGACACGATCTTTCCCCCAAAGCTGTCGGAGATCGCGATCCTCGTCACTGCGCGGCACTGGACCGCGCATTACGAGTGGTATGCCCACAAGCGCCTGGCGCTGAAGGGCGGCCTCGACCCGAAGATCATCGAGGACATTCGCGTGCGCCGGACGCCAAGCTTCGACGATCCCAAGGCCAGGGTGATCTACGACGTCGCCAAGGCGCTGCACGAAGGTCACGGCCTGCCGAAGGCACTGTATGACGAGGCGGTCGAGGTGCTGAGCCAGCGCGGCCTGGTCGAGGTGATCGGCCTCTGCGGCTACTACACCATGGTGTCGATGACGCTGAACACGTTCGAGTTCCAGCTGCCCGGCGGCGAGTTGTCGGAACTCTGCTAGGCCCGGCGACCGTGGCGCCTTTCGGAAACGCTGCGTTTCCGGATCGATCGCTCCGGCGTCGGCAAATCCGGACTATATCAGGCGGCGAACCTTGCCCCTGATGGCAGGGGCATTGACGTCAACGGAGTCCGCTCATGCCAGAGAATCCCCCATCATCGCGGGCACGCGGATCGGGCATGTCCATCTCAAGGTGGCCGATCTCGAGCGCGCGCTCGGCTTCTATTGCGGCGTGCTCGGCTTCGAGCTGCAGCAGCGGCTGGGCGCGGACGCGGCCTTCATCTCGGCCGGCGGCTATCACCACCACATCGGCCTCAACACCTGGGAAAGCAAGGGCGGCCATCCGCCGCCGCCGGGCACCACGGGCCTGTTCCACACCGCCATCCTCTATCCCACCCGCCCGGCGCTCGCCGATGCGCTGCACCGGGTACTGTCGGCCGGCATCGAGCTCGACGGCGCCAGCGACCACGGTGTCAGCCAGGCGCTTTACTTGCGCGATCCCGATGAGAACGGCGTCGAGCTCTATTGGGATCGCCCCGAGGCCGAATGGCCGCGCAGCGCGGACGGCAAGCTCGCGATGTTCACGCGACGGCTGGACGTTGAGGAATTGCTGAAGCAGCGGGCGAGGTAATTCCGCAAGGCGATAATCTCGTAGCCCGGATGAAGCGCAGCGAAATCCGGGGTTCGCTCCATGAGGTAATACCGCTCCCGGATTACGCTTCGCTCCATCCGGGCTTCTGTAACGGGCCTTGGTTAGTCAATCCCTTTTTGCGTGATCCAGTCGCCGGGCACTTGCTTCTGTACGGGATCGGCGCGGTGGCCGTCGCCTGATGGGGTGCATTTGAGGAGCCGGCCGGCCAATCTACGGAAGCGTGGTTGTGAGCCACTTCCCGGATGGCGGCCTGACCGGATCCATCGTCCCGGCTAGGGACCTCGCTCGGGGAGAGCCTGGTGTCGTGGCCCGCCCAGAACCGATCGATACTCCTTGCTTAGCTTGCCATGGCGTTGACCGTCGGATTGAACGGTCGAGCGTCGGCGAGCATGCGATGCAGGATCACGGCGAGTTTGCGCGCGAGCGCTACCTTGGCCTTGCGCATGCCTGCGCGCCTGGCGATCCGCATCGCCCAGCTCTTCAGCGCCGAGCAATTCTTGACCGGCTTGGTCAGCATGACGTGAGCCGCCTGGTAGAGCGCCTCGCGCACGGACGCATCCCCGATCTTGCTGATGCGGCCGGTGTAATCGGTCTCGCCGGATTGGTACTTCTTCGGGGTGAGCCCAAAGTGGGCTCCCGTGGCCTTCGAGGAGCGGAAGCGCTGCGGGTCGTCGACCGCCGAAGCATAGGTGAGCGCCACGATCGGGCCCACCGACGGCGTCGTCATCAGGAGCCTCGCTTGCGGATGCGTCCTGGCGAGCTTCTGGGTGTGCTTGTCCAGGCTGTTGAACTCGCGCAGCAGCACGGCATGGGCCTGGAGCAGCGCCGCCGCGACCAACTCCAGTCCGGGATGGCCGGTCACGAGCTCGCGGATGCGTCCGGCGAACGTGCGCTCGGTTGTCGCACCGACCTTCAGGCCAAAACCGCGGAGCACGCCGCGCAGGCTGTTCTCGACATCGCGAAGCTTGGATTGCAGCAGCTTGCGCGCCGTCAGGATGGCGCGGGTCTCCTGCGCCGCGACCGACTTGCAGTGCACCGGTCGGAACCAGCCGAGCCGCATCAACTGCGCGATCCGGCGGGCATCGTTGCGATCCGTCTTCACTGGCATCGACTTGAAGGCTTCGCGAACGTGCCGCGTTTCCAGCAGCTCGACCGCAAACCCTGCGTCCCGGATCGCTGCGTAAAGCCATTGTGACAGCGGGCCTGCCTCCAGCCCGATCCGTTCCAGTACCAGACCCAGCGACCGGAACCAGGCGATCAGCGCCTCCGGCTCGCTCGCAACCTTCGTCTCGCGCAAAATCTTGCCTGTCCCATCGACAAGGCAAACGCTCGAGCATTCCAAAGACACATCAATTCCTGCATAGTGGTACATGGTCGTCCCTCGATGATGCTTGGAGCGGGCTTGCCCGACTCCGTTTCGACACCATCAGTTTGAGGGACGACCGCCTTCCAACCAACAGGCCGCTCGCGAGCGCGCTTCCAAATTGCGCCGTAGCGAGCGGGCGGCCGGCCCGTTACCCCATCTACGAGTGCTTTCCCCTTCCCCCTGAAAAGGGGAAGGTCGGGATGGGGGTTAGCCGCGGGCTCTGCTGCAAGTGGAGAGAGCAGATCCCCACCCGCTTTGCTCTGCGAGCAAAGCGACCTCCCCTTTCCAAGGGGAGGTGAAGAGGTAGCTCGGATGGAGCCAACGGGTCGCGCGAACGCGCGCCCGATGACAGGCTCCGCGAAATCCGGGGTTCGCGCCGTAAGGTGATGTTGTCTCCGGATTGCGCTTCGCTTCATCCGGGCTACGGGTTCAGGAACGGGTGCACGAGCCAGCCGGCCACATAGAGCCCAAAGCCGAACACCGTGTGCGTCACGAGGCTCTGCAGCCGCGCCGCCCATGGATGGGGCGTGCGGCTCGCGGCGATGCCGGCGCCGATCGCGGGCTGCATCACCAGGAACGACGCGGCCACGCTGCCGATCCCGACCATCAGAGCCGGAGCGATGGTGGGCTGCCGCGCCCAATCGAGGCCGAAGATCGCAAGCAGCACGCCGGCAAAGCCGATCCCGATCAGATAATGCGCGGCCCAGCCGATGACCCGTTCGCCCCCGATCTGCGGTGACGCGGCGATGCGGTCGTGGCGCAGGCGGGCGGATACGAGATGGCCGAGCCAGCGGCCGATCAGGACATAGTCCAGCGACGGGACGCCAAGCAGGCGCGTGCGGACCATCCCCCAGATGTCCATCACGACGGTCGCGCCGGTCCCGATCAGCACCGCGCTCGCCACAAATTCCGCGGCTTCAACCATGCGCGGCCTCCGCCGGCGCCCGTGCCGCGACCATCCAGCAGGCGGCGGTGAAGCGAATGTCGTTGCCGTGGATGTAACGACCGAACGCACCGCGGACGGTCTCGATCACTCGCGTGCGGCGCGGCTCCTCCATCGCCTGCAGCATCGTCCCGACCGGGCCGAGCCAACTCACATAGCGGGTCAGCTGCGATGCCGGAAAGCCGAGGGCGACATCGACCGGTTCGATCGCGATCGCGTCCCAACCGCTATCCTCCAGGATAGTTTCGACCCGCTTCCGGTCGGCAAAGCCGAATTGCCCCGGCGCATCGGGACGCCGCGCCGGAAGATCCGGCAGCAACGGCTTCGCCGCCTGTTCCGCCGTCGTCATGAACGGGTTCTCGGCGGCGCCGCGCCAGGCGATGAAGCGGAGCGCAGCATCCGGCCGGGCCGCGCGGCGCAGATTGGCGAAAGCCTGCACCGGATCGGCAAAGAACATCACGCCGAGGCGCGAGATGATCATGTCGGAGCTCGCGGGCGCGAACGGATAGGTCTGCGCGTCGGCGCAGATGAAGCTGACCGGCCGCCCTTCCCGCTCCGCGCGGGCGCGCGCCGCCGCGATCATCGGCTCGGAAACGTCGATGCCGGTGCAATGCCCCTGCTGGCGGAGCAATTGGGCAACGGCGAACGTTGTGGCGCCCGTGCCGCAACCGATATCGAGCACGCGGCTTGCCGCGGCATCGGACACCGCCTGAACGAGCAGTTCTTCAAGCGGCCTGAACATCCCTTCCAGCACCTCGCGCGTCTCGACCCAGGCGCGGCCGGCGGCGCCGTTCCAGAGTTTGACCTGCTCGTCGTCGACTTGCGCTGCGACACCCATGATTCTCGTCCTTGTTGATGCTTGCCTTACGCAAGCGATAGGCTGGATACTGCCAGTTCAAGTGAACTTGAGGTCAAGGGCCATGCGGGACATCGATATCGCGGAGGTGGCGGAGCTATCGGGCGTGCGCGCCTCGACCTTGCGCTTCTACGAGGAGAAAGGTCTGATCGCCTCGCATGGCCGGCGCGGGCTGCGCCGCCTGTTCGATCCGGCGGTGCTGGACCGGCTGGCGCTGATCGCGCTCGGGCGCGCCTCCGGCTTCTCGCTCGACGAGATCGCAAGGATGTTCGCGCCCGATGGAAGACCGCGCATCGACCGGAAAATGCTTTCTGCCAAGGCCGACGAGCTCGACCGCACCATCCGCAGGCTCAACGCGATGCGCGACGGCCTGCGCCACGCCGCCGTCTGCCCGGCGCCGAGCCACATGGAATGCCCGACCTTCCGCCGCCTGCTGCGGGTCGCGGCGGCCGGCAAGATCAGCGAGCCGAAGAAGGCGCGGAAGTCACGCCGCAAGTCGTAGAACGTAGCCCAGATGAGCGAAGCGACATCCGGGGACAGGTCTTTATTCCCCTTCCCCCTGAAAGGGGGAAGGTCGGGATGGGGGTCAGCCGCAGGCGATGTTGCAAGCGGAGAGAGCAGATCCCCACCCGCTTTGCTCTGTGAGCAAAGCGACCTCCCCTTTCAAGGGGAGGTGGAAAGCTACTTCCCTTTCGCCATGATCGTCGCCGCTGCGATCAGCTCCAGGCCAATGCAGCCGTAGAACGGCAGCGAATAGCTGCCGGAGAGATCGCGCAGCAGCCCGACCACGCCGGGGCCGAAGGCGTAGGTGATCTGGTTGATCGCGGTGATCAGGCTGACCAGCACGCCGAACGCACGCGGATCGAACTCGCGCTGCACGATCAGCGCCGGCAGCGTGATCAGATTGCCGACCGAGAAGCCGAACAGCGCGCAGGCCGCGATCTGCGCCACGTCATTGTGCACATTGATGATGACGGCGAGCGCGACCGCCTGGCTGACAAAGGACAGCGCCGATGCCAGCCGCTGGTTGAGCCGGTCGATCACGAAGGAGAACGAGACGCGCCCGACCACGGCCATCGCGGTCAAGAGCGCCATCGCCACCGTCGCGCGCTCGCGGCCGATTACCTGATCGAGATAGGCGATCAGATGCACGATGAAGCCGACCTGGGCGAACAGCACCAGCGCGAAGGCAATCGAGACCGAGAGGAAGCGGATGTCGCGCAGCGCCCGGCTGCGCACCTGCGTCGCCGACGGCGCGTCGGCAGCGGCGGCCGTGACCGCGTGCAGATGCACCGGCGGTTGCCCGACGAAGATCAGGATGACAGGCACCATCACCACGATCAGCAGCCCCGCGGCCGCGATCATCGCGCCGGAGAAGCCGAACGTGCCGATCCCCGCCACCAGCAGCGGCACGCCGACGATGCCGCCGAAGCTCGCGCCGTTCAGCGCCAGGCTGATCGCCATGCCGCGTTTCTTGTCGAACCACAGGCCGAGTGTGTTGGTGATGATGCCGAGGCTGGTGCCGGCCCAGCCGAACGCCAGCAGCGCATCGGCAAGATAGAGCTGCCAGGGCTCGCGCACCTCGCCGATCGCAACGGCCGCGATCGCCATCGCGAAGGTGCCGGCGATCAGGCAGCCGCGCGCGCCGAACGCCTTGATCGCCTCGCTGACGAAGGCAACCAGCGCGGCGCCGAACAGATAGAAGAAGGTCGTGCCCGACGAAATCAGCGACGCCGGCCAACCGTGCAGCCGCTGCAGCTCGGCAACATAGACGCTCTGTCCGTAGAAGCCCAATCCCCAGCCGAAGGTCGCAAGCAGGAAGCAGACGACGACGATGCGCCAGCCTTCGTAGCCAAGCGAGGATTCATCAGGCAGCGTGGCTGAGGATGCGTCCATTTCTTGCTCTTGCTTCTCACATCGTCATGGCCGGACCAATCCGATCCCATGATGTGAACAGCGTTGCAAGCGGATCATTTCGAAGCTGATCGAAGTGTCAGCAATTGGCAGCAGCATGGTCCGGAAAAGTGCGAAGCGGTTTCCGAACAGACCATGGTCAAACGACAAGCTTTAGATGCTCGGATCCTGGATTTCTTCCACCGCGCGCAATTTCGCGCGTCGCTTGGCGAATGAAGCGAACGAGAGCACGGCAAGGCCGAGCAGCACAGGCGGGAACACCACCCAGTTGACGGCATTCCAGCCGTAATGCGCGAGCAGCTGGCCCGACGAGAACGAACCGATCGCCATCATGCCGAACACGAGGAAATCGTTGAACGCCTGCACCTTGTTGCGCTCCTGCGGCCGGTGCGTTTCCAGCACCAGCGCGGAAGCGCCAACGAACGCAAAATTCCAGCCGATCCCGAGCACGAACAGCGTCGCCCAGAAGTGCGGCGCTGATATGCCCGACAGTCCGATCATCGCGGCCACCGCCTCGAGCGCCAGCCCGAGCGCGACGATAACGGGCGCGCCGAACCGCGCGATCAAGGAGCCCGTGAAGAAGCTCGGGCCGTACATCGCCACGATGTGCCACTGGATGCCGAAATTGGAATCGCTGACCGACAGCCCGCACATCTTCATGGCGAGCGGCGCCGAGGTCATCACCAGATTCATCATCGGATAGGCGATCACGCCGCACAGCGCCGCGGCGATGAAGCGCGGCTGCTTTGCGATCTCGAGCAGCGGGCGGCCGCCATGCAGGTCCGCCGCCGCAGGCTTCGGCGCGTCGACGCCCGAGAGCACCGCCATCGCCACCAGCGCGACCAGCGCCTGCATCACGAAGGAGAACGCGAACAGATAGGGCGGCCAGATGTCCATGGTCCATTGCACGAGCTGCGGCCCGAGCACGCCGGCGAACACGCCGCCGGCCATCACCCAGGACACCGCCTTGGGCCGGAACGCGACACTGGCGCCATCGGCCGCAGCAAATCGGTAGGACTGCGCGACGGCGCCGTAGAGCCCGCCGAGGAAGGTCGCGCCGCAGAACAGCCAGAACGATGAATGCAGGATCGCCCAGGCGCCGAGCGCACCGGTGAGCGTGCCGCAGAAGGTGCCGATGATGAAGGCGACGCGTCGTCCGTAGGCGCGCGAGATCGCGCCGGTCGGCAGCGTGCCGGCGGCAAGCCCGAGCACATACATCGAGAGCGGCACCGTCGCGAGCGAGACGTCGGGTGCCAGCGTCGCGCCGACGATCGAGCCGGTGGCGAAGATCACGGCCGAATTGGCACCGGTCAGCGCCTGCGCCGCCGCAAGCCGCCACACATTGCTGCGCGCCCGCGCGTCGTCGCTCGCCTCATCCGCAGCTGTCACGTCAATCATCGGTGGTCCCGCCTCGAAGCCCCGGCGGGAGCCCCCAATCGGGCGCACTATGGAGAGCGGGTCGAAGCCGATCAACCGGCGCAAACGGACGTACGCCATGCAGGAGGCGCACGAGGGGATCGCTTGCTCTCACAGAGTGACGTCACAGCAGCCCGGCACTTCTATCAGTACCGTCATCCTGAGGAGCGCGTAGCGCGTCTCGAAGGATGCACGGCCAACAGCCGGACCGTCGACCCTTCGAGACGGCCGCTCTGCGGCCTCCTCAGGGTGACGGTGAGAGAGCTGTCGCTCGATGATCGATCGCCTACCGCGCCGGCTTCTTGCCCATCCGCTTCTCGGCGCGCAGCGCGCCGGTCTTGTGCACCTTGGAGCGCGGCCCGACGAGGTGCGGCTTGTGAACGTGCCATTCAAACGCAAGCGTCGCGGCGAAACCGAAAAAGCTCGAACGGCTCATGCCGAGTCCGGCGGCATGCTTGTCGATCCGTGTGATCAGGCTCTTCGGCAAATAGACGTTGACGCGCTCGGACGGGTCGGGCGGATCGACGCCGACCATGAAGAAGGCGGCGACGTCGGAGCCCTTCGGCGGCACGATGCGCTCGATCGGGGTCGGCTCCGGCAATGGCTTGCCCTGCTCGACCCAGCCGTCGACGGTCTGCGCCAGCGTCTGCTCGGCGCGCTCGATCGCGTCTTCCTGCGATCGTCCCGCGGCGACGCAGCCGGGAAAGTCCGGAAACCACGCCCCGAACGCGCCGCGCGGACCGCGCTCCAGCACGGCCGGATAAAGCCGTCTCTTCATTCTGGCCTCCGTCGCCGCAGTATGCTATTTCACACACCTCGGTGTGTCAAATCACACAACACGCGACATCGTGGGAGCGCGCGGCAATGGACCCGCAAGCCGAACTCCGCATCGTCCGCGCGGCCTATGCCAAGCAGATCCTGGCCGCCGCCAACACCATCAATCCGCGGCTGACGGAGGCCTTCGCCGCCATTCGCCGCGAGGACTTCGTCGGCCCGGGACCATGGATGATGCTGCGCTGGTGGAGCCGCGACTATGCGCCGACGCCCGATGCCGACCCGGTCTATCTCTACACCAACGATCTCGTCGCCTTGCGACCCGAGCGACGTCTCAACAACGGCCAGCCGTCGCTGCATGCCTATCTCATGCACCAGGCCGCACCCACCGCCGGCGAGCACGTGGTGCATATCGGTACGGGCACGGGGTACTACACCGCGATCCTCGCGCATCTGGTCGGACCGTCCGGCCGCGTGACCGGCATCGAATACGATCCGGACCTTGCGGCAGACGCTCGCGCCAATCTCGCCGCTTGCGCAAATGTCGAGATCATCCAGGGCGACGGCACACAGGTCGCGTTCGAGTCCGCCGACGTGATCTATGTCAACGCCGGCTGCACCCGGCCTGTCGCGCGATGGCTCGACGGGCTCGCCGCCGGCGGCCGTCTGATCCTGCCGCTGACTTCGGATGAGGGATTCAAGGGCGGCGCGCCGGAGCAGGTTGCGCGATCCGGCGCCGTGTTCCGGATCCGGCGCGAGGAGGCAGCGTACCGGGCGGACTGGATATCACCGGTCGCGATCATTCCCTGCGACGGCGGCCGGGACGAGACGTCCGAAAAAACGCTCGCCGAAGCCTTCGCCCGCGGCGGCTGGCAGAAGGTGACGCGGCTATACCGAGATGCCGAGATTCCCGCCGAACGCTGCTGGCTGCGCGGGCCGGGTTGGTGCCTGGCTTACGATTGAGCGCGGCTACTTGCGGGCAAAGACCAAAATCATGTTGTTGGCCGGCATCTCGAAGCTGCCGACGAGCTTGAGCCCGACGCGCTCCGCAAGCGTCTCGAGATCGGCGATATCGCGCACCCCCCACTCGGCGTCGCGCTCGCGCAGCGACGTGTCGAACACGGCATTGCTGAGCGCGGTATGCTTGCCGCCGCGCTTGAACGGGCCGTAGAGCAACAGCCGGCCGTCGGCGCGCAGGTGCCGCGCGGCGCCAGCGAACAAGCCCTCGGCGACGCGCCACGGCGCGATGTGGATCACATTGGCGCAGAAGATCGCGAGCAGTTCGTCCGGACCTTTGCCCTCCGACGGCGCCGGCGTCCAGGCCGGGTCGGACAGATCGATCGGCTGCGGCGGCCGGATGTTGGCAAGGCCGGCATGCGCGCGCCAGGCCTCGATGCTGCGCAGGTGCGCCGCGTGGAGGTCGCTCGGCCACCAGGTGATGTCGGGCGTCTGACCGGCGAAATAGACGACGTGCTGGCCGGTGCCGCTGCCGGCTTCCAGCACGTCGCCGGATTGGCCGGCGAGGTAGTCCTTCAGGACGGTCCAGATCGGCTGATGGTTGCGATGGAACGCCGGCGCATCGAGCCGCCCGTCCGCCTCGACCGGCCGGCCGTCCTTACCAAACTCCGCCACGAATTCCGCCACCGCGCTTCTCCCTACGCCTCAGCCACATCTCAACCGCACAAACATGACAGGCGGAAGGCGCAGGACATGCGCTCCAGTGCCGGACTGCCCTGACATTAACCCCGTCGCAAAGCGCCTATTCTCCGTGTTGCCAGCCGATGGCCTTTGTGCTTTCCACTCTTTATATTGCGATGGGATCATCGAGATTGAAGCCCGGGAAACGTCCTTGATCGCCACTTTCTCCAAGCCAGCCTTCGTCCTGGCGCTGCTGGCAGGCACCGCCATGGCCGCGCCCGCGCAGGCCCAGTCCGCCGCCGAGGGACAGAAGCTCGCCTTCGACCGCGGCAAGGGCAATTGCCTGACCTGCCACGTCATCAAGGGCGGCGACCTGCCCGGCACGATCGGCCCCGAGCTGAGCGGCCTGAAGGCCAAATACAGCCGTGACGAGCTGATCGCGATCGTGACCGACGAAACCAAGCGCAATCCGCAGACGGTGATGCCGCCGTTCGGCCGAAACCGGATTTTGAGCGAGAAGGAAATCGACGCGGTGGTGGACTTCCTGCAGACGTTGTGACGCCGTGACCGTCGCTTGAGGAGATTTTTTTTCGATGAACATCACGACCAGCGAATTTTTCAAAGCGCGCCGCATGGTGCTGAAGGGCGCCGGCGTCGCCGCGCTGATCGGCCTCGGGGGCATTCCGTTCGACGTGCCGCAGGCGCTCGCCGCCGCCAACGACAAATATCCCGAAGACGCATTCAAGCAGAAGAACGAGGCCGACGCGATCAAGGCGCTCTATGGCAAGACCGCCGAGCCGTCGGACAAGATCAAGATGGATGCGCCGGAGATTGCCGAGAACGGCGCGGTGGTGCCGATCTCCGCCACCACGACGCTGGCCGACGTCACCTCGATCTCGTTTCTGGTGAGCGAGAATCCGATCTCGCTGGTCGCCTCATACAGGATTCCGGCCGGCACGCTGCCGACCGTCTCCAACCGCATCAAGATGGCGAAGACCAGCAACGTCACCGCGATCGTCGAGGCCGGCGGCAAGCTCTACAGCGCCAAAAAGGAAATCAAGGTCACCGTCGGCGGCTGCGGCGGCTGAGTTCAATCAAGGGATAATCAGATGGCATCGAGCATTCGCGTGCGCGCCACGTCAAACGGCGACACCACCGAGGTGCAGGCGCTGATCCAGCATCCGATGGATTCCGGCTTCGTCAAGGACGCCAAGGGCGAGATCATTCCGCCGCATTTCATCCAGCAGCTCACCTTCGAATATGACGGCAAGCCGGTGTTCGTCGCCGACTGGGGCGGCGGCGTCTCCAAGGACCCCTATGTCAAGTTCGCCTTCAAGGGCGGCAAGAAGGGCGACGATCTGAAGGTCAGCTGGGTCGACAACAAGGGCGCGACCGACACCGCCACGGCGAAGATTCAATGACGCGGCGCCTCGCATTCCGCGCAGCACTCGCAACGTTCGCGCTCGGCGTGCTGACGCTCGCGCCGGCCGCGCGCGCGGCCGACATCGTCGATCCCGCCGCCGACAAGGCCGCGTTCCAGAAATTTTTCACCAGCAAATTCCCCAAGCTGAAGCTCGAGGATTTCGTCAACGGTCCCTATTCGATGAATGAGGACCTGCACAGGCAGTGGGAGGAGAAGGAGCAGTTTCCGCCCTACGAGTTCTCGCTCGAAGCCGGCAAGGAGATGTTCGCGACGCCGTTCAAGAACGGCAAGACCTACGCCGACTGCTTCCCGAACAAGGGCATCGGTATCCGCCAGAACTATCCCTATTTCGACGAGAAGGAAGGCAAGGTCGTCACGCTCGAGCTCGCGCTCAACCGCTGCCGCGAAGCTAATGGCGAGGCGCCGTTCTCCTATGTGAAGGACGACATGGCGGCGCTCACCGCCTACATGGCCTTCACCTCGCGCGGCAAGCCGATGGACATCAAGATCCCGAACGATCCGCGCGCGCTGGAGGCCTATCAGAAGGGCAAGGAATATTTCTACACCCGCCGCGGCCAGCTCAATTTCTCCTGCGCAACCTGCCACATCCAGAGCCCGGGCGAGCGGATCCGCGCCGAGGTGCTGGCGCCGGCGCTCGGCATCCTGAACGCGATGCCGATCTACCGCTCGGAATGGAGCGGCATGGGCACGACCAGCCGCCGCTTCACCACCTGCAACAGCCAGATCCGCGGCGTGCCGCTCAATCCGCAGGACGACGAGTACCGCAACCTCGAATACTATCTGTCCTATGTCAGCAACGGGCTGCCGATTTCGGGTCCGGGAGCACGGCCATGAGCGCGGCCATCAAAACTGTCCTCGCAGCATCAGCCCTGCTGATCGCAGCGGCGACCGGCGCCCTCGCCGCCTCCGAAGACGACTACAAGGCCGCCTACGCCGCCGCCGAAGCCGCCAACAAGGAAGCAGGCAACCTGCGCAACCAGTGGACCACCACCGCCTCGACACTATCTGCCGCAAAAAAGGCCGGTGAGGCTGGTGATTTCGACACCGCAGTCGCCATGGCCACGGAGGCCGAGGCACTGGCAAAGGCCTCGATCTTCCAGGCCACCAGCGAAAAGGAACGCTGGAAGGACATGGAAGTTCGTTAAGAGCGCGCAGGCCAGGGGCCGCGCGGAGAGAATGATGATCATCCGCCGCCGGGAATTCCTGAAAGCTGCGGCCGCCGCAACGCTGACGGCCGGCCTGCCCCGCCTTGCGCGCAGCGCCGATACCGCCAGCGTCTACGACCTCGAGCGGTTCGGCAACGCCCGCATCCTGCACATGACCGACACGCATGCGCAGCTGAAGCCGGTGTTTTTCCGCGAGCCCGGCGTCAATCTCGGCGTCGGAGCGATGGCCGGCCAACCGCCGCACCTCGTCGGCAAGGCGTTCCTCGACCGCTTCGGCATCCGGCCCGACAGCGCCGACGCCTATGCCTTCACCTGCGTCGAATTCGAGAAGGCCGCCGGCCGCTTCGGCCGGCTCGGCGGCTTCGCCCACCTGAAGACGCTGGTCGAACAAGCTGCGCGCCGATGTCGGCGAAAAGCGTTCGATCCTGCTCGACGGCGGCGACCTCTGGCAGGGCTCGGCGCTCGCCAACGCCATGAACGGCGCCGACATGGTGGAGGCCGCCAATCTGCTCGGCATCGAGGCGATGACCGGGCACTGGGAATTCACCTATGGCGAGCAGGTGCTGCGCGACAACCTCTCGCGCTTCAAGGGCGAGTTCCTGGCGCAGAACGTGTTCCTGACCGAGGAAGCCGCGTTCAACGACGCCAAGGCGTTCGATCCGGCTTCGGGGCGGGTGTTCAAGCCGTCCTTCATCAAGGAGATCGGCGGCCATCGCGTCGCTATCATCGGCCAGGCCTTCCCCTACGTGCCGATCGCCCATCCGAAGCGCTTCACGCCGGACTGGAAGTTCGGCATCCGCGACGAGGAGCTGCAGAAGCTCGTCGATGGCCATCGCAACAACGACAAGGTCGAGGCGGTGATCCTGCTGTCGCATAACGGCATGGACGTCGACCTCAAGCTCGCCAGCCGCGTCACCGGCATCGACGTCATTCTCGGCGGCCACACCCATGACGCGATCCCGATCCCGATCACGGTAACCAATGCCGGCGGCGTCACGCTGGTGACCAATGCCGGCTCCAACGGCAAGTTCATCGGCGTGCTCGATCTCGATCTTGCCAAGGGCAAGGTCGCCAACGTCCGCTACCGGCTGCTGCCGGTGTTCGCCGAATTGCTGAAGCCCGATCCTGCGATGCAGACGCTGATCGACAAGATGCGCGATCCGCATGTCGACGAATGGAACACCAAGCTGGCCTCGGCCGACCGGCTGCTCTACCGCCGCGGCAATTTCTCCGGCACCGTCGACCAGTTGATCTGCGATGCGCTGCTGAACGAGCTCGACGCCGAGATCGCGCTGTCGCCGGGCTTCCGCTGGGGCATCACCACGCTCGCCGGCCAGCCGCTGACCATGGAAGACGTGCTGTCGGAAACCGCGATCACCTATCCGGAGACCTACGTCGCCAAGATGACGGGCAGCCAGATCAAGGATGTGCTGGAAGACGTCTGCGACAATCTGTTCAACGTCGATCCCTATTATCAGCAGGGCGGCGACATGGTTCGCGTCGGCGGCCTCGCCTACACCTGCACGCCGGCCGAGACTGTCGGCAAGCGCATTTCCGAGCTGAAGTTGGGCAACGGCAAGCATCTCGAAGCCGGCAAGCACTACAAGGTCGCAGGCTGGGCCTCGGTCAACCAGCAGAGCGGCGCGCCGATCTGGGATGTCGTCGCCAGGCATCTGCGCTCCGGCCGGCCGCCGAACCGCGACGAACCCGGCGTGACGCTGAAAGGCGTCGAGGACAACCCGGGCATCGCGAGGCACGGATGACGCGCCGCGCGCTGATCGCGGCATTCGGCCTTGCTGCGCTCGCGCTGGCGACGCCGCTCGCGCGTGCCCAGCAGGCGCCGTTGCAGGACAAGCCGTTCGCCGAGCACAAGGTCGTGCTGCAGCTCTCCGACAACGATCCGAGGAAGCAAGGCCTCGTCATCAGCGTCGCCAACAATCTGATGAAGCATTACGACCCCGACAAGGTCGCGGTCGAGATCGTCGCCTTCGGCCCGGGCATCGACCTGCTCAAGCCCGACAACCCGAACCGCAAGCTGGTCGAGAGCCTGATCGCGCAGGGCGCGCGGGTCGACATCTGCCTCAACACCGTCGACACGATCGAGCGCGACAGCGGCAAGCGGCCGGACTACATCGCCGCCGCCACCCCCGTGCAGGTCGGCGTCGCGCAGATCTTGCTGCTCACCGAGAATGGATACACGCTGGTCCGGCCGTAACGGCCCCGTCGTCATTGCGAGCCAACGGGTCGCGCGAACGCGCGCCCGCGGGAGCAGGGCTGGAGTTACGTGCGGCCGTAACTTCGTCTCTTCCACGACCTCGATGCATATCCCGTCATCCTGAGGCGCGAGCGGAGCGAGCCTCGAAGGATGCACGGCCCAGATGCCTTGTCCCATTCGCGGAAAGACCCGGGCCGTCCACCCTTTCGAGACGCGCGCAAGAGCGCGCTCCTCAGGGTGACGGGATCCGGCTGGGGTGGGGATGGATTTGCTTTGAACGGACCCTATCTATGGAATAATATCCTCCATGTGACTCGGCCCGGAGAATAGGTAAGCCGTCATGATCTTTCGCCAACTCTTCGACAGCGTATCCGGAACCTACAGCTATCTGCTCGCGAGCCGCGCCGGCGGCGAGGCACTGATCCTCGATCCGGTGCTGGAGAAGGCCGATCGCTACTGCAAGCTGCTGCAGGAACTCGACCTCAGGCTGGTCAAGGCCGTCGATACGCACCTGCACGCCGATCACGTCACCGGCCTCGGCGAGCTGCGCGACCGCACCCAGTGCATCACCATCATGGGCGAGCAGAGCAAGGCCGACGTGGTGTCGATGCGCGTCTCCGACGGCGACAAGGTGACGATCGAGGGCCTTTGCCTCGAGGCGCTGTACACGCCCGGCCACACCGACAATTCCTACAGCTACCTGATGGGCGACCGCGTCTTCACCGGCAACACGCTGCTGATCCGCGGCACCGGCCGCACCGACTTCCAGAACGGCAGCGCGCGGGCGCAGTACGATTCGATCTTCAACCGCCTGCTGAAGCTGCCGGAGGAGACCATGGTGTTCCCCGCGCATGACTACAAGGGCGACACCGTCTCCACCATCGGCGAGGAGAAGCGCTACAATCCGCGGCTGCAGGTCAAATCGATCGACGACTATGTCGAGCTGATGAACAACCTCAATTTGCCGAACCCGAAGCTGATGGACGTCGTGGTGCCCGCCAACATGCATGTCGGCCTGCACCAGGACGAACTCGCCAAGGAAGGCCTCTCCCTCAGCGCGCGCGACGCCATCGCGAGTCTCGGCCGCCCCGATATCCTTCTGGTCGATTTGCGCGAGAGCGGCGAGCGGGCCAAGCACGGCACGCTCGCGGGCGCGCTGCACGCGCCCTATCCGGGGATTTGCGCCACCCTGCAGCCCGGCGGCATGCTGCGCGAGGTCGCCGCCGCAACCGGCCGCCGCGTCGTGTTCTTCTGCGCCTTCGGCGAGCGCTCGGCGATGGCGGTGGCCGCCGCGAAGAAGGCGGGACTGGTTAACACCGCGCATATCGATGGCGGCATCGATGCGTGGAAGAAGGCCGGCGGTCCCGTGGTGATGGGTTAGGTCTCCCCGTCATTGCGAGCGAAGCGAAGCAATCCATCTCTCCGCTTGCTGCGGCATGGATTGCTTCGTCGCTGTCGCTCCTCGCAATGACGGTGTACCTACCGCGTCACCCGCTTCAGCTCTTCCGTCAGCCGATCCAGCGCATCCGCCAGCATCACGCCGCCGCACACGGTGAGCCGCTCCGGCAGCACGATGCGCTTGCTTTGCGGATAGAAGCGCTCCAGCGCCGGATGCAGCAGGAAGGCGCGACCGTCATCCTCGGCGCGGTCGCCGGCTTCCGACACCAGGATGAAATCCGGCCGTAGCTTTACGATCGCCTCCAGCGAAGCAAACCCGCCTGCTCCGACGCCAAGTTCGCCGGCGGCGTTGGACAGGCCGGTTGCCGCCAGCAGCGAGCTGACCAGGCTGCCGTCGCCGGGCACAAAGCCACGCCGCTCCAGCGGCAACACGCGGTAATGATGCGCGCCTGCCGCCGCCCGCGCATGCGCGATCGCCGCATCGAGGCGCGCGATCTCGGCTTCTGCGCGATCGGGATGCTGCACCACATCGCCCATCGCGCGGATCTGGTCCTTCACCTCGTCCAGCGTGCGCGGCACCGTGAATTCGACGAGGTGCAGCCCGTGGGCCTTCAACAGATCGCGGGTCGCGCGCTTGTCGAACAGGCTGACCACGACGAGGTCGGGCCTCAGCAGCAGCACGTCCTCGGCCTCGCCGGACAGGCGCGGAAAGTTTCGCGCCTTCTCCGCGGCCCAGGATTGCCAGGCATCACGCGAGAAGCGGCTGAGGCCGATAATCTGGTCCGGATCGGCCAGCGACAGCACGAGCTGGTCGCTGCAGACATTCATCGAGACGATGCGCGGTCCGGCGGCGGACGCGGCACCGGCAGAGATAAGCCACAGCAGTATCGCGACCACCGCTCCAAGATGAAGCGAAGCGAGATGGCGGCCACACTGAAAGTGCGCCCCCTCTCCCGCTTGCGGGGGAGGGTTGGGGTGGGGGTTTCGCAGCGAGTTCATATCGTGGAGAGAGCCCCCACCCGCTGCGCTCTTCGAGCGCAGCGACCTCCCCCGCAAGCGGGAGAGGTGAACTGAGCTCGTGGTGAGGACGTGGCCACATCAGACGTCCGCCCACGGCACGATGACGGCCTCGCGCTGAAATTCGGCACGATAGGCGCTGACCCGGAACACGCTGGCGAGGACCGCTTCCGACAACGCTTCAGCAGGCGCGCCCTGCGCGGCCAGCCGTCCCTCCGACAGCACCAGAACATGATCGGCGAAGCGCGCGGCGAGTCCCAGGTCATGCGTCACCACGATCACCAGCACACCGGCATCGGCGACGTTGCGCAGCTTCTGCATCACGTCGATCTGGTGGCGTGGATCGAGCGAGGCGGTCGGCTCGTCGGCGAGAATCACCGGCGCCTCCACCGCGAGCACCCGGGCCAGCGCGACGCGGCTGCGCTCGCCGCCGGAGAGTTCGGTGACGCGGCGATCGCTGAATTCAGTGACGTCGACCGCCTGCATCGCGCGCAGCACCGCCTCCATATCCGTCTGCGACATCCGCGCCGGATCGGTCGCGCCGTGCGGATAGCGGCCGAGCGCGACGATATCGCGTGCCGGCAGCGGCCAGTGCACCATGTGCCCCTGCGGCAGATAGGCGAATCGTTTCGCGCGCTCGCGCAGCGGCAGCGACGCCAGCACATCGCCGCCGATCCGGATCTCGCCGCCCGACGGAATCAGCCCGGCCAGCGCGCGCAGCAGTGTGGTCTTGCCGGCGCCGTTCGGCCCGACCAGCGCGACCAGATGGCCCGACGGCAGCGACAGCGAGACATCGTGCAGCACCTTGCGGCTGCCGAGCGAGGCATTGAGAGCGACGGCGGAGAGCAGCGTCATGCCACGCCTCCGCCGAGCGCGCGGCGCTCGCGCATGATCAGATAGAGAAAGAACGGCACGCCGATGATCGAGGTCAGCACGCCGACCTTGATGTCCGAGGTTGAAGGAATGATGCGCACCGCGATGTCGGCGGCGAGCAGCAGCGCCGAGCCGGTGAGGGCACTCGGCACCAAGAGCCGCGCCGGATCGTGACCGATCACGGGACGCATCAGATGCGGCGCAACGAGGCCGATGAAACCGATCGTGCCGGTGACCGCGACCGCGCCGCCTACGCCGAGCGCCACGCCCGTGATCACGAAAAGCCGCAACCGCCCGACGTCGACGCCAAGGCTCTGCGCCGCCTCCTCGCCGAGTGTCAGCGCGCGGAAGGCGCTCGCCTGGCTGAGCAGGATGGCGGCGCCTGCGATGATGAAGGGGAGCGCCAGCGCCACGTGCTGGAAGCTGCGGTCCTCCAACGAGCCGAGCAGCCAGAACGCGATCTCCAGCACCACGAACGGATTGCTCGAGAGATTCATCACCAGCGCGGTTGCCGCCCCCGCAAAGCTCGAGATCGCGAGCCCGGCGAGGATCAGGATCAACAGCCCGGCATTGCGGCCGGCGATCGCAAGCAGCGCGAACACCGAGCCGAAGGCGGCGATGATCGCGACCACCGGCAGCGTGTAGGAGCGCACATCGGCGAGGCCCAGCGCGATCACCAGCACCGCGCCGAACGCGGCCGATTGCGGCGCGCCGAACAGCGACGGCGAGGCCAGCGGATTGCGCAGCAGCCCTTGCAGCGCCGCACCGGACAGCCCGAGAATGCCGCCGATCGCAAATGCCAGGATGGTGCGCGGCAGGCGGATCTCGCGCACGATCACCTGCGCCACATCGCTGCCGCCGCCGAACAGCGCCTCGATCACCGCGAGCGGCGACAGCCGCACCGGCCCGACGCCGAGCGAGAGCACGCACAGCAGGACCACGAGCGCGAGCAGCGCCGCGGTGGCGCCCCACCGGCGCCGCGCCGCGACCTCGGCCGCCAAGGCAAAATCCTGCACGCTCATCGGATCCATGCTCTTACAGCGATCGTCGTGGCAGACAAGCGACACTCGACAAAAACCGTGGCCGCACGGCCATTGCCCGACTTCCGCCGGATTGACTTTGCTACCCGGCCGAACCCTAGATGAACATGACGGTTCTTTCATGAGATGAAAAGGGAATGCGGTACGGGGAAACTTCCCCAACGCCGCGGCTGCCCCCGCAACTGTATGCGGTGAATCCTTCGTCACAGGCCACTGGGAATCTCGGTCCTGGGAAGGCGACGAAGGGTAACGACCCGCGAGCCAGGAGACCTGCCGTCAGCCGTGGTCACACGCGATGCTGCCGGTCGGGGAGTACAGGCATGAGCTTCACCTGATGCCGTGAGCACGATGGTGAGACTGGTTCGCGGTGACGTGCCACTGACGTTGCCGAGGCCTTGCTTATGTTCTCCTTCCCTTTCCATCGGCGGCGCCGCGCGCTTCTGCTCGCGTCGACGATGATCGCGCCGGCGACGATGCTCGCGCCGGCATTCCTTGTCTCCGCAGCGCGGGCGCAGCAGGCACCCGCTCCCGATCAGCTGCCGGCGATCGAAGTCACCAAGCCGGGCGACCAGAACGTCACGCGCGCCAGGCCGGCCGCTGACGAAGCGCCGGCGCCGCGACGCCCGGCGCCGGGCACCTCGCAAGGCAACAATACAGGCAGCGGAGCCGGATCGGGCACGACAGGGACCGGCGTGGCCACCGGAACGGGCGGCACCGGCGGCCGCCAGCTCGCCGGCATTGTCGGCTCCTCCTCGGCCGTGATCACCGCCGACGACATCGCGCATTCGCCGGTGCAGTCGTTGCCCGAGATCCTCGCGCAGGTGCCGGGCGTGCAACTGCAAACGCCCTATGGCGGACCGAACGGCGCCAAGACGTCGGTCGACCTGCGCGGCTTCGGCGCATTCGCGACCGACAATACCCTTTTCCTGCTCAACGGCCGCCGCCTCAACGACGTCGACAAGGCCGGCTTCGACCTCACCACGATTCCGCTCGATTCGATCGAGCGCATCGAGATCACGCGCGGCAACAGCGGCGCAGTGCTCTACGGCGACAACGCGGTGGGCGGCGTCGTCAACATCATCACCAAGACCGGCGTCGGCTGCCCGCCGACAGCGATGCGCGCCGAGGCCGGATTTGGCTCGTTCAACACCCGCATGGCCGCGGTGTCCGCGGCGCTCAATTCCGGACCGTGGTCCACCTCGTTCTACGGCAACGGCATCAAGTCCGACGGCTACCGCGTCAACAATGCGCTCGACCAGCGCAACGCCGTCGGCAACATCAACTACACCACGCTGGATCTCACCGCCTTCCTGACCGTCACGGGCAGCGACCAAAAGCTCGGCCTGCCCGGCGGACGGCTGATCGATCCGTCGATCGGTGTCAACGAGTTGCTCACCGACCGCCGCGGCGCCGCGACGCCTTTCGACTATGCCAACCAGCAGACCGCCAGCGTCACCGCCGGCTTCACCAGGACGCTGATGAACGGCGTCGACCTCATCGTCGACGGTGGCTGGCGGCAGCGCGAGACGCAAAGCGGCTTCTTCGGCACGGTGCCGACCATCAGCTTCGCCTCGACCTACAATGACGCCGCGCTGCAGACCTGGTCGCTCACGCCGCGGCTCAGCGTCAAGAACGTGATGCTGGGCATGCCGTCGACAATCCTGACCGGCATCGACTATTACGATTCGACCTTCCGCGAGGCGCGCGGCGCCTATCAGGGCGTCGACCCGTTCCATATCTACAATATCGAGCAGCAGTCCGTGGCCGGCTATTGGCAACATACGCTGGGCCTGTTGCCGACGACCGACTTCGCCTACGGCGCGCGCGTGCAGAACACCAGCATCTCGGCGCGCGATCGCTACGACCCGAATGCGCCATTCGCATTCGACACCCAGGCGGCACCGCTCGACAGCAACGAGACGCAATACGCGCTGCATGTCGGCATCGAGCATCGCCTGACCGACACTTTCTCGGTGTTCGGCCGCGCGGCACGCGCATTCCGCACGCCCGATGTCGACGAACGCGTCGCGTCGGGTCCGTCATTCGACCCGCTGACCTTCGCCCCGATCCCGCAGACCTTCCAGCTCAAGACCCAGACCTCGCAGGATGTTCGAGGGCGGCTTTCGCGTCAGGACCAACCGCTTCCAGGTCCAGACCAGCGTCTATCTGATGGATCTCGAGAACGAGATCCATTTCAACCCGGTGCTGTTCTTCAACACCAACCTCGACCCCACCCGCCGCTATGGCTCGGAGACCAGTGCCTCGCTCAAGGTCAGCGACAGCGTCACCCTGCGCGGCGGCATGGCGATCACCCGTGCGGTGTTCCGCGAAGGCATCTGGGCCGGCAACGACGTGCCGCTGGTGTCGCGCTACACCGGCAATCTCGGCGTCACCTGGAATATCTGGCAGAACTATCTGGTGTTCGACGCCACGGTGCGGGCCTGGAGTTCGCGCATCATGGACAACGACCAGGCCAACACCCAGAGCCGGATTCCCGGCAACGCCACCGCCGATATCAAGCTGAGCGGGCAAGTTGACCGCTTCTTCTGGTCGCTGAGCGTGAACAACCTGTTCAACGCGCTCTATTACGACTACGCCATCGCGAGCACGTTCACCGAAGGCCGCTTCTCGGCCTATCCGCTGCCCGGCCGCACCTACATGGTAAAGGCCGGCGCGACGTTCTAGAGCATGATCCGGTGGGGCGGGTGTGACCCGCCGCACCGTCTCCGAATATTACAAACGCACCGAAACTGGGGTAGAGTTCCGGCAGCTGATTTGACCCGCGCAGGGGAAACGCATGGCCAAGGCCGGGAAGCAGACCAAGGGCGGCGCCAAGACCAAAGACAAGACCGACGACAAGTCTAAGAAGCCTCCGCCACCCGCAGCGTTGCAGGAAGACGAGTATTATGAGGATGGCGACATCGCCACGCCGAAGCTCGACCGCTACGGCAATGATGACGAGCCGTTGTGAGGCTATGCGATATCCATCCTCACGTCGTCCCGGCAAAGGCCGGGACCCATTGCCACCGGATTGGGTTGTTGAAATAGGCTGCGGCCCCAGCGATACGCAACAATCGCCAGCGATGGTTATGGGTCCCGGGTCGCGCTGCGCTTGCCCGGGACGACGCGGATGGAGCTAGTCAAAGGCTTCGTCCCCGATCTCCCTGATACGCGCACGGTCGCGCAGTAGCGCGCCGCGGGCTCGCAGCTTGCGAGCTACCCAGCCCGGCTCGTCGTCGCCAAGCAGACAATAGGTCGCAGCGGGGTCATGGGCTGCCCCCCTTCCGGATTGGTTGCCGTGCTAGGCTCGGCATGGACGCTGGATCCTTGCTTTGGGGGGCGGTGCCATGAGATTTGCGAAGGCGGTGCTCACGGTCTTCTGCATCATCGCGTCGATGTGCGAACCGTCCAATGCGCAACAGGCCCCCAGGAAAGTAGGAATCCTCGTCAACGGCAGCCCGTCGCCGCTGTTCGATTCCATCAAGAAAAACCTTCTGAGCGACTTCGCCGAGCGCGGCTATCTCGAAGGACGCGACATCGTCATCGAGCCGCGATTTGCCGAGTCGAAGCTCGAGCGCCTTCCCGGTCTCGCCTCGGAACTGGTCGGCGCGAATGTGGATGTCATCCTCGCACTCGGCGGCCCGGCGTCGGTGGCGTCGCAGAAGGCCACGTCGACGATCCCGGTGATCTTCGCGATCGTGACTGATCCGGTCGCGTTGAAGCTTGTCGCCTCGATGGAAAAACCGGGAGGCAATGTCACGGGCCTCACCAACCTGGATCCGCAGCAGGCCAGCGACCAGTTCAAGCTTCTGAAGGAGGCATTCCCCGGGATCACGCGCGTTGCGATTCTCAGTGATCAAACGATCCCCGGCGCGGATGAACGCGGGCTCGCCCCGATTGACCGTGCCAACGAGGCCGCAGCCAAGGCCCTGGGGCTGGAGTCGCAAATCGTGAAGGTCAAGGGTGCGGACGATCTGGAGGCCGCGATTGCCGGGATGGCAAAGGAACGCGCGGAGGCGCTGCTGGTCCTGGAAGTGCCGGTGCCCTGGAGCAATCGAAAGCGGGTCGGTGAACTGGCCATGAAGAACCGCTTGCCGGTAATGTTTCCCGGCGGCCAGGCGGACGCGGGCGGGGTGATTACCTATGGCGCCAACGTCGCCGATACATGGCGCGAGTTTGCGACATTCGCCGACAAGATTTTCAAGGGCGCGAAGCCCGGCGACCTGCCGGTCGGCGTCGTCACCAAGCGAGAGCTGATATTCAATCTCCAGGCGGCCCGTGCCGTGGGCGTCGAGATTCCACCGGAGCTCTTGAAGCGCGCAGACAAGATCGTGCAGTGAATTCGCACTGAAGGATCCTAGCGGAAATCGCCGTTTTCGATCGCCTTGATACTGCCGCGATCGAGCAGGTGCGCGCCAAAGCCGCCGCGCGCCAGCGATGCGGCGATCTGCGGTGATGCCAGCAGCAACGCCGTGGTCATCGCCAGCGGCACGGCACTGAGCCAGTCGAGCCGCACCGGCGTCAGCTCTTCGCTGCTTCCCCGATAGTGCCCTTCGCCCGCGGCGATGCGGCCGCATTCCCGGATCAGGTCACGCCGCGTGCCATCGCGCGATGCGCTGCCGAGCAGCGCCTGCATCGCCAGATGCGTCCGCACCCCGAGACGGCCCTCGGCCAGCGGCGCCGGCGTCTCGCCGCGCGAGACGCGCAGCAGCAGATCGACCAGATCGACGCCCGACTGAAAGGCGTTCATCGGCTCGACCAGCCGCGGGTTACAGTCGATCAACAGCGGCGTCGCGCTGTCGAGCGGCATGATGACGTCGACCGAGAGCGCACCGTGCCAACCAAGATGCGCGCCGATGGTCTCGAGGCCGGCGCGGATCGCCGGCCGGCTCACGCTCTCCTTGATCGCCTCGCCGCCGCCGACACCGGCCGCAATCTGGCGGTAGGCATGGAAGCCGACAAGCGTGCCGTGGCAGAACACCGACTGCGCCTTCTCGACCGTGCCGGTGACCAGATCCTGCGCCAGCACCTCACCGCCAAAATCGCCTGAGGACTCGAGGTCGTAGAGCGCGCGATTGAGATCACCAGCGTCGCGCACGAACCAGACGCCGCGGCTGGCGGTACCGACCGACGTCTTGACAACGGATGGAAACCGCACCGCCTCGCGCAGCTCCTCGGCCGAATTCACGATCCGGGTCGGCGGCTGCGGCAGCCCGAGCCGGTCGAGCAGGCGGCTGAAGCCGGCCTTGCTGTGCACGGCGCGATAGCTGGCGAAATCCGGCAGCGCGAGGCCGGTACGTGATGCCAGCCCTGCCGCGGCGCGTGCGAACAAAAATCCCTGTTCATGGGTCGGCAGCAGCACATCGAAATGCCGCGAGGCCAACAGGCGCTCGACGAAGCGCAGGAAGCCGACCGGATCCGACCGCAGCGGCGGACAATGGTGGTATTTGCGGACAAAGCGGGAGTAGCGCGCCAGGCACCAGCGCGAGGGGTCGCAAACCTCGACGTGATGGCCGGCCAGGCCGAGGATCGTGATCGCCTCGCGGCCGGAGGTGCTGGAGCCCTCCGACACCAGCACGCGGAGCTGCTTTTTGGCGTCGATCATGGCCGATCATCGCCGTGCCGCCGTGCTTTGTCGCCGCATTTAATGCCGCATGTGTCGATCCGGCACGCCCGCGCCGGGGGCAGCCATGCGCCCGCGTTCATGGACAATTAGCGGCCGATCTCTATTTTCGGCGGGCTTTCCGGAATTAGGGTTTTCAGGCACATGGTCGACGTTCTGGCCGCACCGCAGCAAGCGAAAGCCGACAGTGCGCTGCGCACGCTGACGGGGATTTCGGTCGCCCATTGGGTCAGCCATTTCCATATCTTCGTGCTGCCGATGTTGTTCCCGTTCCTGAAGCAGCAGCTCGGCGTCGGCTACGTCGAGCTCGGCCTGGCGCTGACGGTGTTCGCGGTGGTTTCCGGGCTGACCCAGGCGCCGATCGGTTACCTCGCCGACCACATCGGCGCGCGCAAGATCCTCTTGATTGGACTGACCGTCGGCGGCTGCGCACTGATCGGGCTCGGCCTGCATCTCAGCTATACGTCGCTGATAGTCTGCGCGGTGCTGCTTGGCCTCGCCAACAGCGTCTATCATCCGGCCGACTACGCGATCCTCTCGGCCCATATGGACGAGGCGCGGATGGGCCGCGCCTTTTCGATCCACACCTTTGCCGGCTTCCTCGGCGGCGCGGTGGCGCCCGCGATCATGGCGGCACTCGTGGCCTCGATCGGCGGCCTCGGCGCGCTGATCGTCGCCGGCGCGGTCGGTCCGCTGGTGGCGCTGTTCCTGATCGTGCTCGGCATTCCCGATGCCGGCGCCAACAAGAACAAGGCAAAGGACGACGCCGCGCCGAAGGCGAGCGTGATCACGCCGGCGCTGATGGTGCTGACGGCCTTCTTCACGCTGCTCAGCCTGTCGACCTCCGGCATCAACAATTTCGGCGTGGTCGCATTGATGGGCGGTTACGGCGCGTCGTTCTCGACGGCCAATATCGCGCTGACCGCGTTCCTCGGCGCCAGCGCGGCCGGCGTGCTCGCCGGCGGCTACCTCGCCGACTGGACCCATCGCCACAGCCAGCTCGCCGCGGCCTGCTTCGCGGTCAATGCCGCCCTCGTGCTGCTGATTGCGCTGCTCGACCTGCCGCCGGTGGCGCTCACGCTGGCGATGGGGCTTGCCGGATTCCTCGGCGGGGTGATCGCGCCGTCCCGCGACATGATGGTGCGCAACGCAGCGCCGCCCGGCGCCGCCGGCCGCGCCTTCGGCATCGTCTCCACCGGCTTCAACTTCGGCGGCATCGTGAGCCCGCTGCTGTTCGGCTGGATCATGGACCAGCACATGCCGCACTGGGTGTTCGGCGCCTCCGTGGTGTTCATGGTGCTGACCGTGCTGCTTGCCCTCGTCACCGAGCGCAAGCCGCGGGCTTCGGGATATCAGGCAGAGGCAGCCGGCCCGCGCGGCTGAGAGGCTTTCACCGCCGTCATTGCGAGGAGCGATAGCGACGAAGCAATCCATCTCTCGTGCTGCTGAGCTATGGATTGCTTCGCTCCGCTCGCAATGACGTGGATAGAGTTTGCGCGACGTGAATTCATTCCGACCGTCGCGACAGCACCTGCTTCAGGAGCGGCTCGATCCGCGACAGCTCGTCGAGATGGACCGCTGACAATTCGGCGAGATGATCGGCCGCAAGGCCGGTTAATTTCAGCAGCACCCGCCGCTGGTCGGCGGGATCGAGCACGCGCTCGACCAGCCCGGCCTCGGACAGCCGATCGACCAGTTCGACCGTGGTGTGGTGACGAAGCCGCAGCCGTTCGGCCAGATCGCCGACCGCAACCGGCCCGCCGCCCGGATAGCCCCGGATCGCCAGCAAGGCCTGATGCTGCCGCGGCGTCAGGCCCGCGGCCTTCGCGGCATCCTGGCTGAACTCCAGAAACCGGCGGATCAGATAGCGAAATTGCGACAGCGCCTCGTAATCGGCCTGGCTGGGAACCCGCTTCTGGTCCTGCCTCGGCGATTTCGACGGTCCTTTCAACGCTGCCATTCGATGTCTCCCGCTTGTAATTATATCGCAATGCGATATGACGCCGCGTCCACTTCACCCGAGCCTTACGCCACCAATGAGCGTCATTTCCACCAAATCGAGCGTCTCCGCCAAGACCAGTGCCAAGATCGGCGACAAGGCCAGCCACCTCCTGAGCGACTTCACGACCGATCCGCGCGTCGTGGTGATCTCGGCGATCGCCGTGTTCGTCTCCGTCGCAGGCGTGCTGGCCGGGGCGGGACTGCTGCAGTTGATCAAGCTCGCCACCAACATCGCCTATTTCGGCCAGTTCAGCTTCGCCGACCTGAAATTGCAGGATTCGCCGCTCGGTCTCTGGACCGTGCTGGTGCCGGTCGCGGGCTCGCTGATCATCGGGCTGATGGCGCGTTTCGGCAGCGAGAAGATCCGCAGCCACGGCATTCCGGAAGCCATCGAGGCCATCTTGCTCGGCCGTTCCCGGCTCGACCCCAAGGTGGCGATCCTGAAGCCGTTGTCGTCGGCGGTGTCGATCGGCACCGGCGGCCCGTTCGGCGCCGAAGGCCCGATCATCATGACGGGCGGCGCGATCGGCTCGCTGATCGCTCAGATGCTCCCGGTCAGCGACAACGAGCGCAAGACCCTGCTGGTGGCGGGCGCCGCCGCCGGCATGACCACCGTGTTCGGAACGCCGATCGCCGCGATCATGCTCGCGGTCGAACTGTTGCTGTTCGAATGGACGCCGCGCAGCTTCATTCCCGTCACCGTCGCCGCCGTGGTGGCGGCGGTCGGACGCACCTTCCTGCACATGCCCGCACCCCTGTTTCCGTTCACCGGCGGCGTCGACATCTCGGTGCTGCAACTCGGCGCCTGGATGCTGATCGGGATCCTTTCCGGGCTGCTGTCGGGCGTGCTCACCCAGCTGGTCTATGGCTGCGAGGACATCTTCCTCAAGCTGCCGATCCACTGGATGTGGTGGCCGCTGATCGGCGGCCTGGTCGTCGGCCTTGGCGGCTTGATCGAGCCGCAGGCGCTCGGCGTCGGCTATGACAACCTCGCGTCGATGCTGAGCGGCGACGTGGTGCTGAAGACCGCGCTGCTGCTGCTCGTGGTTAAAGCCGTCATCTGGTCGGTCGCGCTCGGCTCGGGCACGTCGGGCGGCGTCTTGGCGCCGCTGCTCATCATGGGCGGCGCGATGGGAACGGCGCTGAGCGGCTATCTGCCCGATGCGAGCCCCGGCTTCTGGGCGTTGCTGGCGATGGCGGCGACGATGGGCGGCACGATGCGCTCGCCGCTGACCGCGACCTTCTTCGCGGTCGAGCTGACCGGCAACACCCATGTGCTGCTGCCGCTGATCGCGGCCTGCGGCACCGCGCATGGCGTCACGGTGCTTTTGATGCGGCGCTCGATTCTGACCGAGAAGGTGGCGCGGCGTGGCCATCATCTGGTGCGCGAGTACCGCGTCGATCCGTTCGCGCTGACGCGCGTGCGCGACGTCATGACCACGGCGGTCGAGACCGTCTCCGACACCATGTCGCTGCACGGCGCGGCCGCCTTCCTGACCAACCCGAAGACAGCTCACCCGAGCTTTCCCGTCGTCAACGCCAACCATCACGTGCTCGGCGTGATCGACCCGCCCTCCGTGCTGCGCTGGCGCCGCGCCGGCAAGCATCGCACCGCGACGCTCAGGCAGCTGCTGGCCGGCAGCAAGATCACCGTCGCCTATCCCGACGAATATCTCGACCGGCTCGCCGACCGCCTGATGCAGGTCAACGTCTCGCATCTGCCGGTCATCTCGCGCGAGGATCAGCGCCTTGTCGGCTATATCGGCTGGAAGGACCTGATGCGCGTGCGCGTGAGGCTGCAGGCCGAGGAGACCCAGAAGACGGCGTTCTTCGGCGCGCGATAAGTTCGCGGCGGGTTGCCGGCGGAACAAATTTCCGCCGGACGGCAACGCTCGATCCCAGCTGGCAAATCAGCGCCAGCGCATCCCAGAGCTTCATCGGCGCTGGTTGACAGCATCGGGGGCTGACCCATGATGCCGTCAACCAAAAACAGCCTTGGGATGAAATGCCATGACCTCGACCCCAGACCTCGTGATCCGCGGCGGCACCATCGCCGACGGCAAGGGCGGCGACCTCTATGAAGCCGATGTCGCGATCACAGGCGGCAAGATCACCGAAGTCGGCAAGGTCTCGGCGAAGGGCAAGGAAGAGATCGACGCCCGCGGCAAGCTGGTGGCGCCCGGCTTCGTCGACGTCCACACCCATTACGACGGCCAGGTGACCTGGAGCCAGGACATCACGCCGTCGTCGCAGAACGGCGTCACCACGGCGATCATGGGCAATTGCGGCGTCGGTTTTGCGCCGTGCCGGCCCAGCGACCACACCAGGCTGATCCAGCTGATGGAAGGCGTCGAGGACATTCCGGAGCCGGTGCTCTCGGCTGGCATTCCCTGGGCGTGGGAGAGCTTCCCCGACTACATGGAGTGGCTGTCGAAGCGTAATTTCGACATGGACATCGGCGCACAGCTGCCTCATGCGGCGCTGCGGGTCTATGTCATGGGCGAGCGCGGCGCGCGCCGCGATCCCGCGACGGCCGAGGACAACAAGGCGATGGCGGCACTCGCCGGCGACGCGGTGCGTGCGGGCGCGCTGGGTTTCTCGACCTCGCGCACGCTCAATCACCGCACCTCGACCGGCGACTACACGCCGACGCTGAAAGCCGGCGAGGATGAACTGACCGCGATCGCCGGCGCGATGCACGGCGTCGGCCGCAGCGTGCTGCAATTCGTGCTCGACCAGAGCACCGTGCACGAGGACCTGCCGATGATGCTGCGGGTCGCCGAGAACACAAGGTGCCCGATCTCGTTCTCCGTCGCCCAGGCCGACAAGGCGCCGCGGCGCTGGCGGCAGACCATGGACACCATCAATGAAGCCGCCGCCCGCGGTCTGTCGATCACGACCCAGATCGCGGCGCGGCCGGTCGGGCTGCTGCTCGGACTCGAATTGTCGCGCAACCCGTTCCAGACCCATCCGAGCTATCGCGAGATCGCCAGGCTGCCGCTGGCCGAGCGGCTCGCGCAGCTGCGCCGGCCCGAGGTGCGCGCGGCGATCCTGAGCGAGAGCGCGACGGCGACCGACGATCCGCTGTTCTTCCGGCCGAACTACGACAAGATGTACCTCTTGGGCAATCCGCCGGACTATGAGCAGCCGCCGGAAAACGCGCTCGGCCCGCAGGCGCGCCGCCAGGGCCGGCAGCCGGAAGAGCTCGCCTATGACGCGATGCTGACCGACGAGGGCCGCGGCATGCTCTATGTGCCGTTCCTGAATTACGCCGACGGCAACCTCGACGCTGTGCATGAGATGCTGCGTGAACCGAGCGCGGTGCCCGGCCTGTCCGACGGCGGCGCGCATTGCGGCATCATCTGCGACGCCAGCTTCCCGACTTATCTCCTGACGCACTGGACGCGCGACCGCAGCCGCGGCGAAAAGCTCTCGATCCCGTTCGTGGTCGCGGCGCAGTCGCGCAAGACGGCGCTGTCGGTCGGCCTGCATGATCGCGGCGTGATCGCGCCTGGCTTCAAGGCCGACGTCAACGTGATCGATTACGACCGGCTGCATTTGCACCCGCCGAAGGTGCATTACGACCTGCCGGTCGGCGGCCGCCGCCTCCTGCAGCAGGTCGACGGCTATGACGCCACCATCGTGTCGGGCATCGTGACCCAGCGCGAGGGCAAGGCCACCGGCGCACGCCCGGGCAGACTGGTGCGCGGCGCGCAGGGGATGAATTGAGAGACGCAGCGATCCGGGCTACAGGACTTCCGCCTCTCCCCTTGTGGGAGAGGCCGGATTTCGCGCGTCAGCGGGAAATCCGGGTGAGGGGTCTGCCTCCGCGAACTCCGTCCCTCGAGAGACCGCAACCCCTCACCCGGATCGCATTGCGCTCCGCTGCATGCGATCCGGCCTCTCCCACAAGGGGAGAGGCGAAGTGGAGCGAGTTGCCAGAGGTGCGTCCCCTTACGTCGGCGACATCGCGCCTTTGATCGTGCCTGCCGGCTGCGACGTGCCGGTCAGGCGCGCCCGCTCGGTGTTCGGCCACAGCAGCAGCAATCCGAGCAGGCCGGAGCCGGCCATGATCGCCGCGTTGATGGTGAAGCCGGACATGTAGCCGGCCATCGGCGTGGCCGCGTGCTGGATCACATTGCCCATCACCATCGGCGCCAGGATGCCCGAGATCGTGTAGAGCGCGCCGTAGATCGCGATGATCGCGCCGCGCTGCGACACCGGCGTGAACTCGCCGAGCATCGGCGGGCACACCACGTAGATCGAGCCGCACAGGCCGGAGCCGATCACCAGCAGCGCGATCATGATCCCGCCGGGCGGCGCATAGGGCAGCATCGCAAGGATGGCGCCGCCGAAGATCAGCGGCACCGAGCCGAGCACGCCGCGCGCACCGCGGGTGGTGAAGCCGCGCGCCAGCATCAGCTGCGAGATCCAGCCGGTCAGCAGCACGATCGTCGCGCCGAATATCCAGGGCAGGATCGAGACGAAGCCGGCCTGGTGCTGCGAGAAGCCGAGCCCCTCGATGATGAAGGACGTGAACCAGGTGAGCCCGAGCGACAGCGCCCAATAGGCGCCGAAGGTTGCCACCACGCAGCCGATGAAGGTGCGCGAGGTCAAAAGCTTCCAATACGGAATCCGCGGCTCGTCGGCCGCCACGGCAGACGTCGACACCAGCGGCCCTTCCTTGCCGAGCGCGAACCAGGCGACCGCCCAGATCAGGCCGACGATGCCGAGCGCGCCGAAGGCGTGATGCCAGCTGTGATTGACGATGATCCAGTTCAGCGCGGGCACCGCGAGGATCACGCCGAACGCGGAGCCCTGCGACAGGATCGCGGTCGGCAGCGTACGCTTCTCGTCCGGAAACCATTTGTAGATCGCGTGCGCCGCGACCGAGAACGCCGGCCCCTCGCCGGCGCCGAGGATGATGCGGCAGATCACCAGCGTCGTGAAGCTGACGGTGCCGACCATCGGAAATTGCGCCAGCGACCAGATCACCGCCAGGATCAGCAGCACCCAGCGGGTGGCGACGCGGTTGACGATGAAGCCGACCACGATCGCCGAGATCGAGAACAACAGGAAGAATGACGAGCCGAGATCGCCGAACTGCTCCTGGGTGAGGCCCATTTCCTTCTTGATCGGCACGCCGGCGAGCCCGACCACGATCTTGTCGGCAAAGTTCACCACCATGAACAGGAATAGAAGGAAGGTGATTTGCCAGGCGCCCTTCGGCGTCCCCTTTGACAGCCCCTCTGACGTCCTCTTGGGCGTCGCTTGCGTCGTCATGTCCGGCTCCCCGTCGTTTCGTTTTGGCTTCGTAAATCGGCCCCGTCCGGCGATGCTAGCCACGCCTCGCCGTGCAACGCAACACCGCATTTCCTCGGGGTTGTGCGCCCCGGAGCGCTTCTAACGGCCCGATCACGATCGCGTCGGTCGCGCCAGTGGAGCGGTGAACTGTCATGTCCCGACTGCTATGTTCAGGGCCAACGAAAAGCCCGGGGTTATTTCATGAACAGATTGATCCTATGTGCTGCCACCTGCGCAGCACTTGTATCCGCCGCGCTGCTTGCCGCGCCTCAAGTTCGCGCGGAAGACGCCGCCAATCCCGACTACGCCGCGATCGTCGCCGCACCCGATCGCAGCGATGCGGATCGTCAGGTCGACCAGCGCCGGCAGCCGGCCAAGATGCTCGCCTTTGCCGGCGTCAAGCCCGGTATGACGATCCTCGACATGGCGGCGAGCGCGGGTTACAGCACCGAACTAATGGCGCGCACCGTAGCCCCGTCGGGCAAGGTCTACGCACAGGATTCCGCGACCGTGCTCGAGCGCTTCGTCAAGGACAAGTTCGACACCCGCGCCAAGGCGCCGGCGATGAAGAACGTCGTCCATGTGGTGCGCGACTATGACGACCCGATCCCGCCCGAGGTCAAGAACCTCGACATGATCACCTTCTTCTTTTTCTATCACGACATCACCTATCTGCCGGTCGACCGCGCCGCGATGAACAAGAAGATGTTCGCCGCGCTCAAGCCGGGCGGCTTCCTCGTGATCGCGGATCACTCGGCCAAGACGGGCGAAGGCACGGGTGTCGCCAAGACGCTGCACCGGATCGAGGAGAGCACCTTGAAGCAGGAGATCGAGGCGGCCGGCTTCAAGCTGGTGGCCGAGGGCGATTTCCTGCATCATGCGGAGGACCCCAAGGACATTCCCGTCTTCAAGGCACCGGTGCCGATCGACGAGTTCGTCCTGAAATACCAGAAGCCGCAATGAGGCCCGGCCATCGCTTCATCTGACCAGACCGCCGCAGTGCTTCGCGTCACCGGACTGACCAAGAGTTACCGCTCTGCCGGCGAAGACGTCGCTGTGCTGCGCGGCGTCGACCTTGCCGTTGCGACCGGCGAGAGCGTGGCGCTATCGGGCGAATCCGGCAGCGGCAAGAGCACGCTGCTGCATCTGATCGCGGGGCTCGATGCCGCCGACAGCGGCGAGATCGCCCTCGCCGACACCGTCGTCTCCGACCTCAACGACGCTGGCCGCGCCGAATTACGCCGCGACCGGCTCGGCCTCGTCTTCCAGCAATTCAATTTGATCCCGAGCCTGACGGTCGCGGACAATCTCGTGTTTCAGTCGCGCATCGCCGGCCGGCATGACGCCGCCTGGCACGACGAACTGGTCGAGCGCCTCGGCCTGAGAAGCCTGCTCAGGCGCTATCCCGAGCAATTGTCCGGCGGTCAGCAGCAGCGCGTCGCGATCGGCCGCGCGCTGGCGCCAAAGCCGCTGTTGCTGCTCGCCGACGAGCCGACCGGCAATCTCGACGAGGACACCGCCGACGAGGTGCTGGCACTGGCACGCGATCTGGTGACCCGCACCGGCTGCGGCTTCCTGATGGTCACGCACAGCGCGCGGCTCGCCGCGACGCTCGACCGCCAGGTCACCCTGCCATGCCGGGATCGTCGCATGAGGCGCGCGCTGTGGATCCTCGCGGTGCTGCTCAGCCACTGGCGGCGGCATCCGATGCAGCTCGCAACGCTCTTGATCGGACTGATCTCGGCCACCGCGCTGTGGAGCGGCGTGCAGGCGCTGAACCAGCAGGCCCGCATCGCTTATGACCGCGCCGCCGCGACCTTCGGCGGGTCGCGGACTGCAATGCTGGTCGCCAGGGACAGCGCGACCTTCCGCAAGCATTGTTCGTCGATCTGCGCCGTGCCGGCTGGCCGGTGTCGCCGATGCTGGAGGGCCGGGTCCAGATCGACGGGCGCAGCTTCCGCCTGCTCGGCGTCGAGCCGGTGACGCTACCGTCCGAGGTCGGCAACGCGCCGACGGTCGGACGCGGCAGCCTGCAGTCCTTCGTCACGCCGCCGGGTGAAATGCTGGTGGCGGGCGAAACGCTGCGCGATCTCGGCCTCAAGGAAGGCGAGCGGCCAGAGGCCAACGGCACGAGCTTGCCGCCGCTGCTCGTGCAGGCCGAGCTCGCGCCCGGCGCGCTGATCGTCGATATCGGCATCGCGCAGGACATCCTGAAGATGCCCGGCCAGGTCTCCCGCCTGCTGGTCGGCACGTCCAAAGCGCCGCACACAGCGCTGGAAAGCGTGGCGGGTGACAAGCTCCGCCTGGTCGAGCCGAGCGCGGAGAGCGACCTCGAACGCCTCACCGACAGCTTTCATCTCAACCTCACCGCGTTCGGCCTGCTGTCGTTCTTCGTCGGCCTGTTCATCGTCAACTCCGCGATCGGCCTCGCCTTCGAGCAGCGGCTGCCGATGCTGCGCACGCTGCGCGCCTGCGGCGTCTCGGCGCGAATGCTCAACACCGTGCTGGTGATCGAGCTGGTGTCGCTGGCGCTGGTCGCCGGCCTCATCGGCCTCGTCTGCGGCTACTTCATCGCGGCTGCCTTGCTGCCGGATGTCGCGGCCTCGCTGCGCGGGCTCTATGGCGCGCAGATTCCCGGACAGCTTTCGCTCAAACCCGTCTGGTGGTTCGCCGGCATCGCCATCAGCATTCTGGGCGCGCTCGCCGCGGCGGCCGCGAGCCTTGCCAAGGCGATCCGGATGCCGGTGCTGGCGACGGCGCAGCCGCAGGCCTGGCAGCAGGCGCAGCGGCGCTGGCTGATCATCCAGAGTGCGGCCGCGCTCGCAGTGTTCGCGGTCGCCGCGGGCCTGATCTGGTTCGGCGATTTCCTGATCGCGGGCTTCGCCGTGCTCGCCGCGCTGATGCTCGGCGCGGCGCTGATCCTGCCGATGGTCCTGCAGATTGCGCTGGCCTTCGGGCAGCGCAGCGCGCGGGCGCCGGTCGGCATCTGGTTCTGGGCCGACAGACCGCCAGCAATTGTCGGGACTGTCGCTGGCGCTGATGGCGCTGCTGCTTGCGCTCGCGGTCAATGTCGGCGTCGGCACCGATGGTGGAAAGCTTCAACCGCACCTTCCTGGTCTGGCTCGACGGAAGGCTCGCCGCCGACGTTTACATCAGCGCCGCCAGCGATCAGCAGGCAAAGGAGATCAAGGCCTGGCTGCGCGATCGGCCCGAGGTTCAGGCCATCCTGCCCGGCGGCCGCGCCGACACCCAGCTCGACGGCGCGCCGATCGAGGTGCTCGGCCTGCCCGACCACGCCACCTATCGCGACAGCTGGCCGTTGCTCGAAAGCGTCGCAAATGCGTGGGTTCGGCTGCGGCCCGGCGACACCTGCCTCGTCAGCGAGCAGCTGTCGCGGCGGATGAAGCTGGCGATCGGCGATCATATCGAGGTACCCGCCCCCGGCGGCAACTGGCCGCTCGAGATCGTCGGCATCTATGCCGATTACGGCAACCCCAAGGGCCAGATCGCGGTCAACTTCGCCGCGCTGACCCGGCGCTTCCCGCAGACACCAATGACACGGATGGGCCTCCGCGTGGCACCGGATAAGATCGCACCGCTAATCACCGCGCTACAGGAGAAATTCGGTCTCGATGATCGCAACATCGCCGACCAGGCCAGGATGAAAACGGAATCGAAGCGGGTCTTCAACCGCACCTTCTCGGTGACCGCCGCGCTCAACGCCTTCACGCTCGGCGTCGCCGGCATTGCGCTTTTGACCAGCCTGCTCACGCTGGCCAATTCGCGGCTGCCGCAGCTGGCGCCGCTGTGGGCGATCGGCCTGACCCGGCGGCGGCTCGCCGCGCTCGAACTGTTGAAGACCATGGCGGTCGCGCTGATCACCGCGCTGTTCGCGCTGCCGCTCGGCCTGCTGGTGGCGTGGTGCCTGCTTGCGATCGTCAACGTCAAGGCGTTCGGCTGGCGGCTGCCGTTCCACGTTTTCCCGCTGCAACTGATCGAGCTGCTCGCGGTGGCGCTGGCCGCCGCATTCTGTGCCGCGGCGCTTCCGGTCGCCAGGCTGGCGCGCATGCAGCCGGCCAGCCTGATCAGGATCTTTGTCAATGAGCGCTAGCGGCACCATCACCCGTCGCGCCTTTGCCGGCGGTGCGCTGGGGCTGGCGCTCGGCGGCAAGACGTTCGCGCAGGGCTTCGCCGGGTTCGGCGAGACCGCGGAAGGATTTGCCGCCGTCACGCCGGCCAAGCCATTCACGTTCCCCGCGGACCACGGCCCGCATCCGGAATTCCGGATCGAGTGGTGGTACGTGACCGCAAACCTGTCCGACACGAGCGGCGCGGCCTATGGCGCGCAATGGACGCTGTTCCGCCAGGCGATGAAAGCGGGCGGACCGGCCGAGGGCTGGGCCAATCAGCAGCTCTGGATGGGCCACGCCGCCGTGACCAGCGCCGGGACGCACCGCTTCAGCGAAACCTTTGCCCGCGGCGGCGTCGGGCAGGCCGCGGTCGAAGCCACGCCGTTCCGCGCCTGGATCGACGCCTGGGAGCTGCGCGGGCGCGATGCGTTCGATGCGCAGCGCGTCGCGCCGCTTGAGCTCAAGGCTTTCGCCGCCGACTTCAGCACCGCGCTCCTGCTCGAGGCCGACCGCGCGCTGGTGCTGCAGGGCGATCACGGCTACAGCCGCAAGTCGGATCGCGGGCAGGCCTCCTATTACTACAGCCAGCCGTTCTACAAGGCGTCCGGCCGCATCGTGATCGACGACAGACCGATCGACGTCACGGGCGTGGCCTGGATGGATCGCGAATGGAGCAGCCAGCCATTGGCGGCCGACCAGACCGGCTGGGACTGGTTCTCGCTGCATCTGCCCGGCGACGAGAAGCTGATGCTGTACCGGCTGCGCCAGAAGGACGGCCGCGAAAACCTGTTCGGCAACTGGATCACGCCGGACGGCCGCTCGGCCGAGATCGCCGCCAGCGGCAACAGCATCGTGCCTGTCACAATCACCGAGATCGACGGCCGCAAGCTGCCGACGGCATGGCGCGTCAGCCTGCCCACACGCGGCCTTGCCATCGAGACCACGCCGCTCAATCCGAAGGCCTGGATGGGAACCAGCTTCCCCTATTGGGAAGGTCCGATCCGCTTTGCAGGCAGCCACGCCGGAATCGGCTATCTTGAGATGACGGGGTACTAGGACGTGACGGAATTGGTCCGAATGGGGCCGCGGCATAACTGTGCTCCCTCGCCCCGTTCTTACGGGGAGAGGGTTGGGGTGAGGGGCCGTCTCCGCGTACTCGGTGACAGTTGGTCTCGCCGAGGTCCCCCCTCACCCGGAACGCATCTGACGATGCGTTCCGACCTCTCCCCGCGCGCGAGGAGAGGTAAAGCAAGGCCGCATGTCACACCGGGCTTCGCTGTCCCGTCATGACATCGGGCCAATGGAAAGAGGAAATGCCTGACATGTACCACTACACCGCCATCGTCACCTGCCTTGCGGTCGCGCTGCACTTCTTCTTCGCGCTGCAGGTCGCCCGCGCCCGCGCGGTCTACGGGGTCAAGCTGCCGGCGATCACGGGCAATCCGGATTTCGAGCGCATCTACCGCATCCAGATGAACACGCTGGAATGGATGCCGATCTTCCTGCCGTCGCTCTGGCTGTTCGCGGTCTATGTCGGCGATACCGCCGCGGCGGCGGTCGGCGCGATCTGGGTGATCGGCCGCATCGTCTATTTCATCGGCTATCGCGAAGCGGTGGCAAAACGCAGCCCCGGCTTCGCCATCCAGGCGCTCGCCTGCGTCATCCTCTGGGTCGGCGCGATCGGCGGCGCGGTGTGGCGGCTGGCGCATTGAAGCCTCAATAGTCGCCACACACTCCGTTGTCGTCCCGGGCTTGACCCGGGACCCATAACCACAGGACCAAGTTTTGCGATGGCTGGGGCTCCAGCCCGACGCTACGATTGAAGGCGGTGGTTATGGGTCCCTGCTTTCGCAGGGACGACGGTGATGTGGTGTCGTGAGCTGCGTGATACGCCAGCCACGCCTCACTTGGTCAGCGGGCAGCCGCTTTCCTTGGCGGTGAAGAAGGCCTTGTCGCCGGGCACCACGGCGATCTGCTTGTAATAGTCCCACGGCTTCTTCGATTCCGAGGGCTTCTTGACCTCGAACAGATAGAGGTCGTGCACCATGCGGCCGTTCGCGAGCACCTTGCCCTTGGCGAAGGCGTCATCGACCGGCAGCTCCTTCAGCTTGGCGGCGACCGCCTCGCTGTCCTTGGTGCCGGCGGCCTTCACCGCCTTCAAATAGCTCAGCGTCGCCGAATAAGTGCCGGCATGGATCATGCTCGGCATCCGGCTGGTGCGCTTGAAGAAGCGCTCGCTGAAGGCGCGCGAGGCGTCGTCGTGGTCCCAGTAGAAGCCCTCGGTGAGCACGAGACCCTGCGCCGCCTCGAGCCCGAGACCGTGCACCTCCGACAGCGTCATCAACAGGCCGGCAAGCTTCTGGCCGCCGCGCACGATGCCGAACTCGGCCGCCTGCTTGATCGAGTTGGTGGTGTCGAGTCCGGCGTTGGCGAGCCCGATGATCTTGGCTTTCGAGCTCTGCGCCTGCAGCAGGAAGGACGAGAAGTCCGACGAATTGAGCGGCACGCGGACCGAGCCGACCACCTTGCCGCCCTTCGAGGTGACGATGTCGCTGGTGTCCTTCTCCAGCGCGTAGCCGAAGGCGTAGTCGGCGGTCAGGAAGAACCAGGTGTTGCCGCCGGCTTCCGTCAGCGCACCGCCGGTTCCGACGGCGAGCGCGCGGGTGTCATAGGCCCAGTGGAAGCTGTAGGGCGTGCAGGCATCGCCGGTGATACGGGAGGTCGCCGCGCCGACCACGATGTCGATCTTCTTCTTTTCCTTCGACAGCTCCTGCACCGCGAGCGCGACCGACGACGTCGTGAGCTCGGTGATCATGTCGACGTTCTCGACCTCGTACCAGCGCCGCGCGATCGCGGTCGCAAGATCCGGCTTGTTCTGATGGTCGGCGGTAACGATCTCGATCTTCTGTCCCAGCACCTCGCCGCCGAAATCCTCGACCGCCATCCGCGCGGCTTCGAGCGAATATTTGCCGCCGTAGTCGGCATAGACGCCGGACTGATCGTTCAGGATGCCGATCTTGACGCCCTGGGCCATCGCCGGCGCCGCAAGCATCAGGCTGCAGGCCGCGACCGCGGCCAAAAATCCGGACTTCATTCTATGCTCTCCCAGCAGTTTCTATCAGGAAAATCGGCGCGACATTATTTTATTACCCCACGCCTGCCCATCTCTTTCCGCTCAGCCAAAAGTATGGGCTGCGTCGACAGCACTTGCTAGCTTCCCGTCACCCTGAGGAGCGCGGAACGCGCGTCTCGAAGGGTCGACGGCCCGGCCGGTGGCCGTGCATCCTTCGAGACGCCTGCTTCGCAGGCTCCTCAGGATGACGGGGAAGGACTTGCTGCTGCGGAACGTTGGGTGTCACCCTCAGCCCGCCACGGTTGCCTTGGGCTCGGCCGGCTTGCCCTCGTTCTTTCCTTCCGCGAGGTTGCGCACCACCATGTAGAAGATCGGCGTGAAGACCAGGCCGAACAGGGTGACGCCGAGCATGCCGAAGAACACGGCAACGCCGACCGCCTGCCGCATCTCCGAGCCCGAACCGGTCGATACCACCAGCGGCAGCACGCCGAGGATGAAGGCGAACGAGGTCATCAGGATCGGCCGCAGACGGAGCCGGCAGGCCTCGATCACCGCGTCCAGCCGCGACCTCCCCTCGAGCTCGATGTCGCGTGCAAATTCGACGATCAGGATCGCGTTCTTGGCGGCCAGCCCCACCAGCACCACGAAGCCGATCTGGGTCAGGATGTTGACGTCCTGGCCCATCAGTCGCACGCCGATCGTGGCCGCGAACAGGCACATCGGCACGATCAGGATCACCGCGAACGGCAAGGTCCAGCTGCCATATTGCGCGGCCAGCACCAGATAGACGAACAGCACGCAGATCGGGAACACGTAGAGTCCGGCATTGGCGCCGGTGACCTGCTGGTAGGACAAGTCGGTCCACTCGAACGAAAAGCCGCTCGGCAATGTCTGGTCGGCGAGCTGCTTGATGGTGTTGAGCGCCGTCGTCGAGCTCACGCCCGGTGCCGGCTCACCCTGCAGTTCGGACGCCGAGTACAGATTGTAGCGCGCGACGCGGTCGGGTCCCGAGACGTCCTTGAAGTCCACGATGCTGCCGAGCATCACCATGTCGCCGGCGACGTTGCGGGTGCGCAGCCTTGCGAGATCGGGGCTGTCTTTCCGGAACGGCAGATCGGCTTGCGCGGTAACGTGATAGGTGCGGCCAAACAGGTTGAAGTCGTTGACATAGGTCGAACCAAAATAGGTCTGGATCGTGTCGTTAATGTTGGCGATCGGCACCCCGAGCTTCTGCGCCTTGACGCGATCAATGTCGACGAACAGCTGCGGCGTGTTCGCGGTGAACGGCGAGAACACCGACGTGAGAGACGGTGATTTGCGCGCGGCTGTCACCAGTTCATCGGTCGCGGATGCCAGCAGTTCGGGTCCGCGCCCCTGGCGATCCTGGACACGGATGGTGAAGCCGCCACCGGTGCCGATACCGGGCACGGCCGGCGGCGGAATGACGATGATGAAGGCGCCCTGGATCACCGAGAGACGCTTGCGCAATTCGGCCGTGATCGCGTTCGCCGTCAGCCCCTTCTTCAGGCGCGCCTCCGGCTCGTCGAATACCGGGAACAGCGCCGCGGCGTTGCCCTGCTGCGTGCGCGTCGCACCGGAGAAGCCGGCGAACGCCGCGACGCGAACGATGCCCGGCGTATCCAGCGCGATCCGCTCGATCTCGCGCACGACAGCGGTGGTCCGCGCCAGCGACGCGGCGCCCGGCAGCTGCGCCGAGATGATGACGTAGCCGCGATCCTGCGCCGGAATGAAGCCCTGCGAGGTGGTCGCGAGCAGCCAGCCGGCGCTGCCGATCAGTACGAGGTAGAGCGCAAGCATCACCACCGTATGCCGGATCACGAAGTCGGCCACCGATGCATAGCCGTGGGCGAGCCGGTCGAACACGCGATTGAACAGCGCGGTGAAGCTGTCCCAGCCGCGCGCGATGATGTTCCAGCGTGCCGGCGGGCGTTTCTCCTCATGCGGCACCAGGATCTGCGAGGCCAGCGCCGGCGACAGCGTCAGCGAGCAGAAGCAGGAGATCGCGGTCGCGACCGCGATCGTCACCGCAAATTGCTGGAAGAACTGCCCGGAAATGCCGCCGAGGAAGGCGGTCGGCACGAACACCGCGCACAGCACGAGCGCGATCGAGACCAGCGCGCCGCCGACCTCCTCCATGGTCTTGAGCGCAGCGTCGCGCCTGCTCATGCCGTGCTCGAGATGCCGCTCGACATTTTCGACCACCACGATGGCGTCGTCGACCACGATGCCGACCGCCAGCACGAGGCCGAACAGCGTCAGATTGTTGATCGAGAAGCCGAGCGCCGCCATCACCGCGAAGGTGCCGACCAGCGACACCGGGATCGCGATGATCGGGATGATCGCAGGCCGCCATCCCTGCAGGAACACCAGCACCACGATGACGACGAGCGCCATGGCCTCGTAGATCGTCTTGATCAGCTCGTGGACCGATTGGGCGATGAATTCGGTCGGGTTGTAGCCGATATTGTAGTCGAGCCCCTTCGGGAAACTCGCCTTCATCCGCTCCATCGTATCGGAGATGCTCTTGGCTGTGGCGAGCGCGTTCGATCCGGGCCGTTGCGTCACCAGCAGCGCGACGGCGGATTTGCGCAGCAGGAAGCTGTTGGTAGCGTAGGACAGCGCGCCGAGCTCGACGCGGGCGACGTCGCGCAGACGTACCGTGCGGCCGTCGGAGCCGGCCTTCACCACGATGTCCTCGAACTGCCTGATGTCCTTGAGGCGGCCGGTGAAGACGAGGTTCGGCTGGAATGCGCGATCGGCGATCGGCGGCTCGGCGATCTGGCCGCCGGCGATCTGCAGGTTCTGCGCCCGGATCGCCGCCAGCACCTCGGTCGAGGTCAGGCCGAGATTGGCGATCCGGTCGGGATCGAGCCACAGCCGCATCGAATAGTCGCGCGCGCCGAACATCTGGATGTCGCCGACGCCATCGAGCCGCAACAGCTGGTCGCGGACCTGCAGCAGCGCGTAGTTGGAGATGTAGAGCTGGTCGAACGTGTCGTCGGGCGACAGCATGAACACGACCATCAGGATGTCGGGCGAGTTCTTGCGCGTGGTCACGCCGTTGCGCTGCACCTCTTCGGGCAGCCGCGGCTGCGCGATCGCGACGCGGTTCTGCACCAGCACCTGGGCCTTGTCGAGGTCGGTGCCGAGCTTGAAGGTCGCGGTGATGGTGAGCTGGCCGTTCGACGTCGCCTGGCTGTAGAGATACAGCATGTCCTCGACGCCGTTGATCTCCTGCTCGATCGGCGCGGCGACGGTGTCGGACACGGTCTGCGCCGAGGCGCCCGGATATTGCGTGGTGACGACGACGGTCGGCGGCACCACTTGCGGATATTCCGAGACCGGCAGCGTCGGATAGGCGATCGCGCCGACGATCAGCAGCACGATCGACAGCACCATCGCGAGGATGGGCTGGTTGATGGAGAGCCTGCCGAGATTCATGGTTCGGCACCTGAGGCGGGCTTGTCAACGGCCGCCGGCTTGTCGCCTGCCGCGGGCTTGGAATCCGCCGGAGCCTGCGCCATCTTCGGCGTCACCTTGGCGCCGACGCGGGCGCGCTGCAGGCCGTCGACGATCACGTGATCCTCCGGCTTGAGGCCTTCGCGGACGACGCGCAGGCCCTCGTCGAGCGGCCCGAGCGTGACCGCTCTTGCCTCCACCGTGTTGTCGTCCTTGACCACGAACACGATCTTGCGCGACTGGTCGGTAGCAACCGCGCTGTCCGGGATCAGCAGCGCCTCATAGGGCGAGGAGCCGATGATGCGGACGCGGCCGAACTGGCCGGGCAGGACCGACAGATCCTTGTTCGGAACGACCGCGCGGCTGCGCAGCGTCGCGGTCGAGACGTCGAGCCGGTTGTCGAGGAAGTCCATCTTGCCCTCATGCGACGGCTTGGTTTCACCGGTCAACGCGATCTGCACCGGGTTCGCCGTGTCGCGCGAGCTCGGCCGCCTGCCTTCGAACCACAGCTTGCTGTTGCGCTGATAGGTCGCCTCGTCGACGTCGAAATAGATGTAGATCGGATCGAGCGACACGATCGAGGTCAGCAGCGTCGCGCCGCCCTCGCTGCCCTGCACGAGATTGCCCGGAGTGACCAGATGCCGGCTGACGCGGCCGGTGATCGGCGCCAGCACATGGGTGAATTCGACATTGAGCTGCGCGGCCTTCAGCGTGCCTTCGGCCTGGGTCTCGGCGGCGCGCGCCGCCTGCAATGCCTGACGGCGCTGGTCGACGACCTGCTCCGAGACCGCGCTGGTCTGCACGAGGTTCAGCCCGCGCTCGAGATCGCGCTTGGCAAGCTCCCCCTTGGCGCGCGCGTCAGCGAGTTGGCCTTCGGCCTGCAGCACGACAGCCTCGAACGGCCGCGGGTCGATAATGTAGAGCAGATCGCCGGCGTGGACGATCGCACCATCCTTGAACTCGACGCTGTTGACGAAGCCGCCGACACGCGCGCGGACCTGAACCTCCTCGATCGCCTCGAAGCGGCCGGTGAACTCGTCCCAGTCGGTGACGGTGCGCTTGACCGGCTGCGCGACGGTCACAGGTGGCGGCGGAGGCGCGGCCTGCGATTGCGCGCTCTTGTTGTCGCAGCCGCCGAGCGCCAGCGCCGCCAGCAGCCCGATCGGCGCAAGGCCAAGCCAAGGCCTGAGCGACAGGCCGCGTGAGGCATGGCGGCGAAGCGAATGACGCTCGACGCCGGTCACCGGAGCCACACGCCCCGTTCTGTCAATCGAACTCAATTCCCTCTCCCCAAGGATCAGTGCAGGGCTACGAAAGTCGCAATTAAACTTGCGGTGATTCAACGCGGATGGACCACCGCAATGTCGCGGCAGCGGACGTCACAGATGTAGCCGCTCCCCAGTCTGTTCAAGATGGCCGCCGGATCAAGCGAATAGTTGCGCAATCTGAAAGCCTTACGACGTGATCGCGAAGCCGTGACGACAGGAAGGGACAGATCCACTGGCCTTTCGGGTGAGGAGAGATCACAGACGGCTTGCCGGGAATCAATCCCAAGGCGAATCACCGACACATGTTCGTCACACAACGACAATTCCGCCTGCGGCGCAGAAACCACCGGGGGTCGCACAAGATTAAAAATGGTCGAGTTTCCACACTCTACCTCCCGCTGCATGGCCGAATCGTGGTTAACGGCGCGGTGTCACGTGGACACACATTGACACTCGGAAGCATCGACAATACGGTCGTGGTTGCCAACCGGTAAATTTTCTTGGCCGCCGCGCTTTTCTCGAACATTCATTGGGCTTTTCTCGCGGCGTGAGTGAGTGGAAGCGATTACGTAATGGCAAGCGCATTTGAACTTGCTGATGTCGGGACTCCGCAACCGTCGCGGTGTCCGCATATTGCGAGCGGACCGGTGCGATCTCGAATCGCAAGTGATCAACCTCAACGTGTGAACTGCTTCACACCTCGTCGTCCCCAAAAATTGTAGTTAGTTGATCGGCTTTCACGCCGATCGCGGGAGTGCTCATGACGACCATACCTGCCTATACAATCGGTGGTTTAACTCGCCCCAGCTTCATCTCGATCCGAGCGGCAATATCATTCTGGATCCGGCCGCGCAGGCGTTCGTCAATACGTATGGTCTGCAATATCTTTACCTGGGCTGTCCTCCCGGCACGCCGTGGCCGCCGGTGCCCGGCTTCCTATCGCCTCCGACCGACGCCAATTCCGGCGCCAACACGGTCGTTGAGGGCGCCGCAGCCAGTACATCGGTCGGCATCACCGCGCAATCCACCAGCCTGATCGGTCTTCCGGTCACCTATTCGCTGGCGTCCGATTCCTCGCATGGCGGCTTCAAGGTCGATCCGAATACCGGCGTCGTGTCGATTGCCGATCCCTCCAAGGTCGATTTCGAGAGCTCCGGCGGCAGCTACGTTGTCAATGTGCAGGCGACCGACGGTATCTTCGTCTCGTCGCAGAGCTTCACGATCGCGGTCAGCAATGCGCCGCCCTCGACACCGACCGACGGCAACGCCACCGCCAACGCCGTCAACGAGGGCGCCGCGGTCAACACCTCGGTCGGCATCACCGCGTCGTCGGCCGACGTCAACGGCCCCGGCGTCACCTACTCGCTGACATCGGATTCCTCCAATGGCGGCTTCAAGATCGATCCCACCACCGGCATCGTCACCGTCGCCAATTCCACCAAGATCGACTTCGAGACCGCGCCGGGTCACGCCTACACCATCACGGTCCAGGCCAGCGACGGCCATGGCGGCGTCAGCTCGCAGAGCTTCACGATCAACGTCAACGACGTGGCGGTCAGCACCCCGGTCGACGTCAATGCCGCCGCCAACAGCGTCGTCGAAGGCGCTGCCGTCAATACGCTGGTCGGCATCACCGCCTCCGCGGTCGATCCGAACGGCCCCGCAACCACCTATTCGCTGACCGGCGACACCTCCGGCGGCGGCTTCACCATCAATGCCACGACGGGTGTCGTCACCGTCGCCGATCCGAACAAGCTCGATTACGAGAGCGCGCCGGGCCACGCCTACACCATCACGGTGCAGGCGACGAGTGGCGCGACCACGACGACGCAAACCTTCACGATCGGCGTGACCGACGCCCCGCCGTCGGCTCCCACCGACTCTGACGCCGCGACCAACACAGTGGTCGAAGGCGCCGCCATCGGCACCGCCGTCGGCATCACCGCGCACGCCACCGACATCAATGGCGGCACAGTGACCTATTCGCTGGTCGGCGATGCCCACGGCCTCACCATCAACGCCGCGACCGGCGTCGTCACCGTCGCCGATCCCACCAAGATCGATTTCGAAACCGCGCCCGGCCACGCCTACACCATCACCGCGCAGGCGAGCGACGGCACGCAGACCAGCACGCAGACCTTTACCGTCAACGTCACCGACGTTGCGCCGTCGGCCCCGGTCGACAGCAATGCTGCCGCGAATACCGTCGTCGAAGGCGCGGCCGTCGGCACCACGGTCGGCGTCACCGCATCCTCGACCGACATCAACGGCCCGGCGGTAACCTATTCGCTGACCGGCGACAGCTCCGGCGGCGGCTTCACCATCAACGCGACAACAGGCGTCATCACCGTCGCCGACCCGAGCAAGCTCGATTACGAAAGCGCGCCCGGCCACGCCTATACCGTTACCGCGCAGGCCAGCGACGGCACCCTTGCGACCTCGCAGACCTTCACCATCGCCGTCACCGAAGCCCCGCCCTCGACTCCGGTCGACAGCGACGCCAGCGCCAATGCGATCGCCGAAGGCGCCGCCAACGGCTCGACCGTCGGTGTCACGGCGTCGTCGATCGACGTCAACGGCCCGCCGGTGACCTATGCGCTGATCGGCGACACCTCCGGCGGCGGCTTCACCATCGACGCGACAACCGGCGTCATCACCGTCGCGGATAGCACCAAGGTCGATTACGAGAGCAGCGGTCCGACCCATTCCTACACCGTCACCGCGCAGGCCAGCGACGGCACGACGGCGAGCTCGCAAACCTTTACGATCGCCGTCACCGATGTCGCGCCGTCGACCCCGGTCGACTCCGACGCCGGCGCCAACACCGTCATTGAAGGCGCAGCCAACGGCTCGACCGTCGGTATCACCGCGTCGGCGACCGACATCAACGGTCCGGCCGTGACCTATTCGCTGATCGGCGACAGCTCCGGCGGCGGCTTCACCATCAATGCCGCAACCGGCGTCGTCACGGTCGCCGATTCGAGCAAGCTCGATTTCGAAAGCTCGGGCGGCAGCTACACCGTCACCGCGCAAGCCAGCGACGGCACGCTGGCGAGTTCGCAGACCTTCACCATCAACATCGCGGATGTTGCGCCATCGACCCCGGTCGACGGCGATGCCGCCGCCAACAGCGTTGTCGAAGGCGCGGCTGCCGGCACTGCGGTCGGCATCACCGCGCACGCGACCGACGTCAACGGCCCGGCCGTGACCTGGTCGTTGATCGGCGACACCTCCGGCGGCGGCTTCACCATCGACCCGACGACCGGCGTCATCACCGTCGCCGACCCGACCAAGATCGATTATGAGGGCAGCGGCCCGACCCATTCCTACACGGTGACCGCGCAGGCCAGCGACGGCACGCTGGCGAGCTCGCAGAGCTTCACTATCGCCGTCAACGACGCCGCACCGTCGACCCCGGTCGATGCCGACGCCGGCACCAACTCGATCGCCGAAGGCGCGGCCAACGGCTCGACCGTCGGCATCACCGCGGCGGCAACCGACGTCAACGGCCCCGCCGTGACCTGGTCGCTGATCGGCGACACCTCCGGCGGTGGCTTCACCATCAATGCGACGACGGGCGTCATCACCGTCGCGGACAGCTCCAAGATCGATTACGAAGGCCCGGCCGGGCACGCCTACACCGTCACCGCGCAGGCCAGCGACGGTTTGCTCACGAGTTCGCAGACCTTCACCATCGCCGTCACCGACGTCGCGCCGTCGACCCCGGTCGACAGCGACCCCGGCGCCAACCGCGTTGCGGTCAATGCACCGGTCGGCGCAGGAACCAGCGTCACGGCATCCTCGACCGACCTCAACGGCCCCGCCGTGACCTACTCGCTGGTCGGCGACACCTCCGGCGGCGGCTTCACCATCGATGCGACCACCGGCAAGATCACGGTCGCCGATCCCAGCAAGATCAACATCGCCGACCCGTCCTATGACGTCACGGTCGATGCGAGCGACGGCACGCTGCACAGCCAGCAGACCTTCACCATCGCCGTCGTGGTCGACCAGGCGCCGGTCGTCACCGCCGGCCACACGCTGAACTACACCGAGAACCAGGCCGCGACCGTGATCGATTCGGCGATCACCGTCACCGACGGCGACGACGCCAATCTGGTGTCCGCAACGGTGCAGATCACCGGCAACTACGCCAACGGTCAGGATGTCCTCGGCTTCACCAACCAGAACGGCATCACCGGCTCGTTCAATGCCGCGACCGGAACGCTGACGCTGACCGGCTCCTCCAGCGTCGCGAACTACCAGGCCGCGCTGGCGTCGGTGACTTACATCAACAGCAGCGACAATCCGTCCGGGCTGGCGCGCACCGTCACCATCACGACCAATGACGGCACGCTCGACAGCTCACCGGTCACCGACACCATCAACGTCACCCCGGTCAACGACCCGCCCGTCGTCACCGCCGGTCACACCCTCAATTACACGGAGAACCAGGCCGCGACCGCGTTCGACCCGGCGATCATCGTGTCCGACGTCGACAACACTACGCTGACCGGCGCGACGGTGCAGATCACCGGCAACTACGCGAACGGTCAGGACGTCCTCGCCTTTACGTCCCAGAACGGCATCACCGGCTCGTTCAATGCGGGAACCGGCATGCTGACGCTGACAGGCACCGCCAGCGTCGCCGATTATCAGGCGGCGCTCGCCTCGGTGACCTATCAGAACACCAGCGACAACCCGTCGGGCCTGGCGCGCACCGTCACGATCATCGCAAACGACGGCACGGCGACCTCCACGCCGGTTACCGGCACCATCAACGTCACGCCGGTCAACGATCCGCCGGTCACGACCGCCGGCGGCACGCTGAACTACACCGAAAACCAGGCCGCGACCGTGATCGATGCGTCGGTCAACGTGACCGACGTCGACAGCGCCAATCTGACCGGCGCGACGGTGCAGATCACCGGCGGCTTCGCCGCCGGCCAGGACGTGCTGGGCTTCGTCAACCAGAACGGCATCACCGGCTCGTACAATTCCGGGACCGGCGTGCTGACGCTGACCGGCTCCGCCAGCGTCGCCAACTACAAGGCCGCGCTCGATTCCATCACCTATTTCAACTCGAGCGACAACCCATCCGGGGCGGATCGCATCGTCAGCTTTACGGTCACCGACGGCACCGACAGCAGCAACACCTCGACCTCGACCATCCACGTCACGCCGGTCAACGATGCGCCGGTCGTGAGCTTCGGTGCCATTACCGGCTTCTCCGAGCCGCCGAACGGCACGCCGGCAGCGAACTCGACGCCGGTCACGATCACGCCGAACCTGACGATCACGGACGCCGAAGGCAATAACCTGACCGATGCGACCTTCGTTCTGAACAATCTGAAGCCGTCGGATGCGCTGTCGATCGCAGGCCACGCCGGCAACAGCGGCGATATCGGCGGCATCCACTTCGAGATCACCAGCACCGCCGGTACCGAAACGATCAGCTTCACCGGTACCGACACGCTTGCGCACTACAATGCGGCGCTGGACCTGATCCAGTTCAACAACACCAGCGAAAACCCCGACACCACCGCGCGCTCCTACAGCCTGACCGTGCACGATGACGGCGGTACCGCGAATGGCGGCAGCAACACCGGGACGGGATCGACGACGGGAAGCGTCACCGCGGTGGACGACGGACCCACCGCGTCGGTGCCGGCGGACAATTCGATCGGCACGGCATTCTCGCACACCGACTTCGCGATTTCAGGACTTTCGGTCGCCGACATCGATGCCGCCAGCGGCAACGTCACGGCGACGATTGCCTCAAGCCATGCGAACCTGACCTTCAATACCGCCGGGCTCGCCAGCTCCACCAACAACAGCAGCCACACGGTGACGCTGACCGGCACCGTCGCACAGGTCAACACCGCGCTGGCGACCTTGACATACAACAGCGACGACGGCTTCACCGGCTCGGATACCGTCACGCTGAACATCAACGACAACGGCAACACCGGCACCGGCGGGCCGCTCACGTCGGGCACCCAGACCTTCCACGTCGGCGTTGTCCCGCAGGTGTTCTATATCGACAACTCGCCCACGGCGCTGGCCAACAGCGCCAATCTCGGCACCGCGGCCGATCCATACACCTCGATCGCCGCCTACAACGCGGCGAATCCGGCCGGCTCTGGCGACTATGTCGTGCTGAGGTCCGGCACCTATACCGAGGCCAACGGCATCAACCTCGCCAATGGCGTCAACCTGGTCGGCGGCAGTCACTCCCTGACGTTCACCAATCCGGTGACCGGCGCCGTGGTGACTGCCAACACTGCGACCGGCACCGATCCGGTGATCAAGGTGACCGGCGCCGACAACGGCATCGACCTGCTCGGCACCTCGGGCCACAGCATCAGCGGCGTCAGCATCGATACCTCGGCCTCGACCGGCATGGGCATCAGCGACGACAACAACAATGTCGGCACCGTCACGATGTCCGACATCACGGTCAAGACTGCCAGCGGCACCGGCATGAGCTTCACCCATGGCGGCACCATCACGCTGACCGGCACCAACAACTCCATCACGTCGGGCACCGGCACCGCGCTCGATGTCGAGAACACCCAGATCGGCTCGTCCAACCTCATCCTCAAGAGCATCACCTCGAGCGGCGGGTCCAACAACGGCATCATCCTGTCGAATACCGGCACGGCCGCCGGCAATGGCGGCCTGCACATCACCGGCGACGGTTCGACGGCGGGCAGCGGCGGCACCATCGCCAACAAGACCGGCGCCGACGGCAGCACCACGCAGGGCAGCGGCGTCTACCTGAACAACACCAAGGACGTTCAGCTGTCCTATCTGGCGATGCACGACTTCCAGAACTACGGCATCGTCGGCACCAGCGTCACCGGCTTTACCCTCGGCAACACCACGGTGACCGGCACCAACGGCACCAACGTCGGCGGCATCGGCGAGGGCGACGTCTACTTCACCGGCCTGTCCGGCACGGCGTCGGTAACGAATTCGACCTTCACGGGCGCAGCGCTCGATGCGTTCCACGTCTTCAACAACAGCGGTCAGACACTCAACCGCATCACCATTACCGGCTCGACCTTCGCGACCAATTCGGCGGCCGGAAACAGCTCGGGCGATGCCCTGGTGTTCCAGGCCACCGACGGAACATTCAACGCGACCGTCCAGAATTCGACATTCACGTCGGCGCGCGGCGACCTGTTCCAGCTCGATCTGCACGGCGGCGTCAACTCGGACCTCGTGCTGAACGGAAACAGTTTCTCGAACAACAACCAGAATATCGTCTCGGGCGGCGGCGGCATCACCATCAGCTCCGGCGGGACCGGCGACCACGCCAACCTGACCTTCAACATCGCCAACAATACCATGCGTGATGCCCTCGGCACCGCGCTCGGCATCAGCACGGGATCAGGCGCAAGCTCGTTCAACGGCACGATCGATTCCAACACGATCGGCGTCGCCGGCGTCGCCAACAGCGGCTCCGCCCAGGGCAGTGACATCGGCTTCGTCACGATGGGCGGCGCCAATTCCAGCGTCACGATCACCAACAATCATCTGTATCAGTACAACAACGACGGAATCGAACTGCAGACCGGTGACGCTGCGAACGGCGGCAACGCCCTATTGACCGCGATCGTCATGGGCAACACGGTGTCCAACCCGGGTGCGTTCGGCGCTCATGGCTTCGAAATTAATGCCGGCACGGTCGCGGGCGACGCGCAGAGCGTCTCGCTGACGCTGGGCGGCACCGGCGCCCAGGAAAATCAGTTCCTCGGTTCGGGCGCGACCGGCACCGACATCCGGCTGCGCGATCGGTTTGCCACCACCGTCGGCCTGCACGCGGGCGACGGCTCGTCCTATGGCGGCGGCGCGACCGATACCGCCGCAATCTCGAGCTACGTCCTGGCGCACAATACGGTCACCACGGCGCCGACCATCAGCGTCACGGCGGGCAGCACCAACGGCTTCGGCTCGTCGCCGCTGCTCGCCGCGGATGGCGGCGTGCAGGCCGCCGTCGCGACCCCGGGTGAAACCCACCTGACGCAAAGCCAGCTCGACTCGGTCGTCTCGGCGGCCATTACCCAATGGGCAAAGGCTGGCGTGGACGCGGATCAACTGGCCGCGCTGCATGCCGTCACCTTCAGCGTCGCTGATCTCGCCGGCCAGGTGGTCGGCCTGGAAAGCGCCGGCCACATTACGATCGATGCCGATGCCGCCGGCCATGGCTGGTTCGTCGATTCGACACCGTTTGACAATTTTGAGTTCCCCACGCGCTCAATGCTTCTGGCTCCGATCTGCAGACCGATTCGTCGACGGCCGCAGCCGGTCATCTCGATCTATTGACCGCCGTGGTCCATGAGTTGGGACACGTGCTCGGCCTCCCCGACCTGACGTCGTCATCCGATGCCAACGACCTGATGTATATCAGTCTCACCGACGGCGAGCGGCGGCTCCCAACCGCCGCGGATGTCACGCAGGCCAACGTGGGATCGGCGAAGGCGATGCCCATGCAGAGCAACACATCCTCGACTCTGAACCGCGACGGCTTCGACTTCTCGTCGTTCACCCAGACGCCGTCGCAGGCCAGCACGAGCCACGCGGACCTGGCCCGCGAACACCCAGACCTGGTCCGATCTGTTCAGCGGGCACGCCAATGCCGGCACCCCATGGTGGGTCGGCCATGAGGCGACGTTTGCCGCCATGGGCGGCACGCCGACCGACAACCACGCCCAGTTGCACCATGACCTGATCGTCTGACCGGGCACCGTATCGACTACACAACGCCTGCCGAAGCGTTCCGGCAGGCTTGCCTCAGATGGATGGGATCCGCGCTTCCGTCGACCCGGCAAACTTCAATCGCCTCATGATGTCCGCTTGGACATGTCCGATTCGTGACAACGGTCCCGTCAGCAGCGATACCGTCTCGTCGCGAACTGCGAATGGCTCGCGCGGCCGCGGAATCGAAAAAATCGCGGAAACCAGACAATCGTTGAGGTTGCACTAGCCGCAAAACACGCTATCGTGCAGACGTTGCACACGCAGCATCATTGCTTCGAATTTTTCACAAATCGTACGACGTATTCGCGGAGGACCGATGGCCGATCCGTTTCTTTCCGAAGTCCGCATGATGTCGTTCGGCTTTGCGCCCAAGGGTTGGGCATTTTGCAACGGCCAACTGCTTCCCATCGCTCAGAATCAGGCACTGTTCTCGTTGCTAGGTACGACCTATGGCGGGGACGGGCGCGTCACTTTTGGCCTGCCCGACCTTCGAGGCCGGGTGCCGATAAGTATGGGCCCCGGCTATACGCTCGGCCAACGCGGCGGCGAGGAGAGCCACACGCTCACGATCAACGAGATGGCGCAGCACAATCATTTGGCCAACGCCACCAACAGCAACGGTAGCCAGCCGCTCGATTCGGGGGCCTATCTCGGTGCCTTCAACAACGGCTACAGCACGTCGACGACCGACATCACCCCGCTCAATCCATTGACCGTGGGCAATGCCGGCGGCAGCCAGGCCCATCAGAACATGCAACCGTTCCTGACGATCAATTTCAGCATTGCCCTCCAGGGCATTTTCCCCTCGCAGAATTGACGAGAAGCGCCGATGTCAGAATCCTATTTAGGCGAAATCCGTATGTTCGGCGGCAGCTTTGCCCCGGTCGGATGGAATTTCTGTGACGGCAGCCTGTTGGCGATCTCCCAGTACGACGCGCTGTTCAATCTGATCGGCACCACCTATGGCGGCGATGGCCAATCCACCTTCGCGGTCCCCGATCTGCGAGGCCGTGTGCCAATCCACACGGGCACCGCCAGCAGCGGCACGACCTATGCCATGGGGCAGACTGGCGGCGTCGAAAACGTAACACTCACGACGCAGACGATCCCGCAGCATTCGCACGCCTTCATCGCCGCGAAGCAGACCGGCACCGCGTCGAACCCGCAGGGAAATATTCTCGATCAGACGACCGGCACAATCGCGATGTATATCGACGGCCAGCCGCCCGACGGGCCCATGGCAGGCGGAATGCTGACGAATACCGGCGGAAACCTGCCGCACAGCAATTTGCAGCCGCTGCTTTGCGTCACCTTCATCATTTCGCTGTCCGGCATTTTCCCGAGCCAGGGTTAGGAGCGCGACACCATGGCCGACCCCTTCGTCGCCGAAATCCGCATCTTTCCGTTCAACTTCGCTCCCAAGGGCTGGGCCTTCTGCAGCGGCCAGATCCTGCCGATCTCGCAGAACACGGCGCTGTTTTCGCTGCTCGGCGTCACCTATGGCGGCAACGGCACCTCGAATTTCGCGCTTCCCAACATGCAGGGCAACGCGCCGCTGGCGCCCGGACAGGGCCCGGGGCTGTCGCTGTATGACCTCGGCGAGACCATCGGCTCCCCCAATGTGACGCTGCTGCAAAACCAGATACCGCAGCACAACCACCCCGTGAACGTCGGTACGCAGGACACGGCCGACGTTCAAGTCCCGAGCCCGACCCGCATCCTCGGCAAATCGGCCAACGCGTTCGCCTACGTGCCCGGGAGCCCGGCGCCAACACTGACGCAGATGAACGCCACCATGATCGGCATGACGGGCGGCAACCTTCCGCACAACAACATGCAACCTTACCTCACGCTGAACTTCTGCATCGCACTGCAGGGCGTCTTCCCGGCGCGAGGCTGAGCTCGTTTTGGCTCTCGACGCGCCAGGCACCATCACGCCCGCCTTCGGCTGGGCGCGCGCGGCCGAAGTCGGTTGCGGCTTTCGCCGCCTGTCGGAGGCGGACCTGCCGTTCCTCGGCCGCCTCTATGCCTCGACGCGCGCCGAGGAACTTGCGCCGGTGCCGTGGAGCGAGGCCGACAAGGCTGCCTTTCTCGAGCAGCAATTCCGCGCCCAGCACGCGCACTACCAGCAGCACTATCCGAACGCCGATTGGCTGGTGATCGCGCGCCAGGGTGAAGACGTCGGCCGGTTCTATCTCGAACGCTGGCCGAGCCAGCACCGCATCATCGACATCGCCTTCCTGCCCGAGCATCGCGGCAGGGGCTACGGCGAAGCGTTGCTGCGCGACGCGATCGACGAGGCGAAGGCCGCCGGCAAGGACGTCTCGATCCACGTCGAGAAGCTCAACCCGGCGATGCGGCTCTACCGGCGGCTCGGCTTCATCACGGAGGAAGACAAGGGCGTTTACGACCTGATGCGCTGGCGGGCGGCAGAGCGTCAGGTGAAGATCGCCTGATAACCATTGCCGTGCGCGACCGGACCGATCGGCACCAGGAACATCTCGATCACGCCCAATGCCGGATGCCGCACCGGATAGATAGCCTGCGGCAGCCACGCGCCCTTCGGCGCCGTGAACAGCAGCGAGAACGCGCCGCCCGGCCGGCCGCTGTTGCCCGCGGGCTCGACCTTGGCGAGCTTCAGCGGCACGACGCGATCCCTCTCCGCCCGCATCTCGAACTCCGCATCCTGATGCGGCGTGAAGTCGTCAATGTGCAGTTTCGCGAGATCGACGGTCGATGTCATGCGCACGTCCCTGTTGCTTTCGAGGTGTAACACACGCCGCGATGTTGCCGTCAAGATTTCTGCCGGTCATCCGATTTCGACCTGAAGCTTTCACCGTCATTCCGGGGCGCCCTCTGCTTCAAGGGGGAGGCAAGTAAACGCAAGACTCGGATGCAGCGCGCCGCGAGGATGCGGATGTATGACTCACGCGAGCGCCACATATTCGATGTCGTCCCGGGCAAGCCAACGGGTCGGCGCGAAGCGCCGCCCGATGACAGGCTCCGCGCGACCCGGGACCCATAACCACCGATGCCAATTGTTTAGCCAGCGCTCGGGCCACAGCTCACTTCAACAACGCAACCCTGTGGTTATGGGTCCCTGCTTTCGCAGGGACGACAGCGGAATGGGCGGCGCGACCGTATCAAACCACCGGCCCAGAGCCCTGATGACGGCCCCGATTTCCTCCGCTAACCTCGCCGCAAAGGTCCGCCAGCAAGGCGGACCGTGTTGAGGGAGGACAGGCGCTTGCATCAAGGCCGTGTCGTATTCGGTGCCATGGACGAGGTCGTGTTCGGGCGGCCCGCGCGTGAGGCCATCGTCGAGCAGCTGGACCGGATTGGCGCCGAGCGCGCCTTTCTGATGGTGTCGGGCACGCTGAACCGCGAGACCGACGAGATCGAAAAGGTTCGCGTGGCGCTTGGGCGCCGCTGCGTCGGCACCTTCGACAAGATGCCGGCGCATACGCCGCGCGCCGCGGTGATCGCGGCGGCGGAGCAGGCGCGCGGCGCGAAAGCGGATTTGATCGTCACGATCGGCGGCGGCTCGATCACCGACGGCGCCAAGGCGGTGCAGCTTTGCCTCGCCAACAACGTCACGACGTCCGACGGCATCGAGACGATCCGCACCCATGGCGGCGTCTCGCCCGCGATGAACCCACCGACCGTGCGCCAGATCAGCGTGCCGACCACCATCGCCGGCGGCGAGTTCTCGTCGATCGCCGGCGTCACCAACGAGGCCAAGCGGCAGAAGGAGATGCTGCGCCATCCGCTGGTGATGCCGCGTGCCACCATCCTCGATCCGGAACTGTCGGTGCACACGCCGGAATGGCTGTTCCTGTCGACCGGCATCCGCGCCGTCGACCATTGCGTCGAGGGCATTTGCTCGCGCGAGGCGCATCCTTACGGCGACGCGCAGGCGCTGAAGGGACTCGAGATGCTGGCGGCCGGCCTGCCGCGGGTGAAAGCCGACCCGAAGGATATTTCGGCGCGGATGGATTGCCAGATCGGCACCTGGCTCTCCACCGGCCCGCTTGCCTCGGGCGTGCCGATGGGCGCGAGCCACGGCATCGGCTACGTGCTCGGCGCCGAGTTCGACGTGCCGCACGGCTATACCTCGTGCGTGATGCTGCCCGCGGTGATGCGCTGGAACAAGCGCGACAATTCCGACCGGCAGGCGCTGGTCGCGGCCGCAATGGGACATGCGGGCGCGGACGCCGGCGACGTGCTTGACCGCTTCATCCGCGACCTCGGCATGCCGCGCAGCCTGCAGGAGGTCCACGTCGGCCCCGAGCATTTCGACCGCATCGCAAAGCAAGCGATGCGAACGCCCTGGGTGCCGCGCAATCCGCGCAAGATCGACGATCCATCCCAGGTTCGCGAGATTCTGGAGATGGCTGCATAGAGCGTTTTTCGAGCGAAGTGGGTACCGGTTCGCGTGAAGAAAACGCGTCAAACGAGAACAAGCACGATCAAGGGGGATCTGGAGTTCGATGTACACCGGCAAGCATGCTTACCTGCGCCCGCTGCAACCCGCCTTCATCATGGCCGGGACCGGCGAGACCGTCACCTATCGTGAACTCGAGGCGCGCTCCAACCGGCTCGCGCATCTGGTCCGCAAGCAGGGGCTGCGGCGGCTCGACCATTATTCGATCTTCATGGAGAACAACAACCGCTACCTCGAGGCCTGCGGCGCCGGCGAGCGCGCCGGGCTCTACTTCACCTGCGTCAACTCCTACCTCACCGCGGGCGAACTCGCCTACATCCTGACCAACAGCCAGTCGCGGATCCTGATCACCTCGAAGCTGAAGCTCGACATCGCGCGCGAGGCGCTGAAGGAGTGCCTGCGGGTCGAGCTCTGCATCGTGGTCGACGGCGAAAGCGAGAGCGATCGCATTGTCGGACTGCGAGAGGCCACCGCAGGCCTGCCGTCAACGCCGATCGCGGACGAATTTGCCGGCACCGCGATGCTGTATTCCTCCGGCACGACCGGCCGGCCCAAGGGCATCGTGCGGCCGCTGCCGGAGCAGCCGCCGTCGCAGAACCTGCCGCTGTTCGATTTCCTGACCAAGCTTTGGCACTACCGCGAGGGCATGGTCTACCTCTCGCCGGCGCCGCTCTACCACTCGGCGCCGCAGGCCGCGGTCAATCTCACCATCCGGATGGGCGGCACGGTCGTCATCATGGAGAGCTTCGACCCGGAGCGCTATCTGCAGCTGGTCGAGCAATGGGGCATCACCCACAGCCAGCTGGTGCCGACCATGTTCTCGCGTCTGCTGAAACTGCCCGAGGAGGTTCGCGCCCGCTACGATCTGTCGACCCTCGAGATCGCGATCCATGCCGCCGCGCCCTGCCCGACGCTGGTCAAGGACGACATGATCAAATGGTGGGGCCCCATCATCCACGAATATTACGGCGCGACCGAGGGGCTCGGCTTCACCGCCTGCAACAGCGAGGAGTGGCTCGCGCATCGCGGCACCGTCGGCAGGGTCCTGCTCGGCGATCTGCATATCCTCGACGAGAACATGCAGCCCTGCCCCAAGGGAACGCCAGGCACCGTGTGGTTCAAGACCGCCACGCCATTCGAATATTTCAACGACCCCGCCAAGACCAGCGAGGCGCGCTCGGCCGACGGCAGCATGAGCACGGTCGGCGACGTCGGCTATGTCGACGACGACAATTTCCTTTATCTCACCGATCGCGCCACCTTCATGATCATCTCCGGCGGCGTGAACATCTACCCGCAGGAATGCGAGAACCTCCTGATCACCCATCCCAAGGTCGTCGACGCCGCGGTGTTCGGCGTGCCCAATGTCGACCTCGGCGAGGAAGTGAAGGCGGTGGTGCAGCCGGTCGACGGCATCGCGCCGGGGCCGGAGCTCGCCGAGGAACTGATCGCGTTCTGCGCCGGCTCGCTGTCGCGCCAGAAGGTGCCGCGCTCGGTGGATTTCGAAGCCGAGCTGCCGCGGCTGCCGACCGGCAAACTCTACAAGCGCCTGCTGCGTGACCGCTATTGGGGCAACAAGACCTCGCGGATCGTGTGAGCGGCGGTGCGGCATCCGGACTGATGCTGCCAACCAAGCCGACGGACGCAACGGACTCGCCGGTCGCGCGGATTTCGCGCTATGCTCCGGGATCGTAAGCCAGCTTCGCCGGAGGCCGCCATGCCATTGCCCCAGCCGCGCGAGCCGGAGCCGGTGCAGGCCGGAAGGCTCGAATTCACTGCCGCCGAGATCGGTGCACTCGCCCATCTCTATCGTGGCGAGGTCTATCGCAGCACGGTCTGGCGCACCCGTCTCGACAGCTCGACCAACTGGGCGGTGGTCACGACCGGGATCGCGCTGTCGGCGACCTATAGCAGCGCAGAGGCTTCGCCCTTGCCGATGGTCCTGGTCGGACTGCTGGTAACCGTGTTTCTGCTATTCGAGGCGCGGCGCTATCGCTATTTCAACGTCTGGCGCGCCCGGGCGCGGTTGCTCGAAACCGATTTCTACGCGCCGATGATCCGCGGCGAGGGCCCCACACCGAACGCAGCCTGGACCGAACTGCTCGCCAACGACTACCGCCGCCCCAGCTATCACATCAGCTATGTCAGAGCGATCGGCCGGCGCCTGCGACGGACCTATGGCTGGATCTTCGCGATCCAGGCCATCGCTTATTACGGCAAGCTGGCGATCCACCCGCTGCCGCTGACCACGATGGGCGCGATCTGGGACCGCGCTTCGATCGGTCCGATTCCCGGAACCATCGTGATTCTGGCCGGTATCGCCTTCCACTCCAGCTGGGCGCTGTTCGCCTTCATTACACATCGCATCGAGGTCGCCGACCGGCGCACGCGGCACAATCTGATCGCAATGGGCTGAGGGGCCGCGTTGCCGATGGCGGGCTTTTCCCCTAACCTCGCCGCAACAACAAAGAAAAGGGAGGACTTGCGATGGAAGTGATCCCGCTGAAACCTGGTTTCGGCGCCGAGCTGCGCGGCGTCACGCTGTCGGACGTTGCCGCCAGCGATGCAGCCTATGCGGCGGTGCGCGCGGCGTTCGAGGAACATTCGGTGCTGGTGTTCCGCGGCCAGGACGTCAGCGACGACATCCAGCTCGCCTTCTCGCGCCGGTTCGGTCCGCCCGAGGTGACCAAGGTCGGCTCGATGGGCACCGGCTCGCATTTCGTGATCCTCTCGACCTTCGGGCCCGACGGCAAGGTGGTTCCATCCGATCACCGGCAGCAGCTGCGCGCCAGGGCCAACCAGCTCTGGCACACCGACTCTTCCTTCAAGCAGGTGCCGGCGCTGACCTCGATCCTGTCGGCGCGCATCATTCCTGAACATGGCGGCGAGACCGAATTCGTCTCGATGCGGCTTGCCTTCGAGCGGCTCGACAAGGACGCGGCAAGTCGGCTGGAGAACACGTTCGCCTGGCACTCCTACGCGCATTCGCGCAGCAAGGTGGCCACCGGCCTCGCAACGACTGAAGAAGTCGAACGCGCTGCCGCCGGTATGCTGGCGGATGGTCTGGCGCAATCCCGTCAACGGCCGCGGCGCGCTGTATCTTGCCTCCCATGCCTATGGCGTTGAGGGCATGGATGCCGAGGCCGGCAGGGCGCTGATCGAGCAATTGACCGAAGCCGCGACCGCGCCCGGCGTCAGCTATCTGCATCAATGGAAGCAGGGCGACGTCGTGATGTGGGACAACCGCGCCACCATGCATCGCGGCCGCCCCTGGCCGGCGCATGAGGGCCGCCTGATGATTCGCACCACGATCTCGGCGACCGAGGCCGATGGCGTCGCCAACATGCACCTGCCTTCGCCGCAGGCGGCGGAGTGAGGTGAATGCGAATGTTTCCCCGTCATCCTGAGGTGCGAGCGGAGCGAGCCTCGAAGGATGCACGGCCACCAGCTGGGCCGTCGATCCTTGGAGACGCGCTTCGCGCTCCTCAGGATGACGGAGAGCGTGTGCAGTGCGCGGCTTACATCGGCGACATACTGTCGCTGATTGCAGCCCGCTTCACGCCGCACACATCGGCATCGGCAACCGAATTCAAACGGAGTTTCGCCGCTGCATAGCAAAAACAACCCAGGTTCCCCGCAATCACAGCCATTATTCCCGATCCGTGGAAATTTTAATGTTGTGGGGTCATCCGAATTGCCAATCCCCGCGCGATCCTCGCTGGTTGCCCGACAGCCTCACCGTGGTATCGTCGATGCCAATCGGCCATTGAGACCGAAATGTGGGAGGGGACCATGCGGAGCGTGCAAGCGCTGGCCGTCGCGGTGTTGTCTGTGCTGATCATCAGCGACGTTTCACGCGCAGCCGAGCCGAAACCGGGCGGCATCTTCAGGATCTATCACCGCGACAGCCCCGGCAGCGCCTCGATCCACGAGGGCGCGACCTATTCGCTGAACGTTCCGTTCATGCCGATCTTCAACAATCTCGTCATCTTCGATCAGCACATCGCCCAGAACAGCACCAGCACGATCCGGCCCGAGCTTGCGGAAAGCTGGGCCTGGAGCGGCGACAACAAGACGCTGACCTTCAAGCTGCGCAAGGACGTGAAATGGCACGACGGCAAGCCGTTCACCGCCGCCGACGTCAAATGCACCTTCGACATGCTGATGGGCAAGTCGCAGCAGAAGTTCCGGCAGAACCCGCGCAAGTCCTGGTACGAGCAAGTCGAAGAGGTCACGACCAACGGCGACCATGAGGCGTCGTTCAAGCTGAAGCGGCCGCAGCCGGCGCTGCTGTCGCTGCTCGCCTCGGGCTACTCGCCGGTCTATCCCTGCCATGTGTCGCCGGCCGAGATGCGCACCAAGCCGGTCGGCACCGGCCCGTTCAAGTTCGTCGAGTTCAAGGCCAACGAATCGATCAAGCTCACCAAGAACCCGGATTACTTCAAGAAGGGCCTGCCTTATCTTGACGGTATCGAGTTCACCATCATCCCGAACCGCTCGACCGCGATCCTCGGCTTCGTCTCCGGCAAGTTCGACATGACGTTCCCGACCGAGGTCTCGATCCCGCTGCTCAAGGACGTCAAGTCGCAGGCGCCCAATGCGGTCTGCGTGGTGGAACCGAACAACGTCTCCACCAACATCATCATCAATTCGACCGCCCCGCCGTTCGACAATCTCGACATCCGCCGCGCGCTGGCGCTGGCGCTCGACCGCAAGGCGTTCATCCAGATCATGTTCGAAGGCCAGGGCGACATCGGCGGTACCATGGAGCCGGCGCCGGACGGGCTGTGGGCGATGCCGAAGGACATGCTGGAGCAGATCCCCGGCTACGGTCCCGACATCGAGAAGAACCGCGAGGAAGCCCGTAAGCTGATGCAGAAGGCGGGCTATGGCCCGGACAAGCACCTGCAGATCAAGGTCTCGACCCGCAACATCGCGGTCTATCGCGATCCCGCGATCATCCTGATCGACCAGATCAAGAGCATCTATATCGACGCCGAGCTCGACGTCGTCGACACCGCGCAATGGTTCCCGAAGATCGCCCGCAAGGACTATTCGCTCGGCCTCAACCTTACCGGCAATGCCGTCGACGAGCCCGATCAGTCGTTCTACGAGAACTACGCCTGCGGCTCGGAGCGGAACTACACCAACTACTGCAACAAGGAGATCGAGAAGCTGTTCGACCAGCAGTCGGAAGAGACCAACGTCGACAAGCGCAAGAAGCTGGTCTGGGAGATCGACAAGAAGCTGCAGGAAGACGTCGCGCGTCCGATCATCTTCCATGCCCGCACCGGCACTTGCTGGCAGCCTTACGTGAAGAATGTCACGATCATGTCCAACAGCTCCTATAACGGCTATCGTTACGAAGACGTCTGGCTGGATAAGTAAGTGAAAGCATAGATCGGATGAGGGCTGGCGTGCACAGGACTTCACCTCTCCCATCGGGAGAGGTCGCGCCGAAGGCGCGGGTGAGGGATCACGCTCCATCATGGAACCTGTGCCCCCTCACCCGGCGCTTAGCGCCGACCTCTCCCCGCTGGGGAGAGGTGAAGTCTTCGCCTAAGCAAGTTCTCGCAAGCATCGTTCCTTAGCACGTCGGCCAGAGGAGAGAGCCAGGGTGTTTGCCTATATCGTGCGGCGGCTGTTCCTGATGCTGGTGACCCTGTTCGGGATCTCGGTCATCATCTTCGTGCTGCTGCGCGTCGTTCCCGGCAACATCGTCGACATCCTGTTCGACGCCGCGGGCTTCGTCGACCCCGCCGACAAGGCCAATCTCGAGCGCGAGCTCGGGTTGAGCCAGCCGATCGTGATCCAGTATCTGCACTGGATCGGCGGCCTGCTGCACGGCGATCTCGGCTATTCCTACGTCTCGGAAAAGCCGGCGCTGGAGGAAATCCTGCCGCGGATTCCGATCACCGCGCGGCTCGCCGGGTTGGCGCTATTGTTCTCCGCCTCGATCGGTATTCCGCTCGGTGTCATCAGCGCCGTCCACCAGGGCTCACGGCTCGATTATGCGCTGCGCGTCGTCAGCCTCAGCGGCCTGTCGCTGCCGTCTTTCTGGCTCGGCCTCTTGATCTTGATGGCCTCGGTCTCGCTGTTCGGCACCATGCCGATCTTCAATCCGAACCCGAAAACCTGGCTCGAGGCGCTGACCATCTATGCCGTGCCGGCGATGGCGGTGGGCTTCCGCAGCGCGGCACTCACCATGCGCATCACCCGCTCCTCGATGCTGGAGATCCTGCGCCAGGACTATATCCGCACCGCGCGCGCCAAGGGCGCCTCCGAGGCCTCCGTGAACTATCACCACGCGCTGAAGAACGCGGTGCTGCCGGTCATCACCGTGATCGGCATCGAGGCCGCGTTCCTGATCGGCGGCCTGATCGTCACCGAGACCGTGTTCAACATCCCCGGCATCGCCCGCTTCCTGGTCGAGGCGCTGCGCTGGCGCGACTACCCGATCGTGCAGAACCTCGTGATGTTCATCGCCGTCGTCGTGGTGGTGGTGAACTTCATCGTCGACATGCTCTACGCGGCGATCGATCCACGTATCCGGTTTGGAGACTGAGCATGATCCGGAAAAGTGAGAACCGGTTTTCCCTGCGACAAACGCAAAGCGTTTGCGCTGAGATCATGCTCGACTAAAGAGGCCACGTGGCAACGATCAATTTCGACAGCGAATTGCGACGTGCCGGGGCCAACGCCACCGGTGGCTGGGGACGGTTTGCGTTCCTCGCGCAGCGCCATGTGCTCGGCACGGTCGGCCTCGTCATCATGCTGCTGTTCGTGCTGACCGCGATCTTCGCGAACGTCATCAGCCGGTACGATCCGCTCAGCGTCGATTCCGCGCACCGGCTGGCGGCGCCGTCCGCACTGCACTGGTTCGGCACCGACTCCTTCGGCCGCGATGTCTGGAGCCGCATCATCCATGGTGCGCGGATCTCGCTTGCGGTCGGCATCGGCTCGACGACGCTCGGCGCCACGCTCGGCGTGATCGTCGGCCTCGCCTCTGGCTATCTCTCCGGCTGGGTCGACCTCGTGTTCCAGCGGGTGACCGACATCCTGCAATCGCTGCCGCTCTTGGTGCTCGCACTCGTCATGACCGCGGCGCTCGGTCCCTCGCTGCCGAACGTGATCCTGGCGATCGCAATTCCCCTGATCCCGACGGTCGCGCGCGTGATCCGCGCCAACACGCTGGCGCTGCGCGAGCAGCCGTTCGTCGAGGCCGCCAAATCGATCGGCATGAGCGAGATGCGGATCGCGCTGCGCCACGTGCTGCCCAACACCATCGCGCCGCTGATCGTGCTCGCCACCGCGCAACTCGGCTCAACCATCCTGACCGAAGCGTCGCTGTCGTTCCTTGGCCTCGGCATCCCCGAGCCTTATCCGTCCTGGGGTCGCATGCTGTCCGAATCCGCCGCCGAATATGTCCGCACCGCGCCATGGCTGGTGATCTTCCCCGGCATTGCGATCAGCCTTGCGGTGTTCGGCACCAATCTGTTCGGCGACGCGTTGCGCGACATTCTCGATCCGAGGCAGCGCGGCTGATGAGCGAGGCCAAGACGCTCGATACGATTCTCGACGTGAAGAACCTGCAAACGGTGTTCTTCACCAACTCCGGCCTGTTCCGCGCGGTCGACGACGTCTCGTTCTCGGTCCGTCGCGGCGAGACGCTGGCGATCGTCGGCGAGTCCGGCTGCGGCAAGAGCGTCAGCGCGCTGTCGATCATGCGGCTGGTGCCCGATCCGCCCGGCCGCATCGTCGGCGGCTCGGTGACGCTCGAGGGCACCGATCTGCTGAAGCTCGACGATGCCGCGATGCGCGACATCAGGGGCAACCGCATCTCGATGATCTTCCAGGAGCCGATGACCTCGCTCAATCCGGTGATGCGGATCGGCGACCAGATCATTGAGGCGGTGCGGCTGCACCAGAAGGTCAGCAGCAAGGAGGCCTGGAAGCAGGCGGTCGAACATGCTGCGGCTGGTGCGGATTCCGGAGCCGGAGCGCCGCGCGCAGGAATATCCGCATCAGCTGTCCGGCGGCATGCGCCAGCGCGCGATGATTGCGATGGCGCTGGCGTGCCGGCCGGCGCTCCTGATCGCGGACGAACCGACCACGGCGCTCGACGTCACCATCCAGGCGCAGATCCTGGCGCTGATCGTCGATCTGCAAAAGCGGCTCGGCACCGGGCTGATCCTGATCACCCACGACCTCGGCGTCGTCGCGCAAACCGCGCAGCGCGTGATCGTGATGTATGCCGGCAAGAAGGTCGAGGAGGCGACGGTCGAAGCTTTGTTCGAGACGCCGCTGCACCCCTACACGCGCGGACTGATGGCCTCGATGCCGGCGGTGATCGCGCTCGGCGCGAAGACCGATGCGCGGCTGACCGAAATCCCCGGCATGGTGCCGTCGCTGACCAAGCTGCCGCCCGGCTGCGCCTTCGCGCCGCGCTGCAAGCTGGCGGTCGACCGCTGCCGTCAGGAATATCCGCCGCTCGACGAGATCAAGAGCAATCACTGGGCCGCGTGCTGGCGCGCCGGCGAGATGGCGGAGGCGTCATGACCGAACAGCGCCCGCTCCTCGAGGTGACCGACCTCGTCAAGCACTACGCGGTGCGCGGCGGTGTGCTGCGCCGGCAGGTCGGCACCGTGCATGCGGTCGACGGCGTCAGCTTCGCGCTCAGCGCCGGCGAAACGCTCGGCCTGGTCGGCGAATCCGGCTGCGGCAAGTCGACGGTGGCGCGCACCGTGCTGCGGCTGGTCGAGCCGACCAGCGGCGCCATCAAGCTGGATGGCGAGGACATCGCGCCGCTCAGCAAGACGGCGCTGCGGCCGTACCGGCGCTCGATGCAGATCGTGTTCCAGGATCCGTTCGCCTCGCTCAACCCGCGCATGACGGCCGGCGACATCGTCGGCGAGCCCCTCATCGTGCATGGCCTCGCGACCGGCGCGAAGAAGCAGGAACGCGTCGCGGAACTGTTCCAGCAGGTCGGCCTGCGGCCCGACCAGATGAAGAATTTTCCGCACCAGTTCTCCGGCGGCCAGCGCCAGCGCATCTGCATCGCGCGTGCGCTGTCGCTCGGGCCGCGGCTGATCGTCTGCGACGAGCCGGTGTCCGCGCTCGACGTCTCGATCCAGGCGCAGGTGATCAATCTGCTGATCGACCTGCAGCGCAAGCAGAATTTCTCATACCTGTTCATCGCGCATGATCTGGCGGTCGTCGCCCATATCAGCCACCGCGTCGCGGTGATGTATCTCGGCCGCATCGTCGAGATCGCCGACAAGCACGAGCTGTTCGCCAATCCACGCCATCCCTACACCCAGGCGCTGCTCGCCTCGGTGCCGATCGCCGACCCGAAGGCGAAACGCACCGCGCCCCTGATCGACGGCGATGTCCCGAGCCCGATCAATCCACCTTCAGGCTGCGCCTTCCACACCCGCTGCCGCTACGCGATGGATCGCTGCAAGAGCGAACGCCCGGCGCTGCAGGCGGCCGGCCCGGCGCATCAGGTCGCCTGCTGGCTGAATGACGGGACCGGGCGCGAGGAATAGTCCCCGTCGTCCCTGCGAAAGCAGGGACCCATAGCCACAAATGTTCGCTGTTGCGCCGCGCTGTGGCCCCAGCGCGCTCCAACGATCAGCTTCGCTGGTTATGGGTCCCGGCCTGCGCCGGGACGACGGCGGTTATGCGGCGGCCTCGATCTCCACCACGATCTTCCCCGTCGTCACCTGCTCCCCCTCGGCGACATCGATCGACGATACCGTGCCCGCGACGCCGGCGGTGTGGACATGCTCCATCTTCATCGCTTCCAGCGTCATCACCGGCTGGCCGGCCGCAACCTTGTCGCCCGGCTTCACCAGCACCGCGACGACCCGGCCGTTCATGGCGGCGCGGACCTTGCCGTCACCGCCGGCCGCCGTCGCGCTCTCCGGCGGCGCGAGGGTGAGATCGCGCACCGACAGCATGACGCCGCGATGCAGGATATAGAGCCGGTCGCCATCGCGCAGGAATTGGGCATGCTCCATCACCCCATCGTGGTGGAAGCGGATGCTGTCTTGACTAAGCTCGTCGATCACGAAGCTGAATCGGTCACCATCACGAGCCGCGATGTAGCTGCCGTCGCGCTCGCGGACAATCTCGATCTCCTGCACGCCGTGGCCGAGATCGATCCGCAGGCCGAGCGGGAATGTCGCTGCGAGCGACCGGCCGCGCTGCCATGGCGGTGCGTGCGGATTGGTGACGTAGAGCAGCAGCGCCGCAAGCGCGAGATCGCTGCCGCGATCCGGCCGCGGCGCCAGCAGCGCATCGCGGTTGTCGCCGACGAAGGCCGTGGTCGCCTCGCCCCTGGCAAAGACCGGATGGCGCAGGCAATCGATCAGGAAGCCCTGATTGGTGGTGACGCCGAAGGCCGTGGCCTGCTCCAGGGCACAAATCAGCTTGCCGCGCGCTTCATCGCGGGCCGTGCCATGGCTGATGACCTTGGCGATCATCGAATCATAGAACGGCGGAATCTCCGAGCCGGACTGCAGCGCGTGCTCCACGCGGATGCCGTCGGGCATTTGCCACCGCGCCATCGTGCCGGATTGCGGCATGAAATCGTGCGCGGCATCCTCCGAGCAGAGCCGGACCTCGATGGCATGGCCGGAGAACTTGATGTCCTCCTGGGTCAAGCCGAGCGGCGCACCACTGGCGACGCGCAGCTGCAATTCGACCAGATCGAGCCCGGTGATCGCCTCGGTGACGGGATGCTCGACCTGCAGCCGCGTATTCATCTCCATGAAGTAGAAATTGCCGGCGCGATCGAGCAAAAATTCCAGCGTGCCCGCACCCTCGTAGCCGATCGCCTTGACCGCCTGCACCGCGACCGCGCCCATCCGCGCGCGCAGCTCCGGCGTCACCGCCGGCGACGGCGCCTCCTCGACCAGCTTCTGGTGCCGCCGCTGCACCGAGCAATCGCGCTCGCCGAGATGGATGGCGTTGCCATGGCGGTCGCCGAACACCTGGATCTCGATGTGGCGGGGATTGACGATCGCGCGCTCCAGAATGACGGTCGGATCGCCGAACGCGCCCTGCGCCTCCGATCGCGCGCTGCGCAGCGCGTCGGGAAATGCCGCCGCGTCCTCGACCAGCCGCATGCCGCGGCCGCCGCCGCCGGCGACCGCCTTGATCATGACCGGAAAACCAATGGCCGTGGCTTCCGCCAGCATCACGGCATCGCTCTGGTCGGCGCCCTGATAGCCGGGCACGCAAGGCACACCGGCCTCGCGCATGATCTCCTTGGCGCCGGCCTTGTTGCCCATCGCAAGGATCGCTTCCGGCGACGGACCGATGAACACCAGACCCGCATCGCGGCAGGCCTGCGCAAAATCCTCGTTCTCGGCGAGGAAGCCATAGCCGGGATGCACCGCGCCGGCGCCGCTCGCCTTGGCGGCGGCGATGATCGCGTCGATCTTCAGATAAGATTGCGCCGGAAGCGCCTCGCCGATCCGCACCGCCTGGTCGGCCTCGCGCACATGCAGCGCATCACGGTCGGCGTCCGAATAGACCGCGACGACGCCATGGCCGAGCCGCCGTGCCGATCGCATGATGCGCAGCGCTATCTCGCCGCGATTGGCGATCAGGATCTTGAAGAACGGCGTCCGCTTCACGATTGCCCCGCTCATGGCCGCGCCACCGAGAACTGCATGCGCTGCGGGCTGCGGGCCTCGGCCTCGCGGCAGATCGAAAGCACCTCGGCAAGCACCGTCCGCGTGTCGCGCGGATCGATCACTCCGTCGTCGAGCACCCGGGCGCTGGTCGAGAACACGTCCATCTGGCTGTCGAACACCCCGGTGATCTGCGCCTTCATCGCGTCCAGCTTCTCCCTCTCGATCGGCTTGCCGCGCCGCGCGGCGGCGGCCTCAGTCACGATCGCCATGGTTTCGGCGGCCTGCTCGCCGCCCATCACGGCGGTCTTGGCGTTGGGCCAGGAGAAGCAGAAGCGCGGATGGAAGCCGCGGCCGCACATGCCGTAATTGCCGGCGCCGAACGAGGCGCCGCAATACAGCGTGATCTGCGGCACCGTCGCCGAGGTCACCGCCTGGATCATCTTGGAGCCGTGCTTGATCATGCCGGCCTCTTCATAGGCCCGGCCCACCATGTAGCCGGTGGTGTTGTTCATGTAGAGGATCGGTGTGCGCGACTGGCAGCAGGCCTGGATGAAGTGCGTCGCCTTGTTGGCGCCGGGCACGTCGAGCGGACCATTATTGGTGATGATGCCGATCGCCTGCCCCTCGATGCGCGCGTGGCCGCAGACCGTCGCCGGGCCGTAATTGGCGCCGAACTCGGTGAAGTCGGAATCGTCGATGAAGCGCGCAATCGCCTGGCGCATGTCGACGGGGCGCTTGTGATCCATCGGCATGATGCCGAGCAGTTCCTCGGCGTCGTAACGTGGCGGCTTGAACGCGACCGGTTCGGCGGCCGGCCGATCCCAAGAACGATCCCAAGGCAGCTTGGCCATGAGCTCGCGCGCGATGCGGAGCGCATCGCGGTCGTCCTCGGCGAGATAATCGCCGAGACCGGGAGATCTGGGTGTGCATCTCGGCGCCGCCGAGCTCCTCCTCGGTCGCGATCTCGCCGGTGGCCGCCTTGAGCAGAGGCGGCCCGGCAAGGAACGCGCGGGTGCGGCCGCGCACCATCACGATGTAGTCGGAGAGACCGGTCTGGTAGGCGCCGCCCGCGGTCGAGGAGCCGTGGGTGACGGTAACGACGGGAAGCCCTGCCGCCGACAGCCGCGCCAGGTTGCGGAAGATGTTGCCGCCACGGACGAAGTCCTCGACACGGTAGCGCAGCAGGTTGGCGCCGGCGCTCTCGACCAACTGCACATAGGGCAGCTTGTTCTGCAGCGCGAGCTCCTGCACCCGCAGCGTCTTGTCGAGGCCGTAAGGCTGCAATGCGCCCGCGTCGATGCCGGCATCATTGGCGCTGACCATGCAGCGGATGCCGGAGACGAAGCCGATGCCGGCGACCAGTCCGCCGCCGGGCACGCTCTTGTCCGCATCCGCTACGTCGAACATGTAACCGGCGAGCGTCGACAGTTCGAGGAAGGGCGAACCGGGATCGAGCACCAGCGCGACTCGCTCGCGTGGCAATAGCTGGCCGCGCTTGTGGAAGCGGTCCTTTGCCGCGGCGGAGGCTGCGCGCGTCCGCTCCTCCAGGGCGCGCATCCGGGCGATCAGCGCCAGCATGCCGTCGCGATTGCCCTGGAAGGCGGCGCTGCCGGTGGAAATCGTGTTCTCGATGATGGCCACTAGGCGCGCTCCACAAAATGCCCACTGTATTGCTGCCGTAGCTCGACCTTGCGCAGCTTGCCGGTCGCGGTCATCGGCATCTCCTCGAGGATACGCACCAGCTTCGGCACCTGGAAGCCGCCGAGATGCTTTCTGCAATGCGCCTCGATGCCGGCCTCGTCGGCCACCGCGCCGGGTTTCAGCTTGACGAAGGCGGAGACCGCCTCGCCCCATTGGGGATGCGGCAGGCCGACCACGGCGGCGTTCTGCACGGCGGGGTGCGCCAGCAACGTCTCCTCGATCTTGACGGAGGCAACGTTCTCGCCGCCCGACTTGATCATATCCTTCTTGCGGTCAAGGAACAGCACCTCGCCATTGCCGTCGATCAAGGCTAGATCGCCGGTATGGTGCCGACCGAACTTGCGCGCCTCCTCGGTCGATTTGGGGTCCTTGTAGTAACCCATCATCACGTTGGGCCCGCGATGCACGAGCTCGCCGCGCGGCAGCAGGTTGCCATTGTCGTCCATGATCGCGGTCTCGTTGACGATCAGCGATTCGCCCAATAGTTGCCGAAACGGTCGAGCTGAACCTCCGGGCGGGACATCGTCGTCGCCGGATACATCTCGGTCTGGCCGCTGGATAGCACGAAGTTCGGACAGAGATCGGCCATGGCGCGCTCGAGCAACGGCTTGCCCATCGGCGCCATGGTGTAGATGCAGCAGCGCAGGCCCGACAGGTCGTAGTCGCGGCGGCGCGGATGATCGAGGATCGCCTGATACATCAAGGACAGGCCGACGAACACGGTGAGCTTATCGCGCACGATCGCCTCCATGCAAACCACCGGATCGAAGCCGCGCATCAGCGCCATGCGGCCGCCGACCGAGAGATAGCTGAGCAGCAGCACGTGGCCGGCGCAGTGGAACAGCGGAAACTGCCCGGTGATCCCGTCATCGCGCGAGAGCTGCATCTCGATACAATTGCTCATCACGGCCATGACAACGGCGAGGTGACAATGCATCGCGCCCTTCGGCCGCGAGGTCGTGCCTGACGTATAGATGATCATCGCGAGGTCGCGGTCGTTGATCTCGATGTCAGGCTCGATATCGGACTGTCCCTCCAGCAGACCGTTGAACTCCTGCAATCCGGTCTTGCCGGCATTGCCGGTCAGATCGATCGCGATCATCTCCATGCCGCGCGCTTCCAGCGCGGCGCGGCGGTCGGCCTGGGCATGAAGGGCGTCATCGATGATGGCGAAACGCACCTCGGCATGGCCGAGGATGTAGTCCATATCAGCCGGTCCGAGCATGGTGTTGATGGGCACCCAGACCAGCCCGGCGCGGTGAATGCCGAACAGCGCTTTGACGAATTCGACAGAGTTGTTGCAGATGGTCGAAATCTTCTCGCCCGGCTTCAGCCCGCGCTGCACCAGATGATTGGCGAAGCGATTGGCGTCGCGCTCGAGTTCGGTGAAGGTGACCTGCCTGCTGCCGTCGGTCAGCGCGATGCGATCCGGAAACCGCCGCGCGGCGCGCTTCAACAGGTCGCCGATCGCGACCCGGCCGATACGACCCGGCCCGGTGACGCCGCCGGTTGCTGCGAGATTGTGCATGCTTGGTTCTCCTATCAACCGTCATTGCGAGGAGCTCGCGACAAAATTGCAAAGCAATTTTGCGCTGAAGCGACCAAGCAATCCATACCTTCCACGCGGAAGATGGATTGCTTCGCTTCGCTCGCAATGACGGGGCAGCGCCTAGTGCCTCACCCCGAAAATCTGCCGCGCTTCCGCCGGGCTCGCAATCTCGCGGCCGGCGCGGCGCGCGCAGGCGGCGAGCCCTTCGACGAGTTGCCCGTTCGACGTCACCTTGGTGCCGTCGCCGAGATAGAACGTATCCTCGAGCCCGCTGCGCAGATGACCGCCGAGATCGGCGGCCCGCTGGTGCAGCGGCCAGATCTCGGCACGGCCAATCGCGGTGACCTGCCAATGCGCCTCCGGCGCCTTCAGCTTCAACAGGATCGGCAGCAGCTCCGGATCGGCCGGCATGCCCGAGGCGACGCCCATCACGAAATTGTATTCGAGCGGACCGGAATACATCCCGGTCTGCCGGTACATCCCGACGCAGCGCACGATACCGACATCGAAGCACTCGAATTCGGGAATGGTGCCGGCCGCCTTCATCACGTCGAGATAGTCCTGCACCTTCTCGACCGCGTTGTCGAACATCATCGGCGGCCAGGCCCAGGTGTTGTCAGCCTTCACCTTGAGATAATTCAGCGAGCCGGCATTGCAGGCGGCGATCTCGGGCCGCGTCTCGCGCACGCAATCGAGCGCGCCCTGGTAGTTCGGGCCAGAGGTGCCGGTGGTGTGGTTGATGATCACGCCGGGGCAGGCCTCGCGGATCGCCTGCTGGATCTCCTTGCTGATGCCGACATCCCACGACGGCAGGTGGCCCTTGTTCGGCTCCTGCTGCCGCAGATGGATGTGCATGATGCTGGCGCCGGCGTTGAACGCGGCCTTGGCCTCGCGCGCCATCTGTTCCGGCGTCACCGGAACGTTGTGCTGCTTCGGGTCGGTAAGCACGCCGTTCAGCGCGCAGGTGATGACGGCCTTGTCGCTCATGGGTCTCTTGTCCGCTTTTGCGGCGCACATGCGCTGCTGATTTCGCCATGATGAGAACTTTGCCTTCGCGCCATCTTGCGTTGACTGGCTAAGTGGATGCGCTCACGGCACAATCCGTCGTCAGCCGGTTAACACAAGACGCGGCGCCCGCGTGTCGCCTAACCTTGCTGCCAAGCAGAAGCGGCGCAGCAAGCCGGCTTCACGGGGAGAACGTCATGGTCTCGATCAACCGGCGCAGATGGCTCACAGGCGCGGCAGGCGCGGGACTTGCCGCAGTCGCGGGTCTTAAGCCTTCGCTGGCCGACGACACGCCAGGCGTCACCGCGACCGAGATCAGGATCGGCAGCACCACCTCCCTGAGCGGCCCGGTATCGGCGCTCGGCGTGCAGGCGCGCTGCCAGGAAGCCTATTTCAAGATGCTGAACGAGCAAGGCGGCATCGCCGGCCGACAGATCAAGTACATCTACTACGACGATGCATTCAATCCGGCGAAGACGGTCGAACAGGTGCGCCGCCTGATCGAAAGCGACAATGTCGCCTTCTTGTTCAACATGCTCGGCACCGCGCCGAACTCGTCGGTCGTCAAATACATCAACGCCGCCAAGGTGCCGCACCTGTTTCTGTCGGTGAACGGCGACAAATGGGGCGACCACAAGACCTATCCCTGGACCATGGGCTTTGCGCCGAGCGCGCGGACCGAGGCGCAGGTGTTCGTCAAATATGCACTGAGCCAGAACAGGAACGCGAAATTCGCGGTGCTCTACCAGAACGACGACCTCGGCAAGGATTTCGTCGCCGGCGCCAAGGACGTGCTCGCCGAGCGGTTCGCGACCGCGGCCGTGGTGGCCTCGCACGAGGTCACCGATCCCACGATCAATTCCCAGATCGTTGCGCTGCGCGGCGCCAATCCCGATGTGCTGATCTCCGGCACCACGGCAAAGTTCTGTGCACAGTCGATTCGCAAGATCTATGAGCTCGGCTGGAAGCCGATGCACTTCATCGCCAGCGGCGCCGCCTCGATCTCCTCGACCATCGCGCCTGTCGGCCTCGACAAGTCGCAGGGCACGATCTCGTCGGCCTATGTCAAGGACGTCGCCGACCCCGCCTGGGCCAATGATCCCGGCGTGAAGAACTTCCTCGCCTTCATGGAGAAGTACTTCCCCGACGGCAATCCGAAGGAAGGCTACAACCTCTACGCCTACACCGTGGCGCAGGTGCTGAAGATCGTGCTCGAGCAGTGCAAGGGCAATTTCACGCGCGACAACATCATGGCGCAGGCCAACAACCTGAAGGACATCGAGGTCCCGACGCTGTTGCCCGGCATCCGCGTCAACACCAGCCCGACCAATCATCACCCGCTGCAGCAGCTTCAGCTGCAACGGATCGAAGGTCCGGGCTGGCTGCGGTTCGGCGAGGTGATTCAGGGCGCGAATCTCTAACCGTCGTCCCGGCGAAAGCCGGGGCCCATACCGCGTGATCTATCTGTGATGCGGGATGGCAGAGGCCTTTTGAAACAATAACCGGCTGTGGTTATGGGTCCCGGCTCCCGTGCGCAATTGCGCACTAGGCCGGGACGACGATCTAAGTCAGCGCGCGCTCGCTCGCGGTTTGCCCGGTGCGGTAGATCGCAAGGTCCCGCGAGCCGGAGAAGATCGCGCGCGGCTTCAAGCCATAGAAGCGGCGGATCGAGTGGCTGAAATGCGTGCTATCGGGATAGCCGATATCCTGCGCGAGATGCGCGAGGTTGATGTCCTGGTTGGCGAAGTGCAGCAGATGCCGCGCGCGCTTCCAGGCGCGGAAGGAGCGGAACGAGATCCCGGTCTCCTCCTTGAACAGATGCAGGAAGCGCGAGGGCGATAGCCCGGCCTCGGCGGCGCAGCCTGCCGCGGTCACCGGCTCGCCGGAGAATTGCCCGATGCGGCCGATCGCGCGCACGACACGCGGATCGAGCACGCGCTGCGGCAGCGCGTCGCCGAAGCACATGGTGTCGAACTCGGCATTCGCGATCGCGTCGCGATGCTGCATCTCGGCGAGCGTCGCATAAGCGTTGCGAATGCGATTGGCGAACAGATGGGAGTCCGATCCTTGCAGACGGCGGGCGACGGCTTCGAGCGTGCCGTCGGGCACGCTTTCCGGCTCGATCGCGACGCAGATCGCCGAGCGATATTCGCTGGTGATGGTGTGGCGCAGGTTCGGCATCGTCACCGCGAGCTCGCCATGCGAACTCGCGGCCTTCGCTGGTCGACAGATGCAAGCCGTCGCGGATCGCGACATAGACATGGAATGCACCGGGACAGCGCTCGCGCGGGCGTCCGAGCAGCCCGGCATAGAACACCCGTTCCGGCGTGATCAGCATCCGGTGACCGGATTGCTGGCTGGAGCTCTGGCACTTCGCGTCCACGATCGCGTCCATGGCGGTTCCTCCTCGCGCGGCTCTTTGGGCCGCTGCGGCGGAGCTACCATAACGCAAATTCGCACGCTGTCACCGATGCGAAATGTCGTCATTCCGGGGCGCATCGAAGATGCGAGCCCGGAATCTCGGGATTCCGGGTTCGATGCTGACGCATCGTCCCGGAATGACGGAGAAGTTATGGCCGCGCCCGCGGCGCAACGTTCTGTTCCTGACCGGCTTTTTGCTCCGCCGCGACCGCGCGCTGGTAACCGTCGCGCTGCTGCAGCCGCGCCCAATAGGCCGCGACATTCGGCCCGAAATCCTTGGCGAGGCCGATATTGCTGGCAAGACGGAGCGCATAACCGTTAGCGATGTCGGCCGCGGTGAAGCGTTCCGCGCAGAGGAATTCCGACTTCGCGGCGGCGGCCTCGACCGCGCGCAGGCGGCCCAGGAACCATTTTGCATAATCGCCCGAGACCTGCGGGTTGCGCCGCTCCTCCGGCTCAAGCTGGCTGTAGCGGAGCACCAGCGTCTGCGGGAAGGTCAGCGTCGCGTCGGAAAAATACATCCAGTTCAGGAACGCGCCATAGGCCGGCTCGTCGACGCCGACGATCAGCGGCGTCGGGCCGTATTTGGTGCCGAGATAATGGCAGATGCCGGAGGACTCCGTCATCCTGGTCTCGCCATCGATCATGAACGGGATGGTGCCGAGCGGATTGATGCCGAGATATTCCTTGGCGAACACGCGCGGCGGGAACGGCAGCATCTTCAGCTCATAGGCAAGCCCGAGCTCCTCCAGCATCCACAGCGGACGGAACGAGCGCGCGGCGTCGCAGTGATAGAGCGTGATCATCAGGCGTTTACCTTTTGCTTCAGGCCAGGCAGCGTGCCCATCATCTTGCACAATACCATGAGCATGACCTCGTCGGCGCCGCCGCCGATCGAGGTCAGGCGGCTGTCGCGATAGGCGCGGCTGACCGGCGTCTCGTTGGTGAAACCCATGCCGCCCCAATATTGCAGGCAGGCATCGGTAAGCTCGCGGCCGAGCCGGCCGGCCTTCAGCTTGGCCATGGTCGCGAGCCGCGTCACGTCCTCGCCGGCCACCAGCGCCTCGCCGGCACGATAGATCAGCGAGCGCAGCAGCTCGACCTCGGTCTGCATTTCCGCGAGCTTGAAGTGCACCACCTGGTTGTCGAGGATCGAGCCGCCGAACGCCTTGCGGTTGCGAGTGTAGTCGATGGTCTCGTTGATGATGAATTCATGCGCCTTCAGGCAGGCGGCCGCACCCCACAGCCGCTCCTCCTGGAACTGGATCATCTGGTAGGTGAAGCCCCGGCCCTCCTCGCCGATCCGGTTACGCTTGGGGACCCGGACATTGTCGAAGAAGATCTGCGCCGTATCCGACGAACGCATGCCGAGCTTGTCGAGCTTGCGCGCGATCTGCACGCCCTTGGTCTTCATGGGCACACAGATCAGCGACTTGTTGCGATGGACCGGGCCGTCGCTGGTGTTGGCGAGCAGGCAGATCCAGTCGGCCTGGGTGCCGTTGGTGATCCACATCTTGCCGCCATTGATGACGTAGTCGTCGCCGTCGGCGCGCGCACTGGTCTTTATCGAGGCGACGTCGGAGCCGGCACCGGGCTCAGAAACGCCGATGCAGGCGACCTGATCGCCGGCAATCGCGGGGCTGAGGAATTCGCGCCGCACCTCGTCGGAGCCGAACCGCGCCAGCGCTGGCGTCGCCATGTCGGTCTGCACCCCGATCGCCATCGGCACGCCGCCGCAGGTGATAGCCCCCAACTCCTCGGCCATCATCAGCGCGTAGGAATAATCCAGTCCCTGGCCGCCGAACTCGACGGGCTTGTTGAGGCCGAGGAAGCCGAGATCGCCGAGCTTCTTGAACAGCTCATGCGCCGGGAAGATGTCGGCCTTCTCCCATTCGTCGACATGGGGATTGATCTCGGCCGCGATGAACTTTTGTAGAGCGCGGCGCGGTTCGTCGTGGTCGGCGGTGAAGAGCATGTTCTCGAACTATCCTTTGTCATTCCGGGGCGATGCGAAGCATCGAACCCGGAATCTCGATCCATTACCTCTGGATTCCGGGTTCGCGCTGGCGCGCGCCCCGGAATGACCTTGCCTTCTCACCTCCCCGTGAAAGGGGGAGGTCGGCACGTTCGGCTATGCCGAGCGGGCCGGGTGGGGGTCAAACTGAGCAGTCCGACTCGCGGCTTGACCCCCACCCTGCCCTCCCCCTTTCAGGGGGAGGGTTCACAATCCGCCTTTTCGCCGCGACCACATCATCACCTGACGCGATCACAACCCCATCTGCCGGCTCGCGAGGTCCTTCATGATCTCCTCGGTGCCGCCGCCGATGGCGTTGACCTTGACCTCGCGGTAGATGCGCTCGACCTTGACGCCGCGCATGAAGCCGGCGCCGCCGAAGATCTGCACCGCCTCGGAGGCGCAGTGCGCCATGGTCTGCGTCGCCTGGTTCTTCATCATGCAGATCTCGGCGACCGGGCTTTCGCCCTGGCCGAGCCGCCACGCCAGCATCTCCAGCATCGCCTGCGAGGCCACCACCTTCTGCGCCATGTCGACGATCTTGTGCCTGATCACCTGGTGCTGCGCGATCGGCTTGCCGAACGTCTTGCGCTCCTTGGCATAGGCGACCGCCTCGTCGAGGCAGACGCGCGCATAGGCGGTGCAGCTCGCCGCCATGCCCATGCGCTCGCTGTTGAAGTTCTGCATGATGATCTTGAAGCCCTGGCCTTCCTCGCCGATCAGGTTCTCGACCGGCACGCGGCACTCGTCGAAGTGAAGCGTCGCGGTGTCCGACGCCCACCAGCCCATCTTCTTCAGCTTGGTGCGGGACAGGCCGGGCGTATTGCCTTCGATCAGCAGCAGGCTGACGCCGCCGGGACCTTCGCCGCCGGTGCGCACCGCGACCGTCAGATAGTCGGCGCGCATGCCCGAGGTGATGAAGGTCTTCTCGCCGGAGACGACATAGTGATCGCCATCGCGCCGCGCTTTGGTGCGCAGGTTCGCGACATCGGAGCCGCCGCTCGGCTCGGTGATCGCAAGCGCGGAGATCTTCTTGCCGGCGAGCACGTCCGGCAGCACCCGCGCCTTAACCTCGGGCCGCGCGGCGCGCGCGATCGGCGGCGAGCCGATGGTGTGGCTCATCAGGCTCGAGGAGACGCCGCCGGCGCCGGCACGCGCCAGCTCCTGCGAGGCCACGATCTTCATGAACTGGTCGGCGGCGATCCCGCCATATTCTTCCGGGAAGCCGAGGCCGAGCAGCCCGATCGCAGATGCCTTGGCATAGAGCTCGCGCGGAAACTCGCCGTCTTCGTCCCATTGATGGGCATAAGGCTCGATTTCCCTGGCAACAAAGCGCCGCATCACCTCGCGAAAGGCCTCATGCTCGCCGGTGTAGAACGGGTTTGCCATCCGCGTGCTCCGTTGATTCTTCCTCCGACGATGTCCGGATTTCTCCCGGTTCACTTGCGTCGAGTGGCTGCCATCGGCGCCGACGCCCGATCCGGCGATTTGCCAGCCACTAAACGCAAGACAGTATCCTTATACGCCCCCTCCACTGCCAATTCATGGCATCAATTGAGCCAGGAACAGGCGGCGCAAGACTGCCGTTCCGGAGGAGGGAAATTTGCCGGTTCGTTATTACGACTGGATCGCGCATCATCGCCGGCGCACGCCGGACAAGATGGCGCTTGTCGATCTCGCCAGCGGACGCCGCTTCAGCTATGCGGAGCTCGACGCCCGCGTGTCGCGGCTCGCGGCCTGGCTGCGCGACGGGCTCAAGGTCGCCTGCGGCGACCGCGTCGCGGTGCTGGCGCTGAACACGACGGATACGCTGGAGGTGCAGTTCGCCTGCTTCCGGATCGGCGCGATCTTCCTGCCGCTCAACACCCGCCTCACCGTTCCCGAGCTGCGCTACATCACCGGCGACGCCGCGCCGAAGGTGATGATCCACGACGACGATCTCGCCGAGACCGCGCTTGCGGTGGCAAAGCTCTGCAATGTTGCTGCGACCGTGAGGCTCGGCCCCGGCGGCGCCTATGAGGCCGGCATCGCGGCAGCCACGCCGCTCGAGCGGTTCGAGGAGGTCATGCTCGATGACATCTCGACCATCATGTACACCTCGGGAACGACCGGCCAGCCCAAGGGCGCGATTATCACGCATGGGATGACGTTCTGGAATTGCGTCAATCTCGGCGGCCCCGCCTACATCTCGCCGGCCTCGGTGCTGCTCACGGTGCTGCCGCTGTTCCACACCGGTGGTCTGAACTGCTACACCAACCCGGTGCTGCATGCCGGCGGCACCGTGCTGATCATGCGCGCCTTCGATCCCGGCGAGGCGCTGAAGCTGATCGACGATCCCGCGCAGGGCATCAACGTGTTCTTCGGCGTGCCCGCGATCTACCAGTTCATGGCGCAGCACCCGTCCTTCGCTACGGCGGATTTCAGCCGCCTCGTCATTGGCGGCGTCGGCGGCGCGCCGATGCCGGTGCCGCTGCTCAAGACCTGGGAGGCGCGCGGCGTCGCGCTGCAGCAGGGCTACGGCATGACCGAGACGTCGCCGGCGGTGATGGTGCTCGACCGCGAGGATGCCGCGCGCAAGGCCGGCTCCTCCGGCAAGCCGGTGCTGCACACCGAGGTCCGTATCGTGCGGCCCGACGGCAGCGACGCCGCGGTCGGCGAGCTCGGCGAACTCTGGGTCAAGGGCCCGAACATCACGCCGGGCTACTGGAACAGGCCGGACGCCAATGCCTCCTCCTTCACCGACGGCTGGCTGCACACCGGCGACGCCACGCGGATCGACGAGGAAGGCTTCTACTACATCGTCGATCGCTGGAAGGACATGTACATCTCGGGCGGCGAGAACGTCTATCCGGCCGAGGTCGAGAGCGTGCTGCATCAATTGGCGGCCGTCGCCGAGGCCGCCGTGATCGGCATCCCTGACGAGCAATGGGGCGAAGTCGGCATGGCGATCATTGCCGTGAAATCCGGCCATTCGCTGACCCCGGCCGAGGTCCACGCGCATTGCCAGGCCAATCTGGCGCGGTTCAAATGCCCGCGCCTGATCGAATTCATCGAGGTCCTGCCGCGGAACGCGACAGGCAAAATTCATAAGCCGACGCTCCGGCAGCAATTCAGCCGGCCGAAGCCAACCGATACCGCAGCGTGAGCCAGACGCGCGCCGCGCGTTCCGGATTCGCCGCGACAAGGATTGCCCCGCTGCCGTCTGCCGGGACCGGCTGCGGGTTCGTTGCGTAAGTCCCCAACCAAGATCAATCGAGGAAATTGCCTTTATGAAAACAACAACACTGTCGCTGCTGGCAGCCGCCACGGCGCTCTGCCTGCTCTCCACCCAGGCCGCCTTTGCACAAAAGAAGTATGATACCGGCGCCTCCGACACCGAGATCAAGATCGGCAATGTCGAGGCCTATAGCGGTCCCGCCTCCGCCTACGGCGTCATCGGCAAGACCGAAGAAGCCTATTTCAAGATGATCAACGACCAGGGCGGCATCAACGGCCGCAAGATCAACTGGATCTCCTATGACGACGGCTACTCGCCGCCGAAGACCGTGGAGCAGATCCGCAAGCTGATCGAGAGCGACGAGGTCTTCCTGGTGTTCAACGCGCTGGGCACGCCGACCCAGACCGCGGTGCAGAAGTATCACAACGCCAAGAAGGTGCCGCAGCTGTTCCTCGCCACCGGCGCCAGCAAATGGAACGATCCGAAGGATTTCCCGTGGACCATGGGTTTCCAGCCGAGCTATCGCGTCGAGGCGCGGATCTTCGGCAAGTACATCCTGAAGGCCAAGCCGGATGCCAAGGTCGCGATCTTCTACGCCAATGACGATTTCGGCAAGGACTACCTGGTCGGCTTGAAGGAAATCCTCGACAAGTCGAGCGTCAAGATCGTCGCCGAAGAGAGCTACGAGACCACCGAGCCGTCGATCGACTCTCACATCGTCAAGCTGAAGGACACCGGCGCCGACGTGTTCGTCAACATCTCGACGCCGAAATTCGCGGCGCAGGCGATCAAGAAGATCGCCGAGCTCAACTGGAAGCCGATGCAGGTGATGACCGACGTCTCGATCTCGATCGGCGCGGTCATGAAGCCCGCCGGGCTCGAGGCCTCGGAAGGCGTGCTGTCGGCCGGCTATCTGAAGGACGCGTCCGATCCGCAATGGAAGAATGATGAGGGCATGAAGAAGTTCATGGCCTTCGCCGAGAAGTACATGCCGGGCGCCAATCTCGCCGACGCCAATCTGGTCTATGGCTACGCCGCGGCGCAGACCATGGTGCAGGTGCTGAAGCAGGCCGGCGACAACCTGACGCGTGAGAACGTGATGAAGCAGGCCGCCAGCCTCAAGGATTTTGCGCCCGACACGCTCATCCCCGGCATCAGGATCAACACCAGCTCGACCGACTTCGCGCCGGTCGAGCAACTCAAGATGATGCAGTTCAAGAACGGGCAGTGGGAGCTGTTCGGCGACATCATCAGCGCCGAGACCGGCGGCTAGCGCGACGCGCACCGCCACCAAACATCAGCCATCGCGAAGCCGCCCATCCGGGCGGCTTCGTTTGTTTTGCGAATCGCGGATGGAGCCAAGCCGAGCGTCGTGCAAGCTATCGTCACCCTGAGGAGCCGCGAAGCGGCGTCTCGAAGGGTCGACGGCCCGGCTCTCTCCCGAGTCGATGCATACGGGCCGTGCATCCTTCGAGGCTCGCCCAGCGGCGCAATCGCGCCGCAAGGCTCGCACCTCAGGATGACGGAGCTAACTCTGCCGTTGTCAGCCCGGCAAGAAAATCGCGAACGGCTCATCGATCGTCCGACGCAGATGCTCGCGATAGGCGGCGTAGTTCGCGTCATCCGCCGACACCCGGCCGAGGCTTGGCTTGGGTACGTTCTTCACCGGCAGGAACGCGATCGGCGCGGCGACCGGCGTCAGCAGCGAGCCGCGGCCCGCGAGCAGCGTCGTGATGATGCCGTACATCTCGCCGGAATTGCGCGGGCGCGACACCGTGATCACGCGATGCTGGCCGTGCCTATTGGTCACGAGGTAGACGAAGCCTGATTCATTGGGCACCGCCACCTCGCCATACTGGGTGTAGTCGGCGTCCTGCCGTTCGCCCTCGCGGAAGCCGAGCGACGATGACGCTTCGTCCCACGTGATCTCGGTGCGATAGGCATAGAGCGCGCCCTGCTCGCCGAACGACGGACGCACCGTGATGTAGGTCCCTTCGATCCGCGCCACCGCGCGGCGGGAATAGGACCCGAGGCTGTCGGGTGCGATCCCGCCATTGGCGGGTGCGGCCACCGTGATCGTCTCCGGCAGCTTGCGCAAGGACACACCCAACGCCTGCTCCAGCCGCACCGTAGTCGCCAGCGTGAACGGGCGGCGGCCGCCGAGCACCTTCTCCAGCGTCGACAGGCTGAGCTTGGCCTGCTCGGCCAGCGTCTGCCGCGAGATGCGTCGGCGCGCGATTTCCTCGCGAATGGTCTCCGCGACCTGCTGGCTCTGCTCGGCGGATAGCTGCTTGTCAGGCGTCGGCATCCAGATTCCTGCCCGGTTCCCCTTGATTCCGCGCAGTCTAGCAGACCGGACAATCCATCACCAAACCGCACAAATCCGCCTCAGCCGGCGGCGGGCCGCGCCGGACGGCGGCCAATCATTGCCGATCATTCTGCTCGCGCCAAAACCGCCGTTCTCCATGATCGCGAGGCAGCGAAAGCCTCGCTCGGGAGTGACGAAAATGACGATTTACGATGCATGTGAGAGCAGCCCGCAGATCCGCCTGTCGCGCAGGATGCGCATTGCGCTGTTCTTTCTGGTGGAAGGTGTGGCCGCGCTGGCGATCGGCTTTGCAGCCTTGTTCGTGAGCTTCGATCCGGTGTGGTCGGCCGAGCTGCCGCGACAGGCGGTGCTGCGGCCGAGCGATGCGCGTTCCGGCTCGCTGCTGTTCAAGACCGACGACGGCTATGCCGACGCGACCAGGCTCGGCATTGACGTCGACCTCACGGTGTCGGGTCCGACGGTCCGCGCCCGCGTCACGCAGATCTTCCGCAACCCGACCAAGGACTGGGTGGAGGCGACCTATGTCTATCCGCTGCCGGCGGGCGGCGCGGTCGACACGCTGAAGATGGTGGTCGGCGACCGCGTCGTGGTCGGCGACATCAAGGAGCGGCAGCAGGCTCGCGCCATCTATGAGCAGGCCAAGCAGAATGGCCAAAAGGCCGCGCTCACCGAACAGGAGCGGCCCAACATCTTCACCAACTCCGTTGCCAATATCGGCCCTGGCGAGACCGTGCTGGTGCAGATCGAATATCAGGAGCCGGTGCAGCAGAACGGCAGCGAATTCTCGCTGCGGGTGCCGATGGTGGTCGGCCCGCGCTACAATCCGCGCCCGGTGGTGCAGAGCGTCGACCTTCGCGCCGATGGCAACGGCTGGGGCGCCACGTCAACCGATCCCGTGCCGGACCGCGACCGCATTGCCTCGCAAGCGCTCGATCCGGCGGAGAATGCGCCGGTCAATCCGACCAACATCACGGTGCGCCTCAACGCCGGCTTCCCGCTCGGCGAGGTGAAGAGCCATTTCCACCAGGTTAGGATCGAGAGCCCCGACGGCACCACGCGCATCGTCAAGCTCGCCCAAGGCCCGGTGCCGGCCGATCGTGATTTCGAGCTAACCTGGAAGCCGGCCGCCGAGAAGGCGCCGTCGGTCGGGCTGTTCCGCGAGCATGTCGGCAATTCCGACTATCTGCTGGCCTTCGTCACCCCGCCGTCGGTCGAGCAGGCGCAACAGAAGCCGTTGCCGCGCGAAGTGATCTTCGTGATCGACAATTCCGGCTCGATGGGCGGCACCTCGATCATCCAGGCCAAGGCGAGCCTCATTTACGCGCTCGGCCGCTTGCAGCCGACCGATCGCTTCAACGTGATCCGGTTCGACGACACCATGGACACGCTGTTCCCGTCGCCGGTCGCGGCCAATAGCGCCAATATCGGCAACGCGACGGCGTTCGTCAGCGCGCTGCAGGCCCGCGGCGGCACCGAGATGGTGCCGGCGATGCGCGCGGCGCTGTCCGACACCAACCATGACGACGCCAATTACGTCCGCCAGGTCGTGTTCCTGACCGACGGCGCCATCGGCAACGAGCAGCAATTGTTCGAGACCATCAGCGCGCTGCGCGGCCGCTCGCGGGTATTCATGGTCGGCATCGGCTCGGCGCCGAACACCTATCTGATGACACGCGCCGCCGAGCTCGGCCGCGGCACCTTCACCCATATCGGCTCGGTCGAGCAGGTCGACGAGCGGATGCGCGGCCTGTTCGCCAGGCTGGAGAATCCCGCGGTGACGAGCCTCTCCGCGAAATTCTCCGAGGCGACGGCCGACCTGACGCCGTCGGCACTGCCCGACGTCTATCGCGACGAGCCGCTGGTGCTGGCCGCCAAGCTCGACAAGCTGGCCGGCTCGGTCGAGATCAAGGGCCGCATCGGCGACCGTCCGTGGAGCGTGACGCTGCCGCTCGCGAATGCCGCTGAAGGCAAGGGCCTGTCGAAACTGTGGGCGCGCCGCAAGATCGCCGATGCCGAGGTCGCGCGCACCACGCGGCAGCAGAACCCCGAGGACGCCGACAAGACCATCCTGGCGCTGGCGCTGGAGCATCAGCTCGTCACGCGGCTGACCAGCCTTGTCGCGGTCGACAAGACGCCGAGCCGTCCCGACGGCGAGCCGCTAAAGCTCTCCGAATTGCCGCTCAACCTGCCCGCCGGCTGGGATTTTGCGAAGCTGTTCGGCGAGCGTCCGAGTCTGCCGGCCGCCCCGGGCGAGCGGCGCGCCGACGCAGGCGACGGCAAGCTGCAGCTCGCTGCGCTGAAGCGGTCATCGGTCGCGACGCACGCTCCCGGCACGATCCAGCTGCCGAAGACCGCGACCGATGCGGAGCTGAAGATGATCGCGGGCGTGATCCTGCTCACGGTCAGCCTTCTCCTCCTGGTGTTCAACCGGCGTCAGACGTCGCCCCAATGACGTCGGATGAAAGGAGGAGGTGCCCCCCAACCTCCTCCTTCAAGAGCGCGCGCGGCCTTCCCACCCGTCCCCCAGGGGCCGCGCGCGCAACTCTTTTCCAACCGTCATTGCGAGCGAAGCGAAGCAATCCATGTCGCCATACGGGGAAAGATGGATTGCTTCGTCGCTTCGCTCCTCGCAATGACGAGAAACAAAACAAAATGGCCCGCTTCATCCCGGCCCTCGCCTTCGCCCTCATCGGCCTGATCCTGTTCGGCCAGGGCGCCTATATCCATGCCAAGGCGCTGCTGGCGCAGGTGCTGCTGGAGCGCGCCTTCGCACAGAGCATCGCGACCGGCCAGCCGGTGAAGCCCTGGAGCTGGGCCGATACCTGGCCGGTGGCGCGGATCGAGGTGAAGCGCCTGCACGCCTCCGCGATCGTGCTTGCCGGCAGCAGCGGCCAGGCACTGGCGTTCGGCCCCGGCCATGTCGAACAGACCGTCGATGCCGGCGAGCGGGGCGTCGCGGTCTATTCCGCGCACCGTGACACGCATTTTCGCTTTCTCAGGGATGTCACAATCGGTGACGAGATCGACGTCACGCGAAGCGACGGCAAGATGTTTCGCTATCGGGCCGATCGCAGTTCGGTGGTCCGATTCGATCAATCCGGCATCGATCCGCTCATCGACCGACATGAACTGGTGCTGTCGACCTGCTGGCCGTTCGACGCGCTGACGGCAGGCCCTGAGCGTTACTTGCTGCACGGGACCTTGATCGAAACGGATTCGCGCCCGCGCGAATCCGGTTCCTGATAGGCAATCAATTTTGCGCCTGCCGGGATATTGCGCGCGGTGCCCTGACCTGCGCCAGCATGAGTTGCTACCCCCTTTCCCTCGCCATAAAAACAATGAAAAATCGCGCGCCTCACGGTGATCCGCCGTGGCCAGAGGAAAACAAAGACAACAAGGATAAGGGCAGGCTCCATGGAAGCTTTCGCAAGCACCGCGTCTCATGTGTCCCACGAATGGGCGCCGCCCGCTGACGCCAGCGATATCGTCAAGAGCATCCACGCGATGCTGCATCCGCGCAACATCGTGCTGGTCGGTGCCACCGACAAGCCCGGCAATTACGCCGAACGGATCTGGAACAATCTGGTCAAGTACGGATATGCTGGCGGCCTCTATCCGATCAACGCCAAGCGCGAAGCGATCTGGGGCGTCACCTGCTACAAGGACTTCGCCAGCCTTCCCGAGAAGCCCGACCATGTGCTGGTGCTGGTGCCGGCCCGGTTTGCCGTGCAGGTGATCCGCGATGCGGCCGCGGCCGGCGCGCGCTCGGCGACCATCGTCACCTCCGGCTTCAGCGAATTGCAGGATGAAGAGAGCCAGCGGCTCGCGGTCGAGCTGAAGCAGGCGATCAAGGAGACCGGGCTTGCGGTCACCGGTCCGAATTGCCTCGGCAATCTCAGCGCCGGCGAGAACCTGTTCACCAATATCGACGACCGCATCGTCACCATGGAGCAGGGCGCGGTAGCGATCGCCGGCCAATCCGGCGCGATCGTGATGGCAATCCGCCAGGCGCTGGAGGATCGCGGCGTCGGCGTCGGCTACATGGTCACGACCGGCAATGAATCCGGCCTCGAGACCCCGGACCTGATGAGCTATTTCGCCGCCGATCCGAGCATCCGCGTCATCGTGGTCTATCTCGAAGGCGTCAGGAACACGAAGGTATTCCGCGATGCCTGCAAGGCCGCGCGCGCCGCCGGCAAGCCGGTGATCGCGCTCAAGCTCGGCGCCTCCGAGGGCGGCCGCGCCGCGGCGATGGCGCATACCGGCGCGCTTGCCGGCTCGATCGAGACCTTCGATGCGATCTCGACCCGCGAAGGCGTGATCCGGGTGCGTGGGCTGGATGAACTGATCGAAACCACCGAGTGCTTCGTGCATGCCGATCCGCCGAAGGGCAATCGCCTCGCGGCGGTGTCGCTGTCAGGCGGCAAGCGCGGCCTCCTGATCGACGCGTTCTATTCCGCCGGGCTGAACTTCGCGCCGCTGAGCCCGAACGCATCGGAGCAACTGGCAAAAATGCTCGGCCCCGGCAGCATTGTCGGCAATCCGCTCGACGCCGGCTTTGCCGCGGTGGTCGATCCCTCCGTCTACATGAAGTCGATCAAGATCATGATCGACGATCCCGACACCGATATCGTCATCATCGATGCCGAGCTGCCGAAGGCGCCACACGAGCTGCGCGAGCGAAATCTGCGCATCGTCAACGAGATGGCGGGCCAGGCCAACAAGCCGGTGATCTATATCAGCGCGATGTCGATCGGCTTCACCGAATTCACCAAAGGACTGCGCAAGTCGCTGCCCGATATCGCAGTCATGCAGGGCCTTGACCGCGCGGTCGGCGCGATCAAGTCGTTGATCGAATATGCCGGCCTGCGCAAGGAAGTGCCCGATATCGCGTCGAGCTCGACGGCATCTGCGCGCGCGGTGCTGGAGAAGACGCTGAAGGCCGCCAACGGCGCCGCCGCGCTCGACGAGGTTGCCTCGAAGAAGCTGCTCAAGGCCTATGGCATCCCGATCTCAAAGGAAGAGGTCGCGCAGACCGCGGCGGAGGCCGTGAAGATCGCCAAGCAAATCGGCTTCCCGGTGGTCGCCAAGGTGGTCAGCCCCGACATCCTGCACAAATCCGATATCGGCGGCGTGGTGCTGAACCTTGCCAATGCGGCCGAGGTGAAGAAAGCCTTCATCGACATCACCGCGCGGGTGAAGAAGCTGAAGGGCAAGCCGAAGCTCGAGGGCATCCTGATTGCGCAGCAGGTCAAGGCCGACCTCGAGCTCGTGGTCGGCGCCTCGCTCGACGCCGAGATGGGCCCCGTCGTGCTGTTCGGCACCGGCGGCGTCGACATCGAGCTGATGAAGGACGTCGCGCTCGCCGGCGCGCCGCTCGACGCCGCCGAGGCGAAGGAGCTGATCGCCAGGACCAAGGCCGGGGTCAAGATGAAGGGCTATCGCGGCAAGCCCGCGCTGCACGAGCCGTCGGCAGTGAAGGCGCTGGTCGGGCTCTCCAACCTGATGGCGGACGCCAACGGCCGCATTGCCTCGATCGACGTCAACCCGTTCCTGATCAACAGCAAGCTCGGCGTCGCCGTCGACGGCCTGATCGTGCTGAACAACGCCGCCGCGAACAAGGCCGCGGGGCATTAGGTTCATCGCAAATTCATCACCGTCATCCTGAGGTGCGAGCGAAGCGAGCCTCGAAGGATGAATCGGCCCGGCTCTGGGCCGTTCATCCTTCGAGACGCGCTACGCGCTCCTCAGGATGACGGAACTGCGAGTGTGCGGTCTGTCCGAAGCATGCATCTTGGGCTAAAAGCTCGCGCCCCATTGCCGCGCGGTCTGCATCACCCAGTCGCGATAGAGTGTCAGCGGCGTCACGCCGGTGATGCCGCCGCAGCCGGCGGCGCCGTTCGGTCCCGTCGACCAACTCACCACGCCGACGATTGCGGGGCCGCCCTGCTTGTCCTCGAACACCGGCGCGCCGGAATCGCCGGTGCAGGCCCCGAGCCCGTCGCGCACGCCCTGCCCGACCGGATCGACGAGACGGATCTGCAACGTGCCGGGCTTGCCGCTCGCGATCAGGCCGGCGACGCGGGTGGCGCCGCCGCTCTTGCCGTCACCACGCACGGTGACGCCGACGCCCGCGATGGTGAAGCGGCCGCCGACCTGGATCGGAATGTTTGGCATGCCGAGCGCGGCCGGCGCCTTGCCTGCGGCCGGCGCCGCGAGCTGCAGCAGCGCGACATCGGCGGTCGCGACATGATTGGTCATCGCCTGCATCCGAAAGCCGGGATGGATCGCAACCGTCCTGACGTCCTGCAGCTTCGGCTGCCTGTCCGCGCCATATTCGACGATCTTGTAATCGGCGCCGGGCTGCACGCAATGTGCCGCGGTCAGCACGACCTTCGGCGCGATCAGCGCACCGGTGCAGAAATTGCCGCGCGAGCCGACGATCGTGACGACGGAGCGCGCAACGCCATCCGTCGACGGCGCGCCGCCGCCGACGATGGCGAAAGCCGGAGGGCAGACCAGGGACACGAGAACGGCGAGGATCAGGCGGGATGTCTTCATCGGCGAAGCAATAGCCCGCTCCGCGCGGGTCGCCAAGCGCCGAACGAGCGCCGAACAAGCGCCGGATCGGGCTGGTCCCGGTCTGCGATCCGTGTTAGCCGCTCCTCAAGCAACGCATCATTGGGCAGGAAAGCATGATCGAGGCAGTAATCTGGGATTTCGGCGGCGTGTTGACCACCTCACCGTTCGAGGCATTCGCGCGCTATGAGACCGAGCGCGGCCTGCCGATCGACATCATCCGCCGCACCAACGCCGCCAATCATCTCGAGAACGCCTGGGCCAAGTTCGAGCGCGCCGAGATCGATATCGAGGCGTTCGATGCGCTGTTCGCTACGGAATCGAAGGCGCTCGGCGCCGAGGTGCGCGGCAAGGACGTGCTGCCGCTGCTCTCCGGCGACCTGCGCCCCGAGATGGTCGAGGCGCTGAAGCGCATCAAGGCGAAATTCAAGACCGGATGCATCACCAACAATCTGCCGGCAAACGCGATCGGCAGCCGTAGCGGACGCACGCTCTATGTGGCCGAAGTGATGGCGCTGTTCGACCACGTCATCGAGTCCGCGAAGATCGGCCTGCGCAAGCCCGACCCGCGGATCTACCGGATGATGGTGGAGACGCTGCAAGTGAACCCGAAGAACTGCGTCTATCTCGACGATCTCGGCGTCAATTTGAAGCCGGCGCGCGAGATGGGCATGACCACGATCAAGGTCGCGAATGCCGCGCAGGCGATCGGCGAGCTTGAAGCCGCGACCGGCCTCACGCTGAGGTGAAGCGGGCTACGCGCCTATTCATGCCGCATTCACGCGGCGGCTTCTAATTGTCGGCCTCCCCCGGGTCACGGCGCGATCGCATCGTGACCCCTTTCCTGGTCTGAGCATGACGTTCCGGAAAACCAACGTCCACTTCTCCGGATCATGCCTCGCGGAGGCACTTCCCATGAAACGTCTTGTCGTCGCCGTCGTCTCGGCTGGTTCGCTGCTGCTCTCGGCTGCAGCGCTCGCGCAGACAACACCAGCCCCCGCAACAGCGCCGGCGGCAGCTCCCGCGCAACAGAGCGCGTCGACGGCGGCGCCCGTGCCCGGCGCGAAGCGCGCGGCCTGCCAGAGCTCGGCGAAGGCGCTAAAGGGTCAGGAGCGGCACGACCAGATGCAGCTCTGCATGGCGCAGGCGCATCTCGACTGCCTGAAGCAGGCCATCGACCAGAAGATCACGGGCCCTCAGCGCAAGGATTTCGTGAAGAGCTGCGCCGGTTGACGGTAGCCGGGCTACGAGATTCCTCTCCTTCCCCCTGAAAGGGGGAAGGTCGGGATGGGGGTCAGCCGCAGACGCCGGCGTTGATGGAGAGAGTAGATCCCCACCCGCTTTGCTCTGGCGAGCAAAGCGACCTCCCCTTTTCAAGGGGAGGTTCGACCTACACGCTAACAAGCGTAGCCCGTATTGCGCTTGGCGGAAATACCCCGGAACCATGCGCTAACCCCATGCCTTTGCGGGCCAAACGAGCCTTGTGCTTTGTCCGCAACGGGCGCAGAACAGATCCGAGTTCAAGGCAAATTCGGAGCTGATCCTCGTGGCTGACACCAGGCCCACCGCCTCGATCGAGGCCGTGGAAAGCGGCCTCGCCGCGCAAGGCTATATTGCGAGCCGGCAGATCGCGACCGCGGTCTATCTGTCGCAGCAGATCGAGAAGCCGATCCTGGTCGAGGGCCCTGCCGGCGTCGGCAAGACCGAGCTGGCGAAGGCGATCGCCGCATGGCGCGGCATGAAAATGATCCGCCTGCAATGCTATGAGGGCCTCGACGAGGCCAAGGCGCTGTATGAGTGGAAATATGCCAAGCAGCTGCTCTACACCCAGATCCTGAAGGACAAGCTCGGCGAGGTGCTCGGCGGCGCGCAGTCGCTGGCGGCTGCGCTCGACCAGCTACACACCTTCGGCGATGTGTTCTTCTCCAAGGAATTCGTCGAGCCGCGGCCGCTGTTGCAGGCGCTGGAGCAGCCGGCCGGCTGCGTGCTCCTGATCGACGAGATCGACAAGTCGGATGCCGAATTCGAATCGCTGCTGCTGGAAATCCTCTCGGACTTCCAGGTCACGATCCCCGAGCTCGGCACCGTCTCCGCGGTGGCGCCGCCGACCGTGATCCTGACCTCGAACAGCGAGCGCGATCTTGGTGACGCCTTGAAGCGGCGCTGCCTGCATCTGCACATCGGCTTTCCCGAGCAGAAGCTGGAGGAGCGTATCGTCGAGAGCCGGGTGCCCGGCATCTCGCAGACGCTGCGCAAGCAAATGGTCGGCTTCATCCACGAGATCCGCTCGCTGGACCTGAAGAAGCTGCCCTCGGTCAGCGAGGCGATCGACTGGGCGCGCGTGCTGGTATTGCTGCAGGCCAGCGAGCTCGATACCGAGATCGTCAAGGACACGCTCAACGTGCTCCTGAAATACGAGGCCGACATCGAGGCCGCGACGCCGCAGATTTCGTCCTTCATCGCCAAGGCGTCGCGCCAGGGCGTGTTCAGCTAAACCAAGATGCGCGAGAACCTGCATCGCTTCTTTCGTGCGGCGCGGGGAGCCGGGGTCCGGGTCTCGCCCGCCGAAAGCATCGATGCAATGCGGGCGGTCGCCCAGGTCGGCTTTGCCGATCGCGACATCCTCCGCGACACCTTCCTGCTGACGCTGGCCAAGACCCAGGACGAGAAGCGCGCGCTCGGCGAATGCTTCGACCTGTTCTTCAGCCAGCCCGAGCCGCAGCAGGAGAACGCCGAGCAGAGCAAGACCGACGATAGCGGCCAATCGGGCGCCAACCCGTCGGCCGACGAGCATGGCGATGCGTCGGGCGGCGCCGCCAGCGAGAATGTCGGGCCGCTGGCGCAGATGCTGCTGTCGCAGGACCGCTCCGCGATATCAAGCGCGATCGCCAGCGCCTCCGGCGCCGCTTCGCTGCCGGATATCCGCTACTTCACCCAGCGCGGCATCTTCCAGACCCGGATCCTCGACGCGATGGGGATCCAGCGCCTGCGCGACGACATCGATGAGCAGACCACGCGCAATCCCGCGCTCGCCGAACGGCTGCAGGAGGCGCTCAACGGCCTGCGCGGCACCGTTCGCGATGCGGTCTCGCAGGCCCTGCTGCTGTACGGCCGCGAGGAAGCGGAGAATCTGCGCAACGAGATCCTGCGCAACGCGCCGCTGGCACGGATCGAACCGCGGCAGGTCGAGCAGATGCGCACGCTGATCCGGCAGATCGCGCGCCGGCTGCGCGAGCGCTACTCCAAGCCGCGCAAGCGCCAGCGCCGCGGTCATCTCGATGTCCGCCGCACGCTGCGCCGCAACGCGGCCTGGGGCGGCGTCCCCTTCCTCACCGCCTGGAAGCGCAAGCATCGCGACCGGCCGAAGATCGTCGCGCTGTGCGACGTCTCGGGCTCGGTCGCCCGCGTCTCGGACTTCTTCCTGCTCCTGATCCACAGCCTGCACGAGGTGGTGGACGATGTCCGCTCGTTCGCCTTCTCGGGCCATTTGATCGAGGTCAGCGACATCCTGGAATCGAAATCGCCGGAAGAGGCGATGAAGGAGATCATGTCCAAGGTCGGCTTCGGTTCGTCCGACTACGGCAATTCCTTGGCCGATTTCGAGGACAACTGGATGAGCGCGATCACGCCGCAGACCACGGTGATCGTGCTCGGCGACGCCCGCAGCAACAATCTCGATCCGCGCGCCGACATCTTGCGCCGCATCGGCGAACGCTCCAAGCGGCTGGTCTGGCTCAACCCCGAAGGCCGCATGGTCTGGGGTTTTGGCGATTCCGAGATGCCGCGCTACGCAACCTTCTGCAGCGTGGTACGGCAATGCGCGACCGCGCAGCAGCTCGAGCGCGCCGTATCGGATATTGTCGCGACGTATCAATAGGCCGCCGGCCGCGCTTTAGATGACAAGCGACTCGCCGTGGAACAGCCACCCGACGAACGCAGCCAAGGTCAGCGCGATCGAGGCGAAGATGCCGACCAGCTTGATCGTCGTGATCGCCTTCAGGATCGAGACCGACCGCGCCGCCGCATGCGGGTCGCCGTGCAGCAGCAGCCACGCCAGGAGACAATCCTCGATCAGATCGCTGAGCAGGTACACCGCTGGCACGACCAGGCCGAGCCACGCCGCGGAGGGGTAGATCCGGCTGAGCCAGTGCGATGACGCCGCCCCCATCGCGCCCGCCAGCGCCAGCATGACGATGAGATCGAGCGGAAACAGGATCGGAAAGACATACTTCATCCGCAGATCGGACTGCACCAGCTCGCCAAGCTGGTCGCCGGTGTAGCTGAGCGTCTTCTCCGGAAAGCGGGTTCGGAACCTGTTTGCGAACACGCGATCGGAATAGCTGCCGACCCACCAGAACAGTCCGAACGCCACCACCACAAGTCCTGAGAGAATGACCGTCACGAGAGCTTGAGGGCTCATGCCGACCCGTTCCTGTTGTCGCTGAGGAAGCTGCGGCAGGCAGCAGGAAAGATGATCGCGTGCACCGCGAAGTCCCTGAAAGGGAGAAAATGCCGACGCATATGGCAATGATCGACGAGCAGATTTCCATCTTTTCCAAAGCGTTGCAATTGAATTCTGGGAGCGCCATTGGCGGCCGGCCCAAAGCATCGCGAACTGAATTGGGTCTCTCACGGACACTCCGTCATGGCCGGGCATCCGCGAGCTGAAGCGACGCCGTCCCTGGCGCAGCTTTGCCCGGCCGCGGCCAGATTCAATTCGAGCCAAAGGCAGGCAGCGTCGACGCGCATCGCGCTTCGGCTACCCGGCACCACCGGCGGTCACGCCGCCGCCATAGAACCGTCTTCAATTGGAGATTGAATTTTCTCCGCGTTCTGCCGTACATAGAGGCCGCGAATTTTCACGGCGGCCGCGAGGGCAACGGATGCCGAAGGATATTGTGATTTGCTGCGACGGCACCGGCAACGAGATCGGTGACAATATTTCCAACGTGCTGAAGCTGTTCCGCGTCGCCGACAAGAATGACCGGCAGCGGATCTATTATCATCCCGGCCTCGGCACCATCGGCCTGCAAAGCGCCTGGGGCCGCTTCAAGCAGCAGATGCGCGGCCTGTTCGGGCTGGCCTTCGGCGCCGGTCTCGACCAGGACACACTCGGCGCCTACCTGTTCCTGTGCCGAACGTGGGAGCCAGGTGACCGGGTCTGGATGTTCGGCTTCAGCCGCGGTGCCTACACGGTGCGCGTGCTCGCAGCCTTCGTCCATGTGATGGGCCTGCTGCCCGTCGATCAGCTCGACCTCGCGAGCTACGCCTTCGGCACCTACAAGAAAGCCAGCTCCGACGCCCAGAAATCCGACGGCACGTTCGACTATGCTCCGTTGAAGGAGGCTTGGCACTTCAGCCAGATTGCCGGCGGCCGCAACATCGACATCGAGTTCGTCGGGGTCTGGGACACCGTGGCCTCGATCATCGTGCCGCGACAGGACAATTTCCTGTTCGACTTGCAGACGCTGCTGTTCACCCGCACCAATTCCAGCGTCAAACACTTCCGCCAGGCGATCTCGATCGACGAGCGCAGGCGCATGTTCCGACTCAATCGCTGGATCGAGCCGCAGAAATTCCGCTCGGATCCGTTCGATCCGGCGACGGAGGTGGAGCAGAACATCAGCCAGGTCTGGTTTGCCGGCGTGCACTCCGACGTCGGCGGCGGCTATCCGGAAGACCAGAGCGGACCGTCAAAGTTTCCGCTGATCTGGATGCTCGAGCAGGCCAAGGCGGCCGGGCTGCACATGGATCAGGCGCTGATCGATCATCTCGCCTGGGGGATGCCGTTGCCGCCGCACAAGCACGAATATGTGCCGCCGAGCGCAACCGCCCCGCTGCACAATTCGCTGACCGCCGCCTGGGAAATCCTGGAATGGATTCCGAAGAGCGACAAATGGAAGGAATGGCCGGAGCGGAAATCCTTCCTCGGCTTCTATCTGCCGCGCGGCGAGCCGCGGCCGATTGCGGACGGCGCGACCATCCATGCCTCGGTGCTGGAGCGCATGGAGAGGGATCCGGCCTACAGGCCGATCAATATGCCGAAGACCTACAAGATCGAGCCGATGACGCCGTCCCCGGCGCCACCCGCCCCGACGGCCTGAAGGCCAGAATTGAATTTACCTTAGATCGGACAGCGCACTCCGCTTCACCTCGCCCCGCGTGCGGGGAGAGGTCGGAACGCATCGCCAGATGCGTTCCGGGGTGAGGGGGAGTCTCCGCAAAGGCAGCTATCACCGTACACGCGGAGAGAGCCCCTCACCCCACCCCTCTCCCCGTAAGCACGGGGAGAGGGAGCGTAGCGCCGTCGCATTCGACCTAATCTCGCCACGCGCTACGTATCGATCGCGTCCTTGATCCGCTTGCGGCTGAGCGGCAGGTCGCGCAGCCGCTTGCCGGTTGCGTGCGCGATGGCATTGGCAAGCGATGCGGCGGCCGGGCCCTGCCCGGTCTCGCCGCTGCCGAGGAACGGCTGGCCGGGGCGGTTGATGATGTGGACGGCGATGCTGTCGGGCACCGCATTGAAGCGCAGGATCGGGTAGGTCTGCCAGTCGATGCTGGTGATCCTTGTCTCGTCGAAGGTGACGCTTTCATGGAGCGTCCAGCTCGTCGACTGCACGATCGCGCCCTCGATCTGGTTGGTGATGCCGTCCGGATTGACGACCTGGCCGGCATCGACGACGGCGACCGCGCGCACCAGCCGGGCCCGCCCGGTTTCGCGATCGACCTCGACCTCGGATGCGATGGCGCAATAGGCGGCGAGATTCTTGTAGCGCGCGAACGCAAAGCCGTAGCCGTGATTTCGCAGCGGCTGCTGTCCGCGCGTCCAGCCGAACTCCTCCGCGGCCTTCTCGACCACCGCGCGGCCCCGCTGATCGTCGAGATGCCTGAGGCGAAACTCGACCGGATCGGCGCCGGCGAGATCGGCCAGTTCATCCATGAAGCTCTCGGTCGAGAACACGTTGTGATAGGCGCCGAGCGCGCGCATCGCGGAGATCCGCAGCGGCATCGCGGGGATGAAATGATGCATCACATGCGCGTTCGGAAAATTGTAGATCGGGATCGCGTTGCGATCGCCGCCACCTTCCGGCAACGGCAACGGCTTTGGTGCGGGCACCGCGAATGATCGCGCCATGTGCTGGGCCGCAAGCAGCGCGCCGGCGCCGCCCGGCCGCATCGAATGAGTGTTGCTCCACACCGCGAAATTCCAGTCGGCGATCTTGCCGTCGGCCGTGAGCGACGCGCTCAATTTCGTCACCATCGCCGGACCATAGGGCTCCCAGCCGTGCTCCTGCTCGCGCATCCACTGCACCCGAATTGGGCGCCCTGGCAGCGCCCGGGCGATCAGCGCGGCGTCGGCCGCGGCATCGTCGGCGCCATTGTGGCCATAACAGCCGGAGCCTTCGACATGGATCAGGCGGACGCTGGCGGGCGTCATGCCGAGCATCTCGGCGATCGCCTGCCGGTCGGGATAGACGCCCTGCGTGTGCGTCCATACCGTCATCGCGCCATCGACGAATTGCGCGACCGCGCAAGACGGCCCGATCGAGCCGTGCGACTGGTAAGGCCGCGTGTAGGTGGCTTCGAGCGACCGCGCGCCGCTCACCGTGGGATCATTCCGTTGGAAGATTGCAAAGTCCTGCGACGGCAGCGCAGTCAGCACGTTTACCAGATCATGCTGGTTGGGCAGCTTCGCATTCTCTCGCCACTTCGCCGCGACCGTCAGCGTGTGCATGGCCTTGACCGCCGAAAATTCCTTGTCCGCCACCACGGCCAGGAAGTTGCCCTCGCGCACGATTTGAATCACGCCGGGCATCTTCTCGATCGCGGCCGTGTCGCATTCCACGAGCTGCGCGCCGTAGCTCGGCGGGCGCACCACGCGCGCATGCACCATGCCGGGAAGCCGCATGTCCTGCACATAGGCGGCGGCGCCCGTGACTTTGGCCGGAATATCGACGCGCGGCACCGGCTGGCCCATCACCTTGAAGCTCGCCGGATCCTTCAGGCTCGATGTCGGTTGCGCCTGGACGTGCAACATGTCCGCGGCGACAAGCTCGCCATAGCCCAGACGCCGGCCATCGGGAGCGACGACGGCCGCATTCTCGGTTCGCAAGCCGTCGGGCGGCAAGCCGAAACGCTTTGCCGCCTCGGCCACCAGCAACATGCGCGCCTGCGCCGCGGCATGCAGGATCGCCGTGCCGCTGTCCTGCATCGAATGACTGCCCGATGTGTAACCCTCATTCGCCGTGAGCTTGGTGTCGGCGGTGATCACCTTCAGCGCATCGAAGGGAATATCGAGCTGCTCGGCCGCAATCTGCTGGAACGCGGTGCGGAATCCCTGGCCGAGTTCGGCCTTGCCCGTGAAGGCCGTGACCTGGCCATTGGCATCGATACGGATCCAGGAATCCAGATTGGGCGTTTTGGCCAGGCTGCCCGGCAACGCCGGGCCCTGCGCAGCCTTCTGCTCCTGCGCCACCGCATGGCGCAGCGAGAAGCTGACGATCAGCGCGCCGCCGCCGGCCAGCACACTGCGGCGATCGAGAACCACCGGTACGGTCATCGGACGCTCCTGTCGCTTGCGGCGTCGGCCGTATCCATCAACCTGGCGGCGCGGTGCACCGCGCGCAGGATGCGCATATGGGTGCCGCAGCGGCAGAGATTGGGCTCCAGCTCGGCGCGGATCTGCGCATCCGATGGCTTCGGGTTGCGCATCAGCAGCGCCTGCGCGCGCATCATCATCCCGGCGATGCAGTAGCCACACTGCGCCGCCTGCTCCTCCATGAAGGCGCACTGGATCGGCGCCGGCGCGGCCACGGTGCCGAGCCCTTCGAGCGTCGTCACCTGCTTGCCCTCGACCAGGACCAGCGGCGTGACGCAGGACAGCACCGCCTTGCCGTCGACGATCACCGTGCAGGAGCCACATTGCCCGAGCCCGCAGCCGAACTTGGCGGCATTGAGCGCCAGATCATTGCGCAGCACATAGAGCAACGGCGTATCCGGCTCCGCATCGACCTGATGATCCCTGCCATTGACCTTCAATGTCATCATGGCTTGCCTCGCTGTCTGGATTCCGCTGGCGTGTCGCGCGCCGCAAGCGACGTGGCCTGCACCGCCCGCGCATCGCGCACCGCCTTGTCGAGATTGGCCCACGCCGGCCGCTTGCCGAACCGCTCGCGCAGATAGGCCGTGAGCGCGACCATCTGCGCATCATCGATGCTGGCGGCGAAGCCCGGCATGATCGGGCTGCGCTCGCCTTCGACGGCGCCAACGCCCGACAGCACGATATTGAGGAGGTTGCGCGGGTCGGGGCTTGCGATCGCCGTGCTGAGCGCGAGATTGACGCCGCCATAGGGCAGCGCGCGGTTGCCCTCATGGCAGGAGACGCACGCCGCGGCATAGATCGCCGCGCCGGCCGAATGGGTCTGTGCCGCATCATCGGAAGACGATTGCGCGATGACGTCGGCCGGCTGATTGCGATCCGGCGCCGGCGCGCCCGAAATATTGGCCATGTACACGGCGATGGCCCGCACGTCGCTGTCAGGCACCGTCGCCAGATTGTCGACCACTTCAGCCATCGGCCCGCGCGCGGTGCCATGATCGGCCTGCCAGCCGTGGCGCAAATAGGCGTAGAGCGCGTCGGCGGTCCAGCGCACCGGGGCGTGCGAGGTGTCGTTCAGCGCGTAGGCGTGCCAATTGTCGACCTCGCCGCCCGCGAACTGCGCATTGACACGCTCGGCGCCGAGCGCGTTGCGCGGCGTGTGGCAGGCGCCGCAATGCGCGAGCCCCTCCACCAGATAGGCGCCGCGGTTCCATTCCGCGCCCTTCGCCGAGTCCTGAGGGGCGTCGCCGCTGCGCAGATACAGCAGCTTCCACCCTGCAATCAGCGGTCGATAGTTCAACGGAAACGAAAGCTGATTCGCCGGCGGCGACGCGTGGACCGGCTGTCGCGTCATCAGGAACGCATAGAGTGCCCGGTCGTCCGCATCCGAGACGTTGGTGAAATGGTCATGGGGAAAGGTCGGGTAGAGATGCTGGCCATCGCGGGCGACGCCGGAGCGCATCGCGCGGACGAACGCCTCCTCCGGCCAGCGCCCGATGCCGGTTTCGGCATCCGGCGTGATGTTGGATGAGAAGACGATGCCGAACGGCGTTGGAACCGGGAGCCCGCCGGCATAAGTCGCGCCGCCCTGCACGGTGTGGCAGGTGTTGCAATTGCCGATCGCGGCGAGTTCGCGGCCGCGTTTGACCACATCAGGGTCGAAGGTATCGGCCCGCGGCGGCGCAATCGCGGCAATCTGCGGCCGCCAGGCGACGGCAAAGGCTGCCGCCGCGCCCGCGACCAGCACGATCGCGGCAATGCCTGTGATGATCCGCAGCTGACCAGTCATGCTGAATTGAGTTTGTTGTTGGGACGTGTATTAACACCTTTCATTCCGGTATCGTTCGGCCAGAAGACCTCGATCACCGCCTGTTGACCTCAAGGAATCCTGGAAAATCCCAAAGGGATCGCGCAAGGGATCATGACCGCCCAGCCCGCCCTCGATCGCGCCTCCGCCCCGTCTCGCGATGCGCTGTCCGTGCTCAGTTCCGTGTTCGGCCTGTCGGGCTTCCGCGGCGCGCAGGAAAACATCATCCGTCACGTCACCGATGGCGGCAATTGCCTGGTGCTGATGCCGACCGGCGGCGGCAAGTCGCTGTGCTACCAATTGCCGTCGCTGCTGCGCGACGGCTGCGGCATCGTGGTATCACCTTTGATCGCGCTGATGCGCGACCAGGTCGCGGGCCTCACTGAAGCAGGCGTCAACGCCGCGGTGCTGAACTCGACGCTGTCCTATGAGGAAGCCTCCGAGGTCGAGCGGCGGCTGCTCGCCGGCGATCTCGACCTGCTCTATGTGGCGCCGGAGCGGCTGCTCACGCCGCGCTGCCTCAATCTGCTCGGCCAGGCGCAGATCGCGCTGTTTGCGATCGACGAGGCGCATTGCGTCTCGCAATGGGGCCATGATTTCCGCCCGGAATATATCGGCCTGTCCGCACTTGCCGAGCGCTTCCCCAAAGTGCCGCGCATCGCGCTGACCGCGACTGCGGACGCGCTGACGCGAAGGGAGATCGCCGAGCGGCTGCAGCTTACCGACGCACCGCAATTCGTCGCGAGCTTCGACCGGCCCAATATCCGCTACGAGATCGTCGACAAGCAGAATGCGACCACGCAGCTGAAGAACTTCATCAAGGAGCGGCATGCCGGCGACGCCGGCGTGGTCTATTGCCTGTCCCGCGCCAAGGTCGAGGATGTGGCGGCGGCGCTCAGCGAGGCCGGCATTCCGGCGTTGCCCTATCATGCCGGGCTCGATGCCGGCGTGCGCGCCCGGCACCAGGACCGCTTCCTGAACGAGGACGGGCTCGTGATCGTCGCCACGATCGCCTTCGGCATGGGGATCGACAAGCCCGACGTACGCTTCGTCGCGCATCTCGATCTGCCGAAGAGCATCGAGGCCTACTACCAGGAGACCGGGCGTGCCGGCCGCGACGGCAAGCCGTCGGCGGCATGGATGGCCTACGGCCTGTCCGACATCGTGCAGCAGCGCCGCATGATCGATGAATCGACCGGCTCCGACGCCTTCAAGCGCGTCTCGGTCGGCAAGCTCGACGCGCTGGTTGCGCTGGCTGAAACGGTGCATTGCCGCCGGCAGCGCTTGCTCGGCTATTTCGGCGAGACCCGCGCGGAGGAAAGCTGCGGCAATTGCGACAACTGCCTGACGCCGCCGCGCGTCCGCGACGGCAAGGTGCTTGCACAAAAGCTGCTGTCCTGCGTCTACCGTACCGGGCAGCGTTTCGGCGCCATGCACCTGATCGACGTGCTGGTCGGGCGGCTGACCGAACGGGTCAAGCAATTCAACCACGACCAGCTGTCGGTGTTCGGTATCGGCCGCGAGCTCAACGAGAAGCAATGGCGCGCGGTGCTGCGCCAGCTGGTGGCGATGGGCCATCTGCGCGCCGACAGCGACGCCTTCGGCGCGCTTGTGCTGACCGACAGCGCCCGCGGCGTGCTGAAGGGCGAGACCGCGGTGATGCTGCGTGAGCAGCCGGAGGGCGCGCGCAACCGCGCGGTCCGCGGCAAGTCGCGCCGCGGCGAGCTTGTGCCCGCGGCCGACAGCCCGGGTGGCGTCGCAAATCCCGCGTTGCATGCGGCGTTGCGCGCCTGGCGCTCGGACGTCGCGCGCCAGCGCGGCGTGCCGGCCTATGTCGTGCTGCACGATTCCACCATCGACGGCATCGCCGCGATGCGGCCGGACACGCTCAGCGAGCTGCGCAACATCGCGGGGATCGGCGACAAGAAGCTCGAGCATTACGGCGACGAGCTGATCCGCATCGTGAAGACGACAGGAGCGTGACCGGTCCTCTCGACGCCGAAGCGACGACAGTCGCTTTGGCCGGCGCTGAGACCGAGGGAGCCGCAGCTCAACGCTGGTCAGCGAGACAGCATTTCTTGTATTTCTTGCCGCTGCCGCACGGGCATGGGTCGTTGCGCCCGACATGGCGCAAGGGATTCCTCACGGGTTCGGTGTGGCTCCACAATGTATCGAGATCGTCCCCAAAGGGGGCATCCAGATCGTCGAAGGTCTCGTTGTAGCCGTAGTCGGTCCCTTCCATTTCCTGGACCGCATCCTTGATATAGCCGAGGCCAACTTCCTCGAATCGTGCGATTTCCTCGGGTCGCTGCTCGGCATCGACGAGCATCTCGTCGAACTCGCGGCGTCCTGTCATCCAATCGGGTATACGCCCGTCATCGAAAGCGCGATACGCCAAGGGCGCCAGCTCGCGCAGCCCCAGGAGGGCAATTGCCTGCTGCCACGCGTACCAGGCATGGTTCTCGTCATCCGCCAGGTTTTGCTCGTGGAATGCTTTGAGCAGGCGCTGCATGCGCTCCCGCCCGATCATCCCATTCCATGTGAGGAAGGTGGCCGCGCCGAGAACCTGCTCGCGCGCAAATTGATCGACGGACTGATCCACGACCAGACTCAACAAGGCGTCGACATCCCCGTCAAAGACACCCGCGACAATGCGCGCCATGCTTTCGGTCAGGCAGTCACCCAACAGGTCATCAAGTTCGCTTTCGGGTCTGCGCAGCAGTCGCAGCAGGTCGCGGCAAACATCCGTGTCACGAGCTCCACCGAGGATGTAGACACCTCGGAACAGCAGCCTGGCCTCATCGTCGGACAGTTCCTCGCCGTTCCCTGCCCGGGCGACGATGGCGCGCAGCGCGGGGGCCGCTTCTTCCATTCTGATCAGGCACATTCCGACTGCGGCCGCAGGCAATTGTTTCTCGGTCGCGACGGCCTCAAGATAGTCTTCGATCGGCCCCAAATCGCCCCGCTCGAAGATAGCTTCTACTTCTTCCTTCTTCATGGGACCTCGATCTTTGCCGGCAGATGAACGGTCACGACAGAACAACTACCCGATCACCGCTTATCCTCATCCTCTCCCAGAGACAGCATAGGAGCTATTCGCTGGACGGCAATACGCTTGCTTGCGGGCCGCGCCGCCCTCGCCCTAATCTTTGCCCATCGCGTCCAACGAGACGCGGGCAAGACATAACGATATAGGGAAGAGACGGCCCATGGCTCAGGAGAGCACCGCGCGCAAGGCTGCGCGCCCTGCCGAGACCGGAACGTTCGATGCCGTGGTGATCGGCGCCGGGTTCGCCGGCATGTACATGCTGCATCGGCTGCGCGGACTCGGCTTCACCGCGCGGGTCTATGAAGCCGGCGGCGGCGTCGGCGGCACCTGGTACTGGAATCGCTATCCCGGCGCGCGTTGCGACGTCGAGAGCCTGCAATATTCCTTCTCGTTCTCCGAGGAACTCGATCAGGACTGGAGCTGGTCGGAGAAGTATTCTCCGCAGCCCGAAATTCTCGCTTACGCCAATCACGTCGCCGATCGCTTCGATCTGCGCAGCCAGATCGTGTTCGACACCCGCGTCACCGCGGCGGCCTTCGACGAGCAGGCAGGCACATGGCTGATCGAGACCGACCGCGGCGACAGGGTCACAGCAAAGTTCTGCATCATGGCGGTCGGCTGCCTGTCGGCGCCGAACCGGCCGGCTTTCGCGGGCATGGCGGATTTCCGCGGGCCGATCTATCACACCGGCGAATGGCCGCATGAGGGCGTCGATTTCAGCGGCCTGCGCGTGGGCGTGATCGGCACCGGCTCGTCGGCGATCCAGTCGATCCCGATTATCGCGCAGCAGGCCTCCGAGCTCACCGTGTTCCAGCGCACCGCGACCTGGTCGGTGCCGGCATGGAACGAGCGGCTGTCGGCGGAATATCTGAGGGAAGCCAAGGCGCATTATCCGGAGCTGCGTGCCAAGGCCCGTGCGCGCCCGACCGGCTTCTATTTCCAGTTCAACGCCCAGCCCGCCTTGCAGGCGAGCGAGCGGGAGCGCGAGCAGCAATACGAAGAAGCGTGGCAGCGCGGCGGCCTGCCCTTCCTCGGCGCGTTCGGCGATCTCCTGTTCGAGAAGGCCGCCAACGACACCATCGCCGATTTCGCGCGCGAGAAGATCCGCGGCATCGTCAAGGATCCCGCCACCGCCGAGCTGCTGTGCCCGCGAAACGTGTTCGGCTGCAAGCGGCTCTGCGTCGACACCAATTACTTCGAAACCTACAATCTGCCGCATGTGAAGCTGGTCGACGTGTCGACGACGCCGATCGAGCGCTTCACGACGGAAGGCATTATCGTCGACGGCACCGAATACAAGTTCGACGCGATCGTCTCCGCCACCGGCTTTGCCGCCATGACCGGCTCGTTCGACAAGATCGCGATCACCGGCCGCGGCGGGCAGACGCTGGCCGAGAAATGGCGGGCGGGCCCGCGCGCCTATCTCGGCCTTGCCTCCGAGGGCTTTCCGAACCTGTTCATGATCACCGGGCCCGGCAGCCCGTCGGTGCTCGCCAGCATGATCCAGGCGATCGAGCAGCATGTCGACTGGCTGGCGGATTGCATCAGTCATATGCGCGACATCGGCGCCGGCACGATCGAGGCGGTCCGCGACGACGAGGACGCTTGGGTCGCCCATGTCAACGACGTCTCCACGGTCTCGCTGCGCTCGACCTGCAGCTCGTGGTATGTCGGCGCCAACATCCCGGGCCGTCCCCGCGTGTTCATGCCCTATATCGGCGGCTTCCCGATCTATGTGCAGAAGTGCAATGAGGTGATGAACTCGGGTTACGACGGCTTCGTGCTGCAGGGTGGGCGCAACGGCAATGCGCCGCCGCAGGTGCGCTTCACCGAGCGCTGGCAGGTGCCGCTCGACATCGAGGTGATCTCGCCGGCCGCGGTCGCCGCGAAGCGGGTTCCCGTGGTCTGAGTGCCGGCGGTATCCCCAACGGGATTGCGCATGATAGTGTCGCGCCGGTCCGCGCTTCGCATCGCGGGCCGCACGGGGGACGATGGCCGATACGGCATTGCAGGGACTGGTCGAGCGGATCGGCGCGGATCACGTCGTGCGCCGGCTTGGGATCGAGGCCGCGCAAGAGAAGCAGGTGTTCGGCCAGGGCACGCTGCTGTTCAACGTCGAGAACTGGAAACTGGCGCCGCGGATCATCGAGACCGCGCTCAAGGTGACCGGCCTGCACGGCCGCGCGCGGCGCAACGCCAATTGGGTCGAAGTGCGGCGCAATCTGGTGACGTCGGCGCGCCTGCCGGCGGCGTTCGACGGCTTCACCATCCTGCATCTCAGCGATCTCCACGCCGACATCAGCCAGGACGCGATGCGGCATCTGATGGACATCGTGCGCGACATCGCCTGCGATATCTGCGTTCTCACCGGCGACTACCGCGGCAAGACATATGGTCCGTTTGAAACGAGCCTCATGTTGATGCGGGATCTGTGCGCGCGGATCAAGCTGCCGCTCTACGGCGTCCTCGGCAATCATGACAGCATCCGCATGACGCCGGCGCTGGAGGCGATGGGCATCAGGATGCTGTTCAACGAGCAGGAGCCGATCACGCGCGATGGCGCGACGATCCACCTCGCCGGGATCGACGACGCGCACTTCTACCGCACCGACGACATTGCAAAGGCTGCCGCGGCGATCCCGCGCGATGCGTTCTCGATCCTGCTGGCACATACGCCGGAATCCTACCGCGCGGCGGCGGCGGCCGGATTCGACCTGATGCTGAGCGGCCATACCCATGGCGGTCAGCTCTGCCTGCCCGGCGGCATCGCGATCAAGCTGGAGGCGCGGCTGCCGCGCCGGATGGGCCGAGGCGCCTGGCGGTTCGGCGCGCTTGCCGGCTACACATCGGCCGGCGCAGGCACCAGCCTGGCGCCGGTGCGGCTGAACTGCCCGGCCGAGATCACGGTGCATACGCTGCGGCGGCTCGGTTGAGCTCCGCCCGTACCTGGCAGGCGCCCATTGCCAAAATATAGAAAACAACCCCATGCAAAGGAGTCGGCGGCTGCCCGGACGTCGCAAGGAAAGACGCGTGGCCGGTAGCCAGATGCAGTCGCCCTGCCCCAAGGACGGGGAGAGGGAGTGGCGGAGGCCTCAGTTTCCCCGTTTCGCGTTCGCGCTCTGCTCGTTCACCGTGCAGGTGATCAGCAGCGTGTAGCCGCGCGCATTCTTGGCAATCTCGGCGGTTTCCTTCTTCATCTCCTCGCGCCACTCGGCGGTCCGGTACGCCACCGCGCTGTTGTCGAGAAAGTCGCGCAGTGCGCCGGTCTTGATCGCGAAGTTGATGTTCTCCGGGATGGTCCCCGTCGCCCGCGCCATCCTGACCGCGTCGAGCTTGGCAGCCACCACGCCGACCACCGCGCCGGTGAGGTCGAACAGCGGACCGCCGCTGTTGCCCGGCTGCACGGCGGCGCTGATCTGCAGATGACGGGTATCGTTGAGGATGCCACTCAGCGAAGAGACAATGCCCGTGGTGACCGTGAAATCGGATGTCAGCAATCCATGATAGGGATAACCGATCGCCACGACGCCGTTGCCGACCAGGATGGGGTTTTGCCTGAGGCTGACGACATCCTTGAAAGGGGTCGGCGCCTGCAGCAACGCGAGATCATTGGTCTCGTCATCGGACACCAGGCGCAGCTTGACCGGCGCCTCGCCGCTCAGGTTGCCCGTGATCTCGCTGCAGCCGCCGACAACATGGTGATTGGTGACGACGTGGCCGCTGCTGCTGACCACAAAGCCGGTGCCGGTCCCCGATCTCGCCTGCTTCGCTGGCGGCGCGCTGGGTGCTGCAGCCTGCTGCGGCGCCGCCGCCGCAGGCTTTGTCGCGACAGCGAACTCGCCGGCATTGGAGACGCCGTTCTTCTTCACCGAGACGACGCAGTTGAGCAGAGTCGGCAACAGCTGCGCGGTCTGATTGAGGTTGAACTGAAACAATTGTCTCTGCGCGAATGCCGTCATCTGGCGCGCCTTGCGGAACTGGTTGATCAGGCTGGAATTCACCGGCATCTCGACATTCACGAGCTGGGTGCCGAGCGGCATGCCGTAGACGTTGAACGCCGGCTGGCCGTCAAAGGTCAGCGCCAGCGGAAAGGCCTCGCCCGGCGTCAGACGCCAGCTGTCATGGGCAAAGCCGAGCCGCCAGCTGCCATTCTCGGCGATCGACACCATGAAGAAGATGCCGCTTTGATAGGTGGTGCCCGCCGAGCAATGGGTGAAGGCGCCATTCTTGTCGTTGGTGAAAGCGCCGCCCTTCCAGTTGCCGACCGTGATCGAGCCGTAGGGACCGCGGGCGCTCGACGGAGTTGCAGACGCAAACAGCCACGCGGCCGCAACGGCCGCCCAGATCGCAACTCTCATGACGCGCACTCCCCCAGCCACAACCCATCATAGGAGGCGGCGAAATTCATCCGCAAGTGGTGCGCGGCTTGGTCTTTGGTCCTGCGGCCACGCAAGTCCGCCGCAAATGAGGCGATCGCCACACCCTCAGGTTACAGAACCTATGTTCCTATTATGTTCCTATGTCAACCGAGGTACTGGCCGTATTTAAGCCCCGGTGTCCCCAAGTTGAATCTTGGAGTTCCTAATTCCGATTAAGCGAACGAAAACCGTAGCTTGGCCGATGTTCTCGGCAAGACTACTGAGTCGCACGCCAGATGTTCTGGCTTTTGCAATCCGCCAAGTGTTCTCCCTCCAGGGCAGAAGTGTTACCGGGGTTCTCCGTGGGTGAACGGAGTTCCAGCCTCCGCTACCGTCTCCCTTAGCATTCCGCATGGAATAAGCCCGCCATCGCAGGGGTTGGAAGCTGAGGGAGGTCGAGCAAGCCATGGAAAGCGAAAGCGCGCCTTCAGGGCCGGGTGAAGCCGCATGGGAAGCGTGGACATTCGATGAGCCCGTCATCGTCGCGCTAGCCATTTGGGCCGCGCTATTGGTGGCCCACGTCATCGCGGCGTCGGTGTATTATTGGCCGGAGCGGCGCAGCCCGGAATGGTTGGCCGTTCTTGCGATCTTGGCCTACTGGCCAATCCTGGTGTCGATCATAGGTCTTGGCCTTGTTCTAAAATATCTGATCCGACCGCTGATCGGACAAATAAAACTGTTCCGGCGAAAGTCCGATATCAAAGGCGTCGTTGAGTAAGGCCGCCTCAGTTGGCGGCCTCTCCGTTTTATGATCTCGATCCATCGGCGCAAGCTCAATTCAAATCGCTCGCGCACTTCTGCTTCCGAGTTAGCCGTCACGCCAAATGAGAGCGGCGCGTCCCTTCCTGTAGTTGCGACCCATTCTCCGCAAGCTCGCGGCTGAATCTCCGGCACAATCCCCGGCTTGGGGCTGAAACATAGGCAAATGCAGCCCCGGTCGAAGCGCCCTCTAATACGACACCATGACGTCGGAAGAGATGCGAGCGATGGCAGCGCAGTGTGATGATGTGGCCTTGAAGCTACTCGCTCCCGAGCGCGCCATTGTCCGGAACGTCGCAGCCCAATCGCGTATGCTGGCACACCAATCCGAGATGGCGACGTAGAGAGTGGCGATCAATCAGGCCCTCCAGCGAAACTGTTCCCCGTGACGCCCTCAAGGAAACGGCCCCAGCGCGTTGGAACGAACGCTGAGGCCGCCTTGCCGCGCCGCTGAGAATAAGGCGGCCCCGGCACGTAGCTAGCGCCGGGGCCAGAGGGATTGTCATTCCCATGAGAACGCGACCCTGCGCCCAATAGGTCTGTTCCCGCATTTGCATAGGAAAGTCAGCTTGCGTTTCATCGCAGATGCGATGCGGCACTCAAGCAAACGGCCCCAGCACTCGGGCAAGGAGGCTGAGGCCGAGGAGCGCCCGTGGGGTAGGGAAAGATTATGGACACCCCCGCGTGAGCTAGAACCTCGATGGTACGGAAGGGCATTTGCATATGTGAATGAGTGTCCTGATTTCCCCAAGCGAATGTCCTAACTGGGACAGCATCTCAACCGGGGTGCTGTCCGCATTTAGGCCCCGTGTCCCAAGTTGATTTTGGAAGTGTCCTGATTAGAAAACGGCCCCAGCGCCGGGAGAGCGCTAAGGCCAAGTTGACGTTTCCAATGAGCTACGGCAGTTCAGCCGATCAGAAGCCAGCCTAAGCTGATGATGAACGCGACGAGCGATATCCCCGCCAAGCCTATGAGGCTGAACTCGACGCCATCTAAATCGGTCCTGAACATAATGTTCAAAGCATTACACGTCGGATCAGCGGGCGCTTTAGCGTATGTCAGTCAGCGGCTGTGTCCCATTTCCAGATTCCACCGGGCATCAGATGTCCTAATTCCCCTGTACGAGTGCCCTAACCAGGACAGCACCTCAACCGGAGCATTGCCGCCAAGGCGGACGCTACTGCGGCTCCCCGACCGAGGAGCGCGCCGGCGGATTTGGATCGCTGAACCAGTACCAGGATGCGAGGGCATGGACGCCGACGCCGATCAGGAAGATGCCGGCGTAGAGTTCGACCGCATGATTCATCGCCAGCAGGCGGGGATGCGGCGCGGCACCCTGGCCCTGGTAGGTCCAGACCCAGTGCCCCACGGCGACGATGCCAGTGCCGAGCGCGGCGATGGCTCGGCCGAATGCATTCATCCTCACGCGATGGTCTCCCAACTCGCCCGGCCCGGCAAAAATACCGGGCGAAGCTGACGCGGACCTGACGTGGGACATGGAACGGATGGGGGAAGGTCGGGATGGGGGTCAGCCGCAGGCGATGATGCAAGCGGAGAGAGCAGATCCCCACCCGCTTTGCTCTGCGAGCAAAGCGACCTCCCCCTTTCAAGGGGAGGTAAGAATGCGATCCCCGGATTTCGCTGCGCTGCATCCGGGCTACGAAGCCACGAAATCTGAAGGCCGCCCGCCTCAGCCGTTCCTGAACGCGTAGGCGTAGCCGTTGAGCGCCGGTGCGCCGCCGAGATGGGCGTAGAGCACCTTCGATCCGGCCGGGAAGAAGCCCTTCTGCACCAGATCGATCATGCCCTGCATCGACTTGCCCTCATAGACGGGGTCGGTGATCATGCCTTCGAGCCGCGCGCTGAGCCGGATCGCCTCCTTGGTCTCCTCCGACGGCACGCCGTAGGCGGGATAGGCGTAGTCCTCGATCAGCACGACATCATCCTCGACGATGTCGCGGCCGAGCTCGACCAGCTTTGCGGTGTTCTGCGCGATCGACAGCACCTGCGCCTTGGTCTGCGCGGGCGTGAACGAACCGTCGATGCCGATCACGTTGCGCGCGCGCCCATCGGCGGCGAAGCCGACCAGCATGCCGGCATGGGTCGAGCCGGTCACCGTGCAGACGATGATGTAGTCGAACTTGACGCCGAGCTGACGCTCCTGCGCGCCCACCTCCTCAGCGAAGCCGACATAGCCGAGCCCGCCATATTTGTGCACGGAGGCGCCGGCCGGAATCGCGTAGGGCTTGCCGCCCGCGGCCTTGACCTCCTCGATCGCCTGCTCCCAGCTCTTGCGGATGCCGATGTCGAAGCCTTCGTCGACCAGCCGCACATCGGCGCCCATCACGCGCGAAAGCAGGATGTTGCCGACGCGATCATAGACCGCGTCCTCATGCGGCACCCAGCTTTCCTGCACCAGCCGGCACTTCATGCCGATCTTGGCCGCGACGGCCGCGACCATGCGGGTGTGGTTCGACTGCACGCCGCCGATCGAGACCAGCGTGTCGGCGTTGGAGGCGATCGCATCGGGGATGATGTATTCGAGCTTGCGCAGCTTGTTGCCGCCGAAGGCGAGCCCGGAATTGCAATCCTCGCGCTTGGCATAGAGCTCGACCTTGCCGCCGAGATGCTTTGACAGCCGATCGAGCTTCTCGATGGCAGTCGGCCCGAATGTGAGTGGATAGCGCGCGAACTTCTCCAGCATGCTGGCATCCTCTTTGGTGGTCTGAAACGGCGGCCACAGCTATCACCCCTGGCGCGAAAGGTGCTCTCTAACTCAGCTCGCGCAGTTCCTGAAGATTGCCGGATTTGGCCCAGATGATATGCTTTCTCTCACAAAATTCGCCAATGCTGAGAGATTCTTCCATGTCCGCCCAACTCGACCGCATCGACCTCAAGATGTTGAGATTGCTGCAGAAGAACGGCCGGCTCAGCAATGCCGAGCTGGCCGATCAGGTCGGCGTCAGCCCCGCCACCTGCCATCGCCGGACGCAAGCGCTGTTCGACGAGGGGTATCTCAGCGGCGTCCGCGCCATGGTGGCGCCTCGCAAGCTCGGCAAGGGCACGCTGGTGATGGTCGGCGTCGTGCTCGACCGCTCGACACCGGAAAGCTTTGCGAGCTTCGAGCAGGCGGTGGCGAAGCTCGAAATGCGTGCTCGACTGCCACCTCGTCGCGGGCGATTTCGACTACTTCCTCAAGATCCGCGCCGGCGACGTCGACGACTTCAAGCGCATCCATGGCGATCAGCTGATCGCGCTGCCCGGCGTGCGGCAGACCCGCACCTTCTTCGTCATGAAGGAGGTGGTGGACAATGCGGCGCTGGAGTTTTGAACCTGACGGGCCGGGCGCCGCGAGCCGCCAGGCCAGCCGGCCTGCCCGAGAGAAGTAATCCCTTCATCCGACTTGATGGCCGGCGCAAACCGGCGCAGTCTCTCACTAAATCCCCGCGGGGGGCGGGGGTCGCGCGCGGATGCGCGGGGGACATCATCCGCGGATGACAATCATGAACGCCACGGCGATCCGACTGGTCATTCCGTTGCTGGCACTTGCCGCCGGCGGCACGGCGGCGCTCGTCTTCGGCATCCGCCAAACCCAGCAAATCCTGGGCGGGAGCACGCCTTTGACGGCGACGGCACCATCCGCGCCAGCGCCTCCGGCGCGAGACCAAAACAAGACCGCGCTGGCAAAGGCGCAAACCGAGACCGCGGCCCTGGCCGACGTGCTGGCGGGACCGGCGACGGCACCAGGCGGCGACGCGGTGCCGGAGTTCGACGTCGTCAACATCGAGCCGACCGGCGAGACCGTTGTTGCCGGCCAGGCGCTACCGGGCACGACGGTGGAACTGCTGCGCAATGGCGAGGTGCACGATCGCGTCGTGGCGGACAAATCCGGCCAGTTCGTCATGGTCCCGCACCCGCTTCCGCCGGGAAACTATGACCTGACCCTGCGCATGACGCGCGACGGCAAGCAGGTGACCTCCAAGCAAAGCGTGGCGGTGGCGCTCGAGGCTGCGACGCGAGAGCGCCCGATGGTGGCGCTGATGGCACCGGACAAACCGGTCCGCGTGCTGTCGCAACCTGCGGCCACGGCGCCGGCGGCTGGGAAAGTGGCCATCGAGGCCGTCCAGACCGAACCGGACGGCAAGCTCCATGTGAGCGGTCAGGCAGTTCCCGGCGCGACCGTCCGGCTCTATCTCAACGGCAGCTTGATCACGTCCGCGACGGCCGACGAGGCGGGGCATCTCTCGGTCACGATCAACAAGGGCGTGACCGCCGGCAACTATCAGGTGCGGCTTGACGACGTCGACCCCACCTCCGGCAAGGTCCGCGCGCGGGCCGAGGTGCCGTTCAACGTTCCGGACACGATGACGACCGCATCGATCCCGGCATCGCCAACCTCGCCCGGCCGTGCGGATGTGGCCAAACCGCAGCTCGCCGCGGCGGCAACCGCCACCGCATCCGATGTGAAGTCCCCCTCCGCCGTGATCGTGCCGAAGATCACCACGACCACCGTCGCCCGCGGCGACAGCCTGTGGCGGATCAGCCAGCGCGCATTCGGCGCCGGACAGCGCTACGCCGTGATCTATCGGGCCAACTCGCAGCAGATCCGCAATCCCAATTTGATCTATCCCGGCCAGGTCTTCGTCGTCCCGGCACGGTGAGACCGGCCTTCCGCCAACGGTCACTTGCCGGGGGATTTCAGGAACGCCACGATCCTGGCGCGATCCTCCGCCGAGCGCACGCCGGTATACGGCTTCATGCCGTTGCCCGACACCACGGCCTCGGGATCCTCGATGAAACGCAGCAGCGTGCTCTCATCCCAGACGATGTCGGATGATTTCATCGCTTCCGAATAGGCAAAGCTCGCAACCGACCGGCCTTGCGGCCGACGACATTGTGCAGGTTCGGGCCAACGCGGTTGTCGCCGTCCTTGACCGTATGGCAGGTGCGGCAGGAATTGTTGAACGCCTGCTCGCCGGACACGCCCGCATCCTGACCATGGGACGGCGACAGCGCCAGCGACATCAGCCCGCAAACGACGACGATGAATCCCGGCCGCATCGATCACTCCGTCGGCAATTGCGCCAGGCAGACAGGCGCGCGCAGCACCACGCCTCGGATGCCATGCCGTCAACGCAGAGGCGGCGTGAAAGGTCCGCTCGCGGCAGGCCCCACATCTGGCGCAGGTGCGTGCGCCGCACTAGATGTGCTGCCATGCCACACCCCGCCCTCGAGGATTTCGTCGCCGGCCACCAGCGCCTGTTTGTCCTGACCGGAGCCGGCTGCAGCACCAATTCCGGCATTCCTGATTATCGCGACAGCGACGGCAACTGGAAGCGGACGCGCCCGGTGACCATCCAGGCGTTCTTGGGCGAGGCGGCGACGCGGCAGCGCTACTGGGCGCGCAGCATGGTGGGCTGGCGACGGTTCGGCCGCGCCGCGCCGAACGGCGCGCATCGCGCGCTGGCCAAGCTCGAACAGCAGGGGCGCTGCGAGCTGCTGCTGACCCAGAATGTCGAACCGCCTGCACCAGGCCGCCGGCAGCCGGCGGGTGATCGACCTGCACGGCCGAATTAGACGTGGTGCGCTGCCTCGGCTGCGGCGCGACGATGCCGCGCGAACAATTCCAGCACGAGCTCGCGCAACGAAACCCCGCCTGGCTCACGCTCGATGCCGCCGACGCTCCCGACGGCGACGCCGATCTCGAGCAGGATTTTTCGTCGTTCGTGGTGCCGGCCTGCGACGCCTGCGGCGGCGTGCTGAAACCCGATGTGGTGTTCTTCGGCGAGAATGTGCCGCGCGATACGGTCGCGTCGGCGCAGGCGCATCTCGAGCAGGCCGACGCCGTGCTGGTGGTCGGCTCCTCGCTGATGGTCTATTCCGGCTTTCGCTTCGTCCGGATGGCGGAGCAGCGCGGCCTGCCGATTGCCGCCGTCAATCTCGGCCGCACCCGCGCCGACGAGCTGCTTACCCTCAAGATCGAGGATAGTTGCGAGAGCGCGCTGGCGTTCTTGCTGTAGGTCGCCTGTCTCTTCCCGTCATTGCGAGGAGCTCGCGACAAAATTGCAAAGCAATTTTGCGCTGAAGCGACGAAGCAATCCATCGTTCCGCATACGCGGAGGGATGGATTGCTTCGCTTCGCTCGCAATGACGGAGCAAGCAGTCACAACCAGCTCTCACGCGCGGTGGCGCGGCGCCTTGGCCATCGGCATGTTGGCGTTCCAGTGCGTCCAGCTGACGCTGGCGAGGCTGCCGAGATCCGTCGCCAGCGGACGACGGGTGCGGCGCTCGTACTCCGCGATGCAGCGGCCCAACTCGCCGATCTTGCGCTGCAACTCGTCGATCGTCATCTGCGTCGCGCGGCCGCAATTGGCCTTGCCGAGCTGATCGGCCTCGATCGCCTTCAACGCCGCCCGCAGCTTCTTGAGCTGCGCGCGCTGCCAGGCAATGTGGCTATCGCTGTCTGCCGTCATGTGGCCGCCACCATCTTTGATCGTTGCACGCCATTGGGAACCTCGATGTCGACCTCGAGCATCGAGACGAACTTGCCACGGTCCATCCGGACCACGACCTTGTCGGGTCGACGTCGATATGCTTGGAAACCACGCTCAGGATTTCCGAGCGAAGTGTCTCCAGGAGATCTGGCGCGCCGGTCCGGCCACGCTCATGCGAAAGCAGGATCTGCAACCGCTCCCGCGCGACGGGCGCCGATGCGGCGCGGCCGCCGAACAGCCGCATTACGTTCATCATGCCGCCCTCCGTCGCAGTAGCCGATCCATCAACCTCTTGCGTTGAACCGGCACGGTCATCTCCACCGCCTCGCCCATCAGGCGGCGTACCGCGTCGGTATAGGCCCGCGCCGGCGCGCTGCTTGCTGCGTTCAGCGTGACCGGACAGCCGACATTGGAGGCGCGCAGCACGTCCTGGCTTTCCGGGACGATGCCGAGCAAGGGGGTCGCAAGGATTTCCAGGATATCGTCGATCGACAGCATCTCGCCGCGCGCCGCGCGGCCGGCATCATAGCGGGTGACCAGAAGATGCTTCTCGACGCGCTCGCCGCGCTCGGCGCGGACCGTCTTGGAATCGAGCATGCCGATGATGCGGTCGGAGTCGCGCACCGACGACACTTCCGGATTGGTGACGATGACGGCCTCGTCGGCGTAGCGCATCGCGAGCGTCGCGCCGCGCTCGATGCCGGCCGGGCTGTCGCACAGGATCCAGTCGAACTTGGTCTTGAGGTCGGCGATCACGTGCTTGACGCCCTCTTCGCTCAGCGCGTCCTTGTCGCGGGTCTGCGACGCCGGCAGCAGCCAGAGATTCTCCAGCCGCTTGTCGCGGATCAGCGCCTGCGGCAGCTTGGCAACGCCCTGCACCACGTTGATGAGGTCGAACACCACCCGACGCTCCGCGCCCATCACCAGATCGAGGTTGCGCAGGCCGACGTCGAAATCGATGACGACGACGTTCTGACCCATTTGCGCGAGCGCCGCGCCGAGCGCGGCGGTTGAGGTCGTCTTGCCGACGCCCCCCTTTCCAGACGTCACGACCAAAACCTTGGCCATTCTCTCTCTCCTTGTGGTCGGTCAGTTCAATGGTGTGATGCGCAGCATTTCGCCCTCGAGCCACGCCTGGGCGGGCCGGTTGCGCAAGCTGTCGGCGATTTCTTCCGCAGTCTGGTAGTAGCCGTCGATCGCGAGCAGCTCGGCCTCGATCCTCTGGCAGAAGATGCGGGCCGCCGAATTGCCGTTGATGCCGGCCATCGCCCGGCCGCGCAGCGTTCCGTAGACATGGATCGAGCCGCCGGCGACGATCTCGGCGCCGGAGCCGACCGAGCCGAGCACGGTGACGTCGCCCTCGGCAAACACGATCGACTGGCCGGAACGGACCGGGCTCTCCAGCAGCAGCGACGGCAACTTGGTCTTGTCCTTGTCCTTGCTTTTTTCCTGCACCTGCGGCTTCTGCGGCTCGACATGGGTGATCGCGCAGGCCCGGCCGCCGGTCAGAAGCGGCGGCATGTTGGCGCCGAGCTTCGAATTCGTCGACACCCTCGATGCCGAGGATGCGGATGTTGCGCTCACCGAGGCTGCCGATCAGATGCGCGATCGCGGTCTGGCTGAGATCGACCGCCGAGAGGTCGAGCACGATGGGCTTGCCGGTGAAGAAGCCCGGCGACTTCGCCAGCGTCGCGTCGATCTCGGCCAGCCAGGACACGACAGGCACGACCGGCGAGAAAACGAACGCAACGTAGGAACGGCCGCGCATGCGGACCTGCTGACGTGCGACCTGTTGAGTTGCGTCCATCGCCCCTGACTCGGTTGTCTTGTCGAATGGTTAACAATCGGACCGCATGGTTAATCAAAGGTTAACGCGATCAGGGTTTTCACCGATTTGGACAGCGCTCGCCCCGGGGCCTCGAAACGCGCTTTGGCGTTTGAACAGATGTGAAATTGAGGGAGATACGGCCGCGTTTTTGAGCTGGATCAATTTTCTTCGCGCCAGACGGGGCTATCATTCCGGCAAGCGTTTGCAGACGGCGTCATGACCCACTCCAGCTGGATCGAGATCCTGCGGTGCCCGAAATGCCGACGCACGGGCCACGCTGAGCTTTCCGAGGTCGCCCCGCTTCGCAACCGAATTGTTCGGATCTCGGAGGAATTCGAAGTTCGCCCGACGAGCGCGGCGACGATTTCCAGTGCCGGGCTTGCAAGCTGCCAGCCCTGCCATGACAGCGGATGCCTTGGCGCGCATCTGCCAATCATGCCGAAAATCATCCTTGTAGCTATTCCGCCTTGATATTCGCCGACTTGACGATCGGCCACCATTTCTCGACCTCGGCGACTGCCTCAGGTCGATCACCCGGACGAGGTCGACACCGCAATCAAACTCCACCTGCGGGAGTTCGCGCCAACGGCGTGAGGCGTATCACCCGCCGGCAAGCGCGACTTGGCGGCGGCGCGATCTATTTTGGTCTAGGAGGCTTGGCCCGCCGAAGGCCCGCGACGTCGTCGCGGGCCTCCCGGGAACGGCTATGCCGATCAGTGGACCGAATGGTCGGTGCGGGCAGCGGCCCGCGCGGTCGTCATCTTGTTGCGGGGCGTCAGAACGCTGAGCTGATGCGGCGTCGCCGACGTGGTCGCAACAGGCGCCTGCTCGCGGGCATTGGCGGCGCCAATCACGCCGGCCTGCACCGCCGAGATCGGCAGGCCCGCAGCCTCATAGGTCGGAAGCTCCGCAGCGGACGCGGCGGTTGCGATCGCGAGTGCGGCAAGGGTGGAGAGGGAAATCTTGATCACGGAAGGCTCCTCAATGGCACGTGAGAAGCAGAGTTAGTCAGCTATTATTGCAATGCAATATCAATATTGCCGCACCGCACAAATAATTGATCGCCGACGCGCTTGGCGAGTACCGGGGCCGTCGCGAAATACTGCTTGCCGGCTTCGGGTGTTAGGTATTGCCGCACGCTTCCCTGACCATCCGAGAGATCTCGGCGCGCCCGGTGGTCCGCAGCCGTTTCCCGCTGGTCGGCCGCCTGCCTCAGCTTCTGTAACGGCGTGATTGTATTCGCGGTGACGAGCGGCGTTCTCTGCTTCCCGCCGGCCGCTTGCCATTGTCTCGAAATCACGATGACCGAATCGCTGGCTCATTGCCGACAAGCCCGCACGAATTCGGCTGGTCTCCTCTGTCGACCCGATGCGTCGCTCGACCTTCCGAACCGATGATGGTGCAGGTCCACGTCGGGGTACCCAACAATGATGATCCGCCCTCCTAGAATAGCGGCTTGCCGTCCGCCTCACCGTGGTGCGATGACACCACTTTGATGCGTCGAGCTCGTCGCAGTCGTCGGAATGTTCGCCTCATCCGGAGACATCAATGCCGCGGTATTTTTTTCATATCCACGGCGGCCATTCAGTGCTCGATGATGTCGGCCTGGATCTTCCCGACATTTTCGCCGCACGGACGACGGCGATTGAACTGAGCGGCGAGATACTCAAGCACGACGTGACGGAGCCATTCTTGCGTCATCTTCGCTGGCATGTCGAAATCAGCGACAGCCCCGAGCCGGGCGGCCAGTCACTGTTCGTCCTTCAGTTTTCCATTGCGGCATGAATAGCAGCGAACGCAGCGCTCGCTTGCAGCGCCTCGTGGCCATCTTCAAACTTCCCGATGGAACGAAGCATGCAAGCTTGATGTCCAGGAGGAGTACTCTGAAAGCCCCGGCGACACGCTGAGCGAAAGCTGCAATTCCCGTCCATTGCGGACGGACCAATCGCCGGCTTGCTTTGGCTCGCAGAAACCAATCACGACTACACAATGGAGAAGAAGCTTTCTGCCGATCAGCTTTCAGATATCACCGCCTGGTGTCTCGAATTTGTATTCGCGCCTAGACCTGACCTCGGAGGTCCCGCATGACAGCAAGGCACATCTGGTACGTCTCCTTCATTGATCAACGCGATGCTCCGCCCGACAGGCACGCACGAAGGACTGCGACATTCGTATCCGAACAGGATGCGAAGCAGTTCACAAGGAAACTGGCGGAGGACCAGCGCATCGAGAGACTTTCAGCTGGAACGATCAACCCGTACCGGCCCAAACGGGTCATCGGATCCAGAGACATTGGCCAGTGGCTTGGCAAAACCTAGCCCGCCATGGTGATCCGCAGTTGAGCTTGCCCCCATCGTGCAACGACGATCCATCTCTTTAAAACGGCCGCGCCTGAAGAGTAGTTGCGAATGCGAATGATGAAACCAGGTTACTGCGCTCTTGCTGAACCACAAGGGATGACGCAAACCGTATTCCGATGCTTGGCTTGGGGTTTGATCCTAGGCCTCTTCATCGTCACCGATACACCGCTGGCATTCCGTCCGCACACGTTGATATCGGCGAACATCGATCGTTTTGCAGCTCTGTTCATTGTCGGGGTCGCCTTTTCGCTCGCCTATCCGAAGCACGTGCTGCCAATCCTGCTCGTCCTTCTCGCTATAGTCGTCGGCTTCGAACTCATCCAAAGACTGCTCCCCGACAGACATGGATACGTAAAGGACATGTTCGTCAAAGGCGCCGGCTGTTGTGCAGGCGTTTTCATCGCAACTGCCTTGAGACGCTCGTTTTCCGCAATCTCCAGGCGGACAGACAGCCCGTTGGCCTAGCGGGGATGATCATCGCGCATGAAGCTCGATGAAAAACGCCGGTCCGTCGCCGCTATTCGACGGATGGAGACCCGGTCGGCCCGGAATATGAGACGGCAAGCGTAGCAAGGACGGTCCTGTTACTGATCTCGAGCTTGCGGAAGATGTGGTGCAGATGAACCTTGATGGTACCGTCGGCCACCTTCAGACGGCGGCCAATCTCCTTGTTCGACAAGCCCTCCGACACCAAACGCATGATCTGACGCTCGCGGTCCGTCAGCACCGCAAGATATTTCTCCGGGATCGTCGTTTGCGCATAAGGGATGGCTTCTTCGTACGAGGGCGGAGGCAACGTCTTCTGGCCGTCGGCGACTTGCCGCAACGTCTGCAAGAGCGTTTCGGGCTCCTCCTCGCTCAGAAGAACACCGCAAGCTCCTGCTGCTGCGAGCATGGCGAGATCGCGATCCTCAACCGAGGCGGCAAGAAACACGAGCCGCACACCAAGCGCCCCGGAATTTGCGACCTCGAGCATGGCCTGCCCAGAAATGTCAGGCATCGACATGTCCAAAATGGCGATGTCGGGCGCGAGGCTCTGTATTGCCTTGAAGCAGCTCGCAATATCATTGCAGCGAGCAACAACTTTGAAATCACGCTCTGCTTCGAGCAGGCTGTTCAGACCCAATAAAACGACTGGATATCTACTGGCAATGACTACACGACTGAAATGCATTTCCGATCAACCCTCAGTCCCCCTCAGTTCAGATCGGCGCCCACGTCATTAACAAGCTACTCCAATATGAGACATTTCAGTAAGGTTTTGTTGTCGCTTGGTCCCGTGAATCTACCGCCTGGAGCGCGCCGACAAACACGATTCCACAACGCGTAATCGCAGCGACGATCCGACGCACCCTCAGCGAGCGCCTGTCGACCAGGACCGAGAGATCACCCTCGTCAGTTTGGCAGCCCCAAATGCCTATAACCAACGGTATATAGGGATATTGGGGATTAGCATCTAACATTCTTAAATATTTTGAGAGTGGGTTAAGCGCTTGTCGTCCCAGGTTTGTTCTATCGACCGAATCTGAGGAAGCTTGTTTTTACGTCGTTCTTTTCAGCTGGGCGGGCCACCAAAAATGAACCGGGTTCAACCCTTCAACCGCTTGTATCATTGTAGCGTCCGGGAGAGTTTCCATGAGACGACGATATCCTTTTGCCATTGCACTGGTTGGTGAAAATAGTCTTCGCAAAGAAGGCCTTGCAAGAATTCTAAATTCGGAGAATTTCGTCCTAACCTCGATATACGACGCCGATGATTGGCCCAGCGACGAGGCGCTTCAGAAAGCCCCCGCCAGTCCGGCATTGTTCCTCATCGTTCATAGTGGCGATGATTTTCGCCCGACAGTCGAGCAAATCGACTCGTTCAAGCGCCGTCACGCGGATGCACGTGTCGCAGTTGTAGCGGATCACTTTCATCTGAATGATCTGGTTGCCGCATTCCGAGCCGGCGCCACCGGATATTTCATCGACGTGATGAACTGCGACGCGTTCATCAAGTCCATCGAACTCGTCATGATGGGTGGGACGGTATTCCCGCCGGCATTCTTGGAGTCCGCTCTCGAGACCGAGAAACGCGAGGTGGACGATGCTCCTGTACCCAACGATGACGATCATGCCGTCGCAACGGCAGATGACACGCTGGCTCAGCAACTATCGCCGCGCGAAGTTTCAATTGTGCAGTGCCTGATTGAAGGCAATTCCAACAAGTGCATTGCGCGCAAGATCAAGATTGCCGAAGCCACGGTGAAGGTTCACATCAAGGCGATCCTTCGCAAGATCCGGGTTCAAAACAGAACGCAGGCAGCAATCTGGGGATTGAACCATCGATCTGCGGCTTGGTCGAGAAACAGCAGTTCGGCGCATCAGATCGTTGACGTGACCGAGCGGCTCCTCCCACCTGGCCGGGAAATTCCCAAGATTGCGAGAGCGGGCCGGCCGGCGCCACTTGGCGCGATCGACCATGCGGAGAACTACTTCGAAGTCTCCCTCGCCAACGGCCATACCCGCAAGGACATGAGCTCAAAAGCCGACGGGGCGATCCGACTGCGGAAATAGCTGAACTCGTCCGGTCTGGCGCATCGGCATCACCGCGCGGGATGATTTCCCGCGCCCGGCGAGCATTGACCACGCAGACGCGAAACGGAAGCGGAAATGATCTTGTTGACCGGCGGTGCCGGCTATATCGGATCCCACATCGCTGTCGCCCTACTCGACGCCGGGCTCGATGTCGTCGCGGTCGACAATCTTTCCAACAGCAACAGCGCCTCTCTCGAACGGATACGAGCCATCTGCGGGCGATCGGTCATTTTCCGGCATGCCGATATTCGCAATGAAGAGGCGATCTACCAGATCCTGCGCGCCCACGACGTGACTGCGGTCATTCATCTCGCCGGCCTCAAGGCGGTGGGCGAGTCCAGCGCTCAACCCATCACCTATTACGACAACAACGTCGTGGGAACGATGCGGCTCGTGTCGGCCATGACGCGAGCATCCGTCAAGACGCTGGTCTTCAGTTCATCCGCAACCGTTTACGGGACACCCGCGTACCTGCCGCTGGACGAGAAGCATCCCGTCGCACCGATCAATCCGTACGGCCGCACAAAATACTTCATCGAAGAAATACTGAGGGACCTTCATGAGTCCGACAAGGATTGGCGGATTGCCATCTTGCGCTACTTCAATCCGGTTGGCGCCCACGAAAGCGGACTGATCGGAGAAGATCCCCTGGATGTGCCGAACAATCTGTTGCCGATTGTGGCACAAGTGGCGATCGGACGACGTCCGACGGTGCATGTTTGGGGAAACGACTATGATACTCCGGACGGCACCGGGATCCGCGACTTCATTCACGTTGTCGATCTTGCATCCGGACATCTGAGCGCCCTTAGCCAACTGAGACAGCCCGGCCTTCTGACGGTCAATCTCGGAACAGGAAGCGGCAGTAGCGTCATGGACGTGATCCGGACATTCAAGGAAGTGAGTGGCCGGCCCGTGCCGTATGTGATCGACCAACGCAGGGTCGGTGACGTCGCAATCTGCTATGCCGATCCAACTCTCGCGAAGAACCTGTTGGGCTGGACATCAACGCGATCGCTGACACAGATGTGTGCCGACCATTGGCATTTTCAGATGAAGAACCCGAATGGCTATCGCGGCACGTAGTCGGCGAGAGCCATCTGCGTCTTCGAGAATTTCTGTCTTGTTCGAGGCCTGCTCAATCCCGCGCAAGCCAGACGACTGCTCTCATCGGCAAGCTCAAGTCGCGCCGCTGCCTGGTTACGCCACCACTCACCGGTGGTCGCAATCGGCAGGATGGCAGGATGACGCACCGAATATTGGCTAATCCTTAATTGCTAGCTTCACTTGCTGTACGGCAAGGCATCTTCGGGAGAGGCCGGCTATGGTCCTGTGAGCCGACTTACGTTGTTCAAGGTAGGACGGAATGCTTCTGGACAACGAGACGCCTGGCGCCACCATGTGTTCCGAGAGCTTCCACGCTCGCGACCATGGGGAGTTGGAAGCCCGACTCACAATAGGCCAGGTCGTCGCTCGAACTGCCAGTCGGTTTCCGAACCAGCCGGCGATCGTCTCGAGCGCTTTCGAGCCTCTGACATACGGCGGTCTTGAACGCCAGTTGAACGCAATCCGCCGGCGGCTGCGCCTGGCCGGCTTCGATTGCAATACCCGGATCGGGGTCTTGATGCCGAACGGCCCGGAGGCGGTTCTCGCCATCGTGGCAGTTGCCTGTTGTAGCATCGCCGTGCCCCTCGACCCACGCCTCTCCCTGCCTGAAATCGAGCAGCGCCTCGACATGCTCAACTTGAGCGCCCTCGTTGTGCTGCAGGGCAGTGCCCCTGAAGCTCGCCAGGCCGCAGCACGCAGAAGGCTTGCCGTCATAGAAGCCGCTCCGGTCGGACAGGGCCAGCTTGGACTCGAGATCGCCGTGCAAGTTGCCGGCTCCCCTGCCATCGACGCCGAGCCGGATCCGCGCTCCCCCGCCTTCATTTTGCAGACGTCGGGCACGACCGCGCAGCCGAAGCTCATTCCGTTCAGCCATGACAATATGCTGGCGGCGGCCGAACGCCTTCAGGCCTGGTTCGGCCTCACGTCCCGGGACCGATGCCTGAGCGTGTCGCCCCCTACTATTCCCATGGACTCAAAGTGACGGTCTTCACGCCGTTGCTGACCGGAGGCAGCATTGCGATCCCGGCGAACAGTGCCGTCGTCGCACTCGATGAATGGTTCGATGTCCTGCGGCCGACCTGGTACTCGGCAGGCCCGACGCTTCACACCACGGTGCTGGACAAGGCGCAAAGCCTTGAGAATGCACGGGCTGCGCACACTTTGCGGTTCGCCATGTCGGGAGGCGCGCCGCTCCCGAGGGCCGTGCAGGACGGCCTGCAACACGCTCTCGGCGTGCCGGTGCTGGAGCATTACGGCTCCAGCGAGGCGGCCCAGATCGCCGCCAACCAACTGCCGCCCGGTCCGAACAGGCCGGGCACCTGCGGAAGACCCTGGCCCGATACCGTGGCCATCGTTGGTGAGGATGGACATCCCCTGGCAGCCGGCGAGCGCGGAGAGATCTGGATTCGTGGACCGACCGTGACGTCGGGCTATCTCGATGCGCCGGAACTCAATCAAGCCGCTTTCACGAAGGGTTGGTTTCGCACCGGCGATATCGGCAGCCTCGACGAAGACGGCTTCCTTTCGCTGCACGGCCGCCTGAGCGAGCTGATCAATCGCGGCGGTGAGAAGATTTCTCCCGCCGAGATCGAGGCCGCGCTATTGCGACATTCGGCCATCGCCGAAGCTGCAGCCTTCGCGATCTCGCATCCGCGCCTGGGCGAGGACGTCGCAGTCGCCATCGTCCCTCATCGCGGCGCGCAGGCGAGCGCTGCGGAGCTTCGCCTGTTCCTGCAACGCGAGCTGGCCTCGTTCAAGATTCCGAGACGCATTCTGACGCTCGACCATCTGCCGAAGGGGGTGACGGGAAAGGTTCAGCGGCGACGTCTGCGCGAGCTGATCGACCGGCCACGGGGGCACCGGCGACGACGCCGGCGCCCGTCGCGAACGGGCCGTTGAATTTGGAAGCCGAGTTGCTGCCCCTCTGGCGCAGGCTGCTCAAGAACGAGGCCGTGACCGTTGACGATGATTTTTTTGCCAGCGGCGGAGACTCCCTTCTCGCGATGGAGATGCTGATCGAGGTCGAGCGGCTCGTCGGCTATCCCGTGCCGGAAACCATCATGTTCGGGGCAGAAACCGTCCGGCAATTTGCCGCAAGGGTTTCCGCACCAACGGACACGTGGACGACGCCGTTCTTCCAGCCCCATGCGCCTGGCACGCGGTCTCCGCTGTACTTTTTCAACGGCGACCTTGTCAGCGGCCACGCGAGTGTGCGGCGGGTGGTAGAGCTTCTGGGGCCGGATTATCCGATCATCTCGATCAATCCCCACGGTCTTCATGGCGAGCCTATTCCGGGCTCCATCGAGGCGATGGCCGCCGACCGCCTGCCGTTCATCCTGGCAAGGCAAGCGAGCGGTCCCTTTCTTCTGGGCGGCAAGTGCAATGGCGCCATGGTGGCGTTCGAAGTGGCCCGCCAGCTGATGGCTGCCGGCCACACGGTTGATTTGGTTACGATGGTGGACCCGCCGACCGTCAGTGCCCGTCCAATGCCACGGGCGATCCTGGGGCTGCTGAAGCCGCTGGTTTCGCCTTATCTCTTGCGTTGGACCTTCGAGCAAATGGTGAGACTGGAGCGATACCTGAAGCTCCCGGTGAACAAACAGCCTGCGATCGCCAAGGTCGCAATTCCAACGGCGTTGTGGGACGCTCATTCAATCGCAATGGCGCGGTATTGTCCGGCGCCGCTCGAGATCCCGGTGGCCTTTTACGCGGCCGACCACGATGGCCGAGCGTGGCGGCATCTCAGCCCTCAACTGGAATTGATACAGGTGCCTGGCGGACATCCGGGCTGCCTGTTGATCGGTGCGGAACTGCTCGTGGATCACCTGCGGCGGAGATTTGAAAAACTCGCCTCGGGATCGAGCGCCACGTGAGAAATCGGACGTCAGCCATGACACGCCCCGATGAGCGGGCGGAGCATCGAGGCCGCCGGACGCCGAAGGCCGGACCGCGCTGCACCCGCCTCGAACCCGGTCGATCACAGCTTCACCTCGGCACAGTTGCTGCGCTGGCACAAGCAGCTACCGTGGGTAATCAGAAAGGGTCCGCACCTCGATCGAATTCCGGATATAGTTGCCGTTATCGGCCTTCGCCGAGACAACGGTCAGAGACGCCCCACCAGGACGTGTCTGCCAGAGGGATATCCGCGCGTGACGAGCCATCCATCATCGGATCTTGCGCGAACATTGCAGCTCGATCCTTCGGTATTCCCGTCACATCGCGCATTCAGCCCTCCGGCGTTGGAACGGGAAAGCATGCCTGAGACGGTCACCGATGTCAGCCTGGATGCCCTGGAAAGCATCGCCTGGCTTGAAACCTCATGGAAGGAGCTCGAAGCGCGAGTGACTCACTCGTTCTTCCTGTCCTGGCTCTGGATCGGCACTTGGCTGCGGCATATCCCCGATGGCGCGCGACCACACGTCCTCGTGGCCCGGTCATCAGGCAAGATCGTTGGCCTGGCGATTATTTGCCGGCGGAGGGCGTGGAGTCTCGGGCTGCATGCACGGACGCGCTGGCTGCTCAATGAAACGGGAGATACTCGCTTCGACCGATTGTTCATCGAGTACAACGGTATTCTTGCAGAGCAATCCGATGCCATCATATCGGCAGGTCTCAATGCGTTGACGTCCCGCTTGCACCGCTCGGATCAGTTGGTGCTCTCCGGAATTGATCCGGACCTTGAGGCGACCGCCAGTCGCGCCGCAGGCCGGGCCGGGCTCGTGACCGAGGTGAAAAAGGCTGATGCGGCATTGTGGGTTGATTTTGCCCCGGTCCGCCAGCGCGGGGGGGATTATCGCGCTACATTGGGCCGCAGCACGCGCCAGGCCGTGAACCGCGCCATGCGGTTGTATGCCGAACGCGGTCCCGTTGAACTCCGGATCATGGACACGACGACGGAGGCCCTCGTCGCATTCGATTTGCTGAGCGACTTTCATCGGTCGCGATGGGGACGCAAGGGAGCCTTCGCCAATCCCGGCTTCCGTCCGTTTCACGAGGAGCTGATTGCGCGCGGAATCCCCACGGGGGCCGTTCGCATCTCACGGACGTTGGTTGGAAACGAGACAATTGGGGTCGTGTACAATTTCGTGCACGACGGCCGTGTCCTGAACTACCAGAGCGGCTTTCTCTATGAGAGCGATAGCCGGCTCAAGCCCGGGCTCGTCAGCCATGTGCTGGCTATTGAGGATAGCATTGCACGCGGGGAAAGCGGCTACGACTTCCTGGCCGGTGGCGGCGGGCACAAGTCCCATCTGGCCAATCGGGAGCAGGCCATGACGTGGATCGCTGTCGGCAGAGACAGTCCAGAGCGCCACATCGAGGCCAAGTTGCGCAGCGCCAAGCGGATGCTACGAACCATTGCCACGAATCTTCCAAAAAAGACCGCGGCTCTGTATTCCGTATTCGGGGCTGGCTCCTAGTCGATGGGTTTGGGCTCTTTGGCGAGAACCAACGTCCAGGTTGGCGATGTGGCCATGTCGGTGCTGCCCCCGGCAGGCGCTGACGCCCGGACTGCATCCATTGACCGTTTGGCGGTCCAATTCCCCTAGGAATATTCCCCGCTTGCGCTCTTGGCGGAAGGACGCGGCGGCTTTGCCGCCGGGCCACCCAACTCAAGCAGTCCGGTCCGGGTCACCGGATGGGAACTGGCAAAAAATGGGTAATTACGATGGTCCATTGAGCCATGGCGGTGCGCGATTAAAATTTCAATCAGCAGTCCGCTCGAATGCCCATCGCAATACCGCTCGCAACCTACCGGCGGCACTCCGGATCGAGGCTAATAGAAAGCAAGTTGTGATGGCTTTTCGCACAGGTGCCTGTGAACAGAGCGAGTGGGAAAATAGTCGTTCCTTTGACGGGCCAGGCTATCGCAGACTTGAACGCGGGACTCGCGGAGCCGGCACCGCGCCTTCGAGCTTTCTGGACAAAGCAGTTGAGCTGAGACCCGGGGTCATCACGCCGGTTCTCGAGCATGATGGTCTGGAGGTCCTGGCATTCATGCTCCATGCGGAGCAGGACGCCATCCGGGAGCTAAGCGCATGCCTCAACGAAGAGGAACGTCGGCGCTCCGCGGGATTGAGATTGGAGCGCGATCGCGGCCGCTTCATTGTTAGCCGCGGGCAGCTGCGCCAGGTCCTCGCTTCCAGACTAGGAATTTCGCCCTCGGAGATCGAGCTGGAATATGGACGGCTGGGCAAACCCCACCTCTCCCGCCGCATGCCCGCCCGCGACTTGCGCTTCAGCGTCTCGCGATCCGGAGAAGTAGCGGTCATCGCCCTCTCGATCAGGCAAGAGGTCGGCGTGGACATCGAGGCGGTTCTCCCCGTGCCCGAAGCGGACGAGATCGCAGTGCTCTGCCTTTCCACCTCCGAATACGAGTCCTACGCCGCCCTCGATCCGGAAGACCGGCTGGAGGGCTTCCTCCGGCGCTGGACCCGGCTGGAGGCTGTCTCGAAGGCGCTGGGGTGCGGCTTGGGACAGCCGATTTCCTGGGACGAAAGGGATTGGGCTGTCCGAAGCTTCGTACCGCAACCTGGATATGTTGGGAGCGTGGTCGTCCGGAAATGAACTGTCATCCGGAGTCGAAGTTGCCGCGATGGCGCACGGAACAGGAAATGTCAGCTTCATCGATGAAAAGCCCGATGTCAGCGCACGTGATGCAGTTTTCGGAGCTGCTCGCAGACCTCGCGGTCAAGGACATCAAGGTCTGGGTGGATGGCGACCGGCTGCGCTGCAACGCCCCGGCCGGCGCGCTGACGGCGGAGCTTCGCGATCAGTTGCAGGGTCGGAAGGGCGAGATCATCGCGTTTCTGAACATGGCCACGGCCGCGGCCAAGCAACCGTCTGCAATCGTTCCGTTGCAGTCTCGCGGCACACGCACACCCATTTACGCCGTACCCGGTCATGTCGGGGCACCGTCCTCATTCCTGGACCTCTCGAAGCACTTGGGAGTCGATCAACCGTTCTACGCCCTCCAACCGCCTGGCTTCGATGGGCAGAGCGAGCCGATGGATCGCGTCGAAGATATCGCCGAGTACTTCGCCCGCCAGATCGTCGAATATCAGCCGACCGGTCCGTACATCATCGTCGGCTATTGCTCGGGCGCTCCAACAGCTTTTGAACTGGCGAGAATCCTGGGACAGCGCGAGTCCGAGGTCTCATGCGTTGCGCTGTTTGGCCCGCTTCACCCCACCACCTATGGGGAATGGCCGCGCCGGCTGTATTTCATTGCGAGGGGCAGGGCGGAATCGTTCCTGCATGAGACAGCGAAGCTGCCGACATTCGGCGCCCGTCTCCGATATTTCGGCAGTCGCCTGCGCGAGCACGTCCGCGCCCTCGTACCCCTCGTTGGCAAGAGCAATGAGCCTGTCGCGACAGACCCGGTATTGGCGAGCAGGGCTCTGCTCAAATCCACGGCGATCGCGGCCTTTCAGCGGTACACTCCCACTCCGTATTCGGGTCGGGTTTGCATAATCCTTCCCAACAAAGCCTGGCTGCGATCGGGTGCGGCGCCACACCGATGGCTGCGAGTAGTGCCGCATGCCGAATTTTACTTCGGGCCCGATGACTGCAACGAAGCCTCGATGCTGATGGAACCTGACGCACCTGCCATTGCGAACCTCTATCGCGAGGCAACCCAAAAGCAGAACAATTGACGTGATTTTCGTTTTTAGTTTTCCCGACGGGAGCGTATTTCATGAACGAAGTCCTACCTATCGCGCCGGAGGGCGTAGCGCTTCCCCTGCTGAAGGATTCCGATCATCAGGCGCTGGTTGTCGATTACAACGCCACGGCGGCACGCTATCCGTCGGACAGGACGATCATCGATCTCTTCCGCGACCAGGCGACGCGTAGTCCTGACGCTGAAGCGATCCGCTTTGGCGGTGCAACGCTGACCTACCGGCAGCTCGACGAACGCTCCAACCAGATGGCCGCGTATTTGAGCTCGACCGGCGTGGGCCCGGGCCGGATTGCCGTTGTCTTCATGGAGCATTCCATTGAAGTCGTCGTTGCGATCCTGGGCGTGCTGAAGTCCGGCGCAGCCTATGTGCCGGTGGATGCGGCAACGCCGAAGGGGCGTATCACAACAATCCTGCAGGACATTTCCAACGGGACCGACGGGCGGGCGCCCGTGGCGATCACCCAGTCGCGCCTGCGTTCGGGCATTGCCCCGAACCTTGCCGACATTTTCGTGCTCGACGCCGATCTCGCGTCGATCTCGAATCAGCCGGCCTCGGCCCGACCGTCCGCTGCGACGCCGGACGGCGCCGCCTATATCATCTTCACCTCCGGCTCGACCGGCACTCCCAAGGGCGTCGAGATCGAGCACCGAAGCCTGGTGAACTACATCTGGTGGGCCGCCCAGGTGTACAGTTCCGACGAAAGCCTCGCATGGCCCCTTTTCTCATCTCTCGCATTTGACCTGACCGTCACAACGCTCTTTACGCCACTCATCACCGGCGGCCGCATCGTGGTCTATCTTGGCGATCCCGGAGTGCAGAGCATGGTCGTGCTGAAGGTGATCGACGACAATGCGGTGGACATCATCAAGCTGACGCCGGCGCATCTCGCGATGATCCGCGACCGCAATCTTGAGACCACAAGACTGCGCAAGTTCATCGTGGGCGGTGAGGACTTCAAGGCCGCGCTGGCTCGCGATATCACCAGCGCTATTCCCCATCCTATCGAGATCTACAACGAGTATGGACCCACCGAAGCCACGGTGGGCTGCATGATTCACCGTTTCGACACCGATCGGGATCAATCCGCATCGGTGCCGATCGGCGTTCCGGCCGCGAATGCGGGCATCTACGTCCTCAGCATAGATATCAGCCCACCGGCCCCGGGATTATCGGTGAGATGTTCATTGCCGGCGACGGTCTCGCGAGAGGTTATTTCAATCGCCCCGATCTGACCGACGAGCGTTTCCGTACGGTCACCGATCCCCGAGATGGGCGCTCGAAGCTGCGGCTCTATAAAACGGGCGATCTCGCCCGCTGGAACTCGGAAGGACACCTGGAATTTCTCGGCCGCGCCGATCATCAGGTGAAGGTCGGCGGCACCCGTATCGAACTCGGCGAGATCGAAGCACGGCTTCTCAAGCACCCGGACGTTCACGAATGCGCCGTCGTCACCTCGATAACGAAAGCAGCGAAACAAGAAACGGCCCAGATCGGCAATGGCGAACCGTCGACGCCCGAAGACGGCATCGCGCGACTTGTGGCCTACTATGTCGCGTCGAAACCTCTGACCGTGGCGGACCTGCGCGCGCACCTCGCCGAAGAACTGCTGGAGTCCATGATTCCGACGCACTACGTTCGCCTCGAGCGGATGCCGCTCACGTCCAACGGCAAGATCGACCGCTCATCGCTTCCCGAGCCGACGGCGGAAAACATCCAGCCGGCGCAGGTCTTCGCCGCCCCCTCGACAGAGACCGAGAAGGCGCTGGCCGCGCTATGGTGTCAACTCCTGAAGCTCGAGTCGATCGGACGCCACGACAACTTCTTCGAGCTGGGCGGGGAGTCGCTCCTGGTGGTGCGGGCGGTGTCGCGCATGCGAAAGATTTTCGGCGTCGACGTGCAGCTTCGCAACCTCTTTGAGCGCCCGACACTGGCCGAACTGGCGGAAGTCATCGACGGAATGCGCTGGGTGGCCAATTCCAGTGCCCCTTCCCTCTCGGAGGGACCGAGAGAGGAGGTCGAACTCTAGCCGGAAGGTCTCCGCCTGGTCTTGGGCGGGACAGGAGCCTTTGAGTCAGGCTCATAGCAGATCGGATGAAGATGATGGACAAAGCTTGGAAGGCGGCGCAAGAGCCGGAGCTGCCCTGGATGGCGGCGGAGTATGAGCTCTTGCGGGACCAGGTCCGCCGGTTCGTCAAGGAGGAAATCAAGCCCTGCGCGGATCACTGGGAAGAGAACGGGTTCATTCCCCGTTCGATCCTGCGCCGCATGGGCGAACTCGGCTTCTTCGGCATCCGCTACCCGGCTGAGTATGGTGGCGCCGAAATGGACTCTGTCGCGTCAACGGTCTTCGCCGAGGAGCTCGGGCGCTCGACCTATGGCGGCGCCGCCGACGCGATGCTCGTCCATGCCGACATGGCTTCCTCGTACGTCTTTCACGACGGGACCAAAGCCCAGCGGGCCCGCTGGATGCCGGGCATTATCAGCGGCGAGGTGATCACCGCGATCGCCATTACGGAGCCGGATGCGGGCTCCGACGTGAAGGCCATCCGCACGCGCGCGGTGCGAGATGGCGACTCTTACGTGCTCGACGGCACGAAGCTCTACATCACAAACGGCGTCCACGCGGATCTCTACTGCGTCGCGGCCAAGACTGATCCCTCGGCCGGAAGCAACGGGATCACGATGTTCCTCGTCGAGAAGGGAACGCCAGGCTTCAGCGTCGCGCGCGAGCTGGACAAGCTCGGCTGGCGCTCCTCCGACACGGCGGAACTTGTCTTCGACGGCTGCCGCATCCCCGCCGGGAACGTGCTCGGCGCAGAGGGACAAGGCTTCTACTCAATCATGCGCAACTTGCAGAACGAGCGCCTTGTCCTCGCCGCCATGGCGATAGGGATGGCCGAGGCAGCGATCGACATGACCCTCACTTACGTGAAAACCCGCCGGGCATTCGGGGGCGTCCTTTGGGACATGCAGGCGATCCGTCAGCGGCTCGCGATGCTTTCTGCGAAAGTGGAGGCAAGCCGCGGGTTTCTCTATGCCACCGCTTGGCGCATGGCGGCCGATGACGATTGCCTGCGCGAGATTTCGATGTTGAAGGCCATCTGCGGCGAACTCGTCAACGAGGTCGCGTATGATTGCGTGCAGTTCCACGGCGCCATGGGCGTCATGCGCGAGAGCGCGATCGAGCGCGTCGCGCGTGACGCCCGCGTGCTCTCGATCGCCGGCGGCGCGACCGAAGTGATGCTTGAGGTGGTCGCGTCGATGTCATGATCCTGACGCGGCGTTGAGGCGTCGCTCTGGCATTGGTTGCACGAAGGCCGAGTGCCGGCTCTTCGGGCGGCGGGCCGGGCTTGAATGGTCGCGGCGACCGACACAGCAAACGGCGCGCCGGATTCACCCACAACGGTAGGCGATCCGCTTGAAGGAGGATTTCACTCCGCCGCTGCAACCCGTTCGCCCGATGGGGCCTCCGAACTGTCGAGGCTTCCAGCTGATTGAACATGATCAATGGCTTGAACGTGGATCCCTTTCACGGCCCTTCCGGATGGGTCATTCATGCTCGCAAATTGCTGAGACCAGAGAAACGCGGTCGGCGTGGAGCAGGCGATCGAAGGACCGACGGGCACAGTCAGGCAGGCTGTCGGATTGTTGAAAATGCCATCAAAGATGGTCCTGTAGAAATATCCCTCTTTGGACGTCGGCGTTTGCCGCGGAAAGCGCTTGCTCGCCTCTGCGAGCATCTGATCCGAGACTTTATTCTCGGCTTGATGCTTCAAGCTTTCAATCCAGCTGTACCCTACCCCGTCGGAAAACTGCTCCTTTTGACGCCACAAGATCGCTTGCGGCAACAGATCGGTAAATGCTTCCCGCAATATGCCCTTCTCGATTTTCTCGCCAGGGCACATCTTCTCGGCGGGGTTTATCGACATTGCGTAGTCCAGGAATTCCTTGTCCAGGAAGGGCACACGGGCTTCGACCCCCCAAGCCGCCATTGCCTTGTTCGCGCGACAGCAATCATACTTGCTGAGCGCAAAGATCTTTCGGACAGTCTCCTCGTGGAATTCTTCTGCTGACGGCGCCATATGGAAGTAGAGATAGCCGCCGAATACTTCGTCAGCGCCTTCTCCGGACAACACCATTTTGATGCCCATTGATTTGATTTTGCGCGCCATGAGATACATCGGCGTGCCGGCACGAATGGTGGTGACGTCAAAGGTCTCCAGGTGCCGGATCACGTCCGGCAATGCGTCCAATCCTTCCTGCACGGTAAAAACAATCTCGTGATGGACCGTGCCGATGTGAGCCGCCACGTCTCGCGCATGCCTCATGTCGGGTGAGTTTTCGAGGCCGACAGAGAACGAGTGCAGCCTCGGCCACCATGCTTCCTCGGTTTCTCCCAACTCGATCCGCTTGAAGCGGTGGCGCGCTGCAAGCGCCGCGATAAGCGACGAGTCGAGCCCGCCGGAAATAAGCACCCCGTAAGGCACATCGCACATCATCTGCTGCTTGACCGCAGCTTCGAGCGAAGATCGGAGCTCCTGCAGGGACACCTTCCTGCTTGGAAGAGTATGTGCCCATTGTGGATCATACCACTTGACGAACTTTCCGGCCTTGGCGCTGTAATGATGTCCCGGAGGAAATTCCCGGATCGTCTCGCATACGCCATCGAGAGCTTTCATTTCGCTCGCGACGTAAGTCGTGCCGTCGCTACCCCATCCGATGTAAAGCGGAACAATTCCGATGTGGTCTCGGGCGACGAAGAAATCGCCACTGCGCTCATCGAAGAGGGCAAATGCAAAGATTCCACTCAGCATATTGCACACGGCAGGGCCGTACTCGTCGTAGAGATACAGGATGATTTCGCAGTCGGACTTCGTTTTCCATGCGTGCGGCAGCTTCAGCGCCTCGCGCAAACCGACATGATTGTAGATCTCTCCGTTCACGGCCAAAGCGCGACCCGCGGTCACGTCGAGAAGGGGTTGAGCGCCGTGCTCCACGTCGACAATGGAAAGGCGCTCGTGCGCGAGCACTGCGCCGTCGCTGGAATAAATGCCGCTCCAGTCTGGCCCGCGGTGCCTGACCGTCTTGGCCATCTCGAGCGCCCGGCTGCGCGCCGACTCAAGCAATTCTTTAAATCCAAAGATGCCAACGAAGCCGCACAAGGAGGTTGCCCCTTCTGTGAGTTCAGATTGCAGCGAAGCGGAACATCGGATCGAGAACGGTAAAGGTCGCAAAATATTCAAGGTTCAGATCAAGCGGAATTACCCTATGCCTAAGCGGCGACACCGTCGCATAGGCTAAAAATATACGGACAAGCGGCATCAAACTCCGTGGCTGCTCCTGTCTTCCCGACGTGCCAATCCCGATCACTATGCCGCTTCCGGCTTTGTCACCTGCTGTCACGCCGCGAGTCTGCCGCGGTCACGTCCGTCCGGCCTATCACGACAGGAACGTTTGAACTGCTTAGCTTTCGGGGTGCCGCGTCGGGACCATCCTGATATCGCAGCGAGACCTCGATGGTGTCACCGGGCTGCAACTCGGCATCCTCGTTCACGACAATCCGTTCCGGTCCTTTCTCGCTCTTTCTGATAATAGCAATATCGGGCTTACTGCCGGCTCCCCGTGCGAGCTGCGATCGAACCATCGAAGTGTATTGAAGCTTCTCGCCGACGCTCTGCAGTTTCTCGCGAATCTGATTGAGCTTTAAGCTGGTCTCTTGCAGCTCACGGAACAGATCAAGCTTCCGCTGATCGTCGAGCTTTGCCAGCCGTCTGGCGTACTCGTCCTGCAGTTTCTTGACCTGGAGCAATTGCGCAGAGGTTTGCAACCTCCGGGTCGCCGACAGCAGAACCGCGCGACGCGCATCCGTCACGCGAGGGCTGATCAACGATCCCTTGCCGAACAGGTCGGTCGCTTTCTGAAGGTCCTCGACGTCGGACTGAAGTCCCTCTTCATCTTTCTTTTGCTGCTCCGACAGCACGCGGACCTCGTCGTCTCCCTGCCGAACGCTGCGCTGCAAGTACGCCTTTTCCTGCTGATAGTCGCTCTGCTTCGTCTTCAGGTATTCGGCTTCCGCATTGACGATTTCCGAAACCGCCGACCGGGCTATCGGCACGTCGGCAAGAGAAGCGCTTGGATTGATCTGCGTCCCTTCCCCGAGCTCGCTCTTGATGCGCCACATCCGCGCCTGTTCCTTGGCGAGTTCTGTCCAAAGCGAACCATACTCGCTTCTCAGGTCGGCCGAACTCGAGATACGGGTTGTTCATCCTGATATGCATGATGTCGTAGCCACCCGCCATGGCGATGAGCTGGCGCGCGGTGCTCGCCGGACGATAAGGGTACTCTCCCGGCTTCGACACGTCCCCGTTGACGTAAACAGGCCTGTACTCCGCAACGATCGCCGTGACCTGATCTGCATCTATCACGACGACGACCTCGCGGCCGTCCACGGTCCTCTGTCGAAAGACCTTGCTCGTCATTGCGGCCCCGACCTTGGCCCGAATCTCTTGCAACGGCAGGCCGGCGACCGGGACCATCCCGACCAGCGGCAAAGAGATATTGCCATCGACCTGGACGGGCGCGCGCTGCCGCAGCTCCGGCACGCCGGCTACCGCGACCTCCAGAACATCTCCGACGCTCACTCGATATTCGGCTTTCGCCTGCGCGGAAATCGTCAGGCCAACAGCCACCAGGCCCCACCTGACGCAATGGCCTGGTTGACCGCGACGGTTGTCAAGACGGAGAAAATTACGCAGCTTGGCGTGCGGCATGGCGTGCTCGATAACTCGGTCTCACGGATTGATCGACAATCTAATCCCGCAGCGCCTCGGCTCAACTGACCATCGTAGTTACTCCCGGCTACCCATTTATTGCCAATCCGCCTCCTGACCCGAATGCTATGTTTTTGTCAGGGGGACGGACTGCGTGACGGACTGCTTGGGAGTAACCGGTGAGTTATGCGTTTTCACCAATTCGCCGGCCCCTACCGAGCGTTCGGCGCATTCGGTCACTGGCCGCAAGGCAATTGCGGCTGACCTTGGCAAGAACAGATTGGCCGCCTTGCTGGTACTGGCGGCAGGCGCCGAGTTCCTCCTCGTAGCCGTTGGGGCTTTTGCCGCTGCCGTCCTCTATTATCGGCTGGTCCTTGCGCTCGACTATCCGGACACTCCCAAATACATCCTGGAATCTCTTCTGATTGCCACGTTGCAACTGCTCGTATCCGTTGGGCTCCGGCAGTATTCGCGGATCCAGACGCAGCCCCGCCACATCTTCCTATGGAGCGGCGTCAGCGCCGTCTTCTTCGTATTCTCCTTCTTCATCTCAACGATATTTCTTCTCAAGATCTCGGATGGCTACTCGCGCGCGACCGTGATGGCCCAGGCGGCAAGCGTTATCGTCATGGTGCTCTTCGCGCGGGCAATATGCTTCTCGTTGCTGCAGCCTGCCATCGCATCCGGACTGATCGACGCCAGGCGCGTGATCCTCATAGGTGAACCGAGCCACTGCCTGGATTTTTCCGCACGCGTAAGCGCCACCGGAATCCGCACCATTCGCTCGTTCGAGTTGCCGACCTTTCGCAAGGGCTCTTCAGCATCGGGGCACTCCGGGGCGGTCGAAGTGCTATCCCATGTCCGCGAACTGATCGCAGAGTGCCGGCCCCTGCGAGCGGATGACATTGTCATTCTGACTTCGGAGTCGGATGTTCGGGCGGCCCTCGCGCTCGCCGGCGCCCTGTCAGAGCTCCCGGTCGACGTTCACGTCGTCCCGGTCGGTGCAATCGACCTCATGGCCGTGTCGCGCATCACGCAATTCGGCAACATGGTGACGATGCGCATCTTCCAGTCTCCCCTGACGCCGTTCCACCGGGCGATCAAACGAGCCTTCGACATCGCGGCCGCAATTGCCGGACTTGTCATCATCAGTCCCCTCTTCGTCATCCTTCCACTCGCAATCAAGCTCGATTCCCCGGGCCGGTGTTATTTCGTCAGACCCGGCACGGCTACAACAACGAGACTATTCGCGTGTTGAAATTCAGATCGATGACCGTGACGGAGGATGGCGACAATTTCAAGCAGGTGACCAGACACGATCCACGCGTGACCCGGTTGGGACGCTTCATGCGCCACACCAATATCGATGAGCTTCCACAGCTCTTCAACGTGCTGGTCGGCGATATGTCACTCGTCGGGCCTCGTCCGCACGCGACCTCGCAGAACGAGAGCTTCGCCCGGATGATTTCGTCATTCTCCCGCCGCCACAACGTCAAGCCCGGCATTACCGGCTGGGCACAGGTCAACGGCTATCGTGGCGAAACCGACACCCTGGAGAAGATGCAACGTCGTGTCGAGCATGACCTGTATTACATCGACAATTGGTCATTCCTTCTCGATCTCAAGATCATCGTCATGACCCTCTTCTCCAGAAAGGTCTATTGGAATGCCTTCTAGCGCGATGACGATTGCTGCATGCAGTCCGTACAGCAAGATCGCAAGGGCATTGCAGTCGATCCCGTTCCCGTTTGATCGGCGGAGGCTTCGGTAGGCCACCAGTAACTGCAGGTTCGAGACAATGCTGCAAACTCACAGAACTGACAATTCGGCACCTCAGGACACGATGCCGCCTGAATTTGGCTCGCCGGCCGAATTCGTGGCGGAGGTTCTCGCCTTCTTGCGCCGCCGTCTCTCGATCATACTGCTGACGTGTTTCTTGATGTTTGGCGCCGGCTTGCTCTATCTCGTTGTCGCAGTTCCGACGTTTACGGCAACCGCGCAACTCATCGTCGACGCCAAGACGACTTCTTCCAACGACACGGCGTCGGCAACGACGGCCGTCGAAAGTCAGGTCGCAATCCTGAAGTCGGAGAGCGTCGCTCGCGCAGCGATTGCGAAGCTCGGTTTGGCGGGAGACCGGGAATTCTCCGGCGGCGCCCTGCACCACCTCAGTCGGTCGACATCCCGGCTGCTCGGCTGGAGCAGGCAGGACACGGACGTCGTCACGCGCGATGCGATGGAAGCATTCGCGCGCAAGCTCTCGGTGAAGCGCGCCGGTCTCACCTACATAGTCGATCTCGCCTTCAGCTCCGCCGACCCCGATCGGGCCGCGCAGGTCCTGGACACCGTTGTAGAGACCTACATCACGACGCAAATGGACGCGAAATACAAATGGGGTCTGCAAAACGAGAAATGGGTCAAGGAACGTGTCAACGAATTGAGCAACCAGGCGTCGACTGCCAAAAAGGCCGTAGCGGATTACAACAGGGCCAGGAATGGCATCGCGGCTCCTGCGAACACCGCCGAGGCAGGTCCACCCTCGTCGCAGTCGACCGGAACGGCGCAAGACGAACTCCGCGAACTGGAAGCCACGGCGGACGCCGCCACCAGAACGTATGACAATTTCCTCCGGATGTTGCGTTACATGGACGCCATGCAGCAGCAATCCGCGCCGGTGTTCGAGGCTCGTCTGCTCACCGGAGTGTCTCATCCCTACACGGCCAGCTCGCCAAACGCCCGTTTGATACTTGGATCAGCGATCCTCGGCGGCATGCTTCTGGGGATCGGAATAGGATTGCTGCGCGACAGGTCGGACCGGGAACGCGCGCCCGCGCGCAGGTCTGCAGCCACCGCATCCGGAGGAACTGGAGTCGTCCAGGGGCTCAAGGCGAACGGCGTCAAGCCTCATTTCGATGGTTCGTTCAAGGTCGAGAAGCAACACACCTACAAGGAGGCCAATCCTGACTTATAGTCGCATGAATTGGCTCCCGATCGCGATACCGCAAGCTCGATTGAAACGCCCCGTACATCACCCGTCGAACAATGCTCGTCGGCGAACCGCCTTCATCGCGACGAAGGCAGCATGTTTCTCGTTACGGCCACCGGAGTGGGTAATCCAGAAGGGCCGGACGCTCTCCGCAGCCGTGGGGTTATATTCGACCCTGCGACAATGTGCCGATTTGACAATGTGTAACATTTGAACGCTCAGCCTCCGCGCAGTCCGCTCCTCCGCCCACGAGGTGCGCCGAACCGGGAATTCCGGGCAAGAGCTCGATCACAATTACTGGGCGCCGCGTGGCGTCCACCAACGTTGGCTTGAGCAATGACGAGCTTTACTCGACCGTCCGGCGGACCGGCGACCATGTTCAGCAATGTCTTCCGGCAGTCATGGCTGGCCTTGGCATACCGATGCTCGGGCGCCGTCGTCTCCCTCCTCTTCGGCGTAAGTTTTGCGCGGATGATGAACATAGAGGAATACGGTGCGCTCATGTCGTTGATGACGTTCGCGCTCGTCGCCTCCACGGTCGGCCTCATCGGTCAGCAATTTCGCGTGTTGCGGGAAATACCAAGCATCGCCGCCCGGAAGAACTACCCGGAGATCGGCTCGATCGTCGCGAAGCGGGTTCGTGTGGCGTGTCTGGGCAGCGTTGCCGTGACCGTACTCGCCCTCCTTCCGTTCGTCGCCGCTCACGGCCGCGACGGAATATTCGGAGGCTGGCAATATGCCACGAGCGTGCTCCTGATATTGCCGTTGTCCTTGATCGAAATGCAGAGTTCGCTGGGGCGCGCGCTCGGCTCCGTCAATCTCGCACTCGTGTCGAAGGATGTGCTGTGGAGATTTCTCATCATATTGTTGGGCGCCGTTCTCTTCGGGACGTCTGGCCATCCGCTGCCGGCTGAAGACGTTCTGCTGATTGCGACTGGAATCCTGATCGTGTTGATCGCCGCCCAGAACATCTACCTGCGGCATCTCGCGGAGGGGTGTAAGGTATTCACCATGGCGGTGGGGCGATCGAATGACCGGCTTCGCGACATCCTTTCCACGTCGGGACCGTTCTGGGTAACCAGCGTCACGAGTATCATGGGCGGCACAGTCGACCTCGTCGTCATCTCGGTCATGGTCGGCCCGGAAGCCGGAGGATATTACTACGCTGCCAGCCGGATCGCGCTCCTTCTTGATTTCTTCCTGGCGACCTTTTGTATTCCCGCGGCGCCCCTCATCGCACGTCTGTTCGATGAGAATCGTCATGCGGAAATCACGCGCGTCACGTCGGGAGCGTCATTGGCTGCGTTTGTCGCTGTGCTCGGCTGCGTTGCGACGTTGGCGCTTGGCGGCAACCTCGCGTTGATGGCGTTCGGAGCGACTTTCACCCGCGCCTACGGCGTCCTGATGGTCCTGGCAACCGGCATGCTGGTGTCGACATATTTCGGGATCGGCCCCATCGCCCTGAATATGACAGGCCATCAGCGCGCCGCGATGCACATCGTGGTGATCACTTGGGTGTCGGGAATCCTGGCCATGGTCGGCGCGACTTGGGCCTTCGGGACGATAGGAGCAGCGGTTGCTGGCTCCTGCGCGGGCATCGCGACCAGGGTGTGGACTGCGGCCTACATTTATTCGGCGGAAGGGATCGATATCACCGCCACCACGGCGCTCCGCGCGTTGGTTAGGCGCGCAACGAGCCGAGGAGTATCCGAACCGCGTAGCGAGGCAATACGGCCAGAAGCCAGCGGCACCATTCTTGACCTGCAGCCTGCTCGCGGCAGTCGGGACACACGTACATGAATTGGGGAGATAGTTGAATGCGTTCGCTGTCATCCGAGGACGCGATTGCTGCAATTGGATTTACGCGCGGGAGGCGGTACCTGATGGGCCGGTCTACATTCGATTACGAGGTGTCAGGAAGCCGGCTTTCCATGGGGCTGGTGAGGCTTCTGCACACCGTTGTTGCGCGGAGTACCGGGCGCGGTATGGGACTTGCCATGCGGGCGGTCAAGCCGCTTCTGCATTCCCAGCTGTCTTGCGTCCATTTCGCCGACGGTAGCCGCTTGTACTTCGAGCTGAACGACGTCTATTGGAATGCGTTCTTCATCGGCCAGCCCGGCATGACCTACGAGCCGGACATAGCGACGCTTCTGCTGCGGCTGAAGGATACCGACTATACGTTCTTCGATTGCGGTGCAAACATCGGATACTGGTCCGTTCTCGTCACGTCGGAAATGCTGGGTCGCAAGCGCGCGATTGCCGTCGAGGCTTCACGCGAGACGCTTGCAATTCTCGAGCAGAACCGTGACGCGAATGATCAGCGCTTCGAGATCTGCCGAAGGGCATTGTTCGAGTACGACGGGCGCAGCCTGTTCTTCTCCGACGACGGACCTCATTCGGCCCGGCACATCGTAACGTCGCAGAGCAGCCGTCCGTCACACACAGAACCCGTCATGTCGATAACGATCGATGCGTTGGCAAGGGATCAGCAGCTGACCGACAGCGATCGGCTCGTCATCAAGCTCGACGTCGAGGGCCAGGAGGTTGCGGCCCTGAAGGGCGCTCGGCAGGCTCTGAAGCGCGACACGCTGATCATCTACGAAGATCATGGCCAGGATCGCAGCCACGCGACCACGAGGTATGTGTTCGAGGCACTCGGACTTCCGGTGTTTGCTCTTGCTGCAGACGGATCAATCACGAAGGTCAGTGACCTCGGCACACTGGATCGCCTGAAGGTGAACCCCAAAATCGGCTACAATTTCGCGACCTGCCCACCCGGATCCGGCTTCCACCGCTGGATATCAGGAATCGCCAGTCAGGCCTGATCGTGTCGGGCGCCGATCCTGGCGCACGAGATCGCCGGCGGCTCAACCTACTTCGCGTGCCCGAGCCAGAATTCGCGTGCCCTCGACTCTTCGACGCGATCGGAATGCACGATATCAGTCGCCGCGGCCGAACAGCATCTGGACCGCCGACTGGACGCCATTCATTCGCCCCTCGAACGGAATTCTCCCGTCGGAAGGACCTCCGACCGCGATGCGGGGGAGCCCAAAAGGATTCAGCTTCCGATCAGATATCTGTCCATGCCGGGTTGTGACTGCGGTCGAAAAACCGACCTCCACCGCGAGATGTTGTTCTCGATCACCGCATGCCCTGGAGTTGCCGTAGGGAAAAGCGACGTGCCGAACCGGGCGCTGAAGCAGTCTCTCCAGATAGGTGCGATTACCCGCCATTTCGGCGCGCGCTGAAGCTGCATTCAGGTACGCGAGCGCTGGATGCGATTCCGTATGCCCGCCAATCGTAGCCAGGGGGTGTCGTGCCAGGAGCTGAAGCTCCCGCTCGTTGATGAAATAGGCGTCGTTCAAGGCCTCCAGCGACAGATCGGCCTTGCTGAACGTAGGGGCGAGCATCTCAACTCGTAGGTAATCTTCATGGACCCAGTTGCTCACCTTCTCCAGGGCCGATGCTTTCTCGTCAAAATCGCGACAGCTGAATCGCATGTTCATTGCGTCGATCGCAAGACTGTCCCTCGAGCGGAATAGGTCGCGCAAGCCCAGCCACCACGGTTGCAGCGTCCGCTTCACCGCACCCGTTGGAACATAAACGGTGAAGGGCGCGTTATTTCGCTCAAGGATCGGCAATGCCGTCGTGACGTTGTCCTTGTAGCCGTCGTCGAAGGTAAGCACCGCATAGCGACGGGGTTCAGGATCCACCGCCAGCCGCTCGAGACATGCATCGAGACTGACAATCTCCCATCCTTGCTGGCGCAGCCACTTCAGCGTGTATTCAAAGAAATCAGGCGATGCACCGGTCTTCAGCTCCGAGCGCCAATCCGGCTGAATCTCGTGGAACATCAAGATAGTGGCCCTGCCGGCAAATGCCATGCGCAAAGCAGGCGCAAGTCCCGCCCAACTTGCCGCATGGAATATCGTTCGGCTCAGTAGTCGCTTCACGCGAAATCACCACCGGACAGGTTGATTGCGCGCAAGCCGACCAAGCGTCTTCGGTGCTCATGTGATTGCGTGCGCGATCTGCCCATGCTCATCTCAAATAGCCCTCGTGAACACAGCAGTGTTTCCGATGGGAAACACCCCTCCATTTATCGACAAACCGCGCCGCTCTGGCAACCACGGCGCTGGTACTCACTACTGGGTACCCCAGATTTCATCGCCCCCACTCTGAATGCGCCGCCTGCATCGAACTGCTTTCACGGTAGCTTTTCGTCAGACACAGAGTGCACCGGCCACTGGTGATGCCGGCCTTCGTGATGCGCGTGTCGAGGGCCTCAATGAAAGTACTGCTCGCCAATAAGTTTCTGTTCAACAACGGTGGCGCAGAGGCAGTGCTGCTTCAGGAAAGAATGTTCCTGACGAGCAGCGGAGCGGACGTCATTGACTTCGCGATGCAGCACGAGCGGAACATCGAATCCCGCTATGCAAATCACTTCGTGTCTCGCCAGGAATACCGAACCGGCGGCCATCTCGCCAAGATCAAAAGCGCGCTCTCATTGATTCACTCGCGCGAAGCCGTGAGCAAACTCGCATCCCTGATCGAGGAGACCCGACCGGATCTGATGCATTGCCACAACATCTATCACCAGCTGACCCCGTCGATTGTCGGCGTCGCCAAGTCGCGCGGATTCCGGTCGTGCTGACACTGCACGATTCGAAGCCGGTGTGTCCGGTGCACACCCGCATGCGAGAGGACCAATTGTGTTCATCGTGTCTCGCCGGCGATTTCCATCACGTGCTGATGCACCGTTGCGCTGACGGCTCGATCGCACAGAGCGCCACGCTTTACATGGAAGCGGTCATTCAGCGCTGGTTCGGCAGCTACGAGAAGGTGGATCGCTTCCTCGCGCCGAGCCGGTTCATGCGGGAGTCGGTGCTGCCTCGGTTCGCCGCGGACCGGGTACAGGTGCTCTACAATGGCGTGGATGTCAGCGGCATTTCGGCGAGCGATCGGGACAAGGGATACGTGCTCTATTGCGGCCGGCTCGCGCCGGGAAAAGGTGCGGAGACGCTGTTGCGCGCCCACGAAGCAGCCGACTGCCGATGGCCTCTCGTCGTCGCAGGCTCCGGCCCGCTGGCGGATAGTTTGAAGGCGCAATTCACCCGGAATGTGCGTTTCGCGGGCCAGCTATCCGGCGAGACCTTAAACGAGACGATCGCCGAGGCTTCCGTGGTGGTTGTGCCTTCGGAGTGGTGCGAGAACTGTCCGATGTCGGTGCTGGAGGCGATGGCCTATGGCAAGGCAGTCATAGCGACCCGGGTCGGCGGCATTCCGGAGCTCGTGGACGATCAAGTGACGGGGCTTTTGTTTGAGCCCGGCAACACGGACGAGCTTCGTCAGCACGTCGACTGCCTGATGAACGACGCCGCACGCCGTGCAGGCATGGGAGCAGCAGGAAGAAGTCGCGTCGAAGCGGACTTCTCCCTCGAGAAGCATAACACCGAGCTGATGGCCGTCTACCGATCACTGGTGAGCGAGCGGCATTCATCGCATTGAGGATTGCAAATGGACCTCACCGTAATCTCCACGTTTCGTTGCAACTCGAGATGCCAGATGTGTTACATCTGGAAGAATCCGACCGATCCAAAGGAAGAGGTCACGCTCGAGACCCTGGCGAAACTTCCTGCGGGGTTCGATAATCTCAATATCTCCGGCGGAGAGCCGACCCTGCGGAAGGATCTGGCCGAGATGGTGGACCTGCTCCACCCAAAGGCCCGGATCATAGAGATCAGCTCGAACGGCCTGCATCCCGAGCGTCTCCTGCCCATCGTCAAGAAGCACCCGAAGATCAAGGTTCGTTTCAGCCTCGAGGGTGACGCGACCACCAGCGACTGCATCCGCGGCGAGAAGGACGGCTACGCCACGAAGGTCGCCGGACTTCGCATGCTGCAGGAGGCAGGCGGACAAGACCTGGGATTCGCCTTCGTCATCCAGGATGAGAATGTGGCGCAGCTCGTTCGAACCTATGAACTGGCGCGTTCGATGGGGTTCGAACTTGCGACATCGACGCTGCACAACGCGTGGCAATTCTACAAGAACGACAATTATTTCTATGAACGCGTCGCGGTGGCCCGGCAAGTCGAAGGGCTTATCACTGCGATGCTCAAGAGCAACAAGCCGAAGAACTGGTTTCGCGCCTACCTGAATCTGGGCTTGATCGAAAAGATCCTCGGCCACCCGCGGTTGATCCGCTGCAGCGCGGGGACGGATTTCGCATTCATCGACCCATGGTCCGATGTGTGGGCCTGCAACGTGCGGTCGGACCTGCCGCTCGGTAATTTGGCGCGCCAGTCCTGGAGCGAGATCATGGCCAGTGACACGGCCAAGAACTCCGTCGCCAAGGTTCACGCTTGCCAACAGAACTGCTGGATGGTGACGACCGCGCGCACGGCAATGCGCTCAACGCTGATTCCGCAGGCACCGAAGATGGGGCCGCTCATCTGGGTGCTGAAGAACAAGCTGAAGGTCGAGCTCGGCCGACCGATCTGTTTCGATCAATACATTGATTATTCCAACGTCGCGCCTACTCCGCGCGTCCAGCGAACGTCATTCCTCAACGAAAAGCAAAAGGCACGGTTGGTGCGCGGGAGAGACACGGCCGACGCCCGATATCCACTCAAGGAATTTATCAATAACTAATTCGACAGGAGGGTGCAGTGAGTGCGGATCATCTGGTACTGCGGGTGATCATGCTTGGCTTGCGTGGATTTCCCAATGTGCAGGGAGGAGTGGAAGTTCACGCGGAGCACCTGTGCCCCCATCTCAAGGAACTGGGCTGCGATGTCGAGGTAATCGTTCGCTCCTCCTATATGCCGCCTGATCGCGGCGACGAGTGGCACGGCGTACGCTACCAGCGGGTATGGTGTCCGAAGACCTCGGGTCTTGAGACAATCGTCCATTCGTTCCTCGGGGTGCTTGTCGCTGCATGGCAGCGGCCGGACGTGCTGCACATCCAGGCCATCGGACCGGCCCTGATGGCGCCACTCGCGCGCTTGCTGGGACTGCATGTTGTCGTGACGCACCACGGCCCGGATTACGAACGGGAGAAGTGGGGCCGATTGGCCAGGATGGCCCTGCGCGCCGGCGAGGCCTGGGGCATGCGATTTTCCGACGGCCGCATCGTCATCTCCCAGACCATCCGAAAGCTGGTGCGGGAAAAGTACGGCCTGAATTCGGACCTCATTCCAAACGGCGTCACCTTGCCCGACGTGCCCAAGAGCACTTCGGTGCTGGACAAGCTTGGGCTTACGCCGGGACGATACGTGTTGATGGTGGGCCGGCTGGTGCCGGAGAAGCGGCACACCGACCTGATTCAGGCCTTTGCCGACGCCAGGCTCACCGGATGGAAGCTCGTGTTCGTCGGCGCCTCCGAGCATCCAGACGCGTATACGGAGATGCTTGCGGCACGCGCTGAGGCAACCGCTGGGGTGATCATGGCGGGCTTCCAGTGCGGGCTCGCACTGCGGGAGCTATACGCCCACGCAGGCATTTTCGTTTTGCCATCCTCGCACGAAGGCTTGCCGATCGCGCTGCTGGAAGCTCTGAGCTTCGGTTTGCCCGTGGTGGCCAGTGACATTCCTGCTCACCTGGAGATCGGATTGAATGACGCGCACTATTTTCATGTGGGAGATGTATCAGCGCTCGCGGATCGCCTGGCATCGTTTGCACACAGTTCGTGGCCGTTGGAGTTGCGCGAGAAGACACGCAACTGGTTGGCCGAACGGGAAGACTGGCGCTCGATCGCAGAGCGCACTCTCGGATGCTATCGCAGGGCGATTGAACCTCGTCGAGGCGGTCCTCATGCGCGGTCCCGGACGGCGCCGCCCAGCACCGCCTAGCGAGCTGCGCACGCGGCGCATCGGCCAACGCGCGATTCCCGTCCCGCAATTGAGGTATCGCCTCAAACCGATCGAACCAAAGCGACGTTCAAGATGAATATGCTTTTGCTGTATTTCCTCATCTATACGTTCTTTCGATCGATCTCCAACGGCCTCGACCGTCTGTCCGGGACGAGCTTTTCCATGATCCTGTCGCTCACCGTCATCGGGATCGGTGTTGTGGCCGCCTGGCATGCGCGACATGTCAGGATACATAAAAGACTGTTCGTGCTCTTGATAGCCATGTCCGTCTTTGTTGCCGCTTGCATCCTGTCTTTTGTCACCAATGGCTTCGGAGCCGGCAAGATCGTCAACCAGTATGCCGCCTTGTACGAGATGTTCAGGTACGTGCACCTGATCATGTTCGTCACACTACTTGCTGCCCTTTATCGTCATCCGGATTTTTGCCCGCGCCTCCATCGTGTTTATATGTGGCTGTTGTTCATCATTTCCGCGGTGGGGCTCGGTCAATACCTGACCGGTCATGCAGAGCTCGTCACGCAATACGACAAGTTTGAACGAGTGGCGGGTCTTTCTTCGCACCCCGTACCCTACAGCCTGGAGATCGTGCTGACCTTTTTCGTTTGCGAGCTGTCGCGACGGAAAATGCGCCTTCCCATTCAGCACTTTCACCTCGCGGTGTACTTGCTGTTTGTTGTTGCCCTGGTCCTTTCTGCTTCAAGGACCGGCGTCGCGCTGCTCGGGGTGGCCCTCAGCGTATACCTCTTCATCCAGAGGCCTCGCCTCCTTCCCGCGTTCGCGGCAGCATTCGCGATCCTCCTATGGCTGTCTCCATTTGGAGAGTTGTTTTCGGACCTGAAGACCGTTCCGGACTACATCATGAACGGCGAATATGTGGTGTGGGACTGGCAAACCGCGGTGACCTCGGTCCATTGGCGCATTCACCACTGGTACTATCTGTCCACGCTTGGGTTGGAACGAGCATGGATCGGATATGGCCCCGGTCAAACCCCGATCTACAGTCCGTTCCTTCTGCAGGCACACAATCAGTTCGTGGAGATATTCTTCGATACGGGCATGGTAGGCCTGATCTCCTTTGCCGCGTTTTGGTTCAGCCTTCCGCTGGCTGCAATGTCCGACCGGCGACGGATCATCAACACATTCGGAAAGAAATCAGCGGAAGCCGGAATTCTGCATTTCTGGGTTGCCATCTTTGTCGGCGTGACGCTGGTTGCATTACTCGATCAAAGCTTTAACCGGGAAACAGTGGCGTTCTCGCATTTGATCGTCACCGTTTTCATAATCCTGTCTCAGCCGGAAGCGGTCACCGCGCGAAACCCCGGATGGTCCTTCCGCCAGCTTTTGATGACCGCCGGTTCGCCGGCCAGCGCAGCATTTGGAGAACGTAACCTTGCAGTCGCGGAAGAACGGCGTTCCACCTAGATCTCGACCTGGATTGAGCCGGCGTCACGCACTTCGGGCCGCCGCCTGCGCGGCTGCGTACGGCGTGACGCGATCGCCGGTCTTCGGACAGCCAACCGCCGCGCCGTCCCTTGATCGCCAGTCGGACGTCGCGTTCACGTCGTCGCACGACCGCCTGCGCGGCATAAACATCCAGCAGCCTTTCGCGCATTGGCAGAAAGGTGAGCCCTGGAACATCCGCAGGGGCTGGGACAGCTGGATGCCGAAACAGCGGCTCGAAAGAATCGCTGCCAGCGGAGTCGACTTCCTGCGCATCTGTGTCGATCCAGCGCCGCTACTCGCTGTCGAGACCAAGGCCGATTTGACCTCAGGCATCGAAACTGTCCTTCGATCGGTCGACGCCGTCCTTCAGGCTGGCATGAAGGTGTTATTCGACGTTCACGTCAGTACGGAGCACGAGGACTGGAACATTCAGACGTTGACCGATGGACTCGCAGGCCCGCATTTCCTGCGTCTTGTCGAAGTCGAGACGAGCATCGCAGCGGCATTGCAGACGAGATATGAGCCCAAGTCGGTCGCGTTGGAGCTGTTCAATGAACCGCCGCCGCCGTCGGATTTCAGCTCCAAGACAGCTTGGGCGGAACAGCTCAAACATCTTTACGACGCAGTACGATCAGCCGCCCCGAAACACACGCTGCTACTTTCAGGAATGAATTACGCGAGCATCGATGGTCTGCTCTCGATCGACGTAAAGGCCTTCGACGCGAATACGATATTCGTTTTTCACTACTACGAGCCGTTCATATTCACTCTTCAGGGCGTCAATCTATCCTATAGCAAATATTTGCATCGCCTCCAGTTTCCCCCGCAACCCGGCGACCGCGCTCGGGCGATCGAGCGAGCGATAGGTCTGTTGAAATCGGATGAGCAAACCTCCGTGTTGCGAAAGGAGTACCTTGTCCAGCAGCTGATGAGCGGCGCCGATCAATATTTCAATGTCCCTCAGGATATCGAGTTCGTCCGTCGCAGAGTGGGCGAGGTCGCCGCTTGGTCCGACCAGAACAAGGTCGATCGCAAGCGCATCATGTGCGGTGAGTTCGGATGTTTTGGCGACTTCGCCGGTCGCACCGGTGCCGCGTTATCGGATCGGGCGACGTGGTTGCAGTCGGTGCGTCAGGCCGTCGAGGACAACGGATTTGGCTGGTGCGTTCACGACCTTGATGAGTCGTTTCGCATCACCAGCGACAACGGTGCATTTATCCCAGAGCTCTTGGCAGCGCTCGGTCTGCGCAAGCCATGAGACCGTAGGCTGAGCCAAGCGAAACCGACGCGACCTTGCAGAAATCAAATATGGCGTGAAACCGACCACCGCGGCAAATGTCAGCGGAAAATCGTCCGTGTGGAGTAAATGCCGGTCAGGTATACGTGTGTATAAATCACACTTTGAAAGTTTTTTTGCCATTTTTGATTATTAACCAACCGGCTCAGCAGTCGGGGGGGCCAACTTCCAAGAAACCCACTGCTTGAAATCTCCTCGCGGTTCGAGGCTGCAATTCTTTGGAATCTGTTCGCGACTACTGAAGTTGCGAGCATGCAATATGTCGCACATCCCTGATGCGCGGCAGCGGAATTTCACGTCCTTAAATCTGGTCTGCAATGGAGAACAAAAGTGGCGCTGACCGATGTCACCTATCAAAACACGCCTGGCAACAGCGAAGGGTTTCCGCTTGGCGTTCCCACAAGCTATTCCTGGTACGGCGGGAGCACCGGCCATACAGGTAGCACCCCGCCCTCCAATTTCACCGCCGTCACAGGGTGGGGACAGGTCTATCCCCAATCCGGGGCAAGCAACGATTCTAATCCGGCCAACGTTCAGATCGCGAACTTCCAGACGTGGGTGCATCTGAAAACTGGCGGCTGGTCTCTCGTGCAAGATCAGGCGACGGACCCGATCGCCGGATCTCAGTTTCTCGCCGACTTTTCTGGAAACACGAACTCTGCATGGAGCGTGACAAGGCAGGCGGACGGCAGTGCGATGGGCGCTGCGCCCCTCAGCGGATACAACGACCATTTCTGGCCGGGCTCGCGCGGCACCTATTCTGCCGGAACGGTCGATGGCGTCTATGTCCAGGCCGATATGAGGACCACTGATCCGAACGAGCATCTCGTTGCCGATCTGGGAGCTGATTGGTGGTCGAACTCGACGGCCGCATACGTCGATGGCTTCTCCAACAATCCCGGTGCCGGGATGAGCGATTGGGTCGCACTGACGACGAACTACAAGACCCTTTACTTCACCTCGATGACTTCTGCGCAGTTGCAGGCCGATCTGCCGCCTCCGCTGAAGGGCACCTCTTCGCCGACGACGCCCACGACACCGACGACGCCGACGACGCCGACCGATCCCACGATACCGGCGCAGCCGACGACGCCGACCGACCCCACGACGCCGACAACCCCCACGACTCCAAGCGTGACCGCACCGGTGCTCGACGTCGCGGACAAGTCGCTCTGGGTGGCCGGCAGAGGCGGTCAGGTCGACCTGGGGACGACCATTACGACGACCGACCCCAACGATAACCTCACCCTCAGTATCATGGGATTGCCGCGATACGAGACGATCACGACCGGCGACGGCACGACGCTCAGGGGCAACAACATCACCCTGACGTCCGCGCAGGTCGACAGCGGACTGACGCTGACATCGTACTACAAGGGCAATGCTCATCCGGTCGCGAACCTCACGCTGACCGCGAGCGCTATGGATCCGACCACCGGCGCTGTGATGTCGTCGGACCCGCAGACGATCCGCGTGACGGATCCCCGGCCGTCCAGTTCGACTGGCGGAAACGCCGGGAGCTGGGCAAACCACGGCTTTGCGCAGTTGCAGCAGCAGATGGGCGGGGACACCAGCACCCTGGCGAACGCAGCACAGACGACCGGTTGGGCCGATCAAGGCACGCGAGCGTCCCAGGCAAGCCAGGGCTTTGCGCTGCTGAACCAGTATCTGGCCGGCAGCTCCGGTCGGGTCGACGCTGGTCAGATCGCGGCGGCCATGTCGAATGCGAACAGCTGGACGCACAACTCGTTCCTGAGCAAACCTCAGGGTTGATCCGGCTACTGCACCCGGGGGCTCTGCGCCGGGTGCAGTACCATCAACGTGTTGGGAATTGGAAACAGGCGGTCGATCGCGGACGGTAACGGCGAGGAGACTGTCACGCGCGGGTCCTGGTCTCGGTTGGCTTCATCGCTCGCATCTGTTTCCGAGCGATCAAAATGCGTGCTGGCGCAACAGCTTCGGGTATGCGGCAAATTTGCGCGCAACATAACGGTGCAAAAATCAAGATTTGAAACTTTTTTCGCCATTTTTGCGCATTAACGAACCGGTTCAGCAGTCGGGGGGCAGGTCTAAAATCCCACTGCTTTGAAATCCCCTCGCGGTTCGAGGCCCTAGTGCTTTGATGTTGCTTGCGCCTTTTGGCCGCGAGCAAGCGGTATGTCGCATGCTCTGTCGATGCGCGGCATTGGAATTCCCAGTCTTTGGAAATGCATGAGAAGGAACACTAACGCGGCCGGGTAGCCGCGAAGGGTTGAGTAAGAATGGCGATCCAGAACGGAAATGCCCCCGCCGCAGATCTAGGGCTTCGCGCGCTAGCTCTGTTCCTGCGCCTCCATGGCGTGAATACAGTGCCGGACCAGCTCCGCGATCGTTGCGGGAGCGACGAGATCGGCGTCCGCGCGATGCTTCGCTGCGCGCGCGAATTCGGGGTCAAGGTCCGCTCGCGGACAATGGATTGGACCCGCCTTGCGGGTATCCAGCTGCCCGGAATCGCCTCGCTGCGTGACGGCGGATTTCTGCTGCTGGGCAAGATCGACGACCAGGTGGCGCTTGTGCTGCACCCGACCTCGCCGCATCCGAGTCGGATGACGCGCGCGGAATTCGAAGCGATCTGGGATGGCGGTTTGATCTGTGCTGGATCACAGAGCCTCGCGCAGCGCGCACGTCATGCATTTGCCGGCTTCCGCACGCGCTCGTTTGACCTGGGCGCCGGCCTGATGCACCGCGCCGGCGAGGGCCTGATGCGGGCTCGTGACGGTCTCACGAAGAGCTTCTGGGCGATGAGACCTGGCATCCTGATGCGCGGGCCTCGCGACGATGCCGCAATCCATCCGGCGAACACAAACACCGAATCCCCGGCCGCCGGCGTCGAATCCGAACATGACGATGAATCCGGGCTCATTGCGCTGGCGATCTTGCTGCGTTGCCATGGCATCGCTGCCGACCCCGGCCAAATTCGTCACCGGATCGGCGCGGCGCGCCTCGGCGTTACTGAAATCCTGCGCTGCGCCAAGGATTTCGGACTCAAGGCAAAGGTGCAGAGGACCAGCTGGAACAGGCTTGCCGTCACCCCGCTGCCGGGAATTGCGGTGCTGCGCGACGGCAGCTTCCTGATCCTCGGCAAGGTTATCGACGACAAGCTTCTCGTTCAGCGCCCGCTGTCTCCGCGGCCCGAAGCAATCACCCAGGCCCAACTCGAGGCGATCTGGGACGGCGGCATCATCCTGATGGCCCGGCGCGCCAGCCTGACCGACCTCGCGCGGCGCTTCGATATCTCCTGGTTCGTCGGCGCCATGCAAAAGTATCGTCGCCTGCTCGGCGAGGTGCTGGCGGCGTCGTTCTTCCTTCAGATCTTCGCCGTTGTCTCGCCGCTGTTCTTCCAGGTGGTGATCGACAAGGTGCTCGTGCATCGAAGCATGAGCACGCTCGACGTGCTGGTCGTCGGGCTTGTCGTACTGACCGTGTTCGAGGCCGTCCTCGAGACGCTGCGCGTCTATCAGTTCGCGCATACGACAAACCGTATCGACGTCGAGCTCGGCGCCAGGCTGTTCCGTCACCTGCTGGCGCTGCCGATCGCCTATTTCCAGACCCGCCGCGTCGGCGATTCGGTGGCGCGCGTCCGCGAGCTCGAGAACATCCGCCAGTTCCTGACCAGCTCGGCGCTCACGCTGGTGATCGATCTGCTGTTCACCGTCGTCTTCCTTGCGGTGATGTTCTATTACTCGACGACGTTGACGTGGATCGTGCTGGCGTCATTCCCGCTCTACATCGGCATCTCCGCGGGAGCCGCGCCGCTGTTCCGTCGGCGCCTCGACGAGAAATTCAATCGCGGCTCCGAGAACCAGGCCTTCCTGGTCGAGAGCGTCACCGGTATCGAGACGCTGAAGGCCATGGCGGTCGAGCCGCAGATGCAGCGCCGCTGGGAGGAGCAGCTCGCCGGCTATGTGTCCGCAAGCTTCCGCGTGCTCAGCCTGAACAACACGGCGAGCCAGGCGGTCCAGATGATCAACAAGCTGGTCATCGCCGCAACTCTTTACTTCGGCGCCCGCCTGGTGGTCAGCGGGGACCTGACTGTCGGTGAGCTCGTCGCGTTCAACATGCTGGCCGCGCGTGTCAGCGCGCCGGTTCTGCGACTCGCGCAGATCTGGCAGGACTTCCATCAGGCCCGCCTGTCGATCGATCGTCTCGGCGACATCCTCAACACCATTCCCGAGCCGAGCTTCACGCCGGCCCGCGCGGCGCTGCCACCGATCCGCGGTCAGGTCACATTCGAGCACGCGACTTTCCGCTACCGCATCGACGGCCCCGAGGTGCTGCACGACGTGTCCTTCAGCGTCGAGCCAGGCCAAGTCATCGGCATCGTGGGTTCGTCGGGTTCGGGCAAGAGCACCATCACCAAGCTGATCCAGCGTCTCTATGTCCCGGAAAGCGGGCGCGTGCTGGTCGACGGCGTCGACCTCGCGATGGTCGATCTGAGCTGGCTGCGGCGCCAGATCGGCGTCGTGTTGCAGGAGAACGTACTGTTCAACTGCACGGTTCGCGACAACATCGCGCTGGCCGATCCGGCGATGCCGATGGAGCGCGTCATCGAAGCGGCAGAGCTAGCCGGCGCTCACGACTTCATCCTCGAACTGCCGGAGGGTTACGACACCGTTGTGGGCGAGCGCGGAAGCAGCCTGTCCGGCGGGCAGCGCCAGCGAATCGCAATCGCACGTGCACTCATCACCGATCCACGCATCCTGATCCTGGACGAGGCGACCAGCGCGCTGGACTACGAAAGCGAACGCGCGATCCAACAGAACATGAGGCGGATTTCCGCCGGACGGACCGTGTTCGTCATCGCCCACCGGCTCTCGACCGTGCGCAATGCAAGCCGGATCATCACCCTCGAGCATGGCCGCATCGTCGAGGACGGCAGCCATGACGAGCTGATCCGCACCAACGGCCGTTACGCCAACCTCCATTATCTGCAGGCCGGTATCCATGACGTCCGCTAGCCGCAATGTCGTCGCGTTTCCGAGACGCGAACCTCGCCGCCGCGAGCACGAAATCGCCTTTCTGCCGGCGGCGCTCGAGATCGCCGAATCGCCGCCATCGCCGATCGGGCGCGCGATCGGGGCCTGCATCATCGCCGCGTTCTGCATCGCGCTGTTGTGGGCGACGCTCGGCAGCGTCGATATCGTCGCCAGCGCGACCGGCAAGATCGTGCCGGGCGGGCGCACCAAGCTGATCCAGCCGTTCGAGACCGGTGTGGTCCGCGCCATCCGCGTCCGCGACGGCCAGAGCGTCAAGGCCGGTGACGTCCTGATCGAGCTGGACCCGACAATGACGGAAGCCGACCAGGAGCGCCAGAAGAGCGATCTGCTTGCAGCCGAGCTGGACGTCGCGCGGCTGCGCGCCGCGCTGGCCGCAGACCCGCTCGCGGCCTTCCGGCCGCCGCAAAACGCAAGTGCGGCAGAAATCGAGATGCATCGCCAGTTCCTGATCAGCCAGCGCGCCGAGCAGAGCGCAAAGCTTTCTGAAATCGAGCGCCAGCAGGGGCAGAAGGAAGCGGAACGGGCGACCACATCGGCGAGCGTCGACAAGCTGGAGGCGACGATCCCGGTACTGAAGGAGCGCGTCGACATCCGCAAGGGTCTCGTCGAGAAGGCATTGGCGTCGAAGGTCGTCTATCTCTCCGAATATCAGGAGCTGGTCGCCATGCAGCAGGACCTCGTCCTGCAGCAGAGCCGGCTGCGCGAAGCCGATGCGGCGATCGCGCTGCTGAAGGAGACCAAGGACAAGACCGCCGCGGAGTATCGCCGCGCGACCTATGATGCCCTTGCGAAGGCCGAGCAGAAGGCTGCGAGCGCCGCGCAGGAGGTGGTCAAGGCGGATCGGCGAACGAAACTGCAGAGCTTGACCGCACCGGTCGACGGCGTCGTGCAGCAGCTTGCTGTTCATACGGTGGGCGGCGTGGTGACGCCCGCTCAGGCGCTGGCCGTCGTGGTCCCGAGCGAGAGCCAGCTCGAGATTGAGGCCATGCTCTCGAACCGCGACATCGGCTTCGTTCATCCCGGCCAGAAGGCGGAGATCAAGGTCGATACGTTCAACTTCACCCGATACGGGCTGCTTCATGGCGATGTGCTCAGCGTGTCGACGGATGCCATCACGCGCGAAAAGCAACAGGGCAACCCCAATGACCGGACATTGGGCGCGGCGCAGAGCAGCAGCGAGCCTAAAGGTCAGGAGCTGGAATATGCCGCGCGCGTTTCGCTCGACCGGACGCACATGCAAATCGAGGACAAGCTCGTCAAGCTCGGGCCGGGCATGGCGGTGACGGTCGAAATCAAGACCGGCACGCGCAGGATCATCAGCTACCTGCTTTCGCCGCTGGCACGGTACCGGCAGGAGGCCCTGCGCGAACGGTAAAGCGAAGCCGGTCGCCGGACGTTGCGGCCGGGCGAGGCGCCACTCGCGTGAGAGCGAAGCTGATCGCGGTGGTGCCCGTCGTTAGGACGATGGCGGTGAAATTGCCGGTGGATTGGCAGATGCGCTATCGGCGCAGCGCTTCCAGACGCGATTTCGCCTCATGGACTCCCGCGGCGTTGGCCTTGGCATAGAGGTCTTGCGCCCTGCGCTCGTCGCCGCGCGTGCCGTAAGTCCCCCACTTCGCAAGAATCAGGGGATCGTAGGTTTCTGCCAGCGCGAAGCTCGCCTGGGCGCTGCCCATTTCCACGGCGCGCTCGAGTACAAGCCGCGCCGCGCCTATGTCGCCCTGACGCAACAAGGAGCTCGCCCGCGCAACCAGCCCTCCCGCTTCCGCAGCCTGCTCGGGAGCCGGCTGCGCAACCGTGCGAGCAGGCGCCGCTCGCGTCCGTTCGGCGGTTGGATTGGTGGCGACTTCGATGGACTTGTCCCGCGCGGTCGCACCGGTCGTCAACGCCGCGCCGTGCGCCTTGCGATCCTCGGCCTCATACGCATGGATTGCGCTCCGCGACAAAGGGAGGTGCTGTGGCTGCACGTCGATCCTGGCGCGCAATTGCCTCAATTCGGCAGCGCTGGCTTCCGCCGCCTGCTTCTGCAGCAAGGTTTCCTCGCCTGCCTTTGCCGCCCGCGCCGTCTGGGTCTCGCTGTCGCGATGCGCTGCCGCCAGATCTTGCTCCAGCCGCGCGGACCGCTCTCGCTCCTTTTGCAGGTCCGCCGCAGCGCTCTTTCCCACGGCTTGCAGCCGGGACGCTTCCTTGCCCGCTTCGGTCACCAGCACGACCTTGCTCTCGACATCACGTCGCGCCGCCGCAAGATCCTGCTCCAGCCGGGCGGACCGCTCACGCTCCTTTTGCAGGTCGGCCGCACCGCTCTTCTCCGCCGCCTTCAGCCGGGACGTTTCCTTGCCCGCTTCGCTCACCAGCACGGCCTTGCTCTCGATATCACGTCGCGCTGCCGCAAGATCCTGCTCCAGCCTGGTGGACCGCTCATGCTCCTTTTGCAGCTCGGCCGCACCGCTCTTCTCCACCGCCTTCAGCCGGGACACTTCCTCGTCTGCTTTCGTCGCCAGCGCCGTCTTGGTCGCGACATCGCGCCGCGCTGCCGCAAGATCCAGCTCCAGCCGGTCAGCCCGCGCCGCTTGCAGTGAGTTCTGCAACTCCGCCGCACCGCTTTCCCTTTCCCGCTTCAGTCGGGCGGTTTCTTCGCTTGCTTTCGCCGCCAGTGCGGTCTGCGTCTCGACATCGCTGCGGGCAGCCGCAAGATCCTGCTCCAGCCGCACCAGTCGCTCACGTTCGTCCGGTGTGGCTTTGTGAGCTGCGCCGTTCTCAGCCGCCTGCCTGAGCTCCGCTGCTTCTTCACCGGCTTTGCGGGCCTGCGCCTCGAAGGCGTAGATCGTGCTTCGCGTCTGGGAAAGCTCCTGTGCCAGCGCGTCGGCCTTCGCGCGCGATTCCCGCAGTTCGGCGGCCTCGGCCTCCACCGTCCGCTTCTGCCGCAGGGCTTCATCGGCCGCCTTTGCCGCCAGCGCGGTCTGGGCCTCGACATCACGCCGCGCGATCGCGAGATCCTGCTCCAGCCTTGCGGACCGCTCTCGCTCCTTTTGCAGGGAGCCCTGCGACTCGGCCGCTCCGCTTTCGCTTTGCTGTTTCAGTCGGGAAACCTCCTCGCCTGCTTTGGTCGCCAGCGCGGCCTGGGTCTCGACATTGCTGCGGGCAGCCGCAAGATCCCGCTCCAGCCGCGCGAACCGCTCACCTTCGTCGGGTGTGAATTTGCCGGCCGAGGCCGTACAGCTTGCAACCGCCTGCCTGAGCTCCGTCGCTTCGTCTCCGGATTTGCGGACTTGGGCTTCGTATGCGTAGATCGAGCTCCGCGACAGCGAGAGGTCTTGTGCCAGCGCCTCGGCTCGTTCGCGCAATTGCCTGAGCTCGGCAGCTCCGACGTCCGCTGCCTGCTTCTGCCGCAGGGCTTCTTGCTTCGTCGTTGTCGCCAACGCCATCTGGGTCTCGACATCGCGCCGCGCTGCCGCCAAATCCTGCTCCAGCTGCGCGCTCCGCTCGCGCTCCCGTAGCAGGGCCGACTGCAACTGCGTAGCGCCGCTTTCACGCATCCCCTTCAGCCGGGAAACCTCCTCGCCTGCCTTTGCCGCCAGCGCCGTCTGAAGTCTCGACGTTGCGGCGCAATGCCTCGAGATCCTGCTCGAGCCGCGCGGACCGCTCGCGCTCCCGCTGCAGATCCGCCCCACCGCCTTCCGCCGCTGCTTTCAGCCGAGACGCTTCCTCACCTGTTTTTGTCGCCAGCACAGTCTGGGTTTCGACATCACGCCGCGCTGCCGCCAGGTCCCGCTCCAGGCGCTCCGCCCGCTCACGCGTCTCTTGCAGGGAGTTCAGCAGCTCCGCTCCGTCCTGCGCGGCCTGCTTCTCTTGGACCGCCTTGCCCGCCAACGCGGCCTGGGCCTCGATATCGCGGCGCGCCGCCGCGAGACTCTGCTCCAGCGACTCGGCCCGATAGCGCTCCTGCTCGAGACGTTGCAGCAACTCGATGTCACGTCTTGCATTCGTCAGTTCGCAGGAGAGCGACTCCGCCCAGTTGTATTCCCGTTTCGAGGCCTGCCCCGTGTCGCCGACGCTCGCTTGGGCGACCTGCACCGGTCTGTCATTGCCGCCTCGACCCGGCGGCAAGGCTTCGGGAGCGCCGTTCCTTGCCGCTTCGATGAAACCGGGACTACCGGCAGCCGCCGAATGCTGCGGTTGCGTCGAAGGGCGGGCCGGATCTGGGGAAGCCCGTGTTTCCGGCGCGCACACCATTGCGAGCATGGCAGCAGTCGTCCACGACAGCGCGGACCGTCCCGCCTTGGGCAGCAGGCGGCGCGACGAATCTGCGATGTCGCAGCCGGCAACTGCCTTGTCCTTGAGGATCACCGGGCCCATCCGCAATCACCTGTCGCACGGCGACACGATCTGTTGAGGTACGGCATTATGCGCCGTACCGCAGCGCGAAGCCTACAGCCCGCATGGAGGACCCCACCCACCCCTTTCGGGTTAGGCCACAGGTCACGGCTTCACATAGGACCAGCCCTTCTCCTGCAGTTCCATCACGCGCACGACGCCTGACTTCACCACCTCCGCCTGGCGAACAATCGGGATGTCCTTGTTCTCGGCCTTGTGCATTTTTTCCTGGGTATTGCCACAGGCCTTGAACGAGACCTCCGGCGTGCTCAGCGCCATTTCCTCGAGACGGGCTTTCACCGGCGAGGTGTCGTCGCGCAGCATGTGCAGGCCGGGTCCGAAGGTGACCACCTCGATCTTCACCTTCTCGCCGAGATCCTTGTAGTATTGCGCAACGTTGACTGCGTTGTTGAGCGCGAGATTCATGGCTGCGGGATCGTTCGTGTTCACCTGCAGGATCAGGTTGTGCGACTTGGCGTTGGATGGAAGCCGGGCGTTGGCGTCGAGAGGAGATCGTTCCCTCTTGTGGGTGGTCGCCTTGCGCGAGATATGAACCCTTTGGACCTTTTCTGAAACGTGCTGATAGTCCGCAGTGCGGTTCGTTGTTGTCGGTGTCCAATACCGTCCGCCGCCTTGCTCCGCCGCAGCGTATGAAGCGGCCAGGAGCGCCGTTGCGGCTCCGATGATGGTTACCTTCGCAATATGCTGAAACACGCGCATGGATACCTCCTGTTAAAGACACGTTATTGAAATCTCTAGCCGTTGGGTTTTGCGGTCGGTTGTGGCCACCTGCAGGCAGCGGTGATCTTCGCGCGCACCACATCCATCCCGCCCAACGGAAACACCGCATCCAGCGCCGGTCCGGTACGGGGTGCGAGGTGAATATTGAGACCTCCGCCGTCCGGAAGGGACTGCAGCAAGCGAACCACGTCACCGCCGAACGCAACGCCGGTCCCGGACGCAGGCACAGCTGCCGCGACTCGCTGCGGCGGACCGTCGTTGATGCGGTAGGAAATCGCATATCCATCGCCGCGACCGGACACGCGGGAGCCCGCGACGATCAGTTCGCTCCGCCCGCCATGGCAGCGAATCGAAAGCGTCATTGCGCTTTCGCCAGCACCGTCGCGCGATGACGTCGTGGCGGTGGCGACCGGTGAATAGTCGAGCGGTGAAGTCGTCAGGCTGACGACCCAGCTGTTACCCAGGTTCGCCTGGGGCAGCGCCGACGCCCGCGGTGTCTTCTCGGAGCACTCCGGCCGTTCGGAGCGTTCCTTGGCGGAGCAATCGCGGAGCTGAGCGATCTGGCGATATCCTGCCGCCTGCGCCGAAGCAATGCCGCTTGCGAGCAAGACTCCAGCCACCGCGCAGGTCGCCGCGCGTCTCATTGCGATGTATTTGCGGCGGCGCGCGGCTCGCGATCGAGCCACGCCTGCGCTGCGGGGAAGCGCGTCAGGCCGGGAACGGTCGCGGCGAGATTGATCGTCTTCCACTTTTGGTCGAAGCCCGGCTGCTGCAGCTTGTCGATCCGCGAGAACAGATACTCCACGAAGCGCGCAAGGCGCTCATAGCGGTTCGATTTGGCCGGAAAGTTGAAAGCCACCAGGGCGGTCGGCACGGCGATTGTCGTGACGCGCTCGCCCTGCTTGATGAGATTGGGATACTCCGTGGCCTCGAGCGAGGCGGGAAGATAAAAGTCTTCGAACCTCCTGTCATAGGGAACAGGCAGGAACTTGAACCCCGGGTCCCAGCGGCCGCGCACGAAGGCATCCACCGGCTTCGAGGTGATGAAGACGACCGCGGCCATCTCGCCCTTGCGCATCTGCTCGAGCGCGACCTGATGGGGAATGAAGGTTTTTTCCACATCGAGGCCAAGGCGGCTGAAGATCAGCGGCCCCGAATAGGCCGCCGCGGTACCCAGATTATTGAAGTTCACCTTCTTGCCGGCGAGATCGCTCAGGCTTTGGATCTCGGGACGAACGAAGATATGCAGTTCGGACGGAAACAGGTTCAGCACGAAAGCCAGCCGTTGCTGGATATCCGGCACCTGGCTCCTGTATTCCTCGAGCACGTCGGAATTGATGATGGCGGCATCGATGCCGCGCAAATACAGCAGCGAGTTCACATTCTCCGTCGGCCCGCGCGTCACGACCGGCAACACATGCAGCTTGTCGCCATCGTCTACGACGCGGGCGATTTCGGCCGCGAGACGAATGGGCGCGCCCTCGAGCAGGCCCCCGGCGAGGCCGATCGTCCAGGCATTCATCGTCACCTGCGGCTTTTGCGGCGGCGGCTCACGGCGCAATTGACGCGGTGCAGCAGGTTGCGCCTGTGCATCCACGTTTGACAGCGGAACGGTCGTGAGCAGCGGAATCAGCAGCGCCAGCATGCGCAACGGGTGCAATTCCCTTTTTGCGGTCTGTCCCATGGGATCTCCACCCTTGCCGATCGGTGATTTTGTCGTAGTTTCATGCAGTTCATCGGCGCGCGCTATTTCTCCCCATGGGGGAGCCCACTACTCCTTCCGGATTATCCATTGTGCGTGTCCTACGCCGCAGCAGCGAGGGATCGACGTCTCGTACGGTTCTGTCGCGGTTTGAAATTAGGCCGGCATCGGCGATGGCGTTTTGCCGCGTTGTTGTCGTTCCGCCGACGACGGGCGGCTTCGGTGCGGCGATTCTTTACATTCCGCCCCGACCAGGTCTCATAAACGGCTTCTGTTGTTGCCTTGGCCATGGGCGTGCATTCAGCACAACTTGCCAACCCAAGCGGGCGCAATCGTCGTTTGGCGTGCAAGGTCAAATGGCGGAGAGAGTGGGATTCGAACCCACGGTACGGTTTCCCGCACACACGCTTTCCAAGCGTGCGCCTTAAGCCACTCGGCCATCTCTCCGGGAGGCCCTCTCTTGAAGGGCTGAGGCGGATTTTGCAAGGGAGCGCAGGCCGGGAGCGCGAAATTTCCACAACAGATTGAAAACATTGGGTAAATTGATAACGATGGCGGCCGCGCGCCGCGGCCTTGCGCGCGGCCGCGCGCGATTTTGGCCGGCGGTCGGTCAGGGACCGGCGCAAATCAATGAGTGCATGCGATCAACCCGCCGTTTCGTCATTCCGGGGGTTCGCCGCAGGCGAGAGCCGGGAATCTATTGGGCCGCCTCATTCGTGGAAGAATGGATGCCGGGTTCTCGCGTTCGCGAGCCCCGTCGCGGGAATGCGAGGTTATGACCACTGACCGCGCAACACACTCAGTGTTGTCCCAGCGAAAGAGGGACCCATAACCACAAGTGCCGATTATTGCGCGATGCTGCTACGACGAGCCCGTTCACAACATCCACCGCGGCGTATGGGTCCCTGCTCCCGTGCGCAATTGCGCACTAGGCAGGGACGACAGAACCGCGGATGGGCGAACCAACGCACCCATCCTGCATCGTCATGCTCGCTCAGTGATAGCGCGCGGCAAAATCCGCCGTGCGGCGCGGCCACAGGGTTGGTGGCTCCGGCAGCGCCGCGTTTCCCGCATTGTGCGTATCCTGCAGCGCCTCGATGAAATCGGCGAACCATTGCTGGATGGTGCCGCTGTTGAGCTTCTCCATCATGGCTTCCCAGCGCATCCGCCGCTCGGTCAGCGGCATCGCGAGGGCCGTCGCCAGGGTGCGCGCCATGCCGTCGATATCGTGCGGATTGACCAGCAGCGCGGCGTCGAGCTCGTTCGCCGCACCGGCGAATTTCGACAGCACCAGCACGCCGGGGTCCGCCGGGTTTTGCGCGGCGACATATTCCTTGGCGACCAGGTTCATGCCGTCCTGCAGCGGCGTCACGACGCCGACCTGCGCGGTGCGGTAAAGGCCTGCGAGCACGCCCTGGCCAAAGCCCTTGTTGAGGTAGCGGATCGGCGTCCAGTCGACCTCGCCATGCACGCCGTTGACGTCGGTGACGAGCTTCGCCACCTCGCTCTGCAGATTGCCGTAGGCTTCGATCGCGCCGCGCGAGGGCGTTGCGATCTGCAGCAGCGACACCGAACGTTTCAGGTTCGGATGCAGCGTCCACATCTTGTCGAACGCCTTGATGCGGTTGACGAGGCCCTTGGAGTAGTCGAGCCGGTCGACGCCGATCGCGAGCTTCTCGCCGTTGAGGCTGCGCCGCAGCCGCGTCACGTCGGGATGCGTCATCGCCTTGGTCGCCTGCTGCGCGAACCTGCCGGGATCGATGCCGATCGGAAACACCGCGGCGCGGGTGCGGCCGAACGACGAATTGATCACGCCGTCGCGCACCTCGAAGTCGAGATCGTGCTGCACATAGCTCAGGAAGTTCTCGCAGTCCTCATCGGTCTGGAAGCCGATCAGGTCATAGGACAGCATCGCCTCGATCAGCTCGCGATGATTGGGCACGCCCGCGATTACCGCGCGCGCCGGCCATGGCGTGTGCAGGAAGAAGCCGATCGGCTGCGTGACGCCGAGGTCGCGCAGCTCGGCGCCGAGCGCGAGGAAATGATAGTCCTGGACCCAGAACACGGAATCCGGCTTGCGGAAGCGCAGCAACGCGCGCGCCATGAACGCGTTCACTTCGCGATAGCTCGCGTAGTCCTCGCGAGACGCACGAATCAGATCGGCGCGCGAATGCATCGCGGGCCACAGCGCCGAATTGGCAAAGCCTTCGTAATAGCCGCCATAGTGCGCGGCCGGCAGATCGAGCATCGCCAGCGCGCCCGCCCCGAGCGCTTCGACCTCTGCGAAAGGTTCCTTCAGGTTCCCGTCGCGGACGCGTCCGCTGGAACCAACCCATATTGCCCTGTCTTTTCCACCACCGGCAACAATGCCGCAGCCAGCCCCCCCGTCATGGGTTCATTGGGTTTTCCGCGCGAGACGCGGTTCGATACGACGACGAGGTTCACCAGGTCCCCTCCTGTTGGTCAACTCGCGTATTAACAACCATTCATCAAGATGGTTCCTGATCAAGGAATCTCCCAATTGAAACCAAATTCTGGCGAACACGCACGGAACTCGCGGGAACTCGCGAAAAGAAAATTACGCGCGAGGTTGACGCCACGACGCAAAAGCACCGTATTCGATTCGGCTGCGATGAATGCGTTTCGGTTAGGACAGGCTGACGTCCCTATCAACGTCGAGCAGATGCGCGAGGAATTCGCGCACATCGCTCGGTCCGTCGAAATGTCCGGCGACGCCGGTTGCGCGACGGCCGACGGAGAACGCTAGACCGTCGAAATCGGGCATGATCGCGAACACGGTCTCGTCGGTGACGTCGTCGCCGATGAAGAACGGGCGCCGCCCCTTGAACGGCTCATGCGTCATCAGCTCGAGCACGCCGGTCGCCTTGGTGAAGCCGGAATGCTTGATCTCGCAGACGCTCTTGCCCGGCAGCACCTCGATCGGCGCATTCGGCAGCTCGGCGCGGATCAGCGACACCGCTTCGTAGATCGCCTTCTCCGCCTGCGGCGCCAGCCGATAGTGCAGCGCCAGCGAATAGCCCTTGTCCTCGAGCAGAATGCCGGGGCTGAGCTTTGCGATCGCGGCAAGACGGCGCTTCAATTCCTTGTCGAGCGGCGGCGCGTGTGCGGCGACCGCCTCGCTGTCCGGCTGCAGCCGCATCTCGGCGCCATGGCCGCCGATCGCAGGAAACACTTCCGGCGCGAAGATCAGGTCGATGTCATTGAGGGAGCGGCCGCTGACCAGCGCCAGCGCGCCGTGGGTGCGCTCATGCAGCTGCTTCAGCGTGGTCGACAGTTCGGGCGGCACCCAGACCTCGCGCGGCGTCGGCGCGAAATCGAGCAGGGTGCCGTCGATGTCGAGCAGCACCGCGGCCTGGCGGAGCGGCGGAATCAGCGACGCCGGCGTCGGCACGCTGTCCGTCCTGGCGTCAGGGGCGATGTCATCATCCATGGGCATCTCGGCCACGTCATGTTTCGTCATAGTCTACTCCACACATGCCAGTGGTCGCGCGACAGATTCGAGCGATTTCCGCTCGGCCGCGACGGCATAGCGCCATGCGACCGCTGCGGCGACCATCATGAGCGCCGACCCCAGCAGGTAGCCGGCGAAGACGCTGTTGCGCGATCCGGTGTCGATCAGCACGCCGAACAGCGCCGGTCCAATCACGCCGCCAATGCCGGTGCCGATCGCATAGAAGGCGGCGATCGCGAGCGCGCGGACCTCCAGCGGAAACGTCTCGCTGACGGTAAGATAGGCGGCGCTCGCGGCCGGCGAGGCAAAGAAGAAGATCACCATCCAGGCGATGGTCTGGGTCTGCGCGCTGAGCACGCCGATCGAGAACAGATAGCCGGACAGCGCCAGCAGCACGCCCGAGATGCCATAGGTCAGCGCGATCATGGTGCGGCGGCCGAGCGTATCGAACAGGCGGCCGAGCAGCAGCGGCCCGAGGAAGTTTCCGGCGGCGAAGGGGAGGATGTACCAGCCGACATTGCTGGCGGCGACACCGAAGAAGTCGGTCAGGATCAGCGCGAAGGTGAAGAAGATCGCATTGTAGAAGAACGCCTGCGCGGCCATCAGCGTGAGCCCGACCAGCGAGCGCTGCCGGTAGGTGGAGAACAGCGTCACCGCGACCTCACGCAGCGGCGTGTGATCGCGCATCCGCAGCCTGATCTTCTCGAAGTCTGCGCTCGATTGTTCGTGGCCGAGCACGGAGGTCTCGATATCGGCGACGATCTTGTGGGCCCGGTCGGGGTAGCCGTGGATCATCAGCCAGCGCGGGCTTTCCGGAATCCACATCCGCATCAACAGCACGACGAGGCCGAGCACCGCGCCGGTGAAATAGGCGATCCGCCAGCCGTGGTCCGGCGCAAGGAACGCGGGATCGAGCAGGATGATGGCGCTCAGCGCACCGATCGCCGCCCCGATCCAGAAGCTGCCGTTGATGACGAGATCGGTCCAGCCGCGATAGCGGGCCGGCACCAGTTCCTGGATGGTCGAGTTGATCGCGGTGTACTCACCGCCGATGCCGGCACCGGTGAGAAAGCGAAACAGCGCGTAGCTCGCGACATTCCACGACAGCGCGGTCGCGGCGGTCGCCGACAGATAAAGCGCGAGCGTGATGAAGAACAGCTTCTTGCGTCCGATCCGGTCGGTGAGCCAGCCGAAACCCAGCGCGCCGAGCACGGCGCCGGCGAGATACGCGCTGCTGGCAAGACCGACATCGGCGTTGGAGAAGCTCATCGTCGGGCTGTCCTTCAGCGCGCCCGACAATGCACCCGCGAGCGTCACTTCCAGCCCGTCGAGGATCCAGGTTATGCCGAGCGCCAGCACGACGCGGGTGTGAAAGCGGCTCCAGCTGAGATTGTCGAGCCGGACCGGAATCGAGGTCTCGATGATGCGGTCATCGTTCGGCGTGACCGGAGCCACGGCCTCTTGCGTCGTCGCGGAACTCAATTGTGTCGGCTGCACTGTCATCAGAATCGACCAATGAGAAAAACCCCGGAACGATCTGTTCCAAGGCTCACTCACCCGGAATTGCGGCAAACGTAGTGCCCGCCACGCGACGTCAACGCCGCAGGCCGGCAAGGGTTCCCGCAATGCGGCATAGGAACCGCGATCGCAGCGAACTGTTCTCGGCTCAAAAGACACGGAGGCATCGATGGCCGCACACAAGAAAGCAACGCGCAAGACGGTAAGGACATCACCGGCACGGTCCACGAGCACGACGCGTCGCAGGCGTGGCGCAAGCAAGAGGACGGCGAAGCGCTGGTCGCAGCGGGTGACCAAGGAGAGCGACGCGCTCGACCTCAAGCACGGTGTGTTCAAGCAGACCAGCGCGAAGAAGATCGCATCATCGCTGAAGCAATCCGCCCAGCACAGCGCGCGCCGCAAGAGCGGCGCCTATCGTTCCGCGCTCTCGATGCTGACCTTCTATATCAACCGCGCCGGCAAGACGCTGCCGAAGACCGAGCGGTCGCGCCTGGAGCGCGCCAAGGTCGAGTTGAAGCACCAGTTCGGACGGGATTAGCCGCATCATCTCGCCAACCAACGGCGTCGTCCCGGCGGAGGCCGGGACCCATACGCCGTGGCCATCGGAAAGGGCAAGCGGCCAGTGTCCGTACGCCAACGAACGGTGGTGGTTATCGGGTCCCCGGCTTGCGCCGGGACGACGATAATAGATCAGCAATTGGTAGACCCGCGCGCGCCTTACGCCGCGCGGATATTCGCCATGAAGCGGTCGAGCTCTTCGCGCAGCCGCGAACTCTCGACCGACAGCGAGCGAGCCGAGTTCAGCACCTCTTCGGAGGCAGCTCCGGTCTCGGTGGCGCCGCGATTCACCTGGGTGACGCTGGACGCCGCTTCCTGTGTGCCCTGCGCGACGTTCTGCACGCTGCGCGCGATCTCCTGCGTTGCCGCGCTCTGCTGCTCGACCGAGCTTGCGATGTTGGTCGCGATCCCGGAGATCTGGCCGATGGTGCCGCCGATCTCCTTGATCGCGGCGACCGAATTCCTGCGTCGCCGCCTGCATGCCCGAGATATGAGTGGAGATCTCGTCGGTGGCCCTGGCGGTCTGGCTCGCCAGCGACTTCACCTCAGCGGCGACCACCGCGAAGCCGCGCCCGGCGTCGCCGGCGCGCGCCGCCTCGATGGTGGCGTTCAGCGCCAGCAGATTGGTCTGCTCGGCGATCGCCGTGATCAGCTTGACGACGTCGCCGATCTCCTGCGCAGCGCGCGAGAGCTTGCCGATCCGCGCGTCGGTCTGCTCGGCCTGACGCACGGCTGAATCGGCGATCTGGCTCAACTCCTTGGCGCGACGGCCGATCTCGTCGACAGACGCCGACAGTTCCTCGGTCGCGGAGGCGACCGATTGCATGTTGCTGGAGGCTTCCTCGGAGGCGCCGGCGACCTGGCTCGACAAATTCTGCGTGGTCTCCGCCGTCCGGGTCAGCGTACCGGCCGCGGATTCGAGCTGCACGGCGGAGGCCGACACGTTGGAGACGATCGAGCCGACGGCAAATTCGAATTCGTCGGCAAAACGAATCAGCTCGTTGCGCCGCGCGGTCGCACTTGCCTTGTTCTGCGCTTCCTGGGTCGCGGCATCGCGTTCGGCCTTGGCGATCGCCTGGACCTTGAACTCCTCCAAGGCGCCGGCCATCTCGCCGAGTTCGTCGCGGCGGCCGAGACCCGGCAGCACGACGCCGAAATTGCCTGCCGCGAGCTCGCGCATTGCCGCACACATCGCCGCGATCGGTCGCGAAATACCCTTGCCCAGCAGGAACGCCCAGACCAGCCCGAGCACGAAGCTGCCGGCGGCCAGCATCAGGATCAGCCGCTCGGTCTCGCCGATCATGGTGTGCAATTCGTTTTCAAGCCGCTTCTGGTCGGCGAGCAGATCGGACTTCATCGCCGCCGCGCCCTGGCTGATGGCGGCCGCGGACTCCGTCATCTCGACGGTCAGCTCGTCGATCGACTTCGCATTCGCGATCAGCTTGGCGAGGGCCTCGCGGTACTCTTCGAGCAGCGCGGTGATGTCCTTCACGCTCTGGGTGATCCGCTCGTTATTCGAGGTGATCGCTTTCACCAGATTGTCGGCGAATTTCAGCCGGGCGAGCGCGCTCGAGGCGACCGTCTTGTCGCCGTTGACGACGAAGGTATTGACGGCCCCGGTGATCGACTGGAGCTGGTCGGCCACCTTCTTGGCGCCGAACTGGATCGACTGCAGCTCGGAATCATCGGCATTGCTCGGCAGATCGTCGAGCTTGTAGCGCATCGAGGTTGCGCTGCGGGTCAGCTTGTTCTGCGCGGTCTGTGCGCTGTCGTCCTTGATGCGGACGATCTCGGCGAAGATCTTGGTGAAGGCGCGGAATTCGCGCTCCAGCTTGGTGATCTGCTCGAGCCGGGCCGGATTGGTGGTGCCCTTCATCGACGCCATGATGGCATCCTTCAGGCTGCCCTCGGCGGCGAGCGCGGCCTTGGCGTCGTCCTCCTTGCCGGTCGCGACGAAGTAGCGCGCCAGCGAACGGTAGGAGATCAATTCGCGATCGATGTTGCGGGCCAGATCGGCTTCCGCGACGCTCTGGCGGTAGGAGCCGACGCCGGCGGAGACCCGCTCGAAGCCCATATAGGCAAAGCCCATGGTGGCTGCCGAAAGCGCCAGCGTGACGGCAAAGCCGAGCATGATCTTGGCGCGAAATCTGAGGGTTGGGATCCTGATCGACAACGATCGCTTCAGCCCCGGCATTCCAACCCCCGTCTTCATTCTGAAAACCACGCGGGGTCCGGCAGCAACCCGCCCCAGACCCCGGAGCGCAAAACTCAGGCAGAATCGATAAGGCCCGGTAAATGGGCAGCGGCCGGCCGGCCCGGCGCGATACTACCTTGGTCGGGCTAGGCGGGTGGGTAAGGTGATTGACGCGCGGGTCCGGCCCGATAGTTTAGAACCGATCAAACCTGTCCCTGCCCGGGCCAGGAGAACACATCGGGAGGTGTCCCATGTCATCGCGTCGACCGGCGCCACTGGCGCTTGCGGCGAGCGTAGCTGCCGGCGCAATAGTCCGGCCAATGGCATTTCCCCTCACGACCTGAAAGACACGGGCGAGCCGGAACGCGAGCCATCGCGGCCTGGCCCGGATGCCCTCACGACCCGCGCGGGTTCAATCGGCCGCGCCAAGAAAAGCAAAAAATTCTGGTCAGGGAGAGCGCCTTTGGCGAAGCAGAACGGTAGCGCCGCCGACAGCATTGTCGTGGTGCAGGCAAAGACCGACGGGCCGCGGGAAGCAGCCGACGAGATCGCGCGCCAATTGGCGGCAGCTGATCTCGCGATGCTCGTGGTGTTCGTGTCGCCGGTCTATGAGCCGCAGACATTCATTGCCGAACTGTCCAGCCGGATGCCGGACGTTCCGATCTTCGGCTGTACCACGGCAGGCGAATTGTCGCCCGGCGGTTGGGACGAGGACAGCGTCGTCGCGATGGGCTTCAATGCGGCCGATTTCGTCATCGCGGCCCGGCCGCTGTTCGACCTTTCGACATTTCGGGTCGATCACGGCCGCTCAATCTGCACCGAATTGCAGAACGAATTCGCGCAACGCACCGAGCACTGCGATCACACCCATGATTCCTTCGGGCTGCTCTTCATCGACGGCATGTGCCAGCGTGAGGAGACCATCATGTCGGCGATCTATGCGTCGCTCGGCGACATCCCGGTGGTCGGCGGCTCCGCCGGCGACGGCCTGCGCTTCGAGAAATCGTGGGTCTTCCATGGCGGCGAGGCCTTTACCGATGCCGCCGTCCTGATCCTGATCCGGACCCGGCTGCCGTTCCGCCTGTTCAAGTGCGATCACTTCGAACCGACCTCGACCAAGATGGTGGTGACCGAGGCCGACATCGAGCACCGCATCGTCAAGGAGTTGAATGCCGAGCCGGCCGCGCTGGAATATTCCCGTGCCGTCGGCCTCAGCGACAGCAAGCTCGAATTGTTCTCATTCGCCGCGCATCCTGTGCTGGTTCGTGTCGGCGGCGCCTATTACGCGCGGTCGATCCAGCGCACCAACCCGGACGGATCGCTGCAATTCTTCTGCGCCATCGACGAGGGCATGGTGCTGACGGTGGCGCGCGAGCGTGACCCGATCGATGTGACGAGCCGCCTGCTCAAGGAGCTGACCGAGGATCTCGGCGAGGTCTCGATGTTCATCGGCTTCGAATGCGTGCTGCGCCGGCTCGACGTCGAGCAGCGCCAGCTGTCGCGGGAGATGTCGGAGCTCTATCGCCGCAACAAAGTGATTGGCTTTCAAACCTATGGCGAGCAGTATCGCTCCATGCATGTCAACCAGACGCTGACCGGCATCGCCATCGGCAAGCGGGCACTCGCGCCGCAATGACGGATACCAAGACCACGCGAATTGCGGCGCTCGAACGCGAGGCCGAGAAGCTGCGCAAGATCAACGCGGCGCTGATGTCGCGCGTCGAGCGATCGACCGATCAGCAGCTCAACGCCTTTTCTCTGTTTGAAACAGCCATTGCGCTGGATCAGCAGGTGCGCGACCGCACCCAGCAGCTCAAGCAGGCGCTGCAATCACTGGAGAAAACCAATGGTCGCCTGCTGCAGGCCAAGCAGCAAGCCGAGGCGGCGAGCTCTTTGAAATCATCCGTGCTGGTGTCGGTGACGCACGATCTGTTGCAGCCGCTGAATGCGGCGCGGCTGACGCTGTCCGCGCTGACCGAGATGGCAAGCGAGTCGAAGAGCGTCGCGCTGACCGATCAGATCGACCGTTCGCTGGCGACGCTCGAGGACATGCTGCGGACGCTGCTCGACATCTCCAAGCTCGATGCGGGCGTGCTCAGGCCCGAATTCGGACCGGTCGCGATCGCTTCGCTGTTCGAGCCGCTGGAGCAGGAATTTGTCGCGACCGCCGCCAAGCGCAATCTCGGCTTCCGGATCATGCCGTCGTCTGCGGTGGTTCGCTCCGATCCGCTGATGCTGCGTCGGATCCTGCAAAACCTTGTCGCCAATGCGCTGCGTTACACCCAGCGCGGCAGCGTGCTGATGGGATGCCGGACCAGGGGCGATGACATCTGCATCGAGGTGCACGACACCGGGCCGGGCATTCCGGAAGCGCAGCGCGAAGCCATCTTCGTCGAGTTTCAGCGTGGCGAGACCAGCGCCGGCGACAAGGCCGGCATCGGGCTAGGTCTTTCGATCGTGCGCCGGTTTGCCGACCTGCTCGGCCATGACATCAGGCTGAGCTCGCGCGCCGGCAAAGGCTCGGTGTTCTCGGTCACCGTGCCCCGCACCCAGGATCCGGTTGCGATCCCGGTGCGCGAGCAGGCCAGCGTCGACTATCGCTATGGCGGCATGGAGGGCGCCAAGATCCTGCTGATCGAGAACGACCTCTCGAGCGCCGAGGGGCTCGCCCATTTGCTGGAGAAATGGGGCTGCGACGTCGCGGTGACGATCTCCAAGACCGAGGCGCTCGAGCGCATCCACGCGCTCGACGGCATTCCCGACGCCATCATCGCCGATCTGCATCTCGACAATGGCGAGACCGGAATTCAGGCCGTCGATGTCATCCGCGGCGCGATCAACGCCAAGGTACCGGCGATCATCGTGACCGCCGACTACTCGGCCAAGGCTGCCTCCGACGTATCGGCCTTCGGCCATGAGCTGTTGAAGAAGCCGATCAAGCCCGCCGAGATGCGCTCACTGCTGTCGTTCCTGCTGGCGGCGGAGCAGTCGGGTGCGCGGTTATGATTCCGCGCCATGCGACGACGGCGTGGCCGTCACCGGCGCGTGGTCGTGCTTGCCGAAGTCCAGCTTCGACAGCGCGATGATGGCCTCGGTGCGGCTGCGCACGCCGAGCTTGCGCAGGATCTCCGAGACATGCACCTTCACGGTGGTGACCGAGATATCGAGCTCATAGGCGATGTGCTTGTTCTGCAGGCCGCGGCAGATCATGTCGAGCACGCGAAGCTGCTGCGCGGTGAACTGGCCGAGCTGCTGAACCAGCTCGCGCGTCTCGGCCTGGGCCTTCCGCGCGGCGGCGGTATCGCGGAAGCGCGGCGGCAGGCACACCGCGCCTTCGAGGATGCCACGCAACAGCCGCGCCAGCTCGAGCTTCGGCGTCGACTTCGGGATGTAGCCGGAAATGCCGAGCGAGATCGCGCCGCCGACGATCCGGGGATCGTCATGCGCCGACACGATCACGAGTGCGCTGCGCGGCGCGGCGGCACGCACCCGGTAGGCGCCGAGCAGGCCCGTGGTGCCGGGCATCGACAGATCGAGCAGGATCAGATCGAGGCCGTCGCGCGCCGCGATCACATCCAGCGCACCGTCGATCGACGTCGCCTGCAGCACCTCGGCGTCGGGAAATTCGGCCCCGATCACGCCGATCAGGGCGGCACGGAACAGCGGGTGGTCCTCGACGATCAGCAATCGAGGCGCACCCGCCTTGCCGGGCAGCGGCTCGTCCGCCAGGGGCACGGTCGTGGTCAATGCTGCGCCGTCCTCCCTCGGATGCTCATGACAGCCATTGTGCGCACGACGTTATCTCAAAGCCGGATGGCAGCCTATAGGCAGGATTTCCAATGCGCCCGCCTCGCAGTGCAGCACGGCTAGTGTCCCGAATCCGAAGTTCGCATCATTTGCCGCACCTTCGGAGCGAACTTCGGATTCGATAAGGACACTAGCAAACTTATGATTCTAGTGTGCTTTATGAATGCGAAGTTCGTGAAAGTGGCTGCCGCGAAATCGCACGAACTTCGCATTCAGCACACTAGGGCGCCTTCTCCGCCTTTGCGCCCGAGCAGGCCTCCGGGACCGGAAGCGGAATCTTGCCGAGCTCGATGATCGCCTTGTTGCGGCTGAACAGCTTCAGCTTGCGCAGGATCTCGGTGACATGCGCCTTCACGGTGGATTCCGCGAGCTTGAGCTCGGCGGCGATCTCGCGGTTCTGCAGGCCGCGGATGATCAGATGGAGCACGCGGATCTGCTGCGGCGTCAACTTCTGAATGCGCTCGCGCAGCGTCCGCGCCGTCTCGGACTGTTCCAGCGCACCGACCGCGACGAAATCCCGCGGCGCCGAGACCGACCCGCTCAGCACACGCGCGATCGCCTGCGAGAGCTCGCCGAGCGAGGTCGACTTCGGCAGATAGCCGACCGCGCCCATCTCGAGCGCCTCGCGGATGGTATGCTTGTCCTCTTCGCTCGAAACGATGGCGATCGGCAGCCGCGGATAGCGATCCCTGATCTTCTGAAAGCCGGAGAAGCCGACCACGTCGGGCAGCAGCAGATCGAGCAGCGCCAGGTCGATATTCGGCTCGCTGGCGAGAATGCCAAGCGCCCCCTTGATCGAGGTGGCCTCATAGATCCGGGCATCGGGATGCGAGATGCGAATGGCGTTGCCAAGCGCCTCCCCGAACAGGGGGTGATCGTCGATGATCAGGAACCCCATCATGAGGACCCTCGCACTGCTCAAGCCTCCGTTCCGATTGGATCGGAACGGGGCTCTCGATTCATGTTCTGACGCGTTTTCTTCACGCGAACCGGTATCCACTTCGCTCGAAAACGCTCCTATGCGAATCCCAGCTTCTAGTTCGATCCGCCGGTATCCTGCACGCTCTGCAGATAGACATATACGTTTCTGAGCTCGTCGTCGTTGAAGACGTCCTTCCAGGCCGGCATGCCCTTGGCTGGCCGCCCGTCATGGACCGTCTTCCAGAAAGTCGATTCCATATCGTCAGCATAGCGCTTCTTGAGCAGCCTGAGATCGATCTTTCGCTCGGCCTGCACCGCGTCCGGGCCGTGGCAATGCGCGCAGGTTCCGTTAAAGACCTCGCGCCCGGCGGTGGCATCCCCTTTGGCATCGCCGGCGGTCGCGGCGGTCTGAACCGGTTTCTCGGCCGCGGCCGCCTGCCCGACCGTGACGGGCTCGCTGGCGCCGACGGACGACGTCGTCGCCCGGTCGGCCTGTCCGAACTTCACCGGGGCGCCGTTCGGCACGCCATATTTGGCAAACAGAGCGGAAATCTCCGGCTGCAGCGACGGCAGCACGCCGTCGACTTCATCGCGCAGCGCGCCGGACGCCTTGGCGAAACCGATCGCGGTCGCCCAGAGCAGGCCGTCGCCCTCGGTCGACACGATCTGATATTTGTCGCCGTAGCTGGTCTTGTTGAGCCAACCCGCCACCGGCGCCCAGATGAAGGCGATGTCGACCTTGCCCTGTTCGAGCGCCGCCATGCCCTCCTCCGGGCTGAGCACGGTCACCTTCTGGACGTCGTCGCGCAGCGCGAGCAGGTTCTGCGGCGTCGATTGATACTGCACCGCAACCCGCAATCCCCTGAGGTCGTCGACGCCGGCAAGCTTGCGATCCTTGCTGCCGACCAGCGCGTAGCCTTCATGGGCGATCGGTTTCGAGAAGATCACCGCCGGGCCCATGAAATCGTCGATCAAAGGCAGGCCGACCATGGCGTCGCACTGCTTGCTGAGCAGCGTCTCCCGCACCGTGCGCTTGCCGAAATAGGACTTGTACCAATTGGTGCTCACCGTGCGGCCGAGCTTCTGCGCCACCGCCTGGCCGATTTCGAGATAGAGACCGGGCTTGCCCGGGTCGTCGCTCGAGAACGGCAGGTTGGTCGGGTCGGCGCAGAGCCGCAGCGGCGGTTTTGTCTCGTCGGCACCGGCCGCCAGGGCCGGCACCATAAGCAGGGCGGAGAGCAGCACGGTCCGGATTGCATGTTCCAACCGCGTGTTGCGCGAGGGGGTGCGCAGTTCGTTTCGGGCGATGCAAGACACGGACAATGCTGCCTCCTTGACGATCGTTACTGCAGGGCGAACACGAACAGCGAGCCGCCTTCGGGCGCCGCGGCGACCATCTTCTTGCCGATGTCACCGAGGAAGGCCGGCAGCGCCGCGGTGCGTCCGACCACGATCGCGACATACTGCTTGCCGTCGACCGAATAGGTCACGGGACCTGCGCCGATGCCGCTGCCGAGGTTCTTGCTCCACAGCACCTTGCCGTTCTTGGCATCGATGGCGCGGAAGTCGCCATGCAGATTGCCGGAGAACACCAAATTGCCGCCGGTCGTCAGCGTGCCGCCGTTGAAGGGCAGGTCTTCCTTGATGCTCCACACCTTCTTGTTGGCGATCGGATCCCAGGCCACGAGTTCGCCGAGGAAGCCGCCGGGGCCCGGCTTGGTCGGGAATTCGGCGCCGAGATAGAACACGCCGCGCTTGTAGTTCACGTCAGAGACCGACCAGTCCATGCAGACATTGTTGCTCGGGATGTAGACGAGGCCGGTCTGCGGGTTGAACGACATCGGCTGCCAGTTCTTGCCGCCGATCAGGTTCGGGCAGATGTCCTTGGCGGGATGGCCCGGGCCCGGACGCTTGTCCGGATCCTCTTCCGCCCGCATCGTGTTGATGTCCCACTTCTTGGCCCAGTTGGCGAAGACGTATTTCTCGGCGGAGATCATCTTGCCGGTCTCGCGGTTGGCCACGAAGAAGAAGCCGTTGCGGTCCGCCTTCATCAGCACGGGCGTCTCGGTGCCCTTGATCTTGAGGTCGGCGAGCAGCAGCTCGTTGACGCCGTCATAGTCCCAGGCGTCGGCCGGCGTGCCCTGGATGTGCCACTTGATCTTGCCGGTGTTGGGATCGATCGCCAGCGTCGAGGCCGTGTAGAGGTTGGTCAGCTTGCCGAAATTGCCGTCGCCGGTGGAGCGCACTGCGGTATTCCACGGCCCCGGATTGCTGGTACCCCAGTAGACCGTGTCGGACTTGGCGTCATAGGAGCCGACCAGCCAGGCGGCGCCGCCGCCATGCAGCCCGGTGTCGCCCTTCCAGGTCTCGCTGCCGGGCTCGCCCGGCGCCGGCACCGTGTAGGTCTGCCAGAGCAGCTTGCCATCCTTGAGCGAAAAGGCCTGCAACGCGCCGCGGACGCCATATTCGCCGCCGCCGAAACCGGTGATGACCTTGTCGCGGACGACGAGCGGCGGCGAGGTGATGACCGAGCCCTGCTTGTAGTCGACGACCGTCGAGGTCCAGAGCTCCTTGCCGGTCTCGGCGTCGAGCGCGGTCAGCTTGCCGTCGAGCCGGCCGACGAAGATCTTGCCGTCGGCATAGGACACGCCGCGATTGTTGACGTCGCAGCAGGCATATTGGAGCACGTCATCCGGAATGTCGGGCTGCCAGGTCCATTTGCGCGCGCCGGTCGCGGCATCGATCGCATAGACGTATTTCGGGCCCCACGAGGTCGACACATACAGGTTCTTGCCGATCACGACCGGCGACAACTCGTTGGATCGGAGCGAAGCCAGCGACAGCGAATAGACCAGCTGCAGCTTGGCGGCATTCTCGGAATTGATCTGCTTCAACGGGCTGAAACGCGTATTGCCGTAGTCGTGGCCGGCGATCGCCCATCCGTTCGGATCGGATGCCGCTTTCACGACGGAATCATTCGCTTTCGACGCACCAATGCCTGCCAGCACCATGGCGACCAGCGACACGCCGGCAAAGAAAATCCCGCTCCTCAGCTTCATTGGCTTCCTCCAATATGGTTTTGTTGCCGCGATGGATGCATCGCGCGCGCGGATCGCTACCGAATTTCATGAACCAGCGATCTTGTGCCGCTGCGTCGGCGATGAAAATGACAGCAACGCTTATGCGTCGTTATAGGCGGAAGGTAGTAGCGATCGCGGCGACGATTTTGGCGTGCGGCGAGCACCGTCAGTTTGCCGAAAACCGCTTGCGCTGCCGGGCAATTTCGTCGCGCCGGAGCACGCCGCCGGCTGCTTGCAAATTGCCCATTGAACGGCCGCCTGCTAGGATCGCAGGCACTGCCCGGCGCCTTCATGACAGGGTCGCGACTACGACTTTGATCGCGGTTACGACCCACATGAAGCGTGGTCTACTGGGCCCATAACGAAGCTAGTGGGAGAAACGCGTGTCTACAGTCAAACTGACGGTAAACGGCAAGGCGGTCTCGGTCGACGTTGAGGACCGAACCCTCCTCGTGCACCTCTTGCGCGAAAACCTGAACCTCACTGGCACCCATGTCGGCTGCGATACCAGCCAATGCGGCGCCTGCGTCGTCCATGTCGATGGACGGGCGGTCAAGTCCTGCACCATGCTGGCCGGCCAGGCCGCGGGCTGCAACGTCACCACGATCGAAGGCCTCGCCAAGGGCGACGAGCTGCACCCGATGCAGGCGGCGTTCCGCGACAATCATGGCCTGCAGTGCGGCTATTGCACCCCCGGTATGATCATGTCCGCGGTCGACATCGTGCACCGGCATGGCGGCAAGCTCGACGAGGAAACGGTTCGCCACGAGCTCGAAGGCAACATCTGCCGCTGCACCGGCTACCACAACATCGTCAAGGCAGTGCTCGACGCTGCCGGCCGCATGAAGGTTGCGCAGGCCGCCGAATAGCGCGCCACGCACCGCGTACGATCAAGCTCACCACCGCCGGTCTCGATGGAAACGGCGGCAAATCGAAATCTCCGGTCGGGAGGACTAGACAATGGGTGTTGAAGGAATTGGCGCACGTGTCGTGCGCAAGGAAGATCGCCGGTTCATCACCGGACAGGGACGTTACGTCGACGACGTCAAAATGGTCGGCATGAGCTACGCTCACTTCATCCGCAGCCCGCATGCGCATGCCAAGGTCAAGGGCATCGATTCAGCCGAGGCCATGAAGATGCCCGGCGTGATCGCAGTGCTGACCGGACAGCAGATCGTCGACGACAAGGTCGGCAATTTGATCTGCGGCTGGGCCATCACCTCGAAGGACGGCTCGCCGATGAAAATGGGCGCGTGGCCGGCGATGGCGCCGGAGACCGTGCGCTTTGTCGGACAGGCGGTCGCGGTCGTGATCGCCGAGACCAAGAACCAGGCCAGGGACGCCGCCGAAGCGGTCGTCGTCAACTACGAAGAACTTCCCGCGGTGCCTGACATCAAGGCCGCGATCAAGCCGGGCGCCGCCCAGCTTCATCCCGAAGCTCCCGGCAACATCGTGTATGACTGGCATCTCGGCGACGAAGCCGCAGTCAAGGATGCCTTCAGCAAGGCGGCCAATGTGGTGACGCTCGACCTCACCAATAACCGCCTGGTGCCGAATGCGATGGAGCCGCGCGCGGCGATCGCGCATTACGACGAGGCCGAAGAGCACTACACGCTCTACACCACGTCGCAGAACCCGCACGTCGCCCGCCTCGTGCTGTCGGCGTTCTACAACATCGCACCCGAGCACAAGCTGCGCGTCATCGCGCCTGACGTCGGCGGCGGCTTCGGCTCCAAGATCTACATCTATCCGGAAGAGATGGTGGCGCTGTGGGCCTCGAAGAAGGTCAACCGTCCGGTGAAGTGGACCGGTGACCGCTCGGAAGCCTTCCTCACCGACGCGCATGGCCGCGACCATGTCTCGAAGGCGGAGATGGCGTTCGACAAGGACAACAAGATCCTTGGCCTCCGGGTGAAGACCCACGCCAATTTCGGCGCCTATATGTCGCTGTTCTCCTCGGCGGTCCCGACCTATCTCTACGCGACGCTGCTGTCGGGCCAGTACGTGATTCCGTCGATCTACGCCGAGGTGATCGGCGTCTACACCAACACCACACCGGTCGACGCCTATCGCGGCGCCGGCCGCCCCGAGGCGAGCTATCTGATCGAGCGAATGATGGAGACGGCGGCGCGGCAGTTGAAGGTCGATCCGACCGAGCTGCGCAAGAAGAACTTCATCACCCAGTTCCCGTATCAGACGCCTGTGATCATGGCGTATGATATCGGCGACTTCCACGCTTCGATCGATGCCGCGATGAAGGCGATCGATTATGCCGGCTTCCCGGCCCGCAAGGCCAAGGCGAAGGCCGACGGCAAGCTGCGCGGCATCGGCATCTCCTGCTACATCGAGGCCTGCGGCATCGCCCCATCGAAGGCCGTCGGCAGTCTCGGTGCCGGCGTCGGCCTGTGGGAGTCGGCTGAGATCCGCGTCAACCCGGTCGGCACCATCGAGGTGCTCACCGGTTCGCACAGCCACGGCCAGGGCCACGAAACGACGTTCTGCCAGATCATCGCAGAGCGGCTCGGCGTGCCGATCAGCCAGGTCTCGATCGTCCATGGCGACACCGACAAGGTGCAGTTCGGCATGGGTACCTACGGCTCGCGCTCGCTCGCGGTCGGCGGTACGGCGATCGTGAAGGCGATGGAGAAGGTCGAGGCCAAGGCCAAGAAGATCGCGGCGCATGCGCTCGAGGCGTCCGAGAGCGACATCGTGATCGAGAACGGCGAGTTCAAGGTCACCGGCACCGACAAGTCGATCGCGCTGCCGATGGTCGCGCTCGCCGCCTACACCGCACATAATTTGCCCGATGGCATGGAGCCCGGCCTGAAGGAGACGGCGTTCTACGACCCGACCAACTTCACCTTCCCGGCCGGCGCCTATATCTGCGAGCTCGAGGTCGATCCGGGCACCGGCAAGACCTCCTTCGTCAACTTCGTCGCAGCCGACGATTTCGGCCGGCTGATCAACCCGATGATCGTCGAGGGCCAGGTCCATGGCGGTCTTGCGCAGGGCATCGGCCAGGCACTGCTCGAAGGTGTGGTCTATGACGGCACCGGTCAGCTCATGACCGCGTCCTTCATGGACTACACCATGCCGCGCGCGGACGACCTGCCCTCGTTCCAGCTCTCCCACACCACGACGCTGTGTCCGGGCAACCCGCTCGGCGTCAAGGGCTGTGGCGAAGCCGGCGCGATCGGCGCCTCGGCTGCCGTGATCAATGCGATCACGGACGCCATCGGGAACAACAAGCTGGAAATGCCGGCGACGCCCGATCGCGTCTGGCACGCCATTCACGGTTGAGGGAGGAAGAGCCATGTACGAGACAAATTATCACCGCGCTTCCTCGGTCGCTGACGCCGCCGCAACCTTCGCCAAGGGCGCGGAATCAAAATTCCTCGCCGGCGGACAGACCCTGCTTCCGGTGATGAAGCAGCGTCTTGCCGCGCCTTCCGACGTGATCGACCTCTCCAAGGTGCAGGAGATGATCGGCATCGAGGTGTCGGGCGACACCGTCACCATCAAGGCTGCTACGCCGCATTACGATGTGGCGCAAAACGATGCGGTGCAGAAGGCGATCCCGGCGCTCGCCAATCTGGCGTCGATGATCGGCGATCCTGCCGTGCGCTATCGCGGCACGATCGGCGGCTCGCTCGCCAACAACGACCCGGCGGCGGACTATCCGGCGGCGGTGCTGGCGCTCGGCGCGACGGTCAAAACCAACAAGCGGTCGATCGCGGCGGATGATTTCTTCAAGGGCCTGTTCACGACGGCGCTCGAGGATGGCGAGATCATCACCGCCGTGTCGTTCCCGATCCCGGCCAAGGCGGGCTACGCGAAGTTTCCGAACCCGGCCTCGCGCTTCGCGCTGACCGGCGTGTTCGTCGCCAGGACCAAAGCCGGCGACGTCCGCGTCGCCGCGACCGGTGCGTCGCAGAGCGGCGTCATGCGGGTCGCGCCGATCGAGCAGGCGCTGAAGGCAAACTGGGCGGCCTCGGCGCTCGACAGCGTGACGATCCCGGCGAGCGGCCTGCTCGCCGACATCCACGGCTCGGCGGATTACCGCGCCAACTTGATCAAGGTGATGGGACAGCGGGCGGTCGCGGCCGCGGGCTGATAGCGCCTAAACACAAGTCCAGAACGGCGCGCAGTGATGCGCGCCGTTCGCGTTTTTACCGGCGGCACAGGACAAAAGGTGCTTGCCACATCCGGCTTTAGGCGAGACAATTTAGCTAATCAGCTAATTAGAAATGCCGTCCCACGGACGGCTGGGAGAACGCATGAAGTTCGGCACCAAGCCAGCCGTGACATCTCAGCCGCCTAGCGCCCCGCAACCAACGGAAGAACAACGTGCTCGATAAACCTGCCTCCCAGACCGCCGCCCGCACCTCGGGCCCGCTCGCCGGCTTCCGCATCGTCGAATTCGCCGGCATCGGTCCCGGCCCGTTCGCCTGCATGCTGCTCGCCGACATGGGCGCCGAGGTCATCACGCTCGATCGGGTCGGCGCCGGCAAGAATCTGAAGGCGGTCGCAACCCGCGGCCGCAAGGTCATCGAGCTCGACCTCAAGAACAAGGCGGCGATTGCTGAAGTGCTCGACCTGCTCGGCCACGCCGACGCGCTGATCGAGGGCTTTCGTCCCGGCGTGATGGAGCGCCTCGGCCTCGGCCCGGATGTCGTGCTCGCGCGCAATCCAAAGCTGGTCTATGGCCGCATGACCGGCTGGGGCCAGGAAGGCCCGCTGGCGAATGCCGCCGGCCATGACATCAACTACATCTCGATCACGGGCGCGCTGGCCGCGATCGGCACCAAGGAGAAGCCGGTGCCGCCGCTCAACCTGGTCGGCGATTTCGGCGGCGGCGCGCTCTACCTCGTGGTCGGCGTGCTCGCAGCGCTGCTGGAAGCGCAGAAGTCCGGCAAGGGCCAGGTGGTCGATACCGCGATGTGCGACGGCGCGGCCTCGCTGATGTCGATGTTCTACGACATGGCCGCGCAGGGCCGCTGGAGCGGCGGTCGCGACCAGAATTTCCTGGACGGCGGCGCGCATTTCTATGGCGTCTACGAATGCTCCTGCGGCAACTTCATCTCGATCGGCTCGATCGAGCCGCAGTTCTACGCGCTGCTGCGTAAGCACGCCGACCTGATCGACGCCGACTTCGACGCGCAGATGGACCGCAAGGCCTGGCCGGCGCTGAAGGAGAAGCTGACCCGGGTGTTCAAGAGCAAGTCGCGCGCCGACTGGTGCACGATCATGGAAGGCACCGACATCTGCTTCGCGCCGATCCTGACCATGGAGGAAGCCCCCAAGCATCCGCATATGGCGGCACGCCAGGTGTTCGTCGAACGCCACGGCGTCACCCAGCCCGCCCCCGCGCCGCGTTTCTCGCGCACGCCGTCGACGATCCGCGAGCCGGAGCTGGCGAATATTGGCGACGTGATCAGCGCGTGGAAGGCGGGAAAATAGACTAACCGTCGTCGTCCCGGCGAAAGCCGGGACCCATAACCACGACACGCGGTTGTGGCGCGCGGCTTTTTCCGCGGGACGACTACCCGGCACACTCGATAGATTCCGCGGTATGGGTCCCGGCTTTCGCCGGGACGACGCCTTTTGCTGTGTGCTGGCGTGGCGCGCTATGCTGTGCTTAGGCCGCGTGATCGACCTTCAGCACGCCGCGGCGGATCTGGTCCTCCTCGATCGATTCGAACAGCGCCTTGAAGTTGCCTTCGCCAAAACCATCGTCGCCCTTGCGCTGGATGAACTCGAAGAAGATCGGCCCGATCGCGTTGGCCGAGAAGATCTGCAGCAGCACCTTGGTTTGGCCGCCGTCGACCACGCCCTCGCCGTCGATCAGGATGCCGTTGGTCCTGAGCCGGGCGACGTCCTCGCCATGCTTGGGCAGCCGGGCATCGATCCGCTCGAAATAGGTGTCGGGCGGCGACGGCATGAACGGCAGCCCGTCGGCGCGCAACCTTTCGACCGTCGCGTGGATGTCGCGCGCGCCGCAGGCGATGTGCTGGATGCCCTCGCCGCGATAGACGTTGAGATATTCCTCGATCTGTCCGGAGTCGCCGGCGTCCTCGTTGATCGGAATCCGGATCTTGCCGTCCGGGCTGGTCAGCGCGCGGGAGAACAGGCCGGACGCACGGCCTTCGATGTCGAAGAAGCGAATCTGGCGGAAGTTGAACAGCTTGGCATAGAAGCCGGTCCAGACATCCATGCGGCCGCGATGGACGTTATGGGTGAGGTGATCGACGTAATAAAGGCCCGAGCCCGCGGGGCGCGGGTTGGCCGCACCGAGCCATTCGAACTCGGCATCATAGGCCGAACCCTTGGCGCCGTAGCGGTCGACGAAATAAAGCAGGCTGCCGCCGATGCCCTTGATCGCGGGCACATCGAGCGTCTTCGCTGCGGACGCGACATCCGCCGGCTCGGCCCCGAGCGCGATCGCGCGCTCATAGGCATGCTTGGCGTCGACGACGCGGAACGCCATCGACGGCGCGCAGGGCCCGTGCGCGGCGACGAAGTTGAAGCCGTGGCTATCAGGCTCCTCATTGACGAGATAGTTGATGTCGCCCTGGCGATAGACCGTGATTGCCTTGGTCCGGTGGCGGGCAACCGCGGCGAAGCCCATCAGCTTGAACAGGGCGTGCAACTCGCCGGGATTCGGATGGGCATATTCGACGAACTCGAAGCCGTCGGTGCCCATCGGGTTCTCAGTGCTGATTTCGGCCGGCGGCGCATCGTGCGGAAACGGACCCATGACGGTAACTCCCTGATTTGTCTGTAGATCAGTTTCCGTCACTTGGTGCGCAATGTGCGTGCAAAATAGCCCCGATTCGCTAGTATCGCGCACAATCCGTGCATGAATTGGACATTTTACGCATGACTGAAGTCGACGCTTTCGACCTGAAAATGCTCGCCGCGCTGCAGGACGACGGCCGGCTGACCAACCAGCAGGTCGCCGACCTCGTCGGGCTGTCAGCATCGCAATGCTCGCGGCGGCGGATGCGGCTGGAGGAGGAGAAGGTCATTGCCGGCTACCATGCCGACCTCGCCGGCGAGGCACTCGGCTTCGGCCTGATTGCCTTCATCCACATCACGCTGGCGACCCACTCGCCCGACAACGCCAAACGGTTTCGCGAGCTGGTCAACCGCGTCGACGATATCCAGGAGGCCTACGCACTGACCGGCGATGCCGACTACGTGCTCAAGGTGATGTTGCGCGACCTCAAGAGCCTGTCCGACATCGTCAACAACGTGCTGATGCCGCACCAGAGCGTGGCCCATGTGCGCTCCTCGATCGTGCTCGACCGGCTAAAGGAGAGCACCAAGCTGCCGCTGAAGGCGCTGCAGAGCTGATGGCGTAAATCGAGGGAAATGCGCCATTCGCTTTTGCGGCATGACTTGCGATCATTCCGACAACGGCAAGAGAGACGAACCATGGCGCTGCAGCTGCGACCGAACTGCGAATATTGCGACAAGGACCTGCCACCCAGCGCAACCGACGCGCGGATGTGCTCCTATGAATGCACGTTCTGTGCGGATTGCGCCGAGACCAAGCTCGGCAATGTCTGCCCGAACTGCGGCGGCGGTTTTGCGCCGCGGCCGATCCGCCCGGCCAAGCCGTGGCGGCCGGGTGTCTGCACAGTCAACCAGCCGCCGTCGGACAAGCGGGTGCACCTGAAATACAGCCTCGAGGACTGTGCGGCGCATACCGCGCGCTTAAGGGATATCAGGCCCGAGGAGCGCTAGGACTTTTCGCCGTCATTGCGAGCGGAGCGAAGCAATCCATCGCTCCGCATACGGTGACAGATGGATTGCTTCGTCGCTTCGCTCCTCGCAATGACGAAGAAACAAACTTACTCCGCTGCGATGATCGTGCCTTCGACCTCGCCGAAGCCGACGCGATAGCCGTCGCCCTGGCACCAACCGCGCATCATGAGCGAATCGCCGTCCTCCAGGAACGACCGCGTGAGGCCGCTGGTGAGCTCGACCGGCTCGGTGCCGTTCCAGCTGATTTCCAGGAGACTGCCGCGCTGGTGCTTTTCGGGGCCGGAGATCGTGCCGCTGCCGAGGAGATCTCCGACATTCATCGCGCAGCCGCTCGAGGCATGGTGCACGAGCTGCTGCACCGACGACCAGTACATGTATTTGAAGTTGGTGCTGCAGATCGTCTTCGCCTCGTTCATCGCACCGGCGCGCAAGCTCACGTCGAGCTGCATGTCGTAATTGTTCGGCTGGGTCTGCTTGAGATACGCCAGCGGCTCCGGCTGCTGCGCCGGGCCCTGCATGCGGAACGGCTCCAGCGCCTCGCGCGTCACCACCCACGGGCTGATCGAGGTCGCGAACGCCTTGGCCTGGAACGGGCCGAGCGGAACGTACTCCCACTGCTGGATGTCGCGCGCGCTCCAGTCGTTGAGGATGACGAAGCCGAAGATCATCTCCTCGGCCTGCTTCTCGGTCAGCATCTCGCCCATCGGCGAGGCCTGGCCGACGACCACGCCCATCTCGAGCTCGAAGTCGAGCCGCTTGCAGGCGCCGAAGCTCGGCACCTCGACAGTCGGCGGCTTCAGCTGGCCGCGGGGGCGGCGCACCTTGGTGCCCGATACGACGACAGTCGAGGCGCGGCCGTTATAGCCGATCGGCATATGCAGCCAGTTCGGCTGCAGCGCATTGTCCTTGCCGCGGAACATGACGCCGACATTGGTGGCGTGCTCCTTCGACGAATAGAAATCGGTGTAGCCCGAGACCGCAAACGGCATGTGCAGCCTGACGTCGGCCATCGGCACCAGCGCCCGCGCCCGCAATTCCCTGTTGTCGCGCAGCTCCGGATGATCCGAGTGCAACAGCTCGCTGATCCGCGCCCGCGTCGCCGACCACACTTTCGGCCCGAGCGCCATGAAGGCGTTGAGCGACGGCTGCGAGAACACGCCGAGCGGCCCGACATCGAGCCGCGAGTCCTGCTCGAGCTCCCAGAGGTCGAGCACAAAATCGCCGATCGCAACGCCGACGCGCGGCGCAAGGCCATCCTTCGACGAGAACACGCCGTAGGGCAGGTTCTGGATCGGGAAGTCGGAGGTCGGGGCGACGTCGATGAAGGAGCGAAGCTTTGGGTCGTTGGGGTGGGGCATGGTCTCTCCAATCAAGAAGCCGTCATGCCCGGGCTTGACCCGGGCATCCATCTTCAGAAAGCGCGATGGATCGCCGGGTCAAGCCCGGCGATGACGAGGGACACAAATCACGGCTTGCTCGGGTCGAACTTCTTCTCCAAGCCCTTCCAGCAATCCGAGTAATCGTCCTGCAGCGTCGACGACTTCGCCGCATGTTCGGTCACGCGCTGCGGGAAGCGGGTCTCGAACATGAAGGCCATCGTGCCGGTCAGCTTCACCGGCTTCAGCTCGCTGTTGCTGGCGTGCTCGAAGGCTTCGCGGTCGGGGCCGTGCGGCAACATGCAATTGTGCAAGCTGATGCCGCCGGGCACAAAGCCCTGCGGCTTGGCGTCGTAGACGCCGTAGATCAGGCCCATGAACTCCGACATGATGTTCATGTGGTACCACGGCGGACGGAAGGTGTTGTCGGCCACCATCCAGCGCTCCGGGAAGATCACGAAGTCGATATTCGCGGTGCCCGCGGTCTCCGACGGCGAGGTCAACACCGTGAAGATCGAGGGATCGGGATGATCGAAGGCGATCGCGCCGACCGGCGAGAAGGTACGCAGATCGTATTTGTAGGGCGCGTAATTGCCGTGCCAGGCGACCACGTCGATCGGCGAATGCGGCAGCGTGGTCTTGAACAGCGAGCCGCCCCATTTGACGTAGAGCTCGGTCGGCGTGTCCTTGTCCTCGTAGCTCGCCACCGGCGTCAGGAAGTCGCGCGAATTGGCCAGGCAATTGGCGCCGATCGGGCCGCGCTCCGGCAGCGTGAACGCGCCGCCGTAGTTTTCGCAGAGATAGCCGCGCGCCGGGCCGCCGGGAATTTCGACGCGGAATTTGACGCCGCGCGGGATCACGACGATCTCGCCCGGCTCGGCATCGATCCGGCCGAATTCGGTGACGAAACGCAGATTGCCCTGCTGCAGCACGAACATCATCTCGCCATCGGCATTGTAGAAATGCTGATCGACCATCGATTTGGTGATGAGATAGATGTGTGCGGCCATGCCGGCCTGGGTGTTGGCATCACCCGCCGTGGTCATGGTCTGCACGCCCTGCAGGAAGGTCATGTCCTCCTTCGGGATCGGCGCGGGGTCCCAGCGCAGCTGTGCGATCGGCATGTCGTATTCGTGGCACGGCGCGGTGCGCCACAGCCCGCTATCTGCCTTGGCGAAGCGGCCGGAGTGCCGCACCGACGGGCGGATGCGATAGAGCCACGAGCGCTCGTTGGTGCCGCGCGGCGCCGTGAACGGCGAGCCGGACAATTGCTCGGCATAAAGCCCATAGGCGCAGCGCTGCGGCGAATTGCGCCCCATCGGCAGCGCGCCGGGCAAGGCCTCGGTCTCAAAGCTGTTGCCGAAGCCGGACATGTAGCCCGGGGTGACTTGCCCTGAGCTGCGGACGATCTGATCAGGCGAGGTATTGATGTTCATCGCTATCCTCCTTGCAGGGCGGCCCACATTTCCTGGTCGCGCTTGTCGGTCCAGATCACGGGATCGTCGATCCCCGACGCCTCGTCATAGGCGCGCGAAACGTTGAACGGCAGGCAGTGCTCGTAGATCGCAAACTTCGAGAACTTCGGATCCATCACCTCGCGCGTCGCCGCCATCGATTCCTTCAGGCTGCGGCCCTTGGCGACGGAGGATTCGGCGGCGCCGTAGAGCGTGGTGACGAAATCGCGCGTCATCGCGATCGCATCGCGCCCGGTGGCAAGCCCCTTCAGCGCGTCGCCGCGGCCCGGCGCGATCGCCTTCGGATTGAAGGCGCGGATCTCGTTCAGGGTCGTCGGCCATTCGCGCAAATGCGCATCGCCGCAATAGCAGGCCGAGTGATATTCAATCAGATCGCCGGAGAACATCACCTCGGCATCCGGCACCCAGGCGACGATGTCGCCCGAGGTATGGCCGGCGCCGAGCTGCATCAGCCGCACCTCGCGCTTGCCGAGATAGATCGACATCTCGCCTTTAAAGGTCAGCGTCGGCCAAGTCAGGCCGGGGATGCTCGCGGCATCCTGGAACAGCCGCGGGAAGCGGCCATATTCGGAATCCCAATCCTGCTGGCCGCGCTCCTCGATCAGGCGATAGGTTTCCTGCGAGGCGACGATGCCTTGCGCGTGATAGGCGGAGGCACCGAGCACACGCACCGCATGATAGTGCGACAGCACGACATATTTGATCGGCTTGTCGGTGACGGTCTTGACCCGCTCGATCACCTTGTTGGCCATCGCCGGCGTCGCCTGCGCGTCGAACACCAGGCAGCCGTCGTCGCCGACGATCACGGCGGTGTTGGGATCGCCCTCGGCAGTGAAGGCATAGAGATCGGTGCCGATCTCGGAGAAGGTGACCTTCTTCTCCGAAAGATCCGTGGTCGATGCGAAACCTTTGGCCATCAGTTCAATCCTGTCCGTTTGATCAATGCTATTGTTGTTGCTGTTGCTGTTGTTGCTGCTGGCTGGCGTCCAGCATCCGCCGCTTCGCCAGCGCGATCGCCTCGCGCAGCACGTCGAGATCACCGATATGGTTGGCGAGCACCAGAACCAGCGCAGCATCGAGATCGGCGCTCTGCGCCTCGGTGAGGCCGCGATGGGCCTCGACGATGGCGCGGAAGGCGTCGTCGGGCTTTGCGAAATTCGAACCGGTCGACAGCGCCATGACGAATCCTCACCTCACACCGGCTGCGCGTGCCAGCGCAGCATCGAGCGCCGGCCGTGACGCGTTGCGGAAGCGTGCGGCGACATAGCCGTCCGGCCGCAGCAGATAGGCAGTGCCGGGCTCGGCATCGTAGCGCTTGCCGGCAAGGCCCTGTGCGTCGACCAACCCACCCTCGCCGCCGATCCGGATGCTGCCGACGCCGTCCGGCACATCGGCAACCGCGCCATTGCCAAACTCCAGCAGCGTGAAACGCGTTCCCTGCCTGATGAAAACGTCGGTCAGGTAGGTGGAACCCCCGCCCTGCTCCGTCACCGGCGCATCCAGCATCGAGGCGCCCGGCCGCGGACCGCCGCGCCAATCGTCGCGATCGCCGCTCGACAGCGGCGTATCGTAGACCGACGGCACCGACAGCCGCCCGCCATTGACCATGCGCTTGCCGAACTCGGTATCCTTGGCGAGCGACAGCACCGCCTGGCGCAGCCGTGCTTCCTGTTTCGTCACCGGCGCCATGAAGTCCGTCGAGCGGGTGGACTCGCGGATGTTCTCGTCCGCCGCCGCGCTGCGCTCGATGTGGTAGCTCTCCAGCAAGCCCTCCGGCGACAGCCGGCGCAGCACGCGGTCGAGCTTCCACGCCAGATTCTCGGCGTCCTCAAGCCCGGAATTGGCGCCGCGTGCGCCGAACGGCGAGACCTGGTGGGCGGAATCCCCGGCAAAGATCACCCGGCCGTGGATGAACTTGGCCATCCGGCGGCACTGAAACTTGTAGAGCGAGATCCATTCGAACTCGAACTTGTCATGGCCGAGCATGCGCTCGATCCGCGGCCGGACATTCTCGGGCTGCTTCTCGGCCACCGGATCGGCATCCGGGTTGAGCTGCAGATCGATCCGCCAGATGTCGTCCGGCTGCTTGTGCAGCAGCGCCGAGCGTCCGGCATGGAACGGCGGATCGAACCAGAACCAGCGCTCGGTCGGGAACGCCGCCGTCATCTTGACGTCGGCGATCAGGAACTGGTCCTCGAACACCTGGCCCGCGAACTCCGCGCCGACCATCTGCCGCAGCGAGGAACGAGCACCATCGCAGGCGACCACGAAGGTCGCGTGCACCTGGTAGGAGCCGTCAGGGGTTGCGATGGTCAGCGCAACGCCATCGTTGCGGCTCTCCAGCGCGATCACCTTGTTGCGCCAGCGCAGGTCGATTTCAGGCAGTTGCCCGACCCGGTCGACCAGATAGGCCTCGGCGTAGAACTGCTGCAGGTTGATGAAGGCGGGCCGCTTGTGGCCTTCCTCGGGAAGCAAATTGAACTGGTAGAGCTGCGAGGCGCCGTGGAAGATCTTGCCGACGCTCCACACCACGCCTTTCTCGACCATGCGGTCGCCGACGCCGAGGCGATCCCAGAACTCAAGCGAGCGCTTCGAGAAGCAGATCGCGCGCGAGCCTTCGCCGATCCGGTCGGCATCGTCGAGCAGCACCACGCGCTGGCCGCGCTGCGCGAGATCGATCGCGAGCGACAATCCCACCGGCCCGGCGCCGACCACGACGACGGGATGCTCCGCGACATTGGCGCCCGAGCGCTCCTGGTCGGGATGACGGCGATAGCCGAACTGGGTTTTGGCCTGTGCCGTGTTGGCGTGTGCCATTGCGTGACCCTGGATGTTTCCCTTGCGCCGCGGCCTCTGGCCGCGGTTCTGTGTGACCGGCTTGCGACCGGGACCTTGCGAGCCGGCCGCGACCTTGCTAAATTAGTCTCACTTGCAACTATCTTAAACCCCCAGTCGGGGCTGCCGTCAACTCAAATTGGAGGGATTTTTGGCACGGACCTCTGCAAGCCAGCCTCCAGCCCGGCCGCGCAGTGCCGTGGAAGCGGAGGTGCGCGACACTATCGCGCCGACCAAGAAGCGCCTCGATCTCTTCCATTTCATGCCGTTCCGCCTGAACCGGCTGGCGGCCGAGGTGTCCTCGGCGCTGTCGAGCGAGTATCAGGCGCGCTACGGGCTCGACATTCCGGCGTGGCGCGTGCTCGCAACGCTCGGCTTCCGCAGCGATCCCTGCAGCGCGCAATACATCGCGCACTGCACGCGCACCCATAAATCCACCATCAGCCGCGCCGTGTCGGCGCTGATGGAGCGCGAGATCGTCGAGCGCGTCGAGAACGCCGACGACCGCCGCGAATTCCGCCTGCGACTGACCAAAAACGGCCAGGCTCTCTACGAGGAGCTGATCCCGCGCCTGCTGCGCAAGGAGCAGGAGATATTGTCCTGTCTCTCCGCACAGGAGCGCCGCGACCTCGGCCGCCTGCTCGGCAAGGTCGAGAGCAGCCTCGAACTGGTGCAGACCAGCGAAGAGGCCGACACCAAGGACGTGTATTAGACACGCGCTCCGCTTTGGACACACGCTCCGCTGTCGTCCTGGCGAAAGCCAGGACCCATACGCCGCGGCCGATGTTGTGAACGAGACTCGTCGTCGCAGCGAGCCCAACAAAGGACATTTGTGGTTCTGGGTCCTGGCCTTCGCCAGGACGACGCCGGGGTTGGCATCGCGCCTCGCCCTACGCAGCTTGATCTCTCTGTCATTCCGGGGCGTGCGCAGCACGAGCCCGGAATCCATTCATCCACGAAATGTGCGGCCCGATGGATTCCGGGCTCTCGCTTCGCGAACCCCGGAATGACGACGGGGCGAGCTATGTCCGGTCGATATGCTTGGCGATGACAGGGAAATAATTGTCCTTCGATCCCTTGTCGATCGCTTCCTGCAGCACCGTGCCGATCAGCTCCGCACCGCGGATCTTGATGCCGGCGTCGGCGGCGAGCTCCAGCGCGTAGGACAGATCCTTCAGCGCATATTCGGTCGAGAATGCGCGCTCGGGAAAGACGCCGGGCACGATCGCCTTCATGCCATGGTTGCGCAGCGCAAAGCTGTCGGCCGAGCCCTTCGACAGTGTCTCAAGCAAGAGCTTCGGATCGACGCCGTTGTGCTTCGCCACCGCGACGGCCTCGGCCAGCGCGTTCACGGTCTCGAACAGCACCATGTTGTTGAGGATCTTGGTCACCTGCCCGGCGCCGACGTCACCGCAATTGGTGACATCGGTGGCGAAGCGGCGGATCAAGGGCTCGATCGCGGCATAAAGCGCCGGCACCGCGCCGACCATCACGCTGAGCGTGCCGTCCTGCGCCGCCTGCCGCGTGCGCGCGATCGGTGCGTCGACCCACGCCGCGCCCTTGGCCTGCAACTGCGCGGCGAAATCGCGGGTCTGGCTGACTGAAGACGTGCCGAGATCGACCACGATCTGGCCGCTTCTCGTGTTCTTCAAGATGCCGTCGCCGTCGAACACCGCGCGCACGTGCCTGGCGCTCGGCAAGCAGAGGAACAGCACATCGCTCTGCTTGATGACGTCGGCGACCGACGCTGCAACCTCGGCACCGTCGGCGCGCAACCGCTGCAGCGGTTCGGCCGAGAGGTCGAACACGACAACGCGCTTGCCGCTCTTCTTGACGAGGTTGCGGCAAATCGGCTCACCCATCACGCCGAGGCCGATGAACCCGAGAGTCTTGGTGTCAGTCGTCTTGGTGTCAGTCGTCTTGGTGTCAGTCATATCGCTTCTTTTTGACGTTTCTTGACGTGCTGCAGACGTGCCTCGCCCAACCGGCGAGGCTATTTCGCGAACGATCGCGACGGCGCCAGATGTAGCGCGAACGCGTCGACCTTGTCGCTGGCGCGCGGATAGATCTCGCTGACGATCGGATCGTGACCGGGAATGAAACGGTCGGGATGACCGGCGAGTCGCTCGACGGTCTCCCAGCCCTGCGCCATGTCGCCGACATTGTAGACGATCGGGAACGGGCTGCGCTTGTGCAGGTTCGCATAATAATGCGCGGCATCCGACGCCAGCACGACCGAGCCGCGCGCGGTCTCGATGCGCACCACCTGCAGGCCGTCGGAATGGCCGCCGACGCGATGCACGGTGACCCCAGGCGCGATCTCGCCGTCACCGGAATGGAAGGTGACGCGCTCGCCATAGACGTGGCGCACCATCTGCGTGACGTGCTCGATGGAGAACGGATGGCGCAGCATGCCGTTGCACATGCAGCGGCCGGTCGCGTAGCTCATTTCGCGTTCCTGCAGATGGAATTTGGCGTTCGGGAAGCGATCGAGATTGCCGGCGTGGTCGTAATGAAGGTGAGTGACGACGACATCCTTGATGCTGTCGGCACTGACGCCGAAGCCGGCCAGCGCGTCGACCGGGTTGAGCGTCAGCTTGCGGGCGCGCGCCTTAGCCTCCTCGGCGTTGAAGCCGGTGTCGACCAGGATGTCGCGGCCATGGCCACGCACCACCCAGACGAAATAATCCAGGTCCTGCGCGGTGGTATCGTGCGGATCGGGCACCAGGAAGTTGAGGTGGGGCGTGCGCGGCGACATCGTCGCATAGCGCAGGGCGTAGATCTCGTAGGCGTTTCCCATCGGTTTCGCTCTTGTTTGCAAGGCCTGTTTGAACGGCTTGTCTTTGAATGGCTTGCCGTCCCGAACACAAAGCCATCGCCTCGCGCAAAGGTCAAACCGTGCGGCGTGCGACGAGCGCATGACAGGGTGGCGACAGCCTTCGTGAGTGCAGGCACGTTATCGGCCCGCAGGAACCAGCACCGTGCCGGATGACGATGGCCGCCATGACCGCATGCTGCTGCACTGCGGTCTGGCTGGTATCACCGCGATAAACGATGCTGCCGCAAGCCGTTGACGGGGGCTTGGCCGTGGTTTGATAATGGATTTTCGCTAGAGTAAGGTTCCCGAGGCGCAGGCTGGAAGCGGCGCCATTTCACTGGAATGCCGCGATCTGGATTTGCTGCGATTATGATAATCCGCCTTGCCTTGCTCGCCACGCTGATTTTTTCAATCGCGGCGCCCACTTTGTCCTTTGCCGCCGGCGACCGTTTCGCGCTGGTGATCGGCAACGCCAAATATCCCGACGCCGACGCACCGCTGAAGGAGCCGGTCAACGACGCCCGTGACGTCGCCGACGAGCTGAAGCGCGACGGCTTCACCGTCGAGGTCGGGGAGAACCTGACCGGCGACGGCATGCGCCGCGCGTTCGACCGGCTCTACGGCAAGATCAAGCCGGGCTCGGTCGCCCTGATCTTCTTCTCCGGTTACGGCATCCAGTCGAACCGGCAGAGCTACATGATCCCGATCGATGCGCAGATCTGGGCCGAGGCGGACGTACGCCGCGACGGCTTCAGCCTCGAGACCGTGCTCGGGGAAATCAACAGCCGTGGCGCCGGGGTGAAGATCGCCTTGATCGACGCCTCGCGGCGCAACCCGTTCGAGCGGCGCTTCCGCAGCTTTTCGGCAGGGCTCGCCCCGGTGATCGCGCCGAACGGTACATTGGTGATGTATTCGGCCGCGCTGTCGTCCGTCGTCTCCGACAATGGCAACGACCACAGCCTGTTCGTGCGGGAACTCCTGAAGGAGATCCGCACCCCGACCTGATGGCCGAGGAAACGCTGAACCGCACCCGCGTCGGCGTCACCCGGGCCTCGCGGCAGGAACAGGTGCCGTGGATCTCGTCGTCACTGGCCGAGGATTTCTCGTTCATTCCGGCCGGCGCAGGCGGGCCGTCGAACGCCGCGCCGGCACCCGCCGCGTCGCCGTCACCGGAAGTGGCAGCGGCACCGCCAGTCGCGTCTCCGCCGGCTCCGCCCGCAGCAACGCCGACACCGCCCGCGGCGACCCCGACGCCACCAGCGGCAACAGCGCCGACACCATCACCGGCGCCGCCGACGCCTCCGATTGCGGCAGCGCCGACTGCACCGCCAACCCAGCCCAAGGCGCCCGAGATCACCCTGCCGCCGCCCGCGGCTCCGCCGCCGGTGGTGATCCAGCCCACGCCGGCCCCGAGCAATTCGTCTGTGCTCGCCGATGATCCGACGATCAAGGGCCTGAGCGAAAAGCTGGACAAGAATCCCGACGACGCAGCGGCGCTGTATCGCCGCGGCCAGGTCTATGCCAGCAAGGGGGCCTACGACCTCGCGGTGAAGGACTTCACCAATTCGCTGCGACTGAACCCGAAGGATGTCGAGGCCTATAACAACCGCTGCTGGGTCCGCACCGTGATCGGCGACCTGCAGGCGGCGCTGAAGGACTGCAACGAGGCGCTGCGCCTGCGTCCGAACTTCGTCGATGCACTCGACAGCCGCGGGCTGATGAACCTGAAGGGCGGGCAGAACAAGAACGCGATCGCCGATTTCGACGCCGCGCTAGAGATCAATCCGCGGCTGACCTCGTCGCTGTACGGGCGCGGGCTCGCCAAGCAGCGCAACGGCGCGGTCGCGGAGGGCGATCTCGACATCGCCAACGCCAAGGCGATGGACCCGAACATCGTCAAAGAATTCGCCGACTACGGCGTGCAGTGACAATGGACGAAGGTCTGCCCGCGGCTCGAACCGCTGACGGAATTGAGCGACTAATCAGAGGGTGCGAGCCGGGCGGCGATGCCGGCAATCAATCTGGATAGTCGTTGGAACCGCGTCAGCTTGCGCAGGAGGGACCGAAATGTTCAAGCCGTCGGCAAAGGCCGCGATCGTTTCAATCATGACCGTTGGCGCCGCGCTGTCGTTCGGCATGGCCGTCGCCCGCGCCGGCGACGTCACCGAAGATCAGATCATCAAGGCGCTGACGCCCGAGAAGAAGCCGCTGACCCGCGGCCTTTCGGCCGGCCCGCAGACCACCTCGCCGGAGCTGAACGCCGACCAGGCCAAATTCGTGCAGAGCGTCCGCGGCCGCGCCACCCGCTCGCTGTCCTCGGCGGAACGCGAGGAAATCGCGACCATCGTCCAGGACAAGCCCAAGATCGATCTCGAGATCAACTTCGACTACAACTCCGCCGACATCAGCGCCAAGTCGCTGCCGTCGGTGCAGGCGCTCGGCCGCGCCTTGACCAATCAGGACTTGAAGGGCTCGACCTTCGTGGTCGCCGGCCACACCGACGCCGCCGGCGGCGAGGACTACAATCAGGGCCTCTCGGAACGCCGCGCCGACGCCATCAAGCGCTATCTCGTCGACAAATACGGCATCAACGGCACCGATCTTGTCACCGTCGGCTATGGCAAGAGCAAGCTGAAGGACCCGAGCCACCCGATGGCGGAGGTGAACCGGCGCGTGCAGGTCGTGAACGTGGAAAACAAGGCCACCGCCGCCAAGTGATGGGCGGTGGCGTGGCCCCTTTTTGAGGCTACAATGCGTCCCGCACCCCGGCGGGGCGCATTTGCTTTAGGGCCAATGCTGTTTGGGCCGAGCCCCAATGTGGCATAACAGGTGACCCGCCTCACATGACGTCAGGGCATGATCCGGAACAATGGCACCGGCCTTCCGAATGCCCAGGCAATACGATAGCGAGCATGATGAGACTTCGACCAACACCGATGACGCGCCAAGCTCTGGATTGATCAGGCGATGAATTTTTCCCAATACCTCAAGCCTGCGCTCGGCACGGTGTTCTTCCTCGCCCTCGCGATCGCCTATTACGCGTTCGAGCACCGCTCCCATCCCGAAGAGAAGGAGACGCCGGGCCAGGCGCTGGTCGTGGTCACGAAGTCGACCAATGCCTGCTTCTCCGACATGGTCCGCGTCACCGGCTTCATCGTGCCGCGCCGCGAGGCGCAGGTGAATGTCGACCAGGACGGCTCCAAGGTCACCGACGTGCTGGTCCGCGAGGGCGATACCGTGACCGAGAACCAGGAACTGGCGCGGCTGACCCCGCCGCCGCAGCAGGCCGCACAGGCCAATGCCAAGCCGCTTGTGCTGCGGGCGCCGGCGGCCGGCCTTATCACCGAAGTGCGCACCGCGCCCGGCGCGCCGGCCTCGCCGCAGGCGCCTCCGATGTTCAAGATCTCGATCAACAACGAGATCGAGCTCGACGCCGAGGTGCCGGGCTTCCAGCTCCTGAAGCTCAATCCCGGCGCCAATGTGCGGATCAGCCGCGACGATGCGCCCGACATGGTCGGCAAGGTCCGCCAGATCTCGCCGCAGATCGACCGCACCACCCAGCTCGGGCATGTCCGCATCACCATCAACAACAATCCGACGCTGAAGGTCGGCATGTTCGCGCGTGCCAATATCGACGCCAAGCGCTCCTGCGGCGTCGCGGTGCCGCGTACCGCGATCGACCGCCTGACCCTGCAGGTCGTGAAGGGCAACACCGTCGAGACCCGCAGGGTGCGCGTCGGGCTGACCTCCGACACCTCGACCGAAATCCTTGAAGGCCTCGACGTCGGCGAAATCGTCGTGGCCGACGCTGGCACCTCGCTGCATGACGGCGACCAGATCAAGACCATGTTCGCCGACGAACTCGATCGCACGCGATCACGGTAATTCGGGCACGCTAATGGCTTTGAACATCTCGGCATGGTCGATCCGGAACCCGCTTCCCTCGATCGTCTTCTCGATCATCCTGCTCGTGCTGGGCTGGGTCTCCTTCACCAAGCTCGCGGTGACGCGGCTGCCGAGCGCCGACATTCCGGTGATCTCGGTCGCGGTCTCGCAATTCGGCGCCGCGCCGTCGGAACTTGAATCGCAGGTCACCAAGACCATCGAAGACGGCGTCTCCGGCGTCGAGGGCGTGCGCCATATCTCCTCCTCGATCACCGACGGCCTGTCGGTGACCACGATCCAGTTCGCGCTGGAGACCAACACCGACCGCGCGCTCAACGACGTCAAGGACGCGGTGACGCGCGTGCGCGCCAACCTGCCGCAGAATGTTACCGAGCCGTTGATCCAGCGGGTCGACGTGATCGGCCTGCCCATCGTGACCTATGCCGCGATCTCGCCGGGCAAGACGCCGGAGCAGCTGTCCTATTTCGTCGACGACGTGGTCAAGCGCGCCCTGCAGGGCGTGCGCGGCGTCGCCCAGGTCGAGCGCATCGGCGGTGTCGAGCGCGAGATCCTGGTCTCGCTCGATCCCGACAAGCTGCAGGCGGTGGGCCTCACCGCGGTCAATGTCAGCCAGATCCTGCGCGGCACCAACGTCGACGTCGCCGGCGGCCGCGCCGAGATCGGCAAGAACGACCAGGCGATCCGCACGCTGGCTGGCGCCAAGACGCTGAACGAGCTCGCCGGCACCATGATCCCGCTGTTCGGCGGCGGCGAGATCCGGCTCGACGATCTCGGCACCGTCACCGACACCATCGCCGACCGGCGCACCTTCGCCCGCTTCAACGGCGAGCCGGTGGTCGCGCTCGGCATCAAGCGCTCCAAGGGCGCCAGCGACGTCGTCGTCGCGGCCGCGGTGCAGAAGCGGATCGACGCGCTGAAGGTGGCCTATCCCGATGTCGACCTCAAGCTGATCGACACCTCGGTCGAGTTCACCAAGGGCAATTACGAGGCCGCAATCTCGACCCTGTTCGAGGGCGCGATCCTCGCCGTGATCATCGTGCTGCTGTTCCTGCGCGACATGCGCGCCACGATCATCGCGGCGGTCTCGCTGCCGCTGTCGATCTTCCCGGCATTCTGGGCGATGGACCTGCTCGGCTTCTCGCTCAACCTCGTCTCCTTCCTCGCCATCACGCTCTCGACCGGCATCCTGGTCGACGATGCCATCGTCGAGATCGAGAACATCGTCCGCCACATGCGGATGGGCAAGACGCCCTATCGTGCCGCCCTCGAAGCGGCCGACGAGATCGGCCTTGCGGTGATCGCGATCTCGCTCACCATCATCGCGATCTTCGCGCCGGCGAGCTTCATGTCAGGCATTGCCGGGCAGTTCTTCAAGCAGTTCGGCATCACCGTGTCGGTGCAGGTGTTCTTCTCGCTGCTCGCCGCGCGCTTCGTGACGCCGATGCTGGCCGCCTATTTCCTCAAGCATCATGACCACGACGATCCGCCGCCCGGCCCGATCCTGCGCGGCTATCACAGCCTCGTCACCTGGTCGGTGAAGCACTATTTCATCACCGTGCTGATCGGCTTTGCGATCTTCGCCGCGTCGATCTGGAGCATCACGCTGCTGCCGCAGGGCTTCCTGCCGGCGCAGGACACCGCGCGCTCGCTGCTGGCGATGGAGCTGCCGCCCGGCTCGCAGCTCGCCTACACCGAGAAGGTCACCGAGGAGATCGTGGCGCGGCTACGCAAGCGGCCTGAGGTACGGAGCGTGTTCGTCGATGGCGGCCGGGTGCCGCCGGGCCTGCAGGAGGTCCGCCGCGCCGCGCTGATCATCAACTACACGCCGAAGGCCGACCGCAAGATCACCCAGCGCGAGCTCGAACTGTCGATCGGCAAGGAGCTCGATAACGTCCCGGATATCAGGTTCTGGTTCCTCGACGAGAACGGCCTGCGCGCGATTTCGCTGGTCGTCACCGGCACCGACAGCAACATCGTCAACAACGTCGCCAGCGAGCTCGCGACGCAGATGAAGCGGATTCCGATCATCGCCAACGTGATCTCGGAGACCGCGCTCGACCGGCCCGAGCTGCGCATCCGTCCGCGCGCCGAGCTCGCGGCCCGGCTCGGCGTCTCGACCGAAAGCCTGTCGCAGACCATCCGCGTCGCCACCATCGGCGACGTCGGTCCGGCGCTGGCCAAGTTCGACGCCGGCGACCGCCAGGTGCCGATCCGCGTCCAGCTCGAGGACAATGCGCGCAGCGACCTGCAGATGCTGGAGCAGTTGCGCGTGCCGCTCGGCCAGCGCGGCGAACGCGGCGGCGTGCCGCTGTCCGTCGTCGCCGACATCCAGCTCGACCAGGGCCCGACCAGCATCAACCGCTACGACCGCGAGCGGCAGGCCACCGTCGCGGCCGACCTCGTCGGCAACGCCGCGCTCGGCGACGCCACCAAGCTGATCTACGACCTGCCGGTCATGAAGACCCTGCCGAAGGGCGTGAGGGTCAGCCCGTCCGGCGACGCCGAGAGCCTCGCCGAGCTGTCCGACGGCTTCGCCACCGCGATCACCGCCGGCCTGATGATGGTCTATGCTGTGCTGGTGCTGCTGTTCGGCACCTTCCTGCAGCCGATCACCATCCTGTTCTCGCTGCCACTCTCGATCGGCGGCGCGATCGGCGCGCTGCTGCTGACCGGCAAGCAGCTCACCACGCCGGTGTGGATCGGCATCCTGATGCTGATGGGCATCGTCACCAAGAACGCCATCATGCTGGTGGAGTTCGCGGTGGAGGCGATCCGCGACGGCAAGGCGCGCGAGGAAGCCATGATCGACGCCGGCATGAAGCGCGCCCGCCCGATCGTGATGACCACGATCGCGATGGCCGCCGGCATGATGCCGTCAGCGCTCGCGTTCGGCGCCGGCGGCGAGTTCCGCTCGCCGATGGCGCTCGCGGTGATCGGCGGCCTGATCTTCTCGACCGCGCTGTCGCTGGTGTTCGTGCCGGCGATGTTCATGGTGATGGATGATATCGGCGGCCTGATCTGGCGCTTCGGCAAGCGACTCGTGGTCTCGCATGCCGACCACGAGCTGACCCCGAACGAACAGCAGTCCAACGACACCAAGCGGCCGCCCGGCCCGCCGAACATGATCTCGCCCGCCGCGGAATGAGCTGAGGCCGCGCCTCGCCAGCGGTGCAACCCGTACGAGATGACGTACTTCAAAAATATCGAAAACAACCCCATGCAAAGGAGCAAACGGCGGCCGGCGTTCGACACGGCGACTTGACACGTCGGGCAAATCAGAGGCACATTTCCAAAATTCCGAAATCGCGCAAGCACCCTCGCTTGCAATGGACCGGGTGCGGGGAATCTCCGCATACTCCGGCTATCACCATATGCGCGGAAGCGGCTCCTCACCCTAACCCTCTAAGAGCAACATCGCTTGTCTCGCTCCCGTAGGAACGGAGCGAGGGAGCGCAGCGCCGTTGCGGTCGCTATTCGACCTAGGGGCGCGTACTCATGAACCGGGAAGCACACTTTCAGGCGCGAACCAGACATGCGACCTGACGGTCAGGGATATCGCCTTTTGACCCGTTGCCGACTTGGCCGCTGGGATGCACCGACGCCGTTCTCGGGGGCGGAGCGGAGGTGGGACAGCACACGTCAGGACCTTACGGTTTGGACCCCAATGCTGAACTCCCTTGATTTAGATCAACCCTGCCGTGTGCCACTCCCGGTACGCCTCAGAGTACCCGAAACGGCTTCGTTTTTCTGGCAGTGGCGATCCTGTGGAGCCCAGAGCCGGCGATGCTCATCATCCTGACGGTCTATATTATCCTGGTGTGGCTCGTTTTCTCGAAGCTCAAACTCGTCAAATGGGGCTGGGGCTCCGGCACCGTGGCGGTGCTGATCGGCGCATTCATCCTCGCGGTGTTCCTGGCGATGTTCAACTACCTGACTCCGTCGGGAAGCTTTGTCGTGATCTCCCGCGTCCTGGAGGTCACGCCAAACGTGTCCGGTCAGGTGGTCGCGATACCGGTCAAGCCGAACGAGCCGGTGAAAAGCGGGACCGTCCTTATCCGCATCGATCCGGCGCCGTTCCAATACAAAGTCAGCCAGCTCGAGGCATCGCTCGCTCAGGCACGACAGCAGGTCAAGCAGCTCGCGGCCAATTATGAGCAGGCAACTGCGAATGTCGAGGGGCTGGCCAAGCAGCTGGCCTACCACACCCAGCGGCTTGCCGACTATCGCAAGCTCGTCGGTGAGGACGCGCAAACCGAGTTTCGCCTGCAAGACACGCAGGTCCAATACGAGACGGTGGAGTTCCAGCTGCAGGCGGCCAAGGCCGCACAGTTGAACGCGCAGCTCGCCATGCAGTCGGAGGTCGGCGGCGTCAATACGACCGTCGCTCAAATCCAGGCCCAGCTCGACAATGCCAAATGGGAGCTCGACCAGACGACCATCCGTGCGCCCTCCGACGGCATCGTTACGGTGATGGCCCTGACCGTCGGCGACCGCGCTCTGCAGGCACGCTCGGTGATGTCGTTCATCGTCGCCGACGAAATCGTCATCGTGGGTACGTTTCCGCCGAATGGATTCCGCACCATCAAGCCCGGTGCGCGGGTCAAGCTCGTGTTCGATGACGACCCCGGCCGTATTCACGAGGCAGCGATTACGGAGATCCCGCAGGGCGTCGGGCAAGGCCAGATCGCCGTCTCGGGGACATTGGCGCGGGTGGGCTCGATCGGCGGCGTCAAGGCCTATCCCGCGGCCATTTCCACACCGAAGGACATCGACCGCAGCCAGCTCAGGCTCGGGATGCCCGGAACCGCCACCGTGTTTGCAGAGAACGCCGGCGTCATTGGCTTGCTTATGTCGATCCTGGTCTGGATCAGCTCGTATACGGCGTATCTTTAACAGCGAGGAGGACTCACCATGTACCGTCGCGATGCTCTGAAGATTGCAGCGGCCGCCTGGCTAATCTTTTCGATCGATACAATGGCGCTCGCTCAGACCCCAAAAATGAAAATGAGCACCGAGATCCCGCCATCACTGATTACGAAGGACACGGTGGAAACTCGCCTTGGAAAGCTCAAGTTCACCGATGGCTTTCCCGACAGCGCAACCGTCGACAAGGTCTTTGACAATCTCGACTTCCAGCACGGCGTTCAGGCCTATCTGACCGCATTGCCGGGCGTTTCGATTGAAGCGGTCCGCCGTAGCTCTGCTGATTTCGGTCCCGTCAACCAGACCGTCCTGATCGCAGAGCAACTGCTGGACTCCAGATCGCTGTTCCTGACAGCTAACACCACCACTCCCTATACCGTGCTCTTTCTGAGCACCAAGGACGGTCCGCTGGTCATCGAAGTACCTCCGGAGGTGCTCGGTCCAATCGACGATGCCTGGTTCCGATGGGTTACCGACGTTGGCATCACCGGACCGGACAAGGGTAAAGGCGGCAAGTACCTGCTGCTGCCGCCGGGCTACACCGGCGCGGTGCCCGATGGCTACTTTGTTGCTCGTTCGCGCACTGCAGGAAACCTGCTCTTCTTTCGAACCTTCCTGAAAGATGGCGATCCGAAACCCGGCGTCGATATGGTGAAGAAGGCCTTGCGGGTATATCCGCTCAGTCAGGGCGCAAATCCGCCTGCCATGAAGTTCGTCGACATCTCTGGCAAGGCGTTCAACACAATCGGCCCCGCTGACTATTCGCTTTTTGAGTTTGTCAATCGCTTCATTCAGGATGAGCCAGGTGATGCGCTGGACCCGGACACGCTGGGCCTGTTCGCCGCCGTCGGAATCGAGAAGGGCAAGCCCTTCGCGCCTGACGCTCGCATGAAGAGCATACTTGAAGAGGCGGCGGCGGTAGGCGATGCCACGGTTCGCTCCCTGATGTATCGGGCGAGAATCAAGGAGGCGTACTTCTACCCGGACAGCGCATGGATGACGGCGTTCATCGGAGGAAGTTACAAGTTCGAGCAAAATGGTGTCGTCAATCTCGACGCAAAGAGCATGTTCTTCTTCTACGCAACCGGCATTACGCCGGCGATGGCGATGAAGATGGTTGGAGAAGGCTCGCAGTACGCCGCCGCTTTCGTAGACGCCAAGGGTAACCCCCTCGATGGAACGAAGACTTATAGACTGCACATGCCGCCGCACATTCCCGCCAAGGAATTCTGGTCGTTCACGGCGTACGACAATCAGACACGCTCGATGCTCCAGACGGATCAGCAATTCCCTGCCGTCGGCAGCCTGACCAAAGGACTGCTGGTGAATGCGGATGGGTCGGTTGATGTCTATTTCAGTCCGAAGGCGCCAGCCGGGAAGGAAAACAACTGGATCCAGACGGTCCCCGGCAAGGGCTGGAACACTCTTCTGCGTCTCTACGGGCCGCTCGAGGCCTGGTTTGATAAGAGCTGGCGCCCCGGAGAGATAGAGCCGATGTAAGTGAGGCTTCCAAGGCTGCATACTCGAACTTTAGCTGTTGGCCCAAGGGGGCGTAGCGAGGACATCGGCTCCGGTCCGCTAGTGACCTTAGCTGACATGTCCAAGCACGCCTCTTTTGTCCGCTTCCTGACTGCGGACGCCGTTCGGGAGGATGGACTTATAGGTACACGTCCTTAGCCTCGTCGCGCACTAATAGAGCCGCGTGCGATAGGCTTCTTCCATCGCCTTCTCGGCGACCTCGACCTCGATCGCGGCGGTCTGTTCGGCGATGATCCGGCCGAGCGTCGGAAAGCTGTGACGCTCGACCTGCGCGGCTGGATTCCAGAGCTTCGAGCGCATCAGCGCCTTGCCGCAGTGGAAGTAGGTCTCGTCGACATGCACCTTGAGGCCGATGATCGGCGTGACGTTCTGTACCGTCAGCGGCGTCAGCAGATCCGGCTCCTGCGAGATCTCGGCCCGCCCGTTGACGCGCAGCGTCTCGTTGATGCCGGGCACCATGAAGATCAGCCCGATCCCGGGCGACGCGATGACATTGCCGAACGTATCGACCCGGTTGTTGCCGCGGCGATCGGGGATCAGCAGCGTCTTGTCGTCGAGCACGGAGACGAAGCCCGGCGCATCGCCGCGCGGGCTGGCGTCGGCATGACCCTTGCCGTCGCTGGAAGCGATGACGAGGAACGGCGACAGCGCGATGAAGTCGCGGCAGAACCTGTCGAGATGGTAGAGCACCTTTTTCTCGGCGAGCGGGCTCAATTGCCCGAAATGCGCACGAAGATCCTCCTGCGATTTGACCGGCGGCTTGCCGCCCGCACTCTGGTCACCCATAGCGAACCTCCCGTTTGGTTTGTCTCAATTCGTTGAGCATGATCTTGTCCGAAAACCGCTTCGCACTTTTCCGGATCATGCTCTATACCGCCTCGATGCCGCACCAGCTCGCGACGAAGAGGGCGTAGGCCTTGGTGACCTTCTTCAGCGAATTGAGCTCGACGCGTTCATTGAAGCCGTGCGCGTTCTCCATCCTGGCGCCGAAGCAGAATGCGGGAACACCATAGTCCAGGCCATAGAAGCGCGCATCCGTCAGCGCGGTCGAGGGGAAATCCGTCAGCTCGCGCCCGAACACATGCTGGTAGACCGAGCCGAGGACCGCCTCGCTCTCCTGCACCTCGGTCGCTTCATAGCCCGGCGACAGGAAGCCGGACCAGACGATCTCGGGCGGATTGTTGGCGAGGAACGGATGGGCCCGGGCGGCCTTGGTCACACACGCGACGATCTCGGCCTGGCAGTCGGCGATTTTCCATCCCGGCAGGATGCCGATCCGGCAATCGACGTCGCACCAAGCCGGCACGCTGGAGGCCCAATCGCCGCCCTTGATGATGCCGGGATTGAAGTTGAGCGGGCGATGCACCGCGCCGAAGTAGCGATGCGACTTGGCGCGCTCGTTCCACTCCGCCTCCAGCGCGTCGAGATGGCCGATCAGATGATAGGCGGCGCGGATGGCATTGGAGCCGGTGCCGGCGCGCGCGACATGGACCGGGATTCCGCGAACCCTGAGGCGAAACCAGATCACGCCGACCTGAGCGCGCATCAACCGTTCCTCGGTCGGCTCCGGCAGCAGGCAGGCATCGGCACGGTAACCTCGCTGCAACGTCGAGAGCGCGCCGAGACCGGTGCTCTCCTCCTCGATCACGGATTGCAGATGGATGCGGCCCTTCGGCGCAAAGCCCGCGGCCTTCACCGCATCGAGCGCGTAGAGCGCCGCAATGGTGCCCGACTTCATGTCGCCGGTGCCGCGGCCATAGAGCCAGCCGTCCTCGACCACCGGCTGGAACGGCGGCCGCTCCCACATGTCGAGCGGCCCGACCGGCACCACGTCGCAATGCCCCTGAAGGATCAGCGAACGCCCCTCCTCACGCGCCGGCCGATAGGTGCCGACGACGGTCCGGGCGCGGGAAAAATCGGTCTCGACCGGCCCGTAGCCGGGCAGCGTCTTCAGTTCGTCCTGATTGATGATCCAGTCGTCGACCTCGTAGCCGCGCTCGCGCAGCAGCTTCGCGAACATGTCCTGGCACGGACCTTCCTGGCCGCGCGTGCTGGGAATCGACGAGAAGGCGATCGTGGTCGCGATCTGCTGCTCGAAGGCGGCGTCGACAGCCGCCTCGATGCGCTCGCGCGCGCCGGCCGGAAGGGGAACTGAACGGCTGTCGGTCATGAATTGATCCTTGCTGTAGGGCGTGCATCGGCCGCGGCCGCAAAGCCCGGCTGGTCGAAGAAATCGCGCCCGGGAATCGCGTCGAGCAGATCGCGAGTGTAGGCCTGGCATGGCGCGGTGAACACTTCGGCGGTGGTGCCTTCCTCCACGATACGCCCCTTCTGCAGGACGATGACGCGGTCGGCGATCTCGGCGGCGATCCGCAAATCGTGCGTGATGAAGATCATCGCAAGCCGCATCTCCTGGCGCAACTCGGCGAGCAGCGCCAGCACCTGGGCCTGCACCGAGACGTCCAGCGCCGACACCGCCTCGTCGGCGATCAGAACCCGCGGCTTCAGCGCCAGCGCCCGCGCGATGCAGATGCGCTGGCGCTGGCCGCCCGAGAATTCGTGCGGGTAGCGATCGGCGGCGGTCGCCGACAGGCCGACCCGCACCAGGAGCTTGTTCGCCTGGGCCATCGCCTCGGCCCGCGACGTCCCATAGGCCATCGGTCCACGCGCGATGGCATCGCCGACCTTCTGGCGCGGATCGAGACTGGCAAACGGATCCTGGAACACGATCTGGAGCCGGCGCCGCGCCTGGCGCAACGCCTCGCCGCGCAGCTGCCGGAGATCCGCGCCGCCAAAGCGGATGGCGCCGGCGTCAGGTTCGGTGAGCCGCATGATCATGCGCCCGAGCGTCGACTTGCCGGAGCCGGATTCACCGACCACCGCAAGCGTCTCGCCCTCGTGCAGCGTCAGCGAGACGCCATCAGCGGCGATCACCTCGCGTGGCGGCTGCAGCCAGCCGCGCTTGACCCGAAAGGTCTTTTGCAGGCCGATAACCTCGAGCAGCGGCTCGGGACGCAGGATGGCCTCGTGGATGTCGGCGAGGCGCGCCTTCGGAACCGCGTCGATCAGTTCGCGCGTGTAGGCGGCCTGCGGATTGCGAAGCACCTCGCTGGCCGTGCCCTGCTCGACCACCTTGCCGTGGCGCAGCACCACGACGCGATCGGCAACGTCGGCGACGACGCCGAAATCATGGGTGATCAGCAGCACGCCCATGCCGCGCTCGCGCCGGAGATCGTCGATCAGGCGCAGGATCTGGCGCTGGGTGGTGACATCGAGCGCGGTGGTCGGCTCGTCCGCGATCAGGAGCGCGGGGCGGTTGGCCATCGCCATCGCGATCATCACGCGCTGGCGCTGGCCGCCGGAAAGCTCGAACGGGTAGCTCTTTTCCAGCAGCTGCGGATTCGGCAGCCCGACCTGGGTCAGCAGCGTCAGCACCCGCTCGCGGAGCTCGGTCGCCGAGGGCGCAGGCCGCTGGTGCGCCAGGATCATCTCCTCGATCTGCCTGCCGACGCGCTTCAGCGGATTGAGCGAAGACAACGGCTCCTGAAAGATCATCGCGGCGTTGCCGCCGCGCAGCTTGCGGAGAGCGCGGCCGTCGAGCTTCGACGGATCCTGCCCTGCAACCGCCACGGCGCCGGACGCGATGTCGACGCCCCGCGGCAACAGCGACAGCACCGCATGCGCGATCATCGACTTGCCGGAGCCGGACTCGCCGACCAGGCAAACCACTTCGTTTGGCTTGATCTCAAAGGAGACGTTCTCGACCGCGAAGGGCCGATCACCGCCCTTGGGGAGCGCGATCGAGAGACCATCGACGGCAAGAACAGGCGCGCCGGACTGCATGGCTTCGCTCATGAGCGGCGCCTCGAGACGCGCGGGTTGAGGACATCAGACAGTCCCTCGCCGAACAGGTTGATCGCCAGCACGGTGACGAGGATGGCGAGGCCGGGAAACACGCTCATCCACCACGCGTTCCGGATCACGGTGCGGCCCGCGCCGATCATGAAGCCCCACGACATCAGATTTGGATCGCCGAGTCCCATGAAGGACAGCGCGCTTTCCAGCAGGATCGCGGTCGCAACCGTCAGCGACGTCACCACCAGGATCGGCGAGATCGCGTTCGGCAGGATATGGCCGAGCACGATGCGCCAGGTGCGTTCACCCTGGCACAGCGCGGCCTCGACGAATTCGCGGTGCCGCAGACGGAGGAATTCGGCGCGCGTGAGCCGCGCCAGCGGCGGCCAGCTCACCGCACCGATGGTCAGGATGATCGTGAGCAGCGACGGATTGAAGGTCGCGACCAGCAGGATGGCCAGCACGAAGGCTGGAATGGTCTGGAACAATTCCGTCATCCGCATCAGCACCAGATCGACCTTGCCGCCGAAATAGCCTGAGATCGCACCGATCACGACGCCGATCGCCATCGCCGCGAGCGCCGAGGCGATGCCGATCAGGAGCGACACGCGTGCGCCATAGGCGACGCCGGCGGCGACGTCGCGGCCGAGCGTGTCGCCGCCGAGCCATAATCCGTCCTCGCCGGGCGGCGTGAACGGCGCGCCGACCATCTCCCAGGGCGAAACCGGAAATGCGATCGGCGCGATGATCGCGACGACAACAACGACGAGCAGCAGGACAAGGCCGATCATTCCGCTGGGATGACGCAGGAAGGCGCGCACCGTGTCCATCACGCCGCCCCCGTGGTCATGCGGGGATCGATCAGCCGGTAGACCAGGTCGGTGAGCAGGTTGAGCGCGATCACGACGATCGAGAGGATCAGGAAGATGCCGAGCAGGACCGGATAGTCGCGCTGCAACAGTGCCTCGAAGGTCAGGCGGCCAAGGCCCGGCCAGGCAAACACCGTCTCGATCACCACGGCGCCGCCGACCAGCGCGCCGGCCTGCATGCCGGCGACGGTGACGACCGGCACCAGCGCATTGCGCAGCATGTGGCCGACCACGATGCGCGTTCCGGACAAGCCCTTGGCGCGCGCGGTCTTGATGAAATCCTGCTGCGCGACCTCGATGATCGAGGATCGCATCAGCCGCGCATAGATCGCCAGATAGATCGCCGCCAGCGACGTGACCGGCATGATCATGTGTTTCATGATGTCGAGCGCACGCTCGACCGGCGAGAGCTGGACGTTGATGGTCTCGTAACCGAACGGCGGCAACCAGCCGAGCGTTACCGAGAACACCAGCACCAGCATCAGGCCGAGCCAGAACACCGGCGTCGCGTAGAGCACGAGCGAGAGCACGGTGAACACCGTGTCGAGCACGCTGCCGGCCGCGAGCCCGGCCAGCGCGCCGAGCGCGGTGCCGATCAGGAGCGCGAGGCAAAACGCCGTGACGGTCAGCAGCAGCGTCGCTGGCAGCCGTTCGAGGATCAGATCAACGACCGGACGACGCTGGCGATAGGAATAGCCGAGGTCGAGCCTGATGACGCGGCCGAGGTGGCTCACGAGCTGCACGAAATACGGCTTGTCGAGGTCATATTCCTTGCGCAGGTCGTCGAGCAGCTTCGGATCGGACGCACCGGATTGGCCGGCCATGACCTGGGCCGGATCGCCGGGCGCGGCGCGCACCAGCACGAAATTGAACGTCGCGATGACGAGGATCACGGCGACGAGCTGGGCGATGCGGCTGACCGCCTGAAGTCCGATCGTCGCGGCGCTGCCGAGCCGGGTCACGATTTGTAGACCGACCCGAAGGTTTCGTGCGAGCCGATGCCCGTCGTCACGATGTTCTTGAACGCCTTGTCGTAGATGATGGGATATTCGATCTCGAGCGTCCAGGCCACCGGCACATCCTCGACCAGGATCTGCTGCACCTTGCTGTAGAGCTCCTGGCGCTTGGCTTCATCGAGCGTCACCGCGGCCTCGTCGAACAGTTTGTCGACTTCGGGATTCGAATAGCCTTGCGTGTTGGAGAACAGGATGCCCTTCTTGATGTTCGACGAAATATAGGTGCGGGCGACGCCCAGCGCGGGATCGCCAAGCTGGTAGAGCAGATTCTGGGTCATCTCATAGTCCCAGTTGCCGACCTTTTCGGCCCATCCGGCCATGTCGGTGCCGACCAGCACGAGATCGATGCCGACCCGCGCAAAACTCTGGCGGAAGAATTCGCCGGCCCGCTGATAGGACTCGCCATAGGGCGGCACGATATACTTGATCTCGGCGCGCTTGCCGTTGGCGCCAGGCTTCAGTCCCATGTCGTCGAGCAGGGCCTTGGCCTTGTCGACCGAGAACTCGTAGCGCTTCACGTTCGGATCGTAGAACCGCGTCTTCGACGAGATCGGTCCGGTCGCCAACTTGGCATTGCCGAAATAGACCCGCTTGCTGAATGCCTCGCGATCGATCAGGTGCATCACCGCCTGCCGGAACCGCTTGTCGTTCATCGGCGCGATGCGGTTGTTCATTTCGAGCCACTGATGCGGCGCGAAATACTCGTAGCCCTTGGTGGTGAATTCGAGATTCTTCTGCGCCTTGAAGCGCTGGACGTCATAGAATTCGACGTCTGACCATTGCACGAGCTGCACCGTGCCGTTCTCGAGCGCCAGCGCGCGCGAGGCCGCATCCGGAATCACGCGGTAGACGATCTCGTCGAGATAGGGCTGGTCCTTCTGATAGTAGCCATCGTGGCGGACGAGATGAACATGCGAGCCGCGCACCCACTCCTTCAGCTTGAAGGGGCCGGTGCCGATCGCCTTGTCGTTCTCCGGGTTCTTGCGGTAGTCGGTGCCGTCATAGATATGCTTGGGCACGATCGGGGCGGACGTGCAATCGAAGCAGCCGATGAAGGGTGCGAACGGCTGCTTCAGTTTGAACACGACCGTGAGCGGATCGGGCGCCTCCGCCGACGCCACGCGTGCGAAGTTTTGCCGTGCGCGCGGATGCGTCTCCACCAGCAGCTTCATGCAGCTGAAGACCACGTCCTCCGAGGTCATTGGCTTGCCGTCGTGGAAGGTGATGCCAGGAAACAGCTTGAACGTATAGGTGAGGCCGTCGGGCGAGATCTCCCAGGACTGCGCCATGCCCGGCATCGGCTTGAGATCGGCGCCGTATTTCAGCAGGCCTTCGTAAATCTTGCCGCCGAGCGTCAAGGTCGGCTGCTGCTGGTTCAGCGCGGTCACCAGCACCGGCGGCTCGGGCTGGATGATGGTGTTGAGCGTCCCACCGCGGGTCTGGCCCGCCGCCCGCGTGATGCCGAACGGGATGGCTGCACCGCAGGCCAGCATTGCCTTGGTGAATTCGCGTCTGTTCATCGGACCTCTCCGTCTCCGCGCTCTTACATTCGATTTCGGCGAATGACGCGGGGTGAGGCATTGTTGCCAAACGCCATATCCCGCGCTACCTGAAGGGGGACAACAACCATCGCGATCGGGCCAAGTGGCCCGGAAGATGCATGAGCACCCTGCGAAAACGACGATCGATCAGGAGCTCACGACACTTGAAAGTCGCAGCGCGACGAAATGACACCACCGGCTTGCGCGTTTGCCGCAAGCAATCGGGTCCCGCAGCCGCCGCGCACTATGCCGGACAGCTGCAACAGGTCGAACGGCCGCTCGCGGCGATGGCGGCCTCCTATCCGAACGAAAGCACCAGCGCGCGGCACGCGCACCGACGCGATCAATTCATCCTGCAGACCGCGGGCGTGACCTCGATGATGACCGAGCGCGGCCATTTCGTCGTGCCGCCCGGCCACGGCCTGTGGATTCCAGCCGGCATCGCGCACCAGTCGCGGGCATGGGGCGAGGTCGAGATCCAGACCATCTATGTCACGCCTGACCGCATCAGGAATGCTCCTGCGACATGCCGCCTGATCAAAGTCTCCGCGCTGGTCGAGGCGTTGATGGAAGAAGCGGTGCACATGCCGACCCGTTACGATCCGGAAGGGCGCGACGGCAGGCTGGTCGATTTCCTGCTCGACGAGATCGGCGGGATGCCGGAAGTGTCGCTGCATGTGCAGGTGCCGCCCGATCCGCGGCTCGCCGCGATCTGCGAAGCCGTGCTGGTCGATCCGAGTTCCGATCTCACGCTCGACGAATGGGCCGATCGCTGCCAGCTCAGCCGGCGGACATTGACGCGTCTGTTCCGGCGCGAGACCGGCCAGAGCTTTGCGGCCTGGCGCCAGCGGGTGCGGCTGCTCGAAGCGCTGGCGCGGCTCGGCGCCGGCGAGGCCGTCACCTGCGTTGCGCTCGACGTCGGCTATGAAGTCCGAGCGCTTTCGCCGCGATGTTCAAGCGCGAACTCGGCGCCGCGCCGCGCCAGTATCTGCGCTGGGCCGATCCCGAAGTGGTGATGCGGTAGGCGCCCTCGCGTCACGCATCTATCGAAATGCAAAACCCCTGCGGTCAACGGGAGAGACCGCAGGGGTTTGCAGGTGGATGGCGTGAGGCCAGCAAGGCTGGGTGTCACCCCAAGGACCGGCGGCCGGATGAAAGCGGTACCGGCCTCATCATGCAAGCACGTCTTTTAGGCAGGAGTGCGTCAACATCGGCAAGCAGAGCACGCGAGAGAATTGAATCTTCCCGCGCGCGTTGCATGCAGTCCGCTCTAGTCGTTGCGGGCGACCGCGGTCAGCTTGGTCATGTTGTGCAACATGATCCGGCCGCGTTGCAGGTCGACGATGCCGTCCCTGCGCCAGGTCTGCAGCTGCCGGTTGACGCTTTCGCGCGCGGCGCCGACGAAGATGCCGAGCTGTTCCTGCGAGATGTGCACCTCGGAACCAAAATCCTCGGCCAGCGCGCACAGCCGCCGTGCGAGGCGGACCGGCAAAGGCTGCAGCACGGATTCTTCCATCCGCTCGCTCTGCCAGCGAATCCGCTGGCACAGCAACTCGATCAGCCTGACCGCAACCTTCGGCTCGCGCTCGAGGAAGCCGAGGAAATCCTGCCGCCGCAACACGAATAATTCGCTGGGCTCGCCCGCGGTCGCATCCGCGGTGCGGTCCTGACCGTCGAGCACGGCGACTTCGCCGAACAGGTCGCCGGATCCCATGAAGTTGAGTGTGAGCCGGCTGCCGTCGGAAGCACCGGTCTCGATCCGAATCTGGCCGCGGCGGACCCCAAACAGGGCATCGCCGGGATCGCCTTTCTGGAACAGCACCTCACCGATCGCGAGCTGCTGGGTGTGGCAGAGGCCGGAAAGCCGCTGCAACTCGTCCGCACCGAGATCGGCGAACATCGGATTCATCTTCAGAATGACCGCAAATTCGGCCTGTTTGCTCATTGTACTGCCTTCCAAATCCAATCCGAGCAGTCCCCTGACGCCCGGTTAGCAAAAATCACCCTCATAAGAGTGTGGGAGAGGTCACATAAGTTCATCCGGTAACGGATTATTTTTCCGGTCATTGGAGCCACATCCCGCTTGCGGGATAAACTCGTGTGATCGGCCGTGATCTCTGCAACGGAACCCCGCTTGCCCGGCCTGGAACAACGACATGAGAGCACTGAGATTCGCCGGGGCGGCCATCGCTGCCGTGATCGTGATCATCGCGTTGGCGGCCGCGGTCGGGATCCCGTCCTCGTTCCTCACATCGACCATCACCGATCGGGTCGAGCGCGAGACCGGCTACAAGCTCACCATCAAGGGCGGCGCCAAGATCGGCCTTTGGCCGAAGATCAATCTGACGCTGAGCGACGTCGTGTTGCAGGACCCGCGCGGGCGCGACGTCAACAACCGGTTCGCGGCAAGCAGCGTCGAGGCCGAGATGACGCTGTCGAGCCTGTGGTCGGGCCGGCCCGACATCACCGACCTTTCGATCGTCAAGCCGGTGATCAACCTGCCGCTGCAGCGCGAGCGCACCCGCGACCACAATCCGCCGGCGAAATCCTCCGCGTCCGATGGCGGCAGCATCACGATCCGGCATGTCAGCGTCAGCGGCGGCACCATCGTCTTCGCCAATGTGCGCGACCGGATCGAGAGCCGGATCGAGACGCTCAATGCGGATGCGACCATCGGCGACGACCGCAAGATCGTCGTCACGGGTGACGCACACGCCGGCGACAAGCCGCTGAAATTCGAGATCCGCGCCACCGCGCCGCAAGCGCCGCTGGAGCGTCAGAGCGTGCCGGCCGAATTCAGCATGGATGCGCCCGGCCTGTTGCCCGCTGCGATCAAGGCGAATGCGGAGGCGCGGCTGAACGGCACGGTGGTGATGTTCAACGGCGTCTCCGGCACGCTCGGCGACGGCGGCTTCACCGGCTGGGCGTCGGTCGATTTCGCCAGCAACAAGCCGCTGGTGAAGCTCGATCTCGACTTCCAGCGCATTGCGATCGCGATGCCGCCGGGCCAGTCCGGCTCCACGCAGCCGCTCGGCACCAATACCTGGAGCAACGCGTCGGTCGATCTTGCCGGGCTCAACTATGTCGACGCGCAGGCGCGCATCTCGGCGGCGGAGCTCGTGATCGGCGACGGCCGCTTCACACAGGCGGCAATCGATGCGTCCATCGACAGCGGCGTGCTGAAGGGCCGACTCGCCAATCTCGGCGCCTATGAGGGCACCGCCGATGGCGACGTCACCATCGACGCGCGAGCTACGAATCCAACCTACACGCTGCGGTTCGACCTCGCCGGCGTGCGCGCGCTGCCGGTGCTGAAAAACCTTGCCGAGTTCGACAAGCTCGATGGCAAGATGCAGGCCAAGATCGCGCTGACCTCGCATGGCGGCAGCGAGCGCGCCATCGTCGGCAATCTCGCCGGCACGGCCTTCGTCGTGTTCCAGGACGGCAAGATCCTCGGCCTCAACGTGGCGCAGATGATCCGGAGCCTCACCACCAGCACCTTGTCGGGTTGGCAGGAGAGCCAGGAATTGTCGACCGATCTCAGCCAGCTCTCGGCATCGTTCAAGGTCGACAAGGGCCAGGCCGTCACCACCGACCTCAACCTGATCGGCCCGCTGGTGAAGATGACCGGGGTCGGTACCATCGACCTCAACACCCGCCAGATCGGGTTCCGCGTCGAGCCGCAGCTCGTGATGACCACCGAGGGCCAGGGCCGGGCCGGCAATCCGGTCGGCCTCGGCATCCCCGTGATGCTCGAGGGACCCTGGGTATCGCCGCGGATCTATCCGGAGATGCAGGGCATGCTCGACAATCCGCAGGCGGCCTATGCCAAGCTCAAGGAAATGGGCAAGGGCCTGTTCGGGGCGAACGGCCAGGGGTCGAGTCAGGGCCTCAACGGGCTGACCAATCTGCTCAACGGCGTGCAGGGCGGCACAAGTCAGTCACCGGGCGGCGACGCCGGCCAGAGCAACCCGCTCGGCGGGCAGCTTGGCGGCACCATCGGCAATTTGCTGCAGCAGGGCCTTTCCACCCTCAACCAGGGTAACGCGTCGCGCCCGAGCCGCGACCTGAGCCAGCCGGCGCCGCCGGTCGCCGACCAGGCCCCGCCGCCACCGTCCCCGCCGCCGGGCGAGACCGCCGAGCAGCGCGACAGTCCGGCGATGAAGGACGTGCTGCGTCAGCTGTTCAATCGCTGATATTCCCGGATATCCCCCGCCGATATGAAGGGATAACCATGCGGCCCGAGCGGCCGCCCCGCCCCGCCGATCCGTGCTAAACAGCGGCGGATCATGCGGCGCACCCGATTGATGCGAGGGCGGACGAGGCTGGATGAGCGCGACTAAGGACAAGGGCAAGAACTGGTTCCTGCGCGGCGGCCTGTTCGCCAAATATGTCCTCGCGCTGGTTGGCCTCGTCGTATTCGTGCTCGCGGTCAACGGCGCGCTCGAGACCTGGATCAGCTACCGCGGCATCAAGGGCACGCTGACGGACGCGATGAGCGAGAAGGCCGATGCCACCGCCAAGCGCTTTGAGCAGGCGATATCCGACCTCGAACGGCAGATCTCCTGGGTGACCCGCGCCTCCTCCAACACGATCGAGCTGCGCCGCGCCGACTACGCGCAGTTGCTCGGCCAGGTGCCGGCGGTGAGCCAGCTCACCCTGATCAGCGGCCAGGGCCGCGAGCTGCTGCGGCTGTCGCGCCAGACCACCACCGTGAACTCCAACGCCGACTTCTCCCGCGATGTCAGATTCACCGAGACCATCGCCCGCGGCACCGCCTACGCGCCGGCGTATTTTCGCGACGGGCGGCCCTTCATGTCGATCGGCGAGCAGCATTCCGGCTTCAATGCCGGCGTCACCATGGCCGAGATCGACCTGCGCTTCCTCAATGACTATTTCGGCGACTCCCAGGTCGGCCGGCTCGCTCATGCCTATGTCGTCGACGGTAAGGGCCGCGTGCTGGCGAGCTCGTCGAAAGGTCCGGAGGTCGGCAAGGACCTTGCCGCGCTGCCGCAGGTCGCCGCGGTGCTGTCGCCGAGCGGCAGGCCGATCGCCTCCGGCAAGGATGTCGACGGCAACGCGGTGCTGACGACAGCAACGGCCGCGCCGAACCTCGGCTGGTACGTGTTCTACGAGCAGCCGACGGCGCAGGCGCTCTCGCCGATCCGCGACCAGCTGGTGCGCATCGCGCTTCTGATCGCGCTCGGCCTCATGGTCGCGGTCATCGCCGGCACGATTTTGGCGCGGCGCATGCTGGAGCCGATCACCGCGCTGCGCACCGGCGCGCGTCGGTTAGGGGCCGGCGATTTCGGTCATCGCATCGAGGTGAAGACGTCCGATGAGCTGGAGGAGCTCGCCGGCCAGTTCAACAGCATGGCCACCCAGCTTGCCGAGACCTATTCCGACCTCGAGGCCAAGGTGAAGGAGCGCACCCGCGACCTCGCGCAATCGATCAACGAGCTGAAGGTGCTGGAGGAGGTCGGCCGAGCGGTGGCGTCCTCCCTCGACCTCAACGCGGTGCTGCCGACGGTCGCCGCCCGCGCGCTCGAGATCACCCATGCCGACGCCGTGCTGATCTATGGCTATGACGCCGCACGGCGCAGCTTCAACCTGACGCAATCGATCGGCATCGACGCTGCGACCGAAGGCCATCATCGCGCGATCGACGCGGCGAACAGCCCGCTCGGCGAAGCCGCCGCGAAGGGCGAGCCGCTGGCCATCTCCGATCTCACGACAAATGCCGATTATCCGCCCGATCATCCGCTGCGCGATGTCGTGGTCGGCGCCGGCTTCCACTCCGTGCTGGTCGTGCCGCTGGTCGACCAGCAGGGCGTGCTCGGCGCGCTGGTGGTGCTGCGCAAGGCGGCCGGCGATTTCCCGTCGAGTTTGATCGGACTGATGAAGACCTTTGCGCACCAGGCGGTGCTGGCGATGCGCAACGCGCGGCTGTTCACCGAGGTCGATCAGAAGAGCCACGCGCTGGAAGAAGCCAACGCCACCGTGCGCGAGCAGGCCGACAAGCTGCGCGAGCAGACCGAAGCGCTCAAGGACTGGAACAAGTCGCTGGAGCAGCGGGTCGAGACCCAGCTCGGCGAGCTCGAGCGCGTGCGAAGGCTCGAGCGCTTCCTGGCGCCGCAGGTGGCGCAACTGATCGCCTCGTCGGATAATCCCGAGGGCCTGCTCGACAGCCACCGCCGCGAGGTCACCGTGGTGTTCTGCGACCTTCGCGGCTTCACCGCCTTCACCGAGGCGACCGAGCCGGAAGAGGCGATGAACGTGCTGCGCGAATATCACGCCGCGCTCGGCAAGCTGATCTTCAAATATGAGGGCACCCTCGACAAATATGCCGGCGACGGCGTGATGATCCTGTTCAACGCGCCGATCCAGCTTGCCGACCACACCGCGCGCGCCGTGAAGATGGCGGTGGAGATGCGCGACACGGTCGGCCCGCTGACCGAGAAATGGCGCAACCGCGGGCACAGTCTCGGCTTCGGCATCGGCATTGCGCTCGGCTATGCCACGCTCGGCCAGGTCGGCTTCGAGCAGCGGCTGGAATATGCCGCGATCGGCAGCGTCACCAACCTCGCCTCGCGCCTGTGCGGCGAGGCCAAGGCCGGCCAGATCGTGGTGAGCCGCCGCGTCTACGGCATGGTCGAAGCTTGCGTCGAAGGCCGCGCCATCGACGACCTCGTGCTGAAGGGATTCAATCATCCGATCCTCGCCGCGGAGATCCTGAGCTGGAAGGGCGAGCCATCAGCGGAAGCGGCGGCGGAGTAAGCGCCCCACTCCCTCCCCACGTCGTCCCGGGCAAGCGAAGCGCGACCCGGGACCACAGGGTGAAATTGCTGCGCGACTCTGTGGCCCCAGCGAACTCCCACGTGCAAAGCGGTGGTTATGGGTCTCGGCTTTCGCCGGGACGACACTGAATATGCGGCCCCGTTCCCGATTCAACTATCAAACAGCCAAGGGAGAAACACACGCCGCATCCTCGCGACGCCAACCGCGCCCGAGCCATGCGATCAACACGCGCCGCCAGCGTCCATCGCATCCCGCCGCACGTTCGTGACGATCGCGATACGTCCCTCTCGCCGGGTAGACGAGGGAAGTCGTGCAGGGAACTGGGTAGAAAGTCAAGAAGAATTCCGAAAATCGGAATCCTTGTTATTCCGGTCCGTTTGCGAGCGCCTTCGCCACGCTACGGAAGCGATCAAGTGCCGTCTGCAAGCTCTCGACGATTTCAGCAGCAACTTCGTCTGGCGGCGGAAGGAGGTCTGGATCATCAAGCGTGTGATCCTTGAGCCAGAAGATGTCGAGGTTGACTTTGTCGCGCGCGAGCAGCGCATCGATGTCAAAGCGCTTGAACTTCTCGGACTCCGTTCGCTCGAAGCGCCATCCTGAGCGATAGCATGCAACGAAGTCGTCGAGATCGGCCCTCACCATCGGGCGTTCTTTCAGCGTAAAGCGCTGGTTGGTGCGGAGGTCGTAAATCCAGAGATCCTTCGTAGCCGACCCTTCTGAAGGAGGCTTTTTATCGAAGAACAGCACGTTCGCCTTCACGCCCTGCTTGTAGAAGATCCCGGTCGGCAACCGCAACAGAGTGTGGAAGTCGAAGTTCTTCAGCAGCCTGCGCCTGATCGTTTCGCCGGCACCGCCCTCGAAAAGCACATTGTCCGGCAGCACCACGGCCGCCTCCCCGTTCGGCGCCAGCACCGTCATGATATGCTGCAGGAAGTTGAGCTGCTTGTTGGACGTCGTAACGAAAAAATCCTGACGATCGTAATCCTCGCGCTCACTGTCGATCTCACCGTCGTCGCGAACGATGCGGTAACTCTGCTTCTTGCCGAAGGGGGGATTGGTGAGGACGACGTCGTAAGTCTTGCCACCCGCGCCAAGCAACGCATCCTTCTGCTCGACGATTGATTCGACCCCGGTAATTCCGTGCAGATAGAGGTTCATCGCGGCGAGGCGCACGACTTCAGGGACGATATCGACGCCGGAGAACTTGTTCTTCAGTGCCGAATAGACCCGGCGATCAACCGCCTTCGCGTGCCCCTTCATGCGCTCCCAGGCGGCGAGCAGGAACCCTGCGGTACCGCAGGCGGGATCGTGCACGGTCTGCTGCGGCTCGGGGTCGACGACCTCGACCATGGCCTCGATCAGCGGACGCGGCGTAAAGTATTGCCCGGCGCCGGACTTGACGTCCTCGGCGTTGCGGGCAAGCAGACCCTCATAGATGCTGCCCTTTACGTCGACCGGAAGACCCAGCCACGTCTCGCCGTCGATCAGGCCGACCAGACGCTTCAGCTTAGCGGGGTCCTGAATTTCGCTTTGCGCCTTCAGGAAGATCGCGCCAATGATTCCAGGCTGCTTTGACAATATCTCCAGCAGCCTTGCGTAGGTGGCACTAAGCGCCTCTCCCGAGAGATCCTTGATGTCGTCCCAGCGGGCCCCCTCCGGCAGCATCGAAGCTTCGCCGATCTGCGTGACACGCTCCTCATCCATCTTGAGGAAAAGGAGATAGGAAATCTGGCTGATGTAAGCCTGATAGGACACGCCTTGGTCGCGCAGTACATGCGCGAAGTTCCAGACCTTGGCGACGAGGCTTTGAGAGTTCATAATGCGGTCTTTCCTGCGCGACCACGCTTGGCGCGCGTGACATTCGAGCTGCCCGCCCCGATGCGCGCCAACAAGGCGCTCGCAGGTTCGTCCGCGGGATCTTGTCGTACGAGACGACCGTCGAAGGCAGCTTTTAGGATAGACTGCCTCAATCGGGCAGCATCGGCGGCTTCAGCATCAAGGACGGCGTAGAGCATCCGCACTTGACGCGAGCGCCTCGGACACACGGCGAATAATTTCGACTGTTTCCGCCGGTGGTGGAATAGGAACAGGCAACTTGCTAATTTTTGTTAGGCTGATCGACGCCAGATTGGTCGTCTGCTTTCCTTCTTCAATAAAGAAACGCCGGCCCATTTCGTTCGCGTAATGAGATACGAAAAATGGATTGAGCGACTTGCTGTATAAGCGAACACGAAAGACATGATTTTGGTGGATCATGTTGGGAACGGCCCCATCCCAGACCCACCCACGACCGATCTTGTCGCGATCGCCACCTTCGTTCAGCAGCAGATCTCCTGCAGTCAAGCGAAGCTTCTCGACGGTCGCACGCTCTACCAGGAGAGACTTCACTTCAGAGAGATCGACGCGACCACGCTGGACGTTCGCAACGCGCAAGTACGGAACGATAACGGGATCGTTGGGTTTCCGTTTCTTGTCAACCGTAGCCCCGCCGACGATCTCTCCGATCTCTCCCAAAGCTGCCCAAGTCCAACCATTAGGAAGTTTTCGTAGAGTTGAAGTGTCGAATTGAGCGGCTTCGGTAGAAATGCGGGCGCGGCGTGGTGTGCGAGCCGTGTTGGTTAGCTGCTTCGCGATACTGGCGAGCACGTCGTGACCCGTTTCCGAAACAAAGTTCGTCGCCCGCCAATCTGCCGTCAATTCGCCGGTTACGGCGGCTTTGAGGAGAGCGCGACGGAATGTGTCGATATCCTTGCGCGCCGATGCCAACGCAATCTCGCCCTCTGCGATTTCGGAGAACAACTGATCGACGCGAGCGACGATGCGGCGTTGTTCAGCCATCGGCGCAAGTGGAAACAAAATTTGCTCCATTGCCCGGCCTGAAAGCTCTCTAAAAGTTGTACCGCTTGCAGCGTCGTTCAGACGGTGCCTTGTAAAAATAACGAAATAGCGCAGGAAAAACGGATCAATCGGACCTTTGAGTTGGAGGCTCTTGAATCCTTGATTTGTGCAAACAGCCGTTTCCGCAACTACACAGTAGCCAACCGGCGCTCGTGATGAGATCAGCACGCTTCCGGCGGGCAACATTCGCGCGGAGCTTCGCGCAAAGCCGTTGGACGACAGGCTCCGAGCGCCCGCACGTATAGTCGAACCAGAATACCCAGACAGATCAGCTGGCGTGATCCAAGGAATTCCAGCCATGTCAAAGTTTTCTGGGTCTGCTGCATTGGTCGGCGTCCCGCCGCCGATAATATCCGCAAACGAGCGAGCCTCGGCCCAGCGCCACCCTCGCGGCAGCGCCCACGGCCCCGCCGGCTCCATAGATTGTACCACGCTCTCGGCTGCCGCCCCGCCTTCCGCCATCACGACGCCCAATCCGTCACGATCAACCCCGGCACGCGCGAAAATTCGCGCGTGTTCAACGTCACCAAAGCGGCGTCGCGGCGTCGCGCTTGCGCCGCGATCAGGCAGTCATATGCGCCGATCGGCGTCCCCTTGCTCTCGAGATGCGCGCGGATGTCGCCTGCATGCGCCGCGTCCTCCGTTTCGAACGGCAGGACATCGACGCCCAGATCAAGAAACCGTTCGAGCAGGTGCTCGCTTTGCTCGCGCCGGTCGCTCTTGGCGAAACCGTACCGCATTTCGAACAGTGCAACGACAGGCAGTGCGACAGCCGTCCCAGCGCGCATCTGCTCACCCAGCCTGTGGCGAAGCGCCGAGTTGCGACCATTGACGATCGAGATGACGATGTTGGTGTCGAGGCAGATCATTCGTCGACGAACACGCGCGGATCAGGCTCAACCGGCGCCTCGTCCGGGATGCCCTCAGGGAGAAAATCCCTCGCGCCGAGCGCGTCGAGTTCTGCCCAGAATTTGTCGAAGTCGATCGGCGGCTTCTTGATCGGCTCGAGGATCACCTTGTCGCCGACCTTGCTGACCCGGACCTCGCTGCCCTCGAAGCGAAACTCCTTGGGCAGGCGGACAGCCTGGCTGCGGCCGTGCATGAACAGTTTGGCGGTTGCGCTCATGATCCGCCTCCGTGACATTGGTAGATACCAATGGTATATATCATGCGACCAGCGTATCCGTCAAGTCGTTTAGGAGTGACGGTAGCTGTGCCCCGAACAGTGCCCGCGCCCTGAGAATCCCGCCGCGGCCGGCAAATTCGGGGCATCCACGATGTCCTCGGGCCTGATTTCGATATTGACCGCGAGGTGATCGCGGATCGCCATCAGCCAGGCCCGCTGCTCCTCGGTGTAGGCGCGGCCGGCCTTCTCCTCGCGGCCGAGCCAGAGATTGAACCGGCCGGCGACGATCGACGGCAGCGGCTCCAGTGTTTCGGTCTCCGACAGCGCGTAGCGCACCAGCATCACGATATCGGCCAGCGTACCGGCCGGATTGCCTTTCACCTTGTCGGACGCGAGACGCTTGTAGGCGCGCCAGATATCGACGGGTTCTAACAGCCAAGGCGGGCGGCGCAATGCTTCGCGCAAATCATCCACGGCTTCGTAGGTCAGCCGACGCTCCGCGTAAGGCAGATGATAGAGAATTTGCAACGCGGTGAGTTCGTCGCGCCGCTCCTCGAGGAACCGCCTGAAGCGGTCCACAGTGTCGGTTGCCTTCTTCTCGTCCCAGCCGGAAGACACGACGGCATCGGTCGAGACGGTGTCGATCCTGATGTCGGCCGCGGCCTTGACGTCCTTCAACAGGCGCCGCAGTGCCGGATCGTCGAGTACCGTCGCGGCTTCATCCTTCGCGGCGTCACGGGCCTTCTTCTGTTCTGCTTCCGGCGCATCTATCGGCACGCGCGCGGCAAGCGTGTCAGGATCGATCGCGTTGAGCAGACGCGCAGCGAGGCCCGGCAGGTCGACGCCGCCGGATGCCTTGACGATCGCGGCGCGGTCTTTGTCTCCGATCCGCTTATCGAGCGCGGCGAGACGCGCCGCGAGCGTGGCGAACGCGTCGTCATCGCGACGGCCGGCCGCGATCTGGTCGATCAACTTGTCGAACGAGATTGCGCGATCGCGTTCCAACGGCTGCGAGACAGCTTTGAGACTTTCCGACACGCCCACCGCGTCAATCAGCACGAAGCGCGTCTTGGCCTCGGCATCGGGCGTCACCTCCCGCAGCTTTTCCGCGGAGATGGAGCGCGCGCCACGGCCCTTCATCTGTTCGAAGTAAAGTTCGGATTTGACGTCGCGGAGGAAGATCAGGACTTCCAGCGGCTTCACGTCGGTGCCGGTCGCGATCATGTCTACGGTGACGGCGATCCGTGGATTGTAGTCGTTGCGGAACGCACGGATCAGCGCCTCCGGGTCGCCGCCGTCGGTCTTGTAGGTGATCTTCTTGGCAAAGTCGTTGCCCTTGCCGAAGACCTCGCGCACGATCTGCGTTATCTCCTCGGCATGATGGTCGTCCTTAGCGAAGATCAGCGTCTTCGGTACCTCTTTGCGGCCGGGGAAGAGCTCGCTGAATAGCGTATCGCGATAGGTTTCGAGCACCGTGCGGATTTGGTTGGGCACAAGCACGGTGCGGTCGATCTGGTCGGGCGTATAACTGAAATCCGCCTCCAGCGTTTCGTAGCGCTGGACCCGCGTGCGCTTGTCACGCACCGGGAGGTCATAGCCCTTCTTAACTGTTCCGCCACGCTCGCCGATTTCGGTGCGAATACGGAAAATATCGAAGCCGACATTGACCCCGTCGACCACCGAGCGTTCGTATGGATACTGCGCGACAAGGTTCTTGCCGAAGAATCCGAGCGTGTGCAGCGACGGCGTTGCGGTGAGGCCGACCGTGAACGCGTCGAAGTATTCGAGCACCTGCCGCCACGTGCCATAGATCGAACGATGGCATTCATCAGTGATAACGAGGTCGAACGTTTCGATTGGGATCGACGGATTGTAAGCGACGAGCCGCTCGCTCTCGGCGCCCGGCTGTTCGAAAGACGATGCCTCCTCATCCTCTTCAGAGAGGTCCTTGCCGGTCAGGACCGAATACACACGCTGGATCGTGGCGATCACGATCTCCGCGTCCTTGTCCAATCCGGCCGCGCCAAGCTTCTGAACATTGTAGATTTCGGAGAATGACCGACCGGTGCCGGGCGGACGATACGCGAGATATTCGTCGCGGGTCTGACGCACGAGGTTGGCACGGTCCGCGAGAAACAGGATGCGCCTGAAGCCGGCGTGCGCGAGCAGACGGTAGCTGAACGTGCAGGCGGTGAAGGTCTTTCCGGCGCCAGTTGCCATCTGCACCAGTGCACGCGGACGGTTCTCCGCCATCGAACGTTCGAGCTTTGACACCGCATCGACCTGGCAAGCGCGCAGACCGTCCGTGAGAAAATCGGGCATGGCCTGCAACCGCGCGCGCAACGTGGCGGGCTCCTTCAGCCAACGTCCCAGCGTCTCCGGCCGATGGAAAGTGAAGAGGCGGCGCGAGACCGGATCGGGATCGGCGTGATCCCGGAAGATGGTCTCTGAGCCTGACGCAACGTATTCGAAGCGAACCTGACCCGGCTCGCGCACCAAATGCTTGGGCATGCCGGCGATGTAGCGCGACGCTTGCTCGGAGAACCCCGACAGCGTGCTACCTTCGGACTTTGCCTCGATCACACCGCAAAGCGTCCGGCCTACAAACAGACCGTAGTCGACGGGTCCGGACGCGGTCTGAAATTCCCTGACTGCGACGCCGAGGCCTGCGCTCAGGTTCATGTCCTCCCGGGATTGAACGACCCATCCGCATAGGGCAAGCCGCCGGTCGATCAACGACCGGGCCCTGTCCTCCGGGTGGAATGCGCTTTCGTTCACGAACAACTTTTAGGCGAACCGGGGGCCAATCGGAAGCCCCCTGGCGTAGTGCTTAGGATTGACCGGGAGCCTCACGGCCGTCGCCTCCGCTCGCGGAGTATCCCATCACCATCCAGTGAATCCCACCCCCTCCGCAATCACGATCACGACCTCCCCCACCCCTCCCAGGAATAACCCATCCCCCACCTCGCTCGCGTCATGACGGGCGCGTGCGAACGCGCGCCCGGCGACAACAAGAACAAACGGGATGGGTTTGATGACGGGTTTGGATGGGACGCACGCGGCGGCGTCGGTGGTGGCGCTGCATTGCTCGCTGGGGTCGGGACGGCAATGGACCAAGCTTGCGGCGGCGCTTCACGGCCATCAATTCATGGCGCCGGATATTTCCGGCTATGGCGTTGCCGCCTGCGGGCGCGACTGGCCGCGGACGCTGGATGGCGAGATCGCGCGGCTCGAGCCCTGGCTCGCCAGGGCCGACGGGCCGATCCATCTGATCGGGCATTCCTATGGCGGGGCGATCGCGTTCCGACTGGCGACCGCCTCGCCTTATGCGCAGTACATCGGCAGCCTGACGCTGATCGAGCCGGTGCTGCCCACGCTCCTGCGTGATGGATCATCACGCAAGAGCGTTCTCTTTGAGCATGATCTTGTCGGAAAACCGCTTCACACTTTTCCGGATCATGCTGTGCGCGACACGCCCGCCGACGCGCGGCTATACGATCGCTTCGCGCGGATCGCGCAGATCGTCTCAAGGGATATTGTCGACGGCGCCGTGATGGAGGCGGTCGAGGCGTTCACCGCGTTCTGGGCCGGCTCCGGGCCGCGCGAGCAGTTCTCGCCGAGCGGGCGCCTGCGGATGATCGAGCAGGCCGACAAGCTGCCGTGCGATTTCAGCGCCGCGCTCGACCTCGACGCCGTGGCGGAAGCCGCGCGTGCCTTGAAGGTGCCGACGCTGCTGATCTCGGGCGGGCTGTCGCCCTATGTGACGCAGCGCATTGTCGCCAAGCTCGCCGCGCTGATCGATGGCGCCGAGCTACGGCATCTGCCGGGTGCCGGCCACATGCTGCCGGTGACGCATGCCGATCGGGTCAACCCGGAGATCCTGCGGCATATCTGGCGCGCCGCTGAACTGGCAAAGCTGGAGTTGGCCGCGGATGCCGGGGCGGAGCAATCGCATATGGCGAAGAAAAGCCTGGCGCTGCCATCTCTACATTCGTCATGGCCGGGCTCGTCCCGGCCATCCACGTCTTTCTCTCAGGGAAACAAAGACGTGGATGCCCGGCACAAGGCCGGGCATGACGAGTTTGTGGAGGGATCGCGCGCAAATGCGACAGCCCTGCCTGCCGAGGCGGCTCCCGCGGCGCCGCAGCCGGCTGGCTCGGCCAGGCGGCATCTGGTATTCAGGAGGCCCTCATTTTGGGAATAATTTGCCGATGATTTTGCCTCGCACGCGCGCCTCAGCCCTTGCCGCCTCCGCGCTGCTTCTGCTCGCCGGCTCTCCCGCGCGTGCGGCGGGCGAAGCCGACGCCGTGCCGAAGGGCGCGGCGGTGACTGTGCTGAAGGCCTCGAAATTCTGCTTCGGCAATATCGTCGAGGTCTCGGGTATCGTGCTGCCGCGCGACGAGCAGCAGATCCGGCCCGAGCGCTTTGGATTGAAGGTGGCGGAGGTGATGGCCGATCCCGGCGACACGGTCACCGCAGGGCAAGTGCTGGCGAAGCTGACCGACGGCGCCAACTCGGTCAACGTCACGGCGCCGGTGGCGGGCACGATCTCGGGCTCGTCGGCGATCGTCGGCGCGCCGGCCTCGGGCAAGGACGCGCTGTTCTCGATCATCGCCAAGAGCGAGTACGATCTGGTCGGCATGGTGCCGACCCGCGACATCGCCAAGCTGAAGACCGAGCAGACGGCGCAGCTCAAGGTCCTCGGCGCCGGCGATCTCGATGGCAAGGTGCGGCGGATAGCGCCGACGGTCGAGCCGAACAGCCAGCTCGGCCAGGTGTTCATCGGCATCGGCGCCAACAAGCGGCTGCTGGTGAATTCGTCCGGCCGCGCCCAGATCAAGACCGGGCAGAGCTGCGGCGTCGCGGTGCCGCTGACCGCGATCCTCTATTCCACCGCCGGCACCGTGGTGCAGGTGGTGCGCGGCGGCCGCGTCGAGACGCGGCGGGTCGAGACCGGATTGATGTCGGCCGGCCAGGTCGAGATCCGCGATGGCATCCAGGAAGGCGACATCGTCGTCGCCCGCGCCGGCGCGCTGCTGCGCGAGGGCGATCCGGTGCGGCCGGTGGGCGCCAGCGCGGATGCGAAGTAAGCGGCGCACGACGTTAGGCGAGCACATCACTCAGGCTCCCTCTCCCCTTGTGGGAGAGGGTTGGGGGTGAGGGGTATCCCTCCATGCGGCGTGCTGCGTGGAGAGACCGCGACCCCTCACCCGGATCGCATTGCCATGCGATCCGGCCTCTCCCACAAGGGGAGAGGCGAAGTGCAGCAAGCGGGCTGCGGCCACAGCGTCGTCCTGGCGAAAGCCAGGGGACCCATAACCACCGGCAGAAATTTTGCGAAGACTTGCAGTGAACGCGCGCCGCGGTACACGCAGCAGGCTTCAACGATAGATCACGCGGTATGGGTCCTGGCCTTCGCCAGGACGACATTGAGGAGACGGCGCGACTCAGCCGCCGAGCTTGATGTCTTCCAGCAGCGAGGACGACACGCTCGGCACCTGCTCGCCTTCGGAAGCGCGCGAGATCGCGACGCGGGTCTTGTTGAAGGCGCTTTCGGCGCCGGCCTGGGCGTTGAGGTTGTTGAGCAGCTCGGAGACCAGCACGCTGTTCGGCGCCTTAGAGTCGTCGGCGACCTTGCCCGGCGTCGCCGAGCTCAGCACGATGGTGTTCTCCGGCGGGCTGATCGGGGCGAGACCGTGCGAGAACGCGCGGAAGCGGCGCTCATAGGGATTGCGGCGCGAGGCGTCGAGCACGACGAGCTTGGCCTTGGCGCCGCGCTCCTTCATCGCATCGAGCACGGACTCGACGCTGACGCCGGTGCGCTTGACGTCGGCTTCCTTCCAGATCGTGGCATCGACCGGGATCATGTAGCTCTCGCGGCCCACCTGCACGCCGTAGCCGCCGAAGAACAGCATCACGACGGTGTCGGGCCGGATCTTGGCCTTCATGCGCTCGACCGCGCGGAACATGTCGTCCTTGGTCGCATCCTCGACCACGTCGACGTCAAAGCCCTCGCGGCGCAGCGCCGACGACAGGGTGCGGGCATCGTTGATCGGCTGGGCCAGCGGCGCCGCGGCGTCCGGATAATGGCCGTTGCCGATGATCAGCGCGAGGCGGGAAGTGCCTGCCGGAATGCTGCCGGTCAGCTCGGTGGGGGCGACCTTGTCGCCACCAGCGACGGTCTCCTTGGCGACATCGAGGGTGCGCTTGTTGAGCGCGGCATGGGCGCCAATCGCCAGCGACACCGTGCCGGCCACCGCCACGCAGACGGCGATGGTGCGGCGGGAAATGCGAAGCTGCCTAAGGTCCATAGCGTTCCTAAGTCCCAATTCTTATCCCGATGGCGCTCAAGCGAAGATCGCGCCAGTTAGTCGCGTCAAAGACGTTCAGGTTTAATGGGGTTGAGGTGTGTGTGCCGTTGAATTGAACTCAATTTGCGGCGCCGCAACAAACGCTCCTTTAACCCGGACGGCCGCCCGGGCAACCCGAATTGCCGCATGCCGCCGCCCGGCAGAGGCCATTGACGCCGTTAAAATCCTGTTACGTGACTTCAGTCACATTTGTGTTTTGTGGCGATTTATGTAGCTTTCCAAAGACTTGCGAGTTTGGGGCGGAGCGACAGGAAACACCGTCGGGCGGCGGCGTTAACCGGTTCCTCGGGAAAGGGGATTGTTTGAGCTTCTTGGGCCTTCACGAGATCGCAGGCGCAGTGTGCCGGTCGCTGACCGCCCAAAAGGACGGCCCGTCGCTCTACGACGTCTGCGACCCCGTGCTGCAAGCCTATCGCGGCGGCGATGCCCATCTCGGAAAATTCTACCGGACCGCGCTCGGCAATCCGCCGCTGCGCGCGCTGCTCCGCCGCACCGGCCTGCCCGCGCTCAACGATCCCGACCGCCTCGCCTGCCTGCGCGCGGCGCTCACCGCGGCGCGCGACGTCGCGGCGCCGGACTGGACCGCGATCGGCACGCCCGTCGCGGCATTGATGGACGGTATCGGCGTGCGCCATCCGGCACCGCCCGCCGCGACCGCACCTAGCCGCCCGCCAGAGATCGCCGAGATCGACCGCGTGATCCGCCTGACCGGCGCGCATCTGTTGCGCTCGTTCGGCAGGAACGGCTTCATCCCGACCTATGCCGCCTTCAACCTGATCGGCGACCCTGACGTCGGCGGACGCGAGTTGCTGATGGCGCTGACCGGGCTGAACGCGCGCGGCTACAAGAACTCGACCTTGCTGTTCAATCTGGCGCGGATCTTCATCGCGCATTCGCCGGCGCGCGCGCTGATCAACCCGGCCTGGCGCGGCATAGCCGAGCCGATGTGGGAGCCGGTGCAGATCCGCCACCGCTCGGCCTATTACGACGCCTTCTTCACCGAGGCGCTGCTCGGCTTCGTCGAGACCGGGCTCGCCTCGCCGGATGAAGCTGTTACCGCGCGGCGCGCGATCGCCGACATGGTGGACTTCTGCCTCAAGACCAGCGCCGAGGAGGTGCCGTCGCATGACGGCTCGACGGTGAAGGTCATCACCGCGCTGGCGCCGGGTCGGCATCCGCGCTTCTCGCGCTTCTTCGCCCAGATCAAGCAGGATCTCGGCTTCGGCATCTATGTGCCGGACTGCGACACCACGGCCTGCTCGTTCTCGGCCGCGACCCAGGCCGGCTCCGACGATCCGATCCTGCAGCAGCCGCTGCTCGACTTCTACCGCGGCTACCAGGTGCGATCGGGCGCCAACGAGCCGCGCGTCACCGTGCCGCTCAACGATCATCTCGATTACGAGGGCGGCGTCGTCACCTGGATCGACAATCTCGCCGGCGAGCGGCCCTATGGCAACGACCTCGATCCGACGCTGAACCTCGACATCCTCGAGGTCTCGTTCCGCAACCTCGCCCGCTGGCAGATCATCGAGACGCCGCAGCGGCTGGAGACGGTGCATCGCATCATCGCCTTCCAGAAGAATCTGGTCGAAAGCGGCGCGTTCAAAAATCCGCGCTCGCACATCTATTATCTACCCGAGCTCTATTCGGCCTATTTCGGCCGCTGCTATGCCGCCTTCGTCGCGCTGCCGCTGGCGGCGCAGCGCATCATCGATCCCGGCAACGTGTTCGCGCTGATCCGCGCCCGCGTGCTCGGCTATGTCACGCACGAGCTGATCGCCCACGAGATGAACCCGTTCGACGCCGCGCTGGCGCTGATGGCGCTGGCGCATCTCGGCGCCAAGGTCTCGACCTTCACGCCGGCGCTGCACTGCATCGTGCAAGGGCTCGGCGAGGGCGGCCGCAAGGGGCCCTACCGGGCCTATGAGTGGAACAAGATGAAGACGCCGACCCGCATCCTGGTCGGCGGGCCGGAGGTGACGTCGGCGTTCGTGCTGATGGCGCTGGCGCTGGCGAAGCGACGAATGGCCGCGGTGTTGTAGCCCGGATGGAGCGCAGCGAAATCCGGGGGCTGCCGACGCAGACGCATCTTCCCGGATTGCGCTTCGCTTCATCCGGGCTACGGACTTCGGAAGACGAACGGCGCATTGATAGCCGGATGACGCGAAGTTGAAACTGACGGAAACGCAACGGCACTGGCACGGTTGCCCAATTGCCCGCACAATCGTTGGGCACTGACCTCTGCACGCTAAAAGCCATTTGAACGATAAGAACCTGGCCGGGAACGCCGATGTTCAAGACGCTGCTCACCGCGGGCCTGCTGCTCTCGCTGCCGACGCTGGCTGTCGCCGCCGATATCACCGGCGTGCCGAAGATCCGCGACGGCGACCAGCTCATGATCGGCAGCGTCCGCATCCGGCTCGCAGGCGTCGACGCGCCGTCGACCGACCAGCTCTGCCTCAACACCAAGGGCGAGCGCTGGACCTGCGGCGTCGCGGCGCGCGACGAGCTGATCAAGCATGCCGGCAACAAGAGCTGGACCTGCCACGCCCGCTCGGTCGATCGCCGCGGCCGCACCATCGCGCGCTGCGAGGTCGATGGCGAGGACATCCAGAAATGGCTGGTCGCGAGCGGCTGGGCGCTTGCATACACCCGCGCCTCGCACGACTACGAAGCCGACGAGAAGGCCGCGCGCGAGGCAAAAGCCGGGATGTGGCAGGGCGCCTTCATCGCGCCCTGGGACTGGCGGGTGCGCAACAAGAAGACCACCGTGCTCGGCGCGGTGAAGCCGCCGGATGGCGCCAACGCGATCCTGCTCGCCTCGGCCTCCGGCCCGGTGGCGCCCTCGCCCGACTGCACCATCAAGGGCAACGTCAACCGCTCCGGCGAATGCATCTTTCACCAGCGGACCAGCCGCTGGTACGCCAAGATCGAAATGAAGATCAGCAAGGGCACGCGCTGGTTCTGCTCGGTCGAGGAGGCCGAGGCAGCCGGCTGCCGCGAGACGCGGCGCTAGTCGGAAGTGCGATTGAGTTGTAGCCTCATCGGCACCGCTTGCGACGCTCTTTATGAGGAGAAAGCCCCCATCCGGATTGCATCTTCGATGCAATCCGACCTAAGAGCGAGCTTCGCTCGTCTCGACCCCCGCAAGCGGGAGAGGTGAAGGACCACGGCATGACCGATGTCGAGATCGATCCGCCTTCCGTGCGCCGGCGCAGCCGCCTCAGGCAAGCGCAGATGGCATTGCTGCTCGTCCTGGCGATCTACCTGATCGCAGCCTATCTGCTGCTGCCGGCACTGTGGACGCATTACGAGCATCAGAAGGGCCTCGCCAATCTGCCGATGGTGACGCGCACCGCGCAGGGCATTCCCGGCGATCCGATGAATGTCGGGCTGATCGGCGACACCAAGGATGTGGTCTGCGCGATGCACGAGGCCGGCTGGTTTCCGGCCGATCCGGTGACGCTGAAATCCTCGATCGAGATCGTGGGCAGCGTGCTGCTCGATCGTCCCTACAAGGATGCCCCGGTGAGCAACCTGTTCTATCTCGACCGCCGCGAGGATCTCGCCTTCGAGCGGCCGGTCGGATCGAGCGCGGACCGCCGCAACCATGTGCGGTTCTGGAAGGTGCTCGATCAGGGCGAGGAGAAACGTCCGGTGTGGCTGGGCGCTGCGACGCTCGACCGCAGCGTCGGCGTCAGCCACTACACCGGCGCGGTGACGCATCACATCGCGGCCGATCTCGACGCCGAACGCGCGCTGCTTGCCACTGACCTCGAGTCCGCCGGCATGGTCACCGCGAAATATCAGGTCACCGGCATCGGCCCGACCTTCAACGGCCGCAATGGCGGCGGCGATCCCTATTACACCGACGGCGAAATCTGGGTGCTGCGGCTGGTCGAGGCCTGCCGCAAGAACCACGGCACCGTCGAGCAGCTCCCGAGCCCCGCCGCGACCGAGTTCAAGGACCAGGTCTGGCGCGCGGTCGTCGAATCGATCGGCAAATAGCATCGTGTCCCGCGGTTTTGGAAACGCTGGATTGCTTCGTCCTGCTCGCAATCGTAGCCGCGATGGAATAGTCTCCGCGCTTGACCCCTCACACGCATGATTTGCGCGCTTTATCCAAAAGGAACAGGACGATGACCGTTCGCGCGGGCCGGGAATTTCTGGCCATCCCCGGGCCCACCACGATGCCCGATCGGGTGCTGCAGGCAATGCACCGCCCGGCGCTCGACATCTACTCCAACGAGATGGTCGAACTGACTGAGAGCCTGCTGCGCGACCTCTCGAAGCTGTTCGTCACCCAGGGCAAGTCCTACATCTACATCTCCAACGGCCACGGCGCCTGGGAGGCGACGCTCTCCAACGTACTGTCGCGCGGCGACAAGGTGCTGGTGCTGGAGAGCGGACGCTTCGCGATCGGCTGGGGCCAGGCTGCGGCCGCGATGGGCGCCGAGGTCGAGGTGCTGAAGGGCGACTGGCGCCGCGCGATCCGTCCGGCCGAGGTCGAGGAGCGGCTGCGGCGCGACAAGGAGCACACGATCAAGGCGATCCTGGTGGTGCAGGTCGACACCGCGTCGGGCGCCTATAACGACATCGAGGCGATCGGCAGGGCGATCAAGGCCGCCGGCCATCCTGCATTGTTCATGGTCGACACCGTGGCCTCGCTCGGCTGCATGCCGTTCGAGATGGACAAATGGTATGTCGACGTCGCGATGTCCGGCTCGCAGAAGGGCCTGATGACGCCGCCCGGCCTCGGCTTCGTCGCCGCCAATGACCGCGCTTGGGACGCCCACAAGAAAGCCGATCTGCGCACGCCCTATTGGGATTGGACCGAGCGCGAGGGCTCGGAGCACTACCGCAAATATGCCGGCACCGCACCGGTGCATCTGCTGTTCGCGCTGCGCGAGGCGATCAACATGCTGCATGCCGAAGGCCTGGAGAATGCGCATCTGCGGCATCGGCTGCTCGGCGAAGCCGTGCGCCGCGCGGTTGCGGTCTGGGGCGAGGGACAGGTGCTCGGCTTCAACATCGCCGAGCCCGCCGAGCGTTCCAACACGGTGACGACGGTGACCGTGAAGGGCGCCGACCCCGCCGCGATCCAGCGCTACGCGAAGGAGAAATGCGGCGTGGTGCTCGGCACCGGCATCGGCGATTTGCAGGGTCAGGCCTTTCGCATCGCGCATATGGGCCACGTCAACGCCCCGATGATCCTCGGCACCCTCGGCGTCGTCGAGGTGGCGCTGACAGCGCTGAACATCCCGCACGGCAAGGCCGGCGCCGACGCCGCCATCCAGTGGCTCGGCGAGAACGTGAAGGCGTAGGCTGAGACGGTCTGAGGCTTTAACCCGTCATCCTGAGAAGCCCGCCAAAGGCGGGCGTCTCGAAGGATCGATGGCCACGCTGTAGCCGCGAGCTAGTCGGAGTGCGCTGAAATAGCCGGGCCGTGCATCCTTCGAGGCTCGCTCTCGCTCGCACCTCAGGATGACGGGATCGAGGTCGCGGAAAGGATAGATGCTTATCCTATTGACCGTGACTACGCTTGCCGCATGATCAATCCGTGCATTGTGCGCGCGGGACTGGTGAAAATGGGCATCTACATCTACATGCTTCGCTGCGCCGACGAGTCCTTCTACGTCGGCAGTGCCACGGGCGACGATCTCGCGCCGCGCATCGAACAACACAATACGGGTGCTTTCCAAGGCTACACTCATAATCGCCGACCGGTCGTCCTCGTCTGGTCGGAGTATTTCGAGCGCATCACCGATGGCACCGCGACCGAGCGGCAGATCAAGGGCTGGAGTCGGGCGAAGAAGGAAGCATTGATTCGGCTGGATTGGGCCACGATCAGCCGACTGGCTCATCGACGCAGAACGACCCCTTCCCCGTCATCCTGAGGAGGCCGCGGAGCGGCCGTCTCGAAGGATCGACGGCCACGCCCCCGCCGCGAGAGAATCGGAGCACGCCGAGAGATCCGGGCCGTGCATCCTTCGAGACGCGCGCAAGAGCGCGCTCCTCAGGATGACGGAAGAGTGGTCGGGGAATAACGCAACGAAGAGGTGCCACGACTTTTTGACGGGGCACGAGCACTTTTCGTCGTCATCATTTTCCGCTTTACTGCCGGCAACAGCCGGGCACGGATCCCTGCGACACAACAAAATGGAGGGACCGCTTGGCATCGGTGGAATTGCGCGGCCTGGTCAAGCGGTTTGGATCGTTTGTCGCGGTTGATGATGTTTCGCTCACGATCGATCATGGCCAGCTGGTCTGCCTGCTTGGGCCGTCCGGCTGCGGCAAGACAACGACGCTGCGGCTGATCGCCGGGTTCCTCGAACCATCCGACGGCGAGATCCGCGTCGGCGACCGCGTGGTGTCATCGAAGGCGCGCACGCTGCCGCCCGAGCAGCGCAACATGTCGATGATATTCCAGAGCTACGCGCTGTGGCCGCATATGACGGTGGCCGAGAACATCGTCTACGGCCTGCGCTTGCGCAAAATGGATCGTGACACCATCGCCAAGAAACTCGCCGCGATCCTGGCGACCACCAAGCTGGAACCACTGGCGCAGCGCTATCCGGGCGAGCTCTCGGGCGGCCAGCAGCAGCGCGTTGCGCTGGCGCGCGCGCTGATCGTCGGTCCCGAGACGCTGCTGCTCGATGAGCCGCTGTCGAATCTCGACGCCAATCTGCGCGAGGAGATGCGATTCGAGATCCGCCGCCTGCACGACGAATATCGCTACACCACGGTCTATGTCACCCACGACCAGTCCGAGGCGATGACGACCGCCGACCTGATCGCGGTGATGAATGCCGGCAAGATCGACCAGCTCGGCGCGCCTGAGGACATCTATGCGCGGCCGGAATCCGAATTCGTCGCGCGCTTCATCGGCGCCGCCAATGTGATCAAGGGCACCGCGCGCGATGCGAACCACGTGGAGTTCGCCGGCGCAACGCTCGAGGTGGTCGGTGCCACGCTGACGGCCGGCCAGAACGCGCCGGTCGCGATCCGCCAGCACGAGATCCAGCTCGCGACGCAACCGCCCGCCGCGGCGCAGAACACGCTCAAAGCCATCGTGACGCGGCAGGTCTATCTCGGCATGAATCGCGACTACATGGTGGAAACCGTTGACGGCACATCGCTGCGGGTGACCACGCCGACGGAAACCGCGGTCGAGAAGGGCAGCGAGGTCTGGCTGACCTTGCCGCCCGCGCGCTGCCGGGCGCTGAGCCGATAATAACAAGAAACGGAGCGAGCCGATGCCGAAGCCGATTTCCAGACGCGATGTCCTGAAAGGCTCTGCGGCGCTTGCGGTCGGCACGGTGTTCGCGTCACCGGCACGCGCTGCCGCGCCCGAGCCGGTCGCGATCACGCCCGATCTCGTCGCCGCCGCGACCAAGGAAGGCAAACTCGTGTTCTATTCGTCGATGGACCTGCCGGTCGGCGAAAAGCTTGGCAAGGCGTTCGAGGCCGCCTATCCCGGCATCACCGTGCAGATCGAGCGCTCAGGCTCGGAGCGGCTGTTTCAGCGCGTGGCGCAGGAATTCGATTCCAACATCCACGCCGCCGACGTCGTCAACAGCGCCGATGCCTCGCATTTCATCCCCTGGAAGAAGAGCGGCTGGCTGATGCCGTTCGTGCCCGAGGACGTCGCGAAACATTTTCCCGGCAATTACCGCGACCCCGACGGCATGGCCGTGACCACGCGGCTGTGGCTGTCGTCGATCGCCTACAACACCAACCTGGTGAAAGTGGAGGACGCGCCGAAGAGCTTTGCCGACCTGCTCGATCCCAAGTGGATGGGCAAGATGGTGAAGGGCCATCCCGCCTACAGCGGCACGATCATGACCACCACGTTCCAGGTCGTGCGCGAGCTCGGTTGGCCGTATCTGGAGAAACTCGCAAAACAGCGCGTGATGCAGGTGCAGTCCTCGACCGATCCGCCGAAAAAGCTCTCGCTCGGCGAGCGCGCCGTGATGGCCGACGGCAATGAATATGGCATCGTGCTGCTGAAGGAAGCCGGGCAGCCGGTCGAGCCGGTCTATCCGACCGAAGGCACGCCGACGATCTCGGGTCCGACCGGCATCTTCGCCGGTGCGCCACATCCGAACGCCGCAAAGCTGTTCCAGGCTTGGCTGCACACCCGCGCGACCCAGCAATTCTTCGTCGACTTCACCGGCCAATATTCGCTGCACGCCCAGGTGCAGCCGAAGGCCGGCCGGCGCAAGCTTTCCGACATCAAGCTGATGAAAGAGGACCCGGCCGGAGTGGAAGCGATGACCGAAGAGATCAAGACGCGCTATGCGCGGCTGTTTCGGGTGTGAGCGATGAAGGTCGCGGCGCACGCTTTTTTGCCTCGCCCCGCTTGCGGGGAGAGGCCGACGCGCATCACAAGATGCGCGGCGGGTGAGGGGACTCTCCGCGCATCGGGTATCCGCGGAAGCGGCCCCTCACCCCAACCCTCCAAGAGCGAGCTTCGCTCGTCTCGACCCCGCAAGAGCGGGGCGAGGGAGCTGAGACAGTTCACCGCGGGTCAACATGACAACAACAACCACCTCCCCCGCCTCCAAACCCCGCATCGACTGGACGCGGCCGGTGCTGTGGCTGTTCGCGGCGGTGCTCATCCTGCTGATCCTGCTGCCGTTGTCGTGGCTTGCGGTGTTTGCCTTCACCGACAAGAGCCGGCATCCGACGCTGCAAAACTTCGTCACGCTGTTCAGCAATCCCGATTTCCTCGATCCGCTGCTGACGACTGCGATCATCGCGACCACGTCGGCGCTGATCTGCTGCATCGTCGCGGCGCCGATCAGCTGGCTGGTGTCGCGCACCGACATGCCGGGGCGGCAGACCATCCGCGCACTGGTGACGGCCTCGTTCGTGACGCCGCCGTTTCTCGGCGCGGTCGCCTGGGAGTTGCTGGCGGCGCCGAATTCGGGGCTATCGAACCAGCTCTACCGGCTGTTCGCCGGCGAGGATGCCGACGCGCTGTTCAACATCTATTCGATGACCGGGATCATCTTCGTGATCTCCTGCTACACGTTCCCGTTCGTGTTCGTGCTGGTGGCCAATGCGCTCGACACCATGCCGGGCGAGCTCGAGGACGCCTCCGCGATCCTCGGCGGCAATGCCTGGACCACGGCGCGGCGGGTGACGATCCCGCTCGCGCTGCCCGCGCTGGTCGCGGGCGCCCTGATCGCGTTCCTGCAGGCGATGACGCTGTTCGGCTCGCCCGCGATCCTGGCGCTGCCGGCCGGCTTCCACACCATGACGACCAAGATCTGGAGCCTGTTCCAGTATCCGCCGAAGCTCGAGCTCGCGGCCGCCGCCGCAGTGCCGCTGCTGGTGCTGACCATCCTGCTGCTGCAGGGCCAGAAAGCGCTGCTCGGCCGCCGCGGCTATTCGGTGATCGGCGGCAAATATGGCGCGCCGCGCCGGGTCGAGTTGCGCGGCTGGCGCTGGGCGGCGCTCGGCTTCTGCCTCTTGGTGCTGCTCAACCCGGTATTCCTGCCTTACCTCGCGCTGCTCAACGCCGCATTCTCGCCGAACGCGACCACGCTGGTGACGCCGTCGACGGCGACGCTGCACAACATCGTCTTCGTGTTCACCGAGCTGTCGTCGACCCAACTCGCGCTCAAGAACACCGTGATCCTCGGCACCGCGACCGCGACGACCGGCACCATCCTCGCGCTCGTCATCGCCTATGTCACGACGCGCAAGGTGATCGCGGGGCACCGCGTGCTCGGCTTCCTCGCGACAGCGCCGATCGCGGTCCCCGGCATCGTGCTCGGCGTCGGCCTGTTCCTGAGCTACACGCGGCCGCCCTTCGTGCTCTACGGCACGCTGTGGATCCTGCTGCTGGCGTTCCTCACCATCAACCTGCCCTCTGCCTACCAGCAATTGCAGGCGGCGTTCGCGACGATCCATCCCGAGCTCGAGGAGGCAAGCCGCATCCTCGGCGCGACCCGGTTGCAGGCGCTGCGCCAGATCACCGCGCCCTTGCTGCGCACCGGCGTGATCGCGACCTGGTGCTTCATCTTCATCGGGGTGATGCGGGAACTGTCGGCGGCGATCGTGCTGTTCACCTCGCAGACCAAGGTGCTCTCGGTCCTGATCTACGATCTCAACGAAGGCGGCGACCTCGCCGCGATCGCGGTGCTCGGCATCGCGATGCTGGTCATCACCTTCGCCGTGGTGCTGGCGGTGAACCGGATCCCGATGTCCGGCGGCAATGCCGGCGCGCGGCTGCGGAACGGGTAGCTCGCTCTGTCCTCACGGTCATTGCGAGCGAAGCGAAGCAATCCATCGGTCCGCATCCGCGGGGCCATGGATTGCGTCGTCGCTTCGCTCCTCGCAATGACGGGGATAGTGAGGACGTCCAATCACCCGTCCCATCTGGCAATCGCCACATTCATCCCGATATAGAGCGGAACCCCGCACCATGAGGATCGTGTGACCCAATCCACCACCACAACATCGCCCCCCGTCGCGCCGCGCCGGCCGCATTCCTTCACCACCCACGGCATCACGGTGACCGACGACTACGCGTGGATCAAGGATCCGAAATGGCAGGAGGTGCTGCGCGATCCCTCGATCCTCGATCCCGACATCCGGACCTATCTCGAAGCCGAGAACGGTTACACCGAGAGCCTGCTCGGCCATACCGACGGCTTGCAGAAGCGGCTGGTCAAGGAGATGCGCGGGCGGATCAAGGAGGATGATTCCAGCGTGCCGTCGCCGGACGGCCCGTTCGCCTATTTCCGCAAGTTCCGCGAGGGCGGCCAGCACGAGCTGTACTGCCGCACGCCGCGCGACGGCGGCGACGCCCATGTCGTGCTCGACGGCGACGCGCTGGCGAAGGACCACGAATATTTCAAGTTCGGCGGCAGCCGGCATTCCAACGATCACCGCCTGCACGCCTGGAGCGCGGACACCAAGGGCTCCGAATATTTCTCGATCCGGGTGCGCGACTGGGCCACCGGCGGCGATCTCGACGACCTCGTCGAGGAGACCGACGGCGGGGTGGTGTGGGCCGCGGATTCCAAGAGCTTCTTCTACGTCAAGCTCGACGACAATCACCGGCCGATGCAGGTGTGGCGGCACAAGCTCGGCACCAAACAGGCCGACGACATCCTGATCTATGAGGAGCAGGATTCCGGCTGGTTCACCCACCTGCACGAGAGCGCGAGCGGCCGCTTCTGCGTGATCGCGGGCGGCGACCATGAGACCTCGGAACAGCGGCTGATCGATCTCTCCAGTCCCGACGCGCCGCCGCGGCTGGTCGCGGCACGCGAGGAAGGCGTGCAATATTCGATCGCCGACCGCGGCGACGAGCTGTTCATCCTGACCAACGCCGACGACGCCATCGACTTCAAGGTCGTCACCGCGCCGCTCACCGCGCCCGAGCGCAGCAACTGGCGCGACCTGATCCCGTATCGCGAAGGCGTCTATGTGCTCGACGTCGAGCTCTATGCCGGCCACATAGTGCGGCTGGAGCGCGCCAATGCGCTGCCGGCGATCATCATCCGCGACCTCAACAGCGGCGAAGAGCACGCGATCGCCTTCGACGAGGCGGCCTATTCGCTTGACACGATGGGCGGCTACGAGTTCGACACCACCAACTTGCGTTTTGCCTATTCGTCGATGACGACGCCGTCGGAGGTCTATGACTACGACATGGCGACCCGGATGCGGAGCTTACGCAAGCGCCAGGAGATTCCGTCCGGCCACAATCCGGCCGACTACGTCACCACGCGCATCATGGCGACCTCGCATGACGGCGCGCAGGTGCCGGTCTCGATCCTGCATCGCAAGGATTTCGTTCGTGACGGCAAGGCGCCGCTCTTGCTGTATGGCTACGGCTCCTACGGCATGGCGATGCCGGCGTCGTTTGCCGCCAACCGACTGTCGCTGGTCGACCGCGGCTTTGTGTATGCGATTGCGCATATCCGCGGCGGCGCCGACAAGGGCTGGGGCTGGTATCTCGACGGCAAGCGCGAGAAGAAGACCAACACGTTCGACGATTTCGCCGCCGCCGGGCGGGCGCTGATCGAGGCGAAATATACCGGTGAGAAGCGCATCGTCGGCCATGGCGGCTCGGCGGGCGGCATGCTGATGGGCGCGGTGGCCAACCGCGCCGGCGAGCTGTTCGCCGGCATCGTCGCCGAAGTGCCGTTCGTCGACGTGCTCAACACCATGCTCGACGACACGCTGCCGCTGACGCCGCCGGAATGGCCGGAATGGGGCAATCCGATCGAGAGCGAGAAAGATTTCCGCACCATCCTGTCCTATTCGCCCTACGACAATGTCGCGGCCAAGGACTATCCGGCGATCCTGGCGATGGGCGGGCTCACCGATCCGCGCGTCACCTATTGGGAGCCGGCGAAATGGATCGCGCGGCTGCGCGCCACGATGAGCGGCGGCGGCCCGGTGCTGCTGCGTACCAACATGGGCGCCGGCCACGGCGGCGCCTCCGGCCGCTTCAACCGCCTCGACGAGGTCGCGATCGTCTATGCGTTCGCGCTGTGGGCGGTCGGGATGGCTGACAAGGCGGAGGTGTAGGGTGCCGGTTGGCTTGCGCGGTCCCCTCCCCATCGTCGTCCCGGCGAAGGCCGGGACCCATACCGCGTGATCTATCGAGCAAGTAAGTCACAGTACCACGGCACACAACGCAACTGCCAGTCTTCGCCAAACTTCTCCCTGTGGTTATGGGTCCCTGCTTTCGCAGGGACGACAGCGGGATGTATGGCGATCGCTTATCAAGGACGACAGCGTACTGTGAGACGACGAGCTATCGCCCCTTCGCCTTCCGCCACGTCGCGAAATCCTTCAGCGTCTGTTCGTCGGTCGCAGGATAGAGCCCGAAGATGCCGCGGCCGTTCTGGACCTGCTCGGTGACGAAATCCTCGAACGCGGTCATCTCGAACGTCTCGTCGGCGATCTCGTCGGCGAGATGCGCCGGGATCACGATGACGCCGTCGCTGTCGCCGAGGATGACGTCGCCGGGAAACACCGGCGCATCGCCGCAGCCGATCGGCACGTTGATCTCGATCGCCTGATGCAGCGTGAGGTTGGTTGGCGCGCTCGGGCGATGATGAAAGGCCGGGAAGCCGAGCCGCGCGATCTCGGCCGAATCCCGGAAGCCGCCGTCGGTGACAACGCCGGCGCAGCCACGCTTCATCAGCCGCGTCACCAGGATCGCGCCGGCCGACGCGGCGCGCGCATCCTTGCGGCTGTCCATCACCAGCACCGCGCCCACGGGGCACTCCTCGATCGCCTTGCGCTGCGGATGCGCGCGATCGCGGAACACCTCGATCTTGTTGAGGTCCTCGCGCGCCGGCATGTAGCGAAGCGTGAACGCCTCGCCGACCATGGTCGGCTGATCCGGGCCCAGGGGATGAACATCCTGGATCATCTGGATGCGGAAACCGCGCTTGAACAGCGCGGTCGCGACCGTCGCGGTGGAGACGGATTTCAGCTTGTTGCGGGTGGTGTCGCTGAGTTTTGACATGATGCTTTTTCCGATTGTCATTCCGGGGCGGGCGCTACAGCGACCGAACCCGGAATCTCGAGGTTCCGGGTTCGATGCTGCGCATCGCCCGGAACGACAGTGATCAATAAATCGACGGCTCACCGACCGGCTTGCCAAAACCGGTCTCGAGGAAATCGAAGTCGCAGCCCTCATTGGCCTGCTTGATGTGCTTCGAGAACATCCAGCCATAGCCGCGCTCGAAGCGCTGCTCGGGCTGTTTCCATTCGGCGCGGCGCCTGGCCAGCTCCGCCTCCGGCACATCGAGATTGATGGTGCGCGCGGCGACGTCGAGCGTGATGCGGTCGCCGTTCCGCACCAGCGCCAGCGGGCCGCCGATATAGGATTCCGGCGACACGTGCAGGATGCAGGCGCCGTAGCTGGTGCCGCTCATCCGCGCGTCCGACAGCCGCACCATGTCGCGCACGCCCCGCTTCACCAGCTTGGTCGGGATCGGCAGCATGCCCCATTCCGGCATGCCCGGCCCGCCCTGCGGGCCGGCATTGCGCAGGATCAGCACGTGATCGGCCGTGACGTCGAGATCGGGATCGTCGACCGCCTTCTTCATCGACGGATAGTCGTCGAACACCAGCGCAGGCCCGGTGTGCTTGAGGAAACGCGGATCGCAGGCGCTTGGCTTGATGACGCAGCCATCGGGCGCGAGATTGCCCTTCAACACCGCGAGCGCGCCCTCCTTGTAGATCGGGTTGTCGACAGTGCGGATCACGTCGCCATTGTGCACCTCGGCACCTGCGATGTTCTCGCCGAGAGTCTGGCCCGTGACGGTGATGCAGTCGAGATGCAGATGCTGCCTGATCCGGTTCATCAGGCCGGGCAGCCCGCCGGCGTAGAAGAAATCCTCCATCAGATAGAGGTCGCCGCTCGGCCGCACATTGGCGATCACAGGCACCTTGCGGCTCGCCTTTTCAAAATCGTCGAGCCCTATGTCCTGGCCGGCGCGGCGCGCCTGCGCGATCAGGTGAATGATGGCGTTGGTCGAACAGCCCATCGCCATCGCGACCGTGATCGCGTTCTCGAAGGCCTTGCGGGTCTGGATCTTCTGCGGCGTGAGATCCTCCCACACCATCTCGACGATGCGACGGCCGGCCTCCGAACTCATGCGGATGTGGTTGGCGTCGGCCGCGGGGATCGACGAGGCGCCCGGCAGCGTCATGCCGATGGCTTCCGCGATCGCCGTCATCGTCGAGGCCGTGCCCATGGTCATGCAGGTGCCGTAGCTGCGGGCGATGCCGGCCTCCATGTCGACCCAGTCCTTGTCGGAGATCTTGCCGGCGCGGCGCTCGTCCCAGTATTTCCAGGCGTCGGAGCCTGAGCCCAGCGTGCGGCCCTTCCAATTGCCGCGCAGCATCGGTCCGGCAGGCAGGTAGATCGCCGGCAGGTTCATGCTGGTGGCCCCGAGCAGCAGGCCGGGCGTGGTCTTGTCGCAGCCGCCCATCAGCACCACGCCGTCGACCGGATGGCCGCGCAGCAGTTCCTCGGCGTCCATCGCCAGCATGTTGCGGTAGAGCATCGTGGTCGGCTTCAACAGCGATTCCGACAGCGACAGCGCCGGCAGCTCGAGCGGAAAACCGCCGGCCATCAGCACGCCGCGCTTGACGTCGTCGACCCGGCTCTTGAAATGCATGTGGCAGGGCTGCGCATCCGACCAGGTGTTGATGATCGCGATCACGGGCCGGTCGCGCCACTCCTCCGGCGCGTAACCCATCTGCATTGCCCGCGACCTGTGGCCGAAGGCGCGCAAATCATCGGGCGCAAACCAGCGCGCGCTGCGCAATTGATCCGGGGTCTTGTTCTTCTTCGTCATCGCCATGGGTCTCGACATTGCTCGCACGCGCGCGGTTCCGGCGCGCTTGCCCTGCGTCAGGCATATACTCGATTTTCTGACGTGTCGTCCCGCGCCCGGCGCAGACGTGCCGTTCGCTGAACGTGCGCCGACAGGCTCCGCAATGTGGCGATCGGAACGTAAACCAGCCCTGGCCTACTTTTGCTGCGCCGTCATCACGATGCGGACCAGATCGGCGGCGTTGCGCGCGCCGAGCTTCTTCATGATGTTGGCGCGGTGATCCTCGATCGTGCGCGGACTGATGCCGAGGTGGCGCCCGGCCTCCTTGTTGGAGGCGCCCGCGGTGAACTGCTCGAGCACTTCGCGCTCGCGGCGGGTCAGCGGCTCGCGACCCGGGAAGTGCAGCGCGGCGATCCGCGACGCCGAGGTCTCGGCCTGGCGCCTGGTGTAGGCGTCGATCGCCTCGTTCAGACGGCTCACGATCTCGTTGCCGCGGAACGGCTTCTCGATGAAGTCGAGTGCGCCGTTCTTGATGGCGCTGACCGCCATCGCGATGTCACCCTGACCGGAGATCATGAAGATCGGCGCCGGATAATCCTCGCCATGCAGCTCTCTCAGGATATCGAGCCCGGATTTGCCGGGAATGTGCACGTCCAGCAGGATGCAGGCCGGCGTCCTGCTGCGCGCCACCGCGAGCAACGCCGCGCCGTCCGCAAAGCAGATCACCTTGTAACCAGCGGTCGACAGGACCACTGAAAGCGTCTCGCGAACGGCAGGATCGTCGTCGACTACAAAGATTTCCCGCGCGGAGCGCCATTCTCAACCATATGCATCGTCCATCAGTGGTGAAGCGTGCTGCCCTGACCGCACAAGAACTAACCCGACCATCTCGATCAATGGACCGTATTTGTACGGGACGTCCGCTTAACGCACAAGTAGCAGCGCGTTCCCTAAAAGTGGGGGGCAGTGGAGAAACATGCATGGAAAATGCAGCGTCGGACCGCGTTGCAGCGCGCTTGGACGAGGGCAATGATCCCTGCGGTCTGATCGTGACGGACCTGGTCGCGCTGATCGGCCATGTCCAGGCGAGCCTGCGGTTGATCGAAGCGGCGATTGCGCGCGAGGCCTTGCCGCGCGGCAGGCCGGCGGCGACACCGTCGTTCTCGACGACATTAGCCCGCGCGCGCTCGACCGCCTGCGCCATTCCGGGCAGCAGCGCGTCTGCTGAACTGACCGTCCGCCACCGACAGGTTCGGCCCAATCACCTCGATTGTCCCGACGACGCCCAACCCATCAGGCGGCGATCTGTTCCACGCATCGTCCGGATTGGCCGCGGGCCTTGCCCGCCCGGTCGGATCAGGCTGTCTTGACGTCAGGCCCTGGCCCGCTCTTCGTCCGCGGATGATCGCCGTTTGCTCGGCTTGCCCTTGAGGAAGCTGACGTCCATTTCGGTGCCGTTGACGCGGACCAGTTCGCAACGGCGATAGGCAAGTCCGGTCGAGGACAGCAAGAGGAAAAACTCCTTCAGGTTGAGCCCCTGAATGGAACCTTCGACCGTCAGCGACGCATCGGTGTCGGAGATGGCATTGAGCTGGCAGTCGCGCCGCCAGGTGCCGTCGATGGCCATGATGCAGACATCGACACCCCGGCTGAAGGTGACCCGCTCAATGGATTTGCCGTCCTCGGTCATCGCTCAATATCCGACCGCCATCGCAGGCTTCGGCATGGCGAGCCTGCCCCGCACCCCGCTCGGCCGGTACAGGCCACGCCGCTCGGGGATCGGCTTGAACGTGTCGGTCAGGCCGACCACGGTTTCGGCGGCGCCCAGCACCAGGAAGCCGTCGGCCTCCATCAACCGGGCAAGACGGTTGAAGATGTTGATCTTGGTGTCCTGATCGAAATAGATCAGCACGTTGCGGCAGAAGATCACGTCGAACGTGCCGAGCTGGGAGAAATCGTGCAGCAGATTGAGCTGGCGGTGCTGGACCATCGCACGCAGCTCGGGATTGACCTGCCAGAATTCACCCGACTGCTTGAAGTACTTGACCAGCATCTGGATCGGCAGCCCGCGCTGCACCTCGAACTGGCTGTAGATGCCGGCCTTCGACTTCTCCAGCACCTCCTGCGACAGATCGGTCGCGATGATCTCGACGCGCCATCCGGCAAGCGCCGCGCCCATTTCCTTCAGGCACATCGCCAGCGAATAGGGCTCCTGGCCGGTCGAGCCGGCGGCGCACCAGATCCGGACGCTGCGGCGCGCGGCGCGTGCCTTCAGCACCTCCGGCATGATGGTGTCGCGGAAGTGCTCGAACGGCACCTTGTCGCGGAAGAAGAACGTCTCGTTGGTGGTCATGGCCTCGACCACTTGGACGGTGTGCGTGGACGAGCCCGCCTTGATCTTGGCGACAAGGTCGGGAATGCCGGACAGGCCGCTTTTGCGCGCCAGCGGCAGCAGGCGGCTCTCGATCAGATATTGCTTGTCCGCGGACAGATCGAGACCGGACTGGTCCTTCAGGAGCTTACGCAGATACTCGTAGTCGGGGGCGTCACGGGAGCCTCACAAGGGACTGAATGGTGAAACTGGGTGTCAGGCTTCGGCCGACGCGTCGAGCGCCAGCAGGCCCACTTCCTGGAATTTCGCGATCACGATGTCCTTGTCGAACGGCTTCATGATGTATTCGTTGGCGCCGGCATGCAGCGCCCGCGAGATGTGGTCGATGCCGTTCTCGGTGGTGCAGAACACGACCTTGGGCTGATCGCCGCCGGGCATGCGGCGGAGCTGCACGAGGAATTCGAAGCCGTCCATCACGGGCATGTTCCAGTCGAGCAGCACGGCATCCGGCAGAGCGCGCTTGCAGGCTTCGAGCGCGACCGCGCCGTCCTCGGCCTCGATGACCGTGAACTCCATTCCTTCCAGGATGCGTCGCGCGATCTTTCGCACCACGCCGGAATCGTCGACGACGAGACATGTCTTCATGTGTTGGCCTCCTTGTGGAATCCACCGTCTCCGCGGTGGAGTGTTACGCTGCAGCAGCTGTTTTGGGCACCAGTTCGAGCACGCGATCGATATCGAGGACGACCATGAGCGGGCCGTCGAGGCGGTGGACGCCGCCGGCGAGCTTGGCCATGCGGGGATCGAGGTTGACCGGGTTGTCCTCGCGGCTGTTTTCGGAGAGCCGCAGCACCTCGCCGATCTGGTCGATCAGCAGGCCATAGGATTCGCCGCGCTGGTCGACGCCGACCGCCATCGGAGGCTTACCGTCGTCGGCCTTCGGCAGCCCGAGCCGGGCGCGCATGTCGACCACGGTGACGATGCGGCCGCGCAGATTGAGCACGCCGGCGATCTCGCTGGAGGCCAGCGGCACCCGCGTCAGCCGCTCCGGCATGAACACGTCCTGCACCCGCGAGATCGGCAGGCCGAACAGCTGCCCGCCGATCACGGCGGTGACGTATTCGGCCATCGCGCCTTCGCTTGTCTCGGTCTTGCTGGTCATCAATGAACCTTTTGTTTGAGCATGATCTGATCGGAAAACCGCTTCACACTTTTCCGGATCATGCTCTCTTCCCTCAAGCCGCGCGGCGCAGTCCGGCGGTCTGCTCTTTCAGCGCCGCGATCAGCCCGGGACGATCAAACTTGGCGACATAGTCGTGGAAGCCGGCCTGCCGGCCGCGCTCGATCGCCGCCGGCGACACCATCGCCGACAGCGCGATGATCGGCAGCTGGTCGAAGTTGTGGTCGCTCCGGATGTTCTCGGCGAACTCAAAGCCGTTCATCTCGGGCATCTCGATGTCGGTCAGCACGACGTCGAAGCTCTGTCCCGAACGCAGCGCCGCGAGCCCTTCCTGCGCGCCGCCCGCGGTCCTGACCTTGTAGCCGGCGGCCTTCAGCACCGGCGCCAGCATGTTGCGGAAGAACGCTGAGTCATCGACCAGCAGCACCGACTGCGCCGAGGCCGACGGCCGCATCTCCTTGCGCGAGAACCAGTCGGCGAACGCCATCGGCAGGAAGTGGCCGACGTCGATCACCTCGGTGGCCTGGCCCTTGATCACGGCCGAGCCCAAAATGCCGTCCTGCGATCCCGCGACCTCGATGTTGAGCCGCTCCTCGACGATGTCGATGATCTCGTCGACCACGAGCCCCATCGAGCGGCCGTCGTCGGCGAACACCAGGATCGGCTGCGCGCCCTGCGACTGCACCTCGACGCCGGCCATCTGCACCAGCGGCATCAGCTGCTCGCGGTACTGCACCATGTAGCGACCGTTCGAGAGCTCGATCTTGTCGGTTGCGATCTCCTCCAGCCGGGTGACGAGGCCGAGCGGCACCGCCTTGGGCTGCGAGGAGCCGGCGCGGAACACCAAGAGCGAGGTCAGCTGCTCGCCGCTTGCGGCATGGGCGTTCGCATTGTCGTCGGCGAGGTCATGGGCCGAGGAGCCGGACGCGCCGAGGGCTTTGGCGATGCCGTTGGGGTCGATGATCATGATCACGGCGCCATCGCCCAAAATGGTGTTGCCGGAGAACATGTCGATGTGCCGCAGTTTTGTGGACATCGGCTTGACCACGATCTCCTCGGTGTGGAACACGCCGTCGACCACGATGCCGAAGGTCTGGCTGCCGACTTGCGTGACCACGATGAAGCCGTTCTCGGCATCCGTAGTCGTCGCGCCGTCGTCGATCTTCAAGAGCTTCTTGAGATGGATCAGCGGCAACAGCTTGTTGCGCAGCCGCAGCACTGCGGTGTCCTTGATGCGCTCGATGCGGTGCTCGGAGTTGGCGCGGGCCCGCACCAGCTCGACGACAGACAATTGAGGAATCGCAAAGCGGTCGCCGCCGGCTTCCACGATCAGGGCGGAGACGATCGCCAAGGTCAGCGGGATCTTGATGGTGACCGAGGCGCCCTCGCCGGCCACGCTCTTGATGTCGATGGTGCCGCCGATCTGGTCGATATTGGTGCGCACCACGTCCATGCCGACGCCGCGGCCGGACACCGAAGTCACTTGCGCGGCGGTCGAGAAGCCCGGCGCGAAGATGAACTTGTGGATCTGGGCCTCGGTCATCTTCTCGAGCTCGGCCTCGGTGACGAGACCGTTCTGGAGCGCCTTGGCCTTGATCCGCTCGGTGTTGAGCCCGCGGCCATTGTCGGCGATGCAGATGATGATGTGGCCGCCCTCGTGATAGGCGGACAGGCGAATGGTGCCCTGCTCCGGCTTGCCGGCGGCGACCCGCTCGGCGGTGGTCTCCAGCCCGTGATCGGCGGAGTTGCGCACCATATGCGTCAGCGGATCCTTGATCAGGTCGAGCACCTGGCGGTCGAGCTCGGTGTCGGCGCCGTGCATCTCGAGCTCGATCTGCTTGCCGAGTTCGCCGGAGAGGTCGCGGACGATGCGCGGCAGCTTCTGCCAGGCATTGCCGATCGGCTGCATGCGCGTCTTCATGACGCCCTCCTGCAGCTCGGCGGTGACGTTGGAAAGCCGCTGCAGCGGCACCTTGAACTCGGTGTCCTCGTTGCGGCGGGAGATCTCCAGCAGCTGGTTGCGGGTCAGCACCAGCTCGGAGACCATGGTCATGAGGTGTTCGAGGGTGTCGACATTGACCCGGATCGACTGGTTGGCGATCTTGTCGCCTTCCTGGACATCCTCACCGGCCGCCTTGCGGGCCGGCTTCTTTGCAGCTTCAGCGGGTTCAGCGGCGGGAGCCGCAGCGGCAGGCTTCACGGCCGGCGCCGGTGCGGCGGCTTCGGTCTCGGTCTCGCGGAAGGCGCGCTCGAGCTCGTCGAGCGAGACCTCGCCCGGACGCAGCGGACGCTCCAGCGTCTGCACCACCAGCGTGCCTTCGGTCATCGCCGCTTGCACCGACGGAGCTTCGACGACCGGCACGTCTTCTTCAGCAGCAACCGGCATCGACTGCGTCGAGCCAGACGATATCGACTGCGTCGAATCGGACATCGCCGCCATGCCGTGCTCGACCATCGCCTCGAGCTGATCGATCAGATCGCGGTCATTGCCTTCGGGCTCGGCCTCGGTCGCCTCCAGCCCTGCAAGGATCTCCTTGATGCGGTCGATCGAGGACAGGATCAGCGTCACGGCTTCCGCCGTCACCGGCATGCCGTCGCGGAATTTGCCCATCAAGGTCTCGCCGGCATGTGCCAGCGCCTCGAGCCGCGGCAGCCCGAGGAAGCCGCAGGTGCCCTTGATGGTGTGCACCAGCCGGAAGATGTTATCCAGGATCTTCGCGTTGTTCGGATCCTGCTCGAACTGCACCAGCTGGTTGTCGACCGTATCCAGGCTCTCGCTGCTCTCCGTCAGGAACTCGCGCAACAGATCGTCCATCAATCGGTCCCCTCAAGGTGCTACGGAACGCTCGCCTTGCATCGATAACTTGGCCGGCTTCACGCCGACGTTAATTTTGCCGTCCGTGCAAATACGGACGATGAAGCCCTTCAGCAGTTCGACGACGCATCACGACATCACGGCCGGTCTCACAAGGACAGGCCTTACCACCCGGACGGGAAAGAGGCCGTTCCATCGGTCATCGCAATTTGAACTAATTGGAATTGAGGACCGCTAAGTCTTGCAAAACGTTCGCGACATGACGACCGCCTGCATCCGAACGCGATCGCTCATTGGTTGAACCCGGCGGGATGGTTAAGCGCAGCCAAAGAAAAGGCGGCGGAGTTTCCTCCGCCGCCTCGATAGTCGATGTCTGTCGCGGCTACGCTTAGCGGAGCAGCTGCAGAACGCTCTGCTGCGACTGGTTGGCCAGCGCCAGCGCGGACACCGCGATCGACTGGCGGGTCGACAGCGCCTGGCTGTTGGCCGCTTCCTCGTTGGTGTCGGCCAGCGTCAGGTTGGACGAGCCGGTCTGCAGCACGTTGATCAGGTTCTTCGAGAAGTCCTGGCGGATCTGCACGATCGACAGGTTCGAACCGAGGGTCGAAGCCTGGGTGCGCAGCAGGCCGCTCGCGCTGTTCAGCGTCTTCAGCGTGGCATTGGCCGAAGCGTTGTCCACGAAGTCCGTGCCGGCGGTCAGCTTGGTGAGGTTGAGGCCGGTGGCGTCGAAGGTCACACCCTGGATCTTCAGCGTCGAGGAGCCCGTCTCGTTGAAGGTCAGCTTGAGCTGATCGCCATTGAGCAGGTTGATGCCGTTGTACGACGCGTCCTGGGCGGTCGTGGTGATCTGGTCCAGGATGTTGTTGTACTGGTTGACCAGGTTGGCGCGGTTCGCCAGCGCGGTCGGGTCCTGCACCGGGGCGCTGCCCGCGAGGCCGTTGAACAGCTTGCCGGCGCCGGCCGCCGTGCCGCCGATCGTGCCGATGGTCGCCGAAGCGGCATCGTTGGTGGTGCTGATGGTGAGCGCACCGGCCGCACTGAGCGAGGCCTGCAGGTTGTTAGCCGACAGCGCGGCGTTCAGGTCGTTGAGGGACTTCACCTTGCCCGTGCCGGTGCCGAAGGTGATGTTGGTCGCGGTGCCGTTGCCGGTCGCGCCAATGGTCAGCGTGAGGGTATCCAGCGGGCTCGCGCCAGCCGTGCCGGTTGCGGTTGCCGTAGCACCGGCCGGCAGGCCGAGCTGCGTCGCATCGCCCGAGCTGAACGTACCGACGGTGAGCGTGTCGCCGGTGCCGGCGGTGTTGGTGCTGGTCAGGACCAGCTTGCCGGTGCCGTCGATCGAGGCGGCGACCTTGGCGCTGGCGCCGACCTGCGTGTTGATCGCATCGCGAACCTGCGTGGCGGAGTAGTTCGTGCCCGAGTTCAAGGTCACAGTCTGGCTGTTGATCTGGAACGTCAGGTTCGCGCCGGCCGCGGTGAGGTCGATGCCGGTATAGGCGGCGGTGCTGGTGAGGGTTGCGTTGGTCGGGGTCGCGGTGCCGAGCAGGTTGTCGGCGGTCGCGCCGGGGATCGCGGCGGTCGTCACCGACGACTTCGCGGAATAGCCGACGGCGGCCTGCAGGGCCTGGTTGGCGACCGACTTGGCGCTGTCGACGAGCTTCTGCAGCGAGGTGATGCCGGTGTTGGCGGCCTGCAGCACCTGCACGCCGTTGCCGATACCGTCCAGGAGGTTGTTGATGTCGCTGGCGCGGTTGTCGAGCGACTGCGCCGTGAAGAAGTTGGTCGGATTGTCGAGAGCAGTGTTGACCTTCTTGCCGGTGGACAAGCGGTTCTGCGTGGTGGCGAGCAGGTCAGCGGTCGACTGCAGCGAAAGCAGGTTTTGACGGACCGATGCCGAAAGAACGATGCCGGACATACTGGATACCCTTCTGGATGAACACGATTGACGCGACGCCGTAAATTTCGCACGGCGACCCACGTCACACTGGTCCGTCCGCGCTACCCGTTCGTTAAAGGGCTGGTCCGTACAAATACCCAGGACGGCCTTGCCGGTGATTCGACGGGCGGCCGGCGCGATGGCTGGCCGCGGCAGCGCGCGGTCGGCGCCGGACCGACGTCATGGCCGTGAATTTCCTGCGCATGTGCAGGACTTGCGACATCCCGGCGCGGCAGGCCCGGCGCGTCGATAGCCGGCGTTGCAGGTCACCACGATGCAAAGTCCAGCGAGGAACAGAGTTAATGGAAATCAATAAATGAGAGACAAAGTCGCGCTCGGATCTCGCGCCGCGCGGATCGACGTCGATCACCGGTCCCGGCGGCGGCCACGCCGTCTGCCCTCCAGAGGGTATAGTTTCAACACCACAACCCTTGTGCAATTGGACAGGCAAGCTATGTTCGCAGTCCTTCCACACGCCAAGAGTAGGTGATGCGAGACCGTAGTGCTCCCGCCCTCGGCAGGAGCAGCAATGTCCGCGGTATCGCGTCCGCCCAATCGTCTGTTGCAAGCACTTCCCCCACGGAGTACGCGCAACTTCATCCCCTCCTGGAAACCGTCGACCTGACCAAGGAAACGGCGCTCGCCAATGCCGGCGCGCCGGTGCAGCGGGTTTATTTTCCGCATAGCGGCGTGGTCTCGATGATGATCAATCTGTCCGACGGGCAATCTGTCGAGATTGCAACCGTCGGTCGCGACGGCGTCGTGGGCGCGTCTGCCGCCCTGCACGAGCGGCCGCTGCTTGCCGATGCGATTGTCGTGGTGCCAGGCTCAGCCTCGATGATGCGGGCGGAGGATTTCCGCGAGGCAGCAAATCGCAGCGCGGATTTCCGGACCCTGGTCGCGCTCTATGAGCAGGCGCTGATGGCGCAGACGCAGCAATCCGTCGCCTGCAATGTTTCGCATCCGGTGGAGGCACGGCTGTCACGCTGGCTGCTGCGCGCACGCGATTTGTGCGGCAGCGAGGCGTTGCCGCTCACCCAGGAGATGCTGGCGCAGATGATCGGTGTCCGGCGCAATGCGGTTTCGATTGTCGCGCATGGGTTTCAGCAGGCCGGTATCCTGCGTTACAGCCGCGGTCATATCGAGATCACCGATATCGACGGCCTGCGGAAGGCGGCGTGTGAATGCTATACGACGGTCAAGGCGCACGCCGAACAATTGATCGGGCCGGAAGACTGACCGGCGCGCCGCCCAGCCCCAACTGTGACCGCGCACACAACCCGAATGTGCGGCGATAGGCGCATTCCTATTGGAAGCAAGACATGTTTCCATTGGAACCTTGACGTGCCAGAATAGGTTGCATGAACGTCCAGCTGCACGCGCCAGTCTGGGCCCAGAGACAAGCTTTGCCGGCAGGCTGGAGGTTGCTTTGGAAACGGTTCCTCGATCACCCAACGGATTCCTGGCGTCGCTCTCGGCGAGCGATTTCGAATTGATTCGGCCGCATCTGCGGACGGTCGAGCTCGCGGCCGATTCGGTCCTGGTCGAGACCGACGAGATGCTCAAGCGGACATACATGCCGCACAAGGGCGTGATCTCGCTGGTGGTCAAGCTGGCTAGAGGCGAGCGCGTGCAGGTCGCGATGGTCGGCCGCGACAGCATCTATGGCGCATTCGCCCCGCTCGTCGAAGGGCCTGTCCTCAACAACGCCACGGTGCTGGTGCCCGGCGTCGCCTCGACCGTGGAACTCGAGCCGTTGCGCGCAGCTGCCGGCCAGAGCCCGACGCTTCGCGCGAGATTGATCCGGCACGGGCTCGCCGTCTATGCCCAGATCCAGCAGACCGCCGGCTGCAACGCCGCGCACACCGTGGAGTCACGGCTGGCGCGATGCCTGCTGCACACGCGCGATCTCTCCGGCAGCAACAAGATCGTCCTGACGCAGGAGGCGATGGCGCAGATGATCGGCGCGCGCCGCAACAGCGTGTCGCTGGTCGCGCATACCCTGCAACAGGCCAATTTCATCCACTACAGCCGCGGGCACATCGAGATCACCAACGCGGATGGGCTGATCAAGACGGCGTGCGAATGCTACGCCGCGGTCAAGGCGCAATATGCCGGACTGCTGAATTGTCAGGAAGTCGGCCGTTAGAGTTTGTTGTTTTTGCCGCGTCTTCTTCGCGCAAGCCGGCACCCGCTTCGCTCAAAAGCGCTCTGACCGCTGTGCAAGCCGTACTTCTACGGCGTGCGATTTTCATCGTCGGATAACGCTGTTTCCTCACATTCACGTGGACGCACGGGGGAGCCGATGTTCACGTACCAGACGACCGACCGGAAGGAAGCCCGGCGCTTCCGCATGGCCCAGTTCAACGGCCGGACCGCCACCATACGGTCGGCCGGCGCGACCGTCACAGGACGCGTGCGCGCGATCGTCGAAAGCAGGTCTGGCGCGACCGCGGCATGGGTGGTCACGATCGTTCCGGATGAACCGAAGGCATCCGCGACGGCCGCGCGGCTCGCACCGCGCCTGTGCTTCGCCGCGGAAGACGATTTCTGAGAACCGGGTCCTAACGAACCGAACATCGCTCAGAGCCCCATTCCGATGGAATCGGAACGGGGCTCCGGTTTTCAGTTTTGACGCGTCTTCTTTGCGCGAACCACTTCGCTTGAAAACGCTCTATGCCGAATGCAGCAAGGCCTTGCGGACGAGGTCGGCGGTGTTGCGCGCCCCGAGCTTGCGCATCGCCTCGGCGCGATGGCTCTCGAACGTGCGCGGGCTGATGTTCATCCGCAGCGCGCCCTGCTTGTTGGAATAGCCGTCGCTGATCAGGCTTAGCACTTCACGCTCGCGCTTGGTCAATGGCTTGCGGCCGGCTTCCGGTGCGAACATGACATCCGGCGACCGGGAGCCTGCCGGCTTGTCGTCGCCCGGCGGCTTGAGGTCTGCGGCCGGGACGGCATTGGGATAGAGGTCGGAAATCTGCTTCAGCATCGCGGACACGCGCTCGGTCTGCTCGAGCGCGTTCTCGATCACCTGCCGCAGATAGACGCCGTTGCCGGGCGCGTGCGCGAATTGCTGACTGTGCTGCTTGAGTTCGTTCATATAGAGCAGCAGCGCCGTCACCGGCCCATTGAACTGCCGGACGATCGCGGCACCGGCGTCCGCCTGCGGCCGCGGTCCTGCGGGTCCCTGAGTGTCAAGCGACTGCGGCTCGAGCGTCGCGGTTCCACCCGTCCATGCCGGAAGGCGCGCCTCGGCTCGGTTGTCATGTTGCGTCATAAGTATGGTTTACCAAAGGTGAACTTGTGGCCGCGTTAACATGGGGCTCCGTAGAACTACGGGTGACGCAACTGTGACCTCGGTCCCCGACCTGCCAAGCAGGCGCAGGTTACCGCTGATTTGGCAACGAATCTCGCATATTTGAGTCGAATTACAGTATTCTTACGGGACGGATGGGCGAGGCCGCCACCGGCGGGATTCTCCGCCGGACATCGACCTTCAACGGTTCGGGCAGCCATTTCCGGCCCCTGGCTTCCGGATTGAAAAAGGCCGGAATTCGCGGCCCGGCGCCTCAGGGGCGCCGGAGCCGAAGGAATTTCTGCAGGAACCGCCCCGAAAGAACGAACCTGAACCACCAATACGCCATTCGCCGGGTCGTCATCGATCATCCCTCTGGGCATCGGGATGGCCTCGGCATACCGCACGCGGGCGCGCGCACCTATGAGACGGTTCACATCAACCGAGAAGCGTCGGGCAAGCACCGGATCAGGCGAATGTCAATTTACAGCCCCGGCAGGCGTCGCGATGATCGCCGCCTCTCGATCAGCAATAAGGGCGCGGCCATGAAGCGAGGGCGGAACGGATTCTGGATTTCCTTGATGACGATTGCGGCGCTCGCCGCGGCACTGCTGCTTGGCGCAGGCGCGCAGGCCCAGACCCCGCCGACCAGCGATGCAACGCCGACGCCCGACACCGCGGTCATGCTCACCATCTTCTTCAAGCATGATCAGTCACGACCGCTCGGTGAGCTCAATGCCCAGCTTGAGCGGCAGGGCTTCTACAAGGCGTTTCCGCCCGAGGGTGTCGAGGTCGTCAGCTGGTACGTGATGATGGGGATCGGCCAGGTGGTGACGCTGCGGCTGCCGGCATCGCGGCTGCGCGAGGTCAACCGCGTCATCGAGAACAGCGCCTGGGGCGCCTACCACACCGAGTTCTACCCGACCTACGACTACAAGGCGGTCGGGATCGGCAATCATGAAAAAGCAAAGCAGTAACTGGTCGTATCGAGACCGATGCCGGGAGTCACGGCCGCGCGCCGGAGTTGCCGGTTTTGGCCGAAGACCGGGCTAGCGATTGGATCCGATCCACCGCCTATGCGTGGGCCCGCGAGCGCTGGCTCAATCGCTTTGCCAGTGTCCGCAAATCCTCGGCGCGCCCGCTGCAAAGCAGGCGGCTGAATTCGTCAGGATCGATGGAGGCAGGCGGAAAATCGGCTGGTTTGCGTGCGGCCCGACGTAGCCAGGTCAATCGGAAGAGACGCTTGAGCATCTTCATGGTTGTCAGCCCCGATGAGCGTCATTGTTAAATCGCGGCAATGAAATTTGGTTCCACACCTTGTGGTCGCCCGACGCAAAATTTGGTTCAACGCCGTCAGGCGAACAGCGCCTTGCGCTTTTGCACGCGCGCAATGGATCGCCGCACCGCGGCCTGATCGAGTGATCCATCCTGCACCGCACCCGCGACCGCCGCGGCGATGCCGGCCATCCCCTGCTCCTGGTCGAACAGATTGTTGCCGATGCAGATCATGTCCATGCCGGCGGCGATCGACTGCAGGCTGGCCGCGCTTGTGCCGAGCGCCTTCTGCAGCCCCTGCATCTGCATGTCGTCGGTGATCAGCAACGTCTCGGGCAGACGACGGCGAAGCCGGCCGAGCCCGGCCGATGACAATGTCATCGGACGCTGCGCGTCCCACTGCCGGACAATGGCGTGGCTGACCAGCACCGCATCGCCATAGGTGCGCGGCGCCAACGCGTAGAACAGCTCCTCCTGCTCGGGACGCAGCGCATCGGAAATGTCCATGAACTCCAGGTGCGAATCGACGCTTGCACCGCCGATGCCCGGAAAATGCTTCAGGCAGAGGCCTACTCCCGCCTGCCGCGCCGCAGCGTCGACCAGCCGGGCATTGGCCTCGACCTCACCGATATCGGGCGAATAGGACCGCTTGATCCTGCCGATGTTGGGATTGTCGGGATTGTAGTCGACGTCGATGACAGGCGCGAAATTGTAGCGGATGCCGAGCCGGCGCAGCTCGCCGTAGCTTGCGGCCAGCACCGTCTGCTTTTCCGCGCGCGCGAGCAGGTTGAACTCCTTCGCGCTCGGCAGCGGCTGAAAACCGCAGCTGTCCTTGAGCCGGCGCACCAGGCCGCCCTCCTGGTCGATGAAGACCAGCGGCCGCGACGGCAGCGCCGCGATCTCGGCGCAGAGCGACTGCACCTGCGCGGGCGAGGCGATGTTGTTGTCGTACTGCCGGGTCTGGCAGGAATAGTCGAACAGGATTACCCCGCCGAGCCCGAACTGCGCGGCAAATTCCTTCAGCCAGGGCGGAATGACCTTGCCGTGGAAGCCGAGGATGAAGAGTTCGCCGACGGACATGGCCGCTCACTTCACCGGATACATATGGAATCAGCCCCGCACCCAACGCAATAGCACGCTGCGGAGGCGGTAAGAATATGACGCAGGCAGCAGTTCGACTGCGTTCCCCGTGCTCGCATCACTATGTTAAGACACGCCGGCGGGCCTCGGTCGCCCGCCACGACACAAGGACTTTCGGAAACCGCCCATGACAGCACCTTACGTCCCGCAAATGGCTCTTTACCGCCAATGGCTGAAGCAGACGCGCGGCCTTGAATTTGCGGATTTCGAGGCGATGCGGCGCTGGTCGGTCACCGATATCGACGCCTTCTGGCAGAGCGTGTGGGATTATTTCGACCTGCGCTCGCCGACGCCGCATTCGGCGGTGCTGGCCGAGCGCAAGATGCCGGGCGCGGTGTGGTTTCCCGGCGCTTCGGTGAACTACGCGCGCCAGGTCTTCCGCCATGTCGCGCCGGCGCATACCGCGGGACTGCCGGCCCTGATCTCGAGCGGCGAGGACGGCAAGCTCTCGGAGACGAGCTGGCCCGAGCTGCAGCGCAAATCGGCAGCGCTGGCGCTGCATCTGAAGGCCAACGGCGTGCGCGCCGGCGACCGGGTCGCCGCCTACTTGCCGAACATTCCCGAGACGATCATCGCGTTCCTCGCGACCGCGAGCCTGGGCGCGGTCTGGAGCGTCTGCGCGCCCGACATGGCGGCGCCCGCGGTGATCGATCGCTTCAAGCAGATCGAGCCGAAGGTGCTGATCGCCTGCGACGCCGTGACCTATGCCGGCCGGCGCCACGACCGGCAAGGTGTGATCGAGGAATTGCGGCGCGCGCTGCCGACCGTGCAGCATGTTCATCCTGCACAGCGACGCCGCGCCGTCCGAGACGCGATTGTCATCGATCCTCGCGGGCCGGAGCGCGGAGATCGACGCCTTCGAGCCGGAATGGCTGCCGTTCGATCATCCGCTCTGGATCGTCTATTCCTCGGGCACCACCGGCTTGCCGAAGCCGATCCTGCACAGCCATGGCGGCATCATCGTCGTGGCGCTGCCGCTCTCGACGCTGCACAACGACATCGGCTGCAGCTATCAGCCGAACTCGTTCGGCGAACGCTTCCACTGGTACTCTTCGACCGGCTGGATCATGTGGAATTGCCAGGCCAACGGCCTGCTCAACGGCACGACCTGCTGCATCTTCGACGGCAGTCCCGGCGGCACCAAGGACAAGCCGGACTGGACCACGCTGTGGCGCTTCGTCGCCGACGCCAAGGCGACCTTCTTCGGCGCAGGCGCGGCGTTCTTCGCCAATTGCACCAAGGCGGAGATCGATCTCGCTGCCGTCGGCGACCTCTCCGGCCTACGCACGCTCGGCTCGACCGGCTCGCCGCTCAGCGCCGACACCCAAGCCTGGTTCAACGAGCGCTTCGCAGCGCTTGCGAAGCAGAACGGCAATGCCGCGCAGGCCGATATGTGGTGGGCCAATATTTCCGGCGGCACCGATTTCGCCGGCGCCTTCATCGGCGGCAATCGCGAATTGCCGCAGACGCCGGGCATCATGCAATGCCGCCTGCTCGGCTGCGCGGTGGAAGCGTTCGACGAGCAGGGCCACGCGGTGATCGACGAGGTCGGCGAGCTCGTCTGCACCGAGCCGCTGCCCTCGATGCCGCTGCGCTTCTGGAACGATCCCGGCAACGCGCGCTATTTGTCGAGCTATTTCGAAACCTATCCCGACAATTTCGACGGGTCCGGCCGCGGCCCGGTGTGGCGGCATGGCGACTGGCTCAAGATCAACCCCGACGGCTCCTGCGTGATCTATGGCCGCAGCGACGCCACCATCAACCGCCATGGCCTGCGGATGGGCACCAGCGAGCTCTATTCCGCGATCGAGGCGCTGCCGGAGGTGCTGGATTCGATGGTCGTCGACCTCGAATATCTCGGCCGCGACAGCTACATGCCGCTGTTCGTGGTGCTGCGCGAGGGCATCGCGCTCGACGCCGCGATGAAAGCCAAGATCAACAAGGCGGTCGAGGCCGGGCTGTCGCGCCGCTTCCTGCCCAACGACATCTTCGTGGTGGCGGAAATTCCGCGCACGCTGTCCGGCAAAAAGCAGGAGCTGCCGGTCAAGAAGCTGCTGCTCGGCCACCCCGTCGAAAAGGTCATCAATCGCGATGCGATGGCCAATCCAGGATGCCTCGACTGGTATCTCGACTTTGCAAAGAGCTATCTGAGCAGGCAGGCCGGCGCGGCGTAACGGCCGCTGAATGCCACTCGCGTTTGGGATTTCACGACATGCCTTCACCCAGCTACATCGACCCGCTCACCGGAAAGCTCTATCCGCTGGATATTCCGCGCTGGTGCTCCGACGAAGGCAAGCCGCTCCTGATAACATCGCTGCCGGGCATCTCCCGCGACGACATCGATCGCACGACGCGATCGCTGTGGCGCTATCGCGCGGTGCTGCCGGTCGAGATCAGGCGGCCGATCACGATGGGCGAAGGCTGCACGCCAGCCGTCGAGAAGGCGTGGGATGACCTGCGGCCGCATTTCAAGCTCGAATGGTTCAATCCGACCGCAAGCTTCAAGGATCGCGGCACCACGGTGATGCTGTCGTTCCTGCGCCAGCTCGGCGTCGATGCGGTGCTGGAGGACAGCTCCGGCAATGGCGGCGCGTCGGTTTCAGCCTATGGCGCGGCCGGCGGCATGCGGGTCAGGATCCTTGCGCCGGCCACGACGTCGCCGATGAAGGTGGCGCAGATGCACGCCTTCGGTGCCGAGGTGCAGCTGGTCGAAGGCCCGCGCGAGGAATCCGAGGCAGAGGCGATCCGCCAGTCGAAGCAGATCTTCTACTCCAGCCACAACTGGCAACCGTTCTTCCTGCAGGGCACCAAGTCGCTGGCCTATGAGATCTGGGAAGATTTCGGCTTCACCGCGCCGGACAACGTCATCATGCCGGTCGGCGCCGGCAGCAGCCTGCTCGGCTGCTATATCGGCTTCAACGAGCTGCTGGCGGCCGGGCAGATCGCGCGGCTGCCACGCCTGTTCGCGGCCCAGCCGCTCAACTGCTCGCCGGTCGATGCCAGCTTCGCCGCCGGCGTCGACACGCCGGTCGATCGCGCGGTCCGCAAGACCATCGCCGAGGGCACCGCGATCAAGCATCCGCTGCGGCTGAAGCAGATGATCGCGGCACTGAAGGAGAGCGGCGGCGGCACCGTGGCAATTCCCGAAGACGGCATCGTCGCCGCGTTGAAGCGGCTGGCGCAGACCGGTCTGTTCGTCGAGCCGACCTCGGCCTCGGCCGCCGCCGCGCTCGATGTCCTGAAGGCGCGCGGCGCGATCCGGCCGGCGGAGCGCACCGTCGTCATCATCAGCGGCACGGGGATCAAGGCAGCGGGGCTGATCACGGAGCTGCTCGGAGCGAGCTAGCCTTTAGCACGCTCCGATTGGCTGTCCCTATCCCGCCTTGCGCAGCCTCAGGGATTCGTAGAACGCGGTCTCGAAATTGATGTAGCCGATAAAGGATGTCGGATCGCCAAACGGCAGGATCTGCGTCGCCCAGTATCCGCCAAAACCGTTCTGCCGATCGATCCAGTAGAACAGATTGGCGAGACCGGCCCAGCCGAGCGCGCCGGCGGGGCGGCCGGTCGGAGCCTGCTCCTCGTTGATCATGAAGCTCAGCGCCCAGGATTTCGACTGACCGGGAAGAACTCGGCGTCGTTGGCGAGCGAGGTGATCACGCCGGTGATCGCGGTGACCTTGTTGTTTCCGAGATGGTTCTTCTCCGCCATCCGCACGGTCTCGGCCTTGAGGACACGCCCGTGCTCGCCGGCGCCGTCGTTCAGCCACATCCGGATGAAGCGCATGTAGTCGCCGATGGTGCCGTAAAGCCCGTGGCCACCCATGTGGATCTCGGGATTGGCCGGCAGCTCGAAATCCATCGGCGTCAGCGAGCCGTCGGCGTTGCGGGCGTGGATGCCCGCCAGCTTGCGGCGCATCGCGTGGGTGAGCTCGAACGTCGTGTCCATGATCCCGAGCGGCTCGAAGATGCGTGTCTTGAAGACCTCGCCGAGCCGGCGGCCGGTGATGGCCTCGACGATCTGGCCGCACCAATCCATATTGGTGCCGTATTCCCAGCGCTCGCCCGGATCGAACAGCAGCGGCGTCATCAGCGAAGCCTTGGACGCCGTGATGACGCTGGGCTGCCCTTTCTCCTGCGCCAGCCGGTTATAGGTGTGATTGATGAAGTCGTAGCTCAGACCCGCGGAATGGACCATCAGCATGCGGGTGGTGATGTCGCGTTTCGGTGGACGAAGCCGCGGCTCGCCCTTGTCGTCAAAGCCCTCGATCACCTGGAGCTTGCCGATGTCGGGCGCATAGGTTTTGGCCGGCGCGTCGAGATCGAGCTTGCCTTCCTCGACGAGCTGAAGGACGGCCGTCCCGGTGATCGCCTTGGTCGTCGAGAAGATCGCGAACACGCTGTCGGCCGTCATATCGGCGGGCTGGTCGAGGCGGCGCTTGCCGGCGGCACCTTCATAGATGTTGCGATGGCGGTCGGTCACCATCGCAACGACGCCGGGAACGCGCGGGTTTGAAGTCACGACGCCATCGAGAATCGCATCTGCTGCTGCACTGAAATTCGTGCTCATTGTCTTCCTCCTGTGTTTTGTGATGTTGACCCGCGTAGCCCGGATGGAGCGGAGCGAAATCCGGGACCGGCGGCGCCGGGCGGCACAAGCCCCCGGATTACGCTTCGCTCCATCCGGGCTACGAGGTCCGAATGCGGTCGGCCTTACTGCGTGGCGAAGCCGCGATAGCCGCTCGCGGCGACTTCGTCGCATTTCTGACGGTAGGTGCCGACACCGCCGCAATAGGACAGCACCCGGCGCGGCTTGCCCTCGACATTGGAGCCCAGGTACCAGGAGTTGGTCTTGGCGATCAGCGTTGCGTTGGCGGTCTCATCGTGATGCGCCACCCACTGATCCTCGGTATCCCTGGTCGGCTCGATGACGTTCAGGTTCTTGCCGCGCAGATATCTGATGCAATCGGCGATCCACTCCACCTGCTGCTGCAGGCAGGTGGTCATGTTGCAGAGCGCGGCCGAGGGCGCGAGCGGCACCGCTGTCGTGAACAGGTTCGGATAGCCATGGACCTGCAAGCCCATCGTGGTGCGGATGTCCCTGCCCCAATCGTCCTTCAGCGATCGCCCGTCGCGGCCGCGGATATCGATCCGCGTCAACGCCCCCGTTCCGGCGTCGAAGCCGGTCGCCAGGATGATGACGTCGAACTCATGCACCGTGCCGTCGGCGGTCTGGATGCCCTCAGGCGTGATGCGGGCGATCGGATTGCTCTTGACGCTGACGATCTCGACATTGGGCCGGTGGAAAGCCTCGAGGAAGTTGCTCTCCAGCGGCACCCGGTGCGTGCCGAAACCGTAATCGGCGGGAATCAGCAGTTCGCACAGCTTGGGGTCCTTGATCCGCTCGCGCATCTTCTCGCGCACGAATTCGGTGATCTCGGCGTTGACGGCTTCGTCGAAGAACAGTTCGGCGAAGGACGAAACCCACAGTTTCAGGGATCCGTCGTTCCAGCAGTCCTCGATCACGTGGCGGCGCTGCTGTGGCGTCAGGTTGGCCCAGGCATGCTCGAAGTCGAATTCGAAGCCGGTGAACGTCTTCGGCAGCCGCTCGGTGAGGAACTTGAACTTCGACTTGTAGGCCTCGGCATCCGACGCACCCCATTTCGGGTTCTTCATCGGGATGATGTATTGCGGGGTGCGGATGAACACCTTGAGGTGGCCGACCTCACCGGCGATCGACTGGATCACCTGGATCCCGGTCGCGCCGTTGCCGACCACGCCGACGCGTTTGCCGGCGAGCTCGATCGGTCCCTTGGGCCAGCGCGCGGTGTGGAACAGCTTGCCCTTGAACGTCTCCTGTCCCGAGAAGGACACGTGCGGGGCCGAGAGCATGCCGCAGCAGGTGACGAGGAACTGGGTATCGATCACGTCGCCCTGGTCGGTCGCGACCTGCCAGCGTTGCGTCGCCTCATTGAAATGAGCGCTCTTCACCGTGGTGCCGAACTGGATGTCCTTCCTGAGGTCGAGGCGGTCGGCAACGTAGTTCAGCCAGCGCTCGATTTCCGGCTGGCCCGGGAAGCGCTCGCTCCAGCTCCAGCCTTTGTAGAGCTCCTCGGAGAACAGGTACTGATAGGTGTGGCCTTCGGAATCGAAGCGTGCCCCGGGATAGCGGTTCCAATACCAGGTGCCGCCGACGCCAGACCCGGCGTCGATCGCCTTCACACTCAGTCCCTGCTCACGCAGGCGGAACAATTGATAGAGACCGGCGACGCCGGCGCCGACGATCACGGCGTCGAGCTTGGTCGTTGCATGCGCACCATTGCTTCCATTCGACCTTGTGGCGGCCTCGTTCATGATTTCCTCCTGTGTCTGGCTTCTCGCACGCACCTTCCCACCCGCGGTGTCGCCGGATGATGGTGCGTTGCGTCAATTTGGGTCTCGGCCGCTCGCGCTATCGCCGAAACGCGGAGCAGGCTACGGGCCGTTCGGCCGCGCGGCTTGGACGAAACCGACAATCTCTGGAACGCTGCCGTTCAAGTGACCGACCGGCCATTGGTCTCCTTGGCAAACGGCGAAAGCGGCCTATTCTGCGGTCAGCCGTCCGGCCAAGAACAAGCGGTCAACCGCGCCACCAATCCCAGGGAGGAGGCTCGCGCGATGGGCCAGTTGATCACGGTCGAGGAGCTGCCGCGCTACGCTCCCGGCGAGATGAAGCTGGATAGTTTGTCAGTCGGGAGAAGCGATTTTCGGCTGCGAATTTTCCGCTATGCGCCGTCAGACATCTGGGTCCCGCCGTCGGCAAACTTCCTCCTGGTGCTCTATCGCGACGGCGTGACGTCGATGAACCGCCGCGTCACCGGCGCGTGGAAGCAGGATCACGTCGGTCGTGGCGTCACGTCGCTCATGACGCGCGCGGAGCCGTCAAGCTGGCATTGGAACAACGACATTGAGGTCAGCCATTTCTACATCTCGCCTGCCCTCATGACGAAGACCGCGAGCGATGCCTTCGACCGCGACGCCGAAACGATCGAGATTCACGACCTGCTCAAGGTCGAAGACCCAATGCTGACCTGGATCAACGATCAAATGGTCCAGGAAGTCGCCGCGGGCGGTCCCGGAGGGCGGCTCTGCTATGATGCGCTGGCGCTGCAGGCGAGCGTGCACATCTTGCGGAAATATGCGGCGATCGAGTTCAAGATGCCCTGCGCGCAAGGACGCTTTCGCCCGGCGCATGCCCGGCTGATCGAGGACTATATCGAGCAGAACATCTTCCGGAACATCACGCTGGAGGAGTTGGCGAACATCTGCAATTGCACGCCGGTCCAGTTCGCCCGCAAATTCCGCGTGCACTACGGCATGCGGCCGCATGCCTATGTCCTGCGGCGCAAGGTCGAGCATGCGTGCCAGCATCTGCGCAAGGACCGCGTCGCGCTGAAAGAGATCGCGCTGCTCGCCGGCTTTGCCGATCAAAGCCACCTCAATCGCGTGTTCCGGCAGCACATGAACGTCACGCCGGCGGAATATCGCCGGCAGGTCTGCGAGCACACTGTCCAGGCGTGAGACCGGGCCAGCGACGGACTCACACCGGTGACGGGTTCAACCGCGCAAAGCCTTCCTGGATTCGGTAGGGATAGTACGGATAGGCCGGCATCACCGCGCTCGCGCGGTCGAGACGCGCGATCTGGTCCGCCGAGAGCGACCATCCGACCGCGCCGAGATTGTCGCGCAACTGCGCCTCATCGCGGGCGCCAATGATCACGGACGAGACGCTCGGCCGCGTCAGCAGCCAGGCAATCGCGATCTGCGGCACGCTGCGGCCGGTCTCTGTGGCGACCGCGTCCAGCGCGTCGACGATCGCGTAAAGCTTTTCGTCGTCGACCGGCGGCCCGAATTGCGCGGTCTCGTGCAGGCGGCTGTTGGTCGGCAATGGCTGACCGCGCCTGATCTTGCCGGTGAGGCGGCCCCAGCCGAGCGGACTCCAGACCAGCGCGCCGACGCCCTGGTCGAGCGCGAGCGGCATCAGCTCGGATTCATAGTCGCGGCCGACCAGCGAATAATAGACTTGGTGCGCCACGTAGCGCGGCCAGCCATGCCGCTCGGCGACACCGAGTGATTTCATCAGATGCCAGCCGGAGAAATTCGAGGCGCCGACATAGCGCAGCTTGCCGGCGCGCACCAGCGTGTTGAGCCGGCGCAGCGCGGCGTCGACCGCCGCGACCAGACGGTATCGCGACGTTCCGGCATCGAGCGGACCGTCGCCCATCGGCAGGCCGGTCTTGGTCGAGATCAACACCCTGTCGCGGCGGCCCTTGATCGCGGCGCCGAGGATTTCTTCCGATGCGCCGTTCGAATAGACATCGGCGGTATCAAACAAATTGACCCCGGCCTCGAGGCAGATGTCGATCAGCCGTCGCGCCTCGCTGGCGTCGCTGCGGCCCCAGGCCGAAAACAGAGGTCCCTGTCCACCGAACGTGCCGGTGCCGAAGCTGAGCACGGGGACTTTCAGGCCGGATGCACCGAGATTGCGGTATTCCATGTTCATGCTCCCTTGATCCGATTCATTCCGCCGGGCATTGCGCGGCGAGCGCGATCGGCCGATCGAGGCGCAGGCTCCACAGTGCAAGCACCAGGCCGATTGCAGTGATGACGGCGGCCACCAACGGCAGCGCGCCGAGGCCGAGGCCGCGATCGATGGTGACGCCGCCGGCCCAGGCGCCGAGCGCGTTGCCGAGATTGAACGCCGCGATGTTCAGGCTGGAGGCCAGCGTCCGCCCTTCGACGCCGGCGGCTTCGAGCACGCGGAGCTGCAGCGGCGCCACGGTCGCGAACGCGGCGATGCCGAGAATGAACAGCACCACGACCGCCAATGCCTTGATCGGGACGACCGCCGTCAGCGCGACGAGCACGGCGGCGAGGCCACCGAGCGATACCAGCAGCGCCCGCGCAAGTCCCTTGTCGGCGAGCCGGCCGCCCGCGACGTTGCCGATCGCAAGGCCGGCGCCGAACACCAGCAGGATCGGCGACACCGCGGCGTCAGAGAAGCCGGTGAGCCGCGTCAGGATCGGCTGCACATAGGTGAAGACCGCGAACAGCCCGCCGAAGCCGAACACCGTCATGGCAAGTCCCAGCAGCACCTGCGGGCGGCCGAGCACGGCGAGCTCCTCGCGCAGCGGCGCGGGCTTGTCGTTGGCTCCGACATGGCCGGGGACGAGCACCGCCAGCACGATGAACGCGATCACGCCGATCGCCGCCACCGCCCAGAACGCCGCGCGCCAGCCGAGCATCAGGCCGAACCAGGCGCCGAAGGGCACGCCGAGCAGAGTCGCGACCGTGAGCCCGATGAACATCGTGGCGATCGCCGACGCGCGCTTGTCTTCCGGGACGAGGCTTGTCGCCACCACCGAGCCGACGCCGAAGAAGGTGCCGTGCGCCAGCGAGGTCAGAATGCGTGCCGCCATCAAAAGCCCGTAGCTCGGCGCCAGCGCACACGCTGCGTTGCCGAGCATGAAGATCGCCATCAGCGCCAGCAGTACCGCCTTGCGCGGCATCCGCCGTGTTGCCAGCGTCAGGATCGGCGCGCCGACGAACACGCCGAGCGCATAGCCGGAGATCAGCAGGCCTGCAGCGGATACGGATACCTGCATGTCGGCGGCGACCTGCAGCAGCAGTCCCATGATGAGGAATTCGGTGGTGCCGATACCAAAGGCACCGGCGGTCAAGGCAAGGACTGCAGCAGGCATGTGTCGCTCCGGACAAAAGGATTCCGCAAAGCGAGATAGCGGTCCGGGCGAGGAAGGATTAGAATGGCCGCAATCCAATCATTTGTGACTTGAATTCAAAATGGCCCGCACAGATACCAACCGCTCCGGCGAGATGGACGTATTCGTCCGCGTCGTCGATCTCGGCGGCTTCACGGCTGCAGCGAACAGCCTGCGCCAGACACCGTCCGGCGTCAGCAAGCTGGTCTCGCGGCTCGAGACCCGGCTCGGCACGCGGCTGGTCAACCGCACCACGCGCAAGCTGCAACTCACGGAGGAAGGCCAGGCCTTCTACCAGCGCGCCCAGCGCATCCTCGCCGATATCGACGAAGCCGAACGCGAGGCCGCCTCATGCGTGCCGCGCGGGCATCTCACCGTGAACAGCAACATCCCGTTCGGCATGCTGCATGTGATGCCGCTGCTGTCGCGCTTCATGCGCGAGCATCCCGACATCACGCTCGACATCGTGCTGACCGACACGCTGGTCGATCTGATGCAGGCACGCGCCGACGTCGCGATCCGCGCCGGCCCGCTCGGGGCCTCGCGGCTGATCGCACGCAAGCTCGGCACCAGCCGCATGGCGGTGGTCGCCGCGCCGTCCTATCTCACCCGCTTCGGCACGCCGAAGACGCCGGCCGACCTTGCCGGCCATCGCGGCATCGGCTGGACCTTTCCGCGCAGCATCCGAGGCTGGCCGTTCCGCCGCGCCGAGAAGATCGAGGAAGCGCTGCCGCCGCCGGTCGCCCGCGCCAGCGACGGCGAGACCGCGCGCCAACTCACGCTCGGCGGCATCGGCGTGGCACGGCTGGCGCTGTTTCATATCGGGCCCGACATCGAGGCCGGTCGTCTGGTGCCGGTGCTGCAGAATCTCAACCCCGGCGATCGCGAGGACATCCACGCGGTCTATGTCGGCCATGCCGGCCCGCTGCCGGCCCGGGTGCGCGCCTTCATCGATTTTCTTGCGCAACACATCCGCATCGGCGATCCCTCGCTGCGGCGCGGCGCCGATGGAAAATGGAAGGTCGTGGGCGACAAGTGAGCATTCGATGACGCACGAGCCCCCGGCCTTTCAGTCCGTCACCGAAACGATCCGCATCGCTGCCGAGCCAAGGCAGGTGTGGGACGCGATCATGGACTCCAAAGCGGGCGAGAGATGGCGCAACGCGCATTTCAGGACCGATTGGCGGATCGGCGCGCCGATCGAGATCGAGGCGGAGATCGGCACAAAGCGCTATCGCGACAGGGGCCGCGTCCTCCATGTCGAGCCGCCGATGCGGCTCGAATACTCCTATTGGTCGCAGGTCTCCGGCCTGCCGGATGTTCCGCAATCCTATGCAACGATCACGATGACGCTCGTGCCTGACGGCGGCGAAACGGTGCTGACCGTCACCCAGCAGGTGCCGCCTTCGCCGATCCGCCGCGGAAGCGGCTGGGAAATCGGGCCTGACTCAGGCGCCAAGCATGTTTCCTTCTACTGGCGCATGACGCTGCCGCGCCTGAAGCAGGCGGTCGAGCAAGGACGCGCCGCGCAATAGCGTGGTCTAGATCCGCTTCAGCAAGAAGAGCTGCGTGACGTAGGGAAACACCACTTCGTCGGCGTCGCCGAGACCGGCTTCGCGCAGGATATTGTCGGTTTTGTCGCGCAGGATCGCCTTCTCCGCATCGGGCAAATTGGCGACATAGCTCGTCGATGCGATGCGCTCGAAGACGTCCTGTCGCTTCATCCGGTGCGGATGGTCCTGCACGATTTCCCTCTCAAGCACGAAGCGCGGGTCCTTCAGGATCCAGCGCCAGCGTCCGGTCCGCTGCCGGGGCGTGTCGCCCGCATAACCCTCGATCATGATGGACAACGCGTCGACCCACGGCGTGCGGTCATCCCGGTTGTTCCAGACCAGCGCAAGCGTCCCGCCGGGATGCAGCAGCCGCGCGATCTCGGCGACCGACGCCTCGTTGTCGAACCAGTGAAACGCCTGGGCGCAGGTGACGAGGTCGACGCTGCCGGTTTCGAGGTTGATCGCATCGGCGCGCGTGTTGATGACCTCCACTCCAGCTTCCTTGGCCAGGCTGGCCGACATCTCGGCGACGGGCTCGACGGCGACCAGGCGCGCGGTTGCCGGCAAATGCTGCAGCAGCAGGCGGGTGAACTTGCCGGTTCCGGCACCGAGGTCGACAACACAGCGCGCGGCAGCAAGCGGCAGCGCGGCGACAATCTCCGCAGGGTAGCTCGGCCGGCCCGCCTCATAGGCGGCGACCGCGACGCGATAATTCTCGGCAGTGGGGTTCAGTGTCATTGTTGCTTCTCCTGCGTGCCAACCATCCGCGGAACGGTATAGAGCAGCGCCTGCACAGGACTGGAAGAGCGCGTCGATTCAAAGATTCGCTGAAGACCTCACACCTTTGCGTCAGCCCCGCAGCTCCACTGCTCCCTGTTGAAGGTGCGCGCATTTTGAATGATTTGCTTCGGCGGGCTTCGCATAGCAACCTTACGCGCTTGTGGCGCCCCAACATCGCAGTTCCAGGTTGCAAGTTGCGGTTGGCTGAACGACAGTCCGCGACGGCGGACGCGGTCTGTCGCGCTTGTGCGGGACAAGCCCGATCCCGCCCCGCACCGGAGCGACCATGCAGCGATCCAGGGCAGTCTTCATCACGGCTATCGTCTACGCCCTGATCGGCCTGGTCCTCGCGGGCGGCGGCATTTGGCTCGCCGCACTGGGTGGATCGATCTTCTACACTGTCCTCGGCGTCGGCATTCTCGCCACGGCAGCGCTACTGCTGGCGCGGCGCCATCAGGCGCTCTGGCTGTTTGCGATCGTGCTGCTCGGCACGCTGGCGTGGGCCGTCTATGAGGTGCGGTTCGACTGGTGGCCGCTCGCGGCGCGTGGCGACATCATCTTCCCCATGGCGCTGTGGCTGCTCACGCCGGTGATCGTCCGCGCGCTGACACGAAGCGGGCCGGTGCCTTACATGCGCGCAACGGCGCCACTCTGGATCGGCGTCGTCGCTGCTGCGGCGGTGCTCATCGCCGGGCTGCTGTCCAGCTATCACGACATCAACGGCACGATTGCCGAGTCCGGCTCTGCCGTGCCGCAAAGCGAAGCCGAACCGCAGCCGGACGGCGACTGGCGCGCCTATGGACGCACGCAATTCGGACAACGCTATTCGCCGCTGAAGCAGATCACGCCTGACAATGTCGGCAACCTCAAGGTCGCCTGGACCTTCCGCACCGGCGACGTGAAGACACCAGACGATTCCGGAGAGACGACCTTCGAGGTCACCCCGATCAAGGTGCGCGATACGCTCTATCTCTGCTCGCAGCACCAGGTGCTGTTCGCGCTCGACGCCAAGACCGGTACGGAGCGCTGGCGCTACGACCCCAGGCTCGTGCACAACAAGACGTTCCAGCACATGACCTGCCGCGGGTCTCTTATCACGAAGCCGCGCAGGGCGCCGTCGACTCTGGCGGCAATCCGGCGCCGGCCGAATGCCCGCGGCGGATATTTCTGCCGGTCAATGACGGCCGCATGATTGCGCTCGATGCCGACAGCGGCAAGCTCTGCGATGGTTTCGCCGATCACGGCATCCTCGACCTGCAGCAAGGCATGGGGATCAAGACCGCCGGCTTCTTCGAGCCGACGTCGCCGCCGGTCGTCAGCGACAAGATCCTGGTCGTGGCCGCCGCGGTGATCGACAATTATGCGGTCGAGGTGCCGTCGGGCGTGATCCGCGGCTTCGATGTCTATACCGGCAGGCTGGTCTGGGCCTGGGATTCCGGCGCGGCGGACGAGAACGCATTGCCGTCGCCGACGCGTCATTACACCAACGGGTCACCGAATTCCTGGATCACGGCCTCGTTCGATCCGAAATTGAATTTGGTCTACATCCCGACCGGCAACAACGGACCTGACATCTGGGGCGGCAATCGCGATGCGCTGGTCGAGCGCTATTCCAGCGCCATCGTCGCGCTGGACATCAACACCGGCAAGCGCGCCTGGTCGTACCAGACCGTGCATCATGATCTCTGGGACATGGACGTTCCCTCGCAACCGAGCCTGGTCGATGTGACGACGGCCAAGGGCGTCGTTCCCGCGCTGATCCAGCCGACCAAGGTGGGCAACATCGTCGTGCTCGACCGCAGGACCGGCGAACTGATCGTGCCGGCGCCGGAACGCGCAGTGCCGCAAGGGCCCGCGCCCGGCGACCGCTCTGCACCGACCCAGCCGTTCTCCGAACTGACCTTCCGCCCGGAGGCGAAGCTGACCGGCGCCGACATGTGGGGCGGCACGATCTTCGATCAGCTGCTGTGCCGGATCATGTTCCACCGCTTGCGCTACGAAGGCACCTTCACGCCGCCGTCGTTGCAGGGCACGCTGGTCTTCCCGGGCAATCTCGGCATGTTCGAATGGGGCGGCATCGCGGTCGATCCTGTCAGGCAGATCGCCATCGCCAATCCGATGTCGTTGCCGTTCGCCTCCAGGCTCATTCCGCGCGGCCCGCAGAATCCTCCGGCGCCGACAGCCGAGAAACCGGTCGGCAGCGAGGTCGGGGTGCAGCCGATGTACGGCACGCCGTTCGGCGTCGGCATCTCGAGCTTCCTCTCGCCGCTCTCCGTGCCGTGCTACCGGCCGCCATGGGGCTCGATGGCCGCGATCGATCTGAGGACGATGAAGATCGTCTGGCAGCATCCCAACGGCACGATCCGGGACACCACGCCGCTGCCGCTTCCATTCAAGATGGGCGTGCCGATGCTGGGCGGGCCGATCACCACCGCCGGCGGCGTTGCGTTCTACACCGGGACCTATGAGTACACGATCCGGGCCTACGATGTGCGCAACGGCAAGGTGCTCTGGGAGGATCGCCTTCCGGCCGGCGCGCAATCGACGCCGATGAGCTACGAGGCTGGCGGCAAGCAATACGTGGTCACCGCGGCCGGCGGCCACGGCTCGTTCGGCACCAAACGCGGCGACTACGTCATCGCCTACGCATTGAAGGATTGAGCCGCGTCATCGAGGCCTTCCTTCTCCTTCCCGAAGGTCGGGATGGGGGTCAGCCGCAGGCGATGCTCTCTGCGGAGTGCGCGGATCCCGACCCGCTTTGCTCTGGCGAGCAAAGCGACCTCCCCTTGCCAAGGGGAGGCGGAACTGGCCCAACTGGATAGCGTCCAGACGGGTTGGCAAATCCGGCCAAAGCCGCTAAACGTCCGCCCCCTTTCACAGACAATCCGAGCATGACATGTCGAGCGCCCCGCCCGCCGTCTCGATTGGCGTCGATTTTGGCACCAGCAACACCGTGGTCGCGCTGTCCGACGGCGACGGCCGCGTCGAGGCGATCCGCTTCGACCACGGCGGCCGCACGCATAGCGTCTATGTGTCCGCGCTGTGCTTCTGGGAGGAACGGCCGGGCGCCGGCCTGCATCCGCGCGCCGAGGGCGGCCCGTGGGCGATCGAGCAGTTCCTCGAGGGACGCACGATCCATCGCTTCATCCAGTCGTTCAAGACGTTTGCGGCGAGCTCGGCCTTCAATACCACCCAGATCTTCCGGCAACGCTACAAGTTCGAGGACCTGCTCGCGGCGTTCCTGCGCACGCTGACGCGGCATGCCGGCGAAGGATTCGATCTCGGCGCGCCGACCATCATGGTCGGCCGACCGGTACGCTTTGCGGGCGGCAATCCCAATGACGAGCTCGCGATGCAGCGCTACCGGGCTGCGTTCGAGCGGCTCGGCGCCGGCCATGCGCGCTACGTCTACGAGCCGGTCGGCGCGGCGTTCTCCTTCGCGCGCACGCTGGACCACGATGCCACCGTGCTCGTCGCCGATTTCGGCGGCGGCACCAGCGACTTCTCCGTAATGCGGTTCTCGCGCAAGGGCGGCGTGCTGCGCGCCGAACCGCTGGGCCACGCCGGCATCGGCATCGCCGGCGACACCTTCGATTACCGCATCGTCGACCACATCGTCTCGCCGCGGCTCGGCAAGGGCACCAGCTACCGCTCGTTCGACAAGGTGTTGCCGATCCCCAATCACTATTATTCGAGCCTCGCCCGCTGGCATCAGCTCGCGATGATGCGGGGCAATGGCGATTTGCGCGAGTTGCAGCAGCTCGCGCGCACCGCGCTCGATCCGGCGCCGCTGCACGATTTCATCACCATCGTCGACCACGATCTCGGCTTCGCGCTTTATCGCGCCGTGTCCGACACCAAGGTCGCGCTGTCGAGCCGCGACCGCGTCGAGTTCCGTTTCGCCCGCGAAGGCATCGATATCGGCGCGACCGTGACGCGCGACGATTTCGAATCCTGGATCGCCGACGACATCGAACGGCTCGGCGCGACGGTGGACGAGGCGCTGGCCCAGGCGGGCATCACCGCGCGCGACGTCGAGAAGGTGTTCCTGACCGGCGGCACCTCGTTCGTGCCGGCCGTGCAGCGCCTGTTCGCCGAACGTTTTGGCGCGGCACGGCTGACCTCGGCGGATCAATTCGAATCGATCGCCTACGGTCTCGCTTTGATCGGCCACACCCCAGATCCCGACCGCTGGACCTTCGCCGAAGCGGCGTGACGATACGCTTCGCGCCTTGATCCTGCCTTCACAGGCGACTACATCAGTTCAATCATCAATCCCTGAGGATGCCGACGGCCATGGATTTCACCCTGACAGCAACGCCCATCAGCCTTGCCCTCGGGGATATTCATGCCTGCATCGATCGCGCTCTCTCGTCTGACCCTGTCCGCGCCTGACGGCCGGGTTCTCCTTTCCAACATCGATCTGAACTTCGGACCCGAACGCACCGGCCTTGTCGGCAGGAACAGGCGTCGGGAAGACGACGCTGCTCAGCCTGATCGCGAGGGTGCGCACGCCGCAATCCGGCACCGTCTCGGTTCAGGGACGCGTCGGGATGTTGCATCAGACGGTTCAGCTGGAGCCGGATGAACGCGTCGTCGACCTGTTCGACGCGCGCCGCGCATTGGCCGCGCTACGTCGTGCCGAACAGGGCCTTGCGAGCACCGAGGAGATTGCCGACGTCGACTGGACGCTCGACACGCGCATCGCGGCCGCGCTCGAGCGCGTCGGACTGAACGATGCACTCGACGCGCCGCTGGCGACGCTGTCCGGCGGCCAGGCGACCCGGGCGCGGCTCGCCGCGCTGACCTTCGCACAGCCCGACTTTCTGCTGCTGGATGAGCCGACCAACAATCTCGACCGTGCGGGACGCAAGGCGGTGATCGACCTGCTCGCCGACTGGCGGCACGGCGCCATCATCGTCAGCCACGACCGCGAATTGCTGGAGACGATGGATGCGATCGTCGAACTGACATCGCTGGAAGCCAGGCGGTACGGCGGCAATTGGAGCCAGTATCGCGCACGCAAGGCCATCGAGCTGTCGGCAGCACGACACGATCTGGCCGATGCCGAGAAGCGCGTCGCCGAGATCGACCGTAACACAAGAGAAGCCAACGAACGGAAGGCGCGCAAGGACGGCGCGGGTGCAAGGAAGCGCGCCAAGGGCGATCTGCCGCGCATCGCCGCCGGGCTGCGCAAGGACCGCAGCGAGGACAGCGGCGGCGAGAACGCCCGCCTCGCCGAACGACGGCGGACGCAAGCGCTCGAACTTGCCATCGCGGCGCGGCAACGCATCGAGGTGCTGCAACCGTTTGCGGTGCAGCTGCCCTCGACGCATCTGCCGGCGAGCAGGATGGTGCTGCGGATCGACGCGGCCGACGTCGGCTACGGCGCGGACGCGCCGATCCTGCGTGACGTCACCTTCTCCATGTCCGGTCCGGAGCGCGTCGCGATCACTGGCTCCAACGGCGCCGGCAAGACGACGCTGCTCAAGCTCGTCAGCGGCGACCTGACCGCGGCGCGCGGCACCGTCGAGGTGATGACCCGGTTCGCCATGTTCGATCAGGCGGTCAGCCTGCTCGATGCGTCGGCCTCCATCCTGGAGAATTTCCGGCGCATCAATCCGGATGCCGGCGAGAATGCCTGCCGCGCGGCGCTGGCGCGATTCATGTTCCGCGCCGATGCCGCGCTGCAGCCCGTTGCGAGCCTCTCCGGCGGCCAGTTGCTTCGCGCCGGTCTTGCCTGTGTGCTGGGCGGCGTGAGGCCGCCGCCTTTCCTGATCCTCGACGAGCCGACCAACCATCTCGACATCGAATCGATGGAAGCGGTCGAGGCCGGCTTGCGCGCCTATGACGGCGCGCTGCTGGTCGTCAGCCACGACGAGGCCTTCCTCGAGGCCATCGCGATCACGCGCAGACTGGATCTCGCGTCGTGGAGGTGACGCGGAGAGCGGAGCAATCGCCTTTACGCAATCAACGTGTCGAATGACAAACCGTGGTCAGGAATTGAACAGCCGAGCACGCGTCGCCTTGGGGTAGGTCGTAAGGCGCGGTGCTCGGCTGTCAGGCCGCGCGGCGGTGCGGCCATCCCGACAGCCACGCTCGCTCGTCCCCATGAGCGAGGCCGCCGGATCTCAATCTCGCCTGTTGCTAAATCCGCGCCGTCGAATGGAGCGCGTTTCTCCAAAGGGCAAATGCGACGAAGCCAGCGAGCAACAAAAAGCCGCCACCGGCCGCGATCAAGACATGCGCGAGCGTCATCTTGGAACATCCCAATTGAAAGGCTTCATGCGGAGCGATATGCGCCGCAACCTGGCAATCAAAAGCACTTCAAAATTGATTTGCCCCGCCGGCCGCCGCCGGACAGCCCGAAAGGTGGCTGGCACTGCGCTCTGCCCACCCTTCGATTTCAGAGCGGTCGTCCAGCCACTCGGCTGTTGCCGCTCATCGTGCGGTTCGTCACACCGCTCAACTGTCACGAGGATAATCGATAAAACTTTATCGACAATCGAAAGGAAAAATTAAGGTTACCGGCGCCACCGCGCTAGGTTCGACCTCGCTGCCGACACCCGGTGATGATGGATGGGATTGTCGGGATCAACCTTCGGCGAGGGTCGACCGACCCCGACGCGACCGCGGCTCCCGCCAAAATATCGAAAACAACCCCATGCAAAGGAGCCGGCGGCCACCGCTCCGGCCTACGTGGCGGTCAATTGGGGCAACATCCTCCGGACGAACGTTCGGGAGGGCATGTCACGTTTCGAACGCGCTGCCTTGTCTTGGCTTCTGCAACGGCAGCAGCAGAGGACAGCATGCATACACTCGGAACCGGAGGCGGTCGTACCCTGATCGCAATCGTCTATCATAGCGCCTACGGCCATACCCGGCGGCAGGCGGAGGCCGTCAGGTCCGGCATCCAGGATATCGATGGGGCAGAGGCGCTTCTGGTGCCCGTCGAGATCGTGGAACAGAACTGGGATCGGCTGATGGATGCGGAAGCGCTGATCTTCGGCACGCCTACCTACATGGGTGCCGCCTCCGCGGCCTTCAAAGCCTTTCAGGAAGCAACGTCACGCGCGGTGATGTCCAACGGCTATCGCTGGAAGGACAAGCTCGCGGCAGGCTTCACCAATTCGGGGGCACACGCCGGCGACAAGCTGTCCACATTGATCCAGCTTGCATTGTTCGCCGCACAGCATGGCATGCATTGGGTCAATCTCGACCTGCCCCGGGGAACAACTCCGCATCGGGATCGCAAGCCGATCCGAACAGGCTGGGGTTCTGGCTGGGAGCCGGGTACAGTCGAACACCGACGAGGGCGCGGACACCGCCCCGCCTGACTCCGATCTCGCAACCGCCCGCCACCTGGGACAGCGGGTGGCGAAGACCGCGCTTCAGTTCGTACGCGGCCGTGACGCGGCCTCGGTGCCCGTTCCGGTGGCGTCATGACAGATGCAGCTGAACCGTCAGCTGCCGAGATCTTCGCCGAGTTGCGGCCACGCCTGATCCGGCTGGCCTATCGGATGCTGGGCTCGGTCGCCGACGCAGAGGATGTCGTGCACAGCGCCTGGGTACGCTGGCTCGCTGCCGATCGCGATCAGATGCGCGATCCCAAGGCAGTCTTGCACACCATCGTCACCCGATTATCCCTCAACGAATTGAAATCCGCACGGCGCCTGCGTGCCGCCTATGTCGGACCGTGGCTCCCCGAACCATTCTTCGACCCCGAAGCAGAGGAAGCGGCGGACGATCTGATCCTGCCGTTGATGATTGCCCTGGAACGCCTGTCGCCTTTGGAGCGGGCGGCCTTTCTGCTGCATGACGTGTTCGGATTGGGGTTCGATGCCGTATCCGAGACGATCGGGCGCGAGGCTGCGACCTGCCGCAAGCTTGCCAGCCGCGCACGCGCGCATAAGGCCGTTACGAGTTCGCTTTCTGAATACGCGAAACTAGGTCTTGAATATTCCGCTTTAGATCAAGCGTCCCCAAATCAAGCTGTCCTCCTACCACAAATTTAGCCACCCGGACTTTGTCGACTCTTGTCTCCAAGTTTTTTGCGCGGTTTCCGCTCGTTCCAACGGGCCAAAAATGAAGCGCGTGAGTATATTGGCCTTGGTCGGGAGCCGAATGATATCGGCCGGCATACACTTGCTTCACCGCGTTCTGAAGGACGTCAAAGGGCACGTAGTTTTCGATCTCTCGTCCTTTTGTAATCCAAACGAGCGCGCCGCCCTGCTTTAGTTCTTCAGACACTCGCAGTTTCGTATCGTTCACCTTCGCGTGCGAGGATGCTTTGTCGCTATCCATTACTACGCAGAGCTTTTGGTTAAGCGAACGCAACCGGATGAATTCTGTCACCTCGTCGTCTTGTGCGGACAGGTGGCTTAGCAGACGCCCCCCGTAGAACATAATTGAGTAGTGGATGCCTTCAACCAAGGTCGGGTCGGCAGTGTGAATCCATGCTCGAAGGTAAATTCGGTCCGATGGACCTTCTACCCAAACTACAAAATTCGATTGAACTATATCCGACGCTCTGATTCCAAGATCTTCGCAGATAGCGAACCGATCACTTCGCAGCACGGATTCTCTAATTCGCGTTTGGATGCCGTCATTAGTTACGTGGAAGATTGCCGCCCCGGCAGTATCAATGAAGCTCGCAGAATGTGTCGCTATGAAGTATTGGTTCGACGTATTGGCGTGCAGGTAGGATATAAGCTTGCGCTGCAGCAGGGGATGTAGGTGGGTCTCCGGCTCTTCGATGCAAACGATATGCTGATCGCTTATCGTGCAGAAGGCAGCAATCATTATGACTTCGTGTATGCCCGTTCCGAGGTTGATGAGAGGGAGCACCTTGTTGTCCATATGAACCAAGATGTGTTTTCGGTTGTGGGGAATCTCAATCTTGGCGTCTTTTCGACCGACGACTGTTTGCAGGAACGAATTTATCTTCTCAAACAGAACTAGTTCGTCTCTCTTGTCGTGATCAGGACTTTGGAGCTCGGCGAGCCGAGCGATCAAGCCGCGCCCGCTAAAATCGTCAAATTGGTCCGAGGTGTCGCCTATCTGCCGGTGCGTCGGTATGAAGCCTATCGGGGGCAAATGCTCCGGTTGGGCTTCATAGAAGAGAGATACCGTTTGCGGTATCCAATGGTTTATCAGGTCGCCGCCCTGCATTTGCTTCAAGTTGGCCCAAAGCGAATGCCACTCATGTTGGTCGAACAAACTCCTCAGTTGGCCCATCTTGCTTGGAGAAATGACTGGCCCCTTCTTGGGGACCACCCAAATTGTACGATCGGGCTCTCCAAGGACGCGACAAATCGCCGAGATTTTATCTTGGAAGCGACGTTTCATTTCAGGGTTCAGTCGATCAAATACGGTCCGTATAAACCGATCGGGGGTCCAGCCTATAGCAAAGTCCAACTCCCCTGTTTTTTCTCCGGTGTATCGATCGATTCTGTCGGCGGTCGTTTTGATGTTTCCTGCGGCACCCAGATATCGGTGAATGAAGTCCAGTATCGTGGACTTGCCAGAATTGTTGGCGCCTACAAAGAAATTGAAGCCCTTAAACGGGCCGAGTTTCTGTTGTTCTGGACCGATCCCTCGAAAGAATCGTATTGCCAAACCTTCGAGATAAACGGGCAGTTGCTTAGACGATGTATCGGAAGGCACTCGTTGTTCTCTCCCAAGGGTCCTTGGCAGCCTAAAGTGGTGCACGCGGGCCACTCAATATCGAATGGTGCGCGATTCCCCTTATCAATCTGTAGATGCAGCGCAGCGGAAGCTGTGCCGCTACGGGCGGACTTCCGGACGTTTGGTCCGATCGCGCCTTTCGAAGTGGGGATGCGGAGAGACAGCGGACGAATGAGACGAATGAAGTGAGTCAGGCAGGGGCCCGCAAGCTAAAATCAAAAAACTCTAATAATTACAATTTGATATGGCGGAGAGGGAGGGATTCGAACCCCCGATAGGCTTGCACCTATGCCGCATTTCGAGTGCGGTGCATTCAACCACTCTGCCACCTCTCCGATGGCCCGGGTGATTTGCGCCACCCGCGGTCGGGGCGTGTTCTAGGCGAGGACGGCGGGACAGACAAGGCGCTGCAATAATATTTCCGTCACCGCTGCCTCGTACCGCCGAAACATCGGGCCAACATGAGAAAGTGCGCGGAAACAAGGCGCTAGCAGGACACCTCGGGTTCGTCGGCGCGCGAGCGAACCAGCCGGAGCAGGAGCGGGCCATGGAGCATGTGACGATTCGAGCCAATGGCGCGGCGTTCCACGTCGCGCGGACCGGGACGGGCAAGCCGCTGCTGCTGTTGCACGGCTGGCCGGAATTCTGGCTGACCTGGGAGCCGGTGATGGCGCGCCTCGCAGGCCGCTACGCCCTAATCGCCCCCGACTTGCGCGGCTTCGGCGACAGCGACAAGCCGCAAGGCTCACATGGAGGAGCGTACGGCCCCGACCAGCATACCGACGACATGCTGGCGCTGCTGGACGCGCTCGGCATCGGCAAGGCCGGCGTGGTCGGCCACGACGTCGGCGGTGCCGTGATGCAGCCCCTCGCCCGCAAGGCGCCCGACCGCATCGCCGGACTATTTTTGTTCGATTTCGTCTATCCCGGCATCGGGCCGCGGATGGCCGCGCCCGACCGGCTGAATCACATCTGGTACCAGTCGTTCCACCAGATGGAGATGGCGCCCGCGCTGGTCGGCGCCAGCAGAGACAGCTGCCGCACCTATATCGGCCATTTCCTGCACCACTGGTCGCACCGCAAGGCCGCGTTCGACGACGTGATCGAGGATTTCGCCGACAATTTCTTCAAGCCCGGCAATCTCGCCGGCGGCTTTGCGCATTATCGCGCGTCACACGCGGCGCGCGTGAAGATGATGCAGGGCGAAGCCCCGGCGCTGCCGCCGATCACTGTTCCGACCTGCATCCGCTGGGCCGAGCACGATCCGCTGTTTCCCTATGCCTGGACCGACCGATTGGGCGAGACCTTCTCCAATCTGGACCTCGAGATGTTTCCCGATGTCGGGCATTTCCCGCATCGCGAGGACCCCGACCGCGCGGCCGCCGAGATCGCCGGCTTCTTCGAGCGGATCAATTGGAGGTAGAAGTGGTGGGACCGCCAGGACGCGACAAAAACTGGCGGTCCCGTGCCGCTTCTTAATATTGCTGGCCGGGAAGTGCGGCTTCGCCGGTCGGCGGGAGCGACACGGGCCACGGTAGCGAGCGACGTCGAAACGGCAACGCGAACCCGATCTTAACCTAACCGATCAACCTTACCGTGCGTAATCCGCGGCCGCTGGATCTGCGGATGGAGGTGCCCCGGATTTCGCGGAGCTTGTCATCGGGCGCGCATTCGCGCGACCCGTTGGCTGCATCCGGGCTACGCATGCTTACCTCCCCTTGAAAGGGGAGGTCGCTTTGCTCGCCAGAGCAAAGCGGGTGGGGATCTGCTCTCTCCGCAAACAGCATCGCCTGCGGCTGACCCCCATCCCGACCTTCCCCCTTTCAGGGGGAAGGAGAAGGCAGACCGTAGACCGGATGGAGCGCGCGCGATCGCTGAATCCTGACGGCTCAGGCATCGGCCTTCCTGGCTTTTTTGGCCTTTTTCTCGCTCTTTTCGTTCTCGTCGTCCTTGTCTTTCTTCTCGGCCTTCTTCTCGTCCTTGCCGTTCTCTCGCTTGCGATTGGTGTAGCGGGCATTGCCAAGCCCGGTTCCGATCGTCAGCACGCCCCAGCGCGCGACGTCCTGCATGAACGGGACCTCGGCCAGCCCCTGCACCACGCCGTCATTATGCATCACGATCGCGGTGTCATGATCGCCGATCTGCGGGATCGCCTCGACCAGGCTCGCCGGCAAGTTGAATTTGCTGCTCTCCCAATTTCCGGGCAGGTTCTGCGCCCCCTTTTCGATCGATCCGTCCTCATTGATGACGCCGGGACAGGCGATGCCGATGAACGGCGCGAGCTTGAGATTCTCCTTCTCGGCGGCGGCAATCAACTCCTTCAGCATCTTCACCAGCCGCTTCACCGCGCCTTCGCGCGTCGGCTCGTCATCGGCGTGGCGCCACAGCTCCGATTTCCAGACCGCCGCCTTGGAGAGATCGGGCGCCTTCTTCCAGCGCGAACTCGACCACGCCGCAGCGGATATTGGTGCCGCCGATGTCGACGGCGAGGACGCCGTCATGGGCCTCGAAAATCCACGATGGCGCGAGATGCAGCGTGCCGATCAGCCCGGCATCGTCGGGATGAAAGCGGATCGGCAGCAAATCGACCTTGAAGTCCTCCGACTTCAGGATGATCTCGGTGCGCGCGATGGCGAGTTCGCCGAGCCTGGAGTCGCGGAAGCCGCCGCCGACCACGATGCGCTCGGTCTTGGCCCAGGCCTTGGTGTTGAGGAAGCGCCGTGTCACATGGGCGAGCTCCTGCGCAAACTCCTCGATCGCGCTATGCACGACCGCGGAGGCCTCGGTGTCGTCGCCGACCAGCAACTCATCGAGCTTCTTCTTGCTGATCTTGTCCGACGGCTCGTCGCCGAACGGATCTTCGTCCGACTTGCGCAGCGGCTTGCGCCAGCGGTCGAGGATCTTGCGGAACGCACCCTTGGAGGCGCGATCGCCGAGAAAGCCCTCGTCGTCCTTCAGCTCGATGTTGAAGCTGTCGATGTCGACAGACGGCAGCCGCGCGGCACCGTGGTGCGCGATGCCCGTGGTCAATCCAGTGTCTTCGGCCATTTGCCCGTGCCTGCCCGCTTGAGGTCGGGTCGTTAACGGCGGGGAACCCGATTGGTTGCTTGCGCGCCGGCGCCATTCGATGGACGGAATTACCGGCGAAACCGGCTCCTCGGGTGCGGCGGACACACTGGGCCAGCCCGCGCCAGGCCATCCGTCGCCAGACCGGACCGCGGCTCAGGCGCAGGCTTGAGTCGCCAATCCGGGCCAAAACCATGCCAAACCCTTCATTTTTGGCCGGTTTTTGCGCTACCTTGACTCTCGGTCGTTTGCGGCTATAAGTCCCCCCATCCGGCGCGGGGATTTCTCGCGCCGATCGTTTTTGTGCGGACCATTTGGGAATTCATTCCCTTCGCACGAGACACGCAACCCATAGCGACTGAACAAAAAGCCGACCCGGGCGAACCGTCCGAGGCCGGGATCGAACACGAAGGAATCAAACGATGTTCGCAGTCATCAAAACCGGCGGCCGGCAATACCGTGTCGTTCCGAATGATGTACTCGAGATAGGCAAGATCGCCGGCGATGTCGGCACGATCGTGCAGCTTGGCGAAGTTCTGGTGCTCGGCGGTGATACGCCGGTGCTGGGAACGCCCACCGTGGCAGGCGCGTCCGTTGCAGCCGAAGTGCTGCAGCACAAGCGCGGCGCCAAGGTGATCGCGTTCAAGAAGCGTCGCCGCAAGAATTCACGCCGCAAGCGCGGCTATCGCGACGAGCTCACGGTGCTTCGCATCACCGAGATCCTCGCCGATAACGCCAAGCCGACCGTCGGCCCGCGGCCGAAGAAGGAAAAGGTCGCAGCGCCCGCCGATGGCGAGGACGCAGCGCCGAAGGCGGCCAAGAAGAAGGCGCCCGCAAAGGCGCCGGCCGCCAAGAAGGCTCCGGCCAAGAAGGCCGCGGCCAAGGCTTAAGAAGAAGTGATCGTCGCGCTTTCAGATGTGAAGCGTGACAAAACGTGAAATGATTCCGTCAAGGAATTGATCTAGAGATCAAAGCGAAGTCGGAGACGAGCCATGGCTCACAAAAAAGCAGGCGGTTCATCGCGCAACGGGCGTGATTCCAAGGGCAAGCGCCTTGGCATCAAGGCGTTCGGTGGCGAGCGCGTGATCCCCGGAAACATCATCGCGCGTCAGCGCGGCACCACCTGGCATCCTGGCCTTAATGTCGGCATGGGCACCGATCATACTCTCTTCGCCAAGGTCGAGGGTCATGTCGAGTTCCGTGCCAAAGCCAACGGCCGCACGTTTGTATCGGTTATTCCGATGGCAGAGGCGGCCGAGTAGACGGTGGACACACATGAGTCCGCCGGGTCCTGTTGAACCGGCGGAGTCGCAAAGGGCTCCAAGGGGAGGCGGGATGACCGGCCTCCCCTTTTGTTGCGCGCGTTCCACTTCGACCGCGCGTGACGTTCCAAGCGTTGCGTACCGATTTTTTCGCATCACAGGAGCTCGACATGTTGCAGGACATCCCGACGCCGACCTTGCGTGAGGCAAGAGCTTGCGTCCTCGAGACAGAACGGCTGACATTGCGCAAGCCGACGCTCGCGGACGTAAAAGCAATCGAACGCCTCGCCAATGACCGCCGCATCGCGGAGAACACCCGCCGCCTGCCGCATCCCTATACCCAGGACGACGCCATCGACTTCGTGCGCGCGCTCGGCGCCGGCGGGCGCGAAACCGTTTTCCTGATCGAGAACAATCACACGCCGATCGGCATGGTCGGCATCGACTGGCGCGAGGAGACATCGGCCGAACTCGGCTACTGGCTCGGCGTCGACTATTGGGGCCAGGGCTTCGGCACCGAGGCTGCGCGCGCGGTGATCGATTACTTCTTCGAGGAGTTCGATCTCGACCAGCTGATCTCGGGCGCCCGCGTCGTCAATCCGTCGTCGCGCAATATCCTCGAGAAGTGCGGCTTCCAGTGGGGCGGCGTCGAGCTGCACCGCTTCGAGGCGCTGGGCTCCTCGAGCCCGGTCGACTGCTTCCGCCTGTCACGCGGTGTCTGGACGTCGCTGAAGCGCTGGAACAACTCGACCCGGCGGGAGAGCTGAGACCCGATCCACAACAACGGTCGTCGTCCCCGCGAACGCGGGGACCCATAACCACAAATGGACATTGCTCGGCCGAGCTGTGGCTTCAGCCTGTGCAGCAATCAGCATCGGTGGTTATGGGTCCCGGCTCAAGGCCGGGACGACAATGCGGTCACGCCGGCGGATTCACCGCGGAGTCCGGGCGTCCAAGCTGTTGCTCGCGCACGAAGATGTAGAGGCCGGCCGCGATGATAACAGCGGCGCCGATGATGGTGGCCCAGGACGGCACGTCGCCGAACACCACGAAGCCGAAGATCACCGCCCAGACGATCATCGAATACTGGTAGGGCACCACCACGCTCGCCGGCGCGAGCTTCAGCGAACGATTGACGCAAAGCAGCGCCGCGACCGAGATGATGCCGGCGGTGAAGAACAGCACGAGGCTGCCGGCTGACGGCGTCACCCAGCCGAACGGCGAGAGCACGAGGCCCAGGATGAAGGTGCCGCCGAATTGCGACGTCGCCAGCACGATATCGGGCGTCGCGCGCAACGAGCGCGTGATCAGCATCAGCACCGCAAACGACAGGCTGCCGCCAAGCGCGATCATCGCCGGCCAGCTGATCGTCTGCGCCGACGGCCGGAGCGCGATCAGCACTCCGCAAAAGCCGACCAGGATCGCGGTCCAGCGCCGCCAGCCGATATGCTCGCCGAGCACGAGGCCCGACATCGCGGTGACGAAGATCGGTCCGGCGAGGTAGTAGGTGATGACGTCGGCGAGCGGCAGATAGACCGTCGCCAGGAAGAACGCCGCAACCTCCACCGTCGACAGCGTGACGCGCAGCAATTGCAGCCACGGCCGTTCCAGATGCAGGAAATCCGCGCGCCGCTGCCACACGATCGGCAGCAGCACGAGCAGCGCCGCGCAGGCGCGCAGCCACAGCAATTGCCCGACCGAATAGGTCGCGACGATGAATTTGCCCATCGCGTCGCCGAACGAGAACATGAAGATCGACAGCAGCATCAACCCGATGCCGGCGAGCCGCGCCGACCGGTCGTCGTAGGAGGACAGCTTTGCGAACAGGCTCATGAATCGACTTGCGCTTTCTTTTGTCGGGCCTGGCCAACGACGGAGTCGCTTCCGCTCGCTTGGCCAAGGACAGCGTCGCTTCCGCTCGCCTATGCCCGAGTCGTCCGGTTTTAAAGACGTGGATGCCCGCGACAAGCCCGGGCGTGACGAATTGAACGGATTGCCGCACCTGCGTCGCTGCGATACCGGTAGCTGATCCCGGCAACAAAAAGAGCAGGAAACGCCGCATGAGCGACTTCGACCCCACCCAGCATCGCATGGTCCCCGCGCAGCGCTGGTTCGAGGATTTCGTGCTCGGCGAGCGCTTCGTGATTCCGAGCCGGACCCAGACCTCGGCCGTGTTCGCGGCGTTTCAGACCGCCAGCGGCGATACCCATCCGATCCATTACGACGTCGAATATTGCCGCGCGCGCGGCATGCCTGATTTGCTCGCCCACGGCTTCCAGACCCTGGTGCACACCGCGCCCGGCGCGGGATTGTTCCCCTATGTCGTGGAGGAGTCGCTGATCGGCTTCCTCGAGCAATCGAGCAAGTTCCTGAAGCCGGTCTATGCCGGCGATACCATCTACCCCGCGCTGGAGGTGATCGAGCTGTCACCGGGCAAGACCACCGGCGTCGTGACGCTGCGCTCGACCGTCCACAACCAGCGCCGCGAGCTGGTGCTGGAGGGGATGCAGAAATTCCTGGTCCGGCGGCGGCCGAGTTAGCCGCAAGGGCCGTAAAAAGGCCCGAAAATTAAGGCTTTTCGCTGAAGTCAGGGCCTTTCCGGGTTGCCGCCGCGGCCACCCTGCCCTAACTAGTGAAAATCATGAAATTCCTCGATGAAGCCAAGGTCTATATTCGCTCGGGCGACGGCGGCAACGGCTGCGTCGCGTTCCGGCGCGAGAAGTTCATCGAGTTCGGCGGTCCCTCCGGCGGCAATGGCGGTCGCGGCGGTGACGTCATCATCGAGTCCGTCGACGGACTGAACACGCTGATCGATTACCGCTACCAGCAGCACTTCAAGGCACAGAAGGGCACCAATGGCATGGGCAAGGACCGCCATGGCGCCAACGGCAAGCCGATCGTGCTGAAGGTGCCGGTCGGCACCCAGGTGTTCGACGAGGACCGCGAGACCCTGCTGCACGACTTCACCGAACTCGGCGAGAAATTCGTGCTGGCTGAAGGCGGCAATGGCGGCTTCGGCAACGCGCATTTCAAATCCTCCACCAACCGCGCGCCGCGCAACGCCAATCCCGGCGCGCCCGGCGAAGAGCGCTGGATCTGGCTGCGGCTGAAGCTGATCGCCGATGCCGGCCTGGTCGGCCTGCCCAACGCCGGCAAATCGACCTTCTTGTCGGTGGTCAGCGCGGCACGGCCGAAGATCGCCGACTATCCCTTCACCACGCTGCATCCGCAGCTTGGCGTGGTGAATTTCGGCGGCCGCGAATTCGTGCTCGCCGACATCCCCGGCCTGATCGAGGGCGCGCATGAAGGCGCCGGCCTCGGCGACCGCTTCCTCGGTCACGTCGAGCGCTGCCGCGTGCTGCTGCATCTGGTCGATGCGACCTGCGAGCATGCCGGCAAGGCCTACAAGACGGTGCGCACCGAGCTCGAAGCCTATGAGGGCCATCTCGCCGACAAGATCGAGATCGTCGCGCTCAACAAGATCGACGCGGTCGCGCCCGACGAACTGAAGAAGCAGAAGGACCGCCTCAAGCGGGCGGCGAAGAAGACGCCGCTGTTGCTGTCAGGCGCGACCGGCGAAGGCGTGCAGGACGCGCTGCGCGCGCTGGTCGACGTGATCGGCGAAGCGCCGGTGTCCAACAAGGCCAAGGGCCAGGCGGAGCCGTGGGCGACGCCGGTGCCGCAGGGTTGAACGGCACAAGCCGCGCAACGCCTGGACTTCCCAAGCCACATTGTGGCGTCTATTGCTTCCACCTTCCTGCCAGACCGAATCCATGAAACGCCCCGCGCTCAAGAACTTTCGCCGTATCGTCGTCAAGGTCGGCTCGTCGCTGCTGGTCGAACTCGCAGGCCGGCGAAGTGCGCGCGTCCTGGCTCGCCGCGCTGGTCGAGGACATCGCAAAGCTGCACAAGCGAGGCTGCGAGGTCATGGTTGTGTCGTCGGGCTCGATCGCGCTCGGCCGCAGCCGCCTGAAGCTGCCGCGCGGCCCGCTGAAGCTCGAGGAGAGCCAGGCTGCCGCAGCGGTCGGCCAGATCGCGCTGGCGCGAATCTGGTCGGAGGTGCTCGGCCATCACGGCATCGGCGCCGGGCAGATTCTGGTGACGCTGCAGGACACCGAGGAGCGCCGCCGCTATCTCAACGCGCGCTCGACGATCGCCAAGCTGCTGGAATGGGGCGCGGTGCCCGTGATCAACGAGAACGACACGGTCGCAACCACCGAGATCCGCTACGGCGACAATGATCGCCTCGCCGCCCGCGTCGCCACCATGGCGAGCGCGGATCTTTTGATCCTGCTGTCCGATATCGACGGCCTCTACACCGCGCCGCCCGCGCTCGATCCCGACGCCAGGCTGATCCCGGTGGTCGAAAGCATCACCTCGGAGATCGAGGGGATGGCCGGCTCGGCCGGGTCCGAACTGTCGCGCGGCGGCATGACCACCAAGATCGAGGCCGCGAAGATCGCGACCACGGCCGGCACCCACATGCTGATCGCATCGGGCAAGATCGAGCATCCGCTTGCTGCGATCGCCGACGGCGGCCGCTGCACCTGGTTCCTGACCCCCGCCAATCCCGTCACCGCGCGCAAACGCTGGATCGCGGGCTCACTCGAGCCAAAGGGCACCTTGACCATCGATGCCGGCGCGGTCGCGGCGCTGCGCGCCGGCAAGAGCCTGTTGCCGGCTGGCGTGATCCGGGTCGACGGCCAGTTCGCCCGCGGCGATGCCGTGGTGGTGCGCGGCCCCGACACCCACGAGATCGGCCGCGGCCTGGTCGCCTACGACGCCGAGAACGCCGAGAAGATCATGGGCCGCTCCTCGCCCGATGTGATGGCCATTCTGGGCATCAGCGGCCGATCCGAGATGATCCATCGCGACGACCTCGTGATCGGCCCGGCCGGGGCGATCCCGCCAAATAGGCCCAAATAACTTGCTGGGCCGAGCGGGCGGCCTGCTGCCCACCTGCCATGCCGGTTCCGCGCCTCGCCACCCTTCAATTGCCATGCTAGAACATGGCCTTAGTCCAAAGCTGGTAGTTTCATGAGCGCCCCCCTGAAGGCGATCGACGGCAACGCCGATCTCACCGCCCTGATGACCGACCTCGCCGCCAAGGCGCGCGCCGCCGCGCGCGTGCTGGCGCTGGCGCCGCCGGAGCAGAAGGAACGGGCGCTCGCCGCGATCGAGCGCGTGATCCGCGCCAATGCGGCGGCCATCCTCGCCGCCAATGCCGAGGATGTCGCCGAGGCGCGTGCGAGCGGCATGACCTCTGCCTTCGTCGACCGCCTGACGCTGACGCAGGCGCGCGTCGCCGGCATGGCCGATGGCGTCGCGACCGTACGCGAGATCATTGATCCGGTCGGCGCCGTCACCGAAAGCTGGCAGCGGCCGAACGGCATGACCATCGAACGCGTCCGCGTGCCGCTCGGCGTCATCGGCGTGATCTTCGAGAGCCGCCCCAACGTCGCCGCCGACGCTGGTGTGCTGTGCTTGAAGTCCGGCAACGCCGTGATCCTGCGCGGCGGCTCGGACAGTTTCCGCTCCTGCCGCGCGATCCATGATTGCCTCGTGCAGGGCCTGCGTGAAGCCGGCCTGCCCGAGGCCGCGATTACCCTGGTGCCGACCCGCGACCGTGCGGCCGTCGGCCTGATGCTGACGGGATTGAACGGCGGCATCGATGTGATCGTGCCGCGCGGCGGCAAGAGTCTCGTCGCACGCGTCGAGGCGGAGGCACGCGTTCCGGTGTTCGCGCATCTCGAGGGCGTCAACCACATCTACGTCGATGCTAGCGCCAGGCTCGATATGGCCAAGGCGGTCGTGCTGAACGCCAAGATGCGCCGTCCCGGCGTCTGCGGCGCCGTCGAGACCCTGCTGGTCGATCGCAACGCTGCCGCGACGCAGCTGAAACCGCTGGTCGAGCTGTTGATCGATGCCGGTTGCGAGGTGCGCGGCGACGACGCCGTGCAGGGCGTCGATGCCAGGGTGAAGCCCGCATCCGACGAGGACTGGGACACCGAATACGAGGACGCGATCATCTCGGCGAGGATCGTCGACGGTCTCGATGAAGCGATTGCGCATATTCATAATCACGGCTCGCATCACACCGATGCGATCGTAACGGAGGATGCCGCTGCCGCGGAAAGATTTCTCAACGAGGTCGATTCGGCGATCGTGCTGCACAACGCCTCGACCCAGTTCGCCGACGGCGGCGAGTTCGGCTTCGGCGCGGAGATCGGAATTGCTACCGGCAAATTCCACGCCCGCGGGCCTGTCGGCGCCGAGCAGCTGACGAGCTTCAAGTACCGCGTCCACGGCACCGGGCAGACGCGGCCGTGATCATTGTCGCACGCGCACGGTAAGCCATTGCAGCAAGCATCGAGCGTGTCGTTATCCGCAGCCCAAGCGCTTCCGTTCTATACCAACGGCATGCGCATCGGGCTGCTTGGTGGCTCGTTCAATCCGCCGCACGCCGCGCATCGCGCCATCAGCCTGTTCGCGCTCAAGCGCCTGCAGCTCGACCGCGTGTGGTGGCTGCTGACGCCGGGCAATCCGCTGAAGAACCATGATGGCCTGCACGCGCTCGCCGAGCGCGCCGAGGCCGCGCGCCGCGTTGCCGACGATCCGCGCATCGACATCAGCTGTCTCGAAGCTGTCATTGGCGTCAGCTACACTGTGGACACGATCATCCACTTGCGCCGCCGTGTCTCCGGCGTGCACTTCGTCTGGATCATGGGCGCTGACAATCTCGCGCAATTTCATCGCTGGAAAGATTGGCGGCGCATCGCGTCCGATGTGCCGATTGCCGTGATCGACCGTCCGCCCAAAGCTTCCGCGCCCTTGCCGCACCGGCGGCGCAGGCGCTCGCGCGCTATCGCATGCCCGAAAATCAGGCGACACGGCTGGCCGACCAGCAGGCGCCGGCCTGGGTGTTCCTGACAGGAATGAAATCCAATCTGTCTTCGACCGGACTTCGGAACCCGGACGGGAGCTGGAGAACGGCATGAAGCGCAAAAGGGTTACTGGAATATTGAAACCATTAACCCCACATGCGTAGTATGGCGCGTGGGGCCGAGGATTCGGCACCCGCGATACAGTGAAAGGAATGGTCCCTGGCCACATCTGTATTGTCAAAGTCTGTTTTACCCAAGGTTCCAAAGACTGCGCGTAAAACATCGACCAAAACCGCGGCCTTGCAGGCGCAACCGGACGCCGACAAACCGGATGCCAACAAGACGCTGAGCCTGATCCTCTCCCGCCTCGAGGACATGAAGGCGGAAGAGACGGTCACCATCGACCTTCGGGGCAAATCCGCATATTCCGACTACATGATCGTCACCACCGGCCGGGTTAACCGGCACGTTGGCGCGATCGCGGAAAATGTGACGAAGAGCCTCAAGGAGAACGGGGTCAAGAACATCCATGTCGAGGGCTTGCCCAATTGCGACTGGGTGCTGATCGATTCCGGCGAGGTGATCGTGCACGTGTTCAGGCCTGAGGTGCGCGAGTTCTACAACCTCGAGCGGTTGTGGACTCAGAACCCGGCGGTCGCGGCGGTCTAAGGGGGTTCGAAGCCGATGCGAATCGGCTGCAGCGCAGCTAGTCTGCGTTGATGCGCCTTGTCGTGATCTGCATCGGCCGTCTGAAACAGGGCCCTGAACGGGAGCTCGCCGAGCGTTATCGCGAGCGCTTTGAGGATATCGGCCGCAAGCTCGGGTTTCGCGGCCTCGAGATCCACGAAATCGCGGAAAGCCGCGCGCGCGACACCGCCGCGCGCATTGCCGAGGAGGCTGCGGCGATCTCCGCATTGCTGCCTGAGAAGCACGCGCTGGTCGCCCTCGACGAACGCGGCAAGAGCATCGACAGTGCGACCTTTGCCCGGCAGCTCGGCCGCTGGCGCGACGAGGGAACAGCACATACTGTCTTCGTGATCGGCGGCGCAGACGGACTTTCGCCTGAATTGCAGCGCAAGGCTTTGTTGCGAATTGCATTCGGCTCCGCGACCTGGCCGCATCAAATGGTCCGCGTCATGCTTTTGGAACAGATTTATCGCGCCGCAACCATTTTGGCAGGCCACCCCTATCATCGCGCGTAAGGCGTGGTGACGGACAGTCGAAACCACTGAACTCACGCGAATGCAGCACAAGCGGGACACAGCTTCGTATTCGGCTTCGCATCTCGGCACCGTCGCGCGCCGCCGCTGGCTGCTGCCGCTGTCGATCGCGATGTTCGCCGTATATCCATTGGCCGCGGCGCACGCGCAAGCGACACCATCAGCGCAGCAATCCACGCCGCCGGCGCAGCAGGCCGCAACCGCGGAGCCATCGCCCGATGCGATCAAGCAGCGCGAGCAGGAACTCGAGGCCGCGCGCGAACAGCAGCGCAAGGCGACCGAGCTGCAGGAGAAGCTGAAGGCCGACATCGCCGCGATCGGCCAGGACCGCAGCAAGCTCAATCAGCAGCTGATCGACATTGCCGGCCAGGTGCGCGGCGTCGAGACGCGGATCGCGGACGCCGAGGCACGCCTGCAGCCGCTCGACGGCCGTGAGCGCGAGATCCGCGCCTCGCTCGATTCACGCCGCTCCGAGGTGATCGAGGTGCTGGCCGCGCTGCAGCGCGCCGGGCGACGCACGCCGCCGGCGCTGCTGGTGCGGCCCGAGGACGCGCTGCAATCGCTGCGCACCGCAATGCTGCTCGGCGCCGTGGTGCCGGAGTTGCGCGTCCGCGCCGAGAAGCTTGCGGCCGATCTCAGCGAGCTGGTGGCGCTGCGCAAGACCATCTCGACCGAACGCGATGCGCTGGCGGCCGACCGCGACAAGCTGAAGGAAGACCAGACCCGGCTGGCGGCGCTGGTCGACGAACGGCAGCGGCAGCAGAGCGCGGCCGAAAAGGACATGGAGGCCGAAGGCGCCCGCGCCATCGCACTATCGAAGCAGGCCGACAATCTGCAGACCCTGATCGCCAAGATGGAGCAGGATATTAAGAGCGCGGCCAAGGCCGCCGCCACCGCCAGCCTCCAGGGAGCGCCGGCGACGGTTAACGGCAAGCCGAATCTGGGGGCGCTCAAGGACCCGGCCCGCATGAGCCCGGCGGTCGCTTTCGCCTCGGCCAAGGGCCTGTTCTCCTATCCCGTGAATGGCACCAAGATTCGCGAATTTGGCGGTTCCGACGGCGCGGGGGGCGTACAAAAAGGCATTTCTTTGGCAGCCAAGCCGGGCGCGCAGGTCACAACCCCGTGTGACGGCTGGGTTGTTTACGCTGGTCCTTTCCGCAGCTATGGACAACTCTTGATCCTCAATGCCGGGGGCGGGTATCATGTCCTGATCGCCGGGATGGAGCGTATTTCGGTAAACATCGGCCAGTTTGTACTTACGGGGGAGCCGGTTGCGACCATGGGGTCGACGTCCCAAGTTGCATCCATTCTCGCGACAAATGCGAGCCAGCCAGTGCTCTATGTCGAGTTCCGGAAAGACGGCACTCCAATCGATCCAGGTCCATGGTGGGCCGCAAATGAAGGCGAAAAGGTTCGCGGATGATGCGCAAGACTTCGGTAATTCTCCTTAGCGCCGCCACCGGCGCGGCCCTGACGCTTTTCGTCACGCAGCCCCGCGCTGTGCTGATGGGATCGAGCGCGCGCGCCGCGACGTCGGACACCTATCGCCAGCTCAATCTGTTCGGCGACGTGTTCGAGCGGGTGCGCAGCGACTATGTCGAGAAGCCCGATGACAGCAAGCTGGTCGAGTCCGCGATCTCCGGCATGCTGTCCGGCCTCGACCCGCACTCGAGCTACATGGACGCCAAGAGCTTCCGCGACATGCAGGTGCAGACCCGCGGCGAGTTCGGCGGCCTCGGCATCGAGGTCACGATGGAAGACGGCCTGATCAAGGTCGTCTCGCCGATCGACGACACCCCGGCCTCGAAGGCCGGCATCATGGCCAACGACATCATCACGACCCTCGACGACGAGGCGGTGCAGGGCCTGACCTTGAACCAGGCCGTCGAGAAGATGCGCGGTCCGGTCAACACCAAGATCAAGCTCAAGATCATCCGCAAGGGCCAGGACAATCCGATCGACGTCACGCTGGTGCGCGACAACATCCGCGTCCGCTCGGTGCGTGCGCGCGTCGAGGCCGATGACATCGCCTATATCCGCATCACCACCTTCAACGAGCAGACCACCGAAGGCCTGAAGAAGGAGATCACCAATCTGCAGGGCCAGATCGGCGACAAGCTGAAGGGCTACGTCATCGATCTCCGCAACAACCCCGGCGGCCTGCTCGAAGAAGCGGTCACGGTGTCCGACTCCTTCCTGGAGCGTGGCGAGATCGTCTCGACCCGCGGCCGCAACGCCGAGGAAACCCAGCGCCGCGCCGCCCATCCGGGCGACCTGACCAAGGGCAAGCCGGTGATCGTGCTGATCAACGGCGGCTCGGCATCGGCCTCCGAAATCGTCGCCGGCGCGCTGCAGGACCACAAGCGGGCGACGCTGGTCGGCACCCGTTCGTTCGGCAAGGGCTCGGTGCAGACCATCATCCCGCTCGGCTCGGGCAATGGCGCGCTGCGCCTGACCACCGCGCGCTACTACACGCCGTCGGGCAAGTCGATCCAGGCCAAGGGCATCGTGCCCGACATCGAGGTGCTGCAGGACGTGCCGGAAGAGCTGAAGGCGCGCACCGACACCAAGGGCGAAGCTTCGCTGCGCGGCCATCTCAAGAACGACGGCGACGAGAAGACCGGCTCGCAGTCCTACGTCCCGCCGGACGCCAAGGACGACAAGGCGCTGAAGATGGCCAACAACCTGCTGCACGGCATCAAGTCGACCTCCAGTGCGCCAGCGGCGCCGGAGGCCGCGCGCGACAAGGCCGCGGTCGACAAGCCGGGCAACAAGGCCGCGAACTGATTTAATCCGATCGATTTCGGCGAACAGGGCGGCCCGCGGGCCGCCCTTTCTGCTTTCGGTGTCCACCTGTAACCGTGCTTTGCCGGGCAGGCCGGCGCGCGGGATTGCACCGCATCGTGCTATCGTTCGCGCTGTTGATTCGGGGAGGGTCATGGCAGAAGCGGCCGACGAACTGAGCACGCCGCTTGGGCAGACGACCGTGGGCAGGACGCGCCGGTTTCGCCTGCCATTCACGGCGATGCAGGCGCTCGCCGTGCTGCTCGGGCTCGTGCTGGTCGGCTTTGTCGGCATCGCGCTGTTCAACGACAACCCGCTCGGGGGCGAGCCGATCGCCCGTGTCACGCTCCGCAATCCTCCGCCCGCCGCCGCTGACGACAAGCACGCTCCAGCCGCCCAGGCGGCGGCCGAACCGGCGGCCAAATCCGCCGCCAAGACCCCGGCCGCAGCCAGTGACGCGAGAACCGTCACCATCATCGACGGCTCCAGCGGCAAGCGCCAGGACGTGGTGATCGGCGCCGGCGATCCGGCCGACAAGGCCGATGGCGATACGCCGCCACTGGCGATGACCGGCATCGATCCGCGCCTGCTGGAAAAGTCACGCTACGGCATGATCCCGGTGGTCGCCGACGGCCTGAAGCCGTTCACGGTCTACGCGGCCGAGGCTGACCGCGCCAAGGCCGCCCGGATGCCCGTGGTCGCCATTGTGGTCGCCGGCCTCGGCGTCGGCGCCGCCAAGACCACCGACGCCATCATGAAGCTGCCGCCGGCGGTGACGCTGGCCTTCACGCCCTATGGCTCCGATCCGGGCAAGCTTGCGGAACGTGCCCGGACCCAGCGTCACGAGATCCTGCTGCAGATCCCGATGGAGCCATTCGACTATCCTGACAACGATCCCGGGCCGCAAACCCTGCTGACCACGCTGAGCAGCGAGCAGAACCTCGACCGCTTCTATTGGCACCTCAGCCGCCTGCAAGGCTATGCCGGGATAGCCAATTTCATGGGAGGCCGGTTCGTTGCGGCCGATCCCGTGATGCAGCCCATCGTCCGCGAAGCGGCCAAGCGCGGCCTGAGCTATTTCGACGACGGTTCCACCCCACGTAGCGTCGCGCAGACCCTCTCAGCGGGCCAGTCATTGCCGTTCGCCAAGGCCGATTTCGCCATCGACGCGGTGCCGACGTCGGCGGAAATCGACCGCGCGCTGGTCAAGCTGGAAACCATCGCCAAGGAACGCGGCACGGCGGTGGGCGTCGCCTCGGCGTTGCCGGTCTCGATCGAGCGGCTCGGCGCCTGGCTCAAGACACTGGACTCCAAGGGCATTATGCTTGTGCCATTGACAACGGCGATGCTGAAATCAAAATCGGGCTAAAGATTCAATCCGTTGGAGCAGCTCGAGACCTTGCCGGGGGGGCCGGGTCGGGCGGCTCCAGAAAATGTGCGAGGTAGCGGCAGCATGGCACGTTATGAAGACCTGCCCTATCGAACCTGCGTCGGCATCATGCTGCTGAATACTGCGGGGCTGGTCTTCATCGGACGCCGCGCGGGCGGCATCGAGCATGTCGACGACGCGCATGTCTGGCAGATGCCGCAAGGCGGCGTCGATCCCGGCGAGGATACGTTTCAGGCGGCGCGGCGCGAGCTCTATGAGGAGACCAGCATCAAGTCCGTGGAGAAGCTCGGCGAGGTCTCGGACTGGCTGATCTATGATATCCCGCGCACCGTCGCCGGCCGCGCCTGGAAGGGCCGCTATCGCGGACAGCGGCAAAAGTGGTTCGCGCTGCGCTTCACCGGCGATGAGAACGAGATCAACGTCGCCAATCCGGGCGGCGGCCACAAGGCCGAGTTCATCACCTGGCGCTGGGAGCCGATGAAGAATCTGCCGGGGCTGATTGTGCCGTTCAAGCGTCCGGTCTATGAGCGCGTCGTGAAGGAATTTTCCGGTCTGGCGGCCAAGTAGCCGACCAGGTCAACGCGCGACGTACCCACCGAATGTCATCAGATAAGCCCTATCGCCCCAATGTGGGCATCGCGCTGTTCAACGCCGACGGACGTGTGCTGATCGGCCACCGGATCAAGGACGACGGTCCGGAGATCGTGCTGCCCGGCCTCGAATGGCAGATGCCGCAGGGCGGCATCGACGCCGGCGAGGATCCGCGCCAGGCCGTGATGCGCGAATTGTGGGAAGAGACCGGGGCGGTCAACGCCGACTATCTCGGCGAGACCGACTGGATGACCTACGAATTCCCCGCCTATGACGGGCCGGCATCGCACCGGCTCGCCAAGTTCCGCGGCCAGCGGCAAAAATGGTTTGCGCTGCGCTTCACCGGACGCGACGAGGAGATCGATCCATTGACGCCGCGCAACGGCCAGCCCGCTGAATTCGATCAATGGCGCTGGGAGCGCCTCGATCGCGTTGCCGATCTCGTGGTGCCGTTCCGCCGCGACGTCTATCGCGCGGTCGCGACCCGGTTCGCGGAATTCGCCGGCTGATCCTGCGGCGGTATGCGCCGCGCGTCGCCCGGTGTCATGCCGTAGGTCGAACGGAAGACGCGATAGAAGGTCGCGATGCTGTCGAAGCCGCACGAGAATGCGATCTCGTCGATGCTGCGTTCCCGTATGGCGTAGAGCGCACGCCTCGCCGCCTTCAACCTTGCCGCCGTCAGCGTCCGCGCAAATGACAGGCCGGTCGGCTCGAACAGCGCATGCAATTGCCGCAGTGAAATGCCGAGCTCGGCGGCAACCGCGGCCGGCGTGAGCGAGGCGCGATGCAGGTCGCGGTACAGAATTTCGCGGGCGGCATGAAGGTAGCCCGCATGCAGCGCGGCACGGATCTCGTCCTGGCGTGGCCGCACGCGTCCGCGCGCGAGCAGCGCCAGGCGCACCATATTCGCAACGTCGTCGGCGAACTGCCCGGCTTGCGCGAGATCTCGCGTCATTGAGCGGAACATGGCGCCGACAAGCCGGGTCAGGCTCGCATCACGCGCCAGCGCGACCGGCGGCGCATCCTCGATCCGCGCGCCGAGCACGAGCTCGTCGGTGACCGGGATCTTGAGGCTGAAGAAGTCAAAGCCGTCGGTCCGTTCGGGTGTCGAGGCAAACGGAAGATTGGAATGGCCGAACACCAGGTCGCCGTTGCGCACGAACTGGACACGATCGCGACCGATATTCATGTGGCCGGGGCCGCGCACCTGCCAGGCGAGATGCAGGCTGTTGCTCGGAACGCGCGCGATGTCGGATGCGGTCCGGCTGACGCGGTAGGAGGAAGCCGACATTTGCGCGAGCACGGCACTGCCCACCGGCGTCGCGGAGAAGCGCCCGCGGAAATCGGCCCTCTTGTCGCGCTCGAGTTCGATCGTGACCCCGAACAGGCTCTTGCCGCGCACCTCGCACCAGTGCTCGAAACGGTCCTGGGGGCGGAGAGCATCGGTGGTGAAGGTCAGCACGGCAGCTTGTCCGTTATGTCAGGAATGAAATCGCGATGCGGTCGGGCCGTATCGTCATCGCGCTGCAGCTTGTCATTTGTGCGCGATCCCTGCTGTAAGCTGCTTCACATATTTGCAGGTCGTTCGGTCGGGCTGACCGCGAAGAAGCGACTTGTCGAGAAGAGGCGAGCCGCCGCAGCGTCGCTTCCTCATCGTCGGCAACCAATCGGCCCTGACTTGCAATATCGGCCGCGAGGATTGCTGCGACCTTACGCTTCATGAGTAGCGGCCCCCGAACCCAGATATGCCGAGGAGAATGCCGCCAGACGATCCCGCGCGCAATAAGCATTGAACGCTCACCACGGCGTGGCGAGCGTTGAATTATTCAAGCCTTCTCAGGCGATGATCGAAAAAGTGTGAGCTATTCCACTAAGGGGCCGGCTCACTCGACATGGCGGCGCGATCGCCGGTCGGCAACCGCGCCTTAGTGCATAGCCGTCGTGTTGAGCTCTTGCTGGATGCTCTTGAAGTGGTCGAGCCGCTCGATCGCGTGGTCGAGCTCGGAGCCCTCCTTCTCGGCGAGCTTCTCCTGCATCTCGTTGATCGTCTCGGCGAACTTCGCGCGATCGATGTCCGCAAGCGCGGTCGCGACGTCGGCGAGCACGGTGAGGCCCTTGTCCGAGACCTCGGCGAGGCCGCCGAGCACGATCACCTTCTCGCGCTTGCCGGCGGTCGTGATCGTCAGGATGCCCGGACGAACCGTGGCGATGACCGGAGCGTGTCCGGCGAGCACACCGAAATCACCCTCCACGCCGGGGACGTCAACCTGATCGACCTCGCCGGAGAAGGCGAGCTTTTCGGGAGAGACGAGATCGAAGTGGAAGGTGGCCATGGTGTTTCCGTTCTTTGCGCTGTCACCCGCGGGCTCGACCCGCGGGTCCATCAATCAAAATACTGCTCGTGCGATGGATCGCCGGATCAAGTCCGGCGATGACGACATCCCAAAGCTTAAGCGGCTTCGGCCGCCAGCTTCTTGCCCTTCTCGACGGCTTCTTCGATGGTGCCGACCATGTAGAACGCCGCTTCCGGCAGATGGTCGTACTTGCCCTGACAGAGATCGCGGAAGCCCTTGATGGTGTCGGCGAGGTCGACGAACTTGCCCGGCGAGCCGGTGAAGACTTCGGCGACGTGGAACGGCTGCGACAGGAAGCGCTCGACCTTGCGGGCGCGGGCGACCGTCAGCTTGTCCTCTTCCGACAATTCGTCCATGCCGAGAATGGCGATGATGTCCTGCAGCGACTTGTAGCGTTGCAGGATCTGCTGGACCATGCGCGCGGTGTTGTAGTGCTCGTCACCGACGACGAGCGCCGACAGCATGCGCGAGGTCGAGTCGAGCGGATCCACCGCCGGATAAATGCCCTTTTCCGAGATCGCGCGCGACAGCACCGTGGTGGCGTCCAAGTGCGCGAACGAGGTGGCGGGCGCCGGGTCGGTCAAGTCGTCGGCCGGCACGTAGATCGCCTGCACCGAGGTGATCGAGCCCTTCTGGGTGGTGGTGATGCGCTCCTGCAGCGCGCCCATGTCGGTGGCGAGCGTCGGCTGATAACCCACCGCCGAAGGAATACGGCCGAGCAGCGCCGACACTTCCGAACCCGCCTGGGTGAAACGGAAGATGTTGTCGACGAAGAACAGCACGTCCTGGCCCTGGTCGCGGAAGTGCTCGGCAACGGTGAGACCGGTCAGACCGACGCGGGCGCGGGCGCCCGGCGGCTCGTTCATCTGGCCGAACACCAGCGCGCACTTCGACTTCACGCTCGGATCCGGGTTGTGCGGATCGGCGTTGACCTTCGATTCGATGAACTCGTGATAGAGATCGTTGCCTTCGCGGGTGCGCTCGCCGACGCCGGCGAACACCGAGTAACCGCCGTGCGCCTTCGCGACGTTGTTGATCAGTTCCTGAATCAGCACGGTCTTGCCGACGCCGGCGCCGCCGAACAGGCCGATCTTGCCGCCCTTGGCGTACGGAGCAAGAAGGTCGACGACCTTGATGCCGGTGACGAGGATTTCGGCCTCGGTCGACTGGTCGGTGTAGGTCGGCGCTTCCTGATGGATGGCGCGCACGCCGTCAGACTTGATCGGGCCGGCTTCGTCGATCGGCTCGCCGATGACGTTGATGATGCGGCCGAGCGTGCCCTCGCCGACCGGCACCCGGATCGGTTCGCCGGTGTCGGTCACTTCCTGGCCGCGCACCAGACCTTCGGTGATATCCATCGCGATGGTGCGGACGGTCGATTCACCGAGATGCTGCGCGACTTCGAGCACCAGACGGTTGCCGCCGTTCTTGGTCTCGAGCGCATTCAGAATCGCCGGAAGGTGGCCTTCGAACTGCACGTCGACCACGGCGCCCGTGACCTGGGTAACGCGACCGATCGGATTGGCTGCTGTAGCCATGGACTGTTCTCCTTCGAAAATCTGCCTTAGACCGCCTCAGCGCCGGAGATGATCTCGATCAGCTCCTTCGTGATCTGGGCCTGACGGGTTCTGTTGTAAATCAGGGTTTGCTTGCGAATCATCTCGCCGGCATTGCGGGTCGCGCTGTCCATCGCGCTCATCTGCGCGCCATAGAACGAGGCGTTGTTCTCCAGCAGCGCGCGGAAGATCTGCACCGCGAGGTTGCGCGGCAACAGGCTGCCGAGGATCTGGTCTTCCTCAGGCTCGTATTCGTAGGACGTGGAGGGCGCCGCATTGGCCGCGGGCGCAGCCACCTCGAGCGGGATGATCTGCTGCGCGGTCGGGATCTGCGCGATCACCGACTGGAAGCGCGAGTAGAACAGCGTGCAGACATCGAACTCGCCGGCCTCGAACCGCGCCAGCACCTTCTGGGCGATATCCTCGGCATTGACGAAGCCGATCTGGCGCACCGAACGCAGGTCGAGATGCTCGACGATGCGCTTCTCGAAGGTCCGCCGCAGCTGCTCGTAACCCTTGCGGCCAACGCAGAAGAACTTCACTTCCTTGCCCTGCGCGAGCAGCGCGTTCGCCCGTTCGCGCGCCAGGCGCACGATGGCGGAGTTGAACGCGCCGGACAGGCCGCGCTCGCCGGTGCAGACCAGAAGCAGGTGCACCTGATCGTTGCCGGTGCCGGCGAGCAGCGCCGGCGCGCCGGGCGTGCCGTTGGCTGCCGCGGCGATGTTGGAAATCACCGCATCCATCTTGGTGGCATAGGGCCGCGCCGCTTCGGCGGCGTTCTGCGCGCGACGCAGCTTCGAGGCTGCGACCATCTGCATGGCCTTGGTGATCTTCTGCGTCGCCTTGGTCGAGGCGATGCGGACCCGCATGTCTTTTAGTGACGCCATTCTTCGTTCACCCCGGCGATCCGACCACAATGGTCAGATCGCAAGCCTCCGTTCGTCACGCCCGGCGGCGAGCCGGGCGACGCCCCATTCGTTATGCAAACGTCTTGGCGAAACCTTCGACCACCGTCTTCAGCTTGGCGGCGGTGTCGTCGGACAAATCGCGGCTGGTGCGGATCGCATCGAGGATGTCGGCGTTCTTGCCGCGCAGCAGCGACAGCAGGCCGTCCTCGAACGCCTTGACCTTGTTGAGCGGCAGCGGATCGAGATAGCCGTTGGTGCCGGCCCAGATTACGCAGACCTGCTCTTCCATCTTCAGCGGCGAGAATTGCGGCTGCTTCAGCAGCTCGGTCAGGCGCGAGCCGCGGTTGAGCAGGCGCTGGGTCGAGGCGTCGAGGTCCGAACCGAACTGCGCGAACGCCGCCATTTCGCGGTACTGCGCGAGCTCGCCCTTGATCTTGCCGGCGACCTTCTTGGTCGCCTTGGTCTGCGCCGACGAACCGACGCGCGACACCGACAGACCGACGTTCACGGCGGGACGAATACCCTGGAAGAACAGATCGGTTTCCAGGAAGATCTGGCCGTCGGTGATCGAAATCACGTTGGTCGGAATGTAGGCCGACACGTCGTTGGCCTGGGTTTCGATGACCGGCAGCGCCGTCAGCGAGCCCAAACCATGCTCCTTGTTGAGCTTGGCGGCGCGCTCGAGCAGGCGGGAATGCAGGTAGAACACGTCGCCCGGATAGGCCTCGCGGCCCGGCGGGCGGCGCAGCAGCAGCGACATCTGGCGATAAGCGACGGCCTGCTTGGACAAGTCGTCATAGATGATCACGGCGTGCATGCCGTTGTCGCGGAAGTACTCGCCCATGGTGCAGGCGGTGAACGGCGCGATGTACTGCATCGGCGCCGGATCGGACGCGGTCGCCGCAACGATGATCGAGTATTCCAGCGCGCCCTGCTCTTCGAGCACCTTGACGAACTGCGCGACGGTGGAGCGCTTCTGGCCGATCGCGACATCAGACGCAATACAGCTTGAGGTTCTCGTCCGGCTGGGCGTTGAGCGGCTTCTGGTTCAGAATGGTGTCGAGCGCGATCGCGGTCTTGCCGGTCTGGCGGTCGCCGATGATCAGCTCGCGCTGGCCGCGGCCGATCGGGATCAGCGCATCGATCGCCTTGAGGCCGGTGGCCATCGGCTCGTTCACCGACTTGCGCGGAATGATGCCGGGCGCCTTGACGTCGACGCGCTTGCGTTCGGTGGCCTGGATCGGGCCCTTGCCGTCGATCGGGTTGCCGAGCGCGTCGACGACGCGGCCGAGCAGACCCTTGCCGACCGGCGCGTCCACGATCGCGCGGGTGCGCTTGACGGTCTGGCCTTCCTTGATCTCGCGGTCGGCGCCGAAAATCACGATACCGACGTTGTCGGTTTCGAGGTTGAGCGCCATGCCGCGCGTGCCGTTCTCGAATTCGACCATTTCACCGGCCTGAACGTTGTCGAGACCGTAGACGCGGGCGATACCGTCACCGACCGACAGCACCTGGCCAACTTCGGTGACCTCGGCTTCCTGGCCGAAATTCTTGATCTGGTCCTTGAGGATCGCAGAAATTTCTGCGGCGCGGATGTCCATCAGCCTGCCTCTTTCATCGCGTTCTTGATCGAATTGAGTTTGGTGCGAAGCGAACTATCCACCATGCGGCTGCCGAGCTTGACCACCAGGCCACCAATAATGGAGGGATCGACCTTCACGTTGAGCGCGACGTCCTTGCCCGTCACTGATTTCAGTGCGGCCTTCAGCGCGTCGAGATTCTTGTCACTGAGCTGCTCGGCGACGGTGACTTCCGCAGTCGCCTCGCCCTTGAACTTCGCCACCAGCGCGCGATAGGCGCGGATCACATCGGCAACGGCGAACAGCCGGCGATTGGCGGTGAGCACCTTGAGGAATTTGGCCGACGTACCGGCGATGCCGGCCTTGTCGAGCACCGCGGTCAGCGCCTTCAGCTGGGCGTCCGCGGCAAACACCGGGCTGCGGACGAGGCGCTTGAGATCGGCGCTCTCGTTGAGCATGGCCTCGAACTTGTCGAGGTCGGCCCGGACTTGGTCGACGGATTGCTCGTCGCGCGCCAACTCGAACAGGGCCGTTGCGTAACGACCGGACACTCCCGAAACGGACGGATCTTCAGCTGCCACGAGCTCGCTCTTTTTTGCTGTCAAATTCGCAAGGGAAAAACCGTCGCCACCAAAGCAGCGCCTAGCGATCCAAGCCCTTGGAATTCAAGCGGGACTTCGATTTTCGACCGGCACAGGACGTGCCGGGACCGTTAAAATCGCGGCTTTGCTAACATAGCAATCGCGCAGGTGCAACATGACGGCATCGTGAGTGCCGCCTTGTCGCATGCGCTTTTTGCCGACCGCAGCCGGTGGCCGAACCGGAAAGTTTGGCGCGCGGAAATGCGGCGCGCCGAACCCGATTCGCGCCGCAACGATTTTGTTCCATCGAAATTTGCATAGGCCTATGGCCGAGCGCGCAGGGAACTCCGGACGGGCTGCGGTTTCATTTGGCGATTACTTACCGAAAACTTACCGTCGCCTCGATAATCAGTATTGGCAAGTATATTGGTCGTTAAAAATTGGTTAAACAGCAAGATTACGGAACCTCGATTGACTACCCCAAGGCGGTAACAAGATATTTCAGCACGAGATAATCCGGATTTACTGCCCAATTCGTGCCTCATTGGGAAACCAAACGGCCTTGGTCAACGAAGGGACGGGGGTTCCACTTGCCGCGTTAGCGGCAATACTGTCTGAGGGTCTTATCAATGCTGAATATCAAGAAGGCGGCGGGCAACGTAACCCGCTCGCGTACGGCGCTTGCTTTTGTAGCCGCAACTATTCTGGTCGGGGGCAGCGTGACCGAGGCGTCCGCGAAGTCCCGGCACCACCATCATCGCCACCACCATCATCACCACGCCCGCGCCGAAGGCTCGTCCTGGCGCGACGCCAATGCATCGATCCAGCCGTCCGGCGGCCACTCGTTCTCGGGGATGGCCTCCTTCTACGGCAATGAGTTCGGGCAGCCGCACCGCTTCCGGCCAGCGCTTCAACCAGAACGCCATGACCGCGGCCCACCGCTCGCTGCCGTTCGGCACCAGGCTCCGCGTCACCCATGGCGGCCGCAGCGTCGTCGTCACCATCAACGATCGTGGCCCGTTCATCCGCGGCCGCGTGCTCGACCTCTCCACCGGCGCAGCACGCGCCATCGGCCTGACCGGTGCCGGCGTCGGCCGCGTCACCGCTGAGGTCGTCTCGTAAGCGCCTTCAGTAAGCGTTGCGTTGCGTAACGGCCGCGAGGCCTGCTTCGCGCCAAAAAATGGCCTGCCGTCGCAAATGACGGCAGGCTTTTTCTTTTGCGGGCTGCGGCCGCCAGCCTGCGTCATTGCGAGCCACCCGGTCGGCGCGAAGCGCCGCCGGATGACAGGCTCCGCGAAGCAATCCATGGACCCGCATGCGCGGAGCGATGGATTGCTTCGTCGCTTTCGCTCCTCGCAAATGACGGTCAAGATTGAAGCTGCTTACAGAAAGCTCTGCGGATCGACGTCGACCTCGAGCTTCAGATTGCCCTTGGTCTTGGGACCTGCATCGAGCCATTCGCGCAGATATTGCGACAGGTCGACATTGCGGAGCGACTTCACCAGCAGGCGGAAGCGATAGCGGCCCTTGATGACGGCGAGCGGCGCCTCGGCGGGGCCGAGCACCTGAATCCGCTCGTCGAGCGGCGCCACCGCGGCGAGCTTGCGGGCAAACCCTTCCGCTGTCGGACGGTCGCCGGCGGAGACGATCAGGCTCGCCAGCCGGCCGAACGGCGGGTAGCCGGTGCGCTCGCGAATCTCGATCTCGCTGGCATAGAACGCCTCGCGGTCATTGGCGATCAGGGCCTTGATCACCGGATGCTCCGGCTGATGGGTCTGCAGAACGCCGACGCCGCGGCCCTGCTCGCGGCCGGCGCGGCCGACCACCTGGTTCAGCAGCTGGAACGTCCGCTCGGCGGCGCGCGGATCGCCATTGCTCAGGCCGAGATCGGCGTCGATGACGCCGACCAGATTGAGCCGCGGGAAGTTGTGGCCCTTCGCCACCAGCTGGGTGCCGATGATGATGTCGACGCGGCCCTCGGCGATCTCGTTGAGCTCGCTGCGCATGGTCTCGATCGAGGTGATGAGATCGCTCGACAGCACCATCGTCCGTGCCTCGGGGAAGATGTGGGCGGCCTCCTCCTGCAGGCGCTCGACGCCGGGCCCGACCGCGACCAGCGATTCCTCGGCCGCGCAATGCGGGCAGATATTCGGCCGCGGCATCGAGAAGCCGCAATGATGACAGACCAGCCGCTGCCGGAACCGGTGATCGACCAGCCATGCATCGCAGATCGTGCAGGCGAAGCGGTGGCCGCAGGCCCGGCACAGCGTCAGCGGTGCATAACCGCGGCGGTTGAGGAACAGCAGCGCCTGCTCGCGGCGCTCGATGGCATGGCGGATCTGCTCGGCCAGTACAGGCGAAATGAAGCGGCCGCGCGGCGGCGGCGCGCGGCGCATGTCGATCGCCTCGATATGCGGCATGTGCTGGCCGCCGAACCGCGACGGCAGCGCCACGCGCTGGTAGCGCCCCTTGCGCGCATTGACCTCGCTCTCGACCGACGGCGTCGCCGACGCCAGCACGATCGGAATCTTTGCGATATGGGCGCGGACCACCGCCATGTCGCGCGCGTGATAATGCGCGCCGTCGTCCTGTTTGTAGGCCTGGTCGTGCTCCTCATCGACGATGATGAGACCGAGATCGGCATAGGGCAGGAACAGCGCGGAGCGGGCGCCGACCACGACCGGCGCCTTGCCCTCGGAGATCGCGGCCCAGTTGCGCGCGCGCGTGCGCGGCGTCAGCTCCGAATGCCACTCCAGCGGCCGCACGCCGAAGCGCTGCGCGAAACGGTCAAGGAACTGGCCGGTCAGCGCGATCTCCGGCATCAGGATCAGCGTCTGCTTGCCGCGGCGGATATTCTCGGCGATCGCCTCGAAATAGACTTCGGTCTTGCCGGAACCGGTGACGCCGTCGAGCAACGCGACGTGAAAGCTGCCGCTCGCGGCCAGCGTCCGCATCACGTCGACGGCGCTGCGCTGCTCGCGCGAAAAATCCGGCTGCGCGTAGGAGGGATCCGGAACGGGCGGCGGTGCCGGCGGCGGCATCGCCTCAACCGTCAGGGTGCCTTCGTCGACCAGGCCGTCGATCACGCCGGAACTGACGCCGGCCTCCCGGGCCGCCTCCGACTTGCCGTGCAGCAAGCGGTCCGACAGCACCTCGATCACCCGCCGGCGCGCCGGCGTCAGGCGCCGCGGCGGCTCGCCGACCAGCCGCACGCCGAGCCGCATCCGCTCCGGCCCGAGATTTTCGCCCATCCGCAGCGTCATCCGCAGCACCATGCCGCGTGCCGACAGGGTGTAATTGGAGACCCAGTCGACCAGCTGGCGCAACTCCGGCTTCAGCGGCGGAACATCGAGCTTCTCGCTGACGTCCTTGAGCCGGTTGTGCAGCCGCGGATCCGGATTGGCGTTTTCCGCCCACACCACCGCGACGACCTCGCGCGGCCCGAGCGGCACGCCGATCACGTCGCCCGGCGCAAGCTCCATGCCGCGCGGAACGCGGTAGGAATAGGTCTGGTTCAGCGCGACAGGCACCAGCACGTCGACGACACGTATCGTCGATGCAGAGGCTGGGCCGGGGCGCGTGGTATGGTCCATTGAATCAGAAACCTTGAACCCGAGCGGGCTAGAGATTTGGTTTCTGATTGAATCAGAACCAAATCTCCAGCTTCTTGTTTTGACGCGTTTTCTTCACGCGAACCGGCGTCCACTTCGCTCGAAAACGCTCTACCACCGCTTCGCGCCTTAGCGAACGGTAAACGAAGGCAGTGCGATATAATCAGGAGATGAGCAGCGCCAATAGCCCTTAAGACACGGACTTAAGACACGGACATGGCCCGGACCGATCAGCCTATCCAGCCGCTCGAGCTCGACTGCGCCGACGCATCGGTCACGCAGGAGATGACGCGCTGGCTGTCGCATCTGCGTGCGGAGCGGCGGCTGTCGCCGAAGACGCTTGAGGCCTATGCCCGGGACGTGCGCCAATGCCTCGCCTTCCTGGCCGGGCACTGGGGCGCGCGGGTGACGCTTAAGGCATTTTCCGCGCTCGAGGCGAGCGATGCGCGCGCCTTCATGGCGATGCGCCGGACCGAGGAGATCGGCGGGCGGTCGCTGATGCGGGCGCTGGCGGGCCTGCGCTCGTTCGGACAATTCCTGGAACGCGAGGGCAAGGGCAAGGTCGGCGCGCTCTCGGCGATCCGCGCGCCCAAGGTGGCGAAGAGCCTGCCGAAGCCGATTCACATGGAAGCGGCGAAACGCTTTGCCGACGCCGACGAGCGCGCGGACGAAACCCGCGAGACCTGGATCCTGGTGCGCGACGCCGCCGTCATGGCGCTGCTCTATGGTTCGGGCCTGCGCATCTCCGAGGCGCTGGGGTTGAAGCGCCGCGATGTGCCGAAACCCGGCGAAGGCGACGTGCTCGTGGTGACCGGCAAGGGCAACAAGACCCGCATGGTGCCGGTGCTGCAGAACGTGCTGCAATTGATCGCGGACTATGCGGCGATCTGCCCGCATCAACTCAGCCCCGCGGGGCCACTGTTCGTTGGTGCGCGCGGCGGCCCGCTCAGCCCACGAATCATCCAGCTCACCATGGAACGGCTGCGCGGCGCGCTCGGCCTGCCCGACAGCGCAACGCCGCATGCGCTGCGGCATTCCTTCGCCACGCATTTGCTCAGCCGCGGCGGCGATCTGCGCGCGATCCAGGAATTGCTCGGCCACGCTTCGCTGTCGACCACGCAGATCTACACCGGCATCGACAGCGAGCGCCTGCTCGAAGTCTATCGCTCCGCGCATCCCCGAGGTTGAACGTTCGGTTCTGAAAAATAAAGCGCGGGCTTTGGCCCGCCGTCATGCGCCGTTCATCTTCAGACGGTTACCCAAAACCCTTCGGCCCTTGCCTTGTGCGCCGCATTCGGCAATCGTGGCGCGGTCTCATCCGGAGGGGAATCATGAGCGCACATGAAAGTATGGAGCACGCGGAGCATGCCGAGCATGCCTCGGGCGAGAACAAGAAGATCGCGCTCCTGATCGCCGTGATCGCCCTGTGCCTGGCGCTGTCGGAAACGCTCGGCAAGGGCGCCCAGACCGAATCGATCAGCAAGAATGTCGAGGCCTCCAACCTGTGGGCCTTCTTCCAGGCCAAGAGCATCCGCCGGACCGCGGTGCAGACCGCGGCCGAACAGGGCAAGCTGAACCTCGCGACCACCACCGACGAGGCGGCCAGGGCCGCGCTGCAGAAGCAGATCGACGATTGGCAGAAAACCGCGGCGCGCTATCGCTCGGAGCCGGAAACCGGCGAGGGTTCAGAGCAGCTCTCCGAACGCGCCAAGCACGCCGAGCATGAGCGCGACGAGGCCACCGCGAAATATCATCATTTCGAGCTTGCCTCCGCCGCCTTCCAGATCGCCATCGTGCTGGCATCGGCGACCATCATCACGGGCATCATCGCGTTGGCCTGGGTCTCCGGCCTGGTGACGCTCGCCGGCATCGTGATGACGGCGCTCGGCCTGTTCCAGCCGCACTTGCTGCATCTGCATTGAGGAGGAAGGCGCCGCTTTGCGACCGTCATCCTGAGAGGCTGTGAGGCTTTCATGGCCGTCATTGCGAGGAGCGATAGCGACGAAGCAATCCATCCTTCCGTTCTGCCGACTTATGGATTGCTTCGCTTCGCTCGCAATGACGAGAATAGGGATCCTTCGAGACGACACGCAGAGCGCGGCTCCTCAGGATGACGGACCGAAGAGTCCTGCTTAGAGAGGCTTGCTGGTCTGATGCACGCTTTTGCGGAAGCGCGCGATCACGCGCAGCGTGCGCGCCGCCCAGCCCTCGCCGTCGCCACTGATCATCTCGCGAATGCGCCGCTTGATCGGCTCGACCAGCGCGGTGGCCTTGGCCCGCAGCGCCATCACGAAATTATAGAGTGCCTCGAACCAGGGCATCTCCAGCAGTTTCGGCCGCGTCACGTCGAACAGGAAGGCCGTCACGCCGACGCCGACGAACTTGGCGAACAGGATCAGCGAGACCGCACTGAACCAATATTGGTTCGCCAGCAGCCAGAGCCCGATCAGCTTGAGCGGAAACAGCGGGATGACCGGCACGACGAAGACAATCAGCGTCATCGCCGGCGACAGCGAATCGACCCGGTCGGCAAGCCACTGCTTGAGCGCGCGGAGCGGAATCCACGCCACCGCCCGCGCCACGATCGGCTCGAGATGGTCCCATAGCCAAGCCTCGACCAGGAAGATGATCGCAAGCAGGACCAAGAACGGCTGAAGCAGGCGGCGCAGCATCGCTATGATCTCGACCCGGCTTACGCCGGACTTTCGATCATCACATATGGATGGCGCGCTTGCCCACCGCAAGCGCGGCTTCCTTGATCGCCTCCGAACGGGTCGGGTGCGCGTGGCAGGTGCGTGCCAGATCCTCGGCAGATCCGCCGAATTCCATCAGAACGCAGGCTTCGTGGATCATTTCGCCGGCTTCGCGCCCGACAATGTGGACGCCAAGCACCCGATCCGTCTTCGCATCTGCGAGAATTTTCACGAAGCCGTCGGTGGTCTGATTGACCTTGGATCGGCCGTTCGCCGTGAACGGGAATTTGCCGACGGTGTACGCGACGCCGGCCTGCTTGAGTTCTTCCTCGGTCTTGCCGACCGACGATACTTCCGGCGTGGTATACACAACACCTGGAATGACGTCGTAGTTCACGTGGCCGGCCTGGCCCGCGATGATCTCCGCACAGGCAACGCCTTCGTCTTCCGCTTTGTGCGCGAGCATCGGCCCGGCCACGACGTCGCCGATCGCGTAGATGCCCTTCACGTTGGTCGAGAAGTGCGCGTCGATCTCGACGCGGCCGCGATTGTCGAGCGCAACGCCGGCTTCCTTCAGCCCGAGCCCCTCGGTGTAGGGCACCCGGCCGATGCAGACGAGCACGACGTCGGCTTCGATGGTTTCCGCAGCGCCGCCCGCGGCCGGCTCGACCTTGGCCTGCAGCGTCTTGCCGGAGCTATCGACCGCGGTGACCTTGGCGCCGAGCTTGAAGACGAAGCCCTGCTTTTCGAGCATGCGCTGAAATTGCTTTGCCACCTCGCCGTCCATGCCGGGCAGGATGCGGTCGAGGAATTCCACGACCATGACGTCCGCACCGAGACGCCGCCAGACCGAGCCAAGCTCGAGCCCGATCACCCCCGCGCCGATGATCAACAATTTCTCCGGCACCTTCTCCAGCGACAGCGCGCCGGTCGAGGACACGATGCGCTTCTCGTCGATGTCGATGCCCTTCAGGCGGGCGATATCGGAGCCGGTGGCGATCACGATGTTCCTGGTCTCGACGGTCTCGGACTTGCCGTCGCCGGAGACCTCGACCTTGCCGGCGCCCAGGATCTTGCCGGTGCCCTTGAGCACGTCGATCTTGTTCTTCTTCATCAAGAACTCGACGCCCTTGACGTTGCCGTCGATGCCCTGCTGCTTGAAGTTCATCATCGCGGGCAGATCTAGCTTCGGCGCCGGGACGCTGACGCCCAACTTGGCAAAGGAGTGCCCGGCTTCCTCGAACATCTCGGAGGCGTGCAGCAGCGCTTTCGACGGCATGCAGCCGACGTTGAGGCAAGTGCCGCCCAGCGTCGCGTCCTTCTCGACGACGGCGACCTTCATGCCGAGTTGCGCCGCGCGGATCGCGCAGACATATCCGCCCGGGCCGGTGCCAATGACGACGAGATCGTAAGAAGCCATGATGGAAGGTCCTGTAGCTAAGCTCTGTGACAATTACGCGGGGCGCGATCGTGACGGCAGACCGCCGCCCGCTCTTGATCGTGTGCTAGCGACCGCCCGACACGTCGAGGATCGCGCTGGTGACATAGGAAGCCTCGTCCGAGATCAGCCAGACGATGGCGTTGGCGATTTCATCGGCGGTGCCGACACGCTTCATCGGCACCATATGGGCAAGCCGGTGCGCGCGATCGGGCTCGCCCCCCGCGGCGTGGATGTCGGTGTCGATCAGTCCGGGCCGGATGCCGGCGACGCGGATCCCCTCATTCGCGACTTCGTAGCCGAGGCCAATCGTGAAGGAATCGATCGCGCCCTTGGAAGCGGCATAGTCGACATAGGTGTTGGGCGCGCCGAGCTTCGCCGCGACCGAGGACAGGTTGACGATGACGCCGCCCTTGCCGCCGTGCTTGGTCGACATGCGCTTCACCGCCTCGCGCGCGCACAGGATGCTGCCGGTGACATTCACTGCCATCATCTGCTGGATACGCTCGGCCGACATCTCGTCGACACGCACGCCGCTCTTGCCGACGATGCCGGCATTGTTGACGAGCGCGCCGAGCGTGCCGAAGCCGTCGGCCGCCTTGAACAGCGCCAGGATGTCCTGCTCGCTGCCGACATCGCATTTCACCGCGATCGCCTTGCCGTTGCTGGCTTCGATCGCGGCGACGACCTCGTCCGCCGCGGTCTTGTTGGATGCATAGCCGACCACGATGCGATAGCCGCGCGCGGCAGCAGCGAGCGCGGTGGCGCGGCCGATGCCGCGGCTGCCGCCGGTGATGACAACGACCTTATCCGTCACTTTGATCCCCAAATGTGAGCAACCAACAGATCGCGGCGCCCGAGCAGATCGGACGCCGCGCGCGATACGACCTTAGAGGTCCAGCACCAGGCGGGCCGGATCCTCCAGGCTCTCCTTGACGCGCACCAGGAAGGTAACCGCTTCCTTGCCGTCGATGACGCGGTGGTCGTAGGAGAGTGCCAGATACATCATCGGGCGCACCTCGATCTTGCCGCCGACCACCATCGGCCGCTCCTGGATCTTGTGCATGCCGAGGATGCCGGACTGCGGCGCATTCAGGATCGGCGTCGACATCAGCGAACCGTAGATGCCGCCATTGGTGATGGTGAAGGTGCCGCCCTGCATCTCGTCGATCTTGAGCTGGCCGTCGCGGGCGCGGCGGCCGTAGTCGGCGATCGACTTCTCGATCTCGGCGATCGACTTGTCGTCGCAGTCGCGCACCACAGGCACCACGAGGCCGCGGTCGGTGCCGACCGCAACGCCAATGTGATAGTAGTTCTTGTAGATCAGGTCAGAGCCGTCGATTTCGGCGTTGACCGCCGGAATGTCCTTTAGCCCCTGCACGACCGCCTTGGTGAAGAAGCCCATGAAGCCGAGCTTCGAGCCGTGCTTCTTCTCGAACGTGTCCTTGTAGAGGGCCCGCAGCTTCATCACCTCGGTCATGTCGACCTCGTTGAAGGTCGTCAGCATCGCGGCGGTGTTCTGCACGTCCTTGAGGCGGCGCGCGATGGTCTGGCGCAGCCGCGTCATCTTCACGCGTTCCTCGCGCGCGGCGTCGTCCGCCGGCGACGGCGCACGAACCTGCACGGCGGCGGCCGGCTGGTTGACCGGGGTCGGCGCCGAGGCGGCCTTCTCGATCGCGGCCAGCATGTCGCCCTTGGTCACGCGGCCGTCCTTGCCCGAGCCGGGAACGGTGGACGCATCGATGCCGCTTTCAGCGGACAGCTTGCGGACCGAGGGTGCCAGCGGCGCATCCGCCGGCGGCGCCTTCGGCGCAGCGGCAGCAGCCGGCGCAGCAGCGGCAGCCGGTGCGGCGGCCTTGGCGGGAGCCGCAGCAGCCGGCCTGGCGGCCGGAGCGGCGCCGTCATTGATCTGTCCGAGCAGCGCGCCGACGGCGACCGTCTCGCCGTCCTTGGCGATGATCTCGCCGAGCGTACCGGCCACCGGCGCGGGCACCTCGATGGTGACCTTGTCGGTCTCCAGCTCCACCAACGGCTCGTCCACCGCGACGGCTTCACCGGCCTTCTTGAACCAGCGGCCGATCGTGGCCTCGGTCACGGATTCGCCGAGCGTTGGAACGCGAATTTCAGTCATGGTCTTTTCCTCGATAACCCTGCGGTCGCAAAATTTGCGGTCGTGAAACTTGTCCGCCACCGCCCGCAAAGCGAGCGATCCGGTACTCCGTGACGACAGCACTTCTGCTGGATGACGCGGGATACCGGATGCCCCGCATTCGCGGGGCATGGCTTCAATGAAAGTCGTTAGTTCAGTGCGTCGTCGAGCAGCGCCTTGAGCTGCGCCAGATGTTTCGACATCAAGCCGGTCGCGGTTGCCGCCGATGCCGGACGGCCCGCATAGCGCGGACGCCTGTTGGGTGCGTGGATCTGGTTGAGCACCCATTCCAGATAGGGCTCGATGAAGTGCCAGGAGCCCATGTTGCGCGGCTCTTCCTGGCACCAGACCACCTCGGCGTTCTTGAAGCGGCCGAGCTCCTGCACCAGCGCCTTCAGCGGCACCGGATAGAGCTGCTCGACGCGCATCAGATAGATGTCGTCGATGTCGCGCTTCTCACGCTCCTCATAGAGATCGTAGTAGACCTTGCCGGAGCACAGCACGACGCGGCGAATCTTGTCGTCCGGCACCAGCTTGATCTTCTCGTCCGGCAGCATCTGCGCGTCATCGTACAGAATGCGATGGAACGTGGCGTTCTTGCCGAGCTCCTCGAGCTGCGACACGGCGCGCTTGTGGCGCAGCAGCGACTTCGGCGTCATCAGGATCAGCGGCTTGCGGATCTCGCGATGCAGCTGGCGCCGCAGCACGTGGAAGTAGTTCGCCGGCGTGGTCGGATTGACCACCTGCATGTTGTCTTCGGCGCACATCTGCAGGTAACGCTCGAGGCGCGCGGAGGAATGCTCCGGTCCCTGCCCTTCGTAGCCGTGCGGCAGCAGGCAGACGAGGCCCGACATGCGCAGCCACTTGCGTTCGCCCGACGAGATGAACTGGTCGAACACCACCTGCGCGCCGTTGGCGAAGTCGCCGAACTGCGCTTCCCAGAGCGCCAGCGCATTCGGCTCGGCCAGCGAGTAGCCGTATTCGAAGCCGAGCACCGCCTCTTCCGACAGCAGCGAGTTGATGACCTCGTAGTGGCCGGTGTCTTCGCCGCCGAGATGGTTGAACGGCGTGTAGCGGCTCTCGTCCTCCTGGTCGATCAGCACTGAATGGCGCTGCGAGAAGGTCCCGCGCTCGGAATCCTGGCCGGACAGCCGCACATGATGACCTTCCTGCAGCAGCGTGCAGAATGCCAGGGCCTCGCCGGTGGCCCAGTCGATCCCGACACCGCTGTCGATCGCCTTGGCGCGATTGTCGAGGAAACGCTGGATGGTGCGGTGGACGCGGAAGCCGTCCGGCACCTTGGTGATCTTGCGGCCGATATCCTTGAGAACGGCGACATCGACGCCGGTGACGCCGCGCCGGGCGTCCTCTTCCTGGTCGGCGATCTTGAAGCCTGCCCACTTGCCGTCGAGCCAGTCGGCCTTGTTCGGCTTGTAGCCGGCACCGGCTTCAAGCTCGGCGTCGAGCCGCGCGCGCCAGTCGGCCTTGGCCTTCTCGACCTCGCCCTCGGTCAACACGCCGTCAGCGACCAGCCGCTTGGCGTAAATCTCGAGCGTTGAGGGGTGAGAAGCGATCTTCTTGTACATCACCGGCTGGGTGAACGCCGGCTCGTCGCCCTCGTTGTGGCCGTGGCGCCGGTAGCAGAACATGTCGATGACGACCGGCTTGTGGAATTTCTGCCGGAACTCGATCGCGACCTTGGCCGCGAACACCACGGCCTCCGGATCGTCGCCATTCACGTGGAAGATCGGCGCATCGATCATCTTCGCCACGTCGGACGGATAGGGCGACGAGCGCGAGTAGCGCGGATAGGTGGTGAAGCCGATCTGGTTGTTGACGATGAAATGCAGCGAGCCGCCGGTGCGGTAGCCCTTCAGATCTGACAGGCTGAAGCATTCAGCCACCACGCCCTGGCCCGCGAATGCCGCGTCGCCGTGCATCAGCAGCGGCAGCACGGAGATACGCATATCCGGCGGATCGCCGTGCTGGTCCTGCTTGGCGCGCACCTTGCCCATCACGACCGGATCGACGATCTCGAGATGCGACGGGTTTGCGGTCAGCGACAGATGGATGTTGTTGCCGTCGAACTCGCGGTCCGAGGAGGCGCCGAGGTGATACTTGACGTCGCCCGAGCCTTCGACCGAGTCGGGGTTGGCCGAACCACCCTTGAACTCATGGAACAGCGCGCGGTGCGGCTTGCCCATCACCTGGGTCAGCACGTTGAGGCGGCCGCGATGCGGCATGCCGACCACGATCTCCTTCACGCCGAGATTGCCGCCGCGCTTGATGATCTGCTCGAGCGCCGGGATCAGCGATTCACCGCCGTCGAGGCCGAAGCGCTTGGTGCCGGTGAACTTGGTGTCGCAGAACTTCTCGAAGCCGTCCGCCTCGATCAGCTTGTTGAGGATCGCGCGGCGCCCCTCGGGCGTGAACGAGATCTCCTTGTCCGGCCCCTCGATGCGCTCCTGGATCCACGCCTTCTGCGCGGCGTTCGAGATGTGCATGAATTCGACGCCGAGCGTCTGGCAGTAGGTGCGTTCGCAGATCTGCACGATCTCGCGCAGCGTGCCGTATTCGAGGCCGAGCACGTGGTCGAGGAAGATCTTGCGGTCGAAGTCCGCCTCGGTGAAGCCATAGGAGCGCGGATCGAGCTCCTCGCGGTCGCGCGGCGCCTCGATGCCGAGCGGATCGAGCTTGGCGTGGAAATGGCCGCGCATGCGGTAGGCGCGGATCAGCATCAACGCGCGAACCGAATCGCGGGTGGCCTGATGGACGTCGGCATCGGACAGCTCGGCGCCCTTGGCCTGCGCCTTGGCCGCGAGCTTGGTGCTGACCGCCTTCTCGACCTGGGCCCAGTTGCCGTCGAGCGCCGATGTCAGCTCGTCGCGCGGCGTCACCGGCCAGTTGTCGCGGCCCCACGAGGCGCCCTCGGCGTTCTTCTGGACGTCGGCCGGGGCGTCCTTCAGGCTTTTGAAGAAATCCTGCCATTCGGCGTCGACCGACGACGGGTCCTGCTCGTAGCGGGCGTAGAGGTCGTCGATGTAGGCGGCGTTGGTGCCCTGCAGGAATGATGAGAGTGCAAAAGCGGCGTTCGCGTCTTGGCGAGACATGGGCAGTCCTGGTGATTTTTTCGGTTCGCGCGTAGGAGACGGCGCTGATGCCGGTCTGGAAGTGCGCCGGCTGGATTGATACCCTTTACCCTATCTAGGACAGATATTCCTGCCTAAAAGAACTAAGAAATGAATTTATTTTCATTTTTTATTGATCGGCATTCCGGCACCAAAACGCAATAAAAGAGCGGGTTCCCCAAGGAGAACCCGCCCCAAATCACGCCAAACCTCGAAGGGAACTCGCCGGACGGCGGTTACTTCAGCATTTCCGCGAGCGTGTGCCCGAGGCGCGCCGGCGACGGCGACACCCTGATGCCGGCGGCTTCCATCGCCGCGGTCTTGGAACCGGCGTCGCCCTTGCCGCCCGAGATGATCGCGCCGGCATGGCCCATGCGGCGGCCGGGAGGTGCGGTGACACCGGCAATGAAGCCGACCATCGGCTTCTTGCGGCCACGCTTGGCCTCGTCCTTGAGGAACTGGGCGGCGTCCTCCTCGGCGGAGCCGCCGATTTCGCCGATCATCACGATCGACTTGGTCTTCTCGTCGGCCAGGAACATCTCCAGCATGTCGATGAACTCGGTGCCCTTGACCGGGTCGCCGCCGATGCCGACCGCGGTGGTCTGGCCGAGCCCCTCCTGGGTGGTCTGGAACACCGCCTCATAGGTCAGGGTGCCGGAGCGGGAGACGATGCCGACCGAGCCGGGCTTGAAGATGTTGGCCGGCATGATGCCGATCTTGCATTCGCCGGCGGTCATCACGCCGGGGCAGTTCGGCCCGATCAGCCGCGACTTCGAGCCCGACAGCGAGCGCTTCACGCGCACCATGTCGAGCACCGGGATGCCCTCGGTGATGCAGACGATCAGCGGGATTTCCGCATCGATCGCCTCGCAGATCGCGTCGGCTGCGCCCGGCGGCGGGACATAGACCACGCTGGCGTCGGCGCCGGTCTTCTCGCGCGCTTCGGCGACGGTGTCGAACACCGGCAGGTTGAGATGGGTCGAGCCGCCTTTGCCCGGCGCCACGCCGCCGACCATCTTGGTGCCGTAAGCGATCGCCGCTTCCGAATGGAACGTGCCGTTCTTGCCGGTGAAGCCCTGGCAGATGACCTTGGTGTTCTTGTCGATCAGAATGGACATGGTTCGAGATGCTTTCGCGAGACGATCGGTGATGGGACTCTATGGTTTGAGCATGATCTTGTCGGAAAACCGGAGACCACTTTTCCGGATCATGCTCAGTGAATACGCCGGTACACGCCGGTGAGCACGTCGGCCCACCCTTCCGCGTCAGGCGAGAACTGGATTTTCATGTTGTAGGTGTTGTCGTCGACGACCTCGTAGACGTGACGGGCATTGCCGCGCAGCGAGCCGCGCACCAGGATCAGCGACTTGCCCGCCCAGCCACCGGACGCCGGTGACGGCGGGTAGTAGCCGAGCGAGTCGTGCCAGAACAATTTGTAGGCCCGATCGTCGCGGTCGTAGGTGAACACGCCGTGGGTGGCGAAGCTCTCCTTGCCGTCGCGGGTCTGCACGCTGTCCTGGATCAGGTAGAAGCCGTTGAGCGCGATGCGCGCAACGACATGCGAGGTGGCCGGACCGCCCGCGGCCCAGCGCGACGGATAGACCATCTCTTCGCCGCTCCACTCGCCCGCAAACGCCGCGAGCTTGCGGTGTTCGTCCAGCGGTGTCGGAGCGTCGAGATGATCGGCCATCGTTAGCCTCCCTTGACGGCTTTCACGATCTTCTGTGCAGCGTCATCGAGGTTGTCGGCGGGCAGGACGTTGAGGCCGCTCTCGCGGATGATCTTCTTGCCCTGCTCGACATTGGTGCCTTCGAGGCGCACCACCAGCGGCACCTTGAGGCCGACCTGCTTCACCGCGGCGACCACGCCCTCGGCAATCACGTCGCACTTCATGATGCCGCCGAAGATGTTGACCAGAATGCCCTTCACGTTCGGATCGGCAGTGATGATCTTGAACGCGGCCGCGACCTTCTCCACGCTGGCGCCGCCGCCGACGTCGAGGAAGTTCGCCGGCTCCATGCCGTACAGCTTGATGATGTCCATGGTCGCCATGGCGAGCCCGGCGCCGTTGACCATGCAGCCGATGGTGCCGTCGAGCGCGACGTAGTTGAGATCGTATTTCGACGCCTCGATCTCCTTGGCGTCTTCCTCGGTCTCGTCGCGCAGCGCGACCACGTCCGGATGACGATAGAGTGCGTTGCTGTCGAACGATACCTTGGCGTCCAGCACGCGCAGCTGGCCCTGCTTGGTGACGACGAGCGGATTGATCTCGAGCATCGCCATGTCCTTGGCGGCGAAGGCGGCATAGAGCTGGCCGGTCAGCTTCTCGGCCTGCTTGGCGAGATCGCCGGTCAGCTTCAGCGCCTTGGCAACCGTGCGGCCGTGATGCGGCATGATGCCGGTCGCGGGATCGACCGAGAACGAGACGATCTTTTCCGGGGTCGAATGCGCGACCTCTTCGATATTCACGCCGCCTTCGGTCGACACCACGAAGGAAATTTCGGAGGTCTCGCGATTGACCAGGATCGAGAGGTAGAACTCCTTGTCGATGTCGGAGCCTTCCTCGATGTAGAGGCGATTGACCTGCTTGCCGTGCGGACCGGTCTGCACCGTGACCAGCGTCGCGCCGAGCATCTGCTTGGCGAATTCGCTGACCTCGGCGGCCGACTTGGCGATGCGGACGCCGCCCTTCTCGCCGGCCGATGCTTCCTTGAACTTGCCCTTGCCGCGGCCGCCGGCATGGATCTGGCTCTTCACCACCCAGATCGGGCCGGGCAGCTGCTTGGCCGCCGCGTCGGCCTCTTCCGGCTTCAGCACCGGCACGCCGCGCGAGATCGGCACGCCGAATTCATGCAGCAAAGCCTTGGCCTGGTATTCATGGATATTCATGGAAAGACGCTCCCAAACCCTCGTGCGGCGACCTTTTAAGTCAGCCTTGAGACTGGCATACCATATACCAAAGCTCGCGCAACTAAAAAATCCGCCGAAATTTCATCGCCTTGCACCCGACAGGCGATTGAAACCGCCTATCGGGTCATTGCCAATCGAGATTACTTGCCGAGCAGATCGGGCGCGATCTTCTTGCAGGCGTCGACCAGGCCCTGCACCGCACCGACCGACTTGTCGAAAGCCTCGCGGTCCTTGCCCGCCAGCTCGATCTCGACGATGCGCTCGACACCCTTGGCACCGACCACGACCGGCACGCCGACATACATGTCCTTCACGCCGTACTCGCCGTTGAGATAGGCGGCGCAGGGCAGCACGCGCTTCTTGTCCTTCAGGTAGCTCTCGGCCATCGCGATCGCGGATGCAGCCGGCGCGTAGAAGGCGGAGCCAGTCTTGAGCAGGTTGACGATCTCGGCGCCGCCGTTGCGGGTGCGATCGACGATCTCATCGATGCGCGCCTGCGAGGTCCAGCCCATCTTGACGAGGTCGGGCAGCGGAATGCCGGCGACAGTCGAGTAGCGGGTCAGCGGCACCATGGTGTCGCCGTGGCCGCCGAGCACGAAGGCGGTGACGTCCTCGACCGAGACGTGGAATTCGTCGGCCAGGAAATAGCGGAAACGCGCGGAGTCGAGCACGCCGGCCATGCCGACCACCTTCTTGTGCGGCAGGCCCGAGGCCTTCTGCAGCGCCCACACCATGGCGTCGAGCGGGTTGGTGATGCAGATGACGAAGGCGTCGGGCGCGTACTTCTTGATGCCGGCGCCGACCTGCTCCATGACCTTGAGGTTGATGGAGAGGAGATCGTCGCGGCTCATCCCGGGCTTGCGCGGCACGCCGGCGGTGACGATGCAGACCTTGGCGCCGTCGAGCGCTTCATAGGAATTGGCGCCGACCAGATTGGAATCGAAACCGTCGACCGGCGACGACTGCGCGATGTCGAGCGCTTTGCCCTGCGGCACGCCCTCTGCAATATCGAACAGCACGACGTCTCCGAGTTCCTTGAGGCCGACGAGGTGCGCCAGCGTTCCGCCGATCTGTCCGGAGCCAATCAGAGCAATCTTGTCGCGTGCCATGGGAAATCAGTCCTTTGAACTGTGTACGGAGGGAGGGAAGTCGGTTGCAAGGGTGGTTATCCCTTTCGAATGATCCATTCAAGTCGCGGCCTGCCCGATTGCGGGCCCTGCCTGGAATTCGATCAGGCATGCCAGCAACATCCGCCGCGGAGACACGAAAAGTTGCTCCGAACCGGACCGCGCGCAAGACGGAATTTCGAGACGGAATTTCGAGGCTGAATTTCAGGTCTCGACCAGGCCGGTCGACGCGCCGCTCGCGGAGGAGTCCTTCCGGCCGTGCGGCAGCGCCAGGTAGGATTCCGAGCTCATTTCGATCAGGCGCGAGGATGTGCGCTTGAACTCCATCGCCTCGACACCGTCGGTCGCGAGGTACAGCGACACCGGATCGGCCTCGGCCGAGGCCATCAGCTTCACGGCATTGTCATAGAGCGTGTCGATCAGCGAGATGAAGCGCTTGGCGGCATTGCGCTCGGCGTAGTCCATCACCGGAATGTGGTCGATCAGGATCGTGTGGTAGTCATGCGCGAGCCTGAGATAGTCGGACGCGGCCAGCGGCTTCTCGCAGATGTCCATGAAGCTGAAGCGCGCGACGCCGTGCGCCGAGCAGGGCACGTTCAGGATGCGACCCTTGATCGGAATGAGGCGCGCCTTGCACGGCGCATTGCCGGTCATCTTGCGCCAGGCCGCGTTGAGCGCGGCATCGGCCGCGTCATCCGCGGGCACCAGCCACATCTTGACGCCGACGAGTTTCTCCAGCCGGAAGTCGGTGCGCGCATCGAGCCGCAGCACGTCCATGTGGTCGGAGATCTGCGCAATGAACGGCAGGAACAGCGCGCGATTGAGCCCGCCCTTGTAGAGATCGTCAGGCGCAACGTTCGAGGTCGCGACCACGACGGTGCCGAGCTCGAACAGCTTGGCGAACAGCCGGCCGAGGATCATCGCATCGGCGATGTCGGTGACGTGAAATTCGTCGAAGCAGAGCAGCCAGGCTTCGTCGAAGATCGCCTGCGCGGTGAGCGCGATCACGTCACCGTCCGCGATCTCGCCGCGCGCGATCTGCTGACGGTAGCCGTAGATGCGCTCATGCGCCTCGGCCATGAATTCGTGGAAGTGCGCGCGGCGCTTGTGCTCGACCGGGCTCTGCTGGAAGAACAGATCCATCAGCATGGTCTTGCCGCGGCCGACCTCGCCGTGGACGTAGAGCCCGCGCGGCGGCTTGTCGTCCTTGTCGCCGCCGAACAGCCGCCCGAACAGGCCTTGCTTGCGCTGCGGCTTGTAGCTCGCGAGCCGCTCATCCAGCGCGCCGAATGCCTCGGCGGCGCGGGCCTGGGCGGGATCGGCCTCGATCGCGCCGGAGGCGACCAGGGATTTGTAGAGCTCGAGAAAGGAACTGGGCGAGGTGGACAGCATGAGCCCACCTTACGGCCCTAGTGTGCGGCAAATTGCAAGCCGTGAATTGTGCCAGTGGCTATGCAGGCAGGTATGCAAGCACGAGCCCTTGCATACCACAGCCGGCCGCATGAGCCGCGTCGGGTGCCTCAAGCCGCGATCTTAGGGCACCTCACGCGCAGAGCGCGTAGGAATCCTCGACCACATAGGGGCCGCCGCCTGTCGACGCGCGCGACGAGAACAGCACGAAGCGGTCCGCCAGGAAGCTGCGGCTCGGGAAGTAGCCGCGCACGGACAGATAATCCGCGACGTCCTGGCTCGAAGCGTCATGCAGACGAGCGAGCGTGACATGTGGCGTGAATTTCCTGCCCTCGGGATCGAGCCCCATCCGCTGCATCATCCGCTCGAGCTCGGCCTGCAGTTCGATCAGCGGCCGGCTCGGCTCGACGGCGGCAACCACCGCGCGCGGCTTGCGTCCGCCGAAGCTCGACAGGCCTTGCAATTTGACCTCGAACGGCTTGCGGTTTACCCGAAACAACATCGTCGCGATCTCGTTGGCCCACATGCCATCGATATCGCCGATGAAGCGCAGAGTGACGTGATAATTTTCGGGATCGATCCAGCGTGCGCCGGGAAGGCCGCCACGCAAGCTGGAGAGGGTTTGGCCGATATCGGCCGGAATTTCCAGTCCAGTGAACAGACGCGGCATCGCAATAATCCTCGATGCTTGGCGCGGGTTTTGGGAGCCCGCACCCTGTAACGGCCCGGCGACGAATCACCGATGCCTATTTGTACCCGAGATATGTGACTCTGCGAAGCATGACCCGTTAACAGCTCGTAAACCTACGGACACGGCACGGCTCACTGCCTGCGCTTCAACTGCGTTGCCCTGATATTGCGCCGAGAAATGCCTCCACTGTGGGCAGGATATTTTTCACAACGATGTCCACACCTGCTGCCGTCGGATGCATGCCGTCGGCCTGGTTGAGCTTCGCGTCGGCGGCAACCCCATCGAGGAAGAACGGATAGAGCGGCACGCCAAGGGTCTTCGAGAGATCCGGATAGATCGCGTTGAACTTCGCTGCATACTCACTGCCATAGTTCGGTGGCGCGAGCATGCCGCACAAGAGCACGGCGATCTTGCGCGCCTGCAACTTTGTGATGATGTCGGAGAGCGCGGCACGCGTGACGGCGGGATCGATGCCGCGCAAGGCATCGTTGGCGCCAAGCTCGACAATCACGGCATCGGTTCCATCAGGCACCGACCAGTCGAGCCGCTCGCGGCCGCCCGAGGCGGTGTCGCCGGACACCCCGGCATTGCTCATCTCGACCTTTATCCCCTTGGCTTCCAACGCCTTTTGCAGCCGGATCGGGAATGCCGCCGGGCCCGGGAGGCCGTACCCGGCGCTCAGGGAATCGCCCAGAACCACCATCTTGATCTGCTTCGCCGGGCCATTCTCCAGCCTTGGCGTCTGCGCGCTGGCCGCCGTCATCAAGCCCATAAGCAACACGAGTATGTGCACGAAGATTCTCAACCGGCCCTCGACCGCAGACGCGGAAGTGCCATATGACCGAACCATGGACAGTCTCATCGAATCCTCTTCACTGACCGACGTCGAGCCGGACACCATTGCCGTCAGGAACGTCAATCTCTCGCTCGGCACCGGCGCGGCACGGGTCCATATCCTCAAAGATATCAGCCTTCGTGTGGCAGCGGGTGAGGCCATCGGCCTGATCGGCCCGTCGGGCTCGGGCAAGTCGACCTTGCTGATGGTAATGGCGGGGCTCGAACGTCCTGACAGTGGAGAAGTGGTCGTCAACGGCACCTCGTTCAATGCCCTCGACGAAGATGCGCTGGCGCGCTTCCGCGGCCGCCAGGTCGGCATCGTCTTCCAGTCATTCCATCTGATCCCGACCATGACGGCGCTGGAGAACGTGGCGGTGCCGCTCGAGCTCGCCAGCAATCCCGATGCCGCTGCGCGCGCCGCGCAGGAGCTGCAATCGGTCGGGCTCGGCGAGCGGCTGCATCATTATCCGACGCAACTCTCCGGCGGCGAGCAGCAGCGCGTCGCGATCGCGCGCGCGCTCGCGCCCGATCCCGCGATCCTCGTTGCCGACGAGCCGACCGGGAATCTCGACGAGACGACAGGCAAGCAGATCGTCGACCTGCTGTTCACCAAGCACGCCGAGCGCGGCATGACGCTGGTGCTGGTGACGCACGATCTCGCGCTCGCGCAGCGCTGCGACCGCGTCGTGCGGCTGCGCTCCGGCCGCATCGACGGACAATCCACGACATGAGCATCGCGTCCGAAGTCGCGGTGCAGGGCCGCGCGTCGTCGCTTGCCTTCCGTTATGCGCTGCGCGAATTGCGCGGCGGCCTGCGCGGCTTCTACGTGTTCATCGCCTGCATCGCGCTCGGCGTGATGGCGATTGCCGGCGTCGGCTCGGTCGCCGCGAGCCTTGGCGACGGCCTGTCCCGCGAGGGACGTACGCTGCTCGGCGGCGACGTCGCATTCTCGCTGATCTCGCGCGAGGCCAAACCCAACGAGGTCGCCTATCTGCGCACGCGCGGCGAGGTTTCGATCGCGGCCACGCTGCGCGCGATGGCCCGCAGCAATGACGGCAAGCTGGCGCTGGTCGAGCTCAAGGCCGTCGACGGCAAATATCCGATGCTCGGCGAGCTGACGCTCGAGCCCAACATGCCGGTCGCCGATCTGCTGGCCGAACGCGACGGCGTCTACGGCGCGGCCGCCGATTCGACGTTGCTGGCGCGGCTCGACCTGAAGCTCGGCGACCGCGTCACCATCGGCAGTGCGACTTACCAGATCCGCAGCGTGGTGGTGGCCGAGCCCGACAAGCTCGCCGGCGGCGTCGGCCTCGGGCCGCGCTTCCTGGTCAGCGAAGCCAGCCTGCACGCCACCGACCTGCTGCAACCGGGCAGCCTGGTGCGCTGGATCTACCGCGTGAAGCTGCCTGACGGCGCCAACGATGATCGCGCCACCACCGCGCTGATCGACGGCGCGCGGGCCGCCGCGCCGGAGGCCGGCTGGGAGGTCCGCAGCCGCAGCAATGCCTCGCCGCAGCTCGAGCGCACCATCAACCGCTTCACCCAGTTCCTGACCCTGGTCGGCCTCGCGGCGCTCTTGGTCGGCGGTGTCGGCGTCGCCAACGCGGTGAAGAGCCATATCGACCGGCGCCGCGACGTCATCGCCTCGTTCAAGGCGCTCGGCGCCACCGGCCGCGACGTCTTCACGATCTACTGCACGCAGGTGGTGGTGCTGGCCGGGATCGGCTCGGTGATCGGGCTCGTGCTCGGCGCCGCGCTGCCCTTCGTCATCGTCGGCCTGTTCGGCAAGCTGCTGCCGCTGCCGGTGGTGCCCGCGCTGCATCCCGACGAGCTGGCGCTGTCCTTCCTCTACGGCCAGCTCACCGCGCTGGCTTTCGGGCTGTGGCCACTCGGCCGCGTCCATGACGTGCCGGTCGCGGCGCTGTTCCGCGAGACCGTCGCCAGCGAGTGGCATCGCCCGCGCTGGAGCTATCTGGCGCTGATGGCCGTGGTGATCGCGCTCCTGATCGGCGTCGCGATCGGGCTTGCCTATGACAAGCGAGTCGCCGCCGTGTTCGTCGCCTCGTCCATCGCGGTGTTCCTGCTGCTGCGCGGAATCGCCGAGCTCCTGATGGCGGTGGCGCGGCGGCTGCCGCGCAGCCGCATGACCATGCTGCGGCTGGCGATCGCCAACATCCACCGGCCGGGTGCGCTGACGCCGTCGGTGGTGCTGTCGCTGGGGCTCGGGCTGGCGGTGCTCGTCACCATCACCCAGATCGACGGCAATCTGCGCCGGCAATTCCTGGCCGCCCTGCCGGAGCGGGCGCCGTCGTTCTTCTTCATCGACATCCCCTCCACCGAGGCCGACCGCTTCAATGCCTTCCTGGCGAAGGTCGCCGCCGGCTCGACCGTCGAGGATGTACCGATGCTGCGCGGACGGATCGTGGCCGCGCGCGGCGTCAAGGCCGACCAGCTCAAGCCATCGGTCGATTCGGAGTGGGTGCTGCAGAGCGACCGGGGCCTGACCTACACCGGCGAAATTCCCAAGGGCTCGAAGATCGTCGAGGGCGAATGGTGGGGGCCGGACTACAGCGGGCCACCGCTGGTCTCGATGGAGAAGAAGATCGCCGACGGCCTGTCGTTGAAGATCGGCGACGAGATCGTCGTCAACGTGCTCGGACGCGACGTGCCGGCGAAAATCGCCAACCTGCGCAACATCGACTGGCAGGGCCTCGGCATCAATTTCGTGCTGGTGTTCTCGCCGAATGCCTTCAGGGGTGCGCCGCACAGCCATGTCGCGACCCTGACGGAACCACACGCCGATTCCGCCGACGACGCGCGCATCATCAAGCAGGTCGCCGACGCGTTCCCGATGGTGACCAGCGTGCGGGTCCGCGAGGCGCTGGAGACGGTCGGCAGCGTGGTCAGCAATCTGGTGCTGGCGATCCGCGGCGCCAGCGCCGTGACGCTGATCTCCGCGATCCTGGTGCTCGGCGGCGCGCTCGCCGCCGGACACCGCCACCGCGTCTATGACGCCGTGATTCTCAAGACGCTCGGCGCCACGCGGGTGCGACTGCTCGGCGCCTACGCGCTGGAGTATCTGATGATCGGTTTTGCAACCGCGGTGTTCGGGGTGATCGCCGGCTCGATCGCGGCCTGGCTGATCGTGACTAGGCTGATGACGCTGAGTTTTATCTGGCAGGCCGGCAGCGCCGCGCTGGTCGTGGTCGCCGCGCTGGTCGTCACGGTCGGACTGGGGCTCGCCGGGACGCTGCTCGCGCTAAACCAGAAGCCGGCCTCAGTGTTGCGGAATTTGTGACAAAATGTAGCGGCGCGAGCGCCGTTTTTGCCTATGATGCTAGGGCAGAGCGACATTCGGCCGCGCGTGGAAGCTTGCGTCGGATGTGTTAATTTCCCACATACCAATCGGGTCGGATAGTCGGTTTGAATGACACGGAATTAATGTTCCGCAAACCGAGCCATCTGAGATAGATTTACGACCGGCGCCGCAAATCCCTTGCGCTCCACCGGGACCAACCACGGGAATTCGACCATGTCGGACCTAGACCGCAACTACGCTTCTCCTTTCGGCCGGGCCGCCGGGCGCATTGACGCTGCGGCCGTCGACGCCGGTCTGCGCGCCTACATGCTGCGCATCTACAACTACATGAGCATCGGCCTGGCCATCACCGGCCTCGCCGCGCTCGGCGTCTACATGGGTGCGGTGACGACCGACCAGTCGGCCGCCGTCGCCAAGTTCGGCAACGCCTATCTGACGCAGTTCGGCTACGCGATGTTCGTGAGCCCGCTGAAGTGGCTGTTCATCCTCGCCCCTCTGGCGATGGTGTTCGTCATCTCGGCCGGCATCAACCGCCTGCAGCCCGCGACCGCCCAACTCCTGTTCTGGGTGTTCTCGGCGCTGATGGGTCTGTCGCTGTCGTCGATCTTCCTGGTGTACACGCACACCTCGATCGTGCGCGTGTTCTTCATCACCGCGGCAACGTTCGGTGCGCTGAGCCTCTACGGCTACACCACCAAGCGTGACATGAGCGGCATGGGCTCGTTCCTGTTCATGGGTCTGATCGGCATCATCATCGCGAGCCTGGTCAACCTGTTCCTGGCGAGCTCGGCGCTGCAGTTCATCGTGTCGGTGGTCGGCGTGCTGGTGTTCGCGGGCCTCACCGCCTGGGACACCCAGCGGCTGAAGAACGACTACATCTACGGCTACGCCTCGCAGGGTGGCGTGATGGCAGAGCGTGCGGCAATCACTGGTGCGCTGTCGCTCTACCTGAACTTCATCAACCTGTTCACGCTGCTCCTGCAGCTGCTCGGCCAGCGCGACTAAGCGCCTCGAGCGAGCCGATCAAATCCAAGCCCCGGCCATTCCGCCGGGGCTTTTCTTTTGGGCGAGGCGAGATGTGATGTAGCCCGGATGAAGCGCAAGCGAAATCCGGGACAGGCTGATCCGCGGCCTCAACGGCCCCGGATTGAGCGGAGCCTGCCATCGAGCGCGTTCGCGCGCCCCGTTGGCTCCATCCGGGCTACAAGCAGACTGACCTGGCGCGCTTAGACCAGCGACAGCTTGCGGTCGATGACGAGCAGCACGCGTTCGAGTTCGTGGCCGCGGCGCAGGATCAGGCCGGTCGCGGAAATCACGCTGTACATGCCCTGCTTGCGCGCAAGCCGGGGGTCCTTCTCGATCCGGTAGATCGGCACTTCCGACGCGCGCCGGAACACCGAGAACACGGCACGGTCCTTCAGGAAGTCGATCGCATAATCGCGCCACTCGCCGTCGGCGACCATGCGGCCGTAGAGATTGAGAATGCGGTTGAGTTCAAGTCGATTGAAAGTCACGCGATTGGGCTGAGGGGTCGCGGCGGCGGTGCGCGCCGCGGCACGACTCCCGCTCGGATCAGTGTCCTCCGAGATCAAACTCATCGAGCGCCTCCTGTCACCTCGGTGGCGATCGGGTTCCGAAGGCCCCTCTTCGGGATCGTCACGAGAGTGACATGATCGCGCTAAGCGCGCGGGCCCGCAAGGGGCCAATCGCAATGCAACCGGGCCTTAACCACCGCCGCGCGCGGCGGATTGTCCGAAAAACCGCAGAGTCACGGGAACGTTAGCGGAATCATATTGCTGCCCCACTTCCGCCCATCGCCCGCCCCGCTGCCCTGCGAAAAGGAAATCCTGCGTTGGCCCGGTCCTTTCGGTTCCGGATTCCTCAGCCCCCAGCCCCCCGGGGCCGTCGGGATCGGGCCTGTTCGCAGGGGAGTCAAATCCCAACACTGGGCCAACGAAAGTTGGTCCTTTTTGTTTTGGGACCTGCGCAAGCAAGACGCGCGCGCCAAGCACCGGCGCCTTCCTTTCGGCAGATCACTGAATGCAGGTTTGTCGCCATGCGGCTGCACGAAAACATGCGTGCGACCGGCGGAAGCCAGCGCATCGCGCCTTACCGCAGCGAGGCGCTAGTGAAGTGAGGTGAAGGCAGCGCCGAGCATCGGGCCCGGCTTGTCGCGGTTGCCGTCCTGGACGTACACCGCCGCAGCATCGACACCGTCACGCGTGATGTTCTCCAGCGGCACGGTCCAGCTCCCGGACGAACCGTTCCAGTCACCGACCTTGAGGAGATTGCGCACGACGTTGTGGTAGGTGATCTCGCGGCCGCGGTTCTCGCCGCGCGCGATCGAGATCGGCACCGACTTCGAGATCGAGCAGATCCAGACCTCGCCGCGCGACACGGCCGGCGACTTCGATGCGGCGACCGACACGTTGATCTGCTTGCCGCTCAGCGTCATCGTCACGGGCACCGACATCACGCTGCCGCTCCTTTCGGTGTCCTTGATGGCGTCCTCGATACTGGCGCGATCGCTGCCGATCACATGCGCGGAGCCATTGATCACGGCTTGCGGCGTGTAGACGTCGCGGTCGCCGCGAACATGCGAATAGGCCTTCTGGCGCGCGCTGAAACGGGAATCGGCCAGCGTGTCCTTCCAGCCGAGATAGTCCCAATAGTCGATCGGCATGCTCAGCGCGATGACGTTGGGGTCCTTCGCGAGGTCACCGATGATCTTGTCCGCGGGCGGACAGGACGAGCATCCCTGCGAGGTGAAGAGTTCGACGACGGCACGCGGATCGGCGTGGGCGGGGCGGATGATCGCGACGATTGCGCAGATACCAAGGGCGCTGGACCATCGCGAGATACAGTTATAGGCCATCATCGCTGTCATACTGCGAACCAGTCGTGATGATTTCCATCCGTAATTGTACGGAGCATGAAGTCTGTCCCTGAACTTGCGTGCCCCAAAACGCGAGAAAGCGGCCTTTTCATAGGCCGCCTTCTTTTTAGCCGCTACTCACTAAGCAGTGAGGCACCGATCACAAATCCGCGTTGGAGCATGGTCCGGAAAAGTGTGAAGCGGTTTTCCGGACAGACCATGCTCAAACAAAGGGGCCTTAGGCCGCGAGTTTGCGCAGCACATAATGCAGGATGCCGCCGTTGCGATAGTAGTCGAGCTCGTCCAGCGTATCGATGCGGCAGAGCAGCGGGACATCCTTTTTGCCGCCGTCAGCGGAGACGATCTCGGCCGTCAGCGTCTGGCGCGGCTTCAGATCGCCCTGCAGCCCGCGGATCGTGACCTTCTCGTCGCCCTTGAGGCCGAGCGAGGACCACGAGGTGCCGTCCTGGAAGGTGAGCGGAAGCACGCCCATGCCGACCAGGTTGGAGCGATGGATGCGCTCGAAGCTCTGGCAGATCACCGCGCGCACGCCGAGCAGGCGCGTGCCCTTCGCGGCCCAGTCGCGCGACGAGCCGTTGCCGTATTCGGCGCCGGCGAACACCACCAGCGGCACGCTCTCCTGCTGGTACTTCATCGCGGCGTCGTAGATCGACATCTGCTCGCCGTCGGGCCAGTGCCTGGTCAAACCGCCTTCCGGAATATTGCCGTCCGCGCCCTTCAGCATGAAGTTCTTGATGCGGATGTTAGCGAAGGTGCCGCGCATCATCACTTCATGGTTGCCGCGCCGCGTGCCGTACTGGTTGAAGTCGGCGGGGCGCACCTGGTGCTCGCTGAGGAACTTGCCGGCGGGCGAGGTCAGCTTGATCGAACCGGCCGGCGAGATGTGGTCGGTGGTGATCTTGTCGCCGAACATCGCGAGGATCCGCGCGTCGACTACGTCCGTGACCGGATCGGGCTGCTTCTTCATGCCTTCGAAATAGGGCGGGTTCTGCACATAGGTCGAGCTCATGTTCCAGCGATAGGTCTCGCTTTCCGTGGTCTTGATCTTGCGCCAGTTGGTATCGCCCTTGAACACGTCGGCGTACTTCTTCTTGAAGATCGTCGCGGTGACGTACTTCTTCATGAAGGCGTTGATCTCCTTGGCGGTCGGCCAGATGTCCTTGAGGAACACCGGCTTGCCGTCCTTGCCGATGCCGAGCGGCTCAACCGCGAGATCCTTGGTCACGGTGCCGGCGAGCGCATGCGCGACGACGAGCGGCGGCGAGGCGAGGTAGTTCGCCTGCACGTCGGGCGAGACGCGGCCTTCGAAGTTGCGGTTACCCGACAGCACGGCGGCGGCGACGATGCCGTTTTCGTTGATTGACTTCGAGATGTCTTCCGGCAGCGGGCCGGAATTGCCGATGCAGGTCGTGCAGCCGAAGCCGACGAGGTTGAAGCCGACCTTGTCGAGATCGGCCTGCAGGCCAGAATTGGCGAGATACTCCGCCACCACCTGGCTGCCCGGCGCGAGCGAGGTCTTCACCCACGGCTTGGCCTTGAGGCCCTTGGCGGCCGCCTTGCGCGCCAGCAGGCCGGCACCGATCAGCACGCTCGGATTCGAGGTGTTGGTGCAGGAGGTGATCGCCGCGATCACGACGTCGCCATGGCCGAGATCGAAGTCACGGCCCTCGACCGCATAACGCTTCTGCTCGCCCTCGGGCTTCTTGTATTCGCCGACCAGCGCGGTCGCGAAACCGGTCGACACCGCCGGCAGCGCGATGCGGCCTTCGGGCCGCTTCGGTCCGGCCATCGACGGTACGACGTCGCCGAGGTCGAGCGTCAGCGTGGTGGTGAACACCGGGTCAGTCGACTTGGCGGTACGGAACAGGCCCTGCGCCTTGGCGTAGGACTGCACCAGCTTGACGCGATCGGCCTTGCGGCCCGAGGTCTTCAGGTAATCGATGGTCGCGGCGTCGACCGGGAAGAAGCCGCAGGTCGCGCCATATTCGGGCGCCATGTTGCCGATGGTCGCCTTGTCCGCGACCGAGAGATAGTCGAGGCCCGGGCCGAAGAACTCGACGAACTTGCCGACCACGCCGAGCTTGCGCAGCATCTGGGTGACGGTCAGCACGAGGTCGGTGGCGGTCACGCCTTCCTTGAGCTGGCCCTTGAGCTTGAAGCCGACCACTTCTGGCAGCAGCATCGACAGCGGCTGGCCGAGCATGCAGGCCTCCGCCTCGATGCCGCCGACGCCCCAGCCGAGCACGGCGAGGCCGTTGACCATCGTGGTGTGCGAGTCGGTGCCGACCAGCGAGTCGGGATAGGCGACCTCGAAGGTGCCGGTCTTCCGGCCGACCGTCATCTTCTCCTTCTTGGTCCACACCGTCTGCGCGAGATATTCGAGATTGACCTGATGGCAGATGCCGGTGCCGGGCGGCACCACCGAGAAGTTCGAGAACGCCTTCTGGCCCCACTTCAGGAACTCGTAGCGCTCCTGGTTCTGCTTGTATTCCTCGGTGACGTTCTTCGCGAACGCCTTGTTGTCACCGAAGAAGTTGACGATCACCGAGTGGTCGATGACGAGATCGACCGGCACCAGCGGGTTGATCTTCTCGGCATCGCCGCCGAGGTTCTGCATCGCGTTGCGCATCGCCGCGAGGTCGACCACGGCCGGGACGCCGGTGAAATCCTGCATCAGGACGCGCGCCGGGCGGAACGCGATTTCGTGCTCGAGCTGGCGCTTCTTCAGCCACTTCGACACCGCAACGATGTCTTCCTTCTTGACGGTGCGGCCGTCCTCGTTGCGCAGCAGGTTCTCCAGCAGAACCTTCATCGAATACGGCAGCTTCGAAATCCCCTTCAGTCCGTTCTTCTCTGCCTGGGGCAGGCTGTAATAGACGTAGGACTTGCCGCCGACCTTCAGGGTCTTGCGGCATTTGAAGCTGTCGAGCGAGGTCATGCGAGGAATCCCAATTCTCAGTTATACCCGGCAAGGGTAACTAAACACCGGCGATCGGCACTGGCCAAGGGATGGCCTGGGGTGGGTTGCGGCCGCCGATTGTGTGTGCTGCATCAAGTTCCGGGCTTATAGAACCTTTCTAGAAGCACCGCCACACCGACAAGCGTGCGACAGCGTTGCGCGACCCAAAAATTCTCACGCGGTAGCGAAAGATTTCAGAGGGCTGTGACAAGACGAACCATGCGGCTCTCGGGACGAAATCTGAAATGCGTGCGCGGCGGGCGCGAGGTGTTTTCCGGCCTCGATCTGTCGGCCACGTCAGGCCAGGCGCTCGCCATCACCGGCCCCAACGGTGCCGGCAAGACCTCGCTGCTGCGCGTCCTCGCCGGGCTATTGGTTCCCGCCGAGGGTGTGGTCGCGCTCGAAGGCGGCGACGCCGAGCTCAGCCTGTCCGAGCAGGCCCACTATCTCGGCCACCGCGACGCCCTGAAGCCGGCGCTGAGCGTTGCGGAAAATCTGTCCTTCTGGCGGGAATTCCTCGGCGGCGAGACCGAGGACGCCGGCCGCTGCCTTGCCGCCGTGGCGCTCGACCACGCCGCGCATCTGCCGGCGGCCTACCTCTCCGCCGGGCAGCGCCGCCGCCTGTCGATCGCGCGCCTGCTCTCGGTGCGGCGACCGGTGTGGCTGCTGGACGAGCCGACATCGGCGCTCGACGCGGCCGGACAGGCGCTGTTCATCGACCTGATGCGCGACCATCTCGCACGGGGCGGCCTGATCGTCGCGGCGACGCATCTGCCGCTCGGCATCGATGCGCGCGATCTGCGGATGGGAGGCGCGGCATGAGCGCGCTTGGCGCCTTGATCCGCCGCGACATCCGCATCGCGCTGCGCGTCGGCGGCGGTGCGCTGATCGGCGTGCTGTTCTTCCTCACCGTCACGGTGCTGATGCCGTTCGCGGTCGGACCGGATCTCGCGCTGCTGTCGCGGCTCGGGCCCGCCATCCTCTGGCTCGGCGCGTTGCTGGCGAGCCTGCTCACGCTCGACCGCCTGTTCACGGCCGACCACGAGGACGGCTCGCTCGACCTCATCGTGATGAGCCGGACGCCGCTGGAACTCGCCTGCGCCGCCAAGGCACTGGCGCACTGGATCGCCGCCGGCCTGCCGCTGATCATCGCAACCCCGGTGCTCGGCCTGCTGCTCAATCTCGACGGCACCGCGACGCTCGCGGTCGCGGCGACGCTGCTGGCGGGAACACCGGCGCTGACCTTCACCGGCATGATCGGCGCGGCCCTGGCGGTGACGCTGCATCGCGGCGGGCTATTGCTGGCGGTGCTGGTGCTGCCGCTGTCGATCCCGGTGCTGATCTTCGGGGTTGCGGCCTCGCAGGCGGCGATATCGGGGCCTTTGCCGTTTGGAACACCGTTCTCGATCCTCTGCGCGCTGTCACTTGCCAGCCTCGTGATCGGCCCCTTTGCCGCCGCCGCGAGCCTGCGGCACGGGCTGGACTGAAATGAGCCCGATCAAATCTCGCCGGGAGGAGATCGGCCGATTGCCTGCGACACATCGGACGATTATCAGGGTGCCATGACGCTGACCGACCTCGCCAATCCGACCAAGTTTCTGGCGCTGACCGCACGCATCCTGCCGTGGCTCGCGGGCGTGACCGCGATCCTGCTCGCGATCGGGCTCTACCAGTCGGCGACGGCGCCCGACGACTACCAGCAGGGCGCCACGGTGAAGATCATGTTCATCCACGTGCCGAATGCGTGGCTGTCGATGTTCGTCTGGGGCGTCATGAGCGTGGCCGCGCTCGGCACCCTCGTTTGGCGGCATCCGCTCGCCGACGTCGCCGCGAAAGCCGCCGCGCCGATCGGCGCCGCCTTCACCTTCCTTGCGCTCGTCACCGGCTCGCTGTGGGGCCGGCCGATGTGGGGCACCTATTGGGAGTGGGATGCGCGCCTGACCTCGGTCTTGATCCTGTTCCTGATGTATCTCGGCCTGATGGCGCTGTGGCGCGCGGTAGAGGACCCGTCGCGTGCGGCGCGGGCGGCGGCGGTGCTCACGCTGGTGGGCGCGATCAACATCCCGATCATCAAGTTCTCGGTCGACTGGTGGAACACGCTGCATCAGCCGGCCTCGGTGTTTCGCGCCGGCGGGCCGACGCTCGACAAGGCGTTCCTGTGGCCGCTGCTGGTGATGGCGATCGCGTTCTCGCTGCTGTTCATCACCTTGCACCTGGCGGCGATGCGCAACGAGATCCTGCGCCGGCGCGTGCGCAGCCTGCAGATGATGCAGGCGAGCCGCGTCTCGTTCACGAGCGAGGTGGGCGGCGGTTCGCAAGCAACCGCGTCAAACGAAATTGGAGCGGCGTGATACGATGGCGCTTGGTCCCTACGCCTCCTTCATCGTGACGTCCTACGCGCTGGTCGCGGCGGTCGTACTGCTGTTGATCATCTGGATCATCGCCGACTATCGCCGGCAACAGGCGCGTCTCAGGGAGATCGAGGCCAGCGGCGTGACGCGCCGCTCCGGCCGCAGTGCGGCGGATATAGGATGAGCGATCAGGCGACCAACAGCCCGCCGCAAGCACGCCGCCTGCTGGTGGTGCTGCCGCTGCTGATCTTCCTCGGCCTCGCCGGGCTGTTCCTGCTGCGGCTCTATGGCGGCGATCCCTCGAAAATCCCGTCGGCGCTGATCGGCCGGCCGGCGCCGCAGACCGCCCTGCCCGCGCTCGACGGCCTGGTGCGGGACGGTGCGCCGGTCCCCGGTCTCGATCCCGCCGCCTTCAAGGGCAAGGTCTCGGTCGTCAACGTCTGGGCGTCGTGGTGCGTGCCTTGTCACGACGAGGCGCCGCTGCTGACCGAGCTCGGCAAGGACAAGCGCTTCCAGATCATCGGCATCAACTACAAGGACTCGCCCGAGAATGCCCGGCGCTTCCTCGGCCGCTACGGCAATCCGTTCGGCATCGTCGGCGTCGACGGCAACGGCCGCGCCTCGATCGAATGGGGCGTCTATGGCGTGCCCGAGACCTTCCTGGTCGGGCGCGAGGGCACCATCGTCTACAAGCTGGTCGGCCCGGTGACTCCGGACAACGTCAACCGCGTGCTCAAGGCCGAGATTGAGAAGGCGCTCGCGGCGGGCAGCTAGCGACAGCGGCGTATTGGCCCTCCCTCTCCCCGTCCTTTACGGGGAGAGGTCGAAATTCGCGCGAAGCAGGAATTTCGGGTGAGGGACTTTGGACGGTGTTTGTAACAAACTCCGAGCCTATCCGTGGAGAGACCCCTCACCCCAACCCTCTCCCCGCATCCGCCTTCGCCCGAAGGCGGGCTTCGGCGGACAAGAGAGCGGGGCGAGGGAGCAGAGTGCTGATCACCCCTTCCGCACGTCGCCCGCGTCGGCCTCGCTCGCCTCCAGCGAAACCGGCTCGAGGTGATAGCGCTTGGTCAGCGGCATCTGGGCTATGGCGAAGATCATGGTCAGCGGCGTCACGCCGAACACCTTGAAGTTCACCCAGAAATCCGTGGTCTGCGTGCGCCAGACGAGCTCGTTGAGCACCGCCATGCCGGCGAAGAACAGCGCCCAGCGCATGGTGAGGATGCGCCAGCCCTGCGGCGTCAGGTTGAACACCTGATCGAACATGATGGCGATGAAGGACCGGCCGAACAGGAGCCCGCCGCCGAGCACGGCCGCGAACAGCCCGTAAATGATGGTCGGCTTGACCTTGATGAAGGTCTCGTCGTGCAGCACCAGCGTCAGCGTGCCGAACACCAAGACGATCGCGCCGGTCACCAGCGCCATGATCGGCACGTGCCTGGTCACCACATAGGATGCGATCATCGCGGCCACGATCGCCACCATGAACGCGCCGGTCGCGACGAACAGATGGTACTTGGCGTTGGCGATAAAGAACACGAGCAGCGGCCCGAGTTCGGTCGCCAGCTTGAACAGCGGATGCGGCTGGGTCTTGTCCATCAACTCTCTACTTTGATTTGAGGCATGACCCGATCCGAAAACCGGTGTCCACTTTGCGCTAACGCGGCCCTTCGGGTCGGGGTCATGCCTCGATTCCGGCAATTGCCTTGGCAAAATCCTTCGCCGCGAAGGGCGCGAGGTCCTCGACGCCTTCGCCGACGCCGATGAAATGCACCGGCAGCTTGTGCTTCTCCGACAGCGCGACAAGGATGCCGCCGCGCGCCGTGCCGTCAAGCTTGGTCATCACGAGCCCCGTGACGCCTGCCGTACGATGAAACGCCTCGACTTGCGACAACGCATTTTGTCCCACCGTGGCGTCGAGCACGAGCAGCACCGCGTGCGGCGCTGACGCATCGACCTTCCTGATGACGCGCACGACCTTTTCCAATTCGTTCATCAGCTCGGACTTGTTCTGCAGGCGTCCGGCGGTGTCGATCAGCAGCACGTCGCGCTGCTGCTCCTTGGCCGCGGTCAGCGCGCTGAAGGCAAGGCTCGCCGAATCCGAGCCCTGGGCACCGGCGATGACCGGCGACTTGGTGCGCTCGCCCCAGACCTTGAGCTGCTCGATCGCCGCGGCGCGGAAAGTGTCGCCGGCGGCCAGCATGACCTTGCGGCCCTCGGCGGAGAATTTCGCCGCCAGCTTGCCGATCGTCGTGGTCTTGCCGGAGCCGTTGACGCCGACCACCAGGATGACGAACGGCTGCTTGCCGGCATCGATCTCGAGCGGCTTCGCCACCGGCGCCAGCACCTTCTCGACCTCGGTCGCAACGACGTCCTTGACCTCGTCGGCCGAGATCGCCTTGTCGTAGCGCCCCTTGCCGACAGCCTCCGCAATGCGGACCGCGACATCGGTACCGAGATCGGCGCGCAGCAGCACATCCTCGATGTCATCGAGCATGGCCGCATCGAGTTTGCGCTTGGTGACGAGGTCGGCGACCGCGGTCCCGATCGAACTCGAGGTCCGCTTCAGGCCGCCCTTCAGCCGCTGCCACCAGCTCTGTTTTGGAGTTCCCGCAGTGGTATCGTTCATGGCGCGGACGTGTTAGCCGTTTCGGCCCATAAACGAAAGTCTCGACGAATTGATCGATGTTCCCCAATTGACCGCGGAAGAGATCCTGGGCCGGGTGCTCCACCGCGACGGGCTGATGCTGGTGATCGACAAGCCGGCCGGCCTGCCGGTGCATCGCGGTCCCAAGGGCGGCCCCAATCTGGAGGCCTCGTTCGAACGCGCTGCGGTTCGGCCTGCCGCGGCCGCCGGTGCTGGCGCATCGGCTGGACAAGGACACCTCGGGCTGCCTCGTCCTGGGACGTCACCGCAAGGCAACCGCCTCGCTCGGGCTGTTGTTCAAGCACAGCAAGATCTCGAAGACCTATTGGACCGTGGTCGAGGGCGGCCCTGCCGAGGATGAAGGCACCATCGACATGCCGCTCGGCCGGCTCAACGCCGAGCGCGGCTGGTGGCAGAAGCCGGACCCGAATGGCCAGAAGGCGATCACCAACTGGAAGGTGCTGGGGCGTGGCGACGGCCTCACCTGGCTCGCGATGGAGCCGGTCACCGGCCGCACCCATCAGTTGCGGGTGCATTCGGCGGCGATGGGCTGGCCGATCGTCGGCGACAATATCTATGGCAACGGTCCGCGCTTCGGTGAGCCGATCCTGCATCTGCATTCCCGCGAGATCGGCATCCCGATCTCCAGGAACAAGGACCCGGTGCATGTGGTCGCGCCGGTACCCGAACACATGCGGGAGCGGCTCAAGGCCTGCGGCTGGAACGGGCAGTAGCCTCCGTGATTTTACGGAGAATTATCCTTTACGGAACATTCAGGCCCATCCGCTAGTCCTGAAGGCGGCTTAGAAAAGCGCGCCGCGACGGCTCAGGACGAGCAATGCTGAATGATGGACAAGCAATTGTCGACGAGGTCGAGGCTGCGATACGCGCCGGCTCCGCCGATAAATGCCTGGCCACGGCAAGGCGCGTCACCGGCCTTTTCCTCGCATCCGCCGGCAAGTTCAACAGCGAACAGATCGAGCTGTTCGACAACGTGCTCGAGCGTCTGGTGAAGACCATCGAGTTGCGCGCGCTCGCCGACATCAGCGCCCGGATGGCGCTCACCGACATCAGCGAGCAGCTCGCACCGGTCGCCCAGGCACCGCCCGCGATCATTCGCCGTCTCGCCAGCAATGACGAGATCAGGATCGCGCGGCCGATCCTGCAGGAATCGTCGCGGCTCAGCGCGGACGATTTGGTCGAGATCGCACGGACCAAGAGCGAGCAGCATCTGCTCGCCGTCGCCGGCCGCTGGTGGCTGAAGGAGGTCGTCACTGACGCGCTTCTGGCGCGTCGCTTTGCGAGCGTGAGCCACCGCCTGGTCACCAATCCCGGCGCCAAAGTATCGCCGGGCGGATTTGCCGTCATCCTCGCGCAGGCCGAGCACGATCCGGTGCTTGCGGTCGAGACCGGCATTCGCGCGGACCTGCCGTCGGAGCTCCGCCTTCAACTCCTGCGCCGCGCGACGGAAGAGGTTCGCGGCCGTCTGCTGGAACGCGCCCCGCCCTATCTGTTCGAAGAGATCCGGCATGCGATCGCAGCGGTCGCCGCCGGCGTCGAGCGCGACATGTCGCAAGTCCGCGACTTCACCGCGGCCAAGCACCACGTCGCGAAGCTGAAGGACGACGGCGAGCTCAACGAAGCCTCACTGCTCGGTTTCGCCAGGCAGCGAAAATATGAAGAGACCATCGTTGCGCTGGCGTATCTTGCGCAGTCGAACATCGAGGTGATCCGCTCCCTGATGCAAAGCCTGCGCAGTGAAGGCCTGCTGGTGCCGTGCCGGGCGGCAGGCCTGAGTTGGGATACCGCCGCCGCGGTGATGGAATGTCGCTATACCACCGGCTCCATGGGACCGGTCGAACTCGCTCATGCGAAGAGCCAGTTCACGAAATTGACCCGCGAAAACGCCGATCGCCTGCTGCGGTTCTGGCAGGTTCGCGCGTCGCAGCCGGCAAGGCTGGGCGGGCGCACGCACTGAGTGCGTCATGCACGATGCGCATGTAGAGATTCAACCTGTCAAATAGCTCGTTCAGTATCATCACATGCGAAATGCAGGTGATCCGCTGCTCCGGAGGCGCCATGCGCGGCTCCCCACATTCGTCGTCCTGGCGAAAGCCTGGACCCATCAACCACCGCATTCGGTGACCGTGCGAGATCGCGGCCCCAGCGTCGCGCAGCAATTGAGATCTGCGGTAAGGGGCCCCGGCCTGCGCCGGGAACAATGGGAGCGAACTTTCTCAGCGGCCCGATGCAATGAGCCGCGCACCGTCATGGCCGCGGATAGTCATCGCGCGCACCATGCCCGGCGCATCTCTCTCGATCGCGACCGGCAGGAAATGCTCGGTGCGGCCTTGCCGCTCGCTCTCGATCAGCACCTCGCGTGTCGCGCCGACTTCCGCATCAAGCCGGCGCAGCAGCGCGGCTTCGCCGGCCGCGCGCAGCCGCCTGGCGCGCTCCTTGATAGCCCCGCCGGCAACTTGCGGCATTCGCGCGGCGGGCGTTCCCGGGCGCTGCGAATAGGGAAACACGTGCAGGAAGGTGAGATCGCATTCCGCGACCAGATCGAGCGAGCGCGCAAACATCTCTTCGGATTCGGTCGGGAAGCCCGCGATGATGTCGGCGCCGAGAGCGATGTCCGGCCGCAGCCGGCGGACCTGCGCGCAAAAATCGATCGCGTCCTTCCGCGAATGCCGGCGCTTCATCCGCTTCAGGATCATGTCGTCGCCGGACTGCAACGACAGATGCAGATGCGGCATCAGTCGCGCATCGTCGGCGATGACATCGAGCAGGTCGCGATCCGCTTCGATCGAATCGATCGACGAGATGCGCAGCCGCTTCAGCTCGGGCACGTGGCGCAGGATCTGCCGGGTCAACTGGCCGAGTTTCGGCGCGCCCGGCAGGTCGGCGCCATAGCTCGTGAGATCGACGCCGGTCAGCACGATCTCGGCATGGCCGCGCTCGACCAGCGCACGGACCTGATCGACCACCGCGCCCATCGGCACCGAGCGCGAATTGCCGCGGCCGTAGGGGATGATGCAGAAGGTGCAGCGATGATCGCAGCCATTCTGCACCTGAACGAATACGCGCGGCAGGCCGCGCTCGAAGCCGTCGAGCAGATGCGGCGCCATCTCGGTCACCGCCATGATGTCGGCGACCGCGACCTTCTCGCTCGCATCGATGCCGAACGGCGCCTCGAACGCAGCGCGCGTGGCCCGCCAGGCGTCGCCACGCATCTTCTCGTCATTGCCGACGACGCGGTCGACCTCGGCCATCTCGGCGAACATCCGGCTTTGCGTCTGCGCCGCACAGCCGGTGACGACGATGCGCGCATGCGGGCGTTCGCGTTTCAGCTTGCGGATCGACTGCCGCGCCTGCGCCACCGCCTCGTTGGTGACGGCGCAACTGTTGATGACGATGGTGTCGGTAAGGCCCGCCTGCTCCGCCTCGCGGCGAATCACCTCGGACTCAAATGCGTTGAGGCGGCAGCCAAAGGTGACGACATCGACGCCCATAACCGATCTCACGCCCGATCAAGCAACGCTGGCGAACAGCGCCGGATCGAAGCGGCCCTCATATTCGAAATCGGCGGTGCCGGTCATCAGCACGTGATCGTCGCGCTCGCGCCATTCGATGCCGAGCTTGCCGCCGGGCAGTGTGATCTCGACGCTGCGATTGGCACGCTTGAGCCGCGCCGCCGCGACCGCCGTCGCGCAGGCCGCCGAGCCGCACGCTCTGGTGAGGCCGGCGCCGCGTTCCCAGGTGCGGATCGTGATGTGGTCGCGATCGACGATATGGGCGAGCGTGATGTTGGCGCGTTCCGGAAAGATCGGGTGGTTTTCCAAAAGCGGGCCGAAACGTTCGAGATCGTAGGCATTGACGTCATCGACCCAGAAGATCGCATGCGGATTGCCCATCGAGACCACCGAGGGCGAATGCAACACCGGATTGTCGATCGGCCCGACCTGCAGCTCGATGTAGCGGGTGTCGCGAAATTCCTCAGCCAGCGGAATGTCCTGCCAGCCGAACTTCGGCGCGCCCATGTCGACGGTGTAGAGATCGGGCGCCGGCCCCTGCCAGCAATTGAGCAGGCCGGCGCGGGTCTGGAACGTCGCTGATGTCTGGCCGGTCTTCTCGAAGATCCGCCGCACCACGCAGCGCATGCCGTTGCCGCAGGCCCCGGCCTCCGAGCCGTCATTGTTGTAGATCGAGATGAACGCTTCGGTGCCGTCGAGCCGCGGCGGCTGCAGCACCATCAGCTGGTCATAGGGCACGCCGCCCGCCGGCGAAGCCACGGCGCGCGCCTCCGCTGCCGACACCTGTGCCCGACCTTGTACCGCTGAATCGCGCAGGTCGACGACGACGATCTCGTTGCCGATGCCGTTCATCTTGGCGAATGCGTGATTGGCGAGCGCGCTCATCGATTTTCCCAAATTCTGCCCGGTTATATGGCGAGTGGTGGCCAGTTAGCCAGCCTGAATGGCCCCATGACACATCTGTCATGGGACGAATGCAGAACTTGCGTGTTAGGAATATCGCACCTCGCGGACCGCGCGCCGGGACAGATCGAGCGGCCGTTCGAGGCAGGGGATGGAGAAAAACCAATGAACCGTATCAACACGCTCCGCGCGGCCCTGGTCGCGCTGCTGCCCTTGGCCGCGATCGCACTGGCAAGCCCGGCCCCTGCCCAGTCGCCGTCAGCCTCGCCCGCTCCCGCAGCGAGCCCGACCCCTGCCCCTGCACCGTCGGCGACACCGGTGCCCCCGCCGGCCGAGACCAAGTCGCCGGCCGACAGCCCGGCCGCAGCGCAGACCCCGGCGCCGGCGCCGGCAGCCCCGGTGCAGACCGCCGATCCCTTCGGCGAGCCGTTCACGCTGGAGCCGAAAAAGGTCGTGATGCTGAAGGGCACGGCCAATTGGGATTCCGCCTTCGACGCCCTGATCGAGGCGTTCAAGCAGCTCACCGCGCTGCTCGACAAGGACGGCGTCAAGGCATCGGGCAATCCGATGATCGTCTACACCTCGACCGACGACACCGGCTTCACCTTCATCGCCGAGATCCCGGTCGATCAGGACGTCAAGAACCTCGGCAAAAACATGAGCATGGGCAATTCGCCCGACGGCAAGGCGCTGAAGTTCGTCCATCGCGGTTCCTACGACAACATGGACAACACCTATGAGGCGATCACCAACCACCTCGACGACAAGAAGCTCGAAGCCAAGGACACCTTTATCGAGGAATACATCACCGATCCGCTGAAGACCGCGGAGGACAAGCTTGTGATCAACGTCTACGTACCCCTGAAGTGAGCCAGATGACCCATCGCCTACCGCTTGGCCTCCCCGTTGGCCTCTCCTTCGCCGCCACCCTGATCGCGACCACGCTGCTGGCTGCGCCCGCACTGGCGAATGACGACTTTCCGCCGGCGATTTCGGTCACCGGCGAGGCGACCGTGTCGGCGCCGCCCGACCAGGCGCAGCTCGACGCCGGCGTCACCACCGACGCCAAGACCGCACGCGAAGCCGCCGAAGCCAACAATGTGACGATGGGCAAGGTGCTGGCCGCGCTGAAGGGCGCCGGGATCGCGGAGAAGGACTTCAGACCTCGCGGCTGTCGCTGCAGCCGCAATTCGCCGATCGTGGGCCGTCGTCGCCGAACGCCCCGCCCAGCATCGTCGGCTACCACGCGAGCAATCGCGTCACGATCAGGCTGCACGATGTGAGCAAGGTCGCCAGCGTCATCGACGTGCTGGTCGGCGCCGGCGCCAATGATATCGGCGGGCTCAATTTCTCGGTGTCGCAGGCCTCGAAGCTGCTCGACGACGCGCGCGAAAAGGCGATCGCCGACGCCCGCCGCAAGGCCGAGATCTACGCCAAGGCCGCCGGCGTCACGCTCGGCGCACCCGTGGAATATTGCGGAGGTCGGCTCGGCGCCGGTCCCGGTGTTCCGTCCCAAGATGGCGACGGCAGGCTTCGCCGCGCCGACGCCGGTGGCGCAAGGCGAGGAAACGCTGACGGTCAATGTCAGCGTCTCCTGGGCGATCAAGGAGAAGTAAGAGGCTACAGATCTCTCGTCTCCTTCCCCCTGAAAGGGGGAAGGTCGGGATGGGGGTCAGCCGCAGGCTCCGCTGCAAGTGGAGGGAGCAGATCCCCACCCGCTTTGCTCTGACGAGCAAAGCGACCTGCCCCTTTCAAGGGGAGGTGAAATCGTAGCCCGGATGAAGCGCAGCGCAATCCGGGGCCGACTTCTCCGCGGATGGACTTTCCCGAATTACGCTGCGCTTCATCCGGGCTACTTATCGCTCTAAATCTCGAACACCTGCCCGGGCTTCAGCGTCAGAAACTTCTCGGGCGGCACGCTCGCTGCGTCGAGCGCTTCGCCAAGCGCGATCGCGGGCGCGTCGATCGCCTCGTCGGTCAACTGGAATGTGCCGTGGTGATGCGCCAGCGCCTGGGTGGCGCCACAATCGGCCAGCGCCTTCACCGCATCCTCCGGGTTCATGTGCTGGTCGCGCATGAACCAGCGCGGCTCATAGGCGCCGATCGGCAGGATCGCGAGCCGCAACGGTCCATGCGCCTCGGCCACCCGGCGGAAATGTCCCCCGTCGCCGTAGCCGGAATCGCCGACGATGTAGAGCTTGCCGGCCGGCGTCTCCAAAACAAAACTCGCCCACAGCGCCTTGTTGCGATCGAACAGGCCGCGCGCGGACCAGTGCCGCGTCGGCACCAGTGTCGCGGCAAGGCCATTGCCGAGCTCGACGCGCTGATGCCAGTCGAAGGCCTCGGCTTTGATCGCGGCATCGGATGCGCGCATCGTGACGTCGTTGCCGAGCGGTGTGATCACGCGAGGACCAAATGCCCCCGCAAGTTTCGACAGCGTCGCGACGTCGAGATGGTCGTAGTGGCCGTGCGACACCAGCACGACATCAATCCTGGGCAGTTTATCGAATGCGATGCCGGGATCGTTGTGCCGCTTCGGCCCGGCGAAGCCGAACGGCGAGGCACGCATGGACCACACCGGATCGAACAGGATGTTGAGGCCCGCGGTCTGGATCAGCCAGCTGGCATGGCCGACAAAGCAGAGCCGCACCTTGTCGCCCTCGACGCGGGGCGGCGGCGTATCGGCATGGGGGCTCGGCGCCCATTCCGGCCAGACCGCGCGCTTCCGGCCGCCCCCGAACTGCCAGCGCAGCACCTCACCAAGCGATTTCGGCGGCGAGCCGTCCCGATCGAAGAAGTGCAGGCCGTCGAAATGATCGGAGACGGGGCCGTCGTAGGTTTTCATGGTAGTCATCCAGATCGAGGGCACGCCGATTGCGGCGGCGGCTCCGGTCAAGGTTGCAAGAAGGCGGCGGCGGGTGATCAGCACGCGGGTTCCGGAATAGGAGGCAGGCTCCGGTTATATGGGTGGCAGCGGCAAATTCGGAACCAATAGGGCAAATCGACGTGATTTCAGTACCTTACTGTCCAAGCTGAGCGGATTTCAGCGAAACTTTCCTTGACTTTGCCGCCCCGGCGGCGTTTAACGCGGCCACTTTCTCGGAAAGCTCCGTCTTTTCGACCCGCCGACTGGTCCTGGAGGCCAGAGGCCAACGCCCGACAGCGCGATGCGCCCTCGGGCGCGAAAGTGTTTGGATTTCCTTCTCCCTCGCCCCGCTCTTGCGGGGAGAGGGTCGGGGTGAGGGGCTCTCTCCGCGCACTGTGCGTGTGGATAGCCCTGTACCCCCTCACCCGCCGCGCAAGTGCGTGGCGACCTCTCCCCGCAGACGGGGAGAGGTAAAGAGGACAACGGCATTGTTCGACAATCTGTCGGAACGGCTTGGTGGCATTCTCGATCGTCTGACGGGGCGCGGTGCGCTGACCGAAAAGGACGTCGATGCCGCAATGCGCGAGGTGCGCCGCGCGCTGCTCGAGGCCGACGTCGCGCTCGAGGTGGTCCGTAGCTTCATCGACCGGGTCCGCGAGCAGGCGATCGGCGCCACCGTCGTCAAGTCGGTGACGCCGGGCCAGATGGTGGTGAAGATCGTCCATGACGAGCTCGTCGCCACGCTCGGCTCCGACGGCCAGACCATCGATATCAACTCCGTGCCGCCGGTGCCGATCATGATGGTCGGTCTGCAAGGCTCCGGTAAGACCACCACCACCGCAAAGCTCGCGCGCCGCATGGTCCAGCGCGACAAGCGCAAGGTGCTGATGGCCTCGCTCGACGTCTACCGCCCGGCGGCGATGGAACAGCTCGCGGTGCTCGGCCGCGACCTCGACATTCCGACGCTGCCGATCGTCGCCGGCCAGATGCCGCCGCAGATCGCAAGGCGCGCGTTGGAGGCCGGCAAGCTCGGCGGCTACGACGTCGTGCTGCTCGACACCGCCGGCCGCACCACGCTCGACGAAGACATGATGAAGGAGGCGGCCGAGATCAAAGCCGCCGCCAACCCGCACGAAGTGCTGCTGGTCGCGGATAGCCTCACCGGCCAGGACGCGGTCAACCTCGCGCGCTCGTTCGACGAGCGCGTCGGCCTCACCGGCATCGTGCTGACGCGCGTCGACGGCGACGGCCGCGGCGGCGCGGCGCTGTCGATGCGCGCCGTCACCGGCAAGCCGATCAAGCTGATCGGCACCGGCGAAAAGACCGACGCGCTGGAAGACTTCCATCCGAACCGCATCGCCGGCCGCATCCTCGGCATGGGCGACGTGGTCTCGCTGGTCGAGAAGGCCGCCGCCAACATCGACGCCGAGAAAGCCGCGCGCACCGCCGAACGCATGCGCAAGGGTCAGTTCGATCTCAACGACATGCGCGAGCAGCTGCAGCAGATGGCCAATATGGGCGGCATCGGCGGCCTGATGGGCATGATGCCCGGCATCTCCAAGATGAAGAACCAGATCGCGGCGGCCGGCATCGACGACAAGATCCTGAAGCGCCAGGTCGCGATCATCGATTCGATGACGCGGCAGGAACGCAAGAACCCGGACATCTTGAAGGCGAGCCGCAAGAAGCGCATCGCGGCGGGCGCCGGCCAGAGCGTGGAGCACGTCAACAAGCTCTTGAAGATGCACCGGAACATGGCCGACATGATGAAGGCCATGGGCAGCGGCAAGCGCGGCCCGCTCGCCGGCATCGCGCAGGCGATGGGATTTGGCGGTGGCATGAAGCCGCCCTCGGCCGAGGAGATGAAGGCGCTCGCCGAGAAGATGCAGGGCGGCGCCGGCGGCGGCCTGCCCAATCTGCCGAAGGATTTGCCGGCCGGGCTGCGCGGCGGCCTGCCGAACGTGCCGGGCCTGACCGGCCTTTCCGGCAAGCCGATGCTGCCGGGCCTCGGCGGTTTCCCGGGCAAGAAGAAATGAGGAATTCGTCGCGACGGCTCGCATACGGCCGGCGCGACGCGGAATGCCAATCAATCGAACACATCGACCTTTGAAGGAGAACTGAATGTCCGTTGTTATCCGCCTCGCTCGCGCAGGCACCAAGAAGCGTCCGGTCTATCACGTCGTCGTCGCCGACTCGCGCTTCCCGCGCGATGGCCGCTTCATCGAGCGTCTCGGCCACTTCAACCCGCTGCTGCCGAAGGACAACGAGTCGCGCCTGAAGCTCGACATGGACAAGGTGAAGGCCTGGCTCGCCAAGGGCGCGCAGCCGTCGGATCGCGTGACCCGCTTCCTCGACGCCGCCGGCGTCAAGAAGCGCGCGCCGCGCAACAACCCGGAAAAGGCCGTGCCGCGCAAGGAGCGCAAGGCGCAGGCCGAAGCCGCCGCCAAGGCTTAAGCTGAACGGCGACCACGGTGGCTGCACCGGTCTGTGTCGCCCGTATCGGCGCTGCGCATGGCGTGCGCGGCGCCGTCAGGCTTTGGACCTTCACCGAAGATCCGCTGGCCGTGAAGGACTACGGTCCGCTGATGACCAGGGACGGCACGCGCCAGTTCGAGGTCACGCATGTGCGTGAGGCCAAGGACCATCTGGTGGTGACGCTGAAGGGCGTCGCCAGCCGCGATGATGCCGAACGGCTCAACGGTCTCGAGCTCTACGTTCCGCGCAACCGGCTGCCGGACACCGACGACGGCGAATACTACCACACCGATTTGATCGGGCTCGCCGCGGTGACGACGACGGAGCAGCCGCTCGGCAAGGTGATCGCGATCCATAATTTCGGCGCCGGCGACATCATCGAGATCGCCCCGCCGCAGGGCGCGACGATGCTGCTGCCGTTCACCAATGCCGTGGTGCCGACTGTCGATCTCGATGGCGGCCGCGTGGTGATCGACCTGCCCAAGGAAATCGACGGCGACGATCCGTCGGCCGCCTGATCAAGAATAATTTTCAGCCCGTCATCCGGCCCTGCTGCTCGAGCCAGTCGCAGAACACCGCGCTGTGCGGATCGTTGCTGCGCCCCGCCGGGAAGTAAGCGAAGTAGCTCCGCGCCGGCAGGCTGACATCCGGAAACGGCGCCACCAGGCGCCCGGCCGCGAGATCGTCCGCGATCAGCGCGGTCGGTCCCATCGCGACGCCGAGACCATCGAGCGCGGCCTGGATCGTCAGATAGAAGTGATCGAAGGTCAGCGCGGCCGCCGGCTCCAGCGTGGATTGCCCGGCCTCGGTGAGCCAGTCGCGCCACAGCCGCGGCATCGACGTGACATGCAGCAGCGTGTGCCTGGAGAGGTCCGCGATCTCATTGAGCCGCAGCTGCGCCAATAGCGACGGACTGCACACCGGCAATCTCCGCTCCGACACCAGGAAGCGCGACGAGAAGCCGTGAAAGGTGTCGGGGCCACCGCGGATCACGACGTCGAATGATTCAGGCAGCGCATCCACCGGATCGTTCGACGTGCTCAGGCGCACCTCGATATCGGGATGCTCGGCGCGAAACCGGCTCATCCGCGGCAGCAGCCAGCGCAGGCTGAAGGTCGCGAGCGCATTGACGCGCAACACCGCGACCGCCAGATCGCCGCGCCGCTCGCGATGCTGCTGCACGGCGGCGGAAATCCGGTCGAGCGCGGGCGCGAACTCCGCCAGCAATGCCGCGCCTGCCGGCGTCAGCACCACGCGCCGCACTGATCGCCGAAACAGCGACGGCGCGCCCAGCCATTCCTCGAGCAGTCGGATCTGCTGACTGACCGCGCCATGGGTCACGCTGAGCTCGGCGGCGGCTTCCTTGAAGCTGCCGAGCCGTGCGGCGGCCTCGAAGGCACGCACCGCATTGAGCGGCGGCAGGCTGCGGCGTGGGACGAACATGATCCCTCGATACAAGATTTTCTAACGCATGATCCGATTATTACTGATTTGTGACAAGCGCTTTGGCGGCGCATACTGCCATGCAAGCTACTTGCATAGCTTTCTTTTCTGAGGTCCCCTCCTGATGCTCGCCAGTCCAAGCTTTAGATTTTCTTGCACTGGAGGGCGGCAATGAGCGTGTCGGCTGAAACCGGTGCGACGCGGCCCGACCGTGCCCGGTCAACCCGCACCCTGACCGTGACCGGGCTCAACCATGCCCTCCACGACGGCTACACCGACGTCATCTACGTGCTGCTGCCGATCTGGCAGGCCGAATTTGCGCTGAGCTACGGGCTGCTGGCGCTGCTGCGCGGGCTCTATGCCGGCGCCATGGCCGGGCTGCAGATTCCGGTCGGGCGCATCGCGGAGCGGATCGACGGCAAGATCATCCTGATCGCGGGCACGGCGCTGTCGGCGCTCGGCTACGCGTTTGCTGGATTCTCCGGCGGTGTCATTGGCCTCGGCCTGGCGCTCGCGCTCTCCGGCGCGGGCTCGAGCACGCAGCATCCGATCGCATCCGCCGCGGTGTCGCGTGCCTATGGCGCGGCGGCGCGCGGGCCGCTCGGCATCTACAATTTCTCGGGCGATCTCGGCAAGGCGGCGATCCCGGCCCTGACCTCGATCCTGCTGGTGATCATGTCGTGGCGGCACGCGCTGCTCGTGCTCGCTCTCGCAGGCTTGCTCGTCGCGGTCTGCATTGCGCTCTGGATGCCGGCCGTCGGCAAGGGCGCCGAGCACAAGGCGGCATCAGCATCGCGCGGCGCCAGCACAGGCCGCGGCTTTCACTGGCTGCTCGCGATCGGAATTCTCGACACCGCGGTCAGGATGGGCTTTCTCACCTTCCTGCCGTTCCTGTTGCGCGACAAGGGCGCCTCGCTGCCGACCAACGGCCTTGCGCTGGCGCTGGTCTTCATCGGCGGCGCGGCGGGAAAATTCACCTGCGGATGGCTCGGCGCGCGGGTCGGGACGCTGCGCACGGTGCTGATCACCGAAGGTGGTACGGCGGCGCTGATCGTGGCCGTGCTGGTGTTGCCGCTGGCGCCGGCCATCGTGCTGCTGCCGCTGCTCGGCGTGATGCTCAACGGCACCTCCTCGGTGCTCTACGGCACAGTGCCCGAGCTCACGCCGGCACACCAGACCGAGCGCGCCTTCGCGCTGTTCTACACGGGCACCATCGGATCGGGCGCCGTCGCGCCTGTTATCTACGGCCTGCTTGGCGACGCGCTCGGCCCGTCGCTCGCCACCGCTGCGACCGCGTTCACGGCGCTCGCGATCTGTCCGCTCGCGGTGGCCCTCGCGCGACATCTCGTTGACGATCCGAAGGCGGCGTGACCATAACGTGGGTTAGCCCGTAGATGGGGTAACGGGCCGGCCGCCCGCTCGCTACGGCGCAATTTGGAAGCGCGCTCGCGAGCGGCCTGTTGGTTGGAAGGCGGTCGTCCCTCAAACTGATGGTGTCGAAACGGAGTCGGGCAAGCCCGCTCCAAGCATCATCGAGGGACGACCATGTACCACTATGCAGGAATTGATGTGTCTTTGGAATGCTCGAGCGTTTGCCTTGTCGATGGGACAGGCAAGATTTTGCGCGAGACGAAGGTTGCGAGCGAGCCGGAGGCGCTGATCGCCTGGTTCCGGTCGCTGGGTCTGGTACTGGAACGGATCGGGCTGGAGGCAGGCCCGCTGTCACAATGGCTTTACGCAGCGATCCGGGACGCAGGGTTTGCGGTCGAGCTGCTGGAAACGCGGCACGTTCGCGAAGCCTTCAAGTCGATGCCAGTGAAGACGGATCGCAACGATGCCCGCCGGATCGCGCAGTTGATGCGGCTCGGCTGGTTCCGACCGGTGCACTGCAAGTCGGTCGCGGCGCAGGAGACCCGCGCCATCCTGACGGCGCGCAAGCTGCTGCAATCCAAGCTTCGCGATGTCGAGAACAGCCTGCGCGGCGTGCTCCGCGGTTTTGGCCTGAAGGTCGGTGCGACAACCGAGCGCACGTTCGCCGGACGCATCCGCGAGCTCGTGACCGGCCATCCCGGACTGGAGTTGGTCGCGGCGGCGCTGCTCCAGGCCCATGCCGTGCTGCTGCGCGAGTTCAACAGCCTGGACAAGCACACCCAGAAGCTCGCCAGGACGCATCCGCAAGCGAGGCTCCTGATGACGACGCCGTCGGTGGGCCCGATCGTGGCGCTCACCTATGCTTCGGCGGTCGACGACCCGCAGCGCTTTCGCTCCTCGAAGGCCACGGGAGCCCACTTTGGGCTCACCCCGAAGAAGTACCAATCCGGCGAGACCGATTACACCGGCCGCATCAGCAAGATCGGGGATGCGTCCGTGCGCGAGGCGCTCTACCAGGCGGCTCACGTCATGCTGACCAAGCCGGTCAAGAATTGCTCGGCATTGAAGAGCTGGGCGATGCGGATCGCCAGGCGCGCAGGCATGCGCAAGGCCAAGGTAGCGCTCGCGCGCAAACTCGCCGTGATCCTGCATCGCATGCTCGCCGACGCTCGACCGTTCAATCCGACGGTCAACGCCATGGCAAGCTAAGCAAGGAGTATCGATCGGTTCTGGGCGGGCCACGACACCAGGCTCTCCCCGAGCGAGGTCCCTAGCCGGGACGATGGATCCGGTCAGGCCGCCATCCGGGAAGTGGCTCACAACCACGCTTCCGTAGATTGGCCGGCCGGCTCCTCAAATGCACCCCATCAGGCGACGGCCACCGCGCCGATCCCGTACAGAAGCAAGTGCCCGGCGACTGGATCACGCAAAAAGGGATTGACTAACCAAGGCCCGTTACAGAAGCCCGGATGGAGCGAAGCGTAATCCGACGGTCTGCCCGCGGAGAGGCTGGTTCCGGATCTCGCTGCGCTTGATCCGGGCTACAAACGACGGAGTCCCGCGCGACTCACTCGATGATCTCGTTCAGCTCTTTCCCGGTATGCTCCGGCACGAACAGGAACACGCCGATCGCCATCGCGATCATCAGCACCGGGATGCAGAGGAACGACAGCGCGAACGAGCCGGTGTGCTGCTGAAGCGCGATCGAGACGAAGGGAAACAGCACGAAGCCGACGAAATAGGCGATCGCCCAGACCACGCCGTTGGCGGCGCCGCGGATGCGGGTCGGGAAGATCTCCGCGGTCAGCGTCGTGCTCGGTCCCCAGAAGCCGAGGAAGCCGAGACACCAGGCGAGCCCGAATGCCCATAGCAGCACGCGGTCCTCGGAATAGACCCAGAGCGTCATGAAGATCGCACCCTCGATCAGGGTGATGATGAAGGTGCGGCGGCGGCCGATCTTGTCGATCAGCCAGCCCACCACGCACAGTCCAAGGAAGCCGCAGAGCCCGTAGAACACGTAGAACAGGCTGTACTCGGCGGTCGACCAGTGCTTCTCGGTCGACAGATACAGCGGCATCCAGGCGCCGACCGTGCCGTAGATGCAGGTCGAGGCGCAGGCGACGAACAGCGCAACAAGCGTGGCGGGCAGCACGTCGGGCATGAACACCTGGCGGATGCCGACCGACTTGGCCTTGCCGAACCAGGCGCTGTCCTCGGCGCTGACCGTGCCGCCGCGCGCCAGCGTCTCCGAGATGCGTCGCTTCCGGTCCTGCGCGCGCACCCAATAGGGCGATTCCGGGCAGGTGGAGCGGATATAGATCGCGAGCAGCGCGATCACGCCGGGCACCATGACCGCGATGCGCCAGCCGAAATTGGCGGCCACGAGCCCGGTGATCGCACCGGCAAGCGTGGCGCCGAGGCACCAGGCCGAGCGGGTGATGCTGATGACGCGGCCGCGCAGCCGGGCCGGCCAGGTCTCCGCCACCAGCATCGAGCCGAGCGACCATTCGCCGTTCAGCGCGAAGAACAACAGCGAGCGCGCGATCACGAACACCGCGAAGGTCGGCGACATCGCCGCGACCGGCATCAGGAGCGAGAACAGCGCGATATTGACGGCGAGCAGCGTGCGGCGACCGTAGCGGTCGGCGAGCCATGGCCAGAAGTAAAGCCCCGCGATGCCGACGAACAGCGCGATCTGCATGCCGGAGCGGTATTCCGGCAGGCTCAGCGAAAATTCCTTGATCACCATCGGCGAGATCAGCGCGAAGATCACGCCGTCCATGCCGTCAAAGCCCCAGCCGAGCGCGTTGGCGGTGGCGATGTGCCAATGCGTTTTCGTGATCTCGGTTGTGTCCGCGACCGCGCGGTAGTTGGCGTATTGCAGGTGCTTCTGCTCGAGCGGACCGATGTCGATGCTTGCATCGTTCACCGCAGGTGCGGCGTGGCCGTCAGCCGTGATGCTGCTCATGATGCCTCCCCGCGGCCGCTTTCTGCGAAGCCGTGCCGCAACCTCAAGCTGAACCAATCAGCTGACTGCGGCAAGCAAATTGCTCGCGGCAGCGCACGCGTCCATTCCGCTGAATGGAATGCCTGGCGGGCTGCGCGAGGTGTCGCGTGTACGCAGCGCGCGTCGGCCGGTTTCAACAATCACAAAGAATTATTTCCGGAAACCATCGGCAAAACCTGCCGTAGCTCGGCCAACGACGACGCACTCATCAACCAGCGCGCGCCGTTGTTGCCCCTTCAACGCCGGCGAAGCCTCGCCGGTCGGCCTACTCATCGGGAGATGAAACCATGTCGAAGCGTATTGCCTATCTCGCCGCCGCCGCCTTCAGCGCGCTTGCGATCACCGCCACTGTCGTGGCGCCGGTCCGTGCCGAGGAAAAGACCGTGATGGTCGGCGGCGCCGCGATGTTCCCGTCGAAGAACATCGTGCAGAACGCCGTCAACTCGAAGGATCACACCACGCTCGTCGCCGCGGTGAAGGCCGCGGGCCTGGTCGGCACGCTGGAAGGCAAGGGCCCGTTCACGGTGTTCGCGCCGACCAATGCCGCGTTCGGCAAGCTGCCGGCCGGAACCGTCGACACCCTCGTCAAGCCCGAGAACAAGGCGACGCTGACCAAGATCCTCACTTACCATGTGGTGCCGGGCAAGCTCGAGGCCTCCGACCTCACCGACGGCAAAAAGCTGAAGACCGCCGAGGGCGAGGAACTGACCGTCAAGAAGCAGGACGGCAAGGTCTGGATCGTCGATGCCAAGGGCGGCAGCTCGATGGTGACGATCTCCAACGTCAACCAGTCGAACGGCGTCATCCATGTGGTCGACACCGTGCTGATGCCGGCGACGTAACACCTGGCGGCCTGATTTAGTCCCTCAAAGGACCCGCGACATAGCGAGCCGGCGCCTCGCCCCGGCTCGCATTTTTGTGACCATGTGAAGCAGCCTATATCAAACTGATAATGCCTGCCCCCGTAACGGAACGCCGGTTCCGGGCGTATAACCCGGTAACGACCACGAGCAGAGACATCCCATGACGAGCCTTGCCGTCAGCGACCACCAGGCAGAGACCGCGACGCCCGCGAAGGCGATCCAGCCGGTCTGGGTGCGCATGGTGCACTGGATCAACGCCTTCGCGATGATCCTGATGATCATGTCCGGCTGGCAGATCTACAACGCCTCGCCGCTATTTGGCTTCACCTTCTCGCGGAGCATCACGCTCGGCGGCTGGCTCGGCGGTGCGCTGCTCTGGCATTTCGCCGCGATGTGGCTGTTGATGGTCAACGGCCTGGTCTATCTGGCGCTGGGTTTCGCCACCGGCCGCTTCCGCAAGAAGCTGCTGCCGATCACCCCCGGCGGCGTGATTGCCGATACCAAGGCGGCGCTGACCTTCAAGCTGTCGCATGACGATCTCAGCAAATACAATTCGGTGCAGAAGCTGCTCTATGCCGGCATCATTGTTGTCGGCGTCGTCATCGTGCTGTCCGGCCTGTCGATGTGGAAGCCGGTGCAGTTGCACTGGCTGGTGTCGCTGTTCGGCGGCTACGATTTCGCCCGCTATGTTCACTTCACCTGCATGGCGCTGATCGTCGCCTTCCTGGTGATCCATGTCGCGCTCGCGCTGCTGGTGCCGAAGAGCCTGCGCGCCATGATCATCGGACGCTAGGGAGGTAGTCATGGGTCGTCTCCGCAAGCTCCTGATCCCCGGTGTCGACAAGAAGCTGCTCGTTCGCGATGCAGTGAAGACGATGCCGGAGCTGACGCGCCGTCGCTTCATCACGGCGGGCACCAGCCTCGGCGCGCTGACGCTGCTCACCGGCTGCGATGTGGTCGATTCGTCGTCGGCCGAGGAAATGCTGAAGCAGGTCTCGAAGTTCAACGATGCGGTGCAGGCCTGGATGTTCAATCCGGATGCGCTGGCGCCGACCTTCCCCGAGAGCATGATCACCAAGCCGTTCCCGTTCAACGCCTATTACGATCTCGACGACGCGCCGGAGATTGCGGCAGCGGACTGGAAGCTCGAGGTGCGCGGGCTGGTCGAGAACAAGAAGTCTTGGACGCTCGACGAATTGTACAAGCTGCCACAGGTCAAGCAGGTGACGCGCCACATCTGCGTCGAGGGCTGGAGCGCGATCGGCAGCTGGACCGGTACGCCCTTGCGCGATTTCCTCAAGCTGGTCGGCGCCGACACGCGTGCCAAGATCGTCTGGTTCCAGTGCGCCGACAAGGACGGCTACAACTCGCCGCTCGACATGCGCTCGGCGCTGCACCCGCAGACCCAGATGACGTTCAAATTCGCCGACGAGATCCTGCCGCGCGCCTACGGTTTCCCGATGAAGATCCGGGTGCCGACCAAGCTCGGCTTCAAGAACCCGAAATACGTGCTCTCGATGGAAGTCACCAACGACTACAAGGGCGGCTACTGGGAAGACCAGGGCTACAATTCGTTCAGCGGAAGTTAACTCGCTGTCGTCCCGGCGAAGGCCGGGACCCATACCCCGCGGCCGCGGGAATAGGTACGAGGGGAGACGCTCCCTTCCATCGCAACCGCTTGTGGTTATGGGTCCCGGCCTTCGCCGGGACGACGCTGGGAGGGGACCTTCCTTTGAAACGCCGACAGCAGCGCGCCGAGCGCGAGCATCGCGGCCGAGACGTTCAACGCAAATGACAGGCTGCCGACCGCGTCGGTGATGGCGCCGACCACGATCGGTCCGAGCGTCTGGCCGATGCCGAACGCGATGGTCATCGCCGCGATTGCGGTCGGCCAGGATTGCGGCGGGTAGTTGAAACGCACGAAGGCGGTGGTCGAGCCGACCACGGCGAAGAACGCGACGCCGAACACCAGCGCCGAGATCGCCAGCAGCAGCGGCGAATGCCCGAAGATCGGCAGGCTGGCGCCGAGCGCGTTGACGCCGAGGATGATGGTGGTGGCGAGCCCGCCGCGGTCGAGCGCCAGCACCCGCCCCCAGACCCAGGGCGTCACGAATGCGCTGACGCCGATCAGGCTCCAGAACGCGCTCTGTGCAGCTGCGCCGCCGCCGCCGTCCCGGACATAGGCGATCATGAAAGTCATGTAGGCGATGTAACCGGCGCCGAACAGGAAGTAGGCGGCGAGGTAGATCAGGACCGGCATGACAGCGAATTGGGTCCGCAAGATGCCGCCGGCGGCGGCGTTGGCGTGGAGCGGCGCCAGCATCAGCGGCACGGTCATGATCGCGGAAAGCAGCGTCATCGCCCACCACACGATCCACCACGAGCCGGCGCCGAAGCCCTGCAGCACGAAGGGCGCGATCAAGCCCGATGCGAGGATGCCGACGCCCGGCCCGGCATAGAACAGGCTGAGCAGGAAGTTCGCGCGTTCGGGTCGCGATTGCGCGATGGTCGCCGCAAGCGCGCCGCCGCCGACAAAGCCGATCGCGGCGGCGAAGCCGACCAGCAGGCGGGCAAAGCTCAGCACCGCGAAATTGCCCGAGAGGGCGCAAAGCGCCAGCGACAGCGCGCAGGCCAGCGTCGACCAGCGCACGGACGCGGCAAGTCCGAAGCGTTCAATCAGGCGTGAGGCGAGCAGCGCGCCGACCAGATAGCCGGCGGCGTTGATCGTGTTCATGAAGCCGGCGGCCGAATAGGACCAGGCCAGCGAGTCGCGCATGTCGGGCAGCACCAGCGAATAGGCAAACCGGCCGATGCCGAGACCGACCGTCGGTGCAAGCGACAGAATAAGGATCAGCCGCGCGGGATGCGGGTAGGACGGGGCGGGGGCTCTCACAATTCACTCCGGCAATGCGGCCATTGTGACAGGCCGCGCCGGCGCTGCCCAGCGCCGATGCCGGCAACACTGTCTTGCGTATCAGGCAATCAGGCGATCAGGACCAGCGCGACGCCGACCACGGTCAGCAGGGTTCCGCCGACGATCCGCGCCGTGATCTCGACATGCTTGAGCATGACAGCGCTCATCGCCACGGTGACCAGCGGATAGATCGCGGCGAGCGGCGCCACCAGCGTGATCGGGCCGTTGCGGACCGCGGCGAACAGGCTGAGCGCGCTGAGCCCGTTGCTGATCCCGGTCAGCGCGAACCAGAATCGGCCCTCGCGCGGCGCCTGCACCAAGAAGCTGCCCTTGCGGACCCGTTGCACGGTCAGCACCACCAGCGAGGACATGACGTAGCCGACCAGGCAGGCCCATAGCGGGCTCGGCCAGATCGCAAGGCCGAGCTTGGCGATCGGCGGCACGATGCCGCGCACCAGTGCGCCCGCGAGCGGCAGCAGCAGCGCCCAGCTGCGCCAATGGCCGAGGTCGCGCGGCCTCGTCACGGTGATGATGGCGGCGCCCGCGACCGCGACGACGAGGCCGATGAGCTGCTGCGGCAGCAACGGCTCGTGCAGCAGCACCACGGCGGCGGTGACCGCAAACAGCGGTGCCAGATTGCCGAGCGTCGAGGTGATGACCGGCCCCAGCGCCCGGTTCGACGCAAAGGTCAGGAGCGTCAGCGAGGCCGGGAAGAACAGCCCGATCGCCATGAAGATCGGCAGGGCCCGCCAGACCACCGGCTCGCCATGCAGGATCAGTGGCGACAGCCCCAGGAACAACAGGGTGAAAGAGGGCACGCTGATCGCGGCGCCCGACAGCGGCTCGATCGTGCGCAGGCCAAGCTGCGCCAGCACCACCCCGGCGCCGAGGAAAATCGCCGAGGCGAAGGCGTAGACGATGGCTGCGGTCATGGGATCCGTCTTGTTGGCTTCTGAAGGCGCGGGTTGCCCGTTGGGACCATTCTGGGCCGATCCGGGGTGCCTTGCCAATCCGGCTCCGGCGTTTTAGCACTCCGGCCGGATTTCCCCGCTCGTCATGCCCGGGCTCGACCCGGGCATCCATCCATCTTCAGAGGCCTTTCGAAGCGGGATGGATTGCCGGGTCATCTGTGCGAGGACGCGCTTCGCGCTCTTGCCCGGCAATGACAACAACGATTAGCTCGAGGTAACACCATGGCGACCCATAAACTGCTGCTTCTCCCCGGCGACGGCATCGGCCCCGAAGTGATGGCCGAGGTGCAGCGCCTGATCGACTGGCTGAATGCGCAGGGCATCGCGAAGTTCGAGACCGAGCAGGGCCTGGTCGGCGGCTCCGCTTATGACGCCCACAAGGTGTCGATCTCCGAGGGCGACATGGCCAAGGCGACGGCGGCGGACGCCGTGATCTTCGGTGCGGTCGGCGGCCCGAAGTGGGACAGCGTGCCCTATGAGGTTCGTCCCGAGGCGGGCCTGCTGCGGCTGCGCAAGGATCTCGGCCTGTTCGCCAATCTGCGTCCGGCGGTGTGCTACCCGGCGCTCGCCGAGGCCTCGAGCCTGAAGCGCGACGTGGTCGAGGGCCTCGACATCATGATCGTGCGCGAGCTCACCGGCGGCGTCTATTTCGGCGAGCCGAAGACCATCACCGATCTCGGCAACGGCCAGAAGCGCGCGATCGACACCCAGGTCTACGACACCTACGAGATCGAGCGCATCGGCCGCGTCGCCTTCGACCTGGCGCGCAAGCGCCGCAACAAGGTGACGTCGATGGAGAAGCGCAACGTCATGAAGTCGGGCGTGCTCTGGAACGAGGTCATGACCCAGGTCCATGCGCGCGAATACAAGGACGTCACGCTGGAGCACCAGCTCGCCGATTCCGGCGGCATGAACCTCGTCAAGGCGCCGAAGCAGTTCGACGTCATCGTGACCGACAATCTGTTCGGCGACATGCTGTCCGACATCGCGGCGATGCTGACCGGCTCGCTGGGCATGCTGCCGTCGGCCTCGCTCGGCGAAGTCGACTCGAAGACGAAGAAGCGGCGCTCGCTGTTCGAGCCGGTGCACGGCTCGGCGCCCGACATCGCAGGCCGAGGCCTCGCCAATCCGATCGCGATGATCTCGTCGTTTGGCATGGCGCTGCGCTATTCGTTCGACATGGGTGAGCTCGCCGACAAGGTCGATGCCGCGATCGCAGCGGTGCTCGCCTCGGGCCTGCGCACCGCCGACATCAAGTCGGAAGGCACCACGCCGGCCAGCACGAGCCAGATGGGCGAGGCGATCCTGAAGGAATTGCAGAAGCTGCACGCGTGACGCTCGCGCCGTCATTCCGGGGCGATGCGTAGCATCGAACTATGGTGCGCGCTTGCGCACCTGAGAATCTCGAGATTCCGGGTTCATCGCTGCGCGATGCCCCGGAATGACAGCACCAAAAACAAAAATGCCCGGCCAGGGCCGGGCATTTTCGTATCGGCTGCTCGCCGAAATTCTCAGTACAGCGGGAAATTCCGCGGATAGCCGCCGAGGTCGGCCGGCGGGCTGAGCGGCTGGCGATCGATCGGGCGGTTGTTGTTCTCGCGCGCGAACGAGGGATAACCGATCTCCGGCGGGTAGGCGTAGTCGTTGAACTTGCGGTCGCCCGGCAGCACTTCGGTGCCGGCGTCGAGCCACGAGCGCGTGGTGACGTAAACGCGGGTGCGCGGACCCTGCTGATAGACCCGGTTCGGACCCTGCGCGCCGTAGTAGCGGCGGCCGTCGCGGTCGTACTGCTCCTGCTGCTTGCTCGGGCTCTGCGCGCTGGCCGCGGTCATGCCGAACGCGGTTGCGGTGACGGCAGCCGCGGCAAGCAACACCACGAGCTTGTTCGCGGCAGGGAATTTCAAGGTCATCGCATCCTCGTCATTACGGCCCCGTCGGGGCTGGCGCGTCCGCCAAAATCACTCAGAACACATTGTAGCCATGGTGGGGAGGCCGTCACTAGGTCAATTGCGCCACACCGGCCGAGATAATGCGTGTCCAAGCGCAAAAGTTTCATGAAAACCAGTGCCTTGCCACGGTCTCGCCATCAAAGCGCGCCGCGCAGGCGCGGGTTCTCGCTGCCCATGACCCAGTCGGCCGACAGGGCGGGCGCGCCGGAGGTAACGCAGTCGGTGCGCTTGAGCTCGGCATGAGCGAACAGGGCGGCGAGCCGCGGATCGTTGCCCGCGGCCAGCAGGGTCAGGCGGTTCAGCATGCAGACGATCGCGGCGCGCCGCGCCGGCAGGCTGGTGCCCTGGCAGGTCCAGCCGGAGATCCGAAGGTCAGGCGCGTCGGCCTGCTTGAGGAAGCCGAGGCAGGCCCGGCCGCCGTCCTGCCGCGCCGGGCGCAGCAGGGTGACGCTGCCGAACTTGCTGTCGATGATGCCGGCAGCCTCGAGCTCGCGGACGCCGCCAGGGGCGAGCCGCCCGGCGATCTCGGTGACCGCAGGCCCCATGGTCTCGCCGCCGGGGCGGTAGATTTCCAGCTCGGCGACCGCTGCACCGTTGGCATCGGCCCAGCGGAAGACGTCCTTGCGGCCGCCCTCGGAGTGCCGGAGGATCTCGTAAGTCTCTGTTCTATCTCGCAGATCGAGCCGGCTCACGGCAAAGGCCGGCGCCGTGCGGCCGGCCGGGCTCCAGCCTGCGGCGGCAGGGGCCGCCATCGCCGTTGCGTCGGGCAGTTGCTTCCATAGATAGTTGCCGAGGACAACGAACAGCGCGAGCACGGCGACATAGGCGAATAGCCGGGAGAGCGTGGCGTACACCTCGTCGACGAAGCTCGTCAGTGCTGACGGAATTCTCGTATGATGGGGCGCGGCCGGATCGGCCCGAAATAAACGCATCAAAACGCTCAAAAGCTACGCAACGTTGTCTTGACGGGGTTTCTCGCATAGAAGCGCTGCCTCTTCCCTTTCCGCAGCTTGCGGGGGAACGGGCATTTTTCGTCGGAGAGTGAACGATGGGTTACAAAGTCGCGGTGGTCGGAGCGACCGGCAATGTCGGGCGCGAGATGCTCAACATTCTCGACGAGCGCAAATTCCCCGCCGACGAGGTCGTCGTGCTGGCCTCGCGCCGCAGCGTCGGCATCGAGGTCTCCTATGGCGACCGCACGCTGAAGGTGAAGGCGCTCGAGCACTATGACTTCTCCGACATCGACATCTGCCTGATGTCGGCCGGTGGCTCGGTCTCCAAGGAATGGTCGCCCAAGATCGGCGCCGCCGGCGCGGTCGTGATCGACAACTCCTCGGCCTGGCGCATGGACCCCGACGTGCCGCTGATCGTGCCCGAAGTGAACGCGGATGCGACCGCCGGCTTCACCAAGAAGAACATCATCGCCAACCCGAACTGCTCGACCGCGCAGCTCGTGGTCGCGCTGAAGCCGCTGCACGACAAGGCGACGATCACGCGCGTCGTGGTTTCGACCTATCAATCGGTGTCGGGCGCCGGCAAGGACGCGATGGACGAATTGTTCTCGCAGACCAAGGCCGTCTACACCAATGACGAGCTGGTCAATAAGAAGTTTCCGAAGCGCATCGCCTTCAACGTCATTCCTCAGATCGACGTCTTCATGGAAGACGGCTACACCAAGGAAGAGTGGAAGATGATGGCGGAGACCAAGAAGATCCTCGATCCGAAGATCAAGCTCGCCGCCACCTGCGTACGCGTGCCGGTCTTCGTCGGTCACTCCGAAGCCGTCAATGTCGAGTTCGCCAATCCGATCACGCCGGACGAGGCGCGCGACATCCTGCGCCGCGCGCCGGGCTGCCTCGTGATCGACAAGCACGAGCCGGGCGGCTACGTCACGCCCTATGAGGCGGCCGGCGAAGACGCGACCTATATCAGCCGCATCCGCGAGGACGCGACGGTGGAGAACGGCCTGTCGTTCTGGTGCGTGTCGGACAACCTGCGCAAGGGCGCGGCGCTCAATGCCGTGCAGATCGCCGAAGTCCTGATCAACCGCAAGCTGATCACCGCCAAGCAGAAGGCGGCGTAGCAGCATGATCCGGAAAAGTGCGAAGCGGTTTTCCGAAAAGATCATGCTTTAGCGGCGAGCGCGGGAATACGGCGTCAGGAAGCGCGTGGCATGGCGGAAGCGGAACAACCGGCGACCTATCGGCCCAATCCGACGCTGAAGCGCGTTGAACGCCGTTTCGAGAACCTGCTGTTCAACAGCCGCTGGCTGATGGCGCCGTTCTATTTCGGCCTCGTCATCAGCCTCGCGGCGTTGCTGTTCAAGTTCTGCATGGAGCTGTGGCACTTCATCCTGCATGTGCCGGATGCCAAGGAATCCGACATCATTCTGGGCGTGCTGGCGCTGATCGACATCTCGCTGACCGGCAATCTGATCCTGATCGTGGTGTTCTCGGGCTACGAGAACTTCGTCTCGAAGATCGATCCGGAAGGGCATCCGGATTGGCCGGACTGGATGACCAAGGTCGATTTCGGCGGCCTGAAGCAAAAACTGCTGGCGTCGATCGTCGCGATCTCGGCGATTCAGGTGCTGAAGGCGTTCATGAACCTCGATACCGCGTTCGACCCCAGCAAGCTCGCCTGGCTGGTCGGCGTGCACCTGGTATTCGTGGTGTCGTCCTTCATGCTCGCGATCTCCGACCGCTGGGGCAGCGGCCATCACGGCAACGAGTAGATTACTGGTCTGATTTCAGCTCGTCGCGGACGCTGATGAATTCCTTCGCGACCCGGTCGAGCACGAACAGCGAGCCCTCGGCGACGCCGAAATAGGCACCGTGCAGCTGCATCTCGCCGCTCTCGACGCGTTCGCGCACGAACGGGAAGGTCATCAGGTTCTCCAGCGAGCGGAACACCGCGGCCTTCTCGATGCGGACGACGAAATCCTGCATGGTCTCATGCTCGCGTTGCTCGACGATTTCGCCGGGCTTGATGAACATCTGCATCCATTTGCCGATGAAGTCGCCGGGCGTGAGCGGCTTGATCTTGTCGACGAAGGCGCGGATGCCGCCGCACTGCGCGTGGCCCAGCACCACGATGTTCTTCACCTTCAAAACGGTCACGGCATATTCCAGCGCGGCCGAGACGCCGTGGGCGTTGCTGTCGGGCTGATAGACCGGAACCAGATTGGCGATGTTGCGGACCACGAACAACTCGCCGGGGCCGGCGTCGAAGATCACTTCCGGCGAGACGCGGGAGTCGCAGCAGCCGATCACCATGGTCTCGGGAAACTGGCCGCGCTCCGAGAGGTCCTGGTAGCGCGACTGCTCGGTCGGCAGCCGCTGGGTCGCGAACGTCCGGTAGCCGTCGATCAACTGCTTCGGAAAGAATTTCATAGCCTCTGGCTAACCACATGCGGGTAACGGGAACAAGACTTTCGGCGTGTGGCCTGAGATGATAGGGCAGCGTTGAAGAATGGTTCCCGCCCGATGCCCAAACAATGGACACCGGCGGAGCCCGAGCCCCCAGGAGAATGTCGATGACCCGTCCGCGCCGCAGCTTGTTGTTCATGCCGGGATCGAATGCACGGGCGCTGGAAAAGGCCCGGACGCTGCCGGCGGACGGCATTATCCTCGACCTTGAGGATTCGGTCGCCCCTGACGCCAAGCCCACGGCGCGGGAGCAGATCGCCACGGCGGTCGCGGCCAAGGGCTTTGGCAAGCGCGAGGTGCTGATCCGCATCAACGCGCTCGACACGCCTTGGTGGGTCGACGACATCGGCATGGCCGGCAAGTCGCAGCCGGACGGGATCCTGGTTCCCAAGATCTCGACCGTCGACGATCTCAACGCCGTCGCCGATCGCCTCAGCGACATCAATGCGCCTGCCTCGATCCGGGTCTGGGCAATGATCGAGACCGCGCGCGCTGTGCTCGACGCCGACAAGCTGGCTGCGGCATCGAAGGATTCCGAAACCCGGCTCGCCGGCTTCGTGTTCGGGCCGAACGACATTGCGCGCGAAACCCGGATCCGGATGAAGCCGGGCCGCGCGGCAATGATTCCGATGATCACGCATTGCATCCTGGCGACCCGCGCGCACGGGCTCGAGATCCTCGACGGGCCCTACAGCGACATCAGCAATGTCGACGGCTTCGCGGAGGAATGCGCGCAGGGCCGCGATCTCGGCTTCGATGGCAAGACGCTGATCCATCCGAGCCACATCGATGCCTGCAACGCGATCTTCACGCCGCCCGAGGCCGAGGTCGCCGAGGCGCGCAAGATCATTGCCGCCTTCGAGAAGCCGGAGAACGCCTCGCGCGGCGCGATCCAGCTCGACGGCCGCATGGTCGAGCGCCTGCACGCCGAGATGGCCAGGCGCACGATCGCGATCGCCGATGCGATCGCCGCGATGGGGCATTAGCCCAGCGAAGCGTCTTCCTTCTCCTCCCCCCTGTGGGAGAAGGTGGCGCGAAGCGCCGGATGAGGGGTTGTCTCCGCTTCCGGGATTCTCCCGTGGAAGAGAACCCCTCACCCGGCTTCGCTTCGCGAAGCCACCCTCTCCCACAAGGGGAGAGGGTGCAGCGGTGTTTGCGTTACGCTCCAAACCTCTCCGCCGCCCACGCGTAGAGGCTGCCCGGGATCGGCGCCTCCTTGCCGCGCCCTTTCGGCGAGATGTGCAGGCCGATGATGCCGGGATCGTTCAGGTAGCGCGAAAAATCCGACGGCTCGAAGAACAGCTTCGGCTCGGCATGCACGGCGTAGAATGATCGCTTCGGCAGCGCGTGCTGCAATTCGCCTGCGCGGCGCGCCAGCGCGGTGAGCGCCGCCGGGCCGTAGATCGCGACACGGATGTCGGCGAGGCGATTGGACTTGCCGCGCAGCCGGCGCATCGCGAAGGTCAGGCGATGGCGCAGCGCCAGCCAGTCCGGGATCAGCTCGTCCTGCTGCATCAGCGCATCGAAGGCGCGCACGATCGGATCGTCGGGCGGCAGATACAGCACGGAGTTGCCGAGCTGCCGCGGCCGCTCCCAGGCAAAATAGGGCTTGGCCGGATCGAGCTCGACGCCCTTCAGCAGCAGCACGTCAGCGTCGAGCCAGAGACCGGCGCGCCGCGCCATCAGCCGCATGCGGAAGAAGTCGCTGAACTGCAGCATGGTCCAGTCGCGCCACGAGCCGTCGGGCTCCGCCGGGCGCAGCTTCTCCGCGAACGAATGCGGCAGCACGGCTTCGGCTTCGGCGTTGCCGATACCGTCGGGCAGGCCGGGAATCGGATCGAAACTGTAGACGGTGACCTTGTGCCCCGCCGCCGCCTGCGAGCGCAGGCAGGTCTGGCGCAGCGCGTCCATCGAGCCGTGCCAGAAGGTGACGATGTCAGGCAGCATGCGCGTCAGCTATCAGCGGGTTTGCGGCGAGCGAATTCGGCAAAGAAAAGCCCCGGCGCCTGACGGCACCGGGGCACGATGATGCGCTGAGCCTCAAGCCCAGGCGCGTTCCTTGAGCTTCGTCTCGTAGCTGTCGATCGACGATTTCTTTTCCATCGTCAGGCCGATGTCGTCGAGGCCGTTGATCAGGCAGTGCTTGCGGAACGGGTCGATCTCGAACTTGACCTTGCCGCCGTCGGGACCGCGGATCTCCTGGTTGGGGAGGTCGATGGTCAGCGTCGCGTTGGCGCCGCGCTCGGCGTCGTCGAACAGCTTGTCGAGGTCCTCCTGCGACACGCGGATCGGCAGGATGCCGTTCTTGAAGCAGTTGTTGTAGAAGATGTCACCGAACGAGGTCGAGATCACGCAGCGGATGCCGAAGTCGAGCAGCGCCCAGGGCGCGTGCTCGCGGCTCGAGCCGCAGCCGAAATTGTCGCCGGCGACCAGCACCTTCGCATTGCGATAGGCGGGCTGGTTGAGGACGAAATCGGGGTTCTCGCTGCCGTCATCCTTGTAGCGCTGCTCGGAGAAAAGCCCCTTGCCAAGGCCGGTGCGCTTGATGGTCTTGAGGTATTGCTTCGGAATGATCATGTCGGTGTCGACATTGATGATCTTCAGCGGCGCCGCGACGCCTTCCAGCGTGGTGAACTTGTCCATCGGTGCTCTTCCCGGGCAAAAAATAGCGGATATCGGCCGGATGTTTATCGCGAATGTGACAGCGGTAAAAGGGCCATTTCTGCAGGGCTAGCCCGCATCGGCCTCAATCGCCTCCATATCGGCGTCGGAGAGGCCGAAATGGTGCCCGATCTCATGGATCAGCACGTGGCGAACGATGTGGCCGAGGGTCTCGTCGTGCTCCGCCCAGTAATCCAGGATCGGCCGGCGGTACAGCCAGACCAGGTTGGGCAGTCGGGCCACATCGCTATGGCTCTGCTGCGGCAGGCCGATGCCCTGAAACAGGCCGAGCAGGTCGAACTCGCTCTCGGCCTGCATCTCGTCGAGCACCTCGTCGGTCGGAAAGTCGTCGACGCGGATGATCAGGCCCTGGCAGAGGGCCCGGAACGTCTTGGGCAGGCGCTCGAAAACCTCGTGCGCCATGGCCTCCATCTCGGCCAGCGAGGGGGCTTTTTCTGTGGTCCACATGACACTCCTTTAGCGCGAGTGCTATCGGCGGCGCCAGCGCAGTTGACCTTGGCGGCGCAATGGGAGACCGTGCCGCCCACGAATGGGGCTCAAGAATCGAGCTTGGGTGGGCGTAATGAAACGGATCGTGGCGACAGCGCTGTTGGCTGTAGCAGTCGGGCTCTCGCTCCCGGCGACAAAGGCGCAGGCACAGAGCGCGGCGGCTGAGGCGCGCGTCGGCGAGGCGGCACCGGTCGCGCGCACGCGCGTCGTCGAGCGCCGCCGGCTGAAGCGCGTGCCGATCTACCGGTCCCGGCCCGATCATTGGGAACCCGATGTCATCCCGCGCTACAACCCCGGTCCGAACGCCGTGCGCGACTGCACCGCGACCTATGTGCAGGAGCACCGGCCGAGCGGTACCGTGATCACGCCGCGCATGAACTGCTTCTGGCGGCCGGGCTAGTTATGCGTATGTCGGCGCGCCGTGCCGATCATCGCAATAGCCGCAATCAATCCTGTCGCCCCATAGACCGCCGCCGCCATCAGCATCCGCGTGCGATGGCTTGCGGTGCCGATGTCGTCGCCCGGTCCTTGGCGGCGAGCGCGACATCGCCGAGCATGATGGAACAGCTGAGCGCCGCGAGGGCTGTTCGAAGCAGCCACCTGCGTGCGCGTTTGTGTCATGGCAATCCTGCAACGGACAGAACGCGAGATACGACCATCGTCTATGTCGTTTGCACACCAACGCGAAAAATCGCGCGCAGTGCCGGAACCTGAAGCGCGCCGGCAGCATTCATGTTCGTGGCGCAGTCATTCACTTCCCATTCACGTCGTCCGCATTCTGCTAGCGATCTGCGTCGCGGCAACGGCGTCGATTCGAAAGCTGAAGCGTTTTCCAGCGGAGCCTGTCCCGCGCGTGATGCGGGACGGACACCGGTTCGCGTGAGGAAAACGCGTCAAGCAGAAGTTCAAGTCGTCGCTGCAAGACGTGACATCAAAGGATCAAGGAGACAATTCATGAAGGCGATGAAGGTTCTGGGGCTCGCGGCTGTCGGTGCCGTGTTGGTGTTGGCGGCGCCGGCCGAGCGTGCAAGCGCGATGTCGCTCGCTACGCCAGGCACAGCCGCCACGGTTCAGGACAACGCGAACCAGGCGACCACGCAGGTACGCTGGGGTGGGCGCGGCTGGCATCGTGGCTGGCATCGCGGACATCACCGCGGCTGGGGGCATCGTCGCCACTGGCGCCGTTGATCGCGCGGCGTATTAGCGCAGTTGAGACACAGGCCCGTGAGCAGCGGGCCTGTTGTCGTTCTCAGCCATCAAACCGGCAGATTCGCCCACGCGAGATGATATCCATCGCAATCTGCAGGAGTTGATCATGATGAGATGGATCGGTGTCGCGGCTGTCGCTTGTGCATTCGCGTTGACAGCGCCGGCATCGGCAACCGCCGCGGCATCAGCCACGCCGCAGGCCGCGGCACCGCAGCGGCAAGCAGGCAAGGCAACGGATATCAGCGCGCAGCGCCATCATCACCATTACCATCGTCGCCACTATCACTACGGCTACCGGCCGTACTACCGGCCCTATTCCTATTATCGGCCGTACGGCTCCTATTATTACGGGCGGCCCTATCACTATCGGCCGTACCCATATGCCGCGCCGGCGCCATTCACCTTCGGCTTCGGCTTCGGCCCGTTCTGGTGATGCGTGCAGTCGCGCTATGCGCGACACCAGCGCTGCAACGAGAGAGCACCTCCGATCGGAGCTGCTCCATCCGTCTCAGGGCGCGAAGCCCTTCGCCAGCAGCACAATGCCTTGCGCGCCCGCCTTGCGATCCCTGGAGATCTCGACATATTCGGCCGACTCCGACCAGGCACGGAATGCGGCTTCGTCAGGGAACGACATCAGCACCAGCTTGTCGCGATCCCAGCTGCCCTCGAGCACCGCGGGCTCTTCGTCTGCCGACAGCAGGCGTCCGTCGAACTACCTGAACACCTCGAAGAAGCGCGCCTGATACCGATCATAGGCGGCGCGATCGGTCATCTTGAGTTGCACGACCACATAGACAGTCACTGAGCTTCCTCCCGGACGTTTCGCCGCAGCGTTTTGCGCGTTCATGGCGCATTCACGTCGGCATTTCTAGCGTCATGCCGGGAGCGACTGCAATGAACGCAATGAAACCGGCTGCCATGCGGCATGGTGCTCGTTGCCGTTGTCAGGGAGGTTCAGAGATGAGGGAGAGCTATTTGCGGCGCGGATTGGTGCGCCGTCTCGGCGTTGCGGCGGCCGCGGTCTTCGCATTGTCGGTCGCTTCGCAGCAGCGCGCCGAAGCGCTGTCGCTGGTGAGCCCGGGCACCGCGCCCGCGGCAAAGTCTGCCGCCGATGCCATGACCACCCAGGTCCGGCACGGCGGTGGCGGCTTCCGCGGTGGTGGATTCCACGGCGGCGGATTTCACGGCCGTGGCTTCCATGGTGGCGGCTTCCGCGCCGCGCCGGCGTTCCATGGCGGCTATCGCTATGGCGGCTTCCATCGCCATTATGGTGGCTACCACCGCTTCTACGGCGGCGGTTACCGCTACGGCTATCGGCCCTATTACCGCCGGCACTTCCATCACCGGCGCTTCTTCTACGGATCGTCCTACTATTACCCGGCCTATTATCATCACCGCCGTTGCCGGGTGGTCTGGACCTATTACGGACCGCGAAGGATCTGCCGGCCGTGGTGGCCCCACCGCCACTACTGGCGGTCGTACCGGGTCTATTGGTAAAGTTTGAAATGACAGCGGGCGCCTCACGGCGCCCGTCTTGCTCCTCTCGCTCGCGGCGGTGCTAGTCCCAGTTCTTCAGCTTCCAGGACTTTATCTTCCACGGCGTCAGGTTTTCCATCCGCCATTGCGTCCAGCGCTCCGGCGGCCAGTGGCTGAGGCGCGAGGTTTCCTTCGCCTCGGGAAGCGGATCGATGATGCGCGTCACGGCACGACGGCGCTTCTGGCGCGTCGCGTCGCTGATCATGTCGACGAATTCGGGTTTATCGGCCACGGCACGCGCTCCTTGCGAAGGCTTGTTTTCGCAAGGAGGCAGTGTGCGTGCGCCCCGTTAACGAGCCGTTTCCGAAACGGCTCGAGCTTGAGACGAAGCAATAGCGTTTTCGAGCGAAGTGGCCCCGGTTCGCGTGAAGAAAGCGCGTCAAAAAAGAATCTGGCGCTTGCCTTAGCGCCAGTCGCGGACGTCGACGAAGTGGCCGGCGATCGCGGCGGCCGCGGCCATCGCGGGCGACACCAGATGGGTGCGGCCCTTGAAGCCCTGGCGGCCCTCGAAATTGCGGTTCGAGGTCGAGGCGCAGCGCTCTTCCGGCTTCAGCTTGTCCGGGTTCATCGCAAGGCACATCGAGCAGCCTGGCTCGCGCCAGTCGAAGCCGGCCGCAATGAAGATCTTGTCGAGGCCTTCGGCTTCCGCCTGCTCCTTCACGATGCCGGAGCCCGGCACGATCATCGCGTTGACATTGCCGTTGACGGTCTTGCCCTCGGCGATCTTCGCGGCAGCGCGCAGGTCCTCGATGCGGCCGTTGGTGCAGGAGCCGATGAAGACGCGGTCGAGCTTGATGTCGGTGATCTTCGTGCCGGCGGTCAGGCCCATATATTTCAGCGCGCGATGCTTGGAGATGCGCTTGGCCTCATCGGCGATCTTGTCGGGATCGGGCACGAAGCCGGTCACCGAGATGACGTCCTCAGGGCTCGTGCCCCAGGTGACGATCGGCGGCAGCTTGGCCGCATCGAGCCGGATCTCGTGGTCGAAATGCGCGCCCTCGTCGGAGCGCAGCGTCTCCCAGTAGCGCATCGCGGCGTCCCAGGCGGCGCCCTTCGGCGCCTTCGGGCGGCCGCGCAGGAAGTCGAACGCCTTCTGGTCGGGCGCGACCAGGCCGGCGCGCGCGCCGCCTTCGATCGACATGTTGCAGACCGTCATGCGGCCTTCCATCGAGAGCGCACGGATCGCCTCGCCGGCATATTCCAGCACGTAGCCGGTGCCGCCGGCGGTGCCGATCTCGCCGATGATCGCCAGGATGATGTCCTTGCCGGTCACGCCTTCGGGCAACTTGCCGTCGACGATCGCGCGCATGTTCTTGGCCTTCTTCTGGATCAGCGTCTGCGTCGCCAGCACGTGCTCGACCTCGGAGGTGCCGATGCCGTGCGCGAGCGCGCCGAACGCGCCATGCGTCGAGGTGTGGCTGTCACCGCAGACGATGGTGGTGCCGGGCAGCGTAAAACCCTGCTCCGGGCCGATGACGTGAACGATGCCCTGGCGCTTGTCGAACTCGTTGTAATACTCGATGCCGAATTCCTTGGCGTTCTCGGCCATCACCCGCATCTGCTCGATGCTTTCAGGGTCGGGGTTCGGCTTCGAACGGTCGGTGGTCGGGATGTTGTGGTCGACTACGGCGAGCGTCTTCTCGGGCGCGTGCACCTTGCGGCCGGCGGCGCGCAGCCCTTCGAACGCCTGCGGCGAGGTCACCTCGTGCACCAGATGGCGATCGATATAGAGCAGGCAGGTGCCGTCGTCGGCCTCGTGGACCAGATGGTCGTTCCAGATCTTGTCGTACAGCGTTGTCGGTTTGGACATGAGCTTCAGCTCCAGAAGAAATTCAGTAGTGGAATGGCATGAGCGCGTCTTAAGCGAGCGGACAGGCGAAAGCGTCCAGGCAGCGCTACGCTGCGCGTCTAAGCTCGGACGTTGCCGACGTCGCAAAGCGCCCGAAGAAGCGGCCGGGCAGCCGCGAGCGATCGTCGATCACGACGCGCTGGCAGGGCTGGCTTGCTTGATCCGGAACCATTCTAAATTTCTAACACAGGGCTCGCGCCCGCGACAATCGATCCATGCGCGGGCCTGCAAGTCAGATAGGTATGCCGCAACAAAAAGCGCGGGGCAGGCCCCGCGCTTTTGGTCACATCCCCTGAGGGAAACGTTACTCGCCGACGGCGGTCTGGCGGTCCTGCTTCTCGACGATGCGGGCCGACTTGCCGCGCAGGTTGCGCAGATAATAAAGCTTGGCGCGACGAACCTTGCCGCGACGCACGACCTTGATCGAGTCGATCATCGGCGACATCACCGGGAAGACGCGCTCGACGCCTTCGCCGTAGGAGATCTTGCGCACGGTGAAGCTCTCGTTGAGGCCCTGGCCGGAACGGCCGATGCAAACGCCCTCATAGGCCTGCACGCGGGTACGCTCGCCTTCGACCACCTTCACGTTGACGATGACGGTGTCGCCGGGGCCGAATTCCGGGATATCCTTGGTGGCGGCGAGCTTGTCGAACTGCTCTTTTTCGAGCTGCTGAATAAGGTTCATCGAAATCTCCATCGGCGGCGCGCCCAGCCTGTATGGGGGCTGCGCAAACGTCCATCTATCCTGCGCGGGTGCGGATTTGGCCGCCCGTATAAGGCAAAGCGCAGGGTTTGTCACCCGTCTGTCGTGTTTTTTGTCCCTCGCCGAGCGGCTTTTTGGCCGGCCCTGCGGGCCCAGAGATCGGGCCGCCGGGCCGCCGTCAGGGCCTCGGACTGGGCCAGCCGCCAGGCCGCGACCTTGGCGTGATCGCCGGAAATCAGGATTTCCGGGATTGGCTTGCCCTCGAACTCCTGCGGGCGGGTGTATTGGGGTATTCCAGTAGTCCTTCGGAAAAGCTTTCCTCGGTTCCCGAGGCCTGCTTGCCCATCACCCCCGGCAGCAGGCGGACGCAGGCGTCGATCAGGGCCATCGCGGCGATTTCGCCGCCGGACAGCACATAATCGCCGATCGAGACCTCCTCAAGGCCCCGCGCCTCGATCACCCGCTGGTCGATGCCCTCGAAGCGGCCGCAGACGATGAGGGGGCCGGGGCCGGCCGCCAGCTCCGCGACCTGGGTCTGGGTCAATGGCCGACCGCGCGGGCTCATCAAGAGGCGCGGACGGTCAGGCGCGATATCAGCGGCGTCGATCGCCGCCGCCAGGACATCGGCCCGCAGCACCATGCCCGGACCGCCGCCCGCTGGCGTGTCGTCGACGCTGCGGTGCTTGTCGGTCGCCGAGGCCCGGATGTCGCGCGCTTCCAGCGCCCAGAGTCCGCCAGCCAGCGCCTTGCCGGCCAGGCTCACGCCGAGCGGCCCCGGAAACATGTCCGGGAACAGGGTCAGCACGGTCGCGCGCCATGGTGTCGCCTGGGCGGGTGTCTCTTGCGATGTCATGGCCTCTGGTTACGGCACCACGGCCGTGAGGTCGAGGCTCTGCATCATCGCGGCCGCGTCCACCGCGCGTCGGAAGTCGGCAAGCTTGAAGGTCGCGACATTGATCTTGCGCAGGTCCAGCAGGCCTTCGGCGGCGAGGCCGGCGAGCTGGCCTGGTGCCGTGCGGTCGTACATGAACTGCCCGACCACCTCCCAGTCGTTGGCCAGCATCTCGCGGAACGAGAGTTCGAGCGGCACCTCGGCGCTGCCCATCAGCACCATCCGGCCGCCACGCCTGAGCGCGCGCAGGGAGGACAGTGTGGTCGAGGTGCTCTTGGCGGCGCCGAGCAAATCAAGCGCGACATCGGCGGTGCCGCCGGCGGCGCGGCGGATGACCGCAAGGTCGGCTGCGGCATCGCCGCTGACGACGGCGGGAATGACGCGCGGGCCGAACGCATCGCGCAACTGCTCGAGCGCGGCCTCCTTGCGTCCGACGGCGACGACGCGGCCCGCGCCCATCGCGACCGCGAGCATCACGCCGCCCGACCCGAAATAGCCGGTCGCGCCGTTGACGATGATGGTCTGTCCGCCGCGCAGGCCGGAGCGCTGCAATCCGCCGAACGGCACGATCAGTTTGGCGAGCCCGATCAGTTCGGTGGCCGGCTTGTCGTCGAGATTGGCGAGCGGCGTGACGCAGGCGGCCGGCCAGTGCGCGATCTCCGCGAACACGCCGTCGCGCCAGCGCGCCTGCAGCGCGAACGCCTCCGGCGTCGTCACCGTCGCGGTGAGGCCGATCAGGATCTGCGGCGGATCGCGATCCGGCACGTCGCCGCGCAGATGCGGGCTCAGGAATACGCGGTCGCCGCTTTGCACATGCGTGACGTTGTCGCCGGTGGCGACGACGCGCGCGATCGCGTTGGTGCCCGGCACGAACGGCATCGGCGGCAGGCTGTAGGGCAGCGCGCCGGACAGAAGCTTGTTGGTGTAGGACAGCACCATGCCGGCCTCGATCCGCACCACGACGCCATCGGGCGCGGGCCTCGGCGTCGCAACATCCTCGAAGCGCAGATCGTTGTGGGCGTGCAGCCGCCAGGCCTTGTGCGTGCTTGTCATTGGGATGCTCCGTGAGACCATTGCTTAGGTAGCCCGGATGGAGCGAAGCGCAATCCGGGAATCGTGCAAGCAATGACGAGCGGCCCCGGATTGCGCTGCGCTTCATCCGGGCTTCTGTAACGGGCCTTGGTTAGTCAATCCCTTTTTGCGTGATCCAGTCGCCGGGCACTTGCTTCTGTACGGGATCGGCGCGGTGGCCGTCGCCTGATGGGGTGCATTTGAGGAGCCGGCCGGCCAATCTACGGAAGCGTGGTTGTGAGCCACTTCCCGGATGGCGGCCTGACCGGATCCATCGTCCCGGCTAGGGACCTCGCTCGGGGAGAGCCTGGTGTCGTGGCCCGCCCAGAACCGATCGATACTCCTTGCTTAGCTTGCCATGGCGTTGACCGTCGGATTGAACGGTCGAGCGTCGGCGAGCATGCGATGCAGGATCACGGCGAGTTTGCGCGCGAGCGCTACCTTGGCCTTGCGCATGCCTGCGCGCCTGGCGATCCGCATCGCCCAGCTCTTCAATGCCGAGCAATTCTTGACCGGCTTGGTCAGCATGACGTGAGCCGCCTGGTAGAGCGCCTCGCGCACGGACGCATCCCCGATCTTGCTGATGCGGCCGGTGTAATCGGTCTCGCCGGATTGGTACTTCTTCGGGGTGAGCCCAAAGTGGGCTCCCGTGGCCTTCGAGGAGCGAAAGCGCTGCGGGTCGTCGACCGCCGAAGCATAGGTGAGCGCCACGATCGGGCCCACCGACGGCGTCGTCATCAGGAGCCTCGCTTGCGGATGCGTCCTGGCGAGCTTCTGGGTGTGCTTGTCCAGGCTGTTGAACTCGCGCAGCAGCACGGCATGGGCCTGGAGCAGCGCCGCCGCGACCAACTCCAGTCCGGGATGGCCGGTCACGAGCTCGCGGATGCGTCCGGCGAACGTGCGCTCGGTTGTCGCACCGACCTTCAGGCCAAAACCGCGGAGCACGCCGCGCAGGCTGTTCTCGACATCGCGAAGCTTGGATTGCAGCAGCTTGCGCGCCGTCAGGATGGCGCGGGTCTCCTGCGCCGCGACCGACTTGCAGTGCACCGGTCGGAACCAGCCGAGCCGCATCAACTGCGCGATCCGGCGGGCATCGTTGCGATCCGTCTTCACTGGCATCGACTTGAAGGCTTCCCGAACGTGCCGCGTTTCCAGCAGCTCAACCGCAAGCCCTGCGTCTCGCAGACCCGCATACAGCCATTGCGACAAGGGGCCTGCTTCCAGCCCGATCCGGTCCGGCAGTTGCCCCAGCGATCGGAACCAGGCAATCAGCGCCGCCGGCTCGCTCGCAACCTTCGTCTCGCGCAAAATCTTGCCCGAACCATCGACAAGGCAAACGCTCGAGCATTCCAAAGACACATCAATTCCTGCATAGTGGTACATGGTCGTCCCTCGATGATGCTTGGAGCGGGCTTGCCCGACTCCGTTTCGACACCATCAGTTTGAGGGACGACCGCCTTCCAACCAACAGGCCGCTCGCGAGCGCGCTTCCAAATTGCGCCGTAGCGAGCGGGCGGCCGGCCCGTTACCCCATCTACGGAGCTCCAACCTCCCCTTGAAAAGGGGAGGTCGCTTTGCTCGCAGAGCAAAGCGGGTGGGGATCAGCGCTCTCCGCATACAGCATAGCCTGCGGCTGACCCCCATCCTAGCCTTCCCCCTTTCAGGGGGAAGGAGAAGACGGTCCTCATCTAATCCCGGTTCGCCGGCGTCTGGATGAAGCCGCGGTTGTGGGTCGGGCTGATCAGGATCTCGTTCATGCACACCCGTGCCGGCATGCTGGCGACGAAGGCGATGGTGCGGCCGCAATCCTCGGGCTGCAGCATCTTGGCCTGCTCGGCTTCGCTCGGCACCACCGGCCGCTGCTTCAGGATTGGGGTCGCGACCTCGCCCGGCGACAGGCAGCAAGCGCGCAGGCCGTTGACGCATTCGTCCATGTTGAAGGAATGGGTCAGCGCCAGCACGGCGTGCTTGGTCGTGGTGTAGGCCGGGCCCGGCATCTTCGAGACGTGGCGGCCGGCCCAGGAGGCGACGTTGATGATGCAGCCGTCCTTCTGCTTGCGCATCGTCGGCAGCACCGCGCGCATGCAGTAGAGCACGCCGTTGAGGTTGACCTCGACGAGCTTGTCCCAGCCTTCCAGTTCCATGTCGGCCCAGCTGCGCTTCGGCACGTTGATGCCGGCGCTGTTGACCAGGAGGTCGATGCGGTCGTGCCTGCCGACGATCGCCTCGGCGGCCTTGTTGACGTCGGTCTTATTGCTGACATCGAGCGGGATCGCCTCGGCCTTGCCGCCCTTTTTGGTGATGTTGGCCACCACGCGGTCGAGCTCTTCCTTGCGGCGGCCGGAGACCACCACGGTCCAGCCGTCCGCAGCCAGGAACTCCGCCCCGGATTCGCCGATTCCGGTGCCGCCGCCGGTGACCCAGGCCACGCGTTTCCCATTATTTGTCATGCAAACTGTCTCCGTTGCTTTCTGAAGGGCGTTTTTGCTAATCCAGCCGAAATCTTCCGGCCCTTCGCCCCTCGGGGAATCTTTGCATGAACACGACCACCAACGCCAACCTGTTTTCCCGCCTGTTCGACGGCCTCGACGACCCCAGCCGGCTCGCGATCGAGCAGCTCGACGGCAGCCGCATCTCCTATGGCGATCTGATCGCGCGCGCCGGCCAGATGGCGAACGTGCTGGTCGAGCGCGGCGTCAAGCCGGGCGACCGCGTCGCGGCGCAGACCGAGAAGTCGGTTTCGGCCCTGGTGCTGTATCTCGCCACCGTGCGCGCCGGCGGCGTCTATCTGCCGCTCAACACCGCCTATACACTGAACGAGCTCGAATACTTCATCACCGACGCCGAGCCGGCGCTGGTGGTCTGCGATCCTTCCAAACAGGACGGCATCAAGGCGATCGCCGCCAAGGTGGGCGCCAAGGTCGAGACGCTCCGTGCCAACGGCAACGGCTCGCTGACCGAGGCCGCCGACCAGGCGGCGAAGGAATTCGCCACCGTGCCGCGCGGCAACAATGATCTCGCCGCGATCCTCTACACGTCGGGCACCACCGGCCGCTCCAAGGGCGCGATGCTGTCGCACGACAATCTGGCCTCGAACTCGTACTCGCTGGTCGACTACTGGCGCTTCACCGACAAGGACGTGCTGATCCACGCGCTGCCGATCTATCACACCCACGGCCTGTTCGTGGCGAGCAACGTGACGCTGTTTGCGCGCGCCTCGATGATCTTCCTGCCGAAGTTCGATCCGGACGTGATCATCAAGCTGATGGCGCGCGCCACCGTGATGATGGGCGTGCCTACCTTCTATACCCGCCTGCTGCAGAATCCCGGCCTGAACAAGGACGCCACCGGGCACATGCGGCTGTTCATCTCGGGCTCGGCGCCGCTGCTCGCCGACACCCATCGCGAATGGTCTGATCGCACCGGCCACGCCGTGCTCGAGCGCTACGGCATGACCGAGACCAACATGAACACGAGCAACCCCTATGACGGCGACCGCGTGCCCGGCGCGGTCGGCTTCGCGCTGCCCGGCGTTTCGGTGCGGGTCACCGATCCCGAGACCGGCAAGGAGCTTCCGCGGGAGACCATCGGCATGATCGAGGTCAACGGCCCGAACGTGTTCCAGGGCTACTGGCGGATGCCGGAGAAGACCAAGGCCGAATTCCGCGCCGACGGCTTCTTCATCACCGGCGACCTCGGCAAGATCGACGACAAGGGCTATGTCCACATCCTCGGCCGCGGCAAGGATCTTGTGATCTCGGGCGGCTTCAATGTCTATCCGAAGGAGATCGAGAGCGAGATCGACGCCATGCCCGGCGTGATCGAGTCAGCCGTGATCGGCGTGCCGCATGCCGATTTCGGCGAAGGCGTCACCGCCGTTCTGGTCTGCGCCAAGGGCGCCGATGTCAGCGAGGCCGCGGTGCTGAAGGCGCTCGACGGACGGCTGGCGAAGTTCAAGATGCCGAAGCGCGTCTTCGTCGTCGAGGAATTGCCGCGCAACGCGATGGGCAAGGTGCAGAAGAATATTTTGCGCGATACGTATAAGGATATCTACGCAAAGGGATGAAGCCGCAAGAACGTCGTGAGGGGTAGATGGAGCGGGAGCAGGCTATCCAGATTAACGATCAACTCGTCATCGCGCACGAGGCGATGAAGAAGGCTCGAGTCGCGATTGCGGAGCTCGGAAAACAGGAGCGGCTTGAATTGGATGGCCCGCTTTATGACCTCCTGCTCGAGCTGGAATGGCAGGTGATGCTACCGCTCTACGAACAGTTTCGCGACCTGATGAAGCTGGAGCTTCATGAAGAACTGCCTCCCCCGACCTCCGAACTGAAGTGGAGCGACGTGCGTCTCCCCCGCGACGCTACGGAAGCTGCGCTCGACGACATCATCATGTCGGCCCTGACATCGCGATGGCAGAAGGTCGCGATGATTATAGGGGTCGCGATGGCAGACTGCGAGAAACTGAAATTGCCGATAGCTCCTGAAATGATCGGAGCGCGCTTGCGATTCCTGTCCCACGCCGATCGGATCGAGGGTGTCGGAGACCTCCGACGGTGGGGTCACAGCGAAGTGCGGCTGAAGGACGAGCCGATCAGTGCCCGCCCAGCAAGCTGATCACGAACCGTCCGCCGACAATGAAGAGATAGGCCCCGAACGCCACCTCCAGCGCCCGCTTCGACAGCGCGTGCGCGACCTTGACGCCGAGCGGCGCGGTGACCAGCGTGGTCGGCATTACCAGCAGCGCCCCGATCAGCGAGACGTAACCGAGCGCGAACGGCAGCTGCAGCGCGGTGACGTCGGGGAAGCGCGCGGCGGCGGGCCAGCCGGCATAGACATAACCCAGCGCGCCGGGGATCGAGATCAGCACCGCGAGCGCGGAAGACGTCGCGACCGCCTGATGGATCGGCCGGCCGTAGAAGGTCATCAAGAGATTGGCGAACAGGCCGCCGCCGATGCCCATCAGCGTCGAGAGCAGGCCGACGAAGAAGCCATAGACGCGCATCAGGAAGCCCTTCGGCACGTCGTCGCCGAACTTCCAGGTCTCGCGCGCCAGTAACAATCGCGCGGCCGCCGACCATGCCACCATCACGAACACGATCTTGAACAGCCGCTCCGGCGCAAAGCGCGCGGTGACGCTGCCGGCGGCAACGCCGATCACGATCGGCAGCCACCAGCGCTTCAGGATCGCCATATCGACCGCGCCGCGACGATAATGGGCGCGGAACGAGCTTAGCGAGGTCGGGATGATGATCGCGAGCGAGGTACCGATACACAGCGGCATCCGCACCTCGAGCGGCACGCCGGCGAGGCGGAAGCATTCGTAGAACACCGGCACCAGGATCGCGCCGCCGCCGATGCCGAACAGACCGGCGAGAAAGCCCGACAGCGCCCCGACCGCGATCAGTAGCAGCGCGAGTTCGAGCAATTCCTTGGGATCGAGGCCGGCCATCATGTCCTTCGCATCGTCAGGAGGCGCCTGCCTCGGTGCGGTCGGCCAACCACAGTGCGACCAACGCTGCCACGGGAGCAGCGACCGCAATCAAGGCAAAGCGGAGTGGGATCGAGGACGTCGCGCCCTGCATCGGCAACGTCAGCACGTCGATTAACAGTCCGACGCAGGAGAAAACAAGCAGGATGGCCGGATCGTCGGCACCGGCGCGGCCGGCACGTCCGCGCCGCTCGAGCGAAGTTGGACGGATTGACGTTGAGGCCATGTCGAACTCCTCAAATCGTGGAGCCGTCAGGCTAGACCCTTCTGAAAGACGGGGGTATTGCTGCAGATGAGTAGGCTCTCTTGCGAAATGCGGAAGGATCGGGCTTGGACCGGCTTGCGGCGATGGCGGCCTTTGTCCGCGCGGTCGAGAGCGGCAGCCTGTCGGCGGCCGCGCGCTCGCTGCCGAGCTCGCTGACCTCGGTGAGCCGGCAGATCAGCGCGCTCGAGGAGCATTTCGGCACTCGCCTGCTGCTGCGCACCACCCGCCAGCTCGCGCTGACCGACGACGGACGCATCCTCTACGAGCGCGCGAAATCGATCCTCGGCGAAGTCAGGGAGATCGAGGCGGCGCTGGCGCGCGACCCGCATCAGCCATCGGGACGGATCCGCGTCAGCTCGCCGAGTCTGATCGGACGGCTCGTGATCGCGCCGCTGCTGGTCGAGTTTCTGCGCCGCTATCCGGCGCTGTCCGTCGACCTTCTTCTGGTCGACCGCGCCGTCGACATGGTCGAGGAGGATATCCATCTGGCTATACGCATCGGCCGCTTGCGCGACTCGCAGCTCGTGGCGCGCAAGCTCACCGATCTGCAGATGATTGCGTGCGCGTCGCCGGACTATCTGGCCCGGTGCGGCGCGCCGCGGACACCGGACGATCTTGCCGGGCATGACTGCCTGGTGTTCTCCGATTCGCCCGGCAGCGCGGAGTGGCGCTTTGCCGACGGCAGCAAGACGGGTCGCAAAATCCGCATATCCGGTCGGCTCTGGATGAATAGCCTCGACGCCCTGGTCAGCGCGGCGCGGGAGGGCGCCGGCATCGTCCGCGTGCCGTCCTGGCAGGTGCAGTCCGATCTCGCCGACGGCCGCCTGACGCGCCTGTTGATCGACCATGAGCCGGCGCCGACGCCGCTGCATCTGATGCTTCAACCTTCACGTCTCGCATCGCCTAAGATCAGGGCATTTGTCGATTATCTGGTGGAACGCTGGGGCAAAATCGACGCCCTGCGACCCCCGTTTGCGGGCGGCTGAGCGCGCCGATCGATTCGCGAACATCTTGATTCATTACTTGGTTCGCTCGACCTTGCATCTGGTATACCACACTGCGGATCAACCAGAATTCGGCAACTCTAACAATGAACTTCGGTTCGACCGAAGGCTATTTGGCCGTTGCGCGGGGTGATCCGACTCCGTAAATCAGAACTCCTCTACCGCGTTCCCCGATGGGCCGGCCGCGGTCCCTCACAACATAAAGCCCGCCGATGACCGCCAGGATCGAACGACCGCTTTCACCCCATTTGCAGACCTACCGGTGGACGCTGACGATGGCGCTGTCCATCGTCCACCGCGCCACGGGTTTGGCCCTCTATTTCGGCACGCTGCTGCTGGCCTGGTGGCTGATCGCCGCCGCCTCCGGCCCCTCGGCTTACGCCAACGTCCAGGCCTTCACGGGCAGCGCGATCGGCAAGCTGATCGTGTTCGGCTACACATGGGCGCTGATGCACCATCTGTGCAGCGGCATCCGGCATTTCGTCTGGGACCTCGGCTACGGCTTCAAGGCCAATGAGCGCGAAGCCCTGACCTGGGGCGCGCTGGTCGCCGGCATCGCGCTGACCGTTTTGGTCTGGATCATTGCCTACGCCGTGGGAGGTGGACGATGAGCGGCCCCTCCTCGATGCGCACGCCGCTGGAGCGCGTCCGCGGCCTCGGCTCCGCGCACACCGGCACGGGCGATTTCTGGCGCCAGCGCCTCACCGCGGTTGCGATGACGCTGCTGATCGTTCCCGTGATCGTCGTGGTAATCACGCTGATCGGCCGCAACCATGCCGGCGCGGCGCAGATCCTCGGCTCGATCCCGATCGCCATCATCCTGCTGCTCTTCATCATCGCCAGCACCTGGCACATGAAGATCGGCATGCAGGTCGTGATCGAAGACTACATCCATAACGAGAAGCTGAAGATCGCCAGCGTGATGGCGAACAACTTCTTCTGCGTCGCGGTCGCATTGGCCTCGATCTACGCAATCCTCAAATTGTCGTCGGGAGTCTGATCCATGGCCGGTGAAGGAAACGGCAAGGCCACCAACGGTGGCCCGGCCACGAACGGCAAGGCCTACCCGATCCAGGACCACACCTACGACGTCGTCGTGGTCGGCGCCGGCGGCGCCGGCCTGCGCGCCGTGGTCGGCTGTTCGGAAGCCGGGCTGCGCACCGCCTGCATCACCAAGGTGTTCCCGACCCGCTCGCACACGGTGGCGGCACAGGGCGGCATCTCGGCCTCGCTCGGCAACATGCATCAGGACGACTGGCGCTGGCACATGTACGACACCGTGAAGGGGTCGGACTGGCTCGGCGATCAGGACGCGATCGAATACATGGTGCGCAACGCGCCCGACGCGGTCTACGAGCTCGAGCATTGGGGCGTTCCGTTCTCGCGCACCGAGGACGGCAAGATCTATCAGCGCCCGTTCGGCGGCATGACCATCGACTTCGGCAAGAGCCAGGCGCAGCGCACCTGCGCCGCCGCCGACCGCACCGGCCACGCCATGCTGCACACGATGTATGGCCAGTCGCTGCGCCACTCGGCCGAGTTCTTCATCGAGTTCTTCGCCATCGACCTGATCATGGACGATCAGGGCGTCTGCCGCGGCGTGATCGCGCTCAAGCTCGACGACGGCACGCTGCATCGCTTCCGCGCCCAGACCACGATTCTGGCGACCGGCGGCTATGGCCGCGCCTATGCTTCCTGCACCTCGGCGCACACCTGCACCGGCGACGGCGGCGGCATGGTGCTGCGCGCCGGCCTGCCGCTGCAGGACATGGAATTCGTCCAGTTCCATCCGACCGGCATCTACGGCTCGGGCTGCCTCGTCACCGAAGGCGCCCGCGGCGAAGGCGGCTATCTCGTCAACTCCGAGGGCGAGCGCTTCATGGAGCGCTATGCGCCGTCGGCCAAGGACCTCGCCTCGCGCGACGTCGTCTCGCGCGCGATGACGATCGAGATCCGCGAAGGCCGCGGCGTCGGCAAGAAGAAGGACCACATCTTCCTGCACCTCGACCACCTCGATCCGAAGGTGCTGCACGAGCGGCTGCCGGGCATCTCCGAAATCGGCCAAGATCTTCGCCAATGTCGACGTCACCCGCGAGCCGATCCCGATCGTGCCGACCGTGCACTACAACATGGGCGGCATCGCCACCAACTATCACGCCGAGGTGCTGACCAAGCGCAATGGCGACGACAATTCGGTGGTGCCAGGCCTGATGGCGATCGGCGAAGCGGCCTGCGTCTCGGTGCACGGCGCCAACCGCCTCGGCTCCAACTCGCTGATCGACCTCGTGGTGTTCGGCCGCGCCGCCGCGCTGCGCCTTGCCGACAAGCTGACCGCGAACGCCAAGCAGCCGGAGCTGCCGAAGGATTCCGCCGATCTCGCGCTCGGCCGCCTCGATCACTTCCGCCACGCCTCCGGCGGCACGCCGACCGCCAAGCTGCGCGACAGCATGCAGCATGTGATGCAGAACAATTGCGCGGTGTTCCGCACCGGCAACGTGCTGCAGGAAGGCCAGAACCTGATCCACAAGGTTTATGGCGGCGTCGGCGACATCTCGGTGTCGGACCGCTCGCTGGTGTGGAATTCCGATCTGGTCGAGACGCTGGAATTCGACAATCTGATGGTGCAGGCGGTCGTGACGATGGATTCGGCGGCGAACCGCACCGAAAGCCGCGGCGCGCATGCGCGCGAGGACTTCCCGGACCGCAACGACAAGGACTGGATGAAGCACACGCTGACCTGGATCGATCCGGCCGGCAAGACTTCGATCGAGTACCGTCCGGTGCACAGCTACACGATGACCAATGACGTGCAGTACATCCCGCCGAAGGCGCGGGTCTACTGAGAACGAAGGCGAGCAAGCATGGTTGAATTCGCACTTCCGAAGAATTCGAAGATTTCCGGCGGCAAGACCTGGCCGAAGCCGGCCGGCGCCACCGAGACGCGCGAATTTCGGGTGTATCGTTGGAACCCGGACGACGGCAAGAATCCGAGCGTCGACACCTATCATGTCGACACCAATGATTGCGGTCCGATGGTGCTGGACGGCCTGATCTGGATCAAGAACCACATCGACCCGACGCTGACCTTCCGCCGCTCCTGCCGCGAAGGCGTTTGCGGCTCCTGCGCGATGAACATCGACGGCCAGAACACGCTGGCCTGCACCAAGTCGATGCACGACGTCGGCGCCGGTGGCGCGGTGAAGGTCAATCCGCTGCCGCACCAGCCGGTGGTGAAGGATCTGGTCCCGGACCTGACCAATTTCTACGCCCAATATGCCTCGATCGAGCCGTGGTTGAAGACCACGACGCCGACGCCGCAGAAGGAGTGGAGGCAGAGCCACGAGGACCGCGAGAAGCTCGACGGCCTCTACGAGTGCATCCTGTGCGCCTGCTGCTCGACCTCATGCCCGAGCTACTGGTGGAACAGCGAGCGCTTCCTCGGCCCCGCCGCGCTGCTGCAGGCAAACCGCTGGGTCACCGACTCCCGCGACGAAGCGACCGGCGAGCGGCTCGACAATCTCGAGGATCCGTTCCGCCTCTATCGCTGCCACACCATCATGAACTGCGCCAAGGCGTGTCCGAAGGGCCTCAACCCCTCCGAAGCGATCGCCGAGCTCAAGTTCAAGCTGGTCGAACGCCAAATCTGATTCGTTGCAGCCGCGGCTGGCGCTGTTATCAGCGGCCAGCCGCAGCGGGCCGGATCAGGATATCGGCGCCGACCGCATCGACGCCGGATCGATCGAGGTCGAGTACGACATCGACGATGCTGTGATCGTCCGGATCCATCGTCACGGTGAAGCCGAGATCGCGGCACAACCCGATCATCGTGGTGTTCTCGGTCAGCACCTGGCCGGACAGACGCTTCAATCCCTCCGACCGCGCATAGTGGATCAGGAGCTGCATCAGCGCCCAGCCGAGCCCTTTGCCCTTGAGATCGGACTGCAGCAGGATCGCGTATTCGGCATTCTCGTACAGCGAGTCCGAATGCAGCCGGACCGCACCCATCATCTCGCCGGTGTTCGGATCGAGCGCCACAAACGCCATCGCCCGCGCATAGTCGAGCTGGGTCAGGCGCGTGATGAAGGCGTGCGAGAATTCCTTCATCGCATGGAAGAAGCGCAGCCTGAGGTCTTCGGCGGTGACGCGCTTGAAGAACTCGCTCACCATCGGCTCGTCTTCCGGCCGCATCGGGCGCACCGTGACACGCGAGCCGTCGCGCAGCGCAAGCTCACCTTCCCATTGCGACGGATAGGGCCTGACGGCGAGCCGGGTGTGGCCGGCAAACAGCCGCGCCGGCTTGCGGATCGCGACCCGCGCATCGAGCGCGAGCACGCCGCTCTCGTCCGCCAGCATCGGATTGATGTCGAGCTCGGCGACCTCGGGAATGTCGGCCGCCATCTGCGCCAGCTTGACGAGGGTGAGCGGCACGACGTCCGCCGGGACCGCCGGCACATCGCCATAGCCGCCGAGCAGCCGCGAAACGCGGGTGCGTCCGATCAGCTCACGGGCGAGATTCATGTCGAGCGGCGGCAGCGCCAGCGCCTTGTCGTTGATCACCTCGACCGCGGGGCCGCCACGCCCGAACACGATCACCGGACCGAAGGTCGGATCTTCGGCGATGCCGAGGATCAGTTCGCGCGCCGCGCGCCGCACGATCATCGGCTGGATCGTCACGCCTTGCAGGATAGCATCGGGCCGGGCACTTCGTGCCCGCGCCATGACGGTCCGGGCAGCTTCAACGACGCTGTCTTTCGTGCGCAGGTCGAGGATCACGCCGCCGACGTCGGAGGCGTGCCGGATGTCGCGCGAGAACACCCTGACCACGATCGCATGTCCCTCGGCGAGGAACGGCGCCGCCTTCTCGGCAGCGTCCTCGGCACTGTCGGCGACGAGCGTCGTCGCGATCGGAATACGATAGGCCGCGAACAGCGCGACGATCTCGGCCGGATCGAGCCAGGCGCGCCCTTCCGACAGCGCGTTCACGACGACGTGGCGCGCCGCCGCCGTCTCCGGCGTGAACACCGATGCGACGCCCGGCGGGGTTGCGGCGAGCGCGGTGGAGGCCTCGCGATAGCGCACCAGATACATGAAGGCGCGCACCGCATCGTCCTCGGTCGGGAAATGCGAAATCCGCGCCGCCTCGAAGATCGCGCCGGTGCGTTCGTCGGCGCCGACCCAGGCCGCGAGCACCAGCGCGGCGACCGCACTCCGCTTCGTCCTGCGGTCGCGCAGACATTGCGCCACCGCCTCTGCAATCCCCTGGGCCGGCGCCACCGCGGTTTCGACATTCGCGACCAGCACCGCGTCGCTGTTGGCATCATCGAGCAGTGCGTTGAGCGCCGCCACGTAGCGGTCGGCATCGGCATCGCCCGCGATGTCGACCGGATTGGCGCAGGACCAGCCCGGCGGCAGCACCTTGTCGAGCCGTTCGATGGTCTCCGCCGTCAATGTCGCGGGAACCCCGCCGAGTTCGGCCAGCCGGTCGGTCGCGAGGATGCCGAGCCCGCCGCCATTGGTCAGGATCGCCAGCCGGTTGCCGCGCGGGATGAAGCCGCGGCCGAGCAGCTCGGCACAATCGAACAGCTGGCGCAGGTCGTAGACGCGCAGCATGCCGGCGCGGCGGAATGCGGCGTCGTAGACCGCATCGGAGCCGGCCAGCGCGCCGGTGTGGGTCGCGGCGGCCTTGGCGCCCTGCGCCATCCGTCCCGACTTGACGATGACGACCGGCTTCAACCGCGCCGCGGCGCGCGCCGCCGACATGAACTTGCGCGCGTCCTTGACGGCCTCGAGATAGATCAGGATCGCGCTGGTGTGGTCGTCGAGCGCGAAATAGTCCAGGAGGTCGGCGACGTCGACATCGAGCTGGTCGCCGATCGACGCGATGCCGGAGAAGCCGAGCCGCCGTTCCGCCGCCCACTCGATCATCGCCGACGCGACCGCGCCGGACTGCGAGATCAGGGCAACGTGCCCGTCGGACGGCTGATGCGAGGCGAAGCTCGCATTCAGCTTGGCGCGCGGCATCATGACGCCGAGGCAATTCGGCCCGATCAGGCGCATGCCGTATCGCCGCGCCATCTGCCCCGCGGTCTCCGCGAGCGAGCCCGCGCCATGGCCGAGACCGGCCGACAGGATCGCCGCACCGGCAACGCCGGCGTGACCTGCCTCCGCGACGATCTCTGGAACCGCAGCCGCCGGTGCGCTGATGACGACGAGATCCGGTACGAACGGCAGCGATTTCAGGTCCGGAACAGTCGGCACGCCGTCGACCTCGGCATATTGCCGGTTGACGACACCGACGCGGCCGGTGAAGCCGCTCGTCCTGATGTTCCTGAGCACCGCCGCGCCGAGCGACGACGGGCGCGGGCTGCCGCCGACGATGGCGATGCTTCGAGGCGAAAATAGCCGCTCCAGGCCGTACGTCGACATTGCAGGGTCTCGCGGGAACAAGCGCAGGCGCCGCCGCTTCATGCGCCCTCGACCAACTCTACTGCTTCGCTTGGCTGCGTGCACCTGTCGCAGTTTCGAACAGAGATGATGAAACTGCGTTGCCGATCAATGCAGGCCCAGCGCCTGCGCCAGGTTGAAGGTCAGGAAGCTCGCGACATAGGCCAGCGCAAGCATGTAGACGAACGTCACCACCATCCACTTCGCGCCGCCGGTCTCGCGGCGGATCACCGCCAGCGTCGAGGCGCATTGCGGGGCGAAGATGTACCAGACCAGCAGCGAGAGCGCGGTCGCCAGCGTCCATTTCTGCGCCAGCACCTGGCCGATCTGGTCCGCCGCCTCCTTGCCGCCCTCGATCGAATAGACGGTGCCGAGGGCTGCGACCGCGACCTCGCGCGCCGCCATGCCGGGGATCAGCGCCACCGCGATCTGCCAGTTGAAGCCGATCGGCCGCAGCAGCGGCTCGAGCGCATGGCCGATCATCGCGGCAAAGCTGTAGTTGATCGCCGGTCCCTCGGCGCCGGCCGGCGCCTGCGGGAACGAGGCCAGGAACCAGATCAGCACCATCATCGAGAGGATCGTGGTGCCGGCCCGGTACAGGAACATCTTTGCGCGGGTGAACACGCCGATCGCGATGCTCTTCAGCCGCGGCATCTTGTAGTCCGGCAATTCCAGCATGAACGGCGCCGGCGCGTGATCGCGCCACAGGAAGAATTTCGCGATCGCCGACACCGTCAGCGCGCTGGTGATGCCGGCGGCATAGAGGCCGAACATCACGAGCCCCTGCAGGTTGACGAAACCCCACAGCGTGGTCGCCGGAACGAAGGCGGAGATGATCAGCGTGTAGACCGGAATGCGCGCCGAGCAGGTCATCAGCGGCGCGATCAGGATCGTGGTCAGGCGGTCGCGGCGGTTGTCGATGACGCGCGTCGCCATGATGCCGGGAATCGCGCAGGCAAAACTCGACAACAGCGGAATGAAGGCGCGGCCATGCAGCCCGGCGCCGCCCATGATGCGGTCCATCAGGAACGCGGCGCGCGCCATGTAGCCGAAATCTTCCAGCAGCAGGATGAACAGGAAGATGATGATGATCTGCGGCAGGAACACGATTACGCTGCCGACGCCGGAGATCACGCCGTTCTGCAGGAAGCTCTGCAACAGGCTCCAGCTTTCGGGCAGCAAATTGTGGATCAGCTGCCCGAGCGCGGCGAAGCTGTCCGACAGGAATTCCATCGCGGGCTGTGCCCAGGTGAACACCGCCTGGAACATCACGAACAGGATCACGGCCAGGATCACGAGACCCCAGACCGGATGCAGCACGACCGAATCGATCCGGTTGGTCAGCGTGTCGGGCTTGGTCGGCAGCGTCACCGCCGCCGCGATGATGCGGTCCGCCTCGCGCTGCGCCACCTTGAGGTCGGCGATCGTCGGCGTCGTCCACTCGCTGGCCGCCGCCTCATGCGACTTGGCCAGGAATTCGTCGGTTCGCTTCAGGAGCTCGTCGATGCCGCCCTTGCGGACCGCGACCGAGGTCACGATCGGCAGGCCGAGCTCCTGCGACATACGGTCGATGTCGATCGTGACGCCGCGGCGCCTGGCGATATCGATCATGTTGAGCACGAGCATCATCGGCCGGCCGACGCGCTTCAGCTCGAGCACCAGCCGCAAGGTCAGCCGCAGATTGGTGGCGTCCGCGACGCAGAGCACGAGATCGGGCACCGCCTCACCGTCGAAGCGGCCGAGCACGATGTCGCGGGTGATCTCCTCGTCCGGGCTGCGGCCGCGCAACGAATAGGTACCGGGCAGGTCGAGCACGGTCACGCTGCGGCCCTCCGGCGTGACGAAGCCGCCGGACTTGCGCTCGACCGTCACGCCCGGATAGTTGGCGACCTTCTGACGGCTGCCGGTCAGGCTGTTGAACAGCGACGTCTTGCCGGTGTTCGGCGCGCCGACCAGCGCCAGGCGCAGGGATGCAGTGGTCATTCGACGATCACAGCCATGGCTTCGCTCCGGCGCAGCGCGATCGTGATGTTGTCGACGCGCACCGCGATCGGGTCCTTTCGGATCGTGCCTTCATGCAGGATTTCCACGCGCGCGCCCTCGACAAATCCCATCTCGACCAGGCGCTGCTCCAGCTCCTGCGGAGACAGCGATGAGCCCGTCACGAGCGCATCGAGCCTGATGATCTTTCCGACAAAACCGCGATCCGCATGTCCGAGCCGGACGTCCTGCAAATCATCCCGGGAGCTGTTTGGATCGCCTGTCATGCGGCCTGTTTTTCAGCAGGTAGTCACAGGGTCAAGCGTTTGCCCGTGAGAGGTTTTAGAACTCCTAAAAACAGCGGCCGGAGGCGCCATCCAGGCCGATTTTCCGCTTGACTGCCGGCGAGGCGCTAACGAGGTCGTGATGCCGCCGCGCCGCAGCCGCCCCGTGGTGCCCCGGACGCGAGCCGGCTGCGAATTGATCGATCCGGGTTGGCCTCCGGTAACCTTGACCGATCGCGGAATGGCGAACGAGCGTCCGCGCCGCGCCCGGCACCGCCGTTTCGCTTCCTCCCGCGCAACGGTTTGCGTTATGGTCCGCGCGGAGCCGGAGCGCCCGTGCAGACCGCACAACGCAATTCGCTGAGACTGCTGCAATGGATGATGGCCGCCGCGCTGGCCCTTCCGCTGGCGCTGTTCGTTTTTGCCTCCGCAATGTCCTGGATCTCGACCAGCGAGGCCGCCGACCAGGAGATCCAGCGCACGCTCGATGTCGCCCATGAGCACGCGCTGAAGGTGTTCGAGACCATCGATCGCGGCCTCGCCGAGGTCACCGAGGTCGTCCGCGGCATGGGCGATGCCGATATCGTCGCGCGCGAGAAGAGCCTGCACCAGCGGCTACGCCAGGTCGCCATGGCGCTTCCCCAGGTGAAATCGGTCTGGGTGTTCGATGCCAACGGCCGCGCCCTCGTCAACAGCCTGGTGCAGCCGGCCCCCGACGTCGACTTCTCGGACCGGGATTACTTCCGGATCCATGCCCAGGGCGACATCGGCACCTATATCGGCGAGGTGCTGACGCCGCGGCCGCCCTATCTGGGCTCGCGGTTCTTCAGCGTCGGCCGGCGCCGCAACGGCGACGACGGCAGCTTTGCCGGCGTGATCCAGGCCTCCGTGCTTCCGGAATATTTCGAGAACTTCTACGCCAGGATCGGCCGCGAGCCCGGCAGCTTCCTGGCGCTGATCCGGACCGACGGCGCCGTACTGGCGCACTTCCCTGCCGTTGACCACGATGTCCGGTTCGAGCCGAACGGCCCGCTCGGGCGGCAGATCGTCGCCAATCCCGAAGCCGGGACGATGACGATCCAATCCCCGGCCGACGGCATCGAGCGGCGCATGCGCTACCAGCGGCTGGCCGGATACCCGATCTATGTCAGCGCCGGCCTCGAAACCTCGGCGATCCAGTCGCGCTGGAGGTCGACCATGGCCCAGCACCTGATCTTCGGGATCCCGGCCACCGCCCTGCTGTTCGGCCTGCTCGCACTCGCCTTCCGGCGAACCCAGCGCCTGCAGGAGGAGGCCAACCGGCGCATCGAGGCCGAGGAGGCATTGCGGCACGGCCAGCGGCTCGAGGCACTCGGGCAGCTCACCGGCGGCGTCGCGCACGACTTCAACAACCTGCTCACCGTGATCCGCGCGTCGGTCGACATGTTGCGGCGGCCGGACCTGCCGGAGCCGCGGCGGCAGCGCTACATCGATGCGATCTCCAACACCGTGAACCGTGCCGCCAAGCTGACCAACCAGCTGCTTGCATTCGCGCGGCGGCAAACCCTCAAGCCCGAGGTGTTCGACGCCTGCCAGAATGTCCGCACCCTGAGCGAGATGATCGCAACCCTGATCGGCGCGCGCATCGAGATCACAGCGCAGGTGCCGGACGAGACCTGTCTCGTCAACGCCGATGCCGGCCAGTTCGAGACCGCCATCATCAACATGGCGGTGAACGCGCGCGACGCCATGGACGGCGTCGGCCGGCTCACGATCGCGGTCCGCGCCGTGGACAGACTGCCGTCCGCGACCAGCACGCCGCCGAACTCGCCCGGCCACGTCGCGGTGTCGGTGACCGACACCGGCGTCGGAATTCCACAGGAGCTGTTCGGCCGCATCTTCGAGCCGTTTTACACCACCAAGGAGGTCGGTCACGGCACCGGCCTTGGCCTGTCGCAGGTGTTCGGCTTCGCCAAGCAGTCCGGCGGCGAGGTGACCGTCACCAGCGAAGTCGGCAAGGGTGCGACATTCACGCTGTATCTGCCGCGCGTCGTCGGCGGGCATGGCGCGCGAGCGCAGCGCACCGAGGACGCGCCCTCGGTCGATCGGACCAACGCATCGGTCCTGATCGTCGAGGACAATGCCGAGGTCGGAAAGTTTGCCGCGGACACGCTGACCCAGCTCGGCTGCACCTGCGTGCTGGTGGACAACGCCACCCACGCGCTGGAGGAGCTCGCCGTCGACGCCGACCGGTTCGACCTGGTGTTCACCGATGTCGTGATGCCTGGCATGAGCGGCATCGAGCTTGCGGAAGAGATCCGCCGGCAGCGCCTCGATCTTCCGATCGTGCTCGCCTCCGGTTACAGCCAGGTGCTGTCGCAGCAGGGCAGCGGCGGCTTCGAGCTGCTGCAGAAGCCCTATTCGGCCGAGCAGCTCGCGCGCGTGCTGCACAAAGCAACGCGCTCGCGCCGGCTGAAGCGCGATCAGGCGCCGGCGGGGTGAGGTAGTTGCGCGGCACATCTCAAGCACGCTTTCGCCAGGACGACGGTGAGGATGAGTCGCAATTCAAGATATCAAACAGCGCGGTATCATCACCCGCGCATGCCGGGGAGAATGAGAGTCCACAGTTGCTTCCCAGGCGTCGTCCCGGCGAAAGCAGGAGCCATACGCCGCGGCGGATGTTGTGGCGGGGACTCGTCGTTGCAATACACGCGGCTGACCGCCGGAAGCTGGGCGGAACCGGGTAATTTGCCTGGCGTTATCGTGCCATGGGCAAAGCTGAGGCAAGATCCAAATCGTCGGGCGGGCCGTCGTCGGCCAGGACTTCATCGTCCCGGAAAGCGAGCGCAAAGGCGGCCGATCAAGAGCGCAAGGATCCCGCGCCAAGCGAAGCTGACGAGAAGTCGGAATTCGTCGAGGTGATCGCCGAGAACGGCGACGATGTCGAACCGCCGCCGGAAATCGTCGAACCCGATCCCGAATTGTCGGCGGAAGAGGCCGAACAGGCGCGCAAGGACTATTTGCTGACGCGGTTCTGGATCAGCGCGCGCGGCTATTGGGGCCGGAGCGGCGACCGGCTGGCGTGGCTGTTCACGATCGGCCTGCTGCTGCTGATCGTCGCCAATGTCGCCGTTCAGTACGGCATCAATGTCTGGAATCGCGCGATCTTCGATGCGATCGAAAAGCGCGACGCGGCCAGTGTCTTCCACCTGACGGCCATCTTCTTTCCGCTGGCGATCGGCAGCGTGCTGCTGGGGGTCGCGCAGGTGTTCGGCCGCATGGGTATCCAGCGGCGCTGGCGCGCCTGGCTGACCAACGCCGTCGTCTCGCGCTGGCTGACGAACGGCCGCTACTACCAGCTCAACCTCGTCGACGGCGATCACAAGAATCCGGAATACCGGATCGCGGAGGATCTGCGGATCGCGACCGATTCTCCGGTCGACTTCATCGCCGGCGTGACGTCGGCGCTGCTCTCGGCCGTCACCTTCATCGTCGTGCTCTGGACCATCGGCGGCGCGCTGACGGTGACGCTCGGCGGCTCGTCGATCAGCATCCCGGGCTTCCTGGTCATTGCCGCCATCATCTATGCGGCGATCGCGTCGGGCTCGATCACGGCGATCGGCCGCAGCTTCGCGCAGATCTCCGAGGACAAGAACCAGGCGGAAGCGGAATTCCGCTACATCCTGACCCGCCTGCGCGAGAATGGCGAAAGCATCGCGCTGCTCGGCGGCGAAACCGAAGAGCGCGACGGCATCGACAAGACGTTCTCGAACGTGCTGCGGCAATGGGCGCGGCTCGCCGGGCAGCACATGCGCACGACGCTGGTGTCGCAGGGATCGAATCTCATTGCGCCGGTGGTACCCTTGCTGCTGTGCGCGCCAAAATTCCTCGACGGCAGCATGTCGCTCGGCCAGGTGATGCAGGCGGCCTCGGCCTTCACCATCGTGCAGACCGCGTTCGGCTGGCTGGTCGACAACTATCCGCGGCTCGCCGACTGGAACGCCTGCGCACGGCGCATCGCCTCGCTGATGATGTCGCTCGACGGGCTCGAACGCGCCGAGACCGGGGACGGCTTCGGCCGCATCGAGCGTGGCGAGACCGAGGGCGAGGCCATGCTGAGCCTCAACGATCTCTCCGTCACGCTGGACGACGGCACTGCCGTGGTCGGCGAGACCGAAGTGGTGATCGAACCGGGCGAGCGGCTATTGGTCGCCGGCGAATCCGGCACCGGCAAGAGCACGCTGGTGCGCGCCATCGCCGGCCTGTGGCCGTGGGGCGGCGGCAGTGTCGGCCTGCACGCGGACCGCCGCCTGTTCATGCTGCCGCAAAAGCCCTACGTGCCCTCGGGCACGCTGCGGCGCGCGGTGGCCTATCCCGGCGCGGCGGAGGACTGGAGCGTCGATGAGATCAGCCGTGCCCTGCACAAGGTCGGCCTCGACCATCTCAAGGACAAGATCGAGGAGGACGCGCCGTGGGACCAGACCCTCTCCGGCGGCGAGAAGCAGCGGCTCGCCTTTGCCCGACTGCTGCTGCATGCCCCCGACATCGTCGTGCTCGACGAGGCGACGTCCGCGCTCGACGAGAAGAGCCAGGACAAGATGATGGAGACGGTGACGACGGAACTGCCGAAGGCGACTATCGTCAGCGTCGCCCACCGCGTCGAGCTCGAAGCGTTCCATAGCCGCAAGATCGTGCTGGAGCGCCGCAAGGGCGGCGCCAAACTGGTCAGCGACGTCGACCTGATCCCGCGCAAGGGCAAGCGAAGGCTGCTCGGCCGCTTCCTGCGGTAACGGCAGGCAGCGGGCAAGGCGGCGTAACGGGCGTTGGCGCTGCCGGCAAAACCGGCTATGCATGCCGCGCTTTTGACGAGGCCATGCGTGATCCCGAGCAACGACATATCGCCGGCGCCATTCGGCGCCTTCGCGCCCAATGCGGCGCAGGCCGCCATCATCCGCCTGGCGCATGGCTCAGGATTGAAGCGCGGCGCATTCCGGCCCTGGCTGTCGAAACTGGTCAATCTGTTCGGCGCGGGGCCGCTCGACGTGACCTATCAGGGCGCATCGTTCCGCTTCTATCATCAGCAAAGCGCGACCGAGCGCGGCGCGCTGTTCAATCCCGATTACAACCTTGAAGAACTCACCTTCCTGCGGGCTCATGTCGGCGCGGATGGCACCTTCGTCGATCTCGGCGCCAATGTCGGCACCTATGCGCTGGCGCTGGCGCGCGATGTCGGGCCCGGTGGCAAGGTGATCGCGATCGAGCCGCATCCGGTGACGCATGCGCGGCTCAAGTTCAACACCCAGGCCTCCGGCTTTTCGCAGGTGCGCCTGATTGCGGCGGCCGCCGGCCCGACCGATGGCGAACTGATGATCGAGACCGACGGCGACAATCTCGGCGCCAGCCACATCGTCACCGGCACGCCGACGGGCAAGGCGTTCAAGGTGCCGTCGCTACGGCTGCAACGCATCCTCGACGAGGCCGGCGCGACCAAGGTCGATGCGCTCAAGATCGACGTCGAGGGTTTCGAGGACCGCGTGCTGATCGGCTTCTTCCGCGACGCGCCGCAGTCGCTGTGGCCGCGCGCGGTGGTGATCGAGCATCTGTCGAAGGACGAATGGACCGACGACTGCATTGCGGACATGCATGCGCGCGGTTACGTCGAGCTGGGCCGGACGCGGAGCAACACGCTGCTGGTGCGCAGTTGAGACGTGGCCGCGGCTGAGATCGGCTCCCTCTCCCGCTTGCGGGGGAGGGCCGGGGTGGGGTGTGTCCACGAGTCATATTGTGGAAAGAGCCCCCACCCGGATTGCATCTTCGATGCAATCCGACCTCCCCCGCGAGCGGGAGAGGTGCAAGGAGTCCGCGGATGTAACGTCACACAACAAGGGAGGCTCGCGATGATCGACCATATCGGCTTTTCCGTCTCCGACTATCAACGCGCGAAGGCTTTCTACCAGACGGCGCTGGCGCCGCTCGGCTACGGCCTGATCATGGAAGTGCCCGCGGAGGTGACCGGGCACGCGCCCGCCGCGGGCTTCGGCGCCGACGGCAAGCCGGATTTCTGGATCGGCGGCGAAGGCGCGATGAACAAGCCGGTGCATATCGCCATCACGGCCAAGGACCGCGCCACCGTCGACGCCTTCTACAAGGCTGCGATGGCGGCCGGCGGCCGCGACAACGGCGCGCCCGGCATTCGCGCGCATTACCACCCGAACTATTACGGCGCATTCGTGCTCGATCCCGACGGCCACAATATCGAGGCGGTCTGCCATACGCCCGGGTGAGACATCGGAACGCCGCGGCGGGCGATCCGTTGTCGCTGCGAACTTCGATGGAGAGCGATCAATGCGCGCGACGCGATCTGGCATCGGCAACCGCCGCGGGGCCTCGATATGATGCCGATCGAGCCCCCCGAGATTCCGCCGACGACGCCGGGCACACCGAGCGAACCGCCGCCGGGAATTCCGCCCGGCAGTCCGCACCCCGAGATTCCGGAGCCGGTGCGCGAACCCGGCGAGCCGCCGCGACCGGACGAGTTGCCCGGCAAGACACCTGACGAATCACCGGTGCGCGGACCGCCTGGACCCTCCGGCCCGCCACCTGCGACAGATCGAACTCGCCGCCGGTAAGTCGCCCTTGCGCCCAAGTTCCACGTCGATTGCAAATGTGTCGGCGCGTTTCTTCTGAACGCGCGGTGAACAACCACACATGCAACCCGTTATAATGTCGAAATAAACTTCGCCGATGATTCGTGGCTCGCCACAATCCGGCCTAACGGCTGGCGGTTCATCGTCCTGCCGAATTGTTCGGTTCTCACTTTGCTTTCCTGCCCAGACTTTCCGCCGGGAACTCCTAGACAATGACAAAGCTTCGTCTCGTGCTGCTTGCCACGACTGCGCTGACGGTGATGCAGTTCGCCACCTCAGCGTCGCACGCCCAAACTTCGCCGCTGGTCGTCGCACAGGCGCAGCAGAAGGAAGAAACCGGACCTGACGGAAAGCCGAAGGCGCGGCCAGCGCCGGGCGCGCCGGGTGCTCCTGCACGTCCCGCACCACCGGCCGCAGCGCCGCATCCGCAGGCGCCACCTCCCGCCGCGGCACCCGCGCATCCTGCTCCGCCGGCCGCAGCGCCCGCAAAGCCGACCCCGCCTGCAGCACCTGCCCGGCCCGAACCGCCCGCAGCTGCACCGGCAAAGCCGACGCCGCCTCCGGCAGCCGCACCGCATCCGGCGCCGCCGCCGGCTCCCGCACGGCCCGAGCCGCCTGCGGCGCGCCCGACAACGCCTCCGCCGGCGGCTGCGCCTGCACGTCCCGCACCGCCCCCACCTGTGGCCGCCCCCGCGAAGCCGGCGCCATCGCCGACGCCGGCACGGCCGGAGCCGCCCGCAGCGGCACCTGCGAAGCCGACCCCGCCACCGCCGGCGGCTGCCCCGCACATCCGACGCCGACCCCACCGCCGCCGGCCGCAGCACCGCAGCGACCCGGCACCCCGCCGCCCGGCGCAGGGCCCGCGCACCCGACCCCCGCGCCCGGCGCCACGCCGAATGCCGCGCCGGCAGCACGCCCCGGCACCCCGCCCACAGCGGCAACGCCGACACCGACGCCCGCAACGCCCGGCGCTCCGACAACGGCGCCGGCCGAACGCCGCCCTGGTGATCGTCCGGGTGGCGAACGCGGTGAACGTCCTGGCGGCGCCAAGCAACCGCCCGGCACGCCGCCCGCGGCGACGTCAACGCCCGCGCCTTCGGCAACGACAACGCCGCCGGCAGCAGGGGCACGACCGGGCACGCCGCCCGCCACGACAGCTCCCGGTGCGACACCGACGCCGACGCCTCCGGCAGCCGGCGCACAGCCCGCACGGCCAGGCACCCCGCCTGCCGCAACGACGCCTCCGGCCGCCGGCGCGACGCCGACGCCACCGGCGCCAAGTCAGCAGGGACGTCCGGCGACACCGCCCGGAACGCCTGCGACCCCGGGCGCGGCAATGGGCGCGCCTGGCGCGGCCCCGGCTCCGGGTCAACCGGCACGCCCGGGCGTTGCGCCCGGCGTGTCGCCGGCCCAGGGAGCTGCCATGGGCGCGCCGGCACCGTCGGTCGTCCCCGGCTCGGCCGCCGCAACGCCACCGCCCGGCCGCGCGCAATACGCCCCGCCGACGGTTGCGCCCGCCTTCCGGGCCGCGCCTGCCGTCGCAGCACCGCTGCCGCCGCCGCCGCGGCATGACAACATCAAGCCGCTCGCGATCGGCGCCGCGGTCGGTGCCGGCGTGGTCGCCGGCGCCATCATCGGTGGCAGCATCGCCGACCTGCACAGCCAGCGGCAGGAGGTGGTCGAAGGCGGCCGCACCATCTACACCGAGCCGGACCGGGTCATCATCCGCGACCCGGGCGGCCAGGCCTATGTGCGCGGCGACGACGTCTATCGTTTCCGCTATGGCGCGCGTGACATCCGCACCGAGACGGTCGGCGGCGAAACCCGCACCGTGGTGGTTCGTCCTGACGGCAGCGAGATCATCACGGTGGTCGGCTCCGACGGCCAGATGTTGCGCCGGATCCGCAGGGATACTGGCGGACGCGAGGTCGTCATCATCGACAACAGCTATCGCGATCCGCGGGCGGTCGGCGGCTTCTATGTCGACGCGCCACCGCCGGTGGTCAACATTCCCTACGATCGCTACATCGTCGACGCGCAGGACGCGTCGCCCGACGTGATCTACGAGACCATGGAGGCACCGCCGGTGCAGCGGATCGAACGGCGCTACTCGCTGGACGAGATCCGCTACAGCCCTAATATCCGCATGCAGATGCCGAGCATCGACGTCAACACGATCAACTTCGACTCCGGATCGTGGACCATCCCACCGGACCAGGCGGCGAGGCTGCAAGTGATCGCCGACGGCCTCAACCGGGCCATCCAGCGCAATCCGCGCGAGGTGTTCCTGATCGAGGGCCACACGGATGCGACCGGCAACGACACCGACAATCTGTCGCTGTCCGACCGCCGTGCGCAATCAGCGGCCGAACTGCTGACGCAGCAATTCGGCGTGCCGGCGGAGAACCTGACCTCGCAGGGTTACGGCTCGCAATATCTGAAGGAGCAGACCGACGGACCGAGCCGCATCAACCGGCGCGTCACCGTCCGCCGCATCACCCCGCTGCTCAACGGCGGCACCGCCTCCGCCGCGCCGCCGCGCTGAGCCGGTGCGACATCACGCTACGAAATGGCCGGGAGCGATCCCGGCCATTTTTGTTTGTTCTCCTTCCCCCTGAAAGGGGGAAGGTCGGGATGGGGGTCAGCCGCAGGTGACGGTGTCTACGGAGAGAGCAGATCCCCACCCGCTTTGCTCTCGCGAGCAAAGCGACCTCCCCTTTTCAAGGGGAGGTCGGAGAAGCCTCGCCGCTCACACCAACCCTCCACAACAGCAAACTTTGCTCATCTCGACCCCCGCAAGCGGGAGGGGTACAGCGGGCATGCCTCGTCTCAATCTCATCATGCGTTACTTCCCCGCGCCCAGTCCCAGCGCCTCGACCATCACGCGGAACACCTCGGTGTTGTCCATCGAGCCATGGACACGCTCGCTGCCCGGTCCGGTCGCGGTGAGGATGACATCCTCGCCGGAATGCACGCTGGCGCCGATCATCGCCGGCAGATTGCCGAACCGCAGCACGACGCCGGGGACATCCTTGTACTTGTCATTGGCCTTGAACGTGTCGGGCTGGTCGCCCTTCACGGTCGGCTCGTTCGGATCGTCGAGCTTCGGGCGGAACGTCTCGTAGTGATCCGGCAGGCTGGCCGAGAAGATCGCAAGCCGCCGGCTGACGTCGACGCGTGAGGGACAACCTTCGGCGTCCGGCGCCGGATAATTCGGGAAGCCGGCTTTCTCGTAGACGCCGACGCGCTCGCGCAGCGGCACGTTGGGTGTCGCCGCCATGTCGTCATTGATGGTGCCGACCAGGCTGTTCGGATGGTTGTGATCGGCCACGACCAGGATCAGCGTGTCGTCGTTGCGCGCTTTCGCCCAGTCCTTTGCGAGCCGCACCGCATTGTCGAGCATGATGGTGTCGTAGACCGCGCGCTCCATGTCGAGCAGATGGGCGTATTTGTCGATCAGGCCGGACTCGACCATCAGGAAGAAACCGGCCTCGTGTTTCGACAACACTGTGAGCGCGGCCTGGACCTGCTCGGTCAGGTCCGGCTGTGCGGGGAATTTCTTGACGCCGCCTCCCTTCAGGAACTTGCGGTCGAGCGCGCCGTCCATGTTGCCGGCGGCGAACAGGCCGAGCAATTGGTGGGTATCAGGTTTGGCCGCGAGCGTGGCGAGTTCGCTTGCGGTGGTTGCGACCGGATAGCCGGCATCGCGGAAGCGCGCGAGATAATCGACATTATCCTTGCGTTTCGATCCGGACGTGGATTGCGGCAGGAAGTTCGCGGAGCCGCCGCCCATCAGCACGTCGGGCTTCGCGTCGAAATATTGCGCGACGATCGCGTCATAGGCGGCGCGGCGGCGGGTATGCGCAACGATCGCCGCCGGGGTCGCATCCTCGACCTCGGTGTTGGTCACGATACCGATGGCGAGGCCCGCCCGGCGCTTGGCGAGGCTCGCGATTGTCTCGACCCTGGGATCGTCGAGCTGATCGGGCGTGCGATCGGCATAGACACCGAGCGCATTGACCGCGGCCTTGTGGCCGGTGGCGTAAGCGCTCGCGGCATTCGCCGAATCGGTGATGATCGAGTCCGAGCCCGCCGTCGCGACCAACGCCATATGCGGCATGTCGTCGATCGCGAGCTTGCCGCGGCTCTTGCCCTCCGCGATTCCCTTGGAGAGGATTCGTGCGGCGACGCGATGCGACGGCGACATCCCGTCGCCGATGAACAGGATCACGTTCCTGGCCTTGCGCGGCCCGGTGTCGTAGACGGTCCAGGTCACGGTCCGGCTCTGCGTGCCGTCGCTGACTTCGACAGCGACCTGCCCGGGCTTGGCGAGCGAGACATCGCGCAGCAACAGCGCCGACTGCTCCCGGCCGGCCTCGCGCGCGGTGAATGTGCCGCCCTGGCCGAACACCGCGGCATAGTCCGCGCCGTTCAGCGTGACCTTGAGCTTTGCTTGATCGACCACCCCCGGAAGCTCGACCTTGAAGTCGAATTTGGCGCCGACGAGGATATCGGCGCGATCGATCGGATAGATCGTCTGGGCGAACGCCGGCGCTGCCGACAACGCCAGCGTGACGGCCATACCGGCCACTGACCTGATCATGATCGATGCTCCGCCCTCGCGCATCATGCGCATCGGGCGAAGGCTAGTGGCGGCAGATGACGGCGCAATGAGGCGCGCCGGGGCGTATTGCCGCAAGGACCAGCGCGATTTCAGCGCGCCATCTGCTGCGGATCGTAGAAGAAGCGCTCTTCGACGAGCTCCTCGCCGCGCCAGGTCTGCCAGGCGACCTCCTCCATGCTGCGGACCTTGCCGTCCTTGCCGGTGAATTCGAAGCGCCAGCAGATCGCCGAATGATCGCCGTCGAGCAGGAGCGGCCCGAGCCGCGTGGTCTTGACGCCGGCGACCGCGGCCAGCACCGCCGCCTCGCGCGCCGCCAGCGCCTCGCGGCCGACCCGCCACTCGCCGTCATTCTCCTGGGTGCGGGCATCGACTGAATAGAAGTTCCTGATCGCGCCGACATGGTCGTTGGACTCGACCGTGTCGGCGAAGGCTTGCAACGTCCTAAGCGAGGGCATCGGGCATTCTCCATTTACCGACTTATAGTCGGTATTTATCGACTGGTAGTCGGTAAGTCAATTGGCTTGCGTCTGGAACTGGGCTAGAGATGCGCCATGGCAACCCAGGCCGAACGGCGCGAGAAAACCAGAGCCGCCATCGTCAAGGCGGCGCGGCGCATTTTTGGCGAGCGCGGCTTCGCCGCTGCGACGATGGACGACATCGCCGCCGGCGCGCGTGTCGCCAAGGGCGCGGTCTATCATCACTTCGCGACCAAGGAGGCGGTGTTCGAGGCGGTGTTCGAGCAGGTGTCGATCGACCTCGTCGCCGATCTCGACCGCATCTCGCGCACCGAGAACGATCCGCTGGCGGCGATGGCGGCGGGCACGCAGGGCTATTTCGCGGCGTGCTCGAAAGGCCCGACCGGCCAGATCATCTTGCGCGACGGCCCCGCCGTGCTGGGCTGGGAACGCTGGCGCGAGATCGACGCGAAACATTTCGGCGGCAAGTTCCCGCGCGCGCTGGCGGCCGCGATGGAGGCCGGCGTGATCGCCAAGCAGCCGATCGAGCCGCTGGCGCGGCTGCTGCTCGGCGCGGTGACGGAAGCCGCGGTCGCGGTCTCCGCGGGGCCGGACATCGGCAAGACCGGCACCGATTACGCGCGCGCCTTCCGCTCGCTGCTCGATGCGCTGAGGGTGAAGTAGGCAAAGACTCCCTGCCCACGTCGTCCCGGCGAAGGCCGGGACCCGTTATCACCGGGTATCGTTGTCGAAGCGCGCTGTGGCCCCAGCGTTTCGCAACAATTGAAGGTCGTGGTTATGGGTCCCGGCCTTCGCCGGGACGACAGCGAATTTGCGGCGCGACTTGCCGCCTCAGTCCTTGTCGTTCTCGAGCTGGAAGATCTGCGAGCCTTCGCCGCTCGAGATGAGGCCAGTCTTGTTGTACAGGCCGAGCTTGGCGCGGGTGTCAGCAATGTCGAGGTTGCGCATCGTCAGCTGGCCGATGCGGTCGGCCGGCGTGAAGGCGGCGTCCTCGACCTTCTCCATGCTGAGCCGGTCCGGCGCGTAGGTCAGGTTCGGGCTCTCGGTGTTTGATATCGAGTAGTCGTTGCCGCGGCGCAGCTCGAGCGTCACCTCGCCGGTGACGGCCCGCGCCACCCAGCGCTGCGCGGTCTCGCGCAGCATCAAGGCCTGCGAATCGAACCAGCGGCCCTGATAGAGCAAGCGGCCGAGCCGCATGCCGCTGATGCGGTACTGCTCGATGGTATCCTCATTGTGGATGCCGGTGACGAGACGCTCATAGGCGATGTGCAGCAGCGCCATGCCGGGCGCCTCGTAGATGCCGCGGCTCTTGGCTTCGATGATGCGGTTCTCGATCTGGTCGCTCATGCCGAGGCCGTGGCGGCCGCCGATCGCATTGGCTTCGAGGAACAGCGCGACCGGATCGGCAAACGTCTTGCCGTTCAGCGCGACCGGCTGGCCCTCCTCGAACCGCACCACGACCTTCTCGGCCTTGACGTCGCAATCGGCGCGCCAGAACGGCACGCCCATGATCGGGTTGACGATGGTGATGCCGCTCGCAAGGCTCTCGAGATCCTTGGCCTCATGCGTCGCGCCGAGCAGATTGCTGTCGGTCGAATACGCCTTCTCCGCGCTCATCTTGTAGGCGAAGCCTTGCGCGGTCATGAAGGCCGACATCTCGGCGCGGCCGCCGAGCTCGTCGATGAACTGCTGGTCGAGCCAGGGCTTGTAAATGCGCAGGCTCGGGTTGGTCAGCAGGCCGTAGCGATAGAAGCGCTCGATGTCGTTGCCCTTAAAGGTCGAGCCGTCGCCCCAGATGTTGACGCCGTCCTCCTGCATCGCCGCGACCAGCATGGTGCCGGTTACCGCGCGGCCGAGCGGCGTGGTGTTGAAATAGGTGATGCCGCCGGTCGAGATGTGGAACGCGCCGGACTGGATCGCGGCGATGCCCTCATGGACCAGCTGGGTGCGGCAATCGACCAGGCGGGCCTTCTCGGCGCCGAAATCCATCGCCTTGCGCGGGATCGCGTCGTAGTCGGCTTCGTCGGGCTGGCCGAGATTAGCGGTATAGGCGAAGACCTTGGCGCCTTTCAGCTTCATCCAGAGCAGCGCCGCTGAGGTGTCGAGCCCGCCCGAGAACGCGATGCCGACTTTCTCGCCGGTGGGCAGGCTTTTCAAAATCGTACTCATGGAACGGTCCAATCGGGTCGAAATCGGTGGTGATTGAGCAGGCCGAATATCAAATTTCGGAAGGCGGGGCACGCCTTTAATCAGGCTTCGGGCTGGCCGGCTCTGCCTCACCGCCCCGGCGCCAGCGCTGCATCCACCGGTAGCCGGGCATCGCAAGGCGGGTCAGCGTGGCATCGACCTGGGCGTCGGTCAGCCGGGTCGCTGCCCAGCGGTAGATCAGCGCGTAGAAAAACCAGACCGTGAAGAACGATACCAGGCCCGCGATCGCCACATCGGTGAAGAAATGGCCGCCAAAGGCCATGCGAAGCCCGCTGGTGACGATGCCGAACACGGTGGCCCCGGCAAAGGCCAGCGGCCGCCACGCGGGCGGCATCAGCGCCGCCGGTGCATAGGTCCAGAACGCGGTGGCGCCCTCGCCGGAGAAGAACGAGCAGTTGCGCGGGCAGCCGCCGCGCGGGTCCCACCACGGCACGAATTGCAGGTCGCCGCCGAACTGCGTCACGAACACCGGCCGCGGCCGGCCCCAATAATTCTTGAAGGTGAGGTTGGTGAGCACGCCGGCCGAGAGCAGCATCGTGGTGAGCAGGAACACCGCGGCGCGGCCGGACATCAGCATCGGCCGGTCGGGCCGGATGAACTTCCAGACGATGGTCACGATCGCCGGCAGCACCAGCGCCCAGGCAATCCACATCGCCGCATCGCGCGCAAACGACGCCACCGCGTCGAGCTTCAGCGGGAAGGTTTTCTGCGCGGCGTCGTAGAACAGCGCCGCCAGCTTCAGGTCGAGCTCGGGATAGATCCCGAACAGGATTCCAACGATGAGCGCCAGCGCCAGCGCGATGAAAAGTCCGGTCCGGTTCATGGCGCGCGGTTTAGCCGAGGCGGATGAGGCGACGCAATCATTTCAAGGTAGGCCCGGAGGGCGTTTACCGCTTGGTCAAACAGGATATCGACACCCTGATCTTCGTTATAGTTGAACTGGCGCGGAGTATTGAGGGCCGCAGCACCATTTTTGTTCTGCGTCTGAAAGACGTTCAGCACTAGCCGATCCAGAAGTTCCCGGGTCGCTCTGGGCAAGGTCGAATCAATCGCCGGCAATTGAGCGAGGATGTCTTGCTCAAGCTCGGGAAGTGACAATTTGCCCGACTGCGCATTGATCACGCTTCCCAAGATCGCAGAAGCTGCTCGCTGGTTCGAATCCATGTTGGTATGAGCTCCCGACGAGGGTCACGGCTGCCGCGATTGCGACGGCAATGGCGGAGGCGGCGGCAACGGACGCCTTGGCTCGCGCCAGGCGCCGGCGGTGCGGCCGGCGATCAGCCAGTAGACGAGGCCCGCGACGATGCCGGCGCCGGTCATGATCTCCATGTGCCGGCGCACGATGCCGTGGAATTGCATCATATCGGGATCGAACGGAACCAGGCCAAGATAGCAGGCGGCGCCGACGATCGCGCCGCCGACGGCGTAGGCCAGCACGCTGCGGATGAAGAACGCCTCGGTGATCAGCACCACGATCAGCGCCGGCAGCAGCGCAAAGCCTGATATGAAGATGAAGCCGAAGCCGAGCACGACGTTGACGGCGCTCTGGTCGATCTGCCCGCCGAAATCGCTGATCTCGGGATACAGCACCGCGACGACCACGATGATCCCCGCCACGAAGCAGGCCATCAGGAAGCCGAAGGCGACGACGAACAGGCGGCCGATCAGGGCCATGCTACGACCTCCCCGTCATTGCGAGCGGAGCGAAGCAATCCATCTCTCAGCTCGCCGAGGCATGGATTGCTTCGTCGCTTCGCTCCTCGCAATGACAGATTGCATGGAGGGCGTCACACTCAATCCGTCATCGCCATCGCGCGCAGCGCCTGGCGCTCGCGGGCGGAGAGCTTTTCGGTCTCCGACTTGAGCTGGCCGCAGGCGGCGAGGATGTCGCGGCCGCGCGGCGTGCGCACCGGCGAGGAATAGCCGGCGTTGAAGATGTATTCGGAGAATTTCTCGATCTGCTCCCAGTCCGAGCATTCATAGGCGGTGCCCGGCCACGGATTGAACGGGATCAGGTTGATCTTGGCCGGAATGCCCTTCAGCAGCTTCACCAGGAGTTTCGCGTCATCGAGCGAATCGTTGACGCCCTTGAGCATCACATATTCGAAGGTGATGCGCCGCGCGTTCGAGGCGCCGGGATAATCGCGGCAGGCCTGCAACAATTCCTTGATCGGATATTTGCGGTTCAGCGGCACCAGCTCGTTGCGCAGCTCGTCGCGCACCGCATGCAGCGAGATCGCGAGCATCACGCCGATCTCGTCACCGGTGCGCTGGATGTTCGGCACCACGCCAGAGGTCGACAGCGTGATGCGCCGGCGGGAAATGCCGATGCCTTCATTGTCGGCGACGATCAGCAGCGCATCGCGCACCGCGTCGAAATTGTAGAGCGGCTCGCCCATCCCCATCATCACGATGTTGGTGACGCGGCGCGTGCCGTCCTCGCGGTCGGCCCAGTCATTCAGCCGGTCGCGCGCCACCATCACCTGGCCGACGATCTCGCCGGCGGTGAGGTTGCGCACCAGCCGCTGCGTGCCGGTGTGGCAGAACGCGCAGTTCAGCGTGCAGCCGACCTGCGAGGAAACGCACAGCGTGCCGCGATCGGTCTCGGGGATGTAGACGCACTCGACCTCGTGCGGCCGCTCGACCTTGTCGCCGCTCGGCAGCCGCAGCAGCCATTTGCGGGTGCCGTCGTTGGAGATCTGCTCGGCGACCACCTCGGGACGATCGACGGTAAAATGCTTCTCGAGCTCGGCGCGCATGTCCTTCGAGACGTTGGTCATCTCGGCAAAGCTCTTGGCGCCGCGGAAATACATCCAGTTCCAGAGCTGCTGGGTGCGCATCTTGCGCTGGCCGGCCTGCACCCCGATCTCGCCCAGGCGATCGGCGATCTCGGCGCGCGACAGCCCGATCAGCGACGGCTTGGCCGGCGGCACATAGGTCTCGAGCGGAACCTTCTCGACCAGCGCGCTGGCGCCGGAAACGGCATGGGTGGTCACGGTGTCGGTCATGAAACCTCAAATAGGCCTTCCAGCCGGTGCTGGAAAGCCATCAAATACCTCGATTTCAGGCCTTAAGTCGATTTTTAGAGCATGATCTTTCCGGAAAACCGCTTCACACTTTTCCGGATCATGCTCTAGCGCCGGCAGTCCTGCCCGAGCCGGTCGAGCGCCTGCGCCAGGCCCTTCAGCGAGAAGGTGTCTGTCGTCTCGGTGCCCTTGGCCGAGACGGCTTTTACCGTCAGTTCGGCCGATTTGCGCATGGATTCCACCATCCGCTCCTCCTCGGCCGCATTCTTGATCCAGAGGCCGTCGCCCTGCGTGTACATCGCATAGGTCCCGCCGCCGACCTGAAGCGTCGATTCGGAGCCCGGCTTCACCGTGTAGCCGATCATGATCGAGACTTCGTTGACGACCTTCTCCGCCGGACGGGTGGAGATGAAGGCATAGGCCGGATCACGCGGCCGGTTCGCCGGATTGGTCTTCGACGACGACGGCTTGGCGAGCGCAAAGCACACCTTCTTGCCGTTGGGCGATGCTGTGTACGCGCCCCAGGTCCCGAATTGGCCGATCAGCGTCGGCTCCGCGCCGCCGGCCGCAGCCGCGGCAGCCGAAGGCGCCGGCTTGGCTGCTTCCTTGGCCGTATCTTTCTTGGGCGCAGCCTGCGCCGGCGCGAGGGTGATGAACCCGCACAGGATACAAGCAACCAGTGATGTCAGAATTTGCCGCACGGCCAACTGGTTCCCCCATCATTGTGACTGCAAGATGGCCCGGCGATTCCCCTCCGCCGGCTCGGATGGATAACCGGGAAACGCTTTTTTGGGAAGGCAGTTAGCCGAAAGACGAACGCCGCTCACCGTCGGGCGCGTATCGCGACGCGTTATCATTTGGCGCGCGCAGCGCGCTGCTTCTCCCACTGCGCATCGGTCCATTGCAGCAGGTCCTCGGCACCGGAACTGCGCAAGTGCGAGCCGCCATCCTGCACCACCATCTCGCCGTTGATGTAGCCGGCCTGATCCGAGATCAGGAAGGTCGCGAGATTGGCGAGCTCCGAATGCTCGCCGGCGCGGCCGAGCGGATTGCGATGCGCCCAGCTCTCGCCGCGCCCTTCGGGGCGCAACTGTCCGGTCGCGCCTGCGGTCGGGAACGCGCCGGGCGCGATCGCGACGGTGCGGATGCCCTTCGGGCCCCACTCCACCGCCAGGCTCTTGGTCATCGCCAGCACGGCGGTCTTGGCCATCGCGGACGGCACCGTGAACGCGCGGCCGGTGATGGTCGAGGTCGACAGGATCGAGAGCACCACGCCCTTGTGCTTGCCGTCGATCCAGCGGCGGCCGGCGGCGAGCGTGCAGTACATCGTGCCATGCAGTGTCGGCGCGAGGATCGCGTCCGCCGCACGGAACGACAAATGTTCGCTCTGCGCAATAAAGGTTGCGGCAGCATTGTTGACGAGCACGTCGATCGGCGCGTCCTGCCAGACCTGATCCATCATCGCTTCGACCGCCGCGCCGTCGCGGATATCGCATCGCGCGGTCGAGACCTTCGCGCCGAGTTCGCTGCGGAATTTCGCTGCGGTTTCCTCCAGCAGCCCCTCGCGCCGTCCGCAGATGATCAGTTCGGCGCCGAGTTCGGCAAAGCGGCGGCCCATCGCCGCGCCGAGGCCGGAGCCGCCGCCGGTGATCAGGATGCGCTTTTTCGCTAGCAGGCCTTTTTCAAACATAGTTTGATCCCTCCGCACTGTATTGTCGCTCCGCCGCAAATCCGGCATGAAGCTTGTAGTCCAAGATCTTGCAGCTCTTTCTGCGTCCGAAACTCAGGTGTGTCCATGAAAGCCATCCTCTGCTCGCAATACTGTCAACCTGACGATCTCGTGCTGGCTGATGTGCCCGATCCGGTGGCGGCTCCCGGCGAAGCCGTGATCGCGATCAAGGCGGCGGCGCTGAATTTCTTCGACATCCTGATGATCCAGGGCAAGTACCAGATCAAGCCGCCGTTCCCGTTCTCGCCGGCTGCCGAAGTTGCCGGCGTGATCGAAAGCGTCGGCGCCGGCGTCACTGACCTGAAGGTCGGCGATCGCGTCGTCGCGTCCTGCGGCCACAACGGCGCGCGCGACAAGATTGCGCTGCCGGCGAATTCGATCGTGAAGATTCCCGACAATCTCGACTACGACCGCGCCGCCGGCATCATCATCATCTACGGCACCGCGCTGCATGCGCTGGAAGATCGCGCGAGCCCGAAGCCGGGCGAGACGCTCGCGGTGCTGGGGGCCGCCGGTGGCACCGGCCTTGCTGCGTGCGAGCTCGGCAAACTGATGGGGTTGAAGGTGATTGCCTGCGCCTCGTCGAACGAGAAGCTGGCATTCGCCAAGCAACACGGCGCCGAGCTGACGCTGAACTATGCGAAGGAAGATCTCAAAGAGGGCCTGCGCAAGCTGACCGACGGCAAGGGCGCCGACATCGTGTTCGATCCGGTCGGCGGCGCCTATGCCGAAGCCGCGTTGCGCTCGACCGCGTGGGAAGGCCGCTTCCTGGTCATCGGCTTTGCCGCCGGCGAGATTCCGAAGATCCCGCTCAACCTCGCACTGCTGAAGGGCTGCGATATCCGCGGCGTGTTCTGGGGCGCCTGGGCGCGGCAGAATCCGGACAAGAACCGCAAGAACCTCGAGAAGCTCGTGCAGTGGACCGCGGAAGGCAAGATCTCCTCGCATGTCGACCGCACCTTCCCGCTGTCGCAGACATCAGAAGCCCTGAAGGTGCTCGCCGGCCGCAAGGCGATGGGCAAGGTGATCCTGCACCCGGGAAGCTGAGGAAGAGATTGCGTAGCCCGGAAGGAGCGCAGCGAAATCCGGACCGAGCCATCCGCGGTAAGAGCAGCCTGGACTGCGCTGCGCTCCATCCGGGACGACCTAACCTCCCCTTGAAAAGGGGAGGTCGCTTTGCTCGCGAGAGCAAAGCGGGTGGGGATCGGCTCTCTCCGCTTGCAGTATCGCCTGCGGCTGACCCCCATCCCGACCTTCCCCCTTTCAGGGGGAAGGAGAAGACAGATCTCACTCCTCTTCAGGCACCCCGCGCTTCAGCGCGGCGCGAGCGGCATCGCGATGCTCCGGCGTGATGTGGCTTGCCACCATGCGGAGCGCGGTTGCGAGCAACGCGGCGTCATCGGTGAAGCCGAGAATCGGCAACATGTCGGGCACGAAATCGAACGGCAGGATGAAATAGGCGATCGCCCCGAGCAGCGCCGCCTGCACATGGCGCGGCGTCTGCCGATCGAAGGCGCAGTAATAGGCGGCCAACAGGTCCTCCGCGAAGGGCAGGCCCGCCACCACCTTCTTGAACTTGATCCAGAAACGGCGGCGCACGCTTTCAGGGTCCTGCGCCAGCCGATCGGCAGGCCCAAATCCCACACCGTGTTCGCTCGATGTCATCGCAAGGTTCCTCGACGCCGCGCCAGTTCGGCGGCGGACGATGCGAATCTGGGGACATCGGCGGACCCGCGCAAGGTTCCACGCGCCGGGGTCAACTGACCCCAAGCTGCCTTGCGATCGCGTTCATGGCCTTGGCGAGGTCGATGTCGCGCTTGGTCACCCCGCCGACATCGTGGGTCGACAGCACCACCTCGACGGTCTTGTAGACGTTTTTCCACTCAGGGTGATGGTCGCTCTTCTCGGCGACCAGGGCGGCGCGGGCCATGAACCCGAAGGCCTCGTTGAAGTCCTTGAACACGAAAGTCTTGGCGATCGCCTCGCGGCCGGACGCCTCCGACCAGCCGGCCAGTTCCCAAAGGGCGGCCTTCCTCGCCTCCGCTGACAGCCGTTCGACCATGGTAACCCTCCCGTTTGACGCCGACTTTAGCCTAACAACCGGCCTCCGGGATGGGATCCACGCCCAAATTAAGGCCGAAATCGCGTCCTATCGCCGCTGGTAACCATGACGGAGTTGTAACATCTGTCCATTCAGTAATTTGCTACACATAGAGGATGTATGCGCGTTGGTAGTTTTGCGAGATTGAGCCCCGACGATTGTTTGCGAGATCGATGACAGACGGCTCCGCCAGCATGTCGCCCAAGCCGCTGCGTTCGGCAAAGCGGCGGCTGATGTTCGTTTTGATCGCGGGCGCGCTGGCCATCATCGGCACGTTGCTGGCCGGCTATTATTTCGCCGTGCGTCCGGTGACGCTGCGGATCGCGGTCGGTCCTGCCAACAGCGATGACCTCAAGGTCGTGCAGGCTCTGGCGCAGGCCCTCAACAACCAGCAGAACACCCAGGTCAAGCTGAGGCCGGTGCAGACCGAGGGCGCTACCGCCAGCGCCCAGACGCTGGCCGACGGCAAGGCCGATCTCGCCATCATCCGCGGCGATCTCGAAGTGCCGAAGAATGCCCAGGCGGTCGCGACCCTGCGCAAGAATGTCGTGGTGATGTGGGTACCGCCCGCCAAGGGCAAAGTTCGGAAATCCGCGCGGATCACCAAGATCGCACAGCTCGCCGGCCGCAAGATCGGCGTCGTCGGCCGCACCCCGGCCAATGTCAATTTGCTGAAGCTGATCCTGACGCAATACGGCGTCGACCCGATGAAGGTCGAGATCGTTCAATTCCCGGCCAATGAGGCGGCGGAAGCGATCAAAAATCTCAAGGCCGACGCCTATCTCGCCGTCGGCCCGGCCAACAGCAAGATCACGATCGATGCGATCACGGCGTCGGTCCGCGACGGCGGCGAGCCCAGCTTCCTTGCGATCGACGCCTCCGAGGCGATCGCGCAGAACCATCCGGCCTATGAGGCCGCGGAAATCCCCGCCGGCTCGCTCGGCTCCGCCGACCGGCCCGACGATGAGGTGAAGACGATCAGCTTCTCGCATCACATCGTTGCGCGGAAGGGCCTGTCGGACTCGACGGTCGCGGCTTTCACGCGGCAATTGTTCGCGATCCGGCAGTCGCTCAAGACCGATTTCCCGCTCGCCGCCAAGATCGAGACGCCGGACACCGACAAGGATGCCACCATTCCGGTGCATCCGGGCGCCGCCGCCTTCGTCGACGGCGAGGAGAAAACCTTCCTCGACCGCTACAGCGACTACATCTGGTGGAGCCTGATGGCGTTCTCGGCGATGGGCTCAGCCGGCGCGTGGTTCGCCGGCTATCTCAAGCATGACGAGCGCAACACCAACACCTCGCAGCGCGAACGCCTGCTGGAGATGCTGAAGACCGCACGGCAAAGCGATTCGATCGAGGAACTCGACCAGATGCAGGCGGAGGCCGACGACATCCTGCGCCACACGCTGGACTGCTTCGAGCACGGCGCCATCGAGGAAGGCACGCTGACCGCGTTCAACATCGCGCTGGAGCAGCTTCATAACGCCGTCGCCGACCGCAAGGCGCTGCTGTTCAGCATGCCGCAGAATTTGCAACGGGCTGCGACGCAGTTCCGGGCGGCAGGCACGGCGTAGAGGCGCCGCCATTCTCTAACCGCAAACTCCCCTTGCCTCTCCCGCTTGCGGGGGAGGGAGCCTGACAGATGTGCTTCCCTTACGTCCCGCACTCCCGCCGCTGTAATCTCTCCGTCATGGAATTTTTCTAGGTCTTGGCGCGCCTGCGGCGCATTGTCGCTGTGACCTGAGGAGGCTCCCCATGACGATCCGGTTCTCGCGAAATCTCACCCGCCGACGTTTTTTCTCCACGGCGGCTGCGGCCGGCGCCGGCGTGATTGCGATGCCCTATCTGTCGCGCGCCGCCGACCGCCCCGTGATCACCCACGGCGTCCAGTCCGGCGATGTCGGCGTCGACGGCGGCGTGGTGTGGGCGCGTGCGGACCGGCCGGCGCAGATGATGGTCGAGGTCGCGACCACTGAATCGTTCAAGGACGCCCATACGCTGCCGCCGATCACGGCGCTGCCGGAGAGCGACTTCACCGCAAAAATGCTGCTGGAGAACCTGCCCTCCGGCCAGGACATCTTCTATCGCGTCCGCTTCCGCGACCTCGCCCATATCGACATCGTCGGCGAGCCGGTGGTCGGCCGCTTCCGCACCGCGCCGAGCGATCGCCGCGACGTCTCCTTCGTGTGGGGCGGCGACGTTGCCGGCCAGGGCTGGGGCATCAATCCCGACGACGGCGGCATGATCACCTTCGCCGCGATGAAGAAGCACGCTCCGGATTTCCTTCTGCACTCCGGCGACACGATCTACGCCGACGGCGTGATCCCGTCCGAGGTGAAGCTTCCCGACGGCAAGATCTGGAAGAACGTCACGATCCCCGAGAAGGCCAAGGTCGCCGAGACGCTCGACGAATACCGGGCCGCCCACAAGTATAACTTCCTCGACAACAACGTCCGCGCCTTCAATGCCGAGGTGCCGATCTTCGTGCAGTGGGACGATCACGAGGTGACCAACAATTGGTCGCTGTCGAAGCAGCTGCCGGCGGCCTACAAGGAGCGCGACATCACCGTGCTCGCGGCGCGCGCGGCAAAGGCCTTCCACGAGATGTATCCGATGGGCGAGAGCATCGTCGAGCCGGGCCGCGTCTATCGCACGCTGAGCTACGGTCCGCATCTCGACGTCTTCATGCTCGACGAGCGCAGCTATCGCGGCCCCAACGGCCCGAACCTGCAGGAGCAGTACGGCCCCGACGCCTATTTCATCGGCCCGGACCAGATGGCCTGGCTCAAGCGCGCGCTGCTCAACTCGCGCGCCACATGGAAGGTGATCGCCTCCGACATGCCGCTCTCGCTGATCGTCTATGACGATGCGGCCAACAAGAAGGGCTCGGAAGCCTTTGCGCAGGGCGATGGTCCGGCGCGCGGCCGCGAGCTCGAGATCGCCGATATCCTGCGCTTCATCAAGACCGCGGGAATCGTCAACACAGTGTGGCTGACCGCCGACGTGCATTACGCCGCCGCGCACTACTACAACCCGAACAAGGCCCAGTTCCAGGAGTTCGATCCGTTCTGGGAATTCGTCTCCGGCCCGCTGCATGCCGGCACGTTCGGTCCGAACGAGCTCGACAACACCTTCGGCCCCGAGGTGAAGTTCATCAAGGCGCCGGGCGACGGCAACCAGAACCTGCCGCCGTCGGCGGGCATGCAGTTCTTCGGCCACGTCAAGATCGACGGCAAGAGCGGGCAGATGACGGTGAGCCTGCGCGACCGCGTCGACGCCGAGCTGTGGGCGATCACGCTCGACCCGAAGCCGGTCTAGTGTGCTGAATGCGAAGTTCGTGCGATTTCGCGGCAGCCACTTTCACGAACTTCGCATTCATAAAGCACACTAGAATTATAAGTTTGCTAGTGTCCTTATCGAATCCGAAGTTCGCTCCGAAGGTGCGGCAAATGATGCGAACTTCGGATTCGGGACACTAGTTCGGTCACAGCCACGACGGAACCGGACTCTTGGTCTTGACGGCCTTGCCGCCAAGGCGAGGCAACGCGATTGCCGGGGATGGACCTCCCCGGCATCTTCCGGTACCGATGTCAGAGCCGTTATGCTGGGGGCCCGGAGGGGCGGAACATGAGGTGCTGCGAATTCTTTCGCGTGCTCGGTGGTAGCGTTGCGAGGTTTCGGCCTCGCCGCTTTTTGGTCGTCGCGATCGCAGTGTTCGCGCTGCTGCCGATCGAAGTCAGCGATGCCGGCTGGCTGCCCGATCTCTTCAGGAGCTCACCCAAGCATGCCAAGTCGCCGAAGCGCGCGAAGGCGACAAGGGCTGGCAAATTGGCAAGGCACCGCGCTCCGCCCAGGCACCGCGCCACGCGGCTGGCCGCCCTTGGGCCAGTCACCCTGCCGCTTTCAGCTCTCAAGCCGGCCGCTGCCAAATGCGATCCCGCGACGTTCCGGATCGTGCTGGATGTCGGACATACCGCGCAATCGGAAGGCGCGATCAGCGCGCGCAATGTCGCCGAGTTCACCTTCAACCTGCGCCTTGCGAAGCTGATCGAGGAGAGATTGAAAGCCGAAGGCTTTGCCGAAACCAGGCTGCTGCTGACCGAAGGCAAAGCGAGACCGAGCCTCTTCAAGCGGGTCGCCGCCGCCAACAATCTGCACGCGGATCTGCTGATGTCGATCCACCATGACTCCGTGCCCAACAAGATGCTCGAGGACTGGGAGTTCGAGGGCAAGAAAAGCCACTTCAGCGACCGCTTCAGCGGCTACTCCGTGTTCGTCTCCCGGGACAATCCGGACTTCAAGACCAGCCTCCGCTTCGCCGAACTGGTCGCCGGGGAAATGAAGGCCCAGGGCCTGCATTATGCCGAGCAATACAGCCAGGCCATCATGGTCGTTACCAGCACCCGTTGCTGAACAAGGATACCGGCGTCTACAGCAATGATGAACTCATCGTGCTGAGAAAGACCGCGATGCCCGCGATCCTGCTGGAGGCGGGCTCGATCATCAACCGGGACGAGGAACGCGAGATGGATTCGCCCGAGCGCCAAAACCTCATCAGCAGCAGCGTCGCTTCCGCCGTGAAGGAATTCTGCGAGCCGCGATGGGCGCTGCTCGGGCCACCCTGACGGCCGAGCGATCAACTCCTCCTCAGCCCGGCATACCCGACTTGATCTCCTTGAACTTGGCAAGCGCCTGCTCGAACTTGGCGTTGAACAGCCACATCGCATCGAGGATCTCGCGGAAGGTCGCGGATGTTCTTGCCCGGTCGGCCCGGCCGAACGCGAAGACGCTGTTGTTGCGCAGATATCGCATGATCCTGGGATCGGAAATTCTGTAGCCGACGAGGTTGCCCGATTTGAGCGCTGCCCTGGTCGGCGTGGGAATGATCTGGATCAGCTCAAAAACCTTCATCTGATCGATCGGGTCCGGCAGCGCTTTCTGGATCGCCGCGACCTGCGGGAAAAGTTCGGCGTGTGCGTTCATGAGGCCGTCCCGCACGGCGGTCCAGTGATTGAACCTGTGATCGAGGTTGCCGACCCGCGCCTCTTCCCGGTCGTCGCGACGGCTCAGCGCAGGATCGAGCGTCGCGATCGACCCCTTGATGGCGGCCCATTTCCTTCGGCCGTCGCGATCCTCGGACGGGCCGGTCTGCAGGCTTCCTTTATAGGTGTTCGATCGTGCATTGCCCGCATTCTGCTTGCCGTTCGTCTCGGCAAAGAAGAGGCCGAGGCTGATACGGCCCGCGACGGCGGCGTCGGCGGCGTCAAGACCCTTGGCCCGCGCGATCACCGTCGCCAGATCGACCACGTCCTTGAATGGCGTATCGGATGTTTGCGCACCGGCGGGCGGGGCCTCCATGACGTCGAAGAGCTTCCTGTACTCATCGAGCAGCGGCTCATTGTCGGCGTTGAAGTAGGCCGGGGGATTCCGAATCTGTTGGGTCTTCCAATCCTGGACGGAAGCGCATCGGTGAGGTCCTTGTAGGCGCTCATCATCTCGACACGGGCCAGATAGATCGCCTGGCCCGGCAAGTCGGGCAGCGGCTGATTGGCATCGATCTGCGCGCGGCGTTGGCGCAGGATCGACTCGAAGCCCTTCAGGGCTTTGTCATGGGTCTCAAGCGCGGCCGATTGCTCGCTCGAGAGTGCGGCCGGCGTAGCGAGAGCTGGCGACACGAAGCGACCGACGACGGCCGAGCCGAACGGCGGCGCTAGCAGCAGCCCGAGAGCGAGCGCGGCTGCGGGCGCGGCAAATATCCTAATCACCATGACGCTTTCCCGAAGCGCTTGCGTCACCGAATCCGACAGGCTGGATGGTAGACGACGAACGCGCCGACGGCGAGGCCGAAGCCGGCAATGCGTCAACGTCCGTTTCGCAGCGCCGCCTCCAGCGCCTCGCTCGAGCACGGCTTGGTCAGCCGCGGCTTGTCGGCGAGCGACGCCGGCAGCCGGATGTCCGCGCCATAACCCGTGACGAACGCGAAGGGCACCTTCAGCGCATCCAGCCGCTCGGCGATCGCGAACGTCATCTCGCCCCTGACGAGGCCGACGTCGAGCAGCGCGAAATCCGGCGCGCGTTCGGCGATCAGCTCGAGCGCCCGGGCGACGTTCGTGGCGGTGCGCACCGTCCGGGCGCCGAAGCCGAGGATGGTGTCCTCGAAATAGAGCGAGATGATCGGATCGTCCTCAACCACGAGGACGTCACCGGGCATGCCGGCATTGGGGGTGAAGTCCATGGCGTGCCAGTTTCCGTTTTTAAAGCATGGATGAAAGACCGGATCAGTCCGGCCGGATTGGCCCGCGACCGGCGCCTGAAAGCACGCCGGCTGTTCCCGAGGTGAAACCCATCACATCGCGGGCTGCCGCGTCTGTTCACTAGTGAACATAAATCCGGGAACTTTCCGATTATGGTCCGCGTTGGGTTCTCAGGATTTCCAATGATCACGAAACGGACCGAGTTGGCCGGGACGAGTGACCGGCCGTTCAACAATCTTTTGCGCCGGCTGAACGCCGCCGATTACGAACTGATCGCGCCGCACCTTGCCTTGGTCGAGGCCGCGGCCGGCGATCTGCTCTACAATCCCGGCGACGACGTCCAGACCGTGCATTTTCCATGCGGGCCAAGCCTTGCGTCCTACATGGTGCCCAATGAGGACGGCCGCGATGTCGAGACCATCCTGGTCGGTCGCGAGGGCGCGGTCGGCGGCATCGTCAGCCAGGGCTTCCTGCCGGCCTACACCCGCATCACCGTCAAGTTCGGCGGCCCGTTCGCGCGGCTGCCGGTCAGCAAGCTCGACGCCGCCAAGCTGACGTCGATCTCCGTGCGCAACATCTTCGCGCGCTATGCCGATTGCATGCTGGCGCAGATCTTTCAGTCGACCGCCTGCAATGCGATCCATTCGATCGAGCAGCGCGCGGCGAAATGGATCATCTCGGCGATGGAGCGCACCAATGGCAACGGCATGGTGCCACTCACGCATGAACAGCTCTCGACTTTGCTCGGCGTCGGCCGCAGCTACACCAGCCGCGTAATCCAGAACTTCAAGGCGGAAGGCGTGCTGGAGACGCGCCGCGGCGCGATCGTGATCCGCGACGCGGACAAGCTGCGGCAGCGCTCCTGCCTGTGCAACGACGCCGTCAAGGATCATTTCGAGGAAGTGCTGCGCGGCGTGTATCCAAGCGAGGATAACCCGCAGAACTAGGGTGTGTACTCATTATTCGTCGCATCCGCCATGCTTCCGGAAGCCCACGCTGAACCCGACATCGCCGTAGCGGTTCGTCCTATCGCCCCAAGCCCGCGCGCTTAATGAGCGCTTAACGCTTTTGCGCAACAGATAGGATCACCAGCGCGGAATTAGTCCTAGTTATGAGTGCGAGCCGAGCTCCCGAGGAGGGGAATCGGATGGGACTGCTTGTTGTCGGAGCGCTGGCAGGAATCCTGGTCGGCTTTGGCTGGTTTGCGCCTTCCCGAGGGTATTTCCTTGGGTGTGGGTCAAGACCCTGTTTCGACAGGGTTGCAGTCGCCCGACCCACAGAGCCAATGCCGGCGGCGTTAGCGCCAGCGCCTGCGATCGTCAAATCGAATTCTGCAACCCCGGCAAAATCCGGCAGGAGATCATCATCGAAGAAACACGGACCGCCCGACCTCGCCAAGGCGGCGTCCCCGCGGACGAGGATCAACGTCCCGACACCCGAACACGCCGCGGACACAGCAGATCCTGTCCTCACCAAAGCGAAGGTCACGATTGCAGCGCAGATAGAGGATCCGGGATCGGCCGAATTCAGCGACATGAAGCGCGCCATGCGAAAGAACACGTTCGGACGCGCCGTGGATACGATTTGCGGGCGCGTGAAAGCAAGAAGTGCGTCGGACGGAGAGACTGGAGGGAGGCCGTTTCTGTATCTTGTGAAGGAGGATGAAGCGTATGTCGTCGACGGCAAGTCGGGGTCGGCGGCGTCAACGGCGTATCGAAATATTCTGCAAATAGGGGATGCGTCGACCGCGCAACGGCGCGCGTCCAAATGATTTGATCGGAAAGAATTTCCACCGAGGCGCCAGGCTATCCCGCAATGGATGCGATCCTGATGTCGGGGCTGCGCGTGATGATGCATTCAGGATGAATGCCGCAACGGTAAATGCGCAATACGGATCGATGGGACTGTCGCAGAAATTCTTTTCATTCCGAGGAAATCATGGACGACATAACCTCAAAACGGCTCAATGGAGCGCTTCACGTACCGGTTCTGGTGATCATCGAGCCGCACCTGTTGCCCCGCACATGTATTCTTAACGTCCTCAGGCGGGAATTGGCCGACTTCGAGATCCTCGACATGGCAACAGTCCGAGGCCTGGACTGCATGTCAACCCGCGACGTTCGTCTGGTGCTGCTGAGCATCGCGGACAAGCCCATCGGCGATCCCTCGGTCGAGGACGATCTCGCCTTCGTGGCCGAGCACTGTCCCAATGCCGCCGTCGCAATCCTGTCAAACCATGACGACGAGCCGACCGCGCAAGCCGCGATGCAGCGGGGTGTTCGCGGCTTTCTTCCCACCTCGCTGCCAATCGAGGTCGTCATCGCCGGCCTGCGCCTTGTTCTTGTCGGCGGCGTCTACAGGCCGTTGCCGGTCGCCGAGATGAACAGGATGCCGGGTTTCGATCCGCCGGACGCGCGCGGGCTTGCGTCCGCATATCTGATGAACGAGGCAGCCAGGGCGGCAATCGACAGGAGCGGTCTCACGCCTCGAGAGCAGCACGTTCTCGCGGAATTGGAGCTCGGCCTGCCCAACAAGCTGATCGCAGCCAAATTGAAACTCTCGGAAAGCACCGTCAAAATGCACATTCAGCATATCATGAGGAAATGTGCCGCTCACAATCGCACGGAAGCGGTCCTCCGCTGGCGCGGCCGGTCGCTCGCGCAGAATCGCGATCACGACCCGGGCACAGCCCCAATGCCGGAGACCTCGTCACCCTGATCGGGATCAATCCTCTCTGAATGCACCGCGGAAGCTGTCGAGCAGGGGCCTGAGCGCGTAAAGTGCGACGGTACCGCGCCCCGTGGTGATGAACACTTGAACCGGCATACCGGGGACGATCTGGAAGTCGTTTGCGGCGATCTGCGCGTCGTCGATCCGGATCTTGGTCGCGTAGTATGGCTGGTCGGTACGCTTGTCGAGTAGCCGGTCTGCCGATACGTGCACGACGATTCCCTTCAGGCGCGGTACGCGACGCTGATTGTACGGCACGAGATGCACCTCGGCATTGAGGCCGGGATGAACCACATCAATGTCCTCCGGCCTCAGGCGGGCGGTCACGATGAGGCGGTCTTGCCGGGGCACCAGCTCCATGAGCGGAGCACCCGCCCCGATGACGCCGCCCGCTGTATGAATCCGCAAGTCGGTTATCACGCCGTCCTCAGGCGCCTTCACCTCCGTTCGCGATAGCTGATCCCTGGCCGCAAGCAACCGCTCGCGGAGCTGGAACATCTGGTTCTGTGCTTCACGAAGCGACTGTGCGATCTCGCTCTGCCTATCGCTCTCGAGCTTGAACAATGTGGCCTGCTGCTCGCTGATGACCTGCCCGGCGCGAGAAATCTGCGCGGTGATCTCGCCGCGGCGACCCTCAACGTCGGCCAGTTCACGTTGCAGGTTCAGAAGCCGCGGCCGCCGTTCGAGTCCCTTGTTCACGAGCGTCGTGACCATATCCAGTTCTTCCCGGACGATGTCGACCCGCTGCCCGGTGGCGTTCTGCTGAGCCTTGAGACCTTCGATCTCCCTCTCGACTTGAAGCCTCCGTTCGCGAACGACCGCAAGCTGCGACTCATGAACCTGCCGGCGCGCCAGAAAAATGAACTGCTGCGCCGATACCGCGGCGGCGGCCACCCCATTTCGCTTGCTGTCCTGCTCCAGCGCGCTCGGGATTGCGATGCTCTCGAAGTTCTGCTGCTCGGCCTGAAGCCGTGCGGCACGAGCAATTGCATCCCACAACTGGCCTTGAAGGCTTTGCACCTCCGAACCGGGCCGTGTGTCGTCCAGCGCGATCAGCGTCTGTCCGCTTCGCACGATATCGCCGTCCGCAACCAGGATCTTCCTGACGATCCCGCCTTCCAGGTGCTGAATCGTCTTGCGGCTCGATTCCGATTCCACGACGCCGGAAGCGATCGCGGCGCTCTCGAGAGGCGCGAGGCACGCCCATGTGCCAAGCCCCAGCATGAAGCAGAGCACCAGCAGGTTGCCCGCCAGGGTGATACCGCGAAGCCGTCTACGCGGGGAGATGGGTGTCGGGGTCGCACACCATGGATATTCGAGGGGCTCGAAATCGTCGATCGCGGTAACCACGACTCCGAGTTGTCCGGCGAGCGGGGGGCTTGCCGGCGTTCGCACGAGCTGGTCCCAGATCGTGGGTAGCCTCGATATCGTGGGAAGCTTCCAGATGGTGAGAGGATTGCGGATCATGGCGCAATCCGCGATGTAACCTGGGGTCGGTTCAGGTGCCGCTCGAAGATTTCCTCGCTGTCGCCGAAAGCGACGACCGCCCCCTCTTCCATAATGGCAATCTTGTCTGTGGCTGCGAGGAGACCCATACGATGAGTGACGACGACCAGGATGACACCGGCGAGCTTCATGCGCTCGATAGCGTCCAGCAGCATTCGCTCGCCCCCGTAATCGAGACTGGCATTCGGTTCGTCGAGAACGATCAGGCGTGGACCGCCGAAAAAGGCCCGGGCAAGACCGAGGCGCTGCCGATATCCGCGCGAGAAGGATTTTTCACGGTGAATCACCGTGTCGTACCCGTGCGGCAGGCGCATGATCGCCTCATGAATTCCGACCAGCTTGGCCGCTTCCACGACCTTCCGCCGATCGGCATCATCAAGCCGTGCGATGATATCGCTTATCGTATCGCCGAGCAGGTCGATGTCCTGGGGGAGATAACCGAGACGGTGACCGCTTAGGCCCTCGCGAAGCAGCGAGACGTCGGTATTGTCGAGCAGGACACAGCCATGAGTTGGCGTCGACAGCCCGGCAATCACCCGGCCAAGCAGGGACTTGCCTGACCCGGACGCACCGATAATGCCAAGGCATTCTCCGCTCGCGAGCGTGAACGAGACACCGTTCAGCAGAAGGTGATTGGTCCCCGATAGCCTCACGCCGACGTTGTCGACAACGAGACCGCTCGACGCTTGCCGCTGCGAGACCTCCGGATCCTGCTGTCCGGCGGCGGGGGACGCGGCGAGAACCGCGCCGAGCCGCTGACAGGCACTCACGGCCGTCCTGAGTGACTTCCAGCCTGCGATCGCACTTTCGACCGGCGCGAGCGCGCGGCTGAACATCAGTGTCGAAGCAAAAATGATCGCCGGACTCTTTCCGTGCTCGAGGACAAGCCACGCGGCAGCCCCCATTATCAACACCTGCGACAGCGCGCGGACCGGCTTGGTGACCAGCATCACGATCTCGCTTCGCCGGACTGCCACATCGTGCTCTCTGCGTGCCTGCTGCGCGTCATGATAGATCGCGCGCGCAGCGCTATCGAGCATTCCCATGGCGCGGATCATATGGATGTTGCCTGCGGCGGCCTGGAGGCGGCCGTAGCTTCTGGACAGCGCGGCGCCGGATCTGAGCAGAACGTCCTCGGTAACCAGATCTCCGGCAACCGTGAGAGCGAAGAGGAAAGCCACACAGCAGGCGCCTACCACGCCAAGCAGGGGATGGATGAGAAAGAGGACCAGGAGGAACAGGGGCGCCCAGAGTGCGTCGAACAGCATCGGACATGCGCCGGAATCGATGAACTGGCGCAGCGCGGTGAGATCCCGATATGCGTCCGACGCCCGCGTCCAATCGCTGCGAAACGCGGATTCGAGGCTGGCCGAAAGCACGCAAGGACGGAGCCGATCGTCGAGCCAGGCGCCAAGGCGACCCAGGACAGCGCGCCGCAAGGCATCGAACACGCCGCCGACCACGACCGTGATCGCGACAATGAGCGTGAGCAGGAGCAGCGTGTCGCCGCTCCGGCTCGACAACACCCTGTCGTAGATCTGAAGAAGGTAGATGGAGGGCGCAAACAAAAGCAGGTTGTAGCTGCAGCTATACGCGAATACGAGACCAAGCGGTCCCGCACAGGACCAAAGGGCCGCGTGCAGTGGCGTCGAGATCTGCGGCAGGACAGGCAACCGAATGGGCGGCATCAGCATGATCGTCACCGCCTGAAATCGAAGTCCGGCGCACTTGCCCGACGGCCAACGCGATCTGCCAAGAAGGGCATCGGCTTGAACTGCGGGACCGGCAGCAAAGGCCGCCGGTCCCGCCGCGGTCGGACGAGCGATGGTCAGAATGTATCGAGGTGGAAGCTCACTTCTCCACCCAGCGCGGCGTTGCCGTCTCCGCCATTGCCGCCGATGCCAGCCAGGACATCCTGGTGCTGGTCCACCGCGAGCTTGTTGATCTGAGTGGCATCCGTATTGGCATATACCTTGGAGGTATCGTGGCCGCTGTAGGATTTCTGGCTTCCGTTCGACTCTGGCGCTTCCGCCATGGGCCTTCGCAAACACCGAGGCCGTCGCGTTTGCGCCGCCAGCGTCCCGAATCTGCCGTCTGAGTGACGTGGTCGCCGGTGTTCACATGCACATCGGCGCCTTCTGCCTTGTTGGTTGGATCGAAGTTGACGGTCGACTTGCTGATGATAGCTCCCTTGAAGGTACCGTCGCCGCCATTTCCGACACTTTGACCACCGGTGTTGATCGATTTGAATTCGATCGAATCCGAGATGCTGATCGCCTTGGGCAACATTTGAGCCTCCGTCCTTGTGTTGGCTGTCGTGCATCATCCATCCCGATCAGGCGGACGCGCACGGGCGAGTCTGATCCGGCAATGTGCGCTGCCGATAGATGTCAAATCGGACACCATCCGGGTTGGTCGACCTACGTACGAAAGTATGACATTCGTCGCGCAACATCGGAGCTCGAAACATCGGGAGGCGCCCCTGCGCGAGATTTGCATGCGCAGGGAGTCCTGCTACCTTGCGACCGGCCTGCGCGAGCGGTGCGATGTTTCGCTATGCCAACAGGTGAAGATCGGACAGAAGATGGGCGGAAAGATCGCCACCCAGCGCGAGATTGCCGTAGCCGCCGTCCCCACCAAGTCCGGCAATCTGGACCGCGCTCTGGTCGATGTGCACGTTGTTGACCTGATCGGCCACGGCCGTCGAATGGGGCCCCGCGACTGCGATATTGATGGGTGCATAGATCGCGACGCCGACATCGATCAGGCTGCCGGCAAAATAGCCGTTGCCGCCGTTGCCTGCGCCGTTCGAGCCGGTCGCAATCGTGTCGGAGCCGCCCCACAAGCCGTGGGAAAGAAGGCTTGCATGGCCGCCCGTCGCGGCGTTGCCATTGCCGCCATGCCCGCCCATGGCGGCGATCTGAAGTACGGATTGATCCACGCCGGCGTCATTCGTCTGGACTGAATGAACGTTGGAGCCATAGCCCGCGACCGCGATGTTGATCGGGTCGTACACCAAGATCGAGGAATGCACGAGAACTCCCGTAGAACGCGCCGTCGCCGCCATTGCCGGCCTAGACTCCCGCCCGTTTGAACGTCCCAGACGCTTCCTCCGTTGCTTGATCCCCAACTGGGGTCGAGCGTGATGATGCTGCCGCCGAAGGACACGTTGCCATTTCCGCCACTTCCGCCGACGCCCGCGATCTGCGTGGCCGATTGATCGATGTCGACTGTGTTCGATTGACTTGCATAGGCCGTGCCGCCTGAGCTCGCCACCGCAATATTGATCGGATGATAGATCACCACGGGAGCGTCCACCAACGCACCCGAGAAATAGCCGCTGCCGCCGTTTCCGGCGCCGTTGTCGCCGCTCCCGATCACGCCGGAGCCCAGAGAAGCACTGATGCTGCCTCCCGATGCAAGGTTGTCATTCCCACCATGTCCGCCGACGCCGGCGATCTGAAAGGCGGATTGATCGACATTCAAATCGTTCGACTGGTTGGCCACGGCGGCCGAGCCGTATCCCAAACTCACCGAAATGTTGATCGGTTCATAGATCAACAGGGATGCGTGAATGATACCTCCGTAAAAGTAACCGTCTCCGCCGTTCCCGGCGGTGTTCGCCCCGCTCTCGATCGAAGCGATGCCCGTCGCGGAATGAGATGCGCCGGCGGCAGGCTTCGTTGCCGAAGCATCCAGGCTCGCCGCAGCGTGGTTGCCGACGTGGCCGCCCGTGTCGACCCCCGACGCGGTGGGATGGTCGGATTGGCCTAGGCCAGAGTCATAGGGCGGGGAATTCGACGTCGCGGGATGCGCATCGAGCCCTGCAAACGGGCCGCTGGGTGCCGAACCCGACCCGTCGTCACCATCGTGCCCATCGTGGCGATGAGAGGCGTGATGCAGCCGGATCCCATCCGACATCCGCGAAAAATCCATCGTAGCCTTCCTCATCGCAATCGCTCCGCGCAATCGGGACGGGTTCTGCACTGCGGACAGAATGTCATCCTGGGAAGGTCGAAAGCCCAGCCGTCAGTTCGGATATAGCGCTTCGGATGGACGCCGTAACATCGGCTATATCCGTTCTGGCGCGGTTACAACCTTTGTAGCTTTGCGCGGGCCGGCGTCGCCGGCGTGGTCCATCAGCTCGCCGCTCCCAGGCGGTTGATAACCTCGCTCCGCCATTGCAATCGGGAAGCCGCTATCGCGGACCGCGAAAATCACGCTACACTCGCCTCATGAGTGGGGCTGAACTTCACGCCGTCTTCGACGTTGCAGCATGGGGCGCGGCCGCGCTCGCCATGTGGTGGCTGTCGCGCCGGCGCGGGCTGCAATTCCCCCGGCAATCCTTCGAGCTGCCCTACATCGCCGCGCTGGCGTTCGGCGCCGGGATCGGCGCCTACATTTTCGGCACGCTGAACCTGTGGTTCTCGGGCATGGCGGGCCTCGCCCGCTCGGTCGAGGGCGCGCTGGCCGGCGGCATCGTCGCGATCGAGCTCTACAAATGGCGACACGGGATTTCGCTGCGCACCGGCGCGCGGTTCGCGCTGCCGCTTGCGATCGGCGTCGCGGTCGGCCGTCTCGGCTGCTATTTCGCGGGGCTCGAGGATTTCACCTATGGCACGCCGACCACGCTGCCTGGGGCCATGATTTCGGCGACGGCGTGCTGCGCCATCCGGTGCAGCTCTATGAAAGCCTGGCGATGGCGGGGTTCGCGGCATTCTATGTCTGGGCCGTATTGAACCGAAATGCCGCCGTCATCACCAACGGATTCTACCTCGTGCTGTTCTACTACGGGCTGCAGCGCTTCCTGTGGGAATTCATCAAGCCCTATGGCGCGCTGGTCGGACCATTCTCGCTGTTTCACCTGCTGTCGCTGTTTGTCGTGATTTACGCCGCCGTCATGCTGGCGACGGCGCCGAATGTGAGCTTGAAGCATGAACGCGCCGCTGCGTAAGGCACGCCCTTACATCTTCTGGGGCCAGACCCAGTCGCTATGCGAAACCTGCCTGGCCCTGGTGCCGACCAAGATCCAGATATCAGGCAACGAGGTCTGGTACGAGAAGCGCTGCAAGCAGCATGGCGTGCAGTCGACGCTGGTCTCGACGGATGCGGCCTATTGGCGACTGTGCAAGGATTTCATCAAGCCCGGCGACCGGCCGCTCGCGTTCCAGCGCCACACCGAATTCGGCTGCCCCTATGATTGCGGGCTGTGCCCGGACCACGAGCAGCACTCCTGCCTGGCGCTGATCGAGATTACCGAGCATTGCAATTTGACCTGCCCGGTGTGCTTTGCGGATTCCTCGCCGACGCGGACCCGCTTCACGCCGCTGGCGAAGATCGAGAAGATGCTGGACGCGCTGGTCGCGAGCGAGGGCGAGCCCGACCTGGTGCAGATCTCCGGCGGCGAGCCGACGCTGCATCCGGATTTCTTCGCGATCCTGGATGCGGTGCGCGCCCGCCCGATCCGCCATGTCATGATCAACACCAACGGCCTCAGGATCGCGCGCGAGCCCGCCTTCGTGGCGAGGCTCGCCGAGAACAAGCGCGGGCTGGAGGTCTATCTGCAGTTCGATTCGCTGCAGCGCGAGGCGCTGGTCAATCTGCGCGGCGCGGATCTGCGAAAAATCCGCCAGCAGGCACTGGAGAATCTCGAGCGCGAGGGCGTCTCGACCACGCTGGTCGCGACCATCAAGCGCGGCGTCAACGACGGCGAGATCGGCGACATCGTCCGCCACGCGCTGACCTGGAAATGCATCCGCGGCGTCACGCTGCAGCCGGTGCAGGACGCCGGCCGCAACGAGCATTTCAACAAGGAGACCGACCGCATCATGCTGTCGGAAATCCGCCGGCGCGTGATCGAGACCGGAGTGTTCGGCGCTGACGACATGATCCCGCTGCCGTGCAATCCCGAGAGCATCTCGATCGGCTACGGCCTGCGCAACGGCGACAAGGTACTGCCGCTGACCTCGCTGATCCCGCAGGAGCAGCTCATCGCCGTGATGCCCAACACCATCAGCCCGGAGAAGTATCCGGTGTTGCGGGAGAAGTTTGTCGACCTGTTCTCGCTGTCGTCGGGGCCGCTGAACACCTCGGAGCGGGTTTGCGAATTGCTGTGCTGCCTGCCGAGCTTCGAGGTGCCGGAAGGGCTCACTTACGAGAACGTGTTCCGCGTCACCATCGTGCAGTTTCTCGACCGCTTCAATTTCTGTGTCGGCAACGTCAAGCGAAGCTGCATCCACTTCGTCACCGAGAGCGGCGCGATCATCCCGTTCGACACCTATAATCTGTTCTACCGTGACGGAAAGATCGACGGCATCCGCGCCGCGCTGGCCGGCCAGACCTATCGTGAAGCCCGGCAAAGCGAGGAGGCGCCGCGATGAGCGAGACCAATCCACCGCCCATCCCGCCTGCACCACCGGAGCCACCCTACCAATACGTCCCGCCGCCACCGTCGCCACGCAGCGGCTGCGCGACGGCGTTCATGGTGCTGTTCGGGCTGGTCCTGCTGCTGCCCGGGCTCTGCGCCCTTCTGTTCGGGTTCGGCGTCCTGAGCGAGTTCGAAAACCGATCCCTCCATTCTCTTCCTGATCCTGCTCGGGCTCGCGGTCTGCTTCGCCGGCGTGATGCTGATCCGCGCCGCGATTAAGGGACGCTAGTCCGGGGTATCGTGAGCAGTTCTCAGCAAAACCCGGAACAGAGACAGCGCTACGGCTGCCTGACCGCCCTCATGCTGGTGGTAGGGGTGATCCTGCTGATCCCGGGGGTCCTGTGCGCCATTCTCAACGCCAAGATGGGCGCCGGGGCCGGCGGCGACCCCATCACCATGTTCGTGATGATGGTGGCGCTGGGCGGGCTTGGCCTGATCGTGTTCGCGATTACCCGGAAGTAGGACCTGAAAGCCCCTCAAAACCCGCCTTTGGAACCAAAATCAGCCCTCCAAACAGCCAATAAATCATTGTTTTTTGGCGTTTTCTGACTATATTGCGCCGCAACGCGCAAGGTGCCCGGTCCTCTGACCGGGCTTCCTTTTTGGGGTGATGCGTCCCCGTCAAATTTCTTGGGTATGAGCGTGATCCGGGCCCGAATGGGCCACGCGAGCGAGCGGCCGGCCAAACTGGTCCGGCGAGATCGCGCATCTGACCATTGCACGACCAGAAGAAGAGCCATGAACCTTCGCAACGTCGCCATCATCGCCCACGTCGACCACGGCAAGACCACCCTCGTCGACCGCCTGCTGCAGCAATCCGGCACCTTCCGCGAGAACCAGAAGGTCACCGAGCGCGCCATGGACTCCAACGACCTGGAGCGCGAGCGCGGCATCACCATCCTGGCCAAGGCCGCCTCGGTGCAGTGGAAGGACATCCGCGTCAACATCGTCGACACCCCCGGCCACGCCGACTTCGGCGGTGAGGTCGAGCGCATCCTCAACATGGTGGACGGCGCGCTGGTGCTGGTCGACGCCGCCGAGGGCCCGCTGCCGCAGACCAAGTTCGTGGTGTCGAAGGCGCTCAAGATCGGGCTGAAGCCGATCGTCGTGATCAACAAGGTCGACCGTCCCGACGCACGCCCGACCGAAGTCATCAACGAGGTGTTCGACCTGTTCGCGGCGCTCGACGCCAGCGAGGAGCAGCTCGACTTCCCGATCTTGTACGGATCGGCCAAGCAGGGCTGGATGGCGGAAAGCCCGGAGGGCCCGAAGGACCTCGGCATGCAGCCGCTGTTCGACCTGATCGTGCGCCACGTCGAGCCGCCGAAGGTCGAGGAAGGTCCGTTCCGCATGATCGGCACCATCCTCGAGGCCAATCCCTATCTCGGCCGCATCATCACCGGCCGCATCTCCTCGGGATCGATCAAGCCGAACCAGCAGGTCAAGGCGCTGTCCGCCGACGGCAAGCTGATCGAGAGCGGCCGCCTGACCAAGATCCTCGCCTTCCGCGGCCTTGAGCGCACTCCGCTCGAGGAGGCCGAGGCCGGCGACATCGTCGCGATCGCGGGCCTCACCAAGGGCACCGTTGCCGACACCTTCTGCGATCCCACCGTCGAGACGCCGCTGCCGGCGCAGCCGATCGATCCGCCGACGGTGTCGATGTCGTTCATCGTCAACAACTCGCCGCTCGCCGGCACCGAAGGCGACAAGGTGACCTCGCGCATGATCCGCGACCGCCTGATGCGCGAGGCCGAGGGCAATGTCGCGCTGCGCGTCGTCGAGGCCGCCGACAAGGATTCCATGGAAGTCTCCGGACGCGGCGAATTGCAGCTCGCGATCCTGATCGAGACCATGCGCCGCGAGGGCTTTGAGCTCTCGGTGTCGCGCCCGCGCGTCGTGCTGCAGAAGGACGAGGCGACCGGCGCCTGGCAGGAGCCGATCGAGGAAGTCGTGATCGACGTCGACGAGGAGCATTCCGGCGTCGTCGTGCAGAAGATGAGCGAGCGCAAGGCCGAGATGATCGAGATGCGCCCCTCCGGCGGCAACCGCCTGCGGCTGGTGTTCTACGCGCCGACCCGCGGCCTGATCGGCTACCAGGGCGAACTGCTGACCGACACCCGCGGCACCGCGATCATGAACCGCATCTTCCACGGCTATGCCGCCTACAAGGGCGAGATCCAGGGCCGCCGCAACGGCGTCCTGATCTCCAACGACCAGGGCGAAGCGGTGGCCTATGCGATGTTCAAGCTGGAAGACCGCGGCCCGATGATGATCGAGCCGGGCTGGAAGGTCTACAAGGGCATGATCGTCGGCGAGCACACCCGCGACAACGACCTCGAGATCAACGTGCTGAAGGGCAAGCAGCTCACCAACATCCGCACCACCTCGAAGGACGAGGCGGTGCGCCTGACGCCGCCGATCCGGATGACGCTGGAAAAGGCGCTCGCCTATATCGAGGACGACGAGCTTGTCGAGGTGACGCCGAAGTCGATCCGGCTGCGCAAGAAGCACCTCGACCCGAACGACCGCAAGCGCGCCGAAAAGGCCAAGGAAGCGGTGGCGTAAGCGTCGCGTAGGACAATCTGTCATGCCCCGGCTCGACCGGGGCATCCAGTACGCCGCGGCCTATCGGCTCAATCTCCTCCGTCTCTGGAGTACTGAATCACCCGCATCAGCGGGTGATGACAGTCATGCATGTGGCGGCTTCAGGCCCGGCGGCGGACGTGCTAGAGCCGGGACATGACTTCCCCTCCCTCCACGGTCGATGTTGCCATCATCGGCGCCGGCGCCGCAGGCCTCGGTGCCGCGAATGCGCTGAAGGACTCCGGCCTCTCCACGATCGTGCTGGAAGCCCGCGACCGCCTCGGCGGCCGCGCCCATACGATTCAGGCCGCGCCTGACGTGGTGTTCGACGTCGGCTGCGGCTGGCTGCACTCGGCCGACCAGAACAGCTTTGTCGGCATCGCCCGGCAACTCAACTTCGAGCTCAACACGGACCTGCCGCCGTGGCGCGAGCGCGCCTACGGCGAGGCGTTCCCGCAGGCCGCTCGCGACGACTTCACGCACGCACTCGACCAATTCTACGACCGCATCGAGCAGGCGGCGCGGCACGGCAAGGACTGCCCGGCCAGCCTGTACCTCGAGCCCGGCAACCGCTGGAACCCGATGATCGATGCGATCTCCACCTATGTGAACGGCTGCGAGCTCGACCAGGTTTCGATCCTCGATGTCGACGCCTATGAAGACACCGACATCAATTGGCGGGTGCGGCGCGGCTACGGCGCACTGGTCGCGGCCTATGGCGCGCAGGTGCCGGTCGCGCTGAACTGCGAGGTCAGGCTGATCGATCACTCCGGCAAGCGCATCCGCATCGAGACCTCGCGCGGCGTGCTTGAGGCGGACAAGGTGATCGTCACGGTGCCGACCAACCTGATCGCCGATCAGGCGATCCGCTTTTTACCTGCGCTGCCGGACAAGCTCGACGCCGCGCGCGGCCTGCCGCTCGGCCTCGCGGACAAGGTGACGCTGGCGCTCGCCGAGCCCGAGGCGCTGCCGAAGGAAGGCAATCTGCGCGGCGCCACCATGCGCACCGAGATGGGCACCTATCACATCCGCCCGTTCGGCCAGCCCTGCATCGAAGGTTTCTTCGGCGGCCGTTTTGCGCAACAGCTCGAAGATGCCGGCGACGGCGCGATCGCCGCGCACAGCATCGACGAGATCGTCTCCTTCCTCGGCAATGATTTCCGCCGCAAGCTGAGGCCGCTCAGCGAATCCCGCTGGGCCCACGACCCGTTCGCCCGCGGCTCTTACTCGCACGCACTGCCCGGCCACGCGGACAAGCGCGCCGTGCTGGCTGCGCCCGTCGACGGCCGGCTGTTCTTCGCCGGCGAAGCGACTTCGCCGGAGTTTTTCTCGACCGCGCACGGCGCGCGGGATTCGGGGGAGCGGGCAGCGAGGGAAGTGGTGGCGGCACTGCCCCGCAAATAGTCGCATCGTCATTGCGAGCGCAGCGAAGCAATCCATGCTACCGCAAGCGGAGAGATAGATTGCTTCGCTTCGCTCGCAATGACGGAGACTACTCCAGCACTCTCGCCCGCATGTCCGCGTCGGGCACGAAACACGTCTCGTATTTCCCGAAGATCTTGTACCGGTTGCGGGCGATCAGGCTGTAGACGGCATCGCGCAGCGGCTTGGGGACCGCGAACAGCGCGCGGGTCCAGCCCCAGCCGGGCAGATGGCTCAGTACCGTCAGCGCCGCGTCGGATTTCATGTAGGCGATGCCGCCATGGACGACGGCGTTGGTGTCGGGGTCGTCAGGATCGATGCCGAAGCTCTTGGCCAGCCGCGTGCCGTAGCCGGACTGGATCGGCGTGAAGCGAAAGCGCCTGTCGGTATCGCGGGCGATGACGAAGCGGACCCAGCGCGAGCAGAAGACGCAGACGCCGTCATAGAGGATCACGTCGTCGTCGGGCCAAGTGCTCATCTCGATTCCCTCAGCGCGTTTTCTTCACGCGAACCGGTTCCCACTTCGCTCGAAAACGCTACCGGTTATCCAGGATCAACAGCGCGACCAGCATCAGCACGATCGCAGGTCCCGTCTTCACCAGCGCGCCGAGCGGCTCGATCCAGAGATCCGGCGTCAGGATCGCCGATCCCGCCATGTAGCCGAGCGAGGCGATGATGCCTGCGATCAGACCGAACGCCGCGGTGCGGCGGATCGCGATCAGCACCCCGATGCTCATGTCCATCAGGCTGGTCAGCACCGTCACCGGCCCGACCAAAGCCGGCGGGAAATGGTGCGCACGCAAAATGCCTGCCGCGGCGTCATAGGAGATCACCAGCGCGATGAAGCCGGACGCGACCCAGAACAGCACGAGACTTACGAAGATCAGTGCCTTGATCAGGAACAGCCGCGCGAACCATTTGTCCTGAATGGTCGCGGGGCGTCCGCCGACCGCTTGCGCGATTGTCTTCGGCACGATGCCGGTCGCTTGCATCCAGCCTGCGGGATCGCCGGTGACGCCGCGGCGCAGCTCGGCGATCGCGGTGGAGCGCAGCGGCGGCAGCCAGCCGAGCCGGCTTGCGAGATCGCCGAGACGGGCGCCGAGATCGATCAGGAACGGCGGCGTCGCGATCCGGACATGCTTTGCCGTGCCGAACGACCGGCGGAACTGGGCGATGACGCCGCCGAGCGAAATCGGCTGCTCGTGCATCAGGTCCCATGTCACCGATCGCACCGCTTTATCGGCGACATCGCGCGCCGCAAGCCAGGCGATGGTGGCGGCGATATCCTCGACTGTAACCGGCTGGAACGGCGTCGCAGCCTCTTCGGCCGACAGATCGACCGGCAGCGCCGCCAGCGCGCGCAGCATGGCGCTGCCGCCATAAGCCGACGGCGCGATGACGAAGCCCGGACGCAGGATCGCATGGGGAATTCCGGACGCCGCGATCAGCCGTTCGGCCGCGCGCTTGGTGGTGCTAAAGGCGGTGCGGTCCGCATCGGCCGTGCCGGGAATCGAGATGTGGACGAGACGGATGGCGCGGTGGCTGTCACCGATCGCCTGCAACAGCCGCGCGACGAGGTCGCGATGCACCGCGCTTGTGTCGCTGCCCGGGCCGTCCTGCAGCACGCCGAGGCAGTTCACGACGACGTCGACCTCATGCGTGCGAAACATCAGCGTCAGCGCCGCGGCATCCATCGACATGACAGGCAGCTCGAGGTCGGCCGCGCTCATCTTTTGCGCCGGCGTGAAATGCCGCGCGACCCCGATTACGTGTAAGCCGCGCGCCCTCAGATCGTCGGTGATGGTGCGCCCGATCAGGCCCGAGGCGCCGAGCACGAGGATGTTGTGTGATGCGTCGTCACTCATGAGAGTCTTGTTTGAGCATGATCCTGTTCGGAAAACCGCTGCACACTTTTCCGGGATCATGCGCTAAAATGGTTTCGCGATCATCAGCCAGAGGATGATCATCACGGAGCCGAAGCCGGGAATACCGAACAGGAACCAGCGGCGAAACAGCGCAAAATAACGCGGCGGCAGCGGAAGACCTTTTTCGACGGCCGCCTGCGCGAGATTGCGCATCTCCATCTGCATGAAGACGACGGGAACCCAGAACACGCCGGCCAGCGCGTAGAGCGCAAGCGAAACCGCCAGCCAGCGCTCGGTGATGCTCGTTGCCGACAACAGCATCAGCAGTCCGCCGCTCACCGGCTGAAGCAGCACGGCACTCAGCGTGAAGATCATGTCCGCGATCACGACGGTCGCCGCCGTGCGCGCGATGAACGCCACATCCTGCGTGCGATGCGCCGCCAGCATGAAGAAGGCGATGCCGGTCCCGGTGCCCAGGATCACGATGGCGCCGAGCACGTGCAGATATTTGATCAGGAAGTAGAGCGTCATCGCAGTCCGCTCGTAATCAGGCCAACTTCGGCGCGCACAAATACCGCCGCTGCCATAGGCCGGTCGGGCGCGAAAATCCACTGCGGCGGCGCAGGCGTGGCGCGGTCGGAGTACCCCACATCGCGTCTGGATTAGCCCGCGGAATCCTGGGCGAATCAGCCCCGAATAAGCTTTTTCCAACTATGGCAGTGTCATATTGCGCTCGCGATCCACGCTTTGCACAGCTCCGGATCGGCGGTTGGCCGCTTGAACTCCGGCAAGTGTCCTCTTTCGGAACAAGTTCTCACGACACTGATGCAAAAAATCCACAGATTAACCGATAATTAACGATGGACCTTGAAGGCGGCCCGCCGACTTGCTTTGATTACAGGCATGAGCACAACGCTAATCGAGGTCCGGCCGGCCAAAGCTGCAGACGCGGCGGCGGTGGCGTCTACCCATGACGAAGCCTGGCGCTCGGCGTATCAGGGAATCATCCCCGGCGCCGAACTCGAAAAGCTGATCAATCGCCGCGGCCCGCAGTGGTGGGACAGCGCCATCCGCAAGGGCAGCCGCGTCAGCGTGCTGGTGTTCGGCGACCGGATCGCAGGCTACGCCAATTACGGCCGCAACCGCGCCCGCAGCCTGCATTTCGAAGGCGAGATCTACGAGCTCTATCTGCGGCCGGAATTCCAGGGGCTTGGCTTCGGCCGGCGCCTGTTCGCCTCCGCCCGCCGCGACCTGATGCAGAGCGGCCTCAAGAGCATGGTGATCTGGGCGCTCTCCGACAACGAGCCGGCGACCGAGTTTTACCGTGCGCTGGGCGGCCGGATGGTGGCGCGCTCCTCGGAGCGGTTCGGGCCCAAGTCGCTCGACAAGGTCGCTTTCGCCTGGGCCAACTGAAAATCCTGCTTCTCTCGCAGCTGCAGCAAGGCTAAACCAGCCTCCAGCGCTGCGCGCGTCGGCCAGCCCGGTCTCAAGGCCGGGCCGGGAGCCGTTTCGCGGCCCGGCGGCGCCAACCAAAAAATCACATCGTTCTCAACTTCCAGAGGCCACGCGGAGCAATCCATGCGTATCGACGCCATATCGATCGGAAAAAATCCGCCCCACGACGTCAACGTCATCATCGAGGTTGCCGTCGGCGGCGAGCCAATCAAGTACGAAATGGACAAGGAAGCCGGCACGCTCGTGGTGGACCGCTTCCTCTACACGCCGATGCGCTATCCCGGCAATTACGGCTTCATCCCGCACACGCTGTCCGGCGACGGCGATCCCTGCGACGTGCTGATCGTCAACACCCGCGCGATCGTGCCGGGCGCGGTGATGAGCGTCCGGGTGGTCGGCGTGCTCCTGATGGAGGACGAGGCCGGCGGCGACGAGAAGATCATCGCGGTGCCGTCATCGAAGCTGACCCAGCGCTACGACAAGGTGCAGAACTACAGCGACCTGCCCGACATCACGCTGCAGCAGATCCAGCACTTCTTCGAGCACTACAAGGACCTCGAGAAGGGCAAGTGGGTGAAGGTGCTGCGCTGGGGCGACGCCGACGAAGCCCGCAGGCTGATCCTCGAAGGCATCGAGCGCGCGAAGAAGAAGTGACTAACCTCGCCCCGCTTGCGGGGAGAGGTCGGATCGCATGTAGCGGAGCGGAATGCGATCCGGGTGAGGGGGTACAGGTCTTTCGACAGTCCCATCTCGGAGAGGGGCCCCTCACCCCAACCCTCTCCCCGCAAGAGCGGGGCGAGGGAGCATTTCACACCGCCGGCGCCGGCAGGCCGGCAATCGCGCAGGCGGCGCGCAGCGTGTTGACCAGGAGGCACGCCACCGTCATCTGCCCGACGCCGCCGGGCACCGGCGTGATTGCGCCGGCGACATTGAGCGCTTCCTGGAACGCGACATCGCCGACCAGCTTCGGCTTGCCGCCGGGCACCGGGATACGGTTGATGCCGACGTCGATCACGGTCGCGCCCGGCTTCAGCCAGTCGCCCCGCACCATCTCGGGCCGGCCGACCGCGGCATAGACCAGATCGGCCTGGGCGCAGAGCTTCGGCAGATCGCGCGAGCGCGAATGCGCGATCGTCACCGTCGCGTTCTCGTTCAGCAGCAATTGCACCAGCGGACGGCCGACCAGATTGGAGCGGCCGATCACGATCGCGTTCATGCCCTCCAGCGAGGCGTGCACGCTCTTGGTCAGGATGATGCAGCCGAGCGGCGTGCAGGGCGACAGCGCCGCCAAGCCCCCGGCGAGCCGGCCGGCATTGTCGGGGTGCAGGCCATCGACGTCCTTGGCCGGATCGATCGCGTTGATGATGGTCTCGGTGTGCAGCGACTTCGGCAGCGGCAGCTGCACCAGGATGCCATGCACCATGGGATCGCGGTTGAGCCGCGCGATCAGCGCCAGCAGATCGGCCTGCGACACATCCTCCGGCAGCTTGTGCTCGAACGAGGCCATGCCGGCGGCCTGGGTCTGGGTGTGCTTGCTGCGGACGTAGACCTCGCTCGCGGGATCATGGCCGACCAGCACGACGGCGAGCCCCGGCGTGAGCTGGTGGTCGCGCTTGACGCGGGCGACCTCGTCGGCGACGCGGGCGCGAAGCTCGGCGGCGATGGCTTTTCCGTCGATGATGCGAGCAGTCATGTCAGTCCCTTGTCTGCTGGTTCGGCTTGGCCGCAGTCAGCTTCCTCAATGTATCGCCGAGCCCTTTCGGATCGCCGTCCACCGCGACCTGCTTGAGCCGCGAGGTGGCCCCGGACAGCAGCTTAACCCTGGCCTTCGGCACGCCGAGCGCCTTGGCCAGCAGCTCAGTCACCGCACGGTTGGCCTCGCCGCCCTCGGCGATGGCGCGCACCCGCACCTTCACCACCGAACGGCCGTTGGCCAGTGTCTCGATCCCGTCGATGTCGTCGCGGCCGCCGCGCGGCGTCACGCGCAACGCGATGCTGATGCCCTCGGTGGAATAGCGCCACGGATCCATCAAGGCCCCGTCGAGAAAGGGTCAGATCACGTTGGGATAGATGTAATAGGCGATCACCCGCTGGATGAACATGATGATCAGGATCACGATGATCGGCGAGATATCGAGCCCGCCCAGATTCGGCATCACGTTGCGGATCGGCCGCAGCACCGGCTCGGTGATCCGGTAGAGGAACTCGGCCACCGCGGAAACGAACTGGTTGCGCGTGTTGACCACATTGAAGGCGACCAGCCAGGACAGGATGGCGGAGGCGATCAGCAGCCAGACATAGAGGTCGAGGATGATGATGACGATGTCGAGAACAGCGCGCATATGAGGGGGGCTCGCGGGTAAGACAACCGATTGAAGCGCAACGAGACCGGACTGAGCCGCCATCGCGCTTCTTGTTTGAGCAGGATCGTTTCGGAAAACCGCTATGCACTGGGCGCTCGGGCGGTCCGCCGGGTCGGGATCACGCTCTAAATATCGGTTCATCCCCCCGCAAACAAGGGAACTGCCGGCCAGCGGGCCCGAAAACCGCGCTTTCACTGTTCTTGACTTGGCCTTGGGCGGGACTGTAAATGGCGCCCGACTGACGGCCGGGATACTCAGCAACACCCGGCCGCGATGGGGCCATAGCTCAGCTGGGAGAGCGCGTCGTTCGCAATGACGAGGTCGGCGGTTCGATCCCGCCTGGCTCCACCAGCCTTCGCTCGCTTCGCGAGCTTCGGCTCGGCAAGCCCGGATAGTCCATCGTAGCGATGCGAGCGAAGGCTGCCGCGGCGTAGCCCGAAGGGCGAAGCCGGGCTGGTGTTATGAACGCCGACCCAATCCCTCCCCCTTACGTCCCCGTAAACCGCGGTGGCCGCTTCCCGACGAAGCTCTCGCTTCGCGAGCTTCGGCTCGGCAAGCCCGGATAGTCCATCGTAGCGAAGCAAGCGAAGGCTGCCGCGGCGTAGCCCGAAGGGCGAAGCCGGGCCGAGGCAATCTGCCCGCAGGGCGAAGATGGACTTTGTCCGTTAGCCCCTCACGTCCCCGTAAACCGTGGCGGCCGCTTCTCCACAAAGCTCGCGACGCCTTCCCTGAAATCATTGCCCTTCAGCGCGATCTGCATCTCGCGGTTGGCATCGATGGTGGCTTCGGCGAGCGTCTGGAACGGCACGTCGTAGATCTGGCGCTTGATCACAGCGATCGCGCTCGGCGAGACGAAATCGGCGAGGTCGCGGGCATAGGCATAGGTCTCCTCGCGCAGCTTCTCCGGCGAAGAGAGCCGGTTGACGAGGCCGATGCGCAGCGCCTCCTCGGCCGACACCCGCCGCGCCGACATCAACAGATCGAGCGCATTGGCGTGGCCGACGATACGCGGCAGCATCCAGCTGATGCCGTGTTCGGCGATCAGGCCGCGCCGCGCGAAGGCGGTGGTGAACACCGCGGTGTCGGCGGCGAAGCGCAAATCGCAATAGAGCGCGTGGACCAGGCCGATGCCGGCGGTGGCGCCGTTGAGCATCGCGATGATCGGCTTCCTGATCGCGGGATAGTAGGCGTAGCGCGTCTGCCAGTCGGCGCGGCGGTTCATGTCGAACGGGATGTTCTCGCCGCGCCTGACCTCGTTGGGATCGATCCCCTTCAGCGCGTCCATGTCGGCGCCGGCGCAGAAGCCGCGGCCCGCACCGGTCAGCACGATGACGCGAACGTTGTCGTCGTTGGCCGCCGCCTCCATCGCGTGGCGCACGTCGCGCTCCATGATCGCGGTCCACGCATTCATGCGATCGGGGCGGTTGAGCGTGATGGTCGCGATCCTGTCGCTGACCTCATACAGGATGTGCTCGTAGCTCACGGCGATCTCCCTGTGCCTTGTTGTTATTGATACGCGCGGCGATGCGGCCCGCGCGCGGCGGCCGACAGTAACACATTCACCAGAATGAAAAGCCGGCGCGAAATTCCGCGTGGCGGCTATTCCGCGGCCTGCAGCAGCTGCCGCTGCGGCACGCGCGCGATCCAGCCGTCGATGAAATGCTTCAGCCACGCGCGCTCGGCGGCATCGTGCACAGCACGCTCGGCGAAGTGCAGATGACCCGGTTGTGCGCCCGGCGAATCCATCCGTGCGCAACCGCGCGTGGTCCAGCGATGCATCATCGCGTAGGTCACGTCGGGATGGAATTGCAGGCCGAAGGCGTTGCCGAACTGGAACGCCTGCACCGGGAAATCGTCGCCCGCCGCGAGCAGGTCGGCGCCGGCCGGCAATTGAAATCCCTCGCCGTGCCAGTGATAGACCCGCGCCGGCCAGTCCGGGCAGAGCGCGCGGCCCGCGTCGGTCGGCCTGACCGGATAATAACCGACCTCGACACGGCCTTGCGGATGCGGCGCGACCTTGGCGCCGAGCTGCCGCGCCAGCATCTGCGCGCCGAGGCAGATGCCCAGGAACGGGCGCTGCTCGCGCAGCGGAACGGCGATCCAGTCGATCTCGCGCCGCACGTAGTCGTCGCCATCATTGGCGCTCATCGGACCGCCGAAGATCACCGCGCCGGCATGCGCGTCGAGCGTTTCGGGCAGCGCGTCGCCGACGCGAGGGCGGCGGATGTCGAGGCGGTAGCCCAGCGCGCGCAGGGCGTTGCCGATCCGGCCGGGAGTCGATGTCTCCTGATGCAGCACGATCAGCACCGGCCGCAGCGACACCTGATCCAAAATCTGATCCCTGGGCGTGACCGCGGCCAGCCTTCGGCTGGCGAAGGGCACCACGACACGGCTCTGGTCAGTCCGGAACGACATTGCCTCTGCTTAAAGTTTCGGCACGTAAGGCGCGATCATAGCTAAGTGGTCGTTAACATCGTGTGAGTTTGCGCACACCCAAGCGAAGCAAATCGCGGGCCAGAAACAGCCTTAACGGCGACGAGTGGGGCGCGTTTCAGGGACAGCTATCGCTTGCGGAGCTGAAATCCGCCGACCGCCGTCAGGATGAAGGAGCGCGGAAACAGCCGGAGCAGAAACGGCACCAGCTTGATGAAGGCGCCAGGCAGCACCGCGCGCTTGTTGGCCATCAACCCGCGATAGGCCTGGCGGGCCACCTCTTCCGGCGAAACGTTGAGGATGGCGGAATCGAATCCGGGGGCAAACCCGGCGCGATCCTGAAACTCCGACGGTACCGGGCCCGGGCAAACCACGGTGACACGCACTCCGTGCGGCGCCAGCTCACAGCGCAACGCCTCGGTAAACGACAGCACATAGGCCTTGCTGGCGTAGTACACGGCCATGCCGGGGCCCGGCAGGAATCCCGCGATCGAGCCGAGATTGAGGATGCCGCCGCGGTTGCGGATCAGCTGGTCGGCAAAGCGCAGCGTCAGATCGGTCAGCGCGCGGATGTTGACATTGATGATGTTGAGCTGCTCGGCACGGTCGCGCTCGATGGCGCGGCCGAACAGGCCGAAGCCGGCATTATTGACGAGAAATTCGACCTCAACCCCGGCGTCGGTCAGGGCCTGCGCGATCCGGTCGCCCGCATCGGCGTGCTGGAGATCACAGGGGATCACAATCGGCGCTGCGCCGCCTTTGGCCCCGAGCTCGTCGGCAAGCGCCTTCAGGCGGTCGGCGCGCCGCGCCACCAGCGCCACACGGTGACCATTCGATGCAAATACGCGCGCCAGTTCGGTGCCTATGCCCGCCGATGCCCCGGTTATCAGCGTCACACGCTCGGTCACGTTTCAAACTCTTACTGCAAATTCTAGTGAGGTCCCCAACAAGGCGACGAGAGCATAGGGATGCGGTGGGACGCAAGCCGTGTGTAAGCTTGTGGACAGTTGCGAGGCACTGGTTTCGTGATGAAACGCCAGATTTTCAGTCGGATCGACCATAATCGCGGCGGACATTAAAATTTCGTCATCCCTGGCGCCGGTGACGATGCCTCCGCCGGCGCAGGCGATCGCGTCAGATTGCGGCGTCCGCCGTGCCCCAGGGGCCCTTTGGCAGCGCCGCCTGCTTCTCGGCGACCCGATGCTTGAGATCGATGCGGTCGCGCGAGGAAATGCCGAGCAGATCGGCGGCGCGCCAGACCACATTGTCCTCGAACTCGCTAACCTGACCGTCGGCATAGACCAGCTCCCACATCATCTCGACGATGCGCAGCCGTCCCTCCTCGTTCACCGAGCGCATGATGACGCTGGTAAAGTGATAGAGATCCACGGCCTCGCCCTCGACGCGCATGGCAGAGGCGATCAGCTTGTCGGCCGCGCCGCGGTCGAGCTGGAAACGGCTCTCGATCAGGCCGTGCAGCTTGCGCGTCTCGGCAGGCGTCGGCTCGCCGTCCAGCGAGACGACATGCACCAGCAGCGCCGTCGCCGCCAGGCGATAGTCGCCGTCATCGAAGGTGCGGTCGGCCTGAGCGTCGGGGGAAACGATATCGGCAATGAATTGGCGAAGTCCGTCGAGCATCGTTCTCTCTGTGGAATGAAGCCTGCCTGATTCGAGCGTGATCTTCCGGCCATCAAGTTTTCCCGGATCCCGCTCCGTTGAAATCTATATGGCGTGGAAACAGAACCGGTGCAATCCGCGCAGGTTCCCGCTGCGACATTACGTTTCGGCAACATGGATTGAGTCATTCCGGGGCGATGCGGAAGCATCGAACCCGGAATCTCGAAATTCCCTGATGCGCAATTGCGCATCTGAGGTCTGATCCTGACGGACCATCCCGAAATGACGATGTGCTCAACTACGGTATCTCGTACACCACGAGCTTGTCGGCAATGCCACGCAGTGCCGCTTCCTTCTGGATCGGCTTGATCGCGGCGCGATCGAGGATGCCCGCGACCTCAGCCGATTCCATCACCGGCTGGGTCAAATGGATTTCCTGCGACGTCGACAGGCTCTGCACCCTGGCTGCGATATTCACGGTCTGGCCGAAATAATCCTGCCGCTCGTTGAGCGTCACCGCAAGGCACGGCCCCTCATGGATGCCGATCTTGACGATCAGATCTTCCTTGCCGCGCGCGGTGTTGAGCTGCTTCATCGCCGCCCGCATGCGCAGGCCCGCCGACAATGCATGCTCTGGCCGGATGAAGGTCGCCATCACGGCATCGCCGATCGTCTTCACCACGGCGCCGTGCTCGGAAGCGATGATCTCGAGCAGCGCGTGGAAATGCGCGCGCACCAGATCGAACGCGGCGAGATCTCCGACCCGTTCATAGAGCGCAGTCGAGCCTTTGAGGTCGGTGAACAGGAAGGTGAGCGCGGTGATCTTCAGCCGCTGGTCGACCGTGAGGTTGTCGGCCTTGAACACATCGCGGAAGGTCTGGTTCGACAGCATCCGCTTCGCGGTGAGGATCGGCTTGCGCTTGCCGAGCAACTCATGCAGCGCATCGGCCGCTACCCAAACAGCGGGCAGCACGCGGGTGTCGGTCTGGTTGTCCAGCGACAGCCGGAGCGGCCCCGGCCGCAGCACTGTGGTGCCGGTCGGCGCCTGCAGCTTGTTGAACACGATCGAGAATTGCTGGCGCTCGGTGGTCGGCTCGCCCTGCACGTCGAAGAAATGCGCCGAGTGCGTCACCGGCTCGAACACGATCAGGAACTGCTTCGGCAATTGCAGCGACAGCAGCGCCTTTTCGCCGGCCGGCAACTCCAGCGATTCCAGCGTCACCTCCTTGAGCAGGCGCTCCAGCGAGTCTTCGTTGAGCTCGATACCCGAGCTCCAGAACATCTGGCGGACATATTCCCAGATCGGCAGCGTATTCGGATCATGCGCGCCGATGCGGCGCACGCGCGGGCTGACGGTGAAGGCGACCTCGACCAGATCGTCGACGGACGCTTCGTATCCGGCCGCGCACAGCGCACAATTGTAGTCGTCATGGCGCAACGACTTCAGCGTCGAATGCGCATCGAGCACGCCGCCGCAGCCCGGGCACAGCACATTCCAGCTCATGTCGAACAGGCCGAGCCGCGACGCATGCAGGAAGCCGGAGATCACCTTCTCCTGGTCAAGCCCGGTGCGGCTCGAGAAATCCAGCAGATTGATGCGATTGAGATCCCTATCATGACCGTCCGCGATCAGCTGCTGCATGGCATCGACGACGGCCGGATCGGTCGTCTGCCTGAGGACTGCGAAATGGGCCTGCGTATCGCTCATGGTGAGCCCCTAGATGAGCATTGGGACACCGCCGCGCAAGATCAGCGCGGCTTGATCGTGAACACCGGCGAACGGTTCGGCTGTGTCGTCACCACGCCGATCGGCAGCACCGGATCCTTGTCCGCCAGCGCTACGCGGAATGCGCCGACAATCTTCGCAAGCGCGAGCGTCGCCTCGACCAGCGCAAAATGCGCGCCGATGCAGACCCGCGCGCCGACCCCGAACGGCAGATAGGCGAACCGATCGGGCGGCGTTCCCGTCATGAAACGCGACGGCACGAACGCGTTCGGATCACGCCACAGCTTCTCATGCCGGTGCAACAGCCACGGCGCGATCAGGATTACGTCACCCTTCCTGACCGGACGGCCCGCGATGGTATCGGGACCGCCCGCCGCACGCGCGATCAGGAACGCCGGCGGATAAAGCCGCATGGTTTCGTCGATCACCGCGCGGGTGAATTTCAGCCGCTCGATATCGAGCGCGCCAGACGTCGCCGCGCTCCTGACTTCTGCTGCCAGCTGTTCCTGGGTCAGAGGATCGAGCGCCAGCAGATAGAGCGCCCAGAACAGCGCGGTCGCAGTCGTCTCGTGGCCGGCCAGGATCATGGTGGCGACCTGGTCGCCGAGTTGGGCATCGGTGAAGGCCTCGCCGGTTTCAGGATCGCGCGCGGCGCCCATCAGGTCGAACAGGTCGCGGGCCGGCGCGTTGTCATCCTTGCCGGCCGCACGTCGCTCGGCCATCAGCATGCCGACGAACGCGGTCCAGCGCTTGCGGAAGCGGGCGCGGCGGAAATCCTGCGGCGTCGGCCAATTCAACGGCAGCACCAGATCGAGCATGTGCGGCCGCGCCAGCGTATCGCCATACTCCATCACGAAGTCGCGCAGCGCGGCGCCGTGGCGATCCATGCCGAACGAGAACATGGTGCGGCCGGCGATCTCCAGCGTCATACGCTGCATCGCCTCGCGCAGATCGACCGGGCCGCCGCTGGCGGAGTTCAGCTTGGCGATGGTCTCGTCGACCGCCGCAATCATGTAAGGCACCAGCGTCGTCACCGCGCGCGGCGTGAACGCCGGCGCCAGCGTGCGGCGCTGGTGTTTCCATGCACGCCCTTCGGCGATCAATAGCCCCTCGCCGAGCATCGGACGCAGCACGCGAAGGCCGGCCGGCGTGCGGGTGTAGTTCTCGTAATTGTCGACCAGCACATGGCGGATCGCATCCGGCGTGTTGAGGATGAAGCTCGAGTGCTTGAGGAAGCGGCCCTGGACGATATCGTCCTCATAGGCGCGCTGGCCCCAGGTCTCGATCGGCGAGTTGCGCATCACCCGCATGCGCTGGAACGCGCCCATGTCGGCGGGCGCGCGCGGCGGGGCCGGCGGGACCAGGGGACGCCGCGTGACCGTGATATCGTAGACCTCGGCTATGCTCATGGTCCTCGCTTCCCTGCCTCACGCGACGGCCGATCCGGCCATGCGATCCCGGCGCCAAGAAGGCGCGCGGACCCTCCACCAGACCTAATAAGTCAGCTCGGCGACCGCAATCCGATTTTCCGATGCCGGCCAGGCCCGCGTCATAATGCGTTCCCCGTTGAAGATCGCGGCGACCGGACGGCCGACATCGTCCGCGGCGAGCCGCAGCGTCGTCACCGAATCGGTCGGCACGCCCGGCTTTACATCGGCCGGCTCCTTGCCATCGAACAGCACGATATCGCGCGGCAGGCCGAAATAGCCGCGCGGCCGCGACATCAGCACAACCGCGCCTGCGCCGGCATCGGCCGGTCCCAGGGGCCGCGCCGCGCGCAGATGCACGATCTCGGACGAGCGCGGAAACGGCGAGCGATAGATGTGCGTCGTCGCCGTACCAGGTGATGTCAGCACGAATTCGAGCGGCCACGACGGGTCGACCTGCGCCGGACCCCAGCGACCGTCGGCGCCGGTCTGCGAGCTGTGCAGCGGGCCGCCGATGCGCTCGCCGGTCTCCGCCGCGACATGATAGATGTCGACCGTGGCCCCCGGCACCGGCCGGTTGGTCGGCACGCCGCCGGGCGTGCCCGTGACGAGGCCGCTCAGCCTCACCGCCGTCTCCGGCACGATCTCGATCCGCGACGGCTCGTGCCTTGCGATGAATTTGTAGATCTCGCGAAAGGCCCGCGGATGAAAGGCGGTCTCGCGATGATCGACCGCGCCAAGCACCAGATTGGTCGCGCCTTTCAGCGCCGGGCCGTCCGTCGTGACGTTGGTCGGCGTGCCCGGCTTGCCGACGAAGCGGCCGTCGGCTTGCGCATATTTGTCGAGGCCGTCGCTGCGCAGCGTCAGGAACAGGGTGCCAACAGTCACTTCGCTGTCGCCGTCGTTCAGTCCGCGCAGGAACGGACCACGCCCGTTGAACTCGTTGCCGAGCCCGTCGTCCCACGCATACACACCGTGATTGGGCGTGCCGCACAGCACCGCGTGGCTGACGTCGCCGCCGCCACCATTCTTGACGTAATTGCGGATCGCATTGCCGCCGCGGGAATTGCCGACCAGCGCGATGCGCGCGGCGCCGCTCTTTTGCTTCAGGTCCTTGATCGCCTCGCCGAGCTCGCGGCGCTGGTCCTCAGTCGACGAGCGGTTGGCCTGCTCGACCTTGTCGTCGGTGCGCGCCAAGGGATCGGTGAAATTGATCGCGGCCATGCGCTCGCGCGGCACGCCGTTCGATTCCATCCGCCAGAACGTCGTCATCCAGAGCGGCGCCTGATCGCCATTGCCATGCACGAACAGGATCGGCGGGGTATCACCGGCGGGCGCCGGCTGAGCCAAGGCCGACTGAGCCAAGGCCGACTGAGCCAAGACCGGTTGAGCCGAGGCCGGGGCGCCGAGGCGGCCGGCCAGCAGGGACAGGGCGCCGGCCCCTTGCAATATTCTCCGCCGCGACAGCGTCATTGGTCCCCTTCCCCAGGCCTTCCCTTGACCTTCCTCAGCTCTTTCAGTGCTTTAGCTGTGCCCTATCCCCGCCAAGGATGCCGTAATCGCTGGACAGGACACGCGTTTCGCGGGCATCAGTTGGTGCAGCCGGAATCATCCAACAAGCCATAGCAGGCCAACCGGAACTGGATATGACCGAACCGCGTGATCGCTCCGACAGTATCACTGCACCGTTGCGGCATTCAATCTTCAGGCGAATCTGGCTCGCGAGCCTGCTCTCCAATCTCGGCATCCTGATCCAGGGCGTCGGCGCGGCCTGGGCGATGACGCAGATGACCGCGGAGGCCGACAAGGTCGCGCTGGTGCAGACCGCCTTGATGTTGCCCGTGATGCTGATCTCGATGCCGGCCGGGGCGATCGCCGACATGCACGACCGCCGCATCGTCGCGCTGGTGTCGCTGGCGATCGCGCTGACCGGCGCCACCATCCTGACCGTGCTGGCCTGGCTCAATCTGGTGACGCCGAACATCCTGCTCGCGCTGTGCTTCGTCGTCGGCAGCGGCATGGCGCTGTTCGGCCCGGCCTGGCAGTCCTCGGTCAGCGAGCAGGTGCCGCCGGAGACGCTGCCCGCGGCGGTCGCGCTGAACGGCATCAGCTACAACATCGCGCGCAGCTTTGGTCCGGCGATCGGCGGCATTGTGGTCGCGTCCGCGGGCGCCGTCGCCGCCTTCGCCGCCAATGCCGTGCTGTATCTGCCGCTGCTCGTCGTGCTGTTCCTGTGGAATCGCGTCAGCGAGCCGTCGCGGCTGCCGCGCGAGCGGCTGAACCGCGCCATCGTCTCCGGCGTGCGCTACATCACCAATTCGCCGTCGATCAAGATCGTCCTGACCCGCACCATGGTGACCGGCATCATCGGCGGCTCGGTCTCGGCGCTGATGCCGCTGGTGGCGCGCGACCTGTTGCATGGCGGCGCGCAGACCTACGGCATCATGCTCGGCGCCTTCGGCATGGGCGCGGTGATCGGCGCGCTCAACATCAGCGAGATCCGCAGCCGGCTCAGCGGCGAAGCCGCCATACGGGTCTGTGCGTTGACGATGGGCGCGGCGATCGCCGCGGTTGCCGTGAGCAAGCAGCCGGTGATCACCGCCGCCGCGCTGGTAGTTGCCGGCGCGGTGTGGATGCTGGCGATCGCGCTGTTCAATATCGGCGTGCAGCTCTCCGCGCCGCGCTGGGTCGCGGGCCGCTCGCTGGCGGCCTTCCAGGCCGCGATCGCCGGCGGCATCGCGATCGGAAGCTGGTGCTGGGGACGCATCACGGACGTCGGCGGCGTCGAGATGGCGCTGTTGATCTCCGCTGGTCTGATGCTGCTGTCGCCGCTGCTCGGCATCTGGCTCAGGATGCCGCCGATCGGCGCCCGCAACGAGGACGCGACCGATGCGCTGGCCGATCCCGAGGTGCGGCTGCAACTGAGCGGGCGCAGCGGGCCGCTGGTGGTCGAGATCGAATACCGGGTGGCGCAAGACAATGCCCGCGCCTTCCACAATGTGATGCAGGACGTGCAGCTCAGCCGCCAGCGCAACGGCGCCTACGGCTGGTCGATTGCCCGCGACATCGCCGATCCCGAATTGTGGACCGAGCGCTACCATTGCCCGACCTGGCTCGATTTCCTGCGCCAGCGCAACCGCGCCACGCAGATCGAGCGCGAACTGCATCAGAAGGCGGCCGACTTCCACATCGGCGCCGAGCCGATCCGCGTGCGCCGGATGCTGGAGCGCCCGTTCGGATCGGTGCGCTGGAAGGACGAGACCCCGGACCGCGCCGCCAAGGAGGTGATCCCGGTGGTCGCGACCGCAGCGGGCAGCAGCACGTAGTCTCTCCATTGTCATTCCGGGGCGCGCGAATAGCGCGAACCCGGAATCTGGAGATTATTAGCTCGAGATTCCCCGATGCGCAGTTGCGCATCTGAGGTTCATCGCTCCGCGATGCCCCGGAATGACAGCTGAGGGGTCTACTGCCCGTTCTCGGCGAGCGTCTGCTGGCAGGCCTTGCTGAGGCGGCTGCGATGCTCCTTCAGGCACGCCAGCACGACCTGATCGCCTTCGCCGAGATGGGCGCGGCAGAACCGCGAGGCATCGCGCGAACAGGCATCGCGCCCCTGCTGCTGCGCCGAGGCGGCCGACGTCAACAAAACCAGCGGAACGACGGCAAACAGAAATCGGATCATCTCTCAAAGCCTTTCAAGCGTTTTCGCGCGAAGGGGTGCCGGTTCGCGCGAAGAAGACGCGTCAAATAAGGAATCCGGAGCCCCGTTCCGACTTCATCGCAGCGGAAGCGGCTCCAGCGAATGCGACGCCGGTTCTATAGCGTTTCCGTGCCGCGCAGAAGCTTGAAACCGACTGTGACGGTCATCACGCATGGTAACGCCCGCTTTTTCTTGTCCTTCCGGCGCCTTGTTGGGATCGCGTTAAGACCTTGTTGGCATTAATCGCTCGTTACGGCTGTGGCGTATCCTTAAGTTCCGAGAGAGTGTGTAGCGATGCGTAGTGCGTTGGGCCTGATGCTGGCCAGTGTTGTAACGGCGATCGTGATCGCCGGCGTGTGGTTCTGGACCTCCTCGCCGCGTGCCGACGCGGCTCCTCCGCAAACCACGGCCGCGGCCAAGGCCGATCCGCTGCCTGCGGCGGCAAGACAGGCCGCCAAGGACGATGTCGAGACGACCGCCGCGCTGTCGAAGCGCGCCGATGCCACCCAGGCCGCGGCACCGGCCGCCACTCCCGCTCCGGCTCCGGTGCCAGCCCCCGTCGCGGCCGCGCCCAGATGCGCCAACCCCGATGCGCTCGGCATCAGCCGCACCGTCGTGGTCGACACCAATGGCGGCCCGGGCTTCGGCTTCCTGCAGTACAAGCAGTATGACTTCCTGACTGACAAGGAGGTCGTGCTGACCTTCGACGACGGTCCGTGGCCGACCACGCCGGCCGTGCTCAAGGCGCTGGCCGATGAATGCACCAAGGCGGTGTTCTTCCCGATCGGCCTGCACACCACCTATCACCCGGACATCCTGCGCCAGGTCGCCGCCGCCGGCCACACCATCGGCGCCCATACCTGGTCGCATGCGCATCTCGCCAGCAAGAAGCTGACCGAGCAGCAGGCCAAGGACGAGATCGAGAAGGGTTTTAGCGCGGTGAAGCTGGCGCTGGGTGCCAACCCGGCACCGTTCTTCCGCTTCCCGGCGCTGGCGCACACCCCGGCGACAACCGCCTATCTCGGCACCCGCAACATCGCGATGTTCTCGGTCGACGTCGACTCCAACGACTTCAAGTCCAAGAGCGCGGACGAGGTGATCAACAACGTGATGACCAAGCTCGACAAGGAGCACAAGGGCATCATCCTGATGCACGACCTGCAGAAGCACACCGCGCAGGCGCTGCCGACGCTGCTCCGCAAGCTGAAGGCCGGCGGCTACAAGGTGGTCTGGATGAAGGCCAAGACCCAGCTCGAGACGCTGCCCGAATACGACGCGATGATGGCGAAGACCGAGAAGCCGATCGCGACGGGCCGGCCGATCGGCAACGTCGTGCAGACGGTCGCCGAGTAACGCAGCGAACGCACGCAACACGCTCAACGCAAAGCGCCCCTGGATCGGATCCAGGGGCGCTTTCGCTTTCTGATCGCAGCCACCTTCCGCTGGCCGGACACGGCCGGACGACGTTGAACGCCTGTGTGCCTTCGAGAGTGGCACCATCGCGCCCGGTGGCTGCGGCTCCCACCAAAATATCGAAAACAACCCCATGCAAAGGAGCCGGCGGATGCCGTCGATGCGATCGGATAGAGTTCAGATCGAGCCAGCCGGCGCGACGGCGGGAAAATCCTGCTCGGGATCGAACACGTTGTTGAAAAAGTTCGTCAGGGAGTACATGGCCACCAGCGCGACGATCTCCATGACGTTCGCATCCGTGTAGCCGGCGTCACGGACGGCTTTCATATCGGCGTCACCGACCTTGCCGCGGGTTGTGATGACCTTGCGCGCAAACTGGAGAGCGGCGTCCCGCTTCGGATCACTGGCATGACCCTTCCGAGCGAGAATGATTTCATTAGCCGGCAGCTTGGCCATTTGCTCGGCCGTAAAGCTGTGAACCGTCAGGCAGTAGTTGCACCCATTCACTTCGGAGACAGCGAGGCCGATGCTGTCACGCGTCTTCACGTCAAGCGCCTTGCTCAAAGAGCCGAGCAGTGCAGCCCATGCGTTGAACGCGATCGGGCTCAGCGCGAAGGTCGCCAACATATTCGGAGTGAACCCGATGTTCCTGGTGAACCCATCGAGAGTCGGTTTCGAGCCTGCCGGTATCTGAGCCGGCGTTGGCAATGCAGTTCGAGCCATCAGCAATCTCCGTAAATAGCTGATTTAACTAATGTTATACGAGGTGCAGCACATCGGTCACGGGGCGGCGCGGCTTCTGCGCCCAGTTTCCCGGACGCTCCGGCCCCACGGCCAACAGCAGCACCGGCACTTCGTCCTCAGCCAAGCCGAACTCGCGGTGCACCGGTTCAGCATCGAAACCGATCATCGGCGTCGAACCCAGGCCTAGCGAGCGGGCCGCAAAGATGATCGTCGCCGCGCCGAAGGAGGCGGTTCGTACCGCTTCATCGCGCCGGCGCTGTGGGTACTCCATGTACAGATTGCGCGCGGGAATCTCCCATTCCGGCACCATCTTCGCCGGCATGACGCCCGATTCCACCAGCGGCGCCAGGCGCTCTGGTATTACGCTGGAATCGGCCAGCTTGCCGCAGACTATGAAGGTAACGGCTGCGTCGGTGATCGCGGGTTGATTCCAAGCGATCGGACTCAGCCGAGATTTGGCTTCAGGCGTGCGCACCGCGATAAAGCGCCAGTTCTGCATGTGGAAGGATGTGGGTGCGGCGGTGCCGATTTGCACGAGCTCTCGGATTTGGTCGTCGCTCAGGGTGGCGGCGGGGTCGTAATACTTCGTGGAGCTGCGGCTCAGGATACATTCGATAACAGCATTGGTCATGGTTGGTCCTATAAGTGAAGGGATAGGTTGAGGCACGAGAGTGCATTCGCTCTCTTTGAGAGCCGGCCGGCCGCATTCATCGATAGGCGCGCGCCGCTCACGGACGAGCGCGAATGATCGTCTTCCCGCTGATCCGCTCGGTCGGATTGAAGGCAGCAACGGCATCGTCGAGGGCAGCCACACTGCCGATGTTTGTCCGCACACGTCCGTCACGCGCCCGCCGGACAATCTCACTCAGTAGGGCGCGATCTGGTTCGACGACGAAGTCTATCGTCCGGCCGTCAGCGGGCCGTGCCTCAGTCGGACCGGCGATGGTCACCAGCGTTCCTCCGGCTCGAATCACGCGCGCGGACCGCTTCGCGATGTCGCCGCCAAGGACATCGAACACCAGATCGACTCCGCCGACATCTTCCAGAGTGTCGTTGTCGAGGTCGACGAACTCCTGTGCGCCGAAGTCGAGGGCCGTCTGACGGCCGGCAGCGCGTCCGGTGCCGATGACGTAAGCACCGGCCTCACGTGCGAGCTGGGTTGCCATCGAACCGACGACGCCGGCGGCACCGTGCACAAGGACGCTCTGCCCCGCCCGAAGCCGGCCGTGATCGAACAGCCCCTGCCACGCGGTAAGGCCTGGCATCACGAGGGCCGCGCCCACCGTGAAATCGACATCGCCCGGCAGCGGCGCGAGGTTGCGCGCCTCGATGGCCACATACTCCGCCAAGGTGCCGTCGCGATACCAGTCCGCGAGACCGAATACCCGCTGTCCCACCGACAGCCCCGCCGTGCCGTAGCCGAGGGCGGTGACCACTCCAGCCAACTCGTGGCCAGGGATCGACGGTGTTCGGTCACGCTCGCGGCGATCGGTCCAAGTCGAGGGCCACGTCAGCTCATCCCGGGTGAATCCCGCCGCACGAATCTCAACGACGACGTCGTTTATCGTGGCCTGCGGCTCGGGCCGCTCCACCAGCTTCATTCCGGCCGTTCCCGGCGCTTGGTCCGTCACAACAATTGCCTTCATCGTGCACCTGCCTGAGTGTGGCAGCTCATCATGTTCCGAACTCCTTTTCAGACGAGCGAAAACCGGAAGGCGAAACTCGATGGCTCGAATGACCTTGGATATTGAATCGATGCCATCGACGCGGCGCATTTCCTGAAGTCACGTTGCCACTGGTCCCGACGCGATGAAACCCGCGTCGGGCGTTCCTGGACGCGCGGACACGCATTCTGGACTCCGGAGCTGGCCAACACCGAGGATCGGTGCACCGAGTGCGCGCGGATCTGGCTAAAGCGCGATGAGATCGGGTTGAATCGTCATCGCGCTTCAGCTCTTTGTTTGAGCATGATTTTTTCGGAAAACCGCTTCACACTTTTCCGGATCATGCTCTAGGGAACGGGAAAGAGCCCGGTTGGGGCGCAGCGTCGGGCATGCACGGGCCGACGCGGCTTGCTTTCGGCCTTTGCTGTTTCCAGTTTTTTCTTCGGTCAGGCAGCGAGCTCTGCCAACGCTGATAGCCCGACGAACAGTTTCAATAGATGAGCGGATGTCGCTATTGGCACGCCCATTCAAAATCGCACGCTTGACGGGAGAGCTGCCTCGGAGGCGGTATTGGCTCAAGCGCCCGTATCACTCCCACCGTGCTTCACGCGCAGCCGGTACTCGCTCGGATCAACGTCGTAGGCTTTGCGGAATGCTCGCACGAAACTTGACCGGCTCTCGTAGCCGGCGTTGTAGGCCACAACATCGACTGGGGCTGACGTCGTCGTGAGATCGAGCGCCGCCTGCCGCATCCTGAGATCCCGAAGGATGGCCATCGGCGAACGGCCAAAGATCTCCGAGAACTTCGCCATGAATGCCGACCGGCTCAGACCCGCGCTATGCGCAAGGCTCTGAACGGTATGAGCGGCCCCCGGGCGCGCCACCATATCGGCGAATGCACGCGTGATCTGCCGATCCGCGAGAATCGAAAATCGATCAGTCCAGCTGCGGGAGGACTTCATCGACCGCCTCACCAGGGCGATGATGACCTGCTTTAGCAGGGACGCCGTCATGGCGCCCATACCGATTTCCTGCACGCAAAGCTCCTCGACCGCTTCGCGAAGCTTCAGGTCGATCTTGTCCGTCGGCTCGAATTTCTCGACCACGGGCTCGCGCAATTCGCGAAACAACCCGACGGATTGTCCGAAGGATGCGTTGAAGAAGCCGCAGATCTGGATGATCTCGGGCTGCTCGGTCGGTGTTGCGATACGCAACACGCTGTCATGCTGCTTCCAGCAATCGCGGGAGATGAGCTTCTTCGGGCCGCTGGTTCCGTCGACTTCGATTACGAACGGAGTACTCGCAGGCTTGATGATGAGGAGATGGGGTTCAAGCGATATCCAAGGCCCATCGCCGATCGAAATTCGTCCCCTGCCACTAATGGTGTAATGGACCGCCGGCGCATCGATCGTCCCCATCTCGGCGCGATGGCCTGATGGAATCAGCATTTCGGTGAGCGCGACGACATCGATCTCAAGTGCCCGCATTAGGTTGTTGAGATCGGCGGTGGCGAGCTTCGAGGCAGAGACGGCGATCCGCGAATCTGGCCGCTCGCCCTGTCCGCTTCCGGCCCGCGATTTGGCCGTGTTTTGCATAACAACCTGCTTACAAGATCAACCCGCGAATCCGCTAGGCGAATCTGCCTTCACCCTTGAACTGGATTTTGTGGCACGCCGAAAGGAACCTTGGCGTGGTCCAGTCGGATTGTTGGAACTTGGTCCTATCGGTGGGCCCGTATCGCTGTAGTTTTTGCGCCTTGAGATAGGGTCTCGGCGCAACGCCGCGCCCTTAGACGCCGGCATCCACAGCACCAGCCTGTGTGCCGCGCCTTCGACGATGACTCGGGAATAGATTCGTCGGTCTGGCCCTCTCTTGCACGATGCCCGAACCCTGGAGAGCTCTGTGAGTGCATTCGAACAAGGTCGCGTGCGGCCCGCCGACAATGGCTTGGCGAATACGGCCGCCGAAAAGCTGCGTTCGATGATCCCGGCGGCCGGAGCGATGGCTTATCCGTTCCTGCTCGATGCATTTCATCTCGCGGTCTCTCCCGCTGCTGGTCCGGCGTCGTTTGGACGGCTGGTCCTGGCGGCGCTTTGCCTGTTGGCCGCGACCGCCGCGCCCTTGCTGGGTCTTGCCTGTGCGTACTGGATGACCAAGGCCGAGCCTTTATCGTTCGCGCTGCGCGCCCGCCGTCTCGCCTATGCCAGCATCGCTGCGCCGCCCTTGTTCGTGCTGACCGGCGTCGGTCTCGGCCTGCTGCACATCCCGGTCAGCGACGAGCTTGTATGGGTCGCGGGCTGGTCGGCCGCGTGTCTCTATGTGCTGCTCGGCAGCGAGCAGGAGCGCCCGGCAGGATCAGCCGCGATTACCCCATCCATCGCCAAATGGCGCGTGACGCATGGCGTCGCCGCCGCGGTCATCCTGCTCTACGTCGCGTTTCACCTCACCAATCATCTGCTGGGTTGGCTCGGACCTGATGTCCATGCCGCCATGATGAAGGCGGGACGCACGGTCTATCGATCGTCCCTCGTCGAACCCATCCTCGTCGCATTGATGCTGTTCCAGGTCGCCGTCGGCGTGCGGCTCGCCTGGCGCTGGAGCGCGCTGCCGGCGGATGCCTACCGCGTGTTTCAGATCGGCTCCGGCGTCTATCTCGCGGCATTCATCCTCGCCCATCTGAATTCCGCGCTGGTCTCGGCGCGCGCCGTGCACCACATCGACACCAACTGGGCCTGGGCGTCGGGCGCACCGACCGGCCTGATCCACGACGCCTGGAGCATTCGCCTGGTGCCGCACTACGCACTCGGCGTCTTCTTCGTGCTCGCGCATCTGGCGTCCGGATTGCGCGGCATCCTGATCGCGCACGGCGTCACCACCACGGCCGCCAACCGGATCTGGGCAGCCGAGCTCGTGGCGAGCGGGCTGGTCGCGGTCGCGATTATGAGCGGATTGTGTGGAGCGCGGATCTAGGCGGCCAAGGGGCGACCGGAAACGAGGGCGGGATATCTTGCGAACTGGCGCCGCAAGAGGGAAACGAACCCCCGCTCCCGTCATTACGAACACGAAAATTCGTCTAACAGACCCCGACGTACCTTAACGCTAATCGCGATTTTCGTCAGTGTTTGAATGGGAAGAAGCCTGCGCTCCGGGTCTCGACCTATATTGGAGACAGCCATGTCGGTCTATGGGCGCAGCCACAGCACGAGAAGCAGAAATGAATATGAAGGTAGAAGGCGAGCCGTTGAAGGTCGGTGATACCGTGTCGCTGCGCAGCGGCGGCCATATCATGACTGTTATCTCGATCGACCAAGACGGGATCACGTGCGCATGGTCAGTGAGGGATGACGTGAAGTCGAGGCCCTTCCCTCGTACAGCCCTTATCAGGGCCAGCAAGCCGCTAACCTTGGAAGAACTTCTCGCAGAGAGCTACAAAGCGACGACGTGAGCCGAGAGGACCGTCGACGTGTCTGAAGAGCGCAAGGTCAACGCGTATCGACGCGTCAGCTAACCAAGGTTCACTTGCTCTTGGTGTACTCCACCAGTCGCGTCAGCCACCAACGCCAGCGCGATCCTTGATAAAACATCTTGCTAAAGCCGACGAAGGGCTCGTCGGCGGTGCTGAGATAATTGCCATCCGTCATGGTGTGTTCGAAGTGGCTTTCTCGACAATGCCAATTCGAAACATCGCGCACAGCGCAGCCCTGCACACGTGTTACTGGGCCGTCGCCGACCCACGAAACAACAATCTGTTGCTCGGGGTAGACTTTGAACGTCGTGGGGTTCGCCGTCTGCTCCTCTCCCTTGCAAACGCGGTCAACGCGGTCTTTCGTGCAGAACATAGTGTAGACAGTGATCTCGTTGCGCATTCGCTCGACCAGCGGCGGCCCGAACGCGACACTCAGGCCTCCGACGAACAGCGCGGGCAGAATCCAGCTTTCCCCTGATGACAATGGCTTAGACCTCTTCGAGAGCGTCGAGCTTCTTCTGGATGGTGTCGCGGGCGAGCAGCAGCGCGGCCTTCACATCAGCAAGCTCGTTTTCCGCGTGCGCCAAGTCGAGCGCAGCGAGCGCTTCCGTGAGGCTGTCGATCACTGACTGCACAGCGAACCTTGTCAGATAAGGACCCGGCGGAGGTAGATCGGTCTCCGGGGTCGGCTGAGCGTTCGGATAGTTGCCCTCGCCCGTTGCGATCTCGGCGACGCGCCCGCCGTTGACGCCGAAGTATGATGCGATGTCGTGTTGTCGATCACCACGGGTGAGCATGCCCTTCACCACGCAGGTTTCTCTATAGCCGAGAGTGATGCCGCTGGCTGACGCTTTGGCCATCTGGAGAATTTCCCTATAGTGCGCTCACGCGCTCAAAAATCTTTGACCTGTTCGAACCCTCGGCGGCTAACGACTTTTTCATCTGTCGCGGGGAAGTGTCGGTACGGGTTGCGTATCACGCCCGAACGTAAAGAGAGCCGTCGCGCCGACCTCAACTCGGTAGCGGCGGCTTTTCCGTTGTCCTGTCGCCCGGAGAATCGGGAACAAGAGGTGAGAGAATCAACTTGACCGGCGGTTGAGTTTGGAAGAATGAACATCATGTTGCGCATCTCAATGCGCGCAACGAAAGCTAGGCTATTATGAGTTTCGGATACGGCGACGGATGGGCAAATCCGAAGCCGGGACAACGACAGAAGCGATTCCTGAAGGTGTCTCCGCCGAAACTCGTTACGCAGAAGCACATGGGGTCTTCCCCTTTCTCCGATGAACGAAGCACTCATCGGTGTGCCGCCCATTCGAGCGAGGTCCCGGGGAAATCCGGGGCCTTATTCGTGTTCACGGGCGCCTCTTGAAGAGATCGGCCTGCGGCGCAACCTTGAACCAGCGATCTCCCCTCAGCGTGATTTTCTTGTCGCGATCCTTGAGTCGGGATAGCTGCGGCGAGAGCGATGTCCGCAACAGGCTCCCGCCGAAATACTTCTCGTTCAGCTCCGACAAAATTTCCTGTGCCGTTAGGCCATTCGTCTTGTGATCGAGCGTCGCCAAGATCGCTTCCATGATCGTAATGCGCGGCTGACTGGGCTGCGTCTTTTTCAAAAACTCGCCGATTTCCTCGCGCTCCTGCTGAAGCCTGCGGATGCGCATGTCGATCTCGACCAGCTTTGTTCGCAGCTCTGCATACTCCTTCGTTAGCGGCTCCAATTCGGCGTCTATCGCCACCGTTCGGTTTTCCAGAAGTTGACGCGCATCACTCATGGTTCCCGTCTACGTGAGTCTCGCGGCAAGAGCAAGTCTCTGGCCGAAAGCGGAATCCAAAAATATGGTTGACGAATCGTTAACGGATTCCGCGAGCACTGGCATACATGTTGCTACGCGCGCGCTAGTACCTTCCGGCCGCCATTGCAGGGAATCGGTCCTAGGATAGGGTTTTAATCCTAAGAATGATGGTGCGTTGAGAATTCCCACGGTGCGCCAATCGGCGCAGGCTCGGAGGGTGGGCAAATTTGCCCAAGGTCAGAAACGGTTCCGATTTGGTACCGTTTTCGGCAGCGCAAATTTGCGCAGGCTCAGAACCGATTCAGATTTGGTACCGGTTCCGACGACTGTTCCGGGTTGAGAACAGTTTCCGGCTGGCCCAAAGTACGCTGCGGCGGCCCGAAAAAGCTGTACGGGTCCGGTACAGCTTTTTTTGACAGAACTTTCTACTAAGTGCTTGAAAAAACTGGTGCCGCAAGAGGGACTCGAACCCCCGACCCCGTCATTACGAATGACGTGCTCTACCAACTGAGCTATTGCGGCGAACCGTTCGGCAACGGCCGATCACGCGGCCACCTGATATCGGGCATGACCCCGATTGGCAAGGACAACGCGGTTATCGAACCATACAGCCGTTAACCTAACCCCGAATTAGCTTCCCAAACGTGACAGAAATCCGCGCCAACCGCCCACCTGGGCCTTGGGCGGGCCGATTTGTTCCGCAAATTCGTCGACCGGGCCGTCCTCGTCGACCCCGGGGTCGTCGGGGGCCCTGATGATCGGGATCACCGCCGGAATCGGCGCCGGTGCGGCCTTGGGTAGGTCGGTGCGGGACCGGAACAAGGGGGCCGGCGCCGGAGGCGCCGATTCGGCGGCCGGAGGGGGAGCCGGTTCCGGCGCGGCGGGTTCGGCCGGGGCCGGGGCGGGCTCGGCCTCGATGGCCGCCGGCAGCGGGGCGTTATCCTGCGCCGTCGGCGCGGCCGGCTCCAAGGGCTTGACCTCGACCGGCTTGACCTCGACGGGCTTCACCTCGACCGGCTCAACCGGCCTGGCCACTTCAGGCTCACTGGCGACTTCCTTTGGCGGCTCGACCCGGCGCGGCGCCAGCATCGCCTCCTCGAAGGGCGACGGCTCGATGGCATGGCCCTTGTCGGACGGCAGCGCCGCCACCGGGGTCTGCCACTGGAAGGCATCGAGCCGGCCGCTGACCGGCGAGACCGGGCGCCAGCGGTCCGAGACATAACCGTCGGCGGTCCAGACCGGATCGTGCAGCGCGCGCACGGCGCGCAGGGTCCAGGCGCGCGCCCGGCCGCTGTCGCCATGCTCGGTGCGCTCGATCTCGGCCATCAACAGCGCGACGTGCTGCGTCGGCGCTGCGACAAACGGCTCCAGCGCCGCGCGCGCCTTGGCGAACTCGGCCGCGTCGATCGCGGCGCGCGCGATCGCCAGCGCACCCTCGATATGGCCAGGTTTTTTCGCCGCCAGCGTCTCGACCCGCACCAGGCGCTGGCGCGCGGAATCGCCGAGCCGCACATGCGAATAGGCGTCGGCGAGATCGGGATGCGGCTGCGCCAGCCACGCGGTCTCGACGATGCGCATCGCGCGACGCACCTGATGCGCCTCGCTCTCGAACTTCGCGGCGAGCACGGCGGCCGGGATCAGCGTCGGCGCCAGCTTGACCGCCTCCATCGCGCTCGAGCGCGACAGGTCGCGATCGACGGTCTCGAACTCCAGCGCACGCGCCGTCAGCAGCACGCCGCGTTGCCGCCGATAGGTCGCCTTGTCGATCAATCCGGCGCTCTGGTTGTTGTCGATGATCGACAGCGCGCCGGCCCAATCGCCCTTGGCGCAGCAGAAGCCGAGCACCGCATGCGAGGCCCATGACGACGACGGCGACATCTTCAGCGCTTCCTCGGCGATCATCACGGCCGCTACCGGATCGTCGGCGCGCTGCGCCTCGATGAACAGACCGCGCAATCCAAGCAGCCGCGTGTCCTCGCGCTCGGCCATGGCGCGGAAGGCGCGCTGCGCGCCGTCGCGATCGCCGTCGAGCTGCGCCGATTGCGCGTGCAGCAAGAGCGCCAGCGGATCGCCTCCGGCGTGACGCCGCGCCACTTCGGCATGCGCGCGGGCGCCTGCGGAGTCGCCATGCCCGATCGCAAGCAGGCCTTGCGTGATGGCGTGGCGGCCGCGGGCGTGACGCCGCTCGCGCCGGCCGCGACGGATGTGCGAGGGGATCTTCCAGAGCCCGCGCAGGATCACGCCGGCGACCATCGCGACGACGACGACGAGGCCGAGCAGGTACATCGGCTGCTTGGACGTGAAGCGCAAGCCGCCCCAATTCAGCACGAGATCGCCGGGCTGATCGGCCATCCAGGCCGCACCTGCTGCAGCGAGCGCGATCAGCAGCAGGAACAGAATGATCCGGATCATCAAAAACCTATTGCAAAGACTTACTGGTTGACCGTGGCGAGCGCCGCCATGGCGTTGTCGGCAAATTTACGCGACGCGTCGAGCGCGGCGCGGCGCGCGTCCACCTTGGCGAGCCAGGCTTGCGCCGCCGTGCGATCCGCCGGCGGCAGCGACTTCAATTCACGCTCGGTCAATGCGAGGTCATTATGCAGGGCGGCCGATGTCACGCGCGCGACGATGCTGCCGCGATCGGTGCCCGTGCCGTCGGTCCGCTCGATCTGGATCAGCGTGGAGGCACCGGCCTTCAGACGATCGACCAGCCCGGCGCTGGCCGCCGCAGCCTCAGGCGGAGGCGGCGCAAGTTTCGGCACGATCTCGATCAGCTCGCGGCACAGCGCGTTCGGGTTCGGCACGCCCGACGTCGCAAACGTCGCGAGCGGCTTCAGCACCTCGGCATCGTCAGACAGCGCCTTCGCGGCTTCGAGCGCGGAGGCATAGGGATCGCCGTGACGCACCGCGACGTCGAGCAGCGATGCCGCGACGACGCGGCGCAGCGGCACATCGTCGGCCTTCGCCTCGGCCTTGGTGTCGGCGATCTTGCCGTCCTGCCTCGCGATCGCGGCGCCCTGCGCCTTCACCGCGCCTTCGACCTTGTCGATGCGCGCCGTGATGCCGGAGAGATCAGCCGCAGCCGCGCCATCGCGCGGCGCGGCTTTCGCGTCATTGACCGCCGCCGCAAGCTTGTCGGATTGCGCCCGCGTCGCGGCGAGCTCGGTGCGCAGCGCGGCGATCGATTTGTCGAGCGCCTCCAGCCGCGCCGTCGCCGCGGGATCGGCGGCCGCCGCGACCGGCCTGCCGGCCTTCGATTCCAGCGCGCTCAGGCGCGTGCCGAGCTCGTCGATGGCGGCACTGGGTTGCGGCGCCGAGACCGGCTGCACGACGGGCCAGCCGAGCAGCCAGCCAACCCCGATCACCAGCGCCGCGGCGACCGCACCCGACACCGGCGCCACCACCCAGGGCGACACCGGCCGCGCCGGTTCGGCGTCCGGCGCCGCGGAGGCGGTCTCTGGCTGCGGCTCCGCTTGCGGTGCGGCGTCGCCTTGGGGCTCGGCCTCAGGCTGGGGCTCGGCCTCAGGCGTCGCCGCGTCCGCAGATGCCTTGCCGGCATCCCGGTCGGCCTCTCTGGCGGCTTCCTCGGCCCCCTCCGCCTTCGACGGTTCGCTGGAGATTTCGGTCGCCTGAAGATCGATGGTCGGCGGCGCGCGCTTGGGCCGGGAATCCGGCGAAGATCCTGGGTCGTCTGGCCTTTCTTCAGCCATCGCGGGGGGTCCTCAAAACTGCTGGCCGCATATTGTACCAGAATCGGCCCAGGCTCTTAGAGCACGATCCGAATAACCGAGCATTGCCTAACATCATGGTCAGACGAAAGAATTATTCCGGTCTCGGCCGCAGGGTCCGGCTGAGCGCCTCGAGCAGGGCATTTTCGTCCGGTCGCGCCGCCACCACCACCTTGGTCGCGCCGGCGTCATGGAGCACCGCGGCGACGGCCGCCGAGATGCAGCATTGCGGCAAGGCGAGCGCCGAAATCTCGATCCCGTCGGCGCGGACCGTGTCCAGAAAGGCCCGCGCGCTGCGGCGGGAATAGTGCAGCACCGCGGTGATCCGGTTCGCCATGAAGGCGTCGCTAACCTCCCTCGGGAAGCCGGCCACCGGCGCCATCCGGTAGGTGGTCTGGGTGACGACGCTGAGCCCGCGCTCGCCGAGCTCGCCGGCAAGATCGCGCGACAGGTCGGCGCCGGCGAGATAGAGCAGCGTCGCCGATGCCGGCAGTTCGCCGGCCTCGACCCGTGCGAGCACCAGCTTGCGCAGCGAGACTGCATCGCCCTTCGCCACGATCACCTTGTCGAAGCCCGCGGCGCGCGCCGCATCCGCGGTGTGCGCGCCGACCGCAAACAGCGGCAGCCGCAACAGCGGGCTGGTCGCGAGGTCGACCGCACGCAGCGCATTGGCGCTGGTCAGGATGACGGCATCATAATCCGCATCGTCGTCGCCGCGGAACGGCACCGGCTCGAAGCGCAGCACCGGCGCCGACAGGGCGTCGAAGCCGCGCTGGCGCAGCGTCGCGAGCGTCGCGTCATTGTCCGGATGCGGCCGTGTGACAAGGATTGTCAGGGTTTCAGGCCTCCAGCCGTATAAATTGGACGTTGGCGACCGATTGCACTTTAAGACCTCGCAATGCTACCCCGGAACGGACGTTTTGATGAGCATCATCTTGCCGGACACCGGTTCCGGCCTGTCCGGATCATGCTCGTAGCACAAGGACCGAAATTGGGACACGAACCGCCGATGCTGGTGCTGGGGATCGAGACCACCTGCGATGAAACCGCGGCCGCCCTGGTCGAGCGCCAGGCTGACGGGCAGGCGAAAATCCTCTCCAACGTGGTGCGCTCGCAGACCGACGAGCACGCCCGCTTCGGCGGCGTGGTGCCGGAGATCGCGGCGCGCGCCCATGTCGACCTGCTCGACGGCATCGTCGCCTCCGCCATGAAGGAGGCCGGCGTCGGCTACCGACAATTGTCGGCGGTCGCGGCAGCCGCGGGCCCCGGCCTGATCGGCGGCGTGATCGTCGGTCTCACCACCGCGAAGGCGATCGCGATGGTGCACGATACGCCGCTGATCGCGGTGAACCATCTCGAGGCGCACGCGCTGACGCCGCGGCTGACCTGCGCGCTGGCGTTTCCCTATCGCCTGTTCCTGGCCTCGGGCGGACACACCCAGATCGTCGCCGTGGTCGGCGTCGGTGAATATGTGCGGCTTGGCACCACGGTCGACGACGCGATGGGCGAGGCGTTCGACAAGGTGGCGAAGATGCTGTCGCTGCCCTATCCCGGCGGACCGGAGGTCGAGCGCGCGGCCGCCGGCGGCGACCCGACGCGGTTTGACTTTCCACGCCCGATGCTCGGCCGCCCCGACGCGAATTTCTCGCTGTCGGGACTGAAGACCGCGGTGCGCAATGCAGCCAGCCGGCTGGAGCCGCTCGAGCCGCAGGACGTCAGCGATCTCTGCGCGAGTTTCCAGGCCGCGGTGCTGGAATCGACCGCGGACCGCCTGAGCGTCGGCCTAAAGCTGTTTCAGGAGCGGTTCGGCACGCCGCGCGCACTGGTCGCGGCCGGGGGCGTCGCCGCCAACCATGCGATCCGCAGCGCGCTGCAGGAGGTTGCGGCGAAGGCGCAGACCACGCTGATCATCCCGCCGCCGGCGCTCTGCACCGACAATGGCGCGATGATCGCCTGGGCCGGCGCCGAGCGGATGGCGCTTGGCCTCACCGACACGATGGAGGCGCCGCCGCGCGCGCGCTGGCTGCTCGACGCCAACGCCAAGGCGCCGGCCGGCTACGCCAACAGCCGCGCCGGATATTGAACAATGTACGACGGGGCGCGCATCAGGCACCGTCGCACCTCGCCCCGCTTGCGGGAGAGGTCGGATTGCGCAGCAATCCGGGTGAGGGGGTACAGGACTCAACACTCGGCTCGCTCGCGGATAAAGCCCCTCACCCCAACCCTCTTCCCGCAAGAGCGGGGAGAGGGAGCGAAGACAGGCCCGCCTGATGCCGGCGCATATGTCAGTGAGCGTGATCGGAGCCGGCGCCTGGGGCACGGCATTGGCCGATGTCGCGGCGCGCGCCGGGCGCAAGGTGACGCTGTATGCGCGCAATGCCGAGCATGCCGCGCAGATCCAGGCGACGCGGGTCAATCCGAGGCTGGCTGGTGTCCAGCTTCATCCCGGCATCGCCGTGACGTCGGATATCGCCGCCGCGGCCCACGCCGACATCATCCTGGCCGTGACGCCGGCGCAGCATTTGCGCGCGGCGGTCGGGCATCTTGCGCCGTATCTCAATCCCGACACGCCTGTCATCGCCTGCGCCAAGGGCATCGAGCACGGCACGCACAAATTCATGACCGAGGTGATCGCGGAAGCCGCGCCGCGCGCGGTCCCCGCGATCCTGTCCGGGCCGAGCTTTGCCGACGACGTCGCGCGCGGATTGCCGACCGCGGTCACGCTGGCCACGAGGGACGAAGCGCTCGCACGCGCGCTGGTCCAGGCGCTCGGCTCGGCGACCTTCCGGCCCTATCACACCACCGACGTGCGCGGTGTCGAGATCGGCGGCGCGGCCAAGAACGTGCTGGCGATCGCCGCCGGCATCGTGGTCGGCAAGAATCTCGGCGCCTCCGCGCTCGCCGCGCTGACCACGCGCGGCTTCAGCGAGCTCGCAAGATTGGGCCGCGCCTGCGGCGCCCGCGCCGAAACTCTCTCAGGCCTGTCGGGATTGGGCGATCTCCTGCTCAGCTGCTCGACCGCGCAATCGCGCAATTTCGCGCTCGGTCTCGCGCTCGGCCGCGGCGAAGCCGCACCGATCGGCAAGCTCGCCGAAGGCGCGTTCACCGCGCCGGTGCTGTGCGAGCTCGCCGCTGCGCAGAAGGTCGACATGCCGGTGTCAAACGCGGTCGCCGCGATCCTGAGCCACCGGCTGACCATCGATGCGGCGATCGAAGGCCTGCTGACGCGGCCATTCAAGGCGGAGTAACGCACGTCACGGTCGCGCGTGGCGGAGCTTCACGATCCGTGCGCGGCGTACCAGAGCGTTTTCAAGCGAAGCCTGTCCCGCACTTGATGCGGGATGGACCCCGGTTCGCAATGAAAACGCGTCAAATCAAAAAAGCTAGAGCTCGGTTCTGATTCATTCAGAACCGAAAATGCTCTAGCGTGGCGGCGAACCGTCGGATCCCGGTCCAACAAATCGAAAAACGGATCCCAAGGGAAAACCCATGCGTCAACCGCATCGCGCCATCCTTTCGATCAGCCTTCTCTCGATCAGTCTTGCCGTCGCCCTCGCCGCCTCATCCACTATCGCCCACGCCCAAGCGGCCGCCACCTACGACGACCTTGCCAAGAGCGAGGCCGCCGCCAATGCCGGCAACGGCAAGCGGGTCGCGCCGCTCAAATCGATCGGCAATCCAACCGCCGACGTGTCTTCCGAGATGCAGGCAATGATCGGTGCGCCCTATCCGCCGCATTTCAATGCCGACCCCAAAACCCCGGCGGAATGGAAGGAGTTGATCGATCGCCGCGCCAAGCTTCTGATCGCGGGTGTTCCGGCGCTGAAGGCGAAGCTCGGCGTCAAGGTCGAGGAAACCAAGCTTGCCGGCGTGCACTGCTACATCGTCACCCCGAACAAGATCGCGCTCGAGAACAGGCGGCGCCTGCTGATTCACGTGCACGGCGGTGGTTACGTGTTCGGCCCCGGCGAAGCCGCGTTGCCCGAAGCCATCATGATGGCGGGCTTTGGCGGCTTCAAGGTGATCTCCGTCGACTACCGGATGCCGCCGGACTTCCCCTATCCGGCCGCGATGGACGACGCGATGGCGGTCTGGAAGGAAGTTCTGAAATCGCACGAACACCGCCGGCTGGCGATCTTCGGCACCTCGACGGGCGGGGCGATGACGCTTGCGATGGTATTGCGGGCGAAGGATGAGAGGCTGCCGCTGCCCGCCGCCATCGCGCCGGGCACGCCCTGGTCCGATATCGACAAGATCGGCGACAGCTACGCGAGCAATGAGTGGGTCGACAATGTGCTGGTGACCTGGGACGGCTGGCTCGGCCGCGCCGCCAGGCTTTATGCAAACGGCACCAGCCTGAAGAATCCCTACATTTCGCCGATCTATGGTGACTTCAAGGGCTTCCCGCCGACCATCCTGACATCGGGCACGCGCGATCTGTTCCTCAGCAACACGGTTCGCACGCATCGCAAATTGCGCCGCGCCGGCGTGATCGCCGATCTCAATGTCTATGAGGGGCAGTCGCACGCGCAGTACCAGTTCAACGCCGACGCGCCCGAGACGAAGGAGACGTTCACCGACATCGCCAGGTTCTTCGATCGATATTTGAAACAGTAGGTGCCGCGCCGGGATCAGATGGCCGTGCTTGTCGCGGGCATCGACGTCGCTGTAGATTGCGGCGCAATCGAACGGGGTGAGTTGCGATGAATTACTGGTTGGTGAAATCCGAACCGTCGGTCTGGTCGTGGGACCATCAGGTCGCCAAGGGCGCGAAGGGCGAAGCCTGGACCGGCGTGCGCAACTTCACGGCACGGCAGAATCTCGTCAACATGAAGAAGGGCGACAAGGCGTTCTTCTATCATTCCAACGAGGGCAAGGAGATCGTCGGCATCGCCGAAATCATCAAGGAAGCCTATCCCGACCCGACCGACAAGACCGGCAAGTTCGTCTGCGTCGACATCAAGGCCGACAAGCCGCTGAAGACGCCGGTGACGATGGCCGCGATCAAGGCGGACAAGAAGCTCGCCGACATGGCGCTGGTCAAATATTCGCGGCTTTCGGTGCAGCCGGTGACCGCGGAGGAGTGGAAATACGTCTGCAAGATGGGCGGGCTGTGATGTCTCATCCAACTCTACTGTCGTCCCGGCGAAGGCCGGGACCCATTACCCCAAATGTCGATTGCTGAAACGAGCTGGGGCCACAGCGAATTCTAATCACAGGCGGCTGTGGTTATGGGTCCCGGCTTTCGCCGGGACGACGATAGGGGACGCGGACCTACGCCCCGGCCGCCATCACCACCTGCGCCAGCAATTGCTCGCGCTTGGACTGGGTGCGGTAGCCTCCCATCGTCGCGGCGAAGCGTTCGAGGATGCCGTCCTCGAAGGCGGTGACGATGGTATCGTGGACATAGCTCTTGCGGCAGATCGCCGGGGTGTTGGACAGCTGGTCGGCGGCGGCGCGGATCGCATCCAGCACCTGGCGCTTGCGGCCGCGCTGGCTGGTGGCCGGCGTGATCCGCGACAGCGATTCCACGACGACCGCCGACGCCATCAGGGTGCGGAAATCCTTCAGCGAGATCTTGATGCCGGCGATCTCGCGCAGGAACGCGTTCACCGCCGTGGTCGAGGCGGCCCGTACCACGCCGGAGCGGTCGTGATACTGAAACATGCGCTTGCCCGGGACGCCGCGCAGGATGCCGATCGCACGCACCAGCTTGGCCGCATCGCATTCCTTGCGCACGGCCTTGCCGCCCTTGGCCTTGAAGGTCAGCACCAGGGAATCGTCCTCAAGCGTGACGTTGGACTTCAAGAGCGTGGTGGCGCCACGGGTGCCGTTGAGGCGCGCATAGGATTCGTTGCCGGGCCGGATCGCGGTACGCGCGATCAGCTCGATCACCGCCGACAGCGCGAACTCGCGCGTCGGCTCGGCGCCGGACAGAAACGCCGAGACCTTGCGCCGGATCTTCGGCAGCGCGGCCACCAGCTTGGCGAGGCGATGCGCCTTGCGCTGCTCGCGAACCTTCTCCCAGTCGGCGTGATAGCGATATTGCAGCCGGCCCGCGGCATCGCGGCCGACCGCCTGCAGATGCGAACTCGGATCGCTGGAATAGCGCACCTGGCGATAGGCCGGCGGGACCGCCATCGCGTGCAGCCGGCGGATGGTGCGCGCATCGCGGATGCGCGAGCCATTGGCACGAACGAATGAATACGTCTTGCCGCGCTTGATGCGGCGGATGGTCAATTCGTTCTGGTCGCCGAGCCGCAGGCCCAGATCGCGCGCCAGTTCTTCGACCGTCGTTCTGATGGCAGCGGGCGCGTCGAGCTTGAGCTTTGCCGGCGCCTGCAGCCTGGCCCGCGGCGGCTTGGACGGCCACTGGTCCAGTGCCTTTGCCAAGGCGACAGCGGGATCGGCGGAAACGGGCCGCACAGCCGCGATATTCTGCTGATCCATCATTACTCTCGCAAGACGCCTTGTTCCGCTGTTCTCCCGGTAATGCCGTTGCTTCGGGCTTCGTTCCGGTGGGCCGTCTGGCCTCGGAAACGCGATTTAGGGCGTCACGGCTGACATTGCGAGTCGCGAATCAGTTATTGACGGTGTCATATTACCTTTCATGGGTGCCATTCGTCCGCTGACGTTGATTTTGGGCTGCCCGGCTCCCGCTAAAGTGACAGGGAACGAGACCTTGGGAACCGAGCCTGCGGTGTTGAGCTACGGCCGAACTGGCCCCAACCAGGTCAGAGATCGTGCCCTTTCGTGCGCTGCTCTGGCCAAGCCTTGCCCAATTTCGGAAGCCACCGAGGGGCCAAACCGCTGACCCTACAACCCAGGGGATCACGAGGTCGCGAACGTGCAGACGCAGGTCGTCGCCGCGGCGTCCGACAATTCGTTCAATTGTGCCTGAAGCCGTCTATCAGATTCGGCGTCGGCATATCGTCGTCGCACGCGGCACCGCTGCGGTGGCGGCGAACGGCGCAGCGAACGATACCACTACGACCAAGAGACCAGTGACCCCGAGCAAGCGACGGCGCATAGGTTTCTCTCGTCGATGCGTTGCGGTAAGCCGTCCTATCACAAGCGGAAGCCGGCGGACTATCCGACGGCTTCCACGCGACGAAAGTGACAGTCCTTTTTCCTTGCCGGGCCGGAATGCGGCAACGCATAATCGCGGCAATGATCAAGACGGCTTGCCGTCGCGTCGTGCGCGATCGGCAATGAGTGGAGGAAAATGATGTCCGAGAAGATCTATGACGTGTCGGCCGACTGGGCCAAGCGCGCCTATATCGATGACGCCAAATATCGCGAGATGTACGCGCACTCGGTCAAGGACCCGAACGGCTTCTGGGCCGAGCACGGCAAGCGGATCGACTGGATCAAGCCCTTCACCAAGGTCGAGAACGTCTCCTTCGCACCGGGCAACATCTCGATCAAATGGTTCGAGGATGGCGTGCTCAACGTCGCCTGGAACTGCATCGACCGCCATCTCGACAAGCGCGGCGACCAGACCGCGATCATCTGGGAGGGCGACGATCCCTCCGAATCCAAGCACATCACCTACCGCCAGCTGCACGACGAAGTCTGCAAGATGGCCAATATCCTGCGCACGCGGAACGTCAAGAAGGGCGATCGCGTCACGATCTATCTGCCGATGATTCCGGAAGCGGCCTACGCCATGCTGGCCTGCGCGCGGATCGGCGCCATTCATTCGGTGGTGTTCGGCGGTTTCTCGCCGGACAGCCTCGCGCAGCGCATCAAGGACTGCGACTCGAAGGTGGTGATCACCGCCGACGAAGGCCTGCGCGGCGGCAGGAAAGTGCCGCTGAAGGCCAATGTCGATGCCGCCATCGCCAAGACCGGCGGCGTCGATTGGGTCGTGGTGGTGAAGCGCACCGGCGGCAAGATCGACATGAACCCGACGCGCGACCTCTGGTATCACGAGGCCGCCGCCATGGTGACGACGGAATGCCCGGCCGAGCATATGCACGCCGAGGACCCGCTGTTCATCCTCTACACCTCGGGCTCGACCGGAACGCCGAAGGGCGTGCTGCACACCTCGGCCGGCTACCTCGTGTTTGCGTCAATGACGCATCAATACGTGTTCGATTATCACGACGGCGACATCTATTGGTGCACCGCCGACGTCGGCTGGGTCACCGGCCACAGCTACATTCTCTACGGGCCGCTCTGTAACGGCGCGACCACGCTGATGTTCGAGGGCGTGCCGAACTATCCGGACAATTCGCGCTTCTGGAACGTGGTCGACAAGCACAAGGTCAACATCTTCTACACCGCACCGACCGCGATCCGCGCGCTGATGCAGGGCGGCGATGAGCCGGTGAAGAAGACCTCGCGCAAATCGCTGCGCCTGCTCGGATCGGTCGGCGAGCCGATCAATCCGGAAGCCTGGGAGTGGTACTACCGCGTGGTCGGCGACGACCGCTGCCCGATCGTCGACACCTGGTGGCAGACCGAGACCGGCGGCATCCTGATCACGCCGCTGCCCGGCGCGACCAAGCTGAAGCCCGGTTCGGCGACACGGCCGTTCTTCGGCGTGGTGCCGGAGATCGTCGATGCCGACGGCAAGACGCTGGACGGCGAGACCTCGGGCAATCTCTGCCTGACCAGGTCATGGCCAGGCCAGATGCGCACGGTCTATGGCGACCATGCGCGGTTCGAGCAGACCTATTTCTCGACCTACAAGAACAAGTATTTCACCGGCGACGGTTGCCGGCGCGATGCCGACGGCTACTACTGGATCACCGGCCGCGTCGACGACGTCATCAACGTCTCCGGCCACCGCATGGGCACCGCCGAAGTCGAGAGCTCGCTGGTCGCGCATGAGGCGGTGTCGGAAGCCGCTGTCGTCGGCTACCCGCACGACATCAAGGGCCAGGGCATCTACGCCTATGTCACACTGATGAAGGGCACCGAGCCGACGGAAGCGCTGCGCAAGGAGCTGGTCGCCTGGGTGCGCAAGGACATCGGGCCGATCGCCTCGCCGGACCTGATCCAGTTCGCGCCCGGCCTGCCCAAGACGCGCTCCGGCAAGATCATGCGCCGCATCCTGCGCAAGATCGCCGAGGACGAGTCGTCGAGCCTCGGCGACACCTCGACCCTGGCCGATCCGGCCGTGGTCGACGACCTCGTGCAGAACCGCCAGAACAAGAAGGGCGCGCCGGCGTAAGGCCAGCAGCAGCAAGGATCAGAAGACCAAAGAAGGGCCGCGCACGATCACCGCCGCGGCCCTTCCCGTTTCCTGCAACGGGCGCTTCACGGGATTGTCATAGGCATGGCGCGATTGGGGCGCGTTTGTGGCCAAGTGTTGTTTCCAGGTCATTTACTTTAATCCGAACTTTTCCTTTTCTCCCCGCCATCAGGACGTGTCTCGCGGCCGGTGTGAAACCACCCGGTTAACACACGCAGTTAATGTTGCGTGCGTGAGACCGGCAGGCCCGGTTTTTCAAGGGCTCTGCATCTTCGTTTTTGGCTTCCTTGCGGGAGCTGTTGGGAAGTGGAGAGGTTGATGTCGATGAAGTTTGCGGTGGCGCTGGCTGCCACCCTTGGTGCGGTTGCTTTGATATCGCAGGGGGCCGAAGCCCGGCCGGAAATGGTGGGAATACACGCCGACAACTATGAGCCAGGCACCATCGTAGTGAAGACCAACGAACGGCGGCTCTACCTCATTCTCGATTCCGGCCACGCGATGCGTTATCCGGTCGGTGTCGGCAAGTCCGGCAAGCAGTGGGCCGGCACCACGAAGATCGACGGCAAATATCGCAACCCAGCCTGGTCGCCGCCCGCCGAGGTCAAGCGCGACAAGCCCAGCATCCCGAACGTGATCGCCGGCGGCTCGCCGCATAACCCGATGGGCGTCGCTGCGATGACGCTGGCCGGCGGTGAATATGCGATCCACGGCACCAACGTGCCGGGCTCGGTCGGCGGTTTCGTCTCCTACGGCTGCATCCGCATGCTCAACACCGACATCACCGACCTCTATTCGCGCGTCGAGATCGGCACGACGGTCGTCGTCACCCGCTGATCAGGCACAGCGCCTCGTCCAAAGCAAGGCCGCGCAGATGCGCGGCTTTTGTTTGCCCAACCTGGTTTGACGCTGTCGCCTAGCGCGCGAAATATCCGCACCAGCCGAACCGGTGCCCGCCATTGTAGGCCCGCGCATGACCGGCCGCGAGCAGCGCGGCCGAGACGTTGTCGGTCTTCCTGGTCGCGACGTCGGCGACGACACGGCCCTGATATTTGTCGGGACCGACATTGTAGATCGCGACGTCGCCCTGGCCGAGCAGGTCACGCAGCGCCACCGTCGCCGCTTGCGCCATCTGCAGTTCGCGCGCACACGACGCCTTCAGCTCCGGCGCATCGATGCCGCGCAGCCGGACTCGCGTGTACAGATCCGGGCCCGGCGAGAAATGCACCCGCGCCTCGAACGTGTCGCCGTCGATCGTCCTGATCACATCAACGTTGTGCCTGATGTCGGGCGCGCCGGCTCGCTGCCAGATCACGTCGGTGTCGCGAGACCTGCTCAGCGACCAATGCGGCGGCAGATGCACCCATTGCCGGAGCGGCAGCGTGCTGCCGATGGCAATGCCGAGAACGAACACCCATGGCAGCGCCGCCGAGACGCGCCGGCCCCAAGGTGATCTTCGAAAGGGCGGACGTCCCGTCCCACGATAAGCATTTATTCTTTCGTATGGGGACATTTTCCCAGACTGGCGCGAGTCGAGCCGTCAGGCAAGGCTCTCAGAAGTCCGAGGCGATGCCCTTGGTCTCCCAATCGCCGTAACGCGTCGGTTCCGGCCCCTTCGGACCCTGGAACTCCTTCGGCCGCGCCGCCGCGTTCTGCGCGGCCGCCTCCTCGGCAGCCCTGCGCCGCGCCGCGGCCTCGGCGAGCGCGCGTTGCGCGGCCGGCGTCAGCGGCTTGCGCGGCGCGGCCTCCGGCGGCGATAACGATGGCGATTTATCAGACATGGCAAAACTTTCTGCCTGCGGATTCCGTATCTCTGTGCTGGCTCAGTGACGACATCACGATCACGAAATCCCGCAAGGCGATTCTTACATTTGGCATATTCGCATGCCAGAGGTGGTATGGAGTTGATGGGCATGAGCCGAATGTAACTCAGCACCTTCGAGATATCTCCGCTTCATGCCTCCTTCAAGATTTGCAGTACCTGCCGAAGTCCCCGGTCTCGCGGCTCGCCGCATCGCGGCCGACATCCTCGATGGCGTGCTGCACAAGCACCGCACGCTCGACGACCAGCTCGACGGCGCCGGCGCGCATCCCGGCCTGAAATCGCTCGCCGATCGCGACCGTGCGCTGATGCGCCGGCTGGTGTCGACCATCTTGCGCAAGCTCGGCACGCTCGGCCATCTGCTGTCGCGCCTGCTCGATCGCGGCATCCCGACCGATGCGCCGCGCGCGCAGAGCGCGCTCCTGATCGGCGCGGCACAGATTCTCTGGATGGACGTGCCCGACCATGCCGCGGTCGATCTCTCGGTGCGGCTGGTGCAGTCCGACCGGCGCGCCGCGAAATATGCCGGGCTCGTCAATGCCGTGCTGCGCCGCTGCGCGCGCGAGGGCCAGGGCCTGATCGACGAGATCAGCATGCAGACCCTGGACCTGCCGCCATGGATGCTGGCGCGCTGGAACGCGCACTACGGCGAAGCTACCGCGCGCGACATGGCGCTTGCGCTCGGCCACGAGCCGTCGCTTGATCTGACGGTGAAGTCGGACGCGGCGCAATGGGCGGCCCGCCTGCACGGCGAGACGCTGCCGACGGGAACCGTGCGCACGCTGCTGCAGGGTTCCGTCACGATGCTGCCCGGCTTTGCCGAAGGCCAGTGGTGGGTGCAGGACGCCGCCGCCGCGCTGCCGGTGCGGCTGTTCGGCGACATCAAGGACAAGGCGGTCGCGGATCTCTGCGCCGCGCCCGGCGGCAAGACCGCCCAGCTCGCGCTGGCCGGCGCGCACGTCACCGCAGTCGACCGCTCGCCGGCGCGTGTGGCGCGGCTGCGCGACAATCTCACGCGTCTGGCCTTGCAGGCCGAGACCGTCGTTGCCGACGCCGCCGAATGGCCCGCCGAGGCCGCAAGCTTCGACGGTATCCTGGTCGATGCGCCCTGCAGCTCGACGGGAACCATCCGCCGCCATCCCGACGTCGCCTGGCTGCGGCAGGAAGGCGACATCGCCGCGCTGTCGGCGCTGCAGAAGCGGCTGTTGCAAAGAGCCGCCAATCTGCTGAAGCCCGGCGGCACGCTGGTCTACTGCACCTGCTCGCTGGAGCCGGAGGAAGGCGAGTACGCGATCGCCGCGCTACTGGCGAGCGAATCAGGCCTGCGCCGTGCGCCGGTCGAGACAAGCGAGGTCGCCGGCCTCGACGACATCATTACCGCCGACGGCGATCTGCGCACTTTGCCGAGCCATTTGCCCAACGCCGACCCGCGGCTGGGCGGGCTGGATGGCTTTTACGCCGCCCGGCTGGTTAAATCCTGATTTTAAACTTCAGTCCTCTAAGCTCGAAGTGATTCGTGCGGTATCAAGAGGGTGCCTGGGCAGGTGTCTTGGCAGGTGTCTTGGCCGCGTTTCCGGATTAAATAAGGATTCGTTGAAAATTCCCTCCCCGCAAGGTTAGGCGTGTCGGTCGCTCAAAGCAGACGCATCTCGACGCTGATTGCTGGCCGCTTTGCCCGCAGCATGCTCGCACGCGCCAGCGGGAGCACGATTGCGCTGTCGCGGCTCTGGCCCGGCCGCACCGACCGGCTGGTCATCGCCCCGCACGATCTGCGGACCGCCGACGCCACCCGCGCGGCCGAGATCTATGCCGGACGATTCGTCTTCGCCGGCAAGATCGTCACCTGCCACGGCCGCTCGATCTTCGATCTCGAGCCGCCGTCGGAGGATTGGGAAGCCGCCCTGCTCGGCTTTGGCTGGCTGCGCCACCTGCGCGCCGCCGACACCGCGCTGACCCGCGCCAACGCCCGTTCGCTGGTCGACGACTGGATCTCCAACCAGGCGCGCAAGCGGCCGCTGGAGCGCCGCGCCGATGTGCGCGCGCGGCGGGTGATCTCGCTGTTGTCGCAGGCTCCATTGGTGCTCGGCGACACCGACGGAAAATTCTACCGCAAATATCTGCGCGGGCTGGCGCGCGAGATCCGCTATCTGCGCCACGCGACGCTCGACAATGACGGCGTTCCGCGCCTGCAGGTGCTGATCGCGCTGTGCTACGCCTCGCTCTGTCTCGCCAACCAGGCGCGCAACATCAAATCGGCGACGCGCAAGCTGTCCGACGAATTGCAGCGCCAGATCCTGCCCGATGGCGGCCACATCTCGCGCAATCCCGGCGCGCTGGTCGAGCTGCTTAGCGATCTCTTGCCGCTGCGGCAGACCTTTGCCGCACGGAATATCGCGCCGCCGCCGGCGCTGCTCAACGCCATCGACCGCATGATGCCGATGCTGCGCTTCTTCCGTCACGGCGACGGCAGCTTCGCGCTGTTCAACGGCATGAGCACCGCGCCGTCCGATCTCGTCGCGACGCTGCTCGCCTATGACGACACCCGCGGCGTGCCGATGGCGAGCATGCCGCATACCGGCTTCCAGCGCCTCGATGCCGGCAACACCGCCTTGATCATCGATACCGGCCCGCCGCCGCCGGCAAGCGTCAGCCAGGACGCGCATGCCGGCTGCCTGTCGTTCGAGCTCTCCTCCGGGGTGAGCCGCATCGTCGTCAATTGCGGCATGCCAAGCACAGGCCGCGACAATTGGCGGCCGTTCGCGCGCTCCACCGCGGCGCATTCGACGCTGACGTATCGCGACGCCTCGTCATGCCAGTTCGTCGAGCTGTCGGCGATGAAGCGGCTGCTGCGCGGCGCGCCCATCACCAGCGGCCCGAGCAATGTCGAGAGCTACCGCGAAGCCGTTCCCGACGGCGATGTGCTGACCGCCTCGCATGACGGCTATCTCTCGCGCTTCGGCGTGATCCACCGCCGCGTGCTGATGGTCTCGCTGGACGGCACGCGGCTGGAGGGCGAAGATTCGCTGTCGCCGGCGCCGGGCGGCCGCATCAAGGGCAGCGAGGCCGATTTCGCGCTGCGCTTCCATTTGCATCCCTCGGTGAAGGCGAGCCGGCTGTCGGATGCCCGCGGCGTGATGCTGGTGCTGCCCAACCGCGACGTCTGGACCTTCGAGGCGATGGACGACAAGGTCGATCTCGAGGACAGCGTGTTCCTGGCCGGCAATGACGGCCCGCGCCGCACCTCCCAGATCGTGATCCGGCAGGACGCGAGGCAGGCCGGCACCATCCGCTGGAGCTTCGTGCGCTCCTCGACCTCGGCCTCCGCCACCAACGCGCGCCGCAACGCCCGCCGCGAGCCGGAACTGCCGCTGTAAAGGGAGCGGGTCCCCTAACCCGTCATCCTGAGGTGCGAGCGGAGCGAGCCTCGAAGGATGCACGGCCGCCGGCCGGGCCGTCGACCCTTCGAGACGCGCTTCGCGCTCCTCAGGGTGACGCGGAATGGATACCGGGTCATCGTCAATTTGCGGGGAATCAACCTCGGAGACCGGTTTCGTACGGCACAAAACCATGCTACCCGGCTGCCTTAACAGCCAGGGATTTTCCGATATGACCGAGCAGCTTCGCCGCGTGACCCGCGCTCTGTTGTCCGTTTCCGACAAGACCGGACTGATCGATTTCGCCAAGGCGCTGGCCGACCATGGCGTCGAGCTGGTCTCGACCGGCGGCACCGCCAAGGCGATCGCGGCGGCCGGGCTGAAGGTCAAGGACGTCTCCGAGCTCACCGGCTTTCCGGAGATGATGGATGGCCGGGTCAAGACGCTGCATCCGAAGGTCCATGGCGGACTGCTCGCGATCCGCGACAACAAGGAACACGCCGCGGCGATGGCCTCGCACGGCATCGCGCCGATTGATCTTCTGGTCGTCAACCTCTATCCGTTCGAGGCCACCGTCGACAAAGGCGCCGGCTTCGAGGAGTGCATCGAGAACATCGACATCGGCGGTCCCGCGATGATCCGCGCCGCGGCCAAGAACCATGACGACGTCGCCGTGGTGGTCGAGGCGAACGATTATCAGGCCGTGCTCGACGAGCTCGCCGCGCACAAGGGCGCGACCTCGCTTCAGTTGCGCCGGCGGCTCGCCGCCAAGGCCTATGCGCGCACGGCAGCCTATGATGCCGCGATCTCGAACTGGTTTGCCGTGCAGCTCGACACCAAGGCGCCGGACTTCCGCGCCTTTGGCGGCAAGCTGATCCAGTCGCTGCGCTATGGCGAGAACCCGCACCAGACCGCGGCGTTCTATGCCACGCCGGAGAAGCGGCCGGGCGTTGCGACCGCACGCCAGCTGCAAGGCAAGGAACTGTCCTACAACAACATCAACGACACCGACGCGGCCTATGAATGCGTCGGCGAGTTCGATCCGCAGCGCACCGCGGCGTGTGTGATCGTCAAGCACGCCAATCCGTGCGGCGTTGCCGAGGGACCCGATCTCGCCACCGCCTATGCCCGCGCGCTCGCCTGCGACTCCACCTCGGCCTATGGCGGCATCATCGCGGTCAATCGCACGCTCGATGCGGATGCCGCGCGCGCCATCATCGGCATCTTCACCGAGGTGATCATCGCGCCCGACGCAACCGAGGAGGCGATCTCGATCATCGCCGGCCGGCGCAATCTGCGCCTGCTGCTCGCCGGCGGCCTGCCGAACGCGCGCGCGGTCGGCCTCACCGCCAAGACCGTCGCCGGCGGCCTCTTGGTGCAGAGCCGCGACAATGCCGTGGTCGAGGACATGAACCTGAAGGTCGCGACCAAGCGTGCGCCGACCGACGCCGAGCTGCGCGATCTCAAATTCGCGTTCCGCGTCGCCAAGCACGTGAAGTCGAACACCATCATCTACGCCAAGGACCTCGCGACCGTCGGCATCGGCGCCGGCCAGATGAGCCGGGTCGATTCGGCACGGATCGCCGCGCGCAAGGCGCTGGATGCAGCGGCCGAGCTGAAGCTCGCCGAGCCCCTGACCAAGGGTTCGGTGGTCGCCTCCGACGCCTTCTTCCCGTTCGCCGACGGCATGCTGGCCTGCATCGAGGCCGGCGCCACCGCGGTGATCCAGCCCGGCGGCTCGATGCGCGACGACGAGGTGATCAAGGCCGCCGACGAGCACGGCATCGCCATGGTGTTCACCGGCGTGCGGCATTTCCGGCATTGAGTACAACCTGTAGCCCGGATGGAGCGTAGCGAAATCCGGGGCGGTTTCTCCGCGGACCAAAGACCCCGGATTGCGCTTCGCTCCATCCGGGCTACAAACCTGTCGTCCCTGCGAAAGCAGGGACCCATAACCACCGATGTTGCTTGGTGAGGGACAACTAGCCCCAGCGCGCCTTCGATGGATCACGCGGTATGGGTCCCGGCGTTCGCCGGGACGACGGCGGTGATTTACTCCCGCACCTTCGCCAATAGCGCCAGTCCCGCCACGAAGAACGCCACCAGCACCGCCATGCCGGCCTTCTGGCTTGCGGTCGCCGCGGTGATCGCGCCGATCAGGAGCGGGCCGATGAACGACGTCACCTTGCCGGTGAGCGCGAACAAGCCAAAATACTGCGCGATGCGGTCCTTCGGCGCGAGGCGGATCAGGAGCGAGCGCGAGGCGGCCTGCAGCGGCGCGCCGGTGGCGCCGATCAGGCAGCCCAGCACGATGTAGGCGCGCTCGGCGGCGCCCGCGAACAACGGACCGCCAGGCACCGGCGGCACGACCTGGATGAACAGGACGGAATCCTTGTTCACGGTGAGGATCACGACGATCGCAAACAGCAGGATCAGCAAGCTGGCGGTGATCACGCGCTTCGGTCCGAATGCATCATCGAGCTTGCCACCGATCCAGCCGCCGAACGTGCCGGCCACCGCGAGGATGATGCCGAAGGTACCGATCCGGATCGTGTCCCAGCCGAACGTGCCTGCGGCATAGATGCCGCCGAACGCAAACAGCGAGACCAGCCCGTCGGTGTAGATCATGTTCGCCAGCAGGAAGCGCGCCAGTGACTTCTGCTTCGGCAGGCTCGACAACGATTGCCTGAGCTCGCGCAGGCCTTCGCCGAGCGCCGCGCGCATCGGGCGCTTCGCCGGATAGTCCGGCGTGAACAGGAACATCGGCGTCACGAAGATGATGAACCAAAGCCCGGTCAGCGGCCCGGTGATGCGGTCGCCTTCATGCATGGCCGGATCGAGACCGAACAGCGGCGTGAAGCCGAACAGCGTCTTGCCGGTCTCGGCATTGGCGGCAAGGAAGCCGAGCACGAGAACAAGACTCAGGATGCCCCCGACATAGCCGGTGGCCCAGCCGGTGCCTGACAGTCGCCCGATCCGGTCCGGCGGCACCAGGGTCGGCATCATCGCATTGTTGAACACGGTCGCGAACTCGACGCCGACGCTCGCAATCGCATAGGCGAGCAGCAGCGCCGGGATGATGTCGGGATTGCCGGGCTTGCCGATCCACATCGCGCTGGCGCCGATCACGAGCAGCGCGCCGAAGCCCGCGATCCATGGCTTGCGCCGGCCGCTGGCATCGGCGATCGCACCTAACACCGGGGACAGCAGCGCGATCGCAAGTCCGGCCGCCGCGGTGGCAAAGCCCCACAGCGCCTGGCCGCTCGCGGCATCAGGCGCGACGAAGCTCGCGAAATAAGGCGCGAACACGAAGGTCGTGATCAGCGTGAAATATGGCTGCGCAGCCCAATCGAAGAAGATCCAGCTGATGACGGCGGCGCGGCCAGGATAAACCTTGGTGGTGACCTTCGCGTCACCGGCGCCCGTCTGCATTGTTGCCGTCATCGCGAAAGATATTCCCCAACTCGAACCACAGGCAGGCTTTTGCCGCTCCAATCCGCTCCCATATAGCATGGGCCGGTTTGACTGATACGGCGATGAACAGGGCAGGACATTTCGATGGCGCTGACGGCAACGATGTCGCGACGGCTGTTTGCCGCTCTCCTGGTGATTGGTATCGCGACGCCTGCCCTCGGCCAGGTCCAGCGCCGCTTCTATGAACCGTCAGCCGCGGACACGAGTCGCAGCATTCACGCCGAACACGGCATGGTGGTGGCGCAGGAGAAGCTGGCCGCGCAAGTTGGCGCCGAGATCCTGCGACAGGGCGGCAATGCCGTCGACGCCGCGGTCGCCACCGGCTTTGCGATGGCGGTGACCTATCCGCGCGCCGGCAATATCGGCGGCGGCGGTTTCATGGTGATCCATCTCGCCGGGCGCAATGAGGATGTCGCGATCGACTATCGCGAGACTGCGCCGCAGGCCGCTACCCGCGACATGTTCCTGAACGCCGACGGCAAGCCCGATTCCGACAAGTCGCGCAACTCCGCGCTCGCGATCGGCGTGCCCGGCACGGTCGCGGGCCTCGCGCTGGCGCTCGAGAAATACGGCTCCGACAAATTCACGCTGGCGCAGATCCTCAAGCCCGCGATCGATCTCGCGCGCGACGGCTTCATCGTCACCGACGACACATCGGACACGCTGAACGACATGTATCGCCGCATGTCGCGCTGGCCGAATTCGGCCAAAACATTCTCGCACGCCGACGGCACGCCGCTGCGCGAGGGCGACCGGCTGATCCAGGGCGATCTCGCCGGCGTATTGTCTGATATTGCCGAACAGGGCCCGCGCGGCTTCTACCAAGGCGCCGTCGCCGAGAAGCTCGTCAACGGCATCAAGAATGCCGGCGGCATCTTCACGCTCGAGGATCTGAAATCCTACCAGCCGGTGATCCGCACGCCGATCCGCGGCAGCTATCGCGGCTACGACATCGTCTCGATGCCGCAGCCCTCCTCCGGCGGCGTCGTGCTGCTGGAGATCCTCAACATCCTCGAAGGCTTTCCGATGTCCGACATGAAGCAGGGCTCGTCCACCTCGCTGCATGTGATGATCGAGGCGATGAAGCGGGCCTATGCCGATCGCGCGCGCTATCTCGGCGATCCCGCCTTCGTCGACGCGCCGACGCAATTGCTGATCGACAAGGACTATGCCGCCAAACAGCGCGCGACCATCGATCTTGCCCGCGCCACGCCCTGGACCGATGTGCGCAACGCGAAGCAGCCGCATGAGGGCGACAACACCACGCATTATTCGGTCGTCGATGCCGGCGGCAACGCCGTCAGCAACACCTACACGCTGAACTTTCCCTACGGCGTCGGCCTCGTCGCCGACGGCACCGGCGTGCTGCTCAACAACGAGCTCGACGATTTCACCGCCGCGCCCGGCGCCTCCAATGCCTTCGGCCTAGTCGGCTTCGAGGCCAATCTGCCGGGACCCGGCAAGCGTCCGCTGTCGTCGATGTCGCCGACCATCGTGCTGAAGGACGGCAAGCCGGTGCTGGTGACGGGCTCGCCCGGCGGCAGCCGCATCATCTCCGCCGTGACGCAGATCATCGTCGACGTGATCGACTACAGGATGGACATCGCGGCCGCGGTCGCCGCGCCCCGCATGCACCATCAATGGCTGCCCGACGAAGTCCGGATCGAGCGCGGTTTTCCCGACGCGGTGCTGGGCGATCTGCGCGCCAGGGGCCACAAACTGGTCGAGCCGCTCGGCTACTCCTCCGCGAACTCGATCCTCGTCACGACCAACGGTCTGCTCGGCGCGCCGGATCCGCGCACGCGCGGCTCGGAAGCCGCGGGATACTAAAACGTGATGGGACCCGGTTGAGCTGGAGCGGCGGTGGGGACTCACCTCTCCCTTGGGAGAGATCGGCGCGTAGCGCCGGGTGAGGGTTCCGTTCTTTCGTTGGAGCCGCAGCCCCTCACCCGATTTGCTGCGCAAATCGACCTCTCCCCGCCGGGGAGAGGTGAGCGTGCTCGGGCCAATCCGATTCAATCTAGCTTGATCCCATTCTAAGGGCCTTGCAAACGCGGCTTTGCCCAGCCTGCAACATCGCGATAGATTGGCGGTCCGCGCACCTCCGGCCGCGGATTGCAAACAGCCGGTGAAAGATTTCTCCGGGGAACGCGCATGAGCACGGCCGAATCCAAATCGATGGAAGTCGCAGAGATCGAGGACACCAGCCTCCTCGCCTTCTATCGCGACATGAACCTGCAGGAGCGGCGCACGTTCTGGGCCTGCGCGTCGGGCTGGACGCTCGACGGCATGGATTTCATGATCTATCCGCTGGTGATCGGCACCATCATCATGCTCTGGAAGGTCGACCCCGGCACCGCCGGCCTCGCGGGCACCGTGACGCTGCTGGCCTCGGCCGTCGGCGGCTGGCTCGGTGGCTATCTGTCGGACCGGATCGGGCGGGTCAAGACGCTGCAGCTCACCATCATCTGGTTCTCGTTCTTCTCGCTGGTCTGCGCATTGGTGCAGAATTTCGATCAGCTGCTGGTCGCCCGCGCGCTGCTCGGCCTCGGCTTCGGCGGCGAATGGGCCGCCGGCGCGGTGCTGATCGGTGAGGCGATCCGGCCGCAATATCGCGGGCGCGCGGTCGGCTCGGTGCAGTCGGGCTGGGCGGTCGGCTGGGGCCTCGCGGTGTTGGCGCAGGCGATCCTGTTCTCGGTGCTGCCGGCGGAGAACGCCTGGCGCTGGATGTTCGTGATCGGCGCGCTGCCGGCGCTGCTCGTGTTCTATCTGCGCCGCTACGTCACCGAGCCGGAAATCTCCGCCGCGACCATGGCGCAGGCGCAGGCCTCCGGCAGCGGCCCCGCCGCGCTGTGGGAGATCTTCCACGGACCGATCCTGAAGACCACGCTGCTGGCCTCCCTGGTCGGCACCGGCATGCAGGGCGGCTATTACGCCATTACCTTCTGGGTGCCGCGCTTCCTCACCACCGAGCGCAAGCTCTCGGTGGTCGGCTCGACCGGCTATCTCGCGACGCTGATCATCGGCTCCTTCATCGGTTATCTCGTCGGCGCCTGGCTCGCCGACCGGATCGGGCGACGCAATCTGTTCCTGATCTTCTCGATCGGCGCCATCGCGGTGGTGCTGCTCTACACCCAGCTGCCGCTGTCCAACGAGGTGCTGTGGGTGCTGGGCTTCCCGCTCGGCTTCTTTGCCTCGGGCTATTTCTCCGGCATGGGCGCGTTCCTGACCGAACTGTATCCGACCCGGCTGCGTGGCTCCGGCCAGGGCTTCTGCTACAATTTCGGCCGCGGCATCGGCGCGCTGTTCCCGTTCCTGGTCGGCGCGCTGTCGACCACGACCACGCTCGCCAACGCGATCGCGATCTTCGCGGTGGCGGCCTACGGCGTGTTCTTCATTGCCGCCTACGCGCTGCCGGAAACCCGCGGCCGCGTGCTGCATGCGGATGGCTGAAATTGAGCACTGACCTATCAACTTGCGCCGCTTCGCCTCTCCCCCTGTGGGAGAGGCCGGATTGCATCGACAGATGCAATCCGGGTGAGAGGTTGCGGTCTCTCCATGCAGTATACCGTGTGGAGAGATACCCCTCACCCCAGCCCTCTCCCACAAGGGGAGAGGGAGCCATCGTCTCGTGCGTCCCTCACAGGAGGTTCTCATGACGTCGCTCAAAGGCAAGACGCTGTTCATCTCGGGCGCGAGCCGCGGCATCGGGCTGGCGATCGCGCTGCGCGCCGCGCGTGACGGCGCCAATGTCGCGATCGCGGCGAAGACCGCCGAGCCGCATCCGAAGCTGAAGGGCACGATCTACACCGCCGCCGACGAGGTCCGCGCCGCCGGCGGCAAGGCGCTGCCGGTGCTCTGCGACATCAGGGACGAGGCGCAGGTGATGGCGGCGATCGAGCAGACCGTGGCCGAGTTCGGCGGCATCGACGTCTGCGTCAACAATGCCAGCGCCATCAGCCTGACCAATTCGCAGGCGACCGACATGAAGCGGTTCGACCTGATGATGGGGATTAACACCCGCGGCACCTTCATGGTGTCGAAATACTGCATCCCGCACCTGAAGAAGGCGGAGAATCCGCACATCCTGATGCTGTCGCCGCCGCTCGACATGAAGACGAAATGGTTCGAGCACTCGACCGCCTATACGATGGCGAAGTTCGGCATGAGCATGTGCGTGCTCGGGCTCGCGGGCGAATTGAAATCGGCCGGCATTGCCGTCAACGCGCTGTGGCCGCGCACCACGATCGCGACCGCCGCGGTCGGCAACCTGCTCGGCGGCGACGCCATGATGCGTGCAAGCCGCACGCCCGAAATCATGGGCGATGCGGCCTACGCGATCATCACCCGGCCGTCGCGCGAATTCACCGGGCATTTCTGCATCGACGACAAGGTGCTCTATGCCAATGGCGTCCGCGACTTCGAGCGCTACCGCGTCGATCCCTCGGTGCCGCTGATGTCGGACTTCTTCGTGCCCGACGACGACGTGCCGCCGCCCGGCGTCACCGTGCAGCCGCTACCGTCACACTAGGCTACACCGCGAACGCATTCAGCTCCGCGCGCCAATGCTGCACGCGCTCCTTCAGCAGCGTGTTCGCGCACATAGGTGAGCTCCTCGTCCTCGATCCGCTCCAGCGTTTCGAGTGAGAGGTTGTCCGCGCCATGCCCCGACCAGGCGCGCTGCAGCTCGGCGTTGCGATGACTGCCCATCCGCAGCGTGAACCAGATGCGGTTCTCGATCTTGTCGAGGTCGAGCGCCTGCCCGACCCAAACCTCACCGGTCGCGCGGCAACGGATCGCGAACACGCCGGCGACGCTCGCGCGCTTCTTGTAGTCGGCGATGGCTTGCTTGCGGTCCTCGGTCTTCATGGTGACTCCTGTCGTTCTGTCGGGCTATTTATATCCGGGTATTATTGACAAAGCAATTATGCCCGGGTAAAAAGTGCCGTCAACCCTCGATGGGACAACCGACATGGACACCGCCGCCTGCTATCTCGAGCCGACCTGGAACGCCGGCCGCGACTTTGCCCAGCGCGAGATCGCGGGCGAGCTGGTGATGCTCAATTTGCTGCGCTTCCGCGCGATCGCCGACTATTCGCAAAGCCCGGAGCTCGCCCCGCCACAGCCGATCGCGGGGGCTGCGGCCTACGACCGCTATGTCGCGCACACGCTCCCGCATCTGCGCAAGAGCGGCGGCGACATTCTGTTCATGGGTGAAGGCGGCCCGTTCCTGATCGGGCCCGAGGGCGAGCGCTGGGACCGCGCGATGCTGATCCGGCAGAAGAGCCGTGGCGCGTTCCTCGCCTTCGCGGTGGCGGAGGCCTACCTCGCCGGCATCGGACACCGCACCACGGCGCTGGCGGATTCGCGGCTGCTGCCGCTGATCGAGCTGCCGCGATGAGCGCGAATTTACCGGCCGACCTGGTACGGCCCGCCCTTCTCCAGCGCCCGCGCATAGGCCGGGCGGGCGTGAATACGCTCCAGGAACGCGACACACTTGGGATGGCCGTCCTCGAGCCCGCCGCGCGCCGCGGCGGCCTCGAGCGGAAAGCTCATCTGGATGTCGGCGCCGGAAAGCTCGCTGCCGGCGAACCATTCGCTCTTGCCGAGCTCGCCTTCCCAATAGGCCATGTGCTGCTTGAGCTGCGGATTGACCAGCGTGGACAGCGCCGTGTTGGATACCTTGCGCACCAAGGGCCGCAGCAGCGCCGGCGCGCGCTTCGGCATCAGCGTGAACAGGAGCTTCAGCAGCAGCGGCGTCATCGCCGAACCCTCGGCGTAGTGCAGCCAATAGGTGTAGCGCAGCCGCTCCGGCGTATCGGCCTGCGGGATCAGGCGCCCGTTGCCGTAGGTCGCGATGATGTATTCGAGGATCGCGCCGGATTCCGCGATCGTGTGGCCGTTGTCGGTGACGACGGGCGACTTGCCGAGCGGATGGATCGCGCGCAGCTCCTTCGGCGCCCGCATGTCGGGCTGCCGCTGGTAGCGCACGATCTCGTAGGGCACGCCCAATTCCTCGAGCAGCCACAGCACGCGCTGCGAGCGGGAATTGTTGAGATGATGAACCGTCAGCATGGGCATCCTCTGAAAGATCAGCGCAATCGGGCGGCGTTTGGTGCCAGCGGGAAACCAGAAAGTCGAGATCCACACGCCGCGATTGCCAAGAATTATCCGGGCAGTATGTCGCGCAATCTGAGAGGTCTACCATGAATCCTGCCTATGTCGCCTTCGAAGGCGAGCACCGCATCGGGGCCGGCGACCTCCCGGAGGTTGCGCGCGCCGCCAAGCAACACCTCGACCAATGCAAGGACGCCGCGATCCTGGTGTTCAACGGCCGCACCTCGGCGCTGGTCGATATCGATTTCCGCGGCTCGGTCGACGACGTGCTGGCGCGGCTGCCGCAGCCCGCACCTGCGCGCGACGAGGAGCCGACGCCGACCGCGCCGCGCGGCCCGGGACGTCCGAAGCTTGGCGTCGTCGCGCGCGAGATCACGCTGCTGCCACGGCATTGGGACTGGCTGGCGCAGCAGAAGGGCGGCGCGTCGGTTGCGATCCGCAAGCTGGTCGACGAGGCGCGCCGCTCAAGCGGCGACAAGGATCGCACGCGCAGCGCGCAGGATGCCGCCTATCGCTTCATGACTGTCATGGCAGGCAATCGGCCGAACTATGAAGATGCGATCCGCGCGCTGTTCGCCCACGACCGGCGCCGCTTTGCGACGCTGATCGCGGACTGGCCGGCCGATATCCGCGATCACGCGATCCGGCTCGCCTATAGCGATCAAGCGGACTGACTCATTTTGAATAGTGTGGACGAATAACCTCGAACAGGATTGTCGTCCCTGCCTAGTGCGCAATTGCGCACTGGAGCAGGGACCCAACCACTGAAGAGCATTGCGGCGCGTCGAGCTAGCCGCGCGCCCTTAGCAAAGGCCGCGGAGTATGGGCCCCTGCTTTCGCAGGGACGACAGCGGTGTGTGCTATCTGACCTACTCACCAAGCTGCACAAGCTCGGTGCCATTCCTGGAAGTTGAACGTGTCCAACCCTCCCTCCCTGCGCAAAGCCTTCCGCGCCTTCCTCGCGCCGATGCTGCTCAGCAACGTGCTGCAGTCGCTGTTCGGCACAGTCAACGGCGTCTATCTCGGCCAGATGATCGGCGTCGACGCGCTCGCCGCGGTCTCGGTGTTCTTTCCGGTGATGTTCTTCTTCATTTCCTTCGTGATCGGCCTGAGCGCCGGCGCCTCGGTTATGATCGGCCAGGCCTGGGGCGCCGGCGAGCCCGACCGGGTGAAGGCGGTCGCCGGGACCACCATGACCGTGACGCTGCTGCTCGCACTGACGATCGCGATATCAGGCGGCCTGTTCGCCCGCCCGCTCCTGATCGCGCTCGCGACGCCATCCGACGTCCTCGACGCTGCGGTGGCCTATGCGCGGATCATGATGATCACGATGCCCATAACCTTCGCATTCCTGCTGCTGACGGCGATGATGCGCGGCGTCGGCGACACCGTGACGCCGCTGGTTGCGCTGACGGTTTCGACCGCCATCGGCCTGGTGGTGACGCCGGCGCTGATCCGCGGCTGGTTCGGCCTGCCGATGCTCGGCGTCGCCAGCGCTGCCATCGCCTCCGCGGTCTCGGGCGTGGTCACGCTGCTGTGGCTGCATGTCCATATGCTGCGGCACCGCCATGCACTGGCCTTCGACGCCGCGTTCCTGCGCGCGATGCGGCCGAACGGCGCGCTGCTGCGCATCGTGCTGCGGCTCGGCATTCCGACCGCGATCGGCATGGTGGTCGTCTCGCTTGCCGAGCTGGTGCTGCTTGGCCTCGTCAATGGTTTCGGCTCGGACGCCACCGCGGCCTATGGCGCGGTCAACCAGGTGATCGGCTATGTGCAGTTTCCGGCGATCTCGATCGCGATATCGGTGTCGATCTTCGGCGCGCAGGCGATAGGCCGCGGCGATTCCGCCCGGGTCGGTGCGATCGTCCGGACCGGGATCGAGATGAATCTCGCGCTGACCGGCGGGCTGGTCGTGCTCGGCTATCTCTTCGCGCGGCCGCTGATGGGATTCTTCATCGTCGACAGTGCCGTGCTCGGGCTGGCGCAGCAGCTTTTGTACATCGTGCTGTGGAGCATGGTGCTGTTCGGCATGGCGACGGTGTTTTCGGGCGCGATGCGCGCCGGCGGCACGGTGTGGATGCCGCTGTTGCTTTCGACCCTGGCGATCGCGGTGGTCGAGGTGCCGGTCGCGATCCTGCTCAGCCGCACCATCGGCGTCAGCGGCATCTGGATCGCCTATCCCGTCACTTTTGCAACCATGTTCGTGCTGCAGATGGCCTATTACGCCCTAGTATGGCGCAAGCAGACCATTAAGCGGCTGATTTGACATCGCGCGCCGCGGCTCACATGATGACTATCATATTCTACTGATGGCGCCTGCGACAGCAGGTCCATGCTAAACAAGCCCAAACGAGACAGGCCGAGGGAGAGACCGCAGTGAGCCAAAATCCGCAATTCCTGTTCGATTTCGGCAGCCCCAACGCTTTCCTCAGCCATGAAGCGATCCCGGCGATCGAAAAACGCACCGGCGTCAAGTTCGAATATGTCCCGATCCTGCTCGGCGGCATCTTCAAGGCCACCAACAACAAGTCGCCGGCCGAGACGCTGGCGGGCGTCAAGAACAAGCCGGAGTTTCAGAAGATCGAGACCGAACGCTTTCTCAAGCGCTTCAACGTCAAGCCATACACCTGGAACCCGTTTTTCCCGGTCAATACGCTGAACCTGATGCGCGCGGCGGTCGCCGCCCAGTTTGAGGGCGTGTTCGAGAAGTATATCGAGGCCGCCTTCCATCACATGTGGGTCGAGCCCAAGAAGATGGACGATCCTGAGGTCGCCGGCAAAGCCATCGCCTCCTCCGGCCTTGACGCCGCAAAACTGTTCGCCCGCGCACAGGACGCCGACGTGAAGGCCAAGCTGATCGAATATACCTCATCCGCCGTCGAGCGCGGCGCGTTCGGCTCGCCGACCTTTTTCGTCGGCAACGAGATCTTCTTCGGCAAGGAGCAGCTGCGCGAAGTCGAGGAAATGGTATCGGGAAAGTGAGATGAGTGAATAGCCAATAGCGAGTAGCGAATAGTCGAACAGTATCCTTATCTATTCGCTACTCCCTATTCGCTCGCCTCCTCGGGCAACAACAAAGAAGGACAAATTCCCATGCGCGTTCTCGTGGTCGGCGCCGGTGCGATCGGCGGTTATTTCGGTGGCCGGATGCTTCAGGCCGGCCGCGACGTCACTTTCCTGGTGCGCCCTCGCCGCGCTTCCGAGCTCGCCTCCGCCGGGCTCGTGATCAAGAGCCCGAACGGCGATGTCACGCTGAACAACCCGCCGACCGTGCAGGCCGACAAGCTGTCGGACAAGTTCGACGTCGTGCTGTTGAGCTGCAAGGCGTTCGATCTCGAGGATGCGATCAAGTCGTTTGCGCCCGTCGTCGGCGACAAGACCGCGATCATCCCGCTGCTCAACGGCATGCTGCATCTTGATGCGCTCGACAAGACGTTCGGCGCCCAGCATGTGCTCGGCGGTCTGTGCGCGATCGCGGCGACGCTGAACGAGAAACGCGAGGTGGTGCAGCTGCAGCCGATGCAGTCGCTCGGCTTTGGCGAGCGCGCCGGCGGCCTGTCGGACCGGGTGCGCGCGATCGCTGAAACTTTCTCGGCGATCAACGGCGCCAACGCCAGCGAGCATGTGATGCAGGACATGTGGGAGAAATGGGTGTTCCTGGCCTCGCTCGCCGCCTCCACCAGCCTGATGCGGACCTCGGTTGGCAACATCCTGGCCGCGCCCGGCGGCAAGGATTTCCTGCTCGGCATCCTCGACGAATGCAGCGCGATCGCCGCCGACGCCGGCCATGCCCCGGGCGGCCCGTTCTTCCAACGCACCCGCGGGCTCCTCACCACCGAGGGCTCGCCGATGACCGCATCGATGTTCCGCGACATCAAGGCGGGGCTGCCGGTCGAGGCCGATCACGTGATCGGCGACCTGATCGTGCGTGCCGACGCCGCCAAGATCCCGGTGCCGAAGCTGCGCACGGCCTACACGCATCTCAAGGCGTATGAGAAGCAGCGGGGGTGAATTTATTCCCGTCGTCCCGGCGAAGGCCGGGACCCATACGCCGCGGCCTTTCGATTTGAGGCGCTGCAGGTTGATATCCGTTCAAGACAATTGAGGCCGGTGGTTATGGGTCCCGGCCTTCGCCGGGACGACCACATGATTTGCACTTACAAATGCGCCAGGTAATGCGCGAGCGCGGTGATCTCTTCGTCGCTCAGCGGATAGGCAACATCGGCCATCGCGGCCTGGGCGCCACCGGAGCGCAGGCCCGACTTGTAATCGTGCAGCGCCTTGACGAGATATTCCTCGCGCTGGCCGGCGATGCGGGCCACCGCCTTGGTACCGGCAAACGTATCGCCATGGCATGAGGCGCAGCGGCGGCCGGCGGCGGCCTGCTTGCCCTTTTCGGACAGGTCCGGATTGTCGTCCTTGCCGCCCTTGAACGGCGTCAGCGACGCGAAATAGGCGCCGAGATTGCGGATGTCGTCGTTGTTGAGCTGCTCGACGATCGGCTGCATCTGCTCGTTCTTGCGCGCGCCGGCGCGGAAGAACACCAGCTGCCATTGAACGTACTGGTCGAGCTGGCCGGCGAGCGAGGGAATGTTCTCGGTCTGCGAGATGCCGTTGTCGCCGTGGCAAGCGGCGCAGAGTTCGGCCTTCGCCTTGCCGGCGGCGACATCGGCGGCATTGGCGGACGACGCAAGTGCGATCACCGCCGCGAACAGGATTGCAAAGGACGCAACACGCATTGCCAGTTTTCTCCACGGGTCATTGCCGGGCCTGGCCCGGCAATCCATCTGGCTTGCAGAAGGGTTTTTGTTTGGATGGATGCCCGGATCAAGTCCGGGCATGACGAGTCAGTTCCGTCGTTGGGCTTGCCGAACCACGTAAACGGGGCTGCGGGTGCCTGATCGGCCACCGCAGCCCCGCATTGTTTCAACCGTTACTTCTTGCTGTAGCTGATGCGATAGATCGCACCGGCCCAGTCATCGGCGACGAGGATGGAGCCATCCTTGTCGAGCAGGATGTCGGCAGGACGGCCGAGGTAGCCCTGGTCACCCTCGATCCAGCCGGAAGCGAAGATCTCCTGCTTGGCGTTCTTGCCGTCAGGGCTCGCGGTGATCTTCACGATGCGGCCGCCCTGGTACTTATGCCGGTTCCAGGAGCCGTGCTCGGCGATCAGGATGCTGTTCTTGTACTCGGCCGGGAATTGGCCGCCGGTATAGAACTTCATGCCGAGCGGCGCGACGTGCGCACCGAGATTGTACACCGGCGGGGTGAACTCCGAGCACTTGTGACCCATCGCGAACTTGGTGTCCGGCAGGTTGCCCTGGTGGCAATAGGGATAGCCGAAGTGCTCGCCGATCTTCGAGATCATGTTGAGCTTGTCGCTCGGCAGATCGTCGCTGATCCAGTCGCGGGCATTCTCGGTGAACCAGTATTTTCCGGTGCGCGGATCGACGTCGCCGCCGACCGAGTTGCGCACGCCAAGCGCCCAGATCTCCGCGTTGCCGGTCTTCGGATCGACGCGGCGGATCTGCGACACCGAGGTCGGCGGAATACCGATGTTGAAGGGCGGTCCGAACGGAATGTAGAACCACCCTTCCTTGTCGACGGCGATGTATTTCCAGCCATGCGCCGCGTAGGACGGCATGTCGTCATACACCACCTTGCCGCTGCCGAGATTGTCGAGATTGGCTTCTGCATTGTCGTACTTGATCAGCTTGTCGACCGCGATGACGTAGAGCGCGCCGTCGCGGAAGGCGAGGCCGGTCGGCATGTTGAGGCCCTTGAGGATGGTCTTGACCTCTTTCTTGCCGTTGTTGTCCTTGATCGCATAGACGTTGCCGAGCCCGAACGAGCCGACGAACAGCGTGCCCTTGTCGCCCCAGGCCATCTGCCGCGCCGCGAGCACGTTCGAGGCATAGACCTCGATCTTGAAACCCGGCGGCAGCTTGATCTTCTTCATCATCGCCGCGAGCTCGGAATCGGACGCGCCGGTCGGCGGACCGGACGGCGGGGCAAGGCCCTTCTGCGCTTCGGTCTCGTCGCCGAGGAACCAGTCGTCCGGCGGATGGGTCCAGAATCCTTGGTGCCCGATTCGTACTTCTTCAGCGCACGATTCTTGTCTGTCTGTTGCTGCGCACTGGCGAAGGTCGTCCCCGCCAGCAGCGCGATCGCCGCGAACGCAAGTATTGATCGATTGAAAGCGGATTTCATCGCGTCACTCCCCTACGCAAGCCGTTGCAGCTTGCCTGTTATTGATTTTGAACGCCCTGAGAGATGATGGTGGCGGTCTGTGAGGTAGGTCAGACGGCAAAATGGTAGCACATCCATCGACGCTGAAAAGCGCGTCCGCCGGTGTGCGCTGCGTCAAAACTAGTTGAGACGATATTTGAGACGAAATTTTCCTGAGCAGCCTGCCTGATAACAAGGCATTCTGCACCGCAGCGTGATATTCGAATGAAGCTAACGCTCGTGATCGCCTCTATCGCGACGACAGGCGCGCCAGACCGAGCGCTTGCGCCTTGGCCTTCGACAGCGGCCTGAACAACACGCTGCGCCGCTGCCCGCTCGTGATCGCCGCGATCTTGAAGCCGTCATCGGCGGCGATGATATCGCCGGTCCGAAGCGTCATGTCGTCCTCGATCGCAATCGGCGACAGTCCGGTGGACGCGCCGGCGCTGCACGAGCATTGCGGCACCATCTCGCGCTGGAAGCGGAATGCATTGGCGAGCATCTTGTAGGTCTCGCCCGCTTCGGTTCTGGCGCTGTCGATATCGGAGCCGGAGTACAGCTTCACCTCGGCGGCGGGACAGGCCGCCTCGCATGCCTTGACGTCCGCCGTCTCGCTGACGCGCGGCAGCGGAAAGAAGCGGCCGTCGCAGGTCCTGACGCAGAAATTTTGCTGGCCGCCCCGGTGCGACCGCGTCGTGATGTAGACCCGAGCTCGCGGCCGTTCGGCCGGCTCGAGGTCAGGCGCCGGCCCAAAGCCGGGCATGGGAGAGAAACTGGGCGCCGGGGCATACGCCGAGTCGCTCGGCAATTGCTGCGCTGATGCGCCCGAACATGTCCAGACGCCGACGAGCACGACCAGCGCAGCGACGTTTGCGCGAGCCAAGCGGCGATTTAACCCGGGAGCCGGCTTCCAACAGATCGACATCGTTCACGCGCTTGCCGCGCCGGCAAAACCGGCGGCAACCATTCCAACGCCAACACAACCACAGATTTCTATCAGTTTTGAGAATGCAACGTTTGTCGGTTAACAAAGGCCGGAAACCGCCACGGCGGGCCGCGGCATCTTGACCTCGCAATCGCGCCGTGGAGATGCGACCTCGGGCCGGACAGCAAAAAGCCCGCGCCAATAGCGGGCCTTCATCAGACTGTCAGCTCGGTCAGCGAGAAGTTTTGGAGCGGGCGAAGGGGCTCGAACCCTCGACCCCGACCTTGGCAAGGTCGTGCTCTACCACTGAGCTACACCCGCATCCGAAATGGCGGCGATCGCTCGCCGGCAACGGCAGACCTATGCCAAAAGCTGTCTGTGAATGCAACACAAGAGCGCGGTCCGAACCTCACGAAATCGCACGGTTTCTCTAAAAATTGACCCCGAATCGGCCGAAACCGGCTGTGCCGCCGATTTCTTTTTAGATTTCCGCCGGAACCGGCCTAAGGGCCATCTCGTCCCGGAGCGATTCGAGCCAGGTCTCGAACCAGCCGGTCAGCGTCTGCGTCAGCTCGACGCGGCGGGTCGGGTCGCAATCGAACACGGCCCACCATTCGATAAAGGCCCGGTCGCCGTCGATCACCGGGGTTACCCGCAGGGTCGCACTGAAATCCGTCACCGGCAGGGTCGGGGTGTCGACGAATTCGTAGGTCTGGAAGCGTTCGACGTCGGACTGCGCGAGCAGCCGCTGCCTGATCCGCCGCTCCCGGTACAGCACATTGCGCACCGCCCCGACGGTATCGCCGGATTTGCCGTCCTCGATCTCGCTCGCCCCCGCGCCATGGACCTAGACCGGGTAATTGTTGAAATCGCGGATGATTTTCCAGACCTCGCCGGCCGGTTGCTCGAACACCGTGCTGTAATAGGCCTTTGCCACGGGCGCTCCCCTGCTGTCATGAAGGATCGCCATCATCGGCCGTTCCGCGGCACCAACCCACCCGATCTCCGATGGAACGGGACAGGTGGCCAAGCGATTGAATTTTGCTGGCTGACTGCCATTTACGGAGCATGATCCCGGAAACCGGTTCCCACTTTTCCGGGATCATGCTCTAGCTGACAGAACGGCTGAACGTGCCGTTCCGGGCGTGCTAGAACGCCCCCGGATTTCCGACCTCAGAAGCAGGCGAGGACAACGTGACGATAATGGAGCAGGGCGGCCCCACGCCCGAGGCAGCGCCCGATCTGATCAAGGAGACGACGACCCAGACCTTCGTCAAGGACGTCATCGAGGAATCGCGCCGTCAGCCGGTCATGATCGACTTCTGGGCGCCGTGGTGCGGCCCGTGCCGCCAGCTCACGCCGATCCTGGAAAAGGCGGTTCGCAACGCCAAGGGCCGGGTCAAGCTGGTCAAGATGAACATCGACGAGCATCCGCAGATCCCAGGCCAGATGGGCATCCAGTCGATCCCGGCCGTGATCGCCTTCGTGGGCGGCCAGCCCGCCGACGGCTTCATGGGCGCGGTCCCGGAGAGCCAGGTCAACGCCTTCATCGAGAAGATCACCAAGGGCGTGCCGGCCGCCGGCGAGCCCAATCTCACCGAGATCCTGGCCGAGGCCGATGCCGTGCTTGCCGAGGGCGATGCCGCCCAGGCCGCGCAGATCTATGCCGAGGTGCTGGCGCACGACGCCACCAACATCGCGGCCCTCGCCGGCCTCGCCAAGTGCTACGTCACGTCGGGTGCGATGGAGCAGGCCAAGCAGACGCTGGCGATGGTTCCGGAATCCAAGCGCAACGACGCCGCCGTGAAGGCGGTGCAGGCGGCGATCGATCTCGCCGAACAGGCGGAAGCGGTCGGCCCGGTCGCGGAGCTGGAACAGAAAGTCGCCGCAAACCCGCTCGATCATCAGGCCCGATTCGATCTCGCCACCGCGCTCAATGCGATGGGCAAGCGCACGGAAGCGACCGAGCAATTGCTCGCCATCGTCAGGCGTGACCGCAAGTGGAACGACGACGGCGCGCGCAAGCAGCTGGTGCAGTTCTTCGAGGCGTGGGGCGGCACCGATGAGGCAACCGTCGAGGGGCGCAAGCGGTTGTCGACCATCCTGTTCTCGTAAAGCACGCCCGTCACAGCAGCGGGACCGCAGATGCCGATCAATGCCGAATATCGCGGACCCGGCGAGCTCCCGGAGGTGATCCCGGTGTTCCCGCTGCCCGGCGCGTTGCTGCTGCCGCGCGGCCAGATGCCGCTCAACATCTTCGAGCCGCGATATCTCGCGATGATCGACGACGCGCTGCGCGACGGCCATCGCCTGATCGGCATGATCCAGCCCGACGTGACGCATTCGCAGAAAGAGGCGAAGCCGGTCCTGTTCCGGATCGGCTGCGTCGGCCGCATCACCCAGCTCGCCGAATCCGGCGACGGCCGTTACATCCTCGAACTGACCGGCGTCGCGCGCTTCAAGGTGGTCGAGGAGCTGACCGTGCAGACGCCGTACCGGCAGTGCAAGGTCGACTTCTTCTCCTTCGCCGGTGACTTCACCGCGCGCAAGGGTGAGGAGGCCGTCGACCGCAAGGCGCTGCTCGAAGTGCTGGCCGATTTCCTGGAAGCCAACAATCTGAAGGTCGACTGGGAAGGTATCGAGTCCGCGCCCAACGAGGCGCTGGTCAATGCGCTGGCGATGATGTCGCCCTATGGTCCCGCCGAGAAGCAGGCGATGCTCGAGGCGCCGGACCTGAAGACCCGCGCCGAGATCCTGATTGCGGTCACCGAGATGGACCTCGCGAAGAAGCGCACCTCGGGCGACCCGCCGGTGCAGTAGCTACCGACCGGGATCAGACGTTTGTTGTTTGGATCGGCTCGGCCCGCGATCGTCCACCTCTCCCCGTCGGGGAGAGGTAAACTTCCGTTGCGGCTTCAGCTTAAGAACGATTGCGCAGCTGCTTGCGGCCGGTGAACATCGCGCGCACCAGGTTCTGACGCTGCAGCAAGCCGACCACGACGACGCCGAGCACATGCAGCCCGACCAGCACCATGACCGCATCCGAGGCATAGGCGTGGGTGTCCTCGACCCACCAGACACCGAAGAAGGTCACGGTGACCTCCATCGCGCCCGTGATTGTCGAGATCGCAAGCAGCAACAGCAGCGCCACCAGCATCACGGTGCCCGCCGGATTGAGCCCGATATAGCGCCCGGTGATGCCGCGGCGGAGATTCCAGATGTAGCGCGGCGCGGCGCGCAGGCGGACGCCGAGCCTGCCGAAACGCGCGTAGCGCGTGCCGGCAAAGCCCCAGATCAGCCGGAACGCCAGCAGGGCGATCACCGAATAACCCGCCAGCCGGTGCAGCCGGTCAGTAGGTGCTGGGCGTCACCCAGGCGACCAGGACGAGGATGGCGAGCGCCCAGTGCCACAGCCGCAGCGGCAGGTCCCAGACCTGCACGCTGGTCGCGCCGCGGGCGCCCCGCGCCGCCTCCGTCATCGCGCCTGCTTCACTTCGCGATCGTGTGCTTCAGGCTGAGGTCTTCCGGGCTGTAGAACAGCTCGTAGAGCTTGCCTTCCTTGACGCCGTACACCTCGTAGCAGGAGCCCTCGATTTTCGACCGGCGCACCTCGTAGCCGAGCGCCTTGGCCTTGGCTTCGGCCTCGCTTGCCGGCTTCCACGACGCCTTGTCGAGCTTGGTGCAATTCTTGTAGCCGTCGGCGAGCGCCGCCGATCCGGTCAGCCCAAGAACGCTCCCAAGGACGCATGCTGCAAGCGCAGCGCTCAAAATCACTCTCACGCGCATATCCCCTCCGTTGACAATCTTACCCACAACGCCTTCGCGCAGGGCACATGCGTGACGAATGCTGACGCGATTGCCAAGTCAAGGAAGCGCCGCGACGGCTGGCTTTAGAGGAATTCTAACGGTCGCCAAAACCGCTTTGCGCTCCACGCGCAGATCGGTTTTGACCGCGTGCTGCGGCCTTAAGCCTCATGCGTATCGGGCCGCCCGGCGCAGCCCATCGATCAGGACGCGGCACCCGCCATTGCAAGACGGACCGTAGGCCGTTCGGCCGCTGCCGGGGTTCGCCCGCCGATCATCTGTGCGACCTTCTCGCTCTGCACCGGCGGGCTGAAGTGGAAGCCCTGCACTTCCACGCAAGCATCGGCGCGGAGGATGTCGAGCTGCTCCCTGGTTTCAACGCCTTCGGCCGTCGTGGTCTTGCCGAGGCTGACGGCAAAGCGCACGATCGCGCGCGCGATCCGGCGCGACTCGTCGCTCGCTCCCGAGAGCTCGGACACGAAGCTGCGGTCGATCTTGACCTTGTCGAACGGAAACTTCTGCAGAAAGCTCAGCGACGAGTAGCCGGTGCCGAAGTCGTCGAGCGCGATCCGCACCCCGAGATCGTGCAGTTGGCTCAGCGCGGTAAACACCGCTTCGCTGTCCTGAATGATGGCGGTTTCGGTGACCTCGAGCTCGAGGCGCTCCGGCGAAATTCCGGCACTCGCCAGCGCGCGCACGATCACCGGGACCAACTCAGGGCTCCTGAACTGCACCGGCGACAGGTTGATCGCGATCTTGAGGTCGCCCGGCCATTTGGCGGCTTCCGCACACGCGGTGCGCAGCACCCATTCCCCCAGCGGCACGATCAGGCCGGTCTCTTCCGCCAGCGGAATGAACTGCGCCGGAGATACCATGCCGCGGTGCGGATGGTGCCAGCGGAGCAGCGCCTCGAAGCCGCAGGTCTCCCCGCTCGCGACGTGGATGAACGGCTGGTAATGCAGCTCGAACTCGCCACTGGCGAGGGCACTGCGCATGTCGCGCTCGAGGCTGCGGCGGGCCTGCAGCAGCCGATCGAGCTCCGGCTCGAAGAAGCGGAACGAGCCGCGCCCGCCGCTCTTGGCCGAGTAAAGCGCGAGATCGGCGCTGCGCAGCACCTCGTCCGAATCGGTGCCGTCGCGCGGTGCGATCGCAATGCCGATGCTGGTCGTGGTGGTCACCCGATGATCGCCGAGATCGATCGGCTCGCTGAGCGCCTTCCTGATCTTCTCGGCAAGCAAGCCCGCTTCCGTGACCGGATCGCCGACATAATCGATCACCGCGAACTCGTCGCCGCCGAGCCGCGCGACCAGCGTCGTATCGCTGACGGATCTGCGCAAGCGGGCAGCCACCGACTTCAGCAGCGCATCGCCCGCCGGATGCCCGAGCGTGTCGTTGACGTCCTTGAAGCGGTCGAGATCGAGCATCAGCACCGCAAGGCTCGGTCCGCCGCACCTTGCACCGGAGAGCGCGCGCTCCATCCATTCCTTGAGCAGCACGCGATTCGGCAGATCGGTCAGCGCGTCGTGCTGCGCCATATAGGTGATCTTGGCCTCGGAGCGCCGCTGCTCGGTGACGTCGCGATGCGTCGCCACCCAGCCGCCGCCGGGCATCGGCTGCCGCGTCACGCAGATCAAGCGGCCGTCGGCGAGCTCGTCGACCCGGCTGTTGATCTCGCCGGCCGGGAGCGCGTTCAGTGTCGCGAGCACCTGCGTCGCGGCACTGTCGCTGGTCTCGCCCTTGAGAATGCCGTTGGCGATGCGATGCCTGATGATCTCGCGATGGGCCGTGCCGGGCAGCAGCAGTTCCGGCGGCAGCCGGTACATCTTGGCGTAGCGATCGTTGCAGACGACGAGGCGCTTCTCTGCATCGAACATGCAGAGGCCCTCGCCCATGTGGTTGATCGCGGTATCCAGCCGGAACCTCTGCTCCTCCAGCGCCTTCTGCGACGTCTCGACCTGCTGTCGCGCCGACGAAAGCTGGCTGATGATCTCCTCGAAGCGGCGGGTGCGAAGCGCCAGCCGGCGATCCGCGAGCACGCCGACCAGGCTCATCCCGAGCACCGAGAGCGCCACACCGGCGATCACGATGGCGAGGAAGGCAGGCGAGAGCGACAGGGCCGCCGGAGCCTGCAACGGATCCGGAACGATCTCGACCGCGCCCATCGCGGTGAAGTGATGCGACACGATCGCAAGCGTCAGCAGCAGCGCCGCGACGAGCGACATCCAGCGGTCCTGACGGCGGACCGCGATCGCCAGCGCGGCGTAGCCGAACAGCATGCCGAGCACGACGGAGGCCGCCACGAGATCGAGCGACCAGACCACGTGGCCCGGCACCTCCAGCGCCCACATGCCGAGATAGTGCATGCTGGCGATGCCGGCTCCGATCACGGCGCCGCCGACCGGCGCGCGCCAGCGGCTGGAGTCGCTGGCGGCAAGTCCGAGGCCGCCGGATGTCAGCATCATCGCCGCGGCGAGCGACAGCGCGGTGAGGACGATGCCGTAGCCGGTCGGGATTCCCGGCTCATAGGCCAGCATGGCGATGAAATGCGTTGCCCAGATGCCGTAGCCGATCGCGGCTCCTGCGATCGCAATCCAGATCAGCCGCGTCCTCGCCTGCGATGCAATTGCACGATGAAAAATATTGACGGCCACAATACTGGCAACGAAGCAGACCAGTCCGGCGAGCAGAACGAGCCGCCAGTCATGCTCACCTGAAAGGCACGTAAAAACACGAAACATGCGTCGGTCCATGGTTGTCCGTACGCACAGGCTAGGCTGATTGAATTGTCTTCTCGATAAGATTCTGCAACTTTCAGTGGCATGGTTATCCGCGCGTAAGCCGATTCCGCACTGAAATTGATGGCTCCATAAATTTCACAGTCATGCGCGATCCGCGCGGCTCAGCCTGCCAGCGGAACGAGCACGGTTTCACCGGTTGCAACCAGCGAGGCCTCACCCTGCTCATTCTCCGCAAAAAGTTCCGCGCGCGCGAAGACCTGCCTGCGTCCGGCACGCAATGTGGTTCCTTTGGCGATGAAGCACCGGCCCAGCGCAGGCTTCAGGCAGTTCATCGAGAAATGCGATGCGGTGACGGAACCTGCGATCGACGCCGCGGCAAAGCCGCAGGCGGTGTCGAGCAGCGCCGCGATCATCCCGGCGTGCATATGGCCCGCATATTGGGTGAGATCGTCGCGCCATCGCATCTGCAGTTCCACCGTGCCGGTGCCGGCGGTGACGACCTCGAAGCCGGCAAACCGATTGAAGGCCGCCGACGCATTGGTCGCAACGAGACGTTCGAGATCGAAGCCCGGGCCAGTCGTCATGTAAAGCTCCATTGCGGGGGCCGCCGTTCGAGATTCGCCCTGACGGCCTCGATGTGATTGGGCGACCCGAGCAGAAGCGCCTGTTCGGCCGTTTCGGCCGCGAGTCCGGTCGCCGCATCGCGATCGGCTGCAAGGTTGAGCAGCCGCTTGGCGGCGCGGATCGCATCCGGGCTGCGGTCCGCGATCGCGCGCGCCGTCTCCAGCGCGGCCTCGCGCGGCTGTTCGACGATCCGGGTGGCGAAGCCATGACCAAGCGCATCCTCCGCGGAGAAGACGCGCGCTGTGTAGGTGAGTTCACGGACCACATCCTCGCGCGCGAGATGACGCATCAGCTGCGTGCCGGCCATGTCGGCCACCAATCCCCATTTGGCCTCGATGATCGCAAGGCGCGTGCCGGGTGCGAGATATCTGATGTCGGCACCGAGCATCAGCTGAAAGCCGCCGCCGAAGGCGAAGCCGTGGACGGCTGCGATCACCGGCACCGGCAGCTCGCGCCAGAGCCACACCAGATGCTGCGCAAAGTTGGCAATGCCGTGGGTCCGCCGGCCGAGATCGGCGAAGGGCAGGATCGATTTGCCCTTGGTCGTTGCGACCAGACGCTCCATGTCGAGGCCGGCGCAGAAGGCCTGCCCTTCGCCCGAGAGCACCACGGCGCGGAGCTTGCGGTTGTCCGCAAGCCGCGCACCGATCTCGGCGATCGCGGCGAACATCGCCGGATCGAGCGCATTGAGCTTGTCCGGGCGGTTGAGCCTGACGTCCGCGACGCCATCGGCGATGCTGAGGCTGATGCGATCAGTCGTCATGATCGCCCTCGCGAGCAGCCGGCGGCGGCGAGCGCCACCACGGCGCTCATCGCCATCCAGCCGAAGTGGCGGAAGCGGGTCGCCACCGCGTTGGCGAGCGCCGCGATGCCGAACACGACGCCGAGCGTCGCCACGATCCAGTGCCGCGCGGCATCGGAGGCCATCGCGGGCGCGGCGATCAGCAGCACGCCGCCGCCGATCCAGGCGACGGTACCGGCCTGATAGACCAGGCGAAGCAAGAGCCGCAGCCGCGGCGGCTCGACGGTGGCGCGCGCGAATATCCTGGTCTCGCCGAGCACGCCATGGATCAGGCTGACCAGAATGGCGATGACGCCGGCGCCCTGCAGCAGAAGATCACGCATCGCGATGCCTCCATACACTACTGTATGGATATGATACCGGCCGCTGGCGCCTGTCAATACACTTGTGTATGGTGACGGCGGGACGGGGAACCATGACGGAACAGCTCTCGGTCAAGGACTGGCTCGATCAGGGCCTGAAGACGCTGGCGCGGCGCGGCTTCACGGCGCTCAAGGCCGAGCCGCTGGCCAAGGCCATGGGCGTCTCGCGCGGCAGCTTCTACTGGCATTTCGTCGACATCGGCGCCTACCGCGCCGCGGTCCTGACCCATTGGCGCGAGGTCGCGGCCGAGCAGGTGATCGCGGAGCTCGAGACCATTCCGGAAGGCGGCGACGCGCTGGCGCTGTTGCTGCGCCGTGCCTTCTCGGCGCGGCTGGCGCTGGAACGCGCGGTGCGCAGCTGGGCCACCGCCGATGCCACGGTGCGCGCCGCCGTGCTCGAGGTCGACGAGCGCCGGATCGGCTATATCGAAACCCTGCTGCGGCAGGCCGGATTCCCGGACGACGTGGCGCGCGGCCGCGCGCAGATCTTCTACTGGGCGTTCATCGGCTACGCGCTGTCCGAGCAGGCGCTGCCGAAGCCGCGTCAGCAGGCCGCGATCGATGAACTGCTGCGGATGGCCAAGCGCTGACAGCGCTTATTTGGATGTGCTACATCACGGCGAGCCGGAGACTCCCATGAATTCCACGACCGATCATCTCGAGAGCACCGCCGACCCAAAACTGCTGGAAATCCTGGTGTGCCCGATCACCAAGGGGCCGCTGGAGTTCGACGCCGCGCGGCAGGAGCTGATCTCACGCTCGGCCAAGCTCGCCTATCCGATCCGCGACGGCATCCCGATCATGCTGCCGGAAGAGGCGAGGAAGATCGATTGACGACGATGTAGCCCGGATGAAGCGCAGCGCAATCCGGGAAAGTCTCACCGCGGATAGTCTGCCCTGGATTTCGCTTCGCTTCATCCGGGCTACGGGACCTACGCAAGTCCTACAGCGCCTCGCCCTTCAGCAGCCGCGGCACCTCGCCTGACAGTCCCGCCGCCTGGCGGATGAACATCTCCTTCAGCGGCGGCGCGCGATCGACGAGCCCGAGGCCAATGTCGCGCACGGTGCGCAGCAGCGTCGATTTGTTGGAGAACAGGAAGTTCAGCGAGTTGGTGGCGACGCCCATCGCCATCGTGTCGAAGCGCCGCCAGCGCTGGTAGCGCTCGAGCACGTCGGCCTGGCCGAGGTCCATGCCGAGCCGCGCCGCATCGACCACGACCTCGGCGAGCGCAGCGACATCCTTCAGGCCCATGTTGAGCCCCTGCCCCGCGATCGGATGGATCACATGCGCGGCGTCGCCGATCAGCGCCAGCCGTTCGGCGATGAACGAGCGCGCGACGAAATAGCCGAGCGGGAAGGCGCGCGGCTTGTCGAGCGGTTTGATCTCGCCGAGATGCAGGCCGAAGCGCTGCTCGAGCTCGGCGTGGAATTGCTCTTCGTTCAAGGCGACAATGCGCGCGGCATCGTTGCGCGTCTCGGTCCACACCAGCGACGAGCGATTGCCGGTCAGCGGCAGGATCGCGAACGGTCCGGCGGGCAGGAAATGCTCCTCGGCGCGGCCGTGATGTTCGCGCTCGTGCCCGACCGTGACCACGATGCCGGATTGGTCGTAGTCCCAGCCATGGGTCGCAATCCCGGCGCGCTCGCGCAGCTTCGAGCGCGCGCCGTCGGCGGCAACCAGCAGGCTCGCATCGATCACGGTGCCGTCGGCCAGCGTAACGCTGACGCCGTCGGGCCGCGACGCGAAGCTCGACACCGCGGCGGCACGCAGCTCGACGCCCTCGGCCTCGGCACGGCTCGCGAGCGCATCGATCAAATAGCGGTTCTCGACCATATGGGCGAACGGCTCGCCGGGCGCGACATTGCCGGCGAAGGTAAGGAATACCGGGCGCATCGCGTCCTCCAGCTTGGAGTTGGTCACGACCATATCCGTGATCGGCTGCGCCGTCGGCGCCACCTGCCCCCAGACGCCAAGGGTCTCGAACAGCCGCCGGCAGGCCGCCACGATCGCGGTCGCGCGCGGATCGCGGCTCGGGCGCTGGCTCAGTGCCGGATCGGCCACGATGACCGGGATGTCGGGCCCAAGCCCCTGGCGCAGCGCCACCGCCAGCGCCAACCCTGCAAATGCGCCCCCGCAGATGACAATACTTCGCTGTGCCGGCATGCGATCCTTACTCGATTACGCCATCAAAGGAGACTTGCTACCTGATATTAGCTGGGCGAAACAGAGTTTAGAAACAAGGGCGGCTAACAGCCCCAATCGTCATTCCGGGGCCTATCATGTCCAAGAGCCTGATCGACCTGCTGTCCATCCTCGATCTCGAGCAGCTCGAGGTGAATTTGTTCCGCGGCAACAGCCCGAAGACGAGCTGGCAGCGCGTGTTCGGCGGCCAGGTGATCGGCCAGGCGATGGGTGGCGGCCTGCCGCACCGTCGAGGGCCGCCTGCCGCACTCGATCCATTGCTACTTCATCCTGCCCGGCGATCCGCAGATCCCGATCATCTACCAGGTCGAGCGGCTGCGCGACGGCAAGAGCTACACCACCCGCCGCGTCACCGCGATCCAGCACGGCAACGCGATCTTTTCCATCATGGTGTCGTTCCATGCCGAGGAGGAGAGCAACTTCAATCATCAGGAGAAGATGCCCGACGTGCCGCCGCCGGAGAAGCTGACGGCGGAGGAAGTGTCGAAGCAGCCGATGTTCAAGGAGATGCCGGAGTTCATCCGCCGCTATTACGAGAGCGACCGGCCGATCGAGCTGCGCCCGGTCGAGCTCGATCGTTATTTCGGCCAGAAGATCGACGACGGCCGCATCCATGTCTGGATCCGCACCGCGGCCAAGCTGCCCGACGATCCCGCGCTGCATCTGTGCGCGCTCGCCTATGCGTCGGATTTCTCGCTGCTCGATGCCGTGATGGCGCGCTACGGCCGCACGCTGTTCGACAAGCGCATGATGCCCGCGAGCCTCGATCACGCGATGTGGTTTCACCGCCCGTTCCGCGCCGACGAATGGCTGCTCTACGCGCAGGATTCGCCGAGCGCGCAGTCGGGCCGCGGCCTGACACGCGGCCTGATCTTCAAGCCCGACGGCACGCTGGTGGCGTCCGTCGCGCAAGAAGGATCGGTGCGCGAGCGAAAGGCGTAGCGCTCACGCCCGAACAGAGCCGGTCGGCACGATGCGATCGCGCTTACTGGCCGGCGTAGGCACCGCGCTCGGTCAGCGCGAATTGGGAGACGAACCAGTTGCCGTACCAGCGCAGCACCCACGGAATCGGGATCAGGAAGCCGCAGGCGATCGTGAACACGATGGTTCGCCACAGCACCTCGATGCCGGACGCATTGAAGCTGACCTCGCGGCGCGTGCCGTCGATGTTGCGGCAGATCCAGCGCATCCAGGCGGTCAGCACCCAGGCCCAGCCGATGATGGTGATGGCCGAGACCACCATCGCCACGTACCAGCCGACATAGGCGACCGGGCTGCCCTTGAACGAGATCGGCAGGTCCTGGCCGCTCGAGCTGAGATGGCCGATGATCCAGCGCACGATCATCCAGCTCAGGAAGCCCTGCAACAGCAGCGAGAGCAGCGTCACGATGTTGCTGTTGGCCGCGCCGGCATAGGTCAGAAGGCCGAGCACGATGAAGACCCACCAGATGTCGAGCGGCTGCCCGGTGAAGGCGAAGTGCGGCCGGCCCGGCACGCGGATATAGGGTATCGCAAAACGGTACAGGCCGGTCGCGGTCCACGGCGCCGGGATAACGAGAATCTGGCCGATGAACATCAGGAGGCTGCGGCCGAACAGGCCCCAGATTGGGAAGTCGGCGGACAGCGTGCCGCCGCTATAGCTTCCGGACGCCACCACCGGCGGCGGTCCGCCGGCCTGCGGAAATGCCGGCGGCGCGCCGGCGCTCGGGACGAGGCCCGGAATCTCCCCGGCCTTCTGCCAGCCGGCCATGCCCTCGGTCCACACCAGGGTGTCGGCCCCCACCGTGCCCCGGGTGATCAGGTCGCGGAGCTGGGTTTCAGGCAGGGGGCCCTTTTGCTGGCCTTCGGATGCATAAAACCAGTTTCGGTTCGACATTTCTTGTTTCCTCGGGGCGCGCGCACAGGGACACGCGATAGGCGAAACGAACCAGCAAGAGCGCTGGCCGGGGCGGGAAAGCCACATTGTGGCCGAGCGTTTCCATTCCGTACAGTGAGGGAGCACACGCGCTGCGCATGTTTTCCGCTTCAACCTGCAAGTTTTTTATGCCATTTGCCCAGAAAGCTGCCAGATTTGGCGGACGCGAAGTGCCGCTCGGGGATGGCAAATTGCCGCTCCGGGAGGCAGCAGGTGCCGGCTCGCGGGACGGCAAGTGCCGCTCCGGGACGGGCGCACACGGAAAACCTCAAGGGAATGAAGGCCTGAACCATGAAACTCGTCGTCGCGATCATCAAACCGTTCAAGCTCGATGAGGTGCGCCAGGCGCTGACCGCGATCGGCGTCCACGGCATGACTGTGACCGAGGTGAAGGGCTATGGCCGCCAGAAGGGCCACACCGAGATCTATCGCGGCGCCGAATATGTCGTGAACTTCCTGCCCAAGCTTCGGATCGAGATCGCCGTCGATACCGAGCTCGCCGACAAGGCGGTCAGCGTCATCACCGAGCACGCCCGCACCGGCCAGATCGGCGACGGCAAGATCTTCGTGACGCCGATCGATCATGCGCTGCGCATCCGCACCGGCGAGACCGACAACGACGCGCTCTGAACCCTGGAGCCTGATCCCTCGCGACAAACGCGGAAAGCGTTTGCGCGGAGATCATGCCCAAACAAAACGATCGAGATCATCGCCGGCAACGACGCCGGCGCACGCCACAACCGCACACCAAGAAACGACGACCGCCGGGGAATGATGATGGGGGCACGAGCTCTTCGTGCAGCGATATCAGCTGCGCCGATCACTGCTGCAATCCTGTTCGCGCAAGCCACGCCGGCCTTCGCGCAAGACTCGGCATCCAGCGCCGGCGTCAACGCCGCCGACACCGCCTGGATGATCGTCGCCACCGCGCTGGTGCTGATGATGACGATCCCCGGACTGGCGCTGTTCTACTCCGGCATGGTCCGCAAGAAGAACGTGCTGGCGACGATGGCGCAGAGCCTCACCGCCGTTGCGCTCGTCTCGATCCTCTGGGTCACCTTCGGCTATTCGCTGAGCTTCGTCGGCGACGGTCCATGGCTCGGCTCGCTCGATCGCTGGTTCCTGGCCGGCATCACCATGGACAGCATCAATCCGACGGCGAAGACCATCCCCGAAGCGCTGTTCATGCTGTACCAGATGACGTTCGCGATCATCACGGTGGCGCTGGTCGCAGGCTCGGTCGCCGACCGCATGCGGTTCTCCGCCTATGTGCTGTTCTCGATCGGCTGGTTCATCTTCGCCTATGTGCCGCTGGCGCATTGGGTGTGGGGCGGCGGCTTCCTCGCATCAGCGGGCGTGCTGGATTTCGCCGGCGGTCTCGTGGTGCATCTCTCCGCCGGTATCAGCGGCCTGGTCGCCGCCAAGGTGATGGGCAACCGGCATGGCTATGGCCACGATAATTTGTCGCCGTTCGATCTGTCGCTCGCCGTGGTCGGCACCGGCCTGCTCTGGGTCGGCTGGTTCGGCTTCAATGGCGGCTCGGCGCTCGCGGCCAATTCGCGCGCGGTGTTCGCGATCACCGCCACCCACCTTGCGGCCTGCGCCGGCGCGCTGACCTGGGGCGCGATCGAATGGGCGACGCGCCGCAAGCCGTCGGTGCTCGGCATGATCTCGGGTGCGGTCGCGGGGCTCGGCACCATCACCCCGGCATCCGGCTTTGTCGCGCCGTGGCACGGCGTCGTCATCGGCATCATTGCCGGCCTGGTCTGCTTCTGGGCCTGCACCTGGCTGAAGCATCGCTTCAAGTATGACGACTCGCTCGACGTGTTCGGCGTGCACGGCATCGGCGGCCTGACCGGCACGCTGCTTGCCGGCGTGTTCGCGGCCTCGGCAATCGGTGGCACGTCCGGCCTGCTCGAGGGCAATCCGAAGCAGCTGCTGATCCAGCTCTACGGCGTCGCGGTGACCTTTGTCTGGTGCGGCGGCGTCACCTTCGTGCTGCTCAAGCTGGTCAGTGCCTTCGTCCCGCTGCGCGTCTCGATGCAGCAGGAGCTCGAAGGTCTCGACATCTCCCAGCATGGCGAGGCGCTGCAGTAAGTAGCCGAGGCGGCGGTGGCTGCCGGACTCACGGGGCCAGGACGACGACACCGGCCACCGCGAGGGCGAATTTGTAAAACAACCCCATGCAAAGGACCCGAGCGCCGCGACGTCACGAAGTACGGCGCGAGCAAGGTTCGGGCTTGCACGACACATAAGTGTGTGCTTATGTATCGTCATGGTCGACACCGACATCTTCAAGGCTCTGGCCGATCCGACCCGCCGCAAGGTCTTTGAGAAGCTGGCCGGCGGCAGCCTGAACGCCAGCGCCTTGCGCGACGGACTTGAGATCAGCCAGCCGGCGATGTCGCAGCATCTGGCGGTGCTGCGCGCGGCAGGACTGGTGCGCGAGCAGCGGCAGGGCCGCTTCGTGAATTATGAGGTCGACCCGGACGGCATCGCCAGCATCGGGACCTGGCTCGCCCGCTACCGCGCCTATTGGCCGAAGCGCATCGAAGCGCTCTCCGATCTGCTGAAGGACATGGATCAATGAGCGACACAGTTGAGCCTGATCATGCCGACGCCGACCTGGTGCTCGAATACGAGCTCGATGCACCGCCTGAAAAAGTATGGCGCGCGGTGACCATTCCGGCCCTGCGCGAACGCTGGCTCCCGGATTGCGATCTCGCGGACGCTGAACCCCTGTCATCGATCGCTGGCGAAGAGGTGCGCTTCCGGCTGCGCGAGTCCGAGTCGCCGTTTCGCGAAAGCCATGTCACCTTCCGGATCGAGCCGAACGAGGCCGGCGGCACCCGCTTTCGCATCATCCAACAAGCCAGTGACCTCAGGGGAAAGCAGCCGCAACCGGCCAACAGCAACAACCGCTGCCTAATGCGCGCGGCCTGATCCCGAACCTCACCTACCGAGACTTCATCACCTGCAGCAATGGAGGTCGCCGATGCGCGACATGATGCAACTCGTCCCTATGGTCGTCGAACAGTCGAGCCGCGGCGAACGTTCCTTCGACATCTATTCCAGGCTGCTGCGCGAGCGCATCATCTTCCTGAACGGCGAGGTCAATGATGCTATGTCCGGCTTGGTCTGCGCCCAGTTGCTGTTCCTCGAAGCCGACAACCCCAACAAGCCGATCAACCTCTACATCAACTCCTATGGCGGCGTGATCACCAGCGGGCTTGCGATGTACGACACCATGCAGTTCATCAAGGCGCCGGTGCACACGCTGTGCATGGGCACGGCGCGCTCGATGGGGTCTTTCCTTTTGATGGCCGGCGAGCCCGGTCACCGCGCCGCGCTGCCGAATGCGAGCCTCCACGTGCATCAGCCGCTCGGCGGCTTCCAGGGCCAGGCGTCCGACATCCTAATCCATGCCACCGAGATGCAGGAGACCAAGCGGCGCATCATCCGCCTCTATGCGCAGCACTGCGGGCGCACCGAAGCCGACGTGGAACGGACCCTGGATCGCGATCACTTCATGTCCGCGCAGCAGGCGCTCGAATGGGGACTGATCGACAAGGTCTTCGCCGAACGCGACGCCGCCGAAAAACATGATCCGGTGCCGCGCTGATCTTCGTAGCTCGAGCGGCCAAACCGTTTCATGACAGCGCCATCGATTTAGGCTTCACCTCGGCATGCTGCGCCGTGACCCGCACGGCATCGGGACGGCTCGATCCTCCGCGCCTGCCGCCGCCGCGGTGGTCGATCAGGCGCGCGACGACGGCGCGCCGCGCATGACGAGGCGTCAGCGAATGGTCGGCGTTCGGCAGCGTCAACCGCGTCACTCCAGGGATGCTTGTGAGCCGTTTGCCGTCCTGACCGAAATGCCGTGCGATCTCCTGCAGGCTGAGATCGCCGTCCGAAGTGACCATGAGGACGCGCACGCCGCGGCTACAAAGCTCGCGCATCCAGCGCTCGACGCGGTTACGACCAAGCAAGGCGGACGGATGCATCGCCGACAGCGTCGACTTGACGGCTTCCAATCCGCGCCGCACCAGCCGCCTGGCACTATCTGACACTGACAGCTTCCAGGCGGACCTGGTCGTCATCGCAGGCCCCTCAGCCGGACCGATCTGCTGCTGGCTTCCGCGATTCGCCTTGGAGGTTTCGTATGCTTTCCAGGCCGTAAGCTCCAGCGCGTAGGAACTGTTCCAGGCAAAGCAGAGCGGGTTGATCATGGTCAGGGCGCGGACGCGGCGGTCCGCGCGCGCAGTGTGAAAGGCCTGGAAGGCGCCCGAGCATGTGCCCACAAGCTCGACTTTGGCAAAGCCCGCCCGCTGCATCCAGTCAATCGCCGCGCTGACGTCGAAGCGGGTGCGGGAATCATAGAGGAACAGACGATTGCTCCCGGCATCGTCGCTCAGGCCGAGGCCCGGCAGGTCAATGCGTAGCGACGCCACGCCGACGGCGGCAAGCTCGCGCGCCGCCTCGACCGTGCCGCGCGCCCAACCGACATGCGGCACGCCGCCGGAGTTGAGAAAGATGACCGGATCGGCCGCAGCATGGCCGTCACGTGGCCGGGTCAGCACGCCACAGAGCAATGGCGCCTGCCTGATCACAACCGGCTCTTCCGTGTAGTGCGATCCCTCCAATAGCTCGCGGCCGGTCAGGGATTCGACGCCCTGAGCTACGCCGGCGACGGCCCGGTCGGACAACCAATTCGCCCAGCAATCGACAACGTCGGCCGGGATCCGGTTCGCGGTCGGGTCGCACATGAGCAGGTGATAGTCCTTGAACTCCGCGATCGTCGCGCCTTCGAAAGAAGTTCGACCGTCGCGGATTTCAGAGCCTGCCAACGGCTTTCCGTTCGCGATCAAAAGCATCGGCAGGGGCGGAAGGGCCGCGACGGCCCGCCGCCAATCCAGCCTCGACAGATCGGCGAGCGTCTCATGCGAAAGCCGGAAGCCGACGGCCTCGCGGCCCTCGGCGAACGTCGCGTCGCTTGCCGCGCTCTTGGCGAGCAACCCATCGATCACGCGCGACATCGCGGTGATTTCGCGCACATAGGTTTTTCCGGAACTCGGTGGCGCAAGCAGCGCAAGGCCTGCCACGTCGTCCCGCCCCGCCGCAGCGAGCGGGGCCAGCAGCGCGCCGAGACGGAAGCCGGCGAGGATGACATCCTCCACGCCGCAATCCCGCTTCAACCGGTCGATCGCCGCGCCGATGCTTGCGGTCCAGGCCATCACCCGGCCCGGCGCCGAATGGTCGCCGGCAGCGTCGCCGCAGCCGGGATAGTCAAACAGCAGGACAGGCAGGCCCGCCGCGGCCGCCCTGTCGGACAACAGCTTCAGGAATCGGCGACTGCACAGATCCTCATGACCATGCGCGCCGGCAATGACAACGCCCCGCCGCCCCTTCGCTACGTTCAGCCAGCCGATGGTATCGGCAAAGACAACTGGTTTCATGTCATGCTCCCGGCGGACTCCTTTGTCCGCACGACTTCCAATTCTTCCGCTCTCGGCACCTCGTAGCTCGCGTCGCGATCGGCATTGAGCGCTGTCACCGCGCCGCCGGGCGTCGCCAGGGGCGGACCGTCAAGGCCGACCTCCCACTCGATGCCCGGTATCAGGTGGAAATTGTTCTCCGTTGGAACGAACCGATCATCCTGGATGGAGACGTGGTAGGCCGCGCGTTTGCAGGCCAGCCGCAGCCGCCACGCGTCCTTCCGACGCACCAAACTCACGGTCAGGCCGACGTCGCGCTGCGCGGTCATGACACCCGGCAGCACATGGAAGGCCTCGGCAAAGATCTTCCCGTCGTCGCCTTCCAGCCTTGCAACGGTGACTTCATGTCCGGGCAGCCCGAAGCGATAGGCGTAGGAAATATCGAAAAAGGCGCCGAGTACCGAGAAGGCCGAAAGCGACAGGCCGCCGTGCGCCGGCACGCTGATTGGTTGGCGCGCTGACAACACCGGCGTGACGCCGTCCCGCAGACAGGTCAGCGATAATGTCGCCCGAACGGTCTTCGCGGTATCGTTGACGGCATGGACGGTCAGCCCGTTGACGCCCTCGTCGCTCAGGATCAGCCGTAGCGGGGCAAATGCACGCCTCAGCCCGTGCCAGACCGGCTTAGGCCGGCCGGTCGAATCGACCACGCCCCAACCCGCGCCCGGCCGCAAGTCCTTCCAGAAGAACAGCAGCGCTCCAGCCGTCGGCGAACAGGGTCTGCGCCATTCGTCGATGGTGCGCTCCACCACCTCGGTCGTCACCGCACGGGAGAGTTCGAGATAGCGTCTGGTATTTTCGATGCGCAGCCGGCGCGCGTCGACGGAAAAAAGCGTTTCCAGATAGTGCTCGCGCACATCCTCGAAGTCCCACGACGCGCCGACGTCGCGCGGCACACCCGCCTTCCAGCGCGGATCGTGCACCGGCGGCACCGGCAGATGCGCATCCAGCGTTGCCTGCTCAGGCACATTGGCAAAGGCAAGGCATTCGCTCGCGAAGCGTACTTCGGCGCGGCGCGCGTCATCCAGCGGGCGGCAATAGGCGCCGACCCCGTAATAATGCATCGGCCCGCCATCAGCCGTGAAAGGCAGGTTGCCGCCGGATGGCGATGACGTCACAAGCACCAGGTCGGGACGCTTAGCTTCGGCGATGGGGCGCACCACCTTGTCGAACCAGGGCGTCGGATCCATCGACATCGGCATGCCCATCATCGCCGCCTGCTGCGCCACCTCGCTGCCGCCGCACAGAACGGCGAGTGATGGCGAATGCCTGAGCCGCCCGAGCAAATTCCCGACCTCGCGCGAGAGCGACGCGCACCAGGCCTCGTCCTTCGCCGGATAGTCGAAATTGGCGAGCATCAGGTCCTGCCAGACCAGGATGCCCATCTCGTCGCAAAGCTCGTGAAACGCGTCGCCCTCGTAGACGAACGTGCCGCCGACCCTGAGCATGTTGACGCCCGCCCGTCGTGCAAGATCGAGGTCGCGCGCGATCTCTTCGCGTGAGGACGGCAGCCGCACCAGGTCGGACGGCGTCCACACCGCGCCACGACAAAAGACGGATACGCCGTTGACGACCAGCCGAAAGCCGCGTCCGTCGGTGCCGCGATCGATCTCGATATGCCGGAAGCCGACGCGGCCGAGCGTTACTCGCATAGAGCCGAGCGTGACGACAACCTCGTGCAACGCCGGATCGCCATGGCTGCTCGGCCACCATGGCGCAACGTTCGCAATATCCAGTTTCGCCGTCAGCCGCGTCGCTGTCTCTAAGGTCAATGCGGCGACAGCGCCCGCACAGGCGACCGTGGCCGGCGCGTCATCAAACGGCTCGACCAGCGTGATCGCGATGGAAAGATGCCCTGTTGTGCCGGCGAGGTCGGCCTGCATTTGCACATCGCGCACGCCTTGCCGGTTGGTATCGCGGATCAGCTTGATCGATCGCCATGGTCCGACGATGTCGAAGCCAGGGGACCAACCCGGCATATGGCCGATCAGCGTGGTCCGTACGAGCCTCAGCCGCTGATCGTCGATCATGCGTGGCCGCCAGCGCGCACGCGGACCGGTCAGGGTTTCCAGGTGGCGGTCGAGACTGCGGAATGCGATGGCCAGTTGCTCGCCGCCGGCAAGCGTCAGGGCCACATCATGGCGCTCGAACATCGAGGTCGAGGACAGCACGAGGCGATCGTCGAGCCAGACCTCTGCAACCGTCGCCAAGCCGTCAAATACGAGACGGGCCGGGCCGGTGACATCGAGCCGGCGACGATACCAGATGTCCTGGTCGTGCAGCGGAGTGGGATGGTTGCGGTCCCAGCGGCCAAGCCGTTCCAGCGCAGCAGCGGCCGTGCCGGGGCACGCTGCCTCCAGCCATTCGGCGCTGCCGTCGATCGCCGCCGGAGACGCCCACGCGCCGGCCGGCGAGACGACCATGCACCAGCCGCTGTCCAGAGGCTCGGCCGTGTCGGTCGTCGACACCAAAGCGTCCATACACATGCATTCCCATGACCGGCAGGCCGGTCCTACGCTGCCTTGCTGGCGAGATCCGCCATGCGACCGTCCAGAGCGTTCATCACCGTTTGCCAGGCCTTGGCCATCGGCCCGATGGCCTCCGCGAGCCCATCGAACCGATGCCGGGCCATGGCGCGGGCGAGCTTGAATTGCATGACCTTGGCGCCCTCGGCGATTGCCGCGGCGGCTTCGATCGCCTCGGCCAGACCGGTCTCGCCGTGCCGTCCCAGCCATTCCAGATGGCTGGAGAGGAGTTCGAAATTGGCGCCCACCTGCCGCAACGTGTTGAAGGCGTAGATGTGAAAATACTCCGGTGACCGGGCGGCCAGTGCCTCGGCATGGCCGCCGAACACGGCCGCATAGGCATCGAGCGGATTGCGCTTCGGCCTGCGCCGCAGATGCTGCGCGAGGATTTCCGTGGCCGCACTGACCGGATCGCGCGAGGGGCGCGTGGTGTCGAACTTGACGAACTCGGTATAGGGAAACAGCGGCAGGCCGCCGGCCTGCGCGCCGTTGCGCTGCTCGAAAATGCCGTCATAGTCCTCGCCGTCCAGGGCGAAGTAGCCGTCGTTGTGGAAGTAGGCCATGTGGCGGCGCCCGGGATCGAGCACGTTGACGCCGATCGTCGTCTTGGAATGGCCACTGCGATAGGTGATGCCCTTCGTGTCGGGCAGGTAGAAGGCATCGACCTCGACCAGCGGCAGCCGCCCGCGCTCGATCTGATTGAGAACGTGCGCCTCCAGACGATCGAACACGGACAGTTCCTGGATATCCAGGCCGGCCAATCGCTGCAGGTCGGCCGTCGGGAATTTGAAGAACGTGAACTGGTCGCCTTCGAAATCCTGCGCGACGGTGAAGCCGAGCGCCGCGGCCGGGTCATTCCCGGTCGCATGCATCACCTCGATCAGCAGATCGACATAGCAGTTGGTCTGCGGCCATCGCCGCTCCGGATCGTGTAGCCGGTGCGGCTTGTAGTCGGCCGGATCGAGCCCGGCGATGGCACTCTGCATTTCAGTTGCCCCAAAGCGTGTCACGCACGGAAGCCGGCCATGCCTCGACGTCAGGGCCGTGATGGCGGAACAGCGCGAGCGCCACGCGCTCCAGCCCGAAGCCGACGCAGGCCGAGTGGCACAGGCTGCCATCCGCGAATTTGAGGCCCCAGGTCTGGCCAAAATGGTCGCGATGATAGTTGAAGGACAAGCAGGCCGTTGGTTTCTCGATGCTGGTTACCGGGATCAGCAGCTCGAACTTGAGTCCCTCGTCGCGCTGGTTGTTGGCCATCATCTTGCCGCCGCGACCGAAGAACGGATCGTTGGCGAGATCAACCTCGCAGGGCAGGTCGAGGGATTCGATCATCGCCTTGCCGCGCTCCAGCCAGCTTTCGCGGAAGGCGCACACCTGCTCGGCCGTACCGATGCGGACGAATTCGCGCATACGGAACAGCTGCATGCGCGCGGGATCCTTGGAAGGCTCATGACGGAAGCAATAGGAGGAAAGCTCGAACAGCACACCGTCATCGGGCACCGGACCGCGCGCGGCAACGGTCGGATAGAGCGGATAGCAGGCGGCTGGCGTCAGCACGACGTTCGTCGCCTGCTGCAGTTCGGTCCAGTCCTCTCCCGCAGCCATCATGCCGAGAAGCTGCGCATGCTCGCGCTCGCCGCCCATGAAGGAATGTACGCAGCCTGCAAGCTGAGGGAAGCTTTTCATATAGCCACTGCCTTCAAGCGTGGCGCGGCTCATGCCCGGTGGGAAGTGGATGCGGGTTGCCTTGTCTGGCGCTCCGATGCTGGTCACGAGCCGCTCAAAGCGCTCGATCACGTCTTCGAAAACGCCGGAGCGGCCATAAAGCCCGTCTACTCCGGTCTTGAACAGGATGCTCTTGTCGAACAGGGTGTCGAGCAGGCTCTTGGCGTCGAACGTCTTGGCGTCCATCTCAACCTCTCAGGCTGGTGTCAAAGCGGCTCATCAGCAGGAGCGTCGCGGTGTTGGAAAGAATACGGTCGTTCGAAATCATCAGCGGCGCTGAGCTCACATCGCGCAGGTGCCTGCCGACGCTGAACGGCGTGCCGTTCTTGTAGCCGACGATGCCGTTGACCAGCATGGCGAGCCGCACGATCGCCCCAGCCTTCTCGCTCGCAGCGACCTTCAACGCGTTGATCTCGGCGGTAAAGCCAATCGAGGAGAGCGCGTCGTCATTGCCCTTGGCCGCATCGAAGCGGTCAATGGCGGCCGTGAGATGACCCTTCATCTCCTGAAGCAGGGCGGCCGCCTCGGCGAGCCGAAGCGCGCCCGGCGGCAGACTTCCATCCGCCTGCTTGCGCGCCGCAGCCTTGACGAATGCTTGCGCACGATTGAAGGCATCGGTGGCGATACCGAACCATGTCGCCGCCCAGAAGATATGCGAGCTCGCCAGCATCGACTGTGCCGCGATCTCCGAGAACGGCTTGGGGAAGATCTGCGCCGCGTCACCGTGCGCGACGAGATGGAAACCGTCCGAACAGGTGCCGCGCATTCCGAGCGTATCCCATACGGAGGTGCGCTCCAGCGTGCGGTTCAGGTCCGCGGGAATGACAACCATCACCTGATCGGAGCTTGCCGAGTTCGGGAGCGCGCCGCGCCGTGGCAAGAATCGCGTCGGCGTGGCGGCCGTAGGAAATAACCGTTGCTTCCTTTGTCAGCGAGAAGCGGCCGTCTGCCACTTCGACCGCACAGATCGAATTGCGCAGATTGCCGCCGATGCCGGCTTCCGTGGTCGCCGAGGCCATCAGCAACTGCTCCGCCGCAATGCGGCGCATATAGGCCAGATGCCAGTCGCTGGCGCCGCCATGGCTGACGAAGCTCGACGTCTTGATCTGGTGCATGGCGTAGATCATGGCGCTCGAGCCGCAGGCCTGGGCGAGCTGAACGATCAGCTCCGCGATCTCCATCGTGCCCAATGCCTCCCCGCCATGCTCGACGGGAATCGCAACGCCGAGCAGGCGCTCGCGCTTCAATGCTTCGATGGTATCGGCCGGGAAGCGGCCCTCACGGTCTACCGCATCGACCTGCTGCGCCGCGACCTTGGCGACCCGACGCATGCGCTCGGCCGGCGTGGCGGCAGAGGCCGGCACGGGCTCTATCTTTCTCACCACGCTCATGGTTTTACGCCGCCCGCTGTGTCAGCCGTGAAACGGCGTCCGCGACGTTGGCGAGCGACGAGAAGGTCCGACGCGTGAGCATCGCTTCGGGAAATTCGATGTTGAACTCTTCCTCAAGCGCCAGCATCACCTGCACCGTGGCGAAGGATGTCAGCCCTGCGTCATAGAGATTCGTGTCGTCGGTGATTGTGTTGAAATCCAGCGAAATCATCGGCTGCTGCTCGAGCAGCGCGCGGATGCGATCAATCATTGGTTGCCCCACCTGTCATTGAAGTTCTTATGCGGCGGCAATAGCGCAACGACGGCAACCGCGGCGTTAACGCCGGAACGACAATGTTACAGACAGCTAACGATCCGTAACGAGTGCCGGCAAAAGTCCAGCATTTGCCGTCCGGGCCGGCGTACCTGATGCGAGCCCTTGTCCGCTTCGCGCAGAACGACGCGGCGAGGATGCCCGCAACTGTCTTCGCGCCGGTCCCGTTTCGGGTGGGAACCCAAACAAGCCGATGAAACCCAATATCAAATTCCCATCGCGCAATCGTCCGACAGACGCCAATGGCGAAATGATCGAGAGGGTGTTCGCGGACCGCGGGGCGGGCCCGGAAGCCCTCGCCGGATACCGCCTGCTGCCCCGCGGCTGAGCAGAATTGTGTCCGGAGTTAGCCGTGCCTGCGTTCTAGACAGGCCTGACCATATTTTAGGCGCGGCGGAATAGCGCAGGGGCACCTCCCACCCGTAAAGCGGGAAAAGGTCCGGATTCATAATCCATTAGCGAACTCCGGCCGTTTGGCACGGCATTTGATTCTAAGGGTCCAGGCTGTGCCCGCGTAGTGGATGTCCTCCGCGTGGTGAACCTCAGTCGAAACTCCCGGTGTTCATTCGCACCGGGCCCAAGCGGGGATAGGACTCATGAAAATTGTTATGGCGATCATTAAGCCATTCAAGCTCGAAGAGGTCCGTGACGCCCTGACCGCCATTGGCGTTCACGGTCTCACGGTGACGGAAGTCAAAGGCTACGGCCGTCAGAAAGGCCACACGGAAATCTATCGCGGCGCCGAATATGCCGTGAGCTTCCTGCCGAAGATCAAGATCGAGGTCGCGGTCAATTCCGATCAGGTCGACAAAACCATCGACGCCATCACCTCCGCCGCCAAGACCGGCCAGATCGGCGACGGCAAGATCTTCGTCATCAGCCTCGAACACGCCGTGCGCATCCGCACCGGCGAGGCCGATGCCGCGGCCCTCTGATTTCGCGCTCAAACCTTAAGACCTCAGGAGTGAAATAACATGACGTTCAAGCGTCCCTATGGCGCGGGACTGGCGGCCCTTGCAGTCGGCCTGTTCGCCGCGACCGCCGCCTACGCCGAGCCGACCGTCAACAAGGGCGACAACGCCTGGATGTTGACCTCGACGGTGCTGGTGCTGCTGATGACCATCCCGGGCCTCGCGCTGTTCTATGGCGGCCTGGTCCGCTCCAAGAACATGCTCTCGGTGCTGGCGCAGGTGTTCTACACGGTCTGCCTCGTCACCGTGCTCTGGGCCCTCTACGGCTACAGCCTCGCTTTCACCGGCGGTTCCGACTTCATCGGCGGCTTCTCCAAGGCCTTCCTGATGGGCGTCACGCCGGACTCGAAGGCGGCGACCTTCTCGGTCGACGCCAACATCTCGGAACTCATCTATATGTGCTTCCAGATGACGTTCGCGGCGATCACGCCGGCCCTCATCGTCGGCGCCTTCGCCGAACGCATGAAGTTCGCGGCGATCGCGCTGTTCATCCCGCTCTGGGTGACGCTGATCTATTTCCCGATCGCGCACATGGTCTGGTACTGGCCGGGCCCGGACGCGATCCAGGATGCCGCCAAGGCGCTCGCCGCCGCGGCTGACGGCGCGGCCAAGACCGCGGCGCAGGCCAAGCTCGACGAGATCAACGCCGATGCCGGCTGGATCTTCAAGAAGGGCGCGATCGACTTCGCGGGCGGCACCGTCGTGCACATCAACGCGGGTATCGCCGGCCTGGTCGGCGCGCTGCTGATCGGCAAGCGGACCGGCTACGGCAAGGAGCTGATGGCTCCGCACTCGCTGACCATGACCATGATCGGCGCCTCGCTGCTCTGGGTCGGCTGGTTCGGTTTCAACGCCGGCTCCAACCTCGAAGCCAATGGCGGCGCTGCGCTCGCCATGACCAACTCCTTCGTGGCCACTGCCGCGGCGGCGCTGGCCTGGATGTTCGCGGAATGGATCATCAAGGGCCATCCCTCGCTGCTCGGCGCGCTCTCGGGCGCGGTCGCGGGCCTCGTCGCGGTGACCCCGGCGGCCGGCTATGCCGGTCCGATGGGCGCCATCGTGCTCGGCCTCGTGGTCGGCGTGGTCTGCCTGTTCTTCTGCACGGTCGTGAAGAACGCGCTCGGCTATGACGACTCGCTCGACGTGTTCGGCGTCCACTGCGTCGGCGGCATCGTCGGCGCGCTCGGCACCGGCATCCTGGTCAACCCGGCGCTCGGCGGTGCAGGCATCATCGACTACACCGCGATCCCGCCGAAGGTCGCCGATTACGACTTCGCGGCGCAGATGATCTCGCAGGTCTGGGGCGTCTGCACCACGCTGGTGTGGTCGGGCATCGGTTCGGCGATCCTCTACAAGATCGTCGACGTGATCGTCGGCCTGCGCGCCAACGTCGAGACCGAGCGTGAAGGCCTCGACATCACCGAGCACACGGAGCGCGCCTACAACATGTGAGTTCTCCCGGGACTCTCGGCTCCCTCCGGGGCCGGGTCCAGAACTACGGTTCGGGCACATACCCGGCAATGTCCGGACCGTTGAGGGGCTCCAGCGCAAGCTGGGGCCCCTTTCTTTTTCCGCTGCTTGAGAAAATATTGTCGGAATTGCCTGCCATTGTGGAATGACAGGCCACAAATAACGAAAACGGGAGGACGTCATGAAGGTGCAGGGCAGATGCTATTGCGGCAATGTGCGCTATGAGGCCGAGGGCGAGCCGATGATGGCGGCGCAGTGCCTGTGCCGGGAATGCCAGTACATCACGGGCGGCGGGCCGAACATGTTCATGGCGATGCCGACCACCGGCTTCAAATACACCGCCAGCGAGCCTAAGCAGTTCACCCGCAAGGATCTCGACCGCGCCGTGACGCGCGAGTTCTGCCCGGAATGCGGCACGCATCTCGTGACCAAGGTGCCGGGCCTGCCCGCCACCATCCTGAAGGTCGGCACCTTCGACGACCCCTCGGTGTTCACCCCGCAGATGACGATCTACACCTGCGACAAGCAGACCTTCCACCATCTGCCCGAAGGCAAGCCGTCGTTCGAGAAGCTGCCGGCGCGGTAGCCGTCCCGCATCGCGTGCGTAGCCCGGATGGACCGGCAAATTCGAATCGTCATGGCCGGGCTTGCCCGGCCATCCATCCCGCTTCGCAAGATTCTGGCCTAGTCGATGGATGCCCGGGTCAAGCCCGGGCATGACGAGTTGTGGGTCACGCCATGGAGCCGCGTCAGTCGATCAAAACTTCCTCATCCGGCAGCTCGCTTGGCGCGCCGTTGCACAAATAGCGCTCCAGGATGTCGGCAAGCGACAGCGGCGTGAGGCGCTCGCTCGCACCGGATAGGTCGGCGATCGGCCACCAGCGGAAGCAATCGAGCACGCGCGCCTCGGCCTCGTCGGCCATCACCGGCGCGAAGCGATCGGCGTGAACGATCCGGTATTCCTCTTTCTGCGAGATCCGCCGGCCGCCCCAGTTGAAGGTGTGGTGACGCCGCCAGACGGCGGGCCCGAGCTCGAAATCGATCAGCCCCAATTCCTCGGCCAGTTCCCGCTGCAGCGTCGCTTCCGCCGTCTCGTCACACTCGACGCCGCCGCCCGGCGCGATCCAGAAGCAGTCGCCGCCGTGCGGCGGGCAAATCCGCATCAACAGGACTTCGCGCTCGCCGGTGATGATGAGCGCCCTTACGGCGCGGCGGTGGATCATGTCTCGGAGCAAGTTCGAACGGTTTTCTGGCGTCAGCGCTGATATCACGCGCCGGCCGATCGTGCCGCGCCGCCGATGGTTAATCGCGTCTTAACCTCGCCCTATCTATGGTGACTTGATCCGTTTACGGTCGGCGCCCCTACCCTCCGACCGCAGTGAAAGTGCTGGCATTTCAATCATGGCAATGACCGCCTCATCCGGCTTGGCGCAGGGCGCCGGCGATGTCGCATCCGCCGGCCAGGCCGAGCGTTCCCCTTTCCTGCGCACGACCGAGCTGCTGGCGCCGTATCAGCCCGCCAAGCCCTTGATTACGCTGTCATTAGGCGAGCCGCAGCACCCGGTACCCGATTTCGTCGGGCCGGTGCTGGCAAAACATACCGCCGAATTCGGCCGCTACCCGATCGCCAAGGGCATCGAACCGTTCGGCCGCGCCGTCGCGACTTGGCTGGGAAGCCGGTTCCAATTGCCGCGGCCGGTCGATCCCGAGAGCGAGGTGATGGTGCTGAACGGCAGCCGCGAGGGGCTGTTCTTTGCCGCGATATCAGCCTCGCGCTACGTCGCGCCGCGCAAGGGCCGGCCGGCGATCCTGATGCCGAACCCGTTCTATCCGGCCTATGGCGCCGGCGCCCGCGCGGCCGGCTGCGAGCAGATCTACCTGCCGACCACGCTCGCTAACGGTTTCCTGCCCGACCTCGATTCGATCGACGAGGCGACGCTGGCGCGCACCGTCGCGTTCTTCATCGCCTCGCCCGCCAATCCGCAGGGCTCGGTCGCCTCGCGCGCCTATTTCACGCGGCTGAAGCAGCTCGCCGATCGCTTCGGCTTCATCATCCTGAGCGACGAGTGCTACTCGGAAATCTACACCCGCGAGGCGCCGGGCAGCATTCTCGAATGCGCCGGTCCCGACTTCAGCAATGTCGTGGCGTTCCAGTCGCTGTCGAAGCGCTCGAACCTGCCGGGCATGCGGGTCGGCTTCGTCGCGGGCGACAGAAAGTTTCTGGCCGCATTTCACGAGCTGCGCAATGTCGCCGCACCGCAGGTGCCGGTGCCGCTGCAGCATGTCGCGGTCGCCGCCTATAGCGACGAGGCGCATGTCGAGGAGAACCGCAGGCTCTATCGCATCAAGTTCGATTTCGCCGACCAGATCCTCGGCAACCGCTACGGCTACAAGCGTCCCGCCGGCGGGTTCTGCGTCTGGCTCGACGTCTCCGAGCGCGGCGGCGACGAGGCGGCGGCGGTCAGGCTCTATCGCGACGCCGGCGTGCGCGTGATTCCCGGCAGCTATCTGGCGCGCCAGCAGAACGACGGTTCCAATCCGGGCGCGGGCTATATCCGCCTTGCGCTCGTCTCCGACAGTGAATCGACGGCCGAGGCGATGCATCGCCTGGTCGAAACCCTAGGTTAATCGCGAAGCGCGAAGATTGAGTATGCCAGCGATCGAACGTGTCATCCCCCTGGTCGGCCATCTGCCGCTCTCGCTCCGCGAGGCGCTGGCGCGACGGCTGCGCGAACTCACCGGGCTCGGCCTGATCGCGCTGTCCGGCGCCATCACGGCGGCGCTGATGACCTGGTCGGTGCAGGATCCGTCGCTGAGCCACGCCACCTCGCGCGCGATCCGCAACGTACTCGGCTATCCCGGCGCGATCGGCGCCGACCTCCTGATGCAGATTCTCGGCCTCGGCGCGATCATGCTGGTGCTGCCGGTCGCGGTATGGGGCTGGCGGATGCTGACGCATCGCCCATTCGACCGCGAGGCGTTGCGGCTCGGCTGCTGGATCCTGTGCACGGTGATCGCGGCGGGCTTCGCCAGCTGCTGGCCGCACAACACCGCATGGCCGCTGCCGACCGGGCTCGGCGGCGTGGTCGGCGACGCGCTGCTGCGTGCGCCGGCCGTCGTGTTCGGCCCGCCCGGCTTCATCTATCGCGTCGTGCTCGGCCTGATCCTGTTCGTCGCGATGGCGGCAAGCTTCCTGTTCGCCTGCGGCTGGGGTGCCAAGGAGCAGGACGACGAGCTGACGCCGATCTCCGACGACGACGAGCCGTTCGTCGAGGAAGAAGACAACGACCGCAGCTCGGTCTCGCTGGGCTGGCTGTTCCATGCGCTGATGAGCGCCAAAGCGCGGCTCGGCTGGCTGCTGACCACCGCATACAAATCGCTGGTCTCGAGCGGAGCCCAGAGCCGCAGCGCTGCGTTCGAGCGCCAAGAGCCGAATATCGGCGGCGGCCGCTCGGCGCCCTCGATCGCGCCCGCGCATGAAGACCATGATGAGGACGAGGCTGAAGCTTTCGACGACGATGAGGAAGAGGAGGACGAAGCTCCCGCCGCCCGCGCCCCGCGCAAGAAGGCCGAGCCGAAGCCGAAGAAGAAGAATTCCGACAAGTTCGAGCTGCCCTCGGTCTCCGTGCTCAGTGCGCCGAAGGCCAGCGATCGACAGCCGCTGAGCAAGGCCGAGCTCGAAGCCAATTCGCGCTCGCTCGAGGGCGTGCTGCAGGACTTCGGCGTGCGCGGCGAGATCGTCAAGGCCAATCCCGGCCCGGTGGTCACGCTGTACGAGCTCGAGCCGGCGCCCGGCATCAAGTCGTCGCGCGTGATTGGGTTGTCCGACGACATCGCGCGCTCGATGAGCGCGCTGTCGGCCCGCGTCGCGGTCGTCGCCGGCCGTAACGCGATCGGCATCGAGCTGCCCAACGCGCATCGCGAGAAGGTCTATCTGCGCGAGCTTCTGGTCGCCAAGGAAAGCGTCGATTCGGTTGCGAAGCTGCCGCTGTGCCTCGGCAAGACGATCGGCGGCGACCCCGTCATCATCGATCTGGCGCGCACGCCGCATATGCTGATCGCCGGCACCACCGGCTCCGGCAAATCGGTCGCGATCAACACCATGATCCTGAGCCTGGTCTACCGGCTGCGGCCGGATCAATGCCGCCTGATCATGGTGGATCCGAAGATGCTCGAACTCTCCGTCTATGACGGCATCCCGCATCTGTTGACGCCCGTCGTCACCGATCCGAAGAAGGCGGTGGTGGCGCTGAAATGGGCCGTGCGCGAGATGGAAGAGCGCTACAAGCGGATGGCCAAGCTCGGCGTGCGCAACATCGACGGCTACAATGCGCGCCTCGTCGAAGCCAAGGCCAAGGGCGAAGAGCTGACGCGCACCGTCCACACCGGCTTCGACAAGGAGAGCGGCAAGGCGATCTACGAGGAAGAGAAGCTCGACCTCGAGCCGCTGCCCTACATTGTCATCATCGTCGACGAGATGGCCGACCTGATGATGGTCGCCGGCAAGGATATCGAAGGCGCGGTGCAGCGCCTCGCACAGATGGCGCGGGCCGCCGGCCTGCATGTCATCCTCGCCACGCAGCGTCCGTCGGTCGACGTCATCACCGGCACGATCAAGGCGAACTTCCCGACCCGGATCGCCTTCCAGGTGACGTCGAAGATCGACAGCCGCACCATCCTTGGCGAGATGGGCGCCGAGCAGCTGCTCGGCCAGGGCGACATGCTCTACATGGCGGGCGGCGGCCGCATCAGCCGCGTGCACGGCCCGTTCGCCTCGGACGAGGAAGTCGAGAAGGTCGTGCGTCACCTCAAGACGCAAGGCGCGCCGGAATATCTCGAAGCCGTCACCGCGGAAGAGCCGACCGACGAGGACGGCGCCGTGTTCGATGCCACCGGCATGGGCGGCGACGGCGGCGGCGATCTGTTCACGCAGGCGGTTGCGATCGTCAAGCGCGACCGCAAGGCGTCGACCTCCTACATTCAGCGCCGGCTGCAGATCGGCTATAACCGCGCGGCCTCGCTGATGGAGCGGATGGAACTTGAGGGCATCGTCGGTCCGGCGAATCACGCCGGAAAGCGCGAAATCCTGGTCGGGGAGGAAGAAGGCCAGTTCTGATCGGGGGCGATCATCACGGAAAAACCATATCTCCCTCGGAAGAGGCGGGATAAAATCCGGCGCAGCGGGACGAGCGTCGAACAGAGACCTGACATATCTGATGGCAAAACACCTCATTGACCGCGGCACGCGCACTGCGCTCGCTCTTCTCGTCACCGCCGCGATCGCCGGCGCGGCGACTGCGCAGAACGCGCCGCCCCCGAAGCCCGCGCCCAACGCCGGATCCAAGGCTGCGCCAAAGAAGGACGCCGGCGCGCAGACCAATGCGGACAAGGGCCCGACCACGACCGGCGCCACCCAGGCACCGCCGAACCCGGTGATTCCCGATCCGCGCCGCAACGTGCCCGCCAACATCTTCCAGACCTTCGACGCCAACCAGAAGGCGCAGGCCGCCAAGGTCTCGGCCTATCTCTCGTCGCTGCAAACGTTGGTCGGAAATTTCGTCCAGGTCGGCCCCGACGGCACCAAGACCAAGGGCGATTTCTACATCCAGAAACCCGGCAAGCTGCGCTTCGAATATGACGATCCGAGCCCGATCGAGGTGATCGCGGACGGCTCCTCGGTCGCGGTGCGCGACCGCAGGCTCGCCACCCAGGACGTCTATCCGCTGTCGCAGACCCCGCTGCGCTATCTGCTGTCGGACCGCATCGACCTGATGAAGGACACCAACGTCATCAGCGTCACCGCCGACGACGTGTTCGTCAGCATCACGATCGAGGAGAAGCAGGCGCTGGTCGGCACCAGCCGCTTCCTGCTGATGATCGGCGCCAAGGACGGCAAGCTCAAGCAGTGGACCGTCACCGACCCGCAGGGCTACGACACGACAGTTGCGGTCTACAATCTCGACGCGACGCAGAAGCCCGATCCGCAGCTGTTCAAGATCGACTTCACGACCTATCCCGGCACCTCGCCGGGCTGACCGCCTTTCCTTCTCCCTCGCCCCGCTCTTGCGGGGCCGAGACGAGCGAAGCTCGCTCTTAGAGGGTTGGGGTGAGGGGCTGCCTCCAGGAATCCGAAAGACGCGAGTACGCGGTGAGTCCCCCTCACCCGGATCACATTGCGCTTCGCTCCATGCGATCCACCTCTCCCCGCAAGCGGGGCGAGGTGGGAGCCTCCCTGTGGACAATTGAAATCCGCACCGAGAACCGTGCTAAGACGCACCTCTCATGCGGTTCTCCGTCACCACCTGGAATATCAACTCGGTGCGCCTGCGCATCGACACCGTCGCCAAGTTCATCAAGAGCGCGCGGCCGGATGTGCTGTGCCTGCAAGAGACCAAATGCATCGACGATGCGTTTCCGCTCAAGCGCTTCAAGCGGCTCGGCTATGAGCACGTCGCGCTGAACGGACAGAAGGGCTATCACGGCGTCGCCATCGTCTCGCGCCTGCCGTTCGAGACGACCGACATCAGGACGTTCTGCGACAAGATCGATTCACGACACATCTCGGTGTCCTTCGGCGAGAAGGCGCAGCTGTCAAAGCCGCTGGTGCTGCATAATTTCTACGTGCCGGCCGGCGGCGACATTCCTGATCCCGCGCTCAATCCGAAATTCGAGCACAAGCTGCAATTCCTCGACGAGATGAAGGCCTGCGAGCCGCTGCATCCGCGCGGCGACGACCGCCACATCCTGGTCGGCGACCTCAACGTCGCGCCGCATGAGAACGACGTGTGGTCGCACAAGCAGCTGCTCAAGGTGGTTTCGCACACGCCGGTCGAGACCGAGAAGCTGCTCGCCGCGCAGGCGCATGGCGAATGGTTCGACATCGCGCGCGAGCGGATCCCGATGTCGGAAAAGGTCTACACCTGGTGGAGCTACCGCGCGGCGGACTGGACCGTCGGCGATCGCGGCCGACGGCTCGATCACATCTGGGTCTCGCGCGCGCTGAAGGATCAGGTCAGCGATTTCAAGATCACCCGCGACGCCCGCAGCTGGGAGCGCCCGTCGGACCACGTGCCGGTGACGGCGGTGATGGAGGTTTAAAGGGCGCCGCCGACCCTCGACCCGTCATCCTGAGGAGCGCGGAACGCGCGTCTCGAAGGGTGCACGGCCCGGCTGGTGGCCGTCGACCCTTCGAGGCTCGCCCAGCGGCGCAATTGCGCCGCAAGGCTCGCACCTCAGGGTGACGGTTCAATGACCTTGCGGAATGACGCGCGAAATGATCACGTGCTCAACTTCCCGCCCGCCATCAGGATATCGCTCGCGAGCTGGCTGGTGCGCAGCGCGAGCTCGTCGCGCAGCCGGCGGGCCGCGGCGGGATCGCTTTCCAGCACGCGCTGGAACAGGCTGCGCGCGACGCGGATCACGGAGCCGCGCTCCAGCGCGGTGGCGGTCGATGGCCGCTTCATCGCGACGATCAATGCGAGCTCGCCGATCAGCGCGCCGGGACCGGCGATGATCTCGGCGCCGCCTTCCTCGACGCGGAAGGTGCCGCGCTGCACGACATAGCCGGCGTCCGCGGCGTCGCCGGCCTTGAACAGCACGTCGCCTGCGTTGAAATCACGTTGCTCGGAGCCGATCGCCAGCATGCGCAAGGAGCTTTCGCCCAACAGACGCATTGTCGGGACCCGCTCGAGCAGGGCTACGTCATCATCGATCGACATTCAGGTCCGGTAACCGCGGTGCGCCTCGATTTCACGAATCGTTGAGCGCAAAGCGTATCACGGCACCAGCTTGTAGCCACCGGCTTCCGTCACCAGGATTTCCGGGTTGGCGGCGTCCTTCTCGATCTTCTGGCGGAGGCGGTAGATGTGGGTTTCCAGCGTGTGGGTGGTGACACCGGAATTGTAGCCCCAAACTTCCTGGAGCAGCGTCTCGCGCGACACCGGCATCTGGCCGGCGCGGTAGAGGAAGCGGAGGATCGCGGTTTCCTTCTCGGTCAGCCGCACCTTCCTGGCATTGGCGCCGGTCAGCATCTTCGAGCCGGGCCGGAACGAGTACGGACCGACCGAGAACACCGCGTCCTCGCTGGCCTCGTGCTGGCGGAGCTGCGCCCGGATCCGGGCCAGCAGCACCGCGAAGCGAAATGGCTTCGCCACATAGTCGTTGGCGCCGGATTCGAGCCCCAGGATCGTATCGGAATCGGTGTCGTGGCCGGTCAGCATGATGATCGGAGCCTTGAAGCCGCCCTTGCGGAGCGAGCGGACCACTTCGCGGCCGTCGGTGTCGGGCAGGCCGACGTCCATCAGGACCAGATCGGGGGAATTGGCTTTGGCGGCAGTGGCGCCCTTGGCGCCGGTGTCGACTGCGGAGGCTTCGAATTCCTCGTGCAGCGACAGCTGCTCGACCAGCGTATCGCGCAGATCGGTATCGTCATCCACGATCAAGATCTTGCGGGCATTGGCCATAGGTACAATCCTTCGGGGGCGGGCGGTCAGAAGCAGAGGACGCTTATGGCCGTAACATCGGCTAGATATGTGTTCAGGTAGGCGATTGTTACCGATTCACAAGGCAACGCAGTCTACCTCAAATCCGGCGGGGCAGGACGTGAATGTCCTGTAATGCCGGGAGATAGGATGTTCTGAACCTCCAAGGCAAGCTCAGTTTGGAACGATTCTTAAGGGAAGGTCAGCTATTTCAATCACTTATATGACAGCCAAACGTGATCGCCCGCTCTCCATCATCGAGGTCCGAGCAGCCGCCGGCGACCCGCGCCGGGGCTGGCTGTCGGCTGACGGCTGGACCGTGCCGGTGGCGCTCGGACGCGGCGGAATCCTCGCCAACAAGCGCGAGGGCGACGGCGGCACGCCGCGCGGCGTCTTCCATCCGCGCCAGCTCTGGTGGCGCGCCGACCGGCACCAGCGTCCGGCGACTTTCCTGCCGACCCGGCCGATCCGCCGCGAGGACGCCTGGTGCGAGGACCCCGCCGACCGTCACTACAACCAGCCGATCCGGCTCGATCGGGCGCAGGGCGGCGACCGCCTGACTCGCGAGGACCATCTCTACGATTTCATTATCGAGATCGATCACAACGCCGCACCGCGCGTCGCCGGCCGCGGCAGCGCCGTATTCCTGCATCTGGCGCGGCCGAACTTTTCGCCGACCGCGGGCTGCGTCTCGATGACGAAGACCTCGATGCTGCGGTTGTTGCGGCGGATGAGTCCAAAGACAAGGATCATCATAGAGTAGCTTGCTGGAATAGCTGGGCATCGGTTTTCCCACGCGACAAGCGCGACGCGTTTATGCTGAGATCGCGCGCAACCAAGAATAATTCCCGCGGGAGCGAACAGCATGCTCGACAACAACCAGATCGCCGCTGCCTCGAACGTCCTGAGCGAGCACTGGCGCGCGGGAACAAAGCTCGGCGCACTCGATGGCACCATGCGGCCGCGCGACCGTGTCGAGGGCTATGCGGTGCAAGCTGCGCTGGAGAAAACGTCGCGCGAAAAACTGTTCGGCTGGAAGATCGCGGCGACCAGCGCGGCCGGCCAGAAGCACATCAATGTCCCCGGACCGCTCGCCGGGCGTATCCTTGCCGAGACGGTGATACCGGATGGCGGCACCGCGTCGATGCAGGGCAACGAGATGCGCGTCGGCGAGCCGGAATACGCCTTCCGCATGGCGCGCGATCTCGCGCCGCGCACGACGCCTTACAGCGTGCAGGAGGTGTTGGAGGCCGTCGGCACGCTGCATCCGGCGATCGAGATTCCGGATTCGCGTTTCGCCGATTTCGCCTCCGCCGGCGAAGCGCAGCTGATTGCCGACAACGCCTGCGCGCATCTGTTCGTGCTCGGACCCGCAACGACAGCGGACTGGCGCGCGATCGATCTGGTCGAGGACCGCCCGGTCATCACGTTGCGCGGCGAGCGCTATATCGGCCATGGCAAGAACGTGCTCGGCGATCCCCGCGCAGCGCTCGCCTGGTGCGCCAACGAGCTGCGCGCGCTCGGGCTGACCTTGCGGGCAGAGGAAGTCGTCACCACAGGCACCTGCCATCCCCCGCTGCCGATCACCGCCGGCGATAAATTCGCCGCCGATTTTGGCGCGATCGGAAAAGTGTCGGTGCGGTTCGTGTAGGCCGCGCACGCGCCACACACACCGCTGTCGTCCCTGCGAAAGCAGGGACCCATAACCACCGAAGTGAATTGTTGTCCGCCGATCTGGCCGCGTGTCCCTTGCAATGGCCACGAAGTTGGGTCCTGGCTTTCGCCAGGACGACACTGAGTTATGCGGTACCGTCCGCGTCCCGAAGATCGCCGAGCCCACCCGCACATGGGTGGCCCCCATCTGGATCGCGACGGCAAAGTCCGCGCTCATACCCATCGAGAGATTCGTCAGCCCGTTGCGTGCGGCGATCTTGGCGCAGAGCGCGAAATGCGGCGCCGGCGCCTGGTCGACCGGCGGGATGCACATCAGTCCTGATATCTGCAGGCCGTAGGTGTCACGGCATGCCGCGATGAAGGTATCCGCGTCCTGCGGCGCGACGCCGGCCTTCTGCGGCTCCTCACCGGTATTGATCTGGACGAACAGTTCCGGGTGCTTGCCTTGATTTTTGATTTCCTTGGCTAACGCTTCGCAAATGCTCGTGCGGTCGACCGAGTGGATCGCATCGAACAGCGCGACCGCCTCCTTGGCCTTGTTCGACTGCAACGGCCCGATCAGATGCAGCTGCAATCCCGGATGAGCCTGGGTTAGCGCCGGCCACTTGCCTTTGGCCTCCTGCACGCGATTTTCGCCAAATACGCGCTGTCCGGCGCCGATAATCGGCAAAATTGCGTCGGCCGCGAACGTCTTCGACACCGCGATCAAGGTCACCGACGCGCGGTCGCGCCGCGCTTCCTTGCAGGCATGGGCGATCTCGCGTTCGACGGCGGCGAGACCATGTGGTGAATCGGCCGGTAACGGCGTGGTCGGGCTTTGCGTCATGCTTGTGCCGTTCTCTGACAGGTGCGGGGGGTTGGCTCGAATTTTACCAAATTCGGGAAAGGCTTTTTGAAGCCCTGCATTCTAACTTGCGCATGGGCAAGGGAATAGAATGTCGGGCGTCACTTTCAACCGCAACCGGGTCAGGCTCAAGAAGGTTCTGGGAATTCGTGCCCGGCTGGCCTTGCTTGCGCTGATGCTGGTCGCACCCCTGATGCTGGACCGCGTCCGCACCCTGGAGGATTCCCGCAGCAAGCAGGTCGCGCAGGCCGCGGCCGGCTATGCCAGCCTCACCGCGCATGCCGCCGAGACCCAGCGCGAGGTGGTCTCCTCGGTCGAGACCATGCTGAAATCTGCAGCCTACATCCGCGCCTCCGGCGGCATCGCGCAGAGCTGCGAGGTGCTGCGCGCCAGCCTGCCGACGGTGCTGCCCTGGATCCGCAGCATCATGTTCGTCTCCAGGGACGGGCTGGTGCAGTGCTCGACCCTCAACGTCCAGGTCGGCCTCAATGTCGGCGACCGCGAATATTTCAAGAAGGCGCAGGACAACCGCGGCTTCGTGTTCAGCGACTATCTGCGCGGCAGGACCAATGGCCGCCCGATGATGATGGCCGCCTATCCGGTCGCCGCGATCAATCCGGAGCAGGATGCCGTGGTGGTCGCCGGAATCAATATCGACTGGCTGTCGCAGATCATGGCCAATCTCGGCGGCCAGCCCGGCATGTCGGCCGTGCTGGTCGACTCTACCGGCGTCGTGATCGCCGCGCCCGCCGATCATGCGAGCCTGATCGGCCGCTCGCTCGACACCATCCCGCTGATGGCCGCGATCGCCGAGAAGGCGCTGAGCTATGACGAGCCGTCCGGCTCGGTGTCGTTCACCGCGTCCGACGGCGCACAGCGCACGCTGAGCTTCGCGCGCATCGCCGGCACGCAATCCCGGCTGATCGTGAGCATGGACGAGGCCAAGGTGACCGCGGCGATCAATCGCGAGATCCGCACCGCCTATCTGCAGCTCGGCTTTGTCTGCCTTTTCGTCTTGTTGGGTGCGCTGGTCGGCGCCGAGCGGCTCGTCATCCATCCGATCGAGCTGATGACCGGCATGGCGCGACGGTTCGGCGAGGGCGACTGGTCGGCGCGCGTCGCCAAGCACAAGCTGCCGGCGGAATTCGTGCCGCTGGCGCGCGCCTTCAACGCCATGGCGGCGCAGCTCAGCCAGCGCGAGCGCGAGCTCGTCGCCTCCAACGATCGTCTCACCGTGATGGCCTCGATCGACGCGCTGTCTGGCCTCGCCAACCGCCGCGGCTTCCAGAGCCGGCTCGACTTCGAATGGATGCGGGCGCAGCAATATGAATGCGAGCTGTCGCTGATGATGATCGATGTCGATCATTTCAAGCTCTACAACGACACCTACGGCCATCCCGAAGGCGATGCCTGCCTGACCCGAATCGGCGAAGTGCTGTCCGGGATCGCTGCCGACACCATGGGCTTTGCCGGCCGCTATGGCGGCGAGGAATTCTGCCTCCTGCTGCCGAACACCGACGCCGCGCATGCGCTCGCGATCGGCGAGACCGTGCGCACCGCCGTGCTCGGCCTCGCCGTGCCGCACGCGTCCTCGAGCCATTGCGTCGTCACCGTCAGCGTCGGCGTCGCGACGACCAAGCCGAACGAGACCCAGCGCCCCGGCGACCTGATCGAAGCCGCGGATGCCGCCCTCTACGCCGCCAAGCGCCGCGGCCGCAACGCCGTGATCGAGCACGGCTTCCTGCAGACGCTGGACGAAGCCGGGATGGCGCTGGCGAGTTGAGATCGTGCGTGGTCGAGCGACGCGATGAGCGCGGAACCGTGACCAGCGGCGACGCCGCATATTCAGCGTCGTCCTGGCGAAGGCCAGGACCTATTACCCCACCGTTTAGGATTGCGCGAAGCTGGGGCCACGACCTCTCCCTCGACAACGCCCTGTGGTTATGAGTCCCGGCCTTCGCCAGGACGACGAGGAGGCTGCAGACGGCGCCCCTGCGACGGCGGCAGGGCGGCTGCGCGAGGGGATGGGACGTTTGGAGGCCCCAAGCCGTTGACCGCGCAGGCGCTTTTGTGGCCTAGTCCGCCGTCCCCGGACGGGGCCCGAAAATCACCCAGAGCCACCCAAAATCCCTGCGATTTCATGACCGCCGAACGCTATAACGCCCGTGAATCCGAGCCCCGCTGGCAGCGCCTGTGGGACGAAAAGGCGATCTTCGCCTCCAAGAACGACGATCCGCGGCCGAAATACTACGTGCTCGAGATGTTCCCCTATCCGTCGGGGCGCATCCATATCGGCCATGTCCGCAACTACACGCTCGGCGACGTGCTGGCCCGCTTCATGCGCGCCAGGGGCTACAACGTGCTGCACCCGATGGGCTGGGACGCGTTCGGCCTGCCGGCGGAGAATGCCGCGATCGAGCGCAAGGTGGCGCCGAAGGCCTGGACCTACGACAACATCGCCGCGATGAAGAAACAGCTGCGGTCGATCGGGCTGTCGCTCGACTGGTCGCGCGAGTTCGCGACCTGCGACCCCGGCTACTACAAGCATCAGCAGAAGATGTTTTTGGACATGCTGCGCGCCGGCCTCGCCGAGCGCGAGAAGCGCAAGCTGAACTGGGATCCGGTCGACATGACCGTGCTCGCCAACGAGCAGGTGATCGACGGCCGTGGCTGGCGCTCAGGCGCCGTCGTCGAGCAGCGCGAGATGAGCCAGTGGGTCTTCAAGATCACGAAGTACTCGCAGGAGCTCCTGGAAGCGCTGGATGGTCTCGACCGCTGGCCCGACAAAGTGCGGCTGATGCAGCGCAACTGGATCGGCCGCTCCGAGGGCCTGTTGATCCGCTTCGCGCTCGATGCGGCGACGACGCCTGCCGGCGAGAGCGAGCTGAAGATCTTCACCACCCGGCCCGACACGCTGTTCGGCGCCAAGTTCATGGCGATCTCCGCGGATCATCCGCTGGCGGTAGCCGCCGCCGCGAAGAATCCGAAGCTCGCGGAGTTCATCGCCGACATCAAGAAGATCGGCACCGCACAGTCGATCATCGACACCGCCGAGAAGCAGGGTTTCGACACCGGCATCAAGGCCGTGCATCCGTTCGATCCGAACTGGAAGCTGCCGGTCTATGTCGCGAACTTCGTGCTGATGGAATACGGCACCGGCGCGATCTTCGGCTGCCCGGCGCACGACCAGCGCGACCTCGACTTCGTCAACAAGTACAATCTCGGCAATGTGCCGGTGGTCTGCCCCGAGGGCCAGGACCCGAAGACGTTCGTCATCACCGACGTCGCCTATGACGGCGACGGCCGCATGATCAATTCGCGCTTCCTCGACGGCATGACGATCGACGCGGCCAAGGAAGAGGTCGCCAAGCGCCTCGAGGCTGAGTTGCGCGCCCTGCCAGGGGAAGGAAGGTTGGCGCCGGTCGGCGAGCGGCAGGTGAATTTCCGGCTGCGCGACTGGGGCATTTCACGCCAGCGCTATTGGGGCTGCCCGATCCCGGTGATCCACTGCCCGAAATGCGACGTGGTGCCGGTGCCCGACGACCAGTTGCCGGTGACGCTGCCGGAGGATGTCAGCTTCGACAAGCCGGGCAACGCGCTCGACCATCATCCGACCTGGAAGCACGTCAGCTGCCCGAAGTGTGGCGGCAAGGCGGTGCGCGAGACCGACACGATGGACACCTTCGTGGACTCGTCGTGGTACTTCGCGCGCTTCACCGACCCGTGGAACGAGACGGCGCCGACCACGCCCGCGGTCGCCAACCGGATGATGCCGGTCGACCAGTATATCGGCGGCGTCGAGCACGCGATCCTGCATCTGCTCTACAGCCGCTTCTTCACCCGCGCGATGAAGGCCACCGGCCACATCGACATGAGCGAGCCGTTCGCGGGCATGTTCACCCAGGGCATGGTGGTGCACGAGACCTACCAGAAGGCCGACGGCAGCTGGGTCACACCGGCCGAGGTGAAGATCGAGGTTGCCGGCAATGGCCGCCGCGCGGTGCTGCTGGCGACCGGCGAGGACGTCGAGATCGGCCCGATCGAGAAGATGTCGAAGTCGAAGAAGAACACCGTCGACCCCGACGACATCATCGCGAGCTACGGCGCCGACGTCGCCCGCTGGTTCATGCTGTCGGATTCGCCGCCGGACCGCGACGTGATCTGGAGCGACGAGCGCGTGCAGGGCGCCTCGCGCTTCGTGCAGCGGCTGTGGCGGCTGGTGAACGAATCGGCCGAGATCGCCAAGATCGCTGATAACAAGACGGCGCCGACGGCCCGGCCGGCGACGTTCGGGCCCGAGGCGCTGGCGCTGCGCAAGGCCGCCCATGGCGCGCTCGACAAGGTGTCGTCCGGGATCGAGCGGCTGCATTTCAACGTGTGTCTCGCCCATATCCGCGAGTTCGCCAATGCGCTGTCCGAGGTGCTGGCGAAAGGCGACAAGCCGGCGCCGGACCTGGCTCCAGATGTTTCTTGGGCGGTCAAGGAGGCGGCGACCATCCTGGTGCAGCTGTTTTCGCCGATGATGCCGCATCTGGCCGAGGAGTGCTGGGTGATTCTGGGCCAGACCGGGCTGGTTTCCGAGGCCGATTGGCCGCAAATCGAACGCGATTTGCTGGTCGAAGACAGCGTGACCCTGGTTGTCCAGGTCAACGGTAAAAAACGAGGTGATGTTACCGTGCCACGGGCGGCCCAAAATGCGGATATAGAGGCTGCCGTTTTGGCGCTCGATGCGGTAAAAGCCGCCTTGGGCGGCAAACCCGTCCGCAAGGTGATCGTGGTGCCCATGAGGATCGTCAATGTTGTCGGCTAGGATCAGGATCGCCGCCCGGCTCGTGGCCGTGGCTGCCTTGGCCGCGCTGACGGCCGGATGCTTCCAGCCGATGTATGCCGAGCGTACCCTCGACGGCCAGTCGTCCGCGCTGCGCGAAAAGCTGATGGGCGTCGAGGTTCCGCCGGTCGACAAGCCGAACGCCTCGCGCGAGGCGCGGGTTGGCGTCGAGGTCCGCAACGCCCTCGCCTTCAAGCTCTACGGCACCGCCACCGGCATGCCGCCGACGCATCGGCTGGTGCTGCGCTTCAACACCAGCCGCTCCTCGCTGATGATCGATCCGGCCACCGCGCTGCCGACCAGCGAGAACTACGCCATCGACGCCCAGTTCAACCTGATCGAGATTGCGTCGAACAAGTCTGTGATGACCGGCACCACGTTCTCGCGGGTGTCCTACGACATGCCCGGCTCCTACCAGCGCTTCGCCCGCGCCCGCGCCTTCCGCGACGCCGAGGACCGCGCCGCGCAGGAGATCGCCGACAACATCCAGACCCGGCTCGCCTCCTTCTTCTCCACCGGAACCTGATCGCCGCATTGGTCGCGCTTCGCGGAAAAGAGATCGACAGCTTCCTCGTCCGGCCTGACGCCGGCCGTCCGATCATCCTGCTGTACGGCCCGGACCTCGGGCTGGTGCGCGAGCGCGCCGACGCGCTGATGGCCTCCGCGGTCGACGATCCCAACGATCCATTCTCGCTGGTGCGACTCGATGGCGACGAACTCGCCGCCGAGCCGTCGCGGCTGGTCGACGAGGCCATGACCGTGCCGCTGTTCGGCGGCCGCCGCGCCATCCGCGTCCGCGCCGGCTCGCGTAACTTCTCGAGTGGCGTCGAGACGCTGACCGAGACCACCGCGCTCAGGGATTGCCGCATCGTGATCGAGGCCGGCGAGCTCAGGCCGGAATCGCCGCTGCGCAAGATCTGCGAGCGCGCCAAGAATGCGGTTGCGATCGGCTGCTATCCCGACACCGAGCGCGACCTCACCAAGCTGATCGAGGACGAGCTGCGCGTATCGAATCTGCGGCTCGCGCAGGATGCGCGCGCGGTGCTGATGTCGCTGCTCGGCGGCGACCGCATGGCCTCGCGCAACGAGCTGCGCAAGCTTGCGCTGTTCGCGCACGGCAAGGGCGAGATCACGCTCGAGGACGTGATGACCGTGGTGTCCGACGCCTCCGAGTTGAAGCTCGATCCGATCGTCGACGGCGCCTTCGCCGGCAACGCCGCGCTGGTCGAGAGCGAGTTCACGAAGGCAATGGTCGCCGGCACCTATCCCGGCGTGATCATCTCGGCCGCGCAGCGCCAGGCGGCATGGCTGCACAAATCGGCGCTCGCGATCGCGGACGGCACGCCGGCGTCAGCCGTGCTGGAAGGCGGATTCCCGCGCCTGCACTTCTCGCGCAAACCTGCGGTCGAGATCGCGCTGCGCAATTTCACGCCGCCGCGGCTGGTGATCGTGATCGATCAGCTCGCGACCGCGGCGCTCGACATGCGCAAGCAGGCCGCGCTCGCCGCCGTGATCGCGCAGCGCGCGCTGCTCTCGATCGCGGCGAATGCGAAACGGCGGGGGTGAGACGCACGATATTGGGAAGGCGTCATTGCGAGCGAAGCGAAGCAATCCATGGATCGGCATATGCGGAACGATGGATTGCTTCGTCGCTTCAGCGCAAAATTGCTTTGCAATTTTGTCGCGAGCTCCTCGCAATGACGGAGATGGATGTCGCCGGGCTAGCCGCCCTCGAGCCGCCGCACCACCTCGTCGAGCTGCTCGAGGTTGCGGTAGCTGATCTGGACGGTGCCGCCGGGATCGCGATGGCTGACGGTGACGGTAAGGCCGAGCGCATCGCTGACGCGTTTCTCGAGCGCCAGCGTGTCGGCATCCTTGTCGACCTTGGCCGCGCTGCCGCTGCGCGCCTTCTGCGGCTTGCGCTCCGGCACGCCCTCCTCATGCGCCAGCGCCTCGGCCTGGCGAACGTTGAGACCCTCGGCGACGATGCGCTTCGCTGCAGCGAGCGGATCCGGCACGCCGATCAGCGCGCGGGCGTGGCCGGCGGAGAGATCGCCTTTCGAGATCAGCGCCTGCACCTCGGCCGGCAGCTTGGTCAGCCGCATCATGTTGGCGACATGGCTGCGGCTCTTGCCGACGATCTTGGCGATGTCTTCCTGGCTGCGTTTGAACTCGTCGGCGAGCGCGTGATAGCCCTGCGCCTCTTCCATCGCATTGAGGTCTTCGCGCTGGACGTTCTCGATGATCATGATCTCGAGCGCGTCGGAATCAGAGACCTCCACCGGCACGATCGGCACTTCGTGCAGGCCGGCGAGTTGCGAGGCGCGCCAGCGGCGCTCGCCGGCGATGATCTCGTAGCGGTCCTGCGCGCCCTTGATCGCACGCACCACGATCGGCTGGATCACGCCGCGCTGCCTGATCGAATCGGCAAGCTCGCCGAGCTCGGTGTCGGCGAAGGTGCGCCGCGGGTTGCGCGGGTTGGCCTTGAGGAATTCGATCGGCACCTTGCGCTGGTTGCGCGGCCGCTCGACATGCGCGGCCGCCTCGCCGCCGACATCTCCGATCAGGCTTGCCAGCCCGCGCCCCAGTCGCGAACGCGCTTCATCGGCCATTGTTGCGAGCTCCCTTGGATTCACACGCAGTACTCCAGACTTGAATTTCAAAAGAAACGTAGGATGGGTAGAGCGAAGCGAAACTCATCGCGGCTCGCAATGAGAGTGATGGGTTTCGCTTCGCTCTACCCATCCTACGCAACATCAATGCGTGCGCAGCTCGCGCTCGCGCTGGATCACTTCGGTGGCGAGCTTGAGATACGCATCGCTGCCGGCGCATTTGAGGTCGTAGACCAGAACCGGCTTGCCGTAGGACGGCGCCTCGGAGATGCGCACGTTGCGCGGGATCATGGTGTCGTAGACCTTGTCGCCCATGAACTGGCGCACGTCGGCAACGACCTGGTTGGAGAGGTTGTTGCGCGAGTCGAACATGGTCAGCACGATGCCGTGGATCGACAGGTTCGGATTGAGCGTCGAGCGCACCTGCTCTACGGTCTGCAGCAACTGCGACAGACCTTCGAGCGCAAAGAACTCGCATTGCAGCGGCACCAGGATCGCGTCCGACGCCGCCATCGCATTCACCGTGAGCAAATTGAGCGAGGGCGGGCAGTCGATCAGCACGTAGGTGTAGTCGGCTTCCGGCGAGACATTGTTGTTCAATCCTGCGATCGCATCGCGCAGCCGGAACGCGCGGCCCGGCGTGGTGCCGAGCTCGAGCTCGAGGCCGGAGAGGTCCATGGTGGAAGCCGCGATGTGCAGCCGCGGCACCGCGGTCGCGACCACGGCATCGCGCAGCGGCGCTTCGCCGATCAGGACGTCGTAGGTCGAGCAGCTGCGGTTGCGGCGATCGATGCCGAGGCCGGTCGAGGCGTTGCCCTGCGGATCGAGATCGACGATCAGGACGCGCTCGCCAATCGCAGCGAGTGCGGTCCCAAGATTGATCGCTGTGGTGGTCTTGCCGACGCCGCCCTTTTGGTTGGCGAGCGACAGGATGCGCGGATGGCCAGGCGGCTGGGACGCCTTATCCTCTTGATAAACCTCGTCCATCACAGTCATACCAAAATACCATTTGCTCTCGCGGAGTCCCCTAGCGCCGCTCGATTGACCCGAGTTCGACGATCCAGCCCTGTCCGCCGGTCCGGCTGGAGTGTAGCTTTGGCTCAATAATCCAATATTTAGTGGCCTCGGTCAATTCGGCCTCTACATCTTGACCCTTCAAAAACAGCGCCTTGGCGCCCTTTTTGACCCAGGGCTCCGCAAAGCCGATGAGTTGATGTAACGGAGCCAGCGCCCGCGCGGTGACGCAATCGATGGGCCCCGGATCTATCCACAGTATCCCCGATATCAGCCAGATGCACCGCCCCCGGGGACTCCGTCACCCGTATCGCCTCGCGCAAGAATGCCGCCTTCTTGGCAATTCGCTCAACCAAATGAATCGACGAGCCCGGAGTCTCGGCCAGCGCGCAGGCGAGGACGACACCGGGGAAGCCGCCGCCGCTGCCGAGATCGACCCACGACTTCGCCGTCGGCATCAAACTCAGGAGCTGCAGCGAATCGGAGACGTGGCGGGTCCAGAGGGTCGGCAGCGTCGATGGCGCGACGAGATTGGTCTTGGCCTGCCACGTGAGGAGGAGGGCGATGTAGCGGTCGAGCCGCGCCTCTGTTTCACGTGAAACAGGCGTCAGCGCGAGCGCCGCGGCCTTGTCCTTGGCGGAGACACTGAGTTCGACGGATTGCGAAATTGAAGCCATTCCCTGGAATGCCGGTCGGGCTCGTCATTGCGAGCGAAGCGAAGCAATCCATAGTGCCACCTGGGAAAGCGATGGATTGCTTCGTCGCTTCCGCTCCTCGCAATGACCGGGGCCTGCCGTTTCACGTGAAACGCTAGGCGGATGCCTTCGCAGTCTTCCGCCGCGCTTCCCGCCGGAGATAGGCCGCCAGAATACCCAGGGCCGCCGGCGTCATGCCGTCGATCCGGCCGGCCTGGCCGACCGTCCGCGGCTGCGCCTTCTGCAACTTGGCGCGCGCTTCGTTCGAGAGACCGGGGACATCGGTATAGTCGACGTCGGTCAGAACCAGACCCTCGTCACGCCGGAAAGCATCGACATCGGCGGTCTGGCGCTTCAGATAGACATCGTATTTGGCATCGATCTCGAGATGCACCGCGATTGCAGGGTCAATGGCCGACAGCTCCGGCCAGATCGCCCGGACCGCGGGCCATTCGATCTCCGGATAAGCCAGAAGCTCGAAGGCGGAGCGGCGATTGCCGTCACGATTGAGGGCAAGCCCGTGCTTGGCGGCCTCATTCGGTGTGATCGCGAGCGACTTCGCCAGCCGCTTGGCCGCCTCCAGCGCCGCCATCTTGGTCCGATGGCGCTCGGCCCGCGCCGTTCCGACGCATCCGAGTGCAATGCCCTTGTCGGTCAGGCGCTGGTCGGCGTTGTCGGCACGCAAGGTCAGCCGATATTCGGCGCGCGAGGTGAACATGCGATACGGCTCGGTGATCCCGCGGGTCACGAGATCGTCGATCATCACCCCGAGATAGCCGTCGGCGCGGTCGAACACGATCGGATCGGCATCGCCGGCCGCGAGCGCGGCATTGAGCCCGGCGACAACGCCCTGCCCCGCCGCCTCCTCATAGCCCGTAGTGCCATTGATCTGGCCGGCCAAGAAAAGCCCGCGCAGACGCTTGGTCTGCAGCGTCGGATCGAGCTCGCGCGGATCGACGTGGTCGTATTCGATCGCATAGCCCGGCCGGACCATCGTCACCCGTTCAAGGCCGGGGATGCTGGCGAGGATCGCAAGCTGGACCTCTTCCGGCAGCGAGGTCGAGATGCCGTTCGGGTAGACCGTGGTGTCGTCGAGCCCTTCCGGCTCCAGGAAGATCTGATGGCCGTCGCGGTCGCCGAAGCGGACGATCTTGTCCTCGATCGAGGGGCAATAGCGCGGTCCGGAGCTCTTGATCTGACCGGAATACATCGGCGAGCGATGCACATTGGCGCGGATCACCTCATGGGTCGCCGGCGTGGTCCGGGTGATGCCGCACTGGATCTGCGGGGTCGTAATCCGGTCAGTCATGACCGAAAACGGCTCCGGAGGCTCGTCTCCGGGCTGCATTTCGACCGCGGACCAGTCGATCGTGGTGCCGTCGAGGCGCGGCGGCGTCCCGGTCTTGAGCCGGCCGAGCACAAACCCTGCACGTTCAAAGGAAGCCGACAGGCCCATGGCCGGCGCCTCGCCGACCCGGCCCGCCGGCCAGTTCTTCTCGCCGAGATGGATCAGACCACGCAGGAAGGTCCCGGTCGTGATGACAACCGCCCCCGCCGATAGCCGGCGGCCATCGCCCAGGCAAATGCCGGTCACGCGACCATCGACGACGACCAATTCATACGCCTCGCCTTCGATGACGTTGAGGTTCGCGGTCTCGGTGATCGCGGCCTGCATCGCGGCCGCATAGAGCTTGCGGTCGGCCTGCGCCCGGGGCCACGAACCGCTGGACCTTTCCGACGATTCAGCATGCGAAACTGGATGCCGCCGGCGTCGGCCACCCGGCCCATCAGACCGTCGAGTGCATCGACTTCGCGGACCAGATGGCCCTTGCCGAGCCCGCCGATGGCGGGATTGCACGACATCGCGCCGATCGTCGCGAAACGATGGGTCACCAAGGCGGTCCTTGCGCCCATCCGGGCAGAAGCGCTCGCGGCCTCGCAGCCGGCATGGCCGCCGCCGATGACGATGACGTCAAATGAGTCTGCCCTGGAAGTCATGCCCGGACTTCTATCGTGGAGTCATGAAAGCCGGAAGAACGAAGTTGGGATCGCCGCTCCGAGACCGAAGCCCGAGAGGCAAATATGGACTGCTTCGCTTCGCCCGCAATGACGGATGGGACCGTTTCACGTGAAACAGTGCGGCTGTATGATCGGCAATTGTTTCACGTGAAACAGGATGAGGGTTCCTTAACCAGATCGAAACCATGTTTCACGTGAAACAGACGGGGCACCCGCTACTTCCCGACGCAGAACTCGCGGAAGATGACATCCAGGATGTCTTCAACATCCACCCGGCCGAGCAGACGACCGAGTGAGTAAGCGGCCCGCCGGAGTTCCTCCGCCGCCAGTTCTTCGCCCTGCCCGACCACGTCGATGCTGCGCTGAAGGGATTCGACGGTCTCCTGCAACAATCCGCGCTGCCGCGTCCGACTGATCAAGCCGCCTTCGCTGGTTCCAAAATAGTCCTGAGCGAACCCGACCAGCGCGGCGATCAGCTCTGACAACCCATCGCCACGAGCAGCCGAGATCCTGAATTCGGGGTAACTGCCGCCCTCACCCGCCGCGGTCCTGACCAGGTCGATCTTGTTCCGCACCAGCCAGGTCGGCGTCGCTCCGCCATGTCCCGCCTTTGCATCGCCGCTGTCGGCCAGCCACAGCACGAGGTCCGCCTCCGCGGCGCGGGCGCGGGCGCGGCGGACGCCCTCCTGCTCCACCGGGTCGTCGGTCTCGCGAATGCCGGCGGTGTCGATGACCGTCACCGGATAGCCGTCGAGGTCGAGCTGCACCTCGATCACATCGCGGGTCGTGCCGGCATGAGGCGAGACGATCGCGACCTCGCGCTTGGCGAGCTGATTGATCAGGGTTGATTTGCCGACATTCGGCGGACCGGCGATCGCGACCACCAGGCCGTCGCGCAACCGCTCGCCAAGCCCCTGCCCTGCAAGGACTTGCTTGATCTCATCATGCAGCGCGCGGATCTTCTCGAGCGCCGACCCGATCAGCTCGGCCGGCACATCGCCTTCATCTGAGAAATCGATGCCGGCCTCAATCAGCGCCGACGCCGCGATGATCCGCTCGCGCCAGTCGCGCGCGCGGTCGCCGAGCAACCCCTTCAACTGGCGCAGCGCCTGGCGCCTTTGACGGTCGGTGTCGGCGTGGATCAGGTCGTCCAGGCCCTCGGCCTCGGTCAGGTCGAGCTTGCCGTTCTCGAAGGCCCGCCGGGTGAACTCGCCCGGCTCGGCCGGCCGCACGTTGTCGAATGCCGCGATCGCATCAAACATCGCCGCCAAGACGGCGCGTCCGCCATGGACATGAAATTCGGCGACGTCTTCGCCGGTGGCACTGGCCGGGCCTGGAAACCACAGCACGACCGCGTCATCGATCGGTTGATGGTTCGAATCGCGGAGCAGCGCGCGGGTCGCCAGCCGCGGCACCGGCGTCTTGCCCGCCAGTCCTGCAATGACCGACTCGGCCATTGGGCCAGACAGTCTGACAATGGCGATCGCACTCGGCGGCCGCCCCGAGGATAACGCGAAAATAGTCTGGTCGCGTGGATGCATCGCCTATTTCTTCCAGCAAATCGGCAAAGGCAATGCCGCTTCGATTTCGCACTCCATACCGCAAAATGCTGCGATGCAGCATGATCTGATTTCACTGCAGCAGCCGCGCAGCAATTTTGCTGCGGTGTCGTCAGCCAGATCACCAAGTATGATAGAAATATAAATAATATCAGATAGTTAACTGGAAACCCAGTGCGGAGAACGGCTCCTTTTATGCTGCACTTAGCCGCAGCAAATCCGCAGCATGAAAAAGGCGCCCCGTTTGTGCGGAGCGCCCTGTTCTTTTCGGCCGTGGCCTCAGGTGTTCATGGAATCGAAGAATTCCGAGTTGCTCTTCGTATTGCGGAGCTTGTCGAGCAGGAAGTCGATGGCGTCCATGGTGCCCATCGGATTGAGGATGCGGCGCAGGACGTACATCTTCTTCAGCACCTGCGGATCGGTGATCAGCTCCTCCTTGCGGGTGCCGGAACGGGCGATATCGATCGCCGGGAATGTCCGCTTGTCCGAAACCTTGCGGTCGAGGATCAGTTCGGAGTTACCGGTGCCCTTGAACTCTTCGAAAATGACTTCGTCCATGCGGCTGCCGGTATCGACCAGCGCGGTCGCGATGATGGTCAGCGAACCGCCCTCCTCGATGTTGCGCGCGGCACCGAAGAAGCGCTTCGGCCGCTGCAGCGCGTTGGCGTCGACACCGCCGGTCAGCACCTTGCCGGATGACGGCACGACGGTGTTGTAGGCGCGGCCGAGGCGCGTGATCGAATCGAGCAGGATCACGACGTCGCGGCCGTGCTCGACGAGGCGCTTGGCCTTCTCGATCACCATCTCGGCGACCTGGACGTGACGCACCGCCGGCTCGTCGAAGGTCGACGACACCACCTCGCCCTTCACCGAGCGCTGCATGTCCGTGACTTCTTCCGGACGCTCGTCGATCAGAAGCACGATCAGATAGCAGTCGGGATGATTGGCGGTGATGGAGTGCGCGATGTTCTGCATCAGCACCGTCTTGCCGGTGCGCGGCGGCGCCACGATCAGCGCGCGCTGGCCCTTGCCGATCGGCGCGACGATATCGATCACGCGGGCGGAAAGGTCCTTCTTGGTGGAGTCCTCAAGCTCCATGCGGAAACGCTGATTGGGAAACAGCGGCGTGAGGTTGTCGAAATTGACCTTGTGCTTCGACTTTTCCGGATCTTCGAAATTGAGCGTGTTGACCTTCAGCAGCGCGAAATAGCGTTCGCCTTCCTTCGGGCTGCGGATATGGCCTTCGATCGTGTCGCCGGTGCGCAGGCCGAAACGGCGGATCTGCGACGGCGAAACGTAGATGTCGTCGGGGCCGGGCAGGTAGTTCGCGTCGGGCGAACGAAGGAAGCCGAAGCCGTCGGACAGCACCTCGACAACGCCCTCACCGATAATGTCGGTCTCGGCGATCGCGAGCTGCTTGAGAATTGCGAACATCAGCTCCTGCTTGCGCATGGTGCTGGCATTCTCGACCCCATTCTCTTCCGCAAACGAGACGAGCTCGGCCGGCGTTTTCGATTTGAGGTCCTGGAGTTTGATTTCCCGCATTGGGGTCGTCCTGTGAGGAAGTAGGTAGGGAAGGGGTGCGAGGTGGCTCTGGAAAAAGCGGACGCCAAAGGAAGGTCCGCAGGTCTCAGCCAGGAAAGTGCCGTTTGGGCTTTCAAACCTGATGCGGCGCCGGTCCGAAAAGAACCGGAACGCGACCACATCCGCCTGCGTGGGGTGGGATAAATCCTATATAGAAAATCGATTCGTCCTTCGCAAGAAGGACTGAAGCATGCGTCTTGAGCATCGTGATGTCTAGAACGGCTTCACCACCACCATGATCACGATCAGGATCATCAGAACTGTCGGCACCTCGTTGATAATACGATAGAATTTCTGGGTTCGCTGATTCCGGTCGGCGGCGAAATCCTTCACGCAGCGGGACAAAAAGCCGTGGATACCCGACATGGCGAGCACCAGCGCAAATTTGACGTGAAACCAGCCGGATAGGTACCAGTGTCCGGCCCAGACCAGGAAAAGCCCGGCCAGCCAGGTCACGATCATCGCGGGGTTGATGATCCCCTTCAAAAGCCGCCGCTCCATGACCTTGAAGGTCTCCGACTGCCTGGAGCCGACCTCGGCCTCGCAATGATAGACGAACAGCCGCGGCAGATAGAGCATGCCGGCCATCCACGAGATCACGGCGACGATGTGCAGGGCCTTGACCCAGGCATAGATCGGCAGGGCGTTGATCCAGTCGAACATCGCAGTGATGCCTTTCGGGGAACAATTCGGGAGGGCTCAGCGCTGCGCGCAAGGCTTCGCCGGCGAGGGACGGATACATATCCGCACACACGGCTCTCCTAAACCTAATTAATTTTAGAATCTAAGGTTTGAGTCTTAATGGCAGTGAATTTGACTCATGCAAGGCGGTCCAGCGGTTGCTGCGCGCTTGTTCACATCCCTCAACATTCTGGTCGGCGGCGGCGGATATCTGGAATCTATCGCATGCCTCAATTGGTTGCGCGCCTCTGTGGCCAGCTTATGAAGAGACAAATCCACACTGCTTCACTATCATCTCCGCCATGACGTCGACTTATCCTTTTGCGACGTGCTGTGAAGAAGGGGGCGAGATATACAGGGGCCTGGCCATCGAACCGGATTCTTCTCCTCGACCTCCACAGGGATTCACAGGATAGACAGGGGCTCTGGTGCCGACGACTTCCAATTATTTCCACCTGCATCTGGTGTCGGACTCGACCGGCGAGACGCTGATCACCGTGGCGCGCGCGGTCGCCGCGCAATACGCCAATGTGACCGCGGTCGAGCATGTCTATCCCCTGGTGCGCAGCCAGAAGCAGCTCGATCGCGTGCTCGACGAGATCGAGGAATCGCCCGGCATCGTCCTGTTCACGCTGCTGGAGAAGGATCTGGTCGGCCGGCTCGAGGGCAAGTGCAAGGAGATCAACGTTCCGAGCCTGTCGATCATCGGGCCTGTGATGCAGTTGTTCGAGGCGTATCTGGGTGCCGCGACGACCGGGCGCGTCGGCGCGCAGCACGTGCTGAACGCGGAATATTTCCGCCGCATCGATGCGCTGAACTACACGATGATGCATGACGATGGTCAGCATGTCGAAGGCCTCGAGGAGGCGGATGTCGTGCTGGTCGGGGTATCCCGCACCTCGAAGACACCGACCTCGATCTATCTCGCCAACCGCGGCATCCGAACGGCGAATGTGCCGCTGGTGCCGGGCATCCCGCTGCCGCACCAGCTCGAGACCCTGAAGAAGCCGCTGGTGGTCAGCCTGCATGCGACGCCCGAACGCCTGATCCAGGTCCGGCAGAACCGGCTGCTCACGATGGGCGACCGCGACAATGACACCTACATCGACAAGCAGTCGGTAGCCGACGAGGTCGCTTTTGCCCGGCGCCTCAGCGCGAAATTCAACTGGGCGCTGCTCGACGTCACACGGCGTTCGATCGAGGAGACCGCGGCCGCGGTGATGAAACTCTTCAACGACCGCCAGCGCGCGCGGCCGTCGGAATGATTCTCACGTCATGAGCATCTGGTGCGGCCCACAGAAGCTGATCCTCGCGTCGCAGAGCCGCGCGCGAAAGATGCTGCTTGAAAATGCCGGCCTCGATTTCGAGGCGCTGCCGGCCGACATCGACGAACGCGCGGTGCAGAAGAATTCCGGCCTTTCGGCCCCGGGCGAGATCGCATCGCTCCTGGCGCGCGAGAAGGCGCTGTTCGTGTCCAGGCAGAGGCCTGGTCAATATGTCGTCGGCGCCGACCAGACGCTGGCGCTGGGGCAGCGCATGTTCAGCAAGCCCGCCGGCCGCACGCAGGCTGCCGAGCAGCTCGGCCTGCTCGCCGGACGGACCCATGAGCTGCATTCCGCCGTCTCGGTCGCACGCGATGGAAAGGTCCTGTTCAGCGATGTGAGCGTGGCCCGCATGACGATGCGACGGCTCGCTGCCGGCGAGATCGAGAGCTATCTCGACCATGCCGGGGAGGCGGTGACGACCAGCGTCGGCGCCTACCAGCTCGAGGGCCTCGGCGTGCATCTGTTCGAGCGGATCGAAGGTGACCATTTCACCATCCTCGGCCTGCCGCTATTGTCGCTGCTTGCGTTCCTGCGTGCTGAGAAACTGCTCGCGGTGTGAGGCGTGGCGACGGGAGAGATGCTGAACCGATGTTGATAGTTGGACTGACCGGCTCGATCGGGATGGGGAAATCCACCACGGCCAAACTGTTCATGGAGGCCGGCGTGCCGGTCTATGACGCCGATGCGGCCGTGCATCAGCTCTACGAAGGCGAAGCCGCGCCGGCAATCGAGGCCGCCTTTCCCGGCACCACCGCCGACGGCAAGGTCGATCGCGCGAAACTGTCGGCGCGCGTGGTGCACGATCCTGCTGCGATGAAGCAGCTCGAGCAGATCGTGCATCCGATGCTCGGCGCGTCGCGCCAGAAATTCTTCGCCGATGCGGAAGCCGCAGGTAGCCCGATCGTCGTTGTCGACGTGCCGCTGCTGTTCGAGACCGGCGGCGAGAAGCGTGTCGATGCCGTCGTTGTCGTCACCACATCGCCGGAACTGCAACGCGAGCGGGTGCTGGCCCGCGGCACGATGGATGCCGCCAAGCTCGACGCCATCATCGCCAAGCAGATGCCGGACGCCGAGAAGCGCAAACGCGCGGATTTCATAGTGGATACCTCGCACGGACTCGATCCGGTGCGGGCGCGTATCCGCGACATTCTGGCCGAGGTTGTTAAGATGCCGAAGCGGCGCGCCTGATTCGCCCGCCTTTTCGGATTCCTTCACGTCATGCGCGAAATCGTTCTCGATACCGAAACCACTGGCCTCGATCCGCTGCGCGGCGACCGGCTGGTTGAGATCGGCTGCGTCGAGATTTTCAACCGCATGCCGACGGGACAGACCTACCACGTCTACATTAATCCCGAGCGCGACATGCCGGCGGAGGCGTTCGCCGTGCATGGGCTGTCGACCGAGTTCCTGGCCTCCAAGCCGCTGTTCACTGAAGTGGTCGACGAGTTCCTGGCCTTCATCGGCGATACGCCGCTGGTGATCCACAACGCGTCGTTCGACATCAGCTTCATCAACGCCGAGCTCGACCGCATCAAGCGGAAGGCGATCCCGAAGGACCAGCTGGTCGATACGCTGCTGCTGGCACGGCGCAAGCATCCCGGCGTGTCGAACCGGCTCGACGATCTCTGCTCGCGTTATCAGATCGACAATTCCCGCCGCACCAAGCACGGCGCCTTGCTCGACGCCGAGCTGCTGGCCGAGGTCTATATCGACCTGATCGGCGCGCGGCAGTCGCAGCTGATCCTGGCATCGGAAACGTCGGATGCGCGCGCGGGCGGCCATAGTGGTGACACGCCGCGGCGGCAGCGCGAGACCCCGCTACTCGCGCGGGTCAGTGACGCCGATCGAGAGGCCCACAGGGCCTTCATTGCCACGCTCGGCGACAAGCCGATCTGGAACGATTACCTGCCGCCGCCAGCGCCTGCTGCAGCACCGGCGGCCTGATCAGAGGTTGCTCTATATCCCCGTCATCCTGAGGTGCGAGCGGAGCGAGCCTCGAAGGAGGCGCGGCCACAGTCGGGCCGTCGATCCTTCGAGACGGCCGCGTTGCGGCCTCCTCAGGATGACGGATTAGGCTCCGGTGCTCTCGACTCAGCTCAGCTCGGCTTGACGCCGGGAGCGGCCTGGGCGGCCGCCTGCCGCTCCATGTTCTGGCGGTAGAGACCGAGGAAATCGACGGGGTCGAGCAACAAGGGCGGGAAGCCGCCGTCGCGGACCGCGGTCGCGACGATCTCGCGTGCGAACGGGAACAGCAACCGCGGGCACTCGATCATCACCAGCGGATGCAGGTTCTCCTTCGGCACATTCACGATCCGGAAGACGCCGGCATAGGCGAGGTCGAAGCTGAACATCACCTTGCCTGCGGTCTCGGCCTTGCCCTCGATCGAGAGGATCACCTCGTACTCGTTCTCCGACAGGTTGTTGGCGGAGACGTTGATCTGGATGTTGATCGCCGGCTGCTGTTGCTGCTGGCCAAGCGAGGCCGGCGCATTCGGGTTCTCGAACGACAGGTCCTTGGTGTACTGCGCCAGGACGTTGAGCTGGGGAGCGGGTTGTTCGACGGGGGCGCCGTTGCCATTGGTCATGAAAATGTCTCCTGGAGCAGCGCTCGATGGACAGAATGTCCGACGGCACGCGTTAAGGTGTTGAGAATGCCGATGCCGGGCGAGTGGCTATCATAGGCCCGGCTCGCTCCACAAGGACGACGAAAGGGCGGGCCGGCGGCAAATTCTCCCGGCAAAGGACAGCGCGCGCGAGCCTGCCCAATCTCTTAACAGCTTCCTAAATTATTGAAGATGCGCGATTTCCTGAAAAGGAACGGTTTCCCCCGGGGGTCAAAACGCGCTACACTACCCGTGCCAAAAAGCGCCATTGGCCGGGCATAGTTTCGTGCCTACATCTTCGGACTCTATCGGTGATGTGATCTCTGCTGTTCCCGACCGGGAACGCTTTGACGGCCGGCCCGTTGCCGGCAGAGACCAGAAAGCGAATTCGACGTGGATATTTACACCATCATCTTCCTGGCGCTGGCCGTATTTATCTTCCTGCGCCTGCGCAGCGTTCTCGGACAGCGCACGGGAAGCGAGCGGCCGCCTTATGATCGCGCCGCGCCCAACGTCGTGCAGCGCGGTCAGGACAACAACGTCGTTCCGATCCCGGGATCGGTAATCGACCAGCCGGCCTCGGCGGCGCCCGCCGAGCCGGTCGAGCCCACGGAACGCTGGAAGGGCATCGCCGAGCCCGGCACGGCGCTGGCGCAGGGTCTCGACGCGGTGGCCGTCCAGGATTCCTCGTTCGATCCGCGGCATTTCCTCTCAGGTGCCCGCTCGGCCTATGAAATGATCGTGCTGGCGTTCGCCAATGGCGATCGCCGCGCGCTGCGCGACCTGCTGTCGGCCGAGGTCTATGAAAGCTTCGAGGCCGCGATCAAGGATCGCGAGAAGCACGAGCAGAAGACCGAGACGCGGTTCGTCTCGATCGACAAGGCCGAGATCGTCAGCGCGGAGACGCGCGACCGCTCGAACTCAGCTCACCGTCCGCTTCGTGTCGCAGATGATCTCGGTCACGCGCGACAAGGCCGGCACCATCGTCGACGGCAGCCCGGACAAGGTCGCCGACATCACCGATATCTGGACATTCGCCCGCAACTCGACTTCCCGCGATCCGAATTGGAAGCTGGTTGGCACTGGAAGCGCTCACTAAGCATCTCAGCTACGGGCGGCTCGCGGTGGCGTGCTGCGTGCTCGCGGTGCTGTGCTCCACCGCAGCGATTGCCGCGCGCTACAGATCAAGCCGGCACCCTCCGCCGCGACACGAGCATAGCCACCCGATCCCCTATCCCAATCTGGAAATGCCGCTGCAGGTCAGCGGCAGCCAGTACGAGCCGCTCGCCTGGTCCAACGTCGCCGGCTGGAGCGCCGACGATCATCTCGCGGCCTACAAGGCGTTTCGCACCAGCTGCAAGCCGATCGCGGCCCAGCAGGGTGCGCCTGCAAATTCGAAAGCGCTCGGGAGCTCGCTGCGCGATCCCTGCCGGATCGCCAAGGGACTCGCGCTGAGCGACGGCGTCAAGGCGAAGGACTTCTTCGAGCAGAATTTCGTGCCGTTGCGCATCTCGCGGCTCGGCGAGGACGCCGGCTTCGTCACCGGTTACTACGAGCCGGTGCTCGATGGATCGCGGACCCAGACCGACGTCTACAACGTGCCGGTCTATCGCCGCCCGTCCAACCTGTTCGTGCGCGGCAAGACGCAGAATTCGGTCGGGCTGCCCAATGGCGGCGCGGTGTATCGCAAGATCGGCCGCCGCAAGCTCGTGCCCTATTACGACCGCGGCCAGATCGAGGACGGCGCGATCGCCGGCCGCGGGCTCGAGATCTGCTGGCTGAAGAGCCAGACTGATCTCCTGTTCGCGCAGATCCAGGGCTCGGCGCGGATCAAGCTCGAGGACGGCACCACGCTCCGCATCAATTACGATGCGCATAATGGTTATCCCTATACGCCGGTCGGACGCGTCCTGATCGACCGCGGCATCATCCCGAAGGATCAGATGTCGATGCAGAAGATCAGGGAGTGGATGGAGCAGAACCCTGACGGCGCCAACGATCTGCGGCGGCAGAACCGTTCCTACGTCTTCTTCCGCGAGGTGCCGCTGTCCGACAAGGACGAGGCCGTCGGCGCGCAGGGCGTGCCGCTGACGCCGGGCCGCTCGATCGCGGTCGACAAGGCGCTGCATGTCTACGGCACGCCGTTCTTCATCGCCGGCGAGCTGCCGATCGAATCCGAGCAGTCGAAGACGCCGTTCCACCGGCTGATGATCGCGCAGGACACTGGCTCTGCGATCGTCGGCCCGGCGCGCGCCGATCTTTATTTCGGCGCCGGTGCGGAAGCCGGAAAGGTCTCGGGCCGGCTGCGGCACGACATGCAGTTCGTCATGCTGGTGCCGAGGGAACTCGACCCCGTCGCGCGCGGCCACAAGCTGCCGGTTCCGGATGAGCGGCCCTCGGCCAAGATCGCAAAGCTGTTTCCGCAGACCGAGCCGCCGAAGGACAAGCCGGCGGCGAAGGCCGCGGATGTGCCGACCGCCGGCATCGCCAAGAGCGCGGCGAAAGATTCAGGCACCAGCGCCGCCAGGAACCCGGCCGCGAAGGATGCCGCGGCCGCAGCGCCGGCAGCAACGACCCCTGTCGCGCAGGCCGCACCTGTGGCAGAACCGGTGCCATTGCCGGTCGCCCGGCCCGATATTCCGCAACCGGAGAAGCGGCGCTTCCGGCGCTATCGCCATTACCGCGATCAATGAAACGACCCGCGCCGATCCCCGATCCGTCCGCTCCGTCGCGGCGCAAGCGCGCGCTGAGCGAAGAGGAGCGTGCGCTCTGGGAGAGCGTGGCAAAGCAGGTCAAGCCACTGCGCAAGCGGCCGGTCGCCGCGAAGCCCCACGCCGTCGCCTCTGATCCGGGTACCCATCACGCGATTGCCAAATCCATCTCGGTCAAGCCGGTGGCGGCGGTCAAAGCTGCGCCGGCGCAACGCCCGCACGTGCCGCCGCTGGCGCCGATCGGCCGCCGCGAGCGTGCAAAGCTCTCGCGCGGCCGGCAGGAGATCGATGCGCGGCTCGATCTGCACGGCATGACGCAGAGGCGCGCGCATCGCGTGCTGTTCACCTTCCTGCAGCGCGCGCACAGCGACGGGCTCACTTTCGTGCTCGTCATCACCGGCAAGGGCAAGGTCGGTGGTCTCGATTCCGAACGCGGCGTGCTGCGCCGCCAGGTCCCGGAATGGCTCAGCCTGCCGGAATTCCGCTCGCTGGTTGTCGGCTTCGAGGAAGCGCATATCGGCCATGGCGGCGAGGGCGCGCTTTACGTGCGTGTCCGGCGCGCGCGAGCCTAAAGCTAAAACGGGCGGACGATCCCGACGCGCGGGATCAGCGTTACGATCCAGCCTGATATCGTCGTCTTGCGGTCGTCCGACGGGATCGCCGGCACGTCCTTCGACGCCGGCAGCATCCTTGTGGCATGCAGCATCAGGAACATGCAGACCGCCCAGTTCGAGATCCAGCGCGAATAGTCGAACACGGTCACGAACATCACGAAATAGCCGGCACTGATCATGACAAGCGCGCCGAGCACGATCCTCTGATGCAGATCGCTCGCGAGCGCGCCGATCAGCCGCGCGAAATGGCGCCATAGCGGCGTGTGCAGCCAGATCAGCAGCGCAAACACCGGAACGCCCAGGATGTTCGAGGGCATGCGCGCCCAGGTGTCGGCGAACTCCTTCGACAGCGGCTGGTACCAGATGTAGCCGAACTGAAGCAGGTCGGTGCGTGACGGATCGGCCATCCGGCTCTGCAGATGACGGATGAATTCGTCATAGGGCACGTCGACCGTGCCTGCGAACTGCGCGACCAGGAACAGGATGCCGACCCCTGCGAGCGCCGCAAGGCCGAAGACGGCGTTCCGCGGCGTCACGCCCTGCACCAGATAAAAGCGCAGCACCACGACCGCCGCGATGGTCGGCACGTACATCAAGACGAAGATGTGATGGACCAGGATCAGCAGGATCGAGAACAGCGCGGCAATCAGCACATACGCCACTGAGCGCGCCGGGATCAGCAGCAGCACGATCGTCAGCGCACAGCCATAGATGTCGAAATGGCCGAGCGTGTGCATGAAGTTCTTCAGGAAGAACGGCGAGCCCGCGATGAAGACGAACAACGGCCAATGCGCGTCGTTGAAGCCGAATGTGCGGCGGAACAGTTTGATGAACAGCCCCAGCGTCACCAGCCAGATCGCGCCGGCCAGCGCGAACACCAGCCATACGGGCACCTTGTCGGTGAACAGCGACACGATCGCCCCGACCAGCGCGCGCTTGGTGAAGCCGTAATGATAGTCGACCAGCAGATGGATGTAGGGAACGAAGGGCGGCAGCGCGATCTTGTGCAGGAACACGCCGACCAGCACGGCCGCATTGACGGCCAGCATCAGGCGCCAGGGGTTTTGCCACACCCGCAGATTCATCGATCGCCCACTCTTGTCGTCCCGGGCAAGCGAAGCGCGACCTGGGACCCATAACCACCGAGGGTAGTTCTAGAAGGAATGTCGGGCCGAGTCTTTGTCACCGCGGACTGTCGGGGTTATGGGTCCCGGCTTTCGCCGGGACGACTATGGTGGCCGCCTACAAAATAAATCGGCTCAGGTCGGTGTTCTTGGCGAGGTCGCCGACATGCTTGGTGACGTAGTCGGCGTCGACCTGGATGGTCTCACCGTGGCGATCGGGCGCGGTGAAGGAGATCTCGTCCAGCACTCGCTCCATCACGGTCTGTAGCCGCCTTGCGCCGATATTCTCGACCGTGGAATTCACCGCCACGGCGACATCGGCCAGCGCGTCGATGGCATTGTCGGTGATGTCGAGCGTGACGCCTTCGGTCTTCATCAGCGCGACATATTGCTTGATCAGCGACGCCTCCGGCTCGGTCAGGATCCGGCGCATGTCGTCGCGGGTCAGTGCCTGCAGCTCGACGCGGATCGGCAGGCGGCCCTGCAGCTCCGGCAAAAGGTCCGACGGCTTGGCGATATGGAACGCACCCGAGGCGATGAACAGGATGTGGTCGGTCTTGACGGCGCCGTGCTTGGTCGAGACCGTGGTGCCCTCGATCAGCGGCAGCAGGTCGCGCTGCACGCCCTCGCGGGAGACGTCGCCGCCGGCGCGGTTCTCGCGCACGCAGATCTTGTCGATCTCGTCGAGGAACACGATGCCGTTGTTCTCGACCGCGTTGATCGCCTCCTGCACCAGCTGATCGGTGTCGAGGCAGTTCTCGGATTCCTCGTTGACGAGGATTTCGTGCGAGCCCTCCACCGTCAGGCGGCGGGTCTTGCTGCGTCCGCCCATCTTGCCGAAGATGTCGCCGAGCGAGATCGCGCCCATCTGGGCGCCGGGCATGCCGGGGATCTCGAACATCGGCATGCCGCTGCTGCCCGACTGCGTCTCGATCTCGATTTCCTTGTCGTTGAGTTCGCCGGCGCGCAGCTTCTTGCGGAACGACTCGCGCGTCGCCGGGCTCGATCCCGGGCCGACCAGCGCGTCCAGCACGCGTTCCTCGGCGGCAAGCTGGGCGCGGGCCTGAACGTCCTTGCGCTTGCGCTCGCGGGTCTGCGCGATCGCGACCTCGACGAGGTCGCGGACGATCTGCTCGACGTCGCGGCCGACATAGCCGACCTCGGTGAACTTGGTGGCCTCGACCTTGAGGAACGGCGCGCCGGCGAGCTTGGCCAGCCGCCGCGCGATCTCGGTCTTGCCGACGCCGGTCGGCCCGATCATCAGGATGTTCTTGGGCAGAACCTCCTCGCGCAGGGAACCGGCGAGCTGCAGCCGCCGCCAGCGGTTGCGCAGCGCGATCGAGACGGCGCGCTTGGCGTCGGTCTGGCCGACGATGAAGCGGTCGAGTTCAGAAACGATTTCACGGGGAGAGAAGTGAGTCATTGGCTCTAGCTAGGTTGGAATCGCGGTCTCGGCAAGCGGCAGTCCTCCAAGGCATCGTCCCCTAAAGAATCGGCGGCCCGGCCTGCCACTGCCTGATTGCCTCGAACGGGTGGATCAGCATGATGATGTTCAGTGTCAGATTGTCGCGAATGTGAAGCAGCAGCACGGTTTCGAACAAAACGCCGAGCGCGACGGTCGCGGCGATCGGCAGCTTGCGCGCCAGCAGGAAGCCGACGACCATCGCAAGCGTGTCCGACACCGAATTGACGATGGTGTCGCCGTAATAGTCCAGCGAGATCGTGCCGGCGCGGTAGCGCTCGATGATCCAGTTGGAGTTTTCGACGAGCTCCCAGCTGCCTTCGATCATCATCGCGACAATCAGCCGCCCGGGCCAGGCGAGGCGCGGCAACAGGAGGAAGGTCAGACCGTAGAACAGCAGGCCATGCAGCACATGCGACAGCGTGTACCAATCGGCGATGTGCTGCGAGTTCTCCGAGCTCTGAACCGAGCCATGCCAGAGCTTGACGTAGCCGCAGGCGCAGATCGGCAGACGGCCCATCGCATAAAGCAGCGCCGCCTGCAGCACGAGCAGCGCTGCCGCGATCGCCAGCCAATGCCACGCTGAAGCGCCGGTGATGGGCTTGTGCGCGATCGTCATGCGTCGCGGGCCATCAGCAGCGCCGGCCCGTCCAGCGTATCGACCATACCCATCTTTTGAAAACCCGCCTTCTCATAGGCGCGGATCGCACGCGCATTGGCCGGATCGGGATCGGTGACGATGCGTGGCGCGCCCTGCGCCAGCCGGTCGTCGACAAAGGCGCGGATCAGCGCCGAGCCGTGGCCACCTGCCATCATGTTGGGCTCGCCGATGAAAAGGTCGATCCCGCGCGTGCCCTCCGGCTGGGCCCCGAAGCCGGAATTCCACGCCGTCAGGTCGTAGCACTGGATGTAGCCCAAATCGGACCCGTCGGTTGCGACGATGAACTGGTCCATGGCCGGCTCGTCGAGGTCGCCGCTGACCAGCGCATATTGCTCGGCCGGATCGCCCCACCATTCCCGGACATGGGGCAATGCCAGCCACTGCTTGATCTGCGGCAGGTCGGCCGGCGTCATCAGGCGGAAATGATAGGGGCTGGCCATGCTCAGCCGCCGATCGTCTCGATCGTCACGTTCCGGTTGGTGTAGACGCAGATATCGGCGGCGATATCCAGCGCGCGGCGGACGATGGTCTCGGCGTCCTTGTCGGTATCGACCAGCGCGCGGGCCGCGGCGAGGGCGTAATTGCCGCCGGAACCGATCGCCATGACCCCGGATTCGGGCTCCAGCACGTCGCCGGTGCCGGTCAGCACCAGGGAAACGTCCTTGTCGGCCACGATCATCATGGCCTCCAGCCGGCGCAGGTAGCGGTCGGTCCGCCAGTCCTTGGCGAGCTCGACGGCCGCCCGGGTCAGCTGCCCCGGATATTGCTCCAGCTTGCTTTCCAGCCGCTCGAACAGGGTGAAAGCGTCGGCGGTGGCGCCGGCAAAGCCGCCGATCACGTCGCCCTTGCCGATCCGGCGGACCTTCCTGGCATTGGCCTTGATCACGGTCTGACCGATCGAGACTTGCCCGTCGCCGCCGATCACCACCTTGCCGCCCTTGCGGACCGTGCAGATCGTGGTGCCATGCCAGACCGGCAGCTCATTTGGGGATGCTTGCATAGGTTACCTCTCTTCCGGGCAGATTTAGGCCGTCGGGCAGGGGGTTACAATCGGAGGATTTAGCAACGAATTCCGGTCACCATGGCCCCAAGTTGGGCGTTTCGAGGTCATCCCGCAGTAGCGAAGGTGAGATCAGCCTGTTAAAAGACCGGCGTTTTCGGCACGGGAAAGCTCAATTTTCATGCGCACCGCAACCATCAAGCGCAAGACCAAGGAGACCGACATCGAGGTGACGGTCAACCTCGACGGAGCAGGCGTATCCACGGTTTCGACCGGGATCGGCTTCTTCGACCATATGCTCGACCTCCTGGCCCGGCATTCGCGCATCGACATCACGGTGAAGGCGGATGGCGATCTCCATGTCGATTACCACCACACCACCGAAGACGTCGGGATCGCGCTCGGGCAGGCCGTGAAGCAGGCGCTCGGCAACATGGCCGGCATCACCCGCTACGCCTCGATCCACATGCCGATGGACGAGACGCTGTCGCGCGTCGTGATCGACATTTCCGGCCGCCCCGTGCTGGTGTTCAAGGCCGAATTCCCGCGCGACAAGATCGGTGAGTTCGACACCGAGCTGGTGCGCGAGTGGTTCAACGCCTTCGCGATGAACGCCGGCGTGACTCTGCACGTCGAGACCCTATATGGCGAGAACAGCCATCATATCGCCGAATCCTGTTTCAAGGGTCTGGCGAGGGCGCTGCGGACGGCAATTGCGATCGATCCGCGTGCCCAGGGCGAAGTGCCCTCGACCAAGGGTCAGCTCGGCGGCTGATCTCTGGAGCATGGTCCGGAAGAGTGGATGCCGGTTTTCCGAAAGATCATGCTTTGAATCAGAGTCCATCCTCGGCGGAGCGTTCGATGCCGGTCTATACAGTGCATGCCCCCGTGGCCAACGGTGCCGATCTCGCGGCGACCGACAAGTTCGTCTTCGTGCGCGACGGCTTCCATTTCTGGGCCGCGGTTGCGGGCTTGATCTGGCTGGCCTGGCATCGGCTCTGGCTGGCGCTGATCGGCTGGTTCGTTCTTACGTTCGTGATCGATTACGCGCTGGCCAAGCTTGGCGTCGGCCGTAGCGCGATCTTCTTCGTCGACCTGGTGCTGATGGTGTTGCTCGGCCTCGAGGCCGCGACCCTGCAGCGCTGGACGCTGTCGCGGCGCAGGTGGCGCCAGATCGACATCGTCGTGGGTGACGATGTGGAGGCCGCCGAGCGCCGTTTCTTCGCGCGCTGGACCGCGCGGCATCGCGGCGCCGTCAACGACCAGCGGTCGGTCGACCGCGGTGGACCGCCCCCGACCCGCGACGTTCCGGGTCAGTCATTCTCAAAACCCCCGTCGATGCCGCAGGGCGGCATCATCGGATTGTTTCCAGAGCCAGGAGGATCGCGATGACCGTTGCAATCATCGATTACGGCTCCGGCAATCTGCATTCGGCGGCCAAGGCCTTTGAGCGCGCCGCACGCAGCATGGAGGATCCGCAAGCCATCAAGGTGACGCGCGATCCCGATGCGGTGTATCGCGCCGATCGCATCGTGCTGCCCGGTGTCGGCGCCTTCGCCGATTGCCGCCGCGGCGTCGACGCGGTCGACGGCATGCTGGAAGCGCTCACCGAGGCGGTGCGGGTCAAGGCGCGGCCGTTCTTCGGCATCTGCGTCGGCATGCAGCTGATGGCGACGCGCGGCAAGGAGCACGTGATCACCGAGGGCTTCAACTGGATCGGCGGCGATGTCGAGAAGATCGAGCCGCGCGACGAGAGCCTGAAGGTCCCGCATATGGGCTGGAATACGCTCGACATGGTGCGCGAGCATCCGGTGCTGGAGCGGCTGCCGCTCGGGCCGAAGGGACGTCACGCCTATTTCGTGCACTCCTATCACCTCAACGCCGCCAATGAGGCGGACGTGCTCGCGCGCGCCGACTATGGCGGGCCGGTGACCGCGATCGTCGGCAAGGACACCGCGATCGGCACCCAGTTTCACCCCGAGAAGAGCCAGCGCTTCGGCCTCGCTTTGATCGCCAATTTCTTGAAGTGGAAGCCGTGATTCTCTTTCCAGCGATTGATCTGAAGAACGGCCAGTGTGTGCGCCTGGAGCAGGGCGACATGGCGCGCGCCACCGTGTTCAATCTCGATCCGGCGGCGCAGGCGGCGAGCTTCGCCGCGCAGGGCTTCGAATATCTCCACGTCGTCGATCTCGACGGCGCCTTCGCCGGCAAGCCGATGAATGCGCATGCGGTGGAGGCGATGCTGAAGGCCGTCACCATGCCGGTGCAGCTCGGCGGCGGCATCCGCGACCTCAAGACCATCGAGGCCTGGCTCGACAAGGGCATCACGCGCGTCATTATCGGCACCGCGGCAGTGCGCGATCCTGAGCTGGTGAAGGGCGCGGCGAAGACATTCCCCGGCCGCGTCGCCGTGGGCCTCGATGCGCGCGACGGCAAGGTCGCGGTCGAAGGCTGGGCCGAGACCTCGCATGTGACCGCGCTCGAGATCGCGCAGCGCTTCGAGGATGCCGGCGTCGCCGCGATCATCTTCACCGACATCGCCCGCGACGGCCTGCTCAAGGGCCTCAACCTCGACGCCACCATCGCGCTTGCCGACCGCATCTCGATTCCGGTGATCGCCTCCGGCGGCTTTGCCTCGATCGACGACGTCAAGGCGCTGCTGGAGCCGCGTGCGAAGAAGCTGGCCGGCGCGATCGTCGGCCGTGCGCTCTATGACGGTCGGCTCGATCCGGCCGCCGCCCTTCAGCTGATCCGCGGCGCGTAGGAGGAGGTCATGTTCAAGGTTCGCGTGATCCCCTGCCTCGACGTCAAGGACGGGCGCGTGGTCAAGGGCGTCAACTTCGTCGATCTGCGCGACGCCGGCGACCCGGTCGAAGCCGCGATCGCCTATGACGCCGCCGGCGCCGACGAGCTCACCTTCCTCGACATCACCGCCACCCACGAAAACCGCGGCATCATGCTGGATGTGGTGCGGCGGACCGCGGAGGCCTGCTTCATGCCGCTGACCGTGGGCGGCGGCGTCCGCACCGTCGACGATATCAAGACCCTGCTGCGCTCCGGCGCCGACAAGGTCTCGATCAATTCGGCGGCCGTCAGCCGGCGCGAATTCGTCAAGGAAGCGGCCGAGAAATACGGCGAGCAATGCATCGTGGTCGCGATCGACGCCAAGCGGGTCAAGCGCGCCGGCGGCTCGGACCGCTGGGAGATCTTCACCCATGGTGGACGGAATGCCACCGGGATCGACGCCATCGAATACGCCCAGGAGGTCGTCGCGCTCGGCGCCGGCGAAATCCTGCTGACCTCGATGGACCGGGACGGTACCAGGCAGGGCTTTGACCTGCCGCTGACCCGGGCGATCGCGGACAGTGTCCCCGTACCGGTCATCGCGTCCGGTGGTGTCGGCAATCTCGACCACCTGGTCGACGGCGTCCGCGAGGGTCACGCCACCGGTGTGCTGGCCGCGTCGATCTTCCACTTCGGGGAATTCACCATCCGCCAGGCCAAGGATCACATGGTGCGCGCCGGCCTGCCGATGCGGCTCGATCCCTAGCGTGAGCATGGTCAGGAAAAGTGGAAACCGGTTTTCCGTGAAGACCACGTTCAAACGGGGAGAGCTGGAACTCCTTGTCACAAAAATGCTAAGTCCCCACCTAAAGGGTGGCACCCGTGCGGTGCCGCCGTGCATGCTTGAGTTGAGTTGATGTCGCGTTTCACGGTCCACGATCTGGCCGCCACCATCGACGCCCGCGCTGCAACGGGCGGTGAGGCGTCCTACACCCGCAAGCTGCTCGACAAGGGCGCGGAGCACTGCGCCAAGAAATTGGGCGAGGAAGCGGTCGAGACCGTGATCGCCGCGGTCGAGAATGACCGCGATCACCTCATCGCGGAAAGTGCCGATCTCGTGTTTCACCTGCTGGTTCTGTTGAAATCACGCGGCGTGAGGCTGGAGGATGTCGAGGCCGCGCTGGAGAAGCGCACCTCGATGTCGGGACTGGAAGAGAAGGCGTCGCGGAAGCGCGACTAGCGCAAATGATCGAGCGCATCGAGAGGGGCGGCCTCATGGACATCCGGGCACCAGATCAACAGTACAACCCCTACCGCATCTTCACGCGCCAGCAATGGTCGCATCTGCGTGACGATACGCCGATGACGCTCGAGCCCGGCGAGTTCGATCGCCTGCGTTCGATGCACGATCGCCTCGATTTGCAGGAGGTCGAGGACATCTACCTGCCGCTGTCGCGGCTGCTCTCGATCTATGTCGATGCGACGCAGCGGCTGTATTACTCGCAGCGCCAGTTCCTCAACATCCGCGACCGCAAGATGCCCTACATCGTCGGTGTCGCCGGATCCGTCGCGGTCGGCAAGTCGACCACGGCTCGCGTGCTGCAGGCGCTGCTGGCGCGCTGGTCGCCGCGGCCGAAGGTCGACCTGATCACGACCGACGGTTTCCTGTTTCCGAACGCGGTGCTCGAGCGGCAGGGCATCATGCAGAAGAAGGGCTTTCCGGAAAGCTACGACCTGCCGACGCTGCTGTCGTTCCTCAGCGACATCAAGGCGGGACGGCGCCGCGTGCGCGCGCCGGTCTATTCGCATCTGACCTACGACATCGTGCCGAACAAATGGGTCGAGATCGACCAGCCGGACATCCTGATCGTCGAGGGCGTCAACGTGCTGCAGACCGGGCGGCTGCCGCGCGACGGCAAGGCGGTGCCGTTCGTCTCCGACTTCTTCGACTTCTCGGTCTATATCGACGCCGACGAGGCCGTGCTGCGGGAGTGGTACATCAAGCGCTTCCTGGCGCTGCGCGACACCGCGTTCACCGATCCGAGGTCCTACTTCCACCGCTACGCGCCGCTGTCGGACGAGGAAGCAACGGCGACCGCGATCGCGATCTGGGAGCGCACCAACCTCGCCAATCTCGAGGACAACATCCTGCCGACCCGCCCGCGCGCGACGCTGATCCTGAAGAAGGGCGCCGACCACGTGGTGCAGTCGGTCGCGCTGCGCCGGCTGTAGCCGGCACCGCATTCCGGCGAACACGCCACATCACAGCTGGCGTCCCCGCGAACGCGCTAGTGCATGCACGTATCTCTGAGGCTCCATCCTGCAGCGACGGCATGGAAGTATTCGAGGCCGGCTTTGAAGGTGATGGGCCTGGCGGCTTGGACGACCGGTAGCCGTCCCAGCCGCCGAGGCGACCGATGATCCATGCGGCCCAAGCGAGGGTGTCGGGCAGGTGTGGATTCTTCAGCTTTTTGGTTCTGGCCTCGAGCTGCTGATTGAGGGCCCTCAAGGTGGCGATCTCATCGCTGTTAAAGGTCGTGGAGATGCCCTGCTGGCCACCGTTGCGCGCCTGCAGGAGCTGGATGGTAATGACCGCGGCTTTAGCAGCGATGGTGACCAATTTGAGAAGCCGCTCGGCGATGCCGATCTGGCTATCCTCGAGCTTGAAGCCCTGTGTCTTGAGGACGCGGAAGAACTGCTCGATGATCCAGCGCTGCTTATACCAATCGACGATGCGCCAACCATCGTCTGCATTGGCGACCTTATGTGAGGTGATGAGACGCCAATGCAGCGGTTCGACGTCGGGACCGGCATTGATCTCGCGGACGTCAACGATGGCGAGCGGCAGGCTTTTCGGCAAGTTTCGCAGGAACTTGCTCTGAGGTCGGGCAAGCTCGATCGCGCCGAAGCGAAGTTCGAGGTCCGCCTGACGCGCAGGCCGTTGCGCACGTGCGGGCAATTGGACGGTGCGCCGCTGCACCGGCGCCATGGCATCGATGGCCACGTACAGACCCGTCGCGTCGGCCAACTTGCGATCATGCATGCTGCGAGCGATCACGTGGTGGTTTTGCTCGGCCGCGCCGGCATAAAGAGCAAAAATATCGCTCTCGCGGTCACCAAGCAGGGTCACCATTGCGGCGCCCGCGAGCAGCGGCTTGGCCGCAAGGGCTGTGGTGAGCCAGCGCTGCGATTCCTTGTCTGACAGGTCGCGGCTGTCATGCGAGACGGTCCGGCGGCCCTCACGCGTCCACACCTCGCCGCTCAGAAGTCCCAGACAAGTGCCATTGTCCGCATCCACCGCCAGCAGCGGGTGCAGCAGCACGCCGTGATTATTGCCCTTGCCGATTTCTCCCAGCCCGCGTCGGCGTCGTGCGGTGGTGTTGAAGTGGATCTCGCTGGTGTCCTGGATCGCCAGCACATGGCGGCCTCTCACCGCCGCAACCGTGCTTTCGCTCCAGCTTTCGATGATCCGCTCCGTTGTCACCTTGTCATGGCCCAGAAAGCGGTTGAACCGCACTTCCAGCGCACGATCCCCTCGGGAAAGCCGCCGCAGGCACACATCCTTGCCCGCAACCATGCGTCCGACAAGCGTCGCCCCCCTTTATCGAGGCGACGATCCCCGAACCGGCCCAACGTCCAGTCAATCCGCGACAACATGCCGGCACCTCCACCCAAACCGAAGTGCCGCAATAGGAATCACATGGATCGCCGATTCTGGAATCCCAGCCTTGCTACCCGAGTCAATCGGTCGCATCAGATGTGTGCATGCACTAGCGCGAACGCGGGGACCCATAGCCACCGGTACCTGTGATTGCAGCGCTGTAGCCCCAGCGGGCGCAAAACTGGCTTCGGTGGTTATGGGTCCCTGCTTGCGCAGGGACGACACTGAGGTTTTGGCTGCTACGCCGCAATGTGCCGCGCGGCGGCGAGGCCCGCGAGCGCTTCTTCCAGCTTTTCGCGGTCGAGCGGCTTGATCAGAAAACCGTCCATGCCGGCTTCGAAGCAGGCGTAGCGGTCTTCCACCAGCGTATTTGCCGTCAGTGCCAGTATCGGGGTCCGGCGGACGGATTGTGCCGCTTCATGGGTGCGGATCTGCTTGGTGGTCTCGATGCCGTTGAGGCGCGGCATCTGGATGTCCATCAGCACGAGATCATAGGGCGTGCCGGCTGAGGTCGCCGACAGCCAGGACTTCATCGCCTGCTCACCATTGGTGGTGATGACCACGTTGTGGCCGAGCCGGGTGAGCAGCGAGCGCATCAACAGCGCGTTGATCTCATTGTCCTCGGCGACCAGGATCGAGAACCCCTTGTCCGGCAGCGCGGATGCAAGCGCAGCGGGCGCGGAACTCGGCGGCCGCCTCGATCGCAAGGCTCGGCGCAGCGACTTCCGGCGATGCGGTCAGGCGCGCGGCGAGCGACGACGCGCGCAATGGCTTCACCAGGTAACCGGTGAACATGGCTGACTCGGAAGCCGAAAGGTCCTGCCGCGTCGCCGGCGTGAACATTACGATGCGATGGGTTGCATGGAGGCGGGCGGCGTCGGCAAACGCCTCCATCGCCGGCGTGCCGAGCGTGTGGTCGATCAGCACCGCATGCCAGCTCCGCTCCGGCAGCAGCGCCTCGGCGACGTTGGCATCCGACACGATGCAGGTCTGTGCGCCCCAGCGCTGCAACCGCCGCGAGATCAGCGAGACCTCGATGCTGTGCGGCGCCACCAGCATGATCGACTGTCCCGTCAAGTCGGGCGCGGCGAAGCCGTTGACCTCGCCGGTATCGGAGGCGACGAGCGGGATCGACACCTCGAAGGTCGAGCCTGCGCCCGGCGTGCTTGCAAGCGTGATGCGGCCGCCCATCCGCTTGACGATGCGATCGCTGATCGAGAGGCCGAGGCCGGTGCCGCCATAGCTGCGCGCGATCCGGTCGTCGGCCTGCTCGAACTCCCGGAAAATACGCTGCTGCGCTTCCGGCGCGATGCCGATGCCGGTGTCGCGAACCAGGAAGCTGATCTCGTTCGGCCAGATGCCGGGCTCGACGATCAGCGCCACGCCACCGGTCGCGGTGAACTTGATGGCGTTGCCGGCGAGATTGAGCAGCACCTGACGCAGCCGCGCGGCGTCGCCGGTCACCTGCATCGGTAGCCGTTCGTCGACATAGGCGGCGATCTCGATGCCCTTGGTCTGCGCGCGCGGCGCCAGCAGCTCGGTGATGTCCTCGATCAGGCCGGACAGCGCGAACGCGCGGTGTTCGAGATCGATCTTGCCGGCCTCGATCTTGGAATAGTCGAGCAGCTCCTCGATCAGCGCGAGCAGCGCGTCGCCCGATGTCTTGACCGCCTTGACGTAGGTCATCTGCTCCAACGTCAGCTGCGTATCCATCAGCAATCCACTCATGCCGATGATTCCGTTGAGCGGAGTGCGGATCTCGTGGCTCGCCATCGCAAGGAAGCGCGACTTGGCGCGGTTGGCGGCGTCGGCCTGATCGCGCGCTTCGGCGAGCGCGTGCTCGCTCTCGGTGCGGTCGGTGACGTCGCGGCCGACGCTCTGCATCTCTGCAGGCGCGCCGGCATCGTTGCGCACGAGGCCTTCACGCCAGGCGATCCAGCGCGGTCCGAGCGGTCCCTCGATCTTCTGGTCGTAGACCCGCGTGCCGTTGGATTCGAGCGCGGTGTCGCCTTGTTCGAGCACCTTCAGCGTTGCGGTGCTGCCGATCAATTCGCTGCGGGGCCTCTGCGCCAGCTCGCAATAGGCATCGTTGGCATAGGTGATGAGCCCGTCGAGGTCGCGCAGCACGATCAAATCGTCCTGCGCCTCGAACAGGGTAGAGGCGCGCTGCTCGGCCTCCTGCAGTTCCCAGTTGCGGTCGGCCATCGCTTCATTGTGCATGGCGATGGTGCGCAGCCGCTTGCGCATCAGCCGCAGGCGGATGCCGAGCGTCACGATCCAAAGGCAGGCGAGCGCGAACAGGAAGCTGACCCCGATCGCGAATGCATTGGGATCGTAGCCGCTCTGTTGCGAGAGCGCGCCCGAAATGAACCCGAAGGCGCTGCCGAACGCGACGGAGAAGATCGTGAACGAGCGCACGATCGTCGCGAGCCAGGAATGGCGCCGGAGGAAGCGGCGAAGGCGCAACTTGATCCGGAAGAAACGCCCCATCAATGGTGACCCTGAAACAGCTTGATCTGGCGCTGACGATGCGTCGGCCAGCTTGCAAAGTGCTTGAAATTGGTGGCCATTTCGCGCTGCCCTCAGAACAGGGTTAGCGGGGGGTTAACTCCGCCATGACCCGGTTCGGGACGCGCGTGTCAGGCGCGGGCGATGCGGCTTCAAGTCGGCGGTGTCCGCCGCGGGCGCTGACGATCAAGGCCGCGGCGTCCAGCACCGAGAACGTCTTCGACTGCACGAAGACACGGTAGTCGGACGGGCCAGCATCACGCGTCAGATAGATGACGGGGCCGGTTGCCGAGGCATCGCCGGAAATCCCGATCAGCTGCGCCGTCGCGCCGCTCTCGCAGGCGCCGGCCTCGGCGTCGTCGATGTCGTCGATCACGGTGAAGTCGGCGGCGTCGGCGCTGTCGGCGATCTGGACCCGGACGGTGGCCTGGCTGAGGTCGTCAGTGAAGCTGACGTGAAGCTGCGCCAGCCAGGGGATCGATGCGATCTGCATCGTGGCGCCGCCCACCTCGATGCAGGGCCGCGGGCCCGGCAGGAATTCGGCGCGGGCAAGGACCGCGGCCACGGCAAGGGGGACCACCGAGGTCAAAATCTTCAAACGCAACATGACACAACTCGCTCGACCCAAGCTTGCCGCCGATCGCGGTGCTTATGGTTTGCGGAGCGTAAACAAAACTCGTTACCGCGGCGTTGACGCGGGGCATCGCGGCACGAACCGGGTCATGGCTGCGGTTCGGATCAGGCGGCGCGGCGCAGATCGTCGGCCAATGCACGATAGGACAGCGCTTCGGCAAGATGCAGCCGGCCGATCGTCTCGGCGCCGTCGAGATCGGCAAGCGTGCGCGCCACCCGCAGCACGCGGTGATAGCCGCGCGCGGTGAGGTGCATGGTGTCGGCGGCCTCGCGCAGCAGCTTCTGCCCGTGCGCGTCGGGCTGCGCGATGGTCTCGAGCAGCGAGCTCGGGGCTTCCGCATTGGTGCGGACATGCGGCATGCCGGCTGCCGCATAGCGCGCGAGCTGGATGTCGCGCGCGCCCGCGACGCGGGCGGCAACCTCGGCCGATCCCTCCGCCGGCGGCGGCAGGATCAGATCAGCCGCGGTGACAGCGGGCACCTCGATCCTGAGATCGATGCGATCCATCAGCGGGCCGGAGATCCGCATCTGGTAGTCGGCGGTGCAGCGGTCGAGCCGGCCGCGCTTGCAGGAATAGCCGGGCTCATAGGCATGGCCGCAACGGCACGGGTTCATGGCCGCGACCAGCATGAAGCGCGCCGGATAGGTGACGCGGTGGTTGGCCCGGCTCACCGATACCTCGCCGTTCTCCAGCGGCTGACGCAGCGAATCCAGCACGCGCGGATCGAACTCCGGCAATTCGTCGAGGAACAGCACGCCCTGATGCGCCAGCGAGATCTCGCCCGGCTTGGCGCGCGCGCCGCCGCCGGTCAGCGCCGCCATGCTGGCGGAATGATGCGGGCTGCGGAACGGGCGTCGCGCGGTCAAGGCGCCGTCGCGGATCTCGCCGGCAACCGAGGCGATCATCGAGACTTCGAGCAGCTCCGACGGCGACAGCGGCGGCAGGATCGAGGGCAGCCGCGCCGCCAGCATCGATTTGCCGGCGCCGGGCGAGCCCATCATCAGCAGATGATGGCCGCCGGCGGCGGCGATCTCGAGCGCGCGTTTCGCGCTCTCTTGGCCCTTGATGTCGCGCAGGTCGAGCAGCGCTTCCTCGCGCTCGTGCACCTTCGGCTGCGGCCGCGACAGCACCTGCGTGCCCTTGAAGTGGTTGGCGATCTGGATCAGCGAATGTGCCGCGATGATCTGGATGTCCGGACTGGCCCAGGCGGCTTCCGAGCCGCAGGCGGCCGGGCAGATCAATCCCTCGTCGCGCGAATTGGCGCCGATTGCCGCGGGCAGCACGCCCGCCACCGGCGCGAGCGAGCCGTCGAGCCCGAGCTCGCCGAGCACGGTGAAGCCGTTCAGCGCATCCGGCGGGATCGCGCCGATCGCCGCCATCAGGCCGAGCGCGATCGGCAGGTCGTAATGGCTCCCCTCCTTGGGCAGGTCGGCGGGTGCGAGGTTGACGGTGATGCGGCGGGCGGGAAGCGCGAGGCCGGAGGCGATCAGCGCCGAACGCACGCGTTCGCGGGCTTCCGACACCGCCTTGTCGGGCAGGCCGACGATCGCGAATGCCGGCAATCCCGGCGCGACCTGCACCTGCACGTCGACCGCGCGGGCTTCGATCCCCTCGAATGCGACGGTGGAAACGCGCTGGACCATGCTGCCCCTATTCTTCCGCAATCGAAGGTAGCGGAACCGGGCGGCAAGTGCAAGAACATTACAGGAACATTCGCGGCGCCGAGGGCTGGTCGCCCGGTACCAGTTCACCGCGCGGCGCATCCGTTTCCGGCCGGCGCGGAGGCGTCGGGCGTCGCGCGCGATGACGCGCACCTCGCGCGATCGAACACAGCTCGCGTCGTCGACAACTGCAGGAATCATTTTCAAGAATCATTCCAGCACGACGAGCATCGCGCGCTTATTGTCGCAGCGCGTCGTCGATTTCCTTGCTGTTTCAGTGTTCGCACACTGATCGCGCGCGCAGTCTCGATCTATTCCAACTGCCGAGGTCTGTACTCGCGAGCCCCGCGCTGTAGAGCCGGATCACAAATCCATCCAGGCTGATATCAGGGGCGCCTTCGCGTGATCGATCGACTTGCTTCGCATTCCACCCGTCAACATCCAGCGCTGCGAACGATCGGTCTGTGTACCGCCGCCGTCCTTGCCGCAGGAGTCACGACCGAACGCGCCGACGCGCAATCGGAACTGCCGCCGGTGAGCGTGGACGCGCCTCAGCAGCGCGCGATCACTGCGAATGCAAAACCGGTTCGTCGTCCGGTGACCGCACGCGCGAGCCGCGCCAACCGCGTGGCTCGATCCCAGCAGGCGACGCCGCAAGCGGCGGCACGATCCGGTGCCGGTGCCGGCGAGCGAGCCGGCGGTCCGGTGGTCGGGTTCGTTGCCACGCGTTCGGGCACGGCGACCAAGACCGACACGCCGCTGATCGAAATCCCGCAATCGATCTCGGTCGTCACCACGGACCAGATCAGGAACCAGGGTGCGGAATCGGTGGGCGCGGCATTGCGCTACACCGCAGGGGTCAGCGGCGACGTGAATGGCGGCTCGGACACCCGCTTCGGCGGCCTGCAGATCCGCGGCTTCGACATGACGATGCCGGGCCTCTACCTCGACGGCCTGCGGTTGCCGAGCAGCAACTATGTGCACTTCCTCGGGCTCGATCCGTACGGGGCCGAGCGCCTCGAGGTCCTGAAGGGGCCATCCTCGGCGATGTTCGGCGGCAGCGGCACCGGCGGCATCCTCGACTATGTCAGCAAGCTGCCGACCGCGCGCGAGTTCGGGGAAGTGTCGCTGTCGGGCGGCAGCTTCAACCGCTATCAGGGCGAGTTCGATATCGGCGGCCGCGCCAACAAGGAAGGAACGGTGCTGTGGCGCCTGACCGGCGTCGCGCGCGATGGTGAGACTCAGGTCGACTACACCAAGGACAATCGCGTCTTCATCGCGCCCGCCGTCACCGTGAAGCCGAACGAGGACACCACGATCACCTTCCTCGCGAACTACCAGAAGGAACGCCCCGGCTGGGCCTGCAATTCCTGCCGCCGTCCGGCACCGTCTGGGCCAACAACGGCCGCTACATTCCGAACACGCGCTTCGTCGGCGAGCCCGGCTTCAACCAGTTCGACACCGAGCAATCCTCTGTCGGCTACATGCTGTCGCACGACTTCAACGAGGCGCTGACGTTCCGCCAGAACCTGCGCTATTCGTGGATGCACAACGAGCAGAAGAGTTTCTACGGCACCGGCTATGCATCGGCCGCCGACGAGGCTGCGGGCCTGCTGTCGCGCGGCGGCGCCGGCGGCAGTTCGACGATCGATTCCTTCGCGGTCGACAACCAGCTGCAGGGCAAGTTCGTCACCGGCATGCTGAGCCACACGACGCTGTTCGGCGTCGATTACCGCAACACCTCGTTCCGCGACATGGCCTCGAGCTACAGCACCGGCAAGCTCAACGTCTTCGCGCCGGTCTATACCAACAGCTGGACCAACAACGGACCGTATGACGACACCGGCATCAAGCAGTCGCAGGCCGGCCTCTATCTGCAGGACCAGATCAGGCTCGGCCGGCTGTCGTTCCTGCTCGGCGGGCGGCAGGATTTCGTCACCACGGACCTCGACAACAATCTCGCGAAAACTTCGACCTCGACCGACGCCTCGGCATTCACCGGCCGCGCCGCTGTCATGTACAATTTCGACAACGGCATCGCGCCCTATTTCAGCTATTCGGAATCATTCCTGCCGGTGCTGAGCATCAACGCCGCCGGCGATCTGCTGAAGCCGGAGTCCGGCGTGCAGTACGAAGTCGGCGTCAAGTACCAGCCGGTCGGCATCAATGCACTGATCACGCTGGCCGCCTTCGACCTGACCCGGTCCAACGTCGTCACCTACGCCCCGCCGTTCTATTTCGCCGAGCAGACCGGCGAAGTCAGGTCGCGCGGCGTCGAGCTCGAAGGCACCGCGACGCTGGTCGAGGGCGTCAACATCCGCGGCGGCTACGCCTATGTCGACGCTGAAGTCACCAAGGATCCCGTCAATGTCGGCAAGGCGCCGACCACGGTGCCGCTCAACCGTTTCTCGTTGTGGGGCGATTACACCGTTCAGGGCGGCCCGCTCGCCGGCGTCCAGTTCGGGGCCGGCGTCCGCTATGTCGGATCGACGTTCGGTGACGACGCCAACACCTTCAAGGTGCCGGCGTCGACGGTCGTCGATGCGCTCGTCGCCTATACCAGGGACAATTATCGCCTCTCGCTCAACGTCACCAACCTCGCCGATACGCGCTACGTGGCAGCCTGCTACGGCAACACCAGCTGCTTCTACGCGGAGGGCCGCAAGGCGATCGCGAAGCTGACCTATCGCTGGTGATCACCCCACAACTTGCTGAAATCCCCATGAGACCCATCTTCGGACGACTGCATCGCTGGGCGGGTCTTGTCACCGCGGCCTTCCTGTTCTTCTCGGGCATCACCGGCGCGATCATCTCGTGGGACCACGAGATCGACGACGTGCTCAACAGGAAGCTGTTCGAGGTGACGAGCTCCGGACCCGCGATTCCGTCGGTCGAGCTCGCCCGGCTGATCGAGCAGCGCGATCCCCGCGCCCGCGTCGTCCACATGTTCATGACGGCAGAGAAGGGCGAATCGCTGTGGTTCTTCGTGCTGCCGCGGATCGATCCGGCGACCGGAAAGCGTTACGCGCTCGACTACAACCAGGTCTTCCTCGATCCCAACACCGGCGCCGAGCTCGGACGCCGCTATTGGGGCGCGGTCTGGCCGGTGACCCGCGAAAACTTCGTCTCGTTCCTCTACAAGCTGCATTACACGATGCACATCCCCGAATTCTGGGGCAGCGATCGCTGGGGCATGCGCTTCCTCGGCGTCATCGCCGTGATCTGGACGATCGATTGTTTCGTCGGCTTCTACCTGACCCTGCCGTCGCGGCGGCGCGCAAGGGCGCAGCGGGCGTCGGCGATATCAGGCCCGCGCGGCAAGAGCTTCTGGACCCGCTGGGCACCGGCCTGGAAGATCAAGACCTCAGGCAGCGCCTATCGAATCAATTTCGACATTCACCGCGCCTTCAGCCTGTGGACCTGGGCGTTGCTGTTCGTGATCGCATTCACGGCATTCTCGCTGAACCTCTATTTCGAGGTGTTCTCGCCGTTGATGAAGACCGTGTCCAACTACACGCCGACACCCTACGAGCAGCGACCATATCGTCATCTCGACGATCCGATCGAGCCGAGGATCACCTATGCGGAGATCGCCGCGCGCGCCGCGGCCGACGGCAAGGCGCGCGGCTGGACCACACCGATCGGTTCGATCAATTATGGTCCGGCGCATGGCGTCTATGCGGTCGCATTCTTCGAGCCGGGCGACGAACATGGCGCCGCGGGCGTCGGGCCGGCGCAGCTTTACTACGACAGCGAGGACGGCCGTCCGCTCGGCGAGAGGCTGCCATGGGTCGGCACAGCGGCCGACGTGTTCGCGCAGATGCAGTTTCCGTTGCATTCCGGCCGGATCGCCGGCTTGCCCGGGCGCATCCTGATCTCGCTGATGGGATTGGTGGTCGCGGCGCTGTCGGTGACGGGCGTCGTGATCTGGTGGCGCAAACGTCGTGCACGGATTGGCGCGCGAGAGACGATGCGCACTCGCCCCGGGAGCCGCCTTGCGCCGGCGGAATAGGTTACACCGGGCGGCAAATGCATTCGGGAGCGGCGGCGGCCGCTCCCGAGGCAGTCCGTCTTCGCAATCAGTCCGTCACAGGTTCATCTGCATCGGCTCTGGATAGTAGTGGAAGCCTTCGCCGACCTTGGCGACGTGGCCGTAGCCCGGCCAGGCGAAGTGATAGGACATCACGGCCGTCTTGTTCGCGGCCAGCATCTCCAGCAGCTTGACCCGCGACGCCGCCGCCTGCTTCGGATCGGTGTCGTAGGAGAACTCCATCCGCGGCCGCTCCAGCAGCAGCACCGCGTGATGCGAGAGGTCGCCGAGGAACGCGAAGGATTTGCCACCCGAGCTCACCATGAAGATGGTGTGGCCCACGGTGTGGCCGGGCGCTGCGATTGCCGTCACGCCGGGCAGGAATTCCTGGCCGTCCTTGAAGAACACGATGCGGTCGCGCACCGGCAGCAGGTTCTTGCGGGCATGCACGATGAAATCCTTCAACGGGCTGCCCATCTTGCCTTCGTCGGTCCAGAACTCGAGATCGCTCTGGGCGATGTAATATTGCGCATTCGGGAACAGCGGCTTGTCGTCGGCGCCGACAATGCCGCCGATATGATCGATATGCGCGTGCGACAGCACGACCGCGTCGATGTCCTCCGGCTTGATGCCGGCTTCCTTCATGCTCTTCTGCTGCCGCCCGGTGGTCTTGCCGAACAGTTGCGACGTGCCCATGCCGGTGTCGAACAGGATCAGCTTGTCGCCGGTGTTGACGATCGGCGAATTCTGCTCGAGCACGACATTGTCGGGCGAGAGGAAGTTGTCGGAGAGCATCTTCTTCACCTCCTCCTTCGGCACACCGGTGAAGGTGCCGGAGGGATCGCCGAGCGGAAGCGGCCCGTCGGATACGACGGTCACTTCGGCTTCGCCGAGCATGAAGCGGTGCCAATAGGGTGTCTGCGTGCCGAGCTTCGGTGCGCGTGCCTGTGCGGTGCCCCCGAGCAGGGTGCTGGCGCCGAGACCGGCACCGAGCGCGAGCAAGGATCGTCGTGAGACATTGAGCGTCATAACGTCTTCCTCCACAATTTTTATGATATTTTGCGTTGTTGCCCGCGCGTTGACCCGCCGCTTGACCTGACGCAGGCAGGCGGATGCTGCCCTCGCCCGCGCAAGCTGGCAAGAAGAATAAGGAGAACGCATGCGCGATCGAACGCTGGCTAAATTTCAGCCAGCTGTGCGGCGCACAAGGGAGGGTTATCTGGCGGCGCGCTTCTTCTCGATGGTATCCCAGATCATCGCCGCGACGTCCGGGCCATTGAGTTGCTGGATTGCGCGGATGCCGGTCGGCGAGGTGACGTTGATCTCGGTGAGGTTGCCGTCGATCACGTCGATGCCGACGAACAGCAGGCCGCGTTCGCGCAGCGCCGGTCCGAGCGTGGCGCAGATTTCGCGCTCGCGATCCGAGAGCTCGGTCGCCGCGGCTGCGCCGCCGCGGACCATGTTGGAGCGCAGATCGTCCGCCGCCGGCACGCGGTTGACGGCGCCGGCGAACTCGCCATCGACCAGGATGATGCGCTTGTCGCCATGCTTCACCTCGGGAGGAAGCGCTGGATCACCCAGGGCTCCTTGAACGTGACCGAGAACATGTCGAACAGCGAGCCGAAGTTCATGTCCTGCGGCATCACGCGGAAGACGGCGGCGCCGCCATGGCCGTGCAACGGCTTCATGACGACGGCGCCATGCTGGTCGCGGAATGCGTTGATCTCGTCGAGATCGCGCGAGATCAGGGTCGGCGGCATCAGCTGCGGGAAATTCATCACGAACAGCTTTTCCGGCGCGTTGCGCACGCTGGCCGGGTCGTTGACGACCAAGGTCTTCGGATGGATGCGCTCGAGGAAATGGGTCGAGGTGATGTAGGCGAGGTCGAACGGCGGATCCTGACGCAGCAGCACGACGTCGAAGCCGTTGAGCGCCTCGCGCTTCGGCTCGCCCAGCGTGAAGTGATTGCCGACCTCGTCGCGCACGGTGAGAGGCTGCACCGGCGCCACCAGCTCCTCGCCGCGCAGCGACAGCTTGTCGGGCGTGTAGTAGGAAATGCCGTGGCCGCGCTTTTGCGCCTCGAGCAGCAGCGCAAAGGTCGAATCGCCGCGGATATTGATGCGCGCGATGGGATCCATCTGGACGGCGATCTTCAATTTCATAGACATGTTCCGCGAGGTCTGAGGATAACGTTAAGGGCTTGCATCGAATGCCGCTAACAAATGGCGCGGCAGGCTCTTCGGCGCAATCAGCACGGCGTCGAATCTGAGCTCGAATTCGGCATGTTCGGGATGCGCCATCAGCCAGGCCTGGGCGGCATTGATGATGCGCAGCTGCTGGCGCGGCGTCACCGCATAGGCGGCGTCGTCGAGGCTGGCGCGGGCCTTGACTTCGACGAAAGCCAGCAGATTGCGCCGGCGCACCACCAGGTCGATCTCGCCAAAGGGGGTGCGGAAGCGTCGTGCCAGGATGCGATAGCCCTTAGCGATCAGAAGGGCTGCGGCACGGCTCTCCGCCGAGATGCCGGTCCGGAACGCCGCGACGCGCTCGGGAGAGGCGCTGTCAGTCTTCGCCATCGCCGTCCCCGATGGTCTTCGCAAGCTCGAGGGCGCGGGCATAGACCTCGCGGCGCGGCCGGCCCGACAGTTCGACCGCATGGGCGACCGCATCCTTGACGCTGCCGCGGGCGAGCTGCGCGCGCAGCAGATCGTTGAGCGAATGCTCATCCATCACCCCGGCATCATCGGCCGGAGGTCCGATGACCAGCACGAACTCACCGCGTGTTTCCAGCGCGTCCGCGCCTGCCGCCAGCTCGGCGACCGGTGCGCGCGTGACGTCCTCGTGCAGCTTGGTCAGCTCGCGGCAGATCGCGGCATCGCGGCCGGCCATGATCGCGGCGAGATCGCGCAGCGTGTCCTTCACGCGATTGCCCGATTCGAACATCACGAGCGTCGAATCGACCTTTGCCAGCTCGTTGAGCCGGGCGCGGCGCGCGCGCTCCTTGGCGGGCAAAAATCCCTCGAAGAAAAACCGGTCGGTCGGCAATGCCGCGACCGACAGCGCCGTCAGCACCGATGACGGCCCCGGCACCGCGATGACGGCGTGCCCGGCGGCGCAGACCTCGCGCACCAGCTTGAAGCCGGGATCGGAGATCAGCGGCGTGCCCGCGTCCGAGACCAGCGCGATCGCGGCGCCCTGCGCCAGGCGTTCGAGGATCTTGGGCCTGGCCTGGGCCGCGTTGTGCTCGTGGTAGAGCGCGAGCTCGGCGGTGATCGCATAACGCTCGGTCAGCCGGCGGGTGATCCTTGTGTCCTCGCAGGCGATGACGTCGACACCGGCCAGCGTCTCCAGCGCGCGCAGGGTGATGTCGGCGAGATTTCCGATCGGGGTCGCGACCAGATGGAGCCCGGGTGCCGCCCTTGGCGCGGCCAATTGCTGGCCGCCGATCGAAAAGGTTCTGGCCGCAGCGCCTGTCGTGGCATCCGAACTGTGGAGGGAACTGGCTTTTGCGCGCATAATGCCAATCTAGAGGGATGGCAGCGCTTGCGCCACATCCGCAAACGGCGGTGACGGAACGCTGCCCGACAGGGGAATGGAGGCCGCGGCAAGGGCGCCGCGGGGCCATAATCCTTTTGTTTTAGTTAACTATTCGCCGACAATATGCCTGAATCCACCCGCCTCATCAGAGCTGGATGGAGTCCTGGCTGATCACGGTCGGCCAAGAGAAGAGAGACGATGGAAGGCCCGCATCACCGCAAGTCCCCGCCGTCGGGCGCCACCCGGCGGACCGCGCTCGGCCTCATCGTGGGCGCGCCGCTGCTGACGGCCTGCTCCGGCATCCAGCAGAGCTTGAGCCAATTTTCCAGCAGCAACCCGGAAGCTGGTCCTGCCGGCCCGCAGCAGCAGCCGCAGGCGGTCGGCACCGGGCAGGTCAAGATCGGGCTGATCCTGCCGCTGTCGGCTTCCGGCAATGCCGGGCTTGCCGCCCAGTCGATGCGGAACGCGGCCGAAATGGCGCTGGCGGAATTTCAGAACCCGAACATCCAGCTCCTGATCAAGGACGATGGCGGCAGCCCGCAGGGCGCATCGCAGGGTGCCCAGCAGGCACTGTCCGAAGGCGCCGAGATCATTCTGGGGCCGCTGTTCGCAGGCTCGGTGCCGGCCGTCGCGCAACTGACGCGGCCGCGCGGAACCTCGGTGATCGCATTCTCCACCGATTCGAGCGTGGCCGGGCGCGGCGTCTACCTGCTGAGCTTCCTGCCGGAGTCCGATATCAATCGCATCGTCGACTACTCGGCGGGGATCGGAAAGCGCTCGTTCGCCGCGATGGTGCCGGACAACGCCTATGGCAATGTGGTCGAGGCCGCCTTTAAGCAGGCGGTCGGCCGCAAGAACGGCCGCGTCGTCGCATTCGAGAAATATGGCGCCGATCGCGCGACGCCGGCGCGAACCGTGGCGCAGGCGCTCGGCCAGGCCGATGCGCTGCTGATCGCCGACGATGGCGATTCGGTCGTCGCGACCGCCGATGCCCTGACCGCAGCCGGCGCCAACCTGCGCAACATCCAGCTGCTCGGCACCGGGCTGTGGGACAATCCGCGGGTGTTCGCGAGCCCCGTCTTGCAGGGCGGCCTCTATGCCGCGCCCGATCCGTCCGGCTTCCGCAGCTTCGCCGGCCGCTACCGCAGCAAATATGGCGGCGAGCCGGTACGCACCGCGACGCTTGCCTATGATGCGGTGGCGCTGATGGCGGCGCTCGCGCGCACGCAAGGGGCGCAGCGCTTTGCGCCGGAGACGTTGACCAATCCGTCCGGCTTTGCCGGTATCGACGGTCTGTTCCGCTTCCGCTCCGACGGCACCAATGAGCGTGGCCTTGCGGTCATGAAGGTGGCCTCAGGCGGCAGCACGCCCGTCGCAGGCTCGCCGAAGAGCTTTGGCGCTTGATTTTCGTCGGGCGGTCAAGCTGCCTTGTCGAGCGCCGGCACCCGCCAGCTCCTTTGCATGGGGTTGTTTTCGATATTTTGGCAGCGTGCACCTAGAGCGGTTTCGAGCGAAGTGGATACCGGTTCGCGTGAAGAAAACGCGTCAAAACAAGAATTTAGAGCCTCGTTCCGATTCAATCGGAACGGGATAGGTTCTAGGCGGCGAGATCCGCAACGACCGCGTCGAGCACCGGGAATCCCGATGTCGTCACCCGCAGTCGTCCGTCGGCGTCGACGGCGATCGCGCCTTCCTCGCGCAGCATCGCGATCCGGTGCGGGTCGAGCTGGCGGCCGGAGAGCTTCGCATAGCGCTTGGGATCGATGCCCTCGGCGAGCCGCAGCCCCATCAGCAGAAACTCGTCGGCGCGTTCTTCGCTGTTGAGGCTGTCATCGCTGACGACGCCGTGACCGCGTTCCTCGACGTTCAACAGCCACGCCTCGGGACGCCGCTCGGTTGCGGTCGCGTGCCTGACGCCATCGATGTCGAGCCTTCCATGTGCGCCGGGGCCGATGCCGGCATATTCCTCACCGCGCCAGTAGACGAGGTTGTGCTTGCACTCCGCGCCGGCGCGGGCGTGATTGGAGATCTCATAGGCCGGCAACCCTTCGCGGGCGCAGACCTCCTGCGTCACGTCGTAGAGCGCGCGCGCGGTCGCTTCGTCCGGCGTCTGCAATTTGCCGGCGGCATGCAGCCCGAAGAACGGCGTGCCTTCCTCGATCGTGAGCTGGTAGAGCGACAGATGCTCGGCCGCTTCCGAGATCGCCTGCTTCAGTTCATCGGCCCACATCCGCGGCGTCTGGTCGGGGCGGGCATAGATCAGATCGAACGAGTAACGGTCGAACGCAGAGCGCGCGATCGCGACCGCGTCGAGTGCCTCGCGCGCGCTGTGCAGGCGGCCCAGTGCCTTCAGCGAGGCGTCATCGAGTGCCTGCACGCCGAGCGAGACGCGGTTGACGCCGGCCGCGCGATAGCCGCGAAAGCGCGTCGCCTCGACGCTGGTCGGATTGGCCTCGAGCGTGACCTCGACATCGCGCGCCACCGTCCAGTGCTTGCCGATCGCATCGAGCACGGCACCGACGGTCTTCGGCTGCATCAACGACGGCGTGCCGCCGCCGAGGAAGATCGAGGACACCTGCCGCCCCGGCACGCGCGCGGCCGTCGTCTCGATCTCGCGGGCGAACGCGCGCACGAAACGCTCCTCGTCGACCGGCGCATGCCGCACATGGCTGTTGAAATCACAATACGGGCATTTCGACAGGCAGAACGGCCAGTGCACGTAGACGCCGAAGGCTTCTCGGTCAGCGTGGCTCAAGGCAGATCTCCGCGAGCTTCACGAAGGCGCGGGCGCGATGCGACAGGCCGAGCCCGAGCGGCGGCAGGCCGTGCTTCTCGATGCTGGTCATCTCGCCGAAGGTCCGCGTGTAGCCGTCGGGCAGGAAGGCCGGATCGTAGCCAAAGCCGGCGGTGCCACGCGGCGGCCAGACCAGGGTTCCATCGACGCGGGCCTCGACCTGCTCGAGATGATCGTCGGGCCAGGCCACGCACAACGCCGACACGAAGTGCGCCTTGCGCCGGTCCGGTGCGGTGGCGTCGCGTTCCTGCAGCAGCCGCTCGATCCGCGTCATCGCCGCCATGAAGTCCTTGCCCTCGCCGGCCCAGCGCGCCGAGTAGATCCCGGGCGCTCCGTCGAGCGCATCGACCACGAGGCCGGAATCGTCGGCGAAGGCGGGCAGTCCGGTCGCCTTCGCTGCCGCGATCGCCTTGATCGCCGCGTTGGCGCGAAAATTGTCTCCGGTCTCCTCGGGCTCGGCGAGGTCGAGCTCGCCGGCCGACACCACCTCCACGCCGTGCGGCGCCAGCAATTCCCGCATCTCGGCAAGCTTGCCGGGATTATGGGTGGCGATGACGAGCCTTCCGGTGATTCGGCGGTGCATGACCAATCTGACTACGCCACCGCGATCTTTTGCAAGTCGACCAGACGCGCGACACCTTTGCGCGCCAGCGCCATCAGCGCCAGGAATTCACCTTCCGAGAACGGCGTCTTCTCGGCGGTGCCCTGCACCTCGATGATCCGGCCGTCGCCGGTCATGACGAAATTGGCGTCGGTGTCGGCTTCGGAGTCCTCGGCATAGTCGAGATCGAGCACCGGCGTGCCCTGATAGATGCCGCAGGAGATCGCCGCCACATTGTCGCGCAACACATTGGTCTTCAGCATGTTGCGGGTCTTCATCCAGTTGATGCAGTCGGCCAGCGCCACCCAGGCACCGGTGATCGAGGCGGTGCGGGTGCCGCCATCGGCCTGGATGACGTCGCAATCGACCGTGATCTGGCGCTCGCCGAGTGCCTCGAGATCGACGGCTGCGCGCAGCGAGCGGCCGATCAGCCGCTGGATCTCGACCGTCCGGCCGCCCTGCTTGCCGGCCGAGGCCTCGCGGCGGGTGCGTTCCAGGGTGGCACGCGGCAGCATGCCGTATTCGGCGGTGACCCAGCCGCGGCCCTGTCCCTTCAGCCACGGCGGCAACCGCTCTTCCAGCGTGGCGGTCACCAGCACATGGGTGTCGCCGAACTTCACCATGCAGGAACCCTCGGCATATTTGACGACGCCGCGTTCCAGCGACACGGGACGCAGTTCATCGGGTGCACGGCGGCTTGGCCGCATGAAATCCTCCAGAAATCCGAGAAAATTGGCTGGCCGTGCTTGTAGGAGCGGGAAGGGGCAGCGGCAAGGGTTTTGGCGAGGGTTTTCGGCCCCGGTAGGGTCCGGTACGAGGGGGCCGAATGCATGCTTGTCATCGGCCTCCCGGATCGACAAATTATGCAGTAATTGTGAGGGACTGGAGTGTGACTCACCACGATCCGATTGGCCTGATCGCGCCGCATGCCGGGCTCGCCCAGCTCAACGAGCGTTCGCGCGACATTTTTCGTCAAATCGTCGAAAGCTATCTCGCGACCGGCGAGCCGGTCGGTTCGCGCAACATCTCGCGCCTGATCGCATTACCGCTGTCGCCGGCCTCGGTCCGCAACGTGATGTCGGATCTCGAGCAGCTCGGCCTGATCTATGCGCCGCACACCTCCGCCGGCCGGTTGCCGACCGAACTCGGGCTGCGCTTCTTCGTCGATGCGCTGATGCAGGTCGGCGACCTCACCGAGGCCGAGCGTCAGTCGATCCAGACCCAGCTTGCTGCCGTCGGCCGCGCGCAATCCGTCGAGGCCGCGCTTGGCGAAGCCTTGACGCGGTTGTCGGGGCTGACCCGCGCCGCGGCGGTGGTGCTGACGCAAAAGTCGAATGCGCGGCTGAAGCACATCGAGTTCGTCCGGCTGGAGCCGGAAAAGGCGCTGGTCGTGCTGGTCGGCGAAGACGGCCAGGTCGAAAACCGCGTGCTGGCACTGCCGCCGGGTGTTCCATCCTCAGCCCTGACCGAGGCGACCAATTTCCTCAATGCGCGGATCCGCGGCCGGACGCTGGCCGAAGCGCGGCTCGAGCTCGAGACGGCACTGACGCAAAACCGCGCCGAGCTCGATCAGCTCACGCAGAAGGTGGTCGCGGCGGGCATTGCGAGCTGGTCCGGCGGCGAGAACGAAGACCGCCAGCTGATCGTGCGCGGTCACGCCAATCTGCTGGAGGACCTGCATGCGCTCGACGACCTGGAGCGCATCAAGTCGCTGTTCGACGATCTCGAAACCAAGCGCGGCGTGATCGATCTGCTCGGCCGCGCCGAACGCGGCGAGGGCGTGCGGATCTTCATCGGCTCGGAGAACAAGCTGTTCTCGCTGTCGGGTTCCTCAACCATCATCGCGCCCTACGGCGACGCCCAGGGGCGGATCGTGGGCGTCCTCGGCGTGATCGGACCGACACGGCTGAACTATGCGCGGGTGATCCCGACCGTCGATTATGCCGCGCGCATCGTCAGCAAGATGCTCGGCGGCTGACCGGAGGGCGATTTCGCTTTCATTTGACGGGTTTTCTTCACCCAAGCCGGAGATCCCAGTTCCCGAGACCGGTATGTTGCGCTTGATTTTCGCCGCCCAAAGCACGATATCCCGGCAAGCAATCCCCAAGATTTGAACCGACGCGAGTTTTCGAGAAGGCAAGCCATGACCGATCCGAACCGGGCCAATGACAACACCGAGAATTCGGCGCCGACGGGTGAGCCCGTGGTCTCGAAACCCTACATCATGCCTGACGAGCCCGAGGCCGGATCGGCGGAGGCGCTGACCAAGGAACTCGCCGAGGCGCGCGACCGGACGCTGCGCACCCTGGCCGAGATGGAGAATCTCCGCCAGCGCACCCGCCGCGAGGTCGCCGACGCCAAGACCTACGGCATCACCGGCTTTGCCCGCGACGTGCTCGATATCGCCGACAACCTGCAGCGCGCGCTCGATGCGGTGCCGGCCGAGACCAAGGAAGCCGCCGATCCCGGCCTGAAGGCGCTGATCGAAGGCGTCGAGCTGACCGAACGTTCGCTGCTCAACGCGCTGGAGAAGAACGGCGTCAAGAAGTTCGACCCGATCGGCGAGAAGTTCGATCCGAACTTCCAGCAGGCGATGTTCGAGGTGCCTGATCCGTCGGTGCCGTCGGGCACCGTGGTGCAGGTCGTGCAGGCCGGTTACATGATCGGCGAGCGCATCCTGCGTCCGGCGCTGGTCGGCGTCTCCAAGGGCGGCGCCAAGGCCGCCCCGACCGCCGACATCACCGCCTGATCCATCCCGATCCCGGCTGCGCGTTTGTGAGCTCGCGGATTGCGCGGGCTCACGGTCGCGGCTTCTCGTGTGCCTTCGGCCAATAGGTGCCGAAGCTCCAGAGATTTCCTTCCGGATCGCGGCAGGCGAAGTCGCGGCTGCCATAGTCGGTATCGCGCAGTTCCATCTCGATCTTGGCGCCGGCAGCCTTGACCTTCGCGTGCAGCGCGTTGGGATCGCCGACGGCGATATAGATCGAGTCGGTGCGGCGGTGGTCGAGGTCGCCGACCAGCTTGCCATAGGCGTCGTCACGGCTCTGACCCAGCATCAGCATCGAGGAACCATAGGCGAGCTCGGCGTGATGGATCACGCCACCGTCGCGGTAGACGACGTGTTCGGTGAACCCAAGCACCGCCGTGAGCCAATTGGTCATCGCCTCGGCGTCCTTGCAGCGCAGGGTCGGGTAGATGCGGGGCGGTTCGATGTCGTGCGTCATGGTCGCTCACCTCCTTGGCTGACGGCGCCATCCTGCACGAGGCAACGCGGCGTCGGCTTGAAGGTTTGTTACCAGTCCGCCAGCCCATTGTCGGAATGAACCAGCCGGCGGTCGGTCAGCGCCTGGCGGCGCGCCCAGGCGGTTGGCGGTTCGCCCGCGAATTCGACGAACTCGCGGGCGAGATGGGCTTGGTCGGCATAGCCGCTTTCCGCCGCGATCCCCGCCCAGCCAAGCGCTGCGCCGCTTTGTGCCAGCCGGCTCGCCCGGTGAAACCGCATCATGCGCGCCAGCGATTTGGGGGCGAGGCCGAGCTCGGACCGAAACCGGCCGGCAAGATGCTTGCGGCTCCAGCCGATCTCGTCGGCCAATGCCGTGATGCTGATGGCGCCGGCCGAACGCGCCAGTTTTCGATAGGCGAACGCGATTTCGGGAGACGGCATGTGGCCGGCGCGGCGCAGCACGAACGCCTCGATCAGGTCGAAGCGGCGCTGCCAGCACGTCACGGCGCCGAGTTGCTCGCGCAGACGACGGCCATCATGGCCGAGCACATCGTCGATATCGACCATGCGCCCGACCAGGTCGGTCACGGCGCCGCCGAAGAAGCCGTAGGCGCCGAGCGGGGTGAAATCGACCTGCACGCAGGCAGCGTGGCCGTCGGACTCGATGTAGACAGGCCCGGCATGCAGGCCGGCGGCGAAGCTGAGCTGACGATCGGCCGCACCGGGCTCGCGCGACAGCGCGATCAGGAACGGCGAGCCGAAACTGATGATCAGCGGGACGATCAGCGGCGCGGTCTGCCGCTGCGCGAACCGGCCCGTCGCGGTCTCGCGATAACCGGTGATCCGGACGATCAGGCGCGCCAGGCGTAGCGATGGCAGGCGCTGCGCGAGATCGAATGCAACGGGTGACGCAGGCTCGGCCATGCAAATCTCGCGAGGCGGCGTCCTACGCGATATCCGAGGACTGGATGCGCTTGACGCCGGCCTTGGCCATGTCGTCCCAGGCCTTGGCGAGCGATCCCTGGGTGTCGATGCCGCGGCAGGCATCTTCCACCACATAGGTCTCGAAGCCGGCCTTGCGCGCATCGAGCGCGGTCCATGCCACGCAGAAATCGGTGGCGAGCCCGGCCACGAAAACCCGCTCGACGTTGCGCGCCTTGAGATAGGCGGCGAGCCCGGTGGTGGTCTTGCCGTCGGCCTCGGTGAAGGCGGAGTAGCTGTCGACGTCCTTGTGAAAACCCTTGCGGATGATCAGCTCGGCGTGCGGGATCGCGAGTTCCTTCGACAGCGAGGCGCCGTCGGTGCCCTGCACGCAGTGGTCGGGCCACAGCACCTGCTTGCCATAGGCAAGGTCGACGGTCTCGAACGGCTTCTTGCCGGAATGGGTCGAGGCAAAGGAGATGTGTCCGGGCGTGTGCCAGTCCTGCGTCATCACCACATTGGCAAAGCTCTTGGCGATCCGGTTGATCACCGGCACCACCTGCTCGCCGTCCTTCACCGCGAGGCTGCCGCCGGGCAGGAAGCAGTTCTGGACGTCGATCACGAGCAGCGCGGAGCCGTCGTCGGGCTTGATCGCAGCCGCCCAGAGATGTTTTGGAACCAGCGCCGCAAGCGCCAGCGCACCGAGCCCTGCAACGACCTGTCGTCGATCCAGCATCGCGCCCCTCCTCGCTCTGATAACCGTGCGAGGAGGCTAGTTCCGTTCGTGGAGCTGCGAAAGTCCGATTTTTTCGGCGGGCCTGTCAGCCGCGCGGCTGGATGCCGTCGCGCACCGCGCGGAAGCGCGGGAAAGCCTTCTCCCAATCGGTGCGCGGGGAGCTGCCGATGATGCGCAGCGATGTCTGCGCGCCGAACCGCAGCCACTGCACGATGGTCACCGGGGTATTGTCCTTGCCGCTGACGGCGTCGATGCGCGTCTCGAAGCCGGGCTGGCCGTCGATCCGGATCGGTTCGGACATGGTGATCCGGCCGTCACGCACGCCGGGGATGGTGGTGGCGATCTGCTGGGCGAAGCGGCCGCGATCATCCGGTGTGGCCGGGGCCGAGCCGATGATGCCAAGCAGCATGAAAGGCTTGGTCTCGAGGCCCTTGTCGTCGCCATCGGCCATCAGCAGCGCCGCGCCCGGCGCCAGCATGCGGACATTCTTGAAGCTGCTGAGCTCGGTGACCTTGAACGGCATCATGCCGAGCTGTTCGTCGACCGGCACCTCGTTGCGGATCTGGGCGGTGGCGAACATCTGCCGCACGGCGTCGTCGGTGTAGATCTTGCTGGCGTTCTCCGGCACCTGTACCGCGACATAGCCGGAGAAGGTCGGTCCCGGCAGGATCATGGAGTAGCGCCGCACATTGGTGGTGCCGTCACGCGCGCTCTCCACGGTGTAATAGGCGAGGCCCGCCGGCGTCTCGAGGCTCTCCGGCTTGATGTTTCCGCTGCCGGCCGGGTTGGCCTTGAAGGCGCTCACGACCTCGTTGTAGGCGTCCGCGGGCAGATCGGCGATCAAGACCTTCACGCCCTGGTCCTCGGTCTCGAAGCCGATGAACGACTTGGCGCGGTTGAGGCCCACCAGCGGCTTCATCCCGACATGCGCGCCCGGCGGAAACACCACGTCGGCGGCAAAGCCACGACAGGTGGCAGCAAGCAGCAAGGCAACCGCAACGAGAAGTCGAAAAGGCGTCATGGGGGATCTACCGGTTTTGCTTGGTGGCCGCGCAACGGGGCCGGTGCAGGGCTGGATGGCCTCTTTCAGTCGGACCGCTTTTAGCGGTTTTGATGACCCTGCAACAGGCCGCCAAAGCCGCGCAGGCCCGATTCCAGGGGCTTTTCGTCCCGATTGGCTGGCACTTTCCAGTTTCCCGACGTTTCCGACGATCGGCCACCAGCGGCCAAACAGCGCGCCCTCGGCCTGCGCCCGCTTCCGCATACGACGTTTGTGAGTGTTCACTCAACAGCGCGGACGTCGCGTGGCGGATGTTCGCGGTCGACGGCGTGCCGCATCATTGCCGATTTGTTAACTTGGATCGGGCTTGAACCGGCGCTGCGGCCGGGCTGACACAATCTTTCAAACGTCAGTCTTTTCAGGCCTCAACGTTGCGTCCAGTCCTTGCGGGCAGGACCCTCTCTCCTATATCAGGCTCACCGTCGCAATATCGCGAGTATGTGAACGTCTGGGGGTTCGGTACGGAGCGCCGTCAGGGCCCAACCAACCTGCCGTAGCAAAGAGGATATCAAAACCATGGGTAAGGTCATTGGGATCGACCTCGGCACCACGAATTCGTGCGTCGCCGTAATGGATGGCAAGAACGCCAAGGTGATCGAGAATGCCGAGGGCATGCGAACGACGCCGTCGATCGTTGCTTTCACTGACGATGGCGAGCGCCTCGTCGGCCAGCCGGCGAAGCGCCAGGCGGTGACCAATCCCGAGCGTACGTTCTTTGCGGTGAAGCGCCTCATTGGCCGCCGCTATGACGACCCGATGGTCGAGAAGGACAAGAAGCTCGTTCCCTACAAGATCGTCAAGGCATCGAACGGCGACGCCTGGGTCGAAGCCGATGGCAAGACCTATTCGCCCTCGCAGGTCTCGGCCTTCATTCTGCAGAAGATGAAGGAGACCGCTGAGGCGCATCTCGGCCAGAAGGTCGAGCAGGCCGTCATCACGGTTCCCGCCTATTTCAACGACGCGCAGCGTCAGGCCACCAAGGACGCCGGCAAGATCGCCGGCCTCGAAGTGCTGCGCATCATCAACGAGCCGACGGCTGCCGCGCTCGCCTACGGTCTCGACAAGTCGAAGTCCGGCACGATCGCCGTGTACGACCTCGGCGGCGGCACCTTCGACGTCTCGATCCTCGAGATCGGCGACGGCGTGTTCGAGGTGAAGTCGACCAACGGCGACACCTTCCTCGGCGGTGAAGATTTCGACATGCGCCTGGTCGGCTATCTCGCCGACGAATTCCAGAAGGAGCAGGGCATCAACCTGCGCAACGACAAGCTTGCCCTGCAGCGCCTGAAGGAGGCTGCGGAGAAGGCCAAGATCGAGCTGTCGTCGACCACGCAGACCGAAATCAACCTGCCGTTCATCACGGCTGACCAGACCGGTCCGAAGCATCTGACGATGAAGCTGACCCGCGCCAAGTTCGAGGCGCTGGTGGCCGATCTCGTCGAGAAGACCATCGAGCCGTGCCGCAAGGCGCTGAAGGATGCCGGCCTGACCGCCGGCGAGATCGGCGAAGTGGTGCTGGTCGGCGGCATGACCCGCATGCCGAAGATCCAGGAAGTCGTGAAGCAGTTCTTCGGCAAGGAGCCGCACAAGGGCGTCAATCCCGACGAGGTCGTCGCGATCGGCGCTGCGATCCAGGCCGGCGTGCTGCAGGGCGACGTCAAGGACGTGCTGCTGCTCGACGTGACCCCGCTGTCGCTGGGCATCGAGACGCTGGGCGGCGTGTTCACCCGCATCATCGACCGCAACACCACGATCCCGACCAAGAAGAGCCAGGTGTTCTCGACCGCCGAAGACAATCAGGGCGCCGTCACCATCCGGGTCTTCCAGGGCGAGCGTGAAATGGCGGCCGACAACAAGATGCTCGGCCAGTTCGACCTGATGGGTATTCCGCCGGCTCCGCGCGGCATGCCGCAGATCGAGGTGACCTTCGACATCGACGCCAACGGTATCGTCAACGTCTCGGCCAAGGACAAGGCGACCGGCAAGGAACAGCAGATCCGGATCCAGGCATCCGGCGGTCTGTCCGAAGCCGACATCGACAAGATGGTCAAGGACGCCGAGGTCAACGCGGCCGAGGACAAGAAGCGCCGCGAGGCTGTCGACGCCAAGAATCATGCCGACGGTCTGGTTCACTCGACCGAGAAGGCTCTGGCCGAACACGGTTCGAAGATCGCCGACACCGAGCGCCGCGCGATCGAAGACGCCGTCAGCGACCTCAAGGAAGCGCTGAAGGGCGACGACGCCGAGGCGATCAAGGCCAAGACCAACACGCTGGCGCAGGCTTCGATGAAGCTCGGCGAGGCCATGTACAAGCAGCAGGCCGAGGCCGATGCGGCCAAGGACGCTGCCAAGGATGACGTTGTCGACGCGGAGTTCACCGAGGTCGACGACGACAAGAACAGCAAGAAGTCTGCTTAAGCGGATTTGCGATCATGACCCTCACACCAATGAGCACGCGCCGCGTCTCGGAGGAGTGGGGGTCATTTTTCTTTAAGGCGATCGCTGCATCTTCCAGACAGGCGCAATCCTTTACGCAATCTTTGGCGATCGCGATGAACTTCGGACGGAATTGAAGGATGTCCACCAAGCGCTGCTACTACGAGACCCTCGAGGTTGAGCGGAACGCGGACGAGACCAAGCTGAAATCGGCTTTCCGCAAGCTCGCGATGAAATGGCATCCGGACAAGAATCCGGGCGACGCCACCAGCGAAGTCCGGTTCAAGGAAATCAACGAAGCCTATGAGGTGCTGAAGGACGGCGACAAGCGCGCCGCCTATGACCGCTTCGGCCATGCCGCTTTCGAGCAGGGCATGGGCGGTGGCGGCCCCGGCTTCGGCGCCGGCTTCGCCTCATCCTTCTCCGACATTTTCGAAGACCTGTTCGGTATGGCCGGGCAGCGCCGCGGCGGCGGCCGCGAGCGCGGCGCCGACCTGCGCTACAACATGGAGATCACGCTCGAGGAGGCCTTCCAGGGCAAGACCGCGCAGATCGAGATCCCGGTCTCGGTCACCTGCGAATCCTGCTCGGGCACCGGTGCCAAGGCCGGCACCAAGCCGAAGACCTGCTCGCATTGCGGCGGCGCCGGCCGTATCCGGCAGGCCCAGGGCTTCTTCACGCTGGAGCGGACCTGTCCCGGCTGTCAGGGTCGCGGCCAGATGATCGAGGATGCCTGCACCTCCTGCGCCGGTTCCGGCCGGGTGACGCGCGAGCGCACGCTGTCGGTCAACATTCCCCGGGCGTCGAGGACGGCACCCGCATTCGTCTCGCCGGCGAAGGCGAGGCCGGTGTTCGCGGCGGACCGCCCGGCGACCTCTACATCTTCCTGTCGCTGACCACGCACCAGTTCTTCCAGCGCGACGGCGCCGACCTGCACTGCCGCGTGCCGATCTCGATGGTGACCGCAGCGCTCGGTGGCGAATTCGAAGTGCCGACCATCGACAAGGGCAAGACCAAGGTGAAGGTGCCGGCCGGCACCCAGTCCAGCCGGCGATTCCGCATCGCATCAAAGGGCATGCCGGTGCTCCGCTCGCGCCAGACCGGCGACATGTATGTCCAGGTCGTGGTCGAAACGCCGCAGAATCTGACCAAGAAGCAGCAAGAACTGCTGATGGAGTTCGAAAAGCTGTCGTCCGGCGCAACCCAGCCGGAGGCCGCGGGTTTCTTCTCTAAGGTCAAGGACTTCTTTGGCAATCGCTCCGTCTAGCCGCAGTCGTTATGCTTGACCGTAACGACTTCGACCTATACGTCTTTGTGACTGTTTTCTGACAACCGCTCGATTGTGCGGTCCCCGCCTGGTAGCGACATGCCTTTGCAATCGTCCGTGCGTGCGTCGAAGAAGCCCCTCCGTCTCGACGACGAGGTTCGATTTCTCCGTTCATGGATGGAGAAGCCGCTGCATATGGGCGCGGTGATGCCGTCCGGACGGCTGCTCGCCCGCACCATGGCGCAATATGTCGATCCCGACGCCGAGGGGCCGGTCGTCGAACTTGGACCCGGCACCGGGGCGATTACCAACGCGCTGATCGAGCATGGCGTGGATCAAAAACGTCTCGTCCTGGTCGAATACAATCCCGGCTTCTGCGCCTTGCTGCGCGAACGCTATCCGCACGCCAAGGTGGTCCAGGGCGACGCCTACAGGCTCCGCGACACGCTGTGGGATGTCATGAAATCTCCCGCCTCGGCCGTGGTCTCCGGCCTGCCGCTCGTCACCAAGCCGATGCTGACCCGCCTGAGGCTGGTCCGTGACGCTTTCCTGGCGCTCGCACCCGGCGCGCCGTTCATTCAGTTCACCTATTCGGTGGTGCCTCCGATTCCGAAGTCGCTGCCGGGCGTGTCCACAGAGGCCTCCGAGCGGATCTGGATGAACCTTCCGCCCGCGCGGGTCTGGGTGTATCGCAAGGGCTGACCACCCGGCGCCGTCGCGCCGGGCGAGCGCCTTACCTGCGATTTCAAAATGTCCGCGCTGAAAATCCTCGTGATCCCCGGATCGCTTCGGTCAGGCTCGCTCAATGCGAAGCTGGCTGCCGTGCTGGCGCACGAACTGGCGCAATCCGGCGCCGACGTCACCCGCATCTCGCTCGGCGATTTTCCGCTGCCGATCTATGACGGCGACCTGCAAGCGAAATCCGGCGTGCCGCAGCATGCCGTGAATCTGAAGCGGATGATCGGCGTCCATCATGGCGTGCTGATCGTGACGCCGGAATACAACTCCTCGGTGCCGGCGCTGGTGAAGAACACGATCGACTGGGTGAGCCGCGTGCAGGATCCGCATGAGGTGCGAGGTCAGGTGTTCCACGGCCGCGCGTTCGCGATTTCAGCCGCATCCGGCAACCGGCTCGGCGGCACCCGCGCGCTGGCTGCGCTGCGCCTGATCCTGACGGCGTGCCGCGCCACCGTGATCCCAAACCAGCTCGCGCTGTCATTTGCCGAGCAGGCCTACGACGATATGGATCATCTGAAGCACCAGGCCGACATCGACGCGATGCAGGCGCTGGTGCGGCAGCTGATCGACCAATCCCAACGCATGATGTGAGGTGACATGCAGCCAGCCAGGATCGCTCCAAGAGACCGGTTGATCGTGGCGCTCGATCTGCCGTCCGTCGCCGGCGCCGAGGCGATGATCGACCGGCTCGGCGATGCCGTCAGCTTCTACAAGATCGGCTATCAGCTCGGTTATGCCGGCGGCCTCATCCTGGCGAAGCAGCTTGCAGGCAGCGGCAAGAAGGTCTTCCTCGATCTGAAGCTGCACGACATCGGCAACACCGTCGCGCGCGGGGTCGAAAGCGTCGCCGGGCTTGGCGCGACCTTCCTCACCGTGCATGCCTACCCGCAGACCATGAAGGCGGCGGTCGAGGCACGCGCCGACTCCGGCCTGAAGATCCTCGCGGTGACGGTGCTGACCTCCTACGACGACACTGATCTGCATGCGGCGGGCTATCGCCTCAACGTCTCCGATCTCGTCGAAGCGCGCGCCAAACAGGCGCAGTCGCTTGGCGTTGACGGCCTCGTCAGCTCGCCCGAGGAGGCCGCCGCCTTGCGCAAGATCGTCGGCGACCAGATGAACCTGGTGACCCCTGGCATCCGTCCCGCAGGCTCGGCGACCGGCGACCAGAAGCGCATCATGACGCCGGCTCGCGCCATTGCCGCCGGCGCCGACTATCTCGTGGTCGGACGTCCGGTGATGGAAGCCGCCGACCCGAAGGCATCAGCCGAAGCCATTCACGCCGAAATCGCCCAGGCGCTCGCCTGAACAACAAGAGGGAGAACAGAGATGGCGAAGGGATACTGGATTGGACGCGTCGACGTTCACAATGAGGAAGGCTACAAGCCCTACATGGCGGCCAACCCTGCCATCTTCCAGAAATTCGGCGGCAAGTTCATCGTTCGCGGTGGCAAGTTCACCGGCGTGGAGGGCCAGAGCCGCTCCCGCAATGTCGTGATCGAATTCCCCGATTACGCGACCGCGCTCGCTTGCTACCAATCGCCGGAATACCAAGCCAACATCAAGGTGCGGCAGCCGCATTCGATCGCCGACCTCATCATCATCGAGGGGCACGACAGCCCATAGTCCGCACATCGGGTAGCCGGTTCGGTTGCCGGAACAGCCTTGGCTCGCTATATCGCGTGGAGAGGTGAGCCATGGCTGACATGCGTTTGATCGTTGCGGGAGCCGGCGGCCGGATGGGCCGCACGCTGACCCGGGTGATTTCCGAAACCCCGGGGGCGGTGCTGGTCGGCGCGCTGGAAGCGCCGGGCTCGGAACTGCTCGGCAAGGACGCAGGCGTGCTCGCCGGCCTCCCCGCCAATGACGTCAAGCTGTCGGCCGATCTGTGGTCGATGTCGGCCGGCGCCGACGGCATCCTGGATTTCACCGTGCCGGCCGCGACCATCGCCAACGTCGCGATCGCGGCCGAGCGCGGCCTTGTTCACGTCATCGGCACCACCGGGATGTCGCCGTCCGACGATGCGGTGATCCGCAGCGTGACCAACCGCGCCATCGTGGTGAAGTCAGGCAATATGAGCCTCGGCGTCAATCTGCTCGCCGCGCTCGTCAAGCGCGTCGCGCAATCGCTCGACCAGAGCTTTGACATCGAAATTCTCGAGATGCACCACAAGTCCAAGATCGATGCGCCGTCGGGCACCGCCTTGATGCTCGGCGAAGCCGCGGCCGCGGGACGCGGAATCGCGCTCGATCAGCATTCGGCGCGCGGCCGCGATGGCCTCACCGGCGCGCGGCGCGCGGGCGATATCGGCTTTGCCTCGTTGCGCGGCGGCACTGCGGCCGGCGATCACAGCGTGATCTTTGCCGGCCCCTCCGAGCGCATCACGCTCTCGCACCATGCAGAGGATCGCGCGCTGTTCGCGCAGGGCGCGCTGAAGGCAGCGCTATGGGCGCACGGCAAGAAGCCCGGCATGTATTCGATGGCCGACGTCCTCGGGTTGAGCGACTGACACCGCTCGACGGAATGAAATCCAGCTAAGCGAAAACGGAATCTGAAATGAGTGATCGTCTCCTTGTGCTCGTTCGTCACGGTCAGAGCGACTGGAATCTGAAGAACCTGTTCACCGGGTGGAAGGACCCTGATCTCACCGAGCAGGGCGTCAACGAAGCGAACGAGGCCGGCCGCAAGCTGAAGGCGCAGGGCCTGTCGTTTGATGTCGCGTTCACCTCCGATCTTACCCGTGCGCAGCACACGCTGAAGCTGATGCTGGAGCAGATCGGCCAGACCGGTTTGCCGACCACGAAGAACCTTGCGCTCAACGAACGCGATTACGGTGATCTCTCCGGCCTCAACAAGGACGACGCCCGCAAGAAGTGGGGCGAGGATCAGGTTCTGATCTGGCGCCGTTCCTACGACGTGCCGCCACCCGGCGGTGAAAGCCTGAAGGATACGCTGGCGCGCACGCTGCCTTATTACGTGCAGGAGATCCTGCCCGGCGTGCTGCGCGGCCAGCGCACGCTGATCGCCGCCCACGGCAATTCGCTGCGCGCGCTGATCATGGTGCTGGAGAAGCTGACGCCGGAGCAGATCCTCAAGCGCGAACTCGCCACCGGCGCGCCGGTGGTCTATCGGCTCAATGCCGATTCCACCGTTGCGTCCAAGGTCGATCTCGCGGGGTAGAGGTTTGATGTTGTCATTCCGGGGCGATGCGCAGCATCGAACCCGGAATCTCGAGATTCCCGGTGCGCAATTGCGCACCTGAGGTCTGGTCCTTCGGACCATCCCGGAATGACGAGATAGAGGTTAGTGCAATCCGACCTGGCCGGCTTCCCAGCCCAGCATCGCCTGCTTGCGGGTGATGCCCCAGTGATAGCCGGTCAGCGCGCCGCTCTTGCCGAGTGCGCGATGGCAGGGCACCACGAACGACACCGGATTGCGGCCGACCGCAGCGCCGACCGCGCGCGAGGCTTTCGGGCTGTTGATCTTGCAGGCGATGTCGGAATAGCTGACCGCGCGACCCATCGGGACCTTGAGCAGCGTCTCCCACACCCGCACCTCGAAGTCGGTGCCGATCAAGACGACGCGCAGCGGCTGGTCGGCCCGCCACAACCTTGTATCGAACACGCGCTGCGCCAGCGCGGTGGTGCCGTCGGTGTCCTCGACATAGGTCGCGTTCGGCCAGCGCCGCTTCATGTCGGCGAATGCGGTCTGCTCGTCGCCATGGTCGGCGAAGGCAAGCCCCGCAAGCCCGCGATCCGTTGCGATCACGATCGCGGTGCCGAACGGCGAGGGGTGGAAGCCGTAGCGCAGCGTCATGCCGCCGGCGCCGGTCTTCCATTCGCCCGGCGACATGGCCTCATGCGTGACGAACAGGTCGTGCAGCCGTCCCGGCCCTGACAGGCCGGAGTCGAGTGCCGCATCGAGCACGCTGGCGGAATCGCGCAGCAGGTTCTTGGCGTGGTCCAGGGTCAGCGCCTGCATGAAAGCCTTCGGCGTCAGCCCGGCCCACCGTCGGAACAGATGGTGCAATTCATCCGGCGTGACGGCGGCGGCATCGGCCATCGCTTCGATGGTCGGCTGCGTGCGCCAATGCTCCGAGATGAACGCGATGGCGCGCCGAACCGAGTCATAGTCGCGCAGCGCGGCGCTCTGGAGGCCCGGCTTGGCCAGGCGCTGGTCGTGTATGGCGAGTGTCATCATGGTGTCTGATTTAGGAGCCATGGCGCGTCCAAACCACCCGATTTCTGACAAGCATGATCCGGAAAAGTGGAGACCGGTTTTCCGAAAAGATCATGCTCAAATAAGACTTAATGGATGGGGTTGTAAGTCGGGCCGCGTTTCGCGGCGTTGAGCGCCGCCGTCAAGGCCTTGGAGAAGCTAGCCTTTTCGTCCGGTCCCAGGAAGCTGCCAACGCTGACCCGGCGGCCCCGGGAGACCAGATAGAGCCGCTCGATACCGAACTCCTCATGCGAGATCTGTTCGAACCGCACCCAGAGCGGATTGAGCACCCATTCGGCCACATGGCCGCGATGGCTGATCCTGCGCACCCGCAGTTCCGACGGTGTGACGGTGATCTCCTCGCTCGCCTTGGCGGAGCGGAAATTGACCTTGAACGCCCAATAGATCACCAGCGCGTCGAGGCCGAAGAAGCCGAAGATCGGCCAGGCGCCGAGCCACCAGAACACCGCGCCGGCAATGAAGCTGACCACGGTGACGAACGACATCAGCACGATAAAGCCGGTGCGATTCAGCGAGCGGTGCGGCGTCAGCAATGCCGAGAACAGTTTGGGCTCGGCCTCAGCGGCATCAGCCGCGAGATCATTGGCCCTGCGGTCTTCGCCCGGATCAAAGTCGTTGCCTGCGGTCATGGCGTATCAGTATATCCGGTTCATGGCCAAAATCATCCGCTCTCAACGCGCCAGCACATCAAGCGTTCGATCTGCTCCGAAGAAGAAGCCCGCGAAAGCGGCAAGGCTGCTGCCCAAACGCGGGGCAAAGAAGGCGGCCAAGACGGCCGCCAAGCGAACGGTAAAGCCGAAGCCATGGACATCGGAGGAGGTCTACGAGGCTTTCGACCGGTTCCGCCAAGCCAATCCCGAACCCAAGGGCGAACTCGAGCATCTCAACCCCTACACGCTGCTCGTTGCGGTGGTGCTGTCGGCGCAGGCGACCGACGCCGGCGTCAACAAGGCGACGCGAGCGCTGTTCGCGGTCGCCGACACGCCGGCGAAGATGCTTGAGCTCGGCGAGGACAGGGTGCGCGACTACATCAAGACCATCGGGCTCTATCGCAACAAGGCGAAGAACGTCATCGCGCTCTCGCAGAAGCTGATCGCCGAGTTCGGCGGCGAGGTGCCGCGCACGCGCGCCGAGATCGAATCGCTGCCCGGCGCCGGCCGCAAGACCGCGAATGTCGTGCTCAACATGGCATTCGGCGAGCACACGATGGCGGTCGACACCCATGTGTTTCGCGTCGGCAACCGCACCGGGCTCGCGCCCGGCAAGACGCCGCTCGAGGTCGAGCTGGGATTGGAGAAGGTGATCCCGACCGAGTTCATGCTGCACGCCCATCACTGGCTGATCCTGCATGGGCGCTACACCTGCCTCGCCCGCGGTCCACGTTGCGACGTATGTCTGATCAATGATCTCTGCCGGTGGCCGGAAAAGACCGTCTGAGGCATGATCGTCGTCATGTGCTATCAGGGCGTTTTCGAGCGGAGTGGATATCGGTTCACGTGATAGGTTCGTCGGTTGTTCCGGTGCGTGATTGAGGGAGTGCGGTGTGGCAGAGCAGGTTGAAGATGGTTCGTCACCCGCCAGCCAGACCGCGCCTGCTGCGGCACCTGCCAAGCCGCAACCTTCGGCAAGCGGCTTCTGGAGCCGTTTCGCGATTCCGCTGTTTGCCGTGCTCGTCGCGCTGGTGTTCGTCGCGGTGGCGACCAGCCGCTGGGATGCCTGGGTCGGCAGCGCCACGATCCAGACCACCAATGATGCCTATGTGCGCGCCGAATTGACCCAGCTCTCCAGCCGCGTGTCCGGCGAGGTGCTCACCGTCGCCGTCTCCGATTTCCAGCGCGTCAAGGCCGGCGATCTCCTGGTGCAGATCGATCCCGCCGATTACCAGGCGCAGGTGGCGCAAGCCGAGGCCGGCGTGGTCGGTGCGCAGGCCGTGCTGGACAACCTCAACAACCAGGTCGAGCTGCAATATGCGACCATCGCGCAGGCCGAAGCTGCGCGGCTGTCCGCGGAGGCGCAGCAGAACTCTGGCACGCCAGGAGGAAGAGCGTCAGCAGTCGCTGTCGCAAACCGACGCCGGCACGCGGCAGCGGCTCGAGCAGGCGACCGCATCCTACGCCAAGGCGGAGGCCGACGTGCGCGCCAGCCGCGCTGTCATCGCGGCACAGCGCCATCAGCTCGAGGTCCTGCAAGGCACCAAGAAGCAGCGCGCCGCCGACCTCGACGCCGCCAAGGCGCTGCTGGCATCGGCCAAGCTCAAGCTTGGATATACGAAGATCGTCGCGCCGTTCGATGGCGTCACCGGCGAGCGCCAGGTCCAGCCGGGCGACTACGTCAACATCGGCGCCAATCTGATCAATGTCGTGCCGCTGCCGAACGTCTATGTGATCGCCAACTACAAGGAGACCCAGCTGACCAACGTCAAGCCGGGCCAGCCGGTCGAGGTCACCGTGGATACGTTCGCCGGCCAGAAACTGCGCGGCGTCGTCGAGCGCATCGCGCCGGCGAGCGGATCGCAATTCGCGCTGCTACCGCCCGATAACGCCACCGGCAATTTCACCAAGGTGGTGCAGCGCATTCCGGTGCGGATCCAGTTCGACAAGGGCCAGCCCTTGCTCGAGCGCCTGCTGCCGGGCATGTCGGTCGTCACGCGGATCGACACCGGCGAGGCGGTCGCCAATGGCGGAAAGTGACGACCGCGACCGTGGTCCGGTCTCGCGCGGCGACGTCGCGCGCTATCCGCTGTTCGCGGTCGTCGCCGTGCTGCTCGGCGCGTTCCTGGCGAATTTCGACAGCCGACTGACCTCGGTCGGCCTGCCCGATCTGCGCGGCGCGTTCTCGCTCAGCTTCGACGAGGGCGCCTGGCTCTCCACGGCTGCCATCGGCTCGCAGATCTTCGTCGCGCCTGCGGTGGCCTGGCTTGCCACCGTGTTCGGCCTGCGCCGGGTGCTCGGCATTCCGAGCCTGGTCTATGCCGTGGTCTCGCTGACCATTCCGTTCGTGCGCGACTACACGACGCTGATTGCGCTCAGCATCGCCCACGGCATGCTGCTCGGCACCTTCGTGCCGGCGACGCTGATGATCATCCTGCGCAATTTGCCGATCCGATGGTGGCTGCCGGCGATTGCGATGTACTCGATCCGCGTCGGCTTCGCGCTCGAACTCGTCGAGCTCGCTGGTCGGTTTCTATGTCGAGCATCTCGGCTGGCAGTGGCTGTATTGGCAGGGCGTGGTGATCGCGCCGCTGATGGGGCTGATGGTGTATCTCGGCACGCCAAAAGAACCCGTCAATCGCGACCTGCTGCACCATGCCGATTGGGGCGGCATGCTGCTGCTCGGCGCCGGGGTGTCGATGGTCTATGCCGGGCTCGATCAGGGCAACCGGCTGGACTGGCTCTCGTCGGGCACGGTGATGGCGCTCCTGATCGGCGGCGGGCTGTTGATCGTCGCCTTCATGATCAACGAAATGGTCGCGCGCCGACCCTGGGCGCATTTCAACGTGCTGTTCTCGCGCAACATCGGGCTCTCGCTGGTCGTCATCCTGCTGTACACGCTGACCAGCCTGTCGAATTCGTCGCTGGTGCCGAACTTCCTCGGCACCGTCGGCGCGCTGCGGCCGGAGCAGTCGGGCGTGCTGCTGTTCACCTACGGCGCGCTGCCGATGTTCGTGCTGGTGCCGATCTCGATCCTGCTGCTGCGCCACCTCGATCCGCGCATCGTCGTGGTGCTCGGCTTCTCGGCGTTCGCGGCCGCCAATCTCTGGGGCACGCAGCTGAGCCATGTCTGGGCGCGCGAGGACTTTGTCGGCATCGTCCTGCTCACGTCGATCGGGCAGGCGTTCACGCTGCTGCCGATCATCATCATGGCGCTGTCGAATTCCGATCCGTCGCGGGCGACGGCGTTCGCGGCCTATATCCAGATCATGCGCCTCGGCGGCGCCGAGATCGGCGTCGCCCTGATGGGGACCTGGCTGCGGGTCCGCGAGCAGATCCACTCCAACTATCTCGGACAGCATGTGCAGAACGGCGATATCGACGTCGTGAACCTGCTGAAGCGGCTGGCGGGTGAATTTTCCGGCCACGGCATCGGGACAGCGACGGGGCGCGCCGTCGGCACGCTGGCGGCGCTGGTGCAGCGCGAGGCCAACACGCTCGCCTATATCGACGGCTTCTGGCTGTGCTTCTGGCTCGCGATCCTGGCGCTGGTCCTGGTCGCCTTCATCACGCGCGCGCCGCAGGGCCCGTTGTCGCCGGCGCCGCTTGGCTTGGTGAAGAGCGTGATGCGCAGGCTGGGCGCCACCGCTTCCTGATTTGCGAAGAGGCGGCGCGGATATCGCCGCCGGGTCAATTTATAGTGAATGCGGCCCCCGCGCTATGTCGCAGGCGTGTTGAAATATTTTGCTCATCGCGCGGTTCCAAGAGCGGGGGAAATGGAGCCACGATGATCGAGATGAAACAGACGGCCGCGCTTGTTTCCCTGGCGACGGCGGTTCCACCGCATCTATTCCATCAGGGACAGGTCCTGCAGGCCGCGCGCAATCTCCTCGCCGACCGCTATGCCGAATTCGAGACGCTTTCCAGCCTGTTCGCCAACACCGGCATCCAGCATCGCTACGGCGTCAAGCCGATTGAATGGTATCTCGAACGGCGCGGTTGGCCGGAGCGAACGCTGGCGTTCCTCGAGGGCGCGGAGACGCTGTACGTCGACGTGGCCCGCAAGGCGATTGCGCGCGCCGACCTGACCGGCCGGGACATCGATATCGTGGTCACGGTGTGCTCGACGGGTATAGCCACGCCGACGCTGGAGGCGCGCGTCGCCGGCAAGCTCGGTCTGCGGACGGATGTGTCGCGCGTGCCGGTGTTCGGCCTGGGCTGCGCGGGCGGTGTGTCCGGCCTGTCGATCGCGGCGCGGCTGGCCGAAGCGCGGCCGGGAGCGAACGTGCTGCTGGTTGCGCTCGAACTCTGCACGCTCGCGGTCCGGCATGACGAGCTCACCAAGGCAAATATCGTTGCGGCCAGCCTGTTCGGCGATGGCGCGGCCGCGATCGTGCTGCGCGCCGGGGACGGTGGTGCGACGCGGATCGAGGCGACGGGCGAAAAGCTGTGGCCGGATACGCTCGAAATCATGGGCTGGACGGTCGATCCGGAAGGATTCGGCGTGGTCTTTCAGCGAACCATTCCGGATTTCGTCCGCGACCATGTTGGACCGGCCGTCGCCGAAATCCTCGCGCGGATGCAGCTGACCGCCGATGACATCGACCGCTTCCTCTGCCATCCCGGCGGCGCCAAGGTCATCGCCGCGCTGGAGCGGGCACTCGCGCTCGATCAGGGCACGCTCGATCACGAACGCGACGTCATCGCGGCTTGCGGCAACATGTCGGGCCCGACGGTTCTCTTTGTTCTCGAACGAGCCTGCGCCAAGGGATTGCCGCCGCGCTCGCTGCTCACGGCGCTCGGGCCGGGCTTCACGCTCAGCTGCGTTGCGCTCAGGCACGCGGCGTGAGCTTCGCGTCGGTCATTCTCGCTCTGGTCACGCTGCAGCGTCTCGGCGAGCTCGTGCTGTCACGTCGCAACACGGAGCGGCTTCTCGCACGAGGCGCGGTCGAGGTCGGCGCCAATCACTACCCGCTCATTGTCCTGGTTCACGCCGGCTGGCTGACCGGGCTGTGGATCTGGGGCCGCAACCAGGACGTCAATCTGGCCGCGCTGGCGGGTTTTCTGCTGCTGCAAGGCTTGCGGGTGTGGATCCTTGCCGCGCTCGGTCCGCGATGGACCACGCGAATCGTCGTGCTGCCGGGCGCGCCGCTGGTCGCATTCGGGCCGTACCGATATTTCCCGCATCCAAACTACGCCGTCGTGGTCGGTGAAATCGCGCTTCTTCCCCTGGCGCTCCACCTGCCGCGATTGGCGCTGATCTTCACCCTCCTCAATCTCGCGGTGCTTGCGGTCCGGATTCGGATCGAGAACCGCGCGCTCACCGTCTCCGATTGGCCGCGCACAAGCACGCCATGAGCAAGGCGGATCACCGAACCGACGGCCCATCGGCTGCGACCTGGACCGGCTTCCTCCTGATGTGCTTCGGCATGTTCATGGCGATTCTCGACATCCAGGTCGTCGCAACCTCGTTGCCGACGATCCAGCGCGCGCTTGCGATCTCGCCGGCGGCGATGAGCTGGATCCAGACCGCCTATCTGATCGCGGAAGTGATCGCGATCCCACTGACCGGCCTGTTCACGCATGCGCTGTCGTTGCGATGGTTGTTTGCGCTTGCCGTGAGCCTGTTCACTGTCGCTTCGGTCGGCTGCGCCCTCAGCGGCGGTTTTGCCACGCTGCTGGCGTTTCGCGTGCTGCAGGGATTCTCCGGCGGCGTGCTGATCCCCGCAGTGTTCTCCGCCGTGTTCACGCTGTTCCCGGCGCGGCTTCATCCTGTAGCCACCACGATCGGCGGCGTCGTCGCGGTGCTCGCGCCGACCGTTGGACCCGTCGTCGGCGGCTGGATCACGCAGACCTGGTCGTGGCCATGGCTATTCCTGATCAATGTGTTTCCGGGAACGGTGGCAGCCTCGGTCACGCCGTTGCTGCTTCCGAAGGAAGGCATGCAGCTTCGGGCGTTCTCCAGGCTGGATAAATGGTCGCTTGTCCTGCTCGCAGCGACACTCGCAAGCTTCATGATCGGTCTGAAGGAAGCGCCGCAACGCGGTTGGGCCTCGATGCCTTGCCTCGGCCTGCTGATCGGAAGCATTGCCGGGATGGCGCTGCTGATCCGGCGCACGCTCCGCGCGGCCTATCCGATCGCGCAATTGACGCTCTTCAAGCGGCGTCCATTCGCGATCGGTTGCGCACTGAGCTTTTGCCTCGGCATTGGCCTGTATGGATCGACCTATCTGATGCCGGTATTCCTCGGTTTCGTCCGCCGCCATGACGCCTTCGAGATCGGCACGATCATGCTGGTCACGGGAGTTGCGCAGCTCGCCGCCGCGCCGCTTGCGGCGATCCTGGAAAGCCGCGTCGGCGCGCGGCGGTTGACCGGTGCGGGCTTCGCCTTGTTCGCGCTCGGCCTCGGCTGGAGCGCCTTCCAGCCGCGCACGGCGGATTATGGCGAGATGTTCTGGCCGCAGGTCGTGCGCGGCGTCGCGATCATGTTCTGCCTGCTGCCGCCGACGCGCATTGCGCTGGGTGCCCTGCCGGAGGCGGACATTGCCGACGCCAGCGGCCTGTTCAACCTGATGCGCAATCTGGGCGGCGCGATCGGGATCGCTCTGATCGATACCATCCTCTATGGGCGAAGCCCGATCTATGGCGAGGATTTCCGCGTGCGTCTGCTGGCGGGGGATGTCACAGCGGCGCAGGCGATCGGGCTCGATCCGAAGTTGCTGATCGATCGCCCGCCGGGTCTGCCGGACGACGCCACGGTGGCGTTCATCCGGCCGTTGGTCGAACGGGCGTCGCTCGCACTCACCGTGAACGAGGCATGGGCGATGCTCGCCTGCGTGGCGATCGTCGGACTGCTGCTCGTGCCCTTCGCAAGCGATCGGGTACCGGCATCGCCGCCCGTGCTTCCGGATACCACCTAGACCGAGGACACGTTGGTTCGCCGCGCCGGCTCGATCAGCTCGCGCCGCGGGCCCGACAGCCGCTTGTACATGTGCACCATGAAGGCCATGCCGAACAGCGGCGTCGCCAGATTGACGATCGGGATCGAGACGAAGGCGGCGATGAACAGGCCCGCGGTAAAGACCGTCGCCGCGTTCTCCTTGCGCATCGCCTTGGCGTCATCAGGCGAGCGGAACCGCATCGCCGCAAGCTCGAAATATTCGCGGCCGAGCAGCCAGGCGGTCGCGATGAAGAAGATGATGAAGCCCGCGCCCGCGAACAGCACGAACGGCAGCGCGACCAGATAGACCAGGATCGTCAGCAGCGCGGTCTTGACGCCCTCGATCGTCGCGAGCGTGACCGGCAGCGCCACGCCGGGATGGTCGGCCGGATAATGCTCGCGCTCGACATGGTCGGCGACGTCGTCGACAAACAGGCTCGCCACCAGCGAGGTGATCGCGGGCATCAGGAAGATGCCGCCGAGCACGACGCCAAGGCCCGCCGAGATCGAGACGATCCAGGACAGCACGTGCAGCGTGGAATGGAAGTTGGGGCCGAGCATGCCTTCGGCCCAGACCTCGCCGTAGTCGGCAAACCAGCTCAGCAGCCGCTGCAAGCCGATCGCCAGCACGGTGATCAGCACCAGCGCAAGCCCGATCGAGCGCCACAGGATCGAGCGCATCGGCGGCGACAGGATTTGCGAAAGCGCCTTGACGGCGGCGGCGAACATGACTGGGTTACCTCTGCACAAATGACCCGCGAGAGGTAGACACCCAATATGGCTTCGGCAAGTGCCGTTTGTGCCGCGGTGAGAGCGTTTTCGAGCGAAATGCTCTAGGCGTCGAGCGGCCTGCCGCGGACGTTCGGTCCCCAGACACCGATGGCAATGATCACGATGACCATCGCCGCGGTGATCAGGCCGAACACGCCGCCGACGCCGGCCTCCTTCAGCATGAAAGCCACGATGAAGCCGGAGAAGGTCGCGCTGAGCCGGCTCATCGAATAGACGAGGCCCGCGGCGCGCGCCCGGATCGCGGTCGGGAACACCTCGGTCTGGTAGGCGTGATAGGCGTAGGACAGCGTCATGTTGGCCCCCGTCACCAGCACGCCGCTGGCGATCAGCAGCACCGGCTCGGTGAGCTGCGAGAAGGCGAGGCCGAACACCGAGATCGCGGCGGCCGCGCCGCAGATGATCCATTTGCGCTCGAAGCGGTCGGCGAAGGTCGCGGCCAAGAGCGGCGCGAGCGGATAGGCGAAGGCGATGATGAAGGAATATTGCAGGCTCTTGGTGACGTTGATGCCCTTCTGCACCAAGAGCGCCGGAACCCAGTTGGAGAAGCCGTAGACGCCGAATGCCTGGCAGAGATTGAAGATCATGAACAGCACGACGAGCGAGGCGTAGGGCGGCTTGAACAGGTCAGCATAGCCGATCTCGGCCGGCGCACGTGCCGGCACCATCGCCGCCGTGGCGGCGGGGCGCGGCGCAGCCGCAGGCGATGCAGCCTCGAGTGTTCGCATGATCTGCTCGGCCTCGGCAGCGCGGCCATGGCGGGCCAGCCAGAGCGGGCTTTCCGGAACGTAGAGCCGCAGCACCCAGATGATCATGCTGGCGGCGGCGCCGATCAGCACCACCCAGCGCCAGCCGTCGATGCCGTGAGGCGAGAGCGGCACCAGCCACCACGCAAGTGCTGCGACGATCGGCACTGCCGACAGCATCACCGCCTGGTTGATCGCAAACGCCCGGCCACGCATCCAGCTCGGCACCAGCTCGGTGATGTAGGCGTCGATGGTGATGACCTCGATGCCGATCCCGATCCCGGCGATGAAGCGCCACAGCAGCAGGCCGCCGGGTGTGGTCTGGCACGCCATGATCACGGATGCTGCGCTGTAGAACAGCAGCGACCAGGTGAAGATCGCCTTGCGCCCGAAGCGATCGGCGAGGAAGCCGAGGCAGAACGTGCCGACGAACAGGCCGGCGAAGGTCGCCGCGACGAAGGCGCCGATCCCGGAGAAGCCGAAGAACGCCTGCGTCGTCGTGGTCATCAATCCGCTGCGGGCAAGGCCCGGCGCGATATAGCCGGTAAAGAACAGGTCGTAGATTTCGAAGCAGCCGCCGAGCGAGAGCAGGATCACCAGCCGCCAGACAAGGCCGGAGGTGGGCAGCGCCTCGAGCCGTCGCGAAATCTCGTCGGGTCCGCTTGTCGTGGTGGCGAGATCGGCGACCGAGCCGAGTTCGACGGCGCTCATGATGGTCCTCCCCGAATGGTGCAACGGCCGCCCTTCTTGCGAAGGCGTGCCGGTCGCGCATGTTTGGCAGCCGGGAGCCAGAAATCCAGACGAACATATCGAAGGAATTGTTCGATATTTTCGAACTCAGGGGGAGGGTTGCTTTTGATTCACCTTTCAAACGGCTTGTTCAACTGTCGTCCCTGCGAAAGCAGGAACCCATACTCCGCGGCGGGTGTCGTGAAAGGGACTCGTCGTCCCACTGGTGCGCAATTTTGCGGTTCGGTGGTTATGGGTCCTGCTTTCGCAGGGACGACACTGAACCTGTGCAACCACTGGGTCATACATTCAGATCAGCAGCGTCGCCTCCCAGGCGCCGCGGCCCACCTGGTCTGCGATCAGGGCGCGGATCAGGCGGCACATCTCCTCCATGACGTAAGTCATCGGGCGATTGCGCAAGCGGCAAAGATAGAGCGTGCGGGTCAGTTTTGGTTCGATGACTTCGCGCGCGACCAGCAATCGTGCCTTCAACGGCTCACTGACGAAATGCGTCGTCGCGATCGTGCAGCCCAAACCCGCGGTCAGCGCGCCGATCATGCCGCTGGTCGAGTTGAGATGCATGATCGCATTGGCCTCGAGCCGCTTCAGCAGCACGGGATCATCCAGCAGTGCGCGCGCCGATAGTCCGTACCGCAACAGGATCAGCGGCAGCCGCGTCACCTCCTCGAAGGGAATTGGCGTCTTCTTGCCGATCAACTTCTCGGTGCCGACGCAGAACATCTGCTCCTCCAGCACCGGCTCGGCGATGAGGTCCTTTTCCGACGGCGGATTGTAGACCAGCGCGAGGTCGACCTCGGAGCTCAGCAGATGCAGCAGCGTCGCGCCGGAGAGACTCTCGGTCAGCGACAGCTTCAGGTTCGGATATTTCGTCAGCACGGTGCGCATCAGCGGCACGCCGATCGCCTTCATCCCGGAATTGGCCATGCCGATCGAGATGTCGCCGGCGATCACGCTGGCGCCTTCCTTGATCTCGCGCTCGGCCGCCGCCATCGCGCGCAGGATGATGCGGGCATGTTCATAGAGCCGCTCGCCTGCCGCAGTCGGTTCCATGCCGCGCGGCTTACGCTCGAACAGCGGCGTGGCGAATTCAGCTTCCAGATTAGCGATGTGGTGGCTGAGCGCGGATTGCGCGACGTTGGCCTGGTCCGCGGCCCGCGACAGGTTGCGCTGCTCGTAAACTGCGATGAAATAGCGAAGCTGGCGCGAATCCATGACGGTTCAGCGTTCTAGAACCACGAATACACTATTCGACAGATTATATTTTTCAGATAGCGTGCGGAAGCCTAACCTGCGCCGATCACAAAGCGTTTTCGAGCGGGGCTTGTCCCGCACTTGATGCGGGATGGGTACCGGTTCGCGTGAAGAAACGCGTCAGAACAAGAGCGCAACGAGCACGGAGAGACCGATGACCGGGAACGGACTGCCGCTGGAAGGCGTGAGGGTCGTCGAGATGACCCACATGGTGATGGGGCCGACCTGCGGCATGATCCTGGCGCAACTCGGCGCCGAGGTGATCAAGGTCGAACCGCCCGCCGGCGACAAGACCCGTTCGCTCGGCGGCATGGGCGTCTCGTTCTTCCCGCTGTTCAACCGCGGCAAGCGCAGCGTCGTGCTCGACTTCGCCAAGCCCGAGGACCGCGATACGATGCACCGGCTGCTCGCCAGCGCCGACGTGTTCCTGGAGAATTTCCGCGACGGTCAGCTCGACAAGCAGGGGCTTGGCGCCGAGGAGCTACGCCAAAAATATCCGCATCTGATCATCGCCGGCCACAAGGGCTTTCTGTCCGGTCCCTACGATCATCGGCCGGCGCTCGACGAGGTCGTGCAGATGATGTCGGGGCTCGCCGCGATGACCGGCACGCGCGACAAGCCGCAGCGCGTCGGCTCCTCCGCCAACGACATCATGGGCGGCATGTTCGGGGTGATCTCGATCCTCGCCGCGCTCTATCAGAAGCGTGGCGGCAAGGCTGATGGCGCTGACATCCGCATCGGCCTGTTCGAGAACTGCCTGTTCCTGGTCGCCCAGCACATGGTCGAGTACGAGATGACCGGGCGCAAGCCGCGCTCGATGCCGGAGCGCGAGCATGCCTGGCCGATCTACGATATCTTCGATGCCGCCGGCGGCGATCGCATCTTCATCGGCGTCGTCACCGAAGGTCACTGGCAGAGCTTCTGCCGCGAATTCGGCCTCACGGAATTCGCCGACGATCCGACGCTGCGCTCGACCACGGACCGCATCATGGCGCGCGACCGGATCATTCCGCGCGTTGCCGCGGTGGTTAAGGATTGGAACGTGGCGGATCTCTCGGCGAGGCTCGACGCGCTTAACATCTGCTTCTCGCCGATCAACCGGCCGGAGGATCTGCTCGGGGATCCGCATGTGCTGCGTCCCGGCGGGCTGGTCAACAACGTGAACGCCGACGGCAAGCCGTTCCGCGTCCCCGCGCTGCCGCTCGAATGGAACGGCCGCAATATCGGCGAAGGTCTGAAGGTGCCGGTGCTCGGCGCCGATACCGAAGCGGTGCGCGCCGAGCTCGCACAACAGAAGATTTCATCAACCGGAAACGCTGCGTGAGGCTGACATGACCCGTGTCCACGATATCTATCCCACCGACAAGGTGAGCCTGCGCGAGGTCGGCCTGCGCGACGGGCTGCAGCTCGTGAAGACGTTCCCGTCGACCGCGGCGAAAGAGCGCTGGGTGCGCGATGAATACGCCGCCGGCGTGCGCCATTTCGAGGTCGGCTCGTTCCTGCCGGCCAAGACCTTCCCGCAATTCGTCGATGTCCGCGACGTGGTCGCCTCCATCGCCGCGCTGCCCGGGGCGCACGGCGTCGCGCTGGCGCTGAACGAGCGCGGCGTCAACGAGGCGCTGGCCACCGGCGTTGCCGAGATCGCCTCGGTGGTATCGGCGACCGAGGAGCACAGCCAGGCCAACGCCAACCGCTCGCGCGAATCCGCGATCGAGAACATCAAGCGGCTTTGCGAGCTGCGCGATGCCAGCGCGCACAAGCCCCTGGTCAATGCCGCGATCTCGATGGCACTGGGCTGCTCGATCGTCGGTCCCGTCGATCCGAACGAGGTGCTGCGCCTCACCGAGAAGCTCTACGAGGTCGGCGTCGACATGGTCGCGATTGCGGACACGGTGGGTTATGCCGGGCCGAAGCAGGTCGGCGAGCTGACGCGGGGCGCGGTGAAGATCGCGGGATCGAAGCCGGTCTGCGTGCATCTGCACGACACCCGCGGCATGGGCATCGCGAATGCTTCCGCCGCGCTCGATGAGGGCGCCCGCGTGCTCGACGGCTCGCTCGGCGGCCTCGGCGGCTGCCCGTTCGCGCCGGGCGCCACCGGCAATGTCGTGTTCGAGGACCTCGTCTTTCTCTGCGAGAGCAAGGGATTTCCGACCGGCATCGATCTCGATCGCCTGGTCGAGGTGCGCGCGATCCTGAAATCGGAGATGCCGAACGAGGCGCTCTATGGCGGTCTCGCCCGCGCCGGCCTGCCGCGCGGCACCAAGGCGAGGGCGGCGTAGCGTATTCATTGCGTAGCCCGGATTTCGCTGCGCTCCATCCGGGCTACGAGACGACACGCTCTCAATCGTGCCCGTGCCCCCGCTTGCGCGGCTTCTTGTCCGGGGCGGTCGGGATCATCACGACGCGACCGTAACGCACACCGCGCTCGGCGATGACGCGATCGGCGAGATGCCGGACCTCGCTGCTGGCGCCCTTCAGCGCCGTCACCTCCATGCAGCTGTCGTCGTCGAGATGCACATGCAGCGTCGCCAGCGACAGGTCGTGATGGCCGTGGAAATTCTGCACCAGCCGCTTTGACAGGTCGCGCGCGGCGTGGTCGTAGACATAGACCAGCGCCGCGACGCATTGCCCTGACGGCGCGTTCTCCGTGCTCTGCTGCAGGCCGGCGCGTGCGAGATCACGGATGATCTCGGAGCGGTTCTGATAGCCGCGCGCCTCGGCGGCGGCGTCGATCTCCGCGAGCAGATCATCCTCGATGGTGATGGTGATGCGTTGCATGGATTATCCGTGGTGGCTCGATTGCCTGGTGGTATGACATTTTTCTTGTAACGTCATACTGTGCTTGCTAGCGTCGCTTTGCCGAGGTTGGTTGGACTGGTGCGGTCGTCGCGTGACTATAACAGGTATCATGCGGGGGCATGGGCGTTGCGTCGTACTGCTTGGCGGATATTTCCCGCCGCCGCGTCCATTGCAGCATTCGCGCCGGCCGCCGAAGCGCAGACCGGCGCCGCCACGACCGAGCAGTTGCCGCCGGTCATGGTGACGTCGCCCGACCAGGCCTCGCCCAAACACGCCAAGCCGTCGCAACGTCCGCGCCATGCCGCCACCGGCCGCAAGCCGGCAGCACCGCAACCGCGCCAATCCACCGCTGCGACCAGCGGCATTACCGGCGGCTCGGCGACCGTACCCGCGTCCAATCTGCAGCCGACCGCGGCCAGCGCGCTGCAGATCAGCGGCGACGAGGTGAACGCGCGGCCGATCTCGCGCGTCGGCGAAGTTCTTGAAGCGGTGCCGGGCCTGATCGTCACCCAGCATTCCGGCGAGGGCAAAGCCAACCAGTATTTTCTGCGCGGCTTCAATCTTGATCACGGCACCGACCTCGCCATCACCGTCGACGGCATGCCCGTCAACATGCCGACCCATGGTCACGGCCAGGGCTATGCCGACATCAACTTCCTGATCCCGGAGCTGATCCAGTCGATGGATGTCCGCAAGGGCCCGTACTATGCGGACAAGGGCGATTTCGCCTCCGCCGGTGCCGTCGACATCAACTATCTCGACAGGCTTTCGAAGAACATCGTGGAACTGACCGCCGGCAGCTTCGGCTATCAGCGCGCGCTGGCCGCGGGCTCGACGCGCGTCGGCGACGGAACGCTGCTCGCTGCCTTCGAGGCCAACAAATACAACGGCCCGTGGGACGTGCCCGACGATATCCGCAAGCTCAACGGCGTGCTGCGCTACAGTCAGGGTACCGCGACCGACGGCTTCTCGCTGACCGCGATGGCCTATTCCAATGGCTGGAATTCGACCGACCAGGTCGCGCAACGTGCGATCGACCAGGGCCTGATCGGCCGTTATGGCACGCTCAATCCGACCGATGGCGGCACCGCCGGCCGCTTCAGCCTGTCGAGCAATTGGGTGCAGTCGAGCGACTACGGGCAGACCAAGCTCAACGCCTATGTGATCCGCTCGTCGCTGCAGCTCTACAACGATTTCACCTATTTGCTCGATGACCCCGTCAATGGCGACCAGTTCAGCCAGACCGACAGGCGTACCGTCTACGGCCTTGATGCCAGCCACGCCGTCGATGTCCGCGTCGCCGGCATCGATACCCAGACGCGGGTCGGCGTGCAGACCCGCTACGACGACATCAATGTCGGCCTGTTCAAGACCGAGCAGCGCGAGATCCTGTCCACGGTGCGCGATGATCAGGTCCAGGAAGGCAGTGTCGCGCTGTGGGCAGATAGCACCGCGCGCTGGACCGACTGGCTGCGCACCACGGTCGGCATTCGCGAGGATTATTTCGCCGGCCACGTGCTGAGCGACACGCCGCAGAATTCCGGCAACGCGCAGGCGGCGCTGACGAGCCCGAAGGCCGGTATCGTGCTCGGTCCCTGGTCCAAGACCGAATTCTACGGCAATGCCGGCTTCGGCCTGCACTCCAACGATATCAGGGGCGCGACCATCACGGTCGATCCCAACGACAAGATGACGCCGCTCGATCGCGTGCCGCTGCTGGTGCGCTCGAAGGGCGCCGAGCTCGGCATCCGCACCAGGGCGATCGACGGTCTCACCTCGTCGCTCGCCGTGTTCGTGCTCGACTTCGATTCCGAGCTGCTGTTCGTCGGCGATGCCGGCACCACGGAGCCGAGCCGGCCGAGCCGGCGGGTCGGCGTCGAGTGGACCAACCAGTACAAGCTCCTGCCGTGGATGAGCCTCGATTTCGATCTCGCCTATACCCGCGCCCGCTTCACGGATGTCGATCCGGCCGGCGATTTCATTCCTGGTGCGCCGGCGTGGGTTGCCAGCGGCGGCGTCACCTTCGGCCGCGACACCGGCTGGTTCGGCAGCCTGCGCGCCCGTTATTTCGGCCCGCGCCCGCTGATCGAGGACGACAGCGTGCGCTCGCTGTCGTCATTCATCGTCAACGCCCGCGCCGGCTACAAATTCGACAACGGGATGCGGCTGCAGCTCGACGTCCTCAATCTCTTCAACGCGCAAACCAACCAGATCGAATACTACTATCTGTCGCGGCTGCCGGGCGAACCGATCGATGGCGTCGCCGACCGCTATGTGCATCCCGCCGAGCCGCTCGCCGTTCGGCTGACGCTTGCGGCAACATTCTGATCGTCACACCGGCGCGCGACCTTCGGCGGTCATTTCCGCAGCCGGAAGCGCCGTCTCTTCGTCAGTCGCTTCAGGAACAAGCGGCGGCGACTTACGTTCTGGAAACACACCGAATTCGCCCGCCACCTCCTGGAGCGGCTTCTGCTTGTCGGCCCAGTGCAGGGCCGTGTAGTCGAAACCGTGCACGATGGTGGGTTTAACGACTTCGAAATAGGGCGAGATGTCGAAGTCGCGCGGCATGTAGAGCGAGGAATCGCGGATATGCAGGATCTCGCGGCGCGCCTTGCGGCTGGCGGCGCGCGTGATCTTGGGCAGGATCGGATAGCGCACGGCGTCGAACGCCTGCGCGATCAGCGCCGAGCAGATGATCTTGGTCGGATCGCCGGAGCCGAACGCGATCATGCGGCGGCGCCAGCGCTGTGGAATCGGCAGCGGAAACAGATAGCGCGCGAGATCGACGACGTTCTTGGTGTCGTAACCGAAGCCGATGCGGTTGATGGCGTAGCGGCACACCGTGGTGCGGTCCTCGAACGACAGTCCGACCGGACGGCAGAGGCGGGTGTGATAGGCGAGATATTTCGACAGCGGCGCGGAGGTCACGCCCTCACCGATATTGGCCTCGATCAGCACATGCTGTTCGCCGTCAGGCTCGAACGCGCCGTCGATCGGTCCGACAAACAGCGCGGCGTGCGACCAGGTCGACTGCGTAAGGTATTTGATGATGCCGGAAATCCGGTTGTTGCCTTCGACCAGCAGCACGTCGCCGGGCTGCATGATGCTCCGCAGATGGTCTGGGTCGCTCGGCGTGAACGGCTCGTAACCGGGGACTTCCTTCTGCAGGTACCCCGCGATCCATTTACCGACGGTATCGAGCATTAGGCCCATGGTTTCCCCCAGCGGTTCTATGACCGCTTGTGTTTCACTTAATCATGGTCGCAAGCTGTTGCAATTTAGTTCATGCCATCGGCGGATCAATCATGATTGATTTACCATGATGGTTGCTGCGGTCGGTGAGATGCGGCACAGTTCGCGAAGCGTTCCCGTTCTCCGCAAGTCCCCGGAAACCATGCCAGAAGCTATGTCATGACAGTGACCCGCCGCGATTTCCTGTCGGCTTTCGCGCTGGTGCCTGCGCTGGGCGGCCGGGTGCTTGCCGCGCAGCCGCCGCCGCGCGAGGCCGACATTGTCGTGATCGGCGCGGGGGCCGCAGGCATTGCCGCGGCGCGCCGGATCGCGGCCGCCAACCGCAAGGTGATCGTGGTGGAAGCGGCGGGCCAGGTCGGCGGTCGCTGCCAGACCGACGCGTCGACATTCGGCGTGCCGTTCGACCGCGGCGCGCGCTGGATGCACAATCCCGAAACCAATCCGATGATCCGGCTGGCCCGCTCCGCGGGCCTCGACATCGTCACGGCGCCTGCGGGGCAAAAGATCCGGATCGGCCGGCGCTACGCCCGTCCCGGCGAGACCGAGGAGTTTTTGGCGGCGCTGGTGCGCGCCAATCGCGCCATCGACGACGCTGCGCGCAAGGCCGATATCGCCTGCGCCGCTGCGATGCCGAAGGACCTCGGCGATTGGGCCGGCACCGCGGAATTCCTGCTCGGGCCCAATTTCTGCGGCAAGGACCTCAAGGATCTCTCCGCCGTCGACAAGGTGCGCGCGCAGGATCGCAACACCGCGATCGCCTGTCGGCAGGGGCTCGGCGCGCTGATCGCAAAGCTCGGCGAGGGACTGCCGCTGGCGCTGTCGACGCCGGCGCAGCGTATCCTGTGGAGCAATCGCGACGTCATGGTCGAGACGCCCTCCGGCAAGATCACCGCGCGTGCCGCCATCGTCACGGTGTCGAGCAACGTGCTTGCGAGCGGCAACATCAAGTTCGCGCCGGAGCTTCCGAAGCGCGCGCTCGATGCCGCCGCCAAGCTCAGCCTCGGCAGCTACGATCGCATCGCGCTGCAGATCCCCGGCAATCCGCTCGGGCTGTCGCGCGATGACGTCATCATCGAGCAGAGCAATTCGACCAAGACGGCGCTGCTCTACGGCAATATCGCAGGCTCCTCGCTGTGCACGATCGACGTCGCAGGCTCGTTCGGCCGCGACCTGTCGGCGCAAGGCGAGCAGGCGATGTCGGCTTTCGCGGTCGAATGGCTGACCAAGCTCTATGGCAGCGAGGTCGGCGCCGCCGTCAAGAAGACCAGCGCGACGCGCTGGAATGCACAGCCCTTCACTATGGGCGCGATGTCGGCTGCTGCACCCGGCGCACAATCTCGCGCCGAATCCTGGCCGAGCCGATCGGCGCCATGTATCTCGCGGGCGAGGCCACCCATGAGACGCTGTGGGGCACCATCGACGGCGCCTGGGACAGCGGCGAGCGCGCCGCCGACGCCGCGCTGCGCAGGATCGGCGGGGCGAAGGAAGCGACACCGGCGCCCGCAGCGCCCGCCGCAAAACACAAGCGCCGCACGTCGCCTCGCTCCGGGGCGATGAATTGACGGTCGGGTGAGGTGACGGTTGAGCGCGGTCGGCCTTACCGTCGTGTGTGCGATGATTTGATTTGGTGGCGAGTGCTGCCGCACAACAGATGTCGTCCCTGCGAAAGCAGGGACCCATACGCCGCAGCAGATGTTGTGATCGGAACTCGTCGTTCCACCATCGTTCACCAATAACCGTTCGTGGTTATGGGTCCCTGCGAAAGCACTAGCGTCTCTACACGGTTTTGGGGCGCGACAGATCGACTCGGTGCAGCAAGAAGTGGCGTCTCTGCAGCATGTTGTATGATTCTCTCACTGGCGCTTTGATTCGAAGGAGCGCCAGCGATGCAGCCGGATTTGTCTTTGGGTGAGTTCGGGGACGTTCGTCTCGACAAAGGGGGCGACGCTTCTCCGGGCTATGCTTTGCACGCGCAGCGTCTGCTTGCGCCAGATGGCCCGGGGCGATTGGGCTGCCAATATGGCGTTCTGGCGGTTTGTGAACAACCCCCAAGTCACGATCGATAAATTGATTGAGGGCTGGAGCGCGCAGACGCGGACTGCGGTCAGCGGGCGTCATGTGCTGGCGATCCAGGATACGAGCGAGGTCAAGTTCCAGACCCAGGCGGGACGGCGGCGCGGGCTGGGCAAAGTCGGCAAGGGCAATGCTCGCGGCGTGCTGTTGCATGCGATGATGGCGGTGGATGCCGACAGCGGGGTCTGTCTTGGCCTTACTGGCGGCAACGTTTGGACGCGCAAAGGCAAGGTAAAAATCCCGCATGAGCGGCGCGCCTTGGCCGACAAGGAGTTGGCGCGCTGGGTGACGGCCGCCGAGCAAGGCCGCGACGTCCTGGCAGATGCCCGCATGATCACCGTCGTCAACGACCGCGAGGGGGATTTCTTTGCTCACTGGGCGCTGACGCCAGCTGAGAATGTCCATCTTCTGTCGCGTGCCATGCACGACCATGCGCTGGTCGATGGCGACACACTTTATCAGGCGGTCGAGCGGAGCCGCTTCTGCGACAACGCGGTGATCGATCTGCCGCAGCGAATGGATCGGCGCGGCCGGCAGGCCCATCTCTCGATGCGCTTCGGAACCGTCGTGCTCAAGCGGCCGCAGAGGCCCGGCGTCACCGACTTGGCGGAGGGCATCAAACTCAGCTTCGTAGAAGTGGTCGAGTTGCATCCGCCGAGAGGTGCGGAGCCCATTCGCTGGCTGCTCCTGACCACTCATCCGGTCGCCACCGTTAAAGACGCCTGGCAGATCGTCTCCTGGTACCGCCAGCGCTGGATCATTGAGCAACTCTTTCGCTCGCTGAAGAGCCAGGGTTTGCGCATCGAGGATAGTCAGATCGAGAGCGCCGAAGGCCTGATCAAGCTCGTGGCGGTCGCCACCAGAGCGGCATGTATCGTCATTCAACTCGTTCAGGCCCGCAACAGTGGCGAAGAATTGCCAGCTGAATTTGTCTTCACCGCAGAAGAGATCGAGACGCTCAGGGCCATCAACAAAACCATGAAAGGTCGCACCGAGCTTCAGAAAAACCACCATCGCCCCAACACTCTTGCTTGGGCGGCATGGATCATCGCAAAACTCGGCGGATGGACCGGCTACGCCTCCCACCGTCCACCTGGACCAATCACCTTCCACACCGGAATGGCCCGCTTCCAAATCCTCGCAAATGGCCCGACAAACGTGTAGATGCACTAGTGCGAAAGCAGGGACGACACCGAGGATGTTGTGCAGCAGGTGGTCATGAATCCGCATTCTCGCGACATGATTTGTCCGATCACACCGGCAGCTTCAGCTCCGTCAGATCCTTGGCCACCACGATGCGGCCGGAATAGTTCTTCTTCACGTCCCTCGTCCAGTCATCGTCGGTGACCTGCCGATCGTCGCCGGGGACGAAGTGGCTCAGCACCAGCGTCTTCACGCCGGCGGCGGCTGCGATGCGGCCGACGTCCTCGGTCGAGGTGTGGCTGTCGAGCAGATGCTTCTTCAGCGTGGCGCCGTTCTTGGTCGTGGCGACCAGGCGGTCGACCGCGGGGACGTAGAGACATTCGTGCACCAGCACGTCGACGCCCTTGGCAAATTCGGCGAGCTTCGGGTTGTAGGCGGTGTCGCTGGAGAACACGATGGTGCCGTCCGGGGTCTCGAACTTGTAGGCGAAGTTATCCGTGATCGGCGGATGCGGCGTGCGGAACGCGGTCACGGTGACATCCGATGTCTTCAGCACCACACCGTCGTCGCTGATGTCTTTCGCGATCAGCAGCTTGCGCGGGTCCGGGCGGCCTTCGTCCTCGATCCGGGTCTCGACGTCGAACTTGTTCAGCTCCCAATATTCCTTGGTCATCGCCTCGATGCCCTTGGGGCCGAACGAATGGATCGGCGTCGAGAGGCCGGCCGCCCAGGCGTTGTAGAACAGATTGCCGTATTCCAGATTGTGATCGGAATGATGATGGCTGATGAAGATGTACTTGACCTGCGGGATCGGCACGCCCGCGCGCACAAGCTGGCGGCTGACGCCCATGCCGCAATCGATCACGAACGGGGTATCGTTGACGACGACGAGATTGGCAGGGTTCGAAGCGCCGTTGCCGACGCGCGGCCCGCCCTTGGTGCCGAGGAACACAATGCGGGTCCGCGCCTTGTCGGTTTGCGCGCGCACGCCCGGTGCCGCGAGCACGGCGGCGCTGCCGAGCGCCAGTTTCAATGCGTTGCGGCGATCGATCATCGGTGTCTCCCTAGTCTCTTTTTTGTGCTGCGACCCTAGCCGCCGCGCAGGATGCCATCAAGCGCCGGCAGGCCGACGATGACGGCAGCGGCGATCAGCGCGTAGCAGATCGCGCGAAACACCTTTTCGCTCGCCTTGCCGAACAGCGCGGCGCCGAACCAGACGCCGATGCCGTAGATCGGGCCGACGATCAGCGAGAACTTGACCGATTCGATCGTGATCAAGCCGGTGAACCAGTAGCTGACCAGCGAGAAGAAGTCCGAGGCGCCGAAGAACAGCACGATATTGGCGCGCGAGATCACCGACGAGATCGGGCGGCCCAGCCAGTAGGCGACGATCGGCGGGCCGCCGGTTTGCGCGAGGCCGCTGCAAAATCCTGAGAGGCCGCCGACGCCGACGGAGAGGGCGGCGTGCTCCTTGCCGTGATAGCGCCAGCCCGACAGCAGCAGTGCGAGCAGCGCCGCGACAAAGCAGGAGATGATCCAGCGCGTCGTGACAGGCTCGAGCACGGTCAGGAAATAGGTGCCGATGGGAACGCCGACCAGCGCGCCGGCGACCATGACCGCGGTCGCCTTGCGGTCGGCGTGGGTCCAGGCGTTCGGCAGCAGCGGCGTGGCGGCGATGAAGTCGATGACGAGCAGCAGCGCTGCCACCAGCCGCGGCGCCGCGACGCTGCTCGCGAGCGGCATGAAGATCAGCGCCGAGCCGAAGCCCGAGAAGCCGCGCGCCGTGCCCGACACGAAGGCGATCGCGCAGATCGCAAGCGCGATGCTGGACGAGATTTCGGAGGGGATCGGGCTGAAGGAGGTCATGAAAGGATAACGAGATTCGACTAGCTGGCTGGCAACTCAAAGCGCCCCTACTCAGACCCGTCATCCCCGCGCAAAGGCTTCGCCTTTGTCGCTGGAGGTGCGAGCAGAGCGAGCCTCGAAGGATGCACGGCCACAGGCGGGGCCGTCGACCCTTCGAGACGGCCGCTACGCGGCCTCCTCAGGGTGACGGTGCAATAGACCGCCTGTGGTTCACATCACCCCCGCAACGTGCCGCCGGTCTTCTTGGTCACCTCGGCGACGACCTTGGCCGCGACGGCGTCGATCTCCTGGTCGGTCATGGTCTTCTCGCGCGGCTGGATCGTTACCGCGATCGCGATCGACTTCTTGTCGGGGTCGATGCCCTTGCCTTCGTAGACGTCGAACACGGTCACATCAGTGATCAGCTTCTTGTCGAACATTCTGCGCCGCGCGGACGATGTCGCCCGCCTTGACGCTGCGATCGACGATGAAGGCGAAGTCGCGCGACACCGGCTGGAATGCCGAGAGCTCGAGCACCGGCTTGGCGCGCGTCGCCCGCTGCTTGCCTTGCGGGATACGCTCGAGGATCACCTCGAACACGATCATCGGGCCGTCGGCGCCGAGCGCCTCGGCCGCACGCGGATGCAGCTCGCCGAAGGTGCCGAGCACGTTCTGCGGGCCGATCTGGATGGTGCCGGAGCGTCCCGGATGCAGCCAGGCCGGACCGCCGGGGACGATCTGCAGCGCCTGCATCGGCGCGCCGGCGGCCGCCAGCACGGCGAAGGCGTCGGCCTTGGCATCCATCGCATCCGCCGCAGCCGAGCCGGTCCAGTGCCGCCCGATCCCCTTCGCCGAGGCGAAGCCATGGCGCACGCCGGAGGCGGCGACCAACTGGTCCTCCGGGCGGTCGCCGCGGAACACCTGGCCGACCTCGAACAGTGCCACATCGGGATAGCCACGATCGATGTTGGCCTGAACCGCCGCGACGAGGCCCGGCAGCAGGCTCGGCCGCATGTCGGAGAGATCGGCCGCGATCGGGTTGGCAAGCACGAGCTCGCTCTGGCCGCCGCCGAACAGTTTTGCCGCGTCATTGGTGATGAACGACCAGGTCACGGCTTCCACCATGCCGCGCACGCCGAGCGCGCGCTTGGCACGGCGGGTGCGCAGCTGCATCGGCGTCAGCACCGGCTTGCGCGGCTCCTCGCCGCGCTCGAACGGCGTCATCGGCACCTTGTCGACGCCGACGATGCGCACGATCTCCTCGACGATGTCGGCCTTGCCGTGCACGTCGGTGCGCCAGGACGGGATCGCGATCTTCACCACGGGGCCGTTGCCGGCCAGCATGAAGCCGAGCCGGGTGAGGATCAGCTTCACCTCGACCAGCGGCACCTCGATGCCGGCGAGGCGCTTCACTTCACTGAGCGGGAAGTCGATGACGCGATCCTCGCCGAACTGCTTGCCGACCACGACGTTCTCGGACGGCGTGCCGCCGCACAGCTCCAGCACCAGCTTGGTCGCGAGCTCGAGCCCGGGCACCATAAATGCCGGATCGACGCCGCGCTCGAAGCGATAGCGCGCGTCCGAATTGATGCCGAGCTTGCGGCCGGTCTGCGCGATGTTGATCTCGTTCCAGAGCGCCGATTCGATCAGCACGTCGGTGGTGTTGTCGTCGCAGCCCGAGGCTTCGCCGCCCATGATGCCGGCGAGCGATTCGACGCCGTGCTCGTCGGCGATGACGCAGATGTTGCTGTCGAGCGTATAGGTGCGGCCGTCGAGCGCGAGCAGCGTCTCGCCGTCCTTGGCGCGGCGGACGGTGAGGTTGCCCTGCACCTTCTTGGCATCGAACACGTGCAGCGGGCGGGCGCGGTCGTAGGTCATGAAGTTGGTGATGTCGACCAGCGCGTTGATCGGGCGCAGCCCGATCGAGGTCAGCCGCTTCTGCAGCCATTCCGGCGACGGGCCGTTCTTCACGCCGCGCACCAGCCGCAGCGCGAAGCCCGGACACAGCGTGGCGTCTTCCACCTTCACCTCGACCGGGCAGGGGAATTCGCCCTTGATCGGCCTGATGCCGGGGTCTTTGAACTTGCCCATGTCGGCGGCGGACAGATCGCGCGCGATGCCGTGCACGCCGGTGCAGTCCTGCCGGTTCGGCGTCAAATTGATCTCGATGGTGGGATCGCCGAGCCCGGCCCAGTCGGCATAGCCCTTGCCGAGCGGCGCGTCCGCCGGCAGCTCCATGATGCCGTCGTGATCCTCGGAGATCTGCAATTCCGCCGCCGAGCACAGCATGCCGCGGCTCTCGACGCCTCTGATAGTTCCGACGCCGAGGGTGATGTTCTTGCCGGGGATGTAGGTGCCGGGCGGCGAGAACACGCTGATCAGCCCGGCTCGCGCATTCGGCGCGCCGCACACCACCTGCACCGGCTCAGCCCCGTCGCCGGTGTCGACCATGCACACGCGCAGCCGGTCCGCATTCGGATGCTGTTCGGCCGAGATCACGCGCGCGATGGTGAACGGCGCGAGCGCCTTCGCCTTGTCCTCGATGTTCTCGACCTCGAGCCCGATCATGGTGAGCTTGTCGGCGAGCTTGTCGAGCGGCTCGTCGGTCTCGAGATGTTCCTTCAGCCAGGAGAGGGTGAACTTCATGACGATGACTTCTCCAGTCCCCTCTCCCGCTTGCGGGGGAGGGTTAGGGTGGCGGCTTTCTTCACAATGGGACCGAAGACAAGATTCACGAACTCAAGCCCCCCGCGATCGACGGGATGTCGAGCGGCTTGAAGCCGTAGTGACTGAGCCAGCGCACGTCGCTGTCGAACAATTGCCGCAGGTCGGCGATGCCGTATTTCAGCATCGCGATGCGGTCGATGCCCATGCCCCAGGCAAAACCCTGGTAGACGTCGGGATCGAGGCCGCAGGCGCGCAGCACGTTGGGGTGCACCATGCCGCAGCCGAGAATCTCCAGCCAGTCCTCGCCCTCGCCGAAGCGGATCTCGCCCTTGTCGCGGCGGCACTGGATGTCGACCTCGAGCGACGGCTCGGTGAACGGGAAGAACGACGGCCGGAACCGCATGTTGATGTGGTCGACCTCGAAGAACGCCTTGCAGAACTCGTGCAGGATCCATTTGAGGTGGCCGAGATGCGAGCCCTTGTCGATCACGAGGCCCTCGACCTGATGGAATTGCGGCGTGTGCGTCGCGTCGGAATCTATGCGATAGGTGCGGCCCGGGCAGATCACGCGGATCGGCGGCTGCTGGGTCAGCATGGTGCGCACCTGCACCGGCGAGGTGTGGGTCCGCAGCAGCATGCGCGAGCCGTCCTCCTTCGGGTTGAAGAAGAAGGTGTCGTGCATCTCGCGCGCCGGATGGCCTTCGGGGAAGTTCAGCTTGGTGAAGTTGTAGTCGTCGGTTTCGATGTCGGGACCTTCGGCGACCGCAAAGCCCATGTCGGCGAAGATCGTGGTGAGCTCGTCCCAGACCTGGCTGAGCGGATGGATGCGGCCGGTCTCCGCCGGCGCCTCGCGCAGCGGCAGCGTGACGTCGATGGTCTCGGCGGCGAGGCGCGCATCGAGCGCGGCCGCTTTCAGCACGTCGCGCCTGGCCGCGAGCGCCTGCGTCACCGCATCCTTGGCGAGGTTGATCTTGGCGCCTTCGGTCTTGCGCTCGTCCGGCGACATCTTGCCGAGGGTGGCGAGCAGGGCCGAGATCGAGCCCTTCTTGCCGAGTGCCGAGACGCGCACCGTCTCGAGGGCGGCCTCGTCAGCGGCTGAGGCGATCTGGTCGAGGATGGATTGTTCGAGCGTTGCGAGGTCGGACACGGTCAATTCCTGCGCTTGAGCGGAGCATGATCCGGTGGGAAGAACCGCTACCCGAACCGGTACCATGCGCCAAAATTCGGCTGGGTTGTCGCCGCCCGAAGGCGGTAACGTCAAGCAAAAAGCCGGTCATTTCGGGCCGATGGCTGGCAGCATTGAACCCCGCGCGGAGGCCGGGCTACCCAAGGGGAGTTCAAGGAGGCCCACGCGATGTTGCTGCGATCTTGCCTGGCCGTGCCGGCGCTGCTGTTGATGCTCACCACGGCGCATGCCGTGACCGAGGAATGTCCCGCCAAATCGACCCAGATGGACGACATCATCGCGGAGCTTCAGAAGGCGCCGAGCTGCAACCGCGCGATGAAGATCTTCGAGGCGTGCGAATACGGCGCCAGCGGAGACGTCCAGTTCGGCGCCGTCGTCGAGAAGAGGTGCGAGGGGGACTTCCTGTCCAGCCTCGGAGCGTCGCAGAAGAAGGCCTATGCCGGCCAGCTCAAGCGCTGCGACCACAAATACGACAACGAAAGCGGTACCATGTACCGCTCGTTCACGGCGTTCTGCCGGGCGATCGTCGCCCAGCGCTATTCGCAGAAGGCGCTGAAGGCGGGCCCCAAATCGCGTTAGGGCCGCCCGCCAGGATCAGGCTGCGAGCGCGGCCTTGGCCTTCTCGGCGATCGCCTGGAACGCAACCGGCTCGTGGATCGCGAGATCCGACAGCACCTTGCGGTCGACGACGACGCCCGACTTGGAGAGGCCGTTGATAAACACGCTGTAGGTCATGCCGAACGGACGGACCGCGGCGTTGATGCGCTGGATCCAGAGCGCGCGGAAGGTGCGCTTCTTGCGCTTGCGGTCGCGGAAGGCGTATTGGCCGGCCTTTTCGACGGCCTGCTTGGCGACGCGGATGGTGTTCTTGCGGCGGCCGTAATAGCCCTTGGCGGCCTTGTAGACTTTCTTGTGCTTGGCGTGAGCGGTCACACCGCGTTTGACGCGAGACATGACGGAAATCCTTGATCTGGAAGAGGTGACGGGGCGCCGCGCAGTCGCGGCGAGGGTTCAAGCGATCGGTGCGATCAGGCGTTCGGCAAGAAGTACTTCTTGACGTTGTCGCCGTCGGTCTTGAACAGCACGCGGGTGCCGCGGAGCTGACGGATCTGCTTCTTCGTCCGCTTGATCATGCCGTGGCGCTTGCCGCGCTGGGCGTGCATGACTTTGCCAGTGGCGGTCACCTTGAAGCGCTTTTTAGCGCCCGACTTGGTCTTCAACTTGGGCATTTGGCTCTCCTGTCGCACAGCACGAAAATCGCCCCGAGAGGCGTCCGGCCGGCTAAAATGCTCGTTAGAGCGTTGAAAGTGCTAGGGTTTTTTCCGAATTGAAAGAACCTGCACGAACCGTCGCCACGGCAGCCCTTGATCAGCCGGGCGGCGAAGGCCCGGCTTATGACAGAGGATCGGCGGTTTTGCAACGTTTGCGGCGCGAAATAGGGGCCGGAACCGGGTAGCCCGGATGGAGCGCAGCGCAATCCGGGGCAGGTCGCGCCGCGGACGCACCGGCCCCCGGATTGCGCTGCGCTCCATCCGGGCTACGGAAACGAAACAGCCCGCCAGATCGCCTGACGGGCCATTTCATTTCAACAAAGCGACAAATTCGAACTAGCGCGGCGCCAGCACCATCACGACCTGGCGGCCCTCGAACTTCGCGTCCTGCTCGACCTTGGCGAATTCGGCGACGTCGGCCTTCACCTTGTCCAACAGCTTGGTGCCGATCTCCTGGTGCGCCATCTCACGACCGCGGTAGCGCAAGGTGATCTTGACCTTGTCGCCTTCCTCGAAGAAGCGCTGCATCGCGCGCATCTTCACGTCATAGTCGTGATCGTCGATCATCGGGCGGAGCTTGATCTCCTTGATCTCGACGACCTTCTGTTTCTTGCGAGCTTCGGCAGCCTTCTTCTGCGCGGAATACTTGTACTTCCCGTAGTCCATGATCTTGCAGACGGGAGGGCTGGTATTCGGCGAAATCTCGACGAGATCCATGCCGGCTTCCATGGCCATCTTGATGGCCACCATGGTTTCGACGGTGCCCTGATCGACACCATCCGCATCGATCAACTGGATCTGCGCGTTGCGAATCTCGTCATTGGTGCGCGGCCCTTCTTTGGCGACTGTGGGCGGGGCTCTATTGGGACGGCGAATGGGTAACTCTCCAAAGTTGTGAAAGGGAAGGCGGATATTTTGAAGCAAGATGCTGCGACGGGCAAGCGAACTCGCTTCTTTAAGCGGCAAAACCGCCAATTGCGAGGCATTTTGGCCACGCCCGGCACATATAGCGGGCGCGTCTGCTCCGCAAGGCTGGGCTCGCAGCCGTTGACCGGTGCCGCGCGACAATTGAAAAGCAGATGTCTGACACCCGAGTGACCGAACCATGAGCCAAACCGCCGCATCGGAACAGGAACCTGCCTTCATCGAGGTCGGCGAGGGCAGTGAGGCGCGCCGGATCGCGGTGCGAGCCCGTGCCGGCGGCAGCCCAGGACTGATCTGGCTCGGCGGCTTCAAGTCCGACATGGCCGGCACCAAGGCGCTGGCGCTCGATTCGTGGGCGGCCGAGCACGGCCGCAGCTCGGTCAGGTTCGACTATTCCGGCCATGGCGAATCCGGCGGCGAGTTCGCCGACGGCACCATCGGCCGCTGGCTCGAGGAGAGCGTGGCGGTGTTCTCGCGGTTCTGCAGCGGGCCGCAGGTCGTGATCGGGTCCTCGATGGGCGGCTGGATGGCGCTGCTGCTTGCGCGTGAGATCATGCGGCGCGGGAACGCGAAGGCACAGGTCGCCGGCCTCGTGCTGATCGCGCCGGCACCCGACTTCACCGAGGAGCTGATGTGGAAGACCTTCTCGCCGGAGGTCCGCGCCGAGATCGAGGCCAAGGGCATGTGGCTGCGTCCGTCCGACTATGGCGACGGCACGCCCTATCCGATCACCCGCAACCTGATCGAGGAAGGTCGCAACCACCTGCTGCTCGGCAGCAAGATCGACGTCGGCTGCCCGGTGCGCATCCTGCAGGGCGCGCAGGATCCCGACGTGCCGTGGAAGCACGCCTTCGCGCTGGTGCACCGCCTGCCGGCCGAGGACGTCGTGCTCACCATGATCCAGGACGGCGACCATCGCTTGTCGCGTCCGCAGGACATCGCCCGCATCATCGCCGCGGTGGCAGAGATCGGCTAAGCTTTTTCCTTCTCCCCTTGTGGGAGAAGGTGGCGCGGACGATGTCCGCGCCGGATGAGGGGTTCTCTCCGCGGACACAGACCCCTCACCCGTCTCGAATGAGCTCTCGCTCATTCGATCCACCCTCTCCCACAAGGGGAGAGGGAAGAGAAGCGAGGAGCCGGGAGAGAATACCAATGGACACGACAACAATGCTGCGCGCGTTCTGCGACGCGGTCGAGCAGCGCAACGCCAAGGCCTTTGCGAGCCTTTTCACCGAGGACGGCGTCTATCACGATGTGTTCTACGGTGCCTTCAAGGGCCACGGCAAAATCGCCGAGATGATCGACGACTGGTTCTACCGGACCGCGACCGATTTCCGCTGGGTGATGCATGATCCCGTGAGCGATGGCGCGACGCTCTACGCGCGCTACACGTTCAGCTACCGCTCGACCTTGCCGGAAGCCAAGGGCGCGCGTGCGATGTTCGAGGGCGTCGCGATCATGCGGCTGCGCGACGGCAAGATCACGGAGTACCACGAGGTCGCCAACACCGCGCCGGCCTTCGTCGATTTGAACTTCGCGCCGGAGCGCATCGCCAAGATCGTCGGCAAGCAGGGCGCGGAGCTGAAAGCGCGGCCGGAGATGCAGCGGCATCTGGCGTGAGGACTCTCCGTCGTCATTGCGAGGAGCGAAGCGACGAAGCGATCCACGCCTCGGCAAGCCGAGACATGGATTGCTTCGCTTCGCTCGCAATGACGACGGTGAGAGCCTACGGCGGCGGCGGATTGGTCATCGGCTTGCGCTGGGCGAGCGCCGCCACCGTGGAGGTGCCGATCGGACCCTTCTCGTCATAGAGCCAGCATTCGCCGATCGCGATGCCGTCGGTGGCGTGGTGGTTGACGACCTCGAAGCCGATCCAGTTGGTCACCGGCAAGCGATGCAGATAGATCGTGACGTCGCTGTTGATGTAGCCGAGGCCCTGGTCGCCGGCGTTGGCGAAGGGGCTGGCGAAATCCGCGCCGGTCGCGACATGGACGAACGGCGTCATCTTCACGCCCGCGACGAGCTCGCGCACCTCGCTCATCCAGAGCCGTCGCTCGCCGAGCGAGCCCATATGGCCGACGATCGGCCGCGTCTCCCATTTGCCGTTCATGCCGAGCCTCGGGTCGGTCGGCTTCGGAATCTCCGCCGGTGCCGGCACCTGCCAGTTCGGCGGCGACCACACATTGCCGGGGGCATTTTCCGTCCGGCGCAACAATTGGCAGGAGGCGCGCGCCATGCTGGTGCCGCCGGAGACAAACTCGGCCTCGATCATCTTGATGCGCATGCCGTCGCGCACCAGCTTCGTCGTCACCTCGATCGGCGTCGTGATGTTGGGCAGCCGGAACATGTCGACCGTCAGCCGCGCGGGGACGAACTCGTCGGAGCCGTGGCGCTCCTCGATGACGAAGGCGAGGAGGCCGATCACGACGCGGCCGTGCAGGGATTCCGGACTCCACGGTCCGTTCGCAACGGATGTCGGCATGAAGCCGTCGCCGTGCCTGGTGAAGAAGGGCTGGTTTGTCATGGCGTGCGACCATGACGGGAATGGCGCGATGAAATCAAGAGGCCGCCGCGGCGCGCCACTCCTGCTGCACCGTGACGTCGGGCTCGCCGCCGGCGCGCGATGCCAGCGCCGCGAACGCATCGCGGGCGATCAGTTGCGACAGCGCCCACACCGCGGCGCCGCGCACCAGCGGGCTCGCGTCGTCGAGCAATCGCTGCGCTTCGCCGGCAAGGCTTGCATCGGCGGAGTTGCCGATCGCAATCAGCACATTGCGGATGAAGCGGTCGCGGCCGATGCGCTTGACCGGCGACTTCGTGAACAGCGCGCGGAATGCGGCATCATCGAGCCGTGCGAGATCGGCGAGCGCGGGCGCACGCAACGTATCGCGCGCGGCGAGCTTCTGCTCGCGCCCCGCTTGCGCGAACTTGTTCCACGGACACACCGCGAGGCAATCGTCGCAGCCATAGATACGGTTGCCGATATTCTTGCGGAATTCGTGCGGGATCGGACCCTTGTTCTCGATCGTCAGATACGAGATGCAGCGCCGCGCATCGAGCTTGTAGGGCGCGGGGAACGCCGCGGTCGGACAGATGTCCTGGCAGGCGCGGCAGCTACCGCAATGATCGGCCTCGCCAACGTCGCGCGGCAGCTCGGCGGCAGAATAGATCGCGCCGAGAAACAGCCACGAGCCGAATTCGCGCGACACGAGGTTGGTGTGCTTGCCCTGCCAGCCGATGCCGGCTGCCTGGGCAAGCGGCTTCTCCATCACAGCGGCGGTGTCGACGAACACCTTCACCTCATCGCCGGTGGTGGTGGCGAGCCAGCGCGCCAGGACCTTCAGCCGCTTCTTGATCACGTCGTGATAGTCGTCGCCCTGCGCATAGACCGAAATCGCGCCATGCGACCGGCGCGCGAGGATGTCGAGCGGGTCGTCGTCGGGCCCGTAATTGACGCCGAGCATGATGATCGAGCGCACGCCGCCCCACAGCGCGCGCGGATCGGCACGCCGCTCCGGATTGGCCGCGAGCCAGTCCATGTCGCCATGGCCGCCGGAGCCGAGGAATTCGAGGAAATATTTTCCGGCCTCGCTGGTCGCATCAGGCGCGGTGAAGCCGACGGCATCGAAGCCGAGCGCATGCGCCTCGCGCTGAAGCGCTGCCTTGAGATCGGAAGGGGAGAGCCTGACCGCCGGGTTCAGAAGTCGAGGTCCACATAGGTGCGTGACGCCGGCACCCCCGCCAGCCATTCGCTGAGCAGCGGGCGGAACGACGGGCGGGACTTCACCCGCGCGTACCACGACTTTGCCGCGTCGTCCTCGCTCCATGGCACGTCGCCCAGATAGTCGATCGCCGAGAGATGCGCCGCGGCGGCGAGATCCGCGTAGGTCAGGCGGTCACCGGCGAGATAGTTCCGCGTCTTCGCCAGCCAGCCGATATAGCTCAGATGATAGCGCACATTGACCTTGGCGGCGCGCATGATGTCGGGCGCCGGCGGGCCGCCGCCATTGTCCTCGCTCATGAAGCGCTTGTAGATCCGCTCGGTCACCAGCGGGTTGGAGGCTTCCTCGAAGAATTTCTCGTTGAACCACGCCATCAGCCGGCGCACCTCGACGCGCTCGGCCGTCGACGTCGGCAACAGCCGCCGGTCGCCGGCATCGAGGCCGTGCGTCTCGTCGACATATTCGGCGATCACAGGCGCACCCGGAATCGGCGGAAAGCTCTCGGCGATCAGTACCGGCGTGGTGGCTGCCGGATTGAGCGCCAGGAACGCCTCGCGCCGTTCCCACACCCGTTCCTCCACAAGACGCAAATCGAGCCCATACTCGCCGAGCACGAGCCGAATGAAGCGCGAATGCGGACAGAACGGATGGTGATACAGCGTGTACATGAAGCCCTTGGTAGTTTCGCGGCGCTTAAGAAATCATCAACCTGTGCGGCCTGGACCTGTGCTTTGGCCAGACCAGTTCCGGTCGTCTCTATGTCGCGTCAGCACGCAAACCGGTAGCCACCCCCGCAGATGGTGCGGGTCACAAAAACGCTATAGCTCAGCAAATCGGTCGGGTAACCCATTGTTTGACGATTTTTTGCGATTGCGGCCAATGTGCGAATAAGCGAGAAAGATCCCGTTTTCCACACAGGGCAGGCCACAACATGATGACGGATATGCTGCGGGCGGTGATTCTCGGCATCATCGAGGGCGTCACGGAGTTCCTGCCGGTCTCCTCGACTGGCCACCTGCTGCTTGCGGAGCGCTTCTTCAATCTGGGCGAAGGCAATTTCTGGAAGAGCTTTGCGATCCTGATCCAGCTCGGAGCGATCCTCGCGATCCTTGCGCTCTACTTCGTCAAATTGTGGCGCGTGGCGCTCGGAATGTTCACCAATCCCGACGACCGCCGCTTCGTGATCGGCGTGCTGGTGGCGTTCCTGCCCGCGGTCGTGATCGGCCTGATCGCCGGCAAATACATCAAGGAGTTCCTGTTCAATCCGTGGGTGGTCTGCTTCACGCTGATCGTCGGCGGCGCCGTGCTGCTGTGGGTCGATCAGCTCGATCTCAAAGTGTACGAGGACGATGCGACCCGCTTCCCGCTGCTGATGTATTTCTGGATCGGCGTCGCGCAGTGCCTGGCGATGATTCCCGGCGTGTCGCGCTCGGGCGCCAGCATCGTGGCGGCGATGCTGCTCGGCGCCGACAAGCGCTCGGCGGCGGAGTTCTCGTTCTTCCTCGCGATCCCGACCATGGTCGGCGCGTTCGCCTATGATTTCTACAAGAACCGGGCCGACTTCACCTCCGACAATCTCAGCGTCATCGCGGTCGGCTTCGTGGTGTCGTTCATCACGGCGATGATCGTGGTGCGGGCCTTCCTCAACTTCGTCACCCGCCGCGGCTTCACCTTCTTCGCCTGGTGGCGCGTGATCGTCGGCACGCTCGGCCTGATCGCGCTGGCGATGGGAAGGTAAGACTCATCTCGTCGTCCCGGCGAAGGCCGGGACCCATAACCACAAGTCTTTGTTGGTTAGGCGAGATGGGCCACAGCTCTGCACAAAGAGGACATTTGTGGCTATGGGTCCCGGCCTTCGCCGGGACGACGCGTGGAGGTTCCTACGCGCTCTTCTTCTGGAACTGCCCGGTCGCCCGGAAGCGCCAGAGATATTGCGGGGCGATCGCTTCCATCGAATCCGGCGCGATGCCGAGGCCTGCGAAGGTCAGGCCGGCGGCCTTGGCGGCGTCGGACACCACATTGTCCGAACGCAGCATCTCGACCTGGTCCGGCGTCAGCGTGAACGGCCCCGGCGCGAACTGCAGGAAGTACGACTGGAACTTGGCGAGGCCGAACGGTAGCGGCGCCAGCATGCGATCGCGCTGGGTGATCTTGAGGATGATCTGCATCACCTCGCGCATGGTCAGCACTTCCGGCCCGCCGAGCTCGGTAAGCTGCGCCCTGCTTCGCCTTGCCGTCCACGGCATGGACCACGGCGTCCGCGACGTCGCCGACATAGGCCGGCTGCACCGTGTTGACCCCGCCGCCGACCAGCGGCAGCACCGGTGACATCCGTGCCAGCGCCGCAAAGCGGTTGGTGAACTGATCCTCGGGCCCGAACAGCAGCGACGGCCGCATGATGGTGGCCGACGGCAAGGCCGCCAGCACCGCTGCCTCGCCGCCCGCCTTGGCGCGGAAATAGCTCGAGGGCGAATCCGCGTCGGCCCCGATCGCCGAGACATGGACCATCCGCCCGCCGGCGGCGGCCGTCGCCTTGGCGATGGTCTCGGCGCCCTTCACCTGCACGGCATCGAAGCTCTGCCCGCCGCCCTCGGCCAGGATGCCGACCAGGTTGATGGCGATATGCGAATCACGCATCGCCGCCTCGACCGAGGCCGGGTAGCGCACATTGGCCTGGACGGCATGGATCTGCCCGACCCGGCCGAGCGGCTGCAGATGGCCGGCTAGCTCGGGCCGCCGCACCGCGACTCGGACGCGGTAATCGCGCTTGCAGAGCGCCCGGACCACGTTCCGCCCCAGAAAACCCGATCCGCCGAAGACCGTGACCAGCGTGTCCAGGTTCGATGCCATGGGGTGATTCCTGTGGGATTCGAGAGCGATTGACGTGGGTTAACCGTCTGGCGATACGCCATCGGCCTTATCCTGTACAGGGTATTTGAATTTCCAATCGCGAATTTGACAAGCGCGCAACCGATCCTTACTAAGCCGCTCCACATGCCCAGGTGGCGGAATTGGTAGACGCGCTGGCTTCAGGTGCCAGTGGCTTAACGGCCGTGAAGGTTCGAGTCCTTTCCTGGGCACCACCCCCTTATTAAGCGATTGAAATCGCTCAGTATCCGGAGGACGGGTGCGGCGAAGCCGTCACCCAGCGAGGGTAGAGGCGAGACAGTGATTATACCGTTGGCCCTCATTTCTCGTCGTTAGACGCGACGGACGTCATCTCGTTCGATCCAAATCGAGTGCATGTAGCTGGACTCCTCGACCACCTCGCCGACTTCGAGTTCGACCAGATCTCCCTTGAGATCGACGATCGGAAAATGGCTGCCGAGACATCTCGTGAGGAGTGTCCGCGTTCCCATGTCTTCCGGTAGTGCATCCGGAATCGCCACCACTTCGACTCTGTCCCCGATCTTCATTCCACCACCTCAGGACGGGCTTGACGAGCTTAGCAGGCATCCTGCTCAGCTGGCGCCTGTGATCGTTCTCCCGTGTGGCCACCGCTCCAGTGCGCCGCAAATTTCGGGTTCTCCAGGGGTCGTCGCGCGAAGGCTTCGCGCTTCGCCTTAGATCGCCCATCCGTCGGCGGGATAGGCGATTGTCTCCGCGGGCATGATCGCCGCACCGAGCCCGTTGCAGAATCGGCTGGAATAAAAGGCGAGCGGGGAACCGTCTCGCTGCCGGCACCAGCGGACCTCGCCGATGAACAGCGTGTGGTCGGCGACGTCAATTGACCGGACCACGTCGCAAGCGAACTGGGCGATCGCTTGCGACAGGACGGGAAACTCTTCCCGGTTGACCAGCGATGGCGAGCCTTCGGCCCGCGGCCTGCCGGAGAAGTGCGCGCAGAGTGCGAGATCTTCCGCGTGAAGGACATTCACGGCGTAACGCTTCGAATCCATGATCGCCTGCCAGGTCCGCCCTCGCATCACCGAGACCAGCACGGTCGGCGGTTTGGTGGAGACGGTCGTGAAGCTGTTGGCCGTCATGCCGACCGGAGTGCCGTCGCGGTCGATGCTCGCCACGACTGTCACGCCTGTGGGGAATCGCGCAGCGGCCGCCCGGAAGCTCGCCGGATCGGGATGCGGGTTCATCGATCGCGCTCCATGGCGAAACGGCAAGAGGTCGCGCCTTTCGGCGTGTGGTTCGAGAGATGGCTTGTCGGCACGCAGTCGCGGCCTGGTGCAAGTGGACCGTACGGCCGGCTCGCGATCATTGTTGCGTCAGGCGGCGAGCGGCGCGCGCCTGTCGATCCAAGCGTGGATGCGCTTGTCGGTCGCGACACGATCCCACTGACGCTCCGGGTAGTTGAAATTATCGGTGAACTGGTCGCAGAGTTCTCGGTCCTGCGCCATGGTGAGGATCAGCCGACCCATCGCCTCGGACGGCGGCCGCAGCATCAGATTCGTCCAGCGCGCAGCCGCGAACACGCGATTTTCGCGGGCGCGATCCACCTCCTCAACGAAGCGTGCGTCGAAGGCCACCGTTTCCACGATCGCCTTGCCGAGTTCGAAGGCGGCGTAGGAGGCGATGTTGGCGCCTTGGCCCATCAGCGGGTCGACCACTGAATGTACGTCGCCCAGCGCGACGGCGAATTTCTCACCATCGAAGGCGACCGACGATTGCCGCACGGTCGGCACCACCGCGCCTTGCAGCAGGTCGAGCGGCTGGGCAAGCCCGAAGCGATGGGTGTCGATCCGGTTGTAGGTGTGCGGATGATGCTTTTCCAGCTTGTCGAGAATTGTCTGGCTGAAGGCTGCAGGGTCCGCGTCGTAGCTCAGCGAGACCAGATCGGCCATGTCGCCGCCGGGAATGTTCTCCATCAGGAGCGCCGTCTTCATGCCGCTGAATGACAGCGTCGGAATGACGATCATCTCGCCATGTCCGGGCGACACCGAGAGCGTGACACCGCGCGGGTCGTCACCGTCCGGGCTGCCGTGATCGACGCCGTCATAGAGGCCCACGCAGAGCAGGCGCTGTGGCTGGCTGTAGGGGGACAACTCCGGCCGATGGGCGAACATTCGCCCGAGCGCACCTTTGCCGGTCGACACGACGAGAAGGTCAAAGCGTGAAACCAGAGCCGGGATGTCGTCGTCCTGGATGCTGGCATATTCGATGCTGCCGCCGCGATGCTCGAAATCCTTCATCAGCGCGGGCAGGTACATGCGGTAATCCACTGCCCGGCTCGGCTTCTTGAACGCGCCGCGAAACAGCAGCCCGTTTCCCGGAAAATTAAAGAAATGGTCGTGGTGGTGGTAGATCGTGGCGGCGTCATCCCAATGGTTCACGCCTAGTTCGTTCTCACGCGCGATCGTGACGCTGTGATGGGCGACCGTGTTCATCAGCCGCGCCGAGGCGTACTGCTCCGGAGTGCGGTCGGTCAGCACCGTCGCCTGGATCCCATGCTGTTGGAGATAAAGAGCCAGATGCAGGCCCCCGATTCCAGCGCCGACGATCCCGATCGATTTGTTCATTGTTGATCCTCCCTGGTTACCGAGAGGCTAGACCGGATCGACTGTGTCCATGTAGGGAATGATAAGAATATTACAAATTCCTGGGAGGAATGCATGGATCGGATCGATGCGCTGCAAACCTTCATTCGCGTGATGGAGGCCGGCAGCTTCAGCCAGGCGGCGAGCGATCTGGGCCTCGGACAGCCGGCCATCAGCAAGCGCGTGGCGTTGTTGGAGGCGGAGTTCGGCTGCCGGCTGTTCGTCCGCACCACGCGCAAGGTTCGTCCGACGCCGGAGGCCGATCGCGTGCTCAAGCTCGCCAAGGATATCGTCGCGCTGTTGGAAAGTGCCAGCACGCCGGCGCAGAGCCGGGTTCGCAGTCCGTCGGGGACCTTGCGGATCACTGTGCCGACCTCGTTCGGTCGCTACTTTTTCCGCGGCATTTTCGCAGAGTATCTTCGCCGCTATCCCGACGTGCGGCTCGATGCGAGCTTCACCGAGCAGTTCGTAGACCTGGTGGAGACCGGGACGGAGCTGGCAATTCGGATCGGAATGCTGAACTCCAGCTCGCTGGTGGCACGGCGCGTCGGCACCATCAAGCGCCTCCTGGTGGCGGCCCCTTCACTGCTCGCACGGCATCAAGCCCCGCTCCTCCCCGACCATCTGCGCCGCATGCCGAGCGTAACGTATTCACGCTTGTCGCCGCGGAATCAGTGGACGTTCGAAGCCGAGACCGGCCGCCATGTGGTCGAGATCGCGCCGTCGATGACCTGCGACGACGCCGACGTGATGACGCTGGCGACGGTTGAGGGGCTCGGCGTCGCGGTGCTGCCAAGCTGGTGCGCCGTCGAACACATCGCCGCAGGCCGGCTTGTTCATCTGCTGCCGGATTATGCGGTACCATCGCTACCGATGCATCTCGTCTATCCTGACCCGCATTGGATGTCGCACCGCGCGAGACTATTCCGCGATCTGATCATTGAGCGTGCCGACATGTTTGCGATTGGCTGAACACGTTGGCCGATGCTGGGAATTTGAGAACGCCGGCGATCGCCGCCGCAGCCCCTGCCGTCACACGATCCGCCGGCCCGCGCGTCGCGCGAAGCGACAGCTTCATGACCAACGAATAAACGATGGAGGTAATCCCAGTTCTCTCGTCCTGCGGCATTTTGCCAATTTTGTCCCGACATCGAATTACGCTCAGATCGGGCGCCGACTGGACGGCCCCCAGCCGCGCTCCGACTATGCACCACGACAGAGCTTGGCGATGATCGCGATCGAAAGCCGCACGGCGCGAGCTCAATCAGCGCGCATCGCCGCCGTCGACGTCGTCCACGATCTCGACGCCGCCGAGACGATCTGGCGGAGTCTTGAGAACTCGAGCCATTCCATCACGCCCTTTCAGCGGTTCGACTTCCTCGCCCCGTGGCAGCGTGAGGTCGGTGAGCGCGCGGGACTGTCGCCTTTCATCGTCATCGCGCGTGACGGCGATGGCCAACCACGGGGCTTGCTCCCGCTTGCTCTGCAAACGGTTCTCGGCGTCCGCCGCGCGAGCTTCATGGGCGGCGAGCACGCAACCTTCAATATGGGCCTGTGGGAGCGTGGGTTCGCCTTGGGTGCCACGAAGGCCGATCTCCACGCATTCATGGCGATGCTCGCCAAGCGTGACAAAGTCGACGTGCTGGCGTTGCGCCAGCAGCCGGCGCAGTGGCGCGGCGTGCAAAACCCGCTGGCGCTGCTGCCTCATGAGCCCCTGGTCTTGAACTGCCCGATGCGCACAATCGAGCCGGGCGCAACGGCCGCGAACCTGATCGGCAATCCCTCCCGCCGCATGAAGCTCAAGCAGCGCAAACTGCTGGAGCTGACCGGCTACCGCTATCACGTTGCCTCCACTGATGCCGACATTGCCCGCCTGCTCGACTGGTTTTTCCGCGTGAAGTCGGAGCGGTTGGCCGAGCGGAAGGTGTCCAATGTGTTCGCCGAAGGCGCGGTGGAGAAATTCATCCGCGCCGCCTGCACGACAAGGCTGTCCCACGGCGGCCGTGTCATCGAAATCCATGCGCTCGAATGCGACGAGGAAGTGATCGCGATCTTCGCCTTGGCTGCCGATGGCCACCGCTTCTCGACGATGTTCAACACCTACACTTTGTCAGACAACGCGAAATTCAGTCCCGGCCTGCTCCTGATGCAGGAAATCATCCATCATTTTGCCGGCCGGCACTATCGCGCCTTCGACCTCGGCCTCGGCTCGCATGAGTACAAGCGGCTATTCTGCAAGGACGACGAGCCATTGTTCGACAGTTTCATTCCGCTCACCAGGCTCGGCCGACAGGCCGCCGGAGTGATGTCCGCGGTGGACCGCACCAAGCGGCTGGTGGAACACCACCCGAAGCTCCGCGGTGTTGCGCAGCGCCTTCGCAAGGCCTTGCTTGACAAAGCATTCTGCGCAATTCCTCTCGTTTCCTTGCTTCAAATGTAACTGCCGAAGCCCGCGTAGCCGGAACGAGCGGCCCCTGCCGTCACACGATCCGCCGGCCCGCGCGTCGCGCGATCGGCTGCTGCACGAAATACATCGCGATCATCGAAATGATGGTCGTTGCGACGACGATGTAGCCCAGCCGGTCGAAATGCAGCAGCGAACCGTCGGGATTTTCCGCGATGATCGCCGCCGCAAAGACCGAGCCCAGCCCGCCCGACAGCTGCTGCACCGAGGCCGAGATCGCGCTGAACGATCCGCGCTGGCTGGCGTCGGGAATCGCCGACATCAGGGCCTGGGACGGGATCATGCGCGAGAAGATGCCGATGAACATCAGCACATTGACCAGGATCGCGGTCAGCAGCGAGACGTGGCCAAGGTTGGTGTAGATCAGCACCATGATGACGGACACCACGCAGCCGAACACGAAGGTCGGATATTTGCCGAACGCATCGCTGGCGCGGCCGACCAGCGGCCCGATGATGATGCTGAACAGGCCCAGACGAGATAGATCGTCGGCAGGTGGACGATGTCGATGCCGAGATTATGCACCGTGAAGGCGCTGCCGAACGGCATCAGCATGAAGCCGCCGGTCGCGAGCAGCGTGGTCACCAGGAAGGCCAGCGTGTAGCGCGGCTGGCCGACGGTCGCGATCAGATGGCGGAACGGATTGCTGTCGTGCTGCAATTTGAGATGGGCATCGACCGGGTGCATCGCGATCGCGATCGCCGCGATCGCGGCAATCGACAGGCCGACGATGGCTACGAAGCAGATGTGCCAGTTCCAGTGATTGGCCAGGAACAGGCCGGCCGGGACGCCGAGCACCTGGCTCGCGGCGAACGCCGTCTGCAGGATGCCCATGGCGCGGCCGCGCTGTTGCAGCGGGAACAGGTCGGTGACGATGGCAAGCACGACGGAGCCGATCACCCCGCCGAACACGCCGGTGACGATGCGGCCGAGCAGCAGCACGTGAAAATTCTGCGCCAGCGCGCAGAGCACGGTGCCGAGCATGAAGCCGACATAGAAGAACAGCAGCAGCCGCTTGCGGTCGAAGCGATCGGCAAAGCCGGCGGCGAGGACGCCGGAAATCCCGGCCGCGAACGCGTAGGCCGAGACCGCGACGCCGAATTGCCCGGCCGTGATGTTCAGCGACGGCATCAGGATGGCGCCGAGCGGCGACATGATGATGAAATCGAGGATCAGCGTGAATTGCGTGAAGGCAAGCAGCGCGATCAGAAACGATTGGTAGCGCGAGAAGCCGCGCTCCTGCTGGTCGTCGATCGGCGCGGCGATGGTCTGGTCGGACATAAGGCTCATTTCATTGGGACGGCGGGTTCGGGCTGGCAACAGATAGGGTCGGCGCGGCCCGATTTCATGGGGCGCGCGGGCAACAGTTCCCTCGAAATTGAACGCGTCGCGGCAATGACTTGGCCCCGACTTGGCCGCGTGCCCACGTCGAACTTGGCGAGAAAATGGGGACAGCGGCGCACCCGAGACGCCATGGCGATTTGTTTCCGGTTGTGTCGGTCGATAACTGCAACGGGTGAATGCTGTACTTCACAACCTTGAAAGCGTACGCACGTCAAGGATGTGAATCATGCGGATGCATCTCATGGTTCCGTCTGTGGCGACCGCGCAACAGGTCGCTGCAAATCGTTTCAAGTTTGAATGGAGCGATCGGCGGAGCTGAGAGCGGGGCGGGGGTGGCGGGAGGCCGGGGGCTCGGCTTCGCGCCGACGTTGGAGTAAGGGCATGGTTTCCTCGCGGCTCGCGGCGATCCTGTCGTGCACGGCTCTAAGCGGCGGTTGCCTGTTGTCCACGTCGCCGGCGTTTGCCGCCTGCGACAGTCTCGCGCCGGCGAGCGGGCAGACGGTAACCTGCTCGACCGCAGCGCCGAATCCCTCGCCGGCCGGCGTGCAGGCCGCTGCCGGCAGCTCGAACGTCACCGTGAACGTGCTGCAGGGCGCCGGCATCACGCCCGGCGCCGGAGCGACCGCGATCGGGCTTGTCTCCGGCAGTGCCGCCACCAATAACGGCACGCTGACCATCAGCGGCGGTGGCACGGGCATCTTCGGCAGCGGCGACGGCAACGTCTTCACCAACGGCGCGTCGGGCGTGATCACGACCTCGGGCGCCGGCAGCAATGCGATCGCCGCCAGCAGCAACGGCAACACGCTGATCAATAACGGTGCGATCACGACGCAGAACGGCACCTCGCGCGGCCTTGCCATCACCGGTCTCACGCAGCACAACAACAACACGCTGATCAATACCGGGACGATCACCACCCAGGGCCCGCAATCGCACGGCCTTTATGTGCAGACCGGCGACAGCAACACCTTCACCAACAGCGGCACCATCACCACGGCCGGCGCAGGCGCCCGTGCGATCTTCTCCGCCGGCCAGTTTGCGACCATCACCAATACCGGCACGCTGCTCACGACCGGTGGGGACGCGGGCGGCACCGCCAACAACACCGTGTTCATGCAGGGCAATGCGGGCGTGTTGCGCAACAGCGGCATGATCGAGGCGCGCGGCGTCAATGCCGACGGCGTGTTCTCCAACACCGCCGGATCGTCGTTCACCGCCCGCATCGAGAACCTCGCCGGCGGCAAGATCATCAGCCAGGCGGGACCCGCGATCCGCACGCTCAACGGCGCCACCACCATCGTCAATGCCGGCCTGATCGCCGGCAACAGCGGTACGGCGCTCGCGGGCGGCGGCGGTGCGGTGACGATGATCCTGCAAACCGGCTCGCAGATCGTCGGGCTTGCCGACGGCGGCGGCGGCGGCGACCAGGATGCGGCTGCAAGGCAGCGGCACGGTAGATAATGCGTTCGCGCGATTCCAGACGCTGACGATGGAGGGCAATGACTGGACCTGGGCCGGCACCGGCACCTTCGCCAACACCTTCATCAACAGCGGCTCGCTGACGCTGCAGACGTCGCTGACCGGCAATGTGTCGATCGCGGCCGGCACCAGCCTGCTGGCCGGCAACGGCGCCAATCCGTCGATCGCGCCGTTTCCGGGCGGCCCGCCGATCACCGTCACCAATGCCGGCGTCATCAACCTGACCAATGGCGGCGCTACCGCGGCGAACAGCCTGACCATTGCCGGCAACTATGTCGGCAATGGCGGCGGGCTCTATCTGCGCACCGTGCTCGGCAGCGATGGGTCGCCGTCGGATCGGCTCGTCATCTCCGGCGGCAATGCGTCGGGCTCGACCGCGGTGACCGTCACCAATGCCGGCGGCGCGGGCGCATTGACCACCGCCGACGGCATCATGGTGGTGCAGGCCGTCAACGGCGGCACCACGGCTGCGGGCGCATTCGGCCTCTCCAACGCCGTCGTGGCGGGCGCGCACGAATATCTCTTGTTCCGCGGCGGCGTCTCCGCCGGCAGCGCCGACAACTGGTATCTGCGCTCGACATTGTTGCCCGGCACGGCCTCGCCTGCGCCGCCGGCTGCGCCTGCACCGGCGCCGCCCTCATCGCCCAACGTGGTGCCGCCGCCTCCGGGGCTGCCTGCGGAGGATCTGTCGTCGCTGACGCCGCCGCCGGCGGGCGCCGCGCCGGTCCAGCTCTACCGTGAGGAGGTGTCGGTCTACTCGGCGCTGCCGCAGGTGGCGCAAAAGCTCGGGCTGGCGACGCTCGGCACCTTCCATCAGCGCCAGGGCGATCAGGCCTTGCTGACCAGCGGCGGCGAACAGCCGGCGGCGTGGGCGCGTGCCTACGGCTCGCACAGCTCGCAGAACTGGGCCGGCACGGTCAGCCCCGCCTTCGACGGCACCATGGCCGGCGTGCAGGTCGGCGTCGACATCCTGCGCTTCCAGTCCGCGCCCGAGCATCATGATCGCGCCGGCTTCTTCTATGCGTATGGCTGGGCCAGCGGCAACATCAGCGGCTTCGCGCTCGGCCTGAACGACGTCCGCACCGGCACGCTCTCGATCGACAGCCAGAATATCGGCGGCTACTGGACCCATGTCGGCCCGTCGGGCTGGTATGTCGACGCCGTGCTGATGGGAAGTTTCTACGGCGCAAGCCCGCAGTCGGATCGTCAGGTCGGCGCACGGGTGTCGGGCACCGGCGTCGCCGCATCGCTGGAAGCCGGCGCGCCGATCCCGCTGAACAGTTTTCTCGCGATCGAGCCGCAGGTGCAGCTGATCTGGCAACGGCAGTCGTTCGACAGCTTCAACGACATGTTTTCGAGCGTCGCGCTCGGCAGCGCCGATACGCTGACCGGGCGGCTCGGCGTGCGCATTCCCTCAACCTTCGTCGTCGGCACGGCGGAACTGCGTCCGTATCTCGAGGCCAATCTCTGGCACACGGCCGCGAACGACCGCAGCATCGCGTTCGCGACGACGGACCTGATCGGCGTGCAAAGCCGTGGCACCGCCGTCGAGATCGGTGCCGGCGTCTCCGCGCAGCTCAATCGCACGATCAGCGCCTATGCGAGCGCCGGCTACACGACCTCGGTGGACAGCCTCCATCGCGAGGACATCACTGGCCGCTTCGGTCTCCGCGTCAGCTGGCAATGATGGCGCGCCCTCGTGGGGGGGGGGCGCGCGGCGGGGACAGCAACCCATTGTCTCCGCTGCACAATGGCGGTACACCCTGAACTATCTGTGCCGGAACAATTAAGGATTCCCGCTGCTCGTGTCCGGCCCTGACGGGCCCCGATACCAATGCGCGATCCGAAGACCGGCGCATGCTCGCCTGTCGGCGGATTGGACGGTAGTTTATTCCGACAGCGATTCGACGAGGTTTTTGACAGCATGACCATCCGCCTGCATCGCGGCGACCTGCCCGATCTATCCCGCTACACCGACTCGGTGGCGATCGACACCGAGACCATGGGGCTGCATCCGCACCGTGACCGGCTCTGCGTGGTGCAGATGTCGAACGGCGACGGCACCGCCGACGTGATCCAGATTCCGAAGGGGCACACCGATTCGCCGAACCTGAAGGCGCTGCTCGCCAATCCCAAGATCACCAAGATCTTCCATTTCGCACGGTTCGACGTCGCGGTGCTCTACAACACGTTCGGCGTGATGCCGACGCCGGTCTATTGCACCAAGATCGCCTCGCGGCTGTCGCGCACCTACACCGATCGCCACGGCCTGAAGGATCTGGTGCGCGAGGTGCTGAACGTCGAATTGTCGAAGCAGCAGCAGTCGAGCGACTGGGGCGCGCAAAGCCTCAGCGAGGCCCAGCTCGCCTACGCCGCCTCCGACGTGCTGCATCTGCATGCGCTGCGCGACAAGTTGAATGTCATGCTCGCGCGCGAGGGACGGACCGATCTCGCTCAGGCCTGCTTCGATTTCCTTCCCGCCCGCGCCAGCCTCGATCTCGACGGCTGGGAGGCCGAGGACATTTTCGCCCATTCATGATGAGCGCCGAATTCGTCGCGGCCGGGGCAGTTCCGCCCCGTTTCGGCCAAACTGTTCACGCGTGGTCCGGTGCAGGGGCGCGAGGTGAGGTCCGGGCTGCATATTTGGGCGGCTCCGGCTAGAATAGGGGCAGTTTCGCGCCTCTGGAGCTCAGGTGAATTCGGTTCAGAATCCAGCCTATGTCACGGGCCTCGAGGCGCGCTTTGCCGCCGCCGCGCGGCACAGCCGCATGGTGCGGATCCTGCGCGTCGCGGTTCCCGCGATGGTCGGGCTGGCGATGGCCGTGATCATCTACATCGCGCTCTTCAATCCGTTCCACGACCTGATCCCCAAGCTGCCGCTCGAGATGGATAACCTCGTCGTGTCCGGCACCAAGATCACGATGGAAGCGCCGCATATCGCCGGCTTCTCCAACGACGGGCGGCCCTACGAAATGTGGGCCAAGGCGGCGATCCAGGATGTCACAGATCCGGATCATGTCGAGCTGAAGACGATCCGCGCCAAGGTGGCGCAGCAGGATCAGTCGACGGTGACGATGGATGCGCGCACCGGCTTCTTCGACAACAAGAAGCAGCTGCTCGACTTGCGCCAGGACATCTTCCTGCAGTCGTCCACCGGCTATGAGGCGAGGCTGACGCAGGCCTTCGTCGACATCAACAAGGGCAACGTGTCGTCGGACGAGCATGTCGACGTCAAGCTGCTCGACGGCACGCTGACCGCCGACAGGCTCCGGATCTACAACAGCGGCGAGCTGGTGCGGTTCGAAGGCAATGTCGTGATGAATCTCGACAAGCTTGGCGACAACAATGCTGCCCCGCCTGCCGAGCCCGCTCCACCGCCGCCACCGCCGAAGCCGCGCAAATCCGCCAACACGAAATGATTTTGATGATGAGACGTTTTCCGCACGGCATGGCAATTGCGGCGTTCCTGCTCGCGCTTTTCGCCGCGAGCGCTGCGTTCGCGCAGGGCTCGATGAGCGGCGTGCCCAACGCCATGCAGGGCTTCTCGCAGAACCGCGACCAGCCGATCCAGATCGAGGCTGCTTCGCTCGAAATGCGCGACAAGAAAAAGGAGGCGACCTTCGCCGGCAATGTGAAGGTCGTGCAGGGCGACACCACCATGACGTCGAAGACGCTGGTCGTGTTCTACGAGGATAAATCGACCCAGGCGCCGGCGCCCGCCCGGCCGGCACCAAGGGGCGAACGCCAAGGGCGCCGCGCCGATGCAGACGGCAACCCCGGGCCCCGGCGGCGCCTCCTCGATCAAGCGGCTGGAGGCGAAGGGCAATGTCGTCGTGACCCAGAAGGATCAGGTCGTCACCGGCGAGACCGCGATCTTCGACACCAAGACCAATTTGATCACGATGCTCGGCGGCGGCGGCAGCCAGGTGGTGCTGACCCAGTGCCAGAATGTGCTGCGCGGCGACCGCCTTTTGGTCGACATGACCACCGGCGTCTCGCGCGTCGAAGCCGACAATGGCAAGGTGCAGGGCCTGTTCATCCAGTCGCCGGGCGGACAGAGCGGCAAGTGCGGCGCGCCGGCCGCCCCCGGCTCAGCCCCGGCCCCGTCGCCGCTGCAGCTGCTTCCGGGCGGCAAGTCCAAGTAAGCTTCACGTAAGGTCAAGCAGAATCAATCAGTTAGATAATATTCTGCGGCCGCGTGGTTGAAGCCGGCGGGGCGAGACTGTATCTACTGCAGCGGCCCGGCCGAACAATGCGCCTCGAGGGGAAATATGTCGGCCGGGACGGGGCATCCATTCATTCAAGGCGCGGGTGATCGCGCTTTGCCGTGTGTTCGAGCATGATCTCCGCGCAAACGCGTCCGCTTTTGTCGCGCGGGAAGGCCGGTATTCAGATTTCCGGCTCATGCTTGCGGCGTCGCACGCGAATCGATCGATGCGCAGGCGAGGTCGCGGGATCACCGTGAAAGGCTGAAGCGAAGCGGGGATGGTGGATTTTCTCGGCATGTTCCGGCGGCGCTCTGCGAAACGCAGCACCGGATTTGCGCGCTCGCATGACGACATCACGGCGCTCGGGGATCAGTTCGGCGAGATGCTGACGTCTCCGGTGCGTGATGCGCCGCCGATGGCGCGCGCCGCGTCGGCTCCCGGCGTCGAGTTGCCGCGATCCCAACCGGCAGCGGCGCCCGCGCCGGCGCGTGCGAGGCCGGCCAGGAACAGCGCTCCCGCCGCGCCGCAGCTGATCAAGCGGCCGGGTTATCTGGCTGTGCATAGCGTGGAAAAGAGTTTCGGCAGCCGCCAGGTCGTGCGCGGCGTCAGCATCTATGTGCGCCGTGGCGAAGCGGTCGGCCTGCTCGGGCCCAACGGCGCCGGCAAGACCACGGTGTTCTACATGATCACCGGGCTGATCAAGGCCGATCGCGGCGCGATCGAGCTCGATGGCCACGACGTCACCAAGCTGCCGATGTATCAGCGCGCGCGCCTTGGCATCGGCTATCTGCCGCAGGAAGCCTCGATCTTCCGCGGCCTGTCGGTCGAGCAGAACATCCGCGCGGTGCTCGAGGTGGTCGAGCCCTCGAAGAAGAAGCGCGAGCACGAGCTGGATTCGCTGCTCGACGAGTTCAACATCACGCGGCTGCGCAAGAGCCCGTCGATCGCGTTGTCCGGCGGCGAGCGCCGCCGCGTCGAGATTGCGCGCGCGCTGGCGACGCGCCCCAATTACATGCTGCTCGACGAGCCGTTCGCCGGCATCGACCCGATCGCGGTCGGCGACATCCAGGACCTCGTCCGCCATCTCACCAACCGCGGCATCGGCGTGCTCATCACCGACCACAATGTCCGCGAGACGCTCGGCCTGACCGACCGCGCCTATATTGTCTATGCCGGTGAAATCTTGACTGAGGGAAGCCCGGAGGAGATCGTTAATGATCCCGATGTACGTCGGCTTTACCTTGGCGAGGAATTCCGCCTGTAGCGCAAGATCCGCCAAAGTGTGATGCGGGTTGGCGATAAGATCATGCGCTAATTAAAGAATTTGACGCGCGATCGGACGCAAAACCGGGGCGTCCACTTTTGCTGATCGCGCTTATCGCTATTTTCCAATCCGTCAAGCCGTGTACAAGGGCTTCGGACTAATATCAGCAAGAATCGAGCCAACTTTCAGGATCGTTCTTGCCTCCATGGCGCTGACCCAAAGACTAGAGTTCCGCCAGTCGCAGTCGCTGGTGATGACGCCGCAGCTGATGCAGGCGATCAAGCTGCTGCAGCTGTCGAACCTTGATCTGTCGGCCTTTGTCGAGGAAGAGCTGGAGCGCAATCCGCTGCTGGAACGGGCCGCCGACGGACCGGAGCCGCCGGTGGCCGGCGAGCCCGCCATGGAGCGGCCGGACTACGGCGATTCCGACGGTTCCAGCAGCTATGGGGACGATGGCGACGCCTCCGACATGGCCGCAGGCCCGGGCGGCGAGGCCGGCTTCGAGCCCGGCCAGGAGGAATGGCTGAACCGCGACCTCGGCAGCCGCGCCGAGATCGAGCAGACGCTCGATACCCGCCTCGACAACGTGTTTTCCGAGGAGCCGGCGGAAGCGGCGGCGCGCGCAGCGCAGGACGCGCCACCATCGGTCTACACCGAATGGGGCGGCGGCGCCTCCAGCGACGACGAGTACAATCTCGAAGCTTTCGTGGCCGCCGAGCTGACGCTTGCCGATCACCTCGCCGAACAACTCGCGGTCGCGTTCTCGTCGCCGGCGCAGCGCATGATCGGGCAGTATCTGATCGACCTGGTCGACGACGCCGGCTACCTGCCGGCCGATCTCGGCCAGGCTGCCGAGCGGCTCGGTGCGTCGCAGCAGGCGGTCGACGAGGTCGTCGCCGTGCTGCAGAAATTCGATCCGCCGGGCGTATGCGCGCGAAACCTGAGCGAATGCCTCGCGATCCAGCTGCGCGAGCTCGACCGCTACGATCCGGCGATGCAGGCGCTGGTCGAGCATCTCGACCTGCTCGCCAAGCGCGACATCGCCGGCCTGCGAAAGCTCTGCGGCGTCGACGACGAAGACATCACCGACATGATCGCCGAGATCCGCCGGCTCGACCCGAAGCCCGGACTGAAGTTCGGCACCGCGCGGACGCAGACCATGGTGCCCGACGTCTATGTGCGTCCGGGTCCCGACGGCGGCTGGCATGTCGAGCTCAATCGCGACACTCTGCCGCGCGTGCTGGTCAACCAGACCTATTACGCTGAGCTGTCGAAGACGATCCGCAAGGACGGTGACAAGTCGTACTTCACCGACTGCCTGCAGAATGCGACCTGGCTGGTCCGCGCGCTCGATCAGCGCGCCCGCACCATCCTGAAGGTCGCGACCGAAATCGTCCGCCAGCAGGATGGCTTCTTCACTTATGGCGTCGCGCATTTGCGGCCGCTCAATCTGAAGGCGGTCGCGGACGCGATCCAGATGCATGAATCGACGGTGTCGCGCGTCACCGCCAACAAATACATGGCGACCAATCGCGGCAGTTTTGAATTGAAGTATTTTTTCACCGCCTCGATCGCGTCGGCCGACGGCGGCGAGGCGCATTCGGCCGAAGCGGTGCGTCATCACATCAAGCAATTGATCGACGGCGAGGCCCCGTCGGCGATCCTGTCCGACGACACGATCGTGGAACGTTTGCGCGCCTCGGGCATTGATATCGCCCGCCGTACCGTCGCGAAGTATCGCGAGGCGATGCGGATACCATCCTCGGTGCAGCGCCGCCGTGACAAACAGAGCATGCTCGGTAATGCCCTTTCGGCTCCTGCCTCCTCGTCCGACCGGTCGCGCGATACAGCCTCCGTTTAGGTTACTTCTTGAGCGTGACCCCGTTCGGGTACGGACCGGGCCATGCGCTCGTTGCGTTCGCGCCAAATCGGGATAGTCTCAATCTTTCCAGGTCGAGCGTCGTCCAGAAAAGGGAGGTAACCGGAAGCCCAGCAAGCATCATGCTCCTGCAAGAGTGATCGAGGCATCCAGCAATTGAGGCATCAAATGACCCTTCGAATCTCGGGAAAGAGCATCAGCATCGGCGAGGCGCTTCGCGCGCGCGTCAGCGAGCGCACCGACGAGGTCCTGCGAAAGTATTTTGATGGCAACTATTCGGGTCACATCACGCTGAGCAAGGATGGCTTCGGCTTCCGAACCGATTGCGCGCTGCATCTGGATTCCGGCATCACGCTGGAAGCCGAATCCAACGCCACCGACGCCTATGCCAGCGCGGACGCCGCGCTCTTGATGATCGAGAAGCGCCTGCGCCGCTACAAGAGCCGGCTCAAGGATCGCTCCGCCCGCAAGACCTATGCCGCGACTGCCGCGCTTGCCGAATTGAACGGCGTCGGGCTCGACGCGCCGAGCTACGTCATCGAGGCGCCCGAGAACGAGGACGAGGTCACCGAATACAGCCCGGTGATCATTGCCGAGGCAACCACCGCGCTGAAGCGGCTGTCGGTCAGCGAAGCCGTGATGGAGCTCGATCTGACCGGCGCCTCCTGCCTGGTGTTCCAGCATGGCGGCAGCGGCCGGTTGAACATCATTTACCGCCGTACGGACGGCAATGTCGGCTGGGTCGATCCGCCGGCGGTGAGCCCTTGAGGATAGTTGGCAGATGGCATTGACGTCCGAAGCCGGCCCTGCTTATGGTCCGCCGCCTCCAGGAACAAGGGGGGCGGAACAGGGTTCGCAGGTGTTGGCACCGCCGATACGTTGGAGTAGAAGCCCTGCCAACCGGACCCGGGCTAAGCCCGCATCCCACCTCATCTTCTTGACGCCGCCGCTGTAAAGCCTATTTCGCAACCTGACGGTCATTCACCTCGGAACGTCCCAATGCCGATTACCGATTTGGTCGCACCCGAGGCGATTCTCCCGGCTTTGAAAGTCATCAGCAAGAAGCAGGCGCTGCAGGAACTCGCCGCGCGTGCCTCCGCTCTGACCGGGCAGAATGAGCGCGCCATCTTCGAGGTGCTGCTGCAGCGCGAGAAGCTCGGCACCACGGCGGTCGGCTATGGCGTCGCCATTCCGCACGGCAAGCTGCCCAAGCTGGAGAAGCTGTTCGGCTTCTTCGCCCGCCTCGAGCGCCCGATCGATTTCGAGGCGATGGACGGCCAGCCGGTCGACCTGATCTTCCTGCTGCTCGCACCGGAAGGCGCCGGCGCCGACCATCTCAAGGCGCTGGCGCGGATCGCCCGCCTGCTGCGCGACCAGGACGTCGCCAAGAAGCTGCGTGCCTCACGCGACGCCCAGGCGATCTACTCGGTGCTCGCACTGCCGCCGGCGAGCGCGGCGTAAGGCCGCCTGCCGTACGATTTTGCGGGCGCTTGGCGGCCCGTGGTATAGTTCGTTCATGACGCGAACCGAAGCCCTCAGGAAGCTCCGTGACCAGGCCGATGCCATCAAGGCACTCGGGGCGACTTCGCTGTATCTATTTGGTTCGACTGCGCGCGACGAGGCTCGTGCAGGGAGTGATATTGATCTTTTCGTGGACTACGATCCTCGCAGCCGGTTCAATGCTCTCGACCTGGTCGCGACCAAGCGACTGCTCGAAGAGAGTCTCGGCGTCGAAGTCGATCTCACCACACGCAAAGGACTTCATCCACTGATTCGAGAGCGGATCGAGGCGGAGGCAACGCGGGTTTTCTGAATGGTCGAGCGTTCCCCCTTGCTTCGTATCCACGACATGCTCGAAAGCATCCGTGGCATCGAAAAGGCGTTGGCAGGAAAATCCATCCGCGACTACGAGCGCTCGTGGCTGCTGCGCTCCGCAATTGAACGCGGAATCGAAGTCATTTCGGAAGCGAGCCGCCACCTCGGCAGCGAGTTAAAGGCTCAGCACGAGGATGTCCGCTGGAAGGACATCGCTGGCATAGGCAACGTCTTGCGGCATGATTACCCAGCGCGTTGACGCCACGATCATCTGGAAAGCGGTCAAGGATGATCTACCAACGCTGAAGGCCGCGCTGTTGGCGCTCAAAGCTTCATTGGAGTAGTCCGCAGCCCGGATGGAGCGAAGCGCAATCCGGAGCTACTCTAACTGCGGATAGTTCAGTCCCGGATTACGCTGCGCTCCATCCGGGCTACGGAGCGTTCGCAAACCTCTCAGCAGATCGTCGGCAGCAGGCGGCGGACTTCGTCGAGCAAATCGGGGATAGCCTTCTCGTCATTGGCGAGATGCCGGAGCAGCGCGCTCTGGAACAGGCCGTCGAACAGCGCGTACAGCGCCGCCGGTGACGATGCCGGCCGCTTGTTGCCGAGCTCGGCGTAGCGCGTGGCGATGCGCCAGATCATCGCTTCCAGGCTCTTGTCGATCTCGAGCACGTCCTTGCGGAACGCCGGCTCGAACATCGCCTGCGAGCGCAGATCGTACCAGAGCCGATGCATGCGCGCTTCGTTCTCGAGCGTCGCCGCGAGCTTGGCGAGGAAGCCTTCGGTCAATTCGTCGCGGCTGCGTGCTGTCGTCACCACCTCGTCATAGCGCGTCACGCATTTCGCCTTGTAGTGGCGGACGCAGCAGCAGATCAAATCGAGCTTGTCGCTGAAGTAGTAGTGAAACACGCCGTGCGTGAATGCGGAGTTCTGCGCGATCTCGCGCAGGCTGGTGCGCGCGAAGCCGAGCTCGCCAAGCGTCTCCAGCGCGGCCTCCGCGAGCTCGACGCGCCGCGCGTTGAACTTCTCGTCGCGCAGCGCCTCGGCCGCTACGGCCACGCGTTGGGCCGCTCCTGTCGCTTGCCGCGCCATTCCGTGCCTTTCCTCTGCTTCTTCCCTCAAGCAACTATACCGCGACGACCGCGGCGCGCTCCATCTCTTCACAACCATCCTCTTTGACACTTGTCAAATTCAGACTTGACAAGTGTCAAGTTCCTGGACGAGGGTTGGCGAAATAATTTGGACAACCGTCAAGACGGCTGACCAATCGACGAACCAGGAGGAAATGCACCGCCGGGGCGCGCCAACGCTGCGCCCTGCCGAAGCCGGCCGCGATCGCCATTGCGCTCCAAATGCGCAGGCCCGGCCCGCGCTGCCTCTGTCAGCACCACCATCAATCGGCAAGCAAAGGGAGGACTACGTCATGAGTGGGAAGAGCCTTGAAGGCAGGAAAGCCCTGGTCACCGGCGGCGCCCGGGGGATCGGCGCGGCCATCGCGCAGGCATTGGCGCGGTCCGGCGCCGCGGTCATGATCGGCGATATTCTCGACGACGCCGGCAAGGCCAGCGCCGCCGAATTCGCCAAGGCCGGGGTGAAGACCGGCTTCGTCAAGCTCGACGTCACTGACGATGCGCAATGGGAGCGGGCCGCCGCAGCGACGGTCGAAACTCTCGGCGGCTTCGACATCCTGATCAACAATGCCGGCATCGAGATCACCTCGCTGGTCGCCGACATCAAGGCCGAGGACGCGCGCCGCATGTGCGACGTCAACATCGTCGGCACCGTGCTCGGCATGAAGCACGCCTTCCGCGCGATGCGGCCGGGCGGCGCCGCGGGCAAGGGCGGCGCGGTCGTCAACATCGCTTCGGTGGCGGCGACGATCGCGTTCCCGAGCATCGCGGTCTATTCCGGCACCAAATCCGCGGTCGACCGCATGACGCGGGTCGGCGCGATGGAAGCCGGCAAGCTCGGCTATGGCGTGCGCGTCAACTGCATCTATCCCGGCCTGATCCCGACTGACATGGGCCTGCAGCTCGCCAACGACATCGTGAAGATCGGTCTCGCGCCCGACGTCAACGCCGCTGTCGGTTCGGTGGTGGAGCAGACGCCGCTCGGCAAGCTCGCGGAGGTCTCCGACATCGCCGACGCCGCCGTGTTCCTGTGCTCGAACGATGCGCGATTCATCACCGGCATCGGCCTGCCGGTCGATGGCGGCATGGGCATGTAGCAACAAAGCCGACAACAAGCATTTCGGAGGATCGCAATGAGCGACAAGAAGCCCGTCATCGTCTATGGCGCATCCGGCTATACCGGCCGGCTGGTCTGCGAATATCTGCGCGAGTACAACATCCCCTTCATCGCCGCCGGCCGCAGCGCCGAGAAGCTCAACGCCGCGATGAAGTCGAACGTGGCCGGCATCGAGACCGCCGACTACGAGGTCGTGTCGGTGCCGCACACCGTGGCCGCGCTGACCGAATTGTTCAAGGGCGCCTCGGTGGTGCTCAACACCGTGGGCCCCTTCGCCAAGTTCGGCGGCGAGGTGGTGCAGGCCTGCCTGGCTGCCAGGTGCCACTACACCGACACGACCGGCGAGCAGGACTGGCTGATCACGCTCGAGCACGAGTTTGGTACGAAATTCGCCAATGCCGGCCTGTTGCTGGCGCCGGGCATCGCGCAGATGTACACCACCGGCGAGATCGCTGCGCAGCTGTGCCTGGAAACGCCCGGTCTCGACACGCTCGATATCGCCGTGTTCTGGGGCGGCAGCCCGACCATCGCCTCGACGCAGACCATCCTGGTCAACGCCGCGATGGCCAAGGCCTACTATCTGGAGCAGAACAAGTACGTCGAGCATCAGCCCGATGCCGGCCTCTACAACCTCGCCATCCCCGGCCAGCACGAGCTGGCGCTGGCGCTGCCGTGGGGCGGCACATCGCACCCGGTGTGGTTCAAGCAAGATCCGCGCGTGGCCAACGTCAAGGTGCTGGGCGGCGTGTTCAATCGCGGGCTGATGCTGGGCGTGCCGCAGATCGTCGCCGCCGCGCTGCAGGCGACCAAGGACATGAAGCCCGACGACCGCTACGCCGCGCTGGCGCAGACCGCTGCCGGCGTGATGAACACCATGCCGCCGCGCGAGAACCCACGCGTCAACAAGTCGCTGGATTCGGTGTACGCCTCCGGCCCGCTGGGGCGCGCGCACTGCGTCATCTACGGCAACAGCAACTACAAGCAGACCGGCATGTTGCAGGCCTATGCTGCCGCACACCTGCTGCAGCAGCCGCCCAAGCGCGTAGGCTTCGCCTCCGGCTGTCAGGCGTTCGGCCATCGCGAGCTGCTCGGGCAATTGCGCAGTTTCGGCCTGGTCGGCAAGCCGGTCCTGACCGTGCATGATTGAGCTTGAGCCCCGATCGGATCGGGGCTCAACACTCCGTTCCCTGAAGCGTTTTCGTTTTGCTCGAAAACGCACCTTCCGCGGGTGACGCGTAGCGCGTCACCCGCCTCTTGCGCGAGACGTGCCATGCGCTTCATCGATTATCTCGACAAGGGTGCCTCGCTCGGCGCCGACGCGCCGTGCCTGACCATGGACGGCCGCGATCTCAGCTATGGCGAGGTGCAGCGGCTGAGCTACCGGATCGCGCGCGGGCTCGAGCGGTCGGGTATCTCTCCGGGCGAGAAGGTCGCGATCCTGTCCGGCAACGATCCGCTCGCTTTCGCCTGCGTGTTCGGCATCTCGCGCGCGGCTGCCGTGTGGTGTCCGATCAATCCGCGCAACGAGGCGACCGAGAACAAGTTCATCCTCGATCAGTTCGATTGCAGCCTGCTGCTGTTTCATTCCAGCTTTGCGCCGATGGTCGACGCGGTCCGGCCGGACCTACCCAAGCTACGCGCGCTGGTCTGTCTCGACGCCGAGCTGCCGTTCGCGCCGTCATTCGACCGCTGGCTCGGCGGGCTCGCCGACGATGTCTATCAGCGCGCCACGATCGACGATCTCGCGATGATCCCGGGCACCGGCGGCACCACCGGCAAGCCGAAGGGCGTGATGCTGTCGGGACGCAACATCGAGGCGATGACCGCGCTGACCCTGATTGGCTACCCGTTCAAGGGCCGTCCGATTTATCTCGCGCTGGCGCCGCTGACGCATGCCGCCGGCGTGCTTTGTTTCCCGATCATGACGCTGGGCGGCCGCGTCGTGATCATGCACCACCCTGACATCGGCGAGTTCCTGGCGCTGATCGCGCGCTATCGCGTCACCCATACCTTCCTGCCGCCGACAGTGATCTACATGCTGCTCGATCATCCCGGGCTCGACGCGGCCGATCGCAGCTCGCTGCAATGTTTCTGGTACGGCGCGGCACCGATCTCGGCGACGCGGCTCGCCGAAGCCCTGAAACGGATCGGGCCGATGGCGCAGCTGTTCGGCCAGACCGAGGCGCCGATGATGATCTCGATGATGCCGCCCGCCGATCACTACAATCCGGACGGCACCATCGCGATGGAGCGACTCTCGTCGGCCGGGCGGATCGGCCCGCTGGTGCAGGCCGGCATCATGGATGGCGACGGCAAGCTGTTGCCGGCGGGATCGCGCGGCGAGATCGTGGTGCGCGGTTCGCTTGTCATGGAAGGCTACTACAGGAACCCCGAGGCCACGCGCGAGGCTTCGGCGCATGGCTGGCACCACACCGGCGATATCGGCTACATCGACGGCGACGGCTATCTCTATATCGTCGATCGCGCCAAGGACATGATCATCACCGGCGGCTTCAACGTGTATTCGATCGAGGTCGAGAACGCGTTGCGCGCCCACGAGGCGGTGCAGGATTGTGCCGTCATCGGATTGCCCGACGACAAATGGGGCGAGCGGATCGTCGCCGTGGTGCAGCCGCGCGTCGGCCACACTGTCGATGCGACCGCGCTCGCCGCCTTCGTCAAGCAGCAGATCGGCAGCGTCAAGACGCCGAAGCAGATCGAGGTCTGGGACGATCTGCCGCGTTCCAAGGTCGGCAAGGTGCTGAAGCCGGACATCCGCAAGCGACTCGAGCCGCGGTTCTGATCCGCTTCGCGCGAAAGTGCCTTGTCCTGAACATGTATTGACAACCAGCCGATGACGCCGGAAGACGGACGCGCGCAACATCGCGTGTGCGAACCAGGGATGGCTGATGTCCCGCGATTTTCGCCTTGATCGCGTTCCCGTCGACGTTCTCGCTTACGAGCTCGCCGAAGAGAGGGCGAGTGCGCTCGGCCGCATGGGCCGCGCGCTGGAACAGGCGCTCGCCAGGCTGCGCGAGTTCGATGCCGCCCATCCGCGCGCTGAAGCACAGGCGCCCACACAGCAGGCACGGCGCCTCCTGGTGCGGGAGGCCGGCCATGCGCTCTGGATGTTCGTGGTGCAGAGGGAGGCCTGCGGGCTGCGCAACAACCGCATGCTGATGCGCGACTACAACGTGCCCGGCGAGGTGCAGCTCAGCATGGGCCCGATGCTCGCCACGTCGACCTCATCGCCATAAAAAAATGCGCGGGCCGCCTCGGTGTCGAGACATGCCCGCGCATTGAATTCGCGGTTGCTGAGTTCAACCCTGCGTCAGTGGACGCTGACGGCCTGCAGCTCGTTGCTCCACGCATTCGCGACCGCGGCTTCGCGGCTGTCGGTCAGCATGATCGGCGTGCCGTCGGCGGCGTGCAGTGCGAACAGTTTGAGGCCCGGCGCGATCTTCGGCGCCTGCGGAAAGAGATCTGGCACGTCCTCGGAGCGGACCTGCTTCACATAGGCGATATGACCTTCGCCCAGATGGGCCAGCGCTTCCGGCGTGACGCTCTCGGATTCGATGGTGGTGGTACTCAGTTCACTCATGGTCTCGACTCCTCAGTCAGATAAGCGGTCGAGTCCGCTCGTTGTTTCTATTATTCGTGCTCATTGATAGCGATTGTCTTAATGACCCGTTCAGGTTCCGGCCTGGCCAGATCAATCGACAACAACCCGTTCTTCAGATCCGCGCCCAGCACATGCATCCCCTCCGCCAGCACGAAGGTGCGCTGGAAGTGGCGCGCGGCGATGCCGCGATGGATGTATTGCCGAGCCTTGTCGTCCTGCTGGCGGCCGCGGATGACGAGCTGATTTTCCTCAATAGTTACATCGAGTTGGTCGCGGGTGAAGCCCGCCACCGCCAGCGTGATGCGCAGCCGTTCAGGCTGCCCGTTGGTACGGTCGCACCGCTCGATGTTGTACGGAGGATAGCCGTCGGCGCCCTTCACGACGCGGTCGAGCGCACGCTCGATCTCGTCGAATCCCAGAAGGAACGGACTGGACAACGATGGAACACGAGACATTACAAAGTCCTCTCGAAGCGACTTTGAGGGGCCCTTGCGGCGCCCCATGCAACCGGCGGGCCGTCTGGCCTCCGGTCAGTGAGGGATATGGGGGCGATCTGGATAGCGTTCAAGCAGCCCCGAAACCAGCCTAAACGCCCGCAACATGGGGGTAAATTCTTCCCGATCGGTTACTCCCCGACGCGCTTGCGGCCGTCGGCGGTAAAAAGATGCAGCTTGTCGCGGGGGGCGACGGCCCGGATCCGCTCGCCGATGGCGGGACCCGAGACGCCGGGAACCCGGACAATCACCTCGCCCGGCGGCAGCTCGCCCGGATTGGCGGCAACGCCCTGCTCCTCGCGCTGGCGGCTGCCATAGACGAAGGTCTCGGCGCCGACATGCTCGATCGCCTCGACCGTAAGGCCAAGCGCGATGCCGCCGGATCCGGTCTCGCTCGAGATCACGAAATCCTCCGGCCGGATCCCGACAATGCCGGCGCCGTCTGCGCCCGTGATCTGGGACTTCAGCTCGTCCGCACGTAGCGGCATCAGGTTCATCGGCGGCGCACCGATGAAGGAGGCGACGAAGGTGGTCGCCGGCTTCTGGTAGATGCCCAGCGGATTACCGACCTGCTCGACCTGGCCGCCGTTCATGACGACGAGGATGTCGGCGAGCGTCATCGCCTCGAGCTGGTCGTGGGTGACGTAGATCGACGTGGTGTTGAGCCGGCGCTGCAGCTTGCGGATCTCGACCCGCATCGCGATGCGCAGCTTGGCGTCGAGGTTCGACAACGGCTCGTCGAACAGGAACACTTTCGGCTGGCGTACGATGGCGCGGCCCATCGCGACGCGCTGGCGCTGGCCGCCGGAAAGCTGGCGCGGCTTGCGCTCCAGCATCGGCGACAGCTCGAGGACGCGCGCGGCTTCCTCGACGCGGGTCTTGATCTCGGCCTCGGCCATGCCGCGGTTGCGCAGGCCGTACGCCATGTTGTTGTAGACGCTCATATGCGGATAGAGCGCGTAGTTCTGGAACACCATCGCGATGTCGCGATCGGCGGGCTCGACCTGGTTGACGACGCGGCCGCCGATGTCGATCTCGCCGCCGGTGATGGTCTCGAGCCCCGCGACCATGCGGAGCAGCGTGGACTTGCCGCAGCCGGATGGGCCGACCAGCACGCAGAACTGGCCGTCGCCGACGTCGACATCGACGCCCTTGATGGCCTCGAAGCCGCCGGGATAGGTCTTGCGGACGCTGCGCAGCGTGACGTTGGCCATTACTTTTCCGTCTCCACCAATCCGCGCACGAACAGTTTCTGCATCACGACGACGACGAACACCGGCGGCAGCATCGCGAGCAACGCGGTCGCCATCACGATCGGCCATTCGGTCAGCGCGTCCGTCGTCGTGATCATCTTGCGGATGCCGACCTGGATGGTCTGCATGTCGTCGCGCGTCGTGATCAGAAGCGGCCAGAGGTACTGATTCCAGCCGAGGATGAAGAGGATCACGAACAGCGCGGCCATGTTGGTGCGCGACAGCGGCAGCAGCGTATCCCAGAAGAAGCGGAACGGGCCTGCGCCGTCGATCCGGGAAGCCTCCAGCAATTCATCCGGCACGGTCATGAAGAACTGGCGGAACAGCAGCGTCGCGGTCGCCGACGCAATCAGCGGAAGCGACAGGCCGGCATAGCTGTCGAGCAGATGCAGATCGGCGACGATCTTGTAGGTCGGATAGATGCGCACCTCGACCGGCAGCATCAAGGTGATGAAGATGATCCAGAAGATCGCCATCCGGAACGGAAACCGGAAATACACGATCGCGTAGGCCGAGACGATCGAGATCGCGATTTTGCCGACCGCGATCAAGAGCGCCATGACCAGCGAGTTCAGCATCATGTGGAGCACCGGCTCGCGGGTCGAGCCGCTCGTGCCGACAAACAGCGTCTGGTAGTAGGTCTGGAGGAAATGGCCGCCGGGCAGCAGCGACATCTGGCCGTTGGCGATCACGGCGTTGTCCTGGGTCGAGGCGACCAGCGCGAGATCAGACCGGGAAGGCGACGATCGCGATCCCGATCCACAGGATGGCGTGAGCCAGATCGCGCTGGAAGCCTTCCTCCTCGACCATCAGTAGGTCACCTTGCGCTCGACGAAGCGGAACTGGATCGCCGTCAGCATGACGACGATGACCATCAGGATGACCGACTGCGCCGCCGACGAGCCGAGATTGCCGCCGAGCAGGCCGTCCGTATAGACCTTGTAGACCAGCGTCTCGGTCGCCTTGCCGGGACCGCCGCGGGTCATGGTGTCGATGATGCCGAAGGTGTCGAAGAAGGCGTAGACGATGTTGATGACCAAGAGGAAGAAGATGGTCGGCGACAACAGCGGGAAGATCACGGTCCAGAACCGCCGCATCGGACGGGCGCCGTCGATCGCGGCGGCCTCGATCACGCTCTTCGGAATGCTCTGCAGCCCGGCGAGGAAGAACAGGAAATTGTAGGAGATCTGCTTCCATGCCGCGGCGAGGATGATCAGGGCCGCCGCCTGGTCGCCGTCGAGCAGCGGATTCCAGTCGATGCCCATGGCGCGCAGATAGCGCGACAGCACGCCGAGCGAGGGGTGCAGCATGAACACCCAGAGCACGCCGACCACCGGCGGCGCCACCGCATAGGGCCAGATCAGCAGCGTGCGATACAGCGTCGAGCCGCGCAGAGGCCTGTCAGCCATGACCGCGAGCAGCAGCGCGAAGGACAGCGAGGAGACCGCGATCGCGAACGAGAACACGAAGGTGCGGACGATCGCCGCGAAATAGGCCGGCTCCTTGAACAGATCGAGATAGTTCTCGAACCAGACGAAAGTGGTCGAAAGGCCGAAGGCGTCCTGCAGCAGGAAGGATTGGATCACCGCCTGCACGGCCGGCCAGTAGAAAAAGATCAGGACGATCGCCAGTTGCGGGGCAACCAGCGCGTAAGGCAACAGCTTTGATTGGAAAATCGCTTGCTTTTGCATGGGCTCGGAAGAAAGGGCAGGCCGCGGGTGCGGCCTGCCGGTTGATGACCCTAAAGCGCGATGAGATGAGGTTGGATCGTCATCGCGCTTTAGCTTGTCGTCTGGGCATGATCTTTTCGGAAAACCGCTTCGCACTTTTCCGGATCATGCCCGAAGGCATCATGTCAGCGGACGGCGGTCTTTTCAAACTGCCGCAGCATCTGGTTGCCGCGTTCGACGGCGGCGTCCAGCGCCTGTTTGGCGGTCTTCTTGCCGGCCAGCGCCTGCTCGATCTCCTCCGACCACATGTCGCGCAGCTGCACCATGTTGCCGAGGCGCAGGCCGCGGGAATTCGCGGTCGGCTCCTTGTTGGTGAGCTCGAGCAGCGGGGTCTCGAGATAGGGCTGGTCCTTGTAGAAGCCCTCTTCCTTGGCCTTGGCGTAGGCCGCCTTGGTGATCGGCAGATAGCCCGAGGCCTTGTGGATCCAGATTTGGCGGTCGGTGTCCGAGAGGAAGGTCAGGAACTTGGCCACGCCCTTGTATTCCTCGGCCGACTTGCCGCCCATCACCCAGAGCGAGGCGCCGCCGATGATCGAGTTCTGCGGCGCGCCCTTGACGTCGGGATAATACGGCATCGGCGCCGCGGTGAAGTTGAACTTGGCCTGCGCCTTGACGTTGCCGAAGAAGGCCGACGAGGTCAGGTAGATCGGACACTCGCCCGAGGTGAAGCGGCCCTCGCCGGTGTTGGTGCGGCCGGCATAGTCGTAGGTCTTGTCCTTCTGCAGCTCGACGAGGTTCTCGAGATGCTTGACCTGCAGCGGACCGTTGAACTCGAGCACGGTGTCGAAGCCGTCGAGGCCGTTGGCCTTGCTGGCGAGCGGCACGTTGTGCCAGGCCGAGAGCTGCTCGAGATTGACCCAGGTCACCCAGGAGCCGGAGAAGCCGCAGGTGGCGTAGCCGGCCGCCTTCAGCTTCTTGGCGTCGTCGAACACTTGCGGCCAGGTCTTCGGAATCTCCGCGATGTTGGCCTTCTTCAGCGCATCGAGATTGATCCACATCACCGTCGACGACGAATTGAAGGGGAACGACAGCATCTCGCCCTTGGAGGTCGAGTAGTAGCCGGTGATCGCGGGCAAATAGACGCCCGGATCGAACTTCTCGCCGGCGTCGGCCATCAGCTTGTAGACCGGTTTGACGGCGCCGGTGGCGGCCATCATCGTCGCGGTGCCGACCTCGAACACCTGCATGATATGCGGCGCGTTGCCGGCGCGGAACGCGGCGATGCCGGCGTTCATGGTGTCGGCGTAGCCGCCCTTGTAGGTCGGGATCACCTTGTAGTCGGATTGCGAGGTGTTGAAGTCGTTGGCCAGCTTGACGATGACGTCGTTGTTGGCGCCGGTCATCGCGTGCCACCACTGGATCTCGGTCACCGCGAACGCGGGCGACGCGAATGCAAGCGCGGCAGCGGCTGCCGCGGCAGCGCCTAGTCGTCGAAAGAACATCAAAACCCCTCCCAATTGGAACGTCGTCTTTCGTTGCGCGCGTTATCAGCGCCGGATGACGTTCGAATGACCGTATAAACGAAAGTCATGGTAGGGGGAAGCCGAAGCGAAGGGAAGCGGTAAAAAAGGCGAAGACCGCAGCCGCATCCGTGCGGTGCAACGCCGGCCGCGACGCTGCACCGCAGTGTTGATGCGTCGGCCGGTTCGACGGGCCGACGCATCAGCTTTGTCCTGACGCGAACTGATCTCCATCCCGCAATCACGTGCGGAACAGGCTCAAAACGCCTTTAGCGCTTGCGCTGGGGACCGCAGACCACGCCCTTTTCAACCAGGCCGTTGATCTCGTCCTTCGAGTAGCCGAATTCGCCGAGCACTTCCGCGGCGTGCTGGCTGAACTTCGGCGGCGTGCGGCGCAGGTTCGGCTTGGTGCGTTCGAGGCGGATCGGCGAGGCGACGCCCTTGTACCAATCCTTCTCGATGATGTCGCCGCGATGAATGGTGTGCGGGTTGGTCAGCGCCTGGTCGATCTTCTGCACCGGGCCCGCCGGCAGGCCGGCGGCGAGCAGCCGGTTGCACAGCGGCTCGGCCTCGTGCTGGCTGAACACCGCAGCCAGCTCGACGCGGAGCGCATCGCGGTTGGCGATGCGGTCCTTGTTGCGGGCAAAGCGCGGATCAGTGCCGAGCTCGGGCTTGCCAATCTCCTTGGCGAGCTTGCGGAAGGTTCCGTCATTGCCGACGCCGATGAAGATGTTGTCGGTCTTGGTCGGGAAGATCGCGTAAGGAACGAGGTTGGGATGCTCGTTGCCGGTGAGCGACGGCGGCTTGCCGTGCATGAAGTAATTCGCGGTGTGCGGATGCATGATCGCGAGCCCGGTCTCGTACAGCGTCGTCTCGATGAACTGGCCGAGCCCCGACCGCTGCCGCTCCGACAGCGCCATCAGGATGCCGATCGTGGCGTAGAGCCCGGTGGTGATGTCGACCAGCGGCACGCCGATCCGCATCGGGCCGCTCTCCGGCGAGCCGGTCGCCGCGATCATGCCGGTCATCGCCTGGATGATCGCGTCATAGCCGGGATTGCCGCCGCGCGGGCCGTCGGCGCCGAAGCCGGAGATCCGGCAATGCACGAGGCGCGGAAATTTCGCGCGCAGCACGTCGTTGCCGATGCCCCATTTGTCGAGCGTGCCCGGCTTGAAATTCTCGATCAGCACGTCGGCGGTCTCGAGCATCTTGATCAGCACCGCACGCCCGCCCTCGGAAGCGAGGTCGAGGCCGATCGAGCGCTTGTTGCGGTTGATGCCGACGAAATAGGCCGCGTCTTCTTCGTGGAAGGGAGGACCCCAGTCCCGCACCTCGTCGCCGGCGGGCGGCTCGACCTTGATCACGTCGGCGCCGTGGTCGGCGAGAATCTGGGTGCGATACGGACCGCCGAGCACGCGCGTCAGATCGATCACGCGCAGGCCGGTCATCGCGCCCGTAGCCGCTGGGGTATTCATGGAAGCAACCTTCGCTCAGTTGGGATCAGATAACGAGGGTCCCAGAGCTAACGGTCTTCAGCCGGGGCAGCAATGCTTCCGTCGGCGCAGGCCCATGCAGCAGGCGGCGCATGCGTTCGCCAAGCGAACCAGCCGCTGAAAGAGCAATGGTCCGCCACGTGTTGCGGCGGACCATTGCGTGATGTGGAATTAGACGACGCTCAGCTTGACGTCGACATTGCCGCGGGTCGCGTTGGAATAGGGGCGCACATGGTGGGCCTTCTCGACCAGCGCTTCGGCATCGTTGCGCGCAAGGCCGGGCAGCGACACCGCGAGCTCGACGGCGAGGCCGAAGCCGCCTTCCGAGCGCGGGCCGATGCCGACCGTCGAGGTCACCGAGGCGTCGGCGGGAACCTTGGGGCCGCCCTGCGAGGCCACGAACTTCATCGCGCCGATGAAGCAGGCGGCATAGCCGGCCGCGAACAGCTGCTCCGGATTGTTGCCGGCACCGCCGCCGCCACCGAGCTCCTTCGGGGTCGTGAGCTTGACGTCGAGTGCGCCGTCGAGCGTCGCCGCATGGCCGTCGCGGCCGCCGGTTGCCTTGGCGCTGGTCTTGTAGAGCACGTTCACAGACATCGTGGTCTCCCTTGGTGGGTGGGCTTGAATTCGATGACGCATGTATTGCACGCAAATAGATTGCGCACAATATAAAATATGCGGTCTCACATTTAATTGTTCGCAATTGAATCCGCGGTCCCGTGAGCCCAGAATGACCCGGAAACGAGATGGATTCGATGGGAATCATGGCCAGGAAACCGACGCCCGCGGATCAGGCGCTGCGGCTCGACAATCAGATCTGCTTTGCGGTCTATTCGACCGCGCACGCCTTCAACCGCGTCTACAAGCCGCTGCTCGACCGGCTCGGGCTGACCTATCCGCAGTATCTCGTGATGCTGGCGCTGTGGGAGCGCGACGACGTCGCGGTGAAGGACCTCGGCGAGCGCCTGTTCCTGGATTCCGGCACGCTGACGCCGCTCTTGAAGCGGCTGGAGGCGGCGGAGTTGATCAAACGGACCCGGAGCGCCGCGGACGAGCGGGTAGTGCTGATCGCGCTGACGCCGCAGGGCCACGCGCTGCGCGAAAAGGCCAAGGCCGTGCCGCAGTCGATCCTCGCGGCCTCGGACTGCACCGTCGGCGAACTGATGGCGATGAAGGACGAGATCGTCGCGCTGCGCGACCGGCTGAATGCGGTGCTGGGGGAGTAGGGGGCGAGCGGGGCGGATAGAGGTGCTTCTTGGCGAAGGCGCGGCCGGACGCGGACTTCAGATATTTTTCAAAAGCAACGGCCTGCTTCTCGTCGCTGAAAGCGACGTAGGTCTTGAGCCGCCACGGTCCAAATTTGGATGTATGGGGCACTTCCATGGCATTGTGCTTAGCCAGTCTGGCCCGCAGATCGTCGGTAATCCCGACATAGAAGTGCAGGCAATCAAGGCTCTCGAGAATGTAAACGTATTTCATCTGTTCCCCCCAACACACGGCTGACGGGGTGGATGCTAACGCATTCGGATTTCGGAGAGAGCCCGGCTCCGCCCTTCGGGCTACGCCGCGGCAGCCTTCGCTCACTTCGCTACGATGGACTATCCGGGCTTGCCGAGCCGAAGCTCGCGAAGCGAGCGAAGGCTGGTGGAGCCAGGCGGGATCGAACCGCCGACCTCTTGCATGCCATGCAAGCGCTCTCCCAGCTGAGCTATGGCCCCTTATCCAGTTGGGATGATCCTGGGGGATCGATCCCGGCCCGCGCGCGCCTGGACAGACTCGCGCGGCAGCACCGTTGATCATAGATCGGCGCCGATCTCAAGTCTCTTCGTCACCGCCGACGTCACCAATAATGTCGGTCACGTCCTCATCGCCCTCTTCCTCGTCGGCGATGAAGGTCGAATCGTCGTCGTCATCGTCGTCGATGGTCTCATCGACCTCGATATCGTCCTCGGATTCGGGAACCTGGGCCTTGACCTTCCCGGTGTTCTCCTCGGCATCGGCCTCCTCGAGCGAGACCATCTCTTCGGCCTCGGCTGGCTCCGGCATGTCGGCTGCGGTCGCAGGCGAACTGACGGTGGCGCCACGGCCCCGCGGCGGGGCGATCGGCGCGATCGGCACGACTTCGCCGGTATAGGGCGAGATCACCGGATTCTTGTTGAGGTCGTAGAACTTCTTGCCCGTGGTCGGGCAAATGCGCTTGGTTCCGAGCTCGGACTTGGCCACGTGGTAATCCCAGAATTTTCCTGAAAAACGAGAGCTTCACTTGGCTAGTTGAGGAGCCGCTGTCAATAGCGGTCTGCGCGCATTTGACGGGCGCGTGACGCGGTGTTGCCTATGTGATACCTGCCGCGACGCGAGAGGACACAATCTTGGCCCATTCTGACACCCCGACCTCGCTGGAATCGCGCGCGTGCGGCCCCCTGGCCGGCACGGTCCGCGTTCCCGGCGACAAATCGATTTCCCACCGCGCCCTGATCCTGGGGGCGCTTTCGGTCGGCGAAACCCGCATTTCCGGCCTCCTGGAGGGCGAGGACGTCCTCAATACCGCCAAATCCATGCGCGCGCTCGGCGCCAAAGTGGAGCGGACGGCGCTGTTTACCTGGTCGGTGTCCGGCGTCGGGGTCGGCGGCTTCGCCCAGCCTGCCGCGCCGCTCGATTTCGGCAACTCCGGCACCGGCTGCCGGCTGGTGATGGGCGCGGTGGCCGGTTGCCCGATCGCCGCCATTTTCGACGGCGACGCCTCGCTGCGCTCGCGGCCGATGCGCCGCATCCTCGACCCGCTGGAGCTGATGGGCGCCCGAACCAGCGACATAAGGGAGGGCGGCCGGCTGCCGCTCACCCTGCACGGCGCCCGCTATCCGGTGCCGATCGTCTACAAGACGCCGGTCGCCTCGGCCCAGATCAAGTCCGCGGTGTTGCTGGCGGGGCTCTCCGCGCCCGGCATCACGACGGTGATCGAGCAGGAGGCAAGCCGCGACCACACCGAGCTAATGCTGAAGCATTTCGGCGCCGAGATATCCTCCGAGCAGGAAGGCAGCCACGGCAGGCGAATCTCGCTGCACGGCGAGCCCGAGCTGCACGGCGCCAGCGTCGTGGTGCCCGCCGATCCGTCCTCTGCGTCATTCCCGATCGTGGCCGCGCTGATCGTCGCAGGTTCCGATGTCGTGTTCTCCGACGTGATGACCAATCCGCTGCGAACCGGCCTGTTCACCACGCTGCGCGAGATGGGCGCCTCGATCGAGGAGAGCGATGTGCGCGGCGATGCCGGCGAGCCGATGGCGCAGCTGCGTGTGCGCGCCTCGAAGCTGAAGGGTGTCGAAGTGCCGCCGGAGCGCGCGCCGTCGATGATCGACGAGTATCTGGTGCTGGCGGTCGCGGCCGCCTTCGCCGAGGGCACCACGATCATGCGCGGCCTGCAGGAGCTGCGCGTCAAGGAATCCGACCGCCTTGAAGCCACCGCCGACATGCTGCGGGTCAACGGCGTCAAGGTCGAGGTCTCCGGCGACGATCTGATCGTCGAGGGCCGCGGCCATGTTCCAGGCGGCGGCCTCGTTGCCACGCATATGGATCACCGCATCGCGATGTCGGCGCTCGTGATGGGCTGCGCCTCCGATCGGCCGGTGAAAATCGACGATACCGCCTTCATCGCCACCAGTTTTCCGGATTTCATCCCGATGATGCGCGCGCTCGGAGCTGATTTCGCATGATCATCGCCATCGACGGACCTGCCGCCTCGGGCAAGGGCACGCTCGGCAAGCGGCTCGCCCACCACTACGGCTATCGTCATCTCGACACCGGCGTGATCTACCGCGCGGTGGCCTATGCGATGATGCAGGCCGGTGCCGAGCTCAGCAACGAGGTGCTGGCCGTGGCCGCGGCGCTCGAGCTCGACCCCGAAAAGTTCGGCAATCCGATCCTGAAGACCCAGAAGGTCGGCGATGCCGCCTCCGTGGTGTCGGCCATTCCGCAGGTTCGCGAGGTGCTGGTGAACTTCCAGCGCCAGTTCGCCGCCGATCCGCCCGGTGCGGTGCTGGACGGACGCGATATCGGCACCGTGATCTGCCCCGATGCCGACGTGAAGATCTTCGTGGTCGCCGACCCCCGCGTGCGGGCACGGCGGCGCACGCTGGAGGCGCGCGCCCGCGGCGAGGACGCCGACGAAGAGGCGGTGCTCGCCGACATCCTCAAGCGCGACGAGCGGGACAAGAACCGGGCGATTGCGCCTCTGCGGCCGGCTCCGGACGCCCACACGCTGGACAATTCAAATCTGGACATTGAGGCCGGCGTCCGCGCCGCCATCGCCATCGTCGAGGCGGCGCGCGCCAGGCGCTAGAATCGCGGGCCGCCGCGGCGCTTTCGGCCCGAAAACCCAGCAAAATTGGGCATTTCCTGCTTGCCGAAAGTCGCATGCAGGGCTATATCAGCGCCGTTCGGAGCAGCATCGACGATGTCGAGGCCGTGTCTGAGCGGGCCGGCGATGGGTTTGAACCAATTCTCAAACGAAACCAACGCCGCATCTGGAGGAACGCCCGCTCCCAGGTCTTGCAGTCGATATTTTCGTTTCAGGCTCCGGATCAATCATACGTACCGAACGTGCAGTCTGCTGCCGGCCCGCTGTTGCACCTCCTGCAATGAGCGGTCGTCAGGGTTTGCGGAACCCCGACACTTCACGCACGGTGCGCCCATCAACCCGAACGGCCGGCGAGATCCCGCATCTGGAGAACAAATGGTTTCGAATTCTGCGTCTTCCTATACTCCCACCCGCGATGACTTCGCGGCGATGCTTGATGAGTCCTTTGCCGGCGGCAATTTGCAGGAAAGCTCGGTCATCAAGGGCAAGGTGGTTGCAATTGAGAAGGACATGGCCGTCATCGACGTCGGCCTGAAGACCGAAGGTCGCGTTGCGCTGCGCGAATTCGCCGGCCCCGGCCGTGAAAGCGATCTCAAGGTCGGTGACGAAGTCGAGGTGTTCCTCGACCGTATCGAGAATGCGCTCGGCGAAGCCGTGCTGTCGCGCGACAAGGCGCGCCGCGAGGAAAGCTGGGGCAACTCGAGAAGGCGTTCCAGAACAACGAAAAGGTCAACGGCGTCATCTTCAACCAGGTCAAGGGCGGCTTCACGGTCGACCTCGACGGTGCGGTGGCCTTCCTGCCGCGCTCGCAGGTCGACATTCGTCCGATCCGCGACGTTGCGCCGCTGATGAACAATTCGCAGCCGTTCCAGATCCTCAAGATGGACCGCCGCCGCGGCAACATCGTGGTGTCGCGCCGCACGGTTCTCGAAGAGACCCGCGCCGAGCAGCGCCAGGAGCTGGTGCAGAACCTCGAAGAGGGTCAGGTGATCGACGGCGTGGTCAAGAACATCACCGATTACGGTGCGTTCGTTGATCTCGGCGGCATCGACGGCCTGCTGCACGTGACCGATATCGCCTGGCGCCGCGTCAACCACCCGACCGAGGTGCTGACCATCGGCCAGACCGTGAAGGTCAAGATCATCAAGATCAACCACGAGACGCACCGCATCTCGCTCGGCATGAAGCAGCTGCTGGATGATCCGTGGCAGGGCATCGAAGGCAAGTACCCGCTGGGTGCCCGCTTCACCGGCCGCGTCACCAACATCACCGACTACGGCGCGTTCGTCGAGCTCGAGCCGGGCATCGAAGGCCTGATCCACGTCTCCGAGATGTCGTGGACCAAGAAGAACATGCACCCCGGCAAGATCGTTTCGACATCGCAGGAAGTCGAAGTGCAGGTGCTGGAAGTGGATTCGGTCAAGCGCCGCATCTCGCTCGGTCTCAAGCAGACCATGCGCAATCCCTGGGAAGTCTTCGTCGAGAAGTTCCCGGTCGGCTCGACCGTCGAAGGCGAGGTCAAGAACAAGACCGAGTTCGGTCTGTTCCTTGGTCTCGATGGCGATGTCGACGGCATGGTCCACCTCTCCGACCTCGACTGGAAGCTTCCGGGCGAGCAGGTCATCGACAACTTCAAGAAGGGCGACGTGGTCAAGGCCGTGGTGCTCGATGTCGATGTCGAGAAGGAGCGCATCTCGCTCGGCGTCAAGCAGCTCGAAGGCGACCCCTTCGCCGAGCCGGGCGACGTCAAGAAGGGCGCGGTCGTGACCTGCGAAGTGCTCGAAGTGAAGGAGAGCGGCATCGAGGTCCGGATTTCGGGCACCGAGTTCACCACCTTCATCAAGCGGTCCGAGCTGGCTCGCGACCGCAACGACCAGCGCGCCGAGCGCTTCGCCGTCGGCGAGAAGGTCGATGCCCGCGTCATCCAGTTCGACAAGAAGGCCCGCAAGGTGCAGGTCTCGATCAAGGCGCTGGAAGTCGCCGAAGAGAAGGAAGCCATCGCGCAGTACGGCTCCTCCGATTCGGGGCGACGCTTGGCGACATCCTCGGCACCGCGCTGAAGAACCGCGGCACCGACAAGTAAGCGTTCGCGCGATTGAGGCGAACAATCGGGGCCCCGGCGCAAGCCGGGGCCCTTTGCTTTGGGGCATCCGTAGCCCGGATGAAGCGAAGCGAAATCCGGGAAGATCTCGCCGACGGAGAGACCCCGGATTACGCTTCGCTCCATCCGGGCTACGTTTCTCTTCCCCTTCCCCCTGAAAGGGGAAGGTCGGGATGGGGGTCAGCCGCAGGCCATGCTGCTCATGGAGAGAGCTGATCCCCACCCGCTTTGCTCTGGTGAGCAAAGCGACCTCCCCCTTTCAAGGGGAGGTTAGGGAGCGGCCGGGATGAAGCGCACGTGCACCCGGGCTTCGAGTGCCTCCGAATACCGGGCCTTGTTTTTTTCATATTGCGTCGCAATTGATGTATTTGGCTAAGCTGATAGTGACGCTGCGACTGCAAAACGCGCGGATTGCGCGCTGACCATTTCTGGAGAGATCGGATGTCGCTGGATTTCAGACGTGATCGTCGATCGCCGCCGCATCAGGCGCAAACTGACGTTCTGGCGCGTCGCCGCCGCGGTCATCGCGATCGCGGCCATCGTCGGCGTGGGCGTGGTCGCCGCCGGCGGGCGCGGCACCTTTTCGACATCGAACACGATCGCGCGGGTCAATATCGACGGACTGATCCGCAGCGACCAGGATCGCGTCGAGGCGCTGGAGCGGCTCGGCAAGTCGAGCTATGCGGCTGTTGTCGTGCACATCAACTCGCCCGGCGGCACCACCGCGGGCTCCGAGCAGCTCTACGACTCGCTGATGCAACTGAAGGCGAAGAAGCCGCTTGTCGTCGTGGTCGAGGGATTGGCCGCCTCGGGCGGATACATCACGGCGATCGCCTCCGATCATATCGTCGCCCAGCAGACCTCGCTGGTCGGCTCGATCGGCGTTCTCTTCCAGTATCCGAACGTCTCGGAATTGCTCAAGACTGTCGGCGTGAAGATGGAGGAGATCAAATCTTCCCCGCTGAAGGCCGCGCCCAACGGCTTCGAACCCACCAGCCCGGAGGCCCGCGCCGCGATCGACGGTCTCGTCAAGGACTCCTATGCATGGTTCCGTGGATTGGTGAAGCAACGGCGCGGCATGGACGATGACCTGCTGGAGAAGGTCGCGGACGGTCGCGTCTTCACCGGTCGGCAGGCCGTTGATCTCAAGCTGGTCGATCAGCTGGGGGACGAGAAGACCGCGATCGCATGGCTGGTTGCCGAGAAGAAGGTCAAAAGCGACCTGCCGGTGCGCAATTACAAGCTTAATCCGCGGTTCGGCGATCTGACCTTCCTGCGCACGGCGGCGTCCGTGACGCTCGATGCGTTCGGTCTTGGCGCGATCGCGCGGCGGATCGAGCAGGGCGGCGTGGCCGAGGCGGTCGACCGGTTCGGGCTTGACGGCATGCTGGCGCTGTGGAGCCCGGCTGGAACCAACTGATCGGCTGCCAAAGGCGTGCTCGTCAGGCTATTCCCGCTTTGCGGGAATCGCCGCATGCCCCAATTGGGCTATTTGTCACGTGATTTCACGACGCCCTAAATCGATTTAGCGTCTTGACAGTGCACGGCATTTTCACGGAAATGGGTTTCCGCAAGAGCCCGGATCCCACTTTCGATGATCAAATCCGAACTTGTTCAGCGTATCGCCGAGCACAACCCGCACCTCTATCAGCGGGATGTCGAGAACATTGTGAATGCGATTCTCGATGAAATCGTCGCAGCGCTGGCACGTGGCGACCGTGTCGAGTTGCGCGGTTTTCGGCGCATTCTCGGTGAAGCACCGCCCGGCGCGCGCCGGCCGCAATCCACGCACCGGCGAGCATGTGCCGGTCGACCAGAAGAGCGTGCCGTTCTTCAAGACCGGCAAGGAAATGCGCGAGCGCCTCAACCGCGACGTGACCGAGGCGGGCGCCGCCAAGGTCGATGCGCCCAAGGCTGATGCTTAAGGCCGACGCCTAAGGCGCGACGTCAGGCGTTGCCGTGTTGCGGGCGATATGCCCGCATTTGCTCCATCGCTGCGAGAGATGGTCATGCGAAAGTTCTTCACGGCAGTGGTCGTCGTTCCGCTCGGTCTGATCTTCATCATTTTTGCAGTCGCTAACCGTCACTGGGTGACGGTGTCGTTTGATCCCTTCAATTCGGTGACCCCGACGGTTGCGGTCACGCTGCCGTTGTTCGTCGTCATCATCGCCTCCGCGATCCTGGGCGTGATCGCGGGCGGCATCGGAACCTGGTTCAAGCAAGGGCGCTGGCGCCGCGCGGCCCGGCAGCACGAGGCTGACGCCCGCCATGTCCGCGCCGAGCTCGCCGACCTCAAGGCCGCCGCCTCCCGGGACGACGCGCAGCGCCGTTCGGCCCCGGCGCAACTCGGCTTTTACGGGGCCGCCGGGCGAGACAAGCAGGGCGCGACGTTGTAGAACCCGCCCCACCGGACCAGGGTTCACCCCGGTTCCGGTCGCCCGACAACCCGTTTTGAGACCCGTTTCGAGACCATGCCCCTGCTCGTCAAAATCTGCGGCCTGTCCACGCGCGAGACGCTCGACGTCGCGCTTGAAGGCGGTGCCGATATGGTGGGGTTCGTATTCTTTCCGCCGTCGCCGCGTCACGTCAGCCTCGAGACCGCGCGCGAGCTTGGCAGCCGCGCCAAGGGCCGCGCCGTCAAGGTCGCCCTCACCGTCGATGCCGACGATGCGATCCTGGAAAACATCGTCGAGACGCTGCGGCCGGATATCCTGCAATTGCATGGCAAGGAGACCACGGCGCGGCTGCGCGACATCAAGGCGAAGTTCGGCCTGCCGCTGATGAAGGCGCTGCCGGTCGAGACGTCGGCCGACCTTGCGCCGCTGCCGGGTTATGCCGGTGTCGCCGATCGCATCCTGTTCGATGCCCGCGCGCCGAAGGATGCCACGCGGCCGGGTGGCCTCGGCGCGCCCTTCGATTGGCACGTGCTGGAAAATCTCGATCTCGCGCTGCCCTACATGGTCTCCGGCGGGCTCAACGCCGACAACGTCACTGAAGCCGTCCGCGTCACGCGCGCCGGCGGTGTCGATGTCTCGTCGGGCGTCGAGCGCACGCCCGGTGTCAAGGATCCCGAATTGATCCGCGCCTTCATCCGCGCCGCGCGCGCAATCCAGCCTTCTTCACCTCTCCCCGTTCACGGGAGAGGTCGACCGCGCAACGCGCGGGCGGGTGAGGGGCGCTGCAACGATGATCGAGCAATTGGAGAAACCCCTCACCCCGGCCCTCTCCCCGCAAGAGCGGGGCGAGGGAGCGGAAACAGCGCCGCAAGCCGGCAAGAAGAACTGATGGTTCGATGAATCCAAATCTGCCCAATTCCTTCCGCAGCGGTCCCGACGAGCGCGGGCATTTCGGCATATTCGGCGGACGCTTCGTCGCGGAAACGCTGATGCCGCTGATCCTCGATCTCGAAAAAGCCTATGCCGACGCCAAGGCCGATCCGGCGTTCCAGGCCGAGATGAATGTCTATCTGAAGGATTATGTCGGCCGGCCCTCGCCGCTCTATTTCGCCGAGCGGCTCACCGAGCATCTCGGCGGCGCCAAGATCTATCTGAAGCGCGAGGAGCTCAACCACACCGGTTCGCACAAGGTCAACAATGTGCTCGGCCAGATCATGGTCGCGCGCCGCATGGGCAAGAAGCGCATCATCGCCGAGACCGGCGCCGGCCAGCATGGCGTGGCGACGGCGACGCTGTGCGCGCGGTTCGGACTCGAATGCGTGGTCTGATATGGGCGCGGTCGACGTCGAGCGGCAGCAGCCGAACGTGATCCGCATGGAGATGCTGGGCGCCAAGGTCGTCCCGGTGCAGTCGGGCGCGCGCACGCTGAAGGACGCGATGAACGACGCGCTGCGCGATTGGGTCACCAACGTGCACAACACCTTCGATTGCATCGGCACGGTGGCGGTCCGCACCCCTATCCGATGATGGTGCGCGACTTCCAGTCGATCATCGGCCACGAGACACGCAAGCAGATGCAGGAGGCCGAGGGCCGCCTGCCGGATTCGCTGATCGCCTGCATCGGCGGCGGCTCCAATGCGATGGGCCTGTTCCATCCGTTCCTCGACGATCCCTTGATCGAGATTTTCGGCGTCGAGGCTGCCGGTCACGGACTGACGCAGCTGCATGCCGCTTCGCTCGCCGGCGGCCGTCCCGGCGTGCTGCATGGCAACCGCACCTATCTTTTGATGGACGCCGACGGCCAGATCGAGGAAGCGCATTCGATCTCGGCCGGCCTCGATTATCCCGGCATCGGCCCGGAGCACGCCTGGCTGCACGAGACCGGCCGCGTGAAATATCTCTCGGCGACCGACGAGGAGGCGCTGGCCGCATTCCAGCTGCTGTCGCGGCTCGAGGGCATCATCCCCGCGCTGGAATCGGCGCACGCCATCGCGAAACTGTCCGAGCTCGCACCGCAGCGACCGAAGGATCACCTGATGGTGGTCAACCTCTCGGGCCGCGGCGACAAGGACGTGCCGCAGGTCGGCGACATCTTGAAGGCGAGGAAGAAGTGACCACCCGTATCGACGCACGTTTCGCCGAGCTGAAGCAGCAGGGCCGCTCCGCTTTCGTCACCTTCGTGATGGCCGGCGATCCCGACGCCAAGACCTCGCTCGACATCCTCAAGGCGCTGCCGAAGGCCGGCGCCGATGTCATCGAGATCGGCATGCCCTTCACCGACCCGATGGCCGATGGCCCGTCGATCCAGGCCGCCGGTCTGCGCGCGCTCAAGGGCGGCATGACGCTGCGCAAGACGCTGGCGATGGTCCGCGACTTCCGCAAGGAGGACAACGCCACGCCGATCGTGCTGATGGGCTACTATAATCCGATCTACATCTACGGCGTCGACAGCTTCCTGGCCGACGCCAAGACCGCCGGCGTCGACGGCCTGATCATCGTCGACCTGCCGCCGGAGGAAGATACCGAGCTCTGCATCCCCGCGATGAAGGCCGGGCTGAACTTCATCCGGCTGGCGACGCCGACCACCGACGACAAGCGGCTGCCGGCGGTGCTCGCCAACACCTCGGGCTTTGTCTATTACGTCTCGATCACCGGCATCACCGGCGCCGCGACGGCCGATTCGAAGGTGGTCGCGGAAGCCGTGGCCCGCATCAAGCGGCACACCAAGCTGCCGGTCTGCGTCGGCTTCGGCATCCGCACCCCGGAGACGGCGCGCGCGATCGCCGAGAACGCCAACGGCGCGGTGGTCGGCACCGCGATCGTCGATGTGGTGCGTGCCAATCTCGATGCCGAGGGCCGTGCGACGCCGAAGACGGTGAGCGCGGTGGCGGACCTGGTGTCGGCGCTGGCGCAGGGGGTCCGGGGCGCCAAGCAGGCCGCGGAATAAGCCACATTTTGCGGCAACAAGGCCGCCAATGGCGGCTTGCCGGGCTCGCCCGGCCCGCCCATATATCCAGCTGGTGCGGAACCGATCCGCATTTCGGAGCGAACCATGAATTGGCTCACCAACGTCGTCCGGCCGAAGATCCGCAACATCCTGCGGCGCGAGACGCCGGAAAACCTCTGGATCAAGTGCCCGGATTCCGGGCAGCTCGTGTTCTACAAGGACGTCGAGGCCAACCAGTTCGTGATCCCCGGCTCGAACTACCACATGCGCATGGGCGCGGTGGCGCGGCTGAAGTCGATCTTCGACAACGAGACCTGGTTCGACGTCGCGCTGCCCGAGGTGACGGCGGATCCGCTGAAATTCCGCGACGAGCGCAAATATGTCGACCGTATCAAGGACGCCCGCACCAAGACCGGGCTGAACGACGCGATCAAGGTCGGCTACGGCAAGTTAGAAGGTGCCGGCGTCGTGGTCGCCGTGCAGGATTTCGATTTCATGGGCGGCTCGCTCGGCATGGCCGCCGGTGAAGCCATGGTGCGCGGGCTCGAACTCGCGGTCGAGAAGAAGTCGCCCTTCATCGTGTTCGCCGCATCCGGCGGCGCGCGGATGCAGGAAGGCATCTTGTCGCTGATGCAGATGCCGCGCACCACCGTCGGCGTGCAGATGCTGCGCGAGGCGCGCCAGCCCTACATCGTGGTGCTGACTAATCCGACCACCGGCGGTGTCACCGCGTCCTATGCGATGCTCGGCGACATCCAGATCGCCGAGCCCGGTGCGCTGATCGGCTTTGCCGGCGCGCGCGTGATCGAGCAGACCATCCGCGAGAAGCTGCCGGACGGCTTTCAGCGCGCCGAATATCTGCGCGAGCACGGCATGGTCGACATGGTGGTGCACCGCCACGACATGAAGGCCACGCTGGCGCGGCTGTGCCGCCTGCTGACCAAGGCGCCGGCGCTTGAATCCGCATCGAAGCCCAAGGCCGCGGTCACCGAGCCGGCCCAGATCGTCACGGCGCCGGAGACGGTGCCGGCCGCGCCGCACGCGTGACCGCAAGCGCCACCTCACCGCAAGCCTCGTTCGAGGCGTTGATCGCGCGGATATCGGCGCTGCATCCCAAGCGCATCGATCTCAGCCTCGATCGCATGCGCGGCCTGATGGAGCGGCTCGATCATCCCGAGCGCAAGCTGCCGCCGGTGATCCATGTCGCCGGCACCAACGGCAAGGGCTCGACCATCGCCTATCTGCGCGCGATCCTGGAGGCGTCGGGCCTGCGCGTGCACGTCTTCACCTCGCCCTATCTGGTGCGGATCAACGAATGCTACCGGCTGGGCGCCGTCGGCGGCGGCAAGCTCGTCGGTGACGATGAGCTGCGCGAGACGTTCGAGCACTGTGAGCGCATCAACGCCGATAGTCCCATCACCATCTTCGAGATGGAAACGGCGGTGGCGTTCTGTCTGTTCGCCAGGCATCCTGCCGATGTCGCGCTGCTCGAGGTCGGGCTCGGCGGCCGGCTCGATTCGACCAATGTGGTCGAGGCGCCGCTCGCCTCGGTGATCGCGCCGGTCAGCATGGACCACATGGAATTCCTCGGCGACAATCTGACGGCAATCGCCGGCGAGAAGGCTGCGATCATCAAGCGCAAGGTGCCGGTGGTGTGTGCCGAGCAGGTGCCGGATGCGATGGCCGTGATCGAGGCGCAGGCGAACCGCATGCGCGCGCCGCTGCATGCGGCCGGCCAGCAATGGCATGTCGGCGTCGAGCGCGGCCGGCTGGTGTATCAGGACGAGCGCGGCTTGCTGGATCTCGCCGCGCCGAAACTGTTCGGCCGGCACCAGTTCGACAATGCGGGCCTCGCGATTGCGACGCTGCGCGCGATCGACGCATTCAAGCTCAACATCGCGGCCTTTGAAGCCGGCATCGTCAATGCGGAATGGCCGGCGCGAATGCAGCGGCTGGTTTCCGGCGCGCTCGTCGCCCAGGGGCCGCAGGGCTCCGAGGTCTGGCTCGACGGCGGGCACAATGCCGAGGGCGGCCGCGTCGCGGCCGCGGCGCTCGGCGATCTCGAGGAGCGCGTGTCGCGGCCGCTGGTCGTGATCGCAGGCATGATGGCCAACAAAGACGCCAATGCATTCCTCGCCAATTTCGCCGGACTGACCCGCCACATCATCGCGGTCCCGGTGCCCGGCCGCGACAACGGCATGCCGCCGGACAGACTGGCTGATGCCGCGCGGGCGCTCGGCATGCGGGTCGAGATCGCTGATGGCGTCGCCGCCGCGCTGCAACGGCTTGCGATGCTGGCCTATGAGGTGCTGCTGCGCATCCTGATCACGGGCTCGCTGTATCTGGCCGGCCCGGTGCTCGCGGCCAACGGCACGCCTCCTGCATGATGTTGCTGTCGTAGCCCGGATGGAGCGAAGCGAAATCCGGGACGGCTCGATCTGCGGAAGCAGGCTCCCGGATTGCGCTTCGCTCCATCCGGGCTACGGGATGCCGCGCTTGAGGACAGGACAATACAATGCGTTTTGCTGCGATCGCCGACATCCACGGCAACCATCTCGCGCTCGAAGCCGTGCTGTCGGACATCCGCGCGCAGGGAATTCGGGACATCGTCGACCTCGGCGATATGGTGAGCGGGCCGCTCGATGCCCGGCCGACCATCGATATGCTGATGGCGCTCGATGCGGTCCATCTGCTCGGCAATCACGACCGCTATCTGATCGACCGTCCGCACGAGAAAATGGGCTCCTGGGAGCGGCTGACCTATACCCAGCTCGAGCCGCGGCATCTCGACTGGCTGCGCACGCTGCCGGCGAATTCGATCTATCGCGACGAGGTTTTCCTCTGTCATGCAACGCCCCAGAATGACGAGACCTATTGGCTCGAGACGGTGCTGCCGGGCGGCGAAGTCTGCATGTCCCCGCTGGAAGCGATCGAGGCGAGAGCGGCCGGCGTGCCGCAATCGCTGATCCTCTGCGCCCACACGCACACTGCGCGCGCCGTGCGGCTTCGCGACGGCCGGCTGATCGTCAATCCCGGCAGCGTCGGCTCGCCCGGCTATCGCGCCGGCAAACCGCATCCGCATGTCGTCGAGGCCGGTTCGCCCGATGCGCGCTATGCGATCCTCGAACAGGTCGATGGTGGCTGGGACGTAACCTTCCGCCACATCCCCTACGACCACGCAGCAATGGCGGCGCTGGCGCGGCAGCACGGCCAGGCCGAACTCGCCTCGGCGCTGGCGACGGGGTGGATACGGCAACCGCGCCCGTATGAAGCGCAGCGAAAATCCGGACGGTCCGATTGGCTCCAACCTCCCCTTGAAAGGGGAGGTCGCTTTGCTCACCAGAGCAAAGCGGGTGGGGATCTGCTCTCTCCGCTGACAGCGTCGCCTGTGGCCGACCCCCATCCCGACCTTCCCCCTTTCAGGGGAAGGAGAAGACAATTTCGCTGCGCTCCAACCGGGCTACTTTGCAGCTCTAATGGATATGTGCCTCATCCGACACGCCGACATGCTCGCGATAGACCATCTCCCAGCCCTTCCAGCCGGTGAACAGCAGGATCAGGACCACGATGAACGATAGCGCGAGACCGGTCGGCACGATGGCCGATGTGCCGTGCTCGAAGCGCGAATACCAGTTGTACAGCGCGATCAATACCGCGATGACGTTGCCGCCGGCGTGCTGCCACGCATCGGAGAGGTTGCGGACCTGATCGTCTCCGAGGAGATCGATCACGCCGGCAACGGCGGCGAGCGCGGCCATGATCAAGCCGATGCCAAGCAGCCAGAGCGAGGCGCTGGCCCAGAAGTCAGTGCCCGTCTTCCAGAAAGCGAGATCGGCAACGAAGGTCAAAACAAAGCATACGACTGGAAACGGAATAAGCATCGGATGGATAGGATGTCCCGCGACCTGCGCGGTTGATCTGGGGTTCGACATGGGTCCCTCCTGAGGGCCATTTGTTCCCTCAACATGGACCGTCTGTCCGGGTTCCTATTCGCTGCAGCGCACCAGCAGTGCCGTTACCCCCTCAACAGCTTCATCGGATCGGCCGCCTTCTGCTTCAGTTGCTCGAACGAGCATTGCTTCGGCGCCTTGTCCGGACGCCAGCGCAGGATCGAGGTGCCGTGGCGGAAACGATCGCCGCTGAAATGGTCGTAGCAGACCTCGATCACGAGTTTCGGCTTCAGCGGACACCATTGCGCCGAGCGCTCGGTCGACCACCGGCTCGGACCGCCCGGCGCATTCCCGGTGAAGCCGGGCTTGGCAATCAACGGCTCGAGGCGGTCGGTCAGCGCCGGCTTCTCCTGCTGCCTGATCGCGGAGGTGAAGCCGACATGATGCAACAAGCCGTCGTCGTCATAGAGGCCGAGCAGCAGCGAGCCGACCACTTGGCGGCCGCCGGTCCTGTTGGTGGCGTAGCGAAAGCCGCCGACCACACAGTCGGCGCTCCCAAACTTCTTGATCTTCTGCATGCCGTCGCGATTGCCGGCCTGATAGGGCCGGTCCAGGCGCTTGGCGATCACGCCGTCGAAGCCGCCGCCGGATCGTGCCAGCCATTTCCTGGCAAGCGCGTAGCTTGTCGTCGCCGGGGACAGCCGAAAGCTGGAATTGGATTTCAGTTGCGACCTGGCGAACGCCTCGAGCTGCGGTCGTCGTTCGCTCAAGGGCTGACCGGAAAGCTTCTTCCTGGTTGGCGCGGCCAAGAGATCGAACGCCAGAAACAAGGCGGGCGTTTCCTGTGCGAGCCGCGTCACCCGGCTGGCGGCAGGATGGATGCGCTGCAGGAGATCGTCGAATGAGAATGTTCGGCCGTGCGGCACCACGATCTCGCCGTCGAGCACGAATGACGTTGCCTTCACGCTCAGCGCCGCGGCGACCAGCTCCGGGAAATAGCGGGCGAGGTCTTCGCCGGATTTCGAGCGCAGGTCGACTTTGCGGCCCTCGCGTTTCAGCAGGCAGCGGAAGCCATCCCACTTGGGTTCGTATTGCCACTCCTTGCCGCGCGGAATGGCGTCGACCGAGCGTGCCTCCATCGCGACGAGCGGCGTGGACCTGGAAGCGGGCTTCTGGCGCGGGGAGGGCAAGTGCAGTGACCTTCAAACGCAATACGCACGGTCCCAACGCAAACGGCCGGCGAATCCGCCGGCCGTGCACGAATTTATTAATCAGAAGAAGCGGGATCAGACCGCAGCGGTGATCCACTGCTGCAGCTTGGCCTTCGGCGCGGCGCCGACCTGGCGGGACGCCATCTCGCCGCCCTTGAAGATCATCAGGGTCGGGATCGACATCACGCCATACTTCGATGCGGTCTTCGGGCTCTCGTCGACGTTGAGCTTCACGATCTTGACCTTGTCGCCCATCGCACCGGAAATCTCATCGAGAGCGGGCGCGATCATGCGGCAGGGGCCGCACCACTCGGCCCAGAAGTCGACGACCACCGGCCCGGTCGCCTTGAGCACTTCGGCTTCGAAATCGGCGTCAGAAACCTTGCCAACGGCCATGTGAGTACCTCGTTCGGTTGAGACAAAAGGGCGCGGTTGGGAATCGCGCCGGGAGCATGGGTCAAACCTATGAACGCCCCCTTGCCGGGTCAAGCTTGCTCACGCCGACATGAACTTATGCCAGGGCGGCGTCCAGCGCGGAGGCAGAAATCTCCATGATTTCAGTCGTTTCGGTCCAGAGCAGGGCGGCCCGCACGGGCAGCTGGGGATAAAGCCTGGCGAGCACCGCGCGGTACAGGGCGAGCTGCCGGACATAGCCCCGCGGCGCCTCGGCCGCCGTCCTGGGCGGGACATGGTTGGTCTTGAAATCGACGATCAGGACGTCGGTCGGCGTCACCACCAGGCGGTCGATCTGGCCCGAAACCAGCGCCTTCGGCTGGCCCGGCCGCTCCAGCCGCCCGACGATCGAGACTTCCGCGCGGCTGCCGGGCGCGAACACGGCGGCAAAGCGCGGATCGGCGATCAGGCCGAGCACCTGATCGGCGAGCGCGACCTGCTCCTGTTCGGACCAGCCGTCGGCATTGCGCGCGAGGTAGCCGAGCGCGGCGGCGCGCCGCCGCTCGAGGGCGACGTCGGGCAGCGACTGCAGCAGCCGGTGCACCAGCGTGCCGCGTTGCAGGGCGCGGGCGCGCAGCAGCACCGATTCGCCGGTCCGGATCGGATGGCTGTCGCCGTCAGCCGGATCGGACGGACGCAGCATGCTCGCCGCCGATGCTTCCGGTGCGGCCGCAGCACGCAGCCAGGACGGCAACGCGATCGGCACCGCGGCCGCCGACGCAGTCGCGCCGGTGAGATCGGCGACGTCATCCGGCCGCGAATAGCGCATCACCTTGCCTCCTGGCGTCTCCAGCTCCTCGAGCTTGAGCCCGGAATTGGCGAGCCCCTTGGTGATCAGATCGTACCAGGACGATTTCCGCACCGTGTTCATGTTGCCGGGCATGCAGCCGCCGACGATCAGCCGATCGGCGGCGCGGGTCATCGCGACATAGAGCAGGCGGCGATATTCGTCCTCGGTGTCGCCGAGCATCGCCTTGCGCGCCTCGGCGACACCGGGCGGATCCTCGGCCTTCTTGCCGGCCCACACCACGACGCCGGGCGCGTTCGGCGCGGCATTGCCCTGCGGCAGATGGATCAGCCGCAGCCGCTGCGTGTCCGACGGCGAGGTCGTGGTGTCGACCAGGAACACGACCGATGCCTCGAGGCCCTTGGCGCCGTGTACGGTCATGACGCGGACCTCGTCGCGCGAAATCTCCATGTCGCGCTTCACCTCGGTGTCGGCGGCGCGCAGCCAGGCGACGAAGCCCTGCAGCGAGGCCGGCGCCTTGCGCTCATAGCTCAGCGCAAGCTCGAGGAATTCGTCGAGCGCGTCGTTGGCTTCATGGCCGAGCCGGCGCAGGATGCGCGCCCGCCCGCCGTCACCGCCGAGCAGCCAGGCGTAGAACGCGAACGGCGTCTCCTGGGTGAAGCGGCGCTCGCATTGTTCGAGGCGGCGCAGCGCGGCCGCGAAGCGCTCACCGGTCGGCGCCTGCGCGGCCAGTGCCTCGCGCAGCGAGCCGCGACGCTGATACGCCAACTTGAATAGATCGTCGTCGTCTAGGCCGAACAGGGGGCTCTTCAGCGCCACCGCGAGCGCGAGATCGTCCTGCGGCAGCAGCAGCGCGTCGGCGAGGTTCATCAGGTCGATGATCGCGATGTGCTCGGTTAACTTCAATCGGTCGGCGCCGGCGACCGGGATGCCGGCGTGCTTCAGCGCCTGGATCACCGCGTCGAACGCGTTGCCGCGCCGCCGCACCAGGATCAGCATGTCGCCGTAGCTGAGCGGCCGCCGTCCGCCGGCGCTGCCGGTCATGGTGCCGCTGGCAACGAGGCGCTTGATCTCGGCCTGGATGCGCCTTGCCAGCTTCACCTCGGGGCTGGTCACCGAGACGCCGTCGAACGGCGCGCGCCAGCCCTCGATGTCCTGGCGATCGTCGGCCACGGCGAGATCCCAGAGCTCGATCTGGCTGGGGCCGGCATCGGCCATCGCGTTGTGGATCGGGTAGCCGTTCTCGACTGCGTGAATGCTGCGGAAGATCTCCTGCTCGCGGAACACATGGTCGACCGAGTGCAGGATCACCGGCCCCGAGCGGAACGAATAGGTGAACGACACCGGATCGAATTTCAGCCCGGCGTCCTCGAACCGCCGCTTCAGCTCGCGCCGGCGCAGGTCGAATTCGCGCGGCGCCGCGCCCTGGAACGAGAAGATCGACTGCTTCTCGTCGCCGACCGCGAACACGGTGCGCACCAGGCCGTCGCGCGCGCCGGCGCCGGAGGTGAATTCCGAGATGATGTGCGCGACGATGTCCCATTGCCGCGGGCTGGTATCCTGCGCCTCGTCGATCAGCACGTGATCGACGCCGCGGTCGAGCTTGTAATGCACCCAGCCCGACGAGACGCGGTCGAGCATCGCCAGCGTCTTGTCGATCAAATCGTCATAGTCGAGCAGGCCGCGTTCCAGCTTCTCGCGCCGGTAATGCGCGGCAGCCGCGGTCGCGATGTGGATCAGCGCCTCGGTGCGGTCGCGCGCGACCACGGCGCGGCGGCGCTCGATCAACGGACCGAGACGGTCGACCTCCGCCTCGAACCGATGGCCCGCGACCGCATTCTTCTTGATGAAACTGTTGGTGACGACAGACGCGCGCGGGGCGCGTTCATCGGTCAAGAAGACGCCGAGATATTCGTCGGCCTGGGCTGCACCGGTGAAGGTCAGCGCGCTCCGCAGCCGTTCGGCCTGCTTCTGATCCGCCTTGCTGCTGGTATCGAGGAGCGTCGCCATCTCCTTCCAGCTCGCGCGCGGCAGGTTCGGGCCGTCGACGATCTCGCGCTCGACCTCCTCGATGCGATCATCGGCGGAGACGCCGAGCGCGGCCGACATCTGCGCGGCGGCGGCCGCGGCGTTGCCGGCGGCATCGGTCCAGGCCATGAAGTGGTCGCGGCTGAGGCAGGCTTCGCGGACCACCTCCTTGAAGGTGACGTCGGCGGCATTTGCCATCGCCGTCCGCAGCGCGCGGCCGATCGGACTGTCGGGAATCCGCGACGCCTCGAGGAACACCGCGAGATTGGCGCGCTCCATCATCTCGTTCTGGTCGCGATCGTCGAGCACGGCAAAGCGCGCCGGCACGTTGGCCTCGAACGGAAACTGCTGCAGCAGGCGGGTGCACAGCGCGTGGATGGTCTGCACCTTCAAGCCGCCGGGCGTCTCCAGCGCGCAGGCAAACAGCTTGCGCGCCTCGCGCCGCAGCGTGGCGGAAGGATGGGCAATGCCGGCCTCGCGGATCGCGGCGTCGAGCCCGGCGTCGTCGAGCGTCACCCAATGGCCGAGCGTCGTGAACACGCGCTCGGCCATGTTTGCCGCCGCGGCCTTGGTGAAGGTGATGCAGAGGATCTTTTCCGGCGGCACGCCCGACAGCAGCAGACGGATCACGCGCTGCACCAGCACATGGGTCTTGCCCGAGCCGGCATTGGCCGACACGAAGGTCGATGCCTTCGGATCGGACGCACGCGCCTGCGCGTCGCGCACGGCGGGCGGAATCGGACGGGGTGCCTTCACCATTCCTCGATCCCCAGGCCGCCGGCTGCGGACCATTCCTTGATGCGTGCGAGGTCGTCATAGGCGCCGTAGCGGTTGGCCCACATCGAGAGGTTCAGCGAGGTATAGGCCTGCTGCTCGTCGTCGAAGGCGCGGATCAGGGCCTCCAGCTTGCGCCGCGCGCTGTCGGCGGCCTCATCGGGGGGCTGCGGCGTGTCGCTGGTCTTGATCTTCAGTTCCAGCGAACGCTGCTCGCCCGGCGGGTTGTTGCCGCTCAGCCTGACATAGACGAGGTCGCCGACCGAGGAGTCGGCCGGGATGTCGGCGAAGCCGCCCTCGCGCAAGATCGCGGCTTCCAGCGTGAGCTGCGGCGACAGGCCCATGCGCACCTGCTTGCCGGTCGGGGGCTGGCCGGTCTTGTAGTCGAGGATCGCAAAGCTGCCGTCATCGCGCCGCTCGATGCGGTCAGCGCGCGCCGAGAGGGTGAAGGTCCTGGCATCGTCGAGCGGGATGCCGATCTCGCCGCGGATCTCGGCCTTGATCGCAGCAATATTGCCGCGCCGGGCCTGCTCCCATTCGGCAAACCATCCTGCGATGCGCTGGAAGCGCGGCCACCACAGCGCCCGCGCCTCGGGTCGCTCCATCAGCGGCGCAAAATATTTGGCCCCGATCTCGCGCAGCGTGAGCAGGGTGTTGGCAGGCAGCGCGTCGGCATAGACCTGCGTGAACTCGCCGAGCGCCTCGTGAATCGCCGAGCCACGGTCGGCCGCCGACAGCGGCATGTCGACGGGGTCGAGCGGATCGAGCCGCAGGATGTAGCGCGCATAGATCGTGTAGGGATCGCGCAGCCAGTCCTCGATCGCGGTCACAGACATTTTCAGCGGACGTGCCTCGCGCGGCGGCCGCGGCTCCGGCTGCGGGATCGGCTCGACCTTGTCGGGCCGGTCGAGCTCGGCGGCATACTGCACGTAAGTTTCGCCGGCCGATGTCGCGGCCTTCCAGCGCGCTTGGCCCGCCACGGCTTCGAGCCGGTGCAGGAAGCGCGAGGCGACCGCCGGCGCGCCGCCGACTTTTGCGGCGTGGGTGAGGATCACCTCGTCATGGCCGAGCAGCTGCGCAAAGTCGTGCGCGGAAAGCCCGATACGCCGCTCGGGAAGATCTAGCCCGAGCTCGTGCCGCATCGGCCGGCTCAGCCACGGATCGATCCGCGGCGCCGGCGGCCAGACGCCCTCGACCAGGCCGCCGAGGATGACGCGATCGGATTCGGTGAGACGTGCTTCGAGCTGGCCGAAGATGTTGAGCTGCGCGCGCGCCGATTCCGGTCGCCGCACCATGCGGTCGGCGAACGCGGTCTGGAACACCTCGGGATAATCGGCGAGCGGCGTCATCAGCCGACTCGGCTGCTGTTTGGCGAGCAGCTCGTCGAATGCGGACGCCAGCGACGCACCGGCGCGCTCCTCGAACACGACCGCAACGCCGTTCTGGTCTCCGGACAGCGCGATCAGCGCCTCGCGGTGGCGCGCGGCGAGCTCGGCGAAATCATGGGGTTTTGACGACGCCATGCCTTCGAGCGGCGCCAGCGCCGCCTGCAATCTGGCGATCAGGTCCTGCGCCTGGTTGAGCTCGTTGTCGCGCAGCCGGGCGCGCGGCTCCATGGCGTGCAGCGACGAGGTCTCGCCGCCGTGCAGTTTGACCAGCTCGGCGCGGAAGCGCGCGAAGTCGCGGGCGAGGCCGCCGGTCCCGGCTTGCGGCCGCGTGCCGCGGAGCAGCGCGATCTCCAGCACCTCGATCGCGCGCCGCAGCGCGCCGCGCGAACCGCCGAGCCGGAACAGCGGATGCTTGAGCAGCGCGAGCAGCGTCGGCGGCTCCAGCCCCTTGGCCGCCGCCTCCGCGGTCAGGCGGGCGAACACGCCGGCCGGCGTCTCGATCAGCGCATCGCCGCCGGAATCGTCGAACTCGAGCTTCCAGCGCGTCAGCGACGCCATCACGCGGCGCGCCAGCGCGCGATCCGGCGTCACCAGCGCGGCCGATTTGCCGAGATGCCGCGCCTCGCGCATCGCAACCGCGATCGCCAGCGCCTCCATTTCCGGATTGGGCGCCTCGACCACGGTGAGGTTGGTCATCCCGGCGGAAATCCGCGCCACGATCTCCGGCCGTTCCAGCCGATCGTGCCACTGCGCGGTCGCGGTCGAGGGACGCATCGTCTCCGACACCAGCACCTCGCGGCCGAGCGGCGCCGGCTCGGCAAGGCTCTCGACGTCGCGGCGCTTGATGCCGAAGCGGTCGAGCAAGGCGTGCATCGCGAATTGCGGATGGTTCGACGAGGGCGGCGTTACGAACCTGCCGTCGTCGCCGCGCTCGCCGCCGATCGTGTCCCAGCTGCCCTCGTCGAGATCGGTGTCGAGCCCGGGCAGCACCACGGCACCGTTCGGCAGCTTCGCCACCGCGTGCAGGAATTTCGCCGTCACCGGCATCGAGCCGGTCGAACCGGCCGCGATCACCGGGCCCGCGTGGTGCGCGGTCAGCCGCGCCGCCTCCGCCTCGATCAGCAGATCGCGGCGCGCGGCGGGTTCGATCCGGCCGATCTCCTTGAGGTAGCTGGGCCAGGCGTCGCGCGCGATGCGCAGGAAGTCGAGCGAGTGCTGCCAGTATTTGTCGAGCTGGTCCGGCACCAGGCGGTCGAGCGCGCGCCAGTCGACGCGGCGCGTCACCATGTCGTCCATCAGCCGCGCCAGATCGCCGGCGAGTTGCAGCGTCGAGGCCGGCCCGCCGACCACCAGCGGCGCCGATACCGGCGTCTTCGCCCAGGCGGCGACCAGATGCGCCAGCGTCAGCCGGCGCTCGAGCTCGCCCAGCCTTGGCGGAATCTCCAGCGGCGCGGCGCCGCCGACGTCCTCGCTTTGGTCGGCGAAGGCGAGTTCGTCCTCATCGATGTCGCCAAGCGCGACGATGCGCGGCAGCACCGCGGCGTCCGACTCGAGCACATCGAGGAAGATTTCCCGCGCCAGCCGCCCGGCACGGCGGGTCGGCAGATACAGCGTGGCGTTGGCGAGCCTTGCCGGATCGCTCTGCGCCTCGAATCCCGCGACCAGCCGGCCATCGACCAGCGCCGAGATGACGGTGCGCAGGAACGGCGCAGAAACGGGAACACTGAAGACGCGCATGGGCTGCCTGATTCGAATCCGGCGCCAATATAGGGAGCGGCGACCGTCGTTAGCCACCCCTGTCGGAGAACCGTCACCGCTCAATATCGCAATCGGCGGGCGCAGCGATCGGCGGCATCCAGGAACCAGCGCAGCGCCGGATCCTGGGCGGCGCGGCTCGTATGGATCAGGTCGATCGCGAAGGCGGGGATGTCGATCGGCGGCGCGACGACGGCAATGTCGGCCAGATCCGTGAAGCGCCGGGCGATGCGCTCGGACATCGTGGCGATCAGATCGGTGCCGGCCACGGCGAACGGAACGGCCACCACATGCGCAAGCGTCACCGCCACCCGTCGCTTCAGTCCATGGCGCGCCAGCAGCGCGTCGATCACGCTCGGCAGGCCATCGCCGCCGGCCGCCGAGAACAGCGCGTGCGGCAAGGTCGCGTAATCTTCCAGACTGAGGCGCTCCGATCGGTTCGTGCGTGCATCGCGGGCGCAGACGAAGCGTTCCTCGAACAGCCGGTGCCGGACACAGCGCGGCGAGTCCGGCAGGTGCCCGCCGATCAGCGCATCGAGTTCGCCGCGCTCCAGCTTCGCGAGCGCCACCGTCGCATCGGTGAGCGGGCGCACGGCAAGGTCAATGCCGGGCGCTTCGACGCGCAGCAGCCGGGTCAGTTCCGGCACCACAACGAGATCGCCATAGTCGGTCGCGGCGATGGTGATGCGCCGTCGCGCGATCGCCGGATCGAAGCCCTGATCGGGCACCAGCGCGCTCCGGATTTGCCGCAGCGCTTCGCCGATCGGCCCGGCCAGCGCCAGCGCCTTTTCGGTCGGCTGCATGCCCGCGCCGGCACGCAGGAACAGTTCGTCCGCAAACAGCGCACGCAGCCTTCGCAACGCGCTGCTCATGGACGGCTGGGCGAGCCCGATGCGCTCGGCCGCCCGGGTGACGTGGCGCTCCTCCATCAGCGCTTCGAAGGCGACCAGCAGGTTGAGATCGACGGCGGATAAATTCATCGTAGCAATAATACTTATAAGAATAATCGATTTCAACAATGATTTGCCCCGGCCTATGCTCGTTGGTCGGACATGACGACGGGACCCAGGAATTTGGCGAGATTTGCGAGGCTGGTGCCAAGCGGGCCGACACTGCTGATCATCGGCGTGCTGGCAGGATTGGCTTTCCCCGCCTTGGCGGACGGCGCCCGCCCGCTGATGGCGGCGGCGATCTTCGTTCTGGTGCTAGGCACCTTCCTCCAGGTCGACGGCACGGCGTTCCGGCGCGCGTTGCGGCGGCCGCTGATCTGGCTGCTGTTGCCGGCGCTCGCCATGCTGGCGAGCCCGCTTGCAGTCGGCCTTGCCGCGCGCGGCGCCGGCTTTCGACCCGAGCTGATCGTCGCATTGGTGCTGTCGGTGTGTGCGCCACCGTCGAGCGGCACGGCGGCCGTCGCGCGCATGCTCGGCTTCGATGCGACCATTCCGCTTGCCGTGACGCTGCTGTCGATGGCGCTGGCGCCGGTCACCGTGCCGCTGATCGCCGCGGGATTTGCCGGTCTCGCGCTCGATCCGCTGGCGCTTGCGACGCGGCTTGCGCTGCTGGTCGGCGGCGCCGGCGTGCTGGCGTTGCTGCTGCGCCGTCAGGCCGCTGCACGATTGGTCCAGCATGCGCGCATCATCGACGCGCTCGTGCTCGCCTCGCTGCTGCTGTTCGCGATCGCCACCATGGCGGGGGTGCGCACCCAGATCGAAGCGCAACCGGCCGCCGCGTTCACCTGCGTCGGCCTTGCCTTCGCCTGCAATCTTGCCCTGCAATTGTGTGGCGCGCTCCTCACGCCGGGCAATCTGGCTGCGCGGCTGACCAGCGGCCTCATTCTCGGCAACCGCAATGTCGGACTGGTCTGGTCGGCGATGGGCGCTGCGGTGTCGCCGATGACGGCGTTGTTCTTCGCCGCCACGCAGTTTCCGATCTATATGACGCCGCGGCTGATCGGGATGCTTGTTCGCCGCGAGCGCAAGGAGAATGCCTCACCATGAGCGCGACGATCCTGACCGAAGACCTCGCCGTCCGCTTCGCGCGCATCGCGCTCGGCCATGTCACGCGCGAATATCCGAACAAGCCGGATCACGTGCTGGCGGGGCCGCAGGACGCGCGCACGCCGCGTGAGCTGCATCCGGTGTTCTTCGGCAGCTACGACTGGCACTCCTGCGTCCACAGCTACTGGATGCTTGCCCGGCTGCTGCGCCGCTATCCCTCATCCGAGGCGGCGGACGATATCCGCGCGCTGTTCGACGCGCAGTTCGTTACGGAGAAGGTTGCCGCCGAATGCAGCTATCTCGCCGCCCCGACCGCGCGCGGCTTCAAGCGGCCTTACGGCTGGGGCTGGCTGTTGAAGCTCGCCGCAGAGCTCTCGCTCGTCGAGAACACCAACTGGCGCGATCGGATCGCTCCGCTCGCCGAGATCTTCGCGCAGCGCTACCGCGATTTCCTGCCGCTCGCCACCTATCCGGTGCGGGTCGGCACCCATTTCAACACCGCGTTCGGACTGCGCATGGCAGCCGACTACGCCGCAGCGACACGGGACGATGCGTTCGGCGCGCTGTTGCGCGACACAGCGCTGCGCTGGTACGGCGCCGATCAGGACTGCCCCGCCTGGGGTGAGCCGAGCGGCGACGACTTCCAGTCGTCCGCGCTGATCGAAGCCGAGTGCATGCGCCGGCTGCTGGCGCCGGGCGACTTCCTGCCCTGGCTCGACCGCTTCCTGCCGCGGCTCGACCTGCGCGAACCCGCAACCCTGTTCCGTCCCGCCACGGTCACCGATCGCTCGGATGGCAAGCTGGCACATCTCGACGGGCTCAATCTCAGCCGCGCATGGTGCTGGCGGGCGCTGGCCGGTGCGTTGCCGGCGGCCGATGCGCGCCGTCCGATCCTGCAGGATGCCGCGCGCCGGCATCTCGACGCCGGCCTGCCGCATATCGCCAGCGACTATATGGGTGAACACTGGCTTGCGAGCTTCGCGGTGCTCGCGATCGACGCCGATGGCTGACGACGGCGCCGCCTACGCGACGCTTTCCAGGTAAGCTTCTTCCGCGGCCTGGATCGCGTCCGGAGTGCCGACATGCATCCAGACGCCGTCGAGGCGCAGGCCGAACAGCCGCTCTTGCTCGTTGGCGCGGTCGAATATCTTGGTCAGCGAGAACTCGCCGGCCGGCGCGTCGGCGAACAGTGCAGGCGACATGATCGCGGCGCCGGCATAGACGAACGGCACCACCTGGTTCTCGCGCCGCTTGCGCAACGCGCCATCCGGCAACATCGAATAGTCGCCGCGCCCGCCATAGCCGATGCTCGTAGCGGTCGGCGCCATCAGCAGCAGGATATCCATTCGCGCCGGATCGAAGGTTTCCGCGAGCCGCGCCAGATTGGAGCGCACGCCGTCGATCCACATCGTGTCCGCGTTCAGATGATAGAACGGCGCATCGCCGAGCAGCGGCAACGCCTTCACCACCGCGCCGCCGGTGCCGAGCACCTGGTCGCGCTCGTCGGAGATGATCACGTGCGGACGGCTGCGGGTCTTGACGTGCTCGATGATCTGGTCGGGCAAATAGTGCACGTTCACGACCGCTTCGCTGACGCCGGCGCCGGCGAGCTTGTCGAGCACATGGTCGAGCAGCGGCTGGCCGGCGACGCTGACCAGCGGCTTCGGCATCGTGTTGGTCAGGGGGCGCATGCGCACGCCGAGGCCCGCAGCGAGCACCATGGCCTTATGGGGTGTGACGGGCATCTTCCGGATATTCTCGGTCATCATCTCTCATGCGCCGATCATATCACGGCGATTCGGCAAGCACATCAATCAGACGCCATAGTCACGAGACATGACGGCCGTAAGACGGCAATGACGACCCTGGCCTAGACGTCGGCAGCTTGCGTGCCGCGTCTGGCGGTTTTCTTCTTCTTGTCGCCTTGTTTGAGAAAGTTGACGCCGATCTGGTCGCCATTGACCCACGCCAGCTCGCAGCGGCGATAGGCCAATCCTGTGGACGACAGCAGTAGAAAAAACTCCTTCAGGTTCAGGCCCTCGACCGAGCCGTCGACGGAGAGCTTGGCGCCCGTCTCCGACACGTCTTCCATGGTGCAGTCGCGCCGCCAGGTGCCGTCGATGCCCATCATGTGCGCCGCTATGCCGCGCTCAAACGTGACACGATCGCCCTTGCGTCGTTCCGTCCCCATCGTGTGGTCCCGCTCCAGATCCGGCCGCGCCATGGATCAGGTGCGGGCTCCGCAACCTTAGGGGAGGCGAGGCTAATAACCCGTAAACTACGGTACTGGAGGAGGGACATTGGCTGTGTACCAGATGCGGAAGCTGGTCAGCGCCGGATGCGCCAGCGACCGCTCGAGATAGGTCCAGATCCGCGGCTGGTGCTTGAGATATTGCGGCTTGCCGTCGCGGCGGTTGAGTCGCGCAAAGGTGCCGAGCAGGCGGGTGTTGCGCTGCGCCGACATGATCGCATAGAGCTCGGCGAAGCCGGCCGGATCGAAGCTCTCGTCGGTCGCGCGCCGCGCCTTGATGTAGCGGGTCAGTAGCGACAGCTCGAGCTGCTCGGGGATGTCGATCCGCGCATCCTGCAGCAGCGACGCCACGTCATAGGCCGCGGGGCCGAGCAGCGCGTCCTGGAAGTCGATGACGCCGACGCGCAGGATGCCGGTGCGTTCGGCAAGCCAGATGATGTTCGGCGAATGGAAGTCGCGGATCACCCAGGTCCGCGGCGCCGCTGCGGGCTTCTCGAGCAGGCCGCGCCACATCCCGAGAAATTCGGTGCGAAGCTCCTCGCTCGGCGGTACGTCGCGGTCGGGCAGGTACCATTCCAACATCAGCCCGATCTCGATCAGCCAGGCGTCGATGTCGAACACCGGGATGTCGTAGCTCTCGTCTGATGTCAGCGGCAATTGCTCCGGCAGCACCTCGCGGTGTAGTGCCGCCAGCATGTCGACGGCGGCCTCGTAACGCTCGGCGATCGGCTGCGGTGGATCGCCCTCGATGACGCCTTCGGCGCCGAAATCCTCGGTGATGAGGAAGCCGGATCCGAGGTCGATGTGGCGGATCGCGGGCGCGGAGAAACCATGCTTGCGCAGGCCGTTTCCGATCGCGACGAACGGCCTGACGTCTTCGGCGAGATGCACCGCCGCGCTGTAGGACTGGCCGCTGTAGATCGCCGGGCCGTCGGGACGGCGCGGCGAATTCATCAGGATGACGGTGCCGTCGTCGTTGCGCAGCCGCGCATAGGAGCGTGTCGAGGCATCGCCCGGCATGCGTTCGCGCCGGGCATTGAGAAAGCCCGCGCGATCGAGGAACTGGCGCAGCTCGTTGAGTCGCGCGACCTTCGCCGCGCCCTTGCCATGGCCGGTGATCTCGGCCGCGCGTGCCGCGGATCCGAGCGCCGGGCGATGGCTGAACGCGATATCGATGCGGTCGGCGGGCATCGCGTCGGGCGCGCGCTCCGGCCACTCGATCAGCGCCACGATGTCGTCGGGCAGCGGCGACAGCCCGATCTCCTCGAGCTCGCCGGCGTCGTTGATGCGGTAGAGGTCGGCATGAACCAGCGGAAACGACGGCAGCTCGTAGCTCTGCGCCAGCGTGAAGGTCGGGCTCGGCACCTCCAGCGCGTCGTCGTCGGCGAGATAGCGGATCAACGCGCGCGCGGCCGTGGTCTTGCCGGCGCCGAGATCGCCGGACAGCGTGATGACGTCGCCGGCGCCGATCAGCAGCGCGAGGTCGGCCATCAGCTCTGCTGTCGCGGTCTCGTTCGCGAGCGCCACCGAGAATGTCGAGGTCGCCGTCATTCAGCAGCGTTGCGGTGTGCGGTCTGGTCGATCGGGAAGTCGCAGGTCACGGTCGTGCCGCGGCCTACGGTCGAATCGACGCGCACCCGTCCGCCATGGAGTTCGACGAAGGAGCGGACCAGCGACAGGCCAAGGCCCGCGCCGCGGTGCCGCGAGCCGTGCGAATGGCTCTCGAACCAGTTGAACACCTTGTCGCGCATCTCCGCCGGAATGCCGGGACCGGCGTCGGTCACCGCAAACACCACGCTGTGCTCGGTGCGGTGGGCGCTGATCGTGACGGTGGCGTCGTGCGGCGAGAAGCCGACCGCGTTGGCGAGCAGATTATAGAGCACCTGCACCACGCGCCGCTCGTCGCCGACAAAGGCGCCGATGTTGGGCTCGATATCGACCTTGAGGGTGATGCGGTCGGTCGCGAGGCGATCCTGGATGCCTTCGGCGGCGGCTTCGATCGCCTGGCCGATATTGACCGGACCGAGCTCGAGCTTCATCGCGCCGGCGTCGATGGTGGCGAGATCGAGAATGTTGTTGGTCAGCGCCAGCAGCGCGTTGGTCGATTTGGTGACGTAGTCGAGATATTCGGCCTGCTTCGGCGTCAGCGGTCCGGTCGAGGGATCGCTGAGGAAATGCGCGAAGCCGATGATGGTGGTGAGCGGTGCGCGCAGCTCGTAGGAGACGTGATGGACGAAATCCACCTTCATCTGGTCGGCGGCTTCCAGCGCCTCGTTGCGCTCGCGCAGCGCCCGCTCGACATTTTCGGTGTCGGTGATGTCCTGGAAGGCGAGCAGGGTCTTGCCGTCGGGCAGCGGGATGGTCATGCAATTCAGCACGCTGCCGTCCTTGCGCTCGAGCTTGAGCGTGACCTGGGCGCGGTTCTCGATCGCGGTGATCTGCTCGCGCAGTGTGCGCCAGGTCAGGGCGTCGTCGAACAGCGGCCGGCACAGTGCTTCCACCGCCTCGATATGCGGTTCGCCCTGCAGCGCGTTGGCCGGCAGCTTCCACATCTTGGCGAAGGGCGGGTTGAACAGTTCCGCGCGGCCGTTGCTGCCGAACACCGCGACCGCCTCGCCGAGATTGTCCAGGGTCTCGCGCTGCACCCGCGTCAGGCGGTCGTAGCGGCGCGCGAGGTCGAGGCTCTCGGTGACGTTGTCGAACAGATAGGTGACGCCGCCCTCGAGGTTCGGCGTGGTGACGACGCTGATGGCGCGGCCGTCGGGCAGGAACCAGGTATAGGTCTCGGATTCGACCGCGCGATAGGCCTCGTGCAGCTTGGCCTTCCAGGCGCGGAAATCCGGCTGCTCGGGCAGCTTGCGGTTGGCGCGCAGCCGGTCCAGCACGCTGGAATCGTCGGGGTTGCCGTCGAGGAAGGCCTGGTCGAGGCCCCACAGCCGCCGATAGGAACTCGTTGTAGAAGGTGAGCCGCCGGTCGGCATCGAACACCGCGACGCCCGAGGACAATTGGTCGAGGGTGCGCCGGTGCGCTTCGACCATCCGAGCGATCGCCGCGCGCAGCGCCGCAGCTTCGCTGGCGTCGATCGCGATGCCGGCGCTGCCGCCGGAGAGCTTCAGCGCCTGCACGTCGTAGATCCGCCGCTCGCCGCTGACCACGATCGGCAGCCGCGCGGCATAATTGGCGTTGTCGTTCAGCGCGCGGGTCAATTCGCCGCGCTGGTCGCTTTCGAGCAGTTCGAGATTGCGCTGCAGCGCATCCGACACGCTCTTGCCTTCGGTGGCGCGGACATAGGCCGCGTTGGCATAGCGCAGATTGCCCTCGAGGCTCTTGGCCCAGATCGGCCACGGCGCGGCGGCGGCGAAATCGCGCAGCAGCTCGGTTTCCTCCTGCAGCGTCTTGTAGCGCAGGTTGGATTCGGCGAGCTCGCGGCGCAGGCCGCCGAGCTCGCGGATCCGCACGATGGCCTGGCCGCCGATCGCGCGGCCCATCGCCTCGATGGCGCGGCCGGCCGAGGTCGAGAGGTTGAGCAGGAACGCCTCGCCCTTCTCGCGCAGCGCGTCGACGGCGTGATCCATCTGCAGCGCCGGCTCGGGCGGCAGCCAGGTTCCGAAGGCGAGGACGCGTTGCGGCGAGCCTTCCTGCGACATCACCAGCGAGATGTCGCCCGAGATCTGCGGCCGGTTGTCGCCGGCGGCCCAGGAGATCAGGACCTGCGGCTCGACGAACAGCAGCGCGCGCAGCCGGTCCGATTGCGCCTGCAGGTCCGTGATCTCGGACTGCAGCTGCTCCTCGTTCCGCGTCGCGCGCACGCGGGTGCGCATCAAGAGGATCGCGGCGACGGCCGAGAAGCCGACCAGCGCAAGCGACGTCGCGAGGACCGCGACCTCCTGGTGATTGAAGCCGAAATGATCCGACATCGCCTGGGCGACCGGGCTCTCGGCGGCCAACGCGGTGCGGGCCGGCAGCAATGCGGTGATGGCGAGCCCAATCATGCCGTCGCGCGCCAGTGAGGTGCATGACAGCAGGGTTCGACGCATTGCCGCGACTACGCCCGACATATGTTGCCCCAGAACGCACAAACCCCAGGCATGATCCGGAAAAGCGGAGACCGGTGTTCCCTCACGGCAAACGTACGACGTTTGTCCGCCGATCATGCCCAAGCAGGACCAGTCAGCCCGACGAGACCCCCGTCGTGCTCGAATCAAAACAGAATAGTCCCAACGGGACTCGGCGAGTAAGAGTCCAGACCGTGAACGCAGAATCCCCTGTGAAAAAATGCCGCCGGGAGGCGTGGATTTTACGCGAATTGACTCCGTAGTCATGCGGAGAACGCGCACCAAGCGTGATCTTGCGGAGCTCGTCCGCACACTTCTCCGATGCGAAGGCGCTTGGCTCCCTCTCCCCGTTCTTACGGGGAGAGGGTTGGGGTGAGGGGCCGTCTCCGCATATCCGGTGATAGCTGCGTTCGCGGAGACTCCCCTCACCCGGAACGCATCTGACGATGCGTTCCGACCTCTCCCCGCACGCGGGGCGAGGTGAAGAGGCGCCGCCGCTCGAGTGAAGTCGTCGCGCACTAGCGTCCGGTCGAGCCGAAGCCGCCGCTGCCGCGCCCGGTCGCCGACAGCACGTCGACCGGAACCAGCTCGGCCCTGGTGACCGGCGCGATCACCATCTGCGCGATGCGCTCGCCGCGCCGGATCGAGAACACCTCGTGGCCGTGGTTGATCAGCAGCACGTGGATCTCGCCGCGATAGTCGGCGTCGATCGTGCCGGGCGAGTTCAGCACCGTGACGCCGTATTTGGCGGCAAGGCCGGAGCGCGGCCGCACCTGCGCCTCGTAGCCCGGCGGCAGCGCGATCGTCAGCCCGGTCGGAACCATCTCGTAGCGGCCCGGCAGCAGCAGCAGCGGCGCCGACTGCGGCACCGCCGCGAGCAGGTCGAGGCCGGCCGCGTCGGCGGTCTGATAGATCGGCAGCAGGAGATCCGCGCCGTGCGGCAATTGATGGACTTCGAGCTTGATGGTGGCGCTCACGATGCGGTTCCTACGGCTCTAGAGCATGATCCGATTGAATCGGATCATGCTCTAATCCTTTTGTTTGGTCGCGTTTTCTTGACGCGAACCGGTGACCACTTCGCTCGAAAACGCTCTTGCGATGCGCGACACCAGCGCGGTCGCGACTTCCTCCTTGGTCATGACAGGCCAGGAGTCGACGGTGACGTCCTTGCCCTCGCGCGAGAGCAGATGAACGGTGTTGCGGTCGCCGCCCATCACCCCGGTCGCCGGCGAGACGTCGTTGGCGACGATCCAGTCGCATCCCTTGCGCGCGAACTTCGCCTTGGCGTTCTCGATCAGATGCTCGGTCTCGGCGGCGAAGCCGATCACCAGCGGCGGCCGCTGCTCCTTCAGCTTGGAAATTGTCGCGAGGATGTCGGGGTTCTCGACCAGCTGCAGCGGCGGCATGCCGGCCGCGGTTTTCTTGAGCTTCTGGCCGCCCTCGGTGGCGACCCGCCAGTCGGCGACCGCGGCGGCAAAGATCGCGACGTCGACCGGCAGCGCGGCCTCGACCCGGTGCAGCATGTCGCGGGCGGACTCCACGCGCATCACGGAGATGCCCTGGGGGTCGTCGAGCTCGACCGGGCCGGTCACCAGCACGACCTCGGCGCCGGCGGCGCGCGCGGCGGCGGCAATGGCAAAGCCCTGCTTGCCGGACGAGCGATTGGCGATGTAGCGGACCGGATCGATCGCCTCATGGGTCGGGCCCGCGGTGATCAGCACCCGCTTGCCGGCCAGCGGACGCGGCTGCGGCGGGCGCAGCATGCGGTCGGCGGCGGCCGCGATCTCGGTCGGCTCGGCCATCCGCCCGACGCCGGCTTCGCCGGCTTCCGCCATCTCGCCCGCGTTGGGGCCGACGGTATGGACGCCGTCGCGGCGGAGCTGCAGCACGTTGCGGCGGGTGGCCGGATTGTTCCACATCAGCGGGTTCATCGCCGGCGCCAGCAGGATCGGCCGGTTGGCCGCCAGCAAGGTGGCCGTGGCGAGATCGTCGGCATGGCCCTGCGCCATCTTGGCCATCAGGTCGGCGGTCGCCGGCGCCACCACGATCAGGTCGCAGTCCCGCGCCAGGCGGATATGGCCGGCGTCGAATTCGCTCTCGGCGTCGAACAGGTCGGTGTAGACGCGCTCATGCGACAGCGCGCTGGCGGCGAGCGGGGTCACGAACTGCTGGGCCGCCCTGGTCAGCACGCAGCGGACCTGGATGTGCCGTTCCTTGAGTCGCCGGATCAGGTCCAGCGCCTTGTAGGCCGCAATCCCCCCGCCGATGATCAGGGTGACGCGCGGCTCGCCGGCCACGCTGGCGGCCCGTGGAGCAGGGGCTGCCACTGTCGCGGAACCTGGGCCGGGCGCCTCGGCAGGCTCCGTACCGCCGTCCGCGAGGTCCCGGAGGATCACCCGGACCTCCTCCTCGACCGAGCGGCCGTTCCTGGCGGAGCGCAGCCGCAGATAGGCCTTCAGCGTGTCGTCGAGTTTGCGGATGGTCAGGCTGGCCATTGCGTGCCCTCAGGCATCATGCTCAATCAAATGTGATAGCGATGCTATCACAAAGTGCATGCATTGCAATCAGTGCGCCCGGATGGCGAAAAAGATCGCGATGGAGGCGATCGCAATGACCCAGAGGCCAACGGTCTGCACCCGCGCCTTGCGGGCCTCGGCGCGGGCCATTTCGTCGATCGAGTCCGACGACAGCATGTGGCCCTCCAGCGTCATGGTCTCCAGCTGCTCGAGCACCGTGACGGCGCGGTTGGCAATCGACGGCAGGTTGGCGAGGATGCGGCCGAGTTCGCCCGCACCCGATAGCGCGCCCTGGATGCGTCCAGCCGGCCCGAGATTCTGCGTGATCCATTCGCGCACCACGGGGTCCGCGATCTTCCAGATGTCGAGCTTCGGGTCGAAGCCGCGCGCCACGCCCTCGACCACCACCATGGTCTTCTGCAGCAGGATCAGCTCGGGGCGCGTCTGCATGTCGAACAGGCCGGTGACCTCGAGCAGAAGCGTCAGCAGCTTCGCCATCGAGATTTCCTCGGCGGTGCGGTTGTGGATCGGCTCGCCGATCGCGCGGATCGCCTGCGCGAAATTCTCCACCGAATGGTGGCCCGGCACGTAGCCGGCCTCGAAATGCACCTCGGCGACGCGGCGATAATCGCGGGTGATGAAGCCGAGCAGGATCTCGGCCAGGAAGCGCCGCTCCTTCAGCCCGAGCCGTCCCATGATGCCGAAATCCACGGCAACGAGCCGGCCGGCCTCGTCGAGGAACAAATTGCCGGGATGCATGTCGGCATGGAAGAAGCCGTCGCGCAGCGCGTGACGCAGGAAGCTCTGGATCACCTTGCGGCCGAGATCGGGCAAATCGACTTTGGCCTGCGCCAGCCGGACGTGATCGTTCAGCGCGATGCCGTCGATCCACTCCATCGTCAGCACGCTGTGCGCGGTGCGATCCCAATCCACCGCGGGGACGCGGAAGTCCGGATCGTCGCGGGTGTTCTCGGCCATCTCGGACAGCGCGGCCGCCTCGAGCCGCAGGTCCATCTCCATCGCGACCGAGCGCGACATCGTGTTGATGACCTCGATCAGCCTCAAGCGCCGCGCCTCGGCGGAATGCGCCTCGGCCTTGTGCGCGACAAAGAAGAAGTCGCTGAGGTCGCGGCGGAAGCGCGCGGCGACATTGGGCCGGAGCACCTTGACCGCAACCTGCTGCCGGACGCCGTCGCGCTCGATTTCGCCGCGATGCACCTGCGCGATCGAGGCCGCGGCAACCGCAGGGCCCAGATGCACAAAGGCCTGCGCCAGTGGCCGTTCCAGCGATTGCGTGATGACGGTTTCGGCCGCCTCCTGCGCGAACGGCGGCAGCCGGTCCTGCAGGCTTTCGAGATCGCGCGCCATCGCCACGCCGACCACGTCGGGGCGGGTGGCGAGGAATTGGCCGAGCTTGAGGTACGCCGGCCCGAGCCGCGTCAGCGCGCGCGACAGCCGGGGACCGGACTTGCCGTCTCGGCGCTCGATCAGCCGCGCCAGCTTCAGCGCGAGCTGCCCGGGCGGCGGCACCAGCGCGGGATCGACGACGCCGAACACGCCTTCGCGCGCAAACACGAAACCGGCGCGGGCAAGGCGCGTGATGTGGGACAGTGCAGAGATCACAAACGCCAGCCCGAATGCAGCGCCACGATGCCGCCGGAGAGGCTCTGCCACTTCACGCGGGCAAAGCCGGCGGCGCCGATCATCTCGGCGAACGCGCTCGGGCGCGGGAATTTGCGGATCGAACTCGACGAGATATTGATCAGGACTCGGCGTCACCGGTGACGGCGCGGCCGAGCGGCGGGATCACCTTGAAGGAAAACAGATCGTAGATCTTGTCGAGGCCGGGCACGTCGACGGTGGAGAATTCCAGGCACAGGAAGCGGCTGCCCGGCTTGAGCACCCGATAGGCCTCGCGCAGCGCAAGCTCGATCTGCGGCACGTTGCGGATGCCGAACGCGATGGTGTAGGCGTCGAACGCGCGGTCGGCAAAACCCAGCGTTTCGGCGTTGCCCTCGACGAACGACACGCGGTCATCGAGGTGCTGCCTCGCGGCGCGCTCGCGGCCGACGGCGAGCATGTCGGCATTGATGTCGCAGACCGTGGCATGAAAGCCCGCGCCCGCGGTCTTGGCGGCCCGGAACGCGATGTCGCCGGTACCGCCGGCGACGTCGAGCAGCGCGAACGGCCGGTCGCCCTTCGGCGGATCGAGGGTCGTGATCATGACGTCCTTCCAGGCCCGGTGCAGGCCTGCCGACATCAGATCGTTCATCAGGTCGTAGCGTGACGCCACGCTGTGAAACACGTCGTTCACCAGCGTCTGCTTCTCGCCCAGGGGGACGTCCCTGAAGCCGAAATGGGTGGTTTGATCCGGCCGATCCATCACTCAGAACTCTTACCCTTTTTGGTCGCGCTTTCTTTACGCGAACCGGTAGCCGTCCCCATCAAGTGCGGACGGGCTTCGCTCGAAAAACGCTCCAGCCAAACCATAGCGCGGCGGCCGCAATGGCGCTATCACGTCACTTCCAAAAGGTGAATGCCTGCCATGCCGGAATTACCCGAAGTCGAGACCGTCCGCCGCGGCCTGCAGCCGGCCATGGAGGGGTCCAAGATCCTCAAGGCCGAGGCCCGCCGCAAGGACTTGCGGTTTCCGTTTCAAAAAGACTTTATCGCCCGGCTCGAAGGCCGGACCATCACCGGGCTCGGCCGCCGTGCCAAATATCTGATGGCCGACCTGAACTCCGGCGACGTGCTGCTGATGCATCTGGGCATGTCGGGCTCGTTCCGCGTGCTGAAGCTGGACGGCGCGGCGACGCCGGGGCAATTCCACCATCCGCGCAGCGAGGACCGCGCGCATGATCACGTCGTGTTCCATATGTCGTCGGGCGCGGCCGTCGTCTTCAACGATCCGCGGCGCTTCGGCTACATGAAGATCATCGCGCGCAACGCGATCGAGGATGAGCCGCTGCTGAAAGGGCTCGGTCCCGAGCCGCTCGGCAACGAGTTCGACGCGGCGATGCTGGCGCGCTCCTGCCACAACAAGAAGACCAGCCTGAAGGCCGCCCTGCTCGATCAGCGCGTGGTGGCGGGACTTGGCAACATCTATGTCTGCGAGGCGCTGTTTCGTTCGCATCTGTCGCCGCGGCGATTGGCCGCGACGCTCGCGACCAAGTCCGGACATCGCAAGGGCGTTGCCGGGGCGAGCCGACCGACCACGCCAGGCGGCTGGTCGACGCGATCCATTCGGTGCTCAACCAGGCGATCAAGGCCGGCGGCTCCTCGATCAGCGACCATCGATTGACCAATGGCGATCTCGGCTATTTCCAGCATTCGTTCCAGGTCTACGACCGCGAGGGCGAGACGTGCCGCACGTCAGGCTGCGAGGGCATCGTCAGGCGCTTCACGCAGAACGGCCGTTCGACGTTCTGGTGCCCGAAGTGCCAGAAGTAGCATGTTCGAGACCCCGCGCATCGAGACGTCGCGCCTGATCCTGCGGCCGCTTGCGTTGTCGGATGCCGCGGCGATCCAGCGTCACTTCAACAATTGGAACGTGATCAGGACTCTCGCCACGGTGGTGCCGTGGCCTTATCCGGGCGACGGCGCGGATAGCTTCATCAGGCGCGAGCTCGACAAGATCGCGGCCGGCGAGGAAAGCTATCAATGGGTGCTGGTGTTGCGCGCCGGCGATGGCGAGGCGATCGGCAACATCAATTTCCGGCCGCGCGCCGACGGCCGCAAGGGCAATCGCGGATTCTGGCTCGCTGAGCCGTATTGGAATCAGGGCCTCATGACCGAGGCGATCGCGGCGGTGAACGATTTCGCCTTCCTGGCGCTCGGCCTCGATCACTTCCATGTCTGCAACGCGCCGTCCAACGTCGGCTCGCGCCGGGTCAAGCAGAAGACCGGGGCCGAATTCGTCGGCTTCGTCGAGCTTCCGCACCACAATGGCGAATCCAGAGCGGAGAAGTGGAAGGTTACGCGCGAGACCTGGTTGCGCGATCGCGCGAAGCCGTGACCTTATTTGCGAATGCCGTCGTGAGGAAAATCGCGACGGCTTGACCGCGGATGCGGGGCTGGCGAACATGGCCCATCGCTCCTTCAAAAACGAGAACACAATGGCGATGAACGGCAACTGGCGCGACCGCGCCGCGACAAGTTTTCAATGCGAGAAGCAGCCGGCCACCAGCAGCCGCGGCATGGTGGTGAGCAATCATCCGCTGGCATCGAGCGCGGGCGCCGAGATGTTGGCTGCCGGCGGCAATGCGATCGATGCGGCGATCGCCACCTTATTCACGCTGACCGTGGTCGAGCCGATGATGGTCGGCATCATCGGCGGCGGCATGGCGCATATTCGCCTCGCCGACGGCAGCCATCGCTTCATCGACGGCCAGAGCACGGTGCCGCAGGCGGTGCGGCCGGATACCTACACTTCGAAGCCAGGATCGGCGCACGACGTGTTCGACACCGTCGGCAACGAGAACCTCAACGGGCCGAAAGCGGTCGCGGTGCCGGGCTCGCTGAAAGCCTGGTGCGAAACGCTGCGCCGCTTCGGCACCATGAGCCTTGCCGATGTGATGCAGCCCGCGATCAAGCACGCCGCGCGCGGCTATGCGGCGACGCCCTATTTGCATGAATGCATCACCGACGGCGCCGAGGAAATGCTGAAGGACAAGCCGATCTCGGCGATCTATCTGCCTGATGGCACGCCGCTGAAGCCCGGCGAGCGCGTGGTGCAGGCGGAATATGCCGAGACGCTGAAATACATCGCCGATCATGGCGACAACGCGCTCTACCAGGGGCCGCTTGGCGACATCCTGGTCGACTACATGAAAAAGAGCGGCGGCTTCATCGCGCAGGAGGATCTCGCGACCTACAAGACGGTCGAGCGGCAGCCGATCCGCTGCGACTACCGCGGCTGGGAAATCCTCGGGCCTCCGCCGCCCGCGGCATCGGGCGTGCATATCACGCAGATGCTCAACATCCTCGAAGGCTATGACATCGCGCGGCTCGGCTTCGGCACGACCGAGACGATCCATTATCTTGCCGAGGTGCTGAAGATCGCCTTTGCCGACCGCGCGGCCGCGAGCGGCGATCCCGCCTATATCAACGTGCCGGTGGAGCGGTTGACCTCGAAGGCCTATGCCGAGGAGCGCCGCCGCGCGATCGATCCCGACCGCGCGCAAGCCTGGAGCGCCGGCGTCACCCAGCTCGAAAGCGCGCACACCACGCACATGACCGCGGCGGATGCGATGGGCAATGTGGTCGCGACCACCCAGACCATCAACAATCTGTTCGGCGCCAAGATCCTGATCCCGGGCCTCGGCACCGTGCCGAACAACTACATGAACCTGTTCGATCCGCGGCCGGGACACGCGCTGTCGCTGGCCGCCGGCAAGCGCGTCACCACCTCGATGTCGCCGATGATGGCGCTGCGCGACGGCAAGCTCGCCTACGCGCTCGGCCTGCCCGGCGGCAAGCGCATCTTCCCGAGCGCGATGCAGGCGTTGATCAATCTGATCGACCACGGCATGAGCCTGCAGGAGGCGGTCGAGGCGCCGCGGGTCTGGACCGAGGGCAATGCGCTGGAGGTCGAGCAGGCGGTGCCGGAGGCCGTCCGCGCCGCGCTATCAGCCAAAGGCCACAAGGTGCAGGTCGTGCCGACGGTGGCCGGCGGCATGAACGCGATCCAGTTTCACGCTGACGGCACGATGTCGGGCGCAGCCTGCTGGCGCGCCGACGGCACCCCGGTCGGCATTGCCGGCGGTCTCGCCCGCGCCGGGGTGCGGTTCGCGTTGAGGTGAGGTGGTTAGGCTCCCTCGCCCCGCTCTCTTGTCCGCCGAAGCCCGCCTTCGGGCGAAGGCGGATGCGGGGAGAGGGTGGGGTGAGGGGCTCTCTCCACGAGGTGGTGTCCATTGATGGACCTGTACCCCCTCACCCGGATTGCATCTGGCGATGCAATCCGACCTCTCCCCGCAAGCGGGGCGAGGGAACTCTACTTCCTGACGCAGATCACGCGGACCACGGCGGCCTTGGCGTCTGCCGAGTCGCCCGACGCGGTGACGCCATGCGCCTTCAGGAAGCTGCGCACCGTGTCGGCCGGCACCAATGCGGCCTGCGCCGGCGGCGCAGCGTTTGCGGGGCCCGCGACGATAACGGGTTTCAGCGTCGCGATGCCGGCAAACCTGCCGCCGCCGTCGAGTGCCGCCGCGCCGGAGAATCCGAGTGCCGGCGCCGGCGACAGCGCCTGATCGCCGCCGCCGATCTGTGCGACCGAAGCCTTCACGCTGCTCGCGGCCGCGCCGCCGCCCTGGTTCTGCGGATCGGCGATCCCGGTGATGTCGAGCGCGGTCTGCGTCGCCTGGCCTGCGATATTGAGCGGCTTCAGCCCGCGCGCGCCATAGATGCGCAGCAGCGCGAGATCGTGATCCTTGTCGTCGGCGACCCGATCGGCATTGCCGTAGCCCGGGATCGTCAGCGTGATGCAGTCGTCGGTCGCCACGCGATCGGTCACGATGGCGCCGTCGTCGCTGACCACGACGCCGGTGCCATATTCGACGGTCTTGCGCGGCGGCGGTGCGGCCTGCACGGCGGACGGAAAGGCGTTGAAGGCGCTCGACATCGCGATCACCACCGGCTCGACCGTGGTCTGCATCGCCTGGTCATAGAGGATGGTGAGGATGCGGACCTCGTCGCCCTTCAAGGTGCCGCGCAGATAGAACTTCTTCAGCCCCTGCATGCCCGACAGCACGAAGAAATCCGGCTTCACCACCGTGTAGTCGATGGTGCGGCCTGCCGGTTCCTTCTTTTCCTGCTCGGCAAGCTTTGCGGTGGTCGGGCTCGCTTCCTTGCGCCGGGTCAGCAGCACCTGGACGGTGCCGGTCGGCGAGGTCCATTTGGCCCCGGCGGCATCGCTGATGAGCTGCGGCACCAGCTTGGTCGGAATGCCGAGCCGCGCCCCGGTGGCCGGCTCGGTGACGATCTTCCAGCCGACACCTTCCTGCTTCCGCCGCGCAGTGTCGGCGAGCACGCCGCGCTCCTGCGGGTTCAGCACGCCGGTCGGCTTGCCGCCGCGCTTCTTCTGGAATTCCTTGATCGCATTGACCATGCGCTCGCTGACGTCGCCCGATATCGCGCCGTTATATTCGCCGACCCAGGCGAGGTCGGATTGCAGCGCCAGCCGCTCGGCCTGCGCCATCGCGCCAGCGGTATCCTCCGGCTTCTGCAGCGCGGGGCGTATCGGCACCGTCGCCGCGGTCTTCGGCTTCGCCCCCGCCGTCGCGGACGGGGTCATCTGGGCCTGCGCCATGCCCATCCCTGTGACCGTAATGGAAGCGGCCATCAATGTTGCCGAAAGCACCGATCTCATGACAAATCCGGGGGGAATGACTGACACCATTGACGTCCAGGCAATTAAGCACATCTGCTTGGTCGGCAACAACCGCGCTCCGGTTCAGGGGGCAGCGCGCAGGACATCGTAATGCTGAGTGCCGACGAACTTGAACGCTATGCCCGCCATATCGTGCTGCGCGAGGTGGGCGGCCCCGGCCAGAATGCGCTGAAAAAAGCGTCGGTGCTGGTGATCGGCGCCGGCGGCCTCGGCGCGCCGGTGCTGATGTATCTCGCGGCCGCCGGTGTCGGCCAGCTCGGCGTGATCGATGACGATATCGTCTCGCTCTCCAATTTGCAGCGCCAGATCATCCATGCGACGTCTGATATCGGCAAGCGCAAGGTCGACAGTGCGGCGGCGCAGATCCATGCGCTCAACCCGCATGTGACGTTCGAGGCGCATCCGATGCGGCTCACCGCCGACAATGCGATGGCGCTGATCGCGAACTACGATCTCGTGCTCGACGGCTCCGACAATTTCGAGACCCGCTATCTCGTCGCCGATGCCTGCTTCCTCGCGAAGCGGCCGCTGATCACGGCGGCACTGGGGCAGTTCGACGGTTCGCTGACCACGATCCGCGCGCACGAGAAGAATGCGGACGGCGAATTCAATCCGACCTATCGCTGCCTGTTTCCGGAGGCGCCGCCGCCGGGCACGGTGCCGGCCTGCGCCGAGGCCGGCGTGATGGGCGCGCTTGCCGGCGTCCTGGGGTCGATGATGGCGCTGGAGGCGATCCGCGAGATCGTCGGCTTCGGCGAGGGCCTGGTCGGTCGCCTGCTGATGGTGGATGCGCGCGCGATGCGGTTCGAAACCCTGCGCTACGCGCGCGATCCGCAGAACCCGCTCAATGGCGATGGGCCTGTCATCACTGACCTCAGCGCCCATCGCACCTGATTGCTGCCGTTAGAGCCTTTCCCGTTCCGATAGAATCGGAACGGGGCTCTAGGCTCTTGTTGTGAGCGTTTTCTTCACGCGAACCGGTACCCACTTCGCTCGAAAACGCTCTAGGTGGTGGCCGGCTTCTCGCTGTCGAGATGCGCCATCTGCTCGGCCGCATAGCGCGTGCCGGCCGCGATATCCGGCGGGAAGGCTTTCGCCAGCGCTGCGAGATGAGCCTGCGTCAGCGTCAGCTTGGTCGCGCCGAGCGCTTCGGTGAGACGGTTGCGGGTGCGGGCGCCGACCAGCGGCACGATCTCCTTGCCCTGCGCCGCGACCCAGGCGATTGCGACCTGCGCCGGCGTCGCCCCGATCTCGGCGGCAACGGCGCGCAACTGCTCGACCAGCGCGAGATTGGCATCGAGGTTCGCGCCCTGGAAGCGCGGCGTCATCAGCCGGTAGTCCCTGCCGATCTTGCCGGACTCCTTCGACCAGTGGCCGCTGATCAGCCCGCGCGCCAGCACGCCGTAGGCTGTGATGCCGATGCCAAGCTCGCGGCAGGTCGTCAGGATATCGCGCTCGATGCCACGCTCGATCAGCGAGTATTCGATCTGGAGATCGACGATCGGATGCACGGCATGAGCACGGCGGATGGTGTCGGAGCCGACCTCGGACAAGCCGATATGTCTGATGTAGCCGGACTTCACCAGATCGGCGAGGCCGCCGATCGTCTCCTCGATCGGGACGTTGGGATCGAGACGTGCCGGGCGGTAGATGTCGATGTAGTCGGTGCCGAGACGTTGCAGCGAATAGGCGAGGAAATTCTTCGTCGCGGCCGGCCGGGTGTCCATTCCGGCGAATTCGCCCGCGGGACCGCGGAGCGCGCCGAACTTGACGCTGATCTGCAGCCGGTCGCGCGCGACGTCCTTCAGGGCTTCCTGCACCAGCATCTCGTTGTGGCCCATGGCGTAGAAGTCGCCGGTATCCAGCAGCGTGATGCCGGCATCGAGCGCCGCGTGCACGGTGGCGATGCTCTCGCCGCGATCGGCCGGGCCATAGACCTCGGACATGCCCATGCAGCCGAGGCCGAGGGCCGCGACGGTGGGCCCGGTTGAGCCGAGTTTGCGTGTGTCCATGTGGATGTTCCTCAAACGTTTGCGGCGGAAAATCCGTCGCCAAATGCCGAGGTGATATGGGCCGGACGGTTTCGGACGATAAGCTGGACAATCCCGAATGGCTTGTTCACTATATCGAACAATGCAGGATTTCGACCTTCGCGACCTCGACGCCTTCGTGGCGGTGGCGCGCACGCGCAATTTCCGGCGTGCGGCGCTCGAGCAGCGCGTCTCGGTCTCCAGCCTCAGCCAGCGCCTGCGCGACATGGAAGAGCGGCTCGGCGTCCGCCTGATGAACCGCACCACCCGCAGCGTCGCGCTGACCGAGGCCGGCGAACTGCTGCTTGCCCGCGTCGCGCCGGCCATGGTCAATGTTGCCGATGCGATCACCGAGGTGCGCGGCCTGCGCGCCGAGCCGTCGGGGCGGTTGCGCATCAACGCGCCGCCGCCGGCGGTCGATCTGGTGCTGGCGCCGATGATCGCGCCGTTCCTCGCCAGATATCCGCGGGTCGAGCTCGACGTCGTTGCGGAGAGTGCGTTCGTCGACATCGTCGCGCAGGGCTTTGACGCCGGCGTGCGTTACGGCGAGCACCTGGCACAGGACATGGTCGCGGTCCCGCTCGGCGCGCCGCAGCGATACGCGATCGTGGCGTCCAGTGAGTATGTCGCAAAGCACGGTCGGCCGATGCATCCGAAGGATCTGCTGGCGCACCCCTGCATCCGCAGCCGCTTCAGCAACGGCGTGATGTTCGATTGGGAGTTCGAGAAGAACGGCCGCGTGGTGAAGATTTCGCCGCCGGCCAGGTTGACCGCGACCCATCTCGGCCTTGCGCTGCGCGCGGTCCATGATGGCGTCGGCTACTGGGCGACGTTCGAGGGCTATGTCCGCTACGGCGTCAAATCCGGCGCGCTGGTCAGCGTGCTCGACGACTGGTGCCCGCCGTTCGACGGACCGTTCCTGTATTATCCGAGCCGCCGTCAGCCGCCGCCCGCGCTCGCCGCCTTCGTGTCGTTCGTCGCCGACTGGCGCAAGCAGGCGCGGCGGAAGAAGTAAGGCAGGACCTCGCCACATCGTCGTCCCGGCCTAGTGCGCGATTGCGCACGGGAGCCGGGACCCATAACCACACATGCGGATTGCCTTGCAGCGCTGGGGCCACAGCCTTCGCAACAACGAGGTCCTGCGGTTATGGGTCCCTGCTTTCGCAGGGACGACACCGAATGCGGGTCGGCCGCCCCGGCTCCTTTGCATGGGGTTGTTTTCGATATTTTGGCAGCGCGCCCCTCATCCGGGCTGCAAATCTCTCTTCCCCTTCCCCTGAAAGGGGGAAGGTCGGGATGGGGGTCAGCCACACGCGCCGTCGCTCGTGGCGAGAGATGATCCCCACCCGCTTTGCTCTCGCGAGCAAAGCGACCTCCCCTTTCAAGGAAGGTCGGAGCTGCGTGGCTTGGATCGAGCGCGGCGTAATCCCGGCTACGAAATCACAGCATGCTCGGCAGCACGCGATCCGGCGGCTTGTGGGCGTCGAGGAAGGTTCGGATGTTGATGATCACCTTCTCGCCCATCTCGACGCGGCCCTCGATGGTGGCCGAGCCCATATGCGGCAGCAGCGTCACCTTGCCGGCCTTGGCGAGCCGCACCAGCTTGGGGTTCACCGCGGGCTCGTGCTCATAGACGTCGAGGGCTGCCCCGCCGATATCGCCGGCTTCGATCAGCTTGATCAGCGTGTCCTCGTCGATCACCTCGCCGCGCGCGGTGTTGACGACATAGGCCTCTTTGCGGATCAGCTTGAGCCGCCGCGCCGAGAGCAGGTGATAGGTGGCCGGCGTGTGCGGACAGTTCACCGAGATGATGTCCATCCGCGCCAGCATCTGGTCGAGGCTTTCCCAATAGGTCGCCCCGAGCTCTTCGGCGATCATAGACGCCACCGGGCGGCGGTTGTGATAGTGGATCTGCAGGCCGAAGGCCCGGGCGCGGCGCGCCACGGCCTGGCCGATGCGGCCCATGCCGACGATGCCGAGGCGCTTGCCGCCGATGCGGTGGCCGAGCATCCAGGTCGGCGACCAGCCCGCCCAGTGCTGCCTGCCTTCGGTCAGGATCGAGGCGCCCTCGATCAGGCGCCGCGGCACCGCCAGGATCAGCGCCATGGTCATGTCGGCGGTGTCCTCGGTCAGCACCTTCGGCGTGTTGGTCACCGTGATGCCGCGGGCATGCGCCGCCGCGACATCGATATTGTCGACGCCGTTGCCGAAATTGGCGATCATCTTCAGCTTGCAGTCGGGCTGATTGATCACGTCCTCGCGGACCATGTCGGTCACGGTCGGCACCAGCACGTCGGCGGTTCGCGCCGCTTCGGCGATCTGCTCCGGCGTCATCGGCGTGTCGTCGAGATTCAATCTGGCGTCGAACAACTCGCGCATCCGGGTCTCGATCGAGTCCGGCAGCTTGCGGGTGACGACGACGAGAGGCTTTTTCTTCACCGACATGTCCTGCTTTCATGACGCGCGGCTTGCCAAAAAGCAAACCGTTGAGGCCTCATTAACCCGGTTGTTCGACACTGCTGATAGCCGCGCTGTCCCGGCGTTTCCTTCGCGTTTCCTAGGGTTCCCCGATACTTGCCCCGGCTCTTCGCCAAGGCGAAACGACTGGCAAATTCGGGTGTTCTGGCTCTCAGGCGTTCCGTCCTCTCTAGCAGAAGGCCGGGCCAAGACAAGAACCCCTCGGACTTGCAGTGCGGGAGCGAACGGCGCAGGGGCCTTCGGGCGTGGTTTGGGTTGCAATTCGCCGAATGCGGGTTGGGCATCTCGGCAGGAGACGAGTTGATGGTGGCGTTCTGGCGTTTCGGTTCATTGCTGGCTCTGGTCGGGAGCATGCTGAGCGCGTCGGTGATGCCGGGACATACCGCCAAGGATTTGAGCCCCACCACCAGCGGCCTGCCGATCCCGCGCTATGTCAGCCTGAAGTCGGATCACGTGAACGTCCGGGCCGGCCCGACCAAGGACAATGACGTCGCCTGGGTCTACACGCGGTCGGGGCTGCCGGTCGAAATCACCGCCGAGTTCGAGAACTGGCGCCGGGTGCGCGATTCCGAAGGCGCCGAAGGCTGGGTCTATCACTCCCTGCTGTCCGGCCGCCGCACCGCGGTCGTCACAATGAAGAACAAGGACGATCTGGCCTCGCTCTACGATCGTCCCGACGCGACCAGCGCCGTCGCGGCGCGCCTGCAGGCCGGCGTCGTCGCGCAGGTGAAGAAATGCGCCAATAACTGGTGTCGGGTCATCGGCAGCGGGTTCGACGGCTGGATCGAGCAGCAGCGCCTGTGGGGCGTCTACGCCGACGAGAAGGTGGACTGACGCGCAGCGTCATTCCGGGATGGTGCGCGAGCCCCAGACCGCAGGTGCGCAATTGCGCACCGGAATCTCGAGATTCCCGGTTCGATGCTGACGCATCGCCCCGGAATGACGTAAGTGCAAAACGACAATGGCCGGGACGAGCCCGGCCATCACAACTCAAATCGACGGTAAGACGGTTCAGCGCTTCTTGCGCAGCCGCACCACCATGTCGACGCGGGAGATCTCGTAGCCTTCCGGCACGTCGGGCATCTTCGACAGCACAAGGTTCGGGTCGGGAATGTCGACCAGCTCGTGGTTGTGCTCGAGATAGAAGTGGTGGTGCGTCGACACGTTGGTATCGAAATAGGTTTTCGTGCCGTCGACGCTGACCTGGCGCAGCAGGCCGGCATCGGTCAGCTGGTTCAGGGTGTTGTAGACGGTCGCCAGCGACACCGGAACCTTGGCCAGCGTGGCTTCCTCGTACAGCATTTCAGCGGTCAGGTGGCGGGCACCCTTGCCGAACAACAGCCAGCCCAGCGCCATGCGCTGACGGGTCGGCCGCAGACCGGCAGACTGCAACATTTCGTTGACGTCATGCCACGGACAGCCGGTCAGGGCAGGGTGGTGCCCAGCGCCCCGGGCAGCCGGGTGCACGGCATCATCGTTCACAGCCGGTACTTCCTCGTTCATATCCACTCTATGCACCCAACTCAGGCAATATTCCTCATAAATATAAAAAGGATGCCTATCAGATGCAAGTTTTTCGCAACTAGAACGAATCCAAGCTGCGGTAGAAACCTAAGGAGAAGCGGTCATTTATCCTCGGAATGCCGCTTTGCCGCCCAGTTGGCGCTATGTTAGAGAGCGCGCGGACCACATATGCGCTTTCGGCAGAGATAACAAGCCGTCGCGTACCCAGGTAGCGCCAAGATGCGGGACGGGTTATTCCGGTTCCCGTGGGTAGATCAAGGTCCGACCAAGCAAAGCGCTCATCGGGACATCAGAGGTGGAAAGAGGATGCTGGATCGGCGCGGCGGTTACGAATACGAGGATTTGCTGGCTTGCGGACGGGGCGAGCTTTTCGGTCCCGGCAACGCCCAGTTGCCGCTGCCGCCGATGCTCATGTTCGATCGGATCAGCGAGATTTCGGAGAATGGCGGCGAGTTCGGCAAGGGACTGGTGCGCGCCGAGCTCGAGGTGAAACCGGATCTCTGGTTCTTCGGTTGCCATTTCAAGAACGATCCGGTGATGCCGGGTTGCCTCGGCCTCGATGCCATGTGGCAAATGGTCGGCTTTTACCTCGGCTGGATCGGTGGCGAAGGTCGTGGCCGCGCGCTCGGCCTCGGCGAGCTGAAGTTCTCCGGACAGGTGCTGCCGCAAGCGCGCAAGGTTGTGTACAACATCGATATCAAGCGCGTGATGCGGTCAAAGCTCGTGCTTGGAATTGCCGACGGGTGGCTTTCCATGGACGACGAGATTATCTATCGCGCCAAGGACTTGAAGGTCGGGTTGTTCAAGCAGGGCACGGCTCCATCTTGAGCAGGATCATCATGCGGCAACATAAAGGCAGGGCGAGGCGAACATGAGGCGGGTTGTCATCACGGGGATGGGTATTGTCTCGTCCATCGGTAACAACACCCAGGAAGTGCTTGCGAGCCTCTACGAGGCGAAGTCGGGCATTTCGCGCGCGGAGAAGGCCGCCGAACTCGGCTTCCGTTCGCAGGTGCACGGTGCGCCGACACTCAATCCTGCCGAGGTGATCGATCGCCGCGCGATGCGGTTCCTTGCCGAAGGTGCGGCGTGGAATCACGTTGCGATGGAACAGGCGATCCGCGACTCGGGCCTCGAGGAAAGCGAAGTCTCCAACATCCGTACCGGCATCATCATGGGATCCGGCGGTCCGTCGACGCGCACGCTGGTCGAGGCCGCCGACATCGCACGCGCCAAGGGCCCGAAGCGCGTCGGTCCGTTCGCGGTGCCGAAGGGCATGTCCTCGACCGCGTCGGCGACGCTCGCCACCTGGTTCAAGATCAAGGGCGTGAACTATTCGATCTCGTCGGCCTGCGCGACGTCGAACCACTGCATCGGCAACGCCTATGAGACGATCCAGATCGGCAAGCAGGATGTCATCTTCGCCGGCGGCTGCGAGGAACTCGACTGGACGCTGTCGGTGCTGTTCGACGCCATGGGCGCGATGTCCTCGAAATACAACGACACGCCTGCCACCGCCTCGCGTCCCTACGACCTCAACCGCGACGGCTTCGTCATCGCCGGCGGCGCGGGTGTCGTGGTGCTGGAAGAGCTCGAGCATGCCAAGGCGCGCGGCGCCAGGATCTATGCCGAGGTCGTCGGCTACGGCGCGACGTCCGACGGCTACGACATGGTGGCGCCGTCGGGCGAGGGCGCCGAGCGCTGCATGCGCATGGCGATGTCGACGGTGAACACGCCGGTCGACTACATCAATCCGCACGCCACTTCGACGCCCGCCGGCGATCCGCCGGAGATCGAGGCGATCCGCAAGGTGTTCGGCACCGGCGACAAGTGCCCGCCGATCTCGGCGACCAAGGCGCTGACCGGCCACTCGCTCGGCGCCACCGGCGTGCAGGAAGCGATCTATTCGCTGCTGATGCTGAACAACGGCTTCATCTGCGAGAGCGCGCATATCACCGAACTCGATCCGGTGTTTGCCGACATGCCGATCGTGCGCAAGCGCATCGACAACGCCAAGCTCAACACCGTGCTGTCGAACTCGTTCGGCTTCGGCGGCACCAACGCGACGCTGGTGTTCAGGCGGCTTGACGCGTGATTTCGCCTCTCCTCGCTTGCTGAGGGACGTCCGCGGGCAGCGAATGGGAACATTGCAACGATCCGGAATGGGGTGGGAATGATTATTGAACCGCGCGTGCGAGGCTTCATCTGCACGACGGCACATCCCGTCGGCTGCGCCACGAATGTCCGCGAACAGATCGCCTATGTTCTGAAGCAGGGTCCGGTCGCTGACTGCCCGAAGCGCGTTGCCGTGCTGGGCTGCTCGACGGGGTACGGCCTCGCGAGCCGCATCGTCGCGACCTTCGCCGGCGGCGCCGATACGATCGGCGTGTCGCTGGAGCGCGAGCCGTCGGAAAAGAGAAGCGCCAGCGCCGGCTGGTACAACAACCGCGCCTTCGAGATCGAGGCCCAGAAGATCGGACGCTCGCCGCTCACGCTGGAGGGCGACGCCTTCTCCGACGAGTTGAAGGCGACCTTCATCGAGCGCGTGCGCGAGAAATTCGGACAGCTCGACCTGCTGGTCTACAGCATGGCCGCTCCGGTCCGCACTGATCCCGACACCGGCAAGACCTATCGTTCGGTGATCAAGCCGCTCGGCGCCCCGGTCGAGATCAAGACGCTCGACACCGAGACCGGCGAGGTGTTCCAGACCACGCTCGAACCGGCGAGCGAGGAGCAAACCGCGGCCACCGTCGCGGTGATGGGCGGCGACGATTGGAAGCGCTGGATCGATCAGCTGGCGGATGCCGGCGTGCTGGCGCCGGGCTTCCGGACGCTCAACTACACCTATATCGGCAGCGAACTGACCTGGCCGATCTACTGGAACGGCACGCTCGGCCGCGCCAAGGTCGATCTCGACAGCAAGGCGGAAGCGATCCGCGGCCGGCTCGGTGCGGACGCCGCCCGCGTCGTCGCGCTGAAGGCCGTCGTCACCCAGGCGAGCTCGGCGATTCCGGTGGTGCCGCTCTATGGCACCGTGCTGTTCAAGGTGATGAAGCAGCTCGGGCTTCACGAAGGCTGCATCGAGCAGATTGATCGCCTGTTCCGGACGAAGCTCGGTAAGGGCGTCGAGCTCGATGACGCGCAGCGCGTCCGGGTCGACGACTGGGAGCTTTCCCCGAAGTGCAGACGGAAGTGTCGCGGCGCTGGCCACTGCTCACCACCGAGACGCTCGGCGAGTTGGCCGATCTCGGCGAGTACAAGAGCCAGTTCCTGCGCCTGTTCGGCTTCGGCATCGACGGCGTGGATTACACGCAGGACGTGGATCCGCGCGTCGTGCCGGGTTAGGCCGTTCGGGAAACATCGCAATCACAGCTTCGTAGCCCGGATGGAGCGCAGCGCAATCCGGGACAGTCCCTCTGTGGCAGAGAGCCCCGGATTTCGCTGCGCTTCATCCGGGCTACATGTCTCACCCCGCCGCGATCTTCTCTGCGCGCTGGAACGCGCGCCGGGCCACGCAGCGGCCGATATAGGCCTCGAATGACGGCCGCGACGGCACCATCTTGAACACGCGCACCGCAAAGTTCAGTCCCGCGCCGATCGCGATGTCGGCCGCGGAGAATTGATCGCCGAGGATCCATGGCCCCTTCTGCAGCTCGGCGTCGAGCACGTCGAACACCTGCGCGGCGCTGCCCCATGCCGCGGTGCTGGTCGGCACCTCGAGCTTGGTGAAGAGCTGGATCAGCGCGGGCTCGATGCAGCTCGGCGAGAAGAATAGCCACTGCAGATAGCGCGCCCGCTTCGGGTCCGTCGCTGCCGGCGCGAGTTTGGTCTCGGGATAACGGTCGGCGATATAGGCGCAGATCGCGGCGGCCTCGGCGAGCTGCGCGTCGCCGTCGGTCAGCGCCGGCACCTTGCCCATCGGGTTGATCTTGAGGAAGTCCGGCGATTTCTGCGCGCCGGTGCTGATGTCGGTCAGCACCCGCTCGTATGGCAGACCGGATTCCTCCAGCAGCCAGATGGCTGAGAACGAGCGCGAGCGCGGCGACCAGTACAGCTTGATCATGGCTTAGCCTCCGATGTGCGGTTTGTTCTCTTCCACCGATAGTGCTTCATCATGAAGCCGGTGACCGGATTGGGTGCTTCCTTCTCGAACACAAAGCCTTCGCGCTCGTACCAGCGCCAGGCCTTCTCATTTTCGCGGACGCATTTCAGCCAGATCTCGTCGGGCATCTGCCGGCGTGTGAAGGCAAGCAGCTCGCGTCCCAGGCTCCGGCCATGATAGGCGGGGACCACCATCAGCTGATCAAGCAGCAAGGTCGGCAGGTGCAGCGCCAGCATGGCGGCGATGCTGCCGCGATCGTCGGCCACGAACAGGCTCCAGCCGCCGGCGATCTCGCGCGGCAAGCGGATACGCAGATCGTTCAACAAACTGTCGCTGGCTTGCGAGAGCCCGGTCGAAACCCAGCTCGCCATCCAGGCGCGCGCGATCGCGTCATGTTCGTCGGGACGAGCGGGGCGGATGATCGGCGGCGTCATTGTTCCCTATCGCGTTCGACGCCGGCGGCGCGACGCTGTGGGTGCATAAAGTTGAAAGCCCGCGATCGTCTCGCGGAGCTTTCAACTCTAGCGCAGTTGTGTGCGACCGGCGAGCCCGGCGGCTCACACGCCGAGCGTGCCGGCCTTTGCTGCCGCATAGCGCTCAGCCACGGCCTTCCAGTTCACCGTATTCCACCACGCCTTGAGATAATCGGGCCGACGGTTCTGATAGGTCAGGTAATAGGCGTGCTCCCAGACGTCATTGCCGAGCAGCGCGCGCTTGCCGTCCATGATCGGATTGTCCTGGTTCGGCCGGGTCTCGATCGCGAGCTTGCCGTCCTTGGTCACGGTGACGAACACCCAGCCGGAGCCGAACACGCGCCCGCCGGCGGCGTTGAAATCGGTCTGGAATTTTTCCATGCCGCCGAGGTCGCGATCGATCGCGGCGAGCACCTCGCCGTCCGCCTTGCCGCCGTTCGGTCCCATGATCTGCCAGAACATGGTGTGGTTGGCGTGGCCGCCCATATTGTTGCGCACGCCGGTGCGGATCGCCTCCGGCACGCTGCCGAGATTGGCGAGCACCTCGACGACCGGCTTCTCGGCGATCTGCGGATTGTCCTTGGCGAAATTGTTGAGGTTGGTGACATAGGCCTGATGATGCCGGTCGTGATGGATTTCCATCGTCTTGGCGTCGATATGCGGCTCCAGCGCATTGGTGGGATAGGTCAGCGGATCGATCTTGAACGGTCCGGCGGGGGCCTGCGCGAATGCCGTGCGCGATGCGGCTGCGGCCGCGGCGATGCCGCCTGCTGCGATGATCAAATGGCGTCGGGACATCGAGGACATCGTGGTTCTCCGTGCTGGGAAAGCTTCCTGATGTTAGGCCCGAGTTGTGAACGGGTTCCAGCGAATCCGGTCACAATGCCGGGTCAAAATCGCGCATGCCGATCAGCGGAGATTGATTTGCGTCCGATCTCGGCAAGCCAAAAAGGGCGGCCACAGGGCCGCCCTTTTCGTAACAGTCGATTTGCTAGTCGATTGGCCTTGGCTTACTCGCCGGCAGCTTCGCGCGGCGCCGCAGCCGGCGCTTCGGTCTTCTGCTTGGCCTCGAGATCCTCGCCGGTCTCCTGGTCGACCGCCTTCATCGACAGGCGGGTCTTGCCGCGATCGTCGAAGCCGAGCAGCTTGACCTTGACCTTGTCGCCTTCCTTGACGACGTCGGAGGTCTTCTGCACGCGGTTGGACGCGAGCTGGCTGATGTGGACGAGGCCGTCCTTGGCGCCGAAGAAGTTCACGAATGCGCCGAACTCCATCACCTTGACGACGGTGCCCTCGTAGATCTGGCCGACCTCCGGATCGGAGGCGATCGACTTGATCCACTTGATCGCAGCCTTCATCGCCTCGCCATCGTTGGAGGCGACCTTCACGGTGCCGTCGTCCTCGATGTTGACCTTGGCGCCGGTCTTCTCGACGATCTCGCGGATCACCTTGCCGCCGGTGCCGATCACTTCGCGGATCTTGTCGGTGGCGATCTTGAAGGTCTCGATGCGCGGTGCGTATTCGCCGAGCTCGGCGCGCGCCGCGGTCAGTGCCTTGGCCATCTCGCCGAGGATGTGGATGCGCCCTTCCTTGGCCTGGCCAAGCGCAACCTTCATGATCTCCTCGGTGATGCCCTCGATCTTGATGTCCATCTGGAGCGAGGTGATGCCGTGGTCGGTACCGGCGACCTTGAAGTCCATGTCGCCGAGATGATCCTCGTCACCGAGGATGTCCGACAGCACCGCGAAGCGCTGACCTTCGAGGATCAGGCCCATGGCGATACCGGCGGTCGGCCGCTTCAGCGGCACGCCGGCGTCCATCAGCGACAACGAGGCGCCGCACACCGAGGCCATCGAGGACGAGCCGTTCGACTCGGTGATCTCGGAGACCACGCGGATCGTGTACGGGAACTCGTGATGCGGCGGCAGCACCGGGTGGATCGCGCGCCAGGCGAGCTTGCCGTGGCCGATTTCGCGGCGCTTGGTGCCGCCGAGGCGACCGGTTTCACCGACCGAGTAGGGCGGGAAGTTGTAGTGCAGCAGGAACGTTTCCTTGTACGTCCCCGACAGTGCATCGATGTACTGCTCGTCCTCGCCGGTGCCGAGCGTGGTCACGACCATCGCCTGGGTCTCACCGCGGGTGAACAGCGCCGAGCCGTGGGCGCGCGGCAGCACGCCGGCTTCGGCGATGATGTTGCGCACGGTCTTGGCGTCACGGCCGTCGATGCGCTTGCCGGTGTCAAGGATGTTCCAGCGAACGATCTTGGCTTCCAGTTCCTTGAACACGCCGGCGACGCGAAGTTTGTCGTATTTCGGCTCCTGGCCTTCCGGGAAGAAGTGCGCCAGCACCTTCTCCTTGACGGCGCCGACCGCGGCATAGCGTTCCTGCTTGACCGGGATCGCATAGGCCTTGCGGAGCTCCTGTTCGGCGATGCCGAGCATCTCCTTCTCGATCTCCGAGTTGTCGATCGTGGTGACTTCGCGCGGCTCCTTGGCGGCCTTCTCGGCAAGCTCGATGATCGCGTTGATCACCGGCTGGAAGTGGCGGTGGCCGAACATGACCGCGCCGAGCATCACGTCCTCGTTGAGCTCCTTGGCTTCCGATTCGACCATCAGCACGGCGTCGGCGGTGCCGGCGACGACGAGGTCGAGCTGGGTCTCGGTCATCTCGTCCAGCGTCGGGTTGAGCACGTATTCGTCATTGGCGAAGCCGACGCGCGCGGCGCCGATCGGGCCCTTGAACGGCGCGCCCGACAGCGTCAGGGCGGCGGAGGCGGCGACCAGCGACACGATGTCCGGATCGTTCTCCATGTCGTGCGAGAGCACGGTGACGATCACCTGGGTCTCGTTGCGCCAGCCGTCGACGAACAGCGGACGGATCGGGCGGTCGATCAGGCGGGAGACCAGCGTCTCCTTCTCGGTCGGACGGCCTTCGCGCTTGAAATAGCCGCCGGGAATGCGGCCCGCGGCGTAGGTCTTCTCCTGGTAGTCGACCGTGAGCGGCAGGAAGTCGACGCCCTCGCGCGGCGCCTTCGCCGCAACGACGGTGGCAAGCACCACGGTCTCGCCGTAGGTGGCCATCACGGCGCCGTCGGCCTGGCGGGCGATCTTGCCGGTTTCAAGTTTGAGGGGACGTCCACCCCAGTCGATTTCGACGGAATGCGAATTGAACATTTCGGTTTTCTTTCATGGTTTCACGAAAGCACGGCGCCCTGAAACACAAAGACCATGCCAAGACGGCGAGACACTGATGCGCTGTCGCGATCAGCATCCGGCGATCCTGCCATGGTCCCTGGATTTCGGATGGCGTCCATCCTTTCGGTCATCTGGGCATCTTGCCCGGTCCAGCGGCCGGATTGCTGCTGGACGCTAGTGTGCATGGCGCGACTGCCATGCTGCGCATGATCATCTTTCGACAATTCGAAAGCCCGAGTTCACGGACGACCATGCGAAAACGCGCGCGAACCCTCGCGCGCGTGCTTCTCAAATCAACGACGGATGTTGTGCTTTTCGAGCAGCGCCTTGTAGCGCGCCTCGTCCTTGCGCTTGATGTAGTCAAGCAGGGAGCGACGCGTCGACACGAGCTTCAGCAGGCCGCGGCGTGAATGGTTGTCCTTCACATGGCTCTTGAAGTGCTCGGTGAGGTTATTGATGCGTTCCGACAGGATCGCGACCTGAACCTCGGGCGAGCCGGTGTCGCCGGCCTTGTTGGCATTCGTCTTGATGACTTCCGCTTTGCGTTCTGCGGTAATCGACATCGTCAGTTACTTTCATGGTTGCGAGCCGGACCGGCAGTCAGTCCGTTCAGGTTGAACACGCGCTTGGGGATGAGTTCGCCATTGCCAATTTCGGCAAGCGCGAGAAGCCGGCCTGCCACCGTGACATAGACTGTGCCGCTGGTATTGGGCGCATCCCGTCCGCGCAACAAAACGGCCTGGCCCCTGTGGAGCCTTGCCGCATCAGCCCGTGTGACGGCCAGTGCCGGGATGTCGTCCAGCGCGGTCTCAACGGGCAAAAGCGCGTCGGCGAGGCTGCCCTCGCCAGACGCGGCTCTATTGCATAAAGCCTCCAACTGTTCCAGCGGAATCATGTCCCGTTCGGTAAACGGACCGACAAGGGTTCGCCGCAGGGCGCAGATATGGCCGAAACAGCCCAGAATCCGGCCCATATCGCGGGCCAGCGCCCGGACATAGGTTCCCTTGCCGCACTCGGCCTCGAATACGGACTGACTGTTATCTCCATGTTCCACAAGGGTTAATTCGTGAATTTCGACCGGGCGCGGCTTCAGTTCGACGGTCTCGCCGTCGCGCGCCAGATCATAGGCGCGCTCGCCCTGCACCTTGATCGCCGAATATTGCGGCGGGATCTGCTCGATCACCCCGGTAAAGCGCGGCAAGAGTTCCCGGATCGAATCGGCGGTCGGCCGGCTCTCGCTGGTCCTGACCGGCCGTCCCTCGGTGTCGTCGGTGTCGCGCTCCTCGCCCCAGCACACCGTGAAGCGGTAGCGCTTGCGGCCGTCCATCACGAACGGCACCGTCTTGGTCGCCTCGCCCAGCGCGATCGGCAAGCCGCCGGAGGCGAGCGGATCGAGCGTGCCGGCATGGCCGGCGCGCTTGGCCTGGAACAGGCGCTTGAGCACCGCGACCGCCTGCGTCGAGGTCATGCCGATCGGCTTGTCGAGCACCACCCAGCCGTGGACGTCGCGCTTGTCGCGGCGCGGCTGCTGGTTCTGCCTGCCCTGCTTCTGGCGCGGGTCGTTGTTGGTGCGGCGCGCATCGTCGGTGCGCTGGCCGGCAAAAGCATCCCGCTCAACGTCGCGCGCGTCGGAATCCTTCGCGTCGATAACGCTGTTGGTCGTCATCACAGTCATCACTCGTCGTCCGAATCGGGTGCAAGGTCTCGCTGCACCGCAGGTGTCCGCAGTAGTTTCTCGATGCGCTCCGCCTCGTCGAACCGCTCATCGACGCGGAAGCGAATGTCGGGTGCAAATTTCAGGTTGACGCGGTGCGCGATCTCGCCGCGAAGGAACTTCTTGTTGCGCTCGAGCGCGGATATCACCGTGTCGGTGTCGCGGCCGCCGAGCGGCATCACGTAGATCGTGGCGAGCTTCAGATCCGGCGACATACGCACCTCGGGAACGGTGATGATGTGGCCTTCCAGATCGGGATCGTGAACCTCACCCTGTGACAGAATCTCGGCAACTGCATGGCGAACCGTTTCGCCGACGCGCAGCTGACGTTGCGATCCGCCGGGGCTGGAACTCTTCTTTTGACGGGGCATGACCTTTTTCCAAAACCGTCGCGCCCGCCAGCCGTGGCCGCGGGCATCAATGTCCTTGCTTTGCTTTCAATCGGACGATGTGCTGGTGGCCGGACTAAAGTCCGGCCACGCCGTCGCATTTTCAGTTAAATGGACCCAACGCCTAGCAAGATCTGCGCTTCGTAAGATTTGGACTTACAGAGAGCGCTGGATCGTCTCGATGCGGTAACACTCGATCACGTCGCCGACACGCATGTCGCCGTAGTTCTCGAACGCCATGCCACACTCCTGGCCGGCGACCACTTCCTTCACTTCATCCTTGAAGCGCTTCAGCGTCGACAGCTTGCCTTCGTGCACCACGACGTTGTCGCGGATCAGGCGAACATTGGCGCCGCGTTCCACGGTGCCGTCGGTGACGCGGCAACCCGCGACCTTGCCGACCTTGGAAATGTTGAACACTTCCAGGATCTGCGCGTTGCCCAGCATGGTTTCGCGCAGCGTGGGCGCGAGCAGGCCGGACATCGCCTTTTTGATGTCATCCACGAGGTCGTAGATGATGTTGTAGTAGCGGATCTCGATGCCGTTGCGCTTGGCGGCGGCTGCGGCTTCCTTGTTGGCTCGGACCGAGAAGCCGATGATCGCGGCGTTGAAGCCTTCCGCCAGCGTGACGTCGGACTTCGAGATGCCGCCGACGCCGGCATGCAGGATACGGGCGGCGACTTCGTCGGTGCCGAGCTTCTCGAGCGAGCCCAGGATCGCTTCCAGCGAGCCCTGCACGTCGGCCTTGACGATCAGCGGGAACTCCTTGCGGCCCGCGGTCTTGAGCTGCGACATCATCTGCTCGAGCGAGCCGCGCATGCCCGAGATCGAGGCCGCGGCATTCTCGCGCTTCTGGTGCGCGCGATAGCTCGTGACCTGACGGGCGCGAGCTTCGTTCTCGACCACGGCGAGACGATCGCCGGCTTCCGGCGGACCGTTGAAGCCGAGCACCTCGACCGGCACCGAAGGGCCGGCCTCTTCGAGATTCTCGCCCTGGTCGGAGATCAAGGCGCGGACGCGGCCCATCTCGGCGCCGGCCACGATGATGTCGCCGACGCGCAGCGTGCCGCGCTGCACCAGCACGGTCGCGACCGGACCGCGTCCGCGATCGAGCTTGGCTTCGATCACGGTGCCTTCCGCCGGACGTTCCGAGTTGGTCTTCAGGTCGAGGATTTCAGCCTGCAGCGCGATCATCTCGAGCAGCTTGTCGAGATTGGTCTTGTTCTTGGCCGAAACCTCGACGTCGACGACGTCGCCGCCGAGCGATTCGACCTGCACCTCGTACTGGAGCAACTCGGTGCGCACGCGCTCCGGCCGCGCATCCGGCTTGTCGATCTTGTTGATCGCCACGATCATCGGCACCTTGGCCGCCTTGGCGTGATTGATCGCCTCGATCGTCTGCGGCATCACGCCGTCATCGGCCGCGACCACCAGCACGACGATGTCGGTGACCTTGGCGCCGCGGGCGCGCATCGCGGTGAACGCGGCGTGGCCGGGCGTGTCGATGAACGTGATCTTGGTGCCGCTCTCGGGCGACAGCACCTGGTAGGCGCCGATATGCTGGGTGATGCCGCCGGCTTCGCCCGATACGACGTTGGCGTGGCGCAGCGCGTTCGAGCAGCGAGGTCTTGCCGTGGTCGACGTGACCCATGACGGTGACCACCGGCGAGCGCGGCTCGGTGTCGGTGGAATTGTCGACGACGTCGAACAGGCCCTCTTCCACGTCGGACGCCGCGACGCGCTTGACGCTGTGGCCGAGTTCTTCGGCGATCAGTTGCGCGGTGTCGGCATCGATCACGTCGGTGATCTTGTGCATCGCGCCCTGCTTCATCAGCATGCGGATGACGTCGACCGCGCGTTCCGACATGCGGTTCGCGAGTTCCTGGATCGTGATCGCTTCCGGAATGGTGACTTCGCGGATCAGCTTTTCCTTCGGTTCGTTCGACGCATGCCCCTTCAGGCGCTGGGTGCGGCGGCGGAACGAGGCGATCGAACGCTCGCGCACGTCGTCGGCGTTGAGCGCAGTGGTCAGAGTGAGGCGGCCGCGCTCCTTCTGCGGGCCGGGCTTGTGGGTGGTCTTCGGAGCCGCGGCGGGGCGCACGGCGCCGCCGGGGCGGCGCACCAGGCGCGGACCTTCGTCTTCGTCCGGCCCGGCCGCAACTGCCGCCGGCCGCACCGCAGAGGCTGGTGCGCGCGCGGTTGTCGTGGTGGTCGGGCGTGCTGCGGGCGCGCGGGCAGGCGGAGCAGACGCAGGTGCGGCTGTCGTGGGCCTGGCCGTTGTTGTGGCCGGAGCGCCGGGTTTGGCTTCACCCTCGCCAAAGCGGCGCTTGGCCTCGACCTCGGCCTTGCGCTTGGCCTCTTCCTCGTGGCGGTGGCGCTCCTCTTCCGCCTTGCGGCGGGTTTCGGCGGCCTCGCGCTCGGCCTTCTCGGCAGCCTCGCGGACGGCGCGGCGCTTGGCTTCCTCTTCGGCCTGGCGGCGTTCCTCGATGTCGCGCTGACGGGCGTCGGCCAGCGCGCTGGCGCGCGCGGAACGCTCGTCCTCGGTCAGGGTCGGCAGCACCACGCCGGAGCGGGTGTTACGCTGTTGCTGGCCGGGAGGCGGGCCTGAGGGGCGGCCGAGCGGCGGCCTGGCGGCCGGCGCCGCAGGCTTTGCAACCACGGGTTCCGGCGCGTGCGCCTCGCCGGGACCATCGCCACCGACGCGACGCTTGCCGCGCTTCTCGACCACGACCTGCTTGGTCCGGCCGTGGCTGAAGCTCTGGCGCACGGTGCCCGTCTCGACGCGCGGCTTCAGCGACAACGTCTTGCTCGGGACACTCAAAGTCTTGTCGCCAGGGGTCTTGGTATCAACCATTCAGCAGTCCTAATCTCGTTTCGCTGTGCGTTTGCCGCACAAATCCTTCAACGTGTCGTCGTTTGCTGAGCATGACCGGTCGGAAAGACGGCGTCCGCCTTCCCGGATCACGCTCTGGAATTTCTGGCCGCTTCGGCGGTCTTGTCGTCGTCGGCCATCCGGTATCGGACCAGCATCTGGCAGCGCGACAGGAACGTCTTGCTCGCTGGGCCCGCGAGCAGCGCAGCATGTATCACATTTGACCGCCCAAGTGCCAAATCCAATTCTTCCGACGTCAAAACATTGACGACGGGGATTACCGGCGATTCACCACGTTTTTCGCCCCTTTGCCTCACGATCGCGTCCAATTTGCGGATTCCGTCCGCCGCGCCGTCGGAAGCGTGGATCAGGGCTGCAGTTTCGTTCCGGTTGAGTGCGTCCTCGACCTTGCCGAAGCCCGAAACCACCTGACCGGCCTTGGCGGCCATTGCCAGGGCCTCGGTGACGCTGCGCACCAGGAGGGTGTCGGTGTCGGTGGGGAGGGTCGGCGCGACGCGGACATCGCGCTTGAATCCCTTGCTAAATTGGTGACGGCGGACGGCTTCCGCAACGCTGCGCCGCGATGCGGAAACCCAGAGTCCGCGGCCGGGCAGCTTGCGCTTGAGATCCGGGATCACCTCGCCCGTGGGCGCGACGACGAACCGGATCAGCTCGTCGATCGGACGCACCTCGCGGCTGACCGCGCACATCCGCGTGGTCGCGGACTTCTGCGTCCGCGGCCCATCGTCGAGATCGGGGTCAGCCTGAGCCGGCATCCGTGGGGCATCTCCGTCGTGAATTGGCGCGAGTTCTTATCGCAAAGCCGGTATCCACCTTTGCGGAACACGCGCTACGAAGCCGTCGTTTCTGCTTCGGCGGCCTCGGCCTCCTCGGCAGGCTTGGCGAGGTCGGCCTCGGTGATCCAGCCGGCCTTCAGACGGGCCTGCATGATCACGGCCTCGGCCTCGTCGCGCGAGATCTCGATGCCGTCGAGGAACCCGGCATGCTTGGTCGGCTCGCCGCCTTCCTTGCGCTCGGTCCAGCCGACCAGATCGTCGGTGGCGCAGCCGGCGAGATCCTCGACCGTCTTCACGTCGTTCTCGCCGAGCTTCACCAGCATCTTGCCGGTGATGCCGGGCACGTCCTTCATGGCGTCCTCGACGCCGAGTTCCTTGCGCTTGGCTTCCAGTTCCGCCTCGAGCTGTTCCAGATATTCGCGGGCGCGGGTCTGCAGCTCGGTGGCGGTCTCCTCGTCGAAACCCTCGATGCCCGCGAGTTCCTTGACATCGACCAGCGCGAGTTCCTCGACCGAGGTGAAGCCTTCGGAGGCGAGCAGCTGGCCGACCACCTCGTCGACATTGAGCGCTTCCATGAACACGCGGGTCGAGTTCTCGAAGTCGGCCTGACGGCGCTCCGACTCTTCCTGCTCGGTCAGGATGTCGATGTCCCAGCCGGTCAGCTGCGAGGCGAGGCGGACGTTCTGGCCGCGGCGGCCGATCGCCAGCGACAGCTGGTTGTTGGTGTCGGGAACCACGACCTCGATGCGCTCGCGGTCCTCGTCGATCACGACCTTGGCGACTTCAGCCGGCGCCAGCGCGTTGACGACGAAGGTCGCAATGTCGGGCGACCACGGGATGATGTCGATCTTCTCGCCCTGCAGCTCGTTCACCACGGCCTGCACGCGCGAGCCGCGCATGCCGACGCAGGCGCCGACCGGGTCGACCGAGGAATCGCGCGAAATCACGCCGATCTTGGCGCGCGAGCCCGGATCGCGGGCGACCGCCTTGATCTCGACGATGCCGTCATAGATCTCCGGCACTTCCTGCGCGAACAGCTTCGCCATGAACTGCGGATGGGTGCGCGACAGGAAAATCTGCGGACCGCGGGTCTCGCGGCGGACGTCGAAGATATAGGCGCGGACGCGGTCGCCGTTGCGGAACACTTCGCGCGGCAGCATCTCGTCGCGGCGCACGATCGCTTCGCCACGGCCGAGGTCGACGATCACGCTGCCATATTCGACGCGCTTGACGATGCCGTTGACGATGTCGCCGATGCGGTCCTTGAATTCCTGGTACTGCCGGTCGCGCTCGGCCTCGCGCACCTTCTGCACGATCACCTGCTTGGCCGACTGCGCGGCAATGCGGCCATATTCCAGCGGCGGCAGGGTGTCGGCGATGGTGTCGCCGACCTGGGCGCCCGGATTGGCGCGCTGCGCGTCGTGCAGCGAAATCTGGTTCGACGAGTTTTCGACGACGTCGACCACCAGCATGTGGCGGGTCAGCCGCAGCTCGCCCTTCTTGGCGTCGATCTCGGCATGGACGTCGGTCTCGCTGCCGTAGCGGGCACGCGCGGCCTTGGCGATGGCGTCTTCCATCGCCGCGATCACGATGGAGCGGTCGATCGACTTTTCGCGCGCAACTGCGTCTGCGATCTGCAGCAGTTCGAGTTTGTTGGCGCTGACTGCCATGGCTTAGTCTCCTTCGGATGGATCGATCTCGCCACGGCGCGCGCGCTCGGCCGCCAGGCGGTGCTTTTTGGTATTGGTCGGGGCCGGCCTCTTGCCGGGCTTGTGAGCAGGCTTATCACCAGGCTTGGGTTTCGGCTTCTGGCTCTTCGCCGGATCGCTCTTCTTGGCATGGGCCGGCTGCGGCGGCGCAAGGCCGAGCTCGCGGCGCAGCTCGCGCTCGGCGGCCTTGCCGCGGCGCATCGATTCCTCGATCAGCTCATCGGTCAGCACCAGCCGCGCGTCCGAGATGTCCTCCATCACCAGGAGAACCTCGGCGTCCTCGTCCGGACGCGGATCGTCGCGCCTGATGCGCACCGCATCGCCCTCGACGCCGGCAAGCACGCCGCGAAACCGCTTGCGGCCCTGATGCGCCACCGCCATCTCGATCTTCACGAGATGCCCGGTGTAGCGCTCGAAGTCGGAGCGGCGCACCAGCGGGCGGTCGATGCCGGGCGACGAGATTTCCAGCCGGTAGGCGCGCTCGATCGGGTCGGCGACATCGAGCACCGGCGACAGCGCGCGCGAGATCGCCTCGCAATCCTCGAGCTGCATCGAGCCGTCGGGCCGCTCCGCCATGATCTGCACGGTGCAGCCGGCATCGCCCGAGACCTTGATGCGCACCAGGCGATAGCCCATGCCCTGCAGCACCGGGACCGCGACCGCGGCGACGCGCGCCGCAACCCCGGGCTCGACGACGAGACGCGGCTCGGCGAGCAGTTCGGTGTCCACGGACGTGGCGGTCGGTTCGGTCATATCCAGTGTCAAAGGCTGTCTAAGGTCTTAAAGGCTGCTGAGGTCTGTTGTGTTGTTCAGGTGGCCTTAAGGGGCCGCTAACGCTACCCAAACCGGACCCGGCCTCGTTGGGTCCCGTCAGGTAATAAAAAGAGCGGGTCCCGGGGGGCCCACTCTCCTACGCGATCGTATGAGATACCATAAGTTGCGCTGGATATAGCTCTTTTGCCCGGGTCCGGCAAGGCCCTCGGGTCCGGCGGGAGGCGATTTTACGGCTCCCCGGATGCCGGATTGATCTAACCCTCCGTTTACGAACGGGACCATAGATTGCCGAAAATCGGCAGAAGTCGCCGGTTGGACAAGGCCCATGACGACAGCCCCTGCGCTGATCCCGGAACTCGACGACATCGTTCGTCGCGGCGACCCCAAGCGCCGCGCCGAGGCCGCGCGGCGGCTCGGCGAGCTGTTCCTGCAGGGCGCCGCGAGCTTCCGTCCCGACCATATCGACCTGTTCGACGGGGTGCTGACCAGCCTGGTCCCGCATGCCGAGCTTGCCGCGCGGGTCGATCTCGCCGAACGGCTCGCGCTGCTCGCCAACGCGCCGCGGCATCTGGTCGGGCAGCTCGCCCGCGACGACGAGGTCGCGATCGCGGGGCCGCTGCTGCGCCGATCGCCGGTGATTGACGAAAAGGTGCTGGTCGAGATCGCCAATGCCAAGGGCCAGGGCCATCTGCTCGCGATGGCCGAGCGATCGAAGCTCTCGACTGCGCTGACCGACGTCCTCGTCCGACGTGGCGATCGCGACGTCATCCGATGCGCGGCCGGCAATGCGGGCGCGGCGTTCTCGGACGCCTCCTTCACGACCTTGGTGCAACGCGCCGGCCAGGACGGCGTGCTGACGCTGCGGATCGGCCGCCGCGATGATCTTCCGCCCGAGCATCTGAAGGGCCTGCTCGCCGGCTCGATCGACGTGATCCGCCGCCGTCTGCATGCCGTCGCCAAGCCGGAACGCCAGGCCGAGATCAAGCTGGCGATGACCGAGATCGAGGGCGTGATCGTTCAGGTCGAGGGCCGCGATTTCACAGCTGCGCAGCGCGCCGTCCTGGCGCTGCATCGCGCCGGTGAATTGAACGAGGCCACGGTGGCCGGCTTCGCAAAGGCCTTCAAATATGAGGAATGCGTGGCGGCGCTCGCCGCGATGGCCGGCGTGAAAATCGTCACGCTCGATCGCCTGATCTCCGGCGACCGTTACGATCCGATCCTGATCGCGAGCAAGACGATCGGCTTCGAATGGCCGACCGTGCGTGCCCTGATCCTGATGCGGCTCGGGCCCAACCGCGTGCCGTCTCCTGCCGATATCGAAGGTGCGCGGGTGAATTTCGTGCGCCTGATGCCCTCGACGGCGCAGCGCGTCGTGGAGTTCTGGAAGTCGCGCTAGTTCACGCTAGCTGCTCTTGGCTCCGTCATCCTGAGGAGCGCCGCAGGCGCGTCTCGAAGGATGCACGGCCACGCTGTTGCAGCCGGGCCGTCGTGCTTCGAGACGGCCGCTTTGCGGCCTCCTCAGCATGACGGATCATCGTGCACACTTCCCAAACCCAAAATCGTTCCGCTATGCTTTCCGCAAGGCGCGACACAGCGCCAACAGGGAGATTGCCATGCTGACGGACGCCGACATCCAAACGCACGCCGCGCGGATCCGCGACGACGGATACACCGTGATCGAGCGCGCCGCCTCGCCCGATCTGGTCGAGGGGTTGAAGGCGGCGGTGCTGAGAATCGAGAGCGAGCGCAATCTCGCACCTGCCAGGACGTCGTTCGAAGGCTTCAAGACGCTGCGCATCAACAACCTCCTGACCTATGACGATCTGTTCTGGGAGGTGCCGCTGCATGACAACGTGCTGCCGGTGGTCGAACGCGTGCTGGACAGGGAATGCCTGCTCTCGTCGTTCTGCTCGCTCGTGCTCGGCCCCGGCCAGGAGGCGCAGCCGATTCACGAAGACACCCAATTGATCCCGTTGCCGCGGCCGCACATTCCGATCACGATCAATGCGATCTGGGCGCTGTCCGATTTCCGCGAAGATAACGGCGCGACGCGGATCATTCCGCGCAGCCACAAATTCGATTCGTCGCCCGAATACGGCAAGGAGTACGACGCGGTCACCGCGACCATGCCGGCCGGCAGCGTGATGCTGTTCGACAGCGCGCTGTGGCATGGCGGCGGCGCCAACAGCAGCGACGCCAGGCGCTTTGCCTTCTCCTGCGCCTATTGCTGGGGCTGGATGCGGCAGCAGGAGAACCTGCAACTCGGCATTCCGCGCGAGACCGCGGCCCGCTTTCCGCGCCGTTTGCAGGAATTGTGCGGCTACAGCGTCTACAAGGGCCAGTTCGGCCACATCGACAATCACGATCCGATCGAGCTGCTCGGCCGCGAGCGCGGCAAGCGGATGGTGTGGGAGGCGACCGACGTCAGGAAGGCGCGGCTGGCGGGGCAGGCGTGAAGATATCCGTCGTTCCGGGGCGGCGCGATAGCGACGAACCCGGAATCTCGAGGTTCCGGGTTCGATGCTGCGCATCGCCCCGGAATGACAGCACTACGGCAAGCGCTTGAACCTCAAATACGCCGCCTTGCGCCCCTCGCGCTCGGCTTTGGCGCCGTAGCGCGTCATCGTGTAGTTCGGCCACGGCTGCTGCCAGTCGATCGCGCGCTCGGCCAGCCAGGCGAAGTCGGGTGAGCGCATCAGATGCGCCAGCGTCCAGGCGCAATAATCGTCGATGTCGCTGACGAAGCGGAAATCGCCGCCCGGTGGCAGCAATCGTGTCATGGCGGCGACCGTTGCATCCTGCACGAAGCGCCGCTTCCAGTGCCGCCGCTTCGGCCACGGATCGGGATGGATCAGGTCGATGCGCGCAAGCGAGCGCGGCGGCGCCCAGGCCAGCAGTTCGGCCGCGTCGCCGGCGAACAGGCGGATATTGCCGATATTTTGCGCCTCGATCTGGGTCAGGATCTTCGCCATGCCGTTGACATAGGGCTCGCAGCCGATGAAGCCCGTGCTCGGAAAGGCCTGTGCCTCCGCGATCAGATGCTCGCCGCCGCCGAAGCCGATCTCGAGCCTGACATTCTCGATGCCGTCATCGAACAACTCGGTCAGCGCCTCGGGCGCGGGCGCCGAGATGTCGACCGCCAGATGCGGCAGCAGAGTGTCGATCAGGTCGGCCTGATGCGGGCGCAGCTTATGGCCCTTGCGTCGTCCGAAGAACGAGCCGCGCGCATGCGCCATCGCACCGTCGTCGGGGGAATCGCGATCGCCGCGGTCGCCTGGAGCCGGTGTCATCGCAGCGTTTGATAGAGACGGTGGAGCAGCCGCGCGCGCGGCTCGATCGACGAGATGTAGAGCTGCTCGTAATGGGTATGCGCGCCCTTGCCGTCGACGCCGAGGCCGTCGAGGGTCGCGGTGTGCGGCGCGGTGAAATTGCCGTCGGAGCCGCCGCCGGTGAACACATCCGCCAGCTCGAAGCCGAGCTCGGCGGCCAGCCCCTTGGCGTGCTCGTAGAGTGCGGCGCCGGCGTTGCTTTTCTCATAGGGCGGACGGTTCAATTCGCCCGATATCTTCACGCTGACGCCCTCGGTGCGTGAGGTGATCCCGAGGATCTTCGGCACCAGTTCGTCGGCGTCGGCTCTGGTCGGCACGCGCATGTCGACTTCCGCATAGGCCTCTTCGGCGATCACGTTCGGCTTGGTGCCGCCGCGGACGACGCCGACATTGACGGTGACGCCGCGCTTGAGGTCGTTCATCGCCTCCAGCGCCTGGATCACATTGCCGAGCTCCCGGATCGCGCTGCGGCCGTCCTCGGGGCGCGTGCCGGCATGGGCCGGCGCGCCCTTGATGGTGACGTCGAAGCGCGCAACGCCCTTGCGTCCGGTGACGATCTTGCCGCCGTCGCGCGCCGGCTCCGTCACCAGCACGTATTTGGCCTTGCGGCCCTCGGCCTCGATCAGCGCCCGCGAGGTCGGGCTGCCGATCTCCTCGTCCGATACGTAGAGCTGGGTGATGCCGAGCGGCGGGCGCGTGTCGTCGGCGCAGACCTGCCGGAATGCATGATAAGCTAGGTAGGCGCCGCCCTTCATGTCGTAGATGCCGGGGCCGAACGCGCTGTCGCCGTCGACCTTGAATGGTAACCGTTCGATGAATCCCATCGGATGGACTGTGTCGAGATGGCTCAGCACCAGGATGCCCGGCGCGTCCTGGCCCCAGGACGAGCGCGTCACCAGGTGATCGCCGCAGCCGTCGCGTCCCGCAAGGCGCTCCACCGTGGCTGGCAGGTCGCGATAGCCCGACGCGACGAGATCAGCCAGCTTGTTGACCTGATCGGGCCGCTCGGTCGGAGATTCGATCTCGACCCAGCGGCGGATGCCGTCGAGAATCACGGCGGTTTCGAACGGATTGCTGGACATGGTGTTGTCGTCGCCTGTGAATTCGCTTTGTCATTGCGCGCACGCGCCGAAGCATGATCCGGAAACATGCTCAAAGGAGGCGCTCAAGCGCGATGATGCTCAAGCTGAGCTCATCGCGTTGGCGCGCGCCGCAATGGCATATTCCAGATTTGACGATCTCTCAAACGGATATGGCTGGATCAGGCCTGCTCGGCTGCCTCGCGCGCCGCAATCTGCTCGACCAGTTCGACGATGCTGCGGCGGAGCTTGGCGTCCGCAATCCGCGTGAAGGCGCGGGTCAGGGCCAGGCCCTCGGCGGTTGCCAGAAAATCGGAGACGTAGGTCGGCGAGGCGCCCTCGCTGAAGCCGTCGGCGGTCTTGACCCCGCTCGGGCCGCCGTCGAACAGGAAGGAGACCGGCACCTGCAGGATTTCGGAGATCTGCTGCAGCCGGCTGGCGCCGACGCGGTTGGTGCCCTTCTCGTATTTCTGCACCTGCTGGAACGTCAGGCCTAGCGCCTCGCCCAGTTTCTCCTGGCTCATGCCGAGCATGATGCGTCGCATACGGACGCGGCTGCCGACATATTTGTCAACAGGATTGGGCGCTTTGGTGGACATCTCCAACTCTCCTAAGGGATTGCGCGCCCGTGGATGAGGCAAGTTGGAAGTGGAGTATGCCTCAGGCGCCGGTGCCGTCAAATCCTGCAAGGAGGATCGGGACGAAATGCGGACAATTTGCGCAAAGGGGCTGACTTGGCTTGTGATTTCGCGTGGACCCGTACAATGCGAAGTGCACGGTCGATCTGTCAACTGGTGGAATCATATTGAGGTAAATTTCGACGTTTTTTCGGGTTCGCGACAACCGGCGATATGCAGCCGTCAGGCTTTTCGCCTCACAAACCGCCGCCGCAACACGAACGCCAGGGCTGTGATCACAATCACAGCGGCGGGGACGTTCCCGACACGCGCATAGATCGTCGGCGCGATGGCCGCCGGCAGGCCGGCATCCAGCACGCCCTCGATGCCGAGCCCGAGTTGCGCGACGATCCGGCCGACGGGGTCAATGACGGCCGAGATGCCCGTATTGGCGGCGCGGACCATCGGCAGGCCTTCCTCGATGGTGCGCAGCCGGGCTTGTCGCAGGTGCTGGTAAGGGCCGGTCGAGATTCCGAACCATCCGTCATTGGTGACATTGACGATCCAGCCGGGACGGTCGTCGCGGCTCACGACATTGCCGGGAAAGATCGCCTCGTAGCAGATCAGCGGCAGGGCGCGTGGTGCATTCGGAATATCGAGCGTGCGGCGGATCGTGCCGGGAATGTAGCCGCCCTGCACCTTGGTGAGTTGCACGAAGCCGAGCTTCTCCATCCAGTCCTGGAACGGCAGATATTCTCCGAACGGGACAAGATGCAGCTTGTCGTAGACCGCGAGCACGCTGCCGTCGTGGTCGATGACGTAGATGGAATTATAGGCGCGCGTGACGCGGACGCCGGGCGGCAGATCGGGCGCGCGCACCGAACCCGTGATCAGCACGGTTCCCTTCGGCAGCAGGTCGGCGATCTGCGCCATCGCGTCGGTTTCCTTGGTCAGGAAGAACGGAAACGCGGATTCCGGCCAGATCAGGATGGTGGCATCCTTCACGCCGGTGGCATGCGGCCCGGAGGCGCGATCCGACAGGGTGAGATATTTCTGCATCACCGCCGCCTTGGCGGAGTAGTTGAACTTGGCGTCCTGCTGCAAATCGGGCTGCATGATGCGCAGCTTGACGCCGTCGACCATCCTGGTCGGCTGCTGCGCGAGGCGGACCACGCCGAACGCCAGCATCGCCGCCAGCACCAGCACCGCGGCCACCGGCGCGCGCCACGGCTTGCGGCCGCGCGAGCCGCCGTCGATCAACACGGCCGGGCTTGCGAAGATCGCGACGGCCAGGAACGTCATGCCCCACAGCCCGATCAGCGACGCGGTCTGCGCCAGCGCCAGCGGCTCGGTCAGTGCGTAGCCGAACGCATTCCACGGAAAGCCGCTGAGGAGATGGCCGCGCAGCCATTCCGAAATCGTCAGGCTGACCGCGAGCGCCAGCACGCGCGAGGCATCGCGCGGCCAGATCAGCCGCGCCAGCCCGAAGCCGAACGCGGTGAACAAAGCGAGATAGGCAGGCAGGCCGAGCACCGCGAACGGCGTCAGCCAGGCGAAGGTGTCCGCATCGACGAAGAAGGCGTAGCCGATCCAGTACAGCCCCGGCACGAAATAGCCGAGGCCGAACCAGAAGCCGGACAGCGCCGCGGCGGGCACGCCGCGCCAGCGCCCGGCCGCGCTGCCGTCGATCAGCCAGACCGCGATGGAAAAGGTGAGAAACAGAACCGGCCAGGCGTTGAACGGCGCCATCGCCAGCGCAGACAGCGCGCCGGCCGTGAGCGCGAGGACGGCGCGTTTCCATCCCCAGGTCAGGATGATTGCAAGGCCGATCGATCGGAGCTTGTCGGACAGCCTCACTGCGGACCGGCTCCCTCGCCGGGCGGCGGCATGTTGTCATTCGCCTGCGGGTTTCCGGAGTCCGGCGCCTGCTCGCGGCGTCGCTCGCGCTCCTTGCGCGGCGTCGGCCGTTCCTTGCGCGCGGTGATGCGCACGCGCTTGACCCGCCGCGGATCGGCGTCGAGCACCTCGACCTCGTAATTGCCGGGCCCCGAAATCACCTCGCCGCGTACCGGCAGGCGCCCGACGAACGATACGAGGTAGCCGCCGAGCGTCTCGACCTCCTCGCCGGCGTCGCCGATCACGAAATCCTCGCCGATCACTGAGCGGACATCGTCCAGGCTGGCGCGCGCGTCGGCGATGAAGGAGTTGTCCGGCTGGCGCACGATGGACGGCGGCTCGTCGGAATCGTGCTCGTCGTCGATCTCGCCGACGATCTGCTCGACGATATCCTCGATCGACACCAGCCCGTCGGTGCCGCCATATTCGTCGACCACCAAAGCGAGATGGATCCGCGAGGCCTGCATCTGCGCCAACAGGTCGATCGCGCGCATCGATGGCGGGATGTAGAGCAGCTTACGGATGATATTGGCTTCCGACAACGGCAGCGCGAGGTCGACGCTGCGCAGATCGAGCCCGGCCGGGAACGGCTTCTTGCGCTTCGTCTTGGTCGCGTCGGTGACGCGGGCTCTCGCGGTCATAAAGGCGAGCAGGTCGCGGATGTGCACCATGCCCTCGGGGTCGTCGAGGGTCTCGTTGTAGACGACGAGCCGCGAATGCGCCGCGCTCTCGAACAGGCTCATCAATTCGCCGAGCGGGATGTCGCGCTTGACCGCGACGATGTCGGCGCGGTGCACCATGACGTCGGCGATCCGCCGCTCGTTCAGCGACAGGATGTTGCGCAGCATGGTGCGCTCGATCGCCGAGAAGCCGACATCGTCGGGCGTCGAGGCGTCGAGCACCACCTGCAGGTCGTCGCGCACCGAGCCGGCCTTCCAGCCGAACAGCGTGCGGATCGCGCGCACCAGCCAGCCCTCGGCCGCCGGGCGCTGCACCTCGCCCTCGTGCACCACGGCGGGCAGGTTGCTCACGTTGCGCGGGTTGTCGTGGGTCGGTTCGGAATCCGGCATGTCAGGCGATCCGATCCGCATAGGGGTCGGGAATGCCGAGGGAAGAGAGGATCTCGCGCTCGAGCGCCTCCATATCCTCGGCATCGTCATCGTTCTCGTGGTCGTAGCCGATCAGGTGCAGGAAGCCATGCACCGCGAGATGGCTCAAATGATGGTCGAACGGTTTCTGTTCTTCATCGGCTTCCCGCCGTGTCGTCTCATAGGCGATCGCGATGTCGCCGAGCATGCGCGGGGCGTCGTCAGGTCCGCCGCCGGCGGCGCCCTCCGGCTGCAGCGCCGGGAACGACAGCACGTTGGTCGGCTTGTCGATGCTGCGCCAGTTGGCGTTCAGGGTGCGGATACCGGCATCGTCGGTCAGCATCACCGCAAGCTCGGCGTCGGCGACATCGGCATCGGCGAGTTCGGCGGCAGCCTCGATGGCGCGGTGGATCACCGCGTCGGCATTGGGCTCGGCCTGCCAGCATTCGGCGGTGACGAGAACATCGGTTGCAGGAAAAGCAGACACGTTGGTTTCAAAATCTGCGTTATGGCCGGATCCCGCGCCGTGTGGGCTCGCGGCCGAAGCTATTGGTCTCAAGATCTGGCGTTTGCCGGCTTTTGCGGCAATCCCTCATAGGCGGCCACGATGCGCGCCACCAATTCATGGCGGATGACGTCCTCGGCCTTGAAATGCACCTGGGCGATGCCCTCGACGCCGTCGAGCAGCTTCACGGCTTCCGTGAGGCCCGAGGCCTGGCCATGCGGCAGGTCGACCTGCGACGGGTCGCCGGTGACGATCATCCGGCTGTTCTCGCCGAGACGCGTCAGGAACATCTTCATCTGCATCGTCGTGGTGTTCTGCGCCTCGTCGAGGATGATGGCGGCATTGGTCAGGGTGCGGCCGCGCATGAAGGCGAGCGGGGCGATCTCGATCTCGTTGCCCTGCAGCGCGCGCTCGACGACGCGGGCGTCCATCAGATCGTACAGCGCGTCATAGATCGGGCGCAGATACGGATCGACCTTCTCCTTGAGGTCGCCGGGCAGGAAGCCGAGCCGCTCGCCGGCCTCGACCGCGGGCCGCGTCAGGATGATGCGATCGACCTCCTTGCGCTCGAACAGCTGCGCGGCATGGGCTACCGCGAGCCAGGTCTTGCCGGTGCCGGCCGGGCCGATGCCGAACACCAGCTCATGCCGCTTCAGGGCGCGGATGTAGGAATCCTGCGCCGCGGTGCGGGCGCGCACCGGACGCTTGCGCAGATTGATGGTCTCGAAGGTCGGCTTGGCGGTCTTGTTGTCGAATTCGAACAGCGAGCCCTGTGCGATCACGGCGCGGATCGCGCCTTCGACCTCGCCCTGATCGAGGTCGTGTCCTTCGAACGGCCTGCGCGTAGAGCGTCTCCAGCACGCGCCGCGCCGCGTCGCAGCCGTCGCGGGAGCCTGCGATGGTGAGATGATTGCCACGGGAATCGACCACGACGCCGAGCCGCCGCTCGATCAGCGCCAGATTCTGTCCGTAGGGGCCGACCAGCGCAGATGCCGCGCGGTTGTCGTCGAAATCGATGACGACCTGAGTTTCAGGGGGCCGGGTCTCAGGTGGCATTTGCATGTCGCGGTCAGGTTTGCGGCTGGGAGCGAGCGAAGACGAATCCGATGCGCTTTTGGGCAAGGATTTCAGGCTCCAATGGTCTGCGAAATGAGGCCGGGCACGGGTCGCGTCGCGAGCTCGCCGATCAGGCTGTAGCGCTCGAGGCTGTCGACCCTCACCGGGAGGACCTGGCCGATGATGTCAGGCGACGCCATCACATGGGCGGGCTGCAGATAGGCGGTACGGCCGACGATCTGGCCCGGATTGCGCGCGGCGCGCTCGAACAGCACATCGACCGTTGTGCCAATCGCAGCCCGGTTGAAGGCCGATTGCTGGCTGTCGATCAATTCCTGAAGCCGCCCCAAGCGCTCGTCCATCTCGGCTGCTGACACTGTCTCCCGCATCTCCGCCGCCGGCGTGCCCGGCCGTGGCGAATACTTGAATGAATACGCCGCAGCGTATCCGATTTGCGTGACAAGCGCGAGGGTGGCGGAAAATTCTTCCCTCGTCTCTCCGGGGAAGCCCACGATAAAATCTGATGAAAAAGCAATGTCTTGCCGCGCGGCGCGGAACCGGTCGATGACGCGCCGGTAGTCATCGGCGGTATGTTTGCGGTTCATGGCGGCAAGGATCCGGTCCGACCCCGATTGCACCGGCAGGTGCACGAACGGCATCAATTCGGGCAAATCGCGATGGGCCGCGATCAGGGCGTCGTCGACGTCGCGCGGATGGCTGGTCGCATAGCGCAGCCGCGCGACGCCGGGGATCTCGGCGAGGCGCTGCAACAATTTGCCGAGCGGCCAGACGCGGCCGTCGGGGCCTTCGCCATGATAGGCGTTGACGTTCTGTCCGATCAGCGTGAATTCGCGCACGCCATTGTCAGCGAGCTGCTTCACATCGTCGATGATCCTGGCGACCGGACGCGAGACTTCCGCGCCGCGCGTGTAGGGCACCACGCAGAAGGTGCAGAACTTGTCGCAACCTTCCTGCACCGTGACGAAGGCGGAGATGCCGCGGGCGCGGATCGCATCCGGCTTCGGCTGCGGCAGGAAGCCGAACTTGTCCTCGACCGGGAATTCCGTTTCCAGCGCGCGGCCGTTTGCCTTGGCGCGCTTCAAGAGCTCGGGCAGATGATGATAGCTCTGCGGCCCGACCACGATGTCGACGGTCGGCGCGCGATGGATGATCTCTGCGCCTTCGGCCTGCGCGACGCAGCCGGCGACCGCGATCTTCATCTCGCGGCCCGCCCGCGCGGCCTCGTCCTTGGCGACGCGCAGCCGCCCGAGCTCGGAATAGACTTTCTCCGACGCCTTCTCGCGAATGTGGCAAGTGTTGAGGATGACGAGGTCGGCGTCTTCGGCGCTCGCGGTCTCGACAAAGCCCTCGCCGGCCAGCGTGTCCGCCATGCGTTGCGCATCGTAGACATTCATCTGGCAGCCATAGGACTTGATGTGCAGCTTGCGCGGCGTCGTCATGGAACCCTGAGAGTGAAAAATGGAAACGGCGCCATCGGGGCGCCGAGGCTGAAATATAGCTTAAACCGGGGAAAATCCAGCGGTCTGGACGTCATTCCGGGGCGATGCGTCAGCATCGAACCTCAGGTGCGCAATTGCGCACCGGGGAATCTCGAGATTCCGGGTTCGCTCCCTTCGGTCGCGCCCCGGAATGACCTCGCAGGGTCAGTCAGCGCTCGCCGTGGCCCCCACCCGGGCGATCAAATCGGGCAATTTCCGCATATCGGCGAAGGTGACGGCCGCGCCGGCCTGGCGCAGCATCCCCTCATGTTCCGCCGTGCAGTGGCTGCCGCCGTAAAAACCGAGCACGGTCATCCCGGCGGCGCGGGCGCCGGTGACGCCGGCCACGCTGTCCTCGATCACGACGCAACGCGCGGGGGTGGCGCCCATCTGCGCCGCCGCGAACAGGAAGAGATCGGGCGCCGGCTTGCCGCGCTTGACCTGGGTGGCGGAGAAAATATGCGGCGCGAGCTGGTCGTAGAGCCCGGCGCAGGTCAAGCCGTGATGGATCTTTTCCGGTGTGCCGCTCGACGCCACGCATTTCGGTAAGCCGAGCGCGGCGATCGCCTCGCCGACATGCGCGATCGCGCTGAGATCGTCGGCATAGAAGCTCAGCGTCGCGTGCTTGACCTCGGCCTCGAAGGTCTCGGGCAGCGCGCGGCCGATCTCGCTCTCGACGATCCGCCGCGCCTCGCGGTCGGACACGCCGAGGAAGCGCTTCAGCACGCCGTCGGGTGTGATCGGAAAGCCGTGCCGCGTCAGCGTCTCCGCATGCGCGCGACAGGAGATCACCTCGCTGTCGACCAGCACGCCGTCGCAATCGAAGATGACGAGGTCGAAACTCACCCGGCTTACGACTTGCTGTCTTCGTCGAGCGGGACGCAATACAGCTCGAGACGGTGATCGACCAGCTTGTAGCCGAGCTTGCGCGCGATCTCGGCCTGCAGCTTCTCGATCTCTTCGGAGGTGAACTCGATCACCTTGCCGTCGCGCAGATTGATCAGGTGGTCGTGATGGCTCTCGGGCATCTGCTCGTAGCGCGCGCGGCCCTCGCGGAAGTCGTGGCGCTCGATGATGCCGGCATCCTCGAACAGCTTGACGGTGCGATAGACGGTCGAGATCGAGATCTTGTCGTCGACCGCGACGCAGCGGCGGTAGAGCTCCTCGACGTCAGGGTGATCCATGGCCTCCGCCAGCACGCGTGCGATCACGCGGCGCTGTTCGGTCATGCGCATGCCGGTCGCGGCGCAGCGCGCCTCGATGCCGGTATTCTTCTGCGCAGGCGTGATTTTCACCGTCGTCATGGGTCCTTGGCAGGTCCTTGGCCAGTCCTTGAGCCTTGGATGGCAGAGCAGGGCGCTGTTCTGCCATCGCGCCGATGTTACGACAAGTCGCGCCGCATCAGAAGCGCGTTCAAATGTTCCCCGCCGGGCTGCTTGTAGTAGCGTTCGCGGCGGCCGATCACGCCGAATCCGGCCTTTTCGTAGAGCCGTCGCGCCGGCTGATTGTTCTCTTCCACCTCGAGGAAGATGGTGCGGATGCCGCGGCCGGCAAGATGGCCGAGATGGGTCAGCAGCAGGTCGCGCGACAGGCCGCGGCCGCGCTGACTGGAATCGATCGCAATCGACAGAATTTCGGCTTCGTCCGCTGCCATCCGTGAGACGGCAAAGCCGATCACCTTGCGTCCCTGCCGCAGCCGGTGCACCAGCGTGTTGCGCTCGGTCAGCATCGCCTCGAATTCGCCCTCGCCCCAGCCGCGATGAAACGACGCGCCGTGCAATTGCGCGAGTCGCGCCGCGTCGCGCAGCGATGCGGGCTCGACCGCGGGCGGACCGCCGCCCCACCATCGTGACAGCCAGCCGATCATGTCGATCGCGGCGTGCTGATTTCGAGCCGGTCCTTCGGCGGCTTGGCGTCGGGCGCGCGCGGATCGAACGGCCGCGGCGGCGCGGTTTCAGGATCCACGGCCGCGCCGATCCAGGCGACCCAGGTGATATCGGGCGCGGGCTGCCGGTCGACCTTGACCGGCGGTGCGGCGTCGGCGGGCCAGCGCTCGGCGAGGATATTGGCGGCTTTGCCGACCAGATGCAGCGCGCCGTGTTGGGAGGCCTCGAGCGCTTCCGCGATCGGCGCCACCTTCGGCTTGATGATCGGACTGCCGTCGCCGCCGACCAGCTGGAAATCGACGTGATCATGCCGCGCATCGATCGCCGACAGGATCGCAGCCGCGCCATTCTCGGCGACGACAGGCGCAGCGTAGGCGGCGAGCGTCGAAAGTCCGACCACCGGCTTTTCTGCGGCCAGCGCCAGGCCGCGCGCCGCCGAGAGGCCGACGCGCAGGCCCGTGAAACTGCCGGGGCCGGTGGTGACGGCGATGCGGTCGAGCCCGGCAAAGCCGATGCCGCTCTCTTTCATCACCCGCGCGATCAGCGGCATCAGCGCCTCGGCATGGCCGCGCTGCATCGCCTGCGATTCGATGGCGATTGTATTGCCGGAGGTGGTGTCGAGCACCGCCGCGGAGCAGGCGTCGAGCGCGGTATCGATGGCGAGAATCATCATGGGAGGGCGAATAGCGAATAGGGAATGGCGAATAGGGGTCTTGCGGAGAATGCTATTCGCGATTCGCCACTCGCCATTCGCCGCTCCATCACATCGGCCGGACTTCCTGCACGTCGGGCACGAAGTGCCGGAGCAGGTTCTGGATGCCGTGTTGCAGGGTTGCGGTCGATGACGGGCAGCCGGCGCAGGAGCCCTTCATGTTGAGATAGACGATGCCGTCCTTGAAGCCGCGGAAGGTGATGTCGCCGCCGTCATTGGCGACCGCGGGCCGCACGCGGGTCTCGATCAGGTCCTTGATCTGCTCGACCGTCTCGGCGTCTGCCTCGTCGAAGAACTCGCCTTCCTCGTCGCGCGCGTCGTCGCTGGCCGCAGTGCCGTCGGCGAGCAGCGGCGCGCCGGACATGTAGTGCTCCATGATCGCGCCGAGGATCGCGGGCTTGAGGTGCTGCCAGTCGCCGTCCGCTTTGGTCACGGTGACGAAGTCGGCGCCGTAGAACACACCGGTGACGCCGGATACGGCGAACAGCCGTTCGGCGAGTGGCGAGCGCGCAGCGGACTCGGGCGAGGAGAATTCCATGGTCCCGCTGTCGAGCACCATGCGGCCCGGGATGAATTTCAGCGTGGCGGGATTGGGCGTGGCTTCGGTCTGAATGAACATTTGCTGTCTCCGGCGTCGCCGGTTCAAGGCCGGCGCGTTGGGTTCCATTATAGCGTTTTCGAGCGAAGTGACACCGGTTCGCGAAGAAAACGCGTCAAATCAAGGAGTCAGATGGCAACTAAAAAGCCCGCGATCAAGCCGCAAAACCGCGGTTCCAGGCCTGCACCCATGCTCTGGAGCGGTTTTCGGGCCGGATAGCGCTTAGGACAGGGCGTCGATCTCGGCGTCGGTCAGGCCGCCCGGCACGATGGTTACCGGGATCGGGAATGCCCCCATGGTCTTGGCCATGGTGGTGATGATCGGCCCGGGCCCCTCGGCGCCCGGATTGGCCGCCAGCACCAGCGCTGCGATATCGACGTCCTTGTCGATCACGTCGAGGATCTGTTCGATCGGCTCGCCCTCGCGAATCACCCGCTCCGGGGTGATCGCGGCGATGCCGTTGGCGCGGCCGGCGGCGCGGTCGAGCGCCTCGTTGGCGGCCTCCTCGGCCTCCGCGCGCATGATGTCGGCGACCCCGAGCCATTGCTGGTTCTGGTCCTCGGTCTCGATCACCCGCAGCATCACGACGCCGCCGCCGACCCGGATCGCCCATCGGCTGGCGTAATAGACCGCGCGGTCCCATTCCGCCGTGTCGTCAACGATGACGAGGCACTTCGGCTTGTGACCTGTCTCGTAGCTTCGTCGCTGGGTGGTCATGCATGTCCCGGTGCTGAACCAAACCAACCCATGGTGCCATACTCCCTCGCCGTTTGGGAGAGGGAGCGCGCAGTTCCTGCTTTGCGCGTCAGCGCGGGCGGATGAAGCCGACGATGTCCTTGGTCATGCGCATGGTCTCGTCGGCGATGCCGCGGGCGCGGTTGGCGCCGTCGGCGAGGACCGCGTCGACATGGCCGGGATCGGCGACCAGCTTCTTCATCTCGGAGGCGATCGGCGCCAGTTTCGCGACGCAAACCTCGACCAGCGCGTTCTTGAAGCTGGAGAACTGACCGCCGCCGAACTGCGTCAGCACCTCCTGCTTGGAGATGCCGGCCAGCGCCGCGTAGATGCCGACCAGGTTGTCGGCCTCCGGACGCGTTTCGAGACCCTTCTCCTCCGACGGCAGCGGCTCCGGATCGGTCTTCGCCTTGCGGATCTTCTGCGCGATGGTGTCGGCGTCGTCGGTGAGGTTGATGCGCGAATTGTCCGACGCATCCGACTTCGACATCTTCTTGGTGCCGTCGCGCAGGCTCATCACCCGCGTCGCCGGCCCCGTGATCAGCGGCTCGGGCTGCGGGAAGAAAAGGCCGTCGGCGAAACCATGACCACGAATTGAATCAGCGAAATCGTTGTTGAACTTCTGCGCGATGTCGCGGGACAGCTCCAGATGCTGCTTCTGGTCCTCGCCGACCGGCACATGGGTGGCGCGGTAGAGCAGGATGTCGGCGGCCATCAGCACCGGATAGTCGTAGAGGCCGACCGAGGCGTTCTCGCGGTCCTTGCCTGCCTTCTCCTTGAACTGCGTCATGCGATTCAGCCAGCCGATCCGCGCGACGCAGTTGAAAATCCAGGTCAGCTCGGCATGGCCGGCGATCTGGCTCTGGTTGAACACGATGTGCTTCTTGGCATCGATGCCGGCGGCGATGAAGGCCGCGGTGACCTCGCGGGTGTTGCGGGCGAGCTCGGCCGGGCCGCCCCAGACCTCGAACGCCCTGCGTGATCGCATGCATGTCGACGACGCAATAGATGCAGTTGTGGGTCTGCTGCATCTTCACGAAGTTGACGATGGCGCCGAGGTAGTTGCCGAGGTGCAGATTGCCCGTCGGCTGGACGCCTGAGAAAACCCGTTCAACGAACGCCATGGTCTAAATTCCCGGAAATGGCTAGTTTTGCCGCGTCGTTTGCCACTTAAGCTCCGCGCGCGCAAGTCAGGCGGGGCGCCTTTGCCTGACGGCGTTAACCGCCTCGCGCCAGCCGGTGACACCGAAAAGCTGCAAGAGGAGCCCGTAACCGGCAATACCTGCCGCGATCAGCACGAGCAGCGAGGCTGCCTGCACGAAACCGTGGCTACCGGCCGACGGCAGCCCGCCCTCCGCGAGCCAAAGCAGGGCGCCCATCGCGAGCGCCGCGGCCAGGATGCGCGGCAGCCGGCGGCGCGCATCGGCATCGATCGAGAAGCCGAAGGTGGCGGCCCCCTTGCGGATCAGTGCCAGTGCGTTGCTCCAGGCGCCGAGCGCGATGCCTGCGGCAATTCCGCTCGCGCCGAAGATATGACCGAACAGGAAGGCCGCCGCGATCGTCACCACGATAGCCTTCAGCGTCGCGAGCAGCGGCGTCAGCGTGTCCTCGCGCGCGAAGAACGCCGGCGACAGCGCCTTCACCAGCACATGCGCCGGCAAGGCCAGCGTCAGCCAGATCAAGGCTTGCGCGGTTGCCGCGCTATCCTGGGCGGTGAACGCGCCGTGCTCGAACAGCATCCGCACGATCGGCTCGCTCAGCACCATCAGGCCGAGCGTCGCCGGCAGCGCCAGCCCGACCGCGAGCTCGAGGGCACGCGATTCCGCATGCGCGATCGCGCTGGATTCGCCGCTGCGCACGGCGCGCGTCATCTCCGGGATCAGCACCGTGCCCATGGCGACGCCGACAATGCCGAGCGGCAGCTCGAGCAGGCGGTTGGCGAAATAGAGCCAGGACACCGCCGACGGCGAGGTCGATGCGATCACCGCGCCTGCGACCATCAGCCATTGCGGCGCGCTGCTCGCGACCATGCCGGGGACCGCGCGGCCGAGAAAGCCGCGCATGTCAGGATCGAAGGACACGCGGAGCGGCGAGGCGAGCCTTGCGCCGCGCAGCACCAGCATCGACAGTTGCAGGAAGCCGGCGACGCCGATCGTTGCCGCCATGACAATCGCGGCCTGCGCCGGCTCCTGCTGCCGCACCAGCAGCACGGCCATCACCGATATCAACGCGATGTTGAACAACAGCGGCGAGAACGCGGTCAGCGCGAAGCGCCCCTGCGCGCTGAGCAGTGCCATCATCACGGTGACCGGGCCGGCGAAGGCGAGATAGGGCAGCATCAGCCTCGCGTCGTCGACGGCGAATTGCAGCGTGTCGCGGCCGACAAAACCCGGCGCGATCGCCGCGATCACCAGCGGCATCAGCAGGCCGATGACGAGCGCGGATGCGATCACCGCGGCGCTGACGGTGCCGAGCACGCGGCCGGCAAAGGCGGTTGCCGCCTCCAAGCCGCCGGCATCGCGCGCCTTCAGCCAGGCCGGTACCAGGGCGGCATTCAGTCCGCCCTCGGACAACAGCCGTCGCACAACGTTCACAAGCTGGAATGCCGCCAGGAAGGCATCTGCCACCGGCCCCGCGCCCAGCAGCGCCGCGATCACGGAATCGCGCACGAAGCCGAGCAGTCGCGAGGCCAGCGTTCCCGAGGAGACCGTGAGGAAGGAGCGGAACATGGGGTCTGTATAGCAGCCACCCACGTTGCCGCCAGCATCACTCTGCCAGCCCCGTCATCCTGAGGTGCGAGCGAAGCGAGCCTCGAAGGATGAATCGGCCGCAGTCGGGCCGTCCATCCTTCGAGGCTCGCCGAAGAGGCTCGCACCTCCAGCGACAAAGGCGAAGCCTTTGCGCGGGGATGACGGGTTACTGGCGAGGGGATGACGGAACTAGCAGCAGCCGCTTCCCTTGCTGCCCCGAGGCGTAACGTGATAGGCCGCCACTCTTGTTGGGTGGCGTTAACACAGGGCAGGTCTATGGCTGACGCAAAATACGACGTTCTTGGGATCGGCAACGCGATCTTCGACGTGCTGGTGCAGACCGACGAGGGGTTCCTTGCCCGTCACGGCATGACCAAAGGCTCGATGCAGCTGATCGACGAGGCGCGCGCCACCGCGATCTACGGCGACATGGGCGTGGCGACGGAAATGTCGGGCGGCTCAGCTGCCAACACCATCGTCGGCGTCGGCAGTCTCGGTGCCCGCGCCGCCTATGTCGGCAAGGTCAAGGACGACCAGATCGGCAAGCTTTACGTCCACGATATCCGCGCCGCCGGCGTGGCGTTCGACACCGCGCCGGCCAGGACCGGACCGGCCACCGGCTGCTCCTACATCCTGGTGACGCCGGACGGCGAGCGCACCATGAACACCTATCTCGGGGCCGCGCAGGATCTGACCCCCGACGATATCGATCCAAACCAGATCGCGGCCGCCAGCATCATCTATCTCGAGGGCTATCTCTGGGATCCGAAGAACGCCAAGGACGCTTTCGTGAAGGCGGCTGATATCGCGCATGGCGCAGGCCGCCGGGTGGCGCTGACGTTGTCGGATTCGTTCTGCGTCGATCGCTATCGCGACGAATTCCTCGACCTGATGCGCAAGGGCATCGTGGACCTCGTGTTCGCCAACGAGTCCGAACTGCACTCGCTGTACCAGACCTCGGATTTCGACACCGCGCTGAAGCAATTCGGCAAGGATACCAAACTCGGCGTCGTCACCCGCAGCGAGAAGGGCTGCGTCGTGATATCAGGCGAAAGCGTTGTTTCGGCGCCGGCCTCTCCGATCGACAGGCTGGTCGACACCACCGGCGCCGGCGATCTGTTCGCCGCCGGCTTCCTGGTCGGTCTCGTGCGCAATGTCGGCCATGAGAATGCCGGCCGGCTCGGCGCGCTCGCCGCGGCCGAAGTGATCCAGCACATCGGCGCCCGGCCGCTGGTATCGCTGCAGGATCTGGCGAAGCAGCAGGGGCTGCTGGTTTAAGGGCGCCGCTCTTTCTCGCCTCGCCCCGCCTGCGGGGAGAGGCCGGATCGCATCGCAAGATGCGATCCGGGTGAGGGGGAGTCTCCGCGTACTCATCTTCATCCAGTTTGCGGAGGCGGCCCCTCACCCCGACCCTCTCCCCGCAAGAGCGGGGCGAGGGAGAAGAGAGATCACGCCGTCTTCGCCGCCTTGAGCCCGAGCCGCTGCTCCACCGCGTCGCGCATCACGAACTTCTGGATTTTCCCCGTCACCGTCATCGGGAATTCCTCGACGAACTCGACATAGCGAGGGATCTTGTTGTGGGCGATCTGGCCATGGCAGAAGGCGCGGACCTCGTCGGCGGTGAGCGTTTCACCCTGCCTGATCCTGACCCAGGCGCACAGCTCCTCGCCATAGCGCTCGTCGGCGACGCCGAAGATCTGCACGTCCTGGATCTTCGGATGGCGGTAGAGGAATTCCTCGATCTCGCGCGGATACAGGTTTTCGCCGCCGCGGATCACCATGTCCTTGATGCGGCCGACGATGTTGCAATAGCCCTCGTCGTCGATCACGGCGAGGTCGCCGGTGTGCATCCAGCCATTGGCATCAAGCACGTCTGAGGTCTTTTCCTTCTCGTCCCGATAGCCGAGCATGATGCTGTAGCCGCGGGTGCAGAGCTCGCCGCGTTCGCCGCGTGGCACCACCTTGCCGTCGAGATCGATCACCTTGACCTCGACATGCGGATGGATGCGTCCGACGGTCGAGACGCGGCGTTCCAGCGGATCGTCGGTCGCGCTCTGGAAACTAACCGGGCTCGTCTCGGTCATGCCGTAGGCGATGGTCACCTCGCGCATGTTCATCTCGGTGTTGACGCGCTTCATCACCTCGATCGGGCAGGGCGCGCCGGCCATGATGCCGGTGCGCAGCGACGACAAGTCGAAGCGCGAAAACTCCGGATGGTCGAGCTCGGCGATGAACATGGTCGGCACGCCGTACAGCGTCGTGCATCTCTCCTGCGCGACGGTGGTCAGCGTCGCCAGCGGATCGAAACCTTCGCCGGGATAGATCATGGTGGTGCCGAGCGTGACCGAGGCGAGGTTGCCCATCACCATGCCGAAGCAGTGATAGAGCGGCACCGGAATGCAGATGCGGTCCTGCTCGGTCAGGCGCATGGCGCGGCCGGTGAAGTAGCCGTTGTTGAGGATGTTGTGATGGGTCAGCGTCACGCCCTTGGGCGAGCCGGTGGTGCCGCTGGTGAACTGGATGTTGACGGGATCGTCGAATTGCAGGCTCTCGCCGAGCGCTGCGAGCTGCTCGCGATGACGCGCCCCGCTCATCTGCGATACCTGGTCGAATGGAATGGTGCCTGGTGCAGCCGGCCCGCCGATCTGGATGACGGCGCGCAGCTGCGGCAGCCGCGCCGACCGCAAGTGACCGGGCTCCGAGCTTGCGAGCTCGGGCAGCAGCGTGTTCAGCATCTCCATATAGGCCGAGGTCTTGAATGCGGTCGCCGTCACGATCGCGGCGCAGCCGACCTTGCCGAGCGCGAATTCCAGCTCGCTGAGGCGATAGGCCGGATTGATGGTGACGAGGATCAGTCCGGCTTTCGCGGCGGCGAATTGCGTCAGCGTCCATTCCGGGCGGTTCAGCGACCAGATGCCGATCCGCTCGCCGCGTTGCAGCCCGAGCGCGATGAAGCCCGCCGCCAGCGCCTCGACGTGACAGGCGAATTCGGTCCAGGTCCAGCGCACATTGTGGCTGGGCGAGACCAGCGCCTCGCGCTCGCCCCAGCGCGCCCGTGCGCGGTCGAGGCTGCGGCCGATGGTTTCACCGAGCAGCGGCGTATCGGAAATGCCGCAGACATAGCTGTCGGCCTTGCTGTCTCCCTTGGGTGTGGGTGCCAAGCTCGTCCTCCTCGTGGTCGTGTTCGTGTCGTCACGCTTTTTGCGCGATCTTAGTCGTTTGGCGCCGATGGGACAGGCCCGACCTATGGCGGGTATGGTTTTCGATTGTAGCGGCGACGGGTTCCGCTTCACCTCGCCCCGCGTGCGGGGAGAGGTCGGATCGCATCGAAGATGCGATCCGGGTGAGGGGGAGTCTCTGCGAGTCCAATTGCGACCGTCTGTGCGGAAGCAGCCCCTCACCCCAACCCTCTCCCCGTAAGAATGGAGAGAGGGAGAGGAGTCCCGTCACGGCTGGTACGACTTATCTCATCGAGCCTTACGCCGCCCTTTGCCCGCTGCCGGCGTCGAGCCCGGCATAGATGCCCTTCTCGAAGCCTGCGAAGGCTTCCAGGCTGTGCTTGTCGGCGAACGGCAACAGCTGGGTCAGGATCACGCCGCAGACGTCGCGCGACGGATCGATCCAGTAATAGGTGTTGGCAAGGCCCGCCCAGGCGAGGCTGCCGGCGCTGCGGCCTTCCGGCGTCTTGGCGGTGTTGATGAGGAAGCTCAAGCCCCATTTCTTGACGATGTCGGGATAGAGATCGACATCGTTGGTGTACATCGGCAAGGCCGTCGTCATCTTGCCGACGGTGAGCTCGCCGATGTGATTCTGCCCCATGGTCGCGACCGTCTCGGCCTTCAGCACCTGATTGCGGTTGCCTTTGCCCTTGTTGAGGATCATCTGGCAGAACTTGATGTAGTCGGCCGCGGTCGAATACAGGCCGCCGCCACCCATGTGAAATTCAGGATTCTGCTCGAGCTCGAACGGGATTGCCGCCAGCGTGCCGTCCTCGCCGCGGGCATGCATGCCGACCAGCCGCTTGCGCATGTCGTCGGAGATCTTGAAGGCGGTGTCGCTCATGCCGAGCGGCGCGAACATATTGTCGCGCAGATAGGCATCGAGCTTCTTGCCGGATGCGGCCTCCACTGCCTTGCCGACAAAGTCGATATTGGTGCCGTATTCCCAGCGCGTGCCGGGATCGGTCATAATCGGCGTCTTCAGCGCGGCATTCAGGCAGGTGATGATGCCGGGCGTGCCGGTCTTTTCCAGATATTTGCCGAGGTTGCCGTCCCACATGTCGTAGGCGAAGCCGGCGGTGTGGGTCATGAGCTGGCGCAGCGTGATCGGCTTTTTCGCCGGCCGCAGCTGCGGTTCGCCCTTGGCGTCGAAGCCGTCGAGCACCTGCACCGCGGCGAGATCGGGCAACAGCTTGCCGATCGGCTCATCGAGCGAGAGCTTGCCCTGCTCGAACGAGCTGCATCGCGCCCGCCGAGGTCACCGCCTTGGTCATCGAGGCGATCCAGAACACGCTGTCTGCCGTCATGGGATCGCTCTTGGAGAGGTCGCGCTTGCCGAACGCGCCTTCGTAGATCACGTCCTTGCCGGTGGCCGCGATGGCGACCACGCCGGGAATTTCCTTTGCCTCGCTCTTCTGGCGCAATACCTGATCGATCTGAGCCTTGCTCTGCATTGGGGGCTTCCTCCGGTGGGGTTTATTGTTTTGAAGTGGGCGGATCATCCTCCCGCTTTTCCGCTCCCGCAAGGCGGGCGCGATACGACGACGTCGCGATGTCGTGAAGGCCGGCCGCCAGGAACGGCCTTGGTCGGGAGGCGTTCACCACGCGCGCAGATTTTGCAGGGGACTTCGAGCAAGTCCCGGTGACCTTCGCGGGTGGCCACGGTAACGTGATCAAGGAATGATTTTCGTACCTGATTATTTGCATTAACGCATTCAGATCGCTGCACAAACGGTGCGGCGGATTGGACCGGATTTGACGAAAAGATTCGTCATTTCCCGCCTTGCGGGGGCGCAGCAATGATTTCGACATGGAGTGAATGGAAGCGCTATCCGCGGCCGGGCCGCGGCGAGAATATCGAAGCGCCGATCAGCCCAGGTCTCTACGAAGTCCGCTACGCAGGTACCGGCGCACTGCACTCCTTCGAGGCCGTCGAGAATGTCGCGCGGGCGCTGGCGCTGCTGCAGACCGGCGCCAAATCCTGGTTCGGCCGCCGCGATGCGCGGGCGCAGGCCGACCTCGAATACCGGACCTGCGCGACCTCGACCAAGGCGGACGCCAAGGCCGCGGCCGAGCGCATGATCGGGCGTCGTGAAACCTATATGTCCGGCGGCGCGGTCTGATCAGAGCCGTCATTCCGGGGCGATGCGCAGCATCGAACCCTCAGGTGCGCAACTGCGCACCGAGAATCTCGAGATTCCGGGTTCGGCTCTTAGAGCCGCCCCGGAATGACAACCCTCCAACAATCGCGCCGCGTTTGCGTCCAAGCAGGGTCGCGCCCGGCGCCGGTGCATCGCAGCGGCTTTCCGCTTATATAGGCGGTGAACACCCCCAAGAAATTCCAGAAATGACAGGAGTAACGCCATGACCCCGCCCGTCGCCGCACGCGCCACCCAATCCGCAGCATCCTCCCTGAAGAGCCGCCTGAAGGACCCCTCGCTGCTGCGCGACCGCTGCTACATCGACGGCGCCTGGGTCGGCACGTCAGAATTCGCCGTCAACAATCCGGCGACCGGCGTCGAGCTGATCAAGATCCCGCAGCTGAGCGCCGATGACGCGACCAAGGCCGTCGAGGCCGCCGAGCGCGCGTTTCCGGCCTGGGCCAAGCTGACCGCGAAACAGCGCTCCAACATCCTGCGCAAGTGGTTTGATCTGATCATCGCCAACCGCGAGGACCTTGCGCTGATCCTGACCTCCGAGCAGGGCAAGCCGCTGGCGGAAGCGCTCGGCGAGGTCGATATCGGCGCCGCCTATGTCGAATTCTTCGCGGAAGAGGCGCGTCGCGTCTATGGCGAGACGATCCCGACCCAGCGTCCGGACGCGCGTCTGCTCGCGATCCGGCAGCCGATCGGTGTCTGCGGCGCCATCACCCCATGGAATTTCCCGAACTCGATGATCACCCGCAAAGTCTCGCCGGCGCTGGCGGCCGGTTGCACCGTGGTGCTGAAGCCCGCCAACGAGACGCCGCTGTCCGCGCTCGCGCTCGTTGCGCTGGCCGAGAAGGCCGGCGTGCCGAAGGGCGTGTTCAACATCATCACCGGTGATGCGCCGCCGATCGGCGAGGTGCTGTGCGAGCATCCGGCGGTGCGCTTCGTCGGCTTCACCGGCTCGACCGAGGTCGGCAAGATCCTGTACCGGCAGGCGTCGGTCGGCGTGAAGAAGCTCGGCCTCGAGCTCGGCGGCAACGCGCCGTTCGTGGTGTTCGACGACGCCGATATCGATGCCGCCGTCGAAGGCGCCATCGTCTCGAAGTATCGCAACATGGGCCAGACCTGCGTCTGCGCCAACCGTCTCTATGCCCAGGACAAGGTCTACGACGCGTTCGTCTCGAAGCTGTCGAAGAAGGTCGCGGAGATGAAGATCGGCGACGGCACGGAGCAGGGCGTGACGCAGGGGCCGCTGATCAACATGGAAGCGATCGAGAAGGTCGAACGGCACATTGCCGATGCGGTGAAGGGCGGCGCCAAGATCGTGACCGGCGGCAAGCGCTCGTCGCTCGGCCGCAGCTTCTTCGAGCCGACGGTGCTGTCGGATGTGCGGCCGGACGCGCTGGTCTCGCACGAAGAGACCTTTGGCCCGCTCGCGCCGGTTATCCGTTTCAAGGACGAGGCCGACGTGATCGCGATGTGCAACGCCTCGCCGTTCGGCCTCGCCTCCTACTTCTATTCGCGCGACATCGGCCGCGTCTGGCGCGTCGCCGAGGCGCTGGAGTCGGGCATGGTCGGCGTCAACTCCGGCCTGATCACGACCGAAGTGGCGCCGTTCGGCGGCGTCAAGGAATCGGGCCTCGGCCGCGAAGGCTCGCGCCACGGCATGGATGAATATGTCGAGATCAAATACGTGATGATGGCCGGCGTCTGATCGCCGTCATTACCTTTGAGAGTGTAGCGAGATTAGGCCGTATCGTGACGGCAACTGCCGCTGCGCACCCTCTCCCCGTTCTTGCGGGGAGACGGTTGGGGTGGGGGGCTTGCCGGGCAGCATCCATTGCCGGCCCGACGGCGGCGATCACGGCGAGTGGATCAAGCTCGGCTGGGCGTTCAACGCGGAACAGATCACCGAGCCGGTTCGCGAGCCGGAACTGAATCCCTATTTCCCCGAAGTCGTGCTGCGCGCGGCGAGCCGGCTGCAGCCAAAGCTCGCGCACTATCTCGGCGCGCTGCCGCGCGACCGCGTGCATTACGGCGGCTACTATCCGATGACGAGAGAATTGGCCACTGATCGGGGCGGCGAAGACGCCAAGCGTGTTCCTCGCCACCGCGCTGTCGGGCTACGGCACGATGGGCGCCCGCGCCACCGGCGACCTCTGCGCCCGCGCTGTGGTCGGCGCGCCCGTGCCAGTCTTCGCCCGCAGCCTTTCGCTCGCGCGCTATGACGACAAGGCGCTGATGGGTCAGCTTGCGGCGAGCCAAAGCCGCGGGTCGCTGTAGTTCTCGCCTTCGTAGCCCGAATGAAGCGAAGCGAAATCCGGAGTCTCTCCGCATTACCTTCCCCTGAAAAGGGGAGGTCGCTTTGCTCGTCAGAGCAAGCGGGTGGGGATCAGCTCTCTCCGCATACGGCATCGCCTGCGGCTCACCCCATCCCGACCTTCCCCCTTTCAGGAAAAGGAGAAGGCTAGCGAGACGTAATCTTCAGCCGTGGCCGCTCTCACTGCCGAAGGCGCCGTGACGGCCGACGCCGGAGGCAAAGCGCGCCGCGCCCGACAGCGTTTCGCCTGACGCTATCACGTCGAGCCCGCCGCGCATCTCGTTCCTGATCGCCTCTTCCTCGTCGAGGTCCCACTGCCGCAGCGCCGACAGCCGGTCGGCGCGCATGCATTTCTGCGGGAATTTCGCGATGTCCTTGGCGAGCGCAATGGCGTGGGCGCGGGCCTCGCCCTTCGGCACCAATCGGTTCGCGAGTCCCATGCGGTGGGCTTCGGGCCCGGCAACCGGGCGTCCGGTCAGGATCATGTCGATGGCCTGCGAATGGCCGATCAGTCGCGGCAGGCGGATGGTGCCGAGATCGATCAGCGGCACGCCGAAGCGGCGGCAGAACACGCCGAAGGTTGCGTCCTCGGCCACGACGCGCATGTCGGCCCACAGCGCGAGCTCCATGCCGCCGGCGACCGCAAAGCCTTCGATCGCGGCGACCACCGGCTTCGAAAGCCGCAGCCGGCTCGGTCCCATCGGCGCGATCGTGTTGTGGCCGCCGACCTCGCGCTTCTTCTCGGGATCGCCCGCCGCCACCGCCTTCAGATCGGCGCCGGCGCAGAAATAGCCGCCGGTGCCGGTGAACACCGCGACCGATGCGCTCGCATCCGCATCGAAGGCGAGAAACGCGTCATACAGCTTGCGCGCGGTGGCGCCATCGACGGCGTTGCGGTTGTGCGGACGGTTGATCGAGATGATGGTGACAGGACCGTCGCGCTCGACGAGCACGGTATCGGCATCGGACATGGGGCGCTCCCAGGGCTGTTCTTGTTGTGCCGGAGAGTGGCTCAGAGGTGAGTTCGGTGCAATCCCACGACAGACAGCGCAATTCCGCAGGGTGGGCAAAGCGAAGCGTGCACCGCTCATTCCCCGTCATCCTGAGGTGCGAGCGGAGCGAGCCTCGAAGGATGGACGGCCACCAGCCGGGCCGTCGACCCTCCGAGACGGCCGCGTTGCGGCCTCCTCAGGGTGACGGTGAAAGAGCGAACGCGCCGACGGTGCAGCTAAACCTTCAGCTCGCTTCCCGTCACGCGGCGATACGCTTCCAGATACCGCTTGCTCGTCGCATCCACCACGCTGGCCGGCAGCGGCGGGGCCGGCGCGTCGCCGTTCCAGCGACCGGCGCGGCGCTCGACGTCGAGATAGTCGCGCAGTGGCTGCTTGTCGAAGCTCGGCTGCGACTGGCCGGGCTTGTAGGCATCGACCGCCCAGAACCGCGACGAATCCGGCGTCATCACCTCGTCGATCAGGATGATGCGGCCGTCCTTGTCGCGGCCGAACTCGAACTTGGTGTCGGCGATGATGATGCCGCGGGCACGGCTGGTCTGCTTGCCATAGCCGTAGACGTCGCGCGCCATCTTCTCCAGCGTCGCGGCGACGTCGGCACCGACGATCTCGCACACCCGCTTAACCGTGATGTTCTCGTCATGGCCGGCCTCGGCCTTGGTCGCCGGGCTGAAGATCGCGGGTTCGAGCTTCTGGCTCTCGACCAGGCCGGCCGGCAGCTTCTCGCCGGCAAGCGTGCCATCGGCTGCATATTCCTTCCACGCCGAGCCGGAGATGTAGCCGCGGATCACGCATTCGATCGGGAACACGGTGGTGCGCTTGCACAGCATCGCGCGGCCGAGGATGTCGGCGCGATGGTCCTTCAGTTCAGGCACGGCGCGGATGATCTCGTCGGCATCGGCACTGATCATGTGATGCGGCACGGTGCCCTCGAGCTGCCGGAACCACCAGGCGCTGATCTGGGTCAGCACCGCGCCCTTCATCGGAATGGTTTCCGCCATTACCACGTCGAATGCCGAGATGCGATCGGTGGTCAGCAGCAACACGCGATCGTCGCCGACGGCGTAGATATCGCGCACCTTGCCGCGGCCGATCCGGGGCAGGGGCAAATCGCTGGATAGCATCGCGGTCATGGCGTGATCTCTCTAGGTGGCCTTCAAAGACGAGCGCCCGCACACGGCCGTGCGGGCGTTCGAGGTTATCACAGGAATTAGCTCACTCCGGCAGCGGAATGAACTCGTGTTCGTGCGGAACCTGCGCGAAACGGCCGGTTTTCCAGTCCTGTTTGGCCTGCTCGATCCGCTCCTTGGAGGACGAGACGAAATTCCACCAGATGTGGCGCGGCCCCTCCAGGGCGTCGCCGCCGAGGAACATCATGCGGGTCGGCCGCAGCGTCTTGACGGTGATGCGGTCGCCGGGCCGGAAGATCAGGAGTCTCGGCCCTTCATGGCGGTCGCCCGCGATCTCGACCTCGCCGTCGACGAGATAGATCGCGCGCTCCTCATGGTCGGGGTCGAGCGGCACCGAGGTGCCGGCCTTCGCGGTCACCTCGGTGTAGAACCAGGGCGAGACCATGCTGACCGGCGAGGTGATGCCGAATGCGGAGCCCGCGATGATGCGCGCGGTGAAGTCGCGCTCGGAGATCATCGGCAGGTCGCCCGCGCCATAGTGCTGGAACGACGGCGCGATCTCCTCCTTGCCCGCAGGCAGCGCGATCCAGCTTTGCAGGCCCAGCATCTTCTGGCCGTCGCGGCGCTGCACGTCGGGCGTGCGCTCGGAATGCGCGATGCCGCGGCCCGCGGTCATCAAATTCATCGCGCCGGGCTGGATCTCCTGGATGTTGCCTTCGCTGTCGCGGTGCATGATGCTGCCGTCGAACAGGTAGGTGACGGTGGCGAGCCCGATATGCGGATGCGGCCGCACGTCCATGCCCTTGCCGGCGAGATACTGCACCGGCCCGAAATGGTCGAAGAAGATGAAGGGTCCGACCATCTGCCGCTTGCCATGCGGCAGCGCGCGGCGCACGGCAAAGCCGTCGCCGAGATCGCGGGTGCGCGGCACGATGATCAGATCCAGCGCGTCGCAGGTCTTTGGATCGCCGAGTTCGGGATCGGTCGAGGGCTGCCAGCTCATGTCGGACTCCTTACAGTAGTGTAGCGATGATACTCTTTTGCCGTGATCATACTCTCTATCCGTCGTCCCGGCCAAGCCAACGGGTCGGCGCGAAGCGCCGCCCGATGACAGGCTCCGCGCGAGCCGGGGCCTATAACCACCGATGCTAGTCTTGCGAAGGCTGGGGCCCCAGCTTTCGCTAGCCACACACATCGGTGGCTATGGGTCCCTGCTTTCGCAGGAAGACGAATTACTTGTGGCTTGCACCTGCTCTCGATGGCAGCAAGTCCAAACTTGGAAACCGGAGACAGTCATGGTTTCTCTGATCAAGCCCGGCGCAAGACTGCTGCAGGTCGACGGTCCCGTGATCGAGACCGCGCGGCTCATCCTGCGGCCGTGGCGCGCATCCGATGTCGCTGAGAACACGAAAATGCTGTCCGATCCCGAGACGGCGCGCTTCATCACGCCGGATCACCAGCCGATCACGTCGGAGCTGAAGGGCTGGCGCAATGCCGCCGTCATCTCGGGTCATTGGGCGCTGCACGGATTCGGCATGTTCGCGGTGGAGGAGAAATCCTCCAGCCGCTACATCGGCCGCGTCGGCCCGTATCATCCGCCGGAATGGCCGGGCTTCGAGGTCGGCTGGGGTATCGCCAAAGAACATCGCGGCAAGGGCTATGCGGTGGAAGCGGCGCGTGCCGCGATCGACTTTGTGTTCGCGAACTTCACGGTCGACCGCATCATCCATTGCATCGATCCGGCCAACGTCGCCTCGCAGGCGGTGGCGCGGCGACTCGGTGCCGTGAACGAGGGGCCGGGCAAGCTCGAGGGCGATGTGGTCGATATCTGGGTGACGTCGCGTCAGCGCTGGCAGCGCGAGCCATCTTGAAAAACCACGTCCGACCGACGATTGTTCGGCGATGACGTCGGCTGCTTCACATTGGGCCGCACTTGAACTCTGCCTGCGCAGCGCCAGCGTGGCGCTGCTGCTGGTGCTTGCCGCCTTGCTGCTCACTGACTTTCGCAAGGCGCTTTCGGGGCGCCTTGCGGCCGCCTTCGCGCTCGGTTCGGCCGCGCACGCGGTGACCGCGTCGATCGGTGCCGGGCCGCCGGTCTCGGACTGGCATGCGCCACTGATCGCGCTCTCGACCGGCGATATCGTGGTGTTTTGGCTGTTCACGCGCGCGCTGTTCGATGACGCGTTTCAGCTGCGCTGGTGGCACGGCCTGATCTGGGCCGCGGTCGTGGCCTACAGCTTCGTCAGTTGCATGTGGATTGCACCCGCCGGTCACGCGCAGATCGCGATCATCATGGTCAATTCGCTCACGCTCGTCTTCGTTGCGCTCGCGGTGGCGCAAACCATCGGATCGTGGTCGGCGGATCTGGTCGAGCGTCGCCGCCGTGTCCGCGTCTTCATCGTCGCCGCGTCTGCGCTGTATGGCGGAATGAACGCGCTGCTTCAGATTGCCTATGCCGGCAGCCGCGTGACCGTGGAATGGGCCAACCTGGTGAGCGCGGCCGTGCTCACCGCCATCGTGGCCGCAATCACCTGGGCGATGATGCGCGTCGACGGCGCCGACCTGTTCACGGTGCCGGCGGAGGCCGTCGTGCCGACGAAGCCGGCCGCGGCCGAGGAGGCGGCCGACCGCAAGCTGGTCGATGCCCTGATGCGGCTGATGGCGGACGAGCGGATCTACCGCCATGACAACGTCACGATCGGCGCGCTGGCGACCCGGTTGAAAATCCCCGAATATCGTCTCCGACGGCTGATCAACCAGCGGCTCGGCTACCGCAACTTCAACGTCTTCTTGAACAACCACCGGATCGAGGAGGCCAAGGCGGCGCTCGCCGATCCCTCCCAAGCCGAAGTCCCGGTCATCACCATCGCCATGGACGCCGGCTTCCAGTCGCTCGGCCCCTTCAACCGCGCCTTCAAGGCGACCACCGGCGTGACGCCGACGGAGTACCGGAAGCTGAAGGCGAGTGCGGTGTAGATGTCCTGCTTGCGGCGGATACCGCTGCACCCTCTCCCCTTGTGGGAGAGGGTGGATTCGATGCGGTAGCATCGAAGCCGGGTGAGGGGTTTGTCTCCGCGGATCGAGACCCCCTCATCCGTCGCGGACTTCGTCCGCGCCACCTTCTCCCACAAGGGGAGAAGGTAAGAGGCGTCGCGATTACAGGCCCTTGTAATCGCTGTAGAATTCCAGAATCGACCAGTCGCCGCCAATCCTCGACCAGCCCGATTTCCAAATCCGGCGAGCGCTCTCCCGTCCCCTGCGGCCTGATCCAGCCACGCGCCCATTGCGCATTGCCGGAAGACCCCGTGACCCGTCGAAAGCTCTTTCTTATTCTCGCCGCCACCACCGCCTTTGGTGCGCTGGCGCTGTCCGCCGCCCGCGCCCGCGATGTGCCTGAGGTCGCGACCGGCTTTGTTGCCAACGTGATCTGCTCGGAGACCTTCGTCAGCGGGCTCGACCCCAGGCGAAACCTGACCGAGACCACTGACGCGATGCCGGGGGCCGGCCTGATCACCTGGGCGATGGACACCGAGGTCGACCTCGACCGCAGGGACGTCACCGTGACGCTGTTCGGGCTTGGCCGCAGCCATGCGGTCTATCGCGAGGGCATGGGCTGCACGCTCGACCATGGCGAGACGCTGGGCGATACCGTGCTTCCGCCGGAGAAGCCACAGGCCGCGCTGCTGCCCGAGATCGCGGGTCCGGAGCTCGTCCCGCCGCAGACCCCGCAGCTTGCGGCTGCGCTCGACCGCGCCTTTGCCGAGCCCGCGGAGGCGCCATTCCGCCACACCCGCGCTGTCGTCGTGATGAAGGACGGTCGCATCGTCGCCGAGCGTTATGCCGACGGCATCGGCATCGACACACCGCTGCTCGGCTTCTCCATGAGCAAGTCGGCGATCTCGGCCCTGATCGGAATCCTCGTCCGCGAGGGCAGGCTGACGCGCGACCAGCCGGTCCCGATCGCGGCCTGGCGGAATCCCGACGATCCGCGCCACGCGATCACGGTCGACGAGCTGCTGCGCCACACCGCAGGGCTTGCGCTCGGCAGCTCGCTGCAGGCGTCGCTGGCATCCGTGCTCGAGCCGGTCAACCGCATGAAGTACATGGAATCGGATATGGCCGGCTTCGCCGAGAGCGCTCCGCTGGAGAGCGCGACCGGCCGGGTCTGGAACTATCACGACGGCAACTACCTGATCCTCTCACATCTGATCCGCAACGCCGCCGGCGGGCATGCGGCCGACGTGATGCGCTTCGCGCGGGCCGAATTGTTCGATCCGCTCGGCATGCGCAATGTCGTGATGCAGTTCGATGCTGCGGGCACGCCGGAAGGATCGGGCGCGATGATGGCGAGTGCGCGCGACTGGGCGCGCTTGGGTCAGCTCTATCTCAATGACGGCGTGGCCGGCGGCAAGCGTATCCTGCCCGAGGGCTGGGTGAAATACTCGGCATCGCCGACGCCGAATGCCTGGGTCGGCTATGGCGCGGGCTTCTGGACCAATCTCGGCGAGAGCTTTGGCGCCCACTACCGTGTCGAGCACGGTTGGCCGCGCGATGCCTTCTTCGCCAAGGGCACGATCGGGCAGTATGTGATTATCGTGCCGTCGCAGCACCTCGTCATCGTCCGGCTCGGCCGCTCGCCGAACATGCCGCCCGAGGCGGACGGCGTGTTCGATCTGGTTCGCGACGTCGTCACCGCGACGTCCGCAAGCCCACGGCTCGCGGGCGGCAATTGACCGGTACGTCACACAACACCCGCGCGATCGTGAATTGAATCTCGGCCTCCGGAATTTTCTGATGCGATGGCGCATCTCGTGAGGAGGTGCGCCACAGTTTCTTGAAGCACGCGTCAGCCGGAGACCATCATGCCGAAAGCCTACTGGATCGTGCACGTCACGGTTCACGATGAAGCCCGCTATCCCGAATATCTCGCCGCCGCGATGCCGGTATTCGTCAGATACGGCGCCAACTTCATCGTGCGCAATGGCCCCTATGAGGTGATGGAAGGCGCAACGCGCCAGCGCAACTTCGTCATCGAATTCAGGGATCGCGCCACTGCGATGGAATGCTACACCTGCCCGGAATATCAGGCCGCGAAGGCGATCCGGCAGAAATATTCAGACGGGGATTTCGTGATCATCGACGGAGCGGAGTAGGACGCGCCGTCATTCCAGGGCATGCGAAGCATGAGCCCGGAATCCATTTCGCCACGCGGGCGATGACACCGCGCTGTTTGACTTCTTGAATTACGACGCATCCCCGCCGTCGTCGTCCCGGCGAAGGCCGGGACCCATTACCCCAAATGAGACTTGTTGCGCGACGCTGGGGCCACGATCCCGTTCATGATCAAATGCGGTGGTTATGGGTCCTGGCTTTCGCCAGGACGACAGCTGTGGGCGTGGCGTGCAGCCTGCGCCTCGACGGCCTGCTTACTGCCTTCCCAGCTGCGTCGCCTTCTCCACGCGATCGAAGCGCTCCAGCGTCAGGATGGCGTCGGCGAGCTGGTCGGCGCGCTTGTCGAGCACCGGGCGGGCCAGCGTCAGGAATTTCTGCTGCATCGCCTTTGCGTCGGGGAACGAGGTCGGCTCGCCGGAGGGATCGGCATAGAGGCGCTCATGGGTGCCGTCATCTGTCGTGATGGAGACGCGGGCGCCGAACGGATGGGTGCGGCCGACCTCGAGCCGGTCGTCCTGCACGACGTCGAACTTGTCGGCGAGCGCGTCGATGGCCGCATCGCCCAGCCGGTCGTAGTCGTCCCAGCCGAAATGGCCCTGGTCGAGCGCGATCGCGCCGGTGAAGAACATCGAGAACTGGCCGCCGACCACCGAGGTCGGGTGGCGCTTGGTAGCGGCGTCGCCGGTCAGCGTGATGCCGTTGCGGTGCAGACCGATCTCGACCTTCCTGATCTGGTCCGGCGTCAGGTTGTGCTCGCGCCGCATCGCGATCAGCGCGTCGATCGCGGCGTGGGTGTAGCGGCAGCTCGGATACGGCTTCACGCCGATCTTCAGCGTCTCGTAGGTGTGGCCCAAGTCCGCCACCGCCTTGTCCGGATGAGCGTCATCGGTATAGCCGACCAGAAGGCCGTGCTTGCCCTCGACCGCCTCGCTCGAGCCGATGAAGTCGTTGCGCGCGAGGGTCGCGGCGATCACGCCGTTCATCGCGGCGGCGCCGACCTGGTAGCGCTTGTTCCAGGCGCCGTTGACCAGGAATTGCAGCGAGCCCGCGGCCTGGCTGCCGGAGACGCCGAAAGCCGACACAATCTGCTCCTTCGACAGGCCGAACAGCTTGGCTGCCGCCGCGGCCGCGCCATAGGTGCCGGCGGTCGCGGTCGGGTGGAAGCCGCGGGCGTAATGCGAGGTCGGGTCGAGCGCGTTGCCGAGCCGGCAGCACACCTCATAGCCGGCGACGATCGCGGTCAGCACGTCCCGGCCGGAGGCGCGGACCATCTCGCCGACCGCGAACGCGGCGGGCACCACGGGTGCGCTCGGATGCAGCGAGGAATCGGCGTGGGTGTCGTCGAAATCGAGCGAATGGCCGAGCGCGCCGTTGAGCAGCGCCGCGACCGCCGGGGTCCAGGTCTTGGTGTCGCCGAATACGGTGGCCTCGCCCTTGCCGTCGAGCGCCAGCGCCTCCAGCATCTTCATCAGCGACGGCGTCGATTCCGCATCGCGCCGGGCGCGGATGGTGCTGCCGAGGAAATCCAGCGTCAAAACCTTGGCTCGCTCCAGCACCTCCGGCGGAATGTCGGAATATTTCAGGTCGGCGACATAGGCGGCGAGCGTTGCGGTTTCGTGGGCCATCGTGTTTCCTCAATTTTGCGGCGCAGGGTAGGCGGGCAGGTCAGGCCTTTCAAGCCACCTTGCCGCCGCGGGCAGCTGCCATGCTCCAAATCGGTTAGCTTCAGGTCGGTTAGCTTCAAGTCATGTAACACGGGCCTTTCCTTTGATTGCGGATCACGGTGCATGAGGACCTTCGCAAAACGCATGTTCGACCAGCTCTGGGCTCGCAAGACGCAGCTGGCGCTGGCGGTCCGGATCGCGTCCGCCGGCGTGGCGGCCTATACCATCGCGCTGGCGTTCAACCTGATGCTGCCGCTCTGGGCGGTGCTGACCTCGCTGATCGTGACCCAGATGAGCGTCGGCCGCTCGCTGAAGGCCAGCCGCGACTACATGCTCGGTACCATCGGCGGCGCCGTCTATGGCGGCGCGATCGCGGTGCTGATCCCGCATTCCGGCGAGGGCAGCCTGCTGGCGCTGCTGGTGCTGGCGATCGTGCCGCTGGCCTTCATCGCCGCGCTCAATCCGAGTCTGAACTCTGCGACCGTGACGGCAGTGATCGTGCTGCTGCTGCCGACGATGCATCACTCCAACCCGCTGGATTCCGCGATCGACCGCGTCCTCGAGGTGACGGTCGGCGCGCTCACCGGGCTTTTGATCTCGTTCCTGGTGCTGCCGTCGCGCGCGGTCAGTCAGATCAGGGTCAATGCATCGAACCTGCTGGAGCTGCTGTCGGCGGCGTTCGCCGAATTGCTCGCCGGCCTGACCCGCGGCCTCGACAACGACGCGCTGCACCGGATCCAGGACGGCATCGGCACCGCGGTGACCAATCTGCACGCGACCGGCCTCGAGGCCGAGCGCGAGCGCTCGATGCATCTGTCGTCGGGACCGGACACCGGGCCGTTGCTGCGAACCATCCAGCGGCTGCGGCACGACGTCGTGATGATCGGGCGCGCCTGTGTGGTGCCGCTGCCGGCCGATATCCAGGCGAGGCTGGCGCGGCCATTGGCCGACGTCAGCAAGGCGATCGTGACTTACATGGTGGCGGTCGCGACCGCGTTGCGCGCCGGCAGCGGCCCGGCCGACATGGCGCCGGTCGATGCCGCGCTGCATGCCTATAGCGAGGAGGTCGCCGCGGTCCGCAGGGATGGCCTGATCCGCGGCCTGCCGGTCGATGCCGCCGAGCGCTTCTACGCGCTCGGCTTCTCGCTCGACCAGATGCGGCAGAATCTCAACGACCTCAAGCGCTGCCACGGCAATTGGTGCACCAACGCCGACGCCTCCGAGAAGATCGTCGCCGACACGCCGGAGAAGAGCGCGGCTTGAGATCGAGTACTACTTCAGCGTCCGGCCTTGCGCAGCATCGCGGGCACAATCAGGCGATGGAACGGCAGGATCACCGCGAGATAGGCGCGCCCGAACCAGTTGTGGGTGAGCACCAGCGTGGTCGCGGTAATGCTGCGCACAGCTCCCGCGGAGGCGACGTCGACGACGAGCCGGAAGTCGAGATGCTTGTCGTTGAATCCCGCGACCAGCCGCTCCGGCGTCTCGCTGACCACCGGAAAGATGCCGATCATATCGCGTGTCGCGCCGTCGGCTGCGCCCGAGGTTTTCAGGCCAAGCGGCGCGACGATGAAATTACGCAGGGCAAGCAGCCATTCGATCCAGCGCGGCTGCCGCGCCACCATCGCCTCGGCGGCGTGCCGCGCATCGAGGTCGGGGCACGCGGTCGCGATGCGGAACGCGTCGACGAACTGCGCGCCGGCGAGCAGCGCGGCGGAATCCACGTTCGGCGTGACCTCGTCGACCCTCATTTGCCCAGTCTGCGTGCCAGCAGGCGGAAACGCAAGACAAGGAGGGTCGCATAGACCACCGTCCCGAGCGACAGCCCGATCCAGACACCGGCGGCGTCGAGCTTGACCCAGAAGGCGAGCGCTGAGGCCGACGCGAAGCCGATCAGCCAATAGCTGATGACGGCAAACAGCAGCGGCACCTGGGTGTCGTTCATGCCGCGCAGCGCGCCCGCGGTGGTGGTCTGGATGCCGTCGGCGATGAAGAAGGTCGCGCCAATCAACAGAAGCGCCGCGGTGAGCTGCGCGGTGGTATCGGAGGCCTCGCCGAGGAACAGCGCCGCGATCTCGAAGCGGGCCAGGATCACCGCGAACGTCATGATGCTCATGAAGATGCCGCTGAGCGCGATCGCGACAAAGCCGGCGCGCTGCACCGCGTCGGTATCGCGGCGGCCGACGGCCTGGCCGACCCGCACGGTAGCGGCCATGCTGACGCCGAACGGCACCATGAACAGGATCGCCGCGATCTGCAGCGCGATCTGGTGCGCGGCTAGCGCCGTGGTGCTGATCAGCCCCATCAGCAGGCCGGCCGCACCGAATAGGCCGTATTCCAGCAGGAAGGCGATCGAGATCGGCGCGCCGACGGCGACCAGCTTGCCCATCAGCGGCCAGTCGATGCGCCAGACGCGGCTGAATACGTGGTACTTGCGGAACGGGCGGCGGCGCGCCGCGAACCACACGCCGGCAAGGAAGGTGCCGAGATTGACGATCGTGGTCGCAAGCCCGGCGCCGAACATGCCGAGTTCGGGCATGCCCCATTTGCCGTAGAGCAACAGGTAGACCATCAGCGCATTGGCCGGGATCGCCGCGAGCGTGATCCATAGCACCGGCTCCGGCCGGTTCACCGCGCTCATGAAGCCGCGGAGCGCGATGAACCACAGCGCCGGCAGGATGCCCCAGGCGAGACCGAACAGATATTGCTGCGCCAGATGCGCGGTGGCCTGGGTCTGGCCGAGCGCGAGCAGGATGCGCTCACCCTGGAACGGCAGCGCCATCAGCGGCAGCACCATGAAGAAGCCGGCCCACAGGCCGACGCGGAGCGCGCGCCGCATCACGCGCGGGTTGCGCGCGCCGAACGCCTGCGCGGCCAGGGGCGAGACCGCCGACATCATGCCCATGCCAATGGTGAAGCTGACGAAATACACGGTGTGCGCCAGCGCCGCGGCGGCGACGTTTTCGCTGCCGAGCCGGCCGATGAAGGCGAGATCGGTCGTCATCATCGCGATCTGCCCGAGCTGCGTCAGCGCGAGCGGCACCGCGAGCTTCAGCGTTTCCGCGAGCTCGGCCGTGAGCAGGTTGCGAGGGACGACAACGGCCGCGTTCGGCGCGGCCGGGTCGATCTTGTCGATGCAGGTCATGACGGCACGCTTAGCACGGCAAACCGGCCGGAAGGATGGCCAAGCTGCCGCAGGGAATCACGATCGCGCGGGAATCCGCTTGATCTTGGCCCCGAGGGCGTTGAGCCGCTCATCGATCCGCTCATAGCCGCGCTCGATCTGGTCGGCGTTGTTGATGGTGGAGGTACCCTCGGCACATACCGCGGCCAGCAGCATCGCCATACCGGCCCGGATGTCGGGCGAGTTCATCGGCGCGCCGCGCAGCCGGCTGGGGCCGGCGACGATCGCGCGGTGCGGGTCGCACAGCACGATGCGGCCACCCATCGCGATCAGGTTGTCGACGAAGAACATCCGGGATTCGAACATCTTCTCGTGCATCAGGATGACGCCGTCGCACTGCGTCGCGGTGACGATCGCGATCGACATCAGGTCGGCCGGGAAGGCCGGCCAGGGCTGGTCCTCGAGCTTCGGCACATGGCCGCCGAAATCGTCCTGGATCTTCATGGTCTGGCCGGACGGGACGACGAGGTCGTCGCCCTCGACGCCGCAGACGATGCCGAGCCGCTCAAAGCCCATCCGGATCGAGCGCAGATGCTCGACGCCGGCGCGCGCGATGCGCAGCGGCGAGCGGGTCACCGCGGCAAGCCCGATCAGCGATCCGACCTCGATATGGTCGGGCTGGATCGCGAAAGTCGTGCTGCCGAGCGTTGCCGGCCCGTGCACGATGATGGTGTTGGTGCCGACACCTTCGATCCTGGCGCCGAGCGCGATCAGGAAATTGGCGAGGTCCTGCACATGCGGCTCGGAGGCCGCGTTGCGCAGATAGGTGGTGCCGCGGGCGGCGACCGCGGCGACCAGCGCGTTCTCCGTCGCGGTGACGCTGGGCTCGTCGAGGAACACGTCGGCGCCCTTCAGCCGCGTGGCGCGGAATTCGAGCCGGTGCGTCGCGGTGACGGTGGCGCCGAGCTGCTCGAAGGCCAGGAAGTGCGTGTCGAGCCGGCGGCGGCCGATCACGTCGCCGCCGGGCGGCGGCAGCGCGACCTCGCCGCAGCGGGCGAGCAGCGGGCCTGCGAGCAGGATCGAGGCGCGGATGCGCGCGCATAGCGCCGGATCGAGATCGGCGGCGCGGATCTCCTTGGCATGAATCTGCAGCGTGTTGCGCTCGGTCCATTCGGCGGTGGCGCCGACCGAGCGGCACAATTCGACCAGCGTTTCGGTGTCGCGGATGCGCGGCACGTTGGTCAGCGTGACCGGGTGCTCGGTGAGCAGTGCCGCGGCGATGATCGGCAGCGCGGAGTTCTTGTTGCCCGACGGCTCGATGGTGCCCGAAAGGCGGCGGCCGCCTTCGACGATGTATTGGATCGGCGGCACGCGGAATGTCCCCTGAACGCATCATTCAGACTGGGCCATTGGAAATTCCGCAACGGAATCAACGGCCGTCCGGTACCGTAACACAACTGGCGGCGCAGCTTCCACACGAAAGGTAGCGCCGCGACGGCGCCGGTCGCGCTGTCACGGAGATGTCACCCCGTCAGGACGGTTGCTCGCCTCCAGGGTGACGGAAGTAGTGTGCACTGTACGATCCACGTGATTGCGAGCGGAGCGAAGCAATCCATCGCGCCGCAAGCTGAAAAATGGATTGCTTCGTCGCTTCGCTCCTCGCAATGACGGTGGTGCAATGCGCCGCAGGCCTCCTAGATGTCGATGGTGGCGCTGAGCGAATTGTCCTGGATGAACTCACGGCGCGGCTCGACCACGTCGCCCATCAGCTTGGTGAAGATATCGTCGGCCTCGTCGACCTCCTTGATCTTCACCTGCAGCAGCGAGCGCGCCTCGGTGTCCAGCGTGGTCTCCCAGAGCTGCTCCGGGTTCATCTCGCCGAGACCTTTGTAGCGCTGCAGCGAGATGCCCTTGCGGGCGGCGTCGGTCACGGCCTCGAACAGGTCGATCGGGCCGTGGATGATCTGCTCGGCATCCTTGCGCCGCAGCTTGCCCGCGCGCACGTAGATCTCTTGCAGTTCGGTCGCATATTCATCGAGCTTGCGGGCGTCGGCCGACCCGAGAAAGGCGTCGTCTATCACGGCGAATTCCTTGACACCGCGCACGGTGCGCTCGAACTGGAACCCCTGGCCCTCCGTGAAGGTGCCGATCCAGCCGCGCTCGACCTCTTCGGCCACGGCGTCCAGCCGCTTGGCGATGTATTCGGCCGCCGAATTGGCGGTGGCGATATCGCCGGTGATCCTGGGGTTGAGCACACCTGCGATCGCGGCCTGCTCGATGACGGCGCGATTATAGCGGCTGTGCAGGTTGCGCAGCACCGAGCGGATGACCCGCGCGTCTTCGACCAGCGACAGCAGATCTCGGCCCGAGCGGTTGTCGCCGGAGGCCGGCTTGAAGACGCATTCGTCGAGCCCGGTCGAGATCAGATAGTCCTCGAGGGCGCGCTCGTCCTTCAGGTATTGCTCGGACTTGCCGCGCGAGACCTTATAGAGCGGCGGCTGGGCGATATAGAGATAGCCGCCGTCGATGATCGAGCGCATCTGACGATAGAAGAAGGTCAGCAGCAGGGTGCGGATATGGGCGCCGTCGACGTCGGCGTCGGTCATCACGATGATCTTGTGATAGCGCAGTTTGTCGACCGAGAAATCGTCACTGATGCCGGTGCCGAGCGCGGTGATCAGCGTGCCGATCTGCTCGGATGACAGCATCTTGTCGGGACGGACGCGCTCGACATTGAGGATCTTGCCGCGCAGCGGCAGCACCGCCTGGAATTCGCGGTTACGGCCCTGCTTGGCGCTGCCGCCTGCCGAGTCGCCCTCGACGATGAACAGTTCGGATTTGGCCGGGTCCTTCTCCTGGCAGTCGGCGAGCTTGCCGGGCAGCGAGGAGACGCTGAGCGGATTCTTGCGGGTCAGCTCGCGGGCCTTGCGCGCAGCCTCGCGGGCCGCGGCGGCCTGGATCACCTTGCCGACGATCTCCTTGGCTTCCTTCGGATTCTCCTCGAACCAGGCGGCGAGCGCCTCGTTCAGGACGTTCTCGACCACCGGTCGAACCTCCGAGGACACCAGCTTGTCCTTGGTCTGCGACGAGAATTTCGGATCGGGCACCTTCACCGACAGCACCGCGGTGAGGCCTTCGCGGCAATCGTCGCCGGTCAGCGCGATCTTTTCCTTCTTCGCATTGGCCTCGGCATAGCCGTTGACCTGGCGCGTCAGCGCGCCGCGGAAGCCGGCCAGATGGGTGCCGCCGTCGCGCTGCGGGATGTTGTTGGTGAAGCACAGCACGTTCTCGTGGTAGCTGTCGTTCCACCACAGCGCCGCCTCGACGCCGATGCCGTTGGCTTCCGAGCGCACCATGATCGGTGCCGGCACGATCGCCTTCTTGTTGCGGTCGAGATATTCGACGAATTCCTCGACGCCGCCGGAATAGTGCATCTCCTCGCGCTTCTCGACCGCGTGACGCATGTCGGAGAGCACGATGTTGACGCCCGAATTGAGGAAGGCGAGCTCGCGCAGCCGGTGCTCCAGCGTCGCGAAATCATACTCGATGTTCTTGAAGGTCTCGACCGAGGCGAGGAAGGTGACCTCGGTGCCGCGCTTGCCCGGGGCATCGCCGACCACCTTGAGCGGCGCCACGGCATCGCCGTGCGCGAATTCGATGTAGTGCTCCTTGTCGTCGCGCCAGATCCGCAGCGCGAGCTTGCTGGAGAGCGCGTTGACGACGGAGACGCCGACGCCGTGCAGACCGCCGGAAACCTTGTAGGAGTTCTGGTCGAATTTTCCGCCGGCGTGCAGCTGGGTCATGATGACTTCGGCTGCCGAGACGCCCTCTTCCTTGTGGATGCCGACCGGTATGCCGCGTCCGTCGTCGTACACGGTGACGGAATTGTCGGCGTTGAGGGTGACCAGGACGCGGCTGGCATGGCCCGCCAGCGCCTCGTCGATCGCATTGTCGACGACCTCGTAGACCATGTGGTGCAGGCCGGAACCGTCGTCGGTGTCGCCGATATACATGCCGGGGCGCTTGCGGACGGCGTCGAGGCCCTTCAGCACCCGGATCGATTCCGCGCCATATTCGGCCGGAACGGGATGCTCAGATTCGGCAGGGGTCTGCCGGGCAGGTTCAGTCATGTGAGGCCTTCGAGGATATCCGAATCAGCTGCGCAATATGAGGCGCTGATTCCGCTATTTGTGCCATGAAAGAGGGGTTGCGCCTAGCGCAAAGTCTCCATCTACAAACTATTGAATAAATAGGATTTTTTAGGCCTGTTTCAAGGCTTTCAAAGGCCGATTCCGGCCATCTCGAAAAGCCCGATTCGAAGGCGGATTCGGGCCCCTCTCGGAGCAGATTCCGCACCCTCAGCCGCGCCGCGTGGCGCGGCCGGATTCGACGTCGAAAATCTCTCCTCGCGGGCCGATATCGACGAACGCCGCGGGATCGGCGCCGGTCATCCAGACCTGCGCGCCGAGCTTGGCGAGCTCGTCGAACAGCGCCTTGCGGCGGTTCGGATCGAGATGGGCGACGACCTCGTCGAGCAGCAGCAGCGGCACGATGCCGGTCATCTCCGCGACCATCGTGGCGTGCGCCAGCACCAGCCCGATCAGGAGCGCCTTCTGCTCGCCGGTCGAGGCGTCACGCGCCGGCATGTTCTTCGGCGCGTAAACCACCTGCAGGTCGGTCAGATGCGGGCCGTCGAGCGTGCGCCCGGCGGCGGCATCGCGCGGCCGGCTAGCGCGCAGGATCTCGCGGTAGCGGTCCTCCACCGCCGTTGCAGGTTCCTGCAGCAGTGCGTTCTCCATCCAGCCGTCGAGCATGATCTCGGCGGAGGGGAAGGCCGAGGCCGCGCCGCGCTCGCGCAGCATCACGGCGAGCTTGGCGGCGGTCTGGCCCCGCGACGCGGCGACCGCGACCGCAAGCTCGGCGGTCTCGCGCTCGATCGCATCACACCAATGGTCGTCATAGTTGCGCACCTCGAGCAGTCGGTTGCGCGAGCGCAGCGAGCGCTCCAGTGCCGAGACGCGGCTGGAATGCTCGGAATCGATCGCCAGCACCAGGCGATCGAAGAAGCGCCGCCGTTCCGAGGCGGCGCCCATGAACAGGCCGTCCATCGCCGGCGTCAGCCACACGATGCGCAGATGATCGCCGAACGCGGTTGCGGACCCCACCGGTTCGCGATCGATGCGGCAGCGCCTTGTGTTGCCGGCGTCACCGGTCGGCGGATCGATACCGGTGCCGAGCGTCGCAAGGCCGAGCGCGCCCTCGACTTCGGCCGAGACCGCCCAGGAGCCGTCGCCCTGGTTGTCGGCGATGTCCTCCAGCGTCGCGCGGCGCAGGCCGCGGCCCGGCGACAGAAACGAGACCGCTTCCATGCAATTGGTCTTGCCGGCGCCGTTCGGCCCCACCAGCACCACCATGTCGCCGGCGACCTGCAGCGTCGCCGTCCGGTAATTGCGGAAATGCGTCAGCGACAGGCGGTGAATGCGGGACGGGGTCATCTCTCTTCCTTCCCCTCTCCCCCTTGTGGGAGAGGGTGGCGTCTCACGAAGTGAGGCGACGGGTGAGGGGTATCTCACAGCTCGGCAAGCTTGGGGACAATGTCTTCCAGCACCGCCCCGGGCGTCCGCAATACGTCATTGTTCCAGTAGCGCAAGACCTGAAAGCCTTCCGCCGCAAGCGCGTCAGTCCTGGATGCATCACGCGGCGACGAAGCGTGCTGACCGCCGTCGACCTCGATGGCGAGGCGCTTCTCGAAGCACGCGAAGTCGAGAATGTAATTTCGAAATGGAACCTGCCTTCGAAATTTCAAGTGCGACAGGCGCCGATCGCGCAGCAGGCGCCACATCTTCGCTTCCGCGTCAGTCGGCTCCCGGCGCATCTTCTTTGCGAAGCTGCGGAGGCGTTCATCGGTCGGTCGATGGTGCGGCGTTCGCGGCACCAACCCCTCACCCGGCGCCTGCGGCGCCACTCTCTCCCACAAGGGGAGAGGGTGCAGTTGCTCGTGAAGAGAGGGTCATCACACCCGCATCGGCATCAGCACATAGAGTGCGCCCTTGCTGTCGCGGTCCTGCACAAGGGTCGGCGAGCCGGGATCGGCGAGCTTCAGCACTGCGACCTCGCCCTCGATCTGGGCGGCGATGTCGAGCAGATAGCGCGAGTTGAAGCCGATATCGAGCGCGTCGGAGGCGTACTCGACCTCGAGCTCCTCGGTGGCGCTGCCGGAATCCGGGTTGGTGACCGAGAGCACCAGCTTGCCCGCGGACAGCGCGAGCTTCACCGCGCGGCCGCGTTCGCTGGAAATCGTCGAGACGCGGTCGACGGCGGCTTCGAAATCCTTCTTGTCGACGACCAGTTCCTTGTCGTTGTTCTGCGGGATGACGCGGCCATAGTCCGGGAAGGTGCCGTCGATCAGCTTCGAGGTCAGCACCACATTGCCGAGCGTGAAGCGGATCTTGCCGTCCGACAGTTCGATCGAGATCTCGGCGTCGTCGCCCTCGATCAGCCGCTGCACCTCACCGACCGTCTTGCGCGGGACGATCACGCCGGGCATGCCGGTTGCGCCCTTGGGCAGTGCGAGGTCGATCTGCGCCAGCCGGTGACCGTCGGTCGCAACCCCGCGCAGGGTCGCCGCCTTGGCGCTGCCGGCCGCGTGCAGATAGATGCCGTTGAGGTAGTAGCGGGTCTCTTCGGTCGAGATCGCGAACTGCGTGCGGTCGATCAGGCGCTTGATGTCGGAAGCCGGCAGCGAGAACGAATGCGTCATGTCGCCGGCGGCAAGGCCCGGGAAGTCGCTCTCGGGCAGGGTCTGCAGCGTGAAGCGCGAGCGGCCGGCACGCACGGCCAGTACCGAGCGGTCGCCGTCGGCTTCCAGCACGATCTGCGAGCCGTCGGGCAGCTTGCGGACGATGTCGTAGAACATGTGCGCGGGCACCGTGGTCGAGCCGGCGGTTCCGGTCTCGGCGGCCAAGGTCTCCGTCACCTCGAGGTCGAGGTCGGTCGCCTTCAGCGACAATTTGGCGCCCTCGGCGCGGATCAACACGTTGCCGAGGATCGGGATGGTGTTGCGGCGCTCGACCACGCGGTGAACGTGACCCAGCGATTTCAGGAGTTGCGCGCGCTCGACGGTGACCTTCATTGCAATACCCGCCAGATCCCTCAGATGGAAAAGCCGGGCGGCCGTTCAGGGCAGCACCGCGGCATTGGAAACCCGAAAAGCCGGATCAATACCGGATTTGATCAAACCCACGGGGGGACCGCAAGGTGGCGCGGATGGGCGGCCGGTGCAAGGGATACGGGCGCGAACGAGCCCCGTTCCCCACGTTTTGGGTCGGAAAAAGTTTAGCCCTCCCCTTTGGCAAAGGGGAGGGCTATGGAACGAGCCGGCCGGATGAAGCGGCCCTATTCCTGCAGCTGGCGCTTCAGCGATTCGACTTCCTCCGAGAGCGCCGTGTCCTTGGCGACCAGTGCCTCAATCTTGCGCACGGCGTGCAACACCGTGGTGTGGTCGCGGCCGCCGAAGCGCCGGCCGATCTCCGGCAGCGAGCGCAAGGTCAGCGTCTTCGCCAGATACATCGCGACCTGGCGCGGGCGCACCACATTGGCGGTACGGCGGGACGACAGCAAGTCGGAGCGGCTGACATTGTACTGCCGGGCGACCACGCGCTGGATGTCCTCGATCTTGATCCGCTTCGGCTCCTGCGGGCGGATCAGGTCGCGCACCTCGCGCTCGGCCATCTCCAGCGTCACCGGCTGGTTGTTGAGCTTGGAGTGCGCCAGCAGGCGATTGATCGCGCCTTCAAGGTCGCGGCCGTTATGGGTGATGGTGCGCGCCAGATAGTCGAGCACTTCCTCCGGTACATCGAAGCTCGCATGGTGGGCGCGGGCGGCGGCGACGCGCGACTTCAGGATGCCGAGCCGCAGCTCCTCGCCGAGCGAGCCCATCTCGACCACGAGGCCGCCCGCAAGTCGCGAGCGCACGCGGTCGTCGAGGCTTTCCAGATCCGACGGCGGACGGTCGGCAGCGATCACGACCTGGCGGCCGGCATCGATCAGCGCGTTCAGCGTGTGGCAGAACTCGGCTTGCGTCGACTTGCCCTGCAGGAACTGCAGATCGTCGATGACCAGCACGTCGATGCCGCGCAGCGCCTCCTTGAAGGCCAGCGCCGTCTGCGTCTTCAGCGCCGCGACGAAGCCGTACATGAACTTCTCGGCGGTGAGATACAGCACCTTGCGCTCGCCGCCGGAATTGCCGGCCCAGGTCACCGCCTGCAGCAGATGCGTCTTGCCGAGGCCGACGCCGGCATGAATGTAGAGCGGGTTGAACATCACGGGATCGCCGCGGCGACCTTCCGCGACCTGGCGGGCCGCCGCATGAGCCAGCGTGTTGGAACGGCCGACGACGAAGCTGGCGAAGGTCAGGCGCGGATCGAGCGGCGAGCCGCCAAGCGCGTCGTGGCTCGCGGACACCGGCGCGGTCGCAACCGAGCGCAGTTCAGGCACGAGCCTGCCGTCGGTGCGCTCGATGCGGCGCACTTCGACGGGCGCAACCGTTTCCTTCACCGGAGCCGTCGCGCGGATCGCCGAGCGCACGGTGAGGTCGATGCGATGCACTTCGGGCATCTCGGCCTGCCAGCAGGAGAGCACGCGTTCGGCATAATGCGCCTGGATCCAGCTCTTGAGGAACCGGGTCGGAACCGACAGGTGCACGCTTTCGTCGTGCACGCTCTCCAGATCCATCCGAGCGAACCAGCTCGTGTAGACGTCCTCGCCAACGCTCGTCCGCAAACGTCCCTTCACCCGCGACCAGCGATCCTGTTCCGTGTTCGTCATTGCCTTCGTACTTCCAAGTCTGAGAGATGATCGTTGCGAAAGCGCCGTGCAGGTTTCCTGCCGCGGCGCGACCTCTAGCGGGCGCGGTCTGCTCCGGACAAAGCTCTCCCGTGTGGCGTCCATGCGCCACCCGACAGATCAGCTGTTTGGAGAAGATGCGCCCCGCGAGGTCAGCGCGTACTCGACGGACGCTTCGGGTGGGAGCTGACGTCCGAGGGGTTGATTACGGCACCACTGGAAATTTGCGCTTCGGCTGTCGTTGGTTCGACTGCAGTGATGATACCGTAAGCCATAAGACCTCCCCCTCCCGCCGCGACGTATCGCGGCAAGTTGTCAGCTTGCTCGTGTCTTCAAATTCGAACTGCTGCTACCGAACACCGAAATGCCCGGCGCTTCGCCGCCGCCGTGTCGTCGTCAACCCGTTCACTCGCTCCGCGTTCCCGCTGCCAGATTCCGACTGACGTCCTGGTCTCTCTTGTTCGATCCCCCAAATTGCCGGGGACATCGCCGGAGAATTTTTGACACAGGTCGTCTGTCCTCATATCGCTATGAGTTGTCAATCTAGCTTCGCTTGGAAAGCGTCGCTAACGCACACACCGCCGCCGATTTGTGCGTCCGCCCCTGGGTCTCAAACCGCGCTGATCTGGAGAGCCGTGGGCGTCGCGAACAAGAAATAGATACACCAAGCTGATTTTCTGACAATCCGTGGATTCGACGGGGATCGAGACTCTTCGCGACTGTTGCGGCGCTGCCGATGCTGAGTTGCGAAAGCAAGTTTTTGAATCAGCGCACAGATTCACGCGCGTCACAAACGACGGTGCAATACCAAAAATTTTTCATAGAAAATTTACATTTGGTCTCGCGCCGGTCATTTTTCCAATCGCTGTTCAGCGCTATGTGCATAAGTAACTCGCGAGACGTCATTTTTCTCGATTACTTTTGCAGGGTAACCCCGCTTCGCAGATTTCGCCGCGAAATGCTCGCGCGCTATTCCATCTTTCTAGCTTAGCGCAGAACAATCTGTGGGCGAGTGCGACGCATTAAGCATGTTGAGCCGGTAGAACTACGGACGCGACGAAACATGACACGCAGTTCGTTGCGCGGCAACGCGAAGTGTTCTCGCGCTATGAAACTTCCACGACAAAAGTCGAGACAAAAACAAAAAGCCCGGCGCGAGCCGGGCTTCGTGACAAATGTGTTTTCCAGTCAGCTCGCGCGGCGATCCGTTACTTCGCGAGCTTGGCGATGCTCTGCGTGAGGCGCGACACCTTACGGCTCGCGAGGTTCTTGTGAATGATGTTGCGCTGCGCTGCCCTCATCAGCTCGGGCTCGGCGCGGCTCATCGCCTTCAGTGCCGCCTCGCGATCGCCGCTCTTGATCGCTTCCTCGACGGTGCGCACCGCGCCACGCATCTGCGTGCGGCGCGACTTGTTGACGATGGTGCGGCGGGCAATCTTGCGGGTCGCCTTCTTGGCGGAGGTGGTGTTGGCCATGGTTCTCTAACTGTCCTTCGGCGGTGATCGCTCGGTGGTCGGGCTAGCGCGCACCGGCCGGTTCAAATCTCAACTCTGATGTATTTGTCCAAGGTGGCTTTCTTGGGTGTCCTTGAGGCGGCCATGCGAAGAGCGCAAAATGCTGCCCCCGCATGCGGCACTGTCCAAAGAACAGCGGCGGCAGGATTGCGCCCGCCGCCATCGGCCGGTCTTATAGATGGCGCGGGCTCAAGCGTCAACGCTTTCGGGACCCAAAAAGGGCCCGAAATCGTCCCTGCGGGGGCCGGATAAGCCGCTGAAGAGGTTGAATTTCCGGGGGGCGCCCGGTAAGGCCTGACGACGCGTGGGGCGCGACTGGGAGTTAGGGTGACGCATGATCCGCGGCTTTTTCCGTCTGATCGGCCTTCTGCTGCTGGCCGGCAGCTTCATCTTCATGGTCTATGACGGGGCCCGCTACGTCGCCGACCAGAGCCTGCGGTTCACCCAATTCGGCCAGTTCTGGAACGACATCCACCAGTCGAGCCAGCAGGCATTCCATGCTTGGGTGGATCGCTTCGCGCCCTGGCTCTGGAATGATGTAATCCGCCTGCTTCTGGAGCAGCCGGTGTTCGCAGTGCTCGGCATTGCCGGCATCCTGCTGATGATCCTGTTCCGGCCGCGCAAGCCCCTGATCGGCTACGCGCGCGACTGACTTGTCAGCAGCCCGCCTTGGCTGCAGCGCCCCGTAACGGGGCTGCCATCATCCGCGTAAGGACATATATAGGTGACAGCCGGCCCGCAGGCCGTTGCCGCGTCGGCCGATGTCCCGCCTGGAGGTGTCCATGTTGTTCATGCGCAAGACCACCGCGTTGCCGAGCGCCGCCGAGGCGCTGCCGGGCCGCGCGACGCCGATCCCGACCGCGACCACCCATTTCGTCAATGGCAGCAAGTTGCAGCCGCCTTATCCGCAAGGCCTCGAGCAGGCGGTCTTCGGGCTCGGCTGCTTCTGGGGCGCGGAGCGCAAATTCTGGGAACTCGGCGAGGGGATCTACACCACTGCGGTCGGCTATGCCGGCGGCCACACGCCGAACCCGACCTATGAGGAAGTATGCTCGGGGCGCACCGGCCACACCGAAGTGGTGCTGGTCGTGTTCGACCCGAAGAAGATCTCCTACGAGAAGCTGCTGAAGACGTTCTGGGAGAACCACAACCCGACGCAGGGCATGCGCCAGGGCAACGACATCGGTACGCAATATCGCTCCGCGATCTACACGTTCAGCGACGCGCAGCGCAAAGCCGCCGATGAGTCGCAGGCGATGTATCAGAAGGCGCTTGCCGCCAAGGGCCTCGGCGCCATCACCACCGAGGTCGCGCCGGCCGGTGAATTCTACTTCGCCGAGGACTACCACCAGCAATACCTCGCCAAGAATCCGGCGGGCTATTGCGGGCTCGGCGGCACCGGCGTGTCCTGCCCGATCGGCGTCGGCGTCACCGCCTGACCGTCTTGTTGAGAAAGAGCTCGCTCTGGAAAGCCGGTTTGCGCTCTTCCCGGGCACGGCTCCAAGCCAATGGGAGGCCGGCTTTTCCGGCCTCCCGCTCGATCCTCGAAAACCCTTTGTTAACCATAAGTGGTGCAAAACTGGGCCTGTCTCGCCGTTGAGGGATAGGTCCGGTGCCGGTTGCACGCGCGTTACGATTGCCGATCACTGCCGTTGTGGCTGCGCTCGCGCTGTCTGGCTGCATGAGCACGTCCGGTCCCGTCGCCGTCGGCCCGCAAGGCGTCGATGCCGTCACCTACGGCCCGGCCTACGCACCCGCTCCGGTTGCCGATGCAGGCGGCGGCGGTGCAATCAGCGCATTGCGTTCAGCCTTCGCCAGCACGGCCCCTGGTTATGGCTATGCCGCCCCGGCCGCCGCCCCGGTCGTCTATGCCGCCGCCTCCCCGGGTGGCCCCCCCGCCGGTTACGACAACGGCTATCACCTTGGCCCCGGCGATAAGCTTCGCGTGGTGGTCTACGGCCAGGAAGGCCTGACCAATTCCTATGCGATCGACGCCGCGGGCGCGATCACCATGCCGCTGATCGGCTCGGTGCCGGCGCGCGGCCGCACGCCGGCCGGGCTTGCCGGCGAAATCTCGGCACGGCTGCGCAACGGCTATATCCGCGAGCCTTCGGTGGCGGTCGAGATCGAGTCCTATCGTCCGTTCTTCATCCTCGGCGAAGTCCAGGCCCCCGGCCAATATCCCTACGTGCCGAACATGACGGTCGAGAGCGCGGTCGCGATTGCCGGCGGCTTCTCGCCGCGTGCCCGCCGCGACAGCGTGACGCTGACCCACACCGATGCGTCCGGCTCCGGGCGCTTTGTGGTGCCGCTGGGCACGCCGATGAGCCCGGGCGATACGGTGTTCGTCGGCGAGCGCTGGTTCTGAAGAAGGACAGCGTCCTTCGTCATTCCGGGTTCGCCCTATCAGCGCAGATGCTTCGCGAAAAATTCCATGCTGCGCGGCCAGGCAATGTCGGCGCTTGCCTTGTCGTAGCTGGCGCGCTCGTCGCAATGGAAGCCGTGCTGCGCGCCGGGATAGATAAAGACCTCGACCTCGGGCCGCTTCGACTTGATGGTCTCGACATCGCTCAAGGGAATGCCGGCATCCTTCTCGCCGAAATGCAGCTGCGTCGGCACCGCCGGCTTGTCGTCGGCGAAGCGCACGACGGCGCCGCCGTAATAGCCGACCGCGGCTGACAGCCCGGCCAGCTTGGTGGCGGCAGTATAGGCGACGCTGCCGCCGAGGCAGAAGCCGATGATGCCGACCGGACCGACCGGCTTCACCGCGTCGATCGCCGCCTGGCTGTCGCGCAGCATCGCGGCCCAGTCCGGATTGGCGACGAACTTCCGCGCCTCGGCGATCTCGTCGGGGGAATAGCCGCTCTGGAAGTTCGGCGTGATGCGGTCGAAGATCGAAGGTGCAACCGCGACATAGCCTTCCTTCGCCAGCCGGTCGCAGACCGAGCGGATGTGGTGATTGACGCCAAAAATCTCCTGGATCACGACGACCGCGCCCTTCGGCGCGCCGGCAGGATCGGCGCGGTAGGCGCCGAGTTCAAATCCGTCCGAAGCTTTGAGTTTGATGTCTTGTCCCATGGTCCATCCTTGTCAGTTTGGGGGTTGCATGAAGCTCTCGATGATGAGGCGCGATGACATCGTCGTCGCGCTTTGGCTCTTCGTTTGAACATGGCCGTTTCGGAAAACCGCTTCGCACTTTTCCGGACCATGCTCTAGCGCCACATCCAGTTCTCGCCCCAGTCGGCCTTCCAGCCGGTCAGCCGGTGTTTGCGGAATTGCAGGAAGAGGCGGTCGTGGTGCGGAAACAGCCCGCTGCCGCCGAGGTCGCGGAAGGTCAGGAAGATCTCGTTGCCGGGCCGTCCGCTGACATAGGTGAGGGGCGTGCCGAGCGCGCGCTGCGCGTCCGCAACGCCCATGCCGAACACCAGCGGCGTGGTGTTCGACAGCGTCGCGGTGAAAGTGGACGGGGCTGTGACGAACGGCAGCTTCTGCGCGCTCGCTCCTGTCGTGGCCGCAGTTAGCAACAAGGCAACGGCGACTGACTTCATGGCGCGGTCTTTCCCGACGCGCCGGCTTCCAGCCCATCCAGGAACGGCAGCACCGCGGCGATGAAGGCCTGCGGCTGGTCGATGTTGACGGCGTGGCCGGCGTTCGGAATCACCGCCTTCTGCGCCCGGGGGATTTTTGCAGCCATGTAGTCGGACGCCGCCAGAAACGGCGTGTCGTCGGCGCCAACCACAACCAGCGATGGCGCCTGGATCCCGGGCAGCGATTCGATCACCCGAGCATCGCGCTGTGCCAGCATGCCGCGCGCGGCGAGCGCGAGGCCCCTGGCGTTGCGATGGGTGACCGACGCGCGCTCGGCGCTCAACGATCTCAGCACCTCGAGCCCTTCGCGGTCGAAGCGGTCGCCGGTCTCGCGGGCGCGCTTGTTCCAGACATCGCGGGCGTCGTCCTTCTTGAAGCCCGGGCCGGTGTCGATGATCAGCAGCGCCCGCACCCGCTCCGGATGGGCGCGATGAAAGGCGAGCGACATGTAGCCGCCGAGCGACAGCCCGCCGACGATCGCCTTGTCGGCGCCGGCGGCGTCGAGCAGAGCGGCGATGTCGCCGACCGTCAGCGCTTCGCTATAGGCATCGGGATCGTCGGGATAGTCGGACTGGCCGTGCCCGCGCATGTCCCACAGGATCAGCTTGTGCCGCTGCGACAGCGCCTCGATCTGGCCCTGCCACATCGCCGAGGTCGAGGAATAGCCGTGGGTCAGGATCAGCGGCGGGCCGCTGCCGTGAACCTCGTAGTAGATCTCGACGCCGTTGCGGTTGAGCTTGGCCATTGACGGGCTCCTTGTGTTTCTCTCGCCGCTGTCATCGGACGGCGTCGCCGATGCTTGCTGCCGACGCTTTGAGCAAGCGCCTGTCGATTAGACACCAACGCTGGCATTCCAAAAAGCGTCATGCCGTTGCCGCATCGCACAACAGGCATCTTCGGAAATTTATTCTTTTCGAGCAATTCCAAATTGGATTGCCTCCAGCCGGGAACCGGATCATTGTTTCGGCAACTGTCGCTTACCCGGTGGGCGCCGGCCAAGACCCAACAGTGAGTTGCCGCCGTAAGCGGCTTCCTACACCGGAAGGGGAGAGAGATGCCAAATCTCAATATCAACGGACGGAATATGTCCGTCGAGGCGGCCAATGACACGCCGCTGCTTTGGGTCATCCGCGAGCAATTGCAGATGACGGGCACCAAATTCGGTTGCGGCGCCGGTCTGTGCGGCGCCTGCACGGTTCACGTCAACGGCGAAGCGGTGCGGTCCTGCCAGACCTCGGTCGCCGACGCCGTCGGCAAGAAGATCACCACCATCGAAGGCCTCTCCGCCAAGGGCGATCATCCCTTGCAGAAGGCCTGGGTCGCCGAGCAGGTGCCGCAATGCGGCTACTGCCAGTCCGGCCAGATCATGCAGGCGGCGGCGCTGCTGTCGAAGAATACCAACCCGACCAAGGAAGAAGTGGTCGCGCATATGGACGGCAACCTGTGCCGTTGCATGACCTATTCACGAATCCAGAAGGCGATCATGCGCGCTGCGTCCGACATGCGCACCGCATCGGCCACCGGATCCGAGCGGAGGGCCACATGAACAAGCACGTGAAAAACCTCGCGCCAGAGACGACCGATCTCAGCCGCCGTTCCTTCCTGGTCGGCACCGCTGCAACCGGCCTCGTGCTCGGCTACGCCGGGTCCGGCATCGACCAGGCGCTCGCGGCACCCGCGCCCGCCAACTTCGAGCCGAGCGTCTGGTATTCGATCGCGCCCGACGGTCTCGTCACCGTGACCTGCGGCAAGGCCGACATGGGCCAGCACGTCGCCTCGACCATGGCGCAGATCGTGGCCGAAGAGCTCGGCGCGAACTGGAAGGACATGCGGGTTCAACTCGCCTCCAACGATCCGAAGTTCAACGATCCCGTGCTGGGCGCGCAGATCACCGGCGGCAGCTGGTCGACGATGATGAACTTCGACGCGATGAGCCGCGCCGGCGCAGCCGGCCGCATTGCATTGACCGAGGCGGCGGCGGCCTCCATGGGCGTGCCGGCCGGCGAGCTGGTGGTACGTGACTCCAGGATCAGCCATGCGAAGTCGAAGAAGTCGATGTCGTTCGCCGAAGTGGTGAAGAGCGGCAAGGCGACCAAGACCTTCACGGCGGATGATCTGAAGGCGATCAAGCTGAAGACGCCCGACCAGTACACCATGATCGGCGTCTCGGTGCCGCAGCTCGACATCCCGTCGAAGACCAACGGCACGGCCAAGTACGGCATCGACGTGATGGTGCCGGGCATGGTCCACGGCGCGCTGGTCACCCCGCCGGTGCGTTACGGCGCCACCGTGAAGTCGGTCGACGATAGCGCGGCCAAGAAGCTGCCCGGCTTCATCAAGGCCGTCACCCTCGACGACAAGACCACAACCACGACCGGCTGGGTCGTCGCGGTCGCCAACACCTATGCCAACGCCAAGAAGGCGGCGGCGGCGCTGAAGATCAGCTATGACGGCGGTCCGAACGCGAAACTGTCGAGCGAATCGCTGCTCACGGAAGCCAAGCGGCTTCAGGGACTGAGCGATTCCGGCCAGTTCTTCGTCAAGGACGGCGATCCGAACGCGGCCTTCGGCTCGGCGGCCAAGGTGCTGGAGGCGGAATACACCACCAACATCAACATCCATGCGCCGATGGAGCCGATGAACGCCACCGCGGAGTTCAAGGGCGACATCCTGCACATCTATTCCGGCAACCAGTTCGCGACGCGCTCCGGCGCGATTGCGGCCGGCGCCGCCGGGATCGATCCGAAGTTCGTGGTGATGCACCAGATGTGGCTGGGCGGCGGCTTCGGCCGGCGTCTCGACGCCGACATGATGGTGCCCGCGGTGCAGGCGGCGAAGGCCGTCGGCAAGCCGGTCAAGGTCATCTACACGCGCGAAAACGACATGACGATGGATTTCTCGCGTCCGCTGACCTACCAGAAGGTGAAAGCCGGCATGGATGGCGACGGCAAGATCGTCGCGATGAGCCACGACGTGGTCTCGGCCTGGCCGACCGCGCGTTGGGGAATCCCCGATTTCCTGACACCGTCGGTCGACAAGAAGGGTCCGCTCAACTCCTTCACCGTGAACGGAGCGGACTTCTTCTATACCGTGCCCAACCACTATGTGCGGGCGATCAAGAACGAGATGGCGCACAACGCCACCCCGTCGGGTCAGCTCCGTTCGGTGGCGCCGGGCTGGACGTTCTGGGCGGTCGAAAGCATGATCGACGAGATCGCGCATGCGACCGGCAAGGACCCGGCGCAGCTGCGCATCTCGTTGCTCGACGGCAAGGGCAAGAATGACGGCGGCGCGCAGCGTCTCCGCAACACCTTGCTCGCTGCGATGGGTCTTGCCGGCTACGGCACCAAGCAGCTGCCCAAGGGCGAAGGCATGGGGGTCGCCTGCGTGTCGTCGCAGGAGCGCGCCACGGCGAGCTGGACCGCCTGCGTTGCCCATGTCGCGGTCGCCCCGTCGGGCGAGGTGACGGTGAAGAAGCTGACGGTTGCGACCGACGTTGGTACGCAGGTGAATCCCGACGGCATCCGGGCCCAGGTCGAGGGCGCGGCGCTGTGGGGCATGTCGCTGGCGCTGTTCGAGAAGGCGACGTTGAAGGACGGCGGCATCGAGCAGACCAACTTCGACAGCTACACGCCGCTTCGGATGAGCCAGTTGCCGGAAGTCGCGGTCAACGTCATCGCCAATGGCGAGAAGGCGACGGGCGTCGGCGAGCCCGCGGTGACGGTGGTGGCGCCGGCGATCGGCAACGCCGTCTTCAACGCGGTCGGTGCCCGCGTTCGCGGCCTGCCGATCACCGCGGAAGCCGTCAAGGCTGCGATGAAGGCGTAACGGCCTGAACGAACAAGAACGCCGGAGAGTACGAGCTCTCCGGCGTTTTTCTTTGCTTCGCGCGTCGGCCGGGCAGTGACGGCATCAACTTCGACGCCGCAAAAATTCATGATTCGCTGCCGATCTGCGCAACTGCATCGATTTCCGGCCGGCCTGATTTTGCTGGCGGATTCGGCGATCCCTCAAATTGTATCCATTGCGCTTAAGCGCCGTTCAGCATCCCCATTAAGTCGGAGGGAACGCATCGTCAGGTAGCGTCCCGGCGTCGGTCGTTACCGCGACGGGGATTTCATGACAGCCTTAGCCAACAACCAGACTTCGAAGCGCCGCCTCCTGCTGGCGTCAGATCGAAGCGATCAGAGCAACGAGCTCGCCAACATCCTGCGTTCGGTGGGCGAGGTCGATACCGTTCCGACCTCTGACATTCCCGAGCAGCCGGCCCGCGATCTCTCCGGCATCGTCGTCGACATCAACCTGCGCTCGCCCGAAGCCGTGCAACTCGTCCGCGCCAAGCTGCAGGCCGACGCCTATCGCGAGATGCCGCGGTTGTTCGTGCTGGCGGATGCCTTGCATCACGCCTCGATGCAGGCCTGGGCGCTCGGCGCTACCGACACGATCTCGCGGCCGTTCGATGCGCGCGGCATCCTGCAGCGCGTCCGCGCCGCATTCCCCGACAACAGTGGCTATGACGAAACCGATCGCGGCAAGGCGCTCAACCGCGGCGTCGAAGCCGCGCACGGCGTGATGGTCAAGATGTTCGAGCGGATGCGCGCCGGCGAGCCGCTCAAGTTCGAGGACATTGTCGCCGCCGAGAACAAGATCCTCAAGGCGATCAAGCACAACTCGCTGCGCGAGTGGCTGACCACGGTCGGCTGCCATCACCAGGAGACCTATCGCCACTGCCTGTTCGTGACCGGTTTTGCGGTCGCGTTCGCGCAGCACCTCGGCATGCGCGAGGACGACCAGCGCCGGCTCGCCCGCGCCGCGCTGCTGCACGACGTCGGCAAGGCCTTCGTCCCGGTCGCGCTGCTCGACAAGCCCGGCGCCTTGACGGTCGAGGAAATGGCCGAGATGCGCGAGCATCCGCGCCGCGGCTACGAGGCGCTTTCCGCGCAGGGCGGCTTCCCGCCGGAAATGCTCGACGTGATCCTGCATCACCACGAATTCCTCGACGGCACCGGCTATCCCAACGGCCTCAGCGGCAACCAGATCAGCGACATCGTCCGCGTCACCACGATCGTCGACGTCTATGCCGCTTTGGTCGAGAAGCGCGCCTACCGGCTGCAGTTCACCCACGCCAAGGCGTTCTCCATGATGGAGGAGATGGGCGGCAAGCTCGACCAGCAACTGCTGCAGGCGTTCCGCCCGGTGGCGTTCGGGCACTATCCAGTCCTCAACCCCGTCATTGCTACGTCGCTTCGTCGTCGCAATGCCGGCTGAGGCGACGGCTCTAGCCAATCAACGCAAGTCGTGCTCCTTACCTCCGCCTAGATTCCGGTGATCATCGGCAGGACCGATGCTCCGACGGGTGAGGACGATCATGGATACGGCAACGACCGGGGATTTCGACATCCCCGCCGACATCGCGGCAACCCTTGTCGATCCCGTTGCCTATGCGGACGACCGCATCCACGACAGCTATCGTTGGCTGCGCGCCAACAACCCGCTCGGCATCGCGCGGCCCGAGAAGTTCGACCCGTTCTGGGTGGTGACCAAGCACGCGCATATCCAGGCGATCAGCCGGCAGAACGAGCTGTTCCACAACGCCGATCGGCCGACCACCCTGACGACGCAGGCGCTCGAGGAGCGCGTTCGCAAGATCACGGGTGGGCCCAATTTGGTGCGCTCGCTGGTGCAGATGGACGCGCCCGATCACCCGAAATATCGCGCGCTGACGCAAGGCTGGTTCATGCCGGCCAATCTCGGCAAGTTCGAGGCCCGCGTCCGCGAGATCGCGCGAGCCACGGTGCAGCGCATGCTCGCGAGGGGCGGCGCCTGCGACTTCGTCGAGGACGTCGCGCTCGGCTATCCGCTGCACGTCATCATGGAGATCCTCGGCGTGCCCGAGGCGGACGAGCCGCGCATGCTCAAGCTGACCCAGGAGCTGTTCGGGCCGCAGGATCCCGACACCGCGCGCGTCCGCGACGCGCTGAGCGCGGAGCAGGTCTCGGCGATGCTGCAGGCGATCATCGCCGACTTCTCCGCCTACTTCCGCAAGATCACCGAGGATCGCCGCCAGCACCCGCGCGACGATCTCGCCACCGTCATCGCCAATGCGAAGATCGGCGGCGACTACATGCCGGAGCACGACCAGACCAGCTATTACATGATCGTCGCGACCGCGGGCCACGACACCACCTCATCATCGACCGCCGGCGCGATCTGGGCGCTGGCCAGGGACCCTGCGGAATTCGCCAAGGTGAAGGCCAACCCGGAGCTGATCCCGGGCCTGGTCGACGAGTCGATCCGCTGGATGACGCCGGTCAAGCATTTCATGCGCTCGGCCACTGCGGATACCGAGCTCGGCGGCCGCAAGATCGCCAAGGGCGACTGGCTGATGCTGTGCTACGCCTCCGGCAATCGCGACGAGGAGGTGTTCGAGGACCCCGATCGCTTCCGCAGCGATCGCAAGCCCAATCGCCATGTCGCGTTCGGCTATGGCGCGCATCTCTGCCTCGGCCAGTACCTCGCCAAGCTCGAGATGCGCATCCTGTTCGAGGAACTGCTGCCCCACCTGAAGTCGCTGTCGCTCGACGGCGAGGTGAAGATGACCCAAGCCTATTTCGTCAATGGCCCGAAGAAGCTGCCGATCCGGTTCGAGGTGAATTGAAGTCCGTCCGTCATTGCGAGCGAAGCGAAGCAATCTATAGCGCCGCACACGCGGAAACATGGATTGCTTCGTCGCTCCGCTCCTCACAATCACGGAGAAAAACCTTACTCCACCATCTTCCTCAGCTCCGCCTTCGCGACCTTCTCCAGCGTCGAGCGCGGCATCTCCTCGACAAAGCGGATTTCGCGCGGCACCTTGAAGTCGGCGAGGCTTGCGCGACAAGCGGCCATGACGTTGTCGTGGAGGTCGACGGGCAGCTTGGTGACACCGGCCTGCGGGATGATGAAGACGACCGGGACCTCGTCCAGCATCGGATGCTTCTTCGCCACCACGGCGGCTTCGCGTACGCCCGGCACCACCGCGATCACCTGTTCGATCTCGGAGGCCGCGACATTCTCGCCGCCGACCTTCAGCATGTCCTTGGAGCGGTCGCCGAACTTGATGTAGCCGCGCTCCAGCATCGTGACGCGGTCGCCGGTGATGAAGTAGCCGTGCTCGTCAAAACTCTCGCGCGTGGCCGTCTCGTTGTGTAGATATTCGGCGAACAGCGACAGGCCGGGAATGCCCTTGATCAGGAGATTGCCGGTCTCACCGACGCCGGTCGGCGCGCCGTCGTCATTGACGATGCGGATTTCGTATTCGGGGGCGGCGCGGCCGATCGACATCGGCGTGTTGGGCTGATCGACCTCGCCGATGATGCCGTGGGTGATGGTCTCGGTCATGCCCCACCAGCCGATGATCTTGATGCCGAACACCGCGAATGCCGGCGGCTCGTTCACGGCAGTGCCCCAGAGCCGGAATTTGTGCTTCTTCGGCACCTCGTGCTCCAGCAGCGCCTTCATGCAGAACGGGATCGTCGAGGTCCAGGTCGAGCCATGCTCGAGCGCCACCGGCCAGAAGCGGCTCGCCGAGAAGCGCGGCTGGATCACGCAGGTGCCCCCGACCCACAGGCTCGCCAGCATCGAATAGGCCAGCGCGTTGGTGTGAAACAGCGGCAGATAGGTCTGGTGCACGTCAAAGGCGTGCAGATCCTGATGCGCGGCGTTGATCTTGGCGCCCCACAGCGCGTTGGCGTGGGTCCACAGCACCGCCTTCGGCCGCGACGTGGTGCCGGAGGTGTATTGTACACTGCAGGGGGCGAGCGGATCGGTTGGGCGACGTGGCCGGTCGGCGCTGTCGGCAAACAGCGCGTCAAAACTGTCGCCGTGCGCGGGCGGTTGTGCCGGCGCTTGCCCGGCGTCGTGTGAGGTCACCGCGATCCAGCGCAGGCCCTTGCAGTTGGCTGATATCAGCTCGGCATAGGCCGGCTGGGTGATCGCGGCGACCGCGCCGCAATGGCCGGCAAAATATTCGATCTCGGCGGCGGCCGAGCGGGTGTTGGTGGTGACGGCGATGGCGCCGAGCTCGACGCAGGCGAACCACGACATGATCGCTTCGACGCAATTGTCGAGATGGATCAGGACATAGTCGCCCTGCCGGATGCCGCGCTTCGCAAGGCCCGCAGCCAGCGCGCCGACGCGCTCATGGAATTCGCCGTAGCTCCAGCGCCGTGCCGCCGTGTCGAACGGCGCCCAGATCAGGAATGGATGGTCGCGGCGCACTTCGGCGCGCATCCGCAGCAGCCAAGGCACGTCGAGCCCCGCAAACGGTCCCACGACGCCCGGCACTGCTTTTGAATTGCTCATATGTCCTCCCGCGCGGCCTTGCCGGCCGCCATTGATCTTGGTTGGAGCAGTTCTGCCATCGGCGTGCGCCGAGAGCAAATCGGGATTTGCAAAAGGGTTTTGCGCTGAAGCAATCTGTTCCGCCGCACGGAAGAGATCGATTTATTCGCGGCATCCGTCATCGGGCGCGCATTCGCACGCCGCGTCGGCTCGCAAGGACGAACGAAAGCTACGTCGCGTTCTTCTCGTATGACGAGATCTCGATCAGGCTGCCGTCGGGGTCGCGGCAATAGACCGAGCGCAGCGTCCCGCGCGCGCCCTGCTTGGCCACCGGGCCTTCCTCGATTCTGACGCCATTGGCCTTCAGATGTGCGACCACTTCCTCGGGCGTGCTCGAAGTGAGGAAGCAGAGATCGTCGCTGCCGGCCGCCTCGTGATCGGCAGTGAACCAGTCCACCTTGTCGGCATCGCGCGGCCGCACATTGATCTTCTGGTTGCCGAACACCAGCGAGGTGCGCGGTGTCTTGCCCTTGCCCGGGTCGAACACCTTCACCTCCATGCCGAGGATCCTGCTGTACCAGGCAACCGAGCGCACGACATCGGTGACGTTGATCACGAGATGGTCGAGCCCATTCACCTTGACGGACATGATCGATCCTCTTCGGTCCAGAGTGCTTTCGAGCGATGCCTGTCCCGCACTTGATGCGGGATGGTCGCCGGTTCTGGTGCGATCAGAGCCGAAGCTTAGTCTTTCGTCGCGGTCGGCGGCGCACGTGTCGCACTGGTCGCTTCAGGCATTGTTTGTTAAAACCGCGCCGCACGCAACGCAACAGAAACGGGCAGGGCGCCAAACCCTGCTGGATTGGGAGAAACTTCATGATTTCACGCCGTACCGCGCTGGGCCTGATCGGGTCGGGGATTTCGACATTCGCGATCGGCCGCGCTTCCGCTGCCGACTATCCGGCGCGGCCGGTGCGCTGGATCGTGGGTTATCCGCCGGGCGGCGCCACCGACATCATCGCGCGCCTGGTCGGGCAGCGGCTGTCGGAGAGGCTCGGGCAGCAATTCGTGATCGAGAACAAGCCGGGCGCCGGCAACAATATCGGCACCGAGGCGGCGATCAATGCCGAGCCGGACGGCTACACCGTGCTGCTGGTCAATCCGGCCAATTACATCAACGCCTCGCTTTACGCCAATCTGAAGTTCAACTTCGTGCGCGACGTCGCGCCGGTTGCTTCCTTCAATCGCGTGCCGAACGTGATGACCGTCAACAAGGACGTACCGGCCAAGACCGTCGCCGAGTTCATCGAATATGTGAAGGCCAATCCCGGCAAGGTGAACATGGCCTCTTCCGGCAACGGCACCTCGGTGCATCTCTCCGGCGAGATGTTCATGGCGATGACCGGCTGCAAGATGCAGCACGTGCCGTATCGCGGCGCCGCGCCCGCGATCACCGACATGCTCGGCGGCCAGGTGCAGGTGATCTTCGACAACATGCCCTCGATCATCCAGCACATCCGCTCCGGCGCGCTGCGCGCGCTGGCCGTGACGTCAACGGAGCGATCCTCGCAACTGCCCGATGTTCCGTCGGTTGCCGAAACCGTAAAGGGCTACGAGGCGAGCGCGCTGTTCGGCATGGGCGCGCCGAAGAACATGCCGAAGGAAGTTATCGCCAAGCTCAACACCGAGATCAACGCCGTGCTCGCCGAACCCGACATGAAGAAGCGTCTGGTCGAGCTCGGCGGCGATCCGCTGATCCAGACGCCGGAAGCCTTCGGCAACGACATCAAGGCCGAAACCGACAAGTGGAAGAAGGTGGTCGAGTTCGCCGGCCTCAAGGTCGAGTAGGCTTCGCAAGAGGCGCGATGCTGGATCGCGCGGGACAAATGTGGCCCGCGTGGTACGGCCGGTCCCTGGCCGAAGCCGAATTCGTCAGCCTTGACGCGGAATAAAACGACGTTCAGGAACCTTATCAAAGATGCCGCACCTGGCTAACTGCGGCGTCCGAGGAGCCGGATCATGCGCGCATCGGGATTGGCAATGCTTGTTCTGGGAACGATGACGCTCGCAGGCGCGGCGAGTATCACGCCCGCTTCCGCCGATCCCTATGACTACCCATGGTGCGCGCAGGGCCCGAGCCTGGGCTATCCCGGCGAATGCGCTTACCGGACCTACCAGCAATGCCTCGCGAGCGTGTCCGGCCGCTATCTCTATTGCGGCGAGAATCCGCGCTTCCTGTTCAGCGAACCGCCGCCGCCACCACCGCGCCGCTATCAGCGTCGGCACCGGACCGTTTATCCCGACTAGCGTTGCGGCATCACCGCAAGGCAGTCTGTCGCCACTGTTCCTGACGTTCGTCCCTCGCGTCGGGTCCATGCTGACGCGATCGTGAAGCCGCGCACTTGACGTCACGCCGTTTGCGCCTATACTAAACCACATGGTTAAGTATCAGGATGAGACGCTGGACCGCACCTTTGCGGCGCTTTCCGATCCCACCCGTCGCGCGCTGCTGGCGCGGCTCGGCGACCAGGAAAGCCTGTCGGTGAGCGAGCTGGCGCAGCCATTCGCGATGTCGCTGCCGGCGATCATGAAGCATCTCGACGTGCTCACCGATGCGGGTCTCGTCGCGCGCGAAAAGACCGGCCGCACGGTGGCGTGCCGGCTCACCGCACGGCCGATGGAGCAGGCGATGAACTGGCTCAATCGCTATGCGCAATTCTGGTCCAACAACCTCGACCGCCTTGCCGCCTTTGTGGAGGAAGAACCATGGCAAACCAATCCGCAGTCGCCGCCGACGCCGGCCTCGCCGCGCGCCCAAGCCTCACCCTCACGCGGCGCCTCCGCGCACGGCCGGAAAAAGTCTACGCCGCGTGGACCGAGCCGGAAAATCTAGCGCAGTGGTTCGGACCGGGTGGGGTCAAGCCGGCCACGACGCGTGCGGAGCTCGATGTCCGCGTCGGCGGACGCTATCGCATCGGATTCATCGGCACCAACGGCGAATATCACGAGGTCGGCGGCGTCTATCGTGAGGTGGTGCCGAACGAGAAGCTGGTGTTCAGCTGGGCCTGGCATTCGACGCCCGAACGCGAATCCGAGGTGACGATATCGATCAAGCCCGATGCCGGCGGTACGTTGCTCACCTTCCATCACGCGCAGTTCGTCGATGAGACCGCCCGCGACAACCACCAGCGCGGCTGGACCGCATTCCTCGGCAATCTGGAAAGCTTCGTCGACGCCTGACCTGCAAAGGAGCATCCCATGCAACAGCACATGATCGTCTCGCGCGAAGAATGGATCGCAGCCCGCAAGGCGTTGATGGCCGGTGAGAAGGAACTGACCCAGGCCCGCGAAGCGCTCAGCCGGCAGCGCCGCGAACTGCCCTGGGTCAAGGTCGACAAGGACTATGTGTTCGACGGGCCGGGCGGCAAAATGACGCTCGGCGATCTCTTCAAGGGCAGGCCGCAACTCGTGGTGCAGCATGTGATGTTCGCGCCGGAGTGGGACGCGGCGTGCAAGAACTGCTCGTTCTGGGCCGACGGTTTCGAGCGCATGGTTCCGCATCTCGCCGCGCGCGACACCACGATGATCGCGATCTCGCGGGCGCCGCTCATCAAGCTCGACGCATTCAAGGCGCGGATGGGCTGGACCTTCGACTGGGTCTCCTCGGGAGAGAGCGACTTCAACTACGATTACGGCGTGTCGTTCACGCAAGCGCAGATCGATGCAGGGGACGCGAAATACAATTATGGAACGACGCCGCTCGATGGTCCCGAACTGCCCGGCATCAGCGTGTTCTTCCGCGACGAGACAGGAAGCGTGTTCCACACCTACTCGACCTTCGCGCGCGGCCTCGACATGATGAATGCCGCCTATCACTATCTCGACCTGACGCCGCTCGGCCGCCACGAGGAAGGATTGCCCTATCCGATGGACTGGGTGCGGCTACGTGACCAGTATCAACCGGCGCCGGTTCAGGCATCCTGCTGTCACTCCTGATCGTCATTGCGAGGGGCTCGCGACAAAATTGCAGAGCAATTTTGCGTGGAAGCGACGAAGCAATCCATCTTCAGCGTTTGGAGAGATGGATTGCTTCGCTGGCGCTCGCAATGACAGGGAGCCCAAACAGCAGGAAACCGCCCAATGCCTTACGTCGATGGATTCATCGTCGCCGTGCCGAAGAAGAAACTCAAAGCCTATGCGCAACTCTCGAAGAAGGCCGGCAAGGTCTGGCGCGAGTATGGCGCACTGGATTATCGCGAATGGGTCGCCGACGACGTCAAGCCAGGCAAGCTGACCTCATTTCCGCAGAGCGTGAAACTGAGGGCCGGCGAAACCGTCGTGTTCGCCTGGATTACCTACAAGTCGCGCGCCCAGCGCGACCGGATCAACGCCAAGGTGATGGCCGATCCGCGCCTGGCATCGATGAGCATGGGTGACGTGCCGTTCGACGGCAAGCGGATGATCTATGGCGGCTTCGCCAGTCTGGTGAAGGTCTGACGCGGCACGGTTTCGCCGCAATCCGCGCAGTAACCAGCTGTTAAACATCACGCTCGGCAAGCCGCGCGATGCCGCTTGCGTTTACTTGGTGACCCCGTATACTTTGCAATACAAAGTTCGGGCGAATCATGCGTGACCTCGACAAGGCGTTGGCCGATATCCTCGCGATCCGCAGCCAGATTGCGGCCGGAACGGCATTCCGCGGCTACGGTCCGGCGACCGTCGCCGCCACCAGCGGCATCGCGCTGGTCACGGCGCTTGCGCAATATCTTTGGCTCGCCGATCCCACCGCTCATCCGATCGCGTTCCTCGCAGGCTGGGCGGCGGCCGCGTTGGTCTCCGCCGTGCTGATCTGGATCGAGATGCAGGCGCGCTCGCGGCGGCATCATTCCGGCCTTGCGGACGCGATGGTCCAGCAGGCGATCGAGCAGTTCGTTCCCGCGGCGATCGCCGGCGTGCTGCTCGCGATCCTGCAATGGAAGTTCGCGCCCGAGACGCTGTGGATGCTGCCCGGCCTGTGGCAGGTGCTGGTCAGCCTCGGCGTGTTCGCCTCGGTCCGCCTGCTGCCGCGCACGATCGCGCTCGGCGGCGCCTGGTATTTCCTGTCGGGCTTCACGGTGCTGCTGATTGCAAGCCAGAGCCACGCGCTGTCGCCCTGGACCATGGGACTGCCATTCGCGATCGGCCAGTTGCTGCTCGCAGCGCTGCTCTATTTCGCTTCCGGAGGCCATGATGCCGAAGACTGACCTGACCACCGCACCATTCGCCTATGATGGCCTCGATCGCGTCATCCACGAGAAGGCGCGGCTCGGCCTGCTGACCTCGCTGATGGCGCATCCGAAGGGGCTCGCCTTTGCCGATCTCAAGCAGCTCTGCGGCCTGACCGACGGCAACCTCAGCCGGCACCTCCAGGTGCTGCAGGAGGCCGGTCTCGTCGACGTCATCAAGGGCTATGAAGGCAATCGTCCGCACACCACCTGCCGCCTGACCAAGAGCGGTCGTCGCCGCTTCCTCGACTATCTCGCCGTGCTCGAGCAGCTGGTGCGTGACGCGGCCAAGGCCGCCGGCACGGCCGAGAGGGCCGCCGGCACGGCAGAAAAGGCCGCCGGCAAGGACGACCGCGCAGCTGGCCGCCTCGGTATCCAGCCGGTTTGAACCATCTCATTTTGTCCGGAGACTTTGTGATGCAAAGTAACGTCGCGCTCAAGCCGGAAGCCGCCTTCAGGCTCCATGTCGGCATCATCATGGATGGCAATGGCCGCTGGGCAACGCGGCGCGGCCTGTCACGGCTGCGCGGACACGAGGCCGGCGTCGAGGCGATCCGCCGCATAGTCGAGGCCGCGCCGGACCAGGGCGTCGGCACGCTGACGCTCTACGCCTTCTCAAGCGATAATTGGCGCCGTCCGAAGGCCGAGGTCGCGGCACTGATGGGGCTGCTGCGCTTCTATCTCGCCAACGAGATCGCTGCGCTCGTGCGCAACGGCGTTCGCCTCACCGTGATCGGCCGCCGCGACCGGCTGCCCGACGGCATCGCCGCCGCGATCACGCGCGCCGAGGCCGAGACCGCCGGCGGCACCACGCTGCATCTGCGCATCGCGATCGATTATTCGGCGCGCGACGCCATCCTGAACGCCGCCGCGCGCGCGGCCGGCGCCGGCGAGCTCAGCCGCGAGACGTTCTCCGATCTCATTACCGGCGAGGCCGGGCTGCGCGACGTCGACCTGATCATCCGCACCTCGGGCGAGAAGCGGCTGTCGGACTTCCTGCTCTGGGAGGGCGCTTATGCCGAGCTGCATTTCACCGAGCGGATGTGGCCCGAATTCGATGCCGACGATCTCGCCGACGCACTCGGCTCCTTCCATCGCCGCGAGCGCCGCTTCGGCGGACTGACCGCGATCGCGCCGGCGGAGGTGCCGAACCTCTAACGCGTCAAGCCGCGCCAACTGCTCTCTTCCTAAAGCCCGGCCGGGGGTTGGGCTCTCTCTCACAAGATGCGGGGACGAACGATCACGCCAACCAAAGCGGGAGCGATCATCCATGCGCATTCTTCTCATCAACGTGCCGCACCCGGCGATCGGCAGCCGGATCCCCGACGACCATCTGCCGCCACTTGGCCTGTTGTCGATCGGCGGCCCCCTGATCGATGACGGCCACGACGTCGATCTTATCGATGCCGAGTTCGGGCCGATGCCGGTCCAAGCCATCGTGGCGGGGGCATCGAGATTTGCACCGGATGCGGTGCTGTTCGGCCATTCCGGCTCGACGTCGGGCCATCCGGTCATCGCCGAGGTGGCGCAGGCGATCGTCAAGGCCGTGCCCGGTGTGCGGATCGTCTATGGCGGCGTGTTTCCGACCTATCACTGGCGCGACATCCTGCGCGAGGAGCGCTACGTCACCGCGATCGTGCGCGGCGAGGGCGAAGAGACGGGGCGGCGTCTGATGCGGGCGCTGGAGGCCGGCGAGGATCTCCGCATCATCAACGGCATCGCATTTCGCGACGATTACGGGCCGCGCGTGATGCCGCCTGCGCCTGTCATCAGTGATCTCGATGCCTATCGCGTCGGCTGGGAATTGATCGATCACGCGCGCTACAGCTATTGGGGCGGCCTGTGCGCCGTCGTCGTGCAGTTCTCGCGCGGCTGTCCGCATCTGTGCAATTACTGCGGCCAGCGCGGCTTCTGGACGCGGTGGCGGCACCGCGATCCCGTGCGCTTTGCGAAGGAGCTGGCGCGGCTCCATCGCGAGCACGGCGTCAAGGTGATCAATTTCGCCGACGAGAATCCGACCGTCTCGAAGAAGGCGTGGCGGGCCTTTCTCGAGGCCCTGATCGCGGAGGATGTCGATCTGATCCTGGTCGGCTCGACCCGCGCCGACGACATCGTGCGCGACGCCGATATCCTGCATCTCTACAAGAAAGCGGGGTGGCAGCGCTTCCTGCTCGGCATGGAGAACACCGACGAGAAGACGCTGGAGCTGATCCGCAAGGGCGCGACCACCACGATCGATCGCGAAGCCATCCGTTTGATGCGCCAGCACGGCATCCTGTCGATGGCGACCTGGGTGGTCGGCTTCGAGGAAGAGACCGATCGCGATCATTGGCGTGGTCTCAGGCAGCTGTTGTCCGATGATCCCGACCAGATCCAGATGCTCTACGTCACGCCGCATCGCTGGACGCCGTATTTCCGTCTCGCGGCGGAGCGGCGCGTCATCCAGACCAATCGCAGGCTCTGGGACTACAAGCATCAGGTGCTGGCGACCCGGCACATGCCGCCATGGCGCGTGCTGCTCTGGTTCAAGTTCACCGAGATGGTGCTGCAGTGCCGCCCGAAGGCGCTGCTTCGCGTGCTGCTTCACCGCGACGCCGGACTTCGTCACGCGATGCGCTGGTACACGCAGATGGGCCGCCGGGTCTGGCCGCACGAAATCCTCGGCTTCCTGCGCGACAAGAGGTTGAAGAACGGGCCCACCGTGCAGGAATTTTGGGGCGCGCCGCAGGATATGGAGGAGGAATTCGATGTCGTCGCACCGGCCCGAGCGCCGCGTCGGCACATCACGCGCGGCGTAAGTCGATACCGTCTTGTCGGGTTCTGGATATCTGGCGCTGATGACTGGACGCCTCAGTCATCAGCGCGATAATTTCCAGGTCGGCTGCGCAGAACAAAAAGAACCGTGGCGGTCGAGGCGTCGAGTTGAGCATACAGGTTGCGATCTTAAAAATATTGGCCAGTCACGTCCGCGGCAAAGCCACAATCAATTCACTCAAGCACGATCTCGCCGTGCTCTCATCGAGCGGCGACGATTGGCATGCGCGGATCAAACGTCTGGCGTCGCGGGTCCCCGAACTCGACATCTTTAGCCATGGCTATGTGCTCCGTGACGTCGAAGGCTGGGAGATCACATCGGCCGGTCGCGAGTTCCTGCGTGCACTGGAAGCGGCCACGCAAGACAATCTGCCGTCCGCGCCATCGGCGGATACCGTAATCCGCGCCGAGGGCAGGCTGATCGTGGTCGGTCACCGCTTCAAAAGCCGGGTGCGGCCACCGCGTGATCCCGAACAGAGCACATTGGCGCGCCGCCGGCCGATCCGCGAGCCGCATTGAACCTCACTGCGCTGCCCGCGACCTACCTTCGGGACGTGGCTCCGGAGGTCGCAAATGACTGCTTTGGCTCAATCGATCGCACGCGCGTTTCCGGCCAATTCGCTTCGGAGCAGCATCGCCCGGCATGTCCTGCTGCTTGCCTCCGCGGTCCTGTTCGTCGCGGCGCTCAGGGCAAGCTACGGCCTCGATCTCAGCGCTGGTCTCTTCTAGCCGCGCGACAAATTATCCGGCCTCAAGTCATATTGGGTTAACCGGACCGAGGTAGCCGGGCGCACGCTTTCCTTGCATCTCTAACCCGGGCCGGTCTTCCATGGATAAGCCGATGCGCTGCCAGTGCGGCAGGACGCGAACCATTGTGCTCGACAAGCATTTCCGCACCGCGCTGGTATGCCCGAAATGTGATGAGGTTCAACTGACCGGTCCGGCGAGGCCGGAGGAACGGGTGTTGACCGCACGCTAAAGCGCGGTCGTGTTCGGCGCCGAAACCCGCTAGGTTCCGTCTGACGAAACGGACCAAAGCGAAACCCGATGCCGCAGCCTTCCGACACCGCCGCCATCACCCTTGCCGACATACGCCGTGCCGCGGATGTGATCCGGGATGCGGTCATGGTCACGGCCTGCAACGAGAGCCGCACGCTGGGCGAGATCTGCGGCTGCCGCCTGTTCCTCAAATTCGAGAACCTGCAGTTCACCGCGACGTTCAAGGAGCGCGGCGCGCTGAATCGCCTGCAGGCGCTGTCGCCAGAGGAGCGCAAGCGCGGCGTGATCGCGATGTCTGCCGGCAATCACGCCCAGGGCGTGGCCTATCACGCCAAGCGGCTCGGCATCCCCGCTACCATCGTGATGCCGATCGGGACGCCGATGGTGAAGATCGAGAACACTAGGCGGCACGGCGCCGAGGTCATCATCACCGGGCAGACGCTGGAAGAATGCTTCGCGTTCGTTGGCTCGCATGCTGCGCAGAAGGGCCTGATCCTGATCCATCCCTATGACGATCCGCTGATCATTGCAGGGCAAGGCACGATCGGACTTGAAATGCTCGCGACGGTGCCGGAGCTCGATATCCTGGTGGTACCGATCGGCGGCGGCGGGCTGATCTCGGGCATCGCCACGGCCGCGAAGGCACTGAAGCCGTCGATCCAGGTCGTCGGCGTGCAGGCCCAGCTCTATCCGTCAATGTACAATGCGGTCAAAGGCGAGCAGCTGCCGATGCGCGGCGACACCCTCGCCGAGGGCATTGCGGTCAAGGCGCCCGGGCAGATCACCACGAAGATCGTGCGCGAGCTCGTTGACGACATCATCCTGGTCAGCGAGGACCAGATCGAGCGCGCGGTCGCGACCCTGATCTCGATCGAAAAGACGGTGGTCGAAGGCGCCGGCGCCGCCGGTCTCGCGGCGGTGCTCGCAGCTCCCGAGCGCTTTGCGGGCAGCTCAGTCGGCCTGGTGCTGACCGGCGGCAATATCGACACCAGGCTGATTGCCTCGGTCCTGACCCGCGAGCTCGCGCGCGAGGGACGACTGACGCAACTGGCGCTCGACATCGTCGACCGGCCCGGACAGCTCGCGGCGGTGTCGATCCTGCTTGCCGATGCCGGCGCCAATATCATCGAGGTCTCGCATCAGCGCACCTTCTCCGATCTTCCGGCGAAGGCGACGCTGCTCGAGCTCGTGATCGAAACCCGCGACCGCGCCCATCTGGAGGAGGTGCTGGCAAGGCTCAGCGCCGAAGGATTTGCGGTGCGGGAGAGTTAGCTGTCAGACTGCTTGACCGTCATCCTGAGGCGCGAGCGGAGCGAGCCTCGAAGGATGAATTGGCCACCAGCCGGGCCGTGCATCCTTCGAGATGCGCGCAAGTGCGCGCTCCTCAGGATGACGGATTTCAATGGGCGAACTAACCCTCGTTGTCCCCCGCCGCCAGCTCGGCGAGCTTCGCGATGGTGTTGATGTTGCGCGCGGTGCCCTTGGCGGCGGCGAGGATCTTCAGCTTCGAGCGGCCCATGCCGCTGCCATAGGCGACATAGATCTCGCGCTTGCCGAGCCGCACCTCTTCGTCCTGCTGGCCCTTGATGTCCTTCAAGGCATCCTTCGGCGGCGGCTCGTCGAGGAAGATCGCGACAGTATAGTTCGGCGGCGCTTTCGGAAACGGATTGGCCCTCAGCACCGCGGCGATCTCGTCCGCGCTCCGGACGACGACGCCGACCGGCTTGCCGGCATAGGCCTGCAGCCGCCGCTCCAGCGCGGCCTTGACCTTGGCCGCGCCGAGCTTCGAGGAGAACACGACATTGCCGCTGGCGATATAGGTCTGCGCGTCGGCAAATCCCTCATCGACGCACATTGCCTTCAACTCGGTCATCGGCAGCTTGCCGGTGCCGCCGACATTGACCGCGCGCAGCAGGGCGACGTAACGCGGCATCGACTAGCCGTCGGTTTTCTTCTTCGCAGGCTTCTTGGCCGGCGGCGGCTCTTCCATCGCCTTCTTCATGGCGCGCGCATAGGCGTCGGCGGCGTTCTCGGCCGAATTCTGCAACCGCTTGGCGGTCGCGGTTGCGTTCAGCATCGTGCTCTTGGCCAGGAAGCGGAAGCGCGCCTTGGTCTCCTTGTCCTTGGCCTTGGCGGCGCGCGTGACCCAGACGGCCTGGCGTTTCTTGGCAGCCGCCATCACGGCCTTGGTCTGCGCTTTTGCGGTTTGCCGGATGACGGCGTCGAGGTCGGCTTCGGCCATTCAGTTGCACTCATTGACTGGACATGCGCCGGGGCGGGCGCACGGAGGGAGGGGAGCTACCCCTAGCGTAACCGGTGCCGTTTGAACATGCGATCGTTTTGCGAATTCCCGGAGGATCGCATCGACCCCTGCACCGAGGCTTGCGCGGCGTGCGCTAGTCTCCTGACGACCCCGGCGGCACCTTCGCGCCGGCGAGCAGTCTGGCCAGCTCCACCTGCCGGCCCAGTCCGGTCTTGGCCAGCACCGCCTTGAGCTGGTTGCGCACCGTTTCGCGGGAGATGCCGAATGCGCCGGCGATTGCCTCGACGGTGCGTCCCTCGCCAATGCCGCGCGCAACGCGCGCCTCCGCCGGCGTCAGGTCGAACAGACCCTGCAGCACTTCCGCGGTCGGCACCTCGGCCGGCACCACCGGCGTCACGATCACGATCGCCGCCGCGCGGTCGAACAGGTCACGTGCCGCGCCGTGGATCGGGACCAGATGCACGATCAGCGGCGGCCGATCCTCCTGCGCCGCGATCGGCACCGAGCGCACCTCCACGCCAATCAGTCCCTGATCAAGCGCGGCCAAGGCCTGGGCGAACAGCGTGTCGGCAGTGGTCGCCGCCAGCGTCAGGCGCTCGCCGCGATCCTGCATCACGTCGGGCACGAGGCGGTCGAACAGCGTGTTGGCCGCCATCAGGCGGCCGCCGCGCCGCAGCACTGCCGCGGGCAGGCCGAGCATCGCCAGCGATTCGGTCGCCGCCCTGGCGCGCTCCATCCCGAGCCGTGCCGACAGCAGCGCGGCACGCGCCAGATGCGGCCGCAGCGCGTTCGAGCTGCTCGATTGCTTCCCGCTCGATCGGCCCGTGCTGGTACTCGCGCTCGACGCTGTAAATCAGCACATCGCCGCTCGGGACCGGGATCGCAGTACCGGCGCCCCACCCGAGCCCGCGCGGGCGGAAGAATTCGCGGATCTGGAAATCCTGCTGCACCTCCTCGGGCGTATCGAACACGTCGATGTCGCGCAGGAAGCCGGCATGGTTGGCCGCGAGCAGGCGCGGCAATCGCCCGTTGCGCTCGTGCCAGCCGCCCTCGACATAGGCCACCGTGTCGTCGTGCATGTCGGGCGACGCGACCCAGCGGACGTCGTGTGGGGCCGCCGTCAGCAGCACGATACCGCGCGCACGCGCGATCGCACCGACCTGATGCAGGACATTCGGCCACAATTCGGGGATGACCGCGGCCTCATAGGCCAGTTCAATCAGATGCTCGTGCAGGTCGTTCGCCATCGGTCATCCCAAAAACCGTTGTTGCCCAATAGATAAACCCGGCGACCCCGGAAATATTGCGTAAAGCAATTCAGCCCGAGCCACGAGTCCGGGTTATTCCGGTGCGCGTTCACGCGCATCAGGAGGGAATTACGACGTTTTCGCCGCTCTTCTTCGCGATTTTCGCGCGGGCGCCTGGAGCCTCGCTCGCTCGGCTGCGACCCGGCGCGCGGCCGCCGGCGCCCGGACGACGCATTCCAAGGCCGATGCCAGGTCGGCGGGGCAGGCCCAAGACTTGATAGAGACTCGATAGAGACTTGATGAAGACCCGATAATCAGGGCCCGACGATCATCGCCGCGTGTGGCAAAATCGAAGCTGCGTGACAGGTGGAAATATTCGGAAGTATCCCGAAACCCGATTGGCGTGACTGGCGCTGCGCCAGCCCCGCCGGCGTCACACATTTGCAACGCTGCACGCGATCGTTCGAGCATGAACATCCTTTAATTTGTATCCGGGCAATCCGTGGCGCCAGCTAGGGCATGATCCGGAAAAGTGCGAAGCGGTTTTCCGAAAAGGATCATGCCTAAGGGGCGGCCTTAAGCGCGATGACGATTCAAACCGGGTCTCATCGCGCTTGGAGCGGCCACCTCTGACATTCATGCGGGCCATCGTCGGCTCGGGGAGGGCCGATGATCAGCCGCAGAGCGCTTTCCGGATTGTTGATGACGCTGGTCGGCCCCTCGTCGCGGGCTGGCAACGACAGGCTGGCGCTGGGCCATTGCCAGGGATCATGCGCGAATGTCGACTTGCCGACCCTTGGCTACGATCAGTTCTGCCGGTCGTTGTTCGATATCGCGGCAAGCGGAAGGCTGCATGCGGTGGCAACCGGTTCGGAGATCCGCGGAGAGATGCGATCCCTGTTCCGGGCGCGGCGGCTTTATCGGCCGTCGCACGACGAGATCCGGGTTCACTGGCGCGCGCCCGCGGATGGTTTCTCGGTCGTGAAGGTCGAGTTCGATCTGGAATGCGGTGTGCCGGTGCGCGGATGTCTTGGAATTCCCGACGGAGAATTCAAGGGATTGATCCTGCTCGGCCACGGCATGGCGAGCACGCCGGAGCGCTGCTTCGACGATGCCGACAAGGACTACATGAACGCGCTCGGCAAACGGCTATGTGGGGACGGCTACGTCGTCTGGTGTCCTTACATCATCCAGATCGGAAATCAGGAGAGCCAGAACAACATCGCCGCGATGCTGGCATCCCACGGTGTCTCCGCGCACAACGTGTCATGCGCATCGCTTGACGCCGGCGAAATCGTTTGCAGGAAGCTCACCGGCGCGTCGGGTTTGAATGTCGGCGTCTACGGGGTGTCCTGGGCGCCTTTCTCGCGCTGCATCTGGAAGCCGCGACGGGGCAGATGCGGCCGACTGTCGTGTCCGGATATATGCGCGACGAGAAGAAGTTCCTGATGTCATCCGTGATCACCAGGAATCTCGGCGTCGAACTTGCGGCTTACATTCATTTCAGCAACGGCCGCGCCAAGTACGCCGGCGCGGAGCTGGCGTACTTGCTCTGCCCGTGTCCGCTGTTCGTCGAGATCGGGAGCCGTGACGGTGCAAACGCGCTGGAACTTGGGCGGGATGAAAAGTTTTCTCAAATGCAGTCGATCTACGCATCGTCAGGCCATCCGCATTTGATCGACATGGACATCTTCGACGGTGTGCACGAGGTCAGCGGCAAGCGCGCGCGGCCGTGGCTATCCGAACATCTGGCGTCGCCAGCCTATCAAGACACCTCTCGCTTGAAGAACGCCATCGCGTTGTGAGCGCAGTCTGACCTCGAGGGTACCGAGGGTGCTCTCGTGTGGATCACGTTGCGGGAGCTTTCGGCGCCGGCGGCATGCACTGAGCCGGTCCGTGCGGCCGCAATGGCTGTGTCATGGTGGCATTGCAGCGCTCTTGAAAGCTGGCTGTCGTCGGGATCGGCGCAACGATCGCGGCCGAGTTACAGCATTGTCGGATTGGCCGCGTTATGATCTGCTGCAACGCACCTGCCCATCCTGACCTTCGGGTCTGAGGGAACTCGACGTCATATCCGTCTCGTAGCGTCTGTTGGTAGCCGAAGGGTTGGACTGCATGAGTGGTACGGAACGCATGCTCGGTGGCTTGGCAGGGCTTCTCGTATCGGCGGGACTAATGGCGGCGGGAGTATCGGCGGCCCATGCCCAGGCGGGGCCGCCCGGGCCTCCTGCTGTGGGCGTGTTCGAGGCGGTAAAGCGGCCGATCACCGAAACCAATGAGTTTCTGGGACGCATCGAGGCCCCCAACCGCGTCAACGTGGTGGCGCGCGTGACGGCGTTTCTGGACAAGCGGAACTTCGTCGAGGGCGCCGAGGTCAAGGCCGGTGATCTCTTGTATCAACTCGAGCGCGGTCCGTTCGAGGCCGATCTCGCATCGAAGAAGGCGCAGGTCGCCCAATTGCAGGCGACGCTGGTCAACGCCAAGCTGACCACCGATCGCGCCAAGGCTTTGATGGGCGGCCCGGCCGGCCAGCAATCCAATGTTGATGCGGCGGTCGCCAACCAGCAGAGCCTCGAGGCACAGGTGCAGGCTGCGCAGGCGCAGGTCGACCTGTCCCAGATCAATCTCGACTACACCATGATCCACTCGCCGATCGACGGCAGGATCGGACGCACCGCGGTCACCGAGGGCAACGTCGTGACGCCGAGCTCGGGAATCCTGACGACCATCGTCAGCCAGGACCCGATGTATGTCACCTTTCCCGTGCCGGTGCGCGAGGCGCTCGATCTGCGCGATCGTTATGCGACGCGCGGCGGCTTCAAAGCCGTCGTCATCCGCCTGCGGTTGCCGGACGGCCGGCTCTACGACAAGACCGGCGAGCTGAACTTCGTCAACAACACGATCGCGCAGAACACCGATACCATCTCCCTGCGCGGCGTCATCCCCAACCCGTCAACCTACACCTCCGTCGCGGCCGGCGGCTCGGTCCGCGAACTCACCGACAACGAGTTCGTGACCGTTCTCCTCGAAGGCGTGCCAGCCGGTCGAGGTGCTCGCGATCCCGCGTTCGGCGGTGCTGTCGGACCAGCAGGGCGAATATGTTTATGTCGTCGGCACGGACAACAAGGCCGAGCAAAGGCGGATCCAGCTTGGGCAATCGACCGCAACGATTGCGGCGGTGACGAGCGGCATCTCGCTCGGCGACAAGGTCGTCGTCGAGGGGTTGCAGAAGGTCAAGCCGGGTGAGGTGGTGGCGCCGGGGCCCGTCAGCGCGCTGATCCAGTCGAGCATGAAGGTTTCGGCGGAAGGCGGCGCGAGCGGTGCGCCGAAATCGACGGGCAATAACCCATGATTTCTGCCGTCTTCGTCGATCGTCCGCGGCTTGCGATCGTCATCGCGTTCGTGATCACGATCGCGGGCGCGCTGGCGCTGATGCAGATTCCGGTCGCGCAGTTCCCGGACATCGTGCCGCCGCAGGTCACGGTCTCCGCCGTGTTCCCCGGCGCATCGGCTGAAGTGGTGGAATCGAGCGTCGCCCAGCCGCTGGAAGCGCAGGTCGTGGGCGTCGACAAGATGCTCTACATGAAGTCGACCAGCGGCAATGACGGCAGCTACACGCTGACGGTCTCGTTCGCGCTCGGCACCGATCCTGATATCAACACCGTCAACGTCAACAACCGCGTGCAGAGTGCGCTCGCGCAATTGCCGACCGAGGTGCAGGCGCAGGGCCTGACCGTGCAGAAGAAATCCTCGGCGGTGCTGCAATTCATCGTGCTGTACAGCAAGAGCGGTGATCAGGATCCGCTGTTCATCACCAACTACGCCATCATCAACGTGCTGGACGCGATCTCGCGCACGCCTGGTGTCGGACAGGCCTCGCTGTTCGCGAAGTTGAACTATTCGATGCGGATCTGGTTCGACACCCAGCGCCTGACCAGCCTCAATCTCGCGCCGTCGGACGTGATCGCCGCGATCCGGGCGCAAAGCGTGCAGGCGCCGGTCGGCCGCATCGGGGCGCGTCCGATCAGCAATGACCAGCAGTTCCAGTTCAACGTGCAGACGCAGGGCCGCCTGACGACATCCAAGCAGTTCGGCGACATCGTGCTGCGGGCCAATCCGGATGGATCGGTGCTGCGGATCAGGGACGTTGCCCGCGTCGAGATCGGCGCGCAGAACATGGATTCGGAGTCGCGGATCGACGGCAATCCCGGCGTGCCGATGGGCATCTATCTCGCGCCCGGCGCCAATGCGGTGACCACGGCCAAGGCGGTGCAGGCCACGCTTGCGCGGCTGTCGGAGCGGTTTCCGCCGGGGCTGACCTATCTCGTGCAGTACGATTCCACCACCTTCGTCTCCGATACGATCAAGGAGGTGATGAAGACGCTCGGCGAGGCCTTCGTGCTCGTCGTGATCGTGGTGTTCCTGTTCCTCGGCAATCTGCGCGCCACGGTGATCCCCGCGGTCGCGGTTCCGGTCAGCCTGATCGGTGCCTTCGCGGTGCTGTTGGCGCTCGGCTATTCCGCCAATACGGTCTCGCTGCTGGCGATGGTGCTGGCGATCGGCATCGTGGTCGACGACGCCATCGTCGTGGTCGAGAACGTCGAGCGCGTCATGGAGGAGGAGCCCGAGCTGTCGCCGGCCGACGCCACCAAGAAGGCGATGGCGCAGATCACGGCGCCGATCATCGCGATCTCGCTGGTGCTGCTCTCGGTGTTCGTGCCGATCGCGTTCATCCCGGGCATTTCCGGCACGCTGTTCCGCCAGTTCGCGGTGACGATCAGCGCCGCGATGGTGATCTCGGCGCTGAATGCGCTGACCTTGTCGCCGGCACTGTGCGCCGTGTTCCTGCGCCACGGCGGGCCGCGCCGCGGCATCATGGGACGGGTGCTCGGCAGCATCGACTGGGTGCGCGACCGCTACGCCGGCGTGGTGCAACGGCTGGTTCGTGTGGCGGTGCTGTCGCTGGTCGCGGTGCTGGTGTTTGCCGGCGCGGTGTTCGGCGTGTCGAAGATCACGCCGACCGGCTTCCTGCCCGAGGAGGATCAGGGCGCCTTCTTCATCGCGGTGCAATTGCCCGACGGCGCGTCGGTGGCACGCACCAGCGAGGTCACCAAGCAGGTCGAGGCGCTGTTGAAGAAGAATCCGGCGATCGACCATGTGCTGTCGATCATCGGTTTCTCGCTGCTCGACGGTGCCAGCGAGCCGAATTCGGCATTCATGGTGGCGCGCATGAAGGCGTTCGCCGATCGCAAGGCTGTCACCGACTCGGTGCAGGCTGCGATCGGGCAGACCTTCGTCGGGGGATCGCAGATCCGTCAGGCCTCGGTGCTGCCATTCAACTTGCCGCCGATCATCGGGCTTTCGACCTCCGGCGGGTTCGAATATCAGCTCGAGGCGCTGGAAGGGCAGGATCCGGCTTCGCTCAGCAGCGTGATGGGTGGGCTGATCGGCGCGGCGAACCGCAATCCAAATCTGGCCCGCGTGTTCTCGACCTTCACCGCGACCAACCCGTCCGTCTTTCTCGATATCGATCGCGCCAAGGCGCAGGCGCTCGGCCTCAACATGGCCGACGTCTTCACCGCGCTGCAGGCCACGCTCGGCGGCATCTACGTCAACAATTTCAACCTGTTTGGCCGCACCTGGCAGGTCAATGTACAGGGCGACGCGGCCAACCGCCGCGACATCCCCGACATCTGGCAGATCTATGTGCGCAACAGCGGCGGCGAGATGGTGCCGATCCGCTCGATCGCAAGCCTGCGCATCGTGACCGGACCGCAGGTGATCACGCGCTACAACAATTATCGTTCGGTCACCGTGAACGGCAGCCCGGCGGCGGGCGTGTCCTCGGGCACCGCGATCGCGACGATGGCCGACCTCTCCAAGTCGACGCTGCCTTCCGGCTATTCCTACGAGTGGACCGGCACGGCCTATCAGGAGCAGGCGGCCTCCGGCCAGACCGGCATCATCCTCGGGCTCGCGGTGCTGTTTGCCTATCTGTTCCTGGTCGCGCTGTATGAGAGCTGGACGATCCCGATTCCCGTACTGCTGTCGGTCACGGTCGGCGTGTTCGGTTCCTATCTTGCGATCAAGCTCGCGGGTCTCAACCTCGATCTCTACGGCCAGATCGGCCTCGTGGTGCTGATCGCGCTCGCCGCCAAGAACGGCATCCTGATCGTCGAGTTCGCCAAGGAGCAGCGCGAGGCCGGCAAGCCGATCGCGGAAGCCGCGACGATGGGCGCGCAAATGCGCTTCCGCGCCGTCATGATGACATCAATTGCCTTCATCCTCGGCCTGGTGCCGCTGGTGGTCGCGACCGGTGCCGCGGAAATCAGCCGCCGTGCGGTCGGCACCGCAGTGTTCGGCGGCATGCTCGCCGCAAGCTCGGTCGGCATCTTCCTGGTGCCGATGCTGTTCGTCACCTTCCAGGGCTGGCGCGAGGATGTAAAGAACCGCTTCGGCAGACGGAGCAAGGCGGAACAGCCTGCCTCGCATTAGATCCTGCCTAATCCCTTCGCGCATTAGGGAGGCGCGTGGGGCGGGTCTATGCTGCTGGCCTCATCGATGGAGTTCTGGATTGAGCGTTGCCTTCACCAAGGAAGAAAGTGCCGAGTCCGCGTCCGAAACGCTGTTGCCGGACCGCCCCATTTCGCCGCATCCCAACCTGGTGACCGAAGCAGGACGCAAGGCGCTGGAGCGTGAGCTCCAGGCGGCACGCGAGGCCCTTGAGGCCGCCCAACAGCTCGACGACGTCAACGAACGGCGGCGGCAGTCGGCGGTTCCGTTGCGCGACGCGCGCTATCTCACGGAGCGGCTCCGCACCGCGCAGGTCGTGCCTGACCCTGCTTCCACCGAAACTGTTGCCTTCGGCAGCACGGTAACTTTCAGCCGCGCCGACGGGCGGGTGCAGACCTATCGCATTGTCGGCGAGGACGAAGCCGATCCAAAGGCAGGCTCGATTTCCTTCGTCTCGCCGGTGGCGAGGTCGCTGATGGGCAAAGCCCTGGGCGACGTCGCAGGCTCGGGCGATCAGGAACTGGAGATCGTCGCGATCGCTTAGAGAGTGATGGGATTAGATGTCGGCCGCAAAGACGGCCTGCTCCCTCCCCCGCAAGCGGGAGAGGTGCAGCAAATCCTCCTCTGGACCGATTCCGCTCAAGCCCATCGCGCTTGATCACGCCGCCGGCAGGGCAAGCCGCTCGATGGTTTGAATATGCCGCGCCAGCAGGCTGCAGGCCTGTTCGATGTTGCGTGCGCGTAGCGCCTGCAGGATCACGCGATGATCCTGGCTCGGCCGCGGCCGCCAGCCGGCGTTGCGCGCCATCGCGAACACCAGTCGCGAATTCGCAAGCTGCAGGCCGTCGAGGCTGGCAAGCAGCCGCGGCATCGCGCACGGCGCCACCAGCGCATGATGAAAGGCGCGATTGGCCATCTCGAAATCCTGCACCGTCTCGGCATTGTCGCCCTCGATCATGGCGAGCTCGATCCGTGCCAGATGCGCCGATGTGAGCCTGGGAGCGGCGTTGCGCAACGCGACCACCTCGAGCGCGGCGCGCATCTCGGCGATTTCCTTCACCGACCTGGTGTCGAGCGGCGCGACCCGCACCCCGCGTCGCGGCACCGCAACAACGAGATGCTGCGCCTCCAATTGCCTGAACGCCTCGCGCACCGGGACGTGGCTCGAATGGAATTCGCGCGCGACATGGTCCTGCCGCAGCGGCGCGTCCGGCAGCAATTCGCCGCTGATGATGCGCTCGCCGATCGCTTCGGCGATGCGCCCCGCCGTGGTCGTGTTCGCGCCTCCGTTAGTCATAGATTATCTATCATAAAAACGGGTGCGCGCGCGTTCGGGCTCGGCTAGCATCGTTCTAAGTCCACATATCATAGATAATATGTGATATGTGAGATTATCTATGATCTACAGCAAACGAGAAAGCAAGCCCTATGGTTGATGTCGTGGAAATCGAACGGACCGACAGCCGCACCAGCGCAGCGCCCCGCAAAACCTGGGACCGTGCCGAGGCTGAAGCGCTCTATGACCTGCCGTTCGCGGATCTGATGTTTCAGGCGCAAGGTGTGCATCGCGCCAACTTCAATCCGAACCATGTCGAAACCGCGAGCCTGCTCAGCATCAAGACCGGCGGCTGCCCGGAAGACTGCGGCTACTGCTCGCAAAGCGCGCATTACGACACCGGCTTGAAGGCCACCCGCCTGATGCCGCGGGATGAAGTTGTCGCGGTCGCGCAGCGCGCCAAGGATGCCGGCGCAACCCGCTTCTGCATGGCCGCGGCCTGGCGCAGTCCGAAGGACCGCGATCTCGATCAGGTCTGCGACATGGTCAGCGCGGTGAAGGGCCTCGGCATGGAAACCTGCGTCACGCTCGGCATGCTGACGCCAAAGCAGGCCGAGCGTCTCTCCGACGCCGGCCTCGATTTCTACAACCACAACGTCGACACCTCGCCCGAGTTCTACGACAAGATCATCACCACCCGCACCCTGCAGGATCGCATCGATACGCTCGCGCATGTGCGCGACGCCGGCATCAAGGTCTGCTGCGGCGGCATTATCGGCATGGGTGAACAGGTCGATGACCGGCTCGGCATGCTGATGCTGCTTGCCAATCTTCCCAGCCATCCGGAGAGCGTGCCGATCAATCTGTGGAACGAGGTCAAGGGCGTTCCGGTCAACGACACCGCGGAACGGCCCGATCCGATCGCGCTGGTGCGTCTGGTTGCCACTGCGCGGATCATGATGCCGAAGAGCGTGGTGCGGCTGTCGGCCGGACGGCAATACATGACCGACGAGCTGCAGGCGATGTGCTTCCTCGCCGGCGCGAATTCGATCTTCATCGGCGATGTGCTGCTGACCACCAGGAACCCGCAGCGCGATCGCGACGCCGATCTGCTGGACCGGCTCGGCATCAACTCCGCCCTCGCCTGAGCGCAGCTCCGGCACGCGCGCGGCGGGATTCGCCGCGACCAACTACAAATCTGAGAGAAGCATGAGCGCAATCCATGCGGCCAAGGTCGCTGATTACGCCGCGGCCTTGCACGCCCTGAGCAAGGACGATCGGCTGCGCGGTCTCAAGCCGCGCGCGGGCATCGATTTCGTCTCGAACGACTATCTGGCGCTCGCGAACGCGCCGCGCATCAAGAATGCGGTCTCGGCCGCGCTCGAGGCCGGCACACCGATCGGCGCCGGTGGGTCGCGGCTGCTGCGCGGCAATTGCGAGGAGCACGAACGGCTAGAGGCCGAAGCCGCCGCGTTCTTTGGAGCCGAGACGGCGCTGTTCTTCGGCGGCGGCTATGTCGCCAATTTCGCCGTGCTGACGACGCTGCCGCAGCGCGGCGATCTCCTGGTGCTCGATTCTCTCGTGCACGCCAGCATCCATGAAGGCGCGCGGGCCGGCCGGGCCGAATTCCGGATCAGCGCGCACAATGATCCCCAGTCGGTCGAAGACACCATTCGCGGCTGGCGCGCCGAGGGCGGCACGGGCCGGGTCTGGATCGTGGTCGAAAGCGTCTACAGCATGGATGGCGATGTCGCGCCGCTTGACGACCTCGTCGCCATCGCGGACCGGCACGACGCGTTCCTGATGGTGGACGAGGCGCACGGCACCGGCGTCTATGGCGAGCAGGGGCGTGGACTGACGGCGTCCTATGAGGGGCGCGAGAACCTCGTGATCGTTCATACCTGCGGCAAGGCGCTGGGCGCCGCCGGCGCGCTGGTCACCGCTTCGACCGTGCTGCGCGACTTCATGGTCAATCGCTGCCGCCCGTTCATCTTCGCCACTGCACCGTCGCCACTTGTGGCCGTCGCCGTGCGCGAGGCGCTGCTGATCCTGCAGCAGGAGCCCGTGCATCAGCAGCGCCTGGCAAAACTGGTCGCGTTCACGCATCGCGAGCTCGACCTGCGCGGTTGGCGCAGCCCGTCGCGCTCGCAGATCGTGCCCTATATCGTCGGCGACAATGCGCGTGCGATGCAGCTGGCGTCTGCGCTGCAGGCGCGCGGCTTCGATATCAGAGGCATCAGGCCGCCGACCGTGCCGGCAGGCTCTGCCCGGTTGCGGATTGCGCTGACCCTTAATGTCGATGAGGACGACGTGCGCGCGCTGCTCGACGCGCTGGTCGACGAGACCAAAGGCTGGTCGCGATGACGAGCCGGATCGTGATCACCGGCACCGATACCGGGATCGGGAAGACGATGTTCTCCGCGGGCCTCGCCGGCTTCCTCGGCGCGCGCTACTGGAAGCCGGTTCAGGCCGGCCTCGAGGAGGAAACCGATGCCCAACTGGTGGCGCGGCTTGGCGGGCTTCCGGCGGATCGCATCGTGCCGGAGCGTTACCGGCTTCGAACGCCGGCTTCGCCGCATCGGTCTGCCGCACTCGACGGCGTGCGCATCGACGCTGCCGCGCTCGGCGTGCCCGATGCCGGGGACCGTCCGCTGGTGATCGAGGGCGCCGGCGGGCTGATGGTGCCTCTCGACGGCAACACGCTCTATATCGATATCTTCGCGCGATGGCGCCTTCCGGTCGTGCTGTGCGCCCGCACCGCGCTCGGCACCATCAATCACTCGCTGTTGTCGGTCGAGGCGCTGCGCACGCGCGGGATCGACATTCACGGGATCGCATTCATCGGCGAGAGCAATCCCGAGAGCGAGCGCGCGATCTGCGAGATCGGGCAGGTGCGCCGGCTAGGCCGGTTGCCCTGGCTTGCTCCGCTTGCGGCAGACACGCTGCAGGCAGCGTTCAAGGCGTCGTTCCGGCGGGAAGATTTCAATCCATGACATCCGCTCGGAAGTCGCCGATCTGGCACCCGTTCACCCAGCACGCGCTGCACGGCGAGATGACGAGGATCGTGCGTGGGGAGGGCGCCTATCTCTACACCGCGGATGATCGCCGCATCATCGATGCGATCGCATCCTGGTGGGTCGTGACCCACGGCCATTGCCATCCGCACATCGTACGCGCGATCCAGGACCAGGCGGAGCAGCTCAACCAGATCATCTTCGCGGGCCATACCCACGATCCGGCCGAGCAGGTCGCCGCGCAGCTGTTGAAGCTGGCGCCCGATGGGCTCGATTACGTGTTCTTCTCCGACTCTCGCTCAACCAGCGTCGAGGTGGCGCTGAAGATGGCGCTCGGCTACTGGCACAATATCGGCGCGACGCGCACGCAGATCATCGTAATGGAAAACTCCTACCATGGCGACACGGTCGGAACGATGTCGGTCGGCGCGCGCGGCGTCTTCAACAAGGCTTACGAGCCGCTGCTGTTCGACGTCGCGTCGATCCCGTTTCCGGCGGCCGGCCATGAGCAGGCGACGCTCGATGCGCTCGAGGCCGCGTGCAACGCGGAAACCGCGGCCGCGTTCATTGTCGAGCCGCTGATCCTGGGCGCCGGCGGGATGCTGATGTATCCGCCCTGGGTGTTGAAGGAAATGAAGCGGATCTGCGAAGCCCACGATGTGCTGCTCATTGCCGACGAGGTGATGACCGGCTGGGGCCGCACCGGCACATTGTTCGCGTGCGAGCAGGCCGACATCGCGCCGGATATCGCCTGCTATTCGAAGGGCCTCACCGGCGGTTCGCTGCCGCTCGCGGTGACGCTGTGCCGTGCGGAGATCTACGACGCGCATTATTCCAGCGATCGTTCGCGCACCTTCTTCCATTCCAGCTCCTACACGGCGAATCCGATCGCCTGCGCCGCTGCAAAAGCAAACCTCGAGCTCTGGCAACACGGCGCGGGCGCGCACACAGCCGTGGTGGCTGCGATGCAGGAGCGCCTGATCGCCGCGTTCCACGCCGACGCGCGCTTCGAGAACGTCCGCCGCACCGGGACCATCACCGCACTTGATCTGAAGGCAAGCGATGCGGGCTATCTCGCCGGCATCGGCCCAAAGCTTCAGGCCTTCTTCGAACGCCGCAATTTGCTGCTGCGGCCGCTCGGCAACACGATCTACGTCATGCCGCCCTACTGCGTCACAGAGGCGGATCTCGAGGAGATCTACGACGGGATCAGCTGTGCGGCTGAAGCGCTGGCTTGACGACGCGCTTCGCGCCCAAAAGTCCACGAGTGATGGTTGCATCGCGCGCCGTTTTGCCCGCGGTCGGCTCTCATGCGAAATCGGCGTGCCCTTGCAGGCACGCCGATCAGCCGGATCATTGGTGCTGGTGTGGCGCCGGACGCGGCCTCGACGCTTGACGCGGCGCAGCATGAGGCCGCGGAGCCGGCTGTGACACATGCGGCGCCGCGGATCGGGGCGGCGGAGGACGGTGCACGGCCGCCTGCGCGACGCGCGGCGCTGGCGGATGCGCGACCGGGCGTGCCGGAGGCGGCGCATGTTGTGCGAACTGCGGCTGGGGTGCATGCGCGGCCGGCGCGCCGACATGCGGCGCCGGTGCGGGATGGTTGCTTGAGGCGGGCTGAGCGTGTGCTGTCGGCAGAGCATGCCCCGTCGGCAGCGCGTGCGCTGTCGGTAGAGCATGGCCCGCCGGCGGAGCGCTTCCTGTCGGAGGAGCGTGTGCCGTCGGCAAGGCGTTTCCTGCCGGCAGGGCGTGCGTTGCCGGCAAAGCGTTTCCGCTCGGCAGGGCATGTCCTGGCGGCACGGCATTTCCCGTGGGCGGGGCGTGTCCTGCCGTGGGTTGCGCATGCCGGGGCGGCGGCGCTGCGATCGGCTTGCCCGGGCGCGCGGCCACCACGCCGGCGCCGCTGAACCGTGCTGCGTGCGCGGTCGCGGCGACCGCCGGATGACCATGGTTGTTGGCGAGCGTCAGCGCCGGATTCTTCATCGCCGCTTCCGCGTGTCGCGTCTGCTCGCCGGTCGCGGCCACGTGGTGCCCGCTCTGGGCCGCGAGCTGCTGCGGCGTCGGCTTCACCGTGGTGCCGCCGGTGCCGCCGTTGTAGCTGACGTTGGTCGTGTTGTTGACGACGGTCTTGTTGTAGACGTTGGTGACCGAGACGTTCGACATGTTGTTGACGGAACTGTTGTAGAAGAAGCTGCCGCCGCGCCAGTAGCCGCCCTCATAGCCGACGCCGGTGTAGCCGAAGCCATAAGAGATGCCGCCGTAGAAGCCGACGGTCGCGCCCCAATATCCGGCGTGGAAGGCGTAGGCGCCGTCGCTCCAGCCCCAATAGCCGGGTGTCCACAGCAATTCAGGCGCCGGCGGAAGCACCCATGTGCCGGGTACCCAGTAGTAACCAGTGTCGTCGTTCCATGCCCAATAGCCCGGAGTCCAGATGTAGCCGGGCGCGGGGATCGGCGGCTGGACATAGACCGGCAATGGCGGCGGCGCCGCATCGACGGTGATGCCGACGGCAAGCTGCGCGCGCGCAGCGTGTGGCGGTGAAAGACAGCAGAGGCTGAGAGCCAGGGCGAAAGGCAGTCCGGCGATGCGGCGCATTGCACATACTCCAATCTTCTTCCCCCAGCGTTGGAGTCGAATAGTGGCGGCGACATGAACCCGTTGTGAATGTTTGTGCTGACACCGTGATTTCGAGATCGAGCAACGGCGGGATCGTTAACGACGACGAATGCAAGTCAGCTCGGTGTCAGGATGGAACGCAATCACGCGGTCTCGTCAGCTTCATCACTGCGCCAAATAGTCGAATTTTCGATTTGAATTGGACGACGCCCCCCTGCGCGTCATCAATCGGTGCCCGGAGCACCCGGCTGCCAAAGGCCGGGCAGGGAGGTTTGGCATGGCGCGATCCGCCGACATCGACATCAACGCGGGCGCGCGCCTCGACAGGCTACCGATCTGCGGATTCCACTGGCGCATCCTGGCCCTTATCGGGGCCGGCATGTTCCTCGACGCGTTCGATATCTATCTGGCCGGCGGCGTGCTGGGCGCCGTGCTCAAGGAAGGATGGTCGACGCTCGAGCTCAACGCCGCATTCGTCTCCGCGACTTTTGTCGGGATGACGATCGGCGCGTGGTTCTCCGGTATCCTCGGCGACCGCTTCGGTCGCCGCTTCTCCTACCAGATGAACCTCGCGATCTTTGGCCTCGCCTCGATCGCCGCGGCCTTCGCGCCGAACATGATTGTCCTGATCGGCCTGCGTTTCATCATCGGCATTGGCCTCGGCGCGGAGATCGTGGTCGGCTATGCGACGTTGACGGAATTCGTGCCGGCTTCCTCGCGTGGGCGCTGGATCGGACTGCTGGCGGTGATCACCAATTTCTCGCTGTTCGTCTCGTCGATGGTTGGCCTGTGGGTGATCCCGACGCTTGGATGGCGCTACATGTTCGGCCTTGTCGGTTGTCTTGCAATGGTCGTCTCGGATTCTGCGCAAGTCGATGCCGGAATCGCCGCGCTGGCTCGCCGCCAATGGACGCGCCGATGAAGCCGAGAAGATCCTGTCGGCGATCGAAGCCGAGGCCGCGCGCAAGGCGACACTGCCTGCCGTCGCTGGCCGCGGGCCGGCGCAGGAGTCTCCCGGCGCGGTCTGGCGTCTGTTTCAGCCTCCGTATCTCGCGCGCACGCTGCTCGGCAGCCTGTTGCACATTGTCGTCGGCTTCAGCCTCTACGGGTTCATCGGCTGGCTGCCGACCTTCATGGTCAAGGGCGGCCACAGCGTGGTTTCCTCGCTGGGCTACACCACGGTGATGGCGCTGGGCGGCCCGGTCGGATCGCTGATCGGGCTCGTGCTGGCGGACCGGCTCGGACGCAGGCTGTCGATCGTCTGTTCGTCGATTGCGGCAGCGGCGCTCGGTATCGCCTATCCATACATGCCGGATGGTGTTGCGCTCGCGGGTGTGGGCTTCCTGCTGATCACGGCGATCTACATGATGCTGGCGACCGGGTTCGCGATGCACGTCCCCGAACTGTATCCGACGCGGTATCGGCTTCGCGGCACGGCGATCTGCGCCACATCCGGACGCATCGCGACCGCGCTGGTTCAATACGTCGTGGTTGCGATCTTCGCCTGGCAGGGGCCGACCGGCGTGCTGACGACCCTGGCCGGCATCCTCGTCTTCCAGGCCGTGGTCTTCCTCGTGTTCGGTTTCGAGACCAAGGGGCGCTCTTTAGAGGACGCATCGGCCGTCACGGACGCCGAGGCAGCACGTCAATCGCCCATGGCGCGGAGGCCGGCGGACCTCGGCGCCTAGTTCAGGTCGGAGCACGCCGCCCTGATCCGGTCGCGGAGCCAGCCGTTGGCGTTGCTCTGATCGTATCTGCGGTGCCAGTACAACATCCAGTCGAACGGCGCGGACTCGAACGGCAGTTCCTCCATCCTCAGATCGTCGTCCATCAGCACGGTCGCGAGGTGCCTCGGCATCACCGCGAGCAGATCGGTCTTCTTCAAGACGTGAGGCACGACCAGCCAATGCGGCACGTTCAGGGCAATGCGTCTTCGATGGCCGCGTTCGGCGAGCACGTCGTCGACGAAGCGAAGATCGGTCGGGCTCATCGAGACCTTCATGTGCTCCTGCGCGATGAAGCGCTCAAAGGTCAGCCGTGCGCGCTTGATCTGGTGTCCGCGTCGCATCAGGCAGACCATGCGGTCTCGCAGCAGCGTTTCCGAACGGATCGATGCGGAATGCTCGAGCCCCATGCTCACCGCGACGTCGATCTCGTCCCGCTCGAGCGCATCGATCGTCAGGGCGGGCGGCAGATGGATCGTGTTGTAGGAGATCCGCCCCTCCGGCGGCCGCGCTGCGGCGAGTCGCGGCAGCAGCAGGCACGCGAGAATGTCCGACATCCTGATCGTGAAGGTGCGTTCGGTCCGGTCTGGATCGAAGCCGGCGTCGCTCGCCATCACGCGCTCGACCTGGCGCAGAACCTGGCGCAGCGGCTCCGCCAGTTCGGTGGCGCGGGGCGTCGGCTTCATCCCGGTTGTGGTCCGCACCAGGAGTTCGTCCTTAAACATCGCGCGCAGCCGGTTAAGCGCATTGCTCATCGCGGGTTGGCTGAGGCCGACGCAGTCTGCCGCCTTGGTGACGTGACGCTCGGTCAGCAATGCGTCCAGCGCGACGAGCAGATTGAGGTCGATGGATCGAAGGTTCATCCATCATTCATATCGTGAATGACGAGAGATAACAAATCCATTTCATCCATGATGGCGCAGCGCGTATCAATCGATCAGGACCAAGGAGGCACCGATGAGCTTTGAGACGATCAAGCGCGACGTGAAGATCTGCATGTTCGACCAGTACGGCACGGTCGTCGACATGCAGGGCGGCCTGACCAGGATCGCGGCGCCGTTCCTCGAGAAGAAGGGCTGGAAGGGCGATCCGAATTCCTTCGTCACGTGGTGGCGTCGCACGCATTTCGAGAACTCGATGATCGATGCGCTGCTGCATCGCGAGCACACGCCCTATCGCGAGATCGGGCACCGCGCGGTTGCCCACGTCATGGACCGCGCCAAGATCGACTATACGATGGACGATGTGCGTTACCTCGTGGGCGAGATCGAGAAGCTGGTGCCGTTTCCGGAGGTGCCGGACGCGCTCGCGCGGCTGCAACGCAAGTACAAGCTCGTCGTGCTCTCGAACGGCGATCCGGACATGCTCGAGACCGCGAAGCAGTACCACAAGGTCCCGTTCGATCGGGTGATCTCGGTGGCCGAAGCCAATTCGTTCAAGCCGCATGTCGCGACCTATACCAAAGCGGCCGAGATCATGGGCGTGAAGCCCGCGCAGGTGCTGTTCGTGGCCAATCACGCCTTCGACTGCATCGGCGCCAAGTCCGCCGGCATGCGGACGGCCTTCATCGATCGGCGCAGCCGCCCGTTCGGCATCACGCCGCACCAGCCCGACATCCTGGTGCCGTCGATGAAGGACCTCGCCGATGCGATCGTCTGATCGCGAGCCGCTGTCGGGCATCAGGGTCCTCGACCTCTGCCGGGTGGTCTCCGGCCCGTTTGCCACGATGCAGCTCGGCGATCTCGGCGCCGACATCGTCAAGATCGAGGATCCGCGTCAAGGCGACGAAAGCCGCCGTTACGGACCTCCCTTCGTCGGCGGCGAGAGTGCGTATTTTCTGTCGGTGAACCGCAACAAGCGAAGTTGCGCCATCGATCTGAAGTCGCCGGCCGGGCGCGACGCGGTGCTCGATCTTGCATCCGTCGCAGACGTCGTCATCGAGAACTTCCGCCCGGCACCCTGGACAAATGGGGGCTCGGCTTCGAACGCGCTGCGCGCCCGAAAGGCCGACATCATCCTGTGCAGCATCTCGGGATTCGGTCGCACCGGCGCCGACGCCGCGCGCCCCGGCTACGATCTGATCCTACAGGGCGAATCCGGCGTGATGGACATCACTGGTGATCGAGATGGACCGCCGACCAAGGTCGGCACGTCGATCGCCGACCTCGTCACGGGCCTCTATGCGTCGCATTCGGTGCTGGCCGCCCTGATGCGGAAGAACCGCACCGGCGAGGGTGGCCGGGTCGACGTCTCCATGCTCGACGCCATGGCATCGCTGCTGACGTTCAACGCCGGCATGTACTTCGCCTCGGGACAAAGCCCGAAGCGCCGCGGCAATGTCCATCCGACCATCAGCCCGTATGAACCGTTCGAGGCGAGTGACGGCTGGATCAATGTCGGAGTCGCGAACGACAAGTTCTGGGCGGCGTTTTGCGGCGTCGTCGGCCGTCCGGAGCTGCGCGAGGACATCCGCTTCGCAACCGCTCCGAAGCGTGCGGCGAGCCGCAACGAGCTCGTCGCGATCCTTTCGCCGATTTTTGCCCGGCGAAGTCGCGCCGACTGGCTGCAGGCGCTCGGCGCGGCGGGCATTCCGTGCGGCGCGATCAAGTCGGTCGGCGAGGTCTGCGAAACGCCGCAGCTCACGCAGCGGGGAATGGTCCAGACCATCAGCCATCCGGCGGCGGGAGATGTGAAGTTCATCGCGAGGCCGACGCGGTTCGGCGACGAACCGCCGCCACCTTCCACGCCGCCGCCGATGCTCGGCGAACACACAGGCGAGGTGTTTGCGGAATGGCTCGGCTGGAGCGACGATCGGCTCGAGAGGTCAGCGGTCGATGGCGCGTTCGGCGACTTTGGACGGACGTTCGTGCGCCCGCCCCTGTGAGTCTCGTTATGTAGGCATCGTCGTAAGAGCTATCGCGGAGCAGATGCCGCGTCGCGCCTCTTCGGACCGAAATCTGGCACTTTGCGCTTGCGGGCAGCCTCCCTCGGACGGTCACTGGCATTGCCAGGATCGATATCCGGTTTCATACTCTGGCACAGGCCGGAGCCGGCCAGCTAACCTGACGGCGCGGCCAACCCGGAGAATACAAGAGACAATACCGGGTTTCTGAGCGGCGGAGAGACGGCGATGTCGTTTCGTCTCGCATTTGCCTTTGTGTCGATAGCGGCGCTGCTGGTTGATTCGACTGACGCCGTGTCGCAGGACATGCTGCGGAGTGTCGACCTCAACAGTCCGGAAATGACGGCGTCGGAGATGACGCGCGCCGAGGTCGATGCGCTCCTCAAGTCGATCCCTCAAGGGGACGGACGCACTGCAGATTTGGATGGAAAGCGACTGTCGCACCTCGATCTCTCGGGCCTCGACTTCTCCGGCGGCAACCTTCATCTCGTAAAGCTCAACCAGACCAATCTGAAAGGCGCCCGCTTCGATCGGGCTATCTTGAACCAGGCCTGGCTGATCGACGCAGACTTGACGGGGGCGTCCCTCGTCAAGGCATCGCTGCTCGGCACGCAGATGCAACGCGCCAAGCTTGGCGGCGCCGACTTGAGCGGCGCTCGGATAACCGCCGATCTTTCCGGTGCCAGCCTGATCGGGGCCAGGCTTGCGGGCGCCGATCTGAGCGCTGATATGCGCAACCAATCGATGGGCCTGATGCGTGGCGTGCTCAAATCCGCCGATCTGCGGAACGCGGATTTGAGCGGCGCCAATCTCTCGCGCGCCGATCTCGAATTTGCGCAACTGCAGAATGCCAACTTGGCGAACTGCAGCCTCCATAGAGCTGACCTTGCGGGAGCCGACCTATCCGACGCCAATGTCGCCGGCGCAGATTTCACCGAGGCCGACCTTGCGTCGGCCCTGTTGCCGAGCGCGGCGGCGCTGGCCGAGGCCCGCAATCTGGACAAGGCCCGGAACTTGAACTTGGCGCGGCGCCCCCGTTAGGGATCGAATTGCAGTGTCCTGCGACAAGACCTATGTTCTGTCTTGAGAACCACGCAGCCGCTCATCGTGCGGCGGGCAGGACCACGGTGGATGGTTGCATGTCGCACCGGAGGTGACGCCATGACCATTTCTCCCAAACTGCACAATTATCTCGCTGCAGAAAACATCGAGTACGACGAAATCCCGCACGTACTGACGATGTCGTCAGCCCTTACCGCCCAGGCTTGTCACGTCTCGGGCGATCGCTTGGCCAAGGCCATTGTGCTGCGCCGCAACGACGGGTACCTGCTCGCCGTGCTGCCGGCATCGCATCACCTCAGGCTGGCGGATCTCAGGGCGAGATTCGGTGACGATATCGCCATGGCCGCTGAAGGCGAGATCGATCGGCTGTTCACGGACTGTGCGCACGGGGCGGTTCCCGCCGCCGGTAGCTGCTACGGGCTCGACGTTATCGTTGATGACAGCATCCGGATGCAGCCCGAGATCTATATCGAAGCCGGCGATCATGAGACGTTGCTTCATCTCGGTCGTGCGCAATTCGCACGCCTGACCGCCGGTTCCCTGCATGGCAGCTTCAGTGCGCATGACTGAGGCGGCGTGACAGCGGGACCATCTATCTGTGCGCCCCGACTGGAGCATGATCCGGAGGGGTGCGAAGCGGCTCTTCCCCGAGACAAGGGAGGAACGCGCTTGCGCGGAGATCATGCTCAAGCAAGGGGCTCGAGCGCGATAACGCTTCGACCCGGTTTCATCGTGCTTTAGGGCGCAGCACGCATGCAGTCGCGCCAGCTCTGTTGTATAATTGCGAGCGAGGGGGTGCTGCCTTGGACGGGAGGTCCTCCATGAAAGTCAAGGACGTGATGCACAAGGGCGTCGATTGGGTGAGCCCCGACACGCCAATCACCGAAATCGCGAAATTGATGCAAGGGCACGACATCGGCTGCATTCCGATCGGGCAAGACGATCGTCTGATCGGGATGGTGACGGATCGCGACCTGGTCTGCAAAGGTCTCGCGAGCAAGGACTTCAACTCTGCGCGCACCACAGCGCGGGATGTGATGACCGAAGGCATCCACTGCTGCCGGGAAGACGACGATCTGACGAAAGCTATACATCACATGGAAACGCTGAAGATTCGCAGACTGCCTGTGATCAACAAGAGCAAGCGGATGGTTGGCATGATCAGCCTGGGCGATGTAGGCCACTTTGCCGGTGCCGATCTTTTGTCCCAATGCATGAAGAGCGTGTCGGCTCATCATTGAGGCGAGGCCGGTCTGCGGGAAGCTGGCAGACCGGCCAGTATCGTGGTCAACCGGGAACGCAACCGGTGCCGGCTGTCTCGCAGGCATCGGCCCGAAGCTGGACGGCGATCGGCACAGTTCGATCTCCATCCGATCTGTCGAGGGGCGGATCGCACGACGATCCGCCCGACATCTCGTTATCGCCCGGTCGATCAACCGAGGTGATGAACCTTCTGCAAGCCGTAGACCGGGGTTGGGATGCCTTCCATCCGCGCCTTCAGTTGCAGCGCCAGATACTGGGAGTAATGCCGCGACTGGTGCAGATTGCCGCCGTGGAACCAAAGTGCCTCCTGCTGGGTCGGCTTCCACATGTTGCGCTGCTCGCCCTCCCACGGGCCGGGGTCCTTGGTGGTATCGGATCCAAGACCCCAGACCTTGCCGACCTTGTCGGCGACGTTCTTCGAGATCAGGTCGGCGGCCCAACCGTTCATCGAGCCATAGCCGGTGGCATAGACGACGAGATCGGCGGGGAGTTCGCTGCCGTCCACGAACCTGACGCCGGTTTCGGTCAGTTCCCGCACCGCAGCGCCCTTGCCGCTCTTGAGCTTGATCGAACCGTCGATCACGAGATCGCAGGCGCCGACGTCGATGTAATAGCCCGAGCCGCGGCGCAGGTACTTCATGAACAGGCCGGAGCCGTCGTCACCCCAGTCATGCATGAAGCCGACTTTGTCCAGCGCGGCGTAGAAATCCTTGTCGCGCTCGCGCATCTGCTCGTAGAGCGGGATCTGGAATTCATGCATGATCTTGTAGGGTAGCGAGGCGAAGATCAGGTCGGCCTTGCGTGTGGTCACTCCGCTCGCCACCGCCTGCTCCGAATAGAGCGCGCCGAGTCCGATATCCATCAGCGTGTCGGACTTCACGATATGCGTGGATGAGCGCTGCACCATGGTGACGTCGGCACCACCTTCCCACAGCGCCGCGCAAATGTCGTGGGCGGAGTTGTTGGAGCCGATCACCACCACCTTCTTGCCGCGATACTTCTCCGGCCCCGGGTGGGTCGAGGAATGCTGCTGCTCACCCGTGAAGATGTCCTGCCCCCTGTAGGTGGGCCAATTCGCCTTGCCCGACATGCCGGTCGCCAGCACGAGCTGCGTCGGCTTGAGCGTGATCTCCTTGCCGTCGCGCTCGACCACGACGGTCCATTCCCCGGCCTTCTCGTCATACTTGGCTGACTTCGCCGTGGTCGAGCTCCAGTAGTTGAGCTCCATCACCTTCGTGTACATCTCCAGCCAGTCGCCGATCTTGTCCTTCGGCGCGAACACCGGCCAGTTTTTCGGGAAGTCGATATAGGGCAGATGGTCGTACCAGACCGGATCGTGCAGGCAGAGCGACTTGTATCGCTTGCGCCAGGAATCGCCGGCGCGTTCGTTCTTCTCGATGATGATGGTTGGCACGTTCAATTGCCGCAGCCGCGCGCCAAGCGCGATGCCGCCCTGGCCACCGCCGATGATCAGCGCATAGGGTTGTTTTGCATGACCCAGCTCGGTGATTTCCTGGTCACGTTCCTCGCGCCAGCTCTTACGGTCCTTGCCATGGCCGTGCTTGGCGCCGAGCGGACGGGTGGGGCCGGATTTCTCCTCATGTCCCTTGAGCTCGGCCATGGTGGTGAGCAAGGTCCAGATGCGTCCATCCTTCATGCGCAGGTGACCATAGCCGCGCGCGACATCGGTCTCGAACTCGATCCAGCTCTCGATGATGCCGCCGGCCTCGCTCGCAGCTTCGCCCTCGGCAATGCGCCATCCCGACGGTTTGCTGTCCGCAAGCCGCGCCTTCAGCATGTCGCGGATCTGATCCTTGCCTTCCATGGTTTTGATGTTCCAGGTGAAGGTGACCAGATCGCGCCAGTAGCAATCGCTCTGGAACAGCGCGATCGCGCGTTCGATGTCACCCGACGACAATGCGGCGTCGAGCTCGTCGAGCAGCGCGGTGATCTTTCCGTCCGGGGCCTTCGTGAGCATGGTTTCATTCTCCCATATGCCGGCGTCGATCGCCTTTGCGTCGTGGGTCCGGCGCGTTTGTTAGCGAGGTCGAATCTTGCCTCGACCACCATGTCAGCAAGCCTCATGCCATTGCGGCGCATCTCGAAAAACGCTCGGCATTTCCTCGCGTTAACTGTCGGCGCCAGGCCGCCTCACTTGTTGCGTCATGCAACAGGTGTTGCACGCAACAAACTTGATCGGCGGCACAATCCGAGTGACACTCGACGCAACAACGTGCGGGGAAACATCCAGGAGCATCAGCCGTGACGACGGAGCGGGCTGCGCACATCGACGAGCTGGTTCGCGTTGCGGACGGCCAGAGCAGCGCGCGTGACGCAATCATCCATCAGTCGTGGGTGCGATGCGTCTCCGAACACAAGCTCGATCCGTTGGTGCTGCGCGACGCTCATATCGTAACGTCCGGGCGGCTGCGCGAGCATCGCGACGCCATGGACGAGTTCCTGCACACGGCGCGCTTCGGCGTCGAGATGCTGTATCGTCAGATCGCCGGACTCGGCTACGTGCTGCTGCTCACCGATGCCAGGGGCATCACGGTGGATTTCATCGGAGATCCGACATTCAACAACACGCTTCGCAGGGCCGGCCTCTATCTCGGCGCCGACTGGAACGAGCCGCATGCCGGCACTTGCGCGGTCGGCACCTGCATCGCGACCGAAGAAGCCCTGACGGTGCATCAATCCGACCATTTCGACGCCACCCATATTCCGCTGACCTGCACGGCCGCGCCGGTCTTCGATCCCAGCGGCAAGCTCGCTGCGGTCTTGGATATCTCCGCGCTGCGCTCGCCGGAACCGAAGGCCAGCCAGTTCCTGGCGCTGCAACTGGTCAAGTCGTTCGCCCACAAGATCGAGAATGCGAACCTGCTGAACCGTTTCCGGCAGGAATGGATCATCAAGCTGTCCGGCTCCGCGGAATTCGCCGATGTCGATCCGGATTATGTGATGGCCGTCGATAGCAGCGGCCACATCATCGGTTTCAACAACCGCGCAAGGCAGCTGCTCGCCCGCGAACTGGCCAAGCGTCCGGACCTTCGCCTGCGGGCCGACGGCTTCGGCGTGTCCGACATCTTCGAATGCACCATCGAACGATCTGCCGCGCTTCGCCCATTCGCGCCCCACCGGCCAACGCACGCTACGACTAGCCAACAGCGGCGCGACGCTGTTCGCGCAGACCTTGCCGCCCCCGAACAAGCTGGCGGCGCCGGCGTCCTCCCGCAGTGAGTCGGCGCTTCCGGCGCCACTACGCAACCTGTTCCGCGGCGATCCCGCCATGCATCACGTCGTGACGCGCGCCGCCAAGCTCATCAATACCCAGATGGGCCTGCTCATCACCGGCGAAACCGGCACCGGCAAGGAGCACCTGACGAAGGCGCTGCATTCGGTCAGTGCGCGGGCAGGCAGACCGTTCGTCGCCGTCAACTGCGCCGCGCTGCCGGAAAGCCTGATCGAGAGCGAGCTGTTCGGCCACGAGGCGGGCGCCTTCACCGGAGCGGCGGCCAAGGGCAAGAAGGGTCTCGTGCTCGAAGCCGACGGCGGCACCCTGTTCCTTGACGAGATCGGCGACATGCCGATCTCGTCGCAGACGCGCCTGTTGCGCGTGCTCGCCGAGCGCGAGGTGACACCGGTCGGCCGCACCCGGCCGGTCCCGCTCAATGTCCGCGTCATCGCTGCCACCCATCGCGACCTCGTCGCGCTGGTGAAGGCGGGGCAGTTCCGCGAGGATCTCTATTTCCGCCTCAACGGCGCGGTGCTTGCGCTGCCTCCGCTGCGTCAGCGGACCGATATCGAGTGGCTGATCGATCAATCCCTGCATCGGCTTTCGACGGAGCACAAGGCCAACTGTGCGCTGACGGCAAGCGCGCGCAGCGCGCTGCTCAAGTACCAATGGCCCGGCAACATCCGCGAGCTGATCAATGCGCTCGATCATGGCTGCGCGCTGTCGAACGACGGCACGATCGATCTTGCCGATCTGCCGGACCGGATCGCTCATCCCCTGGGTGAGGATATCTCCGGAAAGCCGGGACGTGGCAGAGCGGCGACGTCGCGGCAAGCCGATGCGCTACTTGCGGCGTTGCGCAACAATCGCTGGAATGTCTCGCAGGTGGCGCGCGAACGCGGCGTCGATCGCTCGACCATCCATCGCCAGATTGTCCGCTTCGGCATCACGATGCCGAAAGACCTGACCTGAGCGCAGTCGCTGCCCGCCGTCGCTGACCGCCGGTCAAATACGACATCCCTGCCGAACGGCGGCGCGAACCCATACATAATTGAAATTGCATGTGATTTTTCCTGCCGCAGGCGTTCGATCGCCGTCGCCTTCGGCCCAGCCGCTGTCGCAAGCGAAATTCAGCACGCCTCACGACAGCGTGCGCCGTTCGCTGCGGGATCGTAGTATTGTCGTCGGCAGCCGTCGAAGCTAGGATTTCGCGTAGCATTCGATCGCGACGCACGAAGAGATGCACTCCAGAATCAAGCGGATGGTCGCGGCTGCGATCGGACGGCACGGCAAATGGAGGACATTATGGCGTGGCGTGACGACAAGGCCCGGGCAGCCCTGATCCGCGATGCAGCGGGCAGCGTGCCAGCGGGCAAGAGCCCCGGGCCTTTGCCGAGCCCTTGTTCGGCTACACCAATATCGAGGATCTCGCCAATTACGATGCCGCCTCGCTTGCCCAACTGGCGGAGCAGGCCTGGGAGCACGTGCAGCGGCGCACGGCCGGCAGCGCCGATATCCGCGTCGTCAATCCGACGTTGCCGAACGGGCGCGAGATTTCCGTACTCGAAATTCTCAACGACAACATGCCTTTCCTGTTCGATTCCACCATGGCGGAGCTCGCCGAGCAGGGCCTCGAGGTGACCCTGGTCGCTCACCCGATCATCGCCGTGGAGCGCGACGATGGGGGCAAGCTGCTGCGATTCTACGGGGAAGCACTGCCGGACGGAGCAAAGGGCGCCCGCGAAAGCCTGATTCATCTCCACATCACCCGCCTGGATGCGGATTCCGATCGCCAGAAGCTGATCGACGGCCTGACCAGGACGTTGAACAATGTCCGCGCCTGCGTTGCCGACTGGCGCGTCATGCGTGACAGTGTCGAGGAAGCGATCAAGACGTTCTCTTCCAATCCGCCGCCGCTGCCGATCGACGAACTCGCCGAAGCCAATCAGTTCCTGCAATGGCTCTGCGCGGACAATTTCACTTTCCTCGGCGTGCGCAAATATCGCTTCTCGCCCGATAGCGACGCGTCGGACGACATTACAACCGGCGAAGGCCTCGGCATCCTGCGCGATCCGGACGTGAAGGTCCTGCGTCGCGGCAGCGAAATGGTGGTGATGACACCGGAAATCCGCGAGTTCATGCACGAGCCGACCCTGCTGATCGTCATCAAGGCCAATGTCTCCAGCCGCGTCCATCGCCGCACCCGGATGGATTATGTGGGCATCAAACTCTACTCGCCCGACGGTCGGCTCGAAGGCGAGCTGCGCGTCGTCGGCCTTTTCACCTCGGGCGCCTATACTCGCTCGGTACGGCAGATCCCTTATGTCCGCCACAAGGTTTCGCGGGTGCTGCAGCGCGCGGGCTTCGACCCGAACGGCCATTCCGGCAAGGCGCTGATGCATATTCTCGAAGATTATCCGCGCGACGAGCTGTTCCAGATCGACGTCGACACGCTCTACAACTTCGTCATCGAGATCCTGATCCTCTACGAGCGTCCGCGCGTCCGGGCGCTGCCGCGGGTCGACAAGTTCGATCGCTTTGTCTCCATCCTCACCTTCATTCCGCGCGACAAATACGACACCGACGTCCGCACACGCGTCGGAGCCTTTTTGGCGCAGGCCTACAGAGGGAAGCTGTCCGCCTCCTACGTATCATTCCCGGAAGGGGCGCTTGCGCGCGTCCACTTCATCATCGGACGCTATGAAGGCAAAACGCCCGTCGTCGACCGCGCCCTGCTCGAAGCCGGGATCAGCGCCATTGCCGCGACCTGGGCCGACAAGCTGAAGGCCGCGCTAACCGCGTCGACCGATGGCATGCGGGCGCGCATGCTCACCAACCGATATGCCCAAGCCTTCAGCGGCGGCTATACCGAGGTGTTCGGCGCGGAGCAGGCGATCGCCGATATCACGACCGTCGAAAAGCTGACGCCGGCCCGTCCGGTAACGATTTCGGTTTACCGCATCGAAGGCGACGATCCGAGGCGCTTCGGCCTGAAGGTGTTTTCGGACGCCGTACCGCTGTCGTTGTCCTACCGCGTGCCGGTGATCGAAAATCACGGCCTGCGCGTGGTCAACGAACGCACCTATCAGGTCGTGCCCGGTACCAGGCCTGCGCCGGTATGGCTGCACGACATGACGATCGAGACCAGTGACGGCCAGCCCATCGAGATCAACCCGGAATTCAGCCATCGCCTGGAAGCCTCGATCATGGCGGTGGTGACCGATCGCGCCGAATCCGACGGATATAACGGCCTGATCCTGCGCACCGCCCTAAGTTGGCGGGAAGTCTCGACTATTCGGGCGCTGTCGCGTTATTTGCACCAGATCCGCGCTCCGTTCACTCAGGATTACATGTGGGAGACCTTGCGCAAGAACGCCGCGATCACGGCCAGCCTGGTCGCGATGTTCCAGACCCGCCTCGATCCGCGCCTCGCCTTGACGGACGCCGAGCGCGCGGCGCGCGAGGCGGCTTTGCTTGCCGAGGTCGAGGAACAGCTCAAATCCGTCGCCTCGCTCGATGAAGACCGCATCCTGCGCCGCTTCACCAATCTGGTGCAGGCTACCGTTCGCACCAATCTGTGGCAGATCGGCGAGGATGGACACCCGCGTCCGGTGATCTCCTTCAAGTTCGAGGCACGCCGGATCGACGACTTGCCCGCTCCACGACCGCTCTACGAGATCTTCGTCTATTCCCCTCGTGTCGAAGGTATCCACCTGCGCTTCGGCAAGGTTGCGCGCGGTGGCTTGCGCTGGTCCGACCGGCCGCAGGATTTCCGCACCGAGATCCTCGGCCTGGTGAAAGCGCAGCAGGTCAAGAACGCCGTGATCGTGCCGGTCGGAGCCAAGGGCGGCTTCGTGCCCAAGCGCCTGCCGCCGCCTTCCAAGCGCGACGCCTGGCTCGCGGAGGGCACCGAAAGCTATCGCATCTTCGTTCGCTCGCTGCTCGAACTCACCGACAATCTCGACGGCGACATCGTCGTGCCGCCTGAATCCACCGTGCGCCACGACGGCGACGACCCCTACCTCGTCGTCGCCGCCGACAAGGGCACCGCCACCTTCTCCGACGTCGCCAACGCGATCTCGGCCGAGAAGAACCATTGGCTCGGCGATGCCTTCGCATCCGGCGGCAGCCAGGGTTACGACCACAAGAAGATGGGGATCACGGCGCGCGGCGCCTGGACGGCGGTCAAGCGCCACTTCCGCGAGCTCGGCACCGACATCCAGACCATGCCGTTCACCGCGGTCGGCGTCGGCGACATGTCGGGCGACGTTTTCGGCAATGGCATGCTGCTCTCGCCGGCGACAAGGCTTGTGGCGGCTTTCGATCATCGCGACATCTTCATCGATCCTTCGCCCGATCCATCGACCAGCTTCGCCGAGCGCAAGCGCCTGTTCGATCTGCCGCGATCGAGCTGGCAGGACTACAACAAGTCGCTGATCTCGCAGGGCGGCGGCGTGTTCTCGCGCTCGCTCAAGGCGATCCCGCTTGCGCCGGAAGTGCGCACGCTGCTCGATCTCGACAAGCCGCAAGCCACGCCTTTCGAGGTGATGACGGCGATCCTGAAGGCTCGCGCGGACCTGTTGTGGTTTGGCGGCATCGGCACCTATGTCCGCTCCTCCGGGGAAAGCGACGACCAGGTCGGGGACCGCGCCAACGATCCAATCCGCATCGCGGGTGGCGACGTGCGTGCCCGGGTGATCGGCGAAGGGGCCAACCTCGGCGTTACCCAGCGCGGCCGCATCGAAGCGGCGCAGAAGGGCGTCAAGCTCAACACCGACGCCATCGACAATTCGGCCGGCGTGAACACGTCCGACGTCGAGGTCAACATCAAGATCGCGCTGGCGCGCCCCGAACGCGAGGGACGCCTCAGTCCCACTGACCGCAACAGCCTGCTTGCCGCGATGACCGACGAGGTCGGCGTGCTGGTGCTGCGCAACAACTATCTGCAGACGCTGGCGCTGTCGCTGGCCGAGCGCAAGGGTGTGGCCGAGACCGGTTTCCTCACTCGCCTGATGCAGTCGCTCGAACAGCGCGGCTTGCTCAGTCGCGCTGTGGAGTTCTTGCCCGACGACGCCGCGCTCACCGAGCGCACACGGCGCGGCCAGTCTCTCGCGCGGCCGGAGCTTGCCGTGCTGCTCGCCTACGCCAAGCTGACCCTCTACGATGACCTGCTCGTCACCAGCGTACCCGATGACCCCTATCTCGCCCGCGAACTATCCCAGTATTTTCCGCGCGAGGTTCAGGACAAATTCCCGACCGCCGCCGGATTGCATCGGCTGCGGCGGGAGATCATCGCGACCAGTCTCGCCAATGCGGTGATCAATCGCGGCGGCCCGGCCTGCGTCGTGCGCTTGATCGACGAGACCGACGCCGATATCCCGACCATCGTCATGGCCTATGTGGCGGTCGATGAATGCTACGGCCTGAAGTGGCTCAATGACGCGATCGACGCGCTCGACGCCTGCATCGACGGGCAGCTGCAGCTGTCCCTCTACGCTTCAGTGCAGGATCTCCTGCTCTCCCGCATGGTATGGTACGTGCGCAATGCCGATTTCAAGGACGGGCTGGAGGCCGTCGTCGCGCGCTTCGGCCCGGCGATCCGCCAGATCGTCGCCGGGCTCGACACTGCCTTGCCGCCGGACTTGCAAGCCGCGCGCGTCAAGCGGCGGCAGGAACTCGCTGACGCCGGTGTCCCGGCCGGCCTCGCCGGCGAGCTCGCCGATCTTGACGCTTTGGTCTCGGCTCCCGACATCGTGACGGTTGCCGAGCGCACCACGCGCGCCATCGGTGATGCCGCCGCTACCTTCTACGCCGCCGAGGCGAATTTCCGTCTCGACCGCATCATCGCCGCCGCACGCAGTGTGCCGGCCAACGATTATTTCGAACGCATGGCCATCGATCGCGCCGTCGAGCAGATCGCCGGCGCCGAAAGGAGACTGGCCGCCGATATGCTGGCAACCGGCCAGTCTGGCCAGCAGGCCGTCGAGACCTGGCTCGCGGCTCACCCCGAGGCGACGCGTATCCGCCGCTCGGTCGAGGAGATCGCTGCCAGCGGCCTGACCCTCGCCAAGCTGACGGTGGCGGCGAACCTGCTGGGGGACTTGGTCAAGGCCTGAGGGTGTACGAGGCAGCGATGTGAGAAGCGCGATGCTGGCGCAAGCAGTTAGCCGGCAAACGGAGGAATCCAATGATCCACGCCACTTGTCATACCGCCGACAATGTTCGCTGCATCGAGTTCGATGCCACACCGTGGTTCAGCGAGGCTGACGCTCCGAGCATTATCGATCTGGCCCAGCGAGGATGGACCAGCACTGCGATTGCAGATTCCCTCGAGCGCAGACAAGGATACGAGCGCCTGCACGACCTCGTTGAGTATGCGGCGAAGCGACTGCAACTGGAATCTCTGGAGGACCCAACCTGGGAAACCTTCGAGTGTGTCGTCGATGGACCCGAGGCCGTCGCCTGGCTCGAGAAAAACCGGCCCAACGTCGTGGCAAGAATCCCCTAAGCCGCGGGGAGCGCAGCAAAGGCTTCAATTGAACGGCGGCGAACGAAGCGGAAATGGCGCACCCGACACGATTCGAACGTGTGACCTTTGCCTTCGGAGGGCAACGCTCTATCCAGCTGAGCTACGGGTGCGTGCAGGGGTTCATTTAGCTGATTGGCTCCGCGTCGGCAACGGCGTTGTCCAACTGGTTAAGGGCTGTAAACTGCCTCCCGACAATATGACAGGCCGCGAAAAAAGGCCGTCTTTCGAGGGAGTTTGCCCATGTGTCCGCTGGAATTCGGCTGGTATCTGCCCACGCATGGCGACACCACGGCCTATGGGCTGATGGAGGCCCAGATCGCCGGTTCGCCGGAACTCTGCGAGCGCGTGGTCGCGGCCGCCGAGGACGCCGGCTTCGAGTATCTGCTGATCCCGGTCGGCTCGGTGTGCTGGGAGGCATGGATCACGGGCGCCTTCATGGCGGCGCGCTCCAGCCGGATCAAGCCGCTGATTGCGGCGCGGCCCGGCTATATCAACCCGGTGCTGATGGCAAAGATGATCTCGACCTTCGACCAGATGTCGGGCGGCCGGATCTGCATCAATCTGATCGCCGGCCAGAACGAGAGCGAGGTCGAGGCCGAGGGCGTGCGTCAGCCCAAGGAAGAGCGCTACGCGCTGATGGAGGAGGAGGTCTCGATCCTCAAGGCGCTGTGGACGACGCGCGGCCCGGTGCATTTCCAGGGCAGGTTTCACACCATCTCCGGCGCGCATATCAGGCCGCGTCCGTTGCAGCAGCCGTTTCCGAAATTCTATCTCGGCGGCGGCTCGCGGCAGGCCTGGGAGGTGTCGGCGAAGCATTCCGATGTTCATCTGTTCTGGGGCGACCTGCCGGAGCGCATCGCGGAGAACATCGCCGAGATCCGGCGGATGGCGCGGGCGCATGACCGCGAGGATGCGATCGGCTTCGGCATGCGGCTGCAGGTGATCTGCCGCGAGAACGAGGCGGATGCCTGGGAGGCGGCCGACCAGCTGGTGCGCCATGCCACCGAGCGGCAGAAGCAGGAGATGAAGACGCTCTACAATCGCTCGGAGGCCAACCAGCGCGTGCAGCAGCTCGCGCGCGACTACGGCGATCTTCTGATGCCGCATCTGTGGACCGGCATCACCAAGGTGCGGCCCGGCGCCGGCATCGCGGTGGTCGGCAATCCCGCGCAATGCGCCGCGACCTTGCAGCAGTTCGTCGATGCCGGTTGCCACTCCTTCTGCCTGTCCGGCTATCTGCACGACGAGGAGGCCGAGCGGTTCGGCCGCCTGATCCGCCCGATCCTCGCCGCCAACAATCGCGGGCGGCTCGTCGCCTGAGGCGCGGTGCGGAAGCTTTCCGAAAATTCACGGGTGAATCTGCGTCTGGCGCGCCATGATCCAGCCGAGCTCGCGGCAGCAACGGAGTCGAACCATGCATCACCGGGCCTGGCTTGCGGCCGCGGCATTGCTCGTCGTGGCGGCGGCGCACGTACCCGCGGCGTCCGCGACGCAGGCACAGACCGAGCGCGACCGGAAACCGGTCAAGGAGATCGCCAATGCGCGGATTGCCGTCGGCAAAGCGAGCTTTCCGCTCTACCTCTCGGCCGACTGGTCCAACCCGCTGCCGGATGTTACGCGCGCGGTGCTCGTGCTGCATGGCGTGCTGCGCAATGCCGACGACTATTTTCGCGCGGCGCTGAGCGCGCAGGCCGCGGCCGGCGATGCCGGCGAGCATGCGCTGATGATCGCGCCGCAATTCCTGATCGAGTCCGACGTCGAGGCATTCAAGCTGCCGGCGGAGACGCTGCGCTGGAGCCTCTATGGCTGGCAGGGCGGCGAGCCCGCGCTCGCGCCGAGCGCGGCGAGCTCGTTCGAGGCGCTCGATGCCGTCCTGGCGAAACTCAGCGACCGCAAGCTGTTTCCGAACCTGCAGCAGGTCGTCGTGTTCGGTCATTCCGGCGGCGGCCAAGTGGTGCAGCGCTATGCGATCGCGGTGAAGGGCGACCAGGTCCTGCTGCGCGAGGGCATCGGCGTGCGCTATGTGGTCGCCAATCCGTCCTCCTACGCCTATTTCACCAAGGAGCGGCCGGAGCCCGCGATCGCGGCGAACTGCCATGGCTATAACAGCTGGAAATTCGGCATGGACAACCGCCCGCCCTATCTTGCCGAGCCTTCGCCGGCTGCGCTGGAGCAGGCCTATGTCGCACGCCGCGTGATCTATCTGCTCGGAACGCTCGACACCAACCCCAATCATCCCGCGCTCGACAAATCTTGCATGGCGGAGGCCGAGGGGCCGTACCGTTACGCGCGCGGGCTTTCCTATGCCGCCGTGATGCAGGCCCGCGACGGCGGCGCGCCAAACCACAGCGTGTGGGATGTGCCCGGCGTCGGCCATGCGGGCGGCAAGATGCTCAATTCGCCCTGCGGCCTGACCGCCGTATTCGACATCCCCGGCTGCGAGGCGGCGCGCTGAGCCCCCCGACACCAGAATTTGTGCGCGGAGACGGTGGCAAGCGGCACAGAGATCGCCTACGCTTGTGCCGCGAATGGAGCAGCACGACCGACAGCTCGATGGAGAACATCATGAGAGCAGGTTTGATCACGCTTCTGACAGCCGGTGCCTTCCTCGGCTTGACCCCGGCCAACGCCGCAGAGGGATGCGGTGACGGTTGCCACAGGACCTCACGAGGTGCCTGCGTGATCGACGGCTGGGGCACCGCTGCGCGGGTCAGGAATGAGTGTCCCGCCACCTCGCGCCCGCGCCCGCCGTGTGGTGGCGCTGGCTTCGTCTGGCGGCGCGACTACCAGGCTTGCAGCCAGACCACGAAGGATTGGCTCTAGTGTGCTGAATGCGAAGTTCGTGCGATTTCGCGGCAGCCACTTTCACGAACTTCGCATTCATAAAGCACACTAAAATCATAAGTTTGCTAGTGTCCTTATCGAATCCGAAGTTCGCTCCGAAGGTGCGGCAAATGATGCGAACTTCGGATTCGGGACACTAGCCGTCGACGGCCTGGCCAGCGTCACGCCGGCACGATCACCTTGCCGATCGGCCACAGCGCGATGCCGGCAAGCTTGAGATGCGCCCAGGCGAACGGGATGCCGATGATGGTCACCGCCAGCAGGATCGCGGTGATCACATGGCCGATCGCGAGCCACCAGCCGGCCAGGATGAACCAGATCAGATTGCCGATCACGCCGAGCGGTCCGGTACCGATGTCGGATGCGCCGGTCACCTCATCGCGGCGCACCGCACGCGAGCCGAACGGCAGCAGCGTGTAGACGGCGATGTTGAAGGCGGCGCGCGCCCAGGGCAGCCCGATAATGGTCACAGCCATGATCACGGCGGCGACCAGCCAGCCGAACGCCATCCACGCGCCGCCGATCAGGATCCAGAGGATGTTCAGGAGGATAGATACAGGCTGCATGGCTGACACCTTCGCGCCGCTTGGGACTGCTCTTTATATACGCCGCCGCCCGGCGCTGCGGTAGGTGTGGCCTAACCGCGCGCCTGCCGTGACGAGGCGCTTCACCGGCGGCCGGCACCGAACGACAGCTGGCACCTCATTGCATCCATCCCGACGGCAATTAATCTCGCGCGACCGGGCAGGGCGCAAAGACGCCTGCACCGAAAAGGGAGAACAACAATGAGAACAATATTCGGAGCAGGGATCTTGGCGGCGCTGGCATTGTCGGTGTCGGCCGTGCGGGCTGAGGACGCCGTGCGCTTCGCGCCGCTGAAGGCGGAGGAACTGTCGCCGGCGCAAAAGGCCTGGGCCGACATGATCAGCGCGCCGCCGCGCAATGCCAAATTCACCGCGCCGCCCTACCGCGCCTATATCCGCAATCCCGATCTGGCACCAAAGCTGTCGAACCTGTCGGAGTATCTGCGGTGGAATACCTCGCTGCCGGCGCGGCTCAGCGAAATGGCGATCCTGATCACGGCGCGGCACTGGACCGCGCAATATGAATGGTCCGCGCACCATCCGCTGGCGATCAAGGGCGGGCTCGATCCGAAAATCGCGGACGCGATCGCCAAGGGCACGCGGCCCGAGAGCATGAAGGACGACGAGGCCGCGCTGTACGATCTCGGCATCGCACTCTATCGCGACAAGAAAGTCAGCGACGCTGTATACAAGGCGGCGCTGGATAAATTCGGCGAGCGCGGCATCACGGATATCATCGCCATCATGGGCTATTACGACATGGTCTCGATGATGCTGATCACGATGCAGGCCGGCCCCGCGAACAACGGCGTGCAGCCGTTGGCGGTGCTGGAGAAGTAGGGCGTCTGCAGCGGTCTCGCGTTCTTACCTCTCCCGCCTGCGAGGGAGGTCGACGTGCGCAGCGCGCGGCGGGGGGCTCTCTCCCCAGTATGACTCGTGGTGAAACCCCCACCCCAACCCCTCCCCCGCAAGCGGGAGAGGGAGCGCAGTCACATCGCGCCCTTACCGTCGAAAGCCGCTGGCGCGCGAATAGCCCTGGCGGCCTTCCTGGGCGGGGCGCGCGGCCATGCTGGCGCGCGTTTCGCTGGCGACCGGCGTCGCCGGCTTCAAATCCTCGAGGAAGATCGGCTTGGCGAAGTAATAGCCCTGGGCATAGCGGATCTTGGTCGCCGCCTGCAGATAGGTGAGCTCCTCGTAGGACTCGATGCCTTCGGCGATCACGGTCATGCCGAGCGCCTCGCTCAGCGATTCGATCGCGCGCAAGATGCCCTGGCTGCGCGGCCGCTGATGGATGTCGGTAATGAAGGAGCGATCGATCTTGATCTCGTCGGCGGTGATATCGGCGAGCGCCGACAGCGACGAATAGCCGATGCCGAAATCGTCGATCGAGATGCCGACGCCGATGCCGCGCAGGATCGGCAGGATCTGGTCCTGGAAATGCGATCGCGTCACGAACGCGTCCTCGGTCACCTCGATCATGAAGCGTTTCGGGAATCCGGTCTCCTCGAGCGCGCGAGCGAACCGGCGCATGAATTCGAGGTTGGAGGCCTGCTTGGCGGCGACATTGATGCTGATCGTCGCCGTCGGACCGAACGTGTCGTTGATCAGGTCGATCGACTTGACGATCTCCGCCAGCACCAGGAACGTCAGCTCGTCGATCAGGCCGAGCTCGACCGCGAGATCGATGAAGGTGCCCGGCGCCTGGATCACACCCTCGTCGTCGCGCAGCCGCACCAGCGCCTCGATGCCCTTCACCTCCTGGGTGCGGATATCGACCTTGGCCTGGAACGCGCAGCAGAAGCGCTTTTCGAGAATCGCCAGTCGCAGCGACTGCTCGATCTTCATCCGCGCCAGCGCCTCGCGTTCCATGCTGTTGTCGAAGAACGCGGTCGAGCCCTTGCCGTTGTTCTTGACGCGGTACATCGCGATGTCGGCGTTCTGGCGCAGCGCCTCGTAGCTCCGGCCATGCATCGGATAGAGGCTGACACCGATCGAGGTCGAGGCGAAGATCTCGGAGTCCTCGATGAAGAACGGCGCCTTCAGCCGCTCCTGCATGACATGGATGAATTCGGCGACCTCGTCATTGCCGCTGATCGGGTTGAGCAGCAGCAGGAATTCGTCGCCGGAGATGCGCGACAGGATATCGGTGTCGCGCAGCGCGTGGCCGAGTCGCTTCGACAGTTCAACGAGCAGCGCATCGCCGATCGCGTGGCCGTAATAGTCGTTGATGTGCTTGAAGTTGTCGACGTCGAGGAAGGCGAGCGCGAAATGGCCTTGCGAATCGTCGCGGATCAGGCCGTTGACGCGGTGCTCTATCACCCGGCGGGTCGGCAGGCCGGTCAGCTCGTCGTAATAGGCCGAGCGGAACAGCTGGTCCTCGAACGCCTTCTGCTCGCTGATGTCGGTCGAGGTCGAGATCACGAGATTGCGACCGGCGATCCGGACCGGCCGGTGCGAGGTCAGGAACACGTATTTGGATGCGCCGCAGGAGAGCGTTTCCTCGAGCACCACCGGACGGCCGCTGCGCAGCAGGTCCAGGTTGGCGGCGTGGCGCTCGTCGACCGGGGACGGCTGGCTCGCGCTGGCGGCCAGCTGCAGCTGGCTCGCGGCTGCTTCATTCACCAGGATGAGCTGGCCCTGCTCGTCCTGGACGGTCACTCCCGCCGGAAGGAGTTGGAGAAGGTCGCGCAGGATACGCAATTCATTGCCGGAAATATCGTCTTGGCCGGGCACTGCCGCGCCCGCCTGAAAATCGTGTCTGGTGAGACTATGCATGCGCGGACCTTGGCAAAGTCCGTTGTAGTTTTGGTTAAGCGGACCTGCGAAATGCCGTGACAGAATGAGACCGCGGCGGCTTTCGCAAGCCGTCGCGGCAATCGTCATTAACAGAGTATCAATGTCGGCTGCGACCGCTGGTGAAAGCGATTGCGCTGCGCGCGGTTGCATCGACACATGCGCGTGTGCCGGAAAGCCGACTTATCAACAGCTCGGAAGCTTGCACTGCATGGTGCAGTGAACACCGGTCTTCAAGTAACTGATCTCGGTCTTGCCGTCGAACGGCCGCAGCGCCGATTTGAGCAGCTTGGTGCCGAAGCCGGCTTCGCCGATCGCCTCGACCACCGGTCCTTCGGTCTCGTCCCAGATCACGTTGAGACGTCCGTCGTCGACCGTCCATGACACTTGTAAAAATCCGCGCGGCGAGGAGAAGGCGCCGTATTTTCCGGCGTTGGTTGCGAGCTCATGGAAGATCAGCGCCAGCGAGACGGCGAGCTTGGCGGGCAGGAACAGCTGCTCGCCATTGAGGTTGAACCGCACGTGGCCGTAGGGCCCGAGTTCCGAGCGCAGCAAATCCTTGATATCGCAGCCATAGCCATCGACCCGCGCGATCAGATCGTCGGTTGCCGAGAGCGCGCGGATGCGATGGTCGATGCGCTGCCAGACATCGGGCCGGTCCTGCAGCGCCTGATGGAGCACGGCATGAATGGTCGAGGACTTGTTCTTCAGGCGGTGCTGCAATTCGTCGACCACAACCTTGCGGTACTGCTCTTCCTCGATCAGCCGTTTGGAAACTTCGCGCTGCTGTGCGACCAGGGAACGGTAATGCTCGACGCCCCAGATCGCGATGCCGCACACAACCCAGAAGATCATCAGCAGCGCAAAGCGCGCAGGATCGGCATGCGCGCCGCTGAAATTGAGGACGACGCCGAGCAGGCCGCTCGCCAGCGCGGTCGCGATCCCGATCCGGAAACCGCCAAGGGCGGTGGCAAAGAACACCGCCGGGAAATAGGGCGTGAAGAACACATCCGGCCGGATCTGGGCGAGCCCGAAGCGCGCGGCCGTGGCCAAAACGAGACAAAGCACCGCGAAGGCGACCGCAAGCCGCACCGACGGCTGGGCATCGCCCCGCCAACACGCCCTGAAATCGTCGATCCACTTCGCCATCGGTCGTTCCAGTTCACGTGAACAGGCGACCCAAAATAAGGCCGCTGCGACCGAAAAACCGCAGTTGTGGCCTTCTGGCCACAGGCGGACCTTGCGAGCGTGGCGGCTTGCAAGTGCTTGTATTGGCAGCAGGAGCTGGGGAATATCCGCAACATCATACGTAAGTTGAGGAGACCGACGTGGGACGGCTGGACGGCAAGGTCGCGGTGATCACAGGGGCGACCAGCGGCATCGGGCTGCGCACGGCGGAGATCTTTGTCGCGGAGGGCGCGAAGGTGGTGATTGCCGGACGCCGCGCGCCGGAGGGCGAGGCACTGGCGCGACAGCTCGGCGAGACCTGCGTGTTCCGTCAGACGGACGTCACGGTCGAGGAACAGATGCAGGCGCTGATCGCGCTTGCGGTTGAGAAGTTCGGCCGGATCGACTGCCTGTTCAACAATGCCGGCGGCCCGGCGCAGACCGGGGGCATCGAAGGCCTCGACGTCGAGCGGTTCGATGCCGCGATGGCGACGCTGGTGCGCAGCGTCATGCTCGGCATGAAGCATGCCGCGCCCTACATGCGCAAACAGGGCTCCGGCAGCATCATCAACAATGGCAGCATCGCCGGACGGCTCGCCGGCTTCTCGTCGTCGATGGTCTATGGCGCCGCGAAGGCCGCGGTGATCCATTTCACCAAATGCGTGGCAATGGAGCTCGGCGAGTCCGGCATCCGCGTCAACTCGATCTCGCCCGGCGCGATCGCCACCGGCATTTTCGGCAAGGCGCTCGGGCTGTCGACGGAAGCGGCGGAGAAGACCGCGGCCGTGATGCGCGAGGTCTACAAGGCAGCGCAGCCGATCCCGCGCGCCGGCCTGCCCGACGACATCGCGCATGCCGCGGTGTTCCTGGCGAGCGACGAGTCGAGCTTCATCAACGGCCATGACCTCGTGATCGACGGCGCCATCACCGGCGGCCGCAACTGGAGCCAACAGCAGGCCGGCTACGTCGCGCTGCGCAAGGCGTTCGATCAGGGCGCGGGGTAGCAGCATCCGTCATTGCGAGCGACGCGACTTGTCCGCCGAAACCGTGGCGAAGGCGGAAGCAATCCATAGCGTGCGCTGCCGATTCCCTAGGGCGAGGAAAATGCATGAAGCGCGTCTTGATCACGGGCATGTCTGGAACGGGGAAATCGTCCGCGATCGAAGAGTTGGTTGCGCGCGGTCATCGGGCTTACGACCTTGACACACCCGAATGGTCTCACTCGCACGCGGCATGTGCGGGTGATGACGTCGCATTGTTTGGCGTCTTGAAGCGCAAACCATCCCCGCCGTCGTCCCGGCGAAGGCCGGGACCCATTACCCCGAATGGTCATTGTTGAGCGACGCTGGAACGACGAGCCCCTTTCACAACACCCGCAGCGGCGTATGGGTCCCGGCCTTCGCCGGGACGACGGCGGTGGATGTGGCGCGAGCTGGCGTTCTTTCTTCCTCCAGGAAGGGTCGCAAATCACGCCTTCTGCTTGGCCGCGGCCTTCGCAAGATCCGGCGCATTCACGGCGGGGATCGCGACCCGGCCGGGGCCGGTTTGTTGAAGCGCGGCGGCGGCCTTGTCGTTCTGCATGATCTTGGCCATGACAGCCTGGCCGGCGCGTTCGAACACGGCGCGGTTGTCGATCAGGAACTGGCGCGACTTGCGCAGGCCGTCGATATAGCCGTTGATCTCGGGCACGACATAGCGCGCGACCATGTCCCAGCTGCGGCGGGTGTTTTCCGGATTGGCCCAGTCGTGCGCGAAGCCGATGATCGAGCCGACGCCGCCGGAGACATCGACCAGGTTCTTGATCATCTTGATCAGATCATCCGGCGTGCCGATGGTGGACGCGGCGCCTTCGACGAAGGCGGTCTTGTCGACGGCCTCGTCCGGCGAGGAGAACGCGGTCAGGCCCGGCCGCATCAGGGTGCCGACGTTATATTCGTTGTGCCAGCGCATCAGCCCGGCGCCGGCCTCGCGCCGCGCCTGTTCGCGGGTCTCGGCGATGTGCCAGGACAGCAGCACGCGCCAGTTGGCGCGGCTCACCGTGGTGCCGGCCTTCTTGGCGGCATCCTCGGCGAACTGCCATTGCTGCGGCAGCGCCATCAGGCCCTGGGTCGACATCGAGCCCAGCGAGATGATGCCGATGCCGTATTTGCCGGCGAGCGTCATGCCCGACGGCGAGATCTGCGAGGCCACCACGAACGGCATGTCCTCCTGCAGCGGCAGGATCTGCAACGCGGCGTCGTGCATCTCGAACCAGTCGGTCTTGGCGGTGACGCGCTCGCCGTTGAACAGGCGGCGGATCACCGCGATCGCCTCGTCCTGGCGGTCGCGCTGGGTCATCGGGTCGATGCCGAGCGTATGGGCGTCGGAGGCGAGCGCACCGGGACCAGAGCCGAAGATGGCGCGGCCGCCGGTCATGTGGTCGAGCTGCACCATGCGCTGCGCGACGTTGAAGGGGTGGTGATAGGGCAGCGAAATCACGCCGGTGCCGAGCTTGATGCGCTTGGTGCGCTCGCCGGCGGCGGCCAGGAACATCTCCGGCGAGGCGATGGTCTCCCAGCCCGAGGAGTGGTGCTCGCCGCACCAGAATTCGTCGTAACCGAGCGCGTCGAGCTGCTCGACGAAATCGAGGTCGCGGCGGAATTGCAGCATCGGATGCTCGCCGATCGGGTGATGCGGGGCGAGGAAGGCTCCGAACTTGAGGCGCGCCATGGGTCGTTCTCTCCGGACTATTGTTATCGGGGGCTTTCCGCCAACCTACGGGGTGCCCCGGGGCAAGGCAATGCTCCGAGGCTGCGGCGCCCGCATGGTTGTTGCGCAAATCGGCGGCGATTGCCGCCGTCCGGAATGTTTCCCAGCGCGTCAACGCAAATTGGCAGCCGGGGCTCGAGCGTCTGTGATCCCGGGCTTACCTCGCAGGTAATCGAAGCGATGACCGGAATCTACTGATGTCCGCCGTAACGTCATTTCGGGCAGGACAGGACATGCACCAGATCGTTTCGACACGAGCGGAGACGTCCCGCCGCTGGTGGGTGCTGGCGATCGTGGTGTCGGCGCAATTCATGTTCGGTGTCGATGCCTTCATCGTCAACGTCGCGATCCCGACGATCGCGGCGGAGCTGCACGCGACGCCGGCAGAGATCGAGGCCGTGATCGCGATCTACCTGATTGCCTTTGCCACGCTGGTGGTCACCGGCGGCCGGCTTGGCGACATCCATGGCACCAGGAACGTGTTCATCGCCGGCGTCGCCGGATTCTCGGTGACCTCGCTGTGGTGCGGTCTCGCGCAGTCCGGGCCCGAGCTCATCGTCGCGCGGCTCGCGCAGGGTGCAACCGCGGCGCTGATGGTGCCGCAGGTGCTGGCGACGCTGCATCTGCTGTTCTCAGACGCCAGCCGCGCGCGGGCGTTCGGCATCTACGGCATCGTGCTGGGGCTCGCGGGAGCCGCCGGCTTCATGCTCGGCGGCGTGCTGGTGACGCTCGATCTCGCCGGCCTCGGCTGGCGCGCGGTGTTTTTCGTCAACGTGCCGTGCGGCGTCGTCATCATCGCGGCGGCATTGAAGATCATGCCGACGGTGCCGCGCCGGGCCGGCACGCGGCTCGATATCCCGGGCGCGATCGTGCTGTTCGCGGGCCTGCTGTGCCTGATCGGTCCGCTGCTGTTTGGCCATGATCTCAACTGGCCGGCATGGGTCTGGCTGGTGATGGCCGTGGGCATCGCTGTGATCGCGACCTTCGTGCGGCTCGAACGGTCCGTCGCGCGCCGCGGCGGCATGCCGCTGATCGATCTGTCGCTGCTGTCGGATCGCGCCTTCATGCGCGGCCTGGTCGCGGTGTTTTTCTTCTTCTTCGCCAACCTGTCGTTCTACCTGATCATGACCATGTTCGTGCAGAAGGGCCTGCAGATTCCGCCGCTTCAGGCCGGGCTGGTGTTCGTGCCGCTGGCGCTGACCTTCGTGGTTGCCTCGCGTCACAGCGGCGTGCGCGCCCGGCATCGCGGCACGCTGGTGCTGATCGAGGGCTGTGCGCTGCAGGTCGTCGGTCTCGCCGTGCTCGTCGCGACAATTCAGGTGGTCGCGGCACCGTCGGCACTGCTGCTCGCGGTGGTGCTGATGATCTTCGGCTACGGCCAGGGGCTCGTCATGGCGCCATTGTCGAGCGCGGTGCTCGCGAGCGTGCAGCCCGCCAGCGCCGGTGCCGGCTCCGGCATGTACGGCACGACGACGCAGATCGGCAACGCGGCCGGCGTTGCCGCGATCGGCGCAGTCTTCTTCGCAATCGAGAGTACGATGTCAGCACGTCTGGCGCTGTTTGCGGCATGCGCATTGTTTGTGCTGTCGATATCAATTTCAGCCGCATTTCTGTCATGGATGCGCCGCGCCACGGCGTGAATCCGGCGGCACGTGACGCGCATTCCTGAAAAGTTGATGCTCAAACAAGGTGCTACGGCAACTATTTCGACCGGCCCGCAGCGCGATCACGCATTAACGCCAATTCTCACAATTCCGCAGGGAAAGACAGCACACGGCCTTTTCATTTTGCAGTGCAGCAATTATCTGATCGGGTGACACAGAAGACTAAATCACCTCAGGAGTTGCTGTTGTCCCTGATCAACAACGTCGAATTTCTGCGTCATCTGCCGAAGATGAACGCGTTCAGCGGCCTTGGCGCACTCGCGCCGGCCGTGCCGACGCCGCTCGTCGAGACGACCGAATTCGGCGTCAACCCCGGCGATCTGAAAATGTTCTCGTTCGTGCCCGCGCAGCTGGCGCGGTCGCCCGCGCTCGTCGTGGTGCTGCATGGCTGCGGCCAGACTGCCGCGTCCTACGATCACGGTGCCGGCTGGTCGGCGCTTGCGGCGCATTACGGCTTTGCACTGCTGATGCCGGAGCAGCAGTCTTCCAACAACGGCAACACCTGCTTCAACTGGTTCAACCCGCAAGACATCGCGCGCGGGCAGGGCGAGGCCGCGTCGATCAGGCAGATGATCGCGCATCTGGTCGGCACGCATGAGATCGACCCGCGCCGCATCTATGTGACGGGTCTGTCCGCCGGCGGCGCGATGGCCTCGGTTATGCTCGCGACCTATCCGGATGTGTTCGCTGCCGGCGCCATCATCGCCGGCCTGCCGTTCGGCGTCGCCACCGATCTGCGCGAAGCGCTGCACGCGATGATGCATGGCAGCGCGCTCTCCGCGCCCGAGCTCGGCGGTCTGATGCGCAACGCGTCGACGCATGGCGGCGCATGGCCGAAGATTTCGGTGTGGCACGGCAGTGCCGACCGCACCGTGCATCCCGGCAATGCCGATGCAATCGTGCGGCAGTGGCTCGACGTGCACGGCCTGCCGCTTGCCGCGATGTCGAAGGCGGATGTCGACGGCCATCCGCGCGAGGTGTGGTGGGACGCCGACGGCGAAACGCTGGTCGAGTCCTACACCATCGCCGACATGGCGCATGGCACGCCGCTCGGGCTTGCCGACAATGACGAGCGCTATGGCGTGGAGGGCGCGTTCCTGATCGAGGCCGGGATCTCCTCCTCCTATCACATCGCGAGCTTCTTCGGCCTGACCGATAAGGTCCGTCAGCCGCATATCGCGCCGACCGGAATTCCGCGCGAGCGCGCCGACACGGTCTCGATGACGGTACCGGTGCCCGCGGCCGAGCCGGAGGTGGCTTCCGGCCGCAAGAGCGATCGGCCGCGCAAGCGACGGAGCAAGGGTGTCGATGTCGGCGGCGTCATCACGCGGGCGCTCACCGCCGCAGGGCTGATGAGCAAGGGCTGATGAAGTAGCTACATCTCGCCGGTCAGGAACGGATTCGTCATCCGCTCCTGGCCGATGCTCGATCCGGCGCCATGGCCGCAGATGAAGCCGACGTCGTCGCCGAGCGGCAGCAGCTTGTCCTTGATCGACTGGATCAGGGTCGGATGGCTGCCGCCGGGCAAATCGGTGCGTCCGACCGAGCCGGCGAACAGCACGTCGCCGACATGTGCGAAGCGCAGCTCCTTGTTGAAGAACACCACGCTGCCCGGTGAGTGGCCGGGGCAGTGCAGGATGTCGAAGGTGAGATCGCCAATCGAGACCTGATCGCCCTCATCGAGCCAGCGGTCTGGCCCGAAATTGCGCACCCCGGTCATGCCGAAGCGCGCGCCGCTCGAGACGACATTGTCGAGCAGATATTTGTCGGCGATGTGCGGGCCCTCGATCTTGACCTGCAGCGCGTCGCGCAGTTCTGCAGCGCCGCCGACATGGTCGATATGACCGTGGGTCAGCCAGATCTTCTCGACCGTCACGCCGGTCTGCTTGATCGCGGCCTGGATCTTCGGCACGTCGCCGCCCGGGTCGATCACCACGGCCTTCTTGGTGGGCTCGTGCCAGATGATGGTGCAGTTCTGCTCGAACAGCGTCACCGGCACGATGATCGCGCCGGCCTTCGGTTTGGTGTCGGTTGTCTCGTTCATGGGGGCACCATAGGCTTCCGGGAAACGTCGTCAACACGCGCCGGAAATGCGGCTGCCCCGGCGTGTGATCCCAAAACGGACCGTGATAAGGTCACTTCCAGCAGAACAAGTTCGTGAGCAGGCCGGCACGCGGCTGCTCTCGATCATGATTCAAGTCCTCGCAGTCCGGAACTTCATGACCCAGGCTTCCAAATCACCGCTCGGCGGATCCCGGACCACCGCGCGCGCCTTCTTCGTCGCGGACCGCATCAACACGTCGGGCCTCGAGCACGGCGACGTGCTGGCCACGACGCCGCTGGCGTTTCGCGTCAATGAAAACGGCGTGGCGATCCTGTTCCGCTACGGCGTCGTCGTTCTGATCGGCCTCAATGCGCTGGAGGAGGATGAATTCCTGCGCAGCCTGCAGTCGCGCATGACCGGCCTGTTCACGCGGCGCGAGGAGGAGATCGCGATCATCGAGCTCGCCGCCGAGAAGGAGGATCAGATTCCGCCGGGCGGCCCGATCTATCTGCAAGGCCTTTCGCCGGAGCGGCTGATCCTGGTCGGCGAGGCGTTGGCGAAAAGCGTGGTGCTGGCGCGGCACGAGCGCGAGGTCCGGGCAGTCTTCGACACGACCGAGCCGCTTGCACGTGAGCTCGCCAAGGGCGGCCGCGTCCATCGCGGCCGCGTTGCGATCCTCAAGCACATCGGCAACGCGCTGCTGGTGCGACATCGCGTAGCCGGACCGGTCGAAGTGTCGGAGAAGCCCGATATCCTCTGGGACAAGCCGCAGCTCGAGCGCCTCTACGCCAGGCTCGAGGACGAGTATGAATTGAAGGAGCGTGCGGAATCGCTGAACCGCAAGCTCGCAGTCGTCGCCGAAACCGCGCAGGTGCTGACCGACATCATCGACACCAGCCGCTCGCTGCGGCTGGAGCTGATCATCGTCTTCCTGATCCTGTTCGAGGTGCTGATCACCATCTATCAGCTGGCGATGGCCCGCCACTAAGACACGTTGCGAACGGCGTAGCCCGGATGCAGCGCAGCGAAATCCGGGAGCTTCGTCAGCCGCTCCAGTGGCCCCGGATTGCGCTTCGCTTCATCCGGGCTACGGCGCCATTTTTCCGTCCCGAATTGTGCGTCATCCCTGAACCGATCGGCCGCTCCGGGCGCGGAGCGGCCTGGGCCGGGCTGCGAGCTTGGGGGACGGGATGGATCAGGACAACAGGGACTGGTGGCGACGCGGCATTTTCTATCAGGTCTATCCGCGCTCATTTCAAGATAGCGACGGTGACGGCGTCGGCGATCTCAAGGGGATCATCACGCGGCTGCCCTACCTGACGCGGCTCGGCGTCGACGCGGTCTGGTTGTCGCCGATCTTCCCGTCGCCGATGGCTGATTTCGGCTACGATATCTCCGATTACACCGGCATCGACCCGCTGTTCGGGACGATGGAGGATTTCGACGCGCTGGTCGCCGCCGCGCACGATTCCGGCCTCAAGCTGATCCTCGATCTGGTGCCGAACCACACCTCCGACCAGCACCAATGGTTCATCGAAGCGAAGAGCTCGCGCGATAATCCCAAACGCGACTGGTACATCTGGCGCGACCCGGCGCCGGATGGCGGCCCGCCCAACAACTGGCTATCCGAGTTCGGCGGCAGCGCCTGGGCGTATGACGAGACCTCAGGCCAATACTATTATCACGCCTTCCTCGCGCAGCAGCCCGATCTCAACTGGCGCAATCGCGAGGTCAGGGACGCGATCTACGACGTGATGCGCTTCTGGCTGCGCAAAGGTGTCGACGGTTTTCGCGTCGACGTGATCTGGCACCTGATCAAGGATGCCGACTTCCGCGATAACCCGACAAACCCGCACTATCGCGAGGGCCGGCCGCCGCACGAAAAGCTGCTGACGCAATATTCGACCGATCAGCTCGAGGTGCACACCGTCATCACCGAGATGCGCAGCGTCACCGAGGAATTCGACAACCGCGTGCTGATCGGCGAGATTTATCTGCCGCTGCATCGGCTGGTCGCCTATTATGGCAACGACCTGCGCGGCGCGCAGATGCCGTTCAATTTTGCGCTGCTGTCGACCTTGTGGAGTGCGCGTGCGGTCGAGATGATCATCGCCGATTACGAAAAGGCGCTGCCGCCGGGGGCGTGGCCGAACTGGGTGCTCGGCAACCACGACCGGCCGCGGGTGGCGAGCCGGGTGGGGCCGGCGCAGGCGCCGGTCGCCGCGATGCTGCTGCTGACGCTGCGCGGCACGCCGACGCTCTATTACGGTGACGAGATCGGCATGCGCCAGGTTGCGATTGCGCCGGATCAGGTGCGCGATCCCTTCGAGAAGAACGTGCCGGATATCGGCGTCGGCCGCGATGGCTGCCGCACGCCGATGCAATGGAGCGCCGAGCGGCACGCCGGCTTCTCGACGGCGCCGCCGTGGCTACCGCTGGCGCAGGATTTTGCCAGCGACAATGTCGCAAGTCTCGAGGCGGAGCGGACGTCGATCCTCAATCTCTACAAGGCGCTGATTGCACTGCGGCGAAGGCTGCCGCAGCTCGTCCATGGCAGCTATGAGCCGGTGGCGGCGCACGGTGATGTGCTGCTTTACCGGCGGCGCAGCGCTGAGGGCGTCGCCGTGATCGCGCTGAATTTCGGCGCGGCCGCCGCGTCGGTGTCCTCAAGCGCAATCGGCTTCAGCAATGAAGTCCTGCTGTCGACCTTGATGGACCGGCAGGGCGAGAAGGTCGAAGGCGTGCTCGATCTGCGCGCCAATGAGGGCGTGATCCTCGGGCCGCATCAGGACGATTGACGCCGGGTGCGGGGCTCCATGGTATCGATGTCGCTGCGCTTGAGCAGATGGTCGAGCCCACCGACCCGGTACCAGCGATAGCCATAGGCCTCGATCAGGAGCTTGTGGCGACCGGCATCGTCGGCGCGGCTGTGGTCCTCGGTCAGGAGGTTGACCAGAAGATCGCCGGCGTCGTCGGGCAGCCCGACGTTGAAGGAAATCTCGAGCGGCTTTTCCGCGAAATTATGCACGAACAGCACCGAGTTGTTACGCCAGTCGTACCGGATGATCAGGATGGCGGGATTTCGGGTTGCGATAACCTTGAGATCTCCCCAGCCGACCTCGGGAACTTCCTTGCGCATCCGGACGATGCGCTCGGTCCAGTTCAGCATCGAATTGGGGTCGCGCCGCTGCTTGGCCGCGTTGACGTGCTCATAGCCATACGGTCCATTGTCGATGACGGGCACACATGGCCGATCGCTCTCGGTGAAGCCGGCGTGCGGCTCGGTCGACCATTGCATCGGCGTGCGCGCGCAACCGCGTTCGGGCAGGTCGAGATTGTCGCCCATGCCGAGTTCATCGCCGTAACGGATCACGGGCGTACCGGGAAGCGTGCACATCACGCTGTAGGCGAGCTCGATGCGTCGGCGGTCGCCGCCCAGCATGGGCGCAAGCCGTCGCCGGATGCCCCGGTCGTAGAGCTGCATGCTCTTGTCGGCACCGAATGCCTCGAACACCGTCTCGCGCTGCGGCTTGGTGAGGCGGCCGAGGTCGAGTTCATCATGATTGCGCAGGAACAAGCCCCATTGTGCGGTCGCGGGCCGTGGCTTGGTCGCAGTCAAGGCCTTCGCCAACGGCTTCGTATCCGCCGACGCCAGCGCGTAGAACAGATGCTGATTGACGTGGAAGTTGAACATCATGTGCATCCGGTCGCCGTCACGCCCGAAATATTCCATGTCCGTCTCGGGCAATACGTTGGCTTCGGCGAGGATGATCGCGTTGCCCTGGCGCCATTGCAGGAATTCCCGAAACGATCGCAGCATGTCGTACTGCTCGACCGGCTTGCGCCTGGAGGCGCCCTTGGTCGCGATCACGAAGGGCACGGCGTCCATGCGGAAGCCCGAGACGCCGAGCTGAATCCAGAACCCCATGATCTTGAGGATCTCGGCCTGCACATGCGGGTTCGATGTGTTGAGGTCCGGCTGGAAATCGTAGAAGCGATGAAAGTACCAGGCACCGGCTTGCTTGTCGCGCGTCCAGGTCGATTTCTGAACGCCGGGAAATACCATGCCGGTGTTGGCATTGGCGGGCTTCTTGTCCGACCAGACATACCAGTCGCGGTACGGCAAGTCCTTCGAGCTGCGCGCTGATCGAAACCAGGCGTGCTGATCCGAGGTGTGATTGACGACGAGGTCGATGATGACGCGGATGCCGCGCTGCTGGCACCCATGGGTAAATTCAACGAAATCGCCCAGCGTGCCGTAGCGCGGATCGACGTCGTAATAATCCGAGATGTCGTAGCCGTCGTCCCTGTTGGGCGAAGGCTGAAACGGCATCAGCCAGATCGCCGTGATGCCGAGCCCGTGCAAATAGTCCAGGCGCCGGAGCAGGCCGCTGAAATCACCGATGCCATCGCCGTTGGCATCCATGTAGGTGCCAACCGACAGGCAGTAGATCACTCCGTTCTTGTACCAGAGGTCGTCGATCACCAGGCGATCCTCACCAGTCCACCTGTGGCGGCGGCCGGGAGGATAAGCGGTGAGGCGGCGACGGGTTCCTGTGGAGCGCCGTCCCGCAACGGAGCCGGACGACGCTCCGTGCCGGCCTGACGCTGCCGCGCTCTATCGGTGGGAGCATGATCTCCGCGGAAAGCCGGCTTCCACTTTTCCGGATCATGCGCTCGTGGAATCGGCTAATCTTCGCTCTATGAACTCATCCGCCCGCCAGATCGCGCTTGTGCCCGCGCCCGACCGACGCCAGTCGGAGACCGCGCTTGCGATCGCGCGCGGCACGGCGCGGCTTCTGAGATCGCTGGGATTTTCCTGCATCAGCGAATTGCCGCTGCCGTCCGGCCGAAGAGCCGATCTGGTCGCGCTGAACGAGCGCGGCGAGATCTGGATCGTCGAGATCAAGTCGTCGGTCGAGGATCTGCGCGCCGACCAGAAATGGCAGGACTACCGGATGCATTGCGACCGGCTGTTCTTCGCCTTCACGCAGGATCTGCCGTGCGAGATCTTTCCCGTCGACACCGGTTTGATCATCGCGGACGCCTATGGCGGGCATCTGCATTGCGAGGCGCCGGAGCATCGCCTGCCGGCGGCCACGCGCAAGGCGATGACGGTGCGCTTTGCCATGGCCGCGGCGCAGCGCATCAACCGCCTGGTCGATCCGCAGGGGCACGAGTTTTAGCGAAGAACATTGCTGCCCCGTCATCCCCGCGCAAAGGCCTCGCCTTTGTCGCCGGAGGCGCGAGCGGAGCGAGCCTCGAAGGATGGTTCGGCCGGGCTGGTGGCCGTCGACCCTTCGAGCGCGCGCAAGGGCGCGCTCCTCAGGGTGACGGACAGCTTGTTGGATTCCGTAGGATGGGTAGAGCGAAGCGAAACCCATCAGCTTCGGGACACCGGGAGAGAGGATGGGTATCGCTTCGCTCCACCCATCCTACGAAGCTGCCCACCCTACAAAAGCAAATGGCCGGGACGAGCCCGGCCATCGCGAAAACAAATGAAGCGATCGCTTAGCGCGGTGCGCGCTTGGCGAGGATGCGCTGCAAGGTGCGGCGGTGCATGTTGAGGCGGCGCGCGGTCTCCGAGACGTTGCGGTTGCACATCTCGTAGATGCGCTGGATGTGCTCCCAGCGCACGCGGTCCGCCGACATCGGATTGGCCGGCAGCTCGGACTTCTCGGTGCCGGTCGCGAGCAGCGCGGCGACGACGTCATCGGCGTCGGCGGGCTTCGAGAGATAATCGACGGCGCCCATCTTCACCGCGGTGACGGCGGTGGCGATGTTGCCGTAGCCGGTCAGCACGATCGCGCGCGCCTCGGGGCGCTTGCGCTTCAACGCCGAAACGACGTCGAGGCCGTTGCCGTCGCCGAGGCGGAGATCGACGACCGCGAAAGCGGGCGCGGCGCGGCCGATCTCGGCGAGACCATCAGATACCGTGTCGCATGACTTCACCGCGAAACCCCGCGTCTCCATCGCGCGCGACAGACGTTCCAGGAACGGCTTGTCGTCCTCGACGATGAGGAGCGAGCGGTCGGCATGGTCATTCAGTTCAGTGATGGCGTTCACGATCCATTTTTCCCTGTGGCAGACCCCTAACATATGGGGTCCTGACTGCGGCGCTGCCAAGGCAGCCGAAAGTCGCGTGCTCGTCTGGAAAGAGCGATGCATCCGTAATGCCAGGGTTGCGATTAAGAATCGTTCTTAGGATCCGGTTTCGTCGCCCGGCGCGGATTCCTCAAAGCGCTCGCGCGGCCAGACGATCTGCACCACGGCGCCGTGATCGGGAAAGGTGCGATTGGTAAACGACACCTTGGCGCCAGTGCGTTCCAGCAGCGTCCTTGCGATGAAAACGCCCAGACCGAGGCCCCCACGTGGGTTTTGGGCCTCATCCGCACCTCGGCGACGCGACAGATACGGCTCGCCGATCCGCTTTAGCATGTCGGGCGCGATGCCCGGACCGTCGTCGGAGACGACGACTTCAACGGTCTCGGCGTTCCACCACGCGTTCACCTCGACGGTCTGGTGCGCGAAATCGACCGCATTTTCGAGAATGTTTCCGACGCCATAGAGGATCGCCGGATTGCGCGCGGCGACCGGTTCAGGCGTTGCTGCGACAGCAAGCCGCACCTTGATGTTGATGCCGAAATCGCGATGCGGCGCCACCGCCTCCTCGATCAAGGTCGACAGCTTCATGGTGTCGAACGGCGCACCGCTCGATGACAATTGCGCGATCTTGCTCAGGATGTCGCGGCAGCGCTGCGCCTGCTCACGCAGGGTCTTGAGGTCGCCGGCGATCGCCGCGTCATGCACCGTCTTCTCGAGCTCGCGCGAGATCAGGAAGATCGTCGACAGCGGCGTTCCGAGCTCATGCGCGGCGGCGGCGGCGAGGCCGTCGAGCTGAGTCAGGTGCTGTTCGCGTGTCAGCACCAGTTCGGTCGCGGCCAGCGCATCGGAGAGCTGGCGCGCTTCCTCCGTCACCTGGAATGCGTAAAGACTGGTGACACCGATCGCGAGCAGGATCGAAAGCCAGACGCCGATCAAATAGATCGGCGGCAGCACCAAGGGATCGTCGGCGTCCCAGGGCAGCGGCAGATGGTAGAAGAACAGCGCCGAGGCGCAGGCGACCGCAAGGCAGCCGAGCGCTATCGTCAGCCGGATCGGCAGCACGGTGGCCGAGATCAGGACCGGCGCCAGGAACAGGAACGAGAACGGGTTCTGCAATCCGCCGGTGAAGTACAGGAGGCCGCCGAGCTCGACGATGTTGAACGCGAGCAGGGCCGCGGCATAGGCCGGCTCCAGCCGCTGCATCGGGTTGAAGGCGATCTGCAGCGCCAGATTGAGCAGCGCCGAGAACGTCACGATGGTGACGCATGGGACGATCGGAACGTCGAATTCCAGTCCCTGCGCCACGATGAAGATGGCGACGAGCTGGCCGAGCGCGGCGAGCCAGCGCAGCCGCAGGATCGTATCCAGGCGGACGTAGCGGCGGGGTTGGCGGAAATCGGAAGCGACGTCGGTCATCCCGGGACCTTAGCTGTGCCGTGGGCGGCGCACAAATTCGCGACTTAGCGCGCCGATGCAGGGCAAGCCTTTAATTACCGCCAAGCCTTGCGCTTATTGTCGCAATGGCTCAATGACGGCCATATGCAACAGGTCGGGACAGGTCAGAGGCAAGCTCCGGCGGCTGAACAAGGCGAGTCGGCCGCGATCGACGTCGCGCATCTGGTCAAGGTCTACAAGACCACCCGCGCGGTCGACGATATCTCGTTTCGCATCGCGCGCGGCAGCATCACCGGCCTGCTCGGCGGCAACGGTGCCGGCAAGACCACGACGATCGCGATGATCATGGGCCTGGTGCTGCCGACCTCGGGCAGCGTCGAGGTGCTCGGTGCGAGAATCCCCGAGCAGCGCTACGACGTGCTCGGCCGGATGAACTTCGAAAGCCCCTATGTGGACATGCCGATGCGGCTCACGGTGCGGCAGAACCTGACCATTTTCGGCCGCCTCTATGCCGTACAGCATTTGCGTGAGCGGATCGACCAGCTCGCCGACGATCTCGATCTGAAGGAATTCCTCGACCGCTCCAACGGCAAGCTCTCCGCCGGGCAGAAGACCCGCGTCGCGCTGGCGAAGGCGCTGATCAACGAACCCGATCTCTTGCTGCTCGACGAGCCGACCGCATCGCTCGACCCGGATACCGCCGACTGGGTGCGGCAGCATCTCGAGACCTATCGCAAGACCCATAACGCGACCATCCTGCTGGCGTCACACAACATGCTGGAGGTCGAGCGCCTCTGCGACCGCGTCATCATCATGAAGCGCGGCAAGATCGAGGACGACGACAGCCCCGAGCGGATTATGGCGCGCTACAACCGCGACACGCTGGAAGAGGTGTTTCTCGACGTGGCGCGCGGCCGCCTGCGGGAGGGCGCGCCAGAGGGCACACCATGAGCGAACTCGTCAGCCAGCACCAGCACACCATTTCACTGCAACGCATCAACGCGATGGTGCTGCGCTATTGGTATCTCCTGATGTCGTCGTGGCCGCGGCTTTTGGAGCTGGTCTACTGGCCGGCATTGCAGATCATCACCTGGGGCTTCCTGCAGAATTATATCTCGCAGGCATCCGGCTTCTTCGCCAAGGCGGGCGGCACGCTGATCGGCGCCGTGATCCTGTGGGACATCCTGTTTCGAGGACAGCTCGGCTTCTCGATCTCGTTCCTGGAAGAGATGTGGGCGCGCAATCTCGGCAACCTGATGATGAGCCCGCTGAAGCCGATCGAATTCCTGCTCTCGCTGATGGTCATGAGCCTGATCCGGCTCGCCATCGGCGTGATCCCGATGACGCTGCTGGCGCTGTTCTTTTTCGGCTTCAACTTCTACGCCATCGGGCTGCCGCTGATCGCGTTCTTCTGCAATCTGATCTTCACGAGCTGGTCGGTCGGCGTGTTCGCCTCCGGCCTCGTGCTGCGCAACGGGTTAGGGTCGGAAAGCATCGTCTGGACGCTGATGTTCGCGGTGATGCCGCTCGCCAGCATCTACTATCCGGTCGAGGTGCTGCCGGCCTGGCTGCAAGCTGTCGCCTGGACGCTGCCGCCGACCTATGTGTTCGAAGGCATGCGCTCGCTGTTGATCGATCACGTCTTCCGTGCCGACCTGATGGCCTGGGCGCTGGTCATCAACGCGGTCCTGTTCGCTGCCTCTTTTGCGATCTTCCTTGCCCTTTTGCAGAGCGCCAAGCGCAATGGGTCGCTGCTCGGTGGTGGTGAATAAATGTCACTTTCTCGTGGATTCTCGGCCTTTTAGCCCGATATCGCCCCCAGATTCGGCTCGCGGCGCATTGACGCATTGTTACGCATTGGTCAGTATGCTGCGGCGCAAAACAGGGGTCTGAAAATACTATGCCCATCGGTGAATTTGGCGGTGCCCCGCCACTAGCGGCGGAAGGCAGCCCGGCACTCACGACGCCGTTGTACTGGATGTACGAGATGGCGCATGCGTCGCTCAATCCGGTGCGCGCGGTAACCGACGCCACCAAGATCCTGTTTCAGAACCCGCTCAATCCGTGGACCCACACTGAGTTCGGCAAATCGATCGCCGCCGGCTGTGAGCTGTTCGAGCGCACCACGCGCCGCTACGGCAAGCCGGAATGGAACCTGCCGACGACCGAGGTCAACGGCATCCGCACTCCTGTCGAGGTCCGTTCGATCTGGGAAAAGCCGTTCTGCCGCCTGCTGCATTTCGATCGCAAGCTGACGCGTCCGCTGCGTTCGCCGCAGCCGCGCGTGCTGATCGTGGCGCCGATGTCGGGCCACTATGCGACGCTGCTGCGCGGCACGGTCGAGGCGTTCCTGCCGACGCATGAGGTTTACATCACCGACTGGGCCGATGCGCGCATGGTGCCGCTCGCGGCCGGCCGGTTCGATCTCGAGGATTATGTCGACTACCTGATCGAGATGCTGCACGCTCTCGGCGGCAACATGCATGTCATCGCGGTGTGCCAGCCTTCGGTGCCTGTCGTGGCAGCGGTTTCCGTGATGGAATCAAACAACGACCCGTTCGTACCGCTTTCGATGACGCTGATGGGCGGGCCGATCGACACCAGGCGCAATCCGACCGCGGTCAACAACCTCGCCGAAGAGCGCGGCATCGAGTGGTTCCGTAACAATGTCATCACCAAGGTGCCGTTCCCGCATCCGGGCGTGATGCGTGACGTCTATCCGGGCTTCCTGCAGCTCAATGGCTTCATCAGCATGAACCTCGACCGGCACATGGACGCGCACAAGGCGCTGTTCGCCAATCTGGTCAAGGGTGACGGCGATCTCGTCGACAAGCACCGCGAATTCTATGACGAGTATCTCGCGGTGATGGATCTCACCGCCGAATATTACCTGCAGACCCGTCGACCTCGTCTTCGTCAAGCACGCGCTGCCGAAGGGCGAGATGACCCATCGCGGCAAGCCGGTCGATCCGTCGAAGATCCGCCGCGTCGCGCTGATGACGGTCGAAGGCGAGAAGGACGACATCTCAGGTCTTGGCCAAACCGAGGCGACGCACGCACTCTGCACCGCGATCCCGAACCATCGCCGCGTGCATTACGTGCAGAAGGGCGTCGGGCACTATGGCGTGTTCAACGGCTCGCGTTTCCGCTCCGAAATCGTGCCGCGGATCTCCGATTTCATGGTTTCGGCGGCCAATACGCGGCTTTCCCTGGTCGCTGCAGCCGAATAGGTATCGCCCCGGCCGCGATTTTCGCGGTCGCACAAGTCACTGATTTAACTAAAAGAATCTCAAATCAGACCAGGCTCAAAGGGTGAATATAATTTCATTCTTTGGGCCTTTTTCGTAACCTTGATTCATCGGAAAAATTCCGGTTCCAGCCCCTGCCGGTAGAGGTCAATTAACGGCCAGCCCCTGTATATTGGGCAAATGATTTGTTTTTGCGCCGAGCGCTTTCCCTGGCGGCGGATATGGCAAAGTTCGGGCGAACTCCTGCTCCCCGGACTCTCAGAAATGGCTACTCGCGCGCTCCTCTATCGGCGGCCTGCCGAACCCGCGACCGTATTGGTCAGACACGGCTCCCAGTTTTTCACCATCAGGTTGCGCCGGCACAGGCGCGCGCGCCGCTACACACTCAGGATACATCCGACCGATCGCGAGGCGATCCTGACGATGCCGCCGCGCGGCACGATTCCGGAAGCCAAGGAGTTCGCCAATCTCCATGGCGGCTGGATCGCCGCCCGTCTCGGCCGTTTGCCGAAGGCCGCGCCGTTCCAGCCCGGCACCGTGGTGCCGTTGCGCGGCGTGCCGCATCGGCTGGTGCACCGCTCGGGCGAGCGCGGCACGGTGTGGACCGAGACGCGCGACAGCGGCGAGAGGATCATTTGTGTTGCCGGCGGCGTCGAGCACATGGATCGTCGCGTGCACGACTTCCTCAAGCGCGAGGCGCGCAAGGACCTGCAGAAGGCGGCGCAGCTTCACGCCGCGGAACTCGGTGTGCGGGTACGCCGGATCTCGATCCGCGATCAGTCGAGCCGCTGGGGCTCGTGTACCTCGGCGGGTTCGCTGTCGTTCTCATGGAGGCTGATCCTGGCGCCGCCCTTCGTGCTCGATTACCTCGCCGCGCATGAGGTCGCCCATCTCGTCGAGATGAACCACTCGGCGCGGTTCTGGCGGGTGGTCGACAAGGTCTGCGCGTCGGTGACGCGCGCCAAGAACTGGCTCGATACCTACGGCAACGACTTGCACCGCTACGGGATCCAGGAGTAGGGCGCGGCAGCGCCGGCTCTTCACCTTGTCATGCGCAGGCTCGACACGCGCATCCATCGAACAAAGAAGCTCTTTCTGGATGGATTGCCGGGTCAAGCCCGGCATGACGGCAGTTGGTTAGCTCCTGTAGGACGGGCAGAGCGAAGCGAAACCCATCAATTGATGTCGCGGTACGAAGCTGATGGGTTTCGCTGCGCTCTACACTGCTACGCACCAGCTATCGACCGCCTACCGAAACAACCGATCCGCCAGCCAGCCGTCCAGTCCAGCCGCCGCCTCGGGCCGCGCGTTCGGGTTGGGTGGGGCCGAGGCGCGGGCCGGCGTCGGCGGGGGCGCGCGATAATAGCCGCCACCGGATGGTACCGGCGCCGGCGGTTGCGATGCCTGCATCGGTGGTTGAATCTGCATCGGTCCCGCCGGCGCTGACGGCGCGGTGACCTGCGACGAGATCTGCATCAGGTTCGCCGGCCCCCAGCTGCCTTGCGAGTTCGGGATCGCGGCGACCGGCACGCCCTGATGCGCCGCCTTCATGAAGCGGGTCCACACTTCCACCGGCAGGCCGCCGCCGGTCGCCTTCTTGGTCGGTGAATTGTCGTCATTGCCGAGCCAGACGCCGGTGACGAGCTTGGCAGTGTAGCCGATGAACCAGGCGTCGCGATAATCCTGGCTGGTGCCGGTCTTGCCGGCAGCGGTCCAGCCCGGGATCTCCGCCTTGCGCGCGGTGCCCGAGATCAGCGTCTCGCGCATCATGCTGTTCATCATCGAATCGTAGCGCGGCTCGATCACCTGGTTGGGCGGATCGGTCGGACGGTCATAGAGCAGCTTGCCCGAACTGGTCTTGATCTTGGTCACCACATGCGGCGAGATGGCGTAGCCGCCATTGGCGAACGGCGCATAGGCGCCGACCAGCTCGATCACGGAGACTTCCGAGGTGCCGAGCGCGATCGAGACGTTGGACTCCAGCTTGGAGGAGATGCCGAGCCGGTGCGCGGTGCGCACCACGTTCTTGGCGCCGACCTCGACGCCGAGCCGCACCGCGACCGTGTTCAGCGACATCGCCAGGGCCTGGGTCAATGTCACCGAGCCGAAATATTCGTGGGTGTAGTTCTCCGGCTTCCAGCCCTTGATGTCGAGCGGCGCGTCGGTGCGGATGGTATCCGGCGTCAGCCCTGCTTCGACCGCGGTGAGATAGACGAACGGCTTGAACGCCGAGCCCGGCTGCCGCTTCGCGGTGACCGCGCGATTGTACTGGCTCTCCGAGTAGTTCCGGCCGCCGACCATGGCGCGCACCGCGCCGTCCGGCGTCATCGCCACCAGCGCGCCCTGGCTGACATTGAACTTCACGCTTTTGGCGGCGAGCTCATCGATGATGGCGGCTTCGGCGACATCTGCAGCTTCGGATCGATCGTGGTCTGCACCACGACGTCCTGGTCGATCTGGCCGACCAGATCGTCGAGCACTTCGCCGATCCAGTCGGCGACATCAGTTCACGGTGCCGGCGCCGCCGGCTTCACCGCAATCGAGGGCTGGCCGATCGAGGCCTTGGCCTGCGCCTCGGTGATGAACTTGGCGTCGGCCATCGCCGCCAGCACGACCTGCGCGCGCTGCTCGGCGCCTTCAGGGTTGCGGTTTCGGCGCCAGCCGCGACGGCGACTTGACGAGGCCGGCCAGCATCGCGGCTTCCGGCAGCGTCACGTTCTTCGCCGACTTGCCGAAATAGCGCTGCGCGGCGGCCTCGACGCCATAGGCGCCGGACCCGAAATAGACCCGGTTGAGGTAGAGCTCGAGGATCTCGTTCTTGGAATGCTTGCGCTCCAGCCAGAGCGCAAGCTCGGCTTCCTGCAGCTTGCGCTGCATGGTGCGCTCCTGGGTCAGGAACAGGTTCTTGGCGAGCTGCTGGGTCAGCGTCGAGCCGCCCTGCGAGACGCCGCGGTGCAGGAGGTTGGTCACCGCCGCGCGCAGGATGCCAACCGGGTCGACGCCGTAATGCGAATAGAAGCGGCGGTCCTCGATCGCGATGAAGGCCTTCGGCAGATAGGGCGGCAGATCCTTCAACGCGATATTGGCGCCGGCCATTTCGCCGCGCTGCGCCAGCACGCTGCCGTCGATGCCGACGATCTGGATCGTCGGCGGACGCTTGGGAATCTCCAGCGACTGGATCGGCGGCAGATGCGCGCCGACCCACACCACGACACCGATCACCGCAATGCCGGCCCACAGGCCGAGCACCGCGGTCCAATAGAACAGGCGGCCGATGCCAAAGCCCCGCGACTTGCTGCGCCGCTTGCTGCCGCTGCGCGACGGGCGCGGTTTCTCGCTACCGGAATCGCTGCTCTTGTCGCTGATCTTGGGTTTGGATTTGGCGGGCTTGTCGTCGCCGCCGCCGGGAATGCGATCGGACGGCGACAGCCGAAGGTCGGCAAGCGCGGCCGGAAGCCCGAACAGCGGCTCCTTGCGCGCACCGCCTTTTTTCCGTCCCCACGCCATCCGCAACGCTCACACCCTGACAGGGACGCACGCTAGCGTTCCCGGTTTAAGGGGCGGTTACGCAAAGCTTAACGGGGCATTAGGAGGTGAGGCAGCGCGTGCTACATAAGGAGCATGATCAGGAAAAGGGGGCACCGGTTTTCCCTCGCGACAAACGCGGAGCGTTTGCGCGGAGATCATGCTCAAACAGGGAAGAGCGCGATCGAGCGATCGCGCTAGGGAACAAGAAACGAAGGAGCGCCGCATGGGCCATATCGATCCGACCAAGGACGTCTTCGCGCAATTCCGGGACAACAACCGGCCGGGCCCGATCCACATGCTCAACCTGGTACGCTTGCGCGAATGGGCCGCCTATCCCGACGGTCGCAAGGCCACCGGCGCGGAGGCTTATGCGGCCTATGGCCGCGAGAGCGGGCCGGTGTTCGAACGGCTCGGCGGCCGCATCGTCTGGCAAGGCCGCTTCGAGCTGATGCTGATCGGTCCGCAGGAGGAGCGCTGGGATCACTGCTTCATCGCGGAATATCCAAGCGTCGCCGCCTTCGTCGAGATGATCCGCGACCCCGTCTATCGCGAGGCCGTGAAGCACCGCCAGGCCGCGGTGGACGATTCCCGCCTGATCCGCCATGCGGTGCTGCCGGTCGGCAAGAATTTCGGCGAGATTCCGAAGTAGGCGCGTAAAATCGATGGGTCGCAGCGATCTCCATCCCCGTCATGCTGAGGTGCGAGCGGAGCGAGCCTCGAAGCATGCGCGGCCCCGCTGGTGGCCGTCGACCCTTCGAGACGCGCTTCGCGCTCCTCAGGGTGACGGGGATGGATAGGGCGAGTGTTCCCAAGCAAAATCGGCGGCCCGGAGGCCGCCGATTGCGTTTCAAACCTGTGCGAACCGACACTAGCCCGCCGGGCCGGCGTCCTCGAGGATCGGGCCGAACAGCTCCCAGCGCTCGCCGTTGAAGCGCATCATCTGCAGCTGCTTGTTGACGCGATAGTCGTTCGGCGCGGTGTTGCCCTTGATGCCGGGCAGCGCCATGTCGAGCTCGACATTCTTCAGGTTGGTCGCCTGCTTCAGCACGTTGTCGCGGGTCAGGTCGTCGCCGCACTGCTTCAGCACATGCACCATCAACTGGGCGGTCGAGTAGCCATAGGTGTTGAAGTTCGAGTTCTTGTCGCCGTCGGGATAGTACTTGGCCATGAAGTCGAAATAGCGCTTCATGCCCGGATCGTCCTTCCACTGCGGATCGGCCGGATCCTTGCCGTAATTGGTGCTGATCAGGCCCTTGGAGGCTTCCAGGCCCGCCGGCTGCAGCACGGCGCCGACCGAGGTCGCGTTGATGTCGACGATGTGGATCGGGTGCCAGCCGAGTTCGGCGATCTTCTTGATCGCCTGCGCCGCCTGCTTCGGGGTCGAGGCCGAGAAGAACAGGTCGGCGCCGGCATCCTTGATCTTGATCACCTGGGAATCGATGGTCGGGTCGGAGACCTCGTAGGAGGCTTCGGCCACGATCATCTTGGCGGCCTTGTCGCCGAGGCCGGCCTTGATGCCGTTCAGATAATCCTTGCCGAGGTCGTCGTTCTGATAGAGCACGCCGATCTTGGCGTTGGGATGCTCCTTCAGGATGTACTGGCCGTAGATGCGGCCTTCGACGAAGTAGTTCGGGTTGAAGCCGAGCGTCCAGGGGAAGTTCTTCGGGTCGGTGAACTTCGAGGCGCCGGTGGCGGCAAACAGCTGCGGCACCTTCTTCGCGTTGAGATATTTCTGCACGGCGGCGTTCGACGGCGTGCCGACGATCTGGAAGGTCAAGAGCACCTCGTCGCTCTCGACGAGCTTGCGCACCTGCTCGACGGCCTTCGGCGGCGAATAGGCGTCGTCATACTGGATCAGGTTGATCTTGCGGCCGTTGATGCCGCCCTGATCGTTGATCATCTTGAAGTAGGCCGCCTGGGTCTTGCCGATCGAGGCGTAGGCGGAGGCCGGTCCGGAGAAGGGGACGGTCTGGCCGATCTTGATCTCGGTGTCGCTCGCGCCCGGATCGTACTTCTTCTGCGCAAAGGCCGACGTTGCTGACAGCGCGATCGCGAGCGCCGTTCCCGTGACCAGGTGGAAAATCCCGTTCCTCATAATGCTGTTTCCCTCACGTGACTGATGGTTGGCCGATGATCTTGTCCGCGGGTTCAAGGTCCCGCGGTCGCCATCGCTGGGCCGGGATACTGGAGGAACCGTTATTGCAACGCAAGACGAGCGCTGCCGAAAAGGTGAGCGATTTCAGTCAACCAAAGTAGGGGGCGGTGCGAAAAGCCGGGTGGAGCGGCGCGAAGGTTGGGGCCCGCTTTACCTCGCCCCGCCTGCGGGGAGAGGTCGCATCGCATCGAAGATGCGATGCGGGTGAGGGGGAGTCTCCGCGGGCGCAGCTAATGCAGCGGTGCGCGGAAGCAGCCCCTCACCCCGACCCTCTAAGAGCGAGCTTCGCTCGTCTCGACCCCGTAAGGACGGGGAGAGGGAGTGGTGTCTCGTCCCGACCGCGGCTAGCCCGCCGGTCCGGTGTCCTCGATGATCGGGCCGAACAGCTCCCAGCGCTCGCCGTTGAACTTCATCATCTGCATCTGCTTGTTGATGCGGTAGTCGTTCGGTCCCGTCGTGATCGACATGCCCGGCAGCGCGAGGCTCGGCACGAACTTCTTCAGGCTGGTCACCTGCTTCATCAGGTTCTCGCGGGTGAGGTCGTCGCCGCACTGCTTGAGCACCTGGATCAGCAGCTCGGCCGTCGAGTAGCCGTAGGTGTTGACGGTGTTGAGCTTGTCGCCTTCCGGATAATACTTGTCCATGAACGCGAAATAGGCCTTCACGCCGGGGTCGTCCTTCCATTGCGGGTCGGCGGGATCCTTGCCGTAATTGGTCGAGATGATGCCCTTGGAGATGTCGAGACCGGCCGGCTTCAGCGTCGCCGACACCGGGCTCGCATTGATGTCGAGGATGTGCACCGGGTTCCAGTTGAGATCGGCGATCTTGCGGATCGCTTGCGCGGCGAATTTCGGCGTCGAGGCGTCATAGACCAGATCGACGCCGGCGGCCTTCAGCTTCACGATCTGGGAATCGACCGTCGGGTCGGTCAGCTCGTAGGACACCTCGGTGACGATCATGCTGGCGGCCTTGTCGCCGAGCCCGCTCTTCAGGCCGGTGATGTAGTCGCGGCCGAGATCGTCGTTCTGGTAGAAGATGCCGATCTTGGCGTTCGGGTGATTGGCCAGGATGTATTTGGCGTAGATGCGCCCCTCGGACTGGTAGTTCGGGTTGAACGCGATCGTCCACGGCGCGTTCTGCGGGTCGGAGAAGCGCGAGGCGCCGGTGGAGGCGAGCAGCTGCGGCACCTTCCTGGCATTCAGATATTTCTGCACGGCGGCATTTGACGGCGTGCCGATGATCTGGAACGTGAACAGCACCTCGTCGCCCTCGACAAGCTTGCGCACCTGCTCGACCGCTTTCGGCGGCGAATAAGCGTCGTCATACTGGATCAGGTTCAGCTTGCGGCCGTTGATGCCGCCCTGATCGTTGATCATCTTCATGTAGGCCGCCTGGGTCTTGCCGATGCCGGCATAGGCGGATGCGGGGCCGGAGAACGGCACGGTCTGGCCGATCTTGATCTCGGTGTCGGTCGCGCCGATGTCGTATTTCTTCTGCGCGGTGGCCGATGTAACCGACAACGCGATCGCAAGCGCCGTCGCAGCGAGCAATTGCACGCTTCTCATGTCCGTGACCTCCCTGTTGCCGGTGATCTTGTCCGCGAGCTCAGGCCGGCGGATGTCACCGTTGCACGGGATGATGGAGGAACGGCTGGGCCATTGCAAGACGATGCACCCTGCGCGCGATGTCGCGTTTGAGCATGATCCGGAAAACTGTGAAGCGGTTTCCGAGCGGATCATGCTCAAGAAAACAAAAGCGCGCCCGCGCGTTAGGCCAGCCAGAGCTGGATCAGCGCCAACGCAGCGGGAGCCGCCTGCACATAAAGAATGCGGCGGCTGACGGTGGCGGCGCCATAGGCACCGGCGACGATCACGCAGAGCAGGAAGAATGTCTTGATCTGGAACGCGAAGGCCGGATTGCCATGTACGAGGCCCCAGATCAGTCCGGCGGCGAGGAAGCCGTTATAGAGCCCCTGATTGGCGGCGAGCACCGCAGAATCGTTTGCCTTCTCGATCGAGTTGCGAAACGTCTTCAGCCCGAGCGGCTTGGTCCAGAGAAACATCTCGAGCACAAGGAAATAGACGTGCAGCATGGCCACCACCGCGACCAGAACATTGCCAAGCAACAACATATTGCGGCCCCCAAAGCTTCGGTTCTGATTGAATCAGAATTGAAGCTCAAGATTTTCTTGTTTTGGCGCGTTTTCTTCACGCGAACCGGTCTCCGCTTCGCTCGAAAAACGCTCTTACCGGAATTCGGGTGGACGCTAGCATGCGGGCGGTGAATTGTATGCCGACCGATCTGCTTGCCCGAGATATGACAATGGCCGACCGCAGGACTGCACAGACCTTCAACCTCGACCGCCTCAAGACCCCGATCGGCACGGCGCTGCTGGTGACCGATGACGACGGCGTGCTGCGCGCGCTCGACTGGGACGACTATGAAGCGCGCATGCTCGACCTGCTGCGGCTGCATTATGGCGCGGTGACGCTGCGGGACGGCCACGCGCCGGCTGCGATGCGCAAGGCGCTCGGCGATTACTTCAAGGGCGATCTCGATCGTCTCACCGATGTCGAATGGCGCGTCGCCGGCACGCCGTTCCAGCAGAAGGTCTGGCACGCGCTGCCGAACATTCCGCACGGCACCACCATGAGCTACGGCGCGCTGGCGGCGAAACTGAACGCGCCGAATGCGATGCGCGCGGTCGGCCATGCCAACGGCTCCAACCCGATCAGCGTCGTCGTGCCATGTCATCGCCTGATCGGCGCCAACGGGTCGCTGGTCAAATATGGCGGTGGGCTGGAGCGCAAGCGCTGGCTGCTGCGCCACGAGGGCGTGGAGATATAGCGATCTACCCAAGCGCCCGAGACGTGCTCAATCGAGATCTTCGCTGGGCATGTTGCGCAGATCGCGCACGATATAGAGGAACACAACGAGCGAAGGCACCCACGCGAGTATCGCTCCGACCAGCATCGCGTCGACCGTTGTCATGTGAGACTCCCCTCGGCGTTGTTGGCCAACGTCGTCAGATCGGCTTTTTCGATGGAGCGTCGGTTCTGGGGAAGGGATACAGCCACTTCCAATAGGCCTTGTTGCGCTCCAGCTGCCGCTTGTGGATCTCGCGGCACTTCGTCGAGCAAAACTGCTCAAAATACCAATTATGCCGGATCAGCCCGAAAGGCCGCTTGCAGGCCGGATTTCCGCAACGAGCTGTCATGACGCTGCCTCCGCATTCGCGCGCCAAAGCCAGCGGATGAAGTCCTCCTGGCCTTTGTAGAAGCAGAGGCGTCCGCAGTAGCGTTCGCCCGCCGGATTTCGCAAACAGATGATCTTGGGGTCTTCGCTGTCACACTGGGCGCAGCGCGGTTCCGCACGCATGGCGACCTCCCTCCGAGGAATTGCCATTTGCCAATCAAAATGTCTGGTGCTGTCCTTGCCGTCGATCTTCCCGAAGGACGACGATGCGAAATCTCGCGCCGCCGCCGTCCATGCGCAACTTGTCCAGATGTTTTGTGGCATCATCCTTGCGTATAGCCGGCCCGGTGATGGCTGATCCAACTCACGCACCCGGCGCCGCGCTGCGCTGCGCGAGGGCGGTATCGAGGCATTTGATCAGGACGTCCCCGGCGCAGGGCTTGCTCAGAAAGCAGATCGCTCCAGCCTTCAGCGCCCGGACGCGATCGCTTTCGACCGAGAACGCCGTGACGAAAATGAACGGAAAGCGGTGTCCCCTGGCAATCAGGTGGCTCTGCAAGTCGAGCCCGCTCATGGCCGGCATCCTGACATCCGCGATCACACAGGATGTGTCATTCAGGCGGGGCGAGTGCAAAAATTCCTCGGCCGACGCGTAGGTCTCGACCGCGTAGCCTAGCGACCTGACGAGATTGTCGGTCGCGGTGCGAACCGACATGTCATCGTCGATGATTGATATCACTGGCGGGTTGGGCAAGGAGGTTTTCCCGGGCCGGAAGGGCCTCTGGCGTGTGCATCATGTGGGGACCACAGTGCGTCGCCAATCGGGGCCGGAGAATCATACTTAGGTTTGCGCGCCGCCGGCTGCCGGTCCGATCTGGAGCATCTGTGCCATCCTGACCAGATCGGGTAACGACTTTGCCGCCATTTTCCGCATGATGTGCCCGCGGTGTATCTTCACTGTGATCTCGGCCACACCGATTTCGGCGGCGACCTGCTTGTTCATCAACCCCGCCGTGACGAGCGTCATCACCTGGCGTTCACGCGGCGTCAGGGTCGCGAAGGCGGCGCGCAGGTTGGCAAGAACCTTGGCCTCATCGCGACGACTCCTGTCGCGCTCGATCGCCGTCGTGACGGCATCCAGCATGTCCTGATCGCGGAATGGCTTGGTCAGGAAGTCCACAGCGCCGGCCTTCATGGCCCTGACCGTCATCGGGATATCGCCGTGCCCGGTCATGAAGATGATCGGAATATCGATGCCCGCCTTCGCCAGCTCCCCCTGAAAGTCCAGCCCGCTCACCCGCGGTAACCTGATGTCGAGGATCAGGCAGCTCGGGACATCCGGAGGCTTGCGCTGCAGAAATTCATGGGCCGAGCCGAATGCTGCGGTCCGCAAGCCGACCGACCGGAACAGATTGCTCAGCGCGTCCCGCACGGATGCGTCGTCGTCGACGACGAAGACGACGGGATCCTCGGCGTTTGCCAGACCAGAAGGCGATGCCGCGCGCCCGGTCACCATGCATGATCCTCTTCGTGCAGTGGCAAGGTGAACTGGAACGTCGCGCCGGGGCCGATGTTTTCGGCCACGGACAGGCGGCCTCGGTGAGCTTCGATGATCGATCGGCAGATCGACAGCCCCATCCCCATGCCGCTGGCCTTGGTGGTGTAGAACGCGTCGAACAGCCGTTCGGCATTCTCGGTCGCGATTCCGACGCCGCAGTCGGTGACCGTGACCACGATCTGCCCGGCCTCGTCATGGCGCGTCCGGATTACGAGTTCCCGCGGCCGGTCCGTGACCGGCTGGCATGGCCTCGATACCATTGAGGACCAGGTTGAGGATGACCTGCTGCATCTGGATACGGTCGGCGACGACAGACGGGAGCGCGGGAGCGAGGTCGAGCTGCAAGGATACATGGTGACGCTGCAGTTCATGCTGCACCAGGACGATCACCTGGTTGATGACTTCATTGACGTCGAGCGGCGCCTTCTGATCGGTCGTCTTGTTCACCATCGCGCGGACGCGCTGGATGACCTCGCCCGCCCGGTTGCCGTCGCTGATGATCGACCTGACCGCGCCGCGAGCTTCGTTCAGATCGGGGGCCGCCCGGTTGAGCCACCGCAGGCATGCCGCGGCATTGGTGACCACGGCGGCAAGCGGCTGGTTCACTTCATGGGCGATCGATGCGGCGAGCTCGCCGAGCGCCGTCACGCGCGTGACGTGTGCGAGGTTGGTCTGCGCTTCGTGCAACTCCGCCTCGGCTCGCTTGCGGGCGGTAACGTCGGTGACCGCTCCGATGAATTCGGTGTCGCCCGAAAGGTTCGTCACCGCATGCGCCCTGGCGTGAACAAATTTGATCGCCCCATTGGGCATCAGCAATCGGTAGCCGTGCTCGAAGTCCTTGCCGTCGAGCGAGGCGCGGTCGATGGTCCGTTGCACGCGGGCGCGATCGTCCGGATGGACGCGCTGCAGGACCGTGGCATGTGTGATGGAAGGAGCCCTGTCGAATTCGAAGATCCTGAACGTCTCTTCCGACCAGATGATCTCGCCGCTGGCGACGTGCCAGCCGAAGCTGCCGGTGTGGCTCACTCGCTGGGCTTCGGTCAGGTACATTTCACTCTGCTGCAGCGCATTTTCGGCGTGCTTGCGCTCGGTGATGTCCTCGCATGCGATCAGCACGATCAGCTGATCGTCCAGCCGCCGCACCGCCTTGGCGTTTTCTCGAACCCAAATCCTTGAACCGTCCTTGCGGACCTTCCGGATTTCCCAATTGTGGGTCTGGCCGATGTTGTCGAGGCATGCCGCGACGTTGCGTTGGACCATATCCCGGTCTTCGGCGGCAAAGACCCGCAGCACCGATTGTCCAAGCAGTTCGTTCGACGGTGTAGCCGAGCTGCGCCGCGCCGAACGTGTTGACCGACAGCACGAGCCCCGTTGCGTCGACCATGAAGTACATGACCGGGTTGTGCTCGAATACCTCCTTCCATTGCGCTTCGCTGTTGCGCAGCGCCTCCATCGCGCGCTCCTCGCTGCTGGCTCGGCCGCGCAACATGGCTTCCATCCGCCTTTGCGAACGGCCAACCAGACGGATCATCAGCAATGCGGCGGTCAGCGACGCGACGAGCAGCGCCAGGGCAACCAGATGGGCGGAAGCTGCTGGCTGCGGACCTAGCAACAGCCCGATGCAGGTTGTTGCCAAGGCCAGCACCATGCCGCCGAGCAGCCATTGCTCGGCCGACCAGGACTTCGTGGTCGGGTCGCGGATCATCGGCAGCCCAGCACTTGGCCATCATCATGGGCCGCGCTGCGTCGCTAGGTGACTGCTACCATCAGCGGCGACAACGTCGCCCTCCCAATAGACTGTATATTAGCAGCTTTCTTGCCGCCCGGTCGGGATGACGCCGTCCTTTTTGGCGGTCCACACCCGTGGGATCGCGCAGAAAGCGAAGCCGTTGAGCGCGCTCAGGTCCAGGTTGCGACCTAAACTCAAGTACGAGTCGTCCCCACCGAATGTAACGGTCGGATCAACCTCCGTTCAATGGCCCGTTCCATCCCGGTGACTACGCTTATTGGGTAACTCGATGACGGTAGAGATTTCCGGGGTTCAGCAATCGCCAATCAGTGACGGAGATTGAAATGCCCAGCGCGCGCCTGCATCTGATCGTTTGCTCCGACGACGTCGACCACGAGGCAAGGCCTCAGAGACGCGATCGCAGCTTCCAGCCTTCCGTTATCGTTGCTGGCAGGCAAACAGCAAGCACGCTGACCGACAACCCGTGGATCGATCTGCTGGACGCATTCGATCTGGGCGTGGTGGTCTGTCAGGCCAGCTACCTGGCCTTGCTGGGAGCGAGCCTGGCGGCGCTGCAGCCGCAATTCGACGCGCCAGACTCAGGGCGGTAGCCGGCCCTGAATTCCAAGTCCGGCAGGCTGCCGGGACCGAAGCGCTGGCTGCTCACGCCTGGGTCGCGCAAGACGGGTCCGATCACAACCTCCGTGAGAGCCCGGAATCCATTCCCCGCCTAGCCCCGGCCCTGATGGATTCCGGGCTCAGTTCTGCAGACGCCCTCGGCTGCGCAATGGCGCACCGCAATGATGGGCGGAGCAGGTCGACGGCGCGGCTCCCGCGCCAGGCTCCCGACGGCGGCAAATTGCAGCAATTTTTTCGAAAGATGCCCGGTTCGCTTTAGCCGCTTTTGAAGCACCTGATTATTGGATCTGTCCGGCAACGGCATCGCTCTGCAGAGCTGTGCGTTGGTTCGCGCACTGACAGATCAGGGGCCGGTCATTATGAATCAGGCACAGCAGCACAAGCCGCTTCCCGAAGACAATAATTCCGTCACCAGGAATGAGGCCGACGGCGCACGGGGATTGCAGCGCGATCTGCAGGAACGGCTGCAGCCGGAGCATGACGAGCCGGCCAGCGATAGCGCTCCCCATCCCGAAGCGCCCGCAGGCTCAGGCCGGATGGTTCGCCGCCTGCTCAAGGTCGGCATTGGCCTTGCCATCGTCACCGTCTTCGGATGGCTGCCGCTCAGGGCTGTGTTGCAGACCTCGAGCGTGGAGGCCGTGGTCAACGCCAGGATCGTGACCTTGCGCTCACCGATCGACGGCACCGTGAGCGCGAAGCCGCAGAAATCCACGCAGCTCAGCGTGGTTCACGAGGGCGATGCGATCCTTCACGTCGTTAACGCACGCGGCGATCGCGCCCGGCTCGATGATCTCCGGCGACAGATGTCGCGGTTGGAAAATGAGCGCCCGAGTTCGGCCGCCAAGCTTGCGGCCGCCGAGACGGCGCAACAGGATCTTGCCCGCCAGGCCGGCCAGTTCCGTGACGGCCGCATCCTTCAGCTCGAGGCCCGGATCGCCGAAATCCAGACCGCGATCGAGGCCGCCGCCGCACGGCGGGAGGAGGCCGTGGCCGCCGTCGAGCGGGCGTCGTCGCTGATCAAGTCGGGCAGCGTGTTGACGGTCGAAATGGCCCGCCTGACGCGCGAGCAGGCGATCTCGCAGCAGACCGAAATCGGCGCTCGACGGCGTCTCGACGCCGCCAAGGTCGAGCTCACCGCCGCAAGGAATGGCACTTATCTCGGCGACAGCGACAATGACCGGCCGAGCTCCGTGCAGCGCGAAGAGGAGATGCGCCAGCGCGTCAGCGATCTGCGCGCCGATCTGGCGCATGCCGATGCCGAGATCGACTGGCTGACCCACGAGATCGCAGCCGAGCAGCTGCACTACGTCAACCGGGCGGAAGCCGACATCAAGGCGCCGGTCGGCGCGCGCATCTGGGAGATGATGACGTCGCCCGGCGAGGACGTCAGGGCCGGCCAGCCCTTGCTCAAGCTGCTCGATTGCAGCGGCGCGGTGGTCACGGCGAACGTCACCGAGAGCGTCTACAACGGACTGAAACTCGGCGAGCAGGCGAGCTTCGAGCCGAATGACGGCAGCGCCGCGCTGCAGGGCGAGATCGTCAATCTCACCGGCGCGTCGGGCGCGCCCGCGAACCTTGCGATCAATCCGGATGCGCTGAATAAGGAACCCATCGGGTCACGGTCTCGATGCCGGCGCTCGATACCACGGGCAAGGATTGCGCGGTCGGCCGCACCGGGCGCGTGGTGTTCAACGCGGACGTGGCAAAGTCATGATGGCGGCATTTGCGCCCGGGCTGGTCGCCTTCGGCGCCTGCCTTGCCATCCTGCCCCTGCTCCGCCGCGAGCAGACCCTGGCCCGCGTCATGATGACCGGCATGTCGTTCGTTCTGCTGGTCCACTATTTCGCGTGGCGGGTGACCCACACCTTGCCGCCTCCGGGCCTCACCGCCGACGCGCTGGTCGGCTATCCCTTCATGCTGGCCGAGGCGGCCTCGATGATCGCGGTGTGCCTGTCGCTGCTGTTCCTCAGCCGCACGATCGACCGCTCACCCGAGGTCAATTCGATCCTGCGCCGATCGAAGCTGCCCGCAAACGCGCCGCTCGTCGACGTCTTCATCTGCACCTACAACGAGGAGAAGGCGATCCTGGAGCGCACCATCATCGGCGCGACCGGGCTCAACTATCCCAATTACCGCGTCTGGGTGCTCGACGATGGGCGGCGGCTCTGGCTGCGCCGGCTCGCCCAGGAGCTCGGCTGCAACTATCTGGCCCGTCCGGACAACCGCCACGCCAAGGCCGGCAACATCAATCATGCGCTCCAGCACGTTTCCGGGCTGGCCGAGCGGCCGGAGTTCATCTCGATCCTCGACGCGGATTTCGTCCCGATGCCGGACTTCCTGACCCGGGCGATGAGCCTGATGCAGGACGGCAGCGTCGGCGTCGTGCAGACGCCGCAGCACTTCATCAACCCGGATCCGATCCAGACCAATCTTGCGGCGACCGATGTGTGGCCCGACGAGCAGCGCTTCTTCTTCGATATTTTGATGCCGGCCAAGGATGCCTGGACACGGCGTTCTGCTGCGGCACCTCATCGCTGATCCGCTTCTCCGGCCTGATGCAGATCGGCGGCTTCCCGACCGATTCGGTGACGGAGGATTACCTCGTCACACTGCGGCTGAAGGAGAAGGGACTGCGCACGGTCTATCTGAACGAGCGCCTGACCATCGGACTCGCGCCGGAGGGACTGAAGGAATACATCACGCAGCGCGGACGCTGGTGTCTCGGCTTCATGCAGATCTTCCGCGGCCGCAGCGGGCCGTTCTCGCGGCAATCGAAGCTCGCCTTCATGGACCGGCTGTCGCTGGTCGACGCCTTCATGAGCTGGGCGGCGGTCTACGGCACCAAGGTGTTCGGCCTGGTCGTGCCGTGGCTTTATCTGCTGTTCGGGATCAAGGCGGTCCATGCCGACCTGTTCGAGCTGCTAAAATATTTCCTGCCGTTCTATGTCTGGCACGCCTTCACGATGGCGTGGATTTCGCGCGGCCGCTCGCTCGCGATCATGACCGACGTGTCGCAATACATCGCGGCGCCCGCGGTGCTGAAGGCGGTCGTGACCGGCCTCGCCAGGCCGCAGGGCCACAAATTCAAGGTGACGGCCAAGGGCGGCGACCGCAACCGCCGCTTCATCGAATGGCCGCTGCTGCGGCTCTACGGTGCCGCCCTGCTGATCACGCTGTTTGCGATCGCCTACGCCTTCATCCTGCATCTGCGCGGCGAAAACATCGCCTATGGCGGGCTGGCGCTGGCCTGGAGCCTGTACAATTGCGTCGTGCTCGCGATCGTGTGCTTCATCTGCATCGAGCAGCCGCGGCGCCGCAAGGCCGAGCGGTTCGAACGCGACGAGCCGATCCTGATCCATCAGGACAGCGAGATGCGCTTGATCCGGATGGCCGACATCTCGATCTCGGGCGCGCGCTTCATCGATCCCGTCCCGCCTGCCATCGGTTCCTTGATCAAATGCAATGTCTACGGACAGAACGTCGCCGCGACCGTGGTCCGCCGCACCCGCGACGGCTTCGGCGTCCGCTTCGAGGACGCGGTGGCGACGCGGGTCAATGTCGTGCGCGCATTCTATGCCGGCGAATATGTCCGCGCTTTCCAAGGCGTGCGCGCGGCGCCGGTCGGCAAGGCGTTGCTGATGCGGCTGTTCGGCTGATTCGCCACGGGATTGGGGCTTCGCTCCTTCGGTGGAAACGGCTTTCGATCCCGTCATCCCCGCTAAAGGCTTCGCCTTTGTCGCTGGAGCAGCGCGGAACGCGCGTCTCGAAGGATCGACGGCCCGGTCGCTTCGGCGTACTCCCACTCTCTTGCGGAAAGAACGTGGCCGTCGATCCTTCGAGACGGCCGCTGCGCGGCCTCCTCAGGATGACGGATCTTGCATGCTCCGCCTACGCTTTCGATCTACGCCGCCGGCTTCGCCGCCTGGTCCTCGCTCGCCAGCAGATGCAGCAACGCGCTCTTGATCGCGGCCTGCCGGGTCGGCGCCGTGATCTGGGCGCCGAGCAGGTCGGTGACATAGAACACGTCGCGGGCGCGCTCGCCGAAGGTCGCGACATGCGCCGAGGCGATGTTGAGGTTGAGCTTCGAGATCGCGGTGGTGAGTTGGTAGAGCAGGCCGGGCCGGTCGAGGCCGGAGACCTCGATCACGGTGTAGCGGTCGGACCACTGGTTGTTGATGGTCACCTCGGGCTCGACGATGAACGGCCGCGCCTTGCTGCGGACGGTGCGCTTGGCGACCGCCTCGGGCAGCCGCAGCTTGCCTTCCAGCACGTGCTCGATCATCTCGCCGATTCTGGTGGCGCGGCGGCCCTCGTCCTCGTCGCGGTCGTATTCGCGTGAGATCGAGATGGTGTCGAGCGCGCGGCCGTCGGTCGTGGTGTAGATCTGGGCGTCGACGATGTTGGCGCCGGCCGACGCGCAGGCACCCGCGATGATCGACAGCAGCCAGGGATGGTCGGTCGCCAGGATCGTCAGCTCGGTGACGGCGCGGACCTCGTCGAAGCCGACATTGATCGCGAGCTTGTGGCCGGCCTGCTCGCTGGCGCGGATGAAGCGGGCCTGGCGGATCTTGCGCGCCAGCTCGACCTTGAGCCAGTAGGCGGGGTAGTGCCGGCCGATATAGGCGTTGAGCTCCGCCTCCGGCCATTCGGTGAAGGCGCGGCGGAATTCGGCTTGCGCCACCGCGATGCGCTGGGCGCGGTTGACCTCGGAGAAGCCGCCGGTCAGCACCGGTTCGGTCTCGTAATACAGCGTACGCAGCAGCTGCGCCTTCCAGCCGTTCCACACGCCCGGTCCGACGCCGCGGATGTCGGCGGTGGTCAGGATCGTGAGCAGCTTCATCTGCTCGACCGACTGCACCACGGCGGCGAAATTCTCGATGGTCTTGCGGTCCGACAGGTCGCGCGATTGCGCCACCGTCGACATCGTCAAATGCTCCTCGATCAGCCACGCCACCAGCTCGGTGTCGGCCGCCGAGAAGCCGAGCCGCGGGCACAGCCGCCGCGCCACCTTGGCGCCGGCGATCGAATGGTCTTCCGGCCGGCCCTTGGCGATGTCGTGCAGCAGCGTCGCGATATAGATCACCGGGCGGTGCTCGGGGCGGATCTTGCGGAACAGGTCGCTGGCGACCGTGAACTCCTCGTTGCCGCCGCGCTCGATGTCCTGCAGGAAGCCGATGCAGCGAAGCAGATGCTCGTCCACCGTGTAGTGGTGGTACATGTTGAACTGCATCATCGACACGATCTTGCCGAAGGCGCGGATGAAGTGGCCGAGCACGCCGGTCTCGTTCATCCGCCGCAGCACGATCTCCGCATTGTCGGAGGTCAGGATCTCCATGAACAGGCGGTTGGCTTCGTCGTTCTCGCGCAGCTGGGTGTTGATCAGCTTCAGCGAGCGCGTCACCGTGCGCATCGCATCGGGGTGGAAGGCGAGGTTGTTCTGCTGCGCGAGGCGGAAGATCCGGATCAGATTGACCGGATCGTGCTTGAACACGTCGGGTGCGGCGAGGTTGATGCGGTTGTTGTCCACGATGAAGTCGTCGCTGCCGTTAACCCGCCGCCGCTTGGTGCCGGGCCGCAGCCGCGCCACCATCCGGCTCAGCACCGGCGCCGGCTTGTTGTGCTCTTCCTCGAGCTTGGCGCACAGGATCGCCGTGAGGTCGCCGACGTCTTTCGCGATCAGGAAGTAGTGCTTCATGAAGCGCTCGACGTCCTGCATGCCGGGATGCGAGGTGTAGCCGAGGCGGACCGCGATTTCGCGCTGCATGTCGAACGACAGCCGCTCCTCGGCGCGTCCGGCGAAGAAGTGCAGATTGCAGCGCACCGACCACAGGAAGTCGGCGCAGCGGCGGAAGGTGCGGTATTCCTGCGCGTCGAACACGCCGCGTTCAAGCAGCTCGTCGGTCTCGCGCACGCGGTAGACGTATTTGGCGATCCAGAACAGCGTGTGCAGGTCGCGCAGGCCGCCCTTGCCGTCCTTGACGTTGGGCTCGACCAGATAGCGCGACTGGCCGGCGCGGCGATGCCGCTCCTCGCGCTCGGCGAGCTTTGCGGTGACGAATTCCGACGCGGTGCCCTGCACCACCTCCTTGTCGAAGCGCTCGACCAACTCGTCATAAAGCGGCTGGTCGCCGGTCAGGAAGCGCGTCTCCAGGATCGCGGTGCGGATCGTCATGTCGCCGCGCGCCTGACGGATCGATTCATCGACCGAGCGCGTGGCGTGGCCGACCTTCAGCCCCATGTCCCAGAGGCAATAGAGAATGGCTTCGGCGACCTGTTCGCCCCAGGCGGTCTGCTTGTAGGGCAGGATGAACAACAGATCGATGTCGGACTCCGGCGCCATCAGCCCGCGGCCATAGCCGCCGGTCGCGACCACGGCCATGCGTTCGGCGCCCGAGGGGATCGGCGAGTGATAGAGGTGGCGGGTCGCCGCCGCATAGAGGATGCGGATGATCTCGTCCTGCACGAAGCAGAGCCGTTCGGCGCAGCGCCGGCCGTGACGGTCCTTAAGCAGCAGCGCCTGCGCCGTAGCGCGCGCCGCGATCAGCTCGGCCTTGAGCAGCTGCGCCATCGCGGCGCGGAACTGGTCCTCGCGGCCGGCATGCCGTTCGGCAAGCGCATTCACCGCCGCGGTGATCCGCTCGGTCTCGAAACGATCATCCGCTTCAGGGCGGGCCTCGGCTACGACGCTGTCCATAGGTTCATCCGATATCGGACGGAGCCGTTGCTGTCACTGACCAAAGTATAACGACAGCAGCTCCATGCTCTCATGGCGGCGCTTCGAGCAAGATCGTTCTCGCGCCATCTCGTAAAGGGTAGAGATTTTCTCGTTGACCGCAAGGTTAACTCATTGAAATAAAAGATTGTTTCTTATTCTGATCGAGGGGGTCGACGAATGCAAAAATTTTCCCGGCGCACGTTCGCTGCGCTGCTCGCGGTCTCGACCTTGCTGCCCGGCGCGGCGCGCGCCGCCGACGCGCTGAAGGAGATCCGGATCGACTGGGCGACCTACAATCCGGTGTCGATGGTTCTGAAGCAGAAGGGCCTGCTGGAGAAGGAGTTCGCCAAGGACGGCATCAGTATTGTCTGGGTGCAGTCGGCCGGCTCCAACAAGGCGCTCGAATTCCTCAACGCCGGTTCGATCGATCTCGGCTCGACCGCGGGCTCGGCCGCGCTGGTCGCGAAGATCAACGGCAACCCGATCAAGTCGATCTATGTCTATTCGCGCCCCGAATGGACCGCCCTGGTCACAACCAAGGACTCCAGGATCGCGTCCGTCGCCGACCTCAAGGGCAAGCGCGTCGCGGTGACGCGTGGCACCGACCCGCACATCTTTCTGGTTCGCGCGCTGCTCGGCGCCGGCCTCACCGAAAAGGACATCACGCCGGTGCTGTTGCAGCACGCCGACGGCAAGACCGCGTTGATCCGCGGCGATGTCGACGCCTGGGCCGGTCTCGATCCGATGATGGCGCAGGCGGAGGTCGAGGACGGCGCAAAGCTGTTCTACCGCAAGGCGGAAGCCAACACCTGGGGCATCCTCAATGTGCGCGAGGAGTTTCTGAAGGCGCATCCGGATATCGTCCGCCGCGTGCTCGCGACGTACGAGGAAGCGCGGAGATATTCGCTGGCCAACTATGACGAGTTGAAGAAGACCTTCATCGCCGTCACCAAGCTGCCGGATGCCGTGGTCGACAAGCAGCTCAAGGAGCGCACCGAGCTGACCCACAGCCGGATCGGCGCCCCGCAGCGCGAATCGATCCTCGCGGCTGGCCTCGCGCTGCAGCAGGCCGGCGTGATCGACGCCAAGACCGACGTGAAGGCCGCGCTGGATTCCTTGGTCGACGATCAGGTCCCGCTGCCCACCAACTAACCGCTGTCGTTAAACTAACCGCCGTCGTCAAGCCAACCTCCGTCGTCCCGGGCAAGCGAAGCGCGACCCGGGACCCGTAACCACAGGGCTTTATTGTTGAACAAGGCTGTGGCCCCAGCTCGCTTGATTACCATGCCCTGTGGTTATGGGTCCCGGCCTTCGCAGGGACGACGTGGATGGAGTTGGACTGGCTCCGCCTTGCAATCCCGCCGGAAGAATAGTTCTTGCTATGGCCATGACCGTTGACCTGCCCGCGCTGGAACAGACGGCCCCGCCCGGTGCACCTGCGCGGTGGTCGCGCTATGCGCGGCCGGTGCTCGGGCTTGTGCTGCCGGTCGCGCTGGCGCTGGGCTGGGAACTCGTTGTTTCTCTCGGCTACTCCAACGGCCGCCTGGTGCCGCCGCCGTCGAAGGTGTTCGAGACCATCATTGAGCTCGCCAAGAGCGGCGAACTGTCGCGCCATATCCTCGCGACGCTGTGGCGGGTCGGCGCGGGCTTTGCGCTCGGCGTCGTCGCCGGCACCATCATGGGTGCGATCTCCGGCTACTGGGATTTCGCCAAGCGGCTGCTCGATCCGACGGTGCAGGCGTTGCGCGCGATCCCCTCGCTCGCCTGGGTCCCGTTGTTCGTGCTCTGGCTCGGCATTTTCGAGACCTCGAAGGTCGCGCTGATCGCGGTCGGCGTGTTCTTTCCGATCTATCTCGGCGTGATGGGTGCGATCCTGTCGGTCGATCGCAAGATCGTCGAGGTCGGGCGCGTGTTCCGCCTGTCTGGACCCGCCATGATCCGCCGTATCCTGTTGCCGGCCGTGCTGCCGGCCTATGTGGTGGCGCTGCGGGTCGGTCTTGGTTTGGGGTGGATGTTCGTGGTCGCGGCCGAACTGATCGGCGCCTCCGAAGGCCTCGGCTACCTTCTGCTCGACGGCCAGCAGCTCGGCAAGCCGGCGCAGATCCTCGCCGCGATCGCGATCTTCGCGATCCTCGGCAAGCTCACCGACTGGCTGATCGAGGTCGCCGCCGCGCCGCTGCTGCGCTGGCAGGACGCGTTCGGCGCGCGGGGAGGGCAGTGATGCTCGCGCTCAAAGCAGTCGGCAAGACCTATCCGAACGGCGTCCACGCGCTGGAGCGCTTCTCGGCCGAGATTGCGCCCGGCGAGATCATCGCGATCATCGGCGGCTCCGGTTGCGGCAAGTCGACGCTGCTGCGTGCCATCGCCGGCCTCGACCGCGCCAGCACGGGCAGCGTGACGCTCGACAATGCGGTGATATCATCGCCGCACGCCAAGATCGGGATCATCTTCCAGGAGCCGAGGCTGCTGCCCTGGCTCAGCGTCGCCGACAATATCGGCTTCGGCCTCGCCGACCTTCCGGCCGAAGCGAGGCGCGCGCGCGTCGCATCGGCGCTCGCCCGCGTCGGCCTTGCCGACAAGGCCGCGGCCTGGCCGCGCGAACTGTCCGGCGGCCAGGCGCAGCGGGTTGCGATCGCCCGCGCCTTGGTGCCGCAGCCCGAAGTGCTGCTGCTCGACGAGCCGTTCTCGGCACTCGATGCCTTCACGCGGCGCGATCTGCAGGATCATCTGCTCGATCTGTGGGCCGACACGCGGCCGACCCTGATCCTGGTCACCCACGACGTGGACGAGGCCGTGGTGCTCGCCGACCGCGTGCTGGTGATGCGGCCGCGGCCGGGCCGGCTGTTCGAGGAGATCACCATCAACTTGGCGCGGCCGCGCGACCGCAAATCGGAGCTGTTCGACACTTTCAAGCGCCGCGTGCTGACCGCGCTCGACCGCTCGCTCGACCGTTCGGTGCGGGACGTCACCGACAAATCCAGCGCCGGCGAGGCGATGTGGTGGTGACATCCGCTCCTTAAGGCCTTACATCGGCATAAAGAAGAATAGCCGGGAGCAGACCCATGGACTCCGCCGAACTCCGCGCAATGCAGGCTCCGATCAAGGAGCGCTACAAGACCGACCCCCAGGCCGCCGTGATCACGCTGAAGGCCAAGGGCTCGATCGACAATGAGAGCATCGCCTGCAAGGTCGAGACCGGCCGTGCGCTCGCGATCGCCGGCCTTCACCCCGCTACCGGCGGCTCCGGGCTCGAGCTTTGCTCCGGCGACATGCTGCTGGAAGCGCTGGTCGCCTGCGCCGGCGTCACGCTGAAATCGGTCGCCACCGCGATTGACGTGCCGATGAAGCCCGGCAATGTCTTCGCCGAGGGCGATCTCGATTTCCGCGGCACGCTCGGCGTCGACAAGGAGACCCCGGTCGGCTTCCGCGAGATCCGCCTCCGCTTCGAGATCGGCACCGATGCGCCGCAGGACAAGCTCGATCTCTTGCTGAAACTCACCGAGCGCTATTGCGTGGTCTATCAGACCATCAAGAACGGCCCGAAGGTTTCGGTGACGATGCAGCGGGTCTAGCGCGTCGCCCCGGCGAAAGCCGGGGCCCATACGCCGTGTCCCATCGGTTCAAGCCGCGCTGTCCGACGGCTTTCGTTCCACACGAACAGTCGTGGTTATGGATCCCGGCCTTCGCCGGGGCGACGGAACGAATGTCCCCGAACTCCACTTCGTCCTGATCCTTGTGCTGCGCATGGCGGTTGCGGCCGCATTCGTGGTCAGCGCGTCCATCATCACGGAGCGGTCGGGACCGGTGATCGGCGCGCTGATCGCAACCCTGCCGATCTCGGCCGGGCTGTCTTACACCTTCCTCGCGCTCGACCATGACGCCGCCTTCATCGCCGAGGGCGCGCTGGCGAGCCTGCCGGTCAACGCCGCCACGATCTATATGGGCCTGACCTACGCCGTGCTGGCGCAGCGCTTCAGCATGTGGATCAGCGCGGGCAGCGCGATCGCGGTGTGGCTGGTGCTCGCCACCATCATCCGCCAGTTCGAGTGGTCGCTCGCCGCCGGGCTGATCGTCAACGCCATCACCTTTGCGATCTGCATCCCGCTTCTCCGGCCCTATCGGCACGTCGCGAAAATGCCGCTGATCGCGCGGCGCTGGTACGACATTCCGCTGCGCGCCGCGCTGGTCGCAAGCCTGGTCGGCACCGTGGTCACGGCGTCCGGCTGGGTCGGCCCGCGCGTGACCGGCGTGATGGCGCTGTTTCCGATCGTGTTCTCCTCGATGATGCTGATCCTGCATCCGCGCATCGGCGGCCCCGCCACCGCCGCCGTGCTCGCCAACAGCGCCTGGGCCTGATGGGCTTTGGCCTCGGGGTTGCGGTGCTGCACGTCGCGGTGCTGCAATTCGGCTCGCCAATCGGCCTCTGCTGCGCGCTCGCCACCTGCATCGTCTGGAATCTGGCGCTGTGGCAGATCGGACGGCGGAAGAGTGGGAAGGCGTCTTGACCTCTCCTTGAAAAGGGGAGGTCGCTTTGCTCGGCAGAGCAAAGCGGGTGGGGATCTGCTCTCTCCGCAAACAGCGTTGCCTGCGGCTGCCCCCATCCCGACCTTCCCCCTTTCAGGGGGAAGGAGAAGGATGATCCGGGCTACGCAGCTACCCCTTCGGCAGCTTTGCCCTCAACGCATACAGTGCATCCAGCGCCTCGCGCGGCGACATTTCGTCGGGATGCAGCGCCTTCACCGCCTCGACCAGCAGATCCGCCTCGCTCGGCGGCTTGTCCTCGCTGGCGGCGCGGGAGGGGACGGCGAACAGCGGCAGATCGTCGACCAAGGCGCGCGCGGTCTGGCCGCGGTCCTGGGCTTCGAGTTTTGCGAGCACCGATTTGGCGCGCGTGATCACGGCCGGCGGCAGGCCGGCGAGTTTTGCGACCTGGATGCCGTAGGAGCGGTCGGCCGAGCCCGGCAGCACCTCGTGCAGGAACACGACGTCGCCCTGCCACTCCTTGACCCGCACCGTGGCGTTGAACATCCGCGGCAGTTTCGCCGAGAGCGCGGTCAGTTCATGATAGTGGGTGGCAAAGAGCGTGCGGCAGCGATTGCTCTCATGCAGATGCTCGATCGCGGCCCAGGCGATCGACAACCCGTCGAACGTTGCCGTGCCGCGGCCGATCTCGTCGAGGATCACCAGCGACCGCTCGCTCGCCTGGTTCAGGATCACCGCGGTCTCGACCATCTCGACCATGAAGGTCGAGCGTCCCCGCGCCAGATCGTCGGCGGCGCCGACGCGCGAGAACAGCCGGTCGACGATGCCGAGCCGCGCCCGCGACGCCGGCACGTAAGAGCCGATCTGTGCCAAGAGCGCGATCAGCGCGTTCTGGCGCAGGAAGGTCGACTTACCGGCCATGTTCGGACCGGTGATCAGCCAGAGCTGGCCGGATTTCTGGCCCGGCGCCGGCGACAGGTCGCAGGCATTGGCGATGAACGGCTGGCCATCGCGTTTCAGCGCCTGCTCGACCACCGGATGCCGGCCGCCCTCGATCGCAAAACCGAGCGAGCCGTCGACATCAGGCCGCACGTAATTGTCGTCGATCGCAAGCTTGGCCAATGACGTCGCGACGTCGAGCATCGCAAAGGCATGCGCGGCATTGCGCAGATCATCGCTCGCCGCGAGCGCCATCGCGCTCAGGCGTTCAAAGATCTCGAGCTCGAGATTGAGCGCGCGCTCGCCGGCATTGGCGATCTTGGCTTCGGTCTCGCCGAGCTCTGCGGTGGTGAAGCGGACCTGCCCGGCCAGCGTCTGGCGATGGATGAAGGTTGCATTCAGCGGCGGCGCGAACAGCTTGTCGCCGTGCTGCGCGGTGACCTCGACGAAATAGCCGAGCACGTTGTTGTGCCGGATCTTCAGCGTCTTGATGCCGGTATCCTCGGCATAACGCGCCTGCATCGCGGCGACGACGAGGCGCGAGGCGTCGCGCAAATTGCGGCTTTCGTCGAGCGCGGCCTCATAACCCTCGCGGACGAAACCGCCGTCGCGCTTGATCAGCGGAAGCTGCTCGGAGAGTGCGCGGGAGAATTCCTGCGCCAGATCGCGCGAGGGGCGCTGTAGCGCCGCCATCACGGTCGAAACCTCGGCCGGCGGATCGGAAAGCTGCGCCAGCAGCTCCAGCGCCTGGTCGGCGGCGAGGATGCCGTCGCGCAGGCTGGCGAGGTCGCGCGGGCCGCCGCGGCCGACCGAGAGCCGCGCCAATGCGCGCGACATGTCGGGCGCCGCGCGCAGCACGGTCCTGATGTCCTCGCGCGCCGCGGAATCCGCGACGAAGGCCGAGACGGCATCGAGCCGCCGCGCGATCACGGCGACGTCGGTGAGCGGCGCGGCAAGGCGCTGCGCCAGGAGGCGCGAGCCCGCCGCGGTGACGGTGCAGTCGATCGCATCGAGCAGCGAGCCGCGGCGCTCGCCGGCGAGCGTGCGCGTCAGTTCGAGATTGGCGCGGGTCGCCGGATCGATCGCCATCGTGGTGCCGGCGGCCTCGCGCGCCGGCGGCGACAGCGGCGGACGCTTGCCGACCTGGGTGCGGTCGATATAGGTGACGGCCGCGGCCGCGGCGGTCGCCTCCAGCCGCGACATCGCCGACAGGCCGTCCATGGTCGCGACCGCGAAATAGTCGCACAGTCGCCGCTCGGCGGTGGCGCTGTCGAACACGTCGCGGGTCAGCGGCGTCACCGATGGCAGTTCGCGCAAGGTCGGCGCCAGCTCGCTGTCGCTGTAGAGCGCATCGGTGACGATGGCCTCGTTCGGATTGATGCGCGCCAGCGTCGCCGCGAGCTCCGCGGTCGCACACTCCGTCACCATGAATTCGGAGGTCGAAATGTCGATCCAGGCAAGGCCAAGACGATCCGCACCGGCCGAGCCGCGGGCGCGCGCGATCGCGATCGCGATCAAGTAATTGTTGGTGCGGGCGTCGAGCAGGGTGTCTTCGGTCAGCGTGCCCGGCGTCACCAGCCGCACCACGCCGCGGCGGACCACGCTTTTGTTGCCTCGGGCTTTGGCCTCCGCGGGATTTTCCGTCTGCTCGCACACCGCGACACGATGGCCGGCGCCGATCAGGCGATGCAGGTAATCCTCGGAGCGTTCGACCGGAACGCCGCACATCGGGATGTCCATGCCCTGATGCTTGCCGCGCTTGGTCAGCACGATGCCGAGCGTCCGGGAGGCGATCTCCGCATCCTCGAAGAACAGCTCGTAGAAGTCGCCCATCCGGTAGAACAGCAGCAGGCCGGGATGGGCGGCCTTGATTTCCAGATACTGTTCCATCATCGGCGTGACGCGCGACGGCGCCTCGGCGGCAGGAGCGGGCTCGGGCGGAACGGGGATGGGCTGCTGGACTGTCATGAGGGGGCGGAAACTACAAAATTTCGTCGCGCGGTCCTATCCGCGAGGTCGGGGTTTTCCACCCTGTCCACGGTGCCAATTATGTCAGCCCTCACGGCAATGCGTGCGAGGCGCGCAGCCGCATCAATTGACCTGCCGCGGGCACGCTCCTAAAACCGATCTCAAGTTCCAGCCGATCCAGCGCTAAGTCGCGGCATTCAGGGAGAGATTCAATGCGTGATGTGTTCATTTGCGATGCCGTCCGGACCCCGATCGGCCGTTTCGGCGGCTCGCTCGCCAAGGTGCGCGCCGACGATCTCGCCGCCGCCCCAATCAAGGCGCTGATGGCCAAGCACCCGACGCTCAATTGGAACGAGGTCGACGAGGTCTATTTCGGCTGCGCCAACCAGGCCGGCGAAGACAACCGCAACGTCGCGCGCATGGCGCTGTTGCTCGCCGGCATGCCGGAGTCGGTTCCCGGCCAGACCCTGAACCGGCTCTGCGCTTCCGGCCTCGACGCGGTCGGCGCCGCGGGCCGCGCCATCCGCGCCGGAGAGATCGATTTCGCGATCGCGGGCGGCGTCGAATCGATGACGCGCGCGCCGTTCGTGATGGGCAAGGCCGCGGAAGCCTTCTCGCGTTCGTCCGAGATCTACGACACCACGATCGGCTGGCGCTTCATCAATCCGCTGATGAAGGCGCAATACGGCGTCGATGCGATGCCGGAGACCGGCGAGAACGTCGCTGAGGAATTCCAGGTGTCGCGCGCCGATCAGGATGCGATGGCGATCCGCTCGCAGCAGCGTGCGGGCGCGGCGATTGCGTCGGGCTATTTCGCCGAGGAGATCGTTCCGATCCAGGTGCCCGGCGGCAAGGCCGGCCCGATCACCGTCGACAAGGATGAGCATCCGCGTCCGGAGACCACGCTCGAAGGTCTCGCCAAGCTGAAGCCGATCGTGCGCAATCCGGGCACGGTGACCGCGGGCAACGCATCCGGCGTCAATGACGGCGCCGCCGCGATGATCCTCGCTTCCGAAGCCGCGGTGAAGAAGCACGGCCTAACGCCGCGCGCAAAAATCCTCGGCCTTGCATCGGCCGCGGTGCCGCCGCGCATCATGGGCATCGGCCCGGTGCCGGCTACCAGGAAGCTGGTCGAGCGTCTCGGCATCAAGGTGTCGGACTTCGACCTGATCGAGCTCAACGAGGCCTTCGCCTCGCAGGGCATCGCCTGCCTGCGCCAGCTCGGCGTCAAGGAAGACGCCGATTTCGTCAATCCGCATGGCGGCGCGATCGCGCTCGGCCACCCGCTCGGCATGAGCGGCGCGCGGCTGGTCTTGACCGCCGTGCACGGCATGGAGAAGCGGGGCGGGAAGCTTGCCTTGGCAACTATGTGCGTCGGGGTCGGCCAAGGCGTCGCGGTCGCGATTGAAAAGCTGAATTAAACCAAGGTCTTGGAAGGGCTGAAAACAGCCCTTCCCCAATTTGGTTATGCATTATAATGATCTGACGTGAGCTCACCGGGCGCGTGGGCCGCGGAGGAATTCGCCATGACCTTGTTGTACCCGCTGCAATCGCTTGCGGCCCATCCGGCGCGGCTGTCGCCGGACTATCGCTCCACCGTGAAGCGTTCGCCGCAGAAGCCGCTGATCCCGATGCGGCACACGCTCTCGGAGCTGACCGGGCCGGTCTATGGTCATGAGACCGTGCGCGCGCACGACAACGACCTCACCATCCAGGCCAAGGGCGAGCCGCTCGGCGAGCGCATCATCGTGCATGGCTATGTGCTCGACGAGGACGGCCGCGGCGTGCCCAACACGCTGGTCGAGCTGTGGCAAGCCAATGCCTGCGGCCGCTACATCCATGTCGTCGACCAGCATCCGGCGCCGCTCGATCCCAACTTCACCGGCGCAGGCCGCACGCAATCCGATGCCAAGGGCTATTACAAGTTCATCACCATCAAGCCCGGCGCCTATCCCTGGGGCAATCACCACAACGCGTGGCGGCCCGCGCACATCCACTTTTCGGTGTTCGGCCATTCCTTCGTCTCGCGGCTCGTGACCCAGATGTACTTCCCGGGCGATCCGCTGTTCCCGTTCGATCCGATCTTCAACTCGGTGACGGACGAGAAGGCGCGGGCGCGGATGATCTCGTCCTTCGATCTCGAGAACACCAAGCCGGAATGGGCGCTGTGCTACCGCTTCGATATCGTGCTGCGCGGGCAGAGTGCCACGCCGATGGAGACCAGGTAAGTGTCGAACCCGCGTCCTGATGGAATCACGCCTTCGCAGACCGTCGGCCCCTATTTCAAGTACGGCCTGACGCCGAACGGCGAATACGAATGGAACGACGCCTTCACCAGCAACCTGCTGACGCCTGACGTCTCGGGTGAGCGCATCCGCGTCGAGGGCAAGGTCTATGACGGCGACGGCGCCGTGATCCCGGACTGCATGCTGGAGATCTGGCAGGCCGATGCACAAGGGCGCTTCTCCGATCCGCAGGATGCGCGCGCGCTGCCCAATTCGAGCTTCAAGGGCTTTGGCCGCTGCGGCACCGACAAGAGTGGTGGCTACTCGTTTGACACCATCAAGCCGGGCTTGGTGCCGGATGCCGACGGCAAGCCGCAGGCGCCGCACATCGGGCTCGCGGTGTTCGCGCGCGGCATGCTGCTGCACCTCTACACCCGGATCTATTTCGACGACGAGGCCGGCAACGCCGCTGATTCCACGCTGGCGCTGGTGCCGGCCGAGCGCCGCGCGACCTTGATCGCCAGGCGCAAGGCCGGCGCGGGCAACGCCTACACCTTCGACATCCATCTGCAGGGCGACAACGAGACCGTGTTCTTCGACGTCTAGCTGCGTGCCGCCAGCGGCGCGCAATTCCAGCATTGAAGGGGACCGAAATCCGCTGCGCGCGTTCGCCGCAGCGGATTTTGCTTGATCATGCGAACGAATAAGTTATATAACGAATAAGTTATATAACTGATTTGAGATCAAGCATGGCCAACCTCGATGCCGCCTTTTCCGCGCTCGCCGACCCAACCCGCCGGGCGATCCTGGCGCGCCTCGCGCTGGGCGAGGCGACGGTCATGGAGCTGGTCGAGCCGTTCGACATGACCCAGCCCGCGATCTCCCGCCATCTCAAGGTGCTCGAGGGCGCCGGCCTGATCGTGCGGCGGATCGAGCGCACCAAGCGGCCGTGCCGGCTGGCGCCGACGGCGGTGGCCGAGATCGATCAATGGCTCGGCATGCTGCGCCGTGCGCTGGAAACCAATTACGACCGGCTGGACGGCGTGCTGGCCGCAATGAAGCCTGAGCAGTGAAGGGTATCCCCATGAGCAAGTTGACGCTGAAGACCGAAGGCGACCGCCACGTCGTTGTCACCAGGCGCTTCGTCGCGCCGCCCAAGGCGGTGTATCGCGCGCATACCGAGCCGGAGCTGCTGCAAAAATGGCTGCTCGGCCCGGACGGCTGGACCATGCCGGTCTGCATCAGCGAGGCGAAGCCCGGCGGCAGGATCCGCTACGAATGGACCGACGGCAAGGGCGGCGGCTTCCATTTGACCGGCGAATATGTCGCGCTCGAACCGTTCAGCCGCATTGTGCATGTCGAGCGCATGCATCTGCCGGATCCGACGCCGGACAATCATGTCGAGACGCGCTTTACGCCCGACGGCGACGGCACCTTGATGACGATGCGGATGACGCTGCCGGACGCGGAGACGCGCGCGGCGATGCTCGCGACCGGCATGGAGCACGGCATGGAAGACAGCTATGCTCGGCTCGACCGCATGAGCTGAACGTGACTGACGTGAGGGACAATGCGCGACCGTTTCCTGACGGGGCTGATTGGCTATCCGATCGCGCATTCGGCGGCGCCTGCGATGCACGAAGCGGCCGCAGCTGCGCTCGGCGTTCGCTGTCACTACCAGCTCATCGAGGTCAACGGCGCCGGCCGCGACGAGCTGCGCGCGATGCTCGACGGCATCCGGCGGCTCGGCTTTGCCGGCGTCAACGTCACCTTTCCCTACAAGGAGGCGGTGGTCGAGCTGCTCGACGACCTCGCACCCGATGCGCGCGCGATCGGCGCGGTCAACACCATCGTCGTCGATCGCACGCGGCTGGTCGGACACAACACCGACGCGACCGGCTTTGCGCGCGCAATCGCGCCGCTGCTTGCGTCAGCGCCGCGCGGCCCGATCGCGCTGATCGGTGCCGGCGGCGTCGGCAAGGCGATCGCCTTCGCGCTCGCCATCCTCGGCGTTGGTGAGCTCCGCATCTTCGATGCCGATGCCGCGAAGGTCGCGCGGCTGGCCGGTCAGTTGGCCAGCCGTCATGCGGTTCGTGGTGTCGCCAGCGTCGAGGGCGCGGTCGATGGCGCGACCGGCGTCGTCAACGCAACGCCGGTCGGCATGCTGCCGAGCCGCGACAGTCCCGTGCCGGACAGCTTGTTGCGTCCGTCGATGTGGGTCGCCGATGCGGTCTACACGCCGCTATGGACGCCGTTGCTGTTGGCGGCCAAGGCCAAGGGCGCCAAAGTCCTGACCGGGCGCGATCTCGCGATCTACGCAGCAGCGGACGCGTTCGAGTTGTTCACGACAATGATGCCTTCGACGGATGTCATGGCAAATGCGTTCGACGCAGTGATGGCCGCACGCTACTCTCCGCCCGCCTGAAGGGCGGAGACACGAAATGACAAAAATCAGGATCGGGCTGGCTGGCTGCGGCTTCGTGTCGGAGCTGCATATGGTTGCCTACCGGCGCGTCTATGGCGTCGACGTCGACGTCGAGGTGCGGGCGGTCGCGGCGCGCGGCGATCATGTCAATGCGTTCGCACGCAAGCACGCAATCCCGAATGCCTATCGCAGCTTCGCCGAGCTGATCGCCGACCGCGAGCTTGACGTCATCGACATCTGCACCCCGCCGAACCTTCACGCCGCGATGATCGTCGAGGCGATGCAGGCCGGCAAGCACGTGATCTGCGAGAAGCCGTTCAGCGGTTATTTCGGCCGCGACGGCGACAAGGCGCCGATCGGCCGGCATGTGCCGAAAGCGCTGATGTACCAGCGGGTGATGGAGGAGATGGAGGTGACCCGCGCCGCGATCGAGCGAAGCGGAAAACTCTTCATGTATGCCGAGGACTGGATCTACGCGCCGGCGGTGACCAAGACCGCGGAGATCATCCGCGCGACAGGCGACAAGATCCTGTTCATGAAGGGCGAGGAGAGCCATTCCGGCTCGCATGCGGCGCATGCCGCCGAGTGGGCGATGACCGGCGGCGGCTCGCTGATCCGGATGGGCTGTCATCCCCTGTCGGCGGTGCTCTATCTCAAGCAGGTCGAAGCCCGCGCGCGCGGCGAGACCATCACGGTCGCCAGCGTCACCTGCGACGTCGGCAATGTCACCGCCGGCCTTAAATCCGAGGAGCGCGCCTACATCAAGGCCAATCCGGTCGATGTCGAGGATTGGGGCACGCTGACCGCAACCTTCTCCGACGGCACCAAGGCGACGGTGTTTTCGGGCGACATGATCATGGGCGGCGTACGCAACCTGATCGAGACCTATACGAGCGGCGGCTCACTGTTTGCCAACATCACCCCGAACACGCATCTGACCAGCTACCAGACTAGCGAGGAGAAGCTCGCGTCGGTCTACATCACCGAAAAGGTCGATCGCAAAACCGGCTGGCAATATGTCTGCCTCGAGGAGGAATGGACCCGCGGCTACCTGCAGGAGATCCAGGATTTCATGGAGTGTGTGGCGACCGGGCGGCAGCCGCTCGCGGACCTCGCGCTGGCGTATGAGACGACCAGGGTAAACTACGCCGGCTACTGGGCGGCGGATGAGGGCAGGCGGGTGGTGCTGTAGGGTGGCGGGAACGACGAGATTACGCGCGTATACTCACGCCAGACCCGTCATCCTGAGGAGCGCGTAGCGCGTCTCGAAGGATGCACGGCCCGGCCGGTGGCCGTCGATCCTTCGAGACGCCCGCAAGTGCGGGCTCCTCAGGATGATGGGGATAATTCTCCGGCGAGCCGCACAGCAAACGATCGTCCCTACGCCGCGTACACCGAGCCCTTCGGCAGCGGGAACACCGGATCCTGCGTGCGGATATTGGTCGGCCACACCACGGTGATGCGCTCGCCGGCATTCTGCATCACGACCGGCGTCGAGCGCTCGTTCTGGCCGGACAGCGGCGTGCCCGGCGGATAGAACTTCACGCCATAGCCCTGGATGGTGCCGCCTGCAGGGATGTCGACGTCGAGCGCCGCCTTGCGGATCGCCTCGGGATCGAAGCCGCCATACTTCTCCTTGGCGACCGGCAGCACATTGTTGAGCAGGATCCAGGTCTGGTTGAAGCCCATCGAGCAGTGCGGCGGCACTTCGGTCGCATTGGTCTTCTCGCGGTAGCGCGCGACCATGGTCTTGGTGAGGTCGCCGATTCCCGGCGCGAGCTTGGCGGGATCGAGCAGCTGTGCCGGCACCGGATCGATGTTGCAGAAATTGTCGATGTCGGCGCCGAAGGTCGCGCGCAGCTTGTCGAGCTGGCTGTAGCCGGCGCCGGCGCCGAACAGCATCTTGAACTTCAGCCCGCTCTCGCGTGCCTGGCGCAGGAACAGCGTGATGTCGGGATTGTAGCCGGCATGCGAGATCACGTCGGCCTTGGCGCGCTTCAGCTTGGTGACCAGCACCGAGAGATCGGGCGCGGAGGCGGAATAGCCCTCCTTGAGCGCGACCTGCAGCCCGACCTCCTTGGCGAAGGCCTCGTCGGCGGCGGCGACGCCGACGCCATAGGGCCCGTCTTCATGGATCAGCGCCACCTTGACGTCCTTCGGCTCCATGCCGAGCTTGGCCTTGGCGTGCTCGTTGATGAAGCTCGCGAAGGCCTGGCCGTACTGGTCGGAATGGATCTGCGCGCGGAACACGTATTGCAGGTTCTTGTCCTTGAACACGGCGGTCGAGACCGCGGTCGTGATCCACAGGATCCGCTTCTGCTGCTCGACCTTGGCGGCGAGCGGCACCGCGTGCGAGCTCGCGAACACGCCGTTGAGGATGTCGACCTTCTCCTGGTCGATCAGGCGATTGGCCTCGTTGATCGCGACATCAGGCTTGCTCTGGGAATCGACGTTGACCGGCGCGATCTTGTACTTGCTGCCGATGCCGCCCTTCTCGTTGACGAGGTCGATCGCGATCTGGGTGCCGATCGAGGAGGCGACCGAGCCGCCGGCGGCGAACGGGCCGGTCAGGTCGTAGATCACACCGATCCGGACCGTTTCGGCCTGCGCCTGCGCCCGTGTCCAATCGAAGCTGAAAGCAGCGGCGGCAGCCGCTGAAGTCTTCAGCAGCGTCCTGCGTGAAGTCGGCATCGCGTCCTCCCCTGAAACCGTCAGTTGTGTGACGGCTCTTGCTTGTTTTCGCGGAGTATTGGGAGGCGAGGTCGGAAAGTCAACGCGGCTTGCGGCTGCGGCGTCTTGCGCTTTCGGAGGGGGCGGCCTCACTCTTTCACCGTCACCCTGAGGAGCGCGTAGCGCGTCTCGAAGGGTCGACGGCCATCAACGGGGCCGTGCATCCTTCGAGGCTCGCAAGTGCTCGCGCCTCAGGATGACGGTGTGACCGATCGCCCCGACGCTCGGAGAACGTAGGGCGTAAACCTACTCCATCACCGCGGCCTGGTCCGACGGCGCCGACTGCGAGCGCAGCGTGGCCTTGGTCGAGCCGATCATCAGCGCGAGCGGGATCGAGACCAGGATGAACAGCATCACCAGCTGATAGTCGTGCGAGAACGCGATGATCTGCGACTGCGCTGCCACCATCTTGTCGGCCATCGCGCGGCCGGCGTCGGTGTTGAGGTTGATCATGCCTGACACGTCGGGCATCTGCAGCGCGTGGTTGAACGGATTGATCTGCTCCGACAGCTTTGCGTAGATCCGCCGCCCGCCTTCCGTCAGCTGCGCGATCACGATCGAGATGCCGACCGAGCTTGCGACGTTGCGCAGCAGCGTCAGCATCGAGGTGCCGTCGGTGCGCAGATGGTTGGGCAGCGACATGAACGCCACCGTCGACAGCGGCACGAACACGAGGCCGAAGCCGAAGCCCTGGACCACGCTGACGACGATGATCTCGTTGGCCTGGGTCATGTCGGTCCAGCCGGTCATCTGGAACAGCGAGGCCGCGGTCAGCGCCAGGCCGGAGATGATCAGCGTGCGCGCCTCGATGTAGCGCATCATGCGGCCGACCAGCATCATCGCGACGAAGGTGCCGGCGCCGCGGGTCGCCAACAACAGGCCCGCGGTGATGATCGGGTAGCCGACCACGTTCTGCAGATAGGGCGAGGACAGCGCCATGGTCGAATACAGCACGAGGCCCATCACAGTCATAAACACGCAGCCGCCGAGGAAGTTTTTGTCCTTGAACAGCGCGAACTGGATGAACGGCCGGCTGGTCATCAGCGAATGGGCGAAGAAATAGTAGAAGCCGATCCCGGCGACGATGAATTCGATCATGATCTCGTTGGATTCCAGCCAGCCAAGCTGCTCGCCGCGGTCGAGCGCGAGCTGCAGCGAACCGATCGCAACCGCGAGCGCGCCGAACCCGAACCAGTCAAAGCGCAGATTGAGGTCCTGCTTGGTCTCGTCCATGAAGACGGCAAGGCCGAGCACGGTGATGGCGCCGAACGGCAGGTTGACGAAGAACACCCAGTGCCAGGAATAAGTCTCGGTCAGCCAGGCGCCGAGCGAGGGGCCCATGATCGGGCCCATCATCACGCCCATGCCCCAGATCGACATCGCTTTCGCGCGCTCATGCAGCGCGTAGGAGTCGAGCATCACGGCCTGCGACAGCGGCACCAGCGCTGCGCCGAACACGCCCTGCAGCAGGCGGAACAGCACCATCTGGTCGATGTCCTGCGCCAGGCCGCAGAACACCGAGGCGACGGTGAAGCCGGCCGAGCAGATGATGAAGATGCGCTTGCGGCCATAGCGGTTGGCGATCCAGCCCACCGGCGCGGTCATGATCGCGGCCGCGACGATGTAGGAGGTCAGCACCCAGTTGATCTGGTCCTGCGAGGCCGACAGCGAGCCCTGCATATAGGGCAGCGCGACGTTGGCGATCGTGGTGTCGAGCGCCTGCATGATCGTCGCGGTCATCGCGCAGATCGTCACCATGTTCCGGCGCATGCCGGGCACGGCTGATGGTGACGGTGCATTCATTCAGGTCGGTCCTGTTCGAGCGTTGAAGTCACCTCTCCCGCTCGTGGGGAGGTCGGCGCGTAGCGCCGGGTGGGGCTCTCCCGACAACATGACTCGTGGAGAGAGCCCCCACCCCGACCCTCCCCGCAAGCGGGAGAGGGGGCGCACTGTTATCGCGGCCGCCAGTTCGGCCTCATCTCATTTATTCCTGACTCGTGGTCCGGGTGCGCCGAGGCCGGCGCCAGCCCGAGCAGGCCGGCCAGCGTGCGGCGGTGATTGGTGTCGATCGTCGCGTAGACGCTCATGCCGGCTTTCAGCTTCTTCACGAACGGATCGTTCTCGTCGAAATAGATCCGCACCGGCACGCGCTGCACCACCTTGACGAAGTTGCCGGTCGCGTTCTGCGGCGGCAGGATCGCGAACTGCGCGCCGGTGCCGGGCGACAGCGAGCCGACCTTGCCCTTGAACCGATGGTTCGGGAACGCGTCGACGTCGAGCTCAACCGGCTGGCCGACCGCGACATAGGTGAAGTCGCTTTCCTTCGGATTGGCGTCGACCCAGGGATGGTCGACATCGATGATCGAGAACACCGGCGAGCCGGCGGCGACGAAGCGGCCGAGCTGGATCTGGTCGACCTGGGTCGCGACGCCGTCCATCGGCGCGCGCAGCACGGTGTGGTGGAGATTGCGCTGGGCGTCGTCGAGCTTGGCCTTGGCCTGGGCGTAGGGCGGGAACTGCTCGATCGGCAGGTCGACGTCGCCGAGCAGCTGCGTCTTGTCCTTGGAGATCTGCTGCCTGATGTATTGCGCCAGGCTCTCGGCCGTCACTTGCGCATTCGCCGCGTTGTCGAGGTCGAGCTGCGAGCCGAAATTCTGCTTGGCCAGCGTCGACTTGCGTTCGACGTCGCGCTTCTTCAATTCGATGCTCTGCTGGGCGAATTCCAGCATCCTGCCGTTGATCTTGATGTTGTCGACCAGGTTGTCATAGGTGGTCCTGGTCTGGTCGAGCGCGGCCTTGGCCTGCGCCACCGCGAGGCGGAACGGCACCGGATCGATCTCGAACAGTTCGTCGCCCTTCTTGACGTGCTGGCCTTCCTTCACGACGATCTTGTCGATCTTGCCGGAGATTTCCGGCGTGATCAGCACCTTCTGCGCACCGACATAGGCGTCGTCGGTGCCGACATAGCGGCCGCCATTGAGATAGAACACGATGCCGCCGATCGCAGCGAGCGTCGGCAGCACGACCAGCAGCAGCACCCGGCGATAGCGCCGCAGGCCCGCCATCAGGCGACGGCGCGGCGCGCGGCTGGCCTTGCCCGACGGCGCAGGCTCGCCCGGATTGCTCTTCTGCTCGGGGGCCAGTTTGAGGACGGGTTCAGCCATAGCGCTGTTCCTTTCGGGAGGGCTCGCTGGCTGGGGTCTGGACGGCATTGCGGACGTTTTCCTTGATCAATTCCAATTGGGTGAGCAGGCGATACGCGTCAGCGGGGCTGATGCCTTCGAGCGCGGTCGCGGTGAGTTCGGAGCGGAGGCCGGCGAGCTTGCCGAGCAGCGGGCGCGCGGCCTTCTTCAGATAGAGGCGGTTGACGCGGCGGTCGTTCTCGTCGCTGCGGCGCTCGATCCAGCCATTGTCGCAGAGCTTGTCGATCAGCCGCGTCAGCGTGATCGGCTGCACCTCGAGCAGCTCGGCGAGCTCGGTCTGTTTCAACCCTTCCTGGCGTTCTACCTTGGACAGCACGGCCCATTGCGCGCGGGTGATGCCGTAGCGTGCGGCCTCCTTGTCGGCATAGACGCGGATCAGCCGGAACACTTCGCCCAGCGTAAACAAGAAATCGGTGTCCACCGAACCGCGCATCGATCCTGCCTCCATAAGCTTGGGATATAATAAGCTTGCTTATGATTTCTGCATGCCGGGTTAACGCGAGGCTGCCCCGCATTGCGGGCATGGCTGCAACGCGGCGGCGAACCGGGGTTGAGAGCCGGGCTTTGGGAACGGGCGCGCAAATGCTACATATCGAGGCAATGAGCCTGGCCAAGCCGACATTTCCTGCCCCGACCACGATCACGGCCGCTGCGCCGCGGACGCGATGGCGCATGCCGAGCAGGTGTGTGCGCGCCGCGGCCAGAAATTCACCCCGATCCGCCGTCAGGTGCTGCAGGCGCTGCTGTCGAGCCATCGCCCGCTCGGCGCCTATGAGGTGATCGACGAGCTGGCCAAGACGATGCCGCGGCCGGCACCGATTACCGTCTACCGCGCGCTCGACTTCCTGATGGAGAACGGCCTCGTCCACCGCATCGAGAGCCGCAACGCCTTCCTCGCCTGCGCGCATGACCATGACGAGACCTCGATGGTGGCGTTTTTGATCTGCGACCATTGCGGCTCGGTCGGCGAGATCCCGGCCGCCCCCGTCGCGCAAAGCCTGACCGCGGCGGCGCGGGCCTCGGGGTTCATCCCGAAACTCTCCGTCGTCGAGATCGCCGGCACCTGCGCGCATTGCCAGAAGACGTGATGGCGCGATGGTTTCAGCTAACTCGCACTGCTTTCGAGCTACCTCGCCCCGCTTGCGGGAGAGGTCGAAATTCGCGGTAGCGAATTTCGGGTGAGGGGGATTCTCCGCCTGCTCGTCTCTATCGAATTTGCGGCGACGGCCCCTCACCCCAACCCTCTCCCCGCAAGAGCGGGGCGAGGGAGCCCAACCGGCAATTAACAACACGGCACCAAGCCGGCCCGCGAGGAAACATGTCGACCCAAGCGATCTCCGCCAGCGTCACAAGGCCCGTCAGCGTCGGACACGGGCTGCCGCCCGGCGCCATCGCCGTGATGCTGATGCTGTGCGTGAGCTGGGGCTTCGACCAGCTCGCGGTCGAGCTTGCGCTGCCCGACGTGCCGCCGATGCTGCAGGCGATGATCCGCTCCGCCGGCGCGCTGCCGGTGATGCTGATCGTCGGCCACCTGCGCGGCGTCAAATTCTTCGAGCGCGACGGCACCCTCGTCCCCGGCATCATCGCCGGGCTGATGTTCGGCTGCGAGTTCGTGCTGATCTTCACCGGACTGGTCTTCACCTCGGCCTCGCGCGCCTCGGTGTTCCTCTACACCGCGCCGTTCTTCGTTGCGCTCGGCTCGCACCAGTTCCTCGGCGAGCGTCTCTGACCGTGCAGTGGAGCGGGCTTGCGCTGAGCTTTGCCGGCGTCGCGCTCGCGATCGGCGTGCCGCAGCCGAACGTCGATGCCAAGGTGCTGCTCGGCGACCTCATGGTGGTCGGCGGCGGCGCGCTGTGGGCGGCAACTACGCTGGTCGCCAAGGGCACGGGCTTGCGCAAGGCCGCGCCGGAAAAGGCGCTCGGCTACCAGGTCGCGATCTCGATTCCGATCCTCGGCCTCGCCGCCTGGATCGCGGGCGAGCGCATCGAGCATGTGCCGAGCGCGCTGTCGATCTCGCTGCTCGCCTATCAGGCGGTCTGGGTGGTGGGCTGCACGTTTGTCATCTGGTTCGCGATGGTGAAAACCTACTCCGCGAGCAAGCTGTCGGCCTTCACCTTCGTCACGCCACTGTTCGGCGTCGTCGCGGCCTATTTCATCATGCACGACACGCTGACGGCGGTGTTCGGCGTCGCCGCGCTGCTGGTGATCGCCGGGCTCTATCTCGTCAACAAGCCCGACCCGAAGGTGACGCCGGATCCCAACGTGCCGGCGTGAGGCTATCCTGGGTGCCGTGCGCTCGAACTCTCTCCCCGTCATGCTGAGGAGCGCGGAACGCGCGTCTCGAAGCACGACGGCCCAGCCGGCAGCCGGGCCGTTCATCCTTCGAGGCTCGCAAGAGCTCGCGCCTCAGGATGACGAGCAACGAGGAGCGGAATGCCGCAGACAACCGGAGCGCAATCCCGTTACATCATCCGCTCATGCATCTCGAAATCGACGTAGACCGGCGGAAGATGCAGCCCGCGGCCGGCAAGCATTTTTGCGCTCCCGGCTCCGAGATCGGTGACCTCGAGTGAGATGCCGAGCCCGTCCCGGTAGAGGATCGGCTGATAGCCCTTGATGATTCTCTGGCCGAACGCGGGATAGGGCGGCGCGCCATCGGAGAACGCGTGGCGGAATGCCTGGTAGAGCGTCGACGATCGCAGGGTCTCCATCGCGGCGCGCCCATGCCCTTCGGCAAGGCAGATGCGGATTCGGAAATAGGTGTTGTAGCTTTGATGCAGCTTCTCGATCGCAATGAATCCGGCTGCGCCCGCTCCGTCGAGCGCGTAATAGGCCGTCGTCCGATCCTGTTCCGGCGTCGCCGTCTCGGCCGCCTGCAACTGCTCTTTCTCCTTGCGCAGCAGGCCGGCAATGTCGGTCTGTCTCGCGTCCTTGCGCAGTTCAACTGCGCAATTGCAGACGATGCTGGTGCTTGCGCGATGGTTCAGGTCGATCTCCGCGCCGCCGTCCGGTAGGGCGTGCCAGCCGGCGGCCTCAAGTCGCGCCCCTGATCCGGAAAACAGCGCGTTGAATGGCGGTGAGGTGATGCCGTGTCCGTAACGCGCGCAGAGATCGACGACGATCCCGCACGCGGCGGTGACGCCGGGGTCGGTTTTGTCGGCGACGGCCGACGCCCCGCCATCCGCCGGGATCGCGAATACGGCCATGACGGCTTTGGAAAAACCGGAGACCTTGCGTTCCGCCTCTTGCCTGGCGAGCACGGCCGGATCAGGCGGAGGTGCTTCTGATGAATCGACGCCGGACCTCGCCCGTGCCGTCGAAGCGGTCTGCAGGCTTCGGCGGCCGAGTGCGGCGAGGAAGCAGAAGGCAGAGAAAGCAAAGGCGCAGGTCGCCGGGATCGCGGCGATCAATCCATACGGCACGTGCACGCCAAACCATGCCTCGATGCGATCCTGGACAGCGGAAAAGAAGTAGAAGATGACAAACGGCGCAACGGCGAAGAACACCGCAAGGCCGGTGGTCAGGCCACTGTCGTGGAAGCGCCGGGCCGTCACGGCAAACAGCGGCAGCGCTATTGCGACGGCGGCGTAGACCGTCTTGTCGAGTTGATGGGCTGCGAGCAGGAGCAGCAGACAAAAGCCGAAGAACCACCAGAACTCGGCGCGCGAAGCCCGTCCGGTGAAATCAGCATACTTCCTGAAACAGGTGGCGATCGACGCGGTGGGATGCACGACCATCTCCGGCAGACGGCAGCACTCTAGCGGCGAAGATTTACGTTTCCCTATTGCTGAGCGGACAATTGTGGCCTTCAGGCGCAATTGCGGACGGTATCGATTTACGTCAACATCGCCTCCACGAAGGCTCCCATGCGAGGGATGCCGTTGGAGGCGCGCCGATGCCAACCGATGCCACCGATGCAATTGAAGCCGGAATCCGGTCCGCGTTCACCGCATACTCCAAGGAGGATGATCCGGACTGGCGGAGCGCGTGCTGGATCAAGCCGGATGAGTGCTCCCACCTCGCACGGAGCATCCTGAAGGAATTGGCGGCCCGAGGCCTTGAGATCGTCAAGAAGCCGGCTTGATCGCCTCAAGACTCCGACGATTCATGTCGCGAGAATGCGGATGTATGCCTCATCGGCGCCCCAAACATTCAGCGTCGTCCTGGCGAAGGCCAGGACCCATTACCCCAATTGTCGGTTGTCGCGCGACGCTGGGGGCCGCTTTCCCGTTCACAAGCAAATTCGGTGGTTATGGGTCCTGGCCTTCGCCAGGACGACGGAGGAGACATCGCGCTTCCCCACTAACCCCTCTCGATTGGCAGGGACTCATCCTTCGCCCATTCGCCCATCGAGCCGTCATAGAGCGTGAGATTGTCGTAGCCGAGCCGATGCAACTGGAACAGGTCGATGGTCGCGGAGATGCCGCCGCCGCAATAGGCGACGACGCGCTTGTCCCTGGTGATGCCTTGCGCCGCGAAGGTTGCTTCGGCCTCCTCAAGCGGCACGAACGTCTTGGCCTTGGGATCGATCAGGGTCGCCGCCGGCACGCTGACGCTGCCGGGGATGCGGCCGGGCCGGCCGTAACGGCTCGGCTCCAGTCCCTTGTAGAACTGCGGGCCGAGCGCGTTGATGATGACGGTGTCGCCTTCCGCGGTCGCGGCGAGCACGTCATGCTTGTCGACGAACATGCCGTCCTTCGGCCGTGCCGGAAACGTCGCCGGCGGATAGCCGCCGGCAAGCCCGGTCTCGATGTCGCGTCCTTCGGCGGTCCACTTGTCGATGCCGCCGTCGAGCACCGCGGCACCCTCGAAGCCGAGCGAGCGCAGCATCCACCAGAACCGCGTCGCCCACATCGCGGTGCCGATCGAATAGAGCACGACGCGGCTGCCCGCCGAGATGCCGTGGCGGCCGAATGCCGCCTCGAGCTGCGCTGTCGGCGGCATCATGAAGCGCAGATGGGTATGGGCATCCGAGAACTCGGCCTGCAAATCCAGGAAATTCGCGCCCGGGATGTGGCCGGCCTCGAACGTCTGGCGGCCCGAGACGACAATATAGGGAGCGTTGCTGCCGGCGGGGGCCGGCTCCAGATAGGTCGTGCAGTCGAACAGGCGAAGGTCCGGCCGGGTCAGGATCTCGGCAAGTTCCGCCGTGGTGATCAGCTCGCTATGGCCGGCCATTTTGCGTCCTCCCGGTGTGTGTTTAACGGGATGCTAAGATGCGCCGGATCACATGAAAAGCTGTCACTTTGCCCTTTGATTCACCCCAATCCGGTCCAATATAGCTGGGCATGCAGGACGCCGCTGCATGGCTTGCATTTGGCCTCAATCGGCGCCATAAGCTATTGAATTCACTCCGAAACATGACCGTTAGGCCCGCCGCGCGCGAGGCCCATCGCCCCCTTGGTGAATGTCACCAAAACCTGATATTCGAGACGCCATGAACAAGCCCGAGATTTTGCCGCAAGACGACGTCGCCGGCCCCGCGCCGCGGCACCAAACCACGCAGGTCATGGTCGGCAACGTCGCCGTCGGCGGCGGTGCGCCGATCGTCGTGCAGTCGATGACCAACACCGACACCGCCGATGTGGACGGCACCATCGCCCAGGTTGCCGCGCTGTCTCGCGCCGGCTCCGAGATGGTCCGCATCACCGTCGACCGCGAGGAAGCCGCTGCCGCCGTGCCGCACATCCGTGACGGCCTGCGCAAGCGCGGCATCACCACGCCCCTGATCGGCGACTTCCACTATATCGGCCACAAGCTGCTCGCCGAATATCCGGCTTGCGCCGAGGCGCTCGACAAGTACCGCATCAATCCCGGCAATGTCGGCTTCAAGAACAAGCGCGATACGCAGTTCGCCGACATCATCGAGATCGCCAACAAGAACAACAAGCCGGTGCGCATCGGCGCCAATTGGGGTTCGCTCGACCAGCGAGCTGCTCACCAAGCTGATGGACGAGAATACGGCCTCGGCCAATCCGCGCGATGCCCGCGCGGTGACCCGCGAGGCGATGGTGCAGTCGGCGCTGCTGTCGGCCGCGCGTGCGCAAGAGCTCGGCATGCCGAAGAACAAGATCATCCTGTCGGCCAAAGTGTCGGCCGTGCAGGACCTGATCGCGGTCTATCAGGAAGTCGTGCGCCGCTCGGATTATGCGATCCATCTCGGCCTCACCGAGGCCGGCATGGGCTCGAAGGGCATCGTGGCCTCCTCGGCCGCGCTGGGCATCCTGCTGCAACAGGGCATCGGCGACACCATCCGCATCTCGCTGACGCCGGAGCCCGGCGGCGATCGCACGCTGGAAGTGCAGGTCGCGCAGGAATTGCTGCAGACCATGGGTTTCCGTACCTTCGTGCCGCTGGTTGCGGCATGCCCGGGCTGCGGCCGCACGACCTCGACCACGTTCCAGGAGCTGGCGCGCTCGATCCAGGATTTCATCCGCGACGAGATGCCGGCCTGGAAGACCGAGTATCCGGGCGTCGAGCAGCTCAACGTCGCGGTGATGGGCTGCATCGTCGACGGCCCGGGCGAATCCAAGCATGCCAATATCGGCATCTCGCTGCCCGGTACCGGCGAAGCGCCGGCCGCGCCTGTCTTCGTCGACGGCAAGAAGTTCCGCACCCTGCGCGGTCCGGGCATCGCCGCCGACTTCAAGGCTCTGGTGATCGACTATATCGACCAGCGCTACGGCAACGGCGCCAAGCTGCCGGAGCAGGCCGGCGCCGCGGAGTAGTTTCACTCCGCGCGTGACCCACACTCAACCGTCGTCCCGGCGAAGGCCGGGACCCAACCACAGGACGTGGTTGTGGCGCGAGATGCGGGTTACCAGCCTCCGCAAAACCCGATCCTGTGGTTATGGGTCCCGGATCTGCGCTCCGCTTCGCTACGCTTGTCCGGGACGACGGATATGCTTGCGGCGCAGATTGCGCTTCCGTCGATGCGCGTTACCATGCTCCCAATCAAGAATGATTGGGAGAACGCCCATGAGCTCGCTGTCCGGCAAGCAGGGTCCGCGCTATCGCCACCTCGCCGACCAATCCGAGCCCTATGAGACCATCGGCGTCGAGAAGCTGACGCCGATCATCGGCGCGGAAATCTCCGGCGTCGATATCGGCAAGCTGGTCGGCGACGATGCGCGCTCCAACCGCCAGATGGACGAGATCCATCGCGCGCTCGCCGAAAACCTCGTCATCTTCTTCCGCGACCAGCACATCAGCCCCGACCAGCATCTCGCCTTCGGCCGCAAGTTCGGCGAGCTGCATGTGCATCCCGCCGCGCCCAATGAGGGCGATCCGGCGCTGATGAAGATCTACGCCGACAAGGATTCCCCGCGCGCCAATGGCGAAGGCTGGCACACCGACGTGTCCTGCGACCTCGAGCCGCCGATGGGCTCGATCCTCTACATCAAGCAGTGCCCGCCGCGCGGCGGCGACACGCTGTTCGCCAACATGTACGCCGCCTATGAGGCGCTGTCGGACCGCATGAAGGCCTATCTCGACGGGCTGACCGCGCTGCATGATGGCGAACAGACCTATCGTGGCCTGTATGCGAACTACGGCGTCGCCGACAAACGGGAATATCCCCGCGCCGAGCATCCGATGGTTCGCACCCATCCGGTGACCGGCAAGAAATCGCTCTACGTCAATCGCGGCTTCACCCGCTTCATCGTCGGCATCCCGCGCGACGAGAGCGACGCCATGCTGGCCTATCTCTACCAGCACGCCGAGAATCCGCTGTTCCAGTGCCGCTTCCGCTGGACCGAGAACGCGATCGCGTTCTGGGACAACCGTTGCGCCCAGCATCGCGCGATGTGGGATTACTGGCCGCACACCCGCTCCGGCACCCGCGTCACCGTGAAGGGAGAGCGGCCGGTGTGAGATTTCGTAGGATGGGTAGAGCCAACGGGTCCGCGCAACGCGCGGCCCGATGATAAACTCAGCGAAACCCATCGTCTCATCGTGTGGCTCAAAAAGTTGATGGGTATCGCTGCGCTCCACCCATCCTACGAACTACAACGAAAATAAATTCGGGAGACCGCCCATGCTTCGCGCCGAGGACAACAAATTCCTCACCGAATCCGGTGAGGGGACCGGCATGGGCGAATTGCTGCGGCGGTTCTGGATTCCGGTGCTGCTGTCCGAAGAACTCCCGGAGCCGGACAGCGACCCGAAGAAGATCCTGGTGATGGGCGAGGAGCTGCTCGCCTTCCGCGACACGAGAGGCGTGGTCGGCGTCATCGACCAGTACTGCCCGCATCGCGGCGCCAATCTTTGGCTCGGCCGCAACGAGGAATGCGGCATCCGCTGCGTCTATCACGGCTGGAAGTTCGATACCGACGGCCGCTGCGTCGACATGCCGACCTCGTATCCCGACCTCAACGCAAAGGACCTGATCCGGATCAAGTCCTATCCGGTGCGCGAATGGGGTGACATGATCTGGGCCTATATGGGCCCGGCCGATCAGACGCCAGAACTGCCGGCGCTGGAGATGGCGCTGCTGCCGGCCTCGCACCGCTTCGTCACCAAGAAGTGGCAGGACTGCAACTGGGTGCAGGCGGTGGAAGGCTCGATCGACACCGCGCATTTCACCTTCGCGCATCTCTCCTTCGAGAAGGAGGAGAACGAGATCCTCGACATCAAGAAGCATTTCGTGAACCCGCTGACCCGGGTCGCGACCGATCACATGCGCTGGATCGCCGAGGACCCGCGCCCGGTGATCAAGATCAATCCGCATGAGGCCGGCCTCACGGTGGCGGGCGGACGGCTCACCGGTAGCGACAACATCTACTGGCGCATCGCCCAGTTCCTGATGCCGTTCCACAGCTACGCGCCGAGCTCGATGCCGGGCGAGAACATGTTCGGCCAGACCTTCGTGCCGGTCACCGACACCAATTGCTGGATCTACACCTATGCGTGGAATCCCCACCGGCCGCTGACCGATGCCGAGCGCGAAGGCTACGCCAACGGCAACGGCGTGATGGCTGTCGTCGACGAGAACTACGTGCCGCTGCGCAACAAGGCCAACGACTATCTGATCGACCGCAAGCTGCAGCGGACCAAAAGCTACACCGGCATCAAGGGCGTCTCTGAGCAGGACGCCGCGGTGCAGGACAGCCAGGGCCCGATCGCCGATCGTACCCGCGAGCATCTCGGCCCGACCGATCTCGGCATCATGCATTTCCGCAAGCTGGTCATGGAGGCGGCCCGCGCGCTGCAAAAGGGCGAGGCGCCGCCGCATGCTCAGCATCAGGACCGCTACACCGTGCGCTCCGGCGCCTGCGTCACCAGCAAGACCAAGGACCTCACCGCCGTCATGATCGAGCGGTTCGGCGACCCCGCCGGCTTCGTCGGCGGTCCCGGCCAGAACGCCGCGGCGGAGTAATCTCTGCTGTCGTCCCTGCGAAAGCAGGGACCCATAACCACCGTTGGATATTGTTGAGATGCGCTGTGGCCCCAACCTTCGCCAAGCCAGCGACGGTGGTTATGGGTCCCGGCCTTCGCCGGGACGACGTGAGGAGGGATACCGCGCGCTTCACGCGCTACAGCGGCATCCTGCGATACTCGCGGTTGGCGAGGCTGGCTTCCTCGAGGTCGAGGTCGCGCTCGATCCGCCGCCTGGTCTCGTCGGTGATCTTGCCGTCGCGCAGCAGCATATGGATGAACTTGCGCTCGGAGGCGATCAGCTCCCGCGTCAGCTCGGTGCCGGTGGCGGAGACGTCGTGCGTGTCGGGATTGAGCGAGTCGGGCAGCTGGTTGATCCGGATCTCGTGCCGCGAGCGCAAAAGCTTGATGACCTCGTCGGAAAGCTCGCGGTCGTCCGTGATGGCATCGAGCGACTTCAGCGCGGCGTTCAGCGCCTCGCGCCGCGCCGCGATCTCCTGCTCGTGCTCGGCGATGTGCTCGCTGCGTCCGTCCCTGGCGAGGCCGAGCCAGCGCACCACCGGCGGCAGAGTGAGGCCGAGCCCGACCAGCGTCACGAAGATCACACCGAAGGCGACGAACAGGATCAGGTCGCGATACGGGAAGGCATCGCCACTCGGCAAAGTCAGGGGCAGCGCCAGCGCCGCGGCGAGCGAGACCGCGCCGCGCACGCCGGTGAAGGCCACCACGAACACCGCCCGCCACGACGGCAGCGGATCGCGCTCGCTCACGCGGGCGCTGATCCAGCGCGGCAGATAGGTGCCGGGAAACACCCAGACGAAGCGCGCCACGATCACGATGACGGCGACCAGCACGGTGGCGGTGAGGATGTCGTGCAGCGGGAACGACTTCGACTTCTCGTACAGCGAGCGCATCTGGAAGCCGGTCAAGAGGAACAGCAGGCCCTCGATCAGATAGATGATCAGGTCCCAGAAGAAGATGCCCTGCAGGCGCGTCGCGGCCGAGATCAGCAGCGGTCCGTTCCAGCTCATGTAGAGGCCGCAGGCGACGGTCGCGATCACGCCGCTGCCGCCGAAATGCTCCGGGATCCAGTAGGCGAGATAGGGCGTGATCAGCGACAGCGTGATCTCGACCTGCGGATCCCTGGCGCGGCGGCGGGCGCGCAGGCTGAGCCAGCCGACCGCGGTGCCGAACGCGATCTCGCCGGCGACGATGACGAGGAATGTGCCGGTCGCCTTCGGCAGCGAGAACAGCCCGGTGGTGATCGCGGCGAGCGCGAAGCGGTAGAGGATCAGCGCGGTCGCGTCATTGGCGAGCCCTTCGCCCTCGAGCACCACCAGGATGCGGCGGGGCATGCCGAGCTTGCGGGCGATCGCCAGCGGGGCGACCACGTCCGGCGGCGCGACGATAGCGCCGAGCAGAAAGCCGATGCTCCAGGGCAGGCCGATCAGATAATGGGTCGCGGTTGCGACCATGAAGGCGGTGAAGATCACGCAGCCGACCGACAGCAGGATGATCGGCCGCAGGTTGGCCTTGAACTCGCGCCAGCTCATCGCGACGCTCGCCGAATAGATCAGCGGCGGCAGCACCACCAGCAGCACCAGCTCAGGCGGCAGTTCCAGCGACGGCATGCCCGGCACGAAGGCGAGCACGATGCCGACCAGCAGCAGCAGGATCGCGGGCGCGATATCGGTCCGCCGCGCCACCAGGGCGGTTCCCGCCAGCACGCCGAGCAAAGTGAGAAAAATCTGAAATTTGGCTTCCATAACGGGCTCAATTCGCCCGGAAACCGGTGCCAGTCAATGCGGTCCGGCCGGAGCCGGACCGCGGAGGGCGTGTCACAAAGCCGTCGCGGGCGCGCCGCGCCCGATCGATCAATCCCTGAGGTCGTAGCGGTAGGACTTCGAGACGATCTGCCAGCCGTCGGCGAGCTTCATCGCCACCAGATAGTCGGTGAAATAGCGCGGCGGCAGCTGGCAGCGCACCTTGATGAAGGCGGTGTTGTCGTCGGAGCGGTCGATGGTGACGATAAAATCCTCGCGCGGCTTGCCTTCGGCCTTCGCCGAGGTGCGCTTGCGCACCAAGGCAAGCCAGTCCGGCACGGTCAGGACCTTCAGCTCGCCCTTCTCCACCCAGCGCAAATCGGCGCTCGGATGAAAAGCCTTGGCGAGCTTGTCGGCATTGCTCTCGTAGAGACCGTCGAAATAGGTTTGCACGACGCTTTCGACGCTGGATCGATCTTGGCTCATTGGTTGGTCCTCCCGGCAGGATTGGATCGGCTGGAGCGTTTTCAAGCGAAGCGGGTGCCGGTTCGCGTGGAGAAAACGCGTCAGGCTCGAATCTAGAGCCCCGTTCCGATTCAATCGGAACGGAAAGGGCTCCAGGATTTAGCCATGAACCGCTAGATTGCGCCATGGCCGGCGACAAAATTCTGCGTGAGGGACGAGTTGTGACCGCATCTGCAAATTCGAACGAACATATCCTGACCGGCGAATGCTTCTGCCGCGACGTGCGCTACGAGGTGGCCGACGCGTTTGCCTATGCGCTCAATTGTCACTGCTCGAACTGCCGGCGCACCACGGGATCGGCGTTCAAGCCATTCGCGGGAATCGCGCGCGACAAATTCACCGTGGTCAGCGGTGCTAACGAGCTCCTGATCTATGGCGATGAACTCACCCACGACGCGCATTGCGGCCGCTGCGGCTCGCTGCTCTATTCGCTGGTCCGCGACGGCGCCTATGTCCATGTCGCGATGGGCACGCTGCGCGATGCGCCGGCGATCCGGCCGACCGCCCACATCTTCGTCGGCTCCAAGGCGCCGTGGTACGCGATAACGGACGATCTGCCGCAATATCAGGAGCACGTGACGCAAGGCGGGGAATAAATCCGCGCGACGTCATCGGCGTGCTGCTTGTCGTCCTTGCCGACCCCCTTGCGGACGGCATCTCATCAGGCGGCGCGACTAGATCGCGCTCGCGGCGATGTTTACCATCAGGGCGAGCAGCGCGGTGTTGAACACGAACGAGATGATGCCGTGCACGGTCGCGGTGCGGCGGATGATCTTGTCGGTGATGCCGACGTCGGAGACCTGCGCCGTCATGCCGATCACGAACGAGAAATAGACGAAGTCCCAGTAATCGGCGTCGGCATGTTCCTCGCCGTTCGGAAACTGCAGGCCGCCGGGCGTCTTGCCGCGGTAATACTCGTGGGCGTAGTGCAGCGCGAACGCGGTGTGCACCATGGCCCATGACAGCGTGATGGTGACGATTGCCAGCGCCAGTCCGGCCGGGCTGCCCTTTGATGCGCCGAGCTCGAACACGATGGCGGCGAGGCTCGCCAGCGCGCCGAACGCGGTCAGCAGCAGGATCAGGAAACGTCCGTCGTCCTGCAGGATGGCGCTTCGCTTGATATGGGCGACGCCACAGCGCAGCATCATCACATAGGCAAGCACGAGATACAGCGCGGCGAAGGCATCCCAGCCCGCGAGCAGGCGCGTGACGATGCGCGGTGCTCCCGGCACCAGCAGCGCAGCCAGGATACCGAAAGCGATCGAGCCGAAGGTGCGCGGCCGGCCCACGACGACGCGGACCGGCAGCGGCAGCTTGCGGAAGCGAACAAGGCGGTCGTCGATCTCCTTGTTCATTTCGCGCTGTGCTCTCGGCTAGTTCTTGCGCTCGGCGACGAAGCGGGCGGCCGCGCGCAGCACGTCGCCTCGGTCGCCGAACACCGACAGCGCGGCGTCGGCACGCGCGAGGAGGTCGCGGACGCGCTGCTTGGCGCCATCGATGCCGAGCTGGGTGACGAAGGTGGTCTTGCCGAGCGCGGCGTCAGCGCCGGCCGGCTTGCCGAGCGCGGCGGCGTCGCCCTCGACGTCGAGCAAATCGTCGGCGATCTGGAAGGCTTCGCCGAGCGCTTTGCCGTAATCGTCGAGCGCCTGGTATTCCTTCTGCGAGGACTGGCCGAGGATCGCTCCGGCGATGCAGCCGAAGCGGAGCAGCGCGCCGGTCTTCATCTGCTGCAGGCGGGCGACGTCGACTGGCTCGCGGTCGCCGAAGCGGCCTTCGCCGGCGAGGTCGAGGATCTGGCCGCCGGCCATGCCGCCGACGCCGGAGGCGCGCGCCAGCGCGCGGGTCAGGAGCAGGCGGACCTGGGCGTCCTTGTGGATCGCATCGCGGGTGATGATGTCGAATGCGATGGTGAGCAGCGCGTCGCCGGCGAGGATCGCGGTGGCGTCGTCATAGGCCTTGTGCAGGGTCGGGCGGCCGCGGCGCAGATCGGAATTGTCCATCGCCGGCAGGTCGTCGTGGATCAGCGAGTAGCAGTGGATGCATTCGAGCGCGGCGCCGACCAGCAGGGCGGCTTCGCGCGGGATGCCGAACACCGCGGCGCTCTCGACCGCGAGGAACGGCCGCAGCCGCTTGCCGCCGCCGAGGCTCGAATAGCGCATGGCCTCGATCAGCCGCTTCGGGCGCACGATCTCGTCGCTTTCGGTCGTGTCGGACAGCAGTTTGGCGAGCAGGGCTTCGGTATCCTCCGCGGTCTGGTCCAGCCGCTTGGAAAACTCTGCAGTACCGGTCGTCATTAAGAATTGCTCCAGATCGATTTTCGGCCGGACAATCGTTGATGGCATCGGCTTCGTCAATTCCCGCCCTGCGACGGAATGCGCCTTAAAAGTGCTGGAAAAACCGTGAATTATCCCGCAGACGTCGACGGCGCCGGCCGTGTTCTGGCGGGCGGGTCCCAAATCCTTCCTGGAATGGTCCTCCCCGGAAACCCCTGCTTTGCGCATCGTCCGAATTTTATTGCTGCTTTTGCTGGCCCTGCTGTTGCTGCCGTATCTGGTGGCTCCGTTCTACCGCACCGGCCATCCGGTTTCGGCCCTGATGGCCTGGCGGATGCTGCGCGGGGCCCCGGTGACGCGGCATTGGATCGATTTCGGCGCGATGTCGCCCTATCTGGTGCGGTCCGTGGTCGGCTCGGAGGATGCCCATTTCTGCAAGCATCGGGGCATCGATTGGGGCGCGCTGCGCGAGGTGCTCGACGACGCCGAGGATGGCGAGGTGGCCCGCGGCGGCTCGACCATCACCCAGCAGGTCGCCAAGAACCTGTTTCTGTGGTCCGGCCGCAGCGTGATCCGCAAGGGGCTGGAACTGCCGCTGGCGCTCTGGATCGATCTCGTGCTGCCCAAGCAGCGAATCCTGGAAATCTACCTCAATATCGCGGAAATGGGCCCGTCCGGCCAGTTCGGCGCCGAGGCCGGCGCCCAGTATGCTTTCGGCCGGTCGGCGGCGGGGCTGTCAGCCCGCGAGGCCGCGCTTTTGGCGGCGATCCTGCCGAATCCGGTCAAAAGAAGCGCCCGGAACCCGGGGTCGGGGGTCCGCAGGCTGTCCGCCACCTATATGGCCCGGGCCAACGCGGTGGACCGCTGCTGGCGCGAAAATCGCGGCTCTTGAGGCCGATTTCGGGCGCTTTTTGCTGGCTCGGACCCTCAGCTTTACGCGATGCCTTCCTCTATAAGCGCGGCCTTACCGGCATCGCAGCTTGCGCTTTCGAAGCGCTGAGCCGTCCGCATTTCGGACGATGCCTCCGCAACACCCCTAGAGGACACCGTCATGGCCGTTCCCAGAAGAAAAACCTCGCCGTCGCGCCGTGGCATGCGCCGTTCGGCCGATGCGATCAAGACCCCGACCTATGTCGAGGACAAGGACTCCGGCGAACTGCGCCGTCCGCACCATCTCGACCTGAAGACCGGCATGTACAAGGGCCGCCAGGTCCTGAAGGCCAAGAAAGAGTCCTGATCGGACATTCGGTCTACGCGCCGCAGCCATGCGGCGCGGCGCCTGAATTCGGTCAACGAGTGCGGCCAAGACGGGCGCGTCCGCGGCGAGGCCAATGAGCGTCGCCGCATTGCTGGTTCTCCCTGAATAAGGCGCAAGCCCCGATGGTCGGTTTTCCGCTGCTGCTCGTTCCGCTCGCGGTCTACAACATCATCGCTTTCCTGATGCCCGGCGTGTCGTTCACCGACCCGCTGATCAGGCTGACATTGCTGTCGGGCGAGCAGTGGCAGATCACGCTCAGCGACATGCTGCTCGCCGCCGCCGTACTGCTGTTGCTGCTCGAGGTCATCAAGGGCGCGCGCCCCGGCGCGAAATATCTCACCGACCATCTGCTGTCGCTGATCGTGTTCGGCGCCGCCGCTGCCGAATTCGTGCTCTGGCCGAAATTCGGCAACTCGACCTATGGCCTGCTCACGCTGCTGGCGCTGGTCGATTTCATTTCCGGAATTGCGCTGCGCACCCGCCTCCGTGCGGTGGTCGCACCGGCGCCCAGCGCCGGCAGGGCGCACCCTGCGGCAGCTGAGGCACCGCAACCTGCACCCGTAGCGGAGCCGGCACCCCGGCCTGAGCCCGCGCCTGTCGCCGCGCCGGCGCCTGCCGCGCCGCCACCGGCCGCACCGGTCCCCTCGGCGACGTCGGTTGCGGAATCCGTGCTACTCGATCAGTCCGCGCCAAAGCCGACGGTGACCTCGCCGGATTTGCAGCCGGGCGGCCATCCGCCGTCGGACGCGCCGCAGCGCTGATATTTTCCTAGATGATCTGCCGGGTCCGCCGCGCCACGCTGCGGCGTTCGTCGACATGCGGGCCGTAAGCGCTCTGCGCGTCGGCCAATGACCCACGCCGCTGCCCGCGCGTCTGCGGTTCGTGTGCGGCGGTCGCGATCAGATGAGCCACAAACGACGGATCGGCATGCGGCAGCGGGATCTTGGGCGCCCAATGGGTGGTCGCGGCCAGCGGCACCAGCGCCGTGCTGGCCGCCGCAGCATCGCCGGTGCACTCGCCGTCGAGGATTTCCAATTGATCGATATCCGGCATCGTCTGCGACCCGTTGGAGCGTCATAGTTTGGGACGTTGCGGCCCTCCGCAACACCCCTGTGGCAAGGGTCATGCCCGCCGTCCCCAGTTCGTTCCCGGACAGTCGAAAACGTGGTTTCCAGATTATTTATCAACTTCACCTAGCGTTGGATTCGCCGGAACCACTATCTTGAGAGCGTGTAGAATCACCGGGCGCCGTCCCAAATCGAGACATGTTCGATGCCCCCTGTCCCGCCAGCTGCCAGCATCCTCGCCTCGCTCGGCCAAGCGACATTCGCCTGGGACCTCGCGAGCGATGCGATCGCCTGGAGCGACAATGTGGCGGCAGTCTTCCCGGATATCCCGGTCGCGGCGCTGGCGAGCGGCGCCGAGCTTGCAAAGCTGATCGAGCCATCGCGCTCGGTGCGATCCGATGCGCTCGGCGCGCCGGCGCCGGTACGCGGCGGGGAGGGCGTTCCCTACCGGATCGAATATGGCGTGCGGGCCGTCACCTCGGCGCCGGTGATCTGGATCGAGGAGACCGGCTGCTGGTTTGCCGGCGCCGACGGCAGGCCGGCGCGCGTGCAGGGCGTCGTCCGCATCAACAATGAGCGGCATGCCCGCGACGAGCAGCTGCTGAAGCTGTCGCGGCACGACCCGCTGACCAATGAGCTCAACCGCACCCATCTGATCGCCTCGCTCGCCGAGACGATGGAGGAGTGCGCGCGCTTCCGCTCCTCCTGCGCCTTCATGCTGATCGGCATCGATCACCTCGCGCGCGTCAACGATGCCTTCGGCTTCGATGTCGCCGACGCCGTCATCGCCGAGGTCGCGAAGCGGATTCGTGCGCGGCTGCGCAGCGGCGACATGCTCGGCCGCTTCTCCGGCAACAAGTTCGGCCTGATCCTGCGCAACTGCACCGTCGACGACACCAATGTCGCGGCCGAGCGCTTCCTGGCCGCGGTGCGCGACGAGGTGGTGCCGACCAAGTCCGGCCCGGTATCGGTGACGGTCTCGATCGGCGCCGTCACCATTCCCCGCCATGCGCGGTCGGCGGAGGAGGCGGTCAATCGCGCCCAGGAGACGCTGGACGCGGCCAAGAGCCGCCGCGCCGGATCGTTCGCGCTGTGGAAGCCGAATGTCGAGCGCGACGCCCAGCGCCGCGTCAACATCCGCGTCACCGACGAGATCGTCACCGCGCTGAACGAGCGCCGCATCGTGATCGGCTTCGAGCCCGTGGTCGATGCGCGCCTGCGGCAGCCCGCGTTCTACGAGTGCCTGGTCCGGATGGAGCAGGACGACGGCCGCGCGCTGCTCGCGCCCGATATCGTGCCGGTCGCCGAGCGGCTCGGCCTGATCCGGCTGGTCGATCACCGCGTGCTGGAGCTCGCCATCGCCGAGCTCGCGGCGGCCCCTGGCGTACAGCTCAGCCTCAACATCTCGCCCGACACCACGATGGATCCGGACTGGTGGGCCACCATCGAATCCCTGATGCGTGCGCATCCCGGCGTCGGCGAGCGGCTGATCGTCGAGATCACCGAGACGGTCGCGATCCAGGATATCGACGACGTCCGTGGCTTTGTCACGCGCCTGAAGAACTTCGGCAGCCGGATCGCGATCGATGATTTCGGCGCCGGCTACACCTCGTTCCGCAATTTGCGCAAGCTCGGGGTCGACATCGTGAAGATCGACGGCGCCTTCGTGCAGAACATCGTGCGTTCGGCCGACGACCGCGCTTTCGTGCAGACGCTGATCGATCTCGCGCGCCGCCTCGAGATCAGGACGGTCGCCGAATGGGTGCAGGACGAGGAAGCCGCCGTGATGCTGCGCGAATGGGGCTGCGACTTCATCCAGGGCCGCCTGATCGGCCTCGCCTCCCCGGACCGCCCGTGGAACGCGTCGGCGGAGAAGCCCGTGCCCGCCACGGGCTGAAGCGGCCATAGGCCGTTTCACAATATCGGTCGTGATACCCGCGAAAGGGATTGCTCAAAATATGAGCGCGTCCTGCCCAAGGTTTGGCGGGAGTTCATCCAATTAATTGTGCGTCCCCAGACAAGTTTTCCGCCGGAGACCGCCGTTTACTTCTTCGAGGTTTGGACCGTGGCTTGCGCCATGACAACGTCGAAAGAGGATCGAATGGTCACGTTATCTTTTCCGCGCGCGTACAAACTCATGCACATCGCAGCGTTAGGGGCATTGCTCGTTGTGGGCGTCGGTGCTCCAACCGACGCCAGGGCAGCTGCGCCGGCCGCCTGTGCGGAGTTGCAGGCAAAGTATCCGGACTGGAAGGGCAAGACCCTCGTCAACGCAATCAATCCGCATACGCCGGGCTACGAGTCGATCGATCCGAAAGATCCGAGCAAATATGTCGGCTTCGATATCGATCTCGGCGAGCAGATCGGCGAATGCCTCGGCTTCAAGCTGACCTACAAGGCGGTGACCTTCGCCGCACTCCTGACCACGCTGTCCAGTGGTCAGGCCGACATTGTGATCTCCGACATCTACGCCACGGAAGAGCGTGCCAAGGCGGCCGACTTCATCACCTATTCGAAGGTGTTCGACGGCGTATTGGTCGCCAAAGGCAATCCGAAGAAGATCTCCGGCATCAACACCTCGATGTGCGGTGCGGCAGCGGCCGAGAACACAGGCTACGTTGAAGTTCCGCTGATCCAGGCGCTCGTGCCGGAGTGCAAGAAGGAGGGCAAGCCTGAGCCGACCATTCAGCTCTACGACAACAACGCCAACTGCATCCAGGCGATTCTGGCCGGACGCGCCGACACCTATGTCAACGACGTCAACACCGTCGACAATGCGGTGAAGGCCTATCCGGACAAACTCGAAAAAGCTATCGCGGTGACGATCCCGTACAAGGTCGGCATCGGCGTGCCCAAGGACAAACCGGCCTTCCGCGATGCCGTGAAGGCGGCGCTGACCGAGATCTACAAATCGGGCGATCAGCTCGCGTTGCTGAAGAAGTGGAATCTCGATCCGGAGAACCTGATCGAGCCCGGTCTGCTGACGGTCAAGTAGGCCCCAGCACCGGCAAAAAGGACGACATGCTCCATGGAGCTGTTCCTCCACGATTGACCATGCCGTATATGATCGAGGGCATTCAGGCGACCTTGCAGGTCACCGCCCTCGGTCTGCTCGGCGGCCTGATCCTCGGTGTGATCCTGGCGTGGATGCAACTCAGCCGCTTCAGGGCGCTGGCGTCCTTCGCCCGGGTCTACACCGTGATCTTTCGCGGCACGCCGCTGATCCTGCAGATGGTGTTCGCCTATAATGCCCTGCCGCAGATCGGCATCAAGCTACCGGCCATTCTCGCCGCCGGCCTCGCGCTGGCCTGCAACGAAGCTCCGTTCATCGCCGAGATGCTGCGCTCCGGCGTGCTCGGCGTCGATCGCGGCCAGGTGCTGGCCGGGCAGGCGCTCGGCATGACGCCCGGCGTCCTGATGCGCCGGATCATCGCCCCGCAGGCGATCCGCTCGATGATCCCCGCTTTCGGCAACGAGACCGTCAGCGCGCTGAAGAATTCCTCGCTGGCGTCGGTGATCGCCGTGCAGGAGCTGACGTTGCGTTCGACCCAGATGGCGTCGGCAACTTTCGATTTCTTCTCGATCTTCTTCGCCTCGGGCCTGATCTATCTGTTCCTTACCGCGGCGATCGCCGGCATCCAGCTGTTCCTCGAATGGCTGTTCGATCTCGACCGCGCATCGAAGCAGATCAAACTGATGCGGATGATGCCGTGGTATCGCGCGCAGGGACTCGATGATCCGCTGATTGCGGCCGAGGACGCGCCGCCCGAGATCTTGCCCGATGCCGGTGTCGCCGAATTGCCGCCGCCGCGGGCGCAGACCGAGCGTGTCGATCGCGCCAAACGCAACGAGATCCTGAAGCGGAACAATGTGGCGGTCGATGTTGCCGCATTGCGCAAAAGCTATGACAAGCAAATGGTGCTCGCCGGCGTCGATCTCACGGTGCGGATCGGCGAGGTGGTCGCGCTGCTCGGGCCGTCCGGCTCCGGCAAGAGCACGCTGCTCCGCTGCATCAACAATCTCGAACTCTGGAACGACGGTAGCATCAAGGTCGGCGGTCGCCGGCTCGGCTTCAGCGATAGCGGCAAGGCGCTGTCGCCGCGACTGTTGGCGCAGGCGCGCGCCGAGGTCGGTGTCGGTATGGTGTTCCAGCAGTTCAACCTGTTCGGTCACCTCACCGCGAAGGAGAACATCGCCGGGCCGCTGCGCTGGGTGCATGGCGTGTCGCGCATCGATGCGGATCGCCGGGCGACCGAACTGCTCGGGCGCGTCGGCCTCAGCCACCGCGCCGATGCGCTGCCGCGGCATCTCTCCGGTGGCCAGCAGCAGCGCGTTGCCATCGCCCGTGCGATCGCGCCGAATCCCAGCGTGCTGTTGCTGGATGAGCCGACCTCCGCGCTCGATCCCGAACTCGTCAATGAGGTCCTTGAAGTGATCCGTCGCCTCGCGGTGGAAGACGGCCTCACCATGATCATCTCAACCCATCAACTGCGCTTCGCCAGTGAAGTCGCTGATCGCGTGGTGCTGCTGGCGGATGGCGCGATCGTCGAGGAGGGCCCGGCCGACGAGGTGCTGAGCAATCCGCGCAATCCGGTCGCGCAGCGTTTCCTCAATGCCATGGAGGCCGAGGTCGCATGAATAGAACCCGTTCCGTTTCCATCCGCGTGAGGACCCCTGCGTGAAACATCATCTGCTGCCGGTATCTGCGAAGACTGTGCATTGGGGCTATTTCAGCAAGGTCGTGGCGCCGGCATTGACGCTGAAGTCCGGCGACCGCGCGACCATCGAGACGCTGACGCATCACGCCAATGACGATTACGAGCGCATGATCGAGGGCGATCCGGGTGCCGAGAGCGTGTTCAAATGGACGCGCGAGCACAAGGCGGTGGTGCGGCGCGGTTCGGGGCCCATCGAAGGGCCGTTCATCCGCGGCTCCGGCGAAGGCGTCGGCGTGCACCTGCTCACCGGTCCGGTGGCGATCGAAGGCGCCGAGCCGGGCGACGTGCTGGAGGTTCGCATTCTCGACGTGCGACCGAGGCCGGCCTGCAACGCTTGCCATGCCGGCAAATGCTTCGGCTCCAACGTCGCGGCCAATTGGGGCTTTCACTATCACGACCTGATCGAAGAGCCGAAGCCGCGCGAGGTGGTGACGATCTTCGAGCTCGACGCGTCGGGTGAGCCCTTCGCCAAAGCGGTCTACAATTATGTCTGGACGCCGCAGACCGATCCTGATGGCATCGTGCACCCGACCATCGATTATCCCGGCGTCCGCGTCGATCACGCCACCGTCGTCAAGCGCGAGAATGTTCTGAGCAATGTCCGGGTGCCCGCGCGGCTGCATTTTGGCACCATGGGCCTCGCGCCGTCGGAGCAGGATTTCGTCTCCTCGATCCCGCCGAACTATACCGGCGGCAACATCGACGACTGGCGCGTCGGCAAGGGTGCCAAGATGTTCTATCCGGTTGCGGTGCCCGGTGCGTTCTTTTCGGTCGGTGATCCGCATGCCGCACAGGGCGACAGCGAGCTCGGCGGCACGGCGATCGAGACCTCGCTCACCGGCGATTTCGAATTCATCCTGCACAAGCATCGCGATCTCGGCGGCACACAGCTCGAAGGACTGACGCATCCGATGCTGGAAACCCCTGACGCCTGGTCGGTCTACGGCTTCACCTACCCGAACTATCTCGCCGAGCTCGGCGCCAATGCGCAGCTCGAAATCGCCAATCACTCCAGCCTCGACCGCGCCATGCGCGACGCCTTTCGCAAGATGCGGCGCTTCCTGATGACGGTGCACAAGCTCAGCGAGGACGAGGCGATCTCGCTGATGTCGGTGGGGCAGATTTTGGCGTGACGCAGGTGGTTGACGCCAATTGGGGCGTGCACGGGACCATCCGCAAGAACGTGTTCCGGTGTGACTGATCACGCGCCGGCCACCGAGCAGGGCGTGTCATCCTTGGGGATGGCACGGAGATTGCTTCGCTTCGGCCATAAAGGTCGATGCATGAGGTTGCGTCCGTTCACGAGTGAATCCTACTCCGAAGGCGACCGCCCCGAGGCGTGGCGGGACGTCCTGGCGTCGGTCGGCTTGCAGCCCACGGTCGCCACGAGCACCCATGCCGGCCATGCCATCGCGGTGCGGCGCAGCTTTCAGGGCGTGACGCTGGCCAGGCTTTCGGCAGGGCAACAATCGGTGTCGCCGCGCACGGATGCTGTGGCCGATCATCCGCTGGTGCTGCTGCCGCTCGAAGACGGGGTGGCGCTGAAGACGACCACCGGTTATCAGATCGTTGCTGCGCGGCATCTTCTCTTGCTGCCACGCGCAGGGGACTGGAGCGTGTCGTTCCAGCGCGAGATGCGCGCGGTAGTGCTGTCGGTGACGTCCGAACCGGCACATCGCCATCGCGCCACGTTGCAAGGCGGCGAGGTGCGGGTGCTCCAGCCCGGCGGCTTTGGCAGCGTATTCGCGCAGATGATGGAGCTCGCCGCGCGCGATCTCGACGCGCTGTCCGATGTCGAATGGACGGCGCTGGCGCGAAGTCTCGCCGATCTGCTGCCGACCTTCATGCGTCAGCACGGCGAGACGGCGGGCGATCGCGGCGGCGGCGCTTCCAAGGCAGCGACGCTGCATCGCCTGTGCCAGACCGTCGAACGCAGCCTCGAGGAACCCGATCTGACGCCGGTCAAAATCGCCAGTGCCGAGGGCATTTCTGAACGCTATCTGCAAAAGCTGTTCGAGGGGGCCGGCACCAGTTTCACGCATTACCTGCGCGAACGTCGGCTGCAGCGCACCTGGGCCGATCTGTCGAATCCCGCCGAGGCGCATCGTTCGATTTCCGAGATCGCGTTCCGCGTCGGCTTCAACGACTCTGCCCATTTCAGCCGCGCGTTTCGCCAGCGCTTCGGTCTGTCGCCGCGCGAATTCCGCCAGCATGAAGCCGAGCGGCAGACCGCATCCGCGGCCACGGTGCAACGCGGCTGGCCTCAGCAGGCGCTGGCGCAGCTGTGCAGCCGGCGCGCAGCGCTGGCGCGCAGGACGGCTGCGCCGTTCAACGCGCACGACGTGGAGATCGCGGACGCGCCGCGCCATCACCATCTCGCCGCGGATGCCTCGCGCGTGCATTGGGGCTATTTCAGCCATTCGTTGCCGCCGCAGGTCGAGATCGGCTCCGGCGACACCATCACCATTGAGACGCTGACCCAGCACGCCTCCGACGATCCCGAGCGCATGATCAAGGGTGATCCAGGCGCCGAGAGCGTGTTCCACTGGACGCGCGATCGGAAGAACGTCGATCGCCGCGGCGCCGGCCCGCTCGATGCCTCGATCTACGGCCGCGGCGCCGGCGAGGGATTCGGCGTTCACATTTGCACCGGCCCGGTGGCCGTAAAGGATGCGGAGCCAGGGGACGTACTGGAAATCCGCATCCTCGACATCGTGCCGCGCGCGAGCCGCAATCCGGACTTCGAGGGCCGCGTGTTCGGCAGCAGCGTCGCGGCCTGGTGGGGCTATCACTACAAGGAGTTCCTCGCCGAGCAGAACGCCCATGAGGCGGTGACGATCTACGAGATCGTCGACGACGATGACGCGCCGCATGCCCGTGCGCTGTATTCCTATCGCTGGGAGCCGCAGACCGATCCGTTCGGGACGCTGCACAAGACTTACGACTATCCGGGCATTCCGATCCCGCCGTCATCGGTGCGGCGCCGCCACGACGTGCTCGAAGGCATCCGCATTCCGCTGCGCCCGCATTTCGGAGTCATCGCGCTTGCGCCGCGCGAGGCCGAGCTTGTCGATTCCGTCCCGCCCGCATATTTCGGCGGCAATCTCGACAATTGGCGGCTCGGCAAGGGCTCGGCGGTCTATCTGCCGGTGTCGGTGCCGGGCGCGCTATTGTCGGTCGGCGATCCCCATGCTGCGCAGGGCGACGGCGAACTCGGCGGCACCGCCATCGAATGTTCGATGACCGGCACGTTCCAGGTCATCCTGCACAAGAAGAACGAGCTTACCAATCAGCCCTTCGCCGATCTTACCTATCCGCTGATCGAGACTGAAGCCGACTGGGTGCTGATGGGCTTCAGTCATCCCAACTATCTCGCCGAATTCGGCGCCAAGGGGCAGAGCGAGGTCTACGCGACCTCGTCGCTCGATCTCGCGATGAAGGATGCGTTCCGCAAGATGCGCCGCTTCCTGATGAACATCAAAGGCCTTACCGAGGACGAGGCGATCGCGCTGATGTCGGTGGCGGTGGATTTCGGCGTGACGCAGGTGGTGGACGGCAATTGGGGCGTCCATGCCATTCTCAGCAAGCGCGTCTTCGATCACGCGCCGCAAAACTAGAGCATGAAAGATCGTGCTCGAACAAAGACATGAGATCATGATGCGATTCCGTAGAAACGCATCATGATCCATCAGAGAGCAGGCGAGGAGACGTCGTTGCAGTTTCACATGATATCCGGCGGCCCGAAGCCGGTCGCGCCGTTCAGCCACGCGGTCGAGACGGATGGTTTCGTTTTCGTCACCGGCCAGATGCCGGATACGCCGGCCGCACCCGGCCTATTGCCCGAGGGCATCGTGGCGCAGACCCGCGCGGTGATGGAGAATCTGCGCGTGGTGCTTGCGGGCCTCGATCTCGGCCTCGAGCATATCGTGATGTCGCGCATCTATCTGACGCGCTTCAAGGAAGATTATGCGGCGATGAACGAGACCTATCGCAGCTATTTCCCGTCCGACCGCCTGCCGGCCCGCACCTGCGTCGGCGTCACCGGTCTCGCCTATGATGCGTTGATCGAAATCGATCTCGTCTGCCGCCGGCCTGCATAGACGCGCCCGCGAGGGTATGCTCGACCAGACGGCGACCGCCCGACGTCGGCGAGAGCCGCCGTCAGGACTTCAGAAGCGATGGCGGCCGGAGGTCCGGCCGGGCTGGCAGCGGACCTGAACGAGACCTACTCGTCCTTCTTCGTCGGCTGCGACATGCGCTCGAGGCGTTCCTGCATGTCCTTCATCTGGCGCCGAAGATCGTCGATGTTGCCATCATCGGGCGTGGGCTCCGGCACCTTCTCGGCCTCGCCGCCACCGCGTTGCGGCACGAACGGCTTGAACATCGAGAAGGTTTGCTGGAACAGCTCCATGTTGCGACGGACCTGTTCTTCCAGCGGCGCAAACGGTGTGCCGCTCAGCGCGCCCGCGATCTGCTTGCGGAATTTTTCCTGTTCCTTGGTCAGCGTCTCGATCGACTGTTCGAGATATTTCGGCACCACCATCTGCATGCTGTCGCCGTAGAAGCGGATCAGCTGGCGCAGGAAAGTGGTCGGCAGCAGGTTCTGCCCGGCCTTGTTTTCCTGTTCGAAGATGATTTGCGCGAGCACGGAGCGGGTAATGTCGTCGCCGGTCTTGGCGTCATAGACGAGGAAATCCTCGCCTTCCTTCACCATCGCCGCGAGATCCTCGAGCGTCACGTAGGTGCTCGTCCCGGTATTATAGAGCCGCCGGTTCGCGTATTTCTTGATCGTGGTCGGTTGTTCAGATTTTGCCATGGGCTCTCACTTCAACACCGAAGAACCTGGAACCCCACGGCATCGCCGCAGGGCAAAATGCAACGCATCGCAGCAAAGGTAAGCATTTTCAAAGCGGTTCGGCTACAGTTTTGTGCTGTGCGGTTAATTCCAAAGCATAGGATTTGCTCAGGAAAGTGCCAAGGGCGTCATTTTGAGTGCGTCGCGGCGCGATTTGCCCGACAGTGCGATTGACATGTCTCAACGAGGTTTACAGGATAGCCGTCAAGAGACAGGCCCGCCAAATCGGCCGCCCGCCGTCGAGAAACCCAGCTACAACCCATAGGAGATGTCCATGTCAGACGATGTCGTCATCGTCAGCGCCGCCCGCACCCCCGTCGGTAGCTTCAACGGCGCTTTCGCCACCACGCCGGCCCATGACCTCGGCGCGATCGCCATCAAGGCGGCGCTGGAGCGTGCCGGCGTCGAGGGTGGTCAGGTCTCCGAAGTCATCATGGGCCAGATCCTGACCGCCGCGCAGGGCCAGAACCCGGCACGCCAGGCCTCGATCGCGGCCGGCATCCCGGTGGAAAGCCCGGCCTGGGGCGTCAACCAGCTCTGCGGCTCGGGCCTGCGCACGGTGGCGCTCGGCTACCAGGCGCTGCTCAACGGCGATTCCTCGATCGTCGTCGCCGGCGGCCAGGAATCCATGAGCATGGCCCCGCACGCCCAATATCTGCGCGGCGGCGTCAAGATGGGCGGCCTCGAGCTGATCGACACCATGATCAAGGACGGGCTGTGGGATGCCTTCAACGGCTACCACATGGGCAACACCGCCGAGAACGTCGCCAAGCAGTACCAGATCACCCGGTCGCAGCAGGACGAATTTGCGGTCGCTTCGCAGAACAAGGCCGAGGCGGCGCAGAAGGCCGGCAAGTTCAAGGACGAGATCGTCCCGGTCACCATCAAGTCCCGCAAGGGCGATATCGTGGTCGACACCGACGAGTATCCGCGCCACGGCGCCACGCTCGACGCGATGGCCAAGCTCCGCGCGGCGTTCGAAAAGGACGGTACCGTGACCGCCGGCAACGCCTCGGGCATCAATGACGGCGCCGCCGCCGTCGTGCTGATGACCGCCAAGGAAGCCGCCAAGCAGGGCAAGAAGGTGCTGGCCCGCATCGTGTCGTGGGGCCAGGCCGGCGTCGACCCCAAGATCATGGGCACCGGCCCGATCCCCGCCTCGCGCGCAGCGCTGAAGAAGGCCGGCTGGAACATCGCCGACCTCGATCTGATCGAGGCCAACGAGGCGTTCGCCGCGCAGGCCTGCGCGGTGAACAAGGACCTCGGCTGGGATCCGGCCAAGGTCAACGTCAATGGCGGCGCGATCGCGATCGGCCATCCGGTCGGCGCGTCGGGTGCGCGCGTGCTGGTGACGCTGCTGCACGAGATGCAGAAGCGCGATGCCAAGAAGGGCCTCGCGACGCTGTGCATCGGCGGCGGCATGGGCATCGCTATGTGCGTTGCACGCGACTGAACAAAAGGCAGCGAGGCCGGTTAGGTGATGAAAAGATCATCTGTCAACCGCGAAGCGAGCTGATAAATAAGATGCCCGGCTTTGCGCCGGGCATTTTTGTTTCGAGAGCATGATCCGGAAAAGTGTGAAGCGGTTTTCCGAAAGATTATGCTCAAAAAAGGGGAGCTAAGGCGCGATGACGATTCAGCCTAATCTCATCGCGCTTTGTTGAGTGAGTGCGTAGGCCGGAGTTATCCGGTTATAAAAGACGGCCAAGGAGGAAACGGACATGGCACGTGTTGCATTGGTGACGGGCGGAACGCGCGGTATTGGAGCTGCGATCAGCAAGGCGCTGAAAGCGGCGGGCTACAAGGTGGCGGCGAGCTACGCCGGCAATGACGCCGCGGCGGAGAAGTTCAAGGCGGAGAGCGGGATTCCGGTCTACAAGTGGGACGTCGCGTCGTTCGACGCCTGCGCGGCCGGCGTCAAGCAGGTCGAGGCCGATCTCGGCCCGGTCGACGTGCTCGTCAACAATGCCGGCATCACCAAGGATACCGCGTTCCACAAGATGACGGTCGAGCAGTGGAATGCCGTGATCAACACCAACCTCGGCTCGCTGTTCAACATGACGCGCCAGGTGATCGAGGGCATGCGCGCCCGCAAGTTCGGCCGCGTCATCTCGATCTCCTCCATCAACGGCCAGAAGGGCCAGTTCGGCCAGGTCAACTACTCGGCGGCCAAGGCCGGCGACATCGGCTTCACCAAGGCGCTGGCGCTGGAGAACGCCAAGGGCGGCATCACCGTGAACGTGATCTGCCCCGGCTATATCAACACCGAGATGGTGCAGGCGGTGCCGAAGGACGTGCTCGAGAAGAACGTGATCCCGCAGATTCCGGTCGCCCGGCTCGGCGAACCCGAAGAGATCGCGCGGGCGGTGGTGTTCCTCGCCGCCGACGATGCCGGCTTCATCACCGGCTCGACGCTGACCGTGAACGGCGGCCAGTATCACGCCTGACGCGAGCAGCGTCGTCGCGTCGCAGGCGCGCACAATCGACTAGCGAATGCCCGGCCTTGTGCCGGGCATTTTCGTCTTTACAACGCACCACACGCGAAGGAAGACGTGGCTGGCCGGGACATCGGCGAGCGGCTGCAGACCGCCATCCTTTGGACAGTCATGCCCGGCCACGACGGATTGAATTGAGATGACGACCCGAACTGCGACCCTTGTCGGACTGACCGCCATCCTGATGTGGTCGCTGCTGTCGGTCATGACGGTTGCGACCGGGGCTATCCCGGCGTTCCAGCTCGCGGCCATGACCTTTGCGATCGGCGCCGCGGTCGCGTTCGCGAGCTTCCTGTTGCGTCCATCGGCCTTCGGCGCGTTGAAGCAACCGCTGGTCGCCTGGGTCGTCGGCGTCGGCGGGCTGTTCGGCTATCACGCGCTGTATTTCCTGGCGCTGCGCTTCGCCCCGCCGGCCGAGGCCGGCCTGCTCAATTATCTCTGGCCGCTGTTGATCGTGCTGTTCTCGTCGCTGCTGCCCGGCGAGCGGTTGGCGATCCATCACATCGTCGGCGCGCTGCTGGGCCTTGCCGGCACCGTGCTGCTGTTCGCCGGCAACACCGGCGCCTTCACAAAAGAGCAGATTCCAGGCTTCGCGGCCGCCTTCGTCGCGGCGTTCGTCTGGGCGTCCTATTCGGTGATGTCGCGCCGGCTCAAGGCGGTGCCGACCGATGCGGTGGCCGGCTTCTGCCTCGCAACCGCCGTGCTTGCGGCGCTGGTGCACATGATGGTGGAGACGACGGTGTGGCCCGCGACGCCGCTGCAATGGCTCGCCGTCGTCGCGCTCGGCATCGGCCCGGTGGGGGCCGCGTTCTTCGCCTGGGATATCGGCATGAAGCGCGGCGACATCCGCGTGCTCGGTGCCGCCTCCTACGCCACGCCGCTGCTCTCGACCGCGTTCTTGATAGCAGCGGGGTTTGCCAAACCCAGCGCCAACATCGCGATCGCCGCAATCCTGATCGCCGGCGGCGGGTTGATCGCGGCCAAGGACATGGTGCTAAGAAAAAGAACGTAGCATGGGTAAAGCGAAGCGAAATCCATCAACTCCTATCCACGCGGCAAGATGATAGGTTTCGCTGCGCTCCACCCACCTACGAAGAAGGTTGTTGCTACTGCTTCACCGTCACCCTGAGGAGGCCGCAACGCGGCCGTCTCGAAGGGTCGACGGCCCGCCTGTGGCCGATTCATCCTTCGAGGCTCGCCCAGCGGCGCAATTGCGCCGCAAGGCTCGCACCTCCAGCGACAAAGGCAAAGCCTTTGCGCGGGGATGACGGGAAGAAGCTCTTACGAAGCGGGCTCCCAGTCCTTTGGCGCGAGCTCGAATCTCGTGAACTCGAATCCCGGCGCGACGGTGCAGCCGACCAGCGTCCAGTCGCCGTTGCTTTCGGCGGCCTGCCATGCGTCTGCCGGCACGATCGCCTGCGGCTGCTCGCCGCGCGCCACATCCGGCCCGAGCGTGATCGAATGTGGGCCGCCGTCCTCCGCAATCCGCAGCGTCAGCGGCGCGCCGGCGTAATAGTGCCACATCTCGACCGCATCGATGCGATGCCAATGCGAGCGCTCGCCGCGCGCCAGCAGGAAATAGATCGCGGTCGAGTGCGCGCGGCCATTGGCGTCGCAGCGCGCGTCGCGAAACGTCTCGCGATAATGTCCGCCTTCGGGATGCGGCTGCAGCGCGAGCTGCGCGATGATGTCGGCAGCCGAGAGGTCGGCCATCACGACTTGTTCTTGCGCTCGCGGAGCTCGCCGAACACCAGCGCCGGGTCGGCGCCCTTCATGTGCAGCTTCGCCGCCACCGCGGGCTCGTCGGCGCGCAGGAACACGTTGGCCTTCTTCTCGTCGCCGAGCAGCACCGGAATCGTCGGCTTGTTCTCGGCGCGCAGTTTTGTGACCTCTGCTGCGCGCGCCTGCAGGGCCGGATTGTCGGGCTCGATGGTGAGCGCGAATTTCACATTCGCAGCGGTATATTCATGGCCGCAATAGAGACGGAAATCGTCCGGCAGCGAGCGCAGCTTCAGCAGCGAATCCCACATCATGGGGTAGGTGCCCTCGAACACCCGGCCGCAGCCGATCGAGAACAGCGTATCGGCGGCAAACACCGCCTTCTCGCCGTCGAACACATAGGAGATGTGATCGAGCGTATGGCCGGGCGTCTCGACCACGCGTGCGAGCAGGCTGCCGACCTTGATGACATCGGCATTGGCGGCGCGCAGATCGACATTGGCGATCTTGGCCGACTGGTCGTGCGGGGCGACGACGCGGCAGCCGTATTTCTGCTTCAGCTCGGCGACGCCGCCGACATGGTCGCCGTGGTGATGGGTGATCAGGATATCCGTCAGCGTCCAGCCTTCGCGCTCCAGCGCCTTGATGATCGGGCCGGCTTCCGGCGCGTCGATCGACGCGGTCGCCTTGGTCGCGGGATCGTGGATCAAATACCCGAAATTGTCGGTGAGGCAGCTGAAGGTGCGAATTTCGGCGGTCATGATATCTCCACGAACAAACGGGACGGACATTTTCAAAGCATGATGTATTCGAAAGACCGGTATCGACTTTCCCGGGTCATGCTTTTAACGCGCCCAATATAGGGGTGAAATATGGCGTTAACGCTCCGGCGGCAATGCAATTTTCGGCGCACCTGGGCAGCAGGGGGCGTGTTAGGCTAAACCATGGACGTCATCGACCTGCGCGACTTCTATTCGCAGCGCCTCGGCATCGTGGCGCGGCAGCTGATCAACCGGGGTATCCGCGCGCGGTGGCCGAATGCGGAAGGCCAGCGCGTGCTCGGCCTCGGCTATCCGACCCCCTATCTCGGTCTGTTCCGTGAGTCCTGCGAACGCTGCATTGCCTTCATGCCGGCGGCCCAGGGCGTGCTGAAATGGCCGACCGGCCGGCCGGCGCTGGCCACCCTGATCGACGAATTCTCGATGCCGCTGCCGGATGCCGCGGTCGACCGCGTGCTGCTGGTGCACGCGCTGGAGATGTCCGATGACCCGGAGCGGCTGCTGCGCGAGGTGTGGCGGGTGCTCTCGCCCTCGGGGCGGCTGATCGCGATCATCCCGAATCGCCGCGGCGTCTGGACGCGCACCGACGCCACGCCGTTCGGCCATGGCCGGCCCTATTCGCGGGCGCAGATCACGCAGCTGTTGCGGCAGACCTGGTTCACGCCGTCGTCGTGGGGCGAGGCGTTGTTCATGCCGCCGGTGCAGGGCAGCTGGTTCCTGCGCTCGGCGATGGCGTGGGAGCGGGTCGGCGCGGCGCTGTCGATGCCGTTCGCCGGCGTGCACATCGTGGAGGCGACCAAGCAGGTCTATCGGGCGATTCCCGCGCGTCGCGAGCGCACGCAGCTGATCCCGTCATTGCGTCCGGTGCTGGTGCCGTCCTCGACGGCGACGCGCAAATCGACTCACGCAGAGTCGTAACACGACCCGAGGCGTGACGCGGACAATTCACCCTCCCCGTGAAGGGAGGGTGACAGATTTTCAGGATTACTCGTTGCCCGGATTGAAGTCGTCGCTCGGCGCGGGCTGCGCCGCCATGTCGGGGCGCGGGCCATGCGGACGGCGGCGGCGGCGCGGAAAGCGCTCGCTCCGTTCGCCGCGTTCTGCGCCGCCATTATTGCCTTCATAGGCGCCGTTGACCTGCGGCTGCGCGCCGCCGGTGATGAACGAGGGCAGGCGATCGACGCCGCCGGCATCGGCCATCGCGGGCTGCGGCTGGTTCTGCGGTTGAGGCTGGTATTGCGGCTGCGGACGATGCTCGCGCTCACGATGTTCACGCGGTTGATGCTCACGCGGCTGCTGGTCGCGCTCGCGATGCTCGCGCGGCTGCTGCTGCTCGCGCTGGTACGGCTGCTGGCCGTTGTCGCGCATGAAAGGTTGCTGCTGCTGCGGCACGAAGCCCGGCTCCTGGCCGAAGCTCGAATAGCCGTCGCTGTCGTCGTCGCCGTCTTCGGTCGGGGTGACCTCGGCGTCGGGGCGCGGCGGCTGCTGATTCTGCCGGAACTGCTCCTGTGCGGCCGCGATGATCCGGTAGTAGTGCTCAGCGTGCTGGTAGTAGTTCTCAGCTGCCACCGGATCGCCGGAGGAGCGCGCATCGCGCGCAAGCTGAACGTATTTCTCGGCCACGTGGGAGGCCGTGCCGCGGATCTTGATGTCAGGTCCGTTCGATTCGTACACCCGTGTCAGGGGATTCTGGCCGCGCCGGTTATTGTTGTTGTTATTGTTGTTGTTATTCCGGTTGCGCATCCGCTTGTTGTTCTGACCGTTTCTCATCTGTCGCCTTTTATTCCAGCCCTGAAGTTATTGCAGTCCACAGTCCGATTTCTCAGCAGTCCGATTTCTCAGCAGTCCGATTTCTCAGCAGTCCGATTTCTCAGCAGTCCGATTTCTCAGAAGTCCGATTCGGCGCGCGCCTAGGCACACGGAATCGCAATACCGTTCGAAGTGGTTTCGATGTCGCCGACCATCTCGTTCAGCAAAGTCGCGTGCAGCAAAGACGCGTTCCCCAACCGCCGGCAATCGCGCCAGCGACCAAATCATTCCGCCCGTTGAGACAGGCTCAGTTCTCGTGCGTAAGTCTTCAAGCGCAATAACAGGCTTTCGTTCGCTTGGCGGTCGAGAGCAGCACAGCTTCGGCTATTGCGCTCTATATGACCTGCGTTCCTGGAACCTTTCGATCGGCGGGCTCTGCTGAACCCTGGTCATCACCCGTAACGGATTACGGGGCCAGCACCGATGTTGTGCCCGGAACGTAGTCGTTCCCGGGGGATAATCCAAGAGGTTTTTTTTCGTTCCAATAGGACTTTATCGGGGCAGCCGGCGGGCGGAAACGGCCCTCGGGATGCCCCCCAGATCGGCCTTTGGCGGCCCCGTTGGGGATAAGGCGGATGCCGTCATCAGCGCTTCAACGTCGCCGCTCTGACCCTGCCCGACTTCCACAACCAGAAATCCTCCTGAGGTCAAAAGACCCGCAGATTGCGAAATCAGCGCGCGGTAGGCGTCGAGCCCGTCGGCACCGCCGTCGAGCGCCGCGCGCGGATCATGCGCGCGCACCTCGATGTCGAGTCCGGCGACGTCGGCCGAGGGGATATACGGCGGGTTGGACACGATCAGCTCGAACGCGCCGACGAGCCCGCGGCCGTAGTCGCACTCGATCCATGTCGTGCGATCGGCGAATCCGAGCGCGGTGGCGTTGCGGCTCGCGGTCTGCAGCGCCTCCGTCGAGATGTCGGTGGCGAAGCCATGCGCGTTCGGCAGTTCCGAGAGCAGCGCCAGCAGGATCGCGCCAGAACCGGTGCCGAGATCGGCGATCCGCAAGGCGCGCTCGGCCACCCCGTCGGCGCGCAGCAGTTCGAGTGCGCGCTCGACCACCGTCTCGGTGTCCGGGCGCGGCACCAGCGTCGCGGCGGACAGGTGCAGCGGCAGTCCCCAGAACTCCTTGACGCCGAGGATGCGCGCCACCGGTTCGCCGGCGAGGCGGCGCTGTGTCAGGCGCTCGAGGTGATCCGCCTCGTCCTTCGTCAGCGCGCGCTTCGCGCCGGTGACCATGCCGGTCAGATCGAGCCCCAGCGCGGCGCCGACCAGCAGTCGCGCATCGAGCTCGGCGGCGTCGCTGCCGGCCGCCTTGAGGCGCGCGGCGAGGCTGCGCCTGATGCTCTCGACAGTCTGGCCATGTCCTGCGGGTTCGCTCATGGCGCGTTGTTAGCCGATGGTCGATGCGGCGTCGATATCACTTGCGCCCCGTGCGGCCGGCGCGCACGGTCAGAATCTGAACCTAGCGATCCGGAACGCGCGACCATGACGGGCTATGACGACCAGAACATCTTCGCCAGGATCCTGCGCGGCGAGGTCCCGAGCTTCAAGGTCTACGAGACCGATCGGACCTTTGCCTTTCTCGACATCATGCCGCGATCGCCGGGACATACCCTGGTGATTCCGAAGGCACCCGCGCGCGGCATCCTCGACATCGCCGAAGACGACCTCGCCGCGGTGGCGCGGTCGGCCAAGCGCATCGCCGTCGCCGCGATGAAGGCGTTTGCGGCCGACGGCATCATCATCCAGCAGTTCAGCGAGCCCGCCAGCGGCCAGGTGGTGTTTCACCTGCACATGCATGTGATGCCGGTGAAGGCCGGCGTCGCGCTGCTGCCGGCGCAGACCGTCAAGGCGGAGATGGATGTGCTCGCCGATCACGCCAGGCGGATGATCGCGGCGCTGGGTGGGTGAGCGGGTGGCCCGGTCCGACGCGGGAATGCCGTAATCCCTATCCCGAGAGGCCATGCGCAATATCGAGTTCGTCATTGCGAGGAGCTCGCGACAAAATTTGCAAAGCAATTTTGCGCTGTAGCGACGAAGCAATCCATCCATCCGCGCATGCGGACCGATGGATTGCTTCGCGGAGCCTGTCATCGGGCGCGCGTTCGCGCGACCCGTTGGCTCGCAATGACGGCGGAGAAAGTGACGCGCCCTAAACCCCGAGATAGCGCTGCAGGACATCGGGCTGCGCCTTGATCTCCTGCGCCGGCCCTTCATGGACGATGTGTCCGTTGTTGATGATGTAGATGCGCTGCGCCAGCGCGAGCGTCGCGGCGAGGTTCTGCTCCACCAGCACGATGGTCTGTCCGGCCTCGGCCAGATCGCGGCACGCCTTCATCAGGTCGCGCACGATCACCGGCGCCAGTCCCTCGAATGGCTCGTCGAGCAGGATGATCTTGGGATCGCGCACCAAAGCGCGCGCGATCGCCAGCATCTGCTGCTCGCCGCCCGACAGGTCGGTGCCGCGATTGCCGCGCCGCTCGCGCAGCCGCGGGAACATCTCGTAGATGCGGTCGAGCGGCCAGCGCTGCGAGGCGGTCAGGCCGGCGATCACGAGGTTCTCCTCGACGCTCAGGCTGCCGAAGATGCGGCGCTCCTCATGGACCAGCTGCATGCCGGCCTGCGCGATCTTGTGGCTCTTCCGGCCGGAGATCTCGACGCCGTCGAACATCACCGAGCCGCGGCGCGGGGTCACGACGCCCATCAGGCTCTTCAGCGTCGTGCTCTTGCCGGCGCCGTTGCGCCCGAGCAGCGCGACCACTTCGTTGCGCTCGACGCGCATCGAGACGTCGAACAGGATGTGAGAATCCCCGTAGTAGCTGTTCAGTCCGTTGACCTCGAGCAAGCTCATGCGGCGAGCACTCCATGCACGCCGCCAAGATAAGCCTCCTGGACGGTCGAATTGGTCTTGATCTCTTCCGGCGTTCCCTCGACCAGCACGCGGCCCTCCTGCAGCACGGTGACGCGCTCGGCGAGCTCGAACAGCGCATCCATGTCGTGATCGATGATGATCATGGTGCGGCCCTGGCTGATCGACTTCAGCAGCTTGACGGTCTCGACGCGTTCGCGCGGGCTCATGCCGGCGAGCGGCTCGTCCAGCAGCAACAGGCTCGGCGACGTCGCCAGCGCCAGCCCGATCTCCAGCCGCCGCTTCTCGCCATAGGCGAGCTCGGACACCGGCGTATCGGGCCTCGATGTCAGATTGACCAGCTCGAGCGTCTGCTGCACGCGCTCGGTCAGGCCGGGGATGCTGTCGATGCTGCGGAACAGGTCGAGCTTGAACTTGCCGCGCAGCGCCGACAGCGCCGCGATCACCAGATTCTCGCGCACTGTCAGCCCGGCGAACAGCTGGTTGACCTGGTAGCTCTTGGTCAGGCCGAGCTGACAGACGTCGGTGACGTTCATGCCCGTGATGTCGCGACCCTCGAACAGGATGGTGCCCGAGGTCGGGTGCACCTCGCAGGTCAGCATCTTGAAGAAGGTCGACTTGCCGGCGCCGTTCGGGCCGATGATGCCGCGCAGCTCACCGTGATTGACGGTGAAGTCGATGTCGCTGTTGGCGAGCAGGCCGCCATAGCGCTTGGTCAGGCCGCGGGCCTGGAGGATCGGGCCGGACGGATTGCCGCCGGCGCGAGCCGCCACCGGCTTCGGCGCGACGGGCGCTGCGGCGTGCCGCTCGCTTGCCACGACGACGACCTCGGGTGCACTCTCCTCCGGCTCCTTGGCGCCGCGCTGTCCGGTCAGGAGGCGGTACAGGTCGGCGAGGCCGCCGATGATGCCGCGGCGCAGGAAGCACACCAGCAGCACGAACACGATGCCGAGCACGAGCTTCCAGGCCGCGCCGAGCCCGAGCGCCGCCTGCAGGAAGTCCTGCAGCGACAGCCACACCGCGGCGCCGACCAGCGGCCCGAACAGCGTGCCGCGGCCGCCGATCGCGGTCTGCATCACGAGCTGGCCCGACGTATCGAAGGTGAACGCGTCGGGTGGCATGAAGGCCTGCAGCACGCCGAGCAGCCCGCCGGCAAAGCCGGCATAGGCGGCGGCGATCACGAAGGCGGTGAGCTTGTAGCCGTGGATGTTGTGGCCGACTGCGGTGGCGCGCAGCGGATTGTCGCGGATCGCGCTGAACACGGCGCCGACCGGCGAGCGCACGATGCGCAGCGCGATCACGACGCCGATGAAGTAGCACAGCGCCAGGAACTGGTAGAGCGACCAGCCGGTGGTGAAGTGCAGCGTGGTGAAGCCGAGATTGAAGCTCGGGGTAGGCACGCCCGGCAGCCCGTTCTCGCCGCCGGTGAAGTCCGACAGCGGATTGAACTCGACGAAGAAGAACACCTCGGCGATCGCCACCGTGATCATCGCGAAATAGATGCCGGTGCGGCGCAGTGCGATCAGGCCGATCAGATAGCCGGTGGCGGCGGCCGCGATCATGCCGATGACGAGCGCGAGCACGACGTAGGGAAAGCCGGCGCGCGTCAGCAGATAGGCGGCGACAAAGCCCCCGGTTCCGTAAAAGGCCGACTGGCCGAACGACAGCAGGCCGGTGAAACCGAACAGGATGTCGAAGCCGAGGCCGAACAGGCCCCAGACAAGGATCCGGTTCACCGTGTTGGGCGCGAAGCCGAGCCACGGCAGCACGAAGGGCGCGACGATCAGGCCGGCGGCCGTCAGGAATTCGATCAGGTATGGGCGCTGTTTAAGCATCTAGATATCCGTCGTCATTCGCGGCCCTGCGTGCCGAGCAGGCCATGCGGTCTGAGCACCAGCACGAGCGTCATCGCCGCGAACAGCATGACGTAGGCGTAACCGGGGTTGAACATCGAGGTGATGCTGATGATCTCGCCGGCGATCAGCCCGCCGAGGATGGCGCCGGGAAACGAGCCGACGCCGCCGATCACCACCACCACGAAGGTCTCGACCAGGATGTCGTCGCCGACACCCGGCGTCAGCGACACCACCGGCGCGTTGATGATGCCGGCGAAGCCTGCGGCCATCGCGCCGATGCCGAACACGATCATGAAGACGCGGTAGACGTTGATGCCGAGCGAATCGACCATCACCGAATCCTCGATGCCGGCGCGCACGATCATGCCGAGCCGGGTGCGGTACAGGATCAGGAACAGCGCGCCGAGCGCGACCGCGACGATGCCGACCACGGCGAGCCGGTAGGTCGGGTAGAACAGGAAGCCGAGCGAGGTGATGCCCTGCAGCAGCGCCGGCGGCGGCACCACCTGCGACTGGCTGGTGAAGATCAGCCGCACGATCTCGACGAAGCAGATGCCGAGGCCGAACGTGACCAGCAGCTGGTCCTCATGCGGGCGATGGTAGAAGTGGCGGATAATGATCCGCTCCATCGCAATCCCGAGCACCATCACGAACAGCGAGCCTGCGATCACGGCGAGAATGAACGAGCCGGTGTAGGAATAGGCCACATATCCGGCGTAGCCGCCGATCATGAACATGGCGCCGTGGGCGAGGTTGAGCACTCCGAGCGTGCCGTAGATGATCGTCAATCCGGAGCTGATCAGCGCCAGCAGCGCGCCGAGCGCCAGTCCGTTGAAAAGTTGCGAGACGAAATTTGGCCAGTTGATCATGGTGCGCGTTCACTCAGCCGTATACCTGGCCCGGTCGATGGAGGATGCGTTCCGAGAAAAGCGGCGCCGCGGGCCGGGTCGCCCCGCCCACGGCGCCGAGTCTTCCCACGTTAATCAGGTGTAGTCGCCGAGATGGCAGCCGAACGCATCCGGCTTCTGCATCAAGCCGTCGCCGGGGACGATCTCGACCACCTCGTAATAGTCCTCCTTGTTCTTCATCTCCTTTTCCATCTTGCCGCGGACGATGACGACGGGGCGGACGCACTGGTGATCCTCGGGGCGATAGTGGACGTCGCCGACCAGCGAAGGCAGCGTCTCGCCCTTCTCGTAGGCCTTGATGACGTCGGGCGGATAGAAGCTGCCGGCTTCCTCGACCATGCGGGCCCAGTGCGCGAAGCTGACATAGGCGTTCTCTGCGCCCCATTCCGGCTTGTATCCGTACTTCTTCTCGAAGGCCTCGTTGAACATCTTAGCCAGCGGATATTTGTCCTCGATGGTCCACCAATAGTCGGTCGCTGCGTAGACACCCTGCATCAGGCCGCCGGTCTCGCGGGCGATGAACGGCACCTGGTAGGGCACCACGAGCTTCATCTTGTCGAGCACGCCGAACTGCTTGGCCTGCTGCGTCGACAGCACGGCATCGTGACCCCAGTTGACGTTGATCAGCACGTCGGCGCCGGAATTCGCGACGTTGAGCAGATAGGACGAATAGTCCGGCGCGCCGAGCGGCGAGACCTGGTTGGTGACGGTGGTCCAGCCCGCCTGGGCGAGGTAGTCCTGCATCGACTTGGTGACGGTGTGGCCGTAGGTGTAGTCGGGCGTGAGGTAGGCGGCCTTCTTGTTCTTGCCGAACTGCTTGATCAGCACCGGCGAGATCGCCGCCGCGGCGGTCTGGCCGAAGAAGTTCTGGCGGAAGCCGTAGCGCACGCAATCCTTGCCGGTGGTGTCGTTGGAGCCGGAAATGCCGCAGACGAAGATCACCTTCTCGCGCTGCGCCAGCTTGTTCAGCGCCACAGCGACCGCGCTCGACGTGCCGCCGGTGATCATCACCGCCTTGTTCTCGGAGATGAAGCGCTGCTGCGCCTGCACGGCCTCGTTCGGCTTCGCCGCGGAATCCGCGACGCCGAACTTCAGCTCCTTGCCGAGCACGCCCTTGCTGGTCTTCGGCGAGATCTTCTTGATCAGCTCGTGGCCGCTGTTGATGTGCTCGATCGCGAGCTGATAGCCCTTGAGCTCATCCTCGCCCTGCACCGCATAGGTGCCGGTGCGCGGGACCGCGATGCCGATGAACGCCGAAGAGCCCGACGTGCCCGCGGGATAGGTTCCGATCGCCGGGTGGTCCTCGGCGAAGGCCCGCGATGCGATCGAGGCCGGCAGCACGCTGCCGCCGATCAGGCCCGCGCCGGCTTGCAGCAAAGTGCGGCGCGAAACGTTCGGGGTTCTGCCCGGCCGAAAATCCTTGGTGCTCATCGCTCAGTATCCTCCAATTATATTGATTGTTGGCGCGCATGCTCACTCGTCGCCGGATCGGATCGATCGGCGGCACGATGCGCCGGCTGCGATGGAGCAGCCTGTCACGGCTACAATTCCCCACCGGCATATTTAGTCAATGTCACCTTTCGTCGAATCATATCGGCCTACGATAGAAATAATATCGCTCTACGATGTATCGAGGGTTTACCGACCGGGTGCGGGTCCTGTAAGTGAGGGGGCGATGATCCAGGAGCCTTCAAGTCGCACCGGAAATGCCGGAGAGCACGCCGTGACCGAGCACGGTGGCGCCGGGCAATCGGGCAGCCTGAGCATCCGCGCGATCAACGTCCTGAAGGAGCTGGCGGTCGAGCTGCTCGACGAAGTGCCGCCGAAGCTGGGCTGGACGCCGCCGGACGATCTGCTGCGGCTGCTCACCGCGCGCCATCTCGCGACGGCGCGAAATTGCGGACGGCAAACCATGCGCGAGATCATCGCTTGGGCCGAGACGCGCGGAATAACGATCCCGTCTCCGCATCACACCGGCAAGTCGTTGTCGGAGGTCTGGGGCGATCTGGTCGCGCGTGCCTCGGCCGGGCATCTCACCAAGAGCGAGATCACCGAGGCGCTGGAGAAATCCATTCGCCGCAGGAGCCCGCGGATTCCGGTCGCCTTCCAGATCGTGCTGCTGAAAATATTGAGCTCGACCTACGATCACTGGCCGCAGCCCTGAGCTTGCCGGCCCTGCCGCTCGATCGTCAAACCGTTGAAACATGAGTGGAAGGGCGACCGGTAGTATGGTGCGTTCGGCGCGGGCTTGATAGCGTTGCACGGCGTCTGCCGTCCGGCGGAACGAGCCAGCAGCAGGACGACTGAATGCCGCAACCAAAGCAACGACGAGCACCAGCCGGAGCAACCAAACGCAAGGGGGCGGCCGCGACGGTGGACTACCGGGCGCTTGCGCAGTTTCGCTACGAGCTGCGCCGGTTTCTTGCATTCAGCGAGGAGGGCGCCCGGAAGGCCGGAATGACGCCGCGACAGCACCAGGCGCTGCTCGGCATCAAGGGTTTCGTCGACCCCGGTCCGCCGACCGTCGGTGACATCGCCCGGTTCCTGCTGATACGGCATCACTCCGCCGTCGAGCTGATGAACCGCATGGCAAAGCTCGGGCTGGTCAGCCGGCTTGCCGATCCCGACGACGCGAGGCGGGTTCAGCTCAAGCTGACGGCAAAGGGAGAGCAGAAGCTCCAGGCGGTCTCGAAGAAGAACATCGAGGAGCTGCGCCGCGTCGCGAGCCCGGCGTTGCGCCGCTTGCTGAAGTCCTCGCCTTCTTCCGGCGAATGAGTGATGCATCCGCCGGCGCAAGCGGCGGCGCGCGTCAGGCCGCGGCGCCCTGCGCGGCGAGCTGTGCCGCCTGGTGCTCGGTGGTCAGCGCGTCGATCAATTCGCCGAGCGCTTCGCCCGCGATCACCTGCGGCAGCTTGTAGAGCGTCAGGTTGATGCGGTGGTCGGTGACTCGCCCTTGCGGGAAATTATAGGTGCGGATGCGCTCGGAGCGGTCGCCGGAGCCGACCTTCTCCTTGCGGTCGGCGGAGCGCGCCGCATCGACGCGCTGGCGCTCGGCATCGTAGATGCGCGAGCGCAGGATGTTCATCGCCGACGCCCGGTTCTTGTGCTGCGAGCGGCTGTCCTGCATCATCACGACGATGCCGGTCGGCAGATGGGTGATGCGGATCGCCGATTCGGTCTTGTTGACGTGCTGGCCGCCGGCGCCGCCCGCGCGCATGGTCTCGATCCTCAAGTCGGTGTCCTTGATATCGACATCGACGTCCTCGACCTCCGGCAGCACGGCGACCGTGGCGGCCGAGGTGTGGATGCGGCCCTGCGTCTCGGTGTCGGGCACGCGCTGCACGCGGTGCACGCCGGATTCGAATTTCAGCTTGGCGAACGCGCCGCGGCCCTGCACCTCGGCGATGATTTCCTTGTAGCCGCCGACGGTGCCTTCGCTCGCCGAGATCACTTCGACCTTCCAGCCCTGCAAGGACGCGAAGCGCTCATACATCCGGAACAGGTCGCCGGCGAACAGCGAGGCCTCGTCGCCGCCGGTGCCGGCGCGGATTTCCAGCATCACGTTGCGGTCGTCCATCGCGTCCTTCGGCAACAGCGCGATCCGGATCTGCTGCTCGAGCTCGCCGAGCCGCGCCTGCAGCGTTTCCAGCTCGGCTTCCGCCATGCTGCGCATCTCGGGATCGGTCCCTGCATCCGCCAGCATCGCCTCGGTATCGGCGAGCTCCGATCGGGCGGAGCGATAGAGCTTCACTGCGTCGATCAGCGGATTGAGCTCGGCGAGCTCGCGCGTGATCTGCACATAGCGCTCGGACTTGACCTCGCCGAGCAGCTCGGCCTCGAGCGAGGCATGATGGGCGAGCAGGACGTCGAGTTTGGCTTCGGGTAGCATGGCGGTATCTCGATTGCGGAAGGTACGGAAGGGCGGCAGCGGCGACGGCAGCGTCGCTACAAGGCCAGCCCCTCGGTTTCCGCAAACTTCGTCAGCGCCGCGCGGATCGAGACGCTGCCGACCGGCGCGTCCAGCAGCGGATTGATCATCGCCTCGGCCTTCTTGGCATCGAGGTCGAGGATCAACGCCTTGACCGGGCCGTGCGCAGTTGCCGACAATGAAAGCGAACGGTAACCGATGGCGATCAGCGCCAGCGCGCCGATCGGTTTCGACGCCATCTCGCCGCACAGCGAGGCGGCCTTCTTCGCCGCCTTGGCCTTGCGCACGATATCGCGCAGCGCGCGCAGGATCGGCGCCGACAAAATGTCGAAGCGTTCGGAGACCTTGGCATTGCCGCGGTCGACCGCAAACAGGAACTGGAACAGGTCGTTGGAGCCGACCGAGACGAAGTCGACCTTCTTCAGGAGTTCGTCGAGCTGGTAGAGCAGCGCCGGCACCTCGACCATGGTGCCGATATCGATCCGCTCGGGCAACGAATGGCCGTGCTGGCGCAGATAGGTCAATTCGCGCTCGACGATCGCCTTGGCCTGGTCGAACTCGGCGATGTCGGAGATCATCGGGAACATGATCTTCAGCGCGCGGCCGCCGCCGGCGCGCAGCAGCGCGCGGATCTGGCCGCGCAGCAGGCCGGGACGGTCGAGGCCGAGCCGGATAGCGCGCCAGCCGAGCGCGGGATTTTCCTCGATCACGGTCTCCATATAGGGCAGCGCCTTGTCGCCGCCGATGTCGAGCGTGCGGAAGGTGACGGGCTTGGAGCCCGCGGCGTCGAGCACGGTGCGGTACAGCGCGAGCTGGTCGCTGGAGCGCGGCAGGTTCGGGCTCACCATGAACTGCAATTCGGTGCGGAACAGGCCGATGCCGGCGCTGCCGGTGTCGTCGATATGCGGCAGGTCGATGGTCAGGCCGGCATTGATCAGAAGCTCGATCGGCTGGCCGTCCTTGGTCACGCAGGCCTTGTCGCGCAGCGCCGGAATATGCGCCTGCCGCCGCGCCCGGAACCGGACGCGCTCGGCATAGGCGGATTCGATCTCGGTCGAGGGGCGGACATAGATCTCGCCGGAAATGCCGTCGACGATGATGGCATCGCCCGGATCGGCGATGCCGGGCGCGTTCGGCACCTCGCCGACCGCGGGAATGCCGAGCGCGCGCGCCACGATCGAGACGTGGGAGTTCGCGGTGCCTTCCTCCAGCACCAGGCCGCGCAGCCGCTTGCGGTCATAGTCGAGCAGGGCCGCGGGACCCATCGCGCGGGCGATCAGGATGGCGTTGTCGGGCAGCTGCTCGCGCGACGGCGCATGGTCCTGGCCGACCAGCTGCCGCATCAGGCGATGGCCGAGATCCTCGAGGTCGTGGAGGCGGTCGCGCAGATAGGGATCGGTCGAGCGCAGCATGCGCGCGCGGGTGTCGGACTGCACGCGTTCGACGGCGGCTTCCGCGGTGAGGCCGGTGGCGACCGCCTCATGCAGCTTGTGCGACCAGCCCTGGTCGTTGGCGAACATGCGGTAGGCTTCCAGCACCTCGCGGTGCTCGCCGCCGTCGGCGACATCGCCGCGCTCCAGCATGCGGTCGAGATCGGCGCGCAAATTGGCGAGCGCAGTGTCGAGCCGCTTGATCTCCTTCGGCAGGTCCTCGGCGATGTAATTGGTGATGACGACGCGCGGCTCGTGCAGCACGACATGGCCGAGCGCGATGCCGTCGGAGAGCACCGCGCCGGTCTTGTGCAGCGAGTGCCGCGCGGCCGGCTCGGCGCCGGGCTGCGCCAGCGCGGCAAGCTCGCCGGAGGCGATCATCTCCGCCAGCACCATGGCGGTGGTCTGCAGCGCCTCGACCTCTTCCTCGACATAGGTGCGCTTGGCGCGGTTCTGCACCACGAGCACGCCGAGCGTGTTGCCGGCGCGCAAGATGGGCACGCCGAGGAACGAGTGGTAGGCCTCTTCGCCGGTCTCCGGGCGGTAGGCGAAGGCGGGATGGCTTTGCGCGTCGGACAGATTGAGCGGCGTCGCCTCGCTGGCGACGAGGCCGACCAGGCCTTCATGCGCGCTCATCACGGTGCGGTGGACGGCGTCGCGGTTCAGACCTTCGGTGGCATAGAGTTCGAGGGTGTTGTCGATGCGCAGCACGTAGCAGGAGCAGACCTCGGCCACCATGTTGGCCGCGATCAGCACCACGATCTTGTCGAGCCGCTCCTGGGCGGAGACTTGCTCCGCCATGGTCTCGCGGAGTCGTCTCAACAGGATGCGGGGGCCTCCCGACGCGCTCCGCATGTGTTTCAGTCCCTCCCCACGAAGCCAGCGCACCGGTGCGGCCGGCCGCTGGCGCAAAACTCGTCAAAAACAACAATTTTAATCATTCGGCGTCGCCGCTCGCCAGTTCCCGCCGATTCGGGATCACTAAACTGTGCCACAGTTTGCGACAGCCTACCTGACTGGCCGTATAGCCAATCGAGGCTTGCTTTGCCAAGCAAAACGCCTGCCAGTAGCAAATAACGTCTGCGTCAGCCCAATGCTGCGCCCGCTAAGAGAAATTCTAACTCCGGGGCGCGGCTGGGGGACCCTCTTCCCTTCTCCCCTTGTGGGAGAAGGTGGCCATAGGCGGCCCACGGGCCGCCGTTCTTGAAAGACGCCGATGCTGCGCATCGGCTATGCGCAGTCCGCGACGGATGAGAGGTCTCTATCCGCGGAGACAACCCCCCACCCGGTTTCGATGCTCCCGCATCGAACCCACCCTCTCCCACAAGGGAGAGGGCTCCCAAAGACCTACGCCTGATCGAGGCCGTACAGCGTGTGCAGCGTGCGGACCGCGAGCTCGGTGTAGGCGGCGTCGATCAGGACCGAGAACTTGATCTCGGAGGTGGTGATGGCGCGGATGTTGATGTTGCGGTCGGCCAGCGCCTTGAACGCCTTGGCCGCGACGCCGGCATGGCTGCGCATGCCGCTGCCGATCACCGAGACCTTGGCGACGTCGGTCGCGGTATCGACGCGGGCGTAGCCGATCTTGGCCTTGGCGGCGGTAATCGTGTCCTTGGCGCGGTTATAGTCGCCGGCCGGAACGGTGAAGGTGAGGTCGGTGGTCTTGCCGTCCTCGGACACGTTCTGCACGATCATGTCGACATTGATATTGGCATCCGCGAGCGGCCCGAAGATCGCGGCGGCGACGCCAGGCTTGTCCTCGATCTGGCGCACGGAAATCTGGGCTTCGTCCTTGGAGAAGGCGATGCCGGTGACGACGTGCATTTCCATGATTTCCTCCTCGCTGCAGATCAGCGTGCCCGGCGGCTGGTTGGCGTGCGGGTCGATATCCTCTGGCTTGTCGAAGCTGGAGCGCACGAAAATCGGCATGTTGTGCACCATGCCGAGTTCCACCGAGCGAACCTGCAGCACCTTGGCGCCCTGCGAGGCCAGTTCCAGCATGTCCTCGAAGGCGATCTTGTCGAGCCGGCGCGCCTTCGGCACCACGCGGGGATCGGTGGTGTAGACGCCGTCGACGTCGGTGTAGATGTCGCAGCGGTCGGCGCGCAGCGCGGCGGCGATCGCCACCGCCGAGGTGTCCGAGCCGCCGCGGCCGAGCGTGGTGATGCGGCCGGTGTCGGGATTGATGCCCTGGAAGCCGGCGATCACGGCGACTTCCTTGCGCTCCTTGAAGCGGGTGATGATCTCGGTGCCGTCGATATCGAGGATGCGCGCCGAGGCATGCGCCTCCGAGGTCTTGATCGGGATCTGCCAGCCCTGCCAGGAGCGCGCCTGGATGCCGATGCCCTGCAGCACGATCGCGAGCAGGCCCGAGGTGACCTGTTCGCCGGAGGCGACCACCGCGTCATATTCGCGCGCGTCGTGCATCGGCGAGGCATCGGTGCACCAGGCCACCAGCTCATTGGTCTTGCCGGACATCGCGGAGACGACGACGGCGACCTCGTGGCCCGCGTCGACCTCGCGTTTCACATGCTGCGCGACGTTGCGGATACGATCGATATTGGCGACGGACGTACCGCCGAATTTCATCACGAGGCGGCCCATGACGACGCGTCTATTCCTTTAAGAGGATAAGTAGGTTAACCCACGCCGAAAACCGCAAGCGCGGGGACCGAAACGCGCGTATACATAGCGCCGCGCCCGGGGGCAAGCCGGTAGGTAGGGGGCCCTCGAGTGTCTTTTGGGGGTGTTTTGACCGGTTGCGGGCGGGTTGTGGCGCACGGGTAACACGGGGCAACTCGAAGGCGGATTGGATGGGACGTTATATCGACGAGATCCTGCAGCCTGGCGAGAAGGTGCTGTATTCGACCAATGCGCACTGGATGTTCTATTTGCCGGCGATCGGGGCCTGGATCGTGGTGCTGGCGCTCTTGATCCTGTCGCGGATGACGACGGTCGACGGCCTCGTGATGGCCTGCTTTGCGGCCGCCGCCGTGGTCGCGGTCGCGGCGCTGTACTGGACCGCCGCGGCCTGGTTCCACCGCTGGACCACCGAAACCGACGTCACCAATTTCCGCGTGGTGCACAAGAGCGGCTTCATCAAGCGGCGCACATTTGAGATGAGCCTCGACAAGGTCGAGAGCGTCGACGTCAACCAGAGCATCATGGGGCGCCTGCTCAATTATGGCGACGTCACCATCCGCGGCGTCGGCGAGGGCATCGAGACCATCAGGACCATCGCCGCGCCGCTGTCGTTCCGCAATTCGATCACCGCGCGATAGGGGCGCGCGCAATCATGGCCACGCAATCAACTCTTTCCAGTTCCTCCGCCAATGCCTCCGCCAGCTCGGTCGATCCGGCCGAGGTCGCGAAATTCTCGAAACTGTCCGATGAATGGTGGGATCCGCGCGGCAAGATGGCGCCGCTGCACAAGATCAACCCGCTGCGCCTGACCTATATCCGCGACGCCGCCTGCCGCAAGTTCGAGCGCAACGCCAAGAGCCTCAGCTGCCTGTCCGGCCTGCGCCTGCTCGACATCGGCTGCGGCGCCGGCCTGTTGTGCGAGCCGTTCACGCGGTTAGGGGCCCAGGTGATCGGGATCGATCCGTCCGCCACCAACATCGCCGCGGCGAAGCTGCACGCCGACAAGGGCCATCTGTCGATCAACTACCGCTGCACCACGGTGGAGGAGATGGACGCCCGCGAGCGCTTCGACATCGTGCTGGCGATGGAGGTGGTCGAGCACGTCAACGACGTCGGCGCATTCATCAAGCGCTGCGCGGTCATGCTCAAGCCCGGCGGGCTGATGGTGGTCTCGACCCTGAACCGCAACTGGAAAAGTTTTGCGCTGGCGATCGTCGGCGCCGAATACGTGCTGCGCTGGCTGCCGCGCGGCACCCATGAGTGGAGCAAGTTCGTCACCCCCGCTGAGCTCGAGCGCTATCTCGGCGACGTCAACCTCACCGTCACCGAGCAGGCCGGCGTGGTCTACAACCCGCTCGCCGACAAATGGACCGTGTCGACCGACATGGACGTGAACTACATGGTGGTGGCGGAAGAGGTGTGAGTTGAGTGTCACGGCCTTGGCCACACAACAGGTGTCGTCCCTGCGAAGACAGAATGCGTAGCCCGGATGGAGCGTAGCGTAATCCGGGGCTGCTTCGTCCGCGGATGAGCTGGCCCCGGATTGCGCTTCGCTTCATCCGGGCTACGGAAGTTTGTGGACATCGCGCAGGCCTGTCATGCGCCCACTCGGTTGACCGCATGCGTTACGCCGGGCACGCTGGGCGAGTACTCCCGCCGGCATGCTTTCCTTATCCCCCATGTTCACGATCGCCTCGCTCTGGATTCCCTTCACCATCGTCGCTGCGTTCGGGCAGGTGGCGCGCAATGCGATGCAGCGGCATCTGACCGGGCCGCTCGGGACCTGGGGCGCGACCAATATCCGCTTCCTGTTCGGCCTGCCGTTCTCGGTGGTGTTCTTCGCGCTGGCGGTGCTGCTGACCGGCGATCGCGTGCCGTGGCCGGCGGCCGCGTTCTGGCCGTGGCTGGTGACCGGCGCGCTCAGCCAGATCGTCGGCACCGGCTTCATGCTGCTGGCGATGAACGACCGCTCTTTCGTGGTGACCACGGCCTACATGAAGACCGAGGCGATCCAGACCGCGATCTTCGGCTTCATCTTCCTCGGCGACCATCTCACCTCGGCCAAGGTGATCGCGATCGTGATCGCGACCATCGGCGTCGTCATCACCGCGCTGCGGCCCGGCGGGCAGAAGAGCTTTGCCGACCTGCGCCCGACCGTGCTCGGCCTCGGCGCCGCCGCAGTGTTCGCGATCTCGGCGGTGAGCTTTCGCGGCGCGATCATCGCGGTGCCCTCAGTCTCATTTGTCACGGCGGCCTCCTACACGCTGATGTGGAGCCTTCTCGTGCAGACGCTGATCCTGTCGGTCTATCTGTTGCTGCGCGCGCCCGACGTGCTGAGGTCGATCCTCAAGCTGTGGCGGCCCTCGATGTTCGCGGGCTTCATGGGCGCGTTCTCATCGCAATTCTGGTTCCTGGCGTTCGCGCTCACCGCGGCCGCCAATGTGCGCACGCTGGCGCTGATCGAGGTGCTGTTTGCGCAGGGCGTGGCGTATTTCTCGCTCAAGCAGCCGTTCTCGCTGCGCGAGGTGTTCGGCATCGTCCTGATCGTAATCGGCGTCGCGCTCTTGATCGCCGCGTAATTACCCTTTCACCGCGATCAGCACCGCGCCCGCGGAGATCAGCGCGATCCCGAGCCAGCCATAGGCCGAGGGGCGTTCGCCGAGGAAGGTGGCGCCGAACAGCGCCACCAGCACCACGCTGAGCTTGTCGATCGGTGCGACGAGTGTGGCTGGTCCAAGCTTGAGCGCGCGGAAATAGCAGATCCATGACGCGCCGGTGCCGAGCCCGGACAGCAGCAGGAACAGCCAGCTCTTCGCCGAGATCGGCCCCGACTGGGTGAATTGTCCGGTCGCGAACAGGATGGCCGACAGCGTGATCAAGACGATCACGGTGCGGATCAGGGTGGCGAGATCGGAGTTGATGCCCTCGACGCCCACCTTGGCGAAGATCGCGGTCAGCGCGGCGAAGACGGCGGAAAGAAACGCCCAGACCTGCCAGGAGGAGAATGAGTCGGGGGGCATGCTCTTCCCAGATTGTCATTCCGGGGCGGTGCGCAGCACCGAACCCGGAATCTCGAGGTTGCGGCGCGAGATTCCGGGTTCACGCTTCGCGTGCCCCGGAATGACGCTGCGCGTCAATTCCGGTCTTCCGGCAGCGTCGGCAGCGGCGAGACCTCGACGCCTTCGTCGATCAGCGCGCGGGCCTCTTCGGGCGAGGCCTCGCCGTAGATCGGCCGGTGCTCGATATCGCCGTAATGCATCTTGCGTGCTTCGTTGGGGAAGCGGTCGCCGACATTGTCGGCGTTCTTCACGATGTGGTCGCGCAGCTCCTTCAGCTTGCTGCGCAGCTCGCGCTCCTGCGCCATCATCAGCGACGTCGGTTCATTGCCGGTCGCCTCGACGGGCGCGGCCGGCGCCGGCTGGGCCGGTTCGCGGCCCTTCTTGCTGACGACCTGCGGCGCCATGATCGCGCGCTCGATCTTGCTCGAGCCGCAGGACGGGCAATCGATCAGGTGACGCCGCTCCTGCGATTCATAGGCCGAGGAGCTCTGGAACCAGCTTTCGAACTGGTGGCCGCGCTCGCAGCGCAGCGTGTAGCGGATCATGCCGAACCCCGGACGAGGTGCAGATGTTCCGGGCCGGCCTTGGGGTCGGCGATGCCGAAACGCCTGCCATGCTGCAGCGAGGGAATGGTCTTGCGCGCGGTCTCGACCTTGGCGGGGTCGATCTCGGCCAGGAACACGCCCGGCTCGACGCCGCCCTCGGCGAGGATCTCGCCCCAGGGGTCGATGATCAGCGAATGGCCGAAGGTCTCGCGCTTGTTCTCATGCAGGCCGGCCTGCGCTGCCGCGAACACGAAGCAGCCGGTCTCGATGGCGCGGGCGCGCAGCAGCGTGTGCCAATGCGCTTCGCCGGTCTTGCGGGTGAAGGCGGACGGCACGGTGAGGAACGATGCGCCGGCTTCGGCCAGCGCGCGGTACAGCGCCGGGAAGCGCACGTCGTAGCAGATAGTCAGTCCGATCCGGCCCCAGGGCAGGTCGGAGATCACGGCAGTTTCGCCGGGCTGATAATTGGCCGATTCGCGGTAGCTCTCGCCGCCCGGCAAATCGATATCGAACATATGGATCTTGTCGTAGCTCGCGAGCAGATTGCCCTCGGGCCCGATCAGGAACGAGCGGTTGACCGCCTTCTCCGGCGAGTAGCGCATCGCCAGCGAGCCGATATGCAGGTGGATCTTCAGCTCGGCGGCCAGCGCGCGATACGCCTTCAGCGACGTATCGTCCTCTTCGCTCGCCAAATGCTCGAACAGCGCCTTGCGGTTGAGCTGCATCATGTTGCTGACCTCAGGGGTCAGCACGTACTTGGCACCCTGCGCCGCCGCCTCGCGGATCAGCCGCGTGCCCTGCTCGAGGCTCGGCTCCGGCAGCAATCCGGTGCGCATCTGCACCATGGCGGCGGTGAAAATGTTCTCCGTCATCAGGCGCCGCCTCCGTTGCTGAGCAGGCCGTCGAGCTTGCCCTCGCGGTCGAGCGCGTAGAGCTCGTCGCAGCCGCCGACATGGGTCTTGCCGATGAAGATCTGCGGGAAGGTCGAGCCGGCACCGGCGCGGCCATACATCTCGTCGCGATAGGCCGGGTTGCTGGCGACGCTCAATTCGGTGAACGCGGCGTTCTTGCGCGTCAAAAGCGATTTGGCCGCGCTGCAATAACCGCAGCCCGGGCGGGTGTAGATTTCAATGGCAGCGGTCATGGTGCGCTCGGTTGAACCAGAATGTCAGATTATATGGGAGCGCGGTGGGTATCGACAACCCGGGCAAACACCAGCACGTCGACCTGCGCGGCTTTGGCGCGGAGCAGCGCCCGCGCGCAGGCATCGACTGTCGCGCCCGAGGTCAGGACGTCGTCGATCAGGATCACACGGCGGCCCTGGACGTCAGCCTTGCGTTCATCGGCGACCCCGAATGCGCCCTGCACATTGCTGGCGCGATCCTTGCGTGACAGCCCGATCTGCTGCTCGGTGGCGCGGATGCGCCGCAGCGCTTCGGCAGCCATTTTGACGCCGCTCTGGCGCGCGATCACCTTGGCGAGCGCCCCGGACTGGTTGTAGCGCCGGCTCCAGCCGCGCCGCCAGTGCAGAGGAACCGGAACCAGCAGATCGGCCTCGGCGAGCAATTCCTTCCCCGCCCGCGCCATCCAGCGACCCATTGTCGGCGCCAGATCGGTGCGATCCTGGTATTTCAATGCGTGCACCAGCGTGCGCGCGACATCGTCATAGCGCACTGCGGCGCGGGCGCGCTGGTAGGCCGGCGGATTGGCGATCGCCTCCATCGACAGCAACTCGGGCCCCGGATCGTAGACGAAGGGAATTCCGAGCCGCGGGCAGAACGGCGGCGCGATGAACGACAATCTGGCCCAGCAGGCCGCGCACACCCCCTCGCCATCGACCGGCTCGCGGCACGAAACGCATAGCGTCGGCAGCGCGATATCGAGCGCCAGCCGCGCCGTGCGCAGCCACGCACCCCCGACCGCGCCAAGCGCGCGCTGGACGTGACCGGTAATGGAGCGTGTCGGTGATGCCTCGGCGTCCATGGCTGATGAGGCTAGCGTTTGAGCAGCGCTGGCTCAAGGCGCATTGCCTGCGGCGGCGGTCCGGCGTAACCAGCGGCATGGCAACGCCCCCGCCCTCAGCCCCCATCCTGTTCGATCGCGCCTTGCTCGGCGCGCGGCTGGCGCGCGCGCGGCGCGACGGGGCGGCGACGTTCCTGCTCGATCGCGCTAGCGAAGACATGACGGATCGGCTGCTGGCGGTGTCACGCAGCTTTTCGGCGGCTGCCGATGTCTGGACGCCGGGCAACGGGCTCGCGGACGCCCTGCGCGGGCGTGTCGCCGCGGTCGATGCGATCGGCTTCAGCGAGGCGGAAGCGCTCGGCCTGGCGCCGGAGTCGCGCGATCTCGTGGTCTCCGCGCTCGCCTTCCAGTTCGTCAATGATCTGCCGGGCGTGCTGGCGCAGATCCGCCGGGGGCTGAAGCCGGACGGGCTATTGCTCGCGGCGATGCTCGGCGGCGATACGCTGACCGAGTTGCGGCAGAGCTTTGCCGCGGCGGAGGCCGAGTGCGAGGGCGGGGCCTCGCCGCGCGTCGCGCCGTTCGCCGATCTGCGCGATATCGGCGCGCTGCTGCAGCGGGCGGGATTCGCGCTGCCGGTGACCGACGTCGACCGCGTCGTGGTGCGCTATGCCAGCGCCTTCGCGCTGATGGCCGATCTCAGGCGCATGGGCGCCACCAATGTGCTGCGCGAGCGCCGGCACACCTTGACCCGCCGCGCCACCATGCTGCGCATGGCGCAGATCTACGGCGAGCGTTTCGCCGATCCCGACGGCCGCATCCGCGCCACCTTCGACATCGTCTGGCTGTCCGGCTGGGCGCCGCATGAAGGCCAGCCGAAGCCGCTCAAGCCCGGCTCGGCGAAAGCGAGCTTGGAGGCGGCGGTGAAGGGGACGAAGCGTTAGGGACGCACGATGCAAGGACTCCCTCTCCCGCTTGCGGGCAGGGCAATCGCATATGGAATGAACCGATTCTTCCGCGCCGTCATGGCCGGGCTTGTCCCGGCCATCCACGTCTTTTCCTCGAGTGGAACGAAGACGTGGATGCCCGGGACAAGCCCGGGCATGACGAGTTTGTGGGAACTCCGATTACCTCAAGCGGCCATATGCGATTGCCCTGCCCTTGTGGGGAAAGGCGAGGGGAGCTTACGCGATTTCGGAATAATGGAATAATGCCGGTGAGTTGCCCGACGTGTCAAGCCGCCTGGTCGGACGCCGGCCACCGCCACCTGCTTTGCATGGGGTTGTTTTCGATATTTTGGCAGCGCGCCTCCCTCGCAAGCGGAAGAGGCGAAGAGGATCACAGCAACAGATCGATCAGATGCGGCAGCAGCGGGATGTCCGCGGGCGGCATCGGGTAGTCGCGCAGTTTGCTTGCGCGGACCCAGGCGAGGTTCTGGCCCTCGCGCGCCACCGCGATGCCCTCCCAGCGCCGGCAAATGTAGAGCGGCATCAGCAGGTGGAAGGTCTCGTAGGCATGGCTGGCGAAGGTCAGCGGCGCGAGGCACGGCTCGCTCACGGTGATGCCGATCTCCTCATGCAACTCGCGGATCAGGGTCTGCTCCGGCCGCTCGCCGGGCTCGATCTTGCCGCCGGGGAATTCCCACAGGCCGGCCAGCGCCTTGCCCTCGGGGCGCTGCGCCAGCAGCACGCGCTTGTCGGCATCGACAAGCGCGCAGGCGACGACGAGGGTCAGCTTGATGTCAGCCATGCGGCGGGGGATCCCTTCCAGTCTGCAAGCTTTCATTAACCAGCAACGCGCTGTCAGCCAAACGATTTATGCCCGCGCGGCTTTCCGCGATCGCGATAAGCCGGCCTTAATTCGTATCCGGCAGGGTGAAGGTTCTCATTTATCTGCCCATCATATTCTTTGCCGACATAACCCATGAGCACCTTGATCCGGACCATCAGCCGTTTCCGTCGCGATCGCTCCGGCAACATCGCAATGACCTTTGGCCTCGCTGTGCTGCCGCTCGTCGTCGCGGTCGGATGCGCAGTCGACTATTCCCGCGCCAACCAGATCCGCAGCAAGCTGATATCGGCCGCCGACGCCGCGAGCGTCGGATCGATCGCCAAGGCATCGCCCGGCTTCATCGCCGCCGGCGCCATGACCTCGGACGGCGAGATCCAGGCGGGCGAAGCCGATGCGACCAAGATCTTCAACGGCAACATCTTCAACCAGAACGGCTTCACGCTGACCAGCGTGACGCCGACCATGACCAAGACCGGCGGCGTCATCACCTCGACGGTCAAGTTCACCGCCGATGTCCCGACCATGTTCCTCGGCGTGATCGGACAAAGCAAGATGACGGTGACCGGCGCGTCGACCTCGACCGCGAACATGCCGCTCTATATCGATTTCTATCTCCTGCTCGACAACTCGCCGTCGATGGGGTTGCGGCGACGCCCGCTGACGTGACCAAGATGGTCAACAACACGTCCGACAAGTGCGCCTTCGCCTGTCACGACTACAACGACGCCAACAACTATTACAATCTCGCCAAGACGCTCGGCGTCACGACGCGGATCGACGTGCTGCGCAGCGCGACCCAGCAGTTGATGGACACGGCCGCGAACACCGCGACCTATGCCAGCCAGTACCGGATGGCGATCTACGATTTCGGCGCCTCGTCGAAGACGATCGGCCCGCGCGCGCTGTTCTCGCTGTCGACCAGCCTGTCGAGCGCCAAGACCGCAGCCGGCAACATCGACCTGATGGGCGTCTACGGCAACAACGATTCCTACACCGCCGACAAGGACAGCCAGTTCTCGACGGTGCTTCCGGCCATCAGCAACGCGATCAGCGCGCCGGGCCCGGGCACGGCGGCAGCGCCGATGAAATACCTGTTCTTCGTGTCCGACGGCGTGGCCGACGAGCCGAATTCAAGCTGCCTGAAGCCGATCAGCGGCGGCAATCGCTGCCAGTCGCCGATCAATCCGGCGCTGTGCACGGCGATCAGGAACCGCGGCATCAAGATCGCGGTGCTCTACACGACTTACCTGCAGCTGCCGACCAACAGCTGGTACATGACCTGGATCGATCCGTTCAACCAGGGCCCGTTCGGCCCGTCGCCGAACAGCCAGATCGCGCAGAACATGCAGGCCTGCGCGTCGCCGGGCTTCTATTTCGAGGTCAGCCCGACGCAGGGCATCGCGGAGGCGATGAACGCGCTGTTCAAGAAGGCCGTCGCCGACGCGCGGATCAGCAGCTAGCGAAGCGCACACGCTCTATCACCGTCACCCTGAGGAGGCCGCAAAGCGGCCGTCTCGAAGGGGCGACGGCCAGGGTTTCTCTATGCGGCGCTATCGGGGCCGTGCATCCTTCGAGACGCGCTACGCGCTCCTCAGGATGACGGGTAGGAAGGTGTGCGATTAAGACCGGTAATCTCCGTTGATCGCGACGTATTCCTTGGTGAGGTCGCAGGTCAGCACGCGGTCTTTGGCCTTGCCGAGGCCAAGCGCGACCTTGATCTGGATCTTCGGCGCCTTCATCGCCTCCGACACCTCTTTCTCGTTGTAGGACGGATCGCGCGCGCCGCTCTTGGCGACGCGGATGCCGTTGAAGGAGATCGAGAGCTTGTCGCGGTTGGCGGGCTCGCCGGCCTTGCCGACCGCCATCACCACGCGGCCCCAATTGGCGTCCTCGCCGGCGATCGCGGTCTTCACCAGCGGCGAATTGGCGATCGACATCGCGATTCTGCGCGCCGACGGTTTGGTGGTGGCGCCCTCGACCACGACCTCGACCAGCTTGCGGGCGCCTTCGCCGTCCCGCGCCACCTGCTCGGACAGATCAGCGAGGATCTGCTGGAACGCCTTGGTGAAGGCCTTCAGCCGCGGGTCGCCGGCGCGCGAGATCTTCGGCGCGCCATGGGCAGCGGCAGCGCCGGTCGCGAATGCCAGCAGCGTGTCCGAGGTCGAGGTGTCGCCGTCGATGGTCAGCGCATTGAAGGTGTCCTCGACGCCGGCCTTGAGCAGGGATTGCAGCACCGAGGCCGACAGCGGCGCGTCGGTGAAGATGAACGACAGCATGGTCGCCATGTCGGGCATGATCATCCCGGCACCCTTGGCCATGCCGTTGATCGTCACCTTGGCCTTGCCGAGCTTGACGGTCGCGGTGGCGACCTTCGGAAAGGTGTCGGTGGTCATGATTGCCTTCGCTGCGTCCATCCAGCGATCGGGGGTCGCGGTCTGCGCGAGCTGCGCCAGCACGCCGTCGAACTTGGTGGCGTCGAGCGGCTCGCCGATCACGCCGGTGGAGGCGAGGAACACGTCCGATGTCGAGCAGCCGACCGCCTTCGCCGCGATCTGCGCGGTCAGCGCGGTCGACGCCTTGCCGGTCTTGCCGGTGAAGGCGTTGGCGTTGCCGGAATTGACCACAAGCGCGCGCGCAGCGCCGCCCTTCAGCTTGGCGCGGCACCATTCGACCGGCGCCGACGGGCACTTCGACTTGGTGAAGACGCCGGCCACCGTGGTGCCCTTGTCGAGCAGCGCAAGCAGCACGTCGGTGCGCCCCTTGTAGCGGATGCCGGCGGCAGCGGTCGCAAGCCGCGCACCCGCGATCACGGGCATCTCGGGAACGTCTGATGGGGCGAGGGGGAGACGGCGGTGGACATCGGCAAGCTTCCGGCTACGGGGAGGGAAGCGCTCCATAACATCAACATCTCGCCGTGCGAAGCGGGAGAGGGCTGCGATGCGAACGCATAACGGCGTCGTCCCGGCGAAAGCCGGGACCCATAACCACCGTCATCAATTGTTCAAGAAACTGCTGCCACAGCAAGACAAGCTCCGCCGCGGATCATGGGTCCCGGCCCCCGTGCGCAATTGCGAAACGGGCCGGGACGACGCGATCAATCGAAGGCACCGCAAAAGCAAATGGCCGGGACATGCCCGGCCATCGCGCATTGAAGCCATTGACGTCGCGAAGCTTACTTCTTCGCCGGCGCCATCTTGTTGTCGGCCGGCTTCGGCGCGTCCTTGGCGGCATCCGCCGGCGCGGCCGCGTCGGCCGGCTTGTCCATGCGCTCGACCTTGGCGGCCTCGCGCAGCTTGGCGACATAGTCGGCCTGCGCCTTGCGGGTCACATAGGTCTCGATCTGGGCCTTCACCTGCTCGAAGTCGGGCGCCTTGCGGTTGCGCTTTTCCTCGACCTTGATGATGTGCCAACCGAACTGCGACTTGACTGGATCGGAGATCTTGCCCGGCTCGAGCGAGAAGGCGACCGCGGAGAATTCCGGCACCATCTGCTCCTTGGTGAAGAAGCCGAGGTCGCCGCCGTCGGAGGCGCCGGGGTCCTTGGATTTCTTCTTGGCGAGTTCGCCGAAGTCGGCGCCCTTGTCGAGCTCGGCCTTGATCGCCTTGGCCTCGTCCTCGGTCTCGACCAGGATGTGGCGGGCGCGCACCTCCTGCTCGCCGGTGATCTGCTTGGCGGCCTCCTCATAGACCTTCTTCATGGCGTCGTCGGTGGTCGCGGCCTTGCCCTCGCTGGCAAGCAGGCTGTCCATCAACAGGCGGTTGCGGGTGAAGGCGAGCCGCTTCTTGAAGTCGTCATTGTTCTCGATCTTCTTGTCCTCGGCGGCCTTGGACACGATCTTCATGTCGATCAGGAAGGACAGCACGTTGTCCTTGCGGGTCGAGGGGTCCATCTGCTGCAGGCTCGGGCCGAGTTCCTCCTCGGCGAGCGCCACGTCGCTGGCGTGGATCTCCGAGCCGTTGACCTTCGCCAGCACCGGGTCGGATTCCGCGGCCCGGACCGGGAGGCCGGCAGCCAGCACTGCGACAAGACAGCCCGTCGCGGCCAGGGTGGCGAGGCCGAGGCGCAGGCCGGTTTTGGTTTCCGGGGGCGAGGTGGTCATGCAAAATCCTTGTCTCAAAGGGGGGAAGCTCGAGCAGGGCGGACACTCGCCCAATCGTGTTACATTGGCAACGCGAAAGTCTTGTCAAAATGATGAATTCCTTGACATCTTGCCAGCGTTGACAACCCCCCGACCGGGCCATATCTCTGGCCAACCGCGTCAGCGGCGAGAGCGCTTATTTTGCTGCGTTTTTCGCCGTTGAACCCAGGATGGCCTGTTTCCCACTCAATTGGCGGAGGAGCCCCCCGGGCCGGGGCTCGAACCGTAGCGCGTCACGGTGAGTTGATAGGCGATCCGGCGGACCATCTCAGGCTGCAATCCAAGACTGAATTCCAAGTTGAATTCCAACACTGAACGAAGACCGAACTCGAGACCGAAGAACAGGAATTTCGCATGATCGGCGCGCTCGCCCGCAAGTTTTTCGGCTCCGCCAACGACCGTCGGGTCAAGGGGTATCAATCCCGCGTCAACGCCATCAACGCGCTGGAGCCCGAGCTCGTCAACCTGACGGACGATCAGCTCAAGGCCCGCACCGCCGAGTTCAAGCAGCAGCTCGCCAGCGGCAAGACGCTGGACGACATCCTGGTTCCGGCCTTCGCCACGGTGCGCGAGGCCGCCAAGCGGACGCTCGGCCAGCGCCATTTCGACGTTCAGCTGATCGGCGGCATGGTGCTGCACGAGGGCGACATCGCCGAGATGAAGACCGGCGAAGGCAAGACGCTGGTCGCGACCCTTGCGGTCTACCTCAACGCGCTCGCCGGCAAGGGCGTCCACGTCGTCACCGTCAACGACTACCTCGCCCGCCGCGACTCGGGCTGGATGGGCCAGATCTACGCCTTCCTGGGGCTGACCACCGGCGTGATCGTGCACGGCCTCGACGACGCCGAGCGCAAGGCCGCCTATGCCTGCGACATCACCTACGGCACCAACAACGAATACGGCTTCGACTATCTGCGCGACAACATGAAGTACCGCCTGGAGGACATGGTCCAGCGCGAGCACTATTACGCGATCGTCGACGAAGTGGACTCGATCCTGATCGACGAGGCGCGCACGCCGCTGATCATCTCCGGCCCGCTCGACGACCGCTCGGATTTCTACAACACCATCGACACCTTCATGCCGAATCTCGCCAAGAAGGACGACTACGAGGTCGACGAGAAGCAGCGCACGGTGACGCTGACCGAAGGCGGCATGGAGAAGCTGGAGAACCTGCTGCGCGACGCCGGCCAGCTCAAGGGCGACTCGCTGTACGACGTCGAGAACGTCTCCGTCGTGCATCACGTCAACCAGGCGCTGCGCGCGCACACGCTGTTCACGCGCGACAAGGACTACATCGTCCGCGACGACGAGGTCGTCATCATCGACGAGTTCACCGGCCGCATGATGCAGGGCCGCCGCTATTCGGAAGGCCTGCACCAGGCGCTGGAAGCCAAGGAGCACGTCACGGTCCAGCCCGAGAACCAGACGCTGGCCTCGATCACCTTCCAGAACTATTTCCGGATGTACCAGAAGCTGTCCGGCATGACCGGCACGGCGCTGACCGAAGCCGACGAACTGTTCGACATCTACAAGCTCGAGGTCGTTGAGATCCCGACCAACCTGCCGGTGGCGCGCCTTGACGAGGACGACGAGGTCTACCGCACCCAGAACGAGAAATACGCCGCGATCCTTGCCGAGATCGAGCGCGCCAACAAGCGGCTGCAGCCGGTGCTGGTCGGCACGGCGTCGATCGAGAAGTCGGAAGTGCTGGCCGAGTACCTGAAGAAACACGGCTACAAGCAGATCGACTTCACGTCCGAATCCGGCATGGAGAAGCTCTATGCCGCCGCGCGCGCCGGCAAGCCGGCAAAGCTGTTCGCGGTGCTGAACGCGCGCTTCCACGAGCAGGAAGCCTATATCGTCGCGGAAGCCGGCGTGCCGGGCGCGATCACGATCGCGACCAACATGGCCGGCCGCGGCACCGACATCAAGCTCGGCGGCTCGCTCGAGATGCGGATCCAGCAGGAGACCGCCGGGATCACCGATGAGGCCGAGAAGGCCAAGAAGATCGAGCAGATCAAGGCCGACATCGAGCGCTTCCGCGAGATCGTGCTGAAGGCGGAAGAGGATTTCGAGGTCGAGCCCGCCAAGGGCAACAAGCCCGCGAAGACCGTGAAGAAGCCGGGCGGCCTCTACATCATCGGCTCCGAGCGTCACGAATCCCGCCGCATCGACAACCAGCTGCGCGGCCGTTCCGGCCGTCAGGGCGATCCCGGCCGCTCGAAGTTCTTCCTGTCGCTGGAAGACGATCTGATGCGCATCTTCGGCTCCGACCGGCTCGACAGCATGCTGCAGCGGCTCGGCCTGCAGGAAGGCGAAGCGATCATCCATCCCTGGATCAACAAGGCGCTCGAGAAGGCGCAGCAGAAGGTCGAGGCGCGCAACTTCGACATCCGCAAGAACCTCTTGAAGTTCGACAACGTCCAGAACGACCAGCGCAAGGTGATCTTCGACCAGCGCGTCGACCTGATGAAGGACGACAGCGTCGTCGAGACCGTGACCGACATGCGCCATGCCTTCGTCGAGGACGTGGTCGCCAAATACATTCCTGAGCACGCCTATGCCGAGCAGTGGGACACCGCCGGCCTCAAGGACGAGCTGAAGCGCGTGCTCGATGTCGATCTGCCGGTCGACGAATGGGCCAAGGAAGAGGGCATCGCCGACGAGGAGCTGCTGACCCGCATCGAGACCCATGTCGACGAGCGCATGGCCGCCAAGGTCGCGCAATGGGGTCCCGACGTGATGCGTTACGTCGAGAAGACCATCCTGCTGCAGACGCTGGACCATCTCTGGCGCGAGCACCTGATCATGCTCGACCATCTGCGACAGGTGATCGGCCTGCGCGGCTATGGCCAGCGTGACCCGTTGCAGGAGTACAAGACCGAAGCCTTCAACCTGTTCCAGGAGATGAGCGCGCATCTGCGCGAGGCCGTCACCGCGCAGCTGATGCGGGTCGAGATCGTGCCGCCGGAGGAGCCGCCGCAGCCGCTGCCGCTGATGGAAGCGCACAAGCTCGATCCCAACACCGGCGAGGACGAGTTCGCGCAGGCCCGCCTGACCGAGGCCACCTACGCCCAGGCCTCGCTGGCGCCCGGGATGATTGCCACCGAGCGTGATCCGAACGATCCGGCGAGCTGGGGCAAGGTCGGCCGCAACGAGGACTGCCCCTGCGGGTCAGGCAAGAAGTACAAGCACTGCCACGGCCGGTACGCTTAAGCCGCCACGCGCGCCGACGCCGCGGGCGACTGTCCCGCCCGTCGAGCCGCAGCGCCTTCAGCCGGCGAAGGCCCTGTCGAGATCGGCGATCACGATCTTCTGCATCTTCAGCATCGCCTGCATCGCGCGATCGGCTGCCTTGCGATCGGGGGCGCTGAGATAGCGGCCGAGCGCGGTCGGGATCACCTGCCAGGACAGGCCGAAGCGGTCCTTGAGCCAGCCGCAGCGCGATTCCTGGCCGCCATCGGTGAGCTTTTCCCAGAAGTAGTCCACCTGCTCCTGGGTCTCGACGCTCAGGAAGAACGACACCGCCTCGTTGAACTTGTGCTGCGGCCCGCCATTGAGCGCGTGGAACCGCTGCCCCTCGAGCTCGAAGGTCGCCATGAAATCGCTGACGGTCTCGATCTTGGCGTTCGGAAACACCGATTGGTAGAAGGTGACGGCATCGCGGACGTTGTTGTCGAGCCAGAGGAACGGCGTGATCGAAGTCATGACGGGAAATCCTCACTAACGAGTAATCGGGTGGACCAGCGCGGCCAAGCGCGAAGGCTGCGCCGCAGGGCGCGCCCCAAGGACGCACCAAACCGCTGCATCCCGACATTTCCTGGCGGTCTTTTTTCGATGGCTTCGGTAGAAACGCGCCGGGCCGGCGCGACCTTAATTGGCGCTGCCGATCAGGCTTTCCAGCAGGCGCTTGAGCTCGGTGGTCGACTTGTCGCCATAGCTCTCGACGATGTGCTCCTCCTGGCTCACCGCGAGCGAGTTGAGCCGCCGGCACAGCGCCTTGCCGCGGTCGGAGACGAACATCAGCACCTTGCGGCGATCCTTGGGATCCTGGACGCGGTAGACCAGGGCGTCCGACACCATGCGGTCGATCATCTTGGTCAGCGTCGGATGGTTGAGCAGCACAGCATCCGCAAGCTCGCCCATCGAGTGGCCGTTGCCGTCGGACAGCACCTTCAGGATGCGCCACTGCTCGACCGGCACGCCTTCCTTGGCGAGCCGCGTCTCCAACTGCCGGTTGATCTCCCGGTTGGCTTGCGCCAGCAGGTAGGCGAGATGTTCGGTGATCGGGGAATTTTCTTTCGGCGGTTTAGCCACGGCGTAAGACCTGGTTCCTGACCCGGTGAATGAATGTCCGGCAACTCATGCCGTTTCTATATGCACTTCAATTGTTGAATATTCAATATTTTCACCTAGGATATTCCCCCAACCAAGGGGCGGATGCCGCGACCGCCCGCTGGCTGCGTTGCGTACTGCTTCCCAGACAGGAGTTGGCGTGCTCTCGACGGTCTCTTTCCAGGCGTATGGCGGCATGCCCGTCCCGCCGCCGCTGCTGTTTCGAAATCCGTCGTCCTGCGCGGCCGATCTCGCTTTGACCCTCAAGCCCGGCTCGTCGCGCCGTCGCGGCACCGACAGCAAGCTTCGAATCGGCAATTTCATCACCTTCTCCGGCGCGCCCGGAATCTGGGGGCCGATCTCCGCCAACAGCGTCATGCTCGCGGTCGCCGAGATCAACCGGCGCGGCGGCATCCGCGGCCGCGAGGTCGAATTGTCGATGTACGACGCCGGCGGCCCGATCGAGGAGGTGGTGCGCCGCGCCGAGCGGGCGATCGCTTTCGACGAGATCGACGTGATCATGGGCTCGCATATTTCGGCAGTGCGCCTCGCGCTGCGCAAGGTCACAGCCGGCCGCATCCCCTATGTCTACACGCCGGTCTATGAGGGCGGCGAGCGGACGCCCGGGGTGATGGCGATCGGCGAGACGCCGCGCGCGGAAAGCCGGCCGGCGATCCACTGGCTCACCGAGGTCAAGAAGGCGCAGCGCTGGTATCTGATCGGCAGCGACTATGTCTGGCCCTGGCAATCGCATCGCGCGGTGAAGCGCTACATCAAGGAGGCCGGCGGCCATGTCGTCGGCGAGGAATTCGTCCCGCTCGGCGAGGACAATCACGAGCCGCATCTGGCGCGGATTCGCGCAGCACGGCCCGATGTCGTGCTGATCTCCCTGATCGGCACCGACAGCATCACCTTCAACCGTGCCTTCGCCGAGGCCGGGCTTGCGGCGACCACGCTGCGTTACGCCGGCGCGATGGACGAGACCGTGATGCTCGGCATCGGCCGGACTCGACCCAAAACCTGTTCTGCGCCTCCGGCTATTTCGGCTGCATCGATTCGCGCGCCAATGACGACTTCCGGACCAGCTACCGCGCGATGTTCGGGGCGCATGCGCCGCCGATCGGCTCGGTCGGGCAGTCGAACTATGAGGGGATGCGCTTTCTCGAAGCGGCGGCCAACCAGGCGCGCTCGCTGTCGATCGGACCATTGTCCGCCGCAGCGCACAACCTCGTCTACAGCGGCGCCCGCGGCACCGTCACCCTTCGCGACGGCCGCGCCGAGATGCCGATCTATCTTGCCGAGGCCGACGGTCTCGACTTCAATGTGATCAGGACGATCTAGATGGACCGGCCGATGCCGCGCTCGCCGCGCGGCTTGCCGGTGCCAGACAGGAGCAGGTGTGCAATCGACGCCCTACGTCATGGCCCGAACCTCGAGCAGCAGGTATGGCGGCCTTCCATGCCCGCCTTCCCTGCTGTTCCGGAACCTGACGTCGGCGCGGTCCGATCGGGTCTTTTCCCGATGGATCGGGACGGTTTCGGTCCGCGCGGTGCGCGCAGCGGGCTGCGGATCGCCGGCTTCGTCTGCTGCACCGGTTCGCCCGGGATGTGGGGACCGGCGGCGACCTCGAGCGCACAGCTCGCCGTCGCCGACATCAACCGGCGCGGCGGCATCCTCGGCCGCGAGGTCGAGTTCTCGGTCTATGACGCCGGCGGACCGATCGAGGACGTGCTCGATCGCGCCGAGCAGGCGATCGCATCCGACGATGTCGATCTCATCATGGGCATGCACACTAGCGCGGTGCGCGTCGCGCTGCGTGGCCTCATCACCCGCAGCAAGATCCCCTACATCTACACGCCGGTCTATGAAGGCGGCGAGCGGACGCCGGGCGTCATCGCGATCGGTGAGACGCCACGCTGGCAGAACCGGCCGTCGATCCACTGGCTGGCCGAGGCGAAGCGCGCTTCGCGCTGGTACCTGATCGGCAGCGACTATGTCTGGCCATGGCAGTCGCACCGCGCAGTGAAGCGCTACATCAAGGAGACCGGCGGTCTCGTGGTCGGCGAGGAGTTCGTGCCGGTCGGCGAGGATAATCACGAGGCGCAGCTGGAACGGATTCGTGCTGCGAAACCCGATGTCGTGCTGATCTCGCTGATCGGCACCGACAGCGTGACCTTCAACCGCGCCTTCGCCGATGCCGGCCTTGCCGCCACCACGCTGCGCTTTGCCGGCTGTTTCGACGAGACGGCGCTGCTCGGCATCGGCGCCGACAAGACGGAGAACCTTTACTGCGCCTCCGGCTATTTTCCCTCCGTCGGCTCACGCGAAGGCGACGATTTCAGGGACCGCTATCGCGCGATGTTCGGTGCCTTCGCGCCGCCGGTCGGCTCGTGCAGCGAGTCCGCCTATGAAGGATTCTGCCTGCTTGAGGCCGCCGCCAAGCGCGCCGGCACGCTGGACATGCGGCCGCTGCTCGCGGCGGCGGACAACCTCGTCTATCGCGGCCCGCGCGGTCCGGTCACGGTGCGCAGCGGCCATGCCAGGATGCCGATGTATCTTGCCGAAGCCGACGGTCTCGACTTCAGGGTGATCAAGCCGATCTGAGCAGTGCGACAGCGTCGCCGGAAGGTTTTGCGAAATAATCCTTGAAAAGGAAAATATTTCCGTTTTCAATACAACAATGGGGTGAGCGGTTCGCGCGGGCAACGCGCCGCCGCACCCTGCCTCGAGGGATCAAATCCAAAGATCAAAAGCTTCAGGAGAGCGCCGTGACCGTCGTCCTTCCCACGCCAACGCAACTTCGTGCCGTCGCCGAGCAGTGCGGCCTGTCACTGACCGATGAGGATGTGGCCTCGTTCCGCGGCCTGATGCAGGGCTCGATCGACGCCTACAACGTGATCGCCGCGATGCCGGACGAACTGCCCGCGGTGAAATATCCGCGCACGCCCGGCTATCGCCCGGCGCCAGAGGAGAACCCGCGCAACGCCTGGTACTACAAGGCGACCGTGAAGGGCGCGGCCTCCGGCAAGCTCAAGGGCAAGACGGTGGCGCTGAAGGACAACATCATGCTGGCCGGCGTGCCGATGACGAACGGCTCGTCGACGCTGGAAGGCTATATCCCCGATTTCGACGCCACCATCGTCACGCGCATGCTCGATGCCGGCGCCGAGATCGCCGGCAAGACCCATTGCGAGCACTTCTGCCTGTCCGGCGGCAGCCACACCAACTCTTACGGAGCGGTGCACAATCCGCACAAGATGGGCTACTCGGCCGGGGGCTCGTCGTCGGGCTCCGGCGTCGTGGTCGCGCTCGGCGAGGTCGACATGGCGATCGGCGGCGACCAGGGCGGCTCGATCCGCATGCCGTCCTCGTTCTGCGGCACCTACGGCATGAAGCCGACCTGGGGCCTCGTGCCCTATACCGGCATCATGCCGATCGAGATCTTCGTCGACCACACCGGACCGATGACCGCGACGGTGGAGGACAACGCGCTGCTGCTCGAAGTGATCGCCGGCGACGACGGCTACGATCCGCGCATCAAGGCGCCCAAGGTCGAGGATTACACCAAGGCGCTGGGCAAAGGCGTCAAGGGCATGAAGATCGGCATCCTCAAGGAAGGCTTCGAGCAGCCGACCGCGGAGGCCGCGGTCAATGAAAGCGTGCGCGAGGCGGCCAAGCGCTTCAAGGACCTCGGCGCCTCGGTCGACACCGTGTCGATCCCGATGCACATGGTCGGCCCCGCGATCTGGACCCCGATCGGCACCGAAGGCCTGACCCAGACCATGATGTTCGGCGACGGCTACGGCCTCAGCCGGCCCGACCTCTATTCGACCTCGCTGATGGACTTCCATCGCGGCTGGCGCCGCCAGGCGGACTCGCTGTCGGAGACCACCAAGCTGTTCATGATGCTCGGCACCTACATCAACAACAATTTCGGTCCGCGCTTCTACGGCAAGGCGCTCAATATCTCCCGCCGCCTCACCGCGGCCTATGACAAGGCGTTCAAGGATTATGACCTGCTGCTGCTGCCGACCACGCCGATGAAGGCGCCGGCGCTGCCGGCGGCCAATGCCAGCCGCGAGGACTATGTCGCCCGCGCGCTCGAGATGATCACCAACACCGCGCCGTTCGACATCACCCATCACCCGGCGATGTCGCTGCCCTGCGGTATGGTCAACGGCCTGCCGGTCGGGTTGATGCTGGTCGGCCGGATGTTCGAGGAATCCACCATCTACCGCGCCGCGCACGCCTTCGAGCAGGCCGGCGACTGGAAGAAGATGTGAGGCGCCGCTTGTTGCAGACGCAGGCTGGATGGATCGAACGTCATGGCTAGCACTTTTGCCGCGGCGTTCGAGATAGTGAGCTTCGGCGCGATCATCGTGCTGGTGGTGCTCGGGCTCGGCATCATCGCCAGCATGATGGGCATCTTCAACTTCGCGCAGGGCGAGTTCGTCCTGCTCGGGGCCTATGTCACCTATCTGGCCTACGCCCATGGCGCGCCGGTCTGGGCCGGCATGGTCGCGGCGCCCTTCGTGGTCGGCGCGATCGGCTTCGTGCTGGAGGCGCTGATCATCAGGCGGTTCTACGCCGCGCCGATCGTGGCGATGCTCGGCACCTATGCGCTCGGCCTGATCATCCGCGAGAGCGTGCGCGGCCTGATCGGCGGCTTCTATCTCACGGTGCCGGAGCCGATCGGCGGTTCGATCGACCTCGGCTCCGTCCACATCTCGGCCTGGCGCTTCACCATCATCGTGATCACGCTCTTGGTGATGGGTGGCTGCTATCTCTTGCTGGCGCGCACCTCGTTCGGGCTTCGCGTCCGCGCCACGCTGGAGAATCCGGCGCTGGCCCGCGCGTCGGGCATCTCGACCCCCCTGATCTACGGGGCGACCTTCGCGTTCGGCGCGGCGCTGGCCGGACTTGCCGGCGCGCTGATCGTGCCGGTGTTCAGCCTGTTCGCCGATCTCGGCATCCGCTTCCTGATCCAGGGCTTCGTTGCCGTGATGGTCGGCGGGGTCGGCTCCTTCATCGGTCCGGTCGCCGGAGCCGGTGTGATCGGCACGCTCAGCGCGGCGCTGCCATGGGTGATGTCTCCTGTCGTCGCCGACGTCCTCGTCTTCGTGCTCGCAATTGCCTTCATCAAATTCCGCCCGCAGGGCCTCATATCGGGAAAAGGGGTTTAGTCAGATGTTCGATCGCACCAATCTCACGCGCCGCCGCTTCATGAGCAATTTCGCTTTCGCGACCGGCGCGCTCGCGACCGGGGTCGGCAGCTGGGTGGTCAGGCCCGACTGGGCCAACGCCGCGGAGGGACCGATCAAGGTCGGCATCGCGACCGACCTGACCGGCCCGATCGCCTATGCCGGCAACGCCGACGCCAACGTCGCCAAGATGGTGATCAAGGAGATCAACGCCGGCGGCGGCCTGCTCGGCCGGCCGCTCGAGCTCTACATCGAGGACACCGCCTCGAACGAATCGGTCGCGGTCGGCAATGTCCGCAAGCTGATCCAGCGCGACAAGGTCGACATGGTGCTCGGCGGAATCACCTCGTCGATGCGCAACGCGATCAAGGATCCGATCGTGGCGCGCGGCAAGACGCTCTACATCTATCCGCAGCTCTACGAAGGCAAGGAGTGCACGCCCTACCTGTTCTGCACTGGCCCGACCCCGGCGCAGCAGTGCGACACCTTCATTCCCTGGCTGATCAAGAACGGCGGCAAGAAGTTCGCGCTGCCGAGCGCCAACTATGTCTGGCCGCACACGCTCAACGTCTACGCCCGCAAGGTGATCGAATCGAACGGCGGCGAGGTGGTGTTCGAGGAATACTACCCGCTCGACCAGGTCGACTTCTCGGCCACCGTCAACCGCGTCATCTCCAACAAGGTCGACGTCGTCTTCAACACCGTGATCCCGCCCGGCGTCGGCCCGTTCTTCAAGCAGCTCTATGAAGCCGGCTTCCTCAAGAACGGCGGGCGGCTCGCCTGCGTCTACTATGACGAGAACACGCTCAACATCAATCAGGCCAACGAGATCGAAGGCCTTGCGAGCTGCCTCGACTATTTCAAGGTGCTGACCAAGGAGGATCCGTTCGACGCCAAGCTGCAGGCGGCCTATGAGAAGGATTTCCCCGGCAACTTCCTGTTCGCGGCCGGCAGCGCCGCCACCGGCACCTATCGCGGCCTCAAGCTGTGGGAGGCGGCGGTCAAGGAGGCCGGCAAGGTCGACCGCGACTCCGTTGCGGCCGCGCTCGACCACGCCAAGATCGCCGAAGGGCCGGGCGGACCCGCGGAGATGGTGCCGGGCAAGCGTCACTGCAAGATGAAGATGTACACCGCTGTTGCCAAGGGCGGGAACTATGAGATCGTGGCGCGCAGCGACGGTCTCGTTGATCCCAAGGAATGCTGAGCGATCAATGGTTGGAGCAAGAGAGGCTGTCGCACGCGTCGGTGAGGAACCAGATGTCGTGACGGGCGAGGGTGCACCGGCCGCAAGCGCGCCGGCGGGACGGGCATCGGCAGGATGGAAGGTCCTGCCGATCGTGGAGGGGCTGGTGCTGTTGATCGCACTGGTCCTGCCATGGGTGCTGCAGGATTATCTCACGGTGTTCGCCACCCGCGTGGTGATCCTCGCGCTGTTCGCGCTGTCGTTCGACCTGGTGTGGGGCTATGCCGGCATCATGAGCTTCGGCCAGGCGCTGTTCTTCGGCGCCGCCGGCTACGGCGTGGCGCTCTTGGCACGCGATCTCAACGTCACCTCGATCCTCCTGATCCTGCCCGCCGGCACGCTGATCGGGCTCACCGCGTCGCTGCTGCTCGGCGGCTTCCTGCTGCTCGGGCGTTATCCCTCGAGCGTGATCTTCGTCTCGCTAGGCACCCTGACCGGCTCCTATGCCGCGGACCGGCTGGCGCGCGGCTGGTACTATCTCGGCGGCCAGAACGGCATCCCGTCGATCCCGCCGCTCACCCTCGGCAGCTACGAGTTCGAGGAGGGGCCGATCTACTACTACATGGTGCTCGGCATCCTCGTGGTCGTTTATCTGCTCTGCCGCTTCCTGGTCCGCTCGCAATTTGGTCTCGCGCTCGCCGGCCTGCGCGAGAACGAGCAGCGCATCGCCTTCTTCGGCTACAAGGCGCAGCATCTGAAGGCGATCATCTTCGCGGTCGGCGGCACCATCGCCGGTCTCGCCGGCAGCCTCTATGCCTTCCACGAGGGCTTCGTCTGGCCCAACATGCTGGGCGTCGTGTTCTCGACCCAGGTCGTGCTCTACGTCTTGTTCGGCGGCTCCGGCACGTTGATCGGCGCCGTGATCGGCACCGTGATCATCGAGGGCGTCAGCTTCTGGCTGTCGGACAATTACCGCGACGTCTGGCCGATCATCCTCGGCGTGCTGCTGCTGCTCGTCATCATGTTCCGGCCGCTCGGGCTGATCTCCTTCGTGCTCGGCGAGCGCGAACGGGTCGGCAGTTTCGGCAAAGCCCCGAAGGAGACCGGCAATGCCGCTCCTTGAGGCGCAAGGCATCAGCAAGGTGTTCGGCAAGCTGACCGCGCTCGACGGTGCAGCGCTGACCGTCGGCGAGAACGAGTTTCACGGCCTGATCGGCCCCAACGGCTCGGGGAAGAGCACGCTGATGAAATGCGTCGCCGGCGCCGAGGTGCCGACCACGGGCAAGGTCTCCTTCGTCAACACCGACATCACGGCGTTCACGCCGACCGAGCGCGCTCGCGCCGGCATGAGCCTGAAGTTCCAGATCACCTCGGTGCTGCCGACGCTGACGCTGTACGACAACATCCTGCTGGCGCTGCAGGCGCACTGCTCGCTGTTCGACCTGGTGCTGTCGCGCACCCGCAAGAGCCTGCACGACCAGGTGATGACGATGCTGACCCAGTTCCGGCTCGCCGATCGCGCGCATGATGCCGCCGCGGCGCTGTCGCACGGCCAGCAGCAATGGCTCGAGATCGCGATGGCGCTCGCCGGCAAGCCACGGCTGTTGCTGCTGGACGAGCCGACCGGCGGCATGAGCCTCGAGGAGCGCCGCGTCACCGGCGAGCTGTTGCAGCCGATCAAGCAGCATTGCTCGCTCGTCATCGTCGAACACGACCTCGATTTCATCCGCGACATCTGCGACCGCCTCACCGTGCTCGACCAGGGCAAGGTGCTGGCCTCGGGAACGGTCGCGGAAATCCAGGCCAACAAAAGCGTCCAGGAGATCTATCTTCGCCGTGCCTGAGCAAACCTTCCTCGATATCCGGCATCTCGATGCCGGTTATGGCCGCAGCCAGGTCCTGTTCGATGTCAACATCGGCATCCCCTGGCGCGGCGGCGTCGCCGTGCTCGGCCGCAACGGCGCCGGCAAGACCACGCTGATGAAGACCATCGTCGGCGAGCTCGCAAGCTCGCAGGGCGAGTTGTTCTTCGACGGCCGCGACATCACCCGCCGCCGCACCGAGGAGCGGGTGCGCTCCGGCATCGGCTATGTGCCGCAGGAGCATTCGGTGTTCGCCCGCCTGTCGGTGCGCGACAACCTCGCGGTCGGGTCGCTGTTCAATCCGGATGCCAGCGCGGTCGATCGCGTGCTGGCCATCTTCCCGAAACTCGGCCAGCGGCTCGACCAGCCGGCCGGCACGCTGTCCGGCGGCGAGCGCAAGATGCTGGCGATCGGCCGCGCCATGCTCGGCAATCCAAAGCTGCTGCTCTTGGACGAGCCAACCGAAGGCGTCTGGATCGGCGTGATCGAGGAGATCACCGAGCGGCTGATCGAGCTTGCGAAGAGCATCTCGGTCGTGATCGTCGAGCAGCATCTCGACCTCGCGCTGCGCGTCGCCGACTATGCCTATGTGCTGGACCGCGGCCGCGTCGCGCTGCAGGGCGGCGCGAGCGAGGTGCGGAGCGATCCGGAACTGCTGCGCTATCTGGCGCCGTAGCAGGCTTCAATGCGGCAGACGGTCGGCCTTGCGGCCGATCACGCCGTCTCGCGGCGTCCGCGTCCGCCGTGCCGATCGCATCTCGCGACGCACATACCAGGCCGCGACCGAGCAGATCAGCCAGGCCAGCGATGCGGCGATGAAGGCGGCCGGGATGCTGCGATCGACCGTCAGCAGGAAGACGACGGCAAATGCCAGCATGCCGACCGCGCCGAGCGCAGCGCCCGCCGCATCGAGCGCCGCGGCCTGCTGCCCGCGCCACGTGCCGTCGAGGCCGGCGTTCCGCTTGCGGCGGATTTCATGCTTCTCGATGAGGGTGGCGCTGGCGCAGAAGATGGCGGGGAGTGCAAGAAAGGCGCCGCCGACATAGGCGCCGCAAGTGCTGCTGATCAGGCCGGTCAGGACGGTGGCGCCGCCACCGAGCACGAAGCGGATCAGATATTCGGTCCAGCGGCTTTCCCTGAGCGAGGACAGTGAGACGCGGACCGGTGTCATGCCTGTCCTCCGGCAACGCCCAGCAAGCCGAAGACGATCGCGAGCCAGACGACAAGCGCCAGCAAGGTGGCGGGGGCGGCGCGGAGCCTCGCGCGAATCAGCAGTTGGCAGACCGCGAAGCTATAGACGGCCAGCGCAACGGCGCCGGCCATCATCGCGCGGCTCTGCAGACCGGCATAGTCGGCGCCGTGCTGGTACACGGCGATGCCGAGAGTGGCGAGCGCAACCGACGGCGCCGCGCCGAACAGCCCGGCGAAGCTCTTCGGACGCAGCACGTCACCCAGCATCGCGAAGGCCGACACCACGGCCCCGCCCACGAGAAAGCGGATGACATATTCGCTCATCGCGCCTTGCCCCGCGGTGGATCGTCACCGGGATAGCCGGTCCACAATCGCAGCAGCCGCTCGAGAAGTGCTCCGAGCCCGAATCCCGCGATCACGTCGCTCGTCCAGTGTGCGAGCACTACAATGCGCGTCAGCGAGAGGCCGACCGCGAGTGCCTGGATTGGGCGGCGCGCGCCGGCGGGCAATGTCGCGGCCGCCGACGCCAGCGCGCCCATATGCAGCGCGTGGCCGGATGGGAAGGCGTCGTCGCGCTTGCCAGAGATCGGGATGCCGTTGGCATGGCCGGCCACGGTCAGGCGATCCGGGCGAGTCTGGTTGAACAGCAACTTCAGGCCATGCGGCAGCAGCGATGCTGCGACCGTCACCAGCAGCGCGTGATTGCCGGCGCGCTCGAGCGAGGCGCCGCGCCCGCGTGAGGCGAGCCAGCCTGCGGCGGCGAGCACAAGCAGGACCTTTTCGTCAGCGCCCCAGGTCAGTGTGCGGGCGATCTCTTCCGGCGCAGGTGCGGTGTTGCGGGCGATCGCACGCGCGATCATGGCGTCCGCCGCGGTCGGGCGAATGGTGATCGGGAAGGGGGCGCCTCGCTGGCGGCGTGCTTGAACTCTGGCTGTCGTATGCATGGTCAGGTTCCCATCCAACGCGCCAGCCGCCGCATGGGTCCTAACCGGCGTGCAAGGAACCAAATGCAGATCGATGCTCTTGAACTCTTGCCCGTCTCGACCCGATCCCAAGGCTCAATCCAGAAGGCTTCGCGCGCCAATGGGGATGCAGGGCGGGCGATGAATTGTGGTCAGGGAGAGGTGTCGATGACGGAGCCGGACGTTCGCAAGGGGATGCCGCCGGTCAAGCTTTCGCGCGATGAATTCGAGCGGCGCTACCGGAAGCGATTTGCCGATCCGGTCTTTCAATCCATGCAGACGGAGCTCGCGACGATCATCGCCGGCGCCTGGGATGCCTATCGTCATTCGCGCAAGGCGCCGGTTACCCGCAAGGCCGGCCCCGGTTTCGCCGATCCCGACTATGATCTCGCGGTCGATTGGCTGTCCGCGCGCGATGCCATCGATGAAGCGCAGCGCCGGCACGACGATCCAAACGAAGCGCCGCATATCCTGCTGATCAACGGCTCCTCGCGCAGCGAACATACGTGTCCCGGCGAGATGTCGAAAAGCTGGCGCTTGGTCGAGATCGCCGAGGCCGCCTTTCGCGAGATGGGCCTCGCGGTCGATGTGCTCGATCTGTCGCGGCTGACCTCCGAGTTCGGCAGGGAGATTCACCCCTGCAAGTCCTGCGTCTCCACCTCGATGGCGCTCTGCCACTGGCCGTGCAGCTGCTATCCGAACTACTCGCTCGGGCAAACCGACGACTGGATGAACGAGATCTATCCGATGTGGGTGCGCGCGCACGGCATCATGATCATCTCGCCGGTCAACTGGTACCAGACGCCGACCGGACTCAAGGCGATGATCGATCGCCTGGTCTGCGCCGATGGCGGCAATCCCGATCCGACCTCAACCCATGGCAAGACCGCAAGCGAAGCCAAGGCGCTCGAACTCAAAGGCTGGCCATACCCCAAGCATTTGCGCGGCCGGCATTTCGGTATCGTGGTCCACGGCGACAGCGTCGGTGCGGAAACATGCCGCCGCTTTCTTGCGGACTGGCTCACCGACATGGAGTTGATCGCGGCAGGCGGCAGGGCGGAGATCGACGGCTATGTCGGCTACATGAAGCCCTATGCGACGTCGCATCGCGATCTCGACGAAGACAAGGCCTTCCAGGAACAGGTGCGCAATGTCGCGCTGGCGCTCGGCGCCGCCGTCGACCTCGCGCGCACCGGGCATCTGGAAGATCCCGGCAAGGGGCTTGAGGACCCGCGGCCGAAGTAGGATGGAATCCGGGTTCCCAAAGGAACGATGGGCCCCCGCTGCCCGTTAGGCCGCGGGAGGAAGTCACAATGCGCTATATTTCGATTGCAGCTCTTGTTGCTGCTGCCGTGATGAGCAGCGGTGTCGCGTTGGCGCAGCATTCCGGTACGCCATCGGAACAGAGCGCGTGCACGCGCGATGCACAACGCTTCTGCCGGAAGGACCTCGGCAATGACGGTGCCGTGCAGAACTGTCTTCAGATGAAGCGGGCCAGCCTGAGCCGAAGCTGCAAGAAGGTTTTCGAAAGCCACGGAATGTAACCCGTCGCCTGCCAACGCGCATGCGACGTGACGGAGCGTGGCGTTTGAAGCCGCGAGCTGGCGGTGCGGCGCCTTGAGTGCGATCGGCGCCCGGCCTCCCTGCGCGCTCTGCCAACGGAGAGGGCGGAACGAAGAGCAAAGCTCGGACAAATCATGTCGCGAGAACATTGTGGTGTAACTCACAGACCGCGCCACACATTCAGTGTCGTCCTGGCGAAGGCCGGGACCCATTACCCCAAATGAGAGTTGTTGCGCGACGCTGCGGCCACGATCCCATTCACGATCAAGTTCGGTGGTTATGGGTCCCTGCTTTCGCAGGGACGACGGCTGGAAATAGTTTGCGCTACAGCGGCATTGCGACGAGCGGCAGCGAGCTGTCTTCGCGCAGACGCGCTGCGCCTACTTCACCGCCGAGAAGCGGGTGTCGAACGAGTTGGTCTGCACGACAGGCGCGGAGCCGGCGAGTTGGGTCGACGACGACGGGGCCGGTGCGGCGGCTGCGGCCGTGGTCACTGCCGGCTTCGGCGCGGGCTTGGCGGCCTGCTTCGGCTCAGCCTTGGGGGCGACGCGAACCACCGATTGCGGCTTGGCCTCGGCGACCTTCGGCTTGGCTGGTGCGGCAGCGGCCGGAGCCGGCGCGGTCGTCTTGCTGGCGTCGGCGGTGCCGCCGATCCCGACCTTGCGGGCAAAGCTGGAGAAGAAGCCTTCGGACTTGTCAGAGGCGGATTTGTCAGAGGCGGATTTGTCGGACGGGTTCGCCGAGGCAACGCGGGTGCCGGCTGACGATGCGGTGGACGACGTCGTCGCCACGACCGGCTCTTCCTGCTGGACCGCGAGATTGGGCTTCGGCGGATTGACCGTACCGGGGATCGTGCCGGGCGCGCGTGCCAGCGACATCGATGCCAGCGCCTGGCTGTCGCCGCCTTCGGAGAGGCCGGTGTTTCCTTCCGGAATCTTCGAGGCGAAGATCGCGTTCATGCCGCCGTCGATGCCGGTGTTGAGGCGCGCAACGGGCGTGCCCTTGGATACCAGCTTGGCGGTCTCGGCGGCGTCCTTCTGCTCCTTCTCGTGCACGGCGCTCGCGATCTCCTCGGGGATCACATAGGCCGGGCACTTCGCGGAGGCGTCGAACACCGGATCGCGTGTCGCGCCCGGCGCCTTCACCGCGTCGAACACGTACTTCTTCTCGCAGAAGTCGACCTTCGGCTCCTGCTTCGTCACCTCGAAATGATCGTAGCCTTCCTTGATCATCTTCCAGAAAGGCATGTTCGGATTGTTGCGGTGCTTGGCCATGTTCACCGGCGTCATCCGGAACGGATAGGCCTGCAGCTGGAACGCCTTCTGGCCGCCGAAGAAGGATTCGCGGCCGAGCGAGTAGATCTCTGCGATCTGCTCGTCCGTCATCGCGTAGCAGCCGCGCGAGGAGCAATCGCCGTGCACCATCAGCTGCGAGCCGGTGCGGCCGAGCGCCTTGTCGAAGGCGTTGGGATAGCCGGTGTTGAACGACAGGTAATAGGCCGATTGCGGGTTCATCTGGCTCGGGTTGATCGAATAGAACCCTTCGGGCGCCTGGCGGTCGCCTTCGCGGACCTTCGGACCGAGGTCGCCCGACCAGCGGCAGATCGGATAGGTCTTGAGCAGCGCGAACTGGCCGGAGCGGTTTTGCTTCCAGACCTCGAGCTCGGCCTCCTGCTTGAACAGCCGCACCAGGATCGGCGACTGCATGTCCATGTCCTTTTCGGTCATGGCAGCGACGAGCTTTGGCGGGACCGGCTGGTTGGCCTTGGCGTTCTGCGCGAGCGAGATCTGGTCGCTGTCACAACCGGCGAGCATGACGCCTGCGGCGAGGACCGCCGAGGTCAGAAGCGCGCGTACGAGCGTGCGATGAGTCAAGTCCGAGCTCCACACCCACCGGGCGATTTTCGCGACCCCAACACGGCGAATATGCCCTGAAGCCATTGTGTAAAATATTAGCCTTCGACGACCCCTGCTCGCAACCTGAACCGGGGCGGACAGCCCTCACGGTAGCAGGCATGGTTCAAGGAATGTTAAAAACCCGGCTCGGGGCCCGATTACGGCAAAATTGGTCGATTTCGGGCGAAAAATCGGGCGGTTTGGGCGCCTCAGCCGAGCTTGCGGCCGATATCGAGAAACTTCTGGCGCCGCTGTTTGCGAATCGCGTCCGGATCAAGATTTCGTAGGTCGTTGAGCGCCTGGGCGATGGCATCGCCCGTGGTCGCGATCATCGCGCCCGGGTCGCGATGAGCGCCGCCGGAGGGCTCCTTCAGTATCTGGTCGATCACGCCGAAGCGCAGCATGTCCTGGGCGGTGATCTTCATGCTGTTGGCGGCTTCCTGCGCCTTGGTGCCGTCGCGCCACAGGATCGAGGATGCCGCCTCCGGCGAGATCACGCTGTAGATCGCGTGCTCCATCATCAGGACGCGGTTCGCCGTGGTGATGGCGATGGCGCCGCCCGACATGCCTTCGCCGGTGACGATCGCGACATTGGGCACACCGAGCGACAGGCAGGCGTCGGTCGAGCGCGCGATCGCCTCGGCCTGGCCGCGTTCCTCGGCGCCGATGCCGGGATAGGCGCCGGCGGAATCGACGATCGACAGCACCGGGATGCCGAACCGGTCGGCCATTTCCATCAGGCGCACCGCCTTGCGGTAGCCTTCGGGGCGCGCCATGCCGAAATTGTGCTTGATGCGGCTCTCGGTGGTGGCGCCCTTCTCCTGGCCGACCACACAGATGCTCTCGCCGCGGAAGCGGCCGAAGCCGCCGACCAGGGCCTCGTCGTCGGCGAATTTGCGGTCGCCGGCCATCGGCGTGAATTCGGTGATCAGGCCGCCGATGAAATCGGTGAAGTGCGGTCGCTGCGGATGCCGCGCCACCAGCGTCTTCTGCCACGGCGTCAGATTGGAATAGAGCTCGGTGAGCGCCTGCGCCGCCTTGTCCTCGATCCGCGCGACCTCGTCGCCGATGTCGCTGCCGCTCGCGGCAAGCGTGCGCAACTCGTCGATCTGGATTCAAGCTCGGCGACAGGTTTTTCGAAGTCGGGATAGCTGCGCATCGGGTCGGGCATCAACTCAATATAGGGAAGATCGGTGCGAGGGGCGAAGCGGTTTCGGCGTCGGAAAGAGAAGCTTTGTAACTTCAAACGGTTAACGCGCATTCGGGTGGAATGCACGCTTCGGGATCGCAAGCAGGTGACGCTCTTTCTGCGGAGACGAAGCGGAAGTCAAGGCGGATCAGATGAAGGTATCGAGGTCTCCACGCGCGTAGCCCGGATGAAGCGAAGCGTAATCCGGGGAGACTGCGTCCGCGGTGAGACCGATCCCGGATTTCGCTGCGCTTCATCCGGGCTTCTGTAACGGGCCTTGGTTAGTCAATCCCTTTTTGCGTGATCCAGTCGCCGGGCACTTGCTTCTGTACGGGATCGGCGCGGTGGCCGTCGCCTGATGGGGTGCATTTGAGGAGCCGGCCGGCCAATCTACGGAAGCGTGGTTGTGAGCCACTTCCCGGATGGCGGCCTGACCGGATCCATCGTCCCGGCTAGGGACCTCGCTCGGGGAGAGCCTGGTGTCGTGGCCCGCCCAGAACGGCGAGTTTGCGCGCGAGCGCTACCTTGGCCTTGCGCATGCCTGCGCGCCTGGCGATCCGCATCGCCCAGCTCTTCAGCGCCGAGCAATTTCTGACCGGCTTGGTCAGCATGACGTGAGCCGCCTGGTAGAGTGCCTCGCGCACGGACGCATCGCCGATCTTGCTGATGCGGCCGGTGTAATCGGTCTCGCCGGATTGGTACTTCTTCGGGGTGAGCCCAAAGTGGGCTCCCGTGGCCTTCGAGGAGCGGAAGCGCTGCGGGTCGTCGATCGCCGCGGCATAGGTGAGCGCCACGATCGGACCAACGGACGGCGTTGTCATCAGGAGCTTGGCGGATGGATGCGTCCTGGCGAGCTTCTGGGTGTGCTTGTCCAGGCTCTTGAACTCCCGCAGCAGCACCGCATGGGCCTGGAGCAGCGCCGCCGCGACCAACTCCAGTCCGGGATGGCCGGTCACGAGTTCCCGGATGCGTTCGGCGAAGCTGCGCTCGGTGGTCGTGCCGACCTTCAGGCCAAAGCCGCGGAGCACGCCGCGCAGGCTGTTCTCGACATCGCGGAGCTTGGATTGCAGCAGCTTGCGCGCCGTCAGGATGGCGCGGGTCTCCTGCGCCGCGACCGACTTGCAGTGCACCGGTCGGAACCAGCCGAGCCGCATCAACTGCGCGATCCGGCGGGCATCGTTGCGATCCGTCTTCACTGGCATCGACTTGAAGGCTTCCCGAACGTGCCGCGTTTCCAGCAGCTCAACCGCAAGCCCTGCGTCCCGGATCGCTGCGTAAAGCCATTGTGACAGCGGGCCTGCCTCCAGCCCGATCCGTTCCAGTACCAGACCCAGCGACCGGAACCAGGCGATCAGCGCCTCCGGCTCGCTCGCAACCTTCGTCTCGCGCAAAATCTTGCCTGTCCCATCGACAAGGCAAACGCTCGAGCATTCCAAAGACACATCAATTCCTGCATAGTGGTACATGGTCGTCCCTTAATGATGCTTGGAGCGGGCTTGCCCGACTCCGTTTCGACACCATCAGCTTGAGGGACGACCGCCTTCCAACCAACAGGCCGCTCGCGAGCGCGCTTCCAAATTGCGCCGTAGCGAGCGGGCGGCCGGCCCGTTACCCCATCTACGGATCCCTAGGACTTCTCCGCCAACGGGTGCAGGTCGCGGACCAGGCTCTTCAGCCGCTCCTCGACCACATGGGTGTAGATCTGGGTGGTCGAGATGTCGGTGTGGCCGAGCAGGGTCTGCACGATGCGCAGGTCCGCGCCATTGTGCAGCAGATGGCTGGCAAACGCATGACGCAGCACGTGCGGGGAGACCAACCGCGGCGCAAGGCCGGAGGCGCTCGCGAGCTCCTTCAGATCGCGGGCGAAATGCTGCCGGGTCAGATGGCCGCTCTCGCCGGAGGACGGAAACAGCCATTTCGCCGGCGCGGCCTTCTTCGCCTTCGGCTGCATCACCTCCAGCGCTGCGAGATAGTCTGCCATCGCCTGGCGCGAGGCGTCGTTCAGCGGCACCAGCCGCTCCTTGTTGCCCTTGCCGCGCACCACGATCATCCGCGCATCGCGCCGCGCCGCCGAGACCGGCAGCGACACCAGCTCGGAGACGCGCAGGCCGGTGGCGTAGAGCACCTCGAGCAGGCAGTAGAGCCGCAGCGCGCGCAGCCGCTGCGCCGGCGAGACGTCGGTCTGGATCAGCTCCTTGGCCCGGGTCAGCATGCGGTCGACGTCCGCAATCGACAGCACCTTGGGCAGGCCACGGCCGCGCTTCGGGCCGGACAGGATCGCGGCCGGATCGTCGGTGCGGACCCGCTCATTGAGCAGGAAACGGTAGAGATGCCGCATCGCCGACAGCCGCCGCGCCACGCTGGTCGACTTGAAGCCTCTGACATCGAGGTCGGCGAGGTAGCCACGCAGCGTCTCGGTGTCGGCGCTGGTGAAATCGGCGCCGGCATGGGCGAGGTAGTCGGAGAAATCGGTGAGGTCGCGCCGGTAGGCGTCGAGCGTGTTGGCGCCGGCGCCCTGTTCCGCGGCGAGCATGTCGAGGAACAACGCGGTCAGTCTGGCGTCGGAGGACTTGGCGAGGGTCTTGGCGGGATTTTTGGCAGCAGCGGGCATGCCGAAATCATAGCGTCTATTTCTTGAGGAACTTATCCGGTGGGATGGTCACCGTCATTTCCCGCGGTTTCGGGTGCACGAAATTCGCCAGCGCGAAGACGATGCCGTAGCCGATCCCGAAAATCACGGCGACGACCGTCAGGAAGCGGAACAGGCTGGGCATGGAGGCGACTCGGGCGGCGAATTAACCAATGAAATCATCCAACATGTTCCCCGCGCGGTTGCAAGAGTCGCTGGTAAGGGTGTCGCCGGGGGTAGTATAGGTGGCTCGAATTCTGAACAATTCGTCCCAATATCCGAGCTTTTTGATGTCCGACGCAGCCGTACCGGCGCCCACCCACCCGACCCTGGAGGCTGACATCGCGGCCGCGCTGGGGACGCGGTCGATCGTGCTGGTCGGCATGATGGGGGCCGGCAAGTCGACCATCGGCCGGCGGGTGGCGGCACGACTCAAGCTGCCGTTCACCGATGCCGACACCGAGATCGAGGCGGCGGCGGACATGACGATCCCGGAGATCTTCGAGAGCAAGGGCGAGCCGTATTTCCGCGACGGTGAGGCGCGGGTGATCGCCCGCATCCTCGGCAATGGCCCGGTCGTGCTGGCGACCGGCGGCGGCGCCTTCATGCGCGAGGAGACCCGCAACCGGATCCGCGACCGCGCGATCTCGATCTGGCTCAAGGCCGACAGTGATATCATCATGCGCCGGGTGCGCCGCCGCGCCGATCGTCCGCTGTTGCACACCCCCGACCCGGAGGCGACCGTCAACCGCCTGCTCAGCGAGCGCGAGCCGGTCTACGGCACCGCCGATTTGACGATTGCCTCGCGCGACGTGCCGCACGACCGCATCGTCGACGAATGCCTCGAGGCCCTGCATGCGCATCTGTGTGGTGCGCGTCCGGCCGACGAGCAACCACCTGTGATGGATTGAACGCGACCTCATGACTGCGCCCTTGAAACATTCCGCCTCCGTTACCGTCGACGTCGCGCTCGGCGACCGCGCCTATGATATCGTCATCGGCCGCGACGTGCTGCAGTCGCTCGGCGAGCGTGTCGCGGCGCTGCGGCCCGGCGTGCGTACCGCCATCGTCACCGACCGCACCGTCGCCAAGCACTGGCTGGAGCCGACCGAGGCATCGCTTGCCGCCGCCGGCGTGCCGACGTCGCGGATCGTCGTCGAGGAGGGCGAGGGCTCGAAGAGCTATGCCACGCTGACTGAGGTCAGCGAGGCGCTGATCGCGGCGAAGATCGAGCGCAATGACCTCGTCATCGCGCTCGGCGGCGGCGTGGTCGGCGATCTCGCCGGCTTCGCGGCCGCGATCCTGCGCCGCGGCGTCGATTTCGTGCAGGTGCCGACCTCGCTGCTGGCGCAGGTCAATTCCTCCGTTGGCGGCAAGACCGGCATCAACTCGCCGCAGGGCAAGAACCTGATCGGCGCATTCCACCAGCCGGTGCTGGTCATCGCCGACACCTCGGTGCTCGACACGCTGTCGCCGCGCCAGTTCCGCGCCGGCTACGCCGAGGTCGCGAAATACGGCATCCTCGGCGACGAGGCCTTCTTCGCCTGGCTCGAGAAGAACCACACCGACATCTTCGCCGGCGGCGCCGGGCGCGAGCACGCGATCGCAACCTCCTGCCGCGCCAAGGCAGGCGTCGTCTCGCGCGACGAGCGCGAGACCGGCGAGCGGGCGCTGCTCAATCTCGGCCATACCTTCGGCCATGCGCTGGAAGCCGCGACCGGCTTCTCCGACCGGCTGTTCCACGGCGAGGGCGTCTCGGTCGGCATGGTGCTCGCCGCGGAGTTCTCGGTGCAGCTCGGCATGATTTCGTCCGACGATGCGGGGCGCATCGCGCGTCATCTGTCCGCGGTCGGATTGCCGACGCGCCTGCAGGATATCGCAGGCTTCGCGCAGGAAGGCCTTGCCGACGCCGACGCGCTCCTGGCGCTGATGGCGCAGGACAAGAAGGTCAAGCGCGGCAAGCTCACCTTCATCCTGCTGGAGGCCGTCGGCCGCGCCGTGATCGCCAACAATGTCGAGCCGCAGCTGGTGCGCGACTTCCTGCAAGCCAAGCTGAAGGCCTAGACCGGGATGACTCTCCTTCGGATCGTCATCCCGCTCTATCTTTTTGATTTGAGCATGATCTTTTCGGAAAACCGCTGCACACTCTTCCGGATCATGCTCTAGCCACGGATCATTTCAGTGGGATGGTTCACCTTCTCGATCGTGCTGCTCTGCCTGTTCATCTCGGCGTTCTTCGCGGCGAGTGAGACGGCGCTGACGGGCGCCTCGCGCGCCAGCATGCTGCGGCTGTCGAAGCAGGGCAACACCGATGCCGGTGTGGTGTCGAAGCTGTTCAACATGCGCGAGCGCATGATCGGCGCGCTGCTGCTCGGCAACAACATCGCCAATATCGGCGCCTCGGCGCTGGCGACCGGCGTGTTCACCGCCTGGTTCGGCGACGTCGGCGTACTCTATGCCACCGCGGTCATGACCGTGATGGTGGTGGTGTTCGCCGAGGTGCTGCCCAAGACCATCGCGATCAACGCGCCAGACCGCATCTCGCTTTTGGTCGCGCGGCCGATGCGGCTGACGATCTTCGTGCTGGGGCCGCTGCTCACCATCATCGAGACCATCGTGCTGGCGCTGATGAAGCTGCTCGGCATCAAGGTCGGGGCTCACCAGGCGGTGCTGTCGCCGACCGAACGTCTGCGCGGTGCGGTCGATCTGTTGCATCACGAGGGCAAGGTCGAGAAGCAGGACCGCGACATGCTCGGCGGGTTGCTGGATCTCAGCGAGCTGCAGGTCTCCGACGTCATGGTCCATCGCACCGAGATGACCATGGTCAACGCCGACCTGCCGCCCGAGGAGCTGGTGCGCGAGGTGCTGGCGAGCGAATACACCCGCATCCCGCTGTGGCGGGAGAAGCCGGAGAACATCGTCGGCGTGCTCCACGCCAAGGATCTGCTGCGCGCGATGCGCGCCAACGAGGGCGACATGTCCGCGATCGACGCGTCGGCGATCGCGCTGCCGCCCTGGTTCGTGCCGGAGATGCGCCCGGTCTCCGAACAGCTGAAGGCGTTCCGCCGCCGCAAGACCCACTTCGCCCTCGTGGTCGACGAGTATGGCGAGGTCGAAGGCATGGTGACGCTGGAGGACATTCTGGAGGAGATCGTCGGCGACATCTCCGACGAGCATGACGTCGTCGTCGCCGGCGTGCGGGCGCAGCCCGACGGCTCGGTGGTGGTCGACGGCTCGGTGCCGATCCGCGATCTCAACCGTGCGATGGACTGGCGCCTGCCGGACGAGGAGGCGACCACGGTCGCCGGCCTCGTGATCCACGAGGCGCGCTCGATCCCGGAGCGCGGCCAGAGCTTCACCTTCCACGGCTTCCGGTTCCGCGTGCTCCGCCGCGAGCGCAACCGCATCACCGCGCTGCGCATCGTCGCCGTCCCGCGCGAGGCCGAGCTGGAGGAGAAGAAGCCGAAGCGGGCGGGGACGGCGTTTTAGTCTAGCGCTCTGCGGCAAGCGCAAATCCGCCACCGTCACCCTGAGGTGCGAGCGGAGCGAGCCTCGAAGGGTCGACGGCCACCGGCCGGGCCGTGCATCCTTCGAGGCTCGCTCCGCTCGCACCTCAGGATGACGGATCAGGCGGCAGTATTTGGCCTACTCGATATCAATCGAGATACCCGACAGCTTCCAGGCGCCGTCGGAGGGGATGAAGCCGAGCTGATACTTCACCTGCTTGGGCGTGGTGTCGAAATGTCCCTTCAGCCGCAGCACGCCCTTGTCGTCGATCTTGGCGTCCTCGTCGAGAACGATCGGCTTGGCAACCACGGCGTCGAACACCGCATGCTTGTCGACCAGGTCCTTGAAGATGGTCTTGAGCTTGTCGGGCGGAAACTGGTCGCGGAACGGCTTTGAGATCTTGGCGTGGAACACGGTGAAATTGTTCGCGGCCACCGCATCGTTGAGCGAGACCAGGATGCTCTTGATCAGCACCTCCTGGACGAACGGGCTCGGCATGTCCAGCGCCGAGGCCGGGCGCATCGCGCAGATCAGGAGCAGGCCGGCGGCGGTGACGATCGACCGAAAACGTGGCCAGCAAGGGATCATCAATGGCCCCATATCATGCGTGGCGGTGCAATCCGTAGTTTCACCTGCTCACGCAGGGAGCAGGTCCATCCTGTTCTCATAGAGGAAAACCACTGCTTCGTCTTGAGGCAAGCGCGAACTAGCGCGGCTTTTCCCCGGGGCCGTGGGCGTGGATCGCCAGCGCATGCACCGAGCCGGCGAGTTCCTGCGCCAGCGTCGCATTTATCATGCGATGGCGTTCGATCCGGCTCTTCCCTTCGAAGGCCGGAGACGCAATATATACCCGGAAGTGCGTCTCCCCGCCTGGTCTGTGGCCGACGTGGCCCTCATGCAGATGTGAACTCGTCGACGACGTCGAGGCTTTCCGGCAAGAAAGCTTCACGCAACTTGTTTATGATAGCGTCTTTGGTGCTCATGGCGGCGGAGTTAGGTTCGCGACAGCTTTTCGTCAATGGTGCAAGCGGGAAACGAGGTCCGCGCAATGTCAAGACTTGAAGATTTGTGCATTGCGTAGTCAAAGAGAACATGCCGATCGATTCATCAAAATTCTTCGACTCCATTCGCATCAAGCCGACCAAGGTCAGTGCGAAGCGCCAGGCGCAGGCCGGCGAGCAGGCCGTGACCTGCGAGTGGGCGGGTTGCCAGAACAAGGGCGCGCACCGCGCCCCGAAAGGCCGCGAGAATTCGCGCGAGTATTGGCACTTCTGTCTCGACCACGTCCGCGAATACAACCAGTCCTACAATTTCTTCCAGGGCATGAATCCTGACGACGTCGCGCGCTACCAGAAGGACGCGCTGACCGGCCACCGTCCGACCTGGAAGATGGGCGCCAACAACGGCAAGAAGGGCGAGAGCGGTCTCGATGCCGCCGCCGATCCGTTCCACGTGTTCTCCGAGCTCAACGGCCGCGGCCGCTGGCGCCCCGGACCGGGCGGCGCGGAGCCCAAGCCCGAGACCCGAAAAATCATGAACGCCGAGCGCAAGGCGCTGCAGGTGATGGGGCTCGGGGCCGAGGCGACGCTCGAAGACGTCAAGTCGAAGTACAAGGCGCTGGTCAAGCAGCACCATCCCGACGCCAATGGCGGCGACCGCTCCACCGAGGATCGCCTGATCGAGATCATCAAGGCGTACAATTATCTGAAGACCGTGGTGCGCGAGGCCTGAAGTCTTGCCTCCGTCGCCCCTGCCTAGTGCGCAGTTGCGCACGGGAGCAGGCCCATAACCACCGGCCGTTATCGTTTGCACAAGATGTCTGCCCGATTGCCCCATCGATGGGCCGCGGCGTATGGGTCCCTGCTTTCGCACTAGTGCATCTACACGTTTGTCGGGCCATTTGCGAGGATTTGGAAGCGGGCCATTCCGGTGTGGAAGGTGATTGGTCCAGGTGGACGGTGGGAGGCGTAGCCGGTCCATCCGCCGAGTTTTGCGATGATCCATGCCGCCCAAGCAAGAGTGTTGGGGCGATGGTGGTTTTTCTGAAGCTCGGTGCGACCTTTCATGGTTTTGTTGATGGCCCTGAGCGTCTCGATCTCTTCTGCGGTGAAGACAAATTCAGCTGGCAATTCTTCGCCACTGTTGCGGGCCTGAACGAGTTGAATGACGATACATGCCGCTCTGGTGGCGACCGCCACGAGCTTGATCAGGCCTTCGGCGCTCTCGATCTGACTATCCTCGATGCGCAAACCCTGGCTCTTCAGCGAGCGAAAGAGTTGCTCAATGATCCAGCGCTGGCGGTACCAGGAGACGATCTGCCAGGCGTCTTTAACGGTGGCGACCGGATGAGTGGTCAGGAGCAGCCAGCGAATGGGCTCCGCACCTCTCGGCGGATGCAACTCGACCACTTCTACGAAGCTGAGTTTGATGCCCTCCGCCAAGTCGGTGACGCCGGGCCTCTGCGGCCGCTTGAGCACGACGGTTCCGAAGCGCATCGAGAGATGGGCCTGCCGGCCGCGCCGATCCATTCGCTGCGGCAGATCGATCACCGCGTTGTCGCAGAAGCGGCTCCGCTCGACCGCCTGATAAAGTGTGTCGCCATCGACCAGCGCATGGTCGTGCATGGCACGCGACAGAAGATGGACATTCTCAGCTGGCGTCAGCGCCCAGTGAGCAAAGAAATCCCCCTCGCGGTCGTTGACGACGGTGATCATGCGGGCATCTGCCAGGACGTCGCGGCCTTGCTCGGCGGCCGTCACCCAGCGCGCCGACTCCTTGTCGGCCAAGGCGCGCCGCTCATGCGGGATTTTTACCTTGCCTTTGCGCGTCCAAACGTTGCCGCCAGTAAGGCCAAGACAGACCCCGCTGTCGGCATCCACCGCCATCATCGCATGCAACAGCACGCCGCGAGCATTGCCCTTGCCGACTTTGCCCAGCCCGCGCCGCCGTCCCGCCTGGGTCTGGAACTTGACCTCGCTCGTATCCTGGATCGCCAGCACATGACGCCCGCTGACCGCAGTCCGCGTCTGCGCGCTCCAGCCCTCAATCAATTTATCGATCGTGACTTGGGGGTTGTTCACAAACCGCCAGAACGCCATATTGGCAGCCCAATCGCCCCGGGCCATCTGGCGCAAGCAGACGCTGCGCGTGCAAAGCATAGCCCGGAGAAGCGTCGCCCCCTTTGTCGAGACGAACGTCCCCGAACTCACCCAAAGACAAATCCGGCTGCATCGCTGGCGCTCCTTCGAATCAAAGCGCCAGTGAGAGAATCATACAACATGCTGCAGAGACGCCACTTCTTGCTGCACCGAGTCGATCTGTCGCGCCCCAAAACCGTGTAGAGACGCTAGTGCTTTCGCAGGGACGACGGCGGAATATGTAGCTCCGCCGTCGCAAGCGTTGAAACGGTCTAGCTCTCACCCGTTCGGCACTGCCCCGACATAGGACGAACTCGGCCGGATCAGGCGCCCGGTGCGCCGCTGCTCCAGGGCGTGCGCGGTCCAGCCGGCGGCGCGCGCGGTGGCAAAGATCGGCGTGAACGCCTGCCGCGGGATTTCCAGCCCGTCGAGCAGGATCGCGGTGAAGAACTCGACATTGGTCTCGAGCGGCCGCTCCGGATTCTTTTTCCGCAGCGCCTCGCGGATGTAAGCCTCGACCTCGCCGGCAAATGGCAGGTCGGCACCACTGGCCTCGAGGCGCTCGATCGCGACCTTCAGCACGTCGGCGCGCGGGTCGCGCACGCGATAGACGCGGTGACCAAATCCCATCAGCCGTTCGCCGTGCGCCAGTGCGCCGTCAACCCAGGGCTTGATGCGCTCGCGTGTGCCGATCGCGTCCAGCATTTCGAGCACCGGCTCAGGTGCGCCGCCATGCAGCGGGCCGGTCAGCGCGCAATAGCCGCCGGTGATCGCCGCGAACAGGTCGGCCTGGGTCGAGGCGATCACCCGCGTGGTGAAGGTCGACGCATTCATCCCGTGGTCGCAAACGGTGACGAGATAGGCGTCGAGCGCTGCGACCTCGCGCGGCTCGACCTTGCGGCCCAGCAGCATCCGCAGCGTGTCGGCGGCGTGGCCGGCATTCGGGTCCGGCGCGATCGGATCGCTGCCCCTGGCTCGCCGGACCAGGGCGCCCGCGATCACCGGGAAGGCGCCGACGATGGTCGCCTCATGCTCCAGCCCGCTCTCGCCGCGCAGGCCTGCGATCGCGGCCCGGAAGCCGTCGACGATCGATATGCCGCGCGTCGCCGGCAGCAGGTCCGGCAGCCGGGCGAAGGCGCGTTCGCGGGCGGCGCCGAGGCTGGCGCGGACATTGGCTTCGCTCAGTGCCTTGCCGGTGGCGCCGTTCCACAGCCGCGCCGTGACGCCCTCGAAGCTCGACTTGCACGCGAGGTCGGCGACGTGCTCGCCGGCGATGATCAATTCGCCGCGCTCGCCGTCGACGTGGCTCAACACGGTCTCGGCGGCAGGAACGCCGTCCAGACCGATCTGGCTCTTGGTGAGATGCATATTCATGGCCTGATCTCCTTGCTTCACCCCTTCAAGGTCAGGCCTCTCGACGAGTTGATCAATCTTGATTATATAAATCAATATGAAAAAATCCGCCGAGCTTTACCTCTCCGCTCGCGAAGCCGCCGCCGAGCTCGCGATCTCGCCGGCGACCCTCTACGCTTATGTCAGCCGCGGGCTAATCCGCTCAGAGCCATCTCCGGATTCGCGCAGCCACCGCTACCGCGCCGAGGACATCAGGGGGTTGAAGGAGCGCCGCGTGCCGTCGCCGGAGCCGCGGGGCTTCCGTAATTTCGACGTCGACCTGCCGGTGATGGATTCGGCGATCGCAACCATCACCGAGCAAGGCCCGATCTATCGCGGCGTCAACTGCGTCGAGCTCGCCGAGCGCGACACGCTGGAGCACACCGCGACGCTGCTGTGGGATGTCACCGGCGTCGATCCGTTCGCACCGGACAATTGCCCGCACCTCTCGGACGAAATGCGCACGATCGCTGAGGCCGCGCGCCGCGCCCAGCCGATCGACCGCACGGTCGCGGTGCTGGCGCTGGCGGCAAGCGCCGATCCCGGCGCCTTCACGCGCGCGCCGGACGGCCGCGCCATGGTCGGCGGCCGCATCCTGCGGCTGCTGGTCGCGACCATGCTGAACGCTGCGCCATCGAACGAGCCGCTGCACGAGCAGGTGGCGCGGGTCTGGACGCCTGACAACAAGCACGCGCCCGACCTGATCCGCCGCGCGCTGGTGCTGCTCGCCGATCACGAACTGAATGCGTCGACCTTCACCGCGCGCTGCGCGGCATCGACCGGGCTTAATTTGTACGACGCCGTGATCGCGGGTCTCGTCGCGTTGAAGGGACCGATGCATGGCGGTGCCGGCGTGCTCGCCTCGCGCCTCGTCAAGACGATGCTCGACAACGACGTTGCGCCGGTGGTTCGCGAGCGCGTCGCGCTTGGCGAACGTTTCGCCGGCTTCGGGCACGGCGTCTACAAGAAGGGCGATCCGCGTGCGATCTCGCTGCTCGAGGCGCTGACGCGGGCCGGCGCGCCGCGCAAATTCACCAGGGAAGTGCCGGAGCGGATCGCGGAAGCGACCGGCGAATTCGTCAACATCGATTACGCGCTGGCGGTGCTGGTGCATGCGCTGCGGATGCCCGCGGGCAGCGAGCTTGCGCTGTTTGCGATGGCGCGCAGCGTCGGCTGGATCGCGCATGCCAGCGAGCAGCTTCAGCTCGGCAAGTTGATCAGGCCTCGCGCGCGCTATGTCGGTCCGGCACCTGGGCGGGCGGGAACGACCAACAGCATCTAGACTCAGCTATTTCGCCGGCTTGGCCGGTTCGATCAGGCTGCCGCCGTGCCGGCGGCGGATGGTCCAGACGGCCAGCGCCAGGATCACGGCGCCGCCCGCGACCGCAAACATCCACAGATGCTTGCCGACATGGCCATGATGCGGCAGGCCGGCATAGTCATGCAGCGCGGTGACGGCGAGCACGCCGGGCAGCACATGCGCCGGCGCCCAGAGCATGATCGCGGGGATGTTGACCGCGTAGAAGCGCACCGGCGGCATGTCGAGCGCGCCGGCCGTGATCGGCACGAAGGCGCGGATCGGCGGCACGAAGCGGGCGAAGAACACCGCGAGCACGCCCCAGCGGTTGAAGAAGGCCTCGCTCTGCGCGACCACGCGCGGGTAGTTGGAAAGCGGCCAGGCCGACAGGATCTCGCGCTGGCTGCGGTGGCCGATCAGGTAGGCGGTGCCGTCGCCGAGCATCGCGCCGGCGGCCGCCGCGGCGAGCACCGGCAACAGCTTTAGTTCGCCGCCCGGCACCAGCGCGCTCAACGCCAGGATGATGGTCGACCCCGGCACCAGGGAGCCGACCACCGGCACCGCCTCCAGCAGGGCGGCCAGAAACAGCGTCAGATAGGCAAGCCAGGCATGGGCCGAAACGAACGCGATCAAAGGGTCAAGGAATGAAGTCACAAAATTCCCATGTGGCGGTGTTATCGATTTGAGAGCTAACAACTCCCCGCCGGGCTGAAAAGTGCCCGGCCCGGGCCGGCCGTCGTGGTGCTGCGGCAAAAGTACGGCGGGATTTGCAGGGCAGCCTTCCAAAAACCGAGTTTCGCTCCTATCTTTATGATAGAACAACGGAACTTTGATTTGCTCGCGGGCTTCTGCCAACCGTTGCTCTCTGCTAGGCTTATGCGAAGCACCCATCCGCAGCCAAACGATTAATCTGGTTTCGGGAACGCCCGGGACCTCGGAGGATGAATGACGACCGCCGTCCAGACCAAAGCTCAGGAACCCGTCGGCTTGCCCGACATGAAGGTGTCGGTCCGGCAGGTCTTCGGGATCGATAGCGACCTGGAAGTTCCCGCCTATTCCGAAGTCGATCCGCATGTGCCGGAAGTCGACAGCGACTACCGCTTCGACCGCGCCACCACGCTCGCGATCCTCGCGGGCTTTGCCAAGAACCGCCGCGTGATGGTCACCGGCTATCACGGCACCGGCAAGTCCACCCACATCGAGCAGGTTGCGGCCCGCCTCAACTGGCCCTGCGTGCGCGTCAACCTCGACAGCCACATCAGCCGTATCGACCTCGTCGGCAAGGACGCGATCGTGGTCAAGGAAGGCAAGCAGGTCACCGAATTCCGCGACGGCATCCTGCCCTGGGCCCTGCAGCACAATATCGCGCTGGTGTTCGACGAATACGACGCCGGCCGCCCGGACGTGATGTTCGTGATTCAGCGCGTGCTGGAAGTCTCCGGCCGCCTGACGCTGCTCGACCAGAACAAGGTGATCAAGCCGCATCCGGCGTTCCGCCTGTTCTCGACCGCCAACACGGTCGGCCTCGGCGACACCTCGGGCCTCTATCACGGCACCCAGCAGATCAACCAGGGCCAGATGGACCGCTGGTCGATCGTCACCACGCTGAACTACCTCGCCCATGACGAGGAAGTGGAGATCGTGCTGGCGAAGGCGAAGCACTATCGCACCCAGGAAGGCCGCGACATCGTCAACAAGATGGTGCGGCTGGCGGATCTCACGCGCAACGCGTTCGCCAACGGCGACCTGTCGACGGTGATGAGCCCGCGCACGGTGATCACCTGGGCCGAGAACGCCGACATCTTCAGCGACATCGGCTTCGCGTTCCGCGTCACCTTCCTCAACAAGTGTGACGAGCTGGAACGGCCGCTGGTCGCCGAGTTCTACCAGCGCTGCTTCAACGTCGAGCTGCCGGAATCCTCGGTCAACGTGGCGCTTAGCTAGTCCATGCCGAAAATCTCCGTCGAGCGCACAGTCACACAGACGAAGAAAGCGGTGCTCGGCGGATTGCTCCACTACAACAACGAGAAGATGGGGAAGCAGAAGTACAAGCGCTTCGCCATCTCGCTGCGGCAAGGCGACGAGATTGTCGGCGGCATCGTCGGCGAGGTCTGGACCGCGGTGTTGTTCATCCAGTTGTTCTGGATGGAGCAGAAGTTTCGCAACAAGGGCTTTGGCGCGAAGCTGATCAAGGCGATCGAGGACGAGGCGCGGCGCTTCGGAGCGACGCGATCCTATCTGGATACGATGAGCTTCCAGGCGCCGGGCTTCTACCGCGCCAACGGATATAAAGAGTTCGGTTCGATTGAGGGGTATCCCGGCGGCGTAACGCGCCATTGGTTTACGAAATCGCTATGACAACCTCCAACATCAAATTCCGTCCCGGATCCAAGGAAGCGCCGACCGAGCCGTTCAAGCGCTCGGTGTCGGCGTGCCTGAAGGCGATCGCCAAGAAGCCGGAGCTCGAAATCTCCTTCGCCGCCGAGCGCCCCGGGCTCGCGCCCGGCAAGGCGCGGCTGCCGGAGCCGGCGCGCAAGATGACCAAGCGCGATGCGGCGATCGTGCGCGGCCACGCCGATTCGATCGCGCTCAAGATCGCCTGTCACGATCCCAAGGTGCATCGCAAGCTGATGCCGGGTAACCCGCAGGCGCGCGGCGTGTTCGAGGCGGTCGAGCAGGCGCGCGTCGAGGCGATCGGCTCGCGGCGGATGGCGGGCGTCGCGAAGAACCTCACCGCGATGCTCGACGATCATTTCCACCGCGGCAAGTATGACGAGATCACCGACCGCGCCGACGCGCCGCTGTCGGATGCGCTGGCGATGCTGGTGCGCGAGCGTCTCACCGGCATGGCCCCGCCCGCGGCCGCCAAGAAGATGGTCGATCTCTGGCGTCCGACCCTGGAGGACAAGATCGGCTCGCGGCTCGACAAGCTCAGCCGTTTCACCGAGGACCAGGCGAGGTTCGGCGACCTCGTCCATGATCTGCTGTCGGCGCTCGATCTCGGCGACGACCGCAACATGGATTCGGACGATGACGACGACCAGGACGAGAATCAGGACGGCGAGAGCGATCAGTCCGGCGCCGAGGGCTCGCCCGACTCCGACGCCGCGCAGGAGATGAGCGCCGACCAGGCGCAGACGTCAGCGGAAGAGATGAGCGAAAGCGCGATGGAGAGCGCGCAGGCCTCCACGTCGGACACGTTCGACGACGGCGAGCTCGGCGACGACGAGACGCCGGGCGAGGCGACGCGGCCGAATGCGCGCGGACAGAACGAGCCGCGCGGTCCGGAATATCACGCCTTCGCGCCGAAGTTCGACGAGGTGATCGCCGCCGAAGACCTTTGCGATCACGACGAGCTCGAGCGGCTGCGCTCCTATCTCGACAAGCAGCTCGCGCATCTGCAGGGCATCGTGGCGCGGCTCGCCAACCGCTTGCAGCGTCGGCTGATGGCGCAGCAGAACCGCGCCTGGGATTTCGATCTCGAGGAGGGCATCCTCGATCCGGCGCGGCTGTCGCGCGTCGTCACCGATCCCTATCATCCGCTGTCCTTCATGCATGAGAAGGAGGCGACCTTCCGCGACACCGTGGTGACGCTGCTGCTGGATAACTCCGGCTCGATGCGCGGCCGCCCGATCACGGTCGCCGCCACCTGCGCCGACATCCTGGCGCGCACGCTGGAGCGATGCGGCGTCAAGGTCGAGATCCTCGGCTTCACCACCCGCGCCTGGAAGGGCGGGCAGTCGCGCGAGGCGTGGCTCGCGGCCGGCAAGCCGGCCAATCCGGGCCGCCTCAACGATCTCAGGCACATCATCTACAAGTCGGCCGACGCACCCTGGCGCCGCGCGCGAAAGAATCTCGGGCTGATGATGCGCGAGGGCCTGCTCAAGGAGAACATCGACGGCGAGGCGCTCGACTGGGCGCACAAGCGCCTGCTCGCGCGTCCCGAGCAGCGCCGCATCCTGATGATGATCTCCGATGGTGCGCCGGTCGACGACTCCACGCTGTCGGTCAATCCCGGCAACTATCTCGAGCGGCATCTGCGTCACATCATCGACGAGATCGAAACCCGCTCCCCGGTCGAGCTGATCGCGATCGGCATCGGTCACGACGTGACGCGCTACTATCGCCGCGCCGTGACCATCGTGGACGCCGAAGAGCTCGGCGGCGCCATTACCGAAAAGCTCGCCGAGCTGTTCAGCGAGACTCACGGCTCGGCGCCCGCGCCGGGCATCCGGCGCCGCCTCCACTCGTGAGACATGCGCTCACCCCCTAGCCGCCGCCGTTTCCTCCAGGGTATGGCGGCGGGGCTGTCGGCCGCCGCATTGCCGGGTCTTGCGCAGGCGCAGAGCGCGACCCAGCCGCCGGCAACGCCGAGGCCGGCTGCGAGGCCGAGCCCCTACCGGGTCAACGAACCGGTTTCGATCGACGTCAACGCGCGGCCGCTGCCGTCGTTCGATATCCGCGACCGCGCGCGCACGCGATTCGGCGCGCTGGAATATCGCAGCGGCCTGATCCTGACCTCGTCGTTCTCCGGCTTCGGCGGCCTCTCCGCGCTACGGCTCGACGCCAAGGGCGAACGCTTCATCGCGGTCAGCGACCAGGGCAGCTGGTTCACCGGCCGCATCGTCTATCGCGGCCGGGAGATGGTCGGGCTCGAGGATGTCGAAGCGGCGCCGCTGCTCGGCGCCGACGGCAGGCCGATCACCGCGACCCGCGGCTGGTATGATTCGGAATCGCTCGCGCTCGACGGCTCGTTCGCCTATGTCGGTCTCGAGCGGGTCAACCAGGTGCTGCGCTTCGATTTCGCCAAGGGTTTTACCCGCTCGCGCGGCGAGGTGATTGCGCTGCCGCCGGCGGCACGCAAGCTTCCCAACAACAAGGGGCTGGAGGGGCTCGTCTTCGTGCCGAAAGGCCAGCCGCTTGCCGGTACGCTGATCGCATTCTCGGAACGCGGGCTCGATGCGAGCGGCAATTTGGTCGCCTTCCTGGTCGGCGGCAAGACGCCGGGCCAGTTCAGCGTCCGTCGCAGCGAGAATTTCGATATCAGCGACGCGGTCCTGCTGCCGTCGGGCGGTCTGTTGATTCTGGAGCGGAAATTCTCCTGGTTCGGCGGCGTCGGCATCCGCATTCGCCGTCTCGCGCTGTCCGATATCGCGCCCGGCGCCGTGGTCGACGGCCCCGCGATCTTCAATGCCGATCTCGGCAACGAGATCGACAATATGGAAGGCATCGACGCCCATGTCACGGAGGAGGGCGAGACCGTGCTGACCATGGTCTCCGACGACAATTTCTCCCTGATCCAGCGCAACCTGCTGCTGCAGTTCACGCTGGTGGACTGAGGGCACCGGCCCGGAGGGACCCCGTCAGGACATTGCTGATCTGCGCCCCGGCCTGCGCGGCCATCCGGACGGTTGGTGATCGGCCGTGGTGCCTCTATCTTAACCGGGCCCTCTCCCCGATCCCGGATATCCGCCGCATGAGCACCCTGTTCTCCCCGATCGAACTGCGCGACCTGAGACTCTCCAATCGCGTCATGGTCTCGCCGATGTGCCAGTATTCGGCCGTCGACGGCTCCGCCAACGACTGGCACTTCACCCACATCAACATGCTGGCCCTGTCGGGCGCGGCGATGTTCTGCATCGAGGCCACCCATGTCGAGGATATCGGGCGGATCACGCCGGGCTGCCTCGGTCTTTACAACGACGCCAACGAGGCGGCGCTGAAGCCGATCCTGGCCTCGGTGCGCAAGCATTCGAAAGCGGCGGTCGCCATGCAACTCGCCCATGCCGGCCGCAAGGCGTCGAGCCAGCGCCCCTGGGAGGGCGGGCAGTTGATCCCGATTGCCGAAGGCGGCTGGCAGACGGTCGGACCATCTGACGTCCCGCACAAGGAAGGCGAGGCCGCGCCGGTGGCGCTCGACGACGCCGGCCTGACGCGCATCCGCGAGGCCTTTGTCGCGTCGGCGAAGCGCGCCGACCGGCTCGGCATCGATGCGCTCGAGCTGCACGGCGCGCACGGCTATCTGCTGCACCAGTTCCTGTCGCCGATCGCCAACAAGCGGACCGACCGCTATGGCGGCTCGCTCGAAAACCGCATGCGCTTCCCGCTGGAAGTGTTCGACGCCGTGCGCGCCGTATTCCCGGATCACAAGCCGATCGGCATGCGGGTGTCGGCGACCGACTGGGTCGAGGGCGCCTGGGACCTTGCGCAGACCATCGAGTTTGCCAGGGAGCTGAAGAAGCGCGGCGTCGACTGGATGGATGTCTCGTCCGGCGGCGTCTCGCCGTTGCAGAAGATCCCGCTCGGGCCGGGCTATCAGGTGCCGGCGGCGCTGGCGGTCAAGGAGGCGACCGGCGTTACCACGATGGCGGTCGGCCTGATCACGGAAGCGAAGCAGGCGGAGGAGATCGTCTCGTCCGGCAAGGCCGATATGGTCGCGCTCGCCCGCGGCATGCTCTACGACCCGCGCTGGGGCTGGCACGCTGCCGCCGAACTCGGCGGCGAGGTGAACGCGCCGCCGCAATACTGGCGCTCGCAGCCCTCGACGCAGAAAGCGCTGTTCGGCAAGACCACGTTCGGGACGCGCTGACAGCGCACCTCGCTTGCGAGGTCACGGCATGGCGGGTCCGAACCAGCGCGTCAGCGCGGCGTCGAGGCCCGTCGTGTCGGCGTCGTCGGCCGCCCAGGCGATGCAGGCATCCGGGCGGATCAGCAGCGAAGCGCCGCTACGTCGCGGCACGCATCGCACGAAGATATCCCAGCGTGCCGCGATCGCTGACGCGGCTCCATCAGTCGCATCGACCAGCACGGCCCTGCCGTCCTCCATCTGATCGAACAGGGTTGTTTCCGCGCCGTCGTCGCCGAGAGCAAAATTGCCGGAGAGCCGGCCGACCGATGGATGGTCGCTGCCGAGATCGTAACGGATCCTGATGCCGCTGATCATTTCGCCGAAATAGCGGGTGCCCTCGTCGAGGCTCATCAGATCAGCGACGATCTCGCGCAGGGCATCAGTCATGACGTCAGGCCGCATCAAGGCGACCTGGGCGCGGGTGTTGGCGAGCACTTTTGCCGCGATCGGATGCCGCTCTTCCGTGTAGCTGTCGAGCAGGCTTTCGGGCATGCGATCGCACACGACCGCAGCAAGCTTCCAGCCGAGATTGACCGCATCGAGCAGGCCGAGATTGAGGCCTTGTCCGCCGAATGGCGAGTGCACATGCGCCGCATCGCCCGCCAAGAGGACGCGGCCCCTGCGATAGCTGTCGGCCTGTCGCGCATTGTCGGTGAAGCGCGTCGCGGTCTTGACGGCGGTGACGCGAACGTCGACGCCGCTGATCCGGCGCAGGGTGGTCTCGATCTCCTCGCGCGTGACCGGCGCGCTGCGATCGGCCGGCGGTCCGTCGAACTCGGCCAGGAACACCCGGCCGGGAATCGGTCCATAGGCCATCATGCCGACCGGCGTTCGCCGCCAGCCGACCGGCAGAAGTCGATCCGGATGATCGAGATCGACGATGGCCTGGTGTCCGGTGAGGGTCGGTTCGGTGCCGGGGAATGCGAAGCCTGCGCGCTTGCGCACGGCGCTGCGTCCGCCGTCGCAGCCGACGAGATAGGCCGCGTGCAGCGTGGCCTCGCCGGACGCGTCCTTAGTTTGCGCCACGACGCCGTCGCCGCTATCCTCGAAATCGATCAACTCGCAGCCGCGCCTGATCTCGATGCCGAGCGCGTGGGCGCGCTCGGCAAGCATGCTTTCCAGGGCTTGCTGGTTCACCCCGCGCAACCGCCGGTCCGGCTCGCGCTGACGCGTCTGGTCGATCAGGAAAATGCCCGAGAAGTGACCGCCGAATTTCTTGAACGGCAGGTCGCTCGCATCGCCCGAGCCCTTCATGAGCCTGGACATGCTGTCCGCCATGCTGCGTTCGACCGCATTCATCGCGTCGCCGAGGCCGCGGCGCTCCAGTGCCTCGCCTGCCAGCGCGCCGATCGCGCCGGCCTTGATGGTCTGGTCGGGCTCGGTCAGCCGCTCGATCACGATCACGTCGGCGCCGCCCAGGGTCAGTTCGATCGCCAGCAGCAGTCCGGTCGGCCCGGCACCGACCACAACCACATCGGTTCGTTCACGCGTCACGCCGTCACCATAATATTATACTAAGTATAATATTTACTATGGTACAAATTCCCGCATGTCAAATCAGGGCGGATTGCGGGAGCGGAAGAAGGAGGCGACGCGCCAGGCGATCTCGGATGTTGCCACCGAGCTGTTCCTGGAACGCGGCTTCGACAATGTTTCGGTGGCCGAAGTCGCCGAGGCCGCCGAGGTCTCCCGGATGACGGTGTTCAATTACTTTCCACGCAAGGAAGACCTGTTCTTCGACCGTGAAGAGGAAAGCCGTCAGTTGCTGCGGACTGCCTTTGCCGAGCGCCCGGCCGGTGAGGCGCCGATCGCGACCCTCCGCAAGCTGGTGCACAGCCTGGCGGATCGCGTGCATCCGTTCGCGAAATTCACCGACGCGACGGCGAAATTCTGGCGCACCGTCGCCGAGAGCCCGGCGCTCTCGGCGCGGGCGCGCGAGATGCGTGACGAACTGGTCGATGATCTCGCGAGCGTGCTGGCGGCAGCCATCAAGCGCCCGCTCGCCGATGCCGATGCCCAACTCGCCGCGTCGATGGTGGTCACGGCGCTGACCGTCGCCTATGCGGAAGGGCTTCGCGAGCACAAGGCCCGCAGGTCGGCTGCGACGTCACGCGAGACCTTCCTGCGGATCATGGAGCGAAGCTTTTCCGGTATCGCGATCATGCTGAAGGATACGCCCTACGCATGAATCCCGGCCGAGCCGGATGCGACAAGGCCATTGTTCTGCCGTAGCCGGGGCAGCTACTCTCGAAGCGCGTGCGAAAGACACGCATTGAACAAAGAGAGGAAGCCCATGGAACTCGGATACTTCGCGATGCCGTCGCATCCGCCGGAGTGCGGATTGAAGGAGGGCCACGACTGGGACCTGCAGGTGCTGCGCTGGCTCGACGAACTCGGCTATCAGGAAGCCTGGATCGGCGAGCACCACACCGCGCCCTGGGAGCCGCATCCGTCGCCCGATCTCCTGATCGCGCAGGCGTTGCTGCAGACCAAAAACATCCGCATCGGGCCCGGTGGCTTCCTGCTGCCGTATCATCACCCGGCAGAGCTCGCCAACCGCGTCGCGATGCTCGATCACCTCTCGAACGGGCGGCTCAACTTCGGCGTCGCGGCCTCCGGCCTGCCGAGCGACTGGGCGATGTTCAATGTCGACGGCATGTCGGGACAGAACCGCGACATGACCCGCGAGGCGCTCGAGATCATTTTGAAGATGTGGACCGAGCCGGCGCCCTGGACCTACAAGGGCAAGTTCTGGACCGTGACCAAGCCGGACACGATGTTCGATTTCTTGAAGCCTCACATCAAGCCGCAGCAAGCGCCGCATCCGCCGATCGGCGTCGCGGGGCTCTCCAAGAATTCGGACACGCTGAAGCTTGCCGGCGAGCGCGGCTTCATTCCGATGAGCCTCAACCTCAACCCCGCCTATGTCGGCAGCCACTGGGACTCGGTCGAGGCGGGCGCGGCCAAGACCGGCCGTACGCCGAGCCGCAAGGATTGGCGGATGGTGCGCGAGGTATTCGTCGCCGACACCGATGAAGAAGCATGGAAGCTGTCGACCGGCGACATGATGGGCCGGATGATGGGCGAGTACTTCCTGCCGCTGCTCGGCCACTTTGGTTTCAAGGATTACCTGAAGGCCTCGCCCGACGTGCCGGACAGCGACGTCACGGTCGAATATTGCGCGCGCAACAACTGGATCGTCGGCTCGCCCGCGACCGTCACCGAGAAGATCGAGAAGATCTACCAGGAGGTCGGCGGCTTCGGCGTGCTGCTGGTGTTCGGCTTCGACTACAAGCACAAGCCGGAAGCCTGGCACAATTCGCTGCGGCTGCTGAAGCAGGAGGTGTTGCCGCGGCTGAAGCATCTCGACGCCTCGGTCGGCCGCGCGGCGTAGGTTTGACGGTGAGGATAACAAGGGGCAGCGGTAACGCCGCCCCTTGTTCATGACGGATCGCCGGCGTCAGGCGGTGCCGAGCCAGAACCGCGTTTCGGTTTCCGCCCAGCCCTTGCCGATGCGGTTGCTCAGCCAGGTGTCGCTGCGCTTCAGGCCCTTGTCCTTCTGGCCCTCCGGCGTGTTGCGCCAGGCCTGCCAGCGATACTGGCCGTAGATGCTGACGATGCGCGCCGCATAGGTCAGCGCCAGCTGCGAATCGCCCCTGATGATGACGAGGTTGTCGTCGTTCTTGGTGCTGGCGCGGTCGGAGAAATTGTGCGAGCCGGTCATGACCACCGGGTTCTTGCCGGCCGGATCCAGCACGATCATCTTGCTGTGTACGGCGATCATGAATTTGCCGGTGTTCTTGATCTCGTGCTCCCACCAGTCCGCGGTCTTGTCGATGCCGGCGGGCCGGATCACGTCGGCGATCTGCTTGCCCTTGAAGACCTGCTGCTGTCCGTCGCCGGCCAGGAGCTGCAGCTGATCCTTCGGGCTGTCCTTGCCCTGCGCCGGGAAATTGTTGAGCACCCCGCGCACATAAAGCTTCTTGTCCTGCGCCTTCTCCAGGATCGGGCCGAGCAGGCCCTTGTTGCCGGGATTGAGCATCAGGCACACCGCGCCATGCTCGGTGTCCTCGATCATCTTGGTGGCTTCCTTGAGGTCGCCGCTCCTGGTGGTGGGCGTGAACCAGACGCTGAGCTTCGACATGCCGATGGTGAAGGGCCATTCGTGATCGCCGGCCACGGCCAGCGCCTTCGGCGAACTTGCTGCCGTCGGCGTAGATCGCTTTCCAATGGTCGTGATAGGCCGCCGCGACCTTGTCGTCGGTGATCTCGAGCCCGTTGTTGTTCTGGGTGCACAGTCCGGTCTGGGTCCAGTTGGTGCTGCCGGTCCAGACCACCTTCGGCTTCTGCGCGCCGTCGCAGAACACCGCGAACTTGTTGTGGGCGTAACGGCTCGGCGCGATCTTGCGGCGAACGATGTCGACGCCGGCCTTCTTCAGCACGCCGGCGTTCTTTTCGGTGTCCTTGGCGGTGGCGTCGGGCTTGCCTGTGCTGTTGCCGAGCACGACGTGCGCCTTGCCCTTCATCGCGGTCAGCGCGGCGATCAGCTCAGGGTCGTTGAGCTCGTAGAGCGCGAGATAGACGTCGCGCTTGCTCTTCTTTGCATCGGCCAACAGCGCCAGCAGGCGGGCGCCGAGCTGGCCCTTGAGGAAGTCGCGGATCTTGTTGCCCTTGGTCGAGATCGCCTTCTCCAGGGTTTGCGCCGGCTTCTTGTCCTTGCCGATCGCGCGCGACAGCCATTGCGCCGAGATCGTGCCGCGGTTGAACCACGGCTTGAGCGGGCCCGTCGGCATGGCGGAGACGTATTCGGTCCATGTCGCTGGCGCACTGTAGGCGGGCTTCACCTTGGCGGCGCCGTCCTTGAGAACCGGAACGACGCCATAGCGGACCGGCGCGTCGGTTGGCGCCAGGAAATCGGTCCAGTTCGTCTTCTGCACCGGCCATTCGGTGCTCGGCCGATGTTCGCCCGGCTTGTGATCCTGCGCCTGGTCCTCGAACCCGACCCAGGTGTCGACCACGGTTGCACTTTTGCCCTGCTGCTGACGATACAGCGCAAAGCCGAGGCAGTCCGGGATCATTGCCGCGACCTCCCAGACCACGAAGATGCCGTCGGTGGTCGGGAACGCCTGAATTGTGGAAATCATGGTGATGCCTCCAAATCGCGGCTGAGAAATATCCGGTCGACATGAACCTGGCGCGTCAACGTCGCCCGGCGATCCCTGAAGTCGCGTCGGATCGTTCCGGGCGTCGGGGCAGCTGATCTAGCAAGGAGAGTATGCCAGACAATCTACAACCTGGTCTGTCGGCAGGATCACAGATCGGTCACGTCGTGCGCACCCGTTGGGCCGCGATGCTGTGGGCCCGATCGCGGCTTCCTACAGCAACCGCACCGTGACCTTCGCCTTGCCCTTATGGTCGCCGTAGAACCATCCGCAGACCCAGGGCAGGCTGATGACGGCCTGGTTGACGTAGAGGAAGATCTCGCCGCTGCGATCGGCGGTGAAACGCGCCTTGTAGACCTGCGGGTCGGTGTTCGACACCGGCAGGGAGTCGAGAAAATACTCGTCGACGCCGGTCTCTCCGACCCGTGCGATCAGCCTGAACCATGGCCGGAACAGGATCCGCCGCAGGAAGATCGCGAAATAGCCGCGCAACTGCTTTGTGCCTTCGATGGTCGAGGTCCGGTATCCGATCGGCGTCACCGCGCGGCCGGCGTCCTCCCATGGCTCCGACATCGTGATCGCGATCTCGTATTTGAACCCGGTGCGGACCTTGAGGCCGGTCGGCGCGCAGATGGCGCCGGTGTCGAAGTCGGCGGCATCCTGCGGGATGCCCTTGTCGACGGCGACAAGCTTGTCCGTTGCAGTGCCCTTGCAGAATGCCCCCGTCGAATCGGCGAGATTGAACAGGAAGTGGCTGACCAGCGTCGCGCTGAACCAGACCAGCAGGGCCGTGAGCAGGAAAGGGACGACATGCCGCTTTCCGACATTGAGAATCCACTGATAGACCGCGCTGGTACGGAATCGATAGATCGCATCGTGCATGAACCCGGAGAGTGGCGTCGGCTTCGCGCGGTCACGCCAGATGATCCGCATCCTGTCCCGGATCGTCGCGCTGAGCGAACTGCCGGCGCCCATCAGCACGATGACAGCGAGGATGCCGCCGGCGAACCATTCCGGGTTGCCGGCGTACCAATCGGTCCACCAATGAAAGGAATCGGGCAGGAATGATTGAACGAAGCGCACCAGCTCCGAAATCATCCTGACATAGGAGCTGAATTCGCGCTCCTTGTGCTGGTTGTGGAACAGCCAGAACGCGGCCAGATGCAGCGACGCCGCCAGCGTGGCGAAGTAGGCGATCCGCCGCAGCCAGACGTAGTTCCACAGCTTCTCCTGCGCGGCATAGCGCGCCGGTGCGCCCGCGGGCGTCTCAAACGTATTGGCGCCGAGCGGGGTGACCTGGCCGCTGCGCGAGACGACCACGTAGTTCGGCGGAAGTCCGATCGGGGCATAGGCATTGGCGCCGCTGTCGATCCGCTCGAACACGCTCTCGTGGATCTTCGGCATCGGCACGCTGACGCCGGCATAGGGATCGTTGCAGAGGTCGGCGACCTTGCGCGGACCGTACCGGTAGTACGCGCCGAGGCCCGCCCGCGAATCGTAGAGGCGGCCATCCTTGTCTTCGGACGACTTGATTGACTTGATCGCGTCAGGGTCGGCGATCGGTGCGCTCTTGAATGCGAGGCCGCGCTTGACGGCTTCGTCGACCAGCCAGGCCAGCGGCACGAATGCGACAGCGTCGTCCGGATAGCCGCCGCCGACATTGGCGTGCATGCCGACGAACCAGACCTGGACGAGGCGCTCGCCATCGATGCTGGTCGGCACGGCCGGTGCGGGCTGCCCCGGCTCTTGCTCGGTCCAGAGCACCGGATGAAAGGTCGTGCGCTCGTCGTCGAGCGCCAGCGCGTGTCGCGCGCACTTGACCTTCGGGCTTGAGAATCCGGTTCGGTAGTTCGAGCGGCCACACCCAGTTGGAGATGCCGCGCGTCATCTCGTCGATCGGCAGGCCATAGGCCGCGACGGTATCCCAGATGCCGATGAACTCGATCGCCGGCACCGGCTTCCGCGCGATCCTTGCATACGGCTTGTTGCCTCGAAGGCGATCCCACAGCGGCACAAGAACATAGTCACGCAGCGCGCGGAACAGCACCTCGATGCGCCAGATCGAGTGGTAGCCCTCGGCCCGGTATGCGCGATAGGCCTTCACCGCGCCGTCGTGCAACTCGGATTCGGTGTCCGCGACGATCAAGCCCTGATCGAGGATGAGCGCGGCAAGCGTGCGCACGGTGAACGCGCCGCGGCTGAATCCGAACAGGTAGACCTTCGAATCGTTCGCGTGGTCGTAGTTCCGGCAGATGAACTTGTAGGCGTCGAGGATATTGCGCTTGAGACCGTAGCCGAAGGCGCCGCCGAGGATTGCCAGCGGAATGAATTTCGACGTGCCGACGCCGTCATCATACTTGGCGGCCTGCGTATTGCCCTGCAAATCGAGCGACTGGAAGATCCGCCAGACATTGGTGCGCCAGACGCTGGAAGCGGCGTTGCCGGTGCCATCGGACAGAATAATGATCTTCGGACTCGGCATTGAAAGACGCTCGCTGAAACGAATGAAGCGGATGGCGCAGCGTAGCAGGGACCGGATCGTTTGCTACCTTTGATCGCTCTTTAATCATTCCATGCCGCGATAGGTGTGAACTAGCGCACAAAGCGTCACGTGGTCGCGGCCATGTGAGAGGTGACCGCTTTCGCGTTGCTGCGAAAAGGCCTAGCCTAATAGCGGCGCAATTCATTGATGAGGCACAGCCATGCGCAGCCACGTCAGAAAATTTGCCCACGTCCTTGAGCGCTTCGGCCTTGCTTTGGCGGGAGCCGCAAGCGGTCTGTTTGTCGCCATCCATGTCGGCTCGAGCGTCTCGGCGCTGACCTCGCAGGCGTTCCTGCTCGTCATGATGCTGGGCGGAGCGATCGGCTTCTATCTCGGCATCGATACGCCGCCCAAGCTGTTCCATCCGAAGGATTCGGCCTCGATGCGCAAGATCGACGCGGCGGAGCTGCTCGGCGCGATCGGGACCTTCCTCGCGACGATGGTTGCGTTCTTCTCGGTTGGCGTCGTCGTGCTGCGCAGCGAGCCGGACATCGGCTGGACCGCGGCCATCATGGCGGGCTGGGTGCTCGGCGTTGCCATGCAGATCGTCGGCGGCACGATTGCGCGGGCGCGCGCCTGAAGCGTCGGAGTGGCGTTGGACGAGGCTGGTTTGCTGGCTCGGGATCGGTCGTGTTGCAGGGGGGATGGTCTGAACGCAAGTCCTGTGTCGGCCGTCACCCGCTATGCCGGGACACCGCAAAGGCCTACGCGCCAAGCCGGATCAGCTGCTACTGCGCCTCCCTCATCGGTTCGCGACCTTGGTGGGGTCCTTGACCGCCTTGAACGTCTCCTGCTCGACGCTGTAGAGCTCGCCGCCGACCTTCTCGACCCTGCGAATGTAGATGTCGTGGACGACTTCGCGCGTCTTCGGGTCGATCGACATCGGGCCGCGCGGGCTTTCCCAGGCCATACCCTTCATGGCTTCGACCAGCGCATCGCCATTGGTCTTGCCGCCGGTCACCTTCAGCGCCTCGTAGATCAGATGCATGCCGTCATAGGCGCTGACGCTGATGAAGTTCGGTCGAACATTCGCGTTGGCCTTGCGAAACGCCGCGACATAGTCGCGGTTCAGGTCGGATGGATGCGCGGCGGAGTAGAACCCCGCCGTGATCATGCCGATCATCGCATCGCTCATGCCCGGCAGGTCCTCGTCGTCGGCGATGTCGCCGGGGCCGATCAGCTTGATCCCGCTCTTGTCGAGCCCACGCTCGAACAAACTGCTTGGCCAGGATACCGGCCTGGCTCGTCGGGACAAAAATGAACAGGGTGTCGGGATTGCCATCCCACGCGCGCTGCAGGAACGGCGCGAAATCGGGGTTGGCCAGCGGCACTTTCAGCGCTTCGACGATCGTTCCGCCGGCCACGGTGAAGCTCGCCGAAAATACGCCGGCGGCTTCGCGCCCGGGTGCCCAGTCGGACGCTATGATGGTGGCCCGTTTCGATCCGTTCCGCGCCGCCCAATCCGCCAGCACGCTGGCCTGCTGCGCGTGCGTCCAGCTGGTGCGCACGAAGTAAGGCGACCGTTCGGTCACGATCGACGTGCCCGATACCATGACGACGGTCGCCGTCTTGCTCTCATTGGCAAGCGGCGCGAGCGCCAGCACGCTCGGCGTCAACCCGCCGCCGAGGATCGCGACCTCGTCGTTGACGATCAGCTCCTGCGCAATGCGCTTGGCATTGTCGGGCAGGCTGGCATCGTCCCGGACGATCAATTCGATCTTGCGGCCGGCGACCATGTCGCCGTGCTGCGCCATGTAGAGCCGCGCCCCGGCGACCGCCTGCTCGCCGACCGGCCCCAGAACGCCGGTCAATGGCATCACCAGCCCGACCCTTACGACGTCCTGCGCCTGGGTGGGTCCCGGTCGCACCGCCGCAAGCGCCAGAACGGCCCCGACCAACATGGCAAACCGGGTACTCGACATGGCCAACCTCCCGCGAGCCCGGAGATGATGCCGGGCCGGTTCGCGACTATCGGCTTCGCGCCAGGGAAGTCCTGATGAAGAAGTGACAGAACGGCGAATTTCCTGCTAAATTTTCCCGATTGGTGCCGTCTGTGGGCATGGAGTGACCTCTATGGACCCGGCGACTGATTCCGTTTTGATATTTGATTCCTTTGAGCTTGATCTCGCCCGCGGCGTAGCCCGCGTGGATGGTGTCGATCTCGATCTCAGGCCGAAATCATTCGCGGTGCTCGGCTATCTCGCCAGCAATGCCGGACGGCTGGCATCCAAGCAGGATCTGCACGAGGCGGTCTGGGGTAACGTCGCGGTTTCCGACGACTCGCTCGTCCAGTGCATCCGCGAGCTGCGCCTGAAGCTGCGCGATGATGACCACCGCATCATCAAGACGGTGTCTCGCCGCGGCTATCGTCTCGATGCCAGGCCGCTGCCGCCGCCGCACGATCATGGATCGCAGAACGTCTCGCGCCGAACGTCCGCTCCACGCGGTATCGCAGCACGCTTGGCCGCGCTTCCCCGATGGTCGCTGATCGCCGGCCTGTCGGTGATCGCCTTCGCATCATTCGCATCCGTGCCGCCGCTCGCCAACGGGATGTGGCATCCTCTGGCCGAATTGGCGCACTGGCTTGTGCCGCAGGATCACGGCATCGTGCCGGAGCAGGATGTCGAGCGGATCACCGCGCTGGCCGCCGAGAAGCAGCTGCCGCTTCCCGCCTATCGCGTTCGCGCGCCGGCAAGTGACGTACCGGACAATGTCCGCCGCTTTCTCGGCGTGTGGGTGAGCGCCGAGGGATGGATCAACTCGCACCGCCAATTCATGATGATCGTCACCAATGTCGATCGGGACGGTGTCGCGACCGGCTATCTCGTGAACGGCCCGGCGATGCCGCACAGCCGTGTACCCGGGCCCGGCTTTTCCGGCGGCTTCACCGGATATGTCCTCGACGACGTCTTGCGCTATGACGGCAATACCGGACTGCACTCCGCCTCCATCACCGCGGATGGACGGATCGAGTTCAAGCTCGTCTTCCGCGAGGGAGGTACCGGTGTCGCGTTCCTCGAACCGCTCTGGACCCTTGCCCACCCGGGCCGCATTGCACGCAGTCAAACCTGATCGAGACGCACCCGGTGTGATTACGTGCGCCGCGAAACACCGAGCCCCGCCAGATGCGTGTCGAACGAACTGCGCGAGCCGCTCGCGCAGCATCTCGGGCGGGACGGCGACCATGCGCTCCTCGAGGCCGAGTGAGATGATGCCGTGGACCGCGGAGAACATCGTCCGCGACAGCAGCGCGACGTCGCCGGGATCGCGATCGGGCAGCAACCGGAGCAGCGGCGCATGCATCAGCGCGAACGCGTCCATCACCATCGTGAGGATGTCTTCCGGAAACGGCCGATCGTCCTCCATCCGGTGCTCGAACAGCGAGCGCAGCAGATTGGCGTGCTCGGTGGCGAAGCCGAGATAGGCGTCGGCAAGTCCGTGTAGCTGGCGCAGGGGATCGTCGGCCGGGACCGCCTTGAGGCGTGTGGTCAGGGCGTGAACGGTCTCCCGGTTCACGGTCAGGATCAACCCGTCGAAGTCGCCGAACTCATTATAGACACTGCCGATGGAGCAGCCGGCGGCCTCGGCGACATCGCGAACCTTGAGTGATTTCAAGCCTTTAGTGGCGATTGACCGACCCGCGATCTCGATCAGCAGGGCCCGCCGCTGAAGCTTTTTCGGTCTCGTCGCGATTCTTCTTGAACAATGTTCATTTTAATACTACTAATTTGAGCGTTGCTCAAGTTGGCATAGGAGGTCACTCAGATGCAGACCCTAGCACTTCAATTGACCACCACCCTTGTCGATGACGCGATCGAGCTCGTGAAGGGCTTCGGCCGCGCCGTCCTCAATCTGGCGACCGCGCCGATCGAGCGGATTGCCCGCGCCTGCGACGTCGCAGGCGTCCTGGAGCAGCGGCGCGCGGATCGGCGCGCGCCGCGCCAGGCGGCTGCGAGCGGAGGCCGCTGCAAGCCGCGCAACTGCCGATGGTCACCGTTCGGCGGCTTGAGTGAACTGACCTGAAGCACGCGGGCCGCAATTGTCGGCGAAACCTCAACAAAGCGCTCACCATGTCCCCTGCGAGCCCGTCCGGCGTCGATCAACCCCAGGTCTGGATAAGGTCTCGTACATCTCTGGCGGGCAATGTCGCGACGTCCCGGTGCGACCGATTTTGCGCGCCTTCGAACCGATACGTTGCGGAAAAGACTAAAGGCTGCAGCATCCCCGTCATTTTCTCCACGCTCACCATTCTCTGCCACCCGAATTCGCAGGCCTGCCAGCGCCGTGCGCGCTAACCCAAGGAACCGGTCATGATCAAGGAATTGATGACGTCCCGACGCTTCGCGCCGCTGTTCTGGTCGCAGTTTTGCTCGGCGTTGAACGACAACGTGCTGAAGAACGCGCTCGTCATCATGCTGCTGTATGGCGTCGCCAACGAGCAGGGGCCGGCGCTGGTCCAGCTCGCGGGGGCGGTGTTCATCGCGCCGTTCTTCGTGCTCTCGGCGCTCGGTGGCGAGCTCGCCGACCGCTACATCAAATCCGTCGTCGCCCGCCGGCTGAAGTTCTTCGAGATCTTCGCCGCGGCGTTTGCCGCCGCCGGCTTCTTCACCCATTCGATCCCGCTGCTGTTCATCGCGCTGGCGCTGTTCGGCATCGTCGCCGCGCTGTTCGGCCCGGTGAAATATGCCGTTCTGCCCGACCAGCTGTTGGTGTCCGAACTCGCGACCGGCAACGCGCTGGTCGAGGGCGCAACCTTCATGGCGATCCTGATCGGCACCATCGCGGGCGGCATGTTCGTCGCCGGCGCCAGCCACATGGGCTGGATCTGTGCCGCCGTGGTCGGCCTGTCGGTGCTGTCCTGGGCATTTGCCTCGCGCATCCCGGTGACGCAGCCGTCCGCACCGGATCTGCCGATCACCAAAAATCCCTGGACCTCGACCGTGCGCCTGTTGAAGTCGCTCTATGCCGAGCCGCGGCTGTGGGACGGCATGGTGATCGTGTCCTGGTTCTGGATGGTCGGCGCGATCGTGTTGTCGCTGCTGCCCGCACTGATCAAGGAAGGCGTCGGCGGCACCGAGGGCGTGGTCACGCTGTGCCTCGCCGTGTTCGCGATCGGCATCGCCGCCGGCTCGCTGTTCGCCGCGCAGCTGAGCCATGTCCGCCCGAACCTCGCGTTGGTGCCGATCGGCGCCATCGTGATGGGCGTGGTCGGCCTCGACCTCGCCTGGGCGATCGCCACCACCTCGCTCGGCAAGGACGTCACCGCGGTCGCGTTCGCGACCTCGTTCGGCGGCTTCCGCATGCTGGCCGACTTCTTCCTGTTCGCCTTCGGCGGCGGCCTGTTCGTGGTGCCGTCGTTCGCTGCCGTGCAGGCCTGGACCGCGCCGTCCGAGCGCGCCCGCATCATCGCCGCAGGCAACATTTTGCAGGCCGGCTTCATGGTCGCCGGCGCGGTGTTCGTCGGCGCCCTGCAATATATCGGCCTGCCGATCGCCTGGATTTTCTTCGGCCTCGCCGTCGCGAGCTTCGGCACCGTCTGGTTCGTGCTGAGCAAGTGGGGCAAGGAGGGCGTGCGCGACTTCGGCGCGCTGCTGTTCCGGGCGCTGTTCCGTGTCGAGGTGCGTGGCATGGAGAACCTGCCGCCATCGGGCACGCGGATGCTGATCGCGCCCAACCATGTCAGCCTGGTCGATGGCCCGCTGCTGCACGCCACCTTGCCGATCGATGCGAGCTTCGCGGTCGACACCGGCATCTCCAAGGCGTGGTGGGCCAAGCCGTTCCTGAAGATGATCAAGCACTACACGATGGACCCGACCAAGCCGCTGGCCGCGCGCGACCTGATCAAGCTGGTCGCCGCCGGCGAGCCGGTGGTGATCTTCCCGGAAGGGCGCATCACGGTCTCGGGTTCGTTGATGAAGGTCTATGACGGCACCGCGATGATCGCCGACAAGGCCGATGCGGTCGTCGTCCCGGTCCGCATCGAGGGCGCGCAGCGTTCGCATCTCAGCTATCTCAAGAATGGCGAGATCAAGCGCTCCTGGTTCCCCAAGGTGACGATCTCGATCCTGCCGCCGGTGAAGCTGCCGGTCGACCAGTCGCTGAAGGGCAAGGCGCGCCGCAATGCCGCCGGCGCCGCGCTGCAGGACGTGATGATCAACGCCATGGTCCAGAACGCGATGCTCGACCACACGCTGTTCGAGGGCCTCGGCCACGCCTATCGCGACCGCGATACCGGCAAGCCGATCATCGAGGACGCGCTCGGCACCAAGCTGACCTATCGCAAGCTGATCCTCGGCGCCCAGGTGCTGAGCCGCAAGCTCGAGCAGGGCACCGCGGTCGGCGAGAATGTCGGGGTGCTGCTGCCGAACTCGGCCGGCGTCGCCGTCGTGTTCATGGCACTGCAGACCATCGGCCGCGTGCCGGCGATGCTCAACTTCTCGGCAGGTCCAGTCAATGTGCTGGCGGCGATGAAGGCGGCGCAGGTGAAGACCGTGCTGACCTCGCAGGCCTTCATCGAGAAGGGCAAGCTCGACAAGCTGATCGCGGCGCTCGCCGGCCAGGCGCGCGTCGTCTATCTCGAGGATGTCAGGGCCGGCATCGGCCTCGCCGACAAGGTCGCGGGCTTCCGCGCCGGCATCGCGCCGCGCGTCGCCCGCAAGGCCAACGATCCCGCGGTCATCCTGTTTACCTCGGGCTCGGAAGGCACACCGAAGGGCGTCGTGCTGTCCCATCGCAACATCCTCGCCAACGCGGCGCAGGCGCTGGCACGGGTCGATGCCAATGCCAACGACAAGGTGTTCAACGTGCTGCCGGTGTTCCACTCGTTTGGTTTGACCGGCGGCATGATGATGCCGATCCTCGGCGGCATCCCGATCTTCATGTATCCGTCGCCGCTGCATTACCGCATCGTGCCCGAGCTGATCTACCAGACCGGCGCGACGATCCTGTTCGGCACCGACACCTTCCTCACCGGCTATGCCCGCTCGGCGCATGCCTATGACTTCCGCACGCTGCGGCTCGTCATCGCCGGTGCGGAGGCGGTGAAGGAGCGCACGCGGCAGATCTACATGGAGCGCTACGGCATCCGCATCCTCGAGGGCTACGGCGTCACCGAGACCGCGCCGGTGCTGGCGATGAACACGCCGATGGCCAACCGTCAGGGCACCGTCGGCCGGATCTCGCCGCTGATGCAGTACCGTCTCGATCCGGTCCCCGGCATCGAGGAAGGCGGCCGCCTGTCGGTGAAGGGCCCGAACGTGATGCTCGGCTATCTCCGTGCCGAGAATCCCGGCGTGCTCGAGCCGCTGCCCGAGGGCTGGCACGACACCGGCGACATCGTCACGGTCGACGCGCAGGGCTTCATCGCGATCAAGGGTCGTGCCAAGCGCTTCGCCAAGATCGCCGGCGAGATGGTCTCGCTGTCGGCGGTGGAGGCGATCGCGGCTGCGATCTGGCCGCAGGCCATGTCGGTTGCGGTCACGCTGCCCGATCAGCGCAAGGGCGAACGCATCGTGCTGCTCACTACGCAGAAGGACGCCGACCGCGCCGCGATGCAGCGCCAGGCCAAGAGCGTCGGCGCCTCCGAGCTCGCGGTGCCGGCCGATATCCGCGTCATCGACAAGGTGCCGCTGCTCGGCACCGGCAAGACCGACTATGTCGGTGCCACTGCATTGGCCAAGGAAATAGCAGCGGAACTCGCCGCGGCGCCCGCGCCGCAGGCCGAGCCCGCCGGCGATGAGGGCGAGGCCGAGCCCGCGCAGCTGGCGCAACACGTTGCATGAGGCTTGGCATGATGGTTGTGCTTTTCGGGAGCATGTTGTCAGATCGACGGCAACTGCTCCCGAGAAAGCACGATCATGCTGGACAAACTGAACCCGGCTACGGAGGATGCGCCTGAACTTGCCGCCGAGCGATGGATCGGCGCGCTGGATGCGGCGCTCGCGAGCCGCTCCATGGAGGCTCTATCCGCATTGCTTGCGCCGGAGAGCCACTGGCGCAATATCTTCGGCATCTCCTGGCAATTTGCGACCTTCAGCGGGCGGCAGTGCGTCGTTGCCGAACTGCTGACGCGCGCTGAAGCGGTCGGCGCGAGCGGATTTCGTCTCGATGACCGTGCCTTGATACCGCGGCGGGCCGTGGTGGCCGGACGCGAGACGATCGAGGCGGTCTTCACCTTCGACACGTCGAATGGTCCCGGCACCGGTGCGGTCCGCCTGCTGCATGAGAGGGGCGGAAATTCCGTGGCGTGGACGTTCTCCACGATGCTCGACTTCAACCGCATCTGCGAGGCGCGCGCCGATGGCGCCGCCGAGCAATCCCATGCGCGCGATTTCGCCGCACCCGACTGGCTGGAGCAGCGGCAGGCCTCGCGCGCCTATGCCGACCGCGAGCCCGATGTGCTGATCGTCGGCGGCGGCCATGCCGGCATCGCGGCCGCGGTCGAGTGCAAGCGGATCGGGCTCGATGCCCTGATCGTCGATCGCGAGCGGCGTATCGGCGACAATTGGCGGCTGCGGTATCGCGGCCTCAAGCTGCACAACAAGACGCCAGTCAATCTGTTTCGCTACCTGCCGTTCCCGCCGAGCTTTCCGGACTACATCCCGAAGGACAAGATCGCGAACTGGTTGGAAAGCTATGTCGACATCATGGAGCTCGACTTCTGGACCGAGACCTCGTTCGAAGGCGCGCGCTATGACGATACGACGCAACGCTGGACGGTGACACTGCAACGCAGCTGTGGCCCGCGTACGCTGCATCCGAAGCACGTCGTGCTTGCGACCAGCGTCAGCGGCACGCCGAACATTCCCAGGATCGACGGCATCGGGAATTTCGAAGGGAAGGTGCTGCACTCCAGCGCCTTCGCGGCCGGGCGCGAATGGGCCGGGCGTTCGGTCGTCGTGTTCGGCACCGGCACCAGTGCGCATGACATCTGCCAGGAGCTGCACGCCGCCGGCGCCGACGTCACCATGGTGCAGCGCAGCCCGACCATGGTGGTCAATGTCGAGCCGGCGCAGCTCTACGACAAGACATATCTCGGCGACGGCCCGCCGATCGAGGTGCGCGATATCCTCAATTCCGGCGTGCCGCTGCCGGTGATGAAGATCGCGCACAGGATCATCACCGACGAGGTGAAGCGGCTCGATGCGCCCTTGCTGTCGCGGCTGGAGCGCGCCGGCTTCCGGCTCGAGTTCGGCGAGGACGGCACCGGCTGGCCGCTGAAATTCCGCTCCCGCGGCGGCGGCTATTACTTCAATGTCGGCTGCTCCGAGCTGATCGCCAACGGCAAGATCCGCCTGATCCAGGCCGCCGACATCGCTGATATCACCGCCACCGGCCTTGCGCTGAAGGACGGCACGTCGCTCGGCGCCGAGCTGTTCGTGCTCGCCACCGGCTACAAGGGCCCGGACCATCTGGTCGGCAGGCTGTTCGGCGAGGACGTCGCCGAGCGCGTCGGCCGCGTCTGGGGCTTCGACGATGCGAGCCAGGAGCTGCGCAACATGTGGACGCGCACGCCGCAGCCCGGCCTCTGGTTCGCCGGCGGCGCGTTCTCGCAGGCCCGCATCTACAGCCGCTTCATCGCGCTGCAGATCGCAGCGATCGAGGCCGGCACGCTTTCCAAGCAACTCACCTGAACTCCACGCACTCGCACTGAAGGACTCCCATGCCGCTTCCGCTCGATCCCGTCATTGAGAAGATCATCCCGCTGCTGCCGCTGCGCGATCCCGAAACCATGACGCCGCAGAGCTGTCGCGATTCGCTCCGGGCGCTGGCGGAGGCGCGCAAGGCGGTGCCGCCGCCGCCGGTCGACGTGGCACGCGATATCGAGGTCGCTGGCGCCGCCGGCAAGCTCGGCGCGCGGCTCTATCGCAACGGCCGCGGCACGGCGCCGACCGTGATCTTCTTCCACGGCGGCGGCTGGGTCGCCGGCGATCTCGAGACGCATGATCGCCAGGCCCGCAACCTCGTGATCGACACCGGCGCTGTCGTGATCTCGGTCGATTACCGCCGCCCGCCGGAAACCCGCTTTCCCGGCGCGTTCGAGGATGCGTTCGCCGCGATCCGCGACGTGGTCGCGCGCATCGACGAATTCGGCGGCGATCTTTCCCGCGTCGGCGTCGCCGGCGATTCCGCCGGCGGCAATCTCGCCGCCACGTCAGCGCTGGCCTGCCGCGACGCCGGCATCAGGCTCGCCGGGCAATTGCTGGTCTATCCCGTCACCGATGTGGTCGGCAATTTTGCCGACGCGGCCGAGAACGCCAAATTTCCGTCGCGCGCCGAGAATGCGGACGGCTACTTCCTGACGCGGGCGACGATGCAGTGGTTCTGCGGGCACTATCTCGCCGACAAGGCTGAGGGCACGGACTGGCGCGTCTCGCCGCTGCGCGCGAAGAGCCTTGCCGGTGTGGCACCGGCGGTGGTCACCACAGCCTGGTTCGACCCGCTGCGCGACGAGGGCCATGCCTACGCCGAGGCGTTGCAGGCGGCCGGCGTGCCGGTCGCGTATCATTCCGGCGAGGGCCTGATTCACGGCTACTTTGGTCTTGGCGATGCCTCGGACGCCGCACGCGCCGAGGCGCAGCGCGCGCGGGCGGATTTTCGGGTGTTGCTGGAGCGGGGCGTCTAATCTCCGGTCGTCCCGGCCTTTGTAGGGCGGTCTAACCTCCCCGTCGTCCCGGCCAAGCGAAGCGCGAGCCGGGACCCATAACCACCGCAGCCTGTTGTTGCAGCGGGCTGCGGCCCCAGCGTCGCGCCACTCCATCCAGTCGGGGTAATGGGTCCCGGCCTTCGCCGGGACGACGACGTGGATGGATTTGCGTTCAACCCCTCAATCATTCCCGATCGTGTCGCCGAACAGCTGCCAGGTCTCGCCGTTGAACTTCTGCAGCCGCATCGCTTCGACCGGGAAATAGTCGGTCGGCGAGGTCTTCACCTTGATGCCGGGCAGGAACATCGGCAGCGCGATGTCGAGATTGGCGGCCTGCTTCATGATGTTCTCATGGGTGAGGTCGTCGCCGCATTGCTTCAGCACCTGCACCGTCGCCTCCGCCACCACATAGCCGTAGACGATCAGCTGGTCCTGCAGATTGCCGTCCGGAAAATACTTCTTCATGAAGTCCTGCCAGGCGATCACGTCCGGGTCCGCCTTCCATTGCGGATCGTTCGGATCCTTCAGCGAGTAGGACGAGATGATGTCCCTGGAGTATTCGAAGCCGGCCGGCTTCAGTACCGAGGACACCGAGGTCGAGGTCGCCGCGAGGAAGAACAAGTCCGGCTTCCAGCCGATCTCGCCGATCTTCTTGATCGCCTGCGCCGCCTGTTTGGGGATCGCGTGCATGAACAGCACGTTGGCGCCCGAGGATTTCAGCTTCACGATCTGGCTGTCGACCGTCGGATCGGTCGATTCATAGGTCGTCTCCGCCACCACCATCTTGGCGGTGTTTTCCGGCCCCAGCCCCTTCTTGAAGCCGTTGCCGTAATCCTTGCCGGCGTCGTCGTTCTGGTAGAACAGCGCGATCTTCGCGTCCGGCTTGTTGGTCAGCACATACTTGGCGTAGACCGCGGTCTCGGCCTGGTACGACGGCTGGAAGCCGATCGTCCACGGATAATGCGCGTAGTCGCCCCACAGCGTGGCGCCGGCGCCGACGAACAGTTGCGGCACCTTCTTGTCGTTGAGATATTTGCGCACGGCCAGGCCCGTCGGCGTGCCCAGCGGATTGAGAATCGCGGCGACCTCCTCCTGCTCCACCAGCTTGCGCGTCTGCTCCACCGTCTTCGGCGGCGAGTAGCCGTCGTCGAGCGTGATCAGGTTGATCTTGCGCCCGTTCACGCCGCCCTGGTCGTTGATCATCTTGAAGTAGGCGGCCTGCGTCTTCGCGATCACGCTGTAGGCCGACGCCGCGCCGGAGAATGGCGAGGTCTGTCCGAGCTTGATCTCGGTGTCGCTGGCGCCCGTGCCATATTTCTTCTCGGCGGCGTGTACCTGCGTCGCGAGCGCAAGCGCGACGGCTGCCGTGACGGCCTTCCAGATCATCGTGAGCCTCCCTGTGGCTTTTTTGTTTTGTTCGCGAGGGAGAGCTTACGCAGGTCGGGGGAGGTGGGCTTGTGGCGAGACGCCGGGGCAGGGATGCGAAAATGCGGCGGGGTGGCCAAATCGGCCAATGTGCGGTGGCCTGCCGTGGAGCGGAATGCCGCTTCCTTAACCTCGCCCCGCTTGCGGGAGAGGTCGGATCGCATGTAGCGTAGCGCAATGCGATCCGGGTGAGGGGGTACAGGTCTAACGGTGACCTAACGTGTGGAGAGAAGCCCCTCACCCTAACCCTCTCCCCGCAAGAGCGGGGCGAGGGAATAACTTTAGCGCACGCGCACGCTGCCGGTCGTGACCGGATCGGTCGGCAGCACGGTGGCGCCGGCTCTGCTGGCGGCGGCGGAGGTGATCATGCCGGGCTCGGCCGCGGCCTGCACATTGCGGGGCGGGTTGAATTCGAGGATGACGAGGGCGGCCGTGGCGAGCACCGCCACGGCGGCGGTTGCAATCGCAGGCACCAGTCTTCCGCGCGGATCGGCTGCGCGAACTTGCATCGAGCAATTCCTTTATCGGGGTCGTTCTTTGGACGTGACATAGGAACGGCCAGGCTTCTCCCAAGAGTGCGGCGCACCTGCCTCACAATCAGTTGTGCTGGCCGTGATGTCCCTCACGGTCTTCGAGACGATGCGGCGTACCGCGTCGAATCGCATTCGTGTCGGACGGCTTGTTTGCACACTAACATCTGGAAGAGATCGTGGCGTTTTGCATGCGCCTCATGCGCTCGTGATGAAGCGAGTGATGTTGTGATTAACGGGCACGTGAGGAGCCCGTTTTGCCTTTATCTATGGGCTTTCTTTGTTGGTCGAGGCGCGCGCATTAAGCCTTTATTCACTCGCTTAGAACGCATCAATATAGATTCGCGCTGTGGCAAGCGATGACACCGCTGTCATTGGCGGCAGCTGTCAGCGGACTTGCTACAGCCTCCGCGGACGCCGTCATTGCGAGGAGCGCAGCGACGAAGCAATCCATCTCTCCTCATGCGACACGATGGATGATTTTACTTCACGCGCAATCACGCAAAGAAGAATTCACTCGCGTCAAGCCGCACGCGCGTGGCTTGGATCCCCGGCGAGGCTGGTCTTGCTTGTCACCCGCCTTCGCAAGACGCTTTCGCATCTAACGGGGGACACCTGCCGCGAGGGCATCAGGACACGCTTCCACCGTCCGCGATGCTCCACGCTCGTCTCACGCACCCCTCGCGTCCACGCAGCCCGCACCCGCGTTCGTGACGATCGCGATACGCCCCTCTCAGAGGAGGCGGGACGGGGCTTGGACCCGTGAGTTGGCGCGCCAAGGAATAGGTACATATACCTATTCGTACGTGTGACGTATCGGGGTCCGTTCTAGGTGTTACTTCCTAGTGCTCGGTGGAGGTATCTGATTCGGGCTGGTCAGAAACCAGACGGTGACAACACTAAAAGTGCAGTCGCGTCATCAACAATGCGCTTTACACAAAGGGCAAATCAGTGGGACTGTTTGTGCCGCTGACAAAGCACGAAGCCCTCGCCGGGGTGTACCGGGAGGGCTTCGTTTAGACCCTCGCCTCTAGAAGCGAGGGGGTCCCGGGTCGCTCTTTCGAGCTACCGAGATCGCCAGCTAGGGCAAGGCGCGGTTGGTTTCCTTGAGAGGGCGAACCAACCCGCCGCTAGCCCCCCAAAGGGGTGATATTTACGGCCGAAATTCAAGCTTTTTCCGACGCTTCCTGTGGATGGTCACCGGAAATAAATCGGTTGCCAGAAAGCAAGACTCAGAATCCAGAAAATGATGCCGCGCCCGATTCGGGTCTGTCGCGTGACGATGCGTCAGCGACTAGCGGGCGGCGGCTATAATGCTTGTGCGAATTTCTGTTGGGAGTGCATCGTAAGACTCAAGCAGCATCATCTGCACTGTGCTCATGAGGTTTTCCGCAGCTGTTCGGAAGCTCTTCAAGTGCTCAAAGTCTCTCGGACGCAAGACCGCTACACTGTCGAATTTTTCTAGCCTAGTGAATAGAGTTGGATGGGTGTCTGAAATCCCGGTCTGAGACAGGCCCAGTGCTCCTTCGACTGCTCTAAGCGTCTGCAATGCGTAAAGGAGTATTACTCCTCCAGCGCCTGAACGCAGATAGGGATTGTCGATCCCGCCGTAATGCGATTCCATGGCTCCACAGATTCGAAGTGCAAACTGATCTGCTTCGAACTCCTCCTTGTGTGGATCGGCTTCTATGTTTTTCCCGTGCGCACAGTGATGGTGACCGTACTCGTGAGCGATCACGAATAGCTCCATCGACAAAGCGATATGTTCGAACGGAATCAACTCGCCGGGCGTCGAAGGCTTGTAGGGGACGAGTACGTGCGTCCCCGACAGCGCAAAGGACATGTAGATCCGGAACCAGTAGATGAAAGTCTCGGGCGACTTGCTTAGAATGTTGCGCGCTCTTTCAAGATCGAATCTTGCACTGTCCCACCCAAAAGGATCGAGCCGAATTGTCCGAAGGAAGGCTCGTGCAATTAGACCGCAAAATCTGAACAAGAATGCACTAACAGTGATGATGCTTTGATCGGTCATTACAACGTTTATTTTGGCAGCAGTGGCCCAAGCTCGGGGTTCAACTCCACGCGCCACTTTGGCGTGGGAGTCTAGCTTGAGGCGATCCATCGTCATCTCGATCAGGTCGCATAATCTGGCCAAGTGAGCCTCGACAAAAGGATTTACTCCCGGACTTGTTTTTGGTGCGGTGGCAATTTCTCTCCGAGTTCTTTCTATGACCTGTTCGATCGCTCGGTCGGTCCAGCCCGATGCCCTTAGGCCCTGTGCCATCCGCGCTTCGTCGTCAGAATCACGATGAGCCGGATCGACCAGCGCGGCGAACTCATCTTTGGCGAGATTAGAGAAGACTTGCTGCCAAAGCTCTTGTGCAGACGCATTGTCTTTTTTTCGGTTCATTGCGTTGAGCCAAGCCCTGACTACCGCGAAAATTACTGGTGCTCGAAACAGTGCCTAGTTCGTCGCCTCCTCTCGTGCGAACGATGCGCTCCACTAGACGTGGTAATTCGAAAACGTCGGTTTCACGCACGGCTCGACGAGAATGCGTCGTTCAGCTTGATCGGGGCGACCCAAATTATAGGTCGTCGCCAATGGTGATTGTGTAAACAAAAACGGCCGGGTCATCCGACCCGGCCGTTCAAAACTCTCCGCGAATTCCGCTCTTGCGGCCGCGCTCAGCTCGCCTTCTTCACCGGCGCCGGCTTGCCGACCTTCTTCTCGATCGCGCGCTTCAGTTCGAGGGCGCGGGGCGAGAGCACGTCGGCCTTGGCCTTGAGCAGGTAGGCGTCGAGGCCGCCATTGTGGTCGACGCTCTTCAGCGCGTTGGTCGAGACGCGTAGGCGCACGTTGCGGCCGAGCGCTTCGGAGATGAAGGTGATGTTGGCCAGGTTCGGCAGGAAGCGCCGCTTGGTCTTGATATTCGAGTGGCTCACCTTGTGGCCCGTCTGGGGGCCCTTGGCCGTCAGTTCGCAGCGCCGGGACATCTTACAAAATCCTTATTGCATCCCCGCCGCTCGAAGGGCGTGCAATCACACGGCCCGCGCGGGGGTTTTGAATTCGCGTCCATTTTCCAGGAACCGCGGGTGTATAGGGGAGAATACCCGAGCGTCAAGATTATATCGCCGCATGCGGGGCACCGGAAATGCCGGTTCATAAGGTCTTCCAGCCACTTAACGGCAGATATGGCAACCATATAAAGGGCGTATTCGGCTGCAAGTCTAGGTTCCATAAGAGATGCGCGGGTTGTCCGGCCGAATTGAACGCCGAGATGGACAACGGATAGAGCGCCGATAGCAGGACCGTCAGGTAGGTTAAGTGACCACCGCCATTGCCATTTTGCCCCCGCTCGGCCGGCTGCTCGGTCTGTGCGCGGGCGCATTACTGCTGTTCTGCGCCGAGCGCGCCAGCGCGCAGGGGCGGCTCGACGCCCAGTATGAGGCGACGCTCGCCGGTATCCCGGTCGGCAAGGGCAGCTGGACCATCGAAGTCGGCGACGACAGCTTCTCGGCCTCGGCCCAGGGCGGCACCGCGGGCCTTCTGAAGGCGTTCTCCGGCGGCTCCGGCGCGGGCGCCTCGCAGGGCCGCGTCGTCAACGGCGCGCTGGCCGCCTCCTCCTACACCGCGACCACCACCACCTCGAAGAAGTCGGAGACGATCCGGATGGTGCTGGCGAATGGCGGCATCAAGGAATCCGCGATCGAGCCGGAGCCGCCGGTCGATCCCGACCGCCTGCCGGTGACCGACGCGCAGAAGAAGAATGTGTTCGATCCGATGACCGGCTCGTTCCTGCGCGCGCCCGGCAATGCCGAATTGATGAGCCCGGATGTCTGCCGCAGCGGCGCCGGCATCTTCGACGGCCGCATGCGCTACGACCTCAAGCTCGATTTCAAGCGGGTCGAGATCGTCAAGGCCGAGCGCGGCTATCACGGCCCGGCGCTGGTCTGCGCGCTCTATTTCGTCCCGATCTCGGGCTACATCCCGGATCGCCCCGTGATCAAATATCTCGCCGCCCAGCGCAACATCGAGATCGCCTTCGTGCCGATCGCCGGCACCCGACTGCTGGTGCCGTTCCGCATGACGATTCCGACCCCGCTCGGCCAGGCCATGCTGGAAGCGACCTCCTTCGTCACCACAGCAGCGCCGCCGCGCGTGGCGAAGACGCAGTAACCCTCTGTCGTAGCCCGGATAAGCGAAGCGCTATCCGGGGACAGTCGTCCCGCATATCGCTTCGCTCATGCGGGCTACGCAGTAGCCAGACCGTCACCCTGAGGCGAGGGTAAGAGTTCTTCCCTTCTCCCCTTGTGGGAGAACGAGGGATGAGGGGTTCTATCCGCGGAGACAGACCCCTCACCCGGCGCCTGCGGCGCCACCCTCTCCCACAAGGGGAGAGGGTACTTCGGAGGCGCTTCGCGCACCTGGAATGGCGGCTGGCGGCAATCGGGAATGCAACGAACGGCACCGGAATCCAGTTGACTCTTGTCCGCTTCTGATTCGACTCGGCCACCCCTGGAACTTAAGGAATTCAGTCCGCATATCCTGTGCTTGTGGAGCCCTCTCAAACTTGATCTAGTGCCGCCGCCATCAGCCTACCCGAGATGTTGCGGTGAACGTATCAGGCCCCAAATCGAGTCAGCGATTCGGCCGCGATTCGTTCTAGAGTCGTTCCAGAGCTTAAGGTAGGCGCGGAAAGCGTCGCATTGTGAGACAGATTTTGCGAAAGGATGCGTGCAGGAGTGAAGCCCATCTTTCCCGTTACCCTGAGGAGGCCGCGCAGCGGCCGTCTCGAAGGGCGACGGCCCCGCTCCGTTCGCTAGAGGAAAGTCCGATCAAAACGCGCGGATAAATCTCGGCCGTTCATCCTTCGAGGCTCGCTGCGCTCGCACCTCAGGATGACGGATTGAGCGTTTCGCCAACAATTCAAGAAACACCTGCAAAATATGGTTTTCTCAACTTCGTTCGGAAATGACCGCGTGCCCGGTGCAGGCGTCACCGCGGTGCTCGGGCCGACCAACACCGGCAAGACGCATCTGGCCATCGAGCGCATGCTCGCGCATTCGTCCGGCCTGATCGGGTTGCCGCTGCGGCTGCTCGCGCGCGAGGTCTACAACAAGATCGCGGACCGCGCCGGGGTCGACAATGTCGCGCTGGTCACGGGCGAGGAGAAGATCAAGCCGAAGGCGCCGCGCTTCTGGGTCTCGACCGTGGAAGCGATGCCGCGCGATCTCGACGTGTCCTTTCTTGCGGTCGACGAGATCCAGATCGCGGCCGATCTCGAGCGCGGCCATGTGTTCACCGATCGCATCCTCAATCGCCGCGGCCGCGACGAGACGCTGCTGCTCGGCGCGGCGACGATGCGGCCGATGATCGAGCGGCTGCTGCCGGGTGCCTCGATCATCACGCGGCCGCGGCTGTCGCAGCTCGAATTCGCCGGCGACCGCAAGATCACGCGGCAGCCGCGCAGAACGGCGATCGTCGCGTTCTCCGCCGACGAGGTCTACGCAATCGCCGAATTGATCCGCCGTCAGCATGGCGGCGCGGCCGTGGTGCTCGGCTCGCTCTCGCCACGCACGCGCAATGCGCAGGTCGCGATGTTCCAGAACGGCGACGTCGATTACCTCGTCGCCACCGACGCGGTCGGCATGGGGCTCAATCTCGACGTCGATCACGTCGCCTTCGCTTCCGACCGCAAGTATGACGGCTATCAGTTCCGCCGCCTGACGCCGGCCGAATTCGCGCAGATCGCCGGCCGCGCCGGCCGCGCGACGCGCAACGGCACCTTCGGCACCACCGGGCGCTGCGCGCCGTTCGAGCCGGAGCTCGTCAACGCGCTGCAGAACCACACCTTCGACGCCGTCAAGGTGCTGCAATGGCGCAACGCGAAGTTGGACTTCGCCTCGCTCGGCGCGTTGCAGGTGTCGCTGGCGCTATCGCCCAATCATGAGGCACTGACGCGGGCCCCGGTGGCCGAGGATCTGCGCGTGCTCGAGCATGTCGCGCGCGACGCCGAGGTGCGCGATCTCGCGCATGGGGCGGCCGCGGTGGAGCGGCTGTGGGAGGCCTGCCAGGTTCCAGACTACCGAAAGCTGTCGCCGGCCGCCCATGCCGAACTCGTGACCACGCTGTATGGCTTCCTGATGCAAAAGGGGCGTATCCCTGACGCATGGTTTGCCGCCCAGGTCGACCAGGCCAACCGGACCGACGGCGATATCGACACGCTATCGGGCCGGATCGCGCAGATCAGGACCTGGACCTTTGTTGCCAACCGGCCGGACTGGCTCTACGACCCGGACCACTGGCAGGGGATCACGCGCGAGCTCGAAAATAAATTATCCGATGCACTGCATGAACGGCTCACGGAGCGTTTCGTTGACAGGCGGACCAGTGTATTGATGCGCCGCCTGCGGGAGAACTCAGTTTTGAATACGGAAATTGGCAAGACCGGTGAAGTGATCGTGGAAGGCCACGTGATCGGCCGGCTCGATGGTTTCACCTTCGCACCTGATGCGGCCGAGGCCGGCAGCGACGCCAAGGCGCTGCAAGCCGCCGCCCAGCAGGTGCTGGCGCGCGAGATCGATGCGCGCGCCGAGAAACTGGGCGCCGCCCCCGACGAGCAGTTCGTGCTGACCTCCGACGGCACCATCCGCTGGACCGGCGATGCGGTTGCCAAGCTGGTGGCCGCCGAGGACGCGCTGCATCCGCGGCTGCGCATCATTTCCGACGAGCGGCTGACCGGCGCCTCGCGCGAAGCGGTGCAGACCCGGCTCGACCTCTGGCTCAAGACGCATATCGAAAAACTGCTCGGGCCGCTGTTCGAACTATCCAAGGCCGAGGACCTGCAGGGCATCGCCCGCGGCATCGCCTTCCAGCTGGTCGAGGCGCTCGGCGTGCTCGAACGGGCGAAGATCGCGGCCGAGATGAAGGATCTCGACCAGCCCTCGCGCGCGGCCCTGCGCAAATACGGCGTGCGGTTCGGCGCCTACCACATCTATTTCCCGCAGCTCTTGAAGCCCGCGGCGCGCTCGCTGGCCTCGCTGCTGTGGGCCGAGAAGCAGAGCAATGCCGACATGGCGGCATTGTCGAATGTGCAGCATCTCGCCTCCAGCGGCCGCACCTCGTTCCCGGTCGACAAGGCGTTGCCGCGCGATGCCTATCGCGTGCTCGGCTATCGCCAGTGCGGCGAGCGCGCGGTGCGCGTCGACATCCTGGAGCGGCTCGCCGACCTGATCCGCCCCGCTTTGGCCTGGCGCGAGACCTCGCCGGGCGAGAAGCCTGCGGGTGCGTTCGACGGCCGCGGCTTTGTCGTGACGCAGGCGATGACCTCGCTGACCGGCTCCGCAGGCGAGGATTTTGCCTCGATCCTGCGCGCGCTCGGCTACCGCATGGACCGCCGTCCGCCGCTGCCGCCGAAGCCCGTCGAGGCCGCGCCGGCCGAGACCACGGAGGCCGTCGCCGAGACCACGGGGGCCGTCGCCGAGACCACGGAGACAGTGGCCGAGACCACCGAGACGGTCGCGGCCGAGACGCCGCCGGTCGAGGCGACCTCTGAGGCCGTCGTGGATGCGCCGGTCGGTGCCACTGCCGAGGTTGTGGCCGAAGCGCCGGAGGCTGCCACGGATCAGCCGGTGTCGGGCGATCCCGCACCGTCGGCCGCGCTGCTGCCCGATGTCGGCTTTGCCGAGATGGTGTCCAGCGAGGCGACGCCGGTCGTCGTCGAGACCAAGCCCGAGCCCGTGGCAGAAGTTGCCGCGGAGCCCGCCGCTGTCGCCGAAGCGCCCGCTGCTGAGGCGCCCGCTTCGGAAGCGGTATCCGAGCCCGCGCCTGCCGTGGAAGCCACTGCAGAGACACCCTCCGAGACCGCCACAGAGGCCCCCGCGGAGACCGCGAGTGCTGAGGCAGTACCGGAAGCCGCTGTCGCCGCCACGGAGCCGCCGGCCGAGCCGCAGCTGGTCGAAGTCTGGCGTCCCGGTGGCCGTTCCGACGAGCGCCGTCCGCATCATCGCGGCCACGATCGCAACCGCGGCCGTCACCAGGGCAAGCCCGCCGAGGGCGCGCAGGCCGCTGAAGGCGGCGGCGAGGGCGACAGCAAGCGCGAACAGCATCGCCGTCCGCGCCGTCACCAGGATTTCCGCGCGCCGCGTCCAGGCGCGCCCGCGGATCCGGCTGCGGCGCCCGCCGAGGGCGCGCAGGCCCGCGACAACAGGGACGACAAGGGCCAGCGCCGCGAACGCTTCGAAGGCAAGGGTCGCGATCGCGACAATGAGCGTCGCCGCGACAACAAGTTTGGCGGCGACCGCAAGGGCGAGCGCGGCGATCGTGACCGCGGCGGCCGCGATTTCGGCAAGGGCGGCCGCGACAAGCGCGAGGGCGGCCCGTCGCATCGGCCCTACGCCTCGAGCGCGCCGCGCGAGCGCGACCGGCCGATCGATCCGAATTCGCCATTCGCCAAGCTCGCTGCCCTGAAAGAGCAGCTTGCAGGCCGGAAGGAATAGTCCAACCCTTGGTTTAACGCTTGGTCTAGTTTGGATCGACAGCGCCTCGACAAATGGCTGTGGCATGCGCGCCTGGTGAAGGCCCGCACCAGCGCCGCTGAACTCGTCGTATCGGGGCATGTCCGGATCAACGGCGCGCGCGAGAAATCGCCGGGCCATGCGGTGAAGGCGGGTGATGTCGTCACCGTCGCGCTCGACAACAGCGTCCGCGTGCTCAAGGTGATCGGCTTTGCCGAGCGGCGCGGCGATGCCAGTTCGGCGCGGGTGCTGTACGAGGATTTGCAGGCCGGCAATTTGCAGGCCGGTAAGGAGTAGTTATCTAGCGCTTGCTATCTCAATTTGGGTGGCAGGAGCGTGAGAATACTGGCGTTTTTCGAGGGCCGCTTCCCTTGCGGCCCCGGTATTCCTGCGCTACGCAACCCCAGAAAAATCGATCGTTCCGGAGTTTTGGATGACCTACGTCGTCACTGAAGCCTGCATCAAGTGCAAATATACCGACTGCGTTGAGGTCTGCCCCGTCGATTGCTTCTACGAGGGCGAGAACATGCTGGTCATCCATCCCGACGAATGCATCGATTGCGGCGTGTGCGAGCCGGAATGCCCGGCGGACGCCATCAAGCCGGATACCGAGCCGGGCCTGGAAAAGTGGCTCGAGGTCAACCGCGACTACGCCAAGAGCTGGCCGAACATCACCCAGAAGAAGGACTCGCCGGAAGACGCCAAGGAGTGGGAAGGCAAGGAAGGCAAGTTCGAGAAGTATTTTTCTCCGAATCCCGGCAGCGGCGACTGATTCGCCAGGGAATACCGTGGTAAGGTCGGGCTCTGCTCCGCCGCGGCCCTCCGTTCGGCCGCCGATTTAACCCTAATGACGGACATATGACCTGAACGGCCCCTGTTATGCCCGGAATCGGGCGTAAACCATTGATTTTTGCGGAAAATGTGCTATATCTGACACATTACAGGCCAAGAACCCCCTGCCATGCGTACCTTGTGGCTTCGAGGTTCCCGCAAACTCGAACAGGGGCGTGGCAGTTTCCGCGCGCAGGCTGTGTCACAGAAAACGCGTAAAAAGAGTGCTTCAAAGACGACGAAAAAAGCCGCTGTCGTTGCTCGCAGCGCAACCAAGGGCCGTGCCAAGGCGTCCGTGAAGGGGGCCAAGAAGGCGGCGGCTGCAAAGTCCTCAAAGAACAAAAGAAGCGTGATGCCAGAAAAGACTGCCAAGACTGCCGCGAAAGCGGCAGCTGCGAAGCCCGCTGCTGCCAAGGTCGCCCCCAAGCCTGCCGCGACCAAGACGGCTGCTGCGCCGAAGCCGGCCGCCCCGAAGGCTGCCGTCCCCGCCGCTGCTCCGAAGGCCACCGCCAAGCCGGCCGCCGCGCCGCGCGTCGAGGAGCCGAAGAAGGTCGTGACCCAGCGCCAGGGCTTCAAGGCCAACGAATTCGTGGTCTATCCCGCTCACGGCGTCGGCCAGATCCTGGCGATCGAGGAGCAGGAGATCGCGGGCGCCAAGCTCGAGCTGTTCGTGATCAATTTCATGAAGGACAAGATGACGCTGCGCGTCCCGACGGCGAAGGTCGCCAATGTCGGCATGCGCAAGCTGTCGGAGCCGGCGCTGGTCAAGAAGGCGCTGGAGACGCTGAAGGGCCGTGCCCGCGTCAAGCGCACCATGTGGTCGCGCCGTGCCCAGGAATACGAAGCGAAGATCAACTCGGGCGACATCGTCGCGATCGCCGAGGTGGTCCGCGACCTCTATCGTTCGGAATCGCAGCCCGAGCAGTCCTATAGCGAACGCCAGCTCTATGAAGCGGCGCTCGACCGCCTGTCGCGCGAGATCGCGGTCGTGCAGCACTCGACCGAGACCGAGGCGATCAAGGAGATCGAAGGCCAGCTCGCCAAGAGCCCGCGCCGCGGCGCCAAGGCAGAAGCCGAGGGTGAAGGCGAGGGCGACGCCGACGGCGAGGATGCCGATACCGATGGCGACGATACCGCCGTCGAGGACGAAGCCGCCTGAAAGGGTTCGACGGATTGAAAACAAAAGCCCGGTCGCAAGACCGGGCTTTTTGCTTTGGCGGCGTGTCCGTGGGGCACGCTTACCTCTCCCCTTGTGGGAGAGGTCGGATTGCATGGCAAATGCAATCCGGGTGAGGGTGCAGGCTCTCCGCAAGTTGCAGCCCCTCGACCGCGATCTTCGCCCGGGCAGATCGATATTCCAAACTGTCCGCGCCGCTGGACTCTTGGACCAGCGGCACTCGTTGCCGACTTATCCCGAAACGGAACGCCGGTAACTTTCGCGCGTTCGCTCGCCAATGAGGAGAGCGGACCATGACATCAAAGGCAGGCATTTTTTTCGCAGGCGTTGGAACAACTTTTATTATCCTAGGCGCTGGGTTCGGTGGTGGACTGTTCATGGCGAATTCGGCGCTTAAGGATTCTGCCGGCGCCCCCGCGCGCGTCTCTTCGCCAGCGCCTGCGGAACCAGCGCGCGTTATCCTGCCATCCACGGCAGAAGCCGCGCAGCCACCGCAGCCTGCCACCCAACGAGAGCCCGCCACGCCAGACGCAGCCTCACCGCCGCAGCCGCCACTGGAGCCGGTCAAGGACGTACAAGCGCCTGTCGAGAAGCAGGCGGACGTGGTGGACACGAGAAAATCTGACATTGCAGAAAGGAGCGGCGTAAGCGCTACGCCGAACGCAAGGCGAAGCGCGTCGCGACCGAGCAGGCGAGGCGTCAACAGCGGCGCATCGAACAAGGCGAGCAACGCCGCGAAGCTCCGGTGCTCTTGGAGCAGGCGCGACGCCACGAAGTGCCGATCATGGCGTCTGAAGACGATGACTCCCCGCCGCGTCCGTTCGCGAATTTCTTCAGGAATGACTGAGCGCATCGCTTTAGTGAAGGAGCCGAGGAACAGTCCGCAATCAAGGGACGTTAGTGCTGATACAGAAGGCCCGTTCGTCTGATGGCTAACGAAAACTCCATTGCTTCAACTGCCAGTCCTGAACAACGCATAGAACAGGCGTCAGAGGCGATCCGTCAGATGGCTGAGCGCGGCGTATTCGAACCTTTGCCGCAACAAGATCGGTGGCTGCATCACTTGAGTGAAGCGACCAGGGCGGCTCCGCTTCAATCGCTTGCCGTTGCATTCTTGCTGGGGGTCTTCCTGGCTCGGCGGTAGCCCGTCGGCTACGCCGTTGATGCTGCCGCGCCGCGTGCTCAATACGAGCGCTGCTTGATGCCCCAGCGGCGGTTCTCGGAGGTCACGATCCATAGATTGCGGTGACGGCTGGCAATCGATCCGTCGGCGCGGTCGCGGCTGTATTCGACCAGCAGATGCACCTTGCGCGGCCCGACCAGCACCGGCTCCTTGCGCTGATAGGTGCTCTTCGTCCATCCTGTGGTGCGCGCCAGATCGTTGAAGAACGACGGCGGCAGCTGGCCCGGGCCATCCCAGATCACGAGCTGCTCGCCGGACAGGATGACGTGCGGGAAGTGCAGCAGCGCGTCCATGCCGGCGAGATCGCGAGCGTTGAAGCGGTCGGTGAAATCGTCGATGCAGCGGATCGCCGCCGCGATCATGGCCGCATGGTCGGCATTGTCAGGGTCGGGTTGGAAGAGCTTGTCGGCATTACTCATGCCGTCGCTTTACACTGGCAGCGAAGCGAGCCGCAATGACGCTCGAAGCTACGTAAACGATCCTGACCAGTATCGTCTTGTCTTGCTTCATGGATGACGACGGCAACCGGAGCGCGGCGTGCTATGCTGACCGCCCTGCCGTTATTTGATCGACATTAAACTGACCCCATCAATTTGCAGCGAGGAGAAATTCGATGACATCCAATGTTGAGGCAACCAGGAAGGGTTATGAGGCCTTTCAACGTGGTGACATTCCGACGCTCATGAGGGATCTGATCGATGACGACTGCACGTGGATAACCCCGGGTCCCCAGGACAAACTGCCTTGGGCCGGGACCTTCAAGGGAAAGCAGCAGATTGCAAACTTCTTCGTCCAGGTTGACGAGAATCTGGAATTCAGCGAGTTCGCGCCGCGTGAGATGATTGAGCAGGGCGACACCGTCGTGGTCCTGGGTACACTCACGGCGCGCGCAAAGAAAACAGGCAAGACTGTAACGAACGAATGGGCCCACGTTTTCAAGTACCGTGACGGGAAGGCGGTCCGCTTTCAGGAGTACATTGACACTGCGGCGGATGTTGCCGCGATGTCGTGACAAAGCAAAAGGCAGGCGCGCATGCGCGGATGTCGTCGGCGTCATCCGCCTCTATCGCCTACTTCACCCGCTGCTTCTCGAGCTTGCGCGCCAATGTCCGGCGGTGCATGCCGAGTCGGCGGGCGGCTTCCGAGATGTTGAAGTCGGTCTCCATCAGGGTCTGGTGGATGCGCTCCCATTCCAGCGTCTTGATCGACGTCGGCCGCGCACCGACCTCGATGGCGGCATTGCCCTGCGCTTTAAGGAACGCGGCCTCGATGTCGTCGGTGTTCGACGGCTTGGCCAGATAGTGGCAGGCGCCGAGCTTGATCGCCTCGACCGCCGTCGCGATGCTGGCAAAGCCGGTCAGCACGACGATCAGCATCTCAGGATCATGCGTGTGCAACGCCTCGACGCAGGCAAGGCCCGATGCACCGCCGGCGAGCTTCAGGTCGACCACCGCATAGCCGGGCGATTGCTGCTCGAGCAGCTGGCGGACCTCGTCGAGCGAGGCCGACACCGCCACATCATAGCCGCGGCGCTCGAACGAGCGCTTCAGCGTGCGGGCGAAACCCGCATCGTCCTCGACGATCAGGAGCTGGCGTTCATCCGTCAAGATGGTCTCCGATCGCGAGCGTCGAGAGCGGCAGCTCGAGCCTGACCGCGGCGCCGATGTCCGGCCGGTTGCGCGCCGTCACCACGCCGCCCAGCTTGCGCACCACGTTGACCACCAGGAACAGGCCGAGGCCGCTGCCGGGGCTGCCCTTGGTCGATTGATACGGCTTGCCGATATGCGCCAGCATCTCGCGCGAGAAGCCCGGGCCGCGATCGGTCACCGACAGCACCAGCGTGTCGGCATTGCGCTCGGCGGTCAGCTCGATCCAGTCGCGCGACACCTCGGCGGCGTTGTCGAGCACGTTGAAGATCGCCTGCTTGAGCGCGATGTCGGATACGATCGCGAGATCAGCGCCGAAGGCGTTGCGGAAATACAGCGTGGCCGACGGCCGCGTCGTCCGCCATTCCTCCACCAATGCCGTCAGGAACGCCGTGACCGTGGTCGGCGAGGAGCCTTCGCCGCGGGCTTCGCCCGCCGAGAGCAGGATGCCCGTCACGATCGACTTGCAGCGCTGCACCGAGATCTCCATCTCGCCGAGGTCCTGCGACATTTCAGGGTCGGAGGCGAGCGCGGGCATCCGGCGCCAGTCGCCGAGGATGACCGAGAGCGAGGCGAGCGGCGTGCCGAGCTCATGCGCGGCGCCGGAGGCCAGGAGGCCGATCCGGACGATGTGATCCTGCTCGGCGGCGTGCTGGCGCAGCGCCGCGAGGCGCAGGTCGCGATCGCGCAGATTGCGGTTGATCCGGGTCATGAACACCACGAGCAGCACGGCGTCGAGCACGAGGCCGATGAAGGTGCCGGCGATATAGAGGTTGAAGGCATCGGCGAAGCCTTGCTGCGGCAGCTCCAGCGGCCGGTAATAGCTGGTCAGCCAGGCGAAGTTCATGCAGACCAGCGCCACCAGCGACCAGGTCGAGGGCGCGTCGAGCAGCACCGCGCCAAGCGTCACCTGCAGCAGATAGAGCGAGGTGAACGGGTTGGTGGCGCCGCCGCTGAGATAGAGCAGGGCGGTCAGCGCCGCGACGTCGAGCGCCAGCGCGACCAGCAGCTCGCGGTTGTTGATGTCGGCGCGGTAGCGCAGCCACAGCAGGCTGACGACATTGAGTGCCACCAGCCCGGAGATCACGGCCGCCAAGGGCAGCAGCGGCAGCGCGACGCCCATCCAGAACTGCACGAAGCCGATGGTGGCGATCTGGCCGATCACGGCGATCCAGCGCAGCTGGACCAGGAGGGCCATGTTCTTGCGATTGGTCGCGATGTCGGCGGGGGCGGCGAGATCGAACGGCATGCCGGCGGCCGCGCCCGCGGCGGACGGCATCACCGCCGCGCCGGTCGCGGCCTTGTCGTCATGCAGATCCGATGTGCGCTCGAGCATCTGGGCCTGTGTCGCGAGACAGATTGCGGGCTGCGCCGATCAGGCGGCGCACGGCGGCGCGCCGTGAGCCCCACCTTGGATCGGAGGCGCCGGCGCGGCTCCTGCCGCTGATGACGCGCAGGAGTGCGCCCGCCAGCATAAGGGCCAGCGCGAACCATGTCAGCGCGTAAATCAGATGGTTGTTCGGAAACCGCACGATCGTGAGCCCGCCGATTGGGTAGCCGCCCGGATTTGGCGTCGCGTCGGCGTCGATGAAGAAGGGGGCTACACGCGACAATCCGTGTGTGGCGGCGATCGCGGCGACGTCGCGGGAATACCAGCGGCCGGCCGAAGCGTCGTTGCTGCGCAGGAAGCCGCCCTTCGGCTCCGACATCCGCAGCAGTCCGGTGACGCTGACGGCGCCCTGCGGCTCGCCATCGCGCCGTGTCGCGGGATCGCGTTTATCGGCGGGAACAAAGCCGCGGTTGATCAGCACGGCGGTTCCGTCAGCGGCTTGCAGCGGGGTCAGTACCCAGAAACCGGGGCCCTCGGCCGTGACGGCCTGCACCAGCGTCTCATCGGCGTTGAGGAACCTGCCGCGTACGGTGACGCGGCAGTATTCATCGCTCGCGGCCGTGACCGCCGGCCATGACGATGGGGGCGGCGGCGCGACCGGCGCCGCATGCATGCGCTGCTCGACCCGCTCGATCAACGCCAGCTTCCAGGTCCGGCGCTCGACTTGCCAGATACCGAGCGCGCTCAGCAGCACCACGCCCAGCATGCCGAGCGTGAGCAGCACAAGCGAGGGCCTGGCAGACCGCATCGTCACGGCATCTGGCTCATGTCGTGCATCGGCATCATGTTGACGTTGAGATGATGCATGACCCACAGCGAGCCTGTCAGCCCGATCACCACCATGATCACGGTGAAGATCATCGCCATCATGGTCCAGCCGTTCTCGGACCGGGTGTTCATGTGCAGGAAGTACACCATGTGCACGACGATCTGCACCGCAGCCAGCACCAGCACGATCAATGCGGTGAACTGCTTGTCGGCGATCGCGCCGGTCATCACCAGCCAGAACGGCACCGCGGTGAGGACGACGGAGAGACCGAAGCCGATCAGATAACTCTGCAGCGAGCCATGGGATGCCCCGCCGTGAGCGTCGTAGCCGTGCCCGCCGGCGTTGGGTTCGAGAGCGTGAGCTTCTTTTGTCATCGCAGCATTCCCAGGAGATAGACGAAGGTGAAGACGCCGATCCAGACCACGTCGAGGAAGTGCCAGAACATCGAGAGGCACATCAGACGGCGCCGGTTGGCTTCGGTGAGGCCGAAGCGCGCGGTCTGCACCATCAGCGTCACCAGCCAGAGGAGGCCGAAGGTGACGTGCAGGCCGTGGGTGCCGACCAGCGTGAAGAACGATGACAGGAAGGCGCTGCGCTGGGGCGTCGCGCCCTCATGGATCATATGCGCGAACTCGGTGAGCTCGATGCCGAGGAAGGCGAGGCCGAACAGCCCGGTGATGGCGAGCCAGGCTTGGGTCGCGCCGATCCTCGATTTCTCCATCGTCAGCATGGCGAAGCCATAGGTGATCGAGGAGAGCAGCAGCATCGTGGTGTTGAGCGCGACCAGCTTGAGGTCGAACAGGTCCTTCGGCGCTGGGCCAGCGGCATAGTTTCCGCCGAGCACGCCATAGGTCGCAAACAGCATCGCGAAGATGAGGCAATCGCTCATCAGGTAGATCCAGAAGCCCAGCATGGTGCTGGCGCCTTCCGGATGATCGTGCTCGTCCACAACGTGAAAGATCGGCTCGGAGTCCTGGGTGGAGACGGTTGTTGCTACGCTCATGTCTGGGCTCCCGCGGCGAGCACGCGTGTTCGCGCGTCTTCAGTCCGCACCACCTCATCCGTCGGGATGTGGAAGTCGCGGTGATAGTTGAAGGTGTGGCCGATCGCGACCGCGAGCAGCGCAACGAAGCTGACGGCGGCGAGCCACCAGATGTACCAGATCAGGCCGAACCCCATTACCGTCGCGAGGCCGGCGAGGATGATGCCGGTGCCGGTGTTGGACGGCATGTGGATCGGCTTGAAGCCGGTCAGCGGGCGCCTGTAGCCGCGGCGCTTCATGTCCCACCAGGCGTCGTTGTCGTAGACCACGGGCGTGAACGCGAAGTTGTAGTCCGGCGGCGGCGACGAGGTCGCCCATTCCAGCGTCCGCGCGTTCCAGGGATCGCCGGTGGTGTCCTTCAGTTGCTCGCGGCGCAGAATGCTGACCGCGAACTGCACCAGCATCGCGACGATGCCGAGCAGGATCAGGAACGCGCCGAAGCCCGCGATGATGAACCAGATCTGCAAGGAGGGATCGTCGAACACGCGGAGCCTTCGGGTCACGCCCATCAGGCCGAGCACATAGAGCGGCATGAAGGCGAAGTAGAAGCCCGAGACCCAGAACCAGAACGACAGCTTGCCCCAGAACGGATCGAGCCTGAAGCCGAACGCCTTCGGGAACCAGTAGTTGATGCCGGCGAACAGGCCGAACAGCACGCCGCCGATGATCACGTTGTGGAAATGCGCGATCAGGAACAGGCTGTTATGCAGCACGAAATCGGCCGGCGGCACCGCCAGCAGCACGCCGGTCATGCCGCCGATCACGAAGGTCAGCATGAATGCCACCGTCCACATCATCGGCAGTTCGAAGCGGATGCGGCCGCGATACATCGTGAACAGCCAGTTGAACATCTTCGCGCCCGTCGGGATCGAGATGATCATGGTGGTGATGCCGAAGAACGAGTTCACGCTGGCGCCGGAGCCCATCGTGAAGAAGTGGTGCAGCCAGACCAGGTAGGACAGGATGGTGATGACGACGGTGGCGTAGACCATCGAGGTGTAGCCGAACAGCCGCTTGCCGGAAAACGTCGCGGTCACCTCGGAGAAGATACCGAACGCCGGCAGCACCAGGATGTAGACCTCGGGGTGGCCCCAGATCCAGATCAGGTTCACGTACATCATCGGGTTGCCGCCGAAGTCGTTCGTGAAGAAGTTGGTGCCGACGTAACGGTCGAGCGACAGCAGCGCCAGCACCGCCGTCAGCACCGGGAAGGAGGCGACGATCAGGACGTTGGTGCAGAGCGAGGTCCAGGTGAACACCGGCATCTTCATCATCGTCATGCCCGGCGCGCGCAGCTTGACGATGGTGCAGATCAGGTTGATGCCCGATAGCGTCGTGCCGACGCCGGCGACCTGTAGTCCCCATATGTAATAGTCGACGCCGACATCGGGACTGTAGCCGATGTTCGACAGCGGCGGGTAGGCGAGCCAGCCGGTGCGGGCGAATTCGCCGACGAACAGCGACATCATCACCAGCACGGCGCCGCCGACCGTCATCCAGAAGCTGAAATTGTTGAGGAACGGGAAGGAGACGTCGCGAGCACCGATCTGCAGCGGCACCACATAGTTCATCAGGCCGGTGACCAGCGGCATCGCCACGAAGAAGATCATGATCACGCCGTGCGCGGTGAAGATCTGGTCGTAATGATGGGCCGGCAGATAACCGTCGGAGCCGCCAAAGGCGATCGCCTGCTGCAGCCGCATCATCAGCGCGTCCGCGAAGCCGCGCAGCAGCATCACGATGCCGAGGATCATGTACATGATGCCGATGCGCTTGTGGTCCACGGTGGTGAACCACTCGCGCCACAGATAGGTCCAGAGCCGGAAATAGGTGACGATCGCAAACAGCGCGAGGCCGCCGGTCGCCACCACCGCGAAGGTGCCGACCAGGATCGGCTCGTGGATCGGCAGCGCCTCCAGATTGAGGCGACCGAAGATCATCTTGACGAGATCGGGATTCATGCGGTCCTCCTCAGGACTTCTGATTTCGGACGCTGACCGAGCAGCAAGGATGTCGACGAGGGGTGCGCGGGCGAGAACGGCGGGCGCTTCAGCCCGAAGCCGCGCAGCGGCGTCAGGTCGAGCGGCGCGGTGACCTCGTGCGACGGCGCGTCCTTGATCTCGTCCATCGAACAGATGCCGGCGACGAAGGTCGGCTCGGAGCCGAGCGGCGCGCCGCGGCGGGCGTATTTGTCGTAGGTCAGCGGCAGCGTGTTGTTGAAGCCTTCGCGGCCGAGGCCGCCCTTGGCGTCGATCGCCATCATCTCGCTCATGCACATCTTGCCGGGCTCGACGCACATGTTGAGGACCGCCTTGTAGAGATCGCGGTCGACCGAGCGGTAGAGCCGGACCGGATCGTTCTGGCTCGGACGCTCGAGCTGCAGATAGTCGGTGCGGCCGAGCATGTTGCTGCTGGCCTTGGCGCTGGCGATCCACTTGTCGAAATCGGCGCCAGACAGGCTCTTGAAGTCGAAGTGCATGCCGGAGAAGCCGGCGCCGCTGTAATTGGCCGAGAAGCCGCGATAGGTGCCTTCCTTGTTGGCGACCGCGTGCAGCTTGGTCTCCATGCCGGGCATCGCGTAGATCTGGCCGGCGAGCGCGGGGATATAGAACGAGTTCATCACGGAGGACGCCGTGATGCGGAAGCGGATCGGGCGGTCGACTGGAGCTGCGAGCTCGTTGACGGCGGCGACGCCGTAATCCGGGTAGATGAACAGCCACTTCCAGTCGAGCGCGACCACCTCGACATTGAGCGGGGCGTCCTTGCTCTCGATCGGCTTGTCGGCGGCGATGCGGCCGAGCGAGCGGTAGGGATCGAGCAGATGCGTGCCCATCCAGGTCAGCGCGCCGAGGCAAATGATGATCAGCAGCGGCGCCGACCAGATCACGAGCTCGAGCTGGGTGGAGTGATCCCACTCCGGCTCATAGGGGGCCGCGGTGTTGGACTGGCGGTAGCGCCAGGCGAAGAACACGGTCAGCGCCATCACCGGAAGCACGATGATGAGCATCAGCACGGTCGAGATGACGACGAGGTCGCGCTGCTGGACGGCGATGTCGCCGGCAGGCGCCAGGACGACGAAATCGCACCCGCCAAGGAGCGCCGCGAACGGCAATAAGGCCAATAATTTCAAGGCGCGCACGGCTCACCCCACTTGAATTTTATGAGTTCCGCCAAGGGGTAGCTGCGATGCAGCAAAGTTCACATTGGACAATTTGTCCAATGTTGCACTGCGGGATGGAGGGTCAGAAGGTGAGGTGGACCGCGTGGCAATCTGCCCGTGGCCTCACTTCTTGTTTGAGCACGGTCTGTTCGGAAAACCGGTTTGATCGTGCTCCAAAGGACGGTTCTCCGGCGATGGCACAAGCCCCAGCAATGGCTCACGGCACCCCGACCGCATCTGGTCACGGGCAGGCGAAACCCGGCGAAATCGCCATCGGCGTCATCATCGGACGCACGTCGGAATTCTTCGACTTCTTCGTCTATGCGATCGCCTCGGTCATCGTGTTCCCGAAGCTGGTGTTCCCGTTCGTCAATGAGCTGACCGGCACGCTCTATTCTTTCGGCATCTTTGCGCTGGCCTTCGCCGCGCGGCCGCTCGGCACCGTGATCTTCATGGCGGTCGACCGCCGCCACGGCAAGGGCGCCAAGCTCGTCATCGCGCTGTTCCTGCTCGGCACCGCCACGGTGGCGCTCGCGTTTCTGCCCGGCTACGACACGATCGGCGTCGCGGCGATCTGGCTGTTGGCCGCCGCGCGCGTGCTGCAGGGCATCGCCTGGGGCGGCGCCTGGGACGGCCTTGCCTCGCTGCTGGCGATGAATTCGCCGGCGCATCGCCGCGGCTGGTACGCGATGGTGCCGCAGCTCGGCGCGCCGCTCGGGCTGATCGTGGCCAGCGCGCTGTTCGCCTTCTTCGCCGGCAACCTCTCGGCGGATGATTTCTTCGACTGGGGCTGGCGCTATCCGTTCTTCGTCGCCTTCGCGATCAACGTGGTGGCGCTGTTCGCGCGGCTGCGCATGGTGGCGACGGATGAATATTCCGAGCTGTTCGAAAGCCGCGATCTCGAGCCGGCGCGGGTCGGCGAGACCATCGCGCAGGAGGGCCGCAACATCCTGCTCGGCGCCTTCGCGCCGCTGGCGAGCTTTGCGCTGTTCCACATGGTCACGGTGTTTCCGCTGTCCTGGGTGTTCCTGTTCACCAAGGAAAGCCCGGTGCGCTTCCTGATCATCGAGATGATCGGCGCCATGGTCGGCGTCGTCGCGATCATCGCCTCCGGCATGATCGCCGACCGTGTCGGCCGCAAGCCGCTGCTGCTGGGATCGGCGGTCGCGATCGCGGTGTATAGCGGCTTCGCGCCGCAGCTGCTCGACGCCGGCGCGTTCGGCGAAACGGTGTACATGGTGCTCGGCTTCGTGCTGCTCGGCCTGTCGTTCGGCCAGTCGTCGGGCGCGATCGCCTCGAGCTTCGCGCGCAACTATCGCTACACGGCCTCGGCACTGACCTCGGATCTCGCCTGGCTGTTCGGCGCCGGCTTCGCGCCGCTCGCGGCGCTGCTGCTGGCGACGCATTTCGGCCTGATCTCGGCCGGTGCGTACCTGTTGTCGGGCGCGGTGTGGACGCTGCTGGCGCTGTGGCTGAGCGGATTGCGCGAAGCCGAGGGTTGAACTCTTCTCCTTCCCCCTGAAAGGGGGAAGGTTGGGATGGGGGGTCAGCCACAGGCTCCGCTGCAAGCGGAGAGAGCAGATCCCCACCCGCTTTGCTCTGGCGAGCAAAGCGACGTCCCCTTTTCAAGGGGAGGTGGGCTAGCGGAACAATCCGTCGACGCGGAACGAGTACCCCAGGCCGACGATGTAGTTCGGCGAGTTGCGGTTGAGTCCGAACGCGACATGGAAGTCGACCTGCTGGGTCGGCGTGATCTGGTACAGGCCGCCGGAGTTGATGAGCTGGGTCGGCCGTGCACCATCGGGATAGTCGCCGACATATTCGGTGAACACGCTGATCCGCTCGGTCAGCTTCTTCTCGATCACGAAGGTCGCTTCCGACATGTGCCGGCCGGTCAGTTCGGCAGGGCGGAAGAATTCCGTGAACATGCCGCTCACGCCCCAGCCGTCATGCAGCTCCCATGACCATGGCAGTTGGATATAGGGCTGCGCGCCGCGCCCGGCGATCTCGGCAGCGCCCATCGGCAGCGCGACGCCGGCCGTGATCGAGAGGTCGAGCTTCCCCGGCAGCGGACTGATCTGCCATTTGATCCCCGGCGCGACATCGGAAAAGCCCGAGGCGCCGGGCGACTTCACGGTGCCGACATAGCTCGGCAGGTCGACCAGCACCTCGAGGCAGGGCGCGATTCCGAGCCGCCAGCGGCTGTTGCTGCCGTCGATGCTGCGGCCACCGCTGCGGCCGGTCAGGTTGATGCCGTTTTCGTTCTGCAGGCTCCCGACCGGCACGACGATACTCGAATTGGTGACGTCGGGCCGGTCGGTCGCGATTTCGTCGCCCGGCTTGGGACAGCCGTCCGCGCGCGCGGCGGTGGCTGCTGCGAGTGTGAGCGCAGCAAGCACGCACCCGAGTTCGGCAAGTCGAGCGACGGCGCCGAACCGATTCTGAAACACTGGGGATGCTCCAATAGCCCGGCGCCGCTGCGGAGGTGGCAGCTTTCGATAGAGATCGGCGGCGCGCGGGGAAATTCCCGGTTGGCTCAAAAATCTTCGTCAGTCGCCGGTCGCGCGAGCGCGCGGCATTCCAGGGAATAGAATCGCGGCATGCCTGCTCCTGTTGTGGTGGCAAACAGGAGAGCCCCGGGAATGAGCATTCGTTCGATCGCAGGCGTGCTGGCGCCGCGGCAAGCCAAAATTGCCGCGATGGCGGCCATCGCGATTCTGCTCGCCCTGAACAGCGCCCGTGCCGCGGGAGATGCGGCGCGCGGCGCCACGCTGTACCAGGGCTGCGGCGATTGCCATTCGATCGACAAGAACGACGTCGGCCCGATGCACAAGGGTGTCGTCGGCCGCCTCGCCGGCTCCGTCGCGGGCTACGACTACTCGCCGGCGCTGAAGACCTCGAAGATCGTGTGGACCGAGGAGAATCTCGACAAATGGCTCACCGGTCCGGACACGATGGTTCCGGGCACCAAGATGTTCTACGAGGTTCAGGATCCGAAGGATCGGGCCGACATCATTGCCTTCCTCAAGGAGAAGGCGAAGTAGTATTCCTAGTAGCCCGGATGGAGCGCAGCGTAATCCGGGACTTTCCTTCCACGGATACACGTCCCGGATTGCGCTTCGCTTCATCCGGGCTACGGGTCACGTTTTCTTTCTGTCTCAATCCACCACGATCTTGACGCGGTCGCGCGGCTTCACCTGGGCATGGGCGTCGAGGCCGTTGAGCACGCGGAAGCGCTCGGCCGGGTGATCGACGCCGGACATGCGGTGCGACAGCGATTCCACGGTGTCGCCGGGCTGCACGTTAATGACCTTGATGCGCAGCGGGCGCGCGGCCTGGATCTCGTCGAGCGTCAGGCGGCGGAACGAATTGACGGTCTCGCGCGCGTTACGCTCGCTCTCGGTGGACTTCTGCTTGGCGGCGAAGATGAAGCGGTAGACGTCGCTGCCGAAGCGCAGCGCATAGACCTTGAACTGCCACTGGTCGCCATGGGCGGTGGCCGACGCCGCCGGAAAGCCGTTGATGTTGAGGTCCTCGGTCGAGGACTTCTCGACGCCTTCCATCCAGCCCGAATTCAGGTAATCGCCGAGCGACTGCTCGGCCGGCACCCGCACCACGTCGAAGCGCATCGCCTGGCTGCCGCCCTCGCGCACGCCGATCACCGCCTGCGCGGTGTTGTCGAGCGTGAAATTGTCGGGTGCGGTGAAGGTGAAGCCGAGCTTGGGATGCAGGAAGCGGCGGCCGCGCACGAAGCCTTCGCTGGGATCCTCGCCATAGACGATGTTGTCGATCGCGGCGAGATAGGTCTCGCGATCGCGCTCGTTGCTCTCGGGCGATGAGTACTGCCGTGCGGTGGTCTGCGCGTTGTTGATGCGCTCGGGCGTCGCCGGATGCGACGAGGTGAAGTCCTGCGCGCGCGGATCGAGCGCGGTCTTGCCGATCTTGAGCGCGGCATTGCGCTCCATCGCGGTCAGGAAGCGCGCCGCGCCGTAGGGATCGAAATGCGCGCGAGCGGCGATCCCGACGCCGATGCCGTCGGCCTCGAACTCCTGCTGGCGCGAGAAGCTCGCCATCGTCAGCTTGGTCTTGGCGAGCGCCAGCGCGGTGAGATCGGGATCGGTGCTCATGTCGGTGACGACGCGCGTCACCACCGCTGCCTGGCGGGCCTGGTCCTCGCGCATCGCCGCGTGCTTGGCCAGCACATGCGCCATCTCGTGGCTCAGCACCGAGGAGAGCTCGGAGGTGTCGCTGGCGAGCGCAATCAGGCCGCGCGTGACATAGAGCTGGCCGGTCGGCAGCGCGAAGGCGTTGACCGCGCCGGAATTGAGGATCGTGACCTTGTAGGCCTGGTCGGGCCGTTCGGAGGCGGCGACCAGCCGCTCGACGGTCTTGCTGATCAGGGCCTCGAGCTTCGGGTCGTCATAGGCGCCGCCATAGGACGACAGGATGCGCTCATGCTCGCGTTCGCTCGTGGGCGTCTGCTGCACCACGCGGTTCGGCTTTACCGGCGCCGCCGCTGCTGTCGGCGTGGCCTGCTCGAACCGGCCGATATTGCCGCAGGCCGACAGCGTCAGGACGGCGCAGACGAGCGCCGGCGCAGCCAAAAGGCGGCGGCCAGTCCCCTCTTCACGCCGTCCTGCGCGCTCAATCACGTCAAAAACTCACAAATTGTCCCGTAAAAAGACCGGGGCAGGGCCCCTGGGTTTCTTGAGTCCCTTGGGCCTCTAGTTCCCGCCGAGCACTTCAAGCTGCCCCACCCGGAGCAGTTCGATTCGCGGCCCACGTCGTGCTTCCACCCAGCCTCGTACACGAAATCTTACGATTTTCCAGAGACTTGGGCGCAAGCCCGGCCGCCTCGAACGCAGGGACTATGCGCCTTGAAATAGTCGCAGCAAAGTCCTGAGTCCAGTTTCGACCGAAATTCAGGTAGGTCGTCGCGCCCGCCTGACGCACGGACAAAACCCTGCCCTCGACCACTGTAAAACGCCCGATCCCGGTCAAAATATCGGCGGAACTTTCGGCGTTTTTTATGACGGTGGCCTCGGCCCAGGTTCCCGATCGGGCGGCCCTGGCCTCGGCCTCGGCCGCCATCAGCGCCGCCGCACAGTCCTTGTCGGCGACCTCGGATGACGCCACAGCGAGGCCCTGGCGCAGCAGCTCGCTTTGCACGGGCTTCTCACTGCCTTCGAGGAATGCGTAGGCCGGCTGCCGGCCATAGCGGTCCGGCGTGTCATCCTGTCCGCGCAACGTCACCTCGCGGCCGACCAGCAGCGCCGTCAGTGCAGCGATGGTCTTCGCCTTGTCGGCCACCTCGATACCGGTGAGCTTGATCTCACGGCCGTCGTCGAGCCGCAGGCTGCGCGCATCGACGATGGCGGCGACGCGACCCTCGCCCTGAATCTCGAAATTGCATCCACCCGCTTCGGCGCGTCCGCTGCACGCGCCGATCGCGAGGACGCATGCTGTCATCATCACCGCCCACGGACGGCGACGCCATGCTCTTTCGCGTGGAGGCGTCATGCGGCACTCGTGACTCCGGCGCGCTCCGCTCGGAGCGTGGTCGCCAACAAGGACAGTCTGACGGAAAGATCGCTTCAGAGCCACCTCAAGCGAAGCGAAATCGCATCGAGGGATGCCATCGTTGATTCGGTGGTCAATTTTTCTGCGGCGCTTCTCATCGCGTGCACAGGCGAAATTGGTGTTTCACATCAATGCGTGCCTGTCGCGAGACGAACTCGTCTTCAGCGGCCCTTCTCGCGACGAAAATTGCCGTCCGATCGTGCGTCGAGCGGCTCTCACACGCGTCAACCTTACCCATTCATGATCGCAACTCCGTGCGCGGAATGAGAATTCGTTATTGTTGCCAATGACTTGCGGCGCAAGGTAACTATTCGGCAATTTTTTGAAAGGCGACCGGTTGCGGTCGCTCACGCATATTGCCGAGGTCCTTGTGTCGAATCCCGTTGTTCTGACGCTGACGACCAGCGATCCGCTGCACGATTATCTCCAGCTCTACAACGCGATCTCGGCGATCAGCGTCGGCGGTGGTCTGGCTGCGGCCAACACCGATTACGTCATCAACTTCTCGCTCTCGTCCGGCGCGCGCACGCTGCAATTGCTGGACGATCTGCCGGCCATCAATCTGATGAACGGCTCAACGCTGACCTTCGACGGCAACTCCGACTACAACAATCAGCTCGGCGGACAGGACTATAGCGACGTCATCGACGCGCGCGGCTACCAAGGCTTCGTCGTCACCTCAGGCACGGTGACGTTCAAGAACCTCACCATCATCAATGCGGTGGCAAGCGGCGGCAATGGCGGGGTCGGCGGTGGCGGCGGCGGCGCGGGTCTCGGCGGCGGCCTGTTCGTCGGACAGAACGCCAACGTCACGCTCAACAATGTCAATTTCGGCAACAACACCGCCAAAGGCGGCAATGGCGGCGCGGTCGATCCGGCCGGCGGTGGCGGTGGTGGCGGCGGCATCGGCGCCGATGGCGGCAGCGGCAATGGCGGCGGCGGTGGTGGTGGCGGCTTCGGCGGCCAAGACTATTACGGCTATCACGGCACCGGCGGCAACGGTTACAGCGAGGCGGGCTCCGACAGCCAGCATCCCTCGACCGGGGCGCAGACCGCGGGCGGCACGCCGGCGACGATCGAAGGTGCGGCGGGCGGCGGACAGGGCGCCGACAATTACGGCGGCTCAGGCTACGGCGCACATGCCGGCGGTGGCGCGAGTGGCGGCGGTGGTGGCGGCGGTGTCGGTGGCGGCGGCGGTGGCATCGGCGGCGCCAACTCGGTGGGCGGCGGCCCCTCGGGCACCCTGATCGGCTTCGGCGGCGCCGGCGGCATGGGCGGCGGTGGCGGCGGCGGCATTTATGGCGGCGGCAATGGTGGTTTCGCCGGCGGTGGCGGCGGCTCCGGCAACGGCAGCGGATACGCGCATACCGGCGGCAATGGCGGCTTCGGCGGTGGCGGCGGCGGTTCGAACGGCACGCCCGGCACCGGCGGCTTCGGCGCGGGCAGCGGCTCGCTCGCCGGCGGCGGTGGCGGCGGCCTTGGCGCCGGCGGTGACATCTTCGTTCAACAAGGCGGCACGCTGACCGTCATCGGCGGCACCTTGATGGATGCGACCGAGATCGGCGGCACCGGCGCCAATGGTGCGGGCAACGGCTCCGCCTATGGCGACATCTTCATCCAGGGCACGATGGTGGTCACGCCGACGCACGCCATCTCCTCCCCCTTCGCGGGCGGGCCGACGATATCGACGACGCTCACGATAGCTGACACGATCGCCGACGAACGTGGCATCAGCGGCAGCGGCACCACCGGCAAGCTGGTCGTCTCCGGCGGCGGTACGCTGACGTTGACGGGTGCGAGCAGCTATGTCGGCGGTACGCAGATCGATGCCGGCAACACTCTCTCGATCACGGCCGACAACAACATCGGCGGTTCGGCCGGTACGCTGATCCTCAACGGCGGCACGCTGACCACGACCGGCGGCTACACTTTCACGCACGATATTCAGCTCACCGCCAATGGCGGCACCTTCGCCATATCGTCCGGCACGATCGCGGACACCGGCTCGATCAGCGGCTCCGGTACGTTCATGCTGTCCGGCGCCGGCACGTTGCAGCTCGGGATGGGTCAGCTCGCGGGGCTGACCGGGACGTTCGGTCTGAGCAGCGCGCATCTGTCGCTGACATCGAGCGGCACTTTCGACGACACGCTCTCGGTCAGCGGCAATTCGATCCTGTCGATCGCGAACGGCAAGACCGTGTCCGACACGGCCCTCGTCACCGGCAGCGGCAATCTCGGCGTCGACGGCGGCGGTACGCTCGTGCTTGGTCATGCCGCCAATACCTACGGCAGCACGACGATCTATTCGGGCACGGTGTGGCTCGCCGCGGCCGGCGCCGCCGGAACCGGCAACATCTCGTTCACGACCGGCATCGCCGGCACGCTGAAGATCGACAACGTCGCGCTGAGCGGCAATGCGTTCGCCAACACGATCGCGAACTTCAATCCCGGCCAGCTCATCGACCTGACCGGGCTGCAGTACAACACCCAGAATCCGTCGCTCAACACGGTCAGCCTGTCCGGCAACACGCTCTCGATCTCGAACGGCACCGCGACCGATACGCTGACCCTTGCCGGCGTCGGCGCCGGGACCAGTTTCCAGCTCTCGCAGGATGCCAACGGCGGAACGATCGTGCAGGTCGTCTCGACCCGCGTCTTCAATGTCTCCAACGTCGCCGAGCTCAATGCGGCCATCCTGCAGATGGATTCCGGGGGGCAGAACGCCGCGCCGAATGCCAACTACACAATCAACATCACTGCGAACTTCAGCCTGACGTCGGAGCTGTACGCGCTCAATCTCCTGAGCGGATCGAGCGTCACGATCAATGGTAGCGACGGCCACGGCGGCACGCATACGATCGACGGCCTCAACGCCCAGCGTGGCTTCTTCGTCTATGCGGGCAACGTCAATCTCGAGAACCTGACCATCCAGAACACGGTGGCCGCAGGCGGCGGTGTCGTCCGCGGCGGCGGCGGTGGCGGCGCCGGGCTCGGCGGCGCGCTGTTCGTCTCGTCGAGCGGCAGCGCCACCATCGACAACGTCACCTTCCACAACAGCGCCGCGATCGGCGGCAACGGCGGTGCCGGCGGCACTGGCAGTATCAGCTCCGGCTACGGCTTCGGCGGCGGCGGCGGGATGGGCGGACGCGGCGGAAGCAGCGGCGGCGGGGGGATCGGCCTCGGCGCTCAGGGCGCGGACGATGATCTCTTTAGAAGCGGTTCGCCCGGCATTATCCCCAACACCGCTGGGGGCGGCAAAGGGAGCGACGGTTACCTGGTCTCGATCGGGGGCGGGACCGAGCTTTACTGGTATGGCGGAGCAGGCGGCGCCAACGGTGGAGGCGGTGGCGCGGCGGGGTGGATCGGCAGCGGCGTCCGCGCACCCTATGGTCCGGGTGGCGGTGTCGGCGGCGGCAACGGGGCTGATGGCGGCAATGGCGGCTTCGGTGGTGGTGGCGGCGATGGCGGCAATGGCGGCTTCGGCGGTGGCGGCGGCTATAATGGCGACGGCGGGTTCGGTGGCGGCGGCGGCATCGGCGGTGTCGGCGGTTTCGGCGGCGGCAATGGCGGCACCAACGGCAACGGCGCGCCCGGCGGCGGTGGCGGCCTTGGCGCGGGCGGCGACGTGTTCGTCCAGCAAGGCGGTTCGCTGACCATCAAGAGCGGCTCGCTGTCGAACGATTCCGGCTTCAGCGCCGTCAAGGGCGGCACCAATGGCATCGGCCAGGCCAGCGGCTCGGGTCTCGGCTCCGGCATCTTCATCCAGGGCAACAACGATCTCAGCTTCGCGCCCGGCAGCGGCCAGACGCTGACTGTCGCCAACGACATCGCGGACCAGAGCGGCAATGGCGGCGCCGGTGCCAATGCGGGCGTTGGCGGTCTCGTTATCAGCGGCGGCGGCACCGTCATTCTCGGCGGCAACAACACATACACGGGCAATACTACGGTCAGCGGCGCCGGCAGCCGCGTGTCGATCTCAGCCAACGTCAATCTCGGCGCGGTCACCAACGTGCTGAAGCTCGGCGACGGCACCGGCATCAGCTTCACCGACGGCTTCACGCAGACCCGCAACATCACCGTCGCGGGCGATCCGGTCTTCAATGTCGCGGCCGGCGAAACCGTTACCCAGAGCGGCGTGATCTCCGACGGCGCGACGCCTGGTGATGTCGAGGTGACCGGCGGCGGGCGGCTTGTGCTGTCGGCGCACAACACCTATTCCGGCGGCACCGTCATCAAGGGCTCGATCCTCGAGCTGGCGGCGAGGGGTGCGGCGGGAACCGGCGCGATCGCCTTCACCGACGGCAGCACCGAAAAACTCGTGCTCGATGCCGCGGCATTCTCCGGCACCTCCTTCAGCACGTCGATCACCGGCTTTGCCGGCGGCGACACCATCGACTTCGGCAACATCGCCTATGACGCCACGGCGACGCTGTCCTATGCGAACGGCGTGTTGCTGGTGAGGAGCGGCGGCGGCACGACGCTCGCATCGCTGAACCTGAGTTTTGGCGCTGGCGCCTCGGCCGGCTCGCTGATGCTGGCGTCCGACGGCTCGGCCTCTCCGCATCTCGAGATCCGGTCACAGGCGAGCATCGCCTCGGTCACAGCTGACACCACCGATCATCTCACGATCCTGAACGCCGGCAAGGTCGTGACCATCACCGTCAACTTCAGCAACACGGTGAGCGTGACCGGCGCGCCCGAGCTGCTGCTCAGCGACGGCAAGGCCGCAACCTATCTCAGCGGCAGCGGCTCGCAGGCGCTGGTGTTCAGCTACACGGTGCAGGACGGCGACAGCACGTCCGATCTTCAGGTGCAGAGCCTCTCGCTCAACGGCGGCACGATCAGGGATCCTGGCGGCCAGGACGCCGACGTGACCCATGCGGCGGCCGACCTGCATCTCGTGATCGACGCGATCGCGCCGACCGTGTCGGTTGCGGCGAGCTCGACCGCACTGCTGGCCGGGCAGACCTCGACCGTCACCTTCACCTTCTCCGAGGCGGTTACCGGCTTCGCGTTGACGGACACGACGGTGAGCGGCGGCGCGCTGAGCAACCTCGTGCATGTCGGCGTCAACGCCGCGCACCGGGACATCTACACGGCAACCTTCACACCCGACGTGACCAACGCCGAGGCGGGCTCGGTGCAGGTCAACGCGTCAAGCTATACCGACAGCGCCGGAAACGCCGGCGCGGCAAGCAGCGCGATCAGCTTCACCGGTGATACCAAGGCGCCGACGGTGGCGGTTGCAGCCGATCACACCACGCTGGTTGCCGGCGATAGCGCGGTTGTCACGTTCACCTTCTCCGAGGCCGTCGGCGGCTTTGGATTGGGTGATGTCACCGTCCAGGGCGGTACGCTAGGCAATCTCACCCATGTCGGCGTCGATGGCTCCGGCCATGACGTCTACACCGCGACCTTCACGCCCGACGTGACCAATGCCGAGGCTGGCTCGGTGCAGGTCAATGCATCGAGCTATAGCGACGTTGCCGGCAATTCCGGCGCGTCGAGCAACACGATCAGCTTCACCGGCGACACCAAGGCGCCGACCGTGTCGGTTTCAGCTGACCATGGTACGCTGCTTGCCGGTCAGACCGCGGTCGTGACCTTCACCTTCTCCGAGGCCGTCGCGGGCTTCGCGCTCGGCGACATCAGCGTCAGCGGCGGCGCGCTGGGCAGCATTGTCCATGTCGGCGTCAACGGCGCCGGCCAGGACATCTACACCGCGAACTTCACGCCCGACGTCACCAACGCCGAGGCAGGCTCGGTGCAGGTCAATGCATCGAGCTATAGCGACACGGCCGGCAACGCCGGCGCCGCCAGCAACGCCATCAACTTCACCGGTGACACGCTGGCGCCAACGGTCTCCGTCACGCTCAATCCCGACACGGTGCTGGCCGGCGACCTCTCGGTCGTGACCTTCACCTTCTCGGAGACCGTGTCGGGTTTCGCCCTTGGCGACATCACCGTCCAAGGTGGCGCGCTGAGCAATCTCGTGCATGTCGGGCTCAACGGCGCTGGGCAGGACGTCTACACCGCGACCTTCACGCCCGATGTCAGCGACACCGAGACCGGCTCGGTGAAGGTGAATGCGTCCGGCTACAGCGATGTGGCCGGCAATGCCGGCGCGGCAAGCAACACCGCGACGATCGGCGGCGATACGCTGGCGCCGACGGTGTCGATCGGTGCTGACCGTAACGCGCTGCTGGCGGGCCAGACCGCGCTGGTGACGTTCACGTTCTCCGAACAAATCGCGAGCTTCGCGCTCGGTGACGTCACGGTACATGGCGGGGCGTTGGGCAATCTGGTCCATGTCGGCGTCAACGCATCGGGCCAGGACGTCTACACGGCAATTTTCACGCCGCACGAAAGCAACACTGAAGCCGGTTCGGTGCAGGTCACCGCGTCTGGTTACACCGACGTCGCCGGCAATAACGGCGCGACAAGCAACGCCATCAATTTCACCGGCGATACCAGGGCCCCGACGGTGTCAGTTGCGGTGAGTCCCAGCACGGTGCTTTCCGGCCAGACTTCGGCCGTCACCTTCACCTTCTCCGAAGAGATCGCGGGCTTTGCACTCGGCGACACGGCCGTCGCTGGTGGCGCGCTCAGCAATCTGGTCCATGTCGGGCTCAACGTGTCGGGGCAGGACGTCTACACCGCGACCTTCACTCCCGATATCAACGACGTCGTGGCGGGCTCGATCCGGGTCACCGCCGCAAGCTATGCCGACGTATCAGGCAATGCCGGCGCGGCGAGCAATACCGCGACGATCGGTGGCGACGCGCATCCGCCGACGGTATCGGTGGCGGCCGATCACACCCTGCTACACGCCGGCGACGCCGCGCTGATGACGTTCACCTTCTCCGAGGCGGTCGCAGGTTTCGGACTCGGTGACGTCACCGTCCATGGCGGCCTGCTGGGCAGCCTCGTCCATGTCGGCATCAATGGCGCGGGCCACGATATCTACACCGCGACCTTCACCGCCGATGTCACCGACCATCTGTCGGCCGATCTTTCGGTTGCAGGGGCGAGCTACACCGACATCGCCGGCAACGCCGGCGGAGCGAGCAACGCGGTCAGCTTCACCGGCGACACCAAGGCGCCATCGGCGCCGACGCTGGCACTGCACCGCGACACCGGCGTCTCCAGCGCCGACCACATCACCAGCAATCCGCTGATCGATTACACCAAGTTCGATGCGGCCGACACGCTGCGCTACAAGGCCGACGGCGCCTCGGGCTTCTCCACGGCGGCGCCGGTCTTTACGACTGATGGTATGCACTCCGTCACGGTGCAGGAGGTCGACGCCGCCGGCAATGTCAGCGCGTCGTCGAGCCTGACGTTCACCCTCGACACCACGGCGCCCCATCTCACCGGGATCACGGCGACGCCCTCCGGCGGCGTCGCGGCGCCGGGTTCGCTGGTGCAACTGACGGTCGGCTTCAACGAGGCGGTTCACGTCAATGGCGGCACGCCGAGCCTGACGCTGAACGATGGCGGCACCGCAATCTACGACGCCGCGGCAACGGCGCTGCTCGGCGATTCCTCGAAGCTGGTATTCGATCACATCGTGTCATCGACGGATCGGGCCGGCTCGCTGGCGGTGACCGGCTTCGCCGCCAACGGCGCCGATGTCGTCGACCTGGCCGGCAATGCGGCCTCGCTTTCGGCGGTGTCCGCCGTCTTCGACGCCCTGCATATCAACGAGACCATCGTGCCGGCCTACACACTCGGGGCCATTACCCGGCCGGAATTGCATCTGGATCTGGGCGGTCGCATCATCATGGATGCCACGGCATCGGCATTCGCCGGACATTATGGCATGCAGTACCTGTTCCTCGGCCTGCCGGCGGGAACGCCCCATCAGACCGTTCCCGACTTTCATCTCTGATCGCAGCGCGGCCGGAAGCTCCGGCGCGGCGCCTCATTCCGCTTAGTGGAAAACAGATTGCTGCCGCTGCGGCTTGCTGCAGTGCAGGCCATGCGGCATGATCCGGCCCTCGAAACGGACCTGATGGAACGAGGTCCGCGCTGCAAGGGAGGATTGGAATGAGACGAGTTTTGGCCGGCGTGTTGGCCTGTGCGTTTGCGATCTCGGCGAATGCGTCGCTGGCGCAGGACAAGCCTCCGCTGAAGCTCGGCGGTATCCTCGATATGTCGAGCCTCTATGCCGACATCACCGGTTCGGGCAGCGAAGCCGCCGCCAAGATGGCGGTGGAGGATTTCGGCGGCGAGGTGCTCGGCCGCAAGGTCGAGATCGTGGTCGGCGACCATCTCAACAAGGCCGACCTCTCCGCCAACATCGCCCGCGACATGATCGACAACCAGGGTGTCGAGATGATCTTCGACGTCGCGGCATCCGCGACCGCGCTCGCCGCTGCCGAGATCGCCAAGGCGCGCAACAAGATCATCATGTTCAACGGTCCGGGTTCGATCCGCCTCTCCAACGAGGCCTGCGGCCCCTATACCGTGCACTACGTGTTCGACACCTTCGCGCAGGCCAATGTGACCGGCCTTGCCGCGGTGAAATCCGGTCTCGATACCTGGTTCTTCCTGACCGCGGACTACGCGTTCGGCCAGGACCTGGAAAAGGACACCAGCAATGTCGTGGTGAAGTCGGGCGGCAAGGTGCTCGGCAGCGTGCGGCATCCGATCAACACCTCGGATTTCTCGTCCTTCTTGCTGCAGGCGCAGGCCTCGAAGGCCAAGGTGATCGGCCTTGCCAATGCCGGCGGCGACACCATCAACGCGATCAAGCAGGCGGCGGAATTCGGCCTCACCAAGAGCGGCCAGAAACTGTCGCCGCTATTGGCCTTTGTCACCGACATCGACAGCGTCGGGCTCGATACCGCGCAGGGCCTGTTGCTGGCGGAAGCCTTCTACTGGGATCTCAACGACGACAGCCGCGCCTTCACGAAGCGCTTCATGGAGCGCACCAAGCGGGTGCCGACTTCGGCACAGGCCGGGTCTATTCCTCGGTGACGCACTATCTCAAGGCCGTGAAGGCCGCCGGCACCACCGATGCGGCCGCCGTCATGAAGGTGATGAAGGAGACCCCGATCAACGACATGTTCACCAAAAACGGCAAGATCCGCGAGGACGGCCGTATGGTGCACGACATGTATTTGTTCGAGGTCAAGAAGCCGTCGGAATCGAAGGGCCGCTGGGACGACTACAAGCTGGTGGCGACCGTTCCGGGCGACCAGGCCTTCCAGCCGCTGTCGGAGTCGCGCTGCCCGCTGGTGAAGAAGTGACGCGAAGCGTCATTCCGGAGCGATGCGCAGCATCGAATCTCAATTCGCAATTGCGAATTGTGGAATCTCGAGATTCCGGGTCTGGTCCTTCGGACCATCCCGGAATGACGCCGTAACAATCAACAAACAACGAAAGGCAAAACGCCATGAGCGACAATCAGATGGTCCTCCAATCCCTCGAAAAGGGCCTGCTCACCATCACCATGAACCGTCCCGATCGGCGCAATGCGCTCAATCCCGACATGACGAGCGGCCTCGTCGAGGCGGCGCGGCGGGCGCAGGACGATACCGAGGTGCGCGCCGTGCTGATCCGGGGCGCCGGCGGCACCTTCTGCGTCGGCGGCGACGTCAAGTCGATGGCGGAAGGCCGCGCCCCGCTGCCATTCGAGGCCAAGATGGCCAACCTGCGCCGCGGCATGGAGGTCTCGCGCATCCTGCACCAGATGCCGAAGCCGGTGGTGGCGCAGCTCGACGGCGCCGCGGCGGGCGCGGGCCTCTCGATCGCGCTGTCCTGCGATCTCCGCGTTGCCGGCGCCTCCTGCAAGATCACCACCGCCTTCGCCAAGGTCGGCTTCTCCGGCGATTACGGCGGCACCTATTTCCTGACCAAGATGCTCGGCAGCGCCAAGGCGCGCGAGCTCTACATGATGTCGCCGGTGCTGTCGGCGCAGGAGGCCTACAACCTCGGCATGGTCTCCAAGGTGGTGCCCGATGCCGATGTCGAGGCCGAGACGCTGGAACTGGCGCGCTCGCTGGCGCAGGGGCCGTCGGTGGCGCTCGGCTACATCAAGCGCAACATCAACAATGCCGAGACCATGACGCTGGAGGCCTGCTTCGACGGCGAGGCGATCCATCACACGCGTGCCGGCGAGACCACGGACCACAAGGAAGCGGCAAAAGCCTTCGTCGAGAAGCGCAAGCCCACCTTCCAGGGGCAGTAGACCATGGCCGAGTACATGCGGCTGCGGCAGATCTGCCTAGTGGCGCCGCAGCTTGCGCCAGTGATCGCGGACATCTCCGCGATCATGGGCCTCGACGTCTGCTATCGCGACGGCAACGTCGCGAAATACGGCCTCGAGAATGCGCTGCTGCCGGTCGATACCATCCTGCTCGAAGTCGTCGCGCCGTTCCAGCCGGGGCCGGGCACAGCGGCCGGCCGCTTCATCGAGAAGACCGGTGGCCGCGGCGGCTATATGGCGATCTTCGTTTGTGAGGATCCCGACGCGCGCGGCGCCAAGGCCAACGCGATGGGCGTGCGCACCGCCAACATGATCACGCACGCGCCGTATCACGGCGTGCAGCTGCACCCGCGCGACTGCCGCGCCGCCTTCATCGAGTTCAACCACACCGACGGCAGCGACGACGTGCTGGGGCCGTACCCGCCGGCTGGCCCCGACTGGCAGAAGTCGATCCGCATGGACACGACTTTGGCGCTGACCGAGGTCGAGATGCAGAGCCCCGAGCCTGAGGGATTGGCGGCGCATTGGGGCAGGATCGTCGGCATTCCCGCCGGTGGTACCGTGGTGAAGCTGCCGAACAGCACCTTCAGCTTCGTCAAGGGCGACAGCGAGATCATGAGCGGCTTGACGTTCAAGGTCGTCGACAAGGCGAAGGTGCTGGACGCCGCAAAAGCCAGAGGCTGTACGGTGAAGGGCGACGGGTTCCTGCTCTGCGGCGTGACGTTCAAGCTGACGGCGTGACGTCGTAGCCCGGATGCAGCGAAGCGAAAACCGGGGCCGCCGCGTTCTTCGCGGATAGACCGGCCCCCGGATTGCGCTGCGCTGCATCCGGGCTACGCATCTTTCTCCCGTCATCCTGAGGAGCCGCGAAGCGGCGTCTCGAAGGATGCACGGCCCGGCTGGTGGCCGTGCACCCTTCGAGGCTCTCTTCGCTCGCACCTCAGGGTGACGGTGAACGATTGGTGCTTGCGGGGAGAGCGGTTGAGCCGGCGGCGGTGATCCAATATCGTCAAGAGCAACAACAACAATCGGGAACACGCTCCCCATGCCGCATCCGCTCGATACCTTCTTCGCCCCAAAAAGCATCGCGCTGATCGGCGCCTCGCGCGATCACGAGAAGATTCCCGGGCGGCTGCTCGCGATGTTGCGCAAGAACGGTTACCCGGGCCAGCTTTATCCGATCAATCGGAACTATGACGAGATCGATGGCTTGAGGTGCTTCAAGTCGGTCGCCGAGATCGGCGCGGCGATTGATCTTGCCGTGATCGTCATCCCCGCCCGTGCAGTGCTGCCGGCGCTGGAGCAATGCGCCGCCGCGGGCGTGAAGAACGCGGTCATCATCTCGTCCGGCTTTGCCGAGGAAGGTGGCGACAGCGCTGACATGCAGGATGCGATCGTCGCGCTGGCGAAGCGGACCGGGATGCGGATCAGTGGCCCGAACGCCGAAGGGTTTTACAGCCAGGCGCAGAAGGTCGCCGCGACCTTCAGCCCGACCGTCGACGTCAAGCCGGATGCGCCCGATCTGGTCGCCGGCAAGCGGCGGATCGGCATCGTCGCGCAGAGCGGCGGCATCGGCTTTGCGATCTATCATCGCGCCAAGGCGCTCGGGGTTGCGCTCAGCTATGTCGTCAGCGCCGGCAATGAGAGCGATCTCGGCGCCGGCGAGTTCCTCGACTACATGGTGCAGGATGCCTCGACCGACGTGATCCTGCTGTTCATCGAGGGTATCCGCGACGTCGACAAGTTCTTGGCGGCGGCGAAGCGCGCGGCAGAGCTCAAAAAGCCCGTCATCGTCACCAAGGTCGGGCGCTCCGGTGCCGGCGAGCGCGCGGCGGCCTCGCACACCGCGAGCATGGCGGGCTGGTCGGCGGCCTATGATGCGGTGTTTGCGAAATACGGCTTCATCGTGTCCAACGACCTCGACGAGGCCGTGACCATTGCCGCGGTTCTGACCACCAATCCGCTGCCGAAGGGCGATCGCGTCGCGGTGCTGACGGTGTCCGGTGGCGCCGGCATCTGGGGCGCCGATACCGTCTCGATGCAAGGGTTGCGGGTGCCGGAGCTATCGACCGCGATCCAGAGCCAGATCAAGCAATGGATGCCGTCCTACGGCGCGGCAGGCAATCCGGTCGACGTGACCGCGCAGGGCGTCTCCTCCGGCGGACTGCAGAAGAGCATCGAGCTGTTCGACACGTCTGATGAAGTGGACGCGACGCTGGTCGTGCTGTCGCTGTCGAGCGAGACGCGGATGCCGTTCAAGGAAGCCGAGCTGAAGCCGGTGATCGCCGCGCAGAACAAGCCGGTGGTGTTCTATTCCTACACGCTGCCGTCGCAATTCGCGCGGCAGGAGCTGGCGAAGTCGGGCGTGGTGGTGCTCTCGGGACTGACCCATGTCGGCGTCGCGATGCGGCGGCTGGCGGACTATGCCGGCTTCAAGCCCGCGCCGGAGATCTCGGCATCAGCGTCGCCGGCGCACGATCTCTCCATGCATCTCACGTCGAAGACGCTGTCCGAATATGACAGCAAATCGCTGCTGCGCGCGGCCGGCATTGCGCTGCCGGATGAGGTGCTGGTGACCGACCGCGACGGGCTCGACGCTGCGATCGAGCGCGCCGGATTTCCACTGGTCATGAAGATCCAGTCGCCCGCGATCGCACACAAGAGCGAGGTCGGCGGCGTCCGCGTCAACATCGCCGCCAAGGGTGCGGCATTCACGGCCTATCGCGACATGCTGGAGACGGTGCAGAAGCAGCGGCCGGGCGCTGAAATCCAGGGCGTGCTGGTCGGGCCGATGGCCAGGAAAGGCGTCGAGATCATCGTCGGCACCATGACGGACAAGACGTTCGGGCCGATGGTGATGGTGGGGCTCGGCGGCATCACCACCGAACTGTTCAAGGACGTGGTCTATCGCCCTGCGCCGGTGAGCGTGGAAGAAGCGACCACGATGCTGGAGACGCTGAAAGCCGCGCCGCTACTGCACGGCTTCCGCGGCGCGCCGAAGGCCGATGTCACGGCACTGGCGCGTTTGATCTCGCAGATTTCAGTGCTGGCGGCGCAGCATGCGAACGAGATAGCCGAGATCGAGGTCAATCCGGTGCTGGTGCACCCGGAGGGGCAGGGCGTGACGATCGTCGATGCGCTGGTGGTGCCGAGGGGTTAGCGATATCTCCCCGGTGTCGTCCCGGCGAAAGCCGGGACCCATAATCACCGAACGTGGTTAAAGAAGCAAGGTAACGCTGCTTGTGCCCCTTCCGCGGGCCGCGGCGTATGGGTCCCGGCTTTCGCCGGGACGACCCGTGGAGAGAGCGGCGCTTGCGGCTACCGCCCCTTGAAGTTGGCGACGCGGCGCTCGGCGGTGGCCTTGACGCCTTCCTTGAAGTCTTCGGTCGCGCGCAGCTTGGTCTGCTCGGCGAGCTCATGGTTGGTGGCGGCGAGCACGCGGTCGGCGAGGTCGGCGCGCATGGTGGCGCGGGTCGAAACCAGGCCGAGCGGCGAGCATTCCGCGATCTCCTGCGCGAGCTTCATCGCTTCCGCTCGTACCTGATCCTGCGGCACCAGCACATTGGCGAGGCCCCAGCGATAGGCTTCTTCGCCAGTGACGCGGCGGCTGGTGTAGAACATCAGCTCGGCATTGTTCTTGCCGATCAGCTCCGGCAGCGTCGTGGTGAGGCCGAAGCCCGGATGGAAGCCGAGCTTGGTGAAGTTCGCCGAGAAGCGCGCCTCGGGGCAGGCGACGCGGAAGTCGGCGGAGACCGCAAGGCCGAGGCCGCCGCCGATCGCGGCGCCATGGATCGCCGCGACGATCGGCTTCTTGTTGCGGAAGATGCGCACCGCCTGAACGTAGAGATGGTTGATCGGCAGGTTGGAAGCCGGATCGCTCTTGGCGCGCTCTTCCTGCTCCTGGCGGGCCGGATCGCCGAAATTGGCACCGGCGCAGAACGCCTTGCCTTGCGCCGCCAGCACCGAGGCGCGGATCTCGATATTGTTGTCGAACTCCTCCAGCGCGTCGGCGATCTGGTTGATCAGCGCGACGTCGAAGAAATTCAGCGGCGGCTTGCGAATTTCGATCAGGCCGACATGGCCGTGGGTTTCGACGCCGATATCAGTGTACTTGGTCATGATCTGTCCTCGTTGAATTAGCGCAGGCGAGCCCGCGCGGCTAGCGCAGACCAAGTCCGCGGGCGATGATGCCGCGCAGCACTTCGGTGGTGCCGCCCTGGATCGTCAGCTTGGGCGCGGTCTTGATGGCGAAATCGAGCTGCTTTTCCAGCGTCTCGCGGTTGGTCGCGGTCTCCTCGACGAACGCGGCGAGATCGCGGACGCGATGCGGCAGCTGCTGCTCCCACACCGTGCCGATGTCCTTGACAATGGAAGCTTCCACCACCGGCTCCTTGCCGGCCTGCAGCATGCCCGCGACCGACACCGACATGCGGCGCATGGTGTGGACCTGCGCCACCAGGCGTCCGATGCCCTCGGCGCTGCGGGTGTCCGGGTTCTTGCCGACCGCGCGCACGAGCTCGGTGAGCACGTAATAGGTCTCGAGGAAGCGCTCGGGACCACTTCGCTCATAGGCGAGCTCCGACGTCGCCTGCTTCCAGGCGCCGTCGACCTCGCCCAGCACGTGATCGTCGGGCACGAAGTAGTCGGTGAACACGACCTCGTTGAACTCGAACTGGCCGGTGATCTGGCCGATCGGATTCACCTGGATGCCCGGCTGCTTCATCTTGACCAGGAACTGGGTCAGGCCGTGGCGGCGGTTTTCCTTGGTCGGCGGCGAGGTGCGGAAGATCGCGATCATGTAGTCGGCGATGTGCGCCGACGAGGTCCAGATCTTGGTGCCGTTGATCAGATAGCCGCCGTCGGTCTTGGTGGCGCGGGTCTTCGCCGCGAACAGGTCAGAGCCGGAGTTCGGCTCGCTCATGCCGATGGCGAAACAGACCTCGCCGCGGCAGATGCGCGGCAGGATGTCCATCTTGATGTGCTCGGGCGCGTATTTCAGCAGTACCGGCCCGCTCTGGCGGTCGGCGACGAAGAAGCGCCGGGTCGGCGCGTTCGCCACCCGCATTTCCTCGGTCACCACGTAGCGCTCGAGGAACGAGCGCTCCTGGCCGCCATATTTCTTCGGCCAGGTCATGCCGAGCCAGCCCTTGGCGCCGACGCGGCGGGAGAATTCCGGCGCGTCATTGTCCTCGCGGTTCGGCGCGTGCGGATCGAAGGTGCCGGCGGCGATTTCCTCGGCGAGGAAGGCGCGCACCTCCTTGCGGAGCTGCTCGCACTTTTCCGGCAGGCGGATCGGATCGAAACGAAGGGCTGCAGTCATGATGTCCAGTCCTGATCTTTCTGCCTGATCTCAGCGCGAAGCCACCAGCGGCCACAATTCATCGGCGCCACGATTCGCGACGAGCTTGCCGAGCTCGACCGCCCAGTAGCTCTCCGAGCCGAAATCGTCGCGCCAGGCCAGCGCCCGCAGCGAATAGCGGTGCAGGATGTGCTCGATGGTGAAGCCGATCGCGCCATGCACCTGATGCGCGATGCCGCTGCCCTTCTCCGCCGCTTCCGAGCAGCGGACCTTGGCCGCTGCGGCCTCCAGGAACACCGCATCAGTGTCCAGCGACTTGGCATTCACGATCGTGTCCGCCGCGGAGGTCGCGGCAGCGAGTGCCGCGGCGTTTTCGCCGGCGAGCCGGGCGAGGTTGTGCTGCACCGCCTGGAATTTCGAGATCTTCTTCTCGAAGGCGACGCGCTCATTGGAATAGCGCACCGAGATGTCGAGCATCGCTTCCAGCGCGCCGGCGATCTGCAGGCTGCGCACCACGCCGCCCATCAGCATCAGCGTGGACTGGTCAAAACCCTTCGGCGCCGGCCTGGTCGTGACCGGCTGCACCTTGTCGAGCGTGACAATGTCGTTGTGATCGCCGCCGAGCCCGATGCCGGATTCGATCCGGCACTTCGCTGCATCGATCAGCGCGATCGACACGCCGCCATTGCCTTCAGCCAGCACCGCGAAATGTTTTGCGTCCTTGGCGAACGGCACGCCGCGGGCGCGGCCGGAGAGCGAGTCGTCGGCGTTCAGCGTGACGCGGTCCTTCGGGCTTGCCGGCAGCACGGTCATCTCGCCTTCGGGAGAGGCGATCCTGGCTTGCGTCAGCAGCCAGCCGGCCAGCATTGTTTCGGCCAGCGGAACAGCGATCGCATGCCGCCCAGCGACGTTGAGGACGCTGAATCCTTCGGCGAGGCTAGCGCCGGAACCGCCGAGATCGTCGGGCACCCAGGACAGCGGCAGGCCGGCTTCGGTCAGCGCCTGCCACAGCGGCGCCTTCCATGCGCCCTGCTTGTCGTGATTGATGGTTTGGGCATCCGCGAGATCGGCGAAAATCTTTTCCGCGGTCTCGGCGACGATGTTTTCACTCTCCGCCACAGCGTTCCTCGTGTTGATTGGCTCGGGCTGGCTGTTCGGCCATGCCCTGCTTGCGATGTTGTCTTGCGCTCAATGATGCGGAAAAGCCATAGCCGTGACAAGCGCTGCCCGCAGGGCCACTTGCGCGGATGGCATGAAGCCGGACTTGGCGCATGAATTCCGCATAGTGAACTTTCGATTGTCCCCGTTTGTATGCCACGCACACGCGCAAACCGGCCGCCAACATAAGTTCAGTCCGCCAGATGAAACTCGATTGCCTTCCGCATCAGGTCGGCGAACTCGGTCTCCTGGGTGACCAGCGCGTCGTTCAATCCGGCCACGCACAGCACCAGCGGTTCGTTCGATTCCGCAATCGGCGGCAGGTTCATGGCGACGGCGCCCGCGCCCGGCGTGACCAGGCCGAGCGAGAAGGCGTGCCCCTTGGCGCGGACCTTCTTCAGCTCAAGCAGCAGCGCCTTGATGTCGACCTGACGATCGGGCCGGCTCTCGTTGGCGTTGATCAGGCGCACCAGGCGGCGCACCTCCTTGTCCGGATAGGCCGACAGCAGCGCGTAACCCGACGCGGATCGCGCCAGCGGCCGCAGCGTTCCGGCCTTGACATACAGCCGCATCGGCAGCTTGGCCTGAATGATATGGACATACTGCGCGCTGAGCCCGTTGCGCACCGCGAGCATGATGGTCTCTCCGGTCCGCGCGGAGAGCTCTTCCATCAAATTGACCAGGCGTCCCTTCGTGAACAACGCCGGGCTCAGCCAGTGCCCCAGCATCGAGATCCGCGGCGTCGGGATATAGGTGCGGCGGCTGGTGTCATAGTGGAGATAGCCGAACGCCGTCATCGTTCGCATCAGCGCCGAGGTGCTGGATTGCGGAAACTTGAGCGCGGCCGCGACCTCGATGGCGGACGCGGCCCGCTGGTGCTCCTCGAAGAATTCGAGCACGTCGAACACGCGCCGCGCCGACTTGACCGCATTGTCCATTTTCGGCAGGTCGCGCGAGGTATCGCCGGGGAAGTCGGGGCGGTCGAAAGTCCGCGCGCCGGTAGCCGCACCGGCCTTCGCCAAGTCTTTCTTCGCCACCGGCATCGCTATCGTCCCTGCTGCGCCACCCGCCGCTTCAGCCACCAGCCATATTGCTCGGGCCAACTCGTCCACTCCGGATCGCATCCGAGCGCAAGTGCCGTCTGCGCGGGCCAGTTCGGATTCCACAGCAATTCGCGGCCGAGCGCAATAAGCGTCGCCTTGCCGTCCCGCAAAATGGCTTCGGCGTAGTCCGGTTCGCGGATCAGCCCGACCGCCACCGTCGGTATGCCGGCTTCCTTCTGGATGCGCTCGGCGAACGGCACCTGGAAGCCCGGGGTGCGCGACACCAGCGAATTGCCGCGCGGCAGCTTCATGCCGCCTGACGAGCAGTCCACCATGTCGATCCCGATCGCCTTCAGCTCCGCCGCAAACGCGATCGAGTCCTCGATCGACCAGCCGATGTCGACGCCGTCGACCGACGAGATGCGGACGAAGGCCGGCAGATGGCTGGGCCACTCCTCGCGCATGACCGCCGCGATCCGCAGCGGCAGGCGCATGCGGTTCTCGCGCGACCCGCCATACTCGTCGTTGCGGTTGTTCGCCAGCGGCGACAGGAACGAGTGCATCAGATAGCCGTGCGCGCAGTGCAGCTCGATGACGTCATAGCCGGCCGCCCTGGCGCGACGAAATGCCTGGCGATAGTCGTCCACCAGGGCATCGATCTGCTCTGAAGTCATCATCTGCGGTGCCGGCCAGCCGTCATCGAAGGGAATGCCGCTCGAGGCCGCGATCTGCCATGGGCCTTCGCCGCGTGCCTTGATGTCAGCTTCGCCGAGCGGGTTGCCGCCTTCCCACGGCCGCTGCGAGGAGCCTTTCCGGCCGCCATGTGCGATCTGGATCGCGGCCTTGGCGTTGAAGCTGTGGATCAGCGCGGCGAGGGCGGCGTGGTCCGCGATGTGCGCATCGTCCCAGATGCCGAGGCATCCATGGGTGATGCGCCCCTGGGTGTTCACCGAGCTCTGCTCGACGAACACGAGGCCGGCGCCGCCGGCGGCGAGCTTGCCGATATGCGCGGTGTGCCAATCGGTGGCGCGCCCCTCCTGCGCCGAATAGGTCGCCATCGGCGAGACCATGATCCGGTTCTTCAGTTCGAGATCGCGCAATTGCAGCGGGGTGAAAAGCAGCGGCAGCTCAGTCATGGGGTGTCCAGCCTTGCTTGTGGTTTGCGGATTTGTGCGCGCAGTCATTTCTTCAGCAGCGGACAGGCGCTTTCCTCTGGCGTCGCGAACGCCTCCTTGCCCGGGATCACCTGAACGAGCTTCTCGTAGTCCCAGGCGCCCTTGGACTCCGCCGGCGACTTCACCTGCACGAGATACATGTCGTGGATGAGCTGGCCGTCCTCGCGCAGGAAAGCGTTGCGGGCAAAGAAGTCGTCGATCGGCATGTCCTTCATCTGCGCGATCACCCTGGGGCCGTCGTCGGTGCCGGATTTCTCGATCGCCTTGAGATAGTTCATGACAGCGGAGTAGAGACCGGCCTGCACCATGGTCGGCCGCTTCTTGGTCCTGGCCATGAAGCGCGCGGCAAAGTCGCGGGTCTTGTCGTCGAGATCCCAATAGAAGGCGGTCGCGAGCTGCAGCCCCTGGGCGGCCTGCAGGCCGATCGCGTGGATGTCGCTGGTCTGCATCAGGAAGGCCGCGAGCTTCTGCTGCTGCGCCATCCCGAATTCCTGCGCCTGCCGGATCGAGTTGGCGAGATCGCCGCCGGTGTTGGCGAACGCGATCACATCGGCCTGCGAGCTCTGGGCCTGCAGCAGATAGGACGAGAAATCCATGCTGTTGAGCGGATGCCGCACCTCGCCGGCGATACTGCCGCCGACCTTCTCCACGGTCCTGGCCGCATCGTTGCGCAGCGCATGGCCGAAGGCGTAGTCGACCGTGACGAAGTACCAGCTCTTCGCGCCCGATTTGGCCAGCGCCCGCACCGTGCTGTTGGCGAGCGCATAGGTGTTGTAGGTCCACTGCACCGAATTCGCCGAGCAGCCCTTTCCGGTCAGATCGGAGGAGCCGGCCGACGACACCAGCATCGCCTTGTTCTTCTGCTTGGTGAGCTCGAGCACGGCGAAGGCGACGGCGGAATTGGCGAAATCGACGATGACGTCGACATTCTCCTGCTCATACCAGCGCCGCGCGATGCCGGCGCCGATGTCCGCCTTGTTCTGATGGTCGGCATCGACCATCGCGATCGGCTTGCCCAGCACCTTGCCGCCGAAATCCGCGATCGCCATCCGGACCGCTTCGACCGCTCCGGGGCCGGCGGCGTCGGCGTAGAGTCCGGCCTGATCGGTCAGCACGCCGATCTTCACCGCGTCGTCGGAAATCTGCGCGTGGGATGGCGCGGCGGCGAAGGCGACTGAGAGGATTGCAGCGCTCGCGGCGATCCATCCGTATCTCGATGTCATTGTCCTTGGTTTCCTCTAGTTCGATTGCCTTATGGCGTTGATCTTGTCTTGCCGCAGGTCGATCATGCCCGGATGCGACTGCGGATCCCTGTCCGCGCCCAGCAGCACGTGCTTCTGGATCTTGTTGGTCGAGGTCAGCGGCAACTCGGCGACGAAGGCGATCCACGCCGGCAGCTTGAACGCCGCCAGGCGTTCGCGGCAGAAGTGGAAGATGTCCTGCGCGAGCTCGCGTGAAGCATCGGTGCCGTCGTTGCTCACGATGAAGGCCGCAACTTCCTCGTCGCGGATCGGATCGCGCGCGGCGATGACTGCGGCCTGCTTGACCTGAGGCGACGTCGTCAGCACGGCCTCGACCTCCGCCGCCGAGATGTTCTCGCCGGCGCGCCGGACCAGATGCTTCAGCCGGTCGACGAACACGAAGGCGCCGTCCTCGTGCTGCCAGGCGCTGTCGCCGGTGTGAAACCAGCCGCCGCGCCAGGCCTGCTCGGTGGCCTCGGGGTCCTTCAGATAGCCGGAGAAGAAGCCGCGCCGCGGCGTCGCTTCCGAATGGCGCACGCAGAGCTCACCGACTGCGCCAGCTGGCAGCGCATTGCCGTCGGCATCGAGGATGATCATTTCGAGGCCGGGCACGCTGCGGCCGATCGTGTTGGTCTCGAGATGGCGCGGCTCGACTGTGTTGAAGGGGCTGCGTCCGGTCTCCGTCATGCCCCAGCCCTCGACGAAGGGGACGCCGAAGCGTTCGCGAGCCCGCGCGCGTTGCTCGGGATTGGCGCCGACGCCCATCGAGAAGCGCAGCGCATGGGCTTTCTCGTCCGGCGTCTCCGGCTGCGCCAGCAGGGCCGCGACGATCACGCCGAGATAGTGCAGCACGCTCGCCCGGCATGCGACGATATCGCGCCAGGCAAATTTCGCGTTGAAGCGTTCCGGCAGGATCAGGCAGCCGCCGGTCAGCATCATCGCGATCGGGGTCAGCGTCAGGCCGGCCATGTGAAATAGCGGCAGCGGGCTGTAGAGGCGCTCCGTTCCTGCATGGTATGTCGCCTCGCCGCCGTGGCTGACGTACCAGCGGCCGGTCGAGACCACGTATTCATTGGTCAGGATGCATCCCTTCGGACGCGCCGTCGTGCCTGACGTGTACAGCAGCGCGGCCTCGGTCTCGCTTCCCGGCTCGCCGGCGCGCGGTACTGGCCGCCTGGCCTGCGGCACTTTCTCGACGCTGGCGCCGACATCGTCACCGGAGACGGTGAGCAGCGGAACGTCGCCGGTCAGCGCCTTCTGCAATTCCTTCTGATCGGCCAGCGTGACGATCAGGTCGGGCTCGGCATGTGCGATAAGGTATGCGATTTCCACCGCGCGATAGGCCGGGTTGATCGGAACGATCGAGACGCCGAGGCCGTTGAGCGCCAGCCAATGCACGATGAAATCGGGCCGGTTCTCCAGCAGCAGGCAGGCGCGGTGTCCGTGGCCGAAGCCTGCTGCGCGGTACTGATCGCGCAATGCGCAGACCTGCCGCGCAATGGCGCCATAGGACAGTTCGATGCCATCGGGAAAGTATGCGCGGTCGGCACGCGCGGGAATGCAGAGGAAGGGTTTGAATGCTGCCGCATCGGATGTCGCAGCGAACGTGCTGAACACGGTGTACATCGTGGCGAAACTTCCCTCTGACGGCCGCTGATCGATGCCAACGATGCCGATCCGAAAGAGCCGGGTGCTTCGTTGAGCGCATTTGTCATGCGATCGCGACGTTGCGCGGAAGCTATAAGGATGAATAATATGCTGTCAAATCCATTATGAGTTTCCATAAAACTCATATGTAGTTTGAAGTCAAAAACAGAGGTAACGAGATGAAGATGCATATGTTGTCGGGCGGCCGGCTCCAGATGTCGAAGCGGACCTATCTGCCCGATGCGGCGCGCGGCGAGATGATCGATCTCCCGGTCGCCTGCGTGCTGTTGCGGCATGCGCAGGGCAATGTGCTGTTCGATACCGGATGCCATCCCGATGTCGCGACCGATCCTGAAGGACGGCTCGGCACGCTGGCCAAATACATGCGCCCGATCATGCCGGCGGATGATCATGTGCTGACGAGCCTGAAGGCCGTTGGCCTTGGCGCTGATGACATCGACGTGGTGATCTGCTCCCACCTGCACACCGACCATTGCGGCTGCAACGCCTTCTTCAAGAAGGCGACGATCTTCGTCCACGCGCTCGAGGTCGAAGCCGCGAATGCCGATAACGCGTTCGATCGCGGATACATCAAGGCGGATTGGGATCATCCGCTGAAGATGGAGATCTTCGATAGGCAGATGGACGTGTTCGGCGACGGCAAGCTGACGCTGGTCCCGCTGCCCGGACACTCGAAGGGAACGACCGGCGCGCTGGTCAAGCTCGACAACAGCGGCGAATTCCTGCTCGCCTCCGACGCGCTCAGTGTGCGCGCCAATCTCGACCAGCGGACCTCGCCGAGGAACAGCCTCGACGTCGACCAGTTCTTGAAGTCGCTCGACGAGATCGCCAGGCTCGAGGCGTCCGGCGTCAAGATCATCTGCGGCCATGACGAGGCGCAGTGGGCCAGCCTGCAAAAGGGGCTGAACGCGTATACGTGAGGATTCGGGCGCGGCTTGCAGATGTCGTTCCACGCGATATGGTGTGCCGCCGCCGGAGTTCATCTGGCTCACAACAACAAGGAAAATGCAGATGTCCAAGGATGGTTTGTGCGTGATCGTGACGGGATCGGCATCGGGACTCGGCGCCGCCACCGCGCAAATCCTCGCCACGCAGGGCGCGCGCCTCGTCATCAACTATTCCAACAGCAAGGCGGAAGCCGAGGCGACCGCGGAAGTCTGCCGCAAGCAGGGCGCCGAGGTGCTGGTGGTGCAGGGCGACGTCTCGCGCGATGAGGACTGCAAGAAGATCGCAGCCGCCGCGCAGGGCTGGGGCCGCCTCGACGTGCTCGTCAACAATGCGGGCACCACCAAGCATGTGCCGCATCACGATCTCGACGGCCTGACCGCGGAAGATTTCCAGCGCATCTATGCCGTCAACACCATCGGCCCGTTCCAGATGGTTCGTGCCGCGCGCGCGCTGCTCGAAGCCGGCGCGAAGGCATCTAGCCGTCCGTCGGCGGTAGTGAACGTCTCCTCGGTCGCCGGCATTTCCGGCGGTGGTTCGTCGGTCGCCTATGCCGCGAGCAAGGGCGCGCTCAACACCATGACGCAGTCGCTGGCGCGCGCGCTGGCGCCGTTGATCCGCGTCAACACGGTGTGTCCCGGTTATATCGATACGCCCTGGTTCACCAAGGGGCGCGGCGAGGCGCAGGCGAAACAGGTGCGCGATACCGTGATCGCGCGCGTGCCGCTGAAGGTCGCCTCGACGGCCGAAGATATCGCCAATCTGGTCTGCTTCCTGGCAAGCCCGGCGTCGAGCAACATGACCGGCGAATTCGTCCGCATGGATGCCGGCATGCATCTGATTCAGTGAGGTCGCTATCCGTCTTCCGAACTGCGGCAGAAATGAAAATGCCCGGGCGAGGCCCGGGCATTTGCATCTTGAGACAGGCTTTGTGCTTGTTCGGTCATTCCGGGGCGATGCGTCAGCATCGAACCCGGAATCTCGAGATTCCGGGTTCTCGCTTCGCGAGCCCCGGAATGACCGTTTTGGATGACGCCTACGGCGTCACCTGTTTCCGATATCCGGGATCACGCGCGCCGCGACCAGCCGGTTCCAGATGAACAGCACCACCAGCGCGCCGATCGTGGCGGTGATGAAGCCGGCGCCTTGTTCGGGACCGTAATGGCCGATCGCCTGGCCGATGAAGGTCGCAAGAACGCGCCGGCGATGCCGAGCACGGTGGTGAGAATGAAGCCGCTTGGATTGTTCGGCCCCGGCGACAGGAACCGCGCGATGATCCCCGCGACAAAGCCGACGATGATGACCCAGATGATGCCGCCCATGACTGTCGTCCTCCTCAGATGGAATCAACGCTACCGTCAGAGCCTGCGGTGCAACTCGTCGCCGCTCGGCAGCCGGCCGTCCGGCGTCAGATGATTGATCGCGTCGGGCAGATACTGGCTGAGGCCCTGCAGCAGTTCGTCGCGCGACAAGCCGCTCTGCGATGCCAGCGAGTTGATCTGGTCGGCGCCGAGCGCGTTGGCGAGATCGCCGGGCGCGATCTGCTTGTTGGGACCGTTGCTGACCCAGGAATTGGCCGCGTCGCCATGGCCCTTCTGCTGCAGCTGGTTGAGCAGATCGCCGAGGCCGCCGCTGAGCACGGTGCCGGCTGCGCCGCCGGCGAGCAGGCCGCCGAGGCCGCCCTTGAGCAGATCGCTGAGCCCGCCACCGCCGGCGCCGCCGGGCAGGCCTGCGGTGACGTTGCCGGGAGGAAGCGGCGGCGCCTGCACCGGCTTCGGCTCAGGGGCGCTCGCGTCCGCCTGGCCGCCGGAGAAATGCTTGACCGCCTTCCAGGCGAGCAGCGCGAGGATAGCCATCGTCATCGGCGACATTCCGCCGCCGCTCGAACTGTCGGATGAGGTGCTTGGCGCGCTCGGACCGCGCGGGCCGTTCTGCATGCCGTTGAGTACGTCGAGTAAACCCATGATCGTCTCCTGCCGCAACCGTGCCCCGAGCGGGAAACATAGCTTCCGCCCATGACGGTTACAAGGCGGGCCACCCGGACCGCGGTGCGTCGAAATAGGCAGGCAACCCAAGGTCTGCTATCGAGCCAATGATGAATGGACGTTTGGCCAGATGAACCAGGACCGGCCGATTGGCATTGCGGGCGCGGGAAGCATCGGCTGCTTCGTCGGCGGCACGTTCGCGGCTGCGGGGTGCCGTGTCGTGCTGCTGGCGCGGCCGCGGCTGATCCAGGAGATCGCAGGCAACGGCTTGCGGGTCAGCAGCTTTGACGGCTCCGAGCGGACGGTATCCGCGGACCGGCTCATTGTGTCCGACGATCCGTCGATCTTGTCCGACGTTCAGACCGTGCTGGTGACGGTGAAGAGCGCCGATACCGCTGCGATGGCCGATGCGATCGCGCGCCACGCGCCTGGCGATGCCGCGGTGATCAGCCTGCAGAATGGCGTCGGCAATGTGCCGCTGCTGCGCGACCGTCTGCCGGGCCGCAGGGTGCTCGGCGGCATGGTGCCGTTCAACGTGGTCGCGCTCGGCGACGGCCGCTTCCATCGCTCGACCTCCGGCGACATCGTCATCGCGCAGGATGACGCGGGCACCGCGGCGCGGCTGTCGGTGCCGGGCCTTGCGATCAAGCCCACCGGCGATATCGACGGCGTGCAGTGGGGCAAGCTGATCGTCAATCTCAACAATGCGCTCAATGCGCTGTCCAATATTCCGCTGCGGCAACAGCTCGCGCAGCGCGGCTGGCGACGACTGCTTGCCGATCAGATGGCCGAGGGCCTGGCCGCGGTGCGCGCCGAAGGCATTGCGCCGGTGTCGCCGACGCCGCTGCCGTCGAACTGGATGCCGCCTTTGCTGCGGCTGCCCGATGCGCTGTTCGACATGCTGCTCGGCCGCACCATGAAGATCGATCCCGAGGCGCGCTCCTCGATGTGGGAGGATCTGCAGCGCGGCCGCCGCACCGAGATCGACTATTTGCAGGGCGTGATTACCGCGATCGCGGATCGCCGCGGGCTCGCGGCGCCATTGTCGCGCCGCGTCATCGCGCTGATCCGGAAGGCGGAGGCGGACGGCAAGGGCTCGCCGGGGCTAACGCCCGAACAGATCCGCGATGGCAGTGACCATGAACGCCGATGATCGTCCGCCACGTCGATCGAACAACAGAGGAGATGACATCATGAAATGGTCCAGCATCATGCTGTTCACGCTTGTTGCGCTCGCGGCCGGCCCGGTCCGTGCGGCGCCGCCGACCGTGACACCGTCGCCTGGCTATGATGCGCGCTTGCAGGAGCAGCGCGCGGCGGCTGCGGCAGCCAGCCGAGCGGCCACGCCTGCGCACAAATCGGTCGCGCCCCGACACCACAAGCGCACCCGCGCGCACTGATCCATCACAGAGACGACTTCAGATGAAGCTGCTGTTCGTCGCGCTCACCTTCGTGTTTGGCTTCACCACGGCCTCAGGTGCCGCCGACTATGCCGGCTCGATCAGTGCCTACCGGCGCGCCAACCGCATGCCCGCGGTGAAGCTCGACGCGAAGCTGAACGCGATGGCGCTGAAGCAGGCCCAGGCGATGTCGGCGACCGGATCGGTCAGCCACTCCGCGGGCGGCAGCTTCTTCACGCGCATCGCGCCGCTCAAGAAGCAGCGCGCCGCCGAGAATATCGGCGCCGGCTTCATCGCCTTCGCCGAGATGCTGAAGCAGTGGGAGAATTCGCCGGGCCATCGCGAGAACCTGCTGATGCCGGGCGCCAAGCGCGTCGGCGTCGCCTTCGTCGACAATCCGAAGTCGCCGTACCGCAGGTTCTGGGCGATGGTGATTACCGATTGACCTCGGTTCGCTTCGCAACCTTGGTCGGTGGCGGCGGTGTCGGCGTGAACAGCTTCTTCAGGCCGTCCAATCCCTCGGAAAGCCGCGGCCATTCGCAGGAGAACGTACCCTTCATGCAGCTTGCCCGCTGCCGCGGCTCGGGAATGGGGACGGCAGCGACCCGCGGCTTGACCGGCCTTGCGGCAGGGACGGGGACTTTCGCAGTCTCACTGCGCACCGGCTCATTGTGCAATGACGCCTGCTGGATCTGCGGCGGCCGCACCGGCTGTGTCTCCTGCCGCTCGAGTTGCTTCGCATTGAACGCCGCGACGATACGCGAGCGGCGCTGCTGCTCGAGGTAGCCGGTATATTCCTGGTCGATCTTCTTCTGCTCGTCCGGCGTCGGATTAGGACCGGCGATGTCGAAGCTGCGGTCCTGCATGAAGTCGTAATAGGTGTAGCCACCGCCAGGCTTGCGACGGCCGGCGAACTTGGCGTTGCAATCGGCGAGTTGCGCGGTCTTGTCTTCCCTGGTCTTCGCCTTCTCGGCGAGGTCGGCGCAGTCCTCGAAGTCCTTCGGGCCGCCGCGCCACCATTGCGCGTGCGCGCTCATCGGCGCCAGCACGCAAGCGACGGCGAAAGCGGCAACAGCCAACGTCGATGATCGTGACGGCATCACGGACATTGAGACCAAACCCGAACGACACAGAGTGAGCAGATTGTCGCCATTTTAGTGACACTTGTCACCCGGGAACCCGACGATTTTCCTGACCTGTGGAATGTTGCCGCGGCTGATGGAACACAGCCTTCGCGATTGGAATAATTGAAGAATCTCATCGGAACGGGCCGGAGATCAGAACAATTCGCCTTTAATCGTTCACTTCACCCTGTGCAACAACGCAACCAGTTCCGCCTGCCGGTGGGTGCCGGTCTTCTGGAAGATCGTTTTGAGCTGATTGCGCGCGGTGGCAAGGGCAACGCCGGCCGCCTGCGCTGCCGCTTCGACCGAATCGCCGCGCGCAAGCCGCGCGGCGAGGCGTGCCTGTGCCGGCGTCAGCTCGAACGTCGCCGCCAGCAGCGCCTGATCGAACGCGGCGCTGCCTTCGAGATCGCGGATCAACAGGATCGCGCGCGCCCCGAGGAACGGCGCGCGCGCCGCCGGAGGCACCGGTTGGATCTGGATCACGATCGGCCGCTTGTCGATCCTGCGCACCACGATCGGCGACGACGGCAATGGGTGCAGGTCCGAGCTGTGGGCCAACTGATCGATCAGCCTGGTCAGATCGGCATTGGCCTGCCGGTCGAGCAGGGTGAGGCGATTGTTGCGGATCGCAAGGTCGTAGCCGAGACAGCGTTCCGCCTGGCTGTTCATGCCGATGACGGCGCCGAAGCGGCCGACGGCAATCGCAGCGACCTGGATCAGATCGAGCGCGCCGGTGATGCCCGAGAGCGCGGAGCGGCCAACGACGGCGGAGAGCGTCGCGGCTTCCGTGAGCGGCGCCGACACCCTTTGCAGCGCCTTGATCTCGTCGGCGTCGAACAAGCCCTCCCTGGGCGAGCGCTGGATCGTCAGTGCCCACAACGCCGGGCCGGAGTGGAAGCCGATCGCCGCGAACCATTTCAGTCCGAACTCGCCGAGCGTGGCGTAGAGCGGATCGCGCAGCATCTCGGTTTCGGATTCGAACAGATCCGCATCGGTGATGACATCGACGCCGGCATGCATCAGCGGCACGCCGCGGGCTGCGCGGATGTCGGTGAGGTGAAGATTGTGCGGGAAGTAGGTCTTGGTGAAATACTCGGTGATCGAGTCCGTGCGCGGAATGTCTTCAGTGCGGATATCGCTCTGAAGCATCGCGGCGCCGGTCGCGCCGACGGCGGTGCAGACCTCGTCCATGAAGGACGGCCAGGTCGAGGGATCGAGAACCACATCGCCGAGGCGCGCGGTCACATCGTCAAGCCTGTGCAGATCGACCAAAATTCAGCTCCGCCGATGCAAACAGCGTTGTTTTGTCAGGCGAAACAGGCTGCACCTCGTTGCGCCCGGTACCGGGAATAAGAGAACCCAGGGGCCCGATATGCAAGTTAAATCAGCGACAGGCTAGGGGCCGGGTCCGCGAGTGCTGGCGAAACATGATCGAAAATCGGCGGGTCCCGCTGGCCGGTGCGATCCGGCCGCTACGATAAGTGACCATCCTCACGGTGGTCGGCCTCGGTCAGCGCCACGCGGCAGAAGCTGGCGGCGATCGCGACGACCTCCTCCACGGCTTGCGGATATTGCTTCGACACCCAGCGCAGCGCGATCGAGATGACGGCGCCCACCATGCCGACCGAGAGCAGCGAGGCGGCCGCGCCCTTGTCGCTGCGCTTCGGGTCGAGCGCAGGCGGCACCAGGATGTCGCTGAAGACGCGCAAGGCGTCGAGCTTGACGGCATCGACCGCCGGACTGATGCCTGAAATTTCCAGCAGAAAGACCCGCGCGGGCTTCGGGTGCTCCTTTAGCCGCGTGAAATAGAGCGTCAGCGCAGCGCGCAGCCTCATCTCGGCATCGTCGCCTGCGGCTGCGGCGGCTGCGGTCATTTCGTCGTGCAGGTGGCCGACGACATGGCCGTAGGCGGCGATCAGCAGGGCTTCGCTGTTGGCAAAGGACTCGTAGAAATAGCGCTCGGTCAGCTCGGCCGCCTCGCAGATCGCCTTCACGGTGGCGCCGCGATAGCCGACCTCGCCATAGACCTCGATCGCCGCATCGATCAGCTTCAGCCGCCGCTCGGTGCGGCGTTCCTCGGCGTCCATACCGCCATAGAGGCGGGCTTTCCGGCTGCTTGCCATGAAAGTGTATTGACACGAAGCATTGTCAGATGTCAAGTTATCTGACAACATGTATTGTCAATACTGCCACGGGAGGGTCAGGGCGTGTCCGTTCATTTCGACGTGTTGATCGTGGGTGCGGGACTGTCGGGCATCGGCGCCGGCTATCATTTGCAGGCCAACTGCCCGGACCGCAGCTACGCCATTCTTGAAGGCCGCGACTGCATCGGCGGCACCTGGGATCTGTTCCGCTATCCCGGCATCCGCTCCGACTCCGACATGTACACGCTCGGCTATTCGTTCCGGCCGTGGACCGAGCCGAAGGCGATCGCCGACGGCCCCTCGATCCTGAACTATGTGCGCGAGACCGCGCGCGTCTACGGCATCGACAAGAACATCCGCTTCAACCACCGCGTCGTGCGCGCCGACTGGTCGTCGGCGGACTCGCAATGGACGGTCGAGGTCGAGCGCGGGCCGGAGAAGACGATCGAGCGCTTCACCTGCAACTTCCTGTTCATGTGCAGCGGCTACTACAAATATGAACACGGCTACACACCCGACTTCCCCGGCATCGCCGATTTCGCCGGCCGCGTCGTCCATCCCCAGAAATGGACCGACGACATCGACTATACGGCTAAGAAGGTGGTGGTGATCGGCAGCGGCGCGACCGCGGTGACGCTGGTGCCGGAAATGGCCAAGACCGCCGCCCATGTCACGATGCTGCAGCGTTCGCCGACCTATGTCGTGGCGCGGCCGGACGAGGACAAGGTCGCCAACTGGTTGCGCGCGCGGCTGCCCGCGAAACTCGCCTACGGCCTCACGCGCTGGAAGAACGTGCTGTTCGGCATGTATTTCTACCGGCTCTGCAAGCGCGATCCGGAGCGCGTGAAGAAGCTGATCCTCGGCGGCGTGCGCCACGCGCTCGGCCCCGACTACGACGTCGCCACCCATTTTACGCCGCGCTACAATCCGTGGGACCAGCGGCTTTGCCTGGTGCCGAACGGCGATCTGTTCCAATCGCTGCGCAGCGGCGGATCGTCCGTCGTCACAGATCAGATCGAGACCTTCACGCGTGGTGGCATCAAGCTCAAGAGCGGCAATGTGCTCGACGCCGACATCGTGGTGACCGCGACCGGCCTCGATCTGCAGGTGCTCGGCGGACTCGAGATCAATGTCGACGGCGCGCGAGTCGATCTGTCGAAGACCATGAACTACAAGGGGCTGATGTATAGCGGCGTGCCGAACCTCGCCGCCGCCTTCGGCTACACCAATGCGTCATGGACGCTGAAATGCGACCTGACCTGCGAATATGTGTGCCGCATGCTCAACCACATGAAGGCGCGTGGCTACGCGCAAGTCACGCCGCGGCGGAACGACCCGACCGTGACCGAACTGCCCTGGGTGGATTTCTCATCGGGCTATATCCAGCGCGCCGCCGCCAGGTTCCCCAAGCAGGGCTCGCGCCGGCCGTGGCGGCTCTACCAGAATTATGCGCTCGATATCGTGACGCTGCGCTTCGGCTCGCTGAAGGATGAGGCCATCGAGTTTCTCCCGGCGCGTCGGGCGAGCGCGGATGCCGCCTCGAATCCGGCCCGGCAGGTGGCGTAACGCGCGACGCGCCAAACGCCGGCAACTTCGCGCGCGCCCGATGTGGCGCGGGCTGGCGATCGCCCGGCAGCTCTGCTATGGGATGGCGACGCCTGCATGCTTTCGCTGCGGGCGGTGCGGTCCCGTAGCTCAGCCGGATAGAGCGACGGTTTCCTAAACCGTAGGTCGGAAGTTCGAGTCTTCCCGGGATCGCCATTTTTCGCTCACCGCGCGCTGTCGGCGAGGCTTTTCAACACGCATTTCGGCGCCATCTGCCCGGCGTTCGCTTCCCCCAAGTTCACCCGAGATCAAGTTCACCCCAAATTAGGGAAAGCCCGGGACAATGGGGAGGGGGCACCGGAAGACCGCGCGTATGCGAGCTAGCGTTCCAGAACGGGTTGAGCAGGGGGGCGGCGATGCCCTTCGCGATCCGCTGCGTTCAAAGGGCCGGCCGCTCGTCGTCGATGTCGACGAGGTCATGGTGCGGGGAAGCTCCGTCCCGGCCGATATCGCATCCGATCTGATCCGCCGCCTTCGCGCTTTCGCCGCGGCGATCACTGCATCCCTTGGACCGCAAGCGCGGTCAGCGCATGGTGCTGATCCATCGGGGTTCGATCCGTCCCGGGCGCAATTCGACCACGACGCGGTGAGGTTCCTGCTGCAGGTGCTGGGGAAGGCCGCCCGGTCTACCTTTGCTCGGAAACCCATCCCGAGCCGTTCGTCAGCGCGGTCGCCCAGCATCTTGGCGTCTTCACCGCCTGGGCCGCCGCGCCGGAACGTCAATTGCCGGCGGCGCAGCGCGAAGAGCCGCCGCCCGTGCTTCGGCAGGGCTTTGACTATATCGGCAGCGCGGCGGTCGCGTTGCCCGATTCCGCATCGCGCCTCGCGCGCTCCGCTCGATCCGAGCCGTCCGCGCCCGCGCGGGTCAGTATGCGCGTCAGTATGCGCAGCTGGCTGAAGCTGTTCAGGGTGCATCAATACGCCAAGAACGCTCTCGTGCTGGTGCCGCTGCTGACCGCACACAAATTCGCATTGGGATCGGCGGCGACGTCGCTGCTTGCCGTGATCGCATTCTCGCTCTGCGCGTCGGGCGCCTACATCCTGAACGATCTTCTCGACGTCGAGGCCGACCGCGCGCATCCGACCAAGCGCAACCGCCCGATCGCAAGCGGCGCCATTCCGGCATCGCGGGCCGTCGGCGCGATGGCCCTGGCGCTGGTCGCCGCATTTGCAATCGCAATGTCGATATCGATCGAGTTCGGCAGCGTCCTGCTCGGCTATTTCGCGCTGACCACCTCCTACTCGTTCTGGCTCAAGCGCATCGCGACCGTCGACGTCGTCGTGCTCGCCACGCTTTATACCGTCCGCGTGATCGGCGGCGCCGTCGCGATCAGCGTGCCGATGTCGGAATGGCTGCTCGCGTTCTCGCTGTTCATCTTCATGTCGCTGGCGCTGGTGAAGCGCTATATCGAGCTCGCCGGCCAGCCGGACGGCGCCGTGCTGGCGGCGCGCGGCTACCAGGTCGGGGACAAATCGATGATCGCGATCCTCGCCGCCGCGTCAGGCTTCAACGCCGTCGTGATCTTCACGCTCTACATCTCGTCCGATACGGTGCGCGCGCTTTACAGCCATCCGCAACTGCTCTGGGTCGGTTGCCCGATCTTGATGTACTGGATCGGCCGCGTGATGTTGTTCGCGCAGCGCGGATTGATCGACGACGATCCGGTCATCTTTGCGCTGAGGGATCGCGTCAGCTGGGTCGCGCTCGGCGCGATCGGCGCCATCATGCTCGCCGCCATCTAGCGATGCCGGCGGCTGCGTTACCAGGAGCTGTGATGTCGACCTCCAGTCCGGGCGGCATTGGCCTGTCCGGCTGGGGCAACTATCCGAAGGCGTCGTCCGAACTGCTGGCGCCGCAGACGCCCGCGGGCGCGCGGGACCACCTGCTTGCGCGGTCCGGCGTCGTCGCGCGCGGGGCCGGGCGGGCCTACGGCGATGCCGCGATCGGAACGCAATCCACGATTTCGTCGCGCGGCCTGAACCGGATGCGGAGTTTTGATGCCGCAACCGCGCGATTGACGGTCGAAGCCGGCGTGACCATCGCCGACATCCTTGCCGTTTTCGAGCCGCGCAGCTTCTTCCTTAAGGTCGTGCCCGGCACGAAATTCGTGACGGTCGGCGGCGCGATCGCGGCCGACGTTCACGGCAAGAACCATCATCGCGATGGCGGCTTCGGCAACATCGTCGATTCGTTCCGCCTCGCGCTGCCTGGCGGCGAGATCGTCACCTGCTCGCGATCGGAAAACGCCGCGCTGTTCGCGGCGACACTGGGAGGCATGGGGCTGACGGGCATCATCCTCGACGCGACGCTGCGGCTGCTGCCGATCGAGACCGCCTGGCTGCGTCAGGACACCCGCGTCGCCGGCAATCTCGACGCGGCGATCGATCAGCTGGAAAGCAGCGCATCGACCACTTATTCGGTGGCCTGGATCGACTGCCTTGCGCGCGGCGCCGCGCTCGGTCGGTCGCTGGTCTATCTGGCCGAGCACGCCACGCGGCGCGACAAGGATATGCTGGGGCCCGGCCTCGAGACGTTTCCCAGGCTTCGCGCGTCGCGGCTCGCGGTCCCCGAGCTGTTTCCGGGATGGCTGCTCAATCGCGCATCGATGCGGGTGTTCAACGAGCTGTACTTCCGCCGCGGCGCCGCGCATCCGGGCAAGCCGCGGCTGGTCCATTGGGACCCGTATTTCTTTCCGCTCGATGCGATCGCCGACTGGAACAGGATCTACGGCCGGCGCGGCTTCGTGCAATATCAATGCGTGATCCCGGCTGGCCGCGCGCGCCGCGTTCTCGCCGAAATTCTCGATCGTGTGTCGCGGCGCGGCGATGCGTCGTTTCTTGCGGTGCTCAAGCAGCTTGGCGAAGGCAGCGGGCCGATGTCGTTTCCTCTCCGCGGCTACACGCTGACGATGGATTTTCCCGTCACCGACGCGCTGTTCGCCTTTCTTGACCAGCTCGACGCGCTGGTGGTCGATGCCGGCGGCCGGCTCTATCTCGCCAAGGATGCGCGGCAGTCCCGCGCGACATTCGAATCCGGATATCCCGGCCTTGCGGCCTTGCGTGACGTCCGCCAGCAGATCGGGCGAACACCCGCCTCGTGTCCCATCTTTCAGCACGGCTTGGAATTTGATGACCGGCACAAAATCAATTCTGGTGATTGGCGGCAGTTCGGACATCGGGCACGCGACCGCGCTGCGCTATGCGAGGGAGGGATGGCGCGTGATGCTCGCCGCCCGCGATATCGGGGCGGCACAGCGCAATGCGGACGACATCAAGACGCGAAGCGGTATCGAAACCTCGGTTGTCGCGCTCGACGTGCTGCAGACAAGGCAGCTTGCCGGCTTCGTCGCCGGCCTTTCCCCACTTCCCGACACCGTCGTATGCGTTGTCGGAGAGCTCGGCGATCAATCGCGTGCCGAGACCGATCCCGAGCTTGCGACGCAGATCATGCGCACCAATTTCGAGGCGCCCAGCCTGCTGCTCGAACTGTTCGCGCAAGCCTTCGCTACGCGCGGCTCGGGCACCATCGTCGGCGTGAGCTCGGTCGCCGGCGATCGCGGCCGGGCCTCGAACTATTACTACGGCGCGGCCAAGGCCGGCTTCTCGCAATTCCTGTCCGGCTTGCGCAACCGCCTGGCGCTTGCGGGCAAGGTTCGTGTCGTCACCGTCAAGCCGGGATTCGTGCGGACCAGGATGACGGCGCATATGAAGCTGCCGGCTCCCCTGACGGTGCAGCCGGATCGGGTCGCGGAGGATATCTTCCGGGCCGATGTGACGAGGCCGCGTGACGTGATCTATGTGGCGCGCCGCTTCCGCCTGGTGATGGCGATCATCTGCGCGCTGCCGGAGACGATCTTCAAGCGGATGCGTATCTGATGCCGGGCGTCGCCGCCAACCACGCGTCGTTCCCGCGATCCAGCGCGATCCGGCAGAGCGTCCCGCTTGTGACGGCATCGCTGTGGCTCGTGCTGTTCGCGGTGACGCTGATCTTCAGCGTCACGCTCTGCGACGGCCGGCTGATCTTCACCCTCGACGATCCCTATATCCACCTCGCCGTCGCCGATCACATCCGGTCCGGCGGCTACGGCGTCAATGCGTCCGAGGTCTCGTCGCCAAGCTCGTCGATCATCTGGCCCTATCTGCTGGCCGTGACCGAGATGCTGCATCTTGGCGCATTCGGTCCACTCCTGATCAATGCCGCGGCAGCGGCAGCGACCGTCGTGGCTTTCCTGCGCATTCTTGAATCGGCTGAACTGCTTGGCCCCGGCCGGGAGAAGTCGCTGCTGTTTTTCGTCGCGTTGCTCGCCATTTTTTCGTCGAGCGCGATCGCCCTGCCGATGACCGGCATGGAGCACAGTCTTCACGTTTGGGCCACGGTCGCGACCTTCGGCGGCCTGACCGAAGCCGCACGCGGACGGCCGCCGACCGCCATGCATTTCGCGGCGCTGGTGCTGTTGCCGCTGATCCGCTTCGAGGGAATCGCGTTCGCCATCGCGGCGATGATAGGGTTTGCTCTGCTCGGCCACCGCCGTTTTGTGGCCGCGGCCGCCGCCGTGACGCTCTGCGCGTTCGCCGCGTATTTCGCGCGAATGGCCTCGCTCGGTCTCCCGCTGTTGCCGAGTTCGGTATTGCTCAAATCGCGCATCGCCGAATCCGGCTATGAAGGAAGCGGCGTGTTCGCCTCCATCCTCCGCAATCTCGGCGACGGCTTCGCTGATCCCGCCGGCTTCAGGCTGATGCTACTCGGTCTTGCGCTCGCCGGCGCGATGGCGTTGCTGCGCGCCGACCGGGGCGCGCTGATCGTCTGTGCGACGGTGCTCGCCGCGATCGCTGCGCATCTCGGCTTTGGCCAATATGGCTGGTTCTACCGGTATGAGGTTTACATCGTTGCGCTTGCGGTGCTGGCGCTGCTCTACGCGGTTGCACGCGCGCGAGCGGTCTTGAGCGTCCCGCAATGGACCGCCGCGACGCTCGCCAGCGTCGGGCTCGCCGGTTTTGCCAGCGTGGGCTATGTCAGCGCCGCCCTGGAGACGCCGTTTGCCTCGCGCGGCGTCTACGAGCAGCATTATCAGTTGGGACGCTTCGCCCAGCAGCTCTACCGGCGGCCGATTGCCGTGAACGACCTTGGGCTTGTTGCCTGGGGAAATCCGAACTTTGTCCTGGATCTGTGGGGGCTCGGTTCGGAACGCGTGCGCAAGGCGAAGCGCGCCGGCCGCTACGGCCCGGCCGAGATCGCCGCGCTCGCCGACGAGCATCATGTCGGCGTCGCCATGATCTACGACAGCTGGTTTGCGCAGGGCGTGCCGGCGAGCTGGAGGAAGGTCGCGATCCTGCACACGATTCCAGTGACCGGCGCGCGGGGCGACGTAAGCTTCTACGTCACGCCGGCCGCGCAGCCGGAGCTCGTCGCCGACGCCCTGCAGACCTTCGCGTCGACCCTGCCGGCGCGCGATCGTCTCGAAATGGTGGCGCCGTGAGCGTTGCGTGATCGCGGGGGGGCGCCGGGTGCTCAAATCCTCGCAAGCGGCCCCTGCGCCGGAACGGGAGAACCGCTTGACTCGCGCAGCAGCAGGATTGCGACGATCAGCGTGATCAGCGCGGCGATCCCGAAGCCTCCGATCGAAAGCACATCGACCCAATGGACGTCCGTGCGGGGCGTGTTGTTATGGACCGTGTGCATGTAGCCGAAGGCTCCGATCGGTATCGGCGCGGCATAGATGATGGCTCGTTCCCACTCGCGGGCCTTGGCCTGAAGCGCCGGCAACAGCAGCGCCATTCCGACACTTAAGATCAGGAAGTCATAATCATACGCATAGGGGCTGATGCAGACCGATACGATCGCGGTCAGGCCGAGACTCTCGCGCACCGGCATCTTGCGGTAGACCGCGACCAGCACGATGCCGAGCGCAAGGACGGCGACGATGCCCTGGCCGATAAACGCTGCCGATGCGGAGAACCCCGTGGTTCGCAACGCGGCATAGGTCGAGACCATTCGATACAGTGGATAATAGGCTTCCCGCAGGAATACCGACGAATCATGCACGCTCTGCAGCATCACGGTCCAGATCTGCATGCCGAACAGCACTGTGCAGATCGCCGAGCTGATCAGCACGACGGCGCCGGCCGTCATCACGACGATCCACGAGCGCCGCAGGATGGCATAGAGTGCGAAGGCAACGGCGAAATGCGGCTTGATGATCATGAGACCAAGGGCCACGCCTGCGAGCATCGGCCGCTCTTCGAAGTACAGGCACACCAGTCCGATCAGTGCGGCAGTAAGGAAGCTGTTTTGACCGCATGCCAGCGTGACCCCGATCGTCGGAAAGAAAACGATCAGCACGAGCACGAACCGGTTTCCGGCAATACGCCGCAGCACGGCGAGGTAAAGAGCCAGCGTCGAGGCCATGAACAACAGATAGGCCATTCCGAACGGGACCAGCGCGAACGGAGCCAGCAGCAGGTTGAATTGCGGCGGATAGGTCCATGGCATGAAGCCGTCGTGCCCGCCCGACGCCTGCTTCTCGATGATGGCGAGCTTCGCGAATTGATAGGCCTGGTCGAGGTCGCCGAGCCACACCAGCTTTGCGGTAATGTAGAAGGCGGCGAAGTCCACCAGTTCGCGGCCGTGCCCCAGCCCCAGCTGGGAGAACCACACAACCTTGAACAGGAGGGCGGCGACCAGCATCACGAGGATTCCGCGCGTGTAGTTGGTGCGCTTCGAGTCCGTCGACTGAATCGTTTCGAGCGTTGTTGCGAGCATCAAGCCGGGCCCTGTTATGGCAACCCAAGCTAGATTGAATAGGTTAAGCAGTCGAAAAATTGCAGGGAGAGGGTGGATCCCCTGTCGCCTGACAGCCGCAGGGATGTATGAAATCGGTCGGTGGAGGCTGGAACCGGACGGTATCTCGGTGTCCGGATGCGACTTTCGCTGGACGCTCCGTCGGCGGCAGTGATAACGGCTGACGAGAACCATCTCACGACGGACCGCATGCCGAAACCGCCGCCTCCTTCCAATCGCGGGCCCAGCCCATCCCCGGTCCTGCAACGCGCCGTGGTCGCATTGCAGATGGGACAGGTCGTCGAAGCCGAGCGGCTGGCGGCGGAGGTCTTGAAGGCAAACCGGACCGATGTCGGCGCGGCCTCGATCCTGGCACGGGCGCTGATGATCCAGAACCGCAACGAGGAAGCGATTGCGCCGCTCGAGCGAGCCGTGCGCCGCGTCGAGGATCCCGGCCTCGAGACCCTGCTCGGCGCAGCGCTCGGCGGCGCCGGTCGCGGCAGCGAGGCGATCGATGTGCTGCGGCGAACCACCGCGCGGCGGCCGCCGTACCTGCCCGCATTCCAGGCGCTGGCAGGGCAATTGCACTCGGCCGGTCGCATCGACGAGGCGGTTGCCGTCATTGAGAGTGCGCTCGTTCTCGCGCCGGGGAGCCTCGAGTTTCAGCTGCTGCTGGCACAGCTGCTGCCCCAACGCAATGAGCGTGGCCGGGCGCGCGAGATTCTGGAGAAGCTGCGCAACGCGGCGCCGGGACATCCCGATGTTCTGGCCGCGCTCGCGCGTGTGCTGCTGCTCGATGGCGAATATGCCGCCGCGGCGGATCTCTACCGCCAGGTAGTGGCGCAGCGCCCCGACGACCCGCTGACGCGTCTCAGTTTCTCCGCCAGTCTTCTGGAAATGGGCGACCGCGCGGCCGGCGAGGCCAATCTGCGTCTCGCATTGCGCGGCCGGCCGCAAATGATCGGCCGCACGACCGCCGCGCTGATCATGTCATCGCACGGCCGCTTCTTCTTCCGTCGCAGCGCCTTTGCGGAATTTCTGAGCTAGCGCGTTTTTCGAGCGAAGTGGATACCGGTTCGCGCTAACGCGTCAAAACTAGAATCTGGAGCGGCCGCGGATGCACTGTCGTCCCTGCGAAAGCAGGGACCCATAACCACCGATGGTCATTGTTGAGCGATGCCAGAACGACGAGTCCTGTTCACAACACCCGCTGCGGCGTATGGGTCCCGGCTTTCGCCGGGACGACGCGTGGAGAGAGACTCGCCCCACCAACACTCGTCATCGCCCCACAATGCAGCTTCGCGCGCCCGCTCTATGTCCGAAATTGCCGCCGATAGAGTCCGGACTCGCGGGCCATCCTGTTGGTCAGTTCCTGGGCGCGCGATGTTTCATCCGGCGTCATCGCCGCGGTCTGCGCGACCCAGTTTTCGCGCTTCACCGGGAAGCACTGCGCAACCGGCGTGCCCTTGGGCAACACGCCGTTGAAACTGGTGTCGTGCCAGCGTGCGGGGAAATGAACCCAGCTGTCGTGAAACAGATCGCAATCGACCATGCCGGTCAGCGTGGTGAACGGCAGGTCGAACCGGTTGACCGGATGCGTGAAGAACAGCGAGTAGCCCGGCGGCGCCTCGATGGTCCACAGATTGACGAACTTGATGACGAAGCGGTCGGGCTCGAACAGCGGCGAGCCGACCACCTGGCTTTCGTCGTGGAAGCCGACCGGCGAGCGCGGGAATTCGAGCGCGCCGCCGGCCGGAAGGTCGTTGTCCCAGGTGATCGCGCCATTCTCGACCTTGAGATCGCAGATCAGCGGCAAAAGGAAACCCGATGTCATCGCATCAACGAATGGCGGGCAGCGCTTGACGGTATCCTCTTCGCGATTGCTCATCGTATTGAAGGCCTGCGTCGGCATCGCCTTGAGCCATCCGGGCAGCCCCAACGACGCAGGCATCGGCGGCGGAATCTTGCCCTCGAGCTCCGCGGGGCAGCGGAATTTGATGGTGATCGCTTCGTTGTTGTTGGACACGGCTTTGGTCCTTGGTTCGTTCAGTGTCGGCGGCGCCCTTGCGCCAGTCGATGCTCGTCTAGCACGCGACGACGGGGCGGAGAAAGCAGCCGCATCGGTCGCGAAGCGAGCCGCGATATCGAGCTATAAGTTGTTGTTATCATGACGGATAAGGCAAAGTCCTTAATCTCACGGTTCGGCGCGCGCCAATGCCGGTTTTCCGCGTCTTGCCGCTCACCGGTGTGCAAGACTCTGCCGATAGGCATTGGCTTTCGACGCCCGCCGAGCGCATCATCGCCGGCGTCGCTGACGACAAGATCTGCGAGAGGTAACGGAGGTACCGATGGCCGAATCGAAGGTTGAGACCGCCAACGCTGCAGCTGCCGCGTCCCCCTCCGGCGAGAGCGGCGGCCCCAGCCAGCTCGCGGTCGCGACCGTCCGCACCGTGCCGATCGAGCAGGCGCAGTCCCGCACCGAGCACGATCTGCTCGGCGAGGACGACGTGCCGGCCAATGCGCTGTGGGGCATTCACACCAAGCGCGCGGTGATGAACTTTCCGATCACCGGCGTGCCGGTCGGGCACTTCCCGGAATTCGTCCGCGCGCTGGCGCTGGTGAAGCAGGCCGCCGCGCGCGCCAACAAGCGGCTCGGCTATCTTGCACCGGAGAAGGCGGATGCGATCGAAGCGGCCTGCACCCAGATTGCGACCGAAAAGGTCTATGCCGAATCCTTCGTCGTCGACGCGATCCAGGGCGGCGCCGGCACGTCGACCAACATGAACGCCAATGAGGTGATCGCCAACGTCGCGCTGCGGCTGATGGGGCGGAAGCCGGGCGACTATCACGCGCTGCATCCGAACGACGACGTCAACATGGCGCAGTCGACCAACGACGCCTATCCGACCGCGCTGCGGCTCGCGGTGATCTTCGCCACCCAGCCGCTGGTGCGCGCACTGGACGATCTCGCCTACTCGCTCAAGGGCAAGGCGGTGGAGTTCGCCGACGTGTTGAAGATGGGGCGGACCCAGCTTCAGGATGCGGTGCCGATGACGCTCGGCCAGGAATTCGACGCCTTCCACGTGACCGTGAAGGAGGACGTCGCGCGCCTGAACGAGATTTCCGCGCTGTTCCGCGAGGTCAATCTCGGCGCCACCGCGATCGGCACCGGCATCAATGCCGATCCGCGCTATGCGGCGCTCGCGGTCGAGGAATTGTCGCGGCTGTCCGGCCAGCCGATGGTGCTTGCCTCCAACCTGATCGAGGCAACGTCCGATCTCGGCGCCTTCGTGCTGTTCTCCGGCGTGCTCAAGCGCGTTGCGGTCAAGCTGTCCAAGATCTGCAACGACCTGCGGCTGCTGTCGTCGGGGCCGCGCACCGGCATCGGCGAAATCCGCCTGCCCGCGGTGCAGGCCGGCTCGTCGATCATGCCCGGCAAGGTCAATCCCGTCATTCCCGAGGTGGTTAACCAGGTGGCTTTCCTGGTGATCGGGCACGACCTCACGGTCACGATGTGCGCCGAGGGCGGCCAGTTGCAGCTCAACGCGTTCGAGCCGACCATCGGCTATTGCGTCTTGAGCTCGTTGCGCATGCTGACGGCGGCGGTCGATACGCTGACCAAGCGCTGTGTCGACGGCATCGAGGCCGATCGCGAGCGTTGCCGCAGCCTGGTGCAGGGCTCGATCGGCCTGATCACGGCGCTGGCGCCGTCGCTCGGCTATGAGGCCTCATCGCGCGTGGCGCGCCGTGCGCTCAAGGAGAACCGCTCGGTCGCCGACATCGTGCTGGAGGAGAAGCTTCTGACCGAGGCGCAGCTCAATCAGCTGCTCGAGCTCGAGGCCATGACCCGCCCGGCGCGCCGGCAGCCGGTGCCGAGGAGCTGAGGGACAGCCGCTGCATCGGCAGTCGGTTCCCTCTCCCGCTTGCGGGAGAGGCGAAGGCAGCCCGCGGACGATTTCCGCAGACGTCATATGCGATTGCCCTGCCCGCAAGCGGGAGAGGGGGCGCAGTCCCTTCGGGGCCTACAGCGTCTTGATGAACTCGATCAGGGCGCGGCGTTCGTCTTCCTTCAGCTCCGGCCCGATCACGCCGGTGCGCTTCTCGTTGGAGAATTCGTGTCCGGAATTGCCGTTGCCGCGCTTGGTGGTGTCGAGCATGAAGGCGTTCTTGATCTTGTCCTTCCAGACGTAGCCGAGATCCTTCGGATCATACTCCCGGCTGCCGAGATAGAAGGTTGCGGGACGATCCTTCACCGGCGACAGCAGTGCGTAGATGGTCGGGACCGAGCCGTTGTGCAGATAGGGCGGGGTCGCCCAGATGCCGTTGAGCGGCCGGACCTTGTAGGCGAGCGGCGCCTGGATCTCGTTCGGCCGGTAGCCGTTGATGCGCTTGCGATCTTCCGGCGGGGTCTTGTTCTGGTCGTGCCAACAGTCGACGGTCTTCTCGACGAGATCGCCGAGCGCAGGACCGAAACTGCTGTCCTTGATGTTCAGATTGGCCGGCGTCTCGACGGTGCGGTGCGCGAGGCCCTCGGCTTGCGCGCTGTCGGTACCGATATGGCTGATCGGAATCATCTCGACATCGAGCAGCGGCTGGCCGGCCTCGTTCCTGGTCCAGCGCCTCCTGTCCTTGAACAGCGCAAAGGCTTCGCTCGCGGGCAGCGCCTTGCTGTCGATCGCCGGGCCGTGACAGCCCTGGCAATGCGTCTTGTAGAGCTCGCCGCCCTTCTTCGCGAGGTCCATGTTGATTGGCGGCAGGATGTTCTCCGGCCATTTCGGCGAAGCAAGTCCGCCAAAACCCTTGTCCTCGCTGGGCGGCTCGCCGGCGATCATCCGCTCCATCTCGTGCAGCACGTCGATCCGCGCGCTCGATTTGTAAAGCCCCTTGGACTCGTCGAGCAGGTTGAGCTCGGCGCTGACGCCGAGCGCCTCGCCGGCATTGCGCACCATCGGCTGCATGATCGAGCCGTCATATTGCACCCAGCTGAACCACGGCGCGTTCCAGATCCGCGGGAAATGCACCGGCGCCGAATGAGAGGCATAGTTGTTCGGGTTGTTCAGGTCGATCGAGAACACCTGGTTGCCGATCCGGTTCAGCGCATCGAGCCGCGCATAGCCTTCCTCGACGCTGTTGGCGGCGACCTTGTTCTCCAGCGAATTGATGTTGGCGTATTGCTTCAGCACGAGGTCGAGCTGGCCGCGCAGCGCCATGCGCTCGTCGAGGCTGGCATCCTTGCCGAGGATCTCGTCGGCAAAGCGCGAGAAGCGCCCCGGCCAGAACCGCGTCAGCAGCAGCGAGACGCCGACGCTCTTCTGGAATTCGAACAGGTTGGTGTTGGCCGGTCCGCCGTCGATCACGATCTCGGTGCCGCGATAGCTGAAGCTGCCGGTGTGGCAGGCGGCGCAGGTCAGGCCGACGCCGGTCATGTCGGCCTTGCTGTGCGGGTTGCGCCACGGCGCGCCGTTGGCATCGGCCATCGGGCCGCCCTGCGAAAAGCCGATCGGCAGCGCATCGGGTTTGCCCGGAATCACCGTGTCGGGAATAAAGCCGAAGCGGCCGAGATAATTGGTCTCGCTGAGTCGCGGCGCCGCGGTGAACAGCGGCCAGACCGTCGGCTGCTCCAGCGCCATGAACCATTCATGGGGAATGCCGAAGGTCCGTGTGCCCTGGTCGGCGTGATAGAACCAGCGCAGCCGTTCCGCGCTGACATTCTGATCCAGCCACACCGTCTTTGCCGGCGGCTGGTAGTCGACGACCTTGACGCGGAAGCCGTTCGCCACCGTCTCGATATCGTCCTTGAAATACAGGACGCCGGCGACAATCAACAGTCCGATGACGAATATCGTCTTGCGAGGCATGCCCCGTTCCCCCAGTTCGCGGTACTCGCGCGTGATATGGATGAGATGTTAAAATTCGCCGAAAAACGAGTTCGCGTTAAGCGTGTGATGCTGTGTGCGCCATCCTACAGTGGCGGCGCTTGGTCTACCAACGGAAATGTTGATTGGCTGTGAGCCAGTTCACTTGCGGGGCGCCGGTTGCGGCGGCATTTGCGCGCATCGAGGCCTGCGGCTAGAAACAACGGCGCAACAATTCTTCGAGATGTCATCTTGAACACGTCAGGCGCGCAGCCGCTCACGATCACGGTCTCGGACGACAGCACGGTGTCCGCGCTGCTGCTGCGGCCGGCGCAGGCCCGTAGCGCCTATGTGTTTGCCCATGGCGCCGGCGCCGGCATGACGCATCCCTCGATGGTCGCGATTGCGGAGGGCCTGGCGGAGCGCGGCATCGCGACATTGCGCTATCAGTTTCCCTACATGGAGACGGGCAGCAAGCGGCCCGATCCGCCCGCCGTCGCGCAGGCAACGGTGCGTGCCGCGGTGGCGGAGGCCGCGCGCCATTGCGGCGAACTGCCGCTGTTCGCCGGCGGCAAGTCGTTCGGCGGACGCATGACCTCGCAGGCACAGGCCAAGGCGCCGCTCGCCGGCGTGCGCGGGCTGCTGTTTCTCGGCTTTCCGTTCCATCCCGCCGGCAAGCCGTCGAGCGAGCGGGCCAAGCATCTCGCCGACGTCGAGGTCCCGATGCTGTTCCTGCAGGGCACGCGCGATGCGCTGGCCGAGCTCGACCTGCTCGAGCCCGTGGTGAAGGGGTTGGGTCATCGCGCGGCGCTGCATCCGGTGCAGGAGGCCGACCACTCCTTCCATGTCCTCAAGCGCTCCGGCCGCAACGACCGCGAGGTGATGGCCGAGGTGCTCGATGCCTTCGCGGGCTGGGTGGCGAAGCATTCATAGGTGTGTAGCCCGGATGAGCGAAGCGACATCCGGGGTCTGCATGCCGCGGGCGAGATCGGTCCCGGATATCGCGGAGCCTGTCATCGGGCGCGCGTTCGCGCGACCCGTTGGCTCATCCGGGCTACGCTTGGCCGCGAAAGGGATGTTATTCTCCACCCATGACCAGGATCCTGATCGTCAATCCCAACACCACCGCGTCGATGACCGCGACCATCGCGACCGCCGCGCGGGCGGTGGCCGCGCCGGGCACCGAGATCGTCGCCGTCACATCCGCGATGGGACCGGCCTCGATCGAAGGCTTCTATGACGAAGCCTTCGCCGTTCCCGGGCTGATCGAGGCGCTGCTGAAGACGCCCGATGCCGATGCCGGCATCGTCGCATGTTTCGACGACACCGGGTTAGATGCCGCGCGGTCGGCCGCGCGCTATCCGGTGGTCGGCATCTGCGAGGCGGCGCTGGTCACCGCCGGGCAGATAGCCAAACGCATCGGCATCGTCACCACGCTGCCGCGCTCGATCGTGCCGCTGGAGGAACTGGTGCGCCGCTACGGTTTTGCCGACCGCGCGGTGGTCACCGCCTGCGACGTCGCGGTGCTCGATATCGAGAAGCCGGGCTCGGGCGCCAAGGCCAAGCTGAAGGCCGAGATCGCGCGGGCGCTGGACAAGGGCGCGGACGCCATCGTGCTCGGCTGCGCCGGCATGGCCGATCTTGCCCATGAACTGTCGGTGCAATTCGGCGTGCCCGTGGTCGACGGCGTGGCCGCCGCGGTGAAGCAGGCGGAAGCGCTTGCCGGCCTCAAGCTGACGACGTCGCGCCGCGGTGCTTACGCGTCGCCCGCGGCGAAAAAATACCACGGTATGCTCGAAGGATTCGCGCCTGACCAAAAGTAGTGACTGCGTCATTGCGAGAAGCATAGCGACGAAGCAATCCATTTCTCGGCAAGTGGCGATATGGATTGCTTCGCTTCGCTCGCAATGACGGCGAGATCGTTATGACGCCACCCCGCCATAGATCCGGTCGCGCAGGCGGCGCATGCCGGACAGCCAGCGCTCGCGATTGGTGGCCTTGCGCTGCATGTATTCCTGCACCTGCGGATGCGAGAGAATCAGGAAGCGTTCTTCGGCCATCGCCTCGATCACCATGCGCGCGACCTCGCCCGGCTGCAGCACGCCGTCGACGCGCGCGGCACTCGGGCCCGGCGTCGTCATGCCCGTCTGCACCGATTGCGGACAGAGCACGGAGACGCGGATGCCGCGATCGCCATACTGGATGGCGAGATGCTCGGCGAGCGCGACCGCGGCGTTCTTGGTCACGCCGTAAGGCATCGAGTTCAGCGAGGCCAATAGCCCCGCGGCGGATGCGGTGTTGATGAGATAGCCGGAGCCGCGCGCGAGCATGCCGGGCACCAGCGCGCGCGCCGCGAACACGTGGCTCATCACATGCACGCGCCAGCTCACGTCCCAGTCGGCGTCGGACGCGGTCTCGTGTCCCTTGCGCGAGAGCCCGGCATTGGAGAAGAACACGTCGACCGGACCATATTTGTCCTCGGCCGCGGCGATCAGGGCCTTGATGTCCTCCTCGAGCCCGACATCGGCGGTGACCGCGAGGCCGTCGATATCGCCGGCGACGCTCGCGAGCCTGTCGCGCGAGGTCTTGAGATCGGCGACCACGACGCCGCGTGCACCGGCGTCCGCATAGGCCCGCGCCACCGCTTCGCCGATCCCGCTCGCGCCGCCGGTGACGACGCAGACCTTGTCCTTGACTTGCATGGTTCGATGTCCCTGCTTGTTATCGTGGTGAGGCGGATTGTCGGCCCTGATACAGGCCCTTGTCACGCGCCTTCTGGATCGCGAGCGCGGCCATCAGGTCGAGCATCGGGGTCGAAATGGCGGCCGCGCGGGCGAATGCCGCCGGTGCGCGCACCAGCACGTCGATCTCCATGGCGCGCCCGAGCTCGTAATCCTGCAGGATCGACGGCTTGTGGTCCGGCGCCGGCCCTGAGCGGGTGACGCGCTTGACCTCGGGAATATAGCGTGTCGCCACCGCATTGGCCTCGTCGAGCAGGCGCGGGATCACGTCCTGCATGTCGGGATCGTCGCGGACGCCGCGCGCGGTCAGCCCGGTCAGCAGGCAGAGCACCGACATCGACATGTTGGTCAATAGCTTCGACCAGATCGTCTCGCGGATCTGCTTGACCTCGGGCGATTCGATCGCGGCGTCGTTGAGCGCCGCGCGCAGGGTGGCGATACGCTCGCTCTGGCGATCGTCGCATTCACCGATCAAGAGGCGGTTGCGGTCGGGCGACAGGTTCGCGACAACGCCGGGCGCGATGACCTCGTTGGAGGAAAAGATCACGCCGCCGATGATCCGCTCCTTCGGGATGACGCTGCGCAAATGCCCGCCGGGATCGAGGAAGCCGAGATCGGGGATCGCGGGATGCTGCGGCGGCAGGCCGAGATCGTACCACCAGGGAATGCCGTTCTGCGCGAACACGATTGAAGTGTCGCGCTGAAGCAGCGGCGGGAGCCCGGCTGCGAGCGCGCCGATGCCGGTCGCCTTCAGCGTGCTGATGACGATGTCCTGCGGCCCCAGATCGGCAGGATCGGCTGAGGCCTTCACCTTCGCGGCGATGCTGCTATCGCTGATCGTCAGCGTAAGTCCGCTGGTCCTGACCGCGTCGAGATGCGGCCCGCGCATCACGCAGGCCACATCGTGACCGGCGCGCGCGAGCCGGACCGCGAAGTGGCTGCCGACGGCGCCCGCGCCGAAAATGCAGATACGCATGAGTGGAACAATTCTCCGTAACGTGCCCGTCAGTTTCCACAAGCGCGGGGCATCGCGCAACCCGTCATGCGCGTGGCGCGGTCGCGCGCGCTCGAAAGTGATGGATCAAGGCATCCGCTCTCGCCATAGTGCAAGGCCAGTACAAGAAAACAGCAATGCCGAACGAGGGAGCAACGTCATGTCGGCCAGCCCAGTCCTGTGGAGCCTCGATGCGCGCGGGGTCGCGACCGTCACGCTGAATCGTCCCGAGGTCAACAATGCCTATGACGGCGCGCTGATTGCAGGCGTGCTGGCCGCGATCGACGATCTCTCGACCAAGCCGGTGCGCGTCGTCGTGCTGAACGGCAATGGCAAGCATTTCCAGGCCGGCGCCGACCTGAAATGGATCAACGGCGTGCGGCCGAAATCGTTCGAGGAGAACGAGGCGGCATCGCGCGCCACCTTCGAGGCGGTGCAGCGCCTCAACACGCTACCGGTCCCGACCGTTGCGCTGGTGCAGGGCGGCTGCTTCGGCGGCGGCACCGGCGTGATCTCTGCCTGCGATATCGTGATCGCGGCCGACAATGCGCTGTTCTCGATCACCGAGGTGCGCTGGGGCCTGACCGCGGCGATCATCATTCCGCAGCTCTGCGACGCGATCGGCGTCCGCCAGGTGCGCCGCTACGCGCTGACCGGCGAACGGTTCGGCGCCGAGGATGCCCGCCGCATCGGCCTCGTCCATGAGGTGGTGCCACTGGCCGATCTCGACAGCGCCGGCGCCAAGGTCGTCGAGCAGCTGCTCGGCAATGCCCCGGATGCGATGGCCGAGACCAAGAAGCTCGCGATGGAAAGCTCGTTCGGCGGCATGGTGGTGGACGATGCGGCCTACAAACGCCTCGTTTATCTGCATTCGGCCAAGCGCCAGACCGCGGAAGCTGCCGAAGGGCTTGCATCCTTCGCCGAGAAGCGCGCCGGCCGCTGGGGTGGCGGCGCGTAAGCTCAGCAGCCGCGGCAGATGCCGCGCATGCTGCGATAGACCTCTTCGTCGTCGCGGCGCATCAGCTGCAGCTGATCGAACGTCTTCGATTCGCTCGACCGCGTTACCGGCTGCTCGGGCCTGCGCTTCGCCGCAAGTTCCTGCTCTTGCCGATGGTAGCAGGTCTCGCGCTCCGCCTTGGCCTCGATGAAGCGGCAGGTCTCGATCGCCGCCGCGGGCGTCGCAACGATGATGAGACCAAACGACATTGAGGTCAGGAGTTTCAAGCGGTCGGTCCTTTCGCGCCCTTGTCTCAGGTCGACATGCCAGCGGCAAGGCCGGCGTCGCATCACAGCGGCTGCGACAGCGATTTTTTCAATGTCGTCAGCAGCGCCTGCACCGCAGCGGCATCGATGCGGCGCTCGGGAACGGCGGCCTTGACCCACAATTCCGGGATCGGAAAGTCGGTGAGTACCGGCTGCAAGGCGCCGTCGCGCAGCGCGTCCGCGACCAGATAATGCGAGAGCAGCGCAATGCCGTTGCCGGCGATCGCGCTTTGCGTCAGCACGCGGCCTTCGTTCGAAGAGAGAATCGGGCGGACCTGGATATTGATGCGGCCACGCGGTCCCTCGAACGGCCATTCCGGTCCGGTCGGCAGAAAGCTGAGGCAGCGATGATCGACCAGGTCGCGCGGATGCTTCGGTATGCCGTGCGTCTTCAGATAGGCCGGTGAGGCGCACACGAGGCGCGGCAGCCGGCACAAAGGCTCGTCGACCACGCCGCCGAAGGAATGCGGGAAGGCGCCGATCGCGATATCAAAACCTTCGGTCACCGGATCGACCGGACGATCGATCATCACGATCTCGAGCTTCACGCTTCCGTTCTGTTTCTGGAAGATCGTGAAGGCATCGGCGAGCCGCGCCACCGTCAGCGAAGTCGGCGCCTTGACGCGCAGATGATCGGAGAGGTCGCGCTGCTTCTCGCCCATCCGCGACAAGAGATCGCCGACATCGGCAACCACGCCGCGGGCGCGATGCACATATTGCTGCCCGGCCTCGGTCAGCCGCAACTGGCGGGTCGAGCGGTAGAACAGCGCGGTGCCGATCCGCTCCTCGAGCTGGGTCACGCGCTTGGCGACGACGGATGTCGCGATATTGAGCTTGCGCGCCGCGGCGGAAAAGCCGCCGGCATCGGCGGTGGCGAGGAAGGCTTCGAGATTGACCAGCGTATCCATCTGCCTTGCTCGCCTTTCTCGATTCGCGAAAGCTGATTACATAATTTGGTAGATTGTACTGCAATCCGCATCAATTCATAGTTGGCCCAATCAACTTTGTTCAGGGCGGAAATGATGCGAGCGAGCACGATCGAAGAACCTGCGCGGCAGGTCCCGGTCTATGGCGAATACGACGTGGTGGTGCTGGGCGGCGGACCGGCCGGCATCGCGGCAGCGGTCGGCGCGGCACGTGCCGGACGGCGGACGCTCCTGATCGAGCGTTACGGATTTCTCGGCGGCATGGGCACCGCGGCCGGCGTGACCAACTTCTGCGGACTGCACGCCAACATCTTCGGCGAGATGCACCGCGTGGTGCAGGGCATCGCCTCCGACCTCCTGGCGCGGATCGACCGGCTCGGCGGGCTGAACGCGCCGCATCTGATCCTCGGCAAGATCCTTGCGCAGGCCTACGACACCGCGGCCTACAAGATCGCGGCCGACGATCTGCTCGCACATCACAAGGTCGACATTCTGTTCCACGCGCTCGGCGCCGGCGTCGTCATGGATGGTTCGCATATCCGTGCGCTGATGGTGGAAACCAAGGCCGGCCGTCAGGCCGTGCGCGCCAGCATCTTCATCGATTGCTCCGGTGACGGCGATCTCGCGGTGTGGGCCGGTGCGCCCCATGAAGTCGGCGATAATGCCGGCGGCATGCTCTACCCCTCGATGATGTTCCGCCTCAACGGCATCGATCCAGCGAAGGCCGGCGATGCCTGGCGCACCATCCCGGCGCTGATGGCTGAGGCCGAGGCCGCCGGCACCCACACATTCCCGCGCAAGTCGGCGATCGTGCGGCCGCAGAAATCGCAGATCGAATGGCGGGTGAATTTCACCCAGGTGACGCGAAGCGATGGCGGCGCCATTTCCGGTATCGATCCTGACGACATGACGCGCGGCGAGATCGAGGGCCGCCGCCAGGCGGTCGAAGCGTTCAGGTTCCTGCGCACGGTGCCCGGCTTCGAGAATTCCTACATCGTCGATCTGCCGCCGCAGCTCGGCATCCGCGAGACGCGGCGCGTGATCGGCGGCTACATGCTGTCAGGCGAGGACGTGCTGGGCTGGGCCTCGTTCGAGGATTCGATCGGCGTCAATGGTTGGCCGAAGGAATCCCATGTGCCGGGTGATGTGATCTTCGAGTTTCCGCCGATCCCGGAGAGCCGCGGCTATAACGAGTTGCCGTACCGCATGCTGGTACCGGAGGGCGTCGACAATCTCCTGGTCGCCGGCCGCTGCGCCTCGATGACCCATGAAGGGCAATCGGCGGCGCGCGTCTCCGGTGCCTGCTTTGTGATGGGCGAGGCGGCGGGAACCGCTGCCGCGCTCGCGCTGTCGGGCAATACGATTCCGCGCGACATTTCCGTCGAAAAGTTGCAACAACAGCTCGGCACACAGGGCGCGTTCATCGGCCGCGATCAGGCCGTGCCCGAAGGAATCTAGGCGGAGGACGGAATGAAGGGTTGGGCGCGGCTCGCAGTCGCGGGCATGCTGGTGTGGGCCGCGAGCGGCATCGCGCGGGCCGACGATCTCCTGAAGGCGAAGATCGGTGTGCTGCGGCTGTCATCCTCGGCGCCGGTGTTCATCGCGCAGGACAAGGGCTACTTCCGCGACGCCGGGCTCGACGTCGAGCTCAAATTCTTCGACGCGGCGCAGCCGATCGCGGTCGCGACCGCGTCGGGCGATGTCGATTTCGGCATCACCGCCGTCACCGCCGGCCTCTACAATCTCGCCGGCAAGGGCACGCTGAAGGTGATCGGCGGCATGAGCCGCGAGAAGGCCGGCTATCCCCTGATCGGCTACTTCGCCAGCAACAACGCCTATGCCGCCGGCCTCAAGACGCCGAAGGATCTGGCGGGCAAGCGCGTCGCGGTGACCCAGGTCGGCTCCAGCTTCCATTATTCGCTCGGCCTGCTCGCCGACAAATACGGCTTCAAGCTGTCAGAGGTGAAGGTGGTGCCGCTGCAGTCGCTGTCGAACGCGGCCGCGGCGCTGAAGGGCGAAACCGTCGACGCCGCGCTGCTGCCGGTCTCGACCGCGCGGACGCTGATGGATTCCAACGGCGCGAAATTGCTCGGCTGGGTCGGCGACGAGACGCCGTGGCAGCTGGGTGCGATCTTCGCGTCGCCGAAGGCGCTGACCAATGCACCGCTGGTGACCAGGCTGCTCACCGCGCTCACCCGTGCCGACCACGACTATCACGACGTGATCCTGACTGCGATCAAGGACGGCGTGGCGCCGATCAACGACAGGACCAGGCCGCTGCTCGAGATCATCGCCAAATACACCAACCTGCCGGTTGCGCAGGTGGTCGGCAATTGCGCCTATATCGATCCCGACGGCAAGCTCGACGTGAAGAACCTCGACAACCAGATCAAATGGCTGCAGGGGCAGGGTTTCGTGGACAAGGGTTTCGATGCCAATGCGATCATCGCCAAGGATTACGTGAAGGCGGATTGATGTGGGACCGCGTGCACAACTCTATCCCCGTCACCCTGAGGAGCGCGCACTTGCGCGCGTCTCGAAGGGTCGACGGCCGAGCTGCTACATCCGGGCCGTCGACCCTTCGAGACGCCGCTGCGCGGCTCCTCAGGGTGACGGGTCTGGCAGTGAGTTCATGACGCCATGGACCTGATCGCCGACCATATCAGCCATCGCTTCGGCGCGCTCGACGTGCTCGACGATGTCTCCTTCACGGTGCGCGCCGGCGAGATTGTCGCGATCGTCGGTCCGTCCGGCTGCGGCAAGAGCACGCTGCTGTCGATCCTCGGCGGCCTGCTGCGGCCGAGCAAAGGTGCCGCCGAGCTGCGCGGCGCGGCGCCGGCTGATAGCCTCAATCCGCTGACCTTCGTATTCCAGGATTTTGCGCTGCTGCCGTGGAATACGGTCGAGGACAACGTCGCGTTTCCGCTGCTGCATACGGGTCTGAGTGCCGGCGAGCGCCGCGCCGTGATCGACGACGCGCTGCGCCGCACCGGGCTGTTGGATTTTCGCGCCGCTTATCCGAAGCAACTGTCCGGCGGCATGCGCCAGCGCGTCGGCATTGCGCGGGCACTCGCGGTTCGCCCCGCGATCCTGCTGATGGACGAGCCGCTGTCGGCGCTGGATTCGCAGACGCGCGAGCTCCTGATGGAGGATTTCGTGCGTCTGCTCGCCGACGGCGCGATGGGCGCGGTCTATGTCACGCATAATCTCGAGGAAGCGGTGCGGCTCGCCGACCGCGTCGTGGTGCTGTCGCGCCGCCCCGGTCGTATCCGGGAAATCGTGACCATTCCGATGACGCGCGCCGAGCGCGGCACGACGGATGCGCGCGGGCCGATGGCCGCGCTACAGGGTGAGCTGTGGTCGCTGATCCGGAAGGAGGCGATCGATGCCGAGCGCGAGGTCCAGCATGCTTGACCGCGCGCCGCAGCAAGCGAAAGACCAATCGGCAGAGACGACGCGCCCGGTCGCGTTTCGCGGCGCCGGCTTCACGTCTGGCGGCAGCCGCCATGCCGGCTGGATCGCGCTCGCGCTCGTGATCGCGCTCTGGCAGCTCGCCGGCAGCGCAGGCTGGGTCAATCCGCTGTTCCTGCCGGCGCCGTCGGCGATCGCGGTCGCGATCTATAAGCTCGCGATGTCGGGTGCGCTGTGGCAGCACTTGTCGTGGTCGATCATGCGGATCGGTACCGGCTGGATCATCGGCACGGCCGCCGGCGTCGTGGTCGGCTTCGCGATCGGGCTGTCGACGATGGCGCGCGGCGTCGGCATCACCTTCATCTCGGCGCTGTTTCCGATTCCGAAGATCGCGCTGCTGCCGTTGCTCATTCTGTGGCTCGGGATCGGCGAGGAGCCGAAGATCGCGACCATTGCGCTTGGCGTGTTCTTCTCGACCGCGATCTCGGTCTATAGCGGCGTCGATGCGGTGCCGCGCAATCTGATCCGGATGGCGCAAAGCTTCAACGTGCCGTTCCACGCCATTGTCCGCCGCGTGATCTGGCCGGGCGCGCTGCCCTCGATCCTCGCCGGCTTCCGCATCACCGCGTCAGTGGCACTGCTGCTCGTCGTTAGCGCCGAGATGATCGGCGCGCAATACGGCATCGGCGCCTTCGTGCTGCAGGCCGGCAATCTGATGCAGACCGATCAGCTGCTCGCCGGCGTCGTGATCCTGTCGCTGTTCGGGCTTGCGGTGGGGAAGTTGATCAATTTGCTGGAGACGCGGTTGCTGCACTGGCGGTAAGGGGGGCGCTGCCGCCACACACAAAGTGTCGTCCCGGCGAAGGCCGGGACCCATAACCACAGGGCGTGGTTGTTAGAAAAAGGCTGGGGCTCCAACGCGTTCAACCAATCAAGATTGGTGGTTATGGGTCCCGGCTTTCGCCGGGACGACGTGAGGTGGGCGCTGCGTGCCTTGCGCAGACGATCGTTACGCGTTCCCCCTGTCCTCGCGGAACAGGTCGAGCTTCTGCTGCACCGGGCGGTCGGAGAACGAGAACAGCACGGAGTCGGCATCGGCCTCGTGGGTGACCCAGTGCCAGCTCGGCACCACGAACAGGTCGCGCGGTCCCCATTCGAAGGTCTGGTCGCCGATCCTTGTGCGGCCCTTGCCCTCGATCGCGGCGAACACGGTCGCATCGGTTGCGCGATAGCGCGCGGTCTTGAAACCCTTCGGCAGCAGCTGGATGAAGGTGCCGATGGTCGGCATCGCAAAATCGCCGGTCTCGGGGTTGGAGAACTTCAGCTTCAGGCCGTGGCAGGCGTCCCATTCGTCGCTGGCCTTGGCCGTCTCCAGCGCCTCGCGGGTGTATTCATAGGGATAGTTGAAGATCGGCGAGGTTTTCGAGGTTCGCTTCTGGTCGATCGGCAGCAGATTGTGGCCGTAGCGCGCGAAGCTCGCGCCCGCCGGCTTGGAGATCGACTGCTGATCTTCCTTGGCGCCTTCGGCAAACGAGCAGTCGAAGAACTGCACCATCGGGATGTCGAGCCCGTCGAGCCAGAACATCGGCTCATTGGTTTCGTTGGAATGGTCGTGCCAGGTCATCGACGGGGTGATGACGAAATCGCCCGGCGACATCGCGGTGCGCTCGCCGTCGACGGCGGTGAACGCGCCCTTGCCCTCGAGCACGAAGCGCAGCGCCGATTGGGCATGGCGATGGGCGGGGGCGATGTCGCCCGGCACCACCATCTGCACGCCGGCGAACAGCGAGGTCGTGATCTTGGACTGGCCGCGCAGGCCGGGATTTTCCAGCACCAGCACGCGGCGCTCGGCTTCCTTGGCCGTGATCAGCTTGCCGGCCTCGTTCATGTAGTCGCGGATCTGGTCGAACTTCCACAAGTGAGGACGGCAGGCGCTTTTCGGCTCCGGCGTGATCAGATCGTTCATCACGTTCCACAGCGCCGAGAGGTTCTGGCCGTCGATCTTCTTGTAGAATGCCTCGCGCTCCGGGGTCTTCTGCACGGCTTCCATGGCAAGCCTCCCATTCTTGTCGGTGCAATTTAATTGACAGTATACTGACAATATGGCTAGCGTCAATGAAGCAAGCCATGGCGTTTTCGAGCGAAGTGGATACCGGTTCGCGCAAAGAAAGCGCGTCAAACCAGAATAATGCAAGGGAGGTTCCGATGAAGCTGCATGGCTATTTCCGGAGCAGCGCGTCCTACCGGGTCCGGATCGCCCTCAACCTGAAGGGGCTCACCTCAGAGCATCTGCCGCATCATCTGCGCAAGGGCGAGCAGTGCGCGCCGGCCTATCTCGCGATCAATCCGCAGGGGCTGGTGCCGACCCTGGAAAGCGATGCCGGCGCGATCCTCACCCAGTCGCTCGCGATCATCGAATGGCTCGACGAGACCAATCCCAACCCGCCGCTCTTGCCGAAAGATCCGCTGCGGCGCGCAAAGGTGCGGGCGTTTGCGCAGGCGATCGCCTGTGACACGCATCCGGTGCAGAATTTGAAGGTGCTGGCGCGGCTGCGTCAGCTCGGCCTGCCCGAGGAGCAGGTGACGGAATGGGCGGCTTGGGCCAATCGCGAGGGACTGTCGGCCTGCGAGACCCTGATCGCGGCGGAGTCCGGCCCGTTCTGCTTTGGCGATGCGCCGACGTTGGCCGATCTCTGCCTGGTGCCGCAGCTCGCCAATGCGCGGCGCTTCGGCGTCGACGTTTCGGCCTATCCGCGCCTGCTCAAGGCCGAGGCCGCGGCAAAGCAAATCAAGGCGTTCGCCGACGCCGCCCCGGACAAGCAACCCGATGCCGAATAACAAACCAGCGCCCGTCACGATGGACGCGGTCTATACCGCGCCCGGCTACCTGTTTCGGCGGATGCAGCAGATCGCGGTCGCACTGTTCATCGAGGAGTGCAGGGCGTTCGACCTGACGCCGGTGCAATATGCCGCGCTGGTCACGATCTCGACCCATCCCGGCATCGATGCCACGAGGCTCTCGGCGGTGATCGCGTTCGACCGTTCCACGCTCGGCAATGTGATCGAACGGCTGCAGGCCAAGGAGTTCATCGTGCGCAAGCCGGCGCCCGAGGACAAGCGGGTCAAGCTGCTCTATCTTACCAAGGCCGGCGCGGCGGTGCTGAGCGACATCATGCCCTCGGTCGACAAGGCGCAGGCGCGAATGCTGCAGCCGCTGAAGCCGGCCGACCGCAAGACGTTGCTGGCGTTGTTGACCCAGCTCGTCGACCTCAACAACGAGGCGTCGCGGGTGCCGCTGCGCGCCGAGGATGCGCTCGAACATCTCGGGAGGTCGGGCTGATGGCGGAGACGAGACCTGTCCTGATCGCGGGCGGCGGCATCGGCGGCCTCGCCGTGGCGCTGGGCCTTGCGCAAAAAGGCATCCGCTCGATCCTGCTGGAGAAGGCCGCCGCGCTCGGCGAGATCGGCGCCGGCATCCAGCTCGGCCCGAACGCGTTCCACGCCTTCGACTATCTCGGCGTCGGCGAGGCCGCGCGCAACATGGCCGTCTATATCGATCAGCTCAGGCTGATGGATGCGCTGACCGCCGACGAGATCACCCATATCGATCTCGGCGATGCCTTTCGCGCGCGGTTCGGCAATCCCTATGCCGTGGTGCATCGCGGCGATCTGCACGGTGTGTTCCTGCGCGCCTGCCAGAATCACGAGCTGATCGAACTGCGCGTGTCCAGCGAGGTGACAGGCTACGAGCAGGATGGTTCGTCGGTGACCGCTACGCTCGCGAGTGGGGAGCGCATCGGCGGCCGTCTCCTGATCGGCGCCGATGGCTTGTGGTCGAACATCCGCAAGCAAGTCACGGCGGATGGTCCGCCGCGCGTCTCCGGCCACACCACCTATCGCTCGGTGATCCCGACCGAGCAGATGCCGGAGGACCTGCGCTGGAACGCCGCCACGCTGTGGGCCGGGCCGAAATGCCACATCGTGCATTATCCGCTGTCGGGCTGGAAAGTGTTCAACCTCGTCGTCACCTATCACAACAATGCGCCGGAGCCGGTTGCCGGCAAGCCGGTGTCCAAGGCCGAGGTGATGAAGGGTTTTACCCACGTCCATGAGCGGGCGCAGAACATCATCCGCCACGGCACCAACTGGAAGCTCTGGGTGTTGTGCGACCGCGATCCGAACGAGCAGTGGATCGACGGCCGCGTGGTGCTGCTCGGCGACGCCGCGCATCCGATGTTGCAATATTTTGCGCAGGGCGCCTGCCAGGCGATGGAGGACGCGGTCTGCCTGTCGCACATGCTGGCCAGTCACGATGACCAGACAGCGGCGTTCGAGGCCTACAGCGCGCAACGCTTCCCGCGCACCGCGCGCGTGCAGCTGATGTCACGCGCGATCGGCGAGCACGTCTACCATCCCTCAGACGAGCACGCCCGCATCCGCAACGCGATCATGAGCGCGAAGTCGCAGGATCAGTGGTGTGATGACATCGCCTGGCTGTATGGCGGGACGGGGCTGGGCAGCTAGCTACTTACTCGTCGTCCCGGACAAGCGAAGCGCGATCCGGGACCCATAACCACCGAAGGCTGTTGTTATGGCAGGCTGGGGCCCCAGCCGTCGCGCCGCAAATATTTGTGGTCGGGTCCCGGCCTTCGCCGGGACGACATCGAATGTTTGGCTGGATGGCGGGGCAGCTAATGCTCGTCGTCCTGGACAAGCGAAGCGCGATCCGGGACCCATAACCACCGATGGCTGTTGTTGTGGCAGGCTGGGGCTCCAGCCCTCGCGCCACAAGCATTTGTGGTTATGGGTCCCGGCTTTCGCCGGGACGACATTGAATTTGCGGTGGCCGCGTCCATCAACCAACGCCCTACATCCGCATCACCGCCTGGCGGTCGATCTTGCCGGTGCCGGTCTTCGGCAGCTCGTCGATGAATTTGACCTCGCGCGGATATTTGTACGGCAACAGCTTTGTCTTGACGTAATCCTGCAGCCGCCGCGTCGCTTCGGCTGTGTCGAAGTCGGCCTTGTTCATGACAACCACGGCGCGCAGCGTCATGCGCCGGTCCGGCAATTCGGCGGCGTAGACGGCGCATTCGCGGACGTCGGGGTGATCGGCGAGGCAGAGCTCGACCTCCAGCGGATAGACCCACTGGCCGGAGATCTTGATCAGATCGTCGGCGCGGCCGCGGAAGAAGTGGAAGCCGTCGCTGTCGCGCATGAAGCGGTCGCCGGTGTAGATCCAGCCGTCCTCGCGCACGGTCTCGGCGGTCTTGTCCGGCCGGTTCCAGTACAGCGGGGTCGCGGAATCGCCGCGTACCCACAGGATGCCTTCCTCATTGTCGCCGACCTCGCGGCCATCGCTGTCGCGCAGCATGATCTCGTAGCCGGGCACGCGCAGGCCGGCGGCGCCGAGCTTCTTTTGCTCCGCGCGGTTGCTGAGATAGACGTGCAGCACTTCGGTCGAGCCGAGGCCTTCGATGATCTCGAGCCCGGTGAGCCGCTTCCAGCCGTTGAATACGTCGGCTGACAGCACTTCGGCGGCCGAGACCGCCATCCGCAGCGAGGAGAAATCGGCGGTGTCGGCGCCTTCAGCCTTGGTCAGCGAGATGTAGAGCGTCGGCAGGCCGAAGAACACGGTCGGACGATATTGCCCGATCGCCGAGAAGATCGCGGCCGGCTTCGGCTGGCCCGGCAGCAGCAGCGTCGCGGCGCCCACGGAAAATGGAAACGTGATCGAATTGCCGAAACCATAGGCGAAGAAGATCTTCGGCACCGAGAAGCAGATGTCGCCGGGCTTTAGGTTCAGCACATTGCGGGCAAAGGCGCGCTCGCTATAGGCCATGTCGTGCTGCAGATGCACGATGCCCTTGGGACGGCCGGTCGACCCCGACGAATACATCCAGAACGCCATCTCGTTGCGGTGCGTGTCGGCCGCGTCGAGCTCGATCGGAAATCCTTGCAGCCATTCGCCGGCCTCGCGCGTTTCGGCAGCCGCGTGATCACCGGCAGCGCCATTGACCACGATCAGCGTACGCAGCGGCGTGTCCTTGCAAGCTTCCAGATTGAAGCGCGCACAGAATTCCGCATCGGTGACGGCGACCTGCGCGCCGGCGTCGGACAGGTAGAATTGCAGCAGCTCGGGCGTCGTCAGCGTGTTGATCAAGAGCGGCACGAAGCCGGCGCGCACCGCGCCGAAGAATGCCGCCGGATAGGCCGGGGTGTCGTCGAGGAACAGCAGCACGCGGTCGCCGCGTTGCAGTCCGAGCGACCGGAAGGCGTGGCCCCAGCGTGCGGCCTCAGTGCAGAGCTCGCGATAGGTCCGCGTGCCGGCCGGGCCGGTCAGCGCCAGTCGTTCGGCATTCCCGTTACCGAGATTGTCGAACAGGATGCGGCTCGCATTGTAGCGCTCGGGGATCGTAAAGCCGATCTCGCGCGCACCGGGATTATCCAGCGGAACCTGGTCGGCGATCCCGGTCATGATTGTCCCTTTGCAGCTGCGTAGCGGGCCATGAAGGCGGGCGACATCGCGCGCAGCCGCGCGTCGTCGATCCGGCCGGAGCGGGTGATGTAGCTGTAGGCGAAATCCATCAGGTCGAGCGTCATGTGCGCGGGGAAATGCTCGTACCAGTCGGCGCTGGTCCGCGCCGCAGTGACGAGCTTCTTCACGATCGGCTTGCGCTCGCTCTCGTAGCGGGCAAGCGCGGCGGCGATGCCGCTCTCGGTCTCCAGCGCCTTGGTCAGCGCGATCGCATCCTCGATCGCGAGCCGCGTGCCGGAGCCGATCGAGAAATGCGCCGAATGCAGCGCGTTGCCGATCAGCACCATGTTGCCGTGCGACCAGCGCTCGTTCCAGATCCACGGGAAATTGCGCCACACCGACTTGTTCGAGATCAGCCGGTGGCCGTCCAGCGTCGCGGCGAATACGTCTTCGCAGATCGCCTGCGACTCCTCGATGCTCTTGTCGGCGAAGCCGTAGGCCGCCCAGGTCGCCGCATCGCACTCGACCAGGAAGGTGCTCATGTCCTTCGCATAGCGATAGTGATGGGCGTTGAAGCTGCCGCGCTCGGTGGCCACAAAGGTCTGCGACAGCGTCGAGAAGGTTTTCGTGGTGCCGTACCAGGCGAACTTGTTTGAGGAATGCGAGATCGACGCGCCGAAGGCGGACTCATAGCCGCGGCGGACCATTGAATTCAGCCCGTCGGCGGCGACGATCAGGTCGTAACCCCTGAGCTCATCGACCGATTGCACCACGGTGTCGAAGCGCGGCGTGACGCCTGTGCTGCGGACGCGCTCCTGCAGGATCGTCAGCAGCGCCAGCCGGCCGATCGAGGAGAACCCGACGCCGTCGATCTCGACGCTCTCGCCGCGCAGATTGAGGGTGATGTTCTTCCAGCTCTCCATAAGCGGGGCGATGGCGTCGACCGTCTCGGGGTCGTCGGCGCGCAGGAAGTCCAGCGCCTGTTCGGAGAACACCACGCCGAAGCCCCAGGTGGCGCCGGCCGCGTTCTGCTCGAACAGGTCGATCTCGGCGTCGGGATGACGCTTCTTCCACAGATAGGCGAAATAGAGCCCGCCGGGCCCTCCGCCGATCACGGCGATCCGCAACGTCTGCCTCCCAGATTGACAGTGTACTTACAATTTGGGTCCAGACTAATCGCCCTCCGGCGGGAACGCCAGAGGGAAAATGCGTGCGGCGACTCAGCCGCGTGGCGCCGAAGGGTTCAGTAGCAGCGGCGGGCCTTGACCCCGTCGACCCATACCCAGCGGCAGCCGGCGGCGACGGGTTTGCGGGCGACGACCGCGCCGTTGGGGCCGGCGCAGCCGGCGCGATAGACGCCGCGCGCGCAAACGACCGCGTTGGCATCGGAGGACTCAAAGGTCATCGTCGCGGCAAAGGACAGCAGGGCCGCGGCGATCAGCAATATTGAACGCATGAAAATTCCCTCTCCCGGGTGAGGCATGGTTGGCCTGTCGGTGGCAACAAGGTGCTACGGCTCCGTGCCCGGCAAATCGCCGGGCAAATGTCGTCTCACCGCCTGCGCGGCTATTTCTTTTCCGCTTCCGCCAGCACCTTCTTGCAGGCGGGCGCCAGCTTGTCGCTCTGCTTGGCAAGACAGGCGATGATGCGGCCGCCGCCGGGCGTCACGCTTTTGCAGAACTTCTCGTAGTCGCCCATGCAGGCGTCGCGTTGCGCTGTGGTCAGCTCCTGGGCGTAGACGGCGGTTGCGCCGCAAAGCAGCGCGGCGGTCAGGACGATACGCAGCATTGTTCGCTCCCTTTTCCAGTCGATCGCGTGACAACAGGATTACCGCGCCGCGAACGGCGCCAGCACGTCGCGGCACGCCGGCGACAGCGAGCCGGCATTGGTCGCAAGGCACTGCACGATCCGCCCGCCGCCCGGCTGGACGCCGCCACAGATCGAGCGGACGTCGGCGCCGCAGGCCGAGCGCAGCACGAGCAGCTCTTCGCGCGGCCGCAGCGGCCGCAACGCGATCACGGCCGGCGCGGCGGCTGGTGCTGCCGTCGCTGCAGCGGCCGCGGCCGGCGCGGCGGCACCGCCACCAGCGGTGGCGACGGCCTTCTCGCAGGCCGGCGAAAGCTTGCCCTTGCTCTTTCAAGACACTGCAGCGCCGCCGCGCCACCGGTCGGCACGCCCGCGCAAACCTTGGGATAATCCGACCGGCATGCGCTGCGGATCGCGGAGATCTGCGCATTGGATGGCGTCCCGGCCGCCTTCGATGTGGCGGCTTCGGTGGCAGGTTTGGCGGTTGCCGCGGGAGCCGCTTCGGTCTTGGCCGCCGCGGGCGTGGAGTCTGCCTTCGGTGCGGCGGCCGGCGCTTCGACGGCCTTCACCGCGCTGGCGCAGCCCGGTCCGAGGCTTGCCATGTTCTTCTGCAGACATTGCAGCGAGGCTTCGCCGCCCGGTGGTACGCTTGAGCAATGGGCGATGTAGTCGTTGCGGCATTGCGACTTGATGGCGTCGCGCTGCGCCTGGGTCGGCGCCTGCGACAAGGCCGGTGCGGTGCTCATGAATGCTGCAAGCGCAAGCCATGCGGACAGCTTCGTTGCTCGTGTCAACGCATTGATCATCTGAATAAATCCTCTGGTCGCGCCGGATGTCTCCGGCTCAACTGAACTGAGTTCTGAAAAAGTCTTGTTGTAACAACCTCGGCGAGCGACATCATTTTCGCTTTCGAGTTCCGCCGCAAGCGGATTGTTGCTATGGATGAAGCAGGCGGATTTTTTGCCCGTCACGAGATCTTTAAATTTAGTCATTTGAATCGAGGCTCGGAAATGAGGCATGCGCACGCGTCGGCACATTTCGGTCGGAGCAGTTTTGTGCGGCTGCGAAATGCACCGCTTGCGCGCATCGCGTTTATCGTATCGGCCTTCGTCAGTTTAAGTGCCTGCGAGCAAAACAGTTTTGTCGCGCCGCCGCCGCCCAAGGTCGAGGTTGCGCCGCCGGTGCAGCGCGCCATCACGCGTTATCTGGACGCCACCGGAAACACCGCGCCGATCCAGACCGTCGATCTCGTCGCGCGCGTGCAGGGCTTCCTGCAGGCGATCAACTATCAGGACGGCTCCTTCGTGAAGGCGGGGACCACGCTGTTCACGATCGAGCCGGAGACCTACAAGCTGAAGCTGGAACAGGCGCAGGCCGCAGAGGTCGGCGCGCAGGCGACGCTGAAGCAGGCCGAGCTCGACTTCAAGCGGCAGACCGATCTGGTGCAGCGGCAGGCGGTCTCGCAGGCGACCCTTGATACCTCGACGTCCACCCGGGACAACGCCCAGGCCAGCCTGCAGCAGGCCCAGGTGAACACCAGGATCGCGGCGGTCAACTACGGCTACACCAACGTGGCCGCGCCGTTCGACGGCATCGTCAGCAATCACCTGGTCTCGGTCGGCGAACTGGTCGGCGCGGCGTCGCCGACGCAGCTTGCCACCATCGTGCAGCTCGATCCGATCTATGTGAACTTCAACGTCAACGAACAGGACGTGCAGCGCGTGCGGGATGAAGCGCGCCGTCGTGGCCTGACGGTCAACGAGCTCAGGCAGTTGCCGGTCGAGGTCGGCCTGCAGACCGAGACCGGCTTTCCGCACAAGGGCAAGCTTGATTACATCTCGCCGACCCTCAATCAGTCGACCGGCACGCTCGCGGTCCGCGGCGTGTTCCCAAATCCGGACCGGACCTTGCTGCCCGGCTTCTATGTCCGCGTTCGCGTGCCGTTCGACAAGCAGGACAAGGCGCTGCTGGTGCCCGACGTCGCGATCGGCAGCGACCAGGCCGGCCGCTACGTGCTGGTCGTCAATGCCGAGAATGTGGTCGAGCAACGCAAGGTGACGACCGGCCCGCTCGATGAGGGGCTGCGCGTCATCGAGAGCGGCCTGAAGCCGGATGACCGCATCGTGACCGCCGGATTGCTGCGCGCGATCCCCGGGCAGAAGGTCGATCCGCAGGTGCAGAAGGCCGACGCGGCGCCGGCAGCCGCCAAATAGGACGAACGCGCCATGATCTCGAAATTCTTCATCGAGCGCCCGGTCCTTTCCAACGTCATCGCGATCCTGATGATCCTGATCGGCGGCGTGGCGTTGTACAACCTCGCGGTCGCGCAATATCCCGACGTGGTGCCGCCGACGGTGCAGGTGACGACGCGCTATCCCGGCGCCTCGGCCAAGACGGTGGTCGACACCGTGGCGCTGCCGATCGAGCAGCAGGTCAACGGCGTCGAGGACATGCTGTACATGCAGTCCTACAGCGGCGCCGACGGCACCTATACGCTGACGGTGACCTTCAAGATCGGCACCGATCTCAATTTCGCGCAGGTGCTGGTGCAGAACCGTGTCTCCAGCGCGCTGTCGCAGCTGCCGACCTCGGTGCAGAACCAGGGCGTCACGGTCCAGAAGAAGTCGACCTCGATCCTGCTGTTCGTGACGCTGACCTCGCCGAACAAAACCTATGACAGCCTGTTCCTGTCGAACTACGCCACCATCAACATCAGGGACGAGCTGTCGCGCCTGCCGGGCGTCGGCAACGTCACGGTGTTCGGCGCCGGGCAATATTCGATGCGGGTCTGGCTCGATCCGAACAAGCTGCAAGTGCGCGCGCTGGTGCCGCAGGACGTCATCCAGGCGATCCAGCAGCAGAGCCAGCAGGTCACCGCCGGCCAGGTCGGCGCGCCGCCGACGCCGGCGGGTCAGGCGTTCCAGTACACGCTGAACGTCAACGGCCGGCTCGACGACAAGAGCCAGTTCGAGGACATCATCGTCAAGACAGGCAATGTCGGCGACGTTACCCGAGTCCGCGACGTCGGCTGGGTCGAGCTCGGCGCGCAAACCTACAGCCAGATCTTTTCGCTGAACCAGAAGCCCGCGACCGGCATCGGCGTGTTCCAGTCGCCTGGCGCCAATGCCTTGCAGGTCGAGAAGGCCGTCGAGAAGAAGATGGCGGAGCTCGCCAGGCAGTTCCCGCAGGACATCAAATACGACACGCCGTTCGACACCACCAAGTTCGTCAACGCCTCGATCGAGGAGGTCTACAAGACCCTGTTCGAGGCCGGCCTGCTGGTGCTGGTCGTGATCCTGGTCTTCCTGCAGGACTGGCGGGCGATGCTGGTGCCGGCGACCACCGTGCCGGTCACGATCATCGGCGCGTTCGCGGCGATGGCCGCGCTCGGCTTCACCATCAACCTGTCGACGCTGTTTGCGATCGTGCTGGCGATCGGCATCGTGGTCGACGACGCCATCGTCGTGGTCGAGGGCGCGGCGCACAATATCGAGCGCGGCATGTCGGGCCACGACGCCGCGATCAAGGCGATGGACGAGTTGTTCGCGCCGATCGTCGGCATCACGCTGGTCTTGATCTCGGTGTTCCTGCCGGCGGCGTTCCTGCCCGGGCTGACCGGACGGATGTACGCGCAGTTCGCGCTGGTGATCGCCGCCACCGCGCTGCTCAGCGCCGTCAACGCCGCGACGCTGAAGCCGACACAGTGCGCGCTATGGCTGCGTCCTCCCGCACCGCCCGAGCAGCGCAATTTCTTCTATCGCGGCTTCAACGCGGTCTATGACCGGCTGGAGCGCGGCTACACTCGGCTGGTCAGCGGCATCGCCGGGCATGCCAAGACCTCGGTCGCCGTTGCGCTTGTCATCATCGGGCTTGCCGGCTACGGCCTGTCGCGGGTGCCGACCGGCTTCATTCCGATCGAGGACCAGGGCTATCTGCTCGCCGCGGTGCAATTGCCCGACGGCGCGGCCCTCGACCGCACCCAGCACGTGCTCGACGAGGTCACCACGATCGCCGGCAAGACCCCCGGCGTCGACCAGGTGATCAGCATCTCCGGCATCTCGGCGCTGGATAATTCCTCGAGCCTCGCCAATGCCGGCGTCGCCTATCTGATCCTGAAGGACTGGAGCGCGCGCGGGCCGGGCGAGGATCTGCGCTCGCTGGTCTACGGGCTCAACGACAAGCTCGCGGTGATCCCGGAGGCGCGCATCCTGGTGATCCCGCCGCCGCCGATCCAGGGCATCGGCAACGCCGCCGGCTTTGCCATGCAGGTCGAGCTGCGCGACGGCAATGCCGACTACGGCAAGCTGCAGGCGGTCACGGGGGCGATCGCGGCCAATGCACAGACCCAGAGCGCGCTGCAGCGGGTCCAGTCGTCGTTCCGCTCGATGGTGCCGCAGTTCGACGTCGACGTCGATCGCATCAAGACGCAGACCCTGCACGTCACTCCCGACCAGATCTTCGCGGCGCTGTCGTCCTATCTCGGCGCCAGCTACGTCAACCAGTTCACCAAGTTCGGCCGCACCTTCCAGGTCTATACCCAGGCCGAGGCACAGTACCGCCTGAGCCTGCGCGACATCGAGAACATGATGGTGCGCAACAGCAATGGCGACATGATCCCGCTCGGAACGGTCGCCAAGATCACGCCCTCGATCGGACCGTCGCTGATCAGCCTCTACAACCTCTATCCGTCCGCCTCCATCATCGGACTGCCGGCGCAGGGTTACTCGTCCGGCCAGTCGATGGCGTTGATGGAAGAGATCGCGGCAAAGACGCTGCCACCCGGCTCGGGCTTCGAGTGGACGGCGATGTCGTACCAGGAGAAGGAGGTCGGCAGCCAGATCTACTACGTGTTCGCGCTGGCGCTGCTCCTGGTCTATCTCGTGCTCGCCGGGCAATATGAGAGCTGGTACGCGCCGATCTCGGTGATCCTCGCCGTGCCGCTGTCGCTGCTCGGCCCGACGCTGGTGCTGCTGAGCCTGAATATCGAGAACAACCTCTACACCCAGATCGGCACCATCCTGTTGATCGCGCTGTCGGCCAAGAACGCGATCCTGATCGTCGAGGTCGCACTGGAACGTCATCTGCGCGACGGACGGTCGGTGCTCGATGCGGCGATCGACGCGGCACGCGCGAGATTCCGGCCGATCCTGATGACGTCGTTTGCCTTCATCCTCGGCGTGCTGCCGCTGGTGATCGCGACCGGCGCCGGCGCCAACGCCCGCAAGTCGATCGGCATCACCGTGTTCTCCGGCATGATCGCCTCGACCTGCCTCGCCGTGCTGTTCGTGCCGGCGTTCTTCGTCGTGGTGCAGAGTTTCGAGAACTGGCGCAAGGCGAAGAAGGGCAAGACGACGCCGCAAGCCGCACCGCAGGCGTCGGGCACGGCGCATTGACTCCCTCGCTCCGCTCTTGCGGGGTCGAGACGAGCGAAGCACCCTCTTAGAGGGTGGGGTGAGGGGCTCTCTCGGCTAGGCGGTGCGAGTTGCGAGACCTGTACCCCCTCGCCCGGATCGCATCTTGCGATGCGATCCGACCTCTCCCCGCAAGCGGGGAGAGGTAAGAAAGACCGCTACACCTTCACCATGCGCTTGCCGCGATTTTCGCCGGCGAGCAGGCCGATCAGCGCCTGCGGCGTGTTCTCGAGGCCGTCGATCACGTCCTCCTGCACCTTGAGCTTGCCCGAGGCGACCCAGCGACTGCAGGTCGGCGAGTGCGGCGTCGCGCTGGTCCATGTAGTCCATCACGATGAAGCCCTGCATGATCAGCCGCTTCACCACGATCAGGCCGGGCACGCCGCGCGGGCCGTGCGCGGAGGGGACGCCGTCATATTGCGAGATCGCGCCGCAGCAGGCGATGCGGCCGCGATTGTTCATCTGCGCCAGGCAGGCTTCCAGAATGTCGCCGCCGACATTGTCGAAATAGACGTCGATGCCCTTGGGCGCCGCCGCGCGCAGCGCCTTGTAGGTGGCGCCGTCCTTGTAGTCGACCGCGGCGTCGAAGCCGAGCTCGCTGGTCAGCCAATGGCACTTGTCCTTGCCGCCGGCGATGCCGACGACGCGGCAGCCCTTGATCCCAGCGATCTGGCCGACGATCGAGCCGACCGAGCCCGCGGCCGCCGACACCACCACGGTCTCGCCTTCCCTGGGCTTGCCGACATGGAGCAGGCCGAAATAGGCGGTCAGGCCGGCAACGCCGTAGACGCTGAGCAGATGCGTCATCGGCTCGAGCTTCGGCATCTTCGCCAGATGCTTGGCGGGTACTGCGGCATAATCCTGCCAGCCGGTGTCGCCGAACACGATGTCGCCGGGCTTCAGGCTAGAATCCTTCGACGAGATCACCTCCGCGATGCTGCCGCCGGCCATCACGGTGTTGGCTTCCACCGCAGCGCGGTAAGTGGCGCCGTGCATCCAGGCGGGTTGGCGGCATCGAGCGAGATGTAGCGCGTCCGCACCAGCGCCTCGCCGTCCTTCGGCGTGGGGATCGTCCCCGTGGTCAGACGAAAATGCTCGGGGCGAAGCTTGCCGGTCGGCTTTTCGACAAGCAGGATCTGGCGATTGACGGTGTCGTTCATTGGCGGTGTTTCCCCCTTTGCCTTCCCTTGGCGTTGGTCGTTTCGCATGCAAATTGACTGCGACGCGCGCAGCGCCTTGCACAGATTGTGCGCTGCATGAACGCTAGTCCGCGCGCTGGCATTCCACAACGGGAACGTTTCGGCAAAGTCCCGTTGGACGCGAAGCGTGTTGCGTAGCTGCGTAAATCTGCCACACTTGCCCTCCGCCGGGAACTTACGGGGGTAAGAGAATGTCCAGCAGGTTTACGCAATATATCCTGATTGCGATGGTCCTTGGCATCGCTATGGGGACGATTGTCTTCAACTACTTTCCTGACAGCCGTGCCGAGATCGCAGCAGACGTCAACCTGATCGCGATGCTGTTCCTGCGTCTGATCAAGATGATCATCGCGCCGCTGGTTTTCGCGACCCTCGTCGGCGGCATCGCCCATATGGGAAGCGGCGCCAAGCTCGGCCGCATCTTTGCCAAGACCATGGGCTGGTTCGTCTCCGCCTCCTTCGTCTCGCTGCTGCTCGGCCTCGTGATGGTCAACCTGCTGCAGCCCGGCGCCAACTTCCCCGGCACGCTGCCCGACAAGGCGCAGTCGACCGGGCTGCCGGTGTCGGCGTTCTCGATCGAAAAATTCCTCACCCATCTGATCCCGACCTCGATCGCGGACGCGATGGCGCAGAACGAGATTCTGCAGATCGTCGTGTTCGCGGTGTTCTTCGCGGTCGCGCTCGGTGCGATGCCTGAACGGGCCAAGCCGATCATGAGCCTGATCGACGACCTCGCGCACATCATGCTCAAGGTCACCGGCTATGTGATGCTGTTCGCGCCGCTCGCGGTGTGGGCCGCGATCATGGCGACCGTCTCGAAGAACGGCCTCGGCGTGCTCTGGAAGCTCATCGTCTTCATGGGCGGATTTATCTCTCGCTCCTGATCCTGTGGGGCATCCTGGTCGTCGTCGGGTTCATCGTGATCGGGCCGCGCTACAGCCATCTTTTGCGGCTGATCCGCGAGCCGCTGATGATCGCGTTCTCGACCGCCTCGTCGGAGGCGGCCTATCCGAAGACGCTGGAGGGGCTGAACAGGTTCGGCGCCTCCTCGCGCATCTCGGCCTTCGTGCTGCCGCTCGGCTATTCCTTCAACCTCGACGGCACGATGATGTACTGCACCTTCGCGAGCATCTTCATCGCGCAGACCTACCATATCGAGATGTCGCTCGGCACGCAGCTCGCGATGCTGGCGACGCTGATGATCACCTCCAAGGGCGTCGCCGGCGTGCCGCGCGCGTCGCTGGTGGTGATCGCCTCGACGCTGGCGCAGTTCAACATCCCCGAGGCGGGCCTGCTGATGATCATGGGCATCGACACCTTCCTCGACATGGGCCGCAGCGCCACCAACGTGATCGGCAACTCGCTGGCGACCGCCGTGGTCGCGAAGTGGGAGGGTGAGTTGAAGCCCGAGCACGAGCTCGGGCCAGACGACGCGGTGCCGCAGGATGCGGTGCCCGGCGCCGTGATGGCCGGCCATTGACGGGAGGCATGCATGCATCGCGCCCGCTGGAGGCCGATACGGGCTGAGGCGCCTCTACGGTCGACATGCCTGCTGTCAGCGTGTCTGCTGGCGGCAAGCCTGCTCGCCGCACCGGCGTCCGCACAGCCGGCGGGCGAGGGGCTCAGCCCCACGCTCGCCAACATCAAGGCCACGCACACGGTGCGGATCGGCTATCGCGAAAGCTCGCCGCCGTTCTCGTTCCTCGATCACTCCAACCGGCCGATCGGCTACAGCCTCGAGCTGTGCGATGCGATCGTCGAGGAGATCGGGACCGAGGTCGACGACGCCAATCTCAAGGTCGACTACGTCAAGGTCACCTCCGACGACCGCATTCCGGCGGTCGTCGACAAGAAGATCGACCTTGAATGCGGATCGACCACGGCGAATGCCGAGCGCGGCAAGCAGGTCGCATTCTCGCCGCTGATGTTCGTGGCCGGCACCAAGCTGATGGTGCCGAAGGCCTCCGGCGTCACCCAGGTCGCCGACCTGAAGGGCAAGACGGTGGTGGTGACCAAGGGCACCACCAACGAGCAGGCGATGCACAATGTCGACGCCAAGCAAAAGCTCGGCCTCAACATCGTCACCGCCCCCGACCACGAGCAGTCCTACCAGATGCTGGTGGACGGCAAGGCGGATGCGTTCGCGACCGACGACATCCTGCTCCACGGCCTGATCGCGCGGCACAAGTCGCAGGACAAATTCCGCGTCACCGGCGACTACCTGTCCTACGATCCCTACGGCATCATGTACCGCAAGGGCGAGCCGCAGATGAAGGACGTAGTCGAGCGCGCGTTCCGCAGGCTGGCCTCGAACCGCGACATCGTCCCGCTCTACAACAAATGGTTCGTCGCCCGGCTGCCGACCGGCGAGAAGCTCAACGTCGCGCTGTCACCGCAGCTCGAAGAGGCCTTCAAGGCGCTCGACGATTCGCCGGGCGGGTCGAACTAGCCGCGAATTTAGGCCTCTCCCCTTGCGGGAGAGGTCGGAAAGCCCGGTGCGCGCCGTTCACCGCCAATAGCGCCGCGACAAATCCAGGCACTGCCGGACCCAGTATCCGTTCACATGAATCAACTGGCATGTGCTCGGAGGCGGCTCCTTGATGATCGGGTAGCCGTGGATGTCGATATTCGTCGGCGCCGTGACGCCGCGCCAAAACACCGCGTTGGCGGCCGGAGGATTGAAGGCGGCGGCGAACGCCGCGAGTGCGACGAAGCTCAAAAGAAGTTTGCGCATAATCTGTTTCCGGATCAATCAATGCACGGAAGCGTACTCCCTTGCGCGGGATGAGCAAGGCGCTGAATCGATCAAAATGACGGTCAGAACTTCGGTGCCGGCTGCACCGCCGCCCCCGCGTCAGCCGCCGCGAACCGCCATGCATGCGAGGGCAACGATGCCGACCGCCGCCAGAACAACCATGACCTGGAAAACCGCGCGCCCAAGAATCGCTCCCATCAAAGCTCCGTCGATCCGGCGGGATCTTCCTTCGAGTGTCCACGCGCCGCGATCTCTGGAGCATCATCGGCAGGCAAGATTCGGCTGTTGCGGTCTGCGAACTCGTCGCTTCACCGGCTAATGTCGTTCGGCGACGATTCGGTCGACCTGTTGCTTCAGCTCTGCTTCCATTTCGGAAATGACGTCGTGCGGCAGGCGAGCGCGGAGCGGATCGGTCGTCTCGTGCTGCATCCTGGGCCGCTTGGCGACCGCGGGTCGTTTAAGCGCCTGATCCTCGATCAATCGTCGAGAGGACGCATAGCCTGTCGCGCCGGCCGTCACGTCAGTCCCGTGGGGTTCGCAAGGATCCTGATCCGACTGCACAACGTTCTTCATGAGCTCTGCCTCCTGGCACTATCTCGCAAGAATTCCCTTGCTCAGGCCCGAACCATTCGGCTCGTCCGGCTTGTCGCCCATCGATGACGCTGAAACCTGCAAAGTTGTTCCGCACGGAACTTGCAAAGGTCTGCCGGAACAGTCCCTCATGAAGCGGGAACCAGAACCATCAGCGTCCTCGATCATTAACTCTGGTTGATCGTTCGGAGGTCGCCATGGCTTACGCGAGACCAATTCGTCAAATAGCGATTGTGGTCGAAGACGACACGATCCAGCGCGACATGATTGCGCTGTTGTTGGAAGAAGGCCATTTCGACGTCATCCAGTGCGAAGACGCCGAGACGGCAGCGCTGGCCATCAAGATGCGTCATCCGTCGCTGGTGGTCACGGACATCAAGCTCACGGGCAAAATGGATGGCGTCGAGCTTGCACGCTTGGCCGTCGATTGCGACCCGGGCGTGCGCGTTATGGTCATCTCGGGCCGGCCCCCGGACAGCGCGCTGCCTGAGGGCGTCAAGTTTTTCGAGAAGCCGGTTTATCCACCCATGCTGCTGCGAGAGCTGGCGTCGTAGATCTCGCCGACGGGTGGCCCATGCAAGACGATCCCGAAATCGATTGGCACCGGGAGCAGATTGCGAAGAACCGGGAACTGATCGCGGAATTGCAATCCGGAAATACGGCGGGGGCTGACGTGTTTCCGGAGACGCAAGCCGAGATCGACCGTCTCATGGCACAGGTCGAGCAATCGGAATTGATCGTCGCCGCCTATGAAAAGGAGCACCCGCAAGACTGATCGGGCGCTCACAGTGCAGGATGGCGCCGGCGAGCCCGCGTCGTCGGGCAGGGAAACGCTACGCGAACACTTCGTCCAGCGCCGCCGAATACGCCGCCTCGACCAGCGCCGGATGCCGGCGCCCCAGCGCTTCCATCTTCACCCCGGAGTTCACCTCGAGGATTTTCCACGCGCCATCCGTGCGCACGACGTCGATCGAGGCGAAGCGGATGCCGACGGCCTGCGCGGCCCTGATCGCGAGCCCGACGCAGGTCTCGGCGCGTCGCGCCATCGGCGAGCAGCCCGGGCTCCGCGCCGGCATCGAGGTTGTGCCGCCAGTTCAGCAGGAGCCGTTCGCCGGCGGGCGGAACGGCGTCGAGCGTGGCGGCATCGAAATCCTCGGTGATGGTCTTGAGTTGCTCGGCCGTCGCGGTCGCCTGCGCCAGCGCGCGCAGGGAACGGACGCCGTCGCCAACGACCGACGGCCGTGTCTTGCCGTAGACGATCAGCGCGCGATCATCGAGCAGCACCACGCGCACCTCGTCCTTGATCTCGACGTAAGGCGAGATCGCAAGGCTCGGATGCACGGCGAGGATGCGTGCGACCGCGGCCTCCAATTGCGCCCGCGTCGTCACGCGGAACACGAGCTCGCCGGAGGTCCCCTCATTGGGTTTGACGACGAGCCCCTGCGGATGCTGCTCGAGCAGACGCTGCATCGCGTCCAGCGAGTCCGATCCCGGGATGTGCTTGCTGAGCTTCGCGCCCAAAAACAGCGTATGCGGAATGACGGGGACGCCGGCCGATGCCAGCACGTCCGCGCAGGCCGATTTGTCGTTGGCGACCTGATGCGCGACCGCGCTGTTCAGCCCGACGTCGTAGCCGATCGCGAGCCGCCGCGCGTTGCCCTTGGTCATGGTGACCAGCCAGCCGCCGGACCGCACCTCGACGGCAATCGCGTGCGCCAAACAATATTTTTTGATGGTTTCCAGGAGGATTTGCTGGCTGATCAGGACCACGAGATCATTTTCCCTTCACCGCGGTTTTCGTAGCAATTAATTGCCAGATCGATGCCGATCTCAGCAAGTAAATTACCTGCAGTACCACGTGTTAACGATGACGCGGTTGAACCTCTGCGTGAAATCGAACGACTGCCATTCTGACATCGCAATTGCGCGCCAGTTGATCTTGACTATCTCCTGCATTGGCGCAATGGACACGCGAGATCTTCAGTGATTTCGGCCACTTCCGCGCCGTCGCGAGCCGTCTAGAAATCAAACTATTCTAATTCTGGTCAGTCGAGAAAACGAAAACCCATGAGCGCGTTCTATCGAGAGAAAGTTCTTTCCGTTCAGCACTGGACCGATACGCTTTTCAGCTTCCGGGCGACCCGCGATTCCGGTTTCCGCTTCCAGAACGGGCAGTTTGCCATGATCGGCCTCGAGGTCGACGGCAGGCCGCTGCTGCGCGCCTATTCGATGGCGAGCGCCAATCACGAGGAAGAGCTCGAGTTCTTCTCGATCAAGGTGCAGGACGGCCCGCTCACCTCCAAGCTGCAGAAGATCCGCGAGGGCGACACGATCCTGGTCGGCCGCAAGGCGACCGGCACGCTGATCACCGACAACCTGATTCCCGGCAAGCGGCTGATGCTGCTGTCGACCGGCACCGGCCTCGCGCCGTTCGCCAGCCTGATCAAGGACCCCGAGGTCTATGATCGCTACGATCAGATCCTGCTGGTGCATGGCTGCCGTCAGGTCTCGGAGCTCGCCTATGGCGAGGAGCTGGTCGCCAAGCTGCGCGACGACGAGCTGTTCGGGCCGCTGCTGTCCGAGAAGCTCTCCGACTATCCGACCGTGACGCGCGAGCCGTTCCGCAACCGCGGCCGCATCACCGATCTGATCACGACCAACCAGCTGTTCACCGATCTGCATCAGGGCCCGCTCGACATCGAGACCGACCGCATCATGATGTGCGGCAGCCCGGCGATGCTGGAAGAGCTGAAGCAGCTGTTCGAGACGCGTGGCTTCAAGGAAGGCAGCGGCAACACCCCCGGTCACTTCGTGATCGAGAAGGCGTTCGTCGAGCGTTAACCGGTGTCGTCCCGGGCAAGCGAAGCGCGACCCGGGACCCATAACCACCGTTGCTGATCGGACGAAGGCTGAGGCCCCACCGGGCTTCAGCGGTTTGCATTTGTGGTTATGGGCCCCGGCCCCGTGCGCAATTGCTCACTAGACTAGGCCGGGACGACGATGGTGTTTGTAGTGCGCACCATTGCCACGCTGCTATAACGCCCCCAACGCCGCGCGGCCTTTGCGCGAACGCGGCGATCTGGGAGCAGAACCTTGTCCATCACCGATCCGGATGCACCGAAAACCGCCTTTGTGTTTGCCGGCGGCGGCAGCTTTGGCGCGATCCAGGTCGGTATGCTGCAGGCGCTGGCCGCGCATGGCGTGGTTGCCGACATGGTGGTCGGCTCCAGCGTCGGCGCACTGAACGGCGCGTTCTACGCCGGCGACCCGACGGTCTCGGGCGTCGCGCGGTTGGCCGAGATCTGGCGCGGCCTCAGCCGTCAGGACGTGTTTCCGGTGACCTGGCGGACGCTGGTGAGCTTCCTGTGGCGGCGTGACTTCCTGATCCCGCATGACGGCGTCCGCAAGCTGATCGACGATAACATCCCGTTCCGCAATCTCGAGGACGCGCGGATCCCGATCCACATCGTCACCACAGACATCATCAGCGGCGACAGCGTGGTGCTGTCGGAAGGTTCGACAGCGGAGGCGATCGTCGCGTCGACCGCGATTCCGGCGCGTTCACGCCGGTGCACTACCGCGATCGTTTCCTGGCCGATGGCGCGATCTCCAGCAACACGCCGGTCCGCGTTGCGGTCAGGCACGGTGCCAAACGCCTGATCGTGCTGCCGACCGGGCATGCCTGCGCCAACCAGGCGCCGCCGGTCGGCGCGCTCGCCAATGCCCTGCACGCGCTGACGCTCCTGATCGCGCGGCAGCTCGTCAACGAGCTCGAGAACATCGGGCCCGATGTCGAGTACTTCGTGGTACCGCCGCTCTGCCCGCTGGTCGGCTCGCCCTACGATTTCTCCCGGACTGCCGATCACATCACCCGGGCAGTCGACACCACCAACGCCTGGCTCGACGGCGACGGCCTGAAGCCTGGCCACATCCCGCACGAATTGCAGCCGCACGAGCATTAGGCGAACGGTGCTCTCTCCTCATCTCCTCTGCAAGCGCACTCACATGCGCGGGTGATGACACCGCGTGGTGCGACGCCTCGAATCGAGAACCATCCCCATCGTCGTCCCTGCGAAAGTGTTTGGTCCCGTATGATTGGCGAGGGCCCGCATTGGGGCCTGGTAGCGGAGGCATTTGAGCCTGGTTCGATTGTAGTCGTGGACGAATTTGGCGATGAAGGTGTCTCGATCGGCGTGATCGATGAAGGTCTGCCGCGGCGTATGGGTCCCTGCTCCCGTGCGCAATTGCGCACCAGGCAGGGATGACGGGTTGGAGGAGCCGCAGATTTACATCACTATTTCGGGATAATAGAATAATGCCGCTGATTTGCCCGACGTGTCAAGGTGCCTGGTCGAGCGCCGGCACGTCGCCGGCTCCTTTGCATGGGGTTGTTTTCGATATTTTGGCAGCGCGCCCTGCGACGGCAGGTTATCGCATGCGCTCCCCTTCGTTGCAGTGCAAAAGTCGATTTCGTTTTAGTTTGACCGGTATCCGCACCCGCCCATTCGGGCGGTTGTCACATCTGTGACTGCTCGGCCGTATAACCGTAGTGCACTTGTTCCGCGAGTTGGATTAGGCTCGCGGCCGACAGGTCATTTGGGCAGACCGGAGGAATTTCATGGATACAGTGCTGCTTCCGTTCTCGCCGCGCTTCATCGTGCTGACCATCTGCGCCGTCGTCACCGCGCTCCTGCTGCTGGTTGGAATTTTCGATCACAAGGTCTTCAAGATCGTCCTGATCCCGCTGGTCATCTTCGGCGCGTTGACATTGCTCGGCATTCGCGACCTCACCCAGAAGAACCACGCGGTGCTGCGCAACTACCCGATCTCGGCGCATGTCCGCTTCCTGCTCGAGGAAATCCGCCCGGAGGTGCGGCAATATTTCTTCGAGAGCGAGAAGGACGGCATGCCGTTCTCGCGCGACACCCGCGCGGTGGTCTATCAGCGTGCCAAGATGGTGCTCGACAAGCGGCCATTCGGCACCCAGGAGGACGTCTATCGCGAGGGCTATGAGTGGATGCACCACTCGGTGGCGCCGAAGCCGAGGGCCGACCAGAAATTCCGCATCACCGTCGGCGGCCCCGACTGCACCAAGCCGTATTCGGCCTCGGTCTTCAATATCTCGGCGATGAGCTTTGGCGCGCTGAGCCCGAACGCGGTGCGGGCGCTCAATGCCGGCGCCAAGAAGGGCGGCTTCGCCCACGACACCGGTGAGGGCGGCGTCAGCCCTTATCACCGCGAGATGGGGGGCGACATCATCTGGGAGATCGGCTCCGGCTATTTTGGCTGTCGCAACCGTGACGGCACCTTCAATCCCGACGAGTTCGCGCGCGTCGCGGGTGACGACCAGATCAAGATGGTCGAGCTCAAGATCAGCCAGGGCGCCAAGCCCGGCCATGGCGGCGTGCTGCCGGCGGCGAAGGTTTCCGAGGAGATTTCCAAGATCCGGGGCGTACCGATGGGCGAGGACTGCATCTCGCCGGCCTATCACAAGGCGTTCTCGACGCCGCTGCAGATGATGGAATTCGTCGCCCGGATGCGCCAGCTGTCCGGCGGCAAGCCGGCCGGCTTCAAGATGTGCATCGGCCATCCCTGGAATTCCTGGCGATCTGCAAGGCGATGCACGAGAGCGGGCTCTATCCCGACTTCATCGTGGTCGACGGCAATGAAGGCGGCACCGGCGCCGCGCCGCTCGAGTTCATGGACCATCTCGGCATGCCGATGCGCGAGGGCGTCAATTTCGTCCACAACGCGCTGATCGGCATCGGCGCGCGCGATCGCATCAAGATCGGTGCCTCCGGCAAGATAGCGACCGCGTTCGACATGGCGCGCGCGATGGCGATCGGGGCCGACTGGTGCAATTCGGCGCGCGGCTTCATGTTCGCGCTCGGCTGCATCCAGTCCCTGAGCTGCCACACCGATCGCTGCCCGACCGGCGTCACCTCGCAGGACCCGATCCGCAACCGCGCGCTCTACGTGCCCGACAAGATCGACCGCGTGTACAACTACCACCACTCGACCCTGCATGCGCTGACCGAGCTGCTCGCCGCCGCCGGCCTCGAGCACACCAAGGAGCTGCGCCCGATCCACTTCTCGCAGCGGAGTTCGACCACCGAGGTCTCTTCCTTCGCCGAGCTCTATCCGACGCTGCGCCCCGGCGAGCTGCTCGAAGGCACCAAGGACCGCCGCTTCCGCGACGCCTGGGCGATGGCGCGCGCAGATTCGTTTCAGCCGGCGGGGTAGGGGTGGCCGGCCCGTTACCCTATCTACGCTCATTGCGTACCAGCGGACGCGCCGAACCATTTGGTCAGCGCCTCGGTTAGCCCGGCCTGCGTTCGCTCGCCGACCCACGCCACGTAGCCATCGGGCCGCACCAGCACCGCGGTCGGGGCCGAAACCGTGCCGTGCGCGGGAAGCTCCCATGCGCCGCGATACTCGGCATCGACCAGCTGAACCCGGTCGGTCCATCCCGCGATGGCGATGCCGCCGGGCGCGCCGAAATTCAGCAGAACCGGCCGCGCCCGGTGCAGCAGCGCGAAGACCTTCATCGGGCCGTTGGCGGTGACCAGATCGAGATCGGGCATCCGGCGTCCGAGCAGCGGATGGCCGTCGCCAAGATCGTAGTGAAGATCGAGGCCGGACATCATCGCGGCAAAGCATCTGCGCGGCTCGTCCATGCGCAGCAGGTCGGAGACGATCTCGTTCAGCGCCCTGGTGCGTGGATCGGTGCGGTTGAGCGCGACATGCGCCATGGTGTTGCGCAGCACGCGGGCCGCCACCGGATGCCGTTCGGCTTGGTAGGTGTCGAGCAGGCTGTCCGGCGCGATCTGCTTGACCACCCGGGCCAGCTTCCAGCCCAGGTTCACCGCGTCCTGCACGCCGATATTGAGGCCCTGGCCGCCCATCGGCGGATGCACATGGGCGGCATCGCCGGCCAGCAGCACGCGCTGTTTGCGGTAGGTCACGGCCTGCCGGGTCATGTCGGTGAAGCGCGAGATCCAGACCGGACTGTGGATGCCGAAATCGGTGCCGTACGCGGCGACCAGTGCCTCGCTGACGTCGCGCAAGGTCGGCTCCCGGTCGGTGCCGAGTTGCCGCTCGGTCAGCACCAGCCGCACCCGCCCGCCATCTTCCGCCTTGCCGATCGCCGAGGTGCCGGTGTCGTGCTGGCGAAAGCCCCATTCCGGCTCGCCCGACATCTCGGCCTCGGCGATCAGCCAGCTCGTGGTCGGATCCCATCCGGCGAATTCGATGCCGGCCGCTTTGCGGACGAGGCTCCGGCCACCGTCGCAGCCGACGAGATACTGTGCCCGGAGCAATTGGCCATCCGACAGTTCGACGTCGACGCCGGCGTCGTCCTGCGTGAAGCCGGTCACGTCGCGCGCGCGGATAATCGGCACCGCCAGTTCGCCGACCCATTCGCCGAGCAGGCGCTCGATATGGTTCTGCCGCAGCCCCAGCGTGAAATTGCGCCGGGTCGGAAAGTCGGTGATCTCAAGCGGAACCAGATGCGAGTGGAACGGCACCGCCGGATGGCGCGTTCCCAGCGCGACGAAGCGGTCGCCGATGCCGCGCTGATCGAGCACCTCGATGGTGCGCGCGTGCAGGCCGCCGGCCCGCGCGCCGATCAGGTCCTCCCTCGCGCGCCGCTCGACAATCGCAACATCTATTCCCGCCAGCGCCAACTCGCCCGCCAGCATCAGCCCGGTCGGACCTCCGCCGGCAATCACGACAGCATGTTTCCGCATCCCGCACTCCTCCGTTCGATTGGGCGCGCGTTCTACGGGAGGACCCCGGGCTTGCGGCAAGCCCGGGGGGTCTACATATATCTGAGTGGGGAGAGGGCGTTCGCTGCCCGAACCAATTCAGCCCATTGCCAGAAGAGTTCGTAGTCCGGATGGAGCGGAGCGCAATCCGGTTTTTTCGCGCGCGGATCGAGCGCCCCGGATTTCGCTGCGCTTCATCCGGGCTACGCGCGCTGGCGATGCAAACTCGCTGTCGTCCCGGCGAAAGCCGGGACCCATAACCACAGGATCGTGTGGTTGGATTCGCTGTCGCCTCAGCTCGCTCTAACGACAATCAGCGGTGGTTATGGGTCCCGGGTCGCGCTGCGCTTGCCCGGGACGACGTCCGATGTGGTGAACCTCAGAACTCGCCGTGGATGCGGCCGGAGAAGATGTGCACCGGGCCGCGGTCGGCGTTGTAGGCGGGGTTGGTGATGAACTGATAGTCCGCGGTCAGCGTCAGGTTCTTGTTCATCTGATAGGCGTAGTAGGTCTCAAAGATCCGCTCCGGGCTGTAGTTCAGCGCGCCGTCGCCGATCAGCAGGCCGAGGCCGCCGGCGGCAAGGTAGTCGCGATGCGCTGATGACAGCCCGTTGATCGCGCCGCCGATGCCGATCGTGTCGTTCGCCCGTCCCCACCTGCTGCCCTTGATCGACAGGCCGCCCGAGATGCTGCGGTCGACATCGGTGAACGACAGGATCTCGGTCCGGCCGTCGTTCCAGCTGAGGCGGCCGAACAGGCCGACATCCTTTGCGATCTGCTGCTCGCCGTTCAGATAAAAGCCGTATTTCAGATTGTCCTTGCGGATGCCGGCCATCACGTCGTTGATGTCGAGCCCCGGATCGGCGTCCTCGATCGCGAGCGCCTGGGCGTAATTGCCGGTGTTGCCGCGGTTGCCGAACACGCCGACGCGCAGCTTGCCGGGCTGGTCGAAGATCGAATAGCGGCCCTCGAACTCGACCACCGCGCCGCCGGTGTTGAACACCAGAACGTCGCTGTTCGGCGCGTTCGGCACCTGGAACACGCCGGCGCGCACCGCCCAATCCTTGCGGTTGAGCTCGACCACGGCGCCGCGGGTGTAACCGGGCAGGTCGGCCGGGAAGTCGTAGGCCGCAGACGCCCACATCGCCCAGTTCATGAAATCGGCGCGCGGTCCTTGGCGTAGGAATTGCCGTCGAAGAAATCGCCGACTGCAAAGCGCCCGACCACCAGCGTGAGGCGATCGATATCGCGCTTGCCGGCGATCTGGTTGGGGCCGTCGGCGACGTCCTCCTGCTCGCCGCCGAAGCCGAAGGTCTGCTTGAAGTAGTAGCGCTGCGGCCGGATTTTCGGGAACGGCGCGCCGGCCTTCTGCGCTTCGCCGTTCGAGAAGCCGGCAAGGCCGAGCGTGCCGTTGAGGCCAAAGCCCTGCGCGGTTTCCGGGTTGAAGTAGAACTCGCCGCCTTCCCAGAGCCGCACGCCGAGAAACGCCGTCGTGGTCCAGGTCTGCTGCAACTGCCCCGCGCCGGGAAGGCTGTTGGTGCCGGCATAGGGCGAGCGGAAGGACGGATAGGTCTGCGGCAGCAGCGTCGTCTGGCCGTGCACGCTCCAGTCGCTCGATTCGGGCAGTGCGGTGCGCGTCGGCGTCGCTGACCATGGCGAGTTGCCGAGCTGATAGTTGAGGCCGAATTTCAGCAAATGGATGCGCGGGTCGATGCTGACGCCGGGCAGGCCGAAATCATTGAGGCCGAGCGTGCGGCGCGACAGGTCGACATAGTCGTATTCGACCTTGGCGGTCCAATTGCCGCTCACCGCGAATTCGGCGCCGGCGCCGACGGTCCAGCCGGTCTGGTACTGGCCGGGCTCCGAGATCACCTCGCCCGCGGCGTCGTTGACCCGAACCTGGCTGTGGCCCCAGGCGAAGCCGCCGGTCACGTAAGGCATCCAGGTGCCGAAAGAGTAGCCGGCGCGGCCGCGCAGCGTGCCGACATAGTCGATCGACGAATTGAAGGGGCCGAGCACCCGCCGCGGCAGGTCGGTCGGGCCGGTGAAGGTCGCATCCGCCTCGATGCCGAGCACGAAGCGGTTGGCGAATTCCCTGTTGTATCCGACCTGGAAGCCGCCGATCCCGCCGGTGATGGTGGGCGGAAAGAACACGCCCTGTTCCAGGATCGGATTGGTGCCGGGACCCAGCGTGCCGTCGCCATAGCCGACATGGGCGCCGACGTAAAAGCCGGTCCAGCTGTAGACCGCCCCGGCGGCGGGAGATTTGAGCGCCAGATCGGCCGCGGTCGCCGGCGCGCCGAAGGTTGCCGCACCGAGCGCTGCGCCGGCGGCGATCTGGACCCGGAAGAGGCGGACGCAGGTCATGACGCGGCTTTCCGCGAACGAGTGGCGGTTTCGCCCGGCATCACTGCAGATTTGGTGGCCGCTTGCCACCCGAGATTTGAAATCATCGCCCGCCGTCCCCGGTCCGATCTGTGTCGTCCCATCCAAAGCCAGATCAGCACCTAGCATCCCCTGTCGCTTATTGCAAATAATTCGCAATAGCAACTGAGGCGCGCCCAATACCGTTCCGATTTGCACGCCACCGTGACAGTCACGTAACAGCGCGAGGCGGCAGGCCGCATCGGCGGCGATCGGCCGCGTGTCGGTGGCAAACCGGTCGCGACCCGACCGTTCAATCGATGCCGCCATTGTCCTCGTCCTTCGTCCTGATGAATGCCGGCTGCGATGCCCTGCCGAGCACGACCCGCGCGCCGGCCCGTTCGACACATCGCGCCATCGACAGCGCCGTCCGCAGCCCGGCGTTTGAGATTGTGCGTTTCCGGTGGAGCGTGGCCGCGCCGCGCAGGATGGCGCTCGCCAGCCTGAGCAGCACGATCGCGCTCCATCGCCGGCCGCGACTGAGCGCGGTCACGCCCCCACCGTGGCGAGCTGGACGATCCGCAGCAGCACGAGGCCGGCGGCGACGACGAGATAGCCGCGCAGCACGATCATCCAGATCCGGCTCAGCGGGCTGAGCCGCGCCGGCGGCAGCCGGTTGAGCGGCGGCATCCGCCAGCTGTCGCGGTCGACCAGAGCGTTTTCGAGCGAAGTGGGTACCGGTTCGCGTGAAGAAAACGCGTCAAACAGGAATTTGGAGCCCCGTTCCGATTCCATCGGAACGGAAAAGGCTCCAGCGAGGGCTTGCGCTTGAAGCGGAAGGACGCGTTGCGGTGCGACGACGTCCCGTAGAACTTGACGGCTGCCGTGATCGCGAGCGCAAGCACGCTGCCGCCGACGAGGATGCCGATGATCCACGTCTCGCCGAGATCGGGGAATAGCACCGCGGCGGTCAGGATCACCGACAGCATCACCAGCCCCGCGACCACCGCGCCGGTGAACAGGTTCAGCCTGAGGGAATTGACCCAGGGCCCAAGGATGTGGCGATCGTTGCACAGCAGCAGGAGGAACACGGTCGCGCTCGGCAACAGCACGCCGGCCAGCGTCTGCACCGCGTTGGTCAATAGTCCGAGCGGCGTGCCCGGCGTCAGCACCAGCACCGCCGCAAGCACGATCAGGCCGCAATAGACGCTGTAGAAGCCCTTCGCGTCCCACGGCTTGCGGTGCAGCGAGTGCTTCACCGCGAACACGTCGCCGATCGCATAAGCGGTCGCGAGGGAGACCGCCGCAGCACCGATGATGCAGGCGTCGAGCAGCGCAAGGGCGAACAGCACCGCCGACAGCCGGCCGGCATATGTCTCGAGGCCGACCGCGGTCCCCAGCGCGTCGGTGCAATTGCCGAATTCTGGCTTTCCTGCGAACACCGCCGCGCAGAACGAGATCATCGCCACCCCGCCGACCACCACCAGCACGATGCCGATGCACAGATCCATCCACTCATAGCGGATGAAACGCGGCGTGATCCGCTTGTCGACGATGTAGCTCTGCTGAAAGAACAATTGCCACGGCGCCACCGTGGTACCGACGATGGCGACGATCAGCAGCATCACTTCGCTGAGCTTGGCGTCTTGCGGCATCCTCGGCACGAAGAAGTCCGCCGCGATCTGCCCGATCGGTGGATGCACCATCAAAATCACAGGCACCAGCAGCAGGCTGCCGGCGACCAGCACGATGCCGAAGCGCTCGAAGCGGCGGAAGTCGCCGGTCGAGACCGCCAGCATTACGATAGCAGCCGAGGCCAGCACGCCCCAGAACTGCGAGACGCCGAGATAACGAAGCGCGAACGTGATGCCGATGAACTCGGTGACGATGGTGAGCGCGTTCAATACCAGGAGGTCGATGACGCTGAAGGCGCCCCAGAACCTGCCGAAGCGCTCGAAGATCAGCCGCGCATGGCCGACCCCGGTGACCGCGCCGAGCCGCACCACCATCTCCTGGTCGACGTAGAGCACCGGGATCAGCAGCAGCAGCGTCCACAGCAGCGTGGTGCCGTAATTCTGTCCGGCCTGGGTATAGGTGCCGAACGCGCCGGCGTCGTTGTCGCCGACCATCACGATCAGGCCGGGGCCGACGATTGCCAGCAGCGTCTTGAGCCGGGCCAGCAAGGTCGCGCGCGGCGCGGTGTCGTCGCGCGCGATGCTGCCGAGCGCGCCGTGGATGTCGCCGGCATGCGCGCTGTCGAGAATGGCGGTTTGTGTGGTCTTGCTTTCGGTCATTTCGCGTCTCCTCGCCGCCTTTCGGCACGGCGGGAGGGACGCAGGCGTCGTCAGGCGCGCACGTCTCCGCTGCCGTGAGCAGCGGCATTTCCAGATGTGATGCAGATCGAGAATCCCGTTGCCGCGCCTGAATGCCGCGCAACGGGGCAACTAGGTCCTTCGTCCATGTCGGCCTCCTAAACCAAGACAACTACTTCCCACCGAGCAGCGGGCGCCGCTTCACCTCGCCCCGCGTGCGGAGAGGTCGGATCGCATCGTCAGATGCGATCCGGGTGAGGAAAGCTTCCGCGAACTCAGCTATCACCGTGTGCGCGGAGACCGCCCCTCACCCCAACCCTCTCCCCGTAAGAACGGGGAGAGGGAGCGGCAGCAGCGTCGTTATCACGCCCGCTCTCGCGGTCGGCCTAAGCGCACAGCCGTGGCTTCGCTTCGGCGCGTCGCTGTTGATCGAGATCGCCGCCGCTGTCGTCGACGATCCAACGGCATTCCAGGCGGCCGTCGATCAGGACCCAATGACAGGCCGGGGTTGGACGCCGGCGGCGGCCCGCCAGGCGGCGAAAGCCCGGCAGGTTGTCATTGCAATGAACGGCGGCCGGCGGCGGCATGCGCCGCGGCTCGACAACGCGCCGCGGGCTTGCTTGCCGGAATTTTGCGAGCTTTTCGAACATCGCTCACCTCCACTTTCCGCTGGTCGCGGCAGGCCGGTGAGGAGCAGTGGTCAGCTTGGGCGCGACCACCCGTCCACGCAGGCGAGATCTGCGCGATCAGTCTTGCTGTGTTGCGGCGTCACCAGTCCCGGCATCGCCGGTCTACTGTCGCCTGAGTTACTACTGCCCATGTGCCTTCTGTGCTGGCTCGTGAATCGACTTGTCTCCGGAGATAGAACCCCCGGCCCGGAACGAACGTTCCGGTCATCGGGCACTACGCCCGCGACAATGGCCTGTCAAGCCGATTCCACTATCCTCCGGGAGGATCATGATTATCCTCCCGGGAGGATAGGAGAGACAGATGTCCGACGACCATCCGCACGCTGCGATCGCCCGGCGCCTGAAGCGCGCCAACGGCCATCTCGACACCATCGTCGAGATGATCGAGCAGGGCCGGCCCTGTGCGCAGATCGCCCAGCAATTGCAGGCGGTGGAGAGCGCGATCGAGAGCGCCAAGAAGGCGCTGATCCACGATCACATCGGTCACAGCCTGGAGGAGACGCTGAAGGCGTCGGGGCCGAAGGGCCGCGCCGTGCTGCGCGATTTCAGGCTGGTCGCGAAATATCTGTGATTGCTGCGTTCAAGAATTGACCCGCCCGGGGGATCACCGGACGGGTCGGTTGCGACACGGGGTGGATGAGGACCCGTGCCGAACACAGGATCCGCAACCCTAGGAATTGCGTCGATCAGTAGTAGCAGCTGCGCACGCGGCCGATGTAATTGCCGTAGGCGTCGAACTGGCGCACCCAGCCGCAGCGCCGATAGCCGCCGCCGTAGTAATAGCCGTCGCTGGCCGCAATCGCGCTGCCGACAACGGCGGCGCCGACGAGACCTGCGCCAACGCCCCAGCCCCAGCCATAGGGCTTCGCTTCAGCCTGCGACGTCGTGGACGCGATGGTGCCGGTCACGGCGAGCGCGGTGAGGGCGAGGGCGGCGAACTTGGTCTTGATCGACATGGAATACTCCATCCTGTGTGGGCGGCGCCGGTGTGGTCCGCATGCCCGTTGGACGGAGGCTGTCCGGTTCCGGTTCGAAGATCGGGCGGAAATATGGTTTCGCGAATTGTTTCGTCGCGCTTGTCAGGACGAAGCAATCGCGGTCATTTGCCGCGAAATACGCTCGGATCGAACCTGTCGACGTCGGCAAGCAGCTCGCAGAACGCGCGCGCGCCGTGCTCGATCAGCTTCTCGCCTTTCTCGGCCGAAGCCTTGGTCGCATCGCCGATCGCACCGCTCGGATTGAGGTCTTGCGCCTGCCAGGCGAATGGCGCCGGCCGCTGCGTCGACAGAAAGCGATGATCCTTCTCGATCCGCACGCTGGCCGGCTTGAAGTCCGCGATCGCTTCCTTGCGCACGGCGTGCGGATATTTCGCCAGCATGATCGACGTCTCGACCGCGCCGCCATGGATGCCGTGGCGCAATTCGCCGGCGTCGAACAGCCCGTCCGGCGCGCCGAAGCGCGACCAGCTCGTGGTCACCACCAGCATCTGATGGTGCGCGCGCAGATCCTGCGCCACCAGCTGCATCGCGGCAGAATTGCCGCCATGGCTGGTCACGATCACGAGCTTCCTGACGCCTGCGCGCGCCACGCTCTCGCCGAGCGCCATCCAGCTCTTCAGCGCCACGTTGGTCGGCAAGGTCAAAGTACCCGGAAAATCGATGTGCTCGGTTGAGATGCCGACCGGCTGCAACGGCAGGAACGTGGCGGGAATGGTCGTCGGCAGCAACTCTCGCACCCGCGAAAGATAGGCCTCGCCGATCATGACGTCGGTTCCGAGCGGCAGATGCGGCCCGTGCTGCTCGGTCGCGGCCAGCGGCAGCACCGCAATCCAGCGCGCGGCCGTATCCCTGGCGATATCGGGCCAGTGGATGGCGGTCCAGTCGTGGGGCGGAAGCTGAGAAGTCATCAAGCCGGTCGTTTCAATACAAGCGTTTCACGGGATGGATTTGCAGGCTAGTTTGTTTAACATCATAACGGGTTCGCGTCTCCGGGCGCGGTCCACGTCTTCCGCCTTCCATCATGGGCCATAATGATCGACGGAGTCCAACCATGATCCCGGCCTTTTTGCTGCGAGCGTTAACCACAAGCCTTCTGACCGCCGCGTTTTGCGTCGCCGCGGCGCTTGCCCCGGCGCGGGCGCAGACCCTCGACAAAGTCTCGTTCGGCACCAATTGGGTCGCCGAGGGCGAGCATGGCGGTTTCTTCCAGGCGCTCGCCGACGGCACCTACAAGAAATACGGCCTCGACGTCACCATCGTGCCGGGCGGTCCCAACGAGAACAACCGGATGCTGCTGATCGCGGGCAAGCTCGACTTCTTCATGAGCGCGAACTCGCTGCAGACCTTCGACGCCGTCACCAACAACGTGCCGCTGGTCGCTGTCGCCGCCATGTTCCAGAAGGACCCCCAGGTCTTCCTGACCCATCCCGAGGTCAAGGTCGCAAAGATCGAGGATCTGAAGCCGCTCACGCTTTTGATCTCGAAGGAGGGCATCACCAGCTACTTCCAGTGGCTGAAGTCCGAATACGGTTTCGACGAGAACAAGGTGAAGCCCTACACCTTCAACCCGCAGCCCTTCATCGTGAACAAGCAGACCGCGATGCAGGGCTACGTCACCTCGGAGCCCTTCGCGGTCGAGAAAGCCGCCGGCTTCAAGCCGAACGTGCTGCTGCTCGCCGATTACGGCTTCAACTCCTACTCGACGCTGATCGAGACCCGCCGCGACCTGGTCGACAAGAAGCCTGACCTCGTGCAGCGCTTCGTCGATGCCTCGATCGTCGGCTGGTACCACTACCTCTACGGTGACAACTCGGCCGGCAATGCGATGATCAAGAAGCTCAATCCCGACATGAACGACGAGCTGCTCTCCTATTGCGTCGCCAAGATGCGCGAGCACGGCATCGTCGATTCCGGCGATTCCATCAAGAACGGCATCGGCGCCATGACCGATGAGCGGATGGCGAGCTTCTTCGACAAGATGGTGCGCGCCGGCGTGGTCAAGAGCGCTATCGACTATCGCCAGGGCTACACGCTGCGCTTCGTCAACAAGGCGGTCGGCGCCGAGCTCCGGCCGAAGAACTGACGGGTGCGGACGGGCGATGGCGGAGCCTGCGTTGTCTGGATCTGATGCAGCGTCGGCTGTGCGCCTGCGCGGCGTCAGCAAGACCTATGACAGCGGCGTGAGGGCACTCGGGCCGCTCGACCTCGACGTGAGGCGCGGCGAGTTCGTCTCGCTGCTCGGGCCCTCCGGTTGCGGCAAGTCCACCGCGCTGCGGCTCATTGCAGGTCTCGCCACGCCAAGCGCCGGCACGGTCGAGGTCTCGCATCATGGCGCGGAGCAGCGCGGCAGCCACCGCATCGGCTTCGTATTTCAGGAGCCGACCCTGATGCCGTGGGCTACCGTGCGCGACAATGTCCGCCTGCCGCTGAAGCTTGCCCGGCTGCCTGCGACCGACGCCGATGCGCGCATCGATGCGGCGCTGGATCAGGTCGGGCTTGTGGAGTTCGCCGACGCCTATCCGCGCGAACTGTCCGGCGGCATGAAGATGCGGGTGTCGCTGGCGCGCGCGCTGGTCACCGATCCGGATGTCCTCTTGATGGACGAGCCGTTCGCGGCGCTCGACGAGATCACGCGGTTTCGCCTCAACAACGACCTGCTGTCGCTGTGGCGCACCCTGCACAAGACCGTCATCTTCGTGACGCACTCGGTGTTCGAGTTGGTCTATCTGTCGCAGCGCGTGATCGTGATGACCGCCCGCCCGGGCCGCATCGGCGCGGAGTTTCGCATCACCTCGCCGGAACCGCGCGATGAGGAGTTCCGCACCTCGGCCGAGTATGCCGCGTTCTGCCGTGAGGTCTCGAACGCACTGGCGCCATCCTATGCGGGGCAGGTGGGCGCATGAAGTCTCCGCAAGACCTCGTCCGTTTTCTGCTTCCGGTCGCGGTGTTTGCCGCTGGCCTCCTGCTTTGGGAAGCCGTCGTCCGCGGCTATGGCATCCAACCTTACGTGCTGCCGAGCCCGCTGTTGGTGCTGAAGACACTGGTTGCGGACTGGCCGGTGCTGTCGCAATCGCTCGGCGTCACGCTGCTGACCACGCTCGAAGGCTTCGTTGCCGCGGCAATCGGCGGCATCGTGCTGGCACTATTGTTCAACCAGTCGAAATGGCTGGAATATTCACTGTTTCCCTATGCGGTAGTGCTGCAGGTCACGCCCGTCATCGCGATCGCGCCGCTGCTCCTGATCTATCTGCAGCAGCAGACCGCGGTGATCGTCTGCGCCTGGATCGTGGCGTTCTTTCCGGTGCTGTCGAACACGACGCTCGGCCTCAATTCGGTGGATCGCAACCTCGCCGGATTGTTTCAACTTTATGGCGCCTCACAGCTGCAGACGCTGCTGTTCTTGAAGCTGCCCGCGGCGCTGCCCTATATCCTCGGCGGTCTGCGCATCGCCGGCGGGCTGTCGCTGATCGGCGCCGTGGTCGCGGAGATCGCGGCGGGCAGCGCCGGCGCCGGCTCGGGCCTCGCCTTCCGGATCGCTGAATTGGGCTACCGGCTGAATATTCCCCGCATGTTCGCAGCACTTCTGCTGCTATCGCTGGCCGGGATTGTCATTTATGGGTTGCTGGCGCTAGTTTCGCATTTGTTGTTGCGACGTTGGCATGAAAGCGCGTTAGGAAAGGACAGTTGATGGCCCCGATTTCTTCCGAAAAGATCGATCTGTTGATCTATGGACCGATCCGGCCAATCCTCGAAAACGGCTTTCCCGATCAATACGTGCTGCACCGCGCGGAGAGCCGCGGCGACCTCGAGCGACTGACGCCCGATACGATGGCCAAGATCCGCGGCATCGCCGTCACTTATCACACGATGGCGACCGACAAGACCGCGCTGGCGATGTTTCCGAAGCTCGAGATCGTCGGCAGCTTCGGCGTCGGCTACGACCACGTCGATTCCGCCTATGCGCGCGATCACAATATTGTGGTCACCAATACGCCCGACGTGCTGACCGAGGAGGTCGCCGATGTCGCGATGGGCTTGTTGATCGCGACGTTGCGCGAGTTCGTCAAGGCCGACCGCTATGTGCGCTCCGGGCTGTGGCAGACCCAGAATTATCCGCTCAGCGTCGGCTCGCTGCGCGACCGCAAGATCGGCATCGTCGGCATGGGCCGGATCGGCCAGGCGATCGGGCGCCGTCTTGAAGCCTCGCGGGTGCCGGTGTCCTATCACTCGCGCAATCCGTCCAAGGACGTCTCCTACAAGCACTATCCCGATCTGATCGAGATGGCGAAGGCGGTCGATACGCTGATCGTCATCGTGCCGGGCGGCGCCTCGACCGCGAAGATGATCAATGCCGACGTCTTGAAGGCGCTCGGTCCGCGCGGCGTGCTGATCAATGTCGCGCGCGGCTCGGTGGTCGACGAGCCGGCGCTGGTCGCGGCGCTGAAGTCCGGCACCATCCTGGCCGCCGGACTCGACGTGTTCGCGGCCGAGCCGAACGTGCCCGACGAATTGAAGGCGATGCAGAACGTCGTGCTGCTGCCGCATATCGGTTCGGCCTCGGTGGTGACGCGCAACGCGATGGACCAGCTGGTGGTCGACAACATCAAGGACTGGTTCGCCGGCAAGCCGCCGCTGACGCCGGTTGCCGAAACGCCCGTTAGGGATCGCTGATGTCGTTGTCCCGCTTCAATGCCGTGCTGTGTCTGCTGCTGGCCGCGTGCGGTCCGGCAGGGGCGCAGGACGTCACGACGTTGAAGAAGGACATGATCGGGCAGTGGGAGCTCGCCACCACCGAGCGCAGCAAGACCTGCGTCGTGACGCTGAAGGGCGATACGGCGCCGCAAGGCTTCAAGCTCGAGCTCGAGCCCGCCTGTGCCGCCACGCTGCCCTTCACCAAGGACATCACCGGCTGGAGCATCAAGGGCCTCGGCGACATCGTGCGGCTGCACAATGCCGCCGGCGAGACCGTGATCGATTTCACCGAGGTCGAGACCGGCATTTTCGAAGGGATGCGCACCAATGAGGGCGTCTACATCTTGCAAAACCTTGCCGCGGCGCGCTCGCTCGCCAAATCGATGGACCAGATGATCGGCGACTGGTCGATGGTGCGCGGCAACGGCCAGGCGATCTGCACGCTGGTGCTGACCAACACCGACGCCGGCAACGACAATTTCCAGGTGTTCCTGAAAGGCAAATGCGATCCCGCGGTCGCTTCCTTCAACCCGACCATGTGGCGGCTCGACCACGGCCAGATGATCCTGATGTCGGCCAAGGGGCAGACCTGGCAGTTCGAGGCCGACGACAACGCCCAATGGCGCCGCGTCCCGGACAGCGCCGATCCGCTGATCATGCTGCGGGAGCAGTAGGTCGGGTGCTGGCCTCGTAGCCCGCATGAGCGCAAGCGATATGCGGGATTTCGCCGATGCATTCCCCGGGTATCGCTTCGCTCACCCGGGCTACGGGATTGCCACAAGCTCCGTGTCGTCCTTGCGAAAGCAGGGACGACGATGGGGCCGGTACGATCTGCTTCTGCCGAAAAATAATTCCCGCCCCGATGTCGATCCGGCGCGTCCCGGATCGTCGTTCCCCATAGCGAGCCGGTCTTGCGGCGATCATCGCCGCGTCTCGCCCAACAGGAGTTTTCCGATGCGCTTCATGTATATCGTCACCTCCGCGCAGCCCCCGGGCCCGCCGACGCCCGCTCTGATGGAGGCGATGGGCAGGCTTGCCGAGCGGGAAATCAAGGCGGGCCGCATGATCGACACCGGCGGGCTGTTGCCGGTAGCGATGGGCGCCCAGGTCCGCATCACCGACGGCAAGCTCAACGTCGTCGACGGGCCCTTCGTCGAGACCAAGGAGATGATCGGCGGCTACGCGATCTTCGAGCTCCGCAACAAGGAAGAGGCGGTCGCCGCCGCCGTCGAGTTCATGCAGCTGCACAAGGAGCATATGCCGGGTTGGGAGGGAACCTGTGAGGTTCGCCCCTTCGCCACCCCGGGCGCCGACGGTGGCTGTCAGGTCGATGTGTCCGCCTGCGCCTGATGCGCCGCGGGAACAGGGCGTTCGCAAGCGAAGTGGACGCCGGTTCGCGTGAAGAAAACGCGTCAAGACGAGAATCCAGGTCGGCGGCGATGACGGCCGCCGACATCCAGGCCACGATTCTTGCGGTGTGGCGCATCGAGCAGCCGCGGCTGATCACCAGCCTGTCGCGGATGCTGCGCGACGTGCCGCTCGCCGAGGACCTGACCCAGGAAGCGCTGGTCGCCGCGCTCGAGCATTGGCCGGCCGATGGCGTGCCGGAAAAGCCCGGTGCCTGGCTGATGGCGACGGCCAAGCGCCGCGCGCTCGACCATCTGCGCCGCAATCGCATGCTGGCCGAGAAGCACGGCGTGATCGCGCACGACCTGGCGCGGGAGCAGGAGACCATGCCCGACTTCGATGCCGCGCTCGACGACGATATCGGTGACGAATTGCTGCGGCTGATCTTCACCGCCTGCCATCCGCGCCTGTCGCGGGAGGCGCGCGCCGCACTGGCGCTTCGGATGATCTGCGGCCTCACCACCGAGGAGATCGCGCGCGCTTTCCTGCAGGCGGAGGCGACCATCGCCCAGCGCATCGTGCGCGCCAAGCGCACATTGTCGGAGTCGGGCCTTGCCTACGAGACGCCGCGCGGCGAGGAGCTGTCCGAGCGGCTCGCCTCCGTGCTCGAGGTCGTCTACCTCATCTTCAACGAGGGCTATACCGCGGCAAGCGGCGACGAATGGCTGCGGCCGCAGCTCTGCAACGAGGCGCTGCGCATGGGCCGCGTGCTGACCTCGATCGCACCATCGGAGCCGGAGGCGCACGGCCTGCTGGCGCTGATGGAGTTCAACGCCTCGCGGATGGCGGCGCGCACCGATGCGTCCGGTGAGCCGATCCTGCTGATGGACCAGAACCGCGCGCGGTGGGATCGCCTGCAGATCCGCCGCGGGCAGCTCGCGCTGGCGCGCGCCCGCGAGCTCGGCGGCGCCGGCGGCTTCTATGCCTTGCAGGCCGCGATCGCCGCCTGCCATGCCGAGGCTGGCACGCCTGATGCGACCGACTGGTGCCGCATCGCCGCGCTGTACGGCGATCTCGCCGCGCTGTTGGATTCACCCGTGATCGAGCTCAACCGCGCGGTTGCGATCGGCATGGCCGAGGGGCCGCTTGCCGCGCTCGCGATCGTCGACGGCCTCGCGGATGAGCCGGCGCTGAAATCCTATCATCTGCTGCCGAGCGTGCGCGGCGATCTGCTGCATAGACTGAGCCGTTTCGCGGAGGCGCATGCTGCGTTCGAGGCCGCCGCCGCGCTGGCCGGCAATTCGCGCGAGCGCGAGTTCCTCAAGCGGCGCGCCGCGATCGCTGCGCGTTCCGCGCAGGATCATGGCTGCCGCTGACGGCTCCGCGATTTCGACGGAGCGAAACCATGTAGCCCGCATGAGCGAAGCGAGATGCGGGTCTTTGCCACGAGCGACCCCGGGTGTCGCTTCGCTCACCCGGGCTACAAGGTAGCTTCGGGTCGTCGTGTCCGCGATTTCGACTCAAACCTGCGGCATGCTTGGACAAAATTCTTTTGAACCGGGAACTGCCACCATGACGAAGCCATCCGTGCTGGCGATCGGCCTCGACCCTACCTTCGTCGATCTGTCCGTCATGCCGCAGTTCACGCCCGAACTGGTACGCAGCTATCTCGACGCGCAGATCGAGGGCCTGCGGACGCTCGGCTACGACGTCGAGAGCTGCCTGATCGACCTCGGCGATACGGCGGAAGCCGTGACGGCGGCGGCCCTCAACGCGCGCCGCTACGACTGCGTCGTGATCGGTGCCGGGCTGCGCGAGCCGCCGGAGCGGCTCTTGCTGTTCGAGACGATCCTCAATCTGGTGCACCGGCTCGCCCCCGATGCCGCCATCTGCTTCAACACCAGGCCGGCCGACACCGCCGCGGCCGTGCAGCGCTGGGTCAAGCCCTAGGACACAAGATGAGGTCGCCTTGAGCCGGCGAATCTGGCTCCGTGCGCTGCCCGCCGTCCATCGCCGACGCTCGGACCGCGACCGGCCCGATGCCGGCATTGGCCGGGGGACCGCCGCGAAGGCCCGGCGGTCGTTGCCGGCGGCAACCTATGACACCATCCAGAGTCCGATTTGTTTTAGACTTTGGAAGCCTATGCCGCGCCGCAAATTTGCTTGGGAAAAGCTGACGGACGAGCAGTTGCTCGCGCAACCGCTCAACCGCCTGAGGGTTGCCGTCGAGGGCACCTGGCTCGCCGATTGTGTGAATACGCTCTATGAGGAGCTCGAGGAGCGCGGCATCCGGTTGCGGCCGCACACATGGATCTCGAGCGAATGGTTCAGCCCGGCAGATGTGCCCGGCATCGCGATCCCGTTCTACCTCGCCCATCCCCGCCTGATGAAGCTCGAGAAGAAGATGATGCTCGACGTCGAGGGCGCCTCGTGGTCCGAGTGCATGGCCATTCTCCGCCACGAGGCGGGGCACGCCGTGCAGCACGGCTACCAGCTGCAGCGCCGCCGGCGCTGGCAGCAGCTGTTCGGCCCGTCGTCGCAGCACTACCCGCGCTACTACCGGCCCAATCCGGCCAGCCGCAATTATGTCCAGCACCTTCGGCTCTGGTACGCGCAGAGCCATCCGGACGAGGACTTCGCCGAGACCTTCGCGGTGTGGCTGCGGCCGCGCTCGAACTGGCGGACGCGCTATGCCGGCTGGCCCGCGCTGAAGAAGCTCGAATATGTTGAGGAGCTGATGGGCGAGATCGCCGGCAAGCGGCCGCAGCTCGCGACGCGCGAGCGGGTCGATCCGCTGCATACGCTCAAGCAAACGCTCGCCGAGCACTACAGGAAGAAGCAGGCGTTCTACGCCTTCACGCCGCCGAAGACCTACGACCGCGATCTCTCCAAGCTGTTCTCCGCCGATCCGCGGCATTATCGGCGTCCGCCGGCCGCTGCCTTCATCAGGCGGCACCGCGCCCAGATCAGGCAGCTGGTGGCGCGGTGGACGGGCGAGAACCAGTTGACGCTCGATGCCGTGCTCGATGATATGATCTCGCGCTGCCGCGAGCTCAATTTGCGTGCCGTCGGCCCCGAGCAGAAGCTCGTGACAAACTTCACCATTCTGCTGACCGCCAAGACCATGCACGCGCTGTTCGGCCCGTCGCGCCGGAAATGGATCGCGCTATGAAACAGCTTCGCATTCTGGTGCTGATGCACCCGGACTGTGTGCCGCCCGACTCCAGCGATGGATACAGCGCGCGGGAGATCAACGAGTGGAAGACGGAATACGACGTCGTCAGCACCCTGCGCGCGGCCGGCCATGAGGTTCGTCCGCTCGGCGTGCAGGAGGAAATCAAGCCGGTGCGCGATGAGATCGAGGGCTTCAAACCGCACGTCGTGTTCACGCTGCTGGAGGAGTTTCACTACGACGTCGTGTACGACCAGCACATCGCAAGCTATCTCGAGCTGATGAAGATCGCCTATACCGGGTGCAACCCGCGCGGCCTGATCCTGGCGCGCGGCAAGGATCTGTCCAAGACGCTGGTGCACCATCGCCGGATCCCGGTGCCGGCCTTCGCGGTGTTTCCGATGCGCCGCAAGGTCAAGCGGCCGCCGCGTCTCGAGCTGCCGCTGATCGTCAAGAGCCTGAGCAGCGATGGATCGCTCGGCATCTCGCAGGCGTCGATCGTCGATACCGACGAGAAGCTCGCCGAGCGCGTCGCCTTCATCCATGAGCGGATCGGAACGGCCGCGATCGCCGAGCAGTTCATCGAGGGACGCGAGCTCTATGTCGGCGTGCTCGGCAACAACCGGCTGCGGGTGCTGCCGGTGTGGGAGCTGAAATTCGGCAGCATGGGCGGCCCCGCTGCGCGCCAGATCGCCACCGAAAAGGTCAAGCACGATACCAGCTATCAGGAGCGCGTCGGGATTGTCGACGGCCCGGCCGAGGATCTCACGCCGGAACTATCCGCCCATATCCAACGGCTGGCGAAGCGCATCTACCGGACGCTGGGGCTCGACGGCTATGCGCGCATCGACTTCCGCCTGTCCACCAATGGCGTTCCCTATTTCATCGAGGCCAATCCCAATCCCGAGATCGCCAAGAGCCAGGAGTTCGCGACGGCCGCCGGGCATGACGGGCTGGACTATCCGGATCTCCTGCAGCGCATCGTGACGCTCGGAATAAGCCGCGCCAAGGCCGGCGCATCGCTGGGCTGACTCGAGGCCGTCAAAGGCTGCGCTGCATCGGATGGCGTCGCGCATCCTTGGGAATGAACATCGCAAACGTTTCCCTAACGCGCGCGGCCGGCGTCACTGTGCCGGCAGCCGCGGACGCTGGGGCCGCCGTCGGATGAAACGCGTCCGGTTCCGGCCAGCGCCGCGCAAGGATTTCGTTTACCGAAACCGGCATGGCGAGCCCATCGCTGCGGCAGCTGTCGTAGACGTACAAACCGGCAAGAAAAATCGATACGACAACAAGGATCGTCCTGAAAATCGGCATTGTGCTTGCGCCTTCTTGATTGAGGCGGACAATGCCCGGTGACGGTGAACCGCGCGTTTAGGGTCGAGGCCGATCGGCCGATACGGTTCCCAACTCATGAACAGAAGCTTGCGTAAACGGCCCGCTTACCAATGCCTTCAAGGTTGCGGCAACCAGCTTTCCTCACCGGCGGGAAAGAAGTCTCTGGCATTGAGAGACCAACAACAAGACTGAGGAGGCACCATGTTCGTCGCCATTCGAGTCATGATCCTGATCGCCAGTGCATATGCCGGCTCGGCCGTTGCAGAGATGCAGTTTGCGCCGCTGCCGAGCCTTGCGGCGTCGTCCGCGCCGTAACGCCGGCAAGCGAGGCGGCGCGCTCTACGCCGGATTGGGCGCCGCCGCACCGACCCCGATCGCGCGGGCCGCGTTTTCCGTCATCCTCGTCGCCGTCAAGCGCAGGAAATACAGCGACAGTCCCGGGTTGCGCTCGCACAGCTTCCTCAGTGCGCTGTCGCTGATCCAGAGCAGATCTACATCGGTCGCGGCTTGAGCGGTTTGCGTGCGGCGGCGCTCGAGCGAAAACAGCCCGATCTCGCCGAACAGTTCACCCGCCGATACCCCGCGATCGATCTCGGGAAACCTGACCTCGCCGGACACGACCATGTACAGCAGGTCGGCGTCGTCGCCCTTCCGGAAGATCGTTTCTCCCGCCTTGAGATGCTTCGGCTGCATGAACGGCTGCAGCCAGTTCGGAGAAAGGTCCGTCGCTGCAGCACGCTTCGCTTTCCGAAGCAGCCGAACCATCTGGAACAGCAACACCACGTTCAGGGGCAGCAGAATGATATGCAGGATGAGCACCGGGTAGATCCGGTCGCCCAATCCATAGCTGATGAATGCCAGATTGCTGAATATCGCGACAGCGCGCAGGCTCAACATCGTACTCATGCAGAACGTCAGCAACACAAGCGCCGACGCCAGATAACCCAAACCATCGATCAACGTCATGACAACGCCCACTGGGAAATGAAAATTGCAAGCAAACCGATCTGAAAACGACCGGCAACATACACCAGTGCGCTCAGTTTCCTGAGCGGAAATATCGCCGGCCCACGCTTGCGGCGGTGCACGCGTCGTGACGCGGCCTCAGCTCGACGAACGCGCGCGCGAGGCGACGTGAATGGCGCGGGTCTTGCCGGATTTCGTTTTGGCGGCGACGACGGTCGGGCGCGCCTTGCCGAGCCGGGCCGCGCCCGGCGAGCTCTTTCTGAGCAGCAGCGCGAGCCGCTTGCGCGCGCGGCCGGCGACCGACCTTGCCGCCTCTCGCGCGGCCTCGGCCTTGCGGATGATCGCCGTCACCGCGGACGCCGGCGACGCCGCGACGAAGGCGACATCCTTCGCCTTCGAGAGGCCGCCTATGCCTTCGCACGGCGCTTCGCCCGGCAAGTCGATGCGGATGGCGAGCGTCTCGGCATGCTCGACCCAGTCCTCCGCCTTGGTGCCGGTGATGATCCGGACATAGTCGCGGGTCTCGCGCGGCAGCTCGCTCTGCCGGGCGAGCCATTTCTGGACGCGGCCGCTGCCGGCATTGTAGGCGGCCGCCGCCAGGCCGAGATTGCCGAAATCGTCGCGCAGCTTGCGCAGCAGTCTTGCGGATGCCGGCAACGCCTGCAGCGGATCGAAGGGATCGTCGAGCCCGACTTCGGCCGCCGTCTCCGGCATGAACTGCGCAACGCCCTGCGCACCGGCATGGCTGATCTCGTTCGAGCGAAAGCGGCTCTCCTGCCAGATCAGCCGCGCAAAGAACGCAACGGGGATTTCGCTCGCCTGCGCCGCGTCCTTCAGGCTGTGGCAGAATTTGTCGATCGCGGACATCTGCGGCTCGGCCACGGCATCGCTCGGCTGCGCCGCAGGCGCGGGCGTCTTGTCCGCGTCCGTCGCAGCGGGTGCCTCGCTGGCATCAGCGCTTTCGATAAAGCGTGCGGCAAACGGAACGGCGTCGGATGTCGCGTCGCGCCAGAATGTCGGAGCTTGGGTTGAGGCATTGATCGAGCCGGGCGACCGATCGAAGTCGAGCATCAAGACAAGAAACGCGGCAAGCGCCGCGATGACAAATCGCATTTGCTTCGTGAGACCTGAATTGTGATGTGAGTTGCGCGCAAATGCACTTCGGATCACGACTTTTTAGCGGGTCGATTGCGGCGAAGCCGCGAAATCAGCTGTTCCGCCGCGGAACTTGGCCGCTGTTCGCATTGGAACTTCGACGCTTTCCGTAGCTTTACGGAAGATGATCACGTTGGGATGCACGATGTTCCGACCGTTTTCCGTTGCACGCTTTGCCATCGCACTTTTGCTCGTGTCGGCCGCGCCAGCGGTGGCCGCCGGTCTTGATGCGGCCGCGATCAACGACGTGGCGGCGCCGCCCGCAAAGTTGCCGGACCGTGGTCAGCTCAACGCCTTCGTTGCCAGGCTCGAGATCCTGCTCGACCGTGCGCATTTTTCTCCCGGCGAGATCGACGGCAAGCTGGGCGACAACGCGCAGAAGGCGCTCCGGGCGTTTGCCGACGCGAATGGATTGTCCTTCGACAAGGCGGTGACGCCGGAGCTCTGGAGCGGGCTCACAGCCGCCAGCGAGGGGCCTGCGATCGTCAGCTACACGATCGTCGACGCCGACGTGAAGGGACCGTTCGCGAAGAGGATCCCCGAGAGGATGGAGAGCATGAAGAGCCTGCCGGCGCTGGGCTACACCAGTCCGCGCGAAGCGCTCGCCGAAAAATTCCACATGAGCGAGGCGCTGCTTCAGGCGCTCAATCCGGGACAGACGTTCGACAAGGCCGGCGAGACCATTGCGGTTGCGAACGTCGCCGATGCCGGAAAACCGCCGCAGGTCGCGCGCGTCGAGGTCGACAAGACGCGGCAGGCGCTCAGCGCGTTCGATGCAGCAGGCAAGCTGCTCGGCTTCTATCCTGCGACGGTCGGCAGCGCGGATAAGCCGACGCCGAGCGGAACGCTCAAGGTGACGGCGATCAACAAGAACCCGACCTATCGCTACAATCCGAAATACGCATTCAAGGGCGTCAGATCGAAGACGCCGTTCACGATCAGGCCCGGTCCGAACAACCCGGTCGGTGTGGTCTGGATCAACCTCTCGGGCGAAGGCTATGGCATTCACGGCACGCCCGATCCCGGCAAGGTCTCCAAGGCGGAGTCCCACGGCTGCGTCCGGCTCACCAACTGGGACGCGCAGCGCGTCGCGGCCGGTGTCGCGAAGGGCACGCCGGTTGCGTTCATCGATAGCGCGACAAGCTCAGCAACGGCGACGCGCTGACCTTGACGCAACATCGTTCACAGATCAGCAACCGACAGAAATGTTGGCGCGCTCGGCCGCGGGCCGGACGCCCGCGCGCTCGGGAGATGATGCGCAGCCGGCGAGCGAAGCGGCTCCGCTTTCCAAGCCTAGCGCAGGATTCGCTGGTATGCCAATGTCGCGTCGTGCCAAACCCGCAGGAGGTCAGCATGCGAACGATCATAACGAACATAGTGGGAGCACTCTGCGCCATCGCGATGGTCGCGAGCGCACACGCAGCGGTCAAGGAAGAGCCGGTCACCTATACCGACGGCGAGACCACGATGAAGGGCTTCGTCGTCTATGACGACGCGACCCAGGGCAAGCGGCCCGGCATCGTCATGGTGCACGAATGGTGGGGCATCACCCCGCATATCCATAGCGAGGCGCGGAAGTTCGCGGAGCAGGGCTACACAGCCTTCATCGCGGATATGTACGGCGACGCCAAAACCGCCGACAACCCGAAGGATGCCGGCGCGCTCTCGGGGTCGGTGATGAAGAACCCGAAGGTGATGGAGCAGCGCTTCAACGCCGCGCGCGAGCAACTCGCCAAGCAGGCCTCGGTCAATCCGCAGCGGATCGGCGCCGTCGGTTACTGCTTCGGCGGCGCGGTGGTGCTGAACATGGCGCGCGCCGGCGCTGATCTCGCCGCCGTTGCCGGCTTTCACGCATCGCTCGGTCTCAACACGCCCGCACCGGCGCCGGGCACGGTCAAGGCTAAAATCCTGATCCTGAACGGCGCGGACGACCCGTTCGTGAAGCGCGAGCAGTACGATGCGCTGAAGAAGGATTTCGACGCCGCGAAGGCCGATTACCGGATCGTCGAGTATCCAGGCGCGGTGCACGCGTTCACCAACCCCGAAGCCACCGAGCTCGGCAAGAAGTTCAACCTGCCGCTCAGATACGACGCCAAGGCCGATCAGGAATCCAAGGCCGAAGCCGCAAAGCTGTTTGCCGCCAACCTCAAGAAATAAACAACAAGGGCCACCCAAACGGTGGCCCTTTTCATTCGTGGCTGCTTTGGCTGCGGAAGTGGCAGGGCCGCGGCCTCGCTAGCGCGGCCGCGCCTTGAAGCCATGCGGAAGACGCAGCCGGCCGCGCGGATGCTGGCCGTCTCGCACGGTTGCCACGGGGCGCTCCCCGGCCGATGATGCGCAAAACGGATCAGAACGATCGAGAGGGAGCGAATGCGCGGGCGTCGTGTGCTGATGGAATCGTTCGTGTCGCACGGCGTGCGCCATATCTTCGGCAATCCCGGCACGACCGAAACGCCGCTGCTCGATAGCCTGCCGGCCTTTCCGCAACTCGAATACATCATGGCGCTGCATGAAGGTGTCGCGGTCAGCGCCGCCAGCTTCTACGCGCAGGCGTCGGGGCGGGTCACCGTCGCCAACCTGCACGTCGCTCCCGGCCTCGGCAACGGCATCGGCTCGCTGTACGGCGCGCTGAAGGCGGGTTCGCCCGTGGTCGTGACGGCCGGCCAGCAGGATACGCGAATGCGGCTGAAGAATCCGCTGCTCGGCCATGACCTCGTCGCGATGGCGGCGCCGGTGACCAAGTGGAGCGTGCAGATCGAGCGCGCCGACGAGATCGTGCCGATCATGCGCCGCGCGTTCAAGGTGGCGACCGATGCGCCGCAGGGGCCGGTGTTCGTGTCGCTGCCGATCGACGTCATGGAACAGGAGACCGCGGTCGATACTCTGGCGCCGGACAATTTGTGGCGATCGACGCGCCCCGATCCGGCCGGCATCGAAGCGCTTGTCGCGCTGCTTCTGAAGTCGAAGAAGCCGGCCATCATCGCCGGCGACGACGTGGCACGATCGGGCGGCGAGCAGGCGCTGGTGGCGCTCACGGAAGCGATCGGCGCCACCGTGTGGTTCGAGGGGCTCCGCCATCACGCGCCGTTCCCGACCAGCCATCCGAGCTATCGCCAGTCGCTTCCGGGCGACGCAAGGCAGGTGCGCAAGGCGCTCGGTGATGCCGATCTCGTGCTGCTGATCGGCGGCCCGTTCTTTGAGGACATCTGGTTTGCGCCTGGTGGTCACATCCCTGACGGCGCGTCCGTGCTGCAGATCGAAGCCTCGGCCGAGCGTCTCGCGCTCAACAACCGGCTCGATGCCGGCATCGTCGGCGACATCGCCGTCAGCGTCGGTGTCTTGTCGGAAGCGGTACGTGCAAAGGCGGGCGCGGACTTCAGGCAGGCCGCGCAGAACCGCAATGCCGCGCTGGCCGAATTGCAGGCGAAGGAGAAGGAGGCCTATCGCGCACGCGTCGAGAAAAGCTGGGACCGGCAGCCGACCGCGATGCCGCGTGTCACCGCGGAATTGCGTCGCGGCCTGCCCGATGATGTCGTCATCGTCGATGAAAGCATCACGGCGAGCCTCGATCTCGCGCGCGCCTTCGACTATCGCGGCTTCGGCGATTATTTCGGCGGTCGTGGCGGCGGCATCGGCCAGGGCCTCGCCGGGGCGATCGGCGTCAAGGTCGCGATGCCGGATCGTCCGGTGGTCGCGATCTCCGGCGACGGCTCGGCGATGTACGCGATCCAGGCGCTGTGGACCGCCGCGCACCACAAGCTTGCGATCGTGTTCGTGGTGCTGGCCAACCGCGAGTACCGCATCCTCAAGCACAATGTGGACGTCTGGCGGCAGAACTTCGAGGCCGGCACCCAGCATCCCTATCAGAACATGGATATCACCGGCCCCGCGCTCGACTTCGTGCATCTCGCGGCCGGCATGGGCGTCGAGGCGGCCAGGGTCGAGAAGGCCGACGACATTGCCGGTGCAGTCGCAAAGGCTGTCGCGGCGCAGCGGCCGTACCTCGTCGAGATCGCAATCGAAGGCAAGCGCTAGAGCATGATCCGGAAAAGTGCGAAGCGGTTTTCCGGCAAGATCATGCTCAAACAGGGAGCAAAGAGCGCGATGACGATTCGATTCGATCGCGTCGCGCTTTAGAGGAGTTTCTCATGGCAGGCATTCTGGACGGCAAGGCTGCATTGGTGACGGGCGGCGGCTCCGGCATCGGCCGGGCGACGGCGATCGCGATGGCGCGTGAAGGCGCGCGCGTGGCGGTGTCGGACCTCTCGAAGGACGGCATTGAGGAGACGGTCGCGCTGATCAATGCCGCCGGCGGCCAGTCGATCGCGATCCAGGGCGACGTCACCGACGAGGCCGAGGTCGCGAACATGGTGGCCCGCACGGTTTCGGCGTTCGGGCGCATCGATTGTGCGTTCAACAATGCCGGCGTTGCCGGGCGCTCCGTCGGGCCGCCCGGCCAGCGCATTCATGAACTCACGCAAGCCTCGGTGGCCAAGATGTTCTCGGTGAATCTGATGGGCGTGTTCCTGTGCCTGAAATACGAGGTCGCGCAAATGCTCAAACAGGGCGGTGGCGGCGCCATCGTCAATACGGCCTCGATCGCAGGCCTGATCGGCCTCGCGACGTCCGGCCACTATGTCGCGACCAAGCACGGTGTCGTCGGACTGACCAAGTCCGCTGCGATCGAATATGCCCAGGACGGCATCCGCGTGAATTGCGTCAATCCCGGATACATCAAGACGCCGATGACCAAGGAGACGATGGATGAACGCTACGACGAGATCATCGCCAAGGTGCCGGTCCGTCGCCTGGGCGTGCCCGAGGAAATCGCCGAAGCCGTGGTCTGGATGTGCTCGGACAAGGCGTCGTTCATGACCGGCGCATCGCACGTGGTCGACGGCGGCTACAGCGCCGCCTGATCTTCCGAAGGGCCTTTGTTTACGTTGGTGGCCCGGTTGTACAAGCATTCGATCATCGCGGCATGATGGCGGCGTTGATCTTCGTGGCCTCGGTGCTCTTGCTGCGAGTGATGCATCTCGGGCAATATGGCGCTTCGCAACGAAGAGCTTCGAGATTTGGTGTTCAAACTCAATCGCATTGTCGGTTTCATCATTCTAGCAGCGCTAGTCTACGGCGTGCTCCAGGCTTGCGGGTTACTTCCTGAGGGGGCACCTCGGCTGTTTCCTCAACGCAGCGGCTCGCCCGCGGCTTAAGATTGATGCTCCACATCCGAACGTCCGCTGCTGGACCCATAGCGGGTATCGTTTGACGCCGGTTTTGGTCGCCTCCTTCGGCAAATGGAACCGAAGCCAGTCCAGCCTGTTTGGTACGATTAGCCAAGGGAGGTCGGAATGAGGATCATTCTGATGACGACGATTGGCTGGGCGTTGTCGTGTGGATTCGCGCTAGCCCAGGCCGATCCCAACAAGGACGTGAACACGGCAACCGGGCGCTCGGCACCGGAAGAAAAAGGTCAATTGCAGCCACAAGGTTGGACCGGGCCACTTGAAACAAAATCAGGTGGTGCGCCGCCGGAAAGCCCGCAAGGTCAAAGCCCGCCGGGAATGCAGGGAGCGCCGGACGGATCGACAAAAACCGTGGTTGAACCGCGGAAGTAAGTCCCACGTCTTGTCTGTGAAAGGCCAGCTTCCCTTAGGGTGAACCGGCCCTCGAGCTCGCCCTTTGCAGCAAGCGGACATCGCGGTAGCGCGGAATGACGTCAAAGCTTGATCCAAGCGGACCCTGGCAGGCTTGCGCCAACCAGCCGTGCGTATCGATGGGTTGATCCGCTTCCGGCACTAACGTAGTCGTTCGCGATGAACGAACGTCCGGCCATGGCCAAGGCTGCAGCTCTTCCGGATACGAAAGCCATCCTGCTCGGGGTCGCATGCGGCCTCGGTGCGGCGCTGTGCTGGGCGCTCGGCTTCGTGGCGACCCGACACGGCCTGAAGGTCGGTTTTACACCGGTCGACCTGCTGATGCATCGCTTCCTGTGGTCGGGCATCGTCTTGCTGCCGCTCGTTGTGCGCGCCGGCCTCCGCGATCTCTGCGGCATCGGCTGGGGCCGCGGCATGGCGCTGATGCTGCTGGGCGGGCCGGTGATGTCGCTGATCAGCTATGCCGGCTTCATGTTCGTGCCGCTGGGGCACGGCAGCGTGATCCAGCCGTCCTGCGCGACGCTGGGTGGATTGTTTCTCGCGGTCGTTTTGCTGAAGGAATCGGTCTCGCTCTCGCGGGCGGCCGGCGCTGTCGTCATCGTCGTCGGCCTTGCCGTGATCGGCAGCGAGTCGATCGGCCATATGGGGCCGAGCGCCGTGATGGGCGACTTGATCTTCGTTGCGACCGGCTTGATGTTCGCGGGCTTCGCCACGCTGGTGCGCTGCTGGCGTGTCTCGGCGTTCTCCGTGGCCAGCGTCATCAGCGTGCTGTCGCTCTCGCTGTTTCCACTGTATGCCGTCTCGGGTGGGCTCGCTCGCGATGCGGCCATCGGCCTGCATGAAAACACGCTGCAGGCCATCGCCCAGGGCATCCTGGCCGGGCCCGCGGCGATGTATCTGTTCGCGGTGTCGATCCAGCGCCTGGGCGTTGCCCGCGCAGCCGTATTTCCTGCGACCGTGCCGGTGCTGACCCTGCTGTTGGGATGGCTCCTGATCGGCGAGCCACCAACTACGCTCCAGGCGGCCGGATTGGCCGCCGTGTTGGCCGGATTCTATCTCGCTCAGCGGCAGCGCTAGACGGCTTTGCCGACGTCCTGATGGCGCGCGGTCGCGGCGACGATTGACAAGCAAGCGAGGGATCGCGGATGGTGCGGCTCTCCGCCGTGTCGCAATGAGACGCCGATGCAAGTTCAACGTTTGGCGCTGCCGATGCTTGCAGGGCTCGTGCTTGCAGCTTCGGCTTTGTCGGGCGCAGCCCGGGCGCAAGGCGCCGCCGAGCCGGTACCGCAGACCTCGCAGTGGCAGACCTGGCAGTGGCAGACCTCGACGCCGGAAGAGCAGGGGATGGATTCCGCCGCGCTGGCGCGGCTCGTCAATTTTGGCGCGGCCCACAGTCTCGATAGCCTCCTGATCGTGCGGCACGGCCGGATCGTGCTCGACGCCTACTATGCGCCCTACACGCCGGAGATCCCGCATCTGTTCAATTCCGTCACCAAGGCGGTGACCGGAACGCTGGTCGCGATGCTGCTCAGGGATGGCGTGCTCGACAGCCTCGACCATCGCATGGTGGATTTCTTCGGCGATCGCACCATCGCCAATCTCGACGACCGCAAGCGGGCGATCACGGTCCAGACCATGCTGGACATGACCTCGGGAATGGCCTGGACCGAAGGCGTTGAGGGTGGCCGACCGGACTCGCTGATCGAGTGGGGGCGCAGCCCTGATGCGATCCAGTTCATCCTCGACCGCCCGATGGCGAAGGCGCCGGGCGAGGCGTTTGATTACAACACCGGCAATGCGCAGCTGTTGGCTGCGATCATCAACAATCTCACCGGCATGAGCGCGCGGGACTACGCGGTGACCAAACTGTTTCGCCCGCTCGGGATAGCCGCGCCGTACTGGCACAGCATCGGTCCCGGACTGACGCAGGGCGGCGGCGGGCTTCAGCTCGCGCCGCGCGACGCCGCCAGGATCGGTCTGCTCTATCTGCATGACGGTGAATGGGACGGGCAGCGCTTGCTGCCGACCGGCTGGGTCGGCCGCATCAGGCATGCGACGACGGAGATGCACGCCTCGTTCGACTCATCGTTGCGCTACGCCAATTTCTTCTGGGTGATGCCGCAGCGGCAGGTTGTCATGGCGGTCGGCGACCGCTGTCAGCTCGTCATGCTGTTTCCCGCGCTCGACATCGTCACGGTCGTGACCGCGCGCGACTATTGCTCGTTCGGCAGAATGGCCGACGAGATTTCGGGCGCGGTCAAATCCGACACGGCGCTGCCGGTGAACTCCGTCGGCGGCAATCAGCTCGCGGGCGCGTTGCGCGATATCGCAACCGAAAAGCCGTCGGCCGTTGGTGCCGTGCCCGAGACGGCAGCCGCCATCTCCGGCAAGACCTGGCGCTTCCCGGCAAATGGCTTCAATTTGCGGGCACTGACGCTGCATCTGACGGATCAGCCCGCGCACTACGAACTGGAAACGGCGACGCCGGATCCGGCGAGGCCGGTGACGACACTGGCGGGACCGATCGGGCTCGACGGTGCCTATCGTCTCGGTCAGCCAACGGCGCTCGGCGTGATGGCGCTGAAAGGGACGTGGCAGGACAACCAGACATTCGCGATCGACCTGCGTCTGGTCGGCGGCGATACCGACCGCCGATGGCTGCTGTCGTTCGATGGCGGCAAGGCCCGGCTCAGCGGCAAGGATCGCTTCGGCCGCGACGTTAAGGCCGACGCTGAAGCGCCGGGCGCGCAATAGCTCGAGCGCGGGCCGCGTCCCTGTCCATTTCGGGCACGTGAAGCTCGGCTTCCTTCGCGTCGTCCCGGCGAAGGCCGGGACCCATACGCCGCGGCGGACGTTGTAGCTGGGACTGGTCGTTGCAATAGTGCAGAAGGCGTCGTGCCCGCGCAGCGACCTTGGCGGCATGATCGCAGGAAATCACGACCGGCGTACGCCAACACGCACACCGGCCATGGCAGACGGCCGCGCGAATCGACAATGCTAAGGAAACTATGCGCCCGAGGCTCTCAGCGCGGCGGCGACCCTATTGGTCCACCTTCGGCGTCTTGCCCGCAATGCCGAGGCCGAACCGGAGCGCGCGCTCCTGGCGCTCTTCCGTCAGCAGCTTCAATTCCCGTTCCAGCGACCGCGCCACCTCGTCCTGGGTTTCCTTGGAGCGGCGACGGGAGTCGCCTTGCGGTTTGGCCGGTTCGGCAGTCACGGGAGAAGCCCTTGTCATCACGGTGTCACAGGCCCTGATCGCACGGCGGGAGTCGGGGCGACAATCAAAAAGAATTCAGTGGGTGCATCTTTGGAAGGTTTGCTGTGCGTCTGATTCAAATTTGGGCAGAAAATTCTCTTAAGTGTTGCCTCGAATGGAGCCGGACCCCTTCGGCCCGCCGTCTCATCAATTCGGATAAGAGAGCCCGGTTCCGACGAAATCATTTCCGGATTCGCACGAAGGCGTCCTGAAACCGACAAGGTCTAACCTTAGTAGCGTTGTGAAGGACGGCTGCCCGGTGAGACGCTGAGGACCGCGGTGGTGAGTTTCACAACCTAGGTCGCAAGGTCAGTCGGTCCTGCTGAGACTTTGGGGATGATCCCGGAAATGAAGAAGTTGAATGCTGTGCCTTATGTCTGGGCGGCCGCGCTGATCGCGGTCGCGATCTGGGGCGTGAGCGGCACCCCGCAGACGGCACATACCTCTGCCAGCACCCATCTGGCCCGGGTGCGCTAGAGCTTCGGCCGCAGCGAGCGCTGCATATCCATCGTGTAGGTGTAGCGCCCCTCGGGGTGCGTGGTGATGGTGACTTCGAACAGTTCCTCGCGCTGGCCGTAGTAGCGGCGTACCACGGTGAGCGCCGGCGAGCCGGTCTTGACGCCGAGCGCCCTGGCGATCGGCGCCGGCATGCCCCGCACGAAGATTTCCATCTGCGCGCGCTCGGTGACCTGGCCGTACATCCTGGCGATCTGCTCATGCACCGGGGTGCGGCCGTGGTCGGGCCGGGTCACGACATCGGCGAACCTGCGCAGCACGTAGATCTCGGCCCAGCCGAGCGGGGCTGCGAACTGGTCGGAGCGGCGCACCGCCTCGATCAGGAACCAGCTCTTGCCGGGCTCGCATTTCAAGAGCCCGGCCAGCTTGCGGTCGGCGACGATGTCGCTGCTCGCAACGACCTCGCGGTAGGTTTCGTTGGAATAACGCAGCCACTCGCCGAGCGACTTGACGCTGTGGGTGAACAGCACCGGCGGCTCGGATGCGATCACGACCGAGCCGAGGCCGGCGCGGCGCACGATCAGGCCCTGGTCGATCAGGATGCGCAGCGCCTCGCGCACGGTCTGCCGGCTGGCCTGATAGCTCGCCATCAGCTCGGTCTCGGTCGGCAGCAGATTGCCGACCGCGTAGGTGCCGAGCCGGATGTCCTTCTGCAGTCCGGTGGCGATGTCGCGGTAGCGGGACGATCGCGCTCGGTCCGGTTGTTCAGACATGGCGGATCACTGGTATGCCGTATGGCAGACGACCGGATGTCCCGATTGCATCGACTGCAGCGCGGCCTCGAACGCGGCGAGCGTCGCCAGCACGTCTGCCTCGAGCACCGGGAACGGCTGCTTGCCTTCGACGGCGTCGGCAAAGGCCGATAGTTCCGCGGTGAGGGTGTCGATTGCCGGATAGCGCGTCGTCGCAGGCGCCTCGCCGGATTTCCGCAGTACCATCGTCTGTTCGTCGAGCACCTCGGCGGATCCCTTCGTTCCGAACACATGCACGCGCCAATAGAACGGTGTTGCGCGAATTGTCGCAAGGGTTGCGCTCACGCCATTCACAAATTCAATCGCTAAAGTTGCAGTGTCGAGCGGCGGCGGTCCGGCCTCGCGCGCACTCAACCGGGCATAGACCTGGCGCGCGGGACCAAGCAGGCTGACGAAGCCGTCGAGCACATGCAGCCCCGCGCCGGTCAGGCCGCCGCCCGGAGATTCCTCGGGCGACAGCCGCCAGCCCTGCGTGATCGCCTGCGAGTTCTCGTTGCTGTTGTGGCCCTCGACATGCAGGATGGTGCCGAGCTCGCCGCCGGCTGTGATCGCGCGCAGCGCCTGCATCGACGGCCAGAACCGGCGGTTATGCCCGACCGCGAGCACCACGCCGGCGCTGCGGCACGCCGCGAACATCTCTGCGGCATCGGCGCGCCGAAGCGCCAGCGGCTTCTCGCAAAACACCTGCTTACCGGCGCCGGCTGCCGCGATCACCTGGCCCTTGTGCAGCGAATGCGGCGTCGCCAGCAGCACGGCATCGATGCGAGGGTCGGTGAGGACATCGTCCAGGCTCGCCGCGACGGAGAGGCCGTGCGCCTCGCAAAAGCTGGCGGCGCCGTTGGCGTCCGGTTCCACCGCGCGGACGATCCTGAGCCGCGGCTCGTTGCGCGCGGCCTCGACCAGTGCGCGGCCCCATCGACCGAGGCCTGCGATCGCACAGTTGATCATGATTGTCCCTCACCGTGGCCGCGGCCGGCCCGGATCGCCTCGATGACCGCAGCGCTGTCGTTGTCCGGCCCTTGCAGCACGATCGCAGCGCGCAGCAGTTCGGCCTGCACCGAGGTCAGCGGCAAGGGCAGGCCGTGCCGCCCGGCCTCCTGGAGAATCAGTTCGGCATCCTTCAAGGTCTGCGCGATATGCGATTGCGGTGTGAAATCCCGCGCCAGCATCTTCGGCCCCTTGCTGTCCATCACCCTGGAATATGCCGCCGATTGCCGCGCGGTCGCAAGGAACGCCGCGCCGTCGAGGCCGAGGCTTTCGGCAAAGGCGATGCCCTCGGCCAGCGCGGCGCGGTTGTTCTGCAGGATCAGGTTGATGGCGAGCTTGGTGCGGCTGGCATTGCCGATCGCGCCGACATTGACCCGCTGCGGGCAGAGAATATCGAGCGTCGTCGCGGCGGCGTCGATGATGTCGGCATCGCCGGCGACCAGCGCGGTGGCCGTGCCCGCACGGACCTCGGCGCTGGTCCCCGAGATCGGCGCTTCGATGAAGGCGAGGCGCGAGCGGGAGGCGAATTCGGCGATTGCCACGATCTCGCCCGGCGCGCAGGTGGTGGTGCAGATGATGCGCGGGGGCACTGTCGCGTTGGCGAGCTCCGGCAGCAATCCCTTGACCTGGGCCGCGTCATACACCGCGATGACGATGGTCCGGCAGCGCGCCGCCACGTCGGCGGCGAACGCCGCGAACTCGGCGCCGCTGGCTCTCAGGCCATCCGTCTTCGCGGCGTCGATGTCGAAGCCGATCACCCCGATGCCGGCGTCGATCAGCCGCGCGGAGAGCGCCGATCCCATCAGCCCCAGGCCAATCATGCCAACGGGTGTCTCGCGAGCCATGATGCGACGCCGCCTCGCTCTATTGCGGCTGGATGCCGGCCGCCTTGACCTCCGCCGACCAGCGCACGACCTCGCTCCTGACGAAAGCGCCGAACTCGGCCGGCGCGAGCGGCGCCACCATCACGCCGACATCGGCGAGCTTCTTCCTCGTCTCCGGCATCGCGAGGTACTTCGCACACTCGGCGTAGAGCTTGCTGACCACGGGTTCCGGCGTGCCGGCGGGCGCGAACAGGCCGTACCAGATCGTGGCCTCGAAGCCCGGCATCGCTTCCGCGAGCGCGGGCAGGCCGGGCGTCAGCTCGTTGCGGGTCGCCGACGTCACGGCGATGCCGCGCAAGGTGCCGCCCTGCATCTGCGGGATCGCGACCGAGAAGTCGCCGAAGGTGAGATCGATCACCCCCGCCATCACGTCGGTCATCGCCTGCGGCACGCCGCGATACGACGCCGCGACCAGCGACAGGCCGCCGCGCGATTGCAGCTGGGCGATCGAGATCTGCGATGCGCCGGAGCCGTAGCCCGCGGTCAGGTTGGGATTGGCCTTGGCGTAGCTGAGGAACTGCGGCAGATCCCTGGCCGCGAGCTTCGGATTGACCAGCAGCACCATCGCCGTGGTGGTGGTGCGGATGACAGGTGCGAAATCCTTCACCGGGTCGTAGGGCAGGCTCTTCAGCGTCGCGACGTTGCTGGCATGGGTGGTGTTGGTGCCCATCAACAGCGTGTAGCCGTCGGGCGCGCTGCGGGCGACCTCCTGGGCGCCGATGCTGCCGAGCGCGCCGGCGCGGTTCTCGATCAGCACGGTCTGGCCCAACGCGTCCTGCAGATGCTGGCCGACCAGCCGCGCAACATTGTCGGGGCCAGCGCCGGCCGGGAACGGCACGATGATCTTGAGCGGCCGTTGCGGGAAATCGTCCGCGGCGAAAGCCGGCAGGATGGGAAGCGTCGCAAGCAGGACTGCGAGCAGCCCCAGCCGTAACTTCATCCCGGTCTCCTCCCGTGTCTGCTTTTGCAAATTTATACGGACAAATACATCAGAAAGGCAAGCGTTAGGACCGCTGGAATGTTGAGGTGTGTCATATTTATCCGTATAAATAGCCCATTCAGGGAGCCCGACGACGATGGTGGACATCAGCGATCTCCATGCGCGCGGACTGCGCCGGCGCCAGAAGATGTTCGGCGAGATCGACGTCGCCGAGCGGATGGCCGCTGCCGGCGATTTCGGCACGCCGCTGCAAAACATCATCAACGCCTATGTCTACGGCGACGTCTGGGAGCGCAGCGGGCTGTCCGACCAGATCCGCAGCCTCGTGATGCTCGGCATCACCGCGGCGAGCAGCAAGCCGGCCGAGTTCCGCGTCCATGCCAAGGGCGCGCTGGCCAATGGCTGCACCGCCGCGCAGGTGCAGGACGTGCTGTTGCTGGTCGCGATGTATTGCGGCATTCCGGCCGCGATCGAGACCAGCAAGATTGCAGCCGAGGTGTTCGGCGAGGCGCCGCCGGAGGGGTAGGGCACGGGCCCTTGCCGTGATAGGGACGTTGCCGTCTGCGACCGGCAACAGGATTTGCCCATGTCCGCCTTCCCGACCTCGACCACCGTGCTCGATTCCGTATTGTTTCGCGATGCCTTCGGCACGCGCGAGATGCGCGAGGTGTTTTCCGACCTGCGGCTGATCGAGCGCTACGCCGAGGTCGAGGTCGCACTGGCGAAGGCCGAAGCGCGTTGCGGCGTGATTCCCGCTGAAGCCGCCGCGGAGATCGCAAAACGTACCGATGTTGCCGCGCTCGATTTCGATCTGCTGCGGCAGGAGACCGACGTCGTCGGCTACCCGATCCTGCCGCTGGTGCATCAGATGGCCAAGCAGTGCGGCGAGGCCGGCCGCTACGTTCATTGGGGCGCGACCACGCAGGACGTCATGGACACCGCCGTCGTGCTGCAACTGCGCGATGGATTGAAGATCATCGAGGACGACATCGGTGCGCTGCGCGGCATCCTCGCCGATCTCTCGAAAAAATACCGCGACACGCCGATGGCCGGCCGCACCCATCTGCAGCAGGCGCTGCCGGTGACGTTCGGCTACAAGACCGCGATCTGGCTAGCCGCGTTCGATCGCCACGCCGCGCGGCTTGCGGAGCTGAAGCCGCGCGTGCTGGTCGGCCAGTTCGCCGGCGCCGCCGGCACGCTGGCCTCGCTCGGCGACAAGGGATTCGGGGTTCAGCGGGCGCTGTGCGAGGAACTCGGGCTCGGCGTGCCCGTCGCGACCTGGCATGTCGCGCGCGACGGTCTGGCGGAAGCGGTGAATTTCCTCGCGCTGGTCACGGGAACGCTCGGCAAGATCGCGCTCGACATCATGATCATGGCGTCGACCGAGTTCGCCGAGGTCTACGAGCCGTTCGTCAAGGGGCGCGGCGCGTCCTCGACCATGCCGCAGAAGCGCAACCCGATCTCGTCGGAACTGATGCTCGCCGCCGCCAAGGCGGTACGCCAGCATGCCGGCCTGATGCTGGATGCGATGGTGCAGGATTTCGAGCGCGCCACCGGTCCGTGGCACGCCGAATGGATGGCGATCCCGGAGAGCTTCGTGCTGACCGCGGGCGCGCTGCACCAGGCGAGATTCGCGCTCGGCGGTCTGATCGTCGACGAGCGGCGGATGGCCGACAATCTCGACATCAGCCGCGGGCTGATCGTGGCCGAAGCCGTGATGATGGGCCTCGCGCCCGCGATCGGCGGCCGGCAGGAAGCGCATGACGTGGTTTACGACGCCTGCCGTCTCGCCAACGACAAGGGCCTGACGCTGGCCGAGGCACTGGCGGCGGATGATCGCGTCGCGAGCCGGATCGATCGGACGACGATCGACCGCCTCACCGCGCCGAAAAACTACCTCGGCCTCGCGCCGCAGATGGTCGACCGGGTGCTGGCCTCAATGAAGCGGTAAAATTCGAGGCAATTGCTCGCCGTCGCGTGATCGGGCGCGGCGGGCAGGAACCTTGCGGATGCGGATCGAATTGGACTACGAATCCCGAGGGTTCCTCAAACGACACGGCGCTTCATGACCGCACATCAACGCAACCTTTCCGCATCGATCGATCCCGTAAAGCTCGATCGGCTCGCCGAAGTCGCGATCAAGGTCGGCCTGCAGCTGCAGCCGGGGCAGGATCTGCTGCTCACGGCGCCCGCCGGAGCGATGCCGCTGGTGCGGCGGGTGGTGGAGCATGCCTACAAGGCCGGTGCGGGTCTCGTGACGCCATTCTTCTCGGACGAGGAGCTCACGCTGGCGCGCTACCGCTACGCCAACGATGCGAGTTTCGATCGCGCCGCAAGCTGGCTCTATGAGGGCATGGCGAAGGCGTTCGGCGCCAACACCGCGCGGCTTGCGATCGTCGGCGACAATCCGATGCTGCTGTCGGGCGAAGACCCGGTCAAGGTGGCGCGCGCCAGCAAGGCCAATTCGATCGCCTACCAGCCGGCACTGGAGAAGATCGTCAATTTCGACACCAACTGGAACATCATCGCCTATCCGAGCACGTCCTGGGCCAAGCAGGTGTTCCCCGACGATGCCGAGGACGTCGCGGTGGCCAAGCTTGCCGATGCGATCTTCTCCGCCTCCCGGGTCGATCAGGATGGCGCCGTCGCCGCCTGGGCACAGCACAATGCGAAGCTCCGCGAGCGCACCGAATGGCTGAACGGCCAGCGCTTCCACGCGCTGAAATATTCCGGACCCGGCATGGACCTCACGATCGGCCTCGCCGACGGTCATGAATGGGAGGGCGGTGCGTCGACTGCCAAGAACGGCATCGTCTGCAATGCCAACATCCCGACCGAGGAAGTGTTCACCACCCCGCACTGCCGCCGCGTCAGCGGCCACGTCGTCAGCTCCAAGCCGCTGTCCTATCAGGGCACGTTGATCGACAATATCTCGGTCAAGTTCGAGGAAGGCCGCATCGTCGAGGCCAAGGCCTCGCGCGGCGAGGAAGTGCTGAAGAAGGTGCTCGACACCGACGAGGGCGCGCGCCGCCTCGGCGAGGTCGCGCTGGTGCCGCATTCCTCACCGATCTCGAAGAGCGGGCTGCTGTTCTTCAACACGCTGTTCGACGAGAACGCCGCCTCGCACATCGCGCTCGGCCAGTGCTACTCGAAATGCTTCGTTAATGGCGACAAGCTGACGCCGCAGCAGATCGCCGAGCAGGGCGGCAACAAGAGCCTGATCCATATCGACTGGATGATCGGCTCCGCCCACACCGATATCGACGGCATCCATGCCGACGGTCGCAGCGTGCCGGTGTTCCGCAAGGGCGAGTGGGCGTAAGGGGGCCGACGCTCTTCACCTCGCCCCGCGTGCGGGGAGAGGTCGGATCGCATCTTCAGATGCGATCCGGGTGAGGGGGCGCCTCCGCGAATGCAGCTGTCACCGAATATGTGGAGAGGCCCCTCACCCCAACCCTCTCCCCGTAAGAACGGGGCGAGGGAGCGCAATCCCGTCGCCGTCGCTACCGACCAATCTCATCGCGCTCTACTGAAACCTCCGCCCCCGCGCGGCGAGCAGGTCGCCGCGTGGCGCGCTGAAGCGGCAGGTCTCGTGCTGCGGCCGGAAGCCGAGCCGGCGATAGATCTTCAGCGCGGGAGCGTTGCGGCTCGAGACGTTGAGCCAGCACGGGTGCTCGACCGATACGTCGTGTGCGGCCAGCACGCGATAAACCAGCAGCTGGCCGAGCCCGCGTCCCTGCCGCACCGGGTCGACGGCGACCGACTCGATCCACATCGAGTTCCGCTCCAGTTCAGTCAGGCAGAAGCCCGACATCTGTCCATCTTCCGACGCGATCCAGACTTCGCTCTCGGTCAGGACCTGCGCCATCTCTTCCCGCGAGTACAGGCGGAAGGCGGCGTCCGACGCATAGGCGGCGTTATGGATGCGCGCGACCTCGCCCGCGCAGGCGGTGACGTCGCTGACCTGCTCGATGGTGGCGCGCGCGGCCGCGAGCGTGCGCGCCGGCTGCAACGGCTCGACGCACTTCATCCCGATCTCGGACTCGACATGAACAAAGCCGAAGGCGGCCACGAAGGCCATTCCGGCCGGCCAGTCGCTGCTCACCAGCGTCTGAACGGTGAGATCGGCGTCGGCGTCGATCGCAAGCACCTCGTCGAACAGCGCGAGGCCAATCCGGCGGCGGCGCATCTCGGGCGCCACGACGATCTTGAGGAATCGGGTGTGATGCGCGCCTTGGTCGCGCAACGACGACTCGGCGAGGCCGACGAGCACGCCATCGCGCTCGGCTACGCGAAAGTCGCGCCCGCCGCGGTTCTGCGGCAGCTTCAGGAACTGGTCCCATTGCGGCAGCGTGACAGGGCCTAGCCGCGGTTCCACCGCGGCTGCCTTTGCGTAAAGTTCGACCACCGCTTCCGCATCAGCCTCTCGAAGCGGCCGGATGGTGATGCCGTCATCCATGAGTCGAGAGCTTACCCGATATCGAGCCGATAGACATCCTTTGCCGTCTTCAAGAACAACGCCGTCTTTTCGGCTTCGCTATATTGTGATGCAAGCCGTTTAAAGGTGTTGAAGATGACCTGGTAGCTGCATTGCCCCTTATCAGGTGGGAAGTTGCTCTCGAACATGCAACGGTCCGGACCGAACGCCTCGATGCAGGTCTCGACATAAGGCCGCCAGGCGGCAGCAAGTTCCTCCGACGAGGGCGGCCTGGGGCGGAGGTGGAAGTCGTAGCCGAGCAGGCACATCGCCAGCCCGCCGAGCTTGACCACGACGTTCGGGCATTTGGCGATCTCCTGGATCGACGCCTGCCAGACCGGAAAGGTCTCCGTGCGCTTGCCGGCGAAACGGCCGGTGCCGACCGGCCCGCCGCAATGATCGAGCACGATCCGAGTGTCGGGGAAGGTGCGGGCGAGGTCGGTCAGCTCGCCGATCTGCGGGTGGAACAACCAGGCATCGAAGCTGAGGCCGAGCGGTGCCAGGCAGGCGAACCCCCTACGAAAGGTGGAATCCAGCAGAATGCCCTTCGGACGGTTCGCGTACATATGCGCGACGTTGGGGTCTTCATCCCAGGCCGAGGAGTGGCGGATGCCGCGGAACCGGCCGTTGCCGGCGGCAATCTCCGCCTCCAGCACCGCCTTGGCCTGATCGCCGATCAGAAGGTTAACGTGGCTGACGATGCCGGCGCAGATCGCCGCCTTGCCGTAGCCGCCGCTCGCCGCCATCGCCGCGATGCCGTTGGCGAACTCGACCTCGCCGACCGGACGGAACGCCTCCGGGCCGTCGGCGCGGTACATCGACCGGCAATCGACATAGACGGTCGCCACGATGTTGTGGCCGGACGCGATGTCGTCGCGCATGTCCTCGATCAGATAGCGCAAGCCCCCGCGATCCCAGAGATGGTGATGCGGATCGACGATCGGACGGGCCGGATCGATGATCTCCTCGGTGTATTGGGCGAGCCAGTCTTCGCGCGGATTGGCATAGAGCCCGCTGGCGGAGGCGGGCAGAGTGCTGGCCATGGATGATGCTCCCTGTTCTTGCTCTTGTCGGCCGCCGATACGATGTCGGCTTTGGAGAGGATAACGAGCCGCGCAGGAGCGCGTCAAACCGGGCCTCTGCCTGACCTCTGCCTGAGGAGGCATGCGTACGTCTGCGCGTGCCGGTCAACCCGACCGTATTGCCGGTCGCGACCATGTCATCGACTGAGCTTGCCTCGCCGACGCCGGCGATGCCTGCTCGGTGCGCCAGGTGATGATGACCGAGGCGATGACAAGAAGCGCTCCAAACAACATCGTGACGGAAAACGGCTCGCCCAGAATCAGCGTGCCGAGCAGCACGGCGATGATCGGGTTGACGAAGATGTAGGTCGAGACCATGAACGTCGACACATTGTCGAGCAGCCAGCGAAATGCCGTGAAGCCGATGACGCTGCCGGCGATGGCGAGATAGATCACGGCCGCGAGCGAGGGCGCCGAGACGTCGCGCGGCGAGAAGCCGTTCAGTTCACCGGACGCAAGACTGATTGCAAACAGGACCGCGCCGCCGATCGACAGTTGCATGCCTGACGACAATGTTGGCGAACCATGATCCGAAGTCCGACGCGACAGCACCGTGCCCATCGCCCAGGAGAACGCCGCAGCGAGCAGCAGCAGAATGGGAAGGATGCTGAAATGGCCCTGTTCGGCCGATTGCCAGCCCACGATTGCCACACCAGCTAGGCCGGGCAGCAATGCGGCCAGCGTCATGGTCGCAGGACGCCGGGTTTGCGGATACAGGAAATCGATGAGCAACACCCAGAACGGGATCGTAGCCAGCATGATCGCGGCGATGCCGGACGGAACCGATTGCTGGGCATAAGCGAGAACACCATGGCAGCCGACGAAGAACAGCACGCCGCAGAGTGCTGCGGTCAGCCAGTTCCACCGCGAAACGCGCGTGACGTCCGCCCCGTTCAGCGCGATCAGGATCAGGCCGCCGCCGAGCGAGCGAAGGCCCATCAGCAGGAACGGCGGGATCGATTTCAAGCCGAGCGCGATCGCGAAGTACGTGGAACCCCAAAGCAGATAGATGGCGGCGAACGCGCCGACAATCAAAAGGCGCTTGGACATACGAGGCTCCCGAGCTAGATTCCAACCCCTTAATGGGTTATCAAATCCAACCCATTAAGAGGTTATGCGTTCCAGAGGAGTTGCTGGACCATGCCGCGCGTTCCTTCGCCTGAGGCGTCGTCCCGGGAAGAGCTCAGCATCAAGTTCGTCAATACCGTCGCATGGCGTCTCCGCGACCTGGTTGAGGATCGGATCGCGACCTCGGATTCCATCCTGAAATGGCTGATCGATGCCGAACTGGCGGATCGCCGGATCGCCGCGCAGCTCAGGGCGCGATGGAAAGCCTCACCGCACGAGGCCGATGCCTTTCTGAATGCGGCGCATGGTCTGCGCGAGGCGCTCTACAGGATCTTTATCGCCCGCATCGGAGGCGGCCGGATCGATCCGACGGCGCTGGCCGATATCAACCGATACCTCGAAGCCGCGTTGGGCGGTGTTGCGCTCGGACCTGTCGGCGATACCCTGCGGTGGCTGCCGACAGCCGGGAAAGTTGCGCCCGAGACGCTGCTTAAGCCGATCGCATGGTCGGCGGTGAGCCTTCTGACCGGGCCCCGTGCGCTGAGGGTGAAGCAGTGCCAGGATGAGCGGGGTTGCGGTTGGTTGTTCGTTGACGAGAGCCGTACCCAGAACCGGCGGTGGTGCTCGATGGGCGATTGCGGCAATCTTGCCAAATCGCGGCGGCACTACCGGCGCAGCCAGGCGGCGGAGGAATGAGTCCGTTGAGCCTCACACCCCATCCAGGATGATCACCGTCGGCGTCGCCGGCAGCGTATCGCGCGAAATCCGCAAAGTGCGCTCGCCGCCGCGGCGATCGATCTCGAACTGCTGGCCGATCAGGCGCATGAACTCGTCGAGCGGGGTGGCGAAGCGGTGCATCGGCAGCACGACGGCGGCGCGCAATCGCCTGGTGATCTCGGAGATGCCGTCGAGCGACATCGTATAGGTGCCGTCGATCGGCACCATCATGATGTCGAGCCGGCCGATCGCCGCGAAATGGCTGTCGTCGAGCTTGACGTGGAGGTGGCCGAGATGGCCGATGCAGAGGCCGGCGACCTCGAAGATGAAGATCGAATTGCCGTCCTTGATCATCTCGCCGCCGGGGTCTTCGCCCCAGTAGCGGCGAATGTCGGTGGTGACGTTGCGGATATAGACGTCGCCGATGCGCTCGGCGTAATGCGCGGCCTGGCCGTTCTCGCCCCAGCCATGCAGCACGTGGGGAATCTTGGGGTCGGGAAACAGTGTGTAATGGGTCGCGTGGGCCCGGTTCATGGTCGCGACGTCGGGCAGCCGCCCGGTCCGATAGACGCCGTTGTAGTCAGTCGCGATCCGGATGCCGCCGGGCGTGTCGATATAGTAGGTCGAATGGCCGGCATAGGTGATCGCGACTTCGTCGGACTTGGTCGTGGTCTTGTCCGCGGTCTTGGCCGCGAGGCGGCGGTAGCTCACGGGAACGGCGCGCGGCGGCGCATTGGCCATCGCCAGGCATTCGCTGCGCCGGGCATCCTGCGCGAAAGCGTGACCGGTCAATGATCCCAGCAAGACCAGCGCGGCGAGCAATCTCAGCATGACCTGTTCCGTCTGCGGCGGCATCCGCGGACGGGAAGACTAGCGCGCATTTGGCGCGCCGTCATGATGAGGCCCGTGCATCGCTCCACGGCGCGCCCTGCAACACGAGCCGGGCGATTATTGGGTCGGGACACGCTAGGATGCCGCGCAAACGATCGAGATCAGGGAGTTCTGCGTGACTGATACCGTCTCTTCGCAGCGCGCGCCTTCGACCAAACGGCTCGAGCCATTGCGCCATGTCGACGCCGGTGTGCTCAACATCGCCTATTACGAAGCGGGCCCTTCCGATGGGCCGGCCGTGCTGCTGATGCATGGCTTCCCCTACGACATCCACTCCTATGTGGACGTCGCGCCCATGCTGGCGGCGCAAGGTTGTCGGGTCATCGTGCCCTATCTGCGTGGCTACGGACCGACGGCCTTCCGCGACAAGGCGACGCCACGCTCGGGCGAGCAGGCGGCGGTCGGCGCCGACATGATGGCGCTGATCGACGCGCTCGGCATCGAGCGCGCGGTGTTCGCCGGCTATGACTGGGGCGGCCGCGCCGCATCGATCGGTGCGGCGCTGTGGCCGGAGCGATGCATCGGACTCGTCTGCACCAATGGCTACATGATCCAGGACATCGCGCATGCGATGGTGCCGGCGCCGCCCGATCGCGAAGTGCCGCTTTGGTATCAATACTACTTCCAGCTCGAGCGAGGGCGGGCGGGGCTCGCCGCCAACCGGCGCGGCATCGCCAAAATCCTGTGGTCGCAATGGTCGCCGAGCTGGGCGTTCGACGACGCCTGCTTCGAGCGGACTGCGGTCGCGTTCGACAATCCTGATTATGTCGACGTCGTGATCCACAGTTACCGGCACCGCTACGGCGTTGTCGACGGGGATCCGCAATATGCGGATTTGCAGCGGCGGCTCGACACATTGCCTGTCATCAAGGTCCCTGCCATCTCGCTCGACGGCGCCGACGACGGCGTGACGTTCGCGACCGACGGCAGTCGCACCGCGGCCAAGTACACTGGCCGCCTGGCCCATCGCCTGATTCCGCGTGCCGGCCACAATCTGCCGCAGGAAGCGCCGGAGGCATTTGCCGCCGCAGTGCTGGAGGTGATGAAGGCTAGCGCCGCGGGCTGATCTTCCAGGCGATGGCAAGCGTCAGCAGCGTCAGAATGCCGCTGACCAGCGCGGCCGTCGGGATTGTCAGGGCCAGCGCCGCGGTTGCGGCCCAGCCGATCGAGGAGAAGGCTTCCGCGAAAGTGGCGATGCGGGAGGAGGTCTGGCGCCGGCGGAACTGGCTGCGCTTGGCCTGTGCGCGGAACCAGAGCTGGACCGCGGCGGCGGATGCGGTCGCGATGAGGATTGCGATCGCCGTGACCGCGGCCTGCCCTGGCGAGGCAAACGCCAGCGCGGCCACCAGCGGGGCGAAGATTGCGGCGATCGCGATCAGGACCACCTCGACCTTGGCGCGGGTCACGCGTGACGGCGGCAGCGGCGCGGTCGCCACCAGATCGGGCGCGTCCTCGCCGGAGATGGTCAGCCAGGCGAGCCCGCCGGCGAGCTGGCCTGCGGCCATCACGATGACGGGCGTAATCAGCACGATCGCGGTCGACGTACCGGAGAAGCTGCGCCACAGCATCAGCGCCGGCGGCAGCAGATAGAGCATCTGCATCAGGGTCTGCGACAGCAGCCACGGATCGCGGCGCAGCAGCAAGAATTCCTTGCGCCGCAGCGCCTGCTGCCGCGAGCCGGCCCGGAAGGCGCGGGCGCGTCCCCGCGTCACCGCAGCCGGATTGGCGGCGACGCTGGCGACCGTATCGGCAAACCGCGGTGCGAATAGCGCCATCACGCCGCCGAGCATCACCAGCGCCGCGGCGAGCAGCAGCAGCATGATTTCGAGGTCGCCGAGCGATGCCCGCGCCGGCCACCACAGCAGGCTGTCGGGGGCGGGGGCAATTCGCGCCGCGGTTTCCGAGGTCAGAAAGGCAAAGCGTGACAGCGTGCCGTAGGACAGCACGGCCACGACCTGCAGCGCGATGACGAAGCCGGCGCCGATCACGGCGGAGACGACCTGCGCCACCAGCCGCGTCCGGCTCGGTCCGATCAGGCGGAACAGGAACGCGGTGACGGCGATAGCGGCGGCTGCCGCCGACAGCCCGATCGCAAGGACGACGCCGAAGCCGGCGAGCCAGCGCGGGCCGCCGAGATAGACCAGCACGTCGATGAACGGCGTCGACAGCAACAGCGCCATGCTGCTCACCGTCAGCGCGATCGCGGCGATCCGGATCGAGAAGATGTTGGTGAGCTTTGCCGGCGACGACATGATCAGATCGAGATCGGCGCGGGCGTAGAACACGCGCGTCACCGACTCGATTGCCTGCGAGAGCATCAGCGCCCAGGCCAGGAAGATCGTCGCGGTCAGCACGATCAGCGACGACGGGTCGAGCGGAAACCGCAAGTCGGAATAGCGGTTGACCACGGCATAAGCCGGCAGATGCAGGATCGCCGCGAAGACCAAGAGGCCAATCACGGCGCGATTGCGCCGGCGCCGGCCGCCGGTCATCATCGCCAGCCATTCGCGCCACGCCAGGCGGAATTCGTGGCGGGCGAACCAGGTGAGGTGGGCGACCGAGCTCACGCGGCCGCCGCTTCGGTATCGACCAGCGCGATGAACATATCCTCGAGGGTGGTGTCGTTGCGGCCGTTCTGCGCGCGCAGCTCGGCCAGCGTGCCCTCGGCGATCAGCCTGCCGGCCGCGATCACGCCGATCCGGTCGGCCATCCGCTCGGCGACTTCGAGAATGTGGGTCGTCATGATCACGGTGCAGCCGGCGCGGACGCGCTCCTGCAGCAGTCCCTTGACGTGACGCGCCGACAGCGCGTCGAGGCCGGTCAGCGGTTCGTCGAGAATGATCAGGCGGGGATCGTGCACCAGCGCGCCGGCCAGCGCCACCTTCTGGCGCATGCCCTTGGAGAAGCCTTCGCAGCGCTCGTTGAGATGCGGCTCGAGCCCGAGCGACACCAAAAGATCGCGCGCCGAGCTCTCCGACGTGCGCGGATCGATGCCCCACAGGCCGGCGACGAATTCGAGATATTCCAGCGGCGTCAGCTTGTCGTAAATCATCGGCTCGTCGGACACCCAAGCCATGATCTGCTTGGCGGCGACCGGATCGGCGAGCGCATCGATGCCGAGGATCGACACCGAGCCGGCGTCGGGCCGCAATAGCCCCGCCACCATGCGCAGCGTCGTAGTCTTGCCGGCGCCGTTCGGTCCGAGCAGCGCATAGAACTCGCCGACACGGATCGTGAGATCGAGCGCGTCGACCGCCGGGCGGTCAAAACGCTTGGTTAACCCTCGCACGGCGAGTGCGGACAGTTCAGATGTCATGGCGTGGTGGCGATCCGGAATTTCGCTCGTCGGTTGCGCAAAGCTTGGACAAAAACCGTTTCGGTGCAGTGAATCGCACGGGGCAAATCAAGGGTGATATCCGTATTAGTCCGTGCTGCGGCAAATCTCCGCAAATGTGATGATACAGCGACAACAGCGGTTTGTTGACAGGGATCGGGCCTTTTGGCTCAATCGGGGCGGACATAGGCGGCTTTCGGCGCTCCAGACACAAGGGCGTGAAGGCGGGATGCAACGAGCGATCGGATAAGAATTGCCGGGCATCGGGGAGGGAACGATGCTGGACTTTGTTCAGCAGCTCGTCAGCGGCATCGCGCTCGGCTGCGTTTACGGCCTGATCGCGCTCGGCTTCGTGCTGGTCTACAAGGCAACCGAGGTCGTCAATTTCGCGCAAGGCGATTTGATGATGCTGGGCGGCTTTTTCGCCTTCACCTTCATCGGCATGCTCGGGCTGAATTACTGGGTCGGGTTCGCCGGCGCGGTGATCTGCATGGCGCTGTTCGGCATGCTGGCCGAGCGGCTCGTGGTGCGGCCGATCCTCGGCTACCCGCAATTCTCCATCATCATGGCGACGATCGGGCTCGGCTATTTCCTGCGCTCGATCTCCGGCATGATCTGGGGCACCGACGACTTCAAGATCGAGACGCCGTTCAGCCAGGGCGTCCTGCGGATCGGCAGCCTGGTGCTCGCCTACGACAAGCTGTCGGTGATCGCGGCGACCATCATCTTGTGCGCGCTGCTCTATCTGTTCTTCAACCGGACCACGCTCGGCACCGCGATGCGCGCCAGCTCCGAGAACATGCTGGCTGCCTATTACATGGGCATTCCGGTCAAGCGGGTGGTCTCGATCGTCTGGGCGATCTCGGCCGCGGTCGCGACCTGCGCCGGCGTGCTGCTGGCGCCGATCACCTTCATTCATTCCAATGTCGGCCTGGTGCTTGGGTTGAAGGCATTTCCGGCCGCGGTGCTCGGCGGCTTCGGCTCGATCCCGGGCGCCGTGGTCGGCGGCGTCCTGATCGGCGTGATCGAGAGCATGGCCGGCTTCTATCTGCCGCAGGGATGGAAGGACGTCGCGCCCTACATCGTGCTGCTTGCGGTGCTGCTGCTCAAGCCCGAGGGCCTGTTCGGCCTTCACGTCCGGAAGAAAGTCTGAGGAGCAACGGATGCGGTTTCTCTTCAAGACCGATTACGAAGACGACATCAAGCTGTTCCCGCATTCGGGCTACATCTACTCCTACGGTCTGTTGCTGGCGGTGCTGCTGATCGCGCCCTATGTGCTCTCGAGCTATCTGATGAGCCAGCTGGTCTTCGTCTGCATCTACGCGACCGTCGGCGTCGGGCTCTTGATCCTGACCGGCTTCACCGGACAGGCCTCGCTCGGCCATGCCGCGTTTCTTGCGATCGGCGCCTATACCGCGGCCTATCTGCAGCAGTTCAATGTGCCGTTCCCGGTCTACTTCCTCGCCGCGGGGCTGTTGACCGGCGTGGTCGGCGCGCTGGTCGGATTTCCGGCCTTGCGGCTGCAGGGCATCTATCTGGTGATCGCGACGATCTCCTTTGCGTTCATCGTCGAGGAGATCCTGGCGCGCTGGGAAAGCGTCACCAACGGCAATGAGGGCATGCGGGTCAAGACCATGCAGCTGCTCGGCACCACGGTGTCGCGCGACGGCCCGACCTTCTATTACCTCTGCCTTGCGGTGCTGGTGCTGACCATCGTCGGCACGCTCAATCTGCTGCGCTCGCCGACCGGGCGCGCCTTCGTCGCGATCCGCGACAGCGAGACCGCGGCGCGCAGCATGGGCATCAATGTCGCGCTCTACAAGGTGAAGTCGTTCGCGATTTCGGCGGCGATCACCGGCTTTGCCGGCGTGCTGTTCGCGCACAAGCTGTCCTTCATTTCGCCCGAGATGTTCACGCTGCAGCTCTCGATCGAGTTCATCATCGTGATCCTGATCGGCGGCACGTTCAGCTTGCACGGCGCGGTGCTGGGCGCGATCTTCCTGGTCATGATCGATCCGTTCCTGACCTATCTGAAGGACGATATGCCGGGCGTGATCGGCGGCATTGCTGCCACCCTCGGCGCCGGCACCGAGCGCGCGGGCCACATCCAGGACGCGGTCGCAGCCTTCGCCTCCGCCAACGGACTGAAAGGCGCGATCTACGGCATCATCATCGTGCTGTTCGTGCTGTTTGAACCACTCGGACTCTACGGCCGCTGGCTCAAGATCAAGCTCTTCTTCCAGCTGTTCCCGCTCTACAAGCGCGCTACCTTCAAGCGGCAGAAGATCTATGTGAAATCGGAGCGGAACAGATGAGCTATTTCCGCGCCGAGAACCTGTCGCTGCATTTCGGTGGCCTCAAGGCAGTCGATGCGGTCAGCTTCGCGGTCGAGAAGGGCGAGATCCTCTCGATCATCGGGCCCAACGGCGCCGGCAAGAGCTCGATCTTCAACCTGATCTCGCGGATCTATCCGCCGACCTCCGGCAAGATCTTCTTCGAGGATCAGGACATCACCCAGGAGCCGGCCTACGATATCGCGAAACTCGGCATCGCCCGCACCTTCCAGAACATCGAGCTGTTCGAGAACGCGACCGTGCTGAGCAATCTCCTGGTCGGCCGCCATCGCCATTCCACCACCCGGCTGTGGCAGGAGCTATTGTTCCTGCCGAGCGTTCGTGCCGGCGAGAAGGCGCATCGCCGCCGCGTCGAGCAGGTGATCGAGTTCCTCGATCTCGAGCCCTACCGCGACAAGCTAATCTCGGGACTGCCTTACGGCGTGCGCAAGGTGATCGAGTTGGCGCGGGCGCTGTGTTCGGAGCCGAAGCTGATTCTGCTCGACGAGCCGTCCTCCGGCCTCAATGTCGAGGAGACCGACGACATGTCGTTCTGGATCCGCGACATGAAGAGCGAACTCGGCATCACCGTGCTGATGGTCGAGCACGACATGACGCTGGTCAACCGCGTCTCCGACCGCGTCATCGCGCTGAACTACGGCCGCGTGCTGGCGATGGGCTCGCCGTCCGAGGTGCAGCACCATCCCGACGTCGTCGCAGCGTATCTCGGCGCATGAGGATGATGCCATGAGCACAGCGGACATCATCCTGAAACTCTCCAACATCGAAAGCTATTACGGGCCGATCATGGCGATCCGCGGCATCAGCCTCGAAGTGCCGCGCGGCCGGATCGTGACGCTGCTCGGCGCCAACGGCGCCGGCAAGACCACGGTCCTGAAGACGATCTCCGGCGTCCTCGACCCGCAGAAGGGCTCGATCGAATTCCTCGGCAAGCCGATCCAGCGCATGGAGGCCGACCGGATCGTGCGGCTCGGGCTGAGCCACGTGCCGGAGGGGCGCGAGGTGTTTCCGTTCCTATCGGTGCGCGAAAACCTGATGATGGGCGCCTATCTGCGCAAGGACCGCGACGGTGTGGCGCAGGACCTCGATCGCGTCTACGGCTATTTTCCACGGTTGAGAGAGCGGCTCGGCCAGCCGGCCGGGCAGCTTTCGGGCGGCGAGCAGCAGATGCTGGCGATCGGGCGGGCGCTGATGAATCGGCCGACGCTGCTGCTGCTCGATGAGCCGTCGCTCGGGCTGTCGCCGATCCTGGTGAAGGAGATCTTCACCATCATCCGCCGCGTCAATGAGGAGCAGGGCATGTCGATCCTGCTGGTCGAGCAGAATGCCAAGATCGCGCTGGAGACGGCGCATTACGGCTATGTGCTGGAGATCGGCCGCGTCGTCATGAACGATACCTGCGAGCGGCTGATGAATTCACCCGATATCCAGGAGTTCTACCTCGGCGCCAAGGAAGCCGGTGCGCGCGGCGAGCGGCGCTGGAAAAAGAAGAAGACGTGGCGCTGAGAATGACTGGGCGCCGGCAACGGCGCCGAGGAAGGTTTGGCACTGAACGAGAGTTGGAGCTAGATTTCAGGCCTGTTTCGCCAACAAGACCGGCAACACAAGCCGGCGCTGAGACGGGCGGCAGAGGAGGGAGCGCGCATGGCAGGACCAGCGGTGCTGACGGTTGCCGACACGATCGCGAGGAGCTTTCTGCTCGCGGTTCAAACGCGTGGCGACAGGCCCGCGATCCGCGAGAAGAAGTTCGGCATCTGGCAACCGACCAGCTGGCGCGAATGGCTGCAGATCTCCAAGGACATCGCCTACGGCCTGCATGCCACAGGCTTCCGTCCCGGCGACGTTGGCTCGATCATCGCCAACGCGGTGCCGGAATGGGTCTATGCCGACATGGGCATCCTGTGCGCCGGCGGCGTCTCCTCCGGCATCTATCCGACCGATTCGGCGGCGCAGGTCGAATACCTCATCAACGATTCCCGCACGCGGGTGATCTTCGTCGAGGACGAGGAGCAGCTCGACAAGGTGCTGACCTGCCGGTCGCGCTGTCCGACGCTGGAGAAGATCGTCGTGTTCGACATGGAGGGCCTCTCCGGCTTCTCCGATCCGATGGTGCTGTCGCTCGCGGAATTCACGTCGCTCGGGCGCAATCATGCCTGGGGCAATCCGGCGCTGTGGGACGAGATGACCGGCAGCCGCACCGCCGCCGATCTCGCGATCCTGGTCTACACCTCCGGCACCACGGGCCTGCCCAAGGGCGCGATGCACTCCAACCGCGGCGTGACGCACCAGATGCGCCACGCCAACGATCTCTACCCCTCGACCGACAGCGAGGAGCGGCTGGTGTTCCTGCCGCTCTGCCACGTCGCCGAGCGGGTCGGCGGCTATTACCTCTCGCTCGCGCTGGGATCGGTGATGAATTTCGCCGAGAGCCCGGAGACGGTGCCGGACAATCTGCGCGAGGTGCAGCCGACCGCATTCCTCGCGGTGCCCCGGATCTGGGAGAAGTTCTATTCCGGCATCACCATCGCGCTGAAGGATGCGACCCCGTTCCAGAACTGGATGTATGCCCGCGCGCTCGCGATCGGCAACCGGATGACCGAGTGCCGGCTGCAGGGCGAGACGCCACCCTTGTCGCTGCGGCTCGCCAACCGCGCGGCCTATTGGCTGGTGTTCCGCAACATCCGCCGCATGCTCGGGCTCGACCGCTGCCGGATCGCGCTGACCGGCGCCGCGCCGATCTCGCCGGATCTGATCCGCTGGTATCTCGCGCTCGGCATCGACATGCGCGAGGTCTACGGCCAGACCGAGAATTGCGGCGTCGCGACCATGATGCCGGCAGACCGCATCAAGCTCGGCTCGGTCGGCAAGGCCGCGCCCTGGGGCGAGGTGATGATCTGCCCGAAGGGCGAGATCCTGATCAAGGGCGACTTCCTGTTCATGGGCTATCTCAACCAGCCGGAGAAGACCGCCGAGACGATCGACGCCAAGGGCTGGCTGCACACCGGCGACGTCGGCACGATCGACAATGAAGGCTACGTCAAGATCACCGACCGGATGAAGGACATCATCATCACCTCCGGCGGCAAGAACATCACGCCGTCCGAGATCGAGAACCAGCTCAAATTCTCGCCCTATGTCTCGGATGCGGTCGTGATCGGCGACAAGCGGCCGTATCTCACCTGCCTGATCATGATCGACCAGGAGAATGTCGAGAAATACGCCCAGGATCACGACATCCCCTTCACCAATTACGCGAGCCTGTGCCGCGCCCGCGAAATCCAGGATCTGATCCAGCGCGAGGTCGAGGCGGTCAACGTGAAGTTCGCGCGCGTCGAGACCGTCAAGAAATTCTATCTGATCGAGCGCCAGCTCACGCCCGAGGACGAGGAGCTGACGCCGACCATGAAGCTGAAGCGCAGCTTCGTGAACAAGCGCTACGCGGCCGAGATCGCCGCCATGTATGGCGAACGCGCGGTGGCATAGAGCATGATCCGAGAGAGTGTGAAGCGGTTTTCCCTCGCGACAAGCGCGCAGCGCTTGCGCGGAGATCATGCTCAAAGAAGGGATTCGACGACACCGAATTGGCGAAGGAGCGAGCAGGCCCGACCCTTCGCTTAACATGGGCCATGTAAGGAGGAGACTGCAATGTCGAAATCGCTGAAGGCGCTGGGCCTTGCGGTGAGCGCGCTGGCGCTGACCTGTCTGCCGGCCGCAGCCCAGACCAAGGTCACCAATGAAGGCATCTCGCCGACCGAGATCGTGATCGGAACGCATCAGGACTTGTCCGGCCCGATCAAGGTCTGGGGCGTTCCGGTGTCCAACGGCATGAAGATGGCGGTCGAGGAAATCAACGCCGGCGGCGGCATCAACGGCCGCAAGATCAAGATGATCCTGGAGGACAACGGCTACGATCCGAAGAAGGCGGTGCTGGCCTCGCAGAAGATGGTCGAGCGCGACAAGGTGTTCGCGATGATCGGCCCGATGGGCTCGCCGACCGTGCTCGCCGCGCAGGACATCCTGTTCGATGCGGGCGTGTTGCAGCTGTTCCCGCTGACGGCCGCCGAATTCACCTTCAAGTTCGATCCCGCCAAGCCGCAGGAGCGGCTGAAGTTCAACAACCTCCTGCCCTATGTCGAGAGCACGCGCGCCGCGCTCAAATACATGATGGAGTGGAAGAACTTCAAGAAGCCCTGCATCATGCATCAGGATGACGAGTACGGCAAAAATGTGCTCGACGGCTTCACCCAGCAGCTTGGCGCGATGAAGGTGCAGCCGGCCTCGGTCACGAGCTACAAGCGCGGCGCCTCCGACTTCTCGGCGCAGGTCGCCAAGATGAAGGCCGACGGCTGCGACCTCGTCGTGCTCGGCACCGTGATCCGCGAGACCATCGGCGCGATGAACGAGGCGAAGAAGCTCGGCTGGGACGTGACCTTCCTCGGCGCCACCCCGACCAACGTGCTCGAAGTGCCGGCGCTCGGCAAGGAAGCCGTCGAAGGGCTCTATGCGGCCTCGGGCTTCGAGATTCCTTACGAGGACACGGCCAAGGGCAAGGTGAAGGACTGGCTGGTGAACTACAAGAAGATGTTCAACACCGACGCCAATACCCAGGCGATCATCGGCTACAACGCGGTGATGACCTTCGCCTTCTACGCGCAGAAGGCGGGCAAGGATCTCTCCGGCCAGAAGATGCTGGAACTCGCTGGAGTCAGGCGACAAATTCCTCGACATCTTCAGCTCGCCGCCGACCAAGTTCTCGAAGACGGATCATCTCGCCAACACCATCACCCAGGTGCAGCAGGTCAAGGGCGGCCGCTGGGTGCTGGTGAAGGACAATCTGATGTTCTGACGGGCAGTCGCTCATCTGGATTCACTCGTCATTGCGAGGAGCGAAGCGACGAAGCAATCCATCTTTCCGCGGAGGGATGGATTGCTTCGCTTCGCTCGCAATGACGGAAAGGTATGTTTGGCCGGCTCTTAGTTCACCCGCGCCGGCCGCCACGCGGCCTCGGCGACGAGCGGGGCATCGACATAACGGCTGACGCCGTGCTGGTCGATCACGAAGGTCGGCCGAAAACTCCTGATGTCGCTGTCCTCGATCATCGTCATGCGGCGGTTGTCGAGCGTCAGCCAGCGGCCGTCGAGCCGCGCCGCGAGCACCGCATGGTCTTCGCCGCCGAGAAGGTCATGCAGGACGACGATCCGCAGATCTTCCGGCGCCACGCCGGCCCTGCGCAGCGCCACGAGTTTCGCAATCGCATAGTCCTCGCAGTCGCCGCTGCCGCGGGCGAAGGTGGCGAGCGGCGTCGCCCAGACGTCGGGCTCGCCATAGGCCGCAAGATCGCTGCCCGGACGGATCGCAAGGTTGATCGCGCGGTTGATCTCGCCGAGCCGGGCGCGACCCTGACGCGCCCGTCCGGCATCGACGATCGCCAGGAATCGCAGCGCCGCCGGCGACGCGCAGCCAGCGCGGTCGCTCTCGCAGGCTGCCAGTTGCTCCAATTCGTCGGCGAGCTGGCGCTGCACGCCGAGCCATTTGTCGTGCAGGCCGCCGTCGGCAAGCAGGCTGGTCGTCAGGCCGAACGGCTCGGTCGACTTTCTGATCAGCGTCGCCGGGCCGGGCGAGAGCATCGAAGCGGCATTGAGCTCCGCAACCGGCGCGGCCAGGGCCAGGCCGAAGCCCAGCATGACGGCGCGCAGCGCAAGCGGGCGAAGCGAGAATCTCATCTGACACCCCCTGTCCGCTCTTCGGCGGGTGGACATTGCACCGCGCACGCGACCGGATCGTTTCATGCCGGGCAGCATGGCGAACGATCCCTTCGAATTCGACTTAAGATGTGGGGAATTAGGGGAAGAGGCTAAAGGGCGCCTGCTTGGGGTCCCGAAAACTTTACCGGTTTGTGAAAGGAAGCGGCGAACCTTTTTCCACTGCTTTGCAACTCATCCTTGCCCTCTGGTTAACCCGGCCGGTCCGCGCACGGGACTGCTGTGATTTGTAAGCTAAGTCACAGCTTTGGCCGGGAAATTGGGGTCAAATGCCCGCTCTGGGCTAAGGGGAAATAGAGGCAAGTACAGAAATGCCAATCAATACCACGAATACGTGGCTCAGTACGTATCTTGGCTTGAATCCCACCTTATGGTACCGTCAAGCGAATCCGAACTACACGGCTCTTCACAGCGTGAGCCAAGTCACATCCAGTCAAACCGCACAACAGGGCCACCTTGCGCAAGCACAGAGTGGTTTCGCCAAGCTTTATCCGATGATATGCAGGCATAATCATTCGGATATTTTAACAATATTAACTCTCGTGCGGTGATCCGCAGTGAACTTTGTCGAGAAATTCGACGGCCTGTTGCCGAACACGGACGCTTATGCCCGTGGATATGTGCACGTCGACAGCGTTTCCACGCATGCTCCGCCCGGCGCGATCATCGTCGACGATGGGCAATTGCTGTTCACCGGCGACTTCAAGCGGACCGGGCTCGACCTCGTCATCGCGAAGGACGATCGGGAACTCGTCCTGAACGACTATTTCAAGGGCGAGAAGCGCGCGCCGCTGGCGTCGCCTGACGGCGCGCATCTCACCGGCGATCTCGTCAACGCACTCACCGGCTACACCCAATATGCCCAGGCCGGCGGCGCGGCGGAGCCGGCCAAGGTCATCGGCCATGTCACCAAGCTGACCGGGAACGCCACGGCCATCCGCAACGGCGTCGCGATCGTCCTGAACCAGGGCGATAACGTCAACAAGGGTGACGTGGTGCAGTCCGGCGGCGACTCTACGCTCGGCATCACTTTCATCGACGGCACCGTGTTCGGTCTCGGACCGAACGCCAAGATGGTGCTGAACGAAATGATCTACGACCCGAACGGGTCGAGCAATACGTCGCTGATGAGTTCTGGTCTCGGGCACGATCTCCTTCGTGGCCGGCGCGACCGCCAAGCACGGCGACATGAAGGTCGATACGCCGGTCGCGACCATGGGCATCCGCGGCACCGCGGTGCTGGTCGAGATCGATTTCGACGTGCAGGGCACCGGCGGCGTGCCGCCGGCCAAATTCCAGGTGCTGGTCGAGCCCGATGGCAGCACCGGCTCCTACATCCTGTTCGACAAGACGACGCTCAATCCGATCGCGACCGTCGATCAGGCCGGCACCCAGACCATTGTCAACGGCCAAGGCAGCGTCAGCTTCGTCTCGTCGGCGCAACTGTCGACCGATGCGCAGAAGCTGATCTCCGACGTCTTTGCGCTGAAGTTCACCGACAACAACAATCCCAACACCAAGCTCACCACCAACTTCACGGACAGCGTCGTCCCGGTCTCGAGCAGCTTCAAGCTCACCAGCAGCGACAGTGGCGCGCCGATCATCATTCTGCTGACCTTCGTCAACACGACCGGCCCTCAGGCCGGTGGCGTTCCCAACAGCAGGATCGACCACATCCCGGGGCCGCCGCAGGTCGTGACCCAGGACGCGGCGTTTACCGAGCGGCCGGGGCTGACCCAAAGCGGGCTGTTCGACACTGCGACGGGCCAGATCAAATGGCTGGACCTCAACGTCGGTGACATACCGAGTGCGAAGGTCGACTATTCCGCGTTCAGCTACCGGGACGCCAACGGCAGCGACGTGACCTCATCGCTGACGGCAGCGCAGCTTGCGGCCATCAAGACCGTCGAGATCCCGTTGCTGCTCGAGCCCGACCCGAACAACAAGAATGCCGGTTCGGCGACCTGGACCTACAACCTTGCTGACAGCGCGTTCGACTTCCTGGCTGCCGGAGAAACGCTGACGCTGGCCTATGTCGCGCGCGTCGATAACAATTTCGCGCCGAACAACGAGACCACGTTCAAGACCTTCACGATCACGATCACCGGCACCAACGACTCCCCGGTGGTGACGTCCTCGGCGCAGGCCGGTTCGATCACCGAACTCCCAGCAACGACGAATTCCGCCCAGCCTGATACGGCGCACGGCACGCTGACATTTACCGATGCGGATCTGACCGACACGCATACGGTCACCATCACCGGCGTCACCGAGGCCGGCGTCACCACCGGACTTGCCAGCCATGCCACCGTGCTGAGCTGGCTGTCGCTGGGCGCGCTGACCGATTCGACCGATGGCGTGACGGGATCGCGCTCCTGGACGTTCTCGGCCGCCGACAGGAGCTTCGACTATCTCGCCACCGGCGAGACGCTGACGCTGACCTACACGGTCGAGATCGACGACCATCAGGGCGGCGTCATCACGCTGCCGGTCACCATCACGATCGTCGGCGCCGACGACAGGCCGGTGATCACCTCGCCGACCCAGGCGGCCGCCATCACTGAAGCCGAGGAGACGACCGGTTCGGTCGTGCCGGATACCGCATCCGGTACCGTGACCTTCGTCGATGTCGATCTCAGCGACATCCACAGCGTCACCGTGGCTGGCGTCACCGAAACGGGCGTGACCACGGGGCTTCCCGATCAGGCGACGATACTGGGCTGGATGTCGCTCGGCACGCTGACGGATTCGACCGGCGGCGTAACCGGATCGCGCGCCTGGACTTTCTCGGCCGCCGACAGGAATTTCGACTATCTCGCCGTCGGCGAGACGTTGACGCTGACTTACCTGATCCAGGTCGACGACCACCACGGCGGTGTCGTCACCCAGTCCGTCACCATCACCATCACGGGCACCAACGACGTGCCGACGTTCACGTCGGAGCCGCCGACCGCCACGGTCCCCGAGATGATCGGCGAGACCGGATCGATCAAGCTCGACGTGGCCCAGGGCGCGGTGACATTTGCCGACGTCGATCTCGGCGACACCCACATCGTGTCCATCACCGGCGTCGCGGAATCCGGAACGACCACAGGCCTGCCTGAGGACGAGTCCACCATCCTGAACTGGCTCTCGCTGGGGACGCTGACCGATTCGACCGGCGGGGTCGCCGGATCCCAGGCCTGGACCTTCTCGGCCGCCGACCGCAATTTCGATTATCTTGCCGACGGTGAGACACTGACGCTGACCTATACGGTCGAGGTCAATGACCATCATGGCGGCGTGATCAGCCAACCGGTGACGATCACGATTACCGGCAGCAATGACGCGCCGATCGTCACGTCGGCGCCTCAGGCGGCCATCATCCCCGAACAACCCGATACGACCGGTTCATCGACGCTGGACAGCGCATCCGGCACCGTGACCTTCACCGATGTGGATCTCAGCGACACCCACACCATGACCATCACCGGCGTCGCCGAATCCGGGGCGACCACGGGCCTGCCCGACGAGTCCACGATCCTGAACTGGCTGTCGCTGGGTACGTTGACGGACGCGACCGGCGGTTCAACCGGATCGTCGACCTGGACGTTCTCGGCCGCGGACCAGAATTTCGACTATCTCGCCCTCGGCGAGACGCTGACGCTGACCTACACGATCCAGATCGACGACCACCATGGCGGCGTCGTCAACGAGCCCGTGACGATCACGATCAACGGCGCCAACGACGCGCCGACACTCGCCGACGTCAATGCCGGCACGCTCACCGATACCGCCGATAACGACACGTTCGGCGCGCTGACTGGCACGCTTCATGGCAACGACGTCGACCATGGCGAAACCGCGACGCTGACTTATGCCGCGCTCAATTCGGACCACGCCGCGGTCACGCAGATCGCAGGCCTCTACGGCTCGCTGACCGTCAACCCGGACGGCACCTACAGCTATGTTCCCGATGCTGCCGCTATCAACGCGCTCGGCAAGGGCACCTATGCCGACACGTTCGATGTGGAGACGATCGACGCGCATGGCGCCGTCGGGACCGCGAAGCTGATGATCGACGTGATCGGCGCCAACGACGCGCCGGTGATCCACACCGACAACGTCAGTATCACCGAACATCCCAACGGGACCGAGACGATCTCCGGCCTGACCGTGACGGACGCCGATGCGACGGCCGACGAGACCTTCACCATGGCCGCGGTGACGACGCCCGGTGCGGGCAGCAGCGTTGCGCCTTCGTCGCAGGAGGGGCTTCTCTCCAGCATCAACACCGCGCTTGGATCGTCGGGCCTCGTTCGACAACCCCGGCCAGACAGCTCCAGCGACCGACACGATCGCGCTCTCCGTGACCGATGGCCATGGCGCAACCGATACGGTCAACCTGATCTTCAACGTCCAACAGGATCGGCCCGAGCCCGTGATTCTGACCGGGACCAGCGACAAGGACGTGTTCTTTGGATCGGGGTACCAGGACAAGTTCGTGTTTGCGCCGAACTTCAACCACGACACGATCCTGAACTTCACGCCAGGCCAGGACCAGATCGACCTGTCCACGGTCGTCTCGGCAAGCACCTTCAGTAGCTGGTTCGATCAGCATGTTGCGACATCGCCGACCAATTCGGCGGATACGCTGATCACGATCGACAGCGCAGACACGATCACATTGCACAATGTCGCGAAGGCGAGCCTGTCCCAGAACGACTTCATCATTCATTTTACGTGACGGGCGCGCGGCCGTGCCGCCGGGGGGCTGGCCCGGCTGATTGTGCACTGCGCATGCTTGCTCGATTGGAACAATTCTGCGCGCGTGATATCCAGATGGCATGAAACGGCTGAAGGCGATACGCAGGTGGTTCGCACGGCGCTTCGGCTATGCGCGGCTGGTCTGCGTGGCGCTGTTGATCGGCATTGCCGCGCTGCGGATCGTGGATCCGGCTCCGGTCCAGGAGCTTCGCGTCAGGACGTTTGACACATTCCAGGCGCTGCAGCCGCGCCAGAAGACCGCGCGGCCGGTCACCATCGTTGACATCGACGAAAAGAGCCTCGCCGATCCCCGGCTCGGACAATGGCCGTGGCCGCGGACCCGGCTCGCCGACATCGTCACCAATCTCACCCGGCTCGGCGCCGTGGTGATCGCGTTCGACGCGGTGTTCTCCGAGCCGGATCGTCTCAACCCCGATATCGCCGCGGATACGTTCAGCAGCCTCGATGAGGAGATGCGCGCCAGGCTGCGGCAGCTGCCGAGCAACGACAGCATCATGGCCGAAGCCATCAAGAACTCGCGCGTGGTGCTCGGCGAATCCGGTGGACCCAACGTGCGCGCCGACCTCAACGAAAAGCTTCCGGTCACCGGACTTGCGATGCTCGGCGAGGAGCCGCAGCCTTTCATGTTCATGTTCCCGGGGCTGCTGCGCAACGTGCCGGTGCTCGAGGAGGCGGCTGCCGGGCGCGGTCTGTTCACGATCAGGCCGGAGCGCGATGGCATCGTCAGGCGCGTGCCGATGATCATGGTGGCGCAGGGCATCACCATGCCGTCGCTGAGCTTCGAGATGCTGCGGGTGGCGAGCGGCTCGGGCACGATCCTGATCAAGGCCGACAAGGCCGGTATCAAGAGCCTCGGCCTCAAGGGCTTTGCGATCCCGACCGATCTCCACGGCCAACTCTGGATCCACTACGCCCGCCGCGATCCCTCGATCTATGTCTCGGCGGTCGATGTGCTGGACGGGCGCGTCCCACCGGACCGAATTGCCGGCAAGCTGATCGTGATCGGCACCTCAGCGACCGGGCTGAACGACATCAAGACGACGCCGGTGACGCCGGCGATGCCCGGTGTCGAGGTCCACGCCCAGGTGCTGGAGAGCGCGCTGACCGGCGATGTCGTTTCGCAGCCGAATTACGGCATCGGCATCGAGTTCTTCGCCGCGCTGATCATGGGGCTCCTGGTGATCGCCTTCGCGCCGAAGTTCGGTCCGATCACGCTGGTCGCCGTCGGCGGAATGTTCGCCTCGGTGCTGATCGGCACCTCCTGGTATTTCTATTCCCAGCACCGGCTGCTGATCGACTTCACCTATCCGCTGATGTCGACCACGGCGATCTATCTCACGCTGATCTTCTCCGCCTTCGTGCGCGAGCAGCAGCAGCGTCGACAGATCAGGTCGCAATTCGTGCAGTACATGTCGCCGGCGCTGGTCGAGCAGCTGGCACAGTCGCCGGAGCGGCTGGTGCTCGGCGGCGAGGAACGCGAGATGACCATCATGTTCTCGGACATGCGCGGCTTCACCTCGATCTCGGAAACCTACAAGAGCAATCCGCAGGGCCTTACGGCGCTGATGAACCGCTTCCTTACTCCGCTTTCCAACGCGATCCTCGCCCGCAAGGGAACCATCGACAAATATATGGGCGACGCCATCATGGCGTTCTGGAACGCGCCGCTCGATGACAAGCAGCACCAGCTCAACGCCTGCGATGCGGCGCTCGACATGCTGGAGCGCGTCGACGACCTCAACCGGGAGCGCGAGCAGGAGGCGAAGGACGGCGGCCACGTCTATGTGCCGCTCAACATCGGTGTCGGTCTCACCACCGGCTCCTGCGTGGTCGGCAATATGGGCTCCGATGTGCGCTTCGACTACTCGGTGTTCGGCGACAGCGTCAATCTGGCCTCGCGGCTCGAGGGGCAGTCCAAGGAGTACGGCTTCCCGATCATCGTGGGATCGAAGACTGCGCTTGCGGTGAAGGAGAAGTTTGCGATCCTCGAGCTCGATTTCATCATGGTCAAGGGCAAGAAGGAGCCCGAGGTGATCTACGCGATTGCCGGCCGTGAGGATGTCGCGAGCTCCGGCCGCTTCCAGCGGCTGCGCAACCTGACCATCGAGATGCTCGCCTGCTACCGCGGCCGCGATTGGGACGGCGCGCTCGCCGCGATCGAACGCGGCCGCAAGACCGACGACGCGCAGACGCTGCAATATCTCTACCGCCTCTATGAGACGCGCATCCGCGCCTTCCAAAAGGAGCCGCCGCCCGACGACTGGAACGGCGCATTCGCGTTGACGACGAAATAGCCGACGCAAGCCCGCTGTCGTCCCGGCGAAGGCCGGGACCCATAACCACGAATGGTCGTTGACGGAAGATCGTCTCGCCGCGTGCCCATTGCGGCGGCCGCGGCGTATGGGTCCCGGCTCCCGTGCGCAATTGCGCACTAGGACCGATCGACATTCATTGCATCCAGATCATTGCGGCAGCGAGATGGACGAAGCCGGTAAAGTTGGCGGCTCGCCTGTCATAACGGGTTGCCAAGCGTCGGAAGTGTTTGAGCTGGCAAAAGCAGTGCTCGATGCGATTGCGCTGTTTGTAGGCGTCGGCGTCGTGCGGAATGATGATCCTGCGGGTGCGGTTTGACGGGATTACCGCCGTTGCGCCGATTTCCGCAATGATCGCCCGCAGGGCGTTGCTGTCATAGGCCTTGTCGGCGAGCACGGCATCGCCGCTCTGGCCGTGGAGCAGTGCGGGCGCCTGGGTGATGTCATTAACTTGCCCAGCCGTGACGATGAAGCGGAGCGGACGGCCGAGCGCATCAGCCAGCATGTGGATCTTGGTGGTCAGTCCACCTCGGGAACGCCCCAGCGCCTGATCTTTGGCCCCCCTTTTCCGCTCGTCGCCTGCTGGTGGGCGCGAACGATGGTGCTGTCGATCATCAGATACTGGTTGTCGCGATCGGCGGTCAGAGCAGCGAACACGCACTCCCAGACGCCGGCATGGCACCAGCGGCTGAAGCGCTGATGCACCGTTTTCCACTTGCCGTACCGTTCCGGCAGGTTGCTCCAGTGTGCGCCCGATCGCAAAACCCACAAACATCCGTTGACGAACAGTCGATTGTCCGCAGCCGTACGTCCCGGGTCGCCAGCTTTCCCCGGCAGCAGTGGCGCAATCCTCGCCCATTGCGCCTCCGTCAGCTCATATCGTTTCGCCGCCACCATCTGCTCCGTGTCTCGAATCACGGAACTCTATGAATCAGCGATCAAACCGCTTGGGAATCCTGAATGTCGATCGGTCCTAGGCCGGGACGACGATGGAATGTCTATTCCAGCCCGATCTGGGTCAGATCCTGGAACCAGTGCTGCGCCTGCACGAAGGTCTTCACCTTCGGCGACAGCGCGTGCGGATTGGTGTCGTGCACCACCCACACCAGCGCGGCATCGTCGACGATCAGCGCGTGCGCCTGCGCCAGCAGCGCATCCTGTTTGGCGGAATCGAAGGTCTGCTTGGCCTCGTCGATCAGCGCATCGACCTTCGGGTTCTTGTAGCCGCCCCAGTTGACGCCCACCGGCGCGACCTGGCCGGAGTGGAAGAACCGCACGATGGCGTAGAGCGGGTCCGACGTGACATAGGCGATGTTGTTGGCGGTGATGCCGGCATTCATCTCGTCGGCCGCGCCCTTGCGCCAGTGCGTATATAATGTCTCGAGCTCGACCACCTTGAAGTCGATGTCGATGCCGATCTCCTTGAAGCTCTGCTGCAGGAACTCGTTCATCGGCAGCGACAACATCTGCCCGGTGCCGCCCTGGGCGATGATGAAAGTCGTCTTCAGCGGCTTGTCCCTCGAATAGCCGGCTTCCTCCACCAGCTTCTTCGCGGCCGCGAGGTCGTATTTCAGTTCAAAGGTCGGCTTGCCGAACCACGGGCTCGACGGATCGACCTGGCCCTTGGCGGGTTTGGCGAGGCCGTTCATCAGGCCAACCACCGCGTCGCGGTCGATCGCGAGGTTGAGCGCCTTGCGCAGGCGGATGTCGGTCCATGGCGAGCCCGGCAGCACGCTCAAGTGATAGTTCCAGACATGCGGTGTCACGTTGTCGACGATCCTCATGCCGGCGGCCTTGAGCTGCGGCACGGCGTCGGGCGCCGGCGTTTCGATCAGGTCGACCTGGCCGGCCAGCAGCGCGTTGGTGCGGGTCAGCGCCTCCGGCATCGGAATCAGGATCATCTTGTCGACCTTCGCAAGCCGCTTCTTGTCCCAATAGTCCGGGTTCTTCGTCAGTTCGGCGAGCTCGCGCGGCACCAGCTTGGTCAACTTGAACGGACCGGTGCCGGAGGGCTGACTGGCGAACTTGTCCCAGTCCTTGCCGAGCTTTTCATATTGCGCGGGGCTCGAGACCAGGAACCAGAGCATCTGATAGGGGAAGAAGGAGTTGACCGTCTTGGTGGTGATCTCGATGGTGAAATCGTCGACCTTGGCGTAGCTCGCAACCGAAGGCAGGCGGGTCTTGACCTGCGCGCTCTGCCGCTTGTCGAACTGCGGTGCCTTGTCGTTCAGCACCTTGTCGAGATTCCAGATCACCGCGTCGGCATTGAAGTCGCTGCCGTCGTGGAATTTGACGCCCTTGCGCAGCGTGAAGCGCCATTTGGTCTTGTCGTTGTCGTCGACCCTCCATTCGGTCGCGAGCCCGGGCACCAGCTTGCCCGGCCGGTCGGCAACATTCATCTCCCAGGCAACCAGCGGATCGTAGATCGTGTAGGCGGTGAACTGATAGGCGCCCGCGCCGCGATCGGGCTGGCCGGTGGTCAGCGGAATGTCGGCCATCGAAATGCCGTAGCGCACAATGGACTCGGCTTGCGCCGACATGGCCGGCCAGCCCGCGGTCAAGGCAAGCGCCATTGCCGCCATCAGGATCGAATTGCGCGCACGCATATGAAGGCTCCGTTGGAAAGACGTTGGAGCCAAATCCTGCAAGCATGATGCCAGAATAGGCATCTTCGCTCCGTTCAGGCCCGAGGTGGGAAGAAATGAGCGCGCCCGGCGGTTATTTGCTGATGAACTATTCCCCTTGGCACAGGCATTGCATACGCTTGCCCAAGAAATAATCACCAAAACGTCACCAGACTCGAAGGGGCTGCTCAGATGCGTAACAGGAAAACCAATGCGACGGCGATCATGCTGGCGCTTGCGATAGCCACAGGCGTGCCGGCGATCGCCAGCGCCGAGACTGTGCTGCGCATTGGCATGACCGCTGCCGATATTCCGCGCACGCTCGGTCAGCCCGACCAGGGCTTTGAGGGCAATCGCTTCACTGGGCTTACGATGTATGACGCGCTGACGATGTGGGACCTGTCGTCGTCGGACAAGGCGAGCGCGATGATCCCCGGCCTTGCGACCGAGTGGAAGGTCGACGATGCCGACAAGACCAAGTGGATTTTCAAGCTGCGCTCCGGCGTCACCTTTCATGACGGCTCGCCGTTCAACGCCGACGCCGTGGTCTGGAACGTCGACAAGGTCTTGAAGCAGGACGCGCCGCAATACGATGCGAGCCAGGTCGGCGTCACCGCCTCGCGCATGCCGACGCTGGTCTCGGCGCGCAAGATCGACGACATGACGGTGGAGCTGACCACCAAGGAGCCGGACAGCTTCCTGCCGATCAACCTCACCAATTTGTTCATGGCGAGCCCGGCCAAGTGGCAGAAATTCTACGACAAGGCCGAAGGCGCCGACGCCAAGGCGAAGTCGCAGGCCGCGTGGGCCGCGTTCGCCAAGGACGCGTCGGGCACCGGCCCCTGGAAGATGTCGAGCTTCACCCCGCGCGAGCGGCTCGAGCTGGTGAAGAACGAGAACTACTGGGATAAGGCGCGCGTGCCCAAGGCTGACAAGATGGTGCTGTTGCCGATGCCGGAAGCCAATGCCCGGACGGCGGCGCTGCTGTCGGGGCAGGTCAACTGGATCGAGGCGCCGGCGCCGGACGCGCTGCCCGAGATCAAGCAGCGTGGCTTCAACCTCTATTCCAACGAGGAGCCGCATGTCTGGCCGTGGCAGTTCTCGCGTGTCGAGGGCTCGCCATGGAACGACATCCGCGTCCGCAAGGCGGCCAATCTCTGCATCGATCGCGAAGGGCTGCGTGACGGCCTGCTTGCCGGCCTGATGGTGCCGGCGACCGGCACGTTCGAGCCCGGTCATCCCTGGCGCGGCAACCCGACCTTCCAGATCAAGTACGACAAGCCGGCCGCGCAGAAGCTGATGCAGGAGGCGGGCTTCGGTCCGAACAAGAAGCTGACGGTCAAGATCCAGACCTCGGCATCGGGCTCGGGCCAGATGCTACCGCTGCCGATGAACGAGTATCTGCAACAGGCGTTGGCCGAATGCTACTTCGATGTGCAGCTCGACGTCATCGAGTGGAACACGCTGTTCACCAATTGGCGGCGCGGCACCAAGGATCCGACCGCCAACGGCTCGAACGCCATCAACGTCACCTATGCGGCGATGGATCCGTTCTTCGCGCTGGTGCGCTTCCTGCAGTCGGGCATGGCGCCGCCGGTGTCGAACAATTGGGGCTTCAACAACAACCCGAAGTTCGACGAGCTGGTGAAGAAGGCCCGCCAGACCTTCGAGCCGGCGGCGCGCGATGCCGCGCTCGCCGAACTGCATGCGGCCTCGGTTGACGACGCGGCCTTCCTTTATGTCGCCCACGACGTCGCACCGCGCGCGATGAGCCCGAAGATCAAGGGTTTTGTGCAGCCGAAGAGCTGGTTCGTCGACTTCTCGCCGGTCACGGTCGCGCCGTGAGGCGCTAGTCGCGCAATAGGTGCACCCTCTCCCCTTGTGGGAGAGGGTGGCTTCGCTGAAAGCGAAGCCGGGTGAGGGGTTGTCTCCGCGGACACGCCTCCCTGAGATGAATTGATTGTATCCGCGGATAGAAACCCCTCATCCGGCGCGCTCGGCGCGCCACCTTCTTCCACAAGGGGAGAAGAAGAAGAACGCAACGTGTTCGCCTATACGTCCAGACGGATCGTCTACGTCATTCCGATCGTGCTCAGCGTGGCGCTGGTGTGCTTCCTCTTGGTGCACATCACGCCCGGCGACCCCCTGGTCGCGGTGCTGCCGGCCGATGCCTCGCAGGAGCTCGCCGCGCAATTGCGCACGGCCTACGGCTTCGATCGCCCGTTGCCGGTGCAATTCGGTCTGTGGCTGTGGCGCGCGATCCATGGCGATCTCGGCAATTCGATCGCGACCGGGCGGCCCGTCCTGACCGAGGTGATGCGCGCCGTCGGCAACACCGTGATGCTGGCGATCGCGGCCGCGATGATCGGCTTTACGCTCGGCCTGCTGTTCGGCCTGATCGCCGGTTATTTCCGCGACACCTGGGTCGACAAGGTCGCGACCTCGGTGGCGATAGCCGGCGTGTCGCTGCCGCATTACTGGCTCGGCATGGTGCTGGTCATCATCTTCTCGGTGCAGCTCAACTGGCTGCCCGCGGTCGGCGCAGGACCCGGCGGCTCCGGCGCCTGGGCGTGGGACTGGGAGCATCTGCGTTATCTGGTGCTGCCGGCGATCACCACCTCGGTGATCCCGATGGGCATCGTCACCCGCACGGTGCGCGCGCTGACCGGCGACATCCTGAGCCAGGATTTCGTCGAGGCGTTGCGCGCAAAGGGCCTGCGCGAGACCGAGGTGTTCCGCCACGTCATCAAGAACGCGGCGCCGACCGCGCTCGCGGTGATGGGCCTGCAGCTTGGCTACATGCTGGGCGGCTCGATCCTGATCGAGACCGTGTTCTCCTGGCCGGGTTCGGGCCTGCTGTTGAACTCGGCGATCTTCCAGCGCGATCTGCCGCTGCTGCAGGGCACGATCCTGGTGCTGGCGCTGTTCTTCGTGCTGCTCAACCTCCTGGTCGACATCGCGCAGGCCGCGATCGATCCGCGCATCAAGCGGAGCTAGCCATGAGTGCGATGTTGGATAGCGCATTGCAGGCCGTCCCCGCGACCAAGGCGCGCGGCTATTGGGCGACGGTCGGCCGCCGCATCAGGCGCGACAAGGTCAGCATGGCCTGCGCCATCATCCTGGTGCTGATCTTTGCCTCCGCGCTGCTGGCGCCGTGGCTGCATCTTGCCGATCCCTATCAGGGCTCGATGATCCGCCGCCTCCGCCATATCGGCACGCCGGGCTATCCGCTCGGCACCGACGAACTCGGCCGCGACATGCTGGCGCGGCTGATCTATGGCGGTCGGCTGTCGCTGGTCATCGGCATCCTGCCGGTGATCTTCGCCTTCGTGATCGGCACCTCGCTCGGCCTCGTCGCCGGCTATGTCGGCGGCAAGCTCAACACCGCGATCATGCGCACGGTCGACGTGTTCTACGCCTTCCCGTCGGTGCTGCTGGCGATCGCGATCTCGGGTGCGCTCGGCGCCGGCATCACCAATTCGATCGTGTCGCTGACCATCGTGTTCGTGCCGCAGATCACCCGCGTCGCCGAAAGCGTCACCACGGGCGTGCGCAACATGGATTTCGTCGAGGCGGCGCGCGCGTCCGGCGCCGGCCCCTTCACCATCATGCGCGTACACATGCTCGGCAATGTGCTCGGCCCGATCTTCGTCTACGCCACCGGCCTGATCTCGGTGTCGATGATCCTTGCGGCTGGCCTCTCGTTCCTTGGGCTCGGCACCAAGCCGCCGGAACCGGAGTGGGGCTTGATGCTGAATACGCTGCGCACCGCGATCTACGTCAATCCGTGGGTCGCGGCGCTGCCGGGCGCGATGATCTTCGCGGTCTCGATCTGCTTCAATCTGCTCAGCGACGGCATGCGCAGCGCCATGGACATCAGGAATTAAAGGATGAGCGACGCCAATCTCTCCGTCGATATGCTTGAGCCGGTCGCCGACCTCGGCGGCGCCGCGCAGCCGCTGCTGCAGGTCAAGGGACTGACCAAGCATTTTCCGGTGCGCGGCGGGCTGTTCAGCCCGCGCAAGACCGTGCGCGCCGTCGACGACGTCACCTTCGCGGTCATGAAGGGCGAGACCGTCGGCATCGTCGGCAAATCCGGTTGCGGCAAATCGACGACGGCGCGGCTGCTGATGCACCTGATGGCACGCGATGCCGGCGACATCATCTATGACGGAAGGCAGGTCGGTCCGTCGCTCTCGCTGCGCGATTTGCGGCGCGGCGTGCAGATGGTGTTCCAGGACAGCTACGCCTCGCTCAACCCGCGCCTCACCATCGAGGAATCGATCGCCTTCGGGCCAAAGGTCCACGGCATGGCCGACGACACGGCGCGGACGCTGGCGCGTGAACTGCTCGGCAAGGTCGGCCTGCGGCCGGAGATTTTCGCCAACCGCTATCCGCATGAGGTGTCGGGCGGCCAGCGCCAGCGCGTCAACATCGCGCGTGCGCTCGCGCTGTCGCCGCGGCTCGTGATCCTCGATGAAGCGGTGTCCGCGCTCGACAAATCGGTCGAGGCCCAGGTGCTCAATCTGCTCGCCGACCTGAAGCGGGAATTCGGCCTGACCTACCTGTTCATCAGCCACGATCTCAACGTCGTCCGCTACATCTCCGATCGCGTGCTGGTGATGTATCTCGGCGAGGTCGTCGAGCTCGGCCCGGTCGATGCCGTCTGGGACGCGCCGGCGCATCCCTATACCCGCGCGCTGCTGGCGGCGATGCCGTCATCCGATCCCGACAAGCGCACCGAGGTGCCGCCGATCTCGGGCGATCCGCCCAATCCGATCGATCCGCCGCCGGGCTGCCGGTTTCACACCCGTTGCCCGTTTGCGGAGCCGCTCTGCGCAAACGACACGCCAAAACTCAGCGATCTCGATACAATGGGCCATCAAGCGGCGTGCTACATGGCCATTCCTGGCTCGGGCACAGCCGCGCGCCGGCAAAAGCAAAAGGAGAAAACGCGGCATGACCAGACCCACGCCCAAGGATGTCAAGGTGATCGCGCACGTCGCCGACGTGCCCGCCGACGACGAAGTCGCCACCCGGATCGCCAATTCGATCGGACCGGCATTCGACGGCTTTGCACCGATCTCCGGCACGCTGCCCTTCGATCTCGAACCCGCGAGCTTCTTGCTGGCGCAGATCGCGCAGAAGACTGAGAAGGTGTCGAAATGAGCTCTGATCCGGCCCTGATGACGCTGACCGCAGTCGCCAAGGCGATTGCCGACAAGAAGGTTTCCTCGCATGAGGTGACGCGCGCCGTGCTGCATCGCATTGCGGAATGGCAGCCGCGCCTCAACGCCTATATGGCTGTTGAATCCGAGCAGGCGCTGGCCGCCGCCACCGAGGCCGATACCGCGCTCGCCAGGGGCAATAGTCGCGGCGCGCTGCACGGCGTGCCGCTGGCGCACAAGGACATGTATTATGACGCCGGCAAGGTCGTGACCTGCGGCTCGCTGATTCGCCGCGACTTCGTGCCGAAGACGACCGCGACCGCCCTGCAGCGGCTGAAGGATGCCGGACAAGTCCGCCTCGGCTCGTTGCAGATGGTCGAGTTTGCCTATGGGCCGACCGGCCACAACGTGCATTACGGTGCGGTGCGCAATCCCTGGAACACCGAGCACATCACCGGCGGCTCCTCCTCGGGCTCGGGTTCGGCGGTTGCCGCGCGGCTCACCTTCGCCGCGCTTGGCTCCGACACCGGCGGCTCGGTGCGCATGCCGGCGCATTTCTGCGGCGTCACCGGCCTGAAGACGACGGTCGGCCGCGTCAGCCGCGCCGGCGCGATGCCGCTGTCGCAGTCGCTCGATACCGTGGGTCCGCTGGCGCAGACCGCGGAAGACTGCGCGCTGCTGCTCGGCCTGATGGCCGGCGCCGACCCCGAGGATCTGACGGCGTCGACGCAGCCGGTGCCGGATTACATGGCCGCGACCAAACAGTCGTTGAAGGGCCTGAAGATCGGCGTGCCGACGGCGTTCTATGTCGACGACCTCGATCCCGAGGTGGCGCGTATCCTCGACGAGACCGTCGCCACCTTGAAGAAAGAGGGCGCCGAGATCGTCAAGGTCGAACTGCCCGACCAGCGCCAGCTCTCTTCGGCATCGCAACTGGTGCTCGCGGTCGAGGCTGCCGCCTTCCACAAGCGCTGGATGATCGAGCGGCCGCAGGATTACGGCGCGCAGGTCCTGATGCGGCTGCAGAACGGGCTGACCATTCCGGCGGTCACCTATCTCGAGGCGATGCGCTGGCGCGGCCCCGCGCTCGCCGCGCATAGCGCGGCGGTCAACGGGGTCGATGCGGTGATCGCGCCGTCGTCGCCGGTGCCGGCACCGACGATTGCCGAGAGTGATGTCGGCAATGGTCCGGGCGCCGACGCGGTGCTGCAGCGCCTGACGCGGTTCACCCGCCCGGTCAACTATCTCGGCCTGCCGTCGCTCTCGATTCCCTCCGGCTTCACCAAGACGGGTCTGCCGGTCGGCATGCAGCTGATCGGCCGCTCCTTCGAGGAAGCTGTCCTGCTCCGGATCGGCGCCGCCTTCCAGCGCGTGACCGATTTCCACGCCAGGGTGCCCAAGCTCGCATGACCAATCTCGTCGAGATCGACAACCTCAACATCCGCTTCACCGGCGATCGCACGGTCCATGCCGTGAACGATCTCAGCCTACAGCTCGGCGAGGGCGAGGTGTTGGGGTTGCTCGGCGAGTCCGGCTCGGGCAAGAGCGTGACGCTGCGCGCATTGATGCGGCTGTTGCCGAAGAAACGCACGCAGATCTCCGGCAGCGTCAAGGTGCTGGGCCAGGAGGTGCTGGCGATGGACGATGAGGCGCTGTCCGCATTTCGCGGCCAGACCGTCTCGATGATCTTCCAGGAGCCGGCGCTGGCGCTCGATCCGGTCTACACCATCGGCCGCCAGATCGCGGAGACGGTGATGCGCCACGAGGGCAAGAGCGAGCGCGAGGCCACGGCCCGCGCGCTTGAAATGCTCGAGGTGGTGCGGATCCCCTCCGCGAAGCGGCGGCTGGACTCCTATCCGCACGAAATGTCGGGCGGCATGCGCCAGCGTGCGATGATCGCGCTGGCGCTGGCCTGCAAGCCGAAGATCCTGCTCGCGGACGAGCCGACCACGGCGCTCGATGCCACCGTGCAGATCCAGATCCTGCTGCTGCTGCGCGAACTGCAGCGCGAGTTCGGCATGTCGGTCATCTTCGTCACCCACGACATTGGTGTCGCGATCGAGATCTGCGACCGCGTTGCGGTGATGTATGCCGGCCAGATCGTGGAGCAGGGCGCCCTGCGCGATATCGTGCGCTCGCCGGTGCATCCCTATGCCAAGGGCCTGCTGGCCTCGACTATTCACGGCGCGATGCGCGGCCAGCGGCTGGAAACCATTCCGGGCACTCCGCCCTCGCTCGATCATGCGCCGGCCAGTTGCTCCTTTGCACCGCGCTGCAAGTTCGCCGAGCCGCGTTGCAGCGAGAGCCTGCCGCCCAGCGTGCAGGTTGCTCCCGGCCGCCTGGCCCGGTGCATCCTGGCCGAGCCGGCGTCCGCCACGGTCTAGCTCGCCCGCGCGACCGCGTCGGCAATCCAGCGCCGCACCGCGGCGATGCGGCGGTCCCGCGCCTGCTCGGTGCGGGAGACCAGGTAGATCGTCTCGCTGTATGCGGCCTCGAACGCAAACGGCGCCACCAGCCGCTTGCCGAAGCCCGGCCGCGCCTTGATCAGGGGCGCGATCGCAATCGCGACGCCGAGCCCGTGTTCGGCGGCCTCCAGCATCGCCGGCACGCTGTCGAGCCACAGATGTCCGCGCGGAGCGAGATTCGGCCGCCCGGCCTCCCTCAGCCAGGCCGGCCACGCCCGCGGCTGCGTCGTGACATGGATCAGTACCTCGCGCGACAGGTCCGCTGGGGTCCGGAGACCGGCCTTGACCAGCGCCGGCGTACAGACCGGCATTCCTTTGACCTGCACCAGCGGCTCGACCTTCAGCCCGGCGGCGTGTTCCCGCCCGTAGCGGATCGCGACATCGACGCGCGACCCGTTGAAGTCGGCATATTGGTGGGTGGCCTCGATCCGCAGCGTCAGTTGCGGATGGCGCCGCTTGAACTCCGGCAGCGCCGGCAGCAGCACGGCACTGGTGAAGAACGGCAATGAGCTGATCCAGAGCTCGCTGCCGGCCTCGCCGCGTCGCCGCAGCATGTCGCGGCTCGCCTCCTGCAGTGTCGCCAGCGTGGCCGACACTTTTGCAAGGTAGCGCTCGCCGTCGTCGGTCAACCGCACCTGGCGCGCGCCGCGGACGAACAGCTTGGTGCCGAACTGGTCTTCCAGCCCGCGGATCTGGTGGCTGATTGCCGACGGGCTCAGCGACAGGTCTCGCGCGGCGCGCCGGAAGCTGAGTTGGGTGGCCGCGCGCTCGAAGGCGAGCAGCGCCGGCAGCGGCGGGATCACCCGCGGATCGGGGGCATCCAATGGGTGAATCCTGCTCACCTGAAGTGATGAATGGCCTTTTGTCATGACCGCTATTCTTGGATCAGTTTGGCCAAACGCTCAATCCTGCTCATCTCAGGGGATCATTCGCCTTGGCCATCTTCGAACCGCTCGCCACGCTCCATCACTGGAAGCCCGCGGCGCTGGCGGCCGGGCCGTTCACTGGCCTTCAGGGCGGGGCGGTCGCAAGCCTGCTGACCGGCGAGGTCGAGGCCATGGCGAGCGCACGCAACTGGGGCACCGCGATCTCGGCGGCGGCCTGGTTCCTGCGGCCGACGCCAATGGCGGAACTGCGCACGCAGGTTACCGTGGTGACCGAAGGTGGCCGGGTCAGCGTCGTCGACAACACGCTCTGGCCGGCCGGCGAGGAGCAACCCTGCGCGACGGTGCGCGTGACGCTGTCGCGCGAGCGTGCCGTCGAGGTCCCGGGGTTTTACGGGAGCGCAGCCGATCCGGTGGATCCCACGGCATTTCCGTTGCGCAACCTGCACGCCGTCCATGGCCGCAGCTGGTTCATGGATGCGATGGAAGCCCGTGCCGGCGGCAATACCGCCTGGTTTCGCTTGCATCACGCCATAATCGCGGACGCCGGCCCATTGGCGCGGGTGCTCGGCCCGGCTGACTGGACCCACGGCATCGCGCGGCCGGTCCAGAACGTGGTGGCAGACCCCAATCCGAACCTCGCGGTGCAGCTGTTCAGGCCGCCGCGGGGCGCCTGGATCGGCGTTCGCGCCGAGGCTCGCTGGCGCCCGGAGGCCGGGCTCGGCGTCGGCAGCGGGGTGTTGCTCGATGTGGATGGCGAGATCGGCCGGGTCTCGATGTCGGTCATTCTCGTGCCGCTTCCGGGAAGCGCGCCCGCGCGAGGCCAGGGTTCCGCCGCCGGTTAACCCTAATTTATTCCGTCAACTGTCGGTGCGATCACAAAATGAGACCGCGAACCATGCTTTGGTTCACGCGACTTAAAATGGACGGTGGTCGCAAACGTCTATACAACGTGGCGATCACGTAACCCTTTTGTTTTGCAGAGATCAGTTTTTATGGCAGCCGCGCTCGCTGTCCGGCGTTCCGAACTGGCTGAGGCGCTGCGCGCTTGCCGCAGCGCCTTTATCGGCGTCGGCCTCATCAGTTGCATGATCAACCTGCTCTACCTGACAGGTTCGATGTTCATGCTGCAAGTCTACGACCGGGTGCTGCCGAGCCGCAGCGTTCCGACCCTGGTCGGCCTCGTGGTCATCGCCGCGGTCCTCTACATGGCTCAGGGCGTGCTCGACCTGCTGCGCGGACGGATCCTCGGCCGCGTCGGCACCTCGCTCGACGAAGCGCTCAATGCGCGGGTGTTCGACACTGTCGTGCGGCTGCCGCTGATGGCCGGCAATCGCAGCGAAGGCCTGCAGCCTCTGCGCGACCTCGACAATGTGCGCTCTTTCCTCGGCAGCATGGGTCCCGGCGCGTTCTTCGATCTGCCATGGCTGCCGTTCTACATGGTGATCTGCTTTGCCTTCCATTGGCTGCTTGGCGTCACGGCGCTGGTCGGCGCGATCATCCTGGTGACGCTGACGCTGATCACCGAATACTTGTCGCGCACGCCGGCCAAGGAAGCGATGACGCTCGCGGCGCGGCGCAACGATCTTGCCGCCTCCAGCCGCCGCAACGCCGAGGTGCTGGTGGCGATGGGCATGGCCGGCCGCATGAACAGGCGCTGGAACGAGGCCAACGAGGAATATCTGTCCGGCAACCAGCGTGCGAGCGACGTCACCGGCGGGCTCGGCGCGGTCGCCAAGGTGCTGCGCATGATGCTGCAGTCCGCCGTGCTCGCGGTCGGCGCCTATCTCGTGATCCATCAGGAGGCCACCGGCGGCATCATCATCGCCGGCTCGATCCTGAGCGCGCGGGCACTGGCGCCGGTCGATCTCGCGATCGCGCATTGGAAGGGCTTCGTCGCCGCGCGGCAGAGCTGGCAGCGGCTCAACCGCCTGCTGCAGCAAATTCCGGCGCGGCCCGAGCAGACGCTGTTGCAGGCGCCGGAGAAGAAGCTTTCGGTCGAGGCCGTGACCATGGTCGCGCCGGGCGACCAGCGCGCCATCGTGCAGGACATCACCTTCGCCGTCGAAGCCGGCAGCGGCGTCGGCGTGATCGGCCCGAGCGGCTCCGGCAAGTCGTCGCTGATCCGGGCGCTGGTCGGCGTCTGGATGCCGGCGCGGGGCAAGGTACGGCTCGACGGCGCCGCGCTCGACCAATGGTCGTCCGACCAACTGGGGCGCCACGTCGGCTATTTGCCGCAGGACGTCGAACTGTTTGCCGGTACGGTCGCCCAGAACATCTGCCGGTTCGATCCCGACGCCAAGTCCGACGGCATCATCGCGGCGGCCAAGGAGGCCGGCGTGCATGAGATGATCATCAAGATGCGCGAGGGCTACGACACCCAGGTCGGCGAGCAGGGCACCGCGCTCTCCGCGGGCCAGGCGCAGCGCGTGGCGCTGGCGCGGGCGCTGTACGGCAACCCGTTCCTGATCGTGCTGGATGAGCCGAACTCCAATCTCGACAGCGAAGGCGACGAGGCGCTGACCCGCGCGGTGCGCGGCGCCCGCGAGCGCGGCGCGGTCGTCATCGTGGTTGCGCACCGGCCGATCGGCATCGAGGGCGTCGACCATCTGCTGGTGCTGAAGGACGGCCGCATGCAGACCTTCGGGCCGAAGGAGGCCGTGCTCGCGCAGGTGCTGCAGCGTGCCGCGCCGCCGGTGCCGACGCCGATCAAGATCGTCGCGGATGCGGGAGCCGCCAAGTCATGACCGATCAACCGCGCAACGCACATCGCTCGATCCGCAAGCATCTGATCGTCGGCCTCGCCGTGGTTCTGGTTCTCGGCGGGGGCGTCGGCGGCTGGGCCGCAACGGTGCCGATCTCGGGTGCGCTGATCGCTCCGGGCTCGGTGGTGGTCGAATCCAACGTCAAGAAGGTGCAGCATCCGACCGGCGGCGTGGTCGGCGAGGTGCGGGTGCGCGACGGCGACGTGGTCAAGGCGGGCGACATCGTCGTGCGCCTCGACGAGACCGTCGTGAAGGCCAGCCTTGCGATCGTGGTCAAGACGCTGAACGGTCTTTATGCGCGCGCGGCCCGGCTCGAGGCCGAGCAGCAGGGCCGCGACAAGATCGCCTTCCCGCCGCAGCTGCTCGAGCAGGCCAAGGAGCCGGACGTTCGCGACATCATGGCGAGCGAAACCAAGCTGTTCGAGGTCCGCGTCAACGGCCGCACCGGCCAGAAGGCGCAGCTGCGCGAGCGCGTCACCCAGCTCAACGAGGAGATCTCCGGCCTGCAGGCGCAGGAGAGCGCCAAGGACAAGGAGATCGCGCTGGTGCAGCAGGAGCTGGTCGGCGTCCGCCAGCTCTATGAGCAGCATCTGGTGCAGCTGACCCGCCTGACCACGCTCGAGCGCGACGCGGCGCGGCTCTCCGGCGAGCGCGCGCAGTACATCGCCTCGCGCGCGCAGGCCAAGGGCAAGATCACCGAGACCGAGCTGCAGATCATCCAGGTCGACAAGGACATGCTGGCGGAGGTCTCGAAGGACTTGCGCGAGACCAACGACAAGATCGGCGAGTTCGTCGAGCGCAAGGTCACCGCCGAGGATCAGCTTCGCCGCATCGACATCCGCGCGCCGCAGGACGGCGTCGTGCTGCAATCGACCGTGCACACCGTCGGCGGCGTCATTACCGCGGGCGATGCCATCATGATGATCGTGCCGAAGGCCGACGATCTGTCGGTCGAGGCCAAGGTCAATCCGCAGGACATCGACAAGCTGCAGGTCGGACAGAAGACAGTGCTGCGGCTCTCCGCCTTCAACCAGCGCACCACGCCGGAGCTGAACGGCGTCGTCACCCGCGTCTCCGCCGACGTCACCACCGACCAGCGCACCGGGCAGAGCTATTACACCATCCGCGTCTCGATGCCGCCGGAAGAAGTGGCGCGCCTCGGCAGCGAGGTGAAGATCATCCCGGGCATGCCGGTAGAAGCCTTCGTCCAGACCGGCGACCGCACCATGCTGTCCTATCTGATGAAGCCGATGAGCGACCAGTTCATGCGCTCGTTCCGCGAGAAGTGAGCCGCGCGCTGCTCTTGTAGCCCGGATGAAGCGCAGCGAAATCCGGGAACAGTCGCGCAGCGGATGAAGTCGTCCCGGATTGCGCTTCGCTTCATCCGGGCTACGCAGTCCTCGTTAGATTGCAGGTTCTTTCCCCAAGTCGTCCCTGCGAAACCAGGGACCCATAACCACAGGATCGAGTTGTTGAAGCAGGCTGTGGCTCCAGCGGACCATCGTCAATTGCCATCGGTGATTATGGGTCCCGGGTCGCGCTCCGCTTGCCCGGGACGACAGCGGAAATTACTCCGAGAGATTCCTCAACAACAACTCCAGCGCCGCCTTCGCAAATGCCTGCATGTTCGCCTGCCGGTCGCCGCTCGCGGTTTCCAGCGTGATCACCCGCTGGCGGGGGCCTGCGACCGCCATGCAGCTGTGGCCGGCGGCATCGCCGTAGCGGTTACCGGTCGGGCCGGCGGCACCGGTCTCCGACAATCCCCAGTCGGTCGCGAGGCGGTCGCGGATCTGCCGCGCCAGCAACTGCGCGTAGGGTTCCGACGACGACCGGAGCCCACGCATGGCGTCGTCGGGAATGTCCATCAGCGCACGCCGCGCGTCGCGGGTGTAGATCACGCCGCCGCCGAGGAAATAGGCCGACGCGCCGGGAACCGCGAGCAGCGATGCGGAGATCAGTCCGCCGGTTGAGGATTCCGCGACCGCAATCGTCTGCTTGTTCGCGATCAGTTTTGCGGCGACCTGTTCGGCGATGGATGTGAGCGCGTTCATCGGCCTTCTTTCTCGTTGCTTGCCATGAAAATCCCGTGGGGCGTCCTGCCCTCCTAGCACACCACGCAGCCCTTTGCCGAGTTGCAGGCCGCGGCATGGCCTGATTGAATGCAAGACAAGAACCAGGCGCCGCCCGACAAGCTTGTCGTGAGAGCGTGCGCGGAGGAAACATCATGACGTCGCCGATCGCGGGCGGCGTGGATTGCGATCTGCATCCCGCCGTGCCTCATCTCACCAGCCTGCTGCCGTACATGAACGACTACTGGCGCGACCAGGTGACGACGCGCGGCATGACCGACCTGATCTCGCAATCCTATCCGACCAATTCGCCGATCTCGTCGCGGCCGGACTGGCGTCCAGCGCAAGGCAAGCCGGGCTCGAGCCTTGCAGACATGCAGCGCCAGGCGCTCGACCAGTTCGGCACGGCCTACGGCATCTGCAATCCGCTCTACGGCGTGCAGATGGTGTTCTCCGAGGACATGGCCGATGCGTTCTGCCGCGCGCTGAACGACTGGCTGGTCAAGGAATGGCTCGACAAGGACGATCGCCTGCGCGGCTCGATCGTGATCCCGGTGCAGAGCATCGAAAAGGCAGTCGCCGAGATCGAGCGCTGTGCGCAGGACAAGCGCTTCGTGCAGGTGTTGATGCTGGTGATGGGCGACATGCCGCTTGGCAAGCGGCACTACTGGCCGATCTACGCCGCGGCGGAACGGCTCGGCCTGCCGGTCGGCATCCATGCCGGCAGCGCCTATCACAATCCGCCGACCTCGGTCGGCTGGGGCTCCTATCACATCGAGGATTATGTTGCGCAGGCGCAGGCGTTCCAGACCCAGCTCACCAGCCTGATCGTCGAGGGCGTGTTCGCGCGCCATCCGAACCTGAAAATGGTGATGCTGGAGTCCGGCTTCACCTGGCTGCCGCCATTCCTGTGGCGGCTGCACAAGTTCTGGCGCGGCGTGCGCATGGAGACCCCGTGGGTCGACCGCGCGCCGCTGGAGATTGTGCGCAGCAACATCCGCTTCTCGCTGCAGCCGGTCGATGCGCCGCCGGACGGAGACACGCTGAACCGCCTGTTCGACCATATGCAGTCGGACGAATTGATCCTATTCTCGTCAGATTATCCGCATTGGCAGTTCGACGGTGACGAGGTGCTGCCGCACGGGTTGTCGCAGGATCTGGTACGCAAGATCATGATCGATAATCCGCATGCGACCTATGGCCGGCTCAAGGTGAAGGAGATGACGCCATGAACATCCAGCTCCGCGAGCGTCCCGAAACCGCATCGCCGACCAGCATCAAGACCGCGATCGCCGACTGCGACATCCATCCGGCCCGCGCCACCAAGGATGAATTGTATCCTTATCTCGAAAAGCGCTGGCATGCGCATCTCGAGACCTTCGGCGTCCATGCCTATCAGGGCATGATGGGAGGCCCGCCCTATCCGAAGGCGCAGCCGAATGCGTCGCGCCGCGATGCCTATCCGCCGGAAGGCGGCCCGCAGGGCTCGTCGCTGTCCTTCATGCAGAAGCAGCACCTCGATCCCAACAATGTCGCGCTCGGCGTGCTCAACCCGCTCAACACCGGACAGGGCATCCGCAACCAGGATCTCGCCGGCGCGATCTGTTCGGCAATCAACGACTGGCAGATCGAGAAATGGACCAGCAAGGATTCCCGCCTGAAAGGCTCGGTCGTCGTCGCCAATGAGGATGGCATGTCGGCCGCCGCCGAAATCCGCAAGCGCGCGGGCGACACAAATTTCGTCCAGGTGCTGCTGCTCAGCCGCAATGTCGAGCCGCTCGGCCAGCGCCGTTACTGGCCGATCTATGAGGCGGCACAGGAAGCCGGCCTTCCGATCGGTGTGCACGCCTTCGGCTTCGGCGGCAACCCGATTACCGCGTCGGGGTGGCCGAGCTACTATATCGAGGAGATGGTCGGGCATTCGCAGTGCCAGCAGACCGCGCTGGCGAGCCTCGTGCTCGAGGGCGTGTTCGAGCGCTTCCCGAAACTGAAGATGGTGATGGTCGAGGCCGGCTTCGGTTGGACGCCGTCGCTGGCCTGGCGGCTCGACAAGGTGTTTTCGCGGCTGCATGCCGAGGTGCCGCATCTGAAGCGCAAGCCGTCGGAATATATCCGCGACCACATCTGGTGGACGACGCAGCCGATGGAGGATCCGGAGAGCCGCGACCATCTGTTCCAGACCATCGAGTGGATCGGCTGGGACAGGCTGCTGTTCGCGACCGATTACCCGCATTGGGATTACGACGAGCCGTCGCGCGTGCTGCCGGCCGGCGTCAGCGATGCCAATCGCCAGGCGTTCTATCTCGACAACGCCAAGCAGCTGTACGGTATCGCATGATCCGAAAAAGTGGGAACCGGTTTTTCGAATCAGATCATGCGTGAGAACGATTGATGGCGCGGCATGTGATAGCCCCGGTGGACGAGCTGCCGCCGGGTTCGCGAAAATTTCTCGAGATCGACGGACGGCCGATCGCGGTCTTCAACGTCAAGGGCGAGTTCTTCGGCCTGCTGAACCGCTGCCCGCATCAGGGCGCGGCGCTGTGTGAGGGGCCGCTGATCGGGCTCGCGTCGTCGTCGGACCCCGGCGAAATCGAATACACCAAGCTCGGCGAGATCCTGCGCTGCCCCTGGCACGGCTGGGAGTTCGACATCCGCACCGGCCAGTCCTATTGCGACCCGCGCCGCTTCCGCGTGCGCGCCTATCCGGTCAGCGTCGAGCCGGGCACCAATGTGGTGAAGGGACCGTATGTCGCCGAGACCATCAAGGTCGCGGTGGAGAGTGACTACGTGGTGGTGGATTTGTAGCCGCGACCGTCCCGAAATCCTGTTCACCGGAGATGGCAATCGGTGAGCGTCATGCAAAGCATCCTCTTGCGTGCGTTTGGCCGTCCTCGGGGCCTCCTGGGGAGGCTCGGCGGCATAATCATGGCGCGCACCAATGCAGATTGCGGCGCGTGGGTCGCAGATCGCCTCGAGGTCGGACCTGACGACAGCGTGCTCGAAGTTGGGTTTGGTCCGGGCGCCGTCATTCATCGTCTGTCGACATTGGTATCGGCCGGACGCGTCGCGGGCATTGATCCGTCGCAGGAGATGGTCGGGCAAGCTCGCGCCCGGAACGCGGCCGCGATCGAGGATGGTCGTGTCGAGCTTCGGCTTGGCTCGGTGGAGCGCATGCCATTCGATGCGGACAGCTTCGATGCGGCGCTGGCGATCAACTCGATGCAAGTCTGGCCGGACGCCGTCGCCGGGCTACGGGAGGTCCGGCGCGTGATGAAGCCGGGCGGCAGGATCGCACTCGGCTTTACGCGTTACTCCGGACAGCCCAAGGAAGGGGTGGCGGAACAGCTGGCAGCAGCCGGATTCGCGAGGGTTCACCTTGTTGAGGCGGATGAGTGGTTCTGTGCCCTGGCGACAAAGCCCGATGCAGGATGAGTTCGTAAGCCGGGCTACACTGCGCTAACCCACCACCATTCATTCCGCCATCATCTGCCGTTCGCGCGCATAGCGCACCAGCGCGACGAAGCGGTAGATGCCGTGTATGAATTTGCCGTAGGGCATGGTGATGAACAGCGCGAACACCACGCCGAGATGCAGCGCCAGCAGCGGGCCCATCGCGGCGGTCTCGCGCCACAGCAGCAAGGCGAGGCCGGTGATGCTGGTCAGGAACAGCATCAGGATGAACGCGGTGTCCATGCCCATGCGCTGCTCGTCGACCAGCACGCGGTCGCGCTTCCATTTCTCCGACAGGAGTCCGAGCGGACCGACCACGAGCCCGATGCCGCCGAGCGTGCCGAGCACGACGGGCAAATCCCACCACGCATAAGGTGCCTCGCGCGCCAGGAGGTAGTGATACAACGTGCCGACGCAGGTCGCGGCGAAGCACAGCGCGAAGCCATAGAAGGTGAAGTGGTGATACAGCTTGCGGCGGTCGGTCGGCTGGTCGTCCTCGTTGAAGCAACCGACACCACCGCCGTCGAGATAGCGCAGCTCGCCGGCGTCGCGGATCGCCTGCAACAGTGCCTTCGCATCCGTCGTCATGCCGACCGGCTCGCCGATGTCGCGCCAGAACGCGCGCACGCCCATCACCAGCGCCAGGATCGCGTAGAGCAGGGCGACGCCGAACAGCAGCGCCATCGCATTGTGCGGCATCAGTTTGTAGAACGCGCCGGGACCGGTGTGGATGCCGGTGAGCACGCCGCGATCATTGACCGCGGCGAAGCCGAAGATGAAGGCGGCGACGCTGAGCGCTGCGATCAGGCTGATGACGAGGCCGTTGCGCGCGAATGCGCCGGCAAAGGCGCGCGGCCAGGCATAGGCGGCATAGGAGTCGGCGCGCGCGACCGCCAGCGTCTTCGGCACATTGACGTTGAATTCGTGCGGCGGCGAGAACTGGCAGTCGGTGTAGCAGGCGCCGCAGCTATGGCAGAGGTTGGCGAGGTAGTTGAGATCGCCGTCGGAGAAGGCGCGACGCATCTCCATCGCGGGAAACACCGCGCACAGGCCCTCGCAATAGCGGCAGGAATTGCACACCGTCATCAGACGGTCGGCTTCCTGCAAGATCCTCGTCCCGTGCATCGCGTCAGTCCCGCCTTCAGTTCCGCGCATTCTTGGCTGCTTCCCGGCCGGCGACGCGACCGAACACGCTGCCGATGGTCATGCCGATGCCGGCGGCATAGCCCTTGCCGAGCACGTTGCCGGCCATGATCTCGCCGGCGGCGAACATGTTGGCCGACGGCTTGCCGACCTTCATCAGCATCCGCGCCTCTCTGTTCACGCGGGTGCCGAGATAGGTGAAGGTGATGCCGGGCCGCACCGGATAGGCGAGATAGGGCGGCGCCTCGATCCGGCGCGCCCAATGCGTCTTCGGCGGCGTGATGCCTTGGGTAGCGCAGTCGTCGAGGATGGTGTGGTCGAAGGTGCCGGGCTGCACCGCGGCGTTGAACTCGGTGATGGTCTTTTCCAGCGCGGCCGCGTCGAGCTCGAGCTTGCCGGCGAGCTCGGCAATCGTCGCACCCGCGATCGGCGGAAACAGCGTCGGCATGAAGCTCGTCACCACGGTCGAATCGAAGATGATGTAGGCGATCTGGTCCGGCTGCGCGGCGACTAGCCGGCCCCAGATCGCATAGCGCTTGGGCCAGATGTCCTCGCCCTCGTCGTAGAAGCGCTCGGCATGCTTGTTGACGACGATGCCGAACACGACCGAGTCGTGGCGGGTGATGATGCCGCCGTCGAATTTCGGTGCGCGGGCGTCGATCGCCACCGCATGGCATTGCGTCGGATCGCCGATCTCCTGCACGCCCTTGGCGAGCAGCATCTTGAGGATCGCGCCGCGATTATAGGGCGTGCCGCGGATCAGGAAATTGTCGGCTGCATCGCCCCAGGATTCCTTCAGCCATTCGATGTTGGCCTCGAAGCCGCCGGCGGCCGCAACCAGGGTCGAGGCGCGGACCTCGGTCCTGCCGCCGACCGGCTGCTCCAGTTGCGCCGAAAGGAACATGCCGTCCTCGACCGTGAGGTCGACGACCTCGGCGTCGTAGAGGATGTCGACGCCGAGTTCCTCGGCGGTGCGATAGAGCGCGTTCAGCATCGCGCGGCCGCCGCCTAGGAAGAACGAGTTGGTGCGGCCAAGGCTCAGCGTGCCGCCGAGCGACGGCTGCCAGCGCACGCCCTGCGCGACGATCCAGTTCAGGATGTCCTTGGACTCGTGGATCATGAAGCGGGCCAGTTCCTCGTCGGTCTGGCCGCCGGTCACCAGCAGCAAATCCTTCCAGAATTCCTCCTCGGTGTAGGGACCGGTGAGGATCTCGGTCGCTGCGTCATGGGCGCAGCGCATGTTGCGGGTGTGGCGGGTGTTGCCGCCGCGATAGAATTTCGGCGCGCCTTCCAGCACCAGGACGGAAGCGCCGGCGCGCCGTGCGCTGATCGCAGCGCACAGCGCGGCGTTGCCGCCGCCGATCACCAGGACGTCGAACCTGCGCGTCAGATCAACCATGCGCTCTTGTTATCGTTGTTGGCATGGAAAGCAACACGGCCGGGCGCATGAGCATGATCCGGAAAAGCGTGTCGCGATTTTCCGGAGAAGTCATGCCCAGCGAGCCCGCCCGGCCGCGAAGTGGAAAATCAGGCCGCAACCGTCTCGCGCTGCTCGATGGTCTGGCCGCCACGATAGACGATCAGCGCAGCGACGATGCCGAGAGCTGCGGCGCACATCAGCCAGTAGCCGGGCGAAGCCTTGTCGCCGGTCTGCTGGATCAGCCAGGTCGAGGCGAACGGCGTGAAGGTGCCGAACAGCCCGGCCGCCAGTGCAAAGGCCAGCGAGAAGCAGGTGGTGCGGACATGCGCCGGCACGATCTCGACCAGGCAGCCCAGCATGGTGCCGCTGTAGACGCCGAAATAGAACGAGAACATCATCTCGACCGCCAGCATCTTGCCGAACGAGGGATTGGTCACCAGCCAGTGCAACGCCGGATAGGCCGTGATGAGGGACAGGCCGGCGATCGCCAGCAGCACCGGCTTGCGGCCGATCCGGTCGGACACCGCGCCGCCGACCGGATTCCATATGAAATTGGTCACCGCAACCAGCAGCGTCACCAGTAGCGCATCCTGGGTCGAGAGCTTCAGCACGGTCTTGCCGAAGGTCGGCGTATAGACGGTGACGAAGTAGAAGGTGGTGGTGGTCAGCACCGCGATCATCATGCCGAGCACGACGATGCGCCAGTTCGCGATCGCCGAGGCGAACACCTCGCTTGCAGTCGGATGCTTCTTCATCGCGAGGAACGCCGGGGTCTCCTCCAGCGTCCGGCGCAGGAAGAAGATCACCGGGATGATCAGGCAGCCGACGAAGAACGGGATGCGCCAGCCCCAGGAGGCAACCGTCGCGGCCGGCATGCTCTCGCTGAGGACGAAGCCGAGGATCGAGGCGACGAAGATCGCGACCTGCTGGCTCGCCGACTGGAACGAGGTGTAGAAGCCGCGATTGCCGGGCGTGGCGATCTCCGCGAGATAGACCGAGACGCCGCCGAGCTCGACGCCGGCGGAGAAGCCCTGCAGCAGGCGTGCGATCAGCACGATGATCGGCGCCGCAATGCCGATGGTCGCATAGCTCGGGCAGAGCGCGATCACCACGGTGCCGATAGCCATGATCGACAGCGTCACGATCAGGCCCTTGCGGCGGCCGATGCGGTCGATATAGGCGCCGAGCACGACGGCGCCGACCGGGCGCATCAAGGCGCCGAGCCAGAACACGCCGAACGCGTTGAGCAGTGCCGCGGTTTCGTTCTCGGAGGGGAAGAAGGCCTTCGCAATCGCCTGGGCATAGAAGCCGAACAGGAAGAAGTCGAACTGCTCGAGGAAATTGCCGCTGGTCGCGCGCAGGATGGCGCCAAGACGCGATTTGATCTGCGGGACTTGCGATGAACTCGACTGCGACATAACGCCCTTTCCTCCCCGTGACAAAAACGGCCGGCGCAAATTGTCTCGCCGGCCAAAGCAGTTAACTGCCATATGCGGCAATTTGGCACGGCTGTCCGGCCCGACCAACCCGGAATCACGCGGGGGGCTATGGAAAAAAGCCGTAGGTGGAAATCGCAGCGAGTCTTTCGAACGAAGGGGATACCGGTTCGCGCGAAGAAACCTCGTCAAAACAACGATCTAGCGCTTCGGCTCTGGTAGGACCGAAGCCCCGGCCGTTGCGTGCGGGCGCATCAAGGCGCGGCGTGCGCCGTTGTGCCGAGCCAGCTCCGGAACGCGGACAGCTTTGGCGTATCGGCGCGTCCCTGCGGCGAAACCAGGTAGAAGCCGGCGTCGGCCGGCAGCGCGATCTTGAAGGGAACCACGAGGCGACCCTTGGCGATGTCGTCCTGCACATAGGAGGTGCGGCCCATCGCGATGCCGATGCCGTCGATCGCGGCCTGGATTGTCACGAACAGCAGGTCGAAGGTGACGCCGGGCTGCTTGGAAATATCCGTCGGCAAGCCCGCCGCAGTCAGCCACAGCCGCCAATCGTCGCTGTTGGTGTTGCTGGTGTGCAGGAGCGTGTGATCCCTGAGGTCTTCAGGGCATTTCAGCGGCTTGGTTCCCTGCAGCAGCGACGGGCTGCACACCGGAAACAGCTCATCCGCCATCAACCAATCGGCACGCAGGCCCGCCCATTGGCCGCGGCCATAGCGGATCGCCGCGTCGACCTTGTCGCGCTGGAAGTCGACCAGGCTGGTCGAGGTGGTGATGCGAACGTCGATGCCGGAATGCGCCTCCTGGAAGGCCGACAGCCGCGGCAGCAGCCATTTGGCGGCAAGCGATGCCAGCGTCGAGACGGTCAGCACGTGATCGTCGTCCCGGCGCAGCAGGCGATCGGTGGCGAGCCTGAGGTCGTTGAAGGCGGCGCGGACGCCGGGAAGGTATTCGCTAGCCTCCGGCGTCAGGCTCAGCGAGCGGTTCTGGCGAATGAACAGGCGGACGCCGAGCTCCTCCTCGAGCCGCCGGATCTGATGGCTGATCGCGGTCTGCGTCACGTTCAGTTCGGAGGCCGCCAGCGTGAAGCTCATATGCCGCGCGGCGGCCTCGAACGCCCTCAGGCCATTCAGCGAAGGCAGGCGGCTGGTCATCTCTGGGGCGCCTCCAAATACATGACTTTAATTCATGCGAAACGGTACAAAGTGTCGTTTGTGAGTGGGCCGAATAGCTCAGATATTACCGCCAACAGGTTACCGATAGGAGCCGCAGATGTCCATTTTCACCCATGAATCGATGACAAATCATCATACGTCAAATCATCACGCGTCGGGGCTGCTGAACCAGGTCGGCGAGACGCTTCATGTCTGGTGGGAGCGCTACGAACGCCGCCGCGAGCTGTCGCAGTGGACCGAGCGCGACCTGCACGACATCGGCATGTCCCGCAGCGACATCGTTTTCGAGACCGAGAAGCCGTTCTGGCGGGCCTGAGAAGGACGCCACCGCTGGCGTCGCCTCAACAGAGGGGCGCCGGCCAATTCTTCACCCGAGGAGCGTGTCATGGTTGCGCTGCATCTCGACGATCTCAAGCAATACTCTGACGTGCTGCGCGCCAAGAACGGCAGCGAGGTCAAGGTGCGCTTCGTCGAGCTGCGCGACCGCGAGGAGCTGCAGAGCTACATCCGCTCGCTCTCCGCGGGGTCCCGTTACAACCGCTTCCTGGGCGCGTTGAGCGAGCTGCCGAAGACGGAGCTCGAGCGTTTCATCCATGTCGGCGAGGCCGACCGGTTCACGGTGATCGCGACGATGCCGGTCGATGGCTTTGAGACCATCGTCGGCGAAGCCCGCTACGCCTTCCATGCCGATACGTCGAGCGTCGAGTTCGGCCTGTCGATCGATGACCGGTGGCAGGGCCACGGCATTGGCAAGGCGTTGCTGAAGAATCTCGAATGCCGTGCGGCGTCCTTCGGAGCCGAACGCATCTTCGGCGACACCCTGCGTTCCAATGCGACGATGATCGGCCTCGCCCGCAAGTCGGGCTACGCCTTCACCCAGAGCCCCGGCGACTGGAAGCTGGTGCGCTTCGTGAAAGAGATCCACGTCGAACCGCAAGACATTCCCTGTGCCAGCTGGCGGCTTGCCGCCACTTCCCGCTTGGCCGCGATGTCCTCGCTTGCGGTTTGACTGACTGGCCCGGTTCTGGCCCCTCCAGAACCGGGCCCTTTTCTTTTCCTCACCGGTGCCGCGACTGCCACTCGTCATGCGCGGGCTTGACCCGCGCATCCATCAAACAAAAAGGCGTTCCTTTGCGATGCATTGCCGGGTCAAGCCCGGCAATGACGGGACACCGAACTGGGATCAACTCCCCCGAAACACCGGCTTGCGCTTCTCGATGAAGGCCTGCACCGCCTCCTTGTGATCGGCCGTCGTGGTGAGGCGGATCAGCCGCTCGGCCTCGTGGTCGCGTGCGGTGGCGAAGTCGAATTGCAGCGCCTCGTCGAGATTGTCCTTCATGTAGCGCAGCGCGAGGGTCGGGCCTTCGGCGATCGACTTCGCCAGCGCAAAGGCCTCGTCCTGCAGCGTCTCGTCCGGCATCACGCGGTTGACGAGGCCGATCTGCTCGCATCTGGTGGCGTCGACCTTCTCCGAGGTGAACATCAACTCGCGGGCGCGCGAGGTGCCGACCAGCCGCGTCAACAGCCAGGCCATGCCGTAATCGCCGCTCAGCGCCACGCGCAAGTAACCGGTCGAGATGAAGGCGGATTGCGCCGCGATCCGGATGTCGCAGGCCATCGCGATCGCAAGGCCGGCGCCGACCGCGGGACCGGGAAGGGCAGCAATGGTCGGCTTGCGCACCGAGGCCAGCGCGCCCGTGAGCAGGCGCTGGCGCTCCTGCAAATCCGCGACCTTGTCCTCATAGGACATTTCGAGCTTCTTCTTGTCGCGATGCGCGCCCATGCCCTTGACGTTGCCGCCGGCGCAGAACGCCTTGCCGGCGCCGGTGACGAGCAGCACGCCGACTTCGGGGTTCTCGCCGCAGGTCTTGATCATGGTGCGCAGCGCCGGCGTCAAGGTATCCGACAGCGAGTTGCGGGCGTCCGGGCGGTTCAGCGTGATGACGGCGACGCGATCGCGGATCACGCAGAGCAGTTCGTCGGTGCCGGTCTCGATCTTGATTTCGTTCGACATGTCTTCCTTCCCCAGTTCCATCCGTCATTGCGAGCGGAGCGAAGCAATCCATGTCGCCGCAAGTGGAGGAATGGATTGCTTCGTCGCTTCGCTCCTCGCAATGACGAATGTGGCGGCGGTTTGCGTCCAGCCTACGCTGCTTACATGATCTCCGTCATCTCAAAACTTCTCAACCCAGGGCCGCAATTCCAGCTCCCAGGTCCAGGCGCTGCGCGGCTGCTGCAGCACGCTCCAGTAGCTCAGTGCAATCGCGTCGGGATCGAGCATCGAGTCCGGCCGGTCGGCGGGCTCGGTGCGCGCGGCGCTGCGGATGCCGCCGTCGATCACGAAATGCGCGACGTGGATGCCCTGCGGCGACAGTTCGCGCGCCATGCTCTGCGCGAGGCCGCGCAAGGCGAACTTGCCCATCGCGAACGGCGCCGATTGCGCATAGCCCTTGACGCTGGCGGAGGCGCCGGTGAACAGGATTGCGCCCTTCTTGTTGGGCAGCATGCGCTTCGCCAATTCCTGCGCCACCAGGAATCCGCCGAACGCCGAGACCGCGATCGCCTGTTCGACCTCTGAAGGGACGAGTTCGACGAAGGGGCCGCGTGAGCGGCCGGAGGCGTTGTAGACCACGAGATCAGGCGTTCCGATCTCGCGCTCGACCAGACCAAAAAGACGTTCGACATCCTCGGCCTTGGTGGCGTCGCAAGCATAGGCCCGCGCGCCGGTTTCAGTGCAGAGCGCACCGAGCTTCTCGATGCTGCGGGCGCCGAGTGCCACGCGAATTCCCTCCCGCGAAAATAGCCGCGTCAACGAGGCGCTCAGGCCCTCGCCGGCGCCGACGATCAGGGCGATCTTGTATTTTGGAATATCCATTGGGCTTTCCTTTGCTCGGCCGGAGGAGGATAGTCGTGCCCAAACAAATGAGCACCGAAGCCGGGAATTCAATGCAGCCGCACAAGCAGGATTCGAAAACGTCAGCCGTCAGCCAGCCGGGCCTGCTGGCGCCCGACACGACGGGAATGAATTTCTACCGGGCCGATCCGGCGCTGACCGACCTTCTGAAGCTGCATTTGCCCGATGCATTGTTCCGCCATATCGAGCCGCATCTCGACCGCCTCGGTGGATTGGCCGGAGGCTATCTCGACGAATGCGCGCGGCTTGCCGACCGGCATACGCCGGTGTTGCACCAGCGCGACAAGTTCGGCCGCGACGTGCAGCACATCGAATATCATCCGGCCTATCGCGAGATCGAGAAGGCCGCGTTCGGCGAGTTCGGCATTCACGCGCTGTCGCTCCGCAAGGGCATCATGGGCTGGCCCGACAAGTATCCTGTCGTGGCCAAGCACGCGTTTACCTTCCTGTTCAACCAGGCGAAGTTCGGCATGGGCTGCCCGATCAACGTCACCGACGGTTGTGCAAAGCTGCTGGCAAATTTCGGCAGCGAGGCATTGAAGGCGAAATATCTCGACGGCCTGACCCAGACCGACATGAGCAAGCTGACGCAGGGCGGCCAGTTCATGACCGAGAAGGAGGGCGGCTCCGATGTCGGCACGCTGACCACGCGCGCCGTGCAGGAGGGCGATCACTGGCGGCTCTATGGCGAGAAGTGGTTCTGCTCCAACGCCGATGCCAAGGTGGTGATGCTGCTGGCGCGGCCGGAAGGCGCCGGGCCGGGCACCCGCGGCGTCGGCCTGTTCCTGATGCCGCGTTTCCTCGACGACGGTTCGCAGAACCATTACCGGATCGTGCGGTTGAAGGACAAGCTCGGCACCCGCTCGATGGCCTCGGGCGAGATCAAGTTCGACGGCGCGATCGCCTACGCCGTCGGCAAGCTCGACCGCGGCTTCGTGCAGATGGCCGAGATGGTGAATTCGTCGCGGCTCTCCAACGGCGTGAAATCGACCGCGCTGATGCGCCGCGCCTGGCACGACGCGATCACCGTAGCGAAGGGCCGCGTGGTGTTCGGCCAGCGCATCATCGACCTGCCGCTGGCGCGGCGGCAGTTGATGAAGATCATGCTGCCGACCGAGCAGGCGCTGTCGATGAGCTTTTTGACCGCTGACGCGCTCGACCGCGCCGAGGCCGGCAGCCAGGACGCCGCGGCGCTGCTCCGCATCCTGACGCCGACGCTGAAATTCCGCGCCACTCGCGACGCCCGCAAGGTCTGCGGCGATGCGATGGAGATGCGCGGCGGCATCGGCTACATCGAGGAATTCGTCACGCCGCGGCTGCTGCGCGACGCGCATCTCGGCTCGATCTGGGAGGGCACCGGCAACATCGTCGCGATCGATGCGCTGAAGCGCGCGGTCGGTCGCCATGGCGCCGACAATGCGCTTGCCGCCGATCTGCATGCGCGGCTCGATGACAGCCCGAATGTGCCGCAGGCCTGGCGCAACCGGCTGCGCGACCTCAGCGACCGCGCGGTCGCGTTTGCGCGCGAGGTGGCCGGCCGCATCGACAATGAGGGCGATGCGCGACGCGCCACCAGCCTAATCTACCATGTCGCAAGCGCGGTCGCGCTGGCGTGGGAGGGCGGACGCATCCACGAGATGCGCGGCGATGCGCGGCGGCTGTTGCTGTCGCGGATGGTGGTCGATCATCGCGTGTTGCCGGGCGATCCGTTCCGGCTAACGGAAAATACCGTTCAGCGCAGGATGACCGAGCATCTGCTCGGCGATCGCGCGGTCGGCATGGCCGAGGTTGGCGAATTGCTTGACGCCGCGTAGGCTGCTGCGCGAGCGAACTTTTCAAACAATCAAAAACGTCAAGGGAGACCCCGATGAAGGCCGCCGTCCTGCATGAAGTCAATCAGCCGCTGGTGATCGAGGATGTCAGCGTGCCCAATCCGGGGCCGCGCGAGGTCTTGATCCGCACCGCGGTCGCGGGCCTCTGCCATTCCGATCTGCACTTCATGGAAGGCCTCTATCCGCATCCGTTGCCGGCGGTGCTCGGCCATGAATCGGCCGGCGTGGTCGAGAAGGTCGGCTCCGACGTCAATTACGTGAAGCCCGGCGATCACGTCGTCACCTGCCTGTCGGTGTTCTGCGGCACCTGCGACAATTGCACCACCGGCCGCACCGTGCTGTGCACCGACACCACGGTGAAGATGCTGCCTGGCGCCTCCAACCGTCTGTCCTGGGGCAGGAAGGAGAAGCTCAACCAGTTCCTCAATCTGTCGTCCTTCGCCGAGCAGATGCTGGTGCACGAGAACGCCATCGTGAAGATCAAGAAGGAGATGCCGCTCGATCTCGCCGCGCTGATCGGCTGCGGCGTCATCACCGGTTATGGTGCGGTGGTGAACACCGCGAAGGTGACCGCCGGCGAGACGGTGGCTGTGATCGGCTGCGGCGGCGTCGGCATGGCCGCGATCAACGGCGCGCAGATCGCCGGCGCCGGCCGCATCATCGCGATCGACACCAATCCGGCCAAGCTGCAGCTTGCAACCAAGCTCGGCGCCACCGATATCGTCGATCCGGCCCGCGGCGACGTGGTCCAGCAGGTGCGCGAGCTCACCGGCGGCGGCGTGCAGCACTCCTTCGAGGTGCTCGGCCGCAAGGACACCGCCGAGCAGGCCTTTGCCATGCTGGCGGCGGGCGGCACCGCGACCATCGTCGGCATGATCCCGTTCGGCCAGAAGATCGAGCTGCACGGCTTCGACTTCCTGCGCGAGCGCCGCATCCAGGGCTCGTCGATGGGTTCCAACCACTTCCGCGTCGACATGCCGCGCCTTGTCGACTTCTACATGCGCGGCAAGCTGCATCTGGAAGACTGGATCTCGGCCAAGCTGAAGCTCTCTGAAATCAACGAGGGCTTTGCCAACATGAAAGCCGGCAAGACGCTGCGCAGCGTGATCATGTTTGATAGCTGAGCGTGTGTCGTCCCGGCGTAGGCCGGGACCCATACGCCGCGGCCTCGCTTTGGGCACGTGGGTGGACGACTTTCTTTACTCACCACAAGCTGCGGTGGTTATGGGTCCCGGCCTGCGCCGGGACGACACCTGAATCGCTCACCGCGCGACATGCGCGGATACCGCGAGCCATTTTCCGTTCTGCCGCGCCCAGCAATCGGTGTAGCGGCCGGACGCCGGCTCACCGTCCGCGTTGGTGTAGCTGGTCTGGGCGTGGATGATGGCGAAATCGCCGAGGATGCGGATTTTAACGTCCTCGGCCTTCAGGCCCTTGATCTTCACCGGGATTGCCGTCTGCTTCAGGAAGGCAGTGCGGTCGACCAGGCTCTTGTCGGGATTGGTGCAGTAGAAGTCCTGCGCCAGGATCTCATCGAAGCGCTTGACGTCGCAGTTCTGAACCGAATCGACGTAGTCCTTGTTGAGCTTCGTCAGCTCCTCGAGGTCATTGCTCATTTGTTTTCTCCCGGTTTCCCCTCGTCATTGCGAGGAGCGAAGCGACGACGCAATCCACGCCTCCGCGCAGACGGATATATGGATTGCTTCGCTTCGCCCGCAATGACGCTGGCAAGTATCGATCATCGAACATCTTCGGCGGCACGAAGCCGCCGAATTCGTGCTCGATCAGCTCGGCGAGCTTGAGCGGCGTGCGGTCCTCGAGCCATGGGCCAACGATCTGCACGCCGACCGGCAATCCGTTGGGCGCAAAGCCGGTCGGGATCGCAGTCGAAGGCAGGCCGGGCAGGGTCGCGATGCCGGGCCAGGCGAGCTGGTCGGTGTAGATGTAAGGCTCGCCGTCGATCAGGATTCGCCGCTGCTCCTGGTCGGGCTCATGATCGTGCGGATAGGCCGCCGTCGGCATGATCGGGCAGATCACTGCGTCGAACGACTTGAACAGCTCGCGCCATTGCGCGCGCAACCGCGAGCGGGCGACCGTCGCCTGCACCCAGTCGCGGTGGCTGAGCGCGATGCCGCGCAGCCGCTCGGCCTGCAGGCTGGTGTTGCTGGCGGGCAGCGCGGCCGCCGCCGCGCAGGCGCCGGCATAGACCTCCGGCGGGAAGGTCGCGGCGAGGAACGAGAGCAGCATCCGCATATAGAGCCGTGAGGACGCCGCGAAATCCGGCAGCAGCGGGCTCGAACGCGATATCTTCGCGCCGGCCTTGTCGAGGTGGCTGGCGAGCTTGTCGATGCTGCCGCGCACCGCCTTATCGGTCGGCAACACCGGATCGGTGTCGATGACGAGGATGCGGAAATCCTTCAGACTGGCGTGGCGCGCCGCCGGCAGGTCGAGGCGATAGGCCTTGCCGGCATCGAGCGGATCGGGAACCGCCATCACGTCGAGCAGCAGCGACAGGTCGGCCGCGCCACGCGCCATCGGGCCGGTCACCGCAAGGTCGCGCTCATAGATGATGGGCGGCGCCGGCGGCGCGGTGTGGCCGCGCGACGGCAGCAGCGCGAAGGTCGGCTTGTGCGCATAGATGCCGCAATGAAACGCCGGCACGCGGAGCGAGCCGCCGATGTCGGAGCCGAGCGACAGCGCGCCGTAGCCCGCGGCGAGCGCCGCCGACGATCCGCCAGACGAGCCGCCCGGCGTGCGGCCGAGGTCGTAGGGGTTGTTGGTGGTGCCGTAGATCTCGTTGTAGCTCTGCCAGTCGGCGAGCCCGACCGGCACGTTGGTCTTGCCGAGGATCGCGCCGCCGGCGTCCTTCACCCGCTGAATCGACAGCGCGTCCTCGGTCGGGACGAAGTCCTTTTGCGGCAGGAAGCCCCAGGTCGTCGGCAATCCGGCGACGTTGAAGGATTCCTTCACCGTCATGGGAATGCCGAGCAGCGGCCTGTGCTCGCCGCGCGCGATCGCGGCATCAGCGGCGCGGGCAGCGGCGAGGCCACGCTCGAAATCGCGCACGCAGACCGCGTTGACCTTGCCGTCGTGGCGCTCGATGCGGCCGATCGCGTCCTGTGCGAGCTCGACCGCCGAGACCTGCTTGTTGCGCAGCGCCTTCGACAATTCGACGGCGGTCTTGAAGCTGTATTGCGATTTGGCCACGGCGTGCTCCCGGTTTGTTGTTGGCGCGATGATGGGCAGTTTGGCTGCCGCCCGCAAGCGCTGTAGCCGTGACGTTGTCGCCGTGTTTGATCGGAATTGCTCTGCTTTACCTCGCCCCGCTTGCGGGGAGAGGTCGCCGCGCGCTTGCGCGGCGGGTGAGGGGGTACAGGTACGTCCACTTGCGTCACGTGTGGATATGGCCCCTCACCCCAACCCTCTCCCCGTAAGAACGGGGAGAGGGAGACTTGAACCGTTGCTACGCCGCGCCGATCAGGATGCCGACCGCGAGCACGATCGCGCCGCCGAGCACGATCTGGAATACCGCCTGCAGGAACGGCGTGTCCATGTAGCGCGCGCGGATGAAGGCGATCGCCCACAATTCGAAGAACACCACGATGCCGGCGATCGCGGTCGCGATCCAGAATGCATTCGGCCAGGCGTCGGGCACCAGATAGGGAATGGTGTGGCCGAGCCCACCGAGCGTCGTCATCAATCCGCAGGTCAGGCCGCGCAGCCAGGGCGAGCCGCGCCCGGTCAGCGAGCCGTCGTCGGACAGCGCCTCGGCGAAGCCCATGCTGATGCCGGCGCCGATCGAGGCGGCAAGCCCGACCAGGAAGGTCTGCCAGTTGTGATGGGTGGCGAAGGCGGCGGCGAACAGCGGCGCCAGGGTCGAGACCGAGCCGTCCATCAATCCGGCGAGACCCGGCTGCACATATTGCAGCACGAACATCCGCCGCCGGGTGCGGTCTTCCTCCGCGCGCACGTCCGGCTTGAGGATCTCGCCGGTCAGCTTCACCGCGAGCTTCTCGTGGCCCTTCTCCTCCTCGGCGAGATCGCCAAGCAGGCGCCGCACGCCGACATCCTCGGCCTTCTCGGCGGCTTTGGCATAGAAGCGCTCGGCCTCCAGCTCCATGGTCTCGACTTCCTTGCGGATGGTGTCGAGCGGCAGGTTCTTGGTGAGCCAGATCGGGCGGCGGCGCAGGAAGCCTTTGACGTCCTCGCGCCGGATCGGCGGCAGATGCGCCCCGAAGCGCTGCTCGTAGGTTTCGAGCAGCCGGTGGCGATGGCCGCGCTCCTCCTCGGCCATCTCCTCGAAGATCTTGGCGGTGTCGGGATAGCGCCCGGCGAGATCCTCCGCGAACGTCATGTAGATGCGGCTGTCCTCCTCCTCGGAGGCGATCGCGACCGCCAGCACCTCGCGCTCGGTCAGATCGGCAAAGTTCTTCACGGCAACGCCTTGTTCACGGAGTTCAGAATTCGAATAGTTCTAAACTATAGGGTTGCACCGGCGCCGGGTCAAATCCGGATCGGCCCGGATTCGCTGCCGCAGCACCGGCAAGCCGCGCGGGTTGAGCGAAGAAAACGCCTGAGATCAACGGGATGCGACGCGACGGCCGAACGAGCGTCTAGCGCTGCGTGCCGGCGTCTCGCAGGAATGTGAGCAGCAGCCGGCTCACCTCATCGGGCTGCTCCTGCTGCACCCAATGGCCGGCGCTGTCGACCAGATGGCAGCCGATCATGTTGGTGCAGGCTTTCGTCTGCATCGCCTCGAACACGCCGGGCCGCTGATATGTGCCCCAATCCTGCCTGCCGGAAATGAAGGCGGACGGCTGGTCGATCGTGCGGCCGCTCCAGGTCTGCAGTTCCCGGACGAACGCCCCCGAGGTGCCGCAGCGATACCATTGCAGTCCGCCCTGGAATCCGGTCCGCTGATATTCGGCGCTGTAATAAGCGAGCTCGCTATCCGGCAGCCATGTGTTGGCGGCGATCGCCTCGCGTGACGGCATCTCCTCGGCGACGGTCGCGGCCATGTCCTTGGCGAGATCCATCACGTAATAGGTCGGCAGTTTTGCCAATTCGCCTGCCGACCAGGATTGCAGCGGATACGGCTTGTTGTCTTTCCAGTCCGCGCTTTTGTGGTGGTAATAGGCGCGCAGGAAGTTGTGCACGCCCTGCGGCGCGCGATGCATGTCGTCACTCGCCGGGCGCGTCGAATAGTACCATTGGTAGTGCTTGCGCGGCCGCGGCAGCGCGGCGAGCTCGCGATGCACGGGGTCGTCGGTCGCTGGCTTTGCCGGCGCGCTCGCGGTGTTGAACGGCAGCGACGGCGGCCCCGAAAACGGCGCGCTCATCATCACCACCGCGCGGAACATGTCGGGCCGGATCAGTGCGCACCACGCCGCAACCGACGAGCCGAAATCGTGCCCGATCACCGCATCGACGTGCTTGTAGCCGAACGCAGCGACCAGCCCGAGCGCATCGCGCACCAGATTGGGCAGGCGGAACGACGCGAGATCGCCGTCATACTCCGCACTCCAGCCTGACGTGCGGCCATAGCCGCGCTGGTCCGGCGCGATCACATGATAGCCGGCGGCGGCGAGCTTCGGCATCACCTTGCGCCAGGAGAACGCCAGCTCCGGAAAGCCGTGCAGCAGCAACAGGCAGGGCCGGCCGGATGTTTCGAAGCCCGCTTCCAGCACATGCATGCGCAGGCCGTTGATTCCGTCGACATAACGCGAGCGGATGGTGGAGGGCAGCGGGATGTCGGGGAGGGCTGGCATCGGAGATCACCTGTTTGGCATCGCCGCACAACCAGCGCATTTCGCTGTATGCTGGCGGCCATTGTTTCACGATAGCAACTTTGCCCAGGGGATGCATACCGCATGCGCCACGCCAGGATTGCAGAGCTGACCGGCTCGATGTCGCGCCTCGGTCTGACGGTCGTGGCCGCAAGCGTGATGCTGGCATCGGCCGTGCGTGCCGCCGACATCAAGCAACTGACCGAAAGACTGCCGCACGCCTATATCGGCGAATTCCTGTGGGACGGTGACACGACGGTGCAGCACCTCGTCATCACCTTCGACAAGGTGCAAGCGCTGAACGAGCAGAACGCGGAAGCGCGCGGCTGCGGGTCATACGAGGTCGGCGGTCACGTAACCAAGATCGGCGTGCAGATGTTCATCCGGCTGTCCGACCTCGAGGTCGAGCTGTTTGAGCGGTCGCCCGACGACAGTGGATCGTTCGAGACCGAGGGCAGCCACCGCGGCAAGCTGTCGGAGGATTTTCAGCAGATCGATGCGCAGTGGACCACCACGGCAAATGGCAAGCACGGCCAACTGCATCTGCGCGCCGCGGCGTCCGCCGCGTGCGAACCGGCGGCGGAGTTGTAGGTCGGCGGGGTGCGCGCAAGCGGCGTCCCGCGTGCGCTCTTCATCCTCCCCCGGATCGGTTGCATTATTTCGGAATATTGGAAATCTATCTCTGAGTTGCCCGACGTGTCAAGCTGCCTTGTCGAACGCGGGAGCCGCCAGCTCCTTTGCATGGGGTTGTTTTCGATATTTTGGCGCGCGCCGCGGCGGCGGCCCCTCCGGGGAGCGGCGAACCGCGGTCACGGCCTGGCAGGCGCCTTCGGCCAATAGCGGTCGCGCAGATGGCGCTTCACCAGTTTGCCGGTCGGCGTACGCGGCAGCTCTTGCTCGAAGTCGATGCTCTTGGGGCATTTGATCGGCGACAAGTGCTGCCGGCAGAACGCGATCAGCTCGGCCTCGAGCTCCTTGCCGGCCCTGGTGATGTCGTGCGGCTGCACCACGGCCTTGACCTCTTCGCCCATCTCCTCGTTCGGCACGCCGAACACCGCGACGTCGGACACCGCCGGATGCGTGATCAGGACGTCCTCGGTCTCCTGCGGATAGATGTTCACGCCGCCGGAGATGATCATGTAGCTCTTGCGGTCGGTCAGATAGAGGAAGCCCTCTTCGTCGAGGTAGCCGACATCGCCGAGCGTCGACCAGCCCTTGGCGTTGTAGGCCTTCTTCGTCTTCTCCGGATCGTTGTGATAGGAGAACGCCGGCGCGTCGGCGAAAAAGACCTGACCGATCTGGCCGGTCGGCGCTTCCTCGTCGTTCTCGTCCAGGATCTTGACCTTGCCGACCACCGCGCGGCCGACCGTGCCGCGGTGGCTCAGCCATTGCTGCGAGGTCGAGACCGTGACGCCATTGCCTTCGGAGCCGGCATAATACTCGATCAGGATCGGTCCCCACCATTCGATCATCTTCGCCTTGACGTCGACCGGGCAGGGCGCCGCGGCGTGGATCGCGCCTTTCAGCGACGAGACCTTGTAGCGTGCGCGCACTTCGTCGGGCAGCTTCAGCATGCGCACGAACATGGTCGGCACCAGCTGCGACTGCGTCACCTTGTGCTTCTCGACCTGCTTCAGAAATTCCTCGGCGTCGAAATGCTCCATGATGACGGAGGTGCCTCCGAGCACGGTGGCCATCATGTTGAAGCGCAGCGGGGCCGCGTGATAGAGCGGCGCCGGCGACAGATAGATGCTGCCGGCATTCATGCCGCACATGTCGGCGGTGAGAATGCGCAGGAACGGGTTCGGCACGTCGATCCGGTTGCCCTCGAACTGCTTCTTGATGCCCTTGGGTCGGCCGGTGGTGCCGGAGGAATACAGCATGTCGTAGCCGGCGACCTCGTCGGCAACCGGCGTGGTCGGCTGCGCGCCGGCTTCCTTGTCGTAGGAGCGGAAGCCCGGTGAGGGCTCGTCCATCATGTAGAACAGCGGCTCGCCCGCCTCGCCCTTGATCAGGCCCTTCACCTTGTCGGCGCACTGCAGGGTGGTGATGAACACCTTCGCGCCGCAGTCCTTGATGATGTAGGCGATCTCTTCTTCCGTCAGATAGCGGCTGATCGCCGTGTAATAGAGACCCGAGCGCTGCGCTGCCCAGCAGATCTCCATGAATGCGAGCCGGTTTTCCATCAGCAGCGCGATGTGGTCACCGGCCTTCAGGCCGAGCGAGCGGAACAGATGCGCGCCCTGGTTCGAAAGCTCGTCGAGCTCGCGATAGGTGATGGCCTTGCCGGATGCCGCCATCTGATAGGCGATCTTGTTCGGATGGGTGCGCGCGTGGATCGACGGATGGGTCATTGTGTTTCCTCGGAGCATCAATAGTGGTCGTCCCCGCGAACGCGGGGACCCATAACCACCAATTTTTCTTGTTGGACTGGGTTGTGGCCCCAGCCGCGCCTAACCGCGGGCATTTGTGGTTATGGGTCCCTGCTTTCGCAGGGACGACACCAATTATTTTGGAGGCTGCGTGCCTCGTTTCTCGCGACGTTACAGCCGCTCGACAATCGTCACATTGGCCATGCCGCCGCCTTCGCACATGGTCTGCAGGCCGTAGCGCTTGTTGCGCTGCTTGAGGGCGTGCAGCAGCGTCGTCATCAGCTTGGTGCCGGAGCCGCCGAGCGGGTGGCCGAGCGCGATCGCGCCGCCATTGACGTTGAGCCGGGCCGGATCGGCGCCGGTGGTCTTCAGCCACGCGGTCGGCACCGAGGCGAAGGCCTCGTTGACCTCGAAGAGATCAATGTCGTCGATCTTCATGCCGGCCTTCTGCAGCGCGCGCTGGGTCGCCGGCAGCGGCGCTTCCAGCATGATCACGGGGTCGCCGCCCATCATGGTGAGGTGATGGATGCGCGCCATCGGCTTGACGCCGAGCGCCTTCAAGCCCTTCTCGTTGACGACCATGACGCCGGAGGCGCCGTCGCAGATCTGGCTGGCGCTCGCCGCGGTCAGCTTGCCGTTCTCGGCGATCAGCTTGACGCCCTTGATGCCGTCGAGGCTGGCGTCGAAGCGGATGCCTTCGTCGATGTGATGGGTGTCGGTCGAGCCGTCGGCGCGGGTGATCTTGACCGGCACGATCTCGTCCTTGAAGTGGCCGGCCTGCGTCGCCGCGATCGCGCGCTGATGGCTGTTATAGGAGTATTCGTCGAGCTCATCCTTCGACAGGCCGTACTTCTCGGCCATCATCTCCGCGCCGGTGAACTGGCTGAACACGATGTTGGGATACTTCGCCTCGATGCCCGGGCTCTTGTAGTGGCCGAAGCCGTTCTTGGCGGGCAGCGAGGAGGCGAGGCCCATCGGCACGCGGGTCATCGATTCCACGCCGGCGGCGATCACGCAATCCATCGTGCCAGACATTACCGCCTGCGCCGCGAAGTGCAGCGCCTGCTGCGAGGAACCGCACTGGCGGTCGATCGAGGTGGCCGGCACGCTCTCCGGCAGCTTCGAGGCCATCACCGCGTTGCGCGCGATGTTGGTGGACTGTTCGCCGGTCTGCATCACGCAGCCCATGATCACGTCCTCGACCTGCGCCGGGTCGGCGCCGGTGCGCTCGACCAGCGCATCGAGCACGGTCGCGGCCAGATCGGCCGGATGCCAGCCGGCGAGACGCCCTCCCTTGCGGCCGCCCGCGGTGCGAGCGGCGGCGACGATATATGCCTCGGCCATGTCTGATCTCCCTGATGTTTCCGGATTGGGCGGTCTGAAAGTTGGACCGGATTTAAGGGGTGGCTCAGCATTTAGTCAATCAATCAATTAACTCTTGAGTGCGGCCCCGCCATGGGCTTATGTGCGGCCTCGATTTACCGTCGAACCCTGACCCTAGAGCGGGACCAGAGCACAGTTGAATACCAGCGTACCGACGAAACTTTCGGCCGGCAAAAATGCCACCGCCGACAAGCTTTTGGTTGCGGCCAGTGAGCTGATGATCGAGCGCGCCTCGATCGAGGTCTCGTTGTCCGACATCGCGCAGAAGTCGGGCGTCAACGCCGCGCTGGTGAAATATCATTTCGGCAACAAGGACGGGTTGTTGCTGGCGCTGCTGGCGCGCGACGCCGCCACCGAGATGTCGCAGCTCGAATATCTCATCAGCCAGCCGATCACCCCGTCCGCGAAACTGCGCCTGCATATCGGCGGCATCATCCGCGCCTATCACCAGTTCCCCTATATGAACCGGCTGATTCATTACCTCCTGCACGAGAGCTCGCCGGCCGCCGCGAACGAGGTGTCGAAGTTCTTCGTCGCGCCGCTCTTGGATTTTCACCGCCGGCTGCTCGCAGAAGGCATCAAGGCCGGTGAATTCCGCAAGATCGATCCGGTGCTGTTCTACACCAGCCTGATCGGCGCCTGCGATCATCTGTTCTTCGGCCGCCACGCGATGTCGCGCGCGGTCGGCGTCGGTCCGGTCACCGACGAGGTCTGCCGCGATTACATCAAGCACATGGAAGCCTTGATCTTCGGCGGCGTGCTCAATCCCGATAAGGAAACGGCAGTAGTTGCCGCCGGATAACAAAGTTCGAGTCTAGAGAAGAAACGCCCAAGGAAAGGTTGTATCCATGCAGTTGAAAGACGTTGCCGTTCTCATCACCGGCGGTGGCTCCGGCCTTGGTGCCGCAACCGCGCGCGCCATGGCCGCCAAGGGCGCCAAGATCGGCGTGATCGACCAGAACAAGGAAAACGCTGAGAAAGTCGCCGCCGAGGTGAAGGGCGTCGCGCTGCATGCCGACGTCACCGACGAGGACGCGATCAAGGCTGCGATCGCCAAGGCCGAGGCCGCGCACGGCATCGCGCGCGTGCTGATGAACTGCGCCGGCATCGGCGGCTCGCAGCGCATCGTCGGCAAGGACGGCGTCTATCCGCTGGCAAAGTTCGTCCGCATCATCAACGTCAATTTGATCGGCACCTTCAACGTGCTGCGCCTGTTCGCCGAGCGGCTGGCGACCGAGGCCCCGATCGGCGAGGAGCGCGGCGTCGCGATCAACACCGCGTCGGTCGCGGCCTATGAAGGCCAGATCGGCCAGATCGCCTATTCCGCCTCGAAGGGCGGCGTCGTCGGCCTCACGCTGCCGGCCGCGCGCGACCTCGCCAGCCTGAAGATCCGCGTCAACACCATCGCGCCGGGCCTGTTCCTGACGCCGTTGCTGATGGGTCTCAATGAGGAGGCCCGCAAGAGCCTCGGCGCCCAGGTGCCGCATCCGGCCCGCCTCGGCGACGCCTCGGAATACGGCAACCTCGCGGTCCACATCGTCGAGAACCCGATGCTCAACGGCGAAACCATCCGCCTCGACGGCGCCATCCGCATGGCGCCGCGCTAAGCCACAAGCTCGACTGTCGTCCCGGCCTTGCGCGCAATTGCGCGCTGGAGCGGGGACCCATACTCCGCGGCGTCTGTAACAGGCAAACCTGACAGACGCCGCGCAAGACAACAACAGCCTGTGGTTATGGATCCCGGCTTGCGCTTCGCTTGGCCGGGACGACGGTCGGGAGGACCATGCGCGTGTCTCAGCCGCTGCTGATCGAACATCACGAAGGGGTCGATTGGGTCACGCTCAATCGCCCCGAGAGCCTCAACGCACTCGATCCTTCGCTGATCGACGCGCTCAACCTCTATTTCCAGGGCCTGCAGCGCAATCGCGACACCCGCGTCGTGGTGCTGAAGGGCGCCGGTGCGAGTTTCTGTGCTGGGCTCGACCTCAAGCACGCGATGGCGCGCCGCGGCGGACAGACCGAGCCGCCCGGCGTGACGGAGTCGCTGGACTCGCAGCGTCGCATCGCCGACATCGTGATGCTGATGCGGCGCGCTCCGCAGCCGGTCATCGCGCTGGTGCAGGGCGCTGCCGCCGGCGGCGGCTTCGCGCTGGCGCTTGCCGCCGACATCCGCATCGCCGCGACAAACGCGCGGATGAATTGCGCCTTCATCAAGCTTGGTCTCGGCGGCTGCGATATCGGCACCAGCTATTTCCTGCCGCGCCTCGTCGGCGTCTCGGTTGCTTCCGAATTGATCCTCACCGGGCGCTTCATCCATGCCGACCGCGCGCTTGCCGTCGGCCTGGTGTCCGAGGTGGTCGAGGCCACCGATCTTGATGCTGCGGCCAATCCTTATGTCGAGGCGATGATGACGGCCTCGCCGGTCGGTCTCCGCCTCTCGAAGGAATGCATCAACATGAGCGTCGATGCCGGCTCGATCGAGGCCGTGATCGCGATGGAAGATCGCAATCAGGTGCTGTGCAGCCGCTCGGAAGATTTCCAGGAGGGCATCAGGGCCTTTCTCGAGAAACGAAAGCCTGTCTATATCAAGCGCTGAGAACAGATCCTCTAAAGGACAAGAATTCCGGGAGACGCAAAATGGATGGAGACGCGGCGATGCTGACGAAACCTGCCTTTCGCAAGGTGGATTGGCTCGCACGTGACATCGCGGTCGAGCGGCGCGGTGACGGCACCGTCGTCCTGAAGTCGCGGATCCCGCTCCAGGCCTACGAGACGCATATTCCAGCCTATCTCGCCAAATGGGCGGCGCAGGCGCCGGAGCGGATCTGGCTCGCGCAACGCGGCGGTCCCGACCGGCAATGGCGCAAGGTCTCCTATGGCGAAGCCAAGCGCACCGTCGATGCGCTGACGCAAGGCCTGCTCGATCTCGGCGTTGGCGACGGCCGGCCCGTCGCGATCCTCTCGGGCAATTCGATCGAGCACGCGCTGATGACACAGGCCGCGATGCAGGCGCGGCTGCCGGCCGCGCCGGTGTCGCCGGCCTATTCGCTGATGAGCCAGGATCACCTCAAGCTCAAATACCTGTTCAACCTGATCAAGCCCGCCGTCGTGATGGTGCAGGACGGCCCGACCTTCGAGAAGGCGCTGAAGGCGATCGATCTCACCGGCATCACGGTCGTCCACGTCCTGCGTCCCTGCGAGGGGATCAAGAGCAAGGCCTTTGCCGATCTCGCGGCAACGCCGGTGACGACTGCGGTCGGTGCCTCCATTGCGAAGATCACGCCCAGGACCGTCGGCAAGCTGCTGTTCACCTCGGGCTCGACCGGCATGCCCAAGGCCGTCATCAACACCCAGGAGATGATGTGCGCCAACGCGGCGATGATGATGCAGGTGCGCCCGCGTGAAACGGAGGGACCGATCCCGACGGTGCTCGACTGGATGCCGTGGAATCATACCATGGGCGGCAACGCCGCGTTCAATCCGGTACTGGTCGACGGCGGCACGCTCTATATCGACGACGGCCGGCCGATGCCGGGCCAACTCGAGGAGACCATCAGGAACCTGCGCGAGGTGTCGCCGACCTATTACGCCAACGTGCCGGCCGGCTACGCGGCGCTCGCCGCCGCGATGGAGAAGGACGAGGCGCTGTGCGCGAGCTTCTTCAAGAACCTCTCGATCATGGCCTATGGCGGCGCGCGGCTGCCCGACGATCTCTATGACCGGATGCAGGCGCTGGCGGTGAAGACCACGGGCGAGCGCATCGTGTTCTACACCGGCTGGGGCTCGACCGAGACCGCGCCGACCTCGACCGGCACCTATTGGGACACCGAGCGTGTCGGCCTGATCGGCCTGCCGTTCCCCGGCGTCGAGCTGAAGATGGTGCCGTGCGGCGCGAAATACGAATTGCGGCTGCGCGGCGTCAACGTCACGCCCGGCTATTTCGGCCAGCCGGACCTCACGGCGAAGATGTTCGACGAGGAGGGCTTCTACTGCATCGGCGATGCCGGCGTGTTCGTGAACGCCGAAGACCCGCTGCAGGGCATCATCTTTGCCGGCCGCGTGGTCGAGGATTTCAAGCTGACCACCGGCACCTTCGTCCATGTCGGCTCGCTGCGCACCGATGCGATATCAGCCGCGACACCGGTCGTGCATGATGCGCTGGTTGCTGGCCAGGATCGTGAGTTCATCGGCCTGCTGTGCTGGCCGAACCTGCATGCCTGCCGCCAGCTCGTCGGCAATGCAGATGCCAGCTATGAGGACGTGATCCGGCATCCCGAGGTGGTCGCCTGCCTCAGAAAGGGCTTGCAGGCGCACAACGCCTCCACCACCGGCAGCAGCATGCGCATCGCGCGTGCGATGCTGATGGTCGAGCCGCCATCGATCGACGGCAACGAGCTCACCGACAAGGGCTACATCAACCAGCGCGCCGGCCTCGAGCGCCGCGCCGCACTGGTCGAGAAGCTGTATGCCGGCAAGCCCGGCGATGACGTGATCATCTTGAACTGATCCTACGAAAGCAAACACGTCATTCCGGGGCACGCGAAGCGTGAACCCGGAAATCCAGAGGTTCCTTACGTCGAGATTCCGGGTTCGATGCTGCGCATCGCCCCGGAATGACAGCAAGAAAAAGGTAAGCGCCATGAATTTCGATTTCTCCGACGAACAGAAGCAGATGCGCGACGAGGCGCGGAAGTTCCTCAGCGAACAGTGCCCGCCGAAGGCCGTGCGCGAGGTGCTCGACGGCAAGGCGCCTTACGACAAGGCGCTGTGGAAGGGCCTCGCCGAGATGGGCTTCCTCGGCGTCGCGATCCCGGAACAGTTCGGTGGCGCGGGTGCCGGCCATCTCGAGCTCTGCGTGATCGCGGAGGAAATGGGCCGCGCGCTGGCGCCGGTGCCGTTCTCCTCCACCGTCTATCTCGCCGCCGAAGCGATCCTGATCGCAGGGAGTGACGCGCAGAAGCAGAAGTGGCTGCCGAAGATCGCCGCGGGTGAAGCCATCGGCACGCTGGCGCTGTTCGAGGGCAAGGGCAACCCGTCGCCGAAGGCGATCAAGGTGACGGCCAATGGCGGCGCGCTCAACGGCGTCAAGAAGCCGGTGCCGGATGGTGCTATCGCCGATTTCGCCGTGGTCGCCGCGCGCACCGGCTCGAGCGGACGCGAGTCCGATATCTCCCTGTTCATCGTCGATCTCAAGGCCGGCGGCGTCGAGGTCAAGTCGCTCACCAATATCGACCTGACCCGCGGCCAGGCCGAATTCACCTTCAAGGATGCGAAGGCCGAGCCGCTCGGCGCGGCCAGCGAGGGCTGGGCGTCATCACCCAGGTGCTGGATCGCGCGGCCGTGTTGACTGCGTTCGAGCAGGTCGGCGGCGCCGACCGCGCGCTGGAGATGGGCCGCGACTATGCGCTTGATCGTATTGCCTTTGGCCGGCCGATCGGCTCGTTCCAGGCGGTCAAGCACATGCTGGCCGACATGTATGTGTCGGCGACGCTGGCGCGTTCAAATTGCTACTACGGCGCCTGGGCGCTCTCGACCAATGCCGGCGAATTGCCGGAAGCCGCCGCCGCTGCGCGCATCAGCGCGACGCAGGCGTTCCAGCACTGCGCCAAAAACAACATCCAGGTTCATGGCGGCATGGGCTTCACCTGGGAGTTCGACTGCCACATGTACTACCGCCGCGCCAATGCGGTGGCGCTCGGTCTCGGCAGCCTGTCCTATTGGGAAGACGCGCTGATCGACCGCATGCGCAAGAAGAACGCGGCGTAACGATACAATTCGTCATTCCGGGGCGCGCGTGGCGCGAACCCGGAATCCAGAGGTTGTGAATCGAGATTCCGGGTTCGATGCTGCGCATCGCCCCGGAATGACGGAAAGAAAGCCACCATGAATTTCGACGACACCCCACAGGAGGCCGCTTTCCGCGCCGAGGCGAAAGCCTGGATCGCGGCCAATGCGCCGAAGCAATATGAGGACGAGCTGCGCAAGGCCTCGCTCGGCCGTGTTGCGCTCAAGGGCGCCAACATCCTCGATGTCGCCAAGGCCTGGCAGAAGAAGAAGGCCGATGCCGGCTGGGCTTGCCTGCACTGGCCGAAGGAGTATGGCGGCCGCGGCTCGTCGCCGATCGAGCGCGTGATCTGGCAGCAGGAAGAGGGCCCGTTCGGCCGCCTCAGCTCGATGTTCATCATCGGCCACGGCATGTGCGGCCCGACCATGATGGCGTTCGCCGGCGAGGAGCAGAAGCGCAACTATCTGCCGCCGCTCGCCTCCGGCGAGAAGATCTGGTGCCAGCTGTTCTCGGAGCCGGCCGGCGGCTCCGACGTCGCCGGCTTGCGCACCCGCGCCGAGAAGCACGGCGACGAATGGGTGATCAACGGCCAGAAAATCTGGACCTCGGGCGCGCATTATTCCGACTACGGCATCTTGCTCACCCGCACCGACCCGACCGTGCCCAAGCACAAGGGCCTTACCATGTTCTTCCTGGACATGAAGAGCCCGGGCGTCGAAGTCAGGCCGATCAAGCAGGCGAGCGGCGCCTCCGACTTCAACGAGGTCTATTTCACCGACGTGCGCATTCCGGACTCGCAGCGGCTCGGCAATATCAATGACGGCTGGAACGTGTCGCTGACCACGCTGATGAACGAGCGGATGTCGATCGGCGCCGGCGTCGCCACCGGCTTCCCCGAGCTGTTCGACTTCTGCACCAGCCTGATGCTGGAGGACGGCCCCGCGATCGAGAATCGCGCGGTGCGCTCCAAGCTTGCGAACTGGGCGGTGAAGGCGAGCGGGCTGAAATACACCAGCATGCGCGCGATCTCGGCGCTGTCGAAGGGCGAGCGTCCGGGACCGGAGAATTCGATCGGCAAGCTGGTCGCCGGCTCGATGATCCAGGACGTCGCGACCTACGCGCTCGATCTGCAGGGCGCGGCCGGCGCGCTGAGCGGGATCGAGGATGCCGAGGTCGCCGGCAAATTCCAGGCGATGTTGCTGCGCGCGCCGGGCACCCGCGTCGAGGGTGGCACCGACGAGATCATGCGCAACATCATCGCCGAACGCGTGCTGGGCCTGCCCGGCGACATCAGGGTCGACAAGGACGTCCCCTTCAACAAGATCCCGACCAAGGGAAGAGCTTAACCGTCGTTCCGGGGCGGCGCGAAGCGGCGAACCCGGAACTCGAGCGACATAACTTCTAGATTCCCCGATGCGCAACCGCGCATCTGAGGTTCGCGCTGCGCGCGCCCCGGAATGACAAAGAAAAGGAGCCGCCATGAATTTCGATGACACGCCGCAGGAAGCCGAGTTCCGCGCCATCGCCCGCAACTGGATCGCGGCCAACGCGCCGAAGGAGTTCGAGGAGGAGCTCTCGAAGTCTTCGCTCGGCCGTATCAGGCTTGCGAAGCACGACATGGTCGAGGTCGGCAAGGCCTGGCAGAAGAAGAAGGCCGAGGGCGGCTGGGCCTGCCTGCACTGGCCGAAGGAATATGGCGGCCGCGGCGCCACCCCGATCGAGCGCGTGATCTGGCAGCAGGAAGAGGGCGTCTACGGCAAATTGACCCAGCCGTTCCAGATCGGCGAGGGCATGTGCGGCCCGACCGTGATGGCCTGGGGCAGCGAGGAGGCCAAGCGCCGCTATCTGCCGAAGCTCGCCTCCGGCGAGGAGATCTGGTGCCAGCTGTTCTCCGAGCCGTCGGCCGGCTCCGACGTCGCGGGGCTGCGCACCCGCGCCGAGAAGAAGGGCGACAATTGGGTCGTCAACGGCCAGAAGATCTGGACGTCAGGCGCGCATTACTCCGACTACGGCCTCCTGATCGCGCGCACCGATCCGAATGTCCCGAAGCACAAGGGCCTCACGATGTTCTTCCTCGACATGAAGAGCCCCGGCGTCGAGGTGCGGCCGATCAAGCAGGCCAACGGCATGCAGGAGTTCAACGAGGTCTATTTCACCGACGTCGTAATCCCGGACAGCCAGCGGTTAGGGGCGGTCGGCGAGGGCTGGAGCGTGTCGCTGACCACGCTGATGAACGAGCGCATGTCGATCGGCGCGCGGCTCGCCACCGGCGTGCCCGAGATGTTCGAGTTCTGCTCCAATTTGATGCTAGAGGACGGTCTTGCGATCGACGATCCGGCGGTGCGCTCCAGACTTGCGAGCTGGGCGGTGAAGGCGAGCGGGCTGAAATACACCAGCTACCGCGCCATCTCGGCGCTGTCGAAGGGCGAGCGACCGGGCCCGGAAAACTCGATCGGCAAGCTCGTCTCCGGCCTGATGCTGCAGGATATTGCGACCTATGCGATGGACCTCGAGGGTGCCGCGGGCAGTCTCACCGGCACCGATGAGGAGCAGGCCAACGGCCAGTTCCAGCAGATGCTGCTGTCGTCGCCCTCGATGCGCATCGCCGGCGGCACCGACGAGATCCTGCGCAACATCATCGCCGAGCGCGTGCTGGGCCTGCCCGGCGACATTCGCGTCGACAAGGATGTGCCCTACAACAAGATCCCGACCAAGGGGCGGGGTCGTTAGTCGTCATTCCGGGGCGATGCGAAGCATCGAACCCGGAATCTCGAGATTCCGGGTTCACGCTTCGCGTGCCCCGGAATGACGAAAAAAGAGGATATATCATGGACGCGAAGACACCGAACCCGCGCTACGCGACCGAGGACCGTATCGGCGCGCTCGAGGAATTGCTCAACGAGCGCTACTCGGTGCGCGCGTTCCAGCCGCGCGAGGTGCCGCGCGAGGTCATCGAGCACATTCTGTCGACCGCGCAGCGCACCGCATCCTGGTGCAACAGCCAGCCTTGGCAGGTGCTGATCGTCTCCGGCGAGGCCAAGGAGCGGTTTCGCAAGGCGATCTATGCCGAGGCGTCGCGCGGCCTCGGCGAGGATTACGACTTCACGCCGCCGCGCGAATATGTCGGCGTCTATCTGGAGCGCCGCCGCGAAAGCGGTTTCCAGCTCTACAACACGCTCGGCATCGCGCGCGGCGACAGGCCGGCCTACGCAAAACAGGCGCTGGAGAACTACAATTTCTTCGGTGCGCCGCACATTGCCGTGATCCACACCAATGAGCCGCTCGGCGTCTATGGTGCGATCGACTGCGGCGGCTATGTCTCGAATTTCATGCTGGCGGCGCAGGCGCTCGGGCTCGGCACCATCCCGCAGGCGGCGATCGCGCGCCATTCCGGGCTGATCCGTCGTCATTTCAACCTGGCCGACGATCGCCGGGTTGTCTGCGGTATCTCGTTCGGCTATGCGGATCATGCGCACAAGGTGAACGGCTACCGCACGTCGCGCGCGACCGTGGAAGACACTGTCACATTCGTCGATGTATAATTTCCTCAAGGCGGGAAGGTCGGTTCACCCTCCCGCCGAGGACAAGAAGAGCTACAAGAAGAAACGACAAGAACAACAATGGCGAATAACGCCTCCCTTACGCCGGCGGAGATCAGCTGGCAGCTGCACCGTCTGCCTGCACTCGAGCGCGACGCGTTCATCGCCGCGCATTACCTGGGACAGGGCGTTGCCTGGAAGACCCGCTTCTTCGACGCGATCGACTGGGGCGCGGGCTCGGTGCTGCAATTCAGCTTCCTGCAGCGCGGCTGGCATCGCCATTCGCGGCTCGACAATCCGATCTATGCCTATATCGACATCGAGCAACATCCGGAAACCCGCGGCCTGCGCCGCGGCCGGCGGATCGATCTTGAGGGCACGATCAAGGGCGTCGACTTCGTGACCGGGATTACGCTGACGCTGGAGCGGTTCGAGATCCTGCCGGTCAATTTTTTCGACCGCTTCGTGATCAGCTCTGACAGCCGCTACTAGCAAGCAGCAAACCGCAGACTCTGCTCCACCTCGCCCCGCGCGCGGGAGAGGTCGGAACGCATCGTTAGATGCGTTCCGGGTGAGGGGGAGTCTCAGCAAGCGCAGCTATCACCGTATGCGCGGAGACAGCCCCTCACCCCAACCCTCTCCCCGTAAGAACGGGGCGAGGGAGCGCACTGCTCCTGCGGCTCCATTCAACCCAATCTCATCGCGCTTTAGCGTCCCGCCACCGCGCGGCGGGCTGGCGCGTCGGCATAGCGCGCGGCCATCGCGCTCGTCAGCTCGGCCATCTTCTCGCGCAACTCTGGCGGCGCGACCACTTCGGCCTCGGCGCCGAGCCGCAGCAATTCGGTCGCCGCGTGCCACACCGTCTTGCCGACCGGCATGGTGGCGAGCAGCCAGCCGTCGGCGTCGGTGCCATCAGTGAGCCGCATCCGCGCCTTCACGTAAGGGTGGGCCAGCGCATCGAACAGTTTCAGCCCGAGCGGCGACAGCCGCACTGTGGCTTCGTTCGGATGCAGCTCGGCCTCGAGCCGCTCAATCGAGGCGTGCCAATAGGCGGCAAGATCGAAATCCTCCGGCCGCGTAAACGGCGTCTCCAGCGCCGTGCAATCCAGCACCCGCGCGACGCGGTAGGTGCGTACATTGCCGTCTACGAGGCCGGCGAGGTACCAGCTGCCGCCCTTCAGGACGAGGCCGAGCGGCGCCACGCGCCGCCGCTTCTCGGCTTTCCAGCTCTGGTAGCGGATCTCGAGCATGGTCTCGCGCAGCACGGCGCCAGCGATGGCGCGCAGATGCTTCGGCTCCTCGGTCTCGCCGAACCAGCCGGGCGCGTCGAGATGGAAGCGCTGCTGCATCCCTCGCGCGTTGGGCCGCAGGTTCTCCGGCAGCGCCGCCATCAGCTTGGTCTGCGCCGCCACCATCGCGGCATCAAGGCCGAGCGCGGCGGCGGGCCCCGGGAGACCGGCCATGAACAGCGCCTCGGCCTCGCCCTGCGACAGGCCGTTGAGCCGCACGCGATAGCCGTCGAGCAGGCGATAGCCGCCCTCGGCGCCACGGTCGGCGTAAACCGGAACGCCGGCGGCCGCGAGCGCGTCGATGTCGCGATAGATCGTGCGCACCGAGACCTCGCAGGCTTCCGCCAGCTCGGGCGCGGTGACCTGTCCCCGCGCCTGCAGGGTGGTGAGGATGGAAAACAGCCGGCTCGCGCGCATGGCCGGATCATACCTGACACAAGATGTCAGGTATAGGCGGACATAAGGGGGCCATGCCTCGACGGCGCAAGGAGACCTGCCATGACCATCACCACCGACCGCATCACGCTGTATTATTCGCCGCAGAGCCGCGCCACCGGCACCCGCGTGCTGCTGGAGGATCTCGGCGCGCCCTATGACCTGCACGTCCTCAACATGAAGGCCGGCGAGCAGCGCAAGGCCGCCTATCTCGCGATCAATCCGCTCGGCAAGGTGCCGGCGATCCGCCATGGTGACGCGCTGGTCACCGAGCAGGTCGCGATCTTCATCTATCTCGCCGATCTGTTTCCGCAGGCCGGCCTGACGCCGGCGCTGAACGATCCGCGCCGCGGCCCGTATCTGCGCTGGATCGCCTATTACGGCGCCTCGTTCGAGCCGGCCGTGATCGACCATTTCATGAAGCGCGAGCCGGCGCCGATCACGCAGTCGCCCTATGCCGATTACGACACCATGCTGGGCGCGCTGGAATCGCAGCTGGCAAAGGGGCCCTATCTGCTCGGCGAAGAAATCACGGCGGCCGACATCCTCTGGGGCATCGCGCTCTCTTGGACCATGATGTTCGGCATCGTGCCGAAAAGGGACGTGTTCGTCCGCTATGCCGAGCGCATCGCCGCGCGCCCGGCTTTCCAGCGGATATCGAAGGCCGATGACGAGATGGCGGCGCAGCATGCCGCGGCCGCCGGAGTGTGATACGGATCGAGCCGATGGCGAAAGTCCTGCACAGCACCAACTGCTTCAACACCCTGATCCGCGTCGCGGAGGACTGCCCGGCGCAGCGCGGCGAGGAGCCGCGGCTGCGCGGCGGCCAGCCGACGGTTGCCGTGCTGCAATACCGGATGATCGCGGGCGCGCCGTACAAATACACCTCTGACGACGTCGTGTTCGCGACGTCGGCGGCCGGCCGCGCGCTCGATGCGAAAGCGGCGAAGAAGGCGCGCAGCCTCGCCCGCGAGATGTTCTTCTCGCGCGGCCAGGCCTGCATGCGCGCCTCTCCGCTCGGGAAGCGTTTCGGCTGGGGTGTCCATGCCGACGCCGAGGGCCGCATCGCGCTCTACGCCGTTGACAGCAAGCGCTACCAGGCACTCGCCGCGGACCCCGACATCGCGCAGGTCCGCGCGATGCGGAGCAAGCGGGCGTAGCGGGTCCCAACGAGGATCGCGACGACTATCGGACCGTCATCCCCGCGCAAAGGCTTCGCCTTTGTCGCTGGAGGTGCGAGCGGAGCGAGCCTCGAAGGATGAATTGGCCACCAGCCGGGTCGTCGACCCTTCGAGACGCCGCTACGCGGCTCCTCAGGGTGACGGGATAAAGGAGCCGGGACGCCGACCTAAAACCTTGGCGCCCGCTTCTCGGCGAAGGCCTTGATGCCTTCCTTGATCTCGTCGCCGCGCATGCTCTCGCGGTGACGGGCATCGGCGGCGGCTTCATCGAGTGCGCCGCGGGCGAATTCGTTGATTGCGTGCTTCATGCCGGCCATTGCCTTTGGCGCATTGCCGGCCAGGATCGTCGCGAGCTTGTCGACCTCCTCGTCGAGCAGGTCGAGTGATACCATCGCGGTGAGATAGCCGATCCGCAGCATCTCGGGCGCCGATATCTTCTGCGCGGTCAGGAACAGCATCTTGGCATTGTCGACGCCGAGCCGCGTGACGTAGCGCTGGATGCCGCTCTTGTAATAGTGCAGCCCGAGCCGCGCCGCCGGCATGAACATCTCCGCGGTATCGACGCCGATGCGGAAGTCGCAGGCAAGCGCGAGGTCGGTCGAGCCGCCATAGACCCCGCCATTGAGCCGGCAGATCGTCGGCACGCTGAGATCCTCGAGGCGGTTGACCACGACCTCGAACGCCGAACCCGCGCTCTGTTGTTCGCTGGCGCTCACCGCGCGCTCGGCGACGGAGTTGAGGTCGTAGCCGGCGGAGAACGCGCGGCCGGTTCCGGTCAGCACCAGCACGCGGATCGCGGGATCGGCCTCGATCCGGTCGAACAATGTCAGCAGCTCGCCGAGATCCTCGGCCTGCAGGCGGTTGAGGTGCTTCGGCCGGTTGAGGCGGATCGTTGCGCGCGCGCCCGCGATTTCGAGCACGGGTCCGCTGGCGGTGTCGGCCGCGTCAGCCATCTTGGTCTCCATCATTATCGATTCTCACGTTCGCGCCGCTTGGCCTCGGCGTCGATGGTCTCGGCGAGATCGGGATGCCTTGCCATCAACAGGCGGAAATCGACCAGGTCAAGCACCAACAGCCTGGTCACCTTGCTGGTCGAGACACTGGCGCCGCGCTTGGCGTTGCCGAGCAATGCCATCTCGCCGAAGAACTCGCCTTCGCCAAGCTTCACCTTGCGCCCGGGCAGGTCGACCTCGACCTCGCCGGCGGCGACGAAATACATGCAGTCGCCATTGGTGTCCTTGCGGATGATCATGGTGCGCGGCGGCAGGTCCATGGTCCGCAGCATTTGGGTGACGTCGGCGATCGCGGCCGGGCCGAGATGCGCGAAGAACGGCACCTTGCTGACGGTCTCCCAGGTTCTCAAGAAATTGTCGCGACGGGTTTCGGCGGCAAAGCCGGTCGCCAGGATACCGGTCCACAGCCCGAACACGCCGAGGCCCGAGATCATCACCATGGCGGCGACCACGCGGCCGAGCGGGGTGATCGGCACCACGTCGCCGTAGCCGGTCGTGGTCAGCGTCACCACCGCCCACCACAGCGCCGCCGGCACGCTGCCGAAGGTCTGCGGCTGGACGTCCCGCTCCAGGAAATATTCCGCAACGGAGGCCAGGAACACCACCATCAGGAAGATCACGAGCACGCTGAGCAGCGGCCCGGATTCCACTACCAGCACGCGCCGGAGCTGGCGCAGGCCGGGAATGCCCGGCACCACCTTGAGCACCCAGAGCACGCCGAGCAGCCAGGCGGTTTTCGGCTCGACTCCGGACAGCAAGGCCACCGGCACGGCCAGCGCGCCGATCGCGTCGACCACGCCGGCGCTGGACAGCGCGTAGAACCAGAATTTGCCCTGCCGGCCCATGTGGCGCAGCCGCACCAGCCATTCGAATACGAAATAGGCAAGGCAGGCCCACAGCAGCGCATCCACCCAGCGCGGCGCCGCGTCATGGGCCGGCGCGACCGTCAGCAGCGTCATCATGGCGACACCGGCCACGACGGCGACATAGGCCGCCGTGGTCATGTCGCGGCCGGCGGTGGCGGAAACGAAGCGCGTCAAGGCCGGAAGGACGAGCCGCTTGGACATCGGAACGGAGCTTGCCTGTCGATGAATTGCCGGAATTGAGGCCCTGCGAACGGCAGAGCCGATGTCACAACGTGCCTCTCCCGGTTGAGGCCGTCAACGCGCAGGCCATGGCGGGATGCTCGCGGCGGAAGACCCATCAGTTGGACGAAAGGCCTAACCATGTTGGCCCGATTTTGCGCCCGTGAATGTGAGAAATCGGACAAAACGTCGCTTTTTCCCCGTATATCAGGGATGCTGGTTCGCCGATGCGACCTTGGCCGGAATGAAGCGACTAATAAGGCGATCTTATTCACTTCTTGAGAAATTGGTTGGTTTCCGATGGATACCTCACATCTCGCGGAGCACGCCGGCGCCGCCGGCAGTTTCTTCGCATCGATCTTCGTGGTTGCCACGCTGTCGATGCGGACCATGATCCCGTTGCGCGTCTTCGCCATCCTGACCAACATCATCCTGATCGCGACGGCCGTCCCGACCCACAATTACGCGACGCTGATCCTGCATGCCGTGCTGCTGCCGGTGAACACCTATCGGCTGCACCAGATGCTGCAACTGGTCCGCAACGTGAAGAAATCGGTCAACAGCGATCTGTCGATGGAATGGCTGAAGCCGTTCACGACGGAACGCAAATGCACCGCGGGCGAAGTCCTGTTCTACAAGGACGAGAAGGCCGACAGCATGTTCTACATTGTCAGTGGCCGCTTCCGCCTGGTCGAATCCGGCATCGAGCTGCCGGTCGGCGCCCTCGTCGGCGAGTTCGGCATGCTGTCGCCGTCGAACACGCGAACCCAGACGCTGGAGTGCGTCGAGACCGGCATGGTGCTGTCGGTGACCTATGACCAGGTCGAGCAGCTCTACGTCCAGAACCCGGCGTTCGGCTTCTACTTCCTGCGCCTCGCCAGCGCCCGCCTATTCCAGAATATCTCGACGCTCGAGCAGCAGCTCGCGCAGCACGCCACCCCACAGGTCGCGGGGCCCAAACCTGCATGAGCCCCGTGACGAGTTCTGGAGGCGCCGCAGTGGCGGATGACGACGGTCTCCTGGCTTCGCTCCGTTACCTCTTTGCCGATATCATCGGCGATGAGGACGAGGGGCCGCCGGTGCTGCCCGACGCCTGCCCGGACCATCTCGGGCCGGCCGTCATCAAGGCCATCGATCTGTTGATCGCCTATCAGAGCACGAGCTACGCCCAGCTATATATCGACCGGCTCAAGCGCTTCGTCGGCCGCCGCGGCGTTGACGACGCCCTGCTTGCCGAGATCGCCCGCCTGATGGCGGAGCGCATGGCCTATGAGGACGCGATCCGCATCGCGCAGCTCAAGCTTGGCGAAGTCAGTGCGGTGGGCGGCCTTGCGGCGCGCTCGGCCGACGACGTCAAGAAGTTTCGCCTTGACGAGTTGATCGACGCCCTGCCGGCGGTGGTCGCCGATCCGGTGCTCGGCGTGCTGGATCAATTCGGCTGGCGGCGTCGCCGGGTCTCGATCCGCTTCAGCGCCAACAACCGCTTCAGCGTTCGCCGGCTCAGGATCGAGGCGGGCCTGAAGCGCTGGCGGCTGTTCTCGGGACGCTATGCCAGGGAGCGCGTCTGGGTCGAGCGCTGGCTGCACATGATCGACCGCAGCCTGACCAAGCAGCCGGGCGCCGCCCCGGCGGTCGTGCAGACCGCGACCATGATCCAGGGTTACGGCGATCCCTACCGCCAGGGCATCGCGGACTGGCACGTGATCATCGACGGGCTCGCCAAGCCGGCCTTCGACGGCGTGCTCGTGCTCCCCGACCTTGCCGGCGCCATTGCGGAAGCGCGCGCAGCCACCATGCCCGATCCGCGGCAGGCAGCGCTGAAGCGCAAGATCGCGGAGATCCGCGCCCGGGCGCCGGCGGCGTCGTAAGAACCTTCGCCGTCATTGCGAGGAGCGAAGCGACGAAGCAATCCAGTTCCCCGCTTGCGGCGCTGTGGATTGCTTCGCTTCGCTCGCAATGCCGCGGGAATCTGCCGAAGCCATCTACCGCTTGATGTGCGGCGGCTCGTCGTAGCCGCGACGGCTGGAATAAAACAACAGGCCCATCAGGCCGATGCAGACCGCGGCCAGAAGCGCAACGCCGATCGTGAACACCACGATGCCGTAGGTCGGCACCGGAGCGTCCACAGTCAGGCCTTCATAGGCGTAGGCGCCGACGGCGGCCAAAAAGGCCAGCAGGCCGATGCTGATTGCAATGCGCATGCGTAGCTGCCTCTGCTGAGGGTCGAGGGCAACAGGCACCGGCGCCGGTTTTCACGCCGCGGCGGTAGCCTTGGCCAGCGCCTGCCGTCCGGCTTCGGTCAGCTCGGAAAGCGTCGTCCTGCCGCTCTTGGCGCATTTGATGATGTATCGGGCAACGCGGCGGCGGGTGTCATGTTCCTCGCCGTGAGGTGCGTCTGCGCAAACGCGATCGAGCGCAGCGTTCATGGCGAAGAGCGTGCGTGAGTCAAACCGTTCCTCGATCATCGCAGCTCTCCTTTGCGACTCGCGGCTACTTGCGGAACGTCAGCCATTCGCTGACTTCCATCACAGTCTCGGTCTGTCTGGCCTTCTTCATCAGCATTTCGCGTTCCCGTCCCGGCGGTAGCTTGCGTGCCGCAATGCGCGAATCTTCGGCGAATTTTTGCAAGCGGTTTTCGAACGATCCGGGAGGCCGCGACCTGTTGCGCTTCTTCTTGATCATGCCGTCTCCGAGCTGGAACCAGCAATACTAGGCTTGTTCCCCGGATGCCGTCGTTAACCCATGACATCGGTCGAATTGAAAAAACGCGCGCCGGAAATTGCGACCCAAAATCGCGACCTGAGATCGCGACCTGGGATCGCGAAGATCGCAGGAACGATCTTCGGCGCTCTGCGTAACACCCGTGCGTTCGCTGCTTTGCTCCCCGAAAGGCGGTGGACCACTCCGGTGACGGGCCTCGGCGAATTTGATCGCCGGGGCCCGCATGCCTTCAAGGGGCAGCCAAGGAAACAAGAAGGACATAAGCAATGGCACATTCCAATCAGGGTATCGTGAAAGACGACAAGGGGCAGGAGCAGCCGGCCGACAAGCAGCGCGCGCAGGCCGCGCACAAGACCGACCCGCGAAAGTCGAATGCGCGCGAAGCGACGCGTGATCCGAAATTGAACGATGCCGACAAGACGCCGGGATCCGGCATGACATCCGACGATCGCGGCGATCCTCCAACGGGCTGAACGGCGTTCCGCTCTGCAGCAATCGCGGCAATGCGGCAGGAACGATGACCCGGGCCGACTGTTGGCTTCGAGGGATCAATGGAGAACTGACATGGCGATGGACGAGAAGGAGGTCGGAAACCTGATCGGCAGCGACAAGGTCGAGGGCACCGCGGTCTATGGCTCCGACGAGCGCAAGATCGGCTCGATCGAACGGGTGATGATCGACAAGAAGAGCGGGCGGGTGTCTTACGCCGTGCTCGGCTTCGGCGGCATTCTCGGTCTCGGCAACGACCATTATCCGCTACCCTGGCAGTCGCTCAAATACGACACGAGGCTGGGCGGCTATGTCACCGGCGTCACCGAGAGCCAGCTGCGCGGCGCGCCGAAATACGGCAGCGAGCGCGAGTGGAATTGGTCCGATATCGGCACCACGCGCGCGGTCAACGACTACTACGGCGTGCCGTTCGTCTGAACGTCCCTTAGACGTCCCCCGGAGCCGGGGGACCGTATTTCACCGGTGGTACCCACCGGGAGCCGAGGTGTGCGTGATGCTCGGGGATGTAACCGTCGCATCCTTGGGACGTCTGTACACTAGTGAACATACGTCAATAGCTGTGCAAGGTAACATACGTAATTGAAGTCGGTCCTGCAGTTGCCCGATTAAACATGCGGGAGACCAATCGTTGGCGTCGCTAGTCCGGAAATTGGAGCAGTTTGCACGGCTTTCGCCGGTAGACCAGGTCCTTCTCAATCGCGCGTCTACCGAGCGCGTCCGCCATTTTGGTCCGCGGGTCGACATTGTCCGCGAGGGCGAGAAGCCGAAGGACGTCCATCTGATCCTGTCCGGCTGGGCCTATCGCTACAAGCAGCTCGAGGACGGCCGGCGCCAGATCGTGGCTTTCTTCCTGCCCGGCGACATTTGCGATGTGAACGTCTTCATCCTGCGCGAGATGGATCATTCGATCGGTACCGTCACGGCAGTGTCGATCGCCGACCTCTCCCGCGAATTCTTCGACAAGGTCGCGGCCGGACATCCGCGCATCGTGACCGCGTTCTGGTGGGAAACCCTGGTCAACGCGGCGATCCAGCGCGAATGGACCATGAGCCTCGGCCAGCGAACGGCGCTGGAGCGGATGGCCCATCTGCTGTGCGAGATCTGGCTCCGGCTGCGTGCCGCAGGCCTGACCCAGGGCGACAGCTGTGATTTCCCGCTGACACAGGGCGATCTCGCCGATGCCACCGGGCTCTCCAAGGTTCACGTCAACCGAACGCTGCAGGAATTGCGCGCCGGCGGCCTGATCGTACTCAAGGGAAAGACCCTGGTCGTCCCCAATCTCGAGCGGCTGATGCACGCCGGCCTGTTCAACCCGAACTACCTGCATATGGATCACGAGGGACGGCAGCTCGACGCCGCTGCGACGCCGACGGACGCGGCGGTCGGGTGATAAGCGCTGCGCTCCGGTGCATGTCGAGAGCGTGCCGATGTATGGTTCACCGGCCGTTCAACATACGCGGTGTCGTCCTGGGAAAGCCAGGACCCATTACCCCAAGTCTCAATTGTTGCGCGATGCTGGGGCCGCGATCCCGTTCATCAGCGAAAGCGGTGGTAATGGGTCCTGGCTTTCGCCAGGACGACAGTGGTGCATGCGGCGCGATCGCAGGGACGACAGTTGTATCTGTGGCGTGACCAACGGCTTGGTTTCACCCATTGGCCGCCTTCACCACCACGAGGTTCTCGTCCGGCGTCGCCGGGTGGCGCTTGAGGTGATCGCGGCGCAGTGCGATCTCGTCGCGGACCAATTCGTAGCCGAGCTTGAACGTGTCCATTCCGTCGCCGGAAACGGTGCCGTCGCGCAGGCCGGTCACCGCGCCGCGCAGGATCGCCTCGAGCTCGTCCTGCAATTCGTCGAGATGCTCGGCGCAAGTGGCGTGCTCGACGCGCTCGCCGATGTCGAGGATCCTGCCCGCCAGCTCGCTGGCCTTCTCCGGTGCGACGCGGGTGATCTTGGTGTAGATCGCGGCGAAGATCGAGCCGATGATGCTGAGCGCGGCGGCGCCGAGATACATCACGTCGCTGTAGCGATCCATGAACGACTTGGTATCGTCGTTGATGTATTCGGCGGCGCCCTGATGGGCGACGATGAAGGCGTCCTTGTCGGTCGCCGCCGGCTCGATCTTGGAGGCAAAGCCGTCGTCGAGCGCGAGCTCCGACTTGTTCTCATAGATGATGCGCGCGAGCTCGGCGGCTGTCGTCGTGGACATCGAGGATTGCGCGACCAGCAGCCATTCCAGCCCGATGGTGTCGACCTCGTCATCGGGGATCGCCGGCGAGGACGACAGCATGCCGGTCGAGACCGTCTCCTCCGAAATCGCCGGGTATTTGCGCGCCAGCGCCTTGGCCGCGTCGATCGCATTCAGCGTGAAGCCGCCGGGGCGCTTGGCATATTGCTCGTAGGTCTTGTCCTTCACGATCTTCGAAGCATGCTCGATCGCGATCACGGCGGCAAAGCCGGAGGCGAACAGCTTGTCGAAAGGTGTGTTCGGCGGCGCCTGCTGTACCCGCTGCGCCGCGTCGGGGCTGTCCGCAATCTCGAGCGCGCTGCGGACGAAATTGACGCTGTTCTCGCCGTCGCCGACGACCGCGATCCGCTTCTTCTTGAGCTCGCTCAGCGACTTGATCTTCTTGCCGCCGGGGCTGAGCACCAGCACCACGTCATGCTCGAGGATCGCGATGGCGCGGGCACGCGGCGGCACCCTTGCGTCGGTGCGCAGGATGGCAAGCGAGGCGTCGCGGCGATCGAATTGCGCCAGCGCCTTGGCGTTGTCGGGGTTCGGCGCGATCTTCAGCCGCAGCCGCGACGAATTGTTCTTCAGCACGATGGCGAGCTTGGCGGCGAATTTCGCCTCCGGGCCCTTGGCATCGCCGACCGCGAACACCAGCGTTTCGGAATTGCGCAGCCAGAGCCGGCCGCCGATCACGGTGACCGCGCTCAGGAGCAGCGTCAGCAGGGTGAAGACGATGATCTGCGCGCGGTTGGTCTTGACGACCGGTTTGGCGACCGGTGGGCGCGGCGGCATCGGCGCAGGCGAGGGGGCTTCGGCACTCATGGCTGATTACCTGGCTCATCACCCGTCCGGGACGGCCCGTTGCCGCGACCCGATCGGCGCGGCGCTGCCCGGTGAATCCGTAAATGGCTATAAAAGAAAGAAAATTTCCTATGTTGCCGACGATATACCTCCCCGGGGGAATGCAAACCGGCCGCCGGCCGTAACCTTAATCTCGTCCGGCCTGCGCCGCGATGCCACATGACCATTGCCACTATCGACGGTCGGACCGAGATGTGATTTTCGAGGAGGCGCAGGTGCATTCCGGCGCCGGAGATGTCATAAATGAGACACGCTTCGGTTTGCGGAATTGTGCTGACGGCCTGACCCGGATTTCTTGCAATCACATTCATCGAAGTAAAAGGGCGTCAGCTTGTTGTTTCCCTCCATGTCATCGTCGGTGTCGGTTGGTGCCCTGGTGGGATGGATGTTGCTTCTCACCGCAAAGCACATCATCGCCGACTTCATGCTGCAGAACGCCTGGATGGCGATCGGCAAGGACCAGAAAACCGGCTGGGCGCTGCCGCTGCTGGCGCACTGCCTGGTCCATCTCGCGGTCGCGCTGGCGCTGATCCTGGTGGTGGCGCCGCGGTTCTGGTACGTCGCCTTCATTGACTTCGTGATCCACATCATCGTCGATCGGGCCAAGGGCGTCTGCGCCTCGCATTTCGGCGTGACGCTGGAATCCGGGCACCCCTGGTTCTGGACCCTGATCGGGGTCGACCAGGCGCTGCACCACCTCACCGGCTTTGCGCTGTCGATCTACATGGCCGCGAACTGAGCGGCTCGCGCACCTTTCCTCCCGTCCTGAACCACGAATCCAGCTGCCCGCGTCGCGGGCGGATGTGATTCGCGCGCAACGGGCAAGACCCTCCGGAAGCGACCGGAGGCCGTGGTTAACCTTTCGTTAGAGGATTACGCGGCATCTTCCCGATCGAGGGGGATTTGCAAATGTTTTCAAGCCGCGACGCCTTCGAGAACGATGCCTGCCCGGTGGCCGACGACCTGCTCGGCCAGATGTATCGCGCCAATCCGAACGGGCTCTCGTTGCTGGTTGCCAATGTCGCGCCCGACGTCAGGGCGAGGCTCGCGCTGTTCTGCTATCGCCGCAGCCATCTGCACGCGCTCGCGGTCGCGATCGCGTCGAGCTGCAGCGAGTGGGAGCTGACGAATTCAGGCGGCCGTGTCGGCTCGACGCTCTACGCGCTGTCGCGCGAGCCGGCCCGCGCCGTGACCGTTTCGCATGGCGGCCGCAAGCCGATCACGCTGTCGACCAAGCCGCTGACGACCTTCGCACCGATCGTCGATGACGAACTCGACGACGAGGACGTCAGCGACAGGGTCACGGCGTAACGTCTGGTTAGATCGGCTGCGCGCTCGCGATGAGCGGCAGCCCGTGCCGGCGCCGCGCCATCGCGCATTCCGCGTCGCCCGGCTGGCAGGTCCGGCATACTTCCGGCCGCACCGCATAGACTTCGCAGCGCGTTGCTTCTCCGACCCGGCCCGCTAGCGCCGAGCAACGGTCGCCCTCGCAGCGCATGCCTGATTGTCGCGCGTTGACGAATCGCGCCGGGATCAGATCGAGCTGCGCGTCGTCCTCGATGGTGAAGCGCGGCCAGTTCTCCGAATAGCTGCAGCAGGCACCGCAGGACTGGCAGGGGTTCGCGTCGGGCGCGTCGATCGCGTTGTCGGCCATCAGGTGTCCCTCGGCGCTTCCCAGACCAGGCTGCGCCGCCAGCGCGCCCTGAGCAGGTCGCGCCGCTCCGGATATTTCTCGTCGTGATAGACCGCGGTGACCACGCGGTCGGTGCGGAAGCTGCGGAAATCCTTGCGCAACTCGCACCAGGCGGCGAGCAGCCGCACCGCCTCGTGATAGCCGACCGCGATCGGCCAGATCGTGCGCTCGCTATCGCGGCCATGCTCGTCGCGATAGTTCAGCGTGATCTTCTTGCCCTCATGGATCTGGCTGCGGGTCCTGACCATGTCGATGCGGTCGGGCTCCCGGTTCCAGGCCGAGCGGGCCCGACTCGCCGGCTCCAGCACGAACGGCCGCAGCCGGTCGGGCACGGTCTCGGCGATCTTGGCCATCAGGTCCTCAGCCGCGCGCGCCAGCGCCGGATCGGCGTGGCCGACCACCCATTGCGCGCCGAGCACGCAGGCCTCGATCTCGTCGGGTGTCAGCATCAAGGGCGGCAGGTCGAATCCCTTCTCCAGGATGTAGCCCATGCCGGCCTCGCCGCGGATCGGCACCCGCTGCTCGATCAGGCTGGCGATGTCGCGATAGATCGTCCGCTTCGATGTCTCGAGCTCGGCGGCGATTGCATCGGCAGTCAAAGGCTTACGGGTGCGTCGGAGCACCTGGATGATCTGAAACAGCCGGTCGGCGCGTCTCATGGCAACTCTCTCGATCGCTCTCTTGGCACGTGTCTTGTCGAGTGTCTCGGTAGCGGTTTTGGCAGCCGTCTTGACGAGTGTCTTGACGGGTCTCGTCGTCTCTCGGTGCGCAGGCTTTTCTGGGCCCCGTCCGGCTACTGCTGACAGCATGTTGGCAGCAGGTGGGGGCTATATCAGGACAACACCTCAAGTGAAGGGAATTTGTCCATGACGAATCTTGACGAACTCGGTTTCCGGCAGGCGCAAGGCTTTGCGCTGGAACAGCTGGTCACGGTCTACTCCACTTCCGGCGACCTGCGCTGGGCCCTGGTCGCGCTGATCGCACAGTCGATCAGCACGGTTTGGTCCTACGGGCGGGCACGGCTGGTCAAGCGCGTTCGCGAGGCGGTTCGCCGCCTCGCACCCGTCGGCCCGTTCGACAGTGAATGCCCACTACTGCTGACACCATGCTGGCAGCAGGGGACGGCTAGCTTCAATTCACGACCACAGGCGATCGGGAGCTTCATATGATTACGCTTTTTGGCTTTGGCACGGGCTTCGGCTTGCCGGAAATCAGCCCCTTCGTGACCAAAACCGAGGTCCAGCTCAAGATGGCCGGGCTCGACTATCGCAAGGAGAAGGCGATGCCGCCGGCCTCGCCCAAGGGCCAGCTGCCGTTCATCGCCGACGACGGCGAGACGATCGCCGATTCGACCTTCATCCGCGCCCATATCGAGGGCAAATACGGCTTCGATTTCGACGCGCCGCTCAGCCTGCAGGCGCGCGCCCAGGCCTGGGCCTTCGAGCGCATGATCGAGCATCACGCTCTACTGGGCGCTGGTCGGCGCGCGCTGGGTCGACGACACCAATTTCGCCAAGGGACCCGCGCATTTCTTCGACGGCGCGCCCGACCATATGCGTGACAAGATGCGCGAGGACGCCCAGTTCCGCGTTGCCGAGAATTATCTGCTGAGCGGACTTGGCCGCCACGGACCGGACGAAGACGTCGATCTCGCGATCCGCTCGCTGTTCGCGCTGTCGGTGCAGCTCGGCGACAAGCCGTATCTGATGGGCCATGCGCCGTGCGGCACCGATGCCACCGCGTTCGGCGCGCTGGCGGGAATCCTCACCCCGTTCTTCGATTCGCCGCTGCGCGAGCGCACCGAGAAGTTCGACAATCTCACCGCCTATGTCGGCCGGATGATGCGGCAATATTATCCGGAATTCGCCTGGGCGCCGCTGCAGCAGCAGGCGGCCTAAAGCGCGATCGCGCTTTAGGTTTAGTTCGGGGCATGATCCTTTCGGAAAACCGCTTCGCACTTTTCCGGATCATGCCTAAGCCGGCGCGGCAGGAGCGCGCTCGCCCTTCAATGCGGCCAGCTCCGCCTCGAGCTCGGCGATGCGCTGGTCGCGCGAGGCCAGCGCCGCCGCGACATCGGCCGCGTCGAACTTTTGCGGAATGTGCTGCGGGCAGTTGGTGTCCCACGCCGTGACCTTGAACAGGATCACCTGCTCGGGCCGCGCCCGGTAGCCCTGCGGCATCAGCGTGCGGGTCAGCGCCGGATCGTCCTCCACCACCTTCGCCTCGCCCCACAGCTTGACGCGGCGGCGGTGCGCGTAATCCATCACGAAGATATAGGCCTTGGCATTCTCCGAGAGATTGCCCTGGGTGATGAACTGGCGATTGCCGCTGTAGTCGGCGAACGCGATGGTGTACTTGTCGAGCACCTTGATAAAACCCTTCGGTCCGCCGCGATGCTGGATGTAGGGCTGGCCGTCGGCCGAGGCGGTCGCGAGATAGAAGCTCTTCACCTCGCCGAGGAAGCCGGCGAGGTTCTCGTCGATCTCGCTGCGCCAGCCGCCATGTGCCTCGACTTCGGCGTAGGTGGCGCGTGAGCCCTTGCGGGTCTGGATCGCCTTCACCGCCGGACTGAATGCGACGTCGCTCGCATAGCTGTGACCATCTGACATCGGAGCCTCCCGTGACGGGCGCCTGAGTGGTTGTCCTCGCCGCTCAAGATGGACATTCCCAGATCGTAAGCAATCTTGTGCATTGACACTTCACTGTTGCCGATTATGCAATAGTGCCATGGACCGGATCGACGCCATGCAGGCCTTCGTCGCGGTGGCGGACCTCGAGGGGTTCGCCCCCGCCGCCCGCAAGCTCGGCCTGTCGCCGTCCGCCATCACGCGGCTGATCGCGGCGCTGGAGGAGCGGCTCGGCGCGCGGCTGCTGCAGCGGACCACGCGGCAGGTGACGCTGACGGACGCCGGCTCGCGCTATCTGGAGCGGGCGCGCCGGATCCTCGCCGATGTCGAGGAGGCCGAGGACGCGGTGGAGAACGAGCGCACCCGCCCCGAAGGGCGCCTGGTGATCTCGGCACCGTTCGGCTTCGGGCGGCTCCATGTCAGCCCGGTGGTGAGCGCCTATCTGAAGCGCTATCCCGGCGTCGGCGTCGACCTGCGGCTGTCGGATCGCAGGATCAATCTGGTCGAGGACGGCGTCGACCTCGCGGTCAGGCTCGGGCACCTGCCGGATTCGACGCTGGTGGCGCGGCATGTCGGCCGGATGCGCCGCATCGTGGTGGCGTCGGCCGGCTATCTCAAGCGTCGCGGCGAGCCGAAGCGACCGGCGGACCTCACCGCCCACGACACGATCCAGTTCGGCGCCATGACCGCGACGCCGGATTGGCGCTTCATGGAGGATGGCCGCGAAGTCCGCATCACCCCTGCGCCGCGCTTCACCAGCAACAGCTCGGACGCCGCCATCCAGTACGCCGAGCAGGACGGCGGACTGACCCGGGTGATGGCCTACCAGGCGGCCGAATCGCTGAAGGCGCGGCGGCTCCAGATCGTGCTCGCCGAGTTCGAGCAGCCGGCTGTGCCGATCCACGTCGTCTATCCGACGACGCGGCTGTTGTCGGCCAAGGTGCGGACCTTCATCGATCTCGTGACCGAGGTCACCGACTGGTATTTCGACTAGCTCACCGGCGGCTTCTTCGGCACCACGCGGAAGGTGCCGTTGGCGCGCGCGATGGTCACCCCGTCGGCCTTGATCAGGCTCTGCGCGAAGCAGATCGTGCTGCCGGTCTTGATCACGTCGCTCTCGATCGCGAGCCATTGCCCGACATTGGCGGAGCCTACGAAATCGACCGCGAGCGAGATCGTCACGAACGAGGTGGTCCAGCCGGTCGCCTGGCCGCAGCTATAGCCCATCGCGTTGTCGGCAAGGGCTGCGATCAGGCCGCCATGGATCAGGCCGCGGCCGTTGGTGTGCGGCCTCGCCAGCCGCAGGCCGATGATGACGGCCCGCTCGGTCGTCTTTTGGTAAAGCGGCTCCCAGGGCTCGGTGAGCGGGCTCTTGCGGAACAGCGGCTCGAAGCCTTGAGGGACGTCTTGGGGATTGTCGGGCACGACTTGCGTATCGGTGGTCATCTGAAGCTCGCATATGACGTTGGGTTGACGCCATTGAACGCGATGTCGATGACGGTTTCACCGCCTACAAAGTTTTAAACGGGATTTGCACGGCTGTTTGAAGCTCGCTCGCGCCGGGTGCGGGATACAATGTCAGCATCGCGGCCGCTTCCCAACCGTGACGCAGTTCACGCGCATCCGGCCGCAGTTTGTGACATGCTCCGCGCCGCGTCCATGGCGTGAGGAGAGACCATGTCGGCCGAGACCCGCCTGACCTGCCTTCGCATTGCGCTCGTCGCGGTCGGTCTGATCGCGATTTTCGCTGTCTATCCGCTGTTCCAGCTCTGGCCGTCCGGCTGGTCCTGGGGCCACGGCCATTCGCATTACCCGATGATGATCGTCGGCATCTATGCGACGCTGGGCGTATTCCTGTTGCTCGCCGCGCGCGATCCGCTGCGGCACCGCAGCCTGATCTGGTTCACGGTGTGGTCGAGCGTCGTGCATGGCGGCATCATGGCCGTGCAGGCGGTCAGTGACGAGGCCGAGCGCGGTCACCTGCTGGGCGACGTCCCGGCGCTGTTGCTGATCGCGCTGGTGCTGGCCTGGCTGATGCCGAAGCCGGCCGTTGCGGCTGCCTAAGCCCAGGCATCACGTCCCGTCATCCCGAGGAGGCGCGTAGCGCCGTCTCGAAGGATCGACGGCTACCGGCCGGGCCGTGCATCCTTCGAGGCTCGCTGCGCCGGCACCTCGAGACAACAGCGAAGCCTTTGCGCCGGGATGACGAAGCCGGCAGTCGGTGATCAGAACGGCAGCCCCACGTAATTCTCCGCCAGCGAGGTCGACGCCGCCTTCGAGCTGACGAGGTAGTCGAGCTCGGCGATCTGGATGCGCGCGGCGAATTCGCCCTCGTCGGGGAATTTGTGCAGCATCGAGGTCATCCACCAGGAGAAGCGCACCGCCTTCCAGACCCGCGCCAGCGCTTTCGCCGAATAGGCATCGATGCCGGCGGAGGATTTCTCGTCGTAGTATTCGCGCAGCGCCTGCGACAGATAATGCACGTCGCTGGCGGCAAGGTTGAGGCCCTTGGCACCGGTCGGCGGCACGATGTGCGAGGCGTCGCCCGCCAGAAACATGCGGCCGAACCGCATCGGCTCGGCGACGAAGCTGCGCAGCGGCGCGATGCTCTTTTCGATCGAGGGGCCGGTGACGATCTCGTCGGCGGCCTTCTGGTCGAGGCGCCGCTTCAATTCGTCCCAGAACCGCTCGTCCGACCATTGGTCGACATGATCGTCGAGCGGGCACTGCACGTAATAGCGGCTGCGGTGGGACGAGCGCATCGTGCACAGCGCAAAGCCGCGCTCGTGGTTGTTGTAGATCAGCTCCGGCGAGACCGGCGGCGTCTCCGAGAGGATGCCAAGCCAGCCGAACGGATACACCCGTTCGTAGCTGGTGATCGCCGACGCCGGCATGCTGGCGCGGCTGATGCCGTGGAAGCCGTCGCAGCCGGCGATGAAGTCGCAGGCGATCTCGTGGGTGACGCCGTCCTTGACGTAGCTGACGCGCGGATGATCGGTATCGAAATCAAGCGGCTTGACGTCGGCCGCCGAGTAGATCGAGGTCAGGCCAGCCGCCTTGCGGGCATTCATCAGGTCGAGCGTGACCTCGGTCTGGCCGTAGATGGTCACGGTCTTGCCGGTCGAACCATGCAGGTCGATGCGGTGCCGTGCGCCGCCGAACGCCAGTTCGAGACCGTGATGGACGAGGCCCTCCTGGTGCAGCCGGGCAGCGGCGCCGACGCTCTCGAGCAGCGACACGGTGCCTTCCTCGAGCAGCCCGGCGCGAATCCGCCCCAGCACATAGTCCGGGGTCTGCCGCTCAAGAATGATGTTGTCTACGCCGAAAGTATGAAGTAGTTGCCCAAGCAACAGTCCGGCCGGACCTGCACCAATGATTGCTACTTTTGTCCGCAATACCTTGTCCTCCCGATCGGATAGGCTTTTAGCCGGTGCCCGCGCCGGCAACTTGCCAAGGCAACTATATCATATAACGATTTTGGCAAGGCGGATTTGCGCGGGACCCGCGCGTTCGCCGCAGCGCAAGATGCGGTGGCGCGGGACCGGGCGGAGGGTGCGACGAGGCGTCCGCCCGCCGGATTTCATCTTGAATATCCGCGCGAATTAGATAACATGTTAAGTAATGAGCCGGGCACGAAGCCCGTCCTGGAGAGGAGGAGACGTGATGAGGAAGACAATGTTGGCGGTGTTGATGGCCGCCGCCATCGTGCCGGCCGCGGGACCTGCCGTCGCGCAGGACAAGACCGTCAATCTCAAGGTGTCGCTATGGGTGCCGCCGGCGCATCCGCTGGTGCCCGCGACCCAGGCCTGGGCCGCCGACATCGAGAAGGCATCGGGCGGCACCATCAAGGTCACCGTGTTTCCGTCCGAGCAACTCGGCAAGGCGTTCGACCATTACGACATGGCGCGCGACGGCATCGCCGACGTCACCTATGTCAATCCTGGCTATCAGCCCGGCCGTTTCCCGATCGCGGCCGCCGGCCAGCTTCCGTTCACCTTCTCCGACGGCAAGAAGGGCACGCTGGCGCTGAACGAGTGGTATCACAAATATGCGCCGACCGAGATGAAGGACACCAAGCTGTGCTTCGCCTTCATCCACGATCCGGGCGCGCTGCACGGCAAGAAGAAGATCGTGCTGCCGAGCGACCTCTCCGGCGCCAAGGTGCGTCCCGCGCAGAGCACCATCGGCGAGATGGTGAAGATGTTCGGCGGCACCAATGTGCAGGCCTCCGCGCCGGAATCGCGCGACGCGATCGAGCGCGGCGTGGCCGACGAGATCACCTTCCCCTGGGGCTCGATCTTCCTGTTCGGCATCGACAAGGTGGTGAAGTACCACATGGACGTGCCGCTCTATTCGACGGTGTTCACCTACAACATGAACCTCGCCAAATATAATTCGATGTCGGCTGCCCAGAAGAAGGTGATCGACGATCACTGCACGCCGGAATGGACCTCCAAGGTCACCGACCCCTGGACCGATTTCGAAGCCAATGGCCGCACCAAGATGAAGGCGCTGGAAGGCCACGAGGTCTATCCGCTGACTTCGGATCAGCTCGCCGAGTGGAAGAAGGCGGTCAAGCCGCTGCGCGACAGCTGGGCCGAGGCGGTGAAAAAGGCCGGCGGCGATGCGGCAAAGATCGATGCCGATCTGCAGGCCACGCTGAAGAAGTTCGAGGCGGGGATCTGATCCCGCTCCCCTTCACCTCTCCCCGCTTGCGGGGAGAGGTCGGATCGCATCGTCAGATGCGATCCGGGTGAGGGGGTACAGGTCTCACCGCATTCACGACTCGTGGAAGCAGCGCCTCACCCCAACCCTCTCCCCGCAAGAGCGGGGGAGAGGGAGCTCATCGAAGCAACGCATGACGCAATCTGCCGAAGTTTCCCAAGACGGCGCGATCACCGGCCCACCCGAGCCGGCGCGCAAGAATTTCATGGATCGCTTCATCGATTCGATCGAATGGGTCGCGGCCTTCTTCGTTGGCGTCGTCGCGCTCAACACCTTCACCGCGGTGTTCATGCGCAAATTCTTCGCGGTGACGATCCCCGACTACTACAATTTCGGCCAGTTCCTGCTCGGCATCCTGATCTTCTGGGGAATTGCGGCGACGAGCTATCGCGGTACCCACATTACGGTGGATCTGGTCTGGGCCAATGCCTCGCCGCGCTACCAGCGCTGGATCGACATCTTCGCGACGCTGGTGCTGCTGTTCGTGGTGAGCGTGCAGACCTACACGCTGGTCGACAAGGTGATCGACACCAGGAACAGCCATATCGTCACCATGGATCTCGGCGTGCCGGTCTGGCCGTTCTTCCTGGTGTCGTGGATCGGCGACGTCTCCGCGGTGCTGCTGATCGCGATCCGCACCTACCGCCTGATCTTCCATCCGGAAGATATCCATGATGCCAAGATCAAGACCGCGGAGTAGACGGCCATGAGTCTCGACCTCAGTCCCGAGACCGTCGCCGTCATCGGCTTTGTCAGCCTGTTCGTGCTGATGCTGCTCCGTGTCCCCGTCGGCATGGCGATGGGTCTCGTCGGCATCACCGGCTTTGGCTATCTCACCGGCTTCGCGCCGGCGCTCAAGCTGGTCGGCCAGACCACGATGCGCACGGTGACGGATTATTCCTTCGGCGTGATCCCGATGTTCCTGCTGATGGGCGCCTTCGTGTCGGTCTCGGGAATCAGCCGCGAGCTGTTCCGCGCCGCCAACACCTTCGTCGGCCATTGGAAGGGTGGGCTCGGCATTGCGACGATCGCCGCCTGCGGCGGCTTCGCCGCGATCTCCGGCTCGTCGGTCGCGACCGCCGCGACCTTCTCGGCCGTCGCCTATCCCGAGATGCGCCGCTTCGGCTATCCGCAATCATTCGCCGCCGGCGTGATCGCGGTTGGCGGCACGCTCGGAGCGATGCTGCCGCCGTCCACCGTGCTCGCGGTCTACGGCATCATCACCCAGCAGGACATCGGCAAGCTGTTCATCGCGGGCGTGGTGCCGGGCCTGCTCGCGATCCTGATGCATATGATCACGATCGGTATCATCGGCGTGACGCGGCCCGCTTTCCTGCCGGCGGGAAAGAAGGCGTCGTGGCACGAGCGCTTCGTTGCGCTGCGCGACGTCTGGTCGCCGCTGCTGCTGTTCCTGTTCGTGATCGGCGGGCTCTATGGCGGCTTCTTTGTCCCGACCGAAGCCGGCGCGGTCGGCGCGGTGGGCGCCTTCATCATCGGTATCCTCCGCGGCAAGCTGACCAGGGACGGCATCCTGCAATCGCTGCTGCAGGCGACGCGCACCGCGGCCGCCGTGTTCACGGTGCTGATCGGCGCGCTCTGCTTCGGCTATTTCCTCACCATCACCCAGACGCCGCAGCACGTCACTGAATTCCTCACCGGGCTTGGCATCGGCCCCTATGGCGTGCTGGCGCTGATCCTCCTGATGTATCTGGTGCTCGGCTGCCTGATGGACGCGATGGCGATGGTGATCCTCACCGTGCCGATCGTGTTTCCGGTGGTGACCGCGCTCGGCTTCGATCCGATCTGGTTCGGCATCATCATCGTCATGACGGTCGAGCTCGGCCTGATCCATCCGCCGGTCGGTATGAACGTGTTCGTGATCAAGAGCGTCATCAAGGACGTCAACATGTCGACGATCTTTGTCGGGGTGCTGCCGTTCGTCATCACCGACCTGATCCGGCTGGTGATCCTGATCCTGTTCCCGCTGCTTGCGACCTGGCTGCCGCAGCGCATGATTGGTTAGGCCTATGAATCCCGAGCTTGAGACCAGATACGTCTTCACCATCACCGCCCGGATCGCGGAGGTGACGTCCGCCGGCGACATCGGCACCGGCGTCCGCCGCATCATTCCGATCATCGGCGGCGAGGTGAAGGGCGAGAAGGTCAACGGCAAGGTGCTGGCGTTCGGTGCGGACTTCCAGATCATCCGGCCCAATGAGCTGATCGAGCTGGAGGCGAAATATGCGTTCGAGACCGACGACGGCGCCGTCGTCTATGTCGAGAACAAGGGCATCCGCTTCGGGCCGGTCGAGCTGTTGCAGAAGCTGAAGCGCGGCGAGCCGGTCGACCCGAAGCTGATCTATTTCCGCACCGTGCCGAAATTCGAAACCGGCGCCGAAAACTACCGCTGGCTGATGCAGCACATCTTCGTCGGCTCCGCCGCCCGCCACGCCGACCGCGTCGTGATCGACGTGCATCAGGTGCTGTAGCTTCGCACACTTGCCGTCTCACCCGCCGGGATCCGCCACACATTCGGTGTCGTCCCTGCGAAGCAGGGACCCATACTCCGCGGTCTGTGCCGTGAACGGGACTCGTCGTTCCGCCGTCGCGCAGCAATAACCGTTTGTGGTTATGGGTCCCCGCTTTTCGCAGGGACGACGGGTGGAGGGAGCCGCGCGTATCAACTCCATCACCGTCACCCTGAGGAGGCCGCGCAGCGGCCGTCTCGAAGGGTCGATGGCCACCAGCCGTGCGCGCCCATATTGACTCTCCCGCTAATCGTTATAAAACATAACTATTCTGAACGGGAAACAATAACGCCATGGGAAACGCTGCCGGCGAGGGAGACGCTTCGCTGCTCAGGATCGAGACGCGAGGGGCGGTGCTGACGGTCGGGCTGAACCGTCCCGCCAAGCGCAATGCGCTGAACGACGGCATCATCCTGGCGCTGCGGGATTGCTTCTCCGCGATACCGGATGCGGTCGGCGCCGTCGTCATCCATGGCATCGGCGATCACTTCTCGTCCGGCCTCGACCTCTCCGAACTGACCGAGCGCGACGCCACCGAGGGCCTGGTGCATTCCCAGATGTGGCACCGCGTGTTCGACCGCATCCAGTATTGCCGCGTGCCTGTCATCGCCGCACTGAAGGGCGCGGTGATCGGCGGCGGACTGGAGTTGGCTTGCGCCGCGCATATCCGCGTCGCCGAGCCGTCGGCCTATTTCGCGCTGCCCGAGGGCCAGCGCGGCATCTTCGTCGGCGGCGGCGGATCGGTGCGGTTGCCGCGCCTGATCGGCGTGCCCAGGATGGCGGACATGATGCTGACCGGGCGGGTCTATTCGGCGACCGAGGGCGCCGCCTACGGCTTCTCGCAATACCTCACCGAGGCCGACGGCGCGCTGCCGAAAGCGCTGGAGCTTGCCGAGCGCGTCGCCGCCAATGCGCCGCTGACCAACTTCGCCGTGTTGCAGGCGCTGCCGATGATCGCCGAGGCCAATCCGCAGACCGGCCTGTTGATGGAATCGCTGATGGCGACGGTGGCGCAGAGCGACAAGGAAGCCAAGAAGCGCATCCGCGCGTTTCTTGATCGCAAGACCGCCAAGGTAAAGCCGACATGAGCGCCGCGCCGTCTGCGAACACTGCGAGCGCGCATCCGCTGCGCCCGATCTCGTTCGGTAATCCCGACGTTACCGTCGAGCGCCGCGACGACGGCACCATCTATCTCCGACCGAAGCTCAGCCTCGCCGATTTTCCGGTTCGCCTCACCGATCGCCTGCACCACTGGGTAAAGGCCGAGCCGAACCGCGTGTTCATGGCCGAGCGTGCCCCCGGTGGCGGCTGGCGGCAAATCACCTACGCGCAATTGCTCGAGGCTATCATGCGCATCGCCTCCGCATTGATCGCGCGCGGATTGTCGGCCGAGCGGCCGATCGTGATCCTGTCGGGCAATTCGATCGATCATGCCCTGATGGCGCTCGGCGCGCTCTATGCCGGCGTTCCGTTCTGCCCGGTGTCGCCGGCCTATTCGCTGGTGTCGCGCGACTATGGCAAGCTGAGCTTCGTCATCAAGCTTCTGACGCCCGGGCTCATCTTCGTCGACGATGCCGACAAGTTCGCCGACGCGCTGCGTGCCAATGTCGGATCCGATGTCGAGATCGCCGCGAGCCGTGGGACCGTGCCCGGCCGTGAGGTGACGCGCCTCGCCGGTCTCTTGGCGACGCCGGAAGACCCGCGTCTCGATGCGGCCCATGCGGCAATCGGTCCGGACACGATCGCGAAATTCCTGCTGACGTCGGGGTCGACCGGCAATCCCAAGGCCGTTATTAACACCCAGCGCATGATCTGCGCCAACCAGGTGATGCTGCGCGAGACGCTGGCGTTCCTCAAGGACGAGCCGCCGGTGATCGTCGACTGGCTGCCGTGGAATCACACCTTTGGTGGCAACCATAACGTCGGGCTGACGCTCTATAACGGCGGCTCGATGCATCTCGATGAGGGCAAGCCGATGCCCGGCGGCATCGAGGAGACGGTGCGTAACCTGCGCGAGATCTCGCCGACGGTCTATTTCAACGTGCCCAAGGGCTATGAATTGCTGCTGCCCTATCTGCGCGACGACGCCGGTCTGCGGGCAAGATCTTCGACCGGCTGCACGCGATGTTCTTCTCGGGCGCCGCGCTGTCGCCGTTCGTCTGGAACAGCCTCGATGCGCTCGCCGTGCAGGAGAAGGGCTATCGTGTGCCTGTCCTGACCGGCCTCGGCGCCACCGAGACCTCGCCGTTCTTCATGTCGGTGCGCCCGGATACCAGCCGCTCCGGCCATGTCGGGCTTCCGGTGTCGGGCAATGATGCGAAGCTCGTTCCGAACAACGGCAAGCTCGAGGTCCGCGCCAAGGGCCCGAACGTGACGCCGGGCTACTGGCGGCAGCCCGAGCTGACCGCCAAGGCGTTCGACGAGGAGGGCTTTTACAAGTTCGGCGACGCGCTGAAGCCTGCCGACGCTGGCGATCTCGATGCCGGTTTCGATTTCGACGGCCGCATCGCCGAGGATTTCAAGCTGGCGAGCGGCACCTGGGTCAGCGTCGGACCGTTGCGGGCGCGCTTCGTCGGCACCTGCGCGCCGCTGGTGCGCGACGTCGTGATCGCGGGGCTCAACCGCGACGAGCTCGCCGCGATCGTGATCCTCGATCTCGACGGCTGCCGCCTGATCAATCCGCAGCTCGCCTCTGGCGACATCGCCGTCGCGGCCAATGATCCGCTGGTGCGGACGGCCTTCCGCGAGCGCTTCGCGCGCGTCCTGGCCGGCGCCACCGGCTCGTCGAACCGGATCGCGCGCGCGATCCTGCTCGACACGCCGCTGTCGATCGATCGCGGCGAGGTCACCGACAAGGGCTCGATCAACCAGCGCGCGGTGCTGGAGCATCGCACGGACATCATCGAAGCGCTTTATGCGCCGGTGCCGCCGGCATCGGTGATCACACTCGTCTAGTTCTCGAACAGGAGAAAGCCATGCAGTTGAAGGACCAGGCCGCCATCGTCACCGGCGGTGCATCGGGATTGGGCGCTGCGACCGCGCGCCGTCTCGCCGCGCAGGGCGCCAAGGTCGCGGTCTGCGATCTCAACGCCAAGCTCGCCGAGAGCGTCGCGGCGGAGATCGGCGGCATTCCCGTCGTCTGCGACGTCGCCGATGCTGCGGCGGCCGAGGCCGCGGTGGCCGCCGCCGCCAAGGCGCACGGCCCCGCGCGCGTGCTGGTGAACTGTGCCGGCATCGGGGTGGCAAAACGCGTGATCGGTCGCGAGGGGCCGATGGCGCTGGGCGACTTCGACAAGGTGATCAAGGTCAATCTGATCGGCTCCTTCAACATGTTGCGGCTTGCGACCGCTGACATGGCCAAGCTCGAGCCGCTCGCAACCGGCGAGCGCGGCGTCGTGATCTCGACGGCCTCGGTCGCGGCCTATGACGGCCAGATCGGGCAGGCGGCCTATTCGGCATCGAAGGGCGGCATCGTCGCGATGACGCTGCCGATCGCGCGCGAACTCGCGCAATTCGGCATCCGCGTTCTGACCATCGCGCCCGGCCTGTTCATGACGCCCTTGCTGGCCGGCCTGCCGCAGGAAGCGCAGGATTCGCTCGCCGCCGCGATCCCGTTCCCGCGCCGGCTCGGCCAGGCCGACGAGTTCGCCTCGCTGGCACTGCACATGATCGACAACCCCTATCTGAACGGCGAAGTGGTGCGGCTCGATGCCGCGCTCCGGATGGCGCCGCGCTGAAGCATGATCCGGAAGAGCACGAACGCCCTTCCGGATCGCTCATGCTCGATCGAGGATAAACCATGTTCGTCAATCGGCGCGACGTGCAGATCCAATGGGGCGATTGCGACCCCGCCAACATCGTCTACTACCCGCGCTACTTCGCGATGTTCGACGAACTCCGACCTCGATCATGTTCGAGGCCGCCGGCTATTCGAAGCAGGACCTCGTCCACAAATACGGCCTGGTCGGCATTCCCATGGTCGACACGCGGGCGAAATTCCACATCCCGTCGACCCATGGCGACTGGATTACCATCGAGAGCCGGGTCGAGAGCATCAAGCGCTCGAGCTTCGAGGTGGTGCACCGCGTGTTCAAGGGCGAGGCGCTGGCGATCGAGGCGTCCGAGACCAGGGTGCTGGTCGGCCGCCACCCGGACGATCCCGCCAAGCTGAAATCGGCGCCGTTTCCGCAGGAGATCATTGACCGCTTCATGAAGGGCTGAGTCGCACCCCCTCATGACTCGACTTTCGGAGCATGATCCTCTCGGAAAACCGGTTTCCACTTTTCCGGATCATGCTCTAAAGAAGGGGCTGAATTGGCCCGCAAAACCGGTTTAAACCCAAAAAACTTAACTGCAGGGAGGAATGAATGAGGAAGGCCACTCTCGTCGCCGCGGCGCTCGCAGCAGCCATCGCGCTGCCGGGCGCGCCCGCACTGGCGCAGACCAATGAAATCACCATCGGCATCTCGATCTCGACCACGGGGCCCGCCGCGGCACTCGGCATTCCCGAGCGCAACGCGCTCGATTTCGTGCCGAAGGAGATCGGCGGCGTACCGCTGAAGCTGATCGTGCTCGACGACGGCGGCGATCCGACGGCCGCGACTACCAACGCGCGGCGCTTCGTCACCGAGTCCAAGGCCGACATCATCATGGGCTCCTGCACCACGCCGCCGTCGATCGCGGTGTCGACGGTCGCCAACGAGGCCGGCATCCCGCATTTCGGCCTCGCGCCGTTCCCGATCAACGAGGCGCGCATGAAGTGGTCGGTCGACCTGCCGCAGTCGATTCCGATCATGGGCAAGGTGCTCTACGAGCACATGAAGGCGCACAACATCAAGACCGTCGGCTATATCGGCTATTCGGATTCCTACGGCGATCTCTGGGTCAACGACTTCAAGGCGCAGGCCGTGCCGATGGGCCTGACCATGACCGACGAGGAGCGCTTCGCGCGTCCGGATACCTCGGTCGCCGGCCAGGTGCTGAAGCTCGTCGCCGCCAATCCCGATGCCATCCTCGTCGGTGCTTCCGGCACCGCCGCGGCGCTGCCGCAGACCGCGCTGCGCGAGCGCGGCTACAAGGGGCTGATCTACCAGACCCACGGCGCCGCCAGCATGGACTTCATCCGCATCGCCGGTGCGGCCGCGGAAGGCGTCATCATGTCGGCCGGCCCGATCATGTCGCCGGAAACCCAGCCCGACAGCGCGCTGACCAAGAAGCCGGGGTTGGCACTGAACACCGCCTATGAAGCCAAGTACGGCGCCAACAGCCGCAGCCAGTTCGCCGGCCACTCCTACGACGCCTTCGAGGTGATGAAGCGCGTCATCCCGGTGGCGCTGAAGACCGCCAAGCCCGGCACGCCGGAATTCCGCGAGGCGATCCGTAAGGCCTTCATCTCCGAGAAGGAGATCGTCGCGACCCAGGGCGTTTACAACTGGACCGAAAAGGATCGCTACGGCCTCGACGACCGTTCGCGTATCCTGCTGACGGTCAAGGACGGCAAATACGTCCCGGCGATGTAAGCCGGTCGCGATCCGTTAAAACGAAGGAGCCGGTCCCGATGGGCCGGCTTTTTCATCAGTGGAGTAAGGGTGACGGCGCCTGAAATCGCACTCTCGCCTTCGTGCTGGAAGCCGAGATAGCTCGCGGCGACGCCCTTGTTGGCGGCGATTTCCGTCGCGGGGCCTGACAGCACGAATTCGCCGAGCTCCATGACATAGGCGCGGTCGGCGATCTGCAATGCGGCCTGGGCGTTCTGCTCGACCAGGAGCACCGAGACGCCGGCTGCGCGGAGCTCGCCGACGATGCGGAAGATGTCGGCGACGATGATCGGAGCGAGGCCGAGGCTCGGCTCGTCCAGCATCAAGAGCTTCGGCGCGCCCATCAGCGCGCGGCCCATCGCCAGCATCTGCTGCTCGCCGCCGGACAGCGTGCCGGCAAGCTGCTTGCGCCGCTCCTTGAGCCGCGGAAACAGCGTGTAGACCCGCTCCAGCGAGGCGGCCGCGACGGCCTTCGCAATCCGGAAGGCGCCGAGCTCGAGATTGTCCTCGACATTCATTGTGCCGAACAATTCGCGATGCTCGGCACCAGGCCGAGGCCGGTGGCGACGCGGTCCTCGATGTCGAGCGGCGCCATGTCGACGCCGGCGAAGCTGGTGCGGCCCTTCAGCGGCAGTACGCCCATGATGGCGTTGAGCAGCGTGGTCTTGCCGGCGCCGTTGGCACCGATGATGGTGACGATCTCGTTCGGGGCGACGTCGAGCGAAACGCCGCGCACTGCCTCGACCTTGCCGTAGGAGATGTGGACGTCGGTCACCGATAGCAGCGCACTCATGCGGCGGCTCCGAGATAGGCCTTGATCACGTCGGGGTTGCGCTTGATCGCGGCCGGCGTGCCCTCGGCGATCTTGGTACCGAAATCCAGCACCACGATGCGGTCGGCGAGATCCATCACGAACCCCATGTCGTGCTCGACCAGCAGCACCGACATGCCGCCGTCGCGCAATTGCCGGAGCAGCGCGGCCAGCCGCTGCTTCTCCATGTGGCGCAGGCCGGCGGCCGGCTCATCGAGCAGCAGCAGCATCGGATCGACGCACAGCGCGCGGGCGATCTCGACAATGCGCTGCTGTCCGAGCGACAGCGAGCCCGCGAGCTGGTCGATCTGGTCCGACAGGCCGACGCGCGCGATCTGCCGCGCGGCTTCCGCCAGCAGCCTCGCCTCATCAGCGCGGTCGAGCCGCAGCATGCTGGAGATCGCGCCGGAATTGCCGCGCAGATGCGCGCCGATCGCGACATTCTCCAGCACGGTCATGTCGGGCACCAGCTTGACGTGTTGAAAAGTCCTGGAAACGCCGAGCTTGACGACCTCCTGCGGCGGAGCGTTCGCGACCTCGTTGCCGAGCACTGAAATCTTGCCGCTGGTCGCGGTCAGGACGCCGGTGATCAAATTGAAGGTCGTGCTCTTGCCGGCGCCGTTCGGGCCGATCAGCGCGACGATCTCGCGGGCGTTGACGTCGAACGAGACGTCGTTGACCGCGAGCACGCCGCCGAACTGCTTGCGCGCCTTGTCGATGTGCAGAAGGATCGGAGACGTTCCTGGCGCCTGTTCGCGGTGCTCCAGCTTCACGGACGTGTCCGGGGTCTTGCGGGCGGGCTTGAACGGCAGCCGCGACATCAGCCAGGGCCAGACGCCCTGGGGCGCGAGTTGCAGCAGCAGCACCAGCATGATGCCGAACACGATGGTCTCGAGCTGGCTCTGGCCGCCGAAGATGTAGGGCAGGTAGCTCTGCAGCACCTCCTTGAGGATCACGACGATGCCGGCGCCGAGCACGCCGCCCCAGACGTAGCCCGCGCCGCCGACCACGGCGATGAACAGATACTCGATGCCGGCCTGCGCGCCGAACGGCGTTGGGTTGGCGGCGCGCTGGAAATGCGCATACAGCCAGCCGGACAGGCCGGCCAGCACCGCGGCATAGATGAACACCAACAGCTTGGCGCGGGGCGTCTGCACGCCGAACGCTTCCGCCGCAACATGGCCGCGCCGCAAGGCGCGGATCGCGCGCCCGGTGCGGGAGTCCAAGAGGTTCATGGTCAGCAGCGCGGACAGCAGCACCGCGACCCAGATCGCGTAGTAGATCGCATCCGGGCTCAGCATCTTGAACGAGCCGATCGACAGCGGGGGAATGCCGGAGATGCCGTCGTTGCGGCCGAGGAATTCGAGCTTGCTGAACAGATAGAACAGCCCGATGCCCCAGGCGATGGTGCCGAGCGGCAGATAATGGCCGGATAGCCGTACCGTGACGATGCCGAGCAGCACGGCGGCGATGCCGCTGACCAACAGCGAAGCCGGCAGCGTCAGCCAGGGCGAGACGCCGTAGGCGGTGGTCAGCACCGCCGTGGTGTAGGCGCCGAAGCCGCAGAACGCGGCCTGGCCGAACGAGGTCAGGCCGCCGACGCCGGTGAGCAGCACGAGGCCCATCGCGACCAGCGCGGCGAGGCCGATATTGTCGAGCAGCACGATCCAGAACGGCGGGATGCCCGGGACAAGCGGAATCACCGCCATCACGAGCGCGAAGATGATGAGGGGAAGGCGCTGCGTCATCGCGCTCAATCCTTCTCTTCTTCGACCTCGGGCGCCGCGAGCGAGCGCAACACGAGCACGGGGAGGATCAGCGTGAACACGATGACTTCCTTGAAATTGCTGGCGTAGAACGACGAGAAGGCTTCGACGATGCCGACCACGATGGCGGCGACCGCGGTCAGGGGATAGCTGACCAGGCCACCGATGATGGCGGCGATGAAGCCCTTCAGGCCGATCAGGAAACCGGTGTCGTAATAGAGCGTCGTGATCGGCACGATCAGGATGCCGGAGATCGCGCCGATGACGGAGGCGAGCAGGAACGCGATCTGGCCGGAAAGCGTGGTGCGGATGCCGACCAGGCGGGCGCCGAGGCGGTTGACCGCGGTGGCGCGCAGCGCCTTGCCGGTCTTGGTGTAGCCGAAGAACAGCCACAGGGCGACGATGAAGCCGATCGTCAGGCCGTAGACCGCAAGGCTCTGCCCGGTGAAGCGCAGCGGGCCGGCGGTCACTGCGGCATTCGACAGCGCAGGCGCGCGCAGGCCTTCGGCGCCGAAGAACACCAGGCCGAGGCCCTGTAGCGCCAGATGGCAGCCGACCGAGGCGATCAGCAGCACCAGGACGGAGGTGTGCGCGATCGGCTGGAACGCGATGCGGTAGAGGAACAAACCGATCGCCGCCACGATCAGGAGCGCGAGCGCGATGTTGACGGCGATCGGGGTGCCGGGACCGACCAGCGCGTAGATCAGACCGAGCAGCGTGACGGGAAAGGCGATGTTGAGCGCGACCGACCGGATCACCAGCCGCGCATGCAGCGCGTTGCGGGCGAAGAACAGGTCGAGGGCGAAGGCGACGAGGCCCATCGCGACCGCAAGCCGTGCGGTGCCGGGCACCTGGCCGGTCGCCAGCATGGCGTAGCTCAGCGCGCCGTAGGTGACGAATTCGCCCTGCGGGATCAGGATCACCCGCGTGACCGCGAACACCAGCACCAGGGCCAGCCCCAGCAGTGCGTAGATCGCGCCATTGGTGATGCCGTCCTGCAGCAGGAACAGCATGATCGTTGTGTTCAAGGCCGAGCGCTCCCCCTCAAGCGTCGGACCGCCTCGACCGGTTGTGCCGGTCAGGTCGGCCGATATCGGCTGTTGAAAGCTGCCGACATTTGATATAGTCCATAACAATTATTAGATATAATCTCAAGGTCCCCGAGTGTCGTGCGGGATTCTGTACCGGGATTGCGAGCCTGGAGCGATGACTGTTTCCAAGACCGCCACCGATGCCCTCCGTTCGTCGCGGGCCCTGCGCAGGGAACTGGCCGATTCTGCCGGGGACGACAGCATGCTGCAACTGGGCGAACTGTCCGGATTGCTCGGCTATTCGTTGAAGCGCGCGCAGCTCAGGGTATTCGAGGACTTCCTGCGCTGCGTCGCGCCGCTGCAGCTGACGCCGGCGCAGTTCTCGGTGCTGCTTCTGCTCGACAAGAATCCGGGCCGCAACCAGACCGAGATCGCCAACACGCTCGGGATCCTCAGGCCGAATTTCGTCGCGATGCTCGACGCGCTGGAGAGCCGCGACCTTTGCGCGCGGATGCGCTCCACCAACGACCGCCGTTCCCACATCCTCGTCCTGACCGACAAGGGCCGCGCCGTGCTGGCGCGCGCCAAGAAGCTGGTCGCCAACAAGCACGAGGCGCGGCTGATCGAGGTGCTCGGTCCGGCCAACCACGCCGCGCTGCTGGAGATGCTGGCGAAGCTCGCGCAGGAGTTTTGAGGGGCGTGACGGCCCGTCCGCTCGCAATGACGCGTTGGGTTGACACATATCCGGTATGCGGGCGCCGCCAGGTGGCGAACCATCGCGGTCTAAAGCTTGTAGCCGATGTTCCGCAGCAAATCCTTCCGCCACGCAATGTCGGCGTCGGTTTCGACACCCAGCGGCGAGGCGCCATCCACCACGCCGAGCACGCCGCGCCCGAGCTCCGTCTGCGCGACGATCACCTGTGTTGGATTGGCCGTCGAGCAAAAGATGCGGCAGACCTCCGGCACTGCGCGCACCGCCGGCAGCACGTTGACGGGAAAGAACCCGTCGCCGAGGAAAATCAGGAAGGTGTGACCGGCGCCGATCGCCAATGCGTTGTCGCGTGCCAGGGCGAGCGAGGCGTCGTCGTCACCGGAGCAGCGCACCAACCGTTTGCCGGAGGCCTCGCAGAAAGCCAACCCGAAGCGGATGCGCGGAACCGTGCCCACCAGCGCTTCGTGAAGGTCTTCCACGGTCTTGATGAAATGCGACTGGCCGAAGATGAAGTTGGTCTCATCCGGCTTGACGATGGGCACCACGGTGAGTTCCATGGCTTCGCTCCTGCACGCGAATTCCCCAATCCATGGTAGGCCGTCGGAGGGCGTTTGCAAGCGGCCACAGGCGCTCAAATGTGCCGGCTGTCTGCTTCGGCTCACGCCGACCAGCGTCCGTACTCACGACGGCTCTCAAGGGGGACCGGAAATCGCCGGGAGGTTGCGCGCCGAAGGGCGGCAATTGTGGGATCGTCCGTCAAGCGCGATGGCCCGTATGTTGCCCGGCCCCTCGCAAATGGCCGCGAAGCGTACCGAGCGTTGCTAACGGATCTGAAGGGAGCGCTTCCGGGGGCTCGAGGAGGATCAACGCCGTGAAGCGGGACTTCGACCTCATCGTCTATGGCGCGACGGGTTACACCGGGGGTCTCATCGCCGAATATCTGGCGACATCCTATCGCGGCGACGATGCTCCGTCCTGGGCAATTGCGGGACGCTCGACCGACAAACTCCAGAAAGTGCGTGCCGACATCGGCGCACCGGACGATTTGCCGTTGGTGAAGGCGGATGCCGCCGAGCCGGCCAGCCTGCGTTCGATGTGCGAGCGCGCGGCCGTGGTCGTCACCACGGTCGGGCCCTATCAGCTTCACGGTCCCGAGCTAGTAGCGGCATGCGCGGCCACCGGCACGGCCTATGTTGATCTTTGCGGCGAGCCGGGCTGGATGCGGGCTATGATCGACGCCCATCACGAAGAGGCAAAACGGACCGGCGCGCGCATCGTCTTCTCCTGTGGCTTCGATTCCATCCCGTTCGATCTCGGTGTGCTCACGTTGCAGGAGAAGGCGCGCGAGAAATTCGGACGCCCGGCGCGGCGGGTGAAGGCCCGTCTACGCAAGGTGAGGGGTGGCATGTCTGGCGGCACCGCGGCGAGCGCTCAGGCGACGCTGGCCGCCGCGGCGCGCGACCCGGCCCTGATCCGGCTGCTGACCGATCCCTTCGCGTTGACGCCGGGCTTCACTGGGCCGTCTCAGCCGTCGGGCCTCGTCCCCGAATATGACACAAGCATGCACGCGTGGCTCGTGCCGTTCCCGATGGCGCCGATCAACACCAAGAACGTGCACCGCACGAACTTCCTGTTGGGCCATCCCTACGGCAGGGACTTCGTTTATGACGAGATGATGGTGGCGCCGGGACTTGGGGACATCGCGAGCGTGACGACGGAGACGTTCGCCACGGTGGTGTCCTTGTTCGGGACCGGCGGTCTCAAACGCGGCGCAGGCCCGACCCGGGAAGCGCGCGAGAGGGGCTTCTACGACATCTTCTTTCTGGGCGAGGTGCCGGATGGCGGACGGGTCGAAGCCGTCGTCACCGGCGACCGCGATCCGGGCTATGGCTCGACCAGCAAGATGATCACCGAAAGCGCTCTCTGCGTCGTGCGCGACGTGCAGGGCGAGGGCGGCATCTGGACGCCGGGCGCGCTGATGGGGCCGGCCTTGCGCAAGCGTCTAAAGGAGCGCGCCGGCCTCACTTTCAGTGCGCGTTGAGGTCACGCGGTCGGCAGGTATAGCAGCCCGTTCGGCTAAAAAAGCGACTAGAGGGCGATCATACGATCTTCCGCTACGAGATGCTCGAGCTCGGCTCCGACTCTTCTGCTTGCAAGGAAGGCAGCCCTAATCCAGGGCCAAGCAATTGACGGCAGCGAAGCAGCGCCGCAAATCCGGACAGTGCGTCGAGACTGGTCCGAAGCAGCATCGGTAACTCGCTCGGCTGTTTCATTGTCGCACGGAGCAGCGCGGCGAGATCGATCGTCCCGTTTGCACGCACTGCGGACAGGGCGGCGGCAGGAAGCTGCCGACCGGCCGGATCCATGATCACGCGGACGGCAGTCACAGGGAGGCCGCGCGCTGCAGCGACACTCGCCGCCACATGGGATTCGTTATCGACCGCCAGCGCGCCTGTACTCATATGCAGCGAGCGCTTCGCTTCTGGATGCATGGCGACCGTGGTCACACCAGCAATAGGGCCATAAATCGAACCGGGGATAAGTCGAAGCAAGGCTTGCGACCAGTCTCGATCAGTGAAGAGCTGAATCGTTTCCGAAACGATCGTCGATGCTACGACGCATGCGCCTGCCGGGAGGTCGGGCGAAAGGCCGCCCGCGACGCCAAAGCTGATAAGACCGTAGCAATCCTCAGCAATTGCCGACGCGAGAGACTCCGCGAGCGTGCTGCCATCGCCACTGCAGATCGTCTGCGTATGCAGGTCTGCAGCGATCCGCGCCTCAAATGCAGAGTCCCGTGACTCCAATCACCGCTGCCATGAGTCCGCTCCCCGGATGCCGCGCTGGACGGCGGGTGTCCGCGCATGCGGGTCGTATCAGGAGTGTTCTGCTCCAACGCCAAATCGCAAATGACTAACGAGTTAGTTTCTGACGGATATGTTAGCTGCTTTGTTTTGGCGCCGTGATAAATGCTGCCTAGGGCCGGGATCCGTGGCGAGCGTGATATCGTGCCGGAAGCTGCAACAGCGCACTTGACGAGCCAAATCGGCGACCTCAGCGGACGCGAGCCGATGCAATGTCCGCCGCGTCTCCAAGTCATCGTGCGGAACGATTTGGAGCATTGTCCGCGCTGGCAGTTCGCCTTCGCGAGCGAGCGCAAGGATCATCGATACTATGAGTTGGTCGAGGATACCCTTCATCCCGAGTTCGATTACCGGTATTTCCTCATCAAAGATGCGGTTGATCAGGTTTGTGCTGTACAGCCATTCTTCCTAATGGACCTGGATTTGCTGGCCGGTGCGAGGCCGCGGTTTGGCGTACTCATCGACGCCATTCGCCGGATGTGGCCAGGTTTGATGCGCGCCCGTGCGCTCATGGTGGGGTGCGTCGCAGGGGAAGGTCATCTTGACGGGGACGAGGCCTGCCATCGAGGCTGCGCGGAACTGCTGGCCTCTACGATTGCAATACATGCTCGCAGGCTCGGGGCGCGGCTGATCGTGCTCAAGGAGTTTCCGGCGCGATACCGACCAATCCTCGACTGCTTGATCGCTCACGGCTTCACCCGCATTCCCAGCCTGCCCATGACCAGGCTTTGCATCGATTACGCCAATTTCGATGACTATATGAATCATGCGCTCAACAGCGCAACCCGCAAGAAACTTCGCAAGAAGTTTGAGGCGACAGCGCGGGCCTCTCCATCCGTCGAGATGAACGTCGTCAACGACGCGACGCCGGTGATTGCGCAGATCTATCCATTGTATTTCCAAGTCTATCAGCGTTCGAAACTTCACTTCGAGAAGCTGACGGAACAATACTTCTGCGACTTGGGGCGGCGGATGGGGGACAAGGTCCGCTTCTTCCTCTGGCGTCAGAACGAGCGGATCGTCGCGTTTGCCGCATGCATGGTACACGGTGACGCGATCTATGCGGAGTACATAGGTCTCGACTACGATGTCGCCTTAGACCTGCACCTCTATCATTATGTGTTTCGCGACATGGTGAGCTGGGCAATCGCCAACGGGTACAAATGGTTTCGCAGCGGCGGGCTGAACTATGATCCAAAGCTGCACCTGAGGCACTTGCTTGATCCGATCGACTTATACGTTCGGCACACCTCCGCGCCGATCAACTCAGTGTTGAAGCGCATTTTGCCGGTGCTCGAGCCGACGCGATATGACGAGACGCTTGCGAAGTTTCGTAACTATCAGGAGCTTTGGGCGCAGCCCGAGACTGGCCTTGGGTCCGTCAAGGATACGGCCTAATCCACCAAAATCACCCGCACGTCATTGACGTTGGTCAGCGTCGGTCCGGTCAGCAACAAATCCCCGGTCTGGGCGAAGAACCCCGTCGCATCGTTGTTCTCGAGATAGGCCTTCGGATCGAGGCCGATCGATTTCATCTTCGCGAATGTCGCCTGGTCGATCACGGCGCCGGCCGGGTCGGTCGCGCTGCCGGCGCCGCCGTCGGCGCCGTCGGTATCGGCGGCCAGCGCCGAGACGTCGGGCGTATCCTTCAGCAGGCCGGCCAGCGCCAGCGCGTATTCCTGGTTGGGGCCGCCGCGGCCGTTGCCGCGCACCGTCACCGTCAGCTCGCCGCCGGAGATGATCGCGACCCGCTTGCCTTCGCTGCGCGCCTTCAGCGCCAGCCGCGCATGCGCGGCCGCGATCTCGCGGGCCTCGCCTTCGAGATCGGCGCCGAGCGCGATGGTCTCGTAGCCGGCGTCCCGCGCGACCTTCACCGCGGCGTCGATCGAGGCCTTCGGCTTTGCGCAACAGTTCGAATGTCGCCCGCGCGAAAGCGGCATCGCCGGGCTTGCAGCTTTCGTTCGCGGGATCGTCGAGCGCGCGGCGGACCGCGTCGTCGATGGAGAGATTGTATTTGGCGACCAGTGCGCGGGCGTCCGCCAGCGTGGTCGGATCCGGCACCGTCGGCCCGGAGGCGATCGCGGAGGGATCGTCATGCGGCACGTCCGATATCGCCAGCGTGACGATCTCGGCCGCGTGCTGGCCGGCGCGCGCCAGCCGTCCGCCCTTGATGCGCGAGATGCTTGCGCACGGTGTTCATCTCGCCGATCGGCGCGCCGGAGCGCAGCAGTGCGCGGTTGACCTGCTGCTTCTGGGTAAAGCTCACGCCGTCGACCGGCGCGATCCAGTTCGCTGAACCGCCGCCGGTCAGCAGCACCAGCAGGAGATCGTCCGGGGTCGCGGTCGCGGCGAGCCGCAGCGTGTTGTCCGCCGCCTTGAGCCCGGCCTCGTCGGGCACCGGGTGGCCGGCCTCGACCACCTTGATGCGGCGGGTCGGCATGCCATGGCCGTGGCGGGTGGTGGCGATGCCGACCAGCCGCGACGGATCGAGCTCGAGCGCGTCGAGATAATGCCGCTCGGCCGCCGCGGCCATCGCCGCGGCGCCCTTGCCTGCGCAGAGACAGATCACCCGTCCCTTCGGCACCGGCCGCAGCCGCGACGCCAGCACGACGTCGGGATGCGCAGCCGCCACAGCGGCATCGAAGATCGAACGCAGGAAAGGACGACGGTCGGTCATGGTTGTGCCTTATGTAACGCGGTCAGTGTCCGCCGACTTCGCCGCTGATGACGTCGCCGAACAATTGCCAGCGCTCGCCCTTGAACTGCATCAGCTGGAGCTGTTCGATCGGCTGGAAGTCGGCAGGCCCCGTCGACAGCGTCACGCCGGGCAGCAGGCCGCCCTGCGCGAATTGCTTCAGGCTCGCCGCCTGCTTCATCACATTGGCGCGGGTGAGGTCGTCACCGCAGCGGCGCAGCACCTCGACCATCGTGGTCGCCATGTTGTAGCCGGTCATCGCGGAGGCATCGACGCGGTTGGTGTCAGGCATGTATTTGGCGAGCAGTTCGTCGAACGCCTTCATGCCGGCGTCGTCCTTCCATTGCGGATCGCTGGCGTCCTTGGCGTAGGCGGCCGAGATCACGCCCTGCGCGTTGTCGAGGCCGGCCGGACGCATCACGGTCGCGGTGGAAGCCGAGACGTTGGAGACGATGGTCACCGGCTTCCAGTTCATCTCGCCGAGCTTCTTGATCGCCTGGGCGCCGAATTTCGGCGTGGTGAAGAAGACGATGACGTCGGGATTGGAGGATTTCAGCCGCACCACATGGGAATTGATCGTCGGCTCGGCGACTTCATAGCTCTCCTTGGCGACGACGCGCGCGGGATCGCTGGCGAAGCCGTCTTCCAGCCCCTTGAGGTAGTCCTTGCCCATGTCGTCGTTCTGGTAGAGCACCGCGACCTTGGTGGCGGGCTTTTCCTTGAGCAGATATTTCGCGTAGATCCGCGACTCGCTCTGGTAGCTGGGCAGCCAGCCCATGGTCCATGGGAAGGCCTTCGGATCGTTCCACTTGGTCGCGCCGGTGGCGACGAACAGCTGCGGCACCTTCTTGGCGTTGAGATATTTCTGGATCGCGGTGTTGGAGGCGGTGCCGAGCGTGCCGAACAGGAACAGCACCTCGTCGCTCTCGACGAGCTTGCGGGCCTGCTCGACGGCCTTCGGCGGCGAGTAGGCGTCGTCATAGGAGACGAATGTGATCTTGCGCCCGTTGATGCCGCCGTCGTCGTTGACCTTCTTGAACACCGCGGCCATCGCCTTGCCGACCACGCCATAGGCCGACGCCGGGCCGCTATAGGGCACGATGTTGCCGATCTTGATCTCGGTGTCGCTCGCACCGGTGTCGTATTTCTTCTGCCCCCATGCGGCATTGCCGGTCGCGGCGGCGACGGCGAGGCCGAGCAGGGCGGTTGCGACACGGTGTCGGATCGGCATCGGCATGTCCCGAAATCTCCTTGTTGTTGCCGTCGCGCAAGGGCGCCGGTTTGTTGTCGGGGGTCTTGCCGGTTTACCTAGCGTATTGCCGGGTAAAGTGTAAGCAGGCATTGCCCGGGCCGGCCTGCGAGCAGGCCATGGCTTTAAATTCCGGTTTCCGACGCGTTTTCTTCGCGCGAATCGGTACCCGCTTCGCCCGGAAATGCGCCAACAAAAAGCCCCCTGCGAGGGTATCGCAGGGGCCTTTCCCGGTCGAGGGGCGGCGGGAGATCAGCCGCCGACGTCGGCGCTGATGACCTCGCCGAACAGTTCCCATTTCTCGCCCTTGAACTTCATCAGCTGCAGCTGGCTGATCGGCGCGAAATCGTTCGCCGCGGTGTTGATCTTGACGCCAGGCAGCAGCACCTCGGTGCGGAAGTCCTTCAGGCTTGCGGCCTGCTTCATGATGTTCTCGCGGGTGAGGTTGTCGCCGCACTGCTTCAGCACCTGGACCAGCGTCTGCGCCACGCCGAAGCCGACCACGGTGCCGCCGTCGAGCTTGTCGCCTTCGGGGAAGTCCTTGGCCATGAAGGCGTAGAACTCCTTCATGCCGGGGTCATTGTCCCATTGCTTGTCGGAAGCGTCCTTCAGGTAGGCGGCGGAGATGATGTCCTGCGCGTTCTCGAAGCCGGCCGGCTTGATCACGCTGCCGACCGAGGCCGACACGTTGTTGAGGAAGTGGGTCGGCTTCCAGCCGATCTCGGCGACCTTCTTGATCGCCTGGGCCGCGAATTTCGGCGTCGCGATGTCGATGAAGACGTCGGCGTTGCTCGCCTTCAGCTTGACGATGTTGCTGTCGATGGTCGGCTGGGACGTCTCGAAGCTCTCTTCGGCGACGATCATGCTGGCGGCCTTCTGGCCGAGCCCGTCCTTCAAGCCCTTCAGATAGTCCTTGCCGTAATCGTCATTCTGGTAGAGCACCGCGATCTTGGCGTTCGGCATGTTCTTCAGGATGTACTTGGCGTAGATCTGGGTCTCGCTCTGGTAGTTGGGTTGCCAACCCATGGTCCAGGGAAAGTCCTTCGGGTCGTTCCACTTGGTGGCGCCGGTGGCGACGAACAGCTGCGGCACCTTCTTGGAGTTCATGTATTTCTGGATCGCCGAGTTCGACGGCGTGCCGAGCGAGTTGAAGATCAGCAGCACCTCGTCGCTCTCGACCAGCTTGCGGGCCTGTTCCACGGCTTTCGGCGGCGAGTAGGCGTCATCGTAAGAGATGAAGTTGATCTTGCGGCCATTGATGCCGCCGGCGTCGTTGACCTTCTTGAAATAGGCGGCCTCGGTGCGACCGATGACGCCATAGGCGGACGCCGGGCCGCTGTAGGGCATGATGTTGCCGATCTTGATCTCGGTATCGCTGGCGCCGGTGTCGTATTTCTTCTGGGCAAGCGCAGCGCTGCCGGATGTCGCGACGAGCGCGAGCGCGGCCCCGAGGACCGCAAGTTTTTTGGTAGCGGACATCTATGTCTCTCTCCCTGTTTGTCATGTGTCTCGGCCTCTTGCTTGGAGAGCTCTTTATTTGGCTGCAGTGATTATCATTTTAGGCGGTTCGCCTCAATGAGAAGCCCCTGCGGCAAACGCCGCAGGGGCGGTATCTTTGGTCGACCTTCCCGGCCTAACCGCCGACGTCGGCGCTCAAGACTTCGCCGAAGCGCTCCCAGGTCTCGCCCTTGAAGCGGATCAATTGCAGTTGCGAAAGCGGCGCGAAATCGGTCGCCGAGGTGTTGACCTTGACGCCGGGCAGCAGGCCGCCGGGCTCGTAATCGCGAATGCTGGCCGCCTGCTTCATGATGTTCTCGCGGGTCAGATTGTCGCCGCAGGCCTTGAGCACGTGGACCAGGCCCTGCGAGACGATATAGGCGTACATCACGGAGGCATCGGCCCGGTTCGCTTCCGGATAGTACTTATCGAGAAATTCGTTCCAGGCGATCATCGCCTTGTCGGTCTTCCACTGCGCGTCGGTCGGATCCTTGAAATATTGCGACGAGACGATGTCCTGGGCGTTCTCGAAGCCCGCGGGCTTGATCACGCTGCCGATCGATCCGGAGACGTTGTTGAGGAAGTGCAGCGGCTTCCAGCCGAGCTCGGCATTCTTCTTGATCGCCTGCGCGGCGAACTTCGGCGTCGTGATGTTGAAGAATACGTCGGCGCCGGAGGCCTTGAGCCTGACGATGTGGGAGTCGATGGTCGGCTCCGTCACCTCATAGCTGTCCTCGGCGACGATCATCGACGCGGCCTTGGCGCCGAGCCCGTCCTTGAATCCCTTCAGATAGTCCTTGCCGTAGTCGTCGTTCTGGTAGAGCACCGCGATTTTGGCATCCGGCTTGTTCTTCAGGATGTACTTCGCATAGATGATGGACTCGCTCTGGTAGTTGGGCTGCCAGCCCATCGTCCAGGGGAAATTCTGCGGGTCGTTCCACTTGGTGGCGCCGGTGGCGACGAACAGCTGCGGGACCTTCTTCTGGTTCATGTATTTCTGGATCGCCGAGTTCGGTGGCGTGCCGAGCGAATTGAAGATCAGCAGTACCTCGTCGCTCTCGACCAGCTTGCGCGCCTGCTCGACCGTCTTCGGCGGAGTGTAGGCGTCGTCGTAGCTGATGAAGGTGATCTTGCGGCCGTTGATGCCGCCCTCGGCGTTGATCTTGCGGAAATAAGCCTCCTCGGTCTTGCCGATCACGCCATAGGCTGAGGCCGCTCCGCTATAGGGCATGATGTTGCCGATCTTGATCTCGGTATCGCTGGCACCGGTGTCGTATTTCTTCTGGGCAAGCGCCGCGCTGCCGGATGCGGCGACGAGCGCAAGCGCAGCAGCAAATGCCGTCAATTGTCGTATTGCAGACATGCCGTTTCTCTCCCTGATTGCCGATGATGTGTCGCGGCCCCCTGTTTCGAGGGCTCATTATTGGTCGTAAAAACTATCATCTTACCTGGGGTGTCTCAATGAAAAGCCCCTGCGGCGTTGCCGCAGGGGCTGCGTGCTTTAGTCGACCACCCTCAAGGCGGGCCGCTGCTCAAAAATCCGCCAACGCGTTCGCGTGTGCGTGGAGCCAACCGCAGAGATTGCGGACGAGTAAAGCGACGCCGTTGAGTTGAGCGCGCGGATCGAACAGACCGACGTGTCGATCAGTTGCTCAGATTGCTCGAAATGATGTCCCCGAACAGCTCCCACTTTTCGCCCTTGAACCGCATCAGGCGCAGTTGCTTGATCGGTGCGAAATCGGTGGCCGAGGTGTTGATGCTGATGCCCGGCAGCAGCGTGCCGGGGACGAAATCCTTCAGGCTTGCGGCCTGCTTCATGACATTGGCGCGGGTGAGGTCGTCACCGCACATCTCCAGCACCTTCACCATGGTCTGTGCGGCGGCGTAGCCGAACGAGGTGGCGCCGTCGAGCTTGTTGGCGTCGGGATAATTCTTCTTGAGGAAGGCGAGGAATTTCTCCATGCCGGGATCCTTGTCCCACTGCGGATCGGCGCCGTCCTTGAGATAGGATGCCGATAGGATACCCTGCGAATTCTCGAAGCCCGCCGGCTGCATCACGCCGCCGACCGACGCCGAGACATTGGCGACGATCTGCAACGGCGTCCACGCGATCTCGGCGGCCTTCTTGATCGCCTGTGCCGCGAATTTCGGCGTCGTGATGCTGACGAAGGTGTCGGCACCGGTGGCCTTCAGCTTGACGATGTGGCTGTCGATCGTGGGCTCGGATGTCTCGTAGGCCTCCTCGGCGACGATCATCGATGCCCTGTCGCCGAAGGCGTCCTTCAGGCCCTTGAGGTAGTCCTTGCCGAAATCGTCGTTCTGGTAGAGCACGGCGACCTTGGCGTCGGGCTTGTGCTTCATGATGTATTTTGCGTAGACCCGCGCCTCGTCCTGGTAGGACGGCTGCCAGCCCATGGTCCACGGATAATCTTTCGGGTCGTTCCACTTCGAGGCGCCGGAGGCGATGAACAGCTGCGGCACCTGCTTCTCGTTCATGTATTTCCGGATCGCCGCATTGGTCGCGGTCCCGACCGAGCCGAACAGCAGCAGCACTTCGTCGTTCTCGACCAGCTTGCGCGCCTGCTCCACCGTCTTGGGCGGCGAGTAGCCATCATCGTAGGAGATGAATTTGATCTTGCGGCCGTGGATGCCGCCGGCATCGTTGATCATCCTGAAGTAGGCGGCCTCGGTCTTGCCGATCGTGCCATAGGCCGAGGCGGGGCCGCTATAGGGCATGGTGTTGCCGATCTTGATCTCGGTGTCGCTGGCCCCGGTGTCGTATTTCTTCTGCGCCTGCGCGACATTGCAGCTCGTCAGGATCAGAGCGAATGCGGACAACAGCGCCGTCAGGGACGGACGTGCGGCAGTCATGGTTTCCCCACCTCGGGTTCTTTGTTTGGAGTATTCAATACCATCGGCGCGGGGCGTCAACAAAAAGCCCCCGCGACGGATATCGCGGAGGCTGTTGTTTTATTCCCGCAGTGCAACGTCACTCGGAGGGGACGTCGCCGGAAATGATGTCACCGAACAGCTCCCACTTCTGCCCCTTGAAACGCTGCATCTGCAGCTGGGCGATCGGGGCGAAGTCGGTGGCCGAGGTGTTGATCTTGACGCCGGGCAGCAGGGTGTCGGGCGTAAAGTCCTTCAGGCTCGCCGCCTGCTTCATGACGTTGGCGCGGGTGAGATCGTCGCCGCACATTTCGAGCACCTTGGCGAGCGTCTGTGCGGCGCCATAGCCGTACACATAGCCGCCGTCGGTCTTGTCGGCGCCCGGCATGTACTTGTCGAGAAACTCGGCCCACTTCTTCATGCCGGGGTCGTTGTTCCACTGTGTGTCGGCGCCGTCCTTGGCGTAGGCCGCCGACAGCACGCCCTGCGCGTTGTCGAAGCCGGCCGGCTGCATCACGCTGCCGACCGAGGCCGACACGTTGGTGATGATCTGCAGCGGCTTCCAGCCGAGCTCGGCGGTCTTCTTGATGGTCTGCGCGCCGAACTTCGGCGTGGTGTAGATCAGCAGCACGTCGGGATTGGCGGCCTTGATCTTGACGATGTGGCCGTCGATCGACGGCTCCGAAATCTCATAGCTCTCCTCCATGATGATGCTGGAGGCCGCCTTGGCGCCAAAGCCGTCCTTGGTGCCCTTGAGGTAGTCTTTGCCGAAATCGTCGTTCTGATAGAGGATCGCGATCTTGGCGTCGGGCTTCTCCTTCATCAGCCACTTGGCGTAGATCTGCGCTTCGCTCTGGTAGCTCGGCTGCCAGCCCATGGTCCACGGGAAGTTCTTCGGGTCGTTCCACTTGGTGGCGCCGGTCGCGACGAACAGCTGCGGGATCTTCTTGGAATTCAGGTATTTCTGGATCGCGGTGTTGGACGGGGTGCCGAGCGGGTTGAAGACGAGCAGCACCTCGTCGCTCTCGACCAGCTTGCGCACCTGCTCGACCGCCTTCGGCGGCGAATAGGCGTCGTCATAGCTGACGAAATTGACCTTGCGGCCGTTGATGCCGCCGCGATCGTTGATCATCTTGAAGTAGGCTTCTTCGGTCTTGCCGATAACACCGTAGGCGGAGGCTGGTCCCGAATAGGGGATGATGTTGCCGACCTTGATCTCGGTATCGCTTGCGCCGGTGTCGTATTTCTTTTGGGCGAATGCGGCGGTGGAGGTCGCGGCAACAGCGACGATCGCCGCGGAAATCGCGGCGATCCGAACGGTAGAAAGCATAATATCTCCTGGTTTGCTTCTATAGGCTGTCAGTTTTTCTTGAACTTTGCGGCCAGTTGCTGGGCAACGATCGCAACCTGCCTGGCGCCGTGCGGCACGAGGAAGATGACGAGGAACAGCAGCACGCCGAACACCGCGCCCGAAAGGCCCTTCGAAATACCCTCGGCGATGTTGGGCACGAAGATGATGAAGGCGGAGCCGACGATCGAGCCGGGCAGCCAGCCGACGCCGCCGACCACCATGCCGAGGAACAGCGAGATCGCGAGCTGGATGGTGTAGCCGTCGGGTGCCACGAACTGCACCGCGATAGCGCCGAGACCGCCGGCAACGCCGGTGATGCCGGCCGAGACGCCGAATGCCAGCGTCTTGTACAGCGCGACGTCGACGCCCATCGCCGAGGCCGCGATCTCGTTGTCGCGGATCGCCATGAAGGCGCGGCCGGAGCGCGAGCGCAGCAGGTTCACCGAGGCCACGTAGATCGCGATGGTGACGACCAGCGTGAAGTAATACAGCCACATGTCCTGCGACAGCGGCAGGCCGAACGGGGCGTCCGGCTTGGTGACCACGAGGCCTTGCACGCCGCCGGTCCAGTGCTCGAAATAGCCGAGCTTGAGCAGCTGCGGCATCGCGGTGGCGAGCGCGAAGGTCGCGAGCGCCAGATAGACGCCGGATAGCCGCAGCGCCGGCTGGCCGAACAGGAAGCCGAAGGCGAAGCAGATGATGCCGGCGATCGGCAGCGTGAGGGCATAGTTCATGCCCGCATGCTCCATCAGGATCGCCGAGGTGTAGGCGCCGACGGCATAGAACGCGCTCTGGCCGAGCGAGAACTGGCCGCTTCCGCCGGTCAGGATGTTGAGCGCCAGCACCGCAAGGCCGTAGATCAGAAGCATCGTCATCTGGAAGATGATGAAGTTCTTCACGAACAGCGGGATCAGGACGAGCGCGGCGAGCACCACGAGCGAGGTGCCATAGCCGAGCGTCATGGCGCGCTTGGGAACGGCCTCGACAGCGGAGCCTTCTGTGACGATTTCTTCAGCTGCGCTCATGATCAAACTCGCTTCACGATGGCGCGGCCGAACAGGCCTGCCGGTTTCACGACCAGGACGACAATGATCAGCGCAAGCGCGATCGGAAGTTTCAGTTCATTGCCGACGCCGGGGATGTAGGTGCCGACGAGGTTCTCGAAGACGCCGACCAGGAAGCCGCCCATGACGGCGCCGAACGGGCTCGACAGGCCGCCGAGCACGGCTGCGGCAAATCCATAGATCAGCACGCCGAGCATCATGTTCGGTTCGAGGAACACCACCGGCGCGATCATCATGCCGGCGATCGAGCCGATCGAGGCGGCCATGCCCCAGCCCAGCGCGATCATCCACGAGGTGTTGATGCCGACCAGCCGGGCCGATTCCGGCAGCGATGCGGCGGCGCGCATCGCAAGACCGACCCGGGTGAAGCGGAAGAAGAAGAACAGCAGGAGCAGCATCAACAGCGTGATGCCGATCATGCCGGCCTGATGGGTCGAGATCAGCTGGCTGCCGAGGAACGGTGAGGAACCGAACGGCGTCGGATACTGCTTGATGGTGAAGTCCCAGATCAGGCCGGCGACCGAGTTGATGATCGCGTAGAGCGCGATGAAGCCGGCGACGTTGGTCAGGATCGGCGCCTTCGCCAGCGGCTTGAACAGCAACCGCTCGATGACGATGCCGGCGGCGAACGAAAAGGCGACGGTGAGCACGAAGGCGCCCCAGTAGGGCACGCCCCATTGCATCAGCTGCCAGGACACGAAGGTCGAGAACATCGCCATTTCGCCCTGGGCGAAATTCAGATGGTCGATGGCCTGGTAGATCATGACCACCGCGAGCGCCATGCAGGCATAGATCGCGCCGGTGGCGATGCCGGCCAGGACCTGGTTGGCAAAAAGCTCCATTGTGCCAGCTCCCTCAGTAGCCGAGATAGGATTTGCGGACGTCTTCGTTGTTCGCGATGTCCTTGGCATTGCCCGACATCACGATCCGTCCGGTTTCGATCACGTAGGCCTGGTCGGCGAGCTCGAGCGCGAGCTGCGCATTCTGCTCGACTACCAGGATGGTCACCTTCTCCTCGCGATTGATCTTGCCGAGGATGCGGAACAGGTCGCGCACGATCAGCGGCGCGAGGCCGAAGGACGGCTCGTCGAGCAGCATCAGGCGCGGCCGCAGCATCAGCGCGCGGGCCACCGCGAGCATCTGCTGCTCGCCGCCGGACAGCGTGCCGGCCTGCTGGGTGTAGCGCTGCTTCAGCACCGGGAAATGTTCGTACATCCGCTCGATGTCGGAGCCGATCGCCTTCTTGTCCGGCCGGCTGATGGCGCCGAGCTGCAGATTCTCCTCCACCGTCATGTTGGTGAAGGTGCCGCGGCCCTGCGGCACATGGGCAATGCCGAGCCGAACCACGTTTTCGGTGGAACGGGTGCCGATCGGCTTGCCCTCGAACTCGATCGCGCCGGTCGAGCGCACCATGTTGCAGATCGCCCGCAGCGTGGTGGTCTTGCCGGCGCCGTTGGCGCCGAGCAGCGTGGTCAGCGAGCCCTCGTTGAGGGAGAAGCTGAGGCCGTGCAGGGCCTGGACCTGGCCGTAATAGGCGCGCAGGTCCTTGACGTTGAGCATCGCGGTCATTGATCCTTGCTCCCCAGATAGGCCTTGATGACGTCAGGGTCGGCCTGGACCTGGGCCGGGGTGCCTTCGGCGAGCTTGCGGCCGAAATTGAGCGCGACGACGTGGTCGGCGATCGACATCACGAGACCCATGTGATGCTCGACCAGCAGCACGGTGATATGGCGGTCGTCGCGGATTTTGCGGATCAGGTCGCCGAGCACGTAGACTTCCTCGTGGTTGAGGCCGCCGGCCGGCTCGTCGAGGAGCAGGATCTTCGGATCCGCGGCCAGGGCGCGCGCCAGCTCGACGCGCTTCTGGGTGCCGAAGGGAAGTCCCGAAACCACGGTGTGGGCGACGTCCTCGAGATCGAGATAGCCGAGGATGTCGTGCACCTTCTTGTTCATGTCGGTCTCGCCGCGGCGGACCCAGGCGAGGCGCAGCGAGTCGCTGACGATGTCGCTCGAGGTGCGCGCGTGCGCGCCGACGCGGACATTGTCGATCACGGACAGATTGGGAAACAGCGCGACGTTCTGGAAGGTGCGGCCGATGCCGATCTCGGCGATCCGGTGCGGCGGGCGCGACAGGATGCTCTGGCCTTCCATCAGGATGTCGCCGGACGACGGCTGGTAGAGCCGCGACAGGCAGTTGAACAGCGTCGTCTTGCCGGCGCCGTTCGGCCCGATCAGGCCGAGGATATTGCCCTTGCGCATGTCAAACGACACGCCGTTCAGAGCGATGATGCCGCCGAACACGACGCTGACGTCGCGAACCGCGAGCAGGGGATCATTCCCCTGCGCGAGCTGTGCCTGCGTCATCTCGTCTCGCCCGCCGTCTTCGAGCGCTGCGAGCGGTCCTGCGATGCGTTTCGCTGGACGTGATGGAGGCTATCTGATCCCCTCGGCCAAACGTGCAACTTTCCCTCCTACTCTGGTCTTTTTGCGTTCTTCTTTTTTGGATTGCGGCGCCATTCCACCGAGCGCCTGCTCGATGTTCCTTACCATCGCGACAAGACGAGGTCCAATGTCGTTGAGCAATCTGTCTTCCGTGAAGCGGAATGCCGGCGCGCCGCAATTGAAGGCGTAAGGACCGGTTCCGTCGTTCAATCTCAATGCAACGCCGACTGCGGCGACGTCGTTCTGCCAGTCGCCCGCGGACATCGTGAAGCCGTGCTTCGCGACCGTCTCGCCGGAGCGCTCGATGCCGTCGCGCATCTTGGCCCAGCGGCTGCCGTAGTGATCGCGCAACTCGCGCAGTAAAGCCGCGCGCTCGTCGGGCGGCAATGCCCAGATATAGGCACGTCCCATCGCCGTGGTTGCGATCGGCACCCGCGAGCCGACGTCGAGTTGTACGCCGAGCGCCAGGCCGTTCCGGCTCTGGCCGAAATAAATCATGCTGTGGCGGTCGCGGCCGCCGACGGCGACCGCGCCGCCGGTCGCGCGCATCACTTCTTCTCGATAGGGCTCGGACAAATGCCGAACGCCGAGATTGGCGAGCGCGGCGTAGCCGAGTGCCATCGCCGACGGCGCGAGCTGGTACTTCTCGAACTTCGGTACAGGTGTAAGGTATCCCAGCTTGGTCAGCGTGTAGGTCAGCCGGGAAATGGTTGGCTTCGGTAACTTGGTGCGGGCTGCAATCTCCTGATTGCCGAGCAGCCCGTCATCGGGTTGGAATGCGCGCAGGACGTCCAGTCCGCGGGAAAGCGCGACGACGAAATTGCGATCGGTCGCGGCTTTCTTGCTAGCGCGCTTCATCCCTATCCTTGCCCTGCCCTTGTCATGCTCGTTGACAAGGCACGTGCTTCAAAATAACCCTCCATGTCAAGATGTGGAATTAAATTTCGCAGTGCGAAATTGGTCAAATCGTAGCGGCTCAACGCAAGTCGTGCAGCTACTCAACACAAGTCCAAGAACAAGCATCCAGGGAGAGTCCCGGTGAGTGAAGTCGTCAAGCTCGAACGTCATGACAATATCGCCGTCGTCACGGTTAACAGTCCGCCTGTGAATGCGCTGAGCGCCGCGGTGCGCGGCGGCATCTTCGAGTGCATCAAGAGCGCGATCGATGATGCGCAGGTCCAGGGCATCGTGCTGACCTGCGCCGGCCGCACCTTCATCGCCGGCGCCGACATCACCGAATTCGGCAAGCCGCCGAAGCCGCCCGGGCTCGCCGAAGTGCTGAGCCTGATGGAGAGTTCGCCGAAGCCGATCGTTGCCGCGATCCACGGCACCGCGCTCGGCGGCGGTCTCGAGGTCGCGCTGGCCTGCCACTATCGTGTCGCCACCAAGGACGCCAAGCTCGGTCTGCCCGAGGTGAAGCTCGGCCTGCTGCCGGGCGCCGGCGGCACCCAGCGCCTGCCGCGTGCGGTCGGTCCTGAGCTCGCGGTCAAGATGATCGTCGGCGGCGATCCGATCGGCGCGGACGCGGCGCTGAAGGCCGGCCTGATCGAAGAGATCGTCGAGGGTCCGGCCTCGGGCGGTGAGGCATTTGCGCGCAAGGTGGTCTCCGAGAAGCGTCCGCTGCGCAAGCTGCGCGATGATGACAGCAAGCTCGCCGCGGCCAAGGCGGATCGTTCGATCTTCACCAATGCGGTCGCTGCGCTGACCAAGAAGTCGCGCGGCCTCGAGGCGCCGTTCGCCGCTGCCGACGCCGTCGGCGCCGCGATCGACCTGCCGTTCGATGAGGGCCTGAAGAAGGAGCGCGAGGGCTTCCTCAAGCTGATGAACGGCGACCAGTCCAAGGCACAGCGCTACGCGTTCTTCGCCGAGCGCGAAGCCGCCAAGATCTCCGGCGTCCCCGAGGGCACCAAGGGCCGCGACGTAGCGCGCGTCGCCATCCTCGGCGCCGGCACCATGGGCGGCGGCATCGCGATGTCGTTCGCCAACGCCGGCATCCCGGTCACCCTGATCGAGACCGGCGAGGAGCAGCTCAAGCGCGGCATGGGCATCATGCAGAAGAACTACGAGGCGACCGCCGCGCGCGGCGGCATCCCGGCGGACGCGCCCGCCAAGCGCATGGCGCTGATCAACGGTGTCGTCGGCATCGAGAACGTCGGCGACGCCGATCTCGTGATCGAGGCGGTGTTCGAGACCATGGCGGTCAAGAAGGAAGTGTTCGGCAAGCTCGACCAGTACGCCAAGCCGGGCGCGGTGCTGGCCTCCAACACCTCCTATCTCAACATCGACGAGATCGCGAAGTCGACCAAGCGTCCGCAGGACGTTCTGGGCATGCACTTCTTCTCGCCCGCCAACGTCATGAAGCTGTGCGAGATCGTGCGCGCCGACAAAACCGCGCCCGACGCACTGGTGACTGCGGTTTCTATCGCCCGCAAAATTGCAAAAGTGCCGGCAGTGGTCGGCGTCTGCGACGGCTTCGTCGGCAACCGCATGCTGGCGCAGCGCGGCAAGCAGTCCGAGAAGCTGCTGTTCGAAGGCGCCCTGCCGCAGCAGGTCGACGCCGTGGTGACCAAGTTCGGCATGCCGATGGGCCCGTTCGCGATGGGCGATCTCGCCGGTCTCGATATCGGCTGGCGCTCGCGCAAGGACCGCGGCATCAAGTCGGAGATCGCCGACGCGCTGTGCGAAGCCGGCCGCTTCGGTCAGAAGACCGGCAAGGGCTACTACAAGTACGAGCCGGGCTCGCGCGCGGCGCTGCCCGATCCGGAGGTCGAGAAGCTGATCGACGAGACGCTGGCGCGCCTCGGTCGCAAGAAGCGCGTCGTCAGCGACGACGAGATCCTCGAGCGCATGATGTACCCGATGATCAACGAGGGCGCGAAGATCCTCGCCGAGGGCATCGCGGCGCGTCCGTCGGATATCGACGTGGTCTGGCTCTATGGCTATGGCTGGCCGATCTATCGCGGCGGTCCGATGTTCTGGGCCGACACCGTCGGCCTCAAGCACATCGCCGATCGTCTGGCCTTCTACGCCAAAGAGACCAACGATCCCTCGCTCGAGCCGGCGCCGCTGCTCAAGAAGCTCGCCGACGAGGGCAAGACCTTCGCCTCGCTCGCCGCGCCGTCGAAGGCGGCGTGATCGAGCGACGGCCCAACCATGTGTCGTTCCGGGGCATCGCAAAGCGATGAACCCGGAACCGATGGCGCCGTCGAACGAGTGGATTGATCGATTCCGGGCCTGGCCCTTCGGGCCATCCCGGAATGACGACCTCCGAGAGTCCCTGCGAAGGCATCCATGACCTATCCCGGCGAACAATATTATCCCAAGGGCGTGCAGTGGAGCGACGAGATCACGCGCGGCACGCTGCCGGACCTGCTCTCGAGCGCCGCCGCCGAGTTCGGCGCGCGCCCGGTGCTCGAATTCCGCGACCGGCCGATCAGCTACGCCGAGCTGGAGGCCCTGGTCGAGACCGCCGCTGCGGCCTTCATGCGGGCCGGCTACGGCAAGGGTACCTCGGTCGCGCTGTTCCTCGGCAATTCGCCTGACCATCCGATCAATTTCTTCGGCGCGCTGAAGGCCGGCACCCGCGTCGTGCATCTGTCGCCGCTCGACGGCGAGATCGCGCTGTCGCACAAGCTGTCCGATTCCTGCGCGCGGGTGCTGGTCACAAGCAATTTGTCGGCGCTGTTGCCGACCGCGCTGAAATTCCTCGCCAAGGGTCTGCTCGATCGTCTGATCGTCTGCGAGGATGACAATTGGGGCAAGGTCGGCACGCCGCAAACCGCGCTGCCCGATAACCCCGCGATCATCACCCACCGCCAGTTCATCGACGGCGCGACCAGGCCCTCGCAATGGCCGGCGGTCGACGTCGAGGACGTCGCGCTGCTGCAATATACCGGCGGCACCACGGGCCTGCCCAAGGGCGCCATGCTCAGCCATGGCAATCTCACCGCGGCGGTGTCGATCTACGACGTCTGGGGCAAGCCCGGGCGGCTCGAACGCAATGCGATCGAGCGCGTGATCTGCGTGCTGCCGCTGTTTCACATCTACGCACTGACCGTCGTGCTGCTGTCGGTAATCCGGCGCGGCCATCTGATCTCGCTGCACCAGCGCTTCGATGTCGAGGCTGTGATGCGCGACATCGAGGTCAAGCGCGCAACGGTGTTTCCCGGCGTGCCGACGATGTGGATCGCAATCGCCTCGCTGCCCGATCTCGACAAGCGCGATCTCTCTTCGCTGGTGGTCGCCGGCTCCGGCGGCGCGCCGCTGCCGGTGGAGGTCGCGAAGATCTTCGAGCGCCGCGTCGGCATGAAGCTGAAGAGCGGTTGGGGCATGACCGAGACCTGCTCGCCCGGCACTGGCCATCCCAAGGAGGGACCGGAGAAACCAGGCTCGATCGGGCTGATGCTGCCCGGCATCGAGATGGACGTCGTGTCGCTGGAGGATTCCACCAGGGTGATGCCGGTCGGCGAGGTCGGCGAGATCCGCATCCGGGGCCCGAACGTCACCAAGGGCTGACTGGAACAGGCCGGCGGAGACCGCCGAGGCCTTCGTCGGCGACCGCTTCCTCACCGGCGACATCGGCTACATGGACGCCGACGGCTATTTCTATTTGGTCGACCGCAAGAAGGACATGATCATCTCCGGCGGCTTCAACGTCTATCCGCAGATGATCGAGCAGGCGATCTACACCCATCCCGCCGTGCAGGAGGTGATCGTGATCGGCATTCCCGACGATTACCGCGGTGAGGCGGCAAAGGCCTTCATCAAGCTGCGCGACGGGCAGCCGGCGTTCTCGATCGACGAGCTGCGCGCATTCCTCAGCGGCAAGGTCGGCAAGCATGAACTGCCGGCGGCGGTCGAGTTCGTCGACGAACTGCCGCGCACCCCGGTCGGAAAGCTGTCGCGTCACGAATTGCGCCAGCAGCAGCCCAAGACTGCTCAAACCGAGACACCTCAATCCACGCAACAACAGACCGCATCAGGATCCCGCTCATGACCGACGCCGTTATCGTCTCCACCGCCCGCACACCGATCGGCAAGGCCTATCGCGGCGCGCTCAACGTCACAGAGGGCGCGACCTTGCTCGGGCACGCGATCGGCGAAGCGGTGGCGCGCGCCAAGGTCGATCCGAAGGAGATCGAGGACGTGGTGATGGGCGCGGCGATGCAGCAGGGAGCGACCGGCGGCAACATCGCGCGCAAGGCGCTGCTCCGCGCCGGGCTGCCGGTGACCGTTGCCGGCACCACGATCGACCGTCAGTGCGCCTCCGGCCTGCAGGCGATTGCGCTCGCCGCGCGCTCGGTGATCTTCGACGGCGTCGAGATCGCGGTCGGCGGCGGCGGTGAATCGATCTCGCTGGTGCAGAACGACAAGATGAATTCCTTCCACGCCCAGGATCCGGCGCTGCTCAAGATCAAGGGCGAGGTCTACATGCCCATGATCGACACCGCCGAGATCGTCGCCAAGCGCTACAACATCTCGCGCGAGAAGCAGGACGAGTATGGGCTGGAAAGCCAGCGCCGCACCGCGGCCGCGCAGCAGGGCGGCAAGTTCAAGGAAGAGCTCGCGCCGATCACCACCATGAAGGCGGTCACCGACAAGGCGACCGGTGCCGTCACGATGAAAGAGGTGACGCTGTCGCAGGACGAAGGTCCGCGGCCGGAGACCACGGCCGAAGGGCTTGCCAGCCTCAAGCCGGTGCGCGGCGAGGGTTTCACCATCACCGCCGGCAATGCCAGCCAGCTCTCGGACGGCGCCAGCGCCTCCGTGATCATGAGCGACAAGGAAGCCGCCAGGCGCGGGCTGAAGCCGCTCGGCATCTTCCGCGGCTTCGTCTCCGCCGGCTGCGAGCCGGACGAGATGGGCATCGGTCCGGTGTTCGCGGTGCCGCGGCTGCTGAAGCGCCATGGCCTCAAGGTCGACGACATCGATCTCTGGGAGCTCAACGAGGCCTTCGCGGTGCAGGTGCTGTACTGTCGCGACAAGCTCGGCATCGATCCGGAGAAGATCAACGTCAATGGCGGCGCGATTTCGGTCGGCCATCCCTATGGCATGTCGGGTGCGCGGCTCACCGGCCACGCGCTGATCGAGGGCCGCCGCCGCAAGGCCAAATACGCCGTCGTCACCATGTGCGTCGGTGGCGGCATGGGCGCGGCCGGCCTGTTCGAGGTGCTGCAGTAACGATGTCGTCCCGGCCAAGCGAAGCGCGAGCCGGGACCCATACGCCGCGGCCCTCGTAAGGGGCAGAGTGGCAGCCGGCTTTGCCAGTTGCGACGGCCGGTGGTTATGGGTCCCTGCTTTCGCAGGGACGACAGTAGAGAGTGACGAGGAAGTTGAATTTCAAAAGGAGGATCCGATGGATCTCGCTTTCACCAAGGAAGAGATAGCGTTTCGCGAGGAGGTGCGGGAGTTCTTCAAGAACAACGTGCCGCCGGAGACCCGGCGCAAGCTGCAGGAAGGCCGCCATCTGTCGAAGGACGAGATGGTCACCTGGTGGCGCATCCTCAACAAGAAGGGCTGGGGTGTCACGCACTGGCCGAAGGAATATGGCGGCACCGGCTGGAGCACCGTGCAGCACTACATCTTCAACGAGGAGCTGCAGTCCTATCCCGCGCCGCAGCCGCTCGCCTTCGGCGTCAGCATGGTCGGCCCGGTGATCTACACCTTCGGCAACGAGAAGCAGAAGAAGGAATACCTGCCGCGCATCGCCAATGTCGACGACTGGTGGTGCCAGGGCTTCTCGGAGCCGGGTTCGGGTTCGGACCTTGCGTCGCTGAAGACCAAGGCCGAGCGCCGTGGCGACAAGTGGATCATCAACGGCCAGAAGACCTGGACCACGCTCGCCCAGCACGCCGACATGATCTTCTGCCTCTGCCGCACCGATCCGGCCGCGAAAAAGCAGATGGGCATCTCCTTCATCGTGTTCAGCATGAAGTCGAAGGGCGTCACCGTGCGTCCGATCCAGACCATCGACGGCGGCCACGAGGTCAACGAGGTGTTCTTCGACGACGTCGAGGTGCCCTACGAGAACCTGATCGGCGAGGAGAACAAGGGCTGGGATTACGCCAAGTTCCTGCTCGGCAATGAGCGCACCGGCATCGCCCGGGTCGGCGTTTCGAAGGAGCGGCTGCGCCGCATCCGCGCGCTGGCCTCCAAGGTCGAGGCCGGCGGCCGTCCGGTGCTCGAGGATCCGGCGTTCCGCGAGAAGCTCACGGCCTGCGAGATCGAGCTGAAGGCGCTCGAGCTCACCCAGCTCCGCGTCGTCGCCGACGAGGGCAAGCACGGCAAGGGCAAGCCCAATCCGGCGTCCTCGGTGCTCAAGATCAAGGGCTCGGAGATCCAGCAGACCACCACCGAGCTGTTGATGGAGATCATCGGTCCGTTCGCCGCGCCCTATGACGAGCACGGCGATGCCGGCTCCAACGAGAGCATGGATTGGACCGCGCAGATCGCGCCGAGCTACTTCAACAACCGCAAGGTTTCGATCTACGGCGGCTCCAACGAGATCCAGCGCAACATCATCAGCAAGGCGGTGCTGGGGCTTTGATCCTCTCCCTCTCCCCGCTCTTCGCGGGGAGAGGGTTGGGGTGAGGGGCATCTCTCCGAGCAACGACTGCCGAGAGACCTGTACCCCCTCACCCGGATCGCTTCGCGATCCGACCTCTCCCCGCAAGCGGGGCGAGGTGAAGAGGCCCCGGCTTGAACAACGATCAGTTAGTTAAGGGAACGAACATGGATTTTGATCTGTCCGAGGAGCAGCGGCTTCTCAAGGAAAGCGTCGACGGGTTGCTGGCGGATGCCTACGACTTCGATGCGCGCAAGAAGTACATGAAGGAGAAGGGCGGCTGGAGCAAAGCGCTCTGGGGCAAGCTCGCCGAGCAGGGCCTGCTTGGTCTGCCCTTCGCGGAGACCGACGGAGGCTTCGGCGCCGGCGCGGTCGAGACCATGATCGTGATGGAAGCGCTCGGCAAGGCGCTGGTGGTCGAGCCTTATCTGGCCACCGTCGTGGTCGCCGGCGGTTTCCTGCGCCATGGCGGCTCGGCCGAGCAGAAGGCCAAGCACATTCCCGGCATCATCGACGGCAGCAAGACCTTCGGCTTCGCCCAGCTCGAGAAGAACTCGCGCTACGATCTGTTCGACGTCGTGACCACGGCGAAGAAGAAAGGCGCCGGCTGGGTGATCGACGGCGAGAAGTTCGTCGTGCTCAACGGCGAGAACGCCGACACCTTGATCGTGACCGCGCGCACCAAGGGCGGTCAGCGCGACAAGACCGGCATCGGCGTGTTCCTGGTTCCGGCGGATGCCAAGGGCGTCACCAGGAAGGGCTATCCGACCCAGGACGGCCTGCACGCGGCCGACATCACCTTCACCAATGTCGAGATCGGTGCTGACGCCGCGATCGGCGATCCCGAGAACGGCCTGCCCCTGATCGAGCGCGTCGCCGACGAAGCCCGCACCGCGCTGTGCGCGGAAGCCGTCGGCGCGATGGACGAATCGCTGAAGGAGACGGTCGAGTACATCAAGACCCGCAAGCAGTTCGGCGTTGCGATCGGCTCGTTCCAGAGCCTGCAGCACCGCGCCGCCGACATGTTCGTGGCGCTGGAGCAGGCCCGCAGCATGTCAACGTTCGCCACCATGGCGTCGGACTTTAATGATGCCAAGGAGCGTGCGTCGGCGGTTGCCGCCGCCAAGGTGCAGGTCGGCAAGTCCCTGAAGTTCGTCGGCCAGCAGTCGATCCAGCTTCACGGCGGCATCGGCATGACCATGGAAGCCAAGATCGGCCACTACTTCAAGCGGCTGACCATGATCGAGAACACCCTCGGCGACACCGACTATCACCTCCGTCGCGTCAGCGAGGGCGGCGGGCTGTTGGCGTAAGTTACGCGAGACTGCACCTGCACCAAGATCGTCATGCCCGGGCTTGTCCCGGGCATCCACGTCTTGGCGGGACAAAAGACGTGGATGGCCGGGACAAGCCCGGCCATGACGGGAACAAGAACACAAGGGAGCACGTCAATTGAAAAACACCCCGTTCGATCTCACCGGCCAGGTTGCGGTCATCACCGGCTCGAGCCGCGGCATCGGCCGCTCCTCGGCGGAGCTTCTGGCAAAACTCGGCGCCAAGGTCGTGATCTCCTCGCGCAAGGCGGATGCCTGCCAGGAAGTCGCCGACGGCATCAAGAACGCGGGCGGCGATGCGCTCGTCATCCCCTGCAACATCGCGCGCCGCAGCGAGGTCGAGGCGCTGGTCTCGGGGACGATCAAGCATTACGGCAAGATCGACATCCTGGTGTGCAACGCCGCGGTGAACCCGTATTACGGCCCGCTGCTCGACATCACCGACGAGGCGTTCGACAAGATCATGGGCTCGAACGTCAAGAGCAACATCTGGCTGTCCGCGCTGGCGATCCCGCAGATGGCCGAACGCGGCAAGGGTTCGGTCGTGATCATCTCCTCGATCGGCGGACTTCGGGGTTCTACGGTGATCGGCGCCTACGGCATCTCCAAGGCCGCCGACTTCGCACTGTGCCGCAGCCTCGCCGGCGAGTGGGGCCCGAAGGGCGTGCGCGTCAATTGCGTGGCGCCGGGCCTGGTGAAGACCGATTTCGCCCGCGCGCTGTGGGAGGACCCGGACAATCTGAAGCGCCGCACCGCATCGACGCCGCTCCGCCGCATCGGCGAGCCCGACGAGATCGCAGGCGCTGTGGCCTATCTCGCTTCCGACGCGTCGACCTTCATGACCGGCCAGACCATCGTGGTCGACGGCGGCGTCACGACGGCTGCGACTTAATCTTCAAGAGAAGCCGTCGTGGCCGGGCAAGCCCGGCCACGACGCGTTGCTTCAGACTTGCTCCAGCGCCCGCTCGAAATCCTCGATCAGGTCGTCGGGATGCTCGAGCCCGGCCGAGAAGCGAATGAAACCTTCGCTGATACCAAGTTCGGCGCGGGCCTCCGGCGCCAGGCGCTGATGCGTCGTGGTCGCGGGATGCGTGACGAGGCTCTTGGCGTCGCCGAGATTGTTGGAGATGCGCGAGATCTTCAGCGCGTTGAGGCAGCGGAAGGCGCCAGCCTTGCCGTCCTTCACCTCGAAGCCGACCAGTGTCGAGCCGGCGCCCATCTGCTTCTTCACCGTCTCGGCCTGCGGATGGTCGGGGCGGCCCGGATAGACCAGCCGCGTGATCTTCGGATGCTTGGCCAGCGCCTCGGCGATCTTCGCCGCGTTCTCGGTCTGGGCACGGACGCGGACGCCGAGCGTCTCCAGCCCCTTCAGCAGCACCCAAGCGTTGAACGGCGACAGCGACGGCCCGGTCTGGCGCATGAAATTGTGGATGTGCTCGGCGATGAAGGCTTCCGACGACAGGATGACGCCGCCGAGGCAGCGGCCCTGGCCGTCGATATGCTTGGTCGCGGAATAGACCACGACGTCGGCGCCGAGCGACAGCGGGCTCTGCCAGATCGGCGTCGCGAACACATTGTCGACGATCAGCCGGGCGCCGCCGCTATGCGCGATCCTGGCGATCGCACCGATGTCGAGCACGTCGAGCGTCGGATTGGTCGGGCTCTCCAGGAAGAAGGTCTTGGTGTTCGGCCGCAACGCGCGCTGCCATTGATCGAGGTCGAGGCCGTCCACCAGCGTCGTCTCGATGCCGTAGCGCGGCAACAGGTCCTGCACCACGTAGAGGCAGGAGCCGAACAGGGCCTTCGAGGCCACCACATGATCGCCGGCCTTCAGCGGGGCGAGGATCGCGGTGGTCACCGCGGCCATGCCGGTCGCGGTCGAGCGCGCGGCTTCCGCGCCCTCGAGCTCGATCATGCGGCGCTCGAACATCGCAATGGTCGGGTTGGAATAGCGCGAATAGATGAAGCCGGGGTCCTGGCCCTTGAAGCGCGCCTCGCATTGCTCGGCGGTGTCGTAGACGTAGCCCTGGGTGAGAAACAGCCCTTCCGACGTCTCCCCGAATTGCGAGCGCAGCGTGCCGCCATGGACGAGGCGGGTTTCGGGACGAAAGCGGGCCGTGGTTTCAGATTCAGACATGTGACCTCCGAGGTGGCCATTTCCCCTGGAGAATGGCCACAAAAAACCGGCCTAGAGCAACCTCCACAAGCCGGGATCACACTGTCCCCGGCCTGTTTAGCGACTTATTTAACGTGGCTGCAAGCCGGCCGGCTCAAATCACCACGGGATAAGTGCAGCTGATATTCCCTCGCGCCCTTTCCGTCAAGACGGTCATCGGATAACCCGTAAAAGCCCATATTTTGGGGCTTGATGGCCGCCTGGAGTATGATTTTTGGGCCATCTCGAGGGATCGCCGAGGGACCGCATCGTGTCGTTCACGCTGGAAGATGAATCCAACGGAATCCTGCCCGACCGCATGATCGCGGAGATGGCGGAGGCCGGCCTCATTCTGCCCGCCTATGACTTCGTCGAGAGCCAGATCCAGCCGGCCAGCCTCGATCTGCGCCTCGGTGACATTGCCTACCGGGTCCGTGCCAGCTTCCTGCCGGGACCCGATGCCACCGTCGCCGAGCGGATCGACGAGCTGAAGCTGCACGAGATCGATCTGTCCGACGGCGCGGTGCTGGAGACCAACTGCGTCTACATCGTGCCGCTGTTGGAGAGCCTGGCGCTGCCGCCGGAGATCGTGGCCGCGGCCAACCCGAAGAGCTCGACCGGACGGCTCGACGTCTTCACCCGTGTGATCGCCGACGGCACCCGCCGCTTCGACATGATCGGCGCCGGCTATCACGGCCCGCTCTATGCCGAGATCAGCCCGAAGACGTTTCCCGTGCTGCTGCGCGAGGGTTCGCGGCTCAGCCAGGTCCGCTTCCGGATCGGCGAGGCCACGTTGACCGCCGACGAGCTCGATGCGCTGCATGCCGCCGAGCGGCTGGTCGATATCGACGATGCCGATCTCTCCGATGGCGTTGCGCTTTCCGTCGATCTTTCCGGCGAGAGCTCGGGCGGCTTTGTCGGGTACCGCGCCAAGCGCCACACCGGCGTGGTCGATGTCGATCGCCGCGGCGGCTATGCCGTCGACGACTTCTGGGAGCCGATCAAGGCCCGGCCGACGGCAGTCTCATTCTCGATCCCGGCGAGTTCTACATCCTGGCGTCGAAAGAGGCGGTGCAGGTGCCGCCGGACTACGCTGCGGAGATGGTGCCGTTCGATCCGCTGGTCGGCGAATTCCGCGTCCACTATGCCGGCTTCTTCGATCCTGGTTTCGGCTATGCCGGCGCCGGCGGCAAGGGCGCGCGCGCCGTGCTGGAGGTGCGCTCGCGCGAGGTGCCGTTCATCCTCGAGCATGGCCAGATCGTCGGCCGTCTCGTCTATGAGCGGATGCTGGAGCGTCCCGATGCGCTCTACGGCCAGCGCATCGGCTCGAACTATCAGGCGCAGGGCCTGAAGCTCTCCAAGCATTTTCGCGTGTAATTCCGTTTCGCGCGCGCTTAATTCCGTAGCCCGGATGAAGCGCTAGCGAAATCCGGGACGCTGCATACGCGCAATGAGCTGCCCCGGATTGCGCTTCGCTCCATCCGGGCTACGATTGCGCGCGCGAGGCTTTATCTCGCCAACAAGAACAGCGGGAGCAGACATGACCGGAGAGCAGGACGCGCGCGAAACGCAGTGGCGGAAGTGGCGCAGTGTCGCCGATCTCTATCACGCCTTCTTCACCGGCCTGATCCTCACCGTCGTCACGCGGCGCGGCACGGCTGATGCCGCCGAGTTCGTCTTCCGCGTGTTTCGCCGCCAGCAGCAGGAACGCTTTCTCCCCGGCTTGAAGAAGCTCGGCCTCGACGGCCTGCCGCCGGCGGTCGCGGCCGCGCAATATCATTACCTCTCCAACTGGATCGGCGGCGTGCATGTCGAATACATGTATGAGACCGACCGCAAGGCCTGGATCCGCTATCCGCCGCCGCGCTGGATCTGGAAGGGCACGGCGATCTGCGGCGTGCCCGGCGAGGTCTCGCGCGCGATGCTGCGCGGCTGGCACGCCAACAACGGTGTCGCGCTCGGGGACTTGCGGCTCGGCTTCGTCTGCACCAAGCAGAGTGTCGACGGCCAGGACGGCCTCGAAGGCTATTACTGCGAGTACGATCATCCGCTCGAGCTCGACCAGCGCCTGGTGTTCGCGCGCCATCTCGAGGCGCCGCCATTCGATCCGAACACCGCGCCGGCGCTGCCGGTCGACAGCTGGCCGAAGCCGCGGCTGGAAAAGGCCTATCGCAACTACGCGATGGAATATGTGAAGACGGCCGCGCCGGTCATCGTGCAGGTGTTCGGCCCGGAGGATGCGAGCTACCTGCTGCATCTCACCGGCAAGCTGATCGGCATGCAGTATTACGACGAGGTCGCGCAGGCGCTCGGCGGCCGCCGTGGCCGTGCCACGGAATTTGCCGCATTCCTGCGCACTCTCTTCGAGTCGCAGGACGATATCGCTGACGTCAGCGAATCCGAGGGCCAGTTCGAATTCCGCCAGCAGGGCTGGAAGCTGATGGCCGATGTCGCCGACTATCATCCGGCCTGCGCCAGCGTGCTGACCGGCCTGTTCGAGGGGCTGGCCGCCGGCTGCGGGCGGCATATTCCGGTGCATCTGAAGCCGAACAGCACCGCCGGCGCGCCGTTCGTCTGGTCGATCGGCTAGCGCCAAGGTTCATCCGGGTTCACCTGCAATCGCGCAGGCCCCCCTTGCGCCCCGCGCACGTGGAATCCGCTGCTGCCATGGTAGGGAAACACCATGGCGCGGCTCCCCAGATCGCGCGTGGGAGTAGAAATGTCCGATCTCGGCCTCGCCGAAATACCTGTCGACGAACAAGAGCGGCCGCTGCCGCCGCCGGTGACCAAGCCAGCGCGCAATGCGCTGCTCGACGGGCCGATCCTGCGCACGCTTCTGTGGCTCGCCTGGCCGAACGTGATCGCGCTCTCGGCCGGCACCTGCGTGGTGATCGCGGAGACCTCCTATATCGGCCGGCTCGGCGTCGAGTCGCTCGCGGCGATGGCGTTGGTGTTTCCCTGCGTGATCCTGACCATGACGATGTCCGGCGGCGCGATGGGCGGCGGCGTCGCATCCGCGATCGCGCGTGCGCTCGGCGCCGGCGAGATCGAGCGCGCCTCGACGCTGGCGATGCATGCGCTGCTGATCGGCCTGACCTTTGGTTTGACGTTCATGCTGGGCATGCTGATCTTCGGCCCGCGCCTGCTCGAACTGCTCGGCGGCCGGGGCAATGTGCTGGCGCAGGCGATCGCCTATTCGCAGGTGTTCTTCGGCGGCGCGATCCTGCCCTGGCTGATGAACACCATGGCCGGCATCCTGCGCGGCACCGGCAACATGAAGCTCCCGTCGACCATGATCCTGTCCTCGGCGGTGTGGCAGATCATTCTCGGCGGCACGCTCGGGCTCGGCCTCGGGCCGGTGCCGCAATTCGGCATGCGCGGCGTCGCCGCGGGGTCGCTGATCGCCTATTCGATCAGCATCAGCGTGATGGGCTGGTATCTGTTCTCGGGCCGCGCCCGCGTGAAGCCGAAACTCAAGGGGCTGCGCGTGCAGTGGGCGATGTTCATCGACATCCTCAAGGTCGGCGCAGTGTCCTGCTTCTCGCCGCTGCAATCGGTTCTGACGATCTCGATCTTCACCCACATGCTGGCGCAGTTCGGCACCGCGGTGCTCGCCGGCTACGGCATCGGCGCGCGGCTCGAATTCATGCTGACCTCGGTCGCCTTCGCGGTCGGCATCGCCTCGGTGCCGATGATCGGCATGGCGGTCGGCGCCGAGCGCGTCGCGCGGGCCCGGCGCATCGCCTGGACCGCGGGCACGGTGTCGTTCCTTGCGGTCGGCGTGGTCGGCAGCTTCATCGCCGTTTTCCCCGACCTCTGGGTCAATCTGTTCACCAACGATCCACACGTGCGGGCGACCAGCCATCAATATCTCTCGACCGCCGCGCCGATGTACGCGTTCATCGGCCTTGCGATGTCGATGTATTTCTCCTCGCAGGGTGCCGCGAAGGTGCTGGGTCCGGTGCTGGCGCAGACCGCGCGGCTGATCTTCATCGGCGCCGGCGGCTGGTGGCTGTCGACGCACGAGGCGAGCGCGCAGAACTTCTTCGCACTCGCCGCCGCCTCGATGGGCGTGCTCGGCGTGCTGTCCTGCCTCAGCGTGATCCTGACGCGCTGGAGCAAGTCGGCACCGGTCGCCGAGGCGCAGCCGGCGCTGTCGTAGATATTAAACCCGTCATCCTGAGGAGCCGCGAAGCGGCGTCTCGAAGGATCGACGGCCCAGGTGTTTCGGCGTGCGCTCGTAGAAACAGCGGGGCTGTCGCCCTTCGAGACGGTCGCTTCGCGACCTCCTCAGGGTGACGGTCATAGTTCGAAATGCGCGGCCAGTCGCATGACCTAGCGGATCACGCCGCGCTCTTCTCCCTGGCCGATTTGGCCATCGCGGCTTGCATCGCCGCCGCGCCGAGATCCATCTGCGCGTCCATGTATGGCGCGACCTCGTGCGGCAGCACGTCGGCGATCCACACCACGCGGCAGCGCGTGTCGCCCTCGGCGAACACCTGCACCGAGGCGGAATGCTGCTTCAACCGCTCGCTGCTGATCGCATAGACCAGCCGCTTTCGCTGGTCGTCGCAATCGACCAGCGTCTCGCGCGCCACGGTGCCGTTGGAGAAGCTGACGGTGCGGACGTCGCCGTCCAGTTGCGTGTCAGTCACGAAGCCCGGCACCAGCCGCGTATGCAGTGCGCCGAAATCGCGCAACGCGTCCCAGACATGATCTGCCGGCGCGTCGATCGGGATATCCTTGTGAATGGAAGCCATCGTTCAATCCTCGTTGGTTTCAGATGTGTCGTCATTGCGAGGAGCGAAGCGACGAAGCAATCCACACCGCAGCAGGCGGAAAGATGGATTGCTTCGCTCCGCTCGCAATGACGGCGGAGCTGTGGTGTGCTAGGTTGACACCGCCTCGACATTGTTGCCGTCGGGGTCGAGCAGGAACGCCGCGTAATAGGTCGGGCTGTAATCCTTGCGATGGCCCGCCGCGCCGTTGTCCCTGCCGCCGGCTTTCAGGCCTTCGGTATGGAATGTCTTGATCGCGTCGTGGCTCGGGGCACGGAACGCAACGTGCGCGCCGCCCTGGGTCTTGCCCTTGTGCAGATGCAGCCAGAGCGCGGGCTCGCCCTTCGGGCCGAAGCCGGCGCCGCTGTCGTCGCGCGAGCAGAGCACGAAGCCGAGTGGCGCCAGCACCGCGGTGTAGAAGCGCACGCTGGCGTCGAGGTCGGCAACGCGCAATCCGATATGGTCGTACATGAGGAAATCTCCAGTCGCTAAGCGCATCGAAAGACGCGCGGACTGGAGTAGCCTAGCTATTGCAGCGCGAGACGTTCTTGGAAAATCTTGCGGTCGCCGCGCGAGGCCCGGCGGAACTTCAGCGGCGAGGCACCCGCAGCGCGGTGGAAGCTGCGCACGAAATTGGAGAGGTCGCCGAAGCCGACGTCATAGGCAATGTCGGTGACCGGGCTGTCGTCATCCGCGAGCCGCCGCGCCGCATGGCGCAGCCGCGAGCGCACGAGATATTGATGCGGGGTCACGCCGAGCACGGCGGAAAACAGCCGCAGGAAATGGAAGGTGCTCAAGCCGACCTGCTCCGCAGTATCGTCGAGGTCGATCTGATGGTGTGAATTGGCGTCGATCCACAGCGCGGCCTCGACGGCGCGGCGGCGATCGCGCAAGCCTGCGGTGAGAGGCTTTGCCTTTCGGTCGGACACCAGCTCGACAAGGCGGCTGGTGAGGAGGTGGCCGATCTCGTCGAGACCGACGTCGCTGTTGCCAGCTGCCGCCGTTTGCGCGAGCTCGCCGATCACCATCAGTTCCGGCAGCGGCGGCACCGACCCGACCTGCCAGACCGCCGCGCGGTCGCCGATGGTCTCGACCAGCACCGGGTCGAGGAAGAACGACAGGCATTCGTCGCCGACCACGTGGTCGTGCGTGCAGGTGTATTCGTCGCCGGGATGGCCGACCAGGATCGAGCCTGCCACCAGCTCATGGAAGCGGCCGCGGCAATGGCAGCCGAAGCTGCCGCTGCGCACATAGGACACCGAGTGGGAGGCGAACTGCTCGGCGAACGGCTTGTCGCCGGGTTCCGCCGTGCAGCGGAACTCGTTCACCGTGATGCGATCGCGCTGCAGCAGCGTGGTTCGGACCATACCCCGGATTTAAGCTTGCGGCCGGAGTCGTGCAACGGGCAGCAGCACATCAAAAAGGGTCTTGCTGGTGGTCGGCTGGGCGCCCTCGATCGAGAGCAGCCGCCGTTTCGAGATGCTGCCGCCGTTCGGCGAGATCCGGTCGGCATAATTGCCCGCCTCGAGCACGCGGTGGCAGGGCACCATGACCATGAAGGGATTGCGGCCGAGCGCCTGTGCCACCGAATAGACCGCGCCGGACGCGCGCAAGGCGCTCGCCACCTCGTCATAGGTCCGGGTTTCGCCGCGGGGAATGGTGCGGACAAACTGGTAGACGCGCGCGTTGAAGGCCGGGATGCCGCTCATGTCGAGCGCAACGCCGGCAAGGTCCCCAATGCCGCCGCGCAAGGTCGCGGCGATGCCCTCGATCGCGACAGCGACCTCCTCGGGAGGCCGCATCTCGCGCGCGTCAGGATAAAGCTTGAATAGCCGCTTGCGGGTCTCGATCTCGCGCAGCTCGGGAAGCTGCACGCCAGCCACGCCGAGCTCGCCCCACGCGATGCCGCATCGGCCGATCGCCGTGTCGAAAATGGTATACCCACGCCCCGCCATGACGCCACCAGCCCCCACGCGCGCGATCCTAACATTGTCGCCGGCGCGCGCATCCGGAATCTTGACGTTTAGCTAACCATGTCGCGGCCCCTTCTGTGTGACCCCGCCAATTTATCAGTCACGCATCTTAAAGGCTTTGCCCGCTATCTGGTCGTCAGCATGCTGCTCCACGGTACGATCGGCGGAACGATGACCAGCACCGGCGCGGATGGGGCGCGCGGCAGCACAGCCGTGGCCGGGACATCGACCGGGCGTCTTCATCCGCTGTTCGCATTGCTGTTGCTGGCATTGGTCCTGCGCCTTGCGGCCGCGCTCTGGCCCAACGTGATGTATCCGGACGAGATCTTTCAGTATCTCGAGCCGGCGTGGCGGATGCTCGGCCATGACGGCATTTTGACGTGGGAGTGGCGCGAAGGCATTCGCGGCTGGTTCCTGCCGACATTGCTGGCCGGGCCGGTCGCGGTGGGCGGCTTGATTGCGCCGGGCGGCGAGGGCGCTTTCCTGGTGCCGCGCCTGGTCGCCGCATCTGCGTCACTGTCGATCGTGGTCAGCGCCTGGTTCTTCGGTGCACGGATCTCGCGAACCCATGCCATCGTGGCGGCGTTCGCGGCTGCGGTCTGGTTCGAGTTGATCCTGCTCTCGCCGCACACATTGGGCGAGCCGTTGGCGACGGCGCTGGTCGTGCCGGCGGCGCTGCTGGTGACCGGCCGTCCGTCGCCGCGGCGTCTCGCGATCGGCGGCGCGTTGCTCGCTTTCGCCTTTGTCTGCCGCTTTCAGTACGCGCCGGCCATCGCCGTGCTTGCGCTCGGCGCCTGCTGGATGCGTTGGCGAGACCTGATTCCTATGATCGCGGGCGGTCTCGCCGCGCTTATGCTCACCGCCGCGATCGAGCTTGCGCATGGCGCCGTGCCGTTCGCCTGGCTGATCGGCAACATCAAGGAAAACCTGCTGCACGATCGCGCGACCGAGTTCGGCGTGACGCCCCCTTCGGCCTATCTCGTCAACTTCCTGATCGTGTGGTCGGCGGCGATCGTATTGCCGCTCGCCGCGATCTGGCGCGGCGCGCGCCATGCGCCGCTGTTGCTGGCCGTGGCGTTGGTCAACCTCGTCTTCCACAGCTTGATCGCCCACAAGGAATACCGCTTCGTCTTCCTGTCGGTGGCACTGTTCATCATCGTCGCGGCGCTGGGATCGGCCGATTGGGTGCAATGGCTGCGCGCAAAACCCGGGTGGCGCCGCTGGGCATTGCCGATCGTCACCGGCGGCTGGGCCTTGCTCTCGGTGACGCTCGCCGGCGCCAGCGAAGGGATGCGCGACTACTGGACGCGCGGTGTCGGCGCGGCGCGGCTCGCCGCCGAACTGCGCAGCGATCCGCAGCTGTGCGGCCTCGCACTTTACAATGTTCGTTTCCAGCTGTTGCCAGGGCGGGAGCGATTGGTCGGCCCAGTACCGCTCTATGCGCTGGAGCCCGGCGATCCGCTCGCCGAGCTGATCCTGCCGCCGCTGTTGCAGGCGACCAGGCCGGCCTTCAACCGCATCCTCGCGCGCCCCGCGGCAGCCGGTGATCTGCCGGCGGATTTTTCAAGGCAAAGCTGTGCCCGCGTCGGCATCGCCGATGCCTGCATCTATGCACGAAGCGGCACCTGCGACGCATCTGCCGCCGCGGCTTTTGTCATCAATGACGTGCTCGTGAGGATGGGCCATTAGCGGGGGCGATGCGGCGATCGGCTTCAATGCGCGCTTGATCCGCTGCCTCCGCCCGGGCTATGGTCCGGCGCGATGCACTTCTAGAACTCGGAAGCCTTCCGCAAAAGGTCGATCAGCCAACGGACGTGCGGTCTTGGGCCGAAAGCTTTGGTCGGGCGTTGGATGCTCGTTCCGCGTTGAAGTCGTCGGCCCCTCGTGCTCAGCCCGATTTCCAGTCTTCGTCCTCGATCATGTCCGCGAGGTTCTTCCACTTGACGTTCCGAGCGTCGCAAACGTCGGGAATTCTAACCTTGCCCGGCTTCTCCTCGGTCAAGACGATCATCTGAGGCTTGCCCGTCTCGGCGAGCGCGATCACGAACGGGTCGGCAGCGGAGCGGCCCTTAACAGTGTCGACAAGCCGTGGATGGTCCCTCATGATCTTGGTGACGCTGGCTTGAACGGTCTCGTCCAGTTCAACGAACAACGTCTCCTTTCGTTCTTTGCACCAAGTGAAGAGCTCGTCGTCCTTCTTCTCAAGCTCTAGATACACTTCCATCGACGCGCGCAATCGTCCTTCGTCAATGAGCCCGTCGAAGCCCTTCCAAATGAATTCGAAATTCTGCGGCCGGTACGCTCTGCGCCACGCGTGAATGAGTGCGCTGCTATCTACGCTGTAGATCGGCTTGACCGCCATTGCGAACTACCTCATCCCCACAGCTTGCTCCAGCTTGGGAATGTGCTTGACTTTCAGATTTAGAAAGCCAGACAGCGCGCTCAGTGACAGACGGTCTTGATAATAATTTCCGAGCAACATGCGCACGAGCGGACGGCCGATGGTGCTAATCGTCTCCTGCGGCATATTCCGCTTCACTTCCGTCGCAGTTTCCTTTTGGCGCTTTTTGAGCAAGGCGTACTCGGCGTTGTATTGAGCACGCTTCAATGAATAGAATTCGGGAGTTGTCCGCCCGAACGTAAGCAGACGACGCAATAGAGCTTCGCGGCTTGCACCGTACAATCTAGCGAGATCGGCAAGCTCGCCATCCTTCCACGCCACGGAGCGCGCGCCATGCGCAACAACCGTTGGCTGGGCCAGCAAATTTTCCTTCGGGATCAGCGCGGCGGCAGCGACGTGATTGCAGAAGACTTCAACCCGCTGATCCTCGGGAGGCCTCGTCACGTCGGTTTCGAGTTCAGACACGCTGCTAATGCGCACCATCAAATGTGCGAACTCGTGCAACAGGCTGAATGTTCGACGCGTCAGCGGGTCCTTCCGATTGACTGCGATGACAGGCAGCGTACCGGACGATATCGCGAAGCCCGATGCTTCCTCCGAAGCGAACGTTGTGCTTTGGAAAACTAGAACGCCGGCCTCTTCGATGCGCGTTCGCCACGCGGTGAACGCAGCGCGGCCGTCCGCGTCCTTCCACTTGGCTTGCAGGTCGTCAGTGACGCCCAACGCGATTCGAATTTTTGCGCCGACTGTTTCGGGGTCGTCAGTGATTTTTGCCGAAAGCTCGAATTGCGTCGGCTCCTCTTCGAGATCGGAAGCCAACTCCAACGCAAGCTCGCGCCGCTCATTCGAGGCGCGGATTTCCATTTGAAGGGCTGGGCTAAAATGTCGGATGCCCGTGCCGGGCAGACGGCGCAAATCGCGCATCACAGCGAAGCCCGAGGGCGCCTCCGCCAAGAAGAACGCCGCGAGCGGCCGTTTGAACAGCGCCGCGATTTTGCGCAGTTGAGGGATTGAAGGCGAATCGTCCGATCCGACATCTTCCCAAGCCAATAGCTGCTCTTCGGACACGTTCAAGCGTGCGGCGGCCTCGGCAACGGAGAAGCCGGCCGTCTCGCGTGCCCAAGTGATCAGGGCCGGATTATTTGATGCTTTCGTCCTCGGGGCCATGGCGTGTTCTTATGTATGCGCGCATCGACGCTATCACAAACCGTTTTAACAGACCGACAAGCTTCTGAGGGGCGGCCCCCGGATGGGGGTTGTCCCGCGCCTACGGCCTCGAAGCGGGACCCCGCGCAAAAGAGACGGCGTAAGATTTGATCAGGGTACGCGCGGCCATCCCGAACCACAACCAGCAACGATCGAGGCCAAATTTGAGAGGTACGAAACGCGCCGGGGTCTATTCTTGTAGGCGGTTCGCACTGCTCGCGTCAGTGTCGATTGCACGGAGCGCCGCGCGGCGCGCGTCCGAGTGGATGTGGCACTAGATGCCTTGCCGAACGCGGGCGGCGCGGTCTATAAGTCGGCGGTCGGAACGGTGCAACACAAAGCGCAACACGAACTCCGGCAAGTTCTTGCTAAGTCATTGATTTGCGGGCGTAGTTCAATGGTAGAACGGCAGCTTCCCAAGCTGCATACGAGGGTTCGATTCCCTTCGCCCGCTCCAGCCTTCAGGCAAATGTCGCGGGACAGTTTGTCGGCATGGCAATGTATTTGGCGACAGCAGGAGACGTGACGTGAGGTTGCTTGGAGCGCTGCTGCTTGCGCTGGGCGCGCTTTGGATGACGAGGCCGGCATCCGCGCAAATGTATGATCCGCGCTATCCCGTCTGCATGCATGTTTACGGTGAGTTGGTCGGCGAACGCATGGACTGCATCTTCACGTCGCTGGATCAGTGCCAGGCCAGCGCTGTGGGCATGCCGGCGACCTGTCTGGTGAACCCCTATTATGCGCCAAGGTCGGCGCGTCCTTACCGGCCTGAACGATGACCTTTCCGCCCGTTGTCGCGAGCGTCATTTGAGATCAGTGCATGGCATGGTGGTACTACGCGCTCTTCGCGATCGTTTTGCTCGGATGTTGTGCATTGGTGGTTCGCGCCCGTCGCGGCAGCAATACGCGAGAAGACGAGGAGCTGAACCGGCGGATCGACGAGCGCGTCGATCGGCTCGATCTCACCCGGCGCAATCGCGACAGGGATTCCTGACCCAGGGGATCCGCAGACGGCCTTCGCTATTATCCCGGGATATTACGGCGATCTGTTCACGCAACGTGCGCGCCTAACGCACCGTACTCGACCTGTTCTTCTCACAACGCGCAGTTATGTTTCCGTAGTTCTCCGCGTTTGAGAACGAAGTTCCACCGGAACGATGTCGCGGGTTCCGGCATTGGTCGAATAGAGCCGACCGACCTCCGGCGAGAACGGTCGGTTCAAGCCCGCGCCCGGCCGTTCCCTCTCAACAGCCCCCCTAGAAGACGGCCGGCGCGGGTCCTTGTCCCGGTCGTGCTCGATGTGACGAGGCTGCGCGCCGGGCGAGTATCGCTGACGTTGCGCGATGGATTCAGCGCCAGCCCAAAGCGGGCGCGATCTGGGTCAAGATCGTCTCGATCACATGCGCGTTGTAGTCGACGCCGAGCTGGTTGGGGACGGTCAGAAGCAGGGTATCGGCCTCCGCGATCGCCTCATCCGTCCTGAGCTGCTCGATCAGCCTGTCCGGCTCGGCGGCGTAGCCGCGGCCGAAGATCGCGCGCGTCCGCTCGTCGATGAAGCCGATCTGGTCTTCCTCCTGCCCGTTGCCGAAATAGGCGCGGTCGCGATCGTCGACCAGCGCGAAGATGCTCCGGCTCACCGAGACCCGCGGCTCGCGCGTGTGCCCGGCTTCCTTCCATGCGGCACGATAGGCCCGGATCTGGGCGGCCTGCTGGATGTGGAAAGCCTCTCCGGTCTCGTCGTTCTTCAGCGTCGAGCTCTGCAGGTTCATTCCGAGCTTCGCCGCCCACACCGCGGTGGCGTTCGAGCCGGCGCCCCACCAGATGCGCTCGCGCAGGCCTTCCGAGAGTGGTTCGAGCCGAAGCAGGCCGGGAGGATTGGGAAACATCGGCCGTGGATTGGGCTGCGCAAATCCCTGGCCGCGCAGCATGTCGAGGAAGATCTCGGCATGACGCCGGCCCATGTCGGCGTCGGTTTCGCCCTCGCCCGGCTGATAGCCGAAATAGCGCCAGCCATCGATCACCTGCTCGGGTGAGCCGCGGCTGATGCCGAGTTGCAGGCGTCCCCTCGCGATCAGGTCGGCCGCGCCGGCGTCCTCGATCATGTAGAGCGGATTTTCGTAGCGCATGTCGATCACGGCGGTGCCGATTTCGATCCGGCTGGTCCTGGCGCCGACGGCCGCCAGCAGCGGGAACGGCGAGGCCAGCTGGCGAGCGAAGTGATGGACGCGAAAATACGCACCGTCCGCGCCGAGCTCTTCGGCCGCGACCGCAAGGTCGATGGATTGCAGCAGCACATCCGCGGCCGAGCGGGCCTGCGACTGCGGCGAGGGCGTCCAGTGCCCGAACGAAAGGAATCCGATTTTCTTCATGCCGGCAATGTAGGGATGTCCGCGACGAATTGCGATCCGTGACGTGACCCGGGGATGACCGAAAGTGTTTGCCAGCCGGGAGATTTTTCTGCGGCAAATGTTGCGGGTTTTGCAGATCGGGCCGTTGCGCAAGTGCTGCATGCGTGCAGGTCTGGCCGCCTGCGCCGCGGCATGACTTGCGATCCCGGGGCGCGCCGCCTAGCTTTCCGCCACGATTTCTCCCGCCAACACCGTCCCGCAGGTCCCGATGTCGCAGCCACTTCTGTTTCAGCCGATCACGCTTCGCGGCGTGACCTCCCGAAACCGCATCCTGATCTCGCCGATGTGCCAGTATTCGGCGACCGACGGTCTCGCCAATGACTGGCATCTCGTGCATCTCGGCAAGTTCGCCCAGGGCGGCGCCGGGCTCGTGATGGTCGAGGCTGCAGCGGTTGTCGCCGAGGGCCGCATCACTCATGGCGACGTCGGCATCTGGAACGACGAGCAGATCGCGCCGCTCGAACGGATCGCCGCCTTCCTCAAGGACAATGGCGCAGTGCCCTCGATCCAGCTCGCGCATGCCGGCCGCAAGGCCAGCATGCAGCGTCCCTGGTACGGCAATGCCGCCCTCGATGAGGCCGACCGCGCTCGCGGCGATTTGCCGTGGCGGACGGTGGCGCCGAGCGCGATCCCGATGGAAGACGGCTGGTTGATGCCGCACGCGCTCGACGCTGCCGAACTCGCCGCGCTGCGCGAGCAATGGCGGCGCGCCACCTTGCGCGCGGTCGAGGCGGGCTTCGAATTCGTCGAGGTGCATTGCGCGCATGGCTATCTGCTGCATGAATTCCTCTCGCCATTGTCGAACCGCCGCACCGATGCCTATGGCGGCGACCGCGCCGGGCGGATGCGCTATCCGCTCGAGATCATCGAGACCGTGCGCGCGGCCTGGCCGGCGGAGCGGCCGCTGTCGGTGCGGATTTCCTCGGTCGACGGTATCGACGGCGGCCTGACGCTCGAGGACCAGGTCGCGTTCGCTCGCGAAGCCAGGGCGCGCGGTGCCGATTTGATCGATTGCTCGTCGGGCGGCCTGCTCGGTTCGGCGACCGCGGCGCGGATTCCGCGTGGCTACGGCTTTCAGGTGCCCTATGCCGATGAGATCCGCCGCGCCGCCGACATTGCGACCATCGCGGTCGGCCTCATCCTGCATCCGCAGCAGGCCGAAGACGTCCTGGCCAAAGGCCAGGCCGACCTGGTCGCGATCGGCCGTGAGGCGCTGTTCGATCCGAACTGGCCGCTGCATGCCGAGCTTGCGCTTGGCGGTGGAGGCGGCGAGGTGTTCGCGTCCTGGCCGAAGCAGTATGGTTGGTGGCTGGAGCGCCGCGAGCCCGGCTTGCGCCGGCTCGATGGCCCGCCGCTGCCGTTCCGCAACAGCTGACAAGAAAATCCGACAACACCCTGGGAGGTCGTTATCATGACATCAGTCGCAAAGCGCCCCTATCGCGGCGTCTTCCCCGTGGCGCCGACCATCTTCGACGCCAACGGCAATCTCGACCTCGAAGGACAACGGCGCTGCGTCGACTTCATGATCGACGCCGGCTCCCACGGCATCTGCATCCTCGCCAATTTCTCCGAGCAGTTCGTGCTGACCGACGCCGAGCGCGAGACCGTGATGCATACGGTGCTCGAGCACGTCGCTGGCCGCATTCCCGTCATTGTCACCACGACGCATTTCTCCTCGGCAGTCTGCGCCGCGCGCAGCCGCGAGGCGGAAGCCGCCGGAGCTGCGATGGTGATGATCATGCCGCCCTATCACGGCGCCACCTTCCGCGTCGGCGAGCCGGGCATCTACGAGTTTTATCGGGTCGTGTCGGATGCCATCAACATCCCGATCATGATCCAGGACGCGCCGGTGGCGGGTACACCGCTCTCGGTGGATTTCCTGGCGCGGATGGCAAAGGAGCTCGCCAATATCAGATACTTCAAGATCGAGGTGCCGATGGCGGCAAACAAGTTGCGCGGCCTGATCGAGAAGGGCGGCGCCGAGATCGAGGGGCCGTGGGACGGCGAGGAGGCGATCACGCTGATGGCCGATCTCGATGCCGGCGCCACCGGCGCGATGACCGGCGGCGGCTATCCCGACGGCATCCGCCAGATCATGGATCCGTTCTTCGCCGGCCGGCGCGACGAGGCGGTCGGGGCCTATGCGCGCTGGCTGCCGCTGATCAATTACGAGAACCGCCAATGCGGGCTGCAGGCCTGCAAGGTGCTGATGCGCGAGGGCGGCGTCATCAAGTCCGATGCAGTGCGCCACCCGCTGCAACCGCTGCATCCCGCGACGCGCGCGGGGCTGATCGAGATCGCGCGGACACTCGATCCGGTTGTGCTGCGCTGGGGACGATGAGAGGACGCCTGGTCAGGCGCGTCCGGGCCTTCAGGACGCTCTCTCGATCGCCGGCGCGCATGGACGTTGATCTGGCGAGCGGAGCCGGTGTGGCGGGCTTGGCTGAAGGGCTCGGGCGAAACCTTGTCGAAGCATGATGCCGCCGCTGCCGCTCTTGAAATCCTCGTGCCTGATCACCACCTTGGGTGGAGTACGCGATCATCGACCCTGCTTGAGTTCGCTGCAGTGAGCTTGGTTCGGCGATGGTCGTGCATGGCTGCCCGGACAAGGAGGGGGCCATGTTGCGATGTATCCGCTTGGCGGCACTCAGCTTGGCTGCCGCGTTGATGTCGACGGTGGCTGGCGCAGCGCAGACTTGCGCCTCCCGGTCCGATTTCGTGACCTTCCTCAAAGACCATTTCGGCGAGGTTGAGGTGCACCGCGGATTGTCCGATCGCGGCCACCTCGTGGAGGTCTTCGTTTCGCCGGCGGGTACCTGGACGATCCTCTTGTCGCGGCCTGACGGTTTGTCCTGCCTCGTCGATGCGGGCGAGGCCTGGACCACGACGGTCCCCCCATCACGCGACGCGCGATTGCTGCGCCTCGTCGTGCCGGGTCCCGTGCACTGAACCTGCGCAAAGCACGCTACGCGTCCCACGTCACCGGCAAATCCAGCAGGCCGCGGAACGCCCAGCCGCCGATCCGCGCCGGCTGGTGCGCGATCAGGCGCAGATTCTTCAGCCGCTTGAAGATCGCAGGCAGCGCGACGTCGGCGACCATGGCGCGCGAGGCCCAGGCGCCGGCGCAGAAATGCGGGCCGGCACCGAACGCGATGCTCTTGCTGGCGTCGCGGCGCACGTCGAACGCGTCGGGCTTGTCGAAGTGTTTCTCGTCGCGGTTCGCCGAGCCGAACATCAGGAACACGCGCTCATTGGTCTCGAATGCGACGTCCCTGATCGTCCAGGGCTTTGCGATCCGCCGCGGCGACATCCCGATCGGCGAGATCCAGCGCGCATATTCCTCGAACACCTGCAGCCACGGGATCGTGCCGCTCGCAGCCAGCGCAAGCTGGTCGGGATGGGTCAGCAGCGCCCATACCGTGCCGGCGATCGCATCGCGCGGCTCGTTCTGGCCGCCCGAGATCGCGAGCTTGATATTGGCGCGCACGCTCTCCATCGGCATGTCGGTCTGCAGCATCACGCCGAGCAGGCTGAGGTCGGGCGTCTTGCGCAGCCCGGGGACCATGTCGTCGATCGCGGCGTCGATGCCGGAGGTCGCCGCATGGCAGCGCGCCTCGATCGCGGGATCGCCGACATAATTGGCGATGCCGTCGATCATGCCCTGCGACCACGCGTTCATGTCCTGGAAGCGCATATTGGTGAGGCCGGTGACCGACTTCAGGCATTCGGCCGAGAACGGCAGCGCGAACGCCTGCACGAAATCGACCACGCCGTCCGGCTTCAGTTCGTCGAGGATGCGCGTCGCGTGTCCTGCGAACTGCGCGGTCCAGTGCGATCTGACGGTTTTCGGCGAGATCGCCGGAAAGATCGCCTTGCGCTCGTTCATGTGCGCATCGCCGTCCTTGCGCATCATGTTGTGGCCCATCAGCTTGTTCATCAGCCCCTCGGGCTGGTGCGACGAGAACACGTCGATCTGTTTCTCGGAGATGAAGATGTCGTCGCGGCTGCACAGCAGCGTGCTGCCGAGCTGCGGCACGAAGGCGATCGGCGCCTCCTTGCGCATGCGCGCCAGCGCCGGGTAGGGATCCTGCCAGAAGGCGGGGACGTCGATGTCGAAATGGGGCGCGGTGCTCACGACGTGATCTCGGTTTGGCCTCGGGTTTTCGAGCCGAGCATAGGCCGGCAGGCGCGGCCCGTCTGTCCCCACCGCTGGGGACAGCGGGAGGCCGCCGCCTGGAGCGCGCTCAGTTCAGCTGGCGCGCCGAGGCCATCAGGCGCAGCGCGATCGCGAACAGCTCGTTCTGCGAGGAGATGCCGAGCTTGTCATAGGCGCGCTTGCGATAGGTGAGGGCGGAGTGCAGCCCGATGCCGAGCTCGGCGGCGATCGCTTCCGAGCCGAGACCGGAAAGGATGCGCAGGCAGACCTCCTTCTCGCGCCCGGTCAGCCTTGCCAGCGGCTCGGCGGTTGCAAACAGGGTCTTCAACCGCTCGATCGGATCAATATCCGCTGCCGGGTCGCGCTGGAAATGCCGCGCCACGGCCGCCGTCAACGCCGGCGCGACCGCGGCCAGGCGCGCGATCTGCTCGCGGCCGAAGCGGCCTTGCGCGGTGATCTGGTAGAAGTTGACATAGAAGCAGGTGTCGCCGGTCCAGATCGCGGAGGCGAACTTGTCGACAATGTCGGAGTTGTCGAAGAAGATCTTGCGGTAGCCGTCGCTGTACATGCGGCGGGCAAAGTTCGGCAGCACGATCGGTGCGGCCTGCGCCTTGCCCTCGAACACCGCATCGCGGTTCGGGTCGGCCTGATGGAAATGCTCGGAATAGGCGATCCCGAGGTCGCGCCCGGTTGGGATGTTGCCGACACCGAGCAGGCACGCGGCGGTCCGCGGACCGGTGAACGAGAACACCATGCAGTGACCGACACCGGCGACGCGGCGCAGCGCGCCGATCAGGGCCTGCGGAAAGCTGTCGCGGCCGATCGCCAGCAGCGCCGGCGTGATGTCGCTGACGACAGAAGTCTTGAAGGCGTAATCTGCCTTCATGGTGTCCTCCCTGTGTTTCGGAAAGACTAGAGCCTTTTCCGTTCCGATGGAATTGGAATGGGGCTCTCGATTCTTTGTTTTGACGCGTTTTCTTGACGCGAACCGGGATCCACTTCGCTCGAAAACGCTCTGGCAGCGACATCGCCGGCGTGGAAGCCGTTGACGTAACGGCGTTGGCGTTCTGTCCCCTCGTCATTCCCCGGTGCGCAATTGCGCACCTGAGGGCTCGCGAAGCGAGAACCCGGAATCCATCGGACAGCAAGCGCTGCGGTTGAATGGATTCCGGGTTCGACGCTGCGCGTCGCCCCGGAATGACGAGAGGATATAGGTCGCGGTTGCCCGAGGAAGGCCTCAGGCGCCCGGCACCTGGTCGAGGAAGCCGGTGATGCTCCTGATCCGGCCGTCCTTCAGCATGGCGAAGTCGGTGCCCTTGATCGGGCTGTCGATGCCGTCAGGGCCAAGGCCCCAGGAGAATCGGACATGGTCGCCGAAGCCGTTCGGCTCCCCGATCAGCTTGAAGCGGAAGTCCGGAAACTTCTGCTGCACGCCGGCGATCAGCGCGTCGACGCCCTCATGGCCGTCGCCGCTCATCAGTGGATCGATATAGCGCGCATCTGCGGTCCAGTTCTCGCTCAGCATCTCGCGACGCCGGCTCGGCGTCCGCTCGTTCCAGAGATCGATATAGCGGCGGGCGATGGTGGCATGGTCGGTCATGGTGCTCTCCTTCGATAGTGCCGGACTGTGCGGCGATCCGGACTATCGAAGGTTCGCGTGCGCCGATCGATTACCTCTGAGGTCATCGCGCGGGCTATGGTGCGATGGTCAGCACCGCCTTCATGTTGGGATGGTAGCGGCAGTAATAGTCGACCGTGCCGGCCTTGGTCAGGACCGACTTGACCGTCTTCTTCGGCGCGATCGTCACGTCGAAGTCGCCGTTCTTCGCGGTGGCGGTGTGCGCCAGCACGTCCTTGTTGACCCATTCGATGGTGTCGCCGACCTTGGCCGACACCTCGGCCGGGGAGATCACCAGATTCTCCATCACGATCTGGATGGTGGCCGCATGCGCCGGGACGGCCATCGCGCCGAGCGCGAGCAAAGCCAGCGTTGCGAGACAGCGTCCTGGCAACATCGCGCGCCTCCTTATTTCAGGCCGGCCGCAACGTGTTCGGCATGCTGCTGGTGGCCCTGGAAGATCTTCAGGCCGGTTTGCAGCAGGCCCTTCAGCTCGGGATTGCTGGCAGAGGGGATCAGCTGCGTCTCCAGCGCGGTGTTGACGGCCTTGTGGTAGGCGACCTCGTTGTCGATATAGGCCTTGTCATAGGCGGCGCCCTTCAGCTTGCCGAGTTCGGCGAGCTTGTCGGCCGCCTGCTTCGACAGCGCCTTGCTGGTGTCGTTGTCCTCCGGCGTCACCTTCAATTTCTTGACGAGGTCGAGCGCCTGCTTGTTTACCGCCTCGTGGTCGCGCGCCATGTCCTTGGCGAACGCCTTGACCTCCTTGTTGGAAGCCTTGTCTTCCGCCTGCTTGGCGGCATTGATGTCGATCACACCGGCCGTATAGGCGATGTGTGCGATCTGCGGATCGGTCGGCTTTGCGCCCTGCGCCAGCGCAGCGCAGTTGAGGAGGCTGAGCGCGGCGACTGCGATACCCAATCGAACGAACATGGTTTGACACTCCTGTTGAGCCGGGCGTAGCGCGCGGCGCGTCGTTGCTTGCACAGGAGTTGGATGGTGCGGACGAGCAGAGGTTCCCGAAAAATTCAGGCCGTGGCGCGCAGCCGTTTCAGAACCGCCTCGGTCAATCGCTCGCAGCGCTTGCCCGCGAAGGGAAAGGCCTCCATGACGACGGGGCCGATCTTCCGCTCGACATTGTCGCGCAGCATGGTCCGGGCGCGGTGCAGGCGGGTCTTCACGGTTTCCGGCTTGAGGCCGAGGATCTCAGCGGTTTCCTCGACATTCATGCCCTCGATCACGCGGGTGATGAAGACGAGGCGGAACGCCTCGGGCAGCTCGTTCGATCGCGTGCTCGACGACGCGCTGGATCTCACGCTGGGCCATGGATTTTTCCGGATCGTCCGTTGACGACAGGGGGAACTGGATGATCTGGGCTTCAGGAGCGCCTTTCGGCAGATCGGACCATTCGACGCTGCTGTGCCTGCGGCGCAGGCGGCCGAGCGCCTCGTTCATTGCGATCCGCGACAGCCAGGTCGAAAGGCTGGAGTCGCCGCGGAACTGGTCGAGATGGGTAAAGGCGCGCACATAGGCGTCCTGAACCACGTCCTCGGCCTCGTGGTCGTTGCGGAGGATGCCGCGCGCCAGCCGGAACAGCCGGCGATTATTCGTCTGCATGATGGCGCGGATCGCGGCCTCGTCGCGGGCAAGCGCGCGTTGCACCAACTCGGCATCGTCCGAGCGGTTCGGCGGCAGGGACGTTACATGGACCTGGCGCATGGCGGGTCGCCCTCACTGTTGGCGGAATAATACCATTGGATGCCGACCGACCGTGCAGGTTCCCGGGAAAATGGTAATCGGCCAAAAAAGACCGCTACGGCCTGATATAGGCCTCCGGATCCCCGCGCGCATGCGCCTCCATCGCATCGAGGAAGCAGCGCACCTTCGCCGGGACAAATTGCCGCGCCGGCAACAGCGCATGCACGTTGAGCGGCTCGCAAACATGATCGGGCAGCAGCCGCCGCAACTCGCCGGCCGCGACGGCGGCGCGGGTGTAGCTGGCGGTGACCCGCAGCACGCCATGGCCCGCGAGCGCCGCCTGCAGCCGGACATGGGCATTCGAGCTGGTCAGGCGTGCGCGATCGACCGCGAGATGCTCGACCGCGCCGCCGGGAGCGGTGATCGCCCATGGCGGATCGCTGGGGCCGGTCAGCAGCGGCAGCTTTCGCAGATCATCCAGCGTGCGCGGCTCGCCGAATTTCTCCAGCAGCGCGGGTGCCGCAAACAGGCCGCGCTCGAGCGTGAAGACGCGGCGGATCACGATGCCGGCTGACGGCAGCGGCGCCTCCAGCATCGCAAACACGATGTCGTAGTTCTCGGCGACCGGACTAACGATGTCGTGCTCGACGTCGATCCGGATCGAAAGCTCCGGATAGCGACCCATCACCGCGCAGGCGACCGGTCCCGCATGATGCGCGCCGAATTCATAAGGCGCCTTGATGCGCAGCGTGCCCGCAACCGCGCTCGACATCGCCAACGCCTCGCTGTGGGTGTCGTGCAGCGCGGTGAACAGCGGGCGCACCTTGCGATAGATGGTCTCGCCGGAATCGGTCAGCCGCAGGTGCCGGGTGGTGCGCTCGATCAGCCGCAGCCCGAGATTGGCTTCGAGACGCTGCACCGCAGCACTGAGACTCGATTTGGGATGGCCGAGCACGCGCGCGGCCGCGGTGAAGCCGCCATGCTCGACAACCTCGCAAAACAGCTCCCAGTCGCGCCACTCCATGGCCGATCGTCCATCCACCGGTACAGTGTGTCCAGCCAAATCGGATTATCCTGGTGACCGCAATCACCTAACCTCGTCGCAACCAAATCTTGCATCGGGAGGGTGAGATGGCTGACGACGGAATTTTCCTGCGCAACACCTGGTACGTGGCGGCGTGGAATCACGAACTGATCGACGGCAAGATGGTCGCGCGCACCATCCTGGAACGGCCGATCGTGCTCTATCGCGGGTCGAGCGGGAAAGTCGTCGCACTGGACGACCGCTGCTGCCATCGCGCCGCGCCGCTTTCGATGGGGCGCATCGAGGGCGACGACATCAGGTGCATGTATCACGGCATGAAGTTCGCGGCCGACGGCAAATGCATCCAGATTCCCGGTCAGGAAACGATCCCCGCCAAGCTCGGCGTGCGCAGCTATCCCGTGGTCGAGCGCTACAATCTGATCTTCATCTGGACCGGCGATCCCGAGAAGGCCGATCCGAAGCTGATCCTCGACTATCCGCCGCTCGAGGATCCCAAGTGGCGCGGCCTGCCGGGTTACATGCACTACAAGGCCAACTGGCTCCTGATCGTCGACAACCTCAGCGACTTCGCGCATCTCGCCTTCGTGCACACCAACACGCTCGGCGGCTCCGAGGAATACGCCTACAAGACCAAGCCGGTCGCGATCGAGAAGCTGGACGACGGTTTCCGTGTCGAGCGCTGGCACATGGGCGCCGAGCCGCCCCCCTACCACAAGAAGGTGATCCCGAACAAAACCGACAAGATCGACCGCCGCAATATCGGCCGCATGATCGTGCCCGGCATCTTCACGCTCGACACCACGTTCGCGCCGGCGGGGCAGGGCGTTGAGAAGGGCGTCCAGGTTCCGGGCACGCGGTCATACCGCAACGCGCAGTTCATGACGCCGGAGACGCGCTCGACCACGCACTTCTTCTGGAATTACCTGCACGATTTCGACATCGACAACCCGAACATCGCACTGTCGCTGCGGCACAGCCTCGAGGAAGGGTTCAACGAGGACAAGGATATCATCGAGGCGCAGCAGCGCGTGTTCGACGCCGATCCGGACTATCAGCTGCTCGCGATCGGCGCCGATGCCCCGCTGACCTATTTCCGATGGCTGTTCGCGCGCAAGCTCGAGGCGGAGAAAGGCACGGCGCGCGCCGCCTAGTCCGCTGAAACGACGGCTTTTGCTGCTTGGCAGCAAGCCGCGCCGGGGTCGCGAGATCGTGACATCCCGGCGTGGCTGCCGCCCCAGCCGGTTTGGCGTAAACTGATCCGACCTGAATTTGTCGGCTCTTGATCAGCGTGAAGGTGACCCGCGTTGGCCAGACCATCCCGGTAGCGATCAATCGGTGAATGAGCTTGCCCGAAAAGACGGATCGATCGGATCGAAGTGCGAGCACCAACTGGGCGCAGGACGCCTGGCTATGGCCGTTTGAAGCCGCGCGATTGGCGCTGGACATCTACTCGCAGTGGTACCCCAACCGTCCGGCCGAGCCCACGGATTCGTCGGGCGAAGCGGCGGCGCTGCCCTGGACGACAGCCCATTCGGTCGCGCTTCAGCTGCCGTCGATGTGCCTGCTGGATTTCTCGAGAGCGGCCGAAGGCCGGCCGCTGCTGGTCTGCGCGCCCTATGCGCTGCATCGCGCGCAGATTGCGGATCTTGCCCCGGCCACAGCCTGATGGAGGCGTTGCAGAAGGCTGGCGTTGCGCGTCTCTATCTCACGGATTGGCGCTCGGCGGCACCGGAGATGCGATATTTCTCGATCGACACCTTTCTGTCCGATCTCAACGTGGCCGTCGACACGATCGGGCCGCCGGTCGACCTTGCGGGTCTCTGTCAGGGCGGCTGGCTGTCGTTGCTCTATGCGGCGCGCTTTCCCGGCAAGGTACGGCGGCTTGTGCTTGCCGGCAGCCCGGTCGACGTCTCGGTACCGTCGGAGCTTTCCCGGATGGTCGCCTCGCTTCCACCGCAAGGCTTCGAGGCGCTGGTCCGTCAGGGGGATGGGATCATCAGCGGCAAGCACATGCTGCAGGCCTGGAGCATCCCGTTCACCATGCGTGACGCGGAAGCGGCGCTGCAGAGGCGGCTTGACCGCACGTCGGAGGATGCGCGGGCGTTGCTCGATCGCTTCACGCGCTGGAATGACGAGACGCTCGATCTGCCGGGCACCTACTACCTCGAAGTGACCGACTGGATCTTTCGCCAGAACCGGATCGCGGCTGGAGACTTCCTCGCGCTTGGCTGCAAGATCGATCTCGCTGCCGTGAAGCAGCCCGTCTTCGTGCTCGCCGCAGAGAACGACATCGTCGTTCCGCCCGACCAGGCATTTGCGACAGCGCGGCTCTTGGCCACGCCGCCCGCGTGGCTGCAATGCCATACCGAGCCGTGCGGTCACCTCGGACTGTTCATGGGCTGCAAGGCTCTCGCCGGTTCATGGCGCCGGATAGCCCGCTGGCTTCAGTCCGATCTCGGCGAGGCTGCCGGCGAGCGAGCGCGGATCAGCGCGTGAGTGCAAGATGAAAATGCCCCGAATTGCGCTTTGCAATCCGGGGCATCCGGTATCCATTGGATGACGTGCGTCGCGTCTATTTCGCCGCGACAACCATGATCTCGACATTGTACTGCGGCGCCGCGAGCTTGGCCTCGACGGTGGCGCGGGCCGGGGTGTTGCCCTGCGAGACCCAGCCGTCCCACACCGCGTTCATCTCCGGGAACGTCTTCATGTCGGTGATGTAGATCGTCGCACTGAGCAGCTTCGACTTGTCGGTGCCGGCCTTGGCGAGGTGGCCGTCGATGATCGACAGGATGTCCTTGGTCTGGTCGGTGACGCTGCCGCCCGCGGCCTTGCCGGCGACGACGCCGGCGAGATAGACGGTGTTGCCGTGCAGGACGGCCTGGCTCATGCGCGGGCCGGTTTCGAAACGCTGAATGCTCATTTGGGTCTCCACTGAATGGCGGGCACTGTCTATAGCGTTTTCAAGCGACGTGGCTACCGGTTCGCGTGAAGAAAACGCGTCAAAACAAGAGATCGACAGGTTTGGTTCTGATTTGATCAGAACCAAACCTCTAGCCTGTCGCGGCGAGCGCCGCCACTGCACAATTTGCAGCACTGTTCACGGAAATCGCGCGAAGAACGCCCAAATCGTGTCGGCGCCGTCGATGTCGCCGTTTTGCGGTCCGAGCAGCGTCGCCGCCAATTTCGTAAAATGGGCGTCAGGGAAGTGGCCGGGCATGCGATGACCGCCGCCATTGACGCGGTAAAGCACGACGTCGCGTCCCTGCGGGCAGGTCGAGTCGATCCGCGTGACGGTCGATCGATCGGACGGATTGCGATCGGGCAGATCGGTGGTTGCGGCGTCCCTGGTCTCGCAGCCATTGATGCGTCGCCAGAATTGCAGCGTGCGCTCGGCGGACCAGAATCCGTCGACCGCGAAAGTGCTGGTGCCGCGTCCACCTTGATAGGGGATCAGCGGATCGACGGTGCCGTTCATCAGGAGCATCGGCACCGGACGCTGTGGCCGGCAGGCGCGGGCGGATTCATCGGTCAGGTTCATGACGACACTGGCCGCCGCCGCGAACAGGTCGGCGCGCTCGCAGGCCAGCGTCATCGCCATTGCGCCGCCATTGGAGATGCCGGTGACATAGATGCGCCTGGGATCGGCGATGCCGTCGCCCACGAGCTTCGCAATCAACTGGGTGATGAAGGCGACGTCGTCGGTGCCTTCCGGCGGCGGATTGCCGGCGCGCCGCTCGTCCGGCCGGGAGTCGGCCCAGGCGCGGTTCAACCCATCGGAAAGGCCACCGCAAAGCCATCGCGCTTGGCGATCAGTGGCCACGACGTCCGCGTAATCATGTCGGCGCCGCTTTGGGTCTTGCCGTGCAGCACGATCACGAGCGGCGCGGGCCTGGCGGCCGGAGCTTGCAGCGTGAAGGTCCGTGTGGTGGCGTTGATGACAAGCGAATCCGCAGCCGCCGGCACACCGCTCAACGCAAGTGCGCCAGCCAGAGCCAGCAAGCCGATTGGGCACTGTCGCATCGAAACCCGCCCTGCTGCGACGATTGCAGCACGCCGGCGAGGCGGGTTCAACCTGTCTGTATGGAGCGTGGCTTCACGATCAGGCTGGCGCTTGCAACGCATCGGCCCAGCGCGCGAACAGTGCGATCTGTTCGGCGGGCCATGCGCCGTCGCACGGCATGGTGCCGGCCTCAAGGCGGGCCAGTATCTGCCGGCAATGCCTGGCGACATCCGCCTCCTTCCAGAGATCGAAGGCGAACAGCATCGAGTTGCGGTCCATCGGCCGGAACAGCGGTCGGATGTGTTGTTCGAATTGCACGGCCTCGCCGGGGCCGGGGAGTGCCACGCTGATGTCGCTTGCGGCCTGCGTATCGCTCGCGGTTGTGGACGGCCGTGCGGCCGGCGTCGCGTTGCAGACCCACCACCAGCGCGGCACCGGCATGTTCGGCGGCGGTGCCGCGCCGGCACCGGAATTCTCCACCGCGATCCGCGAGCCCCATTCGATATAGGCGACGAAGGCGGCGCGGAATTCCGGATCGCTCGGCAAGCCGGCATCGTCGGCGCTCTGCACCATGTAGGTCGCCCACAATGCGCGCTGCTCCGGCCGGATCTCCTTGCCGATATGCTGCGACACCATCCGCCGATAGCCGCCATAGCGCTCGGTGTAGAAGCGTGGGCCGCCGAACACCTCGCTGAGCCACGCCGCCACCCGCTCCGGATGTTCCGGCGACATCTCGGCGAACAGCGGGCCGAGCAGCGGATCTTCCGGCACGTAACGGCTGTAGAAGATGCGCGTCATGTCGAGCAGCGCCGGATAGCCGCCGGCCCATTCGAACAGCGTCGGCTCGCGCATCGGATCGGGAACGGGATCGCGAAATGCGACGTTCCAATGCATGCCGCTGCAAAACGGCTTGTTCAGCGACGCGCCGCAGCGGCACAGGCTGGCATGCTCTTGCGACGCGCCCGCGTTCTGTGTGATCGGCGCGCCATCCTCATCGACCAGTTCGACATCGCCGGTGACGCGATAGGGCCCGTCTTTCGACACTTCGATCTGCGGCGGCCGGCTGACGTCGGACAGGCTGGCGTCACGCTTGGGGCCGATACCGATGCCAAGCGCGCCCGACGGGCATCTGCGCACCGCGTTGAGGAGGTCGTCGAGGCGCGCCCCGCTGGCTGCGATGAAAGGCTGCTCGCCGAGACGAAACACGGAGGTGAGACGGTCGGTGCAGAAGCCGGAATGCGCACAGGTGCCGCGATTGTCGAACACGAACGCCTGCTGCCCGGCATAGACCTCGAGCCTGTCCGGCGCGCGCCGCGGATCCCTGGCGTCGGTGAAGCCGCGCGCGACGTGACTGTCGTCGCAGAATGGCCTGGTCTGCGACTGGCCGCAGCGGCAGAGCCGCATTGGGGCCTCGGCTGCGATCGGCACACCGAGATGATCGACGACCGGAATGCCGGGCTCCGGTTCGTAAGGCCCATTGCGTCTGACGACGACGCGCTTGCGCGGCTGTTGCTTGTCGCTTGGACCCTGGGCGGAATTGTCGTCTGTCATGTCTTGCAATGATCCCTGAACTCGCCCAACCCGTGCCAAGCGTGCTTAGATGGATCGATGGCGGCTCTCAACGAACCAGATGGAAAGTGCCGCAGGAGAGTTGCGATGATCCGCAAGACCAAGCGCAAATATGGTTGCCCGGTCGAGTTCTCGATCGATCAGCTCAGCGGCAAATGGAAGACGGTGATCCTCAGCCGGCTCAAGGTCCGGCCGATGCGCTACGGCGAATTGCGCCACGACATCCCGCAGCTCAGCGACAAGGTGTTGACCGAGCGCCTGCGCGATCTCTGCAACTCAGGCTTCGTCAAGCAGGAACGCGGCGGCGGCTCCTCGCGCTATTGCCTGACCAAGCGCGGCGAGATGCTGAAGCCGATGCTGCAGGCACTCTACGATTGGGGCGAGGCCAACGCCGATACGTTCGGCGTCCGCTTCCTCAGCGCGGAGGCGGACTAGAGCGGGATGTTCAATTTCGGAATATTAGAAGAATACCTCTGAGTTGCCCGACGTGTCAAGCAAGTCGCCTGGTCGAACGCCGGCCGCCGCCGGCTACTTTGCATGGGGTTGTTTTCGATATTTTGACCCGCCCCCCGGCGACGGTCGCATAAGCAATAGTCCAGAGAGCGGATTTCCGGCGGAACCTTAAGCAAGGAAAGCCCGTTGTCGCGGGATGTTGGGGGTAATCAACACAAGGAATACGCATGCGCATCCGCATCTCTACGGCGTCCGTCATCGTTGCGGCGCTCTCGCTCGGAACACCTGCTTGGGCGCAGGTGCAGGGAACGCAACCGAAGGCGATGCCGCAGGCTCAATCTGATCAGCCCACCGCCATCCGGAGCATCCAGGTCGTGGACATCAAGGAACTCAAGCCCGACGCCCGGTCGAAGGTCGAGGCAGTCGTCGCAAAGGCAAGCGAAGACGACCTGCGGAACCTTCGCGGTTCCATCGACGCATCTGAAGAAGCAGTATCCGCGCTGAAGGCGAAGGGCCTCAGCTCGGCACAAGTTGTCGCGGTCAATCTCACCAACGGCGTCCTGACGCTTTTCACCAAGACCGCCTGAACAAATTCGGACTCAGCAAATCGAGGCCCGCCGGTTCTCGCCGACGGGCCTCAACGCCCGCATCAGGGAAAGGCGCGCCTAGTTCACCGCCTTCGCTGCCGCGCGCCCTGCGTTGCGGCCCGAGAACAGGCAGCCGCCGAGGAACGTGCCTTCCAGGGAGCGATAGCCGTGCACGCCGCCGCCGCCGAAGCCGGCGGCTTCGCCGGCCGCGTAGAGCCCGCGGATGATCTGGTGATCGTTGCCGAATACGCGCGAATCGAGATCGGTCTCGAACCCGCCGAGCGTCTTGCGGGTGAGGATGTTGAGCTTCACCGCGATCAACGGACCGTGCTCGGGATCGAGGATCCGGTGCGGCTTCGCGGTGCGGATCAATTTGTCGCCGATATAGCGCCGCGCATTGTGCAGGTTCATGACCTGCGCATCCTTGACGTAGGGGTTGGTGATCTCGCGGTCGCGCGCCTCGACCTGCGCCTTGATGGCGTCGAGCTGCAACAGATCGTTGCCTGCGAGCTCGTTCATGGCATCGACGAGATCGGCGAGATTGTCGCGCACGATGAAGTCGGCGCCGTGCTGCTTGAACGCCTCCACCGGCGCCGGCGCGCCCTTGTTGGTGGCGCGCTTGATCGTCATGCGCCAGCTCTTGCCGGTGAGGTCGGGGTTCTGCTCGGAGCCGGACAGCGCGAACTCCTTCTTGATGATGCTCTGGGTCAGGATGAACCACGAATAATCGTAGCCGGTGCCCATGATGTAATGCAGTTGCCCGAGCGTGTCGGAGCCCGGGAACAGCGGCGCCGGCAACCGCTTGCCCGTCGCGTCGAACCACAGCGACGACGGTCCCGGCAGGATCCGGATGCCGTGACGCGGCCAGATCGGGTTCCAGTTCCGGATGCCCTCGACATAGTGCCACATGCGGTCGCGGTTGATCAGCCGGCCGCCCGCCGCCTCGGTGATGCCGATCATGCGGCCGTCGACATGTTCGGGCACGCCGGAGATCATGAATTTGGGCGGCTCGCCGAGCCGCCTCGGCCAGTTCTGCCGCACCAGATCATGATTGCCGCCGATGCCGCCGGACGCGACGATTACCGCTGGTGCGCGGAAGGAAAAATCGCCGACGACGTTGCGCGAGGAACTCTTGCCGCGCTCGACCGAGGTCGGTTCCAGGATTGTGCCGCTGACGCCGTCGACCGCACCGTTTGTGACGCTGAGCGCATCGACGCGGTGGCGGAACTTGAATATCAGCCGTCCGCTTTTCGCGGCTTCGCGCGCGCGGCGTTCGAACGGCTCGACGATGCCGGGTCCGGTGCCCCAGGTGACGTGGAAGCGCGGCACGGAATTGCCATGGCCCATCGCGTCGTAACCGCCGCGCTCGGCCCAGCCGACCACCGGGAAGATGCGATGGCCCATGGCACGCAGCCAGTCGCGCTTCTCGCCCGCAGCGAATGCGACATAGGCCTCGGCCCATTTGCGCGGCCAGTAATCCTCCTCGCGATCGAAACCGGCGGTGCCCATCCAGTCCTGTAGTGCGAGCTCGACCGAATCCTTGATGCCGAGCCGGCGCTGCTCCGGCGAATCGACCAGGAACAGGCCGCCAAACGACCAGAAGGCCTGGCCGCCGATGCTCTGTTCCCCTTCCTGGTCGAGCACGATGACGCGCTTGCCTGCGTCGGCGATCTCGGTTGCGGCCACGAGACCGGCAAGCCCCGCGCCAATCACGATCACATCTGCATCGTCAGCCATGTTCAGGTCCCCCGTCCCGCCGAGATTCAAGACCGCCTCATTGCGTGCGGTCAACGCCAAATGGACCTTGCCTGTGGCGGCGGAGCACCAAGCACGTGCGCCGCGCTGTTCCAGTTTGGGACCTTTCCCCACTTTCACTGCAGCGTGCGCGCAACACCCAATTTGAATTTGTTTTGACCGGCTTCACTCGTCTGGACAAAAATCCGCGCGCACAACACGCTCACGATCGTCTTGCATCACAGACCAAACAGATTCGGTTTCGACTGGGGCTGGCCAAAATGAAGTTGATGACGGGGTTGCTCGCTGCGGTTCTCCTGCTGGCGGGAATGGGGGTGTCTCAAGCTGTAGTCAGGATCGCCGACGATCGCGGCGGCAAGATCGGCGTCTATGTCGACAGGTATCAGGACCTGCGGACTTCGGGCGAGACGGTCATCATCGACGGGCTGTGTGCCTCGGCCTGCACGATCGTGCTCGGCAAGGTTCCTCACGACCGGATTTGTGTGACCTCGCACGCCAGCCTCGGCTTCCACGCAGCCTGGGACTACGGCGATAACGGCCGCCCGGTCCCGAATCCGGAAGCCACCCACATGCTGTACCTGATGTATCCGCCGGCGGTACGCAGATGGATTTCGGGGCGTGGTGGCCTGACCCGGCGCATGATCTTCCTGCGCGGCAAGCAACTGCAGGCGCTGTACAAGCCGTGCTACCTCAACGCCCAGGCCTCGGCGCCGAAGCCCGCGCACTAAGCTCCGGCTGCTTCTCTGTTTGACCCTCGTCGGCCATTGGCCTCGGCAGACGCCGGGGCATGAACGCGCCGGCACCGGAATCGCTCGCCATCATTTGACGGCCTGCGACCGCCATTGCGCTTGCTGCCTGCCGGAACCCGGCTTATCTCAGCCTCATGGTTCAGCCGATCTCCACCCGATCCGAGCTCGTAACGGCTCCACAGACCCGGGTGGCGTCTGCGATCCTGTGGGGTGCGGCCGGTATCGGCGGATTGGCCCTGCTTGCCGCTGCCGCGCTCTGGTTCCACTACGGGACCGCGGTGTTTTTCGAAATGATCACGGCCGGCATCTCCGCCTGCTTCTGACAAGGACGCCCTCGCATCATGCCCCGGACCACGCGCCCATTGGTGATCTTCGCTGCCTTCGCGGGCAGTCTGGCGGTCGGCTTGTTCCTCATGCTGTGGGCGATCGGCGGCTTGCGCACCGTTGCCGCGCCGGCCGCGATCGGCGGATCGTTCCAGCTCACCGACCAGTCCGGCCAGACTGTTACCGACAAGAACCTCCAGGGCAAGCCGACCCTGATCTTCTTCGGATTCACCCATTGCCCGGATATCTGCCCGACCTCGTTGTTCGAGATCTCGGAGGTCCTGAAGGCGATGGGCAAGGACGCCGATCGCGTGAATGCCTATTTCGTCTCGGTCGATCCGGAACGCGACACCGCCACCGCGATGAAGGATTACCTGTCGAGCTTCGATCCGCACCTCAAGGGCCTGACCGGCGATCCCGCCGCGATCGCCAAGGTGCTGTCGAGCTATCGTGTCTACGCCAAGAAAGTGCCGCTGAAGGATGGCGACTACACGATGGACCACACCGCGCTGATCTATCTGATGGACCGCGACGGTCATTTCGTCGCGCCGTTCAATCTGAAACGGACGCCGGAAGAAGCGGCGGCCGATCTCAAACGGTACCTCTGATCGCCATTTCCGGTTCAGAATTAACCCAATCGGCGCTCGCTTCAGGCGCCGATTCGGCTATAAGCCGTTCAATTTCCTGAAATTGCCGGTTATGCCAAATCCGCCTGTCCAGCCCTTTGCCGTCCGTTCGCGCCAGCTTCGCTTGGCCGCGGGCATGATCGCGGCTGCCTTGCTGGCCTTGGCGTACCCTGCAATTGCACAGACACCCCCCGCACAGGCGCCGGCAGCCAAGACGGCTCCTGCTCCGGCTCCGCCCACCAAGGCGGCCCCCGCACAAGCGACACCTTCGGCGCCGGCTGCACCGCAGGCAGCGCCTGCGGCCCCCGCGGCAACCCAGGCGGCCCCGACCCTGCCGCCCAAGGCCGCCGCTGAGGCCGCGCCGCAGGCGGTGCCGGGTTTCTGGGACCCGCGGCGCCGGCCGGATCGCCCCGACCTGTCGCGCCTCACCGTGATCCGCTTCCTGACCGAAACCGACTATCCGCCGTTCAATTTCACCGGCCCCGACGGCAATCCGGCCGGTTTCAACGTCGACCTGGCGCGCGCGCTCTGCGACGAGATCAAGGTCACCTGCACCATCCAGATGCGCCGCTTCGAGACCCTGATCGATGCCCTGGCGACCAACCGGGGCGACGCCATCATCGCGTCGATGGCCGTGACGCCGCAGCTGCGCGCCAAGGTCGATTTCACCGATCCCTATTACCGCGCGCCGGCCCGCTTCGTGTCGCGCCGTGACAACGCGATGCCGGAAATCCGCCCGGAATATCTCGAGGGCAAGAAGGTCGGCGTCATCGCCGGGACCTCGCACGAGGCCTACCTCAAGGCGATGTTCACCGACGCCGAGATCCATTCCTATCCGGATAACGACACGCTGCGCGCGGCGCTGCGCCGCGGCGAGGTCGACTTCATCTTCGGCGATGCGATCTCGCTGGCTTTCTGGATCAACGGCACCGATTCCGGCGAATGCTGCGCCTTTGCCGGCGGCCCCTTTGTCGAGAGCCGCTATTTTGGCGAGGGCGTCGGCATCGCCGTCCGCAAGGGCAACGATCTGCTCCGGCAGTCGCTGAACTGGGCGCTGTTCCGGATCTGGGAAAAAGGCCGCTTCACCGATCTGTGGCTGCGCTATTTCTCGGTCAGCCCGTTCTGAGTTCGTCATTCCGGGTTCGATGCTGCGCATCGCCCCGGAATGACGACAAACTTCCCGTCGTTTTGCATTTTGCCGCGAAAGCGTTAGTTTTCGCGGCCTTTTTGGAGAGAACCTGAGGAATGTCCGTGATTGATCCTTCTGCCAGCCCGAGCGACCTGCGGGCGCTCGCCGAACAATCCAACGCCTGGCCGTTCGAGCAGGCGAAAGCGATTGTGGCGCGGCTGAAGAAAAATCCCAAGGACGAGGTGCTGTTCGAGACCGGCTACGGCCCGTCGGGCCTGCCGCATATAGGCACGTTCGGCGAGGTCGCGCGCACCACGATGGTGCGCCACGCCTTCCGCGTGCTCACCGAAGACAAGATCAAGACCCGCCTGCTCGCCTTCTCCGACGACATGGACGGCCTGCGCAAGGTGCCGGACAACGTGCCGAACAAGGAACTGCTGGAGCAGCATCTCGGCAAGCCGCTGACCAAGGTGCCCGATCCGTTCGGCACCCATCCGAGCTTCGGCCAGCACAACAATGCGCGGCTGCGCGCCTTTCTCGACCAGTTCGGATTCGACTACGAATTCGCGAGCTCGACCGAGTACTACACCTCCGGCCGCTTCGATGCCGCGCTGCTGCGCATGCTGGAGCGGATCGAGAAGGTGATGGCGATCATGCTGCCGTCGCTGCGCGAGGAGCGCGCGGCGAGCTACTCGCCGTTCCTGCCGATCTGTCCGCGCACCGGCCTTGTGCTCTACGTGCCGGTGACGGCGCATGACGCCAAGGCCGGCACGATCTCGTATGAAGACCCCGATAGCAAGGAGACCGTCACGGTTCCTGTCACCGGCGGCCGCTGCAAGCTGCAATGGAAGCCGGACTGGGCGATGCGCTGGTACGCGCTCGGCGTCGACTATGAAATGGCCGGCAAGGACCTGATCGACTCGGTGAAGCTGTCGGGCAAGATCTGCTCGGCGCTCGGCGGCACGCCGCCGGAAGGTTTCAACTACGAACTGTTCCTCGACGAGAAGGGCCAGAAGATATCGAAGTCGAAGGGCAACGGCCTGACGATCGACGAATGGCTGCGTTATGCCTCGCCGGAATCGCTGTCGCTGTTCATGTATCGCGAGCCCAAGGCGGCGAAGCGGCTCTATTTCGACGTCATCCCGCGCAATGTCGACGACTACCAGCAATTCCTCGACGGCTTCACGCGGCAGGAAGCGCGGCAGCAGCTGCAGAATCCGGTCTGGCACATCCATTCCGGCATGCCGCCGCAGGCCGACATGCCGGTCACCTTCCAGCTGCTGCTGACGCTGGTGTCGTCGTCGAACGCGGAGAATGCCGAGACGCTGTGGGGCTTCATCGGCCGCTACCGGCCGGGCGTGACGCCGCAGACCCATCCGAAGTTAGACGCGATGGTCGGCTACGCCATCAACTACTATCGCGACTTCGTGGCGCCAACCAAGCAGTTCCGCGAGCCGACCGAGGGTGAGCGCGCCGCGCTGCAGGATCTGCGCGATGCGCTCGCCAACATGCCGGTGAACGCGACCGCGGAAGACATCCAGAACGTGGTCTATGAGATCGGCCGCCGCGAGCCGTTCCTCGACATGGTCAAGAAGGGCAAGGACGGCCGTCCGGGCGTCTCACTCGACTGGTTCAACATGCTCTACCAGGTGCTGCTCGGCCAGGAGAAGGGCCCGCGCTTCGGCTCCTTCGTCGCGGTCTACGGCGTGCAGAACGCGGTCAACATGATCGACGGCGCGCTGGCGCGGTCGTCGTAGGGATCGCGCCGCTCATCGCCGCTCGGCCTGCGCCGCGTCGCGCAGGCCGTCGCTGGTGGCGCGCAGCAGCGTCAGCAGCAGGCCGTTGAGCGGCGTCGGCACGCCGTGCCGTTCGCCGGCCGCGACGATCGCGCCGGTGAGAGCATCGGCTTCGAACGGGCGTCCCGCGACACGATCGAAATACATCGAGGTGCCGGCGTCTGGCGGATAGGTCAACAACGTCGCCAGCATCAGCTCGGCCTCGTCGGGCGCGAGCTGGGCGCCGTCGGCGCGGCCGACATTCGCGGCCTCCTCGAGGATTGCGCGGCACAGCGCCTTGACGTCCGCGCGGCGGAACACCGCCTGCCGCTGCAAGGTGAGCGCGGTGATCGGATTGGCGACCGCATTGAGCAGAAGCTTGCGCCACGCCAGCGTGGTGAAATCGGCGGAGCGCCGCACGCGCATCGCCGTGCCATCCAGCAGCGCTTCGAACGCGCGTCCGTCCGCATCATCGCTGACCGCGAATTCATGCTCGCCGGCGCGGCGGAAACGGACGCGATCCGGCGCCAGCCGCTCGCCGTTGTAATAGACGATGGTCGGCACGACCGTGGCGGCGCCGACCAATGGCGCCAGCCGCTCCGCATGGCCGATGCCGTTCTGCAGCACCGCGACGCGCGTCCGCGGCCCGCACAGCCTTTGCAGCCAGGGCGCGCTCGATTCCGTGTCCTGCGCCTTGGTCGACAACAACACCCAATCGACCGGCGTAGCCGTTGCCGGATCGGTGAGGGCGCGCAGCGGCACTTCCACCGTGCCCTCCGCCCGCTCGACCGTGAGCCGATCGAGCGGCCGCCGGACACAGGCGATCACGTCATGCTTGTCGACCGCGCGCAGCAAGCCGGCGATGATGCCGCCGATGCTGCCGAGGCCGACGATGGCGATGGTCTTGCGGTCGGATGGTCCTGTCATTGCGTAACTCTGGGCTTTGCGGAGTGTGTTGCGTTGGGTTGGAAAGTGCAGGCCGCTCATGTGGCTTTCCGCCGCAGCCAACGAAGCCGCCGATCCGCGGTCTTCGCAGCGCATCATCACATAATGACGCCGAGCCCGCAAAATTCGGATAGCAGGCCATCGGCAATTTCACCGGAGCCTGGCGCCGGATTGCGCTACACTCGCATCCATAAAATCAGCACGGCCTCCGCCGAGAGGCCGGCACAGATGGGAGCATGCGCATGCAGTTCAGGGTTTCGCCGACATCGCTGCAGGACAGTTCGAGCGCCGAGGAATGGCAGGCGCGGGTCGATCTCGCGGCGGCGCATCGGCTCGCCTACATCCACGGCTTTTCGGAAGGTATTTTCAACCATCTCACCTTGGTGGTGCCCGGCCGCACCGACCGCTACTACCAGATCCCGTTCGGCATGCACTGGTCGGAAGTGACAGCATCCTCCTTCATGGAGGTCGGCATCGACGATGCCGAGGTGAAGCGCGGCGAGGGTGAGGTCGAGCGCTCCTGCTATTGCATCCATGCGCCGATCCACAAGGCGCTGCCGCAGGCCAAGGCCGTGTTCCACACCCACATGCCGTATGCGAGCGCGCTGACGCGGCTCGAGGATCCGCGGATCAAGGAGATCGGTCAGACCGAGGTCGGGCTGTCGGAGGCGATCGCATATGACGACCTCTACACCGGCCCCGCGCTCGATCCCGAGGAAGGCGCGCGGCTCGCCAAGGTGATCGGCAACAAGACCATCCTGTTCATGGCCAATCACGGCATCTCGACCGTCGGCGAGACGGTCGCCTATGCCTATGACCGGCTCTATTACATCGAGCGCGCCGCACAGGTGCAGATCTACGCGATGTGGACCCAGCAGCCGCTCAAGCAATTGCCGCAGCATGTGGTGGAGAAGACCAAACGCGATTTCCGCGACGACCATCTCTACAACGGCCCGTCCCCGGCGCAGCGGCATTTCGATGCGCTGAAGCGGATGCTGGATCGCAAGGAGCCGGACTACGCGACGTAAGGCTGGCAGGGAGCGCGCCGCAACCTCCGCCGTCGTCCCGGCGAAAGCCGGGACCCATTACCACAGGGTCGCGTTGTGGAAGCGCGCTGCGGCCCCAGCGTGGTGTAGCAATAATCTTCGGTGGCTATGGATCCCGGCTTTCGCCGGGACGACACTGGTTATGTGGTGATCGACGTGCCGGCTACTGGCTCGCCCACACCACGCGTGCGATCCACGCGACTTCCTCGACGTCGAGCATGCGGTCGGAGTGCTCGGGATTGAGCGACGCCAGTTCCAGCATCTTGGCGCTGCGGCGTCTCAATTCTTTCACCATCACCTCGCCGCCGGTCGTGCGCACCACCACGCGGTCGCCGCGGCGGATCGCGGTCGCGGGTGACACCACGATGATGTCACCTTCGCGATAGGCCGGTTTCATCGAGTCGCCCTCGATCTCCAGCGCATAGGCGTGTTCGTCTGATGTCGCCGGTAGCGCCACTTCATCCCAGCCCTTGCCGGCGGGAAAGCCGCTGTCGTCGAAATAGCCGCCGGCTCCGGCCTGCGCGAAGCCGATCAGCGGCACCGACTGTCCGCCGCGCGCGCCATCGCCGAGCAACTGCACGAAGGTCTCCATGCTGGCATTGCTCGCGGCCAGCGCCTTGGAGAGCGATTCGGTCGAGGGCCAGCGCTCGCGCCCGTCGCCGGTCACGCGCTTGGATTTGTTGAAGGTGGTGGGGTCGAGTCCGGACTGCTTGGCAAGGCCGGACGGCGACAGGCCGGCGCGTTCGGCGAGCCGGTCGAGCGCGGCCCAGACCTGCGCGTGGGTCAGCGGTCGGGTGGCTTTGGGCTGTTTGGCCATCGAGGGTATCCCGGATGGTAGGAATTATTGCCTGAAACTTGGCGTTTTCGCAAATCTGTCGGCCGATGTGCCCTGGCACCGCTTGAGTTGCGCCGCCGCCGCCGATACGGTCCCTCGCTCGCCAGATGGCGTCTGGGGCATTTCCCCTCAAATCCGGATAAAACCCCAAGAGACTCAAGGACAAAAGGGAAGGCCGGCCCGTGCCGATGATCTACAAAATCACCCCTGCTTCGGCCTGGCGCGAAGCCGAACGGCAGGGCGTGTACCGGGGCAGTGCCGATGACAAACGCGACGGCTTCATCCATTTTTCCACCGCCTCCCAGGTGGCCGAGACCGCGCGCAAGCACTACCACGGGCAAACCGGCCTGTTCCTGGTCGCGGTCGATGCCGATGCGCTGGGCGATGCCCTGCGCTGGGAGCGGTCGCGCAATGATGAGCTGTTCCCGCATCTCTATGGCGAGCTCGACCTCGGCGCCGTCACCGAGATCCTCGACCTTCGCGCGCGCTCCGACGGTGGCCACGAAGTTCCGGAGCTCAAGCCGTGATCCGTGCCTTCGACACCTTCTCGCTGCCGCTGCTGCGTTGGCTCGATCCCGAGGATGCCCATCGCATGGCGATCCAGGGCCTGAAGCTGCTGCCGCCGATCCGGCAGCGGCCGGATGACCCCAAGCTCGCGGTGCGCGCCTTCGGACTCAACTTTCCAAACCCGATCGGCATGGCGGCGGGTTTCGACAAGAGTGCGGAGGCGCCCGACGCGCTGCTGCGGCTCGGCTTCGGCTTTGTCGAGATCGGCTCGGTGACGCCGAAGCCGCAAGGCGGCAACCCGCGGCCGCGGCTGTTTCGCCTGGAGCGCGACGAGGCCGTCATCAACCGCATGGGCTTCAACAATGACGGCGCGGAGGTCGTGCTGCGGCGGCTCGCCGCGCGCGCCAGCGCCGGCGGCATCGTCGGGGTCAATGTCGGGGCCAACAAGGATTCGCCCGACCGCGCCGCCGATTATGTGAAGCTGATCGAGACGTTTGCGCCGGTCGCGAGCTATTTCACCGTCAATGTCTCCTCGCCGAACACGCCGGGCCTGCGCAATCTGCAGCAATCGGCGGCGCTCGACGATCTGCTGGCGCGGGTCATCGACACCCGCGAGCGCGTGCGCAAGAACGCCGGCGACTCGCCGGTCCTGCTCAAGATCGCGCCGGATCTGAGTTTGGCCGAGCTCGACGACGTCGTGCACATCGCCCGCTCGCGGCGCGTCGACGGCATGATCGTCGCCAACACCACGCTGGCGCGGCCCTCGACCTTGCGCGAGGAGAATCGCGCCAAGGAGCAGGGCGGCCTGTCGGGCCGTCCGCTGTTCCGGCTGTCGACGCGGATGGTGGCCGAGACCTATGTCCGTGTCGAAGGCGCGTTTCCGCTGATCGGCGTCGGCGGCATCGATAGCGGCGGCGCCGCACTGACCAAGATCCGCGCCGGGGCCAGCCTGATCCAGCTCTATTCCTCGCTGGTCTACAAGGGCCTCGGCCTCGTCGATGACATCAAGCGTGATCTGTCCTCGACGCTACTGCGTACCGGCCGCGATTCGCTGTCGGAAATCGTCGGCGCCGATGCGGCGACCATCACGGCCGAGGACTGGCCGGTGAGGTAGCTACCCGTAGCCCGGATGAAGCGAAGGCTGCGCTTTAACCTCCCCTTGAAAGGGGAGGTCGCTTTGCTCGCCAGAGCAAAGCGGGTGGGGATCAGCTCTCTCCATGAGCTGCGTCGCCTGCGGCTGACCCCCATCCCGACCTTCCCCCTTTCAGGGGAAGGGGAAGAGAACTTCGTAGCCCGGATGAAGCGAAGCGCAATCCGGGACAGTCTCGCTGCGGATGCAGACCCCGGATTTCGCTTCGCTGCATCCGGGCTTCTGTAACGGGCCTTGGTTAGTCAATCCCTTTTTGCGTGATCCAGTCGCCGGGCACTTGCTTCTGTACGGGATCGGCGCGGTGGCCGTCGCCTGATGGGGTGCATTTGAGGAGCCGGCCGGCCAATCTACGGAAGCGTGGTTGTGAGCCACTTCCCGGATGGCGGCCTGACCGGATCCATCGTCCCGGCTAGGGACCTCGCTCGGGGAGAGCCTGGTGTCGTGGCCCGCCCAGAACCGATCGATACTCCTTGCTTAGCTTGCCATGGCGTTGACCGTCGGATTGAACGGTCGAGCGTCGGCGAGCATGCGATGCAGGATCACGGCGAGTTTGCGCGCGAGCGCTACCTTGGCCTTGCGCATGCCTGCGCGCCTGGCGATCCGCATCGCCCAGCTCTTCAATGCCGAGCAATTCTTGACCGGCTTGGTCAGCATGACGTGAGCCGCCTGGTAGAGCGCCTCGCGCACGGACGCATCCCCGATCTTGCTGATGCGGCCGGTGTAATCGGTCTCGCCGGATTGGTACTTCTTCGGGGTGAGCCCAAAGTGGGCTCCCGTGGCCTTCGAGGAGCGAAAGCGCTGCGGGTCGTCGACCGCCGAAGCATAGGTGAGCGCCACGATCGGGCCCACCGACGGCGTCGTCATCAGGAGCCTCGCTTGCGGATGCGTCCTGGCGAGCTTCTGGGTGTGCTTGTCCAGGCTGTTGAACTCGCGCAGCAGCACGGCATGGGCCTGGAGCAGCGCCGCCGCGACCAACTCCAGTCCGGGATGGCCGGTCACGAGCTCGCGGATGCGTCCGGCGAACGTGCGCTCGGTTGTCGCACCGACCTTCAGGCCAAAACCGCGGAGCACGCCGCGCAGGCTGTTCTCGACATCGCGAAGCTTGGATTGCAGCAGCTTGCGCGCCGTCAGGATGGCGCGGGTCTCCTGCGCCGCGACCGACTTGCAGTGCACCGGTCGGAACCAGCCGAGCCGCATCAACTGCGCGATCCGGCGGGCATCGTTGCGATCCGTCTTCACTGGCATCGACTTGAAGGCTTCGCGAACGTGCCGCGTTTCCAGCAGCTCGACCGCAAACCCTGCGTCCCGGATCGCTGCGTAAAGCCATTGTGACAGCGGGCCTGCCTCCAGCCCGATCCGTTCCAGTACCAGACCCAGCGACCGGAACCAGGCGATCAGCGCCTCCGGCTCGCTCGCAACCTTCGTCTCGCGCAAAATCTTGCCTGTCCCATCGACAAGGCAAACGCTCGAGCATTCCAAAGACACATCAATTCCTGCATAGTGGTACATGGTCGTCCCTCGATGATGCTTGGAGCGGGCTTGCCCGACTCCGTTTCGACACCATCAGTTTGAGGGACGACCGCCTTCCAACCAACAGGCCGCTCGCGAGCGCGCTTCCAAATTGCGCCGTAGCGAGCGGGCGGCCGGCCCGTTACCCCATCTACGCAGCTACGCTTTGAACGTCTTCCTGAGCAGCGCCGGATAGAGCAGGCCCTGCAGGCCGCCGCGTGCGACGTAGAAGCCGAGCAGCGCGATCCATAGACCGGTGTTGCCGAACGAGCTGAGCGCCCACCAGGTGGCGAGGAAGATCGCGAGCGAGGCCAGCATCAGATTACGCATCTCGCGCGCCCAGGTGGCGCCGACATAGATGCCGTCGAAGCCGAACGCGAATACGCCGGGCAGGGGTGCCAGGATCACGAACGGCAGGAACTCGCGGGCATAGCGGCGCACGTCGTCGCTGGTCGTCATCAGATTGATCAGCGCCGGTCCGAACAGCGCGAACAGCACCGACACAACCAGCGCAAAGCCGATGCCCCAGAGCAGCACCAGCCGGGTCGAATCGGAAAAGCCGCGTGCATCGCGTGCGCCGAAGGCGCGGCCGCAGAGCTGTTGTGCGGCATTGGCGAGGCCGTCGAGGAAGAAGGCGCTCACCAGCAGGAAATTGTTCAGCACCGAATTCGCCGCCAGCGTCACGTCGCCTTCGCGCGCGCCCTTGGCGGTGAAAAACAGGAACACGACGATCAGCGCCGCGGTGCGGACCATGATGTCGCGATTGACCGCCAGCATGCGCATCAGCTTGGCGCGGTCGAACAGCGTGGCCGCGGGCACCGCGAAGCCGCCTTGCGAGATCCGCCAGGCCACGACGATGCCGACAGCGAAACCGGCGGTCTCGGCGAGCACGGCGGCGATCGCGGCACCGGCGATGCCGGCGCCGTAGACCTGCACCAGCAGCACGGTCGCGGCCATGTTGATCAGGTTGATCACGATCTGCAGCGCCAGCGCCAGATTGGCGCGGGCCTGGCCGACCAGCCAGCCCAGGATGACGTAGTTGGCGAGCGCCAGTGGCGCCGACCAGATCCGGATCATGAAATAGCTCTTGGCCGCGCGCGTGACGCCTTCGCTGCCGCCCATCAGCTGGAATGTGACGGCGGCGAGCGGCACCTGCAGCGCGATCAGCGCCGCGCCGATCAGGCCGGCGACGATGAAGCCGCGCACCAGGATCGCGGCATATTCCTTGATCTCGCCGGCGCCTTGCGCCTGCGCGGTGAAGGCCAGCGTGCTCATGCGCAGGAAGGCGAACAGCCAGAACAGGCAGTCGAAGATCACCGAGGCCATCGCCACGCCGCCGAGCAGTGCGGCATCGTCGAGGCGGCCGATCGCGGTGGTCGAGACGATGCCGATCAGCGGCGTGGTCAGGTTGGCGACCATCGCGGGGCCGGCGATGGCGAACACCTGGCGCGTCGTGATCTTCGGGTGGATGGGTGCGTGCATGGCTACAGTTGCAAGGAATATACGCTTCTATCGCGTCGACCGTCGTGCGGCCATGCTGGAATTGTTCTCAGAGCAATGCGATGGCGGAGGGGCAGCCGACAAGACCTTGCATGGTCAGAGCGTTACGACCATGCCGTCGCTCGCGGCAATGTAGGGCAGGTCGCCGACACGGCCGAGCATGTCGTCGCTCATATGGGTCAGCACCACGCGCTTGGCGTTGATGGCGGGCAAATGCGCTTCCAGCGTCTTCAGGCTGAGATGGTTCTTGACCATCTTGTCGTACATGTAGGCTTCGGCGATGAAGAGGTCGGCGTCCTGCGCCGCCGGGATCAGCGCGTCGGTCCATTCGGTGTCGGCGCTGTAGCTGATGATGCGGCCTTCCGCCCCGACGCGGTAGGCCATGAACGGCCCGCCGGATTCGCCATGCACGACAGGGTAGGGCGTCACGGTCACCTCGCCGAAGCTGCGCGTTTCGCGCGGTGCGAGCGTGACGACGGACAGATCGAAGCGTTGTTTGGTTTTGGAGGAATGCTCGAACATCACCTCCATCACCGCAGGCAGTTTCGTTTCGATGCCTTGCGGCCCGGCGATCACCAGCGGCCGGGTGCGGCGGGAGAATTGCGCGTCGAGCAGGAAGAACGGCAGGCCGGCAAAATGATCGCCGTGGAAATGCGTGATGAGGATCAGGTCGATTGCGTCGCGGTCGATCTCGAGCCGCTTCATCGCCGGCAGCGACGAGGCGCCGCAATCGATCAGGAAATTGCTGCGCGCGCCGCTGACGTGGAAACAGGTGTTGAAGCGGCCGCCGGAGCCGAATGCATCGCCGCAGCCGACAAATCGCAATTGCATCGGCTGCGCACTCTCCTTGGGATCAGCGGCCGCGCGGCGCGCCGAACAGCCGCGACAACAGCCAGATCGGAATCACGATGACGGCGCCGAGCAGGAAGTAGCGCCAGGCCCAGTCGATCGCATCGAAGCCGAAATCCCAGATGCTCTGGAACAGCCTGCGGATGCTGTTGAGGATGTTCCATGGATCGAGGCCGATCGCGGCGAGCACGACACCGACCAGAATCGACAGCAAAATCAACCGGAACGCCACAGAGAGCGGCGATCCGCCGAGAAAGCGGTACAGGCCGTCACTCCGGCCGGCCGGCAAGTCCCGGATGTCGTTTGGCATTGCTGTCTCCAATAGCGTTTTCGCGCGAAGTGGGCACCGGTTCGCGTGAAGAAAACGCGTCAAAACAAAACCTAGACCTCGATTCTGATCCCATCAGAACCGAGGTCTAACGGAATCGCCCGCATTATAGGTCACGGCGGTGCACATGGGAAACCCGCGCGCCGCGATCAATGGCTGCCATGCACGCTTGGGATTTAACTTCCTGTCATGGAGATTAACATCCGTTCAAGCGTCTCCAGCCGGTCGGCTTCGCGCGGCGGCTTGTCCCAGCGCAGGCGGCTGATCCGGGGAAAGCGCATCGCGACGCCGGATTTGTGCCGCGGCGAGCGCTGCAAGCCCTCGAAGGCGACCTCCAGCACCAGCCCCTGATCAGGCTCATGCACGACATGGCGCACCGGGCCGAACTTCTCGGTGGTGTTGCGGCGGACGAAGCGGTCGATCTGCAACAGCTCTTCGTCGGTGAAGCCGAAATAGGCCTTGCCGACCGGCACCAGCTCGTCACCGGCCTCGCCATGGGTCCAGACCCCGAACGTATAGTCGGAGTAATAGGAGGAGCGCTTGCCATGGCCGCGCTGGGCATACATCAGCACGGCGTCGATGATGTGCGGATCGCGCTTCCACTTCCACCACGGACCTTTCGGCCGTCCGGGCAGATCAGGGCGCGTCGCGCCGTTTCAGCATCACGCCTTCGACCGCGTCGGCATCGTCGCCGGCGCCGGCGCTCTTGGGATCGGCACGCGCCGCGGCCAGCTCGTCCCAGCTCGCGAACGGGACGGTCGGCGACAGATCGATGCGCGGATCGTTCAGCTTGGCCACGAAGGCTTCGAGATGCGCGCGGCGTTCGGTGAAGGGCAGCTCGCGCAGATCGTTCTCGTCGTCGCCGAGCAGGTCGTAGGCGCGCAGGTGGATCGGAAATTCCTTGATCAGCTTCGGCGAAACGACCTTGCGGTTCAGCCGCTGTTGCAACACGTTGAAGGTCTGCACGCGGCCGTCGCGCAGCACCAGCAACTCGCCGTCGATCGCGCCGGGCAGATACAGCGACGGCACCAGATCCGGAAAGCTGCCGGTGATATCCTCGCCGGTGCGTGAATAGAGCCGCGCCTGGACGTGGCCGCGCGCATCGCGGCCGGACACCGCCTGCACCCGGATGCCGTCCCATTTCCATTCCGCGCTGAAATCGGCGGCGTCGAGATTGGCGAAATCGCTATCCTCGATCGCGTGCGCCAGCATCACCGGGCGGAACGGCGCAGGGTCGCGGTTGACCGGTTTGTCGCCGCGGCCCTCGAGCCAGGCGAACAGGTCGAGATAGGGCGGCGACAGGCCGGGCCACAGCAGCTCGATCTCGTGCGGGTCCGTGGTCCCGAGCGCCGCCGCCGCGGTCTTCGCCAGCCGCGCCGAGATCCCGATCCGCATCGCGCCGGTGACGAGTTTCAAGAGCGCCCAGCGCCCGGTCTCGTCGAGCTCATCCAGCCAGCGCGCCAGCTGCGCCGGCAGCTCGGCCTTGCCGAGCGTGCGCAACGTGGTGACGACGTCAGTGAGGGTGGGAGGAGGCGGGTTGTTGTGGCCCGGCAGCTCCGCCCTCGGCCACATCAGCGCGACTGTTTCCGAAAGATCGCCGACGTAATCATAGGAGTAGCCGAACAGCACCGGGTCGGCGCGTTCGGTGATCAGGTCGCGGATCAGGCCGGGCTTGGCGTGCTTGAACGACAGCGCGCCGGTCAGTGCCGCCAGCGCGTAGCCGCGGTCGGGGTCCTCGGTCTCGCGGAAATAGGCGACCAGCAGCTTGATCTTGTTGTTGCGGCCGGGCTCGTAGGCGAGGCGGTCGAGCAGCTCGGCAAAGCGGTTCATGTTTCCGCCTCGCCGGCGGGCTGGGCCTCGCCGGCCAGTGCGGCCGTCTCGCCTTCGTCCTCGTCGCCATAGCCGACCAGATCGAGCGGTCGCGCGGCAAGGCCTTTGGTCTTGCACCAATGTACCAGCGCATCTTCCTGGCCGTGGGTGACCCAGATCTCGCCGGCGCCGGTCGCCGCGATTGTCGCCGTCAGCCCGTCCCAGTCCGCATGATCTGATATCACCAGCGGCAGCTCGACGCCGCCCTGGCGGGCCCGGGCGCGCACGCGCATCCAGCCCGAGGCGAATGCGGTGACTGGATCGGGAAAGCGGCGCGTCCAGACATCGGATGTTGCGCTTGGCGGCGCCAGCGTGATGGTGCCGGCAAGCTCGGCTTTCTTCATGCCGCGCGCGGGCCGGAGCTCGCCGAGCGCAATGCCGCGCTCCTGATAGTAGTAAGTGATCTTCTCCATCGCGCCATGCAGATAGATCGGCGCGTCGTAGCCGGCCTCGCGCAGCAGCGCGATCACGCGCTGTGCCTTGCCGAGCGAATAGGCGCCGACCAGATGCGCGCGCTCCGGGAACAGTTTGACCGAGGCCAGCAGCTTGTTTACTTCGCCGGCGGCATCGCCATGGCGGAACACCGGCAATCCAAACGTCGCCTCCGATATGAAGACGTCGCAGGGCACCAGCTCGAACGGCGCGCAGGTCGGATCGCGCGCATCCTTGTAGTCGCCGGAGGCGACGATTCGGGTGTCCTTGCAGGTCACCGATATCTGGGCGGAGCCCAGCACGTGGCCAGCGGGATGAAACGTCACCGTGACGTCGCCGAGCCTGATCTCCTCGCCATAGGCGATCGCCTGCGTCGAGCCGGCGAAATTCTCGCCATAGCGCAGCCGCATCATGTCGAGCGTTTCCCGGGTCGCGAGCACCGCGCCGTGACCCGCCCGCGCATGGTCGGAATGGCCATGGGTGATCAGTGCCCGCTCGACCGGCCTGACAGGATCGATGTGGAAGCCGCCGGGCTTGCAGCAAAGCCCGGCCGGGACGGGCATCAGGATGTCTTGCGGGCGCATCGTCCCTATATAGGCGCTCGATCCGCGATGTTTAGCCGGATCCGCGGGCTTGACCCGTGCATCCATCTCCGGAAAAAGTCCGTGCTTTGATGGATGGCCGGACCCGGCCGAGATTGGTTCCTTAAAGCGAATGGCCCCCCGCCTGTTTCTGTCCTCCGGCGACCTCGTCGCTGACCGCCGCTACGAGTTCGCGCGCGACCTGCAATTGAAGGGCGATCTGCCGGCCGCCGCCGAGCTGCTCGAACAGGCGATCGAGCTTGTGCCGAAATTCCCGTCGGCCTGGTACACGCTGGGCAAGATCCGCCTGGAGCTCGGTCAGCGCGAGGCCGCGATCGCAGCGTTCCGCGGCGCGCGCGACGCCGATCCCGAAGACCGGCATGGCGCCGGCCTTCACCTGATGCAGCTCGGCGTCGAGGCCGTCAGCGCGATGCCGCCGGGCTATGTCCAGACGCTGTTCGATCAATATGCGCCGCGCTTCGAGGCCGCGCTGGTCGGCGATCTCGGCTATCGCGGCCCGGCACTGCTGTTCAAGGCGGTGCTGTCGGTGCGTGCGGGCGCAAAGAAACCGGCCTTCTTCAAGCGTGCGATCGATCTCGGCTGCGGCACCGGGCTGGCGGCCGGCGCATTCGCCCGGCATGTCGATCGCTTCATCGGCATCGACCTGTCGCCGCGCATGATCGACAAGGCGCGCGCCACCGGCCTCTATGCCGAGCTCGAGGTCGACGACATGTCGAAGGCCGTTTCGGCCAAACGCGAGGCCAGCGCCGAATTGATCCTGGCCGCCGATGCAATGGTCTATGTCGCCGATCTCGCGCCGGTGCTCGCCGAGGCCAGCCGCGTCCTGGTGGCGGGCGGCGTGCTCGCCTTCACGGCCGAGACCCATGACGGCGAAGGCGTCATCGTCGGCGAGGGACTGCGCTACGCCCACAGTGCAGCTTACGTGCGCGACTCCGTCGCTGCCGCGGGGCTGACGCTGGCCCAGCTCGACGATCTCTCGGCGCGCAATGAAGACAATATCCCGGCACCCGGACTCGTCGCCGTGGCTGTGAAGCCGTGACGCTTTTCACCCTCTCCCCCTGTGGGAGAGGGTCGCTTCGCGCAGCGAAGCGGGGTGAGGGGTCTCTCTCCGCGGATAGAGATCCCTCATCCGGCTCGCATCTTCGATGCGAGCCACCTTCTCCACAAGGGGAGAAGGGAAGAGAGCACCGCCTCGCACTCAAACTTGAGTCTACACGCTACGCATTTGCCGTGACGCGGCATTGCGCCGCAAAGCTGTGACTTCGCGCTTGCCCGGCGCAAAGCGGAATGCGAGAGAGCTTTTCGTCTCAGGGAGAGAAATAATGAAAAAACATACACGGCGCGAGTTCGGCGCCACTGCATTGTCCGTGATCGCCGCGTCCGTGCTGCCCGCGCCTTTTGTGCGGGCCGCCGACAAGAAGTACGATCCGGGTGCGAGCGATACCGAGATCAAGCTCGGCCAGACCGTTCCGCATTCCGGCCCCGGCTCGCTCTATGGTGTGCTGGGCCGCGTCGGCGAAGCCTATTTCCAGATGCTGAACGACAAGGGCGGCATCAACGGCCGCAAGGTGAAATTCCTCACCATGGACGATGCCTACAGCGCGCCGAAATGCGTCGAGGCGACGCGCCGTCTGGTCGAGCAGGAGGAGGTGCTGGCGCTGTATGGCTCGCTCGGCACCGCGCCGCAGACCTCCGTGCACAAGTATCTCAATTCCAAGGGCGTTCCCCAACTGCTGTTGAACACCGGCGCCTCGAAGTGGAACGATCCGAAGAATTTCAAATGGACCATGGCGGGCCTGCCGCTCTATCCGACCGAGGCGCGCATCCTGGCCAAGCACGTCGTCAACGTGAAGCCGAACGCCAAGGTCGGTATCCTCTACCAGAACGATGATTTCGGCCGCGACTTCCTCGGGCCGTTCAAGAAGGTGCTGGCCGATGCCGGCGGCAAGGCACAGGTGATCATGGAGCAGACCTATGATCTCACCGATCCGACGGTCGATTCGCAGCTCATCAATCTCTCGAAGTCGGGCGCCGACGTCTTCTACAACATCACCACCGGCAAGGCGACGTCGCAGTCGATCCGCAAGGTGACCGAACTCGGCTGGAAGCCGCTGCAATTGCTGTCGGCGGGCTCGACCGGTCGCTCGATCCTGAGCGCCGCGGGCCTCGAGAACGCCAAGGACATCGTCGCGATTCGCTACAACAAGGAAGTCGGCGTACCCCGCTACGAGAAGGATCCGGACGTGATCGCGTTCGAGGAGCTGCGCAAGAAGTACCTGCCGAACATCGACCCTGACAACACCATCGCCTTCGCCGGCTATGGGCAGGCGGCGACGATGGGCGAAATCCTGCGCCGCTGCGGCGACGACCTGACCCGCGCCAACGTGCTGAAGCACGCCACCACGCTCGCCGGTTTCCACTCGCCCTATTTCCTCGACGGCATCAATTACAGCTACACGCCCGACGACTACACGCCGATGAAGACGCTCTATGTCTCGATCTTCAACGGCAAGGATTGGGACCTCTCCGGCCAGCCGATGACGGAGTAGTTGGGTAAGCCTCGCTCTCTCGTCCCCCTCGCCCCGCTCTTGCCGGGAGAGGGCGGGGTGAGGGGCTTCCCTCCGCGAGGCGGTGTGTGTCGAAAGACCTTTACCCCCTCACCCGGATCGCATCTGGCGATGCGACATAGCCGAAGCTTCGCTTCGGCGTTTCTTGAACGGCCGCCAAGGGCGGCCTATGCCTCTCCCCGCAGGCGGGGCGAGGTGACATCCAGGCGCTTCGCAGCGCACGGAGCGCGCTGGTAGTCCTGCCACCTGCCGCCATTTCCGCTCCGCCCTCGACGAAGCCGCCTGAACCACCTACCTCTTGGGCGTGTCGACGCTCGATCTCTTTTCGTTCCGCCGTCGGAAACGGCCGATCTCCTGCCGCGCCGGTTTCGCGACTGGTTTGCCTCACGCGGCTGGTCGCCGCGCGAGCATCAGTTCGCGCTGCTGGCGAAAGCGCGCGAGCAGCGCTCGGCGCTGCTGATCGCGCCCACGGGAGCGGGCAAGACGCTGGCGGGGTTCTTGCCGACACTGGTGGAGTTGAGTGGAGAGGGGCAGGGCAAGAACTCTTACCTCCCCCTGAAAGGGGGAGGTCGGCACGCTCGGGGGCGCACTAGCGCAACCGAGCGCGACGGGTGGGGGTCAGCCGCGGGCACGGAGCGAGCGGCTGACCCCCACCCCAACCCTCCCCCTTTCAGGGGGAGGGAGCCCGACGATCTCGCAAGCGACGAAATTGAATCGAAGACGGTTCGCCCAGCCCTTATCTCCACCGGCCGCGGTGTTCGCCGCAGCGGCGGGCTGCACACGCTTTACATCTCGCCGCTGAAAGCGCTCGCGGTCGATATCGCGCGCAATCTGGAGACGCCGGTCGCCGAGATGGGGCTGCCGATCAGGATCGAGACCCGCACCGGCGACACGCCGGTGTCGCGGCGGCAGCGGCAGCGGCGCTATCCGCCGGACATCCTGCTCACCACGCCGGAGCAGCTGGCGCTGCTGCTGGCGTCCGACGACGCGCCGTTCCTGTTCTCTTCGCTGAAGCGCATCGTGCTCGAACGAACTGCATGCGCTCGTCACCTCCAAGCGCGGCGATCTGCTGTCGCTCGGACTTGCGCGGCTCTGGACCATCGCGCCGCAGACACGCGCTATTGGCCTCTCGGCGACGGTCGCCGAGCCGGAGCAGCTCGCGCGCTTCCTGGTGCCGCAGCCCGGTGGCGAGAACGCGTCCGCCGACGTCGTCACCGCCGGCGGCGCTGCGCCGCCGGTCGTCGAGATGCTCGACACCCGCGAGCGCCTGCCGTGGTCCGGCCACAGCGCGCGCCATGCGCTGCCCGAAGTCTACGAGATGATCAAGCGCAACAAGACCACGCTGGTGTTCGTCAACACCCGCAGCCAGGCCGAGATGCTGTTCCAGGATCTCTGGCGCATGAACGACGATGGGCTCGCGATCGCGCTGCATCACGGCTCGCTCGACGTCGCGCAGCGCCGCAAGGTCGAGGACGCGATGGCCGGCGGCCGGCTGCGCGGCGTGGTCTGCACCTCCTCGCTCGATCTCGGCGTCGACTGGGGCGATGTCGACCTCGTCATCAATATCGGCGCGCCGAAAGGCTCCTCGCGGCTGATGCAGCGGATCGGCCGCGCCAACCACCGCTTCGACGAGGCCTCGCGCGCCGTGCTGGTGCCGGCCAACCGCTTCGAGGTGCTGGAATGCCGTGTCGCGATCGACGCCATCGCCGAGAATGCGCAGGACACGCCGCCGCTGCGCTCGGGCGCGCTCGACGTGCTGGCCCAGCACGTGCTCGGTTGCGCCTGCGGCAAGCCGTTCCTGTCCGATGAGCTCTATGATGAGGTGAGGACCGCCGCACCCTATGCATCGCTCGCACGCACCGATTTCGACGATGTCGTCGATTTCGTCGCCACCGGCGGCTACGCGCTGAAGACCTATGAGCGTTTCGCGCGCATCAAGCGAGACAAGCAGGGCCGCTGGCGCGTTACCAATCCGAAGGTGCGGCAGAGCTATCGCCTCAACGTCGGCACCATCGTCGAGGAGACCATGCTGAAGGTGCGGCTGGTGCGCTCGCGCGCAGGCGGCCAAGGGAAAAGCGGCGGGTCGACCGGCGCGATCGCCCGCGGCGGCCGGATGCTGGGCGAGATCGAGGAGGTCTTCATCGAGGGCCTCGTGCCCGGCGACACTTTCGTCTTTGGCGGTGAGGTGGTGCGCTACGAGGCCTTGGTTGAAGACCAGGTCTATGTCTCCCGCGCCAATGATAAAGATGCAAAAGTGCCGTCCTATATGGGCGGCAAGTTTCCGCTGTCGACCTATCTTGCCGAACGCGTCCGCAAGCTGCTGGACAACAGCCGCGCCTGGAACGGATTGCCGGATCAGGTGCACGACTGGCTGTCACTGCAGCGAAAATTCTCGCGCGTGCCTGCGGTGCGCGAGCTCTTGGTCGAGACTTTTCCGCGCGGCGGCAGCCATTATCTGGTCTGCTATCCCTTCGAGGGCCGGCTCGCGCATCAGACGCTCGGCATGCTGCTGACCCGCCAGCTGGAGCGCGCCCGCGCCCGTCCGCTCGGCTTCGTCGCCAATGAATACGCGCTCGCGGTCTGGGGCGTCGGCGATCTCTCCTTCATGATCCGGCACGGCAAGCTCGATCTCAACGCGCTGTTCGATCCCGACATGCTCGGCGATGACCTCGAGGCGTGGCTTGCGGAATCGGCGCTGATGAAGCGCACCTTCCGCAACTGCGCCATCATCTCCGGCCTGATCGCGCGACGCTTCACCGACGAGGAGAAGTCGCGCCGCCAGGTGCTGTTCTCGACCGATCTGATCTACGACGTGCTGCGCAAGCACCAGGCCGACCATGTGCTGCTGCGCGCCGCGCGCGGCGATGCCGCCACGGGATTGCTCGATCTTCGCCGCCTCAGCGACATGCTTTCGCGCATCCACGGCCGAATCACCCACAAGGACCTCGACCACGTTTCTCCGCTTGCCGTCCCCGCGCTGCTGGAAATCGGCCGCGAGTCAGTTTATGGCGAAGCATCCGACGAGCTCCTGGCCGAGGCGGCCGAGGAACTCGTGCGGGAGGCGACGACGTAACGCTGGTACTCTGGGGAACAGGACGTGACGGCAAGCGCGCTAGTTTTGCGAGACGGTGACGACATGCGCGTTTCGAGGGTCACGGTGGCGGATGTCGGATTCGTGGCGGATTTCTCCGGCGCGCTGTTCTGGGAAGCGCAGCGCCTGCTGGTGGTGTCCGACCTGCATCTGGAAAAAGGCTCGAGCTTCGCCAGACGCGGCGTGCTGCTGCCGCCCTACGACACGGTCGCGACACTGAGCCGGCTCGCTGCTGTCATCGCGCGGCACGATCCGCGGCAGGTGATCGCGCTCGGCGACAGCTTTCACGATCGCGATGCGCATGAACGCCTGTCCAATCCGGACCGCGAGGCGCTCGCGGCGTTGCAGCTGCGGCGCAACTGGATCTGGATCTCGGGCAATCACGATCCGGCGCTGCCGTCCGATCTCGGCGGCGTGGTGGCGACCGAGGTCGCCATCGGTCCGATCGTGTTCCGCCATGAGCCGACCGGCGCAGCCGGCGAGATCGCCGGGCACCTGCATCCCAAGGCGCGAGTACCGACCCGCGGCCGCTCGATCGAGCGCCGCTGCTTCGCCTGTGACGGCGAGCGCGCGGTGATGCCGGCGTTCGGCGCCTACACCGGCGGCCTGAGCATCCGCGATGACGCGTTCACACGGATCTTCGGATCGCCCGGCTTCATGGCCCATGTGCTCGGCGACAACCGCGTCCACGCGTTCGTCGCGTCACGGTGTTATTAGCGATCGCCGACCAGCTGCTCCAATCTGCCATCATTTCTCGGTGTCGTCCCGGGCAAGCGAAGCGCGACCCGGGACCCATAACCACCGATCGTCGTTGTTGTGCGACGATTGGGCCACAGCTTGCTTCAGCAACACAGCCCCTGTGGTTATGGGTCCCTGATTTCGCAGGGACGACAGCGGAGTAGCGGCGCGACTTCGCCCTACGCCGCCTTCGCCTGCACGCTTTCGCAATACTCCGCGAGCCTGTCCGCCAGCCGCAATGTCGCGGGGCTGGCTTCGGGGGCGGCGACGAGAGCGACCTCGGTGCGGTCGATCGGCGCAAAGCCGTCCTTTGCTGTCAGCACGCGATGCTCGGGCTGGATCGACATTTCCGACAAAATGCTGAGCCCGAGGCCCGCGGCGACCGCGGCCTGGATGCCGGCGAGGCTGGAGGAGGTGTAGGCCATGTGCCAGTTGCGGCCGGCGCTCTCCAGCGCATGGATGGCGCGGGCGCGGTAGAGACAGCCGGAGGCGAAACCGATCAGCGGAACCGAGCCGGCAGTCGTATCGCGCGGGTGGCTCTTGCTGGTGACCCAGTGCACCCGTTCCGGCCAGACCGCGATGCCGCCCTTCTCATTGGCGGCGCGCTTGATCAGCGCGAGATCGAGATCGCCGCGTTCGAGATCACGGTACAGGAACAGGCTCTGCCCGGAGCGCACGTCGAGCCGCAGAATTCGGATGGCTGCGCGCAAAGGTCGCGAGCAGCTTTGTCAGCCGATAGGCGGCAAAATCCTCGGTGATGCCGATCCGGATCGCGCCTTCGCTGCCGGGGCGCGAGAGCACGTCGCGGGCCTCTTCGGCGAGCGACAATAGCCGCCGCGCATAGGTCAACAGCCGCTCGCCGGCTTCCGTCGGGGTGACGTCCTTGCCGCTACGGATCAATAGCGGCTGGCCGACATCCTCCTCCAGGCGCTTGATCTGCTGGCTCACCGTCGACTGCGTGCGGTGGACGCGCTCTCCGGCGCGGGTGAAGCCGCCGGCATCGACCACCGAGACGAAACTGCGCAACAGCTCCAGGTCGAGCATCGCAGCCTCCATTTGTAAATCCACTACACGCCAGTCTATCATTTAATTTCCAAATATCAAGGCGCCGGCCTAGATCATGGCCGAAGGAGAATTCGCCCATGTCCGCCGCTACCTCGATGGCCGCCCCCGCGCCCGCTTCAACACCCTGCCGCTGCTGATTGCCCTGTTCTGCCTGCTCTGGAGCTACGCGTTCGTGGCCGGCAAAATCGGCGTCACCGACTGCCCGCCGCTGATCCTGCTCGCCGCGCGGTTTTCGCTCGCCGGGGTCTTGATCCTCGCCATCTCCTGGCTGCGCCGCGACCAATGGGATCTCACCTGGCGCGATGCGGCGGTGTTCGCCGTGCTCGGCGTCGCCAACAACGCGCTCTATCTCGGCCTCGGCTATACCGGCCTGAAGAGCGTCTCCGCCGGACTTGGCGCGCTGATCGTCTCGGCCAATCCGGTGTTCACCGCCATGCTGGCGGCGCTGTTCCTCGGTGAGAGCATGACCTCGCGCAAGGTGATTGGTCTCGTGCTCGGCATCGTCGGCGTCGCCTTCATCGTCTGGCATCGCATGTCGGTCGGATCGGACAGCCCGCATGGCATCTTGTTCACGCTGGCCTCGCTCGCCTCGATCGTCGCCGGCACCGTGCTGTTCAAGCTGCTGGCACCGAAGGGCAGCCTGTGGATCGGCAACGGCATCCAGAACATGGCCGGCGGTCTTGCGGTGATGCCGTTCGCCTTCACACTCTCCAGTGTCAGCGACATCGTGCCCAGCATGCGGCTTGCCGGCGCCTTCACCTTCCTCGTGCTCGGCGGCTCGATCCTCGCCTATCTGCTCTGGTTTCATCTCCTGAAAGTGTGTGGTGCGACCGCCGCAAGCGCCTATCACTTCCTGATGCCGCCGCTCGGCATGCTGTTCGCCTATTTCGTGCTCGGCGAGCATGTCGAATTTCGCGACCTGCTCGGGATCGTTCCGGTGGCGCTCGGCATTTACCTGGTGACCCGCCCCGCAGCCGCCGCGGCCAACAGGAGTATGACGTGAGCATCACCATCACGCTGATCGGAGGTCCCACCGCCCTGATCGAGATCGACGGGTTCCGCCTGCTCACCGATCCGACCTTCGATGCGCCCGGCGAGTATCAATTGCCGCATGTGAAACTGGAGAAGTTGACAGGTCCCGCGCTCGGCGTGCGCGATGTCGGCGCGATCGATGCGGTGCTGCTGAGCCACGACCAGCATTCCGACAATCTCGACCATTCTGGCCGGGATTTCCTTAAAGGCGCGAAGCGCGTGCTGACGACGGAGGCCGGCGCCAGGCGGCTCGGCGGCAACGCCGAGGGCTTTGCGCCCTGGGCCTCGACCGAGTTGCAGAAGGGCGGCCGGACGCTCACCATCACCGCGACGCCGGCGCGGCACGGGCCGGCCGGGATCGAGCCGTTGTCCGGCGACGTCATCGGTTTCGTGGTCGAGCCGGCGAAGCCCGGCCGTCCGGTCTATGTCAGCGGCGACACAACATGGTTCGACGGCGTCGCCGAGGTCGCGCGGCGTTTCGACTGCGGCGTGGTGCTGCCGTTCGCCGGCGCCGCGCAAACCCGCGGCCCCTTCCATCTCACCATGGACACCAATGACGCGATCGAAACCGCGCACACCTTTGCGGACGCGGTGATCGTGCCGGTTCATACCGACGGCTGGGCGCATTTCCGGCAGAGCGCGAGCGACCTGCGCGCGAGCTTCGATACGCTCGGCTTCGGCCGCCGTCTGCGCATCCTCGAGCCCGGCATCGCCACGGTCATCGAGCCGTAGGTTTCGTCCCAGGAACCTTGCCGGTATCCGGCTCGTTGTCAGACGGCTGGAACCGGACATGACGCGGCAAGGGACGATCCCACCAGACGACAAACATGACGATGCGCCGGCGGCGAAGCCCCGGCGCCAGCCGTTCAGTTTCAGCCGCGTCCTGAAGACGCTCGGACCCGGGCTGATCACCGGCGCTTCCGACGACGACCCTTCGGGGATCGGCACCTACAGCCAGGCCGGCGCGCAACTCGGCTACGGCATCGGCTGGACCATGCTGCTTACGTTTCCGCTGATGAGCGCGATCCAGGAGATCTCGGCGCGGGTCGGCCGCGTCACCGGGCATGGCATCGCGGGTAATGTATGCCGGCATTATCCAGGCTGGCTGCTCGCCGTCGTGGTGACGCTGCTGTCGATGGCCAACACCATCAATATCGCGGCCGACCTCTCGGCCATGGCCGATGCCACAAAGCTTCTGATCGGCGGTCCGGCCATTCTCTATGTGGTGCTGTTCGGCGTGACCTCGGTGGCCGCGCAGATCTTCATGAACTACCGGCGCTACGTCACGATCCTGAAATGGCTGACGCTCAGCCTGTTCGCCTATGTCGCGGCGCTCGCCTTTGCCAAGGTGTCGTGGATGGAGGCCCTGGCCGGCGTGCTGCTGCCGCGCATCAGCTGGAGCGCCGACTATTTCACGACCATCGTTGCGATCCTCGGCACCACGATCTCGCCCTATCTGTTCTTCTGGCAGGCCTCGCAGGAGGCGGAGGAGCAGCGGGTCGACGCCACCAAGCATCCGCTGATCGAACGGCATTACGGCGCCCAGCACGAATTCTCGCGCATCCGCGCCGATACCATCACCGGCATGGCGTTTTCGAACCTGATCGCATTGTCGATCATCGTCACCGCCGCCGCATCGCTGCACGCCACCGGCAAGACCGACATCCAGACCTCGGCGCAGGCCGCCGAGGCGCTGCGCCCGATCGCCGGGCCGTTTGCCGAGGTGATCTTCGCGCTCGGCATCGTCGGCACCGGCCTTCTGGCGATTCCGGTGCTCGCGGGTGCGACGGCTTATGCGGTCGGCGAGGGCCGGCGATGGCGGGTTGGGCTGACGCGCAGGCCGAAGGAGGCGATCGCGTTCTATTCGGTGCTGGCGCTGTCGGGCGGCATCGGCATCGCGCTCAACTTCACGCCGATCGATCCGATCGCGGCGTTGTACTGGAGTGCGGTCGTCAACGGCGTGCTCGCGGTGCCCGTGATGGTGCTGCTGATGTTCATGGCCCGCCGCCGGGACATCATGGACCGCTTTGTGGTCCGCGGATGGCTGTACTGGCTCGGCTGGCTCTCGACCGGCGCGATGGCGCTCAGCGTGATCGCGATGGGGATCGGCTTCCTGCTGTAGCTTGTTCGAACTCCTCAACCCTCGCCGAACAGCGAGCTATCGATCTTGGTCGTCGATTTGACCTTTCGCAGGATGATCGTCGTGCGGTAGCTCGCGACGTCGCTATCCGGATGCATAAGGCGGTCGAGGATGAACGATTGGTAGCGCGCGAGGTCCGAGGACACGATCCGTAGCGAGTAATCCCAATCGCCGGCAATCATGCAACATTCGACGACCTCCGGAAGGTCGATCACCTTCCGCTCGAAGCGCGTGAAGGATTCCCTGTTCTGTTGCTTGAGACGGACCTCGACGATCACGTCGAATCCGAGTCCAACCCGCGTCGGGTCCACCAGCGCCACATAGGAATTGATGACGCCGGCCTCTTCGAGCGTGCGAACGCGTCGCATGCAGGGGGCGGACGAGAGGCCGATCCGCTCGGCCAGCTCGAGATTCGTGATCCGCCCCTCGACCTGCAGCACGTTCGAGGATTTTTCGGTCGATCTCGTCAATCACGATCGCGGTTCCCATTTCTTTCGCATTCTCCATCTTTTGCGCAATTGTTTGCAGAAGAAGGGCTGAAATGCATCTCAAATCGCAATGTCATTGCCCTCGCGCGCGCATAAGATGTGGTGCGAGGGTTCTTTGATCGCTGCAACCGAGCAGCAAGGAGCGGGCATGGCCGGAAATGACGACAAATCCTTTTGGGATCGCGCGCGGCGGCACCTCATTCGCTATGGCGGGACGTTCGCTCCCGTCATCATCGAGCGCGCCTCCGGGTCCTTCGTCTATGACGCCGACGGCCGGGCCATCCTGGATTTCACGTCCGGGCAGATGAGTGCCGTGCTCGGTCATGGTCACCCGGAGATCGTCCAGACCATCAGCGAGCATGCCGAACGGCTCGACCATCTCTTCAGTGGCATGCTGACGCGCCCGGTCGTCGCGCTGGCCGAACAGCTCGCGGGCCTGCTGCCGCCGGGGCTTGATCGCGTCATGCTGCTCAGCACCGGCGGCGAGTCGAACGAGGCGGCCATCAAGATGGCCAAGCTCGCCACCGGCGGCTTCGAGACCGTCGCGTTTGCGCAGTCCTGGCACGGCATGACGTCTGGTGCGGCCGGAACGACCTATTCGGCCGGCCGCAAGGGTTATGGTCCCGCGCCGGTCGGCTCGCTCGCGATCCCGACGCCGAACCCCTATCGCCCGCGCTTCGGCAACGCGGCCGATTGGCGGGCCGAGCTGACTTACGCCTTCGATCTGATCGATCGCCAATCGACCGGCTCGCTCGCCTGCATGATCGCCGAGCCGATCCTCAGCTCCGGCGGGCTGATCGATCTGCCCGAAGGCTACCTTGCCGCGCTGAAGGATCTGTGCCGGGCACGCGGCATGCTGCTGATCGTCGACGAGGCACAGACCGGCCTCGGCAGAACCGGCGCCATGTTCGCTTTCGAGCGCGACGGCGTCGTGCCTGATATCCTGACCTTGTCGAAGACGCTCGGTGCCGGGCTGCCTCTGGCTGCGGTCATCACCTCCGCCGAGATCGAAGAGCGGTGTCACGAACGCGGTTTCCTGTTCTACACGACGCATGTGTCGGACCCGATGCCGGCCGCGGTCGGGCTGAAGGTCATCAAGATCATCCTTCGCGACAGATTGGTCGAGCGCGCCAGGATAGCGGGCGCGCGGCTGAGGGATGGGCTCCTCGCACTCCAGAACCGGTTCGAATGCATCGGTGACGTGCGCGGCAGGGGGCTGATGCAGGGCATCGAGATCGTGCGCGACCGTTACAGCAAGGAGCCTGACGAAGCGCTCGGAACGCGTGTCTCTCAGCGCTGCATGCAGCTTGGACTGAGCACCAACATCGTTCAGTTGCCCGGCATGGGCAGCGTATTCCGCATCGCCCCGCCGCTGACGATCAGCGACGACGAGATCGATCTTGGCCTCTCGATCCTCAGCGACGCGTTCGAAAGCGCATTGCAAAGCAGGGCTGGCTAGATCAATCCTTGCGGAACACGATCGAGGCCATCCAGCCGGTCATCAGCGCCATGAACGCGGTGATCAGGCCGTAGACAAGGCCGTTATGCCGCGCGGTGGTGGCGACGAATTGCTCGAAGCCGACCTTGACGATCTCGAATGCGGTCTCGGCCTTGGTCACCAGCGCGCCGTCGGAAAACAGCTTGATCTCGACATTGTAGGTGCCGATCGGCACCTCCGCCGGCAGCGGAATGCCGGTGCGGAACAGGGTCGGGGTCAGGAAGGTCACCGCCGAGGTCGCCTCACGGTACAGCCCGTGCTCGGAGCGCAGCCGCACGAAGGCGCTGCGGAACGGGTCGTTCGGCACCACGTCGGCATAGTCGGGGCCGACCCGCTGGCATCAGCAGCACGTTGTTGAGCCCGAGCTGCTGCCGCCGCTGCACCTCGGGCGAGGCGATCTGGTCGAACGGGCGATTCGAGAACAGCGCGAGATAGCCCGGCACTTGCAGGAACTGGCGCGAGTCGGTGTTGATCCAGATGCCGAACTTGCGCTCCTTGCGCCGCGTCACCATGTCGGCGCGCGGGCCGGACACCGTGACGACGAGATCGTAATTGTTGCGATTGGCCGGCGTCTTGTCGTCCTTCTCGACCGAGCCGAACAGCACGAGTTCGCCGCCGGAATAGTTCGGCGTCACCGTGACGCGGTGGTTGGAGACCGACACGATCAGCCGCTCGGCATGAGCGGGCGCGGCCGCCAGGCTGGCGGCGGCGAGACCGATGATCGCGAGCGCCGCGCGCAGCCTCATGGCGGGGCTCCGCCGGTTTCGCGGATGCTGTAGAGGTCCTGCGGCCGGATCACCAGCTCCACCGCAAAGCGGATGCCGACCGCGAGCACCAGCAGGCCGAGCAGCAGGCGCAGATGCTCGCCGCGGATCTTCTGCCCGGCGCGGGCGCCGAACTGCGCGCCGGTGACGCCGCCGACCATCAGGATCAGCGCCAGCACGGCGTCGACCAGATGGTTGGTCACCGCGTGCAGCATGGTTGCGAACACCATGGTGACGAGGGTGAGCACCATCGAGGTGCCGATCACGGTCGAGGTCGGCACCCGCAGCACATAGATCATCAGCGGCACCAGGATGAAGCCGCCGCCGATTCCCATCACCGCGCCGATGAAGCCGATCGCGAGTCCGACCACGACGACCGGGATGACGGAGAGATAGATCTTGGAGCGCTTGAAGCGCAGCTTCAGGGGCAGGCCGTGGATCCAGCCATGGCTGCCGGGCTTGCGCAGCGCGATCGGACCGCCGCGGCGGACGCGCAGCATCGCGCGCAAACCTTCCCAGAACATCAGCCCACCGACCGTTGTCAGCAGGATGACGTAGGACAGCGCGATCATCAGGTCGAGCTGGCCGAGCGAGCGCAGGAAGGTGAAGGTCCACACCCCGAACGTGGTGCCGAGCGTGCCTCCGACCAGCAGCACCGCCGCCAGCAGCGGATCGATCGCGCGTCTGCGCCAATAGGAAATGGCACCGGAGAACGAGGAGGCCGCGATGTGGCTGGCGACGGAGGCGACCGCGACCGCGGGCGCGATGCCGACGAAGATCAGCAGCGGCGTCATCAGGAAGCCGCCGCCGATGCCGAACATGCCGGAGACGAATCCAACCGCCGCGCCCATCGCCAGGATGAGGAAGACATTGACCGGAATGTCGGCGATCGGGAGATAGAGCTGCACGCGCGTCGCTTCTTGTCGGTTCGCCGCGAACTCGGCACAAGGCCGCATCACGGCGTGATGTCGTTCTGGTCGGGCATTCTCCGGCTGAACGAATCCGGTCGGCGCGCAAGACGCAGGCGAACGCGGGTCGATTGCCGCGTTCTTGCATAACCGAATTCGGCGGGGGGAGGGACTAAGAATCCGCTCCCGGGGGCATTTTTCGCCGCACTCGGCCGCCGTCTGCGGACGTGGTTGATAATTCAGATTAATGGCGCCGGTGGCGCCTCACGGCCGATCGACAGGCTTGGTGATCAGGTTCAGCGCGAGCGCTTCTTTCGGGTTTAGCCAGCGGATATCGGAGGTTTGCGACATCGCCTCGACGATCGCGGAGGAGACGCCCATCTTGGTCATGTAGCCCAGCACCATGCCCTGGATGCGTTGTGCCTCGGCGAGGGGATCGCTGACCGGCGTGCTCGTCGTGAAGCGATGCACGCCGAGCCGCGAGCCCGCGATGCCATAGCGGGTCTGGCCGCCGGCATAGACCAGGACGCAAGCGCTGGCGCAGGACGCGGGGCGGAGCTTGCCCGAGGCATCTGATGTGGCGACCGCGGTGACGAGCCCGCGCGTGCGGATGACCTCGCCCATGATCGCGGCCTGGTTCAGCGCGCCGCCCGGCGACGACAGCAGCACGACGTCGCCTGGTGCGAGACGCGCCTCGCTGAGCCGGTCGCGGAACCAGCTCGCGCTGGCCGAGCCGATCTTGCCGCTGATCGCAAGCGCCCGCCGGCCGCGGCCCGATCCGTCGATGTCGACGTCGGGAATCACCGCGGACGTCATGCTGGCCGCGATGTAGGTCTCGCGCCAGAAGTCCCAGGCGCCCGGCGTCGACAGGTCCCGGTAAGCCTGGATGGCGACGCTCGACAGCAGCAGCACGAAGATGATGATGGACCAGAGCGAGAACCGGAAGGCGCGGGGCGGCGATGCCGCGTTCCGTTGCGGCGTCGGCGGAGGCGAGGCCGAGGGGCGCGGGGCGAATGGAGACGGCGCCTGCCGCGGCGGCGCAACGCGGGGACCTGTCGGCGACGAACGGTGGCCCGTTCCATCATCCTGGCGATCGTCGACAGACAAGCCTGACCCTCCGGAACGCGCGCCCCGACGGCGCGGAACTGCGCGCCTGTCTACACGGCCGAAGGCCGGAGGTATAGGACAGCGGCGCCGTCAGGGCGCCGCAGCCGTCTCGAACCTAGTGAGCTGGAGCGGCGAGCGCCGCGGTCCGCTTCGAGGGTTGCTTGACCGGCTTCGCCGCGGCGGGCTGCGCGGCCGCGCCGTCCCAGCCGCCGGCAGGCGCCGGCACGTTGACCGCATCGCTCGGCTGCGGCTCGGCGGTGAAGGTCTGGATCGCCAGCTTCGCTGCGGCCAGCGACTGCGGGTCGAGCCGCTTGGCAATATCGTCGCGCTTGTGGCCGGCGTCGGCGTCGCCCTGCGCGGCCGCGAGGCTGAACCACTTGAAGGAACTCGGCGAGGTTCTGTTCGACACCGATGCCGCGGGCATAGAGGATGCCGAGATTGACCTGGCTGTCGGCAACGCCGCGATCGGCCGCCTTGCGGAACCATTGCGCGGCGCTCTTGTAGTCGGCGCCCTTGCCGCCGCCATCGGCGTCGAGCACGGCGAGATTGTGCATCGCCTTGGCGTTGCCGCGCTCGGCGGCCTGCACGTAGTAGCGTCGCGCCACATCGAAGTCGCGCTTCACGCTGAGGCCCTTCTCGTAGAAGGTGCCGAGCCGGAACATCGCGGGCACCACGCCGGCCTGCGCCGCGCGGCCATACCATTTGGCGGCTTCGTCGACATTGGCGGTCACGCCCTTGCCCTCGGCAAAGCGGACGCCGACTTCATAGGCCGCGGCCGCATCGCCCTTGATCGCGGCGCTGCGCAGCGCCGGACCACCGATTGCGTCGGGCAGTTTCTCGCCCGCCGGGATTTGGACCATGGCGAGCTTGCCGCCGAGCGGCGGTGCGGTCGGAATCGTGCCGGTGACGTCGTTGGCGGCGGCTGTTGGCGCGGCGGTCGGCTCAGGCGCGGCGGCGGGTGCGGGTGCGATTGCCGGCGGGATCGTCACCTGCGCGCTGTCGAGCGTGTTCGGCGCCGGAGTATTGTTGGACTGGCGGCCGAGCGGGGTCGGCGAGGTCATCGACGGCCCGGGCACTGACGGTCCGGGCACGCCGGACGGCGCAGCCGGGGCGGGCGCGACGGAATTCTCGGCAGGCGGCTGCATGGGCGGCGTGGCCGGCTCGCTGTGCTCGATCGCCGGCACCTGCGGCGTGGAGCTGGTGTCGAGCAGATTCATCGCCATCTTGGCGGTCGAGAGCAGGATCACGACCACGCTCGCGCCGACCAGCAGCGAACGGATCTTGGAGGTGATGGTCGAAGGCTGCGCCTCCGGCGCGCCAGTCGCCGTCGCGCCGGCCGCGGCCGTGCCGGCCTTGGCGGCAGCCGCCTTCGCGGCCTTGTCGGCCTTCTCCTTGGCCTTGGCTGCAGCCTTGCTCGCGGCGCGCGCCGCCTTCTCGTTGACGGGTTGCGCGGCAGCGGCCTGCGCGGCGCGGCGCGCGGCGGCGATGAAGCTCGATGTCGAGACCGGCTCCTTCTTGCCGGCGGGAAGATCAGAGATCGCGCGCTCGGAATCCGCGATCCGCTCCGACGGCGAAGCGACGCGGCCGGAGGGGCGTGTGCCCGGTTCGAGCGGATGATCCGGTGGCAGGTCCGGCGCGATCGCGGCGCGTGCGGACGCCGCATGCGGCTCGAGGATCTCGCTGATCGCGCGCGGCGGCAGTGGCGGCGGCGGCGCGCTCTCGACCGGCTGCGCGGCATGGAATTCGCGCGGCGCGGACATGAAGTGCTCCTGCGCCAGCGCAGGATTGGGCAATTCGGGCCTGTACGATTCAGGCTTGTACGCTTCAGCTTTGGGCTGCGCGACCGGCTGCGACATCGCCGCGCGCGGCATTTCCATCCGCGGAGCTTCCATCCGCGGTTCGGCCGGCGCGGGAGCAGGCGGCGCGGTGCGCACCGTACGCAGATCGTTCTCGATCATCGCGAGACGATCGACGACATGGCCGAGCGTGTTGTGAACGGTCTCCAGCGAATCCTGGGTGCGGCGGTCGGTCTCCGACTGGCTGAAGCGGATGTCGGACAGCTCGCGCTTCACCATGTCGACGATGCCGCTGTCCATCATCGGCTGCGGCGAGGAGGTGTTGACGTTGCGGGCGGCGTCGGCGAGCGAGGCGATGTGGGCGTGCTGCGCCTCGAGGTGCCGCATGATGTCATGCAGCGCTTCCTCGACCCGGCCGAGATTGCCGGAGCGCTGGTCGGCGGACTCCAGGCGCTCGAGCAGATACGAGACGCGCTGCTCGAGATGGGTGAATGCCGACGAACTGTCGTTGCCGACCTGCAGACGGTCGATCCGCTCCGACAGCGAGCGCAGGGCGCCTTCGATGGCATCGGTGTTGTCGTAGCCGGCCGGCCGCTCGCGGGTCTCCAGCGTCGAGGCCAATGCGGCAATGCGTTGCTCGATCCCGGCGAAGGCATCGCCATGGCTCTCGGCGCGCGACATCTGCGACAGCTGGTCGACCTTCGCGGCCAGCGCATGCACGTCCCCGGAGAGCTGCAGCAGCGCGTCGTTGGAGGCGACGTTGGAGACGATGGCGCGCAGCGCGGCGATCGCGCTCTCGAGCTGATGCACCGTCGACGGATCGTCGTTGGCGCGCAGGATCATGTCGAGCTTGGCGCCGAGATTGCGGATTGCCTCGTCGTAGCCGGTGAGCTGCTCGGCGGGCGTGAGCGTGCGCAGCGACTCGCGGATCTCCGACAGCGCGCGTTCGATGCCGGCGATCGCTTGGCCCTGGCCGTTGCGGCCCTCCTGGCGGAGCTCGTCGATCCGGTGATGCAGCGAGCGGATCTCGTTCTCGATCGACTCGATCGCCCGGCGCGGCATCGCCTCGGTGATCGCCTGGCGGATTTCCGCAAGCTCGCCGCGGAAGGCCGCGATCGACTGCTCAATATGGTCGGGCCGCTGCAGCGCCTCGATCTGGCTCGTGATCTTGAGCAGCTGACGCTCGAGCGAGGAGAAGTCGGGCCCGGCCGGCGGCGGTGGCGCATAGGCGGCCATCGGCGGCGCCGATTGCGGCATCGGCGCCGCGCCGCGCGGCGGCATCTGGCGTTGCGCTGATACGTCGAGCTCGTTCTGGCGCGCGGCGATCTCCGCGATCGCGAAATCGAACGAGGCCGGGCTCAGTGGCGGCGAGGGACGATAGACCTGGGCTGCGGCGCGCTCGACCGCCTCCGCCTGGCGCAGCCTCTCCTCCAGTTGCCGGTCATGCATCTGCGGCTCGCGCTGCATCTGCGATTCGCGCATCGGCTGTGGCTGCGGCTCGCGCGCCGGCTGTGGCCGCGAAATCTGCGACAGCCGGGCATCGAGGCGCGAAATCGCGTCGTTCAGCTGCCGCGCGACGGCGGGCTGGCCGCGCGGCACTTCGGCGCGCACCGCTTCGGCGCGCGTCAGAGGCTTTGCAATCTGTTCGATCTGGCGGGTGATGGCGTCGAGCCGCTGGTGGATATCGGCGACCTCGCGGCTTTCCCGGCTCGGCATCGGCTGCCGTTGCTCCATGCGCCAATCCGGCGGGCTCGGTTCACCGACGGTGGAGTTGAGCCAGTCGTTCAGCGACATCCCGGCGCGGCGCGCAGCCGCCTCGGCCCTGTCGCGGACGGAGGGATCGATGCCGTCAACACTCCACGATACGCGCGAATTCATGATTCCGTCCGGTCCCGACTCCGGCGCTACACCCTGCGCCCGCAGCCTCCCCGCGCATTCCCGTTAAGAGACAATCGAATTCTGCGCCGGGCGTCTGCCTCAGCTGCTGACTTTTTCCCGTCACGGTAAATAACGGGTTAAGGAATGCGGCCGACGGGCGCTAAAGTTCAGGGAATCCGGGAACCTGTTGCGCCGGATCAGGACAGCGACTTGTGTCGCCGCCAAACTTCTCCTTCCCCTGAAAGGGTGGGGGTCGGGATGGGGGTTTGCTGCGGACGACGCTGTATGTGGAGCGAGCGGATCCCCACCCGCTTTGCTCTGCCGAGCAAAGCGACCTCCCCCTTTCAAGGGGAGGTGGCTGCCTAGCCGTTGCTTTCGCGCTTGCCGTCGTCGAGCGGCCGCACGTTGCTGCGGCCGGACATCGCCGAGAGCGCGTCGAGCGCCTCCCCGCACCATTCCACCACCATGCGCTCATGACGCATGCCGAGGCGCAGGCTGAGCATCTTGCCGACGTCGGCCGGTGGCGCGGTGCCGCCGGGAAAGCGCTTGTTGAGCAGGCGCTCGTAGCGCTCATAGCGATCGCGGTGATGCTCCAGCCGCGCCATCAGGTCGTTGCGCAGCGGTTCGATGTCGACGCAGTCGAGCGCATAGAGCCGGACCAGAAGGTCGTCCTTGATCGAGGGCGGAACGCTCGGCCGCGCCGCCCAGTGCTTCAGCGCCGCGCGGCCTTCGGCGGTCAGGGTATAGACCAGCTTGTTGGGCTTGCCGGACTGCACCACCTCGCGGCCGTGGACATGGCCCTTGTCGCGCAGCCGCGAGAGCTCCCGGTAGATCTGCTGGTGGTCGGCCTTCCAGAAGAAGCCGATCGATGCATCGAACGTCTTGGCGAGCTCATAGCCCGTCATCGGACGTTCCGTGAGGCATGCGAGGATTGCGTCACCGAGTGCCAACGCCCACCTCCATCTCAGTTCCCCAAAAGGCCATTCTGAAGTTCGCTTGACTTTATGCGTTAGTGTGCATATGCGTCAATATGCATATGGTGATCGGCGTGCCGCCCTGTCGCGCGCGGCCGATGTTCAGGCTTCTTTAACCCGCCGCAGGAGACGTCCGAATGAGCAAGCCGGGCCTCGACAAGTGGTACGCCTACATGAAGTCCCACGACACCGCCGCTCTGTGGGACCTGCTGCATCCCGACGCGGTGTTCGAAAGCCCGGTCGTGCACACGCCGCAGCGCGGCCGCGACATCACCTTCAAATATCTCACCAGCGCCGCCAAGGTGCTCGGCGGCCCGACCTTTAGGTATCTCGGCGAGTGGCAGAACGACACCGGCGCGGTGCTCGAATTCGAGAACGAGATCGACGGCATCAAGCTCAATGGCGTCGACATCATCACATTCGATGGTGACGGCCGGATCACGCATTTCAAGGTGATGGTGCGTCCACTCAAGGCGATCAACCTGCTGCATCGGATGATGGGCGAGGAGTTGATGAAGCAAAGCGGCGCAACGTCGCAATCGTAAAGCATGATCCGGAAAAGTGCGAAGCGGTTTTCCGAAAAGATCACGCTCAAACAAAGAGCTAAAGCGCGATGACGTTTCAACCCAATCTCATCGCGCTTTAGTCGCGATAGCATCTGCCGCGGACCTCCGGAACCGGATAAGGTCCGCTCCAACAACCCAAGGACACGCTGCGCAGCGTTCGTCGCATATGCGGTTACGTGCCAGCCGGGAGACCAGCATGCCAACCTACAAAGCCCCCGTCGAAGACGTCAGCTTCCTGCTCAACGACGTTTTCCAGATCGACCGTTACGGCAATCTTCCCGGCTTCACCGATGCCTCGGCCGATGTGCGCGAGGCGATCCTCGGCGAGGCCGCCAAGCTCAGCGAAGAGGTGCTGCAGCCGCTCAATCGCACAGGCGATCTCGAAGGCTGCAAGCGCAAAGACGACGGCAGCGTCACCACGCCGAAGGGCTTCAAGGATGCCTTCAAGCAGGTCGCCGAAGGCGGCTGGCTCGGCCTCTCGGCGCCGACGGAATTCGGCGGCCAGGGCCTGCCGGTGACGCTCTCGCAGGCGGTCAACGAATTTCAGATCTCCGCCAACATGGCGTTCTCGATGTATGGCGGGCTGACCATGGGCGCGACCGCGGCGCTGCTGGTGCACGGCACCCCCGAGCAGAAGCAGACCTATGTGCCGAAGATGGTCGCCGGCCAGTGGACCGGCACCATGAACCTGACCGAGCCGCAGTGCGGCACCGATCTCGGCCTGCTCCGCACCAAGGCGGTGCGCCAGGCCGACGGCAGCTTCAAGATCACGGGCACCAAGATCTTCATCTCCGCCGGCGAGCACGACCTCACCGAGAACATCATCCATCTGGTGCTGGCGCGCATCGAAGGCGCGCCGGCCGGCATCAAGGGCGTCTCGCTGTTCGTGGTGCCGAAGGTGCTGGTCAATGCCGACGGCTCGCTCGGGCAGCGCAACGGCGTCAGCTGCGGCTCGATCGAGCACAAGATGGGCATCCACGGCAATTCCACCTGTGTGATGAACTACGACAACGCCACCGGCTGGCTGATCGGCGAAGAGAACAAGGGCATGCAGGGCATGTTCGTGATGATGAACGAGGCTCGCCTCGGCGTCGCCGTGCAGGGCCTCGCGCAGTCCGAGGTCGCCTATCAGAACGCGGTCGCCTATGCCCGCGAGCGCCTGCAGGGCCGCTCGCTGACCGGCGTGAAGGAACCCGAGAAGCCGGCCGATCCGATCATCGTGCATCCCGACGTGCGCCGCACGCTGCTCACCATCCGCGCCTTCAACGAGGCGGCGCGCGCCATGGTGGTGTGGACCGCGCTGAAGAGCGACGTCGCGCACCGCTCCAACGACGCTGGAGATCGCCAGGCTGCCGACGATCACATGGGCCTGATGACGCCGGTGCTGAAGGGCGTCCTGACCGACACCGGGTTCGCCAACACGGTCTCGGCGCAGCAGATGTTCGGCGGCCACGGCTACATCGCCGAGCACGGCATGGAGCAGTTCGTGCGCGATGCGCGCATCGCGATGATCTATGAAGGCGCCAACGGCATCCAGGCGCTCGACCTGGTCGGCCGCAAGCTGCCGCGCGACGGCGGCCGTGCCGCGATGGCGTTCTTCGGCGAGGTCGGCGCTTTCGCCAAGGAGCATGGTGCCGACGAGGCGATGAAGCCGTTCATCACCCCGCTCTCCACCGCGCTCGGCCATCTGCAGCAGGCCACCGGCTGGCTGATGCAGAACGCGCTGGCCAAGCCCGACAATGCCGGCGCCGCCGCGACCGACTACATGAAATTGTTCGGCCTGGTCGCGCTCGGCTACATGTGGGCGAGGATGGCCAAGGTGGCGCAGGACAAGGCCGCCGCCGGCACCACGCCGTACCTCAACACCAAGCTCGTGACCGGTCGCTTCTTCATGGAGAAGCTGCTGCCGGAGACCGCCGTGCATCTGGCCCGGATCCAGAGCGGCAGCGCCACCACGATGGAATTGGCCGCGGAAGCGTTCTGAAGCGTTTTCCAGCGAAGTGGAGACCGGTTCGCGTGAAGAAAACGCGTCAAACAAGAAAGCCTTGAAAATTGCCGCCGCACTGCTGCGGCGGCGTGTCCTTCCGTATATATTATAATCCTCATATCAAGGAGGGCGTCATGCCTGAGGCATACATCTACGATCACGTTCGTACCCCGCGCGGCCGCGGCAAGGCCGATGGCGCGCTGCACGAGGTCACCGCGCTGGCGCTCGCCACGGTGCCGCTGAAGTCGCTCAAGGAACGCAACAATCTTCCCGAGGATTCCGTCGACGACGTCGTGCTCGGCGTGGTCGACCCGGTCGGCGAGGCCGGCTCCGACATCGCCCGCTTCGCCGCGCTGAACGCCGGCCTCGGCGAGAAGGTGCCGGGCGTGCAGATCAGCCGCTTCTGCGCCTCCGGCCTCGATGCCGTGAACTTCGCCGCAGCCCAGATCATGAGCGGCCAGCATGAGCTCGTGATCGGCGGCGGCGCGGAATCGATGAGCCGCGTCGGCATCGGTGCCTCCGGCGGCGCCTGGCCGATGGATCCCTCGATGGCGGTGCCGGCCTATTTCATGCCGCAGGGCATCTCGGCCGATCTGATCGCGACCAAATACGGTTTTTCGCGCGATGACGTCGACGCCTACGCGGTGCAGAGCCAGCAGCGCGCGGCCAAGGCCTGGGACGAGGGCCGCTTCGGTAAGTCGGTGGTGCCGGTCAAGGATGTCAACGGCCTGACCATCCTTGCCAAGGACGAGCATATGCGCCCGACCACGACGATGCAGTCGCTGGCGCAGCTGCAGCCGTCATTCGCGGCGATGGCTGCGATGGCCGGCTTCGACGCGGTGGCGATCCAGTCGCATCCCGAGGTCGAGAAGGTCAATTACGTGCATCACGCCGGCAATTCCTCCGGCATCGTCGACGGCGCCGGCGCCGTGCTGCTCGGCAGCAAGGAGGCGGGCGCCAAGTATGGCCTGAAGCCGCGGGCGAAAATCCGCGCATTCGCCAATATCGGCTCGGAGCCCGCGATGATGCTGACCGGCCCGGTCGACGTCACCGAAAAGCTGTTCGAGCGCTCCGGCATGAAGAAGTCGGACATCGACCTGTTCGAGCTCAACGAGGCCTTCGCCTCGGTGGTGCTGCGCTACATCCAGGCGTTCGACATCGACAATGCCAAGATCAACGTCAATGGCGGCGCGATCGCGCTCGGCCATCCGTTAGGGGCGACCGGCGCGATGATCCTCGGCACCGTGCTCGACGAGCTCGAGCGCACCAACAAGGAGACGGCGCTGGTGACGCTGTGCATCGGCGGCGGCATGGGCACCGCCACCATCATCGAGCGCGTCTGAGGCGAGGGGAGCGAGCAACATGGCTTACAAGAATTTCAAGTTCGACGTCGACGCCGACGGCATTGCGCTCGTCACCTGGGACATCCCTGATCGCTCGATGAACGTGTTCGACGAGATCTCGACCCAGGAGATCGGCGAGATCATCAAGCAGACGACCGGCGATCCCGCGATCAAGGGCGTAGTGATCACCTCGGCGAAGGAGGCGTTCTGCGCCGGCGCCGACCTCTCGATGCTCGAGGGCATGAACCGCTCTTACGCGCAGCTCTTCAAGGAGAAGGGCGAGGAAGCCGCGAACCAGATGCTGTTCGAGCAGAGCCGCCAGATGTCGCAGTCGTTCCGCGCGATCGAGACCTCGGGCAAGCCGTGGGTCGCCGCGATCAACGGGCTTGCGCTCGGCGGTGGCTTCGAGATCACGCTGGCCTGCCACTACCGCGTCGCGGCCGAGAACCCGAAGACCCGGCTCGGGCTGCCCGAGATCAAGGTCGGCCTGTTCCCCGGCGCCGGCGGCACCCAGCGCGTGCCGCGTCTTGTGCAGCCGGCGGACGCGATGCAATTGCTGCTCAAGGGTGAGGCGGTCAGTCTGAGCCGCGCCAAGGCACTCAACCTGGTTCACGCGGTGGTGCCGGCAGCCGACCTGATCAAGGCCGCGAAGGACTGGATCAAGGGCGGCGGCAAGGCGGTCGCGCCGTGGGACGAGAAGGGCTTCAAGCTGCCCGGCGGCCCCGTCTTCTCCAAGATGGGCATGCAGATGTTCCCGGCCGGCAATGCGATCTATCGCCGCGAGACCTACGACAATTATCCGGCCGCGCGCGCCATCATGAGCTGCGTCTATGAGGGCCTGCAGCTGCCGATCGACGCCGCGCTGCGGGTCGAGTTCGCGCTACTTCACCAAGGTGCTGCGCTCGAAGGAAGCGGCGGCGATGATCCGTTCGCTGTTCCTGTCGATGCAGGAACTGAACAAGGGCGCCCGCCGCCCGGCGGGCGTGCCGCCGACCAAGGTCAAGAAGCTCGCCGTGATCGGCGCCGGCTTCATGGGCGCCAGTGTCGGCTATGTCTCGGCGCAGGCCGGCATCGACGTCGTGCTGGTCGATCGCGACCAGGAGAGCGCCGACAAGGGCAAGGGCCACGCCAAGACAGTGGTCGACGGCCTGATCGCCAAGGGGCGCATGAAGCAGGACGCGGCCGATGCCATCCTGGCGCGGATCTCGGCCACATCAGACTACAACGTGATCTCGGACTGCGACCTCGTCATCGAGGCGGTGTTCGAGGATCGCAAGGTCAAGGCGGATACCTATGCCAAGGCCCAGCCGCTGCTGAAGCCGGGCGCGATCTTCGCCTCCAACACCTCGACCCTGCCGATCAATTCGCTGGCCGAGGAGTTCAAGGACCAGGGCAAGTTCATCGGCATCGACTTCTTCTCGCCGGTCGAGAAGATGATGCTGGTCGAGATCATCCTCGGCAAGAACACCGGCGACGTCGCGCTGGCGACCGCACTCGACTATGTCCGCGCGATCGGCAAGACGCCCATCGTGGTGAACGACTCCCGTGGCTTCTTCGCCAACCGCTGCGTGATGCGTTACATCTCCGAGGGCAACGAGATGCTGCTCGAGGGCGTGCCGCCGGCGATGATCGAGAACACCGCCAAGATGGCCGGCATGCCGGTCGGGCCGCTGTCGCTGCAGGACGAGGTCGCGCTCGATCTCGGCCTGAAGATCACCAAGGCGACCGAGGCCGATCTCGGCCCCAACGCGATCGACCAGGCGCAGAAGAAGCTGATGGTCGAGATGGTCGAGAAGCAGGGCCGCTTCGGCCGCAAGAACGGCAAGGGCTTCTACGACTATCCCGAGAAGGGCAAGGGCCAGAAGAGCCTGTGGCCGGGGCTCGCCAATCTGCAGCCCAAGCAGATCGATCCCGACACGCTCAGCGTCGAGGAGTTGAAGCAGCGCTTCCTGGTGGTGCAGGCGGTGGAGGCCGCGCGCACCGTCGAGGATCACGTCATCACCGACGTGCGGGAGGCCGATGTCGGCTCGATCCTCGGCTTCGGCTTCGCGCCGTTCACCGGCGGCGCGCTGTCCTACATCGACTTCATGGGCACCAGGAACTTCGTCGCGCTCTGCCACAGCTTCGAGAAGAAGTACGGCTCGCGCTTCACGCCGCCGAAGCTGCTCGAGGAGATGGCCGCCAAGGGCGAAACCTTCTACGGCCGCTTCCCGCCGAAGAAGCAGGCGGCGTAAACTTCCGGGGCGAACTCGCGCAGGATCAAGCCGGTCATCGATCCGACTTGATCCTGTTGCGCGACGGTCATGCGCGTCAAAGTCCCGCCACGCTCGTTCCCCACTGGCACCACGCTGCTGGCATCACTCTTGCTCGTCGATCGCCGGGGCGACGATCAGCGTGAGGGTGTCGTGCGATGAGTTCTGCGTTCAAGGAAGGTGCCGCGGAGATCGCGGCGAAGGATTCCTTGTTTTCCTTGCGGTCATCGCGGTGGCGGAAGCCGCTGCGTCTGCGGGGCAAAGGCCCGTCATGGGCCGGCCTCGCGCTACTCGTTCTGGCCGCGGATATTGTGCTCGCCGCGACGGTCTGCAGGCCGTCAATTTCTTCCGCCATTGAGCCGTCAGTCTCCGGAGAGAGCAAGGCGCCGGCGAGATAGGCGAACTGGTTGAACGCGAGACAGGCGACGACGATCGGAGCGCCGGTGGCAAAGGAGAAACCGTCGGATTGGAGCACGATCGCCGCGAGCACCGCGACCAGCGGCGACTCCAGCATCAATGTCCAAACCCGAAAGTACAAACTGGTTGCCAGCCCAACCATGGTGCTGGTCAATAAAAGGGTAAAGGCGATCGTCACATTTTTAGACCAGTTGGAGCGGAGGGCGCGCCGCAGGTCATAGTCGGTCAGTTGGATCGCGCGAACAAGGACGGCCACGCCCTCAGCCGGAACTACACCGACTTAGTATTAATCGCTTTAATGCAGGTTAAATTGAGACGTTCCGCCTCCGGTGTCGAGAGAGAGGATCGGCGAACCCACAACAAAAAAGAGCCGGATCGGCCGACCCGGCTCTATCGCGGTCGCTGTGAGCGAGCTCAGGCCGCCTTGAGCAGGCCTTCCTTCTTCAGCGCCTCCTGCACCTTCGGGCGCGCCGCGACGCGGGCCTTGTAGGCGGTCACGTTCGGCAGGCCGGAGAAGTCGAAGCCGAGCCGATCCTGCGCCCACATGATCATGGTGAAGAGGTAGCCGTCGGCGACCGTGAACTGGTTGCCCATCAAATAGTCGCGTCCGGCGAGCTGGCTCTCGACATATTTGAACTTGCCCATGGCGCGGTCCTTGAAGAAGGCCTTGGCGTCGTCGGCGAGCACGGGCGAGAACATCGGGCCGAGATTCTTGTGCAGCTCGGTCGTGGTGTAGTTCAGCCATTCGAGCAGCTTGTAGCGCTCGTTGGAGTCCCGCGCCGGCGCCAGCTTCTTGTCGGCGGCCTTGTCGGCGATCATCTGGATGATGATCGGCCCCTCGGTGACCATCTCGCCAGTATCCAGCGCCAGCGCCGGCACCTGGCCCTTGGGGTTCACCTGGAGGAAATCGTCGCCGTTTTCGAGCTTCTTGGCGCGGAGATCGACCTTGACCAGGTCGTAGGGCAGCCCGGCCTCGAGCAGGGCGATATGGGGGAGAGGGAGCAGGCACCGGGGGTGTAATAAAGCTTCATAGGGGTATTCCTTCCCTTGTTCTTGGCGTCCGGAGAGGGATTGCCTACATGCGCCTGCATGAAATAGTCAAGATTGATGCAGATGCATTCAGTGCGGTACAGTCGGTGCCGGGACCCTATGAGCTAGACCATGAAACGCAAGCTATCGAGCGAGGCGACGGCCGCTTGGATCCGCCTGATGCGGGTGCCGAGCCGGGTGCTGGACTGCGTCGAGCAGGATTTGAAGAAGGCCGGTTTTCCGCCGCTCGCCTGGTATGACGCCTTGATCGAGCTGTCCCGCGCGCCGTCGGGCGAGCTGCGCCCGGTCGAGCTCGAGCGGCAGATGCTGATCCCGCAATATTCGACCTCGCGGCTGATCGACAAGCTGGTCGACGAGGGGCTCGCCGCCGCCGCGAATGCAAGATCGACAAGCGCGGCCAGTTCGTCGAGATCACCGAGGCTGGACGCGAGCTGCAGAAGCGGATGTGGAACGCCTATTCCGCCGCGATCGACAAGCATGTCGGCTCCAAATTGTCCGACGCCGACGCGACCAGGCTGTGCGGCCTGCTCGACCGGCTCGGCTGCGCCTGCGGCGACGCCAAAGGCGACGTCAAGAACGAGACCAAGGCTGACAGCAAGGCTGCGCCTGCGCGAGACGGCGTGCCTGCCCGATGATATTGCTAATTCCATCATCCGCAGCCGTTGTGGCTCGCGGATGTCCCTGCCACCGCGCGCCTTCGATCGAAGCGCCCTTGAGTTGGATTATCTATGGCGCGTGACCAGATCGACATGACGCCGCTGCAGTCGCGCGACGAACTCGTGGCGTGGCTTGAAGCCGGCGTGAAGCCTGAGTCCGAATTCCGGATCGGCACCGAGCACGAGAAGACTCCGTTCACGCTCGAGGGCCATCAGCCCGTGCCCTATGAAGGCGCCAAGGGCATCGGCGCGCTGCTCGAGGGCATGAAGCTCTTGCTCGGCTGGGAGCCGATCATGGAGCGTGGCAACATCATCGGCCTCTATGACGTCACCGGCGGCGGCGCGATTTCGCTCGAGCCGGGCGGGCAGTTCGAACTGTCGGGCGCGCCGGTCGAAACCGTGCATCAGACCCAGTCGGAATTGATGGCGCATCTGGCACAGGTGCGGGAGATCGCAACCCCGCTCGGCATCGGCTTCCTCGGCCTCGGCATGACGCCGTCCTGGTCGCGCGCGCAGATCCCCGTGATGCCCAAGGGGCGTTACAAGATCATGCGAAACTACATGCCGAAGGTCGGCAAATACGGCCTCGACATGATGTTCCGGACCTGCACGGTACAGACCAATCTCGACTTCTCCTCCGAAGCCGACATGGTGAAGAAGCTGCGGGTGTCGCTGGCGCTGCAGCCGATCGCGACCGCCTTGTTCGCCAATTCGCCGTTCACCGAAGGCAAGCCCAACGGCTTCCTGTCGTTCCGTTCCGAGATCTGGCGTGACACCGACAATGCGCGCAGCGGCATGGTGCCGTTCGCGTTCGAGGACGGCATGGGCTTCGAGCGCTATGTCGATTACGCGCTCGACGTTCCGATGTATTTCGTCAAGCGCGGCGAGGAATATATCGACGTCTCCGGCTCCTCGTTCCGGGATTTCTTCGCCGGCAAGAATGCCGCCTTCCCGGGCGAGCGCCCGACCTTGTCGGACTGGGCCAATCATCTCTCGACGATCTTCCCCGAGGTGCGGTTGAAGCGTTACCTCGAAATGCGCGGCGCCGACGGCGTACCGTGGGGCCGGCTGCCGGCGCTGCCGGCGTTCTGGGTCGGGCTGCTCTACGACAATGACAGCCTCGATGCCGCCTGGGACATCGTCCGCCACTGGACCGCGCCGGAGCGGCAGGCCCTGCGTGACGACGTGCCGCGTTTCGGCTTCAAGTCGCGGATCAAGGACCGCTATCTGTTCGAGATCGCCAAGGAGTGCCTGATCCTGTCGCATGCCGGATTGCGGCGGCGCGGCCGGATCGATCATCTCGGACGCGACGAGAGCCGCTTCCTCGAACCGCTCGAGCGTATCATCGAGGCCGGCCGTTCGCCGGCGGAGGAGATGCTGGAGAAGTTCAACGGTCCCTGGAAGGGCTCGGTGGAACCGGCCTACCAGGAATACGCCTTCTGATCCCCGCTCGGCCCCAATCCGGGCGTGAGGCGCGCGCGGACGGCGGTGGTGTCGCAGCCGCCGTTCATCAGCCGTACAGGTTCATGGCGTTCAAATGAGCGCCCCGCGAAACGCGCGGGGCTGCGCGAATTTGAAAGCAATCTCATGGGGATAGGCCGCCTCTTTAGGGCGTGTGTGGTGATGTTTGCGGTCCTTGCGGCCGCGGTCGTCGCGCGCCCGGCATTGGCGCAGACCAATTTCGACCGCCCCGGCGGCGACTATCTCAACGCGCCGGTGGCGACGGGCGATCCGGCCGATTGCGCGCTGACTTGCGAGCGCGACCGCCGCTGCCGCGCCTGGAGCTTCAACTATCCGACCGACGCCAACAACGGCGCGGTGTGCTGGCTGAAGAGCACCGTGCCGCCACGGGTGCAGAACGTCTGCTGCGTCTCCGGGGTGCGCGGCGCGGGCGTGGTCGAACCGCGCAACGGCGCTGTCGAAACCTCGATCGACCGCCTCGGCGGAGACTACAAGAATTTCGAGCTGAAGAGCAGCGACGGCGACGAGGCCTGTCAGGCCGCCTGCACCGCCGACAACAAGTGCCGCGCATGGACTTACGCCCGGCCCGGCTATGCCGGCCGCGACGCGCATTGCTTCCTGAAGAAAGAGATCAAGCCGCCGCGCCGCAAGGCGGGGTTCACGTCGGGCGTGGTGCGTTCGGGGCCGCACACGCGTCCGTCGTCCCTGCTTTCGCATGCTTTCGCAGGGACGACAGGCTACTCCGCCGCCAGCACCGTGATCTCCGGCCAGAGCGCTTTCCAGCGCGCCGCCTTCGTCGCATAGTTCGCCGCCGAAAAGTTCGCGGTCCGGTTCGGCCGCACGATCATGCCGGCGACATCGTCGAAACCGTTCGGCGCATAGACGTCGTAGCCGCGCGGAGTGCGTCGGATGCCGATCTGCGTGTTTTCGGTGAGGAAGCGATCGATGCCGTCGGTCGAACGCGACAGCGCCGGGTAGGGCAGGCCGTGCTTGTCGGGGTACCAGAGATGGACGCGGGCCTGGTTGCGCACCTCGATCGCGACACCGAGATGCGCGAGCCGTGCCTTCAGCTCGCGGATCACCGCGTCCTCGGCCTCCCATGAGGTATCCGGATCGAAATAGAAGATGTCGTGGTCGCTGATGCCATGATCGAGCGGCCGGCTGGTCAGCACGTTCCACACGGTCTGCACCAGGCAGCCGGCGACCAGCCAGCGCATCGGGCAAGCCGAGGCGGTACAACTCGTCGGTGATGGCTTGATTGGCCGGGTTGCGCAGCGTGGCTGCGAGGAATTCGTCCTGCGTCACGACGAGGCGGTCGCGTCGTAGTCCCGGACCGCCTTCTTCGATGCCAGCGCGCGCCAGTTCCGGCGCAGCAACGGCTCGACGGTGGCGCGTTTGGCCTTGGACAGGCGGATCAGCACGGTCGGATAATCGCGGTAGTGATCGGTGAAGTAGAACACCTTGGGCTGATGCTCGACCAAGATGTCGCGCTCATCCGGCGTGACGCCCGGCATCACCAGGCTGTCGCCGTCCTCCTTGAGCCGTACCAGCATCCTGTTGCGGACCTTCAGCGCCGGCGTGCCGTAGGAAGAGCCGTCCTCGACCTCCGGCCACGCCAGCGCGATGTGCCTGATGTCGTCGAAGGTCACGACTATCAACCCACAAGGAATGTAGCCCGGACGGAGCGAAGCGAAATCCGGGACATCTTGCCGAGTGGGAGATCCCGGATTGCGCTGCGCTCCATCCGGGCTACGCGTCTACTGCACCGAGGTGAAGAAGCGCGCGAGGCGGAAGCCGGACAGCCAGGTCCAGACCGGCTGGCTGCGGATGCCGAGGTCCAGGAGCCGACCACGGCGTCGGCGCGACCGATCAGATTGTCGATCGGCAACAGGCCGACACCGCCGTCGCGCACCGGTACGCGGCTGTCGGCGGAATTGTCCCGGTTGTCGCCGAGCACGAACAGTTTGCCGGGCGGCACCGTCACCTCTTGGGTGTTGTCGAGCCGGCCGTTGTCGCGAATCTTGAAGATCGCGTGGTTGACGCCGTTCGGCAGCGTCTCGATATAGCGATACGCCTCCTCGCCGCCGCCGCGATCGTCTTCGGCGAAGCCGGTGCCGTCGGGCTTCGGCGTCGCCGGATGATCGTTGATGAAGAGCTGACCCTGCCGCATCTGGATGCGGTCGCCGGGCAGCCCGACCACGCGCTTGACCCAGGCCTGCGAGCGGTCGCCCGGCCAGCGGAACACGACGACGTCGCCGCGCTTCGGCGTCTCGCCGAACACGCGGCCGGTTTCAGGCAGCGTGATCTGGATCGGCAGCGAGGCCGCGCCGTAGCCATAGGGATATTTCGAGGCGACCAGCGCGTCGCCGATCAGCAGCGTCGGCTCCATCGATCCCGACGGCACGTAGAACGGTTCGGCGATCGCGCCTTTGGCGAGGAACACGACGGCCACGATCGCGGCGAGTTGCACGGCCTGCCCGCGCCAGCTGGTCGGCTTGGCCGTCACGACTTCGTTTCCGCTGCTCACTAGCCCGTTCCTCCGACCGTAATCCGTTCCATCCTGAGCGTCGGCTGGCCGACGCCGACCGGCACGCCCTGGCCGTTCTTGCCGCAAGTGCCGATTCCCGTATCCAGCGCAAGATCGTTGCCGATCATGGTGATCCTGTGGAGATCGGTCGGTCCGTTGCCGATCAGCATGGCGCCCTTCAGCGGCGCGCCGAGCTTACCGTTCTCGATCTTGTAGGCCTCGGTGCACTGGAACACGTACTTGCCCGAGGTGATGTCGACCTGGCCGCCGCCGAAATTGGCGGCGTACATGCCGTTCTTCACCGAGGCGATGATCTCGGCCGGGTCGCGGTCGCCCGACAGCATGTAGGTGTTGGTCATGCGCGGCATCGGCACATGGGCATAGCTCTGCCGCCGACCGTTGCCGGTCGGCTTCATGCCCATCAGCCGAGCGTTCTGGCGGTCCTGCATGTAGCCGACCAGAATGCCGTCCTCGATCAGCACGGTGCGGTTGGTCGGTGTGCCCTCGTCGTCGATCGACAGCGAGCCGCGGCGCGAGGCCATGGTGCCGTCGTCGACCACGGTGACGCCCTTGGCCGCGACCTGCTGGCCCATCAGGCCGGCGAAGGCCGAGGTCTGCTTGCGGTTGAAATCGCCCTCGAGCCCATGGCCGACGGCCTCATGCAACATCACGCCGGGCCAGCCGGCGCCGAGCACGACGTCCATCTCGCCGGCAGGCGCCGGCACCGATTCGAGATTGACCAGCGCCTCGCGCAGCGCGCCGTCGGCGGCGTCGCGCCAGGCCTTGGTCTCGATGAAACGCGCATAGCCTTCGCGGCCGCCATAGCCCTTGCTGCCGCTCTCTTGGCGGTCGCCCTGGCCGGCGACCACGGAGATGTTGACGCGCACCAGCGGGCGGATGTCGCGATAGCTCTCGCCGTCGGGCCGCAGGATCTCGACCACCTGCCAGGTCGCGGTGAGGCTGGCCGAGACCTGCCGCACCCGCGGGTCCTTGTCCCTGACATAGGCGTCGATTTCGCCGAGCAGTTTTACTTTTGCCTCGAACGCCGGGCCATCCAGCGGGTTCTCGTCGCCATAGAGCTTGATGTTGGTGTGGGCCGGCGCCGCGGCGAAAGTGCCGGCATAGCCGCCGCGCACGGCCGCGACCGCATCGGCGGCGCGGATCAGCGCCGGGATCGAGACGTCGGAGGAATGCGCATAGCCGACCGCGTCGTCCTTGACCGCGCGCAGGCCAAAGCCCTGAGAGGTGTCATAGGTCGCCTGCTTCAGCCTTCCGTTGTCGAACACCAGCGCCTCGGTCTGCCCGAACTCCAGGAACAGCTCGCCGTCGTCGGCGCCTTCAAGGCCGCGGGACACCTCGCGGCGGACGGCATCGCGGTCCAGATTGGCGCGGTCGAGCAGGGAGGTCGTGGCGGGATTGGTCATGGTCACTCCGACGCAATGCGATTGCTTGGCGATTCCTCGTCATCCTTGCCCGAAGCGCAACTGAATGCCAGTGGGGAACCCGGAAGCCAAGGATTTCGGGGGATTGAAGCAGAGACGAGCGGAAAACTCATCTTACAACCCGGAAACCTGTACCGGTCCCGGTTCAGGCCCGGACGGCGATCACCAAAGATAGTGGTTGGGGTGGCAAACCGGGAGTGCCTGCGGCTGTACTGTCGATCACAGTGCCCCGTCGGCGTCCTCACCTTGTCGTCATCACCTTGAGCGCCGATCCGCCTTCCGCGGCGGGCTTTCGCGCTCGGCTGCATCGCCCGATTGCGGCTTCGGCTGTGCGGTGCCCTGCGCCGAGGTCGGAAAGCCATGCTCCTGTGCCCAGCGGTACAGTTCATCGAACACCGGCTTGAGCGCCTTGGCGGACGGCGTCATCTCGTACTCAACCCGGGGCGGCACCTCGGGATAGACCGTGCGCTTGACGAGGCCGTTGGCCTCGAGATCGCGCAGCTGCGTGGTCAGCATATGCTGGGTCACGCCGGGGATCGACTGGCGCAGCTCGCCGAACCGCCGCTTGCGCTCGACCAGTTGCCAGAGGATGTCGCCCTTCCATTTCCCGGCCAGCACCGACAGCGCGCGATGAAATTGCGCCGACAGGTCGCCGTTGCACGGTTCGGACGTCGCCGGAGGCTCGGCAGGCTCAATAGTCAGTTTTTTCATACTACCTCACAAAAAGCATCCTACTTGTCCTTTTCATCTTACTCCCGAATTTAGTGCACCGAAAGCCGCGGGCCAGCCGCCGACCGGTCGGGTGGCCGCGCGGTCCGGCCTTACGAACAACTCGGGAGTCATCAATGTCAGTTGCAGTTGCCGCGGCGTCGCCGCGCTGGAAATCCGTCAGCCTCTGGGTCGTCAGGGGACTGCTCGCATTGGCCTTTGCCGCCGCGGGTGCCGCCAAGCTTTACGGCGTGCCGATGCTGGTCGAGGAATTCGAGCATATCGGGCTCGGTCAGTGGTTCCGCTATTTCACCGGATCGCTGGAGCTGCTCGGCGCGGTCCTGATCCTGCTGCCCCCGGTCGCAGCGTTCGGCGGGGTGCTGCTCAGCTGCATCATGGCCGGCGCCACCATCACGCATCTGTTCGTGATCGGCGGCTCGCCGGTGCCCGCCCTCGTGCTGCTGACATTGAGCGCGATCGTCGTCTACGCCAAGCGCAGCCAGTTCGCCCTGCTCGCGAGCGCGCCGTAAGCTGAGCGCGATGCGCGTCTCTCTCCGCAAGCTGACGGTCTTGACCGGGCTGGTGCTGGCCTTCGCGGTGCCGTTCGCCGCGACAATGCTGCTCACCGGTTCGGTCGCGGCGGTCTCGAAACCCGAGCCGAAGAAGCCCGAGCCGCGCGTGCACCACGTTGTGCTGCAGATCAACAGCGACGACCCGACCACGATGCGGGCGCTGATCTCGACCGCGCTCAACCTCCCGAAATATTATCGGGAGCGCAACGAGCCGTTCGAGATCGAGGTCGTCGCCTACAATGCTGGCGTCCACATGCTGCGCGCCGATACCTCGCCGGTGAAGGATCTGCTCCGGGTGGCGAGGGGGCTCACGCCCGACATCCGCTTCGTGGTCTGCGAAGCCACCAAGCTCGGCATGGAGCGCGCCGAGGGACATCCGCTGGTCCTGCTCGATCATGTCGACCTGGTGCCGAACGGGCCCGGGCGCATCATCGAATTGCAGGAAGCCGGCTGGTCCTACATCCGGTCCTGAGCGATGCAGCGATCAAGCCAAGCGGAGAATTTGTCATGACGTCAGCTCACGTACCGACGCGCCGTGCCGTCGTTGCCGGCATGATTGGCGCCGGCGCCTCGCTCGCAATGCCCACCGGAGCTGTGCTCGCAGCGTCGGGACCGCCGCAATTCGGCACCATCCGGCATCAGTTCACGCAGGTCGAAGGCGCCCGCCCGGTGCCGCCGGTTGCGATCCCGGCGCTCACCGGCGGTGAGCTTGATCTCTCCGCGTTCAAAGGCAAGCTGGTGCTGGTGAATTTCTGGGCCACCTGGTGCGCGGCGTGCCGGACCGAGCTGCCGATGCTGGACCGCCTTGCCGCCAGCGGTCGTCGCGATCTCGTGGTTATCGCTGTTAGCACCGATCGCAACCGCGCGCCGGTCGCGCCCTACGTCAAGCAGCTCAAGCTGCGCCACCTCGCGGTCGGCTTCGATCCCGGCGGTCTCGTGTCGCGCGTCGACGTCGCCGAGGTCGATACGCCGTTCGCGCTGTACGGCATGCCGATCTCATTTTTGATCGGCATCACCGGACAGGTCGAAGGCTACATGACGGGTGAGGCGGACTGGCTGTCCACGGAGGCGAGCGCGTTGTTCGACTACTATGCGGGAGTCCGCTGAGATGGCTTAGCCCGGATGAAGCGCAGCGAAATCCAGGACTGGTTCATCCGCGATGAGAGCGGCCCCGGATTGCGCTGCGCTCCATCCGGGCTACGCTTTCCTGTGCCGCTCGGCGCCTTAGGGCAATTTGTCATACCCCTCCGCCAGGCCATTCAGGCTGAGCGGAAAGCCGATACCTTCTTCCGGGGTCTCGAAGATGATGAAGGTCGCGGTCTTGGCGTTCTTGAGCTGGCCGAGCAGCTTGTCGTCCATCACGACCTCGGCGACGCAGCCATTGGGCAGGCATCTGACGAAACCGGCGCGGCCGACGTCCTGATTGTCGAGCTTGAGGCCGAGGCCGGAGGGCAGCAGCACGCCGAGCGGGGCGACCACGCGCATCAAGCGACTCTTCTGGTCGGCGGTCTTCAGCACGATCACGGTCAGGCCGGCATTGGAGCGGTCTTCCGCTACCACGCTCTGGATCAGCGCGCATTGCTCGGCCTGGGCGCCGGGCGGAGTGTCGCAGCGAATCTGCCAGTCGCCATGGACCGAGCGCACCGCGCCTTGCGCGTTCGCCGGCTGGGTCAGGCCAAGAGAAAGGCCAAGAGAAAGGCCGAGGTAGAGGGCCAGAATCGCGAGGCCGCCGAGCCGGCCGGCCATCGTCAAACGAATGTTCGAAGCGCCCATCCGGGTCGATCCTTATAGATGTTCGGTCGGTCCGGCCGTCCGGCCGCCGGTAGCACGCGCGCCACGATGCGCTTCCCGGAAGCGAATCATGATCTCATCTTCTTGTTTGAGCATGATCTTTCGGAAAACCGGTCTCCACTTTTCCGGATCATGCTCAGGCGTCGACTGATACCGCAATGACGGCGCCTTGAAGGCGATCTTGGAGCCATTCCCGCGCAGGATTGCGGCAACCCGCAGCGAATCAGGTTCCTGTGGAGCACCCACCTGTGCGTACATCCGGCAATCTCCCTGTCAAGCAGGGTGGACAATTGGTCCAAGGGCTTTCGCTTGATTTTGCGGGAAAAATCGCAAGCGGCAGCTTCATTGCAGGCGCATGGCTTTCGGCCCCACTACTGCATTGCGAGCGCCGGAGAATTATGGTTTGAGAGGCTGGATTTCGACGCGTTCTAGCGATCTGGCTCCCGTACCCACCTTGACTCAGAGACGGGTATGTCCGGAAGGCCGTTTGTCAGGGCGGATCGTGCTGCATTTCGGCCACATGCCGGGGGTGCTTTGGGGAATAATGCAAGGGAGCGCGAGCGGCATGAAGATGTCGATTGGCCGGTTGGGCAGGCAATTGCTGGGGTTGGCGGTGGCGGGTGTGGCGTCTGTCGCCGCGGGATCGGCCTTCGCCGAAATGGGGCAGCCGGCGCCGTGGGAGCACACGCTGCAGGAAGGTGTGACCCCGGTGATGGAAAACATCATCTGGTTTCACAATTTCCTGCTGGTGCTGATCACCCTGATCACGCTGTTCGTGCTCGCGCTGCTCATCATCGTGGTGGTGAAGTTCAACGCCAGGGCGAACCCGGTCCCCTCCAGGACCACCCACAACACGCTGATCGAGGTGGCCTGGACGCTGATCCCGGTGCTGATCCTGGTCGGCATCGCGGTGCCGTCGTTCCGCCTGCTGTTCCTGGAGCTCGACGTGCCGAAGCCGGACCTCACGGTGAAGGTCACTGGCAAGCAGTGGTACTGGTCCTACGCCTACCCGGATAACGGCAAGTTCGAGTTCGACTCGCTGCTCGACAAGGACAAGCAGCCGCGCCTGCTCGGCGTCGACAACGAGATGGTGGTCCCGGTCAACAAGGTGGTGCGGATCCAGACCACCGGCGCCGACGTGATCCACTCCTTCGCGGTGCCGGCCTTCGGCGTGAAGATCGACTCGATCCCCGGCCGCCTCAACGAGAGCTGGTTCAAGGCCACCAAGACCGGCGTGTTCTACGGACAGTGCTCGGAACTGTGCGGCAAGGACCATGCCTTCATGCCGATCGCGGTCAGGGTCGTCAGCGACCAGGAATTCGCGACCTGGGTCGAAGGCGCGAAGAAGAAGTTTGCGACCAACCCGGCGAATTCCTACGCCTCGGCTGGTCAGGCGGCGCAGTAAGCCTCACGGCTTACGGCGCGGATGGAATAAGGGCGACGGGACCGCAAGGTCCGAGAGGGACTGCAAGGCAGGATTTTGAACATGGCGACAGGCGCAGCGACACACGACGATCACGCCCATGACGATCACGCCCACCATCCGACCGGATGGCGGCGTTATCTCTACTCCACGAACCACAAGGACATCGGTACGATGTACCTGATCTTTGCGGTGATCGCGGGCATCATCGGCGCGGCGATGTCGATCGCGATCCGTGCCGAGTTGATGTATCCGGGCGTCCAGATATTCCACGAGACGCACACCTATAACGTGTTCGTGACCTCGCACGGCCTGATCATGATCTTCTTCATGGTCATGCCGGCGATGATCGGCGGCTTCGGCAACTGGATGGTGCCGCTGATGATCGGCGCGCCGGACATGGCGTTCCCGCGCATGAACAACATCTCGTTCTGGCTGCTGCCGGCCTCGTTCGCGCTGCTGGTGATGTCCACCTTCGTCGAGGGTGAGCCGGGCGCCAACGGCGTCGGCGCGGGCTGGACCATGTATGCGCCACTGTCGACCTCGGGCCATCCGGGACCGGCGGTCGATTTCGCGATTCTCTCGCTCCATCTCGCGGGTGCCTCGTCGATCCTCGGCGCCATCAACTTCATCACCACGATCTTCAACATGCGCGCGCCGGGCATGACCCTGCACAAGATGCCGCTGTTCGTGTGGTCGATCCTGGTCACCGTGTTCCTGCTGCTGCTGTCGCTGCCGGTGCTCGCCGGTGCGATCACCATGCTGCTGACCGACCGCAATTTCGGCACCACCTTCTTTGCGGCTGACGGCGGCGGCGACCCGGTGCTGTTCCAGCATCTGTTCTGGTTCTTCGGCCACCCCGAAGTGTACATCCTGATCCTGCCCGCCTTCGGCATGATCAGCCAGATCGTCTCCACCTTCTCGCGCAAGCCCGTGTTCGGCTATCTCGGCATGGCCTACGCCATGGTCGCGATCGGCGGCATCGGCTTCGTGGTGTGGGCGCACCACATGTACACCGTCGGCATGTCCTCGGCGACACAGGCCTATTTCGTCGCCGCCACGATGGTGATCGCGGTGCCGACCGGCGTGAAGATCTTCTCGTGGATCGCCACGATGTGGGGCGGCTCGATCGAGTTCAAGGCGCCGATGATCTGGGCGATCGGCTTCATCTTCCTGTTCACCGTCGGCGGCGTCACCGGCGTCGTGCTGGCCAATGCCGGCGTCGACCGCGTGCTGCAGGACACCTACTACGTGGTGGCGCACTTCCACTACGTGCTGTCGCTCGGCGCCGTGTTCGGCATCTTCGCCGGCTGGTACTACTGGTTCCCGAAGATGTTCGGCTACATGTACTCGGAGCGGATCGCCAAGGCGCACTTCTGGTTCACCTTCGTCGGCGTCAACCTGGTGTTCTTCCCGCAGCACTTCCTCGGCCTGTCGGGCATGCCGCGCCGTTATGTCGACTATCCGGATGCGTTCGCCGGCTGGAACCTGATCTCCTCCTGGGGCTCGTACATCTCCGGCATCGGCGTCCTGATCTTCATCTACGGCGTGATCGATGCCTTCGTCCGTAAGGAGCAGGCCGCGAACAATCCGTGGGGCGCCGGTGCGACCACGCTGGAGTGGACGCTGACCTCGCCGCCGCCGTTCCACCAGTTCGAAGTGCTGCCCCGCGTGCAGTAAATCCACGACAACGCGGCGCACTTAAGGGTGCGCCGCGCCTTTTGAGAGAAGCGAGACCTGATCTTGTCGGTTGTCGATCACAACGCCATCGAGCTGCCCCGGATCTCCGAGGCCGAAGTGGGCGACTACATCGCGCTGTTGAAGCCGCGCGTGATGTCGCTGGTGATCTTCACCGCGCTGGTCGGGCTGATGATCGCGCCGGTGCACGTGCATCCGGTGCTGGCATTCACCTCGATCCTGTGCATCGCGGTCGGCGCCGGCGCTTCCGGCGCGCTCAACATGGCCTATGAGGGGGACGTCGACGCCTTGATGACGCGCACCGCCAACCGGCCGATCCCGCGCGGCCGCATCACGCAGACCGAGGCGGCCGCGTTCGGCATCACGCTCGCCTTCTTCTCGGTGATGACGCTCGGCATTTTGGTCAACTGGGTGGCGGGCGCGCTGCTCGCCTTCACCATCTTCTTCTATGCCGTGGTCTACACGATGTGGCTGAAGCGCTGGACCGCGCAGAACATCGTGATCGGCGGCGCCGCCGGTGCCTTGCCGCCGGTGGTGGCGTGGGCCGCCGCGACCGGATCGCTCTCGGTCGAGCCGATCCTCCTGTTCCTGATCATCTTCTTCTGGACCCCGCCGCATTTCTGGGCGCTGGCGCTGTTCCGCAGCGACGACTATGCCCGCGCCGGCATCCCGATGCTGCCTGTCGTCGCCGGTCCCGACGCGACCCGGCTGCAGATCCTGCTCTACACCATCGTGCTGGTCGCGATCGCGCTGGCGCCGTGGCCGCTCGGCTATTTCGACGCGATTTACGGCGTCACCTCGCTGGTGCTTGGCGCCGGCATGCTGTGGCTTGCCATCGAGGTCTATCGCCGCCGCGAGGGGACGGCTGCCAACCGCGCCACGCGCCGGCTGTTCGCCTTCTCGATCCTCTATCTGTTCGCGCTGTTTGCCGTCCTTCTCGCCGAGGTCGTGGTCCGCGCGATTGCGCCTGTCTTCATCGGATAGGGAGCCGGGGGGCGAGATGGGGGCGCATGGGATATCAATGGACGAGAAACGCGAACCAGAAGGCATCGTCCTCACCGAGGCGCAGCTCAAGAGCCGCCGCCAGCGCTCGATCGCCATCGCGCTCGCGCTCGGCATCCTGGTCGTGCTGTTCTTCGCCGTCACCCTCGTCAAGGGGCCGGCCGTGCTGGTGCGGCCGCTGTGAGTGAGATGGCCAACCAGGGACCGCAGCAGGGTGAGGGCGCCAAGGTCACGCGCCGCACGCTGACGCGCGACGCCGTGGTTGCCTCGATCTGCGGCTTCGTCGTGGTGCTGATGGTCGGCGCGTCCTACGCAGCCGTGCCGTTCTACAACTGGTTCTGCCGCACCACCGGCTTCAACGGCACCACCCAGGTCGCGACCTCGGTGCCTTCGGATGCGCCGCTCGAGCGCACTATTTCGGTCAGCTTCGATTCCAACGTCGCGCCGGGCCTGCCCTGGAAGTTCGAGCCGGAGCAGAACACGATCGACGTCAAGATCGGCCAGGTGGTCACGGTCTACTACACCGTCACCAACCAGTCGGCGCGCACCACCACCGGCCAGGCGTCCTACAATGTCGCGCCGCTGACGGTCGGCGCCTATTTCCAGAAGATCAACTGCTTCTGCTTCACCGAACAGACCATGGCGCCGGGCGAAAAGCGCGAGATGGCCGTGGTGTTCTATGTCGATCCGGCGCTGGCCAAGGACAGCGAGAACGACACGCTGAAGACGATCACCCTGTCCTACACCTTCTTCCCCGTGCGCGACGCCGCGCCGAAGCCCGTGGCGGCGGGCGAGGCGGAACAGCGCAAGGGCGGCTAGTTTTGGAATTTAAGATTTAAGACGTGCCTTGCGGCACGCGAATGGAGAGACGGCAATGGCTGAGGCGCAAGTCAAGCATCACGACTATCATCTCGTCGACCCGAGCCCGTGGCCGGTGGTCGGCTCGATCTCGGCCTTCATCATGGCGTTCGGCGCGATCGGCTGGATGCACCACATGTTCTCCGCGGCCCCGATCGTGTTCGGCGTCGGCACCATCGGCGTGCTCTACACGATGGCGAGCTGGTGGGGCGACGTGATCAAGGAAGCCCAGTACAAGGGCGACCACACCCGCGTGGTGCAGATCAGCCACCGCTACGGCATGATCCTGTTCATCGCCTCCGAGGTGATGTTCTTCGTCGCCTGGTTCTGGGCCTTCTTCAATGCGGCGCTGTTCCCGGCCGACGCGGTGCATGCCACCCGCGATGCGGTGTTCGGCTGCGGCGCCGGCACGGCGATGGGCGCCTGCTCCGTTCCCGGTACCTGGCCGCCGCACGGCATCGAGACCTTCGATCCCTGGCATCTGCCGCTGCTCAACACGCTGCTGCTCCTGACCTCGGGCACCACCGTCACCTGGGCGCACCATGCGCTGCTGGAGAACGACCGCCAGGGCCTCAAGCAGGGCCTGATCCTCACCGTGATCCTCGGTGCCCTCTTCACCTGCGTGCAGGCCTATGAGTACGCCCATGCGACGTTCTCGTTCGGCGGCAACGTCTATGGCGCGACCTTCTTCATGGCGACCGGGTTCCACGGCTTCCACGTGCTGGTCGGCACCATCTTCCTGCTGGTCTGCCTGATCCGCGCCTATGCCGGCCACTTCACGCCGAAGCAGCACCTCGGCTTCGAGTTTGCCGCCTGGTACTGGCACTTCGTCGACGTGGTCTGGCTGTTCCTGTTCATCTGCATCTACGTCTGGGGCCACGGCGCCGAGACGATGGCCCACGGCGCACACTAATTGCCGGCCGACGTGCTAAAAGGGGCGGCCGAATGGCCGCCCCTTTTTGTTTCCCTTCTGCCCTTGTGGGAGAAGGTGGCGCGGATGTAATCCGCGCCGGATGAGGGGTCTCCATCCGCGGAGACAGACCCCTCACCCGGCTACATCTCGCTCCGCTCGATTTCGCCACCCTCTCCCACAAGGGGAGAGGGGAAGGAGCCAAATGACCGATACCCCGCCGACCGTCACTGAGAGCGCATTGCGCGGCATCGCCTGCCGCTGCCCGCGCTGCGGCAAGGGCAAGCTCTATTCCGGCTTCCTGACGCTGGCGCCGCGCTGCCAGGCCTGCGGCCTCGACTTCGCCTTCATCGATTCCGGCGACGGGCCGGCGATCTTCGTGATCATGCTGGCCGGCGCCATCGTGGTCGCGGCGGCGCTGATCGTCGAGGTGAAGTACCAGCCGCCGTTCTGGGTGCATGCCGCGCTGTGGCTGCCATTGATCCTGGTTACCACGATCCTGCCGCTACGATCGATGAAGGCACTTCTGATCGCGCTGCAATTCCACCACAAGGCCGCCGAAGGCCAATTGATCGAGCGCGACCCGAAATGAATGACACGACGACGCGCCGGCCGAGCGCGGCCGGCTTCGGCATTTTCACGTTGATCATGATCGCGGTGTTTATCGCCCTCGGCTTCTGGCAGTTGCAGCGCCGGGTCGACAAGCACGCGCTGATCGCGGCGCTCGAGGCGCGGCTGGCCGCGCCGACCGAGGCGCTGCCGCCGCCGTCGGCATGGCCGACGCTGACCTCCGCCAAGGATGAATTCCGCCGCGTGACCCTGACCGCGACCTATGCGAAGCAGCCTGACGCGATGGTGTTCAGCTCCGGCTCCGCCGTGCGCGACGACATTTCGGGTCCCGGCACCTGGGCGTTGCTGCCGGCGAAGCTCGCCAGCGGCGAGACCGTCGTGATCAACACCGGCTTTGTCCAGAACACGATGCAGGATCGCGCCTTCGAGGATCGCGTGGTCGGCCGCCTCGTCACCGGCGCGCCGGTTGAGCTGACGGGCTATATCCGCTTTCCCGAGCCGCCGGGCCGGCTGACGCCGAAGGAAGATCCGGCGAAGCGGCTGTGGTTCGTGCGCGACCATCGCGCGATGGCGCAGGCGCTCGGCTGGGGCCAGGTCGGGCCGTTCTATATCGACCTCGAGGCGCCGGTGCCCGACAGCGGCACGCCGAAGCCCGGACCGCTCAAGGTGCGGCTCAAGGACGACCACATGCAGTACGCCATCACCTGGTTCTCGCTGGCCGCTGCGGTCACCATCGCCTTCGGCCTGTGGTGGCGCGGCCACCGGCGCCGTGCCTCTGGTCGAACCTAGCCTCATCATGGTTTGATTGACCCGCGAAGGGGACTTCGCGGCAAGCAATCAGGGTGTGCCATGGAGAAATACGGCGCCGGGCCAATCGTTGTCCTGGAGTATGATCCCAACTGGCCGGCCATGTTCGAGACGGAGCGCGCGAGGATCGAGCATGCGCTCGGCTCGCTGGCTCTGGCCATCGAGCATGTCGGAAGCACCGCGGTTCCGGGCTTGCCGTCGAAGCCGATCATCGACCTGATGGTCGGTGTCCCCAGCCTCGCGGAGGCACGGGAGCGCTGCATCAAGCCGATCGATACGCTCGGCTACCACTACATACCGGAATACGCGGCGTGGCTGCCCGGCGAGTTGTTCTTCCGCAAGGGCCCTCCGGGGCCGTGGACCCATCATCTGCATCTGATGGAGCCATCCAATCCGCGCTGGGAAACGCTGCTGGTGTTTCGCGACTATCTTCGCGCGCACCCCGAGGTGTCCCGTGCCTACGCCGAGATCAAGCAGGCCCTTGCTGCCTCCTCAAGAGAGGACATCGTGGCCTATCGCAACGGCAAAACGCGTTTCGTCGAGGAGACGACGGCGAAGGCCCGCGCGTGGCGCGCGAACCTGTCCGGTCGATAGCGCGGCCGCGCCACGCTTGCATTCTGCCGTAACGCATCCATGCCCGCGCCGGGATCAATGACCCATGGGGGCGGGGCCGCCGAGCTTGACCTTGCGCAAGGTCAGCGCCAGCGGGATGGCGGAGAGCGAGATCAGCATCAGGACCCAGAACGCATCCATGTAGGACAGGAACGAGGCCTGGGTCTGCACCTGCTGTCCGATCCACTGGATCGCCTGACTGTGCGCCTGCGCCAGCGAACTGCCCTGGGCGACGAAGAAGTCGGTGACCTGGTGCAGCGTGTCCTGGTATTGCGGGCTCGACGGTGTCACCTGCTCGACCAGCCGGCTCTGGTGGAATTGCTCGCGATGCGTCAGCACGTTGGACACGATCGAGACGCCGATCGAGCCGCCGGTGTTGCGCGCCGCGTTGATCAGCGCGGAGGCCTGGTCGGTCTTCCCGGCGGGAATGCCGTCATAGGACGCCGCCATGATCGGCACGAAGATCAGCGGCAGGCCGACGCCGATCAGCATGCGCGAGCGCGCCATGAACCAGAAGCCGAGATCGCCGTAGACGTTGGTCATGCTGTACATCGAGGCGGCGATCACCAGCGCGCCGGCAACGATCAGGTATTTCGGCTGCACCCTGGCGGCGAGCCGGCCGACCGCGAACATCATCATCATGGTGACGACGCCGCCGGGCGAGAGCACGAGGCCGGCCCAGGTCGCGGTGTAGCCGAAATCCTGCTGCACCAGTTGCGGCAAGAATTGCGTGGTGGCGAGCAGGATGGCGCCGGTTGCCAGCATCACCAGGAAGCAGGCGCCGAACTGCCGGGTTGCGACCATGCGCAGGTCGATCACCGGATTGCGCCGGGTCATCTCCCACGGGATCATCAGCACGAACGCCGCGGCGCAGATCACTGCAAAGGCGATGATGAAGGGCGAGGCGAACCAGTCGTCCTCGAGGCCGCGGTCGAGCACCACCTCGAGCGCGCCGAGGAAGGTCGCGACCAGCCCGAAGCCGATGAAGTCGAACCTGTTGTCCTGGGGCTGCGCTCCCTTGGCTTTCGCGGTCGCGGGCTCCTGCAGCACGGCTGCGATCAGCGCGATCGCGAACACGCCGACCGGCGCGTTGATCAGGAAGCACCAGTGCCAGGAGAGGTTGTCGGACAGCCAGCCGCCGAGCGTCGGCCCGACCACCGGCGCCACCACGACGGCAATGCCGAACACCGCGAACGCCTGCCCGCGCTTGGCCGGCGGGAAGGCGTCGGCGAGAATCGATTGCGCAACCGGCACCATGCCGCCGCCGCCGAGACCCTGCAGGATACGGAACAGCAGCAGCGCGTTCAGATTGGGTGCAAAACCGCACAGGATCGAGCTGACCGTGAAGATGCCGAGGCAGATCAGGAAGAAGGTCTTGCGCCCGAGCGTGCGGGCGAGAAAGCCGGAGGCGGTCAGGATGATGGCGTTGGACACCAGATAGGTGGTGACCACCCAGGAGGCCTCGTCCTCGCTCACGCCCATGCCGCCGGCGATATAGGGCAGCGCGACGTTGGCGATGGTGGTGTCGAGCACCTCCATGAAGCTCGCGAGCGCGACCACGATGGCGATCAGCCAGGGATTGACGGTGACCTTCGGAGTCGAAAAGCCTTTGGCGTCGATGGCGGCGGCACTCATCACAGCCTCCCGAGGCTCGACTTCTCAAGGCGCTCGAACAGGGACGGCGCGGGATTGATCCGCACCGTCGGCACCACGGACATGCCCGGGCCGAGCGCGACGTCGGCCGGTGGGTTGTCCATCACGATCTTCACCGGCACGCGCTGCACGATCTTGACGTAGTTGCCGGTGGCGTTCTGCGCCGGCAGCAGCGAGAACGCGGTGCCGGAGCCCGGCTGCACGCTCTCGACATGACCCTGGATGGTGCGTCTGGGATAGGCGTCGATCTTCATCGTCACCTTCTCGCCCGGCCGCATCTTGTCGAGCTGGATCTCCTTGAAGTTCGCGGTGACCCAGGTCTGGTCGGGCACGAACATCGTGAGGTTGGTGCCAGCCTGGGCGAACTGGCCGACCGCGGCCGACAGGTTGACGACGCGGCCCGGCTGGGCGGCGGTGACCGTCGTATAGGACAGATTGAGCTTGGCCTGGTCGCGCTGCGCCTCGGCCTGGGCGAGGTTGGCGACCGCGCTCTTGCGCTGCGCCTTCAGCGACTCGACTTGGCGCTGCGCGAGGTTGAGCGTCGCCTGCGCGCTCAGCAGCGCAGCCTGCTGCTGATGCAGCTGCGAGGTGAACTGCTCGGAATTCTGCACGGTGCCGTAGCCGGATTGCTCCAGATGCTGGTAGCGCGTCGCCTGCTGCTGGGCGAACACCAGCGCCGCCTGCGCCTGGTCGACCTGCGCCTGGTTGGCAGCAATCTGCGCCTGCTGCACGTCGAGCTGCGCATCGACATTCTCGATGCTGGCGCGCGCGGCAGCGACCTGCGCCTCGGCCTGCGCCAGCGCGACGCGATAGTCGCGGTCGTCGAGCCGGGCGATCACGTCGCCGGCCGCGACATGCTGGTTGTCGGTGACCGGGACGGCTGTGATGTAGCCGGAGATCTTCGGCGCCAGCGCCGACTGACGCGCGGCGATGAAGGCGTCGTCGGTGGATTCGAAATGCGCGCTGTAGTCCATGTAGAGATAGCCGCCGCCAATGGCTGCGGCGAGCAGCACGGCGCCGATCGCGGAGACGACCGGACGGCGGCGGAGAAAGCTGCGCCGTGTTGTCTTGCCGATGGCCTCGGGCGGGATTGTTGCCGGCGGGGCGGGTTGCTTGCCCGCGGGATACTCCTGCGCCGGAGCTCGTGCGGTGACCGAGGGCCGGTCAGGCTCTTGGGAGGCCGGCGCCGAGGACGCCCCCTCATGCCCCGGTTGGTCGCGCTCCAAGACAGTGTCTTCAAACATGATGGCGGCTCCTGTTGTCAGGCGAGTGCCTTCACCAAAAGGAACGGAACCGTTCCGTTCTTTGCGGCAAATAGTCTCGCCGCGGTGCGCCGTCAATAGAAACGGAACTATATCGTTCTATTTACAACAAGATGTGATAAGGCTATATTGCCTGATATTGCCGGCCTGACCGGCCCATCGAACCCGGGTCGATGCGATGACCACCAGCACCCTGAAGAAGCCGCGGGCGCCGAAAACCAGGCCGGTCGAGGTGCGCGCCGGCCGGCCGCCGAAGGAGCTCGCCGGCGAGGTCGATGCACGGATCCTCGACGCCGCGCGCCGGGTGTTTCTGCAGCGCGGGTTCGAAGGCGCGAGCATCGATGAGATCGCGGATGTCGCGCGCTCCGGCAAGCGGACGATTTATGCGCGCTTCCGCGACAAGCGGGCGCTGTTCACGGAAGTGGTGACGCGGGACATCCTGGCACGCATCGCCGAGTTCAAGGCCGATCCGCCGGTCGGCGCGACCATCGAGGAGCGCCTCACCAGCGTTGCGTCGACCCTGCTGCATTGGGGCTTCGATGCCGACCGGATCGGCCTGATGCGGCTCGCCATCGCGGAGGCGCATCGCTTCCCGGATCTCGCCGCCAACGTCAATCGCAGGGCGCGCGCGCTCAGCACCGAGCTCGGCATTCACCTGCTGCGCGACCTGACGCAATCCGACGAGCTCGGCAAGCTGCCGGCCTTCGCGTCCGAACACCTGCCGACCACGGCGCGGATGTTCCTCGACATCATCGCGGTGCCGATGCTGCTCCGGGCGCTGTTTGAGGTCGACCTGAAGGCGTTGGATCCCGAGATCGACGCCCATGTCGCGCGCGGCGTCGCGTTCTTCGTCGCCGCGTGCCGGACCGGCTGGGTGGAGAATCCCAAGCCATAGGCGCGCTCAATCGGGCGCGCGCTCGACGGCGTGACGCAGCCAGACCATGCCGCCTTCCAGCGTCTCGCAATGGGTGAGCCGGAGCGATTGTCCGGCGCCGGGGCGGTCGCCTTCAGGGCCGTGATAGTCGACGATGCTTTGCGAGCCGGCGACGCCGTCGACCGCCGGGAAGATCAATGTGCTGAACTCGTCGATCAGTCCATGCTTGAGGAAGGCGCCGTTGATCCCGCCGCCGCCTTCGAGCAGCAGCGTCCTGGCGCCGAACAGCGACGCCAGCTGCGCCATCGCGCCCGGCAGGTCGTCGCCCTTCGTGCCTGCAAAGATGTAGGACGCACCGTCCTCGCGCAGCTCGGCGAGATGCGCATCGGACACCTGCTCGCCCAGCACCGCGACGGCATGATCGCCGCCGACATTGTCCTTGCCGAAATGCACGCGGCCCGACGGATCGATGCCGACAGCAAGCTTGCGGCCGTTACGGTTACCGAGATGCGCCTCGCGCGGCAGCCTCAGTGGGTTGGCGATATGCCGCTCCGTTCCCTTGGCCATCTCGTTCATGGTGACGCGGCCGATGATCCATCCATCGGCATCGAAGCCGTCATGGATCCTTTCGTAGTGGCCGCGCAGCATGTCGGCCGAGATCCCGGCGGCGGCCTTGGTGAAGCGGCTGGGATGAAGCCGGCCGTCGATCGACGTGCCCATGTGGCAGATGATGTGGGGACGCATAGGCTGAACTCTTCGGTGCGGAATGACAGCGCCGCAGGGGCGGGTGGGGCAGCTTCAGATTTATAGACGCGCAGGCAGGTTCTCAACGCGGACAACGCGGCGGCGTTTCAACTTCGCTTGTTTTAATCGAACCAGCCGTGCCGCTTGAACCAGAGCACCGGCAGGATGCCGCTGGCGATGATCGCGGCCCAGGCCAAGGGATAGCCGAAGGTCCAGCTCAGCTCCGGCATCTCCTTGAAATTCATGCCCCAGACCCCGACCAGGATGGTCGGGGAACGCCGACCACCGACACGATGGTCAGGATCTTGAACAGGTCGTTCTGCTGGATGTTGATGAAGCCGAGCACGGCGTCCAGCAGCAGCTGGATCTTGTCCGAGAGCCGGGTCTCGTAATCACCCAGTGAAGCCACATCCTTGGAGACGGCCTCGAGCCGGCGCTTCGAAGCCGACGTGATCCATTCATTGCCGACGTCATCGGCGAAGCTCGCGACCCGGCCGACGCCGAGCAGCACGTCGCGGGCCTTCGCCAGCCGATCGGCGAGCTCGCCGATGTTCTCCAGCGCCTCGCGCAACCTGCGGCTGGAGCGCACCGGACGCTTGCTCCGCACCAGGCCGCCCTTGAAGACGCCGCGCGACAGCCTGTCGGTCTTGGCGCCGAGATGCTCCAGCACGTCGGCGCCGCGATCGATCATGGCCTCGAGCAGCGCGGTGAACACGCACATGCCGTTTTGCAGGCTCTTGTCGGTGCCGATCCGCTTCATGACGTCGTCGAAATTGGTCAGCTGCGCGAACCGCACGGTGACCAGCACCTTCGGGCCGATCACGAAGCCGATATTGGTGATCTCGGCTTCATTGTTGTCGTCGAGCCGCACCGCCGGCGAGCTCAGATAGAGCCGGTCATGATCGGTGATCAGGCGGCTGGATGCCTCGATCTCGCCCAATGATTTTTCGGTAGGCACGCGGATGTCGAGCACGCGCTCGACGAATTGCTTTTCGTCCTCCGTGGGATCGAGCAGATCGATCCAGATGATCTCCGACGGCAGTTCGGCGCCGATACCCTGCCAGTCAGAGGTCGTCGACCTGTACAGCTTCAGCAATGATCGGGCTCCATGCATGGGGAAGTGCGTCCCACGACAATCGCGAGGGCAGCAAAGCCGTTCCATGCATTCGGCAGCCTGCCGGCATTCACTTCAGCCGATGAGACGTTCCGCCAAGCTTTTTGAGCCGGCGCAGGTCGCTTGCGGCCTCAAAGAGCAACCAGTCGCGAAACGTCACGATCTTCGGCAGGCTCGCGGTCGCCTTCGGGCAGAGGATCCAGTAGGTCTTCGACAACGGCAGCGACTGCGGAAACGGCCGCGCCAGATGGCCGTTGATGAGATCCCATGCTGCCAGCGTGGTGCGCGCCAGCGCTATGCCTTGTCCGTTGATGGCAGCGTCAATCACCATGCTGGCGCGATTGAGGACCGGGCCATGAGTGGCGGCAGCATCGTCCAGTCCCGCCTCCTGAAGCCAGTTCTTCCAGTCGGCGCGGCTGTCCATGTGGATCAGCGGAAATTTCAGGATGTCGGCGGGCTTGCTGAGGCGTCGCTTGCCGGACAATAGCTTTGGGCTGCACACGGCAAATAGCCGCTCCGGGCTCAGCCGCACTGCGTCAAGCCCCGGCCAGTTGCCGTCGCCATGGCGCACCGCGAGATCCACTTCCTCGCGCGCGAAGTCGACGTGGTGCAGCGTGGCGGAGACGCGCAGGTCGATGCCGCTATGCGCCTCGACAAAGTGGCCGAGCCGGTGCACCAGCCATTTCGCCGCAAAATCCGGCGAGGTCGAAACCGTGAGCACACCGGTATTCTGCCGCTGCAACAGCCGCTCGGTGCCGATGGCGATGCGGTCGAGCGCGTCGCGCACGACAGCGAGATAGTCGCGTCCCGCCTCGGTGATGATCAGGCGCTGGCGCTCGCGGTTGAACAGCTTGATCGCGAGCTCCGCTTCCAGTGCTTTCACCTGATGGCTGACGGCACCCTGCGTGACACAAAGCTCTTCGGCCGCGCGCGTAAAACTCTCGTGGCGCGCGGCCGCCTCGAAGGCCTTCAGGGCATTGAGCGGCGGCAGGCGTGGGCGCATCGCGCGACTTCATGAGAAAAATTAGGGCAGGCACGAGAAACGATGCTTTGCGGGAGACCGCCCCGCACGATTATTGAACAGCTCCAGTGAAGCATTTCAAGCGATTTGGAGCCTGTCGTGTCCGTCCTTTTAACCGATGCATGGTCGATCCCGCCGGTGCCCGCCGCCGACCCGGCAACACCACTTCATCAATTCAGCTCAGGAAGGTCGCCAGGCGCTCCGCTCCCCAGATGGTGGAGCTTGCTTGACCGGCCGTTTCAGCGCATCGCGCTACGCGAGATTGCAGACGACCCGCATCTGCTTCGCGATCTCGACCTGACGCGCGAGCAGGCGCTGCGCGAGGCCTCCAAGCCGTTCTGGCGCTGAGACCAAATCAGAAGGGAGAAAACGGATGTCCGATCCGATCGTGTACGGTTTCCCACGCAGCACGTTTGTCAACATCGTCCGCTTGATCCTCACGCACAAGGACGTAGCCTACCAATTCCACGACCTTGAACCGGTCATGGGCAAGCCCGATCACCTGGCGTTGCACCCGTTCAACCGTGTCCCAATTCTGAAACACGGCGATCTCACCGTCTACGAGACGAGTGCGATTACCGCCTATGTCGACGAAGCATTTGGCGGCGTATCGCTGACGCCGAAGGACATCAAGGCACGGGCACGCATGAACCAGTGGATCAGCGCCGTTAACAGCTATTACTACCCCTACATGATTTATCACGTGACGCATGAGCGTCTGGTTTTTCCGGAACTCGGCATCGCCCCCGACGAGAAGGTCGTGGCGCACGCGCTGCCGAAGGTCGGGACCGCGCTTGCGGTGGCCGAACGCCAGCTTGCGCACGGCAAGGATTTTCTGCTCGGGGACGAACTCTCGATTGCGGATTTCTATCTGCTGCCGAGCACGTTCGCCTTCAGCCTCACCGCCGAAGGGCAGTCGATGTATCCGAAATTCCCGGCATTCTGCCGCTGGCGGGAACGCATGGACAATCTGCCCGCAACGCAAAAGGTTCGCGCCGCCGTGCAGCGGGTGCCGATCGAACACGCGCGCGAATGGGCTACTTCGCACCGGCCGAAATATTGACCGTCACTGTTCGCGTGCAGAGCGCCCCGGTTCCGTCCACCACGTGCAGCCAGAAGCCCGTTTGTTTCCGAACAAAGGCGATGACGGAGCGTTAGTGCAGAGCAAGAGGAAGGGACAACACCATGAAAAATTCCATATCGGTTGCGTTCATCTCCGCGGTCGCAATGACCTTCGCATTCGCCGGAAGCGATGCAAAAGCACAGTCTACGCCTGTCCAACAGGCCCAGCCGCCTCAGCAGTCGGAGCAAACCCGCGAGCAGGATCGCAGTCGCGCCGAGGACGTTAAGATCGGGCGTGACTGGAAGGCTCAAGGCGGCGAGAAGGACCGCGCCGGCCAGGCAACACCTGACGACAGCCATCAGACTGTCGGTCGAGACTGGCGAGCCCATCCAGAGAACCGGGACCGCCAGTAGCTATCGAGGCGGAATTGGCGACGCCTGGTGCGCGGCGTGACCTTCGAAGAAGGAAAGCGGAAAGCCGAAGGTCAATCCCGCACGTATCTCGTTTACCGGATGGCCTCCGGTGAGCGCGTGCCGGACCGCGATGTCGAAGCTGAGGTCGTCGCGCACACGATAGATCAGCCCGACCAACCCCGAGAACGTCTCCTCTTTGCCGAACTCGTTCTCGTAGAATATCTCGGCGACGGGGCGCACCGTCCACGTGATCGGCCCCTCGACGATGGCACCCACGAACACGTCGCCATGATGGTCGCGGGTGATGGCGGTCTCGGCATTCAAGTGAATGGTGCCCCAATCCCAGCGCTGCGAGACAATGCCGGCCAGGCTTACGCCAACGCCCGAATTGCCGGTACTGTCAGGAAGAAGGACGCCAAATTCGGTCGCAATGCTCGGACCGGTCTTGTCCTGCAGGCTACCGGGTACGACCACGTGTTTGAGGAACGCCCCGGCTGCGGTCAGGCTGGTTGGGCCGGGCGGAGAAAGCGACGTTTGTCCCTGGCCTTCGAAGACGGCTTCCCAATCCTCGCTCAGACCGTAGTTGAGAACCCAGGCCGGCGCGATCAGGCTTGTTCCGCTCTCGTCGCGCAAACGTCCCGCCGGCTGCAGCTCGACCTCCATCTCCCCCTTCTTGGCAACGGCGGCATCGGTGCCATCGAAGGGGCGATAGGCCGAGGCGGGGGCAGACCACGCAATCAGTCCCAAGGCGACCATGAAGCTCGGCGCAAGGCCCATCGAGCAGCTGCGAAAGCCCCGGCTACGTTTGCACATGCGCCGTCTCCCCACAAAGTCGATCTCAAGGCATTGGCTTGAACACCCAGATTGCCGCCGGTCCCGCGGGTCCCGCGCGGACCGCAACAAACAAACGATCCATCTCCGGCACAAAGAGCGACGTTCGCGCGCCCGTCGCTGTCGGCAAGCGCGCGATCAGTCGATAGGCCGCTCCATCAATCTCAAAAACGTCGACATATCCACCGCCGCAGCTCACATAGATGCGTCCGCGCTTTGCATCTACAAAGAGGTCGTCGGCATCGCCGCAAGTGCCGGTGGCCGCAATCGCCTTGCCGTCGGTCGAAAAGGCTGCAAGCTCGGCTGGGCTGCGATACGCCAGGAGAACGCGACTTCGTTCGTGATCGATGGCCATCGCGAAATTACCGCCCTTGTCCAACGGCCAGCTGGTGAGTTGTTTCCCGGAAGCAACGTCCACCACCGCGACGGCTCGCGCGTCAGGCAGATTGACAAAGATGCGCCCACTATCGGGCTGAAGCTGGAAGCTTTCCGGATGTGCCCTAAGAGGTAGGCTCCGAACCTTGGTCCGGGTGGATGGGTCGACGACTGCCAGGCCACCATCGCCATAACCGACGATGACGCGCTTGGCCGCCGCGTCGATCCGGATGTTGTCGGCGTCGTTGCCGAGTTCGATTCGCCCGATCGCCTTGTACGCGTTGGCATCATACAGCCGCACCGATCCATCGCGGGCGTTGGCGACGTAGAGGGTGTCGGTCGACGGCTCATAGCCGACGCCTTGGGGTTCGCTCAATCCGGTGATGGTTCGAAGCAAGCTGCGCGCAGCCAGATCGACGACGCCGACGCTGTCATTGCCGAGCTCGGCCACGAACAGTCGCTGCCGCTTCAGGTCGACCGCCAGGTGATCAATCCGACCGCGGACATCGCCGAGCAGGATCTTCGTTTCGAGCTGAAGGTGCGTTTTGTCTCCTGCCGGTTCAGTTGCCGCTGCCAGCGTCGGAATGAGGGCGTCGATGCTCCGGACGATCTGATCCCGGGCCGACTCATAATCATCGATACCCAGGGGAATGCCGGACCAGTAGGTCACGTCGGCCTGTCCGTGCCGCTCGGCGGGGATCTGATCGAACGCCACCACCTGGTCTGCCGCGGCCAAGTCGTCGATGGTCAGCTGTTGCGGCGTGTTGGCCGCCTCCAGACCATCGAGTGCCAGGCCATCCTGGACCCTGACCGGGACCGACCGATAGAGGTCGATGCCGCGTGAGACCGCCCTGAACCGCAATCCGCGCTGCTGGGCAGCCTTGTTGAAATAGGCCGCCGCCATCTGGCTGTTCACCACGCCGTGCAGGCAGACAAAGACGACCGTCTTGTCCTCGTCCGCCGGCGCGGGCTGCACCGATGTCAGCGCGATCGCAAGCGCCGCGGCGGCAATGCGCAGCGTCGCCTGGGCACTCCTGATGAGCGTTCGCATCGTCAGCATCTCATTTCAGCCCGGTTAGCACCCATGCCGGTTGCAAGATCGGGTAAGCAACGAGCCCAACGACTGCCGTAGCGGCGATGAGCAGTGGGTTGCTGACCTTCCAGCGGAACAGAACGGCGAGCGAGACAATGCCGATGAGCGCGGTCAACCAATCGCCGATCGCAATCTTGCCGAGCAGGACGCACGCGCCCAGGATGGTTCCGATCGCAGCCGCATAGGCGCCCTTTACGAATCCCTGCACATTCGGGTTCTTGCGGTGCCGCGCCAGCAACGGCGCCACGATCAGGACCAGCAGGAAGGACGGCAGGAAGATGCCGATGGTCGAGACGAGAGAGCCCCAAAAGCCCGCGACCAGATAGCCGACGAAGGTTGCCGTGATCACGACAGGTCCGGGGCTCATCATGCCGATCGCGACGGCGACCAGGAATTCACGCTCGTTGAGCCAACCGTATTGCTGCACGAGCCCTTGCTCGAGGAACGGAACGATGACGAGCCCGCTGCCGAAGGTCAGCGAACCCGCCTTGAGGAAGAACAGCAGCAGCTTGCCCAGCGTCGAGCCGGTCACGACCGGCGCGGCTCCGGGCGCCGCCGCCGGAATCACCGCGAGTTGCAGGGCAACCGGCGGGCGTTTGATATTGCCATAATAGATGATGCCAATGATTCCAGCGCCGATGAAGAGCAGCGCGACCTCGGCCTGGAGGATGACTGTGACGGCCAGGCAGACTGCCGCGATCGCCCATTGTAACCAGTCTTCCATGCCCAGCTTGGCAAGCCGGTAGCAGGAGTGAAGAATGAGCGCGATGACCGCGGGGCTGACACCGTAGAAGATCGCGGTGACCGGCTGGAGATCGCCGAGATAGACGTAAAGCGCTCCCAATGCAGCCACGATGACGAAGTTGGGAAGGATGAAGCACCATCCACCGACCCAGGCTCCCCAAAAGCCGCCGCGGAGCCACGCGACATAGATGCCGACCTGGATCGCCAACGGCCCCGGAAGCGATTGGCAAATGGCAATCGATTCCCTCATCTGCTCCTTGGTCAGCCACTTCTTGCCGTCGACCAGTTCGCGTTCCATTTGCCCGACGAGCGCGACCGGGCCTCCGAAGCCAAGAAAGCCGAGGCGCAGGAAATAGCGTGCCAGTTCTGTCAAATGACTGCGCTGTGAATCTGTTGCTGTGGTCACCTACGAAACTCCGTAGCAGAAGCTCTGCCTCTCATTGCGGATCCGAGATGGGCTCAAGGATGCCGTCAGCAGGGAGCCCCAATCCCGCTGGCGTCAGCGTGAATGTCCGGCCGGATTGGGCGACGTCGTAGCAGCCGTCGTCGGACTCCCCGAGATAAAAGCAGAGCTGATCCTTCTCGATCGTCCACTTGCCGCGCCTCTTTGCCCCCGCCGATACGCTCCTCAGCGTGCCGTCACCCTCGAACACGAAGCGATAGTGCACCTCATCCGTGAGCTGCATGCCGACGAACTTGGCGTTAATCTGCGCCCCCGTCACTTTCCGGAGGTTTTGCGCCTCAGCGAATCCCGCATCGGGCATTACTGAACTCCCGATGAAGGCGGCGAGTGCCGCGACGAGACACGGCACGTGCGAGGCCGCCGTCACTTCTTGCAGGATTTGAGACACATCTTGTACTCGGTCTTGCAGGCCGGCCCTGCATAGTTCTTCATGCATGCCGCACGCTGCTCAGCACAGACCTTGCAGGTTTGCGCCTGGACAGAGTCCCCGCTCGCCAGTAACCCCGCCAGCACGCAAAGAGCCAGCGCCAGGCTTCGCGCCAGCGATACGATTGGATTGCGTCGCTTCGCGCGGGTGCGACGCGCTGCACTCGGCCCTACAGCAATCGGGACCAATGCCGGGTGGTAGTCCACCTCCGACAGAGCATGAAGCGCCTGGCCAAGCGGACTGGCCATTGGGTTCTGGATGAGTTTGCAAAATTGCTGGTAAAGATCAGACATGCTGCGCCCTTGGTGATCAGGACGCGATTCTTGGGCATGTCGCCTCGCGGGGAGATCGCAAACCCCCGTGGCCCGAATAAAAGCCTTGACGGGCGGGCTGTCAATCCGCGTGCGCGGAAGGGCTGAAGAAATCATTAGAGAGTAGCGATTTCTCACTGCTTTGTTGAGAATAACTAGCTGTTCCGACTAGTCTGATGAGCCGTAAGTAATCGCGTCGAACAGCGTGATGCTGTCAGCCTTGGTCCATAGGCCCACCATACCGGGCTCTGCAAAGGTCTGGTCGTCTACCTCGAATACCGTCTGACCGTTGTAGATTGCCTTGAAGCGACTGCCCTTGAACTCGACGCGCAGCGAGCCCCACTGGTTTGCCGGCACGGCAATCTTCACGCCATAGCCCCCCGCCCGACCGACTATGTCAAGGGGCCGCCTAACACCGTTGACAGTCTTGTAGAGCACGACATTGTCCTCCAGCGCGTTGGCGCGAAGTACATAGTAGTTGTCAGCGTCCTTGGCCCGCCATACGAGACCAGCAGCGCGGTCCTCCGCGCCAGCGATCGGCTTGAACTTCGCTTCGATGAAGCCGTCCTTGATGTTCGTGTCGTTCTTCAGCAAGACCGGATAGGTTGCGTTGCCGGATTGCTTGACAATTCTGGAATGCGAGGGAGCGGTCGCATCCTGCTCGACCGTCCATTGCGGATTGCCCGTTCCGGTCTTGGCGGCTGTCCAGCCCTTTGGCGGAACTCCAACCGCATCTGCATCAAAACTTGCCGTACTGTCTGCCATGACGCTTGTCTCCGTAAGACAACTCATCGTTGCCGCGACGAGAACCGCGCGCCACCCCCGGCGATTCCGGCCACTATCAGCGCGCGCGGTCATTCAGGACTCCATCAATCGAAGACGAGGTGGGTGTGTCTGCTAGTCGAGCGGTATCGAAACGGTTGACAATTGCCCTCCCTTCAAGAGAACAACCGACGCTACCGCACGGCCGCTTTGCAATTCAGGTACAGCACTTACGGCGATGGCTGCTCCAGCCTGCTCCCTCGCTCTTGCGGCCGCAACCATCAGCTTGACTTTTGCCTTCTCCATCGCCGTCATTTGAGACTTGGCGTGAGCGAGATCGTCGCCCTCTGTGATCGGCTCGACCTTTGCAATGGCTCCGGTCATGTGATCAACAATGACCTCATAATACTTTCCGTCTTTGGCCGTATAGAACGGAGAGTTGCAGTTTCCCTTCCTCCGCTTCGAACTTCCCGGAGACCGGCTGGCCCTGCCGCTCACTCGCGGCAAAGCCGTCCTGCAAGCTCACTTTTGCTGCACCCAAGGATTTCACGAGGATGGCTTCGTCGTCATCGGCCGCTACATGCGCGCTGGCAAGAATCATCGTGAAGCCGATCGCTGCCAGTCCAACGGCAATTGTAGATAACACCGTTCGTCTAGTCATAGCAGTCTCCCTTCAGACTGAGCCTTGGCGCCTCTCATGCGGGCTTAGTCGTCGTCATCCTCGTCGACGACGTGCAACCTCCCTGTCTGCGCGTCGACCATGAGCTTCGCCGTTTGTCCGTTCTTCGAACCCATGGCCTCGATGTAGCTTCCCTCCCGCATGATCTGCACGTTCGACCAACCCTCCGATTGCAGCTTCTGTCGGACCTGGTCCTCGGTGACGGGGCGATCTCCGGGGATCAAGACCGGGCCCTTGTTCGGTTGGGCCGTGACCACGGCAACGCCGACAATTCCCAGCAGAAGCAGGCCAGCACTCAGCACAATCCAGCTTCGTTTCATGTCGGTCCTCCTTTAGCCTTGATACGTGTCGTCAACACGTCCGCATGGGCATCCATGGCGTCGAGCGCGAGGGCAAAGCCGGTGCGGACCTGCTCCGCGTCGCCACAAAACACGATGGTCTGATGCGAACGCGCGACCGTTCGTGCATTCTGTTCATCCCGGGAGGAGGACGTATCCTCCCGGGAGACAGTGTCGTCGATGCGATCCATGGGCTGCTTCACGCGCGTCCTCTCAGGCTTCCTTCGCGTACTGCTCGTACAGTCTGGCCGCGTTATCCCACCGGATCGCTTCCATGTAGATGTCGACATAGCGCGCCGCGGCAGCACCGAAGTCCATGTGATAGGCGTGCTCATACATGTCGAGCACCAGGACCGGACGGCCGCCGGCAAGCGTGGTCGTGTGATCTGCCGCCCACTGGTTGACGAGCCGCTTGTCACGGGGCGAGTAGGCAAGGATCACCCAACCCGAACCGCCGCCTTCCGCCTTGCCCATGGCTGCGAATTCCGCCCGCCAACGCTCTGTGCTGCCGAAGTCGCGCGCGATCGCGTCGGCAAGCGTGCCGCTCGGCTTGCCTGCGCCCCCGAGGCCGTCGAAATAGACCTCGTGGAGGATCATCGAATTCGCCGCGATCAACTCCTCGCGCTTCAGGCCGTTGATCATAAAATTCGGTGCTCTGGCGAAGTCGAGTTCGGCGAGCTGCGCGCCGATCGCGTTCAGCCGCTTCACTGCGCCGACGTAGTTATTCTCGTAATGGCTGACGAGTATCTTTTCCGAGATGCCGGTGATCGACTTCGGATCGAACGGCATCGGCTTTGCCTGATAGGACATGGCCTTGGCTCCTGTTTGTGGGTTGGCTTCGGCAACTGCCTGGTTCGCGCCGAGCACGGCTGCTGAAGCTGTGGCTGCGCCGACCGCTGCGACGAAGTTTCGGCGCCCGGTGTTGATGGTCATTGGCTCCTCCAAGTGTTGAAACGATGCTTCGTTATCGCACTTGCTGCTTGCACGTTCGTGACACTGATCATCAGCTTGCCTCGCAAGCTTGGATCAAAGGCGCGAAAGGTAGTGAGCAAGTGCGGTGATGTCGTCGTCGCTCAGAGGATAGGCGACCTCTGCCATCGCAGCCACGCCACCTCCGGTCCGGGCACCCGCTTTGTAGTCGTGGAGCGCCTTGACGATGTATTCCTCTCGTTGGCCCGCGATACGCGCCGCAGCCTTGTTTCCCGCATAGTTATCGCCGTGACAGGACGCGCATCGTCCCGCGGCGGCGGCTTGCTGGCCGGCCTTGACCTGCTCCGGGTGATCGTCCGGCGCTTTTGCACTTGAGGCATCGACGCCCTTGAGCGAGGCGAAGTAAGCACCGAGATCGCGGACGTCCTCGTTGCTGAGCTGCCCCGCGATCGGCTCCATCGTCTCGTTTTTCCGCGCGCCACTACGGAAGAAGACCAGCTGCCATTGCAGGAAAAGGTCGGGCTGCGAGGCGAGCGACGGGACGTTTTCGGTGGCCGAAATGCCGTTCTCGCCATGGCAGGCCACACACATCTCTGCCTTGGCCTTCCCATTGTCGGCGCCCGCCGCCGCGGGGCCGATAGCGGCAGCACCCGCGCAGGCAGCGAGGATTGATAGCCGCGAGAAGGCCCCGTTCATCAATCTTCGTAGTCCGACCGCAAACTGCCGGTCGTCGGCGCGTGGCCCCGAGAGTATCGCTCTATTCATGCTCATCATGCGCGATCGCCTGTGCAAGTTGTCGAGCTCAGCTCTTCGTGCTGGCCGTCTTGTCCAGCGCGGCACGCAAGCCCTTGGCGAGCTTGACGGCGTCGTCATTGGCCCAGAAATGCATGAAGAACAGGCGCGGCTGTTCGTCCAGCATGTGGCTGTGCAGCGCGGTAACGTCGATGCCGTGGGTCCGCAGCGCCATGATCACCGGATTCACCTCGTCATTTGTCAGCACGAAATCTCCGGTGATCGCCGCCTTGCCGCCGCCGGTCGGCTGGAAGTTGATGCCGATGGCGACGCCCATCGGGCCAACCGGGCTCAATGCCATGCCCTGTTCGGTGATCGGATCGCGGCGGGGCACGTTGAACTGATAGACGCCGCCATTGGCGTGGCCCTTGACGCCGATGATCTGGTCGAGCTGCTCGGTATCGAGATCGATGGCCGGCGGAGGGGCGGCCGGCGCCGCAGCCGTGAGCGGCGTCTTGCTTTCGGCGAGGCCATCCCGGATCGCGGCGGCGATCTTGACCGGGTCGCCGTGGCCGGCGACGTGCATGTAGAAGGTGGCCGGGCTCGCGCCAAGCAGATGGTTGTGCACGGCCGTGATCTGCAGGCCGTTTCCGATCATCTTCAGCATCACTGGGTTGATTTCGGATTCGAGCAGCACCAGGTCGCCCATCGCCATGACGCCGTCGTGCATGGGCTTGAAGGCGACCCAGCCGCCGAGCGCCAGCGCCGGCTTGATGGTGATGCCGTCGAGCGTCACCGTCAGATCGCTCCGCGGAAAGCCGTAGCGATGCACGTCACCGGTGACGGCGGGCTTTCTGCCCAGCGTGTCGTCGACTTTCTGCCAGTCGATCGCCTGTGCATGCGCCGACGAGACGAACGGCTCGGTGAACACCTGCCAGTCGATCTTTTGCGCGCTCCCGCCTGTGGCGAAGAGGCAGGCACCGACGCCGATCAGTGCCGAAATCGTGTGTCGCATTGGATTGCTCCCTTGAACCTGGTTTTCGATGCGTCGCAGCCCAGCTCTATTGCTTCGAGAGCCCGACGATGGTGCGGAACCCGGCGATGTTCTGCACCGAGATTTCGACGGGATCGCCGAAGCGGACGGCATTGAAGATCAGGCCGTCCTGAACCTTGAACAACTCGGTCTTGTCCGAAGACAGCCGTATCAGCAGCGCGTCGTTGCCTTCGTCGACGCGATCGACGACCCCGCGCAGCGTCTCGCTCGCCTGCGGATGGACCGTCGCCGCCTGCAATGTGACCGTCGCGTCCTGCTGCTCGTCGACGGCGGCCGGCACGGCCAAGGTTGCGCCCGGCCACAGCACGGCCATGCACAAGGCCACAATTGCTCTCATCATGATTATCACTCCATCGATTGGTTGACGGCTTTCGCGCGCGCGGGAGTTCAGTCCCGCTCCTTGACCTGGCCGCTGCTGTCGATCACGAGCCGCACCGGCTTGCCGTTCTTCATCGCCTTCGCCGTTATGCCCTCGGCCGTCGACTTGACGTCGGTGACCTGGGCGTAGCCTGCGGCTTGAAGTTTTGCGACCAGCTCGTCCTGTGTCAGGGCGTAGGCGGGCACGGCGCTGCCCGCGATCGCGAGCGCAAGGATCAGGTGGGATAGTTTTCGCTTTTGCATGGTTGTTCTCCTGGCTGTGTCGTGCTGCCCCAGGTTCCTCAGATGCGTGCCGCTCCGCTCAGATGATGCCGGCGAGGCGCAGCAGGACGCCCGTGATGCAGGAGGCGGCGAGGACGCCGAGCATCCCCGCATTGAAGCGGAAGATCGCAACCGCGGCGGCGATCGACAGCGCCAGCGCCGGCCAGTCGACGCTGGCAGGCACCGGCGCGTCGAACGACAGGCCTAGCCCGTGCACCGGGAATGTTTGCCGAAACAGCGTGTGCAGCGCGAACCAGATCGACAGATTGAGGATCACGCCGACCACGGCGGCGGTGATCGCCGAAAGCGCGCCCGCCAGCGCCTTGTTGCCGCGCAGCGCCTCGATGTAGGGCGCCCCGACGAAGATCCACAGGAAGCACGGCGTGAACGTCACCCAGGTCGCGAGCAAACCGCCGAGCGTGGCGGCCAACATCGGCGACAGCCCGCTTGCCTCGCGGAACGCGGCCATGAAGCCGACGAACTGGACCACCATGATCAACGGGCCGGGCGTGGTCTCGGCCATGCCGAGGCCATCCAGCATCTCGCGCGGGCTGACCCAGTGATAATCAGTCGGCGGCCTGTTGCGCGACATAGGCAAGCACGGCGTAGGCGCCGCCGAACGTCACCATCGCCATCTTGCTGAAGAAAATCGCGATCTGGCTGAACACGTCGCCGGGCCCGAGCGCAATGAGCAGGGCGAACACCGGGACCAGCCAGAGCGCGAGCCAGACGGCGCCGACCCGCAAGGTGCGCGATGCGTTGGGACGGACGTGATCCGGCACCGCTTCACCGAGCATGCTGTCGATCACCGCGGAATTGTTGCCGCCATGCTCGATCGCCGCAAATTCGCTGCGGCCGAGGCGTGCGCCGACCAGCCCTGTGACCGCGGCGGCGCCGACGATCAGCGGAAACGGTACGGCGAAGAAGAAGATCGCGACAAAGGCGATCGCCGCGAGCGCGATCATCAGCCGGTTGCGCAGCGCGCGCTTGCCGACCCGCACCACGGCCTGGATCACGATGGCCAGCACCGCCGCCTTCAGGCCGAAGAACAGCGCCTCGACAAACCCGACATTGCCATACGCCGCGTAGATATAGCTGAGGCCCATGATGGCGAAGATGCCGGGCAGGATGAACAGCCCGCCCGCCACGATGCCGCCGAGCGTCCGGTGCAGCAGCCAGCCGATATAGGTCGCCAGCTGCTGCGCCTCCGGCCCCGGCAGCAGCATGCAGTAATTGAGGGCGTGCAGGAAACGCCCCTCCGATATCCAGTTCTTCTCCTCGACCAGGATGCGATGCATCACCGCGATCTGGCCGGCCGGTCCGCCAAAGCTCAGGATGGCGACGCGTATCCAGACCAGCAGCGCCTCGTTGAAGGAGATGCCGTGTGCGGGCTCATGCCCGCGCGCCTTCGCTGTCGTTGCGACGTCGGTCATGGCTTCACCTTGCTGGTTGGCCAGTTGTGCGTCTCCTTGGTCGCGTCGCGGCACCATCGGTAGAAGGCGTCGTAGAGCAGCAGCCCGGCGCTCAATTGCTCGAGGTCGTCGTCGAACATGCGCGACAGGCCGAGCGAGGCGGCGAGCAGCCCCGGCGCCTCCGGCGAAAGCTCGAGCCGCGCGGTATCGGCCGCCCGCACCATCGTCGCGAGCCGCTCCAGCGCCGGCGTCGCGAGGCCGAATTCCTTGACCATCACGTCGAAGGTGCAGAGCTCGTCGCGATGGCTCCAGAACACGTTCTCGATGTCGAACGGCGTGGCGTCGAACCGTTCGGCGACCGCCTCGACCTCCGCCGATGTGACGAACAGGAACACGGCCGCGGGATCGACGAAGCGGCGGATCAGCCATGGACAGGCGATGCGGTCGATCTTCGGCCGCGATCGCGTCACCCAGACGGTGCGACCCCGCCCGTCGCGTTTCGGAATCTTGTCGGCGGGAACGGTCGGTAGCTCCGCTTCCCGCCAGCCGAGGTGGCCGCCCTCGAGAATCTCGGCCGCGATGTTGCTGCAGCGGAGCCAGGCAGCGGTGCCTTCGGAAAGTTTCTGTCCCTTCTGGCAGACCACGACCACGGACTGCCCGGTGAAACGGGAAGCCCAGTCCTGGACGTCGAGATGGGAGTAACGGACCGCGCCCGGAATCAGGCGCGGATCGGCGGCGAAATCTTCATCGAGACGAACGTCGACGAGCGTCGGCGCCTTCGCCGTGCCGATGAGACGGGACAATTTTTCTGATGAGATCGATGTGTATGACGACATGGTGCGCCCTTGGTGACAGGACGCGATTCTTGGGCATGTCGCCTCGCGGGGAGATCGCACATCCCCGTAGCCGCATCAAAAACCCTGATTTCCGGGCTGTCAACCTGACTTTGCCAAATCCAGCAGCAATCGCCGATCGACAGTCACGAAAACTTCATCGCGCAGCTTGGAACAAGCATTCGTGGACTCTGGCCGATGGGTCATCTCTCCATCTGCGGCGAGTTGCGAATAGGAACATACAATTCGCTGCCGAGTTGCGCGGTGGCAGGGACCAAAACTCAGGTAGATGCCGACACCGCGATCGTGTCGCGCTCCCGCCTGCATTCATTGGAGCAATGCCGATTGATGGACAGTCATTATTGGCATGCGACGCCTGTTGCTCTTGTCGTTATGCTGCTCATCACAGCAACCGGCGGCGCTCTCGCCCACGATCACCAGCACCCCGACTTGAATGGTTGGTACGAGGGCTTGCATAGCAGCAAGGGTCCCTGCTGCGATGGCACGGATGCGCAGCACATCGACGACGTCGACTGGGAAACCAGGAACGGCCATTATCGGGTGCGCATCGACGGCGAGTGGGTTGACGTTCCGAACGAAGCCGTCGTGCTCGGGCCGAATCTGTCCGGCCGACCCATCGTGTGGCCCTATTACATAGACGGTCATCCGAAGGCGCGCTGCTTCATGCCTGGCAGCATGGGCTGACGCCCGCCGCTGACATCCCGCCGCCATGCCTCGATGCGCGCCCGGCTGGCCGACAGCATGGTTGACCAATATAGGGTACCCCCCTATATTACGTTGATGTCGCATACCATCAAGCACAAGTCCAAGCTCGTCGGCCGGGTTCGCCGCATCAAGGGCCAGCTGGAGGCCGTCGAGCGCGCACTGGAGTCCGAGATTGGTTGTGCCGACGTGCTGATGCTGGTGGCCTCGGTTCGCGGTGCCATCAACGGGCTGACTGCGGAATTGCTCGAGGATCACATCCGCCACCATGTCGTGGATCCTGCCCGGGAAAAGGATCCCGAGAAGGCGCAGGGCGCCGCGGACCTGATCGACGTCGTTCGTACCTACTTGAAGTGAGTGCCATGACCGACCTGTCTCAACTGCTCCAGCAGAGCAGTGCCCATGCATGGCTGTTCGTGCCCAGCGCGATCCTGCTCGGCGCACTGCACGGGCTCGAGCCCGGCCACTCCAAGACGATGATGGCGGCCTTCATCATCGCGATCCGCGGCACCGTGGCGCAGGCGGTGCTGCTGGGCCTGGCGGCGACGATCTCGCACACGGCCATCGTCTGGCTGGTCGCACTCGCCGGGCTTCATTTCGGCCAGCAATGGTCCGGAGAACGCAGCGAAGCCTGGCTGCAACTGGCGTCGGCGGTGATCATCATCGCGATCGCGGCCTGGATGGCCTGGCGCACCTGGCGCGAGCAGGCTGCCGAACACGATCATCACCATCATCACGACGAAACGCGCCAGCTTGTCCTGGCCGGACAATCGCTGTCGCTCGAGGTCTTCGAGGACGGCGTGCCGCCGCGCTGGCGGTTGCGAAGCGAGGCCGGAGCGCTGCCGGCGGTCGGCGACGTTGATGTCGTGACGATCCGTCCCGACGGCAGCGAGCAACGCTTTCGCTTCGCCGACAGGGGTGGTTATCTGGAAAGCATCGACGAAATTCCGGAGCCGCATGCCTTCAAGGTGCGCGTCTCGGTCCGCGCAGACGTGGCGGAAGTCCTGTTCGAGGAGCATGACCATGCGCATATGAATCTCGGCGACGAGGACGACACGCATGCGCGCGCGCACGCCGCCGACATCCGCAAGCGCTTTGCCGGACGCACCGTCACGACATGGCAGATCATCCTGTTCGGCCTGACCGGCGGGCTGATTCCGTGTCCGGCGGCGATCACCGTGCTGCTGCTCTGCCTCCAGCTCAAGCAGTTCAGCCTCGGCTTCGTGCTGGTGCTTTGCTTCGGCATCGGGCTTGCGCTCACCATGGTCTCCGCCGGCGTTGCGGCCGCGCTCAGCCTGCGTCATGTCGAGCGTCATTGGGCCGGCTTCAGCCGCTTTGCCCATCGCGCCCCCTACGTGTCGGCCGCGCTGATTGTGCTCGTCGGCCTCTACACGGGCTGGCTGGGGCTGCACGGGATCACGGCCTGATCTGCTTCGGTCCCACTTCCATCTTGAAACCTGCGCGCGGTGGTCTAGATTTGCCTCAAGGGGACAAGGCAGACTCCCCGTGAGACCTCGGTCCAAGCTCTGCGCGACATTCACCGTCGTGGAGCTTTCACATGGACACCCAACCACACACACGTCTTCGTTCCGAAAATCGTCGTTGCAAAATCGCCATCCTGTCGCGTGGCGACGCCGCGTCGCGTCGGGAGGCGACGGCGCAAAACAGCCGTTTCGTCCGCGTCTTCGAAGCGCTCGCCGCTTCGGGCATCGAGGCCATTCCCGTCGTCTATGACGAGACATTCGCCGATGCCGTTCGCGACCAATTGCTGACGATGGACGGCGTTCTGGTCTGGGTCGATCCGATCCATCAGGGCAAGACGCGCGCCGCCCTCGATCCGCTGCTGCGCGAGGTCGCGGCGGCGGGACCATGGGTCAGCGCGCATCCCGACGTCATCCTCAAGATGGGCGTCAAGGACGTGCTGTACCGGACGCGACACCTCGGCTGGGGCGCCGACACCCATCGATACGCCACGGTCGATGCGTTCCGCGCCGAATTTCCCTCGCGCTTGCGCGCGGGTGGTCCGCGCGTGCTCAAGCAGAACCGCGGCAATGGCGGGCAGGGCGTCTGGAAGGTGGAAACCATGCCGAAGACCGACGCGACGATTCGCGTGCTTCATGCGCTGCGCGGCAGCCAGCCGGAGGAGATGCCGCTGGCAGACTTCATGGCGCGCTGCGAGCAATATTTCGGCTGGGGCGGCTGCATCATCGATCAGGCTTTCCAGCCGCGCCTGCCCGAGGGCATGATCCGTTGCTATGTCAGCGGAGCGAAGGTCGCGGGCTTCGGGCACCAATTGATCAAGGCCCTGATCCCGCCGCCCCCGCAAGGCCCGGATTCTCCGGAAGCGCAACCCGGACCGCGCATCATGCACGGCCCCGATGCGCCGCAATTCCAGGCACTGCGAAGGTTGATGGAGGACGAATGGATCCCGCAAATGATGGCCGCGCTGACGATCGATGAGACGTCGCTGCCGGTGATCTGGGATGCCGATTTCCTCTACGGTCCACGCGATGTTGATGGCGCCGACACCTACGTGCTCTGCGAGATCAACGCGAGCTCGTGCTTCGCGATCCCCGACGAAGCGCCGGCGGCGATCGCGCAGACGGTCAGGGATCGCATCGGTCGGAACATGGCGAGCGTGAGGTGAGCACGCCCTGCAGGCTTCCTCTTTCTACACATTGCTCCGGGCCCATGGGTGCGATCGGCACCCGGCTTTCCCTGCGCCCTCCATTAAAGAGAGGGCGGAGCGAAAGACAAAGCTCGGACAAATCATGTCGCGAGAACGCGGAAGTGTGTCACAGACGACGCCACACATTCGGTGTCGTCCCTGCGAAAGCAGGGACCCAGAACCACCGATGGTCATTGTTGAGCAGTGCTGCAACGACGAGTCCCATCCACAACATCCGCCGCGGCGTATGGGTCCCGGCCTTCGCCGGGACGACGATCGAGAGAACCGCGCACACGTTTGCGCCTCTGCCTGTCCTTTGCAGCGCGTCCGCAAACTACTTCGCCCGCATCGCTTCCGGTGTATCCGGTTGCGCGGACGGATGCGCCTTGGCGAACGCCGGCAGCGCCATGGCGGTCTCATGGATGCGCTTCACGGTCGGCCAGGGCGACAGGCTGATCTGCTGGTTGACCGCCGCCGTGACGTGGCCGACCAGGCAGATGTCGGCAAGGGTGGGCGCATCGCCGTGACAGAACCGGCCGGTCGCCTTGTGGCCGGCGAGGTGCCCCTCGAGCGCCGCCAGCGTCTCGACCGTCCAGTGCCGTCGCCACGCGTTCTGCTGGCTGTCGCGCAGATCGAGCTCGCGGTCGAGATAGCGCCGCACCCGCGGCGTCAGCAGCGGATGGCCCTCGCAGGCAACGATCAGCGCCAGCCCGCGCACCCGAGCGCGGCCGAGCGCATCCGCCGGCAGCAGCGGCGGGCTCGGGTAGGTCTCGTCGAGCCAGTCGATGATCGCGAGCGACTGGAACAGCACCGTGCCGTCATCGGTCACCAGCGCCGGCAGCGCCATCTGCGGGTTGATCTTGCGATAGGCATCAGTGCGATGCGCGTCCGCATCGAGATCGACGAAGACGACGTCGGCGGCCACGCCCTTGAGGTTGAGCGCGACCCGGACCCGAAAGCTCGCCAGCGAGCGCCAGAACGAGAAGAACTGCATGGAGTGCACCCCGCATTTCTTCCCCTCTCCCCTTGTGGGAGAGGGTGGACGCGATGCAAGGCATCGCGGACGGGTGAGGGGTCTGTCTCCGCGGATAGAGACCCCTCATCCGTCGCGGACTTTGTCCGCGACACCTTCTCCCACAAGGGGAGAAGGGAAGAAAGGTCTATCCAGATCGTAGCCCGGATGAGCGCAAGCGAAATCCGGGGCCGGTCCGTCGTTCCGTCGCAGTCTATCCCGGATTACGCTTCGCTGCATCCGGGCTACGGCACTCCAATACGTCATGCCCGGGCTTGACCCGGGCATCCATCAATCTTCGGAAGTGTTTTTGAAGATGGATCGCCGGGTCAAGCCCGGCGATGACACGTGTCGAGGAGGCCTACCCCGCCCCCACCTTCTTCTTGCGCCAGGCAAGATGCACGGCGCAGGTGCAGCCCTGCGGATGCGAGGCCAGCTCCGCGTCGTTGGCAGGCGTCGCGGCGGGCGCGATCGCCGATCCCTTGGCGCCGTCCTGCGAGGGGATGTAGTTCAGCACCGGCGCCAGCCAGCGCTCGATCTCGGCGACCGTCATGGCCTTGCGCGCGGCGTAGTCCTCGACCTGGTCGCGCTCGATCTTGCCGACGCCGAAGTAGAAGCTTTCGGGATGCGAGAAGTACAGGCCCGAGACCGACGACCCCGGCCACATCGCAAAGCTCTCGGTCAGCTTCACGCCCGCGGTGTTCTCGGCGTCGAGCAGCGCGAACAGCGTCCGCTTCTCGGTGTGGTCGGGCTGCGCCGGATAGCCGGGCGCGGGGCGGATGCCGTCATATTTCTCGAGGATCAGTTCGTCCGCCGACCAGGCCTCGTCGGGCGCATAGGCCCAGAACTCCTTGCGCACGCGCTGGTGCATGCGCTCGGCGAAGGCTTCGGCCAGGCGATCGGCCAGCGCCTTGCACAGGATCGAGGAGTAGTCGTCATTGGCGTTCTTGAAGCGGTCGGCGACCGCATCCTCGCCGATCCCCGCGGTGACGACGAAGCCGCCGATATAATCAGGCACGCCGGACCCGGCAGGCGCGACGAAGTCGGACAGCGCGGCATTGAAGCGGCCCTCGCGCTTTTCGAGCTGCTGGCGCAGGGTATGGAAGGTCGCGATCTTCTGCTTCCGCGTCTCGTCGGCATAGACCTCGATGTCGTCGCCGACTGCGTTCGCCGGCCAGAAGCCGATGGTGGCGCGGGCGGTGAACCATTTTTCCTTGATGATCGTGTCCAGCATCTTGCGCGCGTCGGCATAGAGCGAGCGGGCGACCTCGCCGACCTTGGGGTCGTCGAGGATCGCCGGGAATCGGCCGGTCAGCTCCCAGGTCTGGAAGAACGGCGTCCAGTCGATGTAGTCGGCGAGCTCGGCAAGATCGTAGGCGTCGAAGCTCTTCAGCCCGAAGAAGGCCGGCTTCTTCGGCGGCGCCGCCGCAAAGTCGATCGCGACCTTGTTGGCGCGGGCCTCGCCAAGCTTCAGCCGCTTCTTGTCGGCCTGGGCGCGGAAATGCGCCGTCGAGATTTTTGCGTATTCGGCGCGCACCTCGGCGGCATAGGCCTGCCTCTTCTCGGCCGACAGCAGCGAGGAGGCAACGCCGACGGCACGGCTCGCATCGTTGACATGTACGACCGGCCCGCCCGGATAGTTCGGGTCGATCTTCACGGCGGTGTGCACGCGGCTCGTGGTGGCGCCACCGATCAAGAGCGGCAGATTCATGCCTTGCCGTTGCAGCTCGCCGGCGAGGAAGCTCATCTCGTCGAGCGAGGGCGTGATCAGGCCGGACAGGCCGATGATGTCGGCGCCCTCGGCCTTCGCGGTCTCGATGATCTTGTTGGCGGGCACCATGACGCCGAGGTCGATGACCTCGAAATTGTTGCACTGGAGCACGATGCCGACGATGTTCTTGCCGATGTCGTGGACGTCGCCCTTCACCGTCGCGAGCACGATCTTGCCCGCGGCGTTGCGGCCGCCGGTGATGCCGTTGGCGAGGTTGCGGGCCTTCTCCTCCTCCATGAACGGCATCAGATAGGCGACCGCCTGCTTCATCACGCGGGCCGACTTCACGACCTGCGGCAGGAACATCTTGCCGTCGCCGAACAGGTCGCCGACCACGTTCATGCCGGCCATCAGCGGGCCCTCGATGACGTCGAGCGGACGGGACGCGTTCTGGCGCGCGGCCTCGGTATCCTGCTCGATGAACTCGGTGATGCCGTGCACCAACGCGTGCGACAGCCGCTTCTCGACCGGCCATTCGCGCCAGGCGAGATCTTGCTCCTTGGTCTGCTTCTCCTTGCCGCGGAATTTCTCGGCCAGCGCCAAGAGCCGCTCGGAGGCGCCGGGGTCGCGGTTGAGGATGACGTCCTCGCAGGTCTGGCGCAGCTCGGGGTCGATGTCGTCATAGACGATCATCTGCCCGGCATTGACGATGCCCATGTCCATGCCGGCATGGATGGCGTGATACAGGAACACCGAGTGCATCGCCTCGCGCACCGGTTCGTTGCCGCGGAACGAGAACGACAGGTTGGAGACGCCGCCGGAGATGTGGGCGCCCGGCAGGTTCGCCCGGATCCAGCGCGTCGCTTCGATGAAGTCGACGCCGTAATTGTTGTGCTCCTCGAGGCCGGTCGCGATCGCAAAAATATTCGGATCGAAGATGATGTCCTCGGGCGGGAAGTCGAGCCGGCCGACCAGGATGCCGTAGGCGCGCTTGCTGATCTCGGTCTTGCGCTTGAACGTGTCGGCCTGGCCGGTCTCGTCGAATGCCATCACCACCACGGCGGCGCCGTGGCGCTTGGCGACGGTCGCCTCATGGATGAACTTCTCCTCGCCTTCCTTGAGCGAGATCGAGTTCACGATCGGCTTGCCCTGGATGCATTTCAGGCCGGCCTCGATGACGTGGAATTTCGAGGAATCGACCATCACGGGCACGCGCGCGATGTCGGGCTCGGCGGCGACGAGGTTGAGGAACGTCACCATCGCCGCTTCGGAATCGAGCAGGCCCTCGTCCATGTTGACGTCGATCACCTGGGCGCCGTTCTCGACCTGGTCGCGCGCGACCTGCAGCGCGGCGGTGTAGTCGCCGGCGGTGATCAGCTTGCGGAAGCGCGCCGAGCCGGTGACGTTGGTGCGCTCGCCGACATTCACGAACGGAATGGCGTCGGTCAGCGTGAACGGCTCGAGGCCGGAGAGCCTGAGCCGCGGCGCGATCTCGGGCACCACGCGCGGCTTGTGCGGGGCGACGGCCTTGGCGATCGCCGCGATATGGTCGGGCGTGGTGCCGCAGCAGCCGCCGACGATGTTGACGAGCCCGGCAGCGGCGAACTCGCCGATCAGCCGCGCCATGTAGTCCGGCGTCTCGTCATACTGGCCGAATTCGTTGGGCAGGCCGGCGTTCGGGTATGCACACACGAGCGTGTCGGCGACGCGGCCGATATCGGCGATGTGCGCGCGCAGATCCTCGGCGCCAAGCGCGCAGTTGAAGCCGATCGTGATCGGCCTCGCGTGCCGCACCGAATGCCAGAACGCCTCCGGCAACTGGCCGGAGAGCAGGCGGCCGGACTTGTCGGTGATGGTGCCGGAAATCATCACGGGCACATCGATGCCGCGCTCCTCGATGATCTCGGAGATCGCATACAGCGCCGCCTTGGCATTGAGCGTGTCGAAGATGGTCTCGACCAGCAGCAGGTCGGCGCCGCCGTCGAGCAGGCCCTTGGCCTGTTCACCATAGGCCTTGCGCAGATCGTCGAAGGTGACCGCGCGATAGCCGGGATTGGAAACGTCGGGCGAGATCGAGGCGGTGCGGTTGGTCGGGCCGAGTGCGCCGGCGACAAAGCGCGGCTTGCCGTCCTCGGCGCTCACGCGCTCGGCGGCGGTGCGCGCCAGCCGGGCGCCCTGCAGGTTCAGCTCATAGGCGAGGTCCGACATGTCGTAGTCGGCCTGCGCGATCGAGGTCGAGGAGAAGGTGTTGGTCGCGACGATGTCAGCGCCGGCGCGCAGATATGCGGCGTGGATGTCCGTGATCGCATCGGGCTGGGTCAGGATCAGCAGATCGTTGTTGCCCTTGATGTCGCGGTGGAAGTCCGCAAACCGCGCGCCGCGGAAGGCGGCTTCGTCGAACTGCAGGCCCTGGATCATCGTGCCCATGGCGCCGTCGAGCACCAGGATGCGCTCGCGGGCAGCCGCGAGCAAAGCGTTACGCTTGGGGGAAACGGGAACGGACATGTGTCAGGCAGCTTTCTGGGCACCGTTCGGCCGGATGCCGAGCAGGTGGCTGATCGCGAACACGAGGTCCGCGCGGTTCATGGTGTAGAAGTGGAAGGTGTCGACGCCGTGCTTGAACAGCTTCTGCACCTGGCCGGCGGCGACGGTGGCGGCGACCAGCTTGCGGGTCTCGGCGTCGTTGTCGAGGCCCTCGAACTTCTCGGCGAGCCAGTCCGGCACGCTGGTGCCGGCGCGCGTCACGAAATTGCGCGCCTGCTTGAAATTGTGCATCGGCATAATGCCCGGCACGATCGGAATCTCGATGCCGCGCGCGCGCACCCGGTCGACATAGCGGTGGTACAGCTCGTTGTCGAAGAACACCTGGGTGATCGCGCGCGTCGCGCCGGCGTCGACCTTGGCCCTCAGCGTGTCGATGTCGGCGTCGAAATCCTTCGCTTCCGGATGCTTCTCGGGATAGGCGGACACCGAGATCTCGATGTCGGCGTGGCGCCGCTTGATCCCGGCGACGAGTTCGGCCGAGCTCTGGTAGCCGTCCGGATGGGTGAAGTAGGGCGTGCCGATGCCGCCGGGCGGATCGCCGCGCAGCGCGACGATGTGACGGACGCCGACCTCATGATAGCGGTCGACGATGTCGTCGATCTCGCCGCGCGAGGCGCTGACGCAGGTCAGATGCGCGGCCGGCAGCAGATCGGTCTCGCGCAGGATGCGGGTGATGGTCGAATGGGTGCGCTCGCGGGTCGAGCCGCCGGCGCCGTAGGTGACCGAGACGAAGTTCGGCGTCAGCGGCGCCAGGCGATTGATGGTCTCCCAAAGATTGCGCTCCATCTCCTCGGTCTTCGGCGGGAAGAACTCGAAGGAGATTTTCGGCGCTTTGGGCGCACGTGGTGCGTTCGGCACGGAGGAAATGGTCTCGGTCATGATACGCAAAGGCTCCGCAACTGGAGGGCAGACATCCGGCCTGGATATGAAGGCCCCAAGATAAGCCAAACGCGTCGGATCAAACAGCCCATCGAATATGGGAAATTGCCCATTCGTGGCGTAGATTCGGCAATAATTGACTATCGTGGACGCTCGGTGGGCAACCCGTTGGTTTCGCGACGGTAGCATTAATATATTGAAAATATTTATATAATAAGGATTCTGCAAGTGATTGGAGATCGAAATCGATTGTGGGTAGCTTGGTGCGTCAATGAACCGTCGTGTATCGTCCCAAAATCAGCGGCTGCCGGCGCCGGCGTTCCGCCGCGGGACTGGTCTGCGCGGCCGGGGCCTTTGTCGCCTCGTGGCGCCACACTAGGTTGACGGCCATGATTCCGCTCTCCGTCCTCGACCTGTCCGTCGTCACCACCGGCACCAGGCCGGCCGCTGCGCTCCGCAACAGCATCGACTTGGCACGCCATGTCGATGGCCTTGGCTACGTCCGCTACTGGCTCGCCGAGCACCACAACCTCGCTTCAGTCGCGAGCCCGGCGCCTGATCTGATGATCGGGCAGATCGCGGCGGTGACGGAGCATATCCGTGTCGGCTCCGGCGGCGTGATGCTGCCCAACCACGCGCCGCTCGTCGTCGCCGAGCGCTTCAAGATGCTGGAGGCGCTGTTTCCCGGCCGCATCGATCTCGGCCTCGGCCGCGCGCCCGGCACCGACGGCGCCACCGCCTACGCGCTGCGCAGCCGGCTCGATCGCCGCGAGGGCGATGATTTCCTCGAGCGGCTGCACGAGCTGACCTTGTGGGAGACGCGCGATTTCCCACCCGGCCATCCCTACAACAATGTGGTGGCGATGCCGGATGATTCGCCGCTGCCGCCGATCTGGCTGCTCGGCTCGAGCGACTATTCCGCCGAACTCGCGGCCCAGGTCGGGATGGGCTTTGCATTCGCGCATCATTTTGCCACTCACGACGCAATTGCGGCGATGACCAACTACCGCGCGCATTTCAAGCCGTCGGGCTGGCGCGCGACGCCGCAGGCGATTCTGGCGGTTGCGGTTGTTGCGGCGGAGACCGACGCTGGAGCCGAGCGGCTTGCGCTGTCGATGGATCTCAACCGGCTGCGCCGCGACCGCGGCCAGTATCTGCCGCTGCCGAGCGTCGAGGAGGCAGAGGCCTATCCCTACACCGACGCCGAGCGCGCCTCGATCGCGCGCAACCGCGCCCGCCTCTTCGTCGGCAGCCCCGCAACCGTGATGACGAAGCTGGAGCCGCTGATCGCGGCGACCCAGGCCGACGAGCTGATGGTGATATCAGCGGTCTACGACCATGCCGCGCGGAAGAAGTCGTACAGCCTGCTCGCCGAGGCGTTCGGGCTTGCGAAGACGGCGGCGGCGTAATGATTGTCGTCCCGGCGCAGGCCCATAGGCGCTAAGATAGTTTGATCATAGTCTGATAGTGGCGCTTATGTCTGGGTGGCTCGCGTAGATGTCGCCGGAGAGCGTGACTGGCTCTGCTGAGTAGAGCGATTGCGGGCTGTGGAATGATCGCTTGCCGTAGCGAAGCGACGAGCTGGCGCAGCAGACGCCACGTCACTGGGTGGGTCAGGCGGCGTCGGCCAAGCGGGGAGAGTCTTCGAGTTCGTCGACGAGCGGCTCGAGCAATAGAATGATCAGCAGATGAGCGAGGATATGGGGTCTGGCGGACCGCTCGTCGGTTCCGGGAGGTCCCTTCAGGCCAATCAGGCTTTTCAGCCGCTTGAAGCCGAGCTCAATGCGCCATCGCAGCCGATAGAGGGCGAGGATATCTGCAGTCGTGAAGTCCTCTGGCCTGAGTGAGGTCACCAGGATCACCCAATCTGCGGCGTCAAGTGTTTGCCTGGAGAGCTGATGACCTCCCTTTTGTGCGGTCCGGCGCGCCTTGCGTCGCGCAGCCGCAGCAGCTTGCACCGGCTTCTTCGCGGCAACCAGACGCACTGCGAGCGGCGGCGCACCTGACTTGCGCTTTATCCAAATCGGCCGATCGATCAGGCCACGCGCCGAGGCGTTGCGCAGTTCGGCAGTGAGGTCAACAAGATTACCTTCGGCATCGAGCCAGCGCGCGCTCTTCCAGCCGGCCCGGATCACGAAGTCCGCATCGGCATCGACGAGATGCGCCATGCGCTCCGGTTGCAGATAGGCGCGATCGGCAAGACGGATCTCACCGGCAACCGCCGGTATCCGATCCAGCGTCTCGCCCGCTCGCTGATCGGTCAGTTCGAAGTGACCAAAGCGCTCCTGCGGAAGATCGAACGCGCTATGGATACGCCACACTGCGTTCTTGTTCCTGCCGCTCGTCCCAGCCTTGGGGACCGTCGTGGCGTCAACAATACGGATCAGACGACCGCAGCTCGCCTTCGGCGCCGCGGCGGCAAGCGCCTGCTCGACCAAGATTGCCAGCCAATCTCCGCACTGACGTAAGCGATACAACAGAGCCACGTTGGAGATATCGACAAGCCCAACCGACGTGGCCCATGCCGCCGTCAACCGCAGCCCTTTCTCACCAAGGCAATAAGCCAAGATCAGGCGCAGCAAGTTCGACCGCATTGCTGATCTCCCGCGGACGGACAAACGCCTTCGTCTTGCGCGCGCTAATGTTCAGAGCATCGGCTCCGCCAAGTTGGGCGACAACGCGCGCCCAATCTTTGTTCACAAGCGATTCGTGTGCCATTCCATCTTGGAATCACAAGCGAATCCAAGGCGCAAATCCTATTTTAGCGCCTATGGGCGCAGGCCGGGACCCATTACCACGAATGAAAGTTGTTACACTTCGCTGGGGCCGCTATCGCTCCCACAACCCAAGCCGGTGGTTATGGGTCCCGGCTTTCGCCGGGACGACCCCGTAGAGAGGCTGCGCTCGCCCGGTCAATCCTGCGTCTCGCTGAAAGTCGCGCGGAACGGATGGCCGGGATAGACGCCGACGATGCGGAATTCGCGCGAGAAGAATTTCAATTCCTCGATCGCAAACGCGAGGCCGCGCTCATCGGGGTGACCGTCGACATCGGCATAGAATTGCGTGGCGAAGAAATTGCCGTCGACCATGTAGCTTTCGAGCTTGGTCATGTTGACGCCGTTGGTGGCAAAGCCGCCCAGCGCCTTGTACAGCGCGGCGGGCAAATTGCGCACCCGGAACACGAAAGTCGTGACCAGCGGCCCCGAACCCTGCGTGGCCCATTTGGCCTCGCGCGCCAGCACCACGAAGCGGGTGGTGTTGTGGGCCTCGTCCTCGATGTCCTCGGCGAGAATGTCGAGACCGTAGATGTCGGCGGCGAGGCGGGAGGCGATCGCCGCCACGCTCTTGTCGCCGCGCTCGGAGATGTCGCGGGCGCTGCCGGCGGTGTCGGCGGCGACGATCGGCTTGATGCCGAGCTTGCGGATGACGCGGCGGCACTGGCCGAGCGCGTGGACATGGCTCTCCACGCTCTTGATGTCGGCGAGCTTGGTGCCCTTGATCGCCATCAGCTGGTGGCGGATCGGCAAGAACCATTCGCCGACGATGAACAGGCCCGAAGCGGGCAAGAGATGGTGGATGTCGGCGACGCGGCCGGCGACCGAATTCTCGATCGGGATCATGCCGAGATCGGCCTCGCCCGAGGAAATCGCGGCCAGCGCGTCCTCGAAGGTCGCGCAGGGCATCGGCTCGGCGTCGGGATAGGCCTCGACGATCGCGATATGCGAATTGGCGCCAGGCTCGCCCTGGAATGCGATTTTCAGCTTCTTGGTCATGGGTGGCCTTTTACCAGCCGGTCAGGCTTTGGAAAGTATTCTGCGGGCGGTTTCGAGATCGGCCGGGGTGTCGACGCCGCGCGGGACGGTATCGACGATGGTGACGTCGATCCGCATCCCGGCCTCCAGCGCGCGGAGCTGCTCGAGCTTTTCCTGCTGTTCCAGCGGCGAGGGCGGCAGCGCCACGAACCGCTCCAGCGCGGCGCGGCGATAGGCGTAGAGGCCGATATGATGGTAGCGCGGCCCGTCGCCATAAGGCGCGGTGGCGCGGGTGAAATACAGCGCGCGCAACCGGTTCGGCCCGATCGGCGAGCCGACTGCCTTGACGACGCTGGGGGCCTGATCCTCCTCCTCGGTATGGATGCGCGAGGCCAAGGTCGAGATGTCGACTGCGGGATCGTCGAGCGCCAGCATCACGCTGCGGATGGTCTCGGGGCTGATGGTCGGGAAATCGCCCTGCAGATTGACCACGATCTCGGCATGGCCCGCCGGGTCGAGGGTCGTCATCGCTTCATAAATCCGGTCCGAGCCGGACGGATGGTCGGGACGGGTCATTACGACCTCGCCGCCGGCAGCCTTCACCGCTGCGGCGATCTCGGCCGTGTCGGTCGCAACCGCAACCCGGCCGATGCCCGCCGCCTCGGCCCGCCGCAGCACATGGACGATCATCGGCACGCCGGCGATCTCGAGCAGCGGCTTTCCCGGAAGGCGGGTGGCGGCCATGCGGGCCGGAATCAGCACCAAGGTACGGGGTTGGGTCATTCGTGTCGGAGCCCGTCCGGCCTGCGGAAATTGCCGGGGAGGAGGTTGAATTCGGCGCGTTTATACGGGTTGCCAGAGCGCGGGCAAACCGATATCTCAACCCTGCTTGGGGCGGTGCGATAAGGCCAATTCCCAGGTCTTTCCCCGCGGCCGTATTCCCGGCCTGAAGTCGACATTCAAGGCCCGGAGCCTGACCCAAAATCGGACTCCTTCGAACTCAACAAAATCCTCGGTGCGGTTCTCGGCACCTGCATCGTCGTCCTGGTGATGAGCTTTGCCGCCAGCGCGAAATTCGCGCCGAAGCTGCCGGAGAAGCCGGGTTTTGAGATCGCTGTGAAGGAAGAGTCCCATGGCGGTGGCGGCGAGGCCGCTGCGGCCGCATCCGAGCCGATCGAGAAGCTGCTGCAGACCGCGTCCGTCGAGAAGGGCGCGGCGGCCGCCAAGAAGTGCCAGGCCTGCCACACCTTCGAGAAGGGCGGTCCCAACCGCGTCGGTCCGAACCTGTTCGGCGTCGTCGGCGAGAAGAAGGGCGAGGGCCGTGGCTTTAATTTCTCGGCCGCGATGAAGGGCAAGGGCGGCGAATGGTCGTTCGACGACCTCAACAAGTTCCTGACCAACCCGAAGGGCTTCATCCCCGGCACCGCGATGGGCTTTGCCGGCGTGCCGAAGGACAGCGAGCGCGCCGACATTATCGCCTATCTGAATTCGAACTCGGAGCATCCGGCTCCGCTCCCGACCGCCTCGAAGTAACGATTTGCTTCGCGCAAGCATGCGGATGAAACGGCCAGGCAATGCCTGGCCGTTTTCGCATGGGGAATCCGCTGTCGCGGGGTTGTTATCGGGACGTTTCGCCGCACCGATATTGTTCCCGGGCCAATATCATGAGGAAAAAGCAACGTAATTTGTCGAACCGTTGCCTTATATTGGGTCCCATGTAAGCGGGGCCGCAAGCAGGAAGACCGAATTTGGCGATCACCCGACGACACCTCCTTCAAGGCAGCGCACTGGCGGCAATGGCTCCGGCGCTCGGACTCACCCCCGGCCTGTCGGCGATCGCGCCGGCCTTCGCCGACGATGCCCCCAACGGGCTGAAATGGCGGCACGGCCTCTCGACCTACGGCGAAATCAAATATCCCGCCGACTTCAAGCGCTACGACTACGTCAAGCCGGACGCGCCGAAGGGCGGTGTGGTGCGGCTGTTCCAGCCCGGCACCTATGACAGCTTCAACCTGGTCGTTGCGGGGTTGAAGGGCACGGTCGCCTCTTCCGTCACCCGCATCTACGATTCGCTGATGGAGGCCTCGCTCGACGAGCCCGATACGTATTACGGCGAGCTCGCCGAGGCGGCAGCCTTCCCCGACGATTTCTCCTACGTGATCTACCGCCTGCGGCCTGGCTCACGCTGGCACGACGGCAAGCCGGTCACGCCGGAGGACGTGATCTTCTCGTTCGAGGCGTGGAAGGCGAACAGCCCGATGTTCAGCGCCTACTACCGGCACATCGAAAAGGCCGAGAAGGTCGGCGATCGCGACATCAAGTTCACCTTCGACAGCCCGGGCAACCGCGAGCTGCCGATGATCACCGGTCAGCTCGTCATCCTGCCCAAGCATTGGTGGGAAGGCACCGACGCGCAGGGCAAGAAGCGTGACATCACCGCGAGCACGCTGGAGCCGCCGCTTGGCTCGGGTCCCTACCGGATCAAGGAGTTCGTTGCCGGACGATCGGTGGTGCTCGAGCGCGTCAAGGACTACTGGGGCAAGGATATTCCGATCGCGATCGGACAGAACAATTTCGACGAGCTGCGCTACGAATATTTCCGCGACGACACCGTCGCGCGCGAGGCGCTGAAGGCCGACCAGTTCGATTGGTACGGCGAGCGCAGCGCGAAGGAGTGGGCGTCGGCCTACGACGTTCCGCCGGTGCGTGAGAAGCGGCTGCTCAAGGAGCTCTTCACCGTCCGCAATCAAGGCCGGATGCAGGGCTGGGTGTTCAACCTGAGGCGCCCGAAATTCGCCGACCCCAGACTGCGCCGCGCCTTCAACTATGCTTTCGATTTCGAAGAGATGAACCGCGTGCTTTCGACCGGCGACTATCATCGCGATTCAAGCTATTTCGACGGCATCCCCGATTTGATGGCGACCGGCCTGCCGGAGGGCAAGGAGCTCGAGATCCTGGAGACGCTACGCGACAAGGTGCCGCCGGAAGTCTTCACGACGCCCTACAAGGATCCGGTCGGAGGCACGCCGGAAAACGTGCGCGCCAATCTGCGCGAGGCGACGCGGCTGTTGAAGGAAGCCGGCTTCGAGATCCGCGACCGCAAACTGGTGGATTCCTCAGGCCAGCCGTTCACGGTCGAGATCCTCGGCAACAGTGGCGATTCCGGCATGGAGCGGATCGCACTGTTCTACAAGCCGAGCCTGGAGCGCCTCGGCATCACCGTTAATCTGCGCGCCGTCGACACGGTGCAGTACCAGAACCGGGTGCGCGATTTCGATTTCGAGATGGTCACCCAGGTGTGGGGACAATCGATCTCTCCCGGCAACGAGCAACGCGACAATTTCGGCTCACAGGCGGCCGACCGGCCCGGCTCGAACAATCTTCCCGGCATCAAGAATCCGGCGGTCGATGCCATCATCGAACGCATCATCTTCGCCACCAGCCGCGTCGATCAGGTCGCCGCCGCGAAGGCGCTGGATCGGGTTTTGCTCTGGAACTTCTATCTTGTTCCACACTTCAATTACGACAAGCAGCGCTATGTCTATTGGGATCGCTTCAGCCATCCCGACCCGCTGCCGAAATACGCTGTTTCGGGATTCCCAAATCTTTGGTGGTACGACGCCGACAAGGCGGCCAAGCTCAAGCGTTCATAAAGCTCAAGGATCCGCGCATGGCGCTATTCTCCCGTCGGCACGCACTCGGTCTCGGCATCGGCGCGTTGAGTGCTGCAGGCTTGCGTGCTGCACCGGCGGTGGCCGACAACGGAACCGAGATGCACGGCATGTCGGTGTTCGGCGACCTGAAATATCCGGCGGATTTCAAGATCTTCGACTACGTCAATCCGAAAGCGCCGAAGGGCGGGGCGTTCTCAATGATCCCCTCGACCCGTGCCTACAACCAGTCTTTCTTTACGTTCAGTTCGTTCAACGCCTTCATCCTCAAGGGTGAAGGCGCGAAGGGCATGGAGATGACCTTCGATTCGTTGATGGCGCGTGCGGGCGATGAGCCTGACGCGATGTACGGCCTGGCCGCAAGATCGGTCTCGATTTCTCCCGACAAGCTCACCTACCGCTTCACGATGCGGCCCGAGGCTCGCTTTCACGACGGCTCGAAACTGACTGCGCAAGATGTCGCCTTCTCGCTCAACACGCTGAAGGAGAAGGGGCATCCGTTGATCGTAGTGCAACTGCGCGACTTCGTGAAGGCCGAGGCGCCCGACGACGGCACCGTGATCGTGACCTTCGCGCCAAATCGCGCGCGCGACGTGCCACTTTATGTTGCAGGCCTGCCGATCTTCTCGAAGGCCTATTACGCGAATTGGCAGTTCGATGAGTCCACGCTCGAAGTTCCGCTTGGCTCCGGGCCGTACATGGTCGGCAAGTTCGAGGTCAATCGTTACGTCGAGTATAACCGCCTCAAGGATTGGTGGGCAGCCGACTTGCCGGTCAATCGCGGCAGTTACAATTTCGACACCGTGCGCTACGAGTTCTACCGTGATCGCGATGTCGCGTTCGAAGGCTTCACGGGCAAAAATTATCTGTTTCGCGAGGAATTCACGTCCCGGGTCTGGGCGACGCGGTACGATTTCCCGGCTATCAAGGACGGAAGGGTCAAGCGCGAGACATTGCCGGACGAAACACCGTCCGGCGGGCAGGGTTGGTTCATTAATACCCGTCTCGACAAGTTCAAAGACCCACGCGTCCGCGAAGCGTTGATCTATGCCTTCGATTTCGAATGGACCAACAAGACCATCATGTACGACGCTTACGCGCGCAGCGTCTCGCCTTTCCAGAATTCGGACATGGTGGCTAGTGGACTACCTTCGCCCGAGGAATTGAAACTGCTCGAACCATTCCGCGGCCAAGTGCCGGACGAGGTGTTCGGCGAGCCCTTTGTGCCGCCGGTGTCGGATGGATCGGGACAGGACCGCGCACTGCTGCGAAAGGCGACGCAGTTGCTCAACGAGGCAGGATGCGTCGTTAAGGATGGCAAGCGGCGATTGCCTAACGGCGACCCGCTTATGATCGAGTTCCTGCTCGATGAGCCGACCTTCCAGCCGCATCACGCCAGCTTCATCAAGAATCTCAAGCCGCTTGGCATCGATGCCAACATCAGGCAGATCGACGCCGTGCAGTATCGCGCGCGTGTCGAGGCTTTCGATTTTGAGGTGACGACCCAGCGTATCTCCATGTCGGCGACGCCGGGTGACAGCCTGCGGCCTTACTTCTCGTCCCACGCTGCGACCACCAAGGGCTCCTATAATCTGGCGGGTGTTGCCAACCTGGCGATCGACGCATTGATCGAAAAAGCTATTGCTGCCGAGACGCGGGCGGACTTGACCTTTGCCTGCCGCGCGCTCGATCGCGTCTTCCGTGCCGGCCGCTATTGGGTGCCGCAATGGTATTCCAACAAGCATCGCGTCGCCTATTGGGACCAGTTCGGGCATCCAGAGAAGCCGGCGAAATATGCGGGTGTCGGTGCGCCCGAGAACTGGTGGTATGATGCGGCCAAGGCCGCGAAGCTCGAGCAGGCGAAGTAGCCGATGAGCGCCTATATCGCCCGACGTATCTTCCTGATGCTGCCGACGCTGCTTGGCATCCTGTTCGTCTCCTTCGTGGTCGTGCAGTTTGCTCCCGGCGGTCCGGTCGAGCGTGTCATCGCGCAGATCAACGGCGCCGACACCGGCGGCACGTCGCGCGTGTCGGGAGGCGGCGGCGATTTCGGCGCGCAGCGCGGCCAGGGCGCGGGCGCAGGCACGGCCATCAACTCGAAATACCGCGGCGCGCAGGGCCTTGATCCCGATTTCATCAAGAAGCTCGAGGTGCAGTTCGGCTTCGACAAGCCGGCGCCGGAGCGGTTCGCGCTGATGGTGTGGAATTTCGCGCGGTTCGATTTCGGCAACAGCTATTTCCGCAGTGTCAGCGTGCTGCAGCTGATCAAGGAGAAGCTGCCGGTCTCGATGTCGCTCGGCATCTGGATGACGCTCTTGACCTATCTGATCTCGATCCCGCTCGGCATCCGCAAGGCGGTGCAGGACGGCTCGCGGTTCGACACCTGGACCTCGGCCGTGATCATCATCGGCTTTGCGATCCCGGGCTTCCTGTTCGCGATCCTCCTGATCGTGCTGTTTGCCGGCGGCTCATTCCTCAATATCTTTCCGCTGCGCGGCCTGACCTCGGACGGCTGGGCGCAATTCCCCTGGTACTGGAAGATCATCGATTATTTCTGGCACCTGACGCTGCCGCTGATATCGATGGCGCTCGGTGCCTTCGCCACCATGACCCTGCTGACCAAGAACTCGTTCCTCGACGAGATCCGCAAGCAATATGTGATGACCGCGCGCGCCAAGGGTTGCAGCGAGCGCCAGGTGCTGTACGGCCACATCTTCCGCAACGCCATGCTGATCGTGATCGCCGGATTTCCGGGCGCGTTCATCCACGCGTTCTTCTCCGGTTCGCTGCTGATCGAAACCATCTTCTCGCTCGACGGGCTCGGCCTGCTTGGCTTCGAGAGCGTGTTGAATCGCGACTATCCGGTGGTGTTCGGCACGCTGTTCATCTTCTCGCTGGTCGGATTGGTGGTCAATCTGCTCTCCGACCTTGCCTATATGTGGATCGATCCCAGGATCGACTTCGAAGCGCGGGAGGTCTGATGACGATGCTCGCGCCCCAGCCGGTCGAGACCACGACGCAATCGCCGCTCGGCGAAGCGGTGCCCGCCACGCACCACGCCTTTTCGCCGTCGCCGCTGAACAAGCGACGCTGGCAGAACTTCAAGGCCAATCGTCGCGGCTACTGGTCGTTCTGGATCTTCCTCGTGCTGTTCGTGGCGTCGCTGTTCGCCAATTTCATCGCCAACGACAAGCCGCTGGTCGTCAAATATGACGGCCGTCTCTACTGGCCGGTGATCTTCACCTATGCTGAGACCACCTTCGGCGGCGACTTCGAGACCGCGGCCGATTATCGCGATCCCTGATTTGCAGAAGCAGATCGCCGCCAAGGGCGGCAGCATGATCTGGCCGCCGATCCGTTACTCCTACGATAGCCGCAACCTCGACCCGCCGACGGCGGTGCCGTCGAAGCCGACCTGGCTCTTGACCGAAGAGCAGTGCAAGGACGTGGTCAAGCGGAAGGGCCTGACCGGCTGCCGCGACCTCGAATACAACTGGCTCGGCACCGACGATCAGGGCCGGGACGTGGTTGCGCGGCTGATCTACGGCTTCCGCATCTCGGTGCTGTTCGGCCTGACGCTGACCATCCTGTCCTCGATCATCGGCATCGCCGCGGGCGGCGTGCAGGGCTATTTCGGCGGCTGGACCGATCTCATCTTCCAGCGGCTGATCGAGATCTGGACCGCGATCCCCTCGCTCTATCTGCTGTTGATCATCTCGGCGGTGCTGCCGCCGGGCTTCTTCATCCTGCTCGGCATCCTCCTGCTATTCTCGTGGGTCTCGCTGGTCGGGCTGGTGCGCGCCGAATTCCTGCGCGGCCGCAATTTCGAATACATCCAGGCGGCGCGCGCGCTCGGCGTCTCCAACGGCGTGATCATGTTCCGCCATCTGCTGCCGAACGCGATGGTCGCGACCATGACCTTCCTGCCCTTCATCGTCTCGTCCTCGGTGATGACGCTGACGGCGCTGGATTTCCTCGGCTTCGGCCTGCCGCCCGGCTCGCCCTCGCTCGGCGAGTTGCTGTCGCAGGGCAAGGCCAACGTGCAGGCGCCGTGGCTCGGCCTCACCGGCTTCTTCTCGGTCGCGATCATGCTGTCGCTGCTGATCTTCATCGGCGAAGCCGCGCGCGACGCCTTCGATCCACGCAAGACGTTCTCGAAGGGCTGAGGCATGGACGCGATCAACCAGCCTTTGCTCGATGTCCGCGATCTCTCGGTCGCCTTCGGCCGCGCGCTTGCGGTCGACGGCATCTCGTTCTCGATCAAGCGCGGCGAATGCGTCGCACTGGTCGGTGAATCCGGTTCGGGAAAATCCGTCAGCGCGCTGTCGGTGCTGAAGCTGCTGCCCTATCCGACGGCATCGCATCCGTCAGGCGCGATCCGTTTCCGTGGCCGCGACCTCCTGACCGCGTCCGACCAGGAGATGCGCAAGGTCCGCGGCAACGACATTTCGATCATCTTCCAGGAGCCGATGACCTCGCTCAATCCGCTCCATACCATCGAGACCCAGATCGGCGAGATCCTGTCGCTGCACAGGGGCATCGGGGGCCAGGCGGCGCAGGCGCGAACGCTGGAATTGCTGGGCCAGGTCGGCATCCCCGAGCCGGAGACCCGGCTCAAGAGCTATCCGCATCAATTGTCCGGCGGCCAGCGCCAGCGCGTGATGATCGCGATGGCGCTCGCCAACGAGCCCGATCTGTTGATCGCGGACGAGCCGACCACCGCGCTCGACGTCACCGTGCAGGCGCAGATCCTGGCGCTGCTGGCCGAGATCCGCGCGCGGCTCGGCATGAGCCTGTTGTTCATCACTCACGATCTCGGCATCGTCCGCCGCATCGCCGACACCGTCTGCGTGATGAACAACGGCAAGATCGTCGAGCAGGGGCCGGTCGAGCAGGTCTTCACCGCGCCAAAGCACGCCTATACAAAGGCGCTGCTCGCGGCCGAGCCGAAGCCCGATCCGGCGCCGCCGCAGCCGGGCGCAGAGGTCGTGATATCGGCGGACAATCTCAAGGTCTGGTTTCCGATCAAGCGCGGGCTGTTGCGCTCGACCGTCGGCCACATCAAGGCGGTCGATGGCGTCAGCCTCGCGGTGCGCAAGGGCGAGACGCTCGGCGTGGTCGGCGAATCCGGCTCCGGCAAGACCACGCTCGGGCTCGCGCTGCTCCGGCTGATTTCGTCCGACGGGCCGATCGTGTTCCTCGGCAACGACATCCAGGGCCTGCGCTTCAAGCAGATGCGGCCGTTCCGCCGCGACATGCAGATCGTGTTCCAGGACCCGTTCGGCTCGCTCAGCCCGCGCATGTCGGTGGCCGACATCATTGCCGAGGGCATCGAGGTGCACCAGAAGCAGCTGTCGCGCGAGGAGCGCGAGGCGCGGGTGATCAAGGCAATGAAGGATGTCGGGCTCGATCCCGACTGGCGCTTCCGCTATCCGCACGAATTCTCCGGCGGCCAGCGCCAGCGCATCTCGATCGCGCGCGCGGTCGTGCTGGAGCCGAATTTTGTCGTGCTGGACGAGCCGACCAGCGCGCTCGACATGCTGCTGCAGGCCCAGATGGTCGACCTGTTGCGCGACCTGCAGCGCAAGCGCGACCTCACCTACATGTTCATCTCGCACGATCTGCGCGTGGTCGCCTCGCTGGCGAGCCATTTGATCGTGATGAAATCCGGCAAGGTGGAGGAGGAGGGGCCGGCCTCCGAGCTGTTCGAGAATCCGAAGAGCGACTACACCCGCGCGCTGTTCGCCGCCGCGTTCCGCATCGAAGCGGCGGGCGACGGGGCAGTGGCGACGTAGCTATCCTCGTCGTTCCACGTCATCCCCGCGCAACGGCTTTGCCGTTGTCGCTGGAGGTGCGAGCCTTGCGGCGCAATTGCGCCGCTGGGCGAGCCTCGAAGGGTGGCGTGGCCGGACTGGGGCCGTCCATCCTTCGAGACGCGCTTCGCGCTCCTCAGGACGACGGGAATGTATGTTGCTCAAAGCCGCTTGATCGCCAGGACTTCGCTGCCGGCGGTCTTGATCCGCGCGATCGCAGCCTGCGTGTTCTCCACCACCGTTGCCATGTGATGCGCGTTGGCGTGCACGATCGTGGTCGCGTCGCGCACGATGGCGACATGGCCCTTCCAGAACATCAGGTCGCCGCGCTGCAGCTGCTTGGATTCCGCGACCGTCAATTCGCGGCCGAGGCCTTCCTGCTGCATGTCGCTGTCGCGCGGGCAGCCGGTGCCGGCGGCGGTCAGCGCGATCTGCACCAGGCCAGAGCAATCGATCCCGAGGCTCGATTTGCCGCCCCACAGATAGGGTGAGCCGACGAATTGCTCGGCGATCGCAACGAAATCACCTGCCATCGTGTCGAGCGGCGCGAGATGCTGGCGTGGCAGATGCCAGCCCTCGCGGGTCACCGCGAACGCACCGTCCTCGCGGACGATGGCGAGCTTTGTCCCCATCGCCAGTGCCTCGACCGGCGGCAGCTTGATCGACGGGCCCGGAAACGCCAGCGTGCGCAGCGCCGTGACCTTGTGCGTCGGGGCGGCGCCGGGCTTGGCCAGCGCGGCCTCGGGAATCCAGCCGACATAGCCGTCATCGGCGAGCTGGCCCCAGGCCCAGCCTTCGCCGTTGCGATCGTACACCGTGACGCGCTCGCCCCGGAGCGCCTGCGTCATCTGTTCGGCATCGCTCGCCGGCGCCTGGCGTAGCGGCGCGATGGCGTCGCCGACCTCGAGCACTTCGCCTTCGACGAAGCGCAAGGCCTTGACCTTGCCCTCGAGATATTTCGCCGCGAGGTCGTCGCGGGCCGGCGTCAGTCTGACATCATGCATAGCGCTGGCTCAGTAATTTGTAGATCGCGCGCGCCGCCTGACACTCGCCGCCTTCAGGACGGCCGGGCTTTGCCGATGGCGTCCAGCCGTAGATGTCGACGTGCAGCCAGCTCCTCGCGTGCTCGACGAAGCGCTGCAGGAACAGCGCGCAGGTGATCGAGCCCGCGAAGCCGCCTGACGGTGCGTTGGTGATGTCGGCGGTCTTGGAGTCGAGCCAGGCGTCGTAGGCCGGCCACAGCGGCATCCGCCACAACGGGTCGTTCTCGCTCCTCGCACAGGATGCGACGTCGCCGGCAAGCGCCTCGTCATTGGTGTAGAACGGCGGCAGATCCGGGCCCAGCGCCACCCGCGCGGCGCCGGTCAGCGTGCCCAGATCGACCAAAAGATCGGGCGTCTCCTCGTCGGCGAGCGCCAGCGCGTCGGCGAGCACCAGCCGCCCTTCGGCGTCGGTGTTGCCGATCTCGACGGTGATGCCCTTGCGCGACTTGAAGATGTCGAGCGGGCGGAACGCGTTGCCGGCAACCGCGTTCTCGACCGCCGGGATCAGCACGCGCAGCCGCAGCTTGAGCTTCGCGTCCATCACCATCTGGGCCAGCGCCAGCACGTTGGCGGCGCCGCCCATGTCCTTCTTCATGATGAGCATGCCGCTCGAAGGCTTGAGATCGAGCCCGCCGGTGTCGAAGCAGACACCCTTGCCGACCAGCGTCACCTTCGGATGGGCGGGGTCGCCCCAGCTCAGCTCGATCAATCTTGGCGACCGCGTCGACGCCATGCCGACGGCGTGGATCAGCGGGAAGTTCTGGGCGAGCTCGTCGCCGTCGATGCAATTGAAGGCAGCGCCGAACCGCGTCGCGAGGTCGCGCGCCACCTCAGCGAGCTCGGCCGGTCCCATGTCGTTGGACGGCGTGTTGATGAGATCGCGCGCCAGCGCCGCGGCATCCGCCATCCGGGTGATCTCCGCCGTGTCGACGCCGTCGGGCGGCACCAGCCGGACTTCGGGAGCCTTGTTGGTGCGATACCGGCCGAAGCGATAGCAGCCGAGCGCGAAGGCGAGCGCGGCAAGTCTGGTGTCGTGCGGCGCATTGGCGAAGCGGTAGACGCCGGGCGGCAGCAGGCCGGGCAGGGCGCCGGGCCGGAACGGATCGCGCGCCTTGTGGTCGGCGTCCTCGAGACCGAACAGCACCTCCGCGATGCCGCCGTCTGCCGCCGGCAGGACGAGCAATTTTCCCGCCTTGGCCACGAAGCCATTGGCCGCCGCGAACTGGCGCGCCGGCGCCGGCAGCTCGCCCTGAATCGCATCCCATGTCGCCTTGGTGACGAAGGTGATCGGCGTGGCGGCGGTCGTGGCGGTCTCGAACACGGATGGCATGCGGCTCTCGGTTCTGGCGTCGTTGGTGGGCTACTACACGCCTTTCGCCACGGATGGTAGCGCGCCAACGGTTCACGCGCCGTGCAGGCCGGAACCGGAGCGTCGGCTGCCGGCGCCGCCAGTTAACCAGACGTTAGGGTTAACAGTCTATTGCTGGCACGCTCGGCTGGAACCGTTCGCCCGATTTCGTGAGTCACAGTGCCATGTGTCGACAGTCCAATCTGACCCGGCATCTTGCTTCCGCAGCCCTTCTGGCGGTCCTGGCCGCAGGGCTTGGCGGTTGCCAGACCATGTCCGACGTGGCGGGATCGATCACGTCGCGGTCCGATCCCACGCCCGACGATCCGCGCCGCGCCGTCGAGGTCTATGGCGAGCGCTATCGCAAAAATCCCAAGGATGTCGCCGCCGCGGTCGGCTACGGCCAGGCCCTGCGCATGACCGGGCAGCGCTCGCAGGCCTGCGCCGTGCTCGAGCAGGCCACGATCGCCAACCCCGGCAACAAGGCGCTGCTCGCCGCCTATGGCCGCGCGCTGGCCGACAACGGCAACTCGCAGGCTGCATTCGACGTGCTGAGTCGCGCGCACAGCCCGGACAATCCGGATTGGCGGATCCTGTCGGTGCAGGGCACCACGCTCGACAAGATGAATCGGCACGAGGAAGCGCGGCGCTATTACGCCAGTGCGCTCAGGCTGGCTCCGGACGAGCCGTCGGTGCTGTCCAATCTCGGCCTGTCCTACATGCTGACCAAGGATTTGCCGAAGGCGGAAGAGACCCTGCGCCAGGCCTATGCCAGCGCTCGCGCCGACACCCGGATCCGGCAGAACCTTGCGCTGGTCGTCGGCTTGCAGGGCCGCTTCGCGGAGGCGGAAACAATCGTCAAGGCCGACCTGCCGTCGGATGAGGCCGCGGCCAACGTCGCCTATCTCCGCGACATGCTCAACCGCAAGGACGGGCCGCGGACCGCGTCGCGCGCGGCGCCGGTCGTCGCCAAGGACGACTAAACCAAACGCGGCAGCTCCACCTCCCCTTGAAAAGGGAGGTCGCTTTGCTCGTGAGAGCAAAGCGGGTGGGGATCATCTCTCCACGAGGAGCGGTGTCTGCGGCTGCCCCCCAATCCCGGCCTTCCCCTGTCAGGGGGAAGGAGAGAGAGGCAGCCGGCGCAGGCGACGCAACTCAATGCATCGTGGCGATCTTGATGTAGGACGGCCCGAGGATCACGATGAACAGGCAAGGCAGGAAGAACAGGATCATCGGCACCGTCAGCTTCGGCGGCAGTGCTGCGGCCTTCTTCTCGGCCTCGTTCATCCGCATGTCGCGGTTTTCCTGCGCCATCACGCGCAAGCTCTGGCCGAGCGGCGTGCCGTAGCGTTCGGATTGCTGCAAGGCCATGCACACCGACTTCACGCCTTCGAGGCCGGTGCGGCGCGCCAGGTTCTCGTAGGCGGTCTTGCGATCCTGCAAATAGGACAGTTCCGCGGTCGTCAGCGCAAATTCCTCCGACAGCGCGACCGATTGCCCGGCGATCTCGTTGGCCACTTTCCGGAACGCGACCTCGACCGACATGCCCGACTCGATGCAGATCAGCAGCAGATCGAGCGAATCCGGGAAGGCGCGCTTGATCTGGAGCTGGCGCTTGGCGATCGCGTTCTTCAGGAACAGCATCGGCGCCTGCAGGCCGGCATAGGCCGCGCCGACGCAAATGCCGATCTTGAGCGTGAGCGACCAGTTCGCGCCGGCAATGAAGAACGTATAGATGATCGCGCCGAGCAGCATCACGATCGGCGTCACCGCGCGGGCGAACAGGAAGGTGACGTAGGGAGCGTGGCAGCGATAGCCCGCCATCACCAGCTTCTCGAGCGCCGCTTCCTGGGCCAGCCATTTGGTGAGGTTGAGATCGTCCACCACCCGGGAGACGACCTGCTTCGGCGTCTGCCGCAGCGCCACCTTCTCGGTCTTGGACAGACGTTCGCGCTCGCGCTGCCGCAGACGCTCGCGCTCGCTGGCGACCGCCTTCATGCGCTTGTTGAGATCGCCGCCGGCGAGCAGCGGCATCACCAGCGTGTAGACCGTCGCGCTCGCCGCGAAGAAGGCAAGCAGCATGGTCATGAACCTGACGTCGTGGAGCTTGGCGACCAGAAAATCAATCATGCTGCACCGTCAGAAATCGAAATTGATCATCTTCTTCATCACCAGCACGCCCATCGACATCCAGATCGCGCAGGCGACCAGCATGAGCTGGCCCATCGAATTCGTCCACAGCAGGGCGATGTAGTCCGGCGTCGTCAGGAACACGAGGATCATCACGATCGGCGGCAGTGAGCCGATGATGGCGGCGGAGGCCTTCGCTTCCATCGACATCGCCTGGATCTTCTCGGCCATCTTCTTGCGGTCGCGCAGCACCCTCGACAGGTTGCCGAGCGCTTCCGACAAATTGCCGCCGGACTTCTGCTGGATCGCGATCACGATGCCGAAGAAGTTGGCCTCCGGCAGCGGCATCCGCTCGTAGAGCCGGGAACAGGCTTCGCCGAGCGGCATGCCGATCGCCTGGGTCTCGATGATGGCGAGAAATTCGCTGCGCAGCGGCTCCGGCGCGTCATTGACGACCGCCTTGAGCGATTCGAACAGCGGCAGGCCGGCCTTGATGCCGCGCACGATGACGTCGACGGCGTCAGGCAGTGCCTTCAGGAACGCCTTTTCCCGCCGCTTCTTCAGGAAGCCGAGCAGCCAGCGCGGCGCGCCGAGACCCATGGCAAAGCCGATGCCTGCCGCGCCGAGCATGCCGCCGCCGGCCAGGAATGCCGCGCCGAACCCGAACAGGCCGAGAGCGCCGGAGATCATCCAGAACTTCTGCTCCGACCACCCCAGTCCGGCCTGCGAGATCCGTACGCCGAGCGGGACCCTCTTGTCCTTCTGTCGCCGCGCCTCGAGCTCCTTCAACGATCCTTCGACCTGCTCGCGGCGGGAGCGCTGCGTGCGGTCGGCGTTTCGTGTCGTCGTGGGTTCGCTGCGCGCCACCGACGCGCGCCGCGACTCGGCCTTCTTCTCCCCCGAAAGGTAGGGATACAGGAAGACCCAGGCGATGCCGCCCACCGTCGTGGCGGCGAGGAAGGCGAGAGCCAGAGTTTGCATCTGCATCCTGCGTTCCCCTAGACCGGCGCCGGCGCGTCGGAGGCATCCAGCGCCGCCGCAAGCCGCTTCTCTTCATTGTAGTAGCGCGCACGCTCCCAGAAGCGCGGCCGGCCGATGCCGGTCGAGCGGTGCTTGCCGATGATCTTGCCGTTGGCGTCTTCTCCGACCACGTCGTAGAGAAAGACATCCTGGGTGATGATGGTATCGCCTTCCATGCCCATCACCTCGGTGATGTGCGTGATGCGGCGCGAACCGTCGCGCAGGCGCGCGGCCTGCACGATGATGTCGACCGAGGCGCAGATCATCTCGCGAATGGTGCGAGACGGAAGCGCGAAGCCACCCATGGTGATCATGGATTCGCAGCGCGACAGTGCTTCGCGCGGATTGTTGGCGTGCAGCGTGCCCATCGAGCCGTCGTGGCCGGTGTTCATGGCCTGCAACAGGTCGAACGCTTCGGGTCCGCGGACTTCGCCGACGATGATGCGCTCCGGGCGCATACGCAGGCAGTTGCGGACCAGTTCGCGCATCGTCACCTGGCCCTCGCCCTCGATGTTCGGCGGCCGGGTTTCCAGCCGCACCACATGCGGCTGCTGCAGCTGAAGCTCGGCGGCGTCTTCGCAGGTGATGATGCGTTCGTCGTGCTCGATATAGTTGGTCAGGCAGTTCAGCAGCGTGGTCTTGCCCGAGCCGGTGCCGCCGGAAATGATCACATTGCAGCGGACGCGGCCAATGATCTGCAGGATAGTCGCCCCTTCCGGCGTGATCGCGCCGAACTTGACGAGCTGCTCCAGCGTCAGCTTGTCCTTCTTGAACTTGCGGATGGTGAGCGCGGGTCCGTCGATCGCCAGCGGCGGCACGATGGCGTTGACGCGCGAACCGTCGGCGAGGCGGGCGTCGCAGATCGGCGAGGATTCGTCGACGCGCCGGCCGACCTGGCTGACGATGCGCTGGCAGATGTTGAGCAGCTGCTGGTTGTCGCGAAAGCGGATGCCGGTGCGCTGGATCTTGCCGGCGACTTCGATGAACACGGTGCCTGCGCCGTTGACCATGATGTCGGCGATGTCGTCGCGCGACAGCAGCGGCTCCAGCGGGCCGTAGCCGAGCACGTCGTTGCAGATGTCGTCGAGCAGCTCTTCCTGCTCGGCGATCGACATCACGATATTCTTGATCGCGATGATCTCGTTGACGATGTCGCGGATTTCCTCGCGCGCCAATTCGCTGTCCAGCTTGGCGAGCTGGGCAAGGTCGATCGCCTCGATCAGGGCGCCGAAGATCGTCGCCTTGACCTGGTAGTAGTTGTCCGAGCGGCGGGCTTCGACGGCGGGGGCAGGCGGTGGCTTGCTGGGTGCCAGCGGCGGCGACGAGATCGCCGGTGCGACGGACTCGCGCGACATCGCCGGCGCGCCCGCAGGCTCCGGCGCCTGAAACGCGGGCTTGGGTGCCCGCACGTCCCCATCGTTTCCGCTACGCTTACCAAACACGACGTCTTGACTCCACGCGGACCACTATTTGGACCGCAGCTTTTCGAGCAGGGGCGACAGGAAGGACCCCCTTGGCTTCTTGGTCTCGCCGCGGCCTGTCAGCCGCTGCGCCATCTGCAGAAACATCTCGACCGCGCGGTGATTGGCGGAAATCTCGGCGATCATCTGGCCGTTGTTGGCCGCCGAACCGAAGATCTGCGGATCGAACGGGATGGCGGCAATCGGCTGGCTTTCGATCGCCTTGGCGAACTCGCCGGCCGCGATCTCGGGACGCTTCGGCACGCCGACCTGGTTCAGGCAGTACAGCGGCGCGCGGTCGTTGGGCCGCGAGGCCTTCAGCAGGTCGAACATGTTCTTGGCATTGCGCAGATTGGCGAGGTCGGGCGCCGCCACGATCAGGATGTCGTCGGCCGCGATCAACGCGCGCTTGGTCCAGCCGGACCATTGATGCGGCACGTCGAGCACGATGCAGGGCATCGTGGTCCGCAGCGTGTCGAAGATCGCGTCGAACGCCTCGGCGCCGAAATCGTAAACCTTGTCGAGCGTCGCCGGCGCCGCCAGCAGGCTCAGATGGTCGGTGCATTTCGACAGCAGGCGGTCGACGAAGGCGGTATCGACGCGGTCCGGCGAGAACACGGCGTCGGCGATGCCTTGCGCGGGATCCTGGTTGTAGTTGAGGCCGGCGGTGCCGAAGGCGAGGTCGAGGTCGGCGACCACGGAGTCGAGCGCCAGATCGCGGGCAATCGCCCAGGCGACATTGTGGGCGATGGTCGAGGCGCCGACACCGCCCTTGGCACCGACGACGGCGACGATGCGGCCGACCGCCTTGGCTTCCGGCGCCGAGAACAGGTTGCAGACCGCGCGCACCACGTCGATCGCATGGGCCGGCGCGATCACGTAATCGCTGACGCCGCGGCGCACCAGCTCGCGATACAGGGTGACGTCGTTGACGCGGCCGATCACGACCACACGGGTGCCGGCGTCGCACACTGTTGCGAGCTGATCGAGGCCGGCCAGGATGTCGCCGCGGCCCTCGGTCTCGAGGATGATGACGTTGGGCGTCGGCGCCGAGCGATAGGCCTCGATGGCGGCCGCCATGCCGCCCATCTGGATCTTGAGGTGAGCCTTGGCCAGCCGGCGATCCTCGCCCGCCGACTGCACGGCGGCAGCGGTCTCGACCGTTTCGCAGAACGCCTGGACCGAAACCCGTGGCGCCGGGGCAATATGGTCGTCCACGGCCTGCGGCGGGGCGTCCGTCTGCTCTTCGGAGTTTTGCTGCGCGTAGGTGATCATTTTCCTGTGTCGCTTAGCTTGGCCCTGTCGGACTCGGGATAACTCGTGGCGGTGGTGGTGCCCTTGCGATACTTGTCGAAGGCGATGTTGCGACGCGACGTATAGGCAGGGGTCTCCGCGCGCGGCTGCACGAGGTCGGTCGGGTCTTCGACCATGGCTGCGAGGTTGCGCTGATTGGCGCAGCCGAAATTGTAGTACTGCTTGTTCTCAATGTAGGACCCGTTGTGGATCGACGGGCCGAGATCTTCCGGCCAGAGGCCGCACGGCCCGGCGACCGCTTTCATCTTTGGATAGTTCACGCGGATCGCGGGCATCTGGCGCGGATCCTCGGGATGGTATTTTCGAACGAGGATCCCGCGCGGCGGCACGCCGGCGGCAGTGAACGTGGCCTGGATCTCGCGCAGCGATTCCTGGGCGGTCCGTGCGTTCGGCGTGTCGGCGGGAACGTCGATGGTGACGGCGCCGGTCCCCTCGCGCATCCAGTCCTGCGCCATCCCCATCACCTCGGCGCGCTGCTCCGCAGTCAGGCCGCCGCGGCTGCGGCCGACGAAGACCACGATCGAGCGATCAGCCTCGGTGACCGCGATCGGATGGCGCTGGCGATAGTCGGCCGGTGCGTTCACCATCGCGAAACTGTTGTCGGCGGCGTGCTGGCAGGCGCCGAGCGTCATCGCGAGGCTGACGAGCGCTCCGGCGAGAGCGATGCCGCGCTGGTAACCGGCGGATGTCCTGGATGTGGTCTGTGTCATCGTCCGCCTCAGTCCGTAATGAAGCCGTAAGTGCCGCGGTAATTCCGCGCCGGCTCGGTGCGGCCGGGCACGCCGTAGACGCGATTGATGCTGCCGAGCAGGTCGGCCTGCGGGTCGGACGCGTTGGCGAAGCCGTCATCCGGACGCGACAGGTCCTTCTGCGCCACCGCGCGAACGACATAGGGCGTCACCAGCACCATCATTTCGGTCTGGTTGTTGACGAAGTCCCGGCTGCGGAACAGCGTTCCGAGCACCGGCAGCGACGCCAGTCCGGGAAGGCCATTGATCGCCTGCTTGGTCTGGTCCTGGATCAGGCCGGCCATCGCCATCGAGCCGCCCGAGGGAATTTCCAGCGTGGTCTCGGCGCGCCGGGTCTTGATCGAGGGGATCGTCGTTCCGCCGGCGCCGCCGGTCAGCGAATTCTCGGTCGAGACTTCCGACACTTCCGTCATCACGCGCAGGCTGATCCGTCCCTCGGTCAGCACCACGGGCGTGAAGTTGAGCGAAATGCCGAACTTCTTGAAGCTGACGGTCTGAACGCAATTCCCGATCGCGCCTCCCGTCGTCGTCTGACAGGTCACGCCGGTCGGAATTGGAAACTCGCCGCCCGAGATGAAGGTTGCCGATTCGCCGGAGATCGCGGTCAGGTTCGGCTCGGCGAGTGTCCGCACCACGCCTGCGCTTTCCATGGCGCGGAGCGTCGCCGACACCGATGGGGCCGCGCCGAACGAAGTGGTGAGGGCGTTGCCGGGCACCAGCGGTGCGTTGTTCGCCGTGAACGGGTTGTTGTTGGTGAACTTCACCACGGTGGTGCCGTAATTGAGGTTCGCGGTGAGGTCGATGCCGAGCTGCTTGATCAGGCTGCGCGAGACTTCGGCGACCGTCACCTTCAGCATCACCTGGTCGCGGCCGCGAACCGTGATGGAGTTCACGACCTTGTCGGCGCTGCCGACCAGCCGCGTGGCGATCTCGCCGGCCTGCTGCGCTTCGATCGGGCTCGCCGCGCTGCCGGTCAGCATGACGCCTTCGCCGACACCCTCGATCTGGATATCGGCATTCGGCAGGGCTGCGCGCAGGGCCGCGCGCACGCCGTTGAGGTCGCGCTTGACCGCGATGTCATAGGCCGCGATCTGCTGGCCGGCGGCGTCGAAGAACACGATGTTGGTCTGGCCGACCGTCGCGCCGATGATGTAGGCGCGCTGCGCCGAGCGGACCACGGCATTGGCGATCTTGGGATCGGCGACCAGCACGTCCTTGATGTCCCTGGGCAGATCGATCACCACCGATTTGCCGACGCCGAGTGAGAGGAAGCGGGCGTTCATCTGGCCGTCGGCCGCGGCGGGAGCGGCGCGGTAGTCGCTCGCCACCACCGGCGTCAGTGCCGGGTTGAGCGTGAGCGCCGCGACGGCCGAGAACGACAATGCGCGGACCATGAAGGCCCGCATCGTCCGTTGAGTTGCCCCGCCCTTCATCACCTGTGTCCTCATGGTCACTTCTGCATCGTTGCCTGGTTGGCAACGCCAAAGCGGATGACGTTGATCGTCTCACCGCGTCTTTGGTGGTTGTCTTCGATCCTGACGTCGTTCCCGTTGTTGTCGGCGATGCTGCGCAGCGCCAGCGACAGGACGCCGCTCTGGCGCGCGCGCGCCAGCGTCTCGGTCTGGTCAGGCTTCAGCTCCAGCGTCACCGTCTTGCCGATCAGTGCGTTGGTGCCGTCCTTCTCCTTCGGCGCCTGGTCGATCGCAAGGACGCGGATATTGGTCAGGATGACCTCGGAATTGACGATGTCGGCGCCGTTGCGGTCGGGATTCTTGTCCCGCTTCGACAGCAGGACGTCGACCCGGTCATTCGGCAGGATGAAGCCGCCGGCACCGGTCTCGGGAGAGATTTCAGTCGATACCGCCCGCATGCCGGTCGGCAGGATCGCGGCCATGAAGCCGCTTCCGTCGGCCTTGACGAGCTTCTGCTCGCGGATCGGCTCGCCCTGGATGAACGGGGCGCGCGCGATCGAGCCGGTGACGTCCTTGATGGCGTCGGCGTGGCTGTCCTTGCGCATGAAGCTGGCGCTGGCGGTCGCCGCCGGCCAGGTCTGCCACTGCAGATCTTCGGCCTTCACTGCCTGGCCGAGGCCGATGTCCGAGCGCGCGACCAGGATGTCGACGGTCGGCAGCTGCGCAACTGGCGGAGGAGCCGCCGGCTTGTCGTCGCTTCCGCTCGCCAAATAAAGCGCCGCAAGGCCGGCGCAGCCTGCAATTGCCAGGACCAGAATGCGGGCCTTATCCATTACGCTTCACTTTCCACATGACGCCGCGACGCTGCCGCCGCCGTGATGGGAGTTGACCAGCTATTCGTCAAAGCATGGTTAATGAGGCGTATCTAAATCGCCTTAACGGGCGGTTACCGCTGCTTTCTCAGCGCATGGCGAAGTGCGCGAGATCGATCGTCTTGATCCAGTCCGTCTCGGGATAGATCAGGAGGGCGCCGAGGGCGAGTGCGATGCCGTAGGGAATTCCGGTCTGCTTGTCGTGCAGGCGGCTGAGCCAGGCCTGGGACGCGAGCGGGTAGGGCAGTGGCCATTGCCGCAGCTGCAGCAAGAGCACGGTCAGCGCACCGCCGAACAGCGAGGCAAAGACCAGATAGGGCAGCAGGTGCTCGAACCCGAACCACAGGCTGGCCGCGGCCGCGACCTTGGCGTCTCCGCCGCCGACCCAGCCCATCGCGAACATGCCGAACGCCACCACCAGAACCAGCGCGCCTGCGCCGGCATGGGTGAGCATCTCGTGGACGCCCATCCCGGTCAGCGGCGCCAGGACAAAGAAACCCGCGACCAGCGCCAGCGAAATCCGGTTCGGGATCGTCATGGTCAGGAGATCGCTCGCCGCCGCAAAGGCCATCAGGGCCGGAAACAGCATCAAGCGTGCGATGTCGAGGATCATGAATTCATGCCGTCAAGCTGGAGCTGCGGTCGAGACCCGACGCTAGCGGCCAATGGTGAACAATCGGAAAAGGATTGCCGGCACCTTCAACAGAGGCTGCCGATCGGCCCCCCCGAAAAATAGCAAAGGTCCCGGGATTGCCGGGACCTTTGATGCGAATTCGTCGAAGCCGGCTTACTTCAGCGAGCCCGAGATCGAGTTGAAGGTACCCGAGAGCTTCGTGCCGACGCCGTTGACTGCAGCGATGATCGCGATGGCGATACCGGTGGCGATCAGGCCGTACTCGATGGCGGTCGCGCCCGATTCGTCCTTCACGAAGCGCGAAACGAGGTTCTTCATAAAATCACTCCTGTGTACACGTGGCTGGTCGAACTAGATTTGGTCTCGCCGGCGTTCTCAGCACCGTGACCATTGCGGGACCCTAGTGTTGGACGATTTCGGCGCAGTTAATTTGATCGCATAAACTCTGCGGGAACCCGCTGATGTTGCGCACAGTAAATTTGGCATTAAACGGTCCGCTAAAATTGCGGATTGTTGCTGCGACCAGACATCCGGCGCCTATTCACGGCTCCTTAAGCGCACATCTATACCCATGGGGCTTCCGTAGTATGAGGCTGCCATGTCCACCCTTCCGATCGAAGTCATCGAGATGCTCGGCCAGACGATGATGAGGGTGGTGCCGATCACGATCGGCCTCGCGCTGTTCTTCACGGTGCTGACCCACTTCTGGGCCTGCAATCCCGGCAAGCCGTGGTGGCAGAAGCGCGAGCTGGTCACGGACATCTGCTACTGGTTCTTCGTGCCGGTATTCGCCCGCGTGCTGCGGATCGGGCTGCTGGTGGTGGGCGCGGCCGCGGTGTTCGATGTGCACGGTGCCGACGAGCTGATCTCGTTCTACGAGAACGGACACGGCCCGCTGGCGCAGCTGCCGCTCTGGCTGCAATCGATCATCTTCCTGGTCGCCTCCGACTTCATGCTGTATTGGCTGCACCGGATGTTTCACGGCGGCGGCTTCTGGAAGTACCACGCCATTCATCATTCCTCCGAGGATCTCGAATGGATCTCGGCGGCGCGCTTCCATCCCGTCAATCTGCTGATCGGCACGATCTCGGTCGACGTGATCCTGTTGATCGCCGGCATCTCGCCGAACATCATGCTGTGGGTCGGTCCCTTCACCACATTCCATTCCGCCTTCGTGCACGCCAACCTGAACTGGACGCTCGGCCCGTTCAAATATGTGATCGCCACGCCGGTGTTCCATCGCTGGCATCACACCGCGCTCGAGGAGGGTGGCGACACCAATTTCGCGGGCACGTTTCCGCTCTGGGACATTCTGTTCGGGACATTCCGCATGCCCGAAGGCAAGCTTCCGGATGATTACGGCGTCGACGCCGAGCAGGGCGTGCCGGCCGAGATCGGCGGACAGCTGGCCTATCCGTTCCGTCATTGACCGGACTGTGCGCGCATGAGTGCGGAGACCGCAACCATCCCACAGGCGCGGGCCTCGGTGTTCGCCGAAGTCCCGGCCTGGTTCTGGATGGCGTGCGGCGTTTATGCGCTGCTGCTGATCGTCGGCGACAGGCTGCTCGCCGATTCCGACACCTACTGGCAGATTGCCGTCGGCCGGTGGATCCTCGACCACCGCGCATTGCCGTCGGTCGATATCTATTCCTTCACCAAGGCGGGTGAGCCTTGGGTGTCGTCGTCCTGGCTGGCGCAGGTCCTGTTCGCGAAGGCCTACGACCTTGCCGGGTGGACCGGGCCTGCGGTGCTGGCCGCGGCCTGCGGTGCCGCCACCTTCGCGCTGCTCACCGCCATCCTCGGCCGTGCGCTGCCGGCAATCCATGCGAGCCTGATCGCGCTGGCGGCGCTGGTGTTGACCTGCGGGCATCTGCTGGCCCGTCCGCATGTGCTTGCGCTGCCGATCATGATGGTCTGGGCGAACGGCCTGATGGTCGTCAGCGAACGCCGCGAGGCCCCCTCGTTCTGGCTGCTGCCGCTGATCGCGCTCTGGGCCAATCTGCATGGCGGCTTTCTGTTTGGCCTGGTGCTGGCCGGCGCCTTCGCGCTCGATGCGCTGTGGAATGCCGCGCCGGCGCAAAGATTGCCGCTGGCGCTGCGCTGGGCCGCATTCGGCCTCGGCGCGCTGGCCGCGTGCAGCGTGACGCCCTATGGCTGGGGACGATCCTCGCCTCGCTGAAGATTCTCAGCCTCGGTGAACTGCTGCATCTCATCACGGAGTGGATGCCGGCGAGTTTCAGCCACGTCGATGCGTTCGAGCTGGCCATTCTCGGCCTGATCGGCGGGGCGCTCTATTGCGGGGTGAAGCTGCCGCTGCCGCGGATCGCCCTGGCGCTGGGCCTGCTGCACATGGCGCTATCCCATGTCAGGAATCTCGAGCTCTTCGCCCTGCTGTTGCCGCTGGCTGTGCTGACGCCGGTGGCAACCCAGTTCGGCCTGCGTGCCGCAAGCGTGGTCCGGCTGAAGGCCACGCCGGCCGTGATGCTGATCGCCGTGCTCTGCGCCGCGACCTGGTTCATCGCGGCGCGTCGGGACATGTCGCCGCCGACGATCCATTCGCCCGCTGCCGCCGTCGACGCGCTGAAGGCGCACCACGTGCAGCGCGTGCTCAATGATCTGCAGTTCGGCGGCTATCTGATCTGGCGCCAGGTGCCGGTGTTCGTCGACGGCCGCGCCGAGCTTTACGGCGAGAGCTTCGAGATGGCCTATTATCGTGCGCTCCAGCTCAAGGACGTCAACGGCTTCCTCGACCTGCTCAAGACCTACAGGATCGATGCGGTGATGCTCGATCCGGCAACGCCCGCCTCCAAGTTTCTCGATCACATCGATGGATGGCAGCGCCTCTACGCGGACGATCGCGTGGTGGTGCATGTGCGTGGTGCCGGCTAGGCGGCGCGGCGGCGTTTTTCCGCGGGATCACCGGGCCGTTGGCCGATCCGTTCCGGAAGTCGTGACATCCGCGCAATTCAGCGGTCGATTTTTGCTCTTCTTAAATGAATTGCCGTCAGATTTGCCTGTGTCGGGCGCCGGTCCGCTGCGTATCGCTTTTTGCCGGCTTGTTAACGTCCCGGGGTAAGGTATGTCGTTTCAATTCCAGCGTATTGGCGCCGTCGCGCGCATTGGACTCATCTCGCTGGCCGCAGCCGTTCTGCTGTGGCCCGCATTCGCAACGGCCGCGCCGGATCCGGACCGGATTGCGGTCAATGTCGATCAGGCCAAGCTCGTCAAGCTGCCCGGCGGCATTTCCACCATCGTGGTCGGCAACCCGCTGATCGCCGACGTCACCCTGCAGAATGGCGGCGTTGTCGTCGTGACCGGCAAGGGCTACGGCGCGACCAACTTCATCGCACTCGACCGCACCGGCCAGGTGCTGGTGGATCGCCAGATCCAAGTCGAAGGTCCGACCGACCAGCTTGTCACCGTCTATCGCGGCGTCGATCGCGAGACCTACAGCTGCATGCCGGTCTGCCAGCGTCGCATCACCCTCGGCGACGGCGAGACCTACTTCAAGTCGACCATGGACCAGGCTGGCTCGCTCAACAGCCAGGCCTCCGGCTCGGGCGCGGCCGCGAAGCCGCAGAACTAGCGCGTGTCCGCGCCAGCGCTTCGCACGCCGGGGCAGCCGCCTGCCGCAGGCGGTTCATCCGACATGGTTAAGAAAGGCCTGACGGATCGGGTCGCCCTGTCTCGATCGGGCGAAATACTTCGACAATGAAGTTCTGGGTAGTTGTTGCCGCTATGTTGATCCGGGTCGTTGATGCCGCTACCCGCTCATTCTTTCACGCGCCTCCTCCATCGCTTTCGCAGAAACCGCCGTGGCGCGACCGCGGTCGAATTCGCGATGGTCGCGCCGCTGTTTTTCGGACTGCTGTTCGCGATCATCGAAGTGGCGATGATCTTCTTTGCGAGCCAGGTGCTGGAGACGGTGACGCAGGATTCTGCGCGCATGATCATGACCGGTCAGGCGCAGGGCGCAAGCTATACCCAGCAGCAGTTCAAGGACTACGTCTGCGGCCAGGTCAACCCGCTGTTCGATTGCGCCAATGGCATATCGGTCGACGTGCGCAGCTACCCCGCGGCGACGGGCTTCAGCAGCGTCAACATCGCGCCTCCAATCGATTCCAACAACGCATTCATTCCGACCATGAAATGGTGTCCCGGCAAGGACGGCGACGTCGTGGTGGTCCGGCTGTTCTATCAGTGGCCGCTGTTCGTCACCAAGCTTGGCTTCAATGTCGCCAACCTCGCCAATGGCAAGCGGCTGCTGACCGCGACCGCGACATTCAAGAACGAGCCATCAGGGACCGCCGGGGCGACATGCTCATGAGCAACGTCATGAAAACCCAGGCAGCGGCCTTGCTGCGCTCCGTCGTGGCCCTGTGCAATGACCGCCGGGGCCTTGCCGCCGTCGAGTTCGCTTTCGTCCTGCCGCTGATGCTGGTGCTGTTCTTCGGCACCGTCGAGTTTTCATCCGGTGTCGCGGTCGACCGCAAGGTCACGCTTATGGCGCGCGCCGCGTCGGACCTGACCTCGCAGTCGACGCAGGTGGTGGATGCCGACCTGCAGAACTTCTTCAGTGCCAGCGTCGGCATCATGACGCCGTACGATCCGACGCCGACCAAGGTCACGTTGTCGGAAATCTACGTCGATGCCTCGAAGGTCGCGCGGATCCAGTGGAGCAAGGCGGGGGTGATGGCCACGGGCGCCACCCAGGCCACATTGACGGCCTCGAGCCGCAGCCAGGGTGATGTCGTGACCAGCGTCGTTCCGGCGGCGCTGCTGGTTGCGGGCACATCTGATCTTCAGCGAAGTCAGCTACAAATACGTTCCGACGGTCGGCTATGTGATGGCCAAGAGCGGCATCAATCTCACCGATGTCGCCTTCACAAGGCCGCGGCAGTCGGTTTGCGTGTTCTATGCCCCGACGTCCGCCACCATGCCGACGACCTGCTCAACCTATTAGAGCTTTCGAACGACGCGGACGCCGGTTGGCAATCCAGACAAAAAGGGCCGCACCCGAAGGTGCGGCCCTTGATGCTTTAGCGACAATTTCCTGGAGCTTCGCGCTCCCGGAAATCGGCTTATCCGGCGGCGCGCAGATTGTCGGCCGAGGATTTGCCGGAACGGCGGTCAGCCACGATCTCGTAGGAGATCTTCTGGCCTTCACGCAGAGTGCCAAGGCCGGCGCGCTCGACTGCACTGATGTGCACGAACACGTCGTTCCCGCCTTCATCCGGCTGGATGAAGCCGTAGCCCTTGGTCGCGTTAAACCACTTCACGGTTCCCATGCTCACGTGGGTAGTCCCTTCTCAGATATACAAGTTCAAGACCCGCTGATCGGCGGGGTGGTGAGATCGAATTTTTGGAAGGGTCGTCAGCGTCTGAACCGGCTGTACCGGTATTGGCTAATGTCGTCCGGCCGAAAATCGATGGGTAGGATATTATTCGATAGAAGGCTTCAAAACAATCCTGAAAACAATCCTGACGTGCGCGATTTTTTGGCCGGCGCAGCCGCCGGCCAATTGTGCGCAGGACATCAGGACGTCATGCCCGCAGCGGTTGCAATACCCCGCTTATCGGCGGCGGAACTGGCCGCCGCGCTGGGCTCCGCCCCGCGGCGGGCCGCCCGGCGCGCCGCTCGGACGTTCGTCCTTGTGTCGGAAGATCAGGCGCCCCTTTTCGAGATCGTAGGGCGACATTTCGATCGTAACACGGTCGCCGGCCAGCGTCTTGATGCGGTTTTTCTTCATCTTGCCGGCGGTGTAGGCGACGATCTCGTGCCCGGCATCGAGTTGCACCCGGTAACGAGCGTCGGGGAGGATTTCGGTCACCAGTCCTTCGAACTGGATCAGCTCTTCCTTAGCCATATGTTTCTCCAGATCGAGCGACGGCTAGTGCTTCGGTCGGTTGTTGCGGTTGGATTGCGGATTCGGCCGGCTCTCGCGATGCAAGAAGGCGACGCCCTGAATGCCTTCGCTGTTGCCGGCCTGCGACGGACGCGGCGACTCGCCCCGGCTCGTCTGCGGCGCGCCATTATTACCACCTCGACGGCGGCGGCGGCGAGGGCCTTTTGCGCCCGGAGCGGCCTCATTCCCACGGACATTATGCGCACGGGGCGCAGAGCGGCCGCCCCGGTGCGGGTGGGTGGCCTGCGCCGGCCCGGCGGCCTCGCGGCCGCCAGAGGAGCTGCCTTGTGTGCGGCGGTCTTCCCGCGGCACGGTAATCCGGATCAGCCGCTCGATATCGCGCAGATAGCCCATCTCCTCGGCACCGGCGATCAGCGAGATCGCGACGCCGTCGGCGCCGGCGCGCGCCGTGCGGCCGATGCGGTGGACGTAGGTCTCCGGGATATTGGGCAGGTCGAAATTCACCACGTGGCTGACGCCGTCGACGTCGATGCCGCGGGCGGCGATATCGGTCGCCACCAGCGTGCGGATCTCGCCGGAACGGAACGCCGCCAGCGTGCGCTCGCGGTGGTTCTGCGACTTGTTGCCGTGGATCGCATTGGCCTCGATGCCGGCCTTGGCAAGGCTTTTCACCACCTTGTCGGCGCCGTGCTTGGTGCGGGTGAAGACCAGGGCGCGGTTGACCGGCTCCTGCTTCAGCAACTGGGCGAGAACCGTCGGCTTGGCCGCGAAATCGACCTGGATCGCGCGCTGGGCGATGCGATCCACCGTCGAGGCCACCGGCGTCACCGCCACGCGGGCCGGGTCGCGCAGCATCGCCTCGGCGAGCTCGGCGATGTCCTTGGGCATGGTGGCCGAGAAGAACAGCGTCTGGCGCCGGATCGGCAGCTTGGCGACGATTTTCCGGATGTCGTTGATGAACCCCATGTCGAGCATGCGGTCGGCTTCATCGAGCACCAGGAACTCGACTTGGTTGAGCTTCAGGCCGTTGCTCTGCACGAGATCGAGCAGGCGGCCGGGGGTGGCGACCAGCACCTCGACGCCCTGCATCAGGGAACGGACCTGGCGGCCCATCGGCACGCCGCCGATGGCGAGCGTCGAGGACAGCCGGATGTGGCGGCCATAGGTGTTGAAACTGTCGAGGATCTGCCCGGATAGTTCGCGGGTCGGCGAGAGCACCAGCACGCGGCAGCTCTTGGGCTGCGGGCGCACGCGGTTCTCGAGCAGCCGGTGCAGGATCGGCAGCGCGAAGGAGGCGGTCTTGCCGGTGCCGGTCTGGGCGATGCCGACGACGTCGCGGCCGGCAAGGGCTAGCGGGATGGTCTGGGCCTGGATGGGGGTCGGCGTGAGATAATTTTCTTCTCGGAGCGCGCGGGCGATGGGATCGGCGAGGCCGAAATCCTGAAAGGAGGTCAAAAGGTGGTTCTTTCCATAAAAGCCGTCGTCGTCCCGGCCCATATCGGCCGGAAGCGTGTGAAGGCATTCGGGGACACCCGCGTGTCTGGGGCGTCAAGCTGGGTTAGCTGGAAGGCGAGCCAGAAGCCGCTTGGGGCAGCTTGAACACGCAGCTCGCGAAGGCACCGCGATGTCGCGGGCATGGCGAGGATATGGACCAGGAACTGGGCGGTTTCAAGATGAGATTGCCGTCTTTGGTGCCCGGAGTTCGCTGAACCATCGCGCAAACTGTCACAAATCGATGCCGGAAATTTAGCCAAGGCGGCGATTTTGCCTAAAAGATAGTCTGATTGCTCTTTCGGCAGTCAAGTTGCCGGCTCAATGATTGGGCAGTCGGCTTCCGTATTTGCCCGGAACCGATGAAATTATCCAGCCGGTTCATCGGCTTACGGGGTCTGCGTACCGTGGCACAGTTCTTGCGATTCCCTTAACCGCAGGCGGCCAAGCGGCCGTTTCGCAAGCGTTCACGCCTGCGTCAGGGAGACGACATTTCATGCTTACTCAGCTTTCTCACAAAATAACGACGATGACCCGCCGCCGCGCGCTCGCGGCGACGGCCGGCCTGGTTTTGGGTCTGGCTGCGTCCTCGTCCCTCGCGCCCGCGCAAGCGGCCGACGACACCATCAAGGTTGGCATCCTTCACTCGCTGTCGGGCACCATGGCCATCAGCGAAACCACGCTGAAGGACACGATCCTTTTCCTGATCGACGAGCAGAACAAGAAGGGCGGCGTGCTCGGCAAGAAGCTCGAGCCCGTCGTGGTCGACCCCGCCTCGAACTGGCCGCTGTTCGCCGAAAAGGCCCGCGAGCTGATCACCAAGGACAAGGTCGCGGTCGTGTTCGGCTGCTGGACCTCGGTGTCGCGCAAATCCGTGCTCCCGGTGTTCAAGGAGCTGAACAACATCCTGTTCTATCCGGTGCAGTATGAGGGCGAGGAGTCCGAGCGCAACGTGTTCTACACCGGCGCCGCGCCGAACCAGCAGGCGATCCCGGCGGTCGACTATCTGATGAAGGAAGAGAAGGTGAAGCGCTGGGTGCTGGCCGGCACCGACTACGTCTATCCGCGCACCACCAACAAGATCCTGGAAGCCTATCTGAAGTCGAAGGGCGTCGCCCAGGACGACATCATGATCAACTACACGCCGTTCGGTCACTCCGACTGGCAGACGATCGTGGCCGACATCAAGAAGTTCGGCTCGGCCGGCAAGAAGACCGCGGTGGTCTCCACCATCAACGGCGACGCCAACGTTCCGTTCTACAAGGAGCTCGGCAACCAGGGCATCAAGGCGACCGAGATCCCGGTGGTCGCGTTCTCGGTCGGCGAAGAAGAGCTCGCCGGCATCGACACCAAGCCGCTGCTCGGCCATCTCGCCGCCTGGAACTACTTCGAGTCGATCAAGACCCCGGCGAACGAGAAGTTCATCAAGGAGTGGCAGGCCTACACCAAGAATCCGAAGCGCGTGACCAACGATCCGATGGAAGCGCACTACATCGGCTTCAACATGTGGGTGAAGGCGGTCGAGAAGGTGAAGTCGACCGATCCGGACAAGGTGATCGATGCGCTTCCCGGCATCGAGGCGCCGAACCTGACCGGCGGCACCTCGCAGATGCTGCCGAACCACCACATCACCAAGCCGGTGTTCATCGGCGAGATCAAGGGCAACGGCCAGTTCGACGTGGTCTGGAAGACCCCGGGCCTGGTGGCCGGCGACGCCTGGTCGAAGGAGCTCGAGGGCTCCAAGGACCTGATCGGCGATTGGGTCGGCAAGAAGTGCGGCAACTTCAACACCAAGACCAACAAGTGCGGCGGCCAGGGCTCCTGACAACCAGGCTCCTGAGCTCCTGACCTGAACAACGACACAACACAACCATCCAAGAACCTGGAGAAGGCGGCACAACTCGCCGCCTTCTCCTCACACTCCTGCCGGGGTACTGACGTGTTCGCCAATTGTATTGATCGTTTTCGTGCGCTGTTTCTCTCGATCGTGCTGCTGAGCTGCCTCACAGTGCCGGCGCTGGCCGGTCCGTTCGAGGATTCGGTCGCCAAATTCGCCAATGACGAGTTCTCCGACACCGAGGCTGCGATCGGCGAGGTCGCCGCGTCGGGCAATGCGCTGGCCTCGCCCATCATCAGCGCACTCCAGGACGGCCGGCTCTCGGCCGATCCCGACAGCAAGAAGGTCTTCATCACGCGGACCGACGGCAAGATTGTCGACGCCGCCACCGGTGCTGCCGTCGACAAGCTGCCCGACAACGCCGCCGCCGTCCGCCTCAACAACCGCCTGCGTCGCACCGTGGAGGCCACGCTCGGCGGCCTGACGCTGCTGTCGCCGGATCCGGCCAAGCGCCTTGCCGCCGCGCAGTCAGTGTTCAAGAGCCACGAGGAGAATGTGCTGCCGACGGTGGAGAGCGCGCTCGCCAAGGAGAGCGTCAAGTCGGTCAAGCAGGCCTTCGCCGAGGCACGCGCCGCTATCATCCTGTTCAAGTCGGACGCATCCGACAGCGATAAGCTCGACGCCGTCGCCGTGGTCAAGGCGCGCGGCGATCAGGAGGCGCTGGCGCTGCTCACCGGCCTCGGCGCCGACCAGCCGCCGCTGGTCGCCAACGCGGCCGCGAGCGCGGTGTCCTCGATCCAGAGCAATCTGGCGATGTGGTCGATGGTGCAGAATGCCTGGTACGGCCTGTCACTCGGCTCGGTGCTGCTGCTCGCCGCGATCGGGCTTGCCATCACCTTCGGCGTGATGGGCGTCATCAACATGGCGCATGGCGAGATGGTGATGCTGGGCGCTTACACCACCTTCGTGGTGCAGGAGTTGATCCGCACCCGCTATCCCGCGCTGTTCGATTATTCGCTGCTGATCGCGGTGCCGCTCGCCTTCCTGGTCGCAGGCTTCATCGGCGTGCTGATCGAACGCACCATCATCCGCTTCCTCTACGGCCGTCCGCTGGAGACGCTGCTCGCGACCTGGGGCCTGTCGCTGGTGCTGCAGCAGGCGGTGCGCACCGCGTTCGGCCCGACCAACCGCGAGGTCGGCAACCCCTCGTGGATGAGCGGTGCGTTCGAGCTCGGCCAGATCACCATCACCTATAACCGGCTCTGGATCCTCTGCTTCACGCTCGCGGTGTTCGCCATCCTGCTGGCGATGCTGCGCTACACCGCACTCGGCCTCGAGATGCGCGCGGTGACCCAGAACCGCCGCATGGCGGCCTCGATGGGGATCGCCACCTCGCGCGTCGACGCGCTGACCTTCGGCCTCGGCTCGGGGATCGCCGGCATTGCCGGCGTGGCGCTGTCGCAGATCGACAATGTCAGCCCGAATCTCGGCCAGAGCTACATCATCGACAGCTTCATGGTCGTGGTGTTCGGCGGCGTCGGCAATCTCTGGGGCACGCTGGTCGGCGCCTTCACGCTCGGCATCGCCAACAAATTCCTCGAGCCTGTCGCGGGCGCGGTGCTCGGCAAGATCGCGATCCTGGTGCTGATCATCCTGTTCATCCAGAAGCGGCCGCGCGGCCTGTTCGCGCTCAAGGGTCGGGCGGTGGAAGCATGACGCCGCACATCCTCACCCGTTCGCTCGACCGCGCGGCGACCGCGTTCGTCCTGATCGTCGCCGCGATCGGCGTGCTGATCCCGTTGTCGAACCTGCTGCTGCCGCAGGGCTCGATGTTCCAGGTGCCGACCTATCTGGTCGCGCTGTGGGGCGAATATGTCTGCTACGCCATCCTCGCGCTCTCGATCGATCTGATCTGGGGCTATTGCGGCATCCTCTCGCTCGGCCACGGCGCGTTCTTCGCGCTCGGCGGTTACGCGATGGGCATGTACCTAATGCGCCAGATCGGCAGCCGCGGCGTCTACGGCAACCCGATCCTGCCCGACTTCATGGTGTTCCTGAACTGGAGCAAGCTGCCCTGGTACTGGTACGGCTTCGACAAGTTCTGGTTCGCCGCGCTGATGGTGCTGCTGGTGCCGGGTCTGCTCGCCTTCTGCTTCGGCTGGCTCGCCTTCCGCTCGCGCGTCACCGGCGTGTATCTGTCGATCATCACGCAGGCGATGACCTATGCGCTGCTGCTGGCGTTCTTCCGCAACGATTTCGGCTTCGGCGGCAATAACGGGCTGACCGACTTCAAGGACATCATCGGCTTCAACGTGCAGGCCGAAGGCACCCGCGCGGCGCTGTTCCTGCTGAGCTGCCTTGCGCTGATCATCGCGTTCCTGATCTGCCGCGCGATCGTGACCTCGAAGCTCGGCAAGGTCCTGATCGCAGTACGTGACGCCGAAAGCCGGACCCGTTTCCTTGGCTATCGTGTCGAATCCTACAAGCTGTTCGTGTTCACGCTGTCGGCCTGCATGGCCGGCGTCGCCGGTGCGCTGTACGTGCCGCAGGTCGGCATCATCAATCCCAGTGAGTTCGCACCCGCCAACTCGATCGAGGCGGTGATCTGGGTCGCGGTCGGCGGCCGCGGCACGCTGGTCGGCGCGGCGCTCGGCGCAGTCGTCGTCAACTACGCCAAGACGTTCTTCACCTCGGGGCCGCTCGCGCCGTACTGGTTGTTCATGCTGGGCGCGCTGTTCATCCTGGTCACGCTGCTGTTGCCCAAGGGCATCGTCGGCACCTTCAACGCCTGGTGGGAGCCGCTGAAGGCGCGGCGCAGCTCACCCGACGCCGAGAGTGCCGCGCGCGAAGACGGCATCGGCGCACCGAACCCGGCGGAGTAGGCAGATGAATGTCATGGATACCCGTGCCACCTCGGCCATGCTCTACCTCGACGGCGTGCACGTCTCGTTCGACGGCTTCCACGCCATCAACAATCTGTCGCTGGCGCTCGAGCCCGGCGAGATGCGGGCCATCATCGGCCCAAACGGCGCCGGCAAGACCACGATGATGGACATCATCACCGGCAAGACCAAGCCGGACGAGGGCACCGTGCTGTTCGACGGCACCGTCGACCTGACCCGGCTCGACGAGACCCGGATCGCCGAGCTCGGTATCGGCCGCAAATTCCAGAAGCCGACGGTGTTCGAGAAGTCAGACCGTGCAGGACAATTTGCTGCTCGCGCTCAATGTCGATCATTCCGTGCGCGGCACGCTGTTCTGGCGCGGCAGCAAGGCCGAGTCCGAGCGCATCGACAAGGTGCTCGAGACCATCCGCCTGACCGATGCGCGCAACCGCCTCGCCGGCAGCCTGTCGCACGGCCAGAAGCAGTGGCTCGAAATCGGCATGTTGCTGGCGCAGGACCCGAAGGTGCTGCTGGTCGACGAGCCGGTCGCGGGCATGACCGACGTCGAGACCCATCTCACGGCCGAGCTCCTCAAGGAGATCAACAGGAACCACACCATCATGGTGGTCGAGCACGACATGACCTTCGTGCGCGAGCTCGGCGTCAAGGTGACCTGCCTGCATGAGGGCTCGGTGCTCGCCGAAGGTTCGATCGACCAGGTGTCGTCGAACGAGCGGGTGGTCGAAGTGTATCTGGGGCGCTAGGGCGATGCTGAAGATCGACAACATCAATCTCTATTACGGTGCGGCGCAGGCGCTGCGCGGCGTGTCGCTGACCGCCGAGCCGGGCAAGGTCACCTGCGTGCTCGGCCGCAACGGCGTCGGCAAGACCTCGCTGCTGCGCGCCATGGTCGGCCAGTATCCGATCGCCTCCGGCACTATCAATTTCGACGGCAAGGACATCACCGCGCTAAAGCCCTATGAGCGGGCACGTCGCGGCATCGGCTTCGTGCCGCAGGGCCGCGAGATCTTTCCGCTGCTGACGGTGGAAGAGAACCTCAAGACCGGCTTCGGTCCGCTCAAGCGCGAGGACCGCAACATCCCCGACGACGTGTTCTCGCTGTTTCCGGTGCTGGAGACCATGCTCGGCCGCCGCGGCGGCGATCTCTCCGGCGGCCAGCAGCAGCAGCTCGCGATCGGCCGCGCGCTGGTGATGCGGCCGAAGCTCCTGCTGCTCGACGAGCCGACCGAGGGCATCCAGCCCTCGATCATCAAGGATATCGGCCGCGCCATCTCCTATCTGCGCAACCTCGGCAACATCGCGATCGTGCTGGTCGAACAATATCTCGACTTTGCCTGCGAACTCGGCGACAGTTTTGCCGTGATGGACCGGGGTGCGGTGAAATATGCCTGCGACCGCGCAAGCCTCGATCCCGCCGAGATCAGCCGCCAGATGGCGCTGTGAACAGGATGTGACGCCGCCTCTTGTGGCGCGCGAAGGGAGCGTCGGGGCAATGCGGACCGGGATCGCAGGCGCGGCAGCGGCAACGTTTGCGGCAAACCGCGCCCAGGGTGCGGTCAGGTTCGGCGTGCATCTGAAAGACGGCGCCACCCGCCGCGGCGACCTGCATGAGTCCGGCTCGCTGCGCGTCCGCTTCCCATCGCCGGAGGACGACGGTCTCTCGGCCATGTTCGTCAACACCGCCGGCGGCATTGCCGGCGGGGACCGCTTCGAGATCGCGATCGCGGCCGGCGAGGGCGCGCGGCTGACGCTGACCACCGCGGCGGCTGAAAAGGTCTACCGTGCGCCCGTAGCGTTTTCGAGCGAAGTGGTTGCCGGTTCGCGTGAAGAAAACGCGTCCAAAAAAAATCAGGGCTTGGTGCGATCCGATCGGATCGCAGCATGCCCCGCGGCGGCACGGCTCGACATCGCGCTGACCGTTGCCGCAGGCGCGCATCTCGCCTGGTTGCCGCAGGAAACCATCCTGTTCGACCGTGCCCGCATTCACCGCGGCTTCGACATCGACCTTGCCGAGGGTGCCTCGTTCCTGCTTTGCGAGATCGTGGTGTTCGGCCGCGCCGCGATGGGCGAGACCATGCGCCACGGCGAGTTCGTCGACCGCTGGCGGATGCGACGCGGCGGCCGGCTGGTGTTTGCCGAGACCATCCGCCTCCACGGCGAGATCGGCGAGAAGCTCGCGCGACCCGCGATCGCGGGCGGCGGCTGCGCGATCGGCACGGCGCTGATCGTGCCGGGCGACGAGGCCCTGGTCGAGCGCATCCGCGAGGCGTCGGACAGCTTCGGCGGCGAGGTCGGCATCTCCGCCTGGAATGGCTTTGCAATGGCCCGCTTCTGTGCCCAAGATGCGGCCCGGCTGCGGGCCGACATGATGACGGTGCTCGGCCGCGCCTCCACTGTCCCGCTCCCGCGGCTGTGGCTCAACTAGGCATGATCCGGAAAAGTGGATACCGGTTTTCCGATCGGATCATGCCCAACTTAAACGTTTCAAGAACGATCAGAGTGCTCGCATGAATTTGTCTCCCCGCGAAAAGGACAAGCTCCTGGTTTCGATGGCGGCCATGGTGGCGCGCCGCCGGCTCGAGCGCGGCGTCAAGCTGAACCATCCCGAAGCCGTCGCGTTGATCACCGACTTCATCGTCGAGGGCGCGCGCGACGGCCGCACCGTCGCCGAGCTGATGCAGGCCGGCGCCAAGGTCCTGACCCGCGCGCAGGTGATGGATGGGATCCCGGAGATGATCCACGACATCCAGGTCGAGGCGACATTCCCCGACGGCACCAAGCTCGTCACCGTGCACGAGCCGATCCGATAGCCACGAGCGTCATTCCGGGGCGGCCGGAACGGCCGAACCCGGAATCCAGAGATTGTTGATCGAGATTCCGAGTTCGATGCTGCGCATCGCCCCGGAATGACAGGAGAGACGAATGATCCCGGGCGAACTCTTCATCAAGGACGGCGAGATCGAGCTCAATGCCGGCCGCAAGACCGTGATGCTGTCGGTCGCCAACACCGGCGACCGTCCGATCCAGGTCGGCTCGCACTACCACTTCTTCGAAACCAATCCGGCGCTGAAATTCGACCGCAAGAAGGCCCGCGGCATGCGCCTCGACATCGCCGCCGGCACCGCCGTCCGCTTCGAACCCGGCCAAACCCGCGACGTCCAACTCGTCGCACTCGCCGGCAAGCGCGTGATCTACGGCTTCCGCGCCGCGGTGAAGGGGAAGCTGTAGTTCGACGGAGAATGGTTGGGACGATGCCTTGTAAGATGAGCACCTTGGTCGGGCTCCCTCCCCCCTTGCGGGGAGGGTTGGGGAGAGGGGTAAGCCCCGGGCTCCGGTTGAGGAAATGGCGCAATCTCTTTCAATCGACTCTGCGTGGGTTGCCGCCGTGCCACGTCCTGCAGCGGAGCAAGCGGCACCTCTCTCCCTAACCCTCTCCCGCAAGGGGAGAGGGAACCTGTCTGCCGGTGCCTCCCTCACACTCGGAGCCGGGTGAGCGATATGCCGCATACTCCGGTAAGCGACATCCAGCGCGATCGCGCCAAGCAACTCCGCCGCACGATGACGCGCGCGGAGACGTTGCTGTGGCGCCATCTGAAGGCCGATCGTCTCGCCGGTCTCAACTTTCGCCGGCAGGCGCCGATCGGCAGCTACATCGCCGATTTTGTCGCGCATGCCTGCAAGCTCGTCGTTGAGGTCGACGGCGCAAGCCATGATTTCGATGAGCGCATTCGTCACGACGAGCGACGAGATGCGTGGCTCGAGTCGCGCGGGTATCGCATACTTCGATTCACCAATGATGAGGTGCTGAAGAATTTGGAGGGAGTCGTTCTGAGCATCGCGGAAGCAGCGGAGCAAGCGGCACCCCTCTCCCTAACCCTCCCCCGCAAGGGGGAGGGAACCCTGCCGCCGATGCCTCCCTTACATCCGATGCTGATCATTCGGAGGAGTAATGATGCGACGCGGAGGAATTGTGCGGCCTAGTGAGGTGAGCACGTCATTCAGGCTCCCTCCCCCTTGCGGGGGAGGGTTGGGGAGAGGGGTATACCCCGAACTCCGGCGGAAGACGTTTTGCGATTCCCGGTCAGTAGCTGCGTCGTCAGACAAGAAGGGACATTGTAGCCTAATGCTTCCCGCTGTCCGCATGGTCTCCGAAGCTGCCGAGCTTGCCGCGCACCGTCATAACGGGATGGCGCGCAAGGGGCGGGGGAGTGAGCCTTACATCAACCATCTCGCCGAGGTCGCGAACCTGCTCGCGCAGGTGACCGATGGCGCCGATGCCGAACTGGTGGCTGCCGGCTGGCTGCACGACACCATCGAGGACACCGAGACCACGCGCGAGGAGCTCGCGCAGAAGTTCACCGCGCGCGTTGCCTCGCTGGTGGTCGAGTGCACCGATGACATGAGCCTGCCAAAGCCTGCCCGCCGGCAAAAGCAGATCGAGGATGCTCCGCACAAATCTCCCGGTGCAAAGCTCATCAAGATCGCCGACAAGATCAGCAATATCGGCGCGCGGATCGTGCCGCATCCGAGCAAGGACGAGCGCGACGATCTCGCCGACTATGCGGCCTGGGCCGACAAGGTCGTTGCCGGTTGCCGGGGCATCAATCCGCGGCTCGACCGCATTTTCGACGACACGATTGCGCGTGCCAAGGCCGCGCTGACTGAAACGGGGGCTGACATGTCCGTGAAGATCAAGCGTTCCGTCTATGCCGACATGTTCGGTCCGACCACCGGTGACAGGGTTCGGCTTGCCGACACCGATCTGATCATCGAGGTCGAGAAGGATCTCACCACCTATGGCGAGGAGGTGAAGTTCGGCGGCGGCAAGGTGATCCGCGACGGCATGGGGCAGTCGCAGGTGACCAACGCGCAAGGCGCGGCGGATACCGTGATCACCAACGCGCTGATCGTCGATCACTGGGGCATCGTGAAGGCCGACGTCGCGATCAAGGAGGGCATGATCGCGGCGATCGGCAAGGCCGGCAATCCCGACATCCAGCCCAACGTCACCATCATCATCGGCCCCGGTACCGACGTGATCGCGGGCGAGGGCAAGATCCTCACCGCCGGCGGCTTCGATAGCCACATCCATTTCATCTGCCCGCAGCAGATCGAGCACGCGCTGATGTCTGGCGTCACCTCGATGTTAGGGGGCGGCACCGGCCCCTCGCACGGCACCTTCGCCACCACCTGCACGCCCGGTCCGTGGCACATGGGGCGGATGATCCAGTCGTTCGACGCCTTCCCGGTCAACCTCGGCATCTCCGGCAAGGGCAACGCGTCGCGTCCGGCGGCGCTGGTCGAGATGATCAAGGGCGGCGCCTGCGCGCTGAAGCTGCACGAGGATTGGGGCACCACGCCGTCTGCCATCGATACCTGTCTCTCGGTGGCCGACGATTACGACGTCCAGGTGATGCTGCATTCGGACACGCTGAACGAATCCGGCTTCGTCGAGGATACGGTGAAGGCGTTCAAGGGCCGCACCATCCATGCCTTCCACACCGAGGGCGCCGGCGGCGGCCATGCGCCGGATATCATCAAGATTGCCGGGCTGAAGAACGTGCTGCCGTCCTCGACCAATCCGACCCGGCCGTTCACCCGCAATACCATCGACGAGCATCTCGACATGCTGATGGTGTGCCATCACCTCGATCCGTCGATCGCCGAAGACCTCGCCTTCGCCGAGAGCCGGATCCGCAAGGAGACCATCGCCGCCGAGGATATCCTGCACGACCTCGGCGCGCTCTCGATGATGTCGTCGGACTCGCAGGCGATGGGCCGGTTGGGTGAGGTCATCATCCGCACCTGGCAAACCGCGGACAAGATGAAGAAGCAGCGCGGGTCGCTGCCGCAGGACAAGGGCAACGACAACGACAATTTCCGCGTCAAGCGCTACATCGCCAAATACACCATCAACCCCGCGATCGCGCACGGCGTGTCGAAGCTGATCGGTTCAGTGGAGAAAGGCAAGCTCGCCGACCTCGTGCTGTGGTCGCCGGCGTTTTTCGGCGTCAAGCCGGATTGCATCATCAAGGGCGGCTCGATCGTGGCGGCGCCGATGGGCGATCCCAACGCCTCGATCCCGACGCCGCAGCCGGTGCATTACCAGCCGATGTTCGCCGCCTTCGGCAAGTCGCTCACCGCATCCTCGGTGGTGTTCACCTCGAAGGCCGCAGTCACCGGCGGTCTCGCCCGCAAGCTCGGCATCAGCAAAAAGCTCTACGCAGTGCAGAACACCCGCGGCAAGATCTCCAAGAAGAGCATGATCCACAACGACGCGACGCCCGAGATCGAGGTCGATCCCGAGACCTATGAGGTACGCGCAGACGGCGAGCTGCTGACCTGCGCGCCGGCCGAGGTCCTACCCATGGCACAGCGCTATTTTATGTTCTAAAACCCGTCCCGGTAACCAGAGCGTTTCGAGCGAAGTGGATTTCCGGTTCGCGGAAAGAAAACGCGTCAAATAATACCCAAGCCAAAACAGAAAACCGGGAGGAATTTCCGTGATTTACGTCGTTGCTACGCTGACCATCAAGCCCGAGACCCGCGCCGAATTCATCGCTGCGGCGACGGCCTGCATCAAGGAAACCCGCAAGGAGCCCGGCAACATCGCCTACGATTTGCATGAGAGCGTCACCGACCACAGCAAGATGGTGTTCGTCGAGCAGTGGGAGAACGCGGAGGCGCTGGTGCCGCATCGCACCGCCGAGCACATGAAGACGTTCGGCCGGGTCGCGGTGAAATGCATGGCCGCGCCGCCGAAGATCGAGGTGATCACGCCCGAGAAGGTCGACGTCCGCTAACGAGAAAAAGAAGGGAGATAATCCATGATCTATGTCATCGCCACCACGCCGATGAAGCCGGAGAACAAGGACGACTTCATCAAGGGGCACAAGGCCTGCACGGTCGAGACCCGCAAGGAGAAGGGCTGCATCTCCTATGACGGCAATGTCAGCGTCAACGATCCCAACCTCTATGTGGTGGTCGAGCGCTGGGAGAGCCGCGAGGATCTCAACGCCCATGCCAGGGCGCCGCACATGAAGGTATGGCGCGAATATTCCGCTAACATGAAGACCGGGCCGACGGTGATCGAGATCATCAGCGATGCCAAGGTCGAGAAGCTCTGAGGCATCGATGATCCGCGCCACCAAGCTCCTGGGACAGCACCGCTGGAAGGAAGCGCCAGCCGATACCGTCGTGCTCGATTTCGACGACCGGCACCGGCGGCGGATGGCAATGACCGGAACGCGCGGGCTCGAATTCCTGCTTGATCTCGAAAACGCCGTCGCGCTGCGCGGCGGCGATGCGCTGGTGCTGGAGGATGGCCGCCTCGTCGAGGTGGTCGCGGCTCCCGAGCCGCTCGCGGAAATCCGCGGCAGCGATCCGCATCATCTGATCCGCGTCGCCTGGCATCTCGGCAACCGCCATCTGCCGACCCAGATCATGCCGAAGGGCCTGCGCATCCGCAGGGATCACGTGATCGAGGCGATGGTGAAGGGGTTAGGGGCCCGTGTCATCGAGATCGAGGCACCGTTCGATCCCGAGGGCGGCGCCTATGCCGAGCATGCGCATGCCGACGAGCACGCGCATGGTCACACCGGGCACGATCATGCCCATAGTCATGCGCATGATCACGGTCACCACCATGGCCATGATCATGGGCCTGACCATGACCACCACCATCATCATGATGAGCATTGCGAGCATGCTCATCATCACCACGATCACTCCCATGCTCATGACCACAAATGAGCCTGATCCCGCCGTGCTGCGCGGTGGGATGGCGGAGGATGAGGCGGCCGCGCTGTACCGGCTGATGACATGGCTGTCGCCGTCCTTTCCGGTGGGGGCGTTCGCCTATTCCAGCGGCATCGAATGGGCGGTCGAGGCCGGCGACATCACGGATGCAGCGTCGCTGCGCGGCTGGCTCGCCGCGATGCTTTCCGACGGCAGCGGATTTTGCGACGCCGTGTTTCTCGCGCAGAGTTTTCGCGCGGCGTCTGAGCATAATCCTGCCGGGCTGAAGGAGATCGCCGAACTTGCCGCGGCCTTCGTGCCGTCGCGCGAGCGGCAGCTCGAGACCACGACGCAGGGGCGCGCCTTCATCGAGATCGCCCGTGCCGCCTGGAATTCGCCCGGCCTCGACGCGATGATTGCGGCTTGCGACGGCCCTGTCGTCTACCCTGTCGCGGTCGGCATCGTCAGCGCTGCACACGGCATTCGGCTTGCGCCGGCGCTGCACGCCTTCCTGCATGCCGTGCTCTCGAACTGGATTTCCGCGGGCAGCCGGCTGATCCCGCTCGGGCAGACCGACAGTCAGCGCGTGTTGGCCGGTCTCGAGCTGGTCGTTGCTGCGACCGCGGCGCGGGCCAATGCGGCCTCGCTCGACGATCTCGGCGGCGCGACCTTTCGCGCCGATCTCGCAAGCCTGCGTCACGAGACGCAATACACGAGGCTGTTCCGGTCATGATGCATCCTCCGCTGTCGTCCCTGCGAAAGCAGGGACCCATAGCCACAGGGGGTGGTTGTTGCGGATGGTGTCGGCCACTGGACCCGGTTGAGGGATCACGCGGTATGGGTCCCGGCTTTCGCCGGGACGACAATAGAGGGACTTGTTGATATGCCCACTTCCCACGGCCCACTTCGTGTCGGCGTCGGCGGCCCGGTCGGCTCCGGCAAGACCGCGCTGATGGACCTGCTCTGCAAGTCGATGCGCGAGCGCTACGACATCGCCGCGATCACCAACGACATCTACACCAAATGGGATGCCGAGTTTCTGGTGCGCTCCGGTTCGCTGACGCCGGACCGCATCGCCGGTGTCGAGACCGGCGGCTGTCCGCATACTGCGATCCGCGAGGACGCTTCGATGAATCTCGCCGCGGTCGCCGACATGCGGGCAAAATTCCCCGACCTCGATCTGGTGCTGATCGAATCCGGCGGCGACAATCTGGCGGCGACCTTCTCGCCGGAATTGGCCGATCTGACGATCTACGTCATCGACGTTGCCGCCGGCGACAAGATCCCCTCCAAGGGCGGCCCCGGCATCACGCGATCCGACCTCCTGGTGATCAACAAGATCGATCTCGCACCCCATGTCGGTGCGTCACTCGAGAAGATGGACACCGACGCCAGGCGGATGCGCGGCGAGCGGCCCTTCGTGATGACCAACCTGAAGAAGAGCGACGGCCTCGATCGCATCATCAGCTTCATCGAGACCAAGGGCGGCCTTCGGTCGCAGGGCAAGGTCAAGGCGGGTTAGGCGTTAATCATTGTGGCGGTGCGAACCCTTATCCCGTCATCCCCGCGCAAAGGCTTCGCCTTTGTGAGCCTCGAAGGATGAACGGCCACCGGTGGGCCGTTCATCCTTCGAGACGCGCTGCGCGCTCCTCAGGATGACGGTGAGGCACTTGGCTGGATGTCGCTGGCCGCCGCAAAAAAGCTGCGCAATCGCCGGAACAATTTCCAACTTTGCCGATTAGCAACCTTTGGCGCCGCCAAAGACCGCCGGGTGGCGTCGTCGTTAATGCTGCCGACCGGCTCCTGTTGCGGACCGATGATCGCTATTCCATATTCCTTTGCGGCGGGCCTTCATCGCATCCTGATTTGTCGCCGCCCTTGCAGAAGCCAGATGACTTCCGTCCCCTTTCGCCACCCCCTGATTGCCGAGTAAGCGTGTGGTTCGACTGGGCTTCATCGTTGCCTTGATTGCGCTGATCGGAGTTCTGCTCTCCGGTCTTGCCGCCTATCGGGTGCACGATCAGGAGCTCGCGATCGACGGCATCGCGCTGGCGCGGGCGATCGACGTCCATGCCAGCCTGGTGCAGGACCGCCTGACCGAGCGCGAGCTGCTGGCGCGGGTCGCCTCCGGGCTGTTCCGGGCGCCGTCGATGGTGAAGGCCAACATGCTGCAGCCGCTGCGCTCGGCGATCTACGCCTTCAAGACCGATTTCGTCGTCGCCGCCTGGATCGCGCGGCTCAAGCCGGACGAGCTCGCCGCGGCGGAGGCCGAGCTGAAGGCCAACGGCTTCACCAATCCGACGATCCGGGATTTCGACGACCAGGCGCTCGACCTCAAGGCGCTCGACAAGCCGATCAACGTGCTGATGGACGTCGAGCCGCGCAATCCGGAGACCTTGAGCATTCCGGGCCGCGCCTTCGACCGCCACTCGGTGGTGGGCCCGATGCTGGCGCGGGCGATGGCCAACGCCAAGCCGGTAGCCTCCGATCCGGTGCCGCTGTTGCGGCAGAACGGCCCGGTCGGGGTCGTGCTCGCCGCGCCGGTGTTCCAGGAGGGCGCGTCCGAGCCGGCCGGCTTCATCACCTTCTCCTATGAGCTGTCGTCGCTGATGCTGACCAACGACGACAGCTCGCTGTTCGCGGTGGCGTTGAAGGATCCGCGCGACTCCAACGACGAGTTCACCGCCAACGAGCAGGGCATCGTCACCTCGCGCGCTGTGCGCCAGGACGGCCCGCTGCCGTCGATGGTGCGCACGGTGACGTTCGGCGGCCGTGACTGGTCGCTCGACTATTACGCCAAGAGCAACGCCACGGTGCGTGCGCAGCAGACCGCGACCATCGTCGCGGCGATCGGCCTCGCGCTCACCGGCATCGTCTGCGGCCTGTTCGGCTATGTCGCCTACAACAATTTGCGCCTCAGCCGCGAGATCGAGGTCCGCATCGGATTCGAGCGCCGGTTGACCGCCGTCATCGACGAGCTCAACCATCGCGTCAAGAACATCCTCGCGGTGATCCAGTCGATCGTGACCCGCACGCTGCGGCACGGCGCCGATATCGATGTCGCACGCGAGCTCTTGATCGGGCGCATCCACGCGATGTCGAACGTCGTCACGCTGCTCAGCGAGAGCCAGTGGCAGGGTGTCAAGCTGAAGGGCCTGTTCGAATCCCGCGCGATCCCGCATGCTGACCGGATCGCGGTGAACGGTCCCGACATCACGGTCAGCGCCCGCGCCGCCCAATCGCTGTCGCTGCTGTTCTTCGAGCTCGCCTCGCATTCCGACGAAGGGCTGTCGCTGGTCGGCAAGCACCCGCACATCGTCGCCAATTGGGAGGTCGTCGGCGAGGATGCGGACTTGGTCTTTCATTTCCGCTGGGAAGAGTTCAACACCAGCCAGGCGACGCGGCGGGCCGACAGTGATTTCGGCCTGATCCTGCTCGACCGCGTCGCGCCCGAGGCGCTCGGCGGCACCGCGAAGCGCTATTTCACCGACGTCTCCTATGTCTATGAACTGACCGCGCCGATGGACACCGTCGTCGACATGACCGAGCGCGACCGCACCGAGCAGTTCTCCGCGCCGCTGCGCCCGGTGAAGAAGTAGCAGCTGCCTCAGGTTGTGTGATCGGATCGACGCGCGGATTGATCGAAATCACGCGCGCAAGCATGCGCCGGCGTCATCGTGACCAATGCCCGGTATCAGTAATAGACCGCAACCGATTGTTAAAACTTCGTTGAACATGCTTGGGCATATACCGAGCAGGATACCGTCTGAGGACCCCGATGAGGCTTTGGGTCAGCCTGACCTTGCTCGCGGCAGTTTTGCCGGTAGGGCTGTCGCTTGCCTTGACTCCGGCAGCGCCGCCCGGCGACCCTGCGACAATCCGTGCCAGCTATCGGAGGCCGGACGTCGTTCCGTTCCCGAGCAGCAATCCCTATTCGGAGGCGAAATCCGCGCTTGGGCAACTGCTGTTCTTCGATCCGCTGCTGTCGAGGTCAAAGACACACTCCTGCGCGAGTTGCCACAGGCCATCCCTTTCATGGGCCGATGGCCTTCCGCGCGCCATCGGTGAGGATCCCAAGGGCCTGCCGATCCGCTCGCCGACATTGATCGATGTGGCCTTCTTCGAGCCGCTGGGATGGGACGGTAAGTTCAGGGATCTGGAATCCGTTGCGTTCGGGCCGATCCTCAGTCCGGCGAACCTGAACATGACCGAGCCGGAATTGATTGCGCGACTTTCGGCGATCCCCGGCTATGTCGATGCCTTCGCCCACGCATTCGGAGACGGCGCGATCACGCGGCCGAGGATCGAGGCGTCATTGGCGACCTTCGAGCGCTCCATCGTCGCAGGCGAGGCTCCGTTCGACCGTTGGATCAAGGGCGACGACACCGCCATCAGCAAATCAGCCCAGCACGGCTTTGAGCTTTTCAACGGCAAGGCACGTTGCTCGGCTTGCCACAGCGGCCCGTCGTTTTCCGACGGATCCTTCCAGGATATCGGCACCGCCAAGGGCCATGACATCGGGCGCGGCCGTTTCTTTCCGACCTCGGCGAAGCTGAAATATGCGTTCAAGACGCCGACATTGCGCGACGTCGCGCGCCGCGCGCCCTATATGCACGACGGATCGGTGGCAACGCTGGAAGATGTCATCGAGCTTTACAACAAGGGTGGGATCGATCGGCCGAGCCGATCGCCCGACATCAAGCCGCTGTCCCTGACGGCAGACGAGAAGAACGACCTCATCGCCTTCCTGCAAACCCTGACCGCGACGGCCCCGCCGGTGGCAGGCGTCCCCAAACTGCCGCGCTGACCTCGGCTCAACGCGGTTCAGAACGAGGTTCGTTTCAGGACAGGTGCGGCAGCGCCGCGCCCAGGAGGCCGAGCCCCACGATCACGAATGCGCCCGCGCAGGTCTCGAGGGTCGCTGTGCGCGCAGCGGACGATCTTGTCACATAGGCGAGGGCCGACCCCACCCCGATACTTACGACGCTCAACGCTCCGAACACTGTACCGGCCTCCCGATCCGATTTGTCCGGATTTCACTACGACAGTTGAATTGAGCTCCCGTGCCGGAATTAGCTAAAATTTGAGGCAACCGGCTGTAAAGACTGCACTAAGGGACAGGCCGGGGGCTCGCCCGCCACGATTAACCACAATGCAACCACGGGATGTCCCGGCAGGCGCAAAGCTTAAAATTTGATATAAGTTAAACAAGTCCTTAAGTGTGTGGGCGGTTGGTTCAATGTTTAGTGGATGGGCGCGAGATACCGTCTCGGCGGTGCGCTCCTTTTTCGCCACGTGCCTTGCAGCGGTTCTGTTTTGTGTCGTCGCCGCGCGCAGTGCCGAGGCACATGTCAAATGGTTTTGTGCCTACGATGTCGCCGGCCAGCCCCGCGGACTCGAGAATGTCCTTTGCCTGGATTTCGAGCTGCTGCTCGGCGTCGCCATCTTCTGGCTGTTTGCGGGTTGCCTGATCGAGCCCACCTCGCTGGGTGACGCCACGATCCGGGTGATGGACCGCGTCACCGAGGGGCTGCGGCTGCGCACCGAATTGATGATGCGCGCCGTGTGCGGGTTCTTCTTCATCTCGATCTGGGCCGTGGGCGGCATCCTGCTGACGCCCGAGTTGAAGACGACGTCGCCGTATGTCGGCGCGCTGCAGCTTGCGATCGCTGCCGGGATGCTGTCACGCCGCACGCTGCCGCTGTCGGCGGCGGGGATGGTGGTCCTGTTCGGGATCGGTGTGCGCGACTACGGTGTCTTTCACCTCGCCGATTACCCGATCTTTCTCGGTGTTGCCGCCTATTTTGCGCTGGTTGGGCTGAACAAGGATTTGTTCGGAATCCGGCCGATCGACGTGATGCGCTACGCCGCCGCGGTGACGTTGATGTGGGCCTCGGTCGAAAAATGGGCCTATCCGGAGTGGAGCTTCCCGCTGCTGATCGAGCATTCCGCGATGACGCTGGGCTTCGACAACGAGTTCTACATGCGCGCCGCCGGCATGGTGGAATTCACGCTTGCCTTTGCCCTGATCTGGACGCCGCTGATCCGGCGCTGCGCCGCAACCGTGCTGACGGGGATGTTCATCAGCGCGTGCTTCGAATTCGGCAAGATCGACACGATCGGACACTCGGCAATCATCGCTGTCCTGCTAGCGATTGTCGCCGACAACAAGGTGTTGTCGCGCGACCGTCGTGCGCCGTGGCTTGCCCCGGTCGCACTCTGTGCCGCGCTGTCGGTGACCTTGTTCGTCTACTATTTCGGCCACGCCGCGATCTTCAAGACGTCGGTCCTGTAGATCGCCGCCGCCTGGGGCGGCTATTTGGCGACGTGGACGGCGAGCTTCATCTTCGGGTGAATGCCGCACAGCACGGTGTAGTCGCCGGGCACCGAGAAGGTGACGTCGAACTTGCTGCCCGGCTGCTGGTCGCCGGAGTCGAAGCTGAACGTATCAGTGCTCAAATAAGCGTGATGCAGCAGTTCACCGTCATCGTTAACGAACCGTAAAATCTCACCCCGCTTGATCGAGATCTGCGCGGGTTTGAATTCACGATCCTTCTGCGAAATGACATAAGGGGCTGCGCCCAAAGCTGCTCCAATAAGCGCTCCAGTGACGATCGCCGCCGCAAACGGCACGCGGCCGAACTGGCCCAGGCGCAAGGCGCGCAACAAGCCTGACTGCATGAGACCCCCGATGAACCTCGAACACCAAATATCGGCTATCCCGGGCTGCAAATGTGGCTCCCGGATTACCTGTAAGGGGGATTATCGCCGGCTGATCTTAACGATTTCAGCATGAGTTCCAGTCACTACTAAAGCAATTTTGAGCAGACAGTTATTTTCCGCAGTGCTGCGCGTTTCTGCGTAGCTTGAGTATCGAGCACTACGGCGAACGCGGGCATGGACAGCCTATTTGGCAACCTCAAGGTAAAGAGCGGTGCGGCCTTTCGGTTCGCGGCCGGCCGCCTTTCGCGTCTTGCCCTGACCAAGGGTTCGATCCGCAGCCAGATTCTGATTTTCTGCCTTGCGATGAGCGCCGTTGCGGTCGCCCTCGGCGGGTACTCCATCCTCGGCATCCGCCATGCCGGCGATCTGGTGGCCAAGACGTTCGACGAATCCCTGATGTCGATCAACTATGCACGTGCGGCCGGTGCGGATTTCGCCGCGATGCGGGTCGCCTCGTCGCAACGCCTGCTAACCACGGATCCGGAGATCCGCGCCAATCTCGATGGCCAGATTGAAAAGCTCGCGAAGGCGCTCTCGGAAGACCTGGCGATTGCTGCCGATCGGTCGCAATCCTCGCGCGCTGCGCAAGCCGCCGCTAAGGTTCAGGAAGCCGCCGACGCCTGGATGGCGCTGCACCGGCGCGCGATCGGATCGTCCACGGAGGGCAGCGCGGCGGCCGATCCGCGCGCACCGGGTGCGACGGTCGGCGATGTCGATCGCTACTCCAAGATCGTCAGTCAGCAGGTCGAGCTGCTGGTCAATTATACGGCCGGCGATGGCTTCCTGTTCAGGCAAAAGGCGCTCTCGACAATCAAGCGGGACCTGCAGCTCAACGTGGCCGGGCTGACCGTCGCGCTGTTTCTGTCGGCGCTGTTTTCGTGGCTGCTGGCGCGCCGCATTATCGGACCGGTCGCGATCGCATCGCGGGCCGCGCGAAGCATCGCCGGCGGCGACCTCGACGCGACCATCCCCAAGGGCGGGACCGACGAGCTTGGCACGCTTCTGACCGCCATGGAAACGATGCGCGACAACATCCGGCGGATGGTCAATCAAGAAGTATCGCAACGCCGCTCGGCGCAGGCACGGCTTTCCGATGCGCTCGAAACGTCGCGTGAGGGCGTCGTGCTGCTCGACGCGGATGGCCAGGTCGCGCTGGCCAACTCGCGCGCGAGTGAATTCATCCGTCTCTCGCCGCAGCTCCTGCGGTCGAATCCGCTCGATGCCGCCACGCTGGCGCCGACCGACGGTGACATTGATGGCTTTGCGAGCGAGGCGCAGCTTGCGGATGGACGCTGGCTGCGCGTCAGCCGCAGCGAGACGCAGGAGGGCGGCGTCGTTCTCGTCTACAGCGACATCTCCGCGCTGAAGCAGCAGAAGGCCGAGCTGCATGAAACCAATCTGCGGCTCGACGCGGCGCTCACGCACATGTCGCAAGGATTGTGCCTCTATAACAGCGAGGCGCGGCTGCAGGTCGCCAACCGCCGGTTCTGCGAGATCTTCGATATATCGCCGGAGCTTGTCGTTCCCGGAATGACCATGGAGGAGGTGCTCGACCTGAGCATCGCCGCGGGCAATCACGGGGAGCGGACCGTCACCGACCTGCTGGCGGAGCGCGAGCGGTCGATGGCCCTGCACGACGGCAATTATCTGCAGCATCTCAGCGATGGACGGATCATTGCGATCGCGCAACGGCCGACATCCGATGGCGGCTGGCTCGTCACCTGCGAGGACGTCACCGAACAGCAACGGGCAGAATCGCAGATCGCGTTCATGGCCCGGCACGATGCCCTGACCAAGCTGCCGAACCGGACGTTGCTGGCCGAGCGGATCGAGCTGGCGGTTGCGCAGGTCGGCCGCGGACTCGGCTTCGCGGTGTTCTGCCTCGATCTCGATAACTTCAAGCAGGTCAACGACACGCTCGGGCATCCGGTCGGCGACGAACTGCTGTGCGCGGTCGCGGACCGGCTCAACGCCTGCGTCCGTGAGGTCGACACCGTCGCGCGTTTGGGCGGCGACGAGTTCGCGGTCATCCAGTGCGGTGTTCAGGGCGGAGACGAGGCCGAACGCCTCGCGCGCCGCATCGTGGAATGCGTGGGTGCGCCGTACGAGTTGAACGGGCATCGCGTCGTCGTCGGGTGCAGCGTCGGCATCTCGATGTCGCCGGGTGACGGCACCACCGGCGAGAAACTGCTGAAGAACGCCGACGTCGCCTTGTACCGCGCCAAGATGGAAGGCCGCGGCACCTGGCGCTTCTTCGAGCCTGCGATGGACGCCAGCCTGCAGCGGCGTCGGGCCATCGAGCTCGACCTTCGCGAGGCGATGGTCAAGGACGAGTTCTCGTTGTTCTACCAGCCGCTCTACGATCTCCATCTCGACCGCATCTGCGGCTTCGAGGCGCTGCTGCGCTGGCATCACCCCAAGCGCGGGCTGGTGCCGCCGGACCAGTTCATCCCGATCGCGGAAGAGATCGGCCTGATCGGCCCGCTGGGAGAATGGGTGCTCAATCGCGCCTGCGAACAGGCGACGACCTGGCCCAGCGAGATGAAGCTCGCGGTCAACGTATCCGCGGTCCAGTTTCGTGATGCCGACTTCACCGACGTCGTCGTCGGCGCGCTCGCGACGTCAAAATTGTCGCCGCGCCGGTTGGAGCTCGAAATCACCGAGTCCGTGTTCCTCGCGAACAGCAACGAGACGCTTGCAACGCTGCACAAGCTGAAGGCGCAGGGAGTGCGCATCGCGCTGGATGATTTCGGTACCGGCTATTCCTCGCTGAGCTATCTGCGCAGCTTCCCGTTCGACAAGCTCAAGATCGACAAATCCTTCGTGCGCGATGCGACCGCGACGCATGGATCGAAGTCGATCGTCCGCGCCGTCATCAGCCTCGGCAGAAGCCTCGGCATGACCACGATCGCGGAGGGCATCGAGACCGTCGAGCAGCTGGATCATATGCGGGCCGAAGGCTGCAACGAGGCGCAGGGCTTCCTGTTCAGTCACCCGGTCCCGGTGACCGAAATAGCAGCCAAGATCCTCGAATTGAGAAACGGCTTCAAGCCGGCGTCCGTCAAGGCGATGGCCAGCTGACGGCGCGCTCAGCGTCACCGGGCCTTGCAGGCCAATATAAAAAGGCGGCCCTCGGGCCGCCTTTTCTCATCTATCGCCGTGGTCGCGCTTAGCCGCCATTGCCGCCGATCACGGCACGCACGGTGTTGTCGGGGCCGAAATCCTCGGCGCTGTCGACATAGAGCAGCGCGGAGAGCTTCGATCGCGCGCGGTTGACGCGGCTCTTGATGGTGCCGACCGCGCAGCCGCAGATTGCCGCGGCATCCTCGTAGGAGAAGCCGGACGCGCCGACCAAAATCAGCGCCTCGCGCTGGTCCTGCGGCAGCTTTTCGAGCGCGGCGCGGAATTCCTCGAACTCCAGATGCGCCGCCTGCGAAGGCTGGCTCTTCAGCGTCTTGGCATAATTGCCCTCGGCATCCTCGACCTCGCGCCGCCGCTTCCGGTAGTCGGAGCGAAACAGGTTGCGCAGGATGGTGAACAGCCACGCGGGGAGGTTCGAGCCGGGCTGGAACGAGTTCGATGTTGGCGATCGCGCGCAGCAGGGTCTCCTGCACCAGATCGTCGGCGCGGTCACCATTACCGGACAGCGAGATCGCGAACGCGCGCAGGCTCGGGACCGACGCAAGGATATCGTCGCGAAGTTCATTCGTGAGAGGCATTAGTCCCCTCCATTGTTCTTGTCGGTATCGCCCCCGGCGACGGCCGCCGCCGCAGCCTCCGGCCCGTCGAGTTTGCGGATCAGCTCCGCAAAGCGGTCGGGTACGCCCTGTCGCACCACGTCATCGTACATGGCGCGAAGCTGGTGGCCGATTCTCGATTGAATCTCGGCGTTGAGACCGCCCTGCTTCTTTACTTCCTTCATGATGTGATCCACGCTTCCCCGGGAGTTAAGTCTCTGATTTCCAAGTCGTTTCCTCGAAAAAAGAGGCTGGCCGCGTTGCCTCGTCGGTCTGGAGCTAATGCAAAGTTGCGCAGAAAGTTCCGGAATGCTGGAACTATTTCGTGGAACTTTTTCGGCTTTCGCGCGTAGTCGGCGATGCAGGGGAACCGGGGTCGTCCCAGAACTGGATTCTGCCGCCCCCAGACAACGGGTTTCAGGCCGCCAGGCCTCACGAACAAGGATGGAGTGGGAATGTCCCGATCGCAGATCGTTGCCGAACACCTTCCGCTGTTGCGCCGTTACGCTCGCGCACTGACCGGAAATCAGGCGTCGGGGGACGCCTATGTCGGGGCCATGCTCGAGGCCCTGTTGCAGGATGGATCGTTGCTGGATCAGACCCACGGGCCGCGCGCCGGCCTGTTTCGGCTGTTCACCCAGATCTGGAATTCGGTGTCGGTGAACAACAACGACAATGCCGACGTGGCGACGCTGTCGCTGCCGCCGGAGCGTCGGCTGTCGAACATCACGCCGCTGCCGCGCCAGGCCTTCCTGCTGCTGTCGCTCGAGGGCTTCTCGGAGGAGGAGGTCGGCTACATTCTCGGCACCGATATCGCCGAGACGCGCAAGCTCACCGATGCCGCCGGCCGCGAGATGGCCGCCGAGATCGCCACCGACGTCCTGATCATTGAGGACGAGACCTTCATCGCCATGGACCTCGAGAGCCTGGTGAAGAATCTCGGCCACAACGTCATCGGCGTTGCGCGCACGCATTCCGACGCGGTGGCGCTCGCCAAGAACAAGAAGCCCGGCCTGATCCTCGCCGACATCCAGCTCGCCGACGGCTCGTCGGGCCTCGATGCCGTGAACGAGTTGCTGCGGACCTTCGAGGTGCCGGTGGTGTTCATCACCGCCTATCCCGAGCGCTTCCTGACCGGCGAGCGGCCGGAGCCGGCATTCCTGATCTCGAAGCCGTTCCAGCCCGCGATGGTGTCGGCGGTGGCGAGCCAGGCGCTGTTCTTCCAGCGCAACTCGCGCAACCGCTCGCCGCGCGCCGCCTCGGCATGAGCTGAATTTACGCAAGCGGCAAAATCCAGACCGGCGTACCGAAAGGTACGCCGGCTTTTTTTTGAGCAAGCCTTCGATGGCGACGCTATTGCGGCGTCACGCAGACCGGCATCGTGCTGAGCGCCCGCAGGCCCGAGCTGTCGCGGAAGGCTGTGGGGCCTGCAATCTCGAGCCGTTTGACGCGGCTGGCGAGCGCTGTGATCACGGCCTCGGCTTCCAGCCGCGCCACCATCTGCCCGACGCAGCCGTGGATGCCGACGCCGAAGCCCATGTGTCCGGAGAGCCGCCGTCTGACGTCGAATTGGTCGGCATGCTCCCAGCGCGTCTCGTCGCGGTTGGCGGAGGCGAGCAGCAGCAGCACCTTCTCGTGCTTGCCGATCCTGACGCCTGCAATCTCGGTGTCATGCGGCGTGGTGCGGAACACGAACGGCGCCGGTGAATCGAAGCGCAGCGTCTCGTCGAATGCCGCGCGCGACAACGACGGATCTTCCGCAAGCAGCGACCATTGCTCGGGATGGCGCGCAAGCGTGTACAGCGCCATGCCGATCGCGCTGATCGTGGTGTCGAGCCCGGCCGAGAGCAGCGAACGCACCAGCAGCGGAGCTTCCTCCGCGCTGATCTCCCCGGCGTCGGCCGCCTCATAGACCTGCGCGCCGAAACTGCCCGGGCGCAGCGCCTCGCGCTGACAGCGCGCCGCGACCCACGGCAGCACCCGCGGCGCCTCTTGCATCAGGTTGCGGAAATAGTCGTTCTCGGGCCCGAAGCCGGCGAACACCATCGCGCCATAGGTCAGGAAGTTCTCGCGGCCCTCCTGGTCGATGCCGAGCGCGTCGGGAAACACGCTGACCGGAAACACCTCCGCGATGTCCTTGATGGCGTCAAACGATCCGCGCTCGACCAGCCCGTCGATCAGCGTTGCGGCCTTCGCCTTGAAATCATCCGCGAGCCGCCGCATCGCGCCGGGCGAGAGGATCCGCGCCAGCACCGCGCGGGTTCGCGTGTGCAGCGGCGGATCGGCTTCCAGCACGATGCTCGGCGGCCGCCACGGCTTTTCCTTGAAGTGGTTGGCAAGTCCCGCGCCGCCGGCGTTGCTGAAATTGACATGGTCTCCGAAGATCGTCTTGACCTCGGCAAAGCGCGGCACCGCCCAGATGTCATATCTGGTGAGGCGGATGACCGGCGCTGCGGCGCGCAGCTCCGCATAGGTGCCGTAGGGATCGGCCCGCGTCGCCGCGCTGAACGGATCGAAATCGCTGCGGACCATTTCGCCGGCAAGTGGGCTCGCATGGGCGCTCATCGGATCCTCCCGTCCTGTCATTAGTTAATTGACCATAGTCAATTAACTCGCATATTGCAAGGGCGGGGTTGCCATCTTGGCGGGTGCGCGGCATGGAGGCGCGAGGCAGATGGGGATGTCGATCGTGGAGCGAGCCAAAGGCGCACGGCGCTTTCAGCGCAGGGCGCGCCAGGAGGCTGACAAGGAGGCGCTGAAGGCGCTGATCCTCGAGACCGCGCGCAAGGAGTTCGCCGCCGGCACGCTGGAGACCGTATCGATCCAGAAGATCGCTGACGCGATCGGCTACTCGAAGGGCACCGTCCTCAAATACTACCCGACCAAGCTGCTGCTGCTGCTCGCGGTGAAGCAGCAGAATCTCGAGGCGGTCGCCGAACGCCTCGAGCGGGTGCGCGCGGAGTCGGCCGACAGCGATCTGCGGCTGCGGCGCGTGATGGAAACCTATCTCGACTACTGGGCCGACAATCCCGATCACTTCCGCTCGCTGTTCTCGATGTCCGGTACGATCGAGGACCGCCGTTTGCCCGACGGCGTCTATTTCGGCGAGACTGAGATCGCGCGCCGCAGCTACGAATTGTTCGTGATCTCGGTGCGGGAATATCTGGCGGCACATGGCGCCGAGCCGGCGCCTGGCCTGCCGCAGCGGCTCGCGACCGCGCTGCTGGCGGCGACCCACGGCGTGGTCGCGCTCACGCTCGGCACGCCGACCATGAAACTGCCCGACATGCGCGGCACCGGCCGCCTGCTCATCGTAAGCCTGATTGATGCCTGGACGGCCAGGCTTGCCGCCGCGCGGAAAAGCGACGGCTGGCCGCGGATCACGATCGGCACCTTCGCCTGACGGAGCGGTGTCCGAAACTCCACGCCCGGTTATTCGCGCGTGCAGGCGTCCCTGCATACGCCACGCGCCCCTCATACGCGAAGCGATGTGGAATCCCGTGCGTTCGCCTGCTAAGCGCCGCCCATGGATACGACGCATCGCGATCGAACGGTGGGCTTTCTCTGCCTGGTGGTGTGACGGCGTTCGGCTGAGACGCTGCGCCGCCTGCCGCCGACATCGGCGTCAACGGGCATGCTGCTGGTGCCGGTCATCGGCGTGGTGTCGGCCGCGATCATTCTCGGTGAGCCGCTGGGCCTGCGCGAGATCGGCGCCATGGTGCTGACGCTCGGCGGCGTGACGCTGGCGCTGCAGCGGGCCTGATGCAGGCGAAGGAACGGACATCGGTGCATCGCGTTCTCCCGAAAAGGGAGCTTGGCCATGCGCAAGGCGATCGCGCGGCTTGATGCGGAGCAGAGGGCGCAACTGCTTTATCTCGCAGATCTCGGCACGGCGATGTTCACGTCGGCCCTCGTGGTGTGCAGCCTGAAGGCTATTGTGGATCTGTTCGCCGCGGGCTGAACCGCCACGTCTGCGCCAACGCGCCGTCAATCCTCTTGCGCCTCTTGCGGCGCGTCGCTCTGGGTGTGCCCATCCGGTTCCCGGTCAAACACCCCGTAATCGCTCGATTTCACTCCTGCTGCCCCATCGGTGCCACCGCCGGCCAGACCGAGCTTGAGCAGCTCGCGGACCGCCGCAGCGCGGGTCGGCATGCGGTGCTTGAATCGGAAATCGTCGAGGGCTGCCAACTCCTCCGGCGACAGCATGACCTGAAGCCGTTCAGCGCGAAGCTCATTCATCGCAAAGCACCCAGACTTAGCTTGTTGAGTAATTCGCTAAACCGCCAAACTCGCGTGGGGTTCCATCGATTGAGACAAAAACGTTGATTGAGTAAATTTAACAAATGAAATCAATAGCTTAGATAAAAATAAAGGAACGCTTCGGCTGCCCATCCCGTTATGTCGGTGGAGAGATGCCATGACCAACCACGTCAAGCTTCCCCGCAAGCTATCCGAGGAGCCGGAAGCCCCGAAACCGCGGCGTCCGAGCCACGCGAAAGTCATCGAGCAACTGGACCGCTGGGCCAACAGCCCAGGTCTTCAACCGCCAAAGGTCGATAATGCAGAGGACAATTCAAAAGCGGAAGCGATCTGAACCCCACACATTCGAGCAGCGCCTCGAGGAACACCGCGTGCGACTTGAAAGCCGGCTCGCGCAATTGCCGCGCGGTGCCGAACGCGAGCAGATCGTCGCGCGCATCGAGCAACTGCGGACAGCCGTCGAATTGAACGCGATGCTGTCGACGGCCGGCTGAGCCGAGAAGCGAAACGGCGGAACGGCCCACTTGCTCCCGCCGCTCCACCCGCCTACCATTCCCATGTTGATGGGGATGGAGTCCCCCGATAACCGCCGCAAGGCTGACTGACTCCTACCGGGCGCGACAGCGTCGGTAGGAGCATGCGCCACCGCCGACCCGCCGTGTCCCGCGAATGAGAAGGGACAGCGCATGACGGGTCTTCCTGGTTCACTCTCAATCGCATTGTCGCTGGTCGGGTCGATCTGGCTCGTCGGTGTCGTCGCCCTGCTGGTCGGCGCGCCGGGCGAGCTGGTCGCGGCGACCTTCGTGCTTGGGTTGGTGGCGGGCTTCGTCGAATGGCGAGCCGGAAAGGTGGAGCATTGAACGTTCAGTTGTTGGCGGCGGTCGCGATCGGCGGTTCGCTGGGATCGGTCGCGCGCTATCTGGTGGCGATCGGCGCGGGGCGCCTGGTCGGCACGGAATTTCCCTGGGGCACGCTGGTGATCAACATCGTGGGTTCATTCCTGATCGGCGTCTTCGCGGAAGCGTTCGCGCTGAGCTGGAATGCGAGCCAGGCGATGCGGGTGTTCCTCACCGTCGGCATTTGCGGCGGCTTCACCACCTTCTCGACCTTCTCGCTCGATGCGATCGTGCTGATGCAGCGCGGCGAGCTATGGTCGGCCGGCACCTACATCGCGGCCTCCGTCGCGCTCTCGATTTTCGCGCTGTTCGGCGGCCTGCTGCTGGTGCGGGCGTTCACAGCCTAAAGCATGATCCGGAAAAGTGCGAAGCGGTTTTCCGAAAAGATCATGCTCAAACAAAGAGCTAAGGCGCGATGACGATTCAACCTAATCTCATCGCGCTTTAGTCAGTCGCGCGGCGGCCGGTGCGTGGATTGAGCGGTGCGGTTGGCGGCCGTCGCAGCGCTTCGGGCAGGAACGGCTCGCCGCGCTTCGGCGTGGCGTCGGCGCGCACATCGGCGGCCCATTGCGCACGTTCGTGCGGCGTCTGGTTGTCGTTGAAGGTTCGCTTCACATCGACGCCGTCGACGGGATCGTTGACGCCGTTCCGGCTGGCGGGATGGTCGACGCCGCTGTGGATGTCACTGGAGTTGCCCATCGCGGCCTCCGTGCTCGGCGGATCCGGATCAAGATTTGATCCTGGATCCAGGACTTCTGTACCAACGTGGCGACTTCTGCACCAACGTGGCCGGCGCAAGCGCCGTTCCAAAAAAGTGTAGGGCTGGAGGTACCGTCTGCCGCCCGGAATCCTTGGCGCGTCCCGGACCAGCCGGTAGGATGGAACCCGGATGGAAGCCAGGAACCAAAGGAAAGACCGGGGAATGAAGCACCTCGACGTCGCGGTGATTGCTGCCACGCTGTGGCTGCTGGCGTCGATGGTGCTGGACATTCTGACGCCGAAGTCGATCACCGCGCTGATGATCGCCGCCGCGCTTGCGCCGCCGTTTCTGATCGGGATCGGCATCCATTTCGCGCGTGAATATTTCAAGGCGAGGCGGCGCAGCTACCCGCCGCCGCAGTTGGACGAACACTTCAAGAACTAGCGTGTTTTCGAGCGACGTGGGCACCGGTTCGCCTGAAGAAAACGCGTCAAAACTAAAATCCAGAGCCCCGTTTCGATTCAATCGGAGCGGGGCAGGGCTGCGGGACGGGCTGCACGTGCTGCATTGAACTGCGCACATGGCTTGCTAAGCTTGCGCCATGACCGAGCATCTCCCCGATACGATCAGCCGCCTCTACACCGACCCCGGCGAATATGTCGACAGCGACCATCCCGCCGTCGAGGCGTTCGCCCGCGCCGCCGTTCCGTCTGACGCCAGCGCGCGCGACAAGGCGCGCCGGCTCTACACCGCGGTGCGCGACGGCATCCGCTACAACCCCTATGTCAGCATGCGCTCGCCCGAGAGCTACCGGGCCTCCAGCGTGCTCGCCGCCGGCAACGGCTACTGCGTCGGCAAGGCGGCGCTCTATGCCGCGGCCTGCCGGGTCCACGGCATCCCGGCGCGTGTCGGCTTCGCCGATGTGCGCAACCATCTCACCACCGAGAAGCTGCGCCAGAGCATGGGCTCGGACCTGTTCACCTGGCACGGCTTCACCGAAGTGTTCGTCGATGGCGCCTGGCGCAAGGCGACCCCGACCTTCAACGACACGCTGTGCGCCAAGCTCGGCGTCAAGCCGCTCGATTTCGACGGCCACGCCAACGCACTGCTGCATCCCTTCGACGGCGAAGGGCGCGCCTACATGCAGTATGTCAATGACCACGGCAGCTATCACGACGTCCCCGCCAAATTCCTGATGCGCGAGATGGCGCGCGAATACGCCAACATGCAGGGCGAGGATCTCGCCGGCCGCGACATGGAGCGCGAGGCGGCCGAGCAGTAGCGGACGTGTGAACCGATCGCGCGCCGGCTGAGGGGGCGGTGTCATGGATGCGGAGCCGCCGAAAGCGCAGGTCAGCCGCCCCGCCAAGGGCTGGGAGGACGCGGTCGCGCTGACCGGCTTCATCCTGGTCGCGGTCGGGCAGGCCTCCAACCAGGTTCTGGCGCGCGGGCTTGCCGGCTCGGTGCCGCCGTTTTCGCTGGCCTTCTTCCGCTGGAGCATCATCGCCATCGGCCTCGCGCCGTTTGCGATCGCAGCGATCCGCGACGGCAAGATCCCGCTGGCGCAGAACCTCTGGCCGATCCTTGCCGCCGGTTTCCTCGGCATGTTCCTGTGCGGCGGCCCGGTCTACATCGCCGGCATCACGACCACCGCGATCCACATCGCGCTGATCTTCGCGCTGTCGCCCATCATGGTGCTGCTGATCTCGGCGGCGCTCGGCATCGAGCATATCGGTCCGCTGCAATGGCTCGGCACGGCGCTGGCGCTCGGCGGTGCGCTCCTGATCGTCTCGGGCGGTCATCTGGAAACGCTGACGCAATCGAGCGCGGCCTGGGGCGATCTCCTGGTGGTATGCGCGATGCTCGGCTGGTCCGGCTACACGCTGCTGCAGTCGCGCGTCGCGCCGCGCGCCTCGCTGCTGGCGCGGGTCAGCCTGTTCTCGGCGGCCGGCGCGCTGTGCTCGCTGCCGCCGGCGCTCCGGGAGATGTGGGCTGCGCCGGCGGAGGTGTTCAACACCCGGGCGTTCGAGGCCTATGTCTTCGCCGGCCTCGTGCCCGGCCTGATCGCCTATGCGGGCTTCGCCTGGCTCGGCGCCAGATTCGGCTCGGTGCGGAGCTCGCTGGTGCTCTACGTCGCACCGATCGCGAGTGCGCTGCTGTCCTGGATCATCCTCGGCGAGCCGCCGAAGCCGATCCATCTGGTCGGCGGCCTTTTGATCCTCGGCGGCGTCTGGGCCAGCCTGCGCAAATAGATCCGGTTCCTTCCCAAGGTGCAACCATTTCGGGTCTCGTGCGTTGAATCCAGCGTTGATTCAAGAGCTTAGTCGGAGGTCGCATGAATCTTACTCCCCAGCAGCGCAAGGACCGTGATGCGCAGCGTCAGCAAGATGCATCGCAGGCGATGAAGGAGCATCGCGCCAACGAGAAGGCGTTCTACGACAACTTCCAGCGCCTCAAGGCCGAGCGGCAGGCGCGCGAAGCCGCGGAGTCACGGAAGGCGAAATCCGCTTCGAAATAAGCGCTTGGAGTTCACACCCACCAATCCGGATGGCCCGGATCTGATCGACCGAGAAGGAGCGGAAGCGAGGGGGCGAGCACGGCGCAAACAAGCTCGCCCCGAAGACGAGAAATCTCCAGGCTTATGGAGGACGTCAGATGTACTTTGCCGATCAGAAAACGGTCACCTGCAAATGCGGTGAGCCCTTGAGCGAATTGATGCTCGTCGACGACCAGACAACCGGAATCAAGTTTCACGTCGGTCGTTGCCCGTCCTGCCGTGAAGTGACGGTTGTTCGATCCCAGGACATGCCATCGAACGACAATGCCTGACGCGGACGGTCCTCTCGCGAGTGGGAGGACCGGGCCATTGGTTTCAGATTTTTCGATTGCGACCGGTGAGCGACAGGCCGGCTGACGCATCGTTTGCGGCACACCAGAAAAGAGCAGGGCGCGACCGGCATCACCACGGTCGCGCCCTACGTCGCCGGTCAATGGGGCAGGGGGAATAACCGGCTCTTCCAAGACTCGCAGACCCCCTGAGTCGTTCCGCACAAGCGAAAATATTTTCGTACACGGTTAAGTGATGGCCGGACGCGAGAACCCCGCGGGTTTCGTTCGCGTTGTGTCCGGGATCGCCAAGGGATCGTCGAGCGAATTTCCATGGGGCGAGGGACATCACCATGTCAAAGATTCAAATGGGAATTTTCGCTGCGCTGGCGGCTGGGCTGACGCTTGGCGCCGTCCAGCTGGCATCCGGCCACGATCTCATCGGCCGCCAGCAGGTCACCACCGCGCTGGCGCCGGAGAGCGCCGTCAATCGCGCCGCCAAGACCGACCGTGCCACGGTTCCAGTCACCGGCCTGCCGAGCCGGACCGTTGCGCTGAAGGTCGAGCGGCTTCCCGATACGTCGGTGCTGGTCCGCGTCCCCGTGGCCAAGGAAGAGGCGCGCCATCGCCCCGCAGTGCCGGCTCGGGCACGGCCCGGCGACACCCGCAAGGTGGCCTGCGAGCCCGTGGTCAGTGTGCTGACCGAAGTGGCCAAGCTGCTGCAGCCCGGCCGCTGCGTGACCTGAGAGGGGCGAAGCGCTATCGCAACAAGCAAACGCCGTCATCGCCCGCGAAAGCGGGCGATCCAGTATGCCGCGGCCCATCCGCATAATGCAGCTGTCTCTGGAATACTGGATCGCCCGGTCAAGCCGGGCGACGACGATGGTTGTCGGTGCTGGTTTCGCGCTATTCCTGCAAGCGAGAGGGCTATTCCTCCTCGTCCGCCTCGCCGCTGCTGGCGGCGCTTCGGCTTGCCATCAGGCCAAGCGCGAGGCCGCCGATCGCCAGGATCGGGATCAGCCGCTTCGCCCCGATGGCCCGCACGATCTGCAGGCCAGTGGCGACCACCACCGGATCGGCAAACACATTGGCCGCGGCGGCCTTTGCCGCCTTCTCGGCGCGGCGGCGCATCTCGCGCTTGCGCACGATGTAGACGCTGGCGGTGATCAGCGTGACGACAAGGAACAGCGCGGCGCCGGCGAGGCACGCTTCCACCGGCCCGTAGTGCTGCAGCACGTAGACGAAGGCGGCCGCGCACAGAAAGCCGATGGTGATGAACAGCGCGATCGCGGCGGCCGCGGCCAGCGACGTCAGCCGCAGCGCGTTGCCGGTGGAATCCTTGACGTCATTGATCAGCCGCTGAAGCATCGACCAGCCCTGCCCTGAATCTTGCCCTGAATCTTGCCTCGAACCTTGCCCTGAAGACCGCGTCGACAAACGCGGCGGCGGCGCGCCAGCGCCGCCATCGCATCCAGAGGGGTGGTTTCCGCGGGATCGCCACCATGGGGCTCATCCCCCGGAGACCGCAGATTGCCTAGCGGCGCCAGGTGACGCCGATCAGGAAGCCGAGACCGAGCGCGAGGCCGACCGTCGCCAGCGGCCGCTGCGTGATCATATCTTCCAGCGATTCCTCGATCGAGGATGCGGCGTCCTGCGCCGCGCCCATCATCGCGCTGCCGCGCTCCGACATGTCGTCGAGTGTATCTTCCGCACTGGCGCGCGCATCCTTGTAGCGGCGGCGGGCCTGCTTGCCCGCGTTGTTGGCAAACGAGTTCAGCGCGTCGGTGATCTGTTCGGTGAGGGCGGCGATATCGTTCTTCACGGCGATGACATCCTTTTCAAGGCGTTCGTAGGTCGCTTTGTCCGTCATGTTCTTGATCCCAAATGCGCTGTCCGTGCTCGACATCGAAAAGCTCCCGGAGAACTTGCGTGCTGGAACAAAAACGCGCCGCGCGGTGCATGGTTCCAGCCGTGAAACTTTCAAGCGGTGCCGGCTTCGCTTGAGAACGCCTTGCTAGTGTGCTGAATGCGAAGTTCTTGCGATTTCGCGGCAGCCACTTTCACGAACTTCGCATTCATAAAGCACACTAAAATCATAAGTTTGCTAGTGTCCTTATCGAATCCGAAGTTCGCTCCGAAGGTGCGGCAAATGATGCGAACTTCGGATTCGGGACACTAGTCTTCCGGCAGCTGCGGCGAATTGACCGGCATCAAATGCTCCTTGACGATCAGCGCCACGATCAGGAGCGGCGACGACAGGAAGGCGCCCATCGGGCCCCACAGCCAGGTCCAGAACGCCAGCGCCAGGAAGACTGCCAGCGCGTTCAGCGACAGCCTCCGGCCGACGATCGTCGGCGTGACGAAATGTCCTTCCAGGAAGGTCACAACCGCAAAACATGCCGGCGCGATCAGCCCGGCGCCGATGGTCGGCGAGGCGATGATGCCGACCGCGACCAGCACGACGAACATCGCGACGGGCCCGATGATCGGAACGAAGTTCAGCGTCGCGGCGAGCGCACCGAGCCCGGCCGGGTTTGGCATGCCCGTTGCCGCGCAGATCGCGCCGGTGACGATGCCGACGCCGACATTGATCATGGTCACCATCAGCAGGTAATTGCCGAGATGGGTCTCGACCTCGTTGAGGATGCGCAGCGTACGCAGCCGCGCCGTGCGTTCGCTGAATGCCATCACCAGTGCGCGGCGCAGATCCTTCCAGCTTGCGATGAACAGGATCAGGGTCGCGATGAACAGCAGGAATTCGGCGAAGGTCGGCGACAGGAATTCCAGCGTCGGCTGCACCCATTCGAATTTCGGCAGCTGGAGCGTGGCAAGCGTATCGGAGCCGCCGACCATGGTCTGCAATTCCTGCCACAGCGCGAGCGGCCGGTCGAACACGTGCAGCTTCTCCTTCAGGATCGCGCCGAGCTCGGGCAGCCGCGAGCTCCACTCCATCACCGGCGAGGCAATCAGCCCGACCATGAAGCTGACGGCGGCGCCGACCGCGATCACGATGACGACCGCGCCGAGCGCGCGCGGAATCCGATAGCGTTCGAGCATGCTCGCCGCCGGCGACAGCATGGTGCCGACGATGAAGGCCATGGTGATCGGGAGGAAGAAGGCGCGTGCGAAATAGAGCACCGCGACAATGACGATAACCAGCAGGGCCATCAATGCGAAAGCGACGGCCTCGGCGCGGCTTACAACCGGCGGCAGTTCGATCTTGCTGTCGGGGACTGGCGTGCCTTCGGGCGCCTTGCCAAGCAGGTCTTCACTTGGAAAGGCGCGCACCGAACTCCTCCCGCGTGAGGACGAACAAACCCGTCGCGTGGTCGCCCCGCGCGTCGAATGGCGCGATGACAACGGGCCGCTCCTCGGAAAGTTCCGTCGCGCGTTCGTGAGACGTGACGGGTTGACAGTCGCGGCTTCGGGACGATTCGCGGCGGAACCGACTCGCGGCCATGCGCGTTGGCCCGGCATCGCATCACCACGATGCGCATCCCGTCCAGGGGCAGCACATGACACAGCAGTCTGTTTCCAGCCGCCGGCTTGCGTCGCGCGCCGCGCGCACCCTTGCCTTCGCCAGCGTCCTGTTTGCGACGCCGTTTGTTGTCGCCACGTCGGCCAGCGCCCAGGTCCGTTCTTCCGCGCTCGGCTATGCGTCGACGCAACCGGGCGCATTTCCCGCCGACGAGGTGATGAACGACCCCTCGAGTGGGGCCGGCGAGGACGGCGCGCTGCCGGAGCGGCTGCGCCGGACCACCGTCGCGCTCAACACGACTGAGGCGCCCGGCACCATCATCATCGATACCGGCAACACCGCACTCTATTACGTGCTCGGCGGCGGCCGGGCGATCCGCTACGGCGTCGGCGTCGGCCGCGAGGGGTTCACCTGGGCCGGCACACAGACGATCAGCCGCAAGGCCGAATGGCCGGACTGGCATCCGCCGGCCGAGATGATCAAACGCCAGCCCTATCTGCCGCGCTTCATGGCCGGCGGCCCGGGCAACCCGCTCGGTGCGCGCGCGATGTATCTTGGCTCCAGCGAATACCGCATCCACGGCACCAACGATCCCTCGACGATCGGCAAGTTCGTCTCGTCCGGCTGTATCCGCCTGACCAATGAAGACGTTTCCGACCTGTTCAGCCGGGTCGATGTCGGCACCAGGGTCGTGGTGCTGCCGAAGAACGCACCGCACCTCGCCGCGCGCGAGATCGGCCCGACCACGACGCAGATCTCGGTCCGGCCGGCACAACCGCGGCCTGCGGTGACGACGCTGCCGTCCGGCCGTCAAGCAATGAACATCCCGCCGGCTTCCTCGTTGTACTGACGATCGATGTTGTACTGAGGGCCGGTGATGGTGACGCGATACTCCAGGCGGTGGGCGTTCGGGACCGCGGCAGTGCTCGGCCTGTCCCTTGCGCCTGCAGCGCAAGCTCAGGACTTCTTCTCGCAACTGTTCGGCGGCTTCATGCATGGCCGCCCGCCGGTGATCCGGATGCCGTTCGACGACGGCCCGGCGCCGATGGCGCCGCGGGTCGAGCGCCGTCCTCGCTATGACGTCGGCCAGGCCTATTGCGTGCGGACCTGCGACGGCCGCTATTTCCCGCTTGCTGCGACCGGCAACCAGAGCAAGGCGGAAAGCTGCAACAGCTTCTGTCCGGCGAGCGCGACCGAAGTGGTCTATGGCGGCAATATCGACAACGCCGCGACGGAAGACGGCAAGCCGTATTCCGAGCTGCCGAACGCGTTCCGCTATCGCGACGAGTTGGTCTCGGGCTGCACCTGCAACGGCAAGGACTCTGTCGGCCTCGCCGCGGTGAAAATCGAGGACGATCCGACCTTGCGCAAGGGCGACATCGTCGCCGGCAAGGACGGGCTGATGTCGGTGAGCCGTCCGGACCGGCGCGGCGCGCAGCTCAACTTCACGCCGGCGCCGGATCGCATCCGCGCCAAATATGGCCGGCCGGCGGTGGTGGCGCGCGAGTAGCGTCGATCACACGCGGGCGGCCGCCTTCGGTTCCTGGCGCGGAACCGGCCTGCCTCCTGCACGTTAGCAAAGGGCGAACAGCACATTCACCGATGCCATCAGGGGGCTCCGCATGCTCGTCGGCGTACTCGTCACCTTCCTTGTCGTTATTCTCGTTCTTTATCTCATCAACATGCTGCCGCTCGACGGCCGCGCCAAGCAGATCGCGCGCGCCGTCGTCATCATCATCGGCATCATCTCGCTGCTGAAGTATCTGGCGGTGTTCTAGATCCGTCATTGCGAGGAGCGAAGCGCAACCATCCTCATCGTCGTCCCTGCCTGGTGCGCAATTGCGCACTAGGCAAGGACGACAATGGCGGCGGTCGTGATTCAAGTTGTCAAACAGCTTCTCGGTGTCGTCACCCGCGCATGCATGAGCGGGGGGTGACACGGCGAGGGCGTCTGCACGATTTCGGGATAATGGAAATGTAGAGCTGATTTGCCCGACGAGTCAGAGTCGCCGTATCCGCCGGCACCTTTGCATGGGGTTGTTTTCGATATTTTGGCCGTGCGGCCCTGCGACGGCAGGCGATCGCGTCCGGCTCTTCCCGGCGTCACTCGCGGCGCCAACAAAAAGCCCCGGCTGATCGCCGGGGCTTTTGCTTGTCGTTGCGATCGCTTGCAGATCAGCCCGCGGCTTTGGCCTCGCGGCGGCGCGCGGTGAGGATGTATTCGGTGTAGCCGTTCGGCTGCGTGCGGCCCTCGAAGATCAGGTCGCAGGCGGCCTTGAAGGCGGTGCCATCGAACGCGGGCGCCATCGGCTTGTAGAGCGAATCGCCGGCGTTCTGCTTGTCGACGACGACAGCCATGCGCTTCAGCGACTCCATCACCTGGTCCCTGGTGATGACGCCCTGATGCAGCCAGTTCGCGAGGTGCTGGCTCGAGATGCGCAGCGTGGCGCGGTCTTCCATCAGGCCGACATCGTGGATGTCGGGCACCTTGGAGCAGCCGACGCCCTGGTCGATCCAGCGCACGACGTAGCCCAGGATGCCCTGGCAGTTGTTGTCGATCTCCTGCTTCACATCGTCGGGCGCCCAGTTCGACTGCGACACCGGAATGGTGAGGATGTCGGAGAGCTTGGCACGCGGCCCACCCTTGGCGAGCTCCTGCTGGCGGGCGATCACATTGACCTGGTGATAGTGCAGCGCGTGCAGCGTGGCCGCGGTCGGCGACGGCACCCAGGCGGTGGTGGCACCGGCCTGCGGATGGCCGATCTTCTGCACCAGCATGTCGGCCATCTTGTCGGGGGCGGCCCACATGCCCTTGCCGATCTGGGCATGGCCGGGCAGGCCGTCGATCAGGCCGTTGTCGACGTTCCAATCCTCATAGGCCTTGATCCACGGCTGGGCCTTCATGTCGTTCTTGCGGATCATCGGACCCGCTTCCATCGAGGTGTGGATCTCGTCGCCGGTACGGTCGAGGAAGCCGGTGTTGATGAACATGATGCGCTTGGAGGCGCGCTGGATGCAGGCCTTGAGGTTGACCGTGGTGCGGCGCTCCTCGTCCATGATGCCGACCTTCAGCGTGTTCTCCGGCAGGCCGAGCATCTTCTCGACCTCGGCGAACAGGTCGCAGGTCAGCGTCACCTCGTCGGGCCCGTGCATCTTCGGCTTGACGATATAGGCCGAGCCGGTGCGGCTGTTCTTGACTTTGGAATTGCCCTTGAGGTCGTGGATCGCGAGCAGGCCAGCGACCGCGGCATCCAGGATGCCTTCCGAGATTTCCTCACCCTTGGCGTCGAGCACGGCGTCGGTGAACATGTGGTGGCCAACATTGCGCATCAGGAGCAGGCTGCGGCCGTGCAGCTTCAGCTCGCCGCCGTCGGGCCTCTTGTAGACGCGGTCGGCATTGAGCGAGCGGGTCAGCGTCTTGCCGCCCTTCTCGAAATCGGCCGACAGCGTGCCGTTCATCAGGCCGAGCGTGTTGCGATAGACCAGCACCTTGTCCTCGGCGTCGACGGCAGCGACCGAGTCTTCCATGTCGAGAATGGTGGAGACCGCCGACTCCAGGATCATGTCGGCGACGCCGGCCGGGTCATCCTTGCCGATCACGTTGTTGCGGTCGATCTTGACCTCGACATGCATGCCGTTGTTGACGAGCAGGATCGCGGAAGGCTGGGCGGCGTCGCCCTGATAGCCGGCGAACTGGGCGGCATTCTTCAGCGCGGTCGAGTTGCCGCTCTTCAGCTTGACCGAGAGCTGGCCCGCGATCACGGCGTAGGAGGTGACGTCGGTGTGGCTTCCGGTCGCAAGCGGCACGGCGGCATCGAGGAACGCCTTCGCCTTCGCGATCACCTTGTCGCCGCGGGCCTTGTTGTAGCCACGGCCAGCCTCGCTCGGATCGTGCGGGATCGCGTCGGTGCCGTAGAACGCGTCGTACAGCGAACCCCAGCGCGCGTTGGCGGCGTTCAGCGCGTAGCGGGCGTTGGTGAGCGGCACCACCAGCTGCGGGCCGCAGATCTTGCCGATTTCCTCATCGACATTGGCGGTTTCGACCTTGTGGGTCGCGGGCTCGGGCAGCAGGTAGCCGATGTCCTTGAGGAACGCGGTGTAGGCGTTGATGTCGAACGCCTTGCCCTTGTTGGCGCGATGCCAGTCGTCGATCTTGGCCTGCAGCGTGTCGCGGACCGCGAGCAACTCGCGGTTCTTCGGTCCGAGCTTCTGGATGATGGCGGCAAGTCCGGCCCAGAACGCATCCGGGGGGATCCCGGTTTTCGGCGTCGCCTCCTTGGCGATGAAATCGAACAGGACAGGGGCGATCTTCAATCCATGGGCATCGACACGAGTCATGATGGGCTTTCTCAAAGAAATGGGGCGTTTAGGGGCTGTTTTCACGAGAAATCAGCAAAAAACGCGCCAAAGGGCCGCGTTCACGGCCCTTTTAGCCCTAAAGTCCCGGTTCTGAGAAGGCCCCCTTTCCGGCCCCACGCTACACCGTCACCCGGGCGGCGACCCCGAATTTTCCAACCGCCAGGGTCCGCGCCCGGAAAGGCCCGTCAGGGCGCCCCGGTGCGTACCTTGCTGGCGATCAGCAATGCAGCGAGCACCAGGGGAATTGCGCCCGCTACGAACACAGCGGCTGCGCCCATCAGATCAAGCACCAGCCCGCCGCCGGCCGCGCCCATGGTGATGCCGAGGAAGATCGAGGCCACGGTCAGTCCGGTCCCGCTCTCGGTCTCGTCGGGCACCATGCGGGTGATCCATGTCGTGGTCGCGACCGGTACGCCGCTGAAGGCGAAGCCCCAGAGTGCGACCAGCACCAGAGCCGGAATGACGTCCTTGCCAAAGACCGAGAGCAACAGACCGATCACGCTGATCGCCAGCGGCATCGCGATCAGCGTGAGCTTGAGTTTGCGCTCGGCCATCAGCCCGCTCGCGAACGAGCCGAGGTAGTTCGCGACGCCGAAGGCAAGCAAGGTCGCCGCAACTCCGGCGGCGCCCAGCCCGGTCACGCTCTCGAGGAATGGACGGATATAGCCGAAATAGCCGAAGTGTCCGGTGAAGACCAACGTTGCCGCCAAGATGCCGGCGCCGATCCCCGGCCGTGTCAGGATGTCGATCAGGGTGTCGAGCCCGGCTTCTCCCCTTGGGGCCAAACGCGGCAGAGCGAGTGCCTGGATGACGAATACCGCTGCGCCCAATGCCGTCGCGAGCAGGAACACGGAGCGCCAGCTCGCCACCTCGCCGAGATAGCTGCCGAGCGGAACGGCAATGATCATCGCGGCGGGAATGCCGCTCATCACGATCGACAAGGCGCGGGCAACCAGCGACGGCGGCACCAGCCTGATCGTCGTCGCTGCCGCCATCGCCCAAAACCCGCCGATGGCAAGGCCGAGCACGATCCGCGCCGCCAGCAGGAACGTGATGCTCGGCGCCAGCGCCACCAGCAGATTGGAGATCACCAGGAGAATCGAAAAGCTGAGCAGCACCGGCTTTCGATTGAACCTGCGCGTCAGTGTCGGCGTGAACAATGCTCCGACCAGCCCGGCCAGCGAGGTCGCGGTCACGGCCTGACCGGCGAGGCCCGGACTCACACCGAGATCGCGCGCCATCGGCGTCAACAGACCGGACGGCAGGAACTCGGCCGTCAGAAGTGCGGTGACGCCCAGCATCATGGCCGCGACGGCGCCCCAGGCGGGCCTTTCCGGTGAGGCCGGCTTGTCACCAACCTTGAGCGCGGCGTCGCCCGGCGTCAGCGCAACGGCATCGGCGTGCGCCAGAGCGGGGTCCACTTCTTGATCCATTGGCCGAACCTTCCATCTATGTTGCACCGCCGCAGACATAGGCTGGAGGTTTTGGACGATCTATGCCATAAACACTCTAATGTTTGATCGTTCGTCCAGATCGTCCGCCGCCGATACGACCGACGCCGCCGTCGATCTGGTAAGCGAGTTGCTGCTCGGCATGCGGCTTGAGGGCGTTCACTACCGTCGGATCGAGACGCGGGCGCCCTTCGGGTTTCGGTTCGAAACGCCGTACGGACGCGCGCAATTCCACTTCGTTGCACATGGCACGGCACTTCTGCGCTACGCTGATGCGACGCTGCTTCCCCTTGGATGCGGTGACGCGATTTTCCTGCCGCGCGGCGGCGCGCATGATCTTGTCTCGGCCCCGGATGAGCCGAGTTGCGACGTCGAGCGTTTCGAGACCGAGACGCTGTGCGGCAATGTCGATGTGACATCGGTCTGCCCTGAAGGATGCCCGCAGGACGAGTTGGTCCTGGTCTTCAGCGCCTGCATGAATTTCGATCTTGGCGGCATGCGCCCGCTGATCGCGCTGATGCCGGAAGTGATGCGGGCCGACACCTTGCTTGCGCGCCAGCCGGAAATCGAACCGATGCTGAAGGCCATGGAGCGGGAGACCTGCACGCCGCGGGCCGGCTCCGTCGGCGTGATGGCGCGGCTCGCCGATGTGCTCGCCGCGTCGATCGTGCGTGGCTGGGTCGAATGCGGCGGCGACAACGCCATGGGCTGGTTCGAGGCCTTGCGTGATCCGCGTCTCGGCCGCGCGATCGGCGCGCTGCATCGTGAGCCCGGCCGCAACTGGACTGTTGCTGAATTGGCGGCGGAGGCGGGTTGCTCGCGTTCGCTGTTCGCCGAGCGCTTCCAGGCCATGACCGGGCAATCGCCGCTGCGCTATCTTGCCGAGCTGCGCATGCGTCTCGCGACACAGTGGATCAAGCATGAACGCCAGCCGATCGATGTGATCGCGCAGCGGCTTGGCTATGCGTCACAGGCGGCGTTCAGCCGCGCGTTCAAGCGTGTCACCGGGCAATCGCCGGGGATGGTACGGCACGGGGCCGAAAGCCGCGCGGCGGAATAGGCCTCAATACCGCCGTCTGCCCCGCTGCAAGCGGGGCATCCGGTACGCCGCGGCCTATCGGCTCGATAATTGCTGTCTCTCGAATACTGGATCGCCTGGACAACAAGCCGCGCGATGACAGCAAGAGAAGCTAAATATTCGCCGCCAGGTCGGTCAGTTCGTCGAACAGGATGCCGGTCGTGGCCAGCATCCGCTCGATCTCGTCGGTGGCATCGCTGACCGAGCGGTTTGAGGTGTCGATGGTCAGTTCGTTGCCGGTCGGCGGCTGGTAGTCATTGGTGATGCCGGTGAAAGACGGCAATCCGCCGGAGCGCGCCTTGGCGTAATGGCCCTTGGGGTCGCGGGTCTCGCAGACTTCGGCCGGCGTCGCGACATAGATTTCGCGGAACGCGCTGTCGGCGATGCGGCGAGCTGCCGCACGGTCGGAGGTCGATGGCGACACCGCGGCGACGATGGCGATATGGCCGTTGCGCGCCAGGTGGGTCGCGACTTCGGCGAGGCGGCGGATGTTTTCGGCGCGGTCCTGCGGCGAGAAGCCGAGATCGCCGTTCAGCCCGGCACGCAGCGTGTCGCCATCGAGCAGGATCGGCGAGCCGCCATTGCCGAACAGGCGCCGTTCCAGCGCCCGCGCCAGGGTCGACTTGCCCGAGCCGGGCAGGCCGGTCAGCCAGATCACTGCGCCGTTGTGGTGGTAGCGCGCCGAGCGCTCGTCCGGCCGCAGCGCGGACTCCACCGGCACGATATCGACCGGCACCGCCGGCCGGCCGGCGTCGACCGACAGCACGAGACCGCCGCCGGCGATACGGCCGTTGACCTCGATCACGAGGCGGCCGGTGCGCGGATTGTCGGTGTAGGGATCGGTTGCAACCGGCTGCGCCAGCGAGATGTCGATCTCGCCGACATGGTTGCGCGCGATCGCGGTGTTCTCTTCGTTGGACAGCGCGCCGGGATCGACCGCCTTCTCGATCGCGACCACGGTGGCGCGGCTTTCCTTGGTGCCGAGCCGGATCAGGATCTGCTCGCCCTTGGTCAGCGGCTTGTCGTGCAGCCAGAAGATCCGGGCGCGGATGCGGCGAGTGTCGCGCGGGCTCTGCCCGGAATGTCCGATGATGTCGCCGCGCTCGAGGAATAGCTCGCGGTCGAGCGTGATGCCGACCGAGCGTCCGGCGCCCTGTGGGGCGTTCACCGGCGTCACCGGCCAGCTCTCGACGGTCTTGATCTGCGCGATCTTGCCGGTCGGCATGATCACGATCTCGTCGCCGGCCTTCAGGCTGCCGGATTCGATGCGGCCCGCCACGATGCGGCGGTCGTCGAACTTGTAGATCGCCTGCACCGGCAGCCGCAGCGGCAGCTCGGCGAGCGGGCGTGCCGGCTCGAGCGCATCGAGCGCCTCGACCACGGTCGGTCCCTTGTACCAGTCGATCCGCGCCGTGCGCTCGGCGACGCCGTCGCCGTCGCGCGCCGAGATCGGGATCACGGCTGTGGGGGTCACGCCGAGGCCGATCAGATGCGCGGAAATCTCGTCGCTGATCTCCTTGAAGCGGTCGGCGCTGAACTCGACGCGGTCCATCTTGTTGACCACGACCGCGACCTGCTTCACGCCGAGCAGATGCAGGAGATAGCCGTGCCGCCTGGTCTGGTCGCGCACGCCTTCCAGCGCGTCGATGATCAGCACCGCGCCGTCGGCCTGCGAGGCGCCGGTGATCATGTTGCGCAAGAACTCTGCGTGGCCGGGCGCGTCGATCAGCACGACGTCGCGCGAGCGGGTGCGGAAGCGGATCTGGGTGGTGTCGATGGTGATGCCCTGGTCGCGCTCGGTCTGCAGCGCATCGAGCAGGAACGACCACTCGAACGGCATGCCGCGCCGCGCGCTCACCGCCTTCAGCATTTCCAGCTTGCCGTCCGGCAGGCTGCCGGTCTCATGCAGCAGGCGCCCGACCAGCGTCGACTTGCCGTGATCGACGTGGCCGACGATGACGATGCGCACCTGCGGCCGCGTCGTGCCGTTGGGCGTTGCCGAGATCGAGGCAGTGGGAAGGATCATGTTCATCGGAACGCTCGCACGAAGCTTGGTGTTGCTTGAAGTGTTGATCAGAGATAGCCGGCGACGCGCAGCCGCTCGAACGCATCCTCGGTCTCGTGGTCGAGCGCGCGGCCGGCGCGCTCCGGGACCTTGGTGCCGTCGAGCTCGGTGAGGATCTCGTCGATGTTGGACGCAGTGGAGGCAACCGGGAAGGTGATGTCGGAATCGCCCAGCGAGCGGTAGCGCTTGCCGTCCTTGGCGAGATAGAGCGGGATGATCGGAATGCCTTCGCGCTTGGTGTAGGCCCAGATGTCGGCCTCGGTCCAATGCAGGATCGGATGGATGCGCAAGTGCGCGCCTTGCGGCGGCGAGGCGTTGAACTGGTCCCAGAACTCCGGCGGCTGGTCGCGGACGTCCCATTCGCCCTCGAGGCCGCGCGGCGAGAACACGCGCTCCTTGGCGCGGGTCGCCTCTTCGTCGCGGCGGATGCCGGCAATCAATCCGTCAAAGCCGAACTTGTTGAGCGCGAGCTTCAGGCCCTCGGTCTTGCGCGCGGCGGAACGTGCGGCCGGCGGCAGGGTCGGGTCGACGCTGTCGATCGGCGGGCAGGGCTCGACGCGCAGGTCGAGATCCCACTCCTTTCCGAAGCGGTCGCGGAACGCATACATCTCCGGAAATTTCTTGCCGGTGTCGACGTGCAACGCCGGGAACGGGACGCGGCCGAAGAACGCCTTGCGCGCCAGCCAGATCATCACGTTGGAATCCTTGCCGAGCGACCACAGCAACGCGAGCTTCTTCAGTCGGGCGAACGCTTCGCGCAGAATGTAGATGCTCTGCGCCTCCAGCTCGTCGAGATGATCCATCGACGGAGGCGCCTGATCGGCGGGAATCCCCGGCACGGAAGATGCATTGCTAAGCGCTGCGGACCGCGTCCTGGCGGCGACGGATTCGTTGTCGAGAAGATGCATCTCTTGGCCTTGGCCTGTGGAGTTGAAAATTCTAAAGTTGCGCTGCAATAGAGAAGAAATAATCTTCTCTTTGCTGGCCTTGATCGAGAGATAAATAGAAAATAATTTCAGTCAACCCCCAAGTTGGGGAAGCGAGTGTCTGATGCGATATCTGCCGGTGTTTCTGGATCTGCAAAGCGGCAAGGTGCTGCTCGTTGGAGCGGGCGACCTCGCGCGCGCCAAGTTGCGGCTGCTCGCAGCCGCCGGCGCCGCGGTGCGCTGGTACGCGACCGACGGTGATCATGACATTGCCGGTCTCGCGGCGGAGGACGCCGCGCGGATCGAGCGCGCCGAAGGCGATCCGCTCACCGCCGACCTCTCCGATGTCATCGCCGTCCTCTGTGCTGGCGCAGGCGAGGTCGGTGTTGCGATGTCGGTGCGCGCCAAGGCGATCGGCCTGCCGGTCAACGTGATGGACGACCTCGTGCACTCCACCTTCATTATGCCGGCGATCGTCGATCGCGGCGATGTCGTGGTCGCAGTCGGCACCGGCGGCACGTCGCCGGTGGTGGCGCGCCGCATCCGCGAGAAGATCGAGGCGGTGCTGCCGGCGCGGATCGGCGATCTCGCCGGCTTCATCGGCGGCGTCCGCAAATCGATCCACGCCCGCATCGAGGAGTTTCCGCTGCGCCGCCGCTTCTGGGAGCGCATCGTCGACGGCCCGATCGGCGCGCTGGTGCTGGCCGGCCGCAAGGATGAGGCCGAGCAGGCGCTGAACGCGATCACCGATCCCGCCGCATTCGCCGGCGCGAGCGCGGAAGGCAAGGCCATCGGTCATGTGACGCTGGTCGGCGCCGGTCCCGGCGATCCGGATCTGCTCACGGTGAAGGCGTTGCGCGCGCTGCAGGATGCCGACGTCGTGTTCTATGACGAATTGGTGTCGTCCGAAATCCTCGACCGCATCCGTCGCGATGCGACGCGGATCCCGGTTGGACGCCGTGTCGGCAAGCCCGGCATCGGCCAGGACGCCATCAATGCACTGATGATCGAGGCCGCGCAGTCGGGCCAGCGCGCGGTGCGGCTGAAGGGCGGCGATCCTTTTATCTTCGGTCGCGGCGGCGAGGAGATCGAGGCGCTGCGCGACGCCGGCGTCGCTTACTCCATCATTCCGGGCGTCTCCGCCGGTCTGGGCGCGGCCGCGCAATTCGAAGTGCCGCTGACCTTTCGGCACGAGGCACTGCGCATCACCTTCCTCACCGCGCACAAGGCGCGCGATGCCGAGGTCGTCGACTGGTCGGTGCTGACGGACAAGAAGATGACGGTCGTCGTCTATATGGGCATGACCGCGGCGCCCTCGATCCGCGAAGGCATGCTTGCCGCGGGCCGCTCGCCGGAGACGCCGGTCGGCGTGTTCGCGCGCGTGACCCGGCCGGATGCCAAGGCCGCGGTCGGCACGCTGGCGCGGCTGCCCGAGCTGGTCAAACAGGTCGATGGCGGTCCCGCCATTCTCATCATCGGCGACGTGGTCGCGCATTCCGCGCCGTGGAGCCGGTCCAACGTCACCCAACTCTTCTCCAACCAGATGTTCTCCGAACTGCTGAAAGCTGCCGAATGACCTCTCCGCTTGAACAGAAGAAAATCAGGATCACGGGCCCCTCGGTGGTGACCGCCAACCGCACCTGGATGGTGCCGTGGTGTACCGAACCGCCAAGCAAGGCTGGTCCACCGAACTGTCCGATTCCGCTGTCGTCAGCACCTCCGACGATGCGCGCGCATTGCTGGCCGAAGCCACCGCCGACGATGTCGGCGCGGTCGGCCCCTACATCGCGCCGGTCGAGCTCAAGGACGGCGGCAAGCTCAAGCCGGGTAATCTTCGCGAACACATCCGCGCCAAGGGCGTCACGATCGATCTTCAGGTGCCGGCGTAAGGCTCATCCATCATGTATGCATATGACGAACTCGACCGCACGCTGATCAACGAGCGTGTTTCGGAATTCCGCGACCAGGTGAAGCGCCGCCTTTCCGGCGAGCTCACCGAGGACGAATTCAAGATCCTGCGCTTGCAGAACGGCGTGTACCTGCAGCTGCACGCCTACATGTTCCGCGTCGCGATCCCCTACGGCACGCTGTCGTCGAAGCAGTTGCGCCGGCTCGCCCATGTCGCGCGCCGCTACGACCGCGGCTACGGCCACTTCACCACGCGGCAGAACATCCAGTTCAACTGGATCAAGCTCGCCGAGCTGCCCGATGCGCTCGCCGATCTTGCCGACGTCGGCATCCATGCGATGCAGACCTCCGGCAACAACATGCGCAATGTCACCTCGGACCAATGGGCCGGTGTCGCGCCGGGCGAGATCGAGGATCCGCGCATCTGGTCGGAGCTGATCCGCCAGCACACCACGCTGCATCCGGAATTCTCGTTCCTGCCGCGCAAGTTCAAGATCGCGATCACCGCCTCCGAGCACGACCGCGCCGCGATCAAGATCCACGACATCGGCTTGCGGCTGCACAAGAACGCCGACGGCGAGACCGGTTTCGAGGTGCTGGTCGGCGGCGGCCTCGGCCGCACGCCGTTCATCGCCAAGACCATCAAGCCGTTCGTGCACGGCCGCGACATCCTGAGCTATGTCGAGGCGATCCTGCGCGTCTACAACCAGTATGGCCGCCGCGACAACATCTACAAGGCGCGCATCAAGATCTTGGTGCACGAGCTCGGCATCGAGAAGTTCGCCAAGGAAGTCGAGGAGGAGTGGAAGGCGATGGGCGATATCGGGCTGACGCTCGATCACGCCGCCATCGAGGAGGTGCGCTCGCGTTTCTCCTATCCGCCTTACGAGAAGCTGCCGCACATGCCGGACGAGCTGAAGCAGGCCGCGCATGATCCGCTGTTCGAGCGCTGGCGCAAGAACTCGGTCGCGCCGCACAAGGTGCAGGGCTATTCGATCGTGACGCTGTCGCTGAAGCCGGTCGGTGGCCCTCCGGGCGATGCCACCGCCGAGCAGATGGACGCGGTCGCCGATCTCGCCGACAAATATTCGTTCGGCGAGATCCGCGTCGGCCATGAGCAGAACCTGGCGCTGCCGCACGTCGCCAAGCGCGACCTGCCGCAGCTGTTCAAGGCACTCGATCGCCTCGGCCTCGCGACGCCGAACGTCAACCTCGTCACCGACATCATCGCCTGCCCGGGGCTGGATTACTGCTCGCTGGCCAATGCGCGCTCGATCCCGATCGCGCAGGAGCTGACACGCCGCTTCGCCAACCACGACACCGCCGACCTGATCGGGCGGCTGCACATCAACATCTCCGGCTGCATCAATGCCTGCGGCCATCACCATGTCGGCCACATCGGCATTCTCGGCGTCGAGAAGAACGGCGAGGAATTCTACCAGATCACGATCGGCGGCCGCGCCGACGAGAACGCGCAGTTGGGCACGCTGATCGGCCCGGCCGTTCCCTATGCGGAAGTCGCCGACGTGATCGAAGACATTGTCGAAGCCTATCTCGCGCTGCGCGACCGTCCCGAGGAATTGTTCGTCGATACGGTGAAGCGTCTGGGCGTCGAGCCTATCAGGGAGCGGGTCTATGCCACTCGTTAAGCAGGGAAGAATCACGACCGATCTGTTCGTGCATGTCGCCGACGGCGCCGAACTGCCGGGCGACGGCGCGGTGCTGGTGAGCGCCGAGCGCTTTCTCGCCGATCCGGAGGCGCTGCTGCGTCGTCCCGGCAAGCTAGGGGTGATCTGGCCGAACAACCGCAACCTCGACGATCTCGTGCCGCATCTCGATCGGCTGGCCTCGGTCGCGCTGGTGTTTCCGACCTTCCGCGACGGCCGCGCCTACAGCCAGGCGCGCCTGCTGCGCGAGCGTTACGGCTATGACGGCGAGCTGCGCGCCACCGGCCAGATCCTGCGCGACCAGTTCGTGTTCATGACGCGCGCCGGCTTCGACGCCTTCGAGGTGAAGAAGGACGCCGACGCCGACGCCTTCGCCGCGACCATGAAGCGCTATTCGGTGTTCTACCAGCCGACCGGCGACGGCCGCGTCACCGCACTCAACCGCCGCATGCAGCTGCGTCACTCGGAGAGCGCCGGCCAGTGAGCACGCTCGCACCAGAGCTCGCGGTGGCGCCGGCCGCACTGCCCGCGGCCGATGCGCTCGATCGCGCGCTGCGCACGGCTTCACCCGCCGAGGTGATCACGGCCGCGGTCAAGACGCTCGGCCGCGAGAAGGTGGCGCTGGTGTCGTCGTTCGGCACCGAGTCCGCCGCGCTGCTCAAGGTGATGGCGGATGTCGATCCGGCGATCCCGGTGGTGTTTCTCGATACCGGCTGGCTGTTCGAGGAGACGCTGGCTTATCGTGACACGCTGATCAAGTCGCTCGGCCTCACCGATGTGCGCTCGATCAAACCCGATGAGGAAGCGCTGTCGCGCCAGGATCCGGACCGCGAGCTGTGGTTCACCGATCCCGACGCCTGCTGCCGTATCCGCAAGGTCGAGCCGCTGGCGCGTGCGCTGAAGCCGTTCGCCGGCTGGATCAACGGCCGCAAGCGTTTCCAGGGCGGTGCCCGCGCCGACATCCCGGTTGTCGAGGATGACGGCGTCAGGCTGAAGTTCAATCCGTTCGCCAACGTCTCGCGCGAGGAGATCGAGGCGATCTACACGCTCGGCAAGCTGCCGCCGCATCCACTTGTCGCATCGGGATATCAGTCGGTCGGGTGTATGCCTTGCAGCAGCCGGTCCGCTGCCGGCGAGGATGCGCGCGATGGCCGCTGGCGCGGCCGGGCCAAGACGGAATGCGGCATCCATACGATGAAGATGTCGTAAGCATGATCCCTGGCGACAAACGCGAAGCGTTTGCGCGGGGGCGCCGAAATCGCGGTGAGTCTTCATCGCGATTTGGCGACGCGACAAAGCCTTCGCAGTGCCGCGACTTCGTAGCACAAGCGCGCTGCGCCGCCGAAAACAAAGAAAACCGGTTTCGTTGACTTAAGACCACTTCGCCGTGAGTTATGTCTTGCGTGTTCCCTGACATTTCTCAGGTTGAATGGAGACAGAAATGATCCGTCGTATCCTGCCGCTGGTCGCGGGACTGTTGTGGGCGAGCTCGGCCTTTGCGGCCGACTATTCGCTGCTGAACGTGTCGTATGATCCGACCCGCGAGCTCTATGTCGATTTCAACAAGGCGTTCGCCGCGGCCTATCAGAAGGAAACCGGCAAGAGCGTCGAGATCAAGCAGTCGCATGGCGGCTCCGGCTCGCAGGCGCGCTCGGTGATCGACGGATTGCAGGCCGATGTCGTCACGCTGGCGCTTGCCTATGACATCGATGCGATCGCGGGCAAGGGCCTGATCGCGGCCGACTGGCAGAAGCGGCTGCCGCTCAACGCCTCGCCCTACACCTCGACCATCGTGTTCCTGGTGCGCAAGGGCAATCCCAAGGGCATCAAGGATTGGGACGATTTGATTAAACCCGGCGTCAGCGTCATCACGCCGAACCCGAAGACCTCGGGCGGCGCGCGCTGGAATTATCTCGCCGCCTGGGGCTACGCGCAGAAGAAGTTCGGCTCCGCGGACAAGGCGAAGAAATTCGTCGCCGATCTCTATCAGAACGTGCCGGTGCTCGACACCGGCGCGCGCGGCTCGACCGTGACTTTCGTCGAGCGCGGCGTCGGCGACGTGCTGCTTGCGTGGGAGAACGAAGCCTTTCTGGCGCTTCGCGAATTCGGCGCGGACAAGTTCGAGATCGTGGCCCCGGCGCAGTCGATCCTGGCCGAGCCGCCGGTCGCCGTGGTCGACAAGGTCGCCGACAAGAAGGGCACCCGCGCCGTCGCCGAGGCCTATCTGAAGTACTGGTACACCAAGGAAGGCCAGGAGATCGCCGCGCGCAACTCGTACCGGCCGCGCGATCCCGAGATCGCCAAGGAGTACGAAAAATCCTTCGCCAAGGTTGAACTTTTCACCATCGACGACGTTTTTGGTGGTTGGACCAAGGCCCAGAAGGAGCACTTCGCCGAGGGCGGCATCTTCGATCAGATTTACAAGAACTGATCGGATTATCAGGGGGATATGTGAGCACAGCGGTTGCACGACGCAGTACCCTGCCGGGGTTCGGTCTCACCATGGGACTGACCCTGACATGGCTCTCCGTTATCATCCTGATTCCGCTGGCCGCGCTGTTCCTCAAAACGTTCGAACTCAGCCTCGACCAGTTCTGGGGCATCCTCACCAGCCGCCGCACCCTGAACGCCCTGAAGATTTCGTTTGGGCTTTCGTTTGCGGCCGCATGCGTCAACCTGGTGATGGGCACCGTCATCGTCTGGGCGCTGGTGCGTTATCGCTTTCCGGGCCGGCGGCTGTTCGACGCCATCGTCGATGTTCCGTTTGCCTTGCCGACGGCGGTCGCCGGCGTCGCGCTGACGCAGCTGTTCGCCCAGAAGGGCTGGCTCGGCGCGCCGCTCGCCGAGCTCGGCATCAAGGTCGCGTTCACGCCGATCGGCATCTTCATCGCGATGATCTTCATCGGCATTCCCTTCGTGGTGCGCACGGTGCAGCCGGTGCTGATCGATCTTGATCCCGAGATCGAGGAGGCGGCGGCGAGCCTGGGGGCCAATCGCTGGCACACGGTGTTTCGCGTCATCCTGCCGAGCCTGATCCCGGCGCTGCTCACCGGCTTCGCGCTGGCCTTCGCCCGCGCCATCGGTGAATACGGCTCGGTGATCTTCATCGCCGGCAATCTGCCCAATGTCTCCGAGATCGCGCCGCTGTTGATCGTGATCCGGCTGTCCGAATTCCGCTATGCCGATGCCACCGCGATCGCGGTCGTGATGCTGGTGGCCTCGTTCCTGATCATCTTCCTGATCAACCGGCTGCAACGCTGGGCGCAAGCCCGCATCCCCGTGCATTGAGGTCTTGCGATGTCGATGCAGACGGGATTGGTGACCTCGACCACGCAACTGCGGACTTACGCACCTGCGACCGATGTCAGCGTCGCGGCGCCGGCGCCGCGGCCCGAGATCGGTCGCGCGGAGCCGGGGACGGCGCAGCGCAATTTGCGCACCGAGCCCGGCCCGATCCGCTTCATCATCATCGCGCTGGCGATCGCCTTCCTCAGCATCTTCGTCGTGCTGCCGCTGGTCGTGGTGTTTGCGTCGGCCTTCTCGAAGGGGATCGGCGCGTATCTCGCGGCGCTGGCGGAGCCCGAGGCGCTCGCCGCCATCAAGCTGACGCTCTTGATCGCCGCGATCTCGGTCACGCTCAATCTCGTGTTCGGCGTGATCGCGGCCTGGGCGATCTCGAAGTTCGAGTTCACCGGCAAGACCTTCCTGATCACGCTGATCGACCTGCCGTTCTCGGTCTCGCCGGTGATTTCGGGCCTGGTCTACGTGCTGCTGTTCGGCGCGCAGGGCTATTTCGGGCCGTGGCTGCAGGCACATAACGTCCACATCCTGTTCGCGGTGCCCGGCATCGCGCTGGCGACGATCTTCGTCACCTTCCCCTTCGTGGCGCGCGCGCTGATCCCGCTGATGCAGGAGCAGGGCACCCAGGAAGAGGAGGCGGCGATCTCGCTCGGCGCCTCCGGCCTGCAGACCTTCTTCCGCGTCACGCTGCCCAACATCAAATGGGGCCTGCTGTACGGCGTCCTGCTCTGCAACGCGCGCGCGATGGGCGAGTTCGGCGCGGTGTCGGTCGTGTCCGGCCACATCCGCGGCGAGACCAACACGATGCCGCTGCTGGTCGAAATTCTCTACAACGAATATCAGTTCGTCGCCTCGTTCGCGATCGCGTCGCTGCTCGCGATGCTGGCGCTGATCACCCTGGTGGCGAAAACCGTTCTCGAGCGGCGGCTCGACGAGGCAGAGGTGCCCGATGGCGATTGAAGTCAAGAATATCGTAAAGACGTTCGGCAGCTTTGCCGCGCTCGACAATGTCGACCTCAAGGTCGCCGACGGCGAGTTGCTGGCGCTGCTCGGTCCGTCCGGTTCCGGCAAGACGACGCTGCTGCGCATCATCGCAGGCCTGGACTGGCCCGACTCGGGCGAGGTCGCGATCGACGGCGAGAATGCGCTCTCGCGCGGCGCCAGCGAGCGCCAGGTCGGCTTCGTGTTCCAGCACTACGCGCTGTTCCGCCACATGACGGTGTTCGAGAACGTCGCCTTCGGCCTGCGCGTGCAGCCGCGCGCGATCCGCAAGGACGAGGCGACGATCCGCGCCCGCGTCAAGGAGTTGCTCGACCTGGTGCAGCTCGATTGGCTGGCCAACCGCTATCCCAGCCAATTGTCCGGCGGCCAGCGCCAGCGCATCGCGCTGGCGCGCGCGCTCGCGATCGAGCCGCGGATCCTGTTGCTCGACGAGCCGTTCGGCGCGCTCGATGCCAAGGTGCGCAAGGAGCTCAGGCAATGGCTGCGCTCGCTGCACAACGAGATCCACGTCACCTCGATCTTCGTCACCCATGACCAGGAAGAAGCGCTCGAGGTCGCCAACCGCGTCGTGGTGATGGACAAGGGCAAGATCGAGCAGATCGGCTCGCCCGGCGAGGTCTATGACAATCCGGCGACCGCCTTCGTGCACAGCTTCATCGGCAAATCCATCGTGTTGCCGGTCGACGTTGCCGGCGATGCGGTGCGGCTGGATGGTCGTCCCCTGAACATTCCGGCGCTCGGCGCGGCATCGGGCGCGGCAAAACTGTTCGTCCGTCGCCACGACATGGCGGTCGGCCCGGCTGGAACCGGCGCCCTGGAAGGCGCCATCCGGCATGTCCGCTCGTTCGGTCCGATCCAGCGCGCCGAGGTGGCCCTGTCGGGGAGCGAGGGCAAGACCGTGATCGAGATCGACGCCCCCCGCGACCGCGAGCTCCAGGCCGGCGAAATCGTCTCGCTGCAGCCCCGCCGCTACCGGATCTTTGCCGCCCAGGAGTAGGCATCCGGGCGACGGTTCCTGACCACATCCACCGTCATTCCGGGGCGGTCCGTAGGACCGAGCCCGGAATCTCGAGATTCCGGGCTCGCTTCGCGCCCCGGAATGACGGCATTTCGCAGCCAAAAGTTAGCCCCTGTTCACCATTCAGCCACGGTTGATATGCAACAACGGCGGGCCAATCTTTGGGGGTTTTCTTACAGTGAAACGGACGACGGTCGCCCTGTTCGGGCTTCTGCTGCTTGCCGGCTGCGGCACGGACACCAAAATCCCGGAAGAACCGACCATGTATCTCAACATGGCCCAACCCGGCGCTGTCCTGGATAGCCAGGCGGCCGCGATCATGTTTTCGCAGTATCGCCAGAACAATGGTCTTGGCACCGTGGTGGTCGATCCGGACCTGACCAAGCTCGCCGAGCAGCAATCGCAGGCGATGGCCGCCCGCAACAAGATGGACCACGACGTGAAGGCCCCGCTCGGCAAGCGGCTGCAGGCCGGAGGCTATCCCGCCACCGTCGCGGTCGAGAACATCTCGGCCGGCTATCACACGCTGGCGGAAGCCTTTTCGGGCTGGCGTGATTCACCGCCGCACAAGGCCAATATGCTGAAGAGCGGTGTCACAAAAATGGGCATCGCGGCGGTCTATGCTCCCAACACCAAGTACAAGGTATTCTGGACGCTCATTTTGGCGGCAACCTGATCTCGATAAATTCCGCGTGATCCAGAGCATGATCCGGAAAAGTGTGAGGCGGTTTTCCGGGAAGATCATGCTCAAACAATAGAGCCATTCATCTCGTTGATTGACGCCGCGGCGAACAGCCGCCACGGTGCGCCGTTCTCGTTGTTTGCAGCCCCAACGGTTACGAATGGACACTTCGGATTCCGCGCCTGCCTCGACGCCGGCGCAAGCGCAGCGCGTGCTGGTTCTTCAGGGCGGCGGCGCGCTCGGCTCCTATCAGGCCGGCGCCTTTCAGGCGCTCTGCCACGCAGGCTTCGAGCCGGAATGGATCGCCGGCATCTCGATCGGCGCCATCAACGCCGCGATCATCGCCGGCAACGAGCCGGCCGAGCGCGTGCCGCGGCTGAAGGAATTCTGGGAGATGGTGTCGGCGCCGGTGCCGTGGAATCCGGTCTCGAAGCATGAACGCGCCCGCTCGCTGTTCAACGAGACCAGCGCCGCCATCATCGCGACCTTCGGCGTGCCCGGCTTCTTCACGCCGCGGATTCCGCCGGCGCCGCTGTGGCCGCCCGGCAGCTCGCAATCGCTGAGCTATTACGACACCGCGCCGCTGAAGAAGACGCTGGAGCGCCTGGTTGATTTCGACCGCATCAACGATCTGAAGACGCGCCTGTCGGTCGGCGCGGTCAGCGTCACCTCGGGCAATTTCCGCTATTTCGACAATTACGAGTTCAGGAAGCTCGGCAAGAAGATAGGCCCCGAGCACATCATGGCCTCGGGCGCGCTGCCGCCGGGCTTTCCGTCCGTGGTGATCGAGGGCGAGCATTACTGGGACGGCGGCATCGCCTCCAACACCCCGCTCGACTTCGTGCTCGACGAGGAGACCAGCCGCGATCTTCTGATCTTCCAGGTCGATCTGTTTAGCGCGCGCGGGCCGTTGCCGGAGACGCTGCTGGAGGCCGCCGAACGCGAAAAGGATATCCGCTATTCCAGCCGGACGCGGATGAACACCGACAAGAACAGGCAGATCCACAACGCCCGCATGGCGGTACGCGACCTGATCGGCAAGCTGCCCGATTACCTGAAGAACGATCCGTCGGTCGAGCTGCTGCGCAAGGCGTCCAAGGAGAACACCGTCACGGTGGTTCACCTGATCTACAAGAGCAAGAACTACGAGAGCTCCTCGAAGGACTACGACTTCTCCCATGTTGCGATGGTCGAGCACTGGGGCGCGGGCGTCCGCGACGTGCATTTGTCGATGCGTCACAAAGAATGGCTAGAACGGCCGCAGTCCGGGGAGACCATGGTGACTTACGATCTCACGGGGGATGAACCCACACCCCCCGCAAGCAAATAGGAGCGACCGATAATGGGTACGTTGACAGGCAAGACCGCCGTTGTGACCGGCTCGACCAGCGGCATCGGATTGGCGATCGCGCGCGCCTTCGCCGGCGCCGGCGCCAATATCGTTCTCAACGGCATGGGCGTTCCGGCCGATATCGAGAAGGAGCGTTCCGGCATCGAGACCGACTTCAAGGTCAAGGCGGTACATTCGCCGGCCGACATGACCAAGCCGGCCGAGATCGCCGACATGATTGCGCTCGGCGAGAAGACCTTCGGTTCGGTCGATATCCTGGTCAACAATGCCGGCATCCAGTTCGTTGCGCCGATCGAGGAATTCCCGCCGGAGAAGTGGGAAGCGATCATCGCGATCAATCTGTCGTCCGCGTTCTACGGCATCCGCGCCGCGGTGCCCGGCATGAAGAAGCGCGGTTGGGGCCGCATCATCAACACCGCCTCGGCGCACTCGCTGGTCGCTTCGCCGTTCAAGTCGGCCTATGTCTCGGCCAAGCACGGCATCGCCGGTCTCACCAAGACGGTGGCGCTGGAGCTCGCGCAGCACAAGATCACCTGTAACTGCATCAGCCCGGGCTATGTCTGGACCCCGCTGGTCGAGCACCAGATCCCGGAGACCATGAAGGCGCGCAACATGACCAAGGAGCAGGTCATCAAGGACGTGCTGCTCGCCGCGCAGCCGACCAAGGAGTTCGTGACCTCCGACCAGGTCGCGGCGCTTGCGCTGTTCCTGTGTAGCGACGATGCCGCGCAGATCACCGGCTCCAACTACTCGATCGACGGCGGCTGGACCGCGGAGTAATTTTCCGGCGGAATTTGGCGGCCTAAGAACAAGCCGGCCCTGATTGGATCAGGGCCGGCTTTTGTTTTGAGGCTGCAAGCGTCGCCATCGCCTGCAGCCATCCCTTTTGGCGAAATTTTGCAACTTTTTCCGATCGGATTCAGGACGATTTGGCACGCCGTGGGATGATGGCATGGGCATTCCTGGCGAGGAGCAAATCGGATGGAGCAGCGGCAGGCATATAACGAGGTGATGGGCGAACCGCATTCCGAGCTTCGGCCCAGCTCCCAGCTACGGCTCAAGGGCAAGGTGGTCCTCGCCGGGAGCGCCGGTTACGACGAGGCGCGCAAGGTCTGGAACGGCGCCGTCGACAGGCGGCCGGTCATGATCGCCTACTGCGCGGATACCCTGGATGTGGTCGAGGCGGTGACGTTCGCGAGGTCCCGCATGTTCCCGGTGGCCGTTCGCAGCGGAGGCCACAATGTCGCCGGCCTCTCGGTCTGTGACGGCGGCATGGTCATCGACCTGTCGCGGATGAAACGCATCGATGTCGATCCGGTCAGGCGCACCGCGCGCGCGGAGGCCGGCCTCGATCTCGGCGAATTCGATCGTGCCACGCAGGCGCACGGCCTGGCGACCACCATGGGGGTCAACAGCGACACCGGCATCGCCGGGCTCACGCTTGGCGGCGGCTTCGGCAAGCTCGGGCGAAAATACGGGTTGACCTGCGACAACCTGATTGCCGCCGAGGTGGTGACAGCCGAGGGACAGGTTTTAAGGGCCAGCGCGACCGAACACCCCGACTTGCTCTGGGGCTTGAGAGGCGGCGGCGGCAATTTCGGCATCGTGACTGCGTTCGAATACCAGTTGCATCCGATCGGCACGTCGTTGCCCGTCGCGTCGACGCTTTATCCTTACGATCAGGCGCGCGAGGCCATGCAGTTCTACGATGAATTCGCCCGAAACGCTGCCGATGAGGTCAACGTCGATGCGGCCCTTGTGACGCTGCCGTCGGGCGAGCGGTTCTTCAACATCTCCGGTTGTTACGTCGGCTCGCATCATGACGGTGAGCGCGCCCTTTCGCCGATCGTCAAGTTCGGCTCGCCCGTCGAGACGCGCTTCGCGACCGTTCCCTATCTCGAGATTCAGTCGGGCGGCGATGCCCTGTTTCCGCGGGGACGTCGCTATTACTGGAAGGCGCAGTTCCTGCGCGAGATCGGTGCAGGCGCGATCAACGCGCTGCTCGACGCCTATGCGAGAGCCCCCAACACCGCGTCCTTGCTGGTTCTCCAGCATGTCGGCGGCGCAATTGCACGGGTTCCGGTATCGAGCTCGCCTTACGCCAACCGCGATGCGGCGTTCGACTGCTTTCCGGTTGCGATCTGGGACAATCCGGCCGGTGACGAGGCTAACATGCGTTGGGCGCGCGAGCTGTGGAGTGCCGTCAGGCCCTATTCGACCGGCGGCGTCTATGCCAACAACCTGGGGGATGAGGGCGAAGACCGGGTGCGCGACGCCTATGGCGAAAATTACGCACGCCTCGTCGCGCTCAAGAACAAATACGATCCGACGAATTTCTTCCGCCTGAACCAGAACATCAAGCCGACGACATAGTTCTGGGCATCGGAGAAAATCCAAATGCGAAGCCGCTGGACCATTCTTGCTGCTCTGTTCGTCGCTCGTGCCACCATCGCCTTTCAGTTTCAGAGCGTCGCGGCCATCGCGCCACAGCTCAGCCAGGGTCTGGGCGCCAGCCTGGCCGATATCGGCGTTCTGATCGGGCTCTACTTTGCGCCGGGCGCCTTGCTTGCCCTGCCTGGCGGCGCGATTGGCCGCCGCTATGGCGACAAGGTAGTGGTCCTTGCCGGTCTTCTGATGATGCTGGCGGGCGAACTGCTGATGACCACGTCGACGTCGTGGAGCGTGCAGATCGCGGGCCAACTGACTGCCGGCATCGGCGGCGTCCTCCTGAACGTTCTGATGACCAAGATGGTCGCGGACTGGTTTGCCGGCCGGGAAATCGCCACCGCGATGGCCATTTTCATCAACTCATGGCCGGCCGGCATCGCAGTCGCTCTCATGCTGTTGCCGGCAATCGGAGCCACGCTCGGACTCCATGCCGTCAATCTTGCCGTCGCCGGGGTGATCCTGATCGGTCTCGGCCTCATCGCTCTGGTTTATCGCGCGCCGGATGCGGCCGTCGCGGTTGAAGGCGAGCACAGCAGCCTGACCGCCGACACGATCTGCGCCGTGATTGCCGCCGGGCTGATCTGGTGTCTCTACAATATCGGCTTTGCGATGATCTTCAGTTTCGGTCCGTCGATGCTTGTCGAGCAGGGCTGGTCCGGCGCTGCAGCCGGATCAACCATCAGTATCGTGCTCTGGCTCGCCGCCCTTTCGGTGCCCTTGGGCGGCTTCCTCGCCGATCGGACCAGACGCGGCGAGGTCATCCTGATCTCGGGCTGCATCGCCTTCGCGCTCCTGACACTGCTCTTGTCGCGCAGCGGCACGGTGCTTCCCGTCGTCATTGCTCTTGGAATCCTCTGCGGCCTGCCTGCCGGTCCGATCATGAGCCTGCCTGCGCGCGTGCTCGAGCAGAAGACGCGGCCGATCGGAATGGGAATATTCTACACCGTCTTTTACGCCGGCATGCTGGCTGGACCTGCGATCGGAGGAAAGCTCTCCACCGCGGTCGGCTCCGCGAGCGCGGCGCTCGACTTCGGCGCCGCCGTGCTGCTGGCTTGCCCGGCCGTTGTGTGGTTCTTCCGACGCATGGTTGCCGGCCACTCTTGGAAGCAGGCGGACATCAGGCGCGCCTGACCGGCGCAAGGCTGAACGCCGTTAGGCGGGTTTTCCAGTCCGGCGGCGCTCATGCATCGCATGATGCCGCGCCGGCCGAATGCTACGGCGCCGTCCGCCGCTTGCCGAACGCCAGCACGTGCAGCCCGAGGCGCGAGCGCACGACATAGAACAAGAGGATCGTCTCGAAGGTCAGCGACAGCGAGGTCGAGGCGGCGGCGCCCATCCCGCCGTAGCGGGGGACGAGGGCGATGCAGAGCCCGACATTCATCAGGAACGACACCGCATAGGCTATTGCGCAGATGCTCTGGTGGCCGAGCATGTTCAACAGCCGCTCGACCGGCCCGATCGCCGAGCGGACCACGAGGCCGATCGCGGCGACGAACATGATGCTGTAGCCGTCGACGAATTTCGGGCCGAACAGCCACAGCAGCGGCTTGCCGAACGCCAGCAGGGCGACGGTCGCGAGCAGCGAGGGCCAGAACGTCCAGCTGATGGCGTGTGCGACATAGGCCGACAGCCGGTCCTTGTCGCCGAGTGCGTTGTATTCCGCGAAGCGGTGCGCCGTGGTCGCCGCCATCGCGTAGTGCACGAACGACACCAGCGCCAGCGTCTTCACCACAGCAAAATAGATTCCGACCTCCTCGGACGAGCGGAATTGCTGCAGCATCAGCACGTCGGTGTAGCCGAGCAGCAGATAGAAGCTCTCGACCAGCATGATCGGCAGCGAGATCGCGAACCAGCCCTTGACGTCGTAGCTCTTCTCGCCCACCCCGAGATGGGCGGCGAGGCGGCGGTTGAGCACGACCATCTGGCCGATCGCCGCGATGTATACCGCGGCGGCGCTCGCGATCATCGCCGCGGTGGCGCCGAGATTGAGGCCGAGCGCCAGCGCGCCGGCGGTCAGCGCGATGATCAGCCCCTGCCGCACGATGAACTGCGGCATCAGGCCGAGCTGCATCCAGTCATGCGCTCGGGAGATGCCGTCCTGGGTGTTGGCGACCACGAAGGGCGGCAAGGTCAGGCAGCCGATATAGAGCGGCAGCACCGCGTTGGGATCGATCCAGGGCGAGGCGAGGTGGATCACGCCGGCGAGCAGCAGCGCGACCATGCTGGACGTCGCAAGCACCACCCAGCGGCCGCCGGAGAGGAAGCCGCGCAGCGCCGCAAGGTCGCCGCGCGCGCGGTATTCCGGAATGATCTTCTGCGCGGAGGGCGCGATGCCGAAATCCATGGTGCTGCCGAGTAGCAGCACCCAGGTCCAGACATAGACATAGATGCCGTAATCCGAGCCGCTCATCCAGCGCGCCAGCAGGATCTGCGCGAGATAGGCGATGCCGGCGCTGATGACGCGGATGGCGAAGATCATGCCGGCGAGGCGCTTGGTGACCGACGCCTCGTTGGTGCCGCCGAGCGCGCGCGCTGCGAGGCCGCGCAGGCGTGCGGCCCGGCCCAATGGCGCAGAGGTTGCCGATTGTGTCTCCATCACAGCCAAGGCGGAAAATTCCTAAAGCGCCGCGTGGCGGCAATGGCCTCCGATCTATCAACGAAACGTTAAGATTGGGTTCGGCGACGCAACCCTTCGGGGTCGTCGCGGGGCAGTGCGAAGCACTGAACCCGGGAGCTCGAGATTCCGGGTTCGATGCGCCGCATCGCCCCGGAATGACCCTACGGCTCAATTCAAATTGATATTGAATTCGTAGCTTTTATCGCCGCCGACCACCGTCAGCTTCAGCGCGGCGCCGTCGGCCTTGGCGCCGGGCGGCAGGCCGTCGAGCTCGAAGGTGAAGCGCTTCACGCCCGGCGGCGCGTGTTCGACGAGCTTGGGCACCGGCAGCGCCCAGTCGGGCGTCGGCCCCTCGACGAACAGGCTGAGGTCGCGGCTCTCGGGCGCGCTGACATCGACCAGCACGCTGTTCTTGCCGTCGCGCTTGACGTCGCGGATCGAAAACGGGATCGGGTCGCCGATATTGGCAGGCTTCGGCACCGCGTTGAGCGCTTCGGACAGCGCGGCGTCCTCGGTCGATGCGACGCTTGCGAACGCCAGCTCGGCCTTCGCCTCCACCGGCACGCACAGCTTCTCGCACACCGCGTAGTTGATGTCGGCGCGCAGCACCAGCGGCTTGTCGGGATTCTTCGCCACGATGCGCAGCGGCAGCACCACCTGGTGCTTGTAGCCGAGCGAGGTGCCGCCGGCGCCGTCGTCGAATTGCCGCGGCGCCGGCCACATCACGGTGACCGCCTCGACGTTATCCGACCTGGAGAAATCGAACCGCGGCGGCACGCCGGAATCGCCGGGCGTCCGCCAATAGGTCTTCCAGCCGTCCTGCAACTGGAACGCAATGCCGCCAAGCAGCACCGCGCCGCTGCGCGATCCGGCGAGCAGCCGCACCGCCGAATGCGTGTCCTGTTGCCACGGCGAGGCGTCGTCGGCGCGGACCTCCGTTGCCATACATGCGACGGAAAACAGGGCGGCAACGCCAAATGCGGCACGCAAGGGAACTATGACGATCATGAGACGTCTTTACCTGCAAGTTTCGGTGCAAACCATTGAATTGCTTGTGATGCATCGCCGCACGGCGGTCGATGGTTGATTGACAGAACCGCCACCCGATATCAGGATGCCAAATCAGCAGGAAAGGCCTTTGCGGATGCGCCCTGAAGGCAAAACAGGCAAGACTTCGCAAAACCGCCGCCGGCAGAAGCCCGGCCGTCGGTGCCCATGCCGCCGAAGGTGGCTATCTCGACGGCCAGATGCTGATCGCGATGCCTGTCATGAACGACCCCCGCTTCGAACGCTCCGTGATCTACATGTGCGCGCATTCCTCCGAGGGCGCGATGGGCATCATCGTCAACCGTCCCGCCGGCAGCATCGATTTCCCCGGGCTACTGGTGCAGCTCGACATCATCGAGAAGTCGGACCAGATCCAGCTGCCCGAAAATGCCGAGATGATGAAGGTGATGAAGGGCGGCCCGGTCGATACCGGCCGCGGCTTCGTGCTGCATTCCAGCGACTTCTACATTCAGGATGCGACGCTGAACATCGACGACGGCATCTCGCTCACCGCGACCGTCGATATCCTGAAAGCGATCGCCAAGGGCGCCGGGCCGAAGCATGCGATCCTCGCGCTCGGCTATGCCGGCTGGGCGCCGGGCCAGCTCGAGAACGAGATCCAGCACAATGGCTGGCTGCATTGCGACGCCGATCCGGAGCTGATCTTCGGTACCGACGTCGACGAGAAATACGCGCGCGCTTTGCGCAAGATCGGCATCGAGGCCGGCATGCTGTCGAACGACGCCGGCCACGCGTAGGCTGTCGCTGAGCTCGTCGACGCTCCCAACGCATTCTCAGTGTCGTCCCGGCGAAAGCCGGGACCCATAACCACCGCATGCGATTATGATGCCGCGCTGGGACCACAGCGTCGTGCAATAACGGCGCCCTGTGGTTATGGGTCCCGGGTCGCGCTGACGCTTGCCCGGGACGACAGCTGTGGGTTCGACTACGACAGCGGTGATTTGGCTACGACAGCCTTCGCGACCGCTACTCCGCCGCTTCCTGCGCGACCGTCGGCTGGGTGCCCGCGACCGTGGCGCGGCGCATGTCGCGGGGCTGCGACTGGTCGTAGCGGCGGACGCGGTGCACGGTCTGGCGGTTGTCCCACATCACGAGGTCATGCACCGTCCATTTGTGCACATAGACGAATTCGGGCTGCGTCGCGTGCTCGGTGAGGTCGCGCAGCAGCAGCCGCGCCTCCGGCATGCTCATGCCCCTGATGGCGCCGGCGTGCGACGACAGATAAAGCGACTTGCGGCCGTGCACAGGATGCGTGCGCACCAGGCGCTGCAGCACCGGCTTGAACATCTGCTTCTCCTCGTCGGTGTAGTCGAGGAAGCCGAGCGAGCCGCGCGAATACATCAACGAGTGCTCGCAGATCATGTCCTCGATCTCGGCCTTGGTCTCGTCGTCGAGCGCGTCATAGGCGGCGCGCATGTCGGCGAATTCGGTGTTGCCGCCCTTCGGGTTCACCACGCGCGCCGAGAGCAGCGAGAATTTCGCCGGGATCGGCCGGAACGAGCTGTCGGAATGCCACAGGCAGTTGCCGAGGTTGAACAGATGGGTGCGGTGATCCTTCGGCAGCGGCTTGCCGTCCTTGCCGAGATTGCTGACGTCGTTCAGCCCGGAGGCGAGGCGGTAGTCCTGCTTCTTCGTCACCGTGCCGCCGCGTGCATCTTCGCGCTCGCCGAAATTCAGCGCGAATGCCATCTGCTGCTCGTCGGTGATGTCCTGGCCGTGGAACACCAGCACGGCGTATTTGTCCATGCCGGCCTCGATGTCGATCGCTTCCTGCTTCGTCAGCGGCTTGCGCAGATCGACGCCGGAAACCTCGCCGACGAAATGCTTGTGAAGCTGCCGGATCAGGACCGTCATTGGCGTATCTCCCCGTCTGTCGCGGGCGGTTTTCCCGCTTCGTTTGACGAGAAGGCTACTCGCCGCGCGCGCGCTGTCAACGCTTCGCGGCCGTGCGCGGATCAGGCATTCCGCGCCATCAACCCGCCGTCGACCGGAATCACGGCGCCGGTCAGGAACGACGCGGCGGGCAGGCACAGGCTCAGCGTCATGTGCGCGACCTCTTCCGGATCGCCGTAACGGGCGAGCGCGGTGCGGCGCTTGGCGTAGAGCGTCTTGTGCTCCTCGGAGATGCGATCGGTGATCGCGGTGCGGATCGGACCCGGGCAGATGCAGTTCACAGTGATGCCTTCGCGTCCCAGTTCCACCGCGAGCGAGCGCGTCAGGCTGGTGACGCCGCCCTTGGCCGCGGAGTAGGGGCTGTGCAGCGCGGTCGCGCCGAGCGCCTCGGTCGAGGCGATGTTGACGATGCGCGGCGAGCGCGACTTGCGCAGGTATGGCAGTGCCGCGCGGATGATGCGCGGATGCGCCGTCAGCATCACCGCGATGCCCTTGGCCCAGGCGTCCTCGTATGCGGGATCGTCGATCGGCACCCGCACCGAGATGCCGGCATTATTGACGATGATGTCGAGCCCGCCGAAATGCGCGGCGACATCGTTGACGACTTTGGTAATGGCGTCGCGATCGCCGACGTCGAGCGTCCAGGCCTTCGCCGAGCCGCCGCCCGCCGAAATCTCCTTCGCCACCGTCTGCGTGCCTTCTTCGGTCAGGTCGGTGACCGCGACATTGGCGCCTTCATCGGCAAACACCCGCGCGGTGGCGCGGCCCATGCCGCTGGCGGCGCCGGTGACGAGAACGGTGAGGCCCTTCACCGAACGGCTGAGCTGCTTGTATTCGGACATGACGGACCCCCCGTTGATTTTCTGCGTTGTGAGAGACGGCAACGCTGGCACCGATCGCAAGATACGTCAAACCACTGATCCCATATCGGCATGCGCGCAGCGCGTTAACGCAAGTTTCCCGGTTGGCTTTCCGAGAAGGATCATGCTCAATCAAGACAACAGCACGAGAGAGGAACGCGCGATGAACGAGCTCGATTTCGGCGGCAAGCAAGTATTGGTGGTCGGCGGCTCCAGCGGCATCGGCAACGGCATCGCGCAGGCGTTCCGCGCCAAGGGCGCGCGCGTCGCGATCTGCGGCACCCGTGCGCAGGCGAGCGACTATTCCACCGAAGAGGGCTCGCATCTCGAGGGCCTCGCCTACGCGCAGCTCGATGTCAGCAACCCGCAGGCAATCGAGGCCTTCAAGCCGTCGTTCGACCAGCTCGACGTGCTGGTGCTGGCGCAGGGCGCGGTGATTTACCGCCGCGGGGAATTCGAGATGGAGGGCTTTCGCAAGGTGCTCGAGGTCAACCTGATGAGCCTGATGGCCTGCGCGACCAAATTCCAGCCGATGCTGAGCGCAGCTAAGGGCTCGCTGATCATCGTTAGCTCGACCGCGGCCTATCATTCCACCATGGGGAATCCGGCCTACAACGCCTCGAAGACCGGCGCCGTCGGGCTGACGCGCACGCTCGGCGAGGCCTGGGCGGAGAACGGCATCCGGGTCAACGGCATTGCGCCCGGCCTCGTCGACACCAAGATGACCAAGGCGACGACGGCAAATCCGAAGCGTCTCGAAGGCGCGCTCGAGCGCATTCCGCTGAAGCGTCTCGGCACGCCCGCCGACATGGCCGGCGCCGCGCTGTTCCTGGCCTCTCCGCTCGCCTCCTACATCGTCGGCCAGACCATCGTCGTCGACGGTGGGCTGATCCTGTAACCGCAGGAACCTGCGCGCCGTTTCCCGGTTAGCTCCCGGACAGATCAGGGAGCGTGACGATGGACAAGGATCGGATTTTCGGAACGGCGAAGGAGTTCGCGGGCAAGGCCGAAGGTGCTGTCGGCGACGCGACCGGCGATGCGCAGACCCAGGCCTCGGGCCGCGCGCGCGAAGCCGCGGGCTCGGTGCAGGATCTCTACGGCCAGGCCAAGGACGCCGCGCGCGACGCCGCCGACACCGCGGTCAACTACGCCAAGGACGCCTATGAGCACCGCGGCGAGACCGTTCGCAGCGGACAAAAGGCGATGGCGCATGCGGTGCAGGAGAACCCGCTTGGATCGCTGCTGATCGCCGGCGGCATCGGCTTTGCGCTCGCGCTCCTGATGACGCGCCAGCCGCGCCGCCCGCCGCCGTCGCGCTGGCGCTATTACGGTTGAGCCATACGATGAAATCGCAGGTCGGGTTGGCGATAGCGTAACCTGCCATCTCGCCGCGCAAGACATCGGCGGGTTACGGCTTCGCCTGACCCGCCGTGCGAATTTCCTACAAATTTCCAGCCATCGGCTAGCTAGTCGCGCGTGCACGGTGGCTACTGCCACGGACTCCCCGGCCCTGCGGCCCGCTGTCCGACACCGCGTGGCGGGCGCGGCGGCGGAGCGACCAGCGGGCGCTGCTGCGGCGCGCCGAACCCGAACAGATCGCGCAGCCAGGGCTGCGTCTGCGGCTGCTGTTGTTGCGGCTGGGCCTGCGTCTGGGCCGGACGGAACACGCGCCTTGGCGGCTTCGGCGCAGTGATGATCGAGCCGTCGGGCGCGATCGCCGTGGTCGAGGGCGGCGGATTGGCCGGTCCGCCCGCCGGCGCGGCGGGCGTGGTCGCGGCAACCGGCACATCGCCCTTGGCCTGCTCGCGGCCCATCTCGCGGCGCGGCCAGACGAAATCATCGGCGCGGCCGGCGGGTGGCGCCAGCGCCTCGCCCTTCACCAGCGTGCGCGCGGCGAGGGCATCGACGGCGGCGGGCCGCGAGCCCGGTCCGCCGAGCAATTGATCGGTGCCGACCGTGGAGGCGACCAGCGGCAGCACGGGGCCGGCCAGCGGCCGCGGCGCGGGCTTGCCGGGCTCGGCGCTGGTATCGGGCGTGGCCGGCTCGCTCGGCAAAGCGATCGGTCCGGTGCGCACCGCGAGCAGGCGCGTCACCTCGCGTTCGACATAGTGCGCGAGCTTGCGCGCGCCGGCCTTGGTGAAGAACACGCCGTCATCGGAGCGCAGCTTGCGGGGCTGGCCTTCGAAGTCCGGGCCCTTCTGCATGAAGCGACCGGCCTCGTCGACAAAGCCGTCCCAGACGTCGACATAGGTGATGCCGGCCTTGCCGGCGCCGTCGCGATAGAGCGCGTCGAGGAACAGCATGTCCGACGTGCCCTTCTGGCCGCGGATCGCGGGCAGGCCGACCCACAGCACCGGCACGCCCTTGCTCTTCAGCACGTTGATCAGCTCCTCGATCTTCTTGCCGTAGAGCTCGACCCAGCGGTCGTCGCGGAATTCATAGAGGCCGTTTGGCGAACGCGCGGTCTTTTCCGGCGCGGCCTGCGAGTCATTGTCGGCGTCGTCGGCCGGCGGCTCGGGATCGGCGGGCTTGGCATCAGCCTTGCCGTCACTCTTGGCGGCGGCATCCGGCTTCTCGCCGGGCTTGGCCTCCGGCTTGCCGCGCGCATCCTTCTTCTCGTCCTTCTTGTCGACCTTCTTCTCCACGACAGATTCGCGGATCGCGGTGCGATCGTTGAGGCCGAGCATCACAACGATGGCGTCGGGGTTCTCGGTGGCGAGAATGCCCTTCGCGGCCGCGGCCCAATCCGCCGGATCGCCCTTGGGCTGATAGCGGATCAGGCCGGAGACCGTCTTGTGCTTGCGGATCACGCCCATGTCGGGCTGGTCGGAATAGGCATCCTCCAGGCCATAGCCGAGCCAGTCGGCCATGGCGTCGCCGATGACGAGCACGTTGCGCTCGGCGGCGGCCTCGCGCTTGGCCGGTGCCGGAGCGCGCGAGAAATCCTCGCGCGGCCGCTGCGGCTGCGATGATTGCGGTTGCTGCTGCTGGAACGGCGCGAAGAAATCGCCGCCGAACCAGCCGCCACCGCCATGCTGCGGCGGAGCGCGGCGCTGCGGTTGCGGCGGTCCGCCGCCGAAGCCGGGGAAGCCGAAGAACTGCGCCGAGGCGGGCTGGGCGATCCCGATCAACAGCGCAAGCGCCACCGTCAGCGCGACCAGCGGACCGGCTTCGGTGAATATGCGCAAAAAGGACTTTGGCTCTCGCATCGCGTTCGGTCGCAAATGATCTGGAAGTACGTGAGCATACTAGCGGAATCGGGCCGCAAGCGGGCAGCTTTTCCACCATAAATCGGGTGCCTCCGGCCGCCGTCAAGGCAGGCGGCAAATATCGGATTTCACGGTTACTTTAGGGGTGGAGGGCCTGAGTATGGCCGCATCGGAACTGCGCCCCCTCTCCCGCTTGCGGGGGAGGGCTGGGGTGGGGGTGTTTCCGCAAGTCGAACGTCGAGAGAGGTCTTCAAGTGGAAAGAGCCCCACCCGGATTGCATCTCCGATGGCAATCCGACCTCCCCCGCAAGCGGGAGAGGTGCAGGGAGCTTGCGGCCGCGCATGGCCCGCAGCCCGGATGGAGCGAAGCGCAATCCGGGACCAGAAGCCTTCTCCTTCCCCCTGAAAGGGGGAAGGTCGGGATGGGGGTCAGCCACACGCGCCGTCGCTGGTGGAGAGACCCGATCCCCACCCGCTTTGCTCTCTCGAGCAAAGCGACCTCCCCTTTTCAAGGGGAGGTGAAGAAGCTTCGCACAGCCGTAGCCCGGATGGAGCCGAAGCGTAATCCGGGACCAGACCAGCCGCACGGCGAGAACCCCGGCTTTCGCTGCGCTGCATCCGGGCTACGGGGTACCCTCCGGCTTCAGCCCTACCGCCCGCGCAGCCGCTCCAGCACCTCGGCGGTGGCAAAACCGTCGGCCGGTGCCCCGATCGACACCTGGAAGCCGCGCAGCGCCTCGCGGGTCTGGCCGCCGAACTGGCCGTCGGGCGTGCCCTTGTAGAAGCCGCGCTGGGCGAGCAGCTGCTGCAGTTCCAGCCGTTCGGCGCGCGACAGCACCCGCTCCTGGCGCGGCCAGGGCTGCGCGAAGGGCTGGCCGCCGCGCAGGCGGTCGGCGAAATGGCCGATGGCGAGCGCATAGGCCTCGGCCGGGTTGTACTTCATGATCACCCGGAAATTCTGCAGCATCAGGAAGCCCGGCCCCTCGGCGCCGGCCGGCGCCAGCAGATAGGCCTTGTCGGACGGCCGCGGGAACGGCTGGCCGCCCGGCCGCTTGAGGCCGAGATGCTCCCATTGCGACAGCGGCATCGCCTTGGCGCGGTCGGCCAGCATGTAATTGAGGCCTTGCGGCAGCACGACCTCGTAGCCCCAGCTCGCGCCGGTCTGCCAGCCGTCCTTCTTCAAATTGTTGGCGGTCGAGGCGATCAGGTCGCTCGGATTGTCGACGACGTCGCGGCGGCCGTCGCCATCGCCATCGACGGCATAGCGCTTGAACGCGGTCGGCATGAACTGGGTCGGGCCGAAGGCGCCGGCCCAGGAGCCGCGCATCTGCTCGGGCCTGAGGTCGCCGCGGTTGAGGATTTCCAGCGCCGACAGGAACTCGTCCTTGAAATAGGCCTGACGGCGGCCGATGCAGGCGAGCGTCGCGGTCGACTGCACCACGTTGCGATCGCCCATCTGGGTCGAGTAGTTCGAACTCGATGCCCCAGATCGCCGCGATGATGTAGCGGTCGACGCCATAGGCCTTCTCGGTGGCGTCGAACTGCGGTTTGTATTTCGCAAGGATCTCGCGCCCCTTGGCGAGCCTGGTGTCGCTGACCAGGATGTCGAGATAATCCCAGATCGCCTTGGTGAACTCCGGCTGCGAATCCATCAGATCCATGATGCGCAGATCGGGCGTCAGGCCGGCGGTGAAGCGCTCGAAATTCTCTTGGGTGATGTTGCGCCGTGCGGCATCTGGCCACATCGCTGCGACGCAGTTCGGGAAGTCCGACGCGGCCTGGCGGATCGCCGCTGCGGTCATCAGCGGATGGCCGGAGGCGCCGTCTTCACCGCTCCACGGCGGTGCCGCGCCGTCCTGTCCGGTTGCGGCCTGCGGCGGCGTCGCGTTCGGTCCGGAAAAGATGCTGTCGATCAGGTTGGTCAGGCCGTTGCCCGCCGACTGGGCTTGCGTGCTGCCGGGCAGCAGCAGGGCCAACGCGATCAGGCTCGCGCCGAAAAGCTTGGTCCTCGATGTTCCCATCGCGCGCATTTGTTGTGTGCCTGTCAAAATCGTGCTGTTCCAGAAGGCCCCGGCACGGTTTCCAATAACTTAACAAGGGCGAGATTTTGTTGCGGCCCGCATTTGGCTGACGGGAACGGCGGAATTAAGCCGCACCACACATCCGCCTTTGTTGGCGGCTGCAAAACGGGGTACCAAAGGCATGATTCATTTCGTGCCGCCGTCCCACCCATTTCAAGGCTTCCGATAATCCCATGAAGATCCGCAAAGCCGTATTCCCCGTCGCCGGTCTCGGTACCCGCGTGCTGCCCGCCACCAAGGCGATGCCGAAGGAGATGCTGACGATCGTCGACAAGCCCCTGATCCAGTACGTGGTCGACGAGGCCCGGGAAGCCGGCATCGAGCATTTCGTGTTCGTCACCGGCCGCAACAAGGGTGTCATCGAGGACCACTTCGACCGCATGTTCGAGCTCGACACCACGCTGGCGCAGCGCGGCAAGAAGACCGAGCAGGATATCCTGGCGCAGAACCAGCCGGAAGCCGGCGCGATGAGCTTCACCCGGCAGCAGGCGCCGCTCGGGCTCGGCCACGCGGTGTGGTGCGCGCGCGATATCATCGGCAACGAGCCGTTCGCGGTGGTGCTGCCGGACGAGCTGGTGCTGAACACGCCGGGCTGCCTCAAGCAGATGATCGACGCCGCGAGCAGGCTTGGCGACAAGTCGAACCTGATCGCGGTCGAGGCGGTGCCCGACGAACTCACCCATCAATACGGCATCTGCAGCGTCGGCAAACGCACCGGCAACATCTTCGAGGTCGACCGCATGGTCGAGAAGCCGCCGCAGGGCACCGCGCCGTCCAACCTGTCGATCACCGGCCGCTACATCCTGCAGCCCGAGATCTTCAACATCCTGGCCACGCAGGAGCGCGGCGCCGGCGGCGAGATCCAGCTCACCGATGCGATGATCGGTCTTGCGAAGACGCAGAAGTTCTACGGCGTGGAGTTCGAGGGTGAGCGCCACGATTGCGGCTCCAAGCCCGGCTTCCTCCGCGCCAACATCGCCTTCGGCCTCAAGCGCCCCGAACTGCGCGACGGCCTGATCGCCGAGATGAAGAAGTATCTGGAGAAGTAGGGGCGCCGCCTTATCTCGTCATTCGCCGCGAGAATGCGGACGTATGATGCACAGACCGCGCAACATATTCAATGTCGTCCTGGCGAAAGCCAGGACCCATTACTCCGACCATCAGTTGTTGAGCGAAGCTGGAGCCACGATCCCGTTCACAATCAAACGCGGTGGTGATGGGTCCTGGCTTTCGCCAGGACGACGGTTGTGGGGGTGGCGGCGAGACGTGTGCGTCAAACGAGAACTACATCTTCGCCGCAGCGTCTCGGCAGTCACGCCACCTTCCTTCGCCCCGCGCGCTTCGCCGGCTCCTTGGCGCCGTCCTGCTTCGGCGCGCGCAGGGCGCGGGCGGCGAGGCTGACGACCTCGGAGATCTGCTGGAGCTGCGCGGCGAGCGGAGAGGTCTTGCGCCAGACCATGCCGATGGTGCGCGACGGCTGCGGATGCTTGAAGCGCGAGACCGTGACCGGCGCCGAGCGCGTCTCCACCGCCACGGCCATCTCGGGGATCAGGGTGACGCCGATGCCGGCGCCGACCATCTGCACCAGCGTCGACAGCGAGCTCGCGTCCAGCACCTCGCGCGGCGGCGAGGACTGCATGTTGCAGAACGACAGCGCCTGGTCGCGGAAGCAGTGGCCCTCCTCGAGCAGCAAGAGCCGCATCTCGCGCAGCATCTCGGCGCTCGGCACCGGCGTCTTCGCGTCCTCGCCCGGCCGCACCAGCAGGAAGTTTTCCGAGAACAGCGCGACCTCGGTCAGCGACGGTTCCGATACCGGCAGCGCCACGATCGCGGTGTCGAGCCGGCCCTCGGCGACTTCCTTGATCAGCTTCGGCGTCAGCGTCTCGCGGACATGGATGTCGAGCTCGGGATGCAGCCGCGCCAGGTTCTCGATCACCTTCGGCAGCAGATATGGCGCGACGGTCGGGATCATGCCGACCCGCAGCCGCCCGGCAAGCTTGTCGCGCGAGGCGCGCGCGAAGTCGCCGAGTTCGTCGACCGAACGCAGGATGTCGCGCACGCGGCGCAGCAGGTCCTCGCCGAAGGTCGTCAGCGTCACCTGCCGCGCATTGCGTTCGATCAGCACGCCGCCGACCGCCTGTTCCATTTCGCGGATCTGCATCGACAGCGCCGGCTGCGACACCGCGCAGGCATCCGCGGCGCGCCCGAAATGGCGGTGGTGGGCCAGAGCATCAAAATACCTGAGTTGCCGGAGTGTGACATTTATCATCAGATAATCTTATCGACGCGATCACTAAAGTCAATTTCCTCTGATGGATTGGGTTGCGTAGAATCGTTCTTGGAAGAGCTCCAGCGCATTCCAGAATCCATCACCTCGGAGAAGAAACATGGACGCAAAAACCGACGAAGGCGCGGGCAAATGCCCATTCACAGGCGGGCCTCGCGGGCACTCGAATCGTGACTGGTGGCCGGAGACGCTCGACGTTCAGGTGCTGCATCGCAACTCCAGCCTGTCCGATCCGATGGGCAAGGGCTTCGACTACGCCAAGGAATTCAAGAGTCTCGATCTCAACGCCGTGATCAAGGACCTCACGGCCCTGATGACGACGTCGCAAGAATGGTGGCCGGCCGACTTCGGCCATTACGGCGGCCTGATGATCCGCATGGCCTGGCATTCGGCGGGCACCTATCGCATCACCGACGGCCGCGGCGGCGCCGGTGCCGGTCAGCAGCGTTTCGCCCCACTCAACAGCTGGCCGGACAATGCCAACCTCGACAAAGCGCGCCGGCTGCTGTGGCCGATCAAGCAGAAGTACGGCCGCAAGATCTCGTGGGCCGACCTGATGGTCCTCGCCGGCAACGTTGCGCTGGAATCGATGGGCTTCAAGACGTTCGGTTTTGCGGGTGGCCGCGCCGACGTGTGGGAGCCGGAAGAACTGTACTGGGGTCCGGAAGGCACTTGGCTCGGTGACGAGCGCTACAGCGGCGAGCGCCAGCTCTCCGAGCCGCTCGGCGCGGTGCAGATGGGCCTGATCTACGTCAACCCGGAAGGCCCTGAACGGCAATCCGGACCCGGTCGCCGCCGCGAAGGACATCCGCGAGACGTTCTTCCGCATGGCGATGAACGACGAGGAGACCGTCGCGCTGATCGCCGGCGGCCACACCTTCGGCAAGACCCACGGTGCGGGCGATCCGTCGTTGATCGGTCCGGAGCCGGAAGGTGGCGCGATCGAGGAACAGGGTCTCGGCTGGAAGAGCAAGTTCGGCACCGGCGTCGGCGCTGACGCGATCACCGGCGGTCCCGAGGTCACCTGGACCCAGACCCCGACCAAGTGGAGCAACCACTTCTTCGAGAACCTGTTCAAGTACGAATGGGAGCTGACGAAGAGCCCGGCGGGTGCGAAGCAGTGGAAGGCAAAGGGCGCGGACGCCGTCATTCCGGACGCGTTCGATCCGTCGAAGAAGCATGTCCCGACGATGCTGACCACCGACCTGTCGCTGCGCTTCGATCCGGCCTATGAGAAGATCTCTCGCCGGTTCTACGAGCATCCGGACCAGTTCGCGGACGCCTTTGCCCGCGCCTGGTTCAAGCTTACGCACCGCGACATGGGCCCGATCCAACGCTACCTCGGCCCGCTGGTGCCGAAGGAGACGCTGATCTGGCAGGACCCGGTGCCGGCGCTCGATCACGCCGTGATCGACGACAAGGATATCGAGGCGCTCAAGGCGAAGATCCTCGCCTCGGGTCTGTCGGTGTCCGAATTGGTGTCGACCGCCTGGGCCTCGGCCTCGACGTTCCGCGGCTCCGACAAGCGCGGCGGTGCCAATGGTGCACGCATCCGCCTTGCGCCGCAGAAGGACTGGGATGTCAACGAGCCGGCGCAGCTCGAGACTGTGCTGAGCAAGCTCGAAGCCATCCAGAAGGAGTTCGGCAAGAAGGTCTCGCTCGCTGATCTGATCGTGCTCGGCGGCGCCGCTGCGATCGAGAAGGCGGCCAAGGACGGCGGCACCAGTGTGAAGGTCCCCTTCACGCCGGGCCGCACCGATGCGACGCAGGATCAGACCGATGTCGAATCGTTCGCTCCGCTCGAGCCGCGGGCTGACGGCTTCCGCAACTACATCGGCGGCAAGCATCAGTTCCTGCAGCCAGAAGAGGCCTTGGTCGACCGTGCACAGCTCCTGCGGCTGACCGGACCGGAATTGACGGTCCTCGTCGGCGGCCTGCGCGTGCTCGGCGCCAATGCCAAGAAGTCCAAGCACGGCGTTTTCACCGGCAAGCCGGGGACGCTCACCAACGACTTCTTCCTCAACCTGCTCGACATGGGCACGGTGTGGAGCGATACCGGCGAGGGCGTCTATGAGGGCCGCGACCGCAAGACCAAGGCGGTGAAGTGGACCGGCACCCGCGTCGACCTGATCTTCGGCTCGCACTCGCAGCTGCGGGCGTTCGCCGAGGTCTACGGCCAGTCCGACTCCAAGGAGCAGTTCGTGAAGGACTTCGTCGCGGCCTGGGCCAAGGTGATGAACGCCGACCGCTTCGACCTCGTGAAGTAAGCGGCGAGCAAACGGCAATCAGGGCAGGGCGGCGCTTCGGCGCCGCCCTGTTTCATTTAGGGGACGATGAGGAAGTTTTTCGCGGTTTGCCGATCCCTCTCAATCATGCAGCTTCATGTCGCGGATCATCTCCTCCAACTCCGCCTGCGTCGGGGCCGCCAGTGCGACTTGCGGCGCGCTGCTCGTCGCGGTGGACACGTCGCATTGCGAGGCACCGCGCCGCGGCTCGAAAATTGCGGTCAGGCTCGCCCAGCAGACGAGGAGGGCCACGATCCAGTCCAGTACATTGGATGCCGTCATTGCAGCACCAGCATCAGCATTTCCATGCCCTGATGCTGCAGCCTGTGCGACGCTTGCGCAATTCGGAAGCTACGAAACGTAACTTCGGCGTTGCCGAGCGGGTTATCCGTACCGAGCGAGTGCAACACACCGTCATTGCGAGGAGCGTCAGCGACGACGCAATCCATTTCTCCGCTTGCGGCACGATGGATTGCTTCGCTCCGCTCGCAATGACGGCGGGCGGAGCGCAAAACTAAAATTGTGACGCTGCCGCTACAGCGACGATCCGCTCCGCGCGCGGCGCCCCTCGATCGGATAGGCGGGGTCGTTGAAGCCCGGCGTCGAGGGATGGCCGGTGACGACGAGGCGGTCGATCAGGGCTTCGTCCTCGGCGGTGAAGCGGTAGTCGAGCGCGCGGATATAGTCGTCCCATTGCACTTCGGTGCGCGGCCCCGCGATGACCGCGCTGACGAACGACGAGTTCAGCACCCAGGACACCGCGAACTGCCCGGCGGTGATGCCTTTGCTTTCGGCGTGGCGCTTGATCTCCTGCGCGAGCTCGAGCGATTCCGGCCGCCACTCGGTCTGCATCATGCGCTTGTCGTTGCGCCCCGCACGCGTGTCCGCGGGTGGCGCCGCGTCGGGCGCGTATTTGCCGGTGAGCACGCCGCGCGCCAGCGGGCTATAGGGCACGATGCCGAGCCCGTAATAGGCGCAGGCCGGAAAATGCTCGACCTCGGGCATCCGGTTCATCGCATTGTAATAGGGCTGGCTCGCGACCGGACGGTCGATGCCGAGCCGGTCGCAGATGTTGCAGATCTCGGCGACGCGCCAGGCGCGGTAGTTGGAGACGCCGAAATAGCGCACCTTGCCGGCGCGGATCAGGTCGCCCATCGCGCGCACCGTCTCGTCGAGCGGCGTCGTGTGATCTTCCTTGTGCAGATAGTCGACGTCGATGTAGTCGGTGCCGAGCCGCTTCAGGCTCTCGTCGGCGGCCTGGAACACCCAGCGGCGCGACAGCCCGCCGTGGTTGGGATCGTCGCCGACCGGATTGGCGAGTTTTGTCGCGAGCACCCAGTTCGACCGGCTGTTCGAGATCGCGCGCCCCACGACCTCCTCGGACTTGCCGCCATTATAGGCGTCGGCGCTGTCGATGAAGTTGATGCCGGCCTCGCGCGCCTTCACCACGATCCGCGCCGAGGTCGCCTCGTCGGTCGGTCCGCCGAACATCATGGTGCCGAGGCAGATCGGCGAGACCTTCAGGCCGCTGCGGCCAAGCTGGCGATATTGCATCGGACTTTCCTTTCCTGCGGTCATTCCGGGGCGATGCGCAGCATCGAACCGGAATCTCGAGATTCCGGGTCTGGTCCTTCGGACCATCCCGGAATGACAAAGGTCAGCTGTCGTTCTTCAGGATCTTGAACACGCCGTTGGCCATCGCGATACAGCGCTTGTCGACGGTCACCTCGGCCGTGATGAAGATCAGGCTGCGGGTCGAGCGGACCACGCGCGGCCGCGTCGTCAGGATCTCGCCGATCTTGCCGGCCTCGACGAAATGGGTATCGAGCTGCACGGTCGCAAGCGTCGGCTTGCCCGAGACGAAGCGTGCGGCCATGCCGCAGGCGCGGTCGGCGAAGGTCATGATCACGCCGCCCTGCACGAGGCCGCGGCGATTGTGGTGCTTGTCCTCGGTGATCAGCGCGAGTTCAAGCGCACCGTCCTTCAACCGTTCCCACAACGGGCCGATCAGGGTCAGGAATCCTGTGGTTTCGGCGATCTTCCAGCCGTCGGATTTGAGTTTGTCCGCGGCCTTGGCCGTCATGAGGTGGGGTCCGTTGCTGATGATTGATCGCAGGAGGCATGTGGTAGCAGTCATTTCATCAAACGCTGTTGTGTTGTAGTCAAGGTCAATGGCCCGCACATTTGACGATGCCACCCGGCGGAATATCGCAGAGCTCTGTGCCGCATTCGCACGCCTGGCGCCGGCGGATGCCGCGCCGACGCTGAAGCGCGCGGCGGTCGCGATCGCGCTGACCGAAGGCGACGACGGCAGCGGCACGGCGTTCCTGTTGACCCGCCGCAGCGCGCGCCTGCGCGCCCACAGCGCGCAATGGGCGTTGCCGGGCGGGCGCTGCGATGCCGGCGAGACGCAGGCCGAGGCCGCGCTGCGCGAACTGCATGAGGAGCTCGGGCTCGCGCTTGGCCCGAGCGACGTGCTCGGCATGCTTGACGACTATCCGACGCGGTCCGGCTATCTGATCACGCCGGTCGTGGTCTGGGCCGGCGCGCATGCGGCGATCATGCCGAACCCCGACGAGGTCGCTTCCGTCCACCGCATCGGCCTCGATGCGATCGAGCTGGAGGACGCGTTCAGCTTCGTCACGATCCCGGAGAGCTCGCGCCGCGTGATCCGCTTCCGCCTCGGTGGCCAGCAGATTCATGCGCCGACTGCCGCGCTGATCTATCAATTCCGCGAGGTGCTGGCCGGCCGCAGCACCCGCGTCGCCGAACTGGAGCAGCCGGTATTCGCATGGAAGTAGCGACGATGACGCTATTTGTGATGCCGCTTGCGGGCGTTCATCTTCATTGATTTCCTCTGCGCACCAGGCGAATGCGCTGCGACCTCGGGTTCCGGAGGCGCCCGCGACACATTCTCGTAACAGGTGAAGCGTGAACGCGTATCCGGAAACGACCCGCAATCCGGACGCTCGGCGCACGCCGGTGGGGCGAGCGTCAACGCGCAGGCGGCGGCGAGCCAGAGTGCCGTTCTCATCGCGATCTCCAAGGCTTTCGTCGGAGAACACCGCATTGTGGCGAATATTCTGCATCGATCGCGGCATCCGGCCGCTGCGATCCGGACAATTCCGGGCTGACTTCGCGGCCATGCTTGCTACAACGAGGCCATGCGCCCGCAATTGATTCGCCTGTGCCCTGGATTTTTCGCGCTCGCGCTCGTCGCCGGCGCGCCGTCGGTGTTTGCCGGCGAGGCCGGGGCGTTGCCGCCTTCTGTCGCCAATGCGATGGCGCAGGCATCGCCGCAGGCGATCATGGAATATCGCCGCAAGCTGCAGGAATATCAGGAGGCGCGCGCCGCCTTCGAGCAGGACGCCAGTGCCTATTGGAACGCGGTCGCCGAGAAGAGGCGCGGCCGCAACGCCAAGCGCCGCGACCGCGTGCAGATCTCGCTGGACGATTACGTGCTGCAGCAGCCGCCGGTCTATGAGGGTCCGAAGCGGCCGGTCAATCCGGCTCCGGAAGAGGAGGAAGGCAAACCGCCGCGTCCGCCCAAGACGCTTCCGGTGGCCTCGGATCTGGTCAGGGCGGCGGCCGAGCAATTCCAGTTCACGCCGCAGCGGCCGGCCAGCGAGGTCGAGTTCAAGCGCGCCTATGCGCGCTACGCGCGCGCCGCGGGGCTGACGCCGGAGCAGGCGGTGCGGGTCTATTCGTTCGAGACCGGCGGCACCGGCACTTACGACGTGCAGGCGGGCATCGAGCACGGTGGCAAGCGCGCCATCTCCACCGCGATGGGCTACAACCAGCTGCTCACCACCAACACCGTCGAGCTATTGGCCGAGCAGGGCCATGAATTCGTGCGGGACCTGACCGAGCGGGTTGCGAGGACGCAGGGGCCCGCGCGCAAGGCGATGGAGCACAAGCTCGCGGTGCTGAAGAAGATGGTCGCGTTTACCCGCACCGTGCCCGACGACTGGTCGGCGCATGCGCGCCTCGCCGATACGCCGCAGGGCTGGGCGTGCCATGCCATGGTGCTCGACATCGATGTCGGCCCGATGCTGCAGACCCACAAGCTGCTGACCTCGGTGATCTTCGCCCGCAACAAGGGCTACAGCCGGCCGCTGACCGCGGCCGAGCTTGAGATGATGAACCTGACCGGCGACGGCACCGGGCTCGACATGGTGACCATGCCGCAGGCGATGCGCGAGCAGGTGCCGACCGCGAACTTCTTCCAGCGCTCCGGCTACGAGCGCAACCCGGTCGCCATCCGCCACAACACGGTGGCCAGGCTGCTTGCCGTCACCAACGAGCGGATGGACTTCAACAGCAACAAGCCGGGCGCGAAGGAATTGGCCACGGCGTTCTGATACCTGCCGAAAACCGCTAGGGCATTTTCGGTTCTGATTGAATCAGAACCGAAGCCCTGGACTCTTCTTGACGCGTTTTCTTTACGCGAACCGGCGTCCACTTCGCTCGAAAACGCTCTAATTCGAGCCGAACTTGAACTTGCCGTCGCCCTCGAGATAGGGCCCGGAGCGCATGTAGAGCTGGCCGTTCTGGCCGATGAAGAACAGCGTCCCCTTCGGCACCTTCTTGGCGCCCTTCAGCAGCGTGCCGGCGTTGTTGGTGCCCATCTTGTAGGACCAGGTCTTGCCGTCCTTGTCATAGGCGTAGCCCATGTCGGGCTTCAGCTCCCAGGGCGCAGCCTCCTGCGCGAATGCGCAGGTCGTCAGCGCGGCAAACGCCGCAGTCGCAATAAAAGTCTTGGTCAAAAAATGCGTCATGATCCACCTCCGGCCGAGAAAACGGCGTCGTCCCCACGTTTTTGAACAAATCACGAACGATGTTCGCGCGTCAATACGACAATCGGCGCGACCGCTCGCCGGATCGGCGACTTTGTGAATTCCCGCATCAAGCTTGGCGACTATTTTCGCGTTACCGTTTACAAACGCTTTGATTGCCGGAAACACGACCTTGGGATGATCAGGATGAACCACGTCATGAAGATCGGAATCGGTGTCGCTCTGTCGTTCATGACGCTGGCGTCAGTCGCGCAGGCGGACGAGTTCAGGCTCTCCAACAACCAGCGGATCTCCTGCAGCCGCGGCCTGTCCGCCGGCAAGCTCAATACCGCGACCTGCAAGTCCTACGCCTATCTGTTCAATGCCAAGACCTCGGAATATTTCCGCTGCCAGGTCTCGCTGGCGCTGACGCGGGACAACAAGGAGGTCATCAACGTGCAGGCCGACGGCGGCTGCACCAAGAAGCCGCGCATCTTCGAGACCGACGGCAATTACACCTTCGACGCCACCGAGACCGAGCCGCCGAACACCAACTCGTTCTTCGGTCCGGGCGGCTATGCGATCTGGGCGAACGACGTCAACACCCAGAAGATCCGCGGCTGCATCACCATCTCGTCCGGCCTCGGCTCCGACATCTCGAAATGCCTCGACATGACGTTCCAGTGACGGCGGCGCTGATAGCGTGATGCGCAAGCTGCGCCCGGCCCCGCTGTGCCGCTCCTGGCTGTTTCTCGAAGGTGCCAACGAGGACGTGCTGCAGCACGCGGCCGCCAGCGGCGCCGACGTGCTGATCCACGAGCTCGAGGATTTTACGCCGCCATCGCTGCGCCCGAAGGCGCGGGCCCTGGCTGCCGAGCTCTACGCGGCCTGGCGCGACCACGGCGTGACGGTCGCGGTCCGCGTCAATCCGCTGGACCAGGACGGGATGGACGATCTCGCCGCCGTGATGCGCGGACGTCCGGATATCGTCGCGCTGCCGAAGGTCGCCGAGCCGCACCATGTCGTCAGGCTCGACGAGGCGGTGACGCGGTTCGAGCGCGACTACGGTATCGCCGAGGGATTGACGTCGCTGCTGCCGAATATCGAGTTCGCGCGCGGTCTGGTGCAGACCGGTGCGATCGCTGCGGCGAGCCGGCGCATCATCGGCTGCCTGATGGCCTCCGAAGATCTCGCCGCCGATCTTGGTGCCGAGCGCGGCAGCGACGGCCTGGAGCTCGCTTACGCGCGGCAGCGCTTCATCGTCGAATGTCGTGCCGCCGGCGTCGTCGCGGTCGATTGTCCCTACACCTGGAGCGACGCTGAAGGCGTCGAACGCGACACGATCTGGGCGCGCCGGCTGGGTTACACCGCAAAGAGCCTGGTCGATCCCGCGCATGCCTCGATCGTCAACGGCGTCCTGACGCCGAGCGAGGAGGAGTTACGCCGGGCGGGCAGGATCGTCGCGGCGTTCGAAGCGGCGCGGACAAAGGGCTTTGGGCGCGTCGAACTCGACGGCTCGCTGCTGGAGGTCCCGACCTATTCCAATGCAAAACGCCTGATCGCGCGCGGCGAAGCGCTGCGCGCGATCGATCGCGACGTTCGAGCCTGACGACGCCGCGCCTCAGGAGGCCGGCTCCTTCTCCGAGAAGTGCATGCGCGAGCGGGCGAACTTCTTGACGCCCATCGGCTTGCCGAACAGGTAGCCCTGGACCTGATCGAAATCCATCTCGTGCGCGGCGAGAAAGTCCGCGCGCGTCTCGACCCCTTGGGCCACGACCTGCGCGTCGTTGTCGTGGGCCAGCTCCACGACGCGCCGGCACACCGTCTGCTTCAGGCGCTGATCCGCGCAGCCGGTGACGAATTGATGGTCGACCTTGAGCTGGACGAACGGAAAGTTCGGCAGTCCCAGCAGCGACGGCCAGTTCGCGCCGACATTGTCGATCGAGATGCCGATATTGTGCAGCCGAACGCGCCGGGCGACATCGATCGCCAGATCCAGATTGTCGACCACCTCGGTGCTGTCGATCTCGATCAAGAGGCCCGCGAAGGCCGCATGATCCGGCATCCGGTAACAGAGCTCGCGCACGGCATGATCGTCGGCGAGGAAGGAGATCGGCAGATTGATCGAGAGATTGACCGGCCCGATCTGCTCGATGAGATAGCGCCAGTCCTCGATTGCGCGCTCGATCACGAACTCGGACAGCGCATGAAAATGCGGGTCGCTTTCGTCCGGGATGAAGTAGGCCGGCGGCACGACGCCCCAGGCAGGGTGGCGCATCCGGATCAGCGCCTCGGCGCCGCTCGGGACCAGCGTCCGGAGATGAATTTTCTGCTGATACCACAGCTCGAGCCAGCCGGCCTTCAGCGCTTCGGGCACGTCCACCGCCGGGCTCGGCGCGGGTTCAAGCGGCATCAACGAGGCAAGACTGTCGCGAAGGGTCCCGGCGCTGAACGGCGTCGACAGCGCCGGCAGCATGGCGATGCCGTACTCATCGCCGATTTGCCGGACCGCCTTGACGATGATCGAGTCGGGCTGTCCGATGACCAGGACCTTGCCGCCATAGTCCTTTCTCACCAAAGTCTCGAGAATTTTACTGACTTCGATGCCGTCCACGGACACACCGAGCACCAAGAGATCGGGCCGTTCCGCGTCCAGAACGGTGTCGAGTTCCAACGCTTGGCTGCATTCACTTGTGATGAAGCCGAGGTCTTCCAGCGCCTCGGCGAGGAAGGTCCGAAGGTGTTTTTTGCTGTCCGCAATGCATGCGCGTGGGGTCAGCTTGCGATGTCCGAACCAGCCGGCTCGTGCGTGTCCGATATGACTGATGTGATTCATGCCCCGCCTTATCCGTAGTTACCCCGGCTTGACTCGTACATCCTAGAGCGGCGGCAATCATGGAAATTTCTGGTTCATACATTGATTGCCTCGCTAACCTTAAAGGATTCAATTCGATTCAAATGACCCAGGAATCGCGACGTCTCACCGCCGTTACACGTGCAACAAATGCGTCATCTGACATTCATGAGCGCGATCGCGTCCGACTTTGCACATCGGCAGAAACACTGCGCGCGTGTGTCATCGAGAGACGGCGTTAATGACTGTGTTGTCGCGTCGACGCAGACGCGGCACTGCGCCATTGTCGGACATCGGATCGCATCACGCAGAGTGCTCCGTGGGGCGCCGATGGCGAATCAGATCACCCGTCTTGTGATGCCAATGCAGATGTGCGTGACGTCGTCGTTGCCGCGCGCAACGTCTCCCGCATCAACGCGCAGTAGCCGATAAGCGCGGCACAAGCGACGGCTGCAAGGAACAGGAATGCAGCGCTGTAACCGGCATGGACAACAATGAATCCGGCGACAGCGGTGCTCAGGCCGACATCTGGGGCCGCAAGCCGATCTTCGCTGCTTTGTTGCGGCCGGTCCGCGCTGCGAACGCCTTGGGTCCGACAATGCCAAGTGTCCCGCGGCGATCGCCGGCGCGAACACCGAGCCGCCAGCGGCTGCGTCGCGGCGACCAGCTCGAACCGATCGAGCAGCGGCAGCACGAGGCACGCGGCGGTGACGGCAATGACCGGCATCGTCCCACTGCCGTTCGGTCAGGAGGCAGATCGCCAGATAGGGGCCAAGCCCGTCCCGCACATCGGCGAGGAAGAAGTTCAACGCATCGAGCGCGCGCCCAACGGTCGTCCCGGACGGCTGCAAATCGTACCTCGCGGCGAGATCGCGCACCTCAACCCGGCCGCAGGCGGCGAGTTCCTGCGCAGGTAAAGTGGTGTTGCTATCGGGGATTTCCGCCGCGCATGCGTCATTTGGATGGGTTGACCCGGCGGGGGTGTCCAGCCAATTTCCGGCCGGCTTAAGGGGAGAATAATACTCATGAATTCCAAGTTGATGGCTGCTGCGATCGTGGCAGCCAGCGTTTTGTCCGCGCCTGTCGCACAGGCCGAGCAGTTCATTAACGTGCTCACCGGCGGCACCTCCGGCGTCTACTATCCGCTCGGCGTCGCGATGGGGAAGATCTACGGCGACAAGATCCCCGGCGTGAAAACCCAGGTGCAGGCGACCAAGGCCTCGGTCGAGAACCTGGTGCTGCTGCAGCAGGGCCGCGGCGAGATCGCCTTCACGCTCGGCGATTCGCTCAAAGCCGCCTGGGAAGGCGACGCCGAGGCCGGTTTCAAGAACAAGCTCGACAAGCTGCGCACCATCGGCGCGATCTATCCGAACTACATCCAGATCGTCGCGACCGCCGAGAGCGGCATCAAGACGCTCGCCGATCTCAAGGGCAAGAGCCTGTCGGTTGGCGCGCCGAAGTCCGGCACCGAGCTCAACTCGCGCGCGATCCTCGCGGCCGCCGGCATGAGCTACAAGGATCTCGGCAAGGTCGAGTACCTGCCGTTCGCCGAATCGGTGGATCTGATGAAGAACCGCCAGCTCAACGCCACGCTGCAGTCCGCCGGCCTCGGCGTCGCCTCGCTGAAGGATCTCTCGACCTCGAGCGAGATCACCGTGGTCGCCGTGCCGAAGGAGACCGTCGACAAGATCGGTCCGCCCTTCGTCTCCGTGATCATCCCGGCGAACACCTATACCGGCCAGGACAAGGACGTGCCGACCGCCGCGGTCGTGAACTACCTCGTGACCTCGAGCGCGGTGTCGGACGATCTCGCCTATCAGATGACCAAGCTGGTCTACGAATCGCTGCCGGAGCTCGCCAATGCCCACGCCGCGGGCAAGGAGATCAAGCTCGAGGCCGCCGCGACCGGCAGCCCGGTGCCGCTGCATCCCGGCGCGATCCGCTATTACAAGGAGAAGGGCCTTATCAAGTAGGGCCGGAACGTCTGCTCCTTGCCGTCATTGCGAGGAGCGAAGCGACGAAGCAATCCATCTCTCCCCTTGTGGCGCGATGGATTGCTTCGCTTCGCTCGCAATGACGTGGCGCGTTTTTCCTGTCCCGGCTTTCGGTGGGCGGACTCAGTGGATATAAGCGCCGTTGGCACGGCGGGGGACTGATCATATGCAGCAGCAGGTTGAGGGCGAGCAGCCCATCAAGGTTGAATTCGACAATTTCGAGCATGGCTTTCCGGAAGGCTTCGGCCCGGGCGCCTGGGGCACTTGGCCTATGCCATCGGTCTCGCCTTTGCGGTGTTCCAGCTCTATGTCGCAGCTTTCAACTACCTGCCGAGCCAGGTGGTGCGCGGCGTCCATGTCGGCTTCCTGATCCTCCTGACCTTCGGCCTGATCGGCAATTTCACCGCCAAGACCGATTTCGGCCGCGCGGTGAGTTGGATCGTCGGCGCCGCCGGGTTCCTCTGCGGGCTCTACCAGTGGATCTTCTATGCCGACCTGATCGCCCGCGATGGCGATCCGACCAACATGGACCTCGCGGTCGGCACGCTGCTCGCGGTCCTGATCTTCGAGGGCACGCGGCGGCTGATGGGGGCGGCGCTGCCGCTGATGTGCGGCGCCTGTCTGCTCTACTGGTTCTTCGGCCAATATCTGCCGTCGCCGTTCAATCACCGCGGCTATGACTTCGACCAGATCGTCACCCATCTCTCGTTCGGCACCGAAGGCTTCTACGGCGTGCCGATCTATGTCTCGGCGACCTACATCTTCCTGTTCATCCTGTTCGGCTCGTTCCTGGAACGCGCCGGCATGATCCAGCTGTTCACCGACGTCTCGCTCGGCCTGTTCGGCCGCACCCGCGGCGGCCCCGCCAAGGTCGCGGTGTTCGCTTCGGGCATGATGGGCACGATCTCGGGTTCGGGCGTCGCCAACGTCGTCACCGTCGGCCAGTTCACGATCCCCCTGATGATCAAGTTCGGCTATCGCCGCGCCTTCGCCGCCGGCGTCGAGGCCACCGCTTCGATGGGCGGCCAGATCATGCCGCCCGTCATGGGCGCGGTCGCCTTTATCATGGCCGAGACGCTCGGCGTGCCCTATTCGGAGATTGTCAAGGCCGCGGTGATCCCGGCGGTCCTCTACTTCGCCTCGGCGTTCTGGATGGTGCATCTGGAGGCCGGCAAGCACGGCCTCGTCGGCATGAAGCGCTCGGAGATCCCGAGCGCCTGGAAGGCGCTGGTGGCGCGCTGGTATCTGGTGCTGCCGCTCGCGGCGCTGGTCTACATGCTGTTCGAGGGCTTCACGCCGCTCTATGCCGGCAGCATGGGCCTTGCGCTCACGGTCGCGCTGATCCTCGGCGCCAGCATCACGCTCGGCTTCTCCAACACCATCGTGCGCTACATCTTCTGGATCGGCCTCGCGCTGGTGGTTGCCGCGGTGTCGCGCCACGGCATCGAGATCGTTCCGGTCGCCAGCGTCGTCGCCGGTCTCATCGTGATCGCGGCGATCACCCGCGGCGGCCGCGCCACCCTGAAAGCCTGCCGCGACTCGCTCGCCGACAGCGCCAAATCGGCGCTGACGGTCGGCATGGCCTGCGCCATCGTCGGCACCATCATCGGCATGATGACGCAGACCGGCGTCGGCACCATCTTCGGCAGCTGGATCATCGGGCTCGGCGCCAAGAGCCTGTTCCTGGCGCTGATCATGACCATGCTGCTGTCGATCCTGCTCGGCACCGGCATCCCGACGATCCCGACCTACATCATCACCGCGGCGCTGGCCGCACCGGCGCTCGCCAAGCTCGGCGTGCCGCTGATCGCAAGCCACATGTTTGCGTTCTACTACGGCATCATGGCCGACCTCTCGCCGCCGGTTGCGCTCGCGGCCCTGGCGGCGGCGCCGATCGCCAAGGAGAACCCGGACAAGATCGGCTGGGAGGCGATGCGGATCGCGCTTGCCGGCTACGTCATTCCGTTCATCTTCGTCTATTCGCCGGCGCTGATGCTGCAGACCGGGGATCCGATGCAGGCGCAACTCGGCTTCTACGGCGCGGTGGCGCTGGCGACCTTCAAGGCGCTGGTGGCGATCGGATTGTTCGGCATCGTCGCGATCGGCTTCCTGTTCACGCGGCTGACTTTCATCGAGATCCTGGTCGCGTTCGGCGCCGCGCTCTGCCTGCTCGGCGATTTCCCGTTCTCGGATACAGCGGGCTTCACGCTCGCTGCTGCTGTCGTGCTATGGCAATGGCGGCAGCGTCCGCGCAATGCGGTGGCGGCGGCTTGAGCCTCTGCCTCGCTTCCGCGGGAGTCGTGAAGGCGCTGTCGATTGCGGCGTTCACGCTCGCCTGGACGCATTCGATCGAGAAGAGCGCGTGGCAGGAGGACTGGCTGGTCACGCCGGCCGGGCTGACGCTGCAACAGGCGCGCGTCAAGGGCACCGGCGCCGGCATGGAGCCGCCGCCGGAGGCGCGCCTTGTCGATGGCTGGTTTCAATGGTCGCCCCCGCCGATGCCAAGGGCGGAGGTCGTGCTCGGCAATTCCGGCGCCGCGGGTGAATGGCACCTGTGCCAGGAGGGACGCTGCCAGACCTTATCGGAGATTATCGGGCATCCGATCGGTGCTAATGTCACGACGATCAGGGTGTGCAAGAATCCGTAGCCCGCATGAGCGCAGCGATATGCGGGGATAGCGCCCCCGGATATCGCTTCGCTCATCCGGGCTACGGTCCGGCTGCAAGAACAACAAGGGAGAAAGACCGATGGATCGGCTCAAGGGCAAGGTTGCGATGGTGGTCGGTGCGGGCTCGATCGGGCCCGGCTGGGGCAATGGCAAGGCGACCGCCGTCACCTTTGCGCGCGAGGGCGCCAGCGTTTTCTGCGTCGATCGCAACGGCGCCGCTGCGGAGGAGACCGTCGGCATCATCACCGGCGAGGGCGGCAAGGCTGCCGCATTCACCGCCGATGTCTCGCGCGCCGGCGAGGTCGAGGCGATGGTCGCGGCCTGCCTGAAGGCCTACGGCCGCATCGACGTGCTCGACAACAATGTCGGCATCGCCGAGGTCGGCAGCGTGGTGGAAGTTGCGGAAGCCGAGTGGGACCGCGTCTTCGCGGTCGACCTCAAGAGCGCCTATCTGTCGATGAAGCACGTCATTCCCGTCATGATCAAGCAGGGCGGCGGCTCGATCATCAACATCTCCTCGATCGCCTCGATCCGCCATGTCGGCATTTCCTATGTCAGCTACAACGCGAGCAAGGCCGCGATGAACCAGATGACGCGCTCGACCGCGGTCGAGTTCGCCTCGAAGCATGTGCGCGTCAACGCGATCCTGCCCGGACTGATGAAGACACCGATGGTCGCGCATTCGGCCGGGCTGGCGCAGAGCTACGCCAAGGGCGATGTCGAGGCGATGTGGCGCGCCCGCGACGCGCAGGTGCCGATGGGGCATATGGGCGACGCCTGGGACGTCGCCAATGCCGCGCTGTTCCTGGCGTCGGACGAATCGAAGTATGTCACCGGCATCGAGCTCGTGGTCGACGGCGGCATCACCTCCAAGTCGGGGGCGTGAAGTCGGGCGCCTGAGCAGCGAACTTCGCTTTACCTCGCCCCGCGTGCGGGGAGAGGTCGGAATGCATCGCTAGATGCATTCCGGGTGAGGGGATTCTCCGCAAATGCAGCTATCGCCGGTTACGCGGAGACAGCCCCTCACCCCAACCCTCTCCCCGTAAAGAACGGGGAGAGGGAGCGCAGTGCTGTCGCGGCGGCTATTCATCCTAACCTCATGGCGCTTTAGGCCTCCACGCTGAGCTCGGCGCGGTCGAGCTCTTCCTCGACCAGATGGAATGCGTCGTCGCCGATCGCCTCGATGCGGCGCAGATTGAGCAATGCCTGACGCGCCGCGGCGATGGCGCGGCGGCGCAGCGGATCCGACGGCAGCTCGCGCGAGGTCAGGCCGCCGTCGGGATCATTCTCGGCGCGCAGCAGCACGGCGCGATATTCGAGCCGCAGGATCTCGGCCTCCTCCGACGGGTCGGCGTCGATCTCGTCGAGCGCGGCGCGAAACACCACGCCGCGGGCATGGGCCGCCTCGCGTCCGACCGGATCGTCGTCAGCGAAATTCAACGCCAGGATCAATGGCCGCAGCGTCAACCCCTGGATCACGAGCGAACCGAGCACCACGGCAAACGCCGTCAGCAGGATCAGATCGCGATACGGAAACCATTCAGGCAGCGCAAACGCCGCCGCCAGCGTGACGATGCCGCGCATGCCGCACCAGGACACGATGAAGCCGCGCTTCAAGGTCGGCACGGCGTCCACCACGTGGGCGGGCAGCAGGTTGCGCGTCTTCAGTGTGCGCAGCAGCGCGCCGTAGGGCATTACCCAGAGGATGCGGGCGAGGATCACGACGGCGAGGATCGCGGCGGCAAAGCTGCAATACTTCCACCGCACCTCGTCGTCGAGCCCGGACCAGATCGGGCGCAACTGCAGGCCGATCAGCATGAAGGCGAGCACGTTGAGCACGAACACGACGGTTTCCCACACCGCGTAGGACGACACGCGCAGCCGCGCCGATGTGCGGGCCGGCGCGGTCCGCGAGATGGTGATCGCATAGGCGATGATGGTGAGGATGCCGGACAGCCCGAGATGCTCGGCAATGATCCACACCATGAAAGTGCCGCCGAACTGCGTGATGATCGCGCTCGGCGCCTCGGTGATGCGACGCGTAATCATCATCCAGACTTGCGCGAACAGGAAGCCGGCGGCGAGGCTGCCGACCAGCGCAATCGTGATGGACGGCACGAACTCGCGGATCTTCATGTGCTCGGCGGCGACGAGGCCGACCGCGACACGATAGATCAACAGCGCGCTGGCATCGTTGAGCAGGCTTTCGCCTTCGAGGATCTTCTGGATCCGGTAGGGCAGGTTGACCTGGCGCAGGATCGCGGTGGCCGCGGCCGCATCCGGCGGCGCCACGATGGCGCCGAGCGCGATCGCAACCGCCCACGGCATGTCCGGGCGCAGCCAATGCGCGACCACCGCAACCGCCGCCGTCGTGACGCCGACCGCGACCACCACCAGCGTCGACACCGGCAGCCAGTTGTTGCGGAGATCGCGCAGCGAAGTGTCGAACGCGGCGTCGAGCAGCACCGGCGCGACGAACAGCGCCAGCGCCAGTTTCGGTTCCAGCGCCCAGGTCGGGGCCCACGGCAGCAGCGTCAGCAGCACGCCGCCGAGCGCCAGGAAGGTCGGGTAGGGCACCTTGATCCGCCGCGCCAACGCCGATAGCGCCACCGCCGCGAGCAACAGCCCGATGATCCATTCGAATGTGAGCAAGCCGAACCCCCGATGCAGCCGATCGTCGCAATTGACGTATAATCCAGCGTGTGGTTTTGCGGCAAATGGCGCGCTGCCGGCCATCAGGGGCCGGCGGTTCGGGCGCAAGAGAGGGATGTCTTGTCGGCGATCGGGATGCGACGCAAACCTGCAAATCTGGCCGCGATGCTGGTCTGTGTCGGCCTGTCGGGCGCGCTGATGACGGGCGTTGCGCGCGCCACCGGCAGCGAACCGGGCGAGGATGTGCAGGCCAACGCCGGCCCCTGCATCGCGGCGGCAGCGGCCGCCGATGACGACAAGATCATCGATGTCTGCGGCGCGCTGATCGACAATGAGAAGGCGACGAGGCCCGATCGCGTCAAGGCGCTGATGGCGCGGGCGGGCGCCTATGACCGCAAGCAGATGATCGATCGCGCGATCGCGGACTATGACACCGTGCTCAAGCTCGACCCATCGCTCGCCGATGCGCATAATGCGCGCGGCGAACTGTGGCGCCGCAAGGGCGACCGGCCGAAGGCGATCCTGGATTTTGGTGCTGCCGTCAAGCTCGACCCCAATCACGCCGCCGCCAGGGTCAACTACAAATCGCTGTCGCTGGAGCTGGAGCGGATCGGCGCCATGATGGCGGTCGCCGGCAAGCCGAGCTTCGATTGCCGCAAGGCGCGCCGGCCGGTGGAGAAGGCAATCTGCGCCAATCCCACGCTTGCCGACCTCGATCGCGAGATCGTCGCATCCACCTTCCGCACGGTGCGCGAGACGCAGAATCCGCGCCAGGCGCGCGAGCTGCAGCGCGCGCAGGATCAGTTCATCGCCCACCGCAATGCCGATTTCGGCAAGCCGGGCTACGACCTGGAAAGGGCGATGCGCGAGCGGCTGCAGCGGATCAACGGCGTCGACGGCTACCAGTGCTCCGTTCCGATCGAAGCGGAATGAGCTCTGAGATTCTTGTTTTGACGCGTTTTCTTCACGCGAACCGGGACCCACTTCGCTCGAAAACGCTTTGCTCCGACCCGGCCGAAGGTCGCGGTCATTTCGGCTTGAAACGGCGCCACTTCCCGTGACAATGGTCGGCAAATGACGCGCGACCGCGCGAGGGAGAAACGCGATGAATATCCAGCAGAGCCGGTATCATGAGGTGTATGCCCGCTCGCTCCGGGACCCCGAGGGCTTTTGGGCGGAAGCGGCGCGCGAGATCGACTGGATCGAGCCGGCCAATAAGATCTTCGATCCCTCCGTGGGCGCCTATGGGCGCTGGTTCGCGGGCGCCGTGGTCAACACCTGCTACAACGCGCTGGATCGCCATGTCGCCGGCGGCCGCGCCAGCCAGGTCGCGCTGATCCACGATTCGCCGCTCACCAACACGATCACCAAGTTCACCTATTCCGAATTGTTGGAGGAGGTGCAGACGCTGGCTGCGGTGATGCAGGATTTCGGCGTGGCGAAGGGCGATCGCGTCATCCTCTATATGCCGATGGTGCCGGAGGCCGTCGTCGCGATGCTCGCCTGCGCGCGGATCGGCGCGGTGCACAGCGTGGTGTTCGGCGGCTTCGCGGCCAAGGAGCTTGCGACCCGCATCGATGACGCCAAGCCGAAGCTGATCTTCTCGGCGAGCTGCGGCATCGAGCCCGGGCGCATCGTGCAATACAAGCCGCTGCTCGACGAGGCGATCCGCCTTGCCGGCAGCAAGCCCGAGAGCTGCATCATCCTGCAGCGGCCGCAGCAGGCTTGCGAGCTCGCCGCGGGCCGCGACCATGACTGGGCGACGCTGCGCCGCGCCGCGTTCGACGCCGGCAAGGCCGCGCCGTGCGTGCCGGTAGCCGCCACCGATCCGCTCTACATCCTCTACACGTCGGGCACGACCGGAATCCCGAAGGGCGTGGTGCGCGACAATGGCGGGCACCTCGTCGCGCTGAAATGGTCGATGCACAATCTCTACGGCGTGAAGCCCGGCGAGATCTGGTGGTGCGGCTCCGACATCGGCTGGGTGGTCGGCCATTCCTACATCGTCTATGGCCCGCTGATCCACGGCGCGACCACCATCATGTACGAGGGCAAGCCGGTCGGCACGCCGGATGCCGGCGCGTTCTGGCGCGTGATAAGCGAGCACAAGGCGGTCGCCTTCTTCACCGCGCCGACCGCGTTCCGCGCGATCAAGAAGGAAGACCCCGAAGGCAAGTTCATCCGGAATTACGATCTCTCCAGCTTCCGCACCCTGTTCCTCGCCGGCGAGCGCGCCGATCCGCCGACGGTGGAGTGGGCCGAGCAGCAGCTGAAGGTGCCGGTCATCGACCACTGGTGGCAGACCGAGACCGGCTGGTGCATCGCCGGCAATCCGGTCGGGCTCGGCCAGCTGCCGGTCAAGCACGGCTCGCCCACGGTGCCGATGCCGGGCTATCAGGTCGACATCGTCGACGAGGCGGCGAAGCCGGTGGCGTCGGGCACGATGGGCTCGATCGTCATCAAGCTGCCGATGCCGCCGGGCTGCCTGCCGACGCTGTGGCAGCAGGACGATCGCTTCAGGGACGCCTATCTCTCGGAATTCCCCGGCTACTACAAGACCTCGGATGCCGGCTACAAGGATGAGGACGGCTATGTCTGGGTGATGGGCCGCACCGATGACATCATCAATGTCGCCGGCCACCGGCTCTCCACCGGCGGCATGGAGGAGATCCTCGCCTCGCATCCCGACGTTGCCGAATGCGCCGTGCTCGGCGTCAAGGACGCGATCAAGGGCGAGGTGCCGTGCGGCTTCCTGGTACTGAAGGCCGGCGTGACCAAGCAGCCCGCCGAGGTCGAGAAGGACGTCGTGGCGCTGGTGCGCGACAAGCTCGGGCCGGTCGCCGCGTTCAAGCTCGCGATCACGGTGGCGCGGCTGCCGAAGACCCGTTCCGGCAAGATCCTGCGCGGTACCATCAAGAAGATCGCCGATGGCGAGCCCTGGACCATGCCGGCGACGATCGAGGATCCGAAGGTGCTCGACGAAATCGGCGAAGCGCTGAAGGGGAAGGCGTAGCTCTTGTTGCCTCGCCCCGCTTGCGGGGAGAGGCCGGATCGCATCGCAATGCGATCCGGGTGAGGGGGGCTCCGCACGCTCGCTGCATTCATTCTGCGGAGGCGGCCCCTCGCCCCAACCCTCTAAGAGCGAGCTTCGCTCGTCTCGACCCCGCAGGAGCGGGGCGAGGGAGTGCTGGCACCTCCCGCGCCTGAGGTCGGCACCTGTGGAACAAGACTTCCGCATTCGGAAGCAAAACGGCCTTGATTTTGATGGATTGCCGGGTCATCCCGGCCTCCCTGTCATATGCCACGAGATACGGACCCACGGATGCGATCCATTTCCGCACGCGCGCCACTCGCCTTGCTGCTCGCCCTGCCGCTGCTTGCGGGCTGTCTTGAGCGCGGCCGATCGCCGATCGCGGAGAGCATGGGCGACGACGACCAGTACTGCCAGGCCGGCGGCAAGGTGGCGGTCGGCTCGCCTGATTACGTCGCCTGCCGCAAGAACCGCGACGTGCAGCGCCAGAACGCCGAAGCCCGCACCGATCGGCGGCAGCGCGATCTCGGCGAATACATGATGAACAATCCCGACCGGCATTGAGCCGCGCCGACGGCCGCGGTCACGCCCATCGCATGCGCATCCAAGCAAAAACGCGGCAGGTTGCCCTGCCGCGTTTCGTATTTTGCGCTTCGAGTTGCGCGATCCGCGCTTACTCTTCCTCGTCGGCGGGCTTCTTGCCGCCGATCGTCTTCAGCTTGGCGAACACGGCATCGACGTTGAGATCGTCGTGGCGCTCGATCGGCTGGTCGTCCAGCTCGTCCTTGCGCGTGGTCTCGGAGGCCGGCAGCAGCGTGGCGCCGCCGTAGACCGTGGTGGTCGGCTTCTCCTTGGCGGCGCGCTGCACCTCGAAATCGAGCTCGATCTGCGAGCACAGGCCGAGCGTCACCGGGTCCATCGGGGTCAGGGTCGAGGCGTTCCAGTGGGTGCGGTCGCGTACGCTGGCGATCGTGGTCTTGGTGGTGCCGACCAGACGCATGATCTGGGCGTCCTTCAGCTCGGGATGGTTGCGCACCAGCCAGAGGATCGCGCTCGGACGCTCATGGCGGCGCGACACCGGGGTGTAGCGCGGGCCCTTCTTCTTGGCGGCGGAGGGCAGCACCACCTTGCTCTCCTGGAGCCTGAGGCGGTAGTTCTGGTCGCGCTCGCCGCGCTCGATCTCCTCGCGGGTCAGCTGGCCGTTGGAAATCGGGTCCATCCCCTTGATGCCCTGGGCGGCGTCGCCGTCGGCGATGGCGCGGACCTCGAGGGGGTGCATTTTGGTAAAATCGGCCACCTGATCGAAGGTCAGAGCGGTATTGTCGACCAACCACACGGCAGTCGCCTTCGGCATCAGCGGTGCGTTGCTCATGGCAAATCTCCTTTGTGCTTCGCCCACCTCTGTCGAGGCGAAGCTGGTAGTCATCGGCGATGACGGGAATTATAGGGCCTATATAAGCCCTCCGGGGGGAATGGCGCAATGGGCCAGCAAAATCGCCTTGACAGCGCCCGAAAGCAGTCCCAAGTCCTTACTCAAATTGGCCGTTCCCCGCCCGCCGGCGAGGGGTGATTCGGTCCCGAGATTGCCCCGAGACAGCCCGATGTCAGTCAAAAAACCCGACCTTAGAATCGTGCTTTGCTCCCCCCGCGGCTTTTGTGCCGGGGTGGTCCGTGCCATCGACACGGTCGAACGTGCCCTCACCATTTATGGTGCGCCGGTCTATGTCCGGCACGAAATCGTCCATAACAAGTATGTGGTCGACAGCCTGAAGACCAAAGGCGCCATTTTCGTCGAGGAATTGGCCGAAATTCCCGACGATACCAACGCGCCGGTGGTGTTTTCGGCCCACGGCGTTCCGAAATCGGTTCCCGCCGAGGCCAAATCCCGCAATTTCTTCTCGCTGGACGCGACCTGCCCGCTGGTGACCAAGGTCCACCGCGAGGCGGCGATCCATTTCAAGCGCGGCCGCGAGATCCTGCTGATCGGCCATTCCCACCACCCCGAGGTGGTCGGCACGCTGGGCAGCTGCCGGCGGGCGCCGTGACCCTGATCGAGACCGCCGAGGACGCCAAGACCTTTGTTCCGAAGGACCCCAACAACCTCGCCTTCGTGACCCAGACCACGCTGTCGATCGACGACACCGCGGAGATCGTGACGCTGCTCAAGCAGCGCTTCCCGAACGTCAATGGTCCGCACAAGGAAGACATCTGCTACGCGACCACCAACCGTCAGCTCGCGGTCAAGAAGGTGGCGCCGGTGGTCGACGCCCTGATCGTGGTCGGCGCGCCGAACTCGTCGAACTCGCAGCGCCTGCGCGAGGTCGCCGAGCGCGAGGGCTGTCCGATCGCAGTGCTCGCCCAGCGCGCCAGCGACATCGACTGGAGCAGGTTCGAAGGCATCACGAGCCTCGGCATCACCGCGGGCGCCTCTGCGCCGGAAGTGATCGTCGAGGAGATCATGGGCGCCTTCGCCGAGCGCTATGAACTGCACGTGGAGACGGTCTCGGCCGCGGAGGAGAACGAGTTCTTCCCGCTGCCGCGTTCGCTGCGGCCTGACGCTGCCGCGGCGGAATAGACCATATGGCGGTCTACACCGACGTTGCCGCCGAAGACCTCGCGGAATTCCTCAAAAGCTACGACATCGGCGAACTGCTCTCCTACAAGGGCATCGCCGAGGGCGTCGAGAATTCGAACTTCCTGCTGCACACCAGCCAGGGCGCCTACATCCTCACGCTCTATGAGAAGCGCGTGGCGGAGGACGACCTGCCGTATTTCCTGTCGCTGATGGGCCATCTCGCCGAGCGCGGCGTGTCGTGCCCGCAGCCGGCGCGCAACCGCAAGGGCGAGGTCACTAGCCGGCTCGCCGGCCGGCCCGCCGCGATCATCAACTTCCTCGAGGGCGTGTGGCCGCGGCGGCCGAACGTGGCGCATTGCTCCGGCGTCGGCGAGGCGCTGGCCAAAATGCACGTTGCCGGCCGCGATTTTCCGCTGGTCCGCAACAATCCGCTGTCGGTCTCCGGCTGGCGGCCGCTGTTCGATCTCGCCGCCGCGCGGGCCGACAGCGTGCAGCCGGGCTTGCACGATTTCATCGCGCGCGAGCTCGATCATCTCGAAGCCGCCTGGCCGACCGATCTGCCGGTCGGCGTCATCCATGCCGACCTGTTTCCCGACAACGTGTTTTTTCTGGGCGACAGGCTCTCGGGCCTGATCGACTTCCCGTTCGCCTGCAACGACATCCTGGCCTACGACGTCGCGATCTGCCTCAACGCCTGGTGCTTCGAGCCGGATCATTCCTTCAACGTCACCAAGGCGCGCGCATTGCTCAACGCCTACGGCCGCGAGCGGCCGCTGTCGGCGGCGGAAGAGGCCGCGCTGCCGCTGCTCGCGCGCGGTGCCGCGATGCGCTTCCTGCTGACGCGCCTGGTCGATTTCCTCAACGTGCCCGAAGGTGCGCTGGTGCAGCCGAAGGACCCGCTGGAATATGTCCGCAAGCTGCGCTTCCAGCAGAGCGTCGGTGCTATCAACGACTACGGCGTCACGCCGGCCGGGTGCGCGGCGTGAGCGAAAAGCCGCATGTGACTGTTTTCACCGATGGTGCCTGCTCCGGAAATCCGGGGCCGGGCGGCTGGGGCGCGATCCTCAGATTCGGCGAGGTCGAGAAGGAATTGAAGGGCGGCGAGGCGCACACCACCAACAACCGCATGGAGCTGATGGCGGCGATCTCGGCGCTGGAAGCGCTGAAGAAGCCCTGCGTGGTCGATCTCACCACCGACAGCCAGTATGTCCGCCAGGGCATCACCGGTTGGATCCATGGCTGGAAGCGCAACGGCTGGCGCACCGCCGACAAGAAGCCGGTCAAGAATGTCGAGCTGTGGCAGCGTCTCGATGCCGCGCTGAAGCCGCATGAGGTGCGCTGGCACTGGATCAAGGGCCACGCCGGACACGCCGAGAACGAACGCGCCGACGAGTTGGCGCGTGAGGGCGTGGCGATGGCGAAGTTGAAGAATTAGGGCCGCAGCGTGTCGGGTGCGTAGGATGGGTAGAGCGCAGCGAAACCCATCATCTCAATGCACGGCACGAAGGCAATGGGTTTCGCTGCGCTCTACCCATCCTACGATTCCCTAAATTTCGGCGATCTTGCCCTCTCCCCTTGTGGGAGAGGGTGGACGCGATGCGCAGCATCGCGGACGGGTGAGGGGTCTGTCTCCGCGGATGAGACCCCTCATTCGGCGCGGATTGCATCCGCGCCACCTTCTCCCACAAGGGGAGAAGGGAAGAAGCGTCGGCTTACAGCTGACCGAGCAGCGTGTCGCCGCCGGAGACCTCGACCTTGCCCGGGGCGGGCTCGAGGTTGAGCTTCTTCACCACGCCGTTCTCGACCAGCATCGAGTAGCGCTTGGAGCGGATGCCGAGGCCGTTGCCGGAGGCGTCGAGCTCCATGCCGATCGCCTTGGCGAAGTCGGCATTGCCGTCGGCGAGGAAGACGGCTTCGTCGCGCTGGTCGGTGTCGCGCTTCCAGGCGTTCATCACGAAGGCGTCGTTGACCGAAACGATCGCGATGGTGTCGACGCCCTTGTTCTTCATGGCATAGGCGTTGAGGAAGATGCTCGGCAGATGCATCTTGTGGCAGGTGCCGGTGTAGGCGCCGGGCACCGCGAACAGGGCGACCTTCTTGCCCTTGAAAATGTCGTCGGTGGTTTTGACCTGCGGACCCTCGGCGGTCATCACGCGAAACTTGGCTTCCGGCAGCTTGTCGCCAACATTGATCGTCATCGTTGTTCTCCCTCGGTGAAGCGGACTGTCTTAAACCCGGCTACAGCACGGCACAATACGGGCTCGCCGAAGAACGGCAATGCCGGAGGCCAAAGCGTTTTCGAGCGAAGTGGATGCCGGTTCGCGTGAAGAAAACACGTCAAAACAAGAATCTAGAGCCCCGTTCCGATTCAATCGGAACGGAAAAAGGCTCTGGTCACCGTTCCGTCATCAGCCGGAAAACCCGCCGGCGTCGAGAAAGGCCTGCTCCTCGGCCGTGGTCTGCCGGCCCAGCACGCGGTTCCGGTGCGGGAAGCGGCCGAACCGGCGGATGATGTCGGCGTGGTCCTCAGCGTATTTCAGGTTGTCGGGATGGCAGTCATATTGCCGGAACAGCGTCACGCAGCGCTGCTGGTCGTCGAGGTCCTCCGAATGCTCGAACGGCAGATAGAGGAATTCGCGCAGCACGGGGGCGGTCCGCGCATCGACGCCGCGGTCGATGGCGCGCCTTGCCACTTCACGCGCCAGTGCATCGCTTGAAAAGGTCCTGGCGTCGCCTCGAAACAGGTTTCGCGGAAACTGGTCGAGCACGATGGTCAGCGCCAGCGCGCTCTCATCGCTCGCCTCCCATGACGACAATTCGCCGGCAGCCGCTTTCTGCCAGGTGGCGAGGAAGCGGCTGCGGATCTCGGCATCGAAGGCGTCGTCGTGCTTGTACCAGCGGTCGCGGCCGGCATTCCGCCAGAAGCCAAGCACGTCAGCCGGCGTCGCGAGGCTTGCGTCAGACATCGAGCGTCAGTCCACTCACGCCTTAAGCCGCGGCCTTCTTCTTCATCGCGCAGCTCGCGACGCAGGATCTTGCCGACATTGGTCTTCGGCAAGTCGGTCCTGAACTCGATCTGCTTCGGCACCTTGTAGGCGGTGAGCTGGGTGGCGCTGAACTTGATGATGTCCTCGGCGGTGAGGTTCGGGTCCTTCTTGACCACGAAGGCCTTCACCGCTTCGCCGGACTTCGCATCGGGCACCCCGATCACGGCGCATTCGAGCACGCCCGGGTGGCTTGCGATCACTTCCTCGATCTCGTTCGGATAGACGTTGAAGCCGGAGACCAGGATCATGTCCTTCTTGCGATCGACGATCTTGGTGTAGCCCTTCTCGTCCATCACGCCGATGTCGCCGGTGCGGAAATAGCCGTCCGCGGTCATCACGCGCGCGGTCTCGTCCGGCCTGTTCCAGTAGCCCGCCATCACCTGCGGGCCCTTGGCGCAGATTTCGCCGGCCTCGCCGATCGGCAACTCATTGCCGTCATCGTCGCGGATCGAGAGCCAGGTCGAGGGGACGGGAAGGCCGATCGTCCCGGAGAACTCCTCGATCGTGGCAGGATTGCACGTCAGGGTCGGCGACGTCTCCGACAGGCCATAGCCTTCCGACAACGAGATGCCCGTGACCTTCAACCATTTCTCGGCGACCGGCCTTTGCGTCGCCATGCCGCCGCCGTTGGCGATCTTCAGCTTGGAGAAGTCGAGCTTGTCGAATCCGGGCGTGTTCAGCAGGCCATTGTAGAGGGTGTTGACCGCCGGGAAGAAGCTGACCTGGTACTTCGACAGCTCCTTGACGAAGCCCGCCATGTCGCGCGGATTCGGAATCAGCAGATTGGTGCCGCCGGCCCGCATGCCCAGCAGATAGCAGGCGGTGAGCGCGAAGACGTGATAGAGCGGCAGCGCGCAGACGATGACCATCTGTTCGACGATCGGCGGCTTCGCCAGCGCCGGCTGCAGCCAGGCGTCGTTCTGCAGCACGTTGGCCAGGATGTTGCGGTGGAGCAGGGTCGCGCCCTTGGAGACGCCGGTGGTGCCGCCGGTATCTGCAGGAAGGCGACGTCATCGAGCGTCAGCGTCGGTTTGTTGAGCTTGGCGGCGCGGCCGGCTGACAGCGCCTCGTTGAAGCCGACGGCGCCGGGGATCGACCAGGCCGGCACCATCTTCTTCACCCGGCGCACCACCAGATTGACGATCACGCCCTTGAGGCCGAGCAGGTCGCCCATGCTGCCGACGATCACGTGCTTGACCGCGGTATTGGGAAGCACCTTCTGCACAGTGGTGGCAAAGTTCTCCAGCACGATGATCGCCTCGGCGCCGGAATCCTTGAGCTGGTGCTCGAGCTCGCGCGGGGTGTAGAGCGGATTGACGTTGACCACGGCAAAGCCGGCGCGCAGCACGGCGGCGGTCGCGACCGGATATTGCAGCACGTTCGGCATCATCAGCGCGACCCGTGCGCCCTTCTGCAGGCCCTTGCTCTGCAGGTAGGCGCCGAGCGCCGTCGACATCCCGTCGAGCTCGCGATAGGTGATCGCCTTGTCCATGCAGATGAACGCCTTGCGATCGGCGAATTTCTTGAAGCTTTCTTCCAGCAATTCGACCAGCGACGAATATTGCGTGACGTCGATATCCGCGGGCACGCCGGCCGGATAATGCTTGAGCCAGATGCGCTCCATGATGGTCAATCCCCTCTCTCAAATTTGGCTGATGTCCCGGATTGCTTCCGGGTTTTCCGACCTTTGGCCGCGTTATTTCAGGCAGTATTGAGCGATGCCGCGGCCAATGGCAAGCCGCTGCGCGTTATCGACGCATTGGAGAAAATGACGGTCGGAAATGACGGTCGGAAATGACGGGCGGGCGCTCTGCTAGCCGGCCGGCTTGGCGTCGGCTTTCGGCTTGTCGGCAGCCTTGGGTTTGTCGGCCGCGGTCTTGGGCTTGGCGGCGGGCTTTGCCGCCGCCGGCTTGCCGGCAGGCTTTGCGGCGACGGGCTTGTCCGCCGCGGCCGTCTTCGCAGCTGCGGCATCCGGCTTGGCGTTGGCGTGACGCGCGGGCTTGGCCGCTGGCTTGCTGTCCGACTTGGAGGCACCCTTGGTGTCGGCCTTCGCGTCATCGGCCGCATCGGGCTTCTTGCCCGCGACGCGGCTGTGCTTGCCCTTGGCGCGCTTGACCGGCTGCATCTTCTCGGTGTCGGCCTCGACCGCGGCGATCAACGCAGCACCGGTCTTGGTCGGCCCCGTATAAACCACGACCGGCTCGGAGGCCGCGGCCGGCTGCGCCAGCATGTCGGCCGGCTTGGTCGGCATCGCAGCCTGCAGGCCCGAGGCGAAGAAGCTGACGCCGCCGTCGCCATTGGTGCTGGAGCTTCCGGCGCTGGCGACGGTGTCTTCTGCGTCCTCGTCGCTGGCGGGCCGCTTGTGCTTGGGACCGCACATCTCCTCGCGCAGGTTCGGCGGCGTGGAATCGATCGGCACCAGATTGTCGACGGTGCCGAGCGAGGGCCGCAGCCACGCCATCCCATTGTTGGCAAAGCCGCGGTCCAGGAGCTGCGCGGCGCGGATCGCGCGCATGCGGCCCGAGGAGGCGCCGAGCACCACGGCGATCAGCCGCTTGCCGTCGCGCGTCGCCGACGCCACGAGATTGTAGCCGGAGGCGCAGATGAAGCCGGTCTTGAAGCCGTCGGCGCCGGGATAGCGGCCGATCAGCTTGTTGAAGTTCTGGGTGATGCGGCGGCCGAAGCGGATCGACGGGATGTGGACGAAATACTCGTATTCCGGCAGGTCGCGGATGATGGCGCGGGCGAGGATCGCCATGTCGCGCGCCGAGGTGATCTGGCCGTCGGCGGGCAGGCCGTTCGGATTGACGTAGCTCGTTTGCGTCATGCCGAGCCTTTGCGCGGTCTGGTTCATCATCCCGGCAAAGCCGTCGATCGAACCGCCGATGCCCTCGGCCAGCACCACGGCCATGTCGTTGGCCGACTTCACCAGCATCATCTTCAGCGCGTTGTCGACGGTGACCTGGGTGCCGGGCCGGAAGCCCATCTTCGATGGCGACTGCGACGACGCGGTCGGCGACACCGTGAGCAGCGTGTCGAGCGAGACGCGGCCGTCCTTGACCGCCTTCAGCGTCACATAGGCCGTCATCATCTTGCTGAGCGAAGCCGGGTACCACGGCATCGTCGCATTGTCGGCCTGCAGCACCTTTCCGGAATCGGCCTCGACAACCAGCAGTGCCTCGGCTTGCGCCATTTGCGGCGCGGCGATGGCGAGCATCGCGACGACCAGAATCCATTTCAATGACGGGCGAGGAAGGTGCACGAATCCGGTTCCGGTCCTTTGAGACCCGCCTTGAAAAAAGGAGGTCTTGCGATTGTGACGTACGGGTTTCAAGCGTGTCCGGCGCCGCATTGCGGCGATGCAAACCCTATACCGGCTTGCCAGCAGAGAACAGAGGCCGGGGAATTATATCGTGGACGAAATCGGCTGAATTTCGGCAGCCGCCTCAATTGGAAAGGCAGGAATTATGGTGTCTCGATGCCGGCGCGCGCCTGTTCCTGGACCATGAACTGGGCCCGCGCCAGTTCGGCAAAACGCCCGCCTTTCGCCACCAGTTCATCGAAAGTTCCGCTTTCGATCACCCGTCCCTGGTCGAACAGCAGGATGCGGGTGGCGTGGCGGATGGTGGACAGGCGGTGCGCGATCACGAAGGTCGTACGGCCCTTCATCACTTCGTCGAGAGCGGCATTCACCTTGGCCTCGGTGACGGCGTCGAGGGCGCTGGTGGCCTCGTCGAGGATCAGGATCGGCGGATCCTTCAGCAGCGCACGCGCGATCGACAGCCGCTGGCGTTCGCCGCCGGACAGCATGCGGCCGCGTTCGCCGGCATGGGTATCGAACTTCTTTTCGCTGCGCTCGATGAAATCCAGCGCCTGCGCGCGCGCCGCGGCGGTGCGCATCTCCTCGTCGGTGGCGTCGGGCTTGCCGACGCGCAGATTGTCGGCGAGCGAGCGGTTGAACAGCAGCGCCTCCTGGAACACCACGCCGATGTTTCGCCGCAGCGCCGTCAGCTTCAGCGCGCGTATGTCCATACCGTCGATCCTGATGATGCCCGATTGCGGATCGAACGCGCGATGCAGCAGCGCGATCGCGGTGGATTTGCCGGCGCCGGTCGAGCCGACCAGCGCGATGGTCTGGCCCGGCAAGGCGGTGAAGCTGAGATCCTCGATCGCCGGCCGCTTGCCGTCATAGGAGAATGAGACGTCGTCGAACTCGACGAGGCCGGACAGCCGTCCGGGATCGACCGCGCCGGGCCGGTCGCGCACCGCCGGCACCGCATCGAGCACGTCGAAGAACTCCTGCAGGCGCGGCGCTTCCATGAACACGTTGTTGATGAAGCTGACCACCTGCTCGAGCTTCTGGATCAGCATGGTGGCGAACGAGACGAACATCACGATCTCGCCGACCGTGGTGAGGTCCTGGTTATGCAGCGCGATGCCGACGGTGAAGATCGCGAGCACCGTGATCGTGGTCGAGGCGCGCGTGATCACGGTGACCAGTGCCCACCATGACAGCACCGGCATCTGCACCGCGAGCAGCTTGTCGGCGACGTAGCGCAGGCCCTGCACCTCGGAATCGATCCGCACGAAGCTCTGCACCAGCGCGACATTGCCGAGCGCGTCCGAGGCGCGCGCCGAGAGGTCGCTGTAATAGGCCTCGACCTCGCTCTGCATGCCGTAGGTCTTGCGCACCACCAGCGTGGTCAGCACGGTGAACACGACGCAGAGCCCGAACAGCAGGACCGCCAGCCGCCAGTTGATGTAGAGCGAAAGCGGCAGCAGCACGATCAGCGACATGATCGCGGCGAAATGCTCGCGGAAGAAGCCGAGCCAGAGCCGCCACAGCGCGTCGGTGCCGTTCAGCATCACCTTCATCAGCCGCCCGGAATGGGTGCCGGAATGGAAGGTCAGCGGCAGCTGCAGGATGTGCTCGAAATAATCGGTCAGCACCGCCTGGCGCTGGCGGTGCGCCAGCCGGTCGGCCTGCAGCGCCACGATCGCGCTGCAGCCGATCGTGAACAGGCCGAACGCCGCCCAGGCGACGAGCAGCGGCCATGCCGAGGAGGTCGCGAACAGCCCGGTGACCGGCCGGCCCGACAGCACGTCGACGATCTTGCCGAACAGCACCGGCTCGGCGAATTGCGCGCCGGCGAGCAGCACGTTGGCGATGGCCAGGATCCAGCCGAGCCGCGCCTCCTTGCCGAGCAGTTCGAGGACGCGGGTATAGAGGCGAAGCATGGACATGCCGGCGGCACTCGTCAGCGGTGGGCGCCCGATCAGGCGAGAATGCAATTTAATCAGGGTTCGTGATGCGGGGCCAGCGGCCGGCGGTGCATCGCACTCCGTCATGGCCGGGCTTGACCCGGCCATCCACGTCTTTCTTGCAGGCGGTGATCGAAGACGTGGCTGCCCGGGGTCAAGCCCGGGCATGACGAGCAGAGCGAACCCGGCTCTCAATTCACCAGGCGGCCGTCGATCGGCGGCAGGAAAGCCTCGTCGAAGATGTCGGCGGCGTGCGGCCGCTTCTGGAATTTGAAGTCCTCGGCGAGCTGGTCGACCGAGCGCTCGAAGCGCTCCGCTTCGATGCCGCCGATGCCGTCGCGCTTCACCTCGCTGGTCAGGATGTTGTCGCGGATGATGGCGTTCAGCCGCTCGAGCTCCAGATCGCGCGAGCCGCCATCCATCCGGCTCGCGACCTCGCCGGCGGCGCGGGCCGGATCCTTGATCGCGAGGTTGGTGCCGCCGATCGCCGCGCGCACGAATCCTTTCACCGCATCCGGCTTCGCGGCGGCAAGGCGCGGGCTGACGATCACGGCAAAGCCGTAGGCCTCGCAGCCATAGTCGGCGAAGCGCAGCACCGCGAGATCGTCGGTGGGCACGCCGCGATCGCGCAAATTGATCGCCGAGAGATAGGAGAAGCCGGTAACGGCATCGACCTGGCCGGCGGAGAGCATCGGCTCGCGCACCGCGGCGCTGATCGTGCTCTGCTTCACGCTCGACAGCTTGATGCCGTTCTGCTTCGCGACCGCGGGCCACAGCCGGATCGAGAGGTCGCCCTCGGCGACGCCGAGGCTCTTGTCCTGCATGTCGGTCAGCGTCCTGATGCCGCGGCTCTTGCGCGCGATGATCGCATAAGGCGCCTGGTTGAACAGCACGAACACCGCCTTGACGGGAGCAGCACCAGGCTTGTCGCGAAAGCGGATCAGCGAGTTGATGTCGACGAGGGCGAAATCGCTCGAGCCGTCGGCGACGCGTGCGATGGCATCCGCCGAGCTGGTCGCGACGTTGGTGCCGACGCTGAGGCCCTCGGCGCTGAACAGGCCGCCGGTCGACGCCATCACGAATGGCGCTGCGGCGGCATCAAGCGGACGGTCGAGCGTGAACTGGATGGTGAGCGGCGGTGGCAGATCGCTGGCGCGCAGCGGCGTCAATGCCGGCCACACGCCCCCCGCGAGGCCGATCATGCCGGCCAGTATCCAGCGGAGAACGGTGGTCCGACTTACCTGCATCATGACATCCGGGAGGCGAGACAAAGTGCCGCGCCGGCGCGCCTGCTTCATGACATCGAATGCGCCAGAGCAAGCGTCAATTTCAAGCGTTATTTGCAGGCATTTTGCCCGGGCAAGGTGAACGGTCGATGACTGCCAGGCTTCGGCTTGCCATGTTTTCACCTCAGGTCGTTCAGCTTGCATTCGGTTTGGGGAACCTAATCTGGAGGCAGTGGGTTAGCTAACCAAGGCCCGTCGGGCCGGCTTCCACAAAGGATGACTGCAATGTTTGCGCGAAAAGGTGTTTTTTCGTCCATTGGCCGCGCAGCCACATTGGCAACGGTTGCCGCGGTGGCGTTGACGGCCGTCGAGCCGACGATGGCGTTCGCAGGCTCTGCTTCGACAGGCAAGGCGACCGCTGTGACGACGTCACAAGGCACGAGCGGCGCGACCGACATCAGTGCCCGCCGTCGCTACTATGGCGGTGGCGGCGCAGCGGCCGCGGCTGCGTTCGCCGGGATCGTCGGCACGGGCCTCGCGATCGCCGCTGCCCAGAGCCGCCGCGACTATTACGACTCCTACGGCTACTATGGTGGCCCGGGCTACTACGGTGGTCCCGTCTACTATGGTGGCGGCCCGGTCTATTACGGCGGCGGACCGTACTATGGTTACCGCGGCTATTACGGGCGCCGCTCGCAACTGCCGTATCAGCCGTACTGACGGCCGTCGGCGGTTCTCAGAACTGTCACAAAGCATACAATCCACCGGCCGCGGGCCGGTGGATTTTTTCGTCGTCGCCGTTAACACGCTGGCGACGCGTTTCGATTAGGCTCGAAGCATGAGTGATTCGATCGAGCGGCTTTACCAGGCGGTGATCGCGGCCAAGGATCTTGATCCGGCTACGTCGCGCACGGCACGGCTGTTCCAGCGCGGCCCGGCCAAGATGGCCAAGAAGCTCGCCGAGGAAGCGATCGAAGTGGTGATCGACGCCGTCAGCGGCAAGTCGGATGCCGTCATTCGCGAAAGCGCCGACCTGTTCTACAATCTCGCCGTTCTCTGGGCGTCGGCCGGCGTGAAGCCGGAGGATGTCTGGCGCGAGATGGAGCGGCGCGAGCGGCTGCTCGGGATCGCCGAGAAGCTGCCGAAGTCGCCGGTCAAGCTGCCCAAACCCGCGCCGGTCCCGGTGGTTCGGCGCCGAATTGTCGCGCTGGAGAACCGGCTGCGCAAACGGTAGCCGTAAATCAACCAGATTCAGCTCAATCCCGGCATGGACAAATCCGCTCCATGATGGTTCATCGCGCCCATGTTGAAACGGATTTACGACTGGTGCGTCGAGGCGGCCGACAGGCCCTATGCGCTGTGGATTCTCGCGGCCGTCGCCTTCGCCGAGAGCTCCTTCTTCCCGATCCCTCCCGACATCATGCTGCTGCCGATGTCGCTGGCGCGGCCGAAGCGGGCGTGGTGGTTCGCCGCGGTCTGCACGGTGGCGTCGGTTGCCGGCGGCGTGCTCGGCTATGCGATCGGCGCACTGCTCTACGACTCGCTCGGGCAGTGGCTGATCCATCTCTACGGCCTCTCCGACAAGGTCGACGCGTTCCGCGCTTCCTACGCCGAATGGGGCGCCGTGATCATCCTGCTGAAGGGACTGACGCCGATCCCCTACAAGCTCGTGACGATCACTTCGGGCTTTGCCGGCTACAACATCTGGCTGTTCATCCTGTGCTCGATCGTCGCGCGCGGCGGCCGCTTCTTCTTCGTCGCGGTGCTGCTCAACCGCTATGGCGATTTCATCCGCGCCGAGCTCGAGAAGCGGCTCGGCCTGTGGGTCGCGATCGGCGCGATCGTGCTGGTGCTGGGCTTTGTTGTCGCATTCAAGCTGATCTGACCAAAGTTCTAGTCGTTCGCGTCTTTGTCCACGGACGGCTTCGGACTACGCTCGCTGCGATGGCCGATGGAATCGACGACCGGTGAATCCTGCGAGACTCAATCCCGCCAGGGCGCGCGTTGCGATGGCGGGCCTTGCACTGTCGATGGCGCTGCCTGCGGTCGACGGAGGATGGGCGCAATCCGCGCCGCCCGCGCTCAGCGTGCAGTCGCCGTCGCCGCAGCCCGTTGAATCCCGGCAGCAGCAGATCGAGCTGCCGCCGGCGCCGGTCGAGCGCGAGAATCCCGGGCTGATCAACGAAATCGGAAAGCTGTTCGAGAAGTCGAAATCGGCGCTGCCGCCGCTGAAGAGCCCCGGCGAGACCATCAACGATTTGTCGAACATCGCGCGCCCCTCGACGGTGGTGACCGGACGCGCGGCCTGCGTGGTGGCCTCGAACGGTGCGCCGGACTGCAAGATCGGCGCCGACCGGCTGTGCCAGAGCAAGGGGTTTCGGGAAGGTAAGGGCATCGATACCGACGCCTCCGAGAAATGCTCGCCGCTGGTCTATCTGCCGGGCCACAAGCGCGGCCCGAACGACTGCAGGACGGAAAATTTCGTGACACGGGCGGTCTGCCAATAGCGGCGGCCAGGCTTTGCGTCTGGGATGCCAGGCGCCCGCGAAAACACGGTTTCAGGATGAGGATTTGTCATCCTTTTGCAGCGCCAAAACGCAATCCTTGACACTGGAAAGATTGCCTTGTTGGTATGACGATCAGCATTCGAGACCAACCAACGACCAACGCTTGAGGATCCGCTCCAAATGTCCATGCCTGCTCTGTTCAAGGGCCGCCTGTCTCTTCCCGTGATCGGGGCGCCGCTGTTCATCATCTCCGTGCCCGACCTCGTTATCGCGCAGTGCAAGGCCGGCGTGGTCGGCTCGTTTCCGGCGTTGAACGCGCGGCCGCCGGAGTTGCTCGACGAATGGCTGTACCGGATCAAGGAAGAGCTCGCCGCCTATGACAAGGCGCATCCGGAACGGCCGTCGGCGCCGTTCGCGGTGAACCAGATCGTGCACAAGTCGAACAACCGGCTCGATCACGACATGGCGCTTTGCGAGAAGCACAAGGTGCCGATGATCATCTCCTCGCTCGGCGCGCGCGAGGAGCTCAACCAGGCCGTCCACGGCTGGGGCGGTATCGTCTTCCACGACGTGATCAACCAGAAGTTCGCGCACAAGGCGATCGAGAAGGGCGCCGACGGCCTGATCCTGGTCGCGGCCGGCGCCGGCGGTCATGCCGGCACGCTGTCGCCGTTCCCGTTCGTGGCGGAGACGCGGCAATGGTTCGACGGGCCAATCGCGCTGTCGGGCACCATCTCCAACGGCCGCGCCATCCGCGCCGCGCGCATCATCGGTGCTGACTTCGCCTATATCGGCTCGGCCTTCATCGCGACCAAGGAGGCAAACGCGGTCGAGGGCTACAAGGACATGATCACCAATTCGTCCGCCGAGGACATCGTCTACTCCAACCTGTTCACCGGCGTGCACGGCAATTATCTGAAGCCGTCGATCGTCGCGGCCGGCATGGATCCGGAAAACCTGCCGACCTCCGATCCTTCCAAGATGAGCTTCGGCACCGATACGTCCGGCGAGCGCGCCAAGCCGAAGGCCTGGAAGGAGATCTGGGGCTCGGGCCAGGGCGTCGGCAGCATCTCCAAGGTGGTGCCTGCGGCCGAGCTGATCGCCCGGTTCAGGAAAGAGTATGAGGACGCGGTCGATCCGGTGCTTGCCTGAAGCACGATGAGATCACGATGAATCATCATCGCGCTTCAGCTCTTCATTTCGGCATGATCCACGCGCAAACGCTTCGCGTTTGTCGCGGGGAAAACCGCGTCCCACTTTTCCGGATCATGCTGTGATGGAACCGATCTTTCGCGTCGACGGCGACCGCGTCGTCACCAGTCCCGACGCCGCGGGTCCGTGGGATCCGCGGATGCAGCATGGCTCCGCACCGGCAGCGCTGGTGGTGTGGGCGGCCGAAGCCCTTCCGACGCCGGTGCCGATGCGGATCGCGCGCGTCACCATCGACCTGATGCGCCCGGTGCCGGTGGCGCCGCTGACCGTTTCGAGCGAGATCCTGCGCGACGGCCGCAAGATCCAGCTCTGTGGCGTCAGGCTGCTTGCCGACGGCGTTCTCGTGGTTTCGGCCACCGTGCTCAAGATCAAGCAACAGACGGCCGAATTGCCGCCTGACATCACAGCGCTTGCCGTCGATCTGCCGGGCCCCGACGAAAGTATGATCGAGCCGGGCAATCTTGCGAACAGTCCGTTCGTGAAATGCATCTCGATGCGGGCCGCGCGCGGCCGCTTCGGCGTGACGGGACCTGGCGCGATATGGTTCCGCGTCGACCGCCCGCTGATTGCGGGCGCCGCCGTCTCGCAGGCGATGCGGGCAGTGGTTGCCTCGGACTTCTCCAACGGCACCTCGCCGGCGCTCGATTTCAGCCAATGGACCTTCATCAACGCTGATCTCTCGGTGAGCCTGGCGCGCGAGCCGGTCGGCGACTGGATCCTGCTCGACGGCCAGTCCTGGATCGGGCCCGACGGCGCCGGGCTTGCAATGTCGCGGCTCGCCGATCAGCGCGGCTATTTCGGCCAGGCGGTCCAGAGCCTGGTCATCGAGCGGCGCTAGGACGCGCTGCGCTTCTTCCACCTCCCCTCGAAAAAGGGGAGGTGGCTTTGCTCGCCAGAGCAAAGCGGGTGGGGATCAGCTGACCCCAATCCCGACCTTCCCCCGTTTCAGGGGCTGGCGAAGACCGATCACGTCTACTGTGCAAGGGGTTGTTTCACCGATTCGCGGTGCGGGAGCCGCGCCAACCGGCTGCCCCTGCGGCAAAAATAACTCCGCTTCCCGGGAACGGTTGGCGGCACGTGCGAGTTTCGCTCCCGTTAGGGGGTCCCATGATGCGTATTGATCCCGCCGCCGGCATCGTGGCCATGGCCGTCCGGCGGTTGTGTGATGTGCCGGACGGTGTCGACGCCCGGCCGCCGCAGGGACAGACGCGATGAAGCCTGGTCCGTCCTCGGAACGCGCGGTCATCCTCGCCGCGAGCGAGCGGGACGCCGTCAAGACTGCCCACCTGATCAAGGAAGCCGGCTATTACGCCAACATCTGCGGTGATCTCGCCGAGCTCGAACGCCAGATCGCAAGCGGGGCGGGCCTTGCCATCATTGCCGACGAGGTGATCAGGGCCGCCGATCTCGCCGGCCTGACGCACTGGCTGAACGAGCAGCCGTCATGGTCGGACTTTCCTATCGTGCTGATCAGCGAGAAGGGAGGGCCCGAGCGCAATCCCGAAGCAGCGCGGCTCGGCCGGGCGCTCGGCAATGTCACCTTCATCGAGCGGCCGTTTCATCCGACCACGCTGGTAAGCCTGGTCGCCGCGACGGTGCGCGGCCGCCGCCGCCAATACCAGACCCGTCAGATCCTCGAGGATCTGACCGAGAGCGAGGGTCTGCTGCAGACCGCGCTCAATGCCGGTCATCTCGGCGCGCTCGAGCTTCATCTGCCGGATTTCGAGCTCGAGGCGTCGCCGACCTGCAAGACCTATTTCGGGCGCAGGCCGGGCGATCCCTTCACCTATCAGAATCTCCTGGAAGCAGTGCATCCCGACGACCGCGCCCGCCGGAGCGAGATCGTCGAACAAACCTTGCGCACCGGCTCGGATTATCAGATCGAATACCGCAACATCTGGCCCGACGGCACCGAGCACTGGGTTGACGTGCGCGCCCGTGCGGTGCGGCGGCCCGACGGCGGCATCCGCTCGCTGGTCGGCGTCTGCTCCGACATCAGCGCACGCAAGACCGCGGAGATCGAGCGCGAGGCATTGCTGGCGCAGCTCGCCGCCGAGCGCACCGCACTCGCCGAACTCACCGCGACGCTGGAGCAGCGGGTCGAGCAGCGCACCGCCGACCTGATGAAGGAGGTCGCCGCGCGCGAGCGGGCGCAGGAACAGCTCCGCCATGCGCAGAAGATGGAGGCGATCGGCCAGCTCACCGGCGGCGTCGCGCACGACTTCAACAATCTGCTGATGGCGGTGATGGGCAATCTCGATCTGCTACGCAAGCGCTTGCCGGAGGACCCACGCCTGCGTCGGCTGGTCGACGGCGCATTGCAGGGCGCCGAGCGCGGCGCGTCGTTGACGCAGCGGCTGCTGGCATTCGCGCGGCAGCAGGATCTGCGCGCGGTGCCGGTCGATCTCGGCGCGCTGGTGCGCGATATGAGCAATCTGCTCGAGCGCTCGCTCGGACCGCGCATCATGCTGCGGCTCGACATTCCCGAGGGGCTGCCGCTCGCCTGCGTCGATAGCAACCAGCTTGAGCTTGCGGTCCTCAACCTTGCGATCAATGCGCGCGACGCGATGCCGGATGGTGGCGTGATCGAGATCCGCCTCGCGGCCTGGCAGGCGAAGAATGATCCGGCGCTGCAGCCTGGCGACTATTTGAAGCTCTCGGTGATCGACAGCGGCACCGGGATGTCGCCGGACGTGCTGAAGCGCGCGATCGAGCCGTTCTTCTCGTCGAAGCCGGTGGGCAAGGGCACCGGGCTCGGCCTGTCGATGGTGCATGGGCTCGCCGTGCAGCTCGGCGGCGAGCTGGAGCTGTCGAGCGCGGTCGGCAAGGGCACCACGGCTGCGCTGGTGCTGCCGGTTGCAACGGCGGTGCCGGAAGTCGAGAGCCCGGCGCCTGCGGCGCAAACGGTCAAGCGCTCGGCGGTGATCCTGCTGGTTGACGATGATCCGTTGATCGCGATGTCCACCATGGAAATGCTGGAGGACCTCGGTCACCGCGTGATCGGCGTCAATTCCGGACCGCAGGCGCTCGAGATCCTCAGGAGCGACCAGGAGATCGACCTGATGATGACCGATCACGTGATGCCCGGCATGACCGGCATCGAACTCGCCGCCGCTGCGCGCAAGGTGCGGCCGCAGCTTCTGGTGCTGCTCGCCACCGGCTATGCCGAACTGCCCGACGGCACCCAGGTCGACCTGCCGCGGCTGGCCAAGCCCTACCACCAGGATCAGCTGCGCGACCGGCTCGATCAGTTGCTCGGGCAGGGCGCCGGTCGGCAAACTGCAGCCGCCAGCGCCGACAGTCTCGCCACGCCTTCCACTCTGTCCCCGTCACCCTGAGGAGCCGCGAGCGGCGTCTCGAAGGGCGCCGGCCCGGCTGCTGCCGCAAGCGGAGATAGCGCAAGCTGAAACATCGGGGCCGTGCATCCTTCGAGGCTCGCTCCGCTCGCGCCTCAGGGTGACGGTGCGCACAGCTCCATCCGCGTCATTGCGAGCGAAGCGAAGCAATCCATAGCCCGGCAGGTCGGAGAGATGGATTGCTTCGTCGCTTCGCTCCTCGCAATGACGGCGGAGCAAAAGCGTCACAACCTCTCAGGATGACGGGACCAGCAATCGTCGTGCGAGCATCCTACCCCACCAAGCGGTCGCGGCCGGTCCAGAAGCGCGCCTTCAGCACCTTCTTGTCGACCTTGCCGACGCCGGTCATTGGCAGCTCCTTGACGAACTGGATCTGCTTCGGCGCGTGCGCCGAGCCCTTCTTCGCCTTCACCAGCCCGATCAGCTCGTCGGCGTCGGGCACAGCGCCCTCGCGCGCGACCACGACGGCGGTGACGGCCTCACCCCATTTGTCGTCGGGCACGCCGACCACGGCGACCATCGCGACGTCGGCATGTTGCGACAGCACATCCTCGACCTCGCGCGGAAAAATGTTGAAGCCGCCGGAGACGATCATGTCCTTCTTGCGGTCGAGGATGAACATGTAGCCGCGCTCGTCCATGCGCGCGATGTCGCCGGTGTGCAGCCAGCCGCTCTTCAGCGTCTCCGCCGTGATGTCGGGCCGTTTCCAGTATTCGGCCATCACATGCGTGGCGCGCACGCAGATCTCGCCGGCCTCGCCGGTCGCGACCTCCTCGTCGTCCTGATCGAGGATCTTGACCTGGCAGGCGGCGATCGGGAAGCCGCAGGACAGGAACAGGTCCGGTGTCTTCGGGTCATGATCCGCCTTGCGCAGCACCGAGACCGGATAGCATTCGGTCTGGCCATAAAGCTGCGAGAACACCGGGCCGATCCGCTCGATGCCTTCGACCAGCCGGCTCGGCGACATCGCGGACGCGCCGTAGAGCAGGAGCTCAAGCGAGGAGAGGTCGGTCCTGTCGAGCGCGGGATGATCCAGCATCACATAGATCATGGTCGGCACGAACAGCGTGAAGTTGATCCTCTCGCGCGCGATGGTCGTGAACACGGTCTCCGGGTCGAAACCTTTGAGCATGTGCACGGTGCCGCCGCGCATCAGCGTCGGCAGCACTTTTGTACCCGCGACATGGCTGATGGGGGCCACCGTGAGGTAGCGCGGCGTCTCCGGGATCTCGAAGTCGGCGAGGATGGCGGCGGCGAAGCCGCCATATTCGCGGTGATAACGCAGCGCGCCCTTGGATTTGCCGGTCGTGCCGCCGGTGTAGTTCAAGGTCGAGATGTCGTCCTCGCGGGCGAAGTTTTTCGCGCTTGCGCTGCCGGCACCCTCGGCCACCTGCAACAGGTCGGCGCCGTAATCCGCCGGGCCGAGCGTGAACACGGTCTTCAGGCCCTGCGCCTTCGCCGCAAGCTCGCCGCCGCGATCGCGAAACGTGATGCCGTCGACGATCAGCATCTGCGCTTCGGAATCCTCGATCTGGAACAGCTGGTCGTCGAGCGAGCCCAGCGGATGCAGCCAGGTGATCGCGAGCCGCGACAATTGCGCGGCGACGCCGGCGCACCAGCTGTCGGCGCGGTTGGCGGTGAGCAGCGCGACGCGGGTGCCGGGCGCAAAGCCGAGCCGCATGAACACGCTCTGCATGCGTCCGATCAGGTCGGTCGCGCCCTGATAGCTGAGCGAGCCGCCCGGCCATGCGAAGGCGGTGCGCGATGGATAGCGCGCCAGCGCCCGCAGGGTCTGGTCGCACACCGCCGGAAATGCATAGAGCGGATTGCTCATCTGGTTGTCCCTCCCGCCTTTGTCTTTGGCTTTTGTCGTGCCAATGTTGGCGGCAACGCTAACACAATGATGATGGGAAGAAACAACTTGTCCGCCGATCTTCTCGCGGGTTTCCGCAATCGCCTCCGATTGCCGCTGATTGCAGCACCAATGTTCTTGGTCTCCGGTGTCGAGCTGGTGGTAGCCGCCTGCCGCAACGGCGTGATCGGTTCGTTTCCGACGGTGAATTGCCGTGAGACGGAACAGCTCGATGCCTGGCTCGGTGACATCGCGCGCCGCCTGCAGGCACATGCCGATGCAAGCGGCCAAGCAGCCGCGCCGATTTGCCCGAACCTGATCGTGCATCGCTCCAATACACGGCTGGCCCAGGATCTCGCCGTGCTGCTGCGGCACAAGCCCGAGCTTGTGATCACCTCGGTCGGCTCGCCCGCGCCGGTGCTTGGCCCTCTGCACGATGCCGGCGCGCTGGTGTTCGCCGATGTCGCCTCGATCCGCCATGCCGAGCGCGCGGCAGCAGCCGGCGCCGACGGGCTCGTGCTGCTCACTGCGGGTGCGGGCGGTCAGACCGGCTGGCTCAATCCGTTCGTGTTCGTCCGCGCTGTGCGCGGCTTCTTCGATGGACCGATCGTGCTTGCCGGCGGCATCAGCGACGGCCACGCGCTCCGCGCCGCAGAGGCGCTCGGCTGCGACCTCGCCTATATGGGCACCAAGTTCATCGCGACGCGCGAGAGCATGGCGGACGGCAGGTACAAGCAGATGCTGGTCTCTTCCACCGCCGACGACGTCATGCTCACGACGGCGTTCACCGGCCTGCAGACCAACATGCTGCGGCCGTCGATCGAGGCCGCCGGTCTCGATCCCGACGACCTGCCGGCGCGCGGCGCGATCGACATCGGCAAGGACATCGACATCGGCGCCCGCGAAAGCCGCCCAAACGCTGGCGCGATATCTGGAGCGGCGGTCATTCCACCTCAGGGGTGACCGGGGTGCTCGGCGTCGACGAACTCGTGGCGCAGACGATCGCGGAGTATGACGCGGCGAGCGCGCGGGTGCGGCTCTGAGAGTCGCTGCTTTGACGCGTTCCCTTCGCGCCAACCGGTGCTCGAAAGCCCGCTGGTTCGCGAAATAGCAGCACTCAAATCCCGCCCATCCGCTTAACGCGGCATTAACCATGCCAGTCCCAACAATAGCGTCACGGGCCGCCACGGCTGGTCGCCCGGCAGTTTGTGGGAATGCGACATGGCCTTCGAGGCGCTCTCCAAGACCCCGGCATCGCTCGACGAGCTCCGGACCCGGGTGTTTTACGCCCTTCAGCGGCATCCGCTGTGCCGTCAGGTCGAATTCGACATCGTCAGCACGCCGCGCACCCGCCGGACCAACTGGACGGTCAGCATGCACACGGTCCAGCCCGGCGCGCTCTGGACGGCGCATGAGATCGTCGCCGACATCCAGGAAGCCTATGAGCTTGACGTCGCGGCCTGATTTTCCGGCCGTTTCGGGACAATTTCACCTATTTGGCGCCGTCACGGCACGCTACCGCCGCATTTCGCGCGCAGTTTGCGGTAACACCGGCCGGCAATGGAGTAGTTTTTGACCAGAGCCATCACCCTCGCCGCGCTGACATGCTTCCTCCTCGCAGGCGCCGCGGTAACAGCCATTTTGGGCCGGGACAGCCTGCCGGCGGCGCAAGCCGACAATGGACCGGTCGCCAATCGTGCCAACAAGCAGGACAAGCTCGCCGTCACGACGCTTGCCGCGGCCTCGTTTGAGGCTCCCCAGCCGATTGAGCCTCCCGCCAATCCGTCTCCGCTCCTGTTGCGGGCCCAAGCCGCGATTCCGGGCGCGACTGACACGGTGCGGCAGGCCTATGCCTCCGTCGAGCCGGCCGATGTCGGCCTGCCGAAGATCACCGACCCCGTCGATGCGGCTCAGCCGAAGATCACCGAGCCCGCACCCGCACCCGCGCCGGTCGCCCCGGCGCCGCCGAAGTCCAAGGCAGCCGCCAAGCCGGCGCCGCAGAAGAGCTACGCGCTGCTGAGCGACGCCCAGATCGCCGGCATCAAGGACCGGCTGAAGCTGTCGTCGTCGCAGGAATATTACTGGCCGGCGGTCGAGACCGCGTTGCGCGCCGTCGCTCGCAAGATCCACGCCAAGCGCCAGGGCGATCCCGCATCCGGCAGCATGCCGATCGATCCGGACTCCGAGGAGGTCCAGCAGCTGAAGTCGGCGGCGATGCCGCTGCTGTTCCAGCTCCGCGAGGATCAGAAGAACGAGGTCCGTTCGCTGGCGCGCCTGATTGGCCTGGAACGTGTCGCTGCGATGATCTGAGCGGCGGGTCCCGCCGAAGCGGATCTGCGCTCCTTGTGCTCTAGCGGGCCTCCGGCGGCCGCAGCTTCTCCACCTTGCCCTGGGTTTCGACGAGCAGCTGCTTCATGAAGTCCTGATTGCGCTTCAGCCAGGGCTCGAGCGTCTGCCTGACGTCGCTTGGCGACTTCTTCTCGATGGCTTGCGCCAGCCGGGTCTGAAACGTCCCCCAATCCTTGAACATCTCCTTCAGCAGCGCATCGTCGGAAATGTTGATCGCCGACTTGGCCGCCATTGGATCGGCTGCGTTCGCTGGTGCACGCCTTCATCCGCTCCGAATGCGAGGAAGCCGCGGTACGCGTCGCGCTGAGCGATGCCGCGCCGCTCTATCGCGATGCCCCCGAGGCGCGCGAGGCGCGGGCATCCGGCGAGCGCATCGTCGAAGCGTTCATGCGCGAGGCGTTGCCGAAAGCGTCCGGCGCGGTGCGCGACGGCGGGCGATCTGATCACGACGACGCTAAGCACGGTGGGCAAGGATTTTTCCAAGAGCCCGCGAACGCCCGCCGAGATCGCGACCTATGCCGACGCCATGGCCGACATGTTCTGCGCGTATCTGAGGAGTCTCGGAAAGCGCTGAAGTTCACAGATAGTGCTTGGCGACCAGCAGAAACCCGAGCACGCCGCCGGTCACAGCGAAAACCGTCACGCCATTGCAGAGACTGACGTAAGCGGCCGACCAGTAAGAAACAGTCTGAGCGGCCGTCGCAACTTTTTTCGACTTCTGGGGCAAGCCAATTGGCTCCTGAAAAAGGCGCCGCCATCTGGTCAACACAGATGACGGCGCCCGTCTGAGGGCTTCAGGGCGAAACCCTGCTGCAGCGTAAGGTGCGATCATGAACGGTTCGTATACCGCCCGGCTGTCGCAAGCTCGCATGTCAGCTGAAGCGTCGAGGTTCCCTAAAGCATCATCCGGAAAAGTGCGCAGCGGTCTTCCGAAAAGATCATGCTCAAACAAGAGGCCAAAGCGCGATGACGATTCGACCCAATCTCATCGCGCTTTAGAACGAAGCGTAGGCATTTCGAAATGCGATGGCGCCAGCCAGCGAGCGCGGCCGCGTGCGCACGGCATCCCCGTCGTTGCCGCTCTGCACGATCCACTGGCCGTTCTCCTGACCCACGATCTTGCCGACGTGGTGACGCCAAACCACGATGGTGCCGACCGAGGGGCCGCCGGCATTGGTGCCGTAGCTTGCCCAGGATCGGGCCAGATTGAATTGCGGACCGGGATCGCTGCCGACCTGGGTGCGCATGAACCAGCCGCACCACGCAGCTGGGCGACCGGAATGTGCAGAGTGCCGATGGTGATGGTGACGGCCGCGGGCTTCGGCAGTTGAAGCGAACGCCAAAAGAACCGCCACAGCGGCGAGAAGTTTACGCATTACAAAGTCCTTCTTGCTGTTGGCAGACCATCCATGTTGTGGGAGGAAGCGCAGCGATGATCTGCGATTGGCTTGCGAAGCGACCGCATCGGTCAGGCGACGCATAACGAAGGCGGGGCATGGCCCGCGCAGGCGTTTAAGAAACGGGCTATGGCCAAAATATGGCCGGTACGTCCCGTCAGGCGGCCGCGACACTGCCGAAGACGTCAGGCTTGGTCCGCGCAATGGCCGCTAATTTGATCACCGCGGTTGTGCTCTCGGACAGCGACGCGTTGTCGAGCCGGCCAGCCTAGGATCGGCTGCCGATCGTGAGTCAGTGCGGTGTGGTGATTGTAAACAGTCCGTCTTCGCTTTCGCGTTGCTCGAGCTTCGCCGGACACGCTTCGCCCTTGCAGGCTTCGCGGCCGCGCCACGCGAAGCCTGCAAGGGCGAAGCGTGGTGCACCATTCAGAATACAAATGCGCAATCTACCTAATTTAAATACCTGTATAATTCTGCTGCGGACAAGGTCGACACGTTTCCGACCTATCGCTTGGTCTTGTGAAGGACCAATTTGCCCTGTGAAGCGACATCACCCCACCTGGCGGACCAATTGAGTTCCGAGGCGGAGGGTCGCTCAGTGCCTTTCTGATCCCAAGGTCCCTGTAGCGCAAATAGAGCCCCTTGGGGATCGGCACATCGCAAGATCCAGCAACCGTCGGGCAACTCGATTGGACCTTGGAGGACCCGGCCCCCGCCAGCATCAACGCGCTTGGCAGCCGCACCGATGTCGTCGACATTGAAGTAATAGAGCCAGCAGGGTTGCGATACGCTCGGAAGTTTGGTGAGCATTCCGCCGATCGTCTGGCCGGCCGCCGAAAACAATTCGTACAGGTCGGCCGGCCCGGTTTCAGCGTGAGCCTTCTGCCAGCCAAGAAGCTCGCCGTAAAACGGGAAGATCTTGTTCCGGTCTTCAGCCAGCAACTCGTGCCAGCCCACGCGTCCAGGCTCGTCCAATCCGCCGGACTGCCGTTGGCCATATGTCAGCCCGGAAACCAGTGCAAACGTCGCTCCTTGCGGATCGGCGACCACCGAAATTCGGCCAATATTGCTGGCGGTCGGCGTTACCAGAATGGCGCCCCCATGACGGCGGACCTGCACGGCTTTCGCATCCACGTCATCGACGGCGATGTAGCCGACCCATCTCGGCCTCGCTCCCAATCGCAGCCCTTCTTCCGGAAGATGCATGAGTCCAACTGCCGGGGCGTCGCCTGCAGTAAGCAGCGTGTAGGCGAATTCCGGAGTCGACGCATCTTCCACCGCCCAGCCGATGACCTTGCCATAAAATGCGGCTGCTTCCGACATGTTCGTCGTCAGCAACTCATACCAAGCGAAGCGTCCGAGTTGATCGACCAAGCTAATTTCCCCTTCAAGCGGGCCGACGATTGCGCACTGCGTCAAGCCGAACCCGTTGCAATCCACGGGCGCGGGTTCTCGATGTAATCTACCAAATTGCGCGATATCGTTCATGAAGATGAATGCAATCTGAACGAGCTCTATTGCATTTTGTGCATGCCGTAATTCTTGTCTGCCTCGTTCGCTCGGCGTAAGATCGCGGTTAGGAAATCCTTCTTCCAAACTGGGAGGATGCGGCCATGCAGCGAGCGAAGCAAGCTTCGAGAAAGAAGCGAACGACCAACGCCGCGGTACCGGCGCTGGGACTAGCCGGTCTGACTTTTTCGGTGGCGGGCAGCGCATATGCCTCCGCCGTGCCCACCGGCGACGTTCAACACAGGCCGAACTTCGCGCCGGGCCATATGACGACGCTCAGTGAGGAAGAACTCGCCGACGTCAGTCTCGCCACCTTCCACCTCAATCTCATCGACGATGAAAGCGTCGGAGGCCGCGTGCTGGTCGCGCGGGGATGCGGTGGTTGCCGTGGCTGCGGAGGCGCCAGAGGTTGCGGAGGCTGCAGGGGTTGCGGAGGATGCAGGGCCTGCAGAGGCTGCCGCTGCGGTGTCGGTTGCGGTGGATGTGGCGGCTGCGGCGTTGGTTGGATCGGCGTAGGCGTGCCATTGGTCTCATGCGCAGGCTGCTGTGCATCCTGGGGCCGCTGCCGCTGGTGCTAGCGCTGGGCGTCGACACGTCGCGATTTCATTGGCCGGGCGCCCGAACGACCCGGCCAATTTTTTGCTTTCGCTATACATTCGCCGCGCCTGGCTGATCAGCTTGCCGACGGTGGGCGAGTGTGATCCAAATTGCTCGCAGAATGCCGGTGGCCGAACGCGGCGCACAAGTCGCGCAATGCCATGGTTTGCCGCGCTCCGGCGATCGGAAGTGACTGCAACAGGATCAGCGTGCCGCCCCGATGACAGTCAATGGCAAGAGCCGCACCGCGAGGCAGAGCCGCAAGGGCATTTTGCGATTCGCGCCGAACTTTACCGCTTATGTGATTCCTCCCGATGTGGTCTGCCTCTACTCCGAGAACCGCAAATTCTTCCTGCATGGTGATCTCTATTGTGCGGTGGCCGCGGCGATCGGCAAAAATGGTAAGGCTGCACCAGAGATCGTTCGGCGGCTCTCAAAGAATTTTCCCGCCGACAAGATCGAGGAAGCGATCAGGCGGCTGCTGGAGCGCCGATATGTCGTAAGCGGCGCGCCGCACGCGTTCGCAGGCGCCGTCGATGGATATTGGGCGAGTTTCGGCCTCCCCCCCGAGGTCGCAGAACAGAATCTCCGCGATTGCCCCGTGCGGGTCGAAGCCATCGATGTCAAAGGCGCCAACGAACTTGCCGCGGCCTTGAGCAAGCTCGGTGTTCGGATCACCAAGCGGTCGCCCAAGCTCACGATCACACTGGCGAACGACTATCTTGACCGGCGGCTCGTCGAATTGAACGGAAAGCGCTTTGGCGATGGGACGCCCTGGCTGCTGGCGCAGCCGTCCGGCGTGTTTCCGCTGGTGGGACCCGTGTTCAAGGCGGGCGAGAGCGCCTGCTGGACTTGCCTGTTCGATCGCATGATACGCAATCGGGAGATCAAGGGATTTCTCGATCGCAGAGCGGCGCAGGTGGTCGCCGTATCGCCCCTGGTCGGCGACGCCGTCGGACAAATCGGCATCCACTTCGCTGCTGTTGAAATCGCAAAAGCGATTGCCTCGGGATTTCGTACCGATCTGCGCGATCACATCGCAAGCTTCGACCTGACCGGTGCCGTCATTGCCAAGCATTACGTCGCGCGACGCCCGCAGTGTCCTACCTGCGGCAGCAGGAAGCTGCAGAGTCCGCGCCGGGCGGCAGCGCCGATCGAGATCGCGGAGGGCGGAAAGCTCGTCATGACCAGCGGCGGTTATCGCGCCGTGACGTCGCGAGCCACCGTAGCACGGTTCCGCAAGCACGTCAGTCCGCTGACCGGCGTCGTCTCACGGCTCGAGCGGATCGAGGCCGATCTGCCGATGAACACGAATTTTTTCGCCTACCACAATTTCTCGGCGCCGGCCTGGAACGTCGACCAGCTCAGATCCGGATTGAGCGGCGGCAGCTTCGGCAAGGGCTCCACAGCCGAGCAGGGCGAGGCAAGCGCGTTGATGGAGGCGATCGAGCGCTATTCGGGTATTTTCCAGGGGGACGAGATCAGGACGAAGCGCCGCTTTGTCGATTTCGCTCCCGGCGACGCTCTTCTTCCCAACGAAGTACAGCTTTTCAGCGACGCGCAGTTTCAAAACAGACATACCTCGCAGCCGGACGATTCACATCTGGTGCCTGAGCCGCTCGATCCCTCGACCAAGACGGAGTGGTCGCCGGTCTGGTCGTTACGCGACAAGCGTTTCAAACATCTTCCAACGGGCCTCTTGTACTTCTTCTATGGCGGCTTCCACACGGATTCCAACGGATGCGCGGCCGGCAACACCCGGGAGGAAGCCATCGTTCAAGGCTTCCTCGAACTGGTCGAACGCGACGCCTACGCGATCTGGTGGTACAACCGGCTGCAACGTGCAGAAGTCGACCTCGCGCAATTCGAAGATCCCTATGTGCGGGATCTGCAAGCCCAGCTTGCCGATGCGGGGCGCAGGCTTTGGGTGCTCGACATCACCAGCGATCTCGGCATTCCCTCTTACGTGGCGATCATTCATTGGATGCAGAACGGACACGAAAATATCGAATTCGGTTCCGGCTCGCATTTCGATCGCCGCATAGCCCTGCTGCGTTCCCTCACCGAACTGACCCAGTTCATGTCGATTGGCATGATGGGCGGCGGAAGTGGCGAGAAGCCGACGCTGGACGGTGTCACGCCGCTGCGACTGGACGATTATCCGTTCCTGATGCCCAGCGACAATCCGATCGTGCCGTCGGCGCCGAGCCTCAAGGTTCACGACAACGCGCGCGACCAGGTCAATGCCTGCATCGAGATTGCCACCGGCGCGGGATTTGATTTCCTCGTGCTCGACCAGACGCGGCCCGATGTCCAGGTGCCCGTCGTCAGAGTGCTCGTTCCGGGGTTGCGACATTTCTATCGCCGCTTCGCGCCCGGCCGACTTTACGATGTTCCGATGAAGCTCGGATTACTGAATCGTCCGCGACTGGAAAGCGAGCTCACGCCATTCCTTCCACACACCTGAAGGCTGGCTCGTTGCGCAACTTCCGGAAAACGAAGCTCAGGAAGATCGCACCCGTCATCGTCGCCCGATTGAACGGTCGTTGCTCCCTTCACATGCAGGCGGACGGAAGCATCGCTGCAGGCTTGGGCGGCTACTCGATCAATCTGGGACAATTCAGTGCGGCAGCGGTCGACCGTGCGGGACATCTCACCAGCGGCCTGCCGCTCGCCTCCTTTGCGGGCAAAGGCGTCCTCGCGAGGCACGTTCATGCCCTCGTGCGGCGACTGGCAGGGCATGGACTTCTCGAATATCGCCTATACTCTCCGCGTGACGAGCAAGACCTCGTGGTCATCGAGCCGCAGGTCGCCGAATACTGGCCACAACGCGCAAAGCTGGGGAACGGTGATACGATTGTTTTGTCGCGCTTCGCCTATCTGCGCCGGCGCGGCAGCGAGATGGTGCTGGAATCACCGCGCGCCGGCGCGCTGTTTCGGATTTTCGATCCCGCCATCGCTGCCACCCTCGCTGCCCTGTCGCGGCCTCAGAAGATCAGCGAGCTTCGCCGCCATGCGGCCTCCGCGAACCTCGATCTGCTCGGATTGCTGCTCGACAGCAAGATGCTGATTAGGCTCAATGCGAAAGACGGCGACGGCCTTCGGGTGAATGAAGGCGACGGCAATCTCGTTCTCTGGGACTTCCACGATCTCGTGTTTCATACGAGGAGCACGGAGGGCCGGCACACCAATCCAGTTGGCGGCGCGTTCACCCATGCGGGCGTCGTTCCACCGCTACCCGCGGTGCGCCCGCCTTGGCCCGGCAAGAAGATCGACCTCGGCAAATTCTCCACGTCGGGGTCGGTCTCGCACTTCGCGAAGCTGTTGCGCGAACGCCATTCAATACGAGATTTCGACGACCAGCATCCGGTCACGCTCGCCGAGCTCGCGCAGTTTCTCGACACGACAGCCCGCGTGCTGTCGGAATGGAAGATCGGCGCAGATTTTGACGGCGGTCCCGAGGTCACCTACAGCGCAAGACCCTATCCGTCGGCAGGCGGCGCGTATGAGCTGGAACTATACTTGGCGGTCTTGAACTGCGGGGAGCTTGCACGTGGACTTTACCACTATGACGCGGGCAGCCACGCGCTTGTCGCGATCGACACCTCCGCCCAACAACTCCAAGCGCTTTCTACGGCAGCCGAGTTTGCCATGGACGCATCCGGTCCACCGCAGGTCTTGATCACGATCGCCGCGCGCTTTGGGCGGATCTCCTGGAAATACAGCTCAATCGCATATTCGCTGATCCTGAAGGACGTCGGCAACCTGATCCAGACGTTCTATCTGACGGCGACCGACATGGGCCTTGGTGGCTGCGCAATCGGCACCTGCAACATCGATCTGTTTGCAAAAATGACGGGGCTTGAATTCCACGTGGAGGGCCCGGTCGGTCAATTCGCGCTCGGGCGCGGCAGGAAACCGGCCCCCTCTAGCTAAAGGGGAGGTCTTTGTTTACGGCCTGGATCGCACGCGAATAGTGCCCAGGGCGGGATCGAACCATCCGGCTTCGCCCTTCGGGCTACGCCGGGACGAGACTTCGTGCGGATGGCTTGTCGGCTACGGCTGCGCTGAATGGTGCCCCTGGCCGGAATCGAACCAGCACTCCTTGCGGAACTCGATTTTGAGTCGAGCGCGTCTACCAGTTCCGCCACAGGGGCATTCGCAATGGTCCCGGCCGGGAAGGCCGGGTCGCGAAGCGCGGCGGACTATAGCGGGCGGCCCGTCACGGTCAACCCGCTACGGACACCCGCGCGGGCGGGATGTCCCGCGCCCCGGCAGCGGAATTTCCGGTGGGTGTGACCCCGAGGACGACGCAAGGCTGTTGCCGTCCGTATGGCGGTCACGGACGAGTTTGCCCGGCGGCGGCAGCCGCTGCCACCGTCCCCAAGCCTGGCCGCGGCTGCGGCAACCTACTTCGAGACGGAGGCGCGAGCGTAACGGTATTGTCCGGTTCGTGACGCAGGGGGCACTTGAAGCAAGGGGCACTTGAACATGGTGTGGGGATGGTACGAGCGCAGCCAATTCGGCGACTTCTTCCCGAACGGCGACTATGTGGGCTGGGAGGAAGGCCTCAAGCAATATTTCGACGAGCAGATGTCTTCGGAGCAAAGGGCGGCGCTGAACGACTGGCACGTCGCTTACATCGGGGAGGTGGCTCGCAAGTTCAGGGAGGACAGGGGCCTGCTCGAGCCGCACGAACGTCCGTTGGAATTCAGGATGGAGGAGTCACGCAAATCGCTCGGATCGCTGCTGCATTTGACCAACGGCGTCCGTGCCGTCGATGCAACCTTGCACGCCATCATCGAGAAGCTGGAGCCGGGCGTGCACCAGTTCTGGTCGCTACGGATCACCACGCCGAAGGGCAAGGACTACCCTGTTCCGTATTACGGCATCATCGTCCGCCGTTACATCGACAGCTTCGTGCCGGAACAAAGCGCCGTCCATCAGGTGTCGGAGGGATCGACGGCGTATTTTGCAAACAATCCCACGAAAAAGGGCTATGGCAGTCTGACGGTCTTGAAGAGTGTCAGCGCCGGCGCCCATCTCTGGCATGAACGCAGGCTGCTCAATCCGAGTCTTTTCTTTTCCGATGAGCTGCAGGCGGCGATGACCCAGTGGGGCCTGCGCGTTCCCACGCATCACCGACTGAACGCGATCTGACCGCGGCGGACGGCGGCCGTCACGGTCAACCCGCGCGGATGTGATTGTCCCGCGCCTCGACAGCGGTATTTTCACGCGATACGACCGCAATCGACGACCTTGGAGCAGGGCCCATGACCCTCCCGAACGATGCTCGCAGGAGGACCGACGTGACGATTGCCACCGCCCATCCGTCGCATGCTTCCGCCGCCGGCAATCCGGCGCTGACCTCGGCGCTGGCGATTGCCGTGATCGCGGCGGCGACCCTGGCCGGCGCCTGGTTCTTCCAGCTCGTGCTGGAGATCATGCCCTGTCCGCTCTGCCTCGAGCAGCGCTATGCCTATTACCTCGCGGTGCCGCTCGGCGCCGTGGTGGCGCTCGCGGCCGCCCGCGACGCGCCGCGTCCGGTGCTGCTCGCGGGCCTTGTGATCCTCGGCCTCGCCGCGCTCGCCAATGCCGGGCTCGGCACCTATCACGCCGGTGTCGAATGGGGGTTCTGGCCGGGGCCGACCGATTGCACCGGCCCGATGGTGGATTTCGGCAAGGCCGGCTCGCTGCTGGACCAGCTCGACAAGGTCAAGGTGGTGCGCTGCGACGAGGTGCAGTGGCGCTTCCTCGGCATTTCGCTGGCCGGCTACAACGCGCTGATCTCGCTCGTGATGGCCGCGATCGCCGGTTGGGGCGTGATGAAGGCCGCGAGGGCCTGAGGTCGGGCCGTACGGTTTTCCCGTTATCCGTCATGCCCGCGCAAAGGCTTCGCCTTTGCCGCTGGAGGAGGCCGCGAAGCGGCCCTCTCGAAGCATGGACGGGCACCAGCCGGGCTGTTCATCCTTCGAGACGCGCGGAGCCTGTCATCGGGCCGCGCTTCGCGCGGACCCGGTGGCGCTCCTCAGGATGACGGGACAAAGGGGGCCTAATCGTCGACGTCGTCCTGCGGCCGGCCGAACAGATGGATGATGCCCGGCGTCGAGATGGTGACGAACAGGAAGCGCGACAGATGATGCGCGCCGACGAAGATCGGGTCGATGTGCAGCGTCAACGCCAGCGCCAGCATCGCGTCCATCGCGCCCGGCGCGAAGGCGACCACGACGTCGGCGAGCCGCACATGGGTGGTGAAGCCGATCACCGCGACGAACACGGCCGAGATCAGGATGGCAATCGCAAACGAGCCGAGCCCGGCATTGACGTGACTGAGCAGCGTCGAGGTCTTCATCCGCGCGAAGCGGGTGCCGATGATGGCGCCGATGCCGACCAGCGCGACGTTGCGGAGCCAGGGCGGCAGGCCGCCATCGACCAGCCCGGAGCCGTGCAGCAGGCTGGAGGCGAGCATCGCGCCGAACATCCAGCTGGCGGGGAATTTGATCCAGCGCAGCAGCAGCGAGACGCCGATCGATAAGGCGACCAGCGCGACGAGGCCGAACGGCGAGGCGACTGAGGTCGGCAATGGCGGCGGCGCTGCATGCGTCACCCCGGTCAGCGCCAGCACCAGCGGCAGCGCTGCGGTCAAGATGATCACGCGCATGGTCTGCACCACCGCGATCGCCGCGACGTCGGCGCCCTTTTCCGCGGCGAGGATCGTGATCTGCGACAGCGCGCCCGGGCTGCCGGCAAGGAAAGCCGAGGTCTGGTCCCAGCCATGGATGCGTTGCAGATAGAGGCTCGAGCCGAAGGTCGAGCAGAACGTCGCCAGCGCCAGCAGGCCGATGGTGAGCGGATAGGAGCTCATGTGCTGCAGCAATTGCTGCGACATCAGCGAGCCGAGGGAGATGCCGAGCAACAGCAGCACCGATTGCGTCAGCACCGCCGGCACCGCGAGCGGCCGTCCGGCCAATGCGGCGATCGCGACCGCGACCATCGCCCCCGAGATCAGGCCGCCCGGCAATTCTGCCCACAGAAACAGCAAGCCGCCGACGGTGCCGATGACGAGGGTCTCGAGCCCGTTCAGGACTTTGCTGCGGTCGGGAATGGCCGTTGCCATCGAAGCGCGGATCAGGGTCACGCCGCCTTATGGCAAATTCGCGTGAACGCGACAAATGCATCTCGCGATTGCAGCATTGCGCCGCGGCTCGCCCGGCGCACGGATTTTTCACCCTTCGAAACGGGCCGGGGATTGCGATCAGTGTCGCCACAAACTCGTCATGACCGGGCAGAAGCGCGAAGCGCGTGTTCGCGCAGGTGTCCCGGCCGTCCACGCCTTTGCCACGTGCCAGCCAACACCCATGATGCCCGGCACAAGGCCGGGCATCATGGGTTCGTCGAGCGATCGAGCGCGTTTGCGATTGCCCTCCCCGATGGGGAGAGCGAATCGCATCAAGCCTGTCCGGACGTTACTTCGTCGCCGCGGGCGCAGCGGCGGCGCCGCCCGACTTCTCCTTCTTGCACTCGGAGCGGAATTTCTTGCGCTCCTTGCCGTGCAGCCCCTTGGCGTCGGCTTCCTTCGAGCATTCCAGCGACTGGGCGGTGCGCGGCTTCTTCTCGGCCGGCGCCTTGGTCTCGGCCTTCGGAGCGGCGTCCTTGGCGGCAGGCGCGGCCGTTTGCGCGAAAGCTCCGCCCATCAGCAGCAGGGAGGCCAGGGCGGTTGCGGACGCGAGCGTGGAAATCGTCTTCATGGGGCACCTCGTGAGGGAAAGAGGGCCGAAACGTCGCGCGACGATGCTGAACCGTGGATGAACATGCAGCGGTCCCGCCGCCACAATATTTTAACGCGCTGGCGCGCTGGCGCGTTGTCGCAAGTCGGGGTTGAGCTAGGATAATGGTCTTACGCCAATGCTCCCCACGGGAAACCAACGGGAAACCAGGGATGACGGGAGACCAGGGATGACCATTCAGACCAGATTGTTGTGCGTGCTTGCGGTGTCGGGCTTTGCAGCCTTTGCGGCGAGCGCGCCGGCGCAGGCCCTGACCGCGCAGGAATGCAGCGCCAAGTACCAGGCGGCCAAGTCGGCCGGCACCCTCGGCGGCCAGAAGTGGAATGATTTCCGCAAGGCGCAGTGCGGCGCCGACGCGACCCCGGCTGCGGCGCCCGCCGCTCCGCCGCCGGCAGCCGCCGCGCCCGCTCCGGCCGCGCCGAAGGAAGCCAAGCAGGCGCCCGCCGCGGCACCGGCGGCGCCGGCAGGACCCGCCGTATTTCCGAACGCCATCGATCCCAAATACGCCAAGGAGTCCGAAGGCAAGGGACGCATGCACACCTGCGTCGACCAGTACAACGCCAACAAGGCCACCGGCGGCAATGGCGGCCTGAAGTGGATCCAGAAGGGCGGCGGCTATTACAGCGAATGCAACAAGCGCCTGAAGGGCGCCTGAGCGAGCCGACCGAGTTTGGCGAGCGGCCGGCGTAAGCCGGCCGCTTTCCGTTTACACCGGCTCTATTGGCTGCAGTTCTCTCTACGGGTTTTTCATCAGCAGCTTGTCCGCCGACTGCGCCAGCAATTGCGCGCGCTTGCGCGGGCCGCGCTCGAGAAACAGCAGGCTCTGGCCGAAGATGAAGCAGTAGAACAGGAAGGCCTGCGCATCGGCCTCTTCAGTCGGCAGCCCGGTGGCGCGATAGAGCTGGGCGACATTCTTCAGCCGCGCGGCATCGACGCTCGCGGCGGCGGCGGCAGCGGCCTCATCGGTGCGCGCCCATTGCCGGATCGCGAGCTCGACCGCCATCGCCTCGGTGTTCATGCGCTCCGAATACAGCGTGATGATCGCCTTCAGCCGCTCGCGCGCGCTGGCGCCGTCGAGCGCGGTGTGCTTCTCGATCGATGCGATGCGGCCGTCGCGCCAGCGCGTCAGCATGGCCTCGAGCAGCGCGGCGCGATCCCTGAAGCGGCGGTAGAAACCGCCCTTGGTGACGCCGAGATTCTTGGCCAGTACCTCGACCCGCACGCCGTCGACCCCGCTATGCGCGAGTTCGGCGAAGCCGGCCGCGACCCAGACGTCGCCTTTGCCTTCAGTCATGCGATCTCCGCGCATCATAATGCGCGATGGGATCGTCATCGCGCATTAATCGCTTGTTTGTGCATGATCTCCGCGCAAACGCGTTGCGTTTGTCGCGAGGGAAAGCTGCTTCGCACTTTTCCGGATCATGCTTTGATACGGTACCGTATTGCTAGCCTGCTTCGTCCCTGATACGCTACCGTATCAAAAATCGAAGGAGGGATCCGATGGAGGGCGAGGCGACCTATCGCGGCACGGTCTATCCCTGGCACTGCGACCATATCGGCCACATGAACGTCATGTGGTATGTCGGCAAATTCGACGAAGCGAGCTGGAATATGTTCGCGCGGCTCGGCCTGACGCCGAGCTACCTGCGCGAGTCCGGCTGCGGCATGGCCGCCGTGCAGCAGAACATCTCCTACAAGCGCGAGCTGCTCGCCGGCGACCTCGTCGAGGTCAAGAGCCGGCTGGTCGAGTTCCGCGACAAGTCGATCCGTATCCTGCACGAGATGCGCAATGCGGAGACCGGCGAGATCGCCGCGACCTGCGAGATCGCGGCCGTGCATATCGACCGCGCCGCGCGCAAGGCGGCGCCGTTTGCGCCGGCGATCCGCTACGCGGCGATGCCGCATCTCGTGCCGTCAGAGCCCGCAATCGCGTGACCGCCATGCAGCGTTTCGAACCGAAGAATCCCGATTACCGTGCGATCGCGACCGATACGTTCGCACGCCAGCGCGCGATGCAGACGCTTGGTATCTCGATCGCGCGCATGGAGCCCGGCGAAGTCGATCTCGCGATGCCCTATGCGCCGGAATTCTGCCAGCAGAACGGCTTCGTGCATGCCGGGATCATCACCGCGGGGCTCGACAATGCCTGCGGGATAGCCGCCTTCACGTTGATGCCCGAAGGCTCCGACATCCTCACCGTGGAGTTCAAGACCAATCTGCTGGCGCCGGCCCGCGGCGAGCGATTCATGTTCCGCGGCGTCGTGGTCAAGCCCGGGCGCACGCTGACCGTCTGCGACGGCCGCGCCTACGCGATCCAGGACGGCGTCGAGACGCTGGTCGCGACCATGAGCGGCACGCTGATGGCGCTGCAGCGGCGGGAGTCGTAAAAGGCTGAATCTGCGCCTGTTGCTTTCGCAGGGACGACGATTGTGGATGCAGGCCGCGCCACACACCCCGTGTCGTCCCGGCGAAAGCCAGGACCCATTACCCCGAATCTCAATTGTTGCGCTGGCTGGGGCCACGATCCCGGTCATCACCGAATGCGGTGGTTATGGGTCCCTGCTTTCGCAGGGACGACAAGCGGGGATGACGGTCTGAGAAAGTGTGACGGATTTGAAGGCGGCGGCGCCCAAGATCTGCGCATGCATCCAAGACCCACGCATTGACAAGGTCCCGCCACACCGACCTGATAGGCGGATGTCTCGCGTGAGCTTCCTGCCATGATCGCCAGCCTCAGCCTGATCCTGCTCTGCCAGCTGGTCGGCGAGGTCGCCGTGCGCGCGCTGGCGGTACCGGTGCCGGGCCCGGTGGTTGGCCTCGTGCTGCTGCTGTTGCTGCTGTTGGCGCGCGACCGCTTTCCGGCGCTGGCATGCGGGCCGCTCGGCGATGACGGCGTCGAGAGCGCGAGCCGCGGCATGCTCGCCAATCTCTCGCTGCTGTTCATTCCGGCCGGCGTCGGCGTGGTGCAGAAGCTCGATCTGCTCGCCGAGCACGGCATCGCGGTCCTGGTGATCCTCGCGGTTTCGGTCATCGTCACCCTGCTGGCGACGGTTGCAACCTTCGTTGCGGCGAGCAGTTTGTTGTCGCGCGAGGAGGAGAGGCCGTGAACGACAATCCGTTCTCGCTCTGGGTCTATCTCTCGCAGTCGCCGCTGCTCTGGCTGACGGTGACGCTGTTGATCTATGCGGCGGCCGACGCGGTGTCGCTGAAGACAAGGCGGCACCCGCTCGCCAATCCCGTGCTGCATTCGGTTTGGATCATCGGCGTGTTCCTGCTGCTGACCCGAACCTCCTACACCACCTATTTTGCCGGCGCGCAGTTCGTGCACTTCCTGCTCGGGCCGGCGACGGTGGCGCTCGCGGTGCCGCTCTACGAGAATCGCCGGCGGGTCGCGGCGGCGATCCTGCCGATGCTGATTGCGCTCGCGATCGGCTCGCTAACGGCGATCGTCTCGGTGGTGCTGCTGGCGCAGGCGTTCGGGCTGCCGCGCGACGTCATCCTGTCGCTGGCGCCGAAATCCGTCACCGCCGGCGTCGCGATGGGCATCAGCGAATCCCTGCATGCCGATCCCTCGCTGACCGCGGTGTCGGTGATCCTCACCGGCATCATGGGGGCGATCATCGTCACGCCCCTGATGAACTTCACCGGCATCACCGACTTTCGCGCCCGTGGCTTTGCGGCGGGCATAGCCGCCCATGGCATCGGCACCGCGCGCGCCTTCCAGGTCGACGAGGTCGCCGGCGTCTTTGCCGGGATCGCGATGAGCCTGAACGCGCTGGTCACCTCGCTGCTGGTGCCGCTGGCTGTGACATATCTGCTGCGCTGAGCATGATCCGGAAAAGTGGGAACCGGTTTTCCCTCGCGACAAACGCAACGCGTTTGGGCGGAGATCATGCTGATATCGAGAGTCCGGCTGCAGGGCAGTTTTGTGCTATTGATATGGCGTTGAGCAGCAAATCCTTCTAGGGTCGCCGGCTCAAACGCGAGTCTGTTCCCCTTGGTCTTCTCCGCAACTCAAAGCGTGCTTGGGCTGGCATCGGGCATGCTGGTCGGTTTTTCGCTGGGCCTGGTCGGCGGCGGCGGCTCGATCCTTGCCGTGCCGTTGATGGTCTACGTGGTCGGCGTGCCGGAGCCGCATGTCGCGATCGGCACCTCGGCGATCGCGGTCGCCGCCAACGCCGCGGTCAATCTCTCCAACCACGCCCGCGGCGGCACCGTGATCTGGTCCTGCGCGCTGGTGTTCGCGCTGTCGGGCATGCTGGGCGCGTTCGGCGGCTCGATCCTCGGCAAGATGCTGGAGGGGCAGAAGCTGCTCGCGCTGTTCTCGCTGGTGATGCTGGTCATCGCGGGCCTGATGCTGAAGAATCGCGCGCGGGTCGGGCTGACCGACGTCAAGATCTCGATGTCCAACATGCCCGCGATCATCGGCCTCGGGCTTGCCACCGGAACCATGTCGGGGTTCTTCGGCATCGGCGGCGGCTTTTTGATCGTGCCGGCGCTGATGCTGGCGACCGGGATGCCGATCATGAACGCGGTCAGTTCCTCGCTGGTTGCCGTCACCGCCTTCGGCATGACCACGGCCCTGAGCTATGCGTGGTCCGGGCTGGTGTCGTGGGGCCTGGCGGGGCTATTCGTCGCCGGCGGCATCGCGGGCGGCCTTCTCGGCACAAGCAGCGCCCGCCACCTGTCGGAACGGCGCGGCGCGCTTAATATCGTGTTTGCGACTGTGATTATCGTGGTGGCGATCTATATGCTGCTGCGTAACATCAATGTGTCCTGAACGTAGAAGGGCGAAGAGCTCTTGCGAAAGCCAGCTATGAACCAACTGACGAAATCGCCCCTTATCGACGCCGGTGCCACCCGCCGCGGCGCGCTCGGCCTGTTCGGTGCCGGCATCGCGCTCATGGCCGCGGGCGCCGCACGCGCCGAGGACGACAATGTCCTGACCGAGGAGCAGGTGCTGCGCGATCCGGATATTCCTGACATCGGCAACCCCAAGGGCGACATCACCATCGTCGAATGGTTCGACTACAACTGCCCCTATTGCCGCAAGCTCGCGCCGGAGCTGCGCCAGGTGGTGCAGGACGACGGCAAGGTCCGCCTCGTGCTGAAGGATTGGCCGATCCTCGGACCGGTCTCCAAGGTCGCGGCGCGGATGGCGCTGGCGGCGAAGTACCAGAACAAGTTCGACGTCGCGCATGAGGCGATGATCTCGGTCAATTCGCGCATCACCGAGCCGCGCATCGCCGAATTGCTCTCGGGCGCCGGCCTCGACATGGACCGCCTGAAGAAGGATCACGACGCCAACGCCAAGGCGATCGATGCGATCCTTTCGCGCAACAACGAGCAGGCGCTGGCGTTTGGCTTCAACGGCACGCCGTCATTCATCGTCGGCAAGTACCGCGTACCGGGCGTGCTCAGCATGGATCAGTTCGAGCAGGTGATCGCCGACGCCCGCAAGGCCAATATGGGTCGCAAGACCGAGCAGAATTGATCGCGCTTCCTGTGACGAAAATGGCCTCTCCGGCGCTGGAGAGGCCATCTGCTTTTATGTCGGCTTGAAAACAATCGTTACTTCGCCGCGATCCTGTCCCACTGCTCGCGGGTGCGCGTCTTCAGCAGGTTCCAGTCATGCGCTGCGACGTCCCAATTGACGATGGTGCGCGTGTCCTGCGCCACCTCGCCATTGGCGACGCTCGACGTCCGCATCGAATCGTAGACGTAGACGCCGCATATCAGCAGCAGCGCGCCCAAAATCATGCCGAAAAAGGTCCGCATCGCTCAATCCCTCCGGTGTCCGAAGCATAACGTTGCTGGGCTCGCTGTGGTTCCGGCGATCGATCAACTGCGCGCGAACGCCCGCATCACGTAATCGATGAACACGCGCACGCGCGGCGAGAGCTGGCGGTTGCGCGGATAGAGCAGGCTTACCGGCACCGATGGCGGCGGACATTGCAGCAGCACCGCGACCAGCGTTCCGTTTGCCAGATCGGTTTCGGCGTGGAAGCGCGGCACCTGCACGAGGCCGAGGCCGAGTTTCGCGCTCGCCAGATAACTCTCGGGGCCGGTCACCGACATCGGCGCCGGCAGCGGAAATTGTTTCAGCACGCCGTCGATCACGAACTCCATCGGCCGCAGGCGTCCGGTCGTCAGCGAGCGGATGCCGATCATGCGATGGCCATCGAGTGCGAACGGGTCGACCGGTGTGCCGAAACGCGCAAGGTAATCCGGCGTCGCGCAGGTCAACCGCTCCAGCATCGTGACCTGCCGCGCGATCATGTCGCTGTCGGGCAGCTTGCCGAAGCGCAGCACGCAGTCGACGCCTTCGCGGATCAGATCGACCCAGCGGTCGCTCTCGCTCATGTTGATCTCGATGTCGGGATATTCGGCGAGGAAGCCCGGCAGGTTCGGCAGCAGGAAGTGCCGCGCCAGCGTGCCCTGCACCTCGAGCCGCAGCAGCCCCTTCGGCCGCGCGCCGCCGAACGCGCCCTCGGCGTCTTCGAGATCCGCGATCAGCGACAGGCAGCGGCGGTAGTGCGCCTCGCCATCGAGCGTCGGGCGCACCGTGCGCGTGGTGCGCTCGAGCAGCCGCACGCCGAGCCGCGCCTCCAGCCCCTTCACCGCGTCCGTCACCGTCGAGCGCGGCAGCCCCAGATCCTCGGCGGCGAACGAAAAGCTGCGCCGCTCGACCACCCGGGTGAACACGCGCATCGCGTCGAAACGGTCCATCTATTGTCCGGAAATAACGAATAGTGATGTCGGATGATGCATGATTATCCGGAAGACGCCAAGACCTAATGTCCTCCCATCGAACGCGGCGCGGCCGCACAACCTGATGGGAGACTGAAAATGACCAACCAAACCAACAAGGTAGCTCTGGTGACGGGTGCCTCGCGCGGGATCGGCGCGGCGGTGGCCGAACGCCTCGCCAAGGACGGCTTCACCGTCGTCATCAACTACTCCGGCGACGCCAAGTCCGCCCAGGCGGTGGCCGACAGGATCGAGGCCGCCGGCGGCCGGGCACTGACCGCGAAGGCCGATGTCAGCGATGCCAACGCGGTGCGCGGCATGTTCGACGCGGCGGAAGCCGCCTTCGGCGGCGTCGACGTGCTGGTCAACAATGCCGGCATCATGAAGCTCGGCAAGATCGCCGACAGCGAGGATGCCGCGTTCGACCAGCAGGTCGCGGTCAATTTGAAGGGCAGCTTCAACACCATGCGCGAGGCGGCGCGCCGCCTGCGCAACGGCGGACGCATCGTCAACTTCTCAACCAGCGTCGTCGGCACCAAGCTCGAGACCTACGGCATCTATGTCGCGACCAAGGCCGCGATCGAGTCGTTGACCGCGATCCTGTCCAAGGAGTTGCGCGGCCGCGGCATCACGGTGAATGCGGTCGCGCCCGGGCCGACCGCGACCGACCTGTTCCTGCACGGCAAGTCGGACGAATTGATCGACCGCTTCGCCAAGATGGTGCCGCTGGAGCGGCTCGGCACGCCCGATGACATCGCCAATGTTGTGTCGTTCCTCGCCGGCCCCGACGGCTCCTGGATCAACGGCCAGGCGCTCCGCGCCAATGGCGGCCTGGTCTGACGCCCGCACATCTCCAACCCAACTCGCATTCAACCGATCGCAAGGATACGTGTCATGAAACAGGTCATCGTCATTACCGGCGCTTCGAGCGGCTTCGGCCGCCTCACCGCCAACGCGCTCGCCAAGGCCGGCCACACCGTCTACGCCTCGATGCGCCACACCACCGGCCGCAACGCCGCCGCGGTCGCCGATATCGAGGAGTTCGCGCGCGACAACAAGGTCGACCTGCGCTCGCTCGAACTCGATGTCGGCTCGCAGGCGTCAGGCGATGCGGCGATTGCGCAGATCGTCGCCGAGGAAGGCCGCCTCGACGTCGTGATGCACAATGCCGGCCACATGGTGTTCGGCCCGGCGGAGGCGTTCACGCCCGAGCAGCTTGCCGAGCTCTACGACGTCAACGTGCTGTCGACACAGCGCGTCGATCGCGCGGCGCTGCCGCAGCTGCGCAAGCAGGGCAGGGGACTCGTGGTCTGGGTGTCGAGCAGCTCTTCGGCCGGCGGCACGCCGCCCTATCTCGCGCCGTATTTCGCGGCCAAGGCCGGCATGGATGCGATGGCGGTGATCTATGCCCGGGAGCTCACGCGCTGGGGCATCGAGACCTCGATTATCGTGCCCGGTGCCTTCACCGGCGGCACCAACCACTTTGCGCATTCCGGCCGTCCCGCCGACGAGGCCCGCGTCGCCGAATATGAGGCCGGTCCCTATGCCGGCTTCGGCGAGGAGATCATGAAGGCGTTCGCGGCGATCGTGCCCGAGGATGCCGACGCCTCGTCGGTCGCCGACGCGATCGTCAAGGTCGTCGACACGCCGTTCGGCAAGCGGCCGTTCCGCGTCCACATCGATCCGACGCAAGATGGCGCCGAAGTCGCATTCGGCGTGATCGACCGCGTCCGCAACGAGATGCTGCACCGGGTCGGCTTCTCCGACCTGCTCAAGCCGCGAGATAACCAGTAACGTTGTCTGGGTTGAAGAGTAGCGCCCGCGCGGCCCCACCCGTCACCCGTCACCCTGAGGAGCGCGAAGCGCGTCTCGAAGGATGCACGGCCCCGATGCAGCCGCGCTGCCGCGGCCGGGCCGTCGACCCTTCGAGACGCGCTTCGCGCTCCTCAGGGTGACGGGGAGAGAGTCCTTTAAGTGCCATTGCTCTCATTCACCATTCATCCACTGCATGATCTCCGCATTGATCTCGCGCGGATAGGTGTGGCTGAGATCGTCGATCTCGCGATAGGTCACCCTCGCGCCGGCGGCCGACAGCAGGCTTTGGGTCTGCCGCGCGGTCTGCACCGGAAACATCCAGTCGAGCCGCCCGTGGGTGATGAAGATCGGCAAGCCGCGCAGCCGCTCCGCGTCGGCGATCTCCGCCATCAGCGGATGGAAGGTCGCGGCAACGGGCGCCAGATGCGTGAAGCGCGAGGCGCCGTCGAGCCCGCTCACATAGCTGAAGGTACCGCCGTCGCTCATGCCGGTCAGCAGCATGCGCGTCTCGTCGATCGTCCAGCGCGCACGCACCTGGTCGAGGATGCGGTTGAGGTTCAGCGTGTCGGTGTCCTCGCCCATCAGCGCCCAGGTCTGGCCGGTCGCGGTCGGCGCCACCAGGATGGCGCCGCGACTGCGCGCGTCGCGCAGCCAGCTCCACAGGAAGCCGCGGCCGTTGCCGCTGCCGCCATGCAGCGCCATCACCAGCGGCCAGGCGCGATCCGGCGTGTAATATTCCGGCACGTACATCGAGAAGCCGCCGCGGCTGCCCGGCTCGTTGCGCTCGTGGAAGATGCCGGTGTCGGCGTTGGGCTTGGCGGCGAGCTTTGCCTGCAGCTCGGTATCCTCGCGCAGATCGGGCGCGATGAAGAAGCCGCTGACCGGCGGCAACTCGGTCAAGGGATAGAGCGCCTCCTGCGCCCGCGGCAGATAGCGCAGCGCGCGGAACACGCTGACCAGATCGCCTTCGCCGTTCTGCACGGCGCGCAGCCCAGCGTAGCCGGCGAGCGCCGGTTCGATCGCAGCTTCCAGCGCGGTCTTGATGTGCGCGAATTTCTTCGGCCAGTCGGCGAGCCGCGGCCGCACCGCCTGCAAGGCCTCCTCGGGCTCGCCCGCGATTTGCATCACGCGATCGAAGTCCGGCGGATTGAGGTTGCGCGCGACGAAGGACAGCGATTCCAGCGTCTGCAACAGCGGCGGCAGCACGGCCACGATGTCGTCAACCACCGCCTCGCTCATCGCCGCTGCCTCTTCCCTTTGCCTCAATGAAGCCGCGGCGCCTTCAACAGCTTTATGCGGTCGATCGAGGTCAGCGTGACGTCGAAGGTGACGCCTTCGTGATAGATGGTCAGCGGCACGTCGACGCCGGCCGCGCCGAGCGACCAGAGCTTGCGGTAGAAGCCGGCCTGGCTCGTCACCTTGTCGCCATCGACCGCGAGGATCACGTCGCCGGTCTTCAGTTCGGCGCGCGCCGCCGGTCCCTTGCTGGCGACGCCGACCACCACGAGGCGGTTGTCGATCTCGGTCGTGAACATGCCGAGCCACGGCCGCGCCGGCTTGTCGACCCGGCCGAACTTGCGCAAATCGTCCAGCACCGGATTGAGCAGATCGATCGGCACGATCATGTTGACATGCTCGGCGTGGCCCGAGCGCTCGCGTTCGAGCTGCAGCGAGCCGATGCCGATCAGCTCGCCGGCATTGTTGATCAGCCCGGTGCCGCCCCAGTTCGGATGCGACGGAGAAGTGAAGATCGCCTCGTCCAGCAGATACTCCCAGTAGCCGGCGAATTCCTGCTTCGCCGCGATCTGGCTTGCGACCGAGCGCGTGCGGCCGCCGGCGCCGCCGAGCACCACATTGTCGCCGACCTGCGTCGCCGCGGACGAGCCGATCCGCAGCGGCTCGAGATCGACCCGGCCGAGCGCCTGCACCAGGCCGAAGCCGGATTCGAAATCGAAGCCGAGCGCGTGGCCCTCGACCGCGCGGCCGTCGCCGAGATGCAGCCACACCGTGGCGGCTTCAGTAATCAGATAGCCGATCGTCAGCACCAGCCCGTCGTCGATCAGGACGCCATTGCCGGCGCGCTCGGTGCCGAGCGTCTCGGCGCTGAAAGCATCCGGCGGAATGATCGAGTGCAGCCCGACCACACTCATCAGCGCGCGATCGAGATCGTAGCGGTAATCTTCGGGGCGAGGCTGAAAGGCCGCGGGCACTTTCCATTCGGTCGTGGAGGGCATCAAGGGATCTCCTGGCGTGCAGGGCGCTGGAACCTCAAGGTAGACCGAGGTTCTGCCGGCAGGGAAGATGGAATGATATACCTTGCAGGGCCGCCTGCACAGCTCATGTGGCGTGCAGACCTGCCCCTCGCAAGATAATTGAACCTATTCGGTTTTTGCCGCACGCGCCGGCATGATGCGGAAGGCACGGTTGTCCTTGATCCACGCGGCGCGCTCGTCGCGCAGCATGGTGCGGCGAACCTTTCCGGAATCGTCGCGCGGCGCGGTGCCGACGCGCTCGAAACTTTCCGGATGCTTGTAGCGGCTGAGCCGGTCCTTCAGGAAATCGCCCATGCCGTCGGCGATCGCTTGTGCATCGGCGCTGTCGGCGAGCTCGAGGATCGCATGCACGCGCTGGCCGAATTCCGGATCGGGCAGTCCGACCACGACGCAGGAGCGCACCTCGGGATGCTCGCTGACCGCGGCCTCGACCTCGGCCGGATAGATGTTGGCGCCGCCGCGCAGCACCATGTCGGCGAGCCGGTCGCCGAGATAGAGATAGCCTTCTTCATCGAGCCGGCCGATATCGCCGAGCGATTCCCAGCCGTCCGGCCGCCGCTTCGGCGTTGCGCCGAGATAGTGATAAGTCGAGCCGGCGCCGTCATTGGGCAGGAAATAGATTTCGCCGGTCTCGCCGGACGCGACGTCGTTGCCGTCCTCGCCGATGATGCGCAGTTTCGCGGTCTCGCCGATCTTGCCGACCGAGCCCTTGTGCGCCATCCATTCGGTGCCTGAGATCACGCAGGCGCCCTGCCGCTCGGTGCCGCCATAGAGCTCCCAGATCCGCTCGGGGCCGAGCCATTCGATCCACTTCTCCTTCAGCCAGGGCGGCATCGGCGCTGCCATGTGAAACACGATGTTCAGGCTGGAGACGTCGTAGCGGTTGCGCACCTCCTCGGGCAGCGCCCAGATCCGGTGCATCATGGTCGGCACGAAGTTCACCCATTGCACGCGCTCGCGCTCGATCAGCCGCAGCGTCTCCTCGGCGTCGAACTTCACCATGCCGGTGACCCTTCCGCCCCCGAACAGCGCAAAGTGCGAGAGGATGAATGGCGCATTGTGATACAGCGGCCCCGGATTGAGCAGCGAGGTGTCGCGCGCAATGCCGAGCGTCGCCTCGGCCGTGGTCTCGATCACCGCGGGGTTGTGATCGAGGATCACCTTCGGCCGCCCGGTCGAGCCGCCGCTCGTCATCGCCTTCCAGTAGCGCGCGACCGGCGCATCGAGCGGCTCCTCGGAGAATCCGTCCGGCACGAAATTCACCGGCAGCGAATTCGGCGCATTCCAGTCGGCCTCGCCGCCGACCACCAGCGACGGTTTCAGAATCTCGAGCACGGCAGCGGCCTCGCCGCGCGGCAGCCGCCATGACAGCGAGGTCGGCGTCGCGCCGCACTTCCACACCGCGAAGGTCGTCTCGAAGAACGCGTTGCTGTTGGGCAGCCCGATCGCGACGAAGTCGCCGGGCTTGACGCCCTTGGCGGCGAAGGCGCGCGCCCGTGCATTGGCGCGGCGCTCGAGCTCGAGCCAGGTCAGCGCATCCGCGCCATGACTGATGGCGATCGCATCCGTGGGCTTGCGTTCGGCATACCAGCGCGGCACGTCGGCGAGGGGGATCAGCATGGTCGTTTCCGTCGGAAAAGGCGGCTTGAAGCGCTCTTGTTGCAGGGATGTGGCCAAGGCCACGGCCGCCACTTCACCAACAGTGCGGTCTCCGTGTCAAGCCGACGGTTGCCGAGACGGTCGGTATCCCGCTGATGGAGTTGCAGAATCCCTGTTCGCTAAAAGCCGCGTCAAGATTCCGGTAAAGTTCAAGCGATCGCGCTAAGCCGGGCTTTACGGGGGGCCGGCATTGTGGCCGTTGCGGTTCTGTGCCGGGCGCGTCGAGCGACGTGCACGGCGTGCAATGTCTTTCAATGACCAATGGCTTCAAGGACGGCGACGATGGCGAGCAATGGAGCACGGATCAAGGTCAGTCGCGAGCCGCGGCGCCAGCTCAACAATCGTGCGGCCTGGATCACGGTCGACGACGGCGCGACCGAGAGCGAATGCGCCGTGGTCGACATCTCGCCGGGCGGCGCCAAGATCACCACCGAGGTCGAGTTCGAGGTGAAGGACCGGCTTGCGCTGACATTGCTCGCCGATCACGCCAAGCGCTTCCCTTGCGAGGTGGTCTGGCGGCGCGGCAAGACCTACGGGCTCAAATTCGTGACCGCCGAGGTCGAGGCGGTTGAACCGGCCGCGGAGCCGGCCGGCGCGACCTAGCGCGGCCTCATCAATCAACGTTCGAATGGACATCGGCGCAGACCATCGCCGATCGCATCGGGCGCGCGTCCAATTGTTTACGCCAGGACGTCCCGCGCAAGCGTGGCTCACGTCAACGTCGCTGCGGATTGTCGGCATTGCCGGTGGTGGTGCCCGTCGGGCCTCCCGGAAGCGCCGGTGCGGCGCTGCCGCCGCCGGTGCCGGAAGACGGCGCGACGCGCTGGCCGGACTGGGTCGGGAGCGAGGTGCCGCCGACGCCGTTCGACGGCGCGGCGCGGTCGCCCGGCCTGGGCGGCAGCGGGGTGCCGCCGGTGTTCTGCGCGAGAAGCTGGGCCGGTGCTAGGACGAGGCCGGCGGCGACGACGATGGCAAATTTGGTCTTGAACATGCGCTGGTCCGAGATGGCGCGGTGAGGCTGCAGCAAGTGGCACAGCCGCGACGGAGATGAGATATCCGCCAAGCCCGCGAGATTGCGATACCAACATAACGTCAGCCGCATTTGATGCGTTCCCGGACGCCTCGCCAAGGCGAAGCAAATATCCGTGTAATGAACGGTCTCCACCGATCGCGGCGACGCCTCGCTGGTGTTGCGGATCTTTCGACATGAAGTTTGGACATTCATGTCGCGAGAATGCGGATGTGTGACTCACAGACCTCGCCACACACTCAATGTCGTCCTGGCGAAAGCCAGGACCCATTACCCCAAATCTCAATTGTTGCGCGATGCTGGGGCCACGATCCCGTCCAGGATCAAGTGCGGTGGTTATAGGTCCTGGCTTTCGCCAGGACGACGAACGGATAGTGCCGTGTGCCCGTCCCACGGGTTGACGCAAACACAGTCGAGCCCGGCAATGACGACTGGTTGGCCAGGCGCCGTCGCCCTAGCGTTCCGTCAGCTTCAGCTCGATGCGGCGGTTGCGCTTGTAGGCCTCTTCGGTCTGCGCGGTGTCGAGCGGCTGGAATTCGGCAAAGCCGGCGGCGACCAGGCGCTGCGCCGGCACGCCGAGCGAGACCAGGTACTGCACCACCGAGATCGCGCGCGCCGAGGACAGCTCCCAGTTGGACTTGAACAGCGGGCTGTTGATCGGCCGCACGTCGGTGTGGCCGTCGACGCGCAGCACCCAGGCGATCTCGGGCGGAATCTGCTTGTCGAGATCGATCAGCGCGCTCGCGACCGTTTCGAGCTCGGTCTTGCCCTCGGGCAGCAGCGTCGCCTGGCCGGTGTCGAAAAACACTTCCGACTGGAACACGAAGCGGTCGCCGACGACGCGGATATCGGGACGGTTGCCGAGGATCGCACGCAGTCGGCCGAAGAATTCCGAGCGGTATTTCGACAGTTCCTGCACCCGCTGCGCCAGCGCGACATTGAGGCGCTGGCCGAGATCGGCGATGCGGTTCTGCGATTCCTTGTCGCGTTTCTCGGAGGCGTCGAGCGCCTCCTCGAGCGCGGCGAGCTGGCGGCGCAGCGCGCTGATCTGCTGGTTCAGCAGCTCGATCTGCGCAAGTGCGCGCGACGATACGGCCTTCTCGGACTCCAGCGCCTTGTTGAGTTCGTTGGCGCGGCCCTGCGCGTCGCTGCCGGAACTCGCGAGCCCCTCATAGAGTCCCTTCATGCGGTCGCGCTCGCCTTCGGCGGAAGCGAGCCCGGCGCGCAGCTGCGCCACCTGGTCGTCGAGCGTCAGCTTGGAGAGCTTCTCCAGCGACAGCAGGTCGTTGAGCTGGGCGATCTTGGCGGTGAGCTGTTCCAGCGCCTTGTCCTTGCCGGTGACCTCCTGCGACAGGAAGAACTGCACGACGAGGAACACCGACAGCAGGAACACGATCGACAGCACCAGCGTCGACAATGCGTCGACAAAGCCGGGCCAGTAGTTGAAGCCGGATTTGCTGCGGCGCGAGCGGGCGAGGGCCATGGGTGTCTCCTTGGGCTTGCTCCCCGGCTAGCTCTTCTCGGGCTGGCGGGCGAGGCGTTCGAGCAGCCGCTTGATCTCGCGGTTCTGCTCGCCCTGACCGTCGGCCCATTCCCGGATCATCTGCTGCTCGGTGCGCATATGCGCAACCAGCCCCTGGATCGCCTCGGCAAGATTGGCCATCGCGGCCGTGGTACTGCGGCCGCCGCCTTCCTCGAGCGCGGTGCGGAGCCGATCGATCGCGCCCTGCATGTCGCCGGAGACGCCGGTTTCATCGCCGGAAATGCCGCGCACGGTGCCCGCGAGCCAGTCCTCGAGGTCGGTGTAGAAGCGGTTCTGGGCCTGGCTCGACTGCAGGTCGAGGAAGCCGAGGATCAGCGAGCCGGCAAGGCCGAACAGCGAGGACGAGAACGAGATGCCCATGCCGCCGAGCGGCGCGGCGAGGCCCTCCTTCAGCGTATCGAACAGCGCGCCGGAGTCGCCGCCGACCTTGAGCCCATCGATCACCTTGCCGACCGAGCCCACCGTCTCGATCAAGCCCCAGAAGGTGCCGAGCAGGCCGAGGAACACCAGCAGGCCGGTCATGTAGCGCGAGATGTCGCGGGCTTCATCGAGGCGGGTTGCGATCGAATCGAGCAGATGTCGCATGGTCTGCTGCGAGATCGACATCCGCCCCGAGCGCTCGCCGCCGAGGATCGCGGCCATCGGGGCAAGCAGCGTCGGGCGGCGCTCGATCGCAAGGCCGGGATCGGCGATGCGGAAATTGTTGACCCAGGCGACCTCGGGATAGAGCCGGATCACCTGGCGGAACGCCAGGATGATGCCGATCAGCAGCACCGCCCCGATCAGGGCGTTCAGCCCCGGATTGGCAAAGAAGGCGGTGACGATCTGCTTGTACAGCACGACCCCGACCAGGCCGCAGAGCACCAGGAACACCAGCATCCGCACCAGGAAGATCCGGGGCGAGGACAGCTTGCTCAATTCGATCTCCATGTCGGAGCGGGAAGGAGGCATTGCCGGGTCATCCGTTCGCGAAGGCCGCATCTGCGAGCAATATGGCACAGCGGCGGAGTGAGGAAAGCCGATTCCAGGGGCAGCAAACAGGACCTTGGGTTGGAATCTCGTGGGCCGTTGCCGCTTTGCACGGCTTTCCGACCGGTCGGCGCATCACCATCCACAGAGCTGCATACCCCACCCGCAGATCGCGAGATGCGGTCGGTTTGCACGCGTCCTTGGCTGGGACGAGCGCGACGCAGGGCGATTCGGTCCGATTGTCTCGGTGTTGCGAGGTGCGGCATTCCGCGCAGGGTAAAATGACCGGATTCCCGTGCACGCAGTCCTTAATGCATTCCCACAGCTTGCGATGGAACCCGCTCACAATGCAGTGAGTCGATAAAACATGCCGAAAAATCAGGGTGATAGGTTTGTGTGACAATGAGCCGCCCGACAAACGCTTTGCGTCGCAGCAAACGGGTTTTATTTTCCACGCAGCAAAACGAGCGGTGTCGCAGTGACATCGCTGTTCGTTTCTTCAAACCTATCAGGGGCGATCATCTCAATGTCTGGACTTCGCGCGCAATCGGCATGCATTGCATTGATGCTGGCTGCCCTCGCGCCAATGCTTGCTGGCTGCGACGAGCCGAACACCGCAACCGCCGCCGTACAAGCACCCGAACCGGACGTCAGTGTCGTCACCGTGAGACCGCAGTCGCGCGCGATGGTGCGCGAGCTGCCGGGCCGCATCGCGCCGACCCGTGTCTCCGAGGTGCGCCCGCGCGTCTCGGGTATCATCGTCAACCGCATGTTCCATCAGGGCAGCGAGGTGAAGGTCGGCGATCCCTTGTACCAGATCGATCCGCGCCCGTTCGAAGTCGAATTGCAGTCGACCGAGGCGGCGCTGGCGCGCGCCAAGGCCGTGCTCGAGCAGGCCGCGCTGCAAGCTCGCCGTATCGCCACCCTGACCAGTCAGCGCGCCGCGCCGGAAGCCGAGAATGAAAAGGCGATCGCGACGCTGAAGGGAGCCGAAGCCGACGTTCAGGGCCGCGAGGCCGATGTTGCCCGCGCCAAGCTCAACCTGGATTACGCAACCATTCGTGCGCCGATCGACGGCACCATCGGTGCTGCGCTGGTCAGCGAGGGCGCGCTCGTCGTGCAGAACGACGCCGCGAGCCTTGCGACCATCCAGCAGCTCGATCCGATCTACGCCGACTTCCAGCAGTCGGTGACCGAGATGAACCAGCTCCGCCGCGCGTTCGAGAGCGGCGACCTCGACCGCATCGCGCCCGACGCGATGAAGGTGCGCCTCGTGCTCGACGACGGCTCGATCTACCCGCTGCCGGGCAAGCTGCTGTTCTCCGACGCCAAGGTCGACGCCTATACCGGGCAGGTCACCTTGCGCGGCGAGTTCCCGAACCCGCATCGCATCCTGCTGCCGGGCATGTATGTGCGCGTGCTGATCGAGCAGGGCATCGACAGCGATGCGATTGCCGTGCCGCAGCAGGCGATCCAGCGCAATGGCGGCGGTGGCAGCGAGGTGTTCGTCGTCAAGGCCGACAATCACGTCGCGGTGCAGCCGGTGCGCACCGGCTCGCTGCAGGGTGGATCCTGGTTCGTGACCGACGGCCTGAAGGCCGGCGACAAGGTCGTCGTCGAGGGGTTCCAGAAATTCGCCGCCGGCGACAAGGTCCGGCCGCAAGCCTGGCGCGAGGTCGACGCAGCTGCAGCACCGACGGATTCGCAGCAGACCGCGCGCGCGGTGCGGTGATCCGACATGCCTAGCTTCTTCATCGACAGGCCGGTCTTCGCCTGGGTCGTCGCGCTGTTCATCTGTCTGATCGGCGCGATCTCGATTCCGCTGCTCGCGGTCGCGCAATATCCGATCATCGCGCCGCCCTCGATCTCGATCTCGACCAGCTATCCCGGCGCGTCGCCGGAGAACCTCTACAACAGCGTGACGCGGCTGATCGAGGAGGAGCTCAACGGCGCCGCCAACATCCTGAACTTCGAATCGACCTCCGACTCGCTCGGCCAGGTCGAGATCATCGCCAACTTCAAGCCGGGCACCGACACCAGCCAGGCTTCGGTCGAGGTGCAGAACCGCCTCAAGCGCGTCGAGGCGCGGCTGCCGCGCGCCGTGATCCAGCAGGGCATCCTGGTCGAGGAAGCCTCGTCCGCCGTGCTGCAGATCATCACGCTGAACTCGACCGACGGCTCGCTGGATGAAGTGGGCCTCGGCGACTTCATGATCCGCAACGTGCTGGGCGAGGTGCGCCGCATCCCCGGCGTCGGCCGCGCCACGCTGTATTCGACCGAGCGGTCCTTGCGGATCTGGCTCGATCCGGCCAGGCTGGTCGGCTACGGCCTGTCGGCCGACGACGTCAACAAGGCGATCTCGGCGCAGAACGCCCAGGTCGCCTCGGGCAGCATCGGCGCCGAGCCGAGCACCGATACCCAGAAGATCTCCGCGCAGGTGCTGGTGAAGGGGCAGCTCTCCTCGCCCGACGAGTTCGGCGCGATCATCCTGCGCGCCAACGCCGACGGCTCGACGGTGCGCTTGCGCGACGTCGCGCGGGTCGAGATCGGCGGCCTCAGCTATCAGTTCAACACCCGCCTCGACGGCAAATCGACCGCCGGCCTCTCGGTGCTGCTGTCGCCGAAAGGCAACGCGCTGGCGACCGCGAGCGCGGTCGAGGCCAAGATGAAGGAGCTGTCGCGCTTCTTCCCGGCCAATATCAGCTACGAGATCCCCTACAACATCACGCCGGTGGTCGAGGCCTCGATCAAGAAGGTGTTGACGACGCTGGTCGAGGCGGTGGTGCTGGTGTTCATCGTGATGTTCCTGTTCCTGCAGAACATCCGCTACACCATCATTCCGACGATCGTGGTTCCGGTGGCGCTGCTTGGCGCCTGCGCCACGCTGATGATCGCGGGCTTCTCGATCAACATGCTGACCATGTTCGGCATGGTGCTGGCGGTCGGCATCCTCGTCGACGACGCCATCGTCGTGGTCGAGAACGTCGAGCGCATCATGGCGGAGGAGGGCCTGCCGCCGAAGGAAGCCACCAAGAAGGCGATGTCGCAGATCACCGGCGCCATCATCGGCATCACGCTGGTGCTGATGGCGGTGTTCGTGCCGATGGCGTTCTTCCCCGGCTCGGTCGGCATCATCTATCGGCAGTTCTCGGTCACCATGGTGGCGGCGATCGCGTTCTCGGCGCTGCTCGCGCTGTCGCTGACGCCGGCGCTGTGCGCGACCCTGCTCAAGCCGGTCAAGAAGGGCCACGGCCATGCCAGCAAGGGCGTGTTCGGCTGGTTCAACCGCGTGCTCGACACCGGTCGCGCCGGCTATACGCGCACCGTGCAGGGCTCGCTGAAGCGCACCGGCCGCCTGATGCTGATCTACCTCGTGCTGTTCCTCGGCGTCGCCTACGGCTTCGTGAGGCTGCCCGGCGGCTTCCTGCCGGTCGACGACCAGGGCTTCATCACGACCGACGTACAGACGCCGTCGGATTCGTCCTATGCGCGGACCGAAGCCGCGGTCGAGCAGGTCGAGAAATACCTGAAGGATCGCGCCGGCATCGAGAACGTCACGTTCCTCACCGGCTTCAGCTTTCTCGGTCAGGGCATGAACACCGCGCAGGCCTTCATCACGCTGAAGGACTGGTCGGAGCGCGGCCCGAAGGATTCGGCCGCTGCCATCGTCGCCGACATCAACCGCGACCTGTCGTCGATCCGCGACGCCAGGATCTCGGCGTTGCAGCCGCCGCCGATCGACAACCTCGGCAACTCCTCGGGCTTCTCGTTCCGCCTGCAGGACCGCGGCCAGAAGGGCTATTCGGCGCTGATCGCAGCAAGCGACCGACTGATAGCCGAGGCCAATGCCAGCCCGGTCCTCCAGAAGGTCTATGTCGAAGGCCTGCCGCCGGCGCCGCAGGTCAATCTGATGATCGACCGCGAGAAGGCCGGCGCGTTCGGCGTCACCTTCGAGGACATCAACAACACGATCTCGACCAACCTCGGCTCGAACTACATCAACGACTTCCCGAACCGCGGGCGCATGCAGCGCGTCGTCGTGCAGGCCGACAAGGCCAGCCGCATGAAGCCGGACGACATCCTCAATTACAATGTCAAGAACAGCCGCGGCCAGCTGGTGCCGTTCTCGGCCTTCACCACCGTCGAATGGTCGAAGGGGCCGACGCAAATCGCGGGCTTCAACTACTATCCGGCGGTGCGCATTTCCGGTGAGGCGCGGCCTGGCTTCACCTCGGGCGATGCGATCGCCGAGATGGAGCGGCTTGCCGACAAGCTGCCGCGCGGCTTCGGTTATGAATGGACCGGCCAGTCGCTGCAGGAGAAGCTGTCGGGCTCGCAGGCGCCGTTCCTGCTCGCGCTGTCGGTGCTGGTGGTGTTCCTGCTGCTCGCCGCGCTCTATGAGAGCTGGACCATTCCGCTCGCGGTGCTGCTCACCATTCCGCTCGGCATTCTCGGCGCCGTGGTGGCGGCGACGATGCGCGGGCTCTCCAACGACGTCTATTTCACCGTCGGCCTGATCACCATCATCGGCCTTGCCGCCAAGGACGCGATCCTGATCATCGAGTTCGCCAAGGATCTGCGCGCGCAGGGCAAGCCGCTGGTCGAGGCGACCATCGAGGCGTGCAGCCTCAGATTCCGCCCGATCCTGATGACCGGTCTTGCCTTCGTCTGCGGCGTGCTGCCGATGGCGATCGCGACCGGCGCCGGTGGCGCCAGCCAGCAGGCGCTCGGCACGTCCGTGATGGGCGGCATGATCGCCGTCGTGATCCTCGCGCTGCTCCTGGTGCCGGTGTTCTTCGTCAGCGTGCAGCGCGTGCTCGCCGGCGACCGAGAGAAGGCGCCGGGGCAGGGTGAGGCGTATGGCCCGCCCGCGCCGGCAAGGATCGGTCACTGATATCAGGGATCGGTGCTGCTCAGATCAGCGGCTTGCTTTCGCAAGCTGACCAATCCAGATTGCACCTCTGGATTGAACGGGGGGCGTGCAGGCAACCCGAGGATTGAGGGCATGCGATGCGGCCGAGCGATATTGCGATCTCGAATTATCGCTCGATCCGGCTGCTCTTCATGCCCATCCAGCCGCTGTCCGTCTTCGTCGGCGAGAGCGGCGTCGGCAAATCCAATCTCTACAAGTCGCTGTCGCTGCTGCGCGACGCGGCAACCGGCCGGATCACGCGCACGATCTCCGACGAAGGCGGTTTGTATTCCGTCTTCTGGTCCGGCAATCGCAGACGCGGAGACGATGCGCGTCTGCGGTTGGCTGTGAGATCTCGACCACGTCAGATATTCCATCGAGCTCGGATTCCCGAGCCCGGTCGTGGCGGCATTTCCCGGTGAGCCGATGATCAAGTCCGAAACGATCGAGGCGACCCACGGCAAGAAAACAATACTGATGATGGAGCGCACCAACTCACTTGTCAGTGTCCGCGATGAGAACGGCACCTGGAGCCAGCACAAGGATGCAGTGCTGCCGTCGGAAACCGCGCTGGCCGGATTTTCGGATGGTAAGGGAAGTCCCGAGATCGACCTGATCCGAAATGCAATGCTGAGTTGGCGATTCTATCACGACTTCCGAACCGATCCGGCGTCGCCGATACGAAAGCCGTGTCTCGCGATCACGACACCTTCGCTGAGCGCCGATGGCCACGATCTGGCTGCCGTGTTGGCAACCCTGTTCACGATCAGGCAGGATGCCGGCGATCTGCAGGATGCGATCGAGGACGCATTTCCGGGCGCCGAACTGCGGGCATGGGAAAAAAATGGGCTATGTGAATTCCAGTTGCAACTGGAGGACATGCCGCGGCCGTTCAAGGCGCACGAACTATCCGATGGGACGCTGAAGTATATCTGCCTGCTCGCCGTGTTCATGGGCTACCGGCTGCCGCCGTTCATCGCGCTGAACGAGCCCGAGACCAGCCTGCATCCATCGCTGCTGGCGCCATTGGCGCGGCTGATCGCCAAGGCGTCGCGCCGCGCCGACATCTGGATCGTCACCCATTCGGAACATCTGATGGAGGCGTTGCGAAGCGAGAGCTCGGTCCCGCTGCGCCGGGTGATCAAGGCGAAGGGCGCCACCACCATCGAGGGCCTGACCGCCGGCGGTGAATTTCGTGACGGGCAGGACGACGATGACGAGGATGACGACGATTAAATCGCGCCGTCGCGTTACTGCCCGAGCGGCTTCAGGATCTTGATCAGCTCGCCGTGCACGAACTCGTTGCCGCAGACGACGTGGCCGGTCTGCAGCGGGTCGTCATTGCCCTGGATGCCGGAGACGGTGCCGCCGGCTTCGCGGACCATCAGCAGGCCGGCCGCGACGTCCCAGGCCTGCAGATTGCGCTCCCAATAGCCGTCGAGCCGGCCGGCGGCGACGAAGGCGAGGTCGAGCGAGGCGGCGCCGAAGCGGCGGAAGCCCGCGACCTTGGTCTGCAGCGCGGCCATCTCCTGCAGCGCCAGCTGGTGACTGCCGCGGCCGATATGCGGCAGGCCGCAGGCGACTACGCATTCGTTGAGCTGGCGGCGGCCGGCGACGCGCAGGCGCTGGTCGTTGAGGAACGCGCCCTTGCCGCGCTCGGCGATATAGAGCTCGTCATTGGCGGGATTGTAGATCACGCCGGCGATCACGGTGTCCTCGCGCTTGAGGCCGATCGAGATCGCGAATTGCGGGATGCCGTGCAGGAAGTTGGTGGTGCCGTCCAGGGGATCGACGATCCAGGTGTGGCTCTTGTCAGAGCCTTCGCGCTTGCCGCCTTCCTCGCCGACGAACCCGTAGCCGGGCCGGGCCTTCTCGAGGTCGGTGTAGAGCATATCCTCGGCGCGCTTGTCGGCGAGCGAGACGAAGTTTGCCGGCCCCTTCAGCGACACCTGGAGATGTTCGATCTCGCCGAGGTCGCGCTTGAGGCTGCGGCCGGCGCGGCGCGCGGCCTTGACCATGACATTGATGAGAGCGGAATAGAGCATGATGAGAACTTGTGACCCGAGAAATGTGAAAGTCGATCAGGCGGCGCACGCAAATCCGTCATCCTGAGGTGCGAGCGCAGCGAGCCTCGAAGGGTGCACGGCCCCGGACCGGGCCGTTCATCCTTCGAGACGCGCTTTCGCGCTCCTCAGGATGACGGATCAGGAGGGAGCGACCTAGCCGCCCGAGTTTCCGGACTGGGTGCCCTCTGGAAGTGGCGCCGTCAAGGCGTCATTTGACGTTGTTTCCGATCCATTTTCGCGCGGCTGCCTCGGCCTTGGCGCGGTCTTCCGGGCTCATATCGGCGAGGATGTCGTCGAGATCGGGGTCGCCCTTGCCGGCGGTCTTGGCGACCGTGTGCCATTTCAGCGCCTCGACCTTGTCCAGCGGGGTGCCGGCGCCGGTCGCCAGCACATGGGCGAGGCGGTTTTGCGCGATCGCGCTGTTCTGCCGGGCCGCCTTGCGCAGCAGCGCCACCGCCGCCGGCACGTTCCGCGGGGTGCCGGAGCCGTTGTAGAGCGCGATGGCATATTCGACCTCGGCATCGACATTGTCGGCCAGCGAGGCGGCCTGCAGCAGCCGCGCCGCCTTCTCGAGGTCCTTCGGCACGCCGGTGCCTTCCTTGTAGAAGGTCGCGAGCGCGTATTGCGCCTCGGGGCTGCCGGCGTCGGCGGCCATGCGCAACAGCTCGGCGGAGCGGCGGAGGTCCTGCGGCAGGGTCTGGCCGTCGAGATAGAGCAGCGCGAGATTATAGGCCGCCTTCGGCTCGCCGAGCTTGGCCGACGACGCCAGCAGCTTGACCGCGGCATCCTTGTCGACGGCGCCGCCGCGGCCCGCGATCTTCATCATGGCGAGCGCGAACATCGCCTCGCGGTCGCCGGCATCGGAGGCGCGCTTGTACCACTCGTCGGCCTTGACGTAGTCGCGCTTGACGCCGAGCCCATTGGCATAGAGCTCGCCCAGCATCGTCATGGCCTTGGCATCGTTGTTGTTCTGCGCGCGCGCGGTCGCGAGATCGAACGCGGTCTTGTACATGCCGCGCTGATAGGCGCCGTAGACGAGATCGACATTGGGATCGTCGACGGCCTGGGTCGGGGTCGGCGAGGGCGTCGGAGATGCGGCAGGCTTCGGCGTCGCGGAGGCGGCGGGCTTGGGCGTCGGCTTCTTCGCGACCGGCGAATGCACCTTCGGCTTCGCAGCCTCCTTCTTCGCGGGCGGCGTCTGTGCCGGCGGCGTGATCGAGAGCTGCGCCATCGCGCCGCTCGCCAGCATCGTGCAGCCGAGCGCAACACCTATCGGACGCAGGCATTTCATTCCGGCGTCATCCCTCGGCCCTTCCGTCGGCCTTGGCCTTGCCGAATGTGCCGGCATGCGCCCGCGCAATCGCGTCGCCGATCTCGACAAGCGCCGCCTTGGCGCCGCGCGGATCGGACCAGATGAGGTCACCGACCAGCACGAAATCCGCACCGGCCGCCGCGAACGCCTCGGCTTCCTCGCGCGAGGTTGCAAAGCCGATGCAGGGCGGCTCGAACAATTCGTCCCACCATTCCAGCCGCTCGGCGATGGCCTCGCGCGAGGGCCGCTGTCCGTTGGCGTCGGGCTCGCCGAACAGCACATAGTCGGCACCGGCTTCGCCCGCGGCCATGGAATCGTGGCGGGTCGCGAGCCCGCCGACGCCGACAATGCGGTCGGGTTTCAGCGACGGCACCGCCTCTTCCATCGCGGCGACGCCGGTCAGATGCGCGCCGTCGGCGCCGGCGCGAGCCACGATATCGGGATGGCCGTCGATCAGCAGCGCCGCGCCGGCGTGCTGGATCGCAGGCGCCAGCGCCTTGATGGTGGAGATCATGCTGCGCGGATCGCTCTCGCGCAGCCGCACCAGCACGGCCGCGACATCGGCCGTGGCAAGCAGCTCGGTGAGCTCGGCCGCAAGCCGCGCGGGCTCATCGACCGCCGGCGTTGCCAGATAGAGGCGCGGCGCCGGCCGCGGCGGAACGGGCTTGGTCGCCAACTATGCCGCCTGTTTCTCGAGGCCGGCTTCCCAATTGCCGGTGCTCGCGAGTCCGTTCATCCGGGCGCGATGCGAGAAGGCGCGCTGGCCCGCGGGGACGTTGTCGGGCTTGCCGGACCACGCCTTCTGCGGCGCCGCCTGCAACGCGCGGCCGTAGGAGAAGGTCAGTTTCCAGGGCAAATTGCCGGTCTTGTTCATGGCGTCGAGATGCGCGGTCGCTTCCTCGTCGCTCTGTCCGCCGGAGAGGAAGGCGATGCCGGGCACCGCGGCCGGTACGCAGCTCTTGAGCAGGCGGATGGTCTTCTCGGCGACTTCCTGCACCGGCGCCTGCTTCGGGCACTTCTTGCCCGAGATCGCCATGTTCGGCTTCAGGATCATGCCTTCGAGCGCGACGCGCTGCACCCGCAATTCCTGGAAGGTGCGGTTCAGCACGCGCTGCGTCACCTCGTAGCAGCGGTCGATGTCGTGATCGCCGTCCATCAGCACTTCCGGCTCGACGATCGGGACGATCTGCGCGGCCTGGCACAGCGCGGCATAGCGCGCCAGCGCATGGGCGTTGACGCGGATCGCGGTCTGGGTCGGGATTCGCGGCCCGATATCGATCACGGCGCGCCACTTCGCAAAGCGCGCACCGCGCTCGTAATATTTCTTCAGCCGCTCGGCGAGCTTGTCGAGGCCGACGGTGACGAGTTCGCCCGGGCAGTTCGGCAGCGCCTGCGTGCCCTCGTCGACCTTGATGCCGGGGATCGCGCCGGCCTGCTCGATCAGCTTGACCAGCGGCGTGCCGTCCTTGGCATTCTGCCAGATCGTCTCGTCGTAAAGGATGACGCCGGAGATGTACTTGCTCATCGCCTCCTGCGAGCGGAACAGCATCTCGCGGTAGTCGCGGCGATTGTCCTCGGTCGAATCGACCTTGATAGCGTCGAACCGCTTCTTGATCGTGCCGGAGGATTCGTCTGCGGCGAGGATGCCCTTGCCCGGGGTGACCATGGCAAGCGCGATTTTGTTGAGGTCGGAGAGGTTCATCGGGGCGTCCTCCAGAGCCATTGCCTTTGCAAACCAAAATAGGCGGTTCTCGGGCAAATGCCTAGAAAACGTTCGTCGCGGCTGAGATCGCGCGTAGATTTGGCTTGTTCTGTTCACCTCGCCCCGCTTGCGGGGAGAGGCATAGGCCGCCTTCGGCGGCCGTCGGCAAAGAACGCCGAAGTCGAGCTTCGGCTATGTTGCATCGCTAGATGCAATCCGGGTGAGGGGGTACAGGTCTAACCGCATTCGCCGCTCGTGGAAGCAGCCCCTCACCCCAACCCTCTCCCCGCGAAGGGCGGGGAGAGGGAGAGATACGTCAGGCAACCTTGGGGTCGAGCTGGCCCGCGGCGTAGCGCTTGGCCATTTCCGCCGTGGTCAGCACCTTCTTGATCTTGCTGGCCTGGCCCGCGGTGTTGAACTCCTGCAGGCGCTGCTTGCACAGCTTGGTCATCGCCTCCATCGCGGGCTTGAGGTACTTGCGCGGATCGAACTCTTCCGGATTGTCCTTCAGCACCTTGCGGATCTGGCCGGTCATCGCCATCCGGTTGTCGGTGTCGATGTTGATCTTGCGCACGCCGTTCTTGATGCCGCGCTGGATCTCGGCGACCGGCACGCCCCAGGTCGGCTTCATCTTGCCGCCATTGGCGTTGATGATCTCCTGCAGCTCCTGCGGCACCGACGAGGAGCCGTGCATGACGAGATGCGTGTTCGGCAGCTTGCGATGGATTTCCTCGATCACGTTCATGGCGAGGATGTTGCCGTCGGGCTTGCGGGTGAACTTGTAGGCGCCGTGCGAGGTGCCCATCGCGATCGCCAACGCATCGACCTTGGTTTCCTTGACGAACTTCACGGCCTCGTCCGGATTGGTCAGCAGCTGGTCGTGCGACAGCTTGCCCTCGGCGCCATGGCCGTCTTCCTTGTCGCCCATGCCGGTCTCGAGCGAGCCGAGCACACCGAGCTCGCCTTCCACCGAGATGCCGCCGAGATGGGCCATGCCGGTCACGGTCCTGGTGACGCCGACATTGTAGTCCCAGTCGCCGGGGGTCTTGCCGTCGGCCTTCAGCGAGCCGTCCATCATGACCGAGGTGAAGCCGGACTGGATCGCGGTCATGCAGGTGGCGGGCTCGTTGCCGTGGTCGAGATGCACGCAGACCGGGATCTGCGGGTAGATCTCGGTGACGGCGTCCATCATGTGCTTGAGCATGACGTCGTTGGCGTAGGACCGCGCGCCGCGCGAAGCCTGGATGATGACGGGCGCGTCGACCTCGGAGGCTGCCGCCATGATCGACAGCGCCTGTTCCATGTTGTTGATGTTGAAGGCAGGTACGCCGTAATCATGCTCGGCCGCGTGGTCGAGCAGTTGCCGCAACGTTATGCGAGCCATTCCATTTCTCCCTGTAGTGCAAGTTCGCGGATGTGACCTAAATCAACGGTTTTTCAGAACTTCGACGCCCGGCAGCGGCTTGCCTTCCATCCATTCAAGAAACGCGCCGCCCGCGGTCGAGACGTAGGAAAAATCGCCGCCCACGCCCGCCTGGTTCAGTGCCGCGACGGTGTCGCCGCCGCCGGCGACCGAGATCAGCTTCTTGCCCTTGGTGCGTTCGGCGGCATGCTTGGCCGACACCACGGTGCCGCGGTCGAACGGCGTCAGCTCGAAGGCGCCGAGCGGGCCGTTCCAGACCAGCGTCGCCGCGTCGTCGATCGCGGCATGGATGCGCGCGATCGATTGCGGACCGACGTCGAGGATCATGCCGTCGGCCGGGATCGCATCGAGGCCATAGGCATGCGACGGCGCGTTGGCGGCAAACTGGTTGGCGACGACAGCGTCGACGGGGAGGATGATCGCGCAGTTGGCGGCGTTGGCCTTTTCCATGATCCGCAGCGCGGTCGGGGCGAGATCCTTTTCGGCGAGCGACTTGCCGACGGCGACGCCCTGCGCGTGCAGGAAGGTGTTGGCCATGCCGCCGCCGATCACCAGCGCGTCGACCTTGCTCACGAGGTTTTCCAGGAGGTCGATCTTGGTCGAGACCTTGGCGCCGCCGATGATCGCGATCACCGGCTTGGTCGGCGCTTCCAGCGCCTTGCCGAGCGCATCGAGCTCGGCCTGCATGGTGCGGCCGGCATAGGCCGGCAGCTTGTGGCCGAGGCCTTCGGTCGAGGCGTGGGCGCGATGCGCGGCGGAGAAGGCGTCGTTGACCCAGATGTCGCCGAGCTTGGCGAGCTCTGCAACGAAGCCGGCGTCGTTCTTCTCTTCCTCCTTATGGAAACGCGTGTTTTCCAGGCAGAGGATGTCGCCGTCCTTGAGGGCCCCGACAGCGGCGGCCGCGGGCTCGCCGATGCAGTCCTCGGCGAAGGCCACCGGGCGCTTGATCACCTTCGACAGCGCTTCAGCGACCGGCTTCAGCGATTCCTTGGGATCGCGTCCCTTGGGGCGGCCGAAATGGGCGAGCAGGATCACCTTGCCGCCCTTGTCAGAAATTTCGGTGATGGTGGGGGCCACGCGCTCGAGCCGGGTGGCGTCGGTGACGCGGCCATTTTCCATGGGGACGTTGAGGTCGACGCGCAGCAGCACGCGCTTGCCCTTCACGTTGACGTCGTCGAGGGTGCGGAACGATTTTGTCATGGGGGGTGTCGAACTCCTGGGTCATTCCGGGGCGATGCGGAGCATCGAACCTCAGATGCGCAATTGCGCATCGGGGAATCTCGAGATTCCGGGTCTGGTCCTGCGGACCATCCCGGAATGACGGAGCGGCAAACACGCAGATGCCCGGCGGTGAGCCGGGCATCGCGAACAGTCGAACTTAAACCAGCTTGCCGATCGCGACGGCGGTGTCCGCCATACGGTTCGAGAAGCCCCACTCATTGTCGTACCAGGACATCACGCGCACGAAGTTGCCGTTCTGCACCTTGGTCTGGTCCATGTGGAAGGTCGACGAGTGCGGATCGTGGTTGAAGTCGATCGAGACGTTCGGCGCGTTGGTGTAGCCGAGGATGCCCTTGAGCTGCTGCTCGGACGCACGCTTCATCGCCTCGTTGATCTCCTTGACGTCGGTTGCGCGCTTGGCGACGATCTTGAGGTCGATCACGGAAACGTTCGGGGTCGGAACGCGGACCGAGACGCCGTCGAGCTTGCCCTTCAGCTCGGGCAGCACGAGGCCGATCGCCTTCGCGGCACCGGTCGAGGTCGGGATCATCGACATCGCCGCAGCGCGGCCGCGATAGAGATCCTTGTGCAGGGTGTTCGAGCGTCGGCTGGTCGCCGGTATAGGCATGGATCGTGGTCATGAAGCCGGTCTCGATGCCGACGGTGTCGTTCAGGACCTTGGCGACCGGCGCGAGGCAGTTGGTGGTGCAGGAGCCGTTCGAGATCACCAGGTGATCCTTGGTCAGCGTGTCGTGGTTGACGCCGTAGACGATGGTGGCGTCAGCACCGTCGGCGGGCGCCGAGACCAGCACGCGCTTGGCGCCGGCTGTGAGGTGCGCGGAGGCCTTGTCCTTCGCGGTGAAGATGCCGGTGCATTCCAGCGCGACGTCGACGCCGAGCGCCTTCCACGGCAGCTTGGAGGGATCGCGCTCGGCCGAAACCTTGATCTTGTTGTCGCCGAGGCTGATCGTGTCGCCGTCGACCGTGACGGTGCCGGGGAAGCGGCCGTGCACGGAATCGAAGCGCAGCAGGTGTGCGTTGGTCTCGACCGGGCCGAGGTCGTTGATGCCGACCACCTCGATGTCCTTGCGGCCGGACTCGGCGATGGCGCGCAGAATGTTGCGGCCGATACGCCCAAACCCGTTGATCGCGACGCGGATTGCCATGCTCGTCTCCTCTAATGCTGTTGTCAGCCCCGCGGGAGCGCTCCCACGAGGTTTTTACGGCGGAACGCCCGGTTCGGCCGGGCGCGTACGGAAAAGATGGAGCTTAGGTAATCCTTTTTTGCGACAAGCTCAACCTTGGCCGACGGGTGTCAGGCCAGCGTCAGACGCGCTTCGTGGCAGCGTTAACGACGGCTTCAGCAGTAATGCCGAAATGCCGGAAAAGGTCCTTCGCCGGGGCGCTGGCGCCGAATCCGTGCATGCCGATGAATTCGCCGTCATGGCCGATCACGGCATCCCAGCCCCAGCGCACCGCGGCCTCGATCGCGATCTTGACCGGGGCGTTGCCGATAATGGCATTTTGCCGTTCGGCGGGCTGTGCCAGCAGCAATTCCAGCGACGGGACCGAGACCACCCGCGTCGCGATGCCGCGTCCGGCGAGCTGCTTCTGCGCCTCGACCGCGATCTGGACCTCGGAACCCGACGCGAACAATGACACTTTTGCGTCACCCTGCGCCGCGACCAGCTCATAGGCGCCGTGGCTGCACGGGTTGTCGTTCGGCGCCGTGGTGCGGAGCTGCGGCAGGTTCTGGCGAGTCAGCGCCAGCACCGTCGGTCCGTCGACGCGGTTGAGCGCCAGTTCCCAGCACTCGGCGGTCTCGACCGCGTCACAGGGACGGAACACGCGCATGTTGGGCATCGCGCGGAGCGCGGAGAGATGCTCGACCGGCTGGTGCGTCGGGCCGTCCTCGCCGAGGCCGATCGAGTCATGGGTCATGACATAGACGACGCCGGTGCCCATCAGCGCCGACAGCCGCATCGCGCCGCGCGCGTAGTCGGTGAATACCAGGAAGGTGGCGCCGTTCGGCGCGAAGCCGCCATGCAGGAAGATGCCGTTGAGGCACGCCGCCATGCCGTGCTCGCGGACGCCGTAATGGATGAAGCGGCCCTTCGGCGTCTTGGCGCCGAACGCCGTCGCCGACTTCGCCTTGTTGTTGTTGGAGCCGGTGAGGTCGGCGGAGCCGGCGACGAATTCCATCGGCATCGCAGCCGCAATCACCTCGATCGCGGCTTCCGACGATTTGCGGGTCGCGACGTTGAGCGGATTTTCCAGGAGCCCCTTCTTGAAGGCGCGCAGCCCCTTGGCGAGCGACTGCGGCCGCTCGTGGCGAATGCGGCGTTCGAACTCGGCGCGCTTGCGGCTGCCGAGCTGCGCGAACTGCTCGTCCCACGCCTTGTGCTCGGCGGCGCCGCGGGCGCCTGCCTCGCGCCAGGCGTTCAGCACGTCGTCGGGCACCGAGAACGGCTCGAGCGAGATGCCGAGCTTCTCCTTTGCCGCCTTGAGCTCGTCGGCGCCGAGCGCTTCGCCATGCGCCTTGGCGGTGCCGGCCTTGTGCGGCGCGCCGTACCCGATCGTGGTCTTGCAGGCGATCATCGAGGGCTTGTTGGATTTCTGCGCGCGGGTGATTGCAGCGGCGATCGCCTGCGGATCGTGGCCGTCGATCAATTCGGCGGCCCAGCCTGCGGACTTGAAGCGCTTCACCTGATCGACGGAATCGGAGATCGAGGTCGGGCCGTCGATCGAGATGCCGTTGTCGTCGTACAGCACGATCATCTTGTTGAGCCGCCAGACACCGGCGAGCGCGATCGCTTCCTGCGAGATGCCCTCCATCAGGTCGCCGTCGGAGGCGAGCACATAGGTGTGGTGGTTGACGATCTTCTTGCCGAACTCGGCGGCCAGCATCTTCTCGGCGACCGCCATGCCGACCGCGGTCGCGATGCCCTGGCCGAGCGGACCGGTGGTGGTCTCGATGCCCTTGGTGTGGAAGTTCTCGGGGTGTCCCGGTGTCAGCGATCCGAGCTGGCGGAAATGCTTGAGCTGGTCGAGCGTCATGTCCTTGTTGCCGGTGAGGTACAGCAACGAATAGAGCAGCATCGAGCCATGGCCGGCCGAGAGCACGAAGCGGTCGCGATCGGGCCACGCCGTGTCGGCCGCATCGAATTTCAGGAATTTTGTGAACAGGACGGTCGCGATGTCGGCGGCGCCCATCGGCAGGCCGGGATGGCCGGAATTCGCCTTTTCGACGGCGTCCATGGCAAGGCCACGGATCGCATTGGCCATACGGGTGTGATCGACCTGCGTCATGATGAAAAGTCCGCCTAAAATGAGGAGCTGATTGCGGGACGGATCGGGCGGGCAGCCGCGATACGCGCGTGGATGGCCTTACGGGTTGGGGGTGGATTAGCACCTCAATTCCGCAAGTCCAAGGCGATGAAACGCCTCAAAACGGGGAAAAGTTGCCCGAAATCGCCCTATTTCATTCAACGGTGCATAGTTCTGCGCCGCCGTTGCGCTTCCCTCGCTTGCCACGTAAATTTCGTCCCGTAAACGCTTGCCGAACCGCCAGTTTTGCCGTGCGGCAGGCCTGTCTTCCGCAGGCTACCAAGCCAACCGACTTGAAAGGTCCACGCCGCGTGTCATGAGTGATCGTCTCGCCAACGGGTCTGGCAATACCGAGGCACCGCTTGCCGATATCGATGCTGCGACCAAGCGGCTGATGGCAGCGCTTGATGCGCTGGAGAGCTCGGTCGAGCGGCGCCGCGAGGCCGACCGCGACGAGAACGAATTGGCGAGCCGCATCCAGGCGCTCGGCGCCGATCGCTCCAGGCTTGCCGACGAGCTCGACGGATCGCTGGTGAAGACGCGCAAGCTCGAGCGCGCCAATCGCGAGATCGCGGAAAAACTCGACGCGGCAATCGGCAGCATTCGCGCCGTGCTCGACGGCGGAGACAGCAGATGAGCCACATCAACGTCACCATCAATGGCCGGCAATACCGGATGGCCTGCGAGGAGGGCCAGGAGGTGCGGCTCCTGAAGCTCGCGGAAAATCTCCAGCAGCGCGTGGAATCGCTGCGCGGCAAGTTCGGCGAAATCGGCGATGCGCGGCTGACGGTGATGGCGGCGCTCACCGCCTGCGACGAACTGGTTGACGCCAGCGCACGCATCCGCAGCCTCGAGGAAGAGGTCGAGCAGCTGCGCAACGCGCGCGTTGCCGCCATCGACCGCGCCCGCGCGACCCAGACCGCGGTCTCCAACGCGCTCAACGCCGCCGCCGAGCGGATCGAGCGCACCACGCAGGTGCTCAACCGCACCATCGGCGGCGGCATCGCGATCGGGTGATCTTCGTTCGTCCCTGTTGGTCTCGGTGTTTCCACACATTCGTCATGCCCGGGCTTGTCCCGGGCATCCACGTATTTGTCTCCATGAAAAGAAAGACGTGGATGGCCGGGACAAGCCCGGCCATGACAGTTTCTTCCAGAAGCCAAGCCTGCGTCTTCCTTACCGCTGGCGGATTGGGGCAACGATGGCTAGATTAGCCCCCGCGAAGCTGCGTCGTGCGTCAGGAGCCATATATCCCCGGGGCCTTATCGATCCTTTAGGGAACTGTCCCTGGCCGGGTCCGTGGACCCGGACATATGGTGCCCACCTACTTTCGTAGGGAACTCCGGGATCGAGCGCTCCAACGGCCTCTGCGGCTTCGCACTGATTTTTGCTGTTGCCTTGTCGTCGCGCTGCGGCGGTTGAATTGTCTAGCAGTGTTGTGCCCCGCGACACGGGGCGTCCAGCGCGCCGCGGCCTGGCCTTAACGAAAGCTGGCGTCTCTGGAATGATGGATCGTCCGTTGTCGCGGACGACGACAGCGGAAGATGGATCATGCACGCATCTCCATCGAAGGCCGAGCTCCGGGCGCTGGCTCTCGCCAAGCGCGATGCGCTGAGCGACGAGCAGCGCGCGACGGCTGCCGAAGCGCTCGCCAAGCGCGGCGCGCCGTTCGAGATCGCGCAGGGCATGATCGTCTCGGGCTATGCGCCGATCCGCAGCGAGCTCGATCCGGCGCCGTTGATGAAGAAGCTTGCCGACAAGGGCGCGCGGCTCGCGCTGCCCTGCATCAACGCGCGCGGCCAGTCGCTGACCTTCCGCAGCTGGTCGCCGCAGGACCGGCTGATGCTCGGGCCGCTCGGCATTCCCGAGCCGTCGCCGGCCGCCGCCGAGGTGCATCCGGACGTGATGCTGGTGCCGCTCGCGGCATTCGACAAGCTCGGTCACCGTATCGGCTACGGCGCCGGCTATTACGACTATACCTTCGCGCATCTGCGCAAGGCCAAGCATGTGATCGGGGTCGGACTTGCCTTTGCTGCACAGGAAACCAAGGCGATTCCGGCGCTGTCGCACGACGTCCCACTCGATTATGTGCTAACGGAGCGCAAGACGTTCGATTTCCGGAGTAGCTAGCCTTGCGAATTCTCTTCGTTGGTGACGTCGTCGGCAGGACCGGCCGCACCGCCATCGCCGACCACCTTCCCGGCATGATCAGGGACTGGTCGCTCGATCTCGTGGTCGTCAATGGCGAGAATTCCGCCGGCGGCTTCGGCATCACTGAGGCGATCTATCAGGAGCTGCTCGACGCCGGCGCCGATGCGATCACGCTCGGCAACCACGCCTGGAATCAGAAGGAGGCGCTGGTCTTCATCGAGCGCGCGCCGCGCCTGATCCGCCCGCTGAATTTTCCGCGCCATTCGCCCGGCCGCGGCGCCACGCTGGTCGATACCAAGAGCGGCAAGCGCGCGCTGGTCCTCAACGCGATCGGCCGCGTCTTCATGGAGCCGTCCTCGAACGATCCGTTCAGCGCCATCGAGCGCGAGCTCGAGGCCTGCCCGCTGCGCGAGGGCTGTGACGCCATCGTGCTCGATTTCCATGCCGAGGCGACCAGCGAGAAGCAGGGCATCGGCTTCTTCTGCGACGGCCGCGTCAGCCTCGTGGTCGGTACCCATACCCACGTGCCGACCGCTGATCATCAGGTGCTGCCGGGCGGCACCGCCTATATGAGCGATGCCGGCATGACCGGCGACTATGACTCGGTGATCGGCATGCAGAAGGAGGAGCCGCTGCAGCGCTTCCTCACCGGCATTCCCTCCGGTCGTTTCGAGCCGGCGGGCGGTGTGGCAACACTGAGCGGCATCGCGGTCGAGACCGACGATGCGACCGGGCTCGCGGTGAAGGTCGCGCCGGTGCGCGCCGGCGGGCGGCTCGAGCCTGCGGTGCCGGGGTTTTGGGTGAAGTGAGGTTGCCGTAGCCCGGATGCAGCGAAGCGAAATCCGGAATCTCTCTGCGGTCGCATTGATCCCGGATTACGCTTCGCTGCATCCGGGCTACGGAGCTGCCGTCAACCCTGCCTAAAACCCATCCGGAATGCGCCCCAGTGGCGGCCGTTTACGACGATCGGCGATGACAGGTCCTTCATCAGCACGAAATTGCCGCCGCCCATGTCGCGGCGATAGGTCTGCAGCAGGAACGGTTTTGTGTTGGCCGCGACCTTGCTCACCGCGCGGTCGTTGAAAAGGCGGCGGTTGCGGCAATTGGCGTTGTTCCAGACCGGGTCCGGCCCCTGCGGCTGCCGGTAGTTCGGATTGTGGGTCGGCAGATAGCCGCTGCGCGCCCAGGCGACGCAGAACACGATGCGCGGATCGCTCTTCTGGATCGGATCCTGGATCGCGGGCAGCACGCGGTCGGTAAACGCGACGTAGTCGGTCAGGTACTGCTTCGGATTGGTGCCGGCGATCTCGCGATAATTCTCGTCCATCAATTGCGCGAGCGTGATCTCGCCGCGCGCGACGGCATTCTCGAACAGCTCCGAGATCTGCCTTGCGGTGTCGATCACGACGCGGATCAGCGGCGTGTCACTGGTCTGCACGCCGCTGTCGGCGATGGTCACGATCAGGCTCTCGGAGAGCTCGAGCAGTTTCGCGACGCGGCTGTCGGCGTGCTTGAGGTCGCGCGAGGAGAGATCGACGCCCTTGGCCAGCTCGTTCAGCTCCGCGATCACGCTGTCGCAATGGCCGAGATTGGAGGTCGCGGCGCGCGCCACGCTGCCGATCTCGGCGCCGACGGATGAGAAGCCTTCCTGCACGCGCATGATGATGCCCGAAATCTGCTGCGCGCCTTCGCCGGCGCTCTTGGCGCGCAACGAGGCATCGCTGCTCTCGCCGATCAGGCTGCCGATCTGGCCGTCGAGATCGCGCACGGTGTCGGAAATCTGATGCGTCGCCTGGCGGGTCGCTTCCGCAAGGTTCTTGACTTCGCTCGCGACCACGGCAAAGCCGCGGCCGGCATTGCCGGCGCGCGCCGCCTCGATGGTGGCGTTGAGCGCCAGCAGATTGGTCTGCTTGGCGATCGCCTCGATCGAACCGGAAACCTTGGCGACCTGGCTCAGCGCGGAGCCGACCGCGGCGAGCCGCGCCTCGATCCGTCCGACCGCCGCGACGAGCTCCGCGATATGGCTGACCGCCGTCTCGACCACATGGCGGGACTCCGCGATCTGGCCGACCGCGGCGGATGCGGTCGTTTGCACCGCCTGCGATGCGTTGGCGATGTCGTGATTGGCGGCGACCATCGTCTCGGCCGTCGTCTGCAAATGATGGAAGCGCTCGGACTGGCTGCTGACGCGGTTCGCGACCTCCTGGACGTTGCCGGCGATGTCGGCGAGTTCCACCCCGAGGCCGCCGATGCGGTCGGCGAGCTGGTCCACCAGCCGCTCGGCCAGCGTTCGGTCCGATGACGTATCCAGAACTGCAAGCTGCGCGGCCGACATATCGACGCTTCCTCCGTTACAGCGGCCGGTCGGCCGCCGCAGCATTCCCCAGTCCGATCCTAAAGCGTGATTCGCGCTGCCGGTCTTGCCTGAGCGCGCACTCGGGCCTTTTGTCGCTACGAAGCGTTCAAAGCTTGTAGGCGGTGCGGAACCCGCCCCAGTGCCGGCCGCGCACGCGGATCGGTACGTCGATCTCGCGCATCATCACCGTGTTGCCGCCTCCCATGTCGCGCGCATAGGTCTGGATCAGATAGGCGCGCTGGTTGCGGCCGGCGGCGAGGCCCGTGGCGTCGTTGAAGATGCGGCGGTTGCGGCTGTTGGCGGTGTTGTATGCCACGTCGCCCGGCCGCTGCGGCTGCGAGTAGAGCTTGTTATGGACAGGCAGATAGCCGTTCTGGTCGATCATCACGCAGAACGCCATTCGCTTGTCCCTGGCGAGGAATGCCTCCTGGAACGCCGGCAGCGTGCGCTCCGCCCAGTCCAGCATTTTGGTGCGGTACTGCACCGGGTTGGTGCCTGCGATCTCGACATAGTCGGTGTCGAACATGTCGGCGATCGCGATCGCGCCGCTCGCCAGCCCGTTCTCGAACATCTTGCCCAGCGCGCTGCCGGCTTCGATCGCGCGGGTGACGAGCTCGGCGTTCTCCTCGTGGATCGCCCACATCCGGTCTTCGATTTTTTCGCGCAGCTCGGCGGTTGCCGCCTCGAAGCGGGCCTGGCTGCCTGCCTTGGAGCGCTCGCCGATCCGGATCCGGCACGCGCCGATCTCCTGCAATGTCGCGTTCAGGGTCTCCTGCGCCGGCAGCTTCTCGGCATCGGGTCCGCCGATCAGAATGCCGTCCATCGCGATCTCGTAGACCGGCGCGGTGACGAGGCCGCGCGCGGTCGTGATCTCGATCTTGAGGCTGCAGGGCAGGCGCTCGTTCTTGCGCGGATCGCCGCGCTCGTCCTGGCGCAGCAGCACCGCGCAGCGCGCTTTCAGCTTCTGCGCGAACGCAGTCACCGCCTTGCCGGCCTTGGCGACGTTGTCGCCATGCGCGGCGGCTTCGCGCGTTGCCGAGTTCGATCTCGTCGGCGCTGGTGCCGACCGAGACGATGAAGTGCGAGGCGGAGGCGGCGTTCTGGCCCATCTCGCCGGTGATTTCATTCTGCTCGGCGACCGCGCCGTTGACGTTCTCGAACACCGGGCGGATCTTTTCGATCGCCTGGGAGATGCGGTGCACCGCGTCCGCCGATCCGGTGGCGTCCTTCTGCAGCGCCTCGATCTTGCGGGTGATCTCCTCGGTCGCGCTCTGGGTCTGCACCGCCAGCGCCTTGACCTCGGTTGCGACCACCGCAAAGCCCTTGCCGGCGGCACCGGCGCGCGCCGCCTCGATCGTCGAGTTCAGCGCGAGCAGCGTGGTCTGCCGCGCGATCTGCGCGATCAGATTGACGACGTTGCCGATCGCGGCTGAAGACTCGCGCAGCCGATCGACGTTGGCGGTGGCCTCGCGCGCCGCGGCCGCGGCGTCGTCGGCGAGCTGGCTCGCGCTGCGCACCTGTGCGCCGATGCCCTCGGCGGAGTGGGTGAAGCGGTCGGCGGCTTGCGAGAACGTCGTCGCGGTGCTCTGCGCATCGCTGCTGCGGCCGGTCAGCGCGTCGGTGCGGGTGCGGATGGTCGCGAGCTTGGCTGCCGTCGCCTCGGCGCCGTCGGCGACCGAGCTCGCGGCGCGTTCGAGCTGGCGGATCATCGCGCCGAGCTCGAGTTCCAGCAATTCCAGGATCTCCTTGGAGGAATCCTTGGATGAATCCTTGGCCGAATCAGTCTCGGTCGAGACCTCAGGGGCGGCGGCCGCGGTTGGAACCTGCGGCGCGACGGCCGGTGCAGCCGGCTCCGGCACTTGCTTTCGAAACAAACCGAACGCCATGTGGGCTCTTTGGGGGCTGTGGAAAGTTGCGGCGGGACGGGGCGATCCTCGCATCCGGGCGTGAAGTCATGGTTAACAAGTGCCTCATATTCCGGCTTGCGGTAGTATTCCTCCGCCGGAGGGCCCCGCCGATCCTTTGATTTTGACCGTGAGGGGCCTATAAGGCCGCGTTTTCCATCCCTGTTCAGACCCTAAGCTCCGAAGAGACGTCGCATGGCCGGCCATTCCCAATTCAAGAACATCATGCACCGCAAGGGCCGGCAGGATGCCCAGAAGTCGAAGCTTTTCGGCAAGCTGGCCCGCGAAATCACCGTGGCGGCCAAGCTCGGCACCCCGGACCCGGCGATGAATCCGCGGCTGCGCGCCGCCGTGGTCGCGGCCCGCGCCGAGAACATGCCCAAGGACAATATCGACCGCGCCATCAAGAAGGCCGCGGGCAATGAAGGCGAGAACTATGATGAGATCCGCTACGAGGGTTATGGCCCCGGCGGAGTCGCCGTGATCGTCGAGGCGCTGACCGACAACCGCAACCGCGCCGCTTCCGATATCCGCTCCTTCTTCACCAAGTCGGGCGGCAATCTCGGCGAAACCGGCTCGGTCGCCTTCATGTTCGATCGCACCGGCATCATCGAATACGACGCCAAGGTCGCCTCCGACGACGCCATGCTCGACGCCGCGATCGAGGCCGGCGCCGACGACGTGGTCTCCAGCGAGGGCGGCCATGAGGTCTACGCCTCGCAGGACACTTTCCGCGAAGTCGCGAAAGCGCTGGAGGCGAAGTTCGGCGAGCCGCGCAAGGCGGCGCTGACCTGGAAGCCGCAGAACACCGTCGCGGTCGATGACGAGACCGGCGAAAAACTGCTGAAGCTGATGGACCTGCTCAACGAGCACGACGACGTCCAGAACGTGTTCGCCAATTTCGAGGTGTCCGACGCGCTGATCGCGAAGATGGGCGGGTAGTCGCTTGCACTGCTGTCGTCGCCCGGCTGGACCGAGCGACCCAGTATTCCAGAGACCTGCATTTGATCCGAGAAGCCGCGGCGTACTTCATCCCCGCTCCCGTGCGCAATTGCACTAGGCGGGGATGACGAGCTGGCCGAGTACAACGACACGCGGAGCAGGGGATGGCGCTCCGTTTGTGTTTCGTTCTCGCAGGCCAGGCGGTATCACTAGCCCATGACATCCCAGCCGATTCGCTCTCCCGTCCGCATCATCGGTATCGATCCGGGTCTCCGCCGCACCGGCTGGGGGGTGATCGAGACCGAAGGCAATCGTCTCGTCTATATCGCCTGCGGTTCGGTCGAACCGCCGGACGATCTGCCGCTGGCGAACCGGCTGCTCGCGATCCATGAGGGGCTGGCCGCCGTGCTCGCCGACCACCGACCGGTGGAGGCGGCCGTCGAGCAGACCTTCGTCAACGAAGACGGCGTTGCCACCCTGAAGCTCGGCCAGGCGCGCGGCGTCGCCATGCTGGCGCCCGCAATGTTCGGTATCTCGGTCGCCGAATACGCGCCCAACCAGGTCAAGAAGACCGTGGTCGGCGCCGGACATGCCGAGAAGAACCAGATCCAGGTGATGCTGAAGATCCTGCTGCCGAAAGCCGAGCCGCCGTCCGCCGACGCCGCGGACGCGCTCGCGGTCGCGATCACCCACGCCCATCACCGCCAGAGCACCGCGCTGCGGCTCAGGGTGGCGAGCCTATGATCGGCAAGCTGAAGGGCCTGATCGATTCCTATGGCGAGGATTACGTGATCCTCGACGTCGGCGGCGTCGGCTATCAGGTGCACTGCGCGGGCCGCACGTTGCAGGCGTTGCCGTCGCCAGGCGGCGCCGCCGTGCTCTCGATCGAGACCTATGTCCGCGAGGATCAGATCAAACTGTTCGGCTTTCGCAGCGATCACGAGCGCGAATGGTTTCGCCTGCTGCAGACCGTGCAGGGGGTCGGCGCCAAGGTCGCGCTCGCGGTGCTCGGCACGCTGCCGCCGACCGATCTCGCCAACGCCATCGCGCTGCGCGACAAGGCGGCGGTGGCGCGGACGCCGGGAGTTCGGGCCGAAGGTCGCCGAGCGCATCGTCAGCGAATTGAAGGACAAGGCGCCGGGCTTTGCCGATGTCGATCCCGCGGTGGTGCAACTGTCAGGCGCGATCGACAACAACCGCGCGCCACGTCCTGTCACCGACGCGATCTCGGCGCTGGTCAATCTCGGCTACGGCCAGCCGCAGGCCGCCGCCGCCATCGCCGCCGCCTCGCGCAGCGCCGGTGAGAGCGCCGAGACCGCGCAGCTGATCCGGCTGGGGTTGAAGGAACTGTCGAAGTGATCAGTGGATTGGAGCGCCTCTGTTCTTCACCTAGCCCCGCTTGCGGGGAGAGGTCGGATCGCATCGCAGATGCGATCCGGGTGAGGGGGTACAGGTCTCGACACACATTGCGCTCGCGGAAGGAGCCCCTCACCCCAACCCTCTCCCCGCAAGAGCGGGGAGAGGGAGAACAATCTCGTGTTAGTCTCGCATCATGAATACGCCCTCGCGCATGGTCTCGCCTGAACGCCGCTCCGACGATGTCGGCGACACCGCGCTGCGGCCGCAGTCGCTGACCGAGTTCGTCGGCCAGGCGCAGGCGCGCAAGAATCTCTCGATCTTCATCGAGGCGGCGAAGAAGCGCGGCGAGGCGCTCGATCACGTGCTGTTCGTCGGTCCGCCCGGCCTCGGCAAGACCACGCTGGCGCAGATCGTCGCGCGCGAGCTCGGCGTCGGCTTTCGTGCCACCTCCGGCCCGGTCATTGCGAAGGCCGGCGATCTCGCGGCGCTGCTGACCAATCTCGAAGAGCGCGACGTGCTGTTCATCGACGAGATCCATCGCCTCAGCCCGGCGGTCGAGGAAGTGCTCTATCCTGCGATGGAGGACTTTCAGCTCGATCTGATCATCGGCGAAGGTCCCGCGGCGCGCTCGGTGAAAATCGAGCTGTCGAAATTCACGCTGGTCGGCGCGACGACGCGTGCGGGACTGCTCACCAATCCCTTGCGCGACCGCTTCGGCATTCCGATCCGGCTCAATTTCTACACCGAGGAAGAGCTGGAGAAGATCGTCACCCGCGGCGCCCGCGTGCTCAATATCGGCATGAGCCCCGACGGCGCCAACGAGATCGCGCGCCGTGCTCGCGGCACGCCGCGCATCGCCGGCCGCCTGCTGCGCCGGGTGCGCGACTTTGCCTCCGCGGCGGACGCCGATTCCGTCGACCGCGGCATCGCCGACCGGGCGCTGAGCGCGCTCGAGGTGGACAGCGCCGGGCTCGATGCAATGGACCGGCGCTATCTCACCACCATCGCCCTGAACTATGGCGGCGGGCCGGTCGGCGTCGAGACCATGGCGGCGGCGCTGTCGGAGCCGCGCGATGCGATCGAGGACATCATCGAGCCCTATCTGATCCAGTGCGGCTATCTGCAGCGTACTCCGCGTGGCCGGCTCCTGACCTCGCATGCCTTCCGCCATCTCGGCCTCGCCGAGCCGAACCGCGACCCCTGCGCAGTTCGGGCTGTTCGGCGGCAATGGCGACGAGGACTGACGCATGATCCGGAAGAGCGCGAAGCTGTTTTTCGTGCTCAAAGGCCTCCGCTCCCGAAGTCGTGAAGAGACGTGTTGATGCGGCGCATCGCACTTGCCGGTAACCTTGCCTGCGAACCATTGCGTCATCTCTGCAGGCCCATCTGCACAAACGCGGCCCAATTTCGCTCCAATCAAAGGGCCTATGATAACTCAGAGCATTTTCGACAAGCGCCAGGCATCACCGATCACACGTCCATGATTTCACGTCGTCATTTTCTGCGCGGGTTCGGTGGATTGACCGCCGCCACCGCCTCGACCGCGGCCTATGGCTTGAGCGAGCCGGTCGTCCGCCTCGCGCTCACGCGCTACGATCTGTCGCCGCGGCAATGGCCGGCGGACCTTCCGCTCAAGATCGCCGCGCTCGCCGACATCCACGCCTGCGATCCCTGGATGTCGCTCGATCGCATCGCTGAAATCGTCGAGCGGACGAACGCCCTGAACCCCGACATCATCGTGCTGCTCGGCGACTATGTCGCGGGGCTGCGCCACGTCACCCGCTTCATTCCGGCCTCCGACTGGGCCGCGGTGCTGAAGGGCCTGAAGGCGCCGCTCGGCGTGCACGCCGTGCTCGGCAACCACGACTACTGGGAAGACAAGGCGGTACAGCGCTTGGGGCGCGGCATCCCGCTCGCGCGCCGCGCGCTGGAGGGGGCGGGGATTCCGGTCTACGAGAACGACGCGGTGCGGCTCGCCAAGGACGGCCGTCCGTTCTGGCTCGCCGGTCTCGGCGACCAGCTCGCCTTCATGGCGGCGCGGCCCTATCGCCAGGTCACGCGCATCGGCGTCGACGATCTCAACGCGACGCTTGCCAAGGTCACGGACGACGCGCCGGTAATCCTGCTCGCGCATGAGCCCGACGTCGCGCTCCGGGTGCCCTCGCGCGTCGCGCTGCAATTGTCCGGCCACACCCATGGTGGGCAGGTCCGGCTGCTCGGCTGGTCGCCGGCGGTGCCGGTGAAGCACGGCATGCGGCTCGCCTATGGCCATATCAAGCTGAAATGCGACGTCGTCGTCTCCGGTGGCCTCGGCTGCAGCATCATGCCGTTCCGCCTTGGCGTGCCGCCCGAGATCGTGCAGGTCACGCTCGGCGCAAAGGGGCCGGTGGTGTCCTGAGCGCGCTTGCGCCAGCCGGCGATTTTGCGCAATACGAACCAAAGTCTTGCGCAATCGGGGGCTGCAAATGACCTCACCCATTCTCGACGGCCAGATCCGCGACGGCCGCCACCATATGCAGGTCCGCGTCTATTACGAAGACACCGATTTTTCCGGCATCGTCTATCACGCCGAATTACCTGCGCTTCATGGAGCGCGGCCGCACCAATCATCTCCGCCTGATGGGCGCCGAGCAGCAGGCGCTGTTCGATGAAGCGCAGGAGGAGGCCGGCGGCTTCGCCTTTGTCGTGCGCTCGATGACGCTCGACTTTCTCGAAGCCGGCGCGGATGGACGACGTGCTCGACGTCGTGACCTGGCCGATCGCGGTGAAGGGCGCCTCCATCATGCTCGCTCAGGAAGTCCGGCGCGGCGATGACGTGCTTGTGAAGGCCGAGGTCCGCGTCGCCTTCATCAGCGGCGGCCGCGCGCAGCCGATTCCGAAGGCTATTCGCGCGCTGATGAAGGCCGATCTGGCCTAAATGTCGGGCAATCACCGCTGGATCATTTAATGCGTATGTGATACGTATAAATCTGTTGCGTGCGTCTTTCTTATGTGTATTGTATACGCATAACGAGGCGCTTTCTTATGAAAGTTAAACTGAAGCAATTCCGTGTTGCGGCGGGCATGACGCAGGCCAAAGTCGCGTCAGCCGTAGGCGTGACTCAACCGAACTATCATCGATGGGAAGTCGGTGCGGTGCCGATCCTGCGGCGAAGCTTAAGAAACTCGCGAGAGTCCTCAAAACCACACCGGAAGCCATTCTCGGCAGACATGCTCCAATAGAGGCGAGTATCTACGACGACTTATCTGCTGACAACCTTAGCTATTACGGGGAGGTAGCGATTCACTTCTCTGGCGGCGGTGAACCGTTGTTGCTCACGATCTCTGAGGATGCATTCACGCGTCTTCATCGAGACCTCCAGGGCGACGTCGCGTTTGTCACGGTGGAAAGCATGGCGAATCAAACTGTCATTGTCCGGACCAAAGCCATTTCCGACGTATACTTTTCTAGCGAGGCCTACGACGATTATGGGCCCGAGCACGGCAACTACGCAAACCATCTAGATCTGCGGATGCCGGATGCGCGTGATTGGGAGATCGTTGAGAAACTCGCGTACGATGGTGAACTCGGTGATTTCGATCCAGCCGACGTGGAACGCGTTCGCGCAAGGGTGATGATCACAGACGAGCAGTACCAAAAGCTGGTCGCAAACGGGTTGATTGAGGCCGACCAATTGGAGAGCGAGCGCGTAAAGAATCAGGCCGAGACCGACCGTATTTTCGATGCAGCTCTAAAAACGAGTTACCAGCTATCAACCGGCCAACGGCGTAGCATTGCTGTTTATCGCCCCGAGGATCTCTTTGACGCATTTTACGAGTTGATTGATTTCGACGGCGGACCGTTTGCTCAAGACATGATCCGGTTTGAGGCGGAAGGTAGGCACCGGATCATATTCATACATAAGTGCGCAGTAGACTACGTCTCCATACCAACACATCAGCTAAGCGAAGGCAGGACAGAGCGAGGCGCTGAGGGCATAGAATTCTATCGGAGAACCGGACGAATAGGGCCGTAGCTGCAATTAGAGAAGCGAAATCGGAGCCAGAGTCGCTCCCGAAGAGTTCCTGAAGCGGCCGCTTTGGGAAACCCGACCTGCCCGGTTGCGGGGCTCGGCTGTGGACCGAGATTCCCGAACCGGGCGGGTCACCAATCCCGTGTTGGGATAGAGCTGTTTATCACTGTTTGCGTTGCGACGGCAATTCAGCGAAGCCATTGGCTGCTTCGACGTGGTCACCTTACCGATCGCGATCCATCATGTTGGCCTAGGAGGTTCGGCGCGGCGATGACGTGCTTGTGAAGGCCGAGGTCCGCGTCGCCTTCATCAGCGGCGGCCGCGCGCAGCCGATTCCGAAGGCTATTCGCGCGCTGATGAAGGCCGATCTGGCTTAGAGCGTTTTCGAGCGAAGTGGGTACCGGTTCGCGTGAGGAAGACGCGTCAAAACAGGAATCTGCAGCACCGTTCCGATACAACCGGAACGGAATAGGCTCCAGCTATCGGGCGATAAGAAACGACCCATCGACTCTGCGCGGCGCGGCGATAGATTTGCGCCTGACAAAACAACCGCGAGGGATCGCCGATGTCACGCCCGCCGCTGCCACCCTTCACCCGCGAGACCGCCGCACAGAAAGCGCGCATGGCGGAGGACGCCTGGAATTCGCGCGACCCGGTTCGGGTTGCCGGCGCCTATACCGAGGACAGCCGCTGGCGCAACCGCTCCGAGGTGTTTCAGGGCCGCGAGGCGATCGTCGCCTTCCTGACCCGCAAATGGGAGAAGGAGCAGGAGTATCGCCTGATCAAGGATCTCTGGGCATTCGACGGCAACCGCATCGCGGTCCGCTTCCAGTACGAATGGCACAATGCCGGCGGCAACTGGTTTCGCTCCTACGGCAACGAGCAGTGGGAGTTCGACGAGCACGGCCTGATGCGCCGCCGCGAGGCCTCGATCAACGACATCGCGATCTCGGAGAAGGACCGCCGCTTCCATTGGCTCGCCCCGGGCCCGCGTCCGGCCGACGTGCCGGGCCTGGCGCAGGAGCCGTTCTGATCAGCTCTCCGTAGCCTTGCAGCCCGGATGGAGCGAAGCGAAATCCGGGACGATCTCTTGGAGCGCACCCACTCTCCTGTGGCAAGATCGATCCCGGATTGCGCTTCGCTCCATCCGGGCTACGGCGCGTTTGTGCGGGCTCATCGAAAACGGTTGCGAGTTCTCGATGAGGGTCGGTTTATTCTGGTCCGCGTTGCAACCTCACCGCGTCTACCGGACCTCACTACATGCCAATTAAACGTTCTGCCGCTGTTGCGCTCGCAGGCTTCCTCCTCGCGACCGTCATCATAGTCGTTCCTATCCAGCCAAGCGCAGCGAAGAATGAAGTGCGCGGGGCCGATACTTGGGGGGCGATGTTCAGACATCAGCTCGAGAGGTGTTGGAGGAGACCTCCACGCGTCGGAAGCGATGCAGCAAGTGTAAGGGTTGAGTTCATGATCGAGCTGACGCGAGAGGGCAGGCTCGATGGGCAACCTGTGGTGTTGCCAGGGAGCAAGCCGGCCACGTCAGACTATGCTCAGGCTTATCAAAACAGTGCGCTGCGAGCGATCACTGAATGTCAGCCGTACGCGTTGCCGGCGGAATACTACGATGAGTGGAGGAAATTCCAGCCGGTCTTCATGGACGTGCCGCCTCCAGCCACACGAAAGGGGGAGCCTGCGGATGAACTCTCCAACACCCGCATGCTTTCGATTTGCCGAGGATGCTGACCGCGGCACCCCTTCACCTCGCCCCGCTTGCGGGGAGAGGTCGGATCGCATCGCAAGATGCGATCCGGGTGAGGGGGTACTGGTCTCACCGCGTTCGCAACTCGCGGAAGCGGCCCCTCACCCCAACCCTCTCCCCGTAAGAACGGGGAGAGGGAGAGACTGTCCGTCGTAAGAGGCCCTACGCCGCCGCCTTATGCCGCGCGATCTCGGCCTTGTAGAGTTCGAACTCCTCCGCGATCGCCTTCGCAACCGAGGGACGGGCGCGCAGGCGTTCGTAATAGGCCTTCAGCGCCGGCCATTTCGCGAGCTCGATCGGCGGCGTTGCCATGGTCCAGTTGATGACTGTGACGAGATAGGCGTCGGCGACGCTGAAATGATCGAGCAGATAGTCCCGGCCCTTCAGGTGGTCCTCGACATAGTCAAGCCGCGAGACGTATTTCTCCAGCGCATAGGTCTCTGGCTTCCGGCGGCGCCTTCTTGTCGAGCAGCGGCAGGAACAGGCCCTTGTGCAGCTCGGTGCCGATGAAGCACAGCCATTGATGCAGCTTTGAACGCTCGGCGTTCGACGCGGTGCCGATGCCGGCGCGCGGAAACTGGTCGGCGACATATTGCAGGATCGCGGCGTTTTCGGTCAGCACGATGCCGTCGTCGGTGCGTAGCGTCGGCACCAGGCCGAGCGGGTTGACCTTGTTGAAGTCCGAGCCGTCGTTGCGCACCGCCTTGGTCTTCGGGTTGACCTCGAGATAGTTGGCCGGCTGGCTCGCTTCGTAGAGCGCGACGCGGGTCGCCATCGAGCAGGCGAGGGGCGAGAAATAAGGTCCATGGGTGCCTCCAGTGTCTGGCGCGGGTGTCCGGCCGTTGTTGATTTTTGTACTGTCTTGGATAATATTGGTGACGTCAAGGAATTAAATGCGAAATGGTACAAAAAGAAGAAGCCGCCGTCTGCCGCCAAAATCGCGGGGCCGGTCACGCCGAAGCGCCGCGGGCGGCCGCGCGCCTGATCGAGCCCGATGTCGCGCTCGGCAAGGCGCTCGATCTGTTCCGGCGCGACGGCTTTGCCGCGACCTCGCTCGATGATTTGAGCGCTGCGACCGGCATGAACCGGCCGAGCCTCTATGGCGCGTTCGGCGACAAGCGCGAGCTCTACATCAAGAGCTACCAGCGCTATCGCGACGATGCGCGCGCCGCGATGGTCGATATCTTCCGCGCCGACGCGCCGCTGCGCGAACGGCTCGAGCGCATCTATCGCGTCGCGCTCGACATCTATCTCTCCGGCGAGTTCCGGCCCGCGCGGTTGCTTCACCGTGATGACGGCGGCGTCCGAGGCGGTGTCGGATCCGGACATCCGCACCATGGTGGTCGAGGGACTGACCGAGCTCGACAAGGCGTTCGGCATTTGCTTCCGCCATGCCAAGGAACGCGGCGAACTGCCTGAGGGGACCGATCCGGCGTCGCTGGCGCATCTGGCTTCCGCCACCATCCATACCATCGCGATCCGCGCCCGTGCCCGCGTGCCGCGCAAGGAGCTCGAGGCGATCGTGAAGGGCGCCATCGACGTGCTGTGCGGCGCGAAATAGCCGCGCAAATTTTCTCGCCGGGCAAATGTCGGGCGCTGGCTTTCCCGCCCGTCTTCCGTAAGGTCCCCCCACTCACGGAAGCGGAACATCATGGAAAAGTCAGGACTTCAGCATTCTCGGTATCGATCGACGGATTCGGCGCGGCGCCGCGTCAGAGTCTCGAAAATCCATTCGGCGAAGGCGGCATGGTGTTGCCCGGCTGGTTCCTCCAGACACGGACGTTCCGCCAGACATTCGGCCAGCGACGGCGGCACCACCGGCCTCGACGACGAGATCGCGCGCAAGTCGATGGAGGGGATCGGCGCCTGGATCCTGGGCCGCAACATGTTCGGCCTGATCCGCGGGCCGTGGCCGGATCATGCCTGGAAAGGCTGGTGGGGCGATAATCCGCCGTACCACACGCCGGTGTTCGTGCTGACCCATCACCCGCGGCCCGACATCGAGATGGAAGGCGGCACGACGTTTCACTTCGTGACCGACGGCATGCTCGCGGCGCTCGAGCGGGCGCGCGCGGTTGCCGGTGACAAGGATATCCGCGTCGGCGGCGGCGTCTCGGTGGTGCGTCAATTCCTGCAGGCGCGTCTGCTCGACGAGTTGCAGCTGGTGCTGCCGCCGGTCGTGCTCGGCGCCGGCGAGAGTTCGTTCGCGGGCATCGATCTGCCCGCCCTCGGCTATGCCGTCGTCGCGCATGTCGCGAGCCCGCACGCGACCCACGTCACCTTCGCGCGCAAATCCTAAACCGCTCACGCCTGCGCCAGCAGCGTCACCTCAATTCCGGCATCGAGAAGAGCGTCGAGCTCGCCTCCGACCGGCTCGCCGAACTCGTTGCCGGGATGGGCGGCGGCGCTAATACCCTCGCTTGCGATCGACGAGGTTCTCCAGCGCGCCGCCGGCCTCGAAGCGCGCGATCTGCTGCGCGACATATTTCGAGATCTCGTCGGCGTCGGTGTCGGCGGCGTTGTGCGGCGTCAGCACCACCTTCGGGTGGCTCCAGAACGGGCTCGCCTCGGGCAGCGGCTCGGTCTCGAAGACGTCGAGCGAGGCGGCGCCCAGCGTGCCGTCATCGAGCGCGCGCAGGATGTCGGCCTCGTTCTGCAAGCCGCCGCGGCCGGCATTGATGATGACGGGCGCGCCGAGCGGGCTCTCGCGGTTCAGCTTCGCGAACGCATCGCGGTTGAGCACGTGCCTTGTGTCCGGCGTCAGCGGCAGCAGGCAGACCAGGATGTTGGTCTCGCGCAGGAATGCGTCGAGCCCGTCCGCGCCGTGATGGCAGGCGATGCCGTCGATCCGCTTCTCGCTGCGGCTCCAGCCGACGACGCGAAAGCCGAGCGCGCGCAGTGCCTGTGCCGAGGCGGCGCCGAGCGTGCCGAGCCCCATGACGCCGACGGTGATCGCGCTCGCCGCCCACTGATAATCCGGCGCCCAGCGCTTCACGCGTTGCGACTCCCGCAAATAGAGCTCCTGGCGGTGATGCATCAGCACGTGCAGCACGACATATTCGGTCATGCGGTCGGTGAGATCGGAGACCGCGACCCGTACCAGCGGCACGTCGGGCAGCGAGCGATCAGCCATCAGCGCGTCGACCCCGGCGCCGAGATTGAAGATGACGCGCAGGTTCTTGAATGCCGCGAGCTCGCCCGGCTTCGGCTTCCACACCGCGGCGTAATGCACCTCGGCGGGATCGAGCGCGCCGTCCGGCAGCAGCACCACGCGGCGGTCCGGGCAGACCGCGTCGAACCGCGCCTTCCAGCGCGCCGACGACCAGTTTTCCGAGCCGCCATTGATCAGCAGCGCGAGTGCGCCCTTACCCATCCCGATACCTCCAGCGTATATGTGATGCATGTCACAGAGCGGGTGCGGCCCGCTCTCATCTCCTGCCATCAACAGGGAGAACTTCCATGCGCAAACTGATCCTGGCATCGGCTTTCATCCCCGCCGCCGTCGCCACGGCCCGCGCCCGTGCTCGCAAACGCTGACACGCCGGCTCAGGCGCAACCGACCGTTGCTCCAACGCAGGGCGAGGCCCAGCCGGCCCGATCGCAGGTTCAGGCGCAACTCGTGGAGTCTCCGCGGCAGCAGGCGTCCCGTCAGGTGACGAGGAGCCACGTCCGCCATCGCGTGAGCGATGAAGCCAAGGCGCGCCGGATCGCCGCCCGCTACGGCGTCGATCGGCAACCGCACGTTCATCGCCGCCGCGACAAACGTCCCGTCCGTCGAAGCGCGCCATGGAGCCGCGATCAAAATCCACCGCCAACATCCGGAACCTAAATTTCTTTCGCGCCCCCTGTCGGCAGCGGGCATAATCGTTCGTTCTTGCAATGAACGGAGATGCCTTTTCTATGCTGTACGCCATCCTCTGCTATCATGACGAAGACATGGTCGGTTCCTGGAGCAAGGAACACGACGCCTCCGTCATGCAGAAACTGTCCGTCGTGCAGGACAAGCTCGCCAAGCAGGGCAAGCTCGGCCCGGTGGCGCGGTTGTTGCCGACCACCGCGGCGACCACGCTGCGCAAGGAAAACCCGCCGCTGGTGCTGGACGGCCCGTTCGCCGAAACCAAGGAACAACTGCTCGGCTTCTATCTGGTCGAGGGCAAGAACCTCGACGAGGTGCTCGATATCGCGCGCGACCTCGGCGAGGCCAATCCCGGCGGCACCTATGAGATCCGCCCGGTCGGCTACTTCAATCAGGGAGGTACCAAGGCGTGAGCGTGACCGACACCGCCTGGATCGATGCTGCGTTGACGTCCGCGCGTCCCCAGGCGGTCGGCGCCCTGCTGCGCTACTTCCGCAATCTCGACACCGCCGAGGAGGCATTCCAGAACGCCTGCCTGCGGGCGCTCAAGAGCTGGCCGCAGAACGGCCCGCCGCGCGATCCCGCGGCGTGGCTGATCATGGTCGGCCGCAACGTCGCGATCGACGAGGTCCGCCGCAACAAGAAGCAGCAGCCGCTGCCCGACGACGACCAGGCGATCTCCGACCTCGACGACGCCGAGGACGAGATCGCCGAGCGGCTCGACGGCTCGCATTACCGCGACGACATCCTGCGGCTGCTGTTCATCTGCTGTCACAAGGATCTGCCGGCGACGCAGCAGATCGCGCTCGCGCTGCGCATCGTCTCAGGTCTCACGGTGAAGCAGATCGCGCGCGCCTTCCTGGTCTCGGAAGCCGCGATGGAGCAGCGCATCACGCGGGCCAAGGCGCGCGTCGCCGATGCCAACGTACCGTTCGAGACGCCGGGTGCGGTCGAGCGCAGCGAGCGGCTCGCCTCGGTCGCGGCGATGATCTATCTGATCTTCAACGAGGGCTATTCGGCGAGCGGCGACACCGCCGAGATCCGCGCGCCGCTGTGCGAGGAGGCGATTCGCCTCGCCCGCCTGCTGCTGCGGCTGTTCCAGAGCGAACCCGAGATCATGGGGCTGACCGCGCTGCTGTTGTTGCAGCATGCCCGCGCCGAGGCGCGCTTCGACGCCGACGGCCAGGTGATCCTGCTCGACGACCAGGACCGCAGCCTGTGGAATCAGAAGCAGATCGCCGAGGGCCTCGCGCTGATCGACAAGGCGATGCGCCACCGCCGCAGCGGGCCGTATCAGGTGCAGGCGGCGATCGCCGCGCTGCACGCCCGTGCCGAAAGGCCCGAGGATACCGACTGGACCCAGATCGATCTGCTGTACGGCGCCCTCGAGGTCATGCAGCCGTCGCCGGTGATCACGCTCAACCGCGCCGTCGCGGTCTCCAAGGTGAAGGGGCCAGACGCCGCGCTCGAGATGATCGAGCCCCTGGCGCCGCGGCTTGCCAACTACTTCCATTATTTCGGCGTGCGCGGCGCCTTCCTGATGCAGCTCGGCCGCAACGAGGAGGCCCGCATCGCCTTCGACCGCGCCATCGCGCTCGCCAACACCACCGCCGAAGCCGCCCACATCCGCATGCACATCGACCGCCTGATGCGCGACAGCCAGCCGCGCAACGCGAAGGCGAAGTAGCGGTCAGCAACAGCGCACCGGCATACTCGCTGCACCTCCCCCGCAAGCGCAGGGCTATCGCATATGGCTGGCGGTCATGACGACGTGGAAACGTCGCGTACAGAAGCGCGCGAAGGCCGTATGCCCCCGGGGGCGAGCGTGCGTCTGCGCGATTTCGGAATATTGGAAAAATATCCCTGAGTTGCCCGACGTGTCAAGTAGCCCGGTCGGCCGCCGGCCACCGCCGGCTACTTTGCATGGGGTTGTTTTCGATATTTTGGCGACGCGCCTCCCCGGCAAGCGTCCCGCAAGCGGGAAGAACCCAATCCCGTCGCGGCTCTCAATCGACTTTGCCTGACAGCGCTTCCGAAAAAATCTTCGCCCGCCTTGTCGGCCCCGTACTCCGCCGTTCGTCATGAAGGCAGAGAGCATCACCAAGCGTTACGGAGCCTGTCATGCCGACGATCGTCGACACCGAAGTCTCAAAGCCCGCCCGCATCACCGGCCGTGTCATGAGCGGCGTGGTCGTCTTGTTCCTGCTGTTCGACGGCGCGATCAAGCTGGTGCCGTTGTCGGTCGTCACCGAGACCATGGACAGGATGGGCTTCGGCGCGAGCGATGCGCTGGCGCGCAGCCTCGGCATCATCACCATCGTCTGCACGCTGCTCTACTCGGTGCCGCCGACCTCGATCCTCGGCGCCATCCTGCTCACCGGCTATCTCGGCGGCGCGATCGCATCGCATGTGCGGATCGGCAGCCCGCTGTTCACCCACACGCTGTTCGGGCTCTATCTCGGCCTGATGCTGTGGGGCGGGCTCTATCCGCGCGACGGCAATCTGCGCGCAATGCTTCCATTTCGCCGGTGAGATATTGTTCAATTCATCCCTGTGGAGACTGACATGTTGGAGACCATTACCATCATCGCGATTGTCCTCGGCGTCGCGATCGCCGTCATCCTCATTCTCGCGGCGACCAAGCCGGGCACGCTCCGCGTCACGCGTGCGATCAGCATCAACGCGCCGGCCGAGCGGATCTTTCCATTGATCGACGATTTCCATCAGTGGACGCTCTGGTCGCCCTACGAGAACCGGGATCCGGCCATGAAGCGGATCTATGGCGGCGCCGGGCGCGGGCAGGGTGCGGCCTACGCCTGGGACGGCAACAAGAATGTCGGCGCCGGCCGCATGGAGATCCTGCAATCCTCCGCGCCGTCGAAGATCGTCATCAAGCTCGACTTCATCAAGCCGTTCGAAGGCCACAACACCGCCGAGTTCACAATGCTGCCGCAGGGAAATGCGACCAGCGTCACATGGACCATGTATGGTCCGGCCGTCTTCATGTCGAAGGTGATGCAGGTGTTCATGAACCTGGATCGCATGATCGGCAGGGATTTCGAGGTCGGTCTCGCCAATCTGAAGAAGCTGACTGAGAAGTAGCGCGTTTTCGAGCGAGGTGGTTACCGGTTCGTGTCGGGAAAACGCGTCAAGGTAACAATCCGGAGCCCTCGTTCCGATACCATCGGGACGAGGCTCGAATGACCCAAGGGAGCATGCGATGCAAGTCAACCCCTATCTCTCCTACGACGGCAATTGCGGCGCCGCGCTTAAATTCTACGAGAAGGTCCTGGGCGCCCGGATCGAGGAAACCTTCCCCTACGGCGAGGGCAGTGCGGAGATGCAGACGCCGCCCGGCTGGAAGGACAAGATCATGCATGCACGCCTCACGATCGACGGCGAGATCATCATGGCCTCCGACGCCCCGCCCGGCCACTTCCAGAAGCCGCAGGGCTTCCATGTCGCGTTGCAGGTCGAGGATCCCGCGGAGGCCGAACGCCGCTTCAAGGCGCTTTCCGAGGGCGGCACGGTGACGATGCCGTTCGGCAAGACCTTCTTCTCCAACGGCTTCGGCATGTGCGTCGATCAGTTCGGCATCCCCTGGATGGTGAACTGCCCGCAGGGGATGTAGGCTGGCGGCTTATTCCGCCGAGCTCATTCCTTACCCGTCATGCTGAGGAGGCCGCGTAGCGGCCGTCTCGAAGCACGACGGCCCGGCTGTGGCCGTGCATCCTTCGAGGCTCGCCCAGCGGTGCAAGTGCACCGCAAGGCTCGCACCTCAGGATGACGGGATGGGAGCCGTAGCCCGGATGGAGCGCAGCGAAATCCGGGCACCGAATCCGCGCCGGCAGTCCCCGGATTGCGCTTCGCTTCATCCGGGCTACGACACTTTACAGGCTGCAAATCTCACCTGCACCGCGGATAGATCGCCGCGAGCTCGCGGCCGCGCAACAATAGCAGGCGCGAGGTCAGGCCGCCGCGGCGGGCGATCCAGCCGCGCACCGGTGCCGGATAGGCTTGCAGCACCGCCACGGACGCTTCCGGCTCTGCATAGGTGCGGCCGCGCTGGTCGATCGAGCGCGCGGCGTGGAAGCCGAGCACGGCGCGCCGCGTCACGCAGATGCGGTCGCCCGGGACCATCGAGAGCACCAGGGTGCAGGCCGACAGGCAGGGCCCGTCGATCACGACGCGCTCGCCCGATTCGCGCACCTTGTCGAACAGCTCGATGAACGGGCCGACCTGCCCGCCGGGGCTGGCGAGGATACGAACATCGGCTTGCGCGCAGCTAACCCGTTGCGAAAAAAGCTGCCGCCGCGACAAGTATTTTCATGCGCGCAATCCCTGCCACGATGCGATCGAGATGCCGCCGCATCTCAAGCCGGAAGGCTCGCGCCGGAATGGGGCATCGTCAAGACCGATGTCCCGGTCGCGACAACACGTGGCTCAGGCCGCGCGGTTCTTGAGCGCCCCCACGATCGCAGTGAGCACGGCGCCGGCAACGCCGCCGCCGGCGACCTGGCCGATGATGCTGCCGATGTCAGGCGTCGCGCCGGAATTGGCAAGCAGCGGGATCAGCATGCCCAGAAGCTGTCCGCCCGCGCCGCCGCCGATGGCGCCTGCGATGGTGTTACCGAGCGTGCCGAGATCGATGTTCTTGGCCGCTCCCGCCGCGACATTGCCGCCGACGGCTCCGCTGATGACCTGAATGATCAGATTGATGAGAACGCCCGACATGAGGTGATTTCTCCCGGTATCTGGTTCAGCACGGCTGAGACGCCGGCCGGCATCCCACCGCCGCGAAGGTTAGGCCTCCAGCGCGCAGAGGTCATGCTGCACACGCGAAGATTGTCGACCCGCGCCGACGCTATGCACCGGCTTTTTTGAGGGAACCCTCCGGCTCTCCCGGGAGCCTCAGTCCGCGCCGGAGACGCCGGCCTCGGCAAAGGTCGCCATGCCGCCATGACAGGCGAGCGCCGCGCGCAACAGCAGGATCGCAATCCCCGCGCCAGAGCCTTCGCCGAGCCGCATGTTAAGGTCGAGCAAGGGGGCGAGCTCGAGCTCGCGCAGCAATTCGCGGTGGCCAAGCTCAGCCGACACATGTCCGGCGCGGCAATGCGCGAGGCTATCGGGTTGAAGCCGCGCCAGCGGCAGCACCGCCGCTGTCGCCACGAAGCCGTCGAGCAGCACCGGAATGCAGCGTGCGCGCGCCGCCAGCACGGCGCCCGCGATCGCCGCCAGCTCGCGTCCGCCGAGCGACATTGCGGTGGCGAGCGGATCGTCGATCGCGCCGCGATGCAGCTTGAGCGCCGCATCGATCGTGGTGCGCTTGCGTATCAGCCCGGCATCGTCGACGCCGGTGCCGCGGCCGGCCCAGCGCACTCCGCGCCCGCCCATCAAGGCGGCGCACAGCGTCGCGGCGACCGTGGTGTTGGCGATGCCCATCTCGCCGACCACGAGCAGATCGCATTGCTCGGGCACCGTGCGCCAGCCGGTATCGAGCGCGACGAGGAAATCGGCGGCGTCCATCGCCGGTCCGGTCGTGAAATCGCGGGTCGGGCGCGCCAGCTCGAGCGGCTCGACGCGCAGCTCGGCGCCGGCAAGCCTGGCGATCTGGTTGATCGCAGCGCCGCCGGCGGCGAAGTTCGCCACCATCTGCGCGGTGACCTCGGAGGGATAGGCTGAAACGCCGCGCTCGGCGATGCCGTGATTGCCGGCGAACACGGCGATCGTGACGTGGTCGAGCCCGGGCATCTCACGCCGCTGCCAGCGCGCCAGCCAGATCGCAACCTCCTCCAGGCGGCCGAGGCTTCCCGGCGGCTTGGTCAGGTTCTGCTGGCGCTGCGTGGCGGCCGCGGCACTGGCCTCGTCGCCCTGCGGCAGGTCGCGACAAAAGCCGCGGATGTCGTCTAAAGTACTGAACTGCATGCGATTCCCTCGTCGAGCGGGCCGCAAGCTAATGCATGATCCGGAAACGTGTGAAGCGGTTTTCCCTCGCGACAAATGCGTAGCATTTGCGCGGAGATCATGCCCTAACAAGAAGCTGAAGCGCGATCAGATCGAGCCCGATCTCGTCGCGCTTTAGCCCAATTTCCAGGCCTTCACCATGAATCAATGGCTCGACGATCTCCGGACCGCGACCGCCTTCCTGACCCGCCTGTCGATGCCGCATCCGGACGGCGCGCGGACGGAGAGCTTTGCCCGGGCGCAGCGGCTGTTTCCCCTGGTCGGGGCCGCCATCGGGGCGGCGATCGGCCTGTTTTGCCTGCTGCTGCGGGCGATCGGTGTGCCGGATCTCGCCGCCGCGGCGCTCGCGCTCGGCGGCGGTGCGCTGCTCACCGGCGCGCTGCATGAGGACGGGCTCGCCGATGTCGCCGACGGGTTCGGCGGCGGCCGCGATGTCGCGGCCAAGCTCGAGATCATGCGTGACAGCCGGCTCGGCACTTATGGCGCGCTGGTGCTGATGGTCAGCTTTGCCGCCAAGCTCGCGGCTCTCGCGGCAATTCCGAACGGTCTCGTGGTGCAGAGCCTGATCGCGGCGCACGCGCTGGGCCGCGGCGTGCTGCCATGGATCGCGATCAGCCTGCGTTACGCGCGCAAGGACGGGCTCGCCGCCAATGCCGGAAGGCCTGATGGGACGATTGCCGTGGTCGCGGCCGGCATCGCGCTGCTGATCGCAATCCTCGCCTTGCCGTTCAGCAGTGCGCTGCTGGCGGCGATCGCGGCCGCTGTGAGCGCGCTGGTCGTGGCGCTCGTGGCAAAGCGGCAGATCGGCGGCCAGACCGGCGATGTGCTTGGCGGTGCGGAGCAGGTCGCGGAAACCGCGATCCTGGTGCTGCTCGCGGCGCGGTTAGGTTAGAGCGTTTTCGAGCGAAGTGGAGACCGGTTCGCGTGAAGAAAACGCGTCAAAATGAAAGCGTAAGCAGAACATGGATCGCGAAACGCGTCTCTGGCTGATCCGTCATGCGCCGGTGGACGGTCCGCGCGGCGTGATCCACGCGGCAGATGCGCCCGCCGACCTCAGCGATGCCGCGGCATTCGCGTCGTTGCAGGTGAGGTTGCCGGCTCACGCTCGCGCGGTCTGCAGTCCGGCGCGGCGCACCCGCGAGACCGCAGCAAAGCTCGGCCTGACGGCAGCAGAGGACGACGCCTTTCGCGAGCAGGATTTTGGCGATTGGACCGGCCAGCGCCACAGCGAGATCGAGGCCGAGCTCGGCGCGGCCTATCGCGCGTTCTGGCAATCGCCGGGCAGCAACCGGCCGCCGCGCGGCGAAAGCTTTGCCGATCAGATCGCGCGGGCGCGGGCAGGGCTCGCGCGCCTGCCGGCCGGCGACGTCGTTCTGGTCGTGCATTCCGGCACCATCCGCGCCGTGCTCGCGATTGCACTCGATCTCGCGCCGGAGCTCGCACTGCGCTTCGTCATCGATCCGCTGTCGCTGACGCGGATCGACCGGCTGCCGAATGCCTGGCGCGTGGTCGCGGTGAACGAGCGCTGATAGCGCGGCGACTCTGCTTTACCTCGCCCCGCGTGCGGGGAGAGGTCGGAACGCATCGACAGATGCGTTCCGGGCGAGGGGAAGTCTCCGCGAGACTAACTGGTACTGCGCGCGCGGAGAGGGCCCCTCACCCCAACCCTCTCCCCGTAAGAACGGGGCGAGGGAGTGCAGTCCCGTCGCGGTGTGACATTAGTTCGTTCGATCAACCGTTACCCATTCCGTCGCGCGCCGCGCAGGGTCGGCAGGCCGATGCCGGCGGCGTCGAAGCCGCCGTCGACGGCGAGGATCTGTCCGGTGATGTAGCTGGCGCGATCCGAGCACAGGAAGAAGATCGCTTCCGCCAGCTCCTCCTCCAGCCCATAGCGGTTGAGCGGGATGGCGTCATGATAGTCGGCGCGGATCTCCGGCGTGTGGACGGCCTTGGCCATCGCGGTCTCGACCGGCCCGGGCGCGACGCCGTTGACGCGGATGCCGAGCGAGGCGAGTTCGACCGCGAGCTGCTTGGTGAGATGCGCGAGGCCGGCCTTGCTGGTGCCGTAAGCCGAGCGCAGCGTCGAGGCGCGCACCGCCGAGATCGAGGTGATGTTGATGATTGCACCGCCGCCATGCTCCCGCATTAACGGCGCGGCCGCCTTGGTGCACAGGAATGGGCCGGTGAGGTTGACCGCCATGATCCGGCTCCAGTCGGCGTCCGAGGTCTCCAGCACCGGCGTGAACACGGCAATGCCGGCATTGTTGACCAGCGCGTCGAGCCGGCCGAACCGGTCCGTGATCGCAGAGATCGCGGCTGCCACGCCAGCGGCATCTGATACGTCGCAGGTGAGCGCCAGCGTGTCGTCGGGCTGCTTCAGCGCCGCGACCGCCGCGCGCAGCAATTCGCCCTCGATGTCGAGCAGCGCGACGCGCCAGCCGTCGGCGAGAAAGCGTTTCGCCGCGGCAAGCCCGATGCCACGCGCGGCGCCGGTCACGAGTGCGACTTTGGGGGAAGCGGAATTCATCGGATGGTCCATCGGTTCGGGCAGGAAGTCCCGAACCGTCTGCGACCTTTACTCCGACGTGTCAACCCGACGGCGACACGCGGCATGCTCTCTCTCCGTCACCCTGAGGCGCGAGCGTAGCGAGCCTCGAAGGGTGCACGGCCACCAGCCGGGGAGTGTGGAGTATCGGCTTCCTACGGCACGCCGACCCTCTCGCCGCAATCCTGAAGAGCCCGCAAAGCGGCGCGTCTCGAAGGATGCACGGCCCCCAGCCCGGGCCGCCCATCCTTCGAGGATCGCACCGTGGCTTACGCTGCGAGTTCGGCAGAGGCGCGCTGCATGTTGGTGGACATGTCCTGCGTCACGATGCTCTGCTCCTCGACCGCGGCGGCGGTGGAGGTGATGTATTCGTTGACGCCGGCGATCGCCGCCTTGATCTCGGACAGCGAGCTCACCACTTCGGCGGCGATCGAGTTCAGCGCGTCGATTTCCGAGGAGATCGTGTCGGTCGCCTGCTTGGCCTGATTGGCGAGGCTCTTCACCTCGGAGGCGACCACGGCGAAACCGCGGCCGGCTTCGCCCGCACGCGCCGACTCGATCGTGGCGTTGAGCGCCAGCAGGTTGATCTGCCCGGTGATGCTCGAGATCATCTCGACGATGCCGCTCATCGCCTGCGCTGCGGCATTGAGCTTCTGCGCCTGTCCGTCGGCAGCCTCGACCCGGCCGGTGGCGACCGCGGCGTTCTGCTTCGACTTGGTCATGGTTTCCGAGATCTCGCGGATCGAGGCGCTCATCTCCTCGCTGCCGGCGGCGACCGCCTCGATCAGGCCGCGCGCGCTGTCGGCCTTCTTGCGGCCGATCGCCTGCGCGGTGATGTCGGTGGCGTACTTCACCACCTTGTAGGGCTTGCCGTTGAGATCGAGGATCGGGTTGTAGGAGGCCTGGATCCAGATCTCGCGGCCGCCCTTGGCGATACGCTTGTATTCGGCGGCCTGGAATTCGCCGCGGTTCAGCGCGCCCCAGAACTCGCGGTAGCCGGCCGCGCCCGCTTCGGCGGGCTCGACGAACATGCTGTGATGCTTGCCCTGGATCTCGGCAAGCGAATAGCCCATCGCGGCGAGGAAGTTCGGGTTCGCGGTGCGGATCGTGCCGTCCATGTTGAACTCGATCACCGCCTGCGACTTGCCGATCGCATCGATCTGGCCGTCATTGTCGGCGGTTTTCACCTTCTGCTGCGTGACGTCGGTGGCGAACTTGACGACCTTGAACGGCTTGCCGCGGTCGTCGAGGATCGGGTTGTAGGTGGCGAGGATCCAGATTTCCTTGCCGCCCTTGCCGAGCCGCTTGAATTCGCCGCCCTCGAACGCGCCCCGGTTCAGCCGCGCCCAGAAATCGCGATAGGCCACGCTGTCGCGGTCGGCGGGCGGCACGAACATGCTGTGGTGCTTGCCCCGGATCTCGGCGAGCGAATAGCCCATAGCGCCGAGGAAGTTCTCGTTGGCATTGACGATGGTGCCGTCCATGTCGAACTCGATCACCGCCTGCGCCCGGCCGATCGCGGCGATCTTGCCGGCATCCTCCATGCTGTGGATCTTCTGCGCGGTGATGTCGGTGGCGAACTTGATCACGCCGACCGGCTTGCCACCCTTGTCCAGGATCGGGTTGTAGGAGGCCTGGATCCAGATCTCGCGGCCGCCCTTGGCGATGCGCTTGTATTGCGCGGCCTGGAATTCGCCGCGGTTCAGGTCGGCCCAGAACGCGCGATAGTCCTGGCTGTCGCGCGTGGCCGGATCGACGAACATGCTGTGGTGCTTGCCGCGGATCTCGTCGAGCGTGTAGCCTATCGCCTTGAGGAAGTTCTCGTTGGCGTCGACGATGGTGCCGTCGAGCTTGAACTCTATCACCGCCTGCGACTTGCCGATCGCGGCAGTCTGCGCCAGCGCATTCTCGATCTTGGCCTTGTTGCTGAAACTGAACATCAGGGCTCCGTGAAGGTCCAAATAAAAGGGATGGGAAAAGCGGATCGCGGCAACTCACGGAAAGGTTGCAGCGAGCCGTTTAGCATCGGTAAAGCCTGTTGCTCGCGCGCGCCTGGCACGAACTGCATAACGCCAAGTTCCGCGCATGCATCCGCCTCAATTCGCAAAGGTTTTTTTCAGAGTGCACGTTATCATCCACAGGAGCACGCGCTGTTCACCGTAATCATACGGACGAAAATCGATGATGACTTTCGTCTGATGCGGGGTGATCGAAGCGCGTCTGCTTCAGCGATGCTGATGGGTCTATTACGAAGCCTGATATCGCCGGCCGCTTTCACCGATCGATTCAGCGATTTGATTCGCGTCCTCGATGAATGTGCGGCGCGTTCGATGCGTGGGTCTCCACGCCCCGCCGACCGCGATAAGTATCGCCATACAAAAAATATCACGGCACGAGATGTCGGAAGGGCGGTCCCGGCCTCGTCCTCCGGTCACTCATTCCATGATGGAGTTCCGATGTCGCTTACCCTGCATTACCATCCGCTGTCCTCGTTCTGCTGGAAGGCGCTGATTGCGCTCTATGAGAACGGCACGCCATTCACGCCGAACATGGTCAATCTCGGCGATCCCGCCGAGCGCGCGGCGCTGCTCGCGCTGTCGCCGATCGGCCGATTTCCGGTGCTCCGCGACGAGACGCGGGATGAGACGGTGCCGGAATCGAGCATCGTCATCGAATATCTCGGCCGGCATTATCCCGGTGCCGTCAGGCTGATCCCCGAGGACCCGGACCTCGCGCTGCAAACCCGGCTGCGCGATCGCTTCCTCGATCTCTATGTCCACCTGCCGATGCAGAAGGTCGTCGGCGACCGGCTGCGGCCTGCGGACAGCAAGGATCCGCATGGCGTTGCCGAGGCGCGGGCGCAACTCCGCACCTCCTATGCGATCCTGGATCAGCAGCTCGATCCGCAACGCGCGCGTGGCGGCTGGATGATGGGCGAGCATTTCTCGTTGGCCGATTGCGCGGCCGCGCCGACGATGTTCTACGGCAACAAGGTCGAGCCGTTCGGAGATGGCCATCGGCATCTGGCCGCCTATCTCGAGCGGCTGATGGCGCGGCCGTCCTTCGCGCGTGTCCTGAAGGAGGCCGAGCCCTATTTCGGCATGTTCCCGCAGGAAACCTGACGCAGGCCGGCCTCCGACGCGGTTCCAAAAATAAATTATGGCGGGATGTCGCTTTCGCGCCGTCTCGTTCGTCATCTCGCTGAGGCCCGGGTTTCCGGAGCGCTGGTCGCTCCGGGGCCCCGGGCAATACGTGTGGGAGACGACATGGCTGCAGCTGGCAACAGGGCGGAGATCATCCGCTCCCTCTTCGCCGCCTACCTCGCCAATGACCGCGCGAGCGTCGAGGCGGCGTTCGCGGAGGATTTCCGCTTCTCGACGCCCTATGGCGAGAACATCGACAAGCCGACCTATTTCGCCGAGTGCTGGCGCGACTCCGGCTGGATCGGCCGCCACGAGATCGAGCGCATCATGGTCGACGGCGTCGAGGCCTTCGTCACCTATCGCTGCGTCGCCCGCGATGGCAAGAGCTTTCGCAACACCGAGTTCTTCGTGTTCGACGGCGACAAGGTGTCGCGCATCGACGTCTATTTCGGCCCGTCGCATCAGGACGGCGAACTTGTCAGGCAAGACCGCTGAGGGCTTTGGCGCGCGGTGCAATGACCTCCGAAATAATTTCGCTTGGCCTGTCGGCGTGGCAAGCCCCGCGTCGTCCTTGAGACGAGCACCGGAGATACCGGCAAAGCAGCTGAACAAGACAACGGAGCAGGACGATGAAGTTCATGGTGATCGTGAAGGCGAACAGGGACACCGAGGCCGGCGTGATGCCGAGCACCGAGCTGCTCGCGGCGATGGGCAAGTTCAACGAGGAGATGGTCAAGGCCGGCGTGATGCAGGCCGGCGAGGGGCTGCATCCGACCAGCAAGGGTGCCCGCGTCAAATATGCCGGCGGGCAGAGCACGGTGTCGCGCGGCCCGTTCGGCCTGAGCAGCGATCTGGTCGCCGGCTTCTGGCTGATCGAGACCAAGTCGCTCGATGAAGCGATCGACTGGATGAAGCGCGCGCCGTTCGACGGCGGCTCCGAGATCGAAATCCGCCAGGTGTTTGCCGCGGAGGATTTCGGCGAGGCGCTGACGCCCGAGCTGCGCGAGCGGGGAGAGCGCCTGCGCGCGCAGGTGGGCAGGAAATGACACCCGACGTCATTCCGCGATATCGCACCGGCGATGCGCCCGGAATACATGATCATCGTCGCAAGTCGTGGATTCCGGGCCGGCGCACCAAGTCGGCTGTTGCCGACTTGGACAAATACCCAGGGCCGAACTCGGGTAAACCCAAGTTCGGCGTGGGGCTTCCCGGCATGACGAGGGTGAAGATTGCGAGTTACTCAACAGGCAAGGAAATCCGACCAATGCGTTTCATGATGCTGATGATCCCGCTCGGCTACGAGTCCGCGCCGGCCAAGCTCGAGCTCGACCCCGAACGGGTCGCCGCGATGATGCGGTACAATCAGGCGCTGAAGGACGCCGGCGTGCTGATCACGCTGGAAGGCCTGCATCCGCCGGCTGCCGGCGCGCGCGTCAAGTTCGACACCGGCGCGCCGGTCGTGATCGACGGCCCGTTCACCGAGGCCAAGGAAGTGATCGGCGGCTTCTGGATGATCGAGGTCGCCTCGCGCGCCGAGGCAATCGAATGGGCCAGCAAGTGCCCGGCCACCGCCAACGAGATGATCGAGATCCGCCAGGTGCAGGAGATGGCCGATTTCTCCGAAGAGGTGCAGCAGGCCGCCGCGACCTTCGAGCACCCGCAGGGCGGCTGGGGCAAGGCGCTGCGCTGACACCGCATGATCCGGCCTTGCAACACGTAGCGATGCCGCCGCACGGCGTCATCGCACCAGCAAACGATCGTCAAACCAGCAACGACCACAACGGAGATGCAATATGAGCACCAACACCTTTCTCGCGGTCTATCTCGGCGGCGGCAGCACCGGCTCGCGGATGGCAGCCTGGAATGCGCTGCCCGAGGCCGAACGGCGTGCCAAGGAGCAGCAGGGCATGGCGGCCTGGGGCGCCTGGGTCGAGAAGCACCATGACGTGATCGTCGAGATGGGCGGACCACTCGGCAAGACCAAGAAGGTCGGGCAGGGCGGCGTCACCGACATCGCCAATCTGATGACCGGCTTCACCGTGGTGCGCGCGCCCTCGCATGAAGCAGCGGCAAAGCTGTTCGAGAACCACCCGCATTTTTCGATCTTCCCGGGCGAAGCCGTGGAGATCATGCCGGTGCTGCCGATCCCGGGCCGCTAAGGCAGGAGAATTCACCTCCCCTTGAAAGGGGAGATCGCTTTGCTCGCCAGAGCAAAGCAGGTGGGGATCTGTTCTCCCCGCATACAGCGTCGACTGCGGCTGAACCCCATCCCGACCTTCCCCCTTTCAGGGGGAAGGAGAAGATCGAGCCATGCTTGAGCCGGGCTACTGCCGTCAAGCGCGTGCAGCGAGGCCGCGTCACACCCGTTAATCTTGATTGACGCGGCGCCGCCCCGCTAGTGACCTTTACCGCGGGCTCATGTAAAAGCCGTTCACATGAGCTGGCGCAAGGACCAAGGCCGCGCCGAGCGCGGCTATCATCACGGCAATCTCAAAGAGGCGTTGCTGCAGGCCGCCCTCGACCTGATCTCGAAGAAGGGGCCGGCCGGCTTCACCTTCGCCGATGCCGCGCGGATGGCCGGCGTCAGCCCGGCCGCGCCGTACCGCCACTTCCGCGACCGCGACGAGTTGATCGCCAGCATCGCGCAGCGCGGCTTCGAGCAGTTCGAATCGCTGCTGACGCAGGCTTGGGACGACGGCCGCCCCGACACCGTCACGGCGTTCGAGCGGGTCGGCAAGGCCTATCTCGCCTTCGCCCGCGAGGAGCCCGCGTTCTATTCGGCGATGTTCGAATCCGGCCTGCCGGTCGATTCCAATCCGACCTTGATGGCGGCAAGCGAGCGCGCCTTCGCGATCATCCGCGCCGCCGCCGAGCGGCTCGCGGCACTGGCGCCGCCCGGCATGCCGCGTCCGCCGGCGATGATGATGGCGCTGCACATCTGGGCGATGTCGCACGGCGTCGCCTCGCTGTTCGGCCGCGGCGATGCCGCGCGGCGCAAGCTGCCGATGTCGCCGGAGGATCTGCTCGAGGCCGAAGTGTTGATCTATCTGCGCGGCCTCGGCTTCCCGACCGACCGCCGACCCGGAACCGCGGCCGCCGACGACAAGCCGGCCGGTCCGTGGGGCAAACCGAAATAAGGTTCAACGGCCAAGCCAAAAAATAATCCGAGGGGTGCGTCACGCGCGCTGCTTGACTTTCCCAAGGGATCGGCTACCTATGTAAATGTTATTTACATTCACAACGGCGTGATGCCGTGATGGAGAAGGAAATGGCCTACACCGCTGATGTCAATCGCTGGCGCGGCCCCGTCGAAGAGCCCTACCGTCCCTACTTCTACGCGACGCCGTGGCATCCCCTGAAGATCGCCGGGATCATCCTCGGCTTCATGATCTGGTGGCCGATCGGCCTCGCCCTTCTCTTTTTCACACTCGGGAGCAGAAAGATGGCCTGTTGGAGTCACAACGACATGGATCGCTGGCAGAACAAGATGGAGCGGATGCAGGACAAGATGGAGCGGATGAAGAGCCGCATGGAGCGCCGCGGCTTCCCGTTCGGCGGCTTCGGTCCGCCTTCCAGCGGCAACCGCGCCTTCGACGAGTACCGCCAGGATACGCTGCGCCGTCTCGAGGAGGAGCAGGTCGAGTTCAAGAGCTTCCTCGATCGCCTGCGCCACGCCAAGGACAAGGAAGAGTTCGACGCCTTCATGGCGCAGCACAAGACCCGTCCGACCCCGCCGACCGACCAACCGCCGCAGAGCTGATCGCGCGAGGCAAGCGCTAGCCTTCAGGCGATGTGCCCCCATAGAACCTGATGGCCCTGAGCCGCCCGCTTGCGATGAGCAAGCGGGCGGTTTGCATTTTGGGATGGTGACGCCCACTCTATCGTTTGGGATCCGGACGATGAGGTGAAGACCATGGCGGGATCAGCGACAGTGACGGCCGGCGAGCTCTGGCTTGCGATCCGGCGCGAGGCGGAGGCGGCGATCGCGGCCGATCCGTTCCTCGAGGCGTCGGCCGCCTTCATCCTCGATCAGGGCGACCTCGGCGGTGCGCTCGCTTTTCTGATCGGTCGGCATATCAGCCGCGCGGAAGAGGATCGCGCGCAGTTCGCGCGGACCGCCCGCGAAGCCTATGCGGCCGAGCCCGCGCTGGTCGATGCCGCGGCCACCGATCTCACGGCTATCGTGCGCCGTGATCCTGCGATCGCGGGCTTCCTGCCGCCGCTCCTCAACTTCAAGGGCTTCGTCGCGCTGCAGGCCTGGCGGGTGTCGAACTGGCTGTGGCGCCAGGATCGTACCGACCTTGCGCTCATGATGCAAAGCGCGACGGCGGATCAGTTGCAGATCAGCATTCACCCGTCGGCCCGGATCGGAACCGCCGTTTTCCTCGATCACGGCACCGGCATCATCATCGGCGCGCTGGCCTCGATCGGCGACGAGGTCACGATTCTGCAGAACGTCACCATCGCGCGGCATCAGGATGATCCGCGCCGCGCGCCGAAGATCGGCCACGGCGTGCTGCTCAGCGCCGGCGCCACGGTGATCGGACATCTCTCGATCGGCGATTTCGCCAGGATCGGCGCCGGCGCGCTGGTGACGACGGATGTGCCCGCCGGCTGCACCGCCATCGGCGTGCCAGCGCGGCTGACCAATTGCGCGGAGGCGGGCACGCTTTCGTGAGGTGAGCACCCCTCTCAGGCACCCTCTCCCCTTGTGGGAGAGGGTGGGGTGAGGGGTGGCCCCGGGCGAGACGGCGAGAGATAGGGCAATCGTTGATCAGCGTGCGCAGCGGGCGTCGCTAATCCTCATGGAGAGCGGAGCAAGCGGTACCCCTCTCCCCAACCCTCCCCCACAAGGGGAAGGGAGCCCGACTAGCGCGCTCGCCTCACTGCGTGATGCGACGAGACCGTCGCCGCCTTACACATTCGACCCATGGATCGCGTCAATCACCGCATCGGTGACTTCCTTCGTCGTCGCCTTGCCGCCGACGTCGGGCGTCAGCACGCCGGCCGCGCACACCTTCTCGACCGCGGCCATCAGGCGCGCCGCGGCGTCCTTCTCGCCGAGATGGTCCAGCATCTGCGCACCGGTCCAGAACGTCGCGACCGGGTTGGCGATGCCCTTGCCGGTGATGTCGAAGGCCGAACCGTGGATCGGCTCGAACATCGAGGGATAGCGGCGCTGCGGGTCGATGTTGCCGGTCGGCGCCACGCCGAGGCTGCCGGCCAGCGCGCCGGCGAGGTCGGAGAGGATGTCGGCGTGCAGATTGGTCGCGACGATGGTGTCGAGGCTCTTCGGATTGAGCGTCATCCGCACCGTCATGGCGTCGACCAGCATCTTGTCCCAGGTGACGTCGGGGAAGTCCTTCGCCACCTCGGCCGCGATCTCGTCCCACATCACCATGCCGTGGCGCTGCGCGTTCGACTTGGTCACCACGGTGAGGAATTTGCGCGGCCGCGACTGCGCGAGCTGGAACGCATAGCGCATGATCCGCGTCACGCCGACCCGGGTGAAGACAGCGACTTCGGTGCCGACCTCTTCCGGGAGGCCCTTGTGCGCGCGGCCGCCCATGCCGGCATATTCGCCTTCGGAATTCTCGCGCACGATCACCCAGTCGAGATCGCCGACGCCGACATTGCGCAGCGGCGAGGCGACGCCGGGCAGGATCTTGGTCGGCCGCACATTGGCGTATTGGTCAAAGCCTTGGCAGATCGGCAGGCGAAGGCCCCACAGCGTGATGTGGTCGGGCACATCGGGCGCGCCGACCGCGCCGAAATAGATCGCGTCGAAGTTCTTCAGCTCCGCCAGGCCGTCGGCCGGCATCATCACGCCGCGCTTCTTGTAATAGTCCGAGCCCCAGTCGAAGGTCTTGACGTTGAAGCTGATGTCGCCGCTGCGTTTTGCGAGAGCCTCCAGCACGCGGACACCCGCGGAGATCACTTCGGGGCCGATGCCGTCGGCGGGAATGGCGGCGATGGAATGGGTACGCATGGGATCTCTCCGATCGATGGTTAGCGGGTTCGCACGGGATTGGGTTGCGGTTCGGTTTGCGCGGGCGCGCTCTGCGCACGCGACAGCAGCAGCGTGAGCACGGCCGAGAGCACCAGGAGGCCGGCGACGAAATAAAGACCGCCGTCGAAACTGCCGGTGCGTTCCTTGATCCAGCCGATCATCGCCGGCCCGACGAAGCCGCCGAGATTGCCGATCGAGTTGATGGTGGCGATCCCGGCCGCGGCGGCCGAGCCGGACAGGAACATGGTCGGCATGCTCCATAGCGGCGGCTTCGACGAGGAGATGCCGATATTGACCAGGGTCAGCGCCGCGATCACGGCGGCAAGGCCGGTCCACAGCCCGGCGAGCGCAAGTCCCGCCGCGGCCATCAGGCAGGCCAGCACCACGTGCCAGGTGCGCTCGCCGGTGCGGTCGGAATGTCGCGCCCATAGCACCATTGCGATGACGGCAACCGTCGCCGGTACGGCGTTGAGGAAGCCGACCTGGATCGACGACAGGCCGAACGCCTTGATGATCTGCGGCGCCCACACCCCAAGTGTGTAGAGCCCGGCCGAGGTGCCGAAATAGACCAGCGCCAGCGCCAGCACCCGCGGGTCGGCGAGGCCGCGCCAGATGCTGTGGCTCGCGGTCGTGGCCTTGCCGTCGTTCTCGGCCTTCATGGTCTTGACCAGCCAGGCGCGCTCGTCGTCGGCCAGCCATCTGGCCTGCTCCGGCCGGTCGGTCAGGAAGCCCAGCACGACGAAGCCGAGCAGCACGGCGGGCACGGCCTCCAGCACGAACAGCCATTGCCAGCCCTTGAAGCCGAGCATTCCGTCCATCTCCAGCAGCGCACCGGAGAGCGGCGAGCCGAGCACGGTCGAGAGCGGCGCCGCCGCCATGAACAGCGCGGTGACGGCGGCGCGCTGCCGCGCCGGGAACCAGTAGGACAGATAGAGGATGATGCCGGGGAAGAAGCCGGCTTCGGCGGCGCCGAGCAGGAAGCGCAGCACGTAGAAGCTGGTCGCGCCCTGCACCAGCGCCATCGCCGCCGAGACCAGGCCCCAGGTGATCATCACCCGCGCGATCCAGATCCGCGCGCCGATCTTGTGCAGGATGATGTTGGAGGGCACTTCGAACAGGAAGTAGCCCCAGAAGAAGATACCGGCGCCGAAGCCATAGACGGTCGGCGACAGGCCGATGTCCTTGTTCATGGTCAGCGAGGCGAAGCCGATATTGACGCGGTCGATGAACGCCACGAAGTACAGCAGCATGATGAACGGCACGATGCGCAGTGAGATCTTGCGCAATACGCGCGCGCCGAGCTGGCTTTCCATGGGCTTCTTCCCGGGTTCGTCTTGTTTGTTGGGACGGCTTGTTTGTTGGGACGGCGCCTGTCGCGCGTCACCGGGAAGCCTAGAAGCTCGCGCCCTTCCGCTTCAATCCGCGCCGGTTTATACAAAAAAATGATATAATCGGACCCGGCCTCACTTGGCGTCATGCCCGGCCTTGTGCGGGGCATCCACGTCTTGGCGGCAAAGAAAGACGTGGATGGCCGGGACAAGCCCGGCCATGACGAACGCGGGGCATAAGGAAGCGACGTCTTGGAACTGCACCAGCTTCGCTGCTTCGTCGCGGCTGCCGAGGAACTGCATTTCGGCCGCGCGGCGCAGCGCCTGCAGATGATGCCGTCGGCGCTGGGCCGCCACATCAAGCTGCTGGAAGAGGATCTCGGGGTGCGGCTGTTCGCGCGCACCACGCGCGCGGTGTCGTTGACCGAGGACGGCGCTGTGCTGCTGCGCGAGGGCCGCGCGCTGCTCGGCCGCGCCGAGGCGATCGAGAACGGCTTTCGCCGTCGGCTGCGCAAGCCACAGGCGCGCCGCTTCCGGATCGGCGCGATCGACAGCGCGGCGGCCGGCCTGCTGCCGCCGCTGCTGCGCGACCTCCGCGCCGCCCATCCTGATGTTGCCGTGCAACTGCTCGAGGAGAAGACCATCCGCCTGCTGCCGAAGCTGCTGTCTGGCGCGCTCGACCTCGCCTTCGTGCGCCCGCCGGAGCGGCCCGACCGCCGCATCGAGTTTGTCCCGCTGTTGCAGGAGACCGCCGTGGTGGCGCTGTCGCACAAGCACGCGCTGGCGCGGCGCAAGCAGATCGTGCTGCCCGACATCGCGGATCAGCCCCTGATCGTGCCGGAACGCCGCTCGCGGCCGCACAGCCACGATCTGACGACAAAACTGTTCGACGAGGCCGGGCTGACGCCGCGTATCCAGGAGATCGCCGACGAGAAGCAGACCATCGTCAACATGGTCGCAGCAAGGCTCGGCGTCGCCATCGTGCCGCGCTGGACCGCACGGATGGCGATCCCCGGCGTCCGCTTTGTGCCGCTCCGCCTGAAGCGCGGCAGCAGCGCCGGCCGCCTGCCGCTCGCCGCCGCCTGGCTGAAAGGCTCCCGCGATCCGGTCCGCGACCAGGTGATCGCGGTGCTGGAAGCGAGGTTGAAGAGCTACGCGCGCGAGGCGTGAACACGTCTCTCTCTCTCTCTCTCTCTCTTCATTCCGGGGCGTGCGAAGCGCGAGCTCGGAATCCATTCCACCACGCGTTTTGCGGATCGATGGATTCGGGACCTGTGTTGCAAAACGCGGAGCCTCTGTCTTCAACCAATGGAAGGATCATTCGATTTTTCAACCGTGTCGTCGCGAGGCATGGAGCGCGGTAACGCCTGTGCCCATTTCGGCGGCAGAAAGTTCCTCGATCAACTGAAACGCATGGTGCGGAAAGTTCCACCGATCCCGTTCTGCTTCGACCTAATGTGAAGCGCGGCGCAATGCTTGCAAGAACCAAAGCAGTTTGATGTCACGCTGTTGCATCGATGTTCCGCTTCAACGGACACGATTGCAGTGCGCCGCCACATAAGCGCCCTTTGTTACTTCTTGAATGCATGTCGAGTAACAACCGAAATCCCGAGCCGCATCATGGCGGCTTTGGACCAAGGGAAAGTGATGATGTGGACAGCCCGACACTGCTCGATCCGTCTGCTTGTTGTGCTTGCGACGGCAGTCTCCTCATTCCCAGCCATGGCTCAGGTGAGCAAGGGCAGTCCTTCCGCCGTGGCACCCGCAGCGCCCGCCGCACCAACTGCGGCACCGGCCTCGTCGAGCAAGGTCTCATTAGGTGCCATTCGGTGGGACAATTGGAGTCTCGACAGTCCCTATGGGCAGGTTCTGGCCGACCCTGGATTGCGCGCGCGCGCTCCGTATTACACAGAGCGTCTGCCGAACGGAAATCTCGGTTTTCCCGGAAACACCGAACGAGCACTGAATGCGGACGTGCATTACGCGAAGTCCGCAGGCTTGGATTATTTCATCTTCGGCTACTACTTGGAGAGTTCTTCCTGGGGACGCGATCCCAGTCGAGCCGTGGCGCTCAATCGGGCGTTGGGAAATTTTCTTCGGCTTCCAGACAAGCTCGGCATCAAATACGCGCTGAATTTCAACCTGTCATTCCCCCTCGTGATGTGCCGATGGTGAGTGATGCAATCAGCAAAGCGGTAGCTGGACCGGATTACATGCGGGCGAGCGACGGCTCGGCGCCTGTGTTCTTCCTGCTTGGTACGATGACCCCGTGGATAAAGGGGCTTGGGGGTGAAGAGGGTACAAAGGCGGCCCTGAAGGATATGAGGGATCGGGTCAAGGCCGCGACCGGCCGAGATCTCTACCTGGTCGCCTTGCTCTTCAACCTGTCCGAGACGGAGCCCGTTGCTCACAGGATAGGATTTGATGCGGCGAGTACATATGCGACCGCCCTTGGGTCGAATGGAAAATCCCTGCCGTACGCCAGTTGCGCGGCCCTTGCACAGAAAGCCTGGCAAGCCGAAGCCCAGAATGGTTCTGGAGGCTTCCTACCAACCGTGACGCTTGGCTGGGATTATCGACCGGCTTTGCGCGATCCTCAGGAACTGAAAACTCGCAAGCCGAATCCGGACTGGTGTCAACCTGCCACCGATGAGGAATGGACACGGCAAATCCGTGCTGCAATCAGTCAGGCGGCCAACAATCCGCGCAACGATCGCTTCAAGAGCGTTGTGATCTATGCCTGGAACGAGAGCTCCGAAGGCGGCTGGATTCAGCCGACGCTGTCTGAAGGCGTGCGGCGTCTCAAAGTGATCGCCAACGCGGCAGGCCGACGCCCGACACTTCCGCCGTTCAAGCTGGTGTGGCCGACGCGGATCGATCCGAAGGCGTGTGCCGTCGGTTCGTCATCGATCTCAACTACAACGGCTGGCGCCGGATGCAAATCGGCCAGTGATTCGATGACAACTGCGTGGCCATGTCCGCCAGGCATGCAGATTGCAGGCGAGGAATTGCGCCAAGCACCGTCGGAGGATGGAGAAAAAATACCGCTTATCTGGCAGGAGAGGCTCTGCACGCCACAGGGCAAACAACAGCGATCAGTTAATTGAGTCAATATCGACAGGGGGTTCCCAATGGATGAAGTCTGGAGTGATGAGAATACCTTCGTGATCAACAACATGAAGTTTGGCCTGATCAGGCAGAACTTCAATGATGCCAGGACGACGAAGGATTCCATCGCGATCATCAAGAACCGCGGGATGATTGATCGCTACAAAAGCCTCATTCGCGAGAACGGGGTTACCAATATCCTGGAATTCGGTATCTTCGAAGGTGGTTCGGCTTTGCTTCTTGCCGCGATCGAGGAACGTATCAAATTCGTCGGGATCGATATCAGACCTGCGAGCCCAGCGGTGCTTGGCCTGATCCGCGACCACGGTCTGACGGACCGCGTCAAATTATACTACAATACGTCGCAAGGCGACACCGCGCGCGTCCAGACCATCATCAGGACGGAATTCCCCGGCCAGCGAATAGATATGATTATCGACGACGCCTCGCATCAATACGAGCTCTCGCGAGCAAGCTTCGAGGCGTCCTTCCATTATCTCAAGAGCGATGGTCTCTATCTGATCGAAGATTGGGCCTGGGCTCATTGGGAGGAGCCCTATCAGACGCAGCAATGGACCGATATGCCCGCCCTCACCAATCTGATCTTCGAGCTCGTCATGCTCTGTGGGAGCCGGCCCGATATCATTTCGGAAATGAGCGTTCAGAAGGCGATAGCCATTTTCCGCAAGGGCGAACAAGAGGTCGGAAACTTCAGCCTGTCAAAGCTCTACCGTCATCGCAACAGGTGGACCCCCGCACTGTGACGATGCGCCCGGCTCTTGCCGGAGAGCACACGAGCTCGATCGCTTCCCCCACAACGCGTTATGCCCGGCCTTGCGCCGGGCATTCACGTCTTGGCTGCATAAAAAGCTGTTCGAGGCCGGGCTGACGCCGCTTATCCAGGAGATCGCCGACGAGAAGCAGACCATCGTCAACATGGTTGCAGCAAGGCTCGGCGTCGCCATCGTGCCGCGCTGGACCGCACGGATGGCGATATCCGGCGTCCGCTTTGTGCCGCTCCGCCTGAAGCGCGGCAGCAGCGCCGGCCGCCTGCCGCTCGCCGCCGCCTGGCTGAAAGGCTCCCGCGATCCGGTCCGCGACCAGGTGATCGCGGTGCTTGAGGCAAGGTTGAAGAGTTACGCGCGCGAGGCGTGAGGTTGCCTCGTTGCGTGATGCCTCGCCAGCCGATGAATGATTTTAGCCGGTTGACCTAGGTCAACGTGGCCGGCGCCGGCCAGGGTGAGCGTGTCCGGCATGGCGAAGCGTCAGGACTGGGTCATGATCGCAGGGTGCGTCGCTACCGCTTTGGCGGTAGTGGCGCTCGTCGCCCTTTTCTCTGCCTGAGCTGTGTCGCCCCGTAGTGTTACGGGGTGTCCAGCTAGGTGCTGGAGATATCTGGCTAATTCCCAAAGCTCAAACACCGCTGGCACAAACTGCACTGGCTTGCCGGGTTCCTCCAGGCATAGCTTCCCCCTCCAACGTAGGGCGGCGTTATGGGCAACCTACTTTACAGCGTGTTTGTCGTGCTGATGGGGCTAAGCCCGGTCATCCTCGTGGCGATTGCCATGTTCATAAATTGACGGCCAGGGCTGTGTCTTTCGGCGTGCCAACCACCAATCCATTCCGCTGGCGTGCTTAGTTAATAAATCCGCGATGCCTTAACCTGGTGAAAGGTTGGCGTCAGCGCGGGCGTGTACGCTCGCGCCCATGAATTGGGACCTGCTGTATTTCCGCCTCTCGCTCGTCTGGATGGCGATCACCGCTGTCATGCTGGTCTACGTGCTGGTCGCATAGGGCTGCCTCTTCGCATAGGGCAGCCTCTCCGTCGCCGAAGGCGTTCCGCCGGTATTTTCCCCACGCCAATCGGTGATTTGCCGACGGACAACTCAGCAAAACGTGTCAAGTCCTCGCACGGAGCCCATGGGTGCGATCGACACCCGGCTTTCCCGCGCCCTCAGTTCAAGAGAGGGCGGATTGAAAAGTCAAAGCTCGGGCAATTCATATCGCGAGAGCGCAGAAGTTTGTCTTACTCGCGGCTCCACACACTCAGTGTCGTCCCGGCGAAAGCCGGGACCCATAACCACAAATGCCGATTGTTACGCACCGTTGGAATAACGAGTTCCGTCAACAACACCCGCCGCGGCGTATGGGTCCCGGCCTGCGCCGGGACGACACTGAATTTGAGGCGCGCAGGCGGGCCTCGCAATCTGCACCACGGATTCGCCGTTGTCTCGGCCTTCGCCAGGACGACGCGGAGAGAACTGCGCACGGGTCTGCCTTCGCTCCGGCGCAGGTAGCCAACGGTTCCTATCCAGGCAGGTTTCCCGCAAAGCTGTCGACCGGGGCGTCACTCTGCCGCCGCAGCTCAAATCTCCCCGGTTTTGCGGGTCGGCCATGAGTTCCTCCTTTGTAGACTCGCGTTATGTTATAATATAACAGTCGCTCCATGGCGCATACGCACACCCACGAGGACCACCATCACGGCCACGCCCCCCACGGGCACAGCCACGCCCCGCACGCGCATCCGGCGCAGGCCGCGCACTGGTCGATCCTGCGCATGCCCGTGCCGGGCCGACTGCTCGCGGCGCTCGCGGTCAGTGCCTGCCTGTGGGCTGTCGTCTGGCTGGCGATGAGGTGAGACCGGTGGCTGCACTTGTTACCTTCCGTGACGTCACGCTCGGTTATGACCGCCACCCGGCGGTGCATCATCTCAATGGCGCCGTCGAGGCCGGTGCGCTGCTCGCCGTGATCGGCCCGAACGGCGCCGGCAAGTCGACCCTGCTGCGCGGCATCGCCGGCGTGCTCAAGCCGCTGTCCGGCGTGATCGATCTCGACGGGCTGGATCATCGCGACATCGCCTATCTGCCGCAGTCTGCCGACATCGACCGCAGCTTCCCGATCTCGGTGTTCGATTTCGTCGGCACCGGGTTGTGGCGCTCCACCGGCTTCTTCGGCGGCATCGGCAAGGCCGCGCGCGAGAAGATTTTGGCGGCGCTCGCCGCCGTCGGCCTCAATGGATTCGAGAACCGCCCGATCGGCACGCTGTCCGGCGGCCAGACCCAGCGCATGCTGTTCGCGCGGGTGCTGTTGCAGGACGCCCGGCTGATCGTGCTCGACGAGCCGTTCAACGCCATCGACGCCAAGACCACCGCCGACCTGCTGGCGCTGGTGAAGCGCTGGAACGGCGAGGGGCGCACCGTGCTGGCGGCGCTGCACGACCTCGACATGGTGCGCAACAATTTCCCGGAGACGCTGCTGCTGGCGCGCGGTCCGGTGGAATGGGGACCGACCGCCGAGGCGCTGACGGCGGACAATCTGATGGTCGCAATGCGGATGTGCGAGGCGTTCGACGACAGCGCCGCGGCCTGCGCCGCCGATCCACGCTCGCGGGCCGCCTGACGCCGATGCTATCCGACGCGCTGGTCACGCCCTTCACCGAATTCGAGTTCATGCGCCGCGCGCTGGCGGCGGTGATCGCGTTGTCGCTCGGCGGTGCGCCGATCGGCGTGTTCCTGATGCTGCGGCGGATGAGCCTGGTCGGCGACGCCATGGCGCATGCGATCCTGCCGGGGGCGGCGATCGGCTTCCTGCTGTCCGGGCTCAACCTGTTCGCGATGACGACCGGCGGCCTGATCGCGGGCTTTGCCGTGGCGCTGCTCGCCGGCCTCGTCGCCCGCACCACCGAATTGAAGGAGGACGCCTCGCTTGCGACCTTCTATCTGGTCTCGCTCGCGCTCGGCGTCACGATTGTTTCGATCAAGGGCACCAATATCGACCTGCTGCACGTGCTGTTCGGCAACATCCTGGCGATGGACGACCAGACGCTGCTGGTGATCGCGTTCAACGCCACCCTCACGCTCCTGGTGCTCGCGGTGATCTATCGCCCGCTGGTGATCGAATGCGTCGATCCGGTGTTTTTGCGCACCGTGAGCCGGGCCGGCGCGCCGGCGCATCTCGCCTTCCTCGCGCTGGTCGTGGTCAACCTCGTCAACGGCTTCCACGCGCTCGGCACGCTGCTCGGCGTCGGACTGATGATCCTGCCCGCGGGCATTGCGCGGTTCTGGTCGCGCGACATCACCACCATGATCTGCATCGCGGTGGCAAGCGCGATTGTGTCGGGCTATGCCGGACTGGTGCTGTCGTACCAGACCCGGATTCCATCCGGCCCCGCGATCATCCTGGTCGCGGCGGGGCTGTATATTGTGTCGCTGCTGTTCGGTAATGTCAGCGGCCTGGTGCGGCAGCTGTTTCCCGGCCGCCATCTCGAGGCGTGAGTACGATGCGGCGATTGTTCGGTTTGATTGGTCTGGCGCTGCTGCTGGCGAGTGGACCGGCGCGCGCCGCCGAACGCATCAATGTCGTCGCGAGCTTCTCGATCCTCGCCGACATGGTGCGCAATGTCGGCGGCAATAATGTCGACGTGACGGCGCTGGTCGGGCCCGACGGCGACGCGCATGTCTACGCGCCGACGCCGGCGGATGCCAGGAAGGTCGCCGACGCCAAGCTCGTGGTGATTAATGGTCTCGGCTTCGAGGGCTGGATGCCGCGGCTGCTGCAGGCCTCGGGCAGCAAGGCGCCGGTCGCGGTGGCGACCAAGGGGATCATGCCACGAAAGATCGGCGGCCATGACGATCCGCATGCCTGGCAATCCGTGGCCAATGCGAAGATCTACGTCGTCAATATTCGCGACGGGCTGATCGCCGCGGCCCCCGACCAGACAGCCATCTTTAAGGCCAATGCCGACGCCTATCTGGCCAAGCTCGAGGCGCTCGACCGCGAGGTGCATGAGGCGGTGGCGAAAGTGCCGGAGGCGCGGCGCAAGGTGATCTCGACCCATGGCGCTTTCGGCTATTTCGCCGACGCCTACGGCGTCACGTTCTTCTCGCCGCTCAGCGTGTCCACGGATTCCGAGCCCAGCGCGCGCGATATCGCCGCGATCATCGCCCAGATCAAGGTTGCGAAAATTCCGGCAGTTTTTCTCGAAAATATCAGCGATCCCCGCCTGATCGAGCGGATCGCGGCCGAGACCGGCGCCCGGGTCGGCGGCACCCTGTATTCGGACGGTTTGACGGCCGAAAAGGGCGATGCACCCACTTACATTGATATGGTCAGGCACAATATAAAGGCCCTGACCAGCGCGCTCGCCGAGTAGGGCAGGGGCCTCCCTGCCGGGGTTGAGCGCGGACCAGCATGATCCGGAAAAGTGGGGTCCGGTTTTCCGATAAGATCATGCTCAAACAAAGAGTTCCTTCGGAGTTGTTATGGCTGAAGCTTCGCAAAAAATTCCTGTCACCGTGCTGACGGGCTATCTCGGCGCCGGCAAGACCACGCTGTTGAACCGCATCCTGTCGGAAAACCACGGCAAGAAATACGCCGTCATCGTCAACGAATTCGGCGAGATCGGCATCGACAACGACCTCATCATCGGCGCCGATGAGGAAGTGTTCGAGATGAACAATGGCTGCGTCTGCTGCACGGTGCGCGGCGACCTCGTCCGCATCATGGACGGCCTGATGAAGCGCAAGGGCAAGTTCGACGCCATCATCGTCGAGACCACCGGCCTTGCCGATCCGGCGCCGGTCGCGCAGACCTTCTTCGTCGACGAGGACGTGCAGAAGAACGCCCGGCTCGACGCGGTCGTGACCGTCGCCGATGCCAAATGGCTGAGCGACCGCCTCAAGGACGCGCCGGAAGCCAAGAACCAGATCGCGTTCGCCGACGTCATCGTGCTGAACAAGACCGACCTGGTCTCAAAGCCCGAACTCGCCGAGGTCGAAGCCCGCATCCGCGGCATCAATCCCTATGCCAAGCTGCACCGCACCGAGCGTTGCCAGGTCGGGCTGACCGACGTGCTGGAGCGCGGCGCGTTCGATCTCGACCGCATCCTGGAGATCGAGCCCGATTTCCTCGAGGCCGGCGACGATCACGACCATGACCATGATCACCACCACCATCATGATCACGACCATGGCCATGGCGGGTTGAAGCATTATCACGACGAGGACATGCAATCGCTGTCGCTGCGTTCCGAGAAGCCGCTCGACCCGACCAAGTTCATGCCCTGGCTGCAGCAGCTCGTCGCCACCGAGGGCCAGAAGATCCTGCGCTCGAAGGGCATCCTCGCCTTCACCGGCGATGACGACCGCTACGTGTTCCAGGGCGTCCACATGATGCTGGAGGGCGACCATCAGCGGAAATGGAAGGACGGCGAGAAGCGCGAGAGCCGCGTCGTGTTCATCGGTCGTGAACTGCCCGAGCAGGTGATCCGCGACGGCTTCGAGCAGTGCATCACCACGTGATGAAAGAGTTCGATCCGGGCGAGGCCCCTTCTTCCATCGTTTCGATCACCGACCGCGTCAAGCCGCTGCCGCTCGGCGCGGCGGTGGGGTCGGTGCATTTCCTCGGCGACCGCGCGTTCTTCGTCGGCGCCGAGGAAGGTGTTGCGATCGCGACCGCCGACGGCGAGATCACACGGACGCAGACGCATTTCGGCGCCATCCTGTGCGCCGCCTCCGACGGCAAGCGGCTCGTCACCGGCGGTGACGACGGCAAGCTGATCGCGATCGACGCCAAGGGCGAGACCTCTGTCATTGCGACCGACGCCAAGCGGCGCTGGATCGACAATGTCGCCCTGCACAGCGACGGCACGCTGGCGTGGTCGGCGGGCAAGACCGCGTTCGTGCGCAATCCCAAGGGCGAGGAGAAAACCTTCGAGGTACCGTCGACCGTCGGCGGGCTTGCCTTTGCGCCGAAGGGCCTGCGGCTTGCGATCGCGCATTACAACGGCGTGACCTTGTGGTTTCCCAACATGGCGGCCAATCCGGAGTTTCTGGAATGGGCCGGCTCGCATCTCGCTGTCATGTTCAGCCCGGACAACAAATTCCTCGTCACCGCGATGCACGAGCCCGCGATGCATGGCTGGCGGCTCGCCGACAACCGGCATATGCGGATGAGCGGCTATCCCGGCCGGGTGCGCTCGATGTCATGGAGCGTCGGCGGCAAGGGGCTCGCGACCTCGGGCGCCGACACTGTGATCGTCTGGCCGTTCACCAGCAAGGACGGCCCGATGGGCAAGGAGCCGGCGATGCTGGCGCCGATGCCGGCGCGGGTCGCCATGGTCGCCTGCCATCCGAAGAACGACATTATGGCGGTCGGCTATGCCGACGGCACCGTGCTGATGGTCCGCCTCGAGGACGGCGCCGAGATCCTGGTGCGCCGGAACGCCGGTACGGCGGTGTCGGCGCTCGGATGGAATGCCAAGGGCACGCTGCTTGCCTTCGGCACGGAAGATGGTGACGCGGGCATCGTGGAAATGTAAGAGATCGCGGCAGACGAAGCGTTTTCGAGCGAAGTGGGTACCGGTTCGCGTGAAGAAAACGCGTCAAAAGACGAAGCTCGCGCCGGGGCCGCAGCGTCATGCGATTTCTCACCACGTTCCAGCTCGCCGACTTCATCGACACGCTGGTCAGCCTGACCACGGCCTTTGTGTTCGGCACCCTGATCGGTGCCGAGCGGCAGTACCGGCAGCGCACCGCGGGTCTGCGCACCAATGTGCTGGTTGCGGTCGGCGCTGCCGCCTTTGTCGACCTCGCGATGCATCTGGCCGGCGCCGACGGCGCGGTGCGGGTGATCGCCTATGTGGTGTCGGGGATCGGCTTCCTCGGCGCCGGCGTCATCATGAAGCAGGGCATGGACGTGCGTGGCCTCAACACCGCGGCCACGCTGTGGGCCTCGGCCGCGGTCGGCTCCTGCGCCGGTGCCGACCTCGTGGCGCAGGCGGCGGCGCTCACCGTGTTCGTGATCGCCGGCAACACGCTGCTGCGTCCGCTGGTCAACGCCATCAACCGCATCCCGCTGAACGAGAAGGCCTCGGAGGCGACCTACTACTTCAAGCTCGCGGTTACCCCGGAAGCGCTGCCAGACATGCGCGACCGCCTGGTCGAGAAGCTGGAGGCAGCGAACTACCCGGTGGCCGATGTCGACGTGGTCGAGGCCGGCGACGACTTCCTTGAGATCGTGGCGACGCTGATCTCGACCGCGGTCGAACCTAACGAGTTGAATGCCGTGGTGGTGGACCTGCAGCATCAGCCCGGCGTGCGGCACGCGACCTGGGAGGTCAGCACCACGGATTGAGCCGAGGTTCCCGCAGGCACCGCTTCGGAACCATGCCGTGGCGGGATCGTTGACCCCGCGGACAAGGCGCAGGTGAACGAGATGGCTGTGGATCGGACCAGGTTGCGAATCGACATGCTGATCGCCTCGACGCTGGTGGCGGCGGGCGTTGCGATCGCGGTGCTTTCGCTGCACGCGATCAATGCGACGCCGCCGCAGGAGATCGCGCAGGCGACCCAGCCGCTGCAACCGACGCCGACGCCCGAGCCGCAGCAGACGGCGCCGCCGGCCGAGTCGAAGCCGGGCGGCGAGCGGCCGACCACGCCGGCGCCGCAGCCCGCGCGTCCCGACGATGAGGCACGGAAGGCCGGCGCCAAGCCGGTGCTGCCGCCCGCGCCCGCGGAGAAGACCGCGCCGCCGATCGAGAAAAAGTAAGCGCACCGCGGCCCGCATTGTGACGCGGATTTGACGGACGCTGCCGATTATACGGTCTCGCCTCCGCCACCGGCGCACTCCATAATCTGTCGTCTCGCCAACGACAGATGGGGCCTGCCATGAAGATCGAGGACGTCCGGCGCACCGCCTATTCGATGCCGCTCACCAACCCGTCGTTTCCGCCGGGGCCCTACCGATTCTTCGACCGCGAATATTTCATCATCACCTACAAGACCGAACCGGAAGCGCTCGCCGCCGTGGTGCCGGAGCCGCTCGAGGTCGCCGAGCCGGTGGTGAAGTACGAGTTCATCCGCATGCCGGACTCGACCGGCTTCGGCGACTACACCGAGACCGGGCAGGTGATCCCGGTTCGCTTCAGGGGCGAGGAGGGCGCCTACACCCACGCGATGTATCTCGACGACGAGGGTCCGATCGCCGGCGGCCGCGAGCTGTGGGGATTTCCGAAGAAGCTCGCAAAGCCCAAGATCGAGGTCGAGAGCGATGTGCTGGTCGGCTCGCTGCATTACGGCTCGGTGCTCTGCGCCTCCGCCACCATGGGCTACAAGCACCGCAAGGTTGATCACGACACCGTCTTGAAGTCGATGACGGCGCCGAACTTCATTCTGAAAATCATCCCGCATGTCGACGGTAGCCCGCGGATCTGCGAGTTGGTGCGGTTTCATCTGGAAGACATCACGCTGAAGGAGGCCTGGACCGGTCCCGCCGCGCTTGGGCTGTTTCCGCACGCGCTATGCGACGTCGCCCGCCTGCCGGTGCGCGAGGTGGTCTCGGCGCTGCATTTCAAGGCAGACCTGACGCTCGGCCTCGGCTCGGTCGCGTTCGACTACATGGCGAGATGACGAAGTCATTCCGGGTCAGCGATAAACCATGGTGCGCACTCGCGCACCCGAGAATCTCGCGCAACAATTTCGAGATCCCGGGTATGCGCGCCGAAGCGCGCATCCCGGGATGACCCTTCGGGTCAGCGCACCAGAATATTCTTGAACTGCCAGGGATCGCTGGTGTCGATATCTTCCGGAAACAGTCCCGGACGATCCGTCAGCGGGGTCCAGTCGGTGTAGAAACCCTTCACCGGGCCGAGATACGGCAGCTGGATTTCCAAGAGACGATCGAAGTCCATCTCGTCGGCCTCGACGATGCCTTCGTTCGGGTTTTCCAGCGCCCACACCATGCCGCCGAGCACGGCGGAGGTCACTTGCAGGCCGGTGGCGTTCTGATAGGGCGCGAGCTTGCGAGTCTCCTCGATGGAGAGCTGCGAGCCATACCAGTAGGCATTGTTGTCATGGCCGAACAGCAGCACGCCGAGCTCGTCGATGCCGTCGACGATTTCGTTCTCATCGAGGATGTGGTGCTTTTCCTGCATCTTCGCTGCGCGGCCGAACATTTCATGCAGCGACAGCACGGCGTCGTCGGCCGGGTGATAGGCATAGTGGCAGGTCGGCCGATAGATCGCCGTGCCCGATGCGTCACGCACCGTGAAGTAATCGGCGATCGAGATCGACTCGTTGTGGGTGACGAGGAAGCCATACTGCGCGCCGCGAGTCGGGCACCAGGTGCGCACGCGCGTGTTGGCGCCGGGCTGCATCAGATAGATGGCGGCGCCGCAGCCGGCTTCGTGGGTATGGGCATTCTCGGGCATCCATTTCTCATGGGTGCCCCAGCCGAGTTCGGACGGCTGCACGCCTTCCGACAGGAAACCTTCCACCGACCAGGTGTTGACGAACACGTCAGGCTCCTTCGGCGATTTGGAGCGCTGGGTGTCGCGTTCGGCGATGTGGATGCCCTTCACGCCGGCCTGTCGCATCAAGTCCGCCCATTCGGCCTTGGTCTTCGGCTTCGGGGCATTGAGCTTCAGATCCGCGGCGACATTGAGCAGCGCCTGCTTGACGAAGAATGAGACCATGCCGGGATTGGCGCCACAGCAGGAGACGGCCGTCGTCGAGCCTGCGGGGCGCGCCTTCTTGGCGGCCAGCGTCACTTCGCGAAGCGCGTAGTTGGAGCGCGCTTCCGGGCCCTTCGACGAATCGAAATAGAAGCCGAGCCAGGGCTCGTTGACGGTGTCGATGTAGAGAGCGCCGAGTTCGTTGCAGAGCTCCATGATGTCGGTCGAGCCGGTATCGACCGACAGATTGACGCAAAAGGCCTGGCCGCCGCCTTCAGTGAGCAGCGGGCTCAGCAGGTCGCGATAATTGTCCTTGGTCACGGCCTTCTGGATGAATTTGACGTTGTGCTTCTCGCAATGCGCCTTGCGGCCCTCGTCCTTGGGGTCGATCACGGTGACGCGCGACTTGTCGTAGTCGAGATGCCGCTCGATCAAAGGCAGCGTGCCTTTGCCGATCGAGCCGAAGCCGATCATGACAATGGGACCTGTGATCTTCGCGTAGATCTGCGAGGCGGGGCTCATCATTTTCTCCAGGAGAGTGCCTAGCGGCGGACAGAGTGGATCAGGGGTTGCGACGCTTCGCGGTGACTTCGATCTCGACCTTCATCTCGGGCTTGTAGAGCCCCGCGACAATCAGCATCGTTGCGGCCGGGCGGATGTCGCCGAGGACCTCGCCGCAGACCGCGAAATGGGCATCCACGTCACGGGCGTCGGTGAGGTAGTAGGTCGCGCGGACGATGTCGGCCATCGCAAAGCCTCCCTCCTTGAGGGCGGCCTCGATGGTCTTGAAGCAGTTCCGTGACTGGCTCGTGACATCTGATGGCATGGTCATCGTGGCGTAGTCATAGCCCGTGGTTCCCGCGACGAAGGCGAAGTCGCCGTCGATCACGGCACGGCTGTAGCCGGCGGTCTTCTCAAAGGGCGAGCCGGTGGAAATCAGGCGGCGGGACATGTTGGACCTCGACTGAAAATGGCTTTGCGCGGGGTTTACGGACATTTTTGGCGCCCGCGCAACCCCTTGGTTCAGGCCTGGTGCGGCCGGCACTAATGGGACTGCAGCGTGCTGTCCGGCGGCGATGGCGGCGTGCCGGTCCAGCGCCGGCCCAAGATATCCCTGACGATCATCACCGAGATCAAGAATCAGCATGACCGTGGTGACGAGGCCGCGCCAACGCGGGCGCGCGCCATCGGTGATGGGAAGGTGCTCCGACATGGCGGCCCGCCTTACGCCGCGTGCGGCACGGCGAGCGGTGCCTTCCGGGTCCGGGATCGCGTCCGCGATGCCTTGGCCTCGGGCAGCGGCGCGCCGGTCGGCGTGATCATGCCCCAGGCGCCATCCAGCGCGCCCGCGACAAGCTCGACGCCGAGCAGCCGCTCGCGCTCGAATGTGCCCGGCAGCGACAGGTCGCCGGTCTTGGCCGCGGTGAAGCCGAAGCGGGCGTAGTAGGGCGCATCGCCAAGCAGGATCACGGCGCCGTGGCCGCGCGCCTTGGCGACTGCCAGCGCGCGCTGCATCAGCGCGGCGCCGATGCCGAGGCCGCGGCAGTCGTCGTCGACTGCAAGCGGCCCCAGCATCAGCGCGCTGCGGCCCCCCGCGCTGACGTGCCACAACCGCACGGTTCCGACCAGCCGGCCGTCCTGGCGCACGGCCGCAAGGCTCAGGCCTTCGGCGGGCGCGCGTCCGTCGCGCAGGCGCTGGCAGGTGCGCGTATGGCGATTGCAGCCAAAGCAGGCATCCAGCAGCGCTTCGCGTGCGACGACGTCCGAGCCACGCTCCGCACGGATCGCGAACGGGGCGGCATCTCGGATGAGGGCAACGGGGGTGTTCCGTTTTGCAGTCATGGCACGTCAGTCCCCGCTTGCAACGGCATGTCGTACGCCGCGGCAAGCGTCGTTCAGGAAAATCAAAAATGATCGGGGAGGAGCCGGCGGGGCCGGCTCCCGGTTTATCGGGCCTCGAAAAGGAGGCGGGTCAAATGTGGTAGGTCTTCAGCGGCGGAATGCCGTTGAACGCCACCGACGAGTAGGTCGACGTATAGGCGCCGGTGCCTTCGATCAGCAGCTTGTCGCCGATCTCGAGCGTCACCGGGAGCGGATACGGCAGCTTCTCGTACAGCACGTCGGCGCTGTCGCAGGTCGGGCCCGCGAGCACGCACGGCGTCATGTCCGCCCCGTCATGCGGGGTGCGGATGGCGTAGCGGATCGACTCGTCCATCGTCTCGGCGAGACCGCCGAACTTGCCGATGTCGAGATAGACCCAGCGCACCTCGTCCTCGTCGCTCTTCTTCGAGATCAGAACGACTTCGGTCTCGATGATTCCGGCATTGCCGACCATGCCGCGGCCCGGCTCGATGATCGTCTCCGGAATCTGGTTGCCGAAATGCTTGCGCAGCGCGCGGAAGATCGACCGGCCATATTGCAGAACCGGAGGAACGTCCTTGAGGTACTTGGTCGGGAAGCCGCCGCCCATGTTGACCATGGTGAGGTTGATCCCGCGCTCGGCGCAGTCACGGAACACGGTCGACGCCATCGCGAGCGCGCGGTCCCACGCCTTCACCTTGCGCTGCTGCGAGCCGACATGGAACGAGATGCCGCACGGCTCCAGGCCCAGGCGCTTGGCGAGGTCGAGCACGTCGACCGCCATCTCCGGGTCGCAGCCGAACTTGCGCGACAGCGGCCACTCGGCGCCGGCGCAGTCATAGAGGATGCGGCAGAACACCTTGGCGCCGGGGGCGGCGCGGGCGATCTTCTCGACCTCGGCGGCGCAATCGACCGCGAACAGGCGAATGCCGAGCGCGAAGGCACGCGCGATGTCGCGCTCCTTCTTGATCGTGTTGCCATAGGAGATGCGGTCCGGCGTCGCACCGGCGGCCAGCGCCATCTCGATTTCCGCAACCGTCGCGGTGTCGAAGCAGGAGCCGAGCGAGGCCAGCAGCGACAGCACTTCGGGCGCCGGGTTGGCTTTCACCGCATAGAACACGCGGCTGTCCGGCAGCGCCTTGGCGAAGGTCTGGTAGTTGTCGCGCACGACTTCGAGGTCGACGACGAGGCACGGCTCGGTGTCGAGACCATCCTGGCGGCGGTTGCGCAGGAATTCCTGGATACGTTCAGTCATGGCACTCTCCAACGGCCCCAGCGACGGGATCCGCATCAACGTGACGTCGGGTAAGAGCGCTTCGGCCACATCGCGCGATGGAGGCGCGTTGAGGCCAAGAACTCAAACCAGACTGTGCTGCCGTGGATTGGTTGGGAGAGTTTCCCGCCCGATCACCTGGCAATGAAGGACAAGCCTTTTCAGTAGCCCGGGCCGGCGTTGGACCGCCGGTAGAGACCAAAAAAGCCCGATCCGTCGTTGCTTTAAGTCGCGTCCCCCGTTGAGAGCGGGGTGCGCCGGTTCGCCTCCGGCTGCCAGTCACGGTTGCAAAGAGTGGTGAGACCTTCAACGGCATCCCTGGAGAGAGATGCTGGCCGCCTCGTGTCCTGATGGACGTAAGCGACCCTCGGTTCTTCCACCCCTTGGCGGCTGTCCGGCCTCTTGTCCGGATACCTACCGACTGACACACGACCACAGGCACGTGCGAAATTGGGCAAGGCAGGAAATAAGTCTTTTGACTTCGTGGCGCAAGAATTTTTTTGCGATAGCGGCAAATTTCCCTAACGCGTGCTTGCGATGTCGCGCGCAGCACGCGTCGGACGCGCTGAAGATGAACGGCTGTTAAGAATGACTAACGAAGCGTGTGTGCGTTTTAGCCTTGTGCCGCAGTGCTTTCTTGAATCGCTCAAACTCACGCGCGACGCGTGAACGGCTCGACGCGTTGCGCTGCGCGGATGAAGGCGATCATGATCAGCACGCCAATGCCGAACAGCACCGCCTGCAGGATGTGCGCGGCGACGTCGTCGAGCCCGAGCAGGATCGCGAGCGCCCAGCCGCCGGCGAACGCCGCGCCGAACACTTCCGCGCCGATCAGGATCGCCGCCGAGATCACGGTGATGACGCTTGGCCAGGCGATGGTGCGGTTGCCTGAGGTGGAGGGCTGCATGGTCATGAAATAGGTCCTGTTCAGGGGGCGCAATCTCTCCGAAAAGTGCCCATCTATCAAGCGCAAAAGGCCCAAAAATGCCGTATCGCGTGATATAGATTGGGCAGCATTTTCAAGGCGAAAAACGGGACATTCGATGTCAGAAACCAGCGCAGACGCCAAGGCTCAGGCTCTTGCCAACCCCCTCCTGAAGGCATGGCAGACGCCGCTCGAGACGCCGCCGTTCGCCGAGATCAAGCCGGAGCATTTCCTGCCCGCCTTCGAGCAGGCCTTCGCCGATCATTCCGCGGAAGTGACTGCGATCACCCACGATCCGGCGCTGCCCGACTTCGACAACACCATCACCGCGCTGGAGCGCTCCGGCAAACTGCTGTCGAAGGTCTCGGCGGTGTTCTACGACCTGGTCTCGGCGCATTCGAGCCCGGCGATCCTGGAGATCGACAAGGAGGTGTCGCCCCGGATGGCGCGGCACTGGAATCCGATCATGATGAACGCTGTGCTGTTTGGCCGCATCGCCATGCTGCACGAGAAGCGCGCCTCCCTCGGCCTGACCGGCGAGCAGATGCGGCTGCTGGAACGCACCTACACCCGCTTCCGCCGCTCCGGCGCCGGCCTCGACGATGCGGCAAAGGCCCGCATGGCCGAGATTAACGAGCGCCTCGCCCATCTCGGCACCTCGTTCAGCCATCATCTGCTCGGCGACGAGCAGGAGTGGTTCATGGAGCTCGGCGAGGCCGACCGCGCCGGCCTCTCCGACACATTTGTGGCGGCTGCCAAGGCTGCGGCGGAAGAGCGCGGCATGCAAGGCAAGGCGATCGTGACGCTGTCGCGCTCCTCGGTCGAGCCGTTCCTGCAAAGCTCGTCGCGGCGCGACCTGCGCGAGAAGGTCTACAAGGCCTTCACGGCGCGCGGCGACAATGGCAACGCCAACGACAACAACGCCACCATCGTGGAGATCCTCAGGCTCCGCGAGGAGACCGCCAAGATCCTGGCTTCCCGACCTACGCCGCCTACCGCCTCGAGGATTCCATGGCCAAGACGCCGGAGGCCGTACGCGGCCTCCTAGAGCGGGTCTGGAAGCCGGCGCGAGCGCGGGCGCTCGCCGACCGCGACGCGCTGCAGGCGCTGATCGCGGAGGAGGGCGGCAATTTCACCCTCGCGTCCTGGGACTGGCGCTACTACGCCGAGAAGCTGCGCCAGCGCCGCGCCAATTTCGACGATTCCGCGATCAAGCCCTATCTGGTGCTCGACCACATGATCGAGGCCGCGTTCGACTGCGCCACCCGCCTGTTCGGCGTCACCTTCGAGGAGCGCAAGGATATCCCGGTGTGGCACCCGGACGTCCGGGTCTGGGAGGTCAAGGGCCGCGACGGCCAGCACAAGGCGCTGTTCTACGGCGACTACTTCGCGCGGCCCTCGAAGCGCTCCGGCGCCTGGATGACCTCGCTGCGCGACCAGCAGAAGCTCGACGGCAACGTCGCGCCGCTGGTCATCAATGTCTGCAACTTCGCCAAGGGCGCCGATGGCGCGCCGTCGCTGCTGTCGCCCGACGACGCGCGGACCCTGTTCCACGAGTTCGGCCATGGCCTGCACGGCATGCTGTCCAACGTGACCTATCCGTCACTGTCCGGAACCAGCGTGTTCACCGACTTCGTCGAGCTGCCCTCGCAGCTCTATGAGCACTGGCAGGAGCGGCCCGAGGTGCTGCAGCGCTTCGCCCGCCACTACCAGACCGGGGAGGCACTACCGGACGACCTGCTCAAGCGCTTCCTTGCCGCGCGCAAGTTCAACCAGGGCTTTGCCACCGTGGAGTTCGTCTCCTCTGCGCTGGTCGACCTCGAATTCCACACCCAGCCCGCGGCGGCGAGCTGGGACGTCCGCGCCTTCGAACAGAAGGAGCTCGAGAAGATCGGCATGCCCGCCGAGATATCGCTGCGGCACCGGCCGACCCAGTTCGGTCATATCTTCTCCGGCGACCACTATGCGTCGGGCTACTACAGCTACATGTGGTCGGAGGTGATGGACGCCGACGCCTTCGGCGCCTTCGAGGAGGCCGGCGACATCTTCGATCCCGCGACCGCCAAGCGGCTGCATGACGACATCTATTCGTCGGGCGGCTCGCGCGATCCGGAGGAGGCCTATGTCGCCTTCCGCGGCCGCGAGCCCGAGCCGGACGCGCTGCTGCGCCGCCGTGGCCTGCTCGAAACGCCTGAGGCGGCCTGAGGTGCGGCCGTCATTGAACCGGCTGATCGGCTGGCTCGTGCTTGCGGTGCCCGTCGTGCTCGGCACTGCGGCCGCCGAGGCCCATCCGCATGTCTGGATCGTTGCCAGGAGCGAGCTGATCTACGCGCCCGACGGCACCATCACCGGGGTCAGGCACGCCTGGACGTTTGACGACATGTTCTCGACCTACGCGCTGCAGGGCATCGAGACCAAGGTCAAGGGCGCTTACAGCCGCGAGGAACTGGCGCCGTTGGCGCAGACCAATGTCGAGTCGCTGAAGGAATACGCCTACTTCACCTTCGCCAAGGGCGACGGCAAGAAGCAGAAGTTCACCGAGCCGGTCGACTATTTCCTCGAATACAAGGATTCGGCGCTGACGCTGCACTTCACCCTGCCGGTGAAGACGCCGTTCAAGGCAAGGCAGCTCTCGCTCGAAGTGTTCGACCCGACCTATTTCATCGACTTCCAGTATGCCGAGAAGGAGCCGGTCAAGCTGGTCGGCGCCGCGGCGGGCTGCAAGATGCAGTTCGAACGGCCGAATAGCGACGGCACCGCCGCCGCGCAGAAGCTCGGCGAGCAGACCTTTCTCGACGGCGGCAACGGCAATTTCGGCATGATGTTCGCCAACAAGGTCTCGGTGGAGTGCCCATGACGCCGATCGCCTTCCGCATGATGCGCGGCCTCGCCGTGTCCGCGGCCGTGCTGGCGGCATTCGCGCTGCTCGATGGGACCGTCAATGCGCTGCTGGCGCAAAATCCGTTCGGCGCACCGCGCGCGGCGGAGCCGCAGGGCGGGATCTTCGGCTGGCTGTTGGCCAAGCAGTCGGAGTTCTACCGCGAGATCTCGCAGGCGATCCGCGCCGCGAAATCCGACGGTTCGGCGGTCTGGACGCTGCTTGTGATCTCCTTTGCCTACGGGATTTTCCATGCCGCCGGCCCCGGCCACGGCAAGGCGGTGATCTCATCCTACATGGTCGCCAATCGCGAGACCGCGCGGCGCGGCATCGTGCTGTCGTTCGCCTCGGCGCTGATGCAGTCGGTGGTCGCCGTTCTGATCGTGGGCATCTGTGCCTGGCTGCTCAACGCGACCGCGAAGACCATGTGCGGGGCGGAGAAGGCGATCGAGATCGCAAGCTACGCGCTGATCGCGGCATTCGGCGCCCGGCTGGTGTGGGTCAAGGGCGGCGGCTTCTTCCGTGCGCTGCAGATGCCGCGTCCGACGCTGGCGATGGCCGGCGCGCATCAGCACGATCACGGCCACCATGATCACGATCACCATGACGGCCATGATCACCATCACCGTCACGCGCATGACGATCACGGGCATCATCATGATCACGGTCACGATCACGGGCATGACGCGCAGCACGTCCATGACGAGCATTGCGGCCATTCGCACGGGCCGACGCCGGCCGAACTCGCCGGTCCTGGCGGCTGGCGGCGGGGGCTCGGCGCGATCCTCACGGTCGGGATCCGGCCCTGCTCGGGCGCGATCCTGGTGCTGGTGTTCGCGCTGGCGCAGGGCCTGTTCTGGGCCGGCATTGCCGCGACCTTCGTGATGGGGCTCGGCACCGCCATCACGGTGGCGGCGATCGCGCTGGTCGCAGTGTCGGCGCGCGGCGTGGCCGAGCGGCTGAGCGCGGCGCGCGACGGCGGCGGCATGGTCATCATGCCCGGCCTGGAATTCGCCGCCGCGGGCCTCGTGCTGCTGTTCGGGCTCGGGCTGCTGTTCGGCTACGTCGCGGCCGAGCGCGCGACGTGCCTTTGAAGTCACCTCGCCCCGCTTGCGGGGAGAGGTCGAAATTCGCGTGCGCGAATTTCGGGTGAGGGGGAGTCTCCGCACGCTCGCTTCCATCGAATTTGCGGAGACGGCCCCTCACCCCAGCCCTCTCCCCGTAAGAACGGGGAGAGGGAGAAGAAACAGGCTCAACTCGTCAGATAGCCCCTGATCGCCGGCAGCAGGAAGATCGCGATGTTGATCGCGAAACCGATGCTCCAGAGGATCGAGCGCAGCATCGGGCGGTTGCCGATATAGGTGAAGACGTAAGCGATCCGCACGATCAGGAACAGCACGGCGAGCTCGTCGATCAGCCGCAGCGGGCCGACGCGGAATTCGGCGAGCAGCACGGCGAAGGCGAAGAACGGGAAGGCCTCGATGCCGTTCTGGTGCGCGCCGAGCGCCCGCGAGCGGATCGGGTCGTCGTAGAAGTCGGGATCGCGCGGCCTGGCATTGTCGAAGCTGCGGAAGCCGGTCCACTTCACCGACACGATCGTCAGCAGCGAGAGCATCAGCGTCCCGAAGACGCACCATTCGGCGATCGTCATGGTTCCCCCTTATTCCGCAGGGGAACGTAGCCAACCCGCACTCGGCTTGACAAGGTTGGAGCAACGCGCGAAGCCCAAAGCTCCGAGGCGAAGGATATCAAGCGCAAGGCCATCATGAGCACGGTGATCCCCTTCGAGAGCGCGAAGTCTGCCGCGGCGCCGAAGCCGGAACGCGTCGGCGTGCTGCTGGTCAATCTCGGCACGCCCGATACGGCGGATGCGGCGGGCGTGCGGGTCTACCTCAAGGAATTCCTGTCCGATCCGCGGGTGATCGAGGATCAGGGCCTGCTCTGGAAGCTGATCCTCAACGGCATCATCCTGCGCGTCCGTCCGGCCCGCAAGGCGCGCGACTATCTGAAGATCTGGAACACCGAGAAGAACGAATCGCCGCTGAAGACCATCACGCGCTCGCAGGCCGACAAGCTGGCGGAGGCGATCGCCGATCACGACCACGTCGTGGTCGACTGGGCGATGCGCTACGGCAACCCCTCGATCAAGCAGCGCATCGAGGCGCTGGCGGCGCAGGGCTGCGGCCGGCTGCTGGTGGTGCCGCTCTATCCGCAATATTCCGCCGCGACGTCGGCGACGGTCTGCGACGAGGCGTTTCGCGTGCTGGCCGGCATGCGCGCGCAGCCGATCCTGCGGGTGACGCCGCCTTACTACGACGATCCCGACTACATCGAGGCGCTCGCGGTCTCGATCAATGCGCATCTCCCGGCATTGCCGTTCCAGCCCGAGATCATCGTCGCCTCGTTCCACGGCATGCCGAAGGAATATGTCGACAAGGGCGATCCGTATCAGGCGCAATGCATCGCCACGACCAATGCGCTGCGCAAGCGGCTCGGGCTCGATGCCGACAAGCTGATCCTCACCTTCCAGTCGCGCTTCGGCAAGGCCGAGTGGCTGCAGCCCTATACCGACAAGACGGTCGAGAAGCTGGCCAAGGACGGCGTGCGGCGCATTGCCGTGGTCACGCCCGGCTTCTCCGCCGATTGCCTGGAGACCCTGGAGGAGATCGCGCAGGAGAATGCCGAGATCTTCCGGCACAATGGCGGCGCGCAGTTTGCGGCGATCCCCTGCCTCAACGACAGCGACGGCGGCATGGACGTGATCCGCCAGCTCGTGCTGCGCGAGCTGCAAGGCTGGATCTAAGGAGGCTGGATTTGATTGTTAACGATCCGTGACACCGGGCACGGGCATTCGTTGGCATCTGGTCATCCGACAGCAGCTTCCTATGTGCTAGGGAGAACAACAGCCGGCTGAACCGGCGGAGCGGTCCTGCCGACCAATGCACGACCGTGACTGGCGACGGTCTCGCCGGCCCTGGAGGACTTTATGACTGGCTTCGACGTCTTCGCGATCGCGTTTGTTCTTCTCGTCATCGTTACGCTGTTCGCCGGGATCAAGACCGTTCCGCAGGGTTTTGACTGGACCATCGAGCGGTTCGGCAAATACACCCGCACGCTGTCGCCCGGCCTCAATTTGATCGTGCCCTATTTCGACCGCATCGGGCGCAAGATCAACATGATGGAGCAGGTGATCGACATTCCCGAGCAGGAGGTGATTACCAAAGACAACGCCACCGTGACGGTGGACGGCGTCGCGTTCTACCAGGTGTTCGATGCCGCCAAGGCGAGCTACGAGGTCGCCAATCTCAACCAGGCGATCACCGTCCTGACCATGACCAATATCCGCTCGGTGATGGGCTCGATGGATCTCGATCAGGTGCTGTCGCATCGTGACGAGATCAACGAGCGGCTGCTGCGCGTGGTCGACGCCGCGGTGTCGCCCTGGGGCGTCAAGGTCAACCGCATCGAGATCAAGGACATCGTGCCGCCGGCCGACCTCGTCGAGGCGATGGGCCGGCAGATGAAGGCCGAGCGCGTCAAGCGCGCCGACATCTTGCAGGCCGAGGGCCAGCGGCAATCCGAAATCCTGCGCGCCGAGGGCGCCAAGCAGGGCCAGATCCTGCAGGCCGAGGGCCGCCGCGAGGCCGCCTTCCGCGACGCCGAGGCGCGCGAACGGCTTGCCGAGGCCGAGGCCAAGGCGACCCAGATGGTGTCGGAATCGATCGCCAAGGGCGACGTCGCCGCGCTGAACTATTTCATCGCCGACAAGTACATCAAGGCGTTCGGCCAGCTCGCGGAATCGCCGAACCAGAAGGTCCTGATGCTGCCGATCGAGACCTCGAGTGTGCTCGGCTCTCTGGCTGGCATCGGCGAGATCGCCCGCGCCACCTTCGGCGAGAGCGCGGCGTCCGCTACGGCCGCAGCACGGCGCGGCGGTTCGGTGCCGCCGGCCGGCCCGACGGCGCCGCCTCCGGTGCCGCCGCAGCGGTGAGGGCGTGACGGCGTCGCGCCCGCAATGGTAGAGGTCACGTCATGGCCGAGATGTTTTCGACATTGGGTACCTGGAGCTGGCTGATCTTCGGCTTCATCCTGATGGCGCTGGAGCTTGTGGCGCCCGGGGTGTTCCTGTTCTGGCTCGGGCTCGCGGCACTGCTGGTCGGCCTGCTGTCGTTCGCCTTCACGCCGTCCTGGCAGATACAGCTCTTGATGTTCGCAGTGTTCGCCGCCCTGGCGGTGCCGGCATGGCGGCATTTCGCGAAGGGCGCGACGGCGGCAAGCAAGACCAATCCCTTCCTCAACCGCCGCAACGAAGCCCTGGTCGGCCGCGAATTCACGCTGGAGAAGCCGATCGTTGACGGATCAGGCACGGTGCGGATCGACGATACGGTGTGGCGCGTCGCCGGCCCCGATGCGCCGGCCGGCAGCCGGGTGAAGGTCGTCCGCGCCGACGGCGCCAGCCTGACGGTGGCGATCGCTTAGTCTGGCCTGAGCCATCGACGACGACTCGGCCCCGAGCGTCGGATGCTGCTTCGGGCGAGTAATCCGTAGCCCGGGTGAGCCAACGGGTCGCGCGCATGCGCGCCCGATGACAGGCTCCGCGATACCCGGGGAAACCGATCCCGCATGTCGCTCCGCTCATGCGGGCTACACACTGACGGCCGCCGAGGTCTAGCTGCCGCCCTGCTTGCTCCAGCGCTCGGCGAAGCGGTTGAGCGGCGTGAATGTCGCAAATAGCTCGCGGCCGAGCGCGGTGAGGCCGTAACCATCCTCCGTCAGCTCGACGAAGCCGGCCTCGCGCAGCTCCGTCAATCGCGTCTGCAGGATCGTCGGCGAGGCCTCGTCGCAGGCGGTGCGCAGCGCGCGCGAGGTCAGCGCGCCCTCGCGCAGCTCCCAGACGATCCGCAAGGTCCAGCGCCGTCCCAATAGATCGAGCAGCGCCATGATCGGGCGGCCGGTCCGCGAGCCGCGGACGCCGGGTCTTGTGACTGGACCCTGCTTCGGCATGTCGCAAATTCCTTTTGAATTCCTCTTGCGGGTCGCTACAGATATTGTAGCGTTCCGCTACATTAAATGTAGCAACGGGATCAACCCATGTCACGCCTCGCGCCGCTCGATCCGCCCTATCCGGCGGACGTTCAACAGCATTTCGACCGCATCATGCGCGGCAAGCCGCCGCTGGTGCTGTTCCGCGTGATGGCGGGCCATCCGCGCGCCTGGGAGAAGTTTCGCGGCGGCAGCCTATTGGACCGCGGGCCGTTGTCGCTCAGGGAGCGGGAGATCGTGATCGACCGCACCTGCGCACTCAATGCCTGCGAATATGAATGGGGCGTCCACGTCACGGCGTTCGGCGCAGCCGCCGAACTGACGGAGCAGCAGGTCCACGCCACCGTGCGCGGTCCGGCCGATGCCGGCTGCTGGTCGCAGGCCGAACAGGCAATGATCGCGGCAGTCGACGCGCTGCATGTCCGCGCGACGCTGGATGACGCGGAATTCGCGGCGCTGTCGGCGCATTACGATGAGGACCAGATCCTGGAGATCATCCAGTTGTGCGGCTTCTACCGCACGGTCTCCTACCTCGCCAACGCGCTGGCCCTGCCGCTGGAGGAAACCGCGGCGCGGTTTCCGAGATAAACGCCGTCATTCCGGGGCGATGCGAAAGCATCGAACTATGGTGTGCCATTGCGTGCCTGAGGATCTCGAGATTCTCCGATGCGCAATTGCGCATCTGAGGTTCACGCTTCGCGCGCCCGGAATGACGGAGCGAAATTACGCCACGCCGGCGCGCAGCAGATCGTGCAGATGGATGATGCCGACCGGCTTCTTGGCGTCGGTCACGATCAGCGTCGTGATCTTCGAGGCGTTGAGCAATTCCAGCACTTCGCCGGCCAGCGTGTCTCGGCTGATCGTCTTCGGCGTCCTGGTCATGACCTCGTCGACCGACAGCGTCAAAAGGTCGGGCGCATCTGCCGGCGCAGATCGCCGTCGGTGACGATGCCGACGAGATGGCCGTGGCGGTCGACGATGCCGACGCAGCCAAAACCCTTGGAGGTCATCTCGACCAGCGCATCCGACATCTTGGTGCCGAGCGGCTTCAGCGGCAGCGCGTCGCCGCCATGCATCAGGTCGCGGGCATATTTCAGGAGCGCGCCGAGCTTGCCGCCCGGATGCAGCACGCTGAAATCGGTCGAGGTGAAGCCGCGGCCCTCGAGCAGCGCGATCGCCAGCGCATCGCCGAGCGCCAGCATCATCAGCGAGGACGTGGTCGGCGCTAGATTGTGCGGGCAGGCCTCGCGGGCCTTCGGCAGCGTCAGCTGCACGTCGGCGGCCTTGCTCAGCGTCGAGTCCTTGTCGGCCGTCATCGCGATCAGCGGAATGCCGAAGCGGGCGGCATAGGCGATCAGGTTGCGCATCTCCGGCTGCTCGCCGGACCATGACAGCGCCAGGATCACGTCATCGATCGTGATCATGCCGAGATCGCCATGACTCGCTTCGGCGGCGTGCACGAAGAACGCCGGCGTGCCGGTCGAGGCAAAGGTCGCGGCGATCTTGCGCCCGATATGGCCGGACTTGCCGAGCCCGGTGACGATCAGCCGTCCCTTGGCATTGCCGATCAACTCGGACGCGGCCGCGAACGGCGCGCCGAGGTCGGACTTCAGTGCCGCGGAGAGGGCTGCGACGCCGCTTCCTTCGGCATCGAGGGTGCGGAGCGCCGATTGAACGGCGCCGTCATCGGGGCCGGATGATTTGGTCATCAGCGGTTTCGGTTTGGCCATTTAGGATTCCAAGGGAGGGTTTTGCACCCGGGCGTCTCCCTTAGCACGTTCGATTCCGCGATGCGACGCGCGGCGGCCGATCCTCAACGGCTCATTAACCATAATTGTTTTAACTCCATTAACGACGTTTTCCGCCGCCCGGCGGAGTGCGTCCGACAAGTATGTGAATTCGTTGGAGTTTTTCCATCGTGTTGCGGCGGCCAGCAAGCGGCCAAGACCGGCGTGGACACCTCGTCCGCGCGGTTTTGCCATGCCCTGCCGTGACCGTCTTGGCGCTGACCGTGACCACCGGGTTCGCCGTGGCCCAGACCGTCACGCCCGATCTGTTCAGCCCCAATCGCCAGAGCCAGGTGATCACGCAGGATTCGCCGCTGCGCCGGACCACGGCCGACGCCATGGATCCGCTCAACGGCCTGAGGCTGCCCGACCCCGATCGCGAACGCCGTTCCTCCTCGTCTTCATCGACATCAACATCGACGACGCGGATCGGGCAGGTCCCGACCTACGGGCTCCCGGCGGCGAACGGCGCCTCGACGTCGGGCTATGACTCGCTCAACCGCAAGCGCCAGAAGCCGAAATACTATCCGGGTCAGGCCAAACCGAAGCCGCTGGCGGGACCCGGCTCGCCGCCGCCGACGTCGGCGCCATTGAACGCCACGGGGCAGCTGCGGCTGTCGATCCCGCCCTCGGAGACCGCCAACAAGACGCCGCTGCCGCCGGCGATGGCCGGCACCATCGTCGGCCAGCCGCCGCGCAAGCGGCTCAAGATCGACGACGATCCGTTCGGCGCGGTCGGCGACTACGCCGGCTCGTTCATGGTCAAGACCGCGGTCGAGGCGATGGCCGGCTACGACACCAATCCGGGCCGGCTCTACTCGCCGCAGGGCAGGGCGTTCTACATGGTCGCGCCGGAATTCCTCGCGGTCTCCGACTGGGAGCGTCACGCCGTCGTCGCGGATCTGCGCGGCTCCTTCACCGGCTATGGCTCCGAGCTGACGCCGAACGCCAACGGCACACCGCTGTCGGCGCCGCTCGACATCGACCGTCCGAACTTCACCGGTCATGTCGACGGCCGGCTCGACGTCTCCAGATACACGCATCTCACGGCGCAGGCCCGCCTGCTGGTCTCGACCGACAATCCCGGCAGCCCGAATGTGCAGGCCGGCCTCGCCAGATATCCGCTCTACAGCACGGTCGGCGGCACCTTCGGCATCGACCAGAATTTCAACCGCATGCAGGTCTCGCTCGGCGGCACCGTCGACCGCACCGACTATCAGTGGTCGAAGCTGACCGACGGCACCTCGTCGTCCAACGACGATCGCAACTTCACGCAGTATGGCGGTGTCGGCCGCGTCAGCTATGAGCTCAATCCGGCCGTGAAGCCGTTCGTGGAAGTGGAGGGCGACAGCCGCTTCCATGATCTCTATCTTGACCGCAACGGTTACGCGCGCAATTCGTCGGGCGGTTACGCCAAGGTCGGCACATCGTTCGAGTTCACCCGGATTCTGTTCGGCGAGGTCTCGATCGGCTATGCTAGGCGCGACTATGTCGATCCGCGGCTTAGCCCGCTCAAGGGCCTGCTGACCACCGCCTCGCTGACCTGGAATGCGACGCCGCTGACCACGGCCAAATTCTATTCCGACACCCAGCTCGGCGAGACCACGCTGCCCGGCACCTCGGGCGTGCTGTCGCGCACCTACACCGTCGAGGTCGACCACGACTTCCGCCGCTGGCTGACCGGCATCGGCAAGTTCACCTACGGCACGCTCGACTACCAGGGCGACAACCGCAACGACACGATCTACTCGGTGTCAGGCGACCTGATCTACAAGATGACCCGCAGCCTCTGGATCAAGGGCACGCTGCGCCGCGACTGGCTGGATTCCAACCAGCCGGGACAGAGCTCGGCGTCGACGGTGGTGATGCTCGGCGTGCGGGTGCAGAATTAGCGGTGAGGATGCGCGAGTCGCATCTCAAATGAGGTGTCGTGCTCCGCGAACGCGGGGCACCCAGTACGCCGCGGCCTGTCCGTTCAAGCCCTGACGTCTCTGGAATACTGGATCGTCCGCTTTCGCGGGCGATGACAGTTCAGTGTGTGGCTGCAGTGGCGTGGCGGCTGACGCGCTTACCCCGGCAGATCGGTCTTCCCCATCAGGAAGGTGTCGATCGAGCGCGCGCACAGGCGGCCTTCGCGGATCGCCCAGACCACGAGCGACTGGCCGCGGCGCATGTCGCCGGCGGAGAAGATCTTCGCTCGCGAGGTCTGGTAGTCCTGCAGGGAGGCGCGGACGTTGCCGCGCTGGTCGAGCTCGACGCCCAGCGTCTTGAGCAGCCCCTCGTGCACCGGATGGACGAAGCCCATCGCCAGCAGCACGAGCTCGGCGTCGAGCGTGAACTCTGTGCCGGGCAACGGCTTGAACTTGTCGTCGACCTTGACGCAATGCAGTTTCGTCACCTTGCCGTCGACGCCTTCGAACTTCGTCGTCAGCACGGCGAATTCGCGCACCGCGCCTTCGGCCTGGCTCGACGACGTGCGCATCTTCAGCGGCCAGTTTGGCCAAGTCACGCCCTTGTTCTCGTGCTCGGGCGGCGCCGGCATGATCTCGAGCTGGGTCACCGACGTTGCACCTTGCCGGAACGAGGTGCCGATGCAGTCCGATCCGGTGTCGCCGCCGCCGATCACGACGACATGCTTGCCGCCGGCGAGGATGTCGGCGGCGCCGTTCAGCGGCTCGCCGGAGACGCGGCGGTTCTGCTGCGGCAGGAAGTCCATCGCGAAGTGGATGCCGGAAAGCTCGCGGCCGGGAATCGGCAGGTCGCGCGGGGCTTCCGCGCCGCCGGTCAGCGCCACGGCGTCATACTGCTTGGCGAGCTCTTGCGGATCGATTGCACCGGGCGTCGAGCCGCCCACGGCCTTGCCGTAGTGGAAGGTGACGCCCTCGGCTTCCATCTGCGCCACGCGGCGATCGATGATGCCCTTCTCCATCTTGAAGTCGGGAATGCCGTAGCGCAGCAGGCCGCCGGCCTTGGCGAACTTCTCGTAGACGTGCACCTCATGGCCGGCGCGCGCGAGCTGCTGCGCGGCGGCCATGCCGGCGGGACCCGAGCCGATCACGGCGACCTTCTTGCCGGTCTTCTGCGCTGATATTTCCGGCTTCAGCCAGCCATTGTCCCAGGCGCGGTCGACGATCGCGCATTCGATGGTCTTGATGGTGACCGGGTTGTCGTCGATGTTGAGCGTGCAGGACGCCTCGCACGGCGCCGGGCAGATGCGGCCGGTGAATTCGGGGAAATTGTTGGTCGAGTGCAGGTTGCGCGAGGCTTCTTCCCAGTTGCCCTGATAGACGAGGTCGTTGAAATCGGGGATCTGGTTGTTGACCGGGCAGCCCGGCGTGCCCGGCGCGGTCGAGCCGGTGCCGTGGCAATAGGGGATGCCGCAATTCATGCAGCGCGCAGCCTGGTCGCGCGTGTCCTTCTCGCTCAGCGGAATGACGAATTCCCTGAAGTTCTTGAGTCGATCGGCGACCGGCTCGTACTTGCGGTCATGCCGCTCGATCTCGAGAAAACCTGTGATCTTACCCATTGAAACCCGATGCCCCTGCATCTCAGTTGTTCCGTCATTCCGGGCTGCGCCGAAGGCGCGGACCCGGAATCTTGAAGTTGCCTTGCGAGATTCCGGGTTCGCGCCTTGCGCGCCCCGGAATGACGCGTGATGAACCCTACGCGCCGATCGCGATCTTCGGCTCGGCGTCGGCGTTCGCCTTCATTTCCTTCAGCGCGCGGCGGTACTCCACCGGCATCACCTTGCGGAATTTCGGCAGCCAGCTCTTCCAGTCGGCGAGGATCTCCGCCGCCTTCTTCGAGCCGGTCAGCTTGGCGTGACGCGTGATCAGGACGTGCAGCCGCTCCACATCGGAGTCGAGCAGGTTCTGGAACACGTCGACCCGGCCATGCGCCTCGAGATCGCCGGAGTGGTGGTAGGTATCGGCGTTGATCATCTCCTCCGACAGCACAGGCTCGAGCTCGACCATCGAAAGGTTGCAGAGCTTGTCGAAGTCGCCGGCCTCGTCCAGCACATAGGCGATGCCGCCGGACATGCCGGCCGCGAAGTTGCGTCCGGTCTTGCCGAGCACCACGACGATGCCGCCGGTCATGTATTCGCAGCAATGATCGCCGGCGCCCTCGACGACGGCGACCGCGCCGGAGTTGCGCACCGCGAAGCGCTCGCCGGCGATGCCGCGGAAGTAGCACTCGCCCGCGATCGCGCCGTACATCACAGTGTTGCCGACGATGATCGACTCTTCCGGCACGATGCCGGAGATCTTCGGCGGCTTGACGATGATGCAGCCGCCCGAGAGGCCCTTGCCGACATAGTCGTTGCCTTCACCCTCGAGCTCGAAGGTGACGCCCCTGGCGAGCCATGCGCCGAACGCCTGTCCCGCCGTGCCCTTCAGGCCGACATGGATGGTGTCGAGCGGCAGGCCGGCATGGCCGTAGATCTTGGCCACCGCGCCCGACAGCATCGCGCCGGCGGAGCGGTCGGTGTTGTTGATCTCTTCCTCGATCTTGACCGGGGCGCCGCGATCGAGCGCGGCCTGCGCCTTCTCGATCAGCCGGCGGTCGAGCACGGCTTCCAGATGGTGGTTCTGGCTCTCCGAGTGATAGATCGTCTGGCCCTTCTCCTCCTTCTGCCGCACGAACAGCTTGGAGAAATCGAGGCCCTTGGCCTTCCAATGCGAGACCAGCGCGGTCTGGTCCAGCATCTGGACCTGGCCGACCATCTCGTCGAACGTCTTGTAGCCGAGCTGCGCCATGATCTCGCGGACTTCCTCGGCGACGAAGAAGAAGTAGTTGATGACGTGCTCGGGCTGGCCGGTGAAGCGCTTGCGCAGCACCGGATCCTGGGTCGCGACGCCGACCGGGCAGGTGTTGAGGTGGCACTTGCGCATCATGATGCAGCCCGCCGCGATCAGGGGGGCGGTGGCGAAGCCGAACTCGTCGGCCCCGAGCAGCGCGCCGATCACGACGTCACGGCCGGTGCGGAAGCCGCCGTCGACCTGAACCGCGATGCGGCTGCGCAGCTGCTGGCGCACCAGCGTCTGATGGGTCTCGGCAAGACCGATCTCCCACGGCGAGCCGGCATGCTTGATCGAGGTCAGCGGCGAGGCACCGGTGCCGCCCTCGAAGCCCGCGATGGTCACATGGTCGGCGCGCGCCTTGGCGACGCCTGCGGCAACCGTGCCGACGCCGACCTCCGACACCAGCTTCACCGAGACCTGGCCGTCCGGATTGACGTTCTTGAGGTCGTAGATCAGCTGAGCGAGGTCTTCGATCGAGTAGATGTCGTGATGCGGCGGCGGCGAGATCAGGCCGACGCCCGGCGTCGAATGCCGGACGCGGGCAATCGTCGCGTCGACCTTGTGGCCGGGCAGTTGGCCGCCTTCGCCGGGCTTGGCGCCCTGCGCCATCTTGATCTGCATCATGTCGGAGTTGACGAGGTATTCCGTCGTCACGCCGAACCGGCCCGAGGCGACCTGCTTGATCGCCGAGCGCATCGAGTTGCCGTTGGGCATCGGCTTGAAGCGATCGGACTCCTCGCCGCCTTCGCCGGTGTTCGACTTGCCGCCGATCCGGTTCATCGCGATCGCGAGCGTGGTGTGCGCCTCGCGCGAGATCGAGCCGAACGACATCGCGCCGGTCGAGAACCGCTTGACGATGTCCTTGGCCGGCTCGACATCCTCGAGCTTGACCGGCTTGCGCTTGTCGTCCTCGGCGCTCTTGATCCGGAACAGGCCGCGCAGCGTCAACAGACGCTCGGACTGCTCGTTGAGGATCTTGGCGAACGCCCGGTAGCGCTCCTGCGAATTGCCGCGCACGGCATGCTGCAGCGTCGAGACCGATTCCGCGGTCCAGGCGTGGTCTTCGCCGCGGGTGCGGTAGGCATATTCGCCGCCGACATCGAGCGCGCTCTTGTAGATCTGGCCGTCGCCGAACGCGTCGGTGTGGCGCCGTACGGTCTCCTCGGCGATCTCGCCGAGGCCGACGCCCTCGATCCTTGTGTGGGTGCCGGCGAAATACTTGGCGACGAAGTCCGCCTTGAGGCCGACCGCGTCGAAGATCTGCGCGCCGCAATAGGACTGGTAGGTCGAGATGCCCATCTTGGACATCACCTTGAGCAGGCCCTTGCCGATCGACTTGATGTAACGCTTGACGATCTCGTAGTCGTCGAGCGCGGTGGGCAGCCGGTCCTTCATCGCGAGGATGGTTTCGAATGCGAGATAGGGGTTGATCGCTTCGGCGCCGTAGCCGGCGAGGCAGGCGAAGTGATGCACCTCGCGCGGCTCACCGGATTCCACGACGAGGCCGACCGAGGTGCGCAGGCCGGTGCGGATCAGGTGATGATGCACGGCGGCGCAGGCCAGCAGCGACGGGATCGGAATCCGGTCGGTACCCGTCATGCGGTCCGACAGGATGATGATGTTGATGCCTTCGCGCACTGCGCCCTCGGCGCGTGCGCAGAGCTCGTCGAGCACCTGCTCCATGCCCGCCGCGCCGAACCCGGCGTGGAAGGTGGTGTCGAGCGTGCGCGACTTGAAATGGGTCTCGGCGACGTCGGAGATCGAACGGATCTTTTCCAGATCGGCGTCGGTCAGGATCGGCTGCCGCACCTCGAGGCGCTTGGTCGAGGCGACGCCCTGCAGGTCGAACAGGTTCGGCCGCGGCCCGATGATCGAGACGAGGCTCATGACGATTTCCTCGCGGATCGGATCGATCGGCGGGTTCGTCACCTGCGCGAAGTTCTGCTTGAAGTAGGTGAACAGCTGCTTCGGCTTGTCGGACAGCGCCGAGATCGGCGTGTCGTTGCCCATCGAGCCCGCGGCTTCCTCGCCGGTGGCCGCCATCGGCGTCATCAGGATCGCGATGTCTTCCTGGCTGTAGCCGAACGCCTGCTGCCGATCGAGCAGCGGCAGGTTGGAGCGCACGCCCTTGGCCGGCGCATCCGGCAGCTCCTCGAGCTGGATCTGGGTGCGGTGCAGCCAGTCGCTGTAGGGATGGCTCTTGGCGAGGTCGGCCTTGATCTCGTCGTCGGGAATCAGGCGGCCCTGCTCGAGGTCGACGAGCAGCATCTTGCCGGGCTGCAGCCGCCACTTGGTGACGATCTGGTCCTCCGGAATCTTCAGCACGCCCATTTCGGACGCCATCACGATGCGGTCGTCCTTGGTGACGAGGTAGCGCGCCGGGCGCAGGCCGTTGCGATCGAGCGTGGCGCCGATCTTGCGGCCGTCGGTGAAGGCGATCGCGGCCGGGCCGTCCCACGGCTCCATCAGTGCGGCATGATATTCGTAGAACGCGCGGCGCTGCTCATCCATCAGGGGATTGCCGGCCCACGCTTCCGGAATCATCATCATCACGGCGTGCGGCAGCGAGTACCCGCCCTGCACCAGGAATTCGAGCGCGTTGTCGAAGCAGGCGGTGTCGCTCTGGCCTTCATAGGAGATCGGCCACAGGCGGCTGATGTCCTTGCCGTAGAGCTCCGAATGCACGGAAGCCTGCCGCGCCGCCATCCAGTTGACGTTGCCGCGCAGCGTGTTGATCTCGCCGTTATGGGCGATCATCCGGTACGGATGCGCCAGCGACCAGGTCGGGAAGGTGTTGGTCGAGAAGCGTTGATGCACCAGCGCCAGCGCGCTGTCGAAGTCGGCCTCATGCAGGTCGGGATAGTACTTGCCGAGCTGGTCGGCGAGGAACATGCCCTTGTAGATCACGGTGCGGCACGACAGCGAGCACGGATAGTAGCCCGCCATGCCGCGGTCGCGGCGCTGATAGATCGCCTGCGAGATCGACTTGCGCAGGATGTAGAGGTGGCGCTCGAAATCGTCCTCGGTCTTGGCCGCACCATTGCGGCCGATGAAGACCTGCATGTGGTAGGGCTCGGTCGGCTTCACGGTGACGCCGAGCGATGAATTGTCACTGGGCACATCGCGCCAGCCGAGCAGCTTGAAGCCCTCGTTCTTGATCTCGTCGGCGATGATGCTCTTGATCACGTTCCGCCACGCGGCATCGCGCGGCATGAACAGCGCGCCGATGGCGTATTCGCCGGGCTGCGGCAGCTTGAAGCCGAGCTCCGCGGTTTTGCGCGCGAAGAAGGCGTGCGGGATCTGCACCAGGATGCCGGCGCCGTCACCGGCGCGCGGGTCGGCGCCGACGGCGCCGCGATGCTCGAGGTTGCACAGGATGTTCAGCGCGTCGGAGACGATCTGGTGCGACTTCTGGCCCTTGATGTTGGCGATGAAGCCGACGCCGCAGGAGTCCTTTTCCAGGCTGGGATCGTACAGGCCCTCGGCTTCGGGGCGCCAAGTATGCAACTCACGCGCGGGCTCGGCGGCTTTCGAGTTCGCGGTCGCCGACAGCGTTCCTGCCACGATGTTTTCGCGCTCGAATTCCGACCCGCTCATGTGTCCTCTCCCTTTCGTAAGGGCCCCACCGTATTTGGCGCACCTTGGACGTTGCGGCACCCACCGGGCCACCGCTCGTCCGCCGCGAGCCGCATTTTCCTAAATTCAGACGACGGGCGTTTCAACGTCCCCTGAGGAACGGCCCTGCCTGCAGCATTCTCGGAGCTCGGGGCGCCGAGGTCTCGTTGCAATCCCTATGCCGGGATGGCCTCGAAATTGAGACAGCTTTACTGTCCTAACTTAGACCTTGCCAAATTTTTGTCTATCACACAAGCGCGAGGAAGTCCTCGCCCGCATGCTCGGATCGAACGGCTCGACGGGCATGTGGCGCCCCCGATTCGAAGCAAACACGCCGTGATCTGGCCCAAGGAGGGACCAAGGACCGCCGAATTTGAAACTGAAGTTTTGCCCCGGGCAAGCCGGCAAGAGAGCGGAAACGCTCCAGGGCGGGGCAGACAGGAGTTACGGCGATGAAGTTGTTCACAGGTTCGGTTGCTGCCGCCGCCCTCGCGCTCAGCGCAGCCTCGGCCGAGGCCCAGCTGGCGACGTCCGCCCGGATCGGCAGCCCGCTTCTGGTCAGGGTATCCGACATGGACGGGCCCTATGCCGCCATGCCCGAGGTTCCGCCGCCGCCGCGCTTTGGCCGGGTCCCGAGCCTGTTGCCGCCGGTCGAGGTCTATACCGTGCTCCGCGAGAACGGCTATCTGCCGCTTGGCGCGCCCCGACAGCGCGGGTTCGTCTACACGATCTCGGTGATCGACCAGGGCGGCGACGACGGCAGGCTGGTGATCGATGCCCGCGACGGCCACATCATCCGCTTCACGCCGGCCTCCCGGCTCGGCGACAATTACGAAGAGGAAATGAGCGCGACCGACGGTCCCGTCGGGCCGATGCCGCGGCCGATCCAGGCCCGGGTGCCGCGCCCGCCACTCCCCATCCCACATGTCGCCAGCCGCGTGCCGGTGCCGAAGCGGAACCCGCTGGGGCCAAAGCCCAGGTTCCGGCGGCTCAGGTTCCGGCGACCCAGGCTCCGGCGGCAGCCCAAGCGCCGGCGGCAGCCCAGGCTCGCCCCGGCGGCCCAGGCCGCCGTCCCGCAGGCGGCCACGCCGCAGCCTGCCCAGGCAGCTGCACCCGCGACGGCCGAGCAGGCCGCAGCCCCGAAGCCGGCCGAGGCCCAGGCTGCGCAGCAAGCCGTCCAGCAAGCCGAGGCTCCGACCGTCGGTCAGGGTGCGCCGCCGCCGGCGCCCGCTCCCGCGATCCTGCCGACCCAGGCAATGCCCAAGGTGCAGGGATTGGAGTAGCGGTTACCGGCAACAAAAAACGCCCCGGTTTCCCGGGGCGTTTTCGCAATCAGCCAATATCTGCTGACGCGGGGTTTGTTGCTTAGGCAGCGACCTTGCCGGCCGAGCCGTCAACGACCTGCGGGGCCTTCTCGCCGCCGCCGATCGGAATGCTGCGGGGCTTCTTGGCCTCGGGAATCTCGCGGACGAGATCGACGTGGAGCAGACCGTTCTCGAGTGAAGCGTTCTTCACCTGCACGAAGTCGGCAAGCTGGAAGACGCGCTCGAAGGCGCGGGAGGCGATGCCGCGATAGAGCACTTCGGAGCCGTTGCCGGAGTTCTCGTTGGCGGTTTTCTCGCCCTTGATCGTCAGCGTGTTCTCCTTCGCGACGATCGAAAGCTCGGCCTGCGAGAAGCCGGAGACTGCAACGCTGATCCGGTAAGCATTCTCGCCGGTGCGCTCGATGTTGTAGGGGGGATAGCCGGGGCTGCCGTCCGAGGTCACCTGATCGAGCAGGTTGAAGAGGCGGTCGAAGCCGACGGTGGAACGATAAAACGGAGTGAGGTCGTAGCTACGCATAGGAATAGTCCTCCATTGAGCGACTGTTTCAGTTACCCGCCCGCCATCGGGCCGGGCTTAGATGTGTGCAGCCTGATGTTTCGGTTCCGAAGCACTGGTAGCGGCCTGCACGGAGGTGATATGGGAGGGGTCACGTCGCGTTCAAGAGGCGGAAACCGCGTCGCATTTTTCGGCGCCGGCGTCCTTGATCTCCACCCTGTCTCACCACTCCGGTCCCCTTCATGACGCTCGTCTCGATTCCCGCCAACCCGGTTCCGGACGACGTTGTCAGTGGCACCATCAAGACACCAGACGGGGCCGAGCTGCGCTTTGCGCGCTGGGCGCCGCCGCCCGGCCGCAAGGGCACGGTCTGCGTGTTCGGCGGGCGCGGCGAGATGATCGAAAAATATTTCGAGACCGTGCGCGATCTGCGCGACCGCGGCTTTGCGGTGGCGATGATCGACTGGCGCGGGCAGGGCCACTCGTCGCGGCGGCTGCGCGATCCCCGCAAGGGCTATGTGCGCGACTTCGCCGACTACGAGGTCGACGTCGAGACCTTCGTGCAGCAGGTGGTGCTGCCGGATTGCCCGCCGCCCTATTTCGCGCTGGCGCATTCGATGGGCGGTGCGGTGATGCTGCGCCTCGCGCATGCCGGCAAGCGCTGGTTCGACCGCATGGTGCTGTCGGCGCCGATGATCGACCTGCCGCGCCGCCGCGTGTCGTTCTTCCCGAGCGCGCTGCTTCGGATCATGCGGCTGGCCGGGCAGGGCGGCCGCTATGTTCCCGGCGGCAGCGACGAACTGGTCGGCCTCGCGCCCTTCATCGGCAATCCCGTGACCAGCGATCCGGTGCGCCATGCCCGCAACGCGGCGATCCTGGAAGAAGATCCGACGCTCGGCATCGCGGCGCCGACGATCGCCTGGGCCGACACCGCATTCACCGCGATGCGCACCTTCCGCGGCATGTCGTATCCGTCGGAAATCCGCCAGCCGATCCTGATGCTGGCGGCGAGCAATGACGAGGTGGTGTCGACGGCCGCGATCGAGGAGTTCGCCTATCATTTGCGCGCCGGCTCGCATCTCGTGATCGCCGGCTCCAAGCACGAGATCCTGCAGGAGCAGGACCGCTACCGCGGCCAATTCTGGGCAGCGTTCGATGCGTTCGTGCCGGGCACGCCGCTGTTCAAGTGAAACATGGCGTTTTCGAGCGAAGCGGATACCGGTTCGCGTGAAGAAAACGCGTCCAACAAAAATCTAGCGCTGCAGCAGCGCGACGATCCGGTCAGGAAAGCGCTTGTTCACGAACAGCGTCCTGACCTCGGCGACGCTGAGATAGCGGTCCTTGCCTTCGCCCTTGCCCATGATGTCGAGCAGCACCGGCCACTCGCCTAGCATCAGGAGCGGATAGTAGCAGTGCAGGATGCCGTAGGACGGCGGATGCTCGTCCTTGGCGCGCTGGAAGTTCGCCGCCATGAAGGTCTTGATCTCGGCGGCCGACAGCCCGCGTTCGACGCTGCCGTCGGGTGCCTTGTGGTCGCTGCCGAAGGTCGCGAGCCGCGCGATCTCGTCCTCATGGACCACCGCGTGCTGGTCGAGGATGCGCGAGCCGGCGCCGTGCTTGTCGAGCGGGCCGTTGCGTAACGCGTCGAGAATGGCGCCCTGGAACAGGCTGCGCAGCTGGCTGAAAGGACCGAGGCCGTTGGCGATCTGCGCCACCATGAAGATCTTCGCCCGCGCGGTGAACCCCTCGAAGCCGGTCTTGCCGGTTGCGCGCCCGATGGTCCCGGTCAGTTCAGGCAGCGGCACGATATGGCCGCCGACATAGTTGCCGGCGACGAGCGCCCGCAGGAACGGGCAGGGATCGTCACGGGAAATCTGCGGGGCGGGCGCCTCGCTTGCAGCCGTATCGGACATCAAACCACATCCTGAAAAGCTTCAGCTTAAAAGCATCCATTACCGGTGGATGAATTCGCTCAGGAGTTGACGGCGAATTTCGAGGTGGATGCAACCAGAGCGAGTTTGCCGAACGGCAGGCCGGCTTTCAAGAGGCCGTCGCGATAATGCGCGATGTCGGCCGGGTTCTTCCAGTGGAAATTGCGCAAGTGACGCTCGACCGTCAGCTCGGGATGGTTGGCGAGCAGGGCCTCGGCCGCCTGCGCGGCCTCGTCGGCGCGGCCGAGCTGGGCGAGCGCTGCGGTGCGCACCGCAAGGCACTGCAGATGGTTCGGGTTCAGATACAGCCCCTCGCGCGACCACGACAGCGACGCGTCATATTGCCCGAGCAGATAATGGCTGAACGCGTTCAGCGCCGCCCATTGGTAGCGCGGGTCGCTGTTGCCGCGCTGGACCGCCGTCGAGAACAGATCGACCGCCTTGCGATGGTCGCCGATCACCATGTGGCAGATTCCCAGCACGCCGCGCGCGCCCATGTCGTAGGGGTTGAGCTCGATCGCCCGCTTGATGGCGTCCATCGCGGCTTCGTAATGGCCCTGCATCGCGTGCAGATAGGCCAGCAGCGAAAACGCGAACGAGGAGCGCGGGTCGAGCCGCACGCTGCTCTCGGCCAGGCTGACCGACGAGGCCCACAATTCGCGCGTGCTCGGAATCCAGCCGAACTGGATGCTCTGGATCTGGATCAGCGCCAGATAGGCGCGCGCGATCGACAGCGCGGGGTCGAGCTCGATCGCTTCCTTGAACAGCGCGATCGCGGTTTCGCAATCGTCCTTGGTCTGCTGGTAGTAGTGCGACAGCCCCTTCAGGAAGCGATCCCACGCCGTCAGTTCGGCGTTCGGCGAGCGCGCCGGTGCCGATGCTTCGGCGCGATAGATCTCCTGCGCGACGGCGGCGGAGAGATTCGCGGTGATCTCGTCCTGCATCGCGAACAGGTCGCCCATGTCGCGGTCGTAGCGGCCGGTCCACAGCTGCTCGCCCTTCTCGGGCGCGATCAGCTCGGCGGAGACGCGGATCTTGTTGCCGGCGCGCCGTACCGAACCCTGGATCAGATAGGTCGCGTCGATCTCGCGCGCGATCAGCCGCGTCGAGACGTTCTTGCCCTTGTAGGCGAACGTCGAGTTGCGGCTCAGCACGCGGTAGAAGGATTGCAGCGACAGCGCGTGGATCAGGTCCTCGGTCAGGCCGTCCGAGAATATTCGTCGGCGCCGCCGCTCAGATTGTCGAACGGCAGCACGCCGACGATTGCGGTCCGGTATTGCCCCGGCAGATGCGGGCCGTCGTCCGGAACCTGCTCCTGGGCATCGGATCCGGCCGGCGCCCAGGTCCAGACATTGACCGGCTCGGCGATGTTCTTGAAGCGGTGCGGGCCGGCGTCGACGAGGGTGACGGCAAGCCGCCGTCCCGCTTCGGTGCGGGCCTTGTCCGACACCGCGATGCCACCGGGCGTTGCGACCGTCTCGAGACGGACTGCGATGTTGACGTCGTCGCCGAACACCTCGTCCTCGTCGGCCATCACGTCGCCCATGTGGACGCCCATCCGGAAGTGCATGGCGCGGTCGGCCGGCAAATGTTCGTTGCGCTCGGCCATCAGGGTCTGCATCGCGACGGCGGCCTCGATCGCGCCGATGATGCTCGGAAATTCCAAGAGGAAGCCATCGCCGGTGTTTTTGACGATTCGGCCGCCATGATTGAGGATGATCGGGTAAATCGCGCTGCGGTGCGCCTTGAACGAGGCATGCGTCCCCGCCTCGTCGGCACCCATCATGCGGGAATAGCCGGCGATGTCAGCGCAAAGAATGGCAGCAAGCCGTCTTTCCATGTCTCCTGTGCCCTGGAATGGCCACTTAGCCGAGGTGACCGAATCCGATACTTACAAGACAGGCCGGGTCCGGCGGAAGCCCGGTTTGCAGGCACCTATAATGCATAGTAGCAGGAATTGGCATGCGACCAACGGATCGTACAGTGGTTTCTCTACTGAATTCGTGTGTCGCTGGGATGGCGCCGGCTGGCTGATCATCCTTTCCGGGCGGTTACTTGCATAGGTTAATCTCACTGCCATGCTGGGAATTCACGAACTTTGGCTGTTTGTCCTGTCCGGCCTGCTGCTCAACGTCACACCGGGGCCGGATACCGCTTATATCATCGGGCGCACGATTCAGCTCGGATGGCGCGGCGGAGCTGCTGCGGCGATGGGAATCAGCTGCGGTTGCCTGGTCCATGTGCTGGGTGCGGCGATCGGCCTGTCGGCGCTGCTGATGGCCTCGTCGACCGCGTTCCTGGCCGTCAAGCTGGTCGGCGCGGCCTATCTGGTGCTGACCGGCCTGCAGATGCTGCTTTCGCGCGCCAAGCCGGTCGCCGAGATCGCCGGGCAGGGCGGCGAGACCTCGATCTCGCGCGTGTTCTGGCAGGGGGCGCTGACCAATATCCTCAACCCCAAGGTGGCGCTGTTCTTCCTGGCCTTCCTGCCGCAATTCGTGGCGGCCGATTCGCCGCACAAGACGCTCGCCTTCCTGGTGCTCGGCCTGATCTTCATCACCGGCGGCACGCTGTGGTGCCTTGGCCTTGCGGCCTTCGCGGCGCGGGCTGCCGGCCACATCAGGCAATCGGCCGGCGTGATCGCCTGGATCAACCGCTCGCTCGGCGCGCTCTTCATCTATCTCGGCGTCCGCGTTGCGACGCTGGAGGCGCGCTAGCTCGCGCCTTGAGGCTCTCGCTTTGCCGCTCTAGCCGTGGATCTTGAGCAGTGCGCTGCCGGCGAGATAGATGCCGAGCAGGATCATCGCGATCAGGAACCAGCGGCGGAACACCTCGGGGTGCATCCGTGTGCGAACCACCTGGCCGATGAACATGCCGGTGAACGACGCCGCCATCGCGACCGCGCCCGGCAGCGCGGTGGCTGCCGTCAGCAGGCCCGATGCCGTGAGGTTGAAGGCGAGCGCCACGGTCGCAGTGGTGAAGAACACGCCGAGCGCCTGCACCAGTTCGTCCTTCTCCATGCCGATCGCCTGCATGAAAGGCATCGAGGGGATGACCTGAACGCCGGTCGCCGCCGAGATCAGCCCGGTGATGACGCCGACGATGCCGCCGATCCATTTCTCGTCGCGCCGCGCGACCTTGAAGCTGAACCTGCTCAGCCCGACGATCGCGTAGATCACCAGCAGCACGCCCAGCACGACGGTGCCGTAGGCCGCGTAAGGCCCGGTCAGCAGCCCGGCATTGATCCAGATGCCCGCCACGGTGCCGAGCATCAACGGCCACAGCCGCTTGATGATGTCGCGCAGATAGGGGCCGACGAAGGTCTGCCAGATATTGGTGACGATCGCCGGCACGATCACGATAGCAATCGCCTGGCCCGGCGCCATCGTGGTTGCGAGCAGCCCCATCGCGACCGTCGGCAGGCCGAGGCCGAGCGTCCCCTTGACGAAGCCGGCGAGCAGGAAGGCGAAAGCGATGAAGATCAGGAGATGGTCGACCATGGCGGCACATTGACCGATCGATGCGAACGGCACAATCTGGAGGTTACGGAGTTAGCCTTCGGACGACCCGAAGGTATGGGGTGGGAAACGTCATGCGGTTCGACCTGACCGATTTGCAATTGTTCATCGCGGTTTCCGATGCGCGCAGCATCACCCAGGGCGCGGCGCGCGCGAACCTTGCGCTGGCTTCGGCCAGCGAGCGGATCAAGGGCCTCGAGGAAGCGCTCGGCGTCGCGCTGCTCAAGCGCGGCCGCCGCGGCGTCGAACTTACTGGGCGGGCGAGAGCTTGCTCGGCCACGCCCGCATCGTGATCCACAATGTCGAGGCGCTGCAAAGCGATCTCGCCGCCTATGCCAGCGGCGTGCGCGCCAACGTGCTGCTGCTCGCCAACACCTCGGGCCTTTCGGAGCATCTGCCGCGCGCGCTCGCGGCCTTCCTGCACGAGCATCCCGACATCAGCGTCGACGTCGAGGAGCGCGAGAGCACCGATATCGCGACCGCGATCGCCAGCGGCGCCGCCGATCTCGGCTTCGCCGCGGAACACGCGCTGCCCGACAGCGTCGAGCGCTTCCTGTTCAGCGAGGACCGCTTGATGCTGGTGGCGTCGCGTCGCGGCGATCTCGGCGGCCGCCGCCAGATCGACTTCCAGGAAGTGGTCGGCCGCGATTTCGTCGGCCTCACGGCAACATCCGCGTTGCAGGTCCATATCTCGCGGCACGCCGCAACGCTCGGCGCGCGGCTGCGCTTCCGCGCCCGCCTGCGCGGCTTCGACGCGATCTGCCAGATGGTCGCCGCCGATGTCGGCATCGCCGTGATCCCGGAGACCGCGGCGCGGCGCTGCGCGGCGTCGATGCCGATCACGACGATAAGGATCCGCGACGCCTGGGCCAACCGCCGGCTGACGATCTGCGCGCGCAGCTTCAAGGCGCTGCCGCGGGCGGCCAAGCAACTTGTGGACTATCTGCGCGCCGAAGCGCAGCGCTGACGGCTGGCTCATTTCGTCGTCACCACGCCGGCGTCCTGGATCACCTTCGCCCATTTCCTGATGTCGGCGGCGATGAAGTCGCGGAAATGCTCCGGCGTGTCGCCGACCAGCGTCAGGCCTTGCTCGGCGAGCTTCTGCTTGACCATCGGATCGGCCATCGCCGCGGTGGCGAGCTGGTTCAGCCTTGCGACGATCGCGGGCGGCGTGCGTGCGGGCGCGACCATGCCGTACCAGTTCTCGATGACCAGTTCGGGCATGCCGGCCTCGGCGGTGGTCGGCACGTCGGGTGCGGTCGGCGCGCGTTCGCGCCCACCGAGCGCGATCGGCCGCAGCGCGCCCGCCTTGATCTGCGGCAGGATCACCGGCAGGTCGAGGAAGGTCATCTGCACCTGCTGACCCAACAGGTCGTTCACCGCCGGCGCGGCGCCGCGATAGGGCACGTGCACGATGTCGATCTTGGCCGTCAGCTTGAACAATTCGCAGGCGAGATGCGGCAGGCTGCCGGGGCCGGAGGAGGCGAAGTTCAGCTTGCCCGGCTGCGCCCTGGCGAGCGCGACCAGTTCGTTCATGTTCCTCGCCGGCACGTTGGCGGCGACCACCAGCATCTCCGGCACGGTCGCGACCAGCGTCACCGGCGCGAGATCCTTCAGCGTGTCGTAGGCAACCCTCTCCGTGCTGGGGCTGATCGCCAGCGCGCCGGCGCTCGCGATCGCCACCGTGTAGCCGTCGGGCGCCGCCTTCGCGACCGCGTCGGTGCCGAGCACGCCGCCCTGGCCGGCGCGGTTGTCGACGATCACGGGCTGCCTTGCGAGCTCCGAGATCTTCTGCCCGATCACCCGCGCGATGATGTCGTTCGGCCCGCCGGGCGGGAACGGCACGATCAGCCGGAGCGGCTTGGTCGGGAAATCCTGGGCGAAAGCCGTGACGGGCGCGAGAAGCAGGAGAAGGGCTGCCAGCAGCCTGCCGCGCATCGTCATGTCGCCCATCCCTGACTTTTCTGGTTGCGGTCAGGATGGGCGCAGATCAGACGCCCGGCAACTCAAGAATCAGGCAGGGAACTCAGGCGTTCAAAAGCTTCATCGCCGCTTCGTGCACGCGCGGGTCGCCGGCCGCGATGATTCGGCCGCCGCTTTGCGCCGGCTTGCCGTCCCAGGTGGTGACGACGCCGCCGGCGCCGGTGATGATCGGGATCAGGCCGGCAATGTCGTAAGGCTTCAGCTCGGTCTCGACCACGAGGTCGAGATGACCGGCGGCGAGCATGCAATAGGAGTAGCAGTCGCCGCCATAGCGCGACAGGCGCGCTGCATTCTCGATGCGGCCGAAGCGGGCGCGGTCATCCGGATTCATCAGCAGCGGGCTCGTGGTGAAGACGGTCGCCTCCTTCAGCGAGGCGCAGCGCCGTACCGAGAGCCGCCGTTCGCCCGACGGGCCGGAGTAGTGCGCCGAGCCGTTGTCGCCGGAGAAGCGCTCGCCGATATAGGGCTGGTGCATCATGCCGAATACCGGCGTACCTTTGTGCAGCAGCGCGATCAGCGTGCCCCAGATCGGAAAGCCGGCGATGAAGGATTTCGTGCCGTCGATCGGATCGAGCACCCAGACATAGTCGGCGTCCTCGCGCTCATTGCCGAACTCCTCGCCGACGATGCCGTGTTGGGGGAAGTTCGACTTGATCAGCCGCCGCATCACGGCTTCCGCCGCCCGGTCGGCCTCGGTGACCGGATCGAAATCGTTCGAGCTCTTGTTGTCGACCGAGAGCGAGGTGCGGAAGAAGGGCAGGATGGTTTCGCCGGATGCGGTCGCAAGGCGGCCGATGAAGGCGGTAAAGTCGATGACCGTCACGGCATGTCCCTGAACTGCTCAAACGACGCGGTAGAAATCGGATGCGGTCTTGCCTAGCTCAATCCGGCGCGGCGCGCACGATTAACGGAGTGTTATCCAGCCCGATGACGCGGTTCCGGACTTTCGATTTGGCTTCGGATTCGAAAGCGCCCCGGGTCCCGGTCTCGATCACGAAGTTGCGAATTCTGGTATACAAGCTATGCGCAGAGCGCTGGCCGCCCGGGGCTTTCCTTGTAAGATATTGATCCTACATACGGAAAGCCGCTCCTGCCGGTCTGTTGCAGTTTCGCCAGACTTTCCAACATTACCCAAGAAATGTTTCGAAAGTTCTTGCGTTTTGTGCAGCGCGGTCGCATATTGTTGCGGTGCGGTAGCGCCTCGCGCTATCGCTGCCCTCCTTGGGCGTTTCCTCCCTAAGACTTGGGCCGCTTGTTCATTCAAGCGGCCCTTTTCTTGGGCCGTCGTTTCCGCAAGTGAACTGAGAATCCAGTTCGGCGCTTATCGCGCCGCCAACTTGAATTCCTGGTTCATGACTTCGTCGGGATCGCAGTGCCCGACGAAGGATTGATTACTCCGCTGCCGCCTGGAACGGGCCGAGATCGCCGAACGGGATTTTCGCGAGCGCATCCGCCAGGGTCGCAAAGTCGGCGGCCACCTGCGCGAAGCGAGGGCCGCGCTCGCGGCGGCGCTCATCCATATAGACCGCGCGGTTGAGCTCGATCTGCACGGTGTGCAGGCCGCTCGCCGGATTGCCGTAATGCTCGGTGATGAAGCCGCCGGCATAGGGCTTGTTGCGGCCGATCGAATAGCCGAGCGAGCTCATGATCTCCTCGACGAGGTCGGGCAATAGCGCCGCACAGCTCGTGCCGTAGCGGTCGCCGATCACGACGTCGGGCCGGCGCGGCTCGTCGCGCGACACGCCGACCGACGGCATCGAATGGCAGTCGACCACGATCACGGCGCCGAACGCCTGGTGCGCCTTGTTGATCAGCCGGCGCAGCGCGCGGTGATAGGGCTTGTAGAGCACCTCGATCCGGCGCAGCGCCTCGTCGACGTCGAGCCGCTCGCGATAGATCTCCTGGCCGTCGCCGACCACGCGCGGGATGGTGCCGAGCCCGCCGGCCACCCGCATCGAACGCGTATTGGCAAAGCTCGGCAGCCGCCCGGTGAACATGCGCGGGTCGAGCTCGTAGGGCTCGCGGTTCACGTCGACATAGGAGCGCGGGAAGTTGACCCGCACGATCGGAAAGCCGCGATCGCTGAGGCCCGCGATCAGCTCGTCCATGAAAAAGTCTTCGGAGCGCCGCAGCGACACCACATCGATTCGCGACGCGTCGAGGAATTCGGCCGGATAGACCGAGCCCGAATGCGGGGAATTGAAGATGATCGGCGCGCGCCAAGCCTGCGGCTCAACGATCTCGAACGGGGGCGACAACTCGCCAGCAAATTCGGTCATTCCCTTGGCGCCGTCCCTTGCGTCCGCCTCGCCCCGCAGCAACTGAGTCTGCCGGAAAAGCGGAGATTTATGGGCACGCATTGTCGGTAATCGCGATCATTCTGCCAAGTGAAAAGAGCGTGGTTTCAGCTGGAACGCGTCTTAAAAGCAGCAAATGCGGCACCCGGTTGATTCGATGTCCGGTTCGGTCCACAAATGGGTGGCGCGCATTTGCCGCTGGCTTGACGCAAATTTCACCCGAAATTTACCGTCTGTCGGGCTTACTGTTCGGACTGCTCCTCAAGCCGGATTCGACGATTCCTGCCATGCCGAAAATACTTCTCGCCGAAGACGACACCGATATGCGCCGCTTCCTGGTCAAGGCGCTCGAAAACGCGGGTTTCAAGGTCTCGCCGCACGACAACGGCATGTCGGCCTACCAGCGGCTGCGCGAGGAGCCGTTCGAAATGCTGCTCACCGACATCGTGATGCCCGAGATGGACGGCATCGAGCTGGCGCGCCGTGCCTCGGAACTCGATCCCGATATCAAGATCATGTTCATCACCGGCTTTGCCGCGGTGGCCCTCAATTCCGATTCGGAGGCGCCGAAAAACGCCAAGGTGCTGGCCAAGCCCGTGCACCTCAGGGAATTGGTCAGCGAAGTGAATAAGTTGCTGGCGGCCTGATTCGCCAAAAAAACCTTCACTTTGTATCCTTGCCTGCCCCGCCGCCGTCCGTTATAGGGACCCGATCCAAATACGCTTTGGGTGCGTAGCTCAGCGGGAGAGCACTACCTTGACATGGTAGGGGTCACAGGTTCGATCCCTGTCGCACCCACCATCCTTCGCTCGCGCAGCGAGAGAAGGATGCCGCGCCGAAAGCCCAACGGGCGGAGGCGGGCCTGCGGCCGCGAGCTGCGGTTCGGCAAGCCGTTTCTTGATACCTCCATAAATCTCTCGACCCGAGAAGCGAGGCGACGAAGCAATCCATCGCTCGGCATATGCGACGGGATGGATAGCTTCGCTTCGCTCGCAATGACGTGGTTGGTTTCCGATTCAACCTGTCAAACAGCTTGTCGGTGTCATCACCCGTCGCATGCGGGTGATCCGGTATTCCGGAGACGTCCTGCGAGCCGAGAGGCCGCGGCGTACTGGATCGCCCGCTCTCGCGAGCGATGACGCCAAAGAGAATGAGAGCTCACTGCTCTTTCCACTCGTCGTCCCTGCGAAAGCAGGGACCCATACTCCGCGGCGGATGCTGCTGAAGGGATTTGTCGTTCAGTCATCGCGCAACAATAACCATTCGTGGTTATGGGTCCCTGCTTTCGCAGGGACGACACTGAGTGTGTAGCTCGACCGTTGAGTCATACGCCCGCATTCTCGTGACATCGTTTTGTCCGAGCTTGGCCGCCGCTATGGAGGGCGGTCGGACGGAAGCCGGTCGCGCCACGTTTCGCCGGCGAGAACCCCGCGCTGCCGACGCACAACGGAGGGCCATTCGGAGCGAACCACGCTGAGGACCGCGGCATCGGCGGGCGGACCTTCATCGGCAGCGAAATATGCGCGAAGTCTGCCTTCGCGGCGGAAGCCGAGGTTGGCGTAGAGATCAAGCATATGCCTCCGGCGCCAGTCCAGATGCACCTCGGCCCGCTCGACGACGAGCACCTCGAACGCATACCGCGTCATCAGATGCGCAACGTGACTGACGAGCACGGCCTCGTCCAGTCGTCCGATGCTCCAGATCGGAGCGAACGTCGCCCGCTTCTCGTGCCGGTCGATCGCGCCGAACCCGGACACGCCGAGCAGGTCTCCCGATCCAGCGGCCTCGATTGCGAACGCGGCCGCGGTGTCGACCTGGTCCCCTGCCGCCGCCAAGTGCGCGCTATTCGGCCGGTCAGGTGGGCCGCGATCGAGCCGCCGCAGTACGCCTACCTCGTGAAGTTGCTGGGCGCGCGAAGACTCCGGGCCGGTGATCCTGGTCAACAGGATGCGGTCGGTGGCGAAGCTTGCATGGTCGCTCGGGTACATGCCGTATTGACGCATCCGGTGCGCATGCCGTCAAATGACCGGAACGCCAGTTCATATGCAAATTGGTCATGCCCCTGAATCCAAGACATGTTGACCTGTTTCGAGAGGTCGTGCGCCACAACGGAATCACCAAGGCCGCCTTGAGCCTTCGGGTGGGGCAGCCTTTCGTCAGCCGGGCGATCGCACGTCTCGAGCGCGAGATCGGCTTTGCGTTGTTCGAACGCGGGCGAGGCGGCGTCACGCTGACGCCGGAAGGCGAGATATTCCTGCGCGAGGTCGAGAGAAGCCAGGCCGGCCTTGAATATCTGGCGCGCGCCGCGCGCGGCATTCGCGAGCGTGGCAGCGGGACGCTCAGGATCGCATGTCTTCCGGCATTCACCTATTCGTTGATGCCGCAGATCGTCAGCAGCTTTCTGAGGAAGAATCCCGACATCGTCGTATCCGTGGCCGTCCACAGCCCCGAGCGCGTCTGGAGCCTGGTGGCCTCGGGACAATGCGACGTCGGGCTGGCGCGGCCGCAGGCGGGGTTTGCCGCGGTCGACGACGAGCTCCTCATGACAACGGAGGCGGTCTGCGTCCTGCCCCGCCAGCACCGGTTGCGCTCGAAGCGATCGATCGCAGCGCAAGATCTGCGGGGAGAGCCCATGATCGCTGCCTCCCCGAGCGCACCGCATCGATCCCGCTTTGAGCGCGTCCTCGATGAGGCCAAGGTCGAGATCAAGACGGTCGCGGAGATCCAGTACAGCATGCAGCGTTGTGCCCTGGTTGCGCAGGGACTGGGTTTCTCCATCGTCGACCCGATCGTGGCCCGGGATTTTGCAAGCTCCAAAATCGTACTCAAGCCGTTCGTGCCACGGCTGGAGATCGCCACCATGTTGCTGCTTCCTTCGCAGCGGCCGCGAAGCCGTCTCGCACTTCAATTCTGCGATCTGCTGCGCGCCGAAACCGCTGATTACAGGAAGTCCGCGCGCGTGCAGGCTTGAGCAACGCCGGCAGGGTTTTCTCTCGCGTTGCGCTCGGCATGATCTCGCGGGACGGCGCTAGCCGCCTGCGACGTAGTGCTCGCCCAGCGCGCTGTGCTCGCCGAAAAAATTCGACTGGCACTTGTGACTTTCGTCATCTCGACGCTCATATGTGAATGCCGCAGCGTGCGCACGCATGCACGCCTCGCGCGTGTTCGATTCGTACGGATGCATTCACGTCGCACGCGGTGGGTTGCCGCATGATTGGGCAAGAGCGCTCGCAATGCGGTCATGCGTGGGATTCTCGATATGTCATCTACCGTGCTTAGGTCGCGCCTTTGCAGCGACATGCGTTTCGTCCAGGCGCGGAGATCGAGAAAATTTTCCGAAGACTCTGCGATGATGCGTTGCCCGATCGCATCGCATGAACGCAATTTTGGATTTCTGCACGACGCGCGTTGCCGCCCCTCTGGTTCTCGCGCAGATTGTTCTCTAGATCAGTCAAGCCGATCCGTGACGGAGCATCCGAGCCGGACACGGCAATGACGCGACAATGATGAACGCCATGTGCGAGCACGACTGCCAGAGGAACCTGCGTCAACCCTATCGGGAGCGGCCGGCGTAAGCCGTCGATGTCCGAATCCCGAAATGCCTCTTCCTTGTCTTCCCCGAAATTCGCCGGTCTGTGTGCGGCTGGCGACGCAACCTTGGGAATGCGCCTCCGTTGAGCCAACGTTCGTCGCTCGCGCCAACGGGGCACGAAAGTTCATGCAAGAAGACGACAAGACGCCGGCACACGCAGTGCAGCTTCTGGAACACGCTCCCTTGCCGCGCGAGCCGCGGAACATCAGGGATGTAACCCCCGCGCCGCCGCGGCTGTTCTCGACACGACATTATCCGCCCTCGGAGCAATTCGAGGTCTGGAAAACGCGGATGGCTTCGCTGGTCGACGTTACGCCACCGGAAGGTCATAGCCCTGCACACGGGTTCCTGGTGGAGTACCTGACCTGCAACATGGCCGATGTCGTCTTCACGTCGGGGCGATTCGCCGCGCAATCATTCGCCCGCGTCATCAAACCGTCGCATGGCGCGCCCGTCGATATCTGGTGGCTGTACCGGGTGCGCTCCGGAGAAGCCCGCTTCGAGAGCGCAGAGCGGCGGATTCACGCCGGGCCGGGCGCCGTGTTCCTGATCTCGCTCGACGAGGATTTCCGCGGCAGCATCACGGACTATGACGGCCTGGTGCTGGGCTTGCCGCGCAAGTCGTTCGCCGATGTGGCCGATCAGCTCGACGCTGTCTGCAATATTCTACTCGAAGGCAACCTGATCGAATTGTTGGCCGACTATCTCGACCGACTCGAAACGCGCATCACCCTGATGTCCGCGGAGGAGTTGAGGCAGGCGGGGCGGGCGACCGCGCAGATGATCGCTGCGTGCATCCAGCTCTCCTCGGATCGGCTGGAGCAGGCGCGCGGAGCGATCGAGTCGGTGCTGTTCGAGCGCGCGCGTCTTTATATAGAGTCGCATCTCGCCGACTTCGACCTGACGCCGGACCGCATCGCGCTGCAATTGCGGATATCGCGTTCTGCCCTCTACCGTGCATTCGAGAGCGTCGGCGGCGTTGCCGGCTACATCCTGCGCAAGCGGCTGCGCGCGGCACGTGCCGAACTCATCGCAGCCGCCGACCGGCAGGTGCAGGAGATCGCCTATCGCTACGGCTTCAAGCTGGCGTCGGATTTCACCCGCGCCTTCCGCCGCGAATTCGGCGTCAGCCCGCGCGAGATGCGCGAACGCATGCGCCGTCGATCAACTAACGGTTGAGGTGCGTGCAAACAACTCATGGTGCATCGAGCGAATCCTTCAACTTGTGAGACGATCTGCGTGTTATTTGGACGGCCTGCTGAGTGACGCTGGCAAAATTGTGTCTATCATTTGCAACATGACGACTTGGGCGCATTGATGGGGCAGTCGAGCGAGCGCTGGGTGGCAAGATGCGCTCGTTGAATTCGACACATCGTTGGCCAGGACGGGACGATGATCGTGCGTACGATCGTCGTTATTTTTCGCGCGTGCGGCCGGCGGGCCCGCGCGTCGGCCCGGTCCATGGCGCGTCGCCTCCGGCGTCTTTTCAAGATGTCGCGAAAGGGGCGCACCATGGCTGTCGCACATAACTCAACAAGGTCGCTGAAGCGTCAAAGCCGCATCGGCTTCGTCCGGAGCTGGGTTGCATCGGGTGATGCAGATAGTCGTTCGCTGCGGCGCCGGTTGCTGGCGGTGCTGCGTCAGGCGCATCGGGCTCTCGGCATGAAGCGTGACCGGCTCGGGCTCGGAACGCTGGGAGCTGGCCGGACAGCCGTCGCGACGACGCTTGGCGCGTTCGCTGTCATGGTGGTCATCGCCTCGGCCGCGAGCGCGGGAAGCGTGCAGCTTGGTGGAGGAAGCGCGACCGGCACCGATTCCGTGGCGATCGACACCGGGTCAGCGGCAAGCGGGGTGCGCGCCATCGCGATCGGAAGCGCGGCGACGTCGTCCGGAAGCGATTCCGTTGCCCAAGGTAGCAGCGCGAACGCGGGAGCCCAGAACGCCGTTGCGATCGGCTTCGGGACGATCGCTTCGCAGTTGAACTCCATCTATCTGGGCTCGCGCACGGCTGCGGGAACCGGCTCCCTTGCCGTGAGTGCCATCGGCATTGGCACGGACGTGACGGCATCTCAGGCCGACGCAATCGCGGTTGGACGTCAATCGCTTTCGTCGGCCCAATACGGGGTGGCGCTCGGCCTGAACGCGCAGGCCACCGGTGGCGGCGGCGCAATGGCTCTGGGCCAGGGCACGATCTCGAGTGGCGTCAATTCGGTCGCGCTCGGCGTTCAAGCCAATGCCACCGGAGCCGGCGCGAGCGCCTTGGGCACGTTCGCCCACGCCACGGGAGGAAACGCTACCGCGGTCGGCGTCAGCTCCCTGGCTAGTGCCAACTATTCATGGGCCGGAGGCTGGGCGTCGGTTGCCTCGGCGGACAGCGCGACCGCACTTGGCAAGCAGGCCACCGCGTCAGGGGTCAACTCTTTCGCCGCAGGGAGCTCCTCCACTGCGTCCGGGGACTTTGCCGTGGCCGTGGGTAACCAGGCGCAGGCGCTGAGCACGGGTGGCTCGGTCGCGATCGGATCGGGTGCTGTCGTCAACACTGCAGCGACGGGCGGAATCGCGATCGGCAACAATGCGGCATCCGCCGGCATCAATTCGCTTGCGAACGGCGTTGGGGCCAGTGCCGCCGGCACAAGTTCGCTGGCGATCGGCACTGCCTCAAATGCGAGTGCCGCCGCCAGCACGGCGATTGGCAACACGGCCGTTGCCAGCGCCCAAAACGCCTCCTCATTCGGGTCCGGAGCGCACGCGACAGGAGACAATTCGCTCGCGGCCGGCGTCAGCGCCAGCGCCAGCGGAATCGCCAGTACCGCACTCGGCATCGGCGCCAAAGCATCGGCCACGAGCGCAATCGCCGTTGGCAACAATGCGGCGGCCAGTGCCGCCAATGCTGTCGCGGTGGGCACCAATTCGACGGCCTCCGGCGGTCAGGCCGTGTCGATCGGCGCGAACAACGTCGCCTATGGCGACGGCGCCGTGGCGATCGGCGATCCCAGCTATGCCAGCGGCACCGGCGCCTTCACCGGCGGCGCGAACAACATCGCCAACAATGACGGCACGGCCAGCGCCACCGCCGCCAACCAGGCCAACGGCGCCGTCGCGATCGGCAACAACAACAAGGCGATCGGGCAGGGCTCGGTGGCGCTCGGCAACGGCTCGACCGCGGGTGCCGCCGGCCTTGCCGGCAATATCGCCTTGGGTAACGGCGCCACGGCGGCGGCAAGCTCCGGCGATGTCGCGCTCGGCTCCGGCAGCGTGACCGCTGCCACAGTCAACACGCCGAACACGGTGATCAACGGCACCACCTACAGCTTCGCCGGAACGACAGCGGTCTCGACCGTCAGCGTCGGCGCGGTCGGCGCGGAGCGCACCATCACCAATGTCGCGGCGGGCCGCATCAGCAACTCTTCGACGGATGCGATCAACGGATCGCAGCTCTGGGCCACCAACCAGGCGGTCGACGGCCTCGCCTCCACCGTCAACAACATCAACACCGGGGGCGGCATCAAATATTTCCACGCCAATTCGACGCTGGCCGATTCCAACGCTGTTGGCGCCGACTCGGTTGCGATCGGACCGGTGTCGACCGCGACCGGCAGCGGCTCGGTTTCGATCGGCAACGGCGCCACCGCCGCTAACGCCAACGACATCGCGCTCGGCTCGGGCAGCCAGACCGGCGCGGCGGTTCAAACCGCCAGCATCGTCATCGGCGGCAACACCTACAGCTTCGCCGGCACCACCCCGACCTCGACGGTCAGCGTCGGCTCGGTCGGCAATGAGCGCACCATCACCAATGTCGCGGCGGGGCGGGTCAGCAACGGCTCGACCGATGCGATCAACGGCTCTCAGCTGTTCGCCGCCACCTCGGCGATCGACAGCCTCTCGACCGTCGTCAGCAACGGCCTGACGCATTACTACAGCGTCAACGACGGTGGCACCCAGCAGGCCAACTACGCCAATAACGGCGCGACCGGGACCAACTCGATGGCGGCGGGCGTCGCCGCCTCGGCGACCGCGACGAATTCCACCGCGCTCGGCTTCAACACCCAGGCGACGGTGGATGGCGGCGTCGCGATCGGCTCGGGGTCGATTTCCAACCGCGCGCTCGCGCCGGCTTCCGGCACGATCGGCGGCACCATCATCCCCTACAACACCACCGATCTCGCGCTGCTCGGCGCGGTCTCGGTCGGCAATGCGACGAGCTATCGGCAGATCACCAGTGTGGCCGACGGCACCCAGGACAGCGACGCCGTCACCGTGCGCCAGCTGACCGGCGCACTGACGTCGTTCGCGACCACGACGACGAAATACTTCCACGCCAACTCGACGCTCGCCGACTCGCTCGCGGTCGGCAACAATTCGGTCGCGGTAGGCCCTGCGACCGTGGTCAACGGCGACAACGGCATCGGCATGGGCTTCGGCGCAACCGTGGCGCAGACCGCGCCCGGCGGCATCGCGATCGGCCAGAATTCGCTGTCCAGCTTCGCCGATTCGATTGCGTTCGGAACCAGCGCGCAGGCCAACGGCGTCCAGTCGGTGTCGATCGGCGCCGGATCCCAGACCACCAGCCCGACCAGCGTCGCGCTCGGTCCGAACGCCAAGGCGACGGCGCAGGCAGGCGACGTCGCGCTCGGCGCCAATTCGACCACACAGGCGGTGGTCGCGACGTCGAGCACCTCGATCGGCGGCACCACCTACAACTTCGCCGGCACGACGCCGACTTCGACCGTCAGTGTCGGCAGCGCCGGTGCGGAGCGTACCATCACCAACGTGGCCGCAGGCCAGATCAGCCAGTCCTCGACGGACGCGATCAACGGCTCGCAGCTCTGGGCCACCAACACCTCGCTCGCCGCTCTCTACACCACCGTCAGCAACATCTCGACCGGCGGGGGCGGCGTGAAATATTTCCACGCCAATTCGACCGCGGCGGATTCCATCGCGACCGGCGCGGAGAGCGTTGCGATCGGACCGCAGTCGGTCGCGAGCGGCGCCAATGCGATCTCGATGGGCAACGGCTCGGCCGCATCGGCCGACAACTCGGTCGCGATCGGCGCCGGCGCCAAGGCGACGCAGGCCAACTCGCTGGCGCTCGGCGCCAACGCCACCACCACAGCCAATCTGAGCGATGCGGCCTATACGCCGGTCGTCGGCAAGACCGTCGCCGGCGTTGCGACCGGCGAAGTGTCGGTCGGCTCGTCCGGCGCCGAACGCCGCGTCACCAACGTTGCCGCCGGCTCGGCGGCGACCGACGCGGTTAATGTCAGTCAGCTCCAGGCGGTTGCGTCGAGCTCGATCCGCTACGACACCGACGGTTCCGGCAACACCACCAACAAGCTGACGCTGAACAGCGGCAACGGCGCGCCAGTGACCATCAGCAACGTGGCGCCCGGCGTCCTCGGCACCGATGCGGTCAACGTCAATCAGCTCAACAGCGCGTTCCAGCAGCTCAACGGCCAGATCGGCGAGGTGCGGCAGGACGCCTGGCGGGCGGCCGCGATCGGCATGGCCGCCGCATCGCTGCGCTATGACGACCGGCCCGGCAAGGTGAGCGCCTCGGCGGGCGGCGGCGTCTGGCGCAGCCAGGGCGCGCTCGCCTTCGGCATCGGCTACACCAGCGAGAACGGCAAGCTGCGCACCAACGCGGCGGCGACCACCGCCGGCGGCGACTGGGGCGTCAGCGCCGGCGTGAGCCTGACGCTCAATTGACCCTGACGGCGACGAGGCGGCTGGCGTGTCTGGCCTTGATGATCTGGCTCGGGGCGGCGGCGAGCGCCGCCGCGCAGGGCGCGCCGCCTGGCGCCTACGCCGTGAAGCCGTCGGACGTCGTGGTGCCGGAGGGCGAGACGCTCGGCGAGTTCAGGCGGATGATCCAGCCGTTCAAGAACTGGACCCTGATTTGCGACGAGAAGTCTCAGATCGAAGCGCCGCGTCTGCAATGTCACGCAATCGATCGTCAGCGCACAGGGCGCGATCGCCTTCAACTGGTCGCTGATCGCGACCGCCGACGGCAAACCGCTGATGGCGATGCGGATACCCGCGGCCGTCGGGGTTGGTGCGCAGATCGAGCTCGCGATGGGCGACGGTCCGGACCGCATCGTCGCGCAGACCGATCGCTGCGATGCCAGTTTCTGCTTCGCCACGGTCGCGATCGGCAATGTGCTGAGGCGGCACATCCGCGCGGCGACGCCGTGCCGCGTGTCCTATCAGCTGCCGCAAGGGCCGATCGTGCTGGAGGCGCCGCTGGACGGACTGTCCGGCGTGCTGGCGAAGCTGAAATGAGACAACAGGCTGCATGCGAATCCGGAAGCCGGAGCGACGCATCGAAGTGCGGGACGAGAAGATGAATACGCCGATGCGACTGAAGACCCCCATCCTGATTTTCACGGCGGTCGTCGTGGCGGCGCTCAGTGCGGCCGGCGTCGTGGGCTATGCCCAGCAGATGCAGCCTGCCCAGTCGCAGCCGATGCCGCTGCAGCCGGCGACGCCCGCGCCGGCCAAAAGCCCGCCGCCGCGAAGCCGCAGCCGCACAAACAGCGTCCGCAGGAAGCGCCGACGCCCCCGTCTGCCGCGGCATCCGTTCCGCCGCAGCAGGCGGGCCAGCAACCGACCGTGTTCGATGAGCATGCGCGGCAGGGCAACATCGCGACCTGCGCCAATCTGTTCGGGACGCTCGGCCGCGGCCTCGCGATGAACTCCAACTACACCGCGCAGTCGCAGTGGGACGCCAAGGCCGGCAATTCGCATTCGGTGCAGTCGCTGGTCGCGCTCGCACCTAACCAGGCCAGCCAAGCCACCCCGCCGCCAATCAGCAGGCCGCCGGTATCGTGTTTGCCGCGCCGGTTGGATCGTCCTGCGAAGGCAATCTGGTGCGGGTGACGCCGCGGACGGAGAGCTGTTCGACGGTTGCCGCCGAACTCGCCAAGCTCAACGGACAGACCGGCACGCTCGGTGATCTCGCGACGATGGCGCTGCCGAACGGCGCGCAGGTGGTGCTGATTCCGTTAGGCAACGCCTGCGTCGCGGTGACCGCGCTGCGGGTCGCCGGGTAACGCTGCCGCTCAACCCGGTCGACCCTTGCCGGCGCCGGTCAGCCCGGCTGGCCGCGCCGCGTCGGTCTGGCCGATCTCACCAATGACGCCAGCGATGATGCCAGCGCGGGTAGCCGCCGCGATAATAGGCGTATGCCGGGCGCACCACGTGACGATAGCGGTAACCGTAATAGGCCGGCCGGTATCCGCTATAATATGTCGTGGTGTAACCGCCGCCCCAACGATACGGCGCAGCGTAATAGCCGTCGTCATAGGCGTAGCTGCCGTACCCGTAATAGGCGGGCGAATAGCCGTAACCGTAGCCGTAGCCGGGATAGCCGTAACCATAGGAATAGCCGGGATAGCCATAGGCTGACGAGGCGAGGCCGCCGACGACTGCGCCGGCAATCAATCCGCCTGCGAGCGCGCCACCCCAACCTCCGTGTCCCCACCGTGCTTCGGCGGGCGCCGGGGCCGCGATGGCGCTCACCCCAAGCGTACCGACGGTTGCAAGAACAAGCCCTGTTTTCCGCATGTGATCCTCCTCGATGATGATGCCCAGCCGGTCAACGGAGGAGAGTGGCATTGGTTGCGAATGGCCGCGCGCCTGCAAGGGATCCGGGCCCGGTGGCGAGGTGGGCGCAGCGGTGCTGCCGTTGACGGCGAAGCAAATGTTCAAAGCCGAACGGAACCTGTTTCGATCCACCGCCCGTCGCAGCGGACGATGATCCGCGTGAGCTCGCTGAGCATCGTCATGACGACGAGCGCACACTTCGATTGAAAACGGGAAAGCGTGGCGATCGGTTCCTGAAGCGTGACCAGACATCAGGCCGCTGGCTCAAGATGAACTCAAGATGAACGTGTGGTGTTCCCTTGGCGCGAAATGTCGCGTCGCGGCGGTGTCTAGGAACGGTGCGGGCGGCGCCGCTGTTTTCTCAGAGTTCACCGGTGAGACGCGCGCACCGTTGCGTCGCGTCGCTCGCCGGCTTTGTTGGAACGCGGCCGCAGTGCGGAGCGTGCCGGCCATTGGCGCCGGCTTCGCAATCCGGCAGCCGCAAAACTGCAGGAGGAATTGGTAATGCAGAGCAAGATGATGAAGAGCAAATTTCTGCTGACGACGGCCGTGCTGTTGGCCGGCGTCAGTCTCGCTTCGGCGCAGGGCATGCGCGAGGGCGGCGGCGGTGGCGGCATGGGCGGCGGCGGAAGCGTCGGCGCGGGCGGAGGCGGTGGAGGTGAACACGGCCGATCCGCAGGCCCGTCGGGCGGCAGTTCCGGCGGCGCAATGCATGGTAATCCCGGAGCGTCGCGAAGCGAAGGCATGACGGTCGGCCGCGGCCAGGGTGGCGCGCGAGAGAGCCAGGGCGCACGAGAGAGCGGCAGGGCTGAAGGACAGATGGGCCGCGGTGCGGCCGAGCGCAGCCAGACCACCGGCCAGGCCCGCGAGAGCGGCCGCGCCGAGCAGGGTCAGCGCAGCCAGAGCAAGCAAGACCAGAGCAAGCAAGAGCAGACCGTCGGCCAGAGCCGAAACCAGCGCGAGCAGATGGGCCGATCTGAATCCCGCGAACGCGGCAACGCCACGACGCGGCAAAGCCAGCAGCAGCAGGAGAATCGCGCCAATACTGCGAACCGCAGCCAGGGCACCACGACCGGTCAGGGGACGGCTCAGGACAAGGCTCAAGGCAAGACTCAAGGCAAGGCGGGCACGACGACCGGCCAGAGCACGACCACGGACCAGGCAAAGGGCGCCAACACGACCACCGGCCAGGGCACAACGGCGGCCCCGAATACGCGAGCCGGCCAGACCACGGGCGCGGCCGCTCCGCAGTCCGGCACGACGCAAAACCGGATGAACTCCGGACAGACCACCGGTCAGGCCCAGGGACAAACCGGGACAACCGCTCAGACCCAGGCCCAGTCGAACGCCACGGTCCAGACCGAGGCTGGGCGCACCGTGACCGCGCAGCAGCAGAGCACGATCCAGCGCTCGGTGCTGTCGGCGCGTAACGCACCGCGCGTCAATGTCAGTACGATCAACTTCGCGGTCAATCCGGGCGTGGTGGTGCCGCGGAGGTTCAACGCGGTGTCGGTCGCAACCTTCCCGGCGCTGATCGATGCGTTCCCGTATTATCGCGACGATAGTTTCTTCGTCGTCGAGGATGAAGTCGTGTTCCTCGATCGCGAGCGCCGCGTCGTCGACGTGGTCCCGGTCGGACCGCGGACGCGCTTCAGCCATCGCGGCGGCGGTGGTGGCGCTAGCGTTGCGATGATGGACCTGAACCCGCAGCAGATCCGCGAGGTGCAGCAGGTGCTGATCGACCGCGGCCTGCTGGTCGGCGAGGCCGACGGCGTATTGGGATCGCGGACCCGCGAGGCGCTGATCACCTTCCAGCGTCAGGAAGGCATCACGACCAGCGGCAGCGTCGACACGCGCACGGTGACCGCACTCGGCCTGTCCGACAGAATCGGTCAGGGCGCGGGCGCATCGTCGACGGTCGGCCAGAGCCGCACCCAGCAGAACACGACTGGACAGACGACCGGCCAGACCAACGCGCCGCAGAACCAGTCGACCGGCCAGACCGGCACTCAGCAGCCTGCCCAGCCGAACACGACCGGGCAGACCACGGGTCAGGCGAACTCGCCGCAGAACCAGTCGACAACCGGCCAGAGCGGAAATCAGCCGTCCGCTCAGCAGCAGGCCCCGCAGCAGAATACGACGGGCCAGGCTGCACCGCAGAACCAGTCGACCGTCGGTCAGGGCAACGGCAATCAGTCAAATGCCGGCCGGGACACGCAGTCCAGCCAGCCCAACCAGAACAACAACCCGCCGTCGTCAGGCTCAGGCCAGAGCCCGCAGACGCCGGCGCAAAACTCCGATCGGAAATAGGATCTCTGTGCAGGAGCCCCGCTGCAGAGCGGGGCTCTTTTTTGCGATCTTGCGATCAGTCTTTTAGTTCGGACTTCGGCACCAGGCCGAACCGGCCGTGCAATCCGCGCCAGAGGCCGGCGCACAGAACGCTCAGAAGCTTGCGCATCGAACTCCCCTCGACATCAGCCATCGTGCGATCCTGCTGATGCCGGTGGCGAAAGGACAGAACCAATTCTGAGCAGGTCTGCGCAATCTTTGAGCAAGGCACCATCGCGGCCGCGCCGCGCGCGCGGAAAAATCTCATGAGATTCAATTGCCGGCCCGCTGGCACGCCTCGTGCATCAATGGCATCGAGTTGGCCGCTAGGGTTCCGATCTTGCGAAGCAAGGTGCTGGTCCGAGAGCAGCCGCTTGCGGGGGAGACATCCCCGCAGGTGCACGGCGGGATAAAAGCCCGGGAGACCTCGTCAGCCAAGGGATTGGCGGAGCGATGGTCTTTTCGCCAGTCCCTTTTTGTGAAATTTCGCAAGAGGGATCGGCAATGAACAAATTCGTTTTCTTCCTTCGCTCTGTTGTCATCGGCTGCGCGGTCGTGCTGGCGGCTGCGCCTGCGGCCGACGCCGCGCCGAAGAAAAGCTTCAAGGTCGCCTGGTCGATCTATGTCGGGTGGATGCCGTGGGGCTATGCGGCCGACACCGGCATCGTCAAGAAATGGGCCGACAAATACGGCATCGCGATCGAGGTCAAGCAGTTCAACGACTACGTCGAATCGATCAACCAGTACACCGCCGGCGGCTATGACGCCGTCACCATCACCAACATGGACGCACTCTCGATTCCGGCCGCCGGCGGCGTCGACACCACCGCGGTCGTGATGGGCGATTTCTCCAACGGCAACGACGCGGTGATCCTGAAGAACAAGACCGATCTCGCCGCGATCAAGGGCCAGACCGTCAACCTGGTCGAGTTCTCGGTGTCGCATTATCTGCTGGCGCGCGCGCTCGAGACCAGCAAGCTGAGCGAGAAGGACGTCAAGGTCATCAACACCTCCGACGCCGATATCGCCGCCGCCTACAAGACGCCTGACGTCAGTGCGGTGGTGACCTGGAATCCGATCGTAACCGAAATCCTCGGCTCGCCCGATGCGAAGAAGGTGTTCGATTCCTCGCAGATCCCCGGCGAGATCATGGACCTGATGGTGGTGAACACCGCAGTCGCCAAGGACAATCCGGATTTCGCCAAGGCGCTGGTCGGCATCTGGTACGAGACGCTGTCCAAGATGACGGCGAACGATGCCGCGGCGAAGGCCGCCAAGGAGGCGATGGCCAAGGCCTCCGGCACCGACCTCGCCGGCTTCGACAGCCAGCTCTCGACCACAAAACTGTTCGACAGGGCGACCGACGCCGAAGCCTTCACGCGCAGCCAGAGCGTCGGCGTGACCATGGATCGGGTGCGCAAGTTCCTGTTCGAGAAGGACCTGCTCGGCAAGGGCGCGAAGTCGGCCGACGCGGTCGGCATCGAGCTCGCCGACAAGTCGGTGCTCGGCGACAAGTCGAACGTCAAGCTGCGCTTCGACCCGACCTACATGGACGAGGCCGCCAAGGGCAAGCTCTGACGCCAAGCTCGGACGCGCAGCGCGTCGCCCCAAGCAGGAGCAGCCCATGCGACTTGTGAACATACGGCCGGGACGGCAGACGCGGTTCTATCTGCTCGCGCTGCCGTTCGTATTGGTCGCAATCGCCTACTTCGCCGGCTCCAGCGCGCGGCTCGCGCAGAACACGAACGACAAGCTGCTGCCGGCACTGCCGAGCATGGTGCAGGCGGTCAAGCAGATGGCGTTCGAGGTCGACCCGCGTACCGGCGGCTATCTGATGGCCTCCGACACGGTCGCCAGCCTGGGGCGGCTGGGCTCGGCGCTGGCGATCTCGACGGTGGCTGCGCTGGTGCTCGGCATCGTGATCGGGCTGTTGCCGGGCGCCAACGCCCTGCTCGGGCCGTTCGTGTCTGTCACCTCGATGGTGCCGCCGCTGGCGCTGTTGCCGATCCTGTTCATCGTGATGGGGCTCGGGGAGAATTCCAAGATTGCGCTGATCGTAATCGGGACGCTGCCCTGCATGATCCGCGATCTCGCCATGAAGGTGCAGGAGCTGCCGCGCGAGCAGATCGTCAAGGCACAGACGCTCGGCGCCTCGACCTGGCAGATCGCGCTGCGCGTCGCGATGCCGCAAACCCTGCCGCGGCTGATCGACGTGCTGCGCCTGCAGCTCGGGCCGGCGTGGCTGTTCCTGATCGCAGCCGAGGCGATCGCCTCCGATTCCGGGCTCGGCTACCGGATATTCCTGGTGCGCCGCTATCTCGCGATGGACGTCATCATCCCCTACGTCGCCTGGATCACGCTGCTGGCGTTCCTGATCGATGTCGGCCTGCGCGTCACGCAGCGAAGGTTGTTTCCGTGGTTTGCCTCGGTGAGGGCGGAATGAGCACGATCCGCTTCGACGACGTCTGGAAGGAATATGGCGACCACATCGTGCTCGAGCGCATCACGATGGAGGTCGAGCCGCGCGCCTTCATTGCGCTGGTCGGCCCGTCCGGCTGCGGCAAGACCACGCTGCTCCGCATGTTGCTCGGCGAGGAGCAGCCGACCCGCGGCCAGATCCTGGTCGACGGCAAGCCGTTGCCCGGCGAGCCGGACGCCGACCGCGGCGTGGTGTTCCAGCGCTACTCGGTGTTTCCGCATCTCACAGTGCTGCAGAATGTCATGCTCGGGCGCGAACTGCGCGACGCCGAAATTCACCGGCCGGCTGTTCGGCGCCGCGCGCCGCGCCGCCGCCGACGAAGCGATGAAGCTGCTCGCCGAGGTCGGGCTCGCCGGCCAGGAGATCAAATATCCGTCCGCTTTGTCGGGCGGCATGCAGCAGCGGCTCGCGCTGGCGCAGGCGATCATGCGCGGGCCGAAGATCCTGCTGCTCGACGAGCCGTTCGGTGCGCTCGATCCCGGAATCCGCGCCGACATTCACCTTCTGATGAAGCGGCTCTGGAACGAGACCCATCTGACGGTCGTGATGGTGACGCATGACCTCAGTGAAGCCTTCGGACTCGCGACGCGCGTGATCGCGCTGGAGCGGCAGCGCAACCGCCCCGAGGAGCGCGAGCGCTACGGCGCCACGGTGTCGCGCGACCTCGAGATCTTTCCGCGCCGCAGTGCGGAGCTGCGGTCGTCAGTTCAACCAGCTCCGACCGGGACGACCCGGTCAGGCAAGGAGCATCAGCCGGGACGGCCCGGCGCTCTCGTCTTGAAGGAGCAACCATGATCCTGTCAGAGGAACAAAAGGCCGAGATCGCGGCGCATACCCGGCGGTATAACGAGCTGAAGGCGGCGGGGCAGGAGCACGCGCCGCGGGCACTGCCGGCGCCGACTGCGCGCGACGCCGCGTCGATCGATGCCGACACTGTCATTCACCGCGAGACGATCCCATCCGGCTGGTACTGGACCACGCGGCTGAATCGCGGCGACACGCTGCGCATCGTCAACACGTCGGGGACGTCGACCGTCAGCCTGCTCGCCTGGAACAGTGCCGACACCACCGAACGGCTCAACCACGCCGACACCATCAAGGTGCAGTGGGCGGCGCGGTTGCAGAAGGGGCGGGTGCTGCTGTCCGACATGGGGCGCGCGCTGCTCGGCGTCACTGAGGACAGCAGCGCCGCACATGATGCCGTGGTCGGCGGCTCGACCGCGGCGACCAACATGGCCAAATACGGCGACGGGAATTTCCGCAACACGCGCGACAATTTCATTCTCGCCGCAGCCAAGCTTGGCCTTGATCGCCGCGACGTGCATCCCTGCGTCAGCTTCTTCGCACCGGTCGCGATCGACGCCGACGGCAAGTTTGTCTGGTCGGAGCAGCGGCGGCAGCAGGGCGATTTCGTCGATCTGCGCGCGGAGATGGAGCTTCTGATCGCGCTGTCGAACTGCCCGCATCCGCTCGATCCCGCCAAAATCTATCCGCAGGCGAGCGTGGAGATCGTGCGCTACCGCGCGGCCGCGCCGGCGGCCGACGATCTGTGCCGGACTGCGACCGCGGAAGCGGCCCGCGCCTACGAGAACAATGCGCTGTATCTCGGCGAAGCCCTGGAAGGAGCCGTGCGATGACCATGCAACCTGTTCGCACCGCCGGCCGCATCGTTCTCGATGTCGAAATTCCCGCGCGCAAGCCGTGGTCGGCGATCATCCGCAAGGGGCAGACGCTGCGGATCACCGATAGCCATGGCCAGCAGGCGGTCGACACGCTGTTCTATTGCGCCAGTGATTTCGGCGAGCGCTACAGCGGCCAGGATACGCTGCGCGCGCAGGGCTCGGCCTATGTCGGGCTGGGCACCAGGATCATGTCCAACGAAGGCCGCGTGATGCTGCGCGTGACGGCAGACAGTTGCGGCCTGCACGACACATCGGCGGGCGCCTGCTCCTGTGAGAGCAACACCGTGCGGTTCGGGCACCAGACCCGCTATCAGCACGCCTGCCGCGAGAATTTCGTGATCGAAGCCGCGAAATACGGCATGTCGAAGCGCGACATCGTGCCGAATCTGAACTTCTTCATGAACGTGCCGATCGATCCCGCCGGCAATTTCACCGTGGTCGACGGCGTCTCCAGGCCCGGCGACGCCATCGAGCTGGTCGCCGAGATGGACGTGCTGTGCCTGATCTCGAACTGTCCGCAGATCAACAACCCCTGCAACGGATTCTTTCCGACGCCGGTTCAGGTGACGATCTTCGAGCCGGAGGCGTGAGGTATGTTCAGCAAGGTCCTGATTGCCAACCGCGGCGAGATCGCCGGGCGGATCGGCAGAACATTGCGCCGCATGGGCATCTCTTCGGTCGCGGTCTATTCCGACGCCGACCGTTTCACCCGGCCGGTGCTCGACGCCGACGAGGCGGTGCGGATCGGTCCGGCGCCCGCCGCGGAGAGCTATCTCAACGTCGATGCGATCATGGCGGCGTGCCTTGCGACCGGCGCGCAGGCGGTGCATCCCGGCTACGGCTTCCTGTCGGAGAACCGCCGTTTCGCCGAACGGCTCGCCGGGCACGGCATCAAGTTCATCGGGCCGCGGCCTGAGCATCTCGACGCCTTCGGCCTCAAGCACAAGGCACGGGAGATCGCCGAGCGCAGCGGCGTGCCGCTGCTGCCGGGCTCCGGCCTGCTGGAGACGATCGACGAGGCGGTGCAGCAGGCCGAAACGATCGGCTTCCCGGTGATGCTGAAGAGCACGGCGGGCGGCGGCGGCATCGGCATGCAGCTGTGCCACGACATGGCGACACTGCGCGAGCGTTTCGAATTGGTGCAGCGCACGGCGCGGGCAAGCTTCGGCGACGCCCGGGTCTATCTCGAGCGGTTCGTCGCCAGTGCCCGCCATATCGAGGTGCAGATCTTCGGCAATGGCAAGGGCGGCGTGGTGGCCCTCGGCGAACGCGATTGCTCGCTGCAGCGGCGCAACCAGAAGGTCTTTGAGGAGACGCCCGCGCCGGGGCTGTCCGCCGACATCCGCCGGCGGCTGCATGCGGCCGCGGTGTCGCTCGGCAAGGCCGTGTCTTATGAATCTGCCGGCACGGTGGAGTTCATCTACGACGTCGAGCGCGAGGATTTCTACTTCCTCGAGGTGAACACCCGTCTCCAAGTCGAGCATCCCGTCACCGAGCAGGTCACCGGCGTCGACCTCGTCGAATGGATGATCCGGCAGGCGGCCGGCGAGGACGTGCTCGGCCAGGCGGGCGCGCTCACGCCAAAGGGAGCTGCGATCGAGGTGCGGCTCTATGCCGAGAATCCGGGCGCGGGCTTTCGCCCGAGCGCGGGCCGCCTGACGCAGGTCAGCTTTTCGCCGGATGCGCGGATCGACGGCTGGATCGAGACCGGCACCGAGGTGTCGCCGTTCTACGATCCGATGCTGGCCAAGATCATCGTTTCAGCCGAGACGCGCGAGGCCGCGATCGCGCGGCTTTCGAAAGCGCTGGACGATACGGTCGTCGCCGGCATCGAGACCAATCTGGATTATCTCCGTGCCATCGCAGCCTCCGACGTGTTCCGCAGCGGCCAGGTGGCGACCAGTGTGCTTGGCGAATTCGCCTATCGCCCGCGCACCCTCGACGTGGTCGCGCCGGGGGCGCAAAGCGGGGTGCAGGAACTGCCCGGCCGGCTGCATCTCTGGCATGTCGGCGTACCGCCGAGCGGCCCGATGGATGAGCGGTCGTTCCGCCTCGCCAATCGCCTGGTCGGCAATCCGGAGACGACGACCGCACTGGAGCTGACGGTCAACGGGCCGACCTTGCGCTTCAACACCGATACGATCGTCGCGCTGTCGGGCGCGCAGATGAAGGCATCGCTCGACGGCGCTGATGTCGCCTACGATGAGCCGCTCGCGATACGCGCCGGCCAGACGCTCGTGATCGGCAGCATCAAGGGCCCGGGCCAGCGCACCTATCTCGCCGTGCGCGGCGGCATCGACGTGCCCGAAACTCTCGGGTCGCGTGCCGTGTTTGCGCTCGGCGCGTTCGGCGGCCATGCGACGGGATCGCTGAAGGCCGGCGACGTCTTGCATATCGGTGCCGAGCCATCGGGCCTTGCGGCGCCGCGGCGCGCCACGGAACACGAGCGGCCGCAACTCACATCGGCGTGGCAGATCGGCGTCGTCTACGGCCCGCACGGCGCGCCGGATTTCTTCCTCGACGAGGATATCGAGACGCTGTTCGCGGCGAGCTACGAGGTGCATTTCAACAGCGCCCGCACCGGCGTGCGGCTGATCGGGCCGAAGCCGCGCTGGGCGCGCGCCGACGGCGGCGAGGCCGGGCTGCATCCGTCGAACATCCATGACAACGCCTATGCGGTCGGCTCGATCGACTTCACCGGCGACATGCCGATCATTCTCGGGCCCGACGGACCGAGCCTCGGCGGCTTCGTCTGTCCGGCCGTGGTCGCCCGCGACGAGCTATGGAAGGTCGGCCAGCTCAGGCCGGGCGACACCGTCCGCTTCGTGCCGGTCAAACGCGACGATCCGGTGGCCGGCCCCACGGTGCTGCGCGCGCCTGAGCTCGGATCGGCGATCGTCGGTCGGAATGACGACGGCCCGATTCCGGTGGTCTATCGCCGCGCCGGCGACGACGATCTGCTGGTCGAGTATGGTCCGATGGAGCTCGACATCGCGCTGCGGCTGCGCGTGCATGTGCTGGCGCAGGCGCTGGAAGAGGCGAAGCTCAGTGGCCTGATCGATCTGACGCCCGGCATCCGCTCGCTGCAGATCCATTATGACGGCACCGCGTTGTCGCGAACGAAGCTGCTCGACGTGCTCAGGCGGATCGAGCGCGAATTGCCGCCGGTCGACGCGATGCGGGTGCCGAGCCGCACCGTGCATCTGCCGCTGTCGTGGCGCGATCCGCAGGCCGAGCTTGCGATGCGCAGATATCAGGAGTTGGTGCGCGCCGATGCGCCATGGTGTCCGTCGAATGTCGAGTTCATCCGGCGCATCAACGGACTTGCGAGCGAGGACGATGTCCGCCGCATCGTGTTCGACGCGGATTATTTCGTGCTCGGCCTCGGCGACGTCTATCTCGGCGCGCCGGTGGCGACGCCGCTCGACCCGCGGCATCGGCTGGTGACCACGAAGTACAACCCGGCGCGGACCTGGACGCCGGAGAACGCGGTCGGCATCGGCGGCGCCTATATGTGCATCTACGGCATGGAAGGGCCGGGCGGCTACCAGCTGTTCGGCCGCACCATCCAGGTCTGGAACACCTGGCGCGCCACGCGGGTGTTCGAGCCCGGCCATCCCTGGCTGCTGCGGTTCTTCGACAAGATCCGCTTCTTCCCGGTCGACGCCGATGAACTGCTCGATGCCCGCGCCGCGTTCCCGCATGGCCAATACGACATCAGGATCGACGAGGGCGAGTTCTCCTACGCCGACTACGCCAGGACACTGGCCGACGCCAAGCCATCGATCGCCGCGTTCAAGGCAACGCAGCAGGCCGCGTTCGACGCCGAGCGCCAGCGCTGGCGCGAGATGAAGCTCGACGAGGCGCCGGCTGAAACGATCGATGCGGCAGCCGCCGCGACGGGGATTCCCGACGGTCAGATCGGCGCGTTCTCCGAAGTGCCCGGCAATATCTGGAAGGTGCTGGTCGAGGAAGGCGCCAAGGTCGCGGCCGGCGACGTACTGGCCATCATCGAGTCCATGAAGATGGAAATCTCCGTGCACGCACCCGCGGCAGGGCGCATCGCTTCGGTGCCGGTGAAACCCGGCCAGACGCTGCGCGCGGGCGACGTGGTGGCGTTGCTCCGGCCGGACTAGCGCAGCTACGCAGCCGCGCTAGTCCTTGGGATCGGCCGGTGGGACGAGCGGAGCGGGCGTCTCGACCTCTTTCTCCGGCCGCTGCCGGCCTTGATGATCAATTGACGCGTTTTGCCTTAACACCCGATCGATCTTCATCCTTACGCGGCGTGCCGCCAGCAATCCAAGGACCGCCCGAACCGTTCCCGAGTAGTTGCGATCGCCGATGGAGAACGAGTAACGCCAGGTGCCCGCAGTCTCGCCTTCAATGATCGTGTAATGAATTGAACGATGAATGCCGCTATGCTGGGCAGGTGTTTGTCCAACCACGATCTAGCTCATATGGCTGGTCGCTTCGGCGCCAATCGCCTGTCCCAGCGAATTTGCATGCTTGACCAAGCCCATGACGAGTTCGCCCCTGCGCGGGCCCATTGGAAGCTGACTGCCGTCGTTTCAGGGCAGAAATGGAGTGGCCGCGAAGCAATCGGCTAGACGATTTGCGTCCGTTGCGTCTTGTGATCCTGGGTCGTTAAATTGCGAGATGGTGTCAGACCGGATGCCTCGAACCCATGAGCTCGTTTGACATAGGTCAAGATACGATCCCGGAAGCTCCCGACGTTGAGCCACGAACACAGTTCGGTGCCGAATGAAAGCCGCCACACGCGTTGCTAGCGCCTTACCGTCGATACCGAGCTCTGCCGGGGGAATCGCGCGTCTCGCATGTGCCCGGCTGCGCGATGCGCAGGTTGATCCGGCCCCGATCGTGTCAGCTGCAGGCCTGGCAATCGACGACGTCGAGGACCGCAAGCGCCGCATCGATGCACGAGCGCAGGTCAGGCTGCTCGAACTCGCCGCAAGGGAATTGCAGGACGACTGCTTCGGACTCCATCTGGCTCAAGGCTTCGAGCTGGGCGAGATCGGGCTTCTGTACTACGTCATGGCTTCATCGGAGCATCTCGTTGACGCCTTGCAAATCGGCGGACGCTACTGCGCGATCAACAACGAGGGTGTGCGGTTGCGGAGTTCTGTCGATCGCGGATTCGCCATCGGGTTCGAATATGTCAACATCGATCGGTCGTCGGATCGTCACCATGCGGAATTCTGGCTGGTTGCGCTGATCCGTATTTGCCGCGCACTGACTGACGGCAGGCTGGTCCCGAAGCAAATCAAGCTGAGGCACTCCAGACGGGAAACGCCGTCGGATGTGCGATCTCTTCTCGGATGCGAGATCGAATTTGCAGCGGACAGCGACGAGCTTTTGTTTCCGTCCCGGATCGGCGCATTGCCTGTCGTGGGTGCCGATCTGCATCTCAACAGGATGTTGCTCCAATATGCCGACGAAGCGCTTCGTAACCGGGCACCAAGACGAAGCAGCGTGCGGTCTCGCGTCGAAGGACACATCGCCCAGTTGCTTCCGCACGGCAAAGCCAATGCCGAGGCGGTCGCGCGTCGTCTTGGCATGAGCCGGAGAACTCTGGCTCGCGCGTTGTCGTCGGAGGGGGTGGACTTCTCAGACGTTCTCAAGGCGTTTCGAATTGCCCTTGCCCGCCATTACCTCGAAGATGAGGAGCTGCCGATTTCCAAGATCGCATGGCTGTTGGGCTACAGCGAGGTCTCTTCCTTCACACATGCGTTCGTCCGCTGGACCGGCCTCACGCCGAGGGCCTATCGCAGCTCGAATGGCGATCGGTGATGGGCTGACACCAGCTCTCAACTAGCTGGCACAGACTAGCAAGACCTGGCGGAGCTACTCCGCTAGGGCAGTCCCATGCAGTCGAACTTCTTGTCCCAGCTCGCATGTCGCTGTCGCCGCGCTTCGGCCGTGGTTTTCGGCCCCATGACCGGGGACGACTGGCTATTCCTGGCTTCGATAGTTTGTTTCCACAGTCTCTTGGTCGCGCTGGTCTGGGTCGTGTTCGCGAGCTGACTGACGGCGCTGCTACCCGACGTTCGATTGCTTCGTCGATCCGCCGTCACCCGCCTCACACCTCGAGCCATTCCTCGCGAACGGCGGCATTGCTCTTGAGCTGGTCGGGGGTGCCTTCGAACACCACGCGGCCGTGGCCCATGATGTAGACCCGGTTCGAGATCTTCATCGCGATCGACAGCTTCTGCTCGACGAGGAGAATCGCGACGCCGGCCTTGGCGATCCGCGCGATCAATTCGCCGACCTGCTGGACGATCAGCGGCGCGAGACCTTCGGTCGGCTCGTCGATCATCATCAATTCGGGGTCGCCGAGCAGCGTGCGGCAGGTGGTCAGCATCTGCTTCTCGCCGCCCGACAGCACGCCCGCCGGCGTGTCGGCGCGCGCGGCGAGGTTCGGGAACATGTCGAGCATCTCCTGCAGCCGCCACTTGCCGGGGCGGCGCGGGTCCTTGATGCCGAGGATCAGGTTCTGGCGAACCGTTAGGCTCGGGAAGATGTCGCGATGCTCGGGCACATAGCCGAGCCCGAGGCGGGCGATCCTGTGGCTCGGCAGGCCTGCGATGTCCTGGCCCTTGAAGCGGATGGTGCCCTGCGGCGGCACCTCGCCCATGATCGCCTTGACGGTGGTGGAGCGGCCGACGCCGTTGCGCCCCAATAGGCTCACCACCTCGCCGGCCGCGATGTCGAGATCGACGCCCTGCAGGATGTGGCTCTTGCCGTAATAGGCGTGAAGATTCCTGACCTCGAGCATCAGTCGATCTCCTCGCCGAGATAGGCTTCCTTGACCTTCGGGTTGCCGCGGATCTCCTCCGGCGTGCCGGAGGCGATGATGTGGCCGTAGACCAGCACCGAGATGCGGTCGGCGAGGCCGAACACCACGCTCATGTCGTGCTCGACGATGACCAGCGTGCGTCCCTCGGTGAGGCGGCGGATCAGTGCGACGGCGCGCTCGGTCTCGGCGTGGCTCATGCCCGCGGTCGGCTCGTCCAGCATGATGACGCTGGCGCCGCCCGCGATCGTGATGCCGATCTCGAGCTCGCGCTGCTCGGCATAGGTCAAGAGGCCCGCCGGCACGTCGCGGCGGTGGCTGAGATGGATGTCGTCGAGGATCTGCGCGGTGCGCTGCTTCACCTCGGGCAGATTGTCGACGTTCTTCCAGAACGCGTAGCGGTGGCCGGTCGCCCACAGCACGGCGCAGCGGACGTTCTCCCACACCGTCATGCGGGCGAACACGTTGGTGACCTGGAACGAGCGCGACAGCCCGCGCCGGTTGATCTCGAACGGCCGCAAGCCCGAGGTCACCTCGCCGTTGAGGCGGATCTCGCCCGAGGTCGGCTTGATGTGGCCGCTGATCAGGTTGAACGTCGTCGACTTGCCGGCGCCGTTCGGGCCGATGATGGCGTGACGCTCGCCCTTGGCGACGCTGAGATTGAGATCGCGGATGATGGCGACATTGCCGAAGCTCTTCTCGACGGCGTTGACTTGGATGGCTGCGGTCATGCGAGATACCCCCGGTCACGGGCCACCGTCGCGGCGCGGTCCCAGGCTTTCGCAACGCGTCGCCAGGTGATGCGCGCCACCAGGAAGCCGCCGACGAGCAGGACCGCCGCGGCCGCCCAGGTCGTCGGCGCCGTGGCGACGAAGGGGATGCCGAGCAGGTTGATCGCGTCGCCGCCCGAGAAGCGCGCAACGGTCTCGATGGTCAGGATGATGCCGAGCGCCAGCGCCAGCGTCGGGATCGCCGCGACCAGATAGGACGGGATCACGGTGCCGAACGTCCCGGCGCGGATCAGCGGACGGTGCTTCATCAGGATGCCGGCGATGCCGCCGGGCGCGAACATCACGATGCCGATGAAGATGATGCCGAAATAGAGCTGCCAGACCGAGGTGACGCTGGTCAGCCCGAGCTGCAGATAGGTCACCAGGATGGCGCCGAGGATCGGACCGAAGAAATAGGCGGTGCCGCCGATGAACGCGGAGAACAGCACGAGGCCCGATTGCGTCGCGCCGAGATAGGCCGAGTTGGCGATCTCGAAATTGATCGCGGCGAGTCCGCCGGCGATGCCGGCGAAGAAGCCGGCGAACATGTAGGCGAGATAGCGCACCACATGCGGATCGTAGCCGATGAACTCGACGCGCTCCGGGTTGTCGCGCACCGCGTTGCAGATCCGCCCGAGCGGCGTGCGGGTCAGCGCATACATCGCGATCGCCGACACCATCACCCAGAACGCGATCAGGTAATAGACCTGGATCTGCGGCCCGAAAGTCCAGCCGAACATCGGCATCAGCGAGGTGCGGTCGGTGGTGATGCCGGATTCGCCGCCGAACACGCTGCGCAGGATCAGCGACGACGAGGCGACCAGCTCGCCGATGCCGAGCGAGATCATCGCGAACACGGTGCCCGCGCGCTTGGTCATCACCCAACCGACGAGCAGGGCGAACGCCATGCCGCCGATGCCGCCGACCAGCGGGATCACCGGCAGCGGGATCGGCCAGTTGTGGCTCGCGACCGCGTTCATGACATGCACGGCGAGGAAGCCGCCGAGGCCGTATTGCACCGCGTGTCCGAACGACAGCAGCCCGGTCTGGCCAAGCAGGATGTTGTAGGACAGCGCGAAGATGATCGCGATGCCGATCAGGCTGAACGAGGTCAGCGAGCCGCCGGTGCCGAACACCAGCGGCAGCACGACGAGCGCGACCGCGGCGAGCAGCCAGACACCATAGAAGCTCAGGGCGCTGCCGGGCTCCTGCTTGGCCGCAGCGATGGAGGGCGTGGAAGCGTTGCTCATGACTCGCGCGTCCCCAATAGGCCCATGGGGCGGAAGATCAGGACCAGCACCAGCAGCACATAGGGCAGGATCGGCGCGATCTGCGCGATCGTAACGTTCCAGATGTCGGTGAGCGGCGAGGGGCCGAGGCTCGGATCGAGCGGGCCGAACACGCTGGCGAGCGAGCCATTGAGCGCGACTGCAAAGGTCTGGATCAAGCCGATCAGGAGCGATGCGATGAAGGCGCCGGGCAGCGAGCCGAGGCCGCCGAACACGATGACGACGAACAGGATCGGGCCGAGCAGTGCAGCCATATCGGACTGCGTCACCAGCGAGGGACCGGCGATGACGCCGGCGAGACCCGCAAGCGCGCTGCCGACGCCGAACACCAGCATGAACACGCGTCCGACATTGTGGCCGAGATGGCCGACCATGCTCGGATGGGTCAGCGCGGCCTGCACGATCAGGCCGACGCGCGTCTTCTTCAAGGTGACCAGCAGCGCGATGAAGATCACGACCGAGATCACCAGCATGAAGATCTTGTAGGCGGGGTAATTGGTGGAGAACACGGTGAAGGCCGGGAAGTCGAGCGCCGCCGGGACGCGGTAGTCGACCGGGCTCTTGCCCAGATCATCGAGACGATCTCTTCGATCGCGAAGGCTAAACCAAAGGTCAGCAGCAGTTCGGCGACATGGCCGTGCTTGTGGGTGTTGCGCAGACCGTAGCGCTCGACCGCCATGCCGACCGCGCCGACCAGCAGCGGCGCCAGCACCAGGGCCGGCCAGAATCCGATCCAGCGGGTGAGCTGAAAGCCGAAGAACGCGCCTAGCATGTAGAAGCTGGCATGCGCGAAGTTCAGCACGCCCATCATGCTGAAGATGACGGTGAGCCCGCTGGACAACAGGAACAGCAGCATGCCGAACAGGACGCCGTTGAGCGTCGAGATGACGATCAGCTCAGCCACGGCGCACTCGCTTGAGACTGGAACGGTTCACGTAATCAGACCTGTCGAAGGAAAGGAGCTTGCCCGTCATTCCGGGCGATGCGAAGCATCGAACCCGGAATGTCGAAATTCCGGGTTCGGTCCTGCGGACCGCCCCGGAATCACCGAGGCGGCCGATCAGGGCCGCTTCATGTTGCAGGTCGTCGGAAGCATCGTCTGCGCGGTGTCGATCTTGGACACGATGCGCCAGCCCCAGCCGGTGTTTTCCTCGTCGAACGGCTCCTTGGTCTTGTCGGCCAGCGCGCCGAACGAGGAGATGTAGATCGGCTGGAAGAACTGGTGGTCGTCCTTGCGGATGAAGCCCTCGCCGCCGTCGAACACTTCGAACTTCATGCCTTCGAGTGCGGCCGCGACCTTCACCGGATCGATCGAATTGGCCTTCTCGGCGGCCGCCTTGAACATCCGCATCTCGTTGACCGCGCGCGGATACCAGACGGAAATGCCGGTCTTGGCGCGGAAGTCCTTCTCGAAATCCATCGCCGCCTTGTTGCCGGAGTTCGGGACGCCTTCGCTGATCTGGAACACCTGGCCCTCGAGGCCGGCCTGCTTGACTGCGGTCGGTCCGCCGGCGCCGCCGGCATAATAGGTGTACCAGTTGACCTTGAGGCCGGCGTCAGCCGCCGCCTTCAGCAGCAGCGCGAAGTCCTGGCCCCAGTTGCCGGTCACGACGGTGTCGGCGCCGGACGCCTTGATCTTGGCGATGTAGGGCGAGAAGTCGGTGACTTTGAGCATCGGGTGCAGTTCGTCGCCGACGACCTGGATATCCGGCCGCTTTTCGCCCAGCATCTTGCGCGCCGTGGTGCGCACCGACTGGCCGAACGAATAGTCCATGTTGATCAGGTAGACCTTCTTGATGGACGGCTGGCCCTTCATGTAGTTGGTCAGCGCTTCCATCTTGATGTCCGAGTTCGCATCCCAGCGGAAGTGCCAGTAGCTGCACTTCTCGTTGGTCATCGCCGGATCGACCGCGGCGTAGTTGAAGTAGAGCACTTCCTTGCCGGGGTTGCGCGAATTGTGCTTGGTGACGAAGTCTTCCAGCGCCGCGCCGACCGACGAGCCGTTGCCCTGGGTGATGTAGTGGACGCCGGCGTCGACCGCCTTCTGCGCCTGCACCAGGCTTTCCTGCGGATTGGTCTTGTTGTCGAGTGGGACGATCTCGACCTTGTGGCCGAGGATGCCGCCCTTGGCGTTCAACTCGTCGGCGAGATACTGAAACGTCTTCAGGCCGCCTTCGCCAACGCTGGCGCCGCCGCCGGAGAGCGGATCGATATAGCCGATCTTGATGGATTCCTGCGCGGACGCCGCGCCTCCCAACACCGTCAGCGCTGCCGCGGCGGCAACGATCAGCCTATGCATCCTGCGTTCTCCCTTGCTCGTGTTTCTTGATCTTTAGCGATCGAGGCCGTCTCATAACCCCAATCGCCGAGCCTTCGCAACTTTCGCTTTGAATACTGCGTCAAGTTTTAGCAGAAGGTATTATGATGTTATAGGCCATATGCCGCCGGAATCGGGCGCAGTTTTGAATTGCAGGTAAACTTTTGGATGGGGCTCAAGCTTATTCTCGGTTCCGAACCGGCGTCGTCCGTCTCCAAAACCTCCCCTTGAAAAGGGGAGGTCGCTTCGCTCGTTAGAGCGAAGCGGGTGGGGATCGGCTGTCTCCACTTGGAGCGTCGCCTGCGGCTGACCCCCATCCCGACCTTCCCCCTTTCAGGGGGAAGGGGAAACCGGGATCGCTACCGTGGCGGATCTAGCCTGGATGTCGGCGCGGCTTGAGGCCCGCGAGGAACAGCCGCGCGAAATGATCGGCGATCTCGGCTGGAGACCAGTCACGCCTGGTCTTGAACCAGATCGGATACCAGTGGCCCATTCCGGTGAGAATGCGCTCCGCGAAATAGGTATCGATGCGGCGGAAACGGCCCTCGTCGACCCAGCGCTGATAGCTGTTCTGGTCTTGTCGGATCGTCGCCAGCACGTCTCCGACATAGGCTTTTCGGTCTGCGTCGTTGAGATAGTTGATGTTGTGGTAGGTCGCCTTTGGGCCGCAGGGCGTGTCGTGCAGCATCAACAGCAGGCGAATTCGCTGAACGATGTGATCGAATGCTCCAAGGCTGTGCTCTTGCAGATGCTCGCGAATGCTGACCTCGCCGGCGAGCCCGCGTCGCAGGCAGGCCAGCAGCAGGCTCTCCTTTTCACTGAAGTGATAGTAGATGCCGGCGCGCGTCATGCCCGCATCTACGGCGATGCTCTCGAGCGACGTGCCCGAGGCGCCCCTTCGGTTGAAGCTGTCGGAAGCAATCGACAGCATCCTGTCGAACTTGGCGGCCCGCTTGTTCAACGCTGTGCGAGCCTCGAGAAAGGGGCGAGGCTGAGCGGCTCGGGCATTTTGGGAAGCGCGATCTCGCGCCGGTAGACGCCATGCGTGATGATGTCGTCGATGGCATCGATCGCCTGTTGCCGCGTGTAGTAGTCGCGTTCGGACAGCCAGAACGGAACCCAGTCCAGGATGGAGATCAGCGCCACCGCCGTGAGCAGCGGCTCGTCGCAGGCGATCGAGCCGTCCGCCACGCCCCGATCGAGGATGTCCGCCAGCAGCGCGGCATTCTGCCAGCGCTTGGCATGGACCTCGCTGCTGTAGGGCGCGGCCAGCGCATCGATATCGCTGAACAGGATCATGCGCTGGCCTTCGGGCCTCAGCCTGCCGCGCACGAAGCGCCTGATTATCTCGAGCCCGTCGATGCCGGGCTCGGCGGCCGCCTCGATTTCGTGGCGATAGATCGCAAGGCCGCGCAGATAGCAGTGGAAGATGAGATCTTCCTTGTCGCGGAAATAGTGGTACAGCGCGCCCGGCACGGCCTGCACCGATGCTGCGACCTGCTCCATCGTCACGTTGGCATAGGAGTGGCGGGCAAACAGCCGGGAAGCTGAGACGAGGATTTCTTCAGCCCGATCCGTCGGGTCGGCGGCGACTTGCAAGCTCGAATGCCCTTCCTGATCGCGGAACGAAAATCCGCACGCGAGATAATCCCCTTGGCAGCCGCTTGTCGATCTGCGATAGACGGTGGCATACCATACACCAGCTGATCTTGATTGTCTGGTGATATGGCGATCGTCGGCCCGTGGATGCGGGACGGCCAAGATCGACCGGGCATCGGTTCGGCAGCAGCTTCGGACAGGATTTGGAGAGCAAGCCTTTCGTGAGGAGGGCTATTGGAGAGAGCATGGCGCGCAACATTCTGATTTTGGGAGCCTCCTACGGCTCCCTGCTGGGGACCAAGCTGCTGATGGCGGGTCACAACGTGTCCCTGGTGTGCCGGAAGAACACCGCCGACCTGATCAACCGCGAAGGCACCGAGGTGCGGATCAAGCTGCGCGACGAGAAGGAGCACCGCTCGATCTTCTCGCGCGATCTGCCGGGCAAGCTCGACGCCGTCATGCCTGCCGATGTCGACGTCTCGCGCTACGACATGGTCGGCCTTGCGATGCAGGAGCCGCAATACACCAACCACACGGTTCGCGTGCTGATGATCAAGATCGCGGCGGCGAAGCTGCCCTGCCTGTCGATCATGAACATGCCGCCGTTGCCGTATCTGAAGCGGATCCCCGCACTCGCCGGCATGGACCTCGAGGAGGCCTACACCAACGCGCAGGTGTGGGAGCGCTTCGAGCCGGGCCTCGTCACGCTGTGCTCGCCCGATCCGCAGGCCTTCCGTCCGCCGGAGGAGAAGGCCAATGTGCTGCATGTCGGCCTGCCGACCAACTTCAAGGCCTCCGCCTTCGCCGACGACAAGCACAACAAGGTGCTGCGCGAGCTCGAAGCCGACATCAACGCGGTGACGCTCGACGGCCAGGACGTTCCGGTGAAGCTGAAGGTGTTCGATTCGCTGTTCGTGCCGCTGGCGAAGTGGTCGATGCTGCTGACCGGCAACTATCGCTGCATCACGCCGACGGAGCCGCAATCGATCCGCGACGCCGTGCACGGCGACCTGACGCGCTCGCAGGCGATCTACGACCACGTCGACGGCATCGCGCGCAAGCTCGGCGCCGACCCCGCGGACCAGGTGCCGTTCGCGAAATACGCCAAGGCCGCGGAAAGCCTGCTCAAGCCGTCATCGGCGGCCCGCGCGGTCGCCGCCGGCGCGCCCTTCATAGAACGCGTCGACCTGCTGGTGAAGCTGATCTCGCATCAGCTCGGCACGCCGAGCGCCGAGATCGACCGCACGGTTGAGACCGTCGATCAGAAGCTGAACGAGAAGATCGTGCAGGGCGGCTCCGGCGCGGAGTGACCGAATGCGTTGACGGCGGGGCAGGAATGCCCTCGCCATGCATCGGCGATCTGCAATGCACCCAATCGCGGTTGCCGGACGCATGGCTCGACCTGTCCAGATGGAGTAGACTCACGCAGCTGCGGTTGGGAGCAACGGACATGCCGAGCAAATCGCTTCCTCTCCTTGCAATCTACGGCGACCTCGATCGCGCACGCGACATCATGCGCGCCTGGCAGCCGCTCGATCATCTCTCCCCCGAAGACGCCGAGATCGTCGTGAAGGCGATCGCCGAGGGCATCGCGCGCGGGCGCCGGCACGGGATCGAGATGGGACAGTGTCATCAGGCGGCGTAAAGCCGCTAGCCCTCATGCGTCACGGCCAAAACCGTCACCGAACGCGTCTGCTGGCTCGGCGTCTGAAAATCGATCGTCTGGCCGACCGACAATCCGATCAGCGCCGCACCGACCGGCGTCAGCACCGAGATGCGCCGCAGCGCGATGTCGGCTTCGTGCGGATAGACGAGCATGACCTCCCTGACGTCGCCGGTCTCGTCGTCGCGGTAGCGCACAAGCGAGCCCATGCGGACCACGTCATGCAGATCGGCATCGTCGGCGACCAGCTGGGCGCGGTCCGTCTCGCGTGCGAGGAACTGGGCGACGCGGGGAAACACCGCCATGCTGGAATTGGCCAGCGCGCTGAGGCGATGCGCCTCGCTCGCGGTGATCACGATCGGCGGCAATGCCGGGGCGGTAAAGCTGTTCTGAATGGTTCGGGTCATATCGGTTGATCTTTGCGGTTGATCGGGGGCGCACGAGCGCCGGCGCGCGGATATCTCGCGACGCGACGGACTGAAATGATCTTGATGACGTCGAGGAATCCGGACGGCGTGCGATCGCCGGCCGGCGAATTGCCTGCGTGCAGACGTCCGGCGCGCAATTCGCGGCGCGCAATACGGGTGTCGATGCGGAGCGTGTCGATCATGGCATTATCAACATAGCCGCTGGCGACGGCGCATCCATTGCGGCGAAAGCGCGCACACCGCCGCGTGGAACGAGACGCCATCGCCGCAGACAGAGCGTCAGGGCTGTCCGATGCCGGACAGGCCGAGCACCGCGCCGGCGGCGAGCGCGACAAGCGGATGGATGCGCGTCGTGGTGGTGGCGATCGCGACCATTGCCGCGATCAGGATCGTGCCCCAGCTCGAGGCCGATGCGTGGGTGATGACGATGGCGCTGGCAGTGACGAGCCCGGCGGTGACCGGAACCAGCCCGGCCTGCACGGTGCGGCGCCAGGGCCGGTCCTTGAAGCGTTCCCAGAGCCGCAGCGCGAAGCCCGTCACCAGCGACGACGGCCCGAACTTGGCGAGCGATGTCACCAGCACGCCGGAGAAACCCGCGACATGCCAGCCGACCAGCGGCACCACCATCATGTTCGGCCCGGGTGCTGCCTGCGCCAGCGCGAACAGCGCGCCGAATTCCTGCGCCGTCATCCAGTGATGGACGTCGACCACCTGACGCTGCATCTCCGGCAGGATGGTGTTGCCGCCGCCGAAGGCGAGCAGCGAGAGTTCGGCGAAGATCAGCGCGAGCGTGACGAGGGTTGCGCTCATGATGCCTGCCTCGACCTGAGGACAATGCTGAGCGGCGCCAGCGTCAACAGGGTCGGCAGCAGCGGCAATCTGAACACGGCAATAGCGAGCACGCACAGCGCGCCGATGAAGAGGCCGAGCACATCGCGCCGCAGCGGCCAGGCGATCTTGATCGCCGTGGAAATCAGGAGCCCGGCCGCCGCGGCGGCGAGCCCGCCGAACAGATGACGGACGACCGGGTCGTCGGCGAAGCGGCCATAGATCACACCAAGGCCGATCACGACCGCGGTCGGCACCGCGATCAGGCCGAGGATCGCCGCGAACGCGCCGGGAATGCCGCGAAACTTCAGCCCGACCGCGACCGACATGTTGATGATGTTGCCGCCGGGCAGGAACTGGCACAGCCCGAGCAGGTCGGTGAACTCCGCGCCGGTGAGCCAGCCGCGCTTCTCCACCATCATGTGGCGCGCCAGCGGCAGCACGCCGCCGAAGCCGGTCAATCCGAGGATGAAGAAGCCCGTGAACAACTCGCCGACGTCAGGTGCGACATGCTTGGTGGTTTGCGCGGCGGGGATGGCGTCCATCGGCGGAGCGGCTCCGGTTCGATTTGTTCTTGAGTCGACTTTAGTTGGCCGCGTGCCAAATATCCAATATATGGATACGGGAATTTGCATATCTATCGCATATGGATTGCCCGATGATCGAACTGCGCCATCTCCGCTATGCCGTCGCGGTCGCCGAGGAAGGCCATATCACCCGCGCCGCCGCGCGGCTCGGCATCCAGCAGCCGCCGCTCAGCCAGCAGATCCGCGCGCTGGAAGCCGCGATCGGCGCGCCGCTGTTTCGCCGGCAGCCGCGCGGGGTCGAGCTGACCGCCGCCGGCCGTGCCTTCGTCGGCAAGGCGCGCGCGATCCTGCGCGACGCCGACCTCGCCGTGGAGGCCGCGCGCCGCGCGAGCCGCGGCCAGGAGGGCCAGCTGGCCATCGGCTTCACCTCTTCGGCCGCTTTCCATCCTTTCGTCACCGGCGTGATGCGCGAAATGCGCGAGCGCGCGCCGGCGATCACGCTGTCGCTCGAGGAGGCCTCGACCGGCGAGCTGATCGCAGCCGTCGAGGCCGACCGGCTCGATGCCGCATTCGTGCGCGCGCCGAGCGAGCGGCTGGAGAATCTCACGATCACGCATCTGCTCGACGAGGAGATGGTGGTCGCATTGCCGGACCATCATCCGCGCGCCCGCAAGGACACGCGGCGGCGGATTTCGCTGGCCTCGCTCGCCGACGAGCCGCTGATCCTCTATCGCCGTCCGACCGGGCCCGGCCTCTATGACAGCATCATCGCGGCCTGTCGCGCCGCGGGCTTCAGCCCGAAGGTGGCGCAGGAGGCGACGCGGATGGTGTCGACGCTGAGCCTGGTCGCGGCGGGGCTCGGCATTTCGATCGTGCCGGAATCGATGGCGCGGCTCGAGACCGCCGGCGTGTCCTATCTTCGCCTCGACCGCGCCACCGGCCTCGTCGCGCCGCTGGCGCTGGCGCGCAAGAAGGGCCCCGCCGCCGGCACGCTCGGCCGCCTGCTCGGGATCGTGACGCGGCGGGTGAAGGACCGCGCCGGGGTCTAAGCGGGACTTGCAACCGTCATTGCGAGGAGCGACAGCGACGAAGCAATCCATCTATCCGTTGCGCGGAAACATGGATTGCTTCGCTTCGCTCGCAATGACAGTGGACGGAGCTGAAGCTCAGCGAGCCCCGCACCGCCGCCTGGATGGCGCGGAATGTGGGGAGTTTGGCGAACGCGCGCGTCAGGGCGCGGCTAGATAGCCTGCATCGAATCCGGTTGCCCGCGCGTGGATCGCAACAGCTCAGCTGCGTCCGGAGGCCTCGGGTTCAATCAACACCGCGAAAGGCATTTCCAATGGCGCGTTTTCCTGTCCATACGCTCGAGTCTGCCCCCGAAGCCTCGAGGCCTATTTTGCGCGAGGTCGAGGCGCGGTTTGGCATGATCCCGAACCTTGCGGCGGCGATGGCGACCTCGCCCGTGCTGATCCAGAGCTTCATCGGCATCTTCGACAAGGTTCACGGCGGCAGCTTCACCGAGCAGCAGATCCAGACCGTGCTGCTCACCGACGCGGTGACCAATCGCTGCGCCTGGGCGGTCGCGCTGCATTCCGCGCTCGGCTTGCAGGCTGGGCTCGATCCGGCCGATGTCGACGCGATGCGTGCCGGCCGCTCGCCTGCCGACAAGACGCTCGGCGCGCTCTCGACGCTGGCGCGGTCGCTGATCGAAAAGCGTGGGCGGCTCGACGACGAGGAGATCGAACGATTCCTGGCAGCCGGGTTCTACAAGGACCTCGTGCTTGAGGTGATCACCATCGTGGCGGCGTCGACCATCACCAACTACACCGGCAGCGTCACCAATCCGCCGCTGGAGGCGGCGTTGCAGGAATATGCCTGGAACGGCTGAGACGGTCTCGCCTGAGCGTCAATCATTGCACGTCGACCGCGCGGCCGGCCGTGCACGTCAGAGCGCAAACCTGGCGCGATAGTCCTGCGGCGTGGTCGACAGCAGGCGCAGGAAGCTGCGCCGCATCGTCTCCTCGGACCCGAAGCCGCAGCGCTGCGAGATGCGCTTGATCGGCAGGCGCGTTTCCGAGAGCAGATGCCGCGCGCCCTCGACCCGGAGCCGCTCGATCGCGCGTGCCGGCGTCAAGCCGGTCGCTTCCGCGTAATGGCGGCTGAAGCTGCGCTCGCTCATGCCGGCCTGTTTCGCCAGCGTCGACAGCGAGAGATCGCCGGCGAGATGGTTGCTGATCCAGTCGTGCAGCGCGCTGAACCTGTCGTCGGTTGCTTGCAGCGACAGGATTTCGCTGAATTGCGCCTGTCCGCCCGGCCGCTTGAAGAACACCACGAGATAGCGGGCGACGGCAAGCGCCGCCGTGCGGCCGAGATCCTCCTCCAGCAGCGCCAGCGCCAGATCGATGCCGGAGGTGACGCCGGCCGACGTCCAGAACGAACCGTCGCGCACGAAGATCGGATCGGGCTCGACGCGGACATCGGGAAAACGCTCGGCGAGCTCTGCGCAAAATCCCCAATGGGTCGCGGCACGCCGGCCATCGAGCACGCCCGATGCGGCGAGCAGGAACGCGCCGGTGCAGACCGATGCGGTGCGGCGCGCCTGCCCGGCGCGTTCGCGCACCCAGTCCACCAGGACGGCATCGGCCGCCGCGGCGTTGACGCCGTCGCCGCCCGGAATCACCAGCGTGTCGACCGGGCTGCCGATCGCGGGCAGCGGATGCACCGCGAGCCCGACGCCGGCGGACGACTCGACATGTGAGCCATCCTTTGCAACGACGCGGACTTCATATGGCTCGGCGTTGCCTGCCTTGGCCGCCAGCGCATTGGCGGACGCGAACACCTGCAATGGCCCGGTGACGTCAAGCAACTGCACGGCCGGATAGGCCAGCACTTCGATCGAGCGGCGGCGGTTTGGCGAAAAACGTGGGCTGGTTGGCGTCATCGCCGAAACCTGCCGCGCTAGATTCGCTTTGTCCATAGCGCAAGGAAAGTTCGAGGGAAGTTCGATGATCGCTCACGATGTTCATCTGCGGATCGGTTCGCTGCTGTTCGAAGGCGTCGACCAAATCGATTTGACCGGGCCGTTCGAGGTGCTGTCGCGGATTCCGAATTCGACCTACCGCATCTACGGCAAGACCGCCGATCCCGTCCGCGACATCAAGGGATTGCGGCTGACACCGGATGCGACGCTGGCCGATGCGCCGCCGCTCGACGTGCTGCATGTGCCGGGCGGCTTTGGTCAGCAAGCCCTGATGGAGGACACGGAGGTGCTCGGCTGGATCAACCGGCAGGCGGCGGGGGCATGCCGCATCTTCTCGGTCTGCACCGGCGCGCTGATCTGCGGAGCGGCCGGCCTGCTGAAGGGACGCAGGGCGACGACGCATTGGGCGTCGTTTCATCTGCTGCCGTTGTTCGGCGCTACGCCCGTGAACCAGCGCGTGGTGGTGGACGGAAGCTTCGTCTTTGCCGCCGGAGTCACGGCAGGCATCGATGGCGCATTGCGGCTCGCGGCTGAACTGCGCGGCGACGATGCCGCGCGCGCGATCCAGCTCTACATGGTGTATGCGCCGGAGCCGCCGTTCGACAGCGGCACGCCGGAGACCGCGCCACCCGAGATCCTGCAGCAGTCGCGCCAGGCTGTGCGCGCGATCACGGAGCAGCGGGAGGAAACCGCGCGCCGTGTCGCGGCGAGGCTGGGCGTCACCGTGCAGGGAGAGTGAGTGCAGGCTTTTGCCGAACACTCGATTCGGTGTCACCTCGCCCGGCGTGCGGGCCCCGTAAGAAGAAGGAGAGGGAGTGCAGCGCCGGCGCAGTCGCTATTCGACCTCGTCTCGTAGCACTAGTTTCCCGGCTCGAAGCTGCAGTCGGCGCCGCCGCCGGCCTTGTCCTTGATCACCTTCGGATCCAGCGTGCAGGACAGTTTCGACAGCGCCTCGTAGATCGTGCCCGCGGCGCCGTCGGGCGGCACGCCGGCCAGCGCCACGGTCGCGAAGACCGCGTTGGCCTCGCTGCCCTTCACGGTGTGGGTGTTGCCGCCGAAGCTCAGCGCGCAGGAACGCGAGGTGATGTCGACATTGCTGGCGCGGCAGACCACCTTGTCGGCGGTGACGATGATCTTGCTGGCATAGGAGACATTGCTGTCGCCGTTGAAGAATGTGGCGACCGCCTTCTTCTCCTTGGCCGGCAGCGGCGAGTAGGGCGCCACCACGCCGGCGAGCGCCAGCGCGACCGAGCCCGAGCTGGTCGCAGGCGCAGCCCATGTGGCCGACGAGGCCAGCGACATTGAACATGCGAGGATCGTCAATCGGCCCAGTCTCATTCCCGTCTCCCGGTGCCCGCGCTTTCCGCGGCGCGGAATCGCTAGCATGTCGCGTGACTTCAAGGGGTGACGCCATTCACACGCGATCCCGCAACTTCGCGTGAGGCGCGGATGCGCGCACAGGGCAGGGCGGCCCCGCGTGGACCCGCTTGCACGATCGCGCCATCGGCGTCACAGTCCGATCCGTGGCAGCGATGCCGCCAACAACGACGACAAGAAGATCAATCCGGGGAACGCCATGGCGGCCACGCGCATCGACTGCGACATCCATCCCGCGGTGGGGGAACGCGCACCACGCTGCTGCCCTATCTGAGCGATCACTGGAAGGAACAGGTCGTCAGCCGCGCCATCGACGGGCTCGACCTCAATTCCTATCCGCCGTCGATGCCGTTGTCCGGCCGCGCCGACTGGCGGCCGGCGGACGGCAGCAAGCCCGGCAGCGATCTTGCCATGGTGCAGCGCGGCGCATTCGACCAGCTCGGCGCCAGCCACGCGATCTGCAACGTCGTCTATGGCGCGCAGGCGGTATTCGATTCCTACATGGCGGCGGACTTCTGCAGGGCGATCAACGACTGGATCGCGGCCGAATGGCTTGCCAGGGACACGCGGCTGCGCGCCTCGATCGTGGTGCCGATCCAGGCGCCGGACCTTGCGGTCGAGGAGATCGAGCGCAGGGCCGGCGACAATCGCTTCGTTTCGGTGCTGGTGCCCTCGCAAGGCGAGACGCTGCTCGGCCGGCGGCATTACTGGCCGATCTATCAGGCCGCGGAGAAGTACAAGCTTCCGATCGCGATCCACGCCGGCAGCGCCTATCGGGGCGCGCCGAGCTCGATCGGCTGGCCGTCCTATCGCTACGAATATTATCTCGCCGAGGCGCAGGCGTTCCAGGCGCAGGCGCTAAGCCTGATCTATGAGGGCGTATTCGGGAAGTATCCCGGATTGACCGTCGTGCTGATGGAGTCGGGCGTCAGCTGGCTGCCGGCATTCATGTGGCGCGCCAACAAGACCTGGCGCGGCGTGCGCGTCGAGGTGCCGTGGGTGGAGCGCGAGCCGGCCGCGATCATCCGCGACCATTTCCGCGTCACCATGCAGCCGTTCGACGCGCCGCTGGATGCTACAAGCGTTGCCGACATCATCGATCAGATCGGCTCCGACAAGATGTTCCTGTTCGCATCCGACTATCCGCATTGGCAGTTCGACGGCGACGATCCGATCCCGCCGCATCTGCCGAAAAGTCTCGTCCAGCGGATGTGCGAAGACAACCCGATTGAAACGTTCCCGCGTTTGAAGCTGAATTCGTAATTCGCGCGCATGATCCGGAAAAGTGGGAACAGGTTTTCCGACAAGAACATGCGCAAACAAGAAGGAGGATCGCATGAGTGACGTCATCGACCGCCCGATGCTCGACCAGGAGAAGACCGCGGCGACGCGGCTGAAGATCATCGACTGCGACATCCATCCGAGCCTTCACGCGCACAGCGACCTCAACGAGTTCTTGCCGAAGCGCTGGCAGCAGCATCTGAAGGAATATGGCAGCCACCTGCGCACGCCCTATATCGGCACCACGCCGTATCCGCGCTCTTCGCCGCTGATCGCGCGGCGCGATGCCTGGCCGCCGACCGGCGGTGTGCCCGGCTCCGACCTCGATTTCATGCGCAAGCAGCATCTCGATCCCTTCGACGTCGAGTTCGGGATCCTGCAGGTGCTCGATCTCTTCATCTTCTCGCAGCAGAATCTGGAATTCGGCGCCGCGATCCAGCGCGCCATCAACGACTGGCAACTGGCGTTCTGGGCGCATCGCGATCCCCGCCTCAAGGCCTCGATCCTGGTCGGGCAGGATGGCTCCGACCTCGGCCTCGCCGAGATCGAGCGCTGCGCCAGATCAGGCGAATACATCCAGATCAACGTCTCGCCGCGTGCCAACGAGCCGCTCGGCCGCCGCCGCTACTGGCCGATCTATGAACGCGCGCAGGAGCTCGATCTGCCGCTCGGCATCCATGTCGGCGGCTATGGCGGGCATGCGCCGACCGGCGGCGGCTGGCCGTCCTATTATTGCGAGGAGCATCAGTCGAACGCGCACACGGTGGCGTCGAACCTCACCAGCCTTGTGCTGGAAGGTGTTCCCGAGCGCTTCCCGAAACTGAAGATCGTGTTCATCGAGGGCGGCTTCGGCTGGATTCCAGCGACGATGTGGCGGATGGATCAGCACTTCGAACGCTTCCGCAGCGAGGTGCCGCATCTGAAGCGCAGGCCGAGCGAATATGTGAAGCAGCATTTCTGGTTCACGACCCAGCCGATCGACGAGCCGGATGAAGCCAGGCACCTGCGTCAGCTGATCGAATGGGTCGGCATCGACCGGCTGTTGTTCTCGTCGGACTATCCGCATTGGGACTATGACGACGCGCGCTACGCCTTCAAGACGCCGCTGACGGACGCCGAGCGTCGCAAGATCTTCAATGCCAACGCCCGCGCGGTTTACAAATTCTAGGACACAGATGACCCGTCACATCGTCGCGCGCACCAGTGAGATTCCGGCCGGCGGCAACAAGGTGTTCGGCATCGAGGGCCGCGACATCGTCGTGTTCCATGTCAATGGCGAGTTCTTCGCGCTGCTCAATCGTTGCCCGCATGAGGGCGCGCCGCTGGAGAAGGCGGCCTGCGTCGCGCGCCTGACCTCGCCGGAGCCCGGCATCTATCAGCGCGACCGCGTCGGCGAGATGCTGCGCTGTCCGTGGCACGGCTGGGAATTCGACATGCGCAACGGGCAGTCCTGGTTCGATCCCAAGCGGTTCAGGATCCGCTCCTATCCGGTCGCGGTCGAGAGCGGCGCCGAGTTGCAGAAGGGGCCGTATGTTGCCGAGACGTTCCCGGTGCACATCGAGGACAACTACGTGATCGTCGAGATTTAGGTTGGCGCAGTTCGCGCGACCGTGTGCGCCGCCGAGGGCCTCGTCGTGGCAGGAACAGTCCCGGCCATGACGCAAGTAGGTGTTATTGCGACTTATGCAATAATGAAGTGCCGTCGACGGCAATTATAATAACCGCTGCAATGGGCCACCTTGAGTTGGCGATCGGGAATGAACCTGTCCACCACATCAGGAACGGCACATGAAGCTCTATCACTTCGCTCTCTCCGGCCACGCGCATCGCGCGCGCCTGTTTTTGTCCCTGCTGGGATTTCCGCACGAACTGGTCGACGTCGACCTCAAGTCCGCCGCGCAGAAGCGGCCGGAATATCTCGCGCTCAACCCGTTCGGCCAGGTGCCGGTGCTCGACGATGACGGCGTAATCATCCCGGACTCCAACGCGATCCTGGTCTATCTCGCGACCAAGCTCGGCCGCACCGATTGGCTGCCGCAGGATGCAAGGGGCGCTGCCGCGGTCCAGCGCTGGCTGTCGGTTGCTGCCGGCGATCTTGCGTTTGGGCCCGCTGCGGCGCGGCTCATCACCGTGTTCGGCGCGAAGCACAATCCGGACGACGTGATCGCGCGGGCGCATGTTCTGCTGAAGCGGCTCGAAGCCCATCTCGCCGGGCGCGACTGGCTGGTCGGCGCGGCGCCGACGATCGCAGACGTTGCGCTCTACAGCTATCTGTCCAGCGCGCCCGAAGGCAATGTCGATCTCTCCGCCTATGCGCGCGTCAACGCGTGGCTGCGCCGGATCGAGGCGCTGCCGGGCTTCGTGGCCTTCGCCAAGACCCCAGTCGGTCTGGCGGCCGCGTGACCTGCTGACCGGGCGTGCCGTCGGGCGCGCCCGTCCAACCCCCGAAGGGGAGGGCGATACGATGAGCGACAGACGAACCAAGAGCAAGCTCGCGACCTGGCATGCCGGCGAAAAGGCGATCCAGCAGCAGGTTGGTGTCGCCGAGAAGATGGAGGCCGTCGGCCAGCGTGCGGTGCGCGACTTCATGCCCGACCAGCATCGCGATTTCTTCGCGCAGATTCCCTTCATCGTCGTCGGCAGCGTGGACCGAAGCGGCGACGCCTGGGCCTCGCTGCTGGCCGGCCGGCCGGGCTTCATCTCCTCGCCGACGCCGCGCAGCCTCGAGATCGATGCGCGGCCTGACGCCAGCGATCCCGTCAGCGAAGGCATGCGCGCGGGCGATGCGATCGGACTGCTCGGAATCGAACTGCACACGCGGCGCCGCAACCGTGCGAACGGGCTGCTGCGCGCGGCATCAGGCAAGGCGCTCAGCTTCGAGCTCGATCAGAGCTTTGGCAATTGCGCGCAGTATATCCAGCTTCGCGATTTCGCCTTCGTGCGCGCGCCGGACGAACCGTTCACGGGAGAGATCGAGGCAAGCACGGCGCTCGATCAGGCCGCGCGCGACATGATCAGGGCGGCCGACACGTTCTTCGTGGCGTCCTATGCCGAGCGTGAGGACCGTCGTCAGGTCGACGTCTCGCATCGCGGCGGCCGGGCGGGCTTCGTCCGCGTCGCCGACGACGGCACGCTGACGATTCCCGATTTCGCCGGCAATCTGTTCTTCAACACGCTCGGCAACATCCTCGTCAACGGCAAGGCCGGGCTGGTGTTCGTGGATTTCGAGACCGGCGACCTGCTGCAGCTGAGCGGCGATGCCGAGGTGATGCTGGACTCGCCGGAGATCGCGGCGTTTCAAGGCGCCGAGCGGCTCTGGAGTTTCCGCGCCCGCCGTGTGGTGCGCCGGGGCGGCGCGCTGCCGCTGCGCTGGGCGTTCCGGGCCGAAGGCTGGTCGCCGAATTCGCTGATGACCGGCGACTGGGGGCAGACCGCCGAGCGGATCCGCGCCGCCGAGCGCGCGACGCAGTGGCGGCCGTTCAAGGTCACTGGGATCGTCGACGAGAGCCGATCGATCCGCTCGTTTCATTTGCAGCCGGACGACGGCGCGGGGTTGCTTCCGCACCGGGCGGGACAGCATTTGCCGATCCGTCTCTCGTTGCCCGGTATCGACAAGCCAGTCATCCGCACCTACACGCTGTCGGTCGCGCCGTCGGACGGCATGTACCGGATCAGCGTGAAGTGCGACGGTGTCGTATCGCAGCATCTCCACGACACCATCCATGTCGGCGATATCATCGAAGCGCGCGCTCCGGCTGGCGCCTTCGCGATCGATGCGCGCGAGAAGCGGCCCGCGGTGCTGCTCGCCGGCGGTGTCGGCATCACGCCGCTGCTCGCGATGCTGCGCCACGTGGTCTATGAAGGGTTGCGCACCCGCGGCATCCGGCCGACATTCCTGTTTCAGGCCGCGCATGCGAAACAGGACCGCGCGTTCGGCGACGAATTGCAGCAGCTGGTGGATGCCGCCGGCGGCGCGGTGCGGATCATCCGCGTCCTCGGCGATGTCGACGGTGCCGAGCAGGGCACAGACTACGACGCGGCGGGACGGATCGACATGGCGCTGTTGTCGCGCGTCCTGCCGTTCAACGACTATGACTTCTATCTGTGCGGACCGCCGCGGTTCACCCAATCGCTCTATGACGCCTTGCGCGGCTACAACATTGCCGACGGCAGGATTCACGCCGAAGCATTCGGTCCTTCATCGCTGGTTCGGAAGCCCGACTTCGTCACCGCAGCGCCGCCGCGGCGACCGCCGGCGACAACGCCGGTCCCGGTCGCCTTTACCACTTCGTTGAAGGAGGCGCGCTGGACGCCGGAGGCGGGGACGCTGCTCGAACTGGCGGAAGCGCGTGGCCTTAGCCCCGCCTTCAGCTGCCGGGAGGGCAATTGCGGAACCTGCCGAACGCGATTGCTGGCAGGCGCCGTGACCTATGTGAAGCAGCCTGCCGCCAAGGTGGCCGATGACGAGGTGCTGATCTGCTGCGCCGTGCCGGCGAGGCCGGAGGCCAACGGCGAGGACCGGATCCAGCTCGCGCTGTGACCGAACCGGGCGCATAGCGCTTTCGCGGGCACTCAGCCCATGCTGCCCGGCATGAAGCAGCGTGGCCTCGGGTGCCCGTCCAGATAATACGGCCAGACCATGGTGCGGCCGGCACGGTTCGGTCCGGCGACGACGGCCTCGTCGGGAACATCGACCCACTCGCCCTCGAGCCGCACACGATAGTGGCCGTCCTTGGTGTCCCAGTCGGCGTCATCGACACGCTTCGCGTCGCTGCCGTCGCAGCAGGGGCCCTTGACGCTGCGCAGGCTCTCATACCAGGCGTTCAATTCGGGATGCCCGTGATCATGGGCCTGCACCGGCCCGATCGCCGGCTTCGCCAGCAGGGCGGTGACTACAACGATTGCCGCACGCCAAAACCGTTTGTTCATCTGATCCCCAAAATCCGGAAAGCCCATGACAGCCAACCCGGACATGGTCATCGAGATCGGGACATCAATTAGATGATAATCGTAATATAATCACATTCGTGAGAGCGCGCGGGGGGCTGCCGGAAGGCCGGGTGCCGACAAACTCAGGCGAGCAGGCTCATCACCTGGTCGATCACGGCCTTCACCTGCTTCGAATCCGGCCTCTGGTGCGCGAGCGCCAGCAGTCCGGCATGCACCACCATGATGGTGTGGGCGGTGACGTCAGGGTCAAAGCCCTTCCTGAACTGGGCGCGATCGGTGCGCAGCCGCGTGCGCAGCAGCTCTTCAAGCCGCCGGTTGTAGCGCTCGATGCTCTTGCGGAGCTCGACCTGGTCGAGCGAGCCGTCGGTTGCAGAATTGATCGACAGGCAGCCGCGCTGTCCCTTCTCGCCCGAGCAATAGGGAATGAAGCCGGTAAGCCACTGCCTGATGACGTCCCGCGCGAGCCCCGGCTGCGCCAGCACGCGCTCGGCCCAGCCGAGGATGCCGTCGTGATAGCGGTCCAGCACCTTCAGGAACAACGCGTTCTTGTCGCCGAACGCCGCATAGAGGCTGGGTTTCGCGACGCCGCTCGCCGCCGTGATGTCGTCGAGCGAAGTCGCCTGAAAGCCCTTCTGCCAGAACATCTGGCGGGCGATTTCCAGGACATCGTCCGGATCGAAGCTGCGCGGCCTTGCCATATCCATCTTTTATGTACTCCCGCGTCGGATGTGAAGCCTTCACCTTGCCGTGAAGGCAAGTCCGGCTATTGACGCAATCCATATTCTGTACTTAGAAGTACACAACGAAATCGGGAGATCACGCCATGAAAGCGGTTCAGGTCGTTGCGTTCGGACGTGCAGCGGACGTGGTCAAGCTCAACGAGGTGCCGGACGTCGGCAGCCCCGGCCCCGACGAGGTCGTGGTCGCGGTGGAGGCTGCGCCGATCAACAATTCGGATTTCATGATCATCGCCGGGCGCTACGGCTATCTGCCGTCGCCGCCGGCCACGCTCGGGATCGAGGGCGTCGGGCGTGTTGTTGCCACCGGATCGCAGGTGAGGACCCTGAAGGAGGGTGACCGCACGCTGATTCCCTTCACGGTCCCGACCTGGACCGAGCGGGTCAAATTCACCGCATCATGGCAGCGTCCGCTGCCCGACAATGCCGATATCCAGCAACTGTCCATGATCGGGGTCAATCCGGCCACCGCCTATCTCTTGCTGACCGATTTCGTGAAGATCCCGCCCGGCGGCTGGGTGATCCAGAACGGCGCCAACTCGGCGACGGCCCGCGCGGTGATCGCCATCGCCAAGTCGCTCGGGCTCAAGACCGTCAACATCGTCCGCCGCGAGGACGTCGTGGACGAGGTCAAGTCGGTCGGCGGCGATATCGTGCTGCTCGACGGGCCGGATCTCGCCAAGCGCGTCGCCAATGAAACGGGCGGGGCGCCTATCCTCCTGGCGCTCGACGTCGTCGGCGGCTCCTCGACGCTGAACCTGATGAACTGTCTGGCGCCGAAGGCGGTGCTGGTCATTTACAGCGCGATGAGCGGGCAGCCGTTCTCCGGCTCGGCCCTGAGCGTGATCTTCAACGAGGTGTCGGTGCGCGGCTTCTGGCTCGGTCATTGGGGCAGGGCCGCGACGAATGAAGCGTTGGCCAGGATGTACGACCATCTGGTGCCGATGGTCGCATCGGGAGCGATCAGCGCGCCGGTGGTCGGGGCCTATCGCCTGGAGGATTTTTCACAGGCGATCGCGCAGGCGGCGGCATTCAAGGGCAAGGTGATCTTCACGCCAAGCTAGGTCGTGCCCCCCGATATTCGCCGGCGCGACGCGGCGCCGCGATGCCCGTTTTCGCCGGTGCGTGTCCACGACGTCACGCCGGGGCAGCTAGACGATGGTCGATAGCGTGAACGCGTGCCACGCACCCCAGTCAATGCCATCATACGCGCGCACATACATCGTTTCGGTGCCGGTGGTGGCGCCACCACGCATCCAGATATCATCGAGGTCTGCGGCGCTGACGTCGATCGCGCTGCCGGCCGCCCAATGGGAATTTGCAGAGGTCCAGAAATAGCCGCTGTTGGCGCCTGTGCCGCCGTCCCAGAACTGATACCCGGTCGCGGCATTGCCGTCGGTGTCGGAATAGGACAACAGGTTGCTGATCTGGCTCCACTCGTTGACGTGCAAGGTCTGATCGCTGATCGAGGCGGCGGGGGCGTGGTTCGGCAGGCTGGTCAGGACAAAGCTGTCCCAGGCGCTCCAGGCCGTACCGTCGAACGCGCGCACATACATGGTGTCGGTCCCACCGGCGGTGCCGCCTCGCACCCAAATGTTGGCCAGATCGGACGCTGAAACGTCGATGGCCGTGCTGGCCGCCCAATGTGAATTGTCGGGCGTCCAGAAATAGGCGCTGTTCGCAGCCGTGCCGCCGTCCCAGAACTGGTATTTGGTGATTGCATCGCCATCGGCGTCGGATGCTGTCGTCCAGTTGACGAGCTGCGCCCACTGCGCAGCGTTCAGCGTATGATCGTTGATCGTCGCGGTCGGCGCCGTATTGGTCGACGTCAGATTAAAGCTGTCCCAATTGCTCCAGGCGGTACCGTCGAATGCCCTTACCCACATCGTCTCCGAACCGGTTGTCGAGCCGCCTTGAATCCACAGATTGGCCAGATCGGATGCCGAAACGTCGATCGTCGTGTTGGCAGCCCAGTGGGAATTGTCGGGTGTCCAGAAATAGGCGCTGGTCGCGCCCGCGCCGCCGTCCCAGAACTGGTACTTGGTGATCGTGTCACCTTCGGCATCGCTGGTAGCGAGCCAGCCCCCCGGCTTGGTCCATTGATTGACGTGCAGTGACTGGTCGTTGATGGTCGCGACCGGCGCCGTGTTTGGCGTCGACGTCACGGCGAATGTGTCCCAGGCGCTCCACTCCGTTCCGTCGAATGCTCTGACCCACATCGTCTCGGAACCGGTTGTCGAGCCGCCATGGATCCAGACATTGGCGAGGTCAGCAGCCGAAACGTCGATCGTCGTGCTGGCAGCCCAGTGGGAATTGTCGGGTGTCCAGAAATAGGCACTGGTTGCGGCGGTGCCGGCGTCAAAGAACTGGTATTTGGTGGCTGGATCCCCATTGGCATCGGAGTAGCTCAGCCAGTTGCTCACGGTAATCCATTGATCGACGTGCATGGAATGATCGCTGGCCGTCACGACGGGCGGGGTATTGGTCGACGTCAGCGTGAAGCTGTCCCAGTTGCTCCAGTCCGTTCCGTCGAACGCTCTGACCCACATCGTCTCGGAACCGGTTGTCGAGCCGCCCTTGATCCAGACATCGGCCAGGTCGGCGGCCGAAACTTCGATCGTCGTGTTGGCAGCCCAATGGTCACTGGCGGAAGTCCAGAAATAGGCGCTGGTTGCGGCGGTGCCGGCGTCCCAGAACTGGTATTTTGTGGCTGCATCTCCGTTGGCATCGGAGTAAGTCAGCCAGTTCTGGGCTTGCGTCCATGTATTGGTGTGCAGCTGCACGTCGGGGACGGTGACGACCGGAGCCGTATTTGGAATCGTCGTGAGCGTGAAAGACGTCCAGTTACCCCAATCGGTGCCGTCGAAGGCGCGCACCCACAGTGTCTCAGTGCCGCCGACCGCACCGGCACGCACCCACACATCGGACAGGTCGGACGCCGCAACTTCGATCGTCGTGTTGGCAGCCCAATGGCTGTTGGTGGAAGTCCAGAAATAGCCGCTGGATGCGGACGTGCCGCCGTCCCAGAACTGAAACTTCTGCGCGGGGTTGCCGTCGGAGTCGGCATAAGTGAGCCATGGCTGTATTTTTTGCCACTGATTGTACAACAGGCTGTGGTTACCAATCGTGACGACCGGTGCGGTATTGGCCATGGTTTGCTTCCTCGTGGCGGGCCGGTCGACACCGGCTAATTTCCAAGGTGCAGCGCAATCAACTTTGCCCTCGTAGAGCGGGCTGGTCCCGCCAGCGTCATTGCGTCGAGAGCATTCCAAAACTCAGCAATATCAGGTCAGCATTGCAGAATTGGGATGTGACGTCTGTGACAGGCATCACCTGTACTGGCCAAGAGGGCTGCGGCAAAATGCCCGGACGCCGCCATCGAACCTTACGTCGAGATTCGCGACGTGCTCGCTGACGCCGCAATTCTTTGACAGGAACGCGGTGGGGCTGACGCTTTGCTTTTTGGTCCGTTTGCCTTCTGCAGCACCTTCGGCCAGTGCCGGTCCACGCTGTGCTGGCGGCAATCGCTCCTCGACCGTCGTACGCCGGCGCAGTTGTGAATCGCGAAGCGATGGTCGCTGCGCCAGATCGCGGCTAGCGCGTGCCCGGAATAGTTGCGTCATTGCGGGAGGTTAGGACATCAGCGTGGCTTATTGTCGTTGCATCTTGAGGACTGCCCGGCTTGCCGCTACCAGTGCAGTCCGGCAGCAATGCCCGGCGCATTGGAGATAAGGAACGTTCTCATGGCGAACACGACCGCGGAGCTTGAAGCGCTCCTGATGCAGCGATCGTTGACCGATCCGCAGCTGCTGGCGACGGCGGAGGCGGCATCGGACTTCCGGATTCTGCCGGATGCCACCGTGATCAAGATCGGCGGGCAGAGCGTGATCGACCGCGGCCGCGCCGCCGTCTACCCGCTGGTCGATGAGATCGTCGCGGCCCGCAAGGCGCACAAGTTGCTGATCGGGACCGGCGCGGGCACTCGCGCCCGGCACCTCTATTCGATCGCGGCCGGGCTGCGGCTGCCGGCCGGCGTGCTGTCGCAGCTCGGCGCCTCGGTCGCCGACCAGAACGCGGTGATGCTGGGCCAGCTGCTCGCCAGGCACGGCATCTCCGCGGTCAGTGGCGCCGGGCTTTCGGCCGTGCCGCTTTATCTCGCCGAGGTGAACGCCGTGATCTTCAGCGGCATGCCGCCTTACGGCCTCTGGATGCGGCCGGCACCCGAGGGCATGATCCCGCCCTATCGCACCGACGCCGGATGCTTCCTGGTCGCCGAACAGTTCGGCTGCAAGGCGATGATCTATGTGAAGGACGAAAACGGTCTCTACACCGCAAACCCCAAGACCTCGAAGGGCGCGACCTTCATCCCGAAGATCTCGGTCGCCGAGATGAAAGCCAAGGGATTGCAGGATTCGATCCTCGAATTCCCGGTGCTCGATCTGCTCGCCACCGCGCGCCATGTCCGGCAGGTGCAGGTCGTCAACGGCCTCGTCCCCGGCAACCTCACCCGCGCGCTTGCGGGCGAGCATGTCGGCACCATCATCACCGCGAACTGAGCAGGGACACGACCATGGATGACACCATCAAGCACGTCGCCTCGCCGCTCGCGCGCCAGACCCTGCTCGACAGCGATCTCACCCGTCCCGTTGCCGGCGGGCGCCCGATCCCGCTGCTGCCCTGGGTGCAGGTGGTGAAGATCGGCGGCCGCTCCATCATGGATCGCGGCCATGAAGCGATCCTGCCGATCGTCGACGAGCTGCGCGCGCTGTTGCCCGAGCACCGCCTGCTGATCCTCACCGGCGCCGGCATCCGCGCCCGCCATCTCTACAGCGTCGGCCTCGATCTCGGCCTGCCGGTCGGCTCGCTCGCGCCGCTCGCTGCCAGCGAGGCCGGCCAGAACGGCCATATCCTGGCCTGCCTGCTCGCGCCGGAGGGCGTGTCCTACATCGAGCATCCGACCATCGCGAGCCAGCTCGCGATCCATCTCTCCGCGGCCCGTGCGGTGGTGGGCAGCGCGTTTCCGCCCTATCACCATCATGAATTCCCGGTCTCGCGCATCCCGTTGCATCGCGCCGATACCGGTGCGTTCCTGATTGCCGATGCACTCGGCGCCGCCGGGCTGACGATCGTCGAGGATGTCGACGGCGTCTACACCGACGATCCGAATGGTCCCCAGGGGAAGAAGGCGCAGCTGCTGCGCGAGGCCAGCCTCGCCGACCTTGCGAAGCTGAAGGGCACGCTGCCGTTCGATCCCGCGCTGCTCGAGGTGATGGCCAATGCGCGGCATATCGAGCGGGTGCAGGTCGTGAACGGCCTCGTTCCCGGCCGGCTCGCGGCGGCGCTGCGCGGCCAGCATGTCGGATCGATCATCCGCACCGGCGCGCGGCCGGCCTGATACGAGCAGCGGACTCCGTTCACCTCGCCCCGCGTGCGGGGAGAGGCATAGGCCGCCTTCGGCGGCCGTTCTCAAGAACGCCGAAGCGGAGCTTCGGCTATGATACATCGATAGATGCATTCCGGGTGAGGGGGAGTCTCCGCGGACGCACCTATCACCGTATGCGCGGAGGCAGCCCCTCACGCCAACCCTCTTCCCGTAAGAACGGGGAGAGGGAGCACAACGCCATTCGAACTAATCTAGTCGGTCTTTTCAGCGCGCGATCGAGGGACTACTTGATCGTCGCGCGCACCGTGATGATCGAGGTGCCGGATGCCTTCGGCCCCTGGCCCGTCGCCTTGATGGCAAACGTATCGCTGCCCTTGTACTTGGCCTTCGCCTTGTATTCGAAGGTCGACGCGTTGATCTTCTTCAGCTTGCCGTAGGCCGGCTTCTGCGAGATCGCGGAGTCCGTCACCGTGCCGCGGATCCCGATCGGGATCTGGCAGCTTCGGCCCGAGGCGACGTCGATATCGCCGCTCGAATTCTCGCCCCAATCCGCCAATGTCATCGACATCGAGCATTCCGGCACGGGCTGCGCCGAAGATGCCCGGCGTGACATTTAATGCAAAGATGAGCGCCAGGGCGGCGATCCCCGACGCCCGCGTCGTGACGATACTCGTTTTCATGCAAGGCCCACTGCTGAAGGTTCTCGCAGGAATCCTGCAACGTGGGAGCAGGGGTGGCAAGGGCTTCGCCTGGCCCGCGCGACATGCTTGGGCGCTTGTTGCGTCTCTGAAGCGCCCCCATAGTCACTGCAGCCCGGTTCGGGACGGAGGCTCACGCGTCAAGAAGGGGTTCCAATGGCTGAAAGCAGCGACGGTCAGGCAAAAGCTCAACAAGCCGGATTCGCCGGCGTCACCCGCAGGACCCTTGAGCGTCTCGCTTTGCCCGGCGATGATCGCGAGCTTGTCGTTGCCGAGGTGACCTATCCGCCCGGCGGGGTCGCCCCGCTGCATCGGCATCCGGTCGGCGGCGTGATCTTCATCGTCGAAGGCATGGCCGAGTTGGCCTATGGCGACGAGGCGCCGCGCCAGTATCGGGTGGGCGAGACCTTGCAGGATCGACCCGACGTTCCGCACACGCTGTTTCGCAATTGCGACCCGGACCGGCCGCTGCGCTTCCTGACCATCTACGCGCTCGAACCCGGGCGCGCCTACACGATGGAGCCGTGAGGTTGGGAAAAGGCCAAGGCAAAATGTTACGGTTGGCTCACCTGAGGTTTCGGGTTTGCGCCGGCCATCCGAGGTGGAACCGCGAGCAGGAGGCAAACCGACTCCACCAGGAGTTCATGCGCACGGTCGACAATATCGTCCAACGAACTCGTCTTCGCGAACATGGCCTGGGCTTCAGCCAACAACCGGTCGCGCGTTGGTATGCTGGGCAGATGCAAGTCGGCGCGATGCTGTAACAGAGCAAGCGCTTCCCGCACCGACAATCCGGTTTCGTGGACCGACGATTTGATGGCCTGCGCGATGTACTCGGGATTGAAGCGACCAGCGAGTTGTTCAGCCGTTCGCTTTATCGCACGCGATCCCAAGCGCTGCTCGTTGCGGAGAACCAGCGTGGGCGGCGCCTTCAGATCCCAGACAATACCGAGCAAGGACAAAGTCACCAAAACATAATAGGTCACATCGATCTCCCACCACCGGAAGCCTTGCCGCGCACTGCTTTGGTAGGCGTGATGATTGTTGTGCCAACCCTCACCCATCGTAAACAGAGCCAGCAGCCAATTGTTGCGGGAGTCATCGCCCGTAACGTACCGCTTGCGCCCGTGAACATGCGCGAGGGAGTTGATGCAAAACGTGGCGTGATACAGCAGCACGGTGCTCCAGAAGAAACCGACCACGAGCCCGGGCCATCCGGCGATGAGGAAGCACAGACCTGCGACCACGATCGCCGGCAAGACCTCCAATCTGTGAAGCCACATCAACTCCGGATACGAGGCAAAATCCGCAACTTTCGTCAGATCAGTTGCATCGTGCCGTCGATAAAAAATCCACCCGAGATGACTGTACACGAAGCCCTTATGCCCAGGCGAATGCACATCTTGCTCGGTATCCGAATGAAGATGGTGATGTCGATGTTTCGCGGCCCACCAAAGGACGCTTTTCTGAGCGCTGCTTTGGGCGAGGAATGCGAGGATGAATTGAAACGCCCGGCTTGTTGAATAAGCCCGATGCGAGAAGTACCGATGATAGCCGGCGGTGATCGCAAACATGCGCAGCCAGTATAGGGCGACGCAAATTGCAATCGCTTGCCATGAGACGCCCGTCCAGATCGCCGCCAGACACCCTGCGTGGACCAGCAGAAACGGGAGGACCTGCGGGTACATGATGTCGTCGTGCTGCCGAGCTGGATCGATATTGGTGGACACGCTCGCGACCTCAGCTGCTTCGATGCGCAGGCCGTTTCGCCGGCGGACGGTTCAAGTCCTGGTCCTGGCGGGCATTGCGCGCGGTGTTGACAAAGAGAACCCCGCGGCCGGGTGACCGGTCGCGGGGTCGCGTAACCAGAGGCTTTGCCAGTTCATCCGGGGTCAAAGCATCATGGCCGATTGTCGCAGCTTACACCGCGCGCAGATTGTCCGCAGCAGATTTGCCGGTCCGGCGGTCTGCAACGATCTCAAAAGAGACCTTCTGTCCCTCGTTGAGGGTGCTCATGCCGGCGCGTTCGACTGCGCTGATATGAACGAAAACGTCCTGGCCTCCCTGGTCCGGCTGAATGAAGCCGAAACCCTTCTGGCTGTTGAACCACTTCACAGTTCCCATGCTCATGGAAAATCGTCCTATAGATGCGTGTTTGGAGCCGCACTCACGAGCGCAGCAGGCGAATTCGAAGTTCAGGGGGTGAGGGTCGTCAGTCAGGCACGCTATCAGCGGCGAGGCCAAGTCGTTCGGCCGAAACTCGATCCGCGGTAAATAGCTACGGTTCGGTCATTCCGCAAGTGGCTTTCCCCCTTTCTGACCTCGGCCGCTGCGTCCCCCTGGGGCAACAGCTGCAATTCACGGCGCTCTGCGGCAACTTTGCCGACCGCATGGCGGGGGACATCGTGCGGTTTGGGGCACGCGGCCTATTCCTTCTTCGCCGTCAGCCCGTCGACCATCGCGCGCGTCAAGGTGGCGATCTCGCTGCGCAATGCGCCGATCGGCACCGCGATCAGCTTGTGCTCCAGCCCGAGCGCGACCATGCCATGCACGGCGGAGAACAGGCTGCGCGCGGTGACGCCGAGCTGCGCCGGCGAACGCTGCGGAAACAGCGCGGCGAGCGGCTTGTAGATGTGGCGGAACAATTCCATCTGCTCGGTGATCGCCCATTCCGGCACCGGCTTGCCGGGCTGCATGCGGTGCTCGAACAGCGCGCGCCACAGTTCGAGATTGTCGGCGGCGAAATCGCAATAGGCGACCGCGATCCGCACCAGCATCTCGCGCGGCGCGGCAGCCCCGCCGATCTCGGCCAGCGACAGCGACGCATCGAGCCGCGCCAGCGTGCGCGAGCCGACGCGCAGGATCAGCTCGTCGACATCCTCGACCAGATTGTAGACGCCGCCATTGGCGACCCCGATTTCCTGGGCCAGTTCGCGGGTTTTCAGGCCACCGAGACCCTTTGCCGCAATCGCCCGTTCCGCCGCCTCGATCAGCGCTTCCCGCAGTTTTGCACGTCGTTCCAATGCCTTGGACATCTTTGATCCTTCGTTAACCATTGTCTTGAGCGTTGCTCAAATAATTCTTGAGCAATGCTCATTATGTGGTACAAGAGATTCATGCAGCGATGCTCATAACAGGGAGCGATGAAATGTTCAAAACTGTTTTCACTCTTTTCCGCGGCACCGTTGCGGTGGCCGAAGAGGAGCTTCAAGACCGCACCGCGCTGGTCATCCTCGATCAGCAGATGCGCGATGCCGCCGCCGCCGTCGACCGCTCGAAGCGGACCCTGGCGCTGGCGATCGCCGGGGACCAGCAGGAGGGCCGGCGGCTCGACGCCACCAACGCCCGGATCGCCGATCTCGAACAGCGCGCGTCGGCGGCACTCGAGGGCGGCCGGGAAGACCTCGCCCGCGAAGCCGCGCAGGCGATCGCCAATCTCGAAGCCGAGCGCGATGCCGCGATGACCGCACGCGCGCTGTTCGCCTCCGAGATCACCCGGCTGAAGCGCCATGTCGGCACCGCCGAGGCGCGCATCGCCGAGCTCGACCGCGGCCGGCGCCTCGCCCGCGCATCGGAAGCGGTGCGTTCGCTGCGCCGGAGCGGCATCGAGGCGGCGCGCCCCTACGAGTCGACGCTGCCGGAAGCGGAGGCGACGCTGAAGCGGCTGCGCGAGCGGCAGATGGAGATCCAGGCCGCCGACGAGGCGTTGATCGAGATCGACGCCGCCGCGGGGCCATCAGCCACCGCCGAGAAGCTCGCCGAGCAGGGTTTTGGCCCGCGCATGAAATCGACCGCCGACGACGTGCTGGCGCGGCTGAAAGCCAGGCGCCCGCCAGCAACCTGAAATCCCAAGCCTGAAACCTCAAGCCTGAACTTCAAGTCTGAAACCAAGTCAATTTCAAACCATCTATCATCAAGGAGACCACCATGAACCAGACCGTCCAACCCCACAGCGGCAGCTGGGTTACCTTCACTTACGCGTCCTTTGCAGCCTCCGCCTTCCTCGTCGCCGTCGGCGTGTTCTTCCTGCCGATCGACCTCTGGATGAAGGGCTATCTCACGATGGGCATCGTGATGCTGATCCAGACCTGCGTCACGCTCACCAAGACGGTGCGCGACAATTACGAGAGCAGCAAGTTCGTGAACCGCATCGAGGACGCCAAGGCGGAGCGCCTGCTGATGGAGGTCTCCAAGGCCGGGTGAGCCGGAGCCAGGATGAAGCGGCGGGTGTTTCGCACTCGCCGCTTTTGCCTAAGACGCTTTGCGCGGATCGGCTGCTAGACTTGGCAGTCCCGTCATCCTGAGGTGCGAGCCTCTTCGGCGAGCCTCGAAGGATGCACGGCCCGGCTGGTGGCCGTCGCCCTTCGAGACGCGCGTTCCGCGCTCCTCAGGGTGACGGTGAAGGAGCTGGCACTCTTCAGCCACGAGCCTCGCTCGCAATGAGGCTACCTGCCTCTTGCCACCAACTTGTTCCGTTTCCGGAAGGCCTTGTTTACCGTGCGGCAAACAGCGTCAGGTTGCGCTCATGGCTCCTTAACAAGGGCGAGTGCAGAGATCGGCCCGAGGGACAGAGAAATGGCGTCCACGGACAATCCCACGCCGGCTTCGCGCGGCACCAAGAGCCTTGGCAAGCATCTTGGCAAGGCGCGCGCCGCCTTCGACGGTCTGCGCAGCCATGGCGGCTTCTGGCTGAAGGCGCTGTCGCAGCCGACCATCGATCTCAGCTTGCGCACCCAGGCCGGGCAGCGCACCCGCATCGTCGAATTGCCCGGTCTGTCGCTGCCGAGGGACGAGCTCGACGCGCTGGTCGAGCAGCTGCGCATCGTCGCCGCCAAGACGCTGCCCGAGGAGAGCCTGACCTATGGCATCTTCTCCGGCGAACCCGAGCGGCTGTCGCGCGCCGTCGTCACGCTGATCTCCGAGGAAGACACCGGGCGGCCGATCGCCTTCAACGCGCTGTCGGTGATGGACGTGCCGCTCGACGGCGAGCCGGCCGAGGTCACCCATCTCGGCCTCGTCATGGTCGATCCCGACGTGCGCGGGCAGGGGCTGTCCTGGGTGCTCTACGGCCTGACCGCGCTGGTGCTGTTTGCCCGCGACGGACTGCGGCCGAAATGGATTTCCAACGTCACCCAGGTGCCGGCGGTGGTCGGCATGGTCAGCGATACATTCTCGGACGTCTACCCGTCGCCGCTGCCGGGCGCGCGGCAGAGCTTTGCGCATCTGCAGCTGGCGCGCGGCATCATGGCAAGGCATCGCGCGGTGTTCGGCGTCGGCGAGGAGGCCGGCTTCGACGAGGCGCGCTCGGTCATCACCAACGCCTATACCGGCGGCTCGGACGCGCTGAAGAAGACCTTCGAGATCGCCCCGAAACATCGCAACACAATCTACAACGAGTTCTGCGCGCGCGAGCTGGATTACGGCCGCGGCGACGACGTGCTGCAGCTCGGCCGTGTCGATCTTGCCGGCGCACGCCGCTATCTCATGAGCGAGGTGCCCTCGGGCTCGCTGCCGTCGCTGCTCGCGGCGTCCGCGATGCTGGCGCTGCAGCGGCTGGTGCTGCCGGTGGTCTATTGGATGGACGACGGCCGCGGCTTCGGCACGCTGCGTCCGCGCAAGCAGGATGGCGGGGCCGCGCGATGAATTTCGACTACTACTCCTTCACCGGCCGCAATATCGGCTTCATCGACGAGCACGAGCAGCAGCTGCTGCGTCAGGCGCGGGTGTTCGTCTGCGGCGTCGGCGGCATGGGCGGCGCGGCCTTCATGGCGCTGGCGCGCGCCGGCGTCGGCAAATTCGTGATCGCCGACATCGACCGCTTCGAGGTCTCCAATCTCAACCGCCAGGTGTTCGCTTTCGCCGACGAGGTCGGGCGCGAGAAGGCGGCGGTCGCCGCCGAAGCCGCAAGACGCATCAACCCGACCATCGAGATCGAGGTCCTTGGCGAGAACTGGACTAGCGAGCTGGCCGGGATCGCCGCGCAGTGCCCGGTCATCGTCAACGGCATGGACGATATCGCCGCCGGCGTTCATCTGTACCGGACCGCGAAGCGCGCCGATGCAACCGTGATCGACGCCTACATGTCGCCGCTGCCGTCGGTGATCGTGGTGCGCCCGCACGATCCGCGGCCCGAGCAGCGCCTCGGCTTTCCGACCCTTGGCAAGGCCTGGACCGATATCACCGAGGACGACCGCCGCGCCGCGATGCGCGCCGAGATCGAGCACGTGATGCTGCATTCCTCGTCGCGCAACTATGTCGACCTCGCCATCGCCGGCGAAGTCGCCGCCGGCCGCCGCAGCCGGATGTCGTTTGCGCCGATGGTGATCTCGACCGGCATGCTGATGGCCTATGAGGCGGTCGCGCTGATCCTCGGCCGCACCTCGGGCACCGATTGCCGCGGCTGGTTCCTCAACCCGCACCGGCCCGCGATCGAGAAGCCGCGCAATGCGCTGGTCGCCGCCCTGATGCGTCCGCTGGTGCGGCGGGCCATCGATGACCTGACGGGCGGCAAATGACCTCCGGGGTGATCGCCGATTCCATCGTCAATCTGTGCGGCGCCATCGGGCTCGCCGTGGCGATGATGACGTTCTACCGGCGCGATCCAAGGAGCCCGTTGACGCGCCGCCTGCTGCTCGCGCTCGGCGTGATCGCGATCCTATTCCTCGACCGCGGCCTTGCCTGGTGGACCGGAAGCCGTCTGCTCGACCGCCTCTCGGTGATCCCGGCCTCGCTGGTCCCGCTCGGCGCCCTGATCGTCACCGAAGGCATTTTGCGGCGCCACGCGCCGCGCCCGGTCAAGATCGCGGCGCTCGCGGGCGGCATCCTGCTTGCGGCTCGGCGGCCTGTTCGGGCTGCAACGGCTGGCGATGCCTTACGCGATCGCGCTGGCGCTATTCCAGCTCTTGGGTTTCGCCACTTGTGCGTTGCTGTTGGCAACGCGCGATCGCGCCGCGCTGATGGCTGCGGAGAACCGCAGCATCGGCCGCATGGCGGTCGGCGCGCTGGTCGTGATCCCGTTCATCCTGACCGACTTCCGCACGCTGTTTCCCGATATCCCTGTGCGGCTCGGCGCGCTGGGCGCGCTGCTCACGGTGACCGTGATGCTGATCGCCGGCGGCGGCGCCGAGACGCGCCGGCACGGCCTTGCGATGATGGCGCTGCGGCTGATCTCTTCGGGCCTCTTGGGGCTCGCCGCTGCCTTCATGGCGCCCGACGTCGACGCCGCGCAGATGGTTCGCTTCGTCGCGGTTGCGATCGCCGGCGTCCTGACCATCGGGTTGATGACGGACGCGCTGCGGGCGCTGTTCGAATCGCAGGAGCCGGGCGTGCTCAATTCGGTCGCGGCATCGCCGGCGCAGACCCGCGAGCAGTTGATCGCCGAGCTGGCGCGGCACCCGATCTTCGAAAGCGCGCGGCGCTTCCGCGAGAACGAGCTTGCGCTCTACGATCCGCCGCTGCTGCACGACTTCCTGTCGACACGGCGCGTGCTGCGGCGGTCCGACGCGCCGTGGGGACTGGCGCCGACCGACCCGGCCGCCGAGCGCATGGTCTCGCTGATCGCAGCCAACAACGCCTCCCATGTCATCGTGCTCGGACACGATCCGCTCGACCTGATCGTGCTCGCGGTGCCCGTCACCGCGGCCGACCCCGCCACTGAAACCGCGCTGGCGCTGGTGCGCCGGCTGCTGGCGTTGACCCCGGAGGCCAAATGACATCAGAGATCCGCGAGGGCGACCGCAGGGCGGCATTCGACGCCGCGCTCAATGCCTATGGGTCCGACAGCCTCTACGTGCCGCCGCTGTGGGGCGATTTCGACCGGATGTTCGATCCGGCGAAGAATCCGTTCGTCACCGAAGGCCACGGCCGCTATGCGCTATTTTCAGCGCATCGCGATGGGCGGCCGGTCGGCCGCATCGCCGCCTCGATTCACGACGTGTCCAACCGCAAGCACGGCACCCGCCACGGTGCATTCGGCTTCTTCGATTGCATCGACGATGACGAAGTGGCCGATGCGCTGCTGCGCGCCGCCGAGCAATGGCTGTCGGCGCGCGGCATGAGCCGCATCGCCGGCAATTTCAATCTCACGGCGATGCAGCAGATCGGCGTGATGACCGACGGCTTCGACCATGCGCCGTTCACCGACATGATGTGGTCGCCGCCGCACATTGCAAAGCATCTCGAACGCGCCGGCTACGCCGCGACCTTCCCGATGACGACGTTCGAGATCGCGCTCGACGGCGGCAAGCCGGAGCAATTGCTCGGCGACAAGCAGCGCGCTGTGCTCACTGACCCGGATTTCGTCTGGCAGCCGATCAAGCGTTCCGCCTTCAAGCTGCGGCTGGAGGACGCGCGGCTGATCCTCAATGACGGCTTCGCCGACAATCCGATGTTCGTGCCGCCGACAGCCGCCGAATATCTGTTCCAGGCCGGCGACATGATGTGGATCATCGACAAGCGTATTTCGACCGTGGTCTATCACCGCGGCCGGCCCGCCGGCGCGATCATCGCGATCCCCGACCTCAATCCGCTGATCAAGGCGATCGGCGGTCGGGTCGGGCTGTCAGCGCCGTTCAAATTCGTGCAGCACCGCGTGATGAACAGGCGCGCGGTGCTGATCTATCAGTCGGTCTGCCGCGACCTGCACAATCGCGGCCTCAACGGCGCGATGCTCTACCGCACCGCACTGGCGTTGCAGGAGGCGGGCTACCGCACGCTGGGCGGCACCTGGATCGCCGATATCAACGGTCCGTCGCTGCGCCAGGTCGAGAAGGTCGGCGCAAGGCCGCTGCACCGGCTGCATCTGTTCACCAAGCGGCTGGCCGCAGCATGAGCGCGCTGACGCCGGATCTGCTGCGCGAGGTGGTCGCGGAGGCGCGGCTGGCGCCGAGCGTCCACAACATCCAGCCGACCCGCTGGCGCCTGCTCGGCGACGGGCGGCTGGCGCTGGTCGATGCGACCGGCGTCCGCGCGCCGGTCGCCGATCCCGCGGGGCATGACGTTCTGGTGTCGCACGGCGCGGCGCTGGAGGGCATGAGCCTCGCGCTCAATCGCCGTGGCTTCGCAATCACGGGCATCACCACGCTCGAGCAGCCGCTGTCGCCGCAGTTTGCAGTGCTCTGCTCTTTTGCGATCAAGCAAGGAGCCGAGCCCGATCCGCTGGCGGACCTCGTGGCACGCCGCATGTCGTGGCGCGGCAAGTTTGCGGCATCGCCGGACGATGCGGCGGCGCTGGCGCAGCTCGTTGCCGCGCGCGACGATGTGATCTGCATTGGCGATCGCCGGGCGATTGCTGATATCGCCGGCTGGGCCGATCGGGCCGAATTCTCCTTTGTCCGCGGCGACGACTACCGGGCCGAGCTGCTCGCATGGATGCGGCTGTCGCCCGGCCATCCGCACTATCTGCTCGATGGACTCAACCGTGATGCGCTCGCCATGAATGCGGTCGAGGCCACCGCCGCGCGCTACGTGCTCGGCAGCCTGTTCAAGCCGCTCGATCGTCTCGGCCTCGCCGCGTCGTTGCTTGCCGACGGCGCGAAGACCGCGTCGGCATCGGCGATCGTGCTGCTTTGCCGTCCCGTCGGTGAGGATCCACTCACGACCGGACGGCATTTCTACCGCGCCTGGCTGGAGATCGATCGCGCCGGTTTCGCGGCGTGCCCGATTTCGGCGCTGGCCGATCATCCTGACTTCGACGACCGGCTGCGAAAGCTCGGCAAAATCGGCGCCGATCTGCGCCTCGTCAACGTGTTCCGCATCGGCCGGCCATCAAAACCGATCAAACCGCGGCATTTCCGGTTGCCGGTTGACCGGCTCATTGTCTGAAAATTAAGCTGCAATCCCCGCTGTCAAAACTTCACGCGGTCGTGCTATGACGCCGCCCGCTAACCAACGACCGGTGGAGATGATGTCGAAGCAATCGCTGCGCGAGGAGGCCGAACGCCTCATCCGCGAGACCATGGAAAAGCGGAACTTGGTCATCGAGCAGGGCACGACCCGGATCGAGGCCGTTTGCGGCAAATGCGGTGCGCCGAACCGGGTGCAGGCGGAAAAGGGCCAGTCCCGCGTCAAGTTCACCTGCAAGAACTGCGACCACAAGCAGGAAACGCTGTGAGCGTTGCTGTTCCCTAGGACAGGTTAACTAACCCATTCTCCGATTCTGCTTGTACCGTCATCCTGAGGTGCGAGCGGAGCGAGCCTCGAAGGATGCACGGCCCGGCCGGTGGCCGTCGATCCTTCGAGACGCGCGCAAGAGCGCGCTCCTCAGGATGACGGTGATAGTGCTTGCAAAGGTCGCGCAGGATCGGGTGGAGCGAAGCGATACCCATCAATTGCATCCGCGCGGCGGGATGATGGGTATCGCTGCGCTCCATCCGTCCTACGAAGCAGGTCTACTTGAATACTTCGCAGACCGTGGTGTGATCCGGCGCGATCCTGGCCGCGGTCCGTAGCGAGACGCTGTGCCACCAGGCATCGAGCGCGTGGCGGTCGCAGGCGAGCTTCACGCTCATCCCGCCGGCGAACTTGATCCAGTCCGCAAAGCTCGCGTGCGACACCGCGATCACGACGGGAATGTCGGCGCCGAGCGCGCGCTCGATCAGGAAGCCGAGGCCCTTGCCGTCGCGTTCCCGCTTGCCGAAGCGGTTGATGACCACGAGATCGGCGCCTTCGGCGAGCGCATCGGCGACGCGGATGCCAGCGGCCTGCAGCCGCGCCAGATCGAGCTTGCAGCCGGTGGCACCGGAACTCGCAGGAGTTCGGCTCGGCGGCTGCGCCAGCAGCAGCGTCTCGCCGCTATGCACCAGCACGGCCGACAGGCTGGAATCCGCGCATTGGCCTGATTGCACCATGCCGACCACGCGTGCGCCGCGTGCTCTCAGATCGGCAGCGAAGTCGCGCAGGACGGCATCGGGATCGTCATTGGCGTCATAGACCAGGGCGGCAAGGTCGCATTGGGCGTCGAACATGACGGGCTCTGTTCGTTATGGAGGAGAGGGGCGACCGCGGCACCGAGGCGTCGCGGTCGCATGTCGATGGATCAGGCGGCCGGCGGGCCGTTGATGATCTGCAGCTGGGTGAACTCGGCGAGGCCTTCCTCGGCGAATTCGGTGCCGATGCCCGACTGGTTGGCGCCGCCGAACGGAATGTTCGGGGCCATGTCGAGATGCTTGTTGATCCACACCGTGCCGGCCTCGATCCGGGTCGCGATCTCATGCGCGCGCTTGATGTCGGACGACCAGACCGATGCGCCGAGGCCGTAGGTGGTCGCGTTGGCGCGGCGGATCACGTCATCCTTGTCGGAATATTTGATCACAGGCAGCACCGGACCGAACTGCTCCTCGTCGACCAGTTTCGAGCCTTCCTTGATGTCGCGCACGATGGTCGGCTCGATGAAATAGCCGGGACGGTCCATCGCGGCGCCGCCGGCGATCACATTGCCGTTCTTGCGGGCGTCGTCGAGGAACGCCTTGACCTTCTCGTACTGCATCTTGTTCTGCAGCGGCCCGAGCTTGGTGCCCTGCTTGGAGCCGTCGTCGACCACGGTGTTCTTTGCGATCGCGACCAACTCGTTGCAGATCTCGTCATAGACCGACTCGTGCACGTAGAGCCGCTTGATGGCGAGGCAGACCTGGCCCGAGTTCTGGAACGCGCCCTCGAAAATCCCCGGCGCGACCTTCTTCGGATCGACGTCGTCGAGCACGATGCCGGCATCGTTGCCGCCGAGCTCGAGCGTGATCCGCTTCAAGGTCTGCGATGCGCTCGCCATCACCTTCTGGCCGGTCGCGGTCGAGCCGGTGAAGGAGATCTTGCGGATGTCGGGGTGCTTGGTCATGTGGTCGCCGAGATCGTTGGCATCGGCGATGAAGTTGAGCACGCCCTTCGGCAGGATGTCCTTGACCAGTTCGGCAAAGCGCAGCGAGGCCAGCGGCGTGGTCGGCGCAGGCTTCACCACCAGCGTGTTGCCGGCGAGCAGTGCCGACGGCAGCTTGAACGCCAGGATCAGCAGCGGATAGTTCCAGGGAATGATCGCGCCGACCACGCCGAGCGGACGGCGATAGGCCTCGACCTTGCGGTCGCCGGAATTCTCGATCACGCGCATCGGCAGTTCGAGCGAGCCGAGATAGCGGAAGAAGCCGGCCATGCCCATCACCTCGCCGGTGGCATCGGCGAGCGGCTTGCCCTGTTCGCTGGTCAGGATATGTGCGAGCTCGTTGGCGTTGGTCTCGATCGCCTCGGCCATCTTGATGATCAGCTTCCGGCGCTCCTCGATCGGCGTGGCGGCCCAGGCCGCGTAGGCGGCCTTGGCGGCGGCGACGGCCTTGTCAAGCTGGTCCCTGGAGGCGCGCGGGCATTGCGCCACCACCTCTTCGGTCGCCGGATTGAGCACCGGCATGGTCTGGTCGCCGGGTACCATCTTGCCGTCGATGAGAAGCTTGTAATCACTCATTGGCCTTGCTCTCCCTGGTCAAACGGGTCCTTCGCGGACCACGCTATATTCACGTGTATATCACGACTGCGGCGCGGATGCCACGGCCATTCAGGGCACGCGCGCGGCACTGCCGAACCGAATGAATTCTCTGGAAAATCGCGAAGAAAAATCAGCCTGGGTTTGTGCCGATTTATTCGCGGTTGCCCGCCCGGCGTCAATCGGGGCACCGCAGGCTTCAATAGATTCTGAATGCCGCGCGCGGCTCTGCCGATGGCTGCCGCGGCTATAATTTTAAGAGCTGGACGCTGGTCGTCTTCGCGATATATTGAATGGAATATAACGATGATCCGGAGTGCCGGCATGCAGATCGAAACCCAGGAGCTCACCACCTGCGAAGTCGCGTCCGATGGCTGCGCCATTTCGCTTGGCTTCGTGGACGGCAGGGGCGAGCCCGCAACCATCCGCCTGTCGATCAACCAGGTCGGCGCGCTGGTCATGACCTTGCCCGGGCTGATCAGCAAGGCGCTGCAGACCCGCTTCGGCGACCAGACCTTGCGCTACGCCTATCCGCTGGATTCCTGGGTGATCGAGCAGTCGACCGATCCGGCGCAGGGCATGATGACGCTCAAGACGTCGGACGGCTTCAGCGTCTGCTTCTCGATTCCGCGCGCCCAGCAGAGCGAGCTCGGCGAGGCGCTGGTGGCGCAGCCGGTGACAAGGATGCAGGTGCGGGCGAACTAAAGAGCGCTACAATGACGCCTTCACGTCATTGCGAGCCACCCGGTCGGCGCGAAGCGCCGCCGGATGACAGGCTCCGCGAAGCAATCCATCCTTCGGCGTATGCGGTGCCATGGATTGCTTCGTCGCTTCAGCGCAAAATTGCTTTGCAATTTTGTCGCTTCGCTCCTCGCAATGACGGGTGGCCCTACCTCCCCTTCACAAACGCGGCGAATGCGTCGCCGTAATCCGGATGCCAGCGCGACAGCGGCGGGCGGTTCTCGACGATGTCGCCGGCGGCCCACAGGATGCGGCGTTCGTCGAGCGCGCGCGGCACGTCGTTGTCAGGGCAGAGGATGTAGAAGTCGCCGGCATCGAGGCGTTCGATCATGAAGTCGATGGTTTGCTCCGCTGTCCAGGCGCCGGCCGGCTTCTCGGTGCGGCCGCGCGCGGTCAGCCCGGTGAAGACAAAACCCGGGATCAAGAGATGCGCCGTGATCTTGCAGCCGTCGGTGTTGCGCAGCTCGTGCTGCAGCGCTTCGGTGAATGCCTTCACGCCGGCCTTGGAAACGTTGTAGGCGGGATCGCCCGGCGGCGTGGTGATGCCCTGCTTGGAGCCGGTGTTGATGATCAGCCCCGGCCGGCCGCGCTTGATCATGTTGGGCGCGAACGCCTGCGTGCCGTTGATCACGCCCCACAAATTGACGCCAAGGATGCGCTGCCAATTGTCCGCGGGCCCGAACATCGCGCTGCCTGGCTGGATGCCGGCATTGTTCATCAGGATGTCGGTGCCGCCGAACTTCTTCTCGACCGCGTCCTCCAGGCTTGCCGACCGCGTCGGCGCGGCTGACGTCGACAGCCGCCGTCATGATGTCATCAGCGCCGCCCGGCGCCGCAGATGACAGATTTGTCGCAGCATCCTTCAGCCGTTCATCGCCGAGGTCGGCGATGCAGACCTTCATGCCGGCCTGCGCGAACCGCAATGCGGCGGCAAGCCCGATGCCGGACGCACCTCCGGTGATCACGGCAACATGATCGGCTGATATCACGGGGTGGGGCATCTGCGGTCTCCGGACACATGTGTGGCTGAGTTCTTGTCGCTATCGTACCATGCATGCAGGCGCATGACAGGTTTTCGTGCGTGCCGCCCTGATCAACGCCGGCTCGGCTTTGCGGTTTCGCGTTCGCGCTGTAGAATTCGGGATATAACGCTTCCAAAAGACCTCAGCCGACATTTTACAGGGAGTGCAAACATGGCTGTTTCGCAGGCTATTCCGATCACGCGCCATCCTTATGCCGATGGCTCCTACAAGAAGATGCTGATCGACGGCAAATGGGTCGACGCCGCCTCCGGCAAGAAATTCGAGAACGCATAATCCCGCGACCGGCGAATTGCTCGCGTCGGTCGCCGAGGGCGATGCCGAGGACATCAACCGCGCGGTCGCGGCGGCGCGCCGCGCGTTCGAAGGCCCCTGGAGCAAGGTGAAGCCGTTCGAGCGGCAGAACATGCTGCTCAAGCTCGCCGAACTCGTCGAAGCCAATTTCGAGGAACTGTCCCAGCTCGACACGCTCGACATGGGCGCACCGATCAGCCGGACCCGCGGCAACCGCCTGCGCGCGCTCGGCATGCTGCGCTACTATGCGGGACAGGCGACCGCGATCCATGGCGAGACCATCGAGAACTCGCTGCCCGGCGAGATCTTCTCCTACACGCTGAAGGAGCCGATCGGCGTGGTCGGCGCCATCATTCCCTGGAACGGGCCGCTGACCGCTTCGATCTGGAAGATCGGCCCCGCGATCGCGACCGGCTGCACCGTGGTGCTGAAGCCGGCCGAGGAATCGCCGCTGACCTCGCTGCGCATCGGCGAGCTCTGCATGGAGGCCGGCATTCCGCCCGGCGTCGTCAACGTCGTGCCGGGTTATGGCGAGACCGCGGGCGCCGCGCTCGCCTCGCATCCGGATGTCGACAAGGTCGCCTTCACCGGATCGCACATCACGGGCCAGGCGATCATCCGCGCCTCGGCCGGCAACCTCAAGCGCGTCTCGCTCGAGCTCGGCGGCAAATCGCCGGACATCGTGTTCGCCGACGCCGATCTCGACGCCGCGGTGCCCGGTGCGGCGATGGCGGTGTTCGCCAATTCCGGCCAGATCTGCAGCGCCGGCACGCGGCTGTTCGTCGAGCAGAAGGTCTATGACGAATTCGTCGGCCGCGTCGCCGAGTTCGGCAGGAAGCTGCAGGTCGGCAACGGCCTCGACCCCAACACCCAGATCGGTCCCCTGGTGTCGCAGCAGCAGATGGACCGCGTCTCGGGCTACCTCGACATCGGCCAGAAGGAGGGCGCCAAGGCGCTTGCCGGCGGCGGCCGCCTCACCGAGGGCGCGCTGTCGAAGGGCTATTTCGTGCAGCCGACCGTGTTCGCCAATGTGCAGGACAACATGCGTATCGCGCAGGAGGAGATCTTCGGCCCGGTGATCTCGGCGATCTCGTTCAGGGATCCGGACGAGCTGATCAAGCGCGCCAACGCCACCACCTTCGGCCTCGGCTCGGGCGTCTGGACCACCAATGTCAGCAAGGCGCACCAGATCGCCAAGGCGCTGCGCGCCGGTTCGGTCTGGGTCAATTGCTACCAGGCGATGGATCCGGCGGTGCCGTTCGGCGGCTACAAGATGAGCGGCTACGGCCGCGAGTCCGGCAAGCAGCACGTCGAGGAATATCTCAACGTCAAGGCGGTCTGGATCAAGACCGGCTAGACCGGGATGAATTTTGGCTGAATTGGCTCGCCAAGGTTTCGGATCACCTCTCCCCGCCGAGGAGAGGTCGGATTGCGAAGCAATCCGGGTGAGGGTTCTTGCTCTCTCGATAGACCGTAACCCCTCACCCGATTTGCTACGCAAATCGACCTCTCCCAAGGGAGAGGTGATCCTTCGACGCCGTTCCAGCTCAACCTAATCTCATCCCGCCCTGGCGCCGCTTCTCACCTCTCCCGCCTGCGGGGCAGAGGTCGGATTGCATCGCCAGATGCAATCCGGGTGAGGGAATACAGGTCTCAACGCTCGGCGTGTCGCCGAGGGGAGCCCTTCGCTCCAACGTTCGCATGATTTCGGAATATTAGAAGAATATCCCTGATTTGCCCGGCGCGTCAAGTCGCGTTGTCTAACGCCGGCCGTCGCCGGCTCCTTTGCATGGGGTTGTTTTCGATATTTTCGTAAGCGCCCCTTGCTGCGGCCGCCGGTTCCTGCGTTTACCGCCCGGCGGCCTTCTTCGGCTTGCCGATGTCGCTGCGCAGCGCCTCGAGATCCTTGCGCACGGCGCTTGCCGCGTCGCGCTCGATCTTGCGGTAGCGTGCCACCAAGGAGAGGCCGAACGGGGTCAGCACCGCGCCGCCGCCATTCTTGCCGCCGGTCTGCCGTTCCACCGCCGCCTGCCGGCAGATGCGGTTGATCTCGTCGACCAGGTCCCAGGCGCGCTTGTAGCTCATGTCCATGGCGCGGCCGGCGGCGGAGATCGAGCCGCATTCCTTGATCCGCTCAAGCAGCAGGATCTTGCCCGGCCCGATCCGGTCCTCGGCATCGAGGTCGATGCGGACGCTGAGGGAGGGGGAGCGATGAGGCGCTCGATTTCGACATGGGAAGACCTGTTCTCGTGGCAACAGATTGCCACTACCCGCTTTCATGAACAAGATGAACCCGTTATGTAACGGGAAATGACATAAGAATATTTGGGGCAGGCATGAATCTCCTCGTCGCTGTTCTCTCCGCTCAAGATCGGTCCTTACCAGCTCGAACATCGCGTCGTGATGGCGCCGCTGACGCGGATGCGGGCGGCGCGGCCGAGCCTCGCGCCGCGGCCGATGAACGCGGAATATTACGCGCAACGCGCCACGCCGGGCGGCTTGCTGATCGCGGAAGCCTCGCCGGTGGTTGCGACCGGCTTCGGCAATCCCGGTGTTCCCGGTATCTACAGCGAGGCCCAGATCGCGGGCTGGCGCGAGGTGGTGGATGCCGTGCACGCCAAGGGCGGCTTGATCTTCCTGCAGCTCTGGCACGTCGGCCGCGTCTCGCATTCCTCGTTCCAACCGGGTGGCGCGCTGCCGGTGGCGCCGTCGGCGGTGGCGATCCCCTCCGAGTTCAAGTGCATGACCGCGGACGGCAAGGTGGTCGATTACGAGACGCCGCGCGCGCTCGAGACCGACGAGGTCGCCCTGATGGTCGAGGCCTACCGGCAAGGCGCGAAAAACGCGCTCGCCGCCGGCTTCGATGGCGTCGAGGTTCACGGCGCCAATGGCTATCTGATCGAGCAGTTCCTGCAATCGCGCAGCAACCTGCGCACCGACCGGTATGGCGGCTCGATCGAGAACCGCGTCCGCTTCCTGATGGAGGTGACGCAGGCGGTGACCGAGGTCTGGGGCGCCAGCCGCGTCGGCGTCCGGCTCTCGCCCTACGGCATCGCCAATGGCAGCGGCGAGGCGGACCCGATGCCGCTCTACAGCCACGCCATCACGGCGCTGGACAAGCTCGGGCTCGCCTATCTGCATTTCATCGAGCCGCGCGCCTCGGGCACCGGGCGTGCCGAGGTCGACTGGCAGAACGTGCCGTCCGCGATGGTGCTGTATCGCCCGATGTGGAGCGGCACGCTGATCACGGCCGGCAATTTTACCAGTGAGAGCGCGCAGAGCGCGGTCGCCGAAGGTCATGCCGACGCGATCGCGTTCGGCCGCTACTTCATCTCCAACCCGGACCTGCCGCGCCGTCTGCAGCGCGGCTATCCCTTGACCAAGCACAACCGCGCCACCTTCTATGCCGGCGAGGAGAAGGGCTACACGGATTATCCGGTGCACGACGAACTGGCGCAGGCGTGACTCTTCGTAGCCCGGATGGGAGACCCCGATGTTTCCGGACGACGAGTTCGAGCCGACCAAGAAGCCAAAGCCGGTGGCGCTGGCGAAGCCCGCGGCCGGCCAATGCCTGTGCGGCAAGGTGCGGTTCGAGATCGACGTGCCGGCGCGTTGGGCCTGGCATGATCACAGCCCCGCCAGCCGTCGTGCGCACGGCGCGGTTTATGCGACCTATGTCGGCAGCTGGAAGAAGCGCTTCCGCATCACGCAAGGCGAAAGCGAGCTGTCGCGTTACGAGGACGCGAAAAGCAAGACCGCGCGCAGCTTCTGCGCCAATTGCGGCACGCCCATCATCTACGAACGCGCGCGGTCGCCGCACATGGTCAACATCCCGCGCGCGCTGTTCTCGGGGCGCACCGGCCGGCAGCCGCTCTATCACATCGCGATCGAGGAACTGCAGGAATGGGCCTACACCGGCGAGCCGCTGGTGCCGCTGAAGGGCTATCCCGGCGTGGTCTGGCAGCGCTCGAAAAAGAGGAAGCGCAGCGAGCGTGAGGGGATGTTCTAGCGAGTGCTTCACCTCAGGCGCGCGCCTGCGGAATGCGGCCATGACCGCTCGCTCGATTGCCCCTCGCGCGCAAGTTTGGTCATCTCCCTTGATCCCCGTCGGCCAACGCGCCGACAGGCCTGGAGGGAACATGAAAAATCGCATTACCGGCCGCTCGGCATTTCTGGCGCTGCTGAAGGATGAGGGCGTCACCCATCTGTTCGGCAATCCCGGCACCACCGAACTGCCGATCATGCACGCGCTGAAGGACCATCCCGATCTCACCTATGTGATGGCGATGCAGGAGAGCCTGGTGGTAGCGATGGCGGATGGCTTCAGCCGTGCCTCCGGCAAGCTGGTCGCCTGCAACGTCCATGTCGCGCCGGGCCTCGGCAACGCGATGGGCTCGCTCTACAATGCGAGCTTCACCGGCACGCCGCTGATCCTCACCGCCGGTCAGCAGGAACAGGGCCATGGTCTGACCGAACCGGTGCTCTACGGTCCGCTGGTGCAGATGGCGACGCCGCTGGTGAAATGGGCGGTCGAGGTGACGCGGCTCGAAGACCTGCCGCGCATCGTGCGCCGCGCCGCCAAGATCGCGACCACGCCGCCGACCGGGCCGGTGTTCATCTCGCTGCCCGGCGACATTCTCAATTCCGAAGCCGGCATCGAGCTCGGCCGCTCCACCCGGATCGACACGCGGGTAAGGCCGTCGGAGGATTCGCTGAAGGCGCTGGCCGCGCGCATCCTGAAGGCGGAGCGACCGGTGATCGTCGTCGGCGACGAGATCGTGAAAAGCGATGCGCTGCGCGAGGCGGCCGATCTCGCCGAGACGCTGGGCTGCCCGGCCTGGCAATCGCCGACGCCCTACGGTTCGCACTTCCTCTCCGAAAGCCCGAGCTTCATGGGCGCGATCGCGCGGCTGCAGAAGGTTGCCCGCGACGTGCTGGCGCCGCATGATCTGCTGATCGCGCTCGGCGGCGATCCGCTGCGGATGTCTGTTTACAGCGAGGTCGATCCGCTGCCGGACGGGCTCTCGATCGTGCAGGTCGGCCTGGTCGACAGCGACCTCGCCAGGAACTATGGCGCCGAGATCGCGGTGAAGGCAGACGTCAAGGAAACACTGCGCGCGCTGGTGCCGGCGCTGAAGGAAGCCGGCGGCGGCGCGCTGGAGACGCGTGCCAGGCAGGGACTCGCGGCCTTGTCGACGAAGAACTGGGCGGCGAAGCGCAAGGCGCTGGTCGAGCAGATCTCGAAGGCGAGCCAGACCTCGCCGATCGATCCGGACTGGCTGGCGCTGCAGGTCGTGGAGGCGATGCCCGACGACGCGATCCTGGTGGACGAGGGCCTGACCTCGTCGCGCCAGATCATCGGCTTGCGGCCGCATCGCGACCGCTACGGCTATCACGCGCTGGCCTCCGGCGGCATCGGCTGGGGCCTGCCGGCCGCGGTCGGAGTCGGCCTTGCCAATCCAGAGCGCCCGGTGGTGTGCTATTCCGGCGACGGCTCGTCGATGTATTCGATCCAGTCGCTGTGGACCGCCGCCAATCACAAGCTGCCGCTGACCTTCGTCATCGTCAACAATGGCGGCTACCGCATCATCAAGCAGCGCCTGCTCGCCTTCCACGGCGACGACAACTATGTCGGCATGGATTTCATCGACCCGCCGGTCGATTTCACCGGCGTCGCACGCTCGCTTGGGCTCGAGGCGATCAGGATCACCGACCCGCAAGAGCTGAAGAGCGTGATGAAGTCGGCGTTCAGCCGCCCGGGTGCGAAGCTGATCGAGGTGGTGGTGAGCAATGCGGTGAACTGACGGCGCGCGCGCTAGCTGTCTCACCGTCATCCTGAGGTGCGAGCCTTGCGGCGCAATTGCGTCGCTGGGCGAGCCTCGAAGGATGCACGGCCCGGCCGGTGGCCGTCGATCCTTCGAGACGCGCGCAAGAGCGCGCTCCTCAGGATGACGGGATCGTGAGCTGTGCGTAACCCGGTCATTGCGAGGAGCTTCGCTTCGCTCGCAATGACCGGTGTGGCTACGTCGTCGTCTTCTTCACCCGATACCGGCTCGCGGGATGCGTCGCATCGAGCCTCGCACGCCCTGCGCCGAACAGCTTCTCGCGCAAGGTGCCCTTCGCATACTCGCGCTTGTAGCGGTCGCGCTTGACGAGCTCCGGCACCAGCATGTCGGCGATGTCCTCGAAATCGCCGGGCGAGATCGCGAACGCGACGTTGAGGCCGTCGACGTCGGTGTCCTCGAACCATTGCTCGATCTTGTCGGCGACCTGCTCCGGCGAGCCGACCACCACGGGGCCGGCGCCGCCGATGCCGACATGCTCGGCGACCTCGCGCACGGTCCAGACCCGATCGGGGTCGGCGCGGGTGACGTTGTCCATCGCGGAGCGGCCGGCGTCGTTCTGCACATGCCGCACCTCCTGGTCGAGCGAATAGGTCGAGAAGTCGACGCCGGTCCAGCCCGACATCAACGCCAGCGCGCCCTCATAGCTGATATGGCGGCGATACTCAGCATATTTCGCCTTCGCCTCCGCCTCGGTCGGCGCCACCACGATGCACATCATCGAGAACATCAGGATCTCGGCCGGGTTGCGGCCCTTTGCGGCGGCGAGCTCGCGGATCGCCGACACCCGCGGGCCGATCACCTTCGCCGACGGTCCCGACATGAACACGCATTCGGCATGCTCGGCGGCGAACTGCCGGCCGCGCGGCGAGGTGCCGGCCTGGTAGAGCACCGGCGTGCGCTGCGGCGACGGCTCCGACAGGTGGATCGCGTTGAGCCGGTAGTTGTTGCCGTCATGCTGTACCGGATGCACCTTGCCTGGATCGGTGAAGATGCCGCGCGCGACGTCGCGGATCGCGGCGTCGTCCTCCCAGCTGCCTTCCCAGAGCTTGTAGACCAGCTCCATATATTCGTCGGCGAGCTCGTAGCGGTCGTCATGCGCGGTCTGCTTGTCCTTGCCGGCGCCGCGCGCGGCGGAATCGAGATAGCCGGTCACCACGTTCCAACCGACCCGGCCGCCGGTCAGATGGTCGAGCGTCGACATCCGCCGTGCGAACGGGTAGGGCGGCTCGAAGGACAGATTGCTGGTGACGCCGAAGCCGAGATTTTCGGTCACCGCGGCCATCGCCGGGATCAGCATCAACGGTTCATTGGCCGGGGTCTGCGCCGCGTTGCGCAGCGCCGCATCCGGATTGCCGGCATAGACGTCGTAGACGCCGAGCACGTCGGCGAGGAACAGCCCATCGAACCGGCCGCGCTCCAGCGTCTTCGCCAGATCGATCCAGTAGGACAGCTTGTTGTAGTCCTTGGTGCGGTCGCGCGGATGGGTCCACAGCCCCGGCGACTGATGCGCCACGCAGTTCATGGCAAAGGCGTTGAGCCGGATTTGTTTTGTCATTGTCGAAAACCTTGGTCGAAATCTTGCGCGCCGCTTCGAATGCTGCCCGGTCGATGCCGGGCGTCCCACTTCAACTTGTTGCGACTTCCCACGTTTTGGCAAGGCCCATTCGCATTTCGCGCCCTTCCGGTCGCGAGCCGATCCCGATAGGTTGCGCGCCTCCAGAAGCATGATCGGGACGCCAAGCCATGGCGTTCCGGTGCGATCATGCCACGACGCGACCGGACGAAGGAACAATCATGGCGACACGGGCCGACGCAATCGCAAAGGTGCGAGAGCATTTTCAATCGGGAGAGTTCTTGAAGGAACTGGACCGCAGGGTCGGCTACCAGACCGAGAGCCTGAATGCCGACAAGGCCGATGCGCTGCGCGCCTATCTGGTGGAGAATCTGCAACCGGCCTTCGCCGAGCTCGATTTCAAGACCCACCTGATCAAGTCGCCGACCGGCCGCGGGCCCTATCTGATTGCCGACTACCAGGAAGACGCTTCGCGGCCGACCGTGCTGACCTACGGCCATGGCGACGTCGTCGACGGCATGGTCGGCGAATGGCGCGACGGGCTCAATCCGTGGCAGACCACGGTCAAGGGCGAGCGCGTCTATGGCCGCGGCACCGCCGACAACAAGGGCCAGCATTCGATCAACATGGCGGCGCTGCGCGCGGTGAAGCAGGCGCGCGGCGGCAAGCTCGGCTTCAATGCCAAATTCATCATCGAGACCGGCGAGGAGATCGGCTCGCCCGATCTGCGCGAGGTCTGCGAGGCGCATCGCGAGGAGCTGAAGGCCGACCTGTTCATTGCCTCCGACGGGCCGCGGTTGTCGGCGGAGCGGCCGACCATCTTCCTCGGCTGCCGCGGCGGCAACCGCATCCATCTCGACGTCAATCTGCGCGAGGGCGGCAACCATTCCGGCAATTCGGGCGGCGTGCTCGCCAACCCTGCCACGATCCTGGCGAGCGCGATCGCGAGCCTGGTCGACGGCAAGGGTCGCATGAAGCTCGAAATCCTCAAGCCCCCGCCGATCTCGAACCGCGTCCGCGCCGCGCTCGCCGACGTCGAGGTCAAGCCGACGGCGGACGAACCGGCGCTGGCGGAAGATTGGGGCGAGGAGGGCCTGACCGCGGCTGAGCGGCTCTACGCCTGGAACACGCTCGAAGTGCTGGCGATGTCGTCGGGCAATATCGAAAAGCCCGCCAACGCGATTCCCGGCAAGGCCAACGCCGTGCTGCAGCTCCGCTTCGTCGTCGGCACCCGGCATCTCGAGGTGATCGACGCAGTGCGGGATCATCTGCACAACAACGGCTTTCCGATGGTCGAGGTCTCCGGCACGCAGCGCTTTGCCGCCTCGCGCACCGACATGGACAGCCCGTGGATCGACTGGGCGGCGAACTCGATCCGCGCCACCACTGGCAAGGCGCCGGCGGTGCTGCCGAACTTCGGCGGCTCGCTGCCGAACGACGTGTTCTCCGAAGGCCTCGGCCTGCCGACGATCTGGGTGCCGCATTCCTATCCGGGCTGCTCGCAGCACGCCCCCGACGAGCACATCCTGCTGCCAGTGACCGAGGAGGCGCTGACCATCATGGCCGGCCTGTTCCGGGACCTCGGCGAGGCCCCGCGGAAGTCTTGAGCCTTACTCATTACTCCGTCATGGCCGGGCTTGTCCCGGCCATCCACGTCTTGACGCTACGAGACAATGACGTGGATGCCCGGCACAAGGCCGGGCATGACGTGTGGAAAGTTTGTTGGCTGACGCTGCCAAGGAAATTCTGATGACATTATCAACTTCGGCCGCCGCTCAGCGCGTCACTGCGGTCGACAAGAAAAACATCACCCGCCTGATCGTCGCGACTTCGGTCGGCAATGCGCTCGAATGGTACGACATCTCGGTCTATGCCTATTTCGCGGTGTATCTCTCCAAGGCGTTCTTCCCGGCCGAATGATCCGACCACCTCGCTGCTGTTGACCTTCGGCAGCTTCGGCCTGTCGTTTCTGATCCGCCCGATCGGCGGTGTCGTGCTCGGCGCCTATGCCGACCGGCACGGCCGCAAGGCCTCGCTGATGCTGTCGATCGTGCTGATGACGTTCGGCACGCTGGTGCTGGCGCTGATGCCGACCTATCAGACCATCGGCATCCTGGCGCCGATCGCGGTGCTGCTGGCGCGGCTGGTGCAGGGCTTTTCCGCCGGCGGCGAGTTCGGCTCCTCGACCGCGTTCCTGGTCGAGCACATGCCGGAGCGGCGCGGTTTCGTGGCGAGCTGGCAGTTCGCGAGCCAGGGCGTCAGCGGTCTGTTGGGCGCGGGCTTCGGTGCGCTCCTGACCTCGCTGATGAGCCCGGAGGATCTGCAGTCCTGGGGCTGGCGGCTGCCGTTCCTGTTCGGCGTCCTGATCGGCCCGGTCGGCATCTACATCCGCAACCATGTCGACGATGCGACCCCGCCGCCGGCGGCGAAGAAGGAATCGCCGGTCAGGGAAGTGTTCGCGCGGCAGAAGCTCGCCACGATGCTCGCGATCGGCGCGCTCGCGGTGTCGACCGCGGTCAACTATTTGATCGTCTACATGCCGACCTATGTGGTGAAGACGCTCAACCTCGCGCCGTCGGTCGGCTTCATCGCCTCGTTCGCCGCGCAGACCGCGGTTGCGCTGCTGGCGCCGATCGCAGGCATGGTCTCCGACAAGATCGGACGCACCACCCACATGATCCTGTTCGCGCTGCTGTTGCTGGTGTCGATCTTCCCGGCCTTCCTCCTGCTCACCGGCAAGCCGACGCCGATGATCATCCTGATCGGCGTGCTCTGGCTCGGCGTCCTCAAGTCGCTGTATTACGGGCCGCTCGCCGCGCTGATGTCGGAACTGTTTCCGGCGGCGACGCGTGCGACCGGGCTCGGTCTCAGCTACAATATCGGCGTCACCTTGTTCGGCGGCATGGGGCCGGCGATCATGACCTGGATCGGCGGCTTCGCGACGATCGGCGAGCTCGCGCCGGGCTACTATCTCACCGCGGTCTGCATCCTCAGCCTCTGCGCGCTGTTCACGATCCGCAGGCTGCGGCTGGCGTAGCGCATGATCCGAAAAAGTGCGAAGCGGTTTTTCGAAAGGATCATGCTAACCGCATCAGATTTCGTGATGCGAAATTCAAATATCCTTATTGTTGCACAGCAGCGTAGATAGTTGAAATCAAAGTTTCATCTGACGAAAGTATACGGTGTCCGGCGCACGTCATCCGTCCTAGGATGATGTCGGCCGGGCGCGCATCTTCGTCCTGCCCGGTTCAGGATTTGGAATTGACGGCAAGGAAGGCCAGGGCATGAACGCCTCCACGACTGCGACCGCACGGACCAGCCGCAAGAGGCCACTGCCGGAGCCGGGCCAACCCGACAAGTTCAACGCGATCCAGAAGGTGTGCGCGATCCTGCGCGTGCTGGCGCAGCGCTCGCCGCTGCGGCTCACCGACATCGCCGACACCACCTCGCTGAACAAGGCGACTGCGCTGCGCATCCTCAACTCGCTGATCGAGGAAGGCTTCGTCAGCCGCGTCGCCGGCGCCAAGACCTATGAGCTCGGCCAGGAGGCGCGGGTGATGGCGGTCGGCGCGCGCCGTTCGGTCGACATCGCCGAGCTGGCGCAGCCGAGCCTGCTCCGGCTGTCGGAGCGCTCGGCCGATACCGCGCTGCTGTCGGTGCGCTCCGGCGTCGAGGCGCTTTATCTGGCGCGCTCGGTCGGCAACCATCCGCTGCAACCGAACTATCTGCAGATCGGCAGCCGCCGTCCGCTCGGTGTCGGCGCCGGCGCGCTGGCGCTGCTGGTCTGGCTGCCGGATGCCGAGATCGAGGCCGTGATCGAGGTGATCGTGCCGCGGCTGGCGAAATCGCCGCGCATCACGCCGAAGTTCCTGCGCGAGCGGATCGCCATGGCGCGCAAGGCGGGCCACACCGTGCTGATCGACGCCGCGTTTCCCGGCATGGGCGGCGTCGGCGTGCCGGTGCGCGACGATGCCGGCGAGGTGGTCGCCGCGCTCTCGATCGGCGCCGCGTCCGACCGCATCCGCCGCCGCGAAGGCGAGCTCGCCGACATGCTGAAGAAGGAAGCCCAGGTGCTGGCCCGCGCCCTGGCCCAGGCGCCGAAGAACGGGCGTGCGGCGAAGGTTGGTTGAGCGGTCGGGATGCAAGCATCGGCTCTTCACCTCGCCCCGCGTGCGGGGAGAGGCATAGGCCGCCTTTGGCGGCCGTTCTCAAGAACGCCGAAGCAGAGCTTCGGCTATGACGCATCGTCAGATGCGTTCCGGGTGAGGGGGTACAGGTATCACCGCGTTCTGAACTCGCGGAGGCAGCCCCTCACCCCAACCCTCTCCCCGTAAGAACGGGGCGAGGGGGCGCGCTGCCGGCGCGGCTGAAGTCGGGCTCGCTCTCCTACGCCCCCTCATCCAGCGCCACCAGCTCGCGCTTCTTGCGCAGCGAGGGCAGCAGCGGGCCGACCAGCAGTACCAACGCGAAGGCGAGGCAGATCGCCGAGATCGGCCGCTCCACGAAGGTCATAAGATCGCCCTGCGAGAGGATCAGCGATTTGCGCAGATTGTTCTCCAGCATCGGCCCGAGCACGAAGGCGAGCACCAGCGGCGCCGGCTCGTAGCCGAGCTTGCGCATGAAATAGCCGATCACGCCGAACGCGATCATGACGTGGACATCGAACACGTTGTTGCTGGAGCAGTAGACGCCGATGATCGTGAACAGGATGATCAGCGGGAACAGCACGTTGTAGGGTAGCCGCAGCAGCTGCACCCACATGCCGATCATCGGCAGGTTGAGCACCAAGAGCATCAGGTTGCCGATATACATGCTGGCGACGATGCCCCAGAACAGCGTCGGGTTCTGCGAGATCATCAGCGGCCCCGGCTGCAGGCCGTGGATCACGAAGGCTCCGAGCAGCAGCGCCATCACGACGTTCGGCGGGATGCCGAGCGTCATCAGCGGAATGAAGGCGCCGCCGGCCGCGGAATTGTTGGCCGATTCCGGCCCCGCGACGCCCTCGATCGCGCCGTGGCCGAAGCGCTCCGGATGCTTCGAGAGCCGCTTCTCCAGCGCGTAGGAGGCGAACGATGCCACCACGGCGCCGCCGCCGGGCAGGATGCCGAGGAAGAAGCCGAGCACCGTGCCGCGCGCTACCGGCCCGGCGCTGGCCTTCCAGTCCTCCTTGCTCGGCAGCAATTGGTTGATCCTGGTTTTGATGATGTCGCGCTTGATCGCCTGCTCGGTGTTGAGCAGCACCTCGGCGACGCCGAACAGGCCCATCACGACCGGCACGAGGCCGATGCCGTCGATCAGCTCGAGGCGGCCGAAGGTCAGCCGCGGCTGCGCGGTGATGCTGTCGAGCCCGACCAGCCCGAGCACGACGCCGATGCAGGCCATCAGCAGCGCCTTGGCCATCGAGCCCTGGGTGAGGAATGTCAGCACCACGAGGCCGAGCACCATCAGGCTGAAATATTCGGCCGGCCCGAACGCGATCGCGACGCTGGCGAGCGAGGGCGCCACCAGCATCAGCGCGATCAGCGCGAAGGTGCCGGCGATGAACGAGCCGAAGGCGGAGATGCCAAGCGCGGGGCCGGCGCGGCCCTGCTTCGCCATCTGGTGGCCGTCGATGCAGGTGACGACGGAAGCCGCTTCGCCGGGGATATTGACCAGGATCGAGGTGGTCGATCCGCCATACATCGAGCCGTAATAGATGCCGGCCATCATGATGATGCCGGATTCCGGCGTGCCGGACAGCGTCACCGGCAGCAGCAGCGACATCGCCGAGATCGGGCCGATGCCGGGCAGCACGCCGACCAGCGTGCCGATGAACACGCCGATGAAGCAGTAGAGCAGGTTGATCGGCAGCAGCGCGACGCCGAGGCCGTGGGCGACGTTGACGAGAGTATCCATGGGCGCTCAACCGATCTCGAACATGCCGCTCGGCAGCTGGATCGCGAGCAGGTGCTTCAGCACCCACCACATCCCGAGCGGGGCAAGGATGGACAGCGGGATCGCCAGCGACCAGCGCACCGGATCGATCACGCGGAGCAGCAACAGCATCAGCGGGATCGCCGACAACAGGAAGCCGAGCGGCTCCAGCGCAAAGGCGAACGCGGTGAGGCAGACGATGACCAGCACTGGCTTGCCCCAGCGCGCATTCTCCCAGCGCGAGGCGAAGGTCGGGCCGCCCTCGGTGACCGCCGCGATCATGATCGAGGCCGCGAACACGCACATCAGGATGCCGGTGTAGAACAGCACGTAGCCGGAGCCGGGATCGTTGATGGTGCCGAGCTTCAGCTTGAGGCCCGACCAGATCACGAAGGCGCCGAGCCCGAGCCCGATCAGCCCGCCCCAGAGCTCGGAGTTGTTGAGGCGGAATTTGACGTTGGTTTGGTCTGTCATGTGGAGTGCCTTTAGGTCACCGTCGTCCTGAAGTGGCGAAGCGCCATCATCTCCCCACGCGTCGTCCCGGCGAAAGCCGGGACCCATAACCACGGGGTCAGGTTGTTGAAACGAGCTGTGGCCCCAGCGTTGCGTGACAATAATCTTCGGTGGTTATGGGTCCCGGCTTTCGCCGGGACGACGCAGTGGCTGGTTCTCGCGCATCCCGTTGCTAGTCCCGTCGGAGCGGACTGAACACTACTTCTTCGCCAGCCCCAGCGTGTCGATCACCTTGCGCTCGGAACTCGGTGACCTCCCCCACGAACTTCTTGTAGTCCTCGGTGTTCTTGTAGTTCGGCACCATGTCGTATTTGGCCAGCGTTGCGATCACCGCCGGGTCCTCGATCGCCTTCTTGAAGGCATCGTGCAGCTTGGCGACGATCTTGGGATCCATGCCCTTGGGGCCGGCGATGCCGAACGGCGAGTCATAGACCATGGGGTAGCCGAGCTCCTTCAGCGTCGGTACCTCCGGATAGTTCGGCGAGCGCGCGCCGGTCCACACCATCAACAGGCGGAGCTTGCCGGCATCGACCAGCGGCCGCCAGCCGGTGGAATCCGCCTGCAGCATGGTGTGCTGGCCGAGCACGGCGGCATTGGTCTCGGCGCCGCCCTTGAACGGCACCTGGGTCAGCTTGATCCCGGCCATCAGGGCGATCTGCTCCATGCCGACATGCAGCGAGGTGCCGGTGCCGGGCGTCGCATAGGTCACCTTGCCCGGGTTCTTCTTGGCGAAATCGACCACGTCCTGCCAGGTCTTGAACTGCGACTCCGCGTTGGTGGTGACGCCGAAGGTGTAGCCGGTGAGGTGAATGATGTAGGAGAAATCCTTCGCCGGATCCCAGGACACCTCCTGCATCAAGGGCAGGCGGAACACTGTGATCGGGATCTGGGCGATGGTGTAGCCGTCGGGCTTGGCGCCGGCGGCCATCGTCGCGGGGCCCACGGTGCCGCCGCCGCCCGCCTTGTTGTCGACCGCGATCGGTTGGCCCAGCACCTTCGAGGCGCTCTCGGCGATCGCGCGCATCGAGATATCGGTCGAGCCGCCCGCCGGCCATGGCACGATCAGCGTGATCGGCTTGGTCGGATAGTCCTGCGCGAGCGCCGCTGTTGACACCAGCATGCCGGCGGCGGCGAGCAGGACCATCAAGCGATTGCGGTGCGACATCTCGATCTCTCCCTTATGACCGCGTTCGATCGCGGCCGCGTCTTGTTCGGTGTTGGCAATGATCGTCCCTGTCATGCTGGGACCGAGCGCATTGGACAGAACGGGGCGGGCAACGGAAGCGCGAATTGCGCTCGAAGCGCCGGCTGCGACAATTGGTCTGCCGCGATTTGGCGCGACCTGCCGAGCCGCGGAATTCAATCGGCCTTTGGTCGGACGGATTGGCCGTTCCTGGCAATGTGCCGGGAGGGCGCGGGGTGTGCGCGCCTGACCGGCAAGCCGGGTTTGGTCAAGCGAATAATCAAGGGAACCCAAAGGCATCGGCGCCTTGCGGGATTGCGCGCTTGCCGTCATCATGGCGCCGCCCGCTGCAGGAACGCCGCCCGACAGATGACGCCATCGCCTGACGCCACCGACGACGCTGTGACGAGGGCGTTTGCCGGCCTTCCCGCGTTGCTCGACGAGGCCCCTCGGCTGCTTGCGCGCGGGCGGCTGCTTGATTGCGACTGCCTGATCGGCCCGATGGCGCGGCCGTTTCATGCCGCGATCCGCAGCGGGCGCATCGTCGAGCTTGCGCCTTCACCGGTCCTGATGCGCTCCTGGCGCTTTTCCTATCGCGCGACGCCGCAGGCCTGGGCCCCTATTGGCAGGCCGAGCCGAAGCCCGGCTGGCACGATCTGCTGGCGCTGACCAAAGCGCGGCGAGGCCGTGCTGGAAGGCGACCTGCATCCCTTCATGGCGCATCTGCAATACTTCAAGGACCTGCTGGCGCTGCCGCGGCAGCATTTCGCGGCGGCCGTGTCATGAGCGGCAAGATCATGGACGGCCACATCGAGCCGATGGTCGGCCGCTACGTTCACGTCGAGATCGGCGGCGAGCTGCACCGGATCTATTTCGAGGAGAACGGCACGGGCATTCCGCTGGTCTGCCTGCACACCGCGGGATCGGATGCGCGGCAGTGGCGCCATCTGCTCGCGGATACGCAATTTGCCGAAAATTTCCGCATCATTGCCTTCGATATGCCCTGGCATGGCAAGTCGAATCCGCCGATGAGCTGGACCGGCGATGAATACCAACTCACCACTGCGCGCTACACCGAGACCATCCGCGCTTTCTGTCGGGCGCTGGGGCTGGAGAAGCCTGTGGTGATGGGCTGCTCGATCGGCGGCCGCATCGTGCTTAACCTTGCGATCGAATATGCCGCCGAGTTCCGCGCGCTGATCGGGCTCGAGGCTGCCGATTTCCAGGCGCCGTGGTATGACACGAACTGGCTGAACCGGCCGGATGTTCACGGCGGTGAAGTCTGCGCCGCGCTGGTGTCCGGGCTGATCGCCCCGCAAAGCCCAGAGCCTGCGCGGATGGAAACGCTGTGGGCCTACAAGCAGGGCGGCCCCGGCGTGTTCAAGGGCGACCTGTATTTCTACCGTGTCGACGGCGACCTGCGCGGCCGGGTCGCGTCAATCGAGACTAAAGTATGCAACCTCTATCTGCTTACGGGCGAGTATGATTTCTCCTGCACGCCCGAGGATACGAGGCGGACCGCAGCGGCAATAGGGGGCGCCAGCGTCACGATCATGGAGCAGCTCGGTCATTTTCCGATGAGCGAGAATCCGGAGCTGTTTCGCCGCTATATCGCACCCGTCCTCGCTGATATTCTCACGCACTAGAACGACCGTTTCCACGCAAGGAGTAGACGTATGACACGCAACTATCTGATCGGCTTCGCGCTCGCCGCCGCGCTGGGCGCGAGCCAGGCGCAAGCCCAGGAGCTGACCGGCACGCTGAAGAACATCAAGGACACCGGCGCGATCACGCTCGGCTACCGCGACTCCTCGATCCCGTTCTCCTATCTCGACGACAACCAGAAGCCGGTCGGCTACGCCATGGACATCTGCTACAAGATCGTCGATGCCGTGAAGAAGGAGCTGAAGCTCGACAAGCTCGAGGTCAAGCTCAACCCGGTGACCTCGGCGACGCGTATTCCGCTGATGGCCAACGGCACCGTCGACCTCGAATGCGGCTCGACCACCAACAATGCCGAGCGCCAGAAGCAGGTCTCCTTCACCAACAGCCACTTCCTGACCGCCAGCCGCTACGTCACCAAGAAGGCGAGCAAGATCAATTCGATCGACGATCTGAAGGGCAAGACGGTGGTCTCGACCGCCGGCACCACCAACATCAAGCAGCTGACCGAGGCCAACCTCGCGCGCGGGCTGAGCGTCAATATCATCCCGGCCAAGGATCATGCCGAGGCCTTCCTGATGGTCGAGACCGATCGCGCGGTCGCCTTCGTGATGGACGACATCCTGCTCGCGAGCCTCGTCGCCGGCTCGAAGTCGCCGGATGACTACGTGATCTCCAAGGACGCGTTCTCCAAGCCCGAGCCCTACGGCATCATGCTGCGCAAGGACGACGCGCCGTTCAAGAAGGTCGTCGACGCCGCAACCGCCGCGCTCTACACCAGCGGCGAGGGCCAGAAGATCTATGACAAGTGGTTCACCCAAAAGATCCCGCCGAAGGGCCTGAATCTCAACTCGCCGGCTGGACCGGAGATGAAGAAGCAGTTTGCGAAGCCGTCGGACTCTCCGGATCCGGATGCCTATCTGGTCAACTGACCGCTGCGTATGACCCGTCGCCTCCTTTTGGCAGCGGGTCCTGAAAGTTAGCATGTCCGGCCATTTTTGGAGGAGAATGGCCGGACATTTGCATAGACGCCGCGCGCGATGCCGGCGTAATGCCGTGACCGGCACGGCCGCGTGGGGGACCTGTGAACTACAATTGGAACTGGCACATCTTCCTTGAGCCGAACCCGATGGGGACCGGCACCTATCTCGACCTGTTGCTGTCGGGGCTGGTGGTCACCGTCAAGGTGTCGGTGCTGGCCTGGATCATCGCGCTGGTGTCCGGCTCGGTGATCGGCGTGCTGCGCACGCTGCCGTCGCGGACCGCGTCGTGGATCGGCTTCTGCTGGGTCGAGTTCTTCCGCAACATGCCGCTCTTGGTGCAGCTGTTCCTGTGGTTCTTCGTGCTGCCCGAATTGTTGCCGCGGTCGGCCGGGCTGTGGCTGAAGCAACTGCCGAATGCGCCGTTCTGGACCGCCGCGATCGGCGTCGGCTTCTTCATGTCGGCGCGCGTCGCCGTGCAATTGCAGGCCGGCATCACCTCGCTGCCGCGCGGGCAGAAGCAGGCCTCGACCGCGCTCGGCCTCACCACGGTGCAGACCTATCGCTACGTGCTGCTGCCGATGGCATTCCGCATCATCCTGCCGCCGCTGACCTCCGAATTCCTCAACACCATCAAGAACAGCGCGGTCGCCATCACCATCGGCCTGATCGAACTGACCGGCCAGGCCCGCTCGATGCAGGAGTTCTCGTTCCAGGTGTTCGAGGCGTTCACGGCGGCAACCGTGCTCTACCTGCTCCTCAATTTCGTCGTGGTGACCGCGATGCGCTTCCTCGAGCGCTATGTCGCGATCCCCGGCTACATCACGGGCAAATGACGATGATCGGCAGTTTCGATTTCGACGTCATCCGCCGCTCGCTGCCCTACCTGTTCCTGGAGGGCATGCGCTTCACGCTGACCTTGACCGCGCTCGCAGCGTTCGGCGGCTTGGTGTTCGGCACCCTGATCGCCCTGATGCGGCTGTCGAGCTACAAGGTGCTCGGGCGCATCGCGGGCTTCTATGTCGACTTCATCCGCTCGCTGCCGCTGGTGCTGGTGATCTTCTGGTTCTACTTCCTGGTGCCGTATATCGGGCAGTGGCTGACCGGCGCGTCGCGGCCGATCACGGTCGGCGCCTTCGCCTCCTCGCTGATCACCTTTATCGCGTTCGAGGCGGCGTATTTCTCCGAGATCATGCGCGCCGGCATCCAGTCGATCTCGAAGGGCCAGCCGGCCGCGGCCAGCGCGCTCGGCCTGACCTACGCGCAGTCGATGCGCTACGTCGTGCTGCCGCAGGCGTTTCGCAACATGCTTCCGGTGCTGCTGACGCAGACCATCGTGCTGTTCCAGGACACCTCGCTAGTCTACGTGCTGTCAATCCCGGATTTCCTCGGCGCCGCCAGCAAGGTCGCGCAGCGCGACGGCCGCCTGGTCGAAATGTATCTGTTCGCCGCGCTGGTCTACTTCGTCATTTCCTGTATCGCGTCCTACGGCGTTCGCCGCCTGCAGGCGCGCATTGCCATCGTTCGCTGAGGCATGACCCGGAAAAGTGGGAACCGGTTTTCCGACAAGGTCATGCCTAAACAAAAAAGCTGAGCCATCATGATCGAGATCAACCACGTCAACAAATGGTACGGGCCGAGCTTCCAGGTGCTGAAGGACTGCACCACCAGCGTCGCCAAGGGCGAGGTGGTGGTGGTCTGCGGCCCGTCCGGCTCGGGCAAGTCGACCCTGATCAAATGCGTCAACGCGCTGGAGCCGATCCAGGGGGGCGACATCACGCTCGACGGCGTCAAGGTCAACGATCCCAAGACCGACCTGCCGAAGCTGCGCTCGCGCGTCGGCATGGTGTTTCAGCACTTCGAGCTGTTTCCGCATCTGCGCATCATCGACAATCTCCGCCTCGCACAGGAGAAGGTGCTCGGCCGCAAGTCTGAGGACGCCACCGCCAAGGGCATGAAGCTTCTGGAGCGCGTCGGGCTGAAGGATCACGCGAAGAAGTTTCCCGCCGAGCTGTCCGGCGGCCAGCAGCAGCGCGTCGCGATCGCCCGCGCGCTGGCGATGGACCCGATCGCCATGCTGTTCGACGAGCCGACCTCGGCGCTCGACCCGGAGATGATCAGCGAGGTGCTCGACGTGATGGTGGACCTCGCCCGCGAGGGCATGACCATGATGGTCGTGACCCACGAAATGGGCTTTGCCAACAAGGTCGCCGACCGCGTCATCTTCATGGACCGCGGCGAGATCGTCGAGGACGCCAAGAAGGCCGACTTCTTCGGCACGCCGCGCAGCGACCGCGCGCAGAAGTTCCTGTCGAAGATCCTGCAGCACTGAGCTGAGGGAGCGCCGGACGCCCCTCCGTCATTGCGAGGAGCTCGCGACAAAATTGCGAAGCAATTTTGCGCTGAAGCGACGAAGCAATCCATCCGCGTAGCCGGCACTATGGATTGCTTCGCTTCGCTCGCAATGACGTGGAGGGCCTGGCTGTGATTCCGGGATGGTCCGAAGGACCAGACCGCAGGTACGCAATTGCGTAGGGGGAATCTCGAGATTCCGGGTTCGATGCTGCGCATCGCCCCGGAATGACGGCGGCTACAGGGTTTTCCCCCGTTAACAATTTGCGTATACGAAGGCCTGAAACCCCCTTCGTCCGCAGGAGAACTCGCGTGGAAAAGATCGCTTACGTCAACGGCTCGTTCGTGCCGCATTCGGAGGCCAAGGTCTCGGTCTTCGACCGCGGATTCCTGTTCGCCGACGGCATCTACGAGGTGGCGGCGGTGCTCGAGGGCAAGCTGATCGACAACGCCTCGCATCTGGCGCGGCTCAAGCGTTCGGTCGGCGAGATCCAGCTCGCGCTGCCGGAGACGCTGGAGCGGATCGAGGAGATCCAGAAGGAGCTGGTTGCGCGCAACGACCTCGTCAACGGCATGGTCTATCTCGAGGTCACCCGCGGTGCCGACAAGGGCCGCGACTTCGCCTTCCCGAAGGCCGACGTCAAGCCGACGCTCGTGATGTTCACCTCGGAAAAGGACATCATCAACGCGCCCTCGGCCAAGACCGGCATCAACGTCATCACGGTGCCCGACATCCGCTGGGAACGGCGCGACATCAAGAGCGTGGCGCTGCTGGCGCAGGTGCTGGCCAAGCAGGCGGCGGCCGCGGCCGGCGCCGGCGAAGCCTGGATGATCGAGGACGGCAAGGTCACCGAGGGCGGCTCGTCCTCGTCCTTCATCGTCACCCAGGACGATGTCATCGTGACCCGGCAGAACGGCAACGAGATCCTGCCCGGCTGCACCCGCAAGGCGGTGGTCAAGCTCGCCGAGGAACGCCAGCTGCGCATCGAGGAGCGCGCCTTCACGATCGAGGAAGCGCTCGCCGCCAAGGAAGCCTTCATCACCAGCGCTTCCGTGTTCGTGCAGGGCGTGGTCGCGATCGACGGCAAGAAGGTCGGAGGCGGCAAGGTCGGCCCGATCACCGACCGCCTGCGCGAGATCTACGTCGAGTTCGCCCGCGCGACGGCGGTCTGACTACCCGGAGCGACTTTTTTATCGTCACCCTGAGGTGGCCGCTCCTTTAGCGGCTCTCGAAGGGTCGACGGCCCGACCGTGGCCGTACATCCTTCGAGGCTCGCCGAAGAGGCTCGCACCTCAGGATGACGGGGACAGATCATCGTTTGTCTGCCCTCACGCCGCCGCCTTCGCCTTCACCGGATGCACCGCGCGGAAGCCGATGGCGATCCGGTTCCAGGCGTTGATTGCGCCGATCAGCGTGGTCAGGTTGACCAGCTCGCTGTCCGAGAACTGGGCGCACACGGCTTCATAGTCGGCGTCGGGCGCATGCGTCTCGGACACCAGCGTCAGCGCTTCGGTCCAGGCTAGCGCCGCGCGCTCGCGCTCGCTGTAGAGCGGGGATTCGCGCCAGGCGTTGAGCAGATAGAGCCGCTGCTCGGTCTCGCCATGCTTGCGGGCGTCCTCGGTGTGCATGTTGATGCAGTAGGCACAGCCGTTGATCTGCGAGGCGCGGGTCTTGACCAGCTCGATCAGCGATTGCTCGAGGCCGCTCGCAGCAATCTGGTTTTCGACCGCGACCAGCGCTTTGATGGTTTCGGGTGCGGCCTGGTAGAAGTTCATACGGGGCTTCATGGTCGTTCTCCGTGGTTGTGGCTTGGGTTAGTGCGCACCGCCGCCAGCGAGCTGGCCCGGCTTCTTCAGGAAGAGTGTCGCCGCGAGTGCGACGATCAGCGCGACGCCGAGCAGGTAGAAGGTATCGCTGAAGGCGAGGATGTAGGCTTGCTTCTGCACGACCTTGCCGATCGCCGCGATTGCGCGGTGGGCGGCCGCGGCCTGGTCGGCGACGCTGTGGTTCATGAAATACTGCGTCAGCTGCTCAATCCGGCTCCGCGTGGCCTGTTCCAGCAGCGAGACCGACTGCATCAGCACGTTGGAGTGATATTGCTCGCGTTTGGTCAGCAGCGTCTGCAGCACGGCGATGCCGACGGCGCCGCCGAGGTTGCGCATCATGTTGAACAACGCGGAGGCCGAGCCCGCGTTCTCCAGTTCGATGCCCGCGGTCGCAACCGCCGACAGCGGCGCCATCACCAGGGCCTGACCGATCGCGCGGACGATGTTGGGCCAGAACAGCTGGTCGGTGGCGTAGTCGTTGGTCATGAAGATGTTCATGAAGTTGGAGCCGGCGAACAGCGCGAAGCCGACGCCGATGATGATGCGGGGGTCGAAGCGCTGCATCAGCCGCGGCACCAGCGGGATCAGCACGAGCTGTGGCAGCCCGGTCCAGGCCAGCACCATGCCGATCTGCTCGGCATTGTAGCCCTGGATGCGCGACAGGCATTGCGGCAGGATGAATACCGAGCCGTACAGCGCGATGCCGAGCAGGAAGTTGGCCAGCATGCCGAAGCCGAAATTGCGGCGGGCGAGCAGGCGCAGATTGAGCAGCGGCTTCTCGACGGTGAATTCGACGATCAGGAAGGCGACCAGCGCGACCGCCGCGATGACAGACAGGCGGACGATGAAGGGCGAGCCGAACCAGTCGTCCTTGTTGCCTTCCTCCAGCACGGTCTGCAGCGCGGCGAGCCCGATCGCCATGGTGATGATGCCGAGCCAGTCGCCCTGGCGGATCAGCGACAGCTTCATCGGGCTCGGATCGAGCGAGACGTACAGCATCGCGATCATCACGGCGCCGGGCACCAGGTTGACATAGAAAATGTACTGCCAGCCCCAGTTCTCGGTCAGATAGCCGCCGATGGTCGGGCCGATCGCCGGCGCGAACGTCGCCGACAGCGCGAACAGCGCGAGCCCGATCGGCTGCTTCGCCTTCGGCAGCAACGTGATGATCAGCGTGAACGCCATCGGGATCAGCACGCCGCCGGTGAAGCCTTGCACGGCGCGCAGCGCGATCATCTGCGGCAGGTCCTGCGCCAGCGCGCATGCCGCCGAGAACACCAGGAACAGCGCGGCGTTGGTGAGCAGATAGATCCGCACCGAGAACACCTGCGCGAGCCAGCCGGAGAGCGGGATCACCACGATCTCGGCGATCAGGTAGGAGGTCGAGATCCAGCCGCCGTCGTCGATCCCGGCGCCGATCGCGCCCTGCACATCGGCGAGCGAGGCGTTGACGATCTGGATATTGAGCACCGCCATGAACGCGCCGAGCGTCGCCCCGATCACCGCGATCAGGTTTTCGTGGGGATCGCAGGCGCCGCCGGCGCTGCGGGGGTGGGGAGCGCGGCGGCGTTCGCTGCGTCGGCTGTGGGCTGAAGTGCGGTCATCGGCGTGTTCTCTGGCTCACACACGCAAGATGTATTAGGCGGGCACTTTCGATAATCCGGGAAAGACTGGAAGGATTGTCCTGTCGCGGTTGATAATCGGGCGCTGTTACGACGCGCGACGCAGATCCTTCATCTGCCAGCCGTCAGTTCGTGAGGTGGGCACACCTCTCAGGCCCCTCTCCCGCTTGCGGGGGAGGGCGGGTGGGGCTCTCTCCGCGAGTCGTGTCGTGGAGAGAGCCCCCACCCGCCGTGCGCTACGCGCACGTCGGCCTCCCCCGCAGGCGGGAGAGGCGAAGAAAGTTCGCACTCTTATCGTTGACCGTAGTCTCTATCCGCCGTTCGCCCGCGTCACTGATGCCAGCCGCCGCTTCTCCTCGCGCTCGGCCAGCACCGTTGCCTTGGTGTTGACGGTCGGGATCGCCGACATGCCCGGGCGCAGCAGTCCAGTGAGGCTGTGATCGTCGAGCACGATCTTCACCGGCACGCGCTGCACGATCTTGGTGAAATTGCCGGTGGCGTTGTCGGGCGGCAGCAGCGCGAATTCGAGGCCGCTGGCCGGCGACAGGCTGTCGACATGGCCCTTCAGCGTGGTGCCGCGAAAACTGTCGACGGTGAGCTCGACCGGCTGGCCGTTGCGCACATGGGTCAGCTGCGTCTCCTTGAAATTGGCGACCACATAGACCGCGTCCAGCGGCACCACCGCCATCAGCTGGGTGCCGGCCTGCACATATTGCCCGACGCGCAGCGTGCGGGCGCCGACCGTGCCGTCGACCGGCGCGGTGATCCGGGCGTAGGACAGGTTGAGCTCGGCCTGCTGCTCGACCGCGCGAGCACGGTCCACCTGCGCTGCGGCTTGGGCGCGCTGCGTGGTCAACACGTCGACCTTGCGCTGCGCCGCCGACAGCGCCGACTTCGCGTGCTGCAATTGCGCGGTGTTGGCGCGCAGCGCCGCGTCGGTCTGTTGCGCACGCTGAATGGTGCCGGAGCCGGACTTCATCAGCCCGTCGTAGCGGGTCTGCTCTTCCTGCGCGAATTTCAGGTTGGCCTCGGCGGCGGTGACGTCGGCGGTGCTCTGGTCGATGATCGGCTGCTGCAATTCGAGCTGGGCATCGAGGTTGCGCACCGAGGCGCTGGCGGCGTCGACATCAGCCTTGGCCTGGCCGAGCGCGGTGCGGTAATCGCGGTCGTCGATCTCGGCCAGCAGCTGGCCGGCCTTCACCGGCTGGTTGTCGGTGACCAGCACGCGGGCGATGTAGCCCGAGACCTTCGGGGCGATGATCGTGGAGTCCGCCTTCACATAGGCGTCGTCGGTCGATTCGAGGTAGCGGCCGGTGGTGACGTAGTCGTAACCAAAGTCGGCTGCCACGGCGACGCCGATGATCGCGGCGAGCCCGAGCGCCACCCGCTTGACCGCTTTCCGCGACGGGCGGAGGCCGATTTTTGTTGCTTGTTCAGGGACATAAGTAGTGGTCGACATGGCATCCTCCGGGTCGAACATTCGCGTCCTTCCAGAAAGGGCGCCCAGTACGCCCCCTTAGATGCAATGTCCTCCCCGCTGTGATAATCCCGATAAAACTGGAAGCATTATCAAGCCAGCGCTGATAATCCGGACCTTGCCGCATGGATCGCCTGACCAGCCTGACCGCCTTCGTCCGGGTCGTGGACACCGGCGGCTTTTCCGCGGCCGGCCGCAAGCTCAACATGTCCACCACCATGGTGAGCAACCACGTGCAGTCGCTGGAGGACCGGCTCGGCGCCCGGCTGCTCAACCGCACCACGCGCAAGGTCAGCCTCACCGAGGTCGGCCAGGCCTATTACGACCGCTGCGTCCAGATCCTCGCCGACATCGAGCAGGCCGACGACATCGCGGGCGCCCAGCAATCGGTGCCGCGCGGCACCCTGCGCATCTTCACCAACACCCATCTCGTCCAGTTCCTGTCGCCCGCGGTGGCCGAGTTCCTCGCCACCTATCCCGAGGTCAAGGTCGATCTCACGATCGGCGAGCGCAATGCCGATCTGATCGACGAGAACTACGATCTCGCCGTGCGCATGGTGCCGCCGCCGGACTCCAGCCTGATCGTGCGCACCATCGCGACCTGGCGCCACGTGCTGTGCTGCTCGCACGGCTATATCAAACAGCACGGCAAGCCAACGCTGCTGGCCGACCTCTCCGCGCGCAACTGCATGCGCCACGCCAACTATCCCTATGGCGACGAGTGGCGCTTCGCCGACCGCAAGGGCACGCCGGCTGCGGTGCGCGTCTCCGGAAATCTGATCTCCAACAGCGGCGAAACCCTGAAGCTCGCGGCGCTGGCCGGCGTCGGCGTCTTCCTCGCGGCCGGCTTCCTGGTCCGCGACGAGCTGGAGTCGGGACAACTGGTCCGTCTGCTGCCCGAATACCGGCCGGTCGAGCTCACCATGAATGCTGTCTATCCGCACCGCCATCATCTGTCAGCGAAGGTCCGCACCTTCATCGACCTGCTGGTCCATCACGCCACCGAGCAGCAGAAGCTGATCAATCCGTATTCGTGATGGGAGGTGTGCAGGGTGGGCACGCTTGCACTGAGCGGCCTCCGCGCTCCGGTGATGGAGCTGGCCGCATTTCTCTCTGTTCGTCTCTCTCTGTTCGTCGTCCCGGCGAAGGCCGGGACCCATACGCCGCGGCTTGTGTCGTGAACGGGATCCGTCGTTCCACTGTCGCGCAACCATGACCAGCTGTGGTTATGGATCCCGGCCCCCCGTGCGCAATTGCGCACTAACTAGGCCGGGACGACAGTGTGTGTGTTGCACGGCCGGTGAGTCAGGCATCCGCAAGCTGGCAGCCCCGCCGCGCCACCCCAGATGACGGAACTAGCAGCAGAGCGCTTTCCTACCGCGTCATGATGGCCCGGCATCCCTTGCATGGCGTTCGCGTGTATGAAGACGGCAGCGTCTGCCGCCGGGGCCTGCCATGCCGTTTCGTCTCCTCGCATCACTCCTGTTCGCGCTCGCAGCAAACCTGCTGCTGCAACTGCCTGCGCGCGCCGCCTATCCCGACCACATCGTCAAGATCGTGGTGCCGTTCGCGCCGGGCGGCGGCACCGATGTCGTCGCGCGGACGCTGGCGCAGGAGATGCAAAAGGATCTCGGCGTCACCGTGATCATCGAGAACAAGCCGGGCGCCGGCACCATCATCGGCACGCAGAGCGTGGCGGCGAGTCCACCCGACGGCTACATGCTGCTGATGGCGACCTTCGCCAACGCGGTCAATCCGAGCCTCTACAGCAAGCTGCCTTATGATGCGCACAAGGATTTTGCGCCCGTGGCGCTGGTGGCGCGCTCGTTCAACGTCGTCGTGGTCAATCCCGCTTCGCCGATCAAGTCGATTGCCGATCTGATCGCGGCCGCGAAGGCCGATCCGCAGAAGCTGTCCTACGGCACCTATGGCACCGGCACCTCGGCGCATCTCGCCGGCGAACTGTTCAAGCACATGGCCGGGGTCAATCTCACCACCGTTCCCTACAAGGGCGCGGCGCCCGCCATCACCGACCTCTTGGGCGGTCAGATCCAGGTGATGTTCACCACGGTGGCAAGCTGCGCCTCGCTGGTCGAGGCCGGGCAGCTGCGCGCGATCGGAGTGACGTCCGCTGAGCGCTCGGCCGCGTTCCCGCAATTGCCGACGGTGTCGGAAGCCGGCGCCTCCGGCTATGTCGCCGAATCCTGGTACGGCCTCTACGCGCCGGCGAATACGCCGCCCGACATCATCGATCGCCTCAACAGATCGGCGGCAAAGGCCGTGCAGGCGGAGGCCTTCAAGAAGCTCAGCGTCAATGAGGGCCTCGTGATGGTGGCCTCACCGCCGACCGAGCTCGACCGCTACTTTGCCGGCGAGGAAGCGCGCTGGCGCAAGGTGATAAAGGACGCCGGCATCAAGGCCGAATAGGCGGCATGCGCCAGGTGACGATCACATCTTTTTGCGTCGCATTGCCGTAACCGTGATTCTAGACGCAACGGACCGGTTCCTGGATCGTTGCCATGATCAGCGGAACCTCCCGCCTTGAGCTGTGTCTTGCGTCAAAGAGTAGGCCATGTGGATTTTGTTGCTGCTGCCGTTCATCGGCTTGCTGTGGGTGCCGTTCTATAATTTCGTCGAGCCGTCGCTGTTCGGCTTTCCCTTCTTCTACTGGTACCAGCTCGCCTGGGTGCCGATCTCCTCGCTCTTGATCTGGCTGGTCTATCGCAGCCGCCGGCCCGATACCAACGAGCCGCGGTGAGGGGACAGCCATGACCGATCACATCGCCTGGGTGGCGCTCTCCGTCTTCATCTTCTTTTTCGCGCTCGTCACCGTGATGGGCTTCTTCGCGGCGCGCTGGAAATCCGGCCCGGTCAGCGAGCATCTCGACGAATGGGGCCTCGGCGGTCGCCAGTTCGGCACCTGGATCACCTGGTTCCTGGTCGGCGGCGATTTCTACACCGCCTACACCGTGATCGCGGTGCCAGCGCTGGTCTACGCGGTCGGCGCCTACGGCTTCTTCGCGCTGCCCTACACCATCATCGTCTATCCCTTCGTATTCGCTGTCATGCCGGTGCTGTGGAAGAAGGCGCATGCGAACGGCTACGTCACCGCCGCCGATGTCGTCCACGGCGCCTATGGCTCGCGCGCGCTCGAGCTCGCGGTGGCGCTGACCGGCCTGGTCGCGACCATGCCCTACATCGCGTTGCAGCTGATCGGCATGGAGGTCGTGATCAAGGCGATGGGGCTATCCGGCGAACTGCCGATCATCGCCGCCTTCGTGATCCTCGCGCTCTATACCTATAGCTCCGGCCTGCGCGCGCCGGCGCTGATCGCCTTCGTCAAGGACATCATGATCTACATCGTGGTGCTGGCCGCCGTGGTCGTGGTGCCCGCGAAGCTCGGCGGCTACGGCGCGGTGTTCTCGGCCGCCAACGACGCCTTCACGGCGAAGGGCGGCGCCACCGGCCTGACGTTGAAGCCCGGACAGTATCTGCCCTATGCGACGCTGGCGCTGGGCTCGGCGCTCGCCGCCTTCATGCATCCGCACACGCTGACCGGCATCTTCGCCTCGAAGTCGGCGGATACCATCCGCAAGAATGCGATCCTGCTGCCGGCCTATACGCTCTTGCTCGGCCTGATCGCGCTGCTCGGCTACATGGCCTATGCCGCCGGCATCAAGGTGACTTCGCCGAACGACGTGGTGCCGATGCTGTTCAAGACGCTGTTCCCGGAATGGTTCGCGGGCTTTGCGTTCTCGGCGATCGCGATCGGCGCGCTGGTGCCGGCGGCGGTGATGAGCATCGGCGCCGCCAATCTGTTCACGCGCAATGTCTGGAAGTCCTACGTCAACCCGGACATCTCGCACGCCGGTGAGGCGTCGGTGGCGAAGATCACATCGCTGGTGGTCAAGGTCGGTGCGCTCGCCTTCATCTTGTTCCTGCCGACGCAATATGCGCTCGACCTGCAACTGCTCGGCGGCCTCTGGATCGTGCAGACGCTGCCGGCGCTGGTGTTCGGGCTGTTCACCGTCTGGTTCCGCGCCGAAGGGCTGCTGCTCGGCTGGGCGGTCGGCATCGGCTGGGGCACGTATACGGCGTGGAGCAACGGGCTGAAGCCGCTCGCCAGCATCTCGCTCGGCGATGCCAGCTACAGCTTCTATGTCGGCCTCGGCGCGTTGCTGCTCAACATCGTCGTGGCGGTGCTCGCGACTGTCGTGGTCGGCCTGATATCACCCGCCAAGCGCCGCGCGGCGGCCTGAGCCGTCGCCTTGGTCTGACGGGGCGGAGGCAAGTCGCGCGGTGAGCCGCGCAACCTCCGCCCTGGTCTTTTCGATCGCGGCGTCCTTCACCGACCCATAGCCGCGGATCTCCATCGGCGCCTTTGCCAGCGCGACGAGATCGGGCAGCCGTGCCTTGTCGAGCTTGCCGAGCATGGTCTCGATCAGCGCCTCATACCAGGTAATCAGCTCGCGCTCGGTGCGGCGCTCCGCGGCGTAGCCGAACAGGTCGAAGGGTGTGCCGCGCAGCCCTTTCAGGCTCGCGAGCAACCGCAGCGGCGTCTGGATCCACTGTCCGAACGCGCGCTTCCTCGGCCGTCCCCGTGCATCGCGCCGCGCTGGCAGGAACGGCGGCGCAAGGTGATATTGCACCGTGAAGTCGCCGTCGAACTCCTGGCTGAGCTCGTCGAGGAAGCCGCTCTGCATATGCAGCCGCGCCACTTCGTATTCGTCCTTATACGCCATCAGCTTGAACAGCGACCGCGCCACGGCGTCGGTCAAGGTCTCGCTGCCCAGCGCGGCCTCGGCGCGACGCACGCGGTCGATTGTCGCCCGATAGCGCGCGGCATAGGCCTCGTCCTGATAGTCACGAAGGAAATCCGCGCGGCGCGCGATCACCTGCTCCAGCGTCTCCGGTACATCGGCCGCAGCACCGTCGGCCTTCGGCAAAAACTCCGGATCGGCGAAGGCGATCCGGCCCCAGGCCAGCGCCTGCCTGTTGAGCTCGATGGCGACGCCGTTCAATTCGATCGCGCGCGTCAGCGCCTCCAGCGAGACCGGCACCAGGCCCTGCTGCCAGGCGAAGCCGAGCATCATGATGTTGGCAAAGACGCTGTCGCCGAGCAGCCGCTCGGCCAGCGCGTTGGCGTCGATCATGGTGAGGTTGCCCGACCCGATCACCCGCTCGATCGCGCGCAAGCGAACCGGCGAGGCGAGGTCGGCATCGCGGAAGCGCACCACGTCGCCGGTCGGCATCTCGGCGATATTGACCGCGGCGCGCATTCCCTTGCGATAGGTGCCGGATGCTTTTGCCGACGAGCTCACCACGAGGTCGCAACCGATCAGCGCGTCGGCCGCGCCCTGGTCGATCCGCACCTGATGCAGCGCGTTCGGGCGTAACCGCCAGCCGCAGGTAGCTCAGCACGGGGCCGAACTTCTGCGCAAAACCGGTGAAGTCGAGCACCGAGACGCCGCAGCCCTCGAGATGCGCGGCCATCGCGATCAATGCGCCGACTGTAATGACGCCGGTGCCGCCGACGCCGGTGACAAGGAGATCATAGGGCCGCTCCAGTCTCGCAAGCTCCGGTACCGGCAGCGCGGCTGCGCGCGCCAGCGGATCGATCGCGCTCGCGCTCTTCGCCCGCCGCTTGCCGCCCTCGATGGTGACGAAGCTCGGGCAGAAGCCGTTGAGACAGGAAAAGTCCTTGTTGCAGGTTGAGAGGTTGATCCGGCGCCTGCGGCCGAACGGCGTTTCCTTCGGCTCGACGCTGAGGCAGTTGGATTCCACCGAGCAGTCGCCGCAGCCCTCGCAGACGAGGTCGTTGATGTAGGCGAAGCGCGCGGGATCCTCGATCGTGCCGCGCTTGCGCCGCCGCCGCTTCTCGGTGGCGCAGGTCTGCTGATAGATCAGCACGGTGACGCCGGGAATTGCGCGCAGCTCGCGCTGCACGGCATCCATCGCCTCGCGCGGATGGATGGTGACGCCGGCGGGCAGATCCGCCGGCGAGAAATGCGCGGGATCGTCCGACACCAGCGCGATCCGCGCGACGCCCTCGGCGCGGACAGAGTGCGCGATCGCCTGCACGCTGACCGGGCCGTCGACCGGCTGGCCGCCGGTCATCGCCACCGCGTCATTGAACAGGATCTTGTAGGTGATGTTGGCTTTCGCAGAGATCGCCTGCCGAATCGCCATCGAGCCGGAGTGATAGTAGGTGCCTTCGCCGAGATTCTGGAAGACGTGGCTGTTGCCGGTGAATTTCGATGACGCCGCCCAGTTGACGCCTTCGCCGCCCATCTGGATCAGCGACGAGGTCTCGCGGTCCATCCAGCTTGCCATGAAATGGCAGCCGATGCCGGCCAGCGCCTTGGAGCCCTCGGGCACTTTCGTCGAGGTGTTATGCGGGCAGCCCGAGCAGAAATACGGCGTACGGGTCGCGCCCGGCACCGTGATCATGCGGTCCTGTTCGGGCACCAGCGCGGCAACGCGGCGAGCGAGTTGCAATTCCGGAAACATCGGGTCGAGCCGGCGCGCCAGCACGTCGGCGAGCATGCGCGGCGACAATTCGCCGGTCCAGGAGATCAGCCGCGCGCCGCTCTCGTCATGTTTGCCGACCATCCGGTCCGGCTTGGCGCCGGGATAGTCGTAGAAATACTCCTTGAACTGGCTCTCGATGATGCCGCGCTTCTCCTCGACCACGAGGATCTCGCGCTTGCCTTTCACGAACTCCATCGCATCGTGCAGCGCCAGCGGCCACACCATGCCGACCTTGTAGATGTCGATGCCGAAGCGGCGGCACGCGGCTTCATCCAGCCCGACCAGCCGTAGCGCCTCCATCAGATCGAGATGCGCCTTGCCCGTGGTGACGATGCCGTAGCTCGCATCCTTGATGTCGTAGATGTGGCGATCGATCGGATTGGCTTTCGCGAAGGCGTAGACCGCGTGCTTCTTCGCCTCCAGCCGTTCCTCGATCTGCGGGCCCGGCAGATCCGGCCAGCGATAATGCAGGCCGCCAGGCGGCGGCACGAAATCCGGCTGCACGAAACGGCGCGGCGGCCGCAGCTCGACCGAGGCGCCGGATTCCACGATCTCCGAGATCGCCTTGAAGCCGACCCACATGCCGGAGAACCGGCTCAGCGCGTAGCCATATTCACCGAAGGCGAGATATTCGCCGACATCGGCCGGATGCAGCGTCGGCATGAACCAGCTCATGAAGGCGACGTCGGACTGATGCGGCATCGAGGACGACACGCAGCCATGGTCGTCGCCGGCGACGACGAGCACGCCGCCACGCGGCGAGGAGCCGTAGGCATTGCCGTGCTTCAGCGCATCGCCGGAACGGTCGACGCCGGGGCCCTTGCCGTACCAAAGGGCGAACACGCCATCGACCTCGCGATCTCTTTGCGTCTCGACCTGCTGCGAGCCGAGTACGGCGGTCGCCGCGAGGTCCTCATTCACCGCGGGCAGGAATTCGATGCGGCTGTCCTTGAGCTGCTCGCCGATCTTCCACAGTTCGAGATCGACGCCGCCGAGCGGCGAGCCGCGATAGCCGGAGATGAAGCCCGCGGTGTTGAGGCCGGCAGCGCGGTCGCGCCGCGCCTGGTCGAGCACGATGCGGACGATCGCTTGCGTGCCGGTGAGGAAGACGCGGCCGCGGTCGCGGCTGTAGCGCTCGGACAGCTGATAGGCGTCGAGCAACGGCATCTGGCCCATGACTGACCTCTCCGGGATTCGCGATGTCTGATCCGACAAGGCTATGCCTGTGGGCGTGGTAGGTCTTACCTATCCATTCATTTGTCGCGGAAAAATCGGCAGGATATTGCTGAGAACGATGTAGTTCGGTAGGATCTACCAAATCGAGGGCCTCGCAATGGTCGAAGAGCAGGACGAGAAAATCCTCGCCGAACTGCAGAAGGACGGCCGCGCCACCAACCAGCAGCTTGCGGAAACCGTCGGGATGTCGACCTCGGCGTGCTGGCGCCGGGTCCGTGCGCTGGAAGAGTCCGGTGTCATCTCGGGCTATTCGGCGCTGGTCGCGCGCGAGCGCGCCGGCTTTGCGACCTCGGCGATCCTGCACGTTTCGCTCGAGCGCCACGACGTCAAATTCGTCGACGAGTTCGTCGCGCGGGTGATGAAGCGCCGCGAAGTGCTGGAATGCTTCGCGACCACCGGCGACGCCGATTATCATCTGCGCGTCGTGGTGCGCGACATGGACGCCTACAACAAATTCCTCGACGAGTTCATGTTCCGCATCCCAGGCATCCGCCACGTCCGTACCAACGTGATCCTGAAGGAGATCAAGACCGGCGTGGCGTTGCCGTTTTGAAGTGTGCCGCGACGGCCGCGCCATATATGCGCTGTCGTCCCGGCCTAGTGCGCAATTGCGCACGGGGGCCGGGATCCATAACCACGAATACGCATTGTTGCGCGAGACTGGAACGACGGGTCCCGTCCACCACATCCGCTGCGGAGTATGGGTCCCGGCCTTCGCCGGGACGACGATGTTTGATGCGGCATCTATGCCTCCGCCGGTTTGGCCCGCATCAGAATCATGAACACCATGACATGGCTGACCAGCAGCAGCGGCACATAGAGTGCCGGAATATAGATGCCGGCGCCGAACAGGCCGGGATCGCCGATCTGCACGCCCATGTAATAGGCGTTGAGCAGATCCAGCGTGCCCCAGATGTTGAACAGCCAGACGATCGGAATCGCGATCGCCCACCGCCAGGACAGCGCAGCCATCGCAAGCAGCGCGAGAACGGCGGCGACGAGATCGCCCCATCCGACCTCGCTGGCGAAATCCGCGCTCAATTGCGGCGACACGAACCCGGCCACCATGAAGTTCATGCCCAGGAACCTGAACGCATGGAAGGCTGCGAGCACTCGGAGCGCGTTGTCACGTGGCATCGCGCGGATCGCCGGCCAGACGTAGGTGACGGCCACGACGGCACTTGTCAGAAACCCGCCGGCGACGCTGAGGACGAATGGAAGATTGAAGCCCGGGGGCATCGGCGGATTCCCTTGTTGTCGATCGGTTCGGTTGGCTTGCGTTCAGGACCTTGACGCTCAGGGCTTGGCGACGAGCAGGCGGAGCGGCAGCAGCGGGCCGACCCCGATGTACTCGTGATCCATCAGATCGAGCTTGGACAACGGCAGCCCTTCCATGATCGCGTGCGCCTCGGATACATCCTTGGCGTCGAGCAGAAAGACCACGCCGCGCCCGTCGGAGCGCGAATACCATTCGCGAATCTTGCCGTTGAGATAGAGCTGCACGGTCTGCCGGATTTCGTCCGGCATCACGGCCATCACCTGATCGCGGGTGACGCCGGCTTTCGCAGTGAGGATGACCATCACGCCTGTGGTGATGGTGGAGGCGGCTTGTGCCTGTACTTGGGCTTGAGCAGGGGAGGGAGCGGTCATGATGGTGGCGCCTGTCAGAGTGAGGGTGAGAGCCAGGATTGTGTGACGGATTGCTTGCATCGGTCGCATGTCTCCGTTCACGACGGATGTCGTGATGTCGCGTGAGCAGCGCAGGTCGCGTTGCTGCTGCTTGTGGCTCCGATGTAAGGCAGCTTTCCGCGGGCGACTATTCGCGATAATGTTCACGGGCCATGAAGCAGAACTTCACAGTCCGGCAGGGCGCGCTCGACGGCGTCGAGGCATTCCTTGCCGTCGCCCAGCACCGCAGTTTTCGCCGCGCGGCGGCCGAGCTCGGCGTCACGCCATCGGCGATCAGCCAGGCGGTGCGTGCCCTCGAGGCGCGCCTCGGCGCGGTGCTGTTCATCCGCACCACCCGCAGCGTCGGACTGACCGACGCCGGCGAACGGTTTCTGGCGCGCGCAAGACCGGCATTCGAGGAGCTGGTCGCGGCGAGCGGGGCGGCGCGGGAGCTCGGGCAGAAGCCCGCCGGGCTGTTGCGTCTCACCGTGCCGCGCTCGGTGGTGCCGATCCTGCTCGAGCCGTTGATCGCCTCGTTCTGCAAGGCCTATCCCGAGATCGAGGTCGAGCTCGCCGCCAGCGAGGAATTGGTCGACCTCGCCGCCGGCGGCTTCGATGCGGGCATCCGGATGGGCCAGTTCATCAATCCGGACATGGTCGCGGTGCGCCTGACCAAGCCGTTCCCGTTCGCCATCGTCGGCAGCCCGGACTATCTCGCGCGCCGCGGCCGCCCCAAGCGTCCGGACGATCTGCGCGCGCACGCGTGCCTGCGGCTCCGGCGGTCGAACGGAGGGCTCGCGCCGTGGTCGCTGAACGACAATGGCCGTTCGATCGAGCTTGCCGTGTCGGGATCCTTCATCGGCCATGATTTTCCGACGCTGGTCGGCGCCGCCATCGAAGGCGTGGGCCTCGCGCAAGTCCCCGCACCGCTGATATCAGGCGCCGTCAAGGAGAAGAAGCTCGTCCGCGTGCTGGAGCCATTCGCGCCGACGACGCCGGGCGTGTTCCTCTACTATCCCGGCCATCGCCAGATCATGCCGAAGCTGCGCGCCTTCATCGATCACGTGAAGAGCAGGCCGCGGGCCGCGCGGTGAGGAGAGCCCGGATTTGCATTGCTCGTTCACGTCATCTCGGAATGACGGGAGGGTCTAGGCGCGCTTCTGAGGATGCCAGTCAGGCACCGTCTTGACCATGTGCCAGACCAGCAGGTCGAGGGCGCGGGTCATGCCTTCCCGCGACCTGGTATTGGTGAACGCCGACCAGCAGAAATCGCCGCTGGTTCGCACCGAGATCGTCGTCGTTCCGTCCAGCAGGCCGCTGTGCCACCAATTATTGTTCGCGGTGACGAACAGGCCCTTGGCGTAGCGGGGGTTGATGGCGCTGGGGGTGCTCATGACGCGGAGGCTGTCGTCGGTCAGCAGCTGCTCAGTGTCCTTGAAGCCGTCGATATGGACGAACAGCGTCGTCAAATCGCCCGGCGTCGCAATCCAGCCGCCGTGCGAATCCATCCGGGCGACGTTCATCCGGTACGGATCGCCGGTCTGGCTGTAGTATTTCACTTCGTTGCTTGCGCGCTCGCCCAGCGTATTGCCGGCAATCTGCATGTCGGTGATGCCGCATCGCTTCAGGACGGCGTCCTTGATGTATTGCTCGTAGCTCTGGCCGCTCAGCTTTTCGATCACGCGGCCGAGGATGCAATAGCCGAAGTTCGAATAGGCATAGGCTTCGCCTGGCGGACTGGTGAGCGGCATATGCTCCAGCGTCCAGCTGATCAGTTCGCGATGCTTCAGGTTCTGGTTCATGAACATCGGATCGCGAGACTGGTTTCCCCAGGTCCCGGTGGTGTGGGTCAAGAGATGCTCGACCGTGATCTGCTCGACATGGGAGCGAGACGAGCCGGGTGGCATCAAGCTTGGCAGCGTGGGTGTCGTCGGATAGTCCTTGCCGAGAATGGAGCTTGCGCCGAACACATAGTCGCCGAGCCGCAATTTGCCGGCCTCGATCAGGGTGAAGATCCCGGTCGAGGTCACAGGCTTCGATATGCTCGCGATCCGGAAGCGGTGTTGCGGGGTCAATGCTTCGCCGGTCTCCCGATCCGCAACCCCGAACGCCTCGACATAAGCCGGCTTTCCCTTGATTGCGATCGCGATCGAAAGACCCGGTACATCGTAGTCCTTCATGAAGTCGGCGGCCAGGTCAGCCATCTGCTTGCGTTGCTCCGATGTCGGAAGCTCCGCGGGCTGCTCGGCAAGGGCGGTCGACGGCCCGCAAACGATCCCTGCGGCCGATAGCAGGGAGCTCTGAAGCAACGTTCGGCGTGAAAGTGGCATGGCTGACTTGTCTGATGAGTGCGCGCGGACCTTATTGCGCTTCGCCCTGTGTTGTCACGATGCGAACGGCTATGTGATCACGTCACGATGGCCCGTCGGGCAAATGCCGTCGCGAGAATGCGAGTGTGTGATCCACCAGCGGCGCCACAAACTCGCCGTCGTCCCGGCGAAAGCCGGGACGACAAATGGAGAGAGAAGCGACCCGGTCCATCACCGTCATGCTGAGGTGCGAGCGCAGCGAGCCTCGAAGCACGACGGCCCGGCTCTCGACGCAAGGATGGAGCGGCGGCCGTGCATCCTTCGAGGCTCGCTTCGCGAGCACCTCAGGATGACGGCTCTAAAGTGGTGCAAGCCGCCTCACACCTTCTCCCTCACGAACCTGTTCCGCAGCGTGCCGATGCCGGTGATGTCAATCTCGACCACGTCGCCGTCCTTCAGGTCCGGCGAGGCGCCGTCGGTGCCCATCCAGATCACGTCGCCGGGCGACAGCGTGAAATATTTGGTCAGTTCGACGAGGAACGGGACGATGCCGAAGATCATCTCGTTGGTGTGGAAGCGGCCGGTTTCCTTGCCGTTGACGCGGATCGCGGTCTCCATGCGGTCGAGGTCGACATCGGTCTCGATCCACGGGCCCATCGGCTTGAAGGTATCGGCGTTCTTGGCACGCCACAGCCCGCGATCCGCCTTCTGCCAGCTGCGTTCGGAGACGTCGTTGCCGATGGTGTAGCCGAACACGCAGTCCATCGCGTTGGCTTCGATCAGATGTTTGGCTTTCTTGCCGATCACGACGACGAGCTCGCCCTCGTAATGGATCTTCTCGGTCGCGCTCGCGGGGATCACGACGTTCTCATCATGGGCGATCAGCGCGTTCTGCGCGCGGTAGCCGATCTCGGGACGATCGGGAACGTTCGGCACGGTGCCGGCCTTGTCGGCGGCTTCCTTGAGGTGTTTCAAATAATTCAGCCCGACGCAGTAGAAGGTGCGCGGGATCAGCGGCAGCTCGATCTTGACGTCCTTCAACGCATGCGTCTTCGACGTCTTGCTCCATTCGCCGAACGGATCGCCATTGACCGTGGTGACGGCGTCGCCCTCGACGAGGCCCCAAGACGTAGTGCCTGCGGCGGTGAATTTCAGCCAGCGCATGATGATGTCCCTCTATTCCGCGGCCTGCGCGCGGGTCTTCCAGGCGCCCGCGGCCGGGCGCTTCAGCCCGAGATTCTCGCGCAGCGTCGTGCCGGCGTAATCCTTGTGGAACAGCCCGCGCTTCTGCAGTTCGGGCACCACGTGGTTGACGAAGTCGGCATAGGAGCCCGGCACGTAGCTCGCCGCGACGACGAAGCCGTCGCAGCCGCGATTGACAAACATCTCCTCCAGCCGGTCGGCGATCTCCTTCGGGCCGCCGACCATCGCGTCCTGCACCTGGCCGCGGCCGGAGAAGGTGATGAAGTCGCGGGTCGAGGGATTGGTCTTGCCGGAGGTGCGCAGCACGCCGTCGCGGATGCCGAGCATGCCTTGCATGCCCTGCAACTCCTCGGTGGTTAGCGGCTCGTCGATCGGTTTGGCGCCGAAATCGAAGTTGAGGCCTTCGGCGAGCAGCGACAACGCGTCGATCTCGAGCGGCAGCTTCTGGATCACCGCCATCCGGTCCTCGGCCTCGGCCTTGGTCGCGCCGGTGACCGGCGTGATCAGATTGCAGAGCAACATCTGGTCGGGATCGCGCCCGGCCTTGGCGGCTTCGCCCCGGATCGCGTCATAGCCCTGCTTGGCATTGGCGAGGTTGCGCGCCGCGGTGAAGATCACCTCACCCCAACGCCCGGCAAAGCGCTGGCCGCGGCCGGAGGCGCCGGCCTGGATCACGACGGGATGGCCCTGCGCCGAGCGCGGCACCGTGAACGGGCCGCGCGAGGTGAAGAACGCGCCCTTGTGGTCGAGCCGCTTCACCCTGGTCGGATCGGCGAAACGGCCGCTCTTCTTGTCGATCAGCAGCGAACCGTCTTCCCAGGCATCCCAGTGGCCGAGCACCACCTCCATGAACTCGTCGGCGCGATCATAGCGATGGTCGTGCTCGAGATGCTGCTCGCGGCCCATGTTAAGCGCTTCGCCGTCATTGACCGACGTCACCACGTTCCAGGCGGCGCGGCCACCCGTCATCAGATCGAGCGTGGCGAAGCGGCGGGCGACGTCGAACGGCTCGAAATAGGTGGTGGAGGCGGTCGAGGCGAGACCGAGCCTGGTGGTGACCATGCCCATCGTGGTCAGCACCACGATCGGGTCCATCTTCACGCAGCGGATGCCGTATTCGACGGTGTGGGCGTGATCGTTGCCGTAGCGATCGGGCATTGCGAGGCGATCGTCGAAGAACGCCATGTGGAACTTGCCGCGCTCCAGGATACGCGCGATCTCCTGATAGTAGTCCGCCGACATCGAATCGTCGCGCGATTCCGGGTGGCGCCAGGAGCTCGGCAGGTTGGTGCAGTTCTGCGCCTGCAAAAAGCCAACCAGCGCCATTTGCCGTGTCATGCCGTTCTCCTGTGTCCGCAACTATCAGCGAAGGTCCAGCTCATCCGTGAGCTTGTAATCGGCGGCGACTGCCTTGAGCTTGTCCCAGGTCGCATCCTCGATCTCGATGCCGTCCTTGCGCCGCTGCTGCTCGCGCAGATATTCGATCTCGCCCGGATAGAACACGCCGCGGCTCCCTTCCGAGGGCGGCGTCGATTTCAGGTAGCGGGCGAAGTCGGCGACTTCCTTCCTGAAGTCCTTGAGCGGACGGAATGCAGCGACGTTGAACACCGCCATGAAGCAGCCGTCGTTGTGCCGGCCGGTCGGCTCGACGCCGAAGCCGAGCCCGGTCAACAGGCCGCACAGCACCTCGACCATCGCGGCAAGGCCCGAGCCTTTGTAGCCTTCGCTGCCGCCGAGCGGCAGCAGCGCGCCGCCCTTGCGGTAGTCCTTCGGGTCAGTGGTGTCGCGCCCCTCGGCATCGATGATCCAGCCCTTCGGGATACTCTCGCCGCGCGCTACCGCGAGCTGGATTTTGCCGGCGGCGACTGCCGAGGTCGCCATATCGAGATAGAATGGCGCCTCGAGGTCGGAGGGCACCGCGATCGAGAGCGGGTTGGTGCCGAGCCGGGCCTCGCGGCCGCCGAACGGCGCCACGTGTTTCGGCGAGCGGCCGGAATCGGCGGCCGCAATCCCGATCATGCCTTCGCGCATCGCCATCATCGGGTAATGCGCGAGGCGTCCGACATGGCTCTGCCGGAACACCGTGCAGGCCGCGACATTGGCGGTCTTCGCCTTGTTGATGGTCATCTCCATCGCCTTGGCGTTGACGTGGAAGCCGAAGCCCCAATGACCGTCGATCACAGTCGTGGTCGGTGTCTCCTGCACGATGGTCCATTTCGCGCCGGGCACGATGTGGCCGGCCTTGATGCGGTCGATATAGGTCGGGATTGCGATCACGCCGTGGGAGTCGTGGCCGGCGAGGTTGGCGTTGACGCAGCCGGAGGCGACTGCGCTGGCTTCCTCCTCCGATGCGCCGGCACCCTTGAGGAGTGCCGCGCCGATGCGCGTGAGACGGTCGGCCTGGACGATCGGCATGGGATTTTCCTCGCGGTCTGCCCGCGTGATGCGCGGGTCGTGCTTGCTGTTGTCGACGTCATGCTCTCAAAGCACCGAGGGGCGAGCAAGGGCAGAAAAATCCGGGCGGCCATACCGCCAGCAGGGTGCTCGCCGCCGCGATTTCACGGAGTGGAACGGGCGCGGTCGCGATGCGGAATTTGGCTGCTCGGGCGGCGCGAGCAGGACGTCCATCCGCGCCTCGCCACCCTCCGCCTCAGGCTGGCACACCGGTGTCCGTAATATCCCGGAAAACCGCCGCCGGCGTTCGTCAGCCGTTTACTTTGTCGTGCAACTTGCCGGATACGCTAACCACCACTTAGGCCTCTCGCGGGCAATGTTCCCCGCCAGATTGGAGGGGTTGGCCCCGGGGCCTTCAGGAATCGTGCAGTCGAGCATCGGGCGTACCTTCGCGGCGTTGAGTGCCACCAACGAAGCGATCCTGTACGCGAAATCACCAGAAGAATTGTACGGCAAGGTCTGCGAAGCCGCGTTCTCGAGCGGCAGCTTCCTGGCCGCGACCGTGTTTTTGCTGGAGCCGGATACCGGTCTCTTGAGGTTCGCGGCTGGCTACGGCGACGATGTCGCGCGACTATGCAGCATCACCATTTCCGCGATCGCCAACACCCCGGAGGGCGAAGGCGTGGCCGGCCGCGCGTTCCGCGACCAGAAGGCCTGCGTCCGCAACGACTATGTCAACGACGCTGTTTCGGCGGCTTGGCGCAGCGGCGCGGCAGCGGCAGGCGTCGGGGCGGCCGCCGCGGTGCCGCTGGTTTGCAACCGGCGCAGCGTCGGCGTCTTCATGGTGACGCGGCGCGAGATCAATTCGCTCAGCGACGAGGCCGTTTCGCTGCTGGAGCGCATGGCCGCGAACGTGTCTTTTGCGCTCGATAATTTCGACCACGAGGCCTCGCGCAAGAGCGGCGAGCGGGCGATGCGCCGGCTCAACCGCATGTTCGGTGCGATCAGCGCAACCAACGAGGCGATCCTTCGCGCCAAGACCGAGCACGATCTCTATCAGCGGGTCTGCGATGCCGCGGTGTTCAGCGGAAAGTCCTTCGCGACGGTGGTGCTGCTGGCCGAACCCGACACGCACTGGTTCGAGCCTGTCGCCGGCACCGGCGAGGCGCTCGACCTGATCACGCAGACGCGCTTCTCGACCGATCCGGACAGCGTCTACGGCAAGGGGATTTGCGGCGAGGCGTTCCGGACCCAGCGGCCCTGCGTCGAGCACGATATCCCGATATCGATGAGCCCGTCGCATATGCCGATCGGCGGCAGCGGCCTGATGGCCTGCGTCGCGCTGCCGCTCATCCGGTTCGGCAAGAGCGTCGGCGTCCTGATCTTCTTCACTAGCAATTCCTGGGCGCGTGACGAGGAGATCATCGCGCTGCTCGCGGGGATCGCCGAGAATGTCTCGGTCGCGCTCGACAATTTCGGCCGTGCCACCGAAAAGGCCAGGGCCGACGCCGAGCGCGAGCGGCTGTCGCGGATGTTCGCGGCGCTGAGCGCGACCAACGAGGCGATCATGCGCGCGAGATCGCGGCTCGAGATGTTCGAGTTGGTCTGCGCGGCGGCGGCGCATGGCGGCGGGTTCAACTCCACCAGCATCCTGATCGCGAAGCCCGGCGACGATTTCCTGGAGATGATGGCGGTCGCGGGGCCTACCGCGGCAAATGCGCGCCGCCTCAACGTCTCCCGCAGCGAGGCTCGCCCCGAAGGGCGCGGCGTCTGCGGCCGGGCGTTCCGCTCGCGGCGCGCCTGCATCAACAACGATTTTCTGGGCGACGTCGCCAGCAATCCGTTCCGCGACGTCATCGACCGCGAGGATGCGCGATCGGGCGCGGCGTTCCCGTTGATCGTCGACGACGAGCCGGTCGGCGTGATGCTGTTCATCTCCGCCAAGCGCAACACCTTCTCGGCTGAATTCGCCGAGCTGCTGCAGCGGCTCGCCGACAACGTCTCCTATGCGCTCGGCAGCTTCGACCGTGCCGACGAGAAGGCGCGGACCGAGGAGCAGAAGGAGCGGTTGCGGCGGATGTTCGCGGCGCTGAGCGCGACCAACGAGGCGATCATGCGGGCGAAATCCCGCAGCGAACTGTTCGATCTGGTCTGCGATGCCGCGGCGGTCGGCGGCCAGTTCGTCTCGGCCACGATCAGGCTGGTGCGGCCGGGCGAGGTCTTCCTGGACAATGTGGCCGCCTCGGGCCCGGACCGGGTGCGGGCCCGAGAGGTTCAGCTGTCGGCCGACGCGACGCGTCCGGAGGGACAGACGCTGACCGGCGTTGCGATCCGCACGCGCAGGCCCTGCATCAGCAACGACTATCTCAGCGATTTCGGCCCCGAATCGCACGTCTATCCGGCCGTGCGCGACAGCGGCAGCAAATCGGGCGCAGCCCTGCCGCTGCTCAAGAACGGCGAGGCGATCGGCGCGCTGGTGTTTCTCTCCAGCGAGTTCGGCACCTTCAGCCCGGAGATGATGGCGCTGTTGCAGCGGCTTGCCGAGAACGTGTCGTTTGCGCTGGCCAATTTCGATCGCGCCGACGAGAAGGCGCGGGACGACGAGCAGAAGGAGCGGCTGTCGCGGATGTTCGCGGCGCTGAGCGCGACCAATGAGGCAATCATGCGGGCGAAGTCCCGCGCCGAATTGTATCGACTGGTCTGCGCGGCGGCGGCGACCGGCGGCAAGTTCACCTCGACCACGATCGCGCTGGCACAGACCGGAAGCGACTATCTGCGGATCGTCGCGATTGCGGGGCCAGCGGCGGAGGGCGCGCGCCAGGTGACGCTCTCGACCAGCGAGGCGCACCCCGAGGGGCGCGGCGCCTGCGGTCGGGCGTTCCGCTCCGGCAAGGCGTGCATCATCAACGACTATTTTGCCGATCCCGAGACCGCCGCTTTCCATGAGCGTGCGCGGCTCGATGGAACGCAGTCCAGCGCCTCGTTTCCGCTTGTTGTCAGCGGGCAGGTGGTCGGGGTCATGATCTTCGTCGCGATCGACAAGGACACGTTCACGCCGGAGTTCGCCGAGTTGCTGCAGCGCCTCGCCGACAATCTGGCGTTCGCGCTCGAGAGCTTCGATCGCGCCGATGAGAAACACAAGGCCGACGAGCGCATCGAATATCTTGCCTCGCACGACAGCCTGACCAATCTGCCCAACCGCGAGACGTTCAACGAGATGCTGCATCACGCGATCTCGGCGGCGGATCGCCATCGCCGGCAGCTCGCGGTGCTGTTCATCGATCTCGACCGCTTCAAGGTGATCAACGACTTGCTCGGCCACGACGCAGGCGACATGCTGCTGGTGGCGATCGCCGATCGGCTGCGTGGATCGTTGCGCGCGAGCGACGTGGTGGCGCGGCTCGGCGGCGACGAGTTCGTGGTCATCCTCGAGGAAACCGCCGAACGCGACGACGTCGAGCGCATCGCCGGCAATCTTCTGGTTTCGCTCAGCCAGCCGCTGCAGCTCAGCGGGCATGAGTGCCACACCACGGCCTCGATCGGCATCGCGATGTATCCGGCCGATGGCTCGGACGTGCAGACGCTGACCAAGAATGCCGATATGGCGATGTATCTCGCCAAGGAAGACGGCAAGAATGGCTTCCGCTTCTTCTCCAACGAGATCAGGGCGCAGTCGATCGAGCGCTTGACGATGGAGAGCGCATTGCGCCGCGCACTCGAGCGCAAGCAATTCTCGCTCGACTATCAGCCCAAGGTGGACATGGCGAGCGGGCAGATCAGCGGCGTCGAGGCGCTGCTGCGCTGGACCCATCCCGAGCTTGGCAAGGTATCGCCGGGGCAGTTCATCCCGCTTGCCGAGGAAACCGGCCTGATCGTGCCGATCGGCCGCTGGGTGTTGAAGGAAGCCTGCGGGCAGAACATGGCGTGGCAGCGCTGCGGCCTCAGGGCCGTGACGATGGCGGTCAACCTTTCACCGCGGCAGTTCGGCGATCCGAACTTGCTCGACGACATCGACGCGGCGCTGGAGGAGAGCGGCATGTCGCCGGCGTTGCTCCAGCTCGAGGTCACCGAGAGCATGGTGATGCGCAACGTGACGCGTGCGGTGCGCGTGCTCGACGCGATCCAGAATCGCGGCATTCGGCTGGCGATCGACGATTTCGGCACCGGCTATTCATCGATGTCGCTGATGAAGCAGTTTCCGATCGACACCATCAAGATCGACCGCTCTTTCGTGCGCGACCTGCCCAATGATTCCGAGGACGTCGCGATCGCGCAGGCGATCATCTCGATGGGCAAGGCGCTTGGCATGACCATCGTCGCCGAGGGCGTCGAGACCTCCGAGCAGCAGGAGTTCCTGCGCGCCCATGCCTGCGACGAGATGCAGGGCTTCCTGTTCAGCCGGCCGCTGCCGCCGCGCGATCTCGCCGAATTGTTGAAGCCGTCGCAGGCAGAGGCGTCGCCGCCGTTGCAGCCGTCGCTGGATGGCGAGGCGACCAGCGAGGCCGGGCCGGATCTAGGGCGGAAACGCGCTGTCGTCTGACGGCTGCACGGGCAGGTCGCGAACGTCGGAATCGGTTGATGCGACCTTGCGCGAGAAATCATAGGGCCACGGCAGGATGTCCTGGCCGGCCAACGTCTGGCGCAACACAACGGCAGCCTCCGCAAAGCTCGCGCCGTCGGCAAGGCGGAGCTGGCGGCTCCAGGCGGATGGCAGCGGTTCGGCGGCATCGCGCATCTCGAATGCCGGACCCCACCACCAGGCCGGCGCGGGCGGCCGTTCCGGTTCCGGAATGGCGCGCCAGCGCGCGAACTCGTCGACGATGCGGGCAAATTGCAGCTTGGCGGCGGGATGCATCGAAGGCCCTTCCTTGGGCCGGGATGATAGCATCGCTCCCACCTCGCGCAACGCGGCTATTGGCGGCCGTGCTGCCAATGCGCCGTCACGTCGGAGCCCGATTTGTTGAGGTGGACGTGCTGGTCGACATGGTCGACCCAGGACAGCGGAATGAAGTGATGGTGCTGACCGTCAGGCGAGCTTTGCTTGGTCAGCTTGATCTGGTCGGTGCCTTCCATGTGGTCGACCTTGCCGACCGTTTTCTTGTCCGACGAGATCACATCCATATGTTCCCGAATATCAGCGGCGTTTGCCATGCGTCATTTCCTCGTCATGATGATGAGGGGATGAAACGCCGCCTGGATGCAAAGGTTGCTAGCCGGTTCCGGCTACTTCTGCTCGACCTCGGTCGCGGTGGCCGGGCCTTCGCCCATGATCAGCAGCACGGCGTCCTCGTCCTTGGCGCCGTCCCAGTGCACCTGCTTGCCGAAATGGGTGACGAAGCTGCCGGCCGGCATCGCCACGGTGCCGTGATCGGGATCGAATTTCGGACCCGAGCCCACCCACCAGGTGCCCTTGAGCACCACGATGTAGCGGTCGTTGGGATGCAAGTGCGGACGGCTGAAGTGACTGCCCTTGGTCCATTTGGTGTAGACCACGTAGAAGCCGGGCTTCGAGGGATCGCCGACCACGACCGCATTCTGCGCGCCGCGCGCGTCGACCGGGCTCCAGGGAATCTGATCCGGCAGCTTGTAGGTGACGGCGGCCGGATTGAGCTCGGCCGCGGAGCTGACGCTCAGCGTCGCGGCGAGGGCCAACGGCATCATCAGATATCGCCAAGGTCGGTTTGACGCCGTCATCGGTATGCTCCCAGATCGGATTACTCGGGCGACTGCCGCGCCCGTACGTCGCGCGATGCTAGTCGTCCTCGCTTCCGCCCGGCAAGACGCCGCCGTGCATGTCTGATCTCAGGATTGCGGCAACGATCCGTGACACAACGCAGTTGCAATATGAAAAAGCATTTACGCCGCCGCAGACGATGATAGGTTGCGCGCCAACCAAAAGACGGGAGGATAACCTTGAAGAAGCATCTGTCGATACTGGCGGCGGGACTTGTGATCGGTGCGGCCGCGCTGCAATTTTCCACCGCCGCCTCGGGGGACGACGGCTGGGTCACGCTGCTCGACAGCTCCAAGAAGGGTGACTGGGACGAGGTCGGCAAGGCCAATTGGGCGATGAAGGACGGCGCGCTGGTCGCCGACAAGCTCGACGGCAAGGATCTCTCCTATCTCGTCAGCAAGACCCAATACAAGGATTTCCAGATCAGGGCGGAGTTCTGGACCGACGAGGATGCCAACAGCGGCATCTTCATCCGCTGCGAAGGCAACAAGGTGATCGACTCCAAGGTCTGCTACGAGGTCAACATCTTCGACAAGCGGCCGGACCCGACCTACGGCACCGGCGCGATTGTCGACGTCGGCAAGGTCGATCCGATGCCGAAGGCGGCCGGCAAATGGAACGTCTACGAGATCACGGCGCAGGGGCCGCATTTCGTCGTGACGCTGAACGGCCAGAAGACCGTCGACGCCCAGCGATTCCAAGCACGCCAACGGCTATATCGCGCTCCAGTATGGTTCGGGCGTGGTCAAGTTCCGCAAGGTGCAGATCAAGCCGCTCTGACGGCGCAGGTTGAGCGGGGCCTCGGTCGCACTGCGACGAGGCCCCTCCTCATTGAGGAGCACTGTCGGTCGCAGAGACCTTCCGATCGTCACTCTGCGTGCGCAGATGGTGGCCGATCACGAGTTCGGTCAGGCACAGCAACAGCCCAAGTGCCGGCGGCGCAAACAGCGCCTCTTCCTGGAAGATGCCGTTCACCAGAACGACCATCGTGCCGAAAGCGGCGAGCCCCTGGATGAGGATTCCCGACGAGGCGTAGAGGCGCCAGGCCTTCAGCGCCATCGCCAGGAAGTAGCCAAGCGGCACCAGTGAGCCGATCCCCATCTGGTACAGCAACACGCCGACAGCGCTCTCCACCGCGCCGTCCATCGTGCCGGCCGCCTGCGCGGCGTTCCAATCGATCGAGAAGTAGCCTTCGGAGAGATTGCCGCCGACGCCAAGTCCGCGGCCGATCGGATTCTGCCGAAAGCCGTCCCACCCGCCCATGAAGCCGATCACGTGGAAGTCGCCGATCTGGAGTCCAATATAGATCGCCGCGATGGCGTACAGCACGAGCCCGACCAGCGCGACGGCAAGGGTGATGGTGGCGCCGAGCAGCCAGGTTGCCGTCCAGGCCAGGGCCACGAAGATGACCAGGATGAGCGCGCCTTTCACGCTACAGCAGATCAGCAGCGGGATCGCAGCCAGCGCCAGCCAGCGATATCCGACCGCGAACAGGAACAGGATGGAGAAGGCGATCCCGTAACCGAAGCTGATCGGGCTCATATTCGGTCCGAAGATACGTAGCAACGACGAGAGGCCGAGGTCTTCGAACAACGGGCTGTTGAGAAAGCTGAAACGGAAGCGATCGATCAGATCCACCGGCACCCTGCCGGTTGCGCGCATCTCGGCTTCCCAGGATCCGGAACGGGTCGCCTTCAGCTCGTCGAAATGCCAGAACGTGTAGCCGTTGGTGATGGAGAGCCAGAAATCGCGGAACAGCAGTTCGACATATCCGCAGACGATCAGCAGCGCCGCAACCGTCACCAGGAACGGCGTGATGCGGATCTCGAAGGTTGCGGCCGTCAGCAGCGATAGCTGAAACAGAAACAGCGGCAGCGCAATGTTGCGCAGATAGACGAGGGCCGCGTGCGAATCCTGCGTGGCGCCGAGCAGGAAATACGCCGTCACGGTTGCGAGGGTGAACGACCCCCATTTCATGATCCGGTCGATCTCGGCGGAATGTTTCCGCTCGTGCAGCGCGTAGAGCGCCAGCGTGACCAGCCACATCACCGCGATGACCAGGAAATTGTAGCCCTTGACGAAATCCATCTCCTGCTCGGTCGTCATGTAGGACGACAGGATCGAGACGAAGAGGTTCTGGAAGAAGATGATGAAGATGGCGATCGACGGCGCGTAGGCCGGCACTGCGAGCACGATGGCGCAGCCGATCAGACTTTCGACGACGATCGCGAGCCCGGCGTTGGCCGCCTGCATGATCGGCGCGAATGCGATCGATGCCACGGCGATGCCGAGTGCAGGAATCAGATCGCCGGCCAACAGCGGCCGCGGGGCTATCTCTGCTCGCACAGGCTCTGACCTAATGTGACCGGACGTGTGGGCGTGCCACACCGCATCGTCGATCTAGCCGCGCATTGTGTAAGAACCGGTTAACCAGATGGGTCAGCGGGTCCCGAGCAGGGCCCTCAGCGCCTCGCGGTCGACCTTGCCGGTGACCGGGTCGGCGAGGCCGAAGCCTTGCGACAGCTCCCAATGGGTCCAGCCCCAGCATTGTTGCCGGGCGTAGGCGGTCACGCCGGCGAGCCAGCGCAGCCGGCTATCGCGCGGCGCGCCGGCCTTGAGCACACCGAATTCATTGATGATGATCGGCCGCGAATATTGCCGTTGCCAGGCGGCCGCCGGTTCGAGCCATTTGTCGATGCCGCGGTCGGGAATGGCGCGGTCCACCATCGCGAGCGCCTTGCGCTTGTCCAGCGCGGTGAGCTGATCCCGCAGCTGCTGAACCCCGGGATCGTCGGCGCGGACCGGATAGGGCAATCCGATGACGTCGTGCAGCGGTTCACCCGGATCCCAATGGGCCTGATGGGTGAACACCATCGGATCGTAGAAGTGGATGGCATAGACGACATTCGGATCGTCGAGCGCAGTGAAATCCGGCAGCGAATCCGCGCGCTGCCAGTTGACCGGCCCGGTGACCAGCGTGGTCTGCGGCAGCAGGCCGCGAATGAAGCCGGCCAGCGCCCCGACTTCGCCCTGCCATTGCGCGGCCTCGACATCCGGCTCGTTCAACAGTTCCGCAAACACACGGTCGGACGGATAGCGCTGCATGACCCGTGCGAGCTCGGTCCAGGCGCGCTTTATTTCGATCATCGCACTGCTGGGATCGTCCTTGTGCAGCGCGTTGAAGCGCTCGCCGGAATGCAGGTCGATCGACACCGCATAGCCGAGCGCGAGCAGGGTCTTGAGCGCCGCATCGACGGTGCGCAGGCGGCTGTCGATCTCCGCTTTCGCGGCGAAGCGCGGCATGACGAAGTCGGCGGGCACCGGCAGCCGGATGTGGGTCATGCCGGCCTTGCGCAGCTCGAGCAGCAGGGCGCGGGGTGGCGCCGACCGCGGATCGGCCACCCAGCCGTCGGCATTGACGCCGCGTGACAGCGCCTTGAGCCGGTCGGCCGGGACGCCTTCGATCAAGGCGGGGCAAGCCCGCGCGGCGACCGACAGCAGAATGGACGCGCTGACCGCGAGGGCAAGGATCGATGGCCGCGTCATGACCGATCAGCGTGCGGTGGTTGTCGCGGGATCGTGACGGGTTGCGGGGCGCTCACGAATATACTGCCTGTTGTGTTCGAGCCGGCCGGGGTCGCGGGGCGTCGTCCGAAAGATAGCTCGGCCAAGCAAACGATGCGGTAAAGACGTAACACGAAATTTAACCTATGCGCCTTCGTCGACTGTCCAAGGCGACCCGTCGCGAAGAGGATTGAGCCGCCGGTGCGGCGCGCCGCTAGATCTCTCGGACCACGCCCGGCTGGCCCGGTGCGCATTCCAGCGCAGCACGGTCCCAGTTCGCGTTGATGGCCGCCGCCTCATAGCTCGATTGCAGGAATTCGAGCAGCGCCTTGTCGGGGTCGGCAGCCGTCCGCACGGCGTCGTAGGGCAGGATGAATTCGCCAAGCGCCTCGCTGAAGAACGCAGCATCGGTTCGCACCGGCGTGCTGCGATAGCCCGCGGGTTCCGGATAGGCGTAGGAATAGAACGCGGGATAATCGATCGCGCCGCCGCCCGGCCAGAAGCCGGCGCTGCTGACCTCGTGCGAATAGGCCTCGTGTGCCACCTCGTCGGGCAAATGGGGCACGCCGCCGGGATGCCGCGGCGCGGTTCTGCCGGAAAACCGCGTCACCGCGAGATCGAAGCTGCCCCAGAAGAAATGCACCGGGCTCGCCTTGCCGAGGAAGCCGGTCCGGAATTGCTTGAACACGCGATCGCAGTTCACGAGGATCTGGTGAAACCGGCGCACGGCATCCGCGTCGTACGACGCATGCTGCGTATCCTGCGAAAAGCGGATCGGATCGGCGACTTCGTTCGGTATCTCGTCAATGGCGACGTCGATGCCGAGGTCCTTCAGATTGCTCATGACCGCCGCGTAGAAGCTTGCGACCGATTGACCGGCCAGCGCGAATTGCTGTTCGGTGCCGTCGCTGGTCGAGATGCGGAGCACGTGATCGATGAAATCGAAGTCGATCTGGAACGTGCGATCGCCGTCGGGGATCGGCGAGGTCGTCAGCCCGCGCGCCGTGACATAGAGCGTGACGTGCCAGGAGTGATTGAGCCAGGGCGACTTCGCCAGCCGGATCTTGCCGGCGATCTGGGTGAAGAGCTGGAGCGTGGCACAGCTGTCGCGCCACGCCGCGGTCGGCAGTTCCGGCCAGCGGGTCTTCTGTGTGTTGGTCATGACAAACCTCTGGGCTGCGCGACGTACAGTGTTTCGGCTATTACGAATTGGTCGCGATGACCTCGGGGGAACCGATCCTCTCGTTCCGCGCGACGTGCTCTGGTCGGCGAAGCGCACGAACGCGCTTTGCCGTCAAACCGCACGTAGGTTAGTTCGCGGCCCAAGCTCCGTGGCCCTCACCGGCGGCATATCGTCGAGGGCGGCAATCCGGCGATCAATCTCACGGATCACGTGTTTCGAGAATGGCCCGAAATGCAAATACAGCGCCATCAACATCACGATGTAGCGAAGCGCGCCCGGATTGGACTTGGCGACCTCGACGAAGGTCTTCCAGAACGGTTCGCGGACCTCCGGCAGGGCACGCATGATCGTGTGCACGCCCTCGATGCCGCCAAGCCTCTTGCGTATGTCGCCATCCGGCAGGTCGCGACGCCGGTCGGACCGGTCGAGCATGGCGGCGAGCCGCGACAGCCGTCCTGCATAGGCCGTCGGGTCGAACACGTGCCCGATCACGGCCTTGTAGTCCTCAAGGATGTCACGCAGCGGACGTATGGTGTCGAAATTGCAGCCGAGCGTGCATTGGTCGCCCGCCTGCTCGACTTTCATGAGATCGTGGCCTTCGTGCAGGCGGCCTTCCTTCGCCAGCCGCCGCGTCAGCTGTGTGCCCGGCAGTGCATAGAGCAGTCCAACCATGCAGACTGGAATGCTCGCCTCCTCGATGAAGTCGATCATCGCGTGCCCCATCGAGGCTTTCTCGGTATCGAACCCGACGATGAAACCCGCGGTGACGAACATGCCGTAGCCATAGATCTTGTGAATGCATTCGGCGATGTCGCGCCGGGTGTTCTGCTTCTTCTTCATCTGCACGAGGGTCTCCGGATCCGGGCTCTCAATGCCGACGAAAATCCCGAAGAAGTTCGCGTCCTTCATCGCCTGCAACAGCTCGCTGTCGTCAGCGATATTGATCGAGGCTTCCGTCGAAAACTCGAACGGATAATCTCGCTCCTCCAGCCAGGCTTTGAGCTGCGGCAGCAGGATGCGGAGGTTTTTCTTGTTCCCGATGAAGTTATCGTCGACGAAATCGACATGACCGCGATAACCGTGATCGTAGAGCGCTTGCAACTCAGCGAGAATTTGATCGGGGGTCTTGGTGCGCGGCACACGACCATACAGCTCGATAATATCGCAGAACTCGCAGGTGAACGGGCAGCCACGCGAATATTGCACGCCAATGAAGAGATAGTGCTCGAACTTGATCAGGTCATAGCGGGGCATCGGGCTTAGCGTGACGTCGATCTTGAATTTCTCGGCGATGAACACGCCCTTGCGCTCTCCACTTTCCCAGGCGGCGACAAATTGCTGAATGATTTGCTCTGCCTCACCGATCACCTGGAAGTCCGCGTCGGCGTAAAGATGCGGGCTGGAGGAGACGTCAGGTCCGCCGACACATACCGGCTTGCCGTGCCGGTGTGCGAGATCGATCAGGTGGAGAAAATCAGGCTGCTGGTTGAGCATGCCGCCGATCATGACAAGATCGGCCGAGTCGAGATCGGCGTCCGTCAAGGGCTCGGTGTTACGGTTGATGAGGCGAATATCCCAATGCTTCGGCAGCATGGCGGCGACGGTGATCAGTCCGAGCGGCGCCGCCGGATACTTCGCATCGACGAGTTCACAAGCTTCCGTATAGTTCCAGAAGGAGTCCTGAACGAACTTCGGATAGATCATTAGGACGCGACAGGGAACCGTCATGTTGCTCCGGCCTGGATATTGACGGGCACGATGACACGCGGCTTGTCGCCGCTCAAGGGCTCAATTCGCGGCCAATTGTCAGGCAATCTTGGGCATGGACGCCTATTACGTCGATTATCGGCCTTTCTTGGCGTCTGTTGGCGTTCCAGCAGCGATCGCTCTTGCGCCGTTGTCCGGGAACGACGTCGCGACTTAGGCAGGGGCGGCAATCGCGAACGAGAATGCCGCCCCCATCGCATCAGCCGTGAAGTTTTCTCGCGGTTTCCGCGATCGCGCGGCCCTGATAGCGGGCGCCGGCGAGTTCGTTCTCGCTCGGCTGGCGGCTGCCGTCGCCGCCGGTGATCGTGGTTGCGCCGTAGGGCGCGCCGCCGGTGACCTCGTCGAGCTTCATCTGTCCGGCAAAGCCATAGTTCAGGCCGACCACCGTCATGCCGAAATGCAGGAGGTTGGTGATGATCGAGAACAGCGTGGTCTCCTGGCCGCCATGCTGGGTCGCGCTCGAGGTGAAGGCGCCGCCGACCTTGCCGTGCAGCGCGCCCTTGGCCCAGAGGCCGCCGGCCTGGTCGAGGAAGTTGGCCATCTGCGAGGCCATGCGGCCGAACCGGGTGCCGGTGCCGACGATGATCGCATCGTAGTTGGCGAGATCGTCGATCTTGGCGATCGGCGCGGCCTGGTCGAGCTTGTAGTACGAGGCCTTGGCGACTTCGGCCGGCACCAGCTCGGGGACGCGCTTGATGTCGACGGTGGCGCCGGCTTCGCGCGCGCCTTCCGCGACGGCATTCGCCATCGCTTCGATGTGACCGTAGGCGGAGTAATAGAGAACGAGAACCTTGGCCATGATGGCCTCCTTGTGGTTTGGCAGTAGGGTGAAGTTAAGGAACCCCGTCATTGCCGGGCTTGACCCGGCAATCCATCAAACGAAGAACTCTTGCGAAGCCCGATGGATGCCCGGGTCAAACCCGGGCATGCCGAAGTGTGGATGTGGTACTTACGCCGCGTCGACGAGCACGAGCTCAGCATCCTCGAGCGCGGTGATCTTCAGCTTGGCCTCGTCGCGGATCGCGGCGCCGTCGCGGGCATTGACGCGCACGCCGTTGACCTCGATGCTGCCGGCCGCCGGCACCAGATAGAGGTGACGGGCCTTGTTGGCGGCGTATTCCGCACTCTCGCCGGCCTTCAGCGTGGTGGCGAGCACCCGCGCATCGGCGCGGATCGGCAGCGCGTCATCGTCGCCGTCGATACCCGAGGCGATGGTGACGAGCTTGCCCGAACGGTCCGCCTTCGGGAACGGCTTCGAGCCCCAGGTTGGGTGGCCGCCCTTCGTCGTCGGCTCGATCCAGATCTGGAAGATCTTGGTCTTCGCCGGCTCCAGATTGTACTCGGAGTGACGGATGCCGCTGCCGGCGCTCATCACCTGCACGTCGCCGGCTTCCGTGCGTCCCTTATTGCCGAGCGAATCCTGGTGTGTGATTGCGCCCTCGCGAACATAGGTGATGATCTCCATGTTGGCGTGCGGATGTGCCGGGAAGCCGGAGTTGGGCGCGATCTCATCGTCGTTCCAGACGCGCAGCGCGCCGTGGCTGACATTATCGGGATCGTAGTAGCTCGCGAACGAGAAGTGGTGCTTGGCCTTCAGCCAGCCGTGGTCGGCGCCGCCAAGCTTTGCGAATGGTCTGAGTTCGATCATGGTCATTCCCCTTGATGTCGATGTTGAGGAGCAGGCCGGGCGCACCGCGCTCGGCGTCTCCAGAAAATTTTGCGATCAGGCGCCGAAGCCGCCGTCGACGTTGAGCACGGTGCCGGTCACGAACGAGGCTTCCGGGCTTGCCAGGAACACGACGCCCGCTGCGACCTCCTCCGGGCGGCCGAAGCGTTGCAGCGCATGCTGCAGGCGTTGCGTCTCGGCAAACTCGCCACCGTCCTTCGGGTTCATGTCGGTGTCGATCGAGCCGGGCTGCACCACGTTCACTGTGATGCCGCGCGGTCCGAGGTCGCGCGCCGCGCCCTTGGTGTAGCCGACGACGGCCGCCTTGGTGGCGACGTAGTCGGCAAGGCCCGGGAACGAGGCGCGATCCGCCAGCATGGAGCCGACGGTGACGATGCGACCACCTTCGCCCATCAGCTTGGAGGCGGCGCGGATCGCGGTGATCACGCCGTCGATGTTGATCGCCTCCTGGCGGGCGAGCGTCGCGGTGTCGGCCTTGGGGTCGTCGACCGCGCCGCCCGATGCGACACCGGCGTTGTTGACCAGGATGTCGAGCCGGCCAAAATCCTTGGCGACGGTCTTCACCAGCTGATCGACATCGGATGACGAGGCCTGGTCAGCCTTGTAGGCGCGAGCGTTGACGCCCTTGCCCTTCAATTCGGCGACCACGGCCTCGGCCTTCTCGGGAGAGGCGACGTAGCTGATCGCGACGCTCGCACCTTCCGCGGCGAGTGCACGAGCGCTGGCCGCGCCGATGCCGCGCGAACCGCCGGTGACGAGGGCAACCTTGCCTGAGAGCTTCTTGGTCATTGGATTTCTCCATCGGTTGAATTTGATGGCACTTGGATATGCCTCCGGCTGTGGTATAGAAATAGAAACTATTGAAACTCATTGTTTCCAATATTGAGCAATCAGGAAAGCGGTCCATGTCGAAACTGCCGGACTTCGAGGCGCTCGCGATCTTCGCAAAAGTCGTGGAATTACGGTCGTTTGCGGCGGCCGCGACCGAGCTCTCGCTGTCCAAGGCGACGGTGTCCAAGGCGGTCAGCCGGCTGGAGGAGCGGCTCGGCGCCCGGCTGTTCAACCGCACCTCGCGGCGGCTGGCGCTGACTGATGCCGGCCAGAAATTGTCGGAGCGCGCCGCGCGGCTGCTCGCCGACGGCGAGGCGGCCGAGAATGAGGCGCTGGCGCAATCGACCACGCCGCGCGGCCTGGTGCGGCTCGCGGTGCCGATGAGCTTCGGCATCAAGACGGTGGCGCCGCTGCTGCCGGAATTCATGGAGGCCTATCCGGAGGTTTCGATCGACCTGCACTTGAGCGATGCCACGGTCGACCTGATCGGCGAGGGCTTTGATGCTGGCCTGCGCATCGCGCGGTTGCCGGATTCCTCGCTGATCGCGCGGCGGCTGTGCGGCATGCCGCGCTACACGGTGGCCGCGCCGTCCTATCTGAAGCGCCACGGCCGGCCGACCCATCCGATGCATCTCGCCGAGCACAAATGCTTCGGCTACGCCTATCTCTCGACTCAGGGCGTCTGGCACTACACCAACGCGTCGGGCGAGCAGGCGAGCGTGCGTCCCGCCGGCCAGCTCCGGGTCAATAATGGCGAGGCTGTGATGCCCGCGCTGCTCGCCGGTCTCGGCATCGCCGATCTGCCCGACTTCATCGTCGGCGACGCGATCGCGCGGGGCGAGGTCGAGGTGATCCTGAAAGGCTGGAAGCAGCCCGAGGGCGCCGTGCATCTCGTCACCCCGCCCGGCGGCCCGCGGCCCGCGCGCGTCGAGGTGCTGGCGGATTTCCTGGCGAAGCATTTCGCCAAAGGGCGCGCGCAGCGGAAATAGAAATCCGCACGCGGAGCGGTGGAGGGACATCCGGCCCGCCCCGTCACATTCGTGTCATCCCTTTTAAATTGTATTGCTTATGTGAACTAACCCACGATCGAGGGCTGCCGCGATCGTCTATTTCTGCGTCCTGCACCGGTGTTGCCGCAAAGCGCATTTTCGGAGGAACCAGATGATTGATCTGACCAAGCATGACTTCACGTCATTGTCGGTGAACGATCTGCTCGATGCCCGCGAGGCCTATCACGTGCATCTGGCACATCTGCAATCGGTCTACGCCACGGCGATCGGCCGCTATCTGATCCGGGACAACGACCGCAACGCGACGGAAAGAAAGGCGCACTCCAAGCCGCAGGCACTCGGACCGCGCACGCTTTTCAATTCGTCGGTCAAGGACTGGTCGTGGCCCTGCATCCTCGTCTTCGTCCGCGACTGGATGAAGCGCTCCGAGCTGAAGAACCATCCCGAGAAGCAGGACCAGCTGGTGCCTCCGTTCCTCTATCTGCCGGATGGTCGCGTCGTGCCCACCTGCGTCGTCAAGGTCGATCCGAACGAGGGCAGTCCCGGCACCGTCGATCCGCCGGTGTTCAAGAGCGATCTGGTCGGCGGCGGCTTTCCGGTGCAGACCATGATCCAGGGCAAGATCCACCGCGGCTCGATCGGCTGTCTCGTCACCAATGGCGAGACGGTGTTTGCGCTCTCCAACCGTCACGTGGTCGGCGCCGCCGGCCGCGAGATCTTCGCCGGCTTCAAGAACACCGACCGCCGCCTCGGCATCAGCGATGCGCTGCAACTCGGCAAGCGCGCCTTCAGCGAGGTCTATCCCGGCTGGCCCGGCTCGCGCGTGGTGGCCAATCTCGATGCCGGCCTGATCCGCGTCGATGACGTTAAGGGCTGGACCGCACAGGTTTACGGCGTCGGCCAGGTCGGCGACGTCGTCGACCTCAATGTCGGCACCTTCCGTCTCGACATCATCAACCAGCCGCTGATCGCGTTCGGTGCGACCAGCGGATTGATGAAGGGCAAGATCCTCGGCCTGTTCTATCGCTACAAGACCGTCGGCGGCGTGGAATATGTCAGCGATTTCGTGATCGGCCCGCGCGACGGCGACACGCCGCTCAACAATTATCCGGGCGACTCCGGCACGGTCTGGTTTGTCGACGATCCGGACGCCAAGAAGAACGCCAGCGGCGCGCGGATCCTCAGTCCCCTGGCGCTCGAATGGGGCGGCCAGGAATTGTTCGGATCGAGCGGCAAGGTCCCGATGCAGGTCGCGCTCGGGATCTGCATGTCGACGCTGTGCCGTGAGCTCGATGTCGAGTTGATCGGCGACTGGAACGCCGGTCACACCGAGTATTGGGGCGAATGGGGCCACGTCAAGATCGGCGCCTACGCGACCGGTCTGATCGATGCGAAGTTGCCCAAGCTCGCCACCATGATGGACGCCAATTCCGACAATATCGGCCTCGACGACAAGCTGCTTGCCGACCTCAAGCCGCATCAGCGAGGGACATTCTCGCCGCTGGCCGACGTCGCCGACCTGGTCTGGCGCTTCACCCGGCACACCGACGAAAGCAACCATTTCGCCGACATGGACAAGCCGGGCAAGGACGGCAAGACGCTGCTCGATCTTTGTGCGGAGTCGACGCGTAACGTCGATCCGAAGGTCTGGAACGACTATTACGAAGGGATCGGCGAGGACCGGCGCGGCGCATTGCCGTTCCGGGTCTGGCAGATTTTCGACGAGATGGTCGAGTACGCCGCCGCCAACAAGAAGCTGGAGTTCGTGTGCGCCGCGGGCATCGTCGCACATTACATCGGCGATGCCTGCCAGCCGCTGCACATCTCGCAATTCCACCATGGCCTCGATCCGAGCGACAAGGCGCATGCCAAGGTGCACAGCGTGTACGAGACCACGATGATCGGCCGGCACGGCAAGGACCTCATCAAGATGATCCCTGACGCCAGGACCAGCGACGTCGCGGAGATCGTTCCGGGCGGCACCCCGACCGGTCGGGATGCTGCGGTCGCCGTGGTCGCGCTGATGCAGCGGACCGTGAAGCGGTTGCCGCCGATGACCATCGTCAACCTGTTCAATTCGCATATGGGCAGCGGACAGGTCGAGGCGCTGTGGTCGAAGCTGAAGGACGCCACCGCAGCCTGCATGCAGGACGGCGCCAAGACCCTGGCCCGGGTCTGGGAAGCGGCCTGGCGCGCCGGCGCGGGCGAGGACCGCGGGCAGGGCAGCAAGTTCCACCAGGACAGTTTGAGCAAGCTCTACAACGACCCGAGCTTCCTGCCGGCGTTTCCGCTCCAGCAGCTCACGCTGGATGCCGACGACCACCTCGTTCCGATCGGAGGCAGCAGCACGCGGCGCCGCGGCGCGACAACCGCGCGACGCGCGCGTCCGCAAGCAGCGAAGAAGGCCGCCAGGAAAGCTGCGAGGGAAACGACCAGGAAGGCGCCGAAGAAGGCGGTGGCGCGCAAGCGGCCGGCCGCAGCTGCTCCGGTCCGACGCGCGGCCGCCAGCAAGAAGACCGCGACCAAGCGCGGCGCGGCCAGCAAGCGGTCGGTCGGAAAGACCCGCAAGGCGGCGCGCAAGCGCTAGAGCAAGATGACTTGCATCGCATCGCGCAGCGGACTCAGCTTTACCTCGCCCCGCGTGCGGGGAGAGGTCGGAACGCATCGTCAGATGCGTTCCGGGTGAGGGGGAGCCTCCACAAGTCCAACTGTCGCCGTTTACGCGGAGGCAGCCCCTCACCCCAACCCTCTCCCCGTAAGAACGGGGAGAGGGAGCACAGCGCCGTCGTTATTCGATCGAATCTCAACATGCACTCGGCCGACCAGGCTCGATCTTCCCCATCGGTCAGTCGGCGTCAGATGCGACGCGCGGGACGCTTGAGATCAGCGCTCCGGTCCTGCACGATGCGACCAAGCCGCGGCTCTGACTGCGGCATCGCGATCGGTTGCGATCGCCAAAAAAGATGATTGGGGAGAAACTCTCGATGAACCGCCGCGAACTCCTGCGCGCCGCTGCCGCATTGCCGCTTGCGCAGGCTGCGCTCGCCAGGCCAGCGTTTGCGCAAGCCGCCTATCCCAACCGCAATATCACGATGATCGTGCCGTTTCCGGCCGGCGGCCAGGCCGACCTTGCGGCGCGGCCGGTGGCGCTCGCGCTGGAGCGTATCCTCGGCAAGCCCGTGATCGTCGACAATCGCGCCGGCGGAGCGGGCGGATCGATCGGCAATGCGCAGGCCGCGCGCGCCGAGCCCGATGGCTATACGCTGCTGATGACGCTGTCCTCGCTCGCGGTGCTGCCGGAGGCCGACCGGCTGTTCGATCGCCCGGTGGCCTATGAGGTGTCGCAGTTCGCGCCGATCGCGCGCGTGCTCGCCGACCCGACGCTGCTGGCGGTGCCGGCCTCGGCACCGTGGCAGACACTGCAGGAATTCGTCGACGACGCGAAGAAACGCCCGGGACAGATCCCCTACGGTTCATCCGGTCCGTACGGCACGCTGCATGTCGCAATGGAGATGTTCGCGGCGAGCGCAGGAATAAAGCTGCTGCACGTGCCGTTCCGCGGCGCAGGCCCGGCGCTCACCGCGCTGCTTTCCGGCACCGTGCAGGCATTGGCGTCGGCGCCGGGCACGCTCAAGCAGCAGGTTGAGGACGGCAAAATGCGCGTGCTCGCCAATTGGGGCGCCGAGCGGATCGCGAGCTTCCCCGATCTGCCGACCTTCAAGGAACTCGGCTATAAGGACGTCGAGTTCTACATCTGGGCGGGACTGTTCGCGCAGTCAGCGCTGCCGGCGCCGATCATGGAGCGGTTGCGCGCGGCGATGGTCGATGCCGTGAAGGCGCCGGAGGTGATCAAGACTTTCGAGACTGCGGGCAGTCCGGTCGCCTATATGGACGCGCCGGCGTTCTCAAAATTTGTTGCAGACGACAGCGCGCGGTTGATCGCGGCGGTGAAGAAGATCGGCAAGGTCGAATAGGGAACTCCCGGGACAAACTCTCTTCACTTTTAGTTGTCCGCGCGAACGATCCTTGGCCGCATTCATTGGGCAGCTTTGGAGCAAATCGCGGCGCGGGAATATGCGCGCGCGGGCAAGCATCTGGAACAACGGGAGCCCGACATGCGATCGCAGCGGATCGTCCTGAGCCTTGCCATAGCGATCGGCGGAGCTGCCACGGCAACGGCCGCGGTCGCCGAGGAGTATCGGGGAACCTGGGAACAGCAGATGGCGTGCACACCGGACGTGTGGCGGCTCTGCAGCGACCAGGTGCCCGACGTGCAGCGCATCGTGGCTTGCCTGCGGCAGAACACGCCGCAACTTTCCAACAGTTGTCGCGCCGTGTTCGAATCAAACGCACAACAGTCGCAGACACAGGGGCGAGCCCAACCGCCGCAAGCGCAGGGCCGTGCGCCGCAGCAGCCGCAGATGCAGCAGCGGCCGCGCGCACCACAGCCGATGCAGCCGGCGCCATCGCGGCCGCCGTTCGACGATGAGGACTAATCCCCGGGTCTGACTTCGCAGACGTCGACCCATTCGGCGGCGGTCAGCTCCGCCATCCTGTCGGGCGTGATGCGGACCGCGCTGTGGGTCGAGCCTGCCGCCGGCACCACGACATCGAACGCCTTCAGCGATACGTCGCAATAGACCGGCAGCGGCGTCTTCAGCCCGAACGGGCAGACGCCGCCGACCTCGTGGCCTGTGATGTCGGCGACCTCGTCGAGGCCGAGCATCTTCGGCTTGCCGCCGAACGCCGCCTTCACCTTCTTGTTGTCCATCCGCGACGTCCCGGCGGCGACGATCAGCACCACGCGGTCGCCGACCCGCAGGCTCAGCGTCTTGGCGATCCGCGCCGGCTCGACGCCATAGGCCTCCGCCGCCAGCACGACGGTCGCGGAGCTCGTGGTGGATTCGATCACGGAGATTTCGGGCGCCTTCTCGGCGAAGAAGGCGCGGACAGACTCGAGGCTCATGTTGTTCAGGACCTTGCAGACACCAGGGCGGGAAGTTCGGAGAGACCGTGGATCCGGTGATCGGGCACGACGCCGAGCTCGTCCATCTGGGTACGTAGCGCCTTGAACATCGTCAATGGGGCGACCGTCTCGCTTTCGACGCAGGCCAGCGCCATCGCTTGCGGCGTCACCCGCTCGATCCAGGCGACGTTGAGGCCGAACGACTTGGCACCGCAGGCGTCCCACGGATTGGAGGAGATGAACAGCACCTCCGCCGGCGGTACTTTCAGCACCTCCTCGATCAGCGTGTAGGCCTCGGGCGCCGGCTTGAACACCTTGTGGGCATCGACGCTGATGGTGGCATCGAGCACGCGGTCGAGGCCTGAATTGCGCACCAGCGCATTCAGCATGTCAGGGCTGCCGTTGGACAGGATCGCGAGCTTCTTGTCCTTCATCGCCTCGAGCGCGGCGAGCGCATCCGGATACAGCGCCAGATGCTGATATTTGTCGATGATGCGGGCGAAGGTCGCGGCGTCATATTGCAGGCCGAGGCAGCGCAGCGTGTAGGCGAGGGAGTTGCGGGTTACGACGGCGAAATCCTGGTAGCGCCGCATCAGCGAACGCAGCCAGGAGTATTCGAGCTGCTTGATGCGCCAGATCTGCGTGATGATGTCGCCGTAGCCGGGAAACGCATCCTCGGTGACGTCGGCCACCGACTGGACGTCGTAGAGCGTGCCGTAGGCGTCGAAGACGATTGCCTTGATGGTCATTGTGATCTCTCTTGCCCGCCGATTGTCGCATACAGGAATTTCCTGAGTGCGTCGATGGATTGATCCCTGGCCACCTCGTTGAATTCGAGGTGATGACCCAGCATCTGCACTGGCGTGCTGTAATGTGGCACGTCGAAACCGTGATAGGCGCCGGGATAGACGATCAGCTCGATCGGGTGTCCCGCACTATTCTGCCGGGAGATGCCGTAGTCGTCGCGGCCCTCGGCCAGGGTCCGGCACTCCTTGGCCGGCGTCCAGTCGTCGAGCTCGCCGACCATGATCAGCGTCGGCACCGTCATGTCGCCCTTGATGCTGAGGCAGGGCGGGTAGAACGCGACGGCCGCGCGGAATTTCTCTGCCGCGTTATGTTCGATCGCGCCACGCTCGACCGAGAGCAGGGCGAGCCAGGCGCCTTGCGAGAACCCGACCACCGCGACGCGATCGGGATCGACCGCCGATTGCCGCGCGAGATAGCTCAGCGCACGATAGGCGTCATGGACGGTTGCGGCCGGCGCACCGCCCGTGCAGGCGCTGGTGATGCCGCGCGGCCCGAACCGGTCGACCGTGAGCGTGACATAGCCCCAGGCCGCCAGCCGCTTGCCCCAGCGTTCGTCGAGTTGCTTGAAGAAGCCGCCGCAGCCGTGCAGCAGCACCACGGCGGGCGAGGGGCCCGGTCCATCGGGTGTTCGCAGATAGCCTTGCAGCGGCTGCGCACTTGCAAGCGGGCTCTCGAATTCGACGAACGCGGGCGGCTGCCCGCCGCGTGCCGCGCAGCAGAGCCCTGCGCTTCCGATCAGGAGTGCGGAGAAGGTGGCAAGTCCGGTGAAGTTCGTCATGAACCACCTCCGAAGCTTGCCGCCGACAATACTCCCTTAGATCATGATGCGCTTCCACGGAATCGCATCATGATCTCATCTCCTTGTTTGACCATGATCTCCGCGCAAACGCGTTCCGCGTTTGTCGCGAGGGAAAACCGCTTCGCACTTTTCCGGATCATGCCTTAGATGCCCAAAATCTTCCGCGCGTTGGCCTTCATGACTTTCGGCCGGATCTCCTCGCGGATGTCGAGCTTGGCGAAGTCGGCGAGCCAGCGGTCCGGCGTGATCACCGGCCAGTCGGAGCCGAACAGCATCTTGTCCTGCAGGATCGAGTTGATGTAGCGCACCAGGATCGGCGGGAAGTATTTCGGCGACCAGCCGGACAGGTCGATATAGACGTTCGGCTTGTGGGTCGCGACCGACAGCGCCTCTTCCTGCCAGGGGAAGGAGGGATGCGCGAGGATGATCTTGAGGTCGGGGAAATCGGCCGCGACGTCGTCCATATACATCGGGTTGGAATATTTCAGCCGCATCCCCATGCCGCCCGGCATGCCGGAGCCGACGCCGGTCTGGCCGGTGTGGAACAGCGCGATCGCGCCGCCGTCATTGATGGCTTCATAGAGCGGATAGGCCATGCGGTCGTTGGCGTAGAAGCCCTGCATGGTCGGGTGGAATTTGAAGCCGCGGACGCCGTATTCCTCGATCAGCTTGCGGGCCTCGCGGACGCCGAGCTTGCCCTTGTGCGGGTCGATCGAGACGAACGGGATCAGCACGTCGAGATGGTCGGAGGCGGCCTCGAGCATTTCGTGATTGTTGTAGCGGCGGAAACCGGTCTCGCGCTCGGCGTCGACCGGGAAGATCACCGCGGCGATGTTCTTGGCGCGGTAGTAGGCCGCGGTCTCCGGCACGGTCGGCGGATGTTTGTGCGGCGACTTGAAGTAGTCGGCCATCTGCGCCTGGAAGTCGTCATAACCGTCGTCGCCATGCATGCCGCACGGCTCCTCGGCATGGGTGTGGATGTCGATCGCGGTGACCTTTTCGATGTCGGGCAGTTTGAGCTTGGGCATTCGGTTTCCCCGGCGGCGTGTTCATTGGTGATGGAAAATAATTATATGATATAACGATTTTCGCAAGCGCCGTGGCGTTGAAGGCTTATGGCCCCGCGCCGAGCTCAATCCGGCGCAAAGTCCGGTTCGGTCACGGTCGGGGCGGGCGCGAGGAGGACGAAAACTCGATTCGGCGGCTGTGGCGCTATCGTCAAAAGGCGACGGCGGGTCCGACATTGGTCCGGATAATTGGTGGTCGTCGCCGTTTCCGAAGCGATCTCAATGGCGTGGCGCGGTGCCTGGCGCGGGTTCCCGGCCGGGACAGGCCCGAAAATCGGCCCATCTCGGTTGACATTTAACGGTCCGATGGCTTAGAACCCGGCCGTCCCGGGCGGCAGGCCGCTTGTCGGGATAAATCCCATTTTGCCAATTGTTGGCATTGATCAGGTACGGCCTCCAACACGGGCCTTTCGAAGTAACAGGATTGTCCCATGAAGGTCCGTAACTCGCTCAAGTCGCTGCGCGGCCGCCATCGCAACAACCGTCTGGTTCGCCGCAAGGGCCGCGTCTATGTGATCAACAAGGTCCAGCGCCGCTTCAAGGCGCGCCAGGGTTGATCCAACAAATCTGATCGACAAGGCTGATCCCGCCCGGATCGCCGGCCGATTCCGATCCTTCCTTCACAGGTCTTTGACGCCGCGCTGCTTTGCAGTGCGGCGTTGTGCGTCTAGACTTCGGCGATGGGATTAAATCTCGGATTCAGTTCCTGGTGCCCACCAACCGCCGGCTGGCGATCCTGATCGCCGCGCTTCTGGCCATGCCCGTTGCGGCCGTCGCGCAGGACGATCCGCGCGTGGTCCCGCCGCCCAGGGCCCAGAAAAAACTACCTGAAGCTCCGACCAAGCTGCCGAAGGTGCCGGCCGACCGGGCCCGCGGGCTGGATTTCCTGTTCGGCGCGCTGAAGGCCGCGCCCGACGAGGACAGTGCCCGCCATGTCGAGGCGCGGATCTGGGCGCTGTGGCTGCAAACCCCGAGCGATACTGCGGCGCTGTTGATGGTGCGCGCCAAGGCGGCGATCGACGCCCAGAATGTCGATGTCGCGCTGAAGCTGCTGGACGCGGTGATCAAGCTCCGCCCCGACTATGTCGAGGCCTGGAACCGGCGTGCGACGATCTACTATTTGAAGAACGATTACGTTCGTTCGCTGGGAGACTTGCAGCAGGTGCTGACCCGCGAACCCCGCCATTTCGGCGCGCTGGCGGGCGTCGGCATGATCATGCAGGACATGGGCGACGACAAGCGTGCGCTCGACGCCTTCCGCAAGGCGCTGGCTGTCGATCCCTACCTCGAGAAGGTGCCGCAGATCGTCAAGCAGCTGACCGAAAAGGTCGAAGGCCGCGATATCTGATTGCGTGCGATTGATCGCGATCGTGGGGCGATGGCCGCGAATGGACACATTGCGCGCGAACTTGATGCTTGCCCGCGGTACGGTCCGGCGCAGGAGGCTAGTGCAAGAACTTGCCGCGGGACGCGGTGTCCTGGGCTACGGCAGCATAGAATTGCTGAAGCTCCGCCTCCAGGTGCTCATTCACCAGCAACAGTGCCTTCAGGGCGCCGCGCAGGTCGCCATTGCAACTCGCCACGATCTGATCGATGGCCGCATCGCTAGGGTCGGAAATCATGGTACTCCTCCGATTACTTCCCGTTGAACTCGTCATGCGGACGCCGGTTCCTGTGGATACTGTGTACAAACCAGGAAGCGTTCCAGTGGCGTCCCGGTTTCGATGAAGCCTCGCGTCTGATGGCGAAATTGCCACCGCCAATCTATGAAATGACTAATGACGCAGGTATGAACCCGCTATCCACAGGCTGGGCGCATTGTGGACAACTCCGCGCCGGGCGCGAGCCGGAAAATCGACAATTGGCTTTCCGAACAAGAGCATGCCCTGGCAGGGGGCACATCCGCGCGAAACCTGATTTCGGCTTCGTCGTAATTGTCAGGTGCCCAATCAGGTGCCTAAGACCTTTCGGATCCCCTCGATGTTGACCGCAATCATTGCGCTGGTGGCCGCAGGGCTGGCCCTGGCGCTGGTGACGCAAATCGGCGCCCTGCTGATCCAGCGCGCCTTCCCGCCTCAGGGGCGAATGATCGATGTAGCCGGCGCGCGGCTGCATGTGGTCGAACTCGGCCCGCGCGACGCGGTCGGGCCGCCGGTCGTGATGCTGCATGGTGCAAGCGCCAATCTCTGCGCGATGCAGCCGCTCGGCGATCGCGTTGCCAAAGCGCGCGGGGTGATCCTGATCGACCGACCGGGTCACGGCTGGAGCACCCGCGCGCGCGTCGCGGATTCGACGCCCGCGATCCAGAGCCGGATGATCGTGGAGGCGCTGACCAGGCTCGGCGTCGAGCGGGCCATCGTCGTGGCGCATTCCTGGGCCGGCGCACTCGCCCTGCGCATTGCGCTGGATCATCCGGACCGCGTCGCCGGCCTCGTGCTGCTCGCCCCTGTCGCCTATCCGTGGCGCGGCGGCGCCGGGCGCTACAATGATGTGATCTCGACACCTTTGATCGGGCCATTGCTTGCGCACACGATCACGCTGCCGCTCGGTCTCCTCGTCGCCAATTCGGCTGCGCGCGGCGTGTTCGCGCCGCAGCCGGTGCCGGCTGATTTCGTCCGCGACAGCCAGTCGTTGCTCCTGCTGCGGCCGCGCGAGTTCATCGCCAATGCGCACGACCTCGTCACGCTGAAGGCGGCCGTTGTCGAACAGGCCCCGCGCTATGCCGAGATCAGGGCGCCGCTGTCGATCATTTCGGGCGACGTCGACAAGACGGTCTCGACCGGCATCCACTCGCGGCCGCTCGCCGTATCGGCGCCGAACGCGAAGCTGATCGTGCTGCCGGGCACAGGCCACATGGTGCAATACGTCGCGCCCGATCTCGTGGCGTCCGAGATCGAGACGATGGCCGGACTGATGGTGCCGGACGTGGTGACGGCGCAATAGCTGCCGCGCCTTTGCGCCGCGCGAATGTGATCCGGCAAGGCTTGCGCCGCCGCGTGGCGCCGAACATCATGCAGCCCACGCGGTTTCGGATTGCAGCAAAGGACACCTCTCATGCGGATCGACAACATTGCCGACCTCATCGCTGAAACCCTTGCCCAGGCCGGCGTCAAACGCATCTATGGTGTCGTCGGCGACAGCCTCAACGGCCTGACCGAGGCGTTGCGCAAGCGCGGCACGATCGATTGGCTGCATGTGCGTCACGAGGAGGTGGCCGCGTTCGCCGCCGCCGCCGAATCCCAGATCACGGGCGCGCTAGCGGTGTGCGCGGGCTCCTGCGGTCCGGGCAATCTGCATCTTATCAACGGCCTGTTCGACGCGCATCGCAGCCGCACGCCGGTGCTGGCGATCGCGGCCCAGATCCCCTCCGCTGAAATCGGCGGCGGATATTTCCAGGAGACCCATCCGCAGGACCTGTTCCGTGAATGCAGCCATTATTGCGAACTGGTGTCGGATCCGGCGCAACTGCCCTACATGCTGGAGAACGCGATCCGCGCCGCGGTCGGCAAGCGCGGTGTCGCCGTATTGGTGCTGCCGGGCGACGTCGCGATGCGGACGGCGCCGAAGCGCGACATCGCACCGAATGCCGGCCTGCTGCCGCCGGCGCCGGTGGTGCGTCCGGCCGATGCCGAATTGAATGCGTTGGCCGATTTGCTCAATGGCGCGAAGCGCGTCACGCTGTTCTGCGGCTGCGGCTGCGCCGGCGCGCATGACGGCTTGATCAAGTTTGCCGAGACGCTGAAGAGCCCGATCGTGCACGCGCTCGGCGGCAAGGAATATGTCGAATACGACAACCCCTATGACGTCGGCATGACCGGCTTCATCGGCTTTTCCTCCGGCTATGCCGCCATGCACGGCTGCGAACGTGCTGCTGATGCTGGGCACCGATTTTCCCTACAAGCAGTTCTTCCCGACCGGCATCAACATCGCGCAGGTCGATCTCCGCCCCGAAAATCTCGGCCGCCGCTGCAAGCTCGATCTCGGCATCGTCGGCGAGGTCGGCGAGACCATCGCCGCGCTGCTGCCGAAGCTCCATGTGAAGACCGACCGCAAGCATCTCGATGCCAGCCTCGCGCATTACAAGGACGCCCGCGCCGGGCTCGACGATCTCGCCCGCGGCAAGCCGGGCCAGAAGCCGATCCATCCGCAATATCTGGCGCGCCTGCTCAGCGAGCAGGCGAGCGAGGATGCGGTGTTCACCGCCGACGTCGGCACGCCGACGATCTGGGCCGCGCGTTATCTGAAAATGAATGGCCGCCGCCGCCTGGTCGGCTCCTGGGTGCATGGCTCGATGGCCAATGCGATGGCGCATGCGATCGGGGCGCAGGCGGCGCAGCCCGGCCGGCAGGTGGTGTCGATGTCCGGCGACGGCGGCTTCGCCATGCTGATGGGCGATTTGATCACGCTGACGCAGGCCAAGCTGCCGGTGAAGGTCGTGATCTTCAACAACAGCGTGCTCGGCTTCGTCGCGCTGGAGATGAAGGCCGCCGGCTTCATCGAGACCGGGGTCGATCTGAAGAATCCGGATTTCGCGGCAATGGCCCGCGCCATGGGCATTCACGGCGTCAGGGTGGAGGATCCCGGCGAGCTCGAGGGCGCGATCCGCGACGTGCTCGCGCATGACGGCCCGGCGGTGCTCGACGTCGTGACCGCGACGCAGGAGCTGTCGATGCCGCCGACCATTACGCTGGAGCAGGTGAAGGGATTCAGCCTGTGGGTGCTGCGCGCGGTGATGAGCGGCCGCGGCGACGAGGTGGTCGATCTCGCCAAGACCAATCTGTTGCCGCGCTGAAAGGGGATGGCGTTTCGAAGAAAGGCCATCCCCGTCGAACGTCCGCCCCGGCATAGGCGCCGGGCGGACGGCGCGACCGATACCGCCGATTACTTCTGCTTGCCGTCCTTGTCGAACGACGAGACGTAGGCCCAGAGGTTGTTGGCCTCGTTCTCGTTCTTGATGCCGGCGAATGCCATCTTGGTGCCGGGGATCTTGGCCTTCGGGTCCTTGATGTATTCGAGGAAGGTTTCCTTGTTCCAGGTGATGCCGGAATTCTTGTTGGCATCGGAATAATTGTAGTCCGGCGCGGAGCCGGAATGGCGGCCGTCGAGGCCGTTGAGCTCGGGGCCGACCTTGTTCTTGGCGCCTTCGCCGATTGCGTGGCAGGCGAGGCATTTATTGAACGAGGTCTTGCCGGCGGCGGCATCCTGCGCCAGCGCGGAGGATGCGGAAGCCAGCGATGTGACGACCGCCAGCGCGCTCAAGGTCTTTAGGTTCATGGGGTTCTCTTCGTTTCGTCCCGGGAGGTAGTGATCGTTTGTGGCATGTCCGGCTTGGACAGGACAAGCCACGAAACTTTGACAGGTTTCGCGGCCGCCCGCTTGTCCGAGAGAGAACTCGCCATTGCGGGGTGGGGCAATCCGACCTTCGGCCGGTCCACTGAAACAGGTGCAGACGTGATTGATTTGTCGTAACAAATCGGCGAAGGGCAAAAGCCCAGCCGAGGGAACAACGATGTCCATCATGATGCCGGCGGCCGACCAGGCCGTCCTCGCTCGCCGCGCCGAAATCGCGGCCGCCTTGCGCGCAATCGTCCCGGGCGAGGGCGTGATCGACAGTGCCGCCGAGATGCTGGCCTATGAATCCGACGGCCTGACCGCCTATCGGCAGCCGCCGATGGTCGTGGTGCTGCCCGATACCACCGAGCAGGTGTCGAAGGTGCTCAAATATTGCCAGGGCCAGGGCATCAAGGTGGTGCCGCGCGGCTCCGGCACCTCGCTGTCCGGCGGCGCGCTGCCGCTTGCCGACGGCGTGCTGCTCGGGCTCGGCAAGTTCAAGCGGATTCGCGAGATCGACTTCGACAACCGCGTCGTCGTCACCGAGCCCGGCGTTACCAACCTCGCGATCAGCCAGGCGGTCGCCCATGCCGGCTTCTACTACGCGCCCGATCCGTCGTCCCAAATCGCCTGCTCGATCGGCGGCAATGTCGCGGAAAATTCCGGCGGCGTGCACTGCCTGAAATACGGCATGACCACCAACAACGTGCTCGGCTGCGAGATCGTGCTGATGAGTGGCGAGATCCTGCGCATCGGCGGCAAGTCGGCCGAGAATGCCGGCTATGATTTGATGGGAATCATCACCGGCTCGGAAGGGCTGCTCGGCGTCATCACCGAGATCACCGTGCGCATCCTGCAGAAGCCGGAGACGGCGCGTGCGCTGATGGTCGGCTTCGCCGAGGTCGAGGCGGCCGGCGAATGCGTCGCCCGGATCATCGGCGCCGGCATCATCCCGGGCGGCATGGAGATGATGGACAAGCCCGCGATCCACGCCGCGGAGGCGTTCGTTCACGCCGGTTATCCGCTCGACGTCGAGGCGCTGTTGATCATCGAGCTCGACGGCCCCCAGGTCGAGGTCGACGAGCTGATCAAGCGGGTCGAAGCGATCGCGCAAGGCTGCGGCTCGACCTCCTGCCAGATCTCGACCTCGGAGGCCGAGCGCAATCTGTTCTGGGCCGGCCGCAAGGCGGCGTTCCCCGCGGTCGGGCGCATTTCGCCAGACTATCTCTGCATGGACGGCACCATCCCGCGCGGCGCCTTGCCGAAGGCCCTGGCGCGGATCCGCGACCTCTCGGAGAAATACGGCCTCGGCGTCGCCAACGTGTTCCACGCCGGCGACGGCAATCTGCACCCCTTGATCCTCTACGATGCCAACAAGCCGGGCGAGATCGAGAAGGCGGAGGCGTTCGGCGCCGACATCCTGCGCTGCTGCGTCGAGCTCGGCGGCGTGCTCACCGGCGAGCACGGCGTCGGCATCGAGAAGCGCGACCTGATGCCGGACATGTTCACCGAGATCGACCTCAACCAGCAGCAGCGGCTGAAATGCGCTTTCGATGCCGAGGGCCTGCTCAACCCCGGCAAGGTGTTTCCGACCCTGCACCGCTGCGCCGAACTCGGCCGCGTGCATGTCCACGCCGGCAAGCTGGCCTTCCCGGATATCCCGCGGTTCTAGAGCATGATCCGGAAAAGTGCGAAGCGGTTTTCCCTCGCGACAAACGCGGAACGCGTTTGCGCGGAGATCATGGTCAAACAAAGAGCTAAAGCGCGATGACGATTCAACCCAATCTCATCGCGCTTTAGTACCGTCTGAGCAGCCCCGACGCCGCGCCGCTATCGCCATAGGCGGCGCAGGCCCCTTCCGGGTCTCTGATCAACGCCGCCCGGACTCGCTTGAAGGTCTTGCCGACCGCTTCGGACACCTCGGGGCGGAATTTGCGTGGATCGTAGTCATTGCCGTCGTGAGCCTTGATGGCCGCGTCGAACGCATTGATCATGGCCATCGCGGCGTCGGGGCTGCCGAGAAGTCTGGCGCCCGTTTGAACGCCGCCGGCACCATTGGCCTCATAGCCGGTGCATCGTTGTTCGAGCACCGCGGCTGCGGTCGCGAGCTGGTCGAGGAACGTCGCCTCGGCGTCGGTGAGCATGGCAGCACCCGCCTGTCCCGGCGCGATGATCGCGAGCAGCGCGATGGTTGTCAGTTTGATGTGCATCGTGGTGGTTTCTCCCGGCGGAGCCGCGATCAAATCAATGGTTGCCGAATGACGATAACAAGTCTGCTTCCAGGGCATCAGGAGCCACGTCAGCTATTGGCCCCGAGGCCAACATGCGTGAGCGTGCGCCCAGAGCCACCAACGCGCGAGGGCCGGTCGATACGATTCGACAGATCGCCCTAGCCGGCCGATAACCTTAACCGATCCTTGCGCGGTGGCCGGCGCCCGTGCGTCGCTGCAATTACAGCGCGGACCCATTTACACGGCCTTAGACTGTTGCTCGGTATTTTCCGCAGATGCACGTCTTCGGGAGCACATCGATGCCCAGCCTGGCCGATCAGCTGGCGCTTTCGCGCAATCGGCCCGCGGGTTTCGACTACATGCGGATCGCGCTGGCGGCGTCGATCATTGGCCTGCACAGCACGAACGTGACGCTCGGGCTCGGCCGCGCGCTGGAAATCCAGAGCACGCTGCGCATCGGCGTCGCGATGATCCTTGCGCTGTTCTTTGCGTTGAGCGGCTTCCTGGTGACCGCAAGCCTGCTCCGGTGCAAGAGCCTGATTTCCTTCCTCGGCCTGCGCGTGCTGCGGATCGGACCGGCGCTCGCGGTCGAAACCACGCTATCGGCAATCATCATCGGTTCGGTCTTCACCGCGCTGCCGTTGGCGCAATATGTCGCCGATCCGAAATTCCACGCCTATTTTCTCAATATCGTCGGCGACATCCATTACGAGCTGCCGGGCGTATTCCTGCACAATCCGCTGCCGGATCTGGTGAACGCCCAGCTCTGGACCGTGCCGTATGAGCTGTGGTGCTACGTCATCCTGGCGCTGCTCGCCGTGTTCACGATTTGCTTCAACCGGGTGGCGTTCCTCGGGTTCATGGTGATCGCCCAGATCGGGCTCATCGTCTACGACATCTACCGCTGGGACGAGGTGCCGATCCAGCTTCGCCCGCACCTTCTGGTGTTCTGCTTTCTTGCCGGCGTCGGCTTCTACCTCTGGCGCGACAAGGTGCCGTTCAACCGCACGCTGTGCCTGCTGGCGCTGGTGCTGTGCGCCGCCGGCATGGCGACCGGGCGCGGCGACGCGCTGGCTCCCGTGCCGGCCGCCTATGTCGCCTGCTATCTCGGCCTGATGAATCCGCGGCGGAGCTGGATCGTCTCGTCAGGCGATTACTCCTACGGGCTTTATCTCTACGGCTTCGTCATCCAGCAATGCGTCGCCACCTTCGGCCCGCCGGTCCAGCACTGGTATCTGAACCTCCTGATCAGCCTGCCGCTCGCCTTCGGCGTCGCCGTCGTGTCCTGGCATCTCGTCGAGAAACGCGCGCTTCGGCTCCGAACCCAGGTCGAGAGCCTCGAGGCGGCGGTGCTGTCGCGGATCTCGATCGTCGGCTTCTGGCGCAGGCCGCCCGAGCGGGCCGGCTTGCGCGCAACGCTCGGCAACAGCGGCGCGTCGATCTGACCCGCGCCGGCGGGAAGGACGAGCTTCGGTTCTGATTGAATCAGAACCGAAGCTCTCGCTTCTTGTTTTGACGCGTTTTCTTCACGCGAACCGGGTCCACTTCGCTCGAAAACGCTCTAGCATCCTCCCCGCCGCGCTTTTCTTCACAGCAGCGCGTATTGCGACCGCTCGCGCTTGGCGAGCAGCGGCAGCGCCTGCTCCGCGATGTAGGTCTTGAAAGCCGCGCTGTCCTGGTGTGCCTTGAACGCGGCTTCGTCCTGGAACAATTCGTAGAACAGGAATTGCGCCGGATTATCCTTGCCGCGGCCGATCAGGAACAGCTTGGTGCCGGGGTCCTTCTGCGCCTCGGGCAGGAAGCCGTCGAGGATTTCCGCCACCTTGTCGGCCTGTCCCTCCTTGGCTTCCCATTGCGCCACAACCAGAAGGCCTGACGTGTTGATCGCGTCGCTGATGGTTCTCGTGCTCATCGCATAGTGCTTCATTGGCATTCCTCCGTTGCTGTGCTCCGATCGAGCTTGCGATCCGGCCCAGGGCGAGACGCCGGCGATCGCCATGATCGCGAACGAGCCGATGGCCGATCGTCGGGTGAGGATCATCGTCGTGGTCGAAACTTCCGAACGTTTCATGTTCGCGTCCAGATGATTCGCGCCAAGCGTCCTGCCGGCCGAACCGCAACGCGAGAGATAGTCGATCGTTCGGCGTCCCAGTTCGGTGATGGTCGAATTGTCGATGTCGTGAACATTTCGATCATGATCGAAGCGTTGCAGCGGCATGACGTGCGACAAGCGCAAGGGGCATATTTCGATCGATGCGGAGCCGGCCATGCAGACCATCGCACCGGAGCTTGCCGAACTCGCCGGGCTGATCGCCGATCCCGGCCGTGCCAGCATCCTGTCGCGGCTGATGGACGGACGCCCGCAGACTGCGAGCGAACTGGCGCTGGTCGCGGGCGTGACGCCCCAGACCGCGAGCTGGCACCTTTCGCGCATGGTCGAGCGGGCGCTGCTCAAGGTCGAGCGGCGTGGTCCGCGCCGCTTCTACCGGCTGGCTACGCCGCTGGTTGCGCAGATGCTCGAGGGCATGATGGCGGTTGCCGCGATCGATCCGCACCCGTCCCGGCCGCCGCCGCGCATCGATCCCGAGATGCGCCGGGCTCGGACCTGCTACGACCACCTTGCCGGCGAGCTCGGCGTCGCCGTCACCGACGCGATGCGGGATCGCGGCCATCTCAATCTCGACCATGAGGCCGGCGAGCTGACTGCTTGCGGCCGTGCTTTCTCGGCGATCTCGGCATCGACCTGCGTTCGCCGGCGCGGAGCCGGCGGATCTTGTGCCGGCCCTGTCTCGACTGGAGCGAGCGGCGTCCGCATCTGGCCGGGCGGGCGGGGGCTGCGGTTGCCGACCTTGCATTGCAACGGGACTGGATCCGGCGCCGGCCGCAGGGCCGCTCCGTCGAAATCACCGACGCCGGACTCCTCGCATTCAGAAATTTGTTCGGCGCGCGCATTTGATTTCGGAGCCGAATTTGGCTACCGGCTATGGCGTGGATACGCTCAAGGTCAGAGACGCAAAAGACGTCGAGGAAGTGGTGCGCGCGGCGGTCGCCAGCGAGCAGCCGCTTGAGGTCATTGGACATGGATCGAAGCGCGCCATCGGCCATCCGATGGCGACCAATGCGCTGCTCGACGTCTCGGCGCTGAATGCGGTCACCTCCTATGAGCCGAACGAACTGATCATCACCGTGCAGGCCGGGGCGCCGCTCGCCGACGTGCAATCCCTGATCGACGCCAAGAACCAGCAATTCGCCTTCGAGCCGATGGACATTTCGGTGCTGCTCGGCACCGCGGGCGCCGGCACGATCGGCGGCATGATCGGCGCCGGACTGGCTGGTCCCCGCCGCATCAAGGCCGGCGGTATCAGGGATCATCTGCTTGGGGCGCACGCGGTGTCCGGGTTCGGTGACAGCTTCAAGACCGGCGGGCGGGTGGTGAAGAACGTCACCGGCTACGATCTCTGCAAGCTGCTGACCGGCTCCTGGGGCACGCTCGCGGTCATGACCGAGGTCACGCTTAAGGTCATGCCGAAGCCGGAAGCCGAGCGGACGCTGCTGCTGCGCGGGCTCGACGACGTCACCGCCAACAAGGCGATGACGGCGGCGCTGGGTTCGCCCTTCGACGTCTCCGGCGCCGCGCATCTGCCGGGTTCGGCGTTGCGGACCGGGGGCGGCGCGCTGGCCGGCCTTGCAGCCTCAGGCCAGCCGGTCACGCTGGTGCGGCTCGAGGGGATTTCGGCGTCGGCGGCACATCGGGCGGCCTCGCTGAGCCAGACGCTCTCGTCCTATGGAACGGTCGACAGCCTCGCCGACGACGGGTCGGCCGCAATCTGGAGTGCGCTGCGCGACGTGGTGCCGTTCGCGGCGAACGGCGCGCTCGGGGCCTGGCCGGTGTGGCGTATCGTTTGCCCGCCGGCCTCTGGCGGCGCGCTGGGCCAGGCGTTGTCGCGCGCCACCGGCGGCGACGTGATCTACGACTGGGGCGGGGGGCTGATCTGGGCCGCGGTGCCGCCGGGCGCCGACGCCCAGGCCACGCTGGTCCGCGGCCAGGTCGAGGCGATCGGCGGACACGCCACCCTGATCCGCGCCACCGAGGATGTGCGCCGGGCAGTCGACGTGTTCCAGCCGCAGGCGGCCGGGCTTGCCGCGCTCGGTGAACGGGTCCGGGCGAGCTTCGATCCGAGGTCCGTCCTCAACCGCGGCCGGATGATGCGAGGCGGGGCTGCATGAAGACCGAGTTTTCCCTGGCGCAGCTCGCCGATCCCGACATCAAGGAAGCCGACAAGATCCTGCGCGCCTGCGTGCATTGCGGCTTCTGCACCGCGACCTGCCCGACCTATGTGCTGCTCGGCGACGAGCTCGACAGCCCGCGCGGCCGCATCTACCTGATCAAGGAGATGCTGGAGAAGGACAAGCCGCCGACGGCCGACGTGGTCAAGCATATCGACCGCTGCCTGTCGTGCCTCGCCTGCATGACCACCTGTCCGTCGGGCGTGAACTACATGCACCTCGTCGACCAGGCCCGGGTCCGGATCGAGCGGGATTACCAGAGACCGCTGACCGAGCGGCTGCTGCGGTGGGTACTCGCCCTCGTGCTGCCGCGGCCGGGCCTATTCCGGATCAGCATGTTCCTGGCCGGGCTCGCCCGTCCGTTCGCCGCATTGCTGCCGACGCCATCGGTCGGTGCGTCGAGCCCGGGTCTGCTGCGGCGGATCAAGGCGATGCTGGCGCTCGCGCCGCGCGGCCTGCCGCAACCGGGGCCGGCTGCGGGAACCGTGTTTGCGCCGATCGGCCGGCGGCGCGGCCGGGTCGCGCTGCTGCAGGGCTGCGCCCAGCAGGTGCTGGCGCCACGCATCAATCAGGCCGCGATCAATGTCCTGACCAGGCACGGCGTCGAGGTGGTGCTGGTCAAGGACGAGCAATGCTGCGGCGCGTTGACCCATCACATGGGACAGGACGGCGACGCGCTGGCGCGCGCGCGGGCCAACATCACGGTGTGGCAAAGGGAAGCGGACCAGAACGGGCTCGACGCCATCCTGGTGACGACCTCGGGCTGTGGGACAGTTGTCAAAGACTACGGCTACCTGCTGCGCGAGGACAAAACATTCGCGGAGCCGGCCAAGCGAATCTCGGCGCTGGCAAAGGATATCACCGAGTATCTCGCTGGCCTCGAGCTCGCGCCTTCAACACAGAAAGGCGACGTCACCGTCGCCTATCACTCCGCTTGTTCGTTGCAGCATGGACAGAAAATCACTCAACTTCCGAAAGAATTGCTTTCCAAGAATGGATTCGTGGTGAAAGATGTGCCCGAGAGCCATTTGTGTTGCGGTTCGGCGGGGACCTACAACATTCTCCAGCCCGACATTGCGAGCAGATTGCGCGATCGCAAGGTCGCCAATATTGCGCTTGTCAAACCGGACATGATCGCTGCGGGCAATATTGGCTGCATGGTTCAGATTGCCGGCGGTACGTCAGTTCCTGTGGTGCACACGATTGAGCTTCTCGATTGGGCGACAGGAGGTCCCCGGCCAGGATTGAATTGATCGACTGCCACTCGAGCATGATCCGGACCTCAGCCTTGCCCTGACGCAACGTGAAGGACCGGCGCTTCCTTGCCACAGACGCGAAGCGATCGCGCGGCCATCATGCCCGACAAGCGAAGTGGAGGGTGCCTCTCTTCGAGGTGCAGCCAACGTCCGGCAAGCGATCACTTCAATACGCCCGGTGGACTCAGATAGCGGCAACAGGAGGACCACGATGGCGAAGTCGAAGAAGGCGAAGAAAAGCAAGAAGGCCAAAAAGGCCAAGAAGGTGGTAGCGGCGAAGAAGAGGTCCGCGAAGAAGTCGGCCAAGAAGGCTGCGAAGAAATCCGCCAAGAAGGCTGCAAAGAAATCGGCGAAGAAGTCGGCCAAGAAAGCTGCAAAGAAAACGGCAAAGAAAGCCGCCAAGAAGGCTGCGCCGAAGAAGGCTGCGAAGAAAGCCGCTGCCAAGAAGAGCGCGCCGAAGAAGGCCGCTGCTCCGAAGAAGGCTGCCGCGCCGAAGCCGGCCGCTCCGGTCGCAGCACCTCCGGCGCCCGAGCCGCAGCCGGCGCCGAGCTGGGCCACACCGAGCCACGAACCGGCGCCGGGCTGGATTGCCGGGTCGGCCGACGGGGGCGAGCACCACTAGGCCGCTGCCACATTGTCGAGGTTCAATTGATCGAAGCCGCAGCGCGCCACGCTGCGGCTTCTTCCGTAGGTGCGGTGACGATCCGTGCTTTCACGGGCACGGCGATTCGCGCCGATGCTCTTCCGCCGCGCCGACTGTTGCTGTTTCCCTGTCCGGATGACCCGTTCAACCGGTGCGGGAGCAGCAGTCTTGTGGTGCAAATGCAACACCCGCAAGTCAACATGCGGCAAGATGGCTAGAACGCCTAAAAAGGCGGCACATGCATGTCTTTTTGGCTTCACGGTACCGTGCACGAGCCTCAGATTGGCCACACGCGATTTAGCTGCAGTCCGTTATCGCGCGCCCTGGGGGGCCACCGGAGCCGGGCTGTCTGGAAAAGTAGATGGGGATCGTCATGAAGAAACTGGCTTTGTTAGCAACGGCGCTAGCAATGATTTCGAGCTCGGCAATGGCAGCTGACATGGCGGTGAAGGCCGTCAAGGCGCCGCCGCCGGCTCCCTTCGACCCGTGGGACATCGCCTTTGGCGCCGGCATCATGAGCGACTACATCTTCCGCGGCGTCACCCAGTCCAACCACAATCCGTCGGTCACCGCCTATTTCGAGCCGCGCTACAACGTCAGCAAGGACCTGCAGCTGTACGTCGGTACGTCGACCGAAAGCATCTCCTTCGCCAACCGCGCCGCGGCTGAAGTCGACGTCTACGGCGGTATCCGCCCGACCTTCGGCGCCTTCGCCTTCGACATCGGTGTCTGGGGTTACCTGTATCCGGGCGGGACCTGCTACTACGGCGGCGGTGCGGTGGCCGACTTCGCCGGCAATCCGCTGAGCGCCGACTGCCAGGCCAACACCCTCACCAACCTCGCCGTCATGAAGAAGGACGTCTCGTTCTTCGAAGTCTATGGCAAGGCGACTTGGACCATCAACGACAACTGGGCGTTCACCATCAACGAATACTACTCGCCGAACTTCCTCAACACCGGCGCCTGGGGCAACTACTCCTCGATCATCGGCAAGTACACTGCGCCGAGCACCGTGTTCGGCAGCAGCGGCGTCGGCATGTACGTGTCGGGTGAGTTCGGCCGGCAGTGGCTCGGCACCTCCGACAGCTTCTACGGCGTCCCGGCGTTTCCGAACGGCATCAAGTATGCCGACTACAACACCTGGAACATCGGCATCGGCTTCACCTACAAGGTGTTCACGCTCGATCTGCGCTACTCCGACACCGACATGTCGAAGGGTGATTGCAGCGCCTTCACCAGCGACTTCACCGCGGGCGGAACCACTGCCGTCACCCCGATCAATCCGGGTGGCACGAGCTCCAACTGGTGCGGCGCGGCCGGCATCGCCAAGCTCTCGGTCGACCTGACCGCGATGTCCAACCTGAAGTAATCTCTCCTCCGGGGATCGAGGGGCGGCAGAGCAATCTGCCGCCCCTTTTGTTTTTGCGGACAGGTCTGATCGGCACAAGGCGGACAATAGCTAAAGGCGCTCGCGAGACCTGTGGGCTGCCCGCCGGGGTCAGCTGTAAGCCGTGGCCGCGGCTGACCCCTAATGCCGTTTACGACGCGGCGACCTTGACCGCGTCGCGCAGGATGAAGCGGTCGCCGTCGCGGACCAGCGTGACATTGCGCTGATGGAAGGTGTCGAGCGTCGAGCGGTGGCCGATCGAAACCACCGTGGTGCCGGGCAGCTTCTCGGCAACCAGCCTGTACAGCGCGGCTTCCGCCGGCTCGTCGAGCGAGGCCGTCGCCTCGTCGAGGAACAGGAACTGCGGCGCATGCAGCAGCGCCCGCGCGATGCCGAGCCGCTGCTGCTCGCCGAGCGACAGCATCCGGTTCCAGTGCGCCTGTTCCTCGAGCCGCGACGCAAGCTGCGGCAGTCCGACGGCGGTGAGAACCTCGCGGACCCGTCCCGCATCGAATTGCCTGGCCTCGCCCGGATAGACGACGGCGTCATGCAGCGAGCCGATCGGCAGATAGGGACGTTGCGGCAGCATCATCAGGCTGGCATTGGCCGGGATCTCGACCGCGCCGTCGCCGAACGGCCAGATGCCGGCGATCGCGCGGAATAGCGTCGACTTGCCGGCGCCGGAGGGGCCGGTCATCAGCGTGCGCTCGCCCTTGCGGAAGCCGAACCGGTCCGCGTTCAGCAGCGGCGTGCCGTCCGGCAGCCGCAGCACCAGGTTTTCTAGGCTGACGGCGCCGTCGCCCGGCGTCGCCGTGACATGAATTCGGTCGTCGCGCTTGGCGAGGTTTGATGCCGCCGCGATCCCTGCCTCGAATCCATCGAGCCGGTTCACCACGGCCTGCCATTCGGCCAGTTGACGATAGATGCTGACGAAGTACGAGAACGCGCCCTGGACGTTCGAAAACGCCGATGCGGTCTGCATCATGCCGCCGAGCTGGATCTTTTGCGCAAAGTAGGCCGGCGCCACCAGCACATAGGGGAAGATCACCGAGGCCTGATTATAGCTCGCCGTGAACGCGGTGATCTTCTTGGTCCGGTTCATGAGGGCGATCCAGTTCTCCACCACGCGTCCGAAGCGAACGCGCAGGCGCTCGCGCTCGGCCGGTTCGCCCTGCAGCAGCGCGATCTGCTCGGAGTTTTCCCGCACGCGCACCAGGTTGAAGCGGAAATCGGCTTCATATTGCTGCTGCTTGAAATCGATGCCGACCAGCGGCCAGCCGATCAGATGGGTCAGCACGGTGCCGAGCACCGAGTAGATCAGCGCGCACCAGACAAGGTAGCCGGGAATTGAATATTCCGTGCCGAACAGGTGCAGCGGTGCCTCATTGGAAAGGCCCCACAGCAGGGTGAGAAAAGACGCCAGCGTGACGACCGAGCTCAACAGGCCGAGGCCGAGCGTGAGCGTGCGATCGACGAACAGCTTGACGTCGTCGGTCATGCGCTGGTCGGGGTTGTCGGCAGCGTCGCCCTGCAGCTGCATCCGGTAGTGATTGGCGTGATGCAGCCAGTCCCCGAGATAGTGTGTGGTCATCCATTGCCGCCAGCGGATCTGCAGCCATTGATTGAGGTAGAGCTGGTAGACCGCCAGCAGGATGAAGAACGCGACGACGACGCAGAAATAGATGATCTCGCTGACGAAGGAATCCCAATTGCGTTCCTGCAGCGCGTTGTAGAAGCGGTTGTTCCACTGCGTGATCAGAACGTTGATGCCCACGATCGCCAGTTCGATCGCGATGACCGCCGCAAGCAGCCCCCGGCCGGCCCATTTGTCCTCGGAGTTGAAATAAGGCGAGGCGATGCGCCACACCGTCGCGAGCGTCGAGCGAATGTTGTTCACAGATTATCGTCTCCGGGGAAGGGGCCGCAAAGGCCTGAAGAATCGGGACAATCGGGGTAGTCCTCGACTAAAGTCGTAGTTCTGGCATGCAAGCGTTGGCTTGTCCCGGCAATCGAGTCAATCCTAGCATGAGGACAACGGCGAGGGGCGGGGGACCTTCGATTTTTCGCGAGGATGTGAGCGATCCTTACCGATCGTTCATTCGCGAGCCGGGGCTGCAGATTTTCCGACGGACTCCCGCAATCGCACCAGTCGCGCCTGCCCGCATGCAGGCCGGCGCGCTGCATAATAATGTGGGAAGGATCCCGAGATGAACACCTGGAATCAAATCTACAACCCGCTGGGCAATGCGGCGCTGTCGACGGTCGCGGCCGCCATTCCCGTGGTCACGCTGCTGGTGCTGATCGCCAGCGGCAAGGTGAAGGCGCACATTGCGGCCATCATCGCCGTGATCGTGACCAACCTGATCACGATCTTCGTCTTCACCATGCCGGCCAACATGTCGATCCGCGCCACCCTGCTCGGCGTGATCACCGGGTTCTTCCCGATCGGCTGGATCGTGCTCAACGTCATCTTCCTCTACCAGGTCACGGTGAGGTGCGGGAAGTTCGAGCTGCTCAAGCGCGCGGTCGGCGGCGTCACCGAGGACCGGCGGTTGCAGCTGCTGTTGATCGCGTTCTCGTTCGGCGCCTTCTTCGAGGGCGCCTCCGGGTTCGGCACGCCGGTCGCGATCACCGGCGCGGTGCTGATCGGGCTCGGCTTCTCGCCGCTCGCTGCGTCCGGCCTGTCGCTGATCGCCAACACGGCACCCGTTGCCTACGGTGCGCTCGGCACGCCGATCCAGGGCCTCGCCTCGGTCACCGGGCTCGACCCCTACATCCTCGGCGCGATGGTCGGCCGGCAGCTGCCGCTGTTCTCGCTGATCGTGCCGTTCTGGGTGGTGTGGGCGTTTGCCGGCTGGCGCGGCATGAAGGAGGTATGGCCAGCGATCCTGGTCACCGGCGTGTCGTTTGCGGTCCCGCAATTCGTGATCTCGAACTACATCAATCCCTGGATCGTCGACATCGGCGCCTCGCTGATTTCGATGGGCGCCCTGATCCTGTTCCTGAAGGTCTGGCAGCCGCGGCAGCTCTGGCTGTCGCCGGCGCTGCGCGGCCGCGATGAATCGGCGGCGACGATGGCCGCCGCACCTCCGCTCGACAAGACGCCGCTGACCCAGAGTGAAATGTGGAGCGCGCTGCTGCCGTGGATCATCGTCTGCATCCTGATGCTGATCTGGGGCAACGGTGCCTTCAAGGCCTGGGCGAACGCCAACTTCGTCTGGAACTATCCGGTCCCCGAGCTCGACAAGTTGATCTTCAAGGTGCCGCCGGTGGCCGCCAAGCCGACGCCGGAAGGCGCCGTGTTCGGCTTCACCTATCTGTCGTTCACCGGCACCGGCATGCTGATCGCCGCGATCATCTCGGGTCTGTTGATGGGCTTCTCGCCGCTCAAGCTGATCGCCGAGTATGGCCGCACCATCCGCATCTGCGCGATCTCGCTGATCACGATCTCGGCGATGCTGGCGATCGGCACGCTGACCCGGCTGTCCGGCGTCGATGCCACGCTCGGCCTCGCCTTCGCGGCGACCGGCGTGCTCTATCCCTTCTTCGGCACCTTGCTCGGCTGGCTGGGCGTGGCGCTGACCGGATCGGATACCGCGTCGAACGTGCTGTTCGGCAATCTGCAGAAGATCACCTCCGAGCAGCTCGGCCTGTCGCCGATCCTGATGGCGGCGGCGAACTCCTCGGGCGGCGTGATGGGCAAGATGATCGACGCGCAATCGATCGTGGTCGCCTCGACCGCGACCAACTGGTACGGCCACGAGGGCTCGATCCTGCGCTACGTGTTCCTGCACTCGATCGTGCTGGCGTGTCTGGTCGGTCTGTTCGTGACCCTGCAGGCCTATGTCTATCCGTTCACGATGCTCGTGCTGAAATAGCGCCACGACGCGTCTGGCGAACCAGGAATCCCCGCGAGCGGACAGCTCGCGGGGATTTGCTTTTCAGGCACATTTTCCGGCAATGCCAATCTGGCCAATCGCGTTCTGCTCCCATAGAAGGGGCCGCAGTTGCGCGTCGCATTTCGAGGATTGGCATGATTTCGATGAGGCGAGGTTTGAACGGCGGCATCGCCGCGTTGGCGCTGGTTGCCGCGGCTCTCGGCGCGGGGCCGGCGCGGGCCGAGGAGGAGTTCCCGTTCGGCTTCGTGATGACGCTCGACGCCGCGCGCATGCCGGGCTCCAAGCGGATTCCCTCGATCGAGGTCGGCGACAATGGCGAGGTGATCCTCGAGCTGTGGTGCGACGGCGGCAAGGGCCAGTTTTCGGTGGCCGGCAACACCATCGTCTTCGTTCCCGGCGCGATGGAGAACCGCACCTGCACGCCGGAGCGGGCGCAGGCGGACAAGGATCTGCTGGCGGCGCTCGGCGACATGACGGGCTGGCGGCGGCACGGTGACGAGGTGACCTTCACCGGCAGCAAGTCGCTGCGTTTCGTGATCAACAGCAACTAAAGCGTTATCGAGCGAAGCGGACGGCGGTTCGCGTCAAGGAAACGCGTCAAGACAAAACGCTCAGGGCGTTGCGATCAGTCCGCTTGCGGTGGCGACGATCCAGCGGTTGCCCCAGCGCACGATGGAATCGACCCGTCCCAGGCCGGGCACGACATCGCCGCGCGCGGCCATCTTGACGCCTTCGGGCCCCTCGAGCACGGCGGTGCCGTCGCGGACTTCGACCACCGACCATCCGGGAATCGTGCTCGGCCGCGTCTCCGGCGCCGCCGCCTGCTTCGGCCCCAATGCGGCGGCCTGTGCATTCAAGGTCGTCGGCGCGGCGCCCAAGGCGAGCGGACGCGGGCTGGCCGGCGCGGTCCTCGGAATGCTGCCGGTGACGACGGGGTCGGCGTTGGACGCGGCCCGGCGCGGGCCCTCGTTCTTTCGGATCGGCGCCACCTCCGCAATGTGCGAGGCCGGCGCTTCCTTCTGGGCCACCGGCACCGGGGCGGGAGCTGCAAGGTCGTGCCAGTTGGCTCCGCCGGTCCATCCCAGCACGAAGCTTGCGGCGAGTGCGGTCGCTGCCAAGAGCGCGGTGCCGATGCGGTCGGCAAACGGCTCCCGCAGCAGCAGGGCGGCGTCATGGTTCTCGCCGGTGACATCCCAGAGGTCCGCCGTCTGTGCCGGCGAATGACCCTCCGTCACATCTGTCGGCCAGATGCTCGCAGCGTTGATCGGCTCGCGGTCTTGCATGGCGTGACCTGTGTTCGATGGCGCGAAGCATGATCCTCGAAACTAAATCGAGCCTTAATTTTCGGTGACCGAACTGCGGCGGCACGAAGTCTTTTGGTCGCAGGTCCCCGTAGATGCCCGGGTATCTTCCGCACCAGCGGTCGTTTCCGGACGTCGTCCCCGCAAAGCGGGTCGTCGCGGCGCGCGGGCGGGGCTATAGCGGTCGCATGCTCGATTTCGCCGCACAATATGCAGCCTTCCAGCGCCGCGACCCGGCATGGGACGGCGTCGTGTTCGTCGCGGTCAAGACCACCGGCGTGTATTGCCGCCCGGTCTGCCGGGCGCGCACGCCGCTCGCGCGCAATGTGCGGTTCTATGGCAGCGCGGCGTCGGCCGAGCGTGCTGGCTTCCGGCCCTGCCTGCGCTGCCGTCCCGAGGCGGCGCCGTTCTGCCCGGCCTGGAAAGGCACCAGGACCACCGTCGAGCGCGCCCTGGCGCTGATCGAGGGAGGCGCGCTCGACCGCGGCAATGTCGAAGCGTTGGCGGTGCGGCTCGGCGTCGGCGCGCGGCATCTGTCGCGTCTGTTCGCCGAGCATCTCGATGCCTCGCCGCTCCAGGTCGCGCTTTCGCTGCGCGTGCAGCGCGCCAAGCGCCTGATCGACGGCAGCGAACTGCCGCTTGCGTTGGTGGCGCAGCATGCCGGCTTCTCCAGCGCGCGGCGCATGAATGCCGCATTCGCAAAACTCTACGGCCGCTCCGCCGCGTCGCTGCGGCGCAAGCGGCCAGCCGTCACGATGCAATAAACCCCGGTGGAGATCGGCAATGGCCAAGAGCTACGGCACCGTCAGTGCGGAACAGAAGCTTAAGATGAGCGGCCTCGCATTCGTGCAGGGCCTCGCCAGCGGCGCATTGCCGCTCAACACCATTGCGCGGACACTCGGTTATGACGTCGCCGAAGCCGAGCGCGGCCGCGTTGTCGTCACGCTGGTGCCGACCGACGCGCATCTCAATCCGGCGGGCACCGTGCATGGCGGCCTCACCGCGACGCTGCTCGACAGCTGCATGGGGCTTGCGGTGCAGTCGACGCTCGATGCCGGCACCAGCCAGACCACGCTCGAGTTCAAGATCTCGCTGGTGCGTCCGATCACGCCCGACACCGGTCCGATCAGGGCGGAAGGCAATGTGCTCAATTGCGGCCGTCGCATCGGCACCGCCGAAGGCAGGGTCACCGACGAGCAGGGCCGGCTGCTCGCCCACGGCACGACGACGTGCCTGATCTTCCCGTCTTGACGCAAATTGCGGCCGCGAGACCGCGCCGGCGCTGCATCGGGAGATACGATGCCGGCGCAGCAATATTGGAATGCCTCCAGCAAGCCTGCGGCTTAGAGACTTTCAAGTTCACCGCGCCGATCGATTGCGTTACCCGAACGCGCATCATGCGCGTTCGGGTAGTCATGATGCGATCGTCGATGGAGCCATGCTCCGGCCGTGCTCAGCGCGGCCCCTCCGGATATCCCGGCATGTTGTTCCAGCCGTCGGGCAGCTCGCCGCCCGGCCGCGACGCGGCTCCGTCGCTTTCGGGCAAACGAATGAGGCCGAGCTGAAGCATGGCGGTGATCGCATCTTCCTGTCCGAGCTCTTCGGCGATCCGTCCGTCTTGCACGCGCAGCACGGTGGTGCCGGCGAACGTCATCTTGCGGCCGGAGGCCGCGGGCAACGAGCCGAGGCGGAAATCGCTGAACGCAGGTCCCGTGTGCGTGCCGCCGCCTTCCCAGCGGCCGACGACGAGATCGCCTTCCGCGACGAGATCGCCGACGCCCCAGAAATTGAGATCCGGAAAGGCTTCGCGAAATTCGGTCATGAACTGCGTGACCGCGGCGCGGCCCTTCTTTGGTTCGTGCATCGGGTAATGCACGACAATGTCTGCTGTGGCGAGCTCGTTGATGATGCGCGGATTCCAGGGGTTGCCCCAGAACTCCTTGAACCACCGGCCGACGACGTTTTTGTTTTCCTCTGACATCTCTTCGTCTCCATTTGCGCGTTGCCGGTATCGCGACCGGCGCTCTCTCGATGCGCGCAGTGAACATTTGGAGGCGTGTCTCGCACCACCCGATTTCAGATCGGGCGAGCGATCGAGTTTCAGACGAGATTCCGCTGTGTCGATATGGCGCTTAGCACCGCTTCTCGAGCGTCGTCGCGGAATCGGGAAGCGGGTGGCTCGCGAAAGACGAATGCGAGAATCTGATTGCGATGAACGCAGGAGAACATCATGCGCAACTTCGATGCGATCGCCGCGCTGCGCGGCGACGGACTTCGTCCCGAGCTGCGGGCGCTGCTCGATCGCGCTGCGATCGAGCCTCGTTCCGAATTGTTCGTCAGAAGCGACGGGATGCTTCAGTCCGGTCCGGACGCCACCCCGAAGGCCGTGCGCGACAACGTCGTGCCGCTGAAGACGAAGGCGGCTTAACTCACGACAGCGGCGGCCTTACCGCCACACCGACTTGTCGGCGTCCCAGCGCTGGCCCTTGAACTCCTTGAGCAGCGCGTTGATTGCGCCGTTGTCGTCCCTGGTCTCGCTGCCTTCCTCGTCGCTGCTGGAATTGTCGGAAAGATTGAGCTTGGCGCCGGCGCTGTCGTCCGATGTCGAGACCGTGGGGCTAGAGACCCACAGCATCAGCCGGTCAGAGCTGCCGGGTTTGTCGGGCGAGACCAGGGCAGTGACCTCGTAATTCTGCGTGAGGCCGAGCGCCGGGTAAATCGCGCTGGGCCGCTTCAGCACCAGCTTGAGCTTGCCGGTGTTCGCGTTCCACGTCGCCGAGGCGGGCTTTGCGGCAAGCGTCTTCGCCAGCACGCCCGCGATCGCCGATGCCAGCTTGTCCTTGTTGATCTTGTCGCCCTCGCGCCAATCGGCGGCAGCAAAGCGGATGGTGCGGTCCATTTCGACCACCCCGCTGGTCCAGCCGGCCGCGGTCACGCCGGGCGCGGATTTCGCCTTGGCGAGCAGCGCGCTCGCGTGCTCGGGGTCGACGGTGAGGTTGATGGTCTGCTCGCCGGAGCGCATCGCGTCGCAGGTCACCGCGAGGCTGGAGGTGCCGATCTCGACGGCCTCGCCCTTCAGGCTCTTGAGGAAATCCGCCGCCGCATCGAGCTTCACCCGCACACCGATCGATTCCGGCGAAACGTCGGTGAAATCCTTCGGCTGCGGCGTGATGCCGTCCTCGGTGGCCTGGTTGTCCTGGAATTCCTTCTCGCTGAGATCGGAATTGTCCGTCGAGGCGACCTCGGTCACGGTCTGGCCGATCGTGATCTGACCGCGGAACTCAAAGCCGTCGCCGGTCTGCTTGCGGTTCAGCTTGATGGTGACCGGCTGCTTGTCGGCGACGCTCTGGGCGGTGCCGGAAAGCGTCTGGCCGCTGACGGTCAGGTTGGCGACGAAGCGGTCCTTGCGGTCGGAGCTCTTGTCGGCCGGATAGCAGACGTCGAGCACGGCCGCGGTCACGGTCTTGCCCTGGCGGGTTTCCTTCAGCACGACGTCGGCATTGCCGTCCATCAGGCCGTCGATCGAGGTGAAATAGCGCGTCTCGGGGCCACCAGCGGGAGCCGCCTTCGATTGCAGCTTCATCTGGGCGAGGGCAGGCGCCGAGGTGACGGCAAGGCCGAGCAGCAGGAGCGGGAGCGCGCGCATACGATAAGTCCTCGAAGGGCAGAATCGGTTCCGTCGTAACTAGCAAACCTCCATGTCATTGGCCAAAAAAGAAGGCCGCCTAACGGCGGCCTCGCGCCGCGATCGCGGTCATATGCGTTCGTCCGGTTCCTCGCCGCCCTCCAGTCGGCCGCGCAGCACCATGACGACCCGGCTCACGGTTTCGAGGTCCTTCATCGACAGCCCGTCGGCGAGGCCGTTCACCCAGGGCAGCTGCAGGCGCATGGCCGCGTCGAAGCTTTGCCGCCCCTTGGCGGTCAGCACGACGAGCTGGGCGCGGCGGTGATGCGGATTGGTCTCGAAGGCGACGAGCCCGTCCCGTTCGAGGTCGTTGACGATCCGCTGCACGTTCTGTCTGGCGGCGCCGAGGTCGCGCGCCAGCCATGCGACCGGTTGCGGGCGCTCTGTGGCGACGATGGCGCCGAGGATCTGCCAGCGTGCGCTGGTCAGCCCGAGCCCGGCCACCAGCCGGTCGCCCGATGTGAACAGCAGGCTGTTGAGCCTGAACAGGTCGGGAATCAGGGTGCTCAGGGCTTCGCCCGCCGGCGTTCGTTTTGCATTCGGCATTTGTCACCATATAAACGTATTGACATCATAATGTCAATTTCTATATGTATCCATCGGAACGGAATGACATCATAACACCATATCGAACGGAGCCAACCATGCCGCAGATGCGCCCCCTGGACCCCGCTTTCCCGATCGACCGCCAGCTCGCGGTCGAGGCCAGCAACGTCGTGCTCGTCAACCTCTTCACGCTCGATGCGGCCGACGAGGACACGTTTCTCAAGGCCTGGCAGGACGACGCCGCCATCATGAAGCGGCAGCCGGGCTTCATCTCGACCCAGCTGCACCGCGCGCTCGGCGAGAGCCCGGCCTATCTGAACTACGCGGTCTGGGAATCGACCGCCGCCTTCCGCGCCGCCTTCATGAACCCCGAGTTCAGGGCCAAGCTTTCGGCCTATCCGGCCTCTGCGGTGGCCTCGCCGCATCTGTTCCAGAAGGTGGCGGTCCGGGGTGTGTGCGTGGGGTAACGGACTGTCAGGCCGTCGCGTCAAGGATCGCTCAGCTGTGCACCAGCATGCCGACACCGAGCGTGGCGGCAGCGGCCAGAAACGATATGTCCAGAAACCGCAGCGGCGCTTTCGGACGATGACCGGCAGAACCGGAAATGACGTAATAGACGCCATAACCCGCGCCGAGGACGACGAACGTCAGCGTTTGCCTGAGCCAGAACATCAAGACGACCGCAAGATCATCGATGCTGTCCAGGGCATAGGCGCCGACCGCGAGCAACGTGCCGATCGCGTAGAACAGCACGAGCGTTGACGTCAGTGATTTGGCGTCGCGGGACATCAGATGATCCTTGCATCCCGATCGTAATCAAACTGCAAAAAAGAAGGCCGCCCGGAGGCGGCCTTCGATCTCGATGGGGACGTAAGAGGCTTAGAAGCCGCCCATGCCGCCCATTCCACCCATGCCGCCGCCGCCCGGCATTGCCGGCGCCGCGTCCTTCGGCAGTTCGGCGACCATGGCTTCGGTGGTCACGAGCAGGCCGGCCACGGAGGAGGCGTCCTGCAAGGCGGTGCGCACCACCTTGGCGGGGTCGATGATGCCCTTGTCGACCATGTCGACATAGTCCTCGGTCTGCGCGTCGAAGCCGAAGGTCTCCGACTTGTTCTCGAGGATCTTGCCGACCACGATCGAGCCCTCGATACCGGCGTTCTCCGAGATCTGGCGGACCGGAGCTTCCAGCGCCTTGAGCACGATGTTGATGCCGGCCTGGACGTCGGCATTCGGGTTGGTGAGCCGGCCGACCGCCTTCTTGGCGCGCAGCAGCGCGACGCCGCCGCCGGGCACAATGCCTTCCTGCACCGCGGCGCGGGTCGCGTTCAGCGCGTCCTCGACACGGTCCTTCTTCTCCTTGACCTCGACCTCGGTCGCGCCGCCGACCTTGATCACCGCAACGCCGCCGGCGAGCTTGGCGAGGCGTTCCTGCAGCTTCTCACGGTCGTAGTCCGAGGTGGTCTCCTCGATCTGCGCCTTGATCTGGCCAACGCGGGCGTCGATGTCCTTCTTCTTGCCGGCGCCCTTGACGATCGTGGTGTTCTCCTTGTCGATCACGATCTTGCCGGCGCGGCCGAGCATGTTCACCGTGACGTTCTCGAGCTTCATGCCGAGGTCGTCGGAGATCAGCTGACCGCCGGTCAGGATCGCGATGTCCTCCAGCATCGCCTTGCGGCGATCGCCGAAGCCCGGCGCCTTGACGGCGGCGACCTTGAGCCCGCCGCGCAGGCGGTTGACGACCAGGGTCGCCAGCGCCTCGCCCTCGACGTCCTCGGCGAGGATCAAGAGCGGACGGCCCGACTGCACCACGGCTTCCAGCACCGGCAGCATCGCTTGCAGGCCGGACAGCTTCTTCTCGTGCAGCAGGATGTAGGCATCCTCGAGCTCGGCGGTCATCTTCTCGGCGTTGGTGATGAAGTAGGGCGACAGATAGCCGCGGTCGAACTTCATGCCCTCGACGATATCGACCTCGGTCTCGAGCGACTTGTTCTCCTCGACGGTGATCACGCCCTCGTTGCCGACCTTCTGCATCGCCTGCGCGATCATCTTGCCGATCGCGGCATCGCCATTGGCCGAGATGGTGCCGACCTGGGCGACTTCGGACGAGGAGGCGACCGGCTTGGCGCGCTTCTCGATGTCCTTGATCACGGCCGCGACCGCGGTGTCGATGCCGCGCTTGAGGTCCATCGGGTTCATGCCGGCGGCGACCGACTTGGCGCCCTCGCGGACGATGGCCTGCGCCAGCACGGTCGCGGTGGTGGTGCCGTCACCGGCGGTGTCGTTGGTCTTGGAAGCGACCTCGCGCAGCATCTGCGCACCCATGTTCTCGAACTTGTCGTCGAGCTCGATCTCCTTGGCGACGGTGACGCCGTCCTTGGTGATGCGGGGAGCGCCGAAGCTCTTCTCGATGACGACGTTGCGGCCCTTGGGGCCGAGCGTCACCTTCACGGCGTTGGCGAGCACGTCGACACCGCGCAGCATGCGGTCGCGGGCCTCTCCGGCGAATTTTACGTCCTTGGCAGCCATTGATTTGAACTCCTGTCAGTTTTGAGAGACGCGCTTGCCGTTTCCGCGCTCGTCATCGCCGGGCTTGACCCGGCGATCCATCGCCTTGGTAAGAACTCTTCGGAAGCGTGATGGATGCCCGGATCAAGTCCGGGTATGACGATGCGAGTGGTGCGGTCGCGCGGTTGAATGGCGATCAGGCCAGCACGCCCATGATGTCGGACTCCTTCATGATCAGGAGCTCCTGGTTGTCGAGCTTGACCTCGGTGCCCGACCATTTGCCGAACAGCACGCGGTCGCCGACCTTGAGGTCGATCGGGATCAGCTTGCCGGCCTCGTCGCGGCCACCCGGGCCGACGGCGACGATCTCGCCCTGGGACGGCTTCTCCTTCGCCGAGTCCGGAATGATGATGCCGCCCTTGGATTTCTCCTCGGCATCGATACGCTTGACCACGACGCGGTCGTGCAGGGGGCGGAAGGTGGATTTAGCCATGACGTTCCCTCTTGGCTCGGTTTCAGGTCCGGTTCATCGGGACCGGCGTTGGATGCCGGCCCGGTCGGCGCTGGGCAGGACGCCCGACGCTCTTAGCAATCGTGGTGCGAGAGTGCTAATTGTGGGCCGGGAAATATGGCTTGGCGCAGTTTCTGTCAAGCAAACGGGTTAAGGCCTTGGTGAGGCCAATATAGGATGGTGGACCAGAAACCAAATCGTAGCGATGACGTAATTTTGTCAGACGTCATTGCTCCGTCTTAAGTTTTACGCTTGGCTGCAGGACGGGTGCGGCCGGGACATAGTCGGGGGATGCATATGATCAGGTCATTCAACGCGCGATTGGTCGCACGGTTCGCGGCTGTTTCGGCGCTGACGACACTCTTGGGGGCGTGCGGCAGCATGAGCCTGCCGTCGTTGTCGTCGAACCCTGAGCCGGCGCCAGCCGAGCCGGGAGTGGCCCCCGAAATGCCCGCGAGCATCCGCGCCGACGAGATCGTCGGCCGCTGGGGTCTCGCCTCGTTCCAGAATCCTGCCGATCGCGCCCGCACCGAGGCCGCCGCGCGCGGCCAGTGCAAGCAGCCTTACGTGATCGGCGCCGGCCAGAACGGCGGCGTCATCATGCATCTGGCCGACCAGGCCACCCCGCAGGAACTGCGGCTGAAGGGTTCCCCGAGCGGCAAGAACTATATCGGCCCGCCTGGACCGACGCCCGGCGAGCAGGACCGCGAGATCGTCTCGTTCGACGGCCGCGTCATGATCACCCGCTTCGTGGACAAGGATGCCGGGGTCCGCTACGGCAACATGGTCTACGTCCGCTGCGCCCCGAGGGCGTAACGGCGAGCTACTTCAGCATGAGATAGCGCCGCATCGGGGTGCACCTCTTCCCTTGTGGAGAGGTCGGATTGCATCGTCAGATGCAATCCGGGTGAGGGGTCTCCCTCCGCGAGTGACCCTTTCGAGATTTGAGTAGGCGGCGACATCCCCTCATCCGGCGCGGATTGCATCCGCGCCACCTTCTCCCACAAGGGGAGAAGGGAAGGAGACCCGAAAACGCGGCCTTATCGCCGCACGCCAACCCGATTGACGCCGCCATTCAAATTGCCGCCCGCATTGTGACGGACCGCAGCGCGCGCCACCGGACGAGGCCTGAGCACGACGCCCGCCCTCGCAACGCAGCCTGCCGGATAACCGACATACGTGCAGTAAATCACGGCGTTGGCCGGTGCTGGACTGAGAGCGGCGCCTGCAAACCCCAACATCAGGCTCGCCGCTATTCCCGCAACCGTCACGGACTTGGCTGGAACAATGTTCGTCCGACGCATGGTGATCCTCCTCATCGCGGGCGGGCCAAAGATGGTGCGCCGTTTCGGGCGCGGCCCAACCTATGCGCGGCAAGGGACGGATCGGATTGACGTAGATCAACGCCCGCGCGCGGCTGTACGTCCGCGAGTGAAGGCGGCAACGGCAGCACGAGGACGGCACGACGTCTGGTGACCCCTCCCGGGGTGGGCTCGCCCAAACAAAGACGCCGGCCCGAGGGCCGACGTTTTTCGTCTTGATCTGACGAACCTCAGTTGAACATCGCGTCGATGTCGTCCTGCGAGGCGTGGCCGGCGTCGCCGTCGAGCTTCGGGCCGTTGAGCAGGCGCGCATCGCCCTCGCGCGTGTCGACGATCGCCGGGACGTGCGACTTGATCGCGTCGACGCCGCCCCAGATGTTCATCATCTCGTTGATGTGCTGTTCGATGAACTTCATCGTCTGCATCACCTTGCTGATGCGCTGGCCGGTGAGGTCCTGGAAGTTGCAGGCCTCGAAGATCGAGACCACGCGCTCCTGAATATCTTCGCTGAGTCGCTTCTGCTGGTCGGGCGTGACGTTGTTTGCCAGCGCGGTCGCGGCCTGGTCGATCGCCTCCACCGCCTCGAGGATCTGCTGGGTGGCCTGTTCAGTGCCGCCGACCACGGCGCCGAGTTCGCCATTGACCTTGGCCATCTCCTCGCCGTTGAAGCTCTTGCCGTGCAGCACGGCGATCTCGCGCTTGGTGCGGCTGATCGCGTCGTGAATCAGGTCGAGCTCGACCTTGAGCTTCTCGCACTGTTCGACCTGCGCACGGTAGGTCTCGAGCAGCGCGTGGGTCTCGGCGACCTCGCGGGCGACCGCCGCATCGACGCTGTCGCCGGTGCGCTGTGCCGGGGCTGCGGCCATCTGGGCGCGGATCGAGCGAAGCTCGGCCATGATCTCGCGATGCATCGGACCGAGATCGGCGCCGCTGGAAACATCCGGCTCCGGCATCACAACCTCACCCATCGCCTGCTCGACACGAAAACGCTTGCGCTTCACTGACATGATTTCCCGCCCCTTCACTGAAGTCCGTTCTAGACAGAGCGGATTTAACGTCAGGTTCACGCCGGAACTGTTTGCGCGCATAGCGCGCAAGCGCGGCGATACCGGCGATTAACTATGTCGCCACGCCGTTCACGCAAAATAAACGCTGTCACGGAAAACCGCGCTCCATTGCCGATGTGGTGAATCGAAACGGCCGATCCGTTTACCAAACCGATGCGGTTTTCATTGCTTATTGACCACGTGCAACGGCGCAAAGTCGGCGCCTCGCGCATCACGTCACGACGAAACCAGTACAGAGTACGTCGATGTTCAGGAAAACCACGCTTGCGCTGCTCGCCGGCGCGTCTTCTCTTATTGCCGTTCCCCATCATGCCATGGCAATCGACGCGGCAGCGCCCGCCGGGCCCGCCGTCATCTATGCCAATCAGGGTGCTCCGCAGCCGCCGATGCGCACCGCCTATGTGCAGCCGCAGCGCTCCAACATGGGCGGCGGCTTCATCGAATTCCTGTTCGGCGATGCGCCGTCGTCGCAGGGTTATTCACCGCAGCCGATGTATCAGCAGCAGCCCGGCTATTACGGCAACCGTCAGCTGCCGCCGATGGATCCGCAGCAGCAGATGCTGCGGCAGCAGGAAGAGGCCGCGGGCGATCCGGCGCAGCGTCCGTTCGATCCAAGATACGAGAAGCAGCTGGTCGACTATTCCGGCAGGGAAAGCGCCGGCACCATCGTCGTCGATACGCCGAACAAGTTTCTCTATCTGGTGCAGGGCGACGGCCGCGCGCTGCGCTACGGTATCGGCGTCGGCCGGCCCGGCTTCACCTGGGCGGGCGTGAAGACGATCTCGGCCAAGAAGGAGTGGCCGGCCTGGACGCCGCCGCCGGAAATGCTGGCGCGCCGTCCCGATCTGCCGCGGCACATGGAGGGCGGCCCGGAAAATCCGCTCGGCGCCCGCGCGATGTATCTGGGCTCCTCGCTCTACCGCATCCACGGCTCCAACGAGCCCTGACGATCGGCACCAACGTTTCGTCCGGCTGCATCCGGATGCGCAACGAGGACGTCATCGACCTCTACGGCCGCGTCAATGTCGGCGCCAGGGTCGTCGTGATGTGAAGTTGTAGCCCGGATGGAGCGAAGCGAAATCCGGGACAGCGAGCCGCACGATGCGTCAACCTCCCCTTGAAAAGGGCAGGTCGCTTTGCTCAACAGAGCAAAGCGGGTGGGGATCATCTCTCTCGACGAGCAGCGGCGTTTGTGGCTGACCCCCATCCCGACCTTCCCCCTTTCAGGGGGAAGGAGAACAGCTTCTGCCCAGGCTACGACTGATCAAAATAAACGGCCGCTCGATGGAGCGGCCGTTTGTGTTTCAGGTGAGACGCTTACGCGTAATTGCTGTCGTCACCGTCTCCGCCGCCGTCGAAGCCGTCGTCATCATTGTCGAAGTCGTCGGCGTCTTGATCATCGTCACTGTCCCGGTCGGCCTGCGCTTGGTCGAACGCGCCGGCGCGCGAGCCGCTGTCGCGGTTGGAGCCGATGTCGTTGACCCCGGCGTCGCGCGCGAGGTCGCTCGACGACTGGTCGCCGCCCCAAGGACGCGAACTGCCGCCGAGGCCGCCGGCATCGGCCATCGACTGGTGGCTGCCGCCACCCATCATGCCGCGGATGCTGGAGAGCAACAGTCCGCCGCCGACCACGCCGGCCGCGGCCGCCGCCGCCGTGCCGAGGAACGAGCCGCCACCGCCACCCGGCGCGCCGCCGAGCGCCGGCGGCTGCGGGCCGCCATAGCCCTGGCCGTAGGGTTGAGCGGGCTGGCCGTAAGGCTGGCCATAGCCGCCGCCGGCCTGCTGCATCGCCTGGCCCGAGTTCCAGACCGGGCGGCTGCCCGGATCGCGGCCGCCCATGTCGGGCGCCCGCACCGGCGGCACCGAACCATGTTGCTGGCCCTGTCCGCCGAAGATCGCATCGCGCATCGAATCAAGGAAACCGCCGCCCTGCTGCTGGGCTCCCTGCTGCTGGCCGACCGCGGCCTCGAGTTCCTGGATCCGGTCGTGGGCGCGCTTCAGCGCCTCGTCCTGCACCAGCGCGGTCTGCACCAGCGCGTAGACCGCATTCGGCGCGCTGCGCAGGCCCTGCATGATCGCGGACATGGCCTCGCCGTCGCGCGGGGCATTCTCCAGCTTGGCGAGCCGGTCGAAGAGATCGTCGATCAGTTGGCGTTCTTGCGGTGTCATGGCGTTCTCCATCGCGTCGATCGAATCGGCGCGTCCGAGATGTAGGACGGGGTTTGTGGCGCAAGGAGTGGGGGCCAGAATTAAATTTATGTATGCGACAATACGACCGGCGGCTTTTCGTGAACCCTATCAGGCCAGTGTAACTTTATTCAGGGCCAGCAGCGCGGGGAAATCGTCGCCTGCCAGATAGGCATGCTCGGTCTCGCGCTGCGTCGTCAGCGGGTCGAGGCTCTTCAGCGTTTCATCGACGAAACCTGGATGGCACATCACGAGCCCGTCCTCCGGCATGCCGTCGAGGAAGCCCTGCATCAGCGCCGCGAAATCATTGCCGCGCGTAAAATCATAGGCGCCGGCGAAGGCCGGATTGAACCGCAGGCCTGCTCGCTGCGCCTTGATCCGGAATTGCGTGCTGAGCACGTTCAGCACCAGCGCCTTCGGCGCCGCCAGCTGGCGCGCCAGCGGGCCTTCGCGGCCGCACTGCCGCACCCAGGCGCCCGGCGCGCGCTCCTTCACGGCGCGCAGGAAGCCGTCGCGCACCTGCGGGAACAGCTGCGCGTGCTGGTGACCGTCGACGAAGTCGGGTACGCGGCCGAACAGATCATGGAAGGCGTCGAGCTGCGCCAGCACCTCGGCATGGACCAGTTCGGCGTCGAGCCGATGCATCAGCCCGGCGCGCAGCAGCCGCGGGAAGGGCAGGAACATGTCGCTGTCGAGCGGGCGGAAATGCATCGTCAGCGGCCGGAACGGCGCGGTCAGCGTCACATGCAGCCCGATCGCGCAGCGCGGGCTGTTCGCCACCGACGCCGTGAGTGCGCTGGCCGCATCGCGGCCGATCGCCGGCGTCACCGTCATCACCGACGTCGCATTGAGGCGGCCGCGCTCGATCAGGTCGCGGATCGCGCGGTTGACGCCGTCGCTCAAGCCATAATCGTCAGCACACAGCCAGATCCGGCGCGGCGTATCGGTGTTCATTCCGCGGCGGTCCGCTCGGAGGCATTTTGCGCCGCGCCGCCGTCGGCGTGCTTCTCGGTGTGCTCGGCGACGAAGTAGATCGGCCGTGCCTTCAGCTCGGAGAGGATCTTGCCGATATATTCGCCGACGATGCCGATCATGATCAGCTGCACGCCGCCGATCGTCATCATGCCGATCATCAGCGACGGATAGCCGGGGACCTGCTTGCCGGTGGTCAGCACTTCCCACAGGATCGAGAGGCCGAACAGGAACGCCACGCCGGCGAGCAGCGCGCCGAGCAGGCTGGCGAAGCGCAGCGGCGCCACCGAGAACGAGGTCAGGCCCTCGATCGACAGACCGATCAGCCGGCCGGCATTGAAGGTGGTGACGCCATGCGCGCGCGGCGCCGGCTCGTAGTCGACGCGGATCTGCCGGAAGCCGATCCAACTGGCGAGGCCCTTGAAGAAGCGGTTGCGCTCCGGCAATTGCCGCAGCGCCGCGGCCGCGCGCGGCGACAGCAGACGGAAGTCGCCGGCATCCTCCGGAATTTGCTGCCGGGCGCCCCAGTTGATCAGCGCGTAGAAGCCGCGCACGGCCAGCCGCCGCGCGGCCGATTCATTGTCGCGATGCGCCTTCGCCGTGTAGACCACGTCGTAGCCGTCATCGATCCAGTGCGCGACCAGTTGCTCCACCAGCGTCGGCGGATGCTGGCCGTCGCCATCCATGAACAGCACCGCGCCGCGGCGGGCGTGGTCGAGGCCGGCCATCAGCGCCGCCTCCTTGCCGAAATTGCGCGACAGCGACACCACCTGCAGGTCGAGCCCGTCGGCGGGCAGGCCGCGCGCGATCATCAGCGTGTTGTCCGCGCTGCCGTCATCGACATAGATCACCTCGCAGGCGAGGCCATAGCGGGCGCGCAGCGTCTTGGCGAGGTTGATCAGCCGCTCATGCAACGCAGCAAGCCCGGCCGCCTCGTTGTAGACGGGCACGACGATCGACAGACCCTGCCCGGCGGCGGTCTTGGCGGTCGTGGTCAGGCTGGAAACGTCAGAGCCCAGCATCATCGGTCAGGTTCCAGAACTAGAGCGTTTTCGAGCGAAATGGCCTTCCGCCTCGCACGAAGAAACCGCGTCAAAACGAGAGATCCCTCGAACACAATATGGTACCGCAGGGTAGCTGTCGCCAACATGAACGGCGTGGCCGCCTCATTGTCGCAGGAACGCCTCGAGCCTGGCGAACAGCGGGTTCTCGCGGTCGAACACATAGTCCAGCGACACCACCGACACGGTTTCGGCGCCGTGCTCGCGCAGGAAGCTGCCGAGCGCGTAGAGCTTGCCCGGTGGGCAGTGCAGCGTAAGCATGCCCGACGAGGTCGGGCCGCCGAACGGGGCGACCACGCCGAAACGGTTATGCGCCTCGGAGAGCAGCGCATCGTTGCAGCCGGCGAAGCGGGTGCGGACCTCACGATACTTGCTGGCGCGGGCGCGCGCAGCGATGTGGTCGAGGATCACGCGCGCGGTCTCGCGGGCGCCCTTCGACCAGTCGGCATCCTTGGACGCCACCAGATTGGCCTGGCTGCGCAGCATGACGCCGTCGTCGAGCACCTTGAGCCCGTTGGCGGCAAGCGTCGCCCCGGTGGTCGTGATATCGACGATCAGTTCGGCGGTTCCGGCGGCGGGCGCGCCCTCGGTGGCGCCGGCGCTTTCGACGATGCGGTAGTCGCCGACGCCGTGCCTGGCAAAGAAGCCGCGCGTCAGATTGATGTATTTGGTCGCCACCCGCATGCGGTGATTGTGCTGCTCGCGGAAGCCGGACGCTACGTCGTCGAGATCGGCCATGGTGCGGACGTCGATCCACGCCTGCGGCACCGCGACCACGACATTGGCATAGCCGAAGCCGAGGCCTTCGATCATCAGCACGCGCTTGTCGGCATCGGGAATGCTCTCGCGCACCAGGTCCTCGCCGGTGACGCCGAGATGCACCGAGCCGCGGGCCAGATCGGCCGCGATCTCGCTCGCCGAGAGATAGGCGATCTCGACATTGTCGACGCCTGCGATGGTGCCGCGATAGTCCCGGGCGCCGCCGGCCTTCGACAAGGTCAGCCCGGCGCGGGCGAAGAAGCTTTCGGCGTTTTCCTGCAGCCGCCCCTTGGAGGGCACGGCGACGACGAAGGGCGTGCTCATTGGGCGGCTCCGAAGGAGGTGGCCTGGCCATGCCGGGTCATCGCCTCGATCCAGACCGAGAAGCCGACCGCAGGGATCGGGGCCGCCGAGCCGAGCTGCGTCATCAGCCCGTCATAGCGTCCGCCGGCGACCAGCGGCTCGGCGCCGTTGCCCTTGGCGTGCAGCTCGAACTCGAAGCCGGTGTAATAGTCGAGGCCGCGGCCGAACGCGGTGGAGAACCGGGTCTTTCGGATGTCGATGCCGCGCGCGGCCATGAAGCCGATACGGCTCTCGAGCTGGTCGATCGCGACTGCAAGGTTCAGCTGGGCGTCGCCAGCCAGCGCGCGCAATTGCGCGACCGCGTCGTCGGGATCGCCCGCGATCGCCAGGAAGCGCTTGATGGTCGCGACCGCATCGCGCGGCAGCGCGCCGCCCTTCAGCGTCGATTGCTCGAGGAAACGGTCGGCGATCTCGGCCACGGTGCGGCCGCCGACATTGGTGGTGCCGGCGATCGACATCAGATCGGTGACCAGCGCCAGCGCCGCCTTGCGGTCCGAGCCGGCCAGCGCAGCGAGCACGCCCTCATATTCGTTGCGGCCCGGTGCCGTCTTGAGCGCCAGCTGCTCGATGTCGTCGGTCAGCGAGACCTTGCGGTTGAAGTCCTTGATCAGCCGGCGCCGCCACACCGGATAGAGGTCGAGCGCATCGATCAGCGCGTTGAACAGCGCGACGTCGCCGGTGCGGATCTCGACGTCCTTCAACCCGAACGCCGTGGTCGCCTCCAGCGCCAGCGCCAGCATCTCGGCATCGGCCGCGGCGCGGTCCTGCCGTCCGAACGATTCGATGCCGGCCTGCAGGAACTGGCTCGGCGCGCCGCCGCGATAACGGAACACCGGGCCGAGATAGCTGAAGCCGGCGGGCTGGCCGGCGCGGGCAGAGGCGAGGTAGTCGCGCGCCACCGGGATCGTGAGGTCCGGGCGCAGGCAGAGCTCCTCGCCGCTCAGGTCGGTCGTCAGGTACAGGCTCTTGCGGATGTCCTCGCCGGAGAGATCGAGGAACGGCTCGGCCGGCTGCAGGATCGCGGGCTCGGACCTCTGATAGCCGGCCTGCGCGAACGAGGCCAGCAGCGCATCCGCCCAAACGGCGGATCCGGCGGCGGATCGTGGTGCGGCAGCTTCGGTCATCTCGACGTCCAATTCGCTCCGAAATCGCGTTCCAGAGCGGGTTCCATGGGTGATGTTTGCGGAGCCCTTAGCACGGTCGGCCCATGCTTTCGACAGGGATCGGCCAAGTGGCTTAATGATTGGGTTCGTTAACGATTTTGCGACGACTTGGCTAGGGGCAGATGTTTGTCCTCGGCTTTCATCGGGCAAACGAGCTGCAGGTTCCGTCATCCTGAGGCGCGAGCCTTGCGGCGCAATTGCGCCGCTGGGCGAGCCTCGAAGGTTCGACGGCCGCCAGCCGGGCCGTGCATCCTTCGAGGCTCGCCGAAGAGGCTCGCACCTCAGGATGACGGGGAGGGAGTGTGTGGCCCATTTCCTCGCCAATCCCCCAGAGCCGCCTGCACCAGCGCCAGCGCGGCGACGGCGGCGGTGTCGGCGCGCAGGATGCGCGGGCCGAGGGCGAGGCGGAGGATGGCGGGCTGGCGCAGCAGCAGCGCGCGCTCCTCCTCGGCAAAGCCGCCTTCCGGACCGATCAGGACATCGATCCCGGCATTCGCAGCCGTTGCCGCCGCCAGCGCCTGCACCGGGCTTTCGACCTCGGCCGCCTCGTCGCAAAACACCAGCAGCCGCGCCGGGTCGCGGCCCGCCAGGAAACGTTCGAGGGGCAGGGGATCGGCGACTTCGGCGAGCGAGATGATCCCGCATTGCTCGGCGGCCTCGACCGCATTGGCGCGCATCCGCTCGCCGTTGACCCGCGACACCTGGGTGAAGCGTGTCAGCACCGGCACCAGCCGCGCGGCGCCCATCTCGACCGCCTTCTGCACCATGTAATCGAGCCGCGCATGCTTCAGCGGCGCGAACACATAGGTGACGTCGGGCAGGCGGTCCTGTGCGCGGGTCTGTGCCGCGACCGTCAGCGTGTCGGGGCGCTTGCGGCCGGAAATCTCGGCGCGCCATTCGCCGTCACGCCCGTTGAACACCAGCACGCTGTCGCCGGCGCCGAGCCGCAGCACGTTGCCGAGATAGTTGCTCTGATCGCGTTCGAGCGGAACGGTTGCGCCGGCGCCGAGCGGGGCGTCGACAAACAGGCGGGGGCTGCGGAAATCGAGTTCAGGCATATCCGAGGCGGCTTCAGTGCGGTGTGGCCAGTTTACCAAACTGCGCGACACCGTAATCCCGCGGACTCCTCAGGAACTCGCCAGCCAGGTAATATTGAGCGTCGATATATTGCTTCTGTCACCAAGTCATTTCTTTAGTCCAAGGGGCCGCTTGCACGCGGTCCCTTTTGCTGTTCGGTCGCCCGCGGCGTCGGCCCATGAATCCAAACCGGGGCCTTACCGAAAATCCTGTTCAGGCAAATTTGATGGTCCATTTTACCGCCGTTCGTAGCCTAAAGGCTTAGAATCGGGGAACAATTTAATATGGCCGGTGTGGCCCTACGCCGCGCTGTCGCCCAAATCCACGGGTTGTTAAGGCCTCACAGGAATCGTAAAACGCCCTCAAAATTCGTTGCTTCGTTTTTGTTGCGCTGGGGTTGCCTGGACCTTTTGCCGGAGAAACACCCTCGATGATCCGCCGTCTGATCGTGCTGACCGTTGCTGCGACCGCCCTGTCCGCGGGGCAAGCTGCTGCCCAGAGCGCTTTTCCGGCCCCGTTGCCCAATCAGGCCGGTAAGGCCGGCACCGCGTCCGACCCCGCGTTTCCGCCGGTCAATGGCATGCGTCCAAGCCAGGCCGGAACCGCCTCGGATTCCGCATTCCCCCCGGTCAACGGCGCGCCGGCGGCCAGGGTCGGTGCCACGCCGTCGGCATTTCCGAGCAGTGGCGCGGCCCCCATCGCCGGCGGCGGGCTGTCGTCGCCGCCCCCGCCGGGTGCAGCTGGTGGTGCCGCCGACGCCTGCATGAAGAATTTCACGCCGCTGCGCGAGGATGCGGAGAAGCGCGGCAAGGCGATCAAGGCGGCGAGCGATCGCCACGCCAGCCCCCAGGAGGCCTGCAAGCTGATCGGCAATTACAGCCAGGCCGAGATCAAGATGATCAAATATGTCGACACCAACGCGCAGAAGTGCGGAATTCCGCCGCAGATCGCCGACCAGCTCAAGGCCGGACACAAGAATACCGAAGCGCTGCTGAAGAAGGTCTGCAATGTCGCGGAGCAGGCGGCGGCGCAGCCGCGTGGGCCAGCGGGGCCGAGCTTGAGCGACGTGCTCGGTTCGTCCGCCTCGCTGCCGGAAGCGACGCCGACCAAGAAGGGCGGCAGCACCTTCGATACGCTGAACGGCAACGTCCTCACCCGTTGAGGGATCACCCATGAGCGATGTCTCCACCCGTGTTGCCGACTCCACAGGCAACTCGGTGGATACCCATGCGCCGGTCTGGACGCGGCCTTATCTGCGGCTTGCGCGCTACGACCGGCCGATCGGCTCCTGGCTATTGTTGATGCCGTGCTGGTGGTCGGCGGCGCTTGCCGCCGGCGTCGCGCATGATGTGCGCTCGCTGCCGCTCGTGGTCCTGCTGTTCTTCATCGGCGCCTTTGTGATGCGCGGCGCCGGCTGCACCTGGAACGACATCACCGATCGCGATCTCGACGCCAAGGTCGAACGCACGCGGTCGCGGCCGATCCCCGCCGGGCAGGTCACGGTGACGCAGGCGGTGGTCTTCATGGTCCTGCAGGCGCTGATCGGGCTTCTCGTGCTGCTGCAGTTCAACCGCTTCGCGGTGATGACCGGCATCGCCTCGCTTCTGATCGTCGCGATCTACCCGTTCATGAAGCGGATTACCTGGTGGCCGCAGGTCGTGCTCGGCCTTGCCTTCTCCTACGGCGCGCTGATGGGATTTGCGGTGACGCTCGAGCGCATCGATGCGACCGCGATTGCGCTCTACGCCGGATCGATCGCCTGGGTGATCGCCTACGACACCATCTACGCCCATCAGGACGCCGAGGATGATGCGCTGATCGGCGTCAAATCCACCGCGCGCCTGTTCGGTGCACGCACCCATCGTGCGCTCGTGATCTTCTATGGTCTCGCCGTGCTCTTGATCGGCGTGGCGTTCGCACTCGCAGGGGCGCGCTGGCCGGCCTGGATTGGGCTGGCGGCGTTCGCGCTGCATCTCGCCTGGCAGATCCGGCGGCTCGACATCAGCGATGGCGCGCTCTGCCTGCGCATCTTCAAGTCCAACCGCGACGCCGGCTTGATCTTGTTCGCGAGCCTGGTCGTCGACGCGGTGCTGCGCGCGGCGTGACGACTTCGCAGGATGGTGGAGCGAAGCGTGCAAACTAATGATTCGCCGGCCGCGCCACAAACTCGCCGTCGTCCCGGCGAAGGCCGGGACCCATAACCACGAATGCTTCTTGTTGTGCGACGCTGGAACGACGAGACCCGTCAACAACATCTGCTGCGGCGTATGGGTCCCGGCCTTCGCCGGGACGACACCGATTGTGAGGCCAATGGAGCGAGACGGTCAGATCAATCCCGCGCGATGATCTCGCGTTCGCCGCGATGTACGCTGGTGCCGTTGAGGCTGACACCGGCGCGGCGGCGGACCAGGAATTTCGGCCTCCGCGCGCGGATCGCGTTGCGGCGACGGCGGCGCGGCGAGGGCGTCCGCGGCGCAGGCTCGGTCAGTTGCGGGAGACGGAAGATGTCGCTCCACATCTGCCAGGCGGAGCTGATCTCCTCGGCATCCGAACTGGAGCCGAGCGGAATGCTGAGCGCGGGATCGCGGTGAACAAGCACCAGCATCTGCGCGTCGTCGATGCCGCGCACCGCGACGCCGAGAAAGTCGCTGACGCGAACATTGACCGCCATCCGCATGCCGAGAACGGCACGGCGCAGCACGACATGTTCGCGATGAAGCTCGACCTGCCGCATGCCGCCATCCGCGCGCGCGTCCTGCGCGTGGAAGCTGAGCGGAAGGGAAAGAGGGTCGAGCCGCAATGCGCAGCTCGACCCGGCGGAATTGATTCCGCTTGTTGGTGTTTGACGCCTCAAAGCTCTGTCTCCCCGCCGGGATTTTGTTCCCGGTCGTTGGGTGAGAGCCTAGCCGAGCGATGTCCGTTCCCCCTTAAAAAGCCTGGTTAACCCCTCCTCACCTCGTGCCATGATTGACAAGAGGTTGGCCCGCATGATTGACGAAGCCTTGCCCCGATCACTCAAATCTTTGTTGCCTGTCGGCGCAAAGTGCTTGAAATCCCTGTGAAACCGGCACATCTGGTTAAGTCTGTCGACCTCGTTCCGGGCCCCCCTCAATCCGCAGGAATTCGTTCGTGAACTCTTCACCATCTGCATCGCGACACGGCGATAGCTCCGATCTGTTCGACCAATCGGGCCTGAGCGACCTTGCACAGCGTCTGGTCGATGCCGCCAAGCGCGCGGGCGCCGATGCGGCCGATGCCATCGCGGTGCGCGGCGTCTCGCAGGGCGTCGAGGTGCGCGACGGCCGCGTCGAGGAAACCGAGCGCTCCGAAGGCGATGACGTCGGCCTGCGGGTGTTCGTCGGACACCGCCAGGCGGTGGTATCGACCAATGAGGTCAGCGGCGACGGGGTCGCCAAGCTTGCCGAGCGTGCGGTCGCGATGGCGCGCGTGGCGCCGGACGACAAATATGTCGGTCTCGCCGATCCGGCGCTCCACGCCCACGATTTCCCCGACCTCGATCTGCTCGATCGCAAGGTTCCGAGCACGGCCGAACTCGAGCAGCGCGCGATCGAAGCCGAGGCTGCGGCGCTCGCGGTCAAGGGTGTCACGAAGTCCGGCGGCGCGTCGGCCTCGACCGGAATCGGCGGCATGGTGCTGGTGACGTCGACCGGCTTCCACGGTTCTTATCTGCGCTCCAGCCACGGCATCTCGACGACGGCGATTTCCGGTGAAGGCACTGGCATGGAGCGTGACTACGACTTCACCAGCGCGCCGCATGCATCCGATCTCGATTCACCTGCCACCGTTGGCCGCAAGGCCGGCGAGCGTGCGGTGGCGCGCTCAAATCCGCGCAAGGTCGAGACCTGCAAGGTGCCGGTGGTGTTCGATCCGCGGGTCGCCGGCTCGATCGTCGGCCATCTCGTCGGTGCCATCAACGGCGCCTCGATCGCGCGCAAGACCAGCTTCCTGAAGGACAAGCTCGGCGAGCAACTGTTCTCGAAAGATATCCGCATCATCGACGATCCGTTGCGGGTGCGCGGCCTTCGCTCGCAGACCTTCGACGCCGAGGGCGTCAGGGTGAAGAAGACGGCGCTGATCGATGCGGGCGTGCTCACCACCTGGGTGCTGGATTCGGCGACCGCGCGCGAGCTCGGGCTTGTTACGACCGGTCATGCGCATCGCGGCGTGTCGTCCTCGCCGTCGCCCGGAACGTATAATCTGCATCTCGAGCCGGGTGCGGTGACGCCGAAGGAGCTGATCTCCGACATCAAGCGGGGCTTCTATGTCACCGACCTGATCGGCTCCGGCGTCAACGGCGTGACCGGCGATTACAGCCGCGGCGCGTCCGGCTTCTGGATCGAGAACGGCGAGATCACCTATCCGGTCAGCGAAGTGACCATCGCCGGCCATCTGCTGCCGATGTTCAAGTCGCTGGTCGCGGCCAACGATCTGGAATTCCGTTACGGCGTCAATTCGCCGACGCTGCGCATCGAGGGCCTGACGCTTGGCGGACGCTGATACGGACGACTGGACCAAGGCGCGCGATGCCGCCTTGCTGACCAGATCGGTGCAGGAAGCGGGCCGGCTCGCATCGTCGCTGTTCCGCACCGAATTGAAGAACTGGATCAAGGGTGCGTCCTCGCCGGTCTCCGAGGCCGACATCGCGGTCAACGACCTGCTGGAGCAGCAGCTGCGTTCGGCAACGCCAGGCTACGGCTGGCTGTCGGAAGAGAGCGCCGACAACGACACCCGCCTCGGCAGGCGCTTCACCTGGATCGTCGATCCGATCGACGGCACCCGCGCCTATCTCGCCGGCCGCGAGGACTGGTGCGTCAGTGTGGCGCTGGTTGAAAATGCATCGCCGGTGCTCGCGGCGGTGTATGCGCCGGTCAGCGAGGAATTCTTCTTCGCCGCCCGCGGACAGGGCGCCACCCTGAACGACGGCGCGGTGCATGCAACCGCAGGCACCGATTTCAACTTTCCGCGGATGGCGGGACCGAAGCCGCTGGTGCAGCGGCTCAGCCCGACGCCGGACGAGATCACGCTCTATCCGCGCATCGGATCGCTGGCGCTGCGGTTGTGCCGTGTAGCACAAGGTCGACTTGACGCGGCCTTTGCGGGCGGGCAAAGCCGCGACTGGGATCTTGCCGCCGCGAATTTGATCGTGCAGGAAGCGGGTGGTAAGATGACCGCGCTCTCGGGGGACGCGATTGAGTACAATCGCCGGGAGGTGACGCATGGGGTGCTGGTGGCAGCAGGACGCGAACGTCATGCACGCATTGTCGAGCATTTTCGCAGCCGTCCTTTGCCGTGAGGCCTCGCCGATCCACGCCGCTTTCCGATTGTGACGACCAGACCTGTTGCGACAGCCTTGTGACGACTAGCCTTGTGACGACCAGACCTGTGACGACCACGACTTCATTTGTTTGCCGGGCATCTCGTTAGGAAAAGCACCATCATGTCAGACAATGCCCAGCCCCAGCTGCTTCACCTCGTGATCGGCGGCGAGTTGACGGATCTCGAGCACAACACCTTCAAGAATCTGGACGAAGTCGAGATCGTCGGCGTCTACCCGAACTATGCGACCGCCTATGCGGCCTGGAAGGCGAAGGCGCAGCAGACCGTGGACAACGCCCAGATGCGCTACTTCGTCGTTCACCTCCACCGGTTGCTCGATCCTGAGCAGGACACAAAGCATTCCCATTGAAACGACTTTTTCGCGATCTGCTGCGCAGCGGCTTCGTGCAGCGCGCGCTGGGTGTGCTTGCGGCCGAGTATCTGCGGCTGGTGTGGTACACCAACCGCTTCAGCTACCAGCCGCATGACGTGTACGGGATCGTCGAGCCCCTGATGCCGGCGATCTTCGTGTTCTGGCACGGCCAGCACTTCATGACGCCGTTCATCAAGACCAAGGAGAGCTACCGCGCCAAGGTCCTGATCTCCCGCCACCGCGACGGCGAGTTCAACGCCCTCGCGGTGGAGCGGCTCGGCATCGGCACCATCAGAGGTTCCGGCGATCATTCCGGCGCGTTCCATCGCAAGGGCGGCGTCGGCGCCTTCCTGGAGATGGTTCGGGCGCTGGAAGACGGCTGCAACATGGCCACCACCGCCGACGTGCCGAAGCGGGCGCGGGTGGCGGGCCTCGGGGCCATCATGCTGGCGCGGGAGACCGGCCGGCCGATCATCCCCTTTGCGATGGTCACCAGCCGATTCATCCGGTTGAAAAACTGGGATTCGACCACCATCAATTTGCCATTCGGGCGCGGCGCAGTGGTAGGTATTGAGCCGGTCTATGTGCCGCCCGACGCCGACGCCGCGACGATGGAAAAGCTTCGGCAGCACGTGGAGGAACTTCTCAACGAAGCGACCCGACGTGCCTATGCAGCGGTCGGGCGGCCGGAGGCAGCGCTTGGCTAGCTCGCTACCGATGACGTTGCGTGTGTACCGCAAGCTGTCGTCCGCGATGGTGCCGCTCGCGCCTGCCCTGATCAAGCGGCGGCTCAAGCTCGGCAAGGAAGATCCCGAACGTGTCGGCGAGCGGCGCGGCGTGAGCGCCGATACCAGGCCGCAGGGCCCGCTGGTATGGATTCACGGCGCCAGCGTCGGCGAAGTGCTGGCAGCGGCCGGCCTGATCGAGCGGCTGCGCGCGCTCAATTTGCGCATCCTGCTCACCTCGGGCACGGTGACCTCGGCCGCGATCGTCGCCAAGCGCTTCCCGCCCGACGTCATCCATCAATACGTGCCGTACGACTCGCCGCGTTATGTGACGCGCTTCCTCGATCACTGGCATCCGTCGCTGGCGCTGTTCATCGAATCCGATTTGTGGCCGAATCTGATCCTGTCGAGCGCCGCGCGGCGGCTGCCGATGGTGCTGATCAATGGGCGAATGTCGCAGCGCTCCTTCCCGCGCTGGCGCCGGGTCTCCAACACCATCGGCGCGTTGCTCGGCCGGTTCGACATCTGCCTCGCGCAGTCGAACACCGACGCCGAACGCTTTGCCACGCTCGGCAGCCACAACGTCGTCGTCACCGGCAACCTCAAGCTCGACGTCGCGGCGCCGCCGGCCGATCCGGCCAAGCTGGAGCGGTTGATGTCGGTGACCCGCGGCCGCGCCATCGTGGTTGCGGCGTCGACCCATCCCGGCGAGGAAGAGATCCTGATCGAGGCGCACAAGTCGCTCGCGGGATTCTTCCCCGGCCTGCTCACAGTGATCGTGCCGCGGCATGCCGCGCGCGGCGAGGCGGTGGCGCGGCTGGTGACGGAGGCCGGCCTGCGCCCCGGCCTGCGCTCGCATGAGGATCTGCCGGTCGCGACAACAGATATCTACGTCGCCGATACGATGGGCGAGCTCGGCCTGTTCTATCGCCTCGCGCCGATCGTGTTCATGGGCGGCTCGCTGGTTGCGCATGGCGGCCAGAATCCGATCGAGGCGATCAAGCTTGGCGCGGCGATTGTGCACGGCCCGCACGTGTTCAACTTCACCGATGTCTATGAGGCGCTCGATCGCGCCGGCGGCGCGCGCCGCGCCGATGATCGGGAAGCGCTGGTCAAGCAGCTCGGCCAGTTCCTTGCGGATTCCACAGCCCGCGACAATTCGCTGGCGGCCTCCGAGCGCGTCGTCGAACAGCTCGGTGGCGCGCTGGAGCGCACGGTGACCGCTCTCGAGCCCTATCTGTTGCAGTTGCGGCTCGAGATGGGAGCCGCCAATGCGTGAGCCGGCCTTCTGGCACCGGCCGTCGTCTTGGACATCACAACTGCTCCAACCGCTCGCCGCGCTTTACGGCGCGGTCGCCGCGCGGCGGATGCGGCAATCCGGCGTCGATGCCGGCATTCCCGTGGTCTGCGTCGGCAATTACCATGTCGGCGGCGCCGGCAAGACACCAACGGTGCTGGCGCTGGCAAAATTGCTGCGCGAAATTGACGAGCGGCCGGTGGTGCTCAGCCGCGGCTATGGCGGCAGGCTCGGCGGCCCGGTCAAGGTCGATCGCGACAGCCACACGGCGGCCGATGTCGGCGACGAGCCGCTGATGATGGCGGCGAGCTTGCCGGTCGTGGTGTCGCGCGACCGCGCCGCGGGCCTGGCGCTGGCGCGCGCGCAGGATGCCAGCGTGATCCTGATGGATGACGGCTTCCAGAATCCGAGCGTGCTCAAGGATGTCTGCCTGATCGTGATCGACGGCACGCGCGGCGTCGGCAACGGCCGTGTGATTCCTGCGGGACCGCTGCGCGCGCCGCTGGTGCCGCAGCTGGAACGGACCGACGCGCTGATCGTGGTCGGCGAGGGGAGCGCGGCGCAAAGGATTGCGGCCGATCTCGCGTCCCGCGGCAAGCCGGTGCTGTCGGCGCATCTGAAGCCGGACCAGGCTTCGCTGGCGGCGCTGAACGGAACACGTGCGCTCGCCTTTGCCGGCATCGGCGATCCCGCGCGCTTCTTCAACACATTGCTTTTAAGCGGCGTCGACGTCGTGCGCAGCAAGGCTTTCGCCGATCATCACGCCTTCACGAAGGAGGAGATCGAAGCGCTCGTTGCCGACGCGCGTCGCGAGGGACTGACGCTGGTGACGACGGAAAAGGATCTCGCTCGGTTGCGTGGTCCGGACGGGATGCCGGCCTGGGCACAGGCGATCGTGCCGTTCGCGGTGACGCTGCAATTCGATGATGGCGACGCGCTGCGGCGCCTGGTGGCCGATCAACTGTTCAGGGCGCGGGACAGGAGGCTCTCCAAATGAACCCGGCGTCGAGCCTAGGCCTGCGGCTTGAGGACGCCGGGATGGTGGCGCTGCAGCACGGCGGTCGGGGTGGCGTAGGCTTCCTGCAGATCGACGCTCCAGTACTTCAGTTCGTCGAGCGGAATCCGGACGTCGGTGATGGCACAACGCACAAAGGTGCCGGGCGAGATCACGCGGAAATCGCCGTCGAGATATTGCACCTGCGCTTCGCCATGGCCCGAGGGACCGAACTTGTTCAGCACGATTGAGCTCTCCGCCTTGCCTCCAATGAGGCCATCTGGATGTCGATGAAACCGTCTATCACAGATAGGGTGTCATGTCCGCCCGTTAAACCACCGACTTGTGATGATTTGGCGGCGCAGGCGCATGGTAGCCTTGCGGCCGTGGTCCGCTGTGTTTGCAGCGCCATAACGAGCCGGCCGGATCGGATGCGCCTCACGTCAGTTTTCCTGTGCCTCGCCATGCTTGCCGTGCCGGCCGTGGCCGCGGCGCCACTCCCGGCCCCGCATCAGGTCGAGATCCCCGAAGGCAACGTCACGCTGCACGCGCAGCTCTACCGGCCCGATGGCGATGGCCCGTTCCCGACCGTGATCGCGCTGCATGGCTGCGGCGGTCTCGCCGGCCGTTCCGAGCCGGTCCTGCCGCGCTATCGCGACTGGGCCGAGCAATTGCTGACGACCGGCCATGCGGTGCTGTTGCCGGACAGCTACGGCTCGCGCGAGCTTGGTCCGCAGTGCCGCATCAAAGAGCATCAGGTCCAGACCCGCCGTGCGCGGGTCGCCGACATCAACGCGGCGCGGCAATGGCTGGTGCAACAGAAGTGGGTGGCGAAGCGCCGCATCAGCCTGATCGGCTGGGGCAACGGCGCCGCCGCCCTGCTGTGGGCGGTGCGGCCGCAGATGTGGTCGCGCAACGTCGATCCGGATTTTCGCTCGGCGGTCGCGTTCTATCCGGATTGCCGCGCCTCGTTCGGCCTCGGCTGGAGCGCGCGGGTGCCGACGCTGGTGCTGATCGGCGCGCGCGACGACGTCACATCGTCGTCGGCTTGCCACCAGATGGTCGACGGCGCCCGCGGCCGCAGCGCACTGGCGCGGATCGTGGTCTATCCCGAGGCCTATCACGACTTCGACCGGCCCAACCTGCCGCTGCACGCGGTCGCGGCCTCCGATGCCGAGATCGCCGAGCGCGGTCACGTCGGCACCGATACCGGCGCGCGCCAGGATGCGCAAAAGCAAGTCGCCGAGTGGCTGTCGCGCTAAGTCAGTTGTTGCCGGGCTAGAACAGACTACCCTGATCGACCGGCTTGGTGACGCGCTTCGGCGCCGCCGGTTTCGCCTCGCGCGGCTGAGGCTTCGGCTGGCTCTCGGGCGCTACCGTTGCCGGAGGCTGATCGGCGTTCGCGGTGGCGGCAACGCGGCCATCGGCGAACTCGATCGACAGGCCGGCGTTCGGGCCGACCGCCGCGGCGGAGTGCAGGGCGTGGCCGTGCGCGTCGCGCACCAGCGCGAAGCCGCGCGCCAGCACGCCGCGATAGGACAGCGCCGACAGCAGTTGTCCGCTATGGGCAACGCGCGCCTCGAGCCGCTGCATCGTCGTCACCAGCGCGCGGCGGGCGCGCTCGGCGAGGCGGTGGGTGCGCTCGAGGTCGCGGGCGATGGCGTTGCGCTGGGCCTTGGCGTTGGCGAGCTTCGAGGCCTTGAGCCGGATCTCGAGCCCGCTGAAGCGCTCGCGGCGGCGATGCAGCAGCGCGCGCGCCGATAGCGTGATGCGCTCGCCGGATGCGGTGAGCCGCTGCCGCGCATGCGCGATCTGGCCGCGCAGCACGCCGATGGTGAGGCGCGAACTGCTGGCGGCAAAGCGGCGGAAATGCGCGTGCGTATTGGCCTTCAGCCCGCGTGGCAAACCTGCTGCGAGATGATCGAGCCGCTGCCGCGGGATCGCCAGCAGCTCGTGCGCCGCCGGCAGCGCCCGCGCCGCGGCGCGCAGCTCGTTGCGGCGGGCCTCCTGGGCACGCTGCCAGCACACCATGGTGCGGCGGGCGAGCGCCGCGACCTCGACGAACAGCTCGCTGCGCACCGGCACCGCCATCTCGGCGGCGGCGGTCGGCGTCGGCGCGCGCTTGTCGGCGACGAAGTCGATCAGCGTGATGTCGGTCTCATGGCCCACCGCCGAGATCAGCGGGATATGGCTCTCCGCCGCGGCGCGGACCACGATCTCCTCGTTGAACGACCACAGGTCCTCCAGCGAGCCGCCGCCGCGCGCGACGATCAAGAGATCAGGCCGTGGAATCTTGCCGCCCTCCGGCAGCGCGTTGAAGCCGCGGATCGCGGCCGCCACCTGCTCGGCCGAGCCGTCGCCCTGCACCTTGACCGGCCAGACCAGCACGCGGCGGGGAAAGCGGTCCTCCAGCCGGTGCAGGATGTCGCGGATCACAGCGCCGGTCGGCGAGGTGACGACGCCGATCACCTCGGGCAGCCAGGGCAAAAGCTGCTTGCGGGCCTCGTCGAACAGGCCCTCGGCGGCGAGCTTCTTCTTGCGCTCCTCCATCAGCGCCATCAGCGCGCCGACGCCGGCGGGCTCCAGCGAATCGATGACGATCTGGTACTTCGAGGAGTTCGGATAGGTGGTCAGCTTGCCGGTGGCGATGACCTCGAGGCCCTCCTGCGGCTTGAAGCGCATCCGGGCATGGGCGAACTTCCAGATCACGGCCTCGATCTTGGCGCTCTCGTCCTTCAGCGCGAAATAGCAGTGGCCGGAGGAATGCGGGCCGCGAAAGCCCGAAATCTCGCCGCGGACACGGACATGGCCGAAGCGGTCCTCCACCGTCCGCTTCAGGGCGGAAGAGAGTTCCGAGACGGTGAATTCGGGCGCGTTGACGAGATTCGGAGCAGCGGTCATCTGATCTATAGAATCGGGGTTTTCGACCCCGTGTGCAAGGTCCGGACGCCGCGTTCCAGGCGTCGAATCACATATCCACATCTGATCGAACCGCGTGTTGCTGCGGATCGGGAGCGTGCTAAACCGGACGAAATGGCGTTACAACCCCTCTGATCGGCGACACAGATGAACATCCTCCTGCTCGGTTCCGGTGGCCGCGAACATGCGCTGGCGTGGAAGATCGCCGCATCCCCGCTGGTGACGAAACTGTGGTGCGCGCCGGGCAATGCCGGGATCGCGCGCGAGGCCGAATGCGTCGCGCTCGACGTCGCCGACCATGCCGCGGTGATCGAATTCTGCCGGGGCAATGCGGTCGATCTGGTGGTGGTCGGTCCGGAGACGCCGCTCGCCGCCGGGATCGTCGACGACCTCGCCGCTGAAGGCATCAAGGCGTTCGGACCGAGCCGGCAGGCCGCCCAGCTCGAGGGCTCGAAGGGTTTCACAAAGGACCTCTGCAGCGAGTTCGACATTCCGACCGGTGCCTATCGCCGCTTCGACAATGCGAGGGACGCGGTGGCCTATGTCCGCGCCCAGGGCGCGCCGATCGTGGTCAAGGCCGACGGGCTTGCGGCCGGCAAGGGCGTCGTGGTGGCGCAGACGCTGCCCGAGGCCGAGGCCGCGATTGCGATGATGTTCGAGGGCGCGTTCGGCTCGGCCGGCGCCGAGGTCGTGATCGAGGAGTTTTTGTCGGGCCGCGAGATCAGCTTCTTCGCGCTGTGCGACGGCGAGACCGCGATTCCGCTGGCCTCGGCGCAGGACCACAAGCGGGTGTTCGATCACGACAAGGGGCCGAACACCGGCGGCATGGGCGCCTATTCGCCGACGCCGTTCGTGACGCCTGAGGTGCACGACCAGATCATGGCGCGGATCATCCTGCCGACGGTGGCCGGGATGAAGAGCCGCGGCACGCCGTTCAAGGGCGTGCTCTATGCCGGCGTGATGCTGACCGCGCAGGGCCCAAAACTGTTCGAATACAATGTCCGCTTCGGCGATCCCGAGTGCCAGGTGCTGATGCTGCGGATGATGTCGGACATTGTGCCGGCCTTCCTCGCCTCCATCGACGGGCAATTGAAGAACTTCGATCTGCGCTGGTATCCGAACCCGGCGCTGACGGTGGTGATGGCGGCGAAGGGCTATCCCGGCGATTACATCAAGGGCACGCGGATCGACGGCCTCGACGACGCGGCCAAGGTCGAGGGCGTCGAGATCTTCCACGCCGGCACGGTTGCGAAGGATGGCGCAATCATCGCCAATGGCGGCCGGGTGCTGAACGTCTGCGCGATGGGCAAGACGGTGACCGAGGCGCGCGACCGCGCCTATCAGTCCGTCGATCGCATCAAATGGCCGGACGGCTTTTGCCGCCACGACATCGCCTGGCAGGCGGTGGAGGCGGAGAAGGGTTGATCGATCCGGCCTCAGCGGCGACAATGGCGCGCCCCGGGGCCTTCGAATGACCGATTTCAGACTGCCCGAGACCCACTACGCGCAAAGCGCCGACGCGAGCATCGCCTATCAGGTGATGGGCGATGGTCCTGTCGACATCATCCTTGTCCCCGGCTTGTTCTCGCACATCGAGTTCATGCACGAGATGCCCGGCTACACCGCCGTGCTGCGCCGCCTGTCGCGCTTCGCCCGGGTCGTGACCTTCGACAAACGCGGACAGGGCTTGTCGGATCGGATGACCGGCGCGCCCTCCCTCGAGCAGCGCATGGACGACGTCCGGGCCATCATGGATGCTATCGGCTCCGCGAAGGCGGTGTTGTTCGGCTTCTCCGAGGGCTGTCCGATGAGTGTGCTGTTTGCAGCGACCTATCCGGACCGCGTTTCGCATCTCGTTCTGCTCGGCAGTTTTGCCCGCTCGAAGGATCGCCTGCCGGACGACGTGTGGCAGCTGCGCTGCGACGAGATCGTGCAGAACTGGGGTTCTGGCGACACGGTCAAGACTGTCGCGCCGAGCCAGGCAACGAATGCAGAGTTGATCGCGCAGATCGCGAAATTCGAGCGGCTGTCGAGCAGTCCGGGAGCGTTGCGGACGCTGCTCGTTCTCAATCGCGCGATCGACGTCACGACGATCCTGCCGATGCTCCAGACTCCGACGCTTGTCCTGCATCGGACCGGCGATGCCCGCGTTCCCGTGGCGCTCGGCCGTGCTGTTGCGCGCTCGATCCCCGCCGCGAAATACGTCGAATATCCCGGCGGCGATCACTACTATTGGGTCGGCGAGACCGAGGCGATGCTCGGCGATGTCGAGGAATTCGTCACCGGCCATCGCGATGGTGGTGATGCCGAGCTCGACCGTGTGCTTGCGACCGTGCTGTTCACCGATATCGTCGATTCGACCCGCAGCGCCGCGGCGATGGGAGATCATCGTTGGCGACGTCTGCTCGACGATCACGATCAACTCGCGCAGCAGATGGTCGGCCGCCATCGCGGCCAGCTGGTGAAGAGCACCGGCGACGGCATTCTGGCGACCTTCGACGGTCCCGGCCGCGCCGTACGCTGTGCGCTGGCGTTCGGCTCGGCCGCGCGGCAGATCGGCCTGCCGGTGCGAGCGGGCCTGCACACCGGCGAGATCGAGGTGAGGGGGGCGGATATCGGCGGCATAGCGGTCCATGCCGCGGCGCGCGTGATGTCGCAGTGCGGCTCGAACGAGGTGCTGGTGTCGCGCGTGGTGACCGATCTGGTCGCGGGCGCCGGGTTGAAATTCGCCGAGCGCGGCGCGTTCGAGCTGAAGGGACTTCCCGGGACATGGGAGCTGTTTGCGGCGAGCGGCTAGGCCTCGCCTCATGCCGTCATTCCGGACGACGCGCATCGCGCGTCGTCCGGAATCTCGACGTTGTGGGCACCTTCTCACCTTCTCTCGAGATTCCGGGTTCGGCGCGTTGCGCCGCCCCGGAATGACGAAGTGGGTCAGAGCAGGTCCCCGCCCGCCGCTGACGCCGTGGTGCCGTGCTCGCGGAACGCCTTGATGACGTTCTTGCCGATCTTCCACTTGTGCACCTCGTCGGGCCCGTCGACCAGCCGCTGCGAGCGCACCTGGGTGTACCATTTCGCCAGCGGCGTATCCTGGCTGAAGCCGAGCGCGCCGTGCAGCTGGATCGCGGTGTCGATCACCTTGTGCACCATGTGGGCGTGGAAGATCTTGGCGATCGAGTTCTCCTGGCGGATGTCGAGCCCCTTCTCGGCCTTGTAGGCGATGTGCAGCAGCATCAGCCGGCCGATATAGAGCTCGCTCGCGCAGTCGGCGAGCATGAACTGCACCGCCTGGCGGTCGGCCAGCAACTGGCCGAAGGTCGAGCGCTTTGTCACGTGGGCGGCCGCCATGTCGAGCGCGCGCTGCGCCTTGGCGACGTTGTGCATGCCGTGGCGCAGCCGGCCGTAGGCGAGCCGGTGCTGCCCCATGTTGAAGCCGTTGCCTTCGCCGCCGAGCAGGTTGTTGGCGGGCACCTTCAGGTCCTTGATCTCGATCTCGGAGTGACCGCCGTGGATCACGTCGTCATGCGGACCCTCGATCGCCATGTTGGCGACGTTGCGCTTGATGCGGTAGCCGGGGTTGGGCAGCTCGACGATGAAGGTCGAGTATTGCTTGTGTCGCGGCGCGTTCGGATCGGTCTTCGCCATGACCAGCGCGAGGTCGGCGACGCTTGCCGACGAGGAGAACCATTTCTCGCCGTTGAGGATGTAGTTCTCGTTGCCGTCCTTCACCGCCGTGGTCTGCATGCCGGTGGCATCGGCGCCTGCGGCCTTTTCCGTCATTGAAAAGCAGATGCGCTTTTCGCCGTTCAGCAGGGGCTTGAGGAATTTTTCCTTCTGGTACTCGGTGCCATGCGCCAGGATCGTCATCATCGAGGCGTCGTCCGGCCCCTGCGTGTTCATCGAAAGCGCGCCGAGCATGCTCTCGCCGAGCTCCATCTGCACCAGGGCGTTGGCGAGCGGGCCGAGGCCCATACCGCCATACTCCTTCGGCACGAACGGGCACCACAGGCCCTGCGCGCGGGCCTTCTTCCGCAACGGTCCCAGCACCTCGGCAAGCGGCTTGGTGTCGAGTTCCTTTTCCGCCGGAATGCATTCGTCGTGGACGAATTTGCGAACCTTCTCGCGGATCGCTTTGGCTTCGGCGGGAATTTCGAAATCGATCGACATGGCACTTCCTCGTTTCATGTTGTTGTTGGCAGGACTTGAGGATGGCATAAACCTCGCCTGAGCCAGCAGCAACGCCGAACAAAGTTTGAAGCACGGCGCATGCGACCGGGAGGAGCTACCGATGCCTGATCTCGCTGATCTTTTTCCCGGCTATGCGTCCGAATGGATCAACACCTCGCAGGGCCGCATCTTCGCCCGCGTCGGCGGCAAGGGCCCGCCATTGCTGCTGCTGCACGGCTTCTCCTCGACGCATGTGATGTGGCACACGGTCGCGCCGAAACTCGACGACAGGTTCACGCTGATCATCGCCGACCTGCCGGGCTACGGCTGGTCCGATATGCCCGACAGCGACAAGGACCATACGCCCTACACCAAGCGGGCCTGGGCCAAGACCATGGTCGAAGTGATGGAGCAACTCGGGCACGTGCATTTCGCGCTCGCCGGCCACGACCGCGGCGGCCGGGTGTCGTACCGGCTCGCGCTCGATCATCCCGGCCGCTTGTCGAAGCTTGCGGTGCTCGATATCGCGCCGACCTATGATTACTGGCAGAAGCTCAATCGCCTGTCCGCGCTGAAGATCTACCACTGGGCGTTCCTGGCGCAGCCCTATCCGCTGCCGGAGACGCTGATCTCCAACAATGGCGAATTCTTCCTCAAGGAAAAGATGGCGAGCCAGACCAGGAGCAAGACGCTGGAGGCGATCGATCCGCGCGCGCTTGAGCACTACCTCGCGCCATTCCGTGATCCCGCGCGCATCCACGCGATGTGCGAGGACTATCGCGCCGGCGCCTATGCCGACTACGAGATCGACAAGGCCGATGTCGACGCCGGCAAGAAGATCACGATCCCGATGCTGGCGCTGTGGGGCGATGCCGGAGTTGCCAGCGCGGCAACGACGCCGCTCGACACCTGGAAGACCTGGGCCACCAATGTCAGCGGCGCGCCGGTGGCGTCAGGGCACTTTTTGCCCGAGGAGGCTCCGGAGGCGACGGCGAAGCTGCTGCGCGAGTTTTTCCTGGCGGGGTAGCCGTCATTGCGAGGAGCTCGCGACAAAATTGCAAAGCAATTTTGCGCTGAAGCGACGAAGCAATCCATTCTATCCCCGTGCTGAGACGTGGATTGCTTCGCTTCGCTCGCAATGACGAGGAGGGAGCTTCATCCGCGCTACGAATTCGTCAGCGCCGCTCCCTGAAGAACTCGCGCAGCAGGCGCGCGGACTCGGTCTCGCCGACCGCGCCATAGACCTCCGGCACGTGGTGGCAGGTCGGCTGCGCGAAGAACCGGACGCCTGACTCGATCGCGCCGCCCTTGGGGTCGGCGGCGCCGTAATAGAGCCGGCGGATGCGGGCAAAGGAGATCGCGCCGGCACACATGGTGCAGGGCTCCAGCGTCACGTAGAGGTCGCAATCGACCAGCCGCTCGGTGCCGATGGCCTCGGCGGCCCGCCGGATCGCCAGGATCTCCGCATGGGCCGTCGGATCGTGGTCGGTCAGGGTGCGGTTGCCGGCGGTGGCGATCACCTCGTAGCCCCGCACGATCACGCATCCGATCGGAACCTCGCCAGCTTTTCCGGCACTTTCGGCGGTTTTTAGCGCCAAATCCATGAAAGAAGGGGCAGACATGCCTCGTATCATCGGAAGAAACCTGCTAGTAGCGTCGCCTTCAGCAGAAGTGGATGCCGGTTTTGCGCCAGTCGCGCCCAGATGGCGCGCGTATCGCCGGTTGCCCTGCGCCCCAATTGAACCTCCAGGCGAGAACATTCATGCCCCGCGACAGCGACAAAAACAACGATTCCCCGCGCGGCCGGCGGGACCGGGGGGCGCCCGGGAAGGGGCGGCCCAGTGGCTCCCGCGGATCGGACAAGCCGTTCGGCAAGCGCAGCTTCGGCGGCAAAGGTGGTGATCGCGACAAGCGCTCGTTCGGCGACAAGGGCGAGGGCCGCTCGTTCCGCCGCCGCGAGGATGGCGATGCGCCGCGCCGCGATTACGGCGACCGGCCCCGCTTCAAGCGCGACGACCGCGGCGGCGAGGGGGGCGGAAAGCGCCCGTTCAAACCGCGCGGCGACCGCCGCGACTTTGATGCGGGCGATCGTCCGCAGCGCGGTGGCGCGCGCTCGGAGGGCCGGTCATCCGACCGCAAGTTCGGCGAGAAGCGGTCCTATGGCGATCGCGAGAAGCGCCCCTACACGCCGCGTGGCGAGCGCGACGGCGAGAAGCGGACCTTTGCGCCGCGCGGCGAGCGCGCCGAGCGCAAATTCGACGACCGGAAGTTTTCGCGCGGCGATCGCGACAAGGGTTCGTTCCGCGACAAGGGCGAGGGCCGCCCGTTCCGCCGCCGCGAGGACGGCGATGCGCCGCGCCGCGATTTCGGCGATCGGCCGCGCTTCAAGCGCGACCGCGACTTCGAAGGCCGCGACCGCAGCGACGAGAAGCCCTGGCAAAAGCGGGATCGCAAACCGCGCGACGACCGCGGCGGCGACGAGCGTCCGCGCTTTTCGCGGTCGCGCGAGGATCGCGGTGGCGGCGAACGTCCGCGATTCTCGAGGTCCCGCGACGATCGTGAGCAAGGTGATCGTCCGAAGTTCGGCCGGCCGCGCTGGGATCGTCATGATGAAGATGGTGGCCGCGACAGCCGCCGCCGTGAGCGGCCCGAAGGCCGCACCGACTGGCAGGAGCACCCGCGCAGCGAGGGCCGCTTCTCCGACCGGCCGCGCCGCGACAATGAGGACGACAGCAGGATCTTTGCGAAGCGCCCGGCCTTCGGCGGCCGCGGTGCCTATCGCGAACGCGCCACCGACGACCGGCGCGAGCGTCCCGAGCCGAAGCCGAAGAAGACAGGCGAACGCATCGCCAAGGTATTGGCGCGCGCCGGTCTCGCCTCGCGCCGCGATGCCGAGGAGATCGTCACGCAAGGGCGCGTCACCGTCAACGGGCGCGTGATCAACTCGCCGGCGCTCGATATCACCGACAACGATGTCGTGGCGGTCGACGGCAAGCCGTTGCCGCCGCGCGAGCGGACGCGGCTGTTCATGTATCACAAGCCGCGCGGGCTGATGACGACGCATGCCGATCCTGAGGGGCGGCCGACCGTGTTCGACAATCTGCCCGAGGGCTTGCCGCGGCTGATCTCGATCGGCCGGCTGGATTTCAACACCGAGGGCCTGTTGCTGCTGACCAACGACGGCGGCCTGGCGCGGACACTGGAGCATCCCGACACCGGATGGCTGCGCCGGTACCGCGTGCGCGCGCATGGCGAGGTGACGCAGGGCCAGCTCGACCAGCTCAAGGGTGGCGTCGAGGTCGACGGCGTCAAATACGGACCGATCGACGCGACGCTGGAGCGCGACCAGAGCGCCAATGTGTGGGTGGTGTTCGCGATCCGCGAAGGCAAGAACCGCGAGGTGCGCAACGTGATGGCGCATCTCGGGCTCGAGGTGAACCGGCTGATCCGGATCTCCTACGGTCCGTTCCAGCTCGGCGAGCTCGAGGAGGGCAAGGTCGAGGAGGTCAAGACGCGGGTGCTGCGCGAGCAGCTCGGCGAGAAGATCGCCAAGATCGCAGGCGCCGACTTCACGCGGCCGGAGCAGCGTGACGCAGCCGACAGCGACGATGCGCCCGCCAGGAAGCCGAAGCCCAGCAAGCGCGAAACCATCAACGATCGCAAGGGCCGCCGAGTGCTGGTGCAGCGCACCGGCAGCGAGGAAGCGCGTGCCCGCAATGAAGACGAGGCGAACGGCTACGGCCCGCCGCGTCGTCCCAAGCGCGGCTATCACGGCAAGCGCGATCTCAAGCCGCGGGACGAGTAACGGTCAATGCGCGTCGTCGGGGGCAGGCTGAAGGGCCGCAATCTCGCTTCGCCTGCGGGCCGCGAGATTCGTCCGACCGCGGACCGCCTGCGCGAGTCCGTGTTCAACATTCTGATCCACGCCTACGACAATCCGATTGAGGACGCGCGCGTGCTCGATCTGTTTGCCGGCACCGGCGCGCTCGGCATCGAGGCGGTCTCGCGCGGCGCCAGGTTCACGCTGTTCGTCGACAATGGCGCCGAGGCGCGGGCGCTGCTGCGCAACAATGTCGAATCGTTGGGTCTCGGCGGCACGACCAAGGTCTATCGCCGCGATGCCACCGCTCTTGGACCGGCGCATCCGGTCGAGCCGTTCTCGCTGGTGTTTCTCGATCCGCCCTATGGCAAGGGGCTAGCCGACAAGGCGCTCGCCTCGCTGCGCGACGGCGGCTGGCTGACGCCGGGCGCGCTGCTCGTGGTGGAGGAGGCGAAGGCCGCCGCGTTCGCGGCACCCGAGGGCTTCGAGGAGCTCGAGCGGCGGGCGTATGACGACACGGAGTTCGTGTTTTTGAAGATTTCAGATTCGTAGGATGGGTAGAGCGAAGCGAAACCCATCCTACGAAGCGACAACGCTTCGGTCGCCGACGATGCTGAAACTCAGGGGGACGTTTTCCAGACCCCTCGCGTTGAGGTCTTGTCGAGCTTTCCGTCGCGGGCCAATTGGTTTGACGCCCATCTCAGTTCATACTGCCACACATAGAAGAATTCGCCCGAGGCCTTGAGGTCGGAACTCATGCCGATCCCAAATATACTTCCCGATTTCTGCAATACGCGCGCTGCCACCGCGAGATGCGATTGCGTCCAAAATCAAGAGCTTCAAATCGTCTCGCTTCACCACAGTTCCTCGCTACCGCCGCCCGAACAGCTTCTCGATATCGCTCAGCTTCAATTCGACATAGGTCGGGCGGCCGTGGTTGCACTGGCCGGAGTTCGGCGTGTCTTCCATCTCGCGGAGCAGTGCGTTCATCTCTTCCGGCTTGAGGCGGCGGCCGGCGCGGACCGAGCCGTGGCAGGCCATGGTGGCGGCGACATGCATCAGCCGGCGCTCCAGCGGCAGCGCCTCGTCCCACTCGGCCATGTGCTCGGCGAGGTCGCGCAACAGGCCCGCCGCATTGGCCTTGCCGAGCAGCGAGGGCGTCTCGCGCACCGCGACCGCGCCGGGGCCGAAGGATTCGATCGCGAGCCCGAATGACGCCAGCTCCTCGGCGCGGTCGAGCAGCTTCTCGACGGTCGCCTCATCGAACTCGACGATCTCGGGGATCAAGAGGATCTGCCGCTGCACGCCGTTCTTCGCCAGCGAGGCCTTGAGCTTCTCATAGACGATACGCTCATGCGCCGCGTGCTGGTCGACCACGATGAGGCCATCGCGGGTCTGCGAGACGATGTAGGTCTCGTGGATCTGGGTGCGCGCGGCGCCCAGCGGCCGGTCGAGCAGGTCGGGCGCGGGCGCGGCCTCGAAGCGCACATCGGCGGTCGGCGCGCCGACGTCGAAGGCGGCCTGTCCGGGCTCGGCGAAGGCGGCCGCCGCCGCGCCGTCGAACGCGCGCATCGGGCCAGCCGGATAGGACGGCGAGCCGCGCCAGTCCCAATTGCCCGGGCGCGGCGGCGTGAAGGCCGGGCGGAAGGCCGAGAGCGCGGCGCCGTCGGCGGTATTGGCCGCGGTGCGCCTGCCTTCGCGCGCGAGGCCTTCCTTCAAGGCGTGCACGATGAGCGCGCGGACCAGGCCGGCATTGCGGAAGCGCACCTCGGTCTTGGCCGGATGCACATTGGCATCGACCTCCCGCGGGTCGCAGGTCACGAACAGCGCCACGACGGGATGGCGGTCGCGTGGCAGGTAGTCGGAATAGGCTGCGCGCACGGCGCCGAGGATCAGCTTGTCGCGCACCGGGCGGCCGTTGACGAACAGATATTGCCCGAGCGCATTGGCGCGGGTCAGCGACGGCGCGGCGGCAAAGCCTTCGACCACGACGCCCTCGCGCTCGGCGCGCACCTCGATCGCACAGCTGCGAAAATCCGCACCCAGGATATCGCCGAGCCGGGTCAGCCGGCCGGCCGCGCCGGGCAGCGCTGCGGCCCAGGTGACCGGCGCGCGCTCTTCGCCGGCCAGCGTGAAGGCGATGTCCGGGCGCGCCATGCCGAGGCGGCGCACCACCTCGCGGATCGCCTCCGCCTCGGTGCGGTCGGTCTTGAGGAACTTCAGTCGCGCCGGCGTTGCGTAGAAGAGTTCATTGACCTCGACGCGGGTGCCCTGGCCGAGCGCGGCCGGCATGACCTCCGACTTCTCGCCGCCTTCGACCGACAGCGACCAGGCATGCGGCTCGCTGGCATGACGCGTCGTGATGCCGAGCTTTGCGACCGCGCCGATCGAGGGCAGCGCCTCGCCGCGGAAGCCGAGCGTGCGGATGCGCAACAGGTCTTCGTCGTCGAGCTTGGACGTGGCGTGACGGTCGACCGCAAGCGCGAGGTCGGCGCGGGTCATGCCGCCGCCATCGTCGGTGATGCCGATCCGGCGCCGCCCGCCGCCATCGGTGAAAACGTCGATTCGGCTGGCGCCGGCGTCGATCGCGTTCTCGACCAGTTCCTTGACCACGCTCGAGGGGCGTTCGACCACTTCGCCGGCGGCGATGCGGTTGACGAGCTGTTCGGGAAGCTGGCGGACGGGCATGGATTGGACGGTCGGAGGAGCGATTCGAGGCTGGCCGTTACTATAAGTCGCCGCGCCGGCAAATGCATGGGACCGATATGGCGGCCGCAAGCAGGTTGGGGATGAGTCCGGCCTATCGCCTTGAAGACGCTTGGCTTCGGCGGCCGGCACGTTACGCCCTACGTCCCGATTGTGGGGCCGCGCGCACAGGTATATCGTTTAGAAAAATTATAAGTTCTCGCCGGAGGAACGCCATGTGCCATCTTTTCGCGCATCAGCCGCAACGCGACTATGAATCGCAGACCCGATCGTTGCGGATCGACGGCCATTGCACCTCGATCCGGCTGGAAATGTCGTTCTGGGATACGCTGGAGGAGATCGCGGCCAAGGAAGGCATGACCTTGGCCAAGTTCCTCACCACCCTGCACAACGAGGTGCTCGATCATCACGGCGAGGTGAACAATTTCGCCTCGCTGCTGCGCTGCTCCTGCCTGATCTACCGCGCCAAGGCCAACGCGCCGGCGGTCGTGCCGGATTATCGCGAGACGACGGCGATCATGGATGCCGCGGAATAGATTTCGCACCGGTCCATCACGCAAAGAAGAAAGCGGCCTTGTCCAGTTGGGCAAGGCCGCTTCAGTGAGAGGGGAATTGTATTTTCTTGCTAAAGCGCAGTGGCGACCGCGACGGCGCTGCGCTCCCTCGCCCCGTTCTTACGGGGAGAGGGTTGGGGTGAGGGGCCGTCTCCGCGTATCCGGTGACAGCTGCGTTTGCGGAGACCCCCCTCACCCGGAACGCACCTAACGATGCGCTCCGACCTCTCCCCGCACGCGGGGCGAGGTGAGGCGGAATCCGCGACTCGGTTCGAATGGTCGTCTGGTCTAGATCTCCTTGCGCTGCATCGCGCCGGCGATGTGGTCGGCCTGGCGGATCGCCAGCGACACGATCGTCAGCGTCGGGTTGCACGCTGCGCCTGACGTGAACTGGCTGCCGTCGGAAACGAACAGGTTCTTGATGTCGTGGGTCTGGCCGAACTTGTTGATCACGCCGTCGCGCGGCTTCTCGCTCATCCGGTTGGTGCCCATGTTGTGGGTCGAGGGATAGGGCGGCGTCGGATAGGTGACGGTGGCACCGACCGCCTCATAGACCGCGGAGCCCTGCTTGTACGCGTGATCGCGCATCGCAACGTCGTTCGGATGATCGTCGAAATGCACGCTGGCGACCGGCATGCCGAACTTGTCCTTGATCTTCGGATCCAGCGTGATGCGGTTGGTCTCCTGCGGCATGTCCTCGCCGACCAGCCACATGCCGGCCATCCGCGGATAGCCCTCGATCGCGCTGGTGAAGCTGCGTCCCCAGGCGCCGGGATTGAGGAACGCGGCCATGAAGGGCAGGCCGAGCGACAGCGTCTCCATCTCGTAGCCGCCGACGAAGCCGCGCTTCGGATCGTTCTTGGCCTCGTCGCGGATGATGCCGGCCATCGTGGTGCCGCGATACATGTGCACCGATTTCTCGAAGCTCGCATATACGCTGCCGGTCATGTGCCGCATGTAGTTGCGGCCGACCTGGCCGGATGAATTGGCGAGCCCGTCCGGGAACATGCTGGAGGCGCTGTTGAGCAACAGCCGCGGGCTCTCGATCGAGTTGCCGGCGACCGCGACGACGCGGGCCTTCTGGCGCTGCATCGCGCCCGTCGCATCGGCATAGACCACGCCGGTGACCTTGCCGGACTGGTCGTGCTCGATCTTGATCACCATGCTGCCGGGGCGCACTTCGAGATTGCCGGTGGCTTCGCCCTTCGGGATCTCGGTGTAGAGCGTCGACCATTTGGCGCCCGACTTGCAGCCCTGGAAGCAGAAGCCGATCTGCTGGCAGGAGCCGCGGCCGTCGCGCGGCTCGCTGTTGATCGCCATCCGCCCGGTGTGCACCTCCTTGTAGCCGAGCTTCTTCGCGCCGGCCTCCATCACCTTGAAGTTATTGTTGCCGGGCAGTCCGGGGATGCCGTTGGTGCGGGTGACACCCATCTTGTCCTCGGCCTTGGCGTACCACGGCTCCATCTCGGCGAGCGTGATCGGCCAGTCGATCAGGTTGGCGCCGGGAATGGCGCCATAGGCCGACTTGATCTTGAATTCGTGCTCGTCGAAGCGCAGCGAGGCGCCGGCCCAATGCGTGGTCGAGCCGCCGACCGCCTTCACGATCCAGGCCGGCAGGCCCGGAAAATCCTGGTGGACGCGCCAGCTGCCCGAGGTCGAACGCGCGTCGGACCAGGCGAGCTGGGTGAAGCTGTCCCATTCATCGTTGATGAAGTCCTGGTTCTCGATGCGCGGGCCGGCCTCCAGGATGACGACCTTGACGCCCTTCTGCGCCAGTTCATTGCCGAGCGTTCCGCCGCCGGCACCGGAGCCGACGATCACCACAACGCCGCTGTCATTCAGATCGAATTTTGCCATTGTTTCCTCCCGACCCGTTAGACCTTCGGCAGCCAGTCGATATCGGCGAAGCCGCGCTTGATGTAGCCGCCATGCTCGGCCGAGGAGCCCTCGTAGCCGAACCGCGGCCACACCTCCTTGTTATTGTAGATGGAGACGATGAGGTCGCCGCGGATCTTCTGGAAGAACGCGCTCTGTTCGATCTGTTGCAGCAGCGCGACGCGGTCGTTTTCCCAGGCGACCTGGACATAAGGCATCTTGTGGCGGTCGTTGGCCGCCTGATCGAGCCTCGTGACGCCGTCATTGATCAGCGACTTGACCGCCGGATCCTTCGCGGCCTTCTCATCATACGGCTTGACCGCTGCTATGTAGTAGCTGTCGCCGAGGAAATCGTGCGGATAGATGTCGCGCGCCATCTTGAGCAGCGTCTTCATCGTGGCCGGCGTCAGCGTCGTGGCGCCTTCGGCCCACGCATCGGTGATGCCGAGCCCCGTCGAGGTCGCAATCGCGACTGCGGGTGCGGTAACGGCCGCGCCTTTGAGAAAGACACGCCGGTCATATTTGCTGCGTCGATCGATTTCTCTCATGGGTTCCTCCGTCAATTTTTGTTTGTGCAATTGCCTTGTTGTTTGAGCATGCTCTAGCCGAAGCGCCCGCCGCGCTGGATCACCTCGATCTTGTAGCCGTCGGGATCGGAAACGAAGAAGAAGCGCGCCAGCGTCTTGCCGTCGTGCTTGAAGTCGCGCAGCGGCCCGGGCGACAGTTTCTCCTTCTCGAAGCGCGCGTGCTCGGCATCGACGTCATCGACGATGACGGCGAGATGGCCGTAGCCGTCGCCGAGCGTGTAGGGCTCCTTGCGATCGAAATTGACCGTGAGCTCGACCTCGAACGGCGAGGAAGGATGGCGCAGATAGATCAGCGCGAAATCGGGAAATCTCAGATTGTCCGCGATCTCGAGGCCGAACGCGCGCTGGTAGAAGTCGAGCGCTTTGGCTTCGTCGAGCACGCGGATCATCGAATGCACGGGTTTCGCCATTCAGTTCAGCTCCTTCAGATAGGCGATGATCATGGCGCGGGTTTCCGGCTTGGCCTGCCGGTAGGCCATCACGGCGCCGGGGATCACCTCCTGCGGATTGGTCAGCCAGGCGTCGAGCCTGGCGTCGTCCCAGACGAAGTCGGCCTTGCTGAAGCCCGCGGAATATTTGAAGCCGTCGGCCTTGCCGGCGTGGCGGCCGACGACCTTATAGAGCGACGGTCCTTGCCGGACGGCATCCGACATGTTGGTGGTGTGGCAGGTCGCGCATTGCTGCTTGAACAGCGTCGCCCCATCGGGCGGCCTGGCGGCGGGCAGGGGCATCTGCGCAGCCGTCATTTGCACTGCAAGCATTGCGCTGCAAAATCCCAGCCCCAACGACCACCTTGCGCGCAGCTTTGTCATCTACATCACCGCCTCTGTGCGGTGACTGTAGGAGGCTGAAATCCGCCGTTGGTAGTAGCGGGCTGTTTCACAGCAGAACAAAGCTGGGCGGTGATCTGGCGCGGAACCGATGGTTGCCGCATATGCGGACGACAATTTCGCAAAATGACCGCGAAATCCCTGCACGATCACCACACGACGCAGCTTGCATCTCGCGTGCGCCGTTTGCGGAAAATGCAGTCTTGCGCGATGGGGTTCAGGGTCGGCGCTGCAAACGGCGCACCACCTGCGCCGCTCCTCCATCGTCAATTAAAGTCCCAGGAGAAATGGATGACGTTTGCAAAAACCAGCGTGCTCGCCCTTGCCATCTCGGCCGCGATGGCCGGCCCCGTCCTGGCACAGGGAACGACTGCACCGGATACCCGCGGCGGTGCACAGGGCAGAGGTACCATGCAGCAGGGCGGCGGCATGTCCGGCAGCGGCGATGAGGAAATGACGGCGCAACCTGGCGCGACGACGCAGAAGAGCGGCGCCGCCGCCAAGTCGGGGAGCAAGGGAACGGTTGGCAGCGGACGCACGGCACCGAAGTCGGGTGGTTCCGAGATGGCGCCCGCAACCAAGAAGTACTGAAGCACGAGAGCCTTCGCGGTTCTGATCAATCGGAACCAAGGCTCAAGCTTCTTGTTCTGACGCGTTCCTTCGCGCGAACCGACATCCGCTTCGCGCGAAAACGCTTCTGGTTACGCTGACCGGATCCCGGATGCAGTGCCGCGCGCGCTGCGTCCGGCGTTCCCTGGAGCATGATCCGGAAAAGTGGAAACCGGTTTTCCGAAAAGATCATGCTCAAACAAGGAGATGAGATCATGATGCGATTCCGTGGAAACGCATTATGATCTAATCGTCGAAACGGCGCGCCCCGCGACCCGCCTTGATGTCGCTGCGGCGTTTCTTGCCCTCGAGCCGGCGCTGCTTGGAGCCGAGCGTCGGCTTGGTCGGCCGCCGCGGTGTCGGCCGCACCATCGCCTCCCTCAACATCTCGAGCAGCCGCTCGATCGCATCGGCGCGATTGCGTTCCTGGGTGCGAAAGCGGAAGGCGTGGATCACGATCACGCCGTCCTTGGTCATGCGGCTGCCGGCGAGCCGCGCCAGCCGCTGCGCGGCGTCTGCCGGCAATGCAATCTTGTTGGTATCGAAGCGAAGCTGCGCCGCGGTCGAGACCTTGTTGACATTCTGTCCGCCCGGGCCGGAGGCGCGGACAAAGACGATCTCAATGTCGTTCTCGTCGATCGCAAGGTCGCGGGACACCCGCAGCATGACATCACCCGTGAAAGGAAGAATCGGCAGGCCGCAGGATAGCGGGTTTGTGCTGTGCGTGCTTCAGCTGCGTAGATGCAGCGTTAGGTACGTCTGAGAGCGCCGCGTGCGGCTTACCCCTCTCCCACCCTCCCCCGCAAGGGCAGGGCAATCGCATATGGAATGAACCGATGCTTCCGCGCCGTCATGGCCGGGCTTGTCCCGGCCATCCACGTCTTTTCTTCGCGTGGAAACGAAGACGTGGATGCCCGGGACAAGCCCGGGCATGACGAGTTTGTGGGAACTCCGATCGCCTCAAACGGCCATATGCGATTGCCCTACCCGCAAGGGGGAGGGAGCCCTACCGCCTATACGTCCCTGACGGCCCGAGAACGGGCTGTAGTGTTTGCAGTGACTCGGTGTGAGGTGAGCACGCTGTTCCGGCTCCCTCCCCCTTGCGGGGGAGGGTGGGGAGAGGGGTGGCCACGGCGGTGGTGCGGACGAAGAAGTGAGAGCGCGCCGAAGCGCGTCAGTTCGCCTTCGGCGGCGCCGACACCGGCTGCGCCGCGGCCTGCGGGGCGCGGCCGACGATTGCGGTGAGCAGGCCGTTGCCCAGGCTCTTGGCGACCCGCTTGGCATCGTCGAGCGTCACCGCGTCGACGATGGCGTTGCGCTTCTCGATGTAATCGATCGGCAGCTTGTCGAGCTGGTATTGCAGCATCGCCTGCGCGAGCTTGGAGGAGGTGTCGAGCGCCAGCATCTGCGAGCCCTTCAGGTAGGACTTCGCCTCGTCGAGCTCCTTCTGCGTCGGACCTTCCTCGGCGATGCGGCGCACTTCCGCTTCGATCGCATCGACGGTCTCGCCGGCGCGATCGGCGCGGGTGCCGGTGTTGCCGATGAACAGCGCGGAGTGATCCATCCAGACCAGCGCTTCATAGATCGAGTAGGCCAGCCCGCGCTTCTCGCGCACTTCCTTGTAGAGCCGCGACGACAATCCGCCGCCGCCGAGAATGTGGTTCACCACATAGGCCGCCATGAAGTCCGGGTCGTGCCTGGCAATGCCGGGGCCGCCGAAGGTGACGACGGTCTGCGGCACGTCGAGCGGGACGAAGGCGCGCTGCGGCGGCCTGGTCGCCACGACGTCGGGAATGGGCGTCAATTCGGCCTTCGCCGGCAGGCCGCCAAAGGTCTTGTCCAGCAGCTTGCCGAGCGTATCGGGATCGACGTCGCCGACCGCGGCAACGCGCAGCGTATCCTTGGCGATGATGCGGCGGGTGTAGTCCTTGAGATCCGGGATCTGGATGGTCGGCACGCTGTCGAGCGTGCCGGTGGCCGTCCTGGCATAGGGATGATCGCCGAAGGCGAGCTCGAGGAACTTGCGGCCGGCGAGCGAGGACGGATTGGTCGATTCGCGGCGCAGATTGGCGATCACCTGGGCGCGGATCCGTTCGACGTCCTTCGGCTCGAAGTGCGGCGAGGTCAGTGCCATCCGCAACAGGTCGTAGGCTTCGTCCTTGTTGTCCTTGAGCATGCGCAGCGAGCCGCGGAATTGATCGCGGTTCGACTGGAAGCTGAGCTCGATGGCGCGGCGCTCGAGCCGCTCATGATAGGTTTTGGAATCGAGATCGCCGGAGCCTTCGTCGAGCAGGTCGGCGACCAGATTGCCGACGCCGGGCTTGCCGGGCGGATCCTGGCTGGCGCCGCCGCTGAAGGCATATTCCATCGCGATCAGCGGCACGGTCGCGTCCTGCACGAACCACGCCTCGATGCCGCCGGGCGATACCAGCCGCTGGATCTTGGCCGCGGCCTGCGAGGGCACTGAGGTCAGCGTCAGCAGCGCGGCGCAGGCGCCGCCGATCAGCGCCGCACGGCGGGTGAGGGAATAGATCACGAGCGCTTCTCCTCGCGTTTCGGCGCAGTATCCTTGATCAGATAGCCGGTCACCGACCGCTTCTTGTCGAGCCAGCTGGCGGCGGCAGTGCGCACCTGCTCGGCAGTGACGGCGCGAATGCGATCCGGCCAGCTGCGGATATCCTCGATGCTGAGCCCGGTGGTCAGCGCGCCGCCATACCAGCGTGCCAGTGTCGCCTGGTTATCCTGGGCGTAGATCGCCTCCGCGATGAGCTGGGTCTTGACCCGTTCGAGATCCTCGGCGCGCGCCGGGTTCTGCGCGAGGTCGGCGATCACCTTGTCGATCGCGTCCTCGATCTGCGCGAACTCGACGCCGGGTTTCGGCGTCACCGAGATCGAGAATTGCGACGGATCGAGCGAGGTGCCCTGGTAGCCGGCGCCGGCCGAGATCGCGAGGCCCTTGTCGATCACCAGCGAGCGATAGAGATAGGAGTTGGCGCCACCACCCATCAACTGCGCGAGCACATCGAGCGCCTGGCTCTCGCCCGCTGCCGCCGTCGTCGCCGACGGCACCAGGTAATAGCGGCGCAGGCTCGGCTGCTCGACGCGCGGATCCGACAGCGTCACGGTGCGCGGCGCGGCCGGTGTCGGCTCCTGCGGCCTGACCCGCTTCTCGGGGATCGCACGCTGCGCCGGGATCGGGCCGAAGTTCTTCTCGACCAGCGGGCGGATATCCTTGACGTCGACGTCGCCGGCGATGACCAGGATCGCGTTGTTGGGTGCGTAGAAGCGACGGTAGAAGGCGAGCGCATCCTCGCGGTCGAGCTTCTCGATCTCCTGATGCCAGCCGATCACCGGCCGACCATAAGGATGGTTGAGATAAAGCGCGGCCATGATCTGCTCGGTCAGCCTTGCATCCGGGTTGTTGGCAACCCGCATGTCGAACTCCTCCAGCACGACATCGCGCTCCGGCAGCACGTTCTCGTCCTTGAGGATCAGGCCGGTCATGCGGTCGGCCTCGAACTCCATCATGGTGGGCAGCTGCTCGCGCGGCACGCGCTGGAAGTAGCCGGTGTAGTCGACCGAGGTGAAGGCGTTCTCATTGCCGCCGACGCGCAGCACGGTCTGCGAGAACTCGCCCGCCGGATGCTTGGCGGTGCCCTTGAACATCAGATGCTCGAGGAAATGCGCGAGGCCCGATTTGCCGGGCGTCTCGTCGGCCGAGCCGACCTTGTACCAGATCATCTGCGTGACCACGGGCGTGCGGTGGTCGGGGATCACCACGACCTGCAGGCCGTTGTCGAGCGTGAAACTGGCGGGGCGTTCCGAGGTGACGGTGGTCTGGGCGCGGAGGCTGGCACCCGGCAGCGGGATGGTGGAAACGAATGCGGCAGCGAACAGGGCGATCGATCGGCGAGAGCGCATCATGGTCCTTATGAAAGCCCGGACACCGGCCGGGGCGCGAAAGCAAGCCATCGTACACGGTCGTTCCCGTGCCGATGGTCACGAAGCGGAGAGACACCGCCGCCCCGCATTAAGCTTTGCTCATGTCAGCCTTCGCCCGCGGAGGCCAAGCGATCACTGCACCGGTTTTCCGGTCATGACGTCGTACTGGCCTTCTTTCGCCATCGGCGCCTGCGGGCCGGTGCCGTAGGCATAGCCCCCGGACGGCGTCTGGTAGCCCGGCGGCGGCTCGGTCAGGGATTCGCGCGTCGGCTCGCCCTTGAACGGCTTGGACTCGCTGCTGTTTCCCTTGAACATGCCGAGCAGGCCGCCGGTGTAACCGAGCTGGCTCGGCATCAGCGACGGATTGGTGCTCACGCCGGGCTCCAGCGGCTCTTTCCGGCCGTCGGTGGCGGTCTGCTGCTTGCGGCCCGCCTCGATCTCGGCCGGCGTCAACGCCACCGCCGACTGCCACGGCTCCTTCTTGACTTCCTTCTTGCGCGCCGCGATCGCAGCCTTGCGCGCCGCGATATCAGGGTCCTTCGGCCAGTTCGGCGCGTTGACCTGGGCGGTCGATGCCGGCGGGGGCAAATCCAGCTTCGGCGGCACCACCAGCGGCGAGCGCTCGCGGTAGTCGATGCCCTTGCTGGCCGCGCTCTTGGCGCCGAGCCCGGTCATCAGATTGTCGACGATCCGCTCTTCGAAGGTCAGGCCGTCGTCGCCGTCATCCTCATCGTCGCCGGCGCGCACCGGGCCGGCCGTCATGACAAGGCCGATCCCGGCTGCGACGAACGCCAGGCGCAGGCCGCGCATCAGCGACAGCCGGGACGTCTCGATCAGGTAACCGCGGGCTTTGGTGTTGCGCATTGCGCCATTCCCATCTCAAAATTCGCCAAAGCGATCACTGGCTTAGGCACAGTTCCGCTTGATACAGGTGTGGGCCGCTGACCGGCTCGTATCGGCCGGGATCAGGGCGCTTTTACGGCGGGGGTCCCCACCACGGAATCATACGATAGGGCTGCCACGCCAGCAACGATGGCTACATCGGCAAGGTTGAAGATGTACCAATTGAAGGTTTTTCCCCGATCTCGGCATGAAGCAGGGCAAAATCGACCACCGCGCCATAGGCGAAGCGGTCGATGCCGTTCCCGATGGCACCGCCGATGATCAGGCCGAGCGACACCGTCGCGAGCCAGGTCCGCGACCGCGCCATCCAGATCGCCAGCGCGATCACGGCCGCGGCCTTGATCATCATCAGCAGGATCTGGGCCGCCGGGGTCTCGCTCTGGAACCAGCCGAAGCTGATCCCCGGATTCCAGGCGAGCACCAGGTCGAAGAACGGCGTCACCCGCACCGGGGCGTGATGCACGATGTCGAGGACGTGGAGCAGCCAGAGCTTGGAGGCCTGGTCGGCGATCAGGGTGATCACCGCCGCAAGCACACCGGCGCGCACGGGCGAGCTCAAGCCGTGACCTCCAGCGCCTTCCATTCGCGCAGCGCTTGCGCGTCGCGCGGCGAGACGTCGGGATATTCGGGGTCCTCGCCCACCGTCGGCAGGATCTTCCACGAACGGGCGCATTTGGTGCCGACCGCCTTCTCGACCACGACGGCAACGCCAGGCACGGCGTCGAGGCGGAAGGCTGTGGCCGGCGCCTCGCCCTCGCGCACCTCGTAGTTCGAGGTGATGCAGACTTCGGCGAGATCGATATCGAACAGCGTGGCCAGCATCTGTCTGTCAGCGACGTAGATCACCGGCGATGCCTCGAGCGAGGAGCCGATCCGCTTGGCGGCGCGTTCGAGTTCGAGCGCGCCGGTGACGACGCGGCGGACGTTGCGGACCGTCTCCCACTTCGCGGCAAGCGCGTCGTCTGGAACTGCTCGAGACCTTCGGGAAACAGAGTCAGATGCACCGAAGGCTCGGCGTTCGGCCGATACATCCGCCAGGCTTCGTCGGTGGTGAAGCTGAGGATCGGCGCCAGCCATTTCAGGATCGCGTCGCAGAGCAGATCGATCGTGGTCAGCGCCGCCTTGCGCGCCACCGAGGACGGCGGATCGCAATACAGCGTGTCCTTGCGGATGTCGAAGTAGAACGCCGACAGCTCGGAGTTCATGAAGGCAGCTAAGCTTGCGACCACGGTCTTGTAGTCGAAGTCGGCATAGGCCTTGCGGATGGTCTCGGTGTGGCCGGCGAGCTCGTGCAGCATCAGCCGCTCGAGCTCGGGCATCTCGGCAAAGGCGACCTTCTCGCTCGGCTTGAAATGGTGCAGCGTGCCGAGCATCCAGCGGATCGAGTTGCGCAGCTTGCGGTAGGTCTCGATGGTGTTCTTGAGGATCTCCGGGCCGATGCGCTGGTCGTCGGCATAGTCGGTGGCGCAGACCCACAGGCGCAGGATGTCCGCGCCGGAATCCTTGATCACCTTCTGCGGCTCGACGGTGTTGCCGAGCGACTTCGACATCTTGCGGCCGTTCTCGTCGAGCGTGAAGCCGTGGGTCAGCACTATGTCATAAGGCGCGCGGCCGCGCGTGCCGGCGCTTTCCAGCAGCGACGAGTGGAACCAGCCGCGATGCTGGTCGCTGCCTTCGAGATACATCACGGTGTCGTTGCCGCCGTCGACCTTGCGGACGATGTTGCCGAGCTGCGGGAAGTTCTGGCGGTCTTCCAGCACGAAGGCATGCGTGGAGCCGGAATCGAACCAGACGTCGCAGATGTCGTCGACCTTCTTCCAGTTCTCGGACGCGCGGCTGCCAAGGAAGCGCTCGCGGGCGCCGGCCATGTACCAGGCGTCGGCGCCTTCCTCCATGAACGCCTCGGTGATGCGCTGGTTGACGACCTCGTCCTGCAGGATCTCGGCCGAGCCGTCGCTGTTCTCCCGCACGAACACGGCAATCGGCACGCCCCAGGCGCGCTGCCGCGAGATCACCCAGTCGGGACGGTTGGCGATCATGCCGTTGATGCGGTTCTCGCCCGCCGGCGGCACCCATTGCGTGATCGAGATCGCGTGCAGCGCGCGGGCGCGCAGCGTGTCGCCCTTCTTCGCATGGCCGTTCTCGGCGATGGGCTTGTCCATCGCGATGAACCATTGCGGCGTGTTGCGGAAGATCACCGGCTTCTTGGAGCGCCAGGAGTGCGGATACTGGTGCTTGAGGCGGCCGCGCGCGAGCAGCCTGCCGGCCTCGATCAGCGCCTTGATCACGGCCTCGTTGGCATCGCCCTTCTCGCCCTTGTCGTTGAGCACGCGTTTGCCGGTGAAGCCCGGAGCCTGTGCGGTGTAGGCGCCGTTCTCGTCGACCGTATACGGGATCGCCGTCGGGATGCCGCGCGCATCGAGCTCGCGGGTGTTGGCCGTCCAGACGTCGAAGTCCTCGCGGCCGTGGCTCGGCGCGGTGTGCACGAAGCCGGTGCCGGTGTCGTCGGTGACATGCTCGCCGGCGAGCAGCGGCACGATGAATTCGTAGCCGCCACCGAAGCCGCGCAGCGGATGGGCGCATTCCACCGCGTCCAGCGTGTCGCCGGGAATATCGCGGACCTTCTCATAGGACGTGACGCGGGCCTGCTTGAACACCTCGGCGGCAAGTGCGTCGGCCAGGATCAGGAGATCGCCGGCCTTCGCCCAATTGTCCGCCGGCGCGTCCGTCACCTTGTAGAGGCCATAGGCGATCTTCGGCGAGAACGAGATGGCGCGGTTGCCGGGCAGCGTCCACGGCGTGGTGGTCCAGATCACGACCGAGGCATTGGCCAGCGCGCCATGCGCCGGCGAGGTGACCGGGAATTTCACCCACACCATGTCGGAGGTGTAGTCCTCGTATTCGACCTCGGCTTCGGCAAGCGCGGTCTTCTCGACCACGCTCCACATCACCGGCTTCGAGCCGCGATAGAGCGTGCCGTTGGCGGCGAACTTCATCAGTTCGCGAGCGATCTGGGCTTCGGCCGGATAGCTCATCGTCTGGTAGGGATGATCCCAGTCGCCGATGATGCCGAGCCGCTTGAACTCCTCGCGCTGCACGTTGATCCAGTGCGTCGCATAGGCACGGCATTCCTTGCGGAACGCGACCATCGCCGCCGAGTCGCGGAAATCGGGCTTCTGCTTGCCCTTGGAGCGGTAGTTCTCCTCCTCAATCTTCCATTCGATCGGCAGGCCGTGGCAGTCCCAGCCCGGCACGTAGTTGGAGTCGAAGCCGAGCATCTGCTGGCTCTTGGTCACGACGTCCTTGAGGATCTTGTTCAGCGCGTGCCCGATATGGATGTTGCCGTTGGCGTAGGGCGGGCCGTCATGCAGCACGAATTTGGCACGGCCTTCGGCTTCCTGGCGGAGCTTGTCGTAGAGGCCGATCTCGTTCCAGTATTTCAGGATTTCCGGCTCGCGCTGGGGCAGGCCGGCGCGCATCGGGAATTCCGTCTGCGGCAGGTAAAGGGTCTTGGAATAGTCCCTAACGTCAGTCTTTTGGGCGTCGGTCTTTTGCGGCTTGTCGGACATGAAAGCTCTGATTTGGCAGGTGCGGGCGCGGATACGCGATCAATCGCGGGTGAAACGGCGAAGTCCCGGTCTTGCGCCGAGCCTTCAGGCTCAGGCGGAAGCCGGGCCGCTAATCCGTATGATGCGCCGCGAAAACATGGGGTTTCCATAGCAGCCGGACGGGGAAATCGCAAAGCCCCCGGTGGCTCGCAGGGCCGCGCATGGCGCGGTTCAGGCCGGCCGTGCCCGGGCCGGATTTCCCGCCACGATCGCGCCGGGGGCGACGTTCCGTGTGACCACGCTGCCGGCCCCGACCAGGGCGCCGTCGCCGATCGTGATGCCGGGCAGAATGATGGCACCCCCGCCGATCCAGACGTCGCTGCCGATCCGGATCGGGCGGCCGAATTCCAGCCCGGCGCGGCGGGTTTCGGCATCGCGCGGGTGGTCGGCGGTATAGATCTGCACCGCGGGTCCGATCTGGGTCCGATCGCCGATCGCGACCTCGACGACGTCGAGGATGACGCAATTGAAGTTGAGGAACACGCCGTCGCCGAGGCTGATATTGCTGCCGTAATCGCAGAAGAACGGCGGGCGTATCACGGCATCCCTGCCGACCTTGCGGAAGCGCTCGCCGAGCAGCGCGTGCAACTCGGCCGCGGACGATGCGCCCGACGCATTGTAGCGTGCCATCCATTGTTCCGCCGCTGTATGCTCGGCGGCGAGCTCTGCATCCGGGCGATACAGCTCGCCCGCCAGCATTTTTTGCTTTTCAGTCCGGTTCAACCAATCACTCCGAGCTGCGGGAACGCGTCGGGCGCCGCGGCCAGCACCGCGCGCGCCTTGGCGCTGTCGTCATCCATCTGGCGTATCAACGCCTCGATGGTGTCGAATTTCAGCTCTTCGCGAATGAAACCGATGAATGCGACATCAAGGACCGCGTCGTACAGATCGCCCTTGAAGTCGAACAGGAACACCTCGAGCAGCGGCGCGCCGTTGTCGAAGGTCGGCCGGCGCCCGAAGCTTGCGACACCGTCGAACCGTTGCGAGCCCTTGCCGACCCGCACCGCGTAGATGCCGTGCTTCAAGCCGCAATGCTTGTCGAGGCGGATATTGGCGGTGGGGTAACCGAGATCTCGGCCGCGCTTCTCGCCGTGGACCACCTTGCCGGTGACGAACCACGGTCCGCCCAGCATCGTGGTCGCATCCGCGATCTCGCCTTCGGCGAGCGCCATGCGGATCGCGCTGGAGGAGACCGGGCGCTCCTCGATGTCGACATGGGCCTGCACATCGACCTCGATGCCGAGCCGCGGCGCTTCGCTGACCAGCAGGCTCGGCGAGCCGACCCGGCCCTTGCCGAAATGGAAGTCGTAGCCGACCGCGATCCCGCTGATGCTGAGCCGGCCGATCAGGTCATGGTGAATGAAATCCTGTGCCGTGGTACCGGCGCGCGCCTTGTCGAACGTCATGACGACGGCGCCCGCGAGGCCGGTGGCCGCGAGCAGCCGCAGCTTGTTGGTCTCGTCCGTGAGACGGAATTGCGGAGTGTTCGGGCTGAAGAAGCTGCGCGGATGCGGCTCGAAGGTCACGGCGAGCGCGGGCACGCCGCGCGCTCTGCCCATCGCAAGCGCCGCGCCGATCACGGCGCGGTGACCGAGATGGACGCCATCGAAATTCCCCATCGCGACCACGGCGCCTTTCGGAATGGCGCTTGCGGGGGTGTTGTCGCGGATAACGGTAAAGCCGGTGCTCATGAGCGGTATTCTTCAAGGATTCTTAAGCATGATTGGTGCGGGCCGGACCGTGACGCGGCGGCGGCGTGGAAGTCAAGGCTAACGAAAATCGCGTCAAATCCGTAACAATCCGGATTCAGCCGGTTAACGCGCTGTTTAACGGCTGCTGTTAGTCGTTGGCGGAAAGCTGCGTTTGTGCAGAAGCCAAGTTGCGTTTGTGTTTTGGGGGAAAGATGGCGGTTGATTTGTCCATGCCGGTTCTGGTGGTTGATGATTACAGCACCATGATCCGCATCATCCGGAATCTTCTCAAGCAGCTTGGATTTGAAAATATCGACGATGCCTCCGACGGCTCCGCAGCGCTGAACAAGATGCGCGGCAAGAAGTATGGCCTGGTGATTTCCGACTGGAACATGGAGCCGATGACCGGCTACGACCTGCTCAAGGAAGTCCGCGCCGATCCCAACCTTGCGACCACGCCCTTCATCATGATCACGGCGGAATCCAAGACCGAGAACGTGATCGCGGCCAAGAAGGCCGGCGTGAACAACTACATCGTCAAGCCGTTCAACGCGGCCACGCTGAAGACCAAGATCGAGGCGGTGTTCCCGGACATGGCGACGGCATAACCGCCCGACATCGATCGCGTCGGCTGAAATTCACGCATGCCCGGCAGAAGCGCGTCTTCGCGCTAGATGTCCCGGGCATTTGCATTTGATCACGCTTCCCTTTACCCGCCCCGCTTGTGCAACACGAGGGGGAGGGCGGCTGCACGATTTCGGAATATTAGAAGAGTATCGCTGAGTTGCCCGACGTGTCAAGGCGACTGGTCGAACCCCGCGCGCCACGGGCTACTTTGCATGGGGTTGTTTTCGATATTTTGGCGGCGCGCCCCTTTACCTCGCCCCGCTTGCGGGGAGAGGTCGGATTGCATCGAGAGATGCAATCCGGGTGAGGGGGTACAGGTGTCTCGGCATCCGGCGCTTGGGGAGGCAGCCGCTCACCCAACCCTCCAAGAGCGAGCTTCGCTCGTCTCGACCCGGTGAAGAACGGGGCGAGGGACAGCGTCGCTTGCGGTTACCACTTCAGCTCGCGCATCAGCGCGCGCGGCGGATGGCCGAACAATTCCTTGATCGAGGCCGCATCGAGCTGCTCGATGCCCTCGAACTGTTCGGAATGGATGCCGCGGGTGACGAACAGGAGATCGATGCCGAAGCCAAGGGCGCCGGTGAGATCGGTGCGCACGGAATCGCCGATCGCGAGCACCCGGCTGAGCTCGGTCGGGCGGCCGCGGCGCTCGCTGGCCAGTGCCATGGCGCGCTCATAGATCGGCCGGTGGGGCTTGCCGTAGAAGATCACCTCGCCGCCGAGCTCGCGATAGAGTTCGGCGACCGCCCCGGCGCAATAGATCAGCCGGTCGCCGCGCTCGACCACGATATCGGGATTGGCGCAGACCAGCGTGAGCTTGCGCTCGAGCGCCTTCAGCAGCGTGTTCGCGATAATCTTCGGCCAACTCGGTCTCGTCGTCGAACAGGCCGGTGCAGATGATGTAGTCGGCCTGCTCCAGCGGCACCAGCGTGGCGTCAAGGCCGCGGTGGATCGAGCTGTCGCGCTCCGGGCCGATCCAGAAGATCTTCTGGCCGGGATGATCGGCGACGAAGTGGCGCGTCAGGTCGCCCGAGGAGACGATCGCGTCATAGGTCTCGTCGGCGACGCCGAGCTTGCGCAGCTGTCGCTGCACGGAATCGGCCGGCCGCGGCGCGTTGGTGATCAGGATGACCGTGCCGCCTTGCTGGCGGAATGTGTGCAGTGCCTCGCAGGCTTCGGGAAAGGACTCGAGCCCGTTGTGCACGACGCCCCAGATGTCCGACAGCACCACATCGACGCCGCCGACGAGGTCGCGCAGCTGTTCCACGAAACGCAGTGAGGTCATGATGCGAATTGCCGGCTAATTTGGACCGAGGGCGCGGCGCGCCAGCGCGGCGCTGCCGGTTGCGCGCGGCGGAGCTGCGGGGCTGGAGACAGGGGCTGAAGTGCTGGCGCCATTAAGATCCTGGGGGTTGGTCTGCGGAGCCTCGGCGGTAGCAGATGCCCCCTCCGGCCGCAACGGCCGCGGCGGCGCGAACAGGAACCCCTGGCCGAACCGGACATCGTAGTCGAGCAGGTCGACCACCGAGCGTTCGCCCTCGATCCGTTCGGCGATCAGGTCGATGCCGTAGCGGCCGAGCAGGTCGGACAGATCGGACGGATGGATATCGGTGCTCGCGATCTGCCTGGCGTCGAGCAGCAGCGCCGCTGGCACCTTGATGAAGCGGACGCCGCGATCGGCGAGCTCGCGTGGCTCGAGGCGAAGGTCGCTGACATGGTCGATCGAGAACCGGTAGCCGCGCTGTGCCAGCGCCGCGAGGTTTTCGCTCTCGGTCCCGCCGAGATTGCGGAAGGTCGCCTGCTTGAACTCGAGCACGAAGGACGGCGCCAGCGCGCGGTTGGCCTCGAGGAAGTCGAGACACTGGGTGAAGTGCGCCTGGTTGGACAGCGTCGCCGCCGAGACGTTGCAGAACACGCCGACATCCTTACTGCGGATCATCAGGCGGCGCAGCACCTGGACGCAGCGAAGCATCACCATGTGATCGATGCGGCCGATCAGGCCGCCGGCCTCGGCCGCCTCGATGAAATCCTCGGCGGCCAGCACCTGGTCGCGCTCGTCGCGCAGCCGCGTCACCGCCTCGTAGTAGCGCACCTTGCGCTGCGGCAGCGTCACCATCGGCTGCAGGTAGATATCGAGGCGGTTCTCGTCGATGGCCTGCTTGATCGCGCCGATCAGCTGGGTCTGGCTGCGCGAGACCTCCGGCGGAGCCGCAGGTGTCGGCGGAGGCGCAACCACGACGGTCGGCGCCGGCGCAACCCTTTGCAGCACATCGTCGCGCGGGGACGCGACCGGCTGAACCGCCGGAGCCGCCGCCAGCAGATCCTCATGATGCGCGACGGATGCCGCGAGCTGCCGCACCAGTCCGCCGAGCTCGCTGATCTCGCCCGCCATGCCCTGCATCCGGTCGGCGCCAGAGGAGTTGGCGGAGGCGACGCGGCCTTCGACCGCGGCCAGCCGGCGGCCGAATTCGGCGACCTGGCGGGCAAGGTCGGCGGTGCCGCGCGACAGATCCGCGATCTGGCCGCCGACGTCGCTGCGGTCGCGGAGCCGCATCGAGACCGCATTGTAGAGGATCAGGCAGGTGAGGGCGGTAAGCGCCACGATCGCCGATTCCGATCCGCTGATGCCCGCCACCGAATACAGCACGAAGCCGAGCGAGGCTGCGACCAGCACCATGCAGATGGCGATGAAGATCGTCGAAATGCAAATCATGTCGCGCGCCCGCGCCCTCTGTCCGAACGTCCCCGGACCGCGACCTTAGCACCATTGTTGATTCGACGGGCCAGCGATCTTCGGAACCGGCTGGAACTGCACACGATTTTCGCTTCGCCCGGATCTGGCTCCGTAAATCGCCGGAGCCGGCGGCGGTATGCCGGTCAGAGGTCCGCGGCGGCGATCCAGAACACCTCGCCCTCGGAGTCCTCGGTGTCGAGCCAGAGCAGCGGCAGGTTCGGATAGGCGGCCTCGAGATTGTCGCGGCCGCGGCCGATCTCGCAGAGCAGGCCGCCCTGCGGGGTCAGATGTTGCCTCGCCTCATCGAGCAGGCGGCGGACGATGTCGAACCCGTCGGCGCCGCCATCGAACGCGATCTTCGGCTCGGCACGGCACTCACGCGGCAACGCCGCCATGCCTTCGGCGTCGACATAGGGCGGGTTCGAGATGATGAGATCGTATCTGCTGCCGCCGAGCGGCTTGAACAGGTCGCCGCGATGCAGCGTCAGGCGACCGTCGAGGCCGTGGTCGGCGACGTTGCGCGCGGCGACCTCGAGCGCATCCTTTGAAATATCGACGGCGTCAACCGCGGCGTTGGGGAAATGCCGGGCGGCCAGGATCGCGAGGCAGCCGGAGCCGGTGCAGAGGTCGAGCACGCGTTCGACCTCCTCGGGATCGCCGATCAGCGAGGTGCCGTCCTCATCGCCGCCGAAATGCGAATCCAGCAATTCGCCGATGAAGGAGCGCGGCACGATGGTGCGCTCGTCGACATAGAACGGCAGGCCGCGCATATAGACCTTGTTGACGAGATAGGCGGCCGGCTTCCGCGTCGCGATCCGCCGCTCGATCAGGTCGAGGATCTGCTTGCCCTCGGCAATCGTGACGCGCGCGGTGGCAAAGTTCTCGAACTGGTCGGGATGCAGGTGCAGCGTTTCGCAGATCAGGAACGCGGCCTCGGCCACCGGATCGGTGGTGCCGTGCGCGAACACGAGCTTCGCCGCGTTGAAGCGGCTCGTCGCATAGCGCAGGAAATCAAACAGGGTGTGCAGCTCGCCGGCGCCGACTTTCGGCGCTTTCGGCACGGCGGGGCTGCGCCTGGCCGGCACTTTGCTGCGCTTGGCCATCAGGATTTGGTCCAGCGCGCGGCGGCCGCGTCGTCATGGCCCTGCGCCTCGATCCAGCTCGCGCCGCGCGTGCTTTCCTCGCGCTTCCAGAACGGTGCGCTGGTCTTCAGATAGTCCATCAGGAACTCGGCGGCCTCGAACGCGGCCTGCCGGTGCGCCGAGGCGGTCACGACCAGCACGATGTTCTCGCCCGGCGCGATGCGGCCGAAGCGATGGATGATGGTGAGGCCCTGCAACGGCCAGCGCGCCAGCGCCTCGTCGGCGTGGCGTCCAATCTCGGCTTCCGCCATGCCCGGATAATGTTCGAGCGTCAGCGCCGCGATCGGCTCGCCCTGCTCGCTGCCGCGGCAGATGCCGTTGAAGCTGACGACCGCGCCGACATCGGTGCGGCCCCTGCTCAAGGCCGCGATCTCCTGCGCGACGTCGAAGTCGGCTTGCTGGATACGGATGGTCGCTGCGACGGTCATGTTAAGATTTAGCCGCCGGTCATTGGCGGAAAGAACGCGATCTCGCGGGCGCCGGAGATCGCCGCGTCCGATTTGACATGGGCGTGGTCGATCGCGGCGCGGATCACCGTCGGCTTCTCGAAGGCATAGGCGTAGGCATCGTCGCGCGCCGCAAGCCAACCGATCAGGTCGCCGACGGTGCGCACCTCAGCCGGCGGCTCGACGATCTCTTCAGCCTTGCCGACGCGTTCACGCACCCATGCGAAATATTTCAGCTTCATCCCTCATCCTCCTTGATGAGGTGATGGATGCCGGCACGGAAATAATCCCAGCCGGTGTAGATCGTGAAGATCGCCGACATCCAGAGCAGTACGATGCCGATCAGGGTGGTGGCCGGGAAGACCTGCTCGCCCGCTTCGCCGGCAATCAGAAAGCCGATCGCCACCAGCTGGATCGTCGTCTTCCATTTCGCCAGCTTGGTCACGGGAACGCTGACCCTGAGCCCTGCGAGATATTCGCGCAGGCCCGAGACCAGGATCTCGCGGCACAGGATCACAATCGCCGCCCACAACGTCCAGCCATGGATCGAATTGTCGGCGGCCAGCATCAGCAGGCTGGAAGCGACCAGCAGCTTGTCGGCGATCGGATCGAGCATCCGGCCGAAGGCGGACTGCTGGTCCCACATCCGGGCATAATAGCCGTCGAGATAGTCGGTGATTCCCGCCGCAATGAACACGGCCAGCGCCACCCAGCGCAGCCACAACGGGCCGTCCAGGATCGATTGCCAGTAGACGCAGCCGATCACCACCGGGATCGCGGCGATCCGGGCGTAGGTCAGGATATTCGGGAGGGACATGGTCTTGGTCTGTCCCCGGGTCGTGGCGATGTTCATCCGTTCTACCAATACCGCTGAAGCGAGAAGGTCAACCGTGCGGGCGCGTCAAGCGCGACCAGATTGCGCTGCATCGTCATAGCGCCTTAGCTCGTTGTTCAAGCATGATCTTTTCGGATAACTGCCTCACACTTTTCCGCATCATGCCCTAGATGCCCTGTCGCAGGCGACGCCCTGATGACTCGCCTTTGGTTTAACCCGGCTGGGCGTGGAAAAACTCGAAAATCTTGCGGGCGCTCTCGGCGCTGACGCCGGGAACCTTGCCGAGGTCGGCGATCGAGGCCCGCTCGATCTCCTTGAGCGTTCCGAAGTGGTGCAGCAAGGCACGCTTGCGGGACGGGCCGATGCCCGGGATCTCCTGCAGTCCGGCCTCGCGGATGTCCTTCTTGCGCAGCTTGCGGTGCGAGCCGATCACGAAGCGGTGGGCCTCGTCGCGCAGCCGCTGGATGAAATACAGCACCGGGTCGCGCGGCTCCAGCTTGATGGCCTCGCGGTCGGGCATGAACAGGGTTTCGCGCCCGGCATCGCGCTCCGGACCCTTGGCCACCGCCATCAGCGAGACCTCGGTCAGCCCGAGATTCTGGAAAATCTCCCGGACCGCGTTGAGCTGGCCGCGGCCGCCGTCGATGATGACGAGGTCGGGCCATTGCGGGAACGAATCGTCATCCGCTTTCGTCTTGGCTGCGGCCTCGCCCTCCGGCGGCTTCAGCAACCGCTTGAAGCGGCGTTCCAGCACCTCGCGCATCATTCCGTAATCGTCGCCCGGCGTCAGCCCTTCGGACTTGATGTTGAACTTGCGGTACTGGTTCTTCATGAACCCGTCGGGTCCCGCCACGATCATCGCGCCGACCGCGTTGGTGCCCTGGATGTGGCTGTTGTCGTAGACCTCGATCCGCTTGGGTGTGTGCGGCAGGCCGAGCGTCGAGACCATGCCCTCCAGCAGCCGGCTTTGCGTCGCGGTATCGGCGAGCTTGCGGCCGAGCGCCTCGCGCGCGTTGGTGAGCGCGTGGCCGATCAGCTCCTTCTTCTCGCCGCGCTTCGGCACGGTGACCTCGACCTTGGATCCGGCCTTGACCGACAGCGCGTCGGCGAGCAACGCGCTTTCCTCGATCTCGTGCGAGAGCAGGATCAGCTTCGGCGGCGGCTTGTCGTCGTAGAATTGCGCGAGGAACGAGGACAGCACCTCCTCGGGCGTGAAGCTCTTCTCGGCCTTCGGGAAATAGGCGCGGTTGCCCCAGTTCTGGCCGGTGCGGAAGAAGAACACCTCGACGCAGGAGTAGCCGCCCTCCTGGTGGATTGCGAACACATCGGCCTCTTCGACCGTGCGCGGATTGATGCCCTGCTGCGACTGGATCGCCGACAGCGCCGCGAGACGGTCGCGGTACAGCGCCGCGGTTTCGAACTCGAGCTCGCCGGAGGCCTTCTCCATCTCGGCCGCGAGCAGCTCCTTCACGGCGTGGCTGCGGCCGGAGAGGAATTCGGTCGCCTCGCGCACCAGTTCGCTATAGCCGGGGAAGTCGATCTCGCGCGTGCAGGGGCCGGCGCAGCGCTTGATCTGATAGAGCAGGCAGGGCCGGCTGCGGCTTTCGAAGAAGCCGTCGGTGCAGGAGCGGATCAGGAACGCGCGCTGCAGCGCCGTGATGGTGCGGTTGACCGCGCCGGCGTTGGCGAACGGCCCGAAATAGCGCCCGGGCCGCGACTGCGCGCCGCGATGCTTGAGGATCTGCGGCGCCCAATGGTCGCCGGTGATCAGAATATAGGGAAACGACTTGTCGTCGCGCAGCTGCACATTGAAGCGCGGACGGAGCTGCTTGATCAGATTGGCTTCGAGCAGCAGCGCCTCGGTCTCGGTCATGGTCGAGACGATCTCGACCTGCGTGGTCGCCGCGATCATGCGCAGGATGCGCGCCGGCAGCGGCGCGTTGGCCCGCGCATAGGACGACAGCCGCTTTTTGACGTTCTTCGCCTTGCCGACATAGAGCACGTCGTTGGCGGCGTTGAGCATGCGATAGACGCCGGGCGAGGTCGGGGCGAGGCGGACCGCGTTCTCGATCGCGGCATGCCCGACCGAGAGCGTGCCCTCGGCGATCGCCTCGGCGGCGTCCTCCGAAGCCTCGGGCAGGCGTGCCTCGTCCTCCTCCTCGGCGGCGGAGGTTTCGGGATCGACGTCGCTTGTATCGAGCGCCAGATCGTCCTGTGGCAGGTCGGACTTTGAACCGCGCCGTGGCTTGGGGGCAGCCTTGGAGTCAACCTTGGGGGCCGGCGTCGGACGCTCGGGAGAATCGTGAACCATGGGCCGTAAACTAAGTGCTTGGGCGACCGGTCGCCAGCGCTGACGGTACCAACAAAAAGCACCTCGATTGCAGGAGGTTACCGGCCCCCGCGCGCATCCCGGGACGGGGTGCGTAACACCTTGTTAAGACTGATGAGCGGGCCGGTAACCGGGCTTAACAGCCCTTTAACTTAAAACTCTCGATAAACCTTAGCGAAAAAAGTGGAATTCCGTAACCACGCCGGCCCTGGCCGGCGGGCTGCGGCAGTTGCGTTCTGGAGAGTACCAATGACCCGGTTTGTTGCGCGTGCGCTGGCACTGATCGTTGCAGGCTGGACGACCTCGGCGGCGTCGGCCGATCTCAACTACGGATCGCCCTATACCGTCTATCAGCCGCTCAATGCCTATAGCTGGGCCGGCCCCTATCTCGGCGGCAATGTCGGCTATGGCTGGGGCTCGGTGGAGAACAACCCGACCAAGCCGTCCGGTTTCGTCGGCGGTGTACAGGCCGGCTACAACTTCCAGAACGGCTCCCCTGGGTGTTCGGTATCGAGGCCGATATCCAGGGCACCACAGCCGACGACCGGTTCGCGCCGTGGAAGTTCTCCAACCCGTGGTTCGGCACGGTGCGCGGCCGCGCCGGCTATGCGGTCAACAACGTGCTGTTCTACGCGACCGGCGGTCTCGCCTTCGGCGAACTGCGCGGCGAGACGTTCGGCATCACGGAGAGCCACACCAATGCGGGCTTCACCGTCGGTGCCGGCGCCGAAATGGGCTTTGCCCCGCACTGGAGCGCCAAGATCGAGTATCTCTACGTCGACCTTGCCAACAGCAATTTCACGATCACCGGTGGCGTGTCGAACGGCTACAGCTTCAGCCTGGTTCGCGCCGGCATCAACTATCACTTCTGAGAACAAGAAAACGTCGACCATTAACTCCCGGCCGCGCCTTGCACGGCCGGGTTTTTCTTTGTGTTGATGATCTCAACGTCGCGCACGGCCGTATACACGCCGCGGCGTGCGCGAATCCAATCGGTGGGCCGCACGTGTGGGATATGCGGCTCCGCCGGTCGCGTCCGCATCATGCAGGTGGTCATCCAGCGAGCGCCAGCCACGCGCTCGGCAGCCAACTCACACGCAACGCCTCATTCGGTGTTCATTCCGAGCCGCGCATCGCGAGCGCTCGTCATGAGACCACCAGGTTGACCGCCTTCGGGCCCTTGCCCTTCTTGTCGGGCTCAACCTCGAACGTAATGCGTTGTCCTTCAGTCAGGTCCTTCAATCCTGCACGCTCGACAGCTGTGATGTGAACGAACACATCGCGGCCGCCATCATCAGGCTTGATGAAGCCGTAGCCACGCTCTCCGTTGAAGAACTTGACTGTCCCAGTCATGGCCATCGGGAAACTCCTCCCCCGTATTGCTCCACCGCTACGCGCACGCCGCGTAGCGGTTGACCGACATTCGCTTGTCGGAAGCTTGGCCACCTGAACAGGCCGGCGTCACGCCGCCGGTCTGCCTGGATTTATTTCGGCCTTGTCACTCCGCCGCAACCATTCGCGGAAGCGGAACGTAAAGCCAGTCGTAACAGGATGAGCATAATACGGTTCCGCGCAAATTGCCTATGCTCAAAATTGAACTTTTCAGTAGGAGGTTGTCGATCATGGTTTAGGCGTCTCGAGTTTGAAGCGTCCCGCGCCGCCTTGACCGAGCGGCTTCTCGAGTTCGGGCAGGATGATCTTCAACTCATTCGCCAGCGTCCACGGCGGATTCACCAGCAAAAGCCCTGTGGAAACGAGGCCTGCGCCTGCTTCTTGCGGTGCCACACTGAATTCCAATCGCAGGCATTTGCCGGCGGGCCGGCTGCTTGCTGCTGCAGCAGCCACACTGCGCGTTAGCTCATCGGTGGCTCTCCGGGTTTTTACGGGGTACCACAAAAGATACGAGCCGGTCGGCCACTTCGCGTACGCTTCCGTGAAAGCACTGGCCAGCCGCTCGAACTCGTCCTTCGCTTCGAACGGCGGATCGATCAGCACCAGGCCGCGCCGTTCGTTCGGCGGCACGAATGCGGGCAGCGCCATCCAGCCGTCGAGATCGACGACGCGCGCTTGCGCGTCGCGTCGCAGCGCGTTCGATCAGTTGTTTGCGCGCCGTCGGTTCGATCTCGCAGGCGGTGAGGCGATCTTGCGGACGCAGCAGCGCCCGCGCGATCAACGGCGAACTAGGATAGGCTTTCAGCTCGCCTTTCGGATTGAATGCCCTGACGATGTCGAGATAGGGCGCGATCAGCGGCAATGCCTGGTCGGAGAGCCGCGCCTGCATCAGCCGCGCGATGCCGGTGAGCCATTCGCCGCCGCGCTGCGCTTCGCTCGACGTCAAATCATAGAGACCGGCGCCAGCATGGGTGTCGATGACGCGGAACGGCGCCGGCTTGTCCTGCAGATAGGTGAGCATGCGCACCAGCACGATGTGCTTGATGACGTCGGCAAAGCTGCCGGCATGAAAGGCGTGACGGTAGTTCATGTGATGATCGTGCTGCGCTCCCAAAGGGTGCGCATGTTGTACTCGTCATGCCCGGGCTTGTCCCGGCCTTCGCTAAAGCTTCGGCGGGTAACGTCCGAGCTCGGCGAAGCCTTGGCGTAGCCGGCTCCCGGGCATCTGCGCCTTATCTTGCTTGTTTCGCGATGGCGCAGGTGGCCGGGACATGCTGCGCGACGACGCGCAGCGCGCGTCTGCCGGCCATGACCCAGAGTTTCAGCCGCCGCGAACCGGCGGCATCAGCACCTGATCGCGGCGGCAGGCGCGGCGGTCGATTTCCTCGCAGGAGCGGAATTGCAGATCCTTGCTGAGGCAGATTCGCACCTCGCTGAGCCGCTTGCTGTCGCAGGTCACCGAGATCGCGGAGTTGCTGAGGCCCGGATTGACCTTGATGAATGCCGTCTCCAGCTCGTCGGGCGCGACCGTCTTCGGCTCCGACAATTGCAGGAATTCCTCGGGGATCTTCACCGTGGCGCGGGCCTTGCGGATGGCTTCGAAATAGGCGCGCTCGCCGAGACCGGAGCAGGTGCCGTGCTTGTCCCACTCGTTGTAGATCAGCCCGGGCGCCGGCATCAGGTCGAGCATCGAGCTCATGATGCTGCGGGCGAGTTGCGGCGAAGGCCGCTGGCAGTATTCCGGAAAGCCCCGCTCATATTGCGGCCACAGGCCGTGCACCACGAAGGAATAGGGCCGTCCGCCGCATTGCGCCTGCGTGCCGCGGCCGTTGTTGCCGCGCTCGCTCGCCGCCTCGCAGAACGAGGGCGACCACGACAGCGACAGCACATAGAAATCGAACTCACCGGGCGCATTCTGGCGGCGATCCTGGGCCGACGCCCCGACCGCACCGCACAGAATAATGGCAACCGAAATCAAAAATCGGGAAATCGTGTCCAACCGAGGCATCAAACGCTCCCTCACTCGACCGCCCAGAGCCTAGCAGGCCGCGAGAACATTTCAAGAACAAAAAGCCGCCGTCCAAATGGCGGCGGCTCCTGCTTTAGCAATCTGGTCGGAGATCAGGGCCGCGCGGCCTTGCAGGACGGGTTATAGGTCCAGTTGCGGTCGAGCCCCGCGACGCACCATTCGACGCCCTGATTGATGCTGGCAAAGCCGCCGTCCTCGATGATCGAATAGTGCACCTTGCGCACTTTGCCGTCGCTCAGCATCGCCTCGCCCGTGCAATAACGGCGCGGGATATTGTCGGACTGCCAGGGGCGGAAGGCGGTTTCGTGATCCCGTTGAAGCCGGTGATCACGAGCGGCGAATTCCAGAAGGTGGCTTCCTTTTCCTGGAATTGCGTGCTGATGACCGTCAGGGCCTTCTCGCATGGGGCCACATTGCCGTCATAGCGCGGGCCGGACAGCCAGAAGTTCATTTCGAGCGGATTGGCGGCCTGGGCCGTACCCCCGAAAGCCAGCAGGCCGACCACGAGTGCGGCGCCGAGGCCGAGCTTGCGGCCGAGTTTATTGCGGGAGTTGAACAGGTTGCGCATGGGAATCCACCCGATTATCCGATGCCGCGGACGGTGCCGCGAAGCCCCGGCAAGGTCAAGTGCAGGGCGGCAACACCTGCGGAGAAGTCCACTTTGGGGAGCCGGCTCGTTCTTTTCACGGTCGCCGGCGCACTCTATGTTGGCTCGAAGCGAAATGGAGTCTGCGATGCGAAGGAAATTGGCCGCGTGCCTGGTTGCCGTTTGCGGGATGCTGGCCGTTGTGCCGGCGCGGGCGGATTGGATGCAGCCGGTACCGCCGTTCAAGGGCAATGATACCGGCGGTATCATCGCCTATACGCTGGCGACCCAGAGCGACGCCCGGCAACTCGCAGTCGATCACTGCGCCTCCTACGGCAAGGTGGTTAAGTTCCTTGCGATGCAGAACTATCCGGGCGGCTACATCTCTTTCGCCTGTCGCTGGGTGCCCTATGGCGCAGCCCAGAGGCCGCTGCGCACGCTCTACTGAGCGCGCACCGGATCTTTCGATCGTTCAGCCGGGAGCCGACCGCATGACCCGACAGCTTGCCTTGCTTGGTTCGGCTGTGTGCCTTGTCCTGTCCGCTGGCGCCGCAAGTGCCGTCGACCTGCCGATCCGCAAGGCCGGTCTGTGGGAGATGAAGATGGTGCGCACCGGCGGGCCGATGCCGGAAATCACCATGCAGCACTGCACCGACGAGACCACCGACAAGGAGATGAGCGCGGCGGCCTCGCCGATGGCCAAGGAAGTCTGCTCGAAGCAGGATATCCAGAAGACCGCGACCGGCTATGTCAGCGACAGCGTCTGCAGCGTCGCCGGCATGACGATGCAGAGCCATGCCGAGATCGTCGGCGATTTCAATTCCGCCTACACGGTGAAGAGCACCTCGCATGCCGAGGGCGGCGCGGCCGGCTCGCGCGACACCACGATGACCATCGAGGCGAAATGGCTCGGCGCCTGCAAGAGCGACCAGAAGGCCGGCGACATCATCATGCCCGGCGGCATGAAGATGAACGTCAAGGACATGGAAAAGCTGAAGGGCCTCCTGCCCAAGCAGAAGTAGCGCGCAGCGCATCCGGCTGTTGCCGCGCGCCCGAATGCATCGCCTCGCATGCTGAGAGGCTGCGCAGCTTGCACCACCATCACTTCGAGTAGCTCGCGACAAAATTGCAAAGCAATCTTGCGCTGAGGCGATGTGCAATCCATCCGGTCCCACCCCGTCACCCCCGCGCAAAGGCGAAGCCTTTGCGCGGGGATGACGGTTCACCGCGTTCGTGTGCTCCTCGGCGCGTGATGACGTCGACGGGATGCAACGTCATTGAATGATCGCCGCGTACCTCGCGTTCGAGAGACTCTCTGCGAGAGACGACGCGCATCGCATTCGTCGTGTCGAAAGCCTGACGCGCCAACATGTCGTTTTGAATCGTTCCAGTGATGCGCATCTTGAATCACTCCAGTGTTGCGCTTCGTTGCTGCTTCCATCGATTCTATCTTGCGCGTGTGGAATTTCGATCATCCCGCCGATAGAAGTCCGCCCCAATCGATGTCGGCCTTGTCGCAAACGCGACTCGATCGATGTCGGCGTAAGGCAATGTGGGGATTTGTTCGGTGGGAATGGCTTCGTTGCGGAGCAAGCGCGGCTTGCTTGCATCAACGGCTGCGATCAATGCGGCGCTACTCGGTTCGGTCATACTTGTGCCAATGGGTGCAGACGTCGCCAGCGCTCAGGCGCAGACAAGTCCTCCGCAGAGCAATGTCAGCGAACTTCCCGCAGTGACGGTGGATGAACCTGGCGCCGCAAGGAAGCGCGGTGCCGTCGTTTCAAGCCAGAACACCAGGACTTCGCGGGCGGTCGCGGCGAACCGGCGCCGCAGTGCCGCGGCGCCCGCCCGGAGCCAGGCTCCGCGGTCGCAAGGCACAGGAAGCGCGATCGGTACGACCACGGGGTACGTTGCAACCGCGAGCACGGCCGGCACCAAGACCAGCACAGCGCTGATCGAAACGCCGCAGTCGCTTTCGGTCGTGACGCAAAAGGAGCTAAGGGATCGCAACGTTCAGACGCTCAAGGACGCCGTCAGCTACACGCCCGGCGTGACGACCACGGCGTTCGGCTATGATCCAAGGTTCGATAGTTTCTACATCCGTGGCTTCGACGCGACCTATACAGGGATCTATCGCGACGGCCTGCGTCAGAGCGGCGGCAACTTCGCAATTCCCAAGATCGAACCTTACGGTCTCGACAGCGTGTCGATCCTCCGCGGACCAGCCTCGGGCCTCTATGGCCTCGGCTCTCCGGGAGGCATCGTGGATGTCACGACCAAGCGGCCGCCGTTGACGGCATTCGGTGAGGTGCAGCTGCAGGGCGGCACCTACGACCGTTACCAGGGCAGTTTCGATGTCGGTGGTCCGGTGCCCGGCAGCGATCAGCTGTACTACCGGCTGACGGGTCTGCTTCGCGACGCAAAGACCTGGTATCCGGGCAACGACGATGATCGCGCCTATATCGCGCCGGCGCTGACCTGGCGGCCCGACGCCGACACGTCCTTCACCATCCTGAGCGAATATCAAAGCAGCCGAACCGCCGCAAGCATCGGCAACTTCCGCACGCCCGACGGACAATTGACCAACATCTACTCGAATGATCCGGCGTTCAGCGCGATGGATCAGAAGCAATATCGCATCGGCTACGCGTTCGAGCACAATGTCGACGATGTGTGGACGGTGCGGCAGAACTTCCGCTTCTACCAGGTCGACGTCGACGCGAAATACACCCAGATCGATTCGATCGACAGCAGCACCAACCTGGCGTCGCGGTCCGCCTGGCGGATCCTGGACAGCTTCAACACGGTGACGCTCGACAATCAGGCCGAGGCCAAGTTCATGCTCGGCGCGATCAAGAATACCGTGCTGTTCGGCGTCGACTACGGCCACTCCTACTACAACGACAAGATCGGCTACGGGCCGGCGCCGGACCTCAATCTCCTGACCATGAACTACGGCGCCCAGGCCATCGCGACGCCGGCATTCTCGATCTTCAACAAGCAGTCGACCGACGAGGTCGGTGTCTATGCGCAGGAGCAGGCCAAGCTCGGAGGCTTTATTCTGACGCTCAACGGCCGCCAGAGCTGGGTGTCGCAGACCACGACCGCGGGTCTCGACGGCGTGCCGTCAACGCAGAAGGCCACCGCCTTCACGGGCCGTGCGGGCCTGAGCTACGTCTTCGACAACGGCATTGCGCCCTATATCAGCTACGCGACGGCATTCGCCCCGCAGGTCGGCGTCGACGCATCCGGATTGCCGTTCAGGCCGACCACCGGCGAGCAGAAGGAAGTGGGCATCAAGTACCAGATGCCGAACGTTCCGGTGCTGTTGACCGCCGCGGTGTTCGACATCACGCAGGACAATGTGCTGCGTACCGATCCGAACAACATGGCATTCCAGGCAGCGACCGGGCGGGTCGAATCCAAGGGTGTGGAGCTCGAGGCGAAGCTCGCGCTCAAGCAGGGATTTGATCTCACCGCCGCCTACACCCATCTCAACGTCGTGATCACGCAGGGCAATCCCGATACGACCGGCAATGAGCTCTCCGGCATTCCGAGGAATTCCTTCGCCGCCTTCGGCAAGTATACGTTCCAGTCCGGCGTGCCCGTCGAAGGCCTCGGGCTTGGTCTCGGCGTGCGTTATATCGGCACGAACTTCGGTAACGACCAGAACACGTTCCAGAACGCTGCGACGACGTTGTTCGATGCGGTGATCGATTACGATCTGGGCAAGCTGGACCGGCGCTTCCTCGGCGCCACGATGCGCGTCAACGCGACCAATCTGTTCGACACGCACTACCAGACCTGCCAGTCCGGTTACTGTTATGCCGGCGAACGGCGGCAGGTCATCGGCACCTTGTCCTACCGCTGGTAGCTCGAATTTGTTGTTTGGACGCGTTTTCTTCACGCGAACCGGCGTCCACTTCGCTCGAAAACGCTGTTACACGGGCACCCGCACGACGGCGCGCAGGCCGCCCATCGGACTTTCGCTGAGCATGATGTCGCCGCCATGCGAGCGGGCGATGTCGCGGGCGATCGCAAGCCCGAGCCCGGTGCCGCCTTCGTCCTGGTTGCGGGCATCGTCGAGCCGCAGGAACGGCTTGAACACTTCCTCGCGCATGTCGGCGGGGATGCCCGGCCCGTCGTCGTCGACCGTGACGTTGAGATAGCGATGGTCGCGATGGCCGGTGATCGAGATGGTGTTGGCGTGGCGCGCCGCGTTGGAGACGAGGTTGGCGAGACAGCGCTTGAACGAGGCCGGCTTCACCGTGACGACGGGCAGGCCGTGGAATGCAACGGTTGCGGTGTGGCCGTGGCGTTCGGCGTCGCCGCGCAATTCCTCCAGCGCCAACGCCATGTCGGTCGGCTGCGCGACCTCGCCGGAATCGCCGCGCGCGAAGGCGAGATAATCCTCCAGCATCATCGACATTTCGTCGACGTCCTTGCGCATCGCGTCGATCTCGGGGCCTTCGCCGATCAGGGCAAGCTCGAGCTTGAAGCGGGTCAGGATGGTGCGCAGATCGTGCGACACGCCGGCGAGCATCGCGGTGCGCTGCTCGATCGAACGTTCGACGCGCGCCTTCATCTCGATGAAGGCCTGCGCCGCGCGCCGCACCTCGCGCGCGCCGCGCGGCCGGAAGTTCGGCGCCTCGCGGCCCTTGCCGAAACTTTCGGCGGCGTCGGCGAGCCGCAGGATCGGCTTGATCTGGTTGCGCAGGAACAGCACGGCGACGATCAGGAGGATCGTCGAGGTGCCGAGCATCCAGAAGATGAAGATCTCCGAATTGGAGGCGTAGGCCGCGCTGCGCTGGGCGAAGATCCGCATCACCGAATTGTCGAGCTGCACGCGGATCTCGACCAAATTGGATTTACCGACGGTGTCGATCCAGAACGGGCGGCTGATCTGGCGGCCGAGCTGCACCGACAGCGTCTGGTCGAGCAGCGAGAAGAACGGCTTCGGCCCCGGCGGCGGCATGTCGCCGGCGGGAAGGAAGTCGACCACCAGCTGCAGTTTCTGGGCGATGCGGCGAAGCTGCGCGCGGTCCTTGTCCTGCGGGTAGCTCTTGTAGACGTCGATCAGCGCGGCGATATCGGACACCACCGCGGCCGACAGGCGCCGCGTCACCGTGTTCCAGTGCCGCTCCATGAACACGAACGCCACCACGGTCTGCAGGATCACCATCGGCACGATCATGATCAGCAGCGCGCGGGCATAGAGGCCGGTCGGCATCCAGCTCTTGAACGCGTTGCCCATCCAGCCGTTCGCCTTCGAGACGCGTTGCGAGGCGTTGCGGATCAGGGTCAGGCCGGAGTCGAGCGTGCTCATGTTCGATACTTATAGAGCGATGGGATTTCGTAGCCCGGATGAGCGAAGCGATATCCGGGGCTTGCCAACCCCGCATATCGCTTCGCTCATGCGGGCTACTTTCTGGGTCATGCTCAGGGCGAAGCCACTAGGCGATAGCCGATGCCGCGCACCGCCTGCAGAAACAGCGGATTGGCGGGATCGTGCTCGATCTTGCGGCGCAGGCGGTTGATCTGCACGTCGACCGCGCGTTCGTTGACGGTGCCGCCGGAGGTCAGCTCGGCGCGGGGACGGTCTCGCCGGGCGCGCTGGCGAGGATGCGCAGCATCTCGCGCTCGCGATCGGTGAGGTGGATGATCTCCTCGCCCTGACGCAGTTCGCTGCGCTCGATGTGGAAAATATAGGGGCCGAACGCGATCTGCTCGACGACCGCGACCTGCGGCGGCGCGGTGCGCTTGAGGATATTGCCGATCCGGAGTACCAGCTCGCGCGGCTCGAATGGCTTGGCGACATAATCGTCGGCGCCGATCTGCAGGCCCTCGATGCGGGCTTCCGCCTCGTGGCGGGCGGTCAGCATGATGATCGGCACCGTCGAGGAGCTGCGGATGAAGCGGGCGAGGTCGAAGCCGTTCTCGCCGGGCATCATCACGTCGAGGATCAGCAGGTCGAAATGCAGCCCGAGCAGCTTGGCGCGCGCATCGGTGGCGCTCATTGCCGTCGTGACCCGGTAGCCTTCGCCGGAAAGAAAGCGCGACAGCAGGTCGCGAATGCGGCGGTCGTCGTCGACAAGCAGAAGATGCGGCGCGTCGTCGGCCGGCTCGACCGGCGCGCGCATCATGGTTGCAGCCTGCACCAGCTCACTCCCTCGTTTTTCTGCCGCCGCCGAAGATCGCTTCGAGCACCTTGTCGGGATCGTCGCGGTCGATCATCGCGCGGAGGAATTGGCGAACCGTCTCGACGCCGGCCGGATCGATGCCGGCGACCGCCCGGTTGATGCGGTCGGTCTGCAGCCCCGCGAGCTTGGCGACCAGCGCCTCGCCCTTCGGGGTGGCGTAGAGCAGGCGCTGCCGGCGGTCGTTGTTGCCGGTCTTCTGCACGATGTAGCCCTCGTCCAGGAGCTGCTTGAGCACGCGCCCGAGCGACTGCTTGGTGATGCGCAGGACGTCGAGCAGGTCGGCGACCTTCAGCCCCGGATAGCGGGTCACGAAGTGAATGACACGGTGGTGGGCGCGGCCGAAGCCGAACGCCTCCAGCTCCTGGTCGGCATCGCCGACAAAGTCGCGGTAGGCGAAGAACAACAGCTCGATGATGTCCCAGCGCAGGTCGCGTACCCCCGCCCCAGGAGCGTTGTCGTCTCCCTGCGAATTGGGCTTGGCAGCCATGCCTGAGAAATTTATGTCAGTCATATTGACGTATCTTGGGTTCAATGTTACAAAACTGCCTGTCACGACGAAACATTAGGTCGTTTTGTCCTCGACAGCGTTTAAGGCGGCCTGAACGAGCCTGTGAGGCGGTTTGGGCCGCAAATTGGACTACCGTGCGATTGTCGAGCGGCATTTCGGCAAACATACTGGACTTCAGCATTCCGCAAAAGCATGTCTAAACGGCATGTTGGCGATGGAAGCCGCCGGCGCGGCCGGCGGTGGTGAAGTTCGGGCCAGCCGGAGCCTGATGGCTCCGGGGAAACAGGCCGGCGCCGGGTATCGCGCCGGTTCCGACAGCGGAAAGCAAGAAAAATGACTTTGAAATTTGATATCCAGCCTTCGCCGAATGCGACATCCGACAAGGATCGCGCGGCGAAGCTCGTGGACCCCGGCTTCGGCCGGGTCTTTACCGATCACATGGCGATCGTCCGCTACAGCCAGGGCAAGGGCTGGCACAGCGCCCGCGTCGAGGCCCGCGCGAATTTTCCGCTCGATCCGGCCGGCGCGGTGCTGCACTACGCCCAGGAAATTTTCGAAGGTCTCAAGGCCTACAAGCGCGACGACGGCGGCGTGAACCTGTTTCGGCCGGACGCCAACGCCCGCCGCTTCCATGATTCGGCCGAGCGCATGGCGATGGCGCCGTTGCCCGAGGATTTGTTCATCGATGCGGTCGAGCAGTTGGTGCGGATCGATCGCGCCTGGATCCCGGGCGGCGAGGGCAGTCTCTATCTGCGGCCCTTCATGATCGCGAGCGAGGTCTTCCTCGGCGTGAAGCCGTCGGCCGAATACATCTTCTCGGTCATCGCCTCGCCGGTCGGTTCCTATTTCAAGGGCGGCCCTGCGCCGGTGTCGATCTGGGTGTCGGAGAATTACACCCGCGCCGCAATCGGCGGCACCGGTGCCGTCAAGTGCGGCGGCAACTACGCCGCCAGCCTGCGCGCGCAGGCCGAGGCGATCGAACGGGGCTGCGACCAGGTCGTGTTCCTCGATGCGGTCGAGCGCCGCTACATCGAGGAGCTCGGCGGCATGAACGTGTTCTTCGCGTTCGACGACGGCTCGCTGCTGACGCCGCCGCTCGGCACCATCCTGCCCGGCATCACCCGCGACTCGATCATCGCGCTTGCCAAGGATGCCGGCACGCGCGTGCGCGAGGAGCCCTATACGATCCAGCAATGGCGCGCTGACGCCGCCAGCGGCAAGCTGAAGGAGGCGTTCGCCTGCGGCACCGCGGCCGTCATCTCGCCGATCGGCAAGGTGTGCTCGGCGAGCGGCGATTTCCAGATCAGCGGCGGCGTGGCCGGCCCGGTCGCCATGGGCCTGCGCAAGAAGCTGGTCGACATCCAGTACGGTCGCACCAACGACCCGCATAACTGGATCAGGAACGTCGCCTGACGCGCGGGCTGTACGGTAGGCACTCTCTCGCTCCCTCGCCCCGCTCTTGCGGGGAGAGGGTGGGGTGAGGGGCTGCTTCCGCAAACATGGTAAGAGACCGGCTCGCGGAGAGTTCCCCTCACCCGGAATTCAAGCTACGCTTGAATTCCGACCTCTCCCCGCAAGCGGGGCGAGGTAAGAGCGGCCGGATACCTTGCTCCGCGCCGCCTCGGCTGGTAACCCGGCGTTCTATTTGTAAGCTACCGCGGCTTACAGACCTTGCAGCGCATGACATGGCCGAGAAACCCAAGAAACCCCAGAAACTGAAGGCGCGCCTGCCGCGCGGGCTGGAAGATCGCGGCCCGGCCGCGATCAATGCCACGCGGGCGATGGTCGAGAAGATCCGCGCCGTCTACGAGCTCTACGGCTTCGAGCCGGTGGAGACGCCGGCGATGGAATACACCGACGCGCTCGGCAAGTTCCTGCCCGACCAGGACCGTCCCAACGAGGGCGTGTTCTCGTTCCAGGACGATGACGAGCAGTGGATATCGCTGCGCTACGACCTCACCGCGCCGCTCGCGCGCTATGTCGCGGAAAACTTCGACGCGCTGCCGAAGCCTTATCGGTCCTATCGCTTCGGTTACGTCTTCCGCAACGAGAAGCCGGGTCCCGGCCGTTTCCGCCAGTTCATGCAGTTCGACGCCGACACGGTCGGCTCGGCGACGCCGGCGGCCGACGCCGAGATCTGCATGATGGCGGCCGACACGATGGAAGCGCTCGGCATTCCGCGCGGCTCCTATGTCGTGAAGGTGAACAACCGCAAGGTGCTCGACGGCGTGCTCGAGGCGATCGGCCTCGGCGGTGAGGAGAATGCGGGCCGCCGTCTCACGGTGCTGCGCGCGATCGACAAGCTGGACAAATTTCCCGCCGACGAGGTTCGCAAGCTGCTTGGTGCCGGACGATGGGATGGCGGCGAAGAAGGCAAGGGCGACTTTACCAAGGGCGCCGACCTGAGCCCCGCGGATGCCGATATCGTCCTGGCCGTCACGCAGCAGCGCGACGATTGGCGAGAGGCGATTGCTGCGGCGGAGACCTATCTGGCGAAGAGCGAAGTTGGTCAGGCCGGCGTGAGCGAGCTCGAGGAGATCGCCAAGCTGGTCGCGGCGTCCGGCTATGGCGCGGATCGCATCCGCATCGATCCCACCGTTGTTCGCGGCCTCGAATACTACACCGGCCCGGTCTACGAGGTTGAGCTGCTGCTCGACACCAAGGACGAGAAGGGGCGCCCGGTGCGATTCGGCTCGGTCGGTGGCGGTGGCCGCTATGACGGCCTGGTCTCGCGCTTCCGCGGCGAGCCGGTGCCGGCAACGGGCTTCTCGATCGGGGTGTCGCGCCTGCAGGCGGCGCTGACGATGCTCGGCGAGCTCGACACGCGGGCCGAGTTCGGCCCTGTCGTCGTCACCGTGTTCGACCGCGATCGTGTCGCCGACTACCAGAAGATGGTCGCGCAGTTGCGCCAGGCCGGCATCCGCGCCGAGCTCTATCTCGGCAATCCGAAGAACATGGGCAACCAGCTCAAATATGCCGATCGCCGCAACTCGCCCTGCGTGATCATCCAGGGCTCGGACGAGAAGGCGCGCGGCGAGGTGCAGATCAAGGATCTGATCGAAGGCGCCAAGGCCGCGGCTGCGATCGCCTCCAACCAGGAATGGCGTGAAACGCGTCCGGCGCAGTTCTCCTGCGCGGAGGCCGATCTGGTCGCCAGGGTCCGCGAGGTCCTGGCGCGGCATGACGTGGCGTGGGGATAGCCATTCGCTTGTGACGTCATGCCCGGCCTTGTGCCGGGCATCCACCTCTTGTTTGATGCGCGGCGACGTGAATGACCGGGAGGAGCCCGGCCATGGCGACAACAAGAGGGAGAGCAACAATGCCTGAGATCACCGTGAGCATGGCCGCCGGCCGCACCGACGAGCAGAAGCTCGGCATGATGCGCGACATCACCCAGGCACTGGTGAAGAATCTCGGCGTCGATGCCGACGCGGTCGTGATCCAGATCAACGAAGCGCCGCTGCATCACAAGATGAAGGGCGGCAAGTCGTTCGTCGAGCGCGCGGCTGTGGCGAAGAAGTGACGCGCGAAAGCGCGTCATCCCCGGGGCGCGCATTAGCGCGAACCCGGGATCTCGATCAACAATCTCCAGATTCCCCGATGCGCGATTGCGCACCTGAGGTTCACGCTTCGCGTGCCCCGGAATGACGAGCAAGGCATCCATGGACGCACGCGACTTCATCAGGATCGGCATGAGCGCCGAGCGCATGCTCGTAGTGCCGCTGGAGCGCACCGTCGGGCATTTCGTGCCCGGCATGCCGATGGTCTATGCGACGCCGATGATGATCCTGGAAATGGAGATGGCGTCGGGCGATGCCATTCGCGCCGCGCTGCAGCCCGGCTGGGTCACGGTCGGGACCGAGGTCGATATCCGCCATCTCGCCGCAGCGCTGGTCGGCGCCACCGTGCGGACGACCTCAAAAGTGATCGCGGTCGAACGCCGCGTGATCCGCTTCGAGGTCGAGGCCTTTGAGGGCACGCGCAAGCTCGGCGAAGGCCGCCACGCCCGCGGTCTGATCAATGTCGAGAGCTTCAACAAGCGGCTGGCCGGGACATCGGGGCAGCCGCAGTAAGCGAACCCGTGGTCGCGCGCCAATCCACTTGTTCGAACGTCATCCTGAGGAGCGCGTAGCGCGTCTCGAAGGATGGGCCGCGGGCCGTGCACCCTTCGAGGCTCGCTGCGCGAGCACCTCAGGGTGACGGGTTTGTTAGTGTGTTACTTCGCCAACTCCCTTGAGCGCCTTGTCGCGGCGGCAATCGCGCGGGTCATCAGTGGCTGCATGCCGTCATTGGCCATCAGCACCTCGAGCGCCGCGGCGGTGGTGCCGCCGGGCGAGGTGACGTTCTGCCGCAGGGTCGCCGACGGCAGATCCGAGCGATGCAGCAACTCGCCGGAGCCGGCGACGGTCGCCCGCGCCAGCGTGGTCGCAAGCTGCTCGGGCAGGCCGGCCGCAACGCCGGCGCGCGCCAGCTCCTCGGCGAGCAGGAACACATAGGCCGGGCCCGAGCCGGAGACCGCGGTCACCGCGTCCATCAGGCTCTCATCGTCGACCCATTCGACGAGCCCGGTCGCTTTCAGCAGCGCATCGGTCATCGCGCGCTGCGCGGCGGTGACGCGCTTCGACGGTACTGCAACGGTGATGCCGCGGCCGATCGCCGCCGGCGTGTTCGGCATCGCGCGCACCACGGCGCCGCCGACAACCTCTTCCAGCGCTGACATGGTCGTGCCGGCCATGATCGAGACGACGAGCGTCGAGGGGCCGACGAAGGATTTCAGCGCGGCGCCGGCGTCGCGGAACGATTGCGGCTTCACCGCGACGACAAGCGTGTCGACCGTGCCGAGATCCTTCGCTTGCGGATTGAGCCGCACACCCTTTGCGGCAAGCGCGGAAATCTCCGGCGAGAGATGCGGGTCGATCACAGCGACACGCTCGGGTGCAAGGCCCTGCGCGAGCCAGCCGGTCAGCATGGCGCCGCCCATCTTGCCCGCGCCCGCGAGCGCGATGGTGCCGGAAGTATTCGTCAGTGCGCTGCTGGATGTGCTCACAGGTGACTCCGCAAACTCTCACGTCGTCCCGGCGAAGGCCGGGACCCATAACCACAGGCGGTTCTAGTGAGGCACGCGATCAGCCACAAGCAGTTTGCTTAAGCCCAGGGGCCGCGGAGTATGGGTCCCGGCCTTCGCCGGGACGACACCGAGCGTGTGGGAGCGCTGGAGCGAAACCCTTACGCCTCGCCCTCGGTATCGAACATCGCCGCGGCCATCGCCTCGGCGGTCGACTTGCCGGCCCACACCACGAACTGGAACGCCGGGTAGTAGCGCTCGCAGGCGTGGATCGCGTTGACCACCATGGCCTCGCACTGCGCGGTGGAGGCGGTGAGGCCGTCGGGCAGCACCAGCGCCTGACGATGCATCACCATGCCGGTGTGGGTCCACAGATCGAAATGGCCGACCCACAATTGTTCGTTGATCGCAGCGACCAGCCGCTGCACCTCGGCGCGGCGCGCCTGCGGCATCTTCATGTCGAAGGCGCAGGCGAGATGCAGCGCCTCGATCTCGCCCATCCAGGTGAACGAGAGCTGATAATCGATCCAGTCTCCTTGGAGACGATCGTCACCTCGTCTTCGCCGGAACGCTCGAACGCCCAGTTGTTGTCGGTGGCGATATCTTCGACCACCGCAAGCGGGTTATTCCGGGAATCGATAATGCTTTCGAGGAGGGACATGCCGTCTCGGACCTTGTTCTTATGATCGCTTGATACGCACACGGAAGCCGGCACTTGCGACATACTGCGTCGTGGCCGAGTGCAGTTCCTTGACCGGGCTTCCGGATGCCCCTGGACCTGACGCCGATGAAGTGATGTGATTTGCGGAATCCGCGCAACCGCACGCCGAGTCCGTCCACAGCCAAAGCGCGCATCGTCCACAGCTGATCTCCGCCACATCTGTGATTTTGAGAACAAATCGGAATCTAAGCGTTCGCGTAACGCTTTGTTAACCATTTGCCGGCGCTTCGCCGCGCCCGTGAATCAGCCGTCGGGCCCTCGCATCAACCTTGCAGAGCCGCAACGCGCTCATGGGGACATGCCGTTTCCCCATGCCAAAGGCCTTGCCCGGCTGTCGCGCTTTGGTCATATTTCGTGTCAGGCACGTCCATCCCGGGCGTGCCGAGTTCTCAGGGCGGGGTGAAAATCCCCACCGGCGGTAAGGGTGATGAGCCCAAGCCCGCGAGCGCCTTCCTCCGCGAAGCCGGCGGAAGGGTCAGCAGATTCGGTGCAATTCCGAAGCCGACGGTCACAGTCCGGATGAAAGAGAACGGTTGCGGCAGCCAACGCGATTTTCGCGTGGGCTCGTGTCGTTGTCCGTGTGCCCTGATTCTGGTCCTGAAAGAGGAAAGCCATGAATCAGATGTTGCAAGACCAAGACGTTCAAGCTTCTCAAGTCCAAACCCCCCAGGCAGAAAGCGCTCCCGATACGCCGGCGATTCCGCCGACGCCGGAGCATCCGCACTTCGCAAAGCCGCAGCGCGTTGCCTTCGTGCAGTCGTCCTGGCATCGCGACGTGGTGGAAGAATGCCGCATCTCCTTCCTGAAGGAGATCGAGGCGCGGCACATCACCAATGTCGACGTGTTCGAGGTGCCGGGCTCGTTCGAGATCCCGCTGCATGCCCAGCTGCTGGCGAAGACCCGCCGCTACACCGCGATCGTCGCGGCGGGGCTCGTCGTCGATGGCGGCATCTACCGCCACGAATTCGTCGCCGACACCGTGATCAAGGCGCTGATGGATGTGCAATTGCGCACCGAGGTGCCGGTGTTCTCGGCGGTGCTGACGCCGCAGCAATTCCACGAGACCGAGGTGCATTACGAGTTCTTCCGCAAGCACTTCGTCATCAAGGGGATCGAGGTCGCGGAAGCCTGCGCCAACACGCTGCTCAGCCTCGAGCGTCTGCGCGGCCAGGTCGCGGCGGGGATTCCCGGCTAGCATCGGCGGAAAAGCGATTCCGGCATGCGTGCCGGGATCGCTCTCGCCTGCGGCGCGTTCGGCTATGCTTGCGGCATAAAACCAAAACGCGCGGGAGGCGCCCCATGACCGAACAACATTCCTCCGACTGGCTCGGCCTGTCGGGCCGCGTTGCCGTCGTCACTGGCGGAGGCGGCGGTATCGGCCGCGCTACCGCCGTCAGTTTCGCGCGGGCCGGCGCCAGGGTCGCCGCGCTCGATCGCGACGAGCGCTCCCTCGCGGAGACCAAGGCAAAGCTTGGCGAGTTCGGCGACGGTCATCTCGTCGCGACCTGCGACACGACCAGCGAGGACAATGTCGCGGCAGCCGCCGACGCCGTCGCGCGCACGCTCGGCGCTTGCGACATCCTCGTCAACACAGCGGCGGTGCTGCGCCCGGGCGGGCTCGACACGCTGCCGCTCGCGGAGTGGAATGCGGTGCTGGCGGTCAATCTCACCGGCTATTTCATCTGCGCCCAGGCGTTCGGCCGCCAGATGCGCAAGGCCGGACGCGGCAGCCTCATCCACGTCGCCTCGATCGCTGCCAGCAATGCGCAGGGGCAGAGCGGCGCCTACAGCGTCAGCAAGGCCGCGGTCGTCATGCTCTCGCAGCAACTCGCCGCCGAATGGGGGCCGCATGGCATCCGCAGCAATGTGGTGAGCCCCGGCCTTGTAGTGACGCCGATGAGCCAGGCCTTCTACGACACGCCAGGGGTCACCGAGCGGCGCACCGCCGTGGTGCCGATGCGCCGGATCGGCGCGCCGCAGGACATGGCGGACGCGACCCTGTTCCTGGCCAGCGACCGCTCGTCATACGTCAATGGTGAGGAGATCATCGTCGATGGCGGCTATGCGCGGACGCTGATGAGCCACGTTCCGCGGCCGGGGTTTTAGCGGGGTGGCTGCCACATACTCGGTGTCGTCCCGGCCTTGAGCCGGGACCCATAACCACCAATGCGAATTGATTGACAACGCTGGAGCCACAGCCTTCGCAACAACAAGGCCTGTGGTTATGAGTCCCTGCTTTCGCAGGGACGACAGCAAATATCGATTTAATCGAACAGGCTCGAGACCGACTCTTCCGCCGCGGTGCGGCCGATCGCTTCGGCAATCAGTCCGGCGATCGAGATCTGGCGGATGTTCGGTGCCTTGTTGACGGCTTCCGTCGGCAGGATCGAGTTGGTGATGACCAGTTCCTTCAGACGCGACGAGGCGATGCGCGCGGCGGCGCCGCCGGACAGCACGCCGTGGGTGATGTAGGCCGAGACTTCCTTGGCGCCGTGCGCGATCAGCGCCTCGGCCGCATTCACCAGAGTGCCGCCGGAATCGACGATGTCGTCGACCAGGATGCAGTTGTAGCCGGCGACGTCGCCGATCACGTTCATCACCTCGGACTCACCGGGGCGCTCGCGGCGCTTGTCGACGATCGCAAGCGGGGTGTTGATGCGCTTGGCGAGGCCGCGGGCACGTGCCACGCCGCCGACGTCGGGCGACACCACCATCACCTTGGCGAGGTCGAACTTTTCTTTGATGTCGCGCACCATCAGGGGCGCCGCGAACAGGTTGTCGGTCGGGATGTCGAAGAAGCCCTGGATCTGGCCGGCATGCAGGTCGAGCGTCATGACGCGGTCGACGCCGGCGTGCGAGATCAGGTTGGCGACGAGCTTGGCCGAGATCGGCGTACGCGAGCCGGACCTGCGATCCTGCCTGGCATAGCCGAAATAGGGCACCACCGCGGTGATGCGGCGCGCCGAGGAACGGCGCAGCGCGTCGGTGATGATCAACAGTTCCATCAGATTGTCGTTGGCCGGAAACGACGTCGACTGCAGGATGAACATGTCCGAGCCGCGGACGTTCTCCTGGATCTCGACGAAGATCTCCATGTCGGCGAAGCGCCGGACCACGGCCTTGGTCAGTTCGATGCCAAGTCCCTTGGCGATGTCCTGCGCCAGCGCAGGATTGGAGTTGCCGGCGACGAGTTTGATTGATCCGTTCTTTGCCGACATCGATGCTTCCCCCGCGCCTTGCTGGATACGACGTTCAGCATCTCAAGTCCTTACAGAACCGGCGGGTTTTCGGTGCGCGAGGGAATATCAGGCAGGCGCATCCGATGGCAACCCATTAGCCGGCCTTGGCCGCCGTTTTCCTGGGCAAAAAACGCATTTCCCCGGGCGATAACGGGGTTTAGTCGGCGGAATAGCCGAGCGCCACGGTCTCGGGCGCGGCGGCGGCCGGGGCGCTTGCCACCGTGGGCCCGCGGAGGTCCGGTGCCGGGGCGGGCGCGGGGCCGTCCGCCGGGCCGCCATTGATCATGCCGGACAGGCCACTGAGCCCGGCCTGGGCGATCTTGCGCAGCACCAGGTCGTCGGCGGCGGCCCACGCGTCGCGGCCGGCCTTGCCGGCGGGCTCCTCGCCGGAGAGCCGCAGCGCGCGTTGCTGGTTGCTGTCGTAGACGTCCCACACCCACGCGATCATGGTGCGGCCGCGCACCACCTGAGCCGACAGATAGCTGCGCACGCGATAGGCGGCAGCGCCCTGGCGCGACACGATCGACAGGCTGCGCAGCTTGGACTCGCTGTCGAGCACGCCGACCATGCGGTCGAACACCTGGGGCGGCGGGCCGTCGATCGATTCGAACGTAACCGTTGCGCCGCTGCTTGCCGGCGTGGCCATGGCGTAGGAGTCGGCCACATTGCCGCCGGCCGCGCAGCCGCCAAGCGCGCACGCGATCGCGAGCCACGAGCATGCGATCGCGGCACGCACGGCTGTCCCAGTTTGAAACTGGCGGTTCGACGCTTCCCTCATTACGTCCTGCGATATCGTTAAAACGGCTTAACGTCTAGGGCAGGACGGCCACAGCGCTTAACAGTCGACGGTTCAAGCGCTGCGCCAGGATCGAATTCCTTGCTCCGTCATGTTGCCGAACGACGCCACCAACCTGAGCGGATTTTCCGGCTCTGAGACGTCAGCGGTTTGGCCGCGCATCCATGGCGACCAGCGTCGTGCAGCGCATATCCGCGATCCAGCCGCGACATTCGGGTTTGTTTCCCGTCAGACAAATTCGCCTGAAAATGTGAAGCAGCGCATACAGCCAGACCGACAACCGGTTTAGGCATTCATCGATACTGATGCAATTTTAGGTTTCGGGAGATTTGTCATGCCATCCTATGCCGACGAACTCGAAAAGCAATTTGCCGCAGCCGACACGACCACGATAGCCGCCGCCCCGCTCGACCTCCCGGGGGACCATCCACTGAGGCTGAAGGGATATTCTCCGGTTTTGCTGTCCTCGTGCGTTTGTGTAACCGATCCTTGTCCCTGCGACGATCCGGACGGCCCGATCGTCTGGCTGCTGGATGGTGACGTTCGCAAGCGCGTGGCCGCAAAAGGCAAGAACAAGGCTGGAGAAGCCCTGTACGAGTATCACCTGGCGCGGGATGCTTTCGTCATCATCGAAACCTTCGCACGCACGAAGGCCGGCACGCTCGTGGCGTCCGGTGACAAGACCTCCGCACTCAGGCGATCGGCGTTCAACCGGCTCATGCGAATGCGGGGATCGGATTCGGCAGGCGGTCTCATTGCGCGGGCGCCGGGCTCCTCCTATGGAGGGCAGGAATGCGGCGGAGGCACGCTGTACGACGTTTACGTCGAATTGGACGGCGCAGGCGGAACAGTATTCTACTATCAGGCCGTCGGCAGCTGTTGACGGGTGAACCCCGCTTCGTGGCGCTCGCGCATGGTCGATGATTACGCCGGCCGTTCCAGCGCGATGGCGTGAACGAGCCGGCCGTAATCGGCTTCCTTGCGATGCACGGAGCGGCGGTAGCTGAAGCAGCGCTCGTCGGAATAGGTGTCGATGCCGAGATCGTCGATCATCAGCACGCCGGCATTTTCCAGCCGCATGCGGATGAAGCCGGCAAGATCGAACATCGCGTGTCCGTCGCGTTCGGCGGGCATGAAGAACATGCCGTTCTCCGCATCGGCCTCGATGAAGCGTTCGACGAATTCGTTGCCGACCTCGTAGGAACTCCTTGCGGATCAGCGGGCCGATGGCGGCGGCGATACCGCCGCGCTCGGCGCCGAGCTTCTCCATCGCGTCGATGGTCGATTCCAGCACGCCGGTCAGCGCGCCCTTCCAGCCGGCATGCGCCGCGCCGATCACCCGCGCATTGGGATCGACGAACAGGATCGGGCCGCAGTCGGCCGTCGTGACCGATATCGCAAGGCCCTCGGTGCGCGTGACGAGCGCGTCCGCCTTCGGGCGCACGGCGCCATTCCATGGACCGGTCACGGCCACGACGTCAGGCGAGTGAACCTGATGCACGCTGACGAGGTGATCGAGCGGCACGCCGAGCTGCGCCGCCATCCGCCGCCGGTTCTCCGCGACCTTGGCCGGATCGTCGCGCGAGCCGAGCCCGCCATTGAGGGCGGCATAGATACCCTCCGACACGCCGCCCTCGCGCGAGAAGAAGGCATGGCGCAGGCCCGGAATGGCCGACAGCAGCGGTGATCCCAATGTCATTGTTCGGTCTCGTCAGGCTGATCGCTCAATCCGGCGATCGAGGTGAGGCGTGGGTCGGAGATGGCCATGACCTTGAACATCGAGCCCATCCCGCCGCGTCCGGAATTGGTCAGGCGCTTCAGCGCACCGGCAACGTCGGCGGAGACTTCGGGGCTTGCCTTCGCCATCAGCCCGGCCGCACGGGCCTCGACGCCGAGACGCTTGAGGAAGTCACCCTGCGTCGCCGGTCCGTGGACGCGCGCGCCGACATCCTCGGCGGCCCGCGCCAGGGCCTGGAAATCGACATGCGCGGTCACGTCGGCCTGTCCGGGGTTCTTCAGCGGGTCGGCGAAGCTGTGGCGCGCGATCGCCTGGAAGGTGTCGCCGGCGTCGCTGCGCAGATGGCCGTAATCGATGATCAGCGCGGCGCCGTCCTGGTCGCGCAGCCGCGTGGCGAGCTTCATGATCTCGTTGTCGGGCCGCCATTCGAACACTGCCCCGAGTGGCGCGGCGCGCACCAGCGGCGGCAGCAGCACCTCGAAATGCGGTGTCGGCTCGGGCGCGGGCGCGAAATACAGATTGCCATTGGCATCCATCCCGACCGTCCGCTCGTGCCAGCCGGTCTCGCGGCGGACCATCTGGTGAATCGGCAGCACGTCGAAATATTCGTTGGCGAGGATCACCGCCGGTCCCTCGGGCACGTCGTCGATGCTATCGTGCCAGGTGATGTTGCGCACGCCCGTCAGCGTGGCGTACTGCTTCTCGCGCAGCACCGGGTTGACCTCGACGAGGTGGATGCTGAGCGACTGGTAGAGCGGCGGCAGCACGCGCAGCGCACGCAGCGCGTCGGACATCATGGTGCCGCGGCCGGGCCCGAGCTCGATCAGGCGGAACGTCTCCGGCGAGCCGATCGCGCGCCAGATCGAGGCGCTCCACAGCCCGAGCAGTTCGCCGAACATCTGGCTGACCTCGGGCGCCGTGGTGAAATCGCCCTCGCGGCCGAGCGGATCGCGCGACAGATAGTAGCCGTACCGCGGATGCATCAGGCACAGTTCCATGTAGCGCCAGACCGGCATCGGCCCGGACAGCTTGATCAGCTTCCTGATCTCATCCAGCAGCGGGGAGGGTTCGTTCACGGCCTTCCTTGGATTGCACTTGCTTTGGATTGAACTTGTTCAGGTTGAACTCGGTGCCGGACCGTTCGCCCTGCGGCGGACGGCGGCCGTGATGATGATAACGCCCACGATGATCATTGGCACCGACAGCAGCATGCCCATGGTTAGTCCGCCCCACAGGAATCCGAGTTGCGGGTCGGGCTCCCTGAAGTGCTCGCCGATGATTCGGGCAACGCCATAGATCGTGATGAAGCTGCCGAGGATCAGGCCGGGACGCTTGAGCGCACCCATCCGGATCATGATCGCCAGCGCCGCGAACAGCACGATGCCCTCGAGCCCGGCCTCGTAGAGCTGGCTCGGATGCCGCGGCAGCGGCCCGCCATTAGGGAAGATCATGGCCCAGGGCAGGCTCGGATCGGCGTGACGGCCCCATAATTCGCTGTTGATGAAATTGGCGAGCCGGCCGAGGAACAGCCCGATCGGCGCGACCGCGGTGGTGATGTCACCGAGCGACAGGATCGGGATGTTGTTGCGGCGGGCAAACAGCATCACCGCGGCGACGCAGCCGAGGAAGCCGCCGTGGAACGACATGCCGCCCTTCCACAATTCGAGGATTTCGGCCGGATGCGCGATGAAGAAGGGCAAATTGTAGAACAGCACATAGCCGGTGCGGCCGCCGACGATGATGCCGATGGTGACCCAGAGGATGAAATCGTCGAGCTGCGGCAGCGTGATCGGCGCCGGGCCGCCCCACAGCCGTTCCTTCTTGATCAGCGAGCGGGCGTAGATCCAGCCCAGCACGATGCCGACGATGTAGGCCAGCGCATACCAGCGGATCACGATCGGCCCGAGCGAGAGCGCGACGGGATTGAACACCGGAAAGTCGATCAGCAGGAACGGCATCGTGCGTCTTGAGGCTCAGCCCACGAGGTTGCGCCGGTAAAGCGCGAGGAGCCGCTCCCAATGGCGTTCGGCGGCGTCGCGGTCATAGACCGGACGCTTGGGGAACGCAAAGCCGTGATGCGTGCCGGGATAGATCTCGACCTCGTTGTTCGATCCCTTCATGCCGGCTTTCACCTGCTCGATGATGTCCTGGGGCGCGTAGATATCGGTCTCGGCGCAGGCGAAATAGAGTTCGGCCTTTGTCTTTTGCGCGGCAAGATGCGGACTGTCGGGCTGGTCGGTCGCCAGGTGCGTGCCGTAGACCGAGGCGGCGGCCTTCACGCGATCGCCGAAATGCGTCGCCGCGTTCACCGCATAGCGGCCGCTCATGCAATAGCCGACAGTGCCGATGATCCTGGTGTTGGCGGCCTTCTGCGTCTCGGCATAGGCGAGCAGGCCCTTGGTGTCTTCCATCACCAGCGGGATGTTGAGCGAGTGCATCAGCTCGAACATGCGCTTGCGCTCGGGCGATTCCGGATCGGGATTGATCGGGCCGAGCTCCATCACGCCGGCGCGGTAATACATATTGGGCAGCATCACATAGTAGCCGGAGGTGCCGAGCCGGCGCGCCATGTCGCGCAGCTCCTCGCGGATCGCCGGCGCGTCCATGTAGAAGATGACGACGGGGAAGGGGCCGCCGCGCTCGGGATGGGTGATGAAGGTGGTGGTCTTGCCGTCCTTGGTCGGGATCTCGACGGTCTGGTCGATCATGGCGTTTCTGCTCGCGTTATGTGTGCGATTTCTGTTGTGAGTTCATACGATTGCAAGGAAACCGGAGCATGACAAGGCAAGCCTCGGGAGGCCTGCCATTCGCGGCGGACTTGAACCGGATGGCTGAGATCGCCATTGTCTTTGGCGCGAGGCAGTGAACGCGGAGAGTTTTGCGAGATGACCCAGACCAGCAACCGGTTTTTCGATGAGATCGGCCGTCTGATGAATGACGCCGCGGGCGCCGCCCAGGGCGTCAAGCGCGAGGTCGACACGGTCATGCGCAACCAGGCGGAACGGATCCTGCGCGACCTCGACGTGGTCAAGCGGGAGGAATTCGACGCGGTCAAGGACATGGCCCGCCTGGCGCGCGAGGAGAACGAGGCGCTGAAGGCGAGGATCGCGGCGCTGGAGGCCAAGCTCGGCGGTACGGCCGGCTGATACGGCCCGGAGCGCAGCCCCGTAGCCCGGATGGAGCGAAGCGCAATCCGGGGCCGGCCCGCGGAGGCAGTGGTCCCGGATTTCGCTTCGCTCCATCCGGGCTACGATCCTCGCTCGGTAACCCAAGAAAAATCCCTTCATTTCCTTGTCATTTCGGCCCTTTGGGCTGAAAGCCCGCCACGTCCGCGGCCCCCGCACCCCTGGAGGCTTGCTGTGGACCTGAGCATGGGCCGCGCTGCGGCCTTTAACTTTTTAAATACAAGGACTTAACGCTATGGCGACCGTCAAGGAATTGAAGGCGACCGCGCGTCCGAAGAGCGGCAAGGGGGCCGCCCGGGCAGAGCGTCGCGCCGGGAGAGTTCCCGGAGTGATCTACGGAGACAACCAGCCCCCCGTCACCATCTCGGTCGACGACCGTGAACTGCGCCAGCGCATCCTGGCGGGCCGGTTCCTCACCACGCTGTTCGACATCGATCTCGAGGGCAAGAAGCACCGCGTGATTCCGCGCGACTACCACCTCGACCCGGTGAAGGACTTCCCGGTCCATGTCGACTTCATGCGGCTCGGCGAAGGCGCCACCATCCGCGTCAGCGTGCCGCTGCACGTCGTTAACGCGGAAACCGCCCCCGGCATCAAGCGCGGCGGCACCGTGAACATCGTCACCCACGCGCTCGAGCTCGAATGCGCGGTCGACAACATTCCGCAATACATCGAAGCCGATGTCGGCAGCCTCGAGATTAGCCACTCGCTGCATCTCACCGACATCAAGCTGCCCACGGGCGTGAAGTCGCTGACCCGCGAGGACGCGACCCTGGTCACCCTCGTGCCGCCGTCCGGCTACGCCGAAGAGCAGAAGGCCGCGGCTGCGGCTGCTGCCGGTGGCGCTGCTCCGGCCGCGGGTGCTGCAGCTCCGGCCGCTGCGGCGGCTCCGGCTGCGGGTGCTGCGGCTCCGGCCGCGGGTGCCAAGGCCCCCGCCGGTGGCGACAAGAAGAAGTAACCGATCAGGTCGGCGCGCGATCGTCTGATGGCGCGCCGACGCGGGATGCCGCGCCATGCGCCTTTTTGTCGGTCTCGGTAATCCCGGCGCGAAATACGCCAGCAACCGGCACAATATCGGTTTCCTGGCGGTCGATGAGATTGCACGGCGTCATGGTTTCGCACCATGGCGCCGTCGCTTTCAGGGCGAGACCTCCGAGGGCGTCGTCGATCGCGAGAAGGTCGTGCTGCTGAAGCCGACCACCTACATGAACGACTCCGGACGCGCGGTGCAGGAAGCGGCGAACTTCTTCAAGGTCGCGCCCTCCGACATCACCGTGTTCCAGGACGAGCTCGAACTGCCGCCGGCCAAGGTGCGGGTCAAGATCGGCGGCGGGATCGCCGGCCACAACGGCCTGCGCTCGATCTCCGCGCATATCGGCAACGAGTATCGGCGGGTGCGGCTCGGGATCGGTCATCCCGGCGTCAAGGAGCTCGTGCACAGCCACGTGCTGTCGGACTTCGCCAAGAGCGACCGGGCATGGGTGGAGGCCTTGTGCCAGGCCGTCGCCGACAATGCCGGCCTGCTGGCTGCGGGACACGACGCGTCGTTCGCCAACAAGGTGCATCTGACGATGCAGGCCAAGGGGTTTTTCGACAAGGGTGAGAACGGCGGCGAGAAGTCGGCCTGATCTCCCTTATTCGTCATCGGCACGAGCCTGCCATGACGAACCAGAGATTATTGAGGAAGACATGGGATTCAAATGCGGGATCGTCGGGCTGCCTAACGTCGGCAAGTCGACGCTGTTCAATGCGCTGACCGAGACGGCGGCCGCCCAGGCGGCGAACTATCCGTTCTGCACCATCGAGCCGAATGTCGGCGAGGTCGCGGTACCTGATCCGCGGCTGGAGAAGCTCGCGGCGGTCGCGAAGTCCGCGCAGATCATTCCGACCCGGCTGACCTTCGTCGACATCGCGGGCCTCGTCCGCGGCGCGTCGCAGGGCGAAGGTCTCGGTAACCAGTTCCTCGCCAACATCCGCGAGGTCGACGCCATCGCCCATGTGGTGCGCTGCTTCGAGGATTCCGACATCACCCATGTCGAGGGAAAGATCGCGCCGCTCGCCGACATCGAGACCATCGAGACCGAGCTGATGCTGTCCGATCTCGACAGCCTGGAGAAGCGCGTCGACAACCTCTCGAAGAAGGCCAAGGGCAACGACAAGGAAGCCAAGGAGCAGCTCGAGCTGGTCAACCGCGCGCTGGTGCTGCTGCGCGACGGCAAGCCTGCCCGCGGACTGGAGCGCAAGCCGGAGGAGGAGCGTGCGTTCCGCATGCTCGGGCTCTTGACCTCGAAGCCCGTGCTCTACGTCTGCAACGTCGAGGAAGGCTCGGCCAAGGACGGCAACAATTTCTCCAAGGCGGTGTTCGAGCGCGCCAAGGAGGAGGGCGCGGTCGCGGTCGTGATCTCGGCCAAGATCGAATCCGAAATCGCGACGCTGTCGCGTGAAGAACGCACTGACTTCCTGGAGACGCTGGGCCTGGAAGAGGCCGGGCTCGATCGGCTGATCCGCGCCGGCTACCGGCTGCTCGATCTCATCACCTATTTCACCGTCGGCCCGAAGGAAGCGCGCGCCTGGACCATCGACCGCGGCACCAAGGCGCCCGCCGCCGCCGGCGTGATCCATACCGATTTCGAGAAGGGCTTCATCCGCGCCGAGACCATCGCCTATGCGGACTACATCGCCGGCAACGGCGAAGCCGGCGCGCGCGATGCCGGCAAGCTGCGGCTTGAAGGCAAGGAGTACGTCGTCGCCGACGGCGACGTCATGCATTTCAGATTCAATACCTGAGCATCGATTTCGAGAGAGCTTTCTCCCCACGTCGTCCCGGCGAAGGCCGGGACGACGCTGAATGTGCGGGTGCCGCTCTTTCCCACGTCGTCCCGGGCAAGCGAAGCGCGACCCGGGACCCATAACCACAGGGTCGCGTTGTTGAAGCGAGCTGTGGCCTAGCTCGCTCCATCCCGGCGTCCTGTGATTATGGGTCCCTGCTTTCGCAGGGACGACATCGAGTATGGGGTGGCGCTTAGATCACCTATCCGCACGGCCGATCACGTCCATCAGCTCGGCGATCTTGCGCCGCTGGTCGGCCTTGTCGCCGGACGAGATCGCATGCTCGACGCAATGCGCCACATGATCGCGCAGCACCTCTTCCTCGACGCGGCGCAGCGCCGCGCGCGCGGCCGCGATCTGCGTCACCACGTCGATGCAATAGCGGTCGTCCTCGACCATGGCGGCCAATCCGCGGATCTGACCTTCGATCCGTTTGAGCCGTTTTAAGCAGGATGTCTTGACCTCGTCTCTCATAGGTCTCATATACCCCCCTAGGGTATCTAAATCAAGAGGTCGGGTTACCGGCCGGGAAGAGTTTCGTGGCACACGCAAAGCACGACCATTCGCACGCGGATCATCACCACAATGGCGCGGCCGCGCATTCCTGCTGCGGCGGCAAGCATGATCACGACACGCCGCCGGCCGAGGCGTCGTTCGCCATCGATCCGGTCTGCGGCATGAAGGTCAATCCGGCGACCGCCAAGCACCGCTTCAGCTACAAGGGCGAGGAGTACCTGTTCTGCAGCGGCCGCTGCCGCGAGCGTTTCGAGGCCGACCCTGAGAAGTATCTCAAGCCGCGCGAGGAGGAGCCGCCGGCGCCCGCGGGCACCATCTACACCTGTCCGATGCATCCCGAGGTGCGCCAGGTCGGCCCCGGCAGCTGCCCGATCTGCGGCATGGCGCTGGAGCCCGAGCAGGTCTCGCTCGACGACGGTCCCGATCCCGAACTGATCGACATGACGCGGCGGTTCTGGATCGGCCTCGCGCTGACCGTGCCGGTGTTCGTGCTCGAGATGGGCAGCCATCTCGGATTGATGCAGCTGGTGCCGCAGCACTGGTCGAACTGGGTCTCGCTCGTGCTGGCGACGCCGGTCGTGCTGTGGGCCGGTGCGCCGTTCTTCGTGCGCGGCTGGCAGTCGCTCGTCACCCGCAATCTCAACATGTTCACGCTGATCGCGATGGGCACCGGCGTCGCCTATGTCTACAGCGTGGTCGCGACGCTGGCGCCGCAGTTGTTTCCGCCCGCGTTCCGCGACATGCATGGCGCGGTCGCGGTGTATTTCGAGGCGGCGGCCGTCATCACGGTGCTGGTGCTGCTCGGCCAGGTGCTGGAATTGCGCGCCCGCGCGCAGACCTCGGGCGCGATCCGCGCGCTGCTCGGCCTCGCGCCGAAGACCGCGCGGCGGATCACCGAACACGGCGACGAGGATATCGACATCGACGCGATCAAGGTCGGCGACCGCCTGCGCGTGCGGCCGGGCGAGAAGGTTCCGGTCGACGGCGTCGTCGTCGAAGGCAGTGCGGTCATCGACGAGTTCATGGTCACAGGCGAGTCGATGCCGGTCACGAAGGCCGAAGGCGCGAGCGTGATCGGCGGCACCGTCAACCAGAGCGGCGGCCTCGTGATGCGCGCCGAGAAGATCGGCCGCGACACCATGCTGTCGCGGATCGTCGACATGGTGGCGAAGGCGCAGCGCTCACGCGCGCCGATCCAGCGGCTCGCCGATCGCGTCGCCGGCTGGTTTGTGCCGGCGGTGATCGCCGCTGCCGTGCTCGCCTTCATCGCCTGGACGGTGTTCGGCCCTGAGCCGCGCCTGACCTTCGCGCTGGTCGCCGCCGTCACGGTGCTGATCATCGCCTGCCCCTGCGCGCTGGGGTTGGCGACGCCGATGTCGATCATGGTCGGCGTCGGCCGCGGCGCGCATTCCGGCATCCTGATCCGCGACGCGCAGGCGCTGGAGCGGATGGAGGCGATCGACATGCTGGTCATCGACAAGACCGGAACGCTCACCGAAGGCAAGCCGAAGGTCGTGCGCGTCATTGCCGCCGATGGATTCGACGAGAGCGATCTGCTGCGCGTTGCCGCCAGTGTCGAGCAGGGCAGCGAGCACCCGCTGGCGCAGGCGATTATCGCCGCCGCCGGGGAGCGCAAGCTCGCATCGTCCGCCGTCGTCAATTTTACCTCGCCCTCCGGCAAGGGCGCGACCGGCGCGGTCGAGGGCAGGCAGGTTGCGCTCGGCAACGCGGTGCTGATGGCCGAGCTGAAGATCGCGACGGCAGCGCTCGACGAGGCGGCCGAGGCCGCGCGGCGGGACGGCGCCACGGCAATCTATGTCGCGGTCGATGGCCGCATCGCCGGGGTGATCGCGATTGCCGATCCGGTCAAGCCGTCCGCGACCAGCGCGCTGCAGGCACTGCGTGCCGAGGGCCTGCGCATCGTGATGCTGACCGGCGACAATGAGACCACCGCGCGGGCGGTGGCAAAGACACTCGGCATCGACGACGTCGAGGCCGGCGTTCTGCCGGAGCGCAAGAGCGAGGTCGTGCAGCGGCTGCGGGGCGAGGGCCGCACCGTCGCGATGGCAGGCGACGGCGTCAATGACGCACCGGCGCTCGCCGCCGCCGATGTCGGCATCGCGATGGGCGGTGGCACCGACGTCGCGATCGAGAGCGCCGGCGTCACGCTGCTCACGGGCGACCTGATGGGCCTCGTGCGCGCGCGGCGGCTGTCGGTCGCGACCATGCGCAACATCCGCCAGAACCTGGCGTTCGCGTTCGTCTACAACGCCGCCGGCGTGCCAATCGCAGCCGGCGTGCTGTATCCGCTGTTCGGCATCTTGCTGTCGCCGATGGTCGGCGCCGCCGCGATGGCGCTGTCCTCGGTCAGCGTGATCGGCAATGCGCTGCGGTTGGCGAGGACGAGGCTGGATTGAGCCAGCAAGATCGGTAGCCCGGATGAAGCGCAGCGTAATCCGGGGCCGGTCTCGCCACGTGGAGATGCCCCCGGATTTCGCGGAGCCTGTCATCGGGCGCGCGTTCGCGCGACCCGTTGGCTGCATCCGGGCTACAAGACTTCGGCCGGCAGCAGCAGCTGCGCGCGGCGCTCTATCTCGGCATCGAGCCAGGTTGCGAGATCCTCGCTCACCGCGACCATCGGCAGCCGCACCTCGGGGCTGTCGATCAGCCCCTGTCGCCACAGCCAGTGCTTGGCCGGCGCGGGGCTCGGTTCGGCGAACAGCAGCCTCGTCAGGCCGACGACGCTCTGCCAGGCGGCCAGCGCCGCGTCGCGCTGGCCCTGCTGCAGCAGCGTGCGGATCGCAGCGAAGGTGTTCGTTTCCAGATGTGCGGACAGCAGGATCGCGCCGTCGGCGCCGTCCGAGAGCGCATCGAAGGTTTGCGCGTCCTCGCCGGTCAGCACGCGAAAGCCGGCCGGCCGGCGGTTGAGGAAGTCGATCGACTGCGCGCGGTCGGCGCAGCAATCCTTCATGCCGGCGATGTTCGGATGGTCCGCGAGCGCCAGCAGCGTCTCGTTGGTCAGGTTCACCGCCGTGCGATAGGGGATGTTGTAAAGCACGATCGGCCACGACGCGTGATCGGCGAGCGCGTTGAAGTGCTGCACGAGCCCGCGTTGCGAGGGCCTGATGTAATAGGGGCTGGCGATCAGATAGCCGTTGATCGGCCAGTCGGCCGTATCATCCAGCGCTTCCTTCATCCGGGCGGTCGAGGCGCCGGAGAGCCCGAGACAGACCGGCAAATGGCGGGAGCTGGCACTGAGCTCGTCGAGCACGACGCTCACCAGCCCCTCCAGTTCGTCCACGCTGAGCGCCATGCCCTCGCCGGAGGTTGCGCCGAGAATGAACCCGTCGACGGGGCCATTGGCGTAGTGCCGTACGAGACGCCGCAGCGACGTGACGTCGAGCTCGCCGTTACGGAATGGCGTGATCAAAGGCAGCCAGAGGCCCTGCAATTGCTGATGTAGATCGGTCATGTTCCATCTCCTTAAGAAGGCAAAGCCGGAGACGGGACCAACAAAAAACCCCGTCCAGGCGGCGGGGTTTCGGGATCGGTCTGAATGCGAAGGTGATCTTATCGCGCGCGATCTCGTGTCCCCGGGAGGGGAGCTTTTTTCGACGACAGAACGGCGCACGAAGTCGTGATCATTGGATAATGATGCTGCGCTGCGAGGTTGTTGTCAATGCACATGCTGATCGGCGCGTGCGGCGCGTTTTGCGCATGACGTGGAGGTGAAAAGGCACGGCGATGAAAAAAAGCCGGGCTCGAGTGAGCCCGGCTTAAGGTATTGGCCACGTGAGGCCGACACAATCACCTTCCAAGAGGGATTACTGAACTTCCGCGCCACTGGAGGAGGGGGACATATGCGCGACGCGAACGCTCAGCGTGTAAGCACTATGATCCCCATCGACGGCTTGCAGCAACTATCCAGGTCGCATGTCAGTCATGCGGAGACCGGGGGCAGCACGGATATCCCTATAAAGCAGCCCTATAAGGGCGGCTTAATCACGACGGCCAGCGCTGCGCCTTGCTGACCACGAAGTCGCGGAACACCTGCACCCGGGCCACCGTCTTCAGCTCTTCCGGATAGACGAAGTAGGTGTCGAGCGCGATCGAGTCGGACTCGCCGAACAGCTGCACGAGGTTGTTCTGTTCGACCAGATAGTCCGGCAGCGCGGCGATGCCGAGGCCCTGCTGGCAGGCGCGCACGAGGCCGAGGATGTTGTTGACCTTGAAGTAGGGCTCGCGCGGACCGGAGCCGTTGCGGCCGGCATCGATCAGCCAGCTGCGGTTCTGCAGATGCGCCGGCACCTGCGAGTTGCCGAGCATGATGATGCGGTGCGAGTCGAGATCATCGAGCGTGCGTGGCGTGCCGAAGCGCTTGATGTATTCCGGCGAGCAGTAGGCATGGAAGCCGATGGAGAACAGCTTGCGCTGGATCAGGTCCGGCTGGGTCGGCTTGCGGGTGCGGATCGCGACGTCGGCCTCGCGCATCGAGAGGTCGAGATCCTCGTCGGTGACGATCAGCGAGATCCGGATGTCGGGATAGAGCGCGGTGAACTCGTCGAGCCGCGGGATCAGCCAGTTGATGCCCAGCGCCGGCGGCGTCGTGATCTTGAGGTCGCCGCTCGGCCGCTCGCGGCTGTCGGTGAGCTTTGCGCGGGCCGCCTGCAGCTGCATGAACACGTCATGCGCGGTGCGGAACAGGAGGTCGCCCTGTTCGGTGAGGATCAGGCCGCGGGCGTGGCGGTGAAACAGCGACACCGAGAGCTCCTGCTCCAGCGCGCTGACCTGGCGGGAGACCGCCGATTGCGACAGGCCAAGCTGTTCGCCGGCATGCGTGAAGCTGCCAGCCTCCGCCGCTGCGTGAAAGACCTTCAGCTTGTCCCAATCCATATCCGTAAATCCGTCGCGAGATCGTGCCATGATTATTCCGCCGCTGCGCGATCGCTCGCGCGAAGAGCCAGGAAGCGTTCCGCCTCGAGCGCAGCCATGCAGCCGAGGCCGGCGGCGGTGACCGCCTGCCGGAAGGTTTCATCCGCCACGTCGCCCGCGGCGAACAGGCCGGGCATCGAGGTCGCGGTGGAGTTCGGCGCCACCTCGACATAGCCCGACGGTTTCAGCTTGATCTGGCCTTTGACGAGCTCCGTCGCCGGCGCATGGCCGATCGCGATGAAGACGCCGTCGGTTTTGAGGTTCGTGTGCGCGCCGGTCTTGACGTTCTTCAGCCGCACATGGGTGACCTTGTTCGGGTTCTCCGATCCGCAGATCTCGTCGATCGCCGAATCCCACACCACCTTGATCTTGGGATTCTTGAACAGCCGCTCCTGCAGGATGCGCTCGGCGCGGAAATGATCGCGGCGATGCACGATGGTGACCTGGGAGGCGTGATTGGTCAGGTACAGCGCTTCCTCGACCGCGGTGTTGCCGCCGCCGACCACCACGACGTCCTTGCCGCGGTAGAAGAAGCCGTCGCAGGTCGCGCAGGCCGACACGCCGCCGCCCTGGAACTTCTCTTCCGAGGGCAGGCCGAGCCAGCGCGCCTGGGCGCCGGTGGCGAGGATCACGGTCTCGGCGAGGTAGACGTCGCCGGAATCGCAGGTCAGGCGAAACGGGCGCTGGCCGAGTTCCAGCTTGTTGACGAGATCGGTGACGATCTTGGTGCCGACATGGGCCGCCTGCTTCTCCATCTGCTCCATCAGCCAAGGGCCCTGGATCACATCGGCGAAGCCGGGATAGTTCTCGACGTCGGTGGTGATGGTGAGCTGCCCGCCCGGCTGGATGCCCTGGATCAGCACCGGCTCGAGCATCGCGCGTGCCGCGTAGATCGCTGCGGTGTAGCCGGCGGGGCCGGACCCGATGATGACGACCTTGGCGTGGACAGGCGCGGGCATTAGCTGATCCCTCTCTTCTGGGGACTTTGACGGGGACTTGTGTGGGAAGCACCCCGGAAGCAGGTCACGGCGGTGCTAAAAGTGTCAAATCCAAGTCTAGGATATCTGGTAAGCTATGCAAGATTTGCAATCCATGGCAGCGATTTTTCCCCGGAACTGAAGTCACATTCGCGAAATCGTGCGCTGCACGCGCAATAAAATTGCGCAATGCCAGCGGGCTGCGCTATGAGAGTTGCCGGCGGACCTGCCAAGCCTTCCAAACCCCTAGGGAACTGTAGTCGCGTGTCGAAGAACCTTGACGAGATCGACCTCAAAATCCTCGCCGAGATCCAGGCCGATGGCCGAATCACCAATGTGGAACTGGCCAAACGCGTCGGTATCTCGCCGCCGCCCTGCCTGCGCAGGGTCCGGGCGCTGGAGGAGGAAGGCTACATCCAGGGATACCGCGGCCTGCTCGATCCGCGCCGCCTCGGCTACGACGTCACGGTGTTCGCCTCGGTGCATCTGTCGAGCCAGGCCGACGCCGACCTCCGCGCCTTCGAGAATTTCGTCCGCGCCGAGCCGCTGGTGCGGGAATGCTGGATGCTGTCGGGCGAAGTCGACTTCATCCTCAAATGCGTCGCGCCCGACATGGCGACGTTCCAGGATTTCGTCACCCATCTGACGGCGGCTCCGCACGTGCGCAACGTCAGGACGTCACTGGTGCTGCACAATTCGAAATATGAGGCCGCGGTGCCGCTGGGATTGAAGGCGGTTGGCTAGACCGCTGTGCGCGTCATTCCGGGGCGATGCGTTAGCATCGAGCCCGGAATCTCGAGATTCCGGGTCTGGCGCTAACGCGCCATCCCGGAATGACGTCATCAAGGAGTGGGAAGCGCCTAGTGCTGCTACCTCTTCCCCATCGCAGCGTCGACGCTGATCGGACCCGGGCCCGAGGTCGCAAGGTAGAGGCAGGCGAAGCAGAACGCGATCGCCAGACTGCCGTTATTGAGCAGCGGGTAGAACCCTTTTGGGAAATGGCCGATGAAGTAAGCGAAGGCCATTTCACCCGCCAGGATGAAGGCGACGATCCGCGAGAACAGGCCGATCATCAGGAGCCCGCCGAGCACCAATTCGAGTGCGCCGGCCGCGCCGATCAATGAGAACAGCTCGACCTTCTCGAACATTGTCCCGGGTGGGAATTTGAAAATTTTGGCAACGCCGAACTGAAACAGCAGCAGTCCCGTGATGAACCGGAACAGGCTGAGCGCCACCGGCTGGAGCTTGGAGAACATCTGGTCCATTGTCATTTACCCCCTGTTTGACACACTGGAACGTTGCAAGATGCAGAAACACACGGTGTCCGCCACCGGAGTGTGATGTCAACACCTTGCGCCTGGAATCATTCCTCGCGCGATGGCAGTTGCGAGAGAACGCGGCAGCGGCACGGTGACGCGCAGCGATCCGTGTTGCGACGCGATCGTCAGCCCGAACTCCGTCCCCGACATGATTATACTGCATAAACATGTCACGGCCTCACTGGCATGGCGTGCAGCGGCTCTCCATTCACATTGCTGTCAGACCGGGAGAAACGCGGGGCATAAAAAAAGCCGCGTGCGGGACGCGGCTTTTCTGCACCAGTCACGTGAAGGTAACTACTACCGCCACTCGACCTTGGTGATCTCGTAGGCCTTGGCGCCGCCCGGCGCCATCACCTCGACGGTGGTCCCCTTCTTCTTGCCGATCAGCGCGCGCGCGAGCGGCGAGGTGATCGAGATGCGGCCCTTCTTGGCGTCGGCCTCGACTTCGCCGACGATTTGCCACACCGCCTTCTTTTCGGTGTCCTCATCGATCAGCGTCACGGTCGCGCCGAACTTGATGGTGTCGCCCGACAGTTTCGAAATGTCGATGATGTCGGCGCGCGCGAGCTTGTCCTCGAGCTCGGCGATGCGGCCCTCGTTGTGCGACTGCTCTTCCTTTGCGGCGTGATACTCGGCGTTCTCCGAGAGATCGCCGTGCGAGCGCGCTTCCGCGATGTGTTCGATGATGCGCGGACGATCCACCGATTGGCGATGCTTCAACTCGTCCGTCAGCGCGGCGTATCCGCCCGCGGTCATCGGAACCTTATCCATCATCTTCGTCCTTCATCGCGCGCGCCCGGCGGCCGTGCACGAATATCCAGTTCAGCTAACGCAGGAATCAGGGCGCCAACGCGCCCGGAAGCCCAGTGATATTCGGCCCCGCTAAGGGCCGTGACAACATCCAATCGCGCGGTGAGTTCCAGCCATTCGGCTAATTGACCGCTTCGGGCCTTCAGCCCGGGCAGCGGTCAGCTTTCGGAAAAGTAACTCTGAAGCGTGCGGACCTCAAGGTCCCCGGCCCGATAGGCCCGGATTCCCCGTGCGGCCGCCACCGCGCCCGAAAGAGTGGTGTAATATGGCACTTTATGCAAGAGGGCAGCCCGCCGCAGCGAGCGGCTGTCGGCCAGCGCCTGCGGACCTTCGGTGGTATTGAAGACCAGCTGGACGTCGCCATTGGTGATGGCGTCGACGATGTGCGGACGGCCTTCGAGCACCTTGTTCACCTTTTCCGTCGGCACGCCGTTGTCGCTGAGGTAGCGCTGCGTGCCCGAGGTTGCCATCACCTTGAAGCCGAGCGAGTGCAACAGCCGCACCGCATCCGCGATGCGCATCTTGTCGTCGCCGCGCACCGAAACGAACACCGTGCCCTGCCGCGGCACGCGCGTGCCGCCGCCGAGCTGGCTCTTCGCGAACGCGACCTCGAAGGAGCGGTCGATGCCCATCACTTCGCCGGTCGAACGCATCTCCGGTCCGAGCACAGTATCGACGCCGGGGAAACGCGCGAACGGGAATACCAATTCCTTCACGCCGACATGGCCGAGCTTCTTCTTCTTCAGCTTGAAGTCGGCGAGCTTTTCGCCGGCCATGATCCGCGCCGCGATCTTGGCGACCGGCGTGCCGATCACCTTGGCGACGAACGGCACGGTGCGGGATGCGCGCGGGTTGACCTCGAGCACGTAGATCTCGCCGTCCTTGATGGCGTATTGCACGTTCATCAGGCCGACCACGTCGAGCCCGAGCGCGAGCTCGCGGGTCTGCCGCTCCAGCTCCTCGATGGTCTTGGCGTCGAGCGAATGCGGCGGCAGCGAGCAGGCGGAGTCGCCGGAATGGATGCCGGCTTCCTCGATGTGCTCCATGATGCCGACGATGAAGGTGTCCTTGCCGTCGCAGAGACGATCGACGTCGACTTCGGTCGCGTCGGACAGATAGCGGTCGAACAGCAGCGGGTTCTTGCCGAGCACGGTGTTGATCTGCCCGGTCTTGTCGTTCGGGTAGCGCGCCTTGATGTCGGCGGGCACCAGCTCAGGCAGCGTTCCCAGCAGGTAGTCGTCGAGCTGGTTCTCCTCGCGGATGATCTGCATCGCGCGGCCGCCGAGCACGTAGGACGGACGCACCACCAGCGGCAGGTCGAGATCGGCGGCGACGAGGCGGGCCTGCTCGACCGAATAGGCGATGCCGTTCTTCGGCTGCTTGAGACGCAGCTTGTCGAGCACGCGCTTGAAGCGGTCGCGGTCCTCGGCGAGGTCGATCGCATCAGGCGAGGTGCCGAGGATCGGCACTTCAGCGGCTTCGAGCGCGCGGGCAAGCTTCAGCGGGGTCTGGCCGCCGAACTGCACGATCACGCCGTGCAGCGTGCCGTTCTTGCGCTCGGTCGCGATGATCTCGAGCACGTCCTCGGCGGTCAGCGGCTCGAAATACAGCCGGTCGGCGGTGTCGTAGTCGGTCGACACCGTTTCCGGGTTGCAGTTGACCATGATGGTCTCGTAGCCGGCGTCCTCGAGCGCGAAGCAGGCGTGGCAGCAGCAATAGTCGAATTCGATGCCCTGGCCGATGCGGTTCGGCCCGCCGCCGAGGATGATCACCTTCTTGCGGTCCGACGGCGCGCTCTCGTCGGCGAGTTCGCCGGCGAACGGCCGCTCATAGGTCGAATACATGTAGGCGGTCGGCGACGCGAACTCCGCCGCACAGGTGTCGATGCGCTTGAACACCGGGCGCACCCCGAGCGCGTGGCGCTTGGCGGTGACGTCGGCCTCGGTGGTCTCCGTGAGCACGGCGAGCCGCGCGTCCGAGAAGCCCATTGCCTTCAGCATCCGCATCGCGAACGCATTGGTCGGCAGGCCGCTGCTGCGGACCTTGCCTTCCGTCTCGACGATGGCGCGCAGTTCGGCGAGGAACCAGGGATCGATCTTGCAGGAATTGAAGATATCCTCGTTCGACCAGCCGAGCCGCATCGCCTGCGCGACCTGCAGCAGGCGGTTCGGCGTCGGCGTGCCGAGCGCCGCGCGGATCGCGTTCTTGTCGTCGCTGCGGCCGAGACCCTCGATGTCGATCTCGTCGAGGCCGGTCAGCCCGGTCTCGAGCCCGCGCAGGGCCTTCTGCAGGCTCTCCTGGAAAGTGCGACCGATCGCCATCACCTCGCCGACCGACTTCATTGAGGTGGTCAGCGTGGAAGAGGCGCCGGGGAATTTCTCGAACGCAAAGCGCGGAATCTTGGTGACGACGTAGTCGATCGTCGGCTCGAACGAGGCCGGCGTCGCGCCGCCGGTGATGTCGTTGGCGATCTCGTCGAGCGTGTAGCCGATCGCAAGCTTGGCGGCGACCTTGGCGATCGGGAAGCCGGTGGCCTTCGAGGCCAGCGCCGACGAGCGCGACACGCGCGGATTCATCTCGATCACGACCATGCGGCCGTCGTCCGGATTGATGCCGAACTGCACGTTGGAGCCGCCGGTCTCGACCCCGATCTCGCGCAGCACCGCAATCGATGCGTCGCGCATGATCTGGTATTCCTTGTCGGTGAGCGTCAGCGCCGGCGCCACCGTGATGGAATCGCCGGTGTGCACGCCCATCGGATCGACGTTCTCGATCGAGCAGATGATGATGCAATTGTCCTTCTTGTCGCGCACCACCTCCATCTCGAACTCTTTCCAGCCGAGGACGGATTCCTCGATCAGCACCTCGTTGGTCGGCGAGGCATCAAGGCCGCGCTCGATGATGTCGAGATATTCTTCCTTGTTGTAGGCGATGCCGCCGCCGGTGCCGCCGAGCGTGAAGGAGGGGCGGATGATCGCGGGCAGCCCGATGTCGGACAGCGCCATCAGCGCTTCGGCCAAGGCCTGCTGCTGGTAGCGCTTGCGCCGCTCGTTCTCGCCGCCTTCCCACTGCCGTTCGAAGGCTTCGAGCTCGGGGCCGGACAGCTTGGCCTGATCGGCGAGGTACTTGTCGCGGTCGGACTTCTTCAGCGCCGACGCATTGGCGAGCCGCGACCTCGGCGTCTGCAGCCCGATCTTCTCCATGGCGTCGCGGAACAACTGGCGGTCTTCGGCCTTGTCGATGGCGTCGGCGGTGGCGCCGATCATCTCGACGTCGAACTTCTCCAGCGTACCCTGCTTGCGCAGCGACAGCGCGCAGTTCAGCGCGGTCTGGCCGCCCATGGTCGGCAGCAGCGCGAAGCCGCCGGGCACGACGTGGCGTTCCTTTTCGATGATCTTGGCGACGATTTCGGGCGTGATCGGCTCGATATAGGTCGCATCCGCCAGCTCCGGGTCGGTCATGATCGTCGCCGGGTTGGAATTGACCAGGACGATCCGATAGCCCTCTTCCTTGAGCGTCTTGCAGGCCTGCGTGCCGGAATAGTCGAACTCGCAGGCTTGGCCGATCACGATGGGACCGGCGCCGATGATCAGGATGGTGGAGATGTCGGTTCTTTTGGGCATCAGCTCTCGCGGACTGGAATTTAGGCACAAAAAAGGGCGCGCTTCCCGCGCGTCCCTCGAGCCATGCGCTACATGTTGTAGCGCTGGAAGCGCGATCCCTCGCGCGCGGGTGGTCTTTAGACCAGTTTCCGCACCCGCGAAACCCCCAAAAACGCGCAATCAACCGCGATTCTGGGGAAAATCCGCATTCGGCGTATGCCCGGTTGGGGGGCGAGGGATGTGGGGGGCTACCGGCCCGGCTTCGCCCTGCGGGCTACGCCGCGGCAGCCTTCGCTACGAGAAGGCCTGCCGAGCCGAAGCTGCGTCAGCAGCGAAGGCTGGAGGCCCGGCCTGGATTTGAACCAGGATAAACAGTGTTGCACCACTGCCGCGTCGAAGCTTCCGCCACCGGGCCGAGTGGATCATTGCTGATTATTTCAGCGGCCGCCACGTTTACTGGTGGGTAACGTTAATAGCTGGCGCAACCCAGGATCAGTGGTGCGCCACGAACGTCATCCGCCACGGATTGTGCCCGATGTTGCGCGGCGCGCGGGTGGCGCTGAAGCCGGCGGCGCCGAGCTTGGCGATCATCTCGTCCTCGCGGTAGCGCTGCAGTCCGATCCGGGTGCGCAGCTGGCGGTAGTCGGACAGCGCGGTTGAAGCCAGCCCGACCAGCGCATCGCGCAGGAAACCGTGGGTCGCCGCAAAGCGCAGCAGGGCCGCGACGTCCCTGGCCATCCCGACTTCAGGCCGCAGGATATCGCCGAGCACGAACCGGCCCGAGGGCTTCAGCAGGCGGTGGATCACGTCGAACGCGGAATCGAGCTCCTGCGGCGTCATGTATTGCGCCACCGAGTTCATCACCACGAGGTCGATCGAGTCCGCGTCCATGTGCTTCAGGTCATCGAGCGAGCGGACACGGATGCGGGTGTCGGGCGCAAAGCGCGCGACCAGACGGCCGCGTACGCCGGGCGCCGGCTCCGCCAGATAGAGCTGGGCGCAGGCATTGGCGACCTTCGCCGCCGACAGCGCCTCGCCGCAGGCATAGTCGAGCACCACGGCATCCGGCGACGTGATGTAGCCGATGATGTCGTTTGCGATGATCTGGAAATGCAGGTCACGGTGCAGTCGGCTCGCATAGATCGTATGCGTGGAATCGTAATAATCGATCCATTCATCCATCGCGTTTGGTATCCGGCAGAACGGGTTCCTGGCCTCAGGAACGGGTGGGCTGATGATGCGTTAGCGGTCCGGCGGCCAATGTTCAATGCGCCGAAATACGGGTTCCTAACAGGAAGGTCCAACGTGAGCAAAGCCAAGACTGACAAGATCTCGCCCGATCTCGACACGCCGAGCGACCTGCCGCAGGCTGCGGTGGACACGATCTCGGCCTCGCTCAACACGCTTCTGGCCGACGCCTTCGCGCTCTATTTGAAAACCAAGAATTTCCATTGGCACGTCAGCGGCCGGCATTTCCATGATTACCATTTGTTGCTGGACGAGCAGTCGGAGGCGATCTTCGCGACCACCGACCAGCTCGCCGAGCGGGTGCGCAAGCTTGGCGGCGCGACGCTGAAGTCGATCGGCGATATCGCCAAGCATCAGACCATCAAGGACAATGACGACGATTATGTGCCGCCGCGCGAAATGCTGCGCGAGTTGATGGAAGACAACAAGCACATGGCGGCTGCGATGCGCAAGGCGCACAAGCTGGCTGACGACCAGGAGGACTCCGGCACCGCAGGCCTGCTCGAAACCTTCATCGACGAAACCGAGCGCCGCACCTGGTTCCTGTTCGAGGCCAGCCGCCAGGAAGGCAGCAACGCGGCGTAAGCTGCGTTGCCGCACCCGCGAGGAAGCAATCCAGAGCTGCTTTGCTCCGGACTGCTTCGCGAAGCTTGCGGTCTGGCCGCCCGGCTGCGGTCAGTGCGGTTGAAGCCTACTGAGCTGACAGACCCACCGCTGTCTCCAATCGCACGATCGGCGGAGGATTCCACTTTCCGGTCAGCGCCTCCGATTTCGGACCGTAAAGGCGCATGGTCAGGTTGAAAGCGCCCTTCGGCGCCGGGAGCCAGTTGGCTTGCTTGTCCGCGCCCGGACTTTCGTTCTGGAAGTAGAGATCGAGCGAGCCGTCCGGGTTGTATTTGAACGGCATCCAGCTGGACACAGCGAAGCGGTTCAGCACGTTGCCGACCTGGAATCCTTCCTGGTCGTAAAGCGTGATCGACCAGAAGGCATTGACCGGCGGGGCCGCGCCCTTCTCAAAGGTGATCGTATACTTGTTGGCGCCGTCGAGCGGTTTGCCGGTATTGTCGGCGAGATTGAGCGGATAAATGGCGTCCTCCGGCAGGTTGGCGCCAAGCCCGAGCTGCGCGACGATCGCACGCTTCAAATAGTAGTTGCCGTAAACGCCCATCGTGTCGGTGTTCATCGACCAGCCGTTCGCAACGGGCGCCAGCGTCGGCACCTTCCATGCCATCAGCTTCTGCCCGTCCTGCGGCGCCGTCTCCAGCGCCCGTTGCAGCACCGGGTCCACCTTGCTGATTTCGAAGCTCTTGCCGGGCTCGATGCCGATCCTCTTCATCTGCGCGATGATTGGTTCATCGGTGATGTGCGGCGGGTGAAGCTTGAGCAGCTCGGCGGCCTGCGCGAAGTAGACGCCGGCCGACATGGTATCGACCTGCACCTTGGGCGCCGTCTTCATGTCGACGCTGGGATCGATACTGACCTCGGTCGGCTTCTGAGTCTTGCCGAACTCGGAAAGAGGCGTGACCTTGTAGCCGGCCTGGATCTTGTGGACCGCATCGTAGTCCGGCGGGCCGTCCGTCTTGGTGCGGCCAATGACCCAGACGTAAGGCGTCGGCGCGTCGATGCGCTGGGTATCCTTCGGAAGCTTGAACTCCTCCGCAAACCTGTCGCGCAGATCAGGCCGCCATCCCGGAGCCGTCACCAGAAAGGTCCCCGCTTTGGTGCCCGTGGTGCGCCAGCCGGGCGAGGCGAACACATCCGACCACATGTCCAGCATCGGCAGCAAATAGAAGCGTCCATCGGTATCGGGAACGGAGACGACAACCGGCTCCTTGGTCATGTCCAGCCATGAAACGGAATAGAGCGTATCGAAGTTGGACCGCACCACGCCCTTGAAATTCGCCGGTGGGTATTCGGGCACGTTGACGAAGGTATTCATCGGGCCCTTGAAGTTGTCCTTGCCGGGCTCGACGTTGGTGAACTGCTTTCGCGTGATGTCCATCGTCAGGAGCGGGTAGAAGTAAATATAGGCGTCCACCGCGATCGCGTGTGCCTCCTGCTCGTTGATTGCCGGCGCCGTCTGGGCCAGCGCTGCAGGCGCGGTAGCCGCGCCAATGCAGAGTGACAATGTCAGCGTCAGAATTCCTCGAAACATGTCGAATTCTCCTCTTCTGATATGTGTTGCGGTTGCTTGTGGGAGGCGCGGAGCATCTGATGCCGTCAGGTGATGTGTATGACCTCCGCAAAAAGAGCAGCAGCGGACGCGGAAGCTCTGTCACTCCCGCAGATGAATCGCGCGCCTTAAGGTGTCATTGGCGGTATAAATCGCCGCAGCGATGCTGACTTAAATCAAGGTTCTTTGAAAAGTGATGCCGGCAGGCTTAACGTTGAAAAGGGCTGCACTACCTCCACGCGTGGCACTCTAGCACGAGCAGGAAGCGGGAGCGAGTAGCGCTCAATATGGCGACAGGCCGAATCGTCAGCGGCCTTCCGTGATCACGGGCATTCTCTGCCCGCATAGTTTCGGGAATCCGCTGAGCGCGCAAAAAGAGCCCCACGCATAACGATTGGGCTACGGATAATCAATTTAGGTTGCCTGTATCCCGTCACCTTCCCCAAGGGGGAGAACGAAGCACAGTCCGTTCGACAATCTTGAATCCTAGCGCTTCCACAGCCGCACCAGCGGCCCGTCCTTGCCCATCACCGGATCGGTCGCGGGGATCGCGACCAGCGGGATCGTCTTCAGCGCCCTGGCGTGGTTCTCCGGCGTCGGCCGCTGCAGATCCATCGGGGGGCCCGGCGGATAGGCGCCGACCACGCAGAAATCGTCGCTCGCCGACAGGCATTGATGCCCGGTGCCGGCGGGCAGGATCGCGACGTCGCCGGCCGCGATCTCGAGTGCTTGCCCGCGCTCGCCGCCAAACTGCACGCGCGCGCGGCCGCGCGCGACGCCCAGCACCTCGTGCACGGTGGCGTGGTAATGCGCGAAGTCGTAGACGCCGTTGCGCCACATCGCGCCCCAGCCGTTGTTGCCGAACAACTGCTCGATGCTGGCCTCAGGATTCTTGCTGACGTCGACGGCGGCCCTGTAGACCAGGAACGGCATCGGGTTGTTCGGCACCAGGCCGTCGTCCTGGAAGACGATGGTCAGTGGTTCGATATCGGTACGGACGACCGACATGGTGGCTCTCCAGCGCTGCGAGGTGCCGTGGTCTCCAAACCAACAAACCCTCGGTCCGCAAACCGTTCCAGCTAGATTTTGAACTTCAGCACGTCTTCCTTGAATTTGAGCCCGTGCCCGGGCCGCTCCGGCGCGGTGATCATGCCGTTGGCGATTTCGGGCGGGTCGACCCAGAGATCGTCGATCAGCGCCATGTTCTCACACCAGATGCCGTTCGGAATCGAAGCCAAGAGGTGCACATTGAGTTCGGGAAACAGATGCGGCGCGATCGTGATGCCGAACGTGTCCGCAAGCGCCGCGATCTTGCGCAGGTCGGTCATGCCGCCGCGCATCGGGTCGGGTTGCAGGATCGGCAGGCAGGGATTGAGAAAGAACGGCCGCAGATCGTAGCGCGTGAAATGCGTCTCGCCGCCGACGACGCGCATGTCGAGCGCCGCCGCGATGCGCTGATAGCCGGCGAAATCATCGGCCGGCACCGGCTCCTCGAGCCAGTAGATATCGTACTTCTCGAACTTGCGTCCCATCTCGATGGCGACATCGGCGCTCCAGCCCATGTTGACGTCGATCATGATGTCGATGTCGGGCCCGAGCGCCTCGCGCATGCGGCGCACATTGTCGAGGTCCTGCGCCGGAGTGTGGACATGCGCGACCTGCATCTTGATCGCCTTGTAGCCCTGCTTCACGAAATGCAGCGCCTTCTCGATCATCCCGTCGCCGCCGGCGCCCCGGAAGCAGCCGGAACCATAGATCGGGATTTCGGAGCGATAATGCCCCCACAGCCGATGCAGCGGCAGGCCGGCCCGTTTCCCCACCGCGTCCCACAGCGCGATGTCGAGCGCCGACATGGCCATCGCGGCGATGCCGCCGCGGCCATAGGTCATCGTCGCCGTCCACAGATCGCGCCAGATCGCCTCGATCGCGGTGGCGTCCTTGCCGATGACGCGCGGGATGATGCACTCGTCGAGACAGGCTGCGATCGACTTCATCGCCGGCTTGAACACGAACAGATAGCCCATGCCGGTGACGCCGCCTGATGTCTCGACGTCACAGATCAGAATGTCGCGCGTCGCGCCGAGCGCTGCGCCTTTCAGCCAGAGATCGTCGGCCCAGGGCAGCCGCAGCATCGTCACGCGGATGTCGCGGATGGTCATGTCTGAATGGGCTGAAATCATCGGCGTTTCCTTTCCAGGCCGGATCATGTTTGCCTGATCTCGGACAGGGAAACTCAATCACAGAGCGCAGGCCGCGATCCAGCGCGCTTCGTCATGGCTCCAATGCGCCAAGATCTGGCGCCAAGACGCGATTGCCTTCAGGTACTTTTGGGCAGTTCGAACACCAGGCAGGTCGTGGTGGCATGCGCGAGCAGCTTGCCCTTGCCGTCGGTAATCCGCGCTTCCGCGGTCGCAATCCGGCGGCCGGCGTTGAGCACGTGGCCCTCGGTGCGGATTTTGCCGGTGTCCTGGCTCATGCCGCGGACGAAGGAGATCTTGAACTCCAGCGTGGTGTAGCCAAAGCCCTGCGGCAGCGTGGTCTGCACCGCAAGCCCCATCGCGGAATCCAAGAGGATCGCGGCGTAGCCGCCATGCACCGAGCCGATCGGGTTGTAGTGGCGCAGGCCCGGGATGCTGTGGATCACCACATGGCCGGTCTCGGCGGTGCAGTCGAACGGCTCGACATTCTCCATGATCGGCGGCTCCGGCAGGGTCCGGGCGAAGATGCCGCGCACGAAGTCGAGCCCCGGCATCGACGTCATCACCGCCATCGAGGAGACGCCGTAGACGGGCTTCGGGGTGGCGGGGGCGGTCATTGAGAAAAATCTCCGTCATTGCGAGCGAAGCGAAGCAATCCATCGCTCCAAGCTGGGATAGATGGATTGCTTCGTCGCTGCGCTCCTCGCAATGACGGGTGTGTCTACGCGGCCTGCTTGTTCTTCCGCATCAGATCGGCGAAGCGCTGGAACAGATAGTGCGAGTCGCGCGGGCCGGGCGAGGCTTCCGGGTGGTATTGCACCGAGAACACCGGCTTGCCCTCAAGCGCGATGCCGCAATTGGAGCCGTCGAACAGCGAGATATGGGTCTGGGTCGCGCCTTTCGGCAGCGTCGCCTGGTCCACGGCAAAGCCGTGGTTCATCGAGGTGATCTCGACCTTGCCGGTGGTCTCGTCCTTGACCGGATGGTTGGCGCCGTGATGGCCCTGATGCATCTTCATGGTCTTGGCCCCGACGGCAAGGCCAAGCATCTGATGGCCGAGGCAGATGCCGAAGGTCGGCGTCCCCGACGCGATCACCTTCTGGATCACGGGCACGGCATATTTGCCGGTGGCGGCGGGATCGCCGGGGCCGTTCGACAGGAACACGCCGTCCGGCTTCATCGCCAGGATGTCTTCGGCGGCGGTCGTCGCCGGCACCACGGTCACCTTGGCGCCGACGCCGGCGAGCAGGCGCAGGATGTTGCGCTTGATGCCGTAATCGATCGCGACCACGTTGAATTCCGGCGCGGTTTGCTGGCCGAAACCGTTGCCCCACACCCAGGGCGTCTCGTCCCAGGTGAAGCGCTGGCCGGAGGTGACCATCGGCACCAGGTCCATGCCCTCGAGGCCGGGCCATTCGCGGGCTTCTTCCTTCAGGCCGTGCAGGTCGAACTCGCCGTTTCTGGCGTGCACGATCACCGCATTGGGCATGCCCTTGGAGCGGATCAGCGCGGTCAGCGCGCGGGTGTCGATGCCGGAGAGGCCGATGATGCCGCGCGCCTTCAACCACAGGTCGAGATGGCGGGTGGCGCGGTAATTCGAGGGATCTGATATCGCCGAGCGCAGGATCACGCCGCGCGCGCCGGGCGTCGCCGCCATGTTCACCGTCTCGATGTCTTCCTCGTTGGTACCGACATTGCCGATATGCGGGAAGGTGAAGGTGATGATCTGGCCGGCATAGGACGGATCGGTGAGGATCTCCTCATAGCCGGTCATCGCGGTGTTGAAGCAGACCTCGCCGACGGCGTGGCCTTCCGCGCCGAGACCGAAGCCTTCCAGCACGGTACCATCGGCGAGCACAAGGAGCGCGGTCGGTTTATGGTCCGGCCAAGCGGGAGCGTTTTCGGATGTTGTCATGAGCCCTTTAAATAGACGCCGCACCCTGCGGCGTCAAAGCGAAAGGGCACGGATTCACACGGCAATACCGGCCGATTTGACAGGCCCGAACGGCCTTTTAATCTAAAGTTCCCTGAAGCGGCCGTTTGCTTGCCGAAAATGACCCGTCCGGAGCTCCCGCATGGATAATACGATGCCGATCCTGCTCGTCCCGGGCCTCATCTGCTCGCCGCGGATTTTCGCCCCCGTCATTCCGGCGCTGTGGCGATGCGGGCCGGTGACGGTCGCCAACCATATCAGGGACGACAATATGGGGGCCATCGCCCGCCGGATCCTGGCCGAGGCGCCGCCGCGCTTTGCGCTCGCCGGGCACTCGATGGGCGGCTACATCGCCTTCGAGATCATGCGGCAGGCGCCGGACCGGGTTGCGAAGCTGGCGCTGATGAGCACCCAGGCGCGGGCCGATACGCCGGAAGCGACCGCGCGTCGCCGCGGCATGATCGAGCGTGCCAGAAGCGGCCAATATCGCAGCGTGGTCGATGAGCTGTTTCCGGGCTTCGTGCATCCGTCGCGGCAGGGCGATGCAAGCCTGCGCCGGATCGTCGACGACATGAGCGAGGACGTCGGCGCCGAGGCTTTCATCCGCCAGCAGAACGCGGTGCTCAGCCGGCCGGATTCGCGGCCGAGCATGGCCTGGATCAAGTGCCCGACCTTGGTGCTGACGTCGGATACCGACAACACCGTGCCAAATTCGCTGTCGGACGAGATGGCCAACGGCATTCCCGGCGCAAAACTTGTAGTGCTCGCCAATTGCGGTCACCTGCCGCAGCTGGAACTGCCGCAGGCCTGCGCCGATGCGCTGGTCGAATGGCTGAGGAACTAGGTTGTTCTGCCGGTGCAAACTGCCTAGATGAGGGGATTGCTGGCTCAAGGACAACGAAATGCTGCGCGACGACATCAATACTGCGGTCAAGGAAGCGATGAAGGCGAAGGACGAGCGCAAGCTGTCCACGCTGCGCATGGTTAATTCGACCATCAAGAACGCCGACATCGACGCGCGCGGGCAGGGCAAGCCGCCCCTCTCCGATGCCGACCTGCTCGGCCTGCTGCAGAAGATGATCAAGCAGCGCCAGGAGTCGGTCGAGCTCTATGACAAGGGCGGCCGCGCCGAGCTCGCGGCCCAGGAGCGCGAGGAGATCGCCGTGATCTCGGCGTACCTGCCGAAGCAGATGTCCGATGACGACGTGAAGGCCGCGATCTCGGCGATCATCGCCGAGACGGGTGCCGCCGGCATCAAGGATATGGGCAAGGTGATCGGCGCGTTGAAGGCGAAATACGCCGGCCAGATGGATTTCGGCAAGGCCAGCGGCCTGGTGAAGGCGGCGCTGACGGTCTAGCCGTCCGTCCCGGCTGGCTTGCGGCGCAAAGTGCCGCGGACCGAATTGCGGGAACCTTTCTGCTGACGGAGCATCTGACGGGCATGACCTTGCGATGACTCCGCAAAGGAAAGGCTCCGATGAACCCGATTGTGCATGCGCTGGATCGTGCAAGAGCCGCTCAAACCAAATCCGACAAGCCGACCCGGGCCGAAGTCGAGGCAGCAGTCCGCACCATCATCCGCTGGACTGGTGACGATCCCGAGCGGGATGGTTTGCTTGAAACTCCGGCGCGTGTGACGCGTTCGTTCGAGGAATTCTTTGCGGGTTACGACCAACGTCCCGCGGAGATCCTGGAAAAGACCTTCGAGGAGATCGAAGGCTACGACGAAATGATTGCCCTGCGGGGCATCCGCTTCGAGAGCCATTGCGAGCATCATATGGCGCCGATCATCGGTCAGGCCTGGGTTGCCTACATCCCGAACGGCCGCGTGGTCGGCATCAGCAAGCTGGCGCGGGTGGTCGACATCTATGCCAGGCGTTTGCAGATCCAGGAGAAGATGACGGCGCAGATCGCCAACACCATCAACGACGTCTTGAAGCCTCAGGGCGTAGGCGTCATCATCAAGGCGTCGCATCACTGCATGACGACCCGCGGCGTGCACAAGCCGGATACCGATCTCGTGACCAGCCGCATGCTGGGTTGCTTTCGCGACAATGCGCTAACCCGCCAGGAATTCCTCGGCATAGCGGTTTAGAGCGTCACAGGGCGATGGAGGAATGATATGGCCGATCAGCAAGCTCCTTCCGGTCCGGATCTGACACAAGGCGTTGCCCTCTCCGACTTCACGGGCGCGATGTTGCTCGGCCATGTCGGCGACGAGGACGTGCTGCTGGTGCGCTCGGGGGCGGATATCTTCGCCATCGACGCGCATTGCAGCCATTACCACGGCCCGCTCGCCGAAGGCCTCCTTGAGGGCGAGACCGTCCATTGCCCCTGGCATCACGCCTGCTTCGATATTCGCACCGGTGAAGCGACCGCCGCGCCCGCCTTCAACGCGCTCGCCGTCTGGAAGGTCGAGCGGGAGGGCGATCGCATCATCGTGCGCGAGAAGCGCGCGCAGCCGAAACTCCGCGTCAAGGGCCCGGTCGATGCGCCCGGCAGCATCGTGATTGTCGGCGGCGGCGGGGCGGGGTTTGCCGCCGCCGAGATGCTGCGACGGCAGGACTATCGCGGCAGCATCGTCATGCTGAGCGGCGAGGCCGCGCCGCCGGTGGATCGTCCGAACCTGTCAAAGGACTTCCTCGCCGGCAGCGCGCCGGAAGACTGGCTGCCGCTGAAGCCGGACGATTTTTATCGTGACGCGGCGATCGATCTGAAACTCAGGACCGAGGTCAAGTCGATCGATACCGGCCGCCGCAATGTCGTGCTCGCCGGCGGCGAAACGCTCGCCTATGACCGGCTGCTGCTGGCGACCGGCGCGGAGCCGGTGCGGCTGCCGATTCCGGGCGCGGACCAGCCCCACGTTCATGTGCTACGCACCGTCGACGATTGCCGGGCCATCATCGCCGCGGCCAGCGGAGCGCGCCGCGCGGTGGTGATCGGTGCAAGCTTCATCGGTCTCGAGGTGGCGGCCTCGCTCCGCGCGCGCCAGATCGAGGTTCACGTGGTCGGGCTGGAACAGCGGCCGATGGAGCGCGTACTCGGGCCGGAGATGGGCGATTTCGTCCGTGCGCTGCACGAAGAGCATGGTGTCGTATTCCACCTCGGCGACACGGTGACCGCGATCGAGGGCAAGCGAGCCCGCCTGAAGAGCGGGCCTGTGCTCGATGCCGATCTCGTCGTGGTCGGTGTCGGCGTGAAGCCGCGGCTGGCGCTGGCGGAAGCGGCCGGGCTCGCCATCGACCGCGGCGTGACAGTCGACGCCTATCTCGAGACCAGCGTTCCCGGCATCTACGCGGCCGGCGATATCGCGCGCTGGCCCGATCCGCACAGCGGCGAGACGATCCGGGTCGAGCATTGGGTGGTGGCGGAGCGCCAGGGCCAGACCGCCGCGCGGAATATGCTTGGGCAGCGCGAGGTGTTCGACGCGGTGCCGTTCTTCTGGAGCCAGCATTACGACGTGCCGATCGACTATGTCGGCCATGCCGAGCAGTGGGACGAGATCGCGGTGGACGGCAGCATTGCCGGCAGGGATTGCGTGCTGCGCTACAAGCGCGGCGGGCGCGTGCTCGCGGTCGCGTCGATCTATCGCGACCTCGATAGCCTCAAGGCCGAGGTCGCAATGGAGCGGGCGTCAGCCTGACGGCTTTCTCCTCAAGGATGTTCGTAGCCCGGATGCAGTGAAGCGAAATCCGGGGAGTCTGTCCACTCGATGAGAACCCCGGATTGCGCGGAGCCTGTCATCGGGCGCGCGTTCGCGCGACCGCTCCATTCGGGGTTCTTTATCCGGGCATCACATTCTTCGTCAGCCCGGGCTTGTCCCGGGCATCGACGTCTTTACAATCTGCCACAGCAAAACGCGGATGGCAGGGGAAAGGCCCGGCCATGACGAGGGACGGAAGCAACACACACCATGCTCAAGGAAGCCGCTACTTACGACGAGCTCTATCGCAACTTCCGCTGGGACGTTCCCGCGCGCTTCAACATGGCGACCGCGTGTTGCGACCGCCATGCCGACGGCACCGGGCGGCTCGCGCTGGTCTATGTCGACGAGGATGGCGGCACCACGCGCACCTCGTTCGACGAGGTCGCGGACGCCTCGCGCCGCTTCGCCAATGTGCTGACCGCCGACGGACTGGTGCGCGGCGACCGCGTCGCGGTGTTCCTGTCGCAATCGCTCGAACTGCCGGTCGCGCATCTCGCGGCGTTTCGCGCGGCGATGATCTCGATCCCGCTGTTCGCGCTGTTCGGCGAGGACGCGCTCGAATTCCGCCTGTCGAATTCTGCTGCCAAGGCCGTGATCACCGATGAGGCCGGCTGGGAGAAGATCGCGAAAATCCGCGATCGCCTGCCCGAGTTGAAGAGCATCTATATCGTCGGCGAAAAGACGCCGGCGGGGACAAAACCGTTCTGGAGTGCGATCAAGTCGGCATCGCCCGAGTTCGCGACCGTCGACACCTCGGCCGACGATCCCGCGCTGATCATCTACACGTCCGGCACCACGGGCAATCCGAAGGGCGCGCTGCACGCGCATCGCGTCGTGCTCGGCCATCTGCCCAATGTCGAGATGTGCCACAACTTCCTGCCGAGGCCCGGCGACCTGATGTGGACGCCGGCCGACTGGGCCTGGATCGGCGGCCTGATCAACGGCCTGTTCGCATTCTGGTACCACGGCATCCCGATGGTCGGGCACCGCGCCCGCAAGTTCGAGCCGCAGGCAGCGATGCAGATGATGGCCGAGCTCGGCATCCGCAACGTGTTCCTGCCGCCGACCGCGCTGAAGCTGATGCGGCAGGCCAATGTGAAGAATTCCGGCGTCAGGCTGCGCAGCATCTTCACCGGCGGCGAGTCGCTCGGCGGTGAATTGCTGGATTGGGTGCGCGACACCTTCGGCATCGACGCCCATGAGGTGTTCGGTCAGACCGAATGCAACCTCGTGATCGGCAGCAATTCCAATCTGTTTCCGATCCGTCCGGGCTCGATGGGCCGCGCTACGCCGGGCTTCGACGTCCGCATCGTCGACGAGAAGGGCGAGGAGCTGCCGCGGGGCCAGCGCGGCATCATCGGCGTGCGCCAACCGTGCCCCTGCACCATGATCGAGTACTGGCGCAATCCGGAAGCGACCGCGAAGAAATATGCCGGCGAATTCCTGCTGACCGGCGATCTCGGCGTGCAGGATGAGGACGGCTATTTCTGGTACGTCAGCCGCGAGGACGACGTCATCACCACGGCCGGCTATCGTGTCGGCCCGTCCGAGATCGAGCACACGCTGATGAAGCATCCGGCGGTCGCGATGTCGGCGGTGGTCGGCATCCCCGATCCGATCCGCACCGAATCGATCAAGGCCTGGATCGTGCTGCGGCCGGGCTACGCGCCGGGCGATGCCCTGGCGCGCGAGATCCAGGAGTTCGTCAAGGTCCAGCTCGCCGCCCACGAGTATCCGCGCTTCGTGCAGTTCGCCGACAGCCTGCCGATGACGGCGACGGGCAAGGTGCTGCGGCGGGAGCTGAGGGCGCTGGGCTAGATTCTCTCGGACAAGTTCGTCACGATACGCACATGCAAAAGACTGCCTCGCAGGCCCCCGGCCTGCATCGCGCCTCGCTCAGGAAGCTCCATGAACTGGATGCGGCGCTGGAGCTGATGTACTACGGCTGGCGCGGGATGACGCTGGCGGCTGACCAGTATCTTGCCACGGTTGGCCTGTCGCGCCCGCACCATCGCATTCTCTACGTCGTTGCGCGGCGGCCCGACATCTCGATCGGCTCGCTGATCGAGGTGCTCGGCATTTCCAAGCAGGCCCTGAACCGGCCACTTGGCCTGTTGCTGGAGCGTAAGCTCGTGGCGGCGAAGCGGTCGCCCGAGCAGCATCGTTCCAAATTGCTGCACCTGACCGCAGCAGGGCAACGCATCGAGCAGCGCGCGTCCGACCACGAGCGCGAGGTGCTCCGTGAGGCGTTCGGTCGTGTCGGCGCGCCCGGCACCGCCGCATGGATGGCGGTGATGGGAGCGATCGCCGACAACAACTAAGCTAATGTCAACGTAGTTGACGTGAGAATGCCGCCGTGCCAGTCTTCCCGCGGTCACCGAGGGGGAGGGCAGTCGAGTGGGCGAACAGATCATGGACCGGGCGGCCGCCGGACGCTTTGTCGAGGCGTGGTGCGCGAACTGGTGCAGGGTCGATATCGACGCCGTCGTCGCGCACTTCGCTGAGAATGCCGAGATGCGCAGTCCGTTGGCGCTCAAATTGACGGACTCTCCCGTGGTCACGGGGGCTGAGAACATCCGCGCCTACTGGCGCAAAGCCTATGGCAGCATTGCAAGCGCGGACCTCAAGATCCTGAACTGGAGCTGGGACGAGACGATCGCGCGCCTGACGGTGTGGTGGCGACTCGGCGACACGCGCGCCAGCGAATTCATGGACTTCAATGGCGCCGGCGTGTGGTGCGCAGCGAAGCATTCTACGGAAAATAGCCCATGCGGTTTTTGGATGTCGTCCTGCTGCTCAACGCGCTCTGGTTTGGCGCCGCATTCGTCCAGTTCAGCATCGCCCAGCGCAACACGCTGAAGATCCTGGTCCCACGCGAGGAGCGTGGAAACCCGATTGCGCCGACCTTGTCGGCCAGCGTCGCGTTTCTCGGCGGCATCAATCTGCCGATCGGGCTTCTCTCGATGTACTTCCTGGTCGCAAGGCCGCCGTTCTTTCAGGGCGTTGAGGCGCAGCTCGCATTGTTCCTGTTTTTCGCCGCATGTCACTTCAGCCAGTTCGCCTACAATTTGCCTGTGCTGATGCGCGGCGGGCGCGTCGGGGTCGCTTACTGGCCGGTGCTGAAGGGCCCGATGCTCAGGATCTTCGTCATCGACGCGACGCTGTTCGTAGCGAATCTGATTGTCGCGCTGTTGCTCGTGTAGCTCTCTCCACCGTCGTCCCGGGCAAGCGCAGCGCGACCCGGGACCCATAACCACAGCCGTTCATTGTTGTGCGACGCTGTGGCCTCAGCAAGCCCGAGCACGTAAAGCGGTGGTTATGGGTCCCTGCTTTCGCAGGGACGACAGCGGAGTGTGGGGCGACATGTCGCGCACCTCACGTCGGCATCGATATCCCCAATTCCTTCAGCGCGGCCATCATGCGCGCTGGCGGCTGCATGGGGATCACCATGGCCTTGCCGGTCTCCACGAGGCTCTTCAGGCTGGAGAGGATCGCCGGCCAGCCGGTGCGGCCGCCTGCGAGAATGTCGTCGCTGATCGGACGGTCATGCGATTGCAGCAAGGTCAGCTTCACGCCGTCGCCGGCCGGCTCGATCTCGTAGGTGACGAGCGTCGGCCCGAGCTTTTCGACCAGCTGCGGCCAGTTGACGTTGAAGGTCACGGTCAGCCGCTTCAAGGGATCGCACTCGATCACCTCGCCGGAGATGTGCAGCGCGCCGTCGGGCGTCCGCACGACGTAGGCGCCGCCGATCCGAAGGTCGACCTCGACCGCGTTGCCGGAGAAATACTGCCGACTGAATTCGGCAGTCGTCAAAGCCTGCCACACCTTCTCGGGCGTGGCGGCGATGTAGATCGCGTAGACGATTGCCGGTTTGAATTTCTCGATGTTCATGTCTGTACGCACCCGTCGATAGATTTTCATTGTCATTCGAAGCCGTCGATCCCGAGCGCGGCCGGCGGGATCGTGACCGCCTTGCCGGTCTCGAGCAGGCTCTTGAGTCCCGACAGGATCGCCGGCCAGCCCTTGGAAATGCCGTCGAGCAGCTTGCTGCCCGCACCGAAGCCCTCATGGGTCACGGTCAGCTTCACGATCTTGCCATGGGCCTCCAGCGTGAAGATCACCTTGGTCGCCGGCTCCTTGCGCATGTCCTCGTCGAGCACGTGCTTGAAGGTGTAGGCGAGGCGCCGCGGCCGGTCGGCCTCGAGAATCTCACCGGTGTCGGTGGTCTTGCCGCCCATCACCAGCGCGAGCGGCGAGCCGACCTTCCAGTCCGATTGCAGCTCGGTGTCGAACCAGTATTGCCGCGTGAACGCGCTCTTGGTCAGCGCGTCCCACAGTTTGTCCGGCGTGGTCTCGATGTAGGTGACGTAGGCGAATTCGGGCTTAGGCATGGTAGGCCTCCCTGGCGCCGCTGGTGAGCAGGTCGGCCGGCAGCTCGCGCCCGGTCTCGAGGAAGCTCTTCAGGCTTGCGATCACCATCGGCCAGCCGCCGGAGATGTCGCGCAGCGTCTTCGGACCCAGATTATCATGCGTCACGGTCAGCTTGACCACTTCGCCGTGGGGTTCGATGTCGAAGGTCACGCGCGAGACCTGTTCGCGCTCGACGCCTTCCTTCACCACGTCCCAGCTGTAGGCGAGCTTGTTCGGTGGATCGGCGATCAGCACCTCGCCCTGCACGCTGCGTCGCCCGTCCTTGGTAAGAGAATAAAGCGAGCCGACCTTCCAGTCGGAGCTGACGCGATAGCCGAACCAGAAGCGTTCGGTGAATTCGCTCGAGGTCAGCGCGTGCCACAGTTTCTCGGCCGTGGTCTCGATATAGGTGACGTAGACGTAGTCCGGTTTACGCATCACGCTTCTCCAATTGTCTTTTCAACTCGCTCAGCGCGGCGAGTTTCCCGCGCTCGAACTTCCTGATCCACCGCTCGCCGATCTGATGGATCGGAACCGGGTTGAGATAGTGCAACTTCTCGCGGCCATGCCTGATCGTGGTGACGAGGTTGGCCTCCTCGAGAATCACAAGGTGCTTGGTGACGGCCTGACGCGTCATGTCGAGGCCGTCGCAGAGCTCACCGAGCGTCTGCCCGTTCTGATCGTGAAGCCGGTCAAGCAGCGTTCGCCGTGAGGCATCCGCGAGGGCTTTGAAGACTTCATCCATGGGCAGGATAATAGGCAACCAAATGGTTGCATGTCAAGAGCGTGTGTTTTGGCATCGGCAGCGCCGTGCTAGCCTCGCCGGCAGCCAACGCAGATTGGCGTGGAACATTGGGTGGTGCGCATGGGCGGTCGCGTTACGGCAGTTTGCTGCACGTTGGTTCTTGTCCTGCTCGCGAATGATGCGAGCGCCCAGCAGAAGATCGGCGATCCGCCCGAAGCCTCCAACATGAGGCTGGTTGGAACCAACGATTTGCAGGCGCGCAGCGCCTATCAGCCGACGATCCATCATCAGGGCGACAGATGGATCGCCTATATCGGTCATCACGGCGGCACCGACGACATTCCCGATACCGTCAACCCGATGACCGGCAAGGCCGAGCCGAACGGCACCTCGATCGTCGACGTCACCGATCCCGCGCACCCGAAATATCTGCGGCACATTCCCGGACAGGAAGGCAAGTATGAATCCGGCGGCGCGCAGATGGTGCGGATCTGCGACGGCAAGGATCTGCCGAAGGGCGATCGCAACGCGGTCTACATGCTGCGCACCTTCGGCAGCGAGGCGCACGAGATCTGGAACGTCGCCGATCCCGCCAATCCGGCGCTCGTCACCCGGATCGGCGGCCTGAAGGACACGCACAAGAGTTTTTGGGAATGCGGCACCGGCATCGCCTTCCTGGTGTCGGGCGCGCCGGACTGGCGCACGCGGCGCATGACGCAGGTCTATGATCTCTCCGATCCCGCGCACCCCGTGAAGATCAGGGACTTCGGCCTGCCCGGGCAGGAGCCGGGCGCGACCGGCGCGGTGCCGACCGAACTGCACGGGCCGATCTCGACCGGGCCGCAGGGCAATCGCGTCTATTTCGGCTATGGCACCAACAAGGGCGGCTTCCTGCAGATCGTTCGACCGCGACAAGCTGCTGAACGGACCGAAGGAGCCGACGCCGGACAATCTGAAATTCCCGGAGATCGCGCGGATGCCGCTGTCCGCCATGAACGGCGCGCATACGGTGTTTCCGATGCCCGGCATGCCGATCGCCGAGTTCGCCCACGACAAGGATGGCAAGAGCCGCGACATCGTGATGATCGTCGACGAGGCGATCCAGAACGAATGTGGCGAGGCCCGGCAGATGGTGTGGTTCGCCGACGTCACCACCGAGGCGCGGCCGATGCTGATCTCGAGCTACACGGTGCCCGAGGCCTCCGGCGCGTTCTGCGCGCGCGGCGGCCGGTTCGGCTCGCATTCGTCGAACGAGAGCATGGCGCCGGTCTACTACAAGAAGCTGGCCTTCATCGCCTTCTTCAACGCCGGCGTCCGCGCGCTCGACATCCGCGATCCCTATCATCCCAGGGAAGTCGGCTACTTCATTCCCTCCATCACGGCGGCGACCGACAAGCGCTGCGTCACCATCGACGGCAAGGACCGCTGCAAGGTCGCGATCCAGACCAATAATGTCGAGACCGACGAGCGCGGCTACATCTACGCGGTCGACCGCGCCAACACCGGCCTGCATATTCTCGAACTGACCGGCGCGGCGCGCGCCGTCGCCGGTCTGCCGTGAGCGCGCGATGATGCGCTCCTGGCCGGTCATCGCGGCGATGGTCCTCGTGCTCGGCGGGCTCTCCGCAGTTGCGGGCTACGAGATGGCGCCGCCGCGCGCGGCCGCGTGGCGCGAGATCGCCTGGCCGTTCCCGCGCGACGGCTGGCCCGCCGGCCGCGCCTTCCGTTGCGGCGCGGCGGAGTGCGGTGACGACCTCGAGGTTTATCTCAGGCCAAAACTCGGCTTCTGCAACTGCGACAGCGGCGTCGCCGATGACGACGAGGTCGACCGCGTTTCCGACGTCGACATGATCAGCCCGCGCTTTGTGCCGCTGAAGGCCGGCGATGTCGTTGCTGTCGCCGATATGCCGGGGCGGATCAGGGTCTATGATCTCGAGATGCCCAACGGGAAGCGCACTGCGATCGGCATCGCGGTGTCGCATCGCTGCGACCTGATGGCGGTCGTGGCGCAGGGGAGCGGCGATGTTGGGCGCGTGCAAGGCGCGACGTTGAAATTTCTGGAGGGGCGAGAGATCAGGTCATGGATGATCGCGGCAATGGAAGGCCGTTGAGCGTGATCTCTCTTCACCTCGCCCCGCTTGCGGGGAGAGGTCGGATCGCATCGCCAGATGCGATCCGGGTGAGGGGTACAGGTCTAACGACTCGCACCGCCTGGCGGAGAGAGCCCCTCACCCCAACCCTCTAAGAGCGAGCTTCGCTCGTCTCGACCCCGCGAAGAACGGGGAGAGGCGGCGGGCCGCTTCCATGTTCGGCTCTTGCGTGCATAATGACGATAAGAAACAAACGAGCTCTCCCATGTCCCTGCAAGCCTATTTCGCCTTCGTCGCCGCCTGCATCGCGCTGGCGCTGCTGCCCGGTCCGATCGTCACGATGGTGATCGCCAACGGGCTGCGCTACGGCACGCGCGCCGCGCTCACCAACGTGCTGGGCGCGCAGGTGGGGCTTGCGATCGTGATCGGCACCGTCGCGGTCGGGCTGACCTCGCTGATGGCGACGATGGGCTACTGGTTCGACTGGGTGCGCTTTGCCGGCGCCGCCTATCTGGCCTGGCTCGGCTTCAAGCTGATCCGCTCGCCGGTCGAGGGCGTCAGCACCGACGACACGCCGCCGCCGCCGCGCGGCGGCTTCTTCCTGCAAGGCTTTCTGGTGCTGCTCTCGAACCCGAAGGTGCTGGTGTTCTTCGGCGCCTTCATCCCGCAGTTCATGGATATGGACAAGCCGCACGTTCCGCAGGTGGCGCTGCTCGGCCTCACCTTCATGGCGACCGCCGTGCTGACCGACGCCGCCTACGCCTTGGCGGCCGGCCGCGCCCGCAAATTCTTCTCCAAGGAGCGGACCCGGCTGATGTCGCGCATCTCGGGCGGCTTCATGATCGGCGGCGGCATCTGGCTGGCGCTGACCCGGGCGCGATAGACCCGCTGGGCGATAGCCTCAAGGTCGTCGTTGACAATGCCGCCGATTTCCAGCCTGGGCAAGCAGCGCAGACGTTTGCTCTAGCCCGGAGGCCGTCAGCCGTGCTTTGATCGGCGACGAAAATTAACCCCTCGTCCGGGGGCATGTCCTTGACCACCGATAGCATGGATCGGCGTCTGGCAGCGGTTCTGGCGGCCGATATCGCCGGCTACAGCCGGCTGATGGGAATCGACGAGGAAGGCACTCTGGCCAAGCTGAAGTCGGTCAGGCGGGCGTTGCTGGATCCAGCGCTGGCGGCACATCGCGGCCGCGTCGTCAAGACGACCGGCGACGGAATCCTCGTTGAATTCGCCAGCGCCGTCGACGCGGTGCGCGGTGCCGTCGAAGTGCAGCGCCGCATGGCCGATCAGAATGCTGCCGTGCCAACGGAGCAGCGGCTCGAATTCCGAATCGGAATCCACGTCGGCGACATCATCGTTGATGACAACGATATCTTTGGCGACGGCGTCAACATCGCAGCGCGCCTGGAGGGGATTGCCGAGCCGGGTGGCGTCTGCATTTCCGATGACGTGCAACGGCACATTCGCGGCAAGGTCGATGCAACCTTCGAGGACATGGGGCCGCAGGTCCTGAAGAATATTGCCGAGCCTATTCGGACATGGAGAGTTCGCGTCGGCGGCGCCTCCGCAGCGGCCGCGATCGCGAAGCACGCGTTCACTGCACCGGCTTCCCCAGCCGCGATTGCCGAGAAGGCCTCCATCGCGGTGCTGCCGTTCCAGAATATGAGCGGTGATCCGGAGCAGGAATACTTTGCCGACGGCGTCGTCGAGGACATCATTACCGCGCTGTCGCGCTTCAGATCGCTGTTTGTGATCGCGCGCAATTCAAGCTTCACCTACAAGGGGAAGTCCGTCGACATCAAGCAGGTCGGGCACGAGCTCGGTGTGCGATACGTGCTGGAGGGATCAGTGCGCAAGTCGAGCGGCCGCGTTCGGATCACCGCGCAACTGATCGAGGCCGGCAGCGGGACGCATCTCTGGGCGGACAGGTTCGACGGCGAACTGAGGGATGTGTTCGACCTGCAGGACCAGGTCACCGCGAATGTCGTCAGCATCATAGCTCCGAAGATCCAGCAGAGCGAAATCGAACGAACCCGAACCAAGCCGACCGACCGTCTCGATAGCTACGATCTCTTTCTGAGAGGCATTGCGGCCTATGCAGATCGCTCCAAGTGGGGCGACGCTGAACTCGGCGAGTGGTTCAACAAGGCCTGCGGGCTTGATCCGAACTATGCAGCCGCTCAGGTCATGCTGGCCTATTCGTCACTGCTGAAACAGACCACGCGCGGCACGCCCCCCGGCGCGCAGGAGTTGGCGGAGGCGCTGCGGATCGCCGAATTCGCCTGCGTGCTGGCGAGCGACGATCCGTTCGTGCTGGCGCGCGCGGCTCACATGTTTTCCTATCTCGGCCACGACTACGATCGCGCCGAGACCATGATCGAAGAGGCGATCTCGCTCAATTCGAATGATGCTGCGGCGTGGGGATATCGCGGCTGGATTTCGCTCATGTGCGTCCAGCCGGCACGCGCGATCGAAAGTTTTGAGCACAGACTCCGGCTCAGCCCGATCGATCCCGGGCGGGCGTCCATGTGGAACGGAATCAGTTTCGCGCATTTCATGCTCGGTCAGTATGAGCAGGGCCGTGCGGCCGCCGCCAAGGCGCTGGTGATCGGTGAAGACGCGCACACGCTCAGCGCGTTGATCATGAACGAGGTCGGCTCGGGGCACCTCGACGAGGCGCGCGTCATCGCCGGCCGGCTGCTCAAGCTGCGGCCCGATTTCCGCGCGTCCTACGCGCGGCAGAATTTTCCGACCAGATCCGCCGAATGGGGCGACCGCATGGTCGCCGTGCTGTGTGAGGCCGGCATACCGGCGTAGGAATTCCTGGATCTATGCATTCCAGACGCGACGCTGTCTCGAGGCCGCGAATGGGCGCTTGATCCTACGCCACGATCCGCTCGACCACGTCGCGCACCAGGCCCGTCAGCAGCTCGAGCTTGTATCCGGTCATCGGCAGCGACCTGGCTCCCGAGATCGCCAGCTCGGTGGCTTGCGCGATGGTCGCCGCGTTAATCTGCTTACCCTGCAGCGCCGCCGCGGACGCGGTCAGACGCAGCGGGACCGGGGCGATGCCGCCGGCGGCGATGTGGACCTGCTGGAACGCGCCGCCGGAGATCACCGCACGCACGCAGATCTCGACCAGCGGCCATTCCGCATGCGTCCGGCTGATGGCGCGCTTGTACAGCGCGCGCTCGCCGGCCAGCGGAACGGGGAGCTCGATCCGCTCGATGCGTTCGCCCGGTGCAAGCAGATTGTCGGCCGCGCCGTTGCTGCCGTCGCCGAGCAGCTCGGAGATCGACAAGCCGCTGCGCCGATCGGTGGTGACCTTCGCATCATAGGCGAGCAGCGCCATCGCCATCGTCGACGGATGCGGCGCGACGCATGGGCCGAGATCGAACGCGACGTGATAGAGGTGGTTGCCGGATCGCGCCGGGCAGTCGGGGCCGCCCTTCTTGAGACAGGCGATCTGCGGATTGCGGAAATACCAGCAGCGCGAGCGCTGGGCGAGGTTGCCGCCGAGCGTCGCCATGTGCCGGATCTGCGGCGTGGCGAGGCCCTGCGCGGCTGCGGCGATGCCGGGGTAAGCCTCGGCGAGCCGCGGATCGGATGCGATCGCAGCGATCGTGGTCAGGGCGCCGATGCGGGCCGAGCCGTCCGCATTCCACGCAACGCCGATCGTATCGGGACTGGCGGCGAGATCGATGATCGAGCCGCACGACAGGCCGCTGCGGCGGCGCTCCGACAGATCGGTGCCGGCGGCGCGGAATTCGGGCGCGGAGATGACGTCTGCAGTCGCGACACTCATGCGGCGTCCCTCCCCTTCAGCGCGGCGACGATGCGGTCGGGCCGGATCGGAATCTCGGTGAGGCGGACGCCGATCGCGTTGTGGATCGCGTTGGCGACGGCGGCCGAGGTCGGCACCGTCGACGCCTCGCCGATGCCGACGCTGTTGCCGAGGACATGGTCGAAGCCGGCTTCGTCGAAATGGACCTCGATCTCCGGCGTGTCGGCGATCCCAGGGATGCGATAATCCTCCATTCCCGCGGTCAGGACGTCGCCGCTGGTCGGATCAAGCTCGCGCGCCTCGTAGAGCGCGTAGCCGAGGCCCTGGATCACCGCGCCGCAAGCCTGGCTGCGCGCCAGCGCGGGCGCTGCGATCTTGCCGACCGCGATGCCGGTATGCACGTTGAGCACGCGGACATGGCCGAGCCAGGTGTCGACCTCCACCTCGATCACCTGCACCGAGCTCGGCACGCCGGCGCCGACCGCGATGTTCGAGAAGCGGCGCATCATCCAGCCGAACACCATGCCCATCAGGCCGACTTCGCGCAGCGGCGAGCGGATGCCGGGCGCAGTGTTCTTGCCGTCCTCGCCGCGCGTCTCCACCATTGCGATGTCGGGCGAGCGCGCGATCAGCTCGCGCCAGGGCGCGTTCGAGCCGGGCGCCGGCTTTCGCGTGGCCTGTTCGAGCATCGCGGCCTTCAGCTTCCGCACCGCCTGCAGCGTCGGCGGCATCACCGAGGCGGTGACGCGGCTGCCGCCGGAGCCGGGGCCTTCGGGCAGCGAAGAATCGCCGATCCGCACATCGATCTCACCGGGTTCGAGATCGAACTCGCGCGCGATCGCGTCGGCAAGCACGCTGCGGGTGCCGGTGCCGATGTCCTGCGTCGCCGTGCTAGCAACGATGCGGCCGCCCCTGACCGCGACCTCGACCTTCACCTTCGGCTGCCACAGATAGAGCCAGTAGCCCGTCGCGACCCCGATGCCGCGGCGATAGCGCCCGTTCTGCGCCGGCTTGTGGTTGCGCCAGATCTCGAGCCCTGATGCCCAATCGTAGAGCCGCTGCCGGTTGGGATCGGGATCCCAGCGCTTGCGCAAGGCGATCGGATCGACGTTGAGCCGCAGCGCGGCCTCGTCGATCGATTGCTCCACGGCGAATGCCATCGGCGGACCGCCGGGGCCGCGGAAGGCGGCGCCGGGCGGCAGATTGCTGATGACGTCAAAATCCGAAAGGTCCTTCGCCTCGGCCGGATAGATCAGCCGCGCCAGTGCCGCGATGGTCGAGTTGGTCGCGGCCCCGGTATCGGCATGCGCGGTGACCGAGAGCGCCTTCAGGCCGCCTTGCTCGGAAGGTAGCAGCGCGACCTTCAACTCCGCGGCCGGCCGATAACCGGCGACCGAGAGTTCTTCCTGGCGATCATAGGCGACCCGCACCGGCGCTTTCGCCGCGCGGGCCAGCTCGATCGCGGCAATCGTCTCGGTGCCGAGGCTCGCCTTCGAGCCGAAGCCGCCGCCGACATGCTCGGCGATCACGCGGACCTTGTCGTGATCGAGCTTGTAGCGTTTTGCGATCTGCTCCTTCAGGTGAAACACCTGCTGGGTCGAGGCGTGCAGGGTCAGCCGGTCGCCGTCGAAGCGCGCCACCGCGGCATGGGGCTCGAGACAGGCATGCTGCTGCGTGGCGGTGCGGAAGGTCGCTTCGACGAGCAGCTTGCTGTTGGCCTGGCGCGCCTGGTCCACCCAGTTGCGGGCCTTCTTGGCGCGGGTCGAGAACACCGCGGTCGGCCCGCGGATGTTCTGCTTCCAGGGCGCCGGCCCGCCGGCCGCTTCCGAGACGTTGCCGGCCCGCTTGCGGCTCGCCTTGTCGAACACCACGGGCGCATCATCCTTGCGTCCGGCGTCGAGCCCGATCACGGCGGGCAGGCGCTCGCTGGTCAGCTTGATCGCGGCCAGCGCGGCCAGCGCCGTCTTGCGGTCCGGAGCTGCGACCGCCGCAATCGGCTCGCCGACATAGCGCACGATGTGGTCGTCGCCGAGCAGCGACACCGCACTAACGCCGCGGAGCGCGCGCGCCGGCGCGAGATCGAGCGTGGTGATGCGCGCATGCGCCTCGCGCGAGCGCAGGATCAGGCCTTCGAGCTGGCCGTCATGATGGATGTCGACGGTGTATTTCGCCGCGCCCGTCACCTTGTCGCGCGCCTCGATGCGGGGCGCCGTGACATGATCGCCGTCGAAGCGGCCGGCGCAGGCGTCCGCCACCGCACGGAAGATCCCGTCATAGGCGCCGCAGCGGCAGAGATGGCCGGACAGCGCCGCGCCGATCTCCTCGCGCGACGGCACCGCCGTTCCCCTGGTCGCGCGCCAGTTGTCGCAGAACGCGGTCGCTTCCACGATGAAGCCGGGCGTGCAGAAGCCGCATTGCAGGGCGTCATGCGCCATGAACGCCTTCTGCACCGGATGCAGCCCGGACGCGCCGATGGCTTCCACCGTCGTCACCGATTTGCCGGCGGCGGCGTGTGCCGGCATCAGGCAGCTTGCGACCGGCGCGCCGTCGACCAGCACGGTGCAGGCGCCGCAGACGCCGGCGCCGCAGACGAGCTTGGTGCCGGTGAGCTTGAGCTGGTCGCGCACGATGTCGATCAAGAGCGCATCGGGATCATCGGGCAGGGATTCGACGCGGCCATTGACGGTCGTCGTGCTCATGGATGTCCTCCAGTTGTCCTGCGTGTCGGCCTCTTGGGGATTGCCGCCCTCTTGACGTACGGCTTCTGCGGTTTCGGCAAGGATTTGGACTTGAATTTCGGCTTGGCGCCGGCGCAGAGCGTCCGCACGATGATCGCCATGTCCTTCAGGAACGCTTCCGCCGGCTGCATCGCCGGATACTGCGACTTCGCTGCGTGAATCGACATTTCGACCAGCCGCGCGAACTCGGCCGGCGTCAGGTCCTGCGGCAGCGCAAGCTGCTGCTTGCGCACGACCCGCGCGACCGTCGCGACCATGCGCTCAGCATAGCGCGCAGCGTAGGTCTGGAAGAGGTCGCGCGCATGCACGAGGTGCTCGGAATACAGTTCCTCGAGATGCGGCGAGCCGTCCAGCGACCCGATCATGGTCGACATCCGCGCGGTCATGCCCGCGGCGAGGATGTCGCCGAGATCGCCGCCCGCGGTCTCTGCCGCGGCAAGGGCGGTCTCCTCGGCCGCGATCGCGGATTCATGCACGCGCTCGATCACGGCGCGGAACAGCGCTTCCTTGGATTCGAAGTGGTGATAGAGCGCCTGCCGCGTCAGGCCGGCCGCCTCGGCGACCTGCTCGATCGAGGAGCGCCGAAAGCCGTGCCGGCGGAACACCAGCATGGTGGCATCGAGGATGCGGGTTTTCGGTCCCATTTGACGATTTTGACAAGTATAGAAAAACTGTCAAATCGCGATTTGGTGAGGAGGCGGTGCTGGGCTTGATCACCATTCCGCGAGGCCGCCGCGCGGCCGGCGCCCATGTGAACCGCCTTGCGAATGGTCGCGTCGAAGAAACGTGGAGCTCCAAAGATGACCTTCTGGTCCGGAGCTTGCGAGGATACGCACATGACCCAGGTCTTTTTCCATTGCTCGACCACGCACGGGGTGCTGATGGATCGCCGCGGCACCTCGGTGACAAGCCTCTCGGAGGCCTGCGAGGCGGCGACGTGCATGATGCGATCGCTGGTCGCAACGGTCAGCCTGGAAGACTGGCGCGACTGGGTCGTGCATGTCAGCGACGAGTCCGGCGAGGAGATCGTGATCCTGTCCTTCGCATCCGTGCTCGGCAAGCCGCACTGAGAGGGCGCCATGCTGTCACCGCACGCATCATTGCTCCTTCTGCGCGACAGCTGGAACGCGATTACGGCGGGCTTGCAGAATCTGATCGCGCGAATTCGCGATCCCTACCGGCCCGAGCTGCACTACATGCGCGGACCGGGTCCCAAATGGCATGCCAAGCATGCCGTGCGAGCCGCGCCGGCCGGTTGAACGCGGCGCTGTTCAGCTCTCGCTTCTCGCCGGGCGGTACATCTCGCGCCGCCACGCCGCCGGGCTGACGCCGACCACGGCGGAAAACACCCGCGTGAAGTGGCTTTGATTGGCAAAGCCGGCCGAAATCGCGATCTCGGACAGCGACAGGTCGCGCGCCGCCATCAGCTGCTTGGCCACCTTCAGGCGCTGCTGAAGCAGCCATTGGTGCGGTGGCATGCCGGTGGAGATGCGGAAGGCGCGCGAAAAATGGCCGACCGACAGATCGAGCTCGGCCGCAATCTGCTTCAGCGAAATCTTCCCGCTGAGGTCGGATTCGAGCTTTTCGCAGGCGCGGTTGATCTGCCAGGCGGCGAGGCCGCCACGGGTCGGTCCGGTCGGATGTTGTATTCCGCCATAGGTCCGGGTGACGTGCGCGGTCAGCGCCAGCATCATGTGATCGATGAACAGCTGGTTGGTTTCGTCCGGCCGGCGCAATCCCTCGCGCAGCAGCGCCCCGACGTGACGAATGACGCCATCGTCGTGACCGGTGCCGATTTCGCAGGTCAGTTCACCGATGCGCGGCGAGCCGGTCTGTTCTGCGAAATCAGTGAGCGCCGAGCGCGGCAGATAGAAGAACAGCGAGTGGAACGGCTTGTCGATCACGTAGCGCGGATCGCGTTTGAGATCGTAGAGATAGGTCGCGCCCGCCGGGATATCCCGCTTCATGAGGCACTTGCCGCCCTCCCACAATTCGCAGTCCGGATAATCGTGCAGCTTCAGGCTGACCAGAAAGGCATCCTCGGCGGTGAGCGATCCGGACAGCCCGGGCACCGGGTTGTCGTCCCGGGTTTCGGTGACCGCGAGTTCGGCGCTGCGCAGCGTGCGCGTGATCAGCGCCGGCGGCGTATCCCTCAGGCGTAGGAATTGCCCGAGCCGCTGCCCGTAGGCGCCCGCCTGTGCCATGCGTGTTGAGTCCATCATTGATGTGCAGCCGGGCAGGGACTTGTCAGTCAGCCTGCGAAGCCGTCACTCATTATCCGGGATTGCTGCGGCGCAGTCCAGTTGTCTCACGCGATCATGAACGATGCTGCCGGTCGTTCAGCGCAATGCGATTCCGGAATGAATTCAACTGCTTTGGTCCAATCGACCGTGCCGGACGCAGAAATGTCGCAGCTGCGCGCTTGGCGCAGAATTGGGCAAAGCATGGCCGTTTCAGGAAAGACATTCGAGCTGCGCGGCGCTTAGGTCCGGCAGGCAGTTCCGCGCCTCATGGGTCCGACAGACCGGCCCGCAAGGAGGGAGCGCATGAGCCTTCAAACGCGAGCACAGGTGATGAGTAAGCCGATCCTGCACGATCCTTTGCGGGATTTGCCCGCCGCATCCGATGCGCGGCAGGCCGAGGCGCCGGCCGGTCCGCGCTGCCCGGCCGGCCAGGAGATGGCCCGCGTGCTCAAGACGCAGCCGCTTCGCATGGCGGCCGACCCGTCGAGCGGCGCGATCGCCTATTGGAAGCATGACGCGCTGCACGACGTGGTCAGGCCGATGGTCGACCACGTCGTCATGAGCTATCCCGCAGGCTCGCAGCGGCTGGAGCGGCGCACCGGCAGGGTGGCTTCGATCGGAACGGCCCGGTCCGGGGTCGTGACGATCATCCCGGCCGGCTCGAGCTCGCGCTGGGATATTCACCAGTCGGTGCATGTCGTTCAGCTCTATCTTCCGCATGCGACGCTGGCGCGCGTCGCCGGCGAGGCCGACACCGCCGCTCCCGGCGATCTGCTGGAGCGCACCGGGCATCCCGATCCGATTACATCGCGGTTGCTGCTGAGCGCCGCTGATGCACTCGAGGGCAGCGCGGCGCTGGATGCGCTGTTCCGGCAGCAACTGACGGATCTTTTGGCCACGCGCCTGCTGTCGGCGCACGCCGGCGTGCCTGCGACCGTGCAGGTGACCGTAGGCGGTCTTGCGCCGACGGCGCTGCGCCGCGCCATCGAGCGATTGCGCTCGGACAGCGATGCGGACGTCTCGCTCGCGGCGCTGGCGGCGGACGCCGGCCTGTCGCGCTTTCACTTCTGCCGCGCCTTCAAGGAAAGCACCGGGCTCTCGCCGCATGCCTGGCTGCGCCAGCACCGGCTCGAGCAGGCCATGAACATGCTGCGCGACACCGACGCATCCGTGGTCTCGATCGCGGCGGCGCTCGGCTACAGTTCGCAGACCGCGTTCGCGGCCGCGTTCAGGAAGCTGACCGGCGAAACCCCGAGCGATTGGCGGCGCCGTCTGCGGTAGAGCGTTTTCGAGCAAAGAACCGAAAATGCTCTAGCCGCAATCGCTCTTCAGGTCAGGCAATCGCTCTGGGGCACTCATACGGCCAATTCGCTAGATCACCGTGGCGCCCACGCCAACAACGGAGACAAGCGATGGCCTGGAAGGATTTCGGTAGCTCCCTTGCAGTCACGCGGCGACGCCGGGTTCTCGCGACTGCACTGATGTACGGGCTTACGCTCACCGTCCGCTTCACGTCGGCAACCGGCGAGGATGCCGATGCGCCGGCGCAGGCCGTTCAGGGCGCCGATGCCATGACGTCGGTGATGATCAGCGACGCCGCCCAGGCGCTCTACCGCGATTGGCTCCCGAGCGCCGCGCTGCCGATCGGCCTTCACCATGGAGCGCTGTCGGGCGCGAGAGGCTGCCGCGCAGCCTGCATGCCCGGGGCGCGCACGCCGTTCCTGTCGAGCTGCGCCCGGCAATAGGCGCTCGCCTTTCCACCTCTTCACGTCGCCGATCGCGACAGGCTTCGCCGCAAGCGGCAGGCAGCGACGGCAACGCGCGGACATCAGAGACTGTCAACCCAGAGGAGATACCCATGCGAATTGTCATCATTGGCGCCGGCTTTGCCGGCATGTATGCCGCGCTCTCCGCAGCCCGCCTGCGCGACATCAAGGGCGTTTCGCCCGAGGAACTCGAGATCGCCCTGGTCGCGCCGGAGCCGACCCTGGTGGTCCGCCCGCGGCTCTACGAGCCGAAGCCGGAGACGCTGACCGCGCCGCTGCTCGACGTCTTCAACGCGATCGACGTCGTCTATGTGCAGGGCAGCGCCGAAGCCGTCGACACCAAGGCCCGCACCGTACAGATCGTCACCGCCAAGGACGCGCGCAAGACGCTGCCTTACGATCGCCTTGTGGTGGCGACCGGCAGCCGGCTGTTCCGTCCGAACGTGCCCGGCCTCGCCGAGCATGGCTTCAGCGTCGACAATCTTGCGGACGCGATCGCGCTCGACCGCCATCTGCACGACCTCGCCAAGCAGCCGGCATCAGTGGCGCGCGACACTGTCGTTGTTGCCGGCGGCGGCTTCACCGGCATCGAAGCGGCGACCGAGATGCCGGCGCGGCTCCGGGACATTCTCGGCAGCGACGCCAAGCCGCGCGTCGTCATCGTCGATCGCAACGCCGCGATTGCACCCGACATGGGCGAGGGCCCGCGCCCGATCATCGAGGACGCGATGCGCAAGCTCGGCGTGGAAGGCCGCTTCGGTGCCGGCGTCGCCGAGGTCAGCAAGTCCGGCGTCACGCTCTCCAGCGGCGAGCATATCGAGGCCGCGACCGCGGTCTGGGCGGCGGGCATTCGCGCCGCGCCGCTGACCACGCAGATCCCGGCGGAACGCGACAATTTCGGCCGGCTGCTGGTCGATCGTGATCTGCGCGTGCCGTCGGTCGCGGGCGTGTTCGCCACCGGCGATGCGGCGCGCGCTGCATGCGACGATGTCGGCAATTACGCGCTGATGTCGTGCCAGCACGCGACGCGGATGGGCGCCTTTGCCGGCAACAACGCCGCGGCCGAGCTGCTCGGTGTCCCGACCAGGCCGTATCACCAGAAGGCCTATGTCACCTGCCTCGACCTCGGCGAGGCCGGTGCGCTGTTCACCCGCGGCTGGGAGCGCAAGGTCGAGATGGTCGGCGACGTCGCCAAGAGGACCAAGCGGGAGATCAACACCGTCTGGATCTATCCGCCGCGCGCCGAGCGTGCCGCGGCGCTCGCATCCGCCGATCCGGAGCACGTCACCGAAGTCTGACGCTGAGCTCGGCGAGAGCACCGCAACTGCGATCATCGCTTCCGCGCACGGCGTCGTTCGATCGCTGTGCGCGGAACTGACTCGAAGTATCGCGGAGCGAAACGCAGTTTAGAATCGTCCTTAGAAGCGCTCGAAAAATCTGAGGCGCATTGACGCAGTTTCGCTGCGTTCACGTTGCGAGCTCGCAACACCATCGGCGATAAGCCCAACACTGGATGTGTTCTAATCACCGATCAGCTGCGTACGTCTTTCATCGTGTTAGTGACGGCGAGGATGAAGGCGATGTGAGTTGACGGGGGTCGGATGTTTCGTCGCACTGCGCTGGCGGCCAGGTACATGGCCGGCAGCGGTTTGTTCGTGCTGAGTGTGGTGATGCCGCGAGAAAGCGTTGCGCAATCGGCGCTGCCGCCGGTGACGGTCGAGGCGCCGAAACAACAGCAGCAGGCGCGGCGGACGCTGCCGGCGCGACGCGCGGCGCGTCCTGCACGTACGACGCCGCGATTGATCGCGAACCGGGCGCCCGCGCAGAACGTTCCAGCACCGGGGGCGAGTGGCGGTGGAGAGCGGGGCAACGGGCCCGTCACCGGCTATCTCGCAAGCCAGAGCGTCACCGCAACCAAGACCGACAGCCCGGTCCTGACGACGCCGCAGTCGATCTCGATCGTCACCCAGGATCAGATCCAGGCGCAGGGTGCGCAGAACATCACCGAAGCACTGCGTTACACGCCTGGCGTGACGATCGAAAGTTTTGGCGCCAACGCGTTCTTCGACGAGTTCAAGCTGCGGGGCTTCACCGCGCCGCGCTATCTCGACGGGTTGCGGCTGCCGACCGACACCACGACCTTCGCGGTCCCGCGCATCGAGACCTATGGTCTCGAGCGCATCGAGGTCCTGAAGGGCCCGTCATCCGGCCTGTATGGACAATCCGATCCGGGCGGCCTGTTGAACCTGGTCAGCAAGCGCCCCACCGAGACGCCGCATTACGAGATCGAGGGATCGTTCGGCTCGTTCGATCGCTTCCAGGGCGCCTTCGATATCGGCGGTCCGGCCGACAAGGACGGCCGGTTCCTTTACCGCATCGTCGGCCTTGGCCGCGACAGCAACAGCCAGACCGACTTCGTTCAGGACAACAAGCTGTTCATCGCGCCGAGCTTCACCTGGCGCCCGACCTACGACACCAGCTTCACCGTGCTCTCGCAGTACCAGAAGGTCGACAACAAGGGTTACCAGCAATACGTCCCGGGACAGGTGTCCTTCCTGCCCAACCCCAACGGACATATTCCCTACAGTCGTTACCTCGGCGAGCCCGGGCTGGACGGCTATCATCTCGAGCAGTTCGCGGTCGGCTATGCGTTCGAGCATCGCTTCGACAACATCTTCCAGTTCCGGCAAAACCTCCGCTACACCCAGGTCAGCAACGACCTCGCATCGGTGCGGACCGAGGGCATGGTGACGGATCGTCTGGTCGCGCGCACCTACAACTACGTCAAGGCGAATGCCGCCAATGTCGCGCTCGACAATCAGCTGCAGGCGGATTTCGCGACCGGGCCGCTGGTCCACAAGGTGCTGGCCGGCGTCGACTACTTCGACCTGTGGGCGAATACCGACTATCGCACGACGCCGATCGCGCCGATCGATGCCTATAGTCCGGTCTACGGCACCGCCGTTCCGTCAGCCAGCTCGCTGGCGCCGTTCATTCTGCGCGACGACAGGCAATCGCAGCTCGGCGCCTATCTGCAGGATCAGATCAAGCTCGATCGCTGGACGCTGACCATGAGCGGCCGCCAGGACTGGGTCAGCTCCGGCTTCACCAGCATGGCGTTCTATCCGCCGGCCGGCCATTATTCGCGCGATGACTCGGCGCAAACCGGGCGCATCGGCCTGAGCTACCTGTTCGATATCGGCCTCGCGCCCTATGTCAGCTACGGGACCTCGTTCACGCCCAACCTCGGCGCCGACAGCGCCGGCCGATCGTTCAGGCCGACGACAGGCGAGGGCGCGGAGGTCGGCGTCAAGTTCAAGCCGAACGGCTCGAACTTCATGGTGACGGCGGCGGCGTTCGATATCCGTCAGCAGGACGTGCTGACGGCCGATCCCTTGAATCCGCTGTTCAACGTGCAGACCGATGCCGTGCGTGTCCGCGGCCTCGAACTCGAGCTGAAGGGCAATCTCACGCGCGAGTTCGAGATCACGGCGGGATACACCCATCTCGACCCGCGGGTGACGACGAGCATCGCCGGCTATGCCGGCAAGTACATGATGAACACGGCGCAGGACCAGGGCGCGGTCTGGGGCAAGTATACCTGGTATGACGGCGCGCTTGCGGGCCTTGGGCTCGGCCTCGGCGTGCGCTATGTCGGCGAGACCTACGGCGACAACTTCAATACCTTTGTCATTCCCTCCTATGCCTTGCTCGATGCGTCGGTCAGCTACGACTTCGCTTATCTGCGGCCGGACCTGAAGGGCTGGAAGGCACAGGTCAACGTGACCAACCTGACCGACCACTTCTACGTTGCATCCTGCCTCACCGGGCTTCCCTATTGCGGCCTCGGCAATGGCCGCACGGTGCTGGGCACGATGAAGTACACCTGGAACTAAAGCATGATCCGGAAAAGTGCTAAGCGGTTTTCCGAAAAGATCATGCTTCAACAAGAGGCTAAAGCTCGATGACGATCCAACCTGATCTCATCGCGCTTTAGGTAACGAAATTGACTGCGACGACCAGATCCTTGCGGCGATGGGGCGCTGTCCATAAATGGACCAGCCTCATCTGCACGTTGTTCATGCTGCTGCTCTGCATCACCGGCCTGCCGCTGATCTTCCACGAGCAGATCGACGATCTCCTGCACAGCCAGGTCAAGCCGGCCGACGTGCCGCCAGGCACGCCGCCGGCCAATCTGGACCGTCTGCTCGGCAACGCGCTGGCGCAGGCGCCCGGAAAGGTGCCTCACTTCCTGATCTGGGATCGCGACGATCCGAGCGCGATGTTCGTCAGCGTCGGCCCGACCATCGATGCCGATCCGACCAACAATTTGCTGATCCGGATGGACACCCATACCGGTGCCTATCTCGATGCGCCCGACGTGACCGGCCGCTTCACCTACATCATGTTGAAGCTGCACACCGACATGTTCGCGGGCCTGCCCGGCAAGCTGTTCCTCGGATTGATGGGGATCCTGTTCTGCGTCGCGATCATCTCCGGCATCGTGGTCTATGCGCCGTCGATGCGGAAGCTGCGCTTCGGCGCCTACCGCGCGCAGCGGACCCGTGTCGTGCGCTGGCTCGACGTCCATAATCTCGCGGGCATCCTGCTCGTCGCCTGGACGCTGGTCGTCGGCTTCACCGGGGTGATCAACACCTGGGCCGACCTCGTGCTCAAGATGTGGCAGTTCGGCCAGCTCGCCGAAATGACCGCGCAGTACAAGGACCGGCCGGTGCCGTCGAAGCTGACCTCGCTGAATGCGGCGGTCGAAGTGGCCACCCATGCGGTGCCCGGCATGACGCCGAGCTTCGTCGCCTTCCCGGGAACCCTGTTCAGCAGCAAGAGCCACTACGCCGTGTTCCTGCATGGCGATACGCCGCTGACTTCGCGGCTGCTGAAGCCGGCGCTGATCGACGCGGAAACCGGCAAGCTGACCGATACAAGGGATATGCCCTGGTATGTGACGACCCTGTTCGTCTCGCAGCCGCTGCATTTCGGCGACTATGGCGGCATGCCGCTCAAGATCGTCTGGGCGCTGCTCGACATCCTGACCATCTTCATCCTGGTGACCGGCGTGTACCTGTGGATGCGCCGCCGCAAGGCGGGCGTAAGCGAGGAACGCGCGATCGCCAACGCCGCCTCCATCGACAACCCCGCATTATCGTCGTGACGTCAGCATGGTCTCGCATCGTTCATTGACCCAGATCTTCGCCGCCCCGCTCGTCATCGCGATCGTGAGCGCGGTCGGATTGATCAGCGCGCTGGTCGGCGACGGCTGGTGGGATGCAGTCTCGTGGGCCGGGCTCGGCCTGCCTCTCCTGCTCTATCTGGTGTTCATCTGGCGGCGCCAGCCGAATTGATCGGGTTCGCTTGATCGCGCTTCGAACCGGCCGGGCAATCGGCAAAGCCGGTCCAATCGGAATATGCCGATCCCTGCGGTGTCTCATCCGCGGAGATGCGCAAGAAGCCGAACCAGCAATCGAATAAGCAGTCGCGGCCGCGCAGGTGTCTGGCGTGTGGCGTCGCGCCGGCATTGTAAGATGACAGGTCTTCACTCCGGGAGCCCCGCCATGCGTAGCGGGTTGACCAATGCATCCAGGTCGCCTTGTCGGCGATACGGAAGCAGCCTGGCCCAGCGGGCCAGGCTGAAATTGGGGTGGCCCGCCAGCAAGTCGCCTGAGATCATGCGCGCGTCATCTTGCCGGCCGAGATTCCAGAGCGCCGCTATGAGTGTCGACTGCGCGGTCAGCCAGAGCGGCCGCTGCCTCAGGACGCGCGATGCTATATCGTGCGCCGCCGCGAAATCTCCGAGATGAAATCTTGCGCGCGCTTCGTCGACCATGGATTCGTTGCGCTCAATCGGACTGAGCCGTTGGGCGTGTTCCTCGTAGAGGACGGCTTTTCGGAAATTGCCGGCGTAGCCGTGGTACATGCCCGCCATGTGATGGGCGTCAGAGCTGCTGGGAGCGAGGCTGATCGCGGTTTCTCCTGCTGCCACGGCCTCATCATGACGACGTTGATAGGTACGAACATAGCCGATCACCAGGTATGCTTCCCCGAAGCTGGGGTCGGCGGCGAGAGCCCGATCAGCGCAGCCCAGTGCGGCTTGATACGCTTCATTTTCATCCTTGATCCAACCGAAGCGCGCCTGGTCAGTCAAGGTCAGACCCAGCAAGTAGAGCGCCGGCATAAACGAGGCATTGATCTCGAGCGCCTGTTCAAAGAGCTTCCGGGCCTGTGCGTGAGTTTGCCTTGCGAAATTAACGTACAGGGCGCGTCCCTTCAAAACATACTCATAAGCCAGCGGACTGCCCGAGCGCTTTCTCCACACCCTTGCGCGTTCGCCGACCGTCAACTGGACCTCAAGCGCTTCGACGATCTCTTGCGTAATTCGGTCCTGGAGATCGAACACGTCGTCCAGGTCTCCGTCAAAGCGATCCGCCCAGAGATGACCGCCGTCTCGACCATCAATCAACTGCGCCGTCAACCTGATGCGATTGCCGATCTTTCGAACGCTCCCCTCCAGCAGATAACGAGCACCCAGGATCTGCCCGATTTCGCGAATGTCCCGGTTCTGTCCCTTGAACGCGAAGCTCGAGTTGCGAGCTATCACCATCAATTCCTGAATCTTCGACAGGGTCGTAAGGACGTCTTCCGCGATCCCGTCCGCGAAATACTCCTGCTCGTTGTCGCCGCTCATGTTCTGGAACGGCAGCACCGCGATGGAGGGCTTTCCCGAAAACGGGCGCATGTGATGCGATTTGGCAGGAGCCGGATGGCGCTCAGGTGAAGTTCTGGCGCCAATCTTCATTCGCCAGGCGCGGATCGGCTCAGTGATGTTTTTCAGATTCTGTTGGCCCATGTCTTCGAAGGCTGCATCGACCTTGCTCCGGATCTGCCGGTAGGCGTCGTCAGACAGGCATATGCCGCCCGGGTCCGCGATGTTCTCCAGCCGCGCGGCGATGTTGACGCCGTCGCCGAAAATGTCGTCGTTGTCGATGATGATGTCGCCGACGTGAATGCCGATGCGAAATTCGATCCGCTGCTGTTGCGGTGCGGATGCGTTGAGCTCCGCCATCCTGCCCTGAACCTCTACAGAGCTGCGCACTGCGTCGACGGCGCTGCCGAATTCGACCAGCATGCCGTCGCCGGTCGTTTTGACGATGCGGCCTCGATGAGCGGCGATCGTTGGATCAATGAGATCTTTCTGGCCGCCTTGAGCCGCGCGAGCGTGCCTTCCTCGTCCGCTCCCATCAGGCGACTGTAGCCGGCGACATCTGCCGCCAGCACTGCTGCCAGTCGCCTTTCCACTCGCTCGGGCGCCACGGACTACCCTAACTTGGAAGTTCAACCCAGCCAATTAAAGCACGTCGAGCTGGCTTCGGGCTAGAGGCCACGCCCTGGCTGACCGTTAGTCGCTAGATCAGCGCTTCCGTGCGCAGCGTCGCCTCGATCTCTCCGAGGATGCGCGCCAGCCGTTCGGCCCACGCCGTCTCGCCGGCCTGGTCGGAGATCAGGTCCTGGCGGATCTCGATGCCCGAGTTCATCAGGCCGCGTGCCTCTCCATGCACGGGGATCGTGTAGTCGGTCTCGTCGCTGACCGCATAGGGCTCGTTGTCGCCGACCACGAGATCGCCCTCGGCGCGCAGATGCTTCAGCAGCAGCGGCGGCAGCATCGTGTCGCGGTGGTAGAGCGTGCCGATGTGCCAGGGTCGCGCGATGCCGGCGTAGATCGGCGTGAAGCTGTGCAGCGACACCAGCATCGTCGGCAGGCCCTGACGCGCGCGCGCGTCGATGATCTCGTCGATGCGTTTGTGATAAGGATCGAAGATCTGCGCGCGGCGCATCTCGGCGGCCTCGCGCGACAGGCCTTCATTGCCCGGCACCGTGGTGGCCTCGCTGATCAGCGGGATCGAGCTTGCGACATGCGGCGGACGGTTGCAGTCGATCACGAGCCGCGAATAGCGCTGCGCGATCAAATGCGCGTCGAGCCGCTCCGAGAGCCGGGTTGCGACGCCGGCGATGCCGATGTCCCAGGCGATGTGCCGCACGAGCTCGTCTTCGGGCAGGCCGAGATCGCCGAGCGGAGAGGGAATCAGCCTGCCGTAGTGGTCGCAGGTGAACAGGAACGGCGAGCGGCCGCCGGCATTGTGTTCAAGAACCGGTGAAGCGTCGGTGCTCGCGAGCAGGAACGATGGACCGCCTCCGTAATTCAAGGGCTTTTTTCCTCAACTTTGCCTATTCAGGCGGCATGCTGATCTGGAATTGGGCAGCTTTCTCTATAGATTATGCAGCCCGAAATCACGATGATTGTTTGAAGATGCCGCTGCTGACTATTCATCACAAGACCGTTTATCGCTACGCGCGCCCGGTGGCATTCGGCGAGCACCGCATCATGCTGCGCCCCCGTGACGGCCATGATCTGCGCGTGCTCGACAGCGCACTTGTGATCGATCCACAGCCGATGTCGCTGCGCTGGATCCACGATGTGTTCGGCAACAGCATGGCGATCGCCGCCTTCGACGAGCGCGCCGACACGCTGTCCTTCGTCTCGACCGCGACGGTGGAGCACAATCCGGCCGATACGTTCGCGCTGACGCCGGACGATCCCGCCTATTTCTGATCCGTTCCTCTACGACGATGAGGAATTCCCCGATCTGCAGCAGTTCATCACGCCGCAATATGGCGACCCGAACGGCGAGCTGTCGGCCTGGGCGCGGCGCTTCCTCGATGTCGAGGCGCCGACGCCGACTTTCAAGATCCTCAGCGGCATGACCCACGGCATCCGCGAGGCGTTCAGCTATCGCAAGCGCTACGAGCAGGGCACCCAGCATCCGCTCGACACGCTGCGCACGCAGTCCGGTACCTGCCGCGACTATGCGCTGTTCATGATCGAGGCGCTGCGCCGGCTCGGCGTCGCCGCGCGCTTCGTCTCCGGCTATCTCGCGATGCCGCCCGGCAGCGCGCACGGCTATGTCGGCGGCGGCTCGACCCATGCCTGGGTGCAGGTCTATCTGCCGAGCGCGGGCTGGATCGAGTTCGATCCGACCAACGGCATCATCGGCACGCGCGATCTGATCCGCGTCGCGGTGGCGCGCGACCCGCGCCAGGCGATCCCGCTGCACGGCGTCTATCTCGGCGCGGCGGACGCCTTTCTCGGCATGGATGTCGACATCAAGGTGGTCTCGGTCGGCGAGAACGCGGAGCAGGAGACGGCCTGACGATGCAGATCAAGGTCGGCTTCGAGATCACCTACACGGCGGCGCAGCCGACCCCGATGGTGATCATGCTGTCGATCCATCCGTCGCGCTACGCCGACATCGTCGGCACCGAGCGCCTTTCGACCGAACCGGACGTGCCGATCGGCCTCTATCGCGACGGCTTTGGCAATGTCTGCGGGCGGCTCGTTGCCCCCAGCGGTGGCGTCACCTTCCGCGGCAGCGCGCTGGTGCGCGATTCCGGACTGCCTGACATCGTCAATCCGGCTGGACAGCAGCTGCCGGTCGAGCAATTGCCGGACGACATGCTGCTCTATCTGATGCCGAGCCGCTATTGCGAGACCGACAAGCTGACCGATGTCGCCTGGTCGCTGTTCGGCAACACACCGCAGGGCTGGGCGCGGGTGCAGGCGATCACCGATTTCGTGCACCACCACGTGACGTTCGGCTATCAGCACGCCCATCACATGAAGTCGGCGCACGACGTCTATGAAAGCCGCGCCGGCGTCTGCCGCGACTTCGCGCATCTGGCGCTCACCTTCTGCCGCTGCATGGGCATTCCGGCACGCTACTGCACCGGCTATCTCGGCGACATCGGCGTGCCGCCGGACCCGGCGCCGATGGATTTCTCCGGCTGGTTCGAGGTCTATCTGTCGGGCCAGTGGTACACCTTCGATGCCCGCCACAACACGCCGCGGATCGGCCGCATCCTGATGGCGACCGGCCGCGACGCCGCCGACGTCGCCCTCACCACGAGCTTCGGCCGCATGACGCTGACGAAGTTCGTCGTGGTGACGGACGAGGTGGCGGCGGCCTAGCGTCCCCGGGATTTTCTGTCATTCCGGGATGGTGCGTTAGCACCAGACCCGGAATCTCGAGATTCCGGGTCTGGTCCTTCGGACCATCCCGGAATGACAACTGAACCTATGACCTCCGATATTCTTTTCGTCTACGGCACGCTGATGCGCGGCTTCGACCATCCGATGGCGAAGCTGCTCGCGGGCAATGCCGAATTCCTCGGGCCGGCGCAGTGCCGCGGCCGGCTCTATCTGGTGAAGCATTATCCGGGCCTCGTGGTGTCGGATGATCCGGCCGACATCGTGCATGGTGAGCTGTTCCGCTTGCGGGAGCGTGAGGCCATGCTGCGTGAATTCGACATGTACGAAGCCTGCGGCGAAGGCTTTCCGCCGCCGACCGAATATGTCCGCGAGATGCTTGCCGTCACGCTCGCCGACGGCAGCGTGAGCGAGGCGTGGACCTATCTCTACAACTGGCCGGTCACCGAGCTGCCGCGGATCGCGTCAGGAAAATTCCTCGAGCATTAGCGCTCGGACGTACCGCATGTTTCGTCATGCCCGGGCTTGACCCGGGCATCCATCTCACTTCGCAATAGTCATTCTTTTGATGGATTGCCGGGTCATAGGCTAGCGGAAGCGACGCCGTCATTCTGACGGCTGTGCCGGCCACCACGAAAGAGAAGTCAATCCTCCCGCACCACGCGGATGTCGACCTCGCGCTCGACATAGCTCCATTCCTCGGTCGCGCGCAGCATGCCGACCAGTTCGTCGAACAAGGTGACGTGGTCGGGGGCGAATTCGAACCAGGTCAGGAAGTCGAAGGGCATGCCGAGGTCGCGCGAATGAAACAGCTGGCGGGCGATTGCGGGGAGGAATTTCAGGGTGCCTTCGATGTGGTGCGACTTGTCCTCGAAGATCTTGCGGCGCTCCTCCTGCGTGAGCTCCCACCACGCCGCGGATTTCCGGATCGGGATCAGCGCCGCGTGCGTTGCCTCGCTGCGGCCGAGCCCGGCCTGCACGGCCAAGAGCTTCTCGCGCTCCTCCTTCTCGGTGTAGCGCAGATGGCTGGCGACGCCGGCGAGCCGCCAGGAGGTCTGCGCCGGCAGCAGCGGCAGCGCGATCGACTCGCTCGCAACGATCGACAACGCCGCGACCTTCGGCAGCGTCTCGCCCTTCACCCGCGTGATGGACGTGACCTGCCAGCCGCCGCTCTGTCCGCCTCTGAATGTCGTGAACATGGCCTATCCAATCCCGGAAGCGGGGAGGGGCAAGCTTGCCGCACAGGCTCTCCACCGTGGATTTGGGGGTAGCCCGCTCGACGGAGCCGTGACGGGCCAGACCTGTGAATAGCCCGGAAAAGCCCCACATTGTTCGGCATGGCGGGCCGTGCCGCTATATGGCTAACCGGTTGTCCGCGATTCGCCGCCCGAGCCCAAAATCCTGACTGATGCGTTTCACGCCCGAATTCCTCGATGAGCTGCGCGCCCGGCTTCCGGTCTCGGAAGTCGTGGGCAGGCGCGTCAAGCTCAAGAAGGCCGGCCGGGAGTGGAAGGGGCTGTCGCCGTTCCAGCAGGAGAAGACGCCGTCGTTCTTCGTCAACGACCAGAAGCAGGCCTGGTTCGACTTCTCGTCCGGGCTGAACGGCAATATCTTCGACTTCCTGATGAAGACGGAGGGCGTGACTTTCCCCGAGGCGGTGGAGCGTCTCGCCGCGATGGCGGGTGTCCCGCTGCCGGCGGTAACGCCCGACGCCGCGCGGCACGAGCAGCACCGCCGCACCCTGCACGACGTGATGGAACTGGCGACCAAGTTCTTCGCCGACACGCTGGCCTCGCGCGGCGGCGCCAAGGCGCGCGGCTACCTCGCCGACCGCGCCATCTCGCCGGCGACCCAGCTCCAGTTCCGGATGGGCTATGCGCCGCCGGATCGCTTCGCGCTGAAGGAGCATCTCGGCGCACTAGGTATCTCCACCGACGACATGGTGGAGGCCGGGCTTCTGGTGTCCGGCGAGGACAAGCCGGTGCCGTTCGATCGCTTCCGCGACCGCGTCATGTTCCCGATCACGGATGCCCGCGGCCGCGTCATCGCCTTCGGCGGGCGTGCGCTGGAGAAGGACGTTCCGGCAAAGTACCTGAACTCGCCGGAAACCACGCTGTTTCACAAGGGCGACAATCTCTACAATCTGTTCACCGCGCGGCAGGCCGCGCACGACGGCGCGCAGCTGATCGTCGTCGAGGGCTATGTCGACGTCATCGCCATGGTCACGTCGGGCTTTCCCGGCGCCGTCGCGCCGCTCGGCACCGCCCTGACCGAGAACCAGCTCGGCCTGCTCTGGAAGATGGTCGACGAGCCGATCCTCTGCTTCGACGGCGACCGCGCCGGCCAGAAGGCGGCTTATCGTGCTGCCGACCTTGCATTGCCGCAGCTCAAGCCGGGCAAGAGCCTGCGGATTGCGCTGCTGCCGGAAGGGCAGGACCCCGACGATCTTGCCCGCTCCGGCGGCCGCGGCGCGATCGAGGACGTGATCTCGGCCGCGCGTCCGCTCGCCGAAATGATCTGGTCGCGCGAGATCGAGGGCGGCAATTTCGATACGCCCGAGCGCCGCGCCGCGCTGGAGGCGCGGATCGGCGAGCTCACCAATGGCATCCGCGACGAGGTGGTGCGCCGCTATTACCGGCAGGACCTGCAGGAGCGGCTGCAGCGCAATTTTGCGCCCGAGGGCGGACGCGGCGGTTATGGCCGCGGCGGCTACGGAAGGGGCAATTTCGGCGGCGGCCGCGGCGGCGAATCACCCCGCCAGTTTGTCCCCCGGGGACCTGCCCAAAACGGCCGACAGGGAGGCCCGCAGGGCGGCCGGTTCGGTGCCACCCCCGGGATTTCACGGGGTCCCTATCAGGCCGCCAGCCCCCAATTGGCCAACAGCCCGATCATGCGCGGCCAGCGCAGCGCGGTCTCCCGCCGCGAGGCCCTGATCCTGCAATCGCTGATCAACCACCCCTGGCTGCTGCACGACCATCTCGAGGAGGTGGCGGCGCTGGAGCTCGGCCATCCCGAGGCCCACAAGCTCAGGGCCGCCATCATCGCCGCCTTTGCCCACGACCATCACCATTCCCCTGACGCCGAGGAGCAGGCCGAGAAGATGCGGGCCGACCTGGAAGCAGGCGGATTATCCCCTATTCTTCAAAGGGTTGAGCGGGCGATCACAACCCAGGCGGTGTGGGGTGCGCAGATCGGCGCGGCGCGCGAGGATGTTTTATCAACCTGGCGTCAACTCGTTGCCTTGCATCAGAAAACCCACGCCTTACTTAGGGAAAGAAAAGATGCGGAAGCGGCTTTGGCTGAAGACTCCAGCGAAGCCAATCTGGCATGGTTGCAGGATATCCAGGCCCGGATGGCAGAAGCCGACGGGACCGAAGCCCTGATTGAAGGGTTCGGCGAATTATCGGGCCGGTTCCAGCGTAATGTCTGATAACAAAAATGCTGCGGACGGCGCTGGCCGAACCCGCAAAAAGACTCGCCAAATCCATGGTTTGGCTGCAAAAACAGGGTTAAGCGAAACTTAATAGCCTCGCGGCTATTTCAAGATGGAAACCGTCGAGACGGATGACAGGGGTGGCGAGATATTGCGCCGCCCTTTGTGCGTCGAGAGAGTAAATCTAGATTTCGTGCGGATGCGCGTGCGTGGCGCCATTTTGCATGACCGCGTTTCGGGAGCTTAGTGAATGGCCACCAAGGCAAAGACGCTGCAGGTTAAGGACAAGGAAAAAGACGACAAGGCAGCGGATGCTCCTGAGAAGGATGCCGCTGACGCGCCGTCGCCGTTGCTCGACCTGTCGGATGCCGCGGTGAAGAAGATGATCAAGCAGGCCAAGAAGCGCGGCTTCGTGACCTTCGATCAGCTCAACGAAGTGCTGCCCTCCGATACGACGTCGCCCGAACAGATCGAAGACATCATGTCGATGCTGTCAGACATGGGCATCAACGTCACCGAGGCCGACGACAGCGAAGGCGAGGACGAGAAGGACGACGGCGACGACGAGACCGATAACGAGCTCGTCGAGGTCACGCAGAAGGCCGTCACCGAGGTCAAGAAGTCGGAGCCCGGCGAGCGCACCGACGATCCCGTGCGCATGTATCTGCGCGAGATGGGCACCGTCGAGTTGCTGTCGCGCGAAGGCGAAATCGCGATTGCAAAACGCATCGAGGCCGGCCGCGAGGCGATGATCGCGGGCCTCTGCGAAAGCCCGCTGACCTTCCAGGCCATCATCATCTGGCGCGACGAGCTCAACGAAGGAAAGATCTTCCTCCGCGACATCATCGATCTCGAAGCCACCTATGCCGGCCCCGAGTCCAAGGGCGGCATCAATCCGAACCTGATCGGCAACAACGGCGCCGAGGGCGCCGCCGCTGAGGGCAATGGCGGCGACGCGCAGGCCGGTGCGCCGGCCCACGTCGCGCCGCCGGCAGCGCCGCCGTCGCCGACCCCGTTCCGCGCCGCGCCCGCCGGTGGCGAAGCCGCCACCGAGGAGAAGGATCCCGCCGAGGCCGCCGCCGAAGGCGACATGGACGACGACGAGTTCGAGAACCAGATGTCGCTCGCCGCCATCGAGGCCGAGCTGAAGCCGAAGGTGGTCGAGACCTTCGACAAGATCGCGTCCGAGTACAAGAAGCTGCGCCGCCTGCAGGAGCAGGACATCGCCAACCAGCTGCAGAGCGAGTCGCTGTCGCCCTCGCAGGAGCGCAAGTACAAGAAGCTGAAGGACGAGATCATCGTCGAGGTGAAGTCGCTGCGCCTCAACCAGGCCCGCATCGATTCGCTGGTCGAGCAGCTCTACGACATCAACAAGAAGCTGGTCTCGTTCGAGGGCCGCCTGCTGCGCCTCGGCGACAGCCACGGCGTCGCGCGCGAGGACTTCCTGCGCAACTACCAGGGCTCCGAGCTCGACCCCCGCTGGCTCAACCGCGTCTCCAAGCTGTCGGCCAAGGGCTGGAAGAACTTCGTCCATCACGAGAAGGACCGCATCAAGGACCTGCGCCACGAGATCCAGTCGCTGGCGGCGCTCACCGGGCTCGAGATCGGCGAATTCCGCAAGATCGTGCACGGCGTGCAGAAGGGCGAGCGCGAGGCCCGTCAGGCCAAGAAGGAGATGGTGGAAGCCAACCTCCGGCTCGTGATCTCGATCGCCAAGAAGTACACCAACCGCGGCCTGCAGTTCCTCGACCTGATCCAGGAAGGCAATATCGGCCTGATGAAGGCGGTCGATAAGTTCGAATATCGCCGCGGCTACAAGTTCTCAACCTACGCCACCTGGTGGATCCGGCAGGCGATCACCCGTTCGATCGCCGACCAGGCCCGCACCATCCGCATCCCCGTGCACATGATCGAGACGATCAACAAGATCGTCCGCACCTCGCGCCAGATGCTGAACGAGATCGGCCGCGAGCCGACCCCGGAAGAGCTCGCCGAGAAGCTCGGCATGCCGCTCGAGAAGGTGCGCAAGGTCCTCAAGATCGCCAAGGAGCCGCTGTCGCTCGAAACGCCTGTGGGCGATGAAGAGGATTCGCATCTCGGCGATTTCATCGAGGACAAGAACGCGATCCTGCCGATCGACGCTGCGATCCAGTCCAACCTGCGCGAGACCACGACGCGCGTGCTGGCCTCGCTCACCCCGCGCGAGGAGCGCGTGCTGCGCATGCGCTTCGGCATCGGCATGAACACCGACCACACGCTGGAAGAAGTCGGCCAGCAGTTCTCGGTCACCCGCGAGCGCATCCGCCAGATCGAAGCCAAGGCGCTGCGCAAGCTGAAGCACCCGTCGCGGTCGCGGAAGCTGCGGAGCTTCCTGGACAACTGAATATTTCCGATCGTCATTGCCGGGCTCGGACCCGGCAATCCATCGAAACAACAACGGCGGGCCTGGGCCCGCCGTTTTCATTTTGATCCGTCTCCGACGTCATTGCGAGGAGATTGCTTCGCTACGCTCGCAATGACGTGGATAGAGTTGTGTGGACGCCGCTACTTCTTCTTCGCGCCGACGCGCTCGATGGATTTGATCTCGAGCGGCGGGCGGCCGCCCTTTTCGGCGATCTCGCGGTCCTGCTCGCGCAGGAAGGCGCGCACCGGCTCGTCGCCGTCGAGCCCGCCAATGAGCTCCGACGGCACGCGGCGGTTGGAGCGCTGCGAGCCGTCTTCATAGAAGACGTTGAAGAAGGCGAATTCGCCTTTGGGATTGGTCCCGGGTTTTTTCGGCATGCGCGGCTTGTCCTCGATCGGGGCGCCGCTGTCAAAGCAAATCGCCTGCACCCGCGCGCCGGTCTGCCCTGCGCGATGGGGTTGCGTGCGGCCCTTGCGCAACGTCGGGCGCAGTTCGGCCCGGCATACGCTCGCGGCGCCCGCCCGGTCACATCAACGACATATACGGCTCAGCCCTCGAACAGCACGAACGCCGCCCACACGCTGGCGTCGCCCGCGCCCGCGACCTTGCCGTCGCGCGCATCGCGCCTCGTCTGGCGCAGCGCATCGGAATAGGTCAGGCCCTCCGCGAGGTGCTCGTAGAAGCGCACAGTGAAGGTCGCGGTGCCCTCGTCGGCGACCGGCCACAGCGTCAGCAGCGCGCGGCGCGCGCCGGCGATGCCGAGCGCGGTCGGCAGGCCGCGTAGGCCGCTGACGAAGCTCTCGTCGCCGCGGCCGGTCTCGCAGGCCGACAGCACCAGGAGGTCGAGCCCGGACAGGTCCCAGTCCATCAATTCGAAGGCATAGAGATAGCCGTCGTTCTCGTCGCGCAGCGGAAATCGGCTGTCGCCGGCGCCGGACAGCACGATGCCGCTCTGCCACAGCGTGTCGAGGCCGGATGCCGTGCCGTCGCGATAGAAGCCGTGTGTCGCCAGATGCGCGATGCGCGCCTTGCCGATCGCCGCGCGCAGCGTACCTTCGCTGACGCCGCGTCCGGTCAGCATCTCGACCGGCGCGCCGCGCGCGCGGGCGAGTTTTGCGATCGCCTCGATCTCGGTCCGGGTCGCGGGCAGCAGCATCGGCCCCGGCTCGCCGTATTCGATGCCGCCGGCGAGCAGCATCGCGCCCCGCTGATCGAGCGTCTCGCGCGCATGGATCGCGATCAGCGCATCGGGGCTGGTCAGCATCCGGATCGTGAACTTGTCCTCCTGCAGGCCGCCGCCACTGCCAGGCAGCAGCGCGAACGGCACGGCGAACAGGAAGCCGTCAGGCACGACATAGAGCGTGGTCTTGTCCTTCAGCAGCGGCTCCAGCGGCGCGAACAGCCGCGCCCGGAGGTTCTGGAAGCGGCCCTTGACGTCGGGCGCGTCAGCGTCGGGATCAGGCGCGGTGGCCCGCGTCGCCCGCAGCCGCGCGATCTCGGTGCGCACGCCGGTGTCGACCATCCGGCCAGGATCGCCGAGATCGACCACGCGCGCCTCGCTCGTTGCGGTCTCGACGATCGCGTAGAGCACGGTCGCCGCCAGCGGCGCATTCGCCTGGCGATCCGCCTTCCATTGCCGGGTGATGAAATAGTTGACGACGGCTTCCTGCGCCGCGAGCAGCTGTGACGGACGGATCGGGTCTTGCGGCAGCTTCATGCCGATCGCATCGAGCCGCTTCTGCAGCGCCTTCTCGGCGGCGTCCTGCCGCCCCCACACCGACCTCGCCCAGTCGTCGATATTGCCCGACGAGAACAGCTCCTGTTTCTCGCCGTTGAGCCGGAGCGCCGTCCGCAGCAGCGTCGCGGTCTCCTCGTCCTTGCCGGCGACCTCCGTCTCGAGCTGGCGCAGCGCCGTGGCGTCGGCGCCGCCGAGCGTCTTCCAGCGCAGCACGGCGGCGGCAAAGGCCGGCTGCGCCACGGCGGAGCCGGCGCCGGTGGCGAAGCGGCCGAACGCGAACAAGAGATGGTCGGCATGGGCGCGGATCGCTTCGGCGACGGCGCGATCGCCCGATGTGCCGACCTCGCGCTTCATCCAGTCGAACATCTCGCGGTCGAGCGCGGCGAAGGCCTGCACCGCGCGGCTCGGATCATCAGCGATCAGGGCGGTCGCGATGCCGAGCTTGATCTCGAAGCTGATCGGATGCTGCGCGGTGAAGGCGCGGGTCGAGATCGCCAGCGCGGTCTCGCGCAGCCGCATCCCCTTGTCCCGCTCGCGGCGCTGCTCGCGTTGGCCGGCAGCCAGCACCGCGGATTTGATGCGCAGGAAATCCGCATAATTCGCCTCATTGGCGACGATCGCCTCCAGCCGCCCCAGATCGGCCGGCGCGATCGCGGCATCGCCGGCGGCAAGCATGTCGGTGTAGAACAGCCAGGCGTCGGCCTGTCCGGCAAAGCTCGGATCCTTCGGCGCCATCGCGGCCGCGATCGCTCGGTGGCGGCGGAAGTAGCGGCGGGCGTCGTCGAAGCGGCCGAGATTGAGGAAATCCTGGCCGGCGTTGTTGACCGTCACCAGCGTGTTGAGATGGTTCTCGCCATAATGTTTGGCGCGCTTCTCGATCGCGAACAGATCGAGCTCGAGCGCCTTTGCCGGCGCGCCGGTCTCGCGCAGCATGTCGGCATAATTGTTGGCGAGCTTCCAGGTGGTGCGATGGTCGGGCCCCAGCGCCTTCTCCGCGCGTTCGAAATTGTGCCGGCCCAAATTGGTCGCCGACGCCGCCGAGCCGTTGGCGGACAGCGCAACCGCGAGCTTGTCGCTCGCGATCAGCGATTCCTCGGAGCCTTCGCCCCAATAGGCGTTGAACGCCGCGATCGCCTTCATGTAGAGCGGAACGGCCTCGGCGATCCTGGCGTGGTCGGACAGCAGGATCGCGTACATCAGCAGCACGTCGGCATTGCCGGGCGGCCGTTGCGCCGCCGCCTTGCTCTGGAACGCGCGCACGAACAGTTTTTCGGCGAGATCGTCGCGCTTGACCGCGCGCAGCGTCGTGGTCGCGTCGAAATACTGCTCCATGACGAATTGGGCGTCGTCGAGCTTGTCTGCGGCATCCAGTGCTGCAAGCAGCTGTGCATAGCCCGCGTCGAACTTGCCGCCGCGCGTCAGCGCGATGGCGTTCTTCATTTGCGCGGCGATCGCCTGCGTGCTGCCGGCGCCTTGCGCCGGCGCGCGCTTGGCGGGGGCGTTCTGCGCGGCGGCACTGTCGATCGCTGCGCTCAAAACAGCGCCGAGCGCGAGCACGACACCGATCGATGCGGCGGCCCTGCGAGCGCGTGCGAAACCCAAGGGGAAGCCCAAGGGGAAGCCCAAGGCGATCGTCATCGGCAGCACATCCTCATCCCCAAACGCGTCATCGGATGGCGTCCCCGAATGACGGCGGCGTTGCAGCCGGCGTGCCTGGCTTTAGCGGCGCGGCTTTGCATGAACAAGACAGCGCGGCCGGCCGCCTGCCGGCGGAAGCAGCTTGTCCGGCCTGTGCTTCTTGGTCGCGGCCGGCGGCTTCGGCGTTCATGCGTCGCATCCTCAAATGCTGGCCGTGCGGTGCGTCGCTCGCCGACCGCCGCTTGCATGCCACCGGCAGTCAAGCCAACGGATGATGTTACCGCCGGTAGGCCGGCCGGCGCGCCGTGGCTGGCGGCGGAGCCGCGCAGCGCGCAAACGAACGACGGCCGAAAGCCGAGCTTTTCTGACCATCGTCACTTGCGTCATGCCGTCCGATTCGCGTATGAGGCGCATCCTTCTCTTTCTACAACCATCCTTCGAGAGTCGACCGCCGATGTCCCACGCCACAATCGACGCCAACAAGGCGCTCGTGCTCGCGCATTACGACGCCGTGACCAACCGCCACGATCCCGAGGCGATCCGCGCGCAGCTGGCGCCCGACTTCTTCGACCATGCGGTGGGCAAGCGGCTGAGCGCCGAGGACGTGATCGCGCATTCGGCCGCGATGCACGAGACCTTCGCCGACCTGTCGGCGGTGGCGGAATGCCTGGTGGCCGAGCGCGACATCGTCGCCGGCCGCTTCGTCTGGCGCGGCCGGCACCGCAGCCCATGGCGCGGCATTGCCCCAACCGGCCGCCACGTCGAATTCCGCGGCATGACGTTCTGGCGGATTCAGGACGGCAGGATTTCCGAGCGCTGGGCGGAGATCGATTTTGTGGACCTGGAGCGCCAGCTCAGGGATTGAGCTTCAGCTACGTGCCGATCGGTTGATGGATGCGCCGTGGTCATTCACCGTGCGAACATGGATTGAGGCGCGTAGCTGCGGCAGCGGTGGATGGAGCGTCGTGCCGACACTTTGACTGCCTCGTTTGCTCCATGGCATGATCGGCCAATCGAAGCAGGGGGATTTTTGCATGCTCAGGTGTCGTTTGGCGGTTGTGTTCGGCGCCTTGCTGCTTGCCACCCCCTCCTATGCCGCGCGCTGCGGTGGCAGTTTTCCGACCTTCGTCCAGTCGTTCTCGCAGGAGGCGGCGAGCGCCGGCATCCAGCAGGATGTGATCTCCGCGGCGCTCGGCGGCGTGCAGCAGGATGGCGGGGTGCTCGCCTTCGACCGGCGGCAGCGCTACACCTTCAACAAGACGTTCGAGCAGTATGTCGCAACCCGGGTCGGGCCCGGGCGCATCAATGGCGGCCGCGCGATGCTGCAGCGTCACGCCGCGCTGCTCTCGAAGATCGAGCAGCAATACGGCGTGCCGCGCCAGATCCTGGTCGCGATCTGGGGGCTGGAGACGGATTTCGGCAAGGGCGACATGGGTAAGCTGCCGGTGTTTCGCGTGCTCGCGACGCTGGCGCATGATTGCCGCCGCACCGACCTGTTCCAGGGCGAACTGCTCGCCGCGCTCAAGATCGTGCAGCGCGGCGATCTCCGTCTCAACGACATGATCGGCGCCTATGCCGGCGAGATCGGCCAGACCCAATTCCTGCCGTCGTCCTACATCAAGTACGGCGTCGATTTCGACGGCGACGGCCATGTCGACCTGCGCCACTCGGTCGCCGACGTGCTGGCCTCGACCGCGAACCTCCTGCACACCAGCGGCTTCAAGATGGGCGCGCCCTATGGCGAGGGCACCGCGAATTTCGAGGCGATGCGCGAGTGGAACAGGGCGGTGATCTATCGCAAGACCATCGGGTATTTTGCCGATCAGCTCGTGGGGCGGTGAAGGCGCGGCGGCCTTGTCCGTCATTGCGAGCGGAGCGAAGCAATCCATCTTTCGGCAAATGCGAGACGATGGATTGCTTCCATCGGGTCGCATCATGTGTTGAGAAATGAATTCCGGGCTCTCGCTTTGCGAGCCCCAGATGCGCAATTGCACATCGAGAATGACGAGTTGAGAGTGCGGGGCGTCCCATGGAAACCATCGGCAGCCAAAAAATCTGGTCGTTCTTCGACCGCCGCGGATGCCAGGTCGCGAAGAACGCGGCAGTGCGGGAGGGGCCGGGCCATCGCGTCGGCTCCTATCTCGAGCTCGCCACCAAGATCGCCGAGCTGCAATTCCTCAACCGCGATCATGTGCTGCTGTTTCGCGGCCAAGGCGCCGACTACAGGAACATCAAGCGCAACTCGTCGCTGAAGCCGACGCTGTTTCGCGGCGGCCGCGGCAATCCCGATCAGGCGACGCTGGTCGGGCGGTTCGATGCGCTGCAACGCGCCGAGCGGATCCTGATTGCCGAATACGCCAGGGAAAAGCTGCTCGGGCTCGAGCGGTTGAAGCGGCATCGCATCCTGCGCTGGTCGATCCTGCAGCATTACGAGGTCTGCACCACGCCGCTGCTCGACGTCACCCATTCGATCCGGATCGCCGCCTCCTTTGCCTCGCTGGCGGAGACCGGCACTGCCTTCCTCTATGTGCTCGGCGTGCCGAATCTGAGCGGCGCGATCACCGCGAGCGCCGAGGCCGGCCTGCAGATCGTGCGCCTCTCCAGCGTCTGCCCGCCGTCGGCGGTGCGCCCGCATATCCAGGAGGGCTATCTGCTCGGCGAGTATCCGGAGATGTCCGGCACCGAGCAGAAGGAAAACTACTTTCCCTACGAGATGGATTTCGGCCGGCGGCTGGTCGCCAAATTCTCGTTCGCGCCGGCGTCGTTCTGGAAGAACGACAATTTCCCGCAGGTCGCGAAGAGCGCGCTCTATCCATCGGAGCGGAGCGATCCGCTGTTCCGGCTGGCGCTCGGGGTGAAGAAGCAGCTGGGCGGGTAATCTCGTGTCGCGATGACGCGCAGGCGTGACTCGCAGGCATGGTATGACCCGCGGGCCGTGCAACATCCCCGGTGTCGTCCCGGGCTTGACCCGGAACCCATAACCACAAATGTCGGTTGTTGCATGACGCTGAGGCCCCGGCGTGCTCAACAATCCAATCCTGTGGTTATTGGGTGCCGGCTTTCGCCGGGACGACGGCTGAGTACGCAGGTTACTCCGCGCCATTGCGCTACTGGCTCGCCCTCGCGGCATCGCGCGCGATCCGCCGCGCCGCCGTCTTCTCCATCATCCGTTGCATCGTTTTCCAGTAGGTCGCCGGGCGGAAGCGTTGCAGCAGGTCCATGAAGTATGCGTCCTTGCCGATCAGGATGCGCGGCTGGTTCTTCTCGATGCCGGCGATGATGCGCTGCGCGGCCGCGGTCGGCGTGGTCCTGGCCAGCGCGTCGAAGCGCTCGATCGATTCGGCGCGGCGGGCATTGTCGGTGACGCCGGTGCCGGCGCGCGAGTTGCGCGCGATGCTGGTGGCGACGCCGCCCGGATGCACGACGGACAGACGCACCGGGCTGTTCGCCACCGCAAGCTCGTGACGCAGGCTTTCCGAGAAGCCGCGCACCGCGAACTTGGCCGCGCAATAGGCGCTCTGGCCGGGCGGGGCGATGATGCCGAAGATCGAGGAGATGTTGACGATATGCGCCTCGCGCTGCCGCGAGAGCTGCGGCAGGAAGGCGCGGGTGCCGTGCACCACGCCCCAGAAATTGATGTTGAACAGCCACTCCATCTGCGCCTGATCGATCTCGCCGAACTCGCCGAGCAGCGCGACGCCGGCATTGTTGACGACGATGTTGAGCGAAGGATGCGCCGCAACGGCGGCCTCCGCGAACGCCGTGATCTGGTCCGGCTCGCTGACGTCGAGGCGATGCACGGTGACCTTGCGCGGGCTCGCTTTCGCGATCTCCGCGGCGGCGGCCTGTAGGCCGGCCTCGTCGCGGTCGGCGATCGCCAGATCGCAGCCGCGCAGCGCCAGTTCATGCGCGAGCGCGCGGCCGATGCCGCTGGCGGCTCCGGTCACGGCAGCGGCGGATCCAGGGATCGCGGTCATGTCGGGTGGGCTCCATCTCAACGGGGGGGGAGGGGGCGGTTGCCATGCGGGAACACGGCGTTCCCACGCTTTTCTCAAATTGGAATTGAACCATCCAGTGATTTTCGGCTTTTAATCTATGTTAAGCGCTCGAACCGAAGCATTCAAACCAAGGGAGCCACACCCATGGGACAGTCAAAGCCCTATCGTGCGAAGGCCCTGGTGGTTGAGGACGACCCGATGCAGCGCGAGATGATCGGGCTGCTGCTGGAGGAGAGCGAGTTCGACGTCATCGCCTGCGAGAGCGCCGAGGCCGCCGAACTGGTGCTGCAGGGCAACGGCGACAACGTCGTGCTGCTGATGACCGACGTCGAATTGGCCGGAAACATGACCGGCATCGAGCTCGCTTATGCCGCGAAGAAACACAGACCCGATCTCGACGTCATCGTCACCTCGGGCAAGCCGCTGCGGCAGCGCCTGCCCGAGGGGGCCTTGTTCTGGGCCAAGCCCTGGGCGCCGCTGGACGTGATCCGGGTTGCCGAGATGAAGGCGTCGGAGCTTTCGCATCGCGGATGGCGCAGGTCGTCATAACGAGGTGTCGACGCCGGCGCCGGGCGGAGGCCCGGCAGCCGCTTCCGCCGTCCCCGTCGCCGTGATATTGGCGGACGATGTCCCGCCCGCCGAGGGTTTGAAGTGACGGATTTTAAGTGACGGATTTTAAGTGACCTGGTCCTTTCTGCTGACGTCGCTGATCGTGGTGGCCTCGCCCGGCACCGGCGTGCTCTATACGCTCGCGGTGGCGTTGACCCGGGGCGCGCGGGCGAGCGTGGCGGCGGCGTTCGGCTGCACGCTCGGGATCGTGCCGCAGATGATCGCGGCGATGCTCGGGCTCGCCGCCATTCTGCACACCAGCGCCGTGGCGTTCGCGGCGCTGAAATGGGGCGGCGTCGTCTATCTGCTCTACATGGCCTGGCAGGCGCTGCGCGAGCGCGGCGCGCTCGCCGTCGACACCGAGATCAAGCCGCGCTCGCGCCGGCGGGTGATCGTGACCGCGATCCTGATCAACATCCTCAATCCAAAGCTGTCGATCTTCTTCCTGGCCTTCCTGCCGCAGTTCATCGCGGTCGACGAGCCGCATCCGCTGGCGCGGATGGTCGAGCTCAGCGGTGTCTTCATGGCGATGACCTTTGCGGTGTTCGCGGTCTACGGGCTGTTCGCCGCCTCGGTGCGCGACCGCGTCATCACCCGGCCGAAGGTGATGGCCTGGCTGCGGCGAAGCTTTGCCGCGGGCTTTGCCCTGCTCGGCGCCAGGCTCGCCTTGGCGGAGCGCTGACGTCGCGGCCGTCAGGCCCTGACGCAGGCAATAAAAAGCAGGCGTTGCGCCTGCTGCCTTGCGCCCCGCCAGTTCGGGGCCGATCGATGTAGGGTGGTGAATTCGAGGTTGACGTCGCTGCGACTGGTCGTCCCGGTCCGGGTGCCCGGGCAGGGCAAGAGCCGCTACCCGGGCTGGAATTCGTTACTTCTTGGCGGCCTTCTTCTTGGTGGCCTTTTTCGCCTTCGCCTTCTTCGCCTTCTTCGCTTTCTTAGCCATAGTATCCTCTCAGGGTTTCATGGATTGAACGCGACTCCGAGGCATGCTTGGCGGAGGGCCAGCCTCGCAACATCCTCGATATCAAACTCAGCAGATTCGGAGGCTGCTGCCGCGTGCTGTCACGGCGCCGTCATCGTGTTATCCACAACTGTTACGCGTTTTCGCCAGCTTTTTCGCAAAGCGTTGCGCATGTCGCGCGTCGCGGCGTCGTCGTATCCGTCATGCTTAACGATGCGCGAACGGCGGATGCGCAGATCTTCATCAATTCAAAACCACAGCACGGATTGGCACGTTGTGGGTGACGCTCCGTTAAGCGGCGCGGCCGCATGCTGTTCCGTAAGACAACGGGGATTGTCATTTGAGGAAGCTCCCGGGGGGCATGATCCGGAAAAGTGCGAAGCGGTTTTCCGAAAAGATCATGCCAAAACAAGAATCTAACGCGCGATGATGATTCAGCCTGATCTCATCGCGCTTAGCGGCAGACGGTCATTTCAGGAGAGGCGAGGCCGATACGGCTCTCGAACAGGGGCGATGTTGAGCGTTCCGACGCTTTGGACGGTATTCATTATCAATTTTCTCGCGCTCGGGCTGATCTGGGCCTATGTCGCGCGCAGCTATCCTGCTTTCGGCGCGGCGCGGTTCTGGACCGCATCCGCCTTGGTCGCCTCCGCCGGCGCCAGCTGCGCGATGCTTCGCGTGATGCTGACCAACTCGCTGCTGCCGCTGCTCGCGGCCGGGACCTTGATGGTGTTCGCCGCCGGCCTTGCCGCGATGGGCATCGAGCGGTTCTACGACAAGCCCGCGACCTGGCGCGCCACGTTGCTGACCACGGCGCTGGCCTTCGCCGGTCTCGGCACCTTCATCTTCGCCTATGACAGCATGCCGATGCGCATCCTGGTCTACACCATTGCCCAGGTCATGCCGTTCGCGCTGACGCTGAAGCTGCTGCTGTCGTCCGAGAACGGCCGCGTCAGCCCCGGTGCCCGGCTCGCCGGCATCGTCGCCTCCGTGCTGATCGGCATCTATGCGCTGCGCGCCGTCGGCGCGCTGCTGCAGCCCGGCGAGTTCTCCTTCGTCCGCTTCTCTGCGGGGCAGTCGCTGGTGATCCTGCTGATGGTGTTCCTGTCGATGGCGCTCAATTTCGGCTTCCTGCTGATGGCGATCGACCGGCTGCGCAACGAGGTCGCCGACCTCGCGCTGCTCGACGATCTCACCGGCGTCGGCAACCGCCGCCATCTCCTGCAGAGGCTGACCGAGGAATGCGCGCGCTCCGACCGCAACGGCGAGGCGTTCGCGCTGCTGGTGATCGACCTCGACGGCTTCAAGGGCATCAACGACACCCATGGCCACGCCGCCGGCGACGCCTGCCTGCAGCATTTCACGCTGATGGCGCAGACGCGGCTCCGCCCGGGCGACATGCTGGCCCGCACCGGCGGCGACGAGTTCTGCATCGTGTTGCCGTCCTCGACGCTGCGCGAAGGCGCGATGATCGCGCGCCGCGTGCTCGAGGTCTGCCGCGCCGATGCCGAGCAGTGCACCGGCAGGGACATTCCGATCGCGGTCTCGATCGGCGTCGCGCAATGGACCCGCGAGATCGGCCTGCATCCCGATCGCCTGGTCGCCGCCGCCGACCACGCGCTCTACGATGCCAAGAAGGGCGGCAAGAACGGCTATGCGACCTACGAGCCGAAGCTGCCCGAGATGGTCGAGGCGAGCCTGCGCAAGCGCGCCTGAGCGTGCTAAAGCATGATCCGGAAAAGTGCGAAGCGGTTTTCCCTCGCGACAAACGCGGAGCGTTTGCGCGGAGATCATGCTCAATAGAGGAGCGACACCGGATATTCCGTGATGATGCCTCGCCTGCTCACCGCGCTCGTTGCGCTGGTCCTGTCCGCTGCCGCGTCGGCCGAAACGCCCGATCTCGCGATGATCGCGCGATCGCAAGGCACGCCCGAGATTCCCGGCTTGAAGATGGTCTGGCTGGCACCCTGGGCGACGTCACCAGATCGCATCCCTGGCGCAACATCATCGTGCACCAGACCGAGGGGCCGCAGGGCTCGGCGCGATACGGCGCCGAGGCGCAGCACAAGAACCCGACCCGGCGCGGCGTCATGGTCTGGGTCGAAACCGACGGCACCGTCTATTGGGCGGTCGCCGACAACCTCGTTCCGACCCACACAGACGGCGCCGATCGCAACGACAACAAATACATCGACAACGGCAAGACCTATCACCAGGTGAACAAGGACACGTCGATCGGCGTCGAGTTCTCCGGCAATTATCCCGACGTCACGACGGGCCCGACCGACGCACAGGTCGCGGCCTGGCGGGTGCTGGTGAAGCTGCTGCGCGCGCGTTACGGCATCCCGCCGGAGCGCGTCTACGCCCACAACTGGATCGACTTCAAGGATGCCCGCTACTGCGAGGGCTGCGCGCTCGCCACCATGGCGCGGCAGTGGGGCGAGTAGGGCGGGTACTCATCAAGATCCGGGACGCTAGCGTTTCGTGACGAAGCGGCAACCCGACCCGACCTCGGCGATATCGCCTTCTGAAGCGGTCATCTGGCTGTCCCAACCCCAACTCCCACCTTAAAGGTGACAAATTTTCAGACATTGAGAAGTGCGGACGCAAGTTGTTGCGTGACGTCGGAGTGCACCAAGATGAGCCCTTCTGGAGCTTTGATCGCGATCCTGCCGTGTAATGACCTTGATGCGTCGGAGCGGTTCTACAATCGGCTGGGCTTTGCGCGCCCGGACGGCGAAAGGCCTGCTCCGGGAGAGCCCGACACCTATCGCATGCTGTCGAACGGGAAGGGCGGATATCTACATCTGACGGACGCGGTCGAGGGATGGCTGACGCCGGGCAGAAACCCTTTTGGGCTTTATCTTTACCTCGAGAGTGTTGATGCTGCGGCGCGCGAATTTCAGCAATCACCCGAAGACAAGCCGTGGGGGATGTACGAATTCGCGATCTCTGACCCGGATGAAACGTCGGTCCGTGTCGGTTGGCCAACCCGTCTCCGCGCCGAAGCGCAATAGTTCGTCTGCTTTTGGACCCTAGCCGAAATAGCCAAAAGCGCCTGTTTTGTCCGCTTCGTAGGATGGGTGGAGCGAAGCGATACCCATCAAGCTTGTGCTGCGCGGTGGGATGATGGGTATCGCTGCGCTCCACCCATCCTACGGACTGGCCAGGGCAGCCTTGACCCATCGCGGACATTTCCTCGTCTTCATCCATTGATCTGGATCAATGCGTCCCCTCACGTTCGCGTTGGCATCGTTCGTTCTGCCAATCCATACGGAGGGTACTATGGAAAGCGCGTGCAGGTATCCCTTAGCGTTGATCGTCTTTGCGTTGGCACCGTCTGCTTTCGCCGCCGAGCTCCCAAAAGAAGGCAACTTCGATTACACGGCGTGCTGGTCGGGCACGAGCAGCACTATCTCATTTTCCAAGACCCACATCGCGCGAAGCTATGAGCATACCGGCTCTATCCGAAGCAATCCTCCGGGTGGGCTTTTCGACAAAGATACATTCCGGTGCGTAGGGGTTAGTGCGTCTCTTGGTGGGAAGATTACTGGCACCACGGTCTGCGAGTCCATTGACCGAGACGGTGATAAGCGACTTTCGTACTTCTCGACGTCAGAAGGAAAGGTAACCAGAGAGACAGTCGCGGGGACTGGGAAGTACGACGGCATGGTCATGACCGCAACGATACAACCCTTAGGGCCTTTCCCGGTCATCAAAGAGGGAACCTTTCAAGACTGCAATCACCAGACTGGTACCTATACGTTGAAGTGATGTTGCATCTTTGCGCGAGGGCCGCCTTTGGGCGGCCCTTGCTTTGCCCGAACCGGCGATCGAATGTGGACGATGGGTGTTGCAGCACAGGGGCTGGCGTTAACGACGCTTGGCGATTTCCAGCCTGGGCGACATCGCTTCGAAGCTTGTTAAAATTTGCCGGGTACCCCTTCCGGGCATTGCGATCAGGGGAGAGGTATGGGTAAGCGGGCCAAACGTGGAAAGACCGAGACGCTCGCGCTACCAGTGGCCGGAAGAGTTGTAGTTGGCGTCGTGGCCGCTGCCGCATTGGGGTACGGCTTGCTGTGGCGGCCGGCGAGCGTTCAACCGATACGGAAGCAAGCCGCGCACCAGGTGCCGGCACCATCTAGTCCTACGCCGTCGACTCCCATTCACGTAGCGGCGGCGGTTCAGGCTCCAGCGCCAGCTCCGGTTCCGATCCCGGTCCCCGCGCCCCGGATCGAAACACCAAAAGCCGCTGACGCTCCCGGAAAATTTGCTCGGCAGGTGGTTGACTACGTCAGTCACCAGCCGCCGGGCACCGTCGTCATCGATACCGGAAACACATTCCTCTATCTGGTTCTGAATGGCGGGCAGGCGATGCGCTACGGCATCGGTGTCGGCCGCGAAGGTTTCACATGGTCCGGTGAGCAGGTCGTGGCCCGCAAGACAGAATGGCCGGATTGGCGTCCGCCGGCAGAGATGATTTCGCGCCAGCCTTATCTGCCGCGGTTCATGGCGGGCGGTCCTGGCAATCCGCTCGGTGCCCGGGCGATGTATCTGGGCGATACCGAATACAGAATCCACGGCACCAACAAGCCCGATACGATCGGGAAGCGGGTTTCATCCGGCTGCATCCGGCTGACCAATGACGACGTCATGGACCTCTATGATCGGGTGAAAGTCGGCGCGAAAGTGATCGTGCTTCCGGCACCAGCTGCCCATCGACCATCCCCGGGCGCGCCGCCCGACGCCGCCGTCTCATCGCAGGAACCGGCGTCGCCGTCGAGCCGGCCCGCGGCAGTCATCGCGCAACCGCAGGCTTCTCGATCGAAGATGGCCGACGCCCAGTAACTCAATTCCACTGTCCCAGATCTACAACTTGAGAGGCAGCCCCGCAGGATGGGTGGAGCGAAGCGATACCCATCAACCTTGTGCCGTGCGCGCTACGGCATCCCGCTGGAGCGCGTCTACGCGCACGACTGGATCGACTTCCAGGACGCCCCTCCAGCGAAGGCTGCGGGCGACGGTGGGCGAGTAGGCGCGTACTCCATCAAAATCCGGGACGCCCGCTTTCGGGGACGAAGCGGAAACCCGCCCCGACCTCAGGGAAATAGAGCAGACGTCACGCGCTTCATCTGACGCAACTTCAACCGGGACGCATGCCTTTGCCCTTGATCACCGCCTCGGCGTCCCGCGTCTTCAAATAGTCCAGAAGGGCCTTTGCCGCTGCAGCTTCCTTGGCGTCCGTGCCGAGCGCGGCCGTGAACACGACCGTCCTGCTGCACCTCGGCTGGGAACGGACCGACTACGCTGCAGCCCCGGAGCCATCAACACGTTCATCAGGAACAGGGCAAGCTCGGCTTCTCCCGCGGCGACCACCGCGACAACTTGCGCTGGCGTTGGCTGCGGCTTCATCTTTGCCTTCATCGGTTCGGTGATGCCGAGCCGGTCGAACACCTTCGCGATTGAATAGCCAGTTGCGCTCTGCGGAATTGAAGCAACCGATTCTGCCTTCAGCAGCGACGCTTTGAGTGCGGCGGGTGTCGAGATGTCTGGCTTCGACCCGCCCGCACGAACTGCGACTCCGAGGCCGACGCGGGCGATGTCGATGGTCGAGCCACTCACAAACCGCGCCCGTGCGTCAGCATCCTGCATCACCTCGACCGGCACGATGCCGACATCGAATGGCTTTCCCGACGTCGCTTCCTTGATCAGGTTTGGCGTCGTACCGAAGAAAATATCAAGCTTGTGACCCGAAGCCTGTTCGAATTTCGGTTTGATCTCCATCCAGATCGCGTTCATCGCGCCGCCCGCCAGAACTCTGACCTCGGCTGCGTGTGCGCTGGGGACCAAATGGTTTACAAACGTCAACGCAAGCAATGCAAGGACCGAAAAACACCGCTTGGTCATGATGTGCCTCCCAAACAACCTATGGAGGGTACCCTGCAAAGTACTTCGAAACCAAGCTCGAAGGCTGCCGTTGCAGACCATGTGCGAGCCTCCACCATCCAGTCGCGCGCACGCCATTCCGGGAGGCCCAAGCCGAGAAATCAACATCGCGGCTGTAAAATCATCGGTCGCATTCAATGGGGTGTTGATGGCCGCCTTGGCCTGCTGTGTTTGCGCCACACAGTTTGTGCCAATGCGCCTGATCAAAATGGACTAGGTGGCCGCACCGTAACCTGCGGCATGCCGGGCGTCGGTGCGCTGTATGAGACCGTATGATCGCGTGCGTGGGGCATTGGTAGTAGCGCGCTGCAGCAACAGCGGTTTCTTGTGGATCAAATTCGGGAAAGTCGTAGCGTCGTGAGTAGAGGCTGTGCCGCTACAGCCTTCCAGCCCCGGCAGCCCCGGCTCACCCCCTGAGCTGGGGCTTGCCCGGTTCCTCGTTCGATGGTCGATCGAGATGGATGGCGTCGAGTACAGCCCGATAGGTCTAGCGATAGTTTTCTTCGTCGTCGGCGGGGGCGCTCTTCTGCTCGGATGATCAGCGCTACAGCCCATCAAGCGAAAGCCGCTCGAGATCCCGCCTGAGGTCGCCCGGCAGTTCGCCGCCGACATGCAGGCGTTCCACGCGGAGTACGATCAGATCAAGCGTGAAGCGGGCGATCCCTTATCGCGCATGGTCGAGGTGTGGTGGAACGTCGGCCAAACCCGCACGACTGAGCACATCGTAAATCGGCAAATGCCCGCGGCAATTGCCATTCGGAACTGGTCCTAACCAACAGACGGGCAGGCAAATCGCATGCGCAAAAGTAGTAGCGCGCCGCAGCATTGCGGTTCGTAGTGGATAGAAATTGGGAAAAAGGCGCAATGTAACGTCGTGGGCGGAGGGCGGCCGCTACAGCCTCCGAAGCCGCGTCAGTCCCAGCTCAATCCGCCTTCCAGCTGGGCGCACCGGACGGGGAGGGAGATCTCATGAGGGCAGCGCTCTTGGCATTATCGCTCGTTGGTCAGCCGCCCGTACAAATTTCAGACAGTGTTCCCAACTTCGACATCAAGTCGCTTTGCGCGGACGTTTCCGTTGACGATAAAGCGTCGGGACTTCCCCAGGACGCGAGCAAGTGCGTGAGTGACGAGGCGGTTGCGCGGCAGCAGCTAAACTCGATCTGGCTAACTGTCCCGGCGGGACCGCGAGAAAGTTGCGAACTCATGGCAGGGTCAGGGCAAGTACAAAGCTATGTCGAACTCCTCATTTGCTTGAAAATGATTGACTGGGACTCGCCATCGACAGTGCCCTCTCAGAGGCCCAGGCAAGGTTCGAAAACGCCAGGCAATTAACCGCCGTTCGATGAATTGCGACGGAGCGCTGTGAAGCGTGCGGAGAGGTCACCATTCAGTCTCCCGAGCGCAGTGCCGCTTCGATGCGCTGGATCAGCCGCTCCCGCAGCGAAGGCACCGCGTTGCCGAGAACGGCGAAGGTGCGGACGATGGGCAAATACGGCTCCATTGCCGCCGTCAGCTCCGCGAGGGACATGCCGTTGAGCCGGGCATATTCGGATTGCGCCGCCGCATTGGTCGCGCGCGGCCGCTCCGGATTGTCGGCGACTTCCGGCCCGAGCTCGGACAGGATCACGCGCAAGAACCCAAGCTCGAGGACGGCGGGCCCGCGCATCGCGCTGACCCAGTCGACCAGCTTTGGGCCTTCCGCTGTCATGATCACGTTACCGGGGCTCAGGTCGGTATGGCAGAGCCCGTCGCCCGGCGGCAAGCGATCGATCAGCGCGAGGATTTCAGTGGCGATGTGCTTCGGTAGCTTGCCGTCGTCGTGCTCCAACTGAGCCTCCATATACTCGCGCATGGAGAGGACCTCCGGCGGCAGGGGCGTCTTGTGAATGGAGATGGCAAGAGCCGCGACGATCGCGCCGGCCTGTTCGAACGTCACCGCGCCGGTTCGGGTTAGCTGCAGCAGGGTCGGTCCGTCGAGGCGCTGCAGCACGATGCCGAAGCGCCCGTCCAGGGTCACCTCGCCGAACACCTCCGGCACCGGAGCGCCGGCGGCGTGGACGGCGCGGATCATGTGCACCTCGAACCAGGGCATCCGCCGCGGCAAGCCGGGCTTGAACAGTTTGACGACTTGCCCCGGCGCCCAGGCGTAGGCTTCGGAGTAGGCGCCTTCACCGATCTTTTCCCCCAGCGATCCCCGCATGCCCGTTCTCCGCCGTGCAGAGCAAACACCGGCGGCGAGCAAAAAGGAACCCCTCCCGTCGCGGGGCCGCCGGACACCATCGCTGACGGCCTGCGTGACCATCGAGAACGCCGGGTCTTCGAGGTGAACCGGAAGTCCCTCGGTAGCGGCAAGGCTTTGGCGAGTCTCGTCCGAGCCTTCAGCTCGGTTCAATCCAATGGGAAGGATTCGAGACGTACATGGTTCCTCGCGTCAAGAAAGCGGACAATTCAAGTCCCACACCTAAAAACGGCAAGTCGAGCACAATGACGCCCGAGCCCTTGGCTGCCTCAAATCCTCCGTACAGCGTGTGGAGTGCATTTCTCACGTTTTGAAGTAAGCCAATAGCCGTAAAGGTGTTACGCGTATTCAGCGCGGGTGCCACGTACCTGCCGTTTTTCAAGCCATCGATGAAGTACTTGCTGTTATGGATCGATTGTAGTGCCGATTTCGAGATCAGCTTTTCGGTAAATGCGACATTGACGCCCCAGTCATTCAGGGGTTCACGGTGCAACTCATATGGAACGCTGAAACCAAAGCCGATAACAGCAACCGCCCCTCCGCTGCCTCCAAGACCCAGTCCCCACCGGCTGCTAATAATCTGGAGATCAAAGGTCTCCAAATCTCCCAGGTTCACGACGTACGCGGTCGTGCTCTCGATGCCGCCGATCAACAACTGTCCGCCAGACTTGACGCCGAAGCCAAGCCAACGTTTGAAGAACTTGCGTTCCTCCGGATAAAATTGAGGTTTCGGTTGAGGCGGCGGTGGTGGCGGCGGCGGCGGTGGATTTGGCTTATTCCAAACCGAGATGATCACACCACGCCAGGCTTCGTTTTCCACCCCATCCATTTCACCTGCATACTTGGCCGCGCGTTCCCCTTTCGCCACCTCGAGCGCAACTTTGAAATTGTTGGGCACTTGCTTGCGAAGCAGATCGATTACGGCCCGCAGCCTGTTATGCGACAATTCCATGTTGAAATCGTCGCTGCCGGTACGACTCGCAAGTCCGATAATTGTAAGGCTTCCTCCGCTCCTCAATTTTGGAGCGACGACACTGATCAGCCAATTGGAATGTTCCGGCTTTATGGCGAACTTGCCGACTTCGAAGTTGAATAACTTCGCCGCAATCGTATCCGGTGCCTGCGATCCGTACTCCTGGATTTTTCCAGGTGATGCCATGTTGACTATCTCCCAACGGAGAGACCGACTGCGGAACGGGTAGGACCCGGATTGAAATATCCGCGTATCAATGGGTCGCTTTGGAGTTTATGCCGGTTCATCATCGCCCTCGGATTCCCGTCAGCTACCTGAAGGTGCCGTCGAAGTCGGTGAACGCGAAGCCATAAGACACTCCGTGGTTTTCGGCGGAATGAGCGTGCGCGGCTTGGGTTCATCGCGATGTCGCGGCATAGCGCGGCAGTGGGCGAGTAGGGCCGCGTACTCCATCAAAATCCAGGACGCCTGCTTTCGGGGACGAAGCGGAAACCCGATCCGAATTCAGGGATATCGCCTTCTGACCCGAAGCGTCCTGCACGGATGGCGCGTCGTCGCGTGCGCCATCCGCTCCTACAATCTATCTCTTGCTATCTCTTGCGAAGAAAAAGAGACTTAGGCCTTCAGGTCCGTGATCCGCATGATCGCGACCACATTCCCATCGTTGTACGCCTGCTCTTTTGTTTCCTTATTACAGGTCCAGACAAAATTCTTCTTGCCCGTAAAGGTCTTTCCCTCCTGCTCGAGCCGAAGCTCCCCCTCAGTGATATGGCAGATCATGGCATTCATCATCGGGGGGCCCATGGTCTTCGATCCCGGCTGCATAATGACATCGCGCATTGAGACCGTCTTGAATCCTGGGATCAGGGATGGTGTCTCGCCTTCATATTCACGCACCACGACACCTGGCCAGGGTGCAGCATCCTTGTAGCCCGTGGCTTGAGCCTCGGCGGGCTTGATCATGGCAGTCGAAACCGCTGCCAACGCGATTCCCAGTGCGGACCTTCGATCGACCTTCCTCATCGCTTTTCTCCCGACGTTACCGAACGAGCGGCCGCAAATGCAGCGCGCAAAGTTCGTGGTGAACGGTGGTGTGAAACCGAAAAAAGAACGGCCTCTAGGAGAGCGTGTGCCTGCCGATAGCACCTGTGCTGCTCGTTTGCCCGGACGGTGATTTCGGCACGTCCCGCTTCAAGGGCCACGACATTCTACGGCACCTGACGCATCCGGGGAACAGGTGGCGTTGCACGAAGACACTGCAGCCTGTCGGGAAGGTCCGAAACTGGCCCCTTAGCCGGCATGACCGAGTGCGCCTCACGGGTCCGCACCCGAGGCTGATGCGGACATTCGTCGGCAGGCGGATTGATGGCTACACGCCCCGGATCGAGGTGCGTGCCGAGCACCACTTTGCAAACAACAAAAAAGCCGGCGTTGCCGCCGGCTTTCGTGTCTGTTGGCTCGCTGCTGCGCGATCAGTGCGCGGCTTCGAGCGCGGCTTCCTGCCGGGCAATCGTGCCCTTCACGGCCGACTGCACCTTCTCGAACGCGCGGACCTCGATCTGCCGCACGCGCTCGCGCGACACGCCGAACTCGGCGGCGAGGTCTTCCAGCGTCATCGGCTCGTCCGCCAGACGCCGCGCCTCGAAGATGCGGCGTTCGCGCGGGTTGAGCACGCCGATCGCACCGTTCAGGGCCTGACGGCGATGATCGAACTCCTCGCTCTCGGCCATCAGGGCTTCGGCGTTGGGCGAGTTGTCGACCAGCCAGTCCTGCCATTCGCCGGCTTCGCCGTCGTCGCGGATCGGGGCGTTGAGCGACGCGTCACCGCCGAGGCGGCGGTTCATGTCGATCACGTCCTGATCGGTCACGCCGAGGCGCTTGGCAATCAGCTTGACCTGGTCGGGGTGGAGATCACCCTCTTCCAGGGCGGAGATCTTGCTCTTCGCCTTGCGCAGGTTGAAGAAGAGCTTCTTCTGGTTCGCGGTGGTGCCCATCTTCACGAGCGACCAGGAACGCAGAATGTACTCTTGTATTGACGCCTTGATCCACCACATGGCGTAAGTGGCGAGACGGAAGCCCTTCTCGGGCTCGAATCGCTTCACCGCCTGCATCAGGCCGACATTGCCTTCCGAGACGACCTCGGAAATCGGCAAGCCGTAGCCGCGATAGCCCATGGCGATCTTGGCCACGAGCCTGAGATGGCTGGTGACGAGCTTATGCGCCGCGTCGCGATCGTCATGCTCGCGCCAACGCTTGGCGAGCATGTACTCCTGCTGGGGTTCCAGCATCGGGAACTTGCGGATCTCGGCGAGGTATCGAGAGAGGCCGGATTCTCCATTGAGGACCGGCAACGTAGCTGTACGGGCCATTTGAGCGCCCTCCAGTGGTTCAGGCCCCCGATAGCGGCGGGCCCGGCAGGTGGCCGCTGGGTTAAAGCCGGCCATGCTGCGATGTTCCGCGCTGGATATTCAGCGCAGGTGCAACATACACCAAACTGTCCGTGATAGGGAAGGATTGCTGACGTCACGTCCCCGTGTGGCAGGTATAACCTGTTGTCATAACGCGGCTTTTCCGGAAGGGGTGCGTCATACCGCCGCTTCCAGCGCCCGTTGCAGAAGAAGCAAATCCTCCGGCAAAGGCGCCTCCCAGTGCAAAAGTTCTCCGGTCCGGGGGTGCTCCAATGCCAGCAGATAGGCGTGCAGGGCCTGCCGGCCCAGCGCAGTGAGTGTGTCCTTACCTTCCGCGCCGAGCTGCCCGGCCTTGGTCTTGAAGTGGGCGCCGTAAACGCTGTCGCCGAGCAGCGGATGGCCGAGATGGGCGAGGTGCACCCTGATCTGATGGGTCCGCCCGGTCTCGAGCCGGCACGCCAGCAGCGAGGCGACCAGCTTGCCGTCGCGGCCGGCGAAGCTCGAGAGCACCTCGAAATGCGTGATCGCCTCGCGGCCGCCCTGGCGCACCGCCATCTTCTCGCGGGCGTGCGGGTGGCGGTCGATCGGCGCGTCGATGGTGCCGTGGGGCCGGTTCGGCACGCCCCAGACGAACGCCATGTAGCCGCGCTCCATCGGGCCGGTGCGGCCATGGTCGGCGAACTGCGCGGTCAGCGACTGGTGGGCCTGGTCGTTCTTGGCGACCACCATCAGTCCGGTGGTGTCCTTGTCGAGGCGGTGCACGATGCCCGGCCGCTTGACCCCGCCGATGCCGGACAGGCTCGAGCCGCAATGCGCGATCAGCGCGTTGACCAGCGTTCCGCTGGCGTGGCCGGCGGCGGGATGCACGACGAGGCCCCTCGGCTTGTCGATGACGATGATGTCGTCGTCCTCGAACACGATATCGAGCGCGATGTCCTCGCCCTGCGGCTCGGCGGGCGCGGCCTCCGGCACGTCGATTATGATCGTATCGCCTTTGGCGACATGATAAGCGGGGTCGCGGACGACGGCGTCCTTGACGGTCACGGAACCGGCCAGGATCAGCGCCTTCAGCCGGGACCGCGACAGCTCCGGACTGCGCTGCGCGAGCACGCGGTCAAGCCGGGCCGAGCCCTCGTCGCCGGCGACGACGACCTCCAGCTTCCGACCGCCATTCGAAGAGACTTGTTGCGAAGAAACTTGCAAAGATAGAGCCTTGTGATGACCGACACCGCTGTGACCGAACCGACCCCCGACCAGGCCGCGCTGATCGCGCGGGTGCGGCGCATGATGCTGATCGCGGGCCTGACCTCGGCACTGGCCGTGGCCGTCGTACTGATTGCCATCGGCTACCGCCTTTATCGCAGCGAGGGAAGCCCCGTTTCCGTTTCCGACGTCACTGCTGCGCTGCCGAAAGGCGCGCGCATCGTCGCCACCGGTGTCGCCGGCGAACGATTGGTCCTCACGCTTGACGTGGGCGGTGCAACAGAGATTCGCACATTTGATGCAAAGACGCTGAAACCTGTCGGCAGGCTGAGCTTCGTCAACGAGCCCTGATCGCAGCGATCGCGAAGCCGCGCCGTCGATCAACCGAAAGCTGCAGCGTATTTTTTGCGCATGCGTTCTCGCATCGAGAAGGTGTGCCGCCATCTTTTCGGCCGAGTTGCACGTTCAGCTTGCGCCATGTCGCAAGCCAACTCCAGCGCTTCGATCGAGCAGTCCGGTGAATCCGATGCGGCAGGGTCGTGCGCCGACCCGACGCGCCGCGCGGTGTTGACCGCGCTCGCAGGCTGCGCCTGTCTCGCCGCGATCGAACCAGCCGCCGCCGATGATGAAGAACAGCCCGGTGCCAGCGAGCGGCCGCAAAAAGCCGATCGGCTCGTGCGCGCCGAAGGCGACAAGGCCGGCCAGGTCATCAAGTCGGAAGATCTGACCCTGGGCGGCCCGCCCATTCGCGCCTGGCCGCAGGATCCGAACACCTCGGTCATCCGCAAGGGCTCGCGGCTGAACGAGGTCGTGCTCGTCAAACTCGATCCGAGCGAACTCGACGATGCCACGCGCGCCCGCGCGCCTGACGGCATCGTCTGCTACTCGGTCGTCTGCACGCATGCCGGATGTCCGATCACCGCCTGGTTGAAGGAAGAGCAGGGCGACAAGAACGTTCTGAAATGCCTCTGTCACAACTCCGAATACGATCCGCGGCAGAATGCGCAGGTCGTGTTCGGGCCGGCGCCACGTCGCCTCGCGGCATTGCCGCTGACGATTGCCGACGGCGCGATCACGGTCGCAGCGCCATTCGTTGGAAAGGTGGGTGCTCAGCAAGGAGGATGAGGCCACATCGAGATTTCTGCATGACCTAAAGCATGATCCGGAAAAGTGCGAAGCGGTTTTCCGAAAAGATCATGCTCAAAATAAAATTGAAAAATCAAAACAGAGCAGGGAGGTAGCATCTCATGACAAGCAAGCAGTGGTTACTGTCGAGTTGTGTCGCATTCACGTGCCTCATTTCGACCTATGCCGTCGCAGGGCCGATCGAAAACTACAGTTCGGTGACCTCGGCGCGTCTCGAAAATCCCGAACCCGGCAACTGGATGCTGTATCGCCGGACCTATGACGGACAGGGGTATAGTCCGCTCAACCAGATCAACACCTCCAACGTCAAGGACCTCAAGCCGGTCTGGACCTTCTCGACCGGCGTCATCGAGGGCCATGAGGCGCCGCCGATCGTCAACAACGGCGTGATGTTCGCCGCGACCCCGATGGGGCAGGTGATCGCGCTCAACGCCAAGACCGGCGAGGAGTACTGGCGCTACAAGCGGCAGCTTCCCGACGATCTGTTCCAGCTGCATCCGACCAGCCGCGGCGTCGGCCTGTGGCAGGACAAGGTCTACTTTGCCACCACCGACGACCATGTCGTCGCGCTCGATGCCAAGACCGGCAAGGTGGTCTGGGACACCAAGGTCCAGGACTACAAGAAGGGCCAATACCTGACGCTGATGCCGCTGGTGGTCGACGGCAAGGTGATCGTCGGCGGCTCCGGCGGCGAGTTCGGCGTGCGCGGCTATGTCGTCGCCTACGATGCCGAGAGCGGCAAGGAGCTCTGGCGCACCTTCACCATCCCCGGCGAAGGCGAGCCCGGGCACGAGACCTGGAGCGGCGACGACTGGAAGTCGGGCGGTGGATCGGCCTGGATGACCGGCGTCTACGACAAGGACAACAAGACGATCCTCTGGGGAGTCGGCAACGCTGCGCCGTGGCCGGGCTCGGCTCACGCCGGCGACAACCTCTACACCAGCTCGGTGATCGGCCTCGATCCAGAGACCGGCAAGATCAAGAAGCACTTCCAGTATCACCAGAACAATTCCTGGGACTGGGACGAGGTCGATGCGCCGATGCTGGTCGACCTGCAGCGTGACGGACGGTCGTTCAAGAGCCTGATCCACCCGGGACGCGACGCGATCTTCTGGATACTCGAGAACAAACCCGACAAGATCAACTACGTGTCCGGCTGGCCGTTCGTGAAGACCAATGTCTGGAAGGGCATCGAGGCCGAGACCGGCCGGCCGATCGTCGATCCCGAGCACAAGCCGGTGCTCGGCAAGCGGGTCGAGTTCTGCCCGTCGCTGTGGGGCGGCAAGGATTGGCCGTCGGCGGCGTACAGCCAGAGCACCAAGCTCGTCTACGTTCCCGCCAACGAGAACTTCTGCGGCGGCTTCACCGGCGAGAAGCAGCCGCTGGTGCCCGGCCAGCTCTGGCTCGGCACCAAGCCGGAGGACATCGGGCTGACGCCGGCACCGAACGCCGATCATTTCGGCGAGTTGCAGGCGTGGGATCCGGCCACCGGCAAGAAGGTCTGGCAGCACGACTTCAAGACCTCGCAGCTGTTCGGCTCGGTGACGGCGACCGCGGGCGATCTGGTTCTCGCCGGCGGCACCAACGACCGGATGTTCCGCATCTTCAACGCCAAGACCGGCGAGCTGTTGTGGGAGCAGAAGACCAACTCCGGCATCATGGCGATGCCGATGTCCTATGAGGTCGACGGAACGCAATACATCGCGGTCCAGTCGGGTTGGGCGTCGACGCGCAACGCATCCAGGATGCTCTGGCCGGCAAGGTCAAGGGCTTCGAGAACAACGTCCCGCAAGGCGGCGTGATCTGGGTGTTCGCGCTCGACAAGAAGTAAGCCACGTGATCCGAGCTTCGGTCCTGATTGAATCAGGACCGAAGCGCCGGCTTGTTATGACGCGTTTTCTCCAAGCGAAACGGTGTTCGTTTCGTTCGAAAACGCTTCTCACCTATAGGGGGCGATGCGATCGGGAAGCGGCGGATGGGGAGACCGCCGCTTCCCGGTCCGCGCTTGCTTTATTTGCCCTTGGTATCGACCTTCCGCTTCTCGTCGTCGTTCATCTGCTTGATCGTGGGATCGCGGCTGGCCTCGCCGGTGGTCTGGCCGGTGGTCGCTGGCGGGCCGCTGCTTGGAACCGAGTTCTGGTCGGGCAGCACCCGCGCCGGACGCGTCGCCGTTGCGTTTGGCGGCGAGGCGGTTTGCGCGAGTGCAGCCTGTGTCGCAAAAAGAAAGACGCCCGCGGACAAAGCTGCCGCGAGCGTCCCGAATGTCTGAGGCGAGGTTCTCATCGATCTGCTTCCTCTAAAGCGCGATCGATGAGAACGGCCCGTCTCGTCTAACGTTCCAGCGTCAGGTCTCCAGCTGCTTGCCGATCGGAAGGGCGCGGATGCGCTTTCCGGTCGCGGCAAAGATCGCGTTGATCAGTGCCGGCGCGAACGGCGGCACGCCGGGCTCGCCGACGCCGCTCGGCGGGGTGTCGGCGCCGGGCGGCACGATGTAGACGTTGGTGATCACAGGTGACTCGTCCATCCGGATCACCGGGAAGTCGTCGAAATTGCCCTGCTGCACCTTGCCGTCCTTGAAGCTGATCTCGCCGTATTTCGCGAGACTCAGCCCCATGATCGCGGCACCCTCGATCTGCGAGTGGATCCGTTCCGGATTGACGTAAGTGCCGCAATCGATCGCGGTGTCGACCCGCGGCACCGAGAACTTGCCCTTGTCGTCGACAGCCACCTCGACGATGGTCGCGATGTAACTGACGAACGAGCGGTGCACCGCGATGCCGAGGCCGTGGCCCTTCGGCACCTTGCGGCCCCACTCGCCCTTCTCGGCGACCAGCTCGACCACCTTGCGCAAGCGCGCGGTGTCGATCGGGTAGCTGTCATAGGGCTCGCCGTAGTTCCAGGGATCCTTCACCGAGGACAGGTTGACGATCCGCGGGCTTCCGATCAGCTCCAGCAGCATCTCCTTCTGATCGCGGCCCGTCGCATGGGCGATTTCCCCGACCATGGATTGCACCGCGAAGGCGCGCGGGATGTTGGAGACCGAGCGGAACCAGCCGATCCGCGTGAACGCGGCCGCTTCCGGATTCTCGCACTGCAGGTTGGCGATCTCGAACGGGTTGTCGATCAGGCCCATGCCAAGCTCGAATGGCGCTTCGTGATTGGCGCCGGCGGCGAAGGTCGAGGCGATGGTCGGCGCCACGCTGCGGTGCCGCCACGCAATCACCTTGCCGCTCTTGTCGAGACCGGCCTCGATCCGTTCCACGGAGACGGTGTGCAGGAAGTCGTGATGGACGTCGTCCTCGCGCGTCCACTGCACCTTGACCGGCGCGCCGAGCTCCTTCGACAGCAATGCCGCCTCGAGCGCGAAGTCGCATTTCGACTTGCGGCCGAAGCCGCCGCCGAGCAGCGTCACGTTGACGGTGACATTGTCCTCGGGAATCCCGAGCGTCTTGGCGACGTCCTCGCGGGTGCCGCCGGGGCTCTGCACCGGCGCCCAGATCGTGGCCTTGTCGCCCTTGACGTCGGCAACCGCGACCGGCGGCTCCATGCTGACATGGGCGAGATGCGGCAGATAGTATTCGCCCGTTATCACCTTGTCGGCGCTCTTCAGGGCCGCATCGGCGTCGCCTTCCTTGCGCACCACGAGGCCGGGCTTGCGCGCGGCTTCCTCGAGCGAGGCACGATAGGTGATGGAGTCGTATTTGGCGTTGGCGCCGTCGTCCCAGACGATCTTCAGCGCGTCGCGGCCCTTGATCGCTGCTCCCGTGTTGCGCGCGATCACGGCCACGCCGCCGAGTGGCTGGAACTTGGACGGCCAGGGCCAGCCCTTGACCTCCATCACCTTCTCGACGCCCGGCACCTTCTTGGCCGCACTGTCGTCGAACGACTTGAGCTTGCCGCCGGTGACCGGCGGACGCGCGATGACGGCGTATTTCAGGCCGGGCAGGCGGACATCGGCGCCATAATTCGCCTTGCCGGTGGTGATGTCGTGCAGGTCGACGATCGAGACCTGGCCTTTGCCGAGATAGCGGAAGTCCTTGGGGTCCTTCAGCTTGAGGCCCTCGACGCTCGGCACCGACTCCTTTGCGGCGTCGGCCGCGAGTTCGCCGAAGCCTGCCTTGCGGCCGCTCGCGCTGTGCACCACTTCGTGGTTCTGCGCCTTCACCTCGGTCACCGGCACGCCCCATTTCTTGGCGGCGGCGGCTTCCAGCATCGAGCGCGCCGAGGCGCCGATCTGGCGCATCGGGATCAGATAGTGCCGCGTGCTGCGCGAGCCGTCGGTGTCCTGGTTGCCGAACTTGGCCTCGTCGCCATGCGCCTGTTGGACATGGACGCGCGACCAGTCGGCCTCCATTTCCTCGGCGACGATCAAGGGCAGGCTGGTGCGCACGCCGGTGCCCATCTCGGAGCGGTGCGCCAGGATGGTGACGATGCCGTCGGGGGCGATCGCGACGAACACGCGCGGGTCGACCACGACGCCGTGCGGCATCTTGCCGGCGCCGGTTTCATAGGCGAACGCCTGGCGCGTCATCACGGGCGCGGCGAGCACGAATGAGCCGGCGATGCCGAGCCCCTTGAGGATGCTGCGGCGCGAAACGTTCTCGACCTTCACGTGCTTCTCGAAGCCGCGAAGCTTGCTGGGATTGGTGCGGATATTCATGTCACACCCCCGTCGATGCGAGATGGACGGCATTCTCGATCCGCTGGTAGCAGCCGCAGCGGCAGATATTGCCCGCCATGGCTTCGCGGATCTGGTCGTGGCTGGGCTTCGGGTTCTGGTCCAGCAGCGCCGCGGCCTGCATGATCTGGCCGGCCTGGCAGTAGCCGCACTGCGGCACGTTGACCTGGCGCCAGGCCTTCTGCACCGGATGGTCGCCGGTCGGATGCAGCCCCTCGATGGTGGTGACCTCGCGGCCGACGACGTCGGACACCGAGGTGATGCAGGCGCGAACCGCCTCCTTGTCGACGATCACGGTGCAGGCGCCGCACAGCGCCTGGCCGCAGCCGAACTTGGTGCCCGTGAGGCCTGCTTCGTCACGGAGATACCAGAGCAGCGAAAGATCCGGGTCGCCGTCCCAATTCTGTTCCTGGCCGTTGATTTTTAGTTTGATCATGGTCTGTCCTCGCTCTGCTTAAGCTATTGACCTGTGCGGCGCGAGGTGCGGAACGTCTTCCATGGCCTGCGACCGCGCTGATGTTTGTTGTGCCAAGATATTCGTGAGCCAAATCTGCCGTGCGCCAAGGCCGTCAAGCGCTTGCGCTTTGTTCCAAGCACTCCTCTCGCTTGTCCGGCGCCGTGCGGGGCGCAGCATGGTGAAGGGCTGCGATGTTAGCAGAGACGGACGCCGGGTGACTTCACAGCCAAGTGTTTTGCATTGCCATTTGGCGAAAGCAGGGCCGTGCACGACGACGACATGACATCTCAGGGTGGCCATCATGCAATCGCGCGGGCGGTGCCACTGTAGCGTGCAGGTGCGACGCACTCGGGCAAGCCACGCGCGGCATCTCGCCCGGCACCGTCTTCCCGGTGCGCAATTTTTTGCGCACCTGAGGGCATCGCGCGGCGATGAACCCGGAATCCAGCGGGATGGCGGCGGATGCCCCCGGGGGCGTTCGTAAAGCATGCGTGACAAAATCCCCGCCGCAATGCACAAGGCATCTTGCGGCGGCCGGATTTCAAGGCTATTGCCTTGCCTCTCAACGCTCCCTTCGTCTAGCGGTTAGGACGCGGCCCTCTCAAGGCTGAAACAGGGGTTCGATTCCCCTAGGGAGCGCCAAATGTTCGCTATTCCACGACATTTTACGATACGGCTCCATTCGCTGGGAGCTTTCCTGCTCGACGACTGATTGATCACGCCGGCCGCCTGAGCAGTTGCCGCCTTGTGCTCATTTGGGTCCCGGTGACGCATCTTCGAGCCCTCATCGCGCCTTGGCGGGCAATCCCCACCACGAAACAAGCGGCGGGCGTCCCTCGTTTCCGCTATGATGAAGCCATGACGATCGGGATTACCGGACCCGGCCGGAAAGGACCACGGCAAAGTGGCGTGGTCAGGCTGATCGTTGCGGCCATCGTCATCACGATTTGCCTGATCCTGCTCTCGTTCGCGAGCGACTTCCTGGTCGATTGGCTGTGGTTTTCATCGATCGGCTACCTACAGGTTTTCCTGACGGCGATCGGCGCCAAGGCAATCGTCTTTCTCTCCGTCTTCGCGGTGACCACCGTCGTCCTCTCGCTGAACGGAGTCCTGGCGGTGCTGTTTGCCATGCAGCAGCCGCTACAGAACCGAGCCGCCCCGGGGAAGGTCGCCGGTTTTACGGCGCCGCCCGATCCGTTCGTAGAACTGCGCGACCAATTAGCCCGGCCGCGGTTTGTCGCGCTCGGTGCGGGTGTGCTCGCCGTGCTGGTTGCCGCAGGCGAAGTCGGCAATTGGAACATCTTCCTGCAGTTTCTCTACCACGTGCCCTACGGTGCGCAGGATCCGCTCTACAACAAGGACATCGGGTTCTATCTCTTTTCGCTACCCGCCTATATCGCGATCAAGAACTGGATGCTGCTGACAATTATCCTGGGCGCGCTGTTTGCCGGAGCGATCTACTGGGTGCGCGGCGACATCGAATACGATGTTCACAACCGTTCAATTTCGCCGACCGTGATCGCGCATGGCTCGGCGCTGATTGGCCTTCTGTTCGCGGTGAAAGCCTGGTCCTATGGGCTCGACCGCTATCTGCTGCTCTACGGCGACAATGGTGTCGTGGTCGGGGCGAGCTACACCGATGTCCATCTGGGGCTGCCGGCTCTGTGGTTGATGATCGGGCTTTCGATCATCGCGGCGCTCATCGCATGGGCCAATTTGCGGGCGTGCACCTACCGGCTTCTTGCCGCCGCGTTCATCCTCGTCGGCGTCGGCTCTGTCATGCTGTCGAGCCTCGTCCCTTCGCTTTTCCGGCACTTCGTCGTCAAGCCGACGGAGTTGGAGCTGGAGAAGCCCTACATCGAACGCAACATTGCGCTCACCAGGCAGGCCTACAATCTCGACCGGATCGCAACCAAGCCGTTTGCCGCTGAACAGAGGCTGACCTTCAAGACGCTGGAAGCGAACAAGGCGACCATCGACAACATCCGGCTGTGGGACTGGCTGCCGCTGTCGAATACCTACGCGCAGCTGCAGGAGATCCGTACCTATTACAAATTCCACGATCTTGACGTCGATCGCTATTGGCTCGACGGCTCCTACCAGAGCGTGATGCTCTCGGCCCGCGAACTCCGGGCCTCCCTGCTGCCGGCGAACGCCCAGACCTGGGTCAACCGCCACGTGCTGTTTACGCACGGCAACGGCGCAGTGATGAGCCCGGTCACCCGCAAGAGCACGGAAGGACTGCCGTTCTTCTATTTGCGCGATATTCCGCCCGTTGCCGACGGTGGCCCCAGGATCGACGAACCGCGCATCTATTTCGGCGAAGAGAGCGACGACTACGTCATCGTCAAGGCCAGCATCCCGGAGTTCGATTATCCGAAGGGGAAGGACAACGTCTATGCGGCCTATGACGGCAGCGGCGGTGTGCCGATCGGAGCATTGGGATGGAGAACGCTGTTCGCCTACTACTTCAACGACGCGAATCTGGTCCTCTCAAGCTATATCACGGCCGACAGCCGGATCATGATCCGGCGCAACATTACGGAACGGGTGCGCACGATCGCCCCATTCCTCAGGCTCGATCATGATCCCTATCTGGTCGTCAGCAACGGTCGGCTGTTCTGGATGCAGGATGCCTACACCACGAGCTCCTATTTCCCCTCAGCGCAGCCCGTGCCGGAGCTCGATCTCAACTACATCAGGAATTCGGTGAAAATTGTCGTCGATGCCTATAACGGGACGGTCGATTTTTACCTGATCGACCCAAGCGACACCATTGCAGCGACCTACCAGCGCATCTTCCCGGACCTGTTCAAGCCGTTCATGGCCATGCCGGCGGATTTGCAGAAGCATATCCGCTATCCGGAGAATCTGTTCCTGATCCAGGCGCGGCTGTATCAGACCTACCACATGGAGCAGGCCGAAATATTCTACAACCGCGAGGACTTCTGGCAGTTTCCGCGACAGCCGGGCGGCGACGGCACTTCGGTGATGACCCCCTATTACATCATCATGCGGCTGCCCGGCGAGCCGCAGGCCGAGTTCTTCCTGATGCTTCCCATGGTACCGAGCCGTCGCGACAATATGATCGCTTGGCTCGCGGCGCGTTGCGACGCCCCCGACTACGGCAAGCTGATTGTCTACGAGTTCCCCAAGGACAAGCTTGTCTACGGGCCGTTTCAGATCGAGGCACGGATCAATCAGAATACCGAGATCTCGCAACAACTCACGCTGTGGAATCAGATGGGCTCGCGGGTGATACGCGGTGCGAACCTGCTGGTGATCCCGATCGAGAACTCGATCCTTTATGTCTCGCCGCTCTATTTGCGCGCCGAGCTTGGACACCTGCCGGAGCTGAAACGCGTGATCGCGGCCTACGGTGAGCACGTCGTGATGAAGGAGACGCTCGCTGACGCCCTGGCCGCGTTGTTCGCGGAGCCCGGTGCGGTGCCGGCGGTTTCAAACGCAACGGAAACGGTGTCCCCTGCGGGCGGGACGGCGGGCCCGGCGCGGCAGGCGCTCGATCACTACAATCAGGCGATGGAGCGATTGAAGGCGGGAGACTGGAAAGGTTTCGGTACCCAGTTCGATGCCCTGCGCGAGCCCCTTGAGGAAATGAACCGACGCTCCGCCGGTCACTAGAGCATGATCCGGAAAAGCGTGTAGCGGTTGTCCGAAAAGATCGTGTCAAATCAAAGGGCCAGAGCGGGATGACGATTCGAAGAAAAGTCATCGCGCTCCAATGGGCTCGGGGAATTGTGAGTGCGGACGCACGCCTCAATCGGGTATTGTTAAAGGTCGCATTGCAATTTCAATCACATAAGAGTTCGCAGTTTCGTTCCGATTGGCGCGCCATCGAGCCCTCATCCGCAAACCCGGAACTGACCCGCTTCGGCACGCAAAAGCGGCCATTTCGAGCGCATGCCTGCGGCTCCCGATTCAGATTGCGGTGCCGTTGGCCGCGATCACATTCGTGAACGATTGCGCAGGTCTTTCGGAACGGGCGCGCGCGAGAGCGCGCCTGGTCGTTCGCCCCTCGCGACCTGATCGGCGCAGCATCAGACGCGATACCTAGACTCCGCTGCAAATCCGCTGCTATACTTTCAGTTGCTCGACCGGCGTAAGGCACGCGCCGACATTTCGTTTGATTGCGATATCGCGAAAGGAGCTCAACGATGGCGATCACGCTGACGGTCTTGGCGAGCCTGCTGCAACTGCACGGGCCGGGTGCGACAATCGAAAGCGATCATCAGGGTATCGACGCATTGCTGAGTGGTGTGCGCGAGCAGAGCCTTCAGGAACAGGGCGCTCAGGAACAGAGCCCTCAAGAACAGAGCTTGCAAGAACAGAGCCCTCAAGACGTACAGGGCTTCCAGCTGGGGGTGGTTTCCGACCAGCCTCAGGCAACTCAGGTTTATTTCAGGCGCGGGGCCTTTGCCAGGGGGCCCTATGCGGGCGGCTTTCGCAGAGGCGGTGGCTACTATCCGGGCGCCGGCGCATTTCGCAGGGCCGGCGGATATTATCCCGGAGCAGGCGCGTTCCGACGAGGTGGCTTCGTCAGAGGCTACTAGAGCATGATCCGGAAAAGTGGAAACCGGTTTTCCGAAAGATCATGCTCAAACAAACAGATGAGATCATGATGCGGTTCCGTAGAAACGCATCATGATCTAGGCCGATCGCAGCTTGCTGGTATCCGCATGTCGGTTGACGCTTCAAATTCCGTCGCGTTCCAGGAGCAGCCGATCACGCAGTTGCTGGTCAAGGTTGCGGCGAGGTGCAACATCGATTGCTCCTATTGCTACTGGTTTCGCGATGCGGCCGTCTATGACAAGCCCAAGCTGATGAGTGCCGAGGTGCTGCAACAGCTGTTGCTGCGCCTCGAACAGCACGTCGCCAGATACTCCCTCGTCGACTTTCCCGTGATCCTCCACGGCGGTGAGCCGCTGCTTTGGGGTGTCGATAATTTTCACCGTTTTGCGGAGGGCTGCGAGGGCATTTCATCCCGGACCGGCTGCGAGATCCCGATCGCGGTGACGACCAACGGCATCCTGATTGACGATGAATGGCTCGACTGCTTCGAGGCCCGCAATATTTCGGTGGCGATCAGTATCGATGGGCCGGCACATATTCACGACGCTCACCGCAAGACGTTTCAAGGGACCGGCACCCATGCCGCCGTGGAACGCGCCGCCCGCATGCTGGTATCGCGCGACATCGGCGTGATCGCCCTCGCGGTTTGCAACCCGGCCTACGCGCCGCAGGAGTACGCGGATTTTTTCGCGGCGTGCGGCATCGCCAACTACGACATCATGATTCCCGACGCGACGGTGGACGAGAAGCCGTCGCCCATTGCCCCGTTCTATAACGGCCTTTTCGATTTGTGGCTGGAAGCCAATCGCACGACGCCGACATCGAATGTCCGCATCATTTCCGACATGGTCGCGGCCCTGATCGGCAACAACGCGCCGACCGAAGGTGTCGGCCACAAGCCGGTCGAGCTTTGCACGGTCATGACCGACGGCACGGTGGAGGCCCACGACGTGTTGCGAATTGCGGGTGACGGTTTCACCAACACGCGGTTCAACATCTTCGATCACGCGATCGACGACGTCAGGAACGAGCCGCGCTGGAAAGCCGCACGCGATGCTTCAGTCAATCTTTGCGAGAAATGCCGGCAGTGCAAGTTCATGAACGCCTGCGGCGGAGGTTACCTTCCGCACCGCTTCTCCACGAAGAACGGCTTCGACAATCCGTCGGTTTATTGCGACGATCTCTATTCGATGTTCGAGAACATGCAATCCGTGCTGGAACGTCATCTCTACGTCCGCAAGCAGGACGGGGAACGGATTGACGTGCGCAACGCAGCGGCGGGCGGTTAGGCAATTCGAATCAATCGGCAGTTCCGCTTTTGTAGATGACGCGGCACGCGCGGTATCTGTCCATTGAGCGCAACGCCCGACCGCCTCAGGACCACCGTCGAAACACCAGGCTGGCGTTGACGCCGCCAAATCCGAAACCGTTCGAGATCGCGTGTTCGATCGCCATCCGCCGCGCGACGTTCGCGACGAGATCGATGCCCTGTGCTGCGGAATCGGCGTTCTCCAGATTGAGCGTGGGCGGCGCGATCTGGTCGCGCAGCGCCAGGATCGTGAAGATCGCCTCGATGCCGCCGGCGGCCCCGAGCAGATGTCCGGTCGCCGACTTGGTCGCGCTGACGGCAATCCCTCCCGCGCGCCCGAACACGCGCTTGATCGCCTCGAGCTCGGAGAGATCTCCGACCGGCGTCGATGTCGAATGCGCATTGAGATGCTGGACCTCGTCGGGCCGCAGCCCGGCCTGCCGCAGCGCCGCCTCCATCGCCCGCCGTGCGCCGTCGCCGTCTTCGGGACCAGCGGTGATGTGATAGGCGTCCGCCGTCGTGCCGTAGCCGACGAGCTCGGCGATCGGCTTCGCGCCGCGCCGAAGCGCGTGTTCGAGCTCCTCGATGACGAGGACACCTGCGCCTTCGCCCATGACGAAGCCGTCGCGCTCGCGGTCGAACGGCCGCGACGCCCGGGCCGGCGTGTCGTTGAACGACGTCGACAGCGCCCGCGCCGCCGCAAAGCCGCCGAGGCTGACGGGATCGATGCAGGCTTCCGCGCCGCCGCAGATCGCGATGTCGGCTTCGCCTGATCTGATCAGGCGCGTGCCGTCGCCGATCGCCTGAACGCTCGCGGCGCAGGCGGTCACCGGCGCGCCGATCGGCCCCTTGTAGCCGTAGCGGATGGTGATGTGCCCGGCGGCGAGATTGGCCAGGAAGGAGGGAATGGTGAACGGCGACAGCCGGCGCAGGCCGCTCTTCTCCGCGGTGCGCACGGCGTCCGCGATCGCGGGAAACCCGCCGATCCCGGATGCGATCACGGTGGCGGTGCGCTGCTGCGCACGCGCCTCGGCCGGCATCCAGCCGGCCTGCGCCACGGCCTCGGCCGCGGCGAGCAGCGCGAACAGGATGAACCGGTCCATCTTCTTCTGGTCCTTGCGCGGGGCCGCGGAATCGGGATCGAACCCGCCCTCGGCATCCCCAGTCTTGTCAGGAACCTGTCCTGCGACCCGGCCCGGCAGCGCGGCCGCCCATTCCGGCAATGCCGTAAGCCCGGAATGCCCCGCCAGCAGCCTCGACCACACCAGTTCGGTGCCACAGCCCAGCGGCGACACCGTCCCCAGGCCCGTCACAACAATTCGACGCATGATGCTCCTGTGGCGCCCTGGTGCGAACCGGCATGGCTGGGATTCGAACCTGCCCGGGCGTCGGTCGTTCTATGATGATTGTCATCTATTGTCTCGACCGGCCGGGCGTCAAGGTAGGGGCTTCCCTCTCAACGGTCCCTTTGTCGAGCGGTTAAGGCGCGGCCGTCTCAGGGCCGAAAACGGGAGGCGATTCCCTGGGGGAGCGCCAGCCGGCCTCCGCGCGTTGATCCTTCTAAGCTTTTTTGTCGATTTTCCGAAGCTTCCAGAACGGGTCTGCGGAGTCCTGTTCGCCTTGTAGTCCTGAGCTTAACGATCGCGCGCCGATGTTCGGGTTCGCGCGTGTATCGCCCAGCTTCAGCAAGAGTGAGCTGACCCATAGCGGCCACGATCTCGTGTGCGTTCGTGCCGAGGTCAGCGAGCAGTCGCCCGAACATGTTGCGTGAAGCATGCATGCTCTGTGACGACACCCTCCGGGTTTGCGGGAAGCACCGGATCAGTCCTGGACCGGTCCGCACGCGTGCATCTGTGGCGGCGCCGGCGCTCCCTGCCCGATCTGCAATAAGCCGGATGGCGATGGGGTGCCGCGGATGCCCAAACGATTTTCCGAAGGCCGAAAGCGCGTGGCGCCTTCTGCGGTTACCGCCACTTCATATCGCCCTGCGCCTTTCGGCGGCGGAAATCCAGCATCGAGTTCGAGCCTGGCCCATATCCGGAAGAAGCGAACGCGAGGGCGGGTGTAACGGATGGTCGGGGCTTGCGGCACGAAGACGCCGTTTTGCTCATCATGCCAACGGCGAATATGCCACTGCATATAACGCTTGTGCGCAACGCGATAGTAATGCCTGAAGAGTGGATACATCGTCGTCACAGGAATTCTGTGGACGCGCAAGCTTTCGGACAGCGCGATCTGTTCCAGCGTGAGCAGCTTCTTGCCCTGATCGAGCACGGCATCGATCAACGCAATGGAATCCTCGATCACAGGCCGATGCTTGGCCGGGTCGACCGCGGTCAATCCACTGTTAAATTCAACGGAGACTTGAGTGTCATAGTGGTATAGGCCGGCGTTCGGCAGATCGGCCGCGAAGCCAGTCAGCGCCGGGAAAGGATTTCGCCCGTGGAAGCGGTCAACAGCGACTGATCCCGCGTACACCATCGACCGCAATTTCTCGAAGAATCCGTCTTGAAAGAATGTATCCGTGTCCGTCATGACGCAGAAGTTCGGATTCCCTTTCATCTCCTCCAAAAGGACGCACGGTTTGATGCGGTGGTGATAAAGGCCTCCGCGAGAAAAGTCATTGATCTTCGACGTCGTCAATTCGACGATTCTGACGGGCAGATCGCGATAGCGATCAGGTTTGTCCGTATAGATCACGACGTCCAAGGACGCATTCCAGTGCAACAAAGTTGCCAAGCTGTACCGCAGTTCCAAGTAGAGACGATCGAGATTCCCGTACTCAACATAAATAAAGGTCAGTCCACGCGAAACCATCTTTACACTACCCCACAACGATCGTGACGGCATTACCTTGAAAGCCGATCTCGCCGACTACGTTGCTCTCGAAAGCGCGCCTCGAATCCGACCGAGAGCATCTGAAAAATCAAACAGCGCACCGGGAAAGAATTTCCCGCGTTCGTTTTTGCGTAGGACAACAAAGTTTTTACTGAGGTCGAAGCGAGCTCCAGCCCGGTTTTCCTTGAAACGGCCGCTGATGTAGAGGGTGTCATACCCGAAGCCAAACCGAAGCATCTGCGCCATGGCATCGCTCGATAGCTCGATATCACACACCTCGTTTCCACTGAGCCAGTGGATGTCCGTGAACATCGAATAGACCAGCCGCCGATCAATGTCTGTCAGATAGACCGAAACCGGTTTGATGTATCCGCTGATGCGGAACGGGAGTAAGGACCACATCCAGTTGCTATTGCGCATGTTCTTTTGGTGCTCAATCGAGAGAAGATTGAGTTCAGCGACCGAAACCGGCGCGTCCCGCATATTAAGTGGCCGAGAATGGCTCGCTTCATCGTCCCTATATCTAGCTATTGCGGACGCTGAATCATGGCTCTCACCGACGACATACTCATCGCCAGGGTACAAAACGACGCTCTCGACCTGCCCAGCAAATCTGGCATACACGTCCGCAATCTTGTTCGCGCTGGCGTTGAGGTGGAAGTTCCCCTCCCTGCAAAACCAGACAAAACTCGCACACGGGATGAAGACCTTAGGCTGATAGATCGCAAGCTGAGTTTCAATCTGGTCGATCTTCTGGCGAGCTTGCCGGCGCGCAATCTCCGGTTCGTCAGGATTTCCAGCCCAATTCGCGAACGAAAATTGCGTCAAGAGGACGTCGATCTTTCCGACGCGGGGCGCGATAGCGCTATGAAGCGCCTTGGCGTCCGGAGCCACGCAATCGTTGATGTTCAGATAACGGCGATGCCGCGTCTCAATCAGACAGAGCGAGTCATCGTCAACGGTCTTGATCGTGATAGAAACACCGGAGCCGAGTTCGCAACGCTCCCAATCCTTGAGCTCTCGAACCATTTTGAAGCCGAGATCGCGGCAGAACTTCGCAACGCGGCCATCCGATGCCTGAAACAGAACGGTGATATCCTTGCGGATATCCTGCGGTATGCTGCGAAGGCTCGGCGGCGAAAAATGATCGGGATGCTCATGGCTGAGCCAGAGGTAATCGACGTCCCTGAAATCTTCCGGTTGCATTTTCGTCGGCGAGATAAGGGCCCAGCTCTTGTTGAAAACGAGGCCATCCAGCCATGGATCGCAAACGATCCGTAGTCCTTCAGTTTGCAGTTCGAACCCGGCGTGATTGATCCAACGGATCTTGTCCATCGCCAATTACCTAATTTCAATTGCAGCCTTGATGCAGTGCGGAAGCCGTCCGATAGCTGACCATGTTCGGCCGAACGACCTGTCGTAGTCGTAGAAGGCCTTGAACTCGTCATTCATCGAATAGAAATCATCGAAAACGATGATGGTGCCTGGCCTGAAAAGCCTATCGAGGGTGCCGAGCACAAACAGCGTGGCCGAATAGATATCGCAGTCCACGTTGACGACGAGCCGGCGCGTGACCTCTGTCTTTGCCAAGAATGGACGGAGCGTGTCCTGGAACAGTCCCTTCACGAAGCTGACTCGGGAATCGTCGATCTTAGGCATCTCGCCTTTGGTCGAGAATGTCCCCGCCGGGTGTTGTGGATCCCAGTCCTCCGGAAGCCCATAGAAGGTATCAAAGCCGACAAATCGGCTCTCAGGATAAGTGTTCAGCCGACGCCATTCGTCAATTGATGCACCTTTCCAAACGCCGAACTCCAGATAATCGATCGGCTCATCAACCATCCGCGCAATGTGACGAAAGAGCGCAGAGCGGTCAGGGAGTTCCGGACAATCGGAAAAACGGTCGCGGCGCGTTGAAACAAAAATGGCGTTGTTGTTAAGACTTTCGGAGAACGGAAGTCCGCGGGGCAGAAACTTAGCAATCAATTCACGTTTTCGAGACATAGCCGGAAATACCAGACGCAACTTGTGATAGGCAAGCGCTGGCGTTGCAAAATTCCTTATCCCTAAGGCTAAAGCAAAAATGGCCCGACGCCGGTTAGGGCACCGGGGCGCTCTCGGCGAGCGTCTTGCTCCCGCACGGCAGAAATTGTCTCCGGAAGAAGGCCTGGTACGTTCTGCACGGTGATAAGCCCGACAGGCCGGCAATTGGAAAGAGAGGGTTACTTCCTCAGTCGGATGCAAAGAGCCCACAGGGTTGGCGCCGGCAGCTTACAGGGGCTAGCCCGGATGGACGGTCCCGTAGATTTACCATGACCCGGAATTCCAGCTGCCCGGCGCCGGAGCGGGCGCTAGGTTGATCGCGCGGGGGCGGCGCCTTGAGGTCAGGAGGCCGCAGTGGAGCGTCTGTATTTGGGCATCGCCGTCACCAGCACTTACGCGCTGGTCACCATTGCGCTGATCCTGGCCTTCGTGCGCTGACCGCCGGGAATCCGGATCTTTGCTCGCGGGGCCGCTACGGGTGCGTTGTCGTCTTCGCGGAACGCGGCAATGTCCGGTAACCGGCAACCTTTTACTGCGTCAGCGGGTTTGATCGTCATGCCGAGGCCTGTAGCCATAACCCTGATGAGTTTGGCCGTTGCAACGCTCACGGCGTTCGGCATCGCCGCAGCCCTCATGATCCATTAAAGCGCGATGAGATTAGGTTAAATCGTCGTCGCGCTTTAGCTCGAGCATGATCTCCGCGCAAACGCTTCGCGTTTGTCGCAGGGAAAACCGCTTCGCACTTTTCCGGATCATGCTTTAGCGGGAATGGGCCACCGGGGTTTCACACCCGGCGGCCCATTGGTCGTTGAGGCGCGCGGCCATTTGCGAAACGCAATCGCTTCATCCCCTCCAGCATCCTCCGCACGTCTCCCAACAACGCCCGTATCTGCCGCCGCTCGGCGATCGCTTCCCGAGTGAACAGGCCGTGCTTGCGCGCATTCCGGTTCGCCCGTGGCGCGCCGGATCCCCTTGCGCCGCCGTGCATGCGGCAGCGCGTCTTGCCGCGCACCGCCGGCGCGCGGCACGCGCCGCCGCAGCGGGTCCTGGCGCCGCAACGCCGGCTGGCCAGCATCGGGCCGATCGTTTGGATGTGGCCGCTCATGCCTGTGCGTCCCGCCTGGCATCGGCGGAATTCCGCCGCCGCCGCGAGCCCACTGCCTTCGGCGCATTCCGCGCCGCGGAGGCCGGGTTGTTGTCGGGCACGATCACGCTCGCATGCTGCGTGACGTTGCCGACGATGGCGTTGCCGCCGTCCTCCACCTTCACGTTCTGCACGGTGATAGCGGGTTCGCCATGGCTCCGGTGGCGGTTCAGCGCGTCGATCTGGGCGGGGAAGGTGCGGGCGAGCCGGCCCAATGCGCGCGCGGCGCTGTCGTGCTGGGCGAGGTCCTTGGCATGCGCGAGGTGATGGGCACATCGCATCGCCATCACATGAACCGACACCATCTGCGCCACCAGCATGGCCTCGACGGAATCCGCGGACCGATGCTTCTCACCATCGAGATCATGAAGGCGAGGTTGACCTCGCAGGGCTTGCCGCCGCTCACGCTGGCCTTGACCAATTGCCGCAGGATGCCGTCCATCGCGTCGCGATCGGCGACCCCCAGCGCGTTCGCCATCAGCTGTGCGCCGAGCTCCGGATCACGATGGTCGATGCAGAAGCCGTGCGACGAGAACTTTATCCGCGGAGGTGTGGCAGCCTGGGTCTGCGCGGGGGCGGGGGGCATCGTCGGCACGGCGATGTCGGGTGCAGTATCCATGTCGGGTATTCCCTGGAATGCGCGCGGCAAGCGCGCAGACGATCGCTCGCTGCGGGAGCCGGCGCGATGTCGATTGTGGGAGGGTTTTGGGCGGCAAGCGCCATCCGCGCGCCCGCTGTTGCGGGCGAGGGGGGCGGTTACACGATTTCGGAATATTGGAAGTGTGCCGCTGATTTGCCCGACGTGTCAAGTCGCCATTCGAGCGCCGCCGGCCGCCGGCTCCTTTGCATGGGGTTGTTTTCGATATTTTGGCGGCGCGGCTCCAGCGGGGAGTTCCGCCGCCGTCGCCCGCAGTCATGCCGGCAAGGCACGGTGCGATCCGTGTTAGCGGGTACCGTGCGCCGATTGGATCATTATACTGACCGGAACGTTGCGACAGACGTGGCGGCGGCGCCGGCCTCGGATGAACCGGCCTGGGATGAAGGAGCATCGATGAGCGAGACCACTGGCCACCCCGATCCCGGCCTCGATCTGTCCGACGGATTCAAGCCGCATACCTCGCATTGGGGCGTGTTCTCGGCGCGGCTCGGCAAGGCGGGTCTCGAAGTCAGGCCCTATGCCGCCGATCCCGATCCGAACCGCATCATCAACAACTTCCCCGGCGCGCTCCGCCACCAGGCGCGCATCGCGCAGCCTGCGATCCGCTGCGGCTGGCTCGAGCGTGGGCCCGGTCCGGACGATCGCCGCGGCCGCGACGAATTCGTCTCGGTCAGCTGGGAGCAGGCGCTCGACTTGCTCGGCGGCGAGTTGACGCGGATCCGCGACACGATCGGCCCCGGCGCGGTGTTCGGCGGCTCCTACGGCTGGTCGAGCGCGGGCCGCTTCCAGCACGCGCAGAGCCAGGTGCACCGCTTCCTCAACATCGCCATGGGCGGCTATGTCCGCTCGGTGAACACCTATTCCTCGGGCGCGTCCTCGGTGCTGCTGCCGCAGATCCTGGCTGGCTACGAGGACATCACCAAGCGCAACGTCACCTGGGAGCAGATCGCGGCCGAGACCGACATCGTGCTGGCGTTCGGCGGCATGGCGCTGAAGAACTCGATGGTGGCCGGCGGCTCGATCAGCAAGCATGTCGAGCGCGGCGCGATGGAGGCGGCGCACCGCCGCGGCTGCCAGTTCGTCCTGGTCAGTCCGCTGCGCGACGATCTTCCCGTCGAGGCCGGCGCCGAATGGCTGACGGCCACCCCCGGCACCGACACCGCGCTGATGCTCGGCATCGTCCATACGCTGGTCAGTGAAGGCCTGCACGATCAGGCCTTCCTCGATCGCTACACCGAGGGCTGGCCGGTGTTTCTGCGCTATATCACCGGCGAGAGCGACGGTCAGCCCAAGAGCGCCGAATGGGCCGCGGCGATCTGCGGCATCGATGCCGGCACGATCGAGGCCCTCGCCCGCCGGCTCGCCGGCCGCAGAGCGCTGATCACCGTGTCGCATTCGCTGCAGCGCGCCGAGCATGGCGAGCAGCCGGTGTGGATGGGTATGGTGCTGGCGGCGGCGCTCGGCCAGATCGGCCTGCCCGGCGGCGGTTACGCCTATTCGCTCGGCGCGATCGGCTATTACGGCCGCCGCGTCAACGCGGTGCCCGGGCCGACGCTCGGGCAGGGCCGCAACGGCGTCGCCGACTTCATTCCGGTGGCGCGCATCGCCAACATGCTGCTCAATCCCGGCACCAGCTATCGCTACAATGGCGAGACGCGCACCTATCCGGATATCCGCCTCGTCTACTGGGCCGGCGGCAATCCGTTCCACCATCACCAGGACCTCAACCGCCTGCGCAAGGCGTTTGCGCGGCTCGACACGCTGGTGGTGCACGAACTGGCCTGGACCGCGACGGCCCGCCACGCCGACATCGTGCTGCCCTCGACCATGACGCTGGAGCGCGAGGACATCGGCTATTCCAGCAACGATCCCTTGATGGTCGCGATGCACCGGATCGCCGAGCCGTTCGGCCTCGCCCGCGACGACTACGAGATCTTCGCCGACCTCGCCGAGCGGTTAGGGGCTCGCGAGCCTTTCACGGAAGGACGCACCTCGCGGCAATGGCTGGAACATCTCTTTGAGCCGACCCGCAAGGCGCTCGCCGCGCGCGGGCTCGAGGCGCCGAGCTTCGAAGAGTTCTGGGCGCGCGGCAGTCTGGTCGTGCCGCAGCATCTCGACGACGGCGGCTCGCTGCGCCGTTTTCGCGAAGACCCCCTCGCGCGGCCATTGCCGACGCCGAGCGGCCGCATCGAGATCTTTTCGCAGAAGATCGCTAGCCACGGCGATGCCGATTGTCCGGGCCATCCGGTCTGGCTCGAGAAGACCGACACGCCGACGCCGGGCGCGCCGTGCTTCCTCGTCGCCAACCAGCCGGTGACGCGCCTGCACAGCCAGCTCGATTTCGGCGGCCATTCACTAGACGCCAAGCATCGCGGCCGCGAGGTCGCGCGCATGAATCCGCGCGACGCCAAGCCGCGCGGTATTGCCGACGGCGACATCATCCGCATCTTCAACGCGCGCGGCGCCTGCCTCGCCGCGGTGCATGTCACCGACGGCATCGCGCCTGGCGTGGTGCAGCTGCCGACCGGCGCCTGGTACGATCCGATGGATCCCGAGGAGGAGGCGCCGCTCTGCGTGCACGGCAATCCGAACGTGCTGACGCGCGACATCGGCACGTCATCCTTCGCGCAGGGCTGCACCGGCCAGCTCACCAGCGTCGAGGTCGAGCGCTTCAACGGCAATCTGCCGCCGATCCGCGCGTTCGATCCGGCTTAGAGCATGATCCGAGGCGGTGTTCCCTCGCGACAAACGCGTAGCGTTTGCGCGGAGATCACGAACAAATCATCGCTGGGCGCTGGATGGCGCCCACGCGTTCGGCTACGGCATCACGAGATCGTCCCCGAGTTCTGGATTTGCCGAGATGCACCTGAAAGCCCTGTTTCACCTTGCCGTCGCCGCGACCGTCGCGCTCGGTTCGTCCAACGCATGGGCGCAATCGGCCGCCGAGCCGGCCTATGGACCGGAGTTGCAGGGCTTCGACTATCCCTATCCGGTGGAGCATTATCGCTTCAGCTCGCAGGGGCAGGAGCTCGACATGGCCTACCTCGACGTCAAGCCGTCGACGCCTAACGGCCAGACCGCGGTGCTGCTGCACGGCAAGAATTTCTGTGCCGCGACCTGGGACGGCACCATCAAGGCGCTCAGCGGCGCCGGCTATCGCGTGATCGCGATCGACCAGATCGGCTTCTGCAAGTCCAGCAAGCCCGAGCGCTATCAGTTCACCTTCCAGCAATTGGCCGGCAACAGCCGCGCGCTGCTCGCCTCGCTCGGGATCGCGCATTCGATCATGGTCGGCCATTCGACCGGCGGCATGCTGGCGATGCGCTATGCCCTGATGTATCCGGAGGCCACCGACCACCTGGTGCTGGTCGATCCGATCGGCCTGGAAGACTGGAAGGCCAAGGGCGTGCCGTGGCTCAGCCTCGACGGCTGGATGCAGCGCGAGACGCGCGTCACCGCAGACAGCATCCGCGCCTATGAGCGCGCCACCTATTACGCCGACACCTGGGATGCGTCCTACGAGACGTGGGTGCAGATGCTGGCCGGCATGTATCGCGGAGAGGGCCACGCCGCCGTGGCGTCGAGCTCGGCGCGGCTCTACGACATGATCGCGACCCAGCCGGTGTTCTACGAGTTCGAGCAGATCAAGCCGCCGACGCTGCTGTTTGTCGGCGACAAGGACACCACCGCGATCGGCAAGGACACCGCGCCGCCGGAGATCCGCAAGACGCTCGGCAATTATCCGGTGCTGGGCAAGGAGGCCGTGAAGCGGATCCCGCATGCGCAGCTGATCGAATTCCCCGATCTCGGCCATTCGCCGCAGATCCAGGCGCCGGCGCGCTTCCACGAGGCGCTGCTCGGCTGGCTGCAGCATCCGGAGACCGGCGCGACGCTGGTCAAGTAGGCTTGCATGAGATGGGCCGAACGACCCGCCCTGCTGCGGCTGCGGGGGCGCCACCGATCGCCAGCGATGGGAGATAGTCATGGCGGCCAGCGTAAGGAAGCTATTCGAACGGTACGAACGATGCTTCGGGCAGGCTCTTGCTGGCGACGTCAATATGGACGAGGTGCGCTCGTTTTATGCCGCCGAGTTCATCGCGGCATCCCCGCATGGGATCATGACGGGGAAGAATGACGAGAAGCTCATGCAGGCCATGAGTCAGGGATATGCCCACTATCGATCGATCGGAACCACGGCGATGCGGATGCGCAATCTGCAAATCTCGACGATCGATGATGGCCATTGCATGGCCCATGTCGCGTGGACGGCAACCTACGTCCGCGATAGCCAGCCGGATGTTACGATCGATTTCGACGTCCACTACCTTGTGCAGACGCACGGCGCACAGCCGACGATATTCGGTTGGGTGACGGGCGATGAGCAGGCGCTGCTCAGGAAGCACGGGATCATTTGAGGCGAGGCAACTCGCGCCGGCAGCGCTGAGATGGGTATCAGGAGCTAGGCGGGCCTCGCGCCCCTCTTGGCCCGCTCCTGCACCGTTCCGTGCACCGGTGATGATTTCCGCGCACCGGGGCCCGGATGCACGTGGACCGCCTTCGCGCTCAGCGGCTCGCCGCATTCCGAACAGACCATGACGGGATCGAACATCTTCTTGCAGGTCTTGTGTTCGTGCAGCATCGGCCGGCCGCGCGAATCGACCATGTGAACGTTGCCCCAGTGCACGATCGACATGATGATCGGATAAAGGTCGAGACCCTTCTGCGTCAGGATGTATTCGTAGCGCTTCGGCGCCTCCTGATACGGGATCTTGCGCAGCACGCCGAACCGCACCAGCTTCTTCAGCCGGTCGGCGAGCAAATGCCGCGTGATCCCGAGCGATGCCTGGAAGTCATCGAACCTGCGAATGCGCAGGAAACATTCGCGCAGGACCAAGAGGCTCCAGCGGTCGCCGATGACAGCCACCGTGCGGGCCACCGAGCACGGCTCCTCCTCGAGGGCATCCCATTTCATCAGCATCTCCTGCGGTCTGCGTCGACATCACCCGTTAAATTCTAAAACAGAACTAACGTAATTTCAATAGGATGCCTCGCTTGCAGCCATGACTTAGTCATTGGATGACAAATATCATATTGACAGTTCTAAAATAGAACTTAAGGTCTCGGCTCGATTAACGCGGCGGCTGAGTGCCGCTGGCACTCGAAGGGAAGGGCGTTCCATGGCTGCTCCGCTCAAGGTCGAATTCCATTTCGATTTTGGAAGTCCGAACGCCTATCTCGCGGAACTCGCGCTGCCCGGGATCGAGAAGCGCACCGGCGTGAAATTCGACTACATCCCGGTGCTGCTCGGCGGCGTCTACAAGGCGACCGGCAACATGTCGCCCGGCGAGTCGCTGCGCGGCATCAAGAACAAGCCCGAATACAACGCGCTCGAGACCGAGCGCTTCCTGCGCCGCCACAACATCACGACGTTCAAGACCAACCCGTTCTTTCCGGTCAACACGCTGATGCTGATGCGCGGCGTCGTCGCTGCCGATTTCGAAGGGCTGTTCGAGCCGTACTTTCGCGCCGCCTATCACCACATGTGGTCCGAGCCCAAGAAGATGGACGATCCGCAGGTGTTCCGCGAAGCGTTCCTGTCCTCCGGCCTCGATATCGACCGCATCATCGCCCGCGCCCAGCAGGACGAGGTGAAGCAGAAGCTGATCGACAACACCAGCAACGCGGTGGCGCGCGGCTCATTTGGCTCGCCGACCTTCTTTGTGGGCGACGAGATCTTCTTCGGCAAGGACAAGCTGCGCGAGGTCGAGGACGAGATCGTCGCGCAGCTGGCTGCGCCGCAGCGCAAGACCGCCTGAGCGGGGAGTTCCTCGAGACAACAAATCAGGCCCAAAGGGCTGCCACAGGGAGGTTTCAGTGCAGGTGTCGACCCAAGTTGTTGAACAAGTTGCTGAAGGAAGTGTGGAAGGCTTGCCGAACCGCATCCACGAGGTGATCGATCACCACGTCGGGGCGACGCCGGATCACCCGGCGCTGATCGACGACAAGACGCGGCTGACCTACCGCGAGCTCGATCGAACGGTCGGTCGCGTCGCCGAGGCGTTGCGGGCACTCGGCATCCGTGCCGGCGACCGCATGATGATCGTGAGCGAGAATTCGATTCCGCTGGCCTGCCTGCTGCTGGCGGCGAGCCGGCTCGATGTCTGGTCCATCGTGGTCAATCCGCGGCTCTCGCCGCGTGAGCTGGATCAGATCAGGGATCACAGCGGCGCCCGGCGCGTGCTGCTGACCGCCGAGGTCTCGCAGGAGGCGGCTACACATGCCGCGCGCTACGAGGCCGCCGTGCAGGATGTCGGCCCGCTCCGCGGCATCGCCGTCACCGGTTTGAACCTGGCAACCGTGGCGGAGCCGGTCGAGCCCGACGGCGCCGATCAGGTTGCGGTTCTCATCTACACCTCCGGCACCACGGGCACGCCGAAGGGCGTGATGCTGACCCATCGCAATCTCTTGTTCAGCGCCCGGGCGACGGCAAGCTTCCGAAAGATGGCGGCCGATGACGTGCAGTATTGCGTGCTGCCGATCTCGCATATCGTCGGCATCTCGTTGCTGACCATGACCCTGATGATCGGCGCCACCGTGCGTCTGGTGGCGAAATACGATCCGGCCGCGCTGGTCAAGGCGATGACTGAAGAGGGCATCACGATCCTGAACGGCGTGCCCGCGACCTATCAGCGTCTGCTCGAATACCGGCGCAATGCCGGCCTGCCGAAGCTCGATCGCGGCCGGTTGCGGGTGATCTCGGTGGCCGGCGCGCCGCTCGACCTCGATCTCAAATCACGGGTCGAGCAGGAACTCGGGCTGCCGCTGCTCAACGGTTACGGCATCACCGAATGCTCGCCGGGCATCTCCGGCGTCCGGCCCGACAATCCGCGGGCCGATCATGCGGTCGGCAGCGTCATGCCGGGCCTCGAGGCAAAACTGGTCGGCCGTGACCTCAAGCCGGTTGCGGCAGGGGAAGTCGGCGAGCTGCACGTTCGCGGCCCGAACGTGATGCGCGGCTATTACCGCGCGCCCGATTTGACCGCCAAGGCGATCGATCCGGACGGCTGGTTCAATACCGGGGATCTGGCCCGCTTCGAGAACGATGCGCTCTACATCGTCGGGCGGACCAAGGAGATGATCATCCGCTCCGGGTTCAACGTCTATCCGGCCGAGATCGAGGCGGTGCTGAGCACGCACGACGCCGTGGTGCAGTGCGCCGTGGTCGGCCGGCCGGTCGAGGGCAATGAGGAGGTGGTCGCCTTTGTGCAGCTGATCAAGGGCTCGACCGCCACCGCGCAGGACCTGATGGCCCATATTGCCCCGCAACTCACCTCGTACAAGCGGCCGTCGGAGATTATCCTGATGGACGCGCTGCCCGCGACATCGACGGGCAAGCTGCTGAAGCACAAGCTGGCGGAGTCGCTGCGCGGCTGAGGCCGAGCCGCCGCCGCAAGCCAGTTCACTCAAACAGGACCGGAGAACACCATGCAGAAGAGAAACAGGACGGTGGCCGTCATTGGTGCCGGTGATTTCATCGGCGGCGAGATTGCCAAGAAGTTCGCCGCCGAAGGCTTTACGATCTTCGCCGGCCGCCGCAACGGCGACAAGCTGGCGCCGCTGGTCAAGGAGATCGAGGCCGCGGGCGGCGAGATCCACGCGCGTTCGCTCGATGCGCGCAAGGAGAAGGAGATCACGGCGTTCCTCAACGACGCCGACAAGCATGCGCCGCTTGAAGTCTGCATCTTCAATATCGGCGCCAACGTCAATTTCCCGATCCTCGAGACCACCGAGCGCGTGTTCCGCAAGGTCTGGGAGATGGCCTGCTACTCCGGCTTCCTGGCCGGGCGCGAGGCGGCGCGGCTGATGATGCCGCGCGGCGAGGGCAACATCTTCTTCACCGGCGCCACCGCGTCACTCCGCGGCGGCAGCGGCTATGCCGCCTTTGCAAGCGCCAAGTTCGGCCTGCGTGCCGTGGCGCAGGCGATGGCCCGCGAACTGGGGCCGAAGAACATCCATGTCGCGCATCTGATCATCGATTCCGGCGTCGACACCGAATGGGTCCGGCAGCGCCGTATCGAGGCGCTCGGCCCGAACGCGCTCGACAATCCCGATCTCTTGATGCCGCCGGCATCGGTCGCGGGCGCCTATTGGCAGCTCTATCAGCAGCCGAAGAGCGCCTGGACCTTCGAGTTGGAAATCCGGCCCTTCGGCGAGAAGTGGTAGGGAGCCGGTCAGATGGAGCTCGCGCTATCCCCTGAAGATGCGGCGTTCCGCGATGAGGTACGCGCCTTCATCAAGGACAACTACCCGGCGGAGATGCGCGTCGCCAATCCGGAGACCGATCTCTCCAAGGAGCAGATGCTGCTGTGGCATCGGATCCTGCACGACAAGGGCTGGATCGCGCCGCTCTGGCCGAAGGAATATGGCGGGCCCGGCTGGTCGATCACCCGCCGCTTCATCTTCGAGCAGGAGACGACGCGCGCCGGCACGATGCCGCCGCTGGCGTTCAGCGTCACCATGGTCGGCCCGGTCATCTACACCTTCGGCAACGACGCGCAGAAAAGGAAATTCCTGCCGCGCATCCTGTCCGGCGAGGACTGGTGGTGCCAGGGCTATTCGGAACCGGGCTCCGGCTCCGACCTCGCGACCGTCCGCACCAAGGCGGTGCGCGACGGCGATCATTACATCGTCAACGGCCACAAGACCTGGACCACGCTGGCGCAGCACGCCGACTGGATCTTCTGCCTGGTGCGCACCGATCCCACGGCCAAGCCGCAGTCCGGCATCTCGTTCCTCTTGATCGACATGAAGTCACCCGGCGTCACCGTGCGCCCCATCATCACCATCGACGGCTCGCACGAGGTCAACGACGTCTTCCTGGAGGACGTCCGCGTCCCCGCCGAGAACCTGATCGGCGAGGAGAACAAGGGCTGGACCTACGCCAAATTCCTGCTCGGCAATGAGCGCACCAGCATGGCCGGCATCGGCCGTTCGACGCGCTACATCGCGCGGCTGAAGAAGATCGTCAAAGCGGAGATTCCGGAAGACGATCCGGCGCATCTGGAATTCATCAGGGACATCGCCCGCGTCGAGCTCGACGTGCTGGCGCTGGAGGCGACCGAGCTTCGCGTCGTCGCCCAGATGGCGCGCGGCATCGACCCGGGACCGGCGGCATCGCTGTTCAAGATCCGCGGCACCGAAATCTTCCAGGATATCACCGAGCTGACGTATCGGGCGATCGGCAATTACGGGCTTGCGATCCGAGAGCATCCGGTCAGCGCCAATCACTTCATGCCGGGCCCGGACTACGGCCACACCGCGTCGGAAAAATACCTCAACTCGCGCAAGCTCTCGATCTACGGCGGATCGAACGAGATCCAGCGCAACATCATCGCCAAGGCGGTGCTTGGTCTCTAGCCACAAGCAACGAGGATCGGATGGATATCCAGTTCACGGAAGAGCAGGAATTGTTGCGGTCCAGCGTCCAGCGGCTGCTGCGCGACCAGTACGATTTCGACGCGCGCCGCAAGATCGTCGCGAGCGAGGAGGGTTTTGGCCGCAGGCAATGGGCTGAATTCGCCGAGCTCGGCCTACTCGCCGCGCCGTTCTCGGAAGCGGTTGGAGGGCTCGGCGGCGGGCCGCTGTCGACCATGATCATCATGCAGGAGTTCGGCCGGCATCTTGTCGTGGAGCCCTTCGTCGAGACGATCGTCGTTGCGGGTGGCTTGATCGAACAGGCAGGTTCCGACGCGCAGAGGCAGGCGTTCATCGCTGACATCATCGCTGGCACGAAACTTTGGGCGCTGGCCTGGACCGAGAAGGGCTCGCGCTTCGATCTCGCCACCGTCACCGCCACGGCGCGCCGCGACGGCAACGATTATGTGCTCACCGGCGAGAAGACGGCGGTGCTGGCCGCGCCATGGGCGGATTATCTGATCATCTCCGCGCGCACCGCGGGTCATCGTCACGATCGCGGCGGCGTCAGCCTGTTCGTGGTCGATCGCCGCGCCGCCAATCTCGACCTGCAAAGCTTCAGGACGATCGATGGCCGCAGGGCGGCCGAGATCAGCCTGCGCGGCGTGCGCGCGGAATTGCTGGGCAGCGAAGGCGGGGGTGTCGCCGCGCTGGAAGCCTGCCGTAACCGCGCCATCGGCGCGCTCTGCGCCGAGGCGGTCGGCGCGATCGGCGAGCTGAATACGGCGACGCTGGACTATTCCAAGACGCGAAAGCAGTTCGGCGTCACGATCGGCAGCTTCCAGGTGCTGCAGCACCGGATGGTCGACATGTTCATCGCGCATCAGGAGGCGTTGTCGCTGATGCAGCATCTCAGCCTCAGTCTCAGTGACGATGAGGCCGGAGTCTCCGGCTGGCATCCGGTGCAAAATCCAAGATCGGTTATGCCGGCAAGTTCGTCGCCGACCAGGCGGTGCAGCTGCATGGCGGCATGGGCATGACCGACGAGCTCAATGTCGGCCATTACTTCAAGCGGATTTCCTCCATCAACATCCAGTTCGGCGATCCCGCGTATCACGTGCTGCGCTACGCGCAGCTCGACGCGGTCGCCTGATTCAGAGAGGCAAGCATGTCACAAGATGCAGTCATCGTCTCCACCGCGCGCACTGGCGTCGGCAAGGCCTATCGCGGTGCGCTCAACAACACCGACGGCCCGACTTTGGCCGGCCATGTGATGGCCGAGGCGGTGAAGCGCGCCGGCATCGCGCCCGGCGAGGTCGAGGACGTGGTGATGGGCTGTGCCATGCAGCAGGGCACCATGGTGATGAATGTCGCGCGCAAGGGCGCCATCCGCGCCGGGCTTCCGGTCACGGTTGCCGGGACCACCATCGACCGGCAATGCGCCTCCGGCCTGCAGGCGATCGCGGTCGCCGCCCGCTCTGTCATGCTCGACGGCGTCGAGATCGCGATCGGCGGTGGCATCGAGTCGATCAGCCTGGTGCAGAACGAGCACATGAACAGGTTCCATGCCGTCGACGACGAGCTGATGGCAATGAAGCCCGAGATGTACATGTCGATGCTGGAGACGGCGGAAGTCGTCGCCGAGCGCTACGGGATCGGCCGCGATAAGCAGGACGAGTACAGCCTCGAGTGCCAGCGCCGCGTCGGCGCCGCGTTGCAGGGCGGCCGCTTCAACGATGAGATCGTGCCGATCACGACCAAAATGGCCGTGGTCAACAAGGACACCAGGGAAGTCAGCTACCAGCAGGTGACGCTGGCCAAGGATGAGGGGCCGCGGCCGGATACCACGGCGGATGGACTCGCCAAGATCAAGCCGGTGTTCGAGGGCAAGACCATCAGCGCCGGCAACGCCAGCCAACTGTCGGATGGCGCCTCGGCTTGCGTGATCATGAGCGACAAGGTTGCCGCGCAGAAGGGGCTGAAGCCGCTCGGCATGTTCCGCGGCTTCGTCGCCGCCGGCGTCGAGCCGGACGAGATGGGCGTCGGCCCGGTTGCCGCGATCCCGCGGCTCCTCAAGCGGCACAACCTCAAGATCGACGATATCGATCTCTGGGAGCTCAACGAGGCCTATGCGGTGCAGGTGATCTATTGCCGCGACAAGCTCGGCATCGATCCGGACAAGCTGAACGTCAATGGCGGCTCGATCGCGATCGGCCATCCCTACGGCATGACCGGGGCGCGGCTCACCGGTCACCTCTTGATCGAGGGCCGGCGGCGCAAGGCGAAATACGGCGTGGTGACCATGTGCATCGGCGGCGGCATGGGCGCGGCGGGCCTGTTCGAAATCGTCCGCTGAGCGGAAACGCGGGAGAGACTTGTGAAGACAGCAATCACTGAACTGTTCGGCATCCAGCATCCGATCATCCAGGGCGGCATGCATTTTGTCGGCTTCGCCGAGATGGCGGCCGCGGTGTCCAACGCCGGCGGCCTCGGCATCATCACCGGCCTGACGCAGAAGACACCGGAGCTGCTGGCGAAGGAGATCGCGCGCTGCCGCGACATGACGGACAAGCCGATCGGCGTGAACCTCACCTTCCTGCCGAGCTTCACCGCGCCGCCCTATCCCGAATACATCGCGGCGATCCGCGAGGGCGGCGTCAAGGCGGTGGAAACCGCGGGCCGCAGCCCGGAGCAGTACATGCCCGCGCTGAAGGCGGCCGGCATCAAGGTCATTCACAAATGCACCTCGGTGCGGCATTCGCTGAAGGCCGAGAAGATCGGCTGCGACGCGGTCAGCGTCGACGGCTTCGAGTGCGGCGGTCACCCCGGCGAGGACGACATCCCGAACATGATCCTGCTGCCGCGCGCGGCGGACGAATTGAAGATCCCGTTCGTCGCCTCGGGCGGCATGGCGGATGCGCGCAGCCTTGTCGCGGCGCTGTCGATGGGGGCTGCCGGCATGAACATGGGCACCCGCTTCATCGCGACCAAGGAGGCACCGGTGCATCCCAATGTGAAGCAGGCGCTGCTCGACGCCGACGAGCTCGACACGCGTCTCGTGATGCGCGCGCTGCGTAACACCGAACGGGTGCTGAAGAACAAGGGCGTCGATGAGCTGCTCGAGATCGAGCGCGAGAAGGGCGCTAGGCTGAAGATCGAGGATATCCACGAGCAGGTCGCCGGCGTCTATCCGAGGGTGATGATCGACGGCGAGATGGATGCCGGTGCTTGGAGCTGCGGCATGGTGGTCGGCCTGATCCACGACATCCCGACCGTCAAGGAACTGGTCGACCGCATCATGGCGGAGGCCGAAGCGATCATCCGGCAACGGTTGACCGGCTTCCTCGACGGCAAGTTCGAAACCACGCCGGCCCGCGCGGTCGCCTGACGGGAGAGTGCCATGACCGAGCATGTCAAGGTTGAGATCGCCGTTGGCGTCATGACGCTGACCTTGCAGCGGCCGGAGAAGAAGAATGCGCTGACCGGCGCCATGTATGACGCCATGTCGAATGCGCTGAAGCAGGCCGAGACGGATCCATCCGTCCGCGTGATCCTGTTCCAGGGCGACGGCGACAGCTTTACCGCCGGCAACGACCTGGCCGATTTCGCGAGCCAGGCGCGCGGCGAAGGCGCGGTCGATAGTCCTGCGCATCGCTTCATCGAGACCATCAGCAAGGCCGGCAAGCCGCTGGTCGCCGCCGTGCAGGGCAATGCGGTCGGCGTCGGCACCACCATGCTGCTGCACTGCGACCTGGTTTATCTTGCCGAGAACGCCCGGCTGATCACGCCGTTCGTCAACCTCGCGCTGGTGCCGGAGGCGGCATCGAGCTGGTTGTTGCCACTTCGGATCGGACACGCGCGCGCCTATGCGATGTTCGCGCTCGGCGAGCCGATGGACGCGCCAGGCGCGCTGGCATCGGGTCTCGCCAATGCCGTGGTGCCGCAAGCCGATCTGCGCAAGAGGGCGCATGACGCGGCGATTGCGCTGACCAGGCGGCCGGCGGGGTCGCTCGGCATGACCAAGAAGCTGATGCGCGAGCAGCAGAAGATCGCGGCGCAGATCGCCGAGGAAGGCGTGCTGTTCAAGGAGCGGCTGACGACGCCGGAGGCGCGCGAGGCCTTTGCCGCCTTCGCCGAACGGCGGCAGCCCGATTTCACCAAGCTGTCGGCCTGACCGGCGGCGTAACTCACGGACACATCGAGGGAGTGAAGAGCATGCGCGTCACCGGCAGCCATCAATACCCGACCATGGAATCCGTGATCTACGGCAAGCCGGCGGCCGAAGCGCTGCGCGAGGAGGCCGAGCGGCTGGACGCCAGGCGCGTCTATCTGATCGCCAGCCGGACGTTAAACACCACGACCGACGAGATCGAGAAAATCCGCAAAGCGCTCGGCGATCGTCATGCCGCGACCTTCGACGGCGTGCCGCAGCACACGACGCGGGACGTGGTGACGCAGATCGCGCGGCAGGCCAGCGAGGCCAAGGCGGACCTCGTCGTCGCGATCGGCGGCGGCTCGGTGGTCGATGCGGCGAAGATCGTGCTGATGTGCATGGAGCACGAGATCTTCGAGCCTGATGGCCTCGACGGCTTCGAGACCACGCCGGACCGGCGCTTCGGGCCATTCCGCTCGCCGAAGGTCCGGATGATCGCGATCCCCAGCACGCTGTCCGGCGGCGAATACAATTCCGGCGCGCTGGTCACCGATACCAGCCGCAAGCTGAAGCAGATCTTCAACCACCCGATGATGATGCCGCGCAGCATCATCCTCGATCCCGCGATCACGAAATATACGCCGGAGAAGCTCTGGATCGGCTCCGGGACGCGGGCGATGGATCACGGCATCGAGGCGATCTGCTCCAGCCGTCCCAACGTGCTGGTCGACGCGGTGTGCCAGCAGGGGCTGCGCTATCTGCACGACGGCCTGCTGCGCACCAAGGCCCACCCCGACGACGCGGCGGCGCGGTTGAGCTGCCAGCTCGGCTCCTGGCTGTCGGCGTTCGGATTGCAGTCGCGGGTGCCGATGGGCGCCAGTCATGCCATCGGCCATGTGCTCGGCGGCACCTGCGATGTGCCGCATTATTTCTGCACGGCGGTGATGATGCCGAGCGTGCTGCGCTACAACCGCCCGGCGACGGAGGCAGCCCAGCAATCGATCGCCGCCGCGCTCGGCGCGCCGGGGCGCGACGCCGGCGAGGCGTTTGCGGCGTTCATCGCGGAGCTCGGCCTGCCGCGGCGGCTTGCCGATGTCGGCGTCGGCGAAGACCGCTTCGAGCTGATCGGCAAGAACGCCATGCTGTCGATCTTCACGCGGGCCAACCCGCAGCCGATCCGCGAGCCCGGCGATGTCGTCAAGATCCTGAAGCTCGCCGCCTGAGGCTTGTTGCAACGGGAGCAATCCACCATGGCCGCCTTGCGCATCTTCTCCTATCTGCCGAACCCGCGAGTCTGGAAGGCGACCATCGCGGCGCGGTTTTGCGGCGTCGAAATCGAGGTCAGGGGAGCCTCGGGCAAGGAGTTGCGCGACTGGTTGTGGGACTATGATGCCCGCCCGCTGGCGGAGCACGAGCGCGCCTCGCTGTCGTCGCTGGCCCGGACCGGGCGGGTCGGACTGACCGGGGCGCAGCTCTTCAAGACCGATGCGTTCATGGCGGCACAGCCGTTCGGCAATGTGCCGGCTGCATTCGGCGCGGACGGCAAGGTCGGGATCTTCGAATCGAACAGCATCATGCGCGCGGTGGCGCGGCTCGGCGAGGCCGCATTCCCGCTCTACGGACGCGACGCCTATGAGGCGTCGCGGATCGACAGTTTTCTCGATGTCAGCCTGGTGTTCGCGCGGGACTCGCAAATCTATCTGCTGGCGCTCTCGGGAGGCACCGTCGATGCGGCCATTCATGCGCGGGCCAAGGATGCATTCGCGATCTACGCCTCCGGGATCGAGCAGGCGCTGTCGCCACGGCGGGAGGTGCTGGTCGGGAACGGCATCTCGATTGCCGACATCTGCTTTGCCGCCGAACTCGCGCTGTTCATGAATGAACACGCGCGGGCCGAGCAGTTGCGCAAGCAGGGATTGGCGAAAATCCTGCATTCGGGCGTGCAGGATGAGTATCCGCTGATGTTTGCGCACTTTGGCCGCCTGATCGCGCATGAGCACGTCAGGCTGGATCTCAAGCCTTATGTCGAGAAGCTGCTGTCGAAGGCGGCCGCCTGACCATGAAGGCCATGGGCTGCAACGCGGAGGGTTGATCGCATGACCGCGCCTGTCTGTCTGATATCCGGCGTTGGGCCCGGCACCGGTTCGGCGCTCGCCCGGACATTCACCGAGGGCGGCTATCGCGTCGCTCTTCTCGCCAGGAACGAGGCGCGTCTCGCTGCACTCGAAAAGCAGCTGCCGGGCGCAAAGGGCTATCGGTGCGACGTGTCCGATCCCGCGCAGGTCGAGGCGGTGGCCTCGGCCGTGGAGCGTGATCTCGGTAATCCCGCCGTGGTCATTCATAACGCCGTCGGCGGGGCATTCGGCACCTTCCGCGAGATCGATCCGGAGATTCTCAATCGCAACTTCCAGGTCAACACGATGGGACTGTTGTACCTGGCGCGGCGGTTCGCCCCGGCGATGATCGCTGCCGGCAAGGGCGCCATCGTCGCGACCGGCAACACCTCGGCGTTGCGCGGCAAGGCCGGCTTCGCGGGGTTCGCGCCGACCAAGGCAGCGCAGCGGATACTCGCCGAGGCGATGGCGCGCGATCTGGGGCCGCAAGGCGTGCACGTCGCCTATCTCGTAATCGATGCCGTGATCGATCTGGAGTGGACGCGCAAGCGCTGGCCGGATCGGCCGGACGACTTCTTCATCAAGCCGAAAGCGATCGCGGACGAGGTCTGGCACGTCGCCCATCAGGATCGCAGCGCGTGGTCGTTCAATGTCGAGATCAGGCCGTTCGGCGAAGCCTGGTAGCGCCGCGCGCCGGTTGCAAGAGTTGGTCAATTCATAAAAGCTCAGGGGAGAATTTCATGTTGTTGAAGACGTTTGCCGTGTCCGTTGCGATGCTCGCGGCGCTTGCCGCGGCTCCAGTCCGCGCCGAAACACCGGGGGTATCGGAATCGGAAATCAAGGTCGGGGCGACGTTCCCGTTCAGCGGCCCGGCGTCTCCGCTCAGCAACACCGGCAAGGGCCTGATCGCCTATGTCCGTTCCGTCAACGACCGTGGCGGCATCAACGGCCGCAAGATCAACCTCATCACCTATGACGATGCCTATACGCCGCCCAAGGCCGTGGAGCAGACCCGCAAGCTGATCGAGAGCGATGAGGTGGCGTTCCTGTTCAGCCCGCTCGGCACGCCCGGCATCGGTGCGACCATCAAATACGTCACCGCGAAGAAGGTGCCGCATCTGTTCGTCGTCAGCGGTGCGACCAAGTTTGCGAACTTCACCGAGTTTCCGCTGACCACCACGGGGCTGCCGAGCTACAACACCGAAGGAAAGATCTACACCAAATACATCACGCAGACGGCGCCCGATGCGAAGATCGCGATCCTCTACCAGAACGACGATCTCGGCCGCGATTTCGTCGCCGCGTTCAAGGAGGTGCTGAAGGTCGATTTCGACAGGAAAGTGGTGACGTCTCCCTATGAGGTCACCGAGCCGACCATCGAATCCCGCGTGGTGACGCTGAAGGCTTCGGGCGCGCAGGCGTTCCTGATCGCCGGCACGCCGAAATTCGCGGCCCAGGCGATCAAGAAGGCGAACGAGATCGGCTGGTCGCCGCTGACCATCGTCAACTACGTGTCGAGCTCGGTGTCCGCGACCATCGTGCCGGCGGGCGCGGACAAGGCGGTGGGCGTTGTCGTGGCGACCATCACCAAGGATCCGAACGACAAGAAGTGGGCCGACGATCCCGGCATGAAATGGTATCGCGCCCATTTCGAGAAGTATCTTCCCGGCGCCGATATCGGCGACAACAATTATCTGTTCGGCACCCAGCAGGGCCAGATCCTGGAGCAGGTGCTGAAGCAGTGCGGCGACGACCTGTCGCGCGAGAACATCGTGAAGCAGGCGCGCAACATCAGAGGGCTCGTGCTGCCGACGCTGATGCCGGGCATCGCCATCAACACAGGCCCCGACAACAGCATGGCCTATACGCAGCTTCAGCTGCAACGCTGGACCGGAAGCTCATGGGAGCAGTTCGGCGGCGTGCTGAGTGCCGACCTGAACTGAACCGGGTCGACCGAGGCTAGTGGAGCCGTCGCGCGATCGGCTTCGCCAGCGTGCCTTGCCACTTCCGCTGCGCTGGTCGGTCGCTTGACCGCAGGCTGTTCAGCAAGGCGGTGGTCTTCGGCTGGACCCGCGAGCCGTCGATCACCTCGAGCCGGCCGCAGCGGTTGAGCGTGTGCAGCTTGCGTCCGCTCCACAGCGGCCCGGGTTTGAGCAGATGGCGCACGGCCTGCCGGTAGGTGGTCGGCGACAGTTCGAGCACTTCTGCAAGTCCAAGCGCCGCGCCGTATCCGTTGGTGCAGTCCTGCACCGGCCGCCACAGCTTGCCGTTGATGGTCACGAAATTGCCGGCCGGTCGGGTCGTCGCGCGATCCATCAGGATCGGATTGCTTGCATGCGGCCGCCAGGGGCCGAACAATTGCTCGGCGTAATAGATCGCCAGCGTGTCGGAATATCCGCCGGTGCCGTCGCGCCAGGCTCCGAACATGTAGTAGAGGCCGTCATGCTGCGTGATGGTCGCGTCGGCGAGTTCGAGCCCGGACAGCAGCGTGCCCTGCCGTTCCCACTTGTCGGGAAAGCGAACGCATTTGTAGATCGGGACATCGCGATGCGCGGTGCTTTCCGGGATCATCCACAGCTCGCCATTGTTCTCGATCAGGAACGGGTAGGACAGGTGCCACGGCTCTTCGAGCACCGGCAGCACCGTGCCGACCGGACCGTTGCCGTCGAATTCGATCGCGGAGATGATGCCCTTGCCGGTTCGGTGGTCGAGGTCCTCGAAGAACACGAAGGTCCTGCCCTGCCATTTCACCGGGACGGGATCGGCATAGAAGTGATTGCCGGGATCGCCGAGCACGTTCCAGGCAGGTCCCGACAGGTCACCGGTCCGCCAGACATCCGCGTTGTCGGCGTAGCGCCAGCCGACATGCCAATGCGGCGCGTAGCAGCAAAGACGATAGATCTCCTTCGCGATCGAGGTCGCGACGCCGCGCAGGACAAAGGGCGCGGGATTTCCCGGCGCGCTGCCGGCCGCCGGCACAGCCAGTTGCGGCACCAGCCGCGGAGCCCCCGACAGGATCGGCGGCAGCATGGACAGGGTGCGCGCCATCACCGTTTCGAGCCCGCCGCTCAGGCCGGCGGCGATTTCCGCCGAGGGATGGCCGCGGTCCATGACCGTGCCGTCGAGCTCGTTGACGATTTCAATCACCGGCAGGTCGCCGGCGAGAATGGCGGCCAGTGCGGCGGCTTCGCCCGCCTGTCCGTTGAAGCGTGGACGGAGGTAGAGCCTGGCGGAGCAGTTCGGGTCCCGCGCGGCAGTGGTGAAGTCGACCACCACTTCGGGGTTGCCCATGCGCGGCCGTTCCGCAATCGTCTTCAGCCGGTCGGCCTCGCCGGCCTTGCCCTTGCGCAGCACGATGCGTTCGAGCTCGAACAGCATGTCGAGGCCGGCTGGCCTCGGCCCCGGCGTCGTCGTCCAGGCGATTTGAACGGGAATATCCTGATCGCTGACGCGCAGCGTCTCGCGACGCATCCAGAGTCGCGCCTGCGCGCGATCGCAGCGAAACTCGATAATCATGTCCAGCCCAATTTCCTAGTGCGCGTCCACTCCCACGGCATTGCCGAGAATGCGGACGTATTCCTCTATCATGGCATCCAACGAATAACGCGACTTCAGGCCCACGGCACTTTGCCGCAGCTGGTCGCTCAACAAACGATCGGTCAGGACTTTCGACACGGCGGTCGAAAACTCCGCCTCGTTCGCAGCGTCAACGAACACCGCGGCAGGCTGTCCCTGGTAGGACAGCACCTCGCGCAGCACGGGAAGATCGTTGACGACGCAGGGAATCCCGGCGCTCGCGGCCTCAACAGCGGCAAGGCCGAAGGTTTCGGCCTGCGTCGGAAATACGAAGACGTCGAGGCACGCCAGGAAATCGGCCATCTGGCGCGGTGGGATCTCGCCGATGAAGTGCAGTCGGTCCGCGACTTTCAGCTCGCTCGCCAGGGCTCGCAGCCGTTCCTCGTCCGCGCCTTGTCCGGCGAGGGCAAGATGCCAGGATTGGTCGGCGGCCAGCAGGCGAATTGCCGCATCGAGCCGCTTGTGCGGATGCAGCCTTGCAGCGCAGCCGAGCAGCGTGCGATCCGGCGGCAGCCTGAACTGCTGCCGCGCGACGTCTTTCGGCAGGCTGTGCGACTTGTCGTCGAAGCCATGCGGGACGTGCGTCATGCGCGCGCGATAGGTCGCGGGGTAGCGGGCGTATTCACGCTCCATGTCGCGCGAATTCAGCGTGATGCACTGGAAGAAGCCGGTCGAGCCCATGAAGATGTCGGCGGCGCGCACCGGCATGCTCATCGACATCGCCGAGGACACCTGGTTGGCGATCACCGGAGCGCGGCAGACGAGCCGCGACACGCCTCCGCCGATCACATTGCCGAAGTGCTGGAAGGTCAGCACGACATCGGGCCTGATGGTCCTGAGATGACCGGCGAGCGTCCACAGCATCCGCAGCAGCGCCAAGGGATTTCCCGGGCGGCTCTGCGCGCAATAGAATGTATTGGGCGGCTCGTCGAAGGAATCCGATTTGCGGAAGAAGAACAGGTTGGCGACGTCATAGCCGCGCGCGGTGAGGCCCGCGCCGAGCAGCCGCGATATCTCCTGCGCGCCGGCGTTCTCGGCCTGGGTCTGTACCAGGACGACACGCAGCTTTGGTTTGCTCTCGTTCGATTGATTGCGTGATGCGGTCGATGCCTCGCGCAATTCTGTGCTTGGCCTGTAATGGAGCACGGCTTCCTCACCCGTCGAAGGAATGAAATCGTCTCCCTCGCTATTGCGCGCGTACTTATCACGCGAAGCGCGCTGGTAGATCGAGTAGCGCGTGTTGAGGTTACTGCTCATTTAGTGCGATCAGACATTGCCAGCAATCGAGAGCCATTGTTTCACACATAGGGTACAGCTGGCTCGTTAACTAATTGGTTACGTCCGCATGAAGAGGGGGTAACCGTGGATTAACCATAGATATTTACGTTGGAGCAGTACTGTCAGTTGAATTCGAGTAACAGCCCCATGAAGTTCGGTAGCCGCGTAGGCCCGAGACGTTCCGAACCCACGGAACCCGCCGCGTCGTGGGAAGCTGCCGGCGTGCCGACCAGCCGATCCTCTGCGGAAACCACCAAAGGCGTGCTTAGCATTCCCGGCGTGGTGGCTTTTTCCGCGAGAACGGTCAACGCATTCTGATGCTCGCCGCGGTGATCTTCGCGGTCGGCGTCATTCTGCTGATGTTGATTCCGGCGCGCTATGCCGCGACCGCGCTCGTCGTGGTCGACCCGCGCGAGCAGCGCGTGACCACCGATCAGGACGTCCTGCCGGGGATCGGTCAGGATGCCGCAGCACTGCAGAGCTATGTCGAGATCGCCAAATCCGACGGATTTCTTGGGCCGCTGATCGACCAGCTCAAGGTCGCCGAGGACAGCGACATCTCCGGCGGCAGAACCGACCCGACGCGCCTGCTCGACCGGTTTCGCAACCGGCTCGACATCTCCCGGCGCGGATTGACCTATGTCATTGCCATCAAGTTCACGTCCAACAACCCGCAGCGCGCGGCGTACTATGCCAACGCGGTGGCTGAGGCGTTCGTCGCCAGCCAGCGCGGCACGCGCAGCGTGGCGACCGACGAAGCCGCCGACTGGCTGAAGAGCCGGCTCAAGACGTTGAACGACCGCCTGCGGTCTTCGGAAGATGCCGTTGCGAAGTTCAAGCTGGAGCACCGGATCGTCAACGCCGGCAAGGAATCGACGACGCAGCAATTGCGCGTCACCGATCTGACCCAGCAGGTCGCCGCCGCGCGTGCCCGCACCGAGGAGGCCAAGGTCCGCTATGAGCAGCTGCAGCGCGACCTGAAGGCCAATGTCGACGGGCCCGTCAAGCAGGACCTGCTGAGTGCGCTTCGCGCCCAGCGCTCGGCGCTGAACGATCAGATCGCACAGAAGCGCGGGGTGCTTGGCGATCGTCACCCGGACCTCGTGATGGCCCTCAGCCAGCTCAGCGATCTCAACCGCCAGATCGAGATCGAGCGGAAGAAGAACATCGATACCGCGAAGTCGGAATATGAGGCGCAGCGCGATCAGCAGAAGGCGCTCGAGGATCAGCAGAAGGCGGTCGAACAGCAGATCCTGGTCGACGGTCAGGCGCTCGTGAAGCTGCAGGAATTGCAGCGCGACGCAGATGCCAACAAGAATATCTACGAGCAATTCCTCTCGCGCTACAAGACCACCGACGAGCAGCGGCTGCTGCAGAGCTCGCAGACCAAGGTCGCATCGCCCGCGACGCCGCCGGTACGTTCAACGATGCCGCCGCTTCCGCTGTTGCTGGTCGCGCTCGCGATCGTCTCGCTGCTGACGTCGACGGCGATCGTCGCCGTTCCCGGTCTGAATCTGAAGCAGCTCCCGATCAAGGCCATTCCGCCGCTGCGTCGGGCCGAGGCGCCCGCACCACCGGCGCCCGCCGCGCCGCAACCTGCGCCGCCGCCGCCGGGATTGCCGATGCTGGCCCGGATTCCCAACATCGCATCGCCCGACGCCGTCAGGAGCGTCTGGCAGACCCCGATCTCGTCGACGGCAGAGCCCGATCTCAGCCCGCATCTTCAGCTGCTGATCGAGAACATCGAGCAGCTTCCGGGAGAGCACGGCAAGGTGGCGCTGCTGCTGTCGGTCGAGGCTGGTGCGGGCGGCAGCACCATTGCACGGTCGCTGAACCGATCCGCCGTCAAGAACGGGATGCTCAGCGTCCTGATCGAGATGGAATCCAGGCGCGCCGAGGCCGCGCCACCGCAAGGATCGGGCATGATCAAGGCCGATCTGGCGTCCGTCGTCGAGCTGCTGGGCGCCAGCAGCAAGGTGCCGCCCTATCCGCCGGACGATATTCGCGCCGATTTCGGCCTGATCATCGTCGACGCATCGTCGCTTGCCCTGCAGCCTGCCGCGGTGGCGCTGGCTGCCCATGCCGACCTCGTGATCCTCGTTGTTCGCGAAGGGGCCACCAACTCGGCCGCGATCGGCAAGGCGCGGGCCGATCTATCCGGCTATGGTTCGGTCCCGACCGCGCTGGTCGTCAATCGCGTGGCGGTCGATGACGCCGTTCGCGGTCGCCAGGGCGAGGCGCTCGGCCTGGCGAGCTGAAGGCGGTTCAGCTGACGTCTAGTCGTTGCTGTCCGCAACGCGGACCGCGTAGGCGTCACCTTTCGACGGCCATAGATGCGACAGCACCAGAATGGATGGGTCGACGCCGGTCCGCCGCCGGCACAGCACATTGAGCGCGATGGTGGCGACGACCAGCGAAACCGTCGCCGAGATCGCGGCGCCGAGCACGCCGAGCCAGGGGATCAGCACGACAAATCCCAGCAGCCGCAACGCCACATTGGCTGCGACGACGGGAACGTAATCGCGCTCATGGCCTGTCAGCTGCAGAACAGCGGCAGAGGGCCCGCCTGCCGCCTGGAAGGCCGTTCCGATCGCGAGCACGATCAACACCCACTGCTGCGCGGCAAAGTGCGGCCCGAACAGGCCGAGCAGATAGGGGGCACCCACCCAGACGATGAGGAGCCCGCTGAGCACGCAGAGCGCGGTCACCTCGGCCATCAGCTTCAACGTATGTTCGAGCTCGCCGTGGTTCTTGCTGAAATACAGCGAGGGGAGCCGGCGTGCGCCGAACGTGTAGAGCGCAGCCGACAGCATCGCGAAGATGTTCGCCAGCCGCGAGGCAGCGAAATAGACGCCGGCGGTGGCCGGATCCAGCATCCAGTAGACCAGGATGACGTCGAAATACTGGTTTGCGGCTTCGAGAATGGAGGCGAGCCAGAACCGGAATGCGCTCTTGTTCCAGCGCGAGGCCTCGAAGCGCGCCGTGACCGACCGCAGGTTCGGCAGCACCCGCATGATCGATACGATCTGCACGACGAGCCCGAGCGCCATGGCGGCCGACATCGCGCTGAACAGCTCGGCGGGGGTGAGCTGCCGGTGGCCGAACAGCACCGCGATCAGGAACAGGACGACGGCGACGCGCCAGAAGAACTCCCGATTGCCTTCGCCCATCAGGATGCTGACCAGGGATCGCGCGATCTGGCTGCCGAGCATCAGCCCTGCATTGATCGCGGTGAACGCCGAGACCGACAGGATCAAGAGCCACCACTCGCCGCGAATGCTTGCCACCGCGGCGATCGCGGCGATCGAAATCAGCATTCCGATGGCGGAGTTCTTCAGGCTCGACAGCAGCACACCCTTGGTGAACTCGGCCTGGCCGCGCACCTCATACTCATTGAGAAACCGAACCAGGAGCAGCTCCTGGCCGACCAGGCCCACCACCGAGGCGATCTGGGCGACGGAGAGCAGGGTTGCGAAGTTTCCAAACGCATCGGGCGTCATCGCCCGCGCGGCGAGCGAGAACAACGCGAATGCGAGCCCGCCGCTGCCAACCTTGAGCAGGATGGTCCCGGCAACGCCGCGCGTAACGTCGCGCCGTAACAGTTGGAGCACGGAGGCAATCACCAGAGACGTCTCAATATCCAGTCGGGCTGTTGACCGCAGCAATCGGTGAAGCCTGGAGTGTTAATGTTCTCTTGCTAAGATTCCGTTCCTTTCGAATGGCTGCCGGGCTCAACGCAGTTGTGAACAGGGCCAGTTCGCGTTGCTCCATTCTGGAACGGCGCCGTCTGCCCTGTCTCCAAACGGCGCAGGTTGGATTTGCCTCCAGCGTCCGGTCCAGTGGCGCGGACCTTGCCGGAAGAGACCGCGCTTGCGCGTCAACGCCATTTGTCGCTGCTCGATGGCCAGGCAATCGCCTCGCCATCCCGCTGCGGAGCCTGCAAAGGTTCGGTTTCATGGCCGACCGTCGTGCAAGCCATGTGCCGAGAGACCGCTGATCGTGGTCCGGAGGTTTTCATTAACCGCAATTCTGGAACTCGCCGTGCTCGATCGGCAAGGCGACACCACAGGCAAGGAAATTGCAGTTCTGCGGCCAACCAGAGCTTTTCCCGTTCCGATGGAATCGGAACGGCGCTCTAGATTTTCGTTCGACGCGTTTTCTTCACGCGAACCGGTATCCACTTCGCTCGAAAACGCTCTAGCCGTCGGAGCGGACAGACATGATTGCCGAGAAAAGTGCGACCAAGCCCATCGTGGCCTGCGAGACCGAGGTCATCGAAGCGGACGTCGCAATTGTCGGAGCCGGTCTGGCAGGCTCGCTTGCAAGGGCTGTGCTCGCCCGAGCCGGATACCGCGTCGTCCTGATCGACAAGCGATCGATCCCGCCGGACGAGTTCCGGGTCGAAAAGATCGCCGGACGGCAGATCGATATTCTGCGCCGCCTCGGCTTCATCGACGACGTCGAGGCTATTGCCGCGCCCTATGACCGGGTGCTCAACATCAGGAGCGGCAAGCTGGTCGATATCGGCGTCGGCCGGTCCTACGGGATTTCCTATGCCAACCTCGTCAACATGGCACGCGGCCTGACGCCTGATGCGTCGAGCTTGCTGCTCGACCAGGTGACCAATGTCAGCTGCAGCGAGGAACGTCAGCAGTTGACGCTGGCCTCGGGAAAACGCGTCGTCTCGCGTCTGGTCGTTCTGGCGACCGGCATGGCGAACGGGCTCGGCCACAGTCTCGGAATGCGCCGGCAGATGCTTGCTGCGCGCCACTCGGTCTCGTTCGGCTTCACGATCGCACGGCCGGACAATGCGCCGTTCGATTTCGATGCGCTGACCTGTTACGGCGAGCAGGCGGCTGACGGTGTCGACTATCTCAGCCTGTTTCCGATGTCGGGCGGCATGCGGGCGAACCTGTTCATGTTCCGCGATCCGACCGATCCGATCATGCGCGAGCTGCGCCGCGACACCAGACGGACGCTGCTTCGCCTGATGCCGGGATTGCAGCCCTATCTCGGCGATTTCGAGGTGGTCGGCCAGGTGCAGAACTGGGTCATGGATCTGACCGTGACCGAGGGTCATCTGCAGCCCGGCGTCGTGTTGATCGGCGATGCGTTTCAGACCAATTGTCCCGCGGCCGGAACCGGCGTGGGCCGCCTCTTGGTGGATGTCGAACGTCTTTGCACGGACTATGTGCCGCGCTGGCTGGAGACCGCCGGTATGGGCGTGGACAAGATTGCGCAGTTCTATTCTGATCGGGACAAGCTCGCCGCCGATCAGCACTCGCTGCAATTGGCGAACTTCCGCCAGGCCCTGACGTCGAACACCGATGTGCGCTGGAACTTGCGGCGGAAGCTGCACTTCCTGCGCCGCATGATCACCCACCGGGTAGACCGGATCCATCCGGGATGGGTGATGCGCGTCCGCAGCGCGCTCCGCTGATCGGGCTGCCAGCGCCGGGCGGCGCTAGGACCGATCGACATTCAGGATTCCCAAGCGGTTTGATCGCTGATTCATAGAGTTCCGTGATTCGAGACACGGAGCAGATGGTGGCGGCGAAACGATATGAGCTGACGGAGGCGCAATGGGCGAGGATTGCGCCACTGCTGCCGGGAAAGCTGGCGACCCGGGACGTACGGCTGCGGACAATCGACTGTTCGTCAACGGATGTTTGTGGGTTTTGCGATCGGGCGCACACTGGAGCGACCTGCCGGAACGGTACGGCAAGTGGAAAACGGTGCATCAGCGCTTCAGCCGCTGGTGCCATGCCGGCGTCTGGGAGCGCGTGTTCGCTGCTCTGACCGCCGATCGCGACAACCAGTATCTGATGATCGACAGCACCATCGTTCGCGCCCACCAGCAGGCGACGAGCGGAAAAGGGGGGCCAAAGATCAGGCGCTGGGGCGTTCCCGAGGTGGACTGACCACCAAGATCCACATGCTGGCTGATGCGCTCGGCCGTCCGCTCCGCTTCATCGTCACGGCTGGGCAAGTTAATGACATCACCCAGGCGCCCGCACTGCTCCACGGCCAGAGCGGCGATGCCGTGCTCGCCGACAAGGCCTATGACAGCAACGCCCTGCGGGCGATCATTGCGGAAATCGGCGCAACGGCGGTAATCCCGTCAAACCGCACCCGCAGGATCATCATTCCGCACGACGCCGACGCCTACAAACAGCGCAATCGCATCGAGCGCTGCTTTTGCCAGCTCAAACACTTCCGACGCTTGGCAACCCGTTATGACAGGCGAGCCGCCAACTTTACCGGCTTCATCCATCTCGCTGCCGCAATGATCTGGATGCAATGAATGTCGATCGGTCCTAGCGCGTGCCGGTCGAGGTGCGGACCGGCCTGAAATCGGTCACACGCTTGGCGGCCTGCTTGATCCAGGGCGCCTGCTTCAAGGCAAACAGCGCGAGCGAGCCGGCCGCGCTCCCGGCCTGCGTCACGGCCGACATCGGCGTCGGCTGACCGCCGAACTGCATCTTGTAGGGTTCGTCACCGATGGTGAAATCGAGCACCCGGTCGCCGCGCTCGATGCAATCCCTGGCGACGCCCTCGAATGTCAGCGCGCCGATCGATTGGCTCTTGTACCCCTCGACATCGAACGCCGTCATGACGACGAGGACGCTGCCGCGGTGGACCAGCCCAAGCGCGGTGGCGATGACGTTGCCGTCCATCTTCATGGCATAGAGCCGGGTAAACGAGCCCACGCCGCGAAGCGCCACGCTCGAGTAGAAATCGAAATACTCCGGTCGCTGCAACAGGTCGCCATCACCCTGTTCGTGAAACCGCGGTCCGCGAAACTTTCTCATCGTCTCCATGGCTTCGCCGACGGAGGCGCTATTGTCGCAGCATGAGAAAGTGAGCGTGCCTTTCCTTTGGATCTGGCGCCATTTCTTTGCCAGCTCCTTCTGGTACGACTTCCCCATTGCATTGATCTGCCACTGCTCGAACGGCGCGACCAGGACCGTCGCGTAAGCATTGGTATCCATCAGGCTGCGGTGGGGCGCTCCGAGCAGATTCTCGATCGGCATCCTCGCATCGAGCAGCTTGGGTATGCGCAGCAGGTCGAACGGCCGCAACAGCTGTCGAAGCCGTTCGCAGGCACGCTGGTCTTGCAGCAGGTCGGTGAATGTCGCGATGCTGCACACCGGCGACAAATAGTCGGACACGCGAAGATCGGCGAATTCGATGGTGCGCATCGGGCCGCGCCGCACGCGCAGCATCGGCAGCACGGCCGCAAGCGACTTGTTCGCGCGATGGCGGATGGCGACGACCAGCGGCTTGGCCGACGCGGCGGGAGCGAGCTTGCGATAAAGGCTGTCCAGCCATAGCGGATGCTGGAAGGCGGTCGCGTCCGAGCCTTCAAATAACTTGACGTACTCTTCAGACAGGAAGTCGAATGCGTCGTCGATGCTGACATCGAACGCGTCATCATTCTTGTTCATGTGAGACCAAACAAAGCGACAGTTTCAAAGCGCCGATTGAATCCGGCACGCCGCCCTTATAGCAAAGGTCGATCGGCTCGGGCAGCGGCAGAATACGATTTGTATTAATGCAATGCCGCGACCTTTGCACATTGTTGCTGGGTCGAGCCATTGCGTTCATCGCATCGACTGCGATCGGCTGTCATCTCAACGTGGCCGCGTCCGAGGGATCAGCATCGTTAACAATCCCTTAAGGATGCGTTCAATCGCGCCGTGGTGAGATATCGCGCCCGGTCTGGACCGGATATTGCAGTTAAGGGCTCGCAAGTCCTGGAGTTCCGCCGAAATGCTGAGTCACAGCCAAAAAACCCGCGCTTCCTACGCAATTTCGTTCCCGCAAGCCGACCGCAAGCCGCCTCGGCGTCTCAATTCGGACATGGCTGCTCCGCCTGTCCGGATTTGCGACACGTCGCGGGCCGAGCGGATGTCCCCGGCGCCGGCGCAGATCGGATCATTGCCACACGGCGCGCCGGAGCGGCGTATCAATCCTGTCGGCAGGGCGGCGACGGCCGGTGTTCCCCGGGCAACCATCGGCGGACTGCGGCTCGCCGTGCTCGATCGGGAGCAGACCGCCGACTTCATGGTCGAGGCGGTGCATCCGAACCGGCGTGTCAATCGTCCGCTGTATCTGACCTCCGCCAACGGCGAGGTGCTGTCGCGCTGCTCGACCGAGCCGATGACGGATCGGCTGTTCCGTACCGCCGACCTGATCAACGCCGACGGGCAACCGCTGGTCATGGTGTCCAGGCTTCGGTCGCCGAATCCGCTTCCCGAGCGCGTCGCGACCACGGACCTGTTTCACGACGTCGCGCGCAAGGCGGAAGAACTCGGGCTGACTTTCTATCTGTTCGGCGCCAACGAGGCCGAGAACAAGGCTGCCATCGCCAATGTCCGCCGGGCCTATCCGGCGCTCAAGATCGTCGGCCATTCGCACGGCTATCTGCGCGGCGACGCGCTGCGGGCCAAGGTCGACGAGATCAACGCCCTGGCGCCGGATTTTCTCTGGGTCGCGCTCGGCGTGCCCTATGAGCAGGCTTTCGTCGACGAATTCATGCCTCGACTCGGCAATGTCGGCGTCATCAAGACCTCGGGCGGGCTGTTCAACTTCCTGTCCGGCTCGCGGCCGCGTGCGCCGAGATGGATGCAGATCGTCGGCCTCGAATGGGCCTGGCGCCTGTGGCTCGAGCCGCGGCGGCTGTTCTGGCGTTACCTGACGACCAACCCGCACGCGCTCTATCTGCTGTTCAACCGGACCCGATCCTCCTCAACGAAAGACTGACGCCTCTCGCGAGTGCAATGTGCTGCTCCGATCCACCGGAGCAGCAAGCTCATTCCATGAGCGGAGTACAACCGAATGGACGGACGTGCGATCGACAGTTCGGTCTGGCAGGCACCCGGCGTCGGGGCGGAAAATTTCGCCAGGACCGTCGTCGGTTGGTCGATCACCATCAATGTGATCATGTCGATGGGGACCTTCCACGCCGCGCTGCTTCCGACCGAGTTGACCCTGGTGCAGCAGGCCGTCGCCCTGCTGATGTGGGGCGTCCTGATCTACGCAAGCCTGTTCGTCCGTCCCTGCCTGCGGCTGGCCCTCAATCTCGACACGCTCGTGATCGTCGCGTTCTATGCGTTCGCCACTGTTTCCGTGCTGTGGACCAACCTCGGCGTGGCGGCCCTGATGAAGGCCGCGGCGCTCGCAATCACGACGCTTGGCGCGTTCTGCATGATCACCCGCGTCGATATCGACGACATCGTGACATCGGCCACCCGCGGCCTGTTCGCGTTGATCGCGGCCTCTGCGCTTTGTGCGGTCGTCCTCCCGGACATTGGGGTCGATCAGACCTGGATGCACAAGGGGCAGTGGCAGGGTGTCTTCGAGTCGAAGCAAACCCTCGGCTTCGCCGGCGCTTATCTCATGTTCTTCGCCTGCTATCGAAAGATAGCGGGACAAGGATGGCTGCCGTTCCTCGTGACGTTCGTGCTGGCCTCCACCTGCGTCATGCTTTCGGAGTCGCGCGGCGCCGGCGCCCTGTCGCTGGTTGCCTGCGCGCTGCTGCTCACCTCCCTGTGGTCGGTCCGGTGCATGCAGGTCTACGCGATCCTGCCATGTGTCATGTGCGTCGCGGCAGCGCTATTGATCCTGTATTTCTACACGACCGGATACGATTTGATTCATGCCTTCGACACGACGATCGACTTCACCGAGCGAACCTTCATCTGGCAGTACGCCATCAGCCATTTCGATGACGCGCCGCTGTTCGGATTTGGCATCAACGGATTTTGGACCAATCCGGCGATCTACGACTATTTCAACCAGAACCACGGCTGGGTGCTCGACAATTATCACAACGGCTATATCGCCATTCTCGTCGAGACCGGATTCCTGGGCTATTTCCTGTTCACGGCGAGCGTCTTCCTGTTTTCCTACAAGGTGCTCTGCCTGATCGCAGGGCGGGCGATCGACCGTCTGCACTGCGCGTTGATCATCGGGTTCGTCTTCCTCAACTGCCAGACCAATTTCACCGAGACGGTCTTCCTTCGCTCGACGATGTTCACGTCGGTGCTGCTGATCGCATTCTTCCTCGCCATCTGCCGGCCGGTGCCGTCGTCGCGCGTAGAGCGGCGCGAGTTGGAGCAGCCATGACCGCGTTCCGATTGCTTCTGCGAAGAGCCTTCGTCATGCTGGCGGCGGTAGCGCTTGCTGTCCCGCTGATCGCGCCGGCGAATGCCGCGGGGCAGGGGGCATCGTCGGACGCTGCGGCATTGGGGCGCGGCATCAATATTCTCGGCTATGACGGCGTCTGGGAAGGGTACCAGAACGAGCCGTTCCGCCTGGAAAACCTTGCCGCGATTCGCAGGGCCGGCTTTTCCCATGTCCGGATCAACTTCTTCGGCTTCAGGCATATGGAGTCCGGCAACATCCTCGATGACGCCGTCCTGCGGCGGCTCGATGCCGTGATCGAGCAGGTGCTGGCGAACAGGCTGGTTCCGATCCTCGATGAGCACGACACCGAGCTCTGCCAACGCGACGTGGCCGAATGCGGCGTGAAGCTCAAGGCATTCTGGCGCCAGATCGCATCGCGCTATGCGGGGAAATACCCGGCGCTGGTGTTCGAGATCCTGAACGAGCCCGGCGGCAACATGACCTCGGCCGAATGGAATGCGCTGCTCGGCGATTGTCTTGCCATCATCCGGGATACCAACCCGAAGCGCAATGTCGTGGTCGCGATCCTGAACACCGAGGAGCTGCCGATTGACCAGCTGGTGCTGCCTGCCGGCGATAGAAACCTGATCGTCACATTCCACTATTACCTGCCGCTGCAATTCACCCATCAGGGCGCGCCGTGGTCGCCGACCTTCTCGAAGATCGGTCCGTTGAGCTGGGGCTCTGCGAAAGACTTGGCCACCGCCTCTGCCGATTTCGACAAGATCCGATCCTGGTCCGAGAAGGAGCAGCGTCCGGTCTATCTTGGCGAGTTCGGCGTCTATGAGCGCGCGCCCGCGGAGAGCCGCGCGAAGTATCTGTCGTTCATGGCGCGAAGCGCGGAACGCAATGGCTGGGCGTGGGCCTACTGGCAGTTCGACCACGATTTCGCGGCATTCGACGGCGCGCGGCAACGCTGGAAGACGGATATCCTCCGCGCGATCATCCCTCCGGTCCGCTGAGCCCTTCGATTGGACGCCGCGTCCGATTCAGGATCGGCCGGCGGCCTTGACGACGCGATTGTCCCGCGCAGTGAGCACGCCGCCTTTGTAGACTGAACGCCCGGACGGCCGCGCGACCACCGCCTCCTGGATATGCACGGCGTTCAAGGTCACGAAATCGGCCTTCGCCCCCACATGCAGGCCGTAGTCCTCGAGCCTGAGCGCCTTGGCGCCGGCCGCGGTGATCATGTCGAACGCGATCGCGAGCTCCTCATCGGTGTAGAAACCCGAGCGGTATCCGATCATCATGGCACGGCCCAGCATGTCGCCGTCGCCATAGGGCCACCAGGAGTTCGCGAATGTTGTCGTTGCCGCTGAACACCGTGACGCCGGCCTTCCTCAACAGGGCGACCGGCGGGAACGGCCGGCTGCCCGGCGCATTCGTCATAATTGCCACGCCCGAACGCGCCAGACTGTCGGCGGTCTTCTTCAGCGCATCGGCGGGAATGTCGCCGAGCCCGTAAGCGTGGCTGACGGTGACGCGGCCCGCCATGCCGAGCGCGCGCGTTCGCGCCGCGATCTGCTCGACCTCGAAGGCACCGAGCATGCCGCCGTCATGAAGATGGATATCGACATCGACGCCGTGCTTTTGCGCAACGCCGAACACGACGTCGAGATGGCCCTCGACATCCCGGTCGAAGCTTGCGGGATCGAGCCCGCCGACGGCATTGGCCCCGAGCTTGACGGCCTCGTCAAGCAGTTGCGGCGTGCCCGGGCTGGTGAGGATGCCGTTCTGCGGAAACGCCACGAGCTGGATATCGATCAAATCCCTGTATTCCTCGCGAACCCCGAGGATGGTCTCCAGCGACTTCAGCCTCACCGAACCGTCGACCATGACGTGACTGCGCATCTGCGTCGTGCCATGCCCGATGCAGAGGTCGAGCTGGTTCCGCGCGCGCACGTCCATCGGAGCGGCCGCGGCAAGGTTCTCGGCCTGAAACGCGACCCGCTCATGGACGTCGAATCCGTCGGTGCAGGGACGGTGCGGCCGCCAGGTATCGCCGTAAAAACTGGTGTCGAGATGGATGTGGCCTTCGACAAAGCCGGGCACGACCAGCGCATTGCCGAGATCGACGATCTCGACCCCGCTCGGGCGTTCGCCTTTCGCCTCGATCGCAACGATGCGGCCGGCACGGACCAGCATATCGCGGCTGGCGCCGTCACCGAACCTGGCATTGATGAAGAGTTTGTCGGCTGGCATCGGATCTGTTCCTCTTGTCGCTTGCGTCGCATGCAGATCGCGCGGCTCTCCATGCCTTGCCTAACATGGTCGGAGGAATCATACTCCGCTCGCACAAGCAGACAAGGAACCGAGAGCGTTGCCGGAGATTGCAAGCAGGGAAGAGTTCGATGTCAAGCGCGCAGCCTTTGCCGCGACCATCGGCAACATGCTGGAGTTCTACGACTTCATCACCTACAGCTTCTTTGCGACCGAGATCGGCCGCACCTTCTTCCCCGCGCACAGCGAATACGGCAGCCTCATGCTGTCGCTTGCGACCTTCGGCGCCGGTTTCCTGACGCGGCCGATCGGCGGCATCGTGCTCGGCATCTTCTCCGATCGGGTCGGGCGGCGACCGGCGATGTTGCTGAGCTTCGCGCTGATGGGCGGCGCGATCCTGACCATCGCGCTGACGCCGTCCTATGCCGCGATCGGCATTGTGGCGCCGATCATCGTGATCCTGGCGCGGATGGTGCAGGGGTTCGCGCTCGGCGGCGAGGTCGGGCCGACCACGGCCTATCTGATCGAGATCGCTGCACCGAGGAACCGCGGCCTCGTGGTCGCCTGGCAGCCTGCCAGCCAGGAGATCGCGGCGACGGTGGGCGCGCTTGTCGGTGTCATCCTGAGCAGCGCGATGGCGCCCGACATGCTGCAGGCCTATGGATGGCGCGTCGCGTTCCTGCTCGGGGCCGTTTGTCTGCCGTTCGGCATCTGGATGCGCCGCACGCTGCCGGAAACCGTCTCGCATGGCGAGCACGTCGCCGGGCAGGTCGAACGCTCGAGCCATGTCGCGCTGGCGCGGCGGCATCTTCGCGTCATCGTGCTGGCGGTGATGATCCTGGCCAGCGGCACGATCTCGACCTATGTGACGCAATACATGACGACCTATGCCAAGAATACGCTGCATGTGTCGCCGTCGCTGGCGTTCACGGTATCGCTGGTCAGCAACGGACTGCAGATCATCGGCGCGGTGCTGGGCGGCTGGCTTGCCGACCGGCTGGGGCGCAAGCCGATCATGATCTGGCCGCAGCTGGTCGTGCTGGTGCTGACCTATCCGGCCTTCCTGTGGATCGTCCAGGACCCCGGCGCGTGGTCGCTGCTGTTCGGCTTCGGCATCCTGTCGTTCATCGGATCGCTGCCGTTCACCGCGTTCTATGCCGCCTTCACCGAAGCGCTGCCGCAGAGCATTCGCGGCGGCGTGTTCGCCACGATCTACGCGGTCGCCATCGCGACGTTCGGCGGCACCGCGCAACTCGTGGTCACGTGGCTGCTGCACGTGTCAGGCGATCCGCTGGCGCCGTCCTGGTATCTTCTGCTCGCGGCGGCGGTCGGCATCGTGGCCATGAGCCTGATGCCCGAGACCGCCCCGGTGAAGGTCGGCGAGAAATAACGCCGGCAGACGCGCTCAATCCATGTCGCGAAAGGCGTGGCCGTTGGCCTCGATTTCCTTCACGAGCTGCGGCGGCAGATTGGCCTGCGCCGAGGTGCCGTCGAACACCCAGTCCTTGGCGTCGGCAAGGTCGGGAAGGCCGGCGCCCTTGCGGACGTAGAGACCGACCGATGCCTTCTTCGGATTGATGTAGAGATCGTAGTCCATTGCGCGCCTCCTCTCCGTTTCACGTTTGGCGGAAGCTCCGGCAACGGCCGGAGACTTCCCGGATAGGTCAACGCCGGCAAGACTAGGCGGGTTTCTTCGCCTCCGGCGCAAGCACCACCGACGCTTCGCTCGTCAGCATCAGGAAGGTGATGGTCTCCTGGAAATACAGCTGAACCGATTTCGCCGAGTGGCTGAGATAGCCGATCGAAAGATCCTGGCCGATCGAGAGCTGGAAATCGCCGCCGCGGGTGGTGAGCAGGACGCCGCCCTCGATCGCGGGCGCCCAGATGATCTTGCCGTCGATCAGGCGCTGGATGTGCTGCAGCACCGGATAGCCGTCGTCGGTCGCACCGCCGATCGCGGTATAAGGCTCGGTGCCGAGCAGCAGCGTATAGGGACCGTTGACGCCGGCAAGCCGCAACTGGCTGACCGCCTGCGCGACCACGGCGGGATAGTTCTTGACGCTCGGCGGCAGCGTCAGCACCGGGTTGCTGGTGCCCTGACGGATACCCTCAATGCCGGCGGCCGCGTAGCCGTCGAACACCGCGCGATCCTCGGCGCAGGCAATCTTGCGCGCGGCATCCTTGAGCGGATCCCAGTCGGAGTCATTAGCGCCGCGCTCGACATCGTCGATCGCCTGGCGCGAGAGCTCGAACGGCACGCGCAGCTCGACCAGCGCGCGGACGTCGCGTTGCGTCGCCTCGACCCCGTCGCCCGGTGCCGCAATCTTCTTGAGATGACCGGTGCCGACCGCGGAGAAATCCGTTCCCTTCGGACCGTCGACGTCGACGACACGGCGCGCCGCCAGATGGCGCTTCAACGTGCGCGAGGCCTCCTCTTCGATCTGGGCCCATGCCGCGTCCGAGATAGGGGCGAGTCCCCGATGAAGATTATTCATGTCCAGCCTCTCCTTTCAGTGAGCCGATCCCGAGCGAGCCGTCGGACGGCGGTATTCCTGGTGCAGGTGTGTCGCCAGCCCCGGCGTCATCCGGAGACGGCTCGGCGGGCGAAGGTGCCGGCGCCTCACTCGCGACATCCTCCAGGAAGGTCGCCGACGGGACGAAGAACAGCATGCCGGTGACGGCGCGGCTGAAGTCGAGCAGGCGGTCATAATTGCCCGGCGGCTTGCCGACGAACATGTTCTCGAGCATCTGCTCGATCCGGTGCGGGGACTTGGCATAACCGATGAAATAGGTCCCGAACTCGCCCTTGCTGATATTGCCGAACGGCATGTTGTCGCGGACGATATCGAGCTCCTCGCCATTCTCGACGATCGTGGTCAGGGCGTTGTGCGCGTAGCTCGGCTTCACCGCATCGTCGAGCTCGATGTCGGACAGCTTGGTTCGGCCGATGATCTTTTCCTGCATCTCGACCGGCAGCTCGTTCCACTTCTTCAGGTCGTGCAGGTATTTTTGCACGATCACATAGCTGCCGCCGGCGAACGCCGTGTCCTCGTCGCCGATGATGGTGGCGTCGGTGGCCGCCTGGTCCTCCGGATTCTCCGTGCCGTCGACGAAGCCGAGCAGGTCGCGTTCGTCGAAATATTCGAAGCCGTGCACCTCGTCGGAGGTCGCAACCGCATCGCCGAGCCTCGTCATGATCTGGGTCGCCAGCTCGAAGCACAGGTCCATCGGCACGGCGCGGATATGAAACAGCAGGTCGCCCGGCGTTGCGACGGCGTGGTGGACGCCGTTGATCTCGCGGAACGGATGCAGGCCTTTCGGCTTCGGCGCGCCGAACAGCCGGTCCCATGCGTCGGAGCCGATGCCCATGACGCATGACAGCCGGCCCTCGAGATCGCGGAAGCCCACCGCACGCAGCAGCGCGCCCAGATCGGCGCACAGCGACCGCACCACCGCGTCATATTCCGGATTGGGCTTCATCGTGACCGCAAGGAAGATGGCCGCGCGCGTCAGCTTCGCAGCGACCGGTTGCGGAACGGCTGATGGCACGCATGTCTCCTTGACTGAACGGCACTTCCACGAGGACAAAAGGCAGGCGCTGGACGCCGGATCGGCGTCCAGACAGCGGCAGAGGAGCATGCCAGTGGAACCTTTACAAGGGCTCGAATGGCTCACGCTCTTGCAGAGGTGCCTGCCTCAATCGACGGGCTTGCCGGACTTCTCTTCCTCGAGGGTCACCGCAATCGCGGCGTTGGCCGAGAGCCGAACCTTGGAGCCTTCGACACCCGCCACGAAGCCGAGCTCGATGAAGTGGTGATGGCCCTTGTGGAAGCCGTCGCTGTCGCTTTTCTTGAGCTTGATGCGGTTGCCCTCGACGTGATCGACGGTGCCGACATGCACGCCATCGGCGCCGATGACCTCCATGTTGTCCTTGATCTTGTGCTGCGTCATGGCGCTCTCCTGGTTGCAGGTCATTTTGTATGTTCGGCTTGCATATGATGCCGGCAGACGACGCGGCGGCGACAGCGCGTCGTGGGCATTCCGGCCTGTCTCACACCGGTTCGAATTCGTCCGCCGCCGCGTTCTCCGGCTTCTTGCCGTTGAAGGTGAGGCCGGCCTTGGTGGCCGAGAGCTTCACCTCTGAGCCGTCGCGCACGTCGCCGGAAAGGATCATCTCCGCCAGCGGATCCTGCACGCTGCGCTGGATCACCCGCTTCAGCGGGCGGGCGCCGTAAGCCGGGTCCCAGCCTTTCTCCGCCAGCCAGTCGCGCGCCTTAGGGTCGAGCTCCAGCTCGATCTTGCGATCTTCGAGCAGCTTGCGCAGCCGCGCGAACTGGATCTCGACGATGCGGCCCATGTCGCTCTTCTGCAACCGGTGAAACAAGATGATCTCGTCGATCCGGTTGAGGAATTCGGGCCGGAAGTGCGCCCGTACCATGTTCATCACCTGCTCGCGCACCGCGCTCGTGCTCTGGCCTTCCGGTTGGTTGACAAGATACTCGGCGCCGATGTTCGAGGTCATGATAATCAGCGTGTTGCGGAAGTCGACGGTGCGGCCCTGGCCGTCGGTCAGGCGGCCGTCGTCGAGTACCTGCAACAGCACGTTGAAGACGTCGGGATGCGCCTTCTCGATCTCGTCGAACAGCACCACCTGATAAGGCCGCCGCCGCACCGCTTCGGTCAGGGCACCGCCCTCGTCATAGCCGACATAGCCGGGCGGCGCGCCGATCAGCCGCGAGACCGAATGCTTCTCCATGTATTCGGACATGTCGAGGCGGATCATCGCGGTCTCGTCATCGAACAGATATTCGGCAAGCGCTTTCGCAAGCTCGGTCTTGCCGACGCCGGTGGGGCCTAAGAACATGAACGAGCCGATCGGCCGGTTGGGGTCCTGCAGGCCGGCGCGGGCGCGGCGCACCGCGGTCGACACCGCGCGGACGGCCTCGGCCTGGCCGACGACGCGCTTGCCGAGCATCTCCTCCATGCGCAGCAGCTTGTCCTTCTCACCCTCCAGCATCTTGTCGACTGGCACGCCGGTCCAGCGCGACACCACCTGCGCGATATTGTCGGCGGTCACGGTCTCGCTGGTGGACGAGGTCTCGCTGGCCTCGACCGCCGCGAGCTTCTTCTCGAGCTCGGGAATCCGGCCATAGGCCAGCTCGCCCGCCTTCTGGAATTCTCCCTTGCGCTGCGCATTGGCGAGCTCGGTACGCAACTGTTCGAGTTCGCCCTTCATCTTCTGCGCATCGGAAAGCTTGCTCTTTTCCGACCGCCATTTCGAAGTCATATCCGCCGATTTCTTTTCCAGGTCGGTGAGATCCTTCTCGAGCGTCTGCAAGCGGCTCTTGGAGCCGAGATCGGTCTCCTTCTTCAGCGCTTCCTGCTCGATCTTGAGCCGGATGATCTCGCGGTCGAGCGAGTCGAGTTCTTCCGGCTTGGAATCGACCTGCATCGTCAGCCGGGCGGCCGCTTCGTCCATCAGGTCGATGGCCTTGTCGGGCAGGAAGCGGTCGGTGATGTAGCGGTTCGACAGCGTCGCGGCTGCAACCAGCGCCGAATCCGCGATGCGCACGCCGTGATGTTGCTCGTATTTGTCCTTCAAGCCGCGCAGGATCGAGATGGTGTCCTCGACCGTCGGCTCGGAGACGAACACCGGCTGGAAGCGCCGCGCCAGCGCTGCATCCTTCTCGACATGCTTGCGGTATTCGTCGAGCGTGGTGGCGCCGATGCAATGCAGCTCGCCGCGGGCGAGCGCGGGCTTCAACAGGTTGGATGCGTCCATCGCGCCGTCGCCCTTGCCGGCGCCGATCAGCGTGTGCATCTCGTCGATGAACAGGATGATGCCACCCTCGGCCGAGGTCACCTCCTGCAGCACCGCCTTGAGCCGCTCCTCGAACTCGCCGCGATATTTTGCGCCGGCGATCAGCGCGCCGAGATCGAGCGCGAGCAGCGCCTTGTCCTGCAGGCTTTCCGGCACGTCGCCATTGACGATGCGCAGCGCGAGGCCCTCGACGATCGCGGTCTTGCCGACACCGGGCTCGCCGATCAGGACGGGATTGTTCTTGGTCCGCCGCGACAGCACCTGGATGGTGCGGCGGATCTCCTCGTCGCGGCCGATCACCGGGTCGAGCTTGCCGTCGCGCGCAGCCTGGGTGAGGTCGCGGGCATATTTCTTCAGCGCGTCATAGGCGTTCTCGGCCGATGCGCTGTCGGCGGTGCGGCCCTTGCGCAGCGCGTTGATGGCTGCATTCAGGTTCTGCGAATTGACCCCGCCCTTGGCGAGCAGCTTGCCGGCCTCGCTGTCCTTGTCGGCTGCGAGCGCCTGCAGCAGGCGTTCGACTGAGACAAAGCTGTCGCCGGCCTTGTCGGCGGCCTGTTCCGCCGCGGCGAAGGCGCGCGCGGTCTCGGGTGCCAGATAGATCTGTCCCGAGCCGGCGCCGCTGACCTTCGGAACCTTCGCCAGCGCGTCTTCGGTCGCCTTGAGGATCGCGCGCGAATTGCCGCCGGCGCGGTCGATCAGGCCGGCCGCGAGGCCCTCATTGTCGTCGAGCAGCACCTTCAGGATGTGCAGCGTCGAGAACTGCTGATGCCCCTCGCGCATCGCAAGCGATTGCGCCGACTGAATGAAGCCGCGAACGCGATCGGTATATTTTTCTATGTTCATCGTGGCACCTCAAGCAACGCAAGCTCGTCGAGATCCATTATGCCACGCAGTTCCGTCGGCGACAGATGGCGGAACGATGACATCCATCATGCAACAGCCCCGTGCAATTGCGCCGGCGGAAAACCGCGGGCCCAAGGCTGCCGCGTCTCGCATCGTGTGGTCCTTTCAGGGGAGTGTCAATCGCGCAGCGCGCTCGCTGGGATGCTGCGGTTAAGCCGTTGCGAGGGCTGATGTTCGTCGCTGGCACTCATCGGGAGGCACTGCTACGGCCGCGCCGGCAAGCCGGGTGCACGCATCGCGCTGACTGACGGTTCGATGGATCGCCGGGCTCGCGAAGCGAGTGTTGGATGAGCATGGACCGCTGTGATCGTACAAAGGCCCAGGTCATGATCGGGACACGTTATCGGAATTGATCGCGTCGCGTTTCGCGTCGCTCGCTCGCTCGCTCGCTGATACAGAGAAGCAACGCGCGATGTTCCACTGCATCGCGCAACGTTGCATCACGGCGCACTCTGAACCGACCATGAATAGCCGGATGAGCGCGTTTCCGTTTGCGTCGATGCGTTTCAGGCTGGTGTAAGGTCAAGGCGCTAGCGATGAAGTGTGTCGGTGCATTGCCGACGCACGGAACTTTTGTTCCGTCTCACGTTGAACGTGCTCATCGAAGAGGCTCCCAATGACAACTCGTCTCCTTTCGACCGTGTCGTGTGCAGCGATTGCCACGGCGCTGTTCTATGCGACGGCAATGCCCGCAATCGCGCAGGATGCGGCATGCGCGCCGGTCTCTGCCGTCGAGACCGCGCCGCCGCCGTTGCCGACCTACGATCAGCCGCCGGTGCCTGGTCCCGGCTACATGTGGTCGCCGGGCAATTGGTCGTGGGACGAGGATCGCGGCGATTACTACTGGGTGCCGGGCACCTGGGTGCAGCCGCCGCGGGTCGGACTGCTGTGGACGCCCGGCTACTGGGGCGTGTTCGGTGGCGGCTTCATCTTCCATCAGGGCTACTGGGGTGATCGCGTCGGCTTCTATGGCGGCATCAATTACGGCTTCGGCTACGGCGGGTCGGGCTATGAAGGCGGCCGCTGGGATCACGGCAACTTCTTCTACAATCGCACCGTGAACAATCTGCAGGGCGCGCGGATCACCAACGTCTACGAGAAGAACGTCACGATCAATCAGACCACCGTCAACAGCGTCAGCTACAATGGCGGCCGCGGCGGCATCGAGGTGCGGCCGACGCCGGCCGAGCGCGCGGTCGCCAAGGAGCAGCACTTCGCGGCGACGCCGTTGCAACGCAAGCAGGTCGAGACCGCAAGCCAGGATCCGAGCCTGTTCAAGCGGACCAACAATGGCGTGCCCGCAGTCGCCGCAACGGCGCGTCCCGGCGAATTGAAGGGACCGGGCGTGGTTCGCGCGCGGCCGGCCGGCGAGGCGGTGCCGGCCAACGCCGCACGGCCGGCGGCCGGGGAGCCGGGGCACCCGGGAGCTGCACCTGCACCCGCACCCGCAACAGCACCGGCTGCTTCCCATGCGCTCCCGGTCCCGGAAAGGAGCTTCCGGCGGCGCATCCGCCCGCCGAGGCGAACAAGCCCGCGGCCGAGGAGAAGCGCGCAGCACCTGCTCCCGAGACCAAGGCCGAGCCGCACCCTGCTGCGCCGGCACCTGCCGGATCCCACGCGCTTCCGGTTCCCGAGAAGGGCGTTGTGGCGCATCCGCCCGCCGAAGCGAACAGGCCCGCAGTCGAAGAGAAGCGCGCGGCGCCTGCCGCCGAGCCGAAGCTTGAGCCGCATCCTGCAGAAGCGGCGCGGCCTGCCGTGCAGGAGAAGCGGCCCGAAGAGGTGCGCAAGGAAGAGCCGCGTCCCGAGCCTGCCGCGAAGCCCGTCGCACGGCCCGAGCCAGCGAGGCCCGAAGCGCGACCGGAGCCAGCAGCGAAGCCGCAAGCGCACCCGGAGACGATGGCGCGCCCTGAGCCGCATCCGCAGCCGCAGGCCGCCCATCCCCAGCCGGCGGCACGGCCGGAGCCGCACGCCGCTCCGCATGCTGCGCCTGCGGCAGGTCATCCCGCAGAGGAGAAGCGGCAGGAGCAACACTAAGGCACGTCCGCGCTCCGCTGGCTCGTTCCGGCGGAGCGCGGTATTGTTCCGCCTGTGCAAGCGATCATCACGGGAGGTTGGTCATGGCACAGAGTCACGGTGGCGATGGACAGCTCGACGATGGCAAGCCGCGCTTGAGCGAGGACGACATGCAGCGCGCTTTGCTCGGTCCGAGGGGCGTGCCAGGCAAGGCGGATACCGCCAAGATGACGCCGCAGCAGCAAAAGAACATGCCGAACTATCTGGACCCCGGACATACATCCTAACTTGTCATGTGACGTGAGCGCACGCCGCGTCGGCCGCTTCCGGGCGGCGCGCCTGCGCACTTGCAAATCGCCTGCTTTTGCGCCCTCATGATTGCAGGTGCACTCTCGGTGTTGCGGAGCAGGTTGTGAGAAATCCGTACGAGGTCCTTGGCGTTGCCCCGACGGCGTCTGCGGCCGATATCCAGAAGGCCTATCGCAAGCTGGCGAAGAAGCTGCATCCGGATCTCAATCCGGGCGACAAGGCGGCCGAAGACAAATTCAAGGAAGTCGCGGCTGCGAACGATCTGCTCTCGGATGCCGAGAAGCGCAAGCGCTTCGACGCCGGCGAGATCGATGCCGATGGCGCCGAGCGGCCGCAGCATCGCTACTACCGGGATTTCGCCACCGCGGATGCGGGGCATCCCTATGCCGACAGCTCCGGCTATGCCGACTACACGGACCAGGACGACGCCTTCGCCGAATTGCTCCGGCGCAGCGAGCAGGCGCGCGCCAACCGGCGTGGCCGCGATTTGCATTACGCTCTCGCGATCGACTTCGCGGAATCGATCACCGGTGCGAGAAAGCGGCTGACGCTTCCCGACGGCGGTACGCTCGATGTGACGATCCCGCCGGGCTCGTCGATGGCCAGATCATTCGTCTGCGCGGCAAGGGCATGCCCGGCAGCGGCAAGGGCGGTCCCGGCGATGCGCTGATCGAGGTGGAAGTTCGCCCCGACCCGCGCTTCACCCGCGAGGGTGACGACATTACGCTGGAACTGCCGATCTCGCTGTCCGAGGCGGTGCTCGGCGGAAAAGTCCGCGTTCCGACGCCGACCGGTGCCGTGACCATGACGGTTCCGAGGGGATCGAACACCGGCACGACCATGCGGTTGCGCGGCAAGGGTGCGCCCCGCGTCGGCGGAGGCCATGGCGACGAGCTCGTCAAGCTCAAGGTGGTCCTGCCCAAGGGACCCGATCCCGAGCTCGAGGCGTTTGTGTCGAACTGGGATCGAAAGGCATTCGATCCGCGCGAGGATGGTGCATCATGAACAAGCAGCAGTTCCTCATCGATGCGGGTCTGGAGGTGCAGACCCTGGAGTTCTGGATCGAGCAGCAATGGCTGGTGCCGGACGAGACCGCCAGCGAGATCAGCTTCTCCGACACCGACGTGGCGCGCGCGCATCTGATCCGCGACCTGAAGGGCGACTTCGGCGTCAACGACGAGGGCATCGACGTCATCCTTCATCTGGTCGATCAGCTGCACGGCCTGCGCCGCGCGTTCGAGCAATTGCACAAGGACATCGCGTCACCGCCGCGCTAGGCGCTTCACTTGCGACGAACCTCAGCCTTGGGACTTAGCCTTGGGATCAGCCTGGGAGACGATCATGACGGACAAGCCGACGCCGCTGGCGCATGGCGAGATCGACGTTCTTATCCTGCAGGCGTTGGTGCGCAAGCTGATCGCGAAAGGCGTGCTGACGCCGGACGACGTCCGCTCGATGCTATTCGAGGCCGCCAAGAATCTTGACCTGGTCGGCAGCGAGCTGACGACGGAAGCCGCCAACATCATCGTGCAGGAAGATCTGGCGCCGGCATTCCTTGGCGGCTAGTGTCCCGAATCCGAAGTTCGCATCATTTGCCGCACCTTCGGGGCGAACTTCGGATTCGATAAGGACACTAGCGAACTTATGATTCTAGTGTGCTTTATGAATGCGAAGTTCGTGAAAGTGGCTGCCGCGAAGTTGCACGAACTTCGCATTCAGCACACTAGCGCATGATCCGGAAAAGTGGAAGCCGGTTTTCCCTCGCGACAAACGCGAAGCGTTTGCGCGGAGATCATGCTCAAACCAAAGAGCTCGAATAAAGAGGCTTCAGGTCTGGCCGCCGCGGGTGGAGACCAGCCGGATCCGGGTGACCTGACCGGCATTGCCGGCGAGATAGGCTTGTGCGTCACGCACCAACCGCTCCACGGCGGCCGCGTCAAAGCTCGGATGACGGGTGTTCAGATGCAGGTCGGTCTCGATCTGCATGACGTTTGTCGTGTCCGCGGCGCCGATCTCGACCGAGAACGACACCAGCGATACGTGCGGGCTCTTGAAGGCCATCGCTCGATCTCCCTCATCGCGTGACGCGCGGCGCGCATCGGTACGGCGGGCGCAATCTATCTCAAGCTGCCGAATCCTGCTCGGCCGTTCGCATAGCTGCCGGACCAGCCCTGTCGAGTTCCTCGATCATGCCGCGGGCGATCTCGCGCTCGCCCATGATCACGATGTCGGCGCCAAGTGCTTTGAGATGATCGACCTCGGCGTCGGAATGCGCACGGGCGATGATCTGGATATCGGCGTTCGCGGCGCGCGCCTGCTCGACGATCTGACCGGCCTCGAAGGCTTCGGGAATGGCGATGACCAGCGATCGCGCGCCGGCCGGATTGGTCGCGCGCAGCACGCTGGCGCGCGCGGCGTTGCCCATCAGAGCTTCGATGCCGCGCTCCTTGAGCTTGGCGACCATGTCGTCGGACGCCTCGACCGCGAGAAACGGCGCGCTGCGTTGATGCAGCGCATCGCCGACGATGCTGCCGACCCGGCCGTAGCCGACCAGGATGGTGTGATCCTGCAATTCGGTGACCGGGATTGGTTCAGAAGCCGCGGCGGTTGGTGAGGAAGCCTGCGGCTTCTCGAGCCGCGACGTCAGCCAGTCGACCACCGCGAACACCAGCGGGTTGAGCATGATCGAGAAGATCGCGCCCGCCAGGATCAGGTCGCGGCCGGCCTTCGGCAGGAGATTGAGCGCCACACCGAGCTCGGCCAGGATGAAGGAGAATTCGCCGATCTGGGCGAGGCTCGCCGAGATCATCAAGGCGGTTGCCATCGGATGACGGAACAGCACGACGATCAGAAGGGCGGCGATCGACTTGCCGACCACGATGACGAACAGCGTCGCGACGAATGGCCAGGGCTCGCGGACCACGCTCATCGGGTCGAACAGCATGCCGACGGAGACGAAGAACAGCACCGCGAACGCATCGCGCAGCGGCAGGGTCTCCTGGGCCGCGCGCTGGCTGAGCGGCGATTCCCGCAGCATCATGCCGGCGAAGAAGGCGCCGAGCGCCAGCGAGACGCCGAACAGCTTGGTCGCGCCGAACGCGATGCAGAGCGCGATCGCGAGTACGGTCAGCCGGAACAGCTCGCGCGAGCCAGTATGCGCGATGTAGTGCAGGACCCACGGGATCAGCCGACGCCCGACCAGCAGCATCAGCGCGATGAACACGGCGATCTTGATCAGCGTCAGCACCAGCACGCCGGTGAGCCCGAGACCGAAACGGGCGGCGAGCGGGTCGGAGGTGAGCGCCGTGCCATCGCCGCCCTGCAAGCTCGCCACCGCCGGGAACAGCACCAGCGCCAGCACCATGGCGAGGTCTTCGACGATCAGCCAGCCGACCGCGATCTTGCCGCGTTCGGTGTCCATCAGGCGGCGCTCCTGCAGCGCGCGCAACAGTACGACGGTACTTGCGACCGACAACGCGAGGCCGAACACGAGACCCGCGCCGACGGTCCAGCCCATCAAGAGCGCGAGGCCGAGGCCCATCAATGTGGCGACCGCAATCTGCGCAATCGCGCCGGGCACCGCGATCGCGCGCACCGACAACAGATCGTTCAGCGAGAAATGCAGGCCGACGCCGAACATCAGGAGAATGATACCGAGCTCCGCCAGCTCGGTTGCCAGCGCCTGATCGGCAACGAAGCCGGGCGTGAAGGGACCGACGGCCACGCCCGCGAGCAGATAACCGACCAGTGGCGGAACCCGAAAGCGCTGGGCGATGGTTCCGAAGACAAAAGCGAGGCCGAGGCCCGCGACGACGGTCGCGATCAGAGGTGTGTCATGCGGCATTTCGCCTTGTCGCACAGCATCCCTGGCGGTGCACCGCGACCATTTGAGGCGCGGCATTCCGCGCGGAAACCGTGATCTATTGCTCATGGCGTGAGCATATGATCTCATGTCGGGATGGATCCGCGGCTTCCCGAGACTGATCTCGTTATCTTCGACTGCGACGGCGTGCTCGTCGACAGCGAGGAATTGAGCTGCCGCTGTCTTGCCGAGGCGATGGTTCGGGCCGGCATCGGGATGAGCACCGAGCGGGCGCTCGAGCTCTTCCTCGGCCGCAGCACCGCGGCCCTGGGCGACTACTGCCGGGGCGTGGGAAAGCCGTTGCCCGAGACGTTTCTGCCTGACCTCGCGCTGCAGGTCCGTGAGACCTTCCGCTCCCGGCTGAAGCCGATCGCCGGCATCGCGGCGGTGCTCAAGGAATTGCGGCTGCCATATTGTGTCGCCTCATCGAGCGATCTCGAGCGGGTGAAGTTTTCGCTGGAGCTGACCGGCCTCGCTGCCAGCTTCGGGCCGCGGCTCTACACCGCGCAGATGGTCAGGCACGGCAAGCCGGCCCCGGATCTGTTCTTGCATGCGGCAAGCGCAATGGGCGCCGCGCCGCGCCGCACGCTCGTGATCGAGGACAGCGTCAGCGGCGTGACGGCGGCGAAGGCGGCCGGAATGAAAGTGTGGGGATTTGTCGGCGGTGCCCACTATCGGTTGGCGGATGGCAGTGCTCTGCTGCGGCAAGCGGGGGCGGATCGAATCTTCGCCGCGATGACGGATTTCTGGATGGAAGGCTGACGCAAGACGATGGCTGCGCCCGACAATGAAAAGTCTCGCCTCGACGATGCGGCGCGCGCCGGCTGGCTGTATTTCATCGCGGGCCACACCCAGGATGAGATTGCGAAAATGCTGCAGGTGTCGCGCGCCTCGGCGCAGCGCCTGGTGTCGCTGTGCCTCGCGGAGCGGCTGATCACGTTTCGCCTCGAACACCCCATCGCGGCCTGCATGGAGTTGGCCGCCCGGCTGAAGGCGCGGTTCGACCTCGTGCATTGCGACGTCGTGCCGACCGATCCGGCGGCACCGCTGTCCAATGCAGGGATCGACGAGCGTAGCGCCAATCTGCTGGAGACGACGCTGCGCTCGGAGACGCCGGTGATCGTGGCGCTCGGCACCGGCCGCGCGGTGCGCGCCGCGGTCGAGCGGGTCTCGCCGATCGAGCGGCCCGATCACCAGATCGTCTCCCTGGTCGGCAACATCTCCGCCGACGGCTCGGCGAGCTTCTACGACACGGTGGGACGGCTCGCCGACCGCACCGGTGCGCGCCATTACCCGATGCCGCTGCCGTTCCTGATGTCGAGCGAGGACGAGCGCAACCGCATGGTTCGCATTGACCCGATCGCGCGGGTGAGGGCGGTCGCCGCCAAGGCCGATCTGCGGCTGATCGGCATCGGCCAGATGGACCAGAAGGCCCAGGTCCATGTCGACGGCTTCGTCACCCGCGAGGAGCTGCTCGAGATGATGCGGCTCGGCGCGGTCGGCGAGGTGACGGGCTGGGCCTATGACGCCAAGGGCCGCCTGATCAAGGGCGGCACCAACAAGCGGCTGACCAGCATCCCGCCGCAGATCCCCGCGGAAGCGACCACGATCGCCGCGGCGGTCGGCGCCGCCAAGGTGCCCTCGATCAAGGCCGCATTGGCGGGCCGGGTGATCAACGGCCTCATCACCGATGAGGCCACCGCGCGCGCGGTGCTGGATCGGTAGGCGCCACGAGTCGTACTTCACCTCGCCCCGCTTGCGGGGAGAGGTCGGATCGCATCGGAGATGCGATCCGGGTGAGGGGGAGTCTCCGTGCATTCGTCCGCTTCGTATGCGCGGAAAGAGCCCCTCACCCCAACCCTCTCCCCGTAAGAACGGGGCGAGGGAGCGCAGTCCCGCTGTGGCCGCAAATCAAGTTGCCTTCTGGGTCTCAGCGCCCTTCTTCATCTCCGCAAACACCTCCATTCCAGCGTGCAGTGGAACCCGCAAACGCGCGGGACGGTGCTCCCGCGCGCTTGACAAAGTTTGGCGACAGGATGAACATACGCCCAACACGTGGGCATATGCTCAACGTGACATAAGGGAGGTCACCTTGAAAAACGTCCTTTGCGCCGTTGCGGGCGCGGCCGCTGTTTTGATCTCTGCCCCCTCGATCGCCCAGACCACGCTGACGGTGGCGACCGTCAACAATGGCGACATGATCCGCATGCAGGGGCTCACCAGCGAATTCACCGCGAAGAATCCCGACATCACCGTCAAATGGGTGACGCTCGAGGAGAACGTGCTGCGCCAGCGCGTGACCACCGACATCGCCACCAAGGGCGGCCAGTTCGACGTGCTCACCATCGGCACCTATGAGGTGCCGATCTGGGCCAAGAAGAACTGGCTGGTGCCGCTCGACAAGCTCGGCGCCGACTACGACGTCGGTGACCTCTTGCCCAAGATCAAGGATGCGGTCTCGGTCGACGGCAAGCTCTACGCCGCGCCGTTCTACGGCGAGAGCTCGATGGTGATGTATCGCACCGACCTGTTCGACAAGGCCGGCCTGAAGATGCCGGAGAGCCCGACCTGGGACTTCGTGGTCGACGCCGCCAAGAAGCTGACCGACAAGTCCGCCGGCGTCTACGGCATCTGCCTGCGCGGCAAGGCCGGCTGGGGCGAGAACATGGCGTTCCTGACCGCGATGGCCAATTCCTACGGTGCGCGCTGGTTCGACGAGAAGTGGGAGCCGCAGTTCAATTCGCCGGAATGGAAGAAGACGCTGACGACCTATGTCGACCTGATGAAGCAGGCCGGCCCTCCCGGCGCCTCTTCCAACGGCTTCAACGAGAACCTCGCGCTGTTCAACGCCGGCAAATGCGCGATGTGGATCGATGCCACCGTGGCGGCGTCGTTCGTCAGCAATCCCAAGGAATCCACGGTCGCCGACAAGGTCGGCTTTGCGCTGGCGCCGAACACCGGGCTCGGCAAGAACGCCAACTGGCTGTGGGCGTGGAGTCTCGCGGTTCCTGCCGGCTCGAAGAAGGTCGAGGCGGCCGAGAAGTTCATCGCCTGGGCGACCAGCAAGGACTACACCAAGCTCGTTGCCGCGAAGGAAGGCTGGGCCAATGTGCCGCCGGGCACGCGCACCTCGCTGTACAACAACCCCGACTACCTGAAGGTCGCGCCCTTCGCCAAGCTGACCTTGGCTTCGATCGACGCGGCCGATCCGAACAAGCCGACGGTGAAGCCGGTGCCTTATGTGGGCGTGCAGTATGCGGCGATCCCTGAATTCCAGGGCATCGGCACCCAGGTGGGCCAGCAGTTCTCGGCGGCGCTGTCCGGCTCGACCACCGTCGATGCGGCGCTGGCGGCCGCGCAGTCCGCGACCGAGCGCGAGATGAAGCGCGCAGGGTACATCAAATAAACCTGGCTGCGACGCAATAGCCAAGGCGCGTCAAGCGCCTTGGCCGCCCGACCAGCTTAGACCTCCCGAGCTGGGCTACTTGCGACCATCCTGTCCCGCAGCGGGATGGTCGCTCCTTTCCTTAAGAAGGAGGCGGGGATGGCGACCCAGCAGACCCAACTGCTCGCACGCACGCTGCTCACGCCCGCGGTGGCGCTGCTGTTCATCTGGATGATCGTGCCGCTGGCGCTCACGATCTATTTCGCGACCCTGCATTACAATCTGCTCGATCCCGGCTCTGAAATCATTCGTTGGGCTGGAGAATTTCCGCTATTTCCTGACCGATCCGGCCTTCCTCGCCTCGCTGCAGAACACGCTGGTGCTGGTCGGCTCGGTGCTCGCAATCACGATCATCCTCGGCGTGCCGCTGGCGCTCTTGCTCGACCAGCAGGTGGTCGGGCTCTCGATCGTCCGGTTGATGGTGATCGCGCCGTTCTTCGTGATGCCGACGGTGAGCGCGCTGGTCTGGAAGAACCTGTTGATGCATCCGGTGTCGGGCCTGTTCGCCTGGATCGCGCATCTGTTCGGGCTGCCGGCCATCGACTGGTTCAACGATGCGCCGCTGTTCTCGGTGATCCTGATCATCTCCTGGCAATGGCTGCCGTTCGCGACCCTGATCCTGCTCACCGCGCTGCAATCGCTCGACGAGGAGCAGAAGGAGGCGGCCGAGATGGACGGCGCGAGCGCGATCTCGACCTTCATCTACATCACGCTGCCGCATTTGGCGCGCCCGATTACCGTGGTGATCCTGATCGAAACCATCTTCCTGCTCACGGTGTTCGCGGAGATCTTCGTCACCACCGGCGGCGGCCCCGGCCTGCAGACCACCAACATCGCCTTCCTGATCTATTCGCAGGCGTTGATCCAGTACGATGTCGGCAGCGCCTCGGCGGGCGGCCTGGTCGCGGTGGTGCTCGCCAACGTCGTCGCCTTCTTCCTCGTTCGTATCGTCGGCCGGAATCTGGAGGCGTAACGTCATGGCGCGGATGGTCACGACACGGCGCAAGGTCATTTCGACGGTGGCGGCCTGGCTGGTCGGCTTCCTGATCTTCTTCCCGATCCTCTGGATGGTGCTGGCGAGCTTCAAGACCGAGCTCGAGGCGTTCGCGATCCCGCCCTCGTTCCTGTTCTTCCATTGGACCACCGAGAACTACGCCACGGTGCAGGAGCGCAGCGACTATTTCCATCACGCGCTCAACTCGATCATTATCGCCGGCGGCTCGACCTTGATCGCGATGCTGATCGCGATCCCGGCGGCGTGGTCGATGGCGTTCTCGCCGACCAAACGGACCAAGGACGTGCTGCTCTGGATGCTGTCCACCAAGATGATGCCGCCGGTCGGCGTGCTGGTGCCGATCTATCTGATTTACCGCACCTTCGGCCTGCTCGACACCCGCTCTGGTCTGATCTTCATCCTGTGTCTCGGCAATCTGCCGATCGTGATCTGGATGCTGTTCACCTATTTCAAGGAGATTCCGAAGGACATCCTCGAGGCGGCGCGGATGGACGGCGCCACGATCGGGCGCGAGCTGATCTATGTGCTGACGCCGATGGCGGTGCCGGGGCTAGCCTCGACGTTGCTGCTCAATCTGATCCTGGCGTGGAACGAGGCGTTCTGGACCCTCAATCTGTCGACGCTCGAGGCGGCGCCGCTCACCGTCTTCATCGCGTCCTATTCCAGCCCGGAAGGATTGTTCTGGGCGAAATTGTCGGCGGCGTCGACGCTCGCGATCGCGCCCATTCTCGTGCTCGGCTGGTTCAGTCAGCGGCAGCTCGTCCGCGGACTGACCTTCGGCGCGGTCAAGTAGCAGAAAGGCTTTTGTCATGGGTCAGATTACGCTGCAGGGTGTGCAAAAATCGTTCGGGCCGGTCCACATCATCAAGGGCGCCGATCTCGACATCGCCGACGGCTCCTTCGTCGTGTTCGTCGGTCCGTCCGGCTGCGGCAAGACCACGCTGCTGCGGCTGATCGCGGGGCTCGAGGATGTCACCGGGGGCGCCATCCTGATCGACGGGCGCAATGTGGTCGACGTGCCGCCGGCCAAGCGCGGGCTGTCGATGGTGTTCCAGTCCTACGCGCTCTATCCGCATATGAGCGTGCGCGGCAACATCGCGTTCGGCCTGAAGATGGCCGGCATCGCCAAGGGCGAGATCAACCGCAAGGTCGAGGCGGCCGCGGCGACGCTCAACCTGACGCCCTATCTCGACCGCAAGCCGCGCGAGCTCTCTGGCGGCCAGCGCCAGCGCGTCGCGATCGGGCGCGCCATCGTGCGCGAGCCGAAGGCGTTCCTGTTCGACGAGCCGCTGTCCAATCTCGATGCCGCGCTGCGCGTGCAGATGCGGCTCGAGGTGACGCGGTTGCAGAAGCAGCTCGGCACCACGGCAATCTACGTCACCCACGACCAGGTCGAGGCCATGACCATGGCCGACAAGATCGTGGTGCTGAACGGCGGCAAGATCGAGCAATACGGTTCGCCGCTCGAGCTCTATGAGAACCCTGCCAACCTGTTCGTCGCCGGCTTCATCGGCTCGCCGAAGATGAATTTCGTCACCGGTGAGATCGCGAAGCAGCAGGGCGCCGCGACCATCGGGGTACGGCCCGAGCATTTGAGGGTCGAGCGCGACGGGCAGGGCGGCTGGCACGGCACCGTCTCGGTCGCCGAGCATCTCGGCAGCGACACTTTCCTCTATGTCGACGCCGGACCGCTGGGAATGCTGACCGCGCGCTATGTCGGCGAGCTCGACCTGCATCCCGGCGACCGGGTGTCGCTGATCCCGGATCCGGCGCGCATCCACCGTTTCGACGACAGCGGAAAATCGATTCACGCGTAGAGCGTGATCCGGACCCGGAGGGGCCGCGTTAGCGCAAAGCGTGAAGCGGTTTTCCGAACAGATCATGCTCAAAAAGAAGCTAAGGAAGAAGAAAATGTATCTCGAAAAATTCAGGCTCGGCGGCAAGACCGCCATCATCACCGGCGCGGGTCAGGGCATCGGGCTCGCCTGCGCCGAGGCGCTCGCCGAAGCCGGCGCCAAGGTCATCATCGGCGACCGCGACGCCAAGGTTGCCAATGACGCGCAGGCGGCACTGAAGGCCAAGGGCTTTGACGCCGACATCGCGCTGATGGACGTGACGGATTCCGGCCGCGTCGCCGCGGTCGCCGACGAACTGGTCGGCAAGTACGGTAAGGTCGACATTCTCGTCAACAATGCGGGCATCGCCCGCAGCGAGACGCCGGCCGAGACCGTAACCGACGAGCACTGGCTCAACGTCATCGACGTCAACCTGAACGGCACCTTCTGGTGCTGTCGCGCCTTCGGCAATCACATGCTGAAGGCGAAATCCGGCACCATCGTCAATGTCGGCTCGATGTCCGGCTTCATCGTCAACAAGCCGCAGGAACAGTGCTTCTACAACGCCTCCAAGGCCGCGGTGCATCACCTGACCAAATCGCTCGCCGCCGAATGGGGCGCGCGCGGGGTTCGCGTCAACGCCGTGGCGCCGACCTATATCGAGACGCCGCTGAACGCCTTCGTGAAGAACAGCCCCAGAATGTACGACGCCTGGATCGGTGGAACCCCGATGGCGCGGATGGGGCAGGTTGACGAGATCGCCTCCGTGGTGCTGTTCCTGGCGTCCGAGGCGGCGAGCCTGATGACCGGAAGCATCGTTCTGGTCGATGGCGGCTACACTTGCTGGTAGGCTTGCGCCCGGGGATCGTGCTCAACGGAAGATAGAGCGGTCATGCGGCAAGCCTATATCGGGGTGGACGTCGGCAGCACCAGCGCCCGGGCGGGCGTGTTCGACGAGTCGGGGAAGCTGCTCGGGTCGGCCCGGCATCCGATCCGGGTCTGGCACGAGCCCGGCGATATCGTGGAGCAATCGTCCGATGACATCTGGGCGGCCTGCGTCGCCTCCGTGCGCGGTGCGATGCGGGAGGCTGCGGTTGCCGCCGAACACGTCAAAGGCATCGGCTTCGACGCGACCTGTTCGCTGGTCGTGCTCGACAGGGCGGGCCGGCCGCTCACCGTCAGCCCGTCGGGCGATCCCGCGCGCAATGTCGTGGTCTGGATGGATCACCGCGCGATGGATGAAACCGAATTCGTCAACGCGACCGGCGACAAGGTGCTGCGCTATGTCGGCGGCGCCATCTCGCCGGAGATGGAGATCCCGAAGATCCTCTGGCTGAAGCGGCATCTGCCCGCGACCTTCGAGGCCGCCGGGCATTTCTTCGATCTTGCCGACTATCTGTCGTTCCGCGCGTCCGGCTCGCTGGCGCGCTCGACCTGCACGGTCACCTGCAAATGGACCTATGTCGCCGGCGAGGGCGGCTGGAGTGAATCCTTTTTCAAGCGGGTCGGGCTCGAGGCGCTCGCGGCCGACCGTTTTGGGCGGATCGGCAGCGAGATCGTGCCGCCCGGCTCGCCGCTCGGTCGCGGGCTGTCCGAGGATGCCGCGCGCGATCTCGGCCTGCTGCCGGGAACCGCGGTCGGTGCCTCCCTGATCGATGCCCATGCCGGCGGCGTCGGCGCGATCGGCGGCCGCGATGGCTCCGGCGCCGAGGTCGATGTCTGCCAACGGCTCGCCTACATCATGGGAACGTCGGCCTGCATCATGGCGACGACGGTCGATCCCTGCTTCGTGCCCGGCGTCTGGGGCCCGTATTTCGAAGGCATGGTGCCGGGCTTCTGGCTGAACGAGGGCGGCCAATCGGCGGCGGGCGCCGCGATCGATCACCTGCTCAAGTCGCATCCGGCGCATGCCGAGGTTGCGCTCGCGGCGAAGACCGACGGCGTCGACGTCATCGAATATCTCGAGAAGCGCATCCTGGCGCGCAGCGGCAATGCCGGTGCTGCGGCGTTGCTCGCGCGCAACGTTCACGTTCTGCCTGAGTTCCTCGGCAACCGTTCGCCCTATGCCGATCCCGGCTCGCGCGCGGTGATCGCGGGGCTCGATCTCGACACCGACGTGTCGGCGCTGGAGCGGCTGTTCATCGCCGGCCTGTGCGGGCTGGCCTATGGCCTTGCCGACGTCATCGACGCCTTGCAGGCGCATGGCGTCAAAGGCAAGACCATCGTGATCGGCGGCGGCGCGAGCCGCAGCCCCCTGGTGCGCCAGATCATGGCCGACACGACAGGCTACACGGTGGCACTGCCGCAGACCCAAGAACCCGTCTTGCTCGGCGCCGCGATGCTGGGCGCGGTCGCCAGCGGCGCGCACAACTCGATCAATGCGGCGATGGCCGGCATGTCGGCGCTTGGACGGTTGAGCGAGCCGACCAGGCCGGAGCTCGCCGAGTTCCACCGCAAGAAGCGCGGCGTGCACAAGATGCTGCGAGAGCTCGACCGCGACAGCCGCGAGGCGATGAGGCGGGCGCCCGGCGAAGCGCCGACGTAAGGTTTGCCCCATGCTGCTGAGTTGCGGAGATGCGCTGATCGATTTCCTGCCGTCGAAGACGGCGGATGGACGTGAGGCCTTGACGCCCGCCGTCGGCGGCTCCTGCCTCAACATCGCGATCGGCAGCGCCCGGCTCGATGTTCCCACCGGCTTTGTCGGCGGCATCTCGACCGACACCTTCGGCAGGATGATCGCCGATCATGCCGCGGCGTCCGGAGTCGATCTTCGTCGCGCCACCCGCAGCAATCGCCAGGCGACGCTGGCCTTTGCGCGCGTCACCGGCACCGAGACGCAATACGCCTTCTACGACGCCGACACCGCGTCGCGGAACTGGACCTATCGGCGCGATGCGGTCGCGCTTGACGGCGTCACCTGCGTGCATACCGGCTCGACCACGCTGGTCCATGACAAGGGTGCGGCGGAGACGCTGGCCTTGATCGAGGATGCGCGGCCGAACGTGACGATCTCGCTCGATCCGAACTGCCGACCGAACCTCGTCAAGGACAAGGACGCCTATCGCGCGCGCATGCTGGCGTTCTGCGGCAAGGCCGACATCGTGAAGATGTCCGACGTCGACTTCGCCTATCTGTTCGGTGACGAGGCCCATGCTGCGCGGGCCGAGACGCTGCTGTCGGGCGGCGCATCGCTCGTAGTCATTACGCGCGGCAATGATGGCGCCTGTGCCTGGCATCGCAAGGCAGGACCGATCGCGGCCGAAGCGCCGGTGGTCAACGTCGTCGATACGATCGGCGCCGGCGACAGCTTTCAGGCGGCGCTGCTCGCCGCGTTGCATCGGCTGGACCGGATCGCGCAGCCGCAGTTGCGCGACGTCTCCGCAGCCGAGCTGACCCGTGCGTTGTCCTTTGCCTGCAAATGCGCCGCTTTCACCTGCACGCGGCCCGGCGCCGATCCGCCGCGCAGCCGGGAGTTGCCGGCCGACTATTGGTAAGCCATGCAGGGCCTCAGCCGGCGCGGCCTCCCGCGCGATGCCGTCGCTTGACGCTTAGTCTCATTTTGCGTGCTGCGCCTGCGAAGGCAAATCTGCCCGGCGATGCGTGAAGGCGTCCGAAGCACCCGATATCGCTCGGATTTGATGCCAACCCGCGATCGCTGCATTTCGATCGTGCGAAGTCATGCTGCTTCAGCTTCGCATTGAGCGCATCGGTTGTCTTTGTGAAAGACCGCGCTAACATGGAACCCATCCATCGATACCTGTCGTCGTCTTTTTTGATCGTCTATTGCAGCGCAACCAGGCCACGCACGGGTTGCGGGCTCGCCAGGGCGACCGGGCCTCGAAGGGAAGTAGCAGACACGCATCCCTAATATTGCAACCAAGAAATAACGGGGGAAGATATGTATGTGAAAGGGATTGCGGCATTCGCCGCCGCGCTCGGCGTTGGCCTGTTGTCGGGCGCCGCCATCGCGCAGGAAGTCAAGCAGGAGAAGCAGTCGGTCCTCGGCAACGCCAATGTTCCTCCGGTGACCCAGGAGCAGCTCAACGCCGCCGACAAAAACAGCAGGGACTTCCTGCTCACCAACGGCAACTATGCCCAGACGCGATTCTATCCGGGCAAGCAGATCAGCCGGGATAATGTGAAGAACCTGCACGTCGCGTGGATCTTCCAGACCGACGTCAAGGAATCGCTTGAGACATCTCCGATCGTCGTCGATGGCGTGATGTTTGTCACGACGTCGTTCAGCCATGTCTATGCGCTCGACGCCAAGACCGGTCAGCAGCTCTGGCACTACGCCCACAAGATGGGCCCGATCACGGTTTATTGCTGCGGTCCCAACAATCGCGGCGTCCAGGTGCTCGGCGACCGGGTCTATCTGGCGACGCTCGATTCCAAGCTGATGGCGCTGAATGCCAAGACCGGCGAGGTGGTCTGGACCACCAACATCGCCGATCCCGAGCTCGGCTACAGCGAGACGATGGCGCCGACCGTGGTCAAGGACAAGGTGCTGATCGGAACCAATGGCGGCGAGTACGGCATCCGCGGCTTCGTGCGCGCCTATGACGCCAAGACCGGCAAGCAGCTCTGGAATTTCCACACCATTCCGGAGAACTCCGTCGGTGTCTGGGCGACCAAGGATGCCACGGGCCGCGACATGCATCGCAATATCCAGGCCGAGAAGGACATGCTCGCCAAGATCGGCGATCCCTATGCCAAGCTCGGTGGCGGCGTGTGGCAGAACCCGTCGGTCGATCTCGCGACCAACCGGATCTACTTCGTCGTCGGCAACCCGTCGCCCGACCTCGACGGCTCGAACCGGCCCGGCGACAACCTCTACACCAACTCGCTGGTCTCGCTCGATCTCGACACCGGCAAGTATGTCTGCCACTTCCAGTACATCGCCCATGACGTCTGGGACCTCGACGCGGTCAGCCCGACGGTGCTGGTCAACGTCAAGGACAAGAGCGGCAAGACGATTCCCGGCGTCATCCATGCCGGCAAGACCGGGCACATCTATGTGCACGATCGCAAGGACTGCAGCCTGATCCGCTTCTCCGAGGCGATGGTGCCGCAGGAGAACATGTGGGTGCTGCCGACCAAGGAAGGTGCGCGCATGCTGCCCGGCGCCAATGGCGGCGTCGAATGGTCGCCGATCGCGACCGATCCGGGACAGGAGCTGGCCTACGCCATCAACCTGCACCAGCCGATGACCTACCACGTCGAGAGCTCGGCCTATCCGAACGGCAAGCTGTGGCTGGGCGGTGCCTTCAAGGTGATCCCGGCGAGAAGCAGGCGGGCAACATCACCGCGGTGAACTACAACAACGGCAAGATCAAATGGCAGGTCAACACGCCCGAGCCGATGATCGGCGGCATCCTCGCCACCGCCGGCGGCCTGGTCTTCACCGGTGAAGGCAACGGCAAGTTCGCGGCCTACAATTCGTCGAACGGCAAGGAGCTGTGGAGCTTCCGCGCCGGCGCCGGCGTCAACGCGCCGCCGTCGAGCTACATGGTCGGCGGCAAGCAATATGTCGTGGTCGGCGCGGGCGGTAACACCCAGCTCGACTACAAGCGTGGCAACAACATCATCGCCTTCACGCTCGACTGAGCCGGGCCTGATGCATCGTCACGCGTGCAAACATTGACGGCGAGGCGGGACCGGTTCGGTCCCGCCTCTGTTTTCTACGGATGAGCAGATGTTCAGTAGATGGATGATTTGCGGCGTCGCGCTGTTGCTGATGGCGGCGCAGGCGCGCGCAGAGACGATTGAGGAAAAAGTACAGGTCTGCGCCGGCTGCCACGGCGAGAGCGGCAAGCCGGTCGACAAGACCATTCCGACGATCTGGGGCCAGCAGGCCGGCTATCTCTACATCCAGCTGCGCGATTTCAAGCGCGGCGATCGCAAGAGCGAGATCATGCAGCCGATCGCGGCCCAGTTCGAGCGCGACGACATGCTGGCGATCGCGGAATATTTTTCGCAGAAGCCGTGGCCTGACCTCGGCCAGCCGCGTGCGCCCAAGGACGTGGCGGAGAAGGCGGTCAGCGCCAGCCGCTCGGTCGGCTGCCCGGCCTGCCATCTCGATCGCTTCCAGGGCGACGGCACGGTGCCGCGGCTGGCCGGGATGGGCGGGACTACCTCGCCAAGACCATCGCCGATTTCCGCACCCGTGCGCGCGGCAACAATCCCGGCATGTCCGACCTGATGCTGGCAACGTCGCCCGACGACCTTGCCGCGCTGGTGGACTATCTGGCGGGGCTATAGCTGCGGACACTCGTCATGCCCGGGCTTGTCCCGGGCATCCACGTCTTGATATCCAGGCAAAAGAAGACGTGGATGGCCGGGACAAGCCCGGCCATGACGTCCGAGCAAGTCGCCTCAACGCGGCGTCAGCTCTTCGCGCAGCGCCGACAGGATGGTGAGATCGGCGGCGTGCTTGCCGGCCTTGTCGGCCAGCGCAGGGTCGGCGCCATGCGTGAGCAGCGCTTTTGCAATCGCCGGATGATTGCCTTCGGCGGCGATCATCAGCGCCGTGCGGCCGCGCGCATCGCGGTCGTCGACCTTGGCGCCGGCGTCCAGCAGATACGAGACGACCTCCAGTGCTTGCGCCTCCGGCACGGTCTCGTCGGGCCTGGCCGCCCACATCAGGAGCGTCAGATCGTTGGCGTAGCGCGCGTTGATGTCGATCTCGCGCGCGAGCAGCTGCTTGACGATGCCGAGCTGGCCGCCCGCCGCGGCGTAGACGACCGGCGGCTTGCCGGTGTCGTCGGCCTTGCGGCCGTCGGCGCCGTGCGCCAGCAGCATGCGCACCACCATGTCCCTGCCGGCATAGGCCGCGGCCGCGACCGGGGAGGCGCCGCTGCGTCCGGCGAGATTGACGTCGGCGCCGCGGTCGATCAGGCGCTGCACGATCGCGACATGGCCGCGCTCGGCGGCAAAGTACAGCGCGGTCGATCCCGCGAGGTTGCGTGCATCGACCGGCGCGCCGCGCGCCAGCAGCAGGTCGACCATCGCGAGATGGCCGGAGCGGGCGGCGTGGCTCAGCGGCCTTGCGCCCAGCCGGTCCCGCGCATCGACCGAGGCGCCGTGATCGAGCAGCTCGGTGGCAAGGTTGATGCAATCGGCATTGGCGGCCGCAAACAGCGACAGCGAGATCTCGATTGCGCTGAGCTGACCCTTGTCGGTTTCGTATTTGCGGATTAGCTCGCGGCACCGCGCCGGATCGGGCGCCGCGAGGCTGCCGTGCACGCTGCCGGCAACGATCAGCCCGGCGAGGGCGATGCGGCGATACAAGGCGTGGTCCTCCGTCATGCTGACAGCAGCGCCATTCGGTTCGAGCGTCGCATGATCCTACGTCGCTGCCAAGCCGCGCGGTCGGGAACTGCCCGCCGCGCTGGCAGGCCATGCGCCGTCGCGGCTCCGTGGCCTTTCGCCATGCGTCCGAGCCGATGGACTTGCCGCATGCCGCGCGGCACGATGCGGGCGTCGACCCTGTCTGACGCGAGTCCTTGCCCAAATGAGCGACGATCTGTGTCTGTTGTCTGCCGTTGAGCTTCGTGGGCACATCGCCCGCAAGGAGGTTTCGCCTGTCGAGGTTACGCGCGCGGTGCTCGCCCGTGCCGAACGGCTGCAACCCGAATTGAACTGCTTCATCACGCTGTGCGGCGATGCGGCGATGGCGCAGGCCAAGGCCGCCGAGCGGCAAATCACGGCTGGCGAGCCGGCCGGTCTGCTCCACGGCATCCCCTTCACCGTGAAGGACATCGTCAACACCAAAGACGTCCGGACGACCTTCGGCGCGGTGCCGTACCGGGACAACGTGCCCGACAATGACGCCGTCGCGGTGGCACGCCTCCGTGCCCAGGGCGGCATATTGATCGGCAAGACCACGACGCCGGAGTTCGGCAGCAAGTGCCTGACCAACTCGCCGCTGTTCGGGCGGACGCGCAATGCATGGAGTGCCGAGCGGTCCAGCGGCGGCTCCAGCGGCGGCGCGGCTGTGGCCGTCGCGAGCGGCATCGCGCCGTTGGCGGTTGCGACCGATGGCGGCGGCTCCACCCGGATTCCCGCCGCCTGCAACGGCGTGGTCGGAATCAAGCAGAGCAACGGGGTGATCCCGCATAGCCAGGTGCAGGACGCTTTCGGCAACCAGACCTATGTCACGCCGACCACGCGCACCGTTGCCGATACGGCGCTGATGATGCAGGCGATGGCGGGAGAGGATCCGTCGGATCCCTGGTCGATCGGGGTGCCGGTGCCTGACTATCTCGGGCTTGCCGCGCCGCGCGGCGACCTCAAGGGCCGGCGGGTGCTGTTCTGCGTGTCGCCGCCGGGGCGTCCGGTCACGTCCGATGTGGCTGCGGCGTTCAAGACAAGCCTCGACCGGCTGGCGAGCCTCGGCGCTGAGCTCGAAGAGTTTTCCGGCGACGGCTTTGACATCGAGCCGATCTGGCGTGCGATCAATCACACCGTCTGGCGCACCCGCTTCGAGAAGCTCGCGGCCGATCATCAAAATGATCTCAGCGCAACCTTCCTGAAGCAGCTCGCGCTGGCGGTGCAGGTCAGCGGTGTCGACTACCAGCGGGCGATGTTCGAGCGCACCGCGCTGTTCCGCCGGGTGCAGTCGTTGTTCGCGCGCGGCGATCTCCTGGCGATGCCGACCTTGACCCGGTCGGCGCTGCCGATCGACCAGGATCTGTTCGGCACGATCGAGATCGACGGCCGGAGTTTCGACAGCGTGCGGCCGCACTGGTTTCCCTGGACCATGCTGTTCAACATGACAGGTCATCCCGCCGTCAGCATCCCCGCAGGTTTCGGCCGCGACGGCCTGCCGATCGGACTGCACCTGGTCGGTCGCTTCCGGGCCGATGCCGAACTGTTGCGCGTTGCAGCGTTGTTCGAGGCGGCGAGCGACTTGCTTGGTCGCTGGCCGACCTGACGTTGTCGGCGACGCCGGTCGCGGCGTCGCTGGTTCAGCCGCTTTGCCCGGTGCTCGCATTGGCGACGGCGCGCGCGACATTGGCGATCACCTCGTTGCACTTCTCCATGGGGGCACTTGCCCCGGTCAGGTAAACCGTCACCACGATCGGCTTGCGGCCGGGCGGCCAGAACACGCCGATGTCGTTGTAGGTGCCGCGCTCGCCGGTGCCGGTCTTGTCGCCAACCCGCCAGTCGCGGGGCACGCCGGCACGCAGCCTTGCGTCGCCGGTTTTGTTGGCGACCATCCAGTCCACCAGCTTCTGGCGCGAGACGGTCTGCAGAACGTCGCCGAGCACCACGCGCTGCAAATCCTTCAGCATCGCGACAGGACTTGTGGTGTCGCGCTGGTCGCCGGGCACGGCTTCGTTCAGCTCCACCTCCCAGCGGTCGAGCCGGCTGACATTGTCGCCGATGGTGCGGAAGAAGCTGGTAAAGCCGGCGGGCCCGCCGATCTCCCGCAGCAGCAGGTTGGCGGCGGTGTTGTCGCTGAGCGTGATGGCGGCCGCGCAGAGTTCGGACAGAGTCATGGCCGATCCGACGTGCGCCTTGGTGACCGGCGCGTAGGCCAAGATATCCTTGGCCTCGATTTGCACGCGCTGATCGAGGCTGGATTCGCCGCGATCGACCCGGTGCAGCACCGCGGCCGACGCCATCGCCTTGAAGGTGCTGCACATCGGGAACCGCTCGTCGCCGCGCCGGCTCGCGCGCAATCCCGTCTCCATGTCGAGCGCGGCGACGCCGAGCCGGCCGCTGGTTGCCAGCTCGATGCGCGCAAACTCCTGCTGCAGCCGCTGCGCCGGCTCGCCTGGTCCTGCCGCTGCGCCTTGCCGCGGCAGGGTGCAGGACACCGCAAGGCCCAGCGCGCGCAATCCAAATGTCCGTCTCGTCAGCATGTCGAATCTCCCGTTGGCGGCGAACCTGCCGGGCGGCGTGACGGCGCACAAACAATCATTTATACAGCGAGACATGAGGAAAACTTGGTCATGACGCCGTGCGCCGGCATCTCCCGCTGAACGCGCTGCGCGCCTTCGAGGCCTCCGCGCGGCTGCTCAGCTTCACCCGCGCCGGGCTGGAGCTGCGCGTGACGCAGACCGCGATCAGCCATCAGGTCAAGCAGCTCGAGGATCTCCTGGGCACGAGCCTGTTCCGCCGGCTGCCGCGCGGGCTGGTGCTCACCGACGAGGGACTGGCGCTGCTGCCGGTGCTGTCAGACGCGCTCGACCGGATCGGCGCCGCGATCGACCGCATCGAGGCCAAGGGCACGCGCGAGGTCGTGACCGTCGGCTGCGTCACGACGTTCGCGACCGGATGGCTCTTGCAAAGGGTCGACCGCTTCAAGCGCGCGCATCCCTATATCGATTTGCGTCTGCTCACCAACAACAACCGCGTCGACATCGCCGGCGACGGGCTCGATCTCGCGCTGCGCTTCGGCGACGGCTCGTGGCACGGCACCGAGGCGATCCATCTGTTGTCCGCACCGCTCTCGCCGGTGTGCTGCCCCGACGCGGCGGACCGGCTGCGCAAGCCGTCCGATCTCGCGCAGGAATTCCTGCTGCGCTCCTACCGCGCCGAGGAGTGGCCGCTATGGTTTGCGGTCGCCGGCGCGCCGTGTCCGAAAATCCAGGGGCCGATCTTCGACAGTTCGGTCGCGATGGCCGAGGCCGCCGCGCGCGGCGTCGGCGTCGGGCTGGTGCCGATCGCGATGTTCGAAAATGAGCTGGTCTCCGGCCGGCTGCTGCGTCCGTTCGCGGCCGAGGTCCCGGCGGGATCCTACTGGCTGACCTGGCTGAAATCGCGCGAGGTGACGCCGGGCATGCGCGCGTTTCGCGACTGGCTGCTCGAGACGCTGCGGACGGAGGTGAATGAGGTTGAGGACGCCGTCGCGCCCGCACCGCGGCGGAAGATCAAGACAAAGGCCAGACCGAAGCCGCGGACCAACACCAAGCGGCGTTAACGTCTGACGACGTGATTTCAACTATCGTCGCCACTATTTCGGAATTATCGAATAATGCCGCTGATTTGCCCGACATGTCAAGTGCCGTGTCGAACGCCCGCAGCCGCCGGCTACTTTGCATGGGGTTGTTTTCGATATTTTGGCGGTGCGCTCCCGCCGGCTGGCTATCGCATCTGGCGCGCGACCTACGCCAGATGGCACGCCACGGAATGCCCGTTCCTGCCTTCCAGCAACTCCGGCGCGCTCTGCCGGCAGCGCTCCTCGGCGATTGGACATCTCGTGTGGAAGTGGCAGCCCTTGGGCGGATTCATCGGGCTCGGCACGTCGCCCTTCAGGCGGATGCGGTCGCGCTTCGCCTTGGGATCCGGCACCGGCACCGCCGAGAGCAATGCCTTGGTGTAGGGGTGCTGCGGGTTGCGGTAGAGATCGCTGGCCTTGGCCAGCTCGACGATGCGGCCGAGATACATCACCGCGACGCGGTCGGAGATGTGCTCCACGACAGAGAGATCGTGGGCGACGAACAGATAGGTGAGGTTCAGCTCGGCCTGCAGATCCTCAAGCAGGTTGATGACCTGGGCCTGGATCGAGACGTCGAGCGCCGAGACCGGCTCGTCACACACGATCAGCTTCGGCTCCAGCGTCAGCGCGCGGGCGATCGCGATGCGCTGGCGCTGGCCGCCGGAGAATTCGTGCGGGTAGCGCCGCATGTGCTCGGCCTTCAGCCCGACCTTGACCAGGAGGCTCGCGACGCGATCCTCGCGCTCGCTGGCCGAGCTCACGAGGTTATGGATGATGAAGGGCTCGCCGAGGATCGCGCCGACGGTCATGCGCGGATTGAGCGAGGCGAACGGGTCCTGGAATACGAGCTGCATGTTGCGCCGCATGGCGCGCAGATCGCCGCCGCCGAGGCCGGTGACGCTCCGGCCGTCGAACACGACTTCGCCCGAGGTCGGCTCGATCAGCCGCAGCACGCAGCGGCCGGTGGTCGACTTGCCGCAGCCGGATTCGCCGACGAGGCCGAGCGTCTCGCCGCGATTGACCGAGAACGACACGCCGTCGACCGCATAGACCTGGCCGACCTCGCGCGAGAGCAGGCCGCCCAGCACCGGAAAGTGCTTCTTCAGATTGGAAACGCGCAGCAGCGGCTCGCTCATGATGCGTCTCCGAGGTGGCAGGCCATGCGGTGGCCGGGTGCGATCTCGCGCAGCCGCGGCTCCTTTTCGGTGCAGATGCTCATGGCGTATTTGCAGCGGGCGGCAAAGCGGCAGCCGGGCGGCGGGTTGATCAGGATCGGCACCGAGCCGCCGATCGCCTCCAGCCGCGTCTTGTGCGCGGCGTCGAGATCGATGCGCGGGATCGAGCGGATCAGGCCCTGGGTGTAGGGATGGCCGGGATTGCCGAACAGTTCGTTGACCGGCGCCTCCTCCACCACCTTGCCGGCGTACATCACGACAACGCGCTGCGCGGTCTCGGCGACCACGCCCATCGCGTGCGTGATCAGCATCACCGCCATGCCGAAGCGTTCCTTCATGTCCTGCAACAGGTCGAGGATCTGCGCCTGGATGGTGACGTCGAGCGCGGTGGTCGGCTCGTCCGCGATCACGAGCTTGGGACGGCACGCCAGCGCCATCGCGATCATCACGCGCTGGCGCATGCCGCCGGAGAACTGGTGCGGATAATGATGCACGCGGCCCGCGGCGTTGGGGATCTGCACCAGCTTCAGCATCTCGATGGTGCGCTCGAGCGCCTGCTTCTTGGTCACCGCCTCGTGGCGGCGCAGGCTCTCGGCGATCTGCTCGCCGATGGTCAGCACCGGATTGAGCGAGGTCATCGGCTCCTGGAAGATGAAGCCGATCTCCTTGGCCCTGATGTCGTCGAGCTGGTGGCTGGTCAGCGGCACCAGGTCGCGACCCTCGAAGATGATCTCGCCTTCGACGATCTTGCCCGGCGGCATGGCGATCAGCTTCAGGATCGACATCGCGGTGACGGTCTTGCCGCAGCCGGATTCACCGACCACGCACAGCGTCTCGCCGCGGTTGATGCTGATGTCGACACCGTCAACCGCCTGCAGGATGCCGTCGTCGGTGGTGAAATGGGTTTTCAGGCCCTTGATGTCGAGCAGCGCCATCAGATCACCTTGCGCGCGTCGAGCGCGTCGCGCAGCCCGTCGCCGATGAAGTTGATGGCGACCACCGCGATGAAGATCGCGCCGCCCGGAAACAGCGCCCAATGCGGGCCGATGTCGAGAAAGTCCTTGGCGTCATAGAGGATGCGGCCCCAGGTCGGGGTGTCCGGCGGGAAGCCGAGGCCGAGGAAAGACAGCGTCGAATTCCGCGATGATCGCGGCGGCGACGTCGATCGTGCCGGCGATGATCACGGGTCCCAGCGCGTTGGGCAGGATGTGGCGTACCACCTGGCGCACCGGGCTCGCGCCGAGCGCGCGCGCCGCCTCGACGAATTCCTTCTCGCGCAGCGACAGGAACTGGGCGCGCACCAGGCGCGCGACCGGCATCCAGCGCAAGCCGCCGATCACCAGCACGATCAGGATGAAGATGCCGCCCTCCGGGCCGAACATCGCCTTCAGCCCGTCGCGGAACAGATAGATCAGCATCAACAGCAGCGGCAGTTGCGGCAGCGACAGGAACAGATCGGTCAGCCACATCAGCGCGTAGCCGAGCGTGCCGCGCGACATGCCGGCGAGCGCGCCGATCAGCGTGCCGACGAACACCGAGACCAGCATCGCGGCGAGGCCGACCGCGAGCGAGATGCGCCCGCCATAGATCATGCGGGCGAGCAGGTCCTGGCCGAGATCGTCGGTGCCGAACGGATGCGCCAGCGACGGCCCCTGCAGGCCGGCCACGACGTCCATGTCGCTGATCGAGACGCGCCAGACGAACGGGCCGATCACGACGGCTGCGATCAGCAGCAGCAGCAGCACGGCGCTGACCACGGCGGGCCGGTGCCGGCGGTAGCGCCGCCAGGTTTCGCGCCAGGGCGAATAGCCGCGCCGCTCAGCGGAAGGAGATGCGAGGGTCAAGCCAGCCATAGAGGACATCTGCGATCAGGTTGAACAGCACCACGAGACACGCGAAGACGAAGGTCACGGCCATCACGACCGGCGTGTCATTGGCGAGGATGGAGGAGATCAGGAGCGAGCCGATGCCGGGAATCCGGAAGATCTGCTCGGTGACGATGGCGCCGCCGAACACGGCAGGCATTTGCAGCGCAATCAGCGTGACGACCGGGATCATCGCGTTGCGCATCACGTGCTTGACGATCACCTTGGCCTGCCCGAGTCCCTTGGCGCGGGCCGTGGTGACATCGTCGAGCCGGATCACGTCGAGCATTGCCGAGCGCACGAAGCGGGTCATCGACGCCGCCTGGAAGAGGCCGAGCACCATCACCGGCATGATCGCCTGCCGGATCATCTCCAGCAGCCAGGGAATGCCGCTGCCCGGTACGTCGGTGTAGACGAAGGGCAGCCAGTCCAGCTTCACCGAGAACACCAGGATGAACAGGATGCCGGTGAAGAAGGTCGGCAGCGAGAAGCCGATGAAGGCGAAGGTGTTGGCGAGCTGGTCGAAGATCGAATAGGGCCGGGTGGCGGCATAGACGCCGACCGGGATCGCGATCAGCAGCGCCAGTAGCTGCGCCGAGCCGATCACGTAGAGCGTGGTCGGCAGCCGCTGCAGGATCAGCGTGTCGACATTGATCCGGCTGACAAAGGAGAAGCCCCAGTCGCCCTGCGCCATCGCCGCGAGCCAGTGCAGGTAGCGAAGATAGATCGGGTCGTCGAGGCCGAACTTGGCGCGCAGCGCGGCCTGCACCTCGGGCGGCACGTTCGGATTGGTCGCGAGCTCGCTGAACGGATCGCCCGGCGCGAGCGCCAGCACGACGAACAGCACGAGCGAGATCCCGAGCAGGCTCGGGATCGCGATCATCAGGCGACGCAGGATATATTGAACTCATCGAGAGATCATCTAACTAACGCTCGCACCTTGAGCACGTTGATCTTGCTTCCAGTCGAAAGGCGAGCTTCACCTCGCCCCGCGTGCGGGGGAGAGGTCGGAATTCAAGCACGGCTTGAATTCCGGGGTGAGGGGGAGTCTCCACGAACTCATCTTTCACGGTGTTTGCTGCGAAAGCCCCTCACCCCAACCCTCCAAGAGCGAGCTCCGCTCGTCTCGACCCCGTAAGAACGGGGAGAGGGAGAAGATGCACCTACTCAAACTCCGAACCTGTCCCCGTGTCTCAGGTTTCACGATACCAGTCTTGCAGATTGTCGGTCTGGTTGGCCCAGCCGGAGAGCGCGGGCCGCACCGTGTTGGAGCAGGCTTCCACCGCGAGGCGGTGCATCACCGGGATCACCACCGTGTCCTGCCACATCAGATCGTTGCACTTGATGTAGAGCTCGGCCCGCTTGATCGGATCGGTCTCGGTATCGGCCGCCTCGATCGCGGCGTCGAAATCCTTGTTGACCCAGCGCGGGAAGTTCTGCCCTTGCCACTTGTTCTCCTTGGTCGCGACATTGCGCGACAGATAGCGGCGCATGTGCAGGCCCGGGTCGGGTTGTGTCATCGGGATCTGGAACATCTCGATGTCGGCGTAGAACTTGGAATAGGTGTCGGGGTTCGCGACGTCGGAGGAGAAGAACACCGAGGCCACCACCGACTTCAGCTCGACGTCGATGCCGGCCTTCTGGCAGGCCTGCTTGACGATCGCCTGGGTCTTCTGCCGCGGGCCGTTGATCGAGGTCTGGTACAGCAGCTTCAGCTTCTTGCCGTCCTTCTCGCGGATGCCGTCGGAGCCGACCTTCCAGCCGGCCTGTTCGAGCAGCGCGCTCGCCTTCTCGACCGAGAACTCCCATCTGGTGTTCTTGGAAACGAACTCCTCGGGGCCGTTGAGATAATTGGCGGTGGCGCGGCCGGCGCGGCCGTAGATCACCTTCTTCACGGAGTCGCGGTCGACCAGCAGAGCCAGCGCCTTGCGCACCGCCGGATCCGACAGGATCGGATGCTTGGTCTTGATCGACGAGCGTTCGCCGTCGACCTCGGTGTTCGGGTCGGTGAAGTTGATGGCGATGAATTCGATGTCGCCGCCGACGGCATAGAGCGTCTTGCCCTTGCCGCCCTTTTCCAGCCGCAGCAGCACCTCGTCCTCGACCTGGATGTTCCAGGCGAAGTCATATTCGCCGGTCTGGATCACCGCGCGCGCCGCCGACACCGCATCGCCGCCGCCCTTCATCTCGATCGTGTCGAAATAGGGCCGGTTCGGCATGTGGTAATCGGGGTTGATCTCGCCGCGCACCAGATCGCCCGGCTTGAACTCGACGAACTTGTAGGGGCTGGTGCCGACCGGCTTCAGATTGTTCGGCGCCTCGCGCGAACTTGCTGCCCTTGTACTCCGCGAAGAGATGTTTCGGGATGATGCAGCCATAGGCGCCGACGAACGCGTTGGCCCAGAACGGCGTCGGATCCTTGAACTTGATGCGGACCGTGAGGTCGTCGACCTTCTCCACGGTCATGCCGGAATAGGTGCCGCTCGAGACGGCTGCGGTCGCGGGGTCGGTGGCATATTCCCAGTTGAACACGACGTCGTCGGCGGTGAAGGGTTTGCCGTCATGCCATTTGACGCCGGGCTTGAGTTTCCAGACCACCGACTTGGCGTCTTTGGAAAGCCCGCCGTTCTGGATCGAGGGGATTTCGGCGGCGAGGATCGGGTTGAGATGGCCGTCGACGTCCCAGCTTGCCAGCGGTTCGTAGAACAGCCGCGAGCCGTCCTGGTCCTTGGTGCCGGTGGCGAAGTGCGGATTGAGCAGGGTGGGGCCCTGCCACCACAACAGCTTCAGCGGACCGCCGCCGCCGCGCTTGTTCGGCTTGTAGGGATTCGGGCTCTGCGCCATCGCGACGCCGCCGATCGCAAGGATCTGGTTGGCCATCGGCGCGGTGAGGCCGACGGCAATCATTCGCTTGACGAAGGCGCGGCGATCCATCCGCCCGTCCTTCACGTCGTCGATCATGCCACGCAGATTCCTGTCGAACATTGTCCCCTCGGTCCGGCTCAATTGGTTATTGCGGCGGGCCGTGGAACCGGCCGCCGTGTTGGCGGCAGGATGGCACACCGAATGACCGCGAAGGTCAACGCCTCCCGCCCTTCAGCGCCTAGGTCTTTTGGCTATCGCTTGTGCAGAACCTCCCCTTGCCGCACACCGGTTCAGCAGATCGGCGCCAAAAGCGCGCCCTTGCGCGCCTCGCAGTGCGGAAAATTTGTTCGTTATCCTTTGTTCCGAGATGCTTTTTTGCCACGCAGGCCGGAGTTCGCGTTTGAAGCGATCCGTCCACAAACTCGTCATGCCCGGCCTTCTGCCGGGCATCCACGTCTCCGTTTTCGCGTGAGAAAGTCGTGGTTGGCCGGGACAAGCCCGGCCATGACGATGGGGATATGCGATTGCTTGATCCCGGAGAGCAGGTCCGGCCCGCACACGCGGTTCTCAGGCGATCGACATGTCCAACGGCGGTGCAACATTCGCCGGCAGCGGACTGACATAGGGCGTTCTTGTGGTCCGCTTCTTGAGGTCGGCCTTGGCGGCCGCGATCAGCTCCGGCTCCATCAGCGCCTTGACGCCGAGGCCTGCCATCGCCTTGGCGGCCTGCACCATCGCCTTGTGCGCGGCCGGCGTCTTGCCCTGCGCCACAACCTGCCAGGTGTGGAACGGCGTGCCGATTGCAACCGTCGGTGCATGGACCTGCACGGTCGGCACCACCCAGCTGACGTCGCCGACGTCGGTCGAGCCGATCAGCGGATTGCGCTTGGCGTCGATCGGCACCAGGAAATCGGCGAGCGGCCGGTCGGTCGGTTCCATGCCGATCGCGTAATAGACCGAAGCGATGTCCTTGTCGGTCAGGGTCGCGCGGATCTTGCCGGCGAAATCCTTGTCTGCATCGTCGAAATGCGGCGGGCCGAGCTCTTCCATGATCCCGTGTAGCGTCTGTTCAAGCGGCGTGTTGGGCAGGATGTTGGAGACCGCGGAGATGATCTTCATATCCACCTTGGTCTCGGTCATCAGCGCCGCGCCCTGCGCGATCTTGTGCACGCGCTCGACCAGTTCGTTCATGCCGGGCAGGTCGCGGGCGCGGATCGAATAGCGCACCCGGGCATGGGCCTGCACCACGTTGGGCGCGATGCCGCCGGTGTCGAGCAGCGCGTAGTGCACCCGCGCGTCGCTCGGCATGTGCTCGCGCATGTAGTTGACGCCGACATTCATCAATTCCACCGCATCGAGCGCGCTGCGGCCGAGATGCGGCGAGGCTGCCGCATGCGAGGTGCGCCCGGTGAAGGTGAAATCGGCGCGGGTATTGGCGAGCGACGGCGTCACCGCCACCTCCCAAAAACTGTGCGGATGCCAGGTGATGGCGATGTCGGCGTCCTCGAACGCGCCACAGCGCACCATGAAGGCCTTTGCCGCGCCGCCTTCCTCGGCGGGACATCCGTAATAGCGCACGCGCCCCGGCACCTTGTTGGCGGCCAGCCAGTCCTTCACCGCGGTCGCGGCGAGCAGCGCGGAGGAGCCGAGCAGATTATGTCCGCAGCCATGGCCGTGGCCGCCGCTTTCGATCGGGCGATGCTCGGCGATTCCGGCCTCCTGGCTGAGCCCGGGCAGGGCGTCATATTCGCCGAGGAAGGCGATCACCGGGCCGCCTTCGCCCCATTCGCCCATCACCGCGGTCGGGATCTCGGCGACGTTCTCGGTGATGCGAAAACCCTGATGGCGCAGTTCGGCCAGATGTTCGGCGGATGAGCGCGCCTCGGTGTAGCAGACCTCGGGCATCGCCCAGACCCGGTCGCTCAATTCGATGAAACGCGGCTTGATCGCGTCGACGCCGCGCCAAACATCACTACGGTTGTCCATTTGCTCCGATCCCTTAACGCTAGAGCATGATCCGGAAAAGTGTGAAGCGGTTTTCCGAAAAGATCATGCTCAGGACAAGCCAAAGCGCGATGATCTCATCGCGCTTTGGGCAATCTGAAGCGCGAAACGCTAGCAGCTTGTCGCGACGCCGCCTAGCGCGCGCCGGCAGACCTGCTTTTCCGAATGTCACGTCTTGGTGTGCAGAAATGTTTCTGCGTCAGGCGGCGCTGAGCCGCTCCAGGCCTTTCCAGTCGAAGGCGATGCCGTGACCCGGGCGATCCGGCGCGATCGCCATGCCCTGCTCCAGAACCAGCGGGTGCTCGATATAGCGGTCGAGGCCGAAGCCGTGCGCCTCGAGATACGACCGGTTCGGGCACGCCGCCAGCAGATGCACGGTGATGTCATGCGCGCCATGGCTGGTGACGGGAATATTGAAGGCCTCGGCGAGCCGGGCGATCTTCATGAAGCTGGTCACGCCGCCGCAATTGGTGACGTCGGGCTCGGCATAGGACAGCGCGCCGCCGGCGATATACGGCTTGAACTCCCACAGGCTGCGCAGGTTCTCGCCGGCCGCGATCGGCACGCCGCCGGCCTGCACGATGCGAGCGTGTCCCGCGACGTCGTCCGGAATCGTCGGCTCCTCGATCCAGGTCAGGTCGAAGGGTTGCAGGGCGCGCGCGGCGCGGATCGCTTCTTCGACGGTCCATTTCATGTTGGCGTCGGCCATCAGCGGAAACTCGTCGCCGAGATGGCCGCGCATCGCCTTCACGCGCGCCACGTCGGACGCAAGGCTCGGCCGGCCGACCTTCATCTTGATGGCGCGAAAGCCCTTGGCCAGATTGTCGTCGGTCTGCTTCAGCAAACCATCCAGTGGCAGATCGAGGTCGATGCCGCCGGCATAGCAGGGCACGCGACGGTCGAAGCCGCCGAGCAGCCGCCACAGCGGCAGCGATGCCCGCCGCGCCTTGAGGTCCCACAACGCGATGTCGAGCGCGGACAGCGCCAGCACCGCCGGCCCGCCGCGGCCGCCATAATGCAGCGCCCACCACACCTTGTGCCAAAGCTGCTCGGTGTCGTCGGCCTCCATCCCGCGCGCGATCTCGCCGACTTCGCGGCTCAGGATATCGGCGATGGCGCCGCCATTGCGGCCGACCGTGTAGGTGTAGCCGGTGCCTTCGGCGCCGTCGGCATCGCGGGCGCGGATCGTGACGAGCTCGAACGCCTTGATCTCGCCATGCGTGCTGTCGCTCAGCACCACCGGAAGCGGGATCTTGTAGAATCCGATGCTGAGGTCCTTGAGGATGGCCACGCCGGAACTCCTTGTCATGGGACGAATGCAATGCGTGACACACGATCTCAAAAGCCCCGGCTGCCTGCAACCTTGCGCCTGCGAATGTCTGCCTTGAGCGATTAGTCTGCCTTCCTCTATGATGTGAGGACGTGGTCCGACCATGGATGATGCAATTCCGTCTCTGTTACCGAGAAATTCGGGCCACCAGTTCGTGATCTATGCCGATGCCTGCTCGGGCGTTCCGGGCGCGCTGCATGAGCGCACCTTCGCGTCGGTGAACGACGTGGTGCGCCGGCTGCATCCTGCGCCCGAATTCATTCTGTTCCCCGGCGACGAGATCATCGGCCTCACCGCCGATGCCGACGCGCTGCGCGCGCAATGGCGGCATTGGTTCGAGGTCGAGATGTCCTGGTTCGACCGGCGCGCGGTGCCGCTGTGGCACACGACCGGCAACCACACCACCTATGACGAGATGAGCGAGGCGGTGTTCCGCGAGGTGCTGCAGCTGCCGCGCAACGGCCCGCCCGGTCAGGAGGGGCTGTCCTACTGGGTTCGCCGCGACGATCTCGTGATGGTGTTCGTGCACACGCTGTGGAGTGGCCTCGGCGGCGAGGGGCATGTCGAGACCGACTGGCTGCAAGCGGTCCTCGCACAGCACAAGGACGCCAGGCACAAGCTGGTGCTGGGCCATCATCCCGTGTACCCCATCAACGGCTACAGCGGCAGCTATCAGCGCGAGATCGGCCACGAATACCGCGAGCGCTTCTGGGATATCCTCGTCCGCGCCGATGTCACCGCCTATCTGTGCAGCCACATTCTCGCATTCGACGTCCAGGTTCATCGCGGTGTGCTGCAGGTCTGCACGGCGGGCGCCGGCACCGCGCACCGGATGCCCGAAGGCGTCGAGTATCTGCATTGCGTGCAGGCCGCGCTCGATCAGGATGGGTTCCGCTATCAGGTGCTCGATACCGAAGGTGTGGCGCGCGAGCAGCTGGCATGGCCGCTGCCATCGCTGGACCAGGCCGCGTGGTCGCCGCTGCCGCGCGGGACCAGCCCGGCACCGCTGTCGGGGACATTGGCGCCCGCGACGGTCATCGCGCTGAAACTGGCGGGCCGCACCGCCGCGGGAACCGCCGCGCCACAAACGCTGCTCTGCACGCCCGCGCCCGGCGTGATCGCACCGCTCTGGCTTGGCTTGCGCGGGCCGAATCAGACGCTCACCTTGATCCTTGGACGCGAGCGTGGACGCAGTCCCTATTACTGGATCGGTCCCGATCTCGGTGCCAACAGCGATTTCAACCTCGACATCGCCTTCTATCCGGACATGGGACCGGGCGGCGTGCTGTGGCGACGCAGCGGTGACACGCGCTGGACGTCGTGCGCGGCGATATCGGCAACGGGGCTCGAGCGGTTCGCATGGCCGGCGGTCTGGAACATCGGGTGCGGCGAGAGTGGGCCGGATGACAAGCGGTATGCCGGACCACGGCTCGAGATCGCTATTTCCACCATCGCATTGTAGTCCGTCGCGCCCAGGCCGACGCGCTGGACGTCGGCGCTGCGGCTGAGCGGGCTTCGACGCCCGCATTGCGGTCGCATTGGCTCCAATGAATGGCCACGGAAAAATCAGACGCCAGCCAAACTTCGCGCGTAGGTTTTATCGCTTGCTGACCTCGAAAAGGAATCGACCATGCGCAATCTCACAGCATTCGTCACTGTTGCCGCGCTCGTCCTCGGAACGCCCGCCTTGGTGCAAGCGCAAGGCACGCAACCCAATGCGCCGCCGCAATCATCTGATCAGTCCACTGTCATCCGGAGCATACAGGTCGTCGACATCAAGGACCTCAAGCCCGAGATGCGATCGAAGATCGAGGATGCGATGGCAAAGACCAAGGAGGACGACATCCAGTCGCTTCGGAAGTCGATTGACGCGACACCGCAGGCGGTCTCCGCGCTCAAGGCCAAGGGCCTGACTTCGTCGCAGGTCGTCGCTATCAACATCGCCGATGGCGTGCTGACGATGTTCGCCAAAACAGCCTGACCAGGGTCAGCGAATGTCGGTATCGGTGGTTGGACCTCCCCGCGGTCACCGATGCCAACAACTCCCGCAGCCGGCGCTGCGGGAGTTTTCATTTCTGATAGGCGCGGCCCGTCCAATGGACCTTCACCGGGGAGAGCGATCAGTCGGGCTCGTTGGGCCTGGTACGTTCCGCGCGTTTCAACTCGCGATCGATCAGCGTGCAGACGCGCCGCCGCGCCAGCAGGTCGAGCCGCGCGCGCGTGGTGCCTTGCTTGGTCTTGCCGTTGATGTCGAACGACCAGGCCCAGAGGTCGGGTTCGATGTTGGTGAGTGTGTATTGAATGTCCCGATGACGACCGATCAGCTTCTTCATGCCGTTTCTTCTTGTTGGCTGAAGATTGCATAGCCAGATCGTGAAGGCGTCTGTATCCGGTCGAATACTGAGTCGGGTGTCCGCAGGGCGGAATTTTCCAAATCGCTGATTTGGGGTTGCTGTGCAGTGGCTGCGTGAAGCAGACGAGTGCGCACGAAAGATTCGCAGTCGTCCTGGCGAAGGCCAGGACCCATTACCCCAAGTGCGCACTGTTGCGCGACGCTAGGGCCACGATCTCGTTCACCGTCAAATGCGGTGGTTAAGGTCCCGGCTTCCGCCAGGACGACAATGACGAGCCCCGCCTGCAACATCCGCCGCGGCGTACGGGTCCCTGCTTTCGCACTAGTGCATCTACACGTTTGTCGGGCCATTTGCGAGGATTTGGAAGCGGGCCATTCCGGTGTGGAAGGTGATTGGTCCAGGTGGACGGTGGGAGGCGTAGCCGGTCCATCCGCCGAGTTTTGCGATGATCCATGCCGCCCAAGCAAGAGTGTTGGGGCGATGGTGGTTTTTCTGAAGCTCGGTGCGACCTTTCATGGTTTTGTTGATGGCCCTGAGCGTCTCGATCTCTTCTGCGGTGAAGACAAATTCAGCTGGCAATTCTTCGCCACTGTTGCGGGCCTGAACGAGTTGAATGACGATACATGCCGCTCTGGTGGCGACCGCCACGAGCTTGATCAGGCCTTCGGCGCTCTCGATCTGACTATCCTCGATGCGCAAACCCTGGCTCTTCAGCGAGCGAAAGAGTTGCTCAATGATCCAGCGCTGGCGGTACCAGGAGACGATCTGCCAGGCGTCTTTAACGGTGGCGACCGGATGAGTGGTCAGGAGCAGCCAGCGAATGGGCTCCGCACCTCTCGGCGGATGCAACTCGACCACTTCTACGAAGCTGAGTTTGATGCCCTCCGCCAAGTCGGTGACGCCGGGCCTCTGCGGCCGCTTGAGCACGACGGTTCCGAAGCGCATCGAGAGATGGGCCTGCCGGCCGCGCCGATCCATTCGCTGCGGCAGATCGATCACCGCGTTGTCGCAGAAGCGGCTCCGCTCGACCGCCTGATAAAGTGTGTCGCCATCGACCAGCGCATGGTCGTGCATGGCACGCGACAGAAGATGGACATTCTCAGCTGGCGTCAGCGCCCAGTGAGCAAAGAAATCCCCCTCGCGGTCGTTGACGACGGTGATCATGCGGGCATCTGCCAGGACGTCGCGGCCTTGCTCGGCGGCCGTCACCCAGCGCGCCGACTCCTTGTCGGCCAAGGCGCGCCGCTCATGCGGGATTTTTACCTTGCCTTTGCGCGTCCAAACGTTGCCGCCAGTAAGGCCAAGACAGACCCCGCTGTCGGCATCCACCGCCATCATCGCATGCAACAGCACGCCGCGAGCATTGCCCTTGCCGACTTTGCCCAGCCCGCGCCGCCGTCCCGCCTGGGTCTGGAACTTGACCTCGCTCGTATCCTGGATCGCCAGCACATGACGCCCGCTGACCGCAGTCCGCGTCTGCGCGCTCCAGCCCTCAATCAATTTATCGATCGTGACTTGGGGGTTGTTCACAAACCGCCAGAACGCCATATTGGCAGCCCAATCGCCCCGGGCCATCTGGCGCAAGCAGACGCTGCGCGTGCAAAGCATAGCCCGGAGAAGCGTCGCCCCCTTTTGTCGAGACGAACGTCCCCGAACTCACCCAAAGACAAATCCGGCTGCATCGCTGGCGCTCCTTCGAATCAAAGCGCCAGTGAGAGAATCATACAACATGCTGCAGAGACGCCACTTCTTGCTGCACCGAGTCAATCTGTCGCGCCCCAAAACCGTGTAGAGACGCTAGTGCTTTCGCAGGGACGACGGGAGATCTCAGCTCAGCGTCACTACAACAGTCATCCCACCCATCACAAATTGATCACCCCGCGCCGCGCGGCATGGGCGACGGCGTCGGTGCGGCCGGTGGCGTCGAGCTTGTCGAGCAGCGAGCCGACATGAAACTTGGCGGTGTGGACGGAAATCCCGAGCCGCTGTGCGATCATCTTGTTGGACGCGCCTTCCGCCAGCAGCGCCAGCACGTCGAGCTCGCGCGGCGTCAGCTCGAAGTTGCCGGCGCCCGCGGCCTCGCGGTTGCGTGCGACGACCGCCGCCGTGGCCTGTTCGCCCGGCGCTGCGAGCCGCAGGCCGTCGACGCTGCCGAGCAGGGTCGCCAGCCGGTCGGCGAGGACGGCGTCGTCGACCTCGAGCGCGATGACGATGTCGTTGGCCGGCTCACCGCTCACGTCTCGGGCCTCTCGCCGACTGTCACCTTGAACTTCAGCGGTTCGCCGCCGCGATGCACGGTGAGCTCGACCACCGTGCCGACGCTCTGCGGTCCGAGGCCGCGCGACAGCGCGCGCACGCCAGACAGCTTCTCGCCATTCACGGCAATGATCACGTCGCCTTGCCGGATGCCGGCGGCGGCTGAGGGGCCGGCCTTGTCGACGTTCATCACCATCGCGCCGAGGCCATCGTCGAGCCGGACCGGCTGCAATCCGACGCCAAGATATCCGCGCGCGATGCGGCCGCTCTTCTCGAGCTGGCCTGCGACCCGCTCGATGGTCGTAGCCGGGATCGTCAGCACGCGGCGCGGGCCGAGCACGGCCATGCCGAACGGCTCGCCCGCGGCGTTCAGCGCGAGGCCACCCTGCTGGCTGTGCCGCAGCCGGACGTCGAGCTCGATCCGTGCATCGATTTCGCCGCCGCGCAGGCTGCGCCAGGCCGGGCCGGACAGTGCGACCATGCCGAGCCGCGCGGTCGGCGCGCCGCGGTCGGCGGCGACGATCACCGCGAGCGATCCCAGCGCGGGGTTCTCGGTCGAGAGCTTGACGGGGGCAACGTCGCCTTCGACGCGCAGCAGCGCGACGTCGGTGGTGTGGTCGCGTCCGACGACGGTCGCCGGCCTGCGGCTGCCGTCGGCGAACTGGATTTCGATCTCGCCCTCGTCGGCCAGCGCTTCGTCGGCGGTGACGACGAGGCCTACCTTCCAGACAAAGCCGGAGGCGCGCGCGCGATGCGAATGCACGGAGACGATGGCGGGCGCAGCGCGTGCAATGGTCTCCGCAAGGGCAGATGACAGCGATGACAGGATATTCGGTTCGGTCATGGGAAACTCCGTTGGCTTCCCTCAATCTGGGATGTCGCGGCTGACGGCGATACTGGCCGGATGGGCAGGGCGTGGCCGGGCCGCCCGGAACTGCCGCTCAGCTCAGCCGCTGCAGGGTCGCCTTCGGGCTCTCGCCGAACTTGGCGCGGTAGGCGCTCGCCATCCGGCTCAGATGGGTAAAGCCGAGGTCGAATGCAATATCGACGATGCGCTCGCCCGGCCGCGCCGTCTTGAGGCGGGCGTTGAGATGGGCGAGGCGGATGTCGAGCAGCATCTCGGACACGGTGGTGCCGAAGTGACGGCGGAAGCCGAGTTGCAGCGCGCGGATGCCGGTGCCCGCGATCTCCGCGAGCTCGGCGAGGTCCAGCGGCTCGGTTGCCCGGCTCTCCAGATAGGCGCGCACGCGTTTCAAGGCGGCCGGCTGGGCCTCGGTGCGGCCGTTGAAGACATCGATCGCCGAACTCAGGCTGTGCCGCTGCCCGTTGAGCAGGACGTTGAGAACGACTCGCGCCAATCGGCCGCCGCGACCGCCGACAAAGCCTTGCGCGGCCCGAGCTGCTCGGCGGCCGTGACAAGCTGCTCGATCCTGGCCGAGAGCGTCTGCCCGAGCGGCCCGCTCAGCGCGACGGCCGGATCGAACTCGACCGGCCTCACCGCCACGCCGCCAAGCGCCGCGGCGCGATGCTCGACCAGCTTGCGGTCGAGCAGCAAGATCAGCTGAGCGCAGTCGCCGCGCCAGGTCATCTCGGTCGGAATGGTCGGCGACAGCAGCGAGGCCGTGTGCCGTGGTCCGGTGGTGAGCTCGCGCGCGGCGGTCCGCACCGCGGCCGAGCCGGACAGCGGCATCTGCAGCAGGAAGAAGCGGTCGAGGCAGCCGGGATTGATCGCGACCGATCCGCCATAGGCGACATAGTTGACGGAGAAGCCGTCGAAGTCGGCGCAATTGTGATGCGCGGAGAAATCGCTCGCGGAATGATCGACCGGCGTCAGATCGTGCGGACAGAAGATGCGGCCGATCGCTTCCGCCGCGTCATCGACGCGCGCCGTCGCGACGCGTGCGAAATCCTTGAGCCTTGTGCTTGCCGGATTTGCGCTTGCCGAAACCTCGTTGCCAACAGCAGTCACGCCGGCCGTCCGGAGTTGTTTGAGGTCTAAAACATCAGGCAGCCTAGAGCATCCCGCGGCAAAGGGGAACGCCGTTTCGTCGTGCAATCTGCCCGATCGGCGGTCAGGACGATGCGACGGCATTGGGCAGCAGCCGGCCGGCGCAATGCTCCCGCATTGCAGCATGAAGGTGCCGGGTGTGGATTCGTTTATCGGCTAGACAGCCTCACCGGCCGGCGACAGGCTCCGTGCCGGCACTGCGCATCAAAACTGGAGAGGCTGACATGGGCACGCTCGAAAAAGGCATTACCCGAACCGGCACCGGCTACGGCGGCAAGACCTGGAATATCCTGGGCCAAATCTACTATCCGAAGGCGGTCACCGACTCGACCTTCGCGTTCGAAACCAACAGCGATCCCGGCCAGTTCGTGCCGGTCCACATCCACCCGACCCAGGACGAGTTCATCCTGGTGCAGGAAGGCGTGCTCGACCTCAAGCTCGACGGCGTCTGGGTGCAGGCCAAGGCCGGCGACCTCGTGCGCATGCCGCGCGGCATCCCGCACGGCTATTTCAACAAGTCGGACAAGCCGGCGCGGGCGCTGTTCTGGGTGTCGCCGATGCAGAAGCTCGAGGCGCTGTTCGAGAAGCTGCACAATCTGCAGGACCCCGCCGAGGTGGTGCGTATCTCCGCCGAGCACGAGGTGGACTTCCTGCCGCCGGAAGCCAACGACTAGCCCGGCGGTCAAACAGACAATACGCACACGAGGCGGCAATCGCCGGAGCTGGACTCCGGCGATGACGAGGGCGTGCGCTTAACGAAATTGGACCTGTTCATTTCAATTCGGAGCGGTTTCATGGTCAAGCAGAAGCATGTGTGCGTCATCGGCGCCGGCATTTCCGGCCTTGCTGCCGGCAAGGCCTTTGCCGGTCGCGGCCACAAGGTGACCATCATCGAGCGCAGCGGCGATCTCGGCGGCGTTTGGGAGCCGGCGCGCTCCTATCCCGACGTGCAGACCCAGAGCCCGAAGGAGCTCTATCGCTACACCGACAAGGCGATGCCGGAGTCCTATCCGGAATGGCCGAAGGGTCCGCAGGTCCATGCCTACTTGCGCGACTATGCCCGCAGCCACGGGCTCGACGGCGCGATGCGGTTCGACACCAAGGTCGAAGGCATGACGCGCCGCACTGACGGCAGGCCGGGCTGGACGCTGGCGCTGCGCTCGACCGACGGCGCCACCGGCCACGAGGATTTCGACTTCGTCGCGGTCTGCACCGGGCAATTCAACGAGCCGCAGGCCTTGCCGCTGGCGGGCGAGGACGGCTTCAAGGCGCAGGGCGGGCAGATTCTGCATTCATCGCAATACGGCGATCCAACGCTTGCCAAGGGCCGCAAGGTGGTGGTGCTCGGCGGCTCCAAATCGGCGACCGACATCGCGGTGAATGCGGTCAATTCCGGCGCCAGCGAAGTCACCATCGTGTTTCGCGAGCCGGTCTGGCGGATTCCCTATTTCGTCGGGGGCCTCGTCAACTTCAAGCGCATCCTCTACATCCGCGCGCAGGAGCAGATGTTTGCCAGCTGGGGCATCGGGCCGATGGCGCGCCTTGCGCATGTCGTGGCAAAGCCGTTCGTGTGGGCGAACTGGCGCGGGCTCGAAAGCATGCTGAAGATGCAGCTCAAGCTGAAGCAATGCGGCATGGTGCCGAAGGAGCGGATCGAGGATGGCGTCAACTGCTCGGTGCCGATCGCAACCCCCGGCTTCTATCCGATGGTCGCCGACGGCCGGATCAGGGCGGTGCGTGGCACCTTCGACCATTACGACGGCAAGACCATCGTGATGAGCGGCGGCCAGCGCGTCGCGGCCGACGTCGCGGTGCTCGCGATCGGCTACAAGCTCGGCGTGCCGTTCCTGCCCGAGGAGTATCAGAACAAGCTGGTCGAGCCCGACGGGCAGTACCGGCTGTACCGGCTGATCGCCAATCCCGATCTGCCCGACATGGGCTTTGTCGGCTTCAATTCGAGCTTCTGCACCGTGCTGTGCGCCGATCTCGCCGCGAACTGGCTGGTGCGCTACGCCGACGGCCAGCTGGCGCGGCAGCCGAGCGCGGCCGAGATGCACGACAACATCGCGATGATGCTGAACTTCAAGCGCGTCGAGCGTCCGGCAGCGGCCGTCTATGGCGGGCTGTGCGTCGCGCCGTACCACTTCAAGCATTTCGACGAGCTGCTGGCGGACATCGGCACCAAGGCGTCGCGCCGCAACCCGCTCGTCGAAAAGTTCACCCCGCCGGATGCGGACGCCTATGCCCGCTTCCTCGCGACTGCGCCAGCATACAGAGCGGTGGCGTAGAGCATCGCGGGATTGGGGCGAGCAGCAAGGGCGCTGCGCTCCCTCTCCCCGTTCTTACGGGGAGAGGGTTGGGGTGAGGGGCCGTCCCCGCATCTGCGGTGATAGCTGCGTTTGTGGAGACTCCCCCTCACCCGGAACGCATCTAATGATGCGTTCCGACCTCTCCCCGCACGCGGGGCGAGGTGAAACGGAGGCCGCTAATCGCGGCCGGCGTCGAGGAAGGCCTGCGCCAGCCGCTCGGGGTTGGAGAAGCACAACTCGTGGCTGCCCGGCACCTGGACCAAGCGGAACAGTCCGAGCTTCTCCGACAACCTCGGATGCCAGGGCAGGCTGTGCGGCATCGCGGTGTCCTCGGTGCAGTTCACGTAGGACTTTGCGATTGGCATCTCGGCAGGATTGGTGCGCAGCGCGATCTTGTCCTGGAAGGTCTTCAGGGGATGCGGGTTGAGCTTGTCATAGGCGCGCTGCGCCGTCTCGAGATCGGCGTCGTTGATGAAGGCCTCGCGCCAAATCGGGAACGGCAGCACCACCGAGCCGTCGCCGCGCTCGGCGTGAATGGCATCGAACAGGCCGCGATAGTGCGGCGGCACCATGTCGTTGAGGCACTCGCCATTGTTCGGGACAAAGGCGTTCCAGTAGACGAGGCGGCGGATGCGGTTCGCGGCGGCGTCGGCGACGCCGGTGATGACCATGCCGCCATAGCTGTGGCCGACCAGGACGATGTCCTTGAGGTCATGCTCGGTGAGATAATCCACGATCGACTGGATCGCCTCGGCGAGCCCGGAGTCCTTCCGGTCGCCGGGCCGGTTGCCCCTGATGGTCGGGGTGTGGACGACATGGCCGGCCTTGCGGATGGCGGCCGCAACCGGCTCAAACTCGGCGCCGGTATGCCAGGCGCCATGGACGAGAACATAGGTCGACATGTTGTACCTCCCTGTCTGGATTGCCGCGTCCGGACGACCCCGGGATACGCGCAAGTTTCATCCGCTTCCCGATGGATATTGACCTGGACCCGCGGAACGCGCTTGGCTGTGAGCGAACCGGACTGGGCTCGGAGTGAACTGATGCAGCAAATCGCCGCCGCGGATCGCTCGCGCAGGCTGAGCTGGAATACCGCGGACACCAGGCCCGGCGAGCAGTTCGCGTATTACCGCGAGGCGATCTGCCAGGCCTTCATGAACCTGACGCCGGAGCCGCCGGCGACGCCGGGCTTCCTCGCCCGCGTCGAGACCGTTGGGCTCGGTGATGGCGCGGTCAACCGGGTCAGCTTCCCGGAGCATGTCGTGCGGCGCTCCGCTGCCGACATCGCCGCGTCCAGCCGGCGCTGCTACTACCTCAATCTGAAGCTCGCCGGCCGCTGCCGCATCCAGCAGGCGGGACGCGAGATCAGCCTGTCGCCGGGGCAGGTCGGAATCTTCGACAGCGGCCAGCGCTTCGCGCTGCTGCACGACCGCGGCACGGCGCTGCAGGTCGCCTCGTTCTGGGTGCCGGCCGAGGCGCTGGATGAACGGCTGCCGTCGGCGCCCGAGGTCGCGCCGGCGCGGGTTTCGGATGATCCCTTCGTCGGCCATCTCATCACCGAGACGGCGCAGGTCTTGAACACATCCGCGCTCCGTGCTTCGGATGCGGACAACGCGCGGCTGTTCGGCGTGCTGCTCGATCTGGTCGCGCTCAGCCTGTCGCGCAGTGGTCGCGCAGGCGTCGCGGAGAGCGCAAGCCTTGCCGATGCGACGTGGCTTGCGCTGCGCCGTGCCGTGGACCGCAGGCTGCGCGAGCCCGGCCTCGGCGTTGCCGCCATTGCGGCTGCGATCGGCATCAGCGAGCGCTATGTCCACAAACTGTTCGAGCGCGCCGGCACCACATTTGCCAGCCATGTGATGGACCGCCGTCTCGACGGCGCCGCGCGCGATCTGAGGGATCCCGCGCTCGCCGGGCGCGCGATCGGCGACATCGCGTTCGACTGGGGCTTCTCCGACCTGTCGCATTTCACGCGGCGTTTCAGGCACCGCTTCGGCTGCACGCCGCGCGACTGGCGCCGCGGCTGACCAACGCTTCGGAGATCGCCATGGCGCAGCCGTTCACCTACCAGGTCAGCCCGATGCGGGTCGTGTTCGGGGTCGGCACGGTCGCGCAGCTGGCGGACGAGCTCGACCGGCTCGGCATCAACCGCGCGCTGGTGCTGGCGAGCCGGCGGCAGCAGGCCGAGCTCGGCGATCTCGCTGGCCTGACCGGCGGCCGTGTGGCCGGATCGTTCGACGGCGCGGTGGTGCACACGCCGGTCGCGGTGACCGAACGTGCGATGGAGATCGTCCGCGAGCTCAGGCCCGACGGTGTGGTTGCGATCGGCGCCGGCGCCGCGACCGGCCTCAGCAAGGCGATCGCGCTGCGCACCGACCTGCCGCAACTGATCGTGCCGACCAGCTATGCCGGCTCCGAGATGACGCCGGTACTCGGCGAGACCGTCGACGGCGTCAAGACCACGCAATCATCGCCGAAGATCCTGCCCGAGGCCGTGATCTACGACGTCAACCTGACCGTCTCGATGCCGGCCAAATTCTCCGCGATCTCCGGCCTCAACGCCATCGCACACGCGGCCGAGGCGCTGTACGCGCGGGACGGCAACCCGATCACCTCGCTGATGGCGGAAGAGGCGATTGCGAAGCTTGCCTCGTCTCTGCCGGATGTGATTGCGCAGCCGCGCGATCTCGAGGCGCGCGCGGACGCGCTCTATGGCGCGTGGCTGTGCGCGGTCTGTCTCGGCACCGTGGGCATGGCGCTGCACCACAAGCTCTGCCACACCGTCGGTGCGTTGTTCGACCTGCCGCATGCCGAGACCCATGCGGTGCTGCTGCCGCACACCATCGCCTACAACACGCCCGCCGCGCGCGATCCAGTCAGCCGCGCGGCGAGGGCGCTTGGGGCGGCCAGCGCCGCCGATGGCCTGTTCGATCTGTCGGCAAGGCTCGGCGCGCCGCGCTCGCTCGCTCGCCGAGATCGGCATGCCCGAGGACGGCATCGCAAGGGCCGCCGCGCTCGCCACCAAGAACCCCTACTGGAATCCGAGGCCGATCGAGGAGAGCGGCATCCGCGACCTGCTGAAGCGCGCGTGGTCCGGGTCGCGGCCGCAGGCCGGATAGATCACACCCCGATCGCGTTGCGCGCGATCACGTCGCGGTAGAACGCCGCGCTCAATTTCGGCACCCGGGCCTGGGTCTCGAAATCCACCCGGTAGAGGCCGAAGCGCTTCTCATAGCCGAAGATCCATTCGAAATTGTCCATCAGGCTCCACAGGAAATAGCCGTGGACCGGGACCCCGTCGGCGGTCGCGCGCTGCAATTGGGCGAGATAGTTGCGCAGGAACATGATGCGGTCGAGATCGTAGATCTGCCCGTCCGGATGCACCTTGTCCTCGCCGGACGTGCCGTTCTCGCTGATATAGATGCTCTTGATGTTCCACAGCTTGGCGGCGATCCGCGGCGCCCAATAGATCGTCTCTGGCGCGATCCGCAGCCATTCCGAGCTCATATGCGGGAAGGAAGCCGGCATCGGCAGCGGCTTCCAGCCGGGGGCATGGTCGGTGGCAAGGATGTAGCATTGCGGCGCGTAGATGTTCAGCCCGACGAAATCATTGGGCTGCGAGATGATCTTCAGCTCGTCCGCGGTGAATTTGGGCGCATCCGCGCCGGCATATTGCAGGAAGCCTTCGGTGTACTTGCCTTCGAGGACGACACCGAGAAAACCTGCATTGAGCTCGCGGGTCGCGGTCTCGGTGGCGCGGATGTTCTCCGGCGTGTTGAAGGCGGGCACGCAGGCGGTGATGTTCTCGGCCGGCCCGACCCGCGTGCCGGCACGGCCCTTGGCGCGGATCGCCTGCACCGCAAGGCCATGCGCCAGCGCCACATGATGGCGCGCCTGGTTCACCTCGCCCGCTGGCAGCTTCAGCCCCGGGGCGTCGACGCCGAGCGCATAGCCGAACGGGAGGAAACGTCCGACCTCGTTGAGGGTGAAGACGTTCTTCACGCGGTCGGTTAGTCGCTGCGCCACATAGCCGGCATAGTCGCCGAATGCCTTCGAGGTGTCGCGCGAGCGCCAGCCGCCGACGCGGTCCTGCAACGCCTGCGGCAGGTCCCAATGATAGAGCGTGGCGTAGGGCTCGATGCCGTTCGCCAGCAGCTCGTTGACCAGGCGGTTGTAGAAGTCGAGGCCCTTCGGGTTCGGCGTGCCGGTGCCGTCGGGAAATACCCGAGGCCAGGCGATCGAGAACCGATACGCCTTGGCGCCGAGATCCTTGATGAGGCGGACGTCCTCCTTGTAGCGGTGATAGTGATCGTTGGCGCGGTCGCCGGTCGAGCCGTCCTCGATCTTGCCCGATGTATGGGTGAAAGTGTCCCAGATCGATGGGCCGCGGCCGTCCTCATTGACCGCGCCCTCGACCTGGTAGGACGAGGTTGCTGTGCCCCAAACGAAGCCGGTGGGAAAGTTCGTGCCGTCCGGCCGTGACGCACGGTTTGCAGCCTCGGCAGGGCCGGTCAAACCGAGCGCCGAAAGGCCTGCAAGGCCCGCAAACTGCCGGCGCGAGAACTTTCCGAACATTGCTGTCTCCCGTCGCCGAACGTTGCGGCTGGAATGCGGGCCGTAGGTTAACCTTCCATCCCGCCGTTGAGCAACAAGGGCCGGCGGGCCAAAGCGCCGTGGCGAGCGGCGTACCAATCAATGCGAACCATTGTGATGTCAATGTCGCGGAGTTGTCAGTTTTGTGGCGACATTTTCTCTACTAGATTGCCTGCTACGTCCTTCCGCAATGACATCCGAATATCCCCGAGATTCCCGTGAGCTGCGCGCGATGAACAAGCCTGCAACCGATGTCCGAAGGGCGCTGCTGCGTCGTCTTGCCACTGCGATCGGCTTGGCTTTGGCGATGGCCGCAAACGCGCAGGCCGAGCAGACATTCTCGTTCGACCGCACGCCCGGAAAGCTGCCGAAGACGGTCGTCCCGTTGCATTACGCGATCGAGCTGACGCCTGATATCACGGGCCTCGCTCTGCCGGGCGTCGAGACCGTCGACATCGAGGTACGCGAGGCGACCGCGCAGCTGACGCTGAACGCGGTCAACACGACATTCGCAGAGGTCACGATCGATGACGGCGCGCAGCACGCGGAGGTCGCGACCGACGCCGCCGCGCAGACCGCAACGCTGACCTTCGCCAGGCCGCTTGCAGCCGGCCGCCACAAGCTGCGTATCGCCTTCACGGCGCAGATCAACAAATTCGGCACCGGCCTGTTCTCGGTCGACTACCCGACCAGGACCGGGATCAAGCGGATGATCTCCAGCAAGCTGGAGCCGGCCGATGCGAGGCGGATCTTCCCGTGCTGGGACGAGCCGTCGTTCAAGGCGAGCTTCGCGCTGACCGTCGTCATTCCGCGCAATCTGCTCGCGGTCGGCAACATGCCCGTGACCAGCGAAGAGCCGGTCGCCGGCGATCTCAAAAAGGTTGCGTTCGCGCCGACGCCGAAGATGTCGAGCTATCTGTTCGTGCTTACGGTTGGCGAGCTCGAGCGCGTCACAGCGGATGCCGGCGGCGTCACGGTCGGCGTGGTGACGACGGAGGGCAAGAGCGGGCAGGGCCGGTTCGCGCTCGACAGCGCGGTGAAGCTGCTCGCCTATTACAACGACTATTTCGGCGTCAAATATCCGCTGCCGAAGCTGGACCTGATCGCCGTTCCCGGCGGGTTCGGCGGCGCAATGGAGAATTGGGGTGGCATCACCTTCTTCGAGAGCCGGCTGCTGTTCGACCCCGCGACCTCCGCGGAGACCGCGCGGCGCGGCATCTTCGCCATCATCGCGCACGAGATGGCGCATATGTGGTTCGGCGATCTCGTCACCATGGCGTGGTGGGACAATCTCTGGCTCAACGAGGGCTTTGCCAGCTGGATGGCAACCAAGGCCTCGGAGCAGTTCTATCCGCAATGGCAGGGCTGGCTGAACGGCTACGGCGCGAAGCAGTTTGCCATGACGCTCGATGCCCGGCGCACCTCGCATCCGGTGCAGCAGCCGATTGCCGATCACAGCGAAGCGGTGACGGCATTCGACGCCATTACCTACAACAAGGGGCAGGCGCTGATCCGCATGCTCGAGAACTATCTCGGCGAACCGGCGTTCCGCGACGGCATCCGCAAATACATGGCCGCGCATGCCTACAGCAACGCGACGACCGCTGATCTCTGGCAGGCGCTCGAGAGTAGCGGCGGCAAGACCATCACCGGTATCGCCGCCTCGTTCACCGAGCAGGACGGCGTGCCGCTGGTCGTGGCCGAGGCGGCCTGCGATGGCATGGCGCAACGTCTGACCCTGCGGCAGGATCGCTTCGTGATCGCGCCGGCCAACAATCCGCCGCTGCCGGCCCGCAACTGGCAGATCCCCGTTGCGGTCGGACCGGCGCATGGCAAGCCGTTTGACGAGATATTGTTGAAGGGGAGCACCAATATCCCGGCCGGCGCCTGCGGCGATGCGATCAAGGTCAACCTCGGCGACGTCGGCTACTTCAGAGTCGAGTACGGCCCGAAGAACCGTGCGGCGTTGCTGAACGCATTCCCGCAAATGCAGGTCACGGACCGTCTCAATGTCGTCACCGACAGCTGGGCGCTGGTGCAGGCGGGCCGCGCGGAGGCGCCGTCCTATCTCGCGCTGCTCGATGCGCTCGATGCCGGTGACCAACGCGCGGTGTGGGACCAGGTGATCTCGACATTCGCGGCGCTGAACCGGCTGTCGCGCGGCCGCACCGAGCGGCCGGTGATCCAGGCCTATGCCCGCGCCAAGCTGCGCCCGGTGTTCGATCGGGTCGGATGGGACGGCGCCGGTTCAGGCGACGATGACACTGCGTTGTTGCGTGCAAGCCTGATCTCGACGCTTGGCGATCTCGGGGATGCGGCTATTGTGGCGGAAGCGAAGCGGCGCTTTGCGGGATTCGTCGATGATCCCAATTCGCTTCCGATCGCATTGCGCGATGCCGTCGCGCATGTTGTCGGTGTGACCGCCGATCGGGCGACCTACGACCAGCTGCTGGCGCTCGCGCGCAACAGCACGGCGACCAATGAACGGCTGCGCTATTATCTCGCGGCGGCAAGCGCCCGCGATGCCGAATTGGCGCGGGCGACGCTGGCGTTGACGCTGACCGACGAATTGCCCGACACGATCGTGACGGGGATGATCAACGCGGTTGCGTCCTCAGGCGAGCAGCCGCAGCTCGCCTGGGACTTCATCCGGACCAATTTCGATACGTTGCTGGCAAAGCAGGGGCCGAACTTCCGCGACCAGTTCGTGCCGAACTTCATGACCCATTTTACCGATGAGGCGCACGCGGCGGAACTGGCCGCGTTTGCTCCGTCGCAATCGACGACTGGCGGACGGGTGATGGTGGCGCGATCGGTGCAAGCGATCGCCATCTCGGCCGATCTCGCCGCGCGCGTGCTGCCCGCCGCCGACGCCTGGATCAGGGCGCGCAAGCCGTGAGATCGCGAAGCAGTTTCCGGCGGCGCGCGATGCGGCTATGCTCCGTGCGCGGCATGCAATCAACGATGCGAGGCTGAGATGGTCAAAGGTTCCGATTTGCTGGTCGCGGCCCTCGAGAATGAGGGCGTGGAGCGGGTATTCGGCGTCCCCGGCGAGGAGAATCTCGATGTCGTCGAGAGCCTGCGCAAATCCTCGATCAAACTGATCGTGACCCGCCACGAGCAGGCCGCGGCGTTCATGGCGGCGACCTATGGCCGGCTGACCGGAAAGCCCGGCGTCTGCATGACGACGCTCGGCCCCGGCGCGCTTAACCTCACGACAGGCGCCGCCTATGCGCTGCTCGGTGCCATGCCGATGGTGATGCTGACCGGCCAGAAGGGCATTTTGAGCAGCCGGCAGGCCAAGTTCCAGATCGTCGACATCGTCAACACGTTCCGTCCGTTGACCAAGCTGTCGCTGCAGATCGTCAGCGGCGCGACCATTCCGACCCTGGTCCGTGACGCCTTCCGCATTGCGACGCAGGAACGGCCGGGGCCGGTGCTGCTCGAACTGCCGGAAGATATCGCTGGCGAGGAAACTGCGCCGGTCGAAATGATACCGCCGCATCCGATCGAGATTCCGATCGCGCACGCCGCCGCGCTCGACCGCGCCGCCGACATGATCCTGAAGGCGCAGCGCCCGCTGATCATGCTTGGTGCTGCGGCATCGCGTCCGCGTTCGACTGCCGGGATCGGCGATTTCGTGCGGCGCACGAAAATCCCGTTCATCACCACGCAGATGGGCAAGGGCACGGTGTCGGGCGGCACCAATCAGTATATGGGAACCGCCGCGCTGAGCGAGCGCGACTACGTGCACGAGGCGATCGACCGCGCCGACCTCATCATCGCGATCGGTCACGACACGGTCGAGAAGCCGCCTTTCATCATGGGCCCGAAGGGGCCGCAGGTGATCCATGTCAGCTACATGCCGGCAACGGTCGAGCAGGTCTATTTCCCGCAATGCGAGGTGATCGGCGACGTCGGTCCGAGCCTTGAATTGCTGGCCGATCGGGTCGAGGGGAAGCTGCCGCATGCCAGCGCGCTGCTCAGCCTGCGCCAGAGCATTCTGGCCAAGATCACCGATCGCGCCACCGAGGGCCGCTGGCCGCCGACACCGCAGCGCATCGTGCACGATGTGCGGCAGGTCATTCCGGAGGACGGCATCGTCGCGCTCGACAACGGCATGTACAAGATCTGGTTCGCGCGCAATTACCGCACGCTGCTCGCGAACTCGCTGCTGCTCGACAATGCGCTCGCGACCATGGGCGCCGGCCTGCCGTCGGCGATGATGGCGGCGATGCTGTGTCCGAACAACCGCGTGCTCGCGGTCTGCGGCGATGGCGGCTTCATGATGAACTCGCAGGAGCTCGAGACCGCCGTCCGCCTCAAGCTCAATCTGGTGATCCTGATCCTGGAGGATTCCGCCTACGGCATGATCCGCTGGAAGCAGGCGGTCGACAATTTCCCGGATTTCGGCCTGACCTTCGGCAATCCGGATTTCGTCAAATACGCCGAAAGCTACGGCGCCAAGGGTTCGCGGATCGCGAGCACGGATGCGATCGTTCCGACCCTGGAACGGGCGTTTTCCGGCGGCGGCGTGCATCTTGTCGTGGTGCCGATCGACTATACCGAGAACAAGCGGGTGCTGGTCGACGAATTGCGCGAGAAGGTGCAGCAGATCGATGTGTCGTAGAGCATGATCCGGACCCGAAGGGCCGCGTTAGCGCAAAGTGCGAAGCGGCTTTCCCTCGCGACAAACGCAAAGCGTTTGCGCGGAGATCATGCTCAAACAAGAAGCCAAAGCATTGCTGCGGTGGCCAAGGAACGAAAAGCCCTCGGCTTGATTGAACGTAAGCCGCCATGGTAGCACGCCACTGCATCACCATTGCGCAGATGGTTGGCGATACCAGATCTGAGAGGTCACGTGACTGCACCAAATCCTGCCGCCGGCAAACCCATCGATCCCGCCCAGCTCGCCAATGTGCCGCGGCTGGTCACGGCCTATTTTGCCGGCAAGCCCGACGCCGGCGATCCCGCCCAGCGGGTTGCGTTCGGCACCTCGGGCCATCGCGGCTCGTCGTTGAAGAATTCCTTCAACGAGGACCATATCCTCGCCACCACGCAGGCGATCTGCGATTACCGGCGCGAGAAGGGTCTCACCGGGCCGCTTTTCATCGGCATCGACACCCATGCGCTGGCTGAGCCGGCGCTGGCCAGCGCGGTCGAGGTGTTCGCGGCCAACGGCGTCGAGATCATGATCGACGCGCAGGGCGGCTACACCCCGACGCCGGTGATCTCGCATGCGATTCTGAGCTACAACAAGGGCCGTAGCGCGGGCCTCGCCGACGGCGTCGTCATCACGCCGTCACACAACCCGCCGGAGGACGGCGGCTACAAGTACAATCCACCGCATGGTGGTCCGGCCGACACCGACGTCACCGCCGTGGTCGAGAAGAACGCCAACCGCTACATCGAGGCCGGCCTCAAGGGCGTCGCGCGGCTGTCCTATGATCGCGCGCGCAAGGCGGCGACCACGCATCTGCACGATTATATCACGCCCTATGTCGCCGATCTCGGCAACACCGTCGATCTCGCGCTGATCAAGTCTGCCGGCGTCAAGATCGGCATCGACCCGCTCGGCGGCGCGGCGGTGCACTACTGGCAGCCGATCATCGCGCGCTACGGCATCAACGCGTCAGTCGTCAACGAGGTGGTCGATCCGACCTTCCGCTTCATGACCGCGGACTGGGACGGCAAGATCCGGATGGACTGCTCGTCGCCTTATGCGATGGCGAGCCTGATCGGGATGCGCGACCGTTTCGACGTCGCTTTCGCCAACGACACCGACGCCGACCGCCACGGCATCGTGACCCGCTCGAACGGGCTGATGAACCCGAACCACTTCCTTGCCACCGCGATCGCCTATCTGTTCGCGCACCGGCCGCAATGGAGCAAGGACGCCGCGATCGGCAAGACCATCGTGTCGAGCTCGATCATCGATCGCGTCGCGAAGAAGCTGAACCGCAAGCTGGTCGAGACGCCGGTCGGCTTCAAATGGTTCGTCGATGGGCTCGGCAGCGGCGGCTTCGGCTTTGCCGGCGAGGAGAGCGCGGGCGCATCGTTCCTGAAGCGCGACGGCTCGGTGTGGACCACCGACAAGGACGGCATCATCCTCGGCCTCCTGGCGGCCGAGATCATCGCCAAGACCGGCCGCGATCCGAGCGAATTGTTCGGCGAACTGACCGCCGAACTCGGCGTTCCCTATTACGAGCGCATCGATGTGGCGGCGACGCCGAAGCAGAAGAACGCGCTGAAGGCGCTCGGGCCCGATCAGCTCAACATGACGCAGCTCGCCGGCGATGCCGTGCGCGCGGTCAGGACCAAGGCGCCGGGCAACGACCAGCCGTTCGGCGGCATCAAGGTCGAGAGCGAGGCGGGCTGGTTCGCCGCGCGTCCCTCCGGCACCGAGGATGTCTACAAGATCTACGCCGAGAGCTTCCGCGGGCCGGATCATCTGAAGCAGATCCAGGGCGATGCGCAGGCCGCGATCGCCAAGGTGTTCTGAAAGGCGCGGGCCGGGCAGAATTCATGCGAATATTGTTGACCGGCTCCTCCGGCTGGCTCGGCCGTTTCCTCGCGCCGCGGCTTCGACAGGCCGGCCATGACGTGGTCGGCCTCGACGTCGTCCCGGGTGAGGCGACCGATGTCACAGGCTCGGTAGCCGAACGATCGGTGGTCGAGCGTGTGTTCGCCGATCACGGCATCGAGGCCGTGATCCATGGCGGGGCGCTGCACAAGCCTGATATCGCGCGGTTCGCGCCGCAGGCCTTTGTCGACGTCAACGTCACAGGCACGCTCAATTTGCTGCAGGCGGCAGTGGCTGCCGGCCACGACCGTTTCGTCTTCACCTCGACGACCTCGCTGATGATTTCGCAGGCGATCCGCGACGAGGAAGGCCATGCTGCGGTGTGGCTCGACGAGACGACAGGACCGCTCGAGCCGCGCAACATTTACGGAGTGACAAAGCTCGCCGCTGAAGGGCTGTGCCGCCTGTATAGCCGCGAGCACGGGCTGAACTGCGCGGTGCTGCGCACCAGCCGCTTCTTCCCGGAGGATGACGACACCATCCGTGACATCCATGGCGAGAACCTGAAGGCGACCGAGCTGCTGTACCGCCGCCTCACCGTCGAGGACGCCGCCGATGCCCATGTCGTGGCGCTGGACAAGATCCGCGGCTTCGAGGTCTTCGTGATCAGCGCGCCGACGCCGTTTGCGCGCAGCGATGTCGCCGACCTGAAGACCGACGCGGCCGGGGTGATCGCGCGCACCTTCCCCGATGCGCCGGCGCTGTTCGCGCGGCGTGGCTGGCGCCTGCCGAAATCGATCGGCCGGATCTACGACGCGAGCAAGGCCGAACGGTTGCTCGGCTTCCGCGCCGGTACGGATTTCGCAGCGGTGCTCGGCGCCTTGCGCAGCAGCGCGCCGCTTCCCTTTGCGCACGATCCCGATTATGTCTCGCCGTCAACGAGGCTCGCAAATGGCTGATTTCCACGGCGTCTTTCCGTACCTGGTGTCCCCGGTCGACCCTGCCGGCCATGTCCGCACCGAGGTGCTGGGCCGGCTCTGCGACGATCTGGTCAAGGCCGGCGTCCACGGCCTGACGCCGCTCGGTTCGACCGGCGAGTTCGCCTATCTCAACAATGCGCAGCGCATGCAGGTGGTGGCGACCACGATCGAGGCCGCGCAGGGCCGCGTGCCGGTGGTCGCCGGCGTCGCCTCGACCTCGACGGCGGATGCGGTGGCGCAGGCCAAGGCCTACCAGAAGCGCGGCGCGACTGGCATTCTCGCGATCATGGAGGCGTATTTTCCGGTCGGTGATGCGCAGGTGGAAGCCTATTTCCGCGCCATCGCCGACGCCGTCGACATTCCGGTCGTGATCTATACCAATCCGAATTTCCAGCGCTCCGACCTCACGCTTGACGTCATCGCGCGGCTCGCCGGGCATCCGCGCATCGGTTACATCAAGGACGCGTCGACCAACACCGGGCGGCTGCTGTCGATCATGAACCGTTGCGGCGACAGCCTGAAAGTGTTCTCGGCCTCCGCCCATATTCCGGCCGCGGTGATGCTGATCGGCGGCCACGGCTGGATGGCGGGCCCGGCCTGCATCATCCCGCGGCAGAGTGTCGAGCTCTACAATCTGTGCCGCCGCACCCGCTGGGATGAGGCGATGGCCCTGCAGCGCAAGCTGTGGCGCATCAACGAGGCGTTTGCCCGCTTCAACCTCGCCGCCTGCATCAAGGCCGGGCTCGCGAGCCAGGGCTACGACGTCGGCGATCCCGTGCCGCCGCAGGCGCCGCTCACGGCCGAGCAGCGCAAGGTGGTCGAGGCGGCGTTGCGCGATCTGGGCTGAGGCCGTCGGGGGGCTGCGCGGCAAAATGCCGGGCAATCCGCCTTGGCCATGCCGGAAACCTCCGCTTGGTCAGCGCGTTTGTTGCGTGGAGCACACCAATGAATCGGCGTACCATCCTTGTCCTGGCCGTGATCGCGGCCGTTCTGCTGATATTCGCGGCCGGCAGCATCCGTCAGGCGCCGTGGAGCGGCCCGGCTGCCCGCGCGGTCGCCGAGCGCGGCGCGCTGTCGGATGCCGAAAAGGCCAATGTCGAGATCTTCGAGAAGGTCTCGCCGTCGGTCGTGCAGGTGGTGACGCAAACCGCCGCCAATCCGCTGAGCGAGGAGCAGGAGGGCGGCGCGGCGTCGGGCACCGGCATTGTCTGGGACAATGACGGCCACGTCGTCACCAACAACCATGTGGTGCAGAACGCAAGCCAGGTCGCGATCCGCTTTGCCTCCGGCGAAGCGGTACGCGCCGAGATCGTCGGCACGGCGCCGAACTACGATCTGGCCGTGCTGCGCATCCGCAGCGCGCGCAAGCTGCCACCGTCATTGGCGCTCGGCAGCTCGGCCGATCTCAAGGTCGGCCAGTTTGCCTATGCGATCGGCAACCCGTTCGGGCTCGATCAATCGATGTCCAGCGGCATCATCAGCGCGCTCAAGCGCCGGCTGCCGACCTCGAGCGGCCGCGAGATCTCCAATGTGATCCAGACCGACACCGCGATCAATCCGGGCAATTCGGGCGGCCCGTTGCTCGATTCCGCCGGCCGGCTGATCGGCGTGACCACGGCGATCCTGTCGCCGTCGGGCTCGAATGCCGGCATCGGCTTTGCGATCCCGGTCGACATCGTCAATCGCGTGGTGCCCGAGCTGATCCGCAACGGCCGCGTGCCGACGCCGGGGATCGGCATCGTGACCGCGAATGAGGCAGTCGCCACCCGTATCGGTGCCGAAGGATTGATCGTGGTACGCACGACACCGGGGTCGCCGGCCGAGCGCGCCGGGATACGCGGGGTCGACATGTCGACCGGTGAGCTCGGCGACGTGATCACCGCGGTCGACGGCAAGCCGGTCCACCGGCTCTCCGATCTGGCCGACCAGCTCGAGCAGATCGGGGTCGGCAAGAAAGTGCGGCTCAGCGTGAACCGCGACGGCTCGGCGCGCGATGTCGAGGTCGCCATCGTCGATATCGGCCGGGCGCAATAATGTCGTCACTGGCCTGACGCGTGCCACCGGATTGTGCTTCCGCGCGCCGCGCGACGACACGCCTGTCCTCTGGCCGGCGCTGTGGTTGTCAGGCCGCCAAAATCCGCTAAAACCCCCGCCAAATTCTCTGGAAATTCTTGGAAGCTCGAAGGACCCTCTGATGAACATTCTTCCCGGCAATATGCGTTTTGGTGCGGGCCAGCCAGTCAAGCGTCTGGAGGACCAGCGGCTGGTCACCGGGAAGGGGCATTTCATCGACGACAAGCCGCAGGACGGCGCGCTCTGGCTGCACGTGCTGCGCTCGCCGCACGCCCACGCCAACATCAAGGCGATCGACGCCAGGGCGGCGCTGGAGATGCCGGGCGTCAAGGCCGTCTATACCGGCGCCGACCTCGTCAAGGACGATATCGGCACGCTGCCGACGCTTGCGATCTTCAAGCGGCCCGACGGCTCGCCGATGACCGTGCCGCCACGGCGCCTGCTGGCGCATGATGTGGTGCGTTACGCGGGCGAGGGCGTCGCGGCTGTGGTCGCGACCTCGCGGGTGCTGGCGCAGACCGCGGCCGAGGCGATCGAGATCGATTACGAGGTGCTGCCCTCGGTGGTTGATCCGGTCGAGGCGATCAAGCCCGGTGCGCCGGCGGTCTGGCCGGAGGCGCCCGACAACATCGTGGCCGCGATGAGCTATGGCGATGCCGCCAAGGTGGAGGAAGCCTTCGCCAATGCCGCGCACAAGGTGTCGCTCGATCTGGTCAGCCAGCGCTTGGTGCCGTCGGCGATGGAGCCGCGCTCGACCATTGCCGAGATCGAGAAGAAGACCGGACGGCTGATCCTGCACGTGCAGTCGCAGACCCCGGGCTCGACCCGCGACCTGCTGGCGGAATCGATCCTGAAGCGGCCGAAGGACAGCGTGCGCGTGCTGGTCGGCGATATCGGCGGCGGCTTCGGCCAGAAGACCAGCCTGTATCCGGAAGACGGCATCGTCGCCTATGCCGCGACCAAGCTGAATGAGAAGATCCGCTGGCGCGGCGACCGCACCGACGAGTTCGTCGGCGGCACCCATGGCCGCGATCTGACCTCGACCGGCGAGTTCGCGCTCGACGCCAAGGGCCGCGTGCTGGCCTACCGGGTGCGCTCGATCGGCGGCACCGGGGCCTATTCGTCGGGCACCGCCAACATCATTCCGCTGGTGCTCGGCCCGTTCGTGCAGACCGGCGTCTACGACCTGCCGCTGGTGCATTTCGAGGTGAAGTCGGTGATGACCCACACCGCGCCGGTCGGCGCCTATCGCGGCGCCGGCAGGCCCGAGGCGGTGTTCATCGTCGAGCGGCTGTTCGACGCCGCCGCGCGCCAGATCGGCATGGACCCGCGCACCATCCGCAAGGTCAACTACATCAAGCCGGCGCAGCTGCCCTACACCAACGCGGTTGGGCAGGTGTACGATTCCGGTGCCTTCGCGCACATGTTGGAGCGCGCGTCTGATTTGGCCGACTGGAACGGCTTCGCCGCACGCAAGAAGGCGGCGAAGAAGAAGGGCCTGCTCTACGGCCGCGGTCTCACCAGCTACATCGAATGGACCGGCGGCCGCGCCCACACCGAGAACGTCTCGCTGCACGCGACCGCCGAAGGCCGCGTCATCCTGCATTCCGGCACGATGGCGATGGGGCAGGGCCTCGCCACCACCTACACCCAGATGATCGCTGATACGCTTGGCATCGCCATGGACAAGATCGACGTCGTCCAGGGCGACACGGACCTCGCCACCGGCTTCGGCAGCGTCGGCTCGCGTTCGCTGTTCGTCGGCGGCACCGCGGTTGCGGTCTCCTCGAACGACATGATCAACAAGGCGCGCGACAAGGCCTCCAACCTGCTGGAAGCCTCCGTCGATGACATCGAGTATCGCGACGGCTTCCTCACCGTGGTCGGCACCGACAAGCGCATCAGCCTGTTCGAGATCGCGGCTAAGGAAAACGGCGCAAAGCTCTCGGTCGAGAGCGAGGGCAATGTCGACGGGCCGAGCTGGCCGAACGGCACCCATATCTGCGAGGTCGAGATCGATCCGGAGACCGGCGTCACGCGGGTGGTGCGCTACACCACGGTCGACGACGTCGGCGTCGCGGTCAATCCGATGCTGGTGACCGGGCAGGTGCATGGCGGCGTTGTCCAGGGCATCGGCCAGGCGCTGTATGAAGGCGTGGCCTATAGCGAGGAAGGCCAGCTGCTGACCGCGAGCTATCAGGACTATTGCATCCCGCGTGCGGACGACATTCCGCCGATCACGGTGACGCTCGATGGCTCCGCGCCGTGCAAGACCAACCCGCTAGGCGCCAAGGGCTGCGGCGAGTCCGGCGCGATCGGCGGGCCGCCCTGCATCACCAACGGCGTGATGGATGCGCTGAGTGAGGTCGGGATCACCCAGCTCAACACGCCGCTGACGCCGTCGAAGATCTGGCAGGCGATCCGCGACGCCAAGGTGACGGCTGCTTAGCCGTCATTCCGGGGCGACGCACAGCGTCGAACCCCGATGCGCACTTGCGCATTGTGGAATCTCGAGGTTCCGGGTTCATCGCTCTGCGATGCCCCGGAACGACGGTGCCCTATAACCCCAACACCATCTTCGCGATGATGTCGCGCTGGATCTCGGACGATCCGCCGAAGATCGTATAGGCGCGGCCGTTGAGATATTCCGGCACCACCGGCAGCAGTTCTTCGGGGATCGCCGGCTCGTGGTTGAGCCGGTAGAACGGCCGCGCCGGCTCGACGGCAAGCCCGTCCTGGCAGATCACGTCGACGCCGAGCCGCGTCACCGCCTGACGGATCTCGCTGACGCGGAGCTTGATCAGCGACGACACCGCGCCCGGATTCTGCCCAGTCTGCAGCGCCGACAGCACCCTGAGCTCGGTCATCTCGAGCGCATCGATATCGACCTCGACCTCCGACATCCGGATCGCGATGTCGGGGTCCTTGATGGCGCGGCCGGTGACCTCGGAGTCAGCGAGATCGGCGATCGTCTTCAGCGCCTCGCGCAGCTTGGCCGACGCGATGCCGGAGCCGCGCTCGAATTCGAGCAGATATTTGCCGTAAGTCCAGCCCTTGCCCTCTTCACCGACGCGATTGGCGACGGGAACGCGGACGTCGTCGAAGAACACCTGGTTGACCTCGTGGTCACCGCCGATGGTCAGGATCGGGCGGGTGGTGATCCCCGGCGTCTTCATGTCGATCAGGATGAAGCTGATGCCGTCCTGCTGCCGCTCGCCGTCATTGGTGCGCACTAGCGCGAACATGCGGTTGGCGTGATGGGCGTGCGTGGTCCAGATCTTGGTGCCGTTGATGACGTAATCGTCGCCGTCGCGCACCGCGCGGGTCTTCAGCGAGGCGAGGTCGGAGCCCGAGCCCGGCTCGGAATAGCCCTGGCACCAGTAATCCTCGCCGGAGAGAATTCGCGGGAGGTAAAAGTTCTGCTGCTCGGGCGAGCCGAAGCCGATGATGACGGGGCCGACCATCTTGACGCCCATCACGTTGACATTCGGCACGCCGGCGCGGGCGCATTCGGCCTCGAAGATCCAGCGCTGTGCCGGCGTCCAGTCCGGTCCGCCATGGTCCACCGGCCAGCCCGGCGCACCCCAGCCCTTCTTGTGCAGCGCGCGCTGCCAGGCCATGCCGATGTCGGGATCGGAGAACACCGACGGCGTCAGCGCGGTGGCGCGCTTCATCTCCGGCGTCAGGCTGCCAGCAATGAAATCGCGGACTTCCTGCTCGAAAGCGCGTTCCTCGGCACTGAAGGTGAGATCCATGGTGCGCTCTCCGTTAGGCGTGGGCGCGGCCGCTGAGCGCGGCGTGGCGGCGATAATGATGGGCGCTGTTGCCGAACAGCGTATCGAAGGCGAGCAGCCGCTTGAAATAGGCGCCGATGTCGAGCTCCTCGGTGACGCCCATCGCGCCGTGCAGCTGCACCGCCTGTTCGGCGACGAAGCGCGCGCATTTGCCGATCTTCGCCTTGGCGCCGGACGCCGCACGGCTGCGGGCCACAGGCTCGGCATTGGCCATCAGCGCGGCGCGCAACGCCATCGAGCGCGCCTCGTCGACCTGCATCGCCACGTCGGCGAGGCGATGGCGGATCACCTGGTTGGCCGATAGCGGCCGGCCGAACTGCTTGCGGATTTTGGTATATTCGAGCGTGGTGTCGAGCAGCGTCTGCATGATGCCGACCGCCTCCGCGCCGAGCGCGGCCATCGCACGGTCGACCACGGTTTCGATCGCGGGCAGCGCATCGCCGCCGTCGCCGAGCAGCGCATCGGCGGGCAACTGCACGTCCTTCAGATCAAGATTACAGCCGCGCCCGCCGCCGAGCCGCGCGTAGTCGCGCAGAGTGAGCATGGGAGTCCCCGCCGGCACCAGGAACAGGCCAAGCTTGCCGGATGCACCATTGGCGTTGGCGATACGGGCCGAGACGATGATCTGGTCGGCTGCCGCGCCGTCGAGCACGGCGATCTTGCTGCCGATTCAGGCGCCAACCGTCGGCCGTCTTGCCGGCCGTGGTGTCGACATGAGCGAGATCGAAGCGCGCGGCGCGCTCCGAATGCGCGAAGGCAAGGGTGAGGGCGCCTTCGGCCACTTTCGGGAGGATCGCCTGCTTCTGCGTCTCGGTGCCGCATTCGGCAACCAGCGCGGCGCCGATCACGACCGTGGAGAGGAAGGGCTCGGACACCAGCCCGCGGCCGAACGCTTCCATCAACAGTCCGACCTCGATCGCGCCGCCGCCGAGCCCGCCATGGGCTTCGCTGATCGGCAGCGCCAGCCAGCCGAGCTCGGCGAACTGTTTCCAGATCGCGGGCGAATAGCCCAGCGGATCGTTCGCCGCTTTCTTGCGATGATCCGGGGTAAAAGTTTCCGCCACGAAGCGGTCGGCACTTTCGCGCAGCAGGCGCTGCTCGTCGCTGAGGGTGAGGTCCATCTGGCTTGCTACACGTTGGCGGTTTTCTTGACGGAGGGATGCAGGCCCGCGGGGTCCACCACCATGCCGAATTCCTGAAGGTTGTGGGCGTGGCAGAGCTGATGCAGCGCGAAGGCCTGATCGATCGCGGCAGGCTGCCCCATGATGTCGATCGAGCGGTTCACCGCCTCCTTGGAAAGCTTCAGCGCAAAGGCGGGCTTGGCGGCGATCCGCCGTGCCAGCGCCAGCGTGAACGACGAGAGATCGCCGCGCGGCACCACGTGATTGACCATGCCGAGGCGATGCGCCTCGTCGGCACTCCAGACATCGGCGGTGAACAGCATCTCCTTGGCCTTGCGCGCGCCGAGCTCCCAGGGATGCACGAACCACTCGACGCCGCAGACGCCCATCGTCACCACGGGGTCGCAGAACTCGGCATCGTTGCTGGCAACGATCAGGTCGCAGGCCCAGGCCAGCATCAGTCCGCCGGCGATGCACTTGCCGTGTACCTCGGCGATGGTCGGCTTTGCCAGATTGCGCCAGCGCCTTGTGATCTGCAGGTAGATCTCCTGCTCGCGCGCGAAGCGGCCATGGGCGTTGGGCTCGGCGAAGCCGCCCAATTTCCGACTGGCGGGAAATCGACACCGGCCTGGTTCTTGGCCCCTGGCCTGAGATCGTGACCGGCCGAGAAATGCGGGCCGTTGCCGGCGAGGATGATGACCTTGACCGCGTCGTCCTGCACCGCCCGGTCGAAGGCAGCGTTGAGGTCGTAGGTCATCTGCAGGTTCTGGGCGTTGCGGGCCTCGGGGCGGTTCATCACGATCCGCGCGATCGCGGGCTCGGGCCGTTCGACAACAATCGTCTCGAATTGTTCAGACGCCAATGGATCCTCCCGCGATCGATTTTTTCGCCATGATGAACGGCGCGGGCAGGGATAGGCAAGCGTCATCATCCGCAAAAGAAGCCGCGAAATCCGCCGCACGGGATTATCCGGCGAAAATCTGTTACGCTGACGCAGAATCCACCCGGGGAGGACCATCTTCATGCGCAAGCTTTGGACCGTGCTCGCAGCGCTGGCGACATTGAGCCTGACCAACTGCGGCTACAACGCGATCCAGACCAGTGACGAGCAGGTCAAGTCGAGCTGGTCGGAGGTGGTGAACCAGTACCAGCGGCGCGCCGATCTCGTGCCCAACCTGGTCAACTCCGTGAAGGGCTTTGCGCAGCAGGAGAAGGACGTGCTGCTCGGCGTCACCAACGCGCGCGCCAAGGTCGGCAGCATCCAGGCAACGCCGGAGGTGCTCAACGACCCGGCCGCGTTCCAGAAGTTCACGCAGGCGCAGGGCGAACTGACCAGCGCGCTGTCGCGGCTGCTGGTCGTCACCGAAAACTATCCGCAGCTGAAATCGGACGCGCTGTTCCGCGACCTGATGGCGCAGCTCGAGGGCACCGAGAACCGCATCACGGTGGCGCGCAATCGCTACATCAAGGCAGTGCAGGACTACAACGTCGGCATCCGCACCTTCCCGAACAATCTGACCGCGATGGCGTTCGGCTACAAGGAGAAGCCCAACTTCACGGTCGACAATGAAAAGGAAATATCGACCGCGCCGAAGGTCGATTTCAATAATCCGTCGCCGGCCCCTGCGCCGTCGAAATAGCGCCGGCGTGCGCACATCGCGATGACCGCCGCACGCGTCATCCTGCTCGCCTTCCTGCTGGGCTTCGTGTGCCCGGCGTGGGCCGAGGTCGCGGTGCCTCCGCTCACCGGCCGCGTCGTCGACCAGACCGGGACGCTGTCGGCGAGCGATGTCGCGACGCTGACCGACCGACTGAAGGATCTGGAGGCCCGCAAGGGCAGCCAGATCGCGGTCTTGATCGTGCCGACCACGGGCGAGGAAACCATCGAGCAGTTCTCGATCCGCGTGGCCGAGGCGTGGAAGATCGGGCGCAAGAAGGTGGACGACGGTGCGCTCCTTGTCGTCGCCAAGAACGACCGGCACTTGCGCATCGAGGTCGGCTATGGCCTCGAAGGCGTGCTGAGCGATGCCGTCACCCACCGCATCATCGACGAAGACATCACGCCGAAATTCAAGGCCGGCGATTTCGCCGGCGGCATCTCGGCCGGCGTCGACCGGATGATCCGCCTGATCAATGGCGAGAAATTGCCGGCGCCGGAGCCCGAGCATTGGCAAGGGCCGAACCTGGTCGACTTCGCCAATCCGGTGACAATCTTTATCGTCATCATCGTGGCCGGCGTGTTGCGCGGGATACTGGGGCGGTTGCTGGGCTCGGTCGCGACCGGCGGTGTCGTCGGCGTCTTCACCTGGATGGTGGCCGGCTCGCTCGCCACGGCGCTGGTGGTCGGCCTGTTCGCCGCCGTCGCGGCGCTGATCTTCGGCGGATTGAACTTCGGCGGTCCGACGGCAGGCTCGGGACCGTACCGGCGCGGCGGCGGTTATTCCGGCGGCTGGTCCGGCGGCGGGGGCTGGAGCAGCGGTTCGAGCTCGAGCGACAGCGGCGGCTTCAGCGGCGGAGGCGGCAGCTTCGGCGGCGGCGGCGCCTCGGGGAGCTGGTAGGCATGGGCATCAAGCGCATCGGCAAGCATCTGATCGAACACCGCTGGCGGGTGCGGCGTGATTTTCCACCGCGCGTGCTCGACGCCATCGAGCGGGCGATCAAGGCCGGTGAGGCCACTCATTCCGGCCAGATCCGTTTCGTCGTCGAGGGCGCACTCGACGGCGTGCCGCTGTTCCGCAATCAGCCTGCACGGGAGCGCGCGCTCGACGTGTTCTCGCATTTGCGGATCTGGGACACCGATCACAACAATGGCGTCCTGATCTACCTGTTGCTCGCCGACCGCGACGTCGAGATCGTCGCCGACCGCGGCATCGACGCGAAGGTCGGCCGTGCCGGCTGGGAGGCGATCTGCCGCACGATGGAAACGGACTTTCGGGCCGGCCGGTTCGAGCAGGGCGTGATCAAGGGGATCGAGGCGGTGTCGCGCGAGCTGGCAAAGCATTTCCCGCCTCCCGCCGGCCCGAATGAGCTGCCGGATAAGCCGGTGGTGATTTAGGTCCAACGCCCTCCACGTCATTGCGAGCGAAGCGAAGCAATCCATCTCACCGCAAGCGGAGAAATGGATTGCTTCGTCGCTGCGCTCCTCGCAATGACGCTGGAGCGTCTACGCCTTCACCGATGGCCGCGCGCCGACGCGGTTGAACCAGGCGACGATGTTGGCGTTCGACTGGTCCAGCGGCTGGCCGACCTGGTTGCCGAAATCGAGCCAGCAATGAGCAGCATGTCGGCGAGCGTGAAGCGCTTGCCGCAGATGTAGTCGCGGCCGTCGGCCATCTGGTCATTCAGCCATTTGATGCGGTTGGCGGCGATCATCTTCAGGCCGGGCGAGGCTTCGGGCGCAACGGGAATGCGCTTCTCGAAGAATTTCAGCGCTTCGCCGAAGCGGTAGCCGTTGGCGAGCGGCTCGGCGATGTTGAGATCGACGCGGCGCGTCCACATCCGGCATTCCGCGCGCTCTTCCGGCGTGGTGCCGATCATCGCGGGCGAGGGGTGCTTCTCCTCGAGATATTCGCAGATCGCCGTGATCTCAGAGAGGTAGTTGCCGCAGTCGAGCTCGAGCGCCGGCATCTGGCCGTGCGGATTGCGCTTCAGGTGTTCCGTCTCGCGGTTCTCGCCCTTGCGCAGGTCGACGGCCTGTTTGGGTATCTCGATGCCCTTCTCCGCCATGAACATGCGCACGATGCGCGGATTGGGTCCGATCGAGTCGTAAAGCTTCATGATCCTCGCTCCCTGTTTCTTCAACGTTGTTGTTGCCGCTGTTGAACAGGCCGGGCGCGGATTTGTCAAATGTGAAGGCGCTCGGTCGCCCGAACGTCATTGCGACCCGTTGGCTCGCAACGACGGGGAGGAACTGAGCTCAATCGTCGAGCTTGTTGAGGTCGCGCACCGACTGCATGATCGGCTCGAAATTCGAGCGCGCATCGAGTGCATCGAACAGTTGCGCGGTGTCCTCGAGCAGGCCGTGCGAGCGCTGCAGCGCGATCCGCACATCGTCCTGCGGCGTGTCGGACAGCCGGCCATGTCCCGACAGCAGGATCTTCGAGTTGAGGCCCTTCAGCCGCTCCAGCGACTGGATATAGTCGGCGATCGAGCCGGAGCCGAACACGCCGCCCATCACGCCGCCGGGCATCAGCGTGTCGGCGGCGAACAGCAGGCCCTTGTCCTGGTCGAACAGCGTGATGCAGGCCGAGGTGTGGCCGGGGGTGTACATCACGTTGAGGCGAAAATTGCCGAGGTCGATCAGGTTGCCTTCCTCGAGCCAGATGTCGATATCGATCGGCACGTTCGGCTCGTTGAACATCTTGCGCAGCATCGAGAAATCGTCGCGCAGCATGATCTTATTGGCGGCGAGCCGGTGCGCGGCGACGTAGGCGCTGCCGTGGAAATGGTACGCCGCGCCGATGTGGTCGAGATGCTCATGGCTCAGCACCACCATGTCGATCATCTCGGGCGTCACCCCGAGATGGTTGAGACAGGCGACGAGCGACGGATAATTGCTCGACAGTCCGACGTCGATCATGATGGTCCGCTTGCTGCCGCGCACCAGATAGGCGTTCGCCGCACGGTTCTTGAAGCGGATCTGATAGACGTCGTCGGCGGCCTGGATCAGCGTTGCGACCTCGGCGTCGAACAGCGTCTTGAACGGGCTTGGCTTGCGGTCGCTCATGGGGTTGCCGCCGTCCGGTAAGTGACCGCGTTGGATGCGCGCAGGCGCTTCGAGAGCGCATCCATCACCATCAGCGCGAACGCCGGCTGCTGGCTGACCAGATAGACGAAGCGGGCGTGGTCGATCCGCATCACCCGCGTTGCGGGCGCGGAGGCGATGGCGGTCGCCGAGCGCGCCGAGCCGTCGATCACGGCCATCTCGCCGAAGAACTCGCCCTTGCCGAGGCTGACGATAACAGTCTTGCTTCCGCGATCGATCTTGGCGATGTCGACCTTGCCGTCGAGCACGACAAACAGCTCGCGGCCGGTCGAGCCTTCCTCAAAGATGACGTCATCGACACCAAATTCCTTGATGCATTTCTCGATCGTCATGGCGCTCTCCTGCCTTCTGGCTGGAAGATGACGGTATGTTAATCGGGAAAGCGCCGCGCGCAAACGGAAGCGGCGCAGATTGCCGCAGGGCAGCATCGCCCAAATCCGGCCCGGAAAACTCCCTAAAATTTAGGTAATGGCGGAGCGGGGTAACCATTTCGCAAGCAATAAAAGTTACCGAATTGTCAACCTAGTCTGGAGACTTTGAACGTGAGTGAGCAGCAGAGCGAGCCGGTCAGCGGTCAAACCGGCGCCGAAATGGCGGCGAAAAGCGAGCCCGTGATGGCCGCGACCGATGTCGAAGCTCCCGGCTTGCGCCCGAGCAGGAAGAGACGTCGCCAAAGGCGGACGCGCCCCGGATGGACGCGCCCAAGGTTGAACCCTCGAAGGTTGAGCCGCCCAAGATCGACCCCAAGATCGAGTCCATGATCGAGCCGAAGGTCGAGGCCAAGGTCGAGCCGACCAATATGGACGTGCCCAAGGTCGAGACCGGCAAGCGGGAAGAGCCGCATTTTCCGGGCAAGCTGATGATCATGGCGCCGGGTGACCGCACCTGGGACCATGAGGCGACGGCATCCAGGCCAGGCGCCGAACAGGCGGCCAAGGCGGCGGGCAAGCCGGCCGGCACGCGCCGGATCGGCGCGATGGCCGCGGTGATCGCGCTGGCGACCGTGGCCGGCGCCATCGGCGGTGCGCTCGCGACCGCGGGGCTCGGCCATCTCGCCGCCCCCGCCGCTGCTTCCGTCAGGGATGTGGCTGCCAAGGACGCCGCCGCCAACAAGGAAGCGGCCGATGCCGCGCTCGCCCGGATCGAATCCGAGGTCGCCGCGCTGAAGGCCAGCGTCGAGCAGACCGCCAGGGCCGGCCAGACCCAGTTCAGCAAGGCCAGCGACCGGATCGAGAAGGTCGAGAAGGCCCAGGCCGAGCCGATGGCCAAGCTCAACAAGCTCAGCGAGGCGGTCGACAAGCTCCGCGCCGCGCCGCAGACCACCGTCGCCGCGGCGACGCCCGCCCGCGAGGTCACGGGCTCGATCACCCCGGCGACTGCCGCGGCGGCGCCGGCCGCCCCCAGGCCAGAGGTCGGCCGCCTGCCGGTGGTCGACGGCTGGTCGCTGCGCGACGTCGGCAATGGCGGCGCGCTGATCGAAGGCCGCGGCGGCATCTACGAGGTTTACGCGGGCGACCCCGTCCCGGGCCTGGGCCGCGTCGATGCCATCCGCAAGCAGGACGGCCGTTGGGTGGTCGTCACCAGCAAGGGCCTGATCGTTTCGCGCTGATCTCCGCAACACGACAACACCAAGGCGCTTCACTACGATGTGAAGCGCCTTTTTCTTGAATAGGGTTTGCCGCGCGGTGTTAGTGGGGCATGAGCCGCGCGCTGAAATGCCTTCTGCTGATGTCCGTTCTGCTCTGCGGCGCCGCGCCTGCACGTGCCGCCGAGGATCGCGCGCTCGAGCGCGGCACGGCGGTGATCGATCCCGCCACCCTGCGCGAGTTCGATCACGGCCGCTTCAGCCTCGGCCGGATGCTCGCGCCGGAGCGTTCCGCCGACACGCCGCTGTCCAACCGTGATCTGTTCGGGCTCGCCGTGATGGTCCCGGTGCGCGAGGCGCTGGATCGCGAGTTCGATCGCTATGTCGCAAAGCATAAAGCAAGCCTGCCGAATGAGAGCATCGGCATCGGCGACGGCTTCGCGTTTCAGCTGTTCGATCGCGCGCTACTTCGAATCCTCCGACGTCCGCTTCGTGCTGTCAGGCATCGTCAACCGCATGGACCGCGCCTATGTGGCGCCGAAAGATTGCGGCGAGATCCGGTTGATCTACCGGCTGACCCGTACCGATGTGTCGCCGATCGGCGAGAACGCGGTGTCGCAGCGGCTGCCGATGACGCTGAACCTCGTGCTGAAGGCGAAAGGCGACGGCAACGACGCATCGCTCGGCTGCCGCGAAATCGCGCGGCGCTGGCTCGCGACCGGCAGCGCGCGGCCGGCGATGGAGAAGTTGCTCGGCAAGGATGGTCCGCTCGACCTGATCGATGCGCGCAATATCGATCGTATCGAGACCAATCTGCAGATCGCGCACGCGCCGAAATCCGCGGTGCGCGATTTCCGCACCGACTATCTGCTCAAAGTGTTCGATTATGACGGCGTGGCAAAACGGTTTGCCGAAGCGCCGCTGGAGAACCAGATCGATCGCGACCGCATTCTGGCGGACGGGGCACTGAGGCGCGACTTCAAGGCGTGGTTGCTCGATCCCAAACATCTTGCCGAGCTCGATCGCGGCACCTTGCTGATCCCCGATCGCTTCCTCGCGACCGTAGCGGTCGCGCCGACGCCGACCGGTTTCGATGTCAGCGAGCTGGAGCCCGAATTCGGCATGGTGCAGGGCGAGGGCACGGCCGGCAATGCGGTGTTCTCGGATGGTGACGTCGTCGGCGCCCTGCAGAAGGCTGCGGCCGACGGAACGAAGCTGCAAAACATCCAGTCGCTGGCCGGCTTCGAGCGGCGCCTCAACGATGTCACCTGCGCCGGCTGTCACCAGACCCGCGGCATCGGCGGCTTCCATTTCCCCGGCGTCGACTGGATGGCGGCAAAGCCGTCGAACTCCACGGTGGTGCCGGCCTCGCCGCATTTCTTCGGCGACCAGCCTCGTCGCCGCGATATCCTCGCAAGCTTCCGCGACGGCAAGGCGCCAGACTTCTCGCGCGGCTTCTCCAACCGGCCGCAGCAGCGCGGCAGCACCGAGCTTGCCGGCACCGAATACAGCGACGGCTGGGGCGCGCATTGCTATCTGCCGGGCGCGAGGCCCGCCGAGACCGACCGCAGCTTCCGCGGCTGGACCTGCGCCGAGGGCCTTGCCTGCCAAGTGGCCGGGAAGGCCTCGCACATCGGCATGTGCTTCGTGAAGGGCCGGTGATTTCCGCCGGAACCGAAGCGGCTGCGCGTCATTATTTGATGCTACATTCCGCGTCGCGACCACGCCCCGAACAGCCCAGCCTTGAGCGGAGACCGGCCGATGAGTGCTCCCGAGGACGACAAGCAGCGCGACCGCGAGATTGCAGCCAACGAGGCCGAGCGCCAGGCGGTCAGCGCCGTCCGCGTCAGCAGCTGGGCGATCGGGCTCGCGGTCGTCATCGGCATCATTGCGGTGGCCCTGGTCTGGGCCTGGATGAAGCGCTGAAGCGACGCTCGACGGAGATCGATCCGCTACGCCACCGCGCCCGACGCGCGCAGCTTCTGGATCGTGGCTTCGTCGTAGCCGGCCTGGCGCAGGATCTCGTCGGAATGCTCGCCGACCTCGGGCGGCTTGCGCGGCTGCACCTTCCTCGCGCCGTCGATGAAGATCGGGCTGTTGACGGTCAGCATGGTGTCGTTCTCGAACCGCACCAGCACCTCGTTCTCGATCATCTGCTTGTCGTTCGGGATGTCGTCGAGGATGCCGACGACGCCGAATACGAGACCATTGCCGTCGAGGATCTTGCGCCATTCGGCGAGGTCCTTGCCGGCGAACACCTCGTCGAAGATCTTGATTAGCTCGACCGAGCGCGCATGGCGGTCGGCCTTGGTGGCGAAGCGCGGATCGGCGATGAGGTCCTCGCGACCCATGCAGCGCGCCAGCGTCGGCCATTGCCGGTCTTCGTTGAGCAGCGACAGGATCAGCCAGCGGCCGTCCTTGCACTTGTAGTGGTTGGTGACCGCGTTCAGCGCCTCCTCGCGCGGCTTGCGCTTCTTGAACTTGGCGCCGGCGAGCTTGGCCTGCGCCAGCACGCCATTGGCCCAGACGCCGTTGGCCATGAGATTGGTCGAGACATGCGAGCCCTTGCCGGTCTTCTCGCGCTGGAACAGCGCGGTGACGATCGCGCCGTAGAACGCCATCGCGCAGGGGTGATCGCCCATGCCGGCGACCGAACGGGCCGGCGTGGTCTCCTCGTCCGCGCGCACCAGATCCATCAGGCCGGAGCGGGCCCAATAGGCGTTGGAATCGAAGCCGGGCTTGTTGGCCTCTTCGCCCTTCTCGCCATAGCCGGTGAAGGAGGCGTAGATCAGCCGATCGTTGAGATGGGCGAGATGATCGTAGGTGATGCCGAGCTTTGTGCGCACCTGCGGTGGCATGTTGGTGATGAACACGTCGGCCTCGGCGACGAGCTTGTACAGCACCTGCTGCGCGTCAGGCTTGGTAAGGTCGAGCGCGAGGCTCTTCTTGTTGCGGGCCTCCAGCATCCACGCGAAATTGTGCTCGCTCGATGGATAGCCGGGCAGATTGGGCAGATTGCGATAGGGGTCGCCGGCACCGGGCGGCTCGATCTTGATGACGTCGGCGCCGAAGTCGGACAGCACGGTGGCGGCCGCGGGTGCCGCGATGAAGCTCGCGCAGTCCAGGACCTTGAGCCCGTCAAAAATGCCTTTTTCCATCGTGCCGTCGCTCCCGTGGCGCTTGTTGGTGTTTTTCCGGTAGCTGGAATTATCGCAAGCAATGATCCCGATCGGACCGCCATTTGACCCATCTGGGGGGCACGATGCAACCAAGTCATTCCGGACCTGGCGCCCATGCACCATGCCGGAATGACATGTCGGTGATGAGTATTACTCCACCCCCGCCATCAGCGCCGCATTGCCGCCCGCGGCGGCGGTGTTGATGGTGATCGTCTGCTCGGTGGCGAAGCGCGCGAGGTAATGCGGGCCGCCGGCCTTGGGGCCGGTGCCGGACAGGCCGCTGCCGCCGAACGGCTGCACGCCGACCACCGCGCCGATCATGTTGCGGTTGACATAGATATTGCCGACCTGGAGGCGGTCGATCACGTGCTCGATCGTGTCGTCGATGCGGGAATGGATGCCGAGCGTCAGCCCGAACCCGGTCGCCTCGATCGCACTCAGCACCTCGCCGAGCTTGTCGGCGCGGTAGCGCACCACATGCAGGATCGGGCCGAACACCTCTTCCTTCAATTGCCCGGCCGCCGACAGTTCGAAGATGTGCGGCGCGACGAAATTGCCTGATGGCGCCTCGCCGGCGAGATGCACGCGCGCCTCCTGCTTCATTTGCGCGATATGCGCATCGAGCCGCTGCTTGGCGTCGGCATCGATCACCGGTCCGATATGCGTCGACGGTTCGGAGGGATCGCCGATCTTCAATTCGCGCGCGGCGCCCGCGATCATCTCGATCATGCGGTCGGCGACGTCGTCCTGCACGAACAACAGCCGCAGCGCCGAGCAGCGCTGGCCGGCGGAGCGGAACGCCGAGGTCACGACGTCGTCGGCGACCTGCTCCGGGAGCGCGGTGGCGTCGACGATCATGGCATTGATGCCGCCGGTTTCCGCGATCAGCGGCACGATCGGGCCGTCCTTGGCGGCGAGCGTGCGGTTGATCGACCGCGCGACCTCCGTCGAGCCGGTGAAGACGACCCCGGCGATGGTGGGATGCGCCACAAGCGCGGCGCCGACCGCGCCGTCGCCCTGGATCAGATGCAGCGCCGATGGCGGCACGCCGGCCTGATGCAGCATGGCAACGGCTTCGGCTGCGATGCGCGGCGTCTGCTCGGCCGGCTTTGCGATCACCGCATTGCCCGCCATCAATGCCGCCGTCACCTGGCCGAGGAAGATCGCGAGCGGGAAATTCCACGGCGAGATCGCGACGAACGCGCCGCGGCCGTGCAGCTCCAGCACATTGCTTTCGCCGGTCGGGCCCGGCATCGTCTCGCCTTCGCCGAACAGCTTTTGCCCCAACGCGGCATAGTAGCGGCAGAAGTCGATCGCCTCGCGCACTTCCGATAGCGCATCATCGAGCGTCTTGCCGCCCTCGCTTTGCAGCAGAGCGAGGAAGTGGGCGCGGTGCTGCTCGAGCAGCTCCGCGGCCTTGTCCAGGATCGCCGCACGCTTTATGGCCGGCGTGGCGTTCCAGGCCTTGAAGCCGCGGCGCGCCGCGGCAACGGCGGCATTCGCCTGCTCGGTGGTTGATGGCGTGACGGAAGGCGAAGCCTTCCGTTCGGCCGCGATCGCCGACGTCAGCGCGCCGAGCGCCTTGCGTTCGCCGAATTCGATGCCGTGCGAGTTCTCGCGCTGCGGCCAATAAAGCTCGGCCGGCAACGGAATTGCGGCGTGCGACGCCTTGTCGTCGGCGCCGACGATCTCGGCCGGGCGGCGCAGCAGGTCCACGATGGACACGCGATTGTCGGCGGCCAGCGCCACGAAGGACGAGTTGGCGCCGTTCTCGAGCAGCCGCCGCACCAGATAGGCGAGCAAATCACGGTGGCTGCCGACCGGTGCATAGGTGCGGTGGGCGATCTCGGGCCTGTCCTCGCCGAGCTGGGCGTAGAGCGCTTCGCCCATGCCGTGCAGCCGCTGGAATTCGAAGCTCAAGGGATCGTCGGCGAGTTCGAGGATGGTCGCGACCGTCAGCGCGTTGTGGGTGGCGAATTGCGGAAACAGCCGAGGCCGCAGCGCCAGCAGCTTGCGCGCGCAGGCGACGTAGTTCAGGTCGGTCATCGCCTTGCGGGTGAACACCGGATAGCCGTCGAGCCCGCGCTCCTGCGCGCGCTTGATCTCGGTGTCCCAATAGGCGCCCTTGACCAGGCGCACCATCATCCTGCGATCCAGCGCACGCGTCAGCGCATCGACATAGTCGATGACGTCGGCGGCGCGCTTCTGATAGGCCTGGATCGCGAGGCCAAAGCCGCCCCAGCCGGCGAGCGAGGGGTCGGCGAATGCGGCGGCGATGACGTCGAGCGACAGCTCCAGCCGGTCGGCCTCCTCGGCATCGACGGTGAAGTTGAGGTCGAACGCCTTGGCGCGGCGCGCGAGATCGATCAGCTGCGGCACCAGCTCGGTCATCACCCGCGCGTGGCTCACCGCCTCGAAGCGCGGATGCAGCGCGGAGAGTTTCACCGAGATGCCGGGCCGGTCGGGCAGGGGTTGATCGCCGGCCGCTTTGCCGATCGCATCGATGGCGCGGGCGTAGGATTCGAAATAGCGATGGGCATCGTCGGCGGTGCGCGCACCTTCGCCCAGCATGTCGAACGAATAACGCGAGCCGCGCGCGGTGTGCGCTTGCGCGCGCGACAGCGCCGCCTCGATGGTCTCGCCGAGCACGAAATGGCTGCCCATCAGCCGCATCGCCTGCCGTGTCGCGGCGCGCACCGCCGGCGCACCGAGTCGCTTGGTCAGCCGCCCGATCGTGCCCTGCGGCGTCTCGCCGGGCTGGATCACGCGCGCCGACATGCCGAGCGCCCAGGCCGAGGCGTTGACCAGGAACGCGCTCGATCTGGTCTCGTGGTTGACGAAGTCGCCTTGGCCGAGCTTGTCCTCGATGAACTGGTCGGCGGTGCGCGCGTCGGGTACCCGCAGCAGCGCCTCCGCCAGCACCATCAGCGCCAGCCCTTCCTTGGTCGACAGCGCGAACTCCCGCAGCATGTCCTCGACCCCGCCGAGCGGATCGTCATTGGCCCGGATCGCCTCGATCAGGCGCGTCGCGGTGCGGTCGATCCGTGCCTCCGCCTCCGCGCCGAGCGTTGCATCCTGGCGCAGGCGGGCGGCGATGACGGCGTCGTCGGGCGCGTAGGGCGCGCTGAACGGGGGCGGGGGCGGCGACGGGTCTGGCATGGCGGTTCCTTGAGATTGTGTGGGAACACGTACGCGCTAGCGAACCGTAGTTCGATAGACAAATTAGCAGATTTGCCTTAGAAAATGAGGACCAATTAGAGAATTACCGCAGATATGACAGAGATCGACAAGACTGACCGCAGAATCCTCTCGATCCTGCAAGGGGATGGCCGGATTGCCAATGTGGAACTGGCGGAACGGATCGGCCTGTCGCCGACCTCGGTCGGCGAACGGCTGAAGCGGCTGCAGCGCGACGGCTTCGTCGAGGGCTATGGCGCGCGGCTCAATCCGCACCGGCTTGGCCTCGGTCTCTTGGTGTTCGTCGAGGTGCTGCTCGACAAGACCACGCCCGATGTATTCGAGAAGTTCGCCAGGGCGGTGCAGACCGCGCCGGAAGTGCTGGAGTGTCATATGGTGGCCGGCGGCTTCGACTATCTGGTCAAGGCGCGGGTCGCCAACATGACCGCCTATCGCAGGTTTCTCGGCGAGACCCTGCTGGCGCTGCCGGGCGTGCGCGAGACGCGAACCTACGCGGTGATGGAGGAAGTCAAGCGCGACGCGCCGCTGCCGGTCGGCTGATATGCCCCGATCCGATCCACAGCCATGCGCCGGATGTCTTGGCATCGCGACACGCCCGCGATAATCCTTTGGTCGAGTTGGGGCAGTGGTTCATGAAAGATGCTGATCAGCCGATACGAATGAAGCGGGCCGGATTTGCCGGCGCGCTTGCTGTGCTCATGCTGTCGTTGCCATCGGCCATGCCGGTCCGCGCGGCCGAGCTCAGCTCCGGCATCATGCAGCTCTACACCTCGGTCTCGATCTATCCGCCGTCGGCCACGGGGATGACCGTCTGTTACGGCTTCGTCTGCCGGCGTCGCGAGATGCTCGACTTCAGCGCGGCCGACCGGGCGGCCCTGGCCAGGATCATGGCCACGGGCCGTGCCAATGCCGCCGCCGAACGCGCGGCCGTGCAAAAGGCCGTGATCTGGTTCGACCGGCGCATGGGGCCGATCCTCGGCACCGACAAGCGCGTGGCGAAAGCGGATTTCCGCGCCAACGACGACAAGCACAATTATGATTGCTGGGACACGACGCGGAACACGACCAGCCTGATGCTGGTGATGCAGGCGTGGAACCTGTTCAGGTTTCATGACGTCGGGGATCCCCACTACCGCGGATTTTCGTTGGCGCAAACGCCGCACAACACCGCCGTCCTCGTCGAGCGCGCGACCAAGGTGGAATGGGCCGTCGATCTCTGGCCCCGCGGCTATCTGCAACCGCCTGATGTCATGACCGTCGCCAAATGGGTGACGGAAGATTGAACGGCTGAGCGTCGCAGCTGCGCGTTCCGCGCTGTTCCATCCTCATTGATCGCAGGGATAGCGTTCCGCGTGACGCTGGGAACCGAATGCCAGGATTCGAACAATAGCTTCGCACGATATGGTTCCAAAAAATACGTTCAGTGCCGATCACCATAAGAACCAAGTGACGCGTTAACACCGGCAGCATTCGGTCAACCCGAGGCTACCACATGCGTTCACGTTCGATCTGCATTGATGCCGCCAGCGGCGGCGTTCGTTTCCCACAGCTGCTGGCGCTTGCGCTGCTTTGGCCTGTACTCGCCGGTCCTGCCCGTGCGGGCGATGTCGAGGATTGCGGCGGGCCGCCGACGGACAAGGCCGAGGCGGCGTGCTCGGGCATCATCAACGATACCGCACGCTCCACGGAGGACCGCACCAAGGCCTTCACCGGCCGCTCGCGATTTGATATCGCGCGCGGCAAGATCGATCAGGCGCTCAGCGATGCCGAAGCGGCGGTGCAGCTGAATGGACAATTCGTGCCGGCGCTGATCGCGCGCGGTTATGTCCAGCAACGCAAGGGCAGCTTGGATCAGGCCCGCGCCGATTTCGATCGCGCGATCGAGCTCGAACCGAAGAACCCGTTCGGCTTCCTGGCGCGCGGCAATCTGCGCGCCGACCAGCGCGCCTGGAGCGATGCGATCTCGGATTACGGCCAGGCGATCACGTTGCGGCAGGATCTCCCCGCCGCCCATGTCGGGCGCGCGCGGGCCTATGTCGAATCCGGACAGCCCGATGCGGCGCTGGCCGACGCCAACACCGCGATTGCCGTCAACGCCGGCACCCCGAATGCTTTCTACTGGCGCGGTCAGGCCTATCGCCGCAAGGGCGACATGGATCGCGCGATCGAGGATTTCTCGCGCGCGATCGCGCAGGCGCCGCAGGCCGAGCGCAACGCCTATTTCGCCCGTGCCCAGCTCTACAGCGCCAAGGGCGACTATGCCCGCGCGATTGCCGACTTCGACCGGCTGTTGACGGTGCTTCCCGACAACAAGGAGATCCAGCAGCAGCGCCAGCAGGCGGTCACGATGCAGGCCGAGCTCGCCAAGGCAGCAGGCGGCGCCGCGCCGCCGCAGACCGCACCGGCTCCAGGCGCGTCGCCAGCGCGGCCAGCCGGGCCGGCGGCGGGTAACCAGCAGGTCGAGCAGGCCAAGCAGCTCGTCGCACAGGGCAACTACGCAGGTGCCGTTGCCAATCTCACCCAGGTGCTGGGCGGCGATCCCCGCAATGAGGCTGCGCTGCGCCTGCGTGCACTGGCCTATTCAAAGCTCGGCCGGTCGGCGGACGCGCGCAACGATCTCAATGCCCTGCTCAAGCTCAAGCCGGACGATCCGCAGCTGCTGGCGTCCCGCGCGCTCAATGCCGCCGGCACCCGGCAGTTCGATCAAGCGATGGCCGACGCCGGCCGTGCCATCGCGCTCGATCAGAACAATTCGTTGGCCTATCTGGCGCGCGGCCTCGTCAAGGCCGGCACCGGCAAGGTGCAGGACGCGCTCGCCGACTACGATCATTCGATCTCGCTCAATCCCAAGGAGACGCTCGCTTTCACCGAGCGTGGGCTCGCCCATATCGGCCTCAACCAGCTCGACAAGGCGCTCCTGGATTTCGATCAGGCGCTGGCGCTGGTGCCGACCAATCTGATCGCCAAATCGTGGCGCGGCCTCGCGTTGATGCTCAAGGGCCGCGCAGATGAGGGACTGGTCGATATCGACGCTGTGCTGGAGCGAAGCCCGAACAATCCGACGGCACAGCTCGGCCGCGGGCTCGCGATGCTGACTTCCTCCCAGTACGACCGCGCCATTGCCGCCTTCGACCAGATCATCACGCGGGCGCCCAACGATGCTTTCCCGCATGTGCTGCGCGCCCGGGCCTATCTCGGGCTGAAGAAGCCGGATAACGCGATGAAGGATCTCAACTTCATCCTCTCTGCGCGGCCCGATTATCAGCCGGCGCTGACATTGCGCGGCATCACTTGGTCGGCGTTGCGCAACTACGACAAGGCGGTCGAGGATCTCGACCGGGCGATCGCGCAGAAGGAGACGGTTGAGGGCCTGTTCGCCCGCGCCAAGGCGCATGAGGCGCTCAACCATGTCGACAAGGCGACCGAGGACTTCCGCAAGGCCACGCAGCTCACCCCGTCAAGCGTGTTCGACGTGCTGGCGCAGGCCGAGTCGAAGCGCAAGGTTCAGCAGCTGTCGAAGCGGGTGCCGTGCGGCAACGGCCAGAGCGGCACGTGCCTGTGATGCTGCAATGCGCAGCCGCGCGCTTCCCGCGCAAAAGGCAGTTGTCGGCGCGCGAGCGGTGGCCGCCGAAATAGTTCAACGCCATATAGTTCAACGCCATGGCGCGCGGGCATCGTGCCCGCCCCGCCGAACGTCACGTTGTCTGGTGTGTGGATCGGCCCCCACTCCCGGATGGCGTCCGAGAGTGCGCCGCCGGATCTGGCGCTGTGACGCTAGACCTTGAGATTTTCGGCTGACGTCTTGCCGCGATTTGCAATCTCTTCGTATTCAACCGACTGACCTTCGTTGAGGGTCTGAAGGCCAGCCTTCTGAACTGCTGAAATATGAACGAAAATGTCCTTGCCGCCCGATGCGGGCTGGATGAATCCATAACCCTTGGTCGGGTTGAACCACTTCACTGTACCTTTGGGCATTCCAGTCGTCTCCGCGGAATCAATCGAAAACAGACCAGTCGGTCCCCGCAAAAACCGGCTTGTCCGCAACGACAGGATAGCAGTTTGAAAAAAGCTGGGTAGATCAAACGACGGTGTGTTTTTGACCGGAAACAACCCGCTTTGCGGGGGTTTTACGCCGGATTGCCCGTTTCGTGGTCAATTGATGCGCTGCAAAAACGAACCGGTTCCAATGTACCGAACTGGATCGATCGTCCCGCGCGCTGCCTTTCGGCCGGCACGCGGGGATCGACCGGCCGCGTTTCAATAGGTCGCGGAGAGGTATTCGACGATCTTGCCGACGTCGGCTTCGTCGATCGGCGCACCGTAGACCTTGATCATCTTGGTCACCTCGGCCTGCCAAAAATCCTTCTTGAACTTCTCGCCCTGCGGCTGGGTCTTGATGTAGTCGGCCGAGTGGCAGGCGGTGCAGTTGTTTTGCACGACCTCGAGGTTGGGACCCGGCTTGAAGGCCGCGGTCTCCTCGGGGACCGTGTAGTTCACGGGCGCGGCGATGGCGGCGCCGATCGACAGCGCAGCGATCGCGGCGAGGGATGGAAGCAGCTTGCTGGTCATGATGCTTCTCCTCACGCTGCGGTGACGCGCACGGTTTCGACGACGTTGCGCAGATAGCCGGCCGGATTCCACAACGGATCCATCGGCTGGGTGTCGCCGGCATTGTTGGTGGCGCGCACCTTCAGCTCTGCGGGACCGGCCGCGAGCTTCACCGGCAACTTCCATTCGCGGAAGGCGTATTTGCCGAGGTCCTTGCCGAGCTTGGCCGGCGTCCAGCTCTTGCCGCCGTCGGTCGAGACCATCACCTCCTTGATGCCCTTGCCGCCGTCGAAGGCGATGCCGCGCAGCATGGTGCGGCCGGCCTTCAGCTTGGCGCCGTCGGCAACGCTGGTGATGAACGAGCGCACCGTGAAGCGATTGATCGGGATCGTCGCCTTCGGTGCGGTGCCGGGCTCGACCGCATTGTTCGGCGTATCCGGTATCCGGTAGGCGGACTTCATCCAGAAGCCCTCGAACGCGTTGTCGATCACGGTGATCTCGTTGAGGTGCTTCACCCAATAGGTGCCGTGATAGCCGGGCACCACGAGGCGGAGTGGGAAGCCGTTGAGGAACGGCAGGTCCTCGCCGTTCATGCCCCAGGCCAGCATCACCTCGCCGTCGCGCGCGTGGTCGATGTCGAGCGCCTTGACGAAATCCGGCGTCTTGTCGCTGACAGGGCCGTCCATGCCGTTGAAGGTGACCTGCTTGGCGCCGGCCTGCACGCCAGCCATGTCGAGCACGGTCTTCAGCGGCACGCCGTGCCAGCGCGCGCAGCCCATCGCGCCGTTGCCGAGCTGGCCGCCGGCGACGCGCGGACTGAAGAAGCCGCGGCTGTTGCCAGAGCACTGGTTGACGGCAACGATCTCGGTCGCCTTCAGCTTCCTGATGTCCTTCAGCGACAGCTTCAGCGGCTTGTCGACCTTGCCCTTGACCTCCAGCGTGAACTTGTCCGGATCGAGATTGTAGGGGAGGTCGGCGAGGTGGTAGCGGACGAAGAACGCATTGTTCGGCGTGAACGGACCGTCGTTGAAGACCGCAAACGGCGTTTCCAGCTGTGGCGGACGGGCGGTCAGGCCGATCATCGGACGCTTTTGCGGGTAGCGCACGAGCGGCCGCTCGCCATTGCCAAAGGGCAGCGTCACGGTGTCGAGGGCGAATGCGCCCCTTGATCCCAGCCCCGTCACCAAAGCGGCCAATCCGGCGCGCTTCATCAAGTCTCGTCGATCGAGCATCCCGCTTCCTCCGAAGCTGTTCTGTCGTGAGCCGGTCATCACCAGGCCCAGATTGCCTTGCGCGCCTTCGCATCATGGAATGCGCGCGGTCCAAATGTCGCACCTGACAATCGCGAGTCAATTGAGCTTTCGCAGCGTTGCGTCGCAACAACGAAAAGCCCCGGTCGCGTGGACGACCGGGGCGTTTCCATCCAAGTAGAAGGTTCGATCAGTAGCAGACGTTCACGGTGCGATAGCGATAGCCGTAGGGCGTCAGCACCAGGCGGGTGGCGTAGCAGCCGGAGTCGACGAAGCCGACGGCAATGCCCGGGCCACCCCAGAAGTGGTGGTGATGCGGATGCCAGAAGAACGGCTTGGCGGAAGCTGCGGTCGGCGCCAGCGCGGCGGCACCGAGGGTTGCGGCAGTGGCGAGAGCGAGCGTGACTTTGCGAAACATGGTCTTCTCCTTCGGATGCGCGTTGAGCTCTGTCGCGGCGCGGTTGCAGTGTTACCCATCGCCAGTCAGTCGCATCCGGCACCGGGCACGTTCGAGCATCTCTGCTGAACGCACCGTCGGATGTGCAGCAGGTCACATTGGGCTGAAGCGGAGATGAACCGGTCAGGCCGCGACGGCACGCCGGTCGTCGACCAGCGTCGACAGGAGCTGCGTCTTTTCGACCGTGCGCACGGTCATCGGCTCGTTGCGGCCGCGGATCGCGACCTCCTGCGCCGGCAGGGCATCGTCGGCCAGCCCGGCGGTGACGCGCACCTCGTCCGAGATGATCGCCTCGCAGGCCAGCGCCTTGGTCATGTCCTGCAGCCGTGCCGCGACGTTGACGGCATCGCCGAGCGCCGTGAACACCATGTGGTCGCGATAGCCGATATCGCCGACGATCACCTCGCCGCCATGGATGCCGATGCCGAAGCGGATCGGCTCGCGCAGATCGTGGCTCAGGAACTGGTTCAGCTCGTCGATATGGGTTGCGATCAGCGCCGCCGCGCGCAACGCCTGGCGGCAGGCCACCTGCCGGTCGGTGGCAAGCCCGAACAGCGCCAGCATGCCGTCGCCGATGAACTGGTTGGGCCGCCCGCCGGCTTCCAGCACCGCCTGCGACACCGCGCCGAGGAAGCGGTTGACGATGAACACGGTGTCGAACGGCAGCCGCTTCTCGGCAAGCTGCGTCGAGCCGCGCATGTCGACGAACATGCTGACCAGATAGCGCTCCTGGCCGACCCGTGCCGGATTGGCGGCGTGCGCGTTGGCCGATGTCGTGCTCGGCAGGAACAGCTGGAAGAAATTCAGGTCGGCGGTCGGCCGCAACTGGCAGGCCAGCCGGATCGACGGATCGTCATTGCCGACCCGGTGCAGCACGAAGGCTTCGCGCGGCGAGGGCTCGGGCAATCCGGCGTGGTCGCCGATGATACGGATGCGGCAGGTCGAGCAGCGTGCGCGGCCGCCGCAGACGCTCGCATGCGGCACGTTGTAGCGCAGGCTCGCTTCCAGCACGCTCAATCCCTTCGGTACCCGCAGCGTGCGGCCGTTGCCGTAGGACAGCGCGATCATGCCGCCGCGGCGCTCCAGCAGGGCCCGCGCGCCGCGCGCCAGCAGCACGAGGCCGAGCAGGCCGAGATAGCCGATGGTCAGGCCGTCGGTGATCTTCTCGAGTGTGCTCCCCTGCGCCGCTGTGCCGAGCTTCTGCACCGACAGCTCCTCGCGCCGCCAGTCGGGATCTTGATAATCCGCGACCGTGGCGCGGCCGCCCTGGTAGACGCCGAGCATCGCCAGGGTCGGGATCAGCACGGCTCCGGCGAGCAGGAACGGCGCGGCGCGCTTGAAGAACGGACGCAGCCGCAGCCAGAAATACAGGCCGATGCAGCCATGCACCCAGGCGATCACCAGCACCGCCAGCATCTGCCACAGCCGGTTCGGCGAGGCGATGAAGAAGGTGTACAGCTCCTGGGGGTAGAGCTTCTCGTGCCCGTACAGGGTCTGGCCGAGCCGTACGCCGACGACGTGGGCGACGATCAGCATCGGGATGCTGAGGCCGAGCGTGAGTTGCAGCGGCTCGATCGCCTTCCAGTGGAACTCGCGGCGCTGATAGAGTGCCCAGATGCCGAGCCCGGTATGCACCAGGCAGGCGCTGTAGAACACGATCGCGACCGGCAGGAACTGCCAGAACTCGGTGTGGTAGTAGACCCCGATCGCCAGCGCCTGCGTCGAGATATTGCCGAGCGCGTGGTTGAGGAAATGGCTGGTCAGGTAGGCGAACATGATCGCCCCCGTGACGATGCGGACCTGCCGCAGGCCGATACCGCGGGCCATGTCCTGCAAGTGCTCGCGCGAGGGGGAGGCCATGTGATTCATGATCGGCAAGTCTAGTGGTTAATTCCCGCGCTGAACACCACCGCGGGTCCGGACCAGCCGTGAGAGCGGGCCGCGCGGCACGTTGACACTCCGTTAAGAGTCGAACAAAAAGCGCGCCGTGACAATAGCCCAAGCCGAACCTAAAGCCGAACCTGGAGCCGATAACAACAGCGTTAAGCCGGCCCGTTCGCGCGCGCCGGACTGGCGGGGCGTCATCGCCGTGATCGTTGCCATGACCGCGATGCGGCTGGTCTACGCCCATGCGCTCGATCTGCGCACCGACGAGGCCTATTACTGGACCTGGTCGAAGGAAAACGTGCTGTCGTTCCTCGACCATCCCCCGATGGTCGCCTGGTTCATCCGCTTCGGCACCGCGATCCTCGGCGACACCAATCTCGGCGTCCGCCTCGGCGGCATCGTCGCGATGCTGGCCACCCAGCTCCTGCTCGCCGACATCGTCCGCCGCGTGACGGCCAACAACGTCCGCGCCGTGATGCTGGCGTTGCTGCTGCCGGAGGCGGCGCTGTATTGCGGCCTCTTGATGGCAAAGGTCGCGCCGGATACGGCGCTGATCCCGTTTTCGGTGGCGATGCTGTGGTCGCTGGTGCGGCTTGCGCAAAGCGGTGACGGGCGCTGGTGGCTCGCCGCGGGGCTGTTTGCCGGGCTGGCGCTGCTGTCGAAATTCACCGCGATCATGTTCGCGCCGGCGGTGCTCGCCTTTGCGCTGGTGCCGGATTGGCGCTGGCGCTGGCTGCGCAGCCCGTATCCGTATCTCGCCGCGCTGATCGCGATCGTCGTGTTCTCGCCGGTGCTGATCTGGAATGCCGAGCACGACTGGGCCTCGTTCCGCTTCCAGGCGGTGCGCGCCACCGCCGAGCGCGCCTTCACGCTGCGCACCGTCGGCGAGTTCGTCGGCATGCAGTTCGGCCTGGTCGGCTTCGCGCTGCTGCCGGTGACGCTGTTCGGCACCGCGCTGACGGCATGGCGCGGCTATCGCAAGCGCGAGCCGGTTGCGATCCTGCAGGCGACCGCGGTCTTGGTGCCGTTCATCTACTTCCTCTGGAAGTCCTTGACGCTGCGGGTCGGCGACACCTGGCCGATGTTTTTGTGGCCAGCCGGATTTGCGGCGGTCGCGATCAACGTCACGCGGATGCCGTTCGAGGGCTGGTCGGTCGGGCTCGTCAAATCGACGGTGTATTGGGCGCGGACCGCGATTACCACCGGCATCGCGTTCGTCGTCTGCGTCTTCCTCTACTACATGTTCGCGCCGTGGAATCTGATCGGGCGCACCGATCCGATCGGTACCGAGGCGGGCTACGATGTGGTGGCCGCGCGCACGCTGGCGCAGGTTGAGGCGACCGGCGCGACCTGGGTCGCGACAACGGATTATCGCACCTATGCGATGCTGCGCTGGTTGCTGCGCGGGAAGGCGACGGTCATCGAAATCAACGAGCGCGGCCGCTTCCAGGGCTTTGCCGATCCCGGCATGAGCAAGATCCGGGATCACGCCGGCATTTATGTCGGGCGCGAGCCCGAGAACAATCTGCCGCTGTGGAGCGAGACATCAGCGGTGCGCCAGCCGCTGGAGCGCGTGACGCGCAGCTGGCGCGGCATGGTGATGGACACCTATGCGCTGGAGAAGATCAGCGGCTGGACCCCCGATCTGTCGCCGCCGCCGGACACCACCTTCTTCCGCTGGCGCGTGCTGGCCTCCTCCTTCTCCCCGCTTGCGGGGACGAGACGATCAGAGCTCGCTCTGCGAAGGTCGGGATGAGGGGAGTCTCCACGGGGACGGCGAGAGTTGGTCTCGCGAAGACTCCCCTCACCCGAAATTTGCGCTTCGCGAAAAATTCCGGCCTCTCCCCGCAAGCGGGGCGAGGCAAGCACCTCATTCCTCTTCCTCGCGCTTGCGGATCAGGTCTTTTGCCAGATCGGTCAGCGCCGGGCGCGGCAGGGCGTTGAAGGGAAGCGGGCGGGTGACGTCGATCGCGGCGAGGCCGAGCCGGGCGGTCAACAGGCCGTTGAGCATGCCTTCGCCGAGGCGTTGTGACAGTTTTGCAGCGATGCCGTGACCGAGCATCTGCTGGATCAGGCTGTCGCTGGCCGCCATGCCGCCGGTGATCGCGAGATGCGCGATGACGTGGCGCAGCAGGCGGATCATGCCGAGCGCGCCGGGCCGGCCGCCATAGAGCCGCGCCAGCTGCCGGATCATCCGCAAGCTCGCCACGAACACGAACAGCACGTCGAACAGCGCGCGCGGGCTGACCGCGGTGACGACCGAGACGCGCTGCGCGGCGGTCGATACGAGCCGTCGCGCTTCCTCATCGAGCGGTGTCATCAGCTCGCGCTCGGCGAGGCGGATCATGTCGGCGCCGTCGATGATGTCGTCGGTGTGGCTCTGCAGCTCGCTGCGGGCGCGAGCGAGCTGCGGGGTCTGGTGCGCGAGCTTGAGCAGGTCGGCAACGATCGCGCGGCTCGCGGCTCGGTCGTCGCTGATCAGCACCTCGGCGGCGCGCAGATGCAGCTTCTCGATCGTCGCAAGCCTTGCCAGGCCGACGAGCTCGCGCGTGGTCACGACGGCGAGCGCAACCGCGGCGATGACGGCGAGTCCCAGCCCGAGGACGCCGAGGCCTTCATTGCGTGCGAACAGGTCCTCGACCAGGTTGAGGACGCCAAGCCCGGTGCCGAGCACCACGAGGCCCGCGACCGCGCTCCAGAACAGTGTGCCCCAGCGGAAGCCGCGGCGCGCCGGCACCAGCGGCGTATCGACCGGGACCGGGAGCTGCGCGGGCTCGGCCTCGGGCACGATCTGGATCGTGCCGCGGGTGAGGCGGCTGCCGTCGTCCGGATCCATCACGACCACGCCGGGATCGTCGAGCTTGAACGTCGCCGGCCGCCGCGGGGGCGTCTTCTCGTTCATTGCAGTTTGTCTCCGATCAGGAACTGGAGGGCGCGGTCAAGGCGGATGTGAGGCAGCACCGGCTCTGCATCGCCGTTTCGTTCCAGCTTTGGCGGACGGAAGCGCAGGAAGCGGTAGTCTACGGCATCTGTGTCCGAGCTTGAGAGGCCGCGGAAATCGCCGTTGAACAGCTCCTCCGGATTATCGGGCAGGTCGCCCGGAAAGGTCGCAACTTCCGTCTCGCCGTCGAGCCGCTCGCCATTGGCGACCTCGCCCGGCGCCGGCGTGCCGAGGATCGACGGCAGCCGGTTCGCGCCCGCGCTGGACCTGCGCCTCGCGCGTGGCGCGCACCGCGGCGAGCGCGACGACGTCGATGTCGGCGCCGGCATATTCGGCGCGCTCGGCGGCCTTGGCCACGATCCGCCGCAGCACGGCCTCCAGCCGGTCGTGGCTCTGGTGGTGCAGATGGTCAGCCTTGGTTGCCGCGAACAGGATGCGGTCGATGCGCGGCCGGAACAGCGCGCTCAGGATCGTGCTGCGGCCGATCCGGAAGCAGTCGAGGATGCCGGCGAGCGCGGCCTCGAGATCGTGCAGTGCCTCGGGGCCGGCATTGAATGCGGCGAGCGCATCGGCCAGCACGATCTGGCGGTCGAGTCGCGCGAAATGGTCGCGGAAGAACGGCCGCACCACGACGTCCTTGTAGGCCTCGAAGCGCCGCCGCATCATCGCCCACAGCGAGCCGTCACCCGCGCTGCCGCCTGCGGGCACGTCGAGCGGCGCGAAGGTGAGTGCCGGCGTGTCGGCGAGATTGCCGGGCATCAGGAAGCGGCCGGGCGGCAACAGGCTCATAGCGAAGCGCTCGTCGCGGCAGGCGCGCAGATAGTCGGTGAACAGGCGTGCTTCGGTGAGCGCGGCCTGCTCGTCCTCTTTGGCCTCGGGCTTCAGCGTCGCGAGATGGGCGTGCCAGGGCGCCGCGAGTTTTGCGCGCAGCGGCTCGCGCGACAGCGCAAGGCTCTCCGCCGACCATTGCTCGTAGCTCTTGCTAAGCAGCGGCAGGTCGAGCAGCCACTCGCCGGGATAGTCGACGATATCGAGGGTCAGCGTGCGGTCCGCGCCATTTTGCCGCTGATACTCGATCACGAGACGAAGCTCGGAGATGTCGGTGGTCGAGTTCGGCCAGCGCCGCTCCTCGACCAATGTCCGGACATGGTTCTCATAGGCGAAGCGCGGCACCGCATCGTCGGGCTGCGGGGCGAGATAGGCGCGCGCGATCCGCCCCGAGGCATAGGCCTCGAACACCGGGAAGCGGCCGCCGCGGGTCAGGCCGTGCACCAGCGCGGTGATGAACACGGTCTTGCCGGCGCGCGACAGGCCGGTGACGCCGAGCCGCACCGTCGGGTTGAAGAACCCCTCGCCGTAGTCGAGCAGCGCCCGCGCCGAGAGACGGGCTTCCTCGACGATATCAGTGAAGCTGGGGGGCATGGAGGGTTAACGAAAACCCGGCAGGAGGGACCAAAAGGGGCGGGCGATCACCCGCAAGGTGGCGATTATCGGGCCAAAATCAAGCTTCACATTTCCGGCGCCTTTGCAGGCGAGGGGTTGTCGGGGCAGGGGAATTGAACGCGTCAGACCACCCGCGCTACCCATCGTCCATCGGCCCACGGGAAAGCCTGCATGACGGTCTTCCGCCTGAAGCAACTTGCCTCGACCTCGATCCACGCGGCCGGCGCCGCGCTGTGGAACTACGACCGTGCCGAGCTGATCGCCGACGGCGTCGTCCATCTCGTCGGCGTCGCTTTCGGGCTGATTGCCGCCACCGCGCTGATCGTGCTGACCGCGGTCTATGCCGGCCCGTTCGACATCGCCGTGGTGTCGGTCTATGTCGCCGGCCTGCTCGCGATGCTGGTGCTGTCGGCGACCTATAATCTCTGGCCGGTGTCGCGCGCCAAATGGGTGCTGCGGCGCTTCGACCATTCCGCGATCTATCTGCTGATCGCCGCGACCTATACGCCGTTCATCGTGGAACTGAAGGACAGCACTTTCGCGATCGCGCTGCTGGTCGGGGTGTGGTGCGTGGCGATCGTCGGGATCTGGCTCAAGCTGCGCTATCCCGGCCGCTTCGACCGGCTCTCGGTCGGACTCTACCTTGCGATGGGCTGGAGCGGCATCATGCTCTACGACCGCGTCGTGAAGGCACTGCCGGCGATGGCACTCGGCTTCGTGCTGGCCGGCGGCATCCTCTACAGCCTGGGCGTGATCTTCCACTCCTGGCGGCGGCTGCGCTTCCAGAACGCGATCTGGCACTGCTTCGTGCTGCTTGGGGCTGCCTGCCACTACACGGCGGTGTTTGACGTCGTGCTGGCGAGCTGAAGTTCTCGCCATCTGCGGCGAATGGGCTATCATGTTTCGTGATAGGCGCATTCAGCCCTCACACCGTCACCCTGAGGAGCCGCGCAGCGGCGTCTCGAAGGGTCGACGGCCACCAGCCGGGCCGTTCATCCTTCGAGACGCGCGTCGCGCTCCTCAGGATGACGGAAGGCGCAGGGCAGCATGGGCAAGGCAACAACGTACGAGCAAAGATATCGGGAGGATGGCCATGCAGGTGGCAGGTAAGGTTGTGGTGGTCACCGGCGGTGGCAATGGCATCGGCAAGGCGCTGTGCGAGGCGTTCCATGCCGCGGGCGCATCGAAGGTCGTGGTCGTCGACCTCGATCATGGCGCGGCCGAGAAGGTCGCGGCCACGGTCGGTGGTGCCGCCTTCAAATGCGACGTCGGGCAGGAGAAGAACATCCTGCATGTGATCGACGAGACCGAGCATATGTTCGGCCCGATCGCGCTGTTCTGCTCCAATGCCGGCATCGGCGGCGGCTTCGATCCGCTGTCGGTGAACGCCGGCGGCACCTCGGACGAGCCGTGGTCGCGGAGCTGGGCGATCCATGTGATGGCGCATGTCTATGCCGCGCGGCATCTGGTGCCGCGCATGAAGACGCGCGGCGGCGGCTATTTCCTCAACACGATCTCGGCCGCGGGCCTCTTGTCGCAGGTCGGCAGCCCGGCCTATTCGACCACCAAGCACGCCGCGGTCGGCTTTGCGGAAAACCTCGCGATCTCGCACCGCGCCGACAACATCAAGGTCTCGATCCTCTGCCCGCAGGGCGTCGACACCAACATGCTGCGCTCGATCCCGAAGGGCCCGCAGTCCGGCGACGGCGATCTTTCCGCGGAGCAGGTCGCGCAGGATGCACTCAAGGGCATCGAGCAGGAGACCTTCCTGATCCTGCCGCACCCGCAGGTGCTCGGCTACATGCGCAAGAAGACCGAGAATTACGATCGCTGGATCGGCGGCATGGCCAAGATCCAGGCCAAGATGCGGGAAGCGCACGGGAAGTGAGACCTGTAGCCCGGATGGTGCGAAACGCAATCCGGGTCGAACGTGCGCGCGTGAATCCCGGATTTCGCTGCGCTTCATCCGAGCTACGATATCGGCCGCGCAACTGAGGCGGCCTCACTCCTTTGCGATCTGCACGATCTTGTCGCGCAGATAGGCATCCATCAGATCGGGCGCCGAGGCGCCGAACATCCTGATGCGGCCGGTGTGCAATAGCAGCAGGAGGCCGGTCGCATGCGCGAAGCAGTCCACCATCACCGTGTTCGCCTTCGGCCTGGAGGCGCCGAGCGCTTCAGCGGCTTCCGCGATCGGATGCAGCGCCGCCTCCAGCGCGGCGTTCAGCGCGTGATCGCGGTCATGGCCGAGCCCGGCCGGCTTCATGCCGCCGCGGAACAGGTAGAAGCCGAGATCGAGGTCGCGCGGGTTCTCCGCGTAATAGCGGAAGAAGCCCATGCCTGCGGCGTGCAGCTTCTGCCTGGCGCCGCGCGTTGTCGCGACCGCCGCACTGACGGCCTCGCCGAGCGAGGCCAGCGATTGCCGCAGCACCTCGGCGTAGATCGCCTCCTTGGAATCGAAATGGAAATACAGCGCCGCCGGCGTGTAGCCGGCCCGCGTCGCGATCGCCCGCAGGCTCGCGCCTTCGAGGCCTTCCTCCGCAAACACGCTGCGCGCCGCGTCGAGGATCAGCTCCCGCTTGTGGCGGCTGACCGCTTCCTTCCTGCTCTCGCGCATCTGCATGGCCCGGCGAATCCGTTCTTAACTCAATTCTAACAGCGTTAGATAATTTAACAGTGTTAGAATAAATGAGCAAGGGAGAAGCGCCATGCTGATGACGGCTGCGGACTACCGGGAATCCCTGCGCCGCTACAAGCCGCGTGTGTTCGTCAACGGCGCGGCCGTTGCGAGCGTCGCGGACGAGCCGTTGCTGGCGCCCGGCGTTGCCGGCGTCGGCGTGACCTATGATTTCGCGCTGCAGCCCGAGCACGTGCCGATCATGACGGCGCGGCAGGGTACCTCGGGCAAGACCGTCAACCGCATGCTCCACATCAATCGGAGCTCGCAGGACCTGCTCGACAAGCTCGAGGCGGTGCGGCTGGTGTGCAGGACGTCGGGCTGCGCGCAGCGCTACCTGACCCATGATGCGCTGAACGGTCTCTACCAGGCGACCAGGCTGACCGACGATCGCCACGGCACCGATTACAGCCAGCGCTTCCTCAACTATCTGCACGAGGTGCAGGACCAGGATCTGACGCTCGGCATCGCCATGACCGATGCGAAGGGCGACCGCTCCAAGCGTCCCGGCTTGCAGGCCAATGCGGACGTCTACGTCCACATCAAGGAACGCCGGCCCGACGGCATCGTGATCCGCGGCACCAAGGCGATCGTGACCGGCGCGCCTTACATGCACGAATTCCTTGTCATGCCGTGCCGCACCCATGTGCCTGCCGACAAGGATTTTGCGGTCTGTTGCGCCGTGCCGGTCGATGCGCCCGGCGTCACCATCGTCGCGCGCCCGGCCGGCCGGCCTGGCGATGCCGCGGCGAAATTCTCGGCGAAATACGGCCAGTCGGTCGGCGTCGTGATGTTCGACGACGTGTTCGTGCCGCATGACCGCGTGTTCCTCGCCGGCGAGACCGAGGAGGGCGGCTTCCTCACCACGTCCTACGCCACGCATCACCGGCATTCCTGCATCGGCGCCCGTGCCGGCTTCGGCGATCTCTTGATCGGCGCCGGCGTGCTGATGATCGAGGCGAACGGGCTCGATGCCGAGAAGCATGCGCATATCCGCGAGGCAATGGTCGAGCTGATCACCATCACCGAAAGCTTCTACGCCTGCGGCGTCGCCTCCTCGGTCTACTGCACGAAGGATCCGGCGGGCTCGGTGATGCCGGATGCGGTGTTCTCCAACGTCGGCAAGCTGCTGCTGGCGACCAAGATCTACGACATGCACCGCGTCGCGCATTACGTCTCCGGCGGGCTGATCGTCGCGCTGCCGGGGCCCGACGAGGATCACAATCCGGAAACGCGCGCCTCGCTTGCCGCTGTCATGGGCGGACGTCCCGATATCCCGGCCGAGCAGCGCGCCGAGGTGGCGCGGCTGATCGAGGACCTCACCGTCTCGCACGAAGCCGGCTGGTATTCAGTGATCTCGTTGCACGGCGGCGGCTCGCCGGAGGCGATGAAGCGCGAGATCTGGCGCAACTATCCGGTGATGGAGAAGGCCGAGCTGGTCGAGAATTTGCTCGGCCGCGACCTCGTCGACCAGGGACAACGGGTGTCGAAGCAGCCCGGACGCTGCTGCACAACCGGCTGCGAGGTGCCGACGCCGTCAGCGGCGCCCATGCTCGGCGATCCAATGCCCTCGTAATAAGGTTGCGAATACATGTCCAGCCGTCATTGCGAGGAGCGGCAGCGACGAAGCAATCCATATCTCCACTTGCCGAAAGATGGATTGCTTCGCTTCGCTCGCAATGACGTGGCGAGATTGCCGCTCAGCTCTTCTGCGTGTAAAGCAGCGGCACCGCGGAATCGACCATCACCTCGATCAGGCTGGTGCCTTGGTGCGACAGGGCGCGCTGGTAGGCGCCCCGAAGCTCGGCTGATTTCGTCACCCGCACGGCGTCGCAGCCCATGCCTTCGGCGAGCTTGACGAAATCGATGCCGGGCAGATCGAGGCCCGGCACGTTGCGCACCTGCATCACCTGGCTGAACGAGCGCATCGCGCCGTAGCCGGAATTGTTCAGCACGACGACCGTCAGCGGCAGCTTGCGCTGCGCCGATGTCCACAGCGCCTGGATCGAATACATCGCCGAGCCGTCGCCGATCAGGCAAACCGTGCGTCCCTGACGTCGACCGAGCGCCATGCCGACCGCTGCCGGCAGGCTGTAGCCGAGGCCGCCGCTCGCCATGGTGTAGAAGCTGTCCTGGCCGTGCATCGGCATCGCCTTCTGCATCAGCGGGCGATGCGACGGTATTTCCTCGACCAGCGCATCATGCGGCCCCATCGCGGCCGAGAGCGCATGCAGCGCGTATTCGGCAGGGATCGGGTCGCCGGCGGCCGGAGCCGGCGGCAGGACACGGCCAGCCGGCGCGGTGCGTTTCGTCTCAAGCAGCATCTCGAGCAGCGCCGTCAGCGCCGGCTTCATGGTCGCGACGATGCTGTGGCCGGTCGGCGTCATCGCGGCGGCGTCCGGATCGTCGGTGATCTGGAAGATCGTGGTCGAACCGTCGAAGATCGCGGCATGGCCCTCGACATGGAAGGTGAAGACCGGCGCGCCGACCACGACGACGAGATCGTGATCGCGCAGCGCATCGGAGAGCTGGCCCGGCGCGGCATGCAGGAAGCCGGCAAACTGCGGATGCCGTTCGGGGAACGAGCAGCGCGCCGAGAACGGGCTGGCCCAGACCGCGGCTTTCGATTTCTCGGCGACGTCAACCATGAGATCGACTGCCTCGGCACGATCGACGGCCGGGCCGACGACGAGGGCAGGGCGCTTGGCCTCGCCGAGCGCGGCCGCCAGCGCCTGCATCGCCGACAGGTCGGGGCCGATCTCGCGGCTGACCTGGCGCGCGTCGAGCGGCTGCGTCGCATGCGCCCAGTCGTCGATCGGCACCGAGACGAAGGTCGGCCCGCAGGGCGGCTGCATCGCGACATAATAGGCGCGCGCGATCGCGGCAGGCACGTCCTCGGCGCGCGCCGGCTCGACCGCGAATTTCACGTAAGGCCGTGGGAATTCGGAGGCCCGCTCGGCATAGAGGAAGGCCTGCAGCGGCATGATCGAGCGTGCCTGCTGGCCCGCGGTGATCACCAGCGGGGTCTGGTTGCGATAGGCGTTGTAGATGTTGCCGAGCGCGTTGCCGACGCCGGCCGCCGAATGCAGATTGACGAAACCGGCATTGCGCGTCGCCAGCGCGTAGCCGTCGGCCATGCCGACGACGGATGCCTCCTGCAGGCCGAGCACGTAGTCGATGTCGTCGGGCCAGTCGCTCAGGAACGGCAGCTCGGTCGAGCCGGGATTGCCGAACACCTTCTTGATGCCCCATGCGCGAAGCAGGCCGAATGTGGCATCCTTGACGGTGACGGTCTTGCCTTTGCTGGCGGCGGGTTTGCGCGAGGACATCGGGCGGCTCCCATTTCTGTCTTGTTACGTTCCGTCATTGCGGGCGGCAAAAGCGGAAAGGCAATCCACCTGTCGATGGATTGCCTGACGATGTCAAGCCGCTGGGCCCATAGTTGCCGCGGCAACGGCTGCAATTGCGGCTAGTTGGCCTTCTGCAGCGCGGCGGTCTGCTTGGCGAGCTGCTTGTCGAAATCCTGCTCCAGCCCGGCCACGTAGGTGGCATTTTCGCCTGGCTTGACGAACGGGTTCGGCGCGCCGTCCTTCATCTGCGCCCGCTTGGCCTGCATGCCGTAGACCTCGGGATGCGGCCCGAGCAACACGTCGACCTTCATCGCCTTGACCTTGGTGAAGGTCGAGCGATAGTCGTCGACGATGCCGGAATAGGTCGGACGGCCGACCAGCCGGTCCAGCGCCACCGTTCCGCTACAGAAGAACAGCACGTTGCGCACCTGGCTGCCGTCCTCGACCGTGATCTCCCAGCTGGTGCAGCCGGGCGAATGGCCGGGAGTGGTGTGCGCGGTCAGCGTAGTGTCGCCGAGCGTCACCTTGTCGCCTTCCTTGACGGTGCGGTCGACCTTCACCGGCGTAAAGGCAAGATCGGCGTTGTTCTCGTCGCCCGGATAATAGCCGCCCTCGAGCAGGGGCTTGTCGCGCTCGCCGGCGATCAGTTGCGCGCCGGTCTCCTTCTTGATCTCGGCAAAGCCGCCGGTGTGGTCGAGATGGGCGTGGGTGTTGAGGATGATCTTGATGTCGCCCTCCTTGAAGCCGAGCTTGGCGATGTTGTCCTTGATCATGCCGGTCGACTGCTGCATCGCCGTGTCCATCAGGATCAGCCCTTGCGACGTCCTGATGACGTAGACCGCGATCCCGTCAGTGCCCACGTAGTAGATATTGTCGATGAGCTGGAACGGCTCGAACGGCGCGGTCCATTTCTTCATGACAACAGCCATGAAGTCCTTGAGCGTCTGTGCCTGCGCACCGGTTGCGATCAGCGTGAGCGCGCACAGCGCGGCTGCGATCGTCCTCATGGTTGCCTCCCTCTCTGTTGTTGTTCGTGCACGGGCGGCACTATGCGTGCTGGCGACGCCGGCCGCAAGCTGCGGACGGCAAGCCGCCGGGCAAGCGGCCGTCCGTCCGGCGCATTCCTGTTCTGCGTTCAGCTCGCGTATTGGGCGATGCCGTGGCCGAACGACCAGCTCTCCTTGGCGACCTCGACCAGGTTGATGACAACATCGTCCGGCCGTCCTTGCAGCTGGCTCTGATAGTCGTCCACGATCCGCTTGTAGAACGCCTTCTTCATCTCGACGGTACGCCCGGCATTCATGGTGATCTGGATGAAGATGAGGTCGTCGCTGTAGGTGTTGCCGAGATAGTTGTCGGCGTAGTTCAGGTCGCCACGGTCGTGCTCGGTGATGACCTGAAACTTGTCATTCTCGGGCACGTTGATCACCTCGCGCATCGCCTTGTAGACGATCTCGCCCAGCGTCTTGCGATATTCGGCGGACTTGCCGCGCTCCAGGTCGATGCGAACGAATGGCATGGTGGTCTCCTGTGTTGTGCGGGGCTCGGCCCCGCGTGATCGGGACGTGCGACGGTGCAAACGGGTATCGTCCGCTTGCGCCGGCGGGATCGGTGCGTTCAGCGGGCCGCCTTGAAGGCCTCCCAGCGCGCATCGCGCTCTCTCTGATATTTCGGCGTTCGCTCCGCCACCATGTCCGCCCAATGCGGCGGCTTGCCGCAGGACTGGCAGACCGGACCGAGCCCCGCCGGCTTGCCGCAGACGAGGTGCGTATAGTTCATGGAAAGACCGTCCCTGGGTGACTTGCACCAGGTCTCGCCCCAGGCGCGCAGCGCGAACATGACGGGGAAGAACGCCGCGCCCTTCTCCGTCAGATGATATCCGTGGCGCAGCGGCTGCTTGTTGTAGACGCGCCGCGTCACCAGTCCGTCCGCCTCCAGCTTCTTCAGCCGCGCGGCGAGCATCTGCGGGGTCGCGCCGGTATGGGCCTGAATCTCCTCGAAGCGATGGTTGCGCGCGAACAGCTCGCGCAGCACCAGCACGGTCCAGCGGTCGCCCACCACGGTCTCGGCGCGCGCCACCGGACACAGCGTTTGGTCAGCAGGATTGCCCTTTGGCCTTGCCATCACGTTTTCTTCATCCGGCATTGTTGCTATGATTTTCATAGCAAGATGGGCGATCGTCAAGGCGGGTGCAACGGGCGTTTCCGCCCGGTCCCTCACATTTCAAGGAGCACGCCATGAGTACCGAAAGCAGGAAACCGGGTGTCGACATGAAGCTCGAGGTCGTGGTGATTTCGGTGTCCGATGTCGACCGGGCCAAGCGCTTCTATGAAAATCTCGGCTGGCGGCTCGACGCCGATTTCGTCAGGGCGGACGGGTCCCGGGCGCTGCAACTGACGCCGCCGGGCTCGCCGACCTCGATCCATCTCGACAAGGGATCCGCGCTGCCGCGCTTCCTGATCGTGAATGATATCGAAGCGGCGCGTGCCGAGCTGATCGCGCGTGGCATCGATGTCAGCGAGGTGTTTCATCGCGGGGCGGCGGGCTGCGTCAAGGGACCCGATCCGGAGCGGCCGAGCTACGGTTCGCTGGCGACCTTCAACGATCCCGACGGCAATGTCTGGCTGCTGCAGCAGGTGACGCAGCGTCTGCCCGGTCGCGTCGACGGAAGCAGCACGACGTTCACCTCATCGACCGATCTGGCCGCCGCGCTGCGGCGCGCATCGGCCGCCCATGGCGAGCACGAGAAGCGAACCGGCGGGCACGATGCGAACTGGCCGGACTGGTACGTCGATTACATCGTGCGCGAACAGGCCGGGAGCCCGCTGCCGGAGTGAAGGATCAAACAGGAGTATCCGTCATGGCGGCGCAATCGATCGCGCAGTTTCGCGAACGGACCGCCGCGCTCGGCGCCAAGGTTGCCGGACGTGGTGTATGCCGGCCGGGTAGGCGGCGTCACGCCTTGAGGCAGGCACCGCGCTCGGACAAAACCTTCTCGGCCTTCGGCGTCAGCTCGTAGAGGCCGCCGTCCTTGGCGACGTATCCCTCCCTGATGAGCCGGTCGACCTCGCCTTGCACGTCGTCGGCGAAGGCAATGGATTGGGCGATGTCGCAGAGAACCGCGACCTGTTCGTCTCTAAGCATGGCGTCCTCCGTCAGGGCGGGGAACGCGCAAGCCGGGTTTCGGTTCCAATGGACTGGAGATACGCCCGGCTTTCACGCGGTGAGCCGCGGCGCCGGGTGTTGCTTCTCACCGATGCAGGGCGTCGAACACCGGCGCGTAGCCACCGCCGTCTCGGCGAACATGGGCACAGCGCGGGCCGCGGAAGTGGGCGGGTATGACGAGACGGCGGCTGTCCGCGGCTTCCGCCAGGATCTTCATCCGCGTCTCGCGCGCGAGCTGTGGGTCGGCACAGGATGATGTCGACAGATCGGGCTGGAAGATCTGCACCGGATTGTGAACGGCATCACCGCAAAAGATCGCGCGATGTTGTGCGTAGTCTACCATCAGCCCCATCTGGCCGCTGGTGTGGCCCGGCAGCGGGACCAGCCGCAGGCCCGGTCCCAACTGATGGCCATCGTCGACCAGATCGACACGGCCTGCCTCGACGATCGGGATGACGCTCTGCTCCAGGGCGCGGGCGTGGATCGGCGGGGCGCGCCCGGCATCATGCTGTGTCATCCAGTCGGCAAGCTCGCGGCGGCCGAACAGATACCGCGCGTTAGGAAAGGTCGGCTGCCAGCGGCCGTTGTCCTGGCGCGTATTCCAGCCGACGTGATCGACATGCAGATGGGTGCAGAATACGACGTCGATGCCGGCCGGGTCGATGCCGCTCGCGCGCAGCCGATCAAGGAAGCCGCTGCCGCGCCGCCGATGCCAGGCGGGAATCTCGGGGATGTCCTTCTGCTCGCCGATGCAAGCGTCGATCAGCAGCGTTCGGCCGCCGGTTCGCACCACAAAACTCTGGATCGCGTGTTTCGCGAGCCCGCGGGCGAGGTCGATGAACACCGGCTCCAGCGTGGAGCGATGCGCCTCGATCAAGCCGCGATCGTATCCGGGCAGGAATTCGGCGAGCGGAAGGACGAAATCGTCATCGTCGACGATGACGTCGACGGTCGCGTCGCCGATCGCAAATCGCATGACCGCTCCTTCCCGGAGAACCGTGCATCCAACGCGCGGTCACTATGCAGGTTGGCGCCGTCGATCGCAAGTTGCGTCGCTGGTGAGCGGCTATCAGACCATGCCGCGCAGCAGGCCGATCAGGCGGCCGCACTCATCGTCGGTGCCGACCGTGATGCGCAAGAAGTCCTCGATCCGCGGCTTCTGAAAATGCCGCACCAGCACGCCGCGCTCGCGCAGCCTCGCGGCGAGATCGGCGCCGCGATGGCCGCCATGGCGAGCGAACACGAAATTCGCCTGCGACGGCAGCACCTCGAAGCCCAGCTCAATAAGGTTGTGCACCAGCGCCTCTCTGCTCCTGATGATGCGTTGCCGCGTCTCCTCGAACCACGCCTCGTCCTCGATGGCGGCGACCGCGCCCGCGATCGCGAAGCAGTCCAGCGGATAGGAGTTGAAGCTGTCCTTGACCCGCTCCAGCGCCTCGATCAGCGGGCGTTGGCCGATGGCGAAGCCGACGCGCAAGCCGGCCAGCGCGCGCGATTTCGAGAGCGTCTGGATGACGAGCAGATTGTCGTGGCGCGCGACCAGCGGCACGGCGCTCTCGGCGCCGAAGTCGACATAGGCCTCGTCGACCACCACCAGCCGGTCGGGATGCTCGGCGAGCAGCGCCTCGATCGCGGCGCGCGGCAGCGCGGTGCCGGTCGGTGCGTTCGGATTGCACAGCAGGATGGCGCTGCCGGGCCGCCGGTAGTCGGCAAGGTTCAGCCGCATCGCGGCGTCGAGCGGCACTTGCTCGTAGCTGACGCCATAGAGGCGGCAATAGACCGGGTAGAAGCTGTAGGTGATGTCGGGAAACAGCAGCGGCGCGTCGTGCTTCAGCAGCGCCGGGAAAGCGTGGGCCAGTACCTCGTCCGAGCCGTTGCCGACGAACACCTCGTCCGCCGTGACGTTGTAGCGCCTCGCGATCGCCTCACGCAGCGCGGTTGCGCGCGGGTCCGGATAGAGCCGCAGGCGATCCGTGTTCGCTGTGATCGCCGCCACCGCGCGCGGCGACGGCGGGTAGGGGTTTTCGTTGGTATTGAGCTTGATGAGGCCGTCGATCTTCGGCTGCTCGCCGGGCACGTATGGCGACAGATTGTGGACGACCGAACTCCAGAAGCGACTCATGATCTGCGACCCAGCGATCGAACGCGATCACAATAAGGAATACGAGGCGCTGATGAAAGCGCCTCTTTATTCCCTCGCATTATGACAGGCGTCGTGCTCGCGCGTTACCAGGTCGCCGTGCCCTTCATGGTCGGCTGGCCCTCGGCATTCGCGGTCCACAGCTCCAAGCCGCCGTCCTTGTCGCTGGCATTGATCGAGAACTCGCTGCCCTCGAACAGCGGCTGCACGCCGCGATAGGCGAGCTTCTTCGGCGGCTTGCCGCCGCGCAGCTTGGCGGCGAACTCGACGATGAAGGAAGCCTGCAGCGGGCCGTGGAAGATCAGGCCAGGATAGCCCTCGACCTTGGTGACGTAGTCGCGGTCGTAATGAATGCGATGGCCGTTGAAAGTCAGCGCCGAGTAGCGGAACAGAGCACCGGGTCGGAGACGTGGCTCTCGCGATGCTGCGCGACCGGTGGAGGCGGCGGCTCCTTGGCGGGCGCAGCGCCCTGCGTGCTCGTCATCTCGCGATAGACGATGTCTTGCCGCTCGCGCACCGCAAGCCCGCGCGAGGTCGTCACCTCGTGATTGACCGAGACGAAGCACAGCGTGCCGGTCGAGCCCGATTTGACCGTGACGTCGACGATCTTCGAGGTGCGTTTGGCCTCATCGCCGATGCGCAAGCTGTCGAAGAATTCGAGCTCGCCGCCGGCCCACATCCGCCGCGGCAGCGGCACCGGCGGCAGGAAGCCGCCGCGGGTCGGGTGGCCGTCGGGGCCAAGCTGCGACATCGGAAACACCGGCTGCGCCAGGCACCAGTGCGTGGTCCACGGCGCGGCATCACCGGCCTTCGGCTCGCCGATCTCCTGGAACAGCGTCGCGCGCAGCCCCATCACGAGATATTTGGTGACGACGTCAGAGGCCTCCGTGGTCTTGCCGATCCATTGGCGGAGATGATCGAGGTCGAGTTTGTCGGTCATGACTGTGTTGCCCGGGTAGGAGAGATTTCAGGAACGTTTGATGCGCTCGCCGATCGCGGGCACCTTGCCGTAGTGCCTGTCCTCGCCGACCACGATCGCGGCCGGCGCCGGATAGCTGACCTTGCCGTTCGGCGTGTCGACCTCGATGCGGCGCAGATGCGGATGTTTCGCGAGGTCGTCCATGCTGTTGACCTCGGCAAAGGCGATGTCGGCCTCGGCGAGCTTCGCCAGCAATTCCTCGCGCGTCAATTTACCGAAGCTGTCGCTGACGATTTCGTCGGTCAGCACCCGGTTGCGCACGCGCTCGACCATGTTGGCAAAGCGCGGATCGTCGGGCAGGCCGGGCTGGTCCAGCACCTTGGCGCACAGCGTCTTCCACTCGCGCTCGCTCTGGATCGAGATCAGGATCTCCTTGCCGTCCTTCGAGCGGAACACGCCGTAGGGCGCGATCGAGGGATGGGCGAGGCCGATCCGCTTCGGCGACTTGCCGTCCTCGGCATTGAGCAGCGGTACGGTGAGCCAGTCGGCCATCACGTCGAACATCGAGATCCGGATGTCGGCACCGTCTCCGGTGCGGCCGCGGCCGATCAACGCCTCGAGGATCGCGGCATGCGCGGTGGCGCCGGTCGCGACATCGACGATCGACATGCCGACGCGCGAGGCGCCCTCGGGGCCGCCGGTGATCGAGGCAAGGCCGCTTTCGGCCTGGATCAACAGGTCATAGGCCTTGCGGTCGGCATAGGGACCGGTGTCGCCATAGCCCGTGATCGTGCACATGATCAGCTTCGGATAATCCTTGCGCAGCCGTTCGCGCGAGAAGCCGAGCTTGTCCATCGAGCCGGGCTTGAGGTTCTGCAGCAGCACGTCGGCGCCGGCGATCAGCGTCTCGAGCTGCGCGCGGCCTTCCTTGGTGGCGAGGTCGACCACGGCGGAATCCTTGCCGCGGTTCAGCCAGACGAAGTAGCTGCTCTGGCCCTTCGCCGCGGCGTCGTAGCCGCGGGCGAAATCGCCTTCGGGCCGTTCGATCTTGATGACATGGGCGCCGGCGTCGGCGAGGCGTGACGAGCAGAACGGCGCGGCAACCGCCTGCTCCACGGCGATGACGGTCAATCCCTCAAGCGGCAGCATGATCAAGCAACTCAGTAGGAGCGGGGCATGCCGAGCACGTGCTCGGCGACGTAGGACAGGATCAGATTGGTCGAGATCGGCGCCACCTGATAGAGCCGGGTCTCGCGGAACTTGCGCTCGACGTCGTATTCCTCGGCGAAGCCGAAGCCGCCATGGGTCTGCACGCAGGCATTGGCGGCTTCCCAGGACGCGTCGGCCGCCAGCATCTTGGCCATGTTGGCCTCGGCGCCGCAGTCGAGACCGGCCTCATATTTGCGGGTGGCTTCCTTCACCATCAATTCGGCCGCGCGCATCGAGGCATAGGCTTTTGCGATCGGGAACTGGATGCCCTGGTTCTGGCCGATCGGCCGGCCGAACACGCTGCGCTCCTTGGCGTAGTTGGTGGCCTTGGCGATGAACCACTTGGCGTCGCCGACGCATTCGGCGGCGATCAGGATGCGCTCGGCGTTCATGCCGGAGAGGATGTAGCGAAAGCCCTTGCCTTCCTCGCCGATCAGATTCTCCGCCGGCACCTTCATGTCGGTGAAGAACACTTCGGTCGTGGCATGGTTCATCATGGTGCGGATCGGGCGGATCTCCAGCCCCTTGCCCTTCACCTCGCGCATGTCGACGATGAACACCGAGAGACCGTCGGTGCGCTTCTTCGACTGCTCCTTCGGTGTGGTGCGCGCCAGCAGGACCATCAGGTCGGAATATTCGGCGCGGCTGGTCCAGATCTTCTGGCCGTTGACGACGTAATGGTCGCCCTCGCGGCGCGCGAAGGTTTTTAGCGAGGAAGTATCGGTGCCGCTGGTCGGCTCGGTGACGCCGAACGCCTGCAGCCGCAACTCGCCGGTCGCGACCTTCGGCAGATACTTGGCCTTCTGCGCGTCATTGCCGTGCCGCAGCACGGTGCCCATCGTGTACATCTGGGCGTGGCAACCGCCGCCGTTGCAGCCGGCGCGCTGGATCTCTTCCAGGATCGCCGCCGCCGCCGACAGCTTCAGGCCGGCGCCGCCATATTCCTCGGGGATCAGCACCGAGAGATAGCCGGCCTCCGTCAGCGCATCGACGAACTCCTTAGGATAGGCCATCTGGCGGTCGAGCTTGCGCCAGTATTCGCCGGGAAACTGCGCGCAGAGTTTTGCGACGGCGTCGCGGATGTCGGAATGGTCGTCGATGTGTTGATCGTGTGCGGTCATTGTTTCGTCTTGCCGAGAGGTTGCGCCAGAGCGTGTTCGAGCGAAGCGGAAATCGGTTCGCGTGAAGAAAACGCCCGCTGTTGTGGGGCCCCGGTAAACTCCCTATGCTGTTTTGTTATAGCGTATGAACCTGCCTTCCAGGATTGGCAAGTATGGATTTCCGCCAGCTTAGGACCTTTGCGTGCGTCGCGGAACTCGGGAGCCTGAGCAAGGCATCCGATACCTTGCGGGTCGCGCAGCCGGCGCTGAGCCGGCAGATCAAGCTGCTGGAACACGAGCTGCGCACCGAATTGTTCACGCGCAACGGCCGCGGCATGGTGCTGACCGATGCCGGCCGGCTGCTGCTGGCGCGCACCAGCGGTATCGTGCGGCAGATCGACCAGATCCGCGACGACATCCAGTCCGCCGGCGGCGCACCGTCCGGGCGCGTCGTGCTCGGGCTGGTGCCGACGGTGAGCTGCGTGCTGTCGGCGCGGCTGGCGCGGCGCACGGTGGAGCGCTATCCCGGCATCTCGCTCTGCATCGTCGAGAGCTACAGCGGCCATCTGATCGAGTGGCTGCATCGTGGCGAGATGGACCTTGCCGTGATCTACGGCCCGTCGGTCGATCTGCATCTGGCGGTGCAGAGCCTCGGCCGCGATAGCATCGTCGCGGTCGGCCCGCGCGGCAGCGGGCTGAAGCCGAAGAAGCAGGTCGAGTTCGGCTGGCTGATGCGCCAGCGCCTGGTGCTGCCAAGTCACTCGCACGGCCTCCGTGCGCTGCTCGAACATGCCGCGGCCAAGAAGAAGATCGATCTCGACGTCAAGCTCGAGGCGGATTCGTTTCGCGTGCTGACCAGCCTGGTCGAGGAGGGGCTCGGATATACCTTGCTGCCGCCGTCCTCGGTGCGCGCCGAGGTGGCGGAGGGCCGGCTCGAGACCGCCGCCATCGCGCGGCCGGCGCCACGGCGCGAGCTGACGCTGGCCTCGCCGGTCGAGCATCCCGGCTCCAACGCGATGACGCTGATCGCGAAGCTGTTGCGCGACGAGGTCGCGGCGCTGCGCGCCGAGGGGCTCTGGGATATCCAGCTCGCCTGAGCGCGGCTGCGGTTACTTGCGTCATTGCGAGCCACCCGGTCGGCGCCTAGCGCCGCCGGATGACAGGCTCCGCGAAGCAATCCATTCACGCCGCCTATGCGGGCCGATGGATTGCTTCGTCGCTTCGCTCCTCGCAATGACGGAGTTAGATACATCCTTGTGCTCTCAGCTCACCTTGAAGCCGAGATGGCCGCGGAAGCGGTTCTTCAGGTAGGTGCCGTCGCGCGGCGGCAACGCGCGTTCGACCTCGCCGGGCGCGATGCGAATGCGCGCCAGCCGCGGGCCGCCGTCGAGATCGCGCAGGCTGGTGCGGAATTTCTCGATGCCGGCCATGTCGGCGATCTCACAGACATTGCCGATGCCCGCGCCATCAGCGATCACTTCGAGCCTGGCGCCGAGGCCGGAGTGACTCGGCTGCATGCCGGTCTCGCCGAAATGGCCGTTGTCGAGCACCGCGATCGAGAGATTGCCGGGCTGCTTGGTCGCGATGGTCAGCAGGCTGCCGATCCCCATTAGCTGCTCGCCGTCGCCGGTGATCACGAGCACCGGGCGCTTCGGCTGCGCCAGCGCGAGGCCGAGCCCGACCATCGCCGCGCCGCCCATCGCGCCCCACAGATAGAAATTGCCGGGATGCTCGCCGGCGTCGAACAAATCGTAGGACGACGAGCCGAGCCCGGAGATCACGAGCAACTCGCCGCGGTCGGCGAGCAGCGCCTTCACGGCGGCGCGGCGATCGAGAGTGCCTGTTGGTGCCGACATCAGTGCGTCTCCCTGGTCCACTTCTTGCGCCCGATCATCCGCTGCGAGATCAGCACCGCGACTTGCTGGTCGCCGTCGTAGGCGAGCGAGGCGGCGGCCGAGATCACCTCCTCGGCGTCATCAGGGGTCTCCAGCCGCAGCACGGTGGTGCCCATGATCTCGAACGCCTGCGGCGTCGCCCGGCCCATCGGAATCTGCCAGGGATTGAACTCGGCCCATTCGCCGCGCATCGTCACCAAGGTGAGCAGCGGGAAACGGCAGCTCGCCATCAGCGACAGCATGTTGACGCAATTGCCGACGCCGCTCGATTGCATCAACAGCACCGCGCGATCGCCGCCGAGCCAGGCGCCGGCCGAAAGCGCCACGCCCTCTTCCTCTGTCGTCAGCACCGTGGTCTTGATGTCGGCATCGGCGTGCGACAGCTTGATCAGCTTGGAATGTCCCGCATCGGGAACATAGGACACCTGTGCCACGCCAAAGCTCTTCAGCGTGCGGTAGATCGCAACCGGCCAGTCCCGGCTGGTCGCGCTGTCCTGGTGAACGGCAATCTGGTCCATCATGGCCTCGGCGGTAGCGTTTTCGAACGAACCGGGTACCGGTTCGCGAAGAAAAACGCGTCAATACAAGGGACGCGCATTGGCGCGTCCTCACACCGCTGGCTTTAGGCCAGGTCAGGGGTTTATTCTCTTCGCATCTGGCTCGCCCAGCTATGCCGGAATTTTATAGGGCCCAAGGTTTTGCAGGGCCGACGCAAGCGAAATGGCGGCTGGAGCCGGCTGCGTCCTTTGGTCGGGTCGAACGACAGCCCCATTACGGCCTAAAACGACGCTCTATGCTAGAAGATGCCGGTTGGCGGCAGCGCCGGCTTCATTTTCAAGGCTTCATTTCGCATATCGATATATCCGTCGCATTTTCAGGGATCAGGGCATGATTGTCCGAGATCGGTTTCGCGGCCTCTTCCCAAAGTATTTTCTCGCACTGTTCCTGGCCGTCGCGCTTCCGCTCGTGATCAACGGGTCGATCGAAGCCTGGTTCGGTTACCGCGATCAGCGCGCAAGGCTGGACCAGTTGCTCGGTGTTCAGGCGACTTCCGCGGCCGCTGAAATTCATAACTTCATCTCCGACATTGCAAGCCAGCTTGGCTGGCTGGTCCAGCTTCCTTGGACCGACGAGGCCGACGAGGGGCGCCGAACCGATGCGTTGCGTCTGTTTCGTCAAGCGCCGGCCGTCGTCAGCCTGACACTGATCGACAACAATGGGTTGGAGCGTCTCTACGTCTCACGGGTCGGCCTCAATCGAATTGAAAGTCGTATCGACCGATCGGCTGAACCTGCGCTGGTCGGCGCCCACGCGCGCCAGGTTTGGTTCAGCGATGTCAGCTACAACAGAGGCTCAGAGCCGTATCTGACCATTGCGCTCGTGGGTAACCGATCCGCGGTCGGCGCAGTCATCGCCGAAGTCAATCTCAAGCTGATCTGGGATGTCGTATCGGCGATCAAGGTGGGAGAGACGGGCCTCGCCTTCGTGCTGGACCGGCCGGGCCGCCTCATTGCCCATCCCGACATCAGCCTCGTCCTCCGCGGGCTGGAAGAAACAACCTCTCAGCCGTTTCGCACCATACGCGACGCGATCGGCCCGGGAGCGGGCTTTGCGACGGGCCGCGACGGACAGGGACGTCCGGTTGCCGCCCGCGCGGCTCCGGTGGCGGGTCCCGATTGGACCGTCGTGGTGGCGCAGCCGCTCTCCGAGGCTTACGCCCCGATCTATGCCGCGTTGCGACGGACCACAGTGCTTCTCGCAGGCAGCACCGTATTTGCAGGGCTGCTCGCCTATGCATTCGCGCACCGGATGACCGAGCCGATCAGGCTGCTCGAGGAGGGGACGGAGCGGATCGGCGCCGGATCGTTCGAGCACCGCATTTCGATCCAGACCGGGGACGAATTTCAGCGTCTGGCAAGCAGCTTCAACAGGATGGCCGGCGAGCTCGCGCTGGCGCAGCAGCACCAGGAGCGGATCGCGAAGCTCAAGCGGTTTCTCGCGCCTCAAGTCGCCGATCTCGTCGATCGTGCCGGCGATGACAGCGTGCTGGATGGCCGCCGCACCGACGTCGTCGTTGTGTTCTGTGACTTGCGCGGGTTCACCGCGTTTTCCGCGGGCGTCGCTCCCGAGGAGGTCATGAGCGTGCTGTCCGAATATTATGAGGTTCTGGGCAGGGTCATTGCGCGGTTCGAAGCAACGCTCATCAGCTTCTCGGGAGACGGGCTAATGGTGCTGGTGAACGCACCCGTGCCGGTCGAGGAGCCGGCGCTGAGAGCCGTCGACCTCGCGACCGAAATGCAGAAGCGCGTGCAAGGCTTGATCGGCGGCTGGCGGTCGCGGGGCTACCAGGTTGGCTTTGGAATAGGGCTTGCGAGTGGATCGGCGACGGTTGGGCGGATCGGCTACGAAGATCGGCTCGATTACACGGCCATCGGCAGTGTCGTGAATCTCGCCGCTCGCCTGTGCGCATCTGCCGCAGATCGGGAAATCCTGATGGACGCAGGGACCGCCGCAAGCGTCAGAGGCATGCGCTCCCTGGAGGATATCGGGAGTCGCCAAATCAAGGGCTTCGATGACGCCATTCCGGTGTTCGGAATATCTTTTTGATGTGCGTTGGCCGATGTAGACCGGAGCGGTTCGGTGCAGTCCATTGGCGACTGGTTTCGGATCGTGGGATATACTTCCGCCGACGGCGAATGCCAGCGGGTCGATAGAGCATGAGTTGCGCTCACTCTCGTGCAGCAACATCCCACGGACGCGGCAGCCGGCGTGAGGTCCTGTTGTTGATGGCCGCCGCCGCGGCCTGGACCACATCCTCGCGGGCGCAGAAGCCGTCGATGCCTGTGATCGGCTATCTTTGTCCGGAATCGCCGGAGTTGTTTGGCAGCCGGCTGAAGGCTTTTCACCAGGGACTTCGTGAAGCCGGTTTTGTCGAAGGCCGCGACGTTGCGATCGAATATCGATGGGCCAATGGGCAATATGCCCAGTTACCTGCACTGGCCGGCGAATTGATCGCGCGCGACGTCGATGTGGTGGTCGCGCCCGGCGGCGCGCCCGTCGCGCTTGCCGCCAAGGCTGCCGGCGTCACCAAGACAATCGTTTTCGAGATGGGCGGCGACCCCGTTCAGCTGGGTGTGGTGGACAGCCTGTCGCGGCCGGGAGGCAACATCACGGGAATCTCGAGCCTGAGCGTCGACGTGTCGCCGAAGCGGCTCGAATTGATGCACGAACTTCTGCCGGGGGCGAAAACGTTGGGGGTCGTGACCAACCCGACAAGTCCAACCGCCAGCTCGCAACTGCAGAGGCTTCAGGCCGCTGCCGAAACTTTGGGGGTCCATCTGCAGATATCGAGGGCAAGCAAGGAGGAGGAGTTTGAATCCGTATTTGCTTCCGTAGCGAGAGAGCCGACCAACGCGCTTGTTTTCACCTCCGATCCCTATTTTGCATTTCGCAGCCGGCGATTGGCCGATCTCGCACTGAAGTATCGCGTTCCCGCAATCACGCAGACCCGGGATTTCCCGACAGCCGGAGGCTTGATGAGCTATGGCGGAGATTTCGTGCAGTCGCATCGACGCGCGGGCGTCTACGCCGGCCGGGTTCTGAAAGGTGAGAAGCCTGCTGATCTTCCGGTCCAACTGGTCACCAAGGTCGAGTTCGTCATCAACCTGAAGACCGCCAAACTGCTCGGCCACGAGTTCTCTGCTTCAGTCGTCAGCGGCGCAGACGAGGTGATCGAATGACTAATTCGTTCATGACCTGGTAGTCCGGCCGGCACGGACTGAGCGGTTCGGCCGGACCGTGGCATCGCGTGCGCTCACGGGTTCAACTGTTGGGCTGTAGAAACGCGCCGTATTGCTTGCTCGTGGCGACCGCGGCGGCCGCCTGTCCGATGACACGCATTGCCGCCATCATCGGCCACGGTCCAAGGCTCACCCTGCGAACACCGGCACGGGCGAGCTCCCCGATTTCGGGCACGCCTTGCGTCACCATGATGTTGACGGGCAGGGGCGTCAGTTGAACGAACCTCTCGATCAGCGCAAGGTCGGTGAGCCCCGGCACAAAAATTCCGTCAGCGCCCGCATCGGCATAAGCTTCCGCCCGCCTTGCCGCCTCATTCAGGCATTGCTCCGGCGGGCCGAACTTCAGCAGAAACGGATCGGTTCGCGCATTGATGAAGAGGTGAACGCCGAGTTCTTGCGCGGCGTCCCGCACCGCCCTGATCTTCGCGGCATGCTGCTCCGGAGCGACGAGCTGCCGCTTTCCGCGCAACAAGCCCGTCCTCGATATTGATGCCGATCGCGCCGGCCTTCAGGATCCTTGCCGCCGAATGCGCGGCGGCATCCGGAGTGTCGCCATATCCCGCCTCCAGATCGATCGACACCGGAACCGGTACCGACGCGCTCATCCGCGAGACCAGGCCTTCCACGATGTCGAGCGGGGCATTTTCGCCGTCGGCGTAGCCGAGTGCGGATGCGACCGCGCCGCTGCTGGTCGCCACCGCCGGCGAGGCCTTCGCGATCGCCTTGGCGGTGGCGACGTCCCAGGCGTTGAACAGGACGAGCGGATCGCCCTGCTTGTGAAGTCGGTGAAACGCTTCGGCGTAGTGCTGCTGTGTCGTGGCGTCCATTGCGCGCACTCCTGGTCAGAGAATTCGAAGGATGGTGTGGCTGACGCGGCCGCAGGTGGTGGCGTCCGTTCAGTCGGCGGCGTGCGTTGTGAACCAGTCCATGATCAGACCTGTGACCTCGGCCTCACGCTCGAGGTGCGGGAAGTGGCCGACGTCGGGCAGGACGATGCGCCGATGTGGTCCCTTGAAGAGCGGCTCTTCCTTGATCGAATACCGCGCCGTCGGATCGTTGCCGCCATAGATTGTCAGCGTCGGTGTATGCATGTCGTTGATCGGTAGCCGGCCCGCAACTCCCGCATCGACCAGGCCGTTGTAGTATTTCAGCGCCGCCTTCATGGTGCCGGGAGAGCTGAGCGTCTCCTTGACCGAGCGGAGATGCTCGTCGTTCTGCAGGGTTGGCGACCACAGCTTCCAAAGGTAGTCGACGAAGGGAAGTCCCTCGATGTTGACCGCCGAGTGAGCGCCAGGCACCGTGAAGAAATAGACATGGAAAACCGATCGAACGGCATCGGGATCGCTCCGGAGGCTTGGGATTGTGATCGGGTGCGCGGTGTTCATGACCACCGCGGCCTTGATCGCCGACGGCGCCGTGGCCAGCGCCTGGAAGGTTGACGTACCGCCCCAATCCATGCCGACGACGTAGGCCCGTCCGTCTTCGCTCAGCGCCGCGATCAACGCTTCGAGATCCTGGCCCAGCGCGATCGGATCGAAAATGCCGTCGGCCGGAATCTCCGTCGGCGCATAGCCGCGCAGGAACGGCGCGACCGCGCGATAGCCGGCATCCGCGAACACCTGCAGCTGCTTTCGGTACGACCAGGCGTTGTCGGGAAAGCCATGCATGAACATGACGAGCGGTCCGCTGCCTTGTTCGAGATAGGCAAATCGCACGCCGTTGGCCTGCACATATTTCAGGGCGGGTTCGCTGCCGGCGGCGTCACGCGTTGCCAGTGCGGTGCTTCGGGTCGTCATCGCTGCTCTCCATTTGTGTCGTCGTTGCGCTCCCGGCTAAATATGTGCGTAGCGCACATATCTGGTCAAGTTGTTTTTTGTGCGCAGCACACATATTATTCTCCGTATGGAAAACGGAATCGCCAATCTGCTGGGCGCGCTGTCGCTCGCCGTCATGGATCGGATCGAGCAAGGCGCGCGCGAGGTCGTCGGCCGCGGCGGCGAAACGCCCGCGGCGCTGATCGTCATCGGCTATGGCCAGGGCATGACTAACGACAAGCTGAGGCGGATCCTTGGCCTGTCGCATTCCGGAACGGTCCGTCTGGTGGATCGGCTGGTTTCGGATCGGCTTGTCGAACGCCGGGCCGGCAAGGACGGCCGCGAGGTCGCCTTGCACCTGACGGCATCGGGCGCCGCGTCCCGCAACGAACTGCTGGCGTCGCGGATTTCGGCCGTGACGTCGCTGCTCGACGTGCTGTCGGTCGCTGAGCGGAAGCAGCTCGCAACGCTGATCCGCGAGCTGCTGGCAAGGCAGGATACATCAGAGATGGATCGCTTCACGATCTGCCGGATGTGCGACGACCGGGTCTGCACCAATTGCCCGTTGCCGACCAGCAAGGGCCAGCACGCGCGCTAGAGCGTTGGCCGATCTGACTGAATTGTTGGGGATTCACAAATCAGCGTTTTGGTGATTTCAAGCTGGTCGCCGGAGCTGGAGGCCGGCGGGCATGGCGAAACCGCTGTCGATGGATCTTCGCGAACGTGTGCTTGCCTGTATTGAGAGTGGCATTTCAGGCCGGCAGGCTGCCGAGCGATTTGGCGTCAGCGCGGCAAGCGTAAGCCGCTGGCGAACGCGCGAGCGGGAGCAAGGCGATGCCCAGCCGAGGGCTCAGGGCGGCGACCGCAAGTCCCACCGGATTGATACTCATCAGGCGACGATCATGGCTCTGCTCGAGACGGCGCCGGATATCACCATCGAGGAATTGCGTGACGGCTTGAGCAAACAAGGCCTGTCCTTTGGCTATGGCACGATCCGCCGCTTCTTCGAGCGCCACAAGATCACGCGTAAAAAAAGACCGCCCATGCCTCAGAGCAGGATCGCCCGGACGTCTTGAAGCGACGCGAGGCCTGGCGCGAGAGCCAGGGCAAGCTCGACCGGGATCGGCTCGTCTTCATCGACGAGACCTGGGCGTCGACCAACATGGCGCGAACCCATGGCCGCTGCCAGCGCGGAGAACGTCTGCGGGCCAGCGTTCCTCACGGCCACTGGAAAACAACTACCTGCGTAGCCGCTCTAACCACACGCGGCATCATCGCGCCCTGGGTGCTCGATGGCCCCATCAACCGCAACGCCTTTGAGACCTATGTCGAAAAGGTGCTCATTCCTGAGCTGCCAGACCACGCCATCGTCATCATGGACAACCTCTCCAGCCACAAAGGGCCCCGCATACGTGAGATGATCGAGGCGGCCGGCGCTACGCTTCTCTATCTTCCGCCCTACAGTCCCGACCTCAATCCGATCGAGAATGCCTTCGCCAAGCTCAAAGCAAATCTGCGGAAGGCCGCCGAACGCACCGTCGGCGGCCTTTGGGATGCTGTCGGGCGCATCATCGACACCTACACGCCCACGGAATCCACAAACTACTTCATCGCCGCGGGCTACTTGCAACCTGATCGGCTAACGCTCTAGAGAGGTTACTCTGAATCGAGCGGCCAACTCCGCTCACCTCGCCCCGCGTGCGGGGAGAGGTCGGAACGCATCGCTAGATGCGTTCCGGGTGAGGGGGAGTTTCCGCAAACACAGCTATCACCGCTTATGCGGAGAGTGCCCCTCACCCCAACCCTCTCCCCGTAAGAACGGGGAGAGGGAGCGCGGTGCCATCGCGGCCGCTATTCGACCTCATCTCCTCACGCTCCAGCAGCTTGCCGTCAGCGCGCGTTCTTGCCCGCCATGAACACGTACATGTCCCAGAAAGTCTCGGGATGATCGACCTCGAAGCGGTGCCACTGATCGAGATTGGTCTCGTCGGCCGTGCCCGGAAACTGCTTGCGGAATTGTTCGAGCACCGCCGGATCGTCGAACGGTTCGAATCCCCCGAACGCCAGGCCGTGTTCGCTGAGGAATGCCGCGATCTCCGGAATCGTCAGCCGGTGTTCCATGACGTTGAACAGCAGATCGCGGCAGCCGCTCATGCTGTAGAAATCCTTGGCGCCGATCAGCGGCTTCCATTTGTCAGCTTCGCGGAAGATGTCCTGCCGGCAGCGTCTAATGTCGTCGGCGGTGGCGCGATAATTGCGCGCCGCGATGCGATCGCGGGCCTCGACGATGACGCGGCGCGCCAGATCGCTGTAGAGCCCGATGCGCATCGTGCCGCCCGGCCGCAGCAGCGAGACCAGCACGCGCCAGCCGGCCAAGGGGTCGGCAAGATGATGCAGCACGCCGACCGACTCGATGCTGTCGAAGCTGCGATCGATCGAGGCCAATTCCAGGATGTCCGCCTGCGCATACTCGATGTTGCGCAAGCCGAACTCCCGCGTCTTGCGGCGCGCATAGGCGAGGCTGGTCATGCTGATGTCGACGGCGAGCAGGCGGGCGTTGGGATAGACCTGCGCGATCTGGATCGCGTGCGAGCCGGTGCCGCAGCCGGCGATCAGGATATCCCGTTCGGCTCGCTGGTCCGCGGTTGCGACGGTCCGTCCCTGCGCCCGGTCCGCTGCGAAGGCCGTCAGCGGGTTGACGGTCCAGCGCGGATAGGGATTTTCCTCGTATTGGCGCATCACCTCGACGGATATGTCGTTCCTGATTGGGGTCAGCGTCGCAATGGCGCCGCGCTCTTCCATCTCCTCGCGGGGTTCGCGAAGCTGCAACCCCAACAGGCCGGCGACAGTCGCGGGCCAATCCCGGCGCAGCAGCGCGTCTGCATCAGGCAGGGCATGAAGCGGGACATAGGCGGCGATAACGGCCAGCGTGAGCGGCGTGATCGCAGCGCCTGATGCCAGGTCCTGCAGCAACCGGTCGCGCAGCGCGCCCGCGCCTTCGCTTTCCGCCCCGGTCTGCGCATAGACATATTCGTTGATGAAGCACTGCCGCGCGAGCGCGCAGGCAAAGGCTACGATATCGTCGTCGACGTCATCCTGATCCGGCTTGCTCGCGAGCCGCAACAGCTCGGCCCGCGCATATCCGAACAGCACCTCAAGCTGCATGCTCGCCAGCGTCGTCGTTTCCATCGCGCAGCGCAGGAACAGGTCGTTCGCGAGCGGGGCGACGCCTTCGCTGCCGAACAATTCGACGCTTGTGACCGGTAGCGGCCACTTGCTTGCAATCCGCCCGACATAGCTGGTGACGGTCGGGCTCTGCAGGATGAAGCCGACCGCCTTCGCGTCCATGCCGAGCGCCAGCGCCTTGCTGAAATGCGCGGCCGCCTTGCTGCGATTTCCCAGCGCCTGGTAGGAATTGCCGGCGTTGTAATGGCAGGCGGCATTGACCTCGTCCGAGGCAATCGCCTTGGTGAACATCTTTGCTGCAGCCCGGTGATCGCCGGCAGCCTGCGCCATCAGGCCGAGAAGATTCAGGCTTTGCACATGGCCAGGATCGCGCGCGAGAAGCTGCCGGCAGATCTCCTGCGCTTCGTTGAAGCGGCGCATCGCGTAGAAGCGGCTGGCCTCGGCGGCGAGGCCGTCAATGTTGACGCCCGTGGAACCGAAGGCAGGTGCGTTTTTGCTGGACGCGTCCCGTTGCTTCCCGGCCGCACGCCGCTCTTTTCGGTTCATGTTCCGTCAACTGGCCCAAGCTGCAAGACGCGGTGCATCAACCACCACGCCCGGGAAGACATAGGGCCGATCGCGCTTGTGGCCAAGGACAATCTGGCTTCAGCCCGGGATACGCACCGGCAGGTTCTCGATGCCGCGGACGAAGCTGGAATAGACCCGCTTCGGCTCGCCGACCACCTCGATGCGGTCGAAGCGCTTCAGCATCTCTTCCCAGACGATCCGAAGCTGCAGCTCGGCGAGCCGCATGCCGACGCAGCGGTGGATGCCGAAGCCGAACGACAGGTGGATGCGCGGCCGCGGGCGGTCGATGATGAACTCGTTCGGGCGGTCGATCACCTCGTCGTCGCGGTTGCCGGAGACGTACCACATCACGACGCGGTCGCCCTTCCTGATCGTCTTGCCGCCGATCTCGGTGTCGACAAGCGCGGTGCGCCGCATATGCGCCAGCGGCGTCTGCCAGCGGATCACCTCCGGCACCATGGTGTCGATCAGTGCGGGATTGTCCTTCAGCTTCCTGAACTGGTCGGGATGCTCGTGCAGCGCCAGCACCGAGCCGCTCATGGTGTTGCGCGTGGTGTCGTTGCCGCCGACGATGAGCAGGATGATGTTGCCCATCAGATTGTCGGGGTCCATGTACCGCGTGGCGTCGCTATGCGCCATCATCGACAAAAGGTCGTTGCGCGGCGGGGCGTTGACGCGCTCGTTCCAGAGCTTCGAGAAATAGGCGTAGCACTCGTCCATCTCCTGCCGCCGCTCCTCCGGCGAGTTGACGATGCCGCTCTTCGGCAGCGCGGTGGAGACGTCGGACCAACGCGTCAGCTTGCGCCGCTCCTCCCAGGGGAAGTCGAACAGCGTCGCCAGCATCTGGGTGGTCAATTCGATCGAGACGCGCTCGACGAAGTTGAAGGTCTCGTTGCGCGGCAGATTGTCGAGCACGCTGGCCGAGCGCTGCCGGATCAGCTTTGCCAGCTCGTCGAGATGCGTGGGCGTGAACATCGGCGACACGGTCTTGCGCTGATGGGCGTGCCTCGGCTGGTCCATCGCGATGAAGCTCGGATAGTCGTAGCCGGGCGGCACATCGCGGATCGAGATGCCGCCGAGCGTGGAGTCCGAGGAGAAGATGCCGTGGCTGGTGTCGACATGCATGATGTCGTTGTACTTCACCACCGACCAGTACGGTTCGATCGGCGCATTGGTGCAGTAGTGCACCGGCTCTTCCTTGCGCAGCCGCTCGAACCACGGCCACAGCGTGTCGTTCTGGAACAGCTTTGGCGCGCCGGGATGAAAATCCCTGAGCGGTGTCGAATACGCTTCCTCGCGGGCCTGGCGCAGCAACTCGGCCCGGTCGGCACGGATGGCGGTCTGGACGTTCATGTTCCTTGATCCCGGTTGGCTCGCGACGCGTCAGGCGGCGATGCGCACTGGCAGCGTCTCGTAGCCCTTGATGAAGCTGGAATACACCCGCTGCGGCTCCTCCACCACCTCGATGGTGTCGAAGCGCTTGAGGATCTCCTCCCAGATGATCTTGAGCTGCAGCTCGGCAAGCCGCAGGCCGACGCAGCGGTGGATGCCGAAGCCGAACGAGATGTGGGTGCGCGGCCGGGCGCGGTCGATCAGGAACTCGTAGGGCTTCTCGATCGCTTCCTCGTCGCGGTTGCCCGAGACGTACCACATCACCACCTTGTCGCCCTTCTTGATCTGGCGGCCGCGGAATTCGTAGTCGGCGAGCGCGGTGCGCCGCATATGGGCGAGCGGCGTCTGCCAGCGGATCACCTCGGGCACGAAGCTGTCGATCAGCGCCGGATTCTCCCGCAGCTTGCGGTACTGCTCCGGATGCTTGCTCAGCGCATAGATGCTGCCGGACAGCGTGTTGCGCGTGGTGTCATTGCCGCCGACGATCAGCAGGATCAGATTGCCGAGGAAGTTCTTCGGGTCCATGTTCCGCGTGGCGTCGCTGTGCGCCATCATCGAGAGCAGATCGCTCTTCGGCGGCTGGCCCGAGCGCTCCTTCCACAGCCGTGCGAAATAGCCCGCGCATTCCATCAGCTCGGCCTGCCGCTCGTCTTCGGTGGCGACGAGGCCGCCGGCGCCGGGCAGGGTGGTCGCGACGTCGGACCAGCGCGTCAGCTTGCGGCGATCTTCCCACGGGAAGTCGAACAGCACCGCGAGCATCTGGGTCGTCAGCTCGATCGAGACCTTATCGACCCAGTCGAACACCTCGCCGCGCGGCAGATCGTCGAGGCACTCGGTCGAGCGCTTGCGGATGTTGGTGGCGAGCTCGTCGAGATGCGTCGGCGTGAACATCGGCGCCACGGTCTTGCGCTGCGCCGAATGGCGCGGCTGGTCCATCGCGATGAAGCTTTCGCGGCGCAGATCCGGCGGCACGTCGCGGATGGTGATGCCGCCGAGCGAGGCGGCCGAGGAGAACACCGAGTGGTTGGTCTCGATGTCCATGATGTCGTTGTAGCGGGTGATCGACCAGTACGGACCGAACATCGAGTCCTTGCAGTAGTGCACCGGATCCTCGCGGCGCAGCCGGTCGAAATACGGCCAGAAGGTATCGGTCTTGAACAGCTCGGGATCTCCGGGATCGTAGTCGGCGAGCGGAAGCGTGTTGGCGCGTTCGCGTGCGGCGTCCAGATTCGTGTTGTCGACGAGATCGATGGTCCCGTGCATGAGCGGCTCCTCAACCGTTTGAGCTGCCGGGGCATGGCCGGCGCGGCATGTTTTACCGAATTACATTCTCATTCGGCGGTTTGCGCAAGGGCTCTCGACGCGCATTTGGCCGCATTGATGTCAGGCCAAAGCGGCCGAATCCGGGCCTTTCCGGTGGTGAAGGGGGCCGCGCACGCGACCACGCCCGTTTGAAACGGCGTTTGATTGGGTCGGGCGGGGCGTGCGAACGGCGCAGGCGCCGTTTATTGACTGCCGGTTTTCTCGCCGGCGGGTTTTTCGCAGGGGTAGGTGTCCTGCATCCCCCACAGCAGCAGGAGAGCGATCACCATCTCTCCTTTCGCCGAGCGCTTGTCGGCGGACTTGAGCATGATCTCTTCGGTTTGCTCGCTGCTCAGTGCGAGGTCGTCGGGCATGCAGAACAACAATTGGCCGCCATGCCGTTTCAGCCAGGCATTGGACGCCATCAGGCCGCCCCTGACGCCGTCGAGGTACATATGATTGAAGATGCGGAAATTCTCACTCTTTGGATTGCGATAGGAATCCAGCCACACGTCGACAGCAGCAGCCGGAGCTGCCGTGAGCGCCAGAAGGCATGCCGACAAGATCCATCTGGTCATCGCTGCGGTTTCCTCGTTTGCGGCGGCGGCTTCGCCTCCATCGCCTGATCGTTAAGTATGTCATTGCCGCCCGGGGGTTCGACGCCGGCGGTCGATCGAGGACTGCGCGCTTTCCGGCATTGCCGTTAAGGCATGGCCAACCGCATCCCGCCAAAAATCGGCCGGCGATCTCGACCTTGTGTGAAACCTGGATCACACTCGCGACGACAAATCTGTGCTTTTGATACCCAGAGATTGTCCCGCCAGGAGCCATCCCGTGAACGACATGAGCTGGACCCCGCTGGGTCCGCCGCAGCCGCCTCCGCAACCGGCCCCGCCGCCGATGCCGGTGGCGTTTTCAGGGAACCGGAAGGAGTTCTTTCGCCTGGTCGCGCGCGGCGCCGGGCTCGAACTGGTCACGGTCGGCTTCTACCGGTTCTGGCTCACCACCGACATCCGCCGTCATCTGTGGTCGAACAGCCAGATCGATGGCGACGCGCCGGAATATACCGGCCGCGGCAAGGAGCTCCTGATCGGCTTCCTGGTCGCGCTCGCGATCCTGGTGCCGATCTATCTCGGCTACTTCCTGATCGGCATCGAGGCGGAGCATCTCAAGGCGTTCGCCTCGCTGCCGCTGGTCGCCTTCTTCTATTTGTTTGGCCAGTTCGCGATCTATCGCGCGCGGCGTTACCGCCTGACCCGCACCGTGTGGCGCGGCGTCCGCTTCTGGATGAGCGGCTCGGGCTGGGTCTATGCGCTCAAGGCCTCGCTCTGGGGCGTGCTGGTCGTGATCACGCTCGGCCTCGCGCTGCCGTGGCGCGAGGCGGCGCTCGAACGCTACAAGATGCGGCACTCCTATTACGGCGACCTTCAAGGCTCGTTCGACGGCCGCGGCTGGGAGTTCTTCGCGCGGGGCTGGTGGCTCTGGGTCCTGATGCCGTTCGCGCTCTACAGCACGATCTTCGCCCCGTTCGCCTATGCCGCGTTCAAGGCGGTCGAGTGGCGCTGGTGGCTGTCGGGAATCCGCTTCGGCGACGTGAGGCTGGAATCCACCCTCCGCCGCGGCGCGCTGATCGGCCTGTACTGGAAGGTGATCGGCTGGGTCGTGCTGCTCGGCGTGGTGTTCGCGGCCTATCTCGCGCTCTGCACCTTGCTGGTCGCCAGCATGGACGGCTCCTCGATCGCGGACTTCTTCAGGACCGAGGCGTTCGCCAAGAGCATTCCGCTGATCGTGCTGCTCGGCATCGGCTACCTCGCCTTTGCGCTGGCGCTGAACGTGGTGTTGCGCGTCTATCTGATGCGCGATCTCTGGGTTCGGGTGCTGTCCTCGACCATCGTGCACAACATCCAGGCGGCCGCCAACGTCACCGCGCGCGGCGAACTCGCCAACGCGCTCGGCGAAGGCTTTGCCGACGGCCTCGACGTCGGGGGTTTCTAGCCTCATGGAATCCGATTCCAGCGAGACAAACTCCGCGGCGCTGCCTAATCCCGGCGGCGTCTTCTTCGACGGCCTGTCGAACCGGCGGCGCATCGTCGCACTCAGACTGTCCGACGCACTGGAGATCCGCGAAGACGGCGAGCTGCTCGCGCGCTGGGCGTTTCACGACATCCGCCGCGCCGACAGCCCGTCCGGCCTGTTGCGGCTGAGCTGCCTGACCGCACCGCCTCTGGCGCGGCTCGACATCCGCGACGCCGGGCTGATCGCCGCGCTGGTCGCGCGCTGCGACACGCTCGAGGCGGATTGGCCGAACCGCAGGGGTGTCGCCGCGATCGTCGGCTGGTCGCTCGCGGCCGCGGTGTCGATCGTGCTGGTGGTGCTGTTCGGCGTGCCGCTCGCCGCCGAGCGGCTGACGCCGCTGGTGCCCGACTCGTTCGAGCGTCGCATCGGCGATGTCGCGGAGGCGCAGGTCAAGGTGCTGTTCGACGGCAAGCCCTGCAGCAACCCGGCCGGCCAGGCGGCCTTCGCGAAGCTGGTCGGCAAGTTGCGGCAGTCCGCGGGCTTCGACACGTCGGTGCAGTCGGGCGTGCTGGCGACGTCGGTGCCGAACGCCTTCGCGCTGCCCGGCGGCAAGGTCTATCTGTTCGAACGGGCTGCTGGACAAAGCCGAGAACCCGGACGAGATCGCCGGCGTCCTGGCGCATGAACTCGGCCATCTCCGGCACCGCGACAGCATGCGCGAATTGATCCACAATGGCGGCACCTCGTTCCTGATCGGGCTGTTGTTCGGCGATGTCACCGGCTCCGGTGCGCTGATCTTCGCCTCGCGCTCGCTGGTGACGTCGTCCTATTCGCGCGACGCCGAGACCAACGCCGACAGCTTCGCGATCGAGACCATGCACAAGCTCGGCCGTCCGGCCAAGCCGATGGGCGAACTGATGTTCCGCGTCACCGGCAAGGAAGGCGGCAAGGGGCTCTCGCTCGTCTCCAGCCATCCCTTGACCGAGGACCGCCTCGCGCGCATGGACAAGGCCGATGCCGCCAGCCGGCCCGACGGTCCGCCGCTGCTGTCATCGGCCGAATGGCAGGCGCTGAAGGGCATCTGCGGATCTGGCAAGGGCAAGGTGTGACGGCGAAGCAAGTAGCCCGCATGAGCGAAGCGACATGCGGGCCAAGCGCATCCCGGATGTCGCTTCGCTCATCCGCGCTACGTCTTTGCCGGCTGACGGGCCTACGTCCTACTTCACCAGCCTGAACTTGCCGCCCTCGACCTTGATCAAAAACGCCGAACGCTCGTCATAGCCGTTGTGATCGGTCGGGCTCATCGTCGAGAGGCCGTTGTTCAGGTAGACGTCCTTGCCGCGCTCGAGCTCGTCGCGCAACGCGGCGCGGAATTCCGCCGTGCCGGGCTTTGCGGACTTGAGCGCATTCGCCGCCGCCCGCCTGAACAGCGTGACGGCGTCCCATAGATGCGCGCCGAAGATGTTCGGCTTCTGCCCGTTGGCCTTCTCGTAGGACGACACGAACTCGTCGCGCACCTGGCGGAACGGATCGTTCGCCGGCAGATCGTCGGCGATGGTGAAGGCTTCGCCGGTGAAGATCGCGCCCTCGACATTGGCGCCGCCGAGCTTGATGAACTCCTCCGAGGCCACGCCATGGGTCTGGAAGATCTTGCCGGCATAGCCGCGGCTGCGCAGCGCCTCCTGCGGCAGTACGGCGGGCGTGCCGGCGGAGGCGATGAACACCGCTTCCGGATTGGTCGCGATCACCTTGAGCGCCTGGCCCATCGCGCTGGTGTCGGCCCGCGCATAGACCTCATGCGTCGTCACGGTGAGGCCGAGCTGCGGGGCGAGCCGCGACACCTCCTTGTAATAGCCTTCGCCATAGCCGTCGGAGACGCCGATATAGCCGAGCGTCTTGATGCCGGACTTGGCGATGTATTTCAGGATCGCCGCCGCCATCAGGTCGTCATTGGGCACCACCTTGAACGCCCAGCGGCGGCGGTCGTCCATCGGCTGCACGATCGCGGTCGCCGCCGCGAGCGAGATGATCGGCGTCTTGCTCTCCACGGCGACGTCGAGCATCGGCATAGTCACCGGGGTGAGCGAGGAGCCGATCAGGATATCGACGCCGTCCTGGATCACGAGGCGCCGGGCATTCTGCGTGCCCTTGGTCGGGTCGGACTCGTCGTCGAGCGCGATATAGGTCACCTTCTCGCCGCCGATCTCCTTCGGCAGCGCGGCGATGGTGCGCATCTGCGGCTGGCCGAGCGCCGAGCCCGGTCCGGATCCGGACACCACGACGCCGACCTTGATGTCGGCACGCGCGCCCGGCGCGATCAGGATCGCGCTCGCAAATGTCAACAGTCCGGCCATGGCCAGCTTCATTGCAAATCCTCCCAGCAGGTTCTTTTTATCTGCGGCCGATGATAGCCGACCGCCGTCCGCTCGCGCATCATATTGATTCCGCCCGATCCGTCTGTCCCCCTGATTGGGGACACTGCGCGGCGCTGGGCAGGGCCGTGCGCCCTTCGAGTCCTGCCCTGATCGGCCGGGGTGCCGGAACGGGGAACGCGGATGGCGAGGCCGACATCGTCCGGAGCTCTTGAACGGGCTCCGCCCGTCCTCAACCTCGCGTTTACCAATCCCTTAAAGGCCGTGAGAACCAGTTTCCCTAATCGGGCGGCAACGTCCTGCTGTTATTGAAGGACAGGAAAAGGGAGTACGAACCATGTTCAGCATTGTTCGGATCCTCGTCTTGATCGCATGTGCACATGCGGGATCCGTGGTTGCGGAAGTGCAGTGGGACGGCGCGCAGTCATCGCCAGCGGTCCACGTCCATGATTGAGCCTCATCCGATTGCGTCCGAGCACGCGCGCGCCATCTGCGAAGAGATTGGCGAGCGGCTGCGCCATGCCCTGCGCGGCGATTACGCTGATCTGCCGCCAAGGCTGCGAGAGCTCATCAACGAGCTCTCGCTGCAGGATTGCGAAGCGCCGTCGCTGGTGCCGACAATGGCGGAGATGACGAGACCGCTGGTCGCCGCGGCCTAAGCCGAGCGTCCGCGTCACACGTTCTTTGCGACCTTCCGTGTCCGCGTCGGTCCGGCGCCGGCGATCGTCGGCTTGATATTCCAAACCGCGCGCACGCTTGCGAAGGCGTGCGCGATCACCGGCTCCTGGCGGCGGGCGGCGAGGCTGGCGAAGGACAGATCGCAGGTCAGCTTCACCTTGTCGGCGACCACGAACTGATGCGGCCGCGCCATCCGCGGCGCCAGCACGGTGTCGCGTGCGAGGCTGAGGCAGAGGCCGGATTCGACGAAGTCGATCATCGCCTCTTCCTGGTCGGTGTAGCCGATCCGCTTCGGCAATGCGCCGAGCGGGCGGAAGATGTCGTCGAGCAGCCGCCGGTGGCCGGAGTGCGGCGGTGTCGCCAGCCAGGGCAACTCGGCGAGCTCGGCCCAGCCCTTGCCCATCACCCGGTCGCGCCAGGCGATCGGTGCGATCACCCGGTAGTCGTAGCAGAGCAGCGGGGCGAGCTGGTAGCGGCCGTCGGCGATGGTCCGTTCGGTGAAGCTGTGATGGACGAGCTGGTCCTGAGGCGTGGCGTCGACATAGTAGCCGACGTCGAGTTCGCCGCGGCCGATCTGCGCCAGCACGTCGTCGCTCACGCCATGGCGCAGGAAGACTTCGGTGCGCTGCGAGGACATCGCAAGGCTGCGCACGAACGGTCCGAGCCGGGTGAATTCGGGGTCGAGGATGGTGCCGACGCGCAGCGTACCGCGCTGCGCCTCGTTGAGCGAGTCCGCCATCGCCTTGAAGTCGGAGGCGGCCGCGACCGCCCGGTGTGCCAGCGGCAGCAGCGCGGCGCCGGCCTCGGTCAGGGTGAAGCCGGCAGGCGTGCGGTTGAACAGCTGCAGCCCGGTGCTTTCCTCGAGTGCCTTGAGTTGCAGGCTAACCGCGGGCTGGGTCAGTTTCAGCATCGCCGCTGCGCGCGATACCGTGCCCTCACGGGCAACCGTGATGAAGCAACGCAAGGCCTGGGTACGGGGAAGCTCGATCATCGCGCATGCTTATAGCACACTTTTTTGGCGCGCATCCGACCTGCGTCGTGCATTGTTATGCGATTATAATACAACCAATACGAGAAGTCAGGACGGCCGCCATGCAACCATGCCTTCGGTGCGCGCGGTTCAACAATGACTGTCTCCGGAATACTGGATCGCCCGGTCAAAGCCGGGCGAGGTCTACGCAATGACGCTACGTTACGTCGCGCGAGAACCATCCTCGTCGTCCTGGCGAAGGCCAGGACCCATTACCCCAAATGTCAATTGTTGCGCGATGCTGTGGCCGCGATCTCGTTCATCATCAAGTGCGGTGGTAATGGGTCGCTGGCTTTCGCCAGGACGACGATTGGGGAGACCGTACGCCATTCCATCACCGTCATGCTGAGGAGGCCGCGCAGCGGCCGTCTCGAAGCACGACGGCCCGACTGTGGCCGTGTATCCTTCGAGATGCGCCCAGTGCGCCTCATGACGGGGCCTGACTGCTCTCCGACTTCATCGTCGTCCCGGCGAAGGCCGGGACCCATTACCACCGAAGTTCATTGTTGCGCGATGTCGGAACGACGAGTCCCGTTCACAACATCGGCCGCGGCGTATGGGTCCTGGCTTTCGCCGGGACGACGGCTGTGAATGCCGCGAGCGTGTGCGCCGATCGACGGCGCCCGCCCCCCTCACTCCAGATGGTTCACCTTCGCCACCCAGGCGCGGACGTCGGCGAGCACGGCGGGCAGCACGGCCTTGACCTCCTGCACGGTCATGCCGGGCTTGATGCGGGGGTCGTAGAGCAGGTTGAGCAGATATTGGTCGTAGACGTCGAAATAGCCCATCGAGACGTTGTCGTTGAACATGGTCCAGGGCACGGTGGCGGTGTCGTTGATCGGGCCGAGCGACTGCAATAGCTCCTCATAGGCGCAGTCGAGGAAGACAAAATCGCCGTTGTCGACAGTGAGGATCACGTCGGAATGTTCGATCTCGTAGTTCTCGTTCTTGCGGAAGCCGGACAGGCATTGCGGGTCGAGCGAGGAGCGGATCTCCCTGGCGCGCTCCTGGCCGTAGAAGGTCGCGATCGTGCGGTACAGCTCGCGGTCGCGCACCAGCTTGACCACGACATTGGCCGCTTCGTTGCTTTCGGTCATCGCGATGTCGAGATGCTGCACCTTGCTTCGGATGTCGGCGACGACCTTGGCAAGCTGGGCCTTGCGGTCGGCGCGGCTGCCGTCGGCGAACACGCGTACCGGACTGTCATACTTGCGGATGCGGTCGACGCGCCCGGCGAGATGATATTCAGCGCCGAACGCGGTTTTCAGAAAGCCCTCGACGATCTCGGCGTCGGTGAAGACCTTCTTCTCGTTGCGCTGGCGAGCGGCGATCGCCGGTACCTCGGTGGCGGCCGCGGGCAGCGCGGCATCAGCGAGGCAAGCGGCGAGCGTTGCGGCGAGAAGAACGAGGATCGAAGGACGGTGCTGGGACATTGTGACAACGCTGCCGCAAGGTTTGCGGCAGCGCAAGGCGGGATCAGCGATCTTGCCGAATGGCCGGCGCCTGGTTCCGTTGAAATCGACGCGATCAGTTGTTCTTCACCACCACGGTGGTGCCGACCGAGACGCGACCATAGAGATCGGTGACGTCGTCGTTGGTCATGCGGAAGCAGCCCGACGAGACGGCCTGGCCGATCGTCTCCGGCTCGTTCGAGCCGTGGATGCGGTAGAGCGTCGAGCCGAGATACATCGCGCGCGCGCCGAGCGGGTTCTCGATGCCGCCGTTCATGTGGCGCGGCAGATCGGGGCGGCGGCGCAGCATCTGCGACGGCGGCGTCCACGCCGGCCATTCCTTCTTTGCGGAGATGCGGTGGACACCGCTCCAGCGGAAGCCGTCGCGGCCGACGCCGATGCCGTAGCGCAGCGCCTGGCCGTTCGCCAGCACGAGATAGAGCCGGCGTTCGGCGGTGTTCACCACGACGGTGCCGGGAGCGTAGTTGGTCGGGTAGTTGACGGTGGTGCGCGGGATCGGGCTTGCGCCGCCGCCGCCGAAGAAGCTCGGGGGCTCGGACTGATAGCCGCGGGAATCGAAGAACTGTGCGTGGGCCTGGCCGGCACCTGCCAGGATCGTGAGCGCGGCAAACATCAAGGCAATCGGGCGCATGGTCGTCGTCCTCGCGAACAATCAAATATGCAGTCAGAGAGGCCACAATTGCCGGCGTTTCGCAAGCGACGAAGCCGTGACTTCAGGTATTTTCAAACAACACGGTTTAAAAAGGCAACAGATCGGAAGCGATACCTGCATTGTCCGGCCAAGCCTTTGACGAAGCCGCTGAAGAATGGTTGATCTGGAGCGTTTTCGAGCGAAGTGGGTACCGGTTCGCGTCAAGAAAACGCGACCAAACAAAAGCTGGAGCGTTTTCGAGCGAAGTGGGCACCGGTTCGCGTGAAGAAAATGCGACCAAACAAAAGGATACGAGCATGATCCGATTCAATCGGATCGGATCATGCTCTGAGCGACTCAAGAACATCTCGAAACGGGAGCGAGAGCATGAATGGTGCGGAAAGTCTGGTGCAGACATTGGTCGCAGGCGGCGTGGATGTCTGTTTTACCAATCCCGGCACCTCGGAGATGCATTTCGTCGCGGCGCTGGACAAGGTCCCGGGCATGCGCTGCGTGCTCGGTCTGTTCGAAGGCGTGGTGACCGGTGCGGCCGACGGTTATTTCCGCATGAAGGGAACGCCGGCCTCGACGCTGCTGCATCTCGGGCCCGGCCTCGCCAACGGCCTTGCCAATCTGCACAACGCCAAGAAGGCGCATTCCGGGATCGTCAACATCGTCGGTCAGCATGCCACCTACCACATCGGTTACAATGCGCCGCTGACGTCAGACATTGAGGGCTTGGCGCGGCCGATGTCGTCCTGGGTGCGCACCTCGCCGGATGCCAAGTCGGTTGCGGCCGACGGCGCGGCCGCGATCGCCGCCGCCAGGAGCGCGCCGCCGCAGATCGCAACCCTGATCCTGCCGGCCGACACCGCCTGGAACGAAGCCGACGGCATCGCCGAGGTGCCCGTGGACACGCAGCGCCCGAGCTATTCGCCGCAGGCGGTCGACACCGCGGCGAAGATCCTGCACGGCGATGCCGCGCATACGCTGCTGCTCGTCACCGGCAGCGCGCTGACCGAGCACGGGCTGGCGCTCGCCGAGCGCATCGCCGGCAAGACCGGCTGCACGGTGATGGGCCAGACCTATCACCCGCGCATGGCGCGCGGCCGCGGCCGCTTCTCGATCAACCGCATTCCCTATGTGATCGAGCAGGCGTTGCCGATCCTGAAGAAATTCCGTCACATCGTGCTGGTCGAGGCCAACGATCCCGTGGCGTTCTTCGCCTATCCGAACAAGCCGAGCATGCTGAAGGCGGAAGGCTGCGAGGTGCATCGCATGACCGCCTGGGGCGAGAATTCGGTCGCGGCGCTCGAGGCGCTCGCGGGCGCGCTGCATGCGACCGCGCAGGACGTCAAGCCGCAGCAATTGCAGGAACTGGTCAAGCCGACCGGTGCGCTCGACCACGCCACGATCGCGCAGGCGATTGCGTGCGCGATCCCCGAGCACGCCATCATGGTCGATGAATCCGTCACCACGGGCCGCGGCTTCTTCCCGCCGACGGCGGCGGCCGCGCCGCATGACTGGCTGCAGAACATGGGCGGCTCGATCGGCTTCTCGACGCCGGTGGCAACCGGCGCGGCGGTCGCCTGTCCGGACCGCAAGGTGATCTGCATGGTCGGCGACGGCAGCGCGATGTACACGATCCAGTCGCTGTGGACCCAGGCGCGCGAAGGGCTCAACGTCGTGACCATCGTGTTCGCCAACCGCATCTATCAGATCCTGCGCGGCGAGTTCGACGGCGTCGGCGCCGGCGAGCCGGGCAAGCGGGCTCAGGACATGCTGAAGATCGACCGGCCGACGCTCGACTTCGTCGCGCTCGCCAGGGGCATGGGGGTACCGGGCAGGGGGGTGACGACGGCCGACGAGTTCAACAAGGCGCTCGCGGAAGCCGTTGCGGAGCCGGGACCGCGGCTGATCGAAGTGCAGATGTAGGGGCGTAGCTGAAAGGCCGCGGCGGCGGCCCAGAGCAGTGCTTCCACAAACTCGTCATGCCCGGGCTTGTCCCGGGCATCCACGCCTTGGTTTCCACATCAAGAAAGACGTGGATGGCCGGGACAAGCCCGGCCATGACGAATGCCGAAATCGCAGCGCAAAGCTCTTCGCTGCCATATGCGATTGCCCTACGGTGCTCTAGGAGGCGCCAATGCAGACCGAGCTGAACAAGGTGATCGCCGCCGTGGAGGAATTCTATGCGCAGGAGATATTCCTGCTGGAGCGCGATCTCGGCGAGCGAACGCTCACTCACCGACTGGCGGTCTATGTCGAGCGGCAATTTTCCGGCTGGCAGGTCGATTGCAACTACGACCGGCTCGGCGAACGCACGCTGCGGCTGCCGCGCGGCTCGGGGAGCTCGACCGACGACCATCTCGGCAAGTCGATCTATCCCGATATCGTCGTGCATCAGCGCGACATCCCGAACAATCTCCTGGCCATCGAACTGCGCAAGGACAGCAATCACCAGCCGATCGAGCACGATCAGCGCAAGCTGCAGGCGCTGACCGATCCGAATGTCTGGTTTGCCTATGCGATGGGCGTGCTGGTGATCGTCGGACAAAGCGGGGTGAGCTTCTCCGAGGTCTATGCCGGGGGAGCCATCGATAGCGCGACATCGCTCTGGTTTGCCGAGCGGCTACGCGAGAGCGGGCTCACGAGCAGGCGCGACAATGGCGCTCCGCATTAAGTCTATCGATGAATCTTTCCTCGCGTTTGCAGTGATAGCCCGTTTGGATCATGCGTGGCCCCTGCACGCGCGGCACAACAGAAGGTGCGGGAGGTGGAGCAATTCCTGGAGCTGGTGGTCAATTTTCAGAACGATCCGATGGCGGTGCGGATTATCAGCTCCGCAACTCTTTCGCTCCCCCTCCCGCACCTGAATTCGCTGATGCAGCTCTCGCTGGTCCAGCTTGCACTGATCTAACTTCCACTGCCCCAACTTCCAACGCCCCAACTTCCACTGCCCGAGGTGGTCGGCGCACTTGTGATTGCGACGCGACGGGCCGGGGCAGCATCCGCACCGAGACAGTAAAAAGGCCGCCTTCGGGCGGCCTTTTCCGTGATCGCCAAGTGGATCACCGAGCGCGATTGTTTCTGTTTATTGCTTGGTAGCATCGCTGCCGGTCGTGGCGGCACCAGTCTTGGCGCCGGTCTTGGCGCTCGATTTCTTGGCGGTCTTCTTCGCTTTCTTCGCCTTGGCCGCCTCGCCCTTGGTCGCGGTGTCGCCGCTTTGCGCGGCGGGGGCCGGGCTGCCGCCCGCCTTGTCCTGCGCGAGCGCGGTGGACGAGACGAAGGCAAGGGCGGTGGCGGCGAGGATCAGTGTTCGCATCGGATATTCTCCCAAGTTGGTTTCCGGCGAGCCCTTAACGGGACAGAATGTCGCAGGGTTCCGCCGCCTCGATCAGCAGTCCGTGAGCTCTGCGTGAACGGCATGGCCGCCGCGGAACCGGGAACCGGGCGCCGCGTTATCCGGCCGGGCAGGAGTTCCGAGGAGAGACGCCATGCGCTGGCGGTCAGTGACGGAAACCACCAATACGGTGCTCGACACCGCCCCCGAGGACAGCTTCTACGCGGTGGGCTGGACCATCAGCGGCGTGGCGACGCTGGCCACCATCGTCGCGATCTGGATGTTCGGGATCTGAGAGCCGACGATCCACGATAGGCAGCCGGCGCGCTATCGCCCGGCGGCCGGTCGCGGCCTGCGCCGTCCGTTACTTCCGCAGAATTGCCAGCGCTTCCCGATAGAGCTGCGAGAAGCAGACCAAGAGCGCGCTCGACAGCAGGAACATCGCCAGGCTGTCATAGTCGTCCGCCGTCGGCCAGGAAAACTCGAAATAGGGCGGCATGAACGCCCACCAGACGATCGGTACCGTGATGATCGTCGCAAAGGCGCCGGCGGGCGCGCCGCCCATCAGGCCGGCGATCAGGATCGCCGGCACGAAGCCCGCGAAATAGAACTGCATGCCGAAGCTCGCGAACATCTCCTGGGTCGCGGTGGCCAGCACCACCGCAAGCAGGGCGACGACGAATGTCGACAACGACCAAGGCCGCAGCTTCAAAATGTAGTCGTTACCGTTGCGCATCCAGAACTCCCGGCCCCCGCGAGTTCCGGGAAGGTAGCCGAGGAGGCCAGCAAACAAAACCCCGTACGATTCCGTGGGGCAGGGTTGTGCTCGATACAGTGAAAAGGAACCGGCCCGGTCAAGCCGCCGCCGCATTGTCGCGCATATTGCATTGCGGCACGGTGATTGGGGGACACACATGCTCGAGCTTCTGATTGTCGTTGTCGTCGCCGGGATCGGGTTCGCGGCGGGGTACGGCGTGCGCGAGCTGATCTCTCGCCGCAGACGGCGGTCTACTCCGCGCGTTCACGTTCGCGCGCCGCAGGTTCGCGCCGCAAATGACGACAGCTCTGCCCGCGGCTGGTATCGGCCGACCGGCACGCAGGGCGCCGATCACGCCATCCCGCCACCCGATGAACTCGACGGCGCCGTTCGCGACCTGCTCGGCGAACTCAGCCGGCGCCCCGCCAACCCGTCACCCGCCCCGCACCGCCGCCGGCAGTAAGCCGGAAAGGCCGGGTCGCCGCCGCTAACGCGTCGGCTACTTTGCATGGGGTTGTTTTCGATATTTTTTGACGAGGCGGTCCCGAAGGGGATGGTGGACGCACAAGGGATCGAACCTTGGACCTCTCCCGTGTGAACCACAATCCGTAGATCCATACTGATCGCACCCGGCCATAGTGTTGTCGAAATAATTCAATCTGTTACAGTAGTTTATGGTCGTTTTGACCTCAAGGGACCATAAGCGGCCATACTGCATTTTGTGTGCCCCCGTTGTGCCCGCCGCAGATTTTCCCTTGGGGCACACAAATCGGGGAGGGTCTGTGCCCCCTCTGTTCTCGAAGGGCCGTCCTTCCACGCTGGTGTGCCCCGAGGCGGGAAAAGCGAAGGAAAGTCAATGCGGCTTTCCCGTCGCTTGGATGATCCGGGCGACTGCGGGGGCACACTGCGACGACAAGGAGCGTAGGGACCATGCCGGAGCCGAGCAACCAACTGACACTTACCGACGCGGTGATCCGCAGCGCTGTGTTGCCGCCGGGCAAGGCGCAGCATTATCTCCATGACGACAAGCTGCCCGGCCTCGCCCTGCGCATGCGCGCCACCGGCGGCCGGACCTGGGTTTACCTCTTCACCAAGCCGGGAGTGAGAGGGACCCAACGCAAGACCCTCGGTCCGTGGCCCAAGTATAATGAGAAGGCGGCGCGCAAGGCCGCCACCATCGCCGCAGGCGAGGTATTCAAGGGCATGGACCCCAACGATGCGAAACGCGAGGCGAGGCGGCAACAGGCAGCCGAAAAGCAGCGCACTACCTTGGCGGACTTGGTCGTCGAAGATGGTCCCTACCAGACGTCCTTGACCGGTCGTCAGGTCGTCAACTGGAAGCCGGCCATGTCGGCGTTGCGGCGCGGGCTCACGGATCACGCCGATAGCGGCGTCGGGGACCTGACTCGGCGGCAAATCATGGCAGCGGTCGACAAGATTGCCAAGACCGGCAAGCGGGGCGCGGCCAAGGACCTGCGCAAGCACACCCATACGTTCCTCGAATGGTGCGTTGGCGAGGGTTATGTCGACCACAACGTGCTGGCGGGATATCGCGAGCCCAAGGAAACCCGCGCGCAAAGGGTCGGACGCCGAACGAAGGGCCGCGCACTTACCGATGAAGAAATCATCAAGGTCTGGCATGCATCCGGCAAGCTCGGCACCTTTGGGCTCCTGGTGAGGACGTGCCTGCTCGGTGGCCCGCGCCGGAGTGAGCCAACCATGATCGAATGGCAAAAGCACGTCATGGACGACCGCATCACCTTCGATGCGGCTTGGACGAAGATGGGCTTGCACCACGATGTGCCGCGCACTCACCTTATTGATGAGGTGCTCGCGGCCGCGAAGCATTTCCAGCGCGCAACGTCCGACTATGTCTTCCCGTCACCGAAGACCGGTGGTCAGATGTCGGGCTTCACCAAGATGGTCAACCGTTTGGTCAAGGACGCGGGCGTCGCAAAATTCACCATGCATGACTTGAGGCGTAGTCTGCGTACCATCATGTCGCGCTGCGGCTACGACAACGAAATCCAGCGGCTATGTGTCGGACAAAAGCCAAGCGGAATCGATCAGGTCTATAATCACGACGAACAGTGGATCATCCGCAAGATGGCATTCGAAGCGGCTCATGATTACATCGCGGAGCTGGTCGGCGCGATGCGGGTCGGGAAGGTCGTGCGCCTGCAGCGAACGAATCCGCTCGATCCGATCAAGGCCGAGTTGCTGGGCCGTCTCCGTGAGCACTATGCGGCTGAGACGGCTTAGTGGCCTTATGGCATTTGGCCAAATAGTCGCGCACGGCGTCCGCCCGATAAAGCGGGCGGCCGTCGACGTAGCGCCATTTCAGCGGGTGGTTCGGATCGCGCCGCCACTGCTCCAGCGCTCCCGGCGTGCGCCGGATAACCGCGGCCGTCTCTAATGCCGTTAAATTTGAGCTGTTCGGCAGCGTATCTATATCAAATGTCGCGGGCGGCGGCATGCCACGGTTCTTGCGACGGCGCTTCGTGGTGGGCGGCATTTTCAGATTACCTAGACTCTAATGCCTCGATCCGGCCCTTTTCGTCCTTGCCATCCATGCCTGCGCCCCGAACCGTGACGTCTGCGGCAACAAGATCGGAGCCTCCTCAACGAAGAAAGAGAGCTAGAGCGCAGGTAAGGCTGCTGGGTAGCTGTGGCGTACTAATAGGACGAATCACGCCCCCTTTGCCGAGAGCTTGAGAGCAATTGTGAATCGCTGGGGGGGCGATCGGCATCCTAGGCACAAATATGCGATCCGCCAGTACGTAGCTCTTGAACACAGGAATCATATTCCTGTCCTGCTCTCAATCGGTAAAATTCGACAAAGTAGTCGTGGTCGGTAACACGATGGGCCGCGAACTCGACCGTGACTTGGGTGAGAATTCCTCCCTTTCCGCCATCTGACTGCGACGCGCGCAAAACCCTGTAAAACAAGGGGCACCAAGAGCCACCGGATTCGGCGGTGGAGACCCGCGGTACCGAGCGCCAGCGCGACGAAGCCGCCAGGGAAAAGCAACGCGAACGGCGCCAGAAAGCAATTGCAAGAGCACAGGCGGCGCTAGAAGAAGCAGAGGGCGAGCACGACAAGAAGGCCGCGGTCATCCAAGCCGAAGCCGGGGTTCTCAAGAAACGATCGCGGGCTGAGGAGGCGCGATGGAGGAAATAGAGGGAGCGGCTCCGAGCAGCGCTCCGGCAAGCCCGAGGCTAAGCGCTGCGATCGCGCCACGGACGGGGCCGCTCGGCAGAAGGAGCGCCTTGCGCGCGCGGCCGTAGACGGCCCGCGCGCTCGACTTTCGCAGCGGCAAGGTCGCACCCCGAAGGCGAGAACGCAAGGCGGCGGGCGGTCGCGCTACTCGACCGGCTGCGCGATCAAGCACGAGCGGTGCGCCTCACCAAAATTTATACACCAGGGCCGTCAGCAGCGCAGCGAAGATATAAATTGCCGTCGCAAAGGACAGCCAGTACAGCGTCGATACTACGTGGTGAATGGGCATCAGCGCCTGATATTCCGCCCGAGGAGGTGTTCTTCGCGATCTCAAAAGCTCCCATAGCGGTTGTCCGACTTCTGGCGGGTCAATCTTGTCCCTGCACTCCGCCATCTTCTGCCCTGCGTAGAAGAATCGTTGCGGGTCTCTCCCGTGCGCTTCGAGTAGTTCGATCATAAAGCTCTCGATGATGACCTGTGTCCTTACAACGGTCACCAACATATTTTCGATGCGCCTGATGAGCTCCATTGACTGCTTGTGAATCTCTTCAAAAAGCAACTCTTGCGCAGTTGCCGGCGGATCTTCGGCTCGCGCCTTCACCTGCGGTATTCATCATCACGAGGAACCGGATGAGGATGTCTTTCAGTTCTTCGCGGGTCTTCGTGTACAAGAGCAGGTCAGTGACCTTCGGCGGAAATTGCTCGAACTCATCGATGATCTTTTCGAGCGCCGTCATGATAGCCGGAGGAGCACCGTCACCTTGCGGATCGGTGAAGTTCACGAATCAGATGGTTTCATTGCCGGCCCGCGCCCGCCGCTTCAGGATGCCCTTGCGCTCGAGACGGGGATGAACGTGGAAGCAATGTCGCCTGTGAAGCGCCACCGGTACAGACGCCGACTGAGAACACGTAGGAGTCAAAGACCGTCCTGTTCATCAGAGCAAGGATCGGTTCGAAGAACGGGATCAGGGCGTCGAGAACATCGTTCTCATTTCCGCGTAGCTCATTGAGCGCCGCGTACACGCGCAGCGCCCTTCGGGTCACATTGATCATAGTCGCTTCCCCCAGATTCCCCCCGCTCGTCTTGGCGCTTGCGCAGCTTCGGCTCTTTTTGGACGTGGCTGCCGCGGAGGGTGGCACTGTCGTGGCAGCACTTGTGCTGCAGTTTGAGCACGCCTGGGCAAGTGCTCACGTGCGTCGGTCGATTCCGTACAAAGTTTCTTCTGGTAACTTTACGCGCTCTAACCTAACTACCGGCGCGGCCGAGCGAGCGCGCAGGCCAATACAACTTACAATATTCAGTTTCGCGAATTAACGTTTGGTTAGTGGGGTTTTCCGTGGGGGCGGGTGTTGGGCGCGCCGAGGCTCGGCCTCGAATCTTATATGTCGTACCGGAAGATTCGACATTCACGACGCACTTTCTAGAGCCTGCTCGCGCAGTGCGCGCCGTGGGACTCGAAGTTCTGGTTGCCACGTTCGCGGGACGCTGCCGAGGTGCGATCGAGCGGGAAGGCTTCCGCGTACTGGAAATGCCGACGGAGCGTGCCTCTCTCTCAGCCTTTTCCCTGCTTCGCTCGATCTTGCGTCTTCGTAGAATTCTGTCGGAAGAGCAGCCGGACCTGGTTCATGCTCTCACCATAAGATCCATTGTTTTGTTAGGCCTATCGGGTCTGATCGGGCGCAAATATCCTCTTCTTGTCTCATTTACGGGCCTTGGACGTTTGTGGGATCGCGCCGGTTGGGCGGCTGGGATCGTCCGACAATTCGTTCGATTGCTGACCGGCTGGCTCGCCCAAGCTCCGGTTGCTCTCGTTTCATTTGAGAATGCGGACGATCGCCTTGAGTTTCCGCATCTGTCAAACTCTGTGGTTATCGGTGGATGGGGTATCGAGATCGAGCCAGGCCAATCCGGCAAGAGAGCCGATGATGGCGCCGTTCGCGTCGCCTTTTTGGGACGAATGCTCAAATCGAAGGGACTCGAGGATACGGTGGAAGCCGTGCGCCTTGCGCGGGCTCAGGAGCGCCAGATCGAGTTGGAGCTTTGGGGGACGCCGGATCAGGCTAATCCGACGAGCTACACTTCTGGGGAGCTCGCCCAGCTTTCGCTTATTGATGGCGTCAAATGGATGGGGGCGGCCCCTGACATTGCGACGGTTTGGGCGCATGCGGACATTGCCATCCTCCTATCCGAAAGCGAAGGAATGCCGCGGGCGCTCATGGAGGCCGCTGGATACGGCCTGCCAATGATTGCGACTGATGTACCCGGCTGTCGTTCTGTCGTCCGGGACGGAATTGATGGCTTCCTGATTCCGCACAATAACCCCGCGGCTGCTGCAGAAGTCATTGTGCGCCTCGCGCAAGATCCAGCGACTCGCAAGCGCATGGGCCAAATGGCTCGCGAAAGATTTGAGAAACAGTTTTCGAGAGACGTGGTCGTACCGAGGATTCTCGAGATCTATTCACGCCTCATCACGCATCGTGGGGATGCAAGTCCAACCAAAACATTGTGCAATCATGGATCTCAATCGGTTCTACCATAGACGAAAGGTCTTAGTTACAGGTGCTGGTGGCTTCATAGGAAGTCATCTCGCGGAAGCTCTCGCGAGAGCCGGCGCCGATGTTACGGCGATGATCCGGTATAGCTCGTCCCCGCTTGGGGAAATCTCGAGCATTTATCACCCGATCTGAAGAGCTCGATCAGGGTGGTCGCTGGAAACATCGAAGATCCGGAGTTTGTCTCTCAGACGGTACAAGGCCAAGACATTGTATTTCACCTCGCGGCGTTGATCGCGATTCCTTATTCGTATGTTGCGCCTCGAAGCTACGTCCGCACGAATATCGAAGGGACGCTAAACATTGTTGAGGCGGCGCGGCGTCTTGGCGTCACCCGCGTTGTCCACACATCGACGTCGGAGGTCTACGGAACCGCGCTCACCGACACGATTTCCGAAAGCCACCCGCTCCAGGGGCAATCACCTTACTCCGCGTCCAAGATTGGCGCCGATAAGATGGTGGAGAGCTATTTTCGCTCCTTCTCGACGCCCGTAGTCACCGTTCGGCCATTCAATACTTTCGGCCCGCGGCAATCAGCTCGGGCCTTCATTCCCACTATTATTTCACAAGCCGCGACGTCGGAGGTAATCGAGCTCGGCGCCCTGGATACATTGCGCGACATGACCTTTGTGGGGGACACGGTCGGCGGCTTTCTCGCGGCAGGAGCGACATCGGGGATTGAAGGCGAGACAATCAACCTCGGCACTGGCCAGACATTCTCCGTTGGTCACTTCGCGCAGCGGATATTGTCGTTGATGAATGTACGAAAACGAATTGTCCAAGACCCGAAGCGCATTCGCCCCGCAATGAGCGAAGTGCTCCGGCTCGTCTCCAACAATGAAAAAGCCCAACGCTTGCTGCACTGGACGCCTGAAACCTCAATCGACGAGGGATTGGAGCGAACCATCAGCTTTGTGAAAGCCAACATCGCCTCGTATCGCGCAAACGTTTACAATATTTAGCAAAGATTCGTAATGACCCCCAAAGCCCTCATTATGGCAGGCGGCAAAGGTACGCGCCTGAGGCCGTTCACTGCATCCTTTCCGAAGCCGCTCGTCCCGCTCGGCGATCTGCCGGTGCTCGAACTACTGCTGCGCCAATTGAAGAGTGCTGGCGTTCGCGAGGTCATCCTTTCCGTCAATCACTTGCATCATCTGATCCGTGCGTTTTGCGAGGACGGCTCCAAGTTTGGCCTGAAGATCGCCTATGTGCTGGAAGACGAGCCGCTTGGGACCGCCGGATCATTGGCCTATGCGCTCGAGATGCTCAGCGATGACTTTATCGTTGCGAACGGCGATCTGCTCACGAACTACAACATAGCGAAAATGGTCGCTGAGCATCGCAAGCAGCCAACAGCGGCCTCGATAGCCGTATTTGAGCGGAGCCAAAAGATTGATTTCGGATTGGTGGAGGTTGACGCGAGCATGCGCCTTACAGGCTACCGCGAAAAGCCGACCTACTCACATTTGGTCAGCATGGGACTGTATGTACTCAATCGCGCGTCGGTTGCGCCCCATCTCGCGCCAGGCAAGTTCCTCGATATGCCGCAACTTTTGCAAATTCTCGTTGATGCTGGAAAAGCGGTGGTATGCCGAACGCAGGATTGCCTATGGCTCGATATTGGGCGTCCGGAGGACTACGCAACAGCACAGGAACTCTTTGAGCAGAAGCGAGAATTGTTCTTGCAGGCTGAGCAATGACAGTCGCACTGGTCACCGGGGCGAACGGCTTCCTTGGGCGTTATGTTCGGCGGGAGCTGATAAATCGGGGCATAGAAGTCATTGGCCTATGCAGATCGCACGCCTCCGCAGACCCACGTTCGGTTCTCGTTTCCGAAAGGCCCACTCCATGCGAGCTGCGCGCGCTTGTGAATAAAGTGCAGCCTTCAACTATTTTTCATCTGGCTGGCACCGCGCGCGCCGGCTCGCTGGAGGATCTCTATCAAGCTAACGTGTTCTTCGCGATTCATCTTCTTGAGGCCGCGCTGAGTAGTGCGCAGCGACTACCCACGGTCGTTTTGGCCGGAAGCGCGGCGGAATACGGTCGCTCGGTACATAGGGACTGCATCGTACGGGAAACTGATCCCTGTACACCATTGAGCCTCTATGGCGCTTCAAAACTGTGTCAAACGTACCACGGTCTTTTCGCGCACGCCCGCGGATTGCCCGTCGTCGTGGCCAGGCTCTTCAATCCAATAGGGCCTGGTGCGCCACGCACAACGGCGCTCGGAAGCTTCGTCAGCCAGCTATCCGCAAGCTCCCCCCATCGACGGACGCTGAAGACCGGTTCGCTAAATGCCGTACGTGACTTTGTGAACGTCGTCGACGTCGCGCGCGCGCTCGTTGATTTGGCTGACACTCCCGGCGCGGCAGGTCAGATTGTGAATGTCTGCTCGGGGAGTGGCAGAACCGTTCAGCATGTCGTTGACCGCTTGATAAGCGTCGCGGGCGCACCGATAGCCCACGAAATCGAGCCGACGCGACGTGGGACTAGCGATATCGAGACAATCATCGGCGATACGGCCCGACTTAGACAACTCGGTGTCGTAATCCCTCCCCCCGATGTCGATGCGATCTTACGTGAAATGCTTTCCGTCGCGATGGTCGAAAATGGCGGATAGCGCTTTGAAAACGGCACCCATCAGCGTCATCATTCCGACCTACCGCGATGGCGATGCGCTGCGGCGAGCGCTGCATTCCGTAGCTAGCCAGACCCTTCAACCACGCGAAGTAGTTGTGGTGGACGATGCGACCGGTGACGATGAATACCCTGATACCATTTGCGCTCAGTGTCCCTTTCAACCCATCAAGCTAATCAAGCTGCCTCGAAACGTGGGCCCTGGTGGCGCTCGGAATGCGGGTATTTCGGCAAGTTCAGAGCCATTTCTGGCCTTCCTCGATGCGGATGATGAGTGGCATCCGCACAAGTTGAGGTTGCAGATGGGACTCATGCTGGCTTCGGACGCGCCGGCGGGCAGCTCACATCGTAAAAGTTTCGCCGGCGCTGCGTGGCCGACCTTCAACGGATGGGCGCACGCAAGACGTATCACTAGACGGGCAATTCTGACGTCCAACGTAGCGTCGATCTCAACGGTCGTGATCCGACGAGATGCTGTTCAGCATCGTTTTCCAAGAACGTATGCCTGCGAAGACTACTGGTTCGTTGCCGCACACGTGCTCTCAGGCGTTGAATTCATCAGAATGGATCAGACGCTCGCGCGGTCAGATAAACCGGCGTTCGGGGCAAGTGGATTAAGCGGCCGATTGAATGCCATGCAGCTCGGCGAGATGCGCACTCACTTCTCACTTTTGAGAAATGGGCTGATTAGTGCGTGGGAGTACGCCCCTCTCGTTGCCTGGACTTTACTGAAGTACCTGAGGCGCATTTCCATCGTGAAAGCACGAAGCGTTGTGACTTTGGCTACGACAAGAAAATGACTAGATGCGAGCCCGAGCCGGAGTCTGGAGGGCTGAGTTGTTCGTCAACCGTAATTGGCGCGCTCGCGAAACGTTGTTTGGCGCGTGCGACGCGCAGCTACGCCGGACACGGAATGAGCTCTGATAGGGACATGCTCTGCATGAGAGATAACAGGATTAAGAAGAGCAGCCCACAGGCGCCTTCAGGTGGCAACTCCGCTCACGAACGGAAGCCGCGTGCCTCGATCGCTATCGCTGACGTGGTGTCGGCGATCCAGCAGCGACGGCTTTGGCTCAGACTTGGCTGGAACGACATCCTGCAGAGGTACCGTCGCTCAGTTCTGGGGCCTCTGTGGCTCACGGTAAGTATGGCCATTATGATTGTCTCTCTGGGACTTCTCTACGCGCAGCTCTTCCAAATCCCGGTAGATGATTTTCTGCCATATCTGTGCGTCGGCTTCGTCGTCTGGGGCTATTTCTCCAGCTTCTTGATCGAGGCAGGCTCGTTGTTCGTCGCCTCCGAGTCCTACATTAAGCAGATAAGGTTGCCCTACGTTCTGTATGTCTGTCGCGCAACCTGGAGCAAGCTCATCATCTTCGCGCACAACTTTGTAATTTATCTAGGCGTCGTTGCGTATTTCCAGAGCTGGCCGGGCCTTCCCGCATTGCTGGCCCTCCCGGGCCTCTTACTCCTCACGCTCAATGGAGCATTGTCAACGCTGCTTATCGGGATGATCTCGGCGCGCTTCCGGGACATTCCCCAAGTGATCGGTTCATTGGTGCAAATCCTTTTCTTCATCACGCCAATCATGTGGAAGCCCGACGTGCTCAAGGAACGCATCTTTATTGCCGAATGGAATCCGTTTTATCACCTGCTCCAGGTCGTTAGAGAGCCTCTCTTGGGCGAGGTTCCGTCAGTCGCGACTTACGCCGTGGTCGCCACCATAACCCTGGTCAACTTTGTTGCGGTCGGACTGTTCTTCGCCAGATACCGCGAACGCATTTCGTATTGGGTCTAAGAAAGGCGAGATCTGATGCACGCAACAATCGAACGACTGGTGATGGACAACGTAAGTGTCTCATTTCCGATCTACAGCATGGGATCTCGGTCGCTTAAGAAAGGTCTACTGTATCGGGGATCGAGAGGCCGAATAGCGAGCGACGCGAATGACAGGCTTGTCGTGGAGGCCTTGCGAAATGTGTCATTACGGTTCTCGGTTGGCGATCGCGTCGCGATAGTGGGGGCAAATGGCGCTGGAAAGACGACCTTGCTGCGCGTTATGGCTGGCATTTATGAGCCGGTCTCAGGCGTGGTGCGCGCTTCGGGACGAATATCGCCGATGTTCGACATTGGACTCGGCATCGATCCGGAGTTGAGCGGGCTTGAGAATATCAGGCTTCGCGGACTTCTACTGGGGCTCCGTCCTGACGAGATTGAACGTCTCATACCGGAGATTGCAGACTTCACTGAACTCGCGGATTATCTTGAGCTTCCGGCGCGCACCTATTCATCCGGTATGCTGATGCGGCTCACATTCGCAGCAGCGACGTGCTTCGCGCCAGAAATTCTTCTAATGGACGAATGGATTCTTGCGGGTGACGCCGCATTTTTGACCAAAGCGGAACGCCGCCTCGAAGCTTTCGTAGAGAATGCGAGTGTCCTCGTCCTAGCCTCGCACAACGAACAGATTTGTAGGACGTGGTGCAGCAAGGCGATCTGGCTCGATAGCGGACAGGTGAAAGCCGTCGGTGCTATCGATGAGGTATTGAATGCCTATCGCGATGAAGTGACGTCTCGCTGACGGTGGCGTGGTCATCCATGAGTGCAAACCGCGAGGCAACAGCGTTCGACAAGGAGGCGCGTTGATCCCATGAATATTCGCGCCGCATCGAGTTTCAGATGTAATGCTTGCCAGGGGCAAAGATGCACGTTGATGGCGCGGCGCAAGGACAATGTTGCAGTCCTTCGATGCGAAGAGTGTGGTCTCGGCGTCATAGAGGCAATACCAGATGACCTCGGGTCATTTTACGATGATGCATATTACGGCGCCGAGCAAGCCGATGGCGCTGTTGGCTACGATGATTATCAGTTGATGGCCGAACACGGCTTGTCGTGGGCAGCTGCGCTGGTCTGTTGTCTCAAGGACGGCGGGAAGATTCTCGATATAGGCTGCGCCGACGGCAGTCTTCTCAAACGGCTCCCGAGCAGCTTTGACCTTTATGGCATAGAGGTCAATGAACGAATGATAGCGCAGGCGGCGCAAGCCAACATTAAGATCCTTGGTCGCGATTTGCTCGATCGCGGCATCTTGGAGAATTACGCACATCAGTTCGATTGCGTTACGGCAATCGCCGTCTTCGAACATCTTCCAGACTTTCGTCGTGGGATCGAAGCCGCACTAAGAGTGCTTAAGCCTGACGGCTTTCTGTTGTTTGAAGTGCCTTATATTTCTGAAGCGCACCAAAACCGCGTGTGGTTTGAGAGCTCCTTGGAGCATGTCTTCTACCCGTCGGGGAACTCGATGCGCCTCCTGGTAGAGAAGCTGGGATACCATCTGGTTGGTGGCGAAGTTGTTATCCGAGATTTCGCATCAAACTTTATCGGAATCGTATTTAAGGACGCCGCACGCGCTCATGATCTTAGGGACTTGTTTGCCCTCATAACCCGCAACGGCGGCCGTGTATCGGATCGGAAGCTGCGCACTGCCCGCCAAAAGCTGATGCTCATACACGCAGCACAGAGCGCGCCCGATTTGGTCGCTGGCCTGTCCGAGTTATCTCAGTCGCCTCAAGAGGCGCCCCTGTTGCATCGAATTGAACAACTTTGGGTCGGTGATCTGCGGAGATTGAGCGCGGCACTGAACGAACACGCTGCGATTACAGCAAGCTACTCGACGTTAGCGCGGGAAAGTAGGGCTCAGTCTGAGGCATCAGAAACGCAGATAGAGAAACTTTCTGATCACCTCAAAGAAGAGGCCGCAAACTACGCAGTGCTGGCCCGAGAGAGCAAGGCAAATGCCGACGCCTTGGAAGCACAAATAGAGCAGCTCTCTGAGCAGCTCAATCGAGAAGCAGCACGCTACGCGACGCTTGCGCACGAGAGCAACGCCCACTCCAGCGCCATGCAGGCACAGGTCGGACGGCTCTCCGATCAGCTCAACGAGGAAGCCACGAACTACGCGAGGTTGGTACGCGAGAGCACAGATCGCTCTAAGGCATTGGAAGCGACCATAGATCGGCTCTCCGAGCAGCTCAGGCAGGCTACCGCAGATCATGAAACGCTGGAGCGCGAAAGCCGAAATAGGGTCATGGAATGTGAAGCTCGCATAACCTCTCTTTCCGGTGAACTCGATCAAGCAGCGGCCGATTATTGCTCGCTGGAGCTAGATACAAAGCAAAAAGTACAAGAACTAGCTCTGCACATTAATTCGCTTTCGGGTCGACTGGCACGCGCTAACGAGGAAAAGGCCGAGATCGCAACGGACCGAGCACGCCTCGGGACCCACGTCAGGCTTCTGAAGGAAAGTTATGCCGAACTCAATCGAGTTGCTCAGGCTGACAAGAACTCAAAAGAGCGAGAAGTGGCAGATCTAAAAGAACGTGTCCGGGCCTTGACCGATCAAGTGTCGGCGTTGAGTACCGAAATTGACCTAATTCTTCGCAGCACGATCTGGAAGGCAACCGCGCTCATCCGGCGAGCGGGACATAGAGTGCCGCAGCTGGCTCGTCTGACGCGCCGGACGCTAAAGCTCATAAAGTGGTCGACAACTTTCGAGCTTCGGAAAAACTTGTCCTATGCGTTTGCCGCTCGACGAAAACGTCGCGAGGAGGAATTGGCCGCGAGCCAAGCGCAACTCCCGAAGCTCGTCTTCGACGACCGAACCGGCCTTGATGGATATGTAGCAGCAGATGTTGATGAGGCCAACGAATGGCCAAGCAATCGGCCGCTCGTCTCGGTAGTCGTTGTATCGTTCAACTACGGTCATTTTGTTGAGGAGGCGGTTGATTCAGTCCTTAGCCAAACCTTCAAGGACATAGAGGTGATTGTCGTCGAGGGAGGCTCGACCGATCCGGCATCGCGAGAGCGAACGCTGTCCTTGAAGCGACCGAGGACAAAAGTAGTTGTCCAGACTGAGGCACATCAGGTTGGCGCAAATCGAAATTTTGGTATTCGCCAGGCCCGCGGAAAATACGTCTGCTGTCTCGATGCCGATGATTTGCTGAAGCCAACATACATCGAAAAAGCTACGTACCTATTGGAGACCTACGGGTACGATGTGGTTTCCTGCGCAATGCAGCAATTTGGAAGCTCTGATGAACGGGTCGGTATCCTCGGCGAGCCTGTACTCTCCGATATGCTCGAGGGCAATCACGTTCTGACATGCGCAGTGTTTCGTCGAAGCTTATGGGAAAAGGCCGGCGGCTACCGCGATACTGATCGCGCAACAACTGGACATGTGTATGAGGACTGGCTGTTTTGGGCTCAACTCGCAGCAATGGGCGCTCGAATCCATAACATGTCCGGTGACCACCTCTTCCTATACCGGCGGCACGGGCCGAGCCTGAGCACCCAGTCCGACCTGCATGGCATGGCTGTTCATCGTATGCTGATCCGGCAGGCTCTCGGTGACCTCGTCACTCCCGCCTCGCTTCGTAACTCGCGCCTCGTCGCGGCAGCCGATAGGCGTTCTGACAATCCTTTGGTCCAGGCTTCAGTGCGCTCTTCCAATAGCGGAGGACCTGCGATCCTGCTCGCGCTTCCGTTTACGCTCATAGGGGGAGCGGAACGCCTGCTGAGCGGGATTGTCGCTCATCTCGCAAAGCAAGGGTGGCGAATAACGGTCGTGACCTCTATCGATCCCGGGCACGAACATGGCGACTCCACGAGCTGGTTTGAACGAGCGACCGCCGAAATCTTTCATTTGCCTCGTTTCGTCGCTCCAGATCGGTGGTCAGAGTTCGTATCCTATCTGATCGCCTCACGCGAGATAAACGCGCTCTGGATCGCTGGAAGCGCTTTTATGTACCACTTGTTGCCCGTAATTCGCGCCAAATTTCCGAAGATCAGGGTGGCGGATTTGTTGTTCAATACCAGTGGCCACACAAAGAACAACAGGAAATACGCCCACCTGATCGATATCGACTTTGTAGAGAACAGGGAGGTCTTGCAGTTTCTGTTGGACGCAGGGGAGGCCCGAGCTCGGGTGCTGCAGATCCCCAGCGGAATTGATTTGCAGGAATATCTGCCACGCCCACGCGACGCTGCCGTAGTCCATTCAGTGGGCGCGATGCCGGAAGAACTCATTGTCGGCTTTTCAGGGCGATGGTCTGACGAGAAAGATCCTCTCGCTTTCGTCGAAATCGCTCGAAGGTCATCGCACTTGCCAATTCACTTTGTGATGACGGGAGCCGGCGCGCTCCACTCCAAGATTAAGACGGCAGTGGCGGCAACAAACGTCGGCAACCGCTTTCACCTCATCGGCGAGGTCGGGGACGTTCGCCCCTGGATATCATCGTATGATGCGCTGGTCCTGCCATCGAGATTAGACGGCAGGCCGGTGGTGGTCTTAGAGGCGCTCGCGATGGGCGTTCCCGTTATTGCGTCAGCCGTTGGCGGCTTGCCCGAACTCATTCGCGACGGTGCAAACGGATTTCTTTGTCAGCCGCGCATGATTGATGAGTTTGTCGATAGGCTTGAAACGCTTGTTCGCGATCGGGAGCTGCTGAAACGGATGAAAGAGGCCGCCCGTCGCAGCGCCGAGCGGAACCTAGACGCAAGCACCATGCTCTCTCGATACGAGCAAGCATTAAGGGCGTTGATCCAAAATGGAGAGCGTCCCGAACACTGCGCGTCGATCAGGTCCAGCTGTGACGCCTTGAATGATTCGAATTAGAGAACGTCTGCATTTTGCAGGGAGCTCGATAATCCGCCGGAGCTGATGCCGGTTTGAGCGAGTACTCACGTGCGGACGGCTATTGATCGAGCGGATGGTCATACCAATCAGTGGATTTTCTAGGGGATTGGCGCGGGGTCATTTCCTTCAATCATACCGGCTACAGTTTTCGAACATGATCGAACTCACGTTGTCCAAACGATTTGGCTTCTCCCTCGGACGAGACGCTCGATTTTTATGCGCTGATGTCCTCGCTGTTCTAGCTGTTGTGATGTTGCCGTGGTCGACATCCGGCTTCACAATCCTGCTGCTGTTGTGGTTACTTTCGCTAATTCCGCTGATCTCAACAGCCGACGCTCGTCCGTTCCTCCGAGTAGTCACTCAACCTTACTGCCTATTGCCCCTCATGATGTTTGTGCTTGCGGTCGTTGGGACACTGTGGGCTGATGCTCCGTGGCAAGCAAAGCTCTTGGGCGTTAAGCCGCTCATAAAGCTGCTCGTAATACCATCGTTAGTTTACCATTTTCAGCGCTCGGAGCGCGGCAGCTGGATCTTCATCGGCTTTGTTTCATCTTGTACGTTGCTGATGGCGCTTTCATGGATTGTTCTAGTTGAGCCCGACTTGAAACTGACGGTCACTCAAAGTGCCGGAGTCCCGGTAAAGAACTACATCGACCAAAGTCAGGAGTTTGCGTTGTGCATGGTAGCGCTCGCGCCCTGGACGGTTGGCCTTTATAAAGAGTGTCGCTATTGCGCTACAGCGGCATGCGCCGCTCTGATGTTTGGCTTTATCGCCAACTTGGCATTTGTTGTGTCGGCGCGCGCAGCACTCATCTACGTTCCGGTGCTGCTCATCGCCTTCGCGGTAAGGTATCTTGACCGTCGTCAGTCAGTGCTGTTTCTTGTGGCTGTTAGCGTACTTGCAGCTACCGCCTGGTTCACCTCCGACTATCTGCGTAAGCGCGTCGCGGATATACGGACTGAATATGAATACTCCAAGAATAACGTTCCGAAATCGACTGGGATGCGCCTGGAGTACTGGCAAAAATCGCTCAAATTCTTTGCGGACGCTCCGATCTTTGGAAATGGGACCGGCTCAACGCAGACGTTGTTCGAGCGAGAGGCCGTCGGGAAGACAGGGCTCGCTGCGGAAGTAACGAGGAACCCGCACAATCAAACGCTCAACGTTGCAATTCAATGGGGCATCGTCGGTATCGTTGCGCTCTATGCGATGTGGGCCTCTCATCTGTTGCTGTTTCGCAGCGACGGATTAGCGAGCTGGATCGGACTCCTTGTAGTTATCCAGAACATCACCAGCTCGCTCTTCAACTCACACCTGTTCGACTTTCACGAGGGGTGGATGTATGTCCTGGGCGTAGGAATTGCCGGTGGTATGACCTTACGAGAAAGACAGCGGCTCCCGACTTCCTCCGCGAAGAGGCTGAACTAGGTGCTTGAATAACTTGAGTGCCTGACGATCACTGTCGCCCTGCCATGGACAATCCGCGCGAAGAAGTTTCGTGCGGGGGTCTCTATCAGAAAGAAGGAAAGTGCCGAGAACGCCAGCAGTGGTGCAAAGAACACGATCGATGGCTGATCAACAAGATTATGTGTGAAATAGATCTTCATTAGGATTTGATGCAGCATGTAGACCGAGAAGCTCATCTGACCTAGCAAAACCAACGGCGGCGCATTCAGTATTCTACCTATCAGTCCTTTCCCACCTGCAAATACGGTCACCACGATTAGAAAGGACCAGGACGGTCCGGAGATGGCGAACCAAGGCCCAAAGATTGCCGGGAGGGACACTCTGACATTCCAATAGGCGTCGAGGCACCAGAACATGGCGAATGCAAGGGCCATAAGTTCGGCGATCGTCCACGCGGTAACAGTTGCGCTGAGTGGCTGCAGATAGCGCTTCCACAGAACCCACCCCGACATGCCAAGGCAGAACTCAAAGAGCCGACCTAGTGGATTGGTATTAATAGTTTCCTGGACCGACGCCCTGAATGGATCGCTCGTCGCATCTGGAATTCCAAAGAATTGAAGTACCGCAGTCAGTAAGATTGCAAGAGCGGCTGATGCAAAAAGCTTCCAGTGCCATGAGCGCGAAATGTCGACGATGAGCCAGGGGAACGCCAAGTAGAAGAAGAACTCGGTTGAGATTGACCAAGAGACTGAGTTCCAAGCGTAGATATGCGCCATATACGGCGACAGAGATTGCATTAAGGCCACCACTAGGCCGAATTCAACCCAGCGGTTGAATAGGATATCGTTCCGATCGAAGCAGAGATAATCGTGCCTAATCAGGCGACCATCCGGGAACAACAAGGCCGCGCCGACGACTGCAACCGCAAAGATATGTACGGGCCAAAGGCGGCCGATCCGCAGTCCGATAAATCGCCAATATCCCGGCAAGGGCTTCGAACTATAAACGTGCGTCAGAATGAAGCCCGACAGCACAAAGAAAAATGACACGCCGAACACGGCGGCTTCCGGCACTTCGGAGAGCCAAGGCCAACGAAAATAGCTTTTAGCGTGGTACAGCACAATCATGACCGCTGCGAAAAAGCGCAAGCTTGTCAGCGCCCGCAGCGACTCTGCGCGCCCGTCGATCCAATTCATCTGAAATAATACCCCAACATTCCGGCGTGCGTGCATATAGCATCACAACCACCAGACGATCAACCATTGCGGGTAATTTCGAACGTCACCGCTTCGAAGCAATGGTCGATGGGGTAAGGGCTGCCTTTATCGTCTACCTTCGGATGAGACTCCGTCCCGCGATAGACTAAGTAATTGAAATCTCTTTCGCTGTGCTGGCAGAGGCTCCACCTCACCGTGACGATGCCGCGCGCATGACGTTTTGTACGAAACGATCAAATCTGAAGCCAATACGACACACTCCGTTGAGGGACGAGATCATCCGTACCTTACGTACAATCTTCGTCGGAGCATTCTTCAGCGAAGAGGTCCTACATGAACGCATTCTCCACGAAGCAACGAATGACAGATGAGCAAGGCTGATCTGGAGCGTTGTAAGCAGAGAATACTTGGCCACTTCCCAGTCGAACTCCTTGATGCTGAGCCGGGCAGCGCGCGCTCGTGAGATACGTTGAGGTTCGGCTCGGATTGCGTGCCCCTACCACAAAGCAGGGGCGACGATGTGACGCTGATGCTCCAGCGAGTGCCGATGCCACGCATACATCCGTTCAATTGAAGCAGTCGTAATCAATTCTTCCTTACGGTGAGCGGGCGGGGCTCAAACCGCATGCCAGGAGAGAAGTCAATGACTGACCGCGAGAGCGCTGCCCCCGGGGCTCCTGACTGCTCCAGAGGCGCAGCGCTCAAGCGCGCGTCCGGCACGCGGCAGATGTTTCAACGGCCGTTTACGGCACAGCCGAAGAAGCGGCCTTTTATCAGAAATGCAATTCTGGCGCGCCTTTCTCTGGAAGACCTCGCGGCAATAGGGAAATGCCTTGAACCGGTCGTTCTAGAAGAACGTCTGGTTCTGCATGAACCGAAGCGGCACGTCGAGCACGTCTATTTCATTGAAGCGGGCCTCGTCTCACTAAGGATTGTCGCGGCCGGAAGCATGCTCGAAACAGCGGTAATAGGGAATCGAGGCGTGGTCGGCGCTTCGTTTTTGTGGGGAGGACATATTTCAACACATCAATCTGTCGCTCTCTTTCCCGGAAGCGCGCACAGGATTCGTGTTGAAGATTTGGATCGGGTGATGAAGGAGCGTCCTGAAGTCCGAGAGCGTCTCTATGAGTACGTTCAAGCGCTGACATTCCAGTGCGTTCAGACAGGATTGTGTGGTGTTCGGCACGATCGTGAACAGCGGCTCGCGAGCTGGCTATGTCTTGCGAGTGACGCTGTTGACGCTCGTGTGTTGGCAGTTACCCATGACTATCTCTCGTCCGTCTTGGGATTGCGTCGAGCCGGAGTGACCGAGACCCTAATCCGCTTCGAAGAACAAGGGCTCATCAGCAAGACGCGGGGCGCCTTGCAGATCGATGAACGCAAGCTCCTCGAGCAGAAGGCGTGCTGTTGCTACAAGCTTATCTCGAGCGCTTATGACTTGCCTCAGTCAGTACTCTCAGCAAACGATCCGATGAGTTAGCAAAGGTCGCAAGCCGAGATGACACACTCGGGCAAAAAATGAGTGTTTTCGTTCGTTGCGTACCATGTTCGTTGAGGTGTAGCCAAAGCGATCGAAGTATAGACGCGCCGATCATAGCAGACTGCCACAGAATCGGAGACGACAGATGAAGAGCGTGAATTAAAATATGTCTCCCTTCGACAAGATTGCGCTCTTTATCGATGGCCCTACCCTCCACGCAACTGCCAAGACACTCGGCTTCGAGATCGACTACAAGCGCCTGCTTGGGGAATTTCAAAGTCGCGGAACACTGCAGCGGGCGTTATATTACACGCCGATGATCGAGGATCAGCAAGATTTGGCGGCCCGGCCGCTCCTCAATTGGCTCGACTATAATGGCTATGAGGTTATAACAAAACCGACCAAGGATTCCGTAGATGCCTGCGGTCGCCGCAAGGCGCAGGGGTACATTGACATTGAGCTCGTGGTCCATGCCATGGAGCTCGCCGAGCACGTTGATCAGATCGTGCTGTTCTCCGGCGACGGCGGCTTCCGTCACCTGGTCAGAGCGGTGCAGCGTCGCGGCGTCCGCGTCACCGTGGTTTCCACCATCGCGAGTCGGCCGGTGATGATCGCCGACGAACTTCGGCGGCAGGCGGATGAATTTATTGACCTAGCAGAGTTGAAGCTGAGGGTAGGTCGCGATCCGTCCGAACGGCTAAGTCCCACGCTGAGTGCTGGCAAGCATCGCGAGCCAGCCGGCTCAGAATCAATCGCAGACTAATCAATGGAAGTAATTTCGTGCAGGTTGCCGGCGATTTAACCGCGCGCCGCTTGGTGCTTATTCCGTATCTCGTCTCTGTTCTGGTACTATTTTGGTTCAGCACGACTGCGGATGAGAGTAGGACTGAAAATGATCCCGTTGCGCCACATGTCAGAACCCAATGCTCGCTGAAGGTGAAGGCTGGCGAGGCGTTAGAGGCTGAAACGTTCGTCGCGCGGGAACACTTTAAGGAAGACATCACACCGACGGCCCGCGTCAGGATCTCGTGGCTTGGCGCAATGTTTATGCGCAGGTTTGCAGTCAAGTTCGAAACTGCGGTCAATAGATGTCTGCAAATCCACATCTTGAAGAATCCCTCAAATAACAACGCGATCGTTGGAGAACTGGGCATTCCCGATGGGACCAAACTGGCGGATGTCTGGCGCTTGTTAGAGCTGCAGGCCAATGGAGAAAGCGGGGCGCTGCAGACTAATTCAGCGCCCAACATATTTTTCGTTCGTGATGCTAAGGGCGACCTTGGTGTGGTTGACGTCCTATGGGGAGGCGCGGGTTGGGAAATTGGAGCAAGTCCGATCGGAAGCCAACGGACGTGGCCTCCAGGCACTCGCGTTTTCTTTCACGGCGCGGATTAACGAATGGAGCACTTGATTGGAATTGGTGCCGGCGTGGCGAGCTCGACTTTATGTCGAGCGGTGGTGCATCCCGTAGACTCATCGATCTCGGTTTGCCGCAAAACTGGAAACGTCATTAATACAAGCCACGTTGGCTTTGCCATGCGACATGCGTATTGGTGCCGACCTATGGCGCGATTAGCGATCACAAGAGTTTCGCGGTGCCCCCATGAACCTTCCGGTTCATTTCTTTTCGAGCATCGTTAGCGCCCGGCGAAGATCGGGCACGAACGGCGGCCTTTTGCGGACTGTGGAGCCGCGGCGTTCCGAGTTAGGCTGCTCTCTCGTAGGAAAACAGGACCTCCGAAATAGTGGGTTTCGCGATGTAGCGGACCCCCGCTACCATGCGGCATTCGTCATACCGTCGCGGTCCACCGCCTTATCCTCCAGCCTCCAAAGGGATGGTGCTTTCCACGCGGTCCGCCAGCTCGGGGGCCGGCGCGCTCTGCGGCCAAGGCACGAGTAACGAGTGAAAGACTGCCTGGCGTTCAGCTGTCGGGTCGGGGCGCTGCATCCTCACGCTCGACTCTCGCCGTTTTGATGGCGGTCGTCATTCTAAGACCTTCGTACGAGTGCGGTGCCTTGGCGACCATTGAGCGAATTAGTGGCGCCAAGCTTCCCGGCCGTCAGCGTCGTACCAAGATACGGCCCAGCAATGCCGTGCTGTACTCGCCGGTGGCCCTCGCCAGATTTCTTGCGCTCGAACTCGGCTGCCCCGCCGGAAAGTTGAAGGGCAGGCTGAGCGTCCAAGGCGCGATGAACCGGAATCCCAGGAGTCGTCCTTTTGCGGCGGCTTTGAGATCGGTGCGAGTTCGATCTCCTCTGCCTTATGGGCGAAAGGCGAGGATAGCGCGACCTTGCCCTTGATGGGTTGAACGACCGCACCGCCAAGACCGTATTTCAGCATCGAGTAGATGAAATTGCCATCCGGCTGGACGCCGACCAGAGGCTGATCCAGTTTGTCGCGGAGTTGCTTGATGACGAGATAGCTGTCGATGCCACCGGGCACGCCGTCGCGCTCGAACCAGGTTCTTATGGTGCCGGATGAGCTTCGCATGGAGAAGGAGTCATTATCATCCTGGATTCGTGCGACCTGTTTGTTGAAGCCGTAAAAATTCTGGCCGATCAACGTGGCTGCCAGCGAGCTCACGAACAATTGCGGCATGTAGCTGAACAGGACGTTCTGCAATGAAGGTGCGTTCTTATGGATAACGTCGGGAATCAGCTGGGCGATTTCCAAGTAGTGCGCGCCGCCGAAGGGTAGTGGTCCTGGACGCACGTTGCGTTGCCGGGCAAAGATCAGGACGACATGATGCGGTGGCTCGGGAATAATCTCCGGTGTCTTTTCCGTCTTGCCCTCTGCATCGGACGACGCGCCGTGATGCGCTGTCTTGATCGTGCTGTGGGGCGCTGGAGGTTCGAGGAGTGTCAGCCCATCGGGTAGCATCTTCTCGAGTTCGCAGCGCGGCCGTTGTTGGACGACGCAAAACGCCTCGATTTCGCCGGTACCGGCGACGGCGTTAGTGGCAACCTTGCGCAACAGGTCCAATGCCGGCAACAAGGCGGTTGGCAGCGAAACGTCGTCGAAGTCGTTGGCGTTTGGCATGGCAATATCTACTCCTGCAATTGCGGCTGCCGCGGCGCGGCCCGCCATGACCGATGCTTCAATACAACCCGCATTAATACCGGTACGAACCCAGTCGCCGGCGAGAAAGAGATTGTCGACCCCCGACTTGCCGGCCTCCATGCGTTTGAACACGCTGCCGGGAACCGATAGCACATATCGGTCCGAGGGATTGATGTTCACCCTCGGATATTGCGCGAAGAACCGCCTTCGAGTCGGGGGAGAATAAGCACGATAGTCGAAGAATTGCTCCCACCGAATGGCATGGCCGGGGCCTTCAATTCCGGGCCATAGGAAGTGAAGATTGCTCTCGACCCAGTGCAGCATCCTTCGCCTTTGCCGCGCGAGCATCCTGGCCGGATAACTGTGTTTGCAGAACGGGGGCGGCGGATTCAGGGGATCGTCGACCAGGGAGCCAACGAAATATGCCAACCCCTTGGGAGGCGGGTGAGGCCATTTTTCCAGTGGCAACATCAGGCTGAGGTCGGCCCAGGTATCGAGCGGCAATACGAATCCCGAAAGAGCCGTTCGATCCTGCTTGCAACCGAGCTCTCGCATGCCGACGTTTGTCCATGCCTGAAAGGCTACCGTCGCCGTCGTCTTGATGGCATCGACCATCTCTCGCCAGCCGGGCGTGTGGCAGATCAGGTCGCTGCATATCGTGCAAAATGCGCCGATGCCGATACCGAGCACGACATCGTCGAAATCCCTCCCTCGCAGCAGCTTTCGGGGAGGGGCGACGCGGGCCACTTCGTCCACGCCGATTCCAGGTCTATTCTTTGGTCCCGCAGAGCCTGTCCTTGGACCAGCTGAGAGTAGTCTGGATGGGAAGGCCAGCTCGGGATTGTGCCATCTGCGCCGATCCAGATCAGCGGATCGTAAGAATTGCCGGAGTGGGTGGTCGCCTGCACGGTGGTGTCGATGAATTCGATCGAAGCTTTGTCTTGAGACAGTCCGATGTGCTCGACCTTGGTAAAGAATTCGAACTTGACGTGGCGTTTCGTGAGCACCTGGTAGAGCGGAGCGAACAGCAGCTCGCCCATGGTCGCCTTGAGAAGGTAGAAGAACGACCCGCGATATGTGAAGAGCAGTTTCAACAGGATGCGGGTGCCGGTGCCTGCCGCCACATTCCTGCAGGGAATGACATTCCCGTATTTATCCGTGTGGCGGCTACCGAAGAACCCGAACACATAATCATAGCAGCCACGGATAATGGCGGAATCCAGCGTCGAATCCGAGCAACCGTTCGACCTCATCCAATCGGTCCACTCCTGATGGTCGATGCAGTCGAAGCCCTGCCACAGCACGCCGTCGCTCAACATGCCGATCGCGATCGTCAGAGCGACCTCCGCCACGATCTCGCGCGGGTCGCGAGACATCGCAGCTGACGCCGGCTTGTCGCAGAGCCTGAGTCCGCGCATGCCTTAGTATCGTCTGTAGTTCGGCGGCGTCACTCGGGCTGACCGCCCTGGGATCCTGGGGCAGGATATCGATCTTCGCCCGCGCCGTTCTGAACGGACCGTCGGTTGTTCCGGCCGCCACGGCGGAGTGCTGGGTCCCCGCCGGCCATTGGTCGGTGAAACCAGCGATCGACTGGCTCTGCTGCACCGAGCATTCGAGCAGTGAGCGCAGAAAATCGACGAGCGAGACTGCTGGACGGGGCGTGCCCGGAATTCCTTCATGGGGTGGAATGTCGATAGTCCATGAAGTCCAACCGGAATTGAACGGCTCCATGAGCACGGATCGATCGAGGCCCTCGAAGGCGTTCTCGCGTGATCCGAACGGCGGGCTGAGATCGAGATCGTTCATCGCGGCATAAAGCCGGTCGACCAGTTCGAATGCGTTATCGTAGAAACCGGTCCAGACATGAAGTCCGTGTTCTTCGGCGCGATATCCTTTTTCCTTGTCGCGGCCGACCGCTCCCTTGCCGCCAAGCCGCCAGCCGATCGTGTAGACGGTGATGTCGAACAGCTGATGCTGCGGATCCTGTTCCGTCAGCTCGAACGCCGCGCTGAGCGCCGCGACACCGCCTCCCAGGATTGCAATCTTTCTGAGCGCCATGCGGCCGATCCTCATTCAGCGGGAGCGGGCGCGCAGCTGCGCATAACATCACAGAGAGACACAAATTGTCGGGTAGCGTGAAGGAAACGCTCGCCGGGAATTTCGAGCTCTGCGCCGGTGATCGCGCGCGCCGCCTGCATTCCCGAGATCACGGCTGTTTCAACGCATTCGGTGTTGAAGCCGGTGTCGATCCAGGTTCCGGCGAGGTACAGGTGCTTGAAGCCGGACTCGTCGGTCTTCAGGCGCCAGGCGCTGGTGCCGGCCGCGGTCGCGACACAGCAGTCCCAGGGACTGATATTGGCTTTGACGTGCTGAGCCCTGATCCGGCGATAGCCGTGGCGATCCTGATCGTCGTAAAGCACGGTCCAGTCAAACGCACCGTTCGTCATCACCTTCGGCCAGATGAATTTAGCCTTGTGCTCGAGCCAATCCAGCGTCTTGAGATAGGCGAGCAGATTTGCCATCTCCTGGGCATGCCGGCTTGTCTGCGGCGCTGCGTACAATTTCGAAGGGAAGACGTCACAGAGGTAGTGAAGCGAGTAGGGAGGAGGGGCGCGGCGCTCATACCGCAGGAGCTGGAACATGTCCGCCCAGATGTCGAGAGGATTGGGGCCTGACACCAGCGCGGGCTTTTGTCCGGGCCAGCCGAGGTCGGCAAGCGAGCGCGTGCTCCAGAGCTGAACTGCGATGCTGGGCACCAGGCGAAGCTTTGCCGCCATATTCCAGAAGCCGGTGCTGTAGTTGTAAAGGTCGTCGAACGGCTCGTGCTTTGCTTCAATGCCAGATAGGCCGGGTCCGGGCGGTCGCTCGACACTCTTGTTGCCCGTGAACTTCTTGAAAGCGCCGAGCGGTATCGCCAGGACGACATCGTCGAAATCGTCGACGCGTGTCTTTACGTCGGTGCCGACCCGCTCGTTGCACCAGAACGATTCAAAATCAACGCAGCCGTTCGGGGGCACGTCGAGGTGAAGCCAGTCGGGTTGGCTGCTCCAGCCGGACAGTCCATCGCCAATCGGCACGGTCCATTCATAGCCGGACTTCGGTATCGCCTGCACGTCAAAGTGCAGTGAATCGACAGATCGCCCATCCGACGAGACCCTGATATCGGTCAGTTTGTGAAAGAACCGAAACTCGACGTCTCGCTGCTTGAGTATCTCGAACAGGGGAGCGACAATCACTTCGCCCGCACCGGCCTGCAGCTCCCACGCCACGGCTCCCTGATAGGTTCCGAGTGCTCGAAGCAGGACCTGGACCGCGGTTCCTGCGCCGTAGCTCGCGTTGGCGATGTCTCCGTCCGGATACTGAAACATCGTGTCGTAGAGCGCTCTCACCATTGGCGACTGCTTGACCAGTAAGGGCTCGGCGCCATGACGAACCAACCAGCGGCGAAAGTCCTCGCCGTCCATCTGCTGGATGGATCGTTGCTCAATCACGATGTCGTCGAAAATGCCGTCCACCAGCGGCCACGCTAGTCGCAAGGCCTGGTCGAACAAGTGACCGGCTGGCGGTATTCGCAAAGGTCATATGACAACTGGCGCCAGCAGCGCCCTGAAGCACCCGGCGGACTAATTCCATGTCCGCGGGGCCAAACGAGATCATGTCTTCGTCGAGATGCAACAGCCATGCCGAGGCAATCTCCAGACAGGTCCTTGCCGTCACCACACCAAGCAGTCTTGAGGGGGGAAACCGCGGGTCGTCGCGCATTTTTATCGTTTCGATCGAAACTTCGTCGAGCTTGACGATCGGCGAGTCTGACCCGAGCGCATAGTCGTGGAAGTCGATCAACAGCCCTATCGCGTGCGACAGACAATTGGCGATGCTGAGGTCAGCCGGTTCTCTGCCGGGTATACCGACTTTCTTCGATGTCGGGAAGTTGACGTCATACACGGTCGGCTTAACCCCATCGGGATCGCCGATCGGCGTGTAACCCTGTGGGAGAATCAAAGTGTTCAAATCGACTTTCGCTCCCTTCCGCGGCAAGTCTCGGTAAACTTCGGCCAACATCTGGAAAGCGTTCAGGTAGTGGCCGAACCAGATATGCAGGCCATGCTCGATGTTGCGGCCCTGCGCATCGCGCCCGCTGGCGCACTTGCCTCCGAGCCGCCATCCCAGCTGATAGACCGTGACGTGATATTGCTTGCGCAATTCCGATGTAAGGCTGAGCTGATAGGCGGCGGAAAGTCCCGCCATTCCGCCGCCCACGATGATGATGCGGCGCTGGCTCAAGCCTGTCTCCATTGCGACGACGGCGATGGATGGACACGTTTCAGTTCGGCGAGCTCCTTGGCGGCGCCGAGGCGTTCAAAGATGTCGGCCGCCTGCCGCAGGCGAGACTCACGCTCAGGATCGCTCGCGCTGGTCGCAAGGCCGATTCGATAGATCGCCTGCGCCTGCTCGCGGGGGGTTTGCAGCAGCTCGGCCACTTCGGCGGCGCGCTTCCAATTCTCGAGCGCCCGCGCCGGTTGACCGGTCAGGAAGCACAATCGGCCGTTCATTAACAGACTGTAGAGACGGCAGATCGGCGATGTTCGAGCGAGCCGGGAAAGCTCCCGGCACGCCAGCTTCGCCTGGCCTTCGAATGTTCGAAGAGACCGCGCCGGAAGCTTGCTCCCAATGGCTCAGTAAGACATCGGCGATCTGCCGGCCCGAAGGCATATCCGCCCCACACAACGCCGCATTCGCGCAGGATCGGAAGTCCCCGTTCCGCAAGCTCAAGGGCGACCGCGGCCTCGCCGCGCTCGAGATAGCCGGCCGCGGCCACGCCCGTGCAAAGCAATTGTTCGGTGCGGATCAACCGCTGGCCCGCCAGCGCTTTCAGTTTGTCGAGGCATCCGGCATCGGCCCCGCCCCGGGTGATGTCGATCAACGCCCGTAAGGAAAGACTCCAAGCGCGGATCTGCGGCGGGGAATTGTCGGAGAGTTCCGCGAACAGCCTGGCAAGCCGCTCGTCGGCGAGCGAAATATATCCCCGCAACAGCGCGATGAAGATCAACATCGTCTCGCTGTTCTGCGCACGCTTTCGGTCTCCCAGGCGCTCGTAACAACGTCTTGCATGTTCGCCATGCGCCTCGGCATTATCCCATTCGGCGAGGCCATAAGAGAGAACGCCGAGCACGAGTTGGACCCGCGCGATCTCGGGCAGCGAGCCGTAACCTTCCGCAAGTTGGATCGCGCGCGCCGCGTAGCTGCGGCCGATCCCCACCATGCCGGACATCCCCATTCCGAGCGCCAGCGCGCTGTATCCTCGAATCGTTCCGGGATCGCGCCGCATTTTTCGGCCAGGTTCAACGAGGCCAGCGTTCCGTTGAGCACGGCCAGCGAGTTATTCTGGTAGAAATACTGCTCCGACAGAAATTCGTGCATATGAGCGACGCGCTGCATGTCGGACCTGTCCTGCTCAGCCAGGGCCACTTGTTTCGACGAAGTGTACCGTAACCTCAACTGGGTTGCGGCGTTGCGAACAAGCGCGCTGATTCGTTCGGTCTTGCTCGCCGGAAGACGATGACCAAGCAACTCCATCGCGCGGTGGTAGTGGTTGGCGGAGCTCTCGTAGTCCGACAATTCGTGACAAGCGTCACCGAGGATGACCTCCCAAGCCGCCTTGCGGCTGCGTCCGATCTGGATTGCTTCGCGCTGCGTGAGATCGAATAGCTTCTCCACGTAACGGATCGCTTCGCGATTTGCCGAGTTGTTGCGCGACTGTTGCGCCGCAAGCTCGAGGTAAGCGATCGCCCGCAGCGGCTCGCCGCCAGCTTGAGATGCCTTGCCAGGCGCGCATAATTCGGTTGCAGCTCCTCGGCGTGATGCTGCTCGATGAAACTGGCAATCCGCCGATGGAGGGTTTTTCGCTGCGCAAAAGACAAGACATGATAGGCAACCTCCATCGTTATGGAGTGCCTGAACACAAAGGAAAGTGGCCGCGTCTCGCGATCGAGTTGCAGGAAGTTGAAGTCGATCAATCGGCGGATGCATTCCGCCTTGGTGGCAGCGGACAACTCCGGGACGATTTGATCCAGCAACTCGGAGGAGAAGGCGTCGCCGACCGCACTGGCGGCCTTGAGCACCAGCTGGTCGTCGAGCGATAGCAGGTCGATCCGGCTGACGATTGCGCGTTCAACGCTGGTCGAGAGCGAGATACTGGAATCGGCGAGGCTCTGTTCATCGAACGAACATATCCCCCGCGTAACCTGAATCTTTCCGGTGTCCCTGAGCGCGAGCGCGAGTTCCTCGCTGAAGAACGGATTTCCACTGGCATGACCGTAGACATATCGCACCAGTTCCGGCGGAACCTCGGACGATCTCAGGCGCCGCTTCACCAGCAGCCGCACGTCGTCGCGCGACAGCCGGTCGAGCCGCAGCTGCAGCGATGAGGCGAGTTCGACGGCAAGACGCTGCTCTGCGATCGCTGTCGTCCGGGTCCGCTCAGTAACCACGATCAGGAAGTCCGAAAGCCGGCGCGCGACGGCGCCTAGCAGTTCGATCGAGGGGCCGTCGAACCAGTGGACGTCCTCCATCAGGAGGATGCGAACGCTCGATCGGCGAAGGATGAAGATCACGAGTTCTTCGATCGCGCTCGCGCGAGCCGAGCCGACGATCTGTTCGGTGAAGGCGAATTCGGAAAATCCCAGTGGAATGACTTCTTCGAGCAGCGGAAGCCAATTCAGCAGCGACTCGTTTTCGAGCAGCGCTTCCGACAATTCGCGTCGAACCCGCGGTCCGTCGCCCGGTCCTTCAAACTGCAAGATCTGCCGCAATACGGCGCGCCACACGAAATAGGGCGTCGATCTTTCGATCGCCGTGGCATTTGCAACCAGGACGGCGTGATTGTCGGCCTGCGCCGATCCGATGAAGTCTTCGAGTAGGCGCGATTTTCCGATGCCGGCTTCGCCTGCAATGAGGACGAGCTTACCGGTTCCTGTCTTCAGACCGTCGAGACAGCTCCTGAGCATCGCGGTTTCGCTGACGCGGTCGATGATGGTGCGCCGGGGTGGAGCATGGAAATCGTCGGTCACTGCCGCCGGACTGAACGCCAACATCGATGCGCCCGTCCCCTTGACCTGGAGATGTGGCAGCAGATCGAACACGATCCTGCGCCGACGGCCTGGGCCGTCGTGGCGTCGCAGACGATGTCGCCCTGTGCGGCCTCGGCGAAATGCGCGGCCACATTGATGGCCTGCCCAAAAATCCCGAATGTCCTTTGATGGAGGCCGCCATAATTGCTGCAGAACAGGCGGCCGGTCGCCAGGCCGACAGAAATCGGAATGGCCTTCGCTTCCAGCTGGCGACGGAGGCGCAGACACGCCTCGACTGCCCTGAAGGGATCGTCTTCGTGGGCAAGCGGAGCCAATCCGAAGACGAGCGTGAGAGTCAGGCCCTTGTCGTCCATCAGGACCTGATGAACGGTTCCCTCGAGCCGTTCGGCGATTTGCTGGACGTCAACGACGAAGGCCTGCAGTCTCGTCAAGAAATCATCATCGAAATTGAAATCGGGGAGGCCGACCCGCGCCACTGTGAGCGTGCGAAACTCGCCGACCCAGTCGCTGGCATCGGCCTTGCCCGTGTGGCTTCCGAAGATGGTGCGGTCTATCGGTGCGACGGCATCAGGCGAGTTCATTCCGAAGGAGCCGTGCTCCATAGGGCATGGGCTCGAGTTCGCACGAGCCCGTCAACAGCCGCGCGGCGTTTGCACACAACGCGATGTCGCCGATCGCGGCTTTCTGATAGGCGAGGCCGATGCTGTAAAAGGGTTCTCCGGCTGCAACATAGCGCCATTTGTCCTGCCAGCCGCCGAGCCTGCAGAAGAACACTTCGCCGGTTTCCACCGCCGTACGCGCACTGATCGCTTCTCGGCCCGGCCCGGCGGTCATGGCCTGTCGCAGCGCAAGGCCGCAGCGCACGGCCTGCGCGGTAGCGACGGCAGCGTCCGGATCGACCCGAAATCGCGAGAATGGCGTCACCGGCGAAAGCGACGATGTCGCCTCCCTCTGAATCAATCACGTCGGCCAGTATCGCAAAGCAATCGTTGATGAAGTAGGTAAGGCTTTCAGCGCCGTCGCCGGCAGCGCGGTCGGTCTTCGCTGTGAAGCCGGCAATGTCGATAAGCAGCACTGCCGCGGTCCGGGCGTCCGCACGAGGGTTGTTTGACCACTCCTGAGACCGGAGGCGTGCATTCACCCATTTTGGCGTGTGGGCGGCTTGCTCCTCGCGACAGCTCCGGCAGGCATTGCACGACCTCGGCTCAATGGAGCCGGAATGGAACCCTGTCTTGGAGAGAAAATCAACAAACCTGCGGTTCTCGGACCGCCGGAGACCGTCAGCGGTCTTGTCCAATGTCTGAAAATGCCTTTTATCACTTCGGCCGCATCCGGGCTGTGGGGTGGTTCACAATGATCGTCAAACTTCGGGTCCGTTCGTGATCCGGAAAGAACGCGACCACAGGCGATGACCTTGTCACTCACACGCATGTCGACGTGCACATGACGGGCCGGCCGACCCGTGCGCATGACGCGGCGCGAACGCGCGCCAAAAGACCGTCACTGGCTCTCTTGGCTTTCGACGCCTTGCTTTCGTTCCAGTCTTCATGAGGCGGCGCCTTCTGAACAAGCTCGACTTCCAAATTGAGGCTCAACCTATTGAAAACACTGGGCCGGGAAATGACGGGCGATCCGGGCAGGAGGGATATCCCAAGCAAATTCAATGGCATGGACTGGGTAATCCCGCCAATGCCGCCATTGCCTAGCGTTTTCGTTGCGGTGGCTACCGTGTTCGTCGCTGAAAGGGGGTATCAGCGCGAACAAAACGAACTAGCCGTTCTGCCCGTCGCGGGGTGCTGCCCGACTGCAGGGATTGGGTGGTTTTCAAGTGCTGTGGGTTGACCAGAATCGGCTTACTGGTCGGGACGGCTAGCCAGTCTCCGTGGGCCGTTCGAACGTCTCGATACTTACCGAAATTTGCGGAAATCGCCCTTGCGACGGGCGACCCGGGAAGGTCACCGACGCTCCCCGACCTCTCCCGACTGGCGGGTCGCAGGCGATACATTCTCGAACCGGTGCGCTTGCCAGCCTATGCTCGAGCCGAGCTGTCCTGCCGCCATCACCGCAGCCCGGGCCAAGATCCTTACGTAGATGGGGTAGGCTAGCGGAAGCTGGGCCAAATCGTCGACCCGCATCCCGGCGGCGATCGCGATTGCCGCCACCTCGGCGACGTCCACCGCCCGCTCTCCGATCACGTGACAGCCGATCACCTTGCAGGTCTTGCGATCGGCAAACATCTTGCAGAAGCCGAGCGTACGGCCGTCGATGATTGTCCGCGTCGTGCAGAAGCTCGAGGCACAGAAGACCGATCGCAAGGATCGCTCTGGGATCAAGGACCCGAAACAATCCGTCGACGCGCTGTTCCATTCCCAGAAGCAAACGCGAACCTGATGGACTAACCGGTCAACCGACCATGCCGAGAACGCAGCTTCGGCCGTCACTCGCAACGTCGACGATCGAGCGTATGCGTTGTGGAATTCAACCTGAGGTTAGTTAGCCCTCCGGACATGGCCGAAGACTCCTTCGCCTTTGTTTTGACGGACAGGCGTGTGACGAATGCTGCCAAGAGAGTAGCGAAGCTCCGGCCGGCAATCCCGGTATGCATCGAGGTGAGCAATGAGTTCATTCGAGGCTTTCCCGTCAGCTCTGCACGACCGCCACTTGGGGCAGGTGTCGTGTGAGATGGCTGCCCACCGCGCCAGGCGGGGAGATCCAATCTCGCAACGCAAGCGGACGTCGATTCGACCGGTCTGGTTATGCATCCTGGCGCTGGCGGTGGCCGCGTTCGGCTGCGGCGCCCTTCACGCCCAAGCTGCCGCGGCCCCTGACAGGGAATTAGTCGTGGCGACCAAGCAGGCCCCTCCATTTGCCATCAAGCAGCCGGATGGGAGTTGGAGCGGTATGAGCATCGCGCTCTGGAAAAGGATCGCCGATCAGGCACACCTACGTTTTCGCCTGGTCGAAACCCAGAGCGTGCCGGATTTGCTGGACGGCGTCGCAAACGGCAGATTCGATGTTGGCGTCGCGGCGGTTACAGTGACTGCCGAGCGTGCGCGCAAAGTCGATTTTACGCAGCCGTTCTACAACACCGGGCTCGGCGTTGCGGTGCCGGTCAACGAAAACCCCTGGGTCGCGATCGGGCGGGCGCTTCTCTCTTTCGGATTCTTCCAGGCCGTCGCGGTGCTGCTTGGTTTCGCAATGGCGGTCGGATTCCTGATCTGGATGCTGGAACGGCGCAAAACGGAGCACTTCGGTGGCGGCGCCAAGGGAACTCGGCTCCAGCTTCTGGTGGTCGACCATCGCCATGACGCAAGCCGGGGCTGCTCAGAATGCGCCGACAACACTCCCCGGCAGGATCGTGGCAATGGGATGGATGATCGCTTCCGTGATCGCGATTGCGGTGTTCACCGCCGGTATCACCTCCACCCTTACGCGCAGAGGGCTCGAGGGCGCCGTTCACGGCTTCAACGACCTGCGTTCCGTGCGCGTCGGCGCGGTCGCGAACTCCGCGACGACCGACTACCTCGCTCGTCAGCGGCTTTCGTTTCGAACGTTTCCGGACATCCAAGGCGGCCTCTCCGCGCTGGGGCGTGGGACAATCGATGCCTTTGTTCATGACAAGCCGTTGCTGACCTGGATGGTTCGCAGCGACTTCTCGGCCTCGGCTCGCGTCGTCGATACCAGCTTCAGCAGCGAGAGCTATGCGATCGTACTGCCCAAAGACAGCGCCTTGCGGCCGATGCTCGATCTCGCCGTACTCGATCAAATCGAAGGTGATTGGTGGCAGCAGACGGTGTTCGAGACGCTTGGAAACGCTCAATCTCGCTGACGATACCGTGCGAGGAGCCCGGTCCGTTCAGTGCTGTCAGGGCCTCATCGTTGCAGCGGAACCGACAAAGTTCCTGAACATCGGCCTCGCGAGCGATGCAAACCGTCAATAGCCCTGTGCGTATGCGCGAGTTGCTGTTCCACCAAATCAGCTTCAAGCTTGGTTCATCCTCGGCGTGGCGGCTTGGCGCATTTTCTGAACATGGCCCCCAAACCACGTGCGTGAGTTGCCGTTGCCGAGGAACTGCTCCAGCGCGCCTTGTCCGTAGGCCGAGTTCGATCCATCGGCCAACTACGCGGGCCAATCATTCCCATCTGAGCGGCCTTCCTATTGGCGCGGTCTCAACCTGTTGTCGGCAACTGTGCTGGCGCGAGTGCGTTCCATGCTTCTGCGAGATGTTCTTCGGTGCCGCGACCGGCGCCACCGGGCCCGCAACGTGAGCGTGATTTCCCAACCGTCGCGTCCGTGCCTGACCAGCATTGTCGACTATCGCGGCCGGCTGCCCGCACGCTTTGATTCGTGCAGCACCAGAGTTGATTCTCTTCTCTGCCAGAGCGACTGGCATTTTCGACATCATCCTGACCGCAGATCAAGCCGCCCCAACCGGCGATGGTCTCGAAAGGAGGCGGCGTTATACGCGCGTGCGCATCAGTGCTCAGCGCAGTTCCACAAAGCGAGGTTGAAAAAAGCGCAATAGGTTTGTGCGTCGGTCAATCTCTGCAATAAGGCATCAAGCACTTGAACGCAGCAGCCGTCGAGTGGCTTGTAAGTTGAAATAGGAGACCGGGTTGCAAACACATTTTTCGCGCATCAATCAGTCCAAGGCCGTCTTCGATGATATTTATGCCCTGGATGATCCCAGGGCGTATTTCTCTGTCCTGGGAGATTTGGATTACATGATCCCGGACGTGGCTGAGCCGGTTGTGCGCCAAATTCTGGCAGCGAAGGTTTCAGAAACCGGCGCTAAGCCGACCGTACTTGATGTTGGCTGTTCATACGGAATCAACGCAGCGGTGCATCGGTTTCCACTGACTTTCGGGGGCTTGCGCCATCGCTACGCCCGACGCGAGATGAGGGCGATCGGTTCTGAGACATTGGTGCGCCTCGATCGCAATTTTTATTCGGCTTGGCCGGATGTCGGTCTCGCGCGATTTATCGGTCTCGATGTATCGGCGCCGGCGATAAGGTATGCGACGGGTGTAGGTCTGCTTGAGCAGGGCATTGTCGCAGATCTTGAAACGGAGGCGCTCTCGGCGGGCAGCGCGCATCTTGTCCGATCCGCGGATGTCATCATGTCGACTGGGTGCATCGGCTACGTCACCGAGAAGACGTTCAGCAAGATTCTCGATGCGACGGAGAAGCGTCCATGGATCATTTCGTTCGTGCTACGAATGTTCCCGTTCGATTCTCTAGCCGCGACGTTCGCGAAGCGTGGCCTTGTGACGGAGCGTCTTGCCGGCGCGACTTTTATCCAGCGTCGTTTTCGCGATGCTGAAGAGTTTGAAAGTTGCTTGGCAAGCCTGGCGGCTCTTGGCATCGATGCTACCGGTCTTGAGTCGGAAGGGCTGTTTCACGCCGATCTGATGTTGTCCCGGCCTGAGGCGGATGCGCGCGCCGCTCCCCTGGAAGACATTGTCACTGTTGCCAGCGGCAGGGGGCGTCCGATCGGACCCCGTTATGTCCATGTTGAGGGCGACGACGGCCTGCAGGTCGCGTTGGAGCCGTGACGGGTTCGCCTTCCGAAGATGGGCGTGGGTGTGACCCAGGGACCTGTGCATCCAAGTGGATCATGCCCTGACGCCTGCTTGCTCATTTTCTGGCAGTTCTGCAGTCCACAGGGAGGCCCTGTTCATGACAGCTTCGCCGATTTCGAATCCGTCCAATTCCGTGCCGTATATCGAGATCGATGCTGTATCGAAATCCTACGATGGGGGGCGGAGTGTTGCTGTTTCCAACGTATCGCTCGACGTACAGCAGGGGTCACTGGTCGCGCTCGTGGGCGGCTCGGGATCCGGCAAGACCACGCTGCTGAAGACCATCAATCGACTGGTCGATCCTGACGTTGGAGAAGTCAGGATCGACGGAGTGCCTGTAAGCAAAGCCGAACCGCCGATGCTGCGGCGGAGCATCGGCTATGTCTTTCAGGGGATCGGTTTGTTTCCACACATGCGAGTTGCCGACAACATTGCCGTGACACTCAAATTGCGTGGCTGGCAGGCGAGCGAGATCGAAGCGCGGGTGGCCGAGATGCTGGATATGGTGGACTTGCCGCAGGATTACGCCAGCCGCTTTCCGCACATGTTGTCCGGAGGTCAGCGCCAACGGGTTGGCGTCGCGCGTGCAATCGCCGCCCGACCGCGCATTGTTCTGATGGACGAGCCGCTGGGTGCGCTCGATCCTGTCACCCGCGACAGCCTGGGTTCTTCCTACCGCGAGTTGCACGACCGGTTCGGCATGACGACCCTGATGGTGACCCATGACATCCAGGAAGCTGCGCTGATGGCTGATCGAATCGTCGTCATGAAGAACGGCCGCGTACTCGCCGACGATACGCCGCATACTCTGATGATGGGCTCTGGTTCTGACGATCCGGACGTGACCGCCTTGATGGAAGTGCCGCGACGTCAAGCGGAGCGCATCGCCGCGCTTGCGACCAAGAACGGATCTGCCCGTGCCTGATGCCGGCGCAGAGCTGCTTTCCAGTGCCCGATTAGACGCTTTGTTCGACGCCTGGCGCCTGCTCCCTACCTATCTTACACCACATATTGTACTCTGCGCCACGGCGCTGGCGCTTGGACTGCTCGTCAGCCTGCCGCTGGCTGCCCTCGCAGCGGAACGACCATGGCTACGCCGGCTGGTGCTTGCCATCGCCAGCTTGATCCAGACCATACCGGGACTTGCGTTGCTCGCACTGTTCTATCCGTTGCTCCTTGCGCTCTCGACATTGACGGCACGGCTCTTCGGCTTCGGCATCCCCGCGCTGGGATTCTTGCCGACGCTGATCGCATTGACGCTCTATGCCATGCTTCCGATTTTGCGCAACAGTGTGGTTGGCTTGAATGGCGTCAGTCCAGCTATCGTCGAAGCGGCAGAAGGCGTTGGTATGACACCCCAGCAGATTCTGACACGCGTCAAGGCGCCGCTCGCCACGCCTGTCATCATGGCCGGGGTGCGGACTGCAGCTGTATGGACGATTGGAGCAGCCACGCTTTCCACGCCCGTCGGCCAAACCAGCCTTGGCAATTACATTTTTACGGGGTTGCAAACCGAGAACTGGGTTTCCGTGCTGTTCGGCTGCATCGCCGCGGCCGGGCTTGCTCTGATCACCGACTTCTGTCTCGGTCTTGTGGAGACAGGGGCATCTGAACGCAGCAGGAAGCGTGTGTTGTTCGGCATCGCCGGGCTTGCTCTCGGCACGCTCGCCGGTTTCGCGCCGCTGCTCTCGAACGAAGCAGAAACCTATGTCATCGGCGCGAAGAGCTTCTCCGAACAGTTCATTCTGGCGGACCTGATGGGTGACCGGCTGAAGGCTGAAGGAGTCGGCGTAACGCGCAAGGATGGGCTCGGTTCGGCTATCGCCTTTCGCGCGCTGGCTCACAATGACATTGATGCTTACGTCGATTACTCCGGCACGCTCTGGCGCAACGTTATCGGTCGCACCGACATGCCACCGCGCGAGGAGATGCAGGCGGAGATCGTCCGCTGGATGAAAGCGGAGCAGGGCGTCACGGTACTCGGTGCGCTTGGTTTCGAAAATGCCTACGTTCTCGCGATGAAACGGGAGAAAGCGCAGGAACTAAATGTCACCTCGATTGCCGATCTTGCTCGTGTTGCACCTCAACTCAGCATCGGCGATGACCTTGAGTTTTTGGGCCGACCGGAATGGCGCTCGCTCAGGAATGCCTATGGTCTGTCGTTCAGAACGCGACGCTCGTACAATCCAACGATCATGTACCAGGCTCTCGAGGCCGGCGAGGCCGATGTCATCTCCGCGTTCTCCAGCGACGGGCGTATCGCGGCGCTTGATCTGCTCGTGCTGGCTGACCCGAAGCATGCGATACCTTCCTATGATGCGCTGATCCTCATCGCGCCAAAGCGCGCCGCCGATGCGCGGCTGAAGCGAGCACTTGTTCCGCTTGTCGGCTCGGTGCCTGTTGAGGCTATGCGCGCCGCTAACCTTATGGTCGACGGCGATACGGACAAGGCTTCTCCGGAAGAGGCGGCGCGAGCCCTGGCAAAGGCCGTGCATTTGCAGTCGCGATAAATACGAGAACACGATCAGGGGCGTTCTCGTTCGAGGTTCGACCATCGCCGATGAGTTGTGCTCAAGGTCCCGGACGAAATTGCGCATCACGCAATGAACGATCACTTCGGCAGCGTGATTCATAATGAAGCCACGAATCGTTGTCACGAATGTACAACCGTATTTGGGGATGACAATGCGGGCAAAAAGAGTGGAAAGGGCGGTTGGTTCCAACCAATCGCTACTCGAGCTGCTCCAGGCAGAACTTGCAGCCCTCAATTCGCAAATCGAAGCGGTTGAAAAGACGCGGGCAGAAACGCAATCGATCGATGAGTTGAGAGAGTGTGCGATCCGCGCGTGTCGACGGATCGACGAGATTCGTTCCGTCGTTGCCGCCGAACAGTCGAATGACGCGCCCAACAGCGCAACTCGTGAGATCTCCGTCTACGGTTGCTCGTTGAAGCATGCCGGCCGCGTGGTCCGTCTCTCGGCTTCCTGGGCGGTAGACGCGGTCAAGGCGCTGGCCCGAGGGGCGGCGATGCTCTGCTCGCTCGTCTGCGGCGATCGTCCTGAAGGCGACGACGAATATCGACTTGCGTCATGCGCTTGGGCACCAGCCCTAACCGAAATCGTCCCTTCGATCCCGACAGCCGCGCGTATCGCCATCAGCCAACTTCCGGGTGTAGCGCGATCAGTAGGATCGCCACCGCGACCACTGCGAGCCAGCATTCAGCGGCGATGATGGCCCATTCGGTACCTGTTCGAGTTTTCATTGGCGCCACCTTTTTCGACGGCTCCGACGTGAGTCTGAGGGGTTTCAACGTCGGAGCCGTCTTCGCCAGTGCTTCGGACTATCCGAGTTTGATGCGCTGTGGGGCTCGGCTGATCCGAGTGACGATCAGATCACACGCGGCCTTGGATGGAAGTGCACTTTGTGCCAACATAACCAGTTCCGCTGCCGTGCTTGTATCATGGTTCATGCACAACGCAGGTCGTCCTATCGTGCGGCACCCAATTGTGTTGCCGCCAGTGCATTCCAGGCCAGGCCGAAGCTCAGTCCGATGGACGACACTTGATCCGCGTTGAGCGCAAGCCTGATTTCCCATCCGCGTCCATGCTGGCGTGAAATCAAAACCTCGGACGACCCAAATCCGCGCACGTCGCGTTTCCATTCGCGCAGCATTAGAATTAATTCCTTCTCTTCCGCGCTCACTTCTATTCTCGACATCGCCATCACCGCGCATCAAGCCACCCCAACCGGCAAAGCTATTGAGCGCCGCAACGCCGCGTCAACACGCGCGCGTGCATATCCGACAATGGCACTTCACGGCTGTCGCCCATCTCGCAAGCTCCGCTGACACAAGCGACGGCCCCGACGTGCTGTCTGAGGGCCGCGCCGGAGCCGTCTTTGCCAGTATTTTCGGATTGGCCGAGCCGATGCGCGTGCTCGGTCGATCCGATGTGCGTAATGAGATCACAACCGCTTCGTGATGGGATGTGCAGTCCGTGCCAACAGCACCGGTTCCATGGTCACGATTGCATCATAATCAATCAACAACCAAAACACCCACGCGTGTTGCTGTTCCATCGAATGCGTTTCACTTTGCATTTTCCTCGGCGGTGGTGGGCGACTCATGATCCAGCACTGGACTCGCAAAGTGTGTCGGCTAGCACTCGCCGGGGAACGGAGGCCATGATGAAACGCTGCGACCGCAAGCGCTCCGACATGACGCCGTGCGTGATTACCGACGGCGCGGATGCCTATAGCTTCGAGAGCGATCAGGACACCCACCCGATCTGCGTTGGCTGCGGTCGCAGCCCGCAAGTTACAGGCGTGGCGCCACCCGCCGATTGGGCTGAGCAGGTTGCCGACTATCTGAAGGCCGTGCAGATCAGGCATCGGCGCTGAAGCTTCGCAGCGCGCGGCGCCCACGCGGCAAATCCGACCGGCCTGTCCAAATAACCAGCCCCGGCCGAACCGCTCGCAACGGGCCTCCTGTTCGCGCTCCATCATCCCGATGAGCGTTAGCTGCCATCGTCCCTTGGAGGTCAGTTCCATGACGCATTGATCGTCGTGCGTCATGTCGTCACGGATCAGCCCGTCAACGTGCGTCAATCGACCGCGCTAGAGGCTTCCAATCCGGGAGATACCACCGTTTCAACGAAAAAGCTCCGGGCCTTTGTTTGGCCCGGAGCTCTCATGTCGCTTGGAGTTAAGCGAGCGATCAGTACCTGGCGACGGCCGGGCCGCCCAGGTTGAACCTGTAGTTCAAGCCCGCCTTGATGGTGTGCTGGTCGTTGCGGAAGCTGCCGATAAAGCCGAGAGAATCGGACACGTTGACGGTGCCGAAGTCATAGTACTGGTATTCGAGCTTGCCCGACCAGTTCTGGGTAAACATGTATTCGAGACCGGCACCGACGGTGTAGCCGTCACGGCCGCCGTCGCCGCCGAAGCCGTTCGAGAAGCGCGTGTCAGCCCAGGCATAGCCGCCCTTGACGTAAAGCAGCGCCGGACCCCAAGTGTAGCCGAGGCGGCCGGTTACCGAACCGAGGCCACGATTAGCGAAGCTCGAACCGGTATCCAGAAAACTATAGTTGGCTTCAAGACCCAGCACCCAGCTCGGCGCGAACTGGTAATCATAGCCGGCCTGCACGCCGCCCATGAACACACCGTCGTTGCCACCGCCGAAGCCGGGGGCGAGGACGTTGTCGTTGCCACCGAACGCACCACCGACGTGGCCACCGATGTAGAACCCGGTCCAATTGTAGATCGGGGTCGGAGCAACATAGGGCGGAGCCTTGGTGTAGGGCTGCGGCGCGAGATCAGCCGCGGAAGCGGGCGCGACCGCGCCGAGCGCGATCATGCTGGCGGTGACAAGCAGAATTTTCTTCATCTTTTCATTCCAACTTTCTTGTACTAGCCCAGCCCCAAGTTCATCGCCTATCAGACACGTGCGGAATTGCTGTAACTTGGGTGCAACAGGCTGCGCCAAACGCGGGCTGCTCACGGTAAGGACGAGAGACGCTTGGCGTTAGGCGAGTTTGGAACTTTCGTGACGCGCATTATGCATTGCAGATCACGTCCCGGCGCAACGCGTCGGTGGATAGATGACTATCTTCGCATGGAACTGGGGGCGAGCTCGAAGACGACCGAGAGCGAAGCGCGGGCCTGCAGTGCTTGTCGAGCCAATAGGGAGAGTCACTGTCGGGCTTCTGTTCCGTAGCGGAACGGAGTGGGAGGCCCCGACGCATACCAGCCCCGCGCCCGCAGTCTGTTTGCGTGCACGCAACACCCCGCCCGATATCTCTGACAGATTGATCCAGCGATACTGCAGGGCAGCGTCCCGATGATGGGAGTCCTGAACCAGGCTGTGTCAATCACCGGAGAGGATGTCGCAGCAGACTCGTCCGATGAGCCACGAAATAAGGCCAAGGGCGGCGATCACGACTCCAACTATTGGGGCAAACGCCACGTAATGGCGACAGGTCGTCGATTGGGGCGCTACGTAAGCCTTCTCGTTCGCTGGACGGTGCCGTTCTCGTGAAAACGGCGTGCTGTGCGTTCGGCCGGAGTAAAGTGCCCGTAATGCGGCCACATTCTCTGCGCTTGCAACGCGAACTCGGCTTCGTCGCTCGCGCTGAACTAGGAGCGCTTTTCGAGCCGCGGCCGCGGCCCTTCGGTGATGCGGAACCGGGACAGCACGTCGGTGCGAATGGCGCCGCGGAGGATCTTGCCGATTCCGTTGCGCGGCAATTCGTCGAGGGCAATCAGCAGGCGCGGACGCTTGTAGTCGGTCATGTTCGGCACCACGCGATTGATGCGCTCCTCCCAGCCTGGTGCGGGATTTTCCACCGCTGCCAGAACGACCTCGCCCCAATAGTCCGAGGGAATGCCGACCACCGCGACTTCCGATGGCTGCAGCGCCGGCGCAAGCAACCGTTCGACCTCTTCCGGCGCTACTTTGTAGCCGCCCGACTTGATGACGTCGGCGCTACGGCCGGTGAGGTGCAGCCGGCCGCGTGCATCGACGTAGCCGAGATCGCCGGTTTCGTGGAATTCATTCGGTGCGAGCGCGCTAAAACCCTCGGTGGTGAGATACCCGGTCATCAGGTGTTGTGCACGGATCAGAACCTCGCCGTCGCCGCCCGCCGCGGCGGGCCGGCCGTCCTCGCCGCGGATGACGATTTCAACACCGGGAGCGGGCCAGCCGACGCAGGCGTCCTCGCCTCCGGATGCATACCAGGACTCGGTCTCCTCGGCTTCAAGCACTGTGATCGGATTGAATACCTCGCTCTTGCCATAGGTCACCCGCACCACGGGGCCGAACATCTCCTTGACGCGCGCGTAGAGCGTGGGCTTCAGCACGGCCGTGCCGCAGAAGATCGTGCGCAGCGACGAGAACTGGCGCGTGCCCGCGGCAGCCACGATCTTTGCCAGCACGGTCGGCGGCGCGAACATCGCATCGCATGCGCCGCGTGCAAGGATATCAAGTACGCGCGGCGGGTCGACGCCGTCGAGCAGTGTCGCGGCCGCACCCGACGACAGATAGGCATGCGTCATCAACGAGGAGCCGTGCGAGAATGGCGTCATCAGCAGGACGTTGCTGCCGGCATCCGGGCGGAACGGCAGGTTCGCCCGCAGCACTATGTTGGCCGTCCAGCGGCCGATCTGGCTGTGAACCGCGCCTTTCGGGCGTCCGGTGGTACCAGAGGTGAAGACGATACGCGCCGGCGCGTCGCCGTCGACCTGCGGAAAGGCGGCCGGATCCAACGCGGTCCGTTCGATGCTTTCGACCTCGATGATGATCGGACCGCCGGCGGCCTTTTCGGTCGCGAGGGCCGCGCCGGTGATCAACAGACGAACGTTGGAGACCGCGAGGCAGTAAGCGCGTTCGTCGCTGCTCAGCGCAGGGTTGATCGGGACTTCGACGGCGCCCGCCAGCATGACGCCGAAAGTGGCCGCAACGGCGTCGGCGCTGTTGCGGAACAATGTAGCCACGGCATCTGCCGGGCCGATCCCGGCCTGCATCAGGGCATCCGCAACGCCGGCGGCTTTGGCGAACAACTCCGCATAGGACGTCGTGCCGGCGGCGTCGACGACAGCCGGCCTGTTGCCGTAGCGGAGCGCGAGCGTGGAGAATTCGCCGGCCCAATGAATTGATTTCGATGACATGCTCGAGTTCTCCGTCGAGACCATCCGCGCTGCTAGCCCGCGCCATAGACCAGATTGGGCAGCCAAAGCGAAAGCTGTGGGACATAGGTGATGATTGCAAGGCACAGCAGCAGCAGGCCGAGGAACGGCAGAACGCCGCGCACCACTTCGGTGACCGGCGCCGTCGAAATCGTGGCCAGCACGTAGAGGTTCAGTCCGACCGGGGGATGAACCAGCGCGATCTCCATGTTGTGGGTGAAGACGATCGCGAAATGGACGGGATCGATTCCGAGCGGTTTCAGCGCAGGCGCAAGGATCGGCATCACCACCAGCAGCGTGGCGGCGACCTCGAGAAAGCATCCGAGCACGAGCAGCAGCACGTTGATCGCGAGCAGGAATTGCCAGGGATGAAGCTGGTTGTCGAGCGTGAACTTCACCAGCGAGGCCGGGATGCCCGAGTCCGTCATCCAGTGGCCGAACGCCAAAGCGGTCGCGACGATGATCATGATCGTCGCGGCGCTCTTGATTGCCTCGGCGATCACCTCGAGCGTCTGGCTGACCTTAAAGCCGCGATAGAAGAACAGGCTGACGAGAAGAGCCACCGTGGCCGAGACCGCGGCTGCTTCGGTGACCGTCATCAGGCCGCCGTAGATTCCGACCATCACGATGAAAGGTACGCACAGCGCGGGCAGGGCATTGAGACTCATCCGCACCAGTTCGGCGCGAGGCACGGACGGTTCGCGCGGCAGCTCGTATTTGTGCGAGTAGTAGAACACCCAGCCGAAGAACATCGCTGCCTGCAGCAGCCCGGGCATGATGCCGGCCAGGAACAGGCGCGGTACCGATTGCTCCGCGATCAGTCCGTAAAGAATCAGCGACAGGCTGGGAGGAATCACGATGCCGATCGTGCCGGAAGCGCCGACCACGCCAAGCGCAAAATGACGCGGATAGCCGCGCTCGATCATCGCCGGCACCAGAATGGTGCCCATGGCGAGCGCGGTCGCAACTGAGGAGCCGCAGATCGCGGCAAACAGGGTGCATGACACCACCGTCACGAGACCGAGTGCGCCCCGCAATCGTCCGAACCAGGCGATCGCGACATCGACCAGCGCTTTGGCGACGCCGCCGCGCCGCATGAATGCGGCGGCCATCACGAACAGGGGCAAGGCCATCAGTGTGCTGGAATTCATTTCATCGGCGATCTTCTGCGCGATCGCCACCAGAGGCTGGTCGCTGAAGCCGAACAGGACCGCCGCGCAGAGGCCCAACACCAGAAAGATCGGCATTCCCGCGCAGAGCAGCCCGAAGAACATCAGCAGGAAAAGCATCGTCCACATCGTGTCGGTCTCGTTGTTGCTGGACCTGAAGCGTCCCGATGCGGGACCACGACGGTCAGTTTGCCGATGGCAGATCGGTCATCAAGACGGCTGACGTCGTCGATCGCTCAGTGATCGTGAACGGCGATGACCATGGTGGCGGGATCGAAGCGGAATACGAGCAAATAAAGCTTGATGACGTAGCGCAACAGCATCAGCACGGCGCCGGTCAGGATGGCCGAGTAGTAGATCCACATCGGGAATTCGAGGCCCGTGATGCTGCGCTCGTCGAGGCTGCGGGCGACATCCGCAACCTGGAAGCCGCAATAGGCCAGGCCGCCACAAAACAAGATCGCGACACAGCAGTTGAATGCCTCGACCCATCTTTGCCCTTGCGGCGGCAACAGTCGCAGCACGACGTCGGGCCTGACATGCCCATCGGTCCGGACCAACTGGCTCGACGCCAGAAACACCGCCCAGACCGTCAGATAGACCACTACCTCCTCGCCATTGATGAAGGCGAAGTCCTTGTTCACGTAGCGACCGATGACCTGAGCGGTCCCGACCGTCAGCGCGGCGGCACCAAGAACTCCTATCAACAGGAGTTCAAGCCTGTTCCAGATCTTCATCATGGGTGGCAATCAATGGCCGACGGTCGTTACATCCGCCTGCACCTGCAGCAGCAAGGCGGGCGAAATCCGCAACTCCTTCGCGATGCCGTCCTGCAAAGGCAGCATCTTGGCGCGGACCGCAGCGAGCGCGCTCTCGGACGGCGAAACGAACACGATGCCGTTCTTTTCCAGCGTGTGGCGCGCCTCGGTCTGAGCTTCTTCCATACTCTTGCGGTAGGCCTGGATGTTCTCCTGCCAGAGGTCGAAGACCAGCTTCTGGAGATCCGGCGGCAGCTTCTTGTAGAAGCTCTCGCTGATCATCGGCACGTAGAACCCGACGAATTCGCGATCCGCAAATCCATATTTCACGCCGGATTCCCAGAGCTTTGCGCTGGCAAGGCTTTCATCGGTCGAACTCAGCCCGTCGAACGTGCCTTGCGAGAGCGCCAGCGGAACGTCCGGCCAGGCTGTGACGTTCGGTGTTGCATTGAAGAACTTGGCTCGCGCCGATTGTCCGGCACCGCCGGAGTTGCGGATCTTCATGCCGGCCTGATCGGCGAAGTCGCGGATCGCCTTGTTGGTGCTGTAGGTGTTTTGATATCCGAGCTGCAGCCAGGGGCCGAGCAATTTGACATCGAGCTTGCTCTCGAATTGCTTGTTGATGATCTCGCCGATCTTGCCGTCGGCAGCAGCATAGACCACCGGGTAGGGCTGCCCGAAAAATGCCGGCAGCTGGAAGACGTCTGCATCGGGGACGAAGCCGGTCAGCACCCAGGTGCCGGGGATCGCCATCTCGACGGCGCCCTGACGCAGCGCCTTCACCACGTCGCGGTCGCGAAACAACTGGCCGCTGTGGAACAGCTCGGTCGTGATCCGGCCGCCGGATTTTTCCTGCAGCTTCTTCAGGTAGTCGGCGGCAGACAATGTCCGTCCGTGTGTCGCCGACGTGTCCACCGAAGCCCGCAGCTTGAACTGAGGTTCGGCTGCTAGCGCTCCCTGGCTGCACTGAATCGCAAGCACGGCAAGCACGGCCGTCACGGCGCCCCGCATCATCGAGTTTCTCCCCTTGGCCGTCGTCTTCTGTCCGCGACGGGTCACGGAAGCTAACGGGCAGGCCAGGTTGATTCAAGTGGAACGTTTCATTGCATAGGTGTGTCAGTAGCGGTGCGTCGTTTGGAGTTCTGATGGATCGTTCGATCGACAGGGTAAATTACTGTTATTATTCATATTTATTGCATGTCGAGAACGGTGGCTCATCTCAAGCATAGCTGATCTGCCCTATTTTCGATGAAACGTTTCATTGACAGGGCGACCTCCGCGCGCCTAGCGTCCCGGCGCCGAGCGATACGCGCGGCCCCGGAGCGGAACGCTTCGGGTTTCCACGCAACAAGTGGACGGCGCATGAGCCGCAACAAATTACGGGGGGAGTGATGAGCACTACGCGGAGAAATTTGCTGTTGTCCGGCATCGCCATCGGCGCTGCGCTGGCCAGTTCGAATGTTTCGGTGATGGCGGCGGGACAGGAATTGACGCTCGGCGTCGTCGGCGTTCTGTCGGGTCCCGCTGCGCAATGGGGCCTCGCGCTGCGCGGCGCGGTCGAGCTCGTCGCTGCCGAGGCCAACCGGGACGGCCTGATCAAGGTCGACGGGACGCCATGCAAGGTCAACGTCGTTGCCATCGACAGCAAGTACACGGCCGAAGGCGCCGCCGCTGCAGCCAACACGCTGGCAGGGCAGGGCGTTAAATTCATCATCGGCCCGATCGGCTCGCCCGAGCTCACCGGCGTGAAGCCGATCGCCAAGCGCAATTCGATGCTGGTGATGGGCAACGGCTACGCCAAGGATGCGCTATCGCCGCAGTTGCCGCTGGTCTTTCACATGGGGCCGGGTCCTTCGGGCTGGGCCGAGCCGATCATCAAGATCGCCAAGCAGAAGTTCGGCATGAAGAGCGTGGTGCTGGTCGCGCCGAACGACCAGGGTGGCACGGATATCGCGAGCGTCGACGCCGACGCATACAAGAGAACCGGCATCACCGCTTCCGAAGAATATTATCAGCGTGGCACCACCAATTTCGCGCCGATCGTGACCCGGATCATGAACGCGAAGCCCGACGCCGTCGATCTCGCTTCATCGCCCCCTGGCGACGCCGGCATCATCGTGAAGCAATTGCGTCAGGCTGGCTTTGAGGGACCGATCGGACGTCTCGGCGGTCCGGGATACACCGAAATCTCCCGCGTCGCCGGTGGCGACGAGGTGCTGAAGGACTTCTATTGGTACGAGCCGGTTCTCATCGACGAGAAAGTGCAATTGATCGCCGACGAGTACAAGAAGCTGCTCGGTGCCGAGCGGCCGGAAAACAATCTGTTCTTTCAGTGGGTCTCCGCCGCCCGCATGGTAACCAAAGCCATCGCCAAGGCCGGTACCATCTCGGACACGGCCAAGGTTGCCGAGGCCCTGCGATCGTTGCCGGTTGAGGATCCCAATATCGGTCCCGGTCACTGGATCGGGCAGGATTTCTTCGGCATCAACCAGGAACTGTCGTTCCCGTTCGGTGTCGGACTCGTGGAAAAAGGCAAGCTGCAACCGACCATCAGGGTCGAAGCGGCCGGCGGCAAGTAGCGGGTACTCCGTGCAAGGTTTTGTCGCCACCTGCCTCATCGGCATCAGCCTGGGTGCGCAGTACGCGCTGCTCGCCCTCGGCTTCACCCTGATCTTCGGCATTCTCGGAGTCGTCAATTTCGCGCATGGCGGCTTCTACGTTCTCGGAGGATATCTCGCCTATGCCGCGGTGACCTATCTTGGCATGCCCTACGCGCTGGCGGTGATCTGCGCGGCGCTGGGCACCACGCTGCTCGGATTCCTGTTCGAACGCTTCGTGCTGGATCGCGTGATCGACGATCATCTGGCGACGCTGATGCTGACGCTCGGCCTCTATTTGATGATGTCGAGCGGCATATTGGTGGTGTTCGGACCGCAATCTCCGGCCTTCGCCTTTCCATTGACCGGTGTCATTCACGGCCATGGCTTCTTTGTGCCGATCGAGAATCTCGTGGTGCTGGGCGTCTGCATCGTCGGGATCCTGTCGATCTACGGCCTGATCTATTACACCGATTTCGGCCGCGCGCTGCGAGCGCTGGCCGATGACCGCGCGGTGGCGACAGCGCAGGGACTGCGTCCCGCGATTCTGTTCCCGGCCGCCTTCGCCCTGGCGACGGGGCTCGCCGGCCTCACCGGCGCGCTGGTCACACCGATCCTGTCGCTCGCGCCGCATATCGGCGATCCTGTGCTGGCGACGTCCTTCCTGATCGTCATTCTCGGCGGTCTCGGTAGCGTCGGTGGTGCGACAGTCGCGGCTTTCATCGTCGGCATGGCGGAGGCGTTCTCTGCGGTCTATCTCGGTGGCTCGAAGGGCGCACTCGCGCTGTTCGTGCTCGTCCTGGTCATGCTGGTCGTCAAGCCATCGGGTCTTTTCGGTCACCGGGTTCGGGGAGCTTGAGCACATGACAGCCCGCACCCTTTCCAAGCGCGGCGACCTGGCCGAGGCAGCAAGCGTCGTGGTTATCGCGGCCGCCTTCGTAGTCCCCTGGCTCAGCCAGAACCCGATGGTCTATTCGCTGGCCAACCAGATGCTGATCGCGATTACGGCCGCGTTCAGCGTCTACATCATGCTGCGCATGAATCTGATGACCTTCGCGGTGCCGACCTTCATGGCGATCGGCGGTTACACTGTCGCGATCCTGGGACTTCGTCACGGCGTGACCGATGTGCTGCTGCTGGGGCTTGCGAGCTTCGTGGTGCCGGCGCTGTTCGCGCTGCCGCTCGGCGCGCTGGTCCTCCGTCTGACCGGCGTCTATTTCGTGCTGGTCACGTTCGTCCTCACCGAGATCACGCAACTGTTGCTGTTTGAAACGCCGGGATGGACCGGCGGGTCCAATGGACTGGTCGGCATGCCTGCGGTGACGCTGTTCGGGCTGGAGCTCGCCGACAACCGCGCGGTGCTGCAGGTCACGATCGGGCTGGCGCTCGCCGGCGCCATCGTCACCGCTGCGGTGACCCGCACGCTGCGCCAGCATTTCGCGGCGATCGAAGAGAACGAACTGCTCGCCCAGAGTCTCGGCCTCGTCGTCTGGCACTACAAGGCGTTCGGCTTTGCCATCGCGGCGGGTGTATCCGGGCTCGCTGGCTTCGCCCTCGTCAACATGCTGCTCACCGCACATCCGACCTCGTTCAGCGCGCTGTCATCGGTCAACTACATTGCCTATGCGATCATCGGTGGGAAGAGCAGCATGCTTGGCCCGGTTGTCGGTGGCGCCCTGCTGATCTGGGCGGGAGACGTCTTCGCATTGCGCGGGGAGTATTCCCAGTTCCTGTTCGGCTTCCTGATCGTGGTGGTGGTGCTGGTCGCGCGCGAGGGCGTCGTCGGGACGATCCATCGCCTCGGCGTCCGCGTGTTTTCGCCGCCGCCGTCGTCGTCGCGGTCCTCCACCGTCGCCTCGTCGCCGACGCTGAGCGTGCCCAATGCGATGGAGCCCCTGCAATGACCGCTGAACGCACCGGACGGACCGACGGCGGCGCGCTGCTCGAGGTCGCAGCCATCTCCAAGCGTTTCGGCGGGCTGCATGTCTTCGACAATGTCAGCTTCGCCATCCCGCCAGGCGACGTCCTTGGCGTCATCGGGCCGAATGGCGCCGGCAAGACCACGCTCATCAACGTCATTTGCGGCATGCTGCCGCCGACCATCGGCCGGGTGCGGCTCGACGGCAAGGATATGACCGGCAAGCCGCTGCATGCCGTCAGTCGCATGGGAATTATCCGCAGCTTTCAACAGACCAACACCTTCCGTACGGCATCGGTCCGCGAGAACATTTCACGGGCCCTTCGCTTCAGCGGCAGCGGGCCCCGATGGGACAGCGTTGCGCCGCTGATCGACGAGTTCGAGCTCGAACCGCAGCTCGACGAGCAGAGCGACAAGCTGCCGTACGGGCTCCAGAAGATGCTGGGCCTCATTCTGGCTTGCGCCGCCCGGCCGAAAGTCCTGCTGCTCGACGAGCCGGCGGCCGGTCTCGAGCGGCGGGAGCGCCTGCGGGTCGATGCTTTCGTGCGCCACGTGAGGACGGAGCTCGGTTGCGGCGTCCTGATCGTCGAGCATGACATGGATCTCGTGCGCCGCCTCTGTCCGAGAATACTGGTGCTCGATTCCGGCCGTGTCCTGGCCGAAGGCGCTCCGGCCGACGTCCTGGCACGCAAGGATGTCATCGACGCCTATCTCGGGACGGTGGACGAGGAGGCGGCCTGATGCTGGCGGTGAAAGACCTCGAAGTCCGCTACGGCGGCATCACGGCAATCAGCGGCGTCTCGATCGACGTCGCCGAGGGCGAGACGGTCCTGCTGATCGGCGCCAATGGCGCCGGCAAGTCGAGCCTGATCAACGCCATCATCGGTCTGGTCCAGGCCTCGCATGGCAGCGTGCGCTTCGCGGGCCGTGATTTCAGTGCCGTATCCTGCGATGGGCGCGCGCGGGCCGGAATTGGGTATTCGCCCGAAGGCCGCCGCGTATTCCCGACCATGTCGGTCGCCGACAACGTCCTGAGCGGCGCCTGCTGGCACGGCGGGGCGAGCCAGCGCCAAGCCTGGGCCTGGCTCTGTGGCATCTTTCCGATCCTGAAGGAGCGCGCCAGCCAGCCGGCCGGACAATTGTCGGGGGGACAACAGCAGATCGTCGCCTTGGCGCGCGCCATGAGTTCGTTTCCCAAGCTGCTGCTGCTGGATGAACCCTTCCTCGGGCTCGCGCCGGTGTGGATCGCGCAGATCAGCGAGGCGATCCGTCATATGCAACAGCGCGGCACGACCATTCTCATGACCGAGCAGATGGCGCGTCCGGCGCTCAAGCTTGCCACACGCGGCTACGTGATGCGCGGTGGCGAGGTCAGGCGGAGCGGCACCGTCGCCGAAATTCGCGACGTTGCGCTTGCCGAGGAGTATTTGTGATGTCCGCTACTTTGAACGCCACTGCGCTGCTCGGGACCTTCGCCGCAACGACGTCGGCGAGCGAACTGTCCCCGGATGTCGCCACGAAGGCAGCCATTTGCCTGCTCGACTCGCTGGGGCTCGCGCTCGCGGCGCGACACGAGCCGACGGCCGCGGCCGCGCGCGCGATGTCCGCGGAGGTGCTGCCTGGACCGCGCACCGCGCGCATCTGGGCGAGCGGCAAACATGCCGCGCTGTCCGAGGCGGTTCTCGCCAACGGCATTGCCGTTCACGCCCATTTTCAGGACGACACCGACCACGATTCATGGACGCACCCGGGATCCCTGATTGCGCCGGTCGCGGTGTCGCTTGGCGAAACGCTGGATGCGCCGCTGCGCACCGTATTGACCGCTCTCACGGTCGGCTATTCCGCGCTCAAATGGCTTGGTGCGGGTGAAGTCGTTGCCCGCGGCCTGATCGGCCGGGGCGTGCGGACCAGCCCGACCTTCGGCACGATCGGCTCCGCTGCGGCGGCCGCCGCCGCACTTGCACTCGATCCACCGAGGTCCACCAGCGCGGTTGCAATCGCGGCCTGCACGACCGGCGGCACGCTGGAGCCGGTGCGCTGCGGCTCCGACGAATGGCGCGTACAGAACGGGCGCGCCGCCCAGGGCGGGCTGGTGGCCGCGGAGCTTGCGGCGCGCGGCGTCCAGGGGGCGCCTGATGCGCTGGAAGGACCGAAGGGATTGTTGCGCTCGCTTGCCGGCCTCGATCGCACGCCAGAACAATGGCAGCGAGGCCCCGATGTCGCGACGATGATCGGCATCATGGCAAAACCGTTCGCAACCCTGGGCGACAACATGTCGGCGGTGCTGGCGGCGCATATGCTTCACCGCGACGGCATCGATCTGTCGCAGGTGAAGCGGATCACCGTGACGATCTGGGAGCCCTATACGCAATATCCGGGAACGTCATTCAAGGGACCGTTCACGCGGACGGTGCAGACCCAGGCCAGCACCGCCTTTGCGGTCGCCGCCATGCTGCGCTACGGCCGCCTCGACTACGAGATGGGCGTCGAGCATCGCCAGGACCGGGAGATCATGACACTCGTCGAAAAGACGATCGTCGAGCCGGACGCGATCGGTACCCATCTCGACGCGACCGTCGAGTTGGAGATGGAAAATGGTGGGCGTCTTCGCCGGACCGCGCGCGAGGCGCCCAAGGTTCTGGTGTTCCAGGACGAAGCCCGCGCCATCGAGGTTTTCGATAGCCGCCTGGCCGGCACCGGAATTCCGGCCGGCGAAGGCGCCAGCCTTGCGGCCGAGGTTTTCGCCTCGGCACGTAGCGGCGGATCGATGCCTGTGCGCAGGCTGCTCGACCGCCTGACCCGATCTCAAAGGGATGCGATCAAATGAAACTTGGACTTGAAGGCAAGACTGCGATCGTCACCGGCGGCAGCAAGGGCATTGGTCTCGAGACCGTACGCCTGCTGGCGGAGGAGGGTGTCAAGGTTCTGGTCTGCGCGCGCCGCGAGGACGCGCTGGCCGAATGTCGTTCTGACGTCGAGCGGAGCACCGGCGTCAAGGTCGAAACGCTGTCGCTTGATGTGACCGATCTGAAGCAGATCGAGCGGCTGCCGGCGGTCGCCCGCGACCGTCTCGGCCGCATCGACATCCTGGTCAACAATGCCGGCACCGGCACCTACAAGCCGTTCCTCGAAGTCACCGACGAGGAATTGCAGTACGGCATGGCGATCAATTTCTTCGCTCAGTTCCGTATCTGTCAGCGCATCATCCCGATCATGATCGAGCAGAACGGCGGCAGCATCGTCAACGTGTCGGGCGAAACCGGGATCATGGTGACGATGCCGCCGTTCCTGTCGTCATGCACCGGTCCGGCCAAGTCGGCCGAAATCCGCTTCTCCAAGATTCTCGCCAACGAATTCGGGCCGCACAACATTCGCGTCAACTGCGTCGTTCCCGGTTTCGTCAATACTCCGGAACGTTTTGCAAAATGGGAGCGCGAACTCGCCAAGCGCAATCTGGGCGAAGAGGAGGCGGAAGCCGAACGCAAGCGCTGGTCGGAAAACAATTCGATGCGCAACACGCGCTGGGGCACGCCGGAGGAACTCGCCAATTTGATTGTCTTCGCGCTGTCCGACCGCGCGAGCTTCGTCAACGGCGCGGTGCTGGTTGCCGACAATGCACAGGACAAGTCGTGAAAGCGACGCCGCTCGACATGATGAATCGATTGATGACAACAGGAACGGCGGCGGCCCTTGCGGCAGCCGGGAGGATTTGATGGACGTTGACAAGCCGCTCGCTGGTATCACCGTGGTTGAACTCGGACACAGCGTGGCCGCCCCCTATGCCGGACTGATTCTGGCCGATCTCGGCGCCCGTGTGATCAAGGTCGAAAATCCCAAGAGCGGCGATTATGCGCGTGGCTGGGGGCCGCCGTTCTGGAACGGAACGGCAAGTGTGTTCCATAGTCTCAATCGCGGCAAGGAAGGCATCACCGTCGATTTCGGCGCAGCGGAGGATTGCGAGAGGCTGAAGTCGCTGATCCTGAACGAGGCCGATGCCGTCATCCAGAATCTGCGGCCCGGCATCCTGGACAAGTTTGGTCTCACCGCGGATGCGCTCAGCGCCGCGAAGCCATCGCTGATCTGGTGCGACATCGGCGCGTTCGGCGCCAAGGGGCCGCTCGCCAGCAAGCCCGGCTACGATCCGCTCGCCCAGGCCAGCACCGGCATCATGAGCGTCACCGGCGAGGGCGGCCGGCCGCCGGTGCGTGTCGGCGTCTCGCTGGTCGACATGGGCTCCGGCATGTGGGCAGTGATCGGCATGCTCGCCGCGTTGGTGGCGCGCAACAAGGGCGGTCAGGGCCGCAGCGTTGCGACCTCGCTTTACGAGACCGGGCTCGCGTGGATGACCGTTCCGCTGGCCGGCTATGCGGCGTCAGGTGAGGTGCGCAAGCCCTATGGATCGGGCACCGCGGAAATCGCGCCCTATCAGGCATTTGAGGCGTCCAACGGATGGCTGATGATTGCCGCCGGCAACGACAATCTGTTCCGCAAGCTGTGCGTGGCGTTGAGTCTCGAGGCGCTTGCGCATGATCCTGACTTCGCGACCAACGCGGCAAGGGTCGTCAACCGCGAACGACTGATCCCGCAAATCGCGGCCGCGGTGCGTAAGTATACGGTCGATGCGCTTGGCGGCATTCTCGACGGAGCCGGGGTTCCCAATGCACCGCTGCTGACCACCGATCAGGTTGCGGAGCATCCGCAAACCCGCGCCCTCGACATGATGGTGCGATGTGCTGGCGACGATATCGATCTTGTCGGCGTTCCGCTTGCCTTCGACGGTACGCGACCGCGCGCACGCACCGCTGCGCCGGCGCTCGGCCAGCACAATGCCATTCTTCGAAAGCCTGCGAGCAAGGGAGCCATCAATGCGAACTGATTTCCAGACCATCAAGGTCGAACGGCGTGATGGCGATATCCTGCTGGTGACGTTGCACCGGCCGGAAGCGTCGAATGCGATGAACACCCAGATGGGCCTCGATCTGGTGGAACTGTTCGAGGGCTTCTCGACCGACATCGAGGGGTTGCGCGCTGTGATCCTGACCGGACACGGCGACAAGGCGTTCTGCGCCGGGGGCGATCTGAAGCAGCGCAACGGCATGACGGACGAGGCCTGGCAGGCACAGCATCTGGTCTTCGAGCGCATGCTGCGCGCTCTGCTGGGCTGTCCGATTCCCGTGATCGGCGCGATCAACGGTGCGGCCTATGGCGGCGGCTGCGAGATCGCCGCGGCGCTCGACTTCGTCTACGCCTCGACCAATGCACGCTTCGCGCTGACCGAAGTGACGCTCGGCATCATGCCGGGTGGCGGCGGCACGCAGAATCTGCCGCGCGCCGTCGGCGAGCGCCGCGCCAAGGAATTGATCCTGTCCGGGCAGCCGTTCTCGGCTGCCGAGGCCGAGCAGTGGGGGCTGGTCAATCGGGTGCTGCCGCCAGGGGAATTGCTGGAGGCGACCTTCGCCATCGCCCATCGCATCGCTGCCAATGGCCCGATCTCGGTGCGCCAGGCCAAGCAGGCGATCCATCGCGGTTTGCAGATGTCGCTCGCCGATGGCCTCGCCTTCGAGATCGAGGCCTACAACCGTCTGGTCCCGACGGCGGACCGGCGCGAAGGCGTGCTGGCGTTCAACGAGCGCCGCAAACCCAACTTTCAAGGCAAGTAGAAGGAGGCGCGAAATGCGTGAGAAAGCTCATGTTCGCGAGGTCGGACCCCGCGATGGCATTCAGATGGTCAAAACGATCTTGCCGAGCGCGCGCAAGCTGGCCTGGTGCCGCGGCGCGGTGGAGGCCGGAATCCGCGAGATCGAAGTGACCTCGTTCGTGCCGGCCAAGGTGATCCCGCAATTTGCCGATGCGGAGGAGGTGGCCCGCGGCGCGCTGACAATGCCGGGCTTGCGGCCCTCGGTTCTGGTTCCGAATCTGAAGGGGGCCGAGCGTGCCTTCGCGCTCGGTGTGCCAATCGTCAACTACGTGCTGTCGGCGAGCGAGGAGCACAACCAGGCCAATGTTCGCCGCAGCACCGAGGAGTCGCTGCAGGACTTCGCGCGCATCGCCGCGGCGCGCGATCAGCGCCCCGGGGCACGAATCGGACTTGGTGCGGGCATCGCGACCGCATTCGGCTGCACCATCTCGGGGACGGTATCGGAGGCACGAGTGGTCGAGATCGCGGTGCGACTCGCCGGGATGGGCGCCGACGAGATCATCGTCGCCGATACGGTCGGCTATGGCGATCCGGGTCAGGTCCGCCGCCTGATGGGCGCGGTGATCGCAGCGGTGCGTCCACTGCCGGTCGCCTGCCACTTCCACGACACGCGCGGTCTCGGTCTCGCCAATGTGACGGCGGCACTGGATGCGGGTGTACGCGCCTTCGACGCATCCCTCGCCGGACTCGGCGGCTGTCCGTTCGCACCCGGCGCCACCGGCAACATCGACACCGAGGATACCGTCTTCCTGCTCGAGCAACTCGGTTTCGATACCGGCGCCGATGTCGAGCGGCTGGTTGCCTTGCGACGCGAGGTCGAGAGCTGGCTGCCCGGCGAACGGTTCTCCGGCGCGATCGCCCGCGCCGGCCTGCCCAAAACGTTCCGCGTGTCGGCCAGCGCCGCCGCCTGAAAGGATATGACATGAACTATCACGACGCCGCCCAAACCGCCGACATGGAGGTCACCGTCACGTTGGGCGAGGATTTCTCCGACCTGCGCAACACGGTGCGGCAGATCTGCAAGGGCTTTCCGGGCGAATACTGGCGCAAGCTCGACGATCAAAGCGCCTATCCGACCGAATTCGTCGCGGCGTTGACGGAGGCGGGATTCCTCGGCGCGCTGATCCCGGAGGAATATGGCGGTTCGGGCCTGCCGCTGCGTGCGGCGGCAGTGATCCTCGAAGAGATCAATGCGAACGGCTGCAGCGCCAGTCCCGCGCATGCCCAGATGTACATCATGGGTACGTTGCTCCGTCACGGCAACGAGACCCAGAAGCGGACCTACCTGCCGGAAATCGCGGCGGGACGGCTGCGGCTGCAGGCCTTTGGCGTAACCGAGCCCAATACCGGCTCCGATACCACCCAGCTCAAGACCCGCGCCGAGCGTCAGGGGGACGTCTATGTCGTCAACGGCCAGAAGGTCTGGACGTCGCGGGCGCTGCACTCCGACCTGATGCTGCTGCTGGCGCGCACCAGTCCGGTCGATCAGGTGAAGCGGCGCACCGACGGACTTTCGGTGTTCCTCGTCGACTTGCGTGAGGCCAAGGGCAACGGCGTCGAAATCCGCCCGATCAAGGCGATGGTCAATCACAATACGACAGAGGTGTTCATCGAGAACCTGAAAGTGCCGGTCGCCAATCTCATCGGGGAGGAAGGCAAGGGCTTCCGCTACATCCTCGACGGCATGAACGCCGAACGAATCTGCGTCGCCTCCGAATGTGTGGGCGACGGACGCTGGCTTCTCGGCAAGGGCGTCGCCTATGCCAATGAGCGGCGCGTCTTCGGACGATCGATCGGCCAGAATCAAGGCATCCAGTTTCCGCTGGCGCGCGCCTACGCCGAACTCGAAGCCGCCGACATGATGTGCCGCCGCGCCGCCGCGCTGTTCCAGGCCGGGCAGCCCTGCGGAGCAGACGCCAACATCGCCAAGCTGCTGGCGTCGGAGGCCACCTGGAAGGCTGCCGATACGACATTCCAGACCCATGGCGGCTTCGCCTTTGCGCAGGAATACGACGTCGAGCGCAAGTGGCGTGAGGTCCGTCTTTACCAGACAGCCCCGATCTCGACCAACATGGTGCTGGCCTTTGTGGCGCAGCACGTGCTCGGTCTTCCGCGTTCCTACTGAGGAGACGACCCATGCTGGATATCACGCGTCAGACGGCCAATTTTGTAGCCGGCCTCAAGCTGTCCGATCTGTCCGGCCGCTGCCGCGAGGCGGCGCGGACCGGCATCATCGACTGCGTCGGCGTCATGATCGCTGGTGCCGCCGAGCAGCCGGTGCGGATCGTGTCGGCGATGGTGGCCGCGTCCACCCAGAACGACGGCGCGCCCGAGGTTCCGTCGGGCCGCAATCTCGCGGCGCCGGATGCTGCGCTCGTCAACGGCGTCGCGGCGCATGTGCTCGACTATGACGACGTGGCGCTGGCCGGACATCCGAGCACGGTGCTGGTGCCGGCCATCCTGGCCGAAGGCTGGTCGCTCAACTCCAGCGGCGCCGACGCGCTCGCCGCCTATGCCGCGGGCTACGAAGTCTGGGCGCAGGTCATTGCGCTGGAGCCCGGTCACCTCCATGAGCGCGGCTTTCACCCGACGGCCGTGATGGGCGCGCTCGCCACCGCGGCCGCCTGTGCGCGGCTGCGCAATCTCGACTCCACGAAGACCGCGCATGCCATCGCGATCGCCGCCTCGCTCGCCTCCGGACTGGTCGCCAATTTCGGCACCATGACCAAATCGCTGCATGCCGGCCGCACCGCTCAATCCGGCGTGCTTGCCGCGCGCCTCGCCGATCAGGGATTTACCGCATCGCTGGACGTGCTCGAGCACCAAACCGGCTTCCTGCGCGCCCATTCGCCATCGGGCACGCCGGATATCGAAAACGGGACGATCGATATAGGCCGCAACTGGCGGCTGGCCGATCTCGGCATCAATGTGAAGCGCTATCCGACCTGCTATGCGACCCATCGTTCGATCGACGCGATGATTGGCCTGGTGAATGCGCACAAGCTCAAACCCGACGACGTGAAGGAAATTCGGGTCCACACCGGCGTCACCCAAAGGCTGATGTTGCGCAACACCAATCCGCAGACCGGTCTCGAGGCCAAGTTCAGCATGGAATTCGCGATGACCGCCGCGCTGATCGCCGGCCGTGTCGGGCTGTCCGAGCTCACCGATGAGTTCGTCTCGCGGCCCGACGTCGGCGCTACCTTCGCCAAGGTCCGCTGCACGACGACGGACGAGATCATGCCGGGCGACCAGCCGTTCGCGCCGGCCGACCGCGTCAGCGTCGTGTTGACGTCGGGCGAAGTGCTTGAGCACGCGCCGGTGGTTCATGCCAAGGGTAGCTGGCAGCGCCCGCTTTTGCGCGACGAACTGCAGGATAAGTTCATGGACTGCGCGACCCGGGTGTTCAAGCAAGGCCAGGCCGCAGCACTGTTCGAGCAGCTCTGGAATATCGAGGACCTCGGGTCGATCCGTTCGCTGCGCCTGACCAACGATCGGGGCGACGCATGAGCGCGGCAATGCCTGGGAAGAGATCGACGCCGCGGATCTGGCACCAGTCGGTCAACGAGCTCGATCATCTCGAAGTCTACAAGCGCGCGCTCGAGGCCCATGCGGCGGAAATCCTTGGCGACGACGCCGAGGTCGTCGTCCACGGGCTTCCGTCCGGATCATACGCCGGCGCTTCGGCCACTGCGGTGCTCGGCAATGCATTCGCCTATCACCGCATTCTCAGCCGGGTGATCGACAATGCGATCGCGGCCGAGCGGCAGGGTTATGATGCCTTCGTGATCGGCTCGTTCAGCGAGCCGTTTCTGCGCGAGATCCGCTCCGCGGTGGATATTCCCGTCGCTTCGCTGACCGAGAGTGGTCTTCTGGTCGGCTGCTCGCTCGGCAGCTATGTGGCATTGATCTCCAATGCGCCGGCGGTGCAGTGGATGACGAAGGTGGCGGTCGACAAGCACAAGCTCGCCGCGCGTGTGCTGGAGGTCGCGGCGATGGATCCGCCGCTCGACGAGCCGCAGCTGGCGCGTGCTTACGCCGACCCGGCTCCGGTCATCGCAAATTTCACCGCCGCGGCCGAGCGCCTGGTGGCGCGCGGCGCTGACGTCATCATTCCGGCGGAAGGCGTGCTGGCGGAACTCTTGGTTCGTCACGGCGTCTACCGCATCGCCGGTGCTCCTGTGATGGACGTGTTTGCCGTTACCTGGGCCTACGCGCTGATGCAGATCAGGCTCTGGTCGAAGGCGCAACTTGGCGTGGGCCGGAGCTGGCACCACAGGCGCGACGATGCAGCGATCGTTGCAAGATTTTGGCAAGGGGACGCACAATGAGCACTTCACCCTCAACGCAAGTCGCAGGAGTCTATCACCGCAGGCTTGGCGACGCGCTGGTCACCGGCCTCAGCGACGGTTACGTCGACATGGGATACACGATCTTTCGCAATATCCCCGAGGAGGAAACCAAGGCCATTCTGGCGCGCGATCATCGCACCTCGCCGCCGCGCATCTCGGTCAACGCCTTTGCCGTGCGCATGGACAACCGGACCTACCTGATCGACTGCGGATCAGCGGATCTGATGGGGCCGACCTGCGGTCGCCTGCCGGCAAATCTCGCTGCCGCCGGCATCGATCCGGCCTCGGTCGACGCGGTGCTGCTGACCCATGTCCATCCCGACCATTCCAACGGGCTGACAGATGCCGCAACCGGAACGCGGCTGTTTCCCAATGCGGAAGTCATCGTCCATGAGAACGAGATCAATCACTGGTTCAACGACGAGGCGATGGCCAAGGCGGCCGAGCGGCCCCGGCGCCGCTATTTCGAGGCCGGCCGCACCCAGCTGAAGCCCTATATGGCTGCCGATCGCGTCAAGACATTCCGGAAGGGCGAGGTGCTCCCGGGCGTCACGGCGATCCCGATCCACGGTCATACCCCCGGCCACGCCGCCTATGTCGTATCGTGCGGCGGCGAATCAATGGTGGTTTGGGGTGACACGGTCCATGTGCCGGAGATCCAGGTTGCACGTCCGGAAGTGACGATGGAATTCGATACCGACCCCGAGGCTGCCGCAGCCGCTCGTCAGATGATGTTCGACATGGTGGTCACTGACGACATGCTGGTCGGCGGTATGCATCTGCATTTCCCCGGGTTCGGACATATGCGGCGTGAGGCAGGCCGGTACAGCCTGGTGGCAGAGCAGTGGGCGTTCGAAGTATGAGCCGCGATATCATCGAAGCCGACGCCATCTGATCGTTTCCGGAACAAGGACGGGAGGCCAGGCCGTTTGGATCACGGTGGAGAAATGCACAAATCATTTGCCTTCGGCCGGCTGATAGCACCTGCGGCCGAATTGGCTTCCGCGTATTGTGCAGGGGATTGAGATCTCAGCCCCGGTGATGGTGATGGCAGAACAGCAAACGGCAGGTCGCGGAAGCAAATTGACGATCCGCGACGTGGCGACCGCAGCGGGCGTATCGACCGGCACGGTGTCGCGGGTGCTCAATGCCAATGCCACCGTCCATCCCGACATCCGCCGGAAGGTCCAGCGCGCAATCGATGATCTGGGCTATACGCCGAACGCGGTGGCGCAGAGCATGCGCATCCGGTCGACCCACACGATCGGCTGCATCTTGCGTGAGATCAACATTCCGCAACTCGCCGGCTTCGTCAAAGCCGCGCACGACGTGCTGGACGAGGTCGGCTTCTCGCTGCTCATCTCCAACTCGGAAGGCCGCAAGGAGCGTGAGCGGGAGCTGCTCAGCCGGCTGTCGCGGCGGCAGGCCGACGGCGTGATGATGGGGCCGTACACGCCGGTCGCCGGTGAGTTCGAGGCCTTCCTGCGCGATCTCGATATTCCGATCGTGCTGATCGATCGTGATCAGCCGGATTGGACTGATGCCGTTATGGCCGATCACGCCGAAGGGATGCGTGTCGCGGTCAGTCATTTGCTCGATCTTGGTCATCGGCGGGTGGCGCTGATCACCGGCGACGCCGGGCTCTATCCGGCGCGCGAACGCGTTCGCGGCTATCAGGAGGCTTTTGCCGCGCGAAATCTCGAGCCCGATCCCTCGCTCGTTCACGCCGGGAGCTTCCTGCCCGGCGCTGGATTTCGTATCACCTCGGCATTGCTCGGCCAGCGCAACCCTCCGACCGCGATCATTTCCGGCGGCATCGACATGTTGTCGGGCGTGCTGCGCGCGGTGCGCGGGCGAGGCCTGCGGATACCGGAGGACGTGTCGCTGATCGCGTCAGGCCATTCCGAGCTCGCCGAGCTCGTCTCGCCGGCCGTCGCCATCATCGGCTGGGATCAGGCGGAGGTCGGCCGGATTGCGGCTGGCATGCTGCTCGATCGCATCCGAAACGACGGTCCGCACGAGCCGCGGCGCGTGCTCGTGCCCAACGAGTTCATCCCGCGCGCCTCGCTGGGGCCCCCAAGACGTACCTGAAGACTTGCCGTCCATGGCACGACCGGACGGCCATAGCATGCAAGGAGATAGTTCCATGAGTGGCGAAATGATCAACGGCAATGAAGACGAGCGGCCGATGCTGTTCCAGCCACTCACGATTCGAGGCCTTACGCTGAAGAACCGCCTCGTCGTGCCGCCGATGGTCCATTACAGCTGCGAACCAGGAAATACCTGCGGAGCGTTTCATCTCGTACACCTTGGTCGCTATGCGCTCGGTGGATTTGGGCTCGTCTTCGTCGAAGTGACGGCGGTGGAGGAAGTCGGACTCACCAACGAAAACGATCTCGGCATCTGGAATGACGAGCAGGCCGAGAGCTTCAAGCCGCTGGTCGCCTTCATGAAGCGTCAGGGGACGGCGATCGGCATTCAGATCGGCCATGGCGGCCGCAAGTCGTCGGCACAGTCCGCCATGCAAGGCATGGGGCCGCTGACCGAAGAGAATCTGAAAGCCGGCGCCAGGATCTGGCAACCGGTCGGCCCGACCGCCGAACCGGTCGCCAAGGGCTGGCTAACGCCACGGCAATTGACCACCGCCGAGTGCAAGGCCATGGTCGACACTTGGGCAGCCGCTGCAAGGCGGGCGGTTGCCGCCGGGTTCGACACCATCGAGATCCACACCGCGCACGGCTATCTGCTGGCCTCGTTCCTGTCGCCGGTCTCCAACACACGTAATGACGAGTATGGCGGCGACCGCGCCGGGCGCATGCGTCTGCCGCTCGAGATCGTCGAGGCGGTGCGCCGCGAAATGCCGGCGGACATGCCGCTGTTCGTGCGCGTCTCGTCCGTCGACGGCACCGTCGAGGGCTGGAACATGGATGATACGGTCGCCTTCGCGCGCGAGCTGAAGGCGCGCGGCGTCGACGTCGTCGACTGTTCCTCCGGCGGAATCTCCGGCGCGGCTACGGCAGCGCAAGTGCCGCGCAGCCTCGGCTTCCAGGTTCCTTTCGCCGAGCGCGTGCGCAAGGAGGCGGATGTCACCACCATGGCCGTAGGCATCATTCTCGAGGCGCAGCAGGCCGAGGCCATCCTTCAAAAGGGCCAGGCCGACCTCATTGCCGTCGGGCGGCAGTCACAGTTCAATCCCAACATCGCCCACCACTGGGCGCACGATCTCGGCATCAACAGCCGTTTCGAAGATTGGTCGCCCGAGTTCGGCTGGTGGCTCGAGAAGCGGATCAAGACTCTCCAGGGCTTTGCCACGCCAACGGGCGTCGTTACGCGTCACTCCTGACCGGCGTCACACACACATCGCTCGCAGCCGGTGAACGGAACGCCGTCCGCGGCATCGCTGCTATCTTTGAAGATCCGCGGTACCGCGCGACGGGTATCACGTCGCGGGTCCGCGCAGCGCGTTTTCAGGTTCGCTGCTGAACTTGCGTCGAGTAGATATCGGCGAAGCGGTCGCGCAACAGGCTTCTTCTGCACCCTCCCCATCGTGTTGCGTGGAAGTAACTCGACAAAGACGATCGAACCGACTTCTTCGCTTTCAGCCGGATCCCGACAAGCGGCGGAATCATGTCGTGGAGGTCCGGATTTTTACGGACTGAGCGTTAACGCTATCGCACGAGCACCAAGGCGGGGGTCTTGTCAGGACGCGATTTGGCCAATTTAATCGAGAGATTGCAGTACGTTATTCTTATTGTAGAGCGCATTTCCGATGAAAGCCATCGAGCAGATTGTTGCCGGCTACGTTTCGTTGAAAGATCGCCAAGCCCTGGAAAAGCTGAGGCACCATCGTCAGCAACTGCTGGATGATGTTCAGATGCACACCATTCCAGGGTTCAAGCCGTCGATCGTGAGCGATATCCTCCGCGAGGAGATCGAGGTCATCGAAGGCGCGCTAGCGCGCGTAGATGAGGATCGACCATAGTCATGAGCAAAAACTTCGACGAGATCGAGACACTGAAACCAATGGCCTGCAGTGCCATCACCGATCCCAGTCTGAGGATGATATACGAAGCTATCCGCGGCGCGCTCGAGGCCGACGATGAATTCGAGGCAAGCGGCAAAGATCCCAAATTCCGAGTCCGGTCGACGGCCGAATGGAAGCGGCATGCCCGCGATCTTGAGGCGGAGATGTTGAAGCGAGGGCTCGAGTTCGACGTTATCGATTGGACGAATGGTCAGAGTGAGCGGCGAGAGAGCCGGTGAAGGCACTCGCTGTTCATGCGTAAACGCCGTTGCGATGGCACCAACGGACAAACGTGTAGATGGACCAGACCCGCGACCAGTACATGCCGGGCGCTCCGTCGAGAAAGGCTCGCCAAAGTCGCTCAACCGCGTCGGGATTCAGGCCGGTAGGCGCGATCGCCTGCGGATCGCGCATGGTTCGATCCATGGCGTCCCTCAATCCGCGGCGAATCCATCGGTCAAAGGGCATGACGAAGCCGGTCTTTGGGCGCTCGAAGAGCGCAGGATCGAGACCGCGCAATCCGATCCGCCGAAGCATATCTTTGCGCCCCAAGGGCTGATATCGCGCTTGGTCCGACAGGGCGTCGACGCTTTCAAACAACACGTGGTCGACCAGCGGAACGCGCTGCTCGAGCGAACTGGCCATGCTTGCTGCATCATTGTCGCGCAGGAGGCGTTCACCCAAAAAGAGACGTTGTTCCATCACGCTAATAGCGGAAACTGGGGTACGGCCTGCCGTTTCGGCCGTCAGCCGCCGGCGCATCGCGTCGGGAAGGCCTTCCACGAGCGCGCCCGCGAAATCCGGTGCAAGCAATTCACCCTGAAATCCAGGCAGGAAGAGCGCGTAGGCCATCTGGTATAACGCCAGCAGATCCTCGCTACGATCGACCATATCCGGAAGCTTCGCCCAGCGCGTTTGAGGCGGCACGGGATGCGAGGATCGTCGCAGGGGCCAAGTCAACAAAGCTGCAGCCCTGGCTTGCCATTTTCTGGGCAATGTGCGGCCCCGATGACACCACTGCTGCAAGATCGGAAGATCGCGGTACGTCGGATACCCGCCGAACAGCTCGTCGCCCCCGGTTCCCGACAGTGCGACGGTAAAGCCTGCTTCGCGAATGGCCCGGGAGATGAAATAGGCGTTCAGTCCATCGAAGGTTGGCTGGTCGAGACTATCGAGGGCGTCGTCCAGACTGTCGACGAACCGCTGCTCGGACAACACCACCTCATGATGCTGAGTGCCGATTGCCGCAGCGGTCTGCCTTGCGAACGGCGCTTCGTTGAACTGCTGGTCCTCGAACGCGAGCGTGAAAGTATGAACCGGGGCGTCAGCGGTCCGTTGCGCGAGATTTGCCATCGCGGAGGAATCGATGCCGCCCGACAGGAAAACGGCGAGCGGCACATCGCTGGCGAGGTGAAGCTTCATCCCTGCGTCGAGGATCGAGGCAAGCGTCGCTTCGTCCATTGTCGGTTTTGGCGACTTCTCCGGGAATGCGCCAGAAATCGCGCTCGCTTATTCTACGGCCTGTCCCGTCAAACTCGGCGTAGTGACCCGGCGCAAGAAGTTCAACGCCCTGAACGGCGGTGCAGGGGCCGACAACAAACCCGTTCCATACGTTGCTCGCAACCGCCTGCGGATCAAGACGCGGCGTTCCTAGCAAGCCTGAGGCCAGCAATGCACGCAATTCGGATGCAAATATCAGCGACCACGTCGTGTTCGGATTGCTGGACTGCGCGATATAGAGCGGCTTGATGCCGAGCTGGTCGCGCGCAAGCAGAAGTCGTCGCTGTTGCGGATCCCAGCTTGCGAATGCGAACATGCCGCGCAGCCATCCAACTGCCTCCAGGCCATGCAGCCCGAGCGCCCGCAGCATGACGGCGGTGTCGCCGCTGGACCGAAAAGACTGCCCTTCGCTCTCGAGGCGTTTGCGCAGGGCGACATAGTTGTAGATTTCGCCGTTGAACGAAATCACGTGCCCAGTTGTATCGTCCACCATCGGTTGAGCGCCGGCGGACGACAGATCAAGGATCGAGAGGCGGCGGTGATCAAGCATGACACCCCAGCCGCGGGCATCCGGCGTCGAAGCCCACGAGCCATGGCCGTCCGGCCCGCGATGGATCATGGCCTTGCTCATCCGAGCGAGCGCGGCCCGGTTGTTTTCGTCAAGCCGGCCGATGATACCCGAGATACCGCACATTCAATCGTCGCCTTCGCGGCTTGAGCTTGAGCTGGCCCGCACGAGGTAACGTTGCGGAGAACCTACCAAGACTGCTTCGGCAATGCTTTTACGTCGAAAATCCAAGCGGATAAATGGACACGCCGCCTTTCTATCATTGTTTCGTTAAGAGGAACGAGGCAACTATTAACGCAAGGCTTCGGCTTAAGCATTGAGTAAGCCGAGCTATGTGAATGTGGGCCCCAGCGAGCATCTCAGTACCTGTCGACGTCGGCAGGCAGGTTTGGATCGATGCACTCAGACCGCCTAAATATTCTCTTCGTGTCACAAATGCCTGCGAGCCCGCCGCGGATCGGCGCGCAGGCACGTATGCACGGTTTGATGACGGAATTGGCTCAGCGCCATGACCTGACGGCAGTCATGCTCGTGGATGACGAGCACGACATCGAGGAATGCCGAACTGCCATGCAGGCCTACTGCCGCAAGGTGGTGCTCGTGCGTAACCCGTTCGGTCGCGATGGGATGCCGAAGCGCCTGCTTCAACTCCGCTCCCTGGTATCGCCCCTCAGCTTCGAGCGTTTGCGAATCACGGCAGACGTCGTGCGTCAGACGCTGGATGACTTGCTTGGGTCGACGCGCTTCGACGTGGTTAATCTCGAGTTCACGTTCCTTGGTCACTACGAACTGCGCAAGGCGCCGGCAGGAGAGAAGCTTCCGGTATTGGTCGTGGATTCTCACAATATCGACTACGACCTTGCCCGCCAGTACGCCCAAAGCGGCGACAGCCTGTTTCGTCGCCTTTATTCCGAAGTCAATTGGCGCAAGCTTCGGAAGGAGGAGCTCGGGACCTATCGTGACGCGGATGGCGTCTATCTGTGCAGCGCTGCTGACGAACGACGGCTGCTTGAAGAAGTGCCGGAAGCCAGGACTACTGTCATTCCCAATGCCGCGGATATCGAGTTCTATCGCCCGCGTGCCGACGATCCGAAGCCCGACGGGCGCACTGTCGTGTTCTTTGGCCTTTTGTCATATGCACCGAATGTCGACGGTGTCATCCACTTCATCAATGATATATGGCCGCGCATCGCGGCCAGCCATCCGGATGCGCGTTGCAAGATCATTGGCGGGTCGCCGCCCTCCGCCCTGTTGGCGCTGGCGGGTCCGCGAATCGAGTTCACCGGCTTCGTGCCGGATCTGAGGCCGCATCTTGCCGAGGCGGCGGTCGTCGCCGTCCCTCTGCGATTGGGAGGCGGGACACGGCTCAAGATTGTCGAGGCTATGGCGATGGGCAAGGCAATCGTCTCGACGACCCTGGGCGCCGAGGGGATCGAGGCCGTGCCGGATCGTGACATCATGATCGCGGACGATGTCGAGAGCTTTGCCGCCCGTGTCAGCGGCTTACTGGGCTATGCCGATCGCGCTGCGGATCTCGGACGTTCCGCGAGGCATTTGGCCGAAAGCAAGTATGCCTGGAGTTCAGCAGCTCGCGCTCTCGAGGGCTTTTACCGTACGAGGCTTGCCATCAGTTGCGGTACGGATGGGAAGGCGCCAACGCTTCGCCAGCAGCAACGGCGCGCCGAGCGTTGAAGAACCGCTTCAGGTCCAGGAAACGCTTTTCGACGAATTCATAGCTCAGATAAGCGATCAGCAGCGAGACGAGTGCTCCCGCTGTCGCCTGTATTGCCACGGCTGCGCTGTGAGAGCCGAGCCATTCGCCGAGTGCCAGTTCGGTTCGGTGAGTCACGAGATAGTACGATATAAAGTGATGGTAGACGTACAGGCCGTAGCTATAGGTCCCGAGAAACATCAGCGGTCGGCTGCAGAAAAGGCGCGATACCAAGGAACGCTTTGGCGCAACGAGCACCCAGATGAGGAGACAAGCCAACAGCACGGTGATGATGGAAGACCGAACCGGAAGGACGAAAGCGTTACCTTGGTCGGTCACCAGGCGCGTCCAGATGAAAGTCAGGGACAGCAAGCCAAATGCAGTGGACGCAACGTATGGAAGGGCGCCTACAAGTCGCTGAAGTCCGCCCGGTTGTCGGACCACCACGGCGAGAAAGGCGCCAAGGGCCAGACCGTCCAGGCGAAACGGTGTCAACACATACGTTGTCCACCAGCTAAGTCCGGCCAAGGAGCCGCCCAAGCGAGCCAGCATTGCAACAACGGATAGGCCGAGGCTGACCGCAATCAACTTTCTCGGTTGCTCCGCGACCAGATATACGACGAGCGGCCAGAAGAAATAGAAATGCTCCTCGATGCAAAGCGACCAGAGATGCTCCAGATACGAGAATGACCAGTCACCGTTCCATGCGATGTAGACGTTGACTCCGTACAGCCAGGCCCAGGTCTGACGATCTATCAGATAGTCGAGGGTCGGACCACGCAGCGGGCTCAAAAGCGGAGCGACGAAGAAGACAAGCGCAAGCACGCCATAATAGAGCGGAAAAATGCGCAGCACGCGCCGTATATAGAAATTGCGAAAGAAGTTCGGCTCCTCCCTTGAATCATAGAGGATGCCCGTGATGAGAAAGCCGGACAGGACGAAGAACAACTCGACGCCGTAGGAGCCGTAGTTGGTGATTCCGACGACGATCTTCTCGACAGCGTTGGTGGGCAACGTATTGCCGACGAAGTGCAGCAGCATCACCATGACGATGGCAAGTCCCCGCACGCCGTCGAGCGCAGGAATGTGTCCGTGAAGGCGGGGCCACCGGTCGCGGACTGTTGCCTCGGCGGATTCGGTTGCCGGCAGCATACCTGCCGCGCGAGCCGATTCCGCCAGGCCAATTGTCGTCATCGGGACGACGTAACGATGGTTGTCGCGCCAGAGATGCTGCCGTTGGCGAGTCCCTTCAGCGTGTAGGCATCGATCCCGGCGACGATTGGATCGCTCACTGTGCCGATGATCATCCGCAGGTAAGTCATGAACTTTGTCGCTTCGACAGAATTTGCGTTGGACGCGAAGATGACATCTTTATTCCGCATCTCGAATTCTGTCGCGATGAAGTAGCCGCCGGGATCTCTCAAATCGAGAATATAGATAACGGGGACAAGGGGTCCGCTATAGCGAGTGCAGTCGACGCCGAGCTGCTTGGCAACTTCGCGGGGCTCCCCGCGGTAAATAAACACGGACCCAGGGTCGGCGTGATCATCCTTGAGGCCGCCCGCTTTCGCCATGGCCTCGGCCAGTGTCAGGCGCCAGGCTCCAAACGAGAACTGCCCCTGTTGCCCGGAAGCGCCCATCGCGAGGAAGGTTTGCGGCTGCGTGAATACGTAGACCGTATCTTGGGGGCGAACGAAGATGTTGTTTGCCGGTTGGCTGAGCAGCGATCCGAACGGTGCGGTACCCTGCCGGCCGTCGCGTTCGAGGGTCACCCAGGTATCGAAGCCGGGATTCTCTGGGGCCGCCCGCGCGTGTGATGATGTCGAGCAGCCGCTCGCCGCTGGCGCTTGCGGGCAAGCGTGCAGGCGTTCCGACCTCGCCCAATACGCTGATGGACGTTGCCTTCTGATCCACCAGCGCAACCACTGCCTGTGGTTCGATCGCACGGTCCTGCAGGGACTTCACGATCGCATTCTGGACTTCCTCCGGGGTCCGGCCCGCAGCGCGGATCGAGCCACCATACGGAACCGTGATGTTGCCTTTGTAATTCACGGCCTGATTGGGCAACGTGACATAGTTTCCCTGACGCGTGCCGGCTTCGGTCGGAGTAAACAGGCCACCGGCCATCGATTCAAACAGCGTGACGCTGACCGTGTCGCCGATGCCAAAACGAATCTCGGGAGGGCCGCGGCGATCCGTGACAACACGGTCGATCCGCCTGGAGTTGCGCACCAGGACCCTCTCGGTGTCAGCCGTCAGGCGCACCAGAGCATAGTGCACGCTTTCAGGGTCGGTCTGCCCCGCGCGGACATAGGAGCTTGCCGGTCCCGAGGTCGGCATGGTCGAGCAGCCAGCGAGCGCGATTGTCGCTGTGATGGCCAGGGCGCCCAATAGGCGGCTACCACTGAGACGCGAGGAATTGCCAGCCGAATGCGCCGGCGCCACTTCGCGAGTGGTCAGGCACGGCGTTTGTTGACTACTCTTGCCTGCACTTCTCGGCACGACATTGGACCCTGGTTAACGAAGATTAACGAACGGAGTCTTGGTAAACGCCGGTCTCTTCTTCGCGCTTGTTTGCGCGCCGCTTGCGGTCGTCGCCGTCCGGCATCGACCGCCGTATTGCCGGACAGAGGCTCGGAAGAAATTTGCGCGAGTAAACATGTACTTACGCGGCATCCACAATTTCCCGGAATATCAATCGACCAAGCGAAACAGCCCGCCCTGTGCGCCACGCTAGGGGACAAGCGTTAACGAAGCGTTCACTATAAAAATTCAGGAAAGATTGACTTATCGTTGGTGTTCGGAGCCGTGTCTGAGTACGTGTTGGCGCCAGCGCCATTGAGAGGCTGATCGTATCGCTGCGCGGCCCCACGATCGGGCAAGGCAGGCGATTAACGATCAGCGTGCTGCCTTGGCGACTGGAGTTGACGGGCACCGAGCATGCACGAAGCCGTATTGCGTTCTCAGCGACCAGGCTTGGCGGCCCCGTCCGGTCGGGTAATCGATAGATACGCAATCATCCCGCTGCTGGCTTGTGTCTACGCCACGATTGCTTTTCCCCTGATCCTCGTGACCTGTAGTCCGACGGACTCGGCTTGTCTTTTGGAAGCTCGACCAGAGAGCAAAATCTTTTGGCCGATCCTGTCCGCAGCCGCGCTCGTCGTTGCGCTGCGCAATCGGTCGCGACTCCGCTTTCCGCCGATCCTGATCATACTGTTTGCCTATCTTGCACTGGCGGGGGCGAGCGTTGCCTGGGCATTCAAGCCGGAGGCTTCGGGGATCAGGTTTGCGCAGCAGGCCATGATCATTGCCTCGATCGCGCTCCCGGCGATCGTTGCAACTCGATCGACCGACCTGCTGCGCGGCTTGTTCTGGTGCTTCTTTATCGCTGCCGTGCTCAACATGCTGTTCGTCATGGGCAGGCCGCCGATCGACGTGAAGTTCGCCACGTGGGGCTACCCCGGCTATTTCTCGGGCAAGAACTATCTAGGCGAATGCGCTGCCGTTGCATTCCTGCTTGCGCTCCATGAACTGCTTCATCCCGGACGGCGACGGATTCTCGGCATCGTTACCGCGCTGATGTCTGTTGCGCTGCTGCTGCTGAGCAATTCAAAGACGGCGCTTGCTCTTGCGGCGCTTGTCCCTGCGTTCGCCTGGGCCTTGCTCAAGCTTTCCAGGGCTATCCGCGTTCCGGTGTGGGTGATTGTCGTATCGATACCGATTTGCTGGATGGCTTTTTCGTTCGTCACCGGCTTCAGCATGAATCGCGTGTCGTACATGCTGTACGGCGATTCGACTTTCACAGGCCGTACCATCATTTGGGATTTTGCAAACATGCAAATCGCAAAGAAGCCGCTGCTGGGCTGGGGTTATCAGTCGTTCTGGCTGGTTGGACCCGACGCGCCGAGCATCGTGGAAGCGCCGGGCTGGGTCAAGGAGATGCCCAACGCCCACAATGGGTATGAAGACACGTTGCTCGAACTTGGCTATGCGGGATTTTTCCTGCTTGTCGCGTTCATCCTTGCGACGATACACGGCATTGGTCGCCTGGCGCGTTTTGATCTTTCGCGGGCATGGATCCTGCTGTCGATTGTTCTCTACGTTGCTATTACCAACGGTCTCGAGAGCACGTGGATGCGCGGCTTCGAAATGCTGTGGGTCGTGTTCGTTATAGCCGCGGTTGAAGCTGCCAGATATTGGGGGCAGGCGCGTCCCGCGGCCAGCTTGCGGATAGCCAGGCGTCCAGCAATGCGGCGCACCCACGGATCGCGGTTCAGGCCGCCGTCCACTCCCGTCAACGTCGTGAGGTCACGCTAGCAGGCGCGAAGCCGGTCGGTTCGGCGCTGCAAGTCAGAGGATGCATGTTCAACCGGAAGGTCATCGCGACGCGGCGCAACCCTGGTCACCGGACGCTGCGAACGGCCCTGCGACGGCCTTGGCAGCGCTTGGCTGCAACGATGATCTTCGTTGCATGCTCAAGCCATTCGTCCGCATTTGCTCTCGATTCGATGGAAATACTGCCTTCAGATCGCGCGACCACCTGGCAACCCGGCCTGATGGCCGAGGGTGGTATACCCTCTCGAAAAACCATCTGCGCGACGCTGTCGCCTCGTGGCGGCACACTCGATGACGCTGCGGTAATCCAGGGCGCAATCAACGCATGTCCGGTAGGGCAGGTCGTGCAACTGTCCGCGGGACGGTTTCTGATCAATGGCGGCAATTTCCTGCTGCTCAACAAGGCAATTACCCTGCGCGGCTCCGGTCCGGGCCGGACGATGCTCGAAAAGCAGGATGGCGCGAAACCTTTCAATGACGCGGTCGGTGCCAAGCCGTCTCCGCTGGTCGTGGTGGGACCGTCGCTTTTCTCCAGCACGAGCGATACGGTCAATGCCGTGCGGTCGGCGAACCTTCGGAATGATGCAATAAAGGGCGAAAGAACGGTCGAGGTCGACGACGCTGCGGGCTTCGTGCCTGGACAGATCGTGCTGCTCGACGAGGCGTCGGCCGCTGATTGGCGTGTCGACCCGCAGGGGCGAGGGCAGATCTGGGCGTCGGAAGATTTCAGGGTTGTCTGGCAAAAGCACAAACCTGCAATTCAGTTTGTCGACGACTTTGCACCCGATGCGTTTCCGTCGACGTCACAGAGCGCTGGATCGTGGTTCGGGAGACCTGATCGGCCTGTTGCCGAGATCAAGGAGATCAGCGCCGTCTCCGGTTCCAGGATCACCTTCACGACCCCAATTCACATCAGCTATCGGAAGGCAAACGCAGCTCAACTGTCACGGTTCGCGCAGCCGCATGTGAAGCACGCGGGCGTCGAAGATCTGGCGCTCAAGGGGGGCGACGCGGGCAATCTTCGCTTCAATTGGGCTGCTTCTTCGTGGGCGAAGAACGTCGACAATTCGGTTTGGCACGGCGAAGGCTTTGCAATTCACAGCTCCTTCCGGGTCGAACTGCGCGAGTTCTACGTGCACGACGCGGCCTGGGCTCAACCCGGCGGAGGCGGATATGCCATTAGCCTTTCCGCCGGATCGTCGGAAGCTCTGATCGAGAATGGAATTGCCGTGAGGGCCAACAAGCTGGTGGTGGCGCGTTCCGCCGGGGCCGGTTCGGTGGTCGGTTACAACTACATGGACATGGGCTACATCAATACGAATGGAGCCTGGATCGAGACCGGGCTCAACGCCAGCCACATGGTGGGCGCCCATCACGTCTTGTTCGAGGGCAACTATGCTCAGAACGCCGACAGCGACGACACTCACGGCAACAGCATCTATCACACGTTTTTCCGCAACTATCTGCGCGGCGTCCGGGCAGCGTTCGACAATCAGGCTGGCGGGACGATCGATGATGTGTCGCAGCCCCGCAATGGGCCGCGTCGCGCCGCCGGTCTGATGGCGTATTCCTACTGGATGTCTTTCATAGGAAACGTGCTCGGGGTTCCCGGTCAGATGGACGGCTGGTCGTATGAAACCCGTTTTACCGACGCAAAGCCCGGCGTCTGGATGCTCGGCTGGGACGCCGTGAAGCCATATCCGACGGACGCAAAGGTTGCGACGTCCACGATTCGATATGGCAATTTTGATTACCTCACCAACAAAACGCACTGGGATTCCGGAAGCGAGGATCAGGCCTTGCCTGCTTCCATGTACCTCACAAGCCGCCCCCCGTTCTTCGACGCCGGGCGCGGATACGAGTGGCCTTGGGTGGACCCGGTCGGAGAGACGAAGCTTCATGTGCTTCCGGCCAAAGCGCGCTATGACGCCGGCACGCCGTTCGTGCAGCCAAATTTGGATGGATCGGCACGCAAAAGTTCGCAGTGAGCACACGCCTCGTGGGCAATGATTAAATATGTTTTGAACAGGCGCGGTATTGCGTCAATGCGTCACCTGACCGACGCCGAGCTCGGAGGCTAACTAGGCGAGCGCCCCGATTTAAATGCTGCAGACGTCGTTAACTACAATAGAAGCTAAGGCCTTCTGATCCGCGCGGACCTTGGGCATTTCTGCACGTTTTGGTTTAATCAGATTGCCAATTCGCTATCCGGTTAGTCTCCGGAAGAGGAATTTGATGCGCAAATCGGTCTTTCACGAGGATTGGTGGCTGGATGCGCTGGCTCCCGGTGGCTGGCGCGAAGTCACTTGTTCGCGTGGCGGGCGCGTCGTGGGTTCTCTCCGGTTCGTCACGCGTACTGAAGGCGGGATGAACATATGTGAGATGCCTCAGATCACGCGCTTTCTCGGGCCGACGGTCACGCTGCAGTCCGGCAAGACGGAAGCGCGCATGCGGTTGGCGCATGCGGTCATCACTGACCTGCTCAAGCAGGTCGCGGATTTCGATCACGTCGAGATGACGCTCGATACCGGGTTCAGCGATGTGGCCGCGTTCCTCGCGTGCGGCTACGAGGTGCGCGCGCATCCGACTTTCATGCTGAAATGCACGATCCCCGAGACGAGCTCTGGTCGGGATTGCGCGACAAGACGAAGAACGTGATACGACGCGCGCGGGAACGGCTCGCCATTCGCGAAGTCACGTCCCCAAAATACTTCGTGAAGTATTACCAGACCAACCTGGAGGGCGCGAAGTCGTATTTCGACCTCTCGCGATTGGAAGCTGTCTATGTCGCCGCGAACGAGCGACAGCAATGCAAGATCCTCGCGGCGGTGGACTCGAACAACAACGTCCACGCCCAGGTCTTCTTCGTCTGGGACCACAAGTTCGTGCACTATTTCCTGTCATCGCGGGACAGGAGCATTGCGCATCCAGGCGCAGTAAGTCTGCTCCTCTGGAGTGGCATCGAGCTGGCGCACGAGCGGGGCCTTCATTTCGATTTCGATGGCGGAATCGAAAACGAGGCGCGATACAAATTCGTTGTGGCGTTCGGCGGAGAACTGGCCAATCGCTTCGACGTCAGCCGCTCCACCACACGTTACCGGCTTCACCGGCAACTACGCAGAGTTCCCCAGGCGCTGCTGCGGCGTCTTTCGCCTGGCGCCGCTACCGGCGACGTCAACGATCATGGGGTACGGCTTAACCATTTTCCGTCGTCCTGAGCGGATCGTTCCCGCAATTTCGGGCGCGCCATTAACTAAGGTTTTACAAACACGTGCATCAGCGGGCGATTTTGAAATAAGTAGGCGAGATAGAAACAGAATAAATTTGGAGGCGTTTAGATGCGCGTTCTCGTGAGCGGACATCTCGGCTACATCGGAACAGTGCTCACTCCGATGCTACGGCGCGCCGGACACGAAGTCGTGGGCCTCGACAGCGATCTGTACTCTCGTTGCACATTTGCAGAGGGCGGGTCGATCATGGATGTGCCGGCCATCAGCAAGGACACGCGAGACATCGAACTTGCGGACCTGCAGGCTTTTGACGCGGTCCTGCATCTTGCCGCGCTGTCGAACGATCCGCTCGGCAATCTGAGACCCGGCCTTACCGACCAGATCAATCATGTAGCCAGCGTGCGCCTCGCGCAGCTGGCCAAGCAAGCCGGTGTGCGACGGTTCGTGTTTGCGTCCTCCTGCAGCAACTACGGCAAGGCGGGCGACGGGATGATCGACGAAACCGGAGCGCTCAACCCGGTGACTGCCTATGGCGAATCCAAGGTGCAGTCGGAGCGCGATATTGCCGGCCTCGCCGGTGACGGATTTTGCCCGGTCTACCTGCGACCCGCAACGGCTTACGGCGTGTCTCCCCGGCTCCGATTCGATGTCGTGCTCAACAATCTCGTTGCCTGGGCGGTGACAACGCGGAAGATCCTCTTGAAGTCGGACGGCACGCCCTGGCGGCCCATCGTTCACATCGAGGACATCTCCCGCGCCTTTATCGCGGCGATGGAGGCTCCCGAGGCGGCGGTGTTCAATGAAGCCTTCAACGTCGGCCAGACGGCGCACAACTACCAGATCCGCGATCTCGCGAAGATCGTCGCCGATGTTGTCCCTGGCTGTCAGATCGAATTCGCCGATGGCGCCGGTCCCGACACGCGGTCCTATCGCGTGAGCTTCGAAAAGATCCGAACCCGGTTGCCGGAGTTCAAGCCGCAATGGGATGCGAAGATGGGCGCGGAGCAACTCATAAGGCCTACCGGGCCTCGGGCATCACGCTCGAAGAGTTCGAGGGTCCCCGGTATCAGCGCATCAGCCACGTCAACAAGTTGCTGGCGGACGGCGTGCTCGATGCGGATCTCCGCCATGTAAAGTCGAGGCAGAGTGCCGGGCAATCCGCTCGCGTCGCGAACTAATACACGCGCCGATCGATTGACACACCAGGAGGACGGCGTGTCGGCGGCAGACGATGTCACAAGTTCAGGCGCAAAGATCTTTGCGCTTGCCCAAAAGATCTACCCGATCTGCCGCAGCATTACCGGTAAGGGTGTGCGGCAGACCCTTCGGGAGATCGGTGCGCACATCTCCCTTGATGTCCACGAGGTGCCGACCGGTACACCCGTTCTCGACTGGGTCGTGCCACGTGAGTGGAACATCCGGGACGCGTACATCAAGGACCCGCGGGGCCGGAAGGTCGTAGATTTCAACGAATCGAACCTGCACGTCATGAGCTACAGCGTGCCGGTGCGCCGCACCATGTCGCTGGACGAGCTTAAGTCCCACATCTTCACATTGCCCGATCAGCCGGACCTGGTCCCTACCGAACGTCTTACTACCAGGAAAACTGGGCTTTCTGCATGGCCCACCGACAGCTGGAGCAACTGCGGGACGATAGCTACGAGGTCGTGATCGACTCGACCCTCGCCGACGGGCATTTGACCTATGGTGAGTATTTTCACCGGGGAGAGTCAGACGACGAGGTGCTTCTGTCGGCGCATGTTTGCCATCCCTCGCTTGCCAATGACAATTGTTCCGGTCTGGCCCTGCTTGCGGAGCTCGCAAGCCGCATCTCCCAGATGCGAACGCGATACAGCTATCGGTTTCTCTTTGCGCCGGGAACGATTGGCGCGATCACCTGGCTCGCCCGCAATGAGCATCGTGTGTCTCATATCAAGCACGGCCTCGTGGTATCAATGGTCGGAGACGGCGCCGGTCCGACATACAAGAAGAGCAGGCAGGGCGATGCCGAAATCGACCGTGCAATGATACACACTCTGCAGCATTCCAAGCTGGCGCCGACGATATTGGCGTTTTCGCCCTACGGCTATGATGAGCGGCAATACTGCTCGCCCGGGTTCAACCTGCCGGTGGGATTGTTTCAGCGCAGCCGTTTCGGTGCCATCCCTCAGTATCATACCTCGGCCGACGACCTGAGCTTCATTCGGCCGGAGCACCTCGGGGAATCCTTCCGCATCATTTCCGAAGTCATCGACCTGCTCGAAGGCAACCGCAGCTACTACAACACGTCGCCGAAAGGCGAACCGCAGCTGGGCAGACGCGGACTCTATGGTGCGATCGGCGGCGACAAGGACGCCGCTGCAGCCAACATGGCGATGCTGTGGATTCTAAATCTGTCCGACGGACATCATTCTCTGCTTGATATCGCCAGGCGTGCCGACCTGCCGTTCCCGGTCATTCTGAAGACAGCAAAGGTGCTCGAGCGCCACGGGCTCCTCGCGCCTGTTCGGTAGGCGCTCACGCACCCCGAAGCGGCCAGTTCAGGTCCTTATCGGAGATCGTGCTTACGGCCAGAGGCCAGCTGATGCCGAACATCGGGTCGTCGTATCGGAGGCCGTTAGCAGCCGAAGGCTCGTAGAACTCCGAAATCAGGTAATTGACCTGAACGTTGTCGCTCAAGGTTTGAAAGCCGTGCGCGAACCCCTTGGGGATGTAGAGCTGCGAACCGTTCTCCGCTGAAAGCTCGAAGCCGCGCCATTGACGAAAGGTAGGCGAGTTCGCACGCAGATCGATGATGACGTCCCAAATCGATCCGTTCAAGCAGCGCACGAGCTTAACCTCGGCGTGCGGCTCATTCTGAAAGTGCATTCCGCGCAATGTCGCCTTGCGCGAGGAGCTCGAGATGCTGTGCTGGGGAAATCTGGTCACGAGCCCGTATGCGCGAAACTCGTCTTCGCAGAACGTGCGCGCAAAAAAGCCGCGCTCATCGTGTGCAGGCTCGATTTTGACGAGCCACGCTCCGTCAAGTCCTGTTGCTTCAAAGCGCATGGGACGTATCCACTCCCGACCGAGAGGCCAATTGTCGACAACCAGTTCTATACAATTTTACTAAAATTTTCAGCAACTGCGTGGTTTACCTTGTTGTTCGATATCGCTTCATATTGTTCGCTTTCATACGATAAAATTCAATCTAACGAGCCCGATTTAAGCGCCGGCAATCTCATATTCGGCAATCCTATATTCATGGTACGGCCCAATGAACGCTCACTCGAGATTCAAATCGATTCGGTCGAAATCCTCTCACGGTAACTGCCGTCTGTGCGGCGCGACGTTGAAATCGACGTTTGTCGACCTGGGAATGTCGCCCCTCTGCGAAAGCTTTCTCACAGCCGACCAGACCGACGCCATGGAGCCGTACTATCCGCTGCACACCGTGGTTTGCGGGGTCTGCTTCCTGGTGCAACTCCAGGAATACGTCAAACCGGAGCATATCTTCACCGAGTATGCCTACTTCTCGTCTTACTCGACGTCGTGGGTGGAACATGCGCGGCGCTACTGTGAGATGATCAAGGCCAGGCTGAGCCTTGGTGCCGAGAGCCGCGTCTACGAGATCGCGAGCAACGACGGCTACCTGTTGCAGCACTTCCTGCCGCTCGGGGTGCCGGTCACGGGAATCGAGCCGGCGGCCAACGTGGCCGAAGTTGCTAGGCAGAAGAACGTCCCGACAATGGTCGAGTTCTTCGGCCTGGAGCTGGCGCGGAAGCTGGTGTCAGATGGCAAGCGCGCCGATCTGATTATCGGCAACAACGTGCTGGCACAGGTTCCGGATCTAAACGATTTCACCGCCGGAATGGCGTGCCTGCTCACGCCGCAAGGCGTGATTACGCTCGAATTCCCGCATCTTGAGCGGCTCATCGACGAAAATCAGTTCGATACCATTTATCACGAGCATTTCTCCTATTTCTCGCTGGTCACGATCGATCGTCTGGCGCGGCGGCATGATCTGAAGGTTTTCGACGTCGAGCAGATCTCAACGCATGGCGGCTCGCTTCGCGTCTATCTCTGCCGCGCCGATGCGACTCACGCCGTCTCCGCCGCGGTGACCGCACTGCTGGCCCATGAGCGTCGGATCGGCCTGGAAGACATAGGTCAGTACGAGCAGTTTACATCGCGGGTTCATCGCACCAAGCGCGAACTGCTGTCGTTCTTGATCGCGAGCAAGAACAAGGGCGCGCGGATCTGCGGCTATGGCGCTCCCGGCAAGGGCAACACGCTGCTGAACTACTGCGGCATCGGTACGGACTTCCTCGACTTCACCGTGGACCGCAACCCCTACAAGCACGGCCGCTATACACCGGGAATGCACATTCCGATCCTCCCAGTCGAAGCCATCGACGAGGCTCGTCCCGACTACCTGTTCATCCTGCCCTGGAATTTGAAGAGGGAAATCGTCGCGCAAATGCGGCATGTCGCGGACTGGGGCTGCAAGTTCATCGTTCCGATTCCTAACGTCGAAATCATTGATCCGCGTGAGGTTGCGACATGAAGGTTGTCCTTTTTTGCGGCGGTCTCGGTACGCGGATCCGCGAGTATTCGGAGAGCATACCGAAGCCGATGGTCCCGATCGGCCATCAGCCGATCCTCTGGCATGTGATGCAGTACTACAGCCAGTACAATCACAATGATTTCATATTGTGCCTTGGCTACAAGGCGAACGTCATCAAGGATTACTTCCTCAATTATCGCGCGACTGCGAACAGCGACTGCGTGATTTCGGAGTATGGCAAGAAGGTCGAGTTGATCGGCGAACATCAGCCGGACTGGCGGGTTTCGCTGGTGGATACGGGGACATGGCGCAACATCGGGCAGCGCTTGCTGGCCGTCCGCCATCTCGTCCAGGACGAGGAGATGTTCCTTGCGAACTACAGCGACGGGCTGACCGATGCGCCGCTGCCGGACATGATCCAGAAGTTCAAGGAAAGCGGAAAGATCGGCTGCTTCGTGGCGATCCATCCACCGATCAGCTTCCACCTTGCCGAGTTTGACGCCGAGGGGTCGGTGCAGCGGATTCGCTCCAGCCAGGAGTCCGAGATCTGGATCAACGGCGGCTACTTCATCTTCCGCAACGAAATCTTCGACTACATCAAGGAGGGAGAAGAACTCGTCCAGGAACCGTTCAACCGTTTGATCGAGGGCGGTCATCTCATGGCCTATCGCTATGAGGGTTTTTGGCGCGCCATGGATACCCTGCGCGATAGACAAGTGTTGGAGGACATGGTGGAGCGCGGCGACACGCCGTGGCGGCTGAATCACTCGTCGGTAGCCAGCGCGGCATAACCGGAATGAGAGCCTTGCAGCTTGCCAAGCCCGGAGACCGTCTGTCGATCCTGTGCCTTGGCGCCCATTCGGATGATATCGAAATCGGCGCGGGAGCGACGCTGCTGGATCTGATCGAGCGCGGTATCAAGCTGGACGTGCATTGGTGCGTTCTAAGCGGTGGCGCCATACGGGAGGCTGAGGCGAGAGCGTCGGCGGCTGACTTCTTGTGCGAGGCGGCATCCGCGAATGTCGAGGTGCTGTCGTTTCCCGACGGATTTTTCCCGGAAAGGGGAGAAGCCATCAAGGAATGGTTTGAATCGCTGAAGCGGCGGGTCGAGCCCGACGTCATTCTGACGCATCGCAGGGATGATGCTCATCAGGACCATCGTCAGGTCTGCCGCCTGACCTGGAACACGTTTCGTGATCATCAGATTCTGGAATATGAGATCCCGAAGTGGGATGGCGACTTCGGTCAACCCAACGTTTACATGCCGGTGTCGGCGGCGGCGCTCGATCGTAAGATTGAACTCCTGCTCAAGCATTTCGGAACGCAGCGATCCAAGCAGTGGTTCGATGCAGACACCTTTCGCGGCCTCGCACGGATTCGGGGCATGGAGTGCAGGGCTACGGAACGCTTCGCCGAGGCATTTTTCGGGCGAAAGTTGACACTGATCTGACGATGGTTGCGCGGATGTCACGCAGCCGGTGAATTTCTGATTGCAGGATTTATCTCAAGGCGCACGATATGAGCACGCTATTTTCAAGCATCTTTCGCGCTGGTGACCTGGTGGAGGTCAGAAGCAAGGAGGAGATCCTCGCGACGCTGGATGCCAACGGTCGCCTGGACGAAATGCCCTTCATGCCCGAGATGCTGAAGTATTGCGGCAAGAGGCTTCGCGTCGGCAAGCGAGCTCACAAGACCTGCGATCCCGCGCTCGGTATCGGCGGGCGCAAGATGCGGAACACGGTCCATCTCGAGAACATTCGCTGCAACGGCGCGGCTCATGACGGCTGTGAGGCGGCCTGTCTGATATTCTGGAAGGACGCCTGGTTGAAGCCGGCGGGCGAGAAAACGCCGTCGCCAGATGGCGCTGGCAAGCCGTTCAGGTCAGGCGGCTGCAGCGAGGATACGCTGTGGAGCACGATCAAGCATCCGCCGAAGGTCGGCGAAACCGAGCCGACCTACGTTTGCCAGAACACACAGGTCAAATTCGCCACGCAACCCCTGAAGTGGTGGGATCCGCGTCAGTATGTCGAGGACTACACTTCGGGTAACGTTCGGTTGCAGGACCTCGTCGCCGGATTGACTTTCTCGGTCTGGCGCACGGTCACCGAAGCAGGGCTCGGCATTGGCACCGCGATGCGCTGGATCTACGACACATTCCAGCGCATGAGAGGTGGCGTGCCTTATCCGATCAGGCCCTTCGGTGTGCCGGAGGGTAGCAAGGTCCCGCAGTCCCGGCTTGATCTGCAGGTGGGCGACGTCGTGCGCGTCAAGCCGTACAAGGACATCCTCGAGACACTGGACTGCAATTACCGCAATCGCGGCCTGTATTTCGATCCGGAGATGGTGCCGTTCACCGAGCGCGAGTACGAGGTCGAGAGGCGTCAAAGGCAAATCATCGACGAAGGCTCATGCAAGATGGTCCGTTTCAAGACGGACGCGATCATCCTGAAGGATGTCGTGTGTGAGGCGCGCTATGCGATCTGCCGCCGCTTCTGCCCGCGCGCCATCTATCCCTATTGGCGAGAAATCTGGCTTGAGCGGGTACCTCAAGGCCAGAATCCAGCGAATTGAACGGGAACGGCGCGTGCATCGGAACGAACGTACCGATCAGTATTTTGCGGACAACAAGCCATATTCTGGCCTTGGCCGCAGGTCGCTGCACAGCGGCGTAGCGTTCATTGCTGCGCGTGGACTGAATATCTTCGTTCAATTGGCCTCGACGATCGTGCTGGCGCGACTGCTCGGACCGCACGATTTCGGGTTGGTGGCCATGATGCTGGCCCTGATCGGCTTCGCGCCCCTTTTCGTCGATCTCGGGATGAGCGAGGCCTCCGCCCAGCGGCGCAGCATCTCACGAGCCGAGGTCAGCACGTTGTTCTGGCTGAACGTTCTGATCGGCGTCGTGCTGGCTGTCGTGCTGGCTGCGTCCGGTCGGTGGATAGCGCGTGCCTTCGGCGAGCCATCGCTCGCGGGCATGGCGTTGGCATTGTCGGTGACCTTCCTGATGATGGCCTTGTCGACGCAACACTATGCGCTGATGCGTCGGGCAATGCAGTTTCGCCGCATCGCGATGATCGACATATCGGCGAACATCATCGGAAGCGCTGCAAGCGTCGGACTGGCGCTTTCGGGCTGGAGCTACTGGGCGCTGATCGCCAAGCCGATCATAACATCGGCCTTGACCGTCGTGGGAGCCTGGACCGCCTGTCGATGGATCCCAGGCAGGCCCGGACTTACGCCAATGGTCAAGGAACTGCTGCGGTTCGGGCTGGGAGTGACCGGCTTCACCATGACGGATTACTTCGCTCGTTCGGCGGACAGAATCGCGATGGGGTATTTCCTCGGGGCAGGGCCGCTTGGCTATTTTCAGAACGCCTTCACGATCTACAACAACCTGCTGTCGATTCTCAGTGAGCCGCTGCATAACATCGCGGTTTCGGGACTGAGCAAGCTCCAGCACAGTGCGGCCGAATTGAAGCGTTCCTGGGAAGGCGCGCTTTCATTGCTTTGCTACTTTTCGGGACCTGCCTTCGCGGCCCTGGCCGTGAGCGCTCATGACATCGTGGTCGTGCTTCTCGGAGAAAAATGGTCTCCCGCGGGCCCCCTGCTCTGTATCCTCGCCATTCGCGGCATTGCAGACTGCATCGAGCGAACTCTCGGTTGGGTCCATGTCGCGGTCGGGCGTCCAGATCGGTGGATGCGATGGGGCATCTTCAGTGCAATCTGCCAATTGGTTGCGCTTGCAGCTGGACTGCCGTTCGGCGTGATCGGAGTGACGATCGCCTACACGGTCACCATGTTCGTGCTGTTCGTTCCAGCGCTGGTCTACGCCGGCAGGCCTGTCGGGATCACAATCGGGGACGTCCTGCGCGCGACAGCGCCGCAGACCATTGCTGCGCTGGTCGCCGTCGCGGTCGCCTTCTCGATACAGGACGCATTCCTGCAGGAATTGCCGCGGTTGCTGCGAATTCCCGTCGCGAGCGTGATCTGTGTGACGGCCTACCTGACCGTCGTGATCGGGGTCTTCAGGATCACGCGGCCACTGCAACTCGCGTGGTCGTTGCTACGCGACTTCGGCATTGTACGACTGCAAGTCAACTCCTGATCCTGGATTACGCCCATGACCTCCTTTGAGCGCTTCCTGATAAACTTGGACACCTGGCCCGCCGGGGCATTCCTGAGGATCGGCCTCGGCCTTTGCATTCTGCCGGTGTTCCGACTGCTGTCCGGCGGCGACGATCGTATCGTCGTCGCGTTGACGATGTTTCTTGCCCTGCTGCTCGCGCTTCGCCTTGTGCCGGCCGTGTGCCGACGTGTTCTTCCGTTTTCGCGCGAAGCGAAAGATCTGTGGTTCAAGCGTCGCAACCTTGGCAAGAGGTACGAACTCCTACCAGTGGCAAAAGCTGTTCTGGATGGGCCTGGGCATGCCGCCCTACGCACTGATCTCTGGTGGAATGGGGCGCGGGGAAATCGTGCTGCTTGCGATCTGTACGATCGGTGGCGGAGCAGGGCTGCTGCTTTGGCGTAGGACCGGCCAGCTCGGCGTCGGTGCCGCCACTGCGAAAGCGACGAAGTTGCCGCCGGCCGCGGTCGCGTCGACGCCGCCCTAGGACCGGGCCGCCCTACATTATGGGAGCTTGCGGCACTCGGTGAACCTGTCGCCGTCCGGCGTTTCCGCCCTCTCGAGGCAATGAGCCTTATCGGTAACCTTGCCGGCTACGACAAAGTCGTAGGCCTGGTTTTTGAAGACCAGCACGTAACGGCCGGGTGAGAGGACGAGATCGGGGTTCACTGGCTGCAGCTCGACCATCTCGCGGCTTTCGGGGACCGGCGCTACGGTCAGGTCGACGGAAACGGACCGGATCGCCCAGGCATCGTTGGCCATAGCGATTGCCGGTGACGACGGTGTTCGTGCCACCTGGGCGAGAATGCGCAATTGTGCGTTGTCGGGCGCGCTTGTCATAAGCTCGCGCTGATACGCGACAAACGAAAGCGGGCCGTGCGGCACCACAACCGTGCCCGGCTTCGTGGTCAATACCGACACGGCGATCCGGCTGTCGGGAAGGCGGATGTTCATCGGCTCGAGCCGGATCATCCGCCCGATGCTTGACGCAAAAATCCCATATGTCGTCGGCAGTGAACGTGCGGGTGGTGCGGGCGCGGCTGCTTCGATCGGAGCACGATGTACGAACGTGGCAATTGCCGGTTTCAGCTTGCGTCTGGTTTGCGGTGGCGACTGAACGGGCGTCGCGTTCGAATGGCTGACAACCTGGGGTGTTGTATTGAACACGGATGCAACATTGCCCCGCATGAGCATTCCGGTGCCAATCGCCAGCAGAACCGCTGTCGGAGCAAGGAACCACACAAAGTTGCGCACTTTCCATTCGCTGGTGATGGAACGTCGGTCTCGCGGCGAGCTCTGAAGTTCTTCCGCGATCAGCTTGTCGATCAGTATGATCTGCGGTTCCTGCACCGCGACGCTCGCCTCGGCAGTGCTGGTGTGCACGGGCGGTTGCACTGCTGGACGGATTGATGCCGGCGGCACCGAGTTCGGACCTGGGTCCGCGGCCGGACTGAATCCCTCTCCTTCATCTGCTTCAGGCGTGTACGAGGCAACGGCTGAGCCAGCATGCGAGTCCGGTGGCGCTGGCTGCGTGTCGTTGTCGGATTCCTCCGCTGAAGCATCGTTTGGATCGGCCGCAGAGGAGACGGACCCGTCGTCTGGTCCGGCATCAGGCGGAGCCACATTTGTCCAGCGGCCGATGTTCTCCGCGGCCTCATTCAGGCGCAGACTGACCTCATCCTGCGGGAGCACGATCGGCTGCAGGTGTTCCAAGTCGGGGACCGGGTGGGCTTCATTCGTCGGCCCACCGCCTGGCAAGCTCGGATTGTCGCCGAGGATCGTCGGTTGCTTGTCGGTCGGACTGTCTGGCGGCGGCTCGGCGGGATTTCGTTCCGGATTTACGGGCTCGCGCAGGCGGGCTTCGACGAATTGCGTCCAGGCGCCACGCCGTCGCAGAGGTGCAGCAAGCCTGTCTGCCTGACGTGGCAAGGGCGGCGCATTGAGGATGGCCGCCTGAGCCGAGGGGAGCTGACTGGAGCGTTTCATGCCTGGATACGCAGCTTAACGTTTGTCCGCCGTTGCGGACGTTCGCGACACCCTGGCGATCATATGAAAAGGATCGCCTACCTGCTGGGATGTAGCAGCCGCCGCTTAACAGGCCGTTAACCATAAACCGGCGGAAACGCCGCATTGCTCCGCACCACGCGAGGGCGACGATTTCAGGCGGCCGCTGGCAGCTCAAAGGATCCGGCGATCTGGCGCAGACGGTTGGCTCGTGCGCGCATCTGATCGGTATGAGCAATACCGAGGATGTCGAATACCGTCTGTATGCGGTAGAGCCAATCGTGCCTCAGCGCGGCTTCCCGGACGTTTGCGTTCTGAACCGCTCGCAGTCGCGCCGGGTCTGCGTCCAACGCTTCGAGGATCTGGCAAATGTCGGGCAAATCGAAGGGTACATGAATGACGGCGTCGGGCCAGTCGAACTGCCGTGCAAACTCTTCGGTGCGCGGCGCTTCTCCAACCATCACCGCCCCGGCTGCAGCGCCTTCATAGTAGCGAGCGGAAATCTCATCACGGCCGGCCGTGAATTCCGGGTTGTTGACGTGACTGCGATTGGCAATGAAATAGCGGCTGCGCTGCAGGATATTCGCAATCATGATGCGGTGTTCTTCCGGATTGTCGACCCGGAACGTCCTTTCTTTTCGGTTCGAACCGCTCGCCGCCACAGTGTCGTAGTAGTAGAAGAAGCGCTCTCTCTCGGCGCCGGCCAGCAACGCGGCGTGGGTCGTCGCCGAACGACGCCCGATGTTGCACACGGCGATCGATCGCAGCTGCTCGGGCCTCGGCGCGAACCGCTCCACGTCGACCGCCAGCGGCAGATAGCTGCACGGTCGACCTGCTATTCGCGCAATCTGCGGTGCGCAGTGATGCAGGCCGACGAATATATGATCAAATCCGGATAGGAGCTCGACCAGATACTCCGGGATGTCGTCTGCCCAGACTTCAGTGATGAAGCATGCGGCCTTGCGACACCGTTTGCGCCAGTCGGGAATCGCGGCGAGCGAGTGAAGTTGATACGCATTGCTGAAGATCGGGAAGACCAGTTCGTAATCACGTTGCAGCCGCAGTTGCGGCGGGGAGGGTGCCAGCACACCTGCCAGTTTGGTCGATCCTGATGCAAGGCGCGTCCACTTGTAGACCCGTCGCGAGAACTCCAGCGCAGCGCGATTTTGAACATCGAACCGATCGGCGCGCGTCATCGCCGCCACATTGTCCTCGAACTCATAGCTGAGGCAAAATGCAACAAGATCGGAAATCCGACGCTGCGAGAGGAGTAAAACCTTGCCTTCCACGAGGCGCTGCCTCCGACCTATCAAATGCCGGAAAGTGCCGGCCACACGACTTCCGGAATCTCTCGACCAGGAGCGAGTTGCGCGTTGATCGTCGTCACGATGCGCGCAATGGCGCCAATCAACGCTAGTCCAGATACGCTATTTAATCTTGTTTTGTACAAGTTTTCCCGAAATTGGATAATGCGAGCCTGTGGAGTTCATTGCACGCGCATTGGCATTCCCGCCGTGCCGTTGCGAATGCAAGCACGAGGATGCATCGGCGAAGATTTGCGAACGGTACAGCGAATCCGCGTTAACCTGGAGAAGTTAAATCTGGAACTCGCTGGCAGTAGCGAAGAACGTCAGCGGACAATGACTGAGTGCGCGTTAACCCGAAAAGGTTAAATCTGGAACCGCCTTGACAACAGCCGGCTTCGATGATGCGCAACGCGCTCTGCGGCAACTCCGAGCATTAGCTATAAATTTCATTTAACATGTGCCGAGCCAACGTTGGCGATGAACGCGTCGGGAAAATCCGGTAGCGTGCCGCATCATTTCGAAACGACAAAAATATTCAACACGGCAAATCATTGAACACAGGCGGCGTCGGGGTTCATGCGTATTCTTAGCGTATTTGGTACTCGTCCAGAGGCGATCAAAATGGCACCGCTTGTGCTTGCGCTGGGCGAAGCAGAAGGAATTGATACGCGCGTCTGCGTGACGGGCCAGCATCGTCAGATGCTCGATGATGTGATGTCGGCCTTCTCGTTGAAGGCTGACTACGACCTGAACATCATGCGACCGAACCAGTCGTTGAGTGAAGTGTTCAGCGCGGTCATGACCGGAATCGATCCGGTCATCGCCGACTACAATCCGGACTACGTTCTCGTACAGGGCGATACTGCAACCAGTACGGCGGCAGCACTTGCCGCGTTCTTCCGGTCGGTCAGTGTCGGGCATGTCGAGGCGGGATTGCGAACCGGCAATCTCATGAGTCCATGGCCGGAGGAGGCCAATCGGCGGGTCACTGCCGTCGTTACGACGAGGCATTATGCACCGACGTTGCGTGCGCGTTCTGCCCTGCTGAAGGAGGGGTATCCGCCAGACGCCGTCATTGTCACCGGCAATACCGTGATCGAACGGGCTGCTCCGTATGGCTTCAAATATCTCTCAACCAGGCGAGCTTCGCCGGTCGCTTGAAGCGAAATACTCATGGCTCGATACCTCGAAGCGGCTCATCCTCGTGACCGGACATCGGCGCGAGAGCTTTGGATCCGGGTTCCGGCAAATCTGCGAGGCATTGAAGACGATCAGTCGGCGGGACGATATTCAGATCGTGTATCCCGTCCATTTGAATCCGAACGTGCGCGGGCCGGTGTTCGACCATCTGCGCAATGCGTCGAATATCTTCCTGATTGAACCCCTTAACTATCCCGAGTTCGTCTACCTCATGACGCGTTCGTATCTCATCCTCACGGATTCCGGTGGAATTCAGGAGGAGGCGCCGGCGCTTCGGAAGCCCGTGCTTGTCATGCGAGATACCAGCGAGCGCATGGAGGCCGTTGACGCCGGCGTCGCTCGCCTGGTCACCACCGACCCGGCTCGCATTGTTGCAGGCGTCGAGCGCCTGCTCGATGTGCCAGCGGAGCACGAAGCCATGTCTCTCGGTGCCAATCCGTTCGGTGACGGGCGCGCCAGCAAACTGATCGTGCATGATCTTCTGAATGTCCGTCGGCCGAAACATCCAGCTGATGGCATAGCGAGCGTCAATCTTTTGTCGAATGCCGAGATGCATACGAAACCGCCGTCGCCGATTCCCCAACCGGCCCACTGATCAAACGAAGCCATGGACACCAGAACCAATCAATTGGTTATTCAGGAATACGGCCAGCCGCTTGCGGAAGACTATGGTCCGCCTGCGGCGGGCCGTCCCGCTTTCGGCTTGTGGGACATTGTCGACATTCTGCGCCGTGAATGGCGGTTGCCCGTTATCGGGCTGTTGATTGGGCTGGCGGTTGCCGTGGCTTCCGTTGTGGTCATGAAGGCGCCCTACAAGAGCAGTGCACGCATCCTCATCGATCGAAGTCTCAATCGTTATCTGCAGACCAACAAGATCGTAGATCAACCGACGATGGATGAAGTGGAGGTCGGCAGTCAGCTCTACGTACTGTCATCAGACAGGGTCCTGCTTCCGGTTATTCGCTCGCTGGGTCTGGCCAGTGATGGCGAGTTTGCCGGGCGATCTGCACTTGGCAGCGCCACAGACGGGAACTCCAGCACGGCGGAAGCCACTGCAGCCGCTGAACGAGCGGCGCTCGAATCTCTGCTGAAGCGGGTGACTGTTGCACGTGAGGATGTCGCGAACGTTATCAACGTAACGGTCGAGTCGCAGAGCGCGGAGAAGGCCGCGAAGATCGCGAACGGAATCGTGGATAGCTATCTCGCGTCCCTGCAGGACGCAAAGCTGAAATCAACGCAGAAGGTGAGTAAGTGGCTGCAGGAGCGGCTGATCGAGCTGAAGAAGCAGGTGGCCGACGCTGACAAGGCGCTGCAGGACTTCAAGACGGCTAACAACCTCAGCAGCACTGGCGCTCAGGATACCGAGCTCCTGGCAAGTCTGAATACCCAGCTGATGAATGCCAAGTTCGCGGCAGTCGAAGCAAAGGAGCGCCTCGACCGGATCAAGCGGACAGAGGCAAACGGGATTCCGTCGGCCGTGTCGACGGACGCGCTATTCAACGACAAGCGAGCGGCAGTCATCAACTTCGCGCTCAACAACAGCGAACTTGCACGTCTCCGCACGCAAAAGCGCGACCTTGCGTCTCGGCTTGCGGAGATGGAAGCTCGTGTCGGTCGCAAGCATGCGGCTGTCGTCAAGCTTCGTGCGCAGCTCAACAGCGTTGACGCCGCCATTCGGTCCGACGAGGGGCGCATTACCGATTCCTACGCCAGCGAATACGAAGTCGCTAGGGCACGACAGACTGAACTCGAAGACACCGCCGCGAAGCTTTCCGCGGAAACCGGAAGCCAGCTGCGCGAACTAGAGAGCGCTGCCGAGGCGCTGCGCAATCTCTATAGCGGATTCCTGCAAAAGCATAAGGAGATCGAGGCGGCGCAGGCGGAGACGCTTCCGGCCCAAAGTGCGCAGATCATCACGAGAGCGGTTCCGCCGCTGACAAAGAGTTCCAAGAAAACCCTCGTCGTGGCGGCAGGCAGCATTTTTCTCGGTCTGTTTCTCGGCATAGGCTCTGCCTTCGGACGTGAATGGATGGCGGATGTGTTCCGTACGCCCAAGGCCGTCGTACAGGTGACCGAGATGCGGTGCATCGGACTGCCCTTCGTCTATGCTGGTCAATTGCCAATCGAGGAGCATGTCCTTGCTGCCCCCTTCTCGCGCTTCGCGGAAGGTCTTCGCAATGTGAAGGCGATGCTCGATCGTTCGTCCGCCTCGACCGGGGGCAAAGTGATCGGCGTCGTGTCGGCGGTTTCGAAAGAGGGAAAGACTGTCGTTGCCGCCAATCTTGCCGCGCTCATATTGTCGTCCTCTGGATCGCGCACGCTGTTGATCGATGCCGACCTTCATCTCCGGAACCTCACGACTGCACTGTCCCCCGATGCGAAGGTAGGGCTTTTCGAAGCGCTGGAAGATCCTTCCCGTCTTGGCGAGTTTATTTGCAAGCGACCGCATTCGGGGCTGGATGTCCTGCCGAATGCCTGCGCGCTTCGGATTCCCAACGCTGCTGAACTCCTAGGCTCGCGGGAAATGGAAAACCTGCTCGCCGTGGCACGGAAGTCCTATGACTACATTGTGGTGGAGGTGGCGCCGATCATGTCGGTCGTCGATGCAAGGCTGATCGAGCGCTTCATCGATGAGTTCGTCTTCGTTGTGGAATGCGGTCAGACCAAGCGCACGAGCGTGCTCGAAGCCTTGTCGGTAACGCAGCTCATCCGTGAGCGCGTGTCGACCATTGTGCTCAACCAGATCGATCCCGTCGAGCTCAGAACCATCGAGGCAAGAAATGGCGTCAGGTCCGAAGGATACTACCGGGAGTAGACCTGTGGACGAGCTTGACAGTCGCGCTTCAAGTGTTCCGCACAGCGCAGCGCCGCGCAGGTATGTGCTGATTTCGCCCTGCCGCGATGAGGGGCCCTATCTCCGCCACACGCTGGACAGCGTGGCTGCACAGTCGGTCCCGCCTGCGCTGTGGATCGTCGTTGACGACGGATCCACCGACGAGACGCCACGGATCCTGGAAGAGTATGCGGCGCGATTGCCCAATCTGCGCGTCGTGCGCCGTCAGGACCGCGGCCACCGGCGGGTAGGGCCCGGCGTGATTGAGGCGTTTTATGATGGTCTCGATCAAGTGTCGCTCGGCGACTTCGGCTATTTGTGCAAGCTTGATATGGATCTCGACCTGCCGCCTCGCTACTTCGAACTGCTGATGCAGCGAATGGAGGATAATCCACGTATCGGGACGACCTCAGGCAAACCTTGGTTCGTCCATCCCCAAACTGGCGATCTCGTGCCCGAGGTCTGCGGCGACGAAATGTCGGTTGGAATGACGAAATTCTATCGGGTTGAGTGCTTCGAGCAGATCGGGGGATTCGTGCGACAAGTCATGTGGGATGGCATCGATTGCCACCGCGCCAGAATGCTGGGCTGGATCGCGGAGAGCGTCGATTCAGAGCCAATTCGATTCGTCCACCTTCGTCCGCAAGGGGCCAGCCAGAAGAGCATCTGGGCAGGCAGAATTCGTGCTGGCTTCGGTCAGTATTTCATGGGCACTTCGCCGTTTTACTATCTGGCGGTGGCGGCTTCCCGTCTTCGCGCGCACCCAATGTTCATCGGAAGCATCGCGATGCTTTGGGGGTACTTCAGCAGCTGGGCAAAGGGGTTGCCGCGCTATAATGACCCCGAGTTCAGACGTTTTCTTCGTACGTATCAGCACGCGTGCCTGAGACTGGGTAAACGAGCTGCCACGGCTCGCCTGGACGCCGAGCAAGTGGCTCGGTGGCAAGCCAGCCGGCAATCGCCGCAGGGGAGTTGAGCAGATGAAGCAACACGCGAGCCTATTGGGCGTCGAATTTGATGCGGTTACGCTCGATCAGGCGGCGCAGCGCTGTGTCGATATCTGTCTCCGCTCGAACAGTTCTCACGTCGTGATGACGATCAATGCGTCGCACCTCTGCATGATGCGGCGAGACGTGGAGTTGGCGCACGCATGTTCCGCGGCCGATATGACGGTGGCGGACGGTATGCCGGTGGTTTGGGCAATACGAGCGTCAGGTCAACACATGCCGGAACGCGTGGCCGGCATCGATCTGATGGAAGGACTTTTAAGGGGGGCCGCGTCCAACGGACTTTGTGTCTATTTTCTAGGGGCGCACCAGCAAGTCGTCGAAGAACTCGTGCGGGTCTGCGAGGCGCGCTTTCCGCAGCTGAAGATCGCTGGTTTTCGGAACGGCTACTTCGGTCCGGACGAGCACGAAATTATCGTCGATGAGATACGAGCCAGCGGCGCTCACATTCTCTTTATCGGCTTGCCGTCCCCGTTCAAGGAGGTATGGAGTGAACACTATCGGGATCGGCTGCAAGTTCCCGTCATTCTGGGGGTCGGCGGCAGCTTCGACGTCTTGGCCGGCTTTATCAGGCGCGCTCCTCGGCTATTCCAATCGCTCGGTCTCGAGTGGTTCTGGCGCCTGATGATGGAGCCGCGCAAGTTATGGCGGCGATATCTTTCCACCAACAGCGAGTTCATCTGGCTGGCGCTTCGCGAAGTGGTGGCGCGCAGGGCTTACGCCGCCCGTCCGGGAAGAGCGATCGCCGGATCGGCAAGCGTGGTGCGGAGAGACGACCGAAAAGTGGGTACGGAACGCAGGGTAGCTGATCGGCGAATTCTTGTCAGGCGAAGGAGCAACGTGCGGGATTCGCAGCTTCCGATGCCCGATCGCCGGCGCGGCATAGAGCGACGTATCTCAGAGCGTCGGGCACGGACGGCTAATGCTCTCAAGGGTATCGAGGTGAGCGCCTGATGTATCGGCTGACCAACCAGGATCACTGATCCAAGCAGGCAGCTCAGCGATTAGCTTCATGGCGCAAGCGCGGGAAGCATCAAAGTGATTAAACCGCCAAGCAGCACCAATTCCTTCGGGTACGATAACGCAGACCAACCCATCGTCGTTAAGCTAAAGCCCGATGTGTACGTATTCGGGTATGAGTTTTGCCACGTTCTGCAAACGCTGATCAAACACGGCTGCGCGCCCGCCGAGCTCATCTATGAGGACGGAGGGGCGCTCATCCTTATTTTTGATCCCAATGAGAAGAAAGCGGAACTATGGTCAGGATGGTGGAGGTGCGACAAACCCGACATTTACTCCATCATTGAACCAGAGCATCGCGGGCTCGTGAATCAAATATTCGAAACCTCAGACGCCTTCATGGAGTTTTCCAATGCTCGATCTCCTCAGATTGAGCTGATCCCAGGCCAGATCCAAAAGATTCAAAGATCGGGGGCTGCGGTTTTCCGCGGAGACGCTCCCCTTCGTCCTCGACCTCTATGAAGAGCTGCTTCCGCACAGCGCGCATTGGAGGCGTTTTTCTGAGTGTTGGGAATGGCGGCAGCGCTCCCCCGCTACCACGGCTACGAATTTCGCCACGCCAAGCGTCGATCGTCCACCATTGCACAATCCGGACAGCAGCGGCGGCTCAGAAATTTGAGGTTGAAGCAAGCCGAGGCGGAGCACCGCTGTCGGTCAATTTCGAACAGCCTGTTGTGACCCTCGCTACGGCTCAGCCGGATAGGCCGGCCTTGCGCAAGCCGTCGAGGAAGTGCTCGCGTTCGGCAGAAATTCTGTACCTTTCGGCCCGTGCTCGAACGAGATCGAGGGTGTTCGCTGGCGGCGTCGCGCCGTTCGCGCTCATTTCTCGACAACGTTCCGTGACGAACGCTTCGACTTCGGATCGCGCTTCGCTGTGCCGACCCATCTGCGCATAACAGGCGGCAAGCAGACTGTGCGACCAGCGGTCTGGGGATCGCGCCTCCATCAGCGTCTTGACTGCTTCATCGTACTGGCGCCCCGAATAGAGCGCGAGCGCGTGGTACCAGTGGTACAGATTGGGCGGGAAGGGATTCAGTCGTTTGGCCGCACCGATCCATGTGAGGGCCTCTCGCCACCGTCCCCAGTAGACCAGAATGTTCGCGAAAACGGCGGCGACGTCGGCGTCGTTTGGATTGAGCGCGAGAGCCCGGCTGAAATGGATTTCGGCCTTGGCGTCCTCGCGACGCAGGAACAGCAATTGCGCGAAGACGCCATGGGCCCAGGCGTCGCCGCCGTCGATGTCGAGCGCGGTCTCGATCTCGCTCAACGCGTCGTCGAGCTTCGCCGTGCCGGGCGATTCGAGAAACACGTCGCAGACGATAGTCCAGGCAATGTTGACGTGAGCGCGGGCATATTGCGGATCGAGCGCGACGGCGTCCCGGAAAAACTGCCTGGCTTCCGCCATGCCCTTCACCGTCAATTGACGCCACCGCTCGTTGCCCAGCAGAACCAGGTCATAGGCGGTGATGCTCGGGGTCGGCTTGCGTCTGGCGATCTCGCGGCCGGCGTCCTCGAGCCGGCCCGGAAGGGCTGCGACGATTGCGCGGACGATCTCGTCCTGCAGGGCGAAGACGTCCTCGAGTTCGCGGTCGTAGCGCTCGGTCCAGAGATTGTAACCGCTCGCGCCATCGAGAAGCTGGACGGTCACCCGCATCCGGCTGCCGATCTTGCGCACGCTTCCTTCGGCCACGTACCTGACGCCGAGCTCGCGGCCGACCCGCTTGATCTCGGGCGTCTTGCCCTTGTAGGCGAAGCTGGAGTGGCGGGCGACAACGAACAGCGAGCGGAAGCGCGAAAGTTCGGCGATGATGTCTTCCGTGATTCCGTCGGAAAAATATTCCTGCGCGGCATCGCCGCTAAGATTCGAGAACGGCAGCACCGCAAGCGACGGCCCATCCGGCACCGTCGGTGCCGGCGAGGTGGGCAGGCCGGCGCCGGATTCGGCAGCGACCAGTGGCCCGACATAGCGGTAGCCCCGGCGCGGCAGGGTCTCGATCCAGGTCGCGCCGCCCTCTACGTCGGCAAATACCCGCCGCAGAGCGGCGATCTGCACCGTCAGGTTGCTCTCCTCGATCGCAAGCCCCGGCCACGCCGCCTGCATCAATGCGTCCTTGGAAACCGGCGTTCCGGCCTGCTCGACAAGCAGGCGAAGCAGCGTCACCGCGCGCCGCCCGAGCGCGACCGGTTCGGACTCTCGAAACAAAATCACGGCTTCCGCGTCGAGGCGGTAGGGGCCGAATTCGTGGATCGTCGCCATGGTTCGGGAGACTACATTTTTTGCATCTTTTTCGGAACAGATTCAGGACCTCCGGGAATCCGGCGACCCGCCCCGCTGCCGCTGACGCGCAGCTTTGCGCGGCCGATTTCCGCTTTCGCCTCGATCCAACCTCGTGCGGCACCTCCGCCAGCCGTTCGCGCCGCCGCGGCGAGCGACGGCCGCTTGACAATGTAAGTAAGAATATTATTACACACTGCTGCTTTCGGAGAACGCGTTCATGCTGCAGACCAAGCGAAGCTATAGCGGAATGGTGACCGCGCCGCATCATCTTGCGGCGCAGGCCGGGCTCGCCGTCCTCTCCGAAGGCGGCAATGCGGTCGAGGCGATGATTGCGTCCGCCGCCACGATCGCGGTGGTCTATCCCCATATGAACGGCCTTGGCGGCGACAGCTTCTGGCTGGTCGGCCGGGCGGGCTCCGCACCGGTCGGAATCCAGGCGTGCGGACGGTCGGCGAAGGCCGCCAGCCGCGCCTGGTATCGCGAGCATGGCTGCAGCACCGTCCCAAGCCGCGGACCGCTCGCGGCACTCACCGCCGCCGGGACCGTCGATGGCTGGCAGAAGGCCTATGAGCTCAGCCGCGATCGCCATGGGGGGCGCATGCCGCTGTCGCGGCTGCTCGAACCTGCGATCGGATATGCCGCCGATGGCGTCGCCGTGACCCAGACCCTGCACGACAACACCTCGAAGAAGCGCGCTGAACTGCAGGATGTGCCGGGCTTTGCCGAAGTCTATCTGCCGCAGGGCGTTCCGCTTGCGGTCGGCGCGCGGTTGCGTCAGCCGCGCGTCGCGGACACGTTGCGGCAGCTGGCGCAAGCCGGCCTTTCCGATTTCTATCGCGGCGACCTGGCGCGTTCGATGGCCGCTGATCTCGAACGGCTCGGCAGCCCGCTCCGCCTATCCGATCTGGAGCAGCATCAAGCCGCACTGGTGACACCGCTGTCGGTCGATGTGGCCGGGCACAAGGTGTTCAATATGCCGCCGCCGACGCAGGGCCTGGCCTCGCTGTTGATTCTTGCGCTCTATGCCCGGCGCATGGCGAAGGAGGCGGACGGGGTCGATCATCTGCACCGGCTGGTCGAGAGCACGAAGGCGTCGTTCCGCATCCGCAATCGTTACGTGACCGATCCCGACCACATGGCGCGGTCGGCGGCCGAGTTTCTCACCGACGAGTCCATTGCGGCGCTCGAAAAGACCGTCGCCGTCGATCATGCAGCGCGCTGGCCTGACGCGCCGGCCCAGGGCGATACGGTCTGGCTCGCTGCGACCGACCGGAACGGCCTCAGCGTCAGCTTCATTCAGAGCATCTATTGGGAGTTTGGCTCGGGCGTCATCCTGCCCCAAAGCGGGGTCACCTGGCAGAACCGTGGGACGAGCTTCGGTCTCGCCGAGACCGACATCAACCGCCTGGAACCTGGGCGGCTGCCGTTCCACACCATTCAGCCCGCAATGGCTGAACTCAGCGATGGCCGGCTGTTGTCCTACGGCACGATGGGCGGCGAAGGGCAGCCGCAAACCCAGGCGGCGATCTTCACACGCTACGCGTTGCACGGTCAGGACCTTCAGTCGACAGTGACCGCGCCGCGTTGGCTGCTCGGTCGCACATGGGGCGAGGAGAACAACAATCTCAAGATCGAATCGCGTTTCGATCCTGCCGTCATCGAACGCGCTGCGGGCGCTCGGCCACGACATCCAGATGGTCGGGGCGTTCGAGGAATTCATGGGCCACGCCGGCGCAATCGTCTGGCACCCGGATGGACTGCTCGAGGGCGCCAGCGATCCCCGCAGCGACGGCGTAGTCGCTGCTCGGTGAAGCGAGCACCCTTAGCGCTCACCCGCAGGCTGTTCGGAATTTGCCGCGCGCGAGCTAGCGTGCGGCGCCGGCCGGTGTTCTGGCTGCGGACGGTTTCCGTTTTCCCTCGCTTGCGGCCGCCGTCGCCGTCAACCAGGTTATGATCACGTCCAGCGCGTGGTGGCGACGTTTCTCGAGCCAGTCCGGCTCTCCCAGATCCTTGTCGAACATCGCCGACAGCGTGTAGCGGTTGGAGACATGAAAATAGCTCATGGCCGTGATCGTGACGTAGAGCTGAACCGGATCGACGTCGCTGCGGAACAGCCCGACCGCGACGCCCCGGCGAAGGATGTTTTCGATGCTCGCGACCAAGGGCAGCGTGAGGTCGGCGATCTTGCGCGATTTGCGCAGGTTGCGCCCGCGCTGCAGGTTCTCATTGTTGATCAGGGCAATATAGTTCTGGTGCGCTCCGAAAAAGGTGAACGTGAAGTTGATCAGCTCGCGCATGGCCGCGACCGGATCGAGGTCGTCGAGCTTGAGTTGCTGTTCGGCCGCGCGGATCTCGGTGTAGACGTGCTCGAGCACGGCGAGATAAAGGCCGTTCTTGTCGCCGAAATAGGCATACAGCAACCGCATGTTGGCTTTGGCGCGCTTCGCGATGGCTTCAACCCGAGCTCCGCCAATGCCGTTGCGGCAGAATTCGAACGTCGCCGCGTGCAGGATCGCTTCCTTGGTCAATGCGGAATCGCGTGCCCGTCTGCCGCGTGTGGCGCTGCGGGCCGGGTTGGTCGATGCTGTCGTTTCAGTCACGGGACAAGCTTTTCTCAGGTTGTACGAGCCCAGCGCGGACAATATGTCCCCGCCCATCATGTTCAACGGGATGCGGGGCCCTGCCGTGCAGGCTCGCGGGATCGAGATCGCTATTGCGGTGGCTCGTCAAGGGGTAACCTTCCCGATGTTTCGGTCTCCACATCCACATCAACGCGCCGCCGTCACGACCGTGCCGCCATGCGCGACGAGGCGCCCATTCTTGTAGACATCGCGCGGCCTGGGCCGGGCCACCACGGCCTCTTGCACGTGCTGGGCGTCGATCACGACGAAGTCCGCCGCCGCGCCCTCGGCCACCCCATAGTCCGGGAGGCCGAGTGCCTGCGCGGCGATGGTGGTCACCATGTTGAAGGCCGCCGCCAGGTCGGCATCGGTGCTGAAGCCGGAGCGGTAGCCGACGATCATGGCGCGCTCCAGGAGGTCGCCGTCGCCGTAGGGCCACCAGGAATCGCGGATGTTGTCATTGCCGGCGAATACATTGACGCCGGCATCGCGCAGCAGCAACACCGGCGGAAACGCATGCGCTCCGGGCGCGTTGGTCAAAATCGCGACCCCGGCCTCGGCGAGTAGCTGCGCGGTGCGCTGAACCACGTCTCGCGGCACCTCGCCGAGAGCATAGGCATGGCTGATCGTGACCTTGCCGCCGAGCCCGAGGGCCTTGGTCCGGCGTGCAATGTTCTCGATCTCGAAGATACCGAGTAAGCCGCCGTCATGCAGGTGAATGTCGATGCCGACTCCGCGCCGGTCGGCAATGCCGAAGACGACGTCGAGATGCCCGTCGATGTCGGCATCGTAACCCGCCGGATCGAGACCGCCGACCAGGTCCGCGCCGGCGCGAACCGCCTCGTCGAGCAGTCCGGCCACGCCCGGCGACGTCACGATGCCGCTTTGCGGAAACGCGACGATCTGGACCGACACCTTGTCGCGGTGCGCGTCACGCGCCGCCATGACCTGCTCGAGATTGCGCAACCCGACCTGAAGGTCGATATCGACGTGGCTGCGCATCCGGGTCGTGCCGTGCGCGACGCAGAGGTCGATCAGCGCCGCCGCCCGCACCGCAATCGGCCTCGCGCCGGCAAGCGCCTCCTTCTCGAACTTGACGCGCTCGCGCACGCTGAAACCAGCGGTGCAGGGGCGGTGGGACTTCCAATCGTCGCCGACGAAGCCCTTGTCGAGGTGGATATGACCATCGACCAGCCCCGGCAACACCAGGCGTCCGGTCAGATCAAGGGTTTCGCCGGCCGCGACCGGCGAGTGCGACGCGATCGAGGTGATGCGGCTGTCGCGCACGGCGATATCGACGGTGCGCCCATCGACCAATCGGGCGTTTCGAAACAGCGTGTCGGCAGTGCTCACTGGTCGTCTCCGGTTCGTTGCAACGGCGAGGCGATCGGGGCCCGATTTGTTTCCATCATGTTGGGACGATGCCATCGGGCAGCGCGCGCGAGAACGCGGCTATGCTTCCAGCAGTGGTGATCCAGATCTCGTCACGCCGCGCCAGGATTGTCTGCAGGGCGCGCCGCAGCGGACGCAGGCGGTGCGGCTGGCCGGCCAGATAGGGGTGCAGCGCAATTCCCATGACGAGCGATTGCCTTTTCGACTGTGCCAGCATCTCCTCGAACGTGTCGGTGATCATGGTGGCGAACTGCTCGCCGAAGTCCTTGCGACCGACGATCGAGGGGATATCGTTCAACTCCTGCGGATAGGGCACTGAAAGGATGCGGCCGCCGTTCCGCGTCGAGAACCACACTGGCTGATCGTCCATGCACCAGTCGAGAAGGTACTCGTAGCCTGCTTCGGCCAGCAGATCGGGTGTGACCTGTGATTGCGAAATCCAGGGCCCCAGCCAGCCGCGCGGCGGCCGCCCTTCGACTCGCGCGATGACATCGGTCGCTTCCGCGATCAATTGCCGCTCCTGGTCGGGCGCAAGCACACCCTGGCGCTCGGAATTGGTACGGCCGTGACCGACAATTTCGTCGCCGCGGGCGCGAAATGCCTCCATGACTTCAGGGCAGTAGTGATAGATGTTGCTGTTTGCGAGCACCGACAGCGGCAGTTCCAACTCATCGAACAGCTCGATCAGGCGCCACACGCCGACGCGGTTGCCATAGTCGCGCCAGGCGTAGTTGAGGACGTCCGGATGCGGACCGCCGGGGCAGAGTTCGGCACCGAGCCCGTCGCCGAACGCGAAACGCTCGAGGTTGAGACCGACATATACGGCAAGCCGCCGTCCTTGCGGCCAATTGAAATCCGGGCGTTGCCCGATCGCGCTGTAGCGATAGCGTCCGTGAGCGGCGAGGACCGGTCCGACAGAATCCGAGCGCAGCACGGCTTCCCCGCGCGACAGGCGGTCGCCATCTTCCGCGATCGAGATCAACACATCGCGGGCCTCGACAATCCTTGGGTCCATCGGAATTTTCCCCGCGCGGTTGATCGCTCGCTTGACATCGGAATATTTTTGAAGAAAGTTTTTACTTCCGTCAAGTCCGCGCATAAGCGGCAGCGGAGGAACTGGCGGCTTCGATGCCGAGGCCGCCATCAGCGGAGGAACACCGAAGATGAACTTCAGGAGCATAGTTTCGTCCGGACCTGCGCGTCGTTGGCCGGTTTGGCACGCCGCAGCGACGATCCTGCTGGCCGCGTTGCCGTTCACGTCCGGCGCTCGCGCGGCCGAACCGATCAAGATCGGCCTGGTGACCGCCCTGTCGGGGCAGTCGGCGCGCGCCGGCGAGGCGCTGACCCGCGGAGCGACGATCGCCATCGAGGAAATCAATGCGAAGGGCGGCGTGCTCGGACGTCCGCTCGAGCTCGTCCGCCGCGACGACGAGAGCAATCCGGCCAAAGGGCTGATCGCCGCGCGCGAGCTGATTCAGCGCGAGAAGGTCGCCGTCCTGGTCGGCGGCCTCGACACGCCGGTCGAGCTCGCCATCGTGCCGTTCGTCAACAACGTCAAGGTGCCGTTCGTCGTGCCGTGGGCCGCCGGGACCAACATCACGCGGAACGGTGCCCCGTCCAACTACGTGTTCCGCGTCTCGGCCATGGACGATGAGGTCGACAAGGCGATCGTCCAGTTCTCGCGCAAGACCTACAATGCGAAGAAGCCCGGGCTCATCCTGGTCAACAATCCCTGGGGCGAGTCGAACGAGCATGGGCTGAAGGCGGCATTGAAGGCCGCAGCAATCGAGCCTGCCGGCGTCGAGAAGTTCGAAGGCAACGACGTCGATGTCGTTTCCCAGCTGTCGCGGCTGAAGCAGGCCGGCGCCGATACGCTCTACCTGGTCGGCAATGTCGGACCGTCCTCCCAAGTTGTGAAATCGCTCGACCGCATGGGCTGGGCGCCGCCGATCGTCTCGCATTGGGGGCCGGCCGGCGGCCGCTTCACCGAGCTCGCCGGGCCGAGCGCGGAGAACGTGATCTTCGTCCAGACCTACAGCTTCTTCGGGAACCTATCGCCGGTCGGCAAGCGAGTGATGTCGGCCCTGCAGGCGAAGTATTCGGACATCAAGGGGCCTGCGGACGTGACGCCGGCGGTTGGCGTCGCCAACGCCTACGATTCCATCCTGGTCATTGCGCGAGCAATCGAAAAGGCCGGTGGCACCGAACCGACCGCCGTCCGTGACGGCTTCTACGCCATCGACCGCGTGGACGGCTTGATCAAGACCTATGAGAAGCCGTTCGCGCAGGACAAGCACGATGCGCTGACGGCGGGCGACTACATCTGGGCGCGGTTCGAGGACAACCACATCATGCCGTTCGCACGGAACTGACCGCGCGAGATCGTCCGACAAACAAGCAGGGTAGTCATCGATGTCATTTCTTCCCGCGGTGATAACAGGACTGGCGCTCGGGAGCATGTACGGGCTGCTTGCGCTTGGCTTTCACGTCACCTACGCCGTCTCCGGCACGGTCAATTTCTCCCAGGGCAGCTCGATGACCCTGGGAGCCGTTGCCGGCTACTTCTTCCTCGTGCTGTGGGGCTGGCCGGCCGCGGCCGGCATTCCCGCCGTTCTGCTCGTCTGCGCGGTCTACGGCCTGCTGATTGAGTGCTTTGCCGTTCGGCCGTTCGTGCAGCGTGGCTCCGACAACTGGCTGATGGCGACCGTTGCGGTCGGCATCATCGTCGACAATGTGATGATGTTCGTCTTCGGCAAGGAGCCGCGCAGCTTTCCGTCCGTCCTGGCGGCCAAGCCGATCCAGATCGTCGAGGGCGCGGGGGTCTATCCGTTGCAACTCCTGATTCCCGTGGTCGGATTGCTGCTGGCGCTGGCACTTCATCTGCTCAGTCGCAGGACGCGTCACGGCGTCGCCATGCTCGCGGTGGTCCAGAACCCGAACGCCGCGCGGCTGATGGGCATCAACGTCAGCGGCGCCATCGCGGCAAGCTACGCGGTCTCGGCGATGCTGGCCGGGGTTGCGGCGCTGCTGATCGCGCCCCTGTTCAACGTGTCCTCGGAAATGGGCACGCTGTTCGGCATCAAGGCCTTCGCGGCGGCGATCATCGGCGGTCTCGGCAGCGCCTGGGGCGTGATGCTGGCCGGGCTCTGCCTCGGCCTGATCGAGGTGTTCGCGACCAACTATCTGGGGTCGGTCTACACCCAGATCATCACATTCGCCTCGGTGATCGCAATTCTTGTCGTCCTCCCCCACGGGCTGCTCGGCCGAGCCGGAGTGAAAAAGGTATGACCTCTCGCGTCTCCGTTCTCGCCGCCGTCGCGGCACTCGCGGCCGCCATCCTCTATGCCGCTGCTGCCGACAGCTACGGCGTATTCCTGGTCGCGACCATCGCGCTGACGGCGATCGCTTGTATCGGCCTCAACGTGCTGCTCGGTCTCGCCGGGCAGATCTCGCTCGGCCACATCGGCTTCATGGCGATCGGGGCCTATACGACCGTGCTCCTGATGGAGAAGGCAGGGTGGCCCTATCTTGCGGCGACGGCTGCAGCGATTGCTCTTGTCAGCGTCGTCGGTAGTCTGCTCGCGATGCCGGCCTTGCGTGTGCGAGGTCCATATCTCGCGATGGTGACAATCGCCTTCGGCTTCATCATCGAGCACGGCACGATCGAGTGGCGCGACCTCACGGGCGGCGGCAACGGCCTGATCCTGACCGCGCCGCCGCAGGTGTTCGGCTTTCCGCTGTCGGAGCGGCATTTGGCGATCGCGGGCATCGTGCTGGTGTTCGCCGGCCTCATCCTGTTCCAGCGCTTGAAGCGCAGCGGCTGGGGCTACGCCATGCGTGCCGCCCGCGACACCGAGGTTGCGACGCGCTCGATCGGCATTGATCTCGTGCGGGTCCGCACCGTGGCGTTCATCATCTCGGCCGCAGCGATGGCACTGGCGGGGGCGCTATTTGCGCCCCTCCAGGGCTATATCAGTCCAAGTTCGTTCCCCTTTCTGCAATCGATCCTGCTGCTGTTCGGCGTCATGGTCGGCGGCGCCGGCTCGGCGCTGGGGCCGGTGATCGGGGCGGCGCTCGTCGTGCTGCTGCCGGAAATGCTGTCCGATCTCGCGGAGTATCGTCTGCTTGCCTTTGGCGTGTTGCTCTTCGCCGTGCTGCGGGTCGCGCCCTCGGGCATCATGGGGCTGATCGAGCAATTCGCGGCAAGGTTCCTGCCGGCGGGATCGAAGGCCGATACGGGCGCGGGGGCCGTCGAGCCGGTCGCCGACCTCAGCATCGGAACCAGCAGCGCGTCGCGTCTTGACGTCGCAAACCTCTCGATCTCGTTCGGCGGTGTCCGCGCCGTGCAGGACGTCTCGTTTACCGCGGAACCCGGCACGGTAACCAGCGTCATCGGCCCCAATGGTGCGGGGAAAACCAGCGCGCTGAATCTGCTTTGCGGCTTCTACCGCCCGAAATCCGGCACCGTGAAGCTTGGCGACCGCGACGTCACCGGCTTGCCGTCGCACCAGCTTGCGCGTGTCGGAGTGGCGCGAACGTTCCAGACGACGCAGCTCTTCGGCTCGCTCTCGATCATCGAGAATGTCCTGCTGGCGGCGACGGCCGGCAAGCTCGGTAACATCGTGTCCGCGCTGCACAATGACGCGCAGGAGCGCCTTGCGCGGTCGCTGTTGCGCTTTGCGGGTGTCGACGGCGATTTGAGCAGACGCGCGGACGCGCTGCCCCATGGCGAGAAGCGACTGGTCGAGATCGCGAGGGCGCTCGCCTTGCGTCCGAAGGTCCTGTTGCTCGACGAGCCGGCCGCGGGTCTTTCGAAGGGCGACAAGCAGCGGCTGACGGTTCTGCTCCGTCGCATCGCGGAGACCGGGATCGCGGTCATCATCGTCGAGCACGACATGCCGATGATCATGTCGCTGAGCGACCTCATCGTCGTTCTCGATGGGGGCAAGCGCATCGCGATCGGCGATGCGGCGGCGATCCGCAACGATCCGCTGGTCCGCAAGGCCTATCTCGGCGATGCGCCGTCGGGTGAGCGGCGCCGCGCGCCGCGCCTGGCGAAACAAGGCACGGCGCTCGAAGTCCGCGCGCTCGATGCCTTCTATGGCCTGTCGCGGGCGCTCGGTGGGATCGACCTTGCCGTCGCGCCCGGCGAGGCCATCGCCGTACTCGGCGCCAACGGAGCGGGCAAAACCACCCTGATGCGCTCGATTGCCGGTCTCGAACCACCGCGGTCGGTCGGCGAGATCCGGCTGTCCGGCGCCCGCGTCGACAAGATGCCGGCGCATATCCGCGCCAGGGCCGGCATCGTGCTGGTGCCTGAAGGACGTCAGGTGTTTCCGGAACTGACGGTGCGGCAGAACTTGCAGCTCGGCGCTTTCGCACGCAAGGGTCTCGAACTCGACGCGGAGATCGACGCGATGTTTGCCCGCTTTCCGCGCCTGAAGGAGCGCATCAACCATCGCGCGGGCCTTTTGTCGGGCGGCGAGCAGCAGATGCTCGCAGTCGCGCGTGGGCTCCTGACCGCGCCCAAGGTCTTCATGCTTGACGAGCCGTCGCTTGGACTGGCGCCGCTTGTCGTCGACGAGTTGTTCGCCTCGTTCGAGCAGCTTCGCGTCGAGGGGATGACCCTGATCGTGGTCGACCAGATGGCCGGGCAAGCCCTTGCGCTTGCCGACAGGGCCTATCTGCTTGAGACCGGCACCATCCTGAAGAGCGGTGCGGCCGAAATCATCGCGGAGGATCCCTCGCTTGAAGCCGCCTATCTCGGCGGAGAGGCCCACGGGAGTAGCATGCCGCGAACCGCAGTGCTCGCGTCCTGACACCATGGTTGCGCAGCGGGAGATCGGTGTGATGCGGCCAGGCAATACGTTTCGCGACCTGCCAGGCGCGCCCGTGTCAGAACGATTCGACGGCGGTGCCGTGATCGAGGTCGGCGTGCTGGCGCGTCGCGCGCTGCGCAGCGGACGGCGCGGCCGCATTGCGGCGGTGTTCGAGCGCAGCCTTTATGCGGTACTCGACGATTGCTGGATCTGCATCGGTGTCAAAGACCTCGGCTCCGGCCCGCTGCATCTTCGGTGCACCGGGATTGAGCCGCGGCTGCTCGTTCCCGGACAAGAGGTTGCGATCGTCGACACGATGCTGCTCGTGGACGGTATGCGGTTTGCCGGCTTCGAGACGGCCTCCGTATGGGCGCCGCCGCCTTCGCCGGAATGGACGCTCGACAGTTTGCGGGCAGGGCTTGCGATGGTCGATCAGGTCTGGCGTCGCTTGCCGGTCGAGCAGGGGCTGGCCACCTCGGGTGGCGCGGAGCCGCCCACAAGGCCGTCGCGGGTGCTCGCTGCCGCGGCGCCGGGGCTCGCCGCGCTCAAACGATTGATCGAGGCCGGGCTTCGCGGAGAGCGATGCGTACCGCGTGACTACCCGGAGATCGTCGAATTGATCGGACTTGGTTCCGGGCTCACGCCATCCGGGGACGACCTGATCGGCGGCGCGCTGGTCGCGCTCGCCGGCCTCGGCCGTCTCGCCACGCGCGACGCGCTGTGGAAGACCTGTCGCGCGCATCTCGGCCGCACCAATCAGATCAGTGCCGCCCACCTGAACAGTGCCGTGCTCGGCTTCGCGGCGGCGGCGCTCCATGAAGCCATCGACGCGACGATTGGCGGACGGGTCGATCGTATCAAGTCCGCGGTCGCGGCGCTGTCGCGGATCGGGCAAAGCTCCGGACTGGATGCGTTTGCAGGTGCGCTGATGGTGTTGCGCGCGATCGAGTGCCGGCTGCTCAACGACAGCGCGCTGCATCATGCCGGCCTCACCGGCAACGGCCCGCCGACGCGATCAATCGCAGGGGCCTAAACGATCATGCGACACAACGGGAATTCGGACGACAGGTTGCGTGTTTGACAAAGTAAAAACTTTCTTACTAAGATCGATGCATCGGATCTCGGGAGGCCGCAAGTGGTGACCAAGCAGGAAGGGACGCCGAGCGGGCGTTTGTTGATGAGCAAGCCGAGCGTGGTGAACGTCGGGCTGGCAGGCTTTGTGAAGGACTTGCGGGACTGCGATGTCGAGGTCGTACAGGTCGACTGGACGCCTCCTGCCGATGGCGATCCCAAAACGGCGGCACTGCTCGCCAAGCTCGGTACGTGAGAGCGCGGCCATGAAGCTGATCGAAGACGCCAACAAGCAGGCGCTGGCCCGCATCCTCGAGGGTGAGCCCAGGCTGATCGATATCGTTCCGGCACGCGACGTGCTGGAAGGGTTGAAGGAACGCATGATCCTTCATGCCGGGCCGCCGATCACCTGGGACCGAATGTGCGGTCCGATGCGTGGCGCGGTGGCAGGCGCCATCGTATTCGAAGGCTGGGCTCCGGATCTTGAAGCCGCCTTCGAACTCGCGGCCGGCGGCGGCGTCGCCTTCCACCCCAATCATCATTTCGGCGCGGTCGGTCCGATGACCGGCATGACCACGGTCTCCATGCCGGTGTTCGTCGTCGAGAACATCAAATATGGCAACCGCGCCTACTGCGCCATCAACGAGGGCCTTGGCAAGGTTATGCGCTTCGGCGGCAATGACGATAGCGTGCTGGCCCGCCTCGGCTGGCTGCGTGATGTATTCGGGCCGGTGCTGGCCAGGGCGATCCGCGCGCATGGCGGGATCGACCTGAAGGCGATCATCGCGCGCGGACTCTCGATGGGCGATGAAATGCACCAGCGCAACCTGGCCTGCTCCAGCGTGTTCCTGCGCGAGATCGGGTCGGCGCTGGCGCGCACCTCGACGGACAACGAGGTTCTCGCAAGCTGCATTGGCTTCATCGCGCAGAACGATCAGTTCTTTCTCAACATCGCGATGGCGATGGGCAAAGCGCTGACCGATCCCGCCAGCGGGATTCGCGGTTCGACGGTGGTGACCGCGATGTGCCGCAACGGAACCGACTTCGGGGTCCGTGTCAGCGGATTGGGCGATCGCTGGTTCACGGCGCCGGTGGAAATGCCGGAAGGACTCTATTTCCCGGGCTATTCGCGCAAGGATGCCAATCCTGACATGGGCGACTCCGCGATCGTCGAGACGGTCGGGCTTGGTGGCTTCGCGATGGCAGCAGCTCCGGCAGTTGCCGGATTCATCGGCGCCGGGGCGCCGTCGTCGGCGGGCAATTTCACGCGGGCAATGAGTGAAATCACCGTCGGGCAGAATCCGGAATGGACGATCCCCGCGCTCGACTTTGCCGGCGTGCCGACCGGTATCGACGTTCGCCTGGTGGTGGATACCGGCCTTGCACCGGTCATCAACACCGGCATCGCGCATCGCGAGCCCGGCATCGGCCAGGTCGGCGCCGGCGTGGTGCGGGCGCCGATGGCCTGCTTCCGGCAGGCCGTCCTCGCCATTGCGGAAGATCTGGGGGTGTCATGAGCGCGTTTGTCCTGAACGAAATTCGCAAGGGCTTCTATCTCGAACTCGGTGGCGTTGATGCGGTTGTCGCGGGAGGTCGCGTCGGCGGCGGGCGTCGTCGAAGCCGCGCTGATGATGGGCACGCCGTCCAACCAGGCGATCCTGCGCAACGCCGGATTGCTCGACGGCGAGGTGATCGCGCAGGGCAATGATCTGATCCTAGCAATCAAAGCCGAAAGCGATGCGGCGGCACGTGCCGCGCTTGCCGAAGCGCAAAAGGCGCTCGACCGTCCAAAGACGAGCAGCACCGGCGAAGCAGCGTGGCGGCCGCGCAGCATTGCCGCGGCCGTCAAGGCCGCACCCGCCGCCAACCTCGCCCTGATCTCCGTTCCCGGCGAGTTCGCCGCGGCGGAAGCGCGCAAGGCGCTGAACCGCGGACTTCATGTCCTGATGTTCAGCGACAATGTCTCGATTGCGGATGAATTGTCGCTGAAACAGCAGGCGCGCGAAGCGGGCCTCTTGATGATGGGGCCGGACTGCGGCACGGCGGTCATCGGCGGCGCGCCGCTCGCCTTCGCCAACCGACTGAAGCGCGGCAGGATCGGGATCATCGGCGCATCCGGGACCGGGACGCAGGAGGTGTCGTGCCTGCTGTCCGAGGCGGGCGAAGGCATTTCCCACGCTATCGGCGTCGGCGGACGGGATTTGAAGAAGGAGATCGGCGGCATCACGACATTGATGGCGATCGACGCCCTTGATGCCGATCCCGAGACCGATCGCGTCGTGCTCATCTCCAAGCCGCCGCATCCGGACGTCGCCCGGGCTGTGCTCGGCCGGATCGGAAACAGCTCGAAGCCCTACACGGTGTGCTTCATCGGCGCCGCCTCGGCGGATCTGCCGTCGAATGCACGCTTTGCCGGTACGTTGAGGGAAGCGGCCGAGAAAACCCTCGGCAACGGCCGGAGCATTGGCGGCAAGTTCGACGCTGCCGCCGTGGCTGCGCGTTTGCCGCCGCGACGCAAGGCGGCGCAGCGGATCGAAGGGCTGTTCGCTGGCGGCACCCTCTGTGCCGAGGCTCAGGTGATCCTTGCCGCGGGCGGTCGCAAGGTGGCATCGAATGCCGCCATTCCCGGCGTCCCGCATTTCAGCGACCCGGAAGCGCAGGGGAGGGACCGCATCGTCGACCTCGGGGCCGACGAATATACCCAGGGCCGGCCGCATCCGATGATCGATCCCTCGGTGCGCGACGATGCCTTGCGGGCGGCGCTGGTCGATCCCGCGGTCGCCGTCATCCTGCTCGATCTCGTGATCGGATACGGCGCACATGACAATCCGGCAGCGCATCTTGCGGCTGTCGTGGCGGGCCGCGCGGATGACGTGCCGGTCCTGGTTGCGTCGGTGACGGGGACCGAGCTCGATCGCCAGTTGCGTTCGGCGCAGATCAGGCTGCTCGAGGACGCCGGCATCGTGGTGGCGCCGTCGAATGCCCAGGCCTGCGACCTTGCTCTCGCTTTTTCCGTCAACGACGTCAGGATGCCGCGCTATGCGAACACTCAATGAGGTCCCGCGCCGTCTCGTGATCGCGATCGGCGGCAATGCCGTCCACCCCGAAGACATCAGCGGCACCTCGGACGAGCAGAAAGCCGTCGCCCAGCATACGGCCGAGGCGCTGCTGCCGCTCGCCGAACTCGACAACGAACTGGTGATCACCCACGGCAACGGGCCGGTGGTGGGCAAGATCATGATGCGCCAGATGCTGACGATGAGCCGGATCCCGCCGATGTCGATGGACATCTGCGTCGCGCACAGCCAGGGTGGCATCGGCTATCTTCTGATGCAGGCGATTGAGAACGTCTTGCGCGCGCATGGCAACGGCCGGCACGTCGCCAGCCTGCTGACCCAGGTCGAGGTCGACGCCAACGATCCCGCCTTCGCCAATCCGACCAAGTTCGTCGGACCGTTTTTCACCGAGCAGGAAGCCCAGCGCATCAGCGCCGAGTTGAACTGGAAAATGCGCGAGGACTCCGGGCGTGGCTGGCGCCATGTCGTGCCGTCTCCGAAACCCAAACATGTCTGCGACATTTCGCTGGTCGACGCGCTGGTCAAGCGCGGCACCATCGTCATCGCAGGCGGCGGCGGCGGTATGCCCGTGATCCGCGACGAACGGGGCGTGCGCACCGGCGTGCCGGCAGTGATCGACAAGGATCTGACCTCGGCCCATATCGCCAACGTGCTTGGTATCGAAGAACTGCTGATCCTGACCGCGGTGCCCCGCGTCGCGATCAATTTTGGCAAGCCCGACAAGAGGGAGCTGGATCAGGTCAGCCTGGCGCAGATTAAGGCCTATCATCGCGAGGGCCATTTTCCGCCGGGAAGCATGGGGCCCAAGGTCGATGCCGCCATCCGCTTTCTCGAAGGTGGTGGCAAGCGCGCGATCATCAGCCACCTCAATTGCGCAATGGCCGCGCTGACCGGCGAGACCGGCACCCACATCGTTCCCTAGCGCTCGTCAGATGCGATGGCGCCGCCATTGATGATGGCCGCCGGGATCTGCCCGGCGGGATACCGATGTCGGTCGGCCGCGAGCACAGGTCCGGATCCATGCCGCCCCGCTCGGGCTGCCTGCGCGCCTATTTCAGCATCGCCGCGACGTTGTCCTTCGTCACAACGTCGAGACCGGTGTGGATGATCGGCGGCGCCTTCTGGCCTTTCTTGATGGCAAGCAGCGTGTCCATCGCTTTCTCGCCCATTTCGAACGGGCGCTGGCCGATCAGCGCATTGGCGTAACCCTCATTCAAAAGCTCAAGCTGCATCTTGAGGGTGTCGGCCACGACGAGCGTGAACTCGCCGGCGTCCATGTCCTTCTTGCTCTTGCTGGCGAACGCCTTGAAGCCTTCGGGCGCGAACATCGGCCAGCCACCGACCGGGATGATGGCTGCAAGGTCGGGAGCAGCGGTGCGCAGATCGGTCATCTGCTGAACGCCGAGCGCGGGATCGTCGTTGCAGAAGGTGGGCGAGCCCCCGACCTCGGTCCACTTCGAGCCCTTGAGTGCCTCGCGCACGCCGTCGACCCGCTCGGCCAGGTTCTCCGCACCCGGCCCGCCGGAGATCATCGCGTATCTGCCGCCATCAGGCCGCAGCTTCAGCAATTGCTTGCCGAGCGCGAGGCCGAACTCCTTGTTGTCGGTGCCGATATAGGCAATCCGCTTCGAGCCCGGCGCGTCCGAGTCGAAGGTGATGACGGGAATGCCGGCTGCACTTGCCGCCTCGATCGACTTGGTCATCGCGGCAACGTCGGCAACCGAGATGGCCAGGCCATCCACCTTTTGAGTGACGAAATCCTGGATGATCTGCGCTTGCGTCGCCGGCTCGTGCTCGACAGGACCCTTGTAGATGCATTCGATGTTGCCGAGCTCCTTGGCGCGTTTCTGGCAGCCGTCGCGCGCGAAATCGAAGAACGGGTTGTTCATGGCCTTGGGCACGATCACGAATCTGTAGCTCTGGGCCAGGCCAGGCGTTGCCATCATGGCGAGGACCGCAGCGGCCAGAAGTGCCTTTCTCATTGTTTCCCTCCACATTTCTTATCGTGCCTATCCGTTCAAATCTGCGGCTCCGGGAGGCGGATAGGCGGACATCCATGATCCTCCAGGACGAACTCTTCAGGCCATGCGCGACCGGAGACGATCGACCAGCACCGCGGCGATGATGATCACGCCCACCAGGGTCTGCTGCCAGTACGAGTTGACCTGCGCGAGCACGAGGCCGTTGCGGATCACCTCGAGCAGCACGCAGCCGACAATGGCCCCGAGCGGGCCGCCGGCGCCGCCCGCGAGATTGGCGCCACCGATGACAGCTGCTGCAATCACGTTGAGCTCATAGGATGTCGCCATGTTCGCCGGCGCCGATCCCAGCCAGCCCGAGACGATGATGCCCTGCAGACCCGCCGCGAGCGCACAGATCACGCAGATCTCGATCTTCACCCGGACGACCGAAATGCCGGTCAGCGCGGCCGCCTTCTCGTTGCCGCCGACGGCAAAGACGTGGCGGCCGAAACCAGTGTGATGCAGCACGACCGCCATCGCCAGCGCGAGAACCACGAGATAGATGAACGGCGCCGGCATGCCGAACACAACGCCGGATGTCAGCGTGTAGAAATATTCGGCGTCGGGGCCGCCGGGAAAACTGCCGCGGCCGTTGGAGACGACGTAGCCCAGGCCGCGCACGATCGAGAGCATGCCGAGCGTGGTGACGAACGGCGACAGTCCAAGCACCGCGATGCAGAAGCCATTGACGAGGCCGACAATCAGCGCGACGCCGAGCCCCGCCAGAACCGAGACGAGCAGAATCAAGCCGGGCATATTGGCAATCACGGTCTTGCCGTCAGGGGCTAAATGCACGAACCACTCCGCGCCGGGCATGCCCGGTGTCGAGACGTGCGTCATCACCATTGAGGTGGTCATCGCTGAAAAGCACATCACGGAGCCGACCGAGAGATCGATGCCGCCCGTGATGATGACGAAGGTCATGCCGAGCGTGGCGATGGCGATGAAGGAAAAGTTCTTCGCCACATTCTGTATGTTGCCTGCGGTCAGGAAATAGGGGCTGGCGAAGTTCATCAGCACGAACAGCGCCGCCAGCGCCAGCAGGACGTAGCCGGTCTGCGAGGCGAACAGGCCGCTGCGCCACCATCTGGCCTTGCCGACATTGGTGAAGGTGAGGGAGATTCCAGGGGCGTGGCCATCACGCAGCCTCCTTCGCTCCCGTGATGAGGGAGGTGACTTCCTCGGGGCTGGTGTCGCCGATCGCCTTGTCGGCGCGCTTCTCGCCGCGCCGCATGACGACGACGCGGTCGCAGACAGCGAACACGTCGGGCATGCGGTGCGAGATCAGCATGACCGCGACGCCCTGTTCCTTCAGGCGATGGATCAGGCCGAGGACCTGCTCGACCTGGCGAACCGAAATCGCGGCGGTCGGCTCGTCCATCATCACCAGCCTGGCGTTGGAGAGCCGCGTCCGCGCGATCGCGACCGCCTGGCGCTGGCCGCCCGACATCTGCTTGACGAGATCGTGCGGGCGGGTCTCCGAGCGCAGCTCGCCGAACAGCTGCAGCGCGCGCGCTGCCATCGCCTTGTGGTCGAGCAAGGCGAATGGACCGAAGCTTGCGCTTGAGCTCGCGGCCGAGGAAGACATTGGCCGCCGCAGTGAGATTGTCGGCGAGTGCGAGGTCCTGGTAGACCACTTCTATGCCGACCGCACGGGCATCGATCGGACGGGCGAAATGAACCGCCTTGCCGTCAAAGCGGATCTCGCCGCGACTTGGCGGAAAGTTGCCGGCAATGATCTTGACGAGCGTCGACTTGCCGGCGCCGTTGTCGCCCATCAGGCCGACCACCTCGCCGGGCGACACGCGGAGGTCGACGCCATGCAACGCGCGAATGGCGCCGAACTCCTTGCCGATGCCCTTCAACTCCAGGACTGCTTGCCCGGCGTCGTGAGGGGTTACCATGGCTGGCTTTGCTCAAGCATGCTGGCCACCTCCGCTCAGAAGTGCACCAGCGTGCGCAGACCGAGAATCCAGGCGTTGTCGGTCTTCACGCCGGCGGCATTGTACCCGCGCCCGCCAGGATGCATCACATACTGGGCGTCGAACTTCAGGTTCATCCAGCCCGTCGCCTGCCACCCGTACCAGGCTTCGATCGGAACTTCGTTTCCTCCGGCGTTGGGCGTGAGCGCAGCCGTATTCACATGGGTCGTACCGACCGCAAAGCCGACTTCGTCCTCCGGGCGCGAGGCGAACGTTCCGGTGTGCCTGAAGCCGAATGCGATCTGGTAATCCTGGTACGACGTGCGGTGGTCGGCGACGGTCGTATTGAGGAAGGTGTACCAGCCCTGTGCCTTGGGACCTTCAACCGTCAGCCGCTGCAGGATCGATTCATAGACGCCATAACGACCGCGCGAATCTCCCGAGATTCTGGTCCGAGACGCCGCCGGTGCCCGGAGAGATCGCAATGATCCCCGGCAGGCCGCCATCAATTGTCGATGCGCTGTCATACCAGCCGCCAAATCTCCAGGTCCCGTTCAACGGACCGCTCGGCGCCCAGACCACCTCAACCGGCACCAGCACGCCCGAGGCGGGGCTAGAGCCGGGGACACCCGGCAGGAAGTAAGTCGCGGAGTCCGACGTCGTCAGGTAGTTCGGGTTGGCGTCGTAGACGCCGACCGAGAGCTGCCATTCCTTGGCGAAGTTGTAGTGCACCACACCGGCCCATTGGCTCACCGGCCAATTGTAGATGTAGCCACCCTGGATGTTGCCGGGCTGGCCGCCGCAGAAGGTCAGGTTGATGAACTCGCAGAGACCAAAGAAGAAGTCGGAGCCGACCGGGAGACGGCCGCCCTTGAGTTCAAGGCGATCATCGAGCAGCTTCTGCGAGTAGTAGAGTTCGGTCAGGCGAAGAATGCTGCCGCGGCCGAACACTTCGTTGGTTAGTTGGAGCGCCGGAATTCCCGCCTCGTCATTCAGGTTGCGGCCGAAGCGGTCGACCAGCGTGAGGCCAACCGTGCCGCCATGGATGCCGGCAAGTTTTGCCATGTCGAACTTGGCCTGAAAGAAAAGCTGTCCGGCTTGGGTCGCAGTGTTCCTGTTGCCGCCCGACAAATTGCCGACGGCTTCGTCGCCCAGCGTCAGGGCCAGCGAGATCCCTCGCTCCTTTAGTTGCGTCCTGCCGAGATCGCCGAACAGATATGGTCTTGTCCAGAAGTCATCGGTCTCGGTGTAAGGCACCGGCGGAGCCTTCGTCATGAGATCGGCCGCATGCGCGCCGCCGCCGCTGAACAGAGATAACAACGCCAACGCCATCCCCACGCCGCACGCCCGCGCGGTGTTTACAGACCTAAGTGACATTTTCTGCACTCCCAGCGTCCCCGGCTTTGTCTATTTTTGTGCCACGTTCCCGCCCAAAGCCCTTCAGCGGGGAACGCGATAGTTTCAATTCATCGCTCTATCAATCAGAGATGGAATTCGCGCACGCAAAGCCCTCCGAGACGGTCGCGAGGGTCTGCCTGCGGCTCACTGGGCCAGGCTTGCTGCGCCAAATTGGATACGAGCGCCGCGAGCTTGATCGATCTTGCGCCTCGAACTCCTTCCCCTCGTTCCTCTACTCAAGCCGCCGCGACCATATTCCCGGTCCGGGTTCTTCCTTTTCGAGTTGTCATGCCTGATCGCCCGTCGTCGTCGGCAACGCAGCTGCGCTATGCGAAGCTGCGCCTTGCAGAATTGTGCTTTCCTTCGATCTTGGTGCAGTGCGGGCGAGGCCTGCGAGCGCGGCCTTGCGCCGTCGACGGGCCTGCAATTGCTGATCCGCCAGCACACCGATCAGGATCACGGTCCCCATCACCGCGAAGTTCAGCGAATTGGGAATGCCGAGGATGTTCACGAGGTTCTGCAGCACCTGCAGCAACGCCGTCCCGAGCACGATGCCCAGAATGGAGCCCTCGCCGCCGCGCAGGCTGCAGCCGCCGAGGACGGCCGCCGCGATCGCATAGAGTTCGTAGAAGTTGCCGAAGGAACTCGGAGAAACCGAGTTGGTGTAGAACACGAACATCACGGTCGAGACGCCGGCGAGCCCGCCGCTGATGACATAGGCGGTGGCGATCACGAGGTTGGTGTTGATGCCGGAGAAGCGCGCCGCTTCCTCGTTCTTGCCCACGGCATAAAGCCAGCGCCCGTAGACCGAGCGGTGCAACAGCACGCCGAGGATCAGCGCAAGGATGATCAGGAAGATGAAGGTGTTCGGGATGCCCGCAATATTGCCGGAGGCGATATTGCTCAGGGTGCTCGCCTCGTCGCCGTAGCCAAAGCCGCGCGTCGAATCGCTGGTGTAATAGCGCGCGGCGCCGCGATAGATCAGCAGCCCGCACAGCGTCACGATGAAGGGCTGCATTTTCAGCCGTGTAATCAGGAAGCCCTGGATGCCGCCCAGCGCAAGCCCGCCCATCAGGACCAGCACCAGCGCGAACGGCCAGGGCACCTGATAGGTCGTCAGCAGGTCGACGAAGATGACGCCGAGTAGCGCGAACATCGAGCCGAGCGAAAGATCGATTCCGCCGGTGATGATGACGAGGCCTTCACCGAGCGCGAACACGCCGAACAGGCCGATCAGATTGGCCATGTTCAGCAGATTCACGAACGACAGGAAGGCCGGATTGATCGCGCCGGTGATGGCGGAGATCACCGCCAGCAGCAAGAACAGGCCGAGTTCCTTCTTCATCATGGCGCAGCGGCCTCCATGGTTTCGAGCGCCTGGCCGACCGCCAGCCTCAACACGTTGTATTCGCTGAACTGGTCGCGCTCGATCACGCCGCTGACACTGCCTTCATGCATCACCGCCACCCGGTCGGAGACGCCGATCACTTCCTCCATGTCCGAGGAGATCATCACGATCGCGACGCCCTGGTCGGCGAGGCTGCGCATCAGCGCATAGATCTCGCTCTTGGCGCCGACATCGATGCCGCGGGTCGGCTCGTCGAAGAACATCACGCGCGGCTGCATGGAGAGCCACTTGCCCAGCACTACTTTCTGCTGGTTGCCGCCGGAGAGCGTCACGGCTTCGATGTCGATGCTCGGCGCCTTGATGGACAGCCGCCTGGCCTGGTCTTTGGCGATTCTGCGCTCGGCCGCCCCGTTGACCAGCCACATCCGCGCATGATCCAGCAGGCTCGCGAGCGTCACGTTCTCCCGGATCGGCAGTTCCAGCACCAGACCGGATTTCTTGCGATCCTCCGGCACCAGGTAGATCCCTTGCCTGATCGCGTCCCGCGGCGAGGCGACGCCGACCGGCGCGTTGTCGATCCGGATCTCGCCGCCCAGCAGCGGATCGACGCCGAACACCGCGCGGGCAAGCGAGGTGCGGCCGGCGCCGACGAGCCCGGCGAGGCCGAGGATCTCGCCGCGCCGCACGGACAGATTGATCTGCCGGTCGGGAAAGGCAGTGGTCACGACGCCGGCGATATCGCAGCCGCCGGGCTGCGGCGTGCAGGACGGCGGTGTATACAGCGCCTTCAGGTCGCGGCCGATCATCAGCCGGATCATGCCGGCGTGGCTGAGCTCGTCGCGCGCCAATTCCCCCACCGTGCGCCCGTCGCGCAGCACCACGACGCGATCGGCGCAGCTCATGATCTCGCCGAGCCGGTGAGAGATGTAGATCACCGAGATGCCGTGCGTCTTCAGGTCGGCAATCACCTCAAGCAGCCGCTCCGTCTCCGAAATCGTCAGGCTGGAGGTCGGTTCGTCCATGATGATGACGCGGGCGTCGATCGAGAGCGCCTTGGCTATCTCCACCATCTGACGCTCCGCGATCGACAAATTCTCGACCAGCGTGCCCGGCGTGAAATCGGCGCCCAGCCGTTCCAGCAGCGGCATCACGCGGGCGTGCATCTGCACATTGTCCACCAGCTTCAGCGGGCCGCCGGCCAGCTTCTCGCGTCCGATGAAGACATTGGCCGCGACGTCGAGATTGTCGAACAGGTTCAGTTCCTGGTGCACGAAGGCGATGCCACATCGCGTCGCCTCGGTCACCGTCATCCGGGCGTGCTCGGTGCCGCCGATGCGGATCACGCCGGTGCTCGGCGCGATCACGCCGGCCAGCACGCGCATCAGCGTCGATTTGCCGGCGCCGTTCTCGCCGATCAGGCCCAGCACCTCGCCGCGATTGACGCGCAAATTGACGTCGTCGAGCGCCCTGACGCCGGGATAGGTCTTGCTGATTCCGCTGAGTTCCAGCAGCGTTTCCGCCATTCGCATGTCCTCCTGCACAACGCCCGGCGGCCTGTGGCGGCCGGGCGTTGAAGCCGACTGACGTTACTTCTTGAGCAGTTCCTTCAGATGTGCGGCGAACTCCGCGACGTTGGTCTTGCTGATCACCTTGGTCGGCACGATCAGCTTGCTGTCCTTCGGAATCCAGGACTTGTCGCCGTTCAGCGTCTTGATGATGTTGGTGGCGGAGAGATAGCCGAACTCGTAGGGCTGCTGCACGACCGTGGCTTCGATCGTGCCGTCGGAAATGCCGCGCAGCGTCCGCTGGTCCTCGTCGAAGCCGGCGATCTTGACCTTGCCGGCCTTGCCTGCGGCCTTCACCGCGTCATAGATCAGCGGCGTCTCGTAGCTCCATAGGCCGGACAGCAGCGCGATGTCGGGATATTTGACGAGCACGTTCTCCATGTTCGCCTTGGCCTTGGCGAAGTCCACCTGGTCGGTGAACACGTCGACCAGTTCGACCTTGGTGCCGGCGATCGCTTCCTTGATGCCCTGCACCCGCTCGCGGGCGTTGTCGGCGTCCATCGTTCCGACGAACAGTGCGATCTTGCCGCCGTTCGGCAGCGCCTTCTTGATCTCCTCGCCGGCCTGTCGCCCCGCCGCGACGTTGTCGGTGCCGATATAGGCGAGGCGATTGCTCTGCGGCGCGTCGCTGTCCGTGGTGATCAGCACGGTCTTGGCCGCAACCTTGTTGAGTTCTTCGGTTGCATGCGGTGCATCGTCGACCGAGATCGAGATACCGGCGACGCCGCGCACCAGCAGATCGTCCAGTTCGCGCCGCTGGCCGGCCGCCGTCCCTTCATTGGTGACGATCAATTCGATATTGTAGTCCGGGTGCTCCTTCTGCGCCTTCTCAAGCCCACGGCCCGCGATGGTCCAGAAGTCGGCCGCGACATTGGTCACCAGCGCGATGGTCTTTTTCTGCTGTGCCTGTGCTACCCCCGTCGCCATGGCGAGCGCGGCAGCGCCCGCCATGAGCGGCACGATCAATTTTCTGGTTGAGACATTCATATGCACCTCCCTGTCGACACCCCCGGTGAGGGGATTTCACGCCCGGCGCTTTTCACGCCTTATTTTATTCACGTAACTAATAAATTAGCGCGACAAAATGTCCAGTCAAGGATGTTCATGATCACGCCTTCGGCCAATAATAGTATGGGAGTGATGTTTTTCAGTCGCTATCCGCGCTTTTTGACCCACAAACGAGTAGCCTGCGTTGAATAATTTCATCAAGCGAATTAAAAAGCGCAATATGAACGAACAGCCCGAGCCGTTGAGACGTGCTTCGAGCCTGGCCCGCGGATCGAACCCCGGCCGTCTCGTCGAGGTACTGCGACGCCAGGGGCCGTTGCCGCGGGTCGAGCTCGCACGCAGCACGGGCCTGAGCTTCCCCGCCATTTCGGCCATCACGTCGAAGCTGATGGCGGAGGACCTGCTGTGCGAAGCCGAGACAGATGCGGCGACGCTGTGGCCCGACGACGCCGACGAAGAGGACGCGGATGGTGGCCGTCGCCGCGGCCGGCCGGCAGTCCTGCTGACCCTGAATCCCGAATTTGGCCGCATCATCGCGGTCTCGCTGCGCATGAATCTGGTCGAGACACTGATCGCCGATTTCAGCGGCTCCGCCCTGGCGCAATCGCGACTTGAACTCGCGACGCGCGCGCTCGATGCAAGCGCACTATGCGAGTTCGTGATCGCACAGATCGACGCCATGCTTGAGGCGACCGCCACGCCGCGACATCGCTTGCTCGGAATCGGAATAGCGCTGCAGGGCATCGTCGACGGCGATACCGGCCGGCATCTGTGGAGCCCGGCGCTGTCGATCACCGACGTCGATCTTGCCAAGCCGATCCACCAGGCGTTCGCTGTCGAAGTCGTGATGGCGAACGACGCGGTCGCGGTCGCGCTGTCCCTCGCTGCCGCCGAACCGGCACTGGCGCAGGGCCTCACGGCCACGATCATGGTGGGCCACGGCGTCGGCATGGGCATCATTGTCGACGGTGAAGCGCGCTGGGGTGCCGGCGCGGGCAGTGAGATCGGTCATGTCAAATTGGCGCTGAACGGCCCGCAATGCCGCTGCGGTCAGCGCGGCTGCATCGAGGCCCATCTTGCCGACTATGCGCTTTACCGCGATGCCCGCACCTTTCTCGACCTGCCGCCGGCGGCGTCGCAGCAACCGTCCGAGGCGCAGATGGCTCTGTTGCGCGATCGGGCGCGGAGCGGCGATTCCCGTCTCGAGCACTTGTTCCAGCAGGCGGGTCACGCGCTTGCCGAAGCGGTCGCCACGACGATATCGGTGCTGCGCCCGCATCATGTCATCCTCGCAGGTCCCGGCCTGCAGGCATTCGACATGATGCGCAGTGCCTATGAGGAGAGGCTCGACCAGGCGGTGCTGCCGTGGCTGCTCAAGTCCACGGCAATATATGTGCGTCCAAGCGAGTCGGCGACCATCGTCGACGGCATGGTGCGGCGGACGCTGCGGGTCGTGGACCGCAGCCTCATGGAGACAACCGAGTGAACCTCGGAATCTGTGGCCCTTTTGCCTGAGCCGCAGCAACGCAACCGACGCCCTTCAGGCGCCAATATCGAGAGGATGCCAATGCAGGGCGCCATCTATCCAAGTCTCAAGGACCGGACCGTACTGGTCACCGGCGGCGGTTCCGGCATCGGCGAGGCGATCGTCCGCCGGTTCATCGGCCAGGGCGCGCGGGTCGGATTCATCGATATCGATCTGACGTCGTCGGAGCAGCTACTGTCCGATCTCAGGGCACAAGCCCGCGTGCACTTCGAACATGCCGATCTGCGCGACATCGGCGCGCTGCGGCGCGCGGTCGCCGGCATCCGCGAGGCGCTCGGGCCGGTCACCATCCTGGTCAACAATGCGGCCCGCGATGATCGTCACGCGATCGAGGACGTCACACCGGAATTCTGGGACGAGCGGATCGCCGTCAACCTGAAGCACCAGTTCTTCAGCGCCCAGGCGGTCGCGCCGGACATGAAGCAGGCAGGGGGCGGTTCGATCGTCAACATCGGCTCGGTGAGCTGGGTGATCGGCCAGGGCAACATGCCCTGCTACACAACGGCCAAATCAGCCGTTCAGGGCCTCACCCGGGCGCTAGCCCGCGATCTCGGGCCGCACAACATACGGGTCAATTCCATCCTGCCCGGATGGATCATGACCCAGCGGCAGCAGGATCTGTGGTTGACGTCTGAAGGCGTGGCCGAACTGATGCAGCGCCAATGCCTCAAGCGCAAGCTCGTGCCTGATGATATCGCCCGCGTCGTGCTGTTCTTCGCCGCCGATGACAGCGGTGCCTGCACCAACCAGAGCCACATCGTCGATGGTGGCTGGGTCTAGCGCTTCAGGTAATCCGGCAAGGTAAACCCGTCATAGAAGCGGTCGGACAGGATCGTGGTCTTGAACGTCTGTGATTTGTAGCCGGCGACGATGTCCTGCGCCCACGGCGAGCCCGCATTGGCCTGCTTCACCGCGACCACATTGATATAGGGCGTTGTCATCTTCTCCAGGGCGAATGCATTGGTCAGCTTCAAGCCGCTGTAGATCGCGAAGTTGCCCTGGATGGCGGCGAAATCAACGTCATCGAGCGCGCGCGCCGCCTGTGCCGCTTCCAGCGGCACGATCTTGATGCCGCCGGGGTTCTTGATCACGTCCAGTTCGCTGACATCGACCGGCTTGGAGTCGCGAATCTCGACGAGGCCGAGATCGCGCAGGATCCAGAGCGCACGCTGCAGATTGACGGGATCGTTGGGCACGGCCACGGTCGAACCGGGCTTGATCGGCGAGCCGACCGGGTGCTTCTTCGAGTAAAGCCCCATCGGGGGCGTCGGGACGTGGACGATGCCGACGAGGTCGGTTTGCTGCCGCTCGTTGTACGAGTTCAGGAAGATCGTGTGCTGCATGACGTTGGCGTCGATCTCGCCCTTGAACACCGCGTTGTTGGCTTCCAGCCCGGTCGAAAACTCGACATAGCGGACACGGTAGCCCTTCTTCTCGAGTTCCGGCGCGACGCCAACCTTGAATTCGTCGATGTAGGGGCCCGGCACGAAGCCGACTTTCAGATCGGATTTGGCTGATGTCTCCGCGTGCAGGGCGGCGCCGGTAAGAGCACCGACAATGAGCAGGGTCGAAAGCAACAGGACGCGCGCAGTGGTCATTGAATTCTCAAATCCTTAGACTGTGGGCAAAGAGCGATCCGGCCGACGCGGGGTCGGCGGTTTCGATCACGTCAGGCGATCGCCTTGATCGATCCGGAAAACACGCTTTGCGGCCGGCTCAGTCCGTAATGGTCGCGCAGCGTCGTGCCGCTGTACTCGTCGCGGAACAGGCCGCGCTTGCGCAGGATCGGCACGACCTGCTCGGCGAAGATGTCGAATCCGCCGGGTAGCCAGGGCGGCATCACGTTGAAGCCGTCGGCCGCGCCATTCTCGAACCAGGTCTGGATGTTGTCGGCGATCTTCTCCGGCGGGCCCGCGATCACCCAGTGGCCGCGCGCCCCGGCGAGACGCTGCACGAGCTGGCGGATGGTCGGCTGCTCGCGATCGACGATGTCGACCACGAGCTTGAAACGGCTGGCGACCCCGCGGGCGCTGCCGGTGTCGATCAGGTGGCGCGGAAAGGGACCGTCGAGGTCGAAGCCGGAGAGGTCGAGCCCGATCATCTGGCGAAGTTGGGTCAACGAGTATTCCGGCTGGATCAGCTCGTTGAACTCGTCCTGCAACAGGTCGGCTTCGGCCTGCGTGCTAGCGATGAACGGACTGATGCCCGGCAGGATCCTGACCTGATCGGGGCTGCGGTCGAACGCGCGTGCCTGCCGCTTGATGTCCGCATAAAACTCCTGGGCGCTCGCCAGCGTCTGATGCGCGGTGAAGATCGCTTCGGCATAGCGCGCGGCAAAGGCGCGTCCGTCATCAGACGAACCCGCCTGGACATAGACCGGCCGTCCCTGCGGCGTCCGCGAGATGTTGAGCGGGCCGCGCACCCGGAAGTGCTTTCCGACGTGATCGATCGGATGGATCTTTCCCGTGTCGGCGAAAATGCCGGATGCGGGATCGTTCACCACGGCGTCGTCTTCCCAGCTGTCCCACAGCCGCGTGATGACATCGATATATTCCCGCGCCCGCTCGTAGCGTTCGTGGTGAGGTGGATGCTCGGGCAAGCCAAAGTTCTGCGCCGCCTGTGCCGTGCTGGTCGTGACGATGTTCCAGCCGGCCCGGCCGCCGCTGAGGTGATCGAGTGACGCGAACAGGCGCGCCAGATTGTAGGGCTCGGTATAGGTCGTCGACGCGGTCGCGATCAGGCCGATCCGTTTCGTGGCGACGGCGATCGCGGCCAGCCAGGTGATCGGCTCGAACCGGAAGCGTTGTGCGTAGCGAACATTGTCGGCGAGCACGGGGCCGTCGGCGAAGAAGATCGCGTCGAATTTCTGCGCCTCGGCACGCTGCGCCAGCTCCTGGTAATAGCTGACGTCAAGGATGCGATCCGCCGCAGACCCCTTGTAGCGCCACGCCGCCTCGTGATGGCCGCCGGGATAAATAAAGAGGTTAAGGGAAAGCTGTCGTTTGCTCATCTCGGATCTCGTGAGTTTTGCTGATTATTATTGGTGGGACGGCGCCTTGTGCGCGAACGCGAAGCGCAGGTAGCGCTCCAGCTTCAAACCTTCGGGCGTGCGCTTTTCTTCGACAAGGCGCGCGAAGGTGCGGCGCACCAGTTCGCGCTCGTGAGGGGTGAACGCTTCGAGGAAATTTCCGAATGCGCTCGCTTCCGACCACTGCAGCAGCGATGCCGCATCGTCGTGGATATCGATCAGCGCGCGCAGCTCGCTGCGGTAGCCGGCGAAGCCATGTGCCGCGAACAGCGATTTGAGCTCCTCGTCGGTCGATCCGAGCACCGGGTTGGAGTCCTGGCGATCGCCGGCAAGACCCGCCTCGATGATGGCGCGACGAAGCAGCAGCCGCGACTGGTGCGGCTTGGACGGATCCTGCACATTCAATCCGAGGCGGCCGCCGGGCTTGAGCACGCGCCGGATCTCCCGCAGCGCGCGATCCTTGTCGGAAATCCAATGGAAGACGCTATTGAGATAGACCGCGTCGAACTGCGAGTCGTCGAAGCGCGACAGTTCTTCGGCGCGCCCGGTGGCGAACTGGAGGTTATCCCCCTGCCGAAGGCGCGCAATTTCGATGCGGCCGGCAAGTGGGTCGATACCGATCACGCGGCCGTCCGGACCGACCAGTCCGGCCACGAATTCCGCAAGCCGGCCGGTTCCCGTCCCGATGTCGAGTATGTGCTCGCCGGACTTGATGGCGAGCGGCCCGATCAGGAACTTGCCGTGGCGAAATTGAACGAGTCCCGCTTCATGATAGGAGCGGGCGAGCTCCGGAGTGTCGTGTTCAAGACTGATGTCGCCAGCAGTTCGCGGCATTTCGAGAGATCCATCGTTGCTCGCCGCGCATCGACGTCAGGCGCGTGCGTTGCGTCAAACTCTATGTCGGCGGCGGTGAAATGAATTTGCGTTGTTGCACGGCAAGCGAGCATGAACGTGACGAGTTCGTCGTTCACCGGAGATGACTGCGATCGCGCCGATCCCGGCGACGTATGATTTGGGAAGTTTTCCCGATCGCTCGCGCCGATCCCGCACGTCGCAATGCACATGAGGTGATCGGTCAGGCGGCGATCATCGTAAATATTTCAATGCCCGCGTTGTCCACGACGCGAACATTGCCTGCTATCAAAAACAAAGCTGGTTTCGTTTCATTGACTGAATGTCGATCGCTTTTACGATTTGCAACGTCAAAGCGAGGTGGTCATTCATGCCGCAATCCGATCCCGACAGCGTCGCCCGCGAGGTCCTCCGGCTGATCGGGGCCGACCCGCAGAACTGGGTGCCTGATCGCGACGGAATCGATCACAACGTCGTCGTGGTCGGCGGTGGCCAGTCCGGCGCGGCCTTCGCGTTTGCGTTTCGGCGCGCCGGCATCGGCAAGGTCTCGGTGATCGATGCCGCCGCCGACGCCAGCAAGGCCGGCGTGTGGCTGACGGGCGCGCGAATGCATAAGCTTCGCACTCCGAAGACGCTTCCAGGTCCGGAGCTCGGTCTGCCCGGTCTCGGTTTCCAGGCATGGTATGAAACGCGCCATGGCGCGGCGGCCTTCGACGCGCTCGATCGGATTCCGCGGCTCGACTGGGCGGCCTATCTCGACTGGTATCGCCGCGTGACTGGTGCCGGCATTCGTTACGGTACGCGGCTGCTCCGCATCGAGCCCGCAGCCGATCATTTGCGGTTACATCTGGAGCGGAGCGGGGTCACGACTATCGAGACCACGCGCAAGCTGGTGCTCGCAACCGGTTTTGCGGGTAGCGGGGGCGCTTATGTCCCTGACGCGCTGCGGGCCCTGCCGAAGCGATTCCGTGCGCACACATCGGAGAAGATCGATTTCAGGACGCTGCGTGGTCTCTCCGTTGCGGTGGTCGGGAGTGCTGCGTCGGCGTTCGATGCGGCGGCCGCGGCCCTTGAGGCCGGAGCGCGTGACGTTCGTCTGTTTGCACGCCGGGAGACTTTGGCCGCGTTGCCGGTCATTCGGATCCGCGGCTACCCGGGAGCCTATGACAATTATGGCAGCCTGCCCGATGCGGTGCGCTGGCATCAGGCGATCCGGTTCAGGCAGGCTGGGTCGACCCCGCCGCCGGATGCGATCTCGCGCGCGGTCGCCTTTCCCAATTTTCATCTGCATCTGGGCTCGCCGTGGACTTCGGCGCAATTGAAGGGGGTAAGGCCGGTCGCCATCACTCCGCAGGGCGAGTTCGCGTTCGATTTCGCGATTGCGGGGACTGGCTATTCCGTCGATCTTGGCGCGCAGTCAGAGCTCGGCGACTTCGCCGACGAAATCCTGCTGTGGCGAGATCGCTTCGTACCGCCTGACGGCGAAAAGGACGTTGGCTTGGCAGCCTATCCTTATCTCGGGTCCGGACACGAGTATCTGGAGAAAGTTCCGGGTCGCGCGCCGTATCTGAAGGACGTTCACGTCTTTAACCCGGCAGCATTTGTTAGCTTCGGCCTGCCGATCGGCGACGTTCCAAGCTTCAAGCGCGACATTCCGGGGATCACGGCCAGGATCAGTCGCGATCTGTTCCTGGCCGACCTCGCATCTCACGAAGCGCGCATCAACGGAGAGATCGCGGAGGATTTCACCGCCGAGCTCTATGCGCCGGCTGTCTGGCGGCCGCCGCAGCCCGTCGCGGCGGAATAGCGAGGATCACGATCACATCATTCATCTCCGCCGTCGTTTCCGCGACCGGCGCATGGCGGAGCCTTGTCCAGGAGATCGCGGCGACGAGACCAACATCATGAGCAACACGACCACCATCGACAACGTCATTCCGCGCGCCGACATCGTCAAGCGTGCCGCCCGGCTTGGTGCCGAAATCAAGAATGTGAAGCTGTCGGGTGACCTTCCCGACGCGGTCATCCGCGCTATCAACCAGGTGCTGCTCGAGCACAAGGTGATCTTCTTCCGCGACCAAGGGCACCTCGACGACGCCGAGCAGGAGCGCTTCGCGGTCAGGCTCGGCAAACTGGTGCCGCACCCGACCATCGGCCCGAGCAAGGGCACGTCGTCGATCCTCGAGCTGGATTCGGGGCGTGGTGGCGGCCGCGCGGACCAATGGCATACCGACGTCACGTTCGTCGATGCCTATCCGAAAATCTCGGTGCTGCGCGGGGTCGTGATCCCGCCCTATGGCGGGGACACCGTCTGGTCGAACACGGCGGCCGCCTATCTCGATCTGCCTGCGCCGTTGCGCAAGCTCGCCGACGAGCTCTGGGCGGTTCACAGCAATGCCTATGATTACGCGGTGAAGTCTCGCGCCACCGACGCCGACAGGAAGCATTTCGACGAGGTATTCACCGGGACGATCTATGAGACCGAGCATCCGGTCGTGCGCGTCCATCCCGAAACGGGCGAGCACACCCTGGTGCTTGGCAATTTCGTCCAGCGCTTTGTCGGCCTGCCGAAATATGACGGCCAGAAGCTGTTCGATCTGTTCCAGTCTCACATCACGGCTCCGGAGAACACCGTGCGCTGGAGCTGGCGGGCGGGGGACGTCGCGATCTGGGACAATCGTGCGACCCAGCATTACGCCGTCAATGACTACGGCGATCAGCATCGCGTGGTGCGCCGCGCCACCATCGATGGTGAGGTTCCGGTCAGCGTCGACGGCCGTCACAGCGTGACGCGGATCAAATCGCCGAAGCCGCAGGCGGCGAAGGCAGCCTGAGCATGTCGCCTATTGGAGCAACACGATGAATGCCATCATTCGAATTCTGCGCGCGGGGCGAGCCGCCGCGCGCCGGGCGGCGCGATTGCTGCTGGCCGGCGCCTTTACGTTGGGTCTGATTGCTCCGGCCTTCGCCGAGTCACCGCTCGAGAAGACCGAGATCCGCTATCAAGGCTGGGCCGGGCAGGTGACGTTCACCGAGCTCGCCGAGGACCTCGGCTACCTCGCGCCTCTCAAGCTCAAATGGGTCGGCAACACCATCAGCGGACCGCAGGACATTCAGACCGTCGTCACGGGCGACATCGACGTCGGCGGCGCTTTCTATGGCGCGATTGTCAAGCTGATCGCGGCTAAGGCGCCGATCAAGGCGGTGGTCGGCTACTACGGTTCCGACGCGAACACCTATTACGGCTACTATGTGAAGGACGACAGTCCGATCAAGACGGCCCGCGACCTGATCGGCAAGAAGGTCGCGGTCAATACGCTTGGCGCCCATCTGGAGTTCGTGCTGCGTGAGTATCTGCTGCGGAACGGCCTTAGTGCCGGCGAGGCCAGGCAGGTGACATTGGTGGCGGTCCCACCCGTCACCGGCGAGCAGGCGCTGCGGCAAGGGCAGGTCGAGGTGAGCGCGCTCAGCGGCGTGTTACGCGACAAGGCGCTGGAGCGTGGCGGGATCCGTTCGCTCTTCAACGATACCGATCTGTTCGGACAGTTCACCGGCGGTGCCTATGTGCTGCGGGAGAAGTTCATCAAGGACAATCCGAACACCGCCCGCAAGCTGGTTGAGGGGATCTCGCGTGCGATCCAGTGGGCGCAGACGACGCCGCCCGATGAAGTGCGGGGTCGCTTCGACCGGATCATCGCGGAGCGCAAGCGCAATGAGGATGCCTCGTCGATCAAGTACTGGAAGAGCACCGGCGTCGCGTCCAAGGGCGGCGTGATCTCGGATGCCGAGCTGCAGGTCTGGATCGACTGGCTGGTCAAGGACGGCCTGCTCAAGCCGGGCCAGATCAAGGCTTCGGATACCTACACCAACGAGTTCAACTATTTCCGTCCCGGAAATACGGCGGAGGCGCGATGACGTCGGTCAAGATCAGCTTTGAGAATGTCCGCAAGGAGTTCGTCACGCGAGGCGAGGGGGGCGGGCCGGCGAGCCGTTTCACGGCGCTCGAGGACATCACGTTCGACGTCCGCGCCGGCGAATTCGCTGGCCCTGGTCGGTCCAAGCGGTTGCGGCAAGTCGACCCTGCTCGATCTGCTCGGCGGGCTTGCGACGCCGACCAGCGGCCGCATCCTGCTCGATGGCCGGCCGATCGTCGGGCCCGGACGCGACCGCGGCGTCGTCTTCCAGCAGTATGCGCTGTTTCCATGGCGCACCGCCGCGCAGAATGTCGAGTTCGGGCTCGACATTGCCGGCCTCAAGCGGAAGCAGCGCGGAGAGATTGCGCGACACTTTCTCGACCTGGTCGGGCTGTCCGGTTTTGCCGACCGTTATCCGCACGAGCTCTCCGGCGGCATGAAGCAGCGTGTCGCCATCGCGCGGAGCCTGGCCTACGATCCGGAAGTGCTGCTGATGGACGAGCCGTTCGCTGCGCTCGATGCCCAGACGCGCGAAACGTTGCAGGGCGAGCTGCTGCGGATCTGGCGGGCCACCGGCAAGACCATCATCTTCATCACCCACGGCATCGACGAGGCGGTCGTGCTCGGTCAGCGCGTGGCGGTCATGACGTCCCGTCCGGGGCGGATCAAGGGGATTGTCGACATCCCCGCGGCCTTGCGCAGCGAAGCCGAGGATGTGCGCTCGTTGCCGGAATTCGGCCGCGTGCGCCATGAGATCTGGAGCCTGCTCCGCGAGGAAGTGCAGAAAGCGCAGCTGGGGCAATCGGCGGGCAGGGTCAGCGCAGGCCGTGTCGAGCGTGAAGTAAAGGAAGTCGCTCATGTCTAGCCTGGAGATGCTGACATTGCTGGAGCTCGCGCATGGACGGCGAGACGGGCAAGCGGCGGCGGCGCGGTCACCGCTAGTGAGCGCGGTCCGCGCCGCGACCCGTGGTCTGGCAGCTTTCGGGCGCCGCTCCCTGCTGCTGATCGCCCTTCTCGCGATCTGGGAGGCCGCGCCCCGGCTCGGCTTGATCGACGCGGTGTTCCTGCCGCCCTTTTCTGATGTCATCGCCGCAGGCTGGCAGCTCGCGCAAACCGGCGAGCTCTATGACGACGCCTCCGCGAGCCTGCTCCGCGCCCTGAGCGGGTTTCTGGTGTCGGTCGTGCTGTTCGTCCCACTCGGGCTGGCCGTCGGCTGGTACACAAGGCTCAGCGATCTGCTGAACCAGTTCATCGAGATTTGCCGCAATACCGCGCCGCTCGCGCTGTTGCCGGTGTTCATCCTGCTGCTTGGTATCGGCGAGCTCTCGAAGGTCACGATGGTGGTCTATAGCTGCGCCTGGCCGCTTTTGCTCAACACCATCGCCGCGGTGAAGCAGGTCGATCTGCTCTTGATCAAGTCGGCGCGGACGATGGGCGCGACCCCGCAGCAGCTGTTCCGCAAGGTGATTCTTCCGGCGGCGCTGCCGACGATCTTTGTCGGCATTCGCCTCGCCAGTGCGTCAGCCATGCTGGTGCTGGTCGCATCCGAGATGGTCGGCGCCAAGGCCGGTCTCGGCTATCTCATCATCAACAGCCAGTACAGCTTCCTGATCCCGCAGATGTATTTCGGCATAATCGGGATCACCGTGATCGGGTTGGCATTCAATGCCGTCTTGGAGGCGTTGGAACGGCGCTTGATGCGATGGAAGGCACAGGTCTCGGCGTGAGATCGTGGTTCAGGCGCCGCTCGGACTGTTTCGTGCGGTGGCCTGCGTCACAATGCTGTTCGGCGGCACGTCCTTGGTCAGCCAGACGTTGCCGCCGATGGTCGAGCCGCGGCCAATCGTGATCCGGCCGAGTATGGTTGCGCCGGCGTAGATCACGACGTCATCCTCGACGATCGGATGGCGGGCGTCGCCCTTGATCACATGCCCCTCGTCGTCGGTCGGGAAATGCCGCGCGCCAAGCGTGACTGCCTGATAGATCCGGACGTTGTTGCCGATGATGGCGGTTTCGCCGATCACGACGCCGGTTCCGTGGTCGATGAAGAAGCCGGAGCCGATCCGGGCGCCGGGATGAATATCGATACCCGTTCGGGTGTGGGCGATCTCCGACATCAGGCGAGCCACCAGCCGCGCGCCGATCTGGTAGAGCAGATGCGCAAGGCGATGGTGGATGATGGCGGTCATCCCGGGATAGCCAATTAGGATCTCGGGAAAATTCCGCGCCGCCGGGTCTCCAACAAATGCCGCCCGCAGATCGTTGATCAGAAGCCCGCGGACCGGCGGCAGTTGGGTGGCGAATGCGCGTGTGAGCTCGATCGCCTCTTCGTGCGCAAAGCCCGGCTCCAACTCGTCGCCAACGAACAGCGCGCCGCGATGGATCTGCGCGCTGAGCGAATCCAATGCTGTGCTCAGCGTATTGCCGACGAAATAGTCAATGTTCTCGCCGTCGAGGTCCGATTGGCCGTAGTGACGCGGGAACAGCGCCTCGGTGAGGCCGTCGAGGATCGCCTCCAGCGCGTCGCGCGAGGGGGCACGGCGAGCCTCGCCGTCTTGCCGGATGCTGTGGGTCTCCTCCCGCGACGTGCGCAACTCGGCCACGATCCGGTCGAGCTGCCAGCGGCCTGGTGGTCTGCTGACCGCGCCGGCCGTTGACGGAGGCGATGCTGGCGGCAATTCGCGTTTCATGCTGCACCCGTTCCCTGTCCTAACGAACATGCGCCAGAGGAATGCTGACTTCGGCCAACAGATCGAGATCGGCTTCATGATCGATCTGGACATACCGTCCGTTCCAGTAGGTAAGGCCGGACAGCCGATGCGACAACTCCATGCTGGAGAGCCGGCCCACGATGATGCCATGGGAATGCCGCTCGATGATCTCCTCGACCTGGCATTCGATCATCGCAAGCGACCGCTGCAGCAACGGCACGCCCGAGGCTCCATGGGTCCAGTCGGTGCCCTCGAAGCGCTCCCTGCCTTTCAGCCGGCCATTGCTGAAGCGCTCGGCCAGGGCCTGCTGGTCGGAGCCGAGGATATTGACGCCGAATAGCCGATGGCGGGCGATCGGTGCGAAGGACGATGCCTGCCGGTTGATGCTGACCAGCAGCCGGGGTGGGCTCGCGCTGAGCGACGTCAGCGATGTCACCGTCATGCCGGTGATGTTCTCACCCTGTCCTGCGGTGATGATGCAAACGCCGCCCGGGAGGCGGCGCATGACAAGGCGAAATTGACGCTCGATCTCGTGGTCGGCGTCCACAAGATGAATATCCGGCCTGCTCATCGGGATTCTCCCCTGCATTGCCTCGCCGGATCGGAACCTCGCCAGAGCGTTTTCGAGCGAAGTGGATACCGGTTCGCGTGAAGAAACGCATCAAAACAAGAATCCAGAGCTCCGTTCCGATTGGATCGGAACGGAGCTCTAGAAGAAGCCCTTGGCGGGTAGCGGCGTGCCGCTGATCTCGTATTGTCCGATCGAACGCGCCTTGAAGGTGTTTGGATTATGCGAGGCCAGCGTGCGCGCGTTGCGCCAGTGGCGGTCGAAATTGGTCGCCTTCTTGGTGGCCGATGCACCGCCGACGTCGAACAGCAGGCTGCCGCTCCGGATCGCGAATTCGTCCGCAACGATCTTGGCCTTGGCCGACAGCAGCGCGGCCTTGTGCGCGGCATCGACGGCGTTTTCGTGGCCTGCATCGAAAGCATCGGTGGCGATATCGAGCGCCTCCGCGGCCGCAAGCACCACGGTCTCGGCGGCGAATGCGCCGCTGGCGATCTGGCCGACGGTCTGTTGCAGCAGCGGGTCGTCCACTGGCACCTCACTCGGCGCGTAATAGAACGTCCGCTTGCGGGTCCGCACCAGGGCGCTGGCGTCGCGCAGCACGGCGCGCGCGATGCCGGCATTGATCGCAGTCAGGAACAGCTGGGCAAATGTGTTGGAGTAGGGAATGCCGTAGCCGGTATCCGGTGCATCGAACACGACCTCCTGGCGCTTGACACGCACGTTGCGGAAGTGGGTGGTGCCGGTCGCCGTCAGCCGCTGCCCGAGGCCGTCCCAGTCGTCGATGAGCTCAATGCCCTCGCGGTTGACCGGAATCAGCACGGCAGCATTGGTGGCGGATGCGTCGGCGGTGCGAACGAGGACGTAGTCCGAATACAGCGTGCCGGTGCTGTAGTATTTCGTGCCGTTGAGCAAGTAGTCGTCGCCGTCGGCAGTGAGCGTCGTGTTCGGCGTGACATTGCCGACCTTCGGCGTGTCGAGCTCGGTCGCCGCGAGCCCGATGATCGCGCCGTCGGCAACTGCCTTCTGCCACTGCCTGTGCTGATCGTCCTTCGGTCGGCGCACCAGGCGTTCGACGACGCTGAAATGGTTGCGCAGGATATGCGCGACATTGGCGTCGGCCTCGCCGAGACCGATGACGATCTCGAACAATGCGCGAATCGACAGGCCGGCGCCGCCGGCTTCGATCGGAAGCCGCAACGCGCCGAGGCGGGCCTTGCGAATAAGATCGACTTGCGCGAACGGCAGGACGCGCTCGCGTTCGCGGTCGGCGGCGCCTTCCGCGATGCGGCCAAACAGCGCGTCGATATCGGGCGCGTGGCTGCGGAGGCGGTCGGAAGGCTCCAGCGAGGTAGCAGATAAGGGCTTGTTCATTGGTGTCACTCGAAGTGCGTTGATTAGTAGGACGGTTGTCGATCAGACTTGGGCCAAATAGTCGGTGACCTTGATCGGCTCCGGAAGCACCTTGCGCGCGACCAGCCAGTCGGCGGCCCTCTGCAGCTCGGCGAGGAAGTTTTCGTCGTTGGCGGCGAAGTAGCGATACTGCCGGTTCAACGCGATGAACTGGTCGCGGACCTGGTTGCTGTATTTGCCGGCCTTCTGCGCGATGTATTCGGCATCCTTGCTGTTCGCGGAGATCCACTTGCCTTCGGCGCGGAAGGCATCGTTGACGGCCCGGACCAGCGCAGGATTGTCGGTCGCGAATTTTCGGGTGGTCAGGTAGGACGTGTAATCGATCTGGAACTCGAGATCGCGACCTTCCAGGAAGATGTCGTGCGCCTTGTATTCGAGCCGCGCGATATCGACCCCCGGGCTCCACATCGACCAGGCGTCGACCTTCCCGGAGGCCAGCGCCGGCGCCGCGTCCGGAGGGTTGAGATAGACGAAAGTCACCCTGGAGCGGTCGACCTTGTGCTTCTCGAGCGCCGCAACCAGCAGGAATTCGCCGAGACCCGAACGGTTCACCGCCACCGACTTGCCGACGAGATCCTCGACCTTGTTTATGCCAGAGTCATCCCGCGCGATGATCGCCGTGGTGCGCGGCTCGTAGACCACGAATTGGGTGAACACCAGCGGCGAGCCGGCGATGATCGCGGCGAGTGCCGGCGTCGTGCTGCCGCCGAAGCTGAAATCGGCGCTGCCGCCGGTCACAGCCTGCAGCGTCGGTGCATGATTGGGGAACGGCCCGAGCCACTCGACCTTGATGCCGTCCCTGGCCAGCAGCTTCTCGAACTCGCCGCGCTCCTTGGCGATCAGATTGAGGCCGCTCAAACCCCAGGTCAGACGCACCGTGTCGGTGACGCGGCCGGTCGCCGCATGCGCCGGCTCGGACAAGTCAAAGCCGGCAAGCGCGCCGATGCCGAAGGCGGCGCCGCCAAGGAAGCGGCGACGGGTGGGGTTGGTGAACCGGGGGATAGACATGAGTGGTCCTCAGGCAGGAATGGGGTGAGAGGTGCCGACGCCGAGCTCCGCCAGCAGGTCGGTGCGGGCGATCCGCGCTGCGCCGTTACGTTTCATGCGATGCTCGAATGCGATCCGGCCCTCGCGCATCACCAGGATGCGGTTGGCGAGCGCGATCGCCTCGTCGACGTCGTGAGTGACCAGGAGGACGCCGGGTCGATGGACGGCGACCAGCTCGCGCACCAGATCGTGCATGCGAATGCGAGTCAGCGCATCGAGCGCTGCGAACGGCTCATCGAGCAAGAGCAGCTCGGGCTCCTGCACCAGCGCGCGCGCTAGCGCCACGCGCTGCGCCTGTCCGCCCGAGAGGTTGCGCGGCCAGTCATCGAGACGGCCGCCGAGTCCGACCTCGGTGAGCGCGGTGGCGGCGCGCTGGCGGGCGTCGCTCGCATTGAGGCCGAGCGAGACGTTGCGCCACAGACTGTCCCACGGCAGCAGCCGGTGCTCCTGGAAAACGACGGCCGGCCGCCGTGGTGCCGTGATGCGCCCGCCGTCGATCGCATCGAGGCCGGCCAGCGCCCGCAGCAGCGTGGTCTTGCCGCAGCCGCTTTCGCCGAGCAGGACGACGAACTCGCCGCGCTCGATGCGCAGGTTGAGGTTCTCGATCACCATGCGGCTGCCATAGGCGCGATGCAGTCCCGTCACTACGACGGCCGGCGCAATCGCGGCTGGTGAGGGCACGGCGTGCAGCGTCATCGCGTGCCTCCATAGTTCGGATGCCAGGCCAATAGCCGTCGCTCCAGGGCGCGCGCGATGCCGTCGGCGGCGACGCCGATCAGTGCATAGATCACGATCGTCAGCACGATCACGTCGGTGCGCAGGAACTCGCGCGCATCCATGGCGAGAAAGCCGATGCCGGACTGGGCGCCGATGGTCTCCGCGACCACCAGCGCCAGCCACGCGGTCGCTAGCGCATAGCGCACACCGGTCAGGATCGATGGCAGGGCGCCGGGCAGGATGACGCGCCGGATCAGCTCGAGTGTCCCGAGGCCCTGGACGCGGCCGAGCTCGAGCAGCTTCGGGTCGACCTGCCGGATGCCCAGCGTGGTGTTGATGTAGATCGGGAAGGCGACGCCGAGCGCGACCAGGAAGATCTTCTGGGCTTCGCCGACGCCGAGCCAGACGATCACCAGCGGCAGCGCGGCGAGAAACGGGATCGCGCGGATCATCTGGATGCTGCGGTCGATGGCAGCCTCCGCGATCCGCGAGAAGCCCACGAGGATGCCGAGCGCGAATCCGACGCTGCCGCCGATCGTAAAACCGGCCGTTGCGCGCAGCAGGCTGACGCCGAGATCGTTCAGCAGGCTTCCGGACGTCGCCAGCTTGAATGCCGTCCGGACGACCTTGCTCGGTGCCGGCAGCACCTGCGGCGAGAGCCAGCCGGCCTGCGCCAGCAATTCCCAGACGATCAGAAGCACGACCGGGGCGAGCCACGACAGCAGCAGCATGCCGCGCCGGCCGATCTCTACTCGTGGCTTCCGGGACGGCGATGCCGTTTGAACGCTGCGCGGCGTTGAATCAAACGCGATCGATGACGCAGCCTGTTCGAGGTTGCTCAAGTCTGTTCTGTCCTCGTCTAACATTGCGCGCGAGCATCATTGATCGCGCGCGGCATGGTTCGCCGTTCTCTCGATGAACGGCGCGTCGCCGCACGAAAGAAGGCGTTGTTCATGTCGCGCAAACTGTCCCACGAATTTTCTCGAACAGAAATAGAGCCGTATTCCAATTGTCGCTGCGTCCGGAGTTTTCTGGTTTATCGGCGCGCGCGGCGCGGCAAGGAAAATCTTTTGATGCGCCGCTGCTTGATCTGTCGCCGTGCTTCTTTGAAAACACGCCGACGTAACGTCAGGGAAATCGGAGAGACGGCATGTCGACACGACCGCTTCGCTTTGGCATCTGGGCGCTGGTCCATGGTTCGCGCGCGGCCTATCAGGATCCGGAGGAGCCGTATGACGCATCGTGGGAGCGCAATCGCGACCTCGTGCTTGCCGCCGAGGCACTGGGCTACGATTCCACGCTGATCGCGCAGCACACCATCAATCCGCATCGGGAGGATTTCGATCAGCTCGAGGCCTGGAGCGCGGCGGCGGCCGTTGCGGCATTGACCAGCCGGATCGAGATCATCGCGGCCATCAAGCCCTACCTCTATCATCCGGTGGTTCTCGCCAAGCTCGCGCTCGGGATCGAGAACATCAGCCGCGGACGCTTCGCGATCAACCTGGTCAATGCCTGGAACCGGCCCGAACTCGACAAGGCCGGCATCGGCTTTGCCGAGCACGATGCCCGTTACGCCTATGGCCGCGAGTGGATCACGATCGTCTCGCGCCTGATGCAGGGCGAGCGGTTGACCTACAAGGGCGAGCATTTCGACGTCCGCGATTATCTGTTGCGGCCGACGAGCCTCTACCGACCGCGACCATTGATCTATGTCGGCGGCGAATCCGAGCCGGCGCGCGCTTTGGTCGCCGACCACGGCGACGTCTGGTTCATCAATGGTCAGCCGCTCGAGGATGTCGCGGGCCTCATTGCCGACGTGGCGGCGCGGCCGCGGACGTCGGTGCCGCTTCGCTTCGGGCTGTCCGCCTTCGTCATCGCGCGCCAGACGCAGGCCGAGGCCCAGGCCGCCTATGAGCGGCTGCTTGAGCTGTCGCGGAAGGACGCCTCGATAAAGGTGATCCAGCGACAGAACACCGACCCGAAGGTCGTGATGATGCAGACCATGCAGAAGTCGGAGCGGATCGGCAGCAACGGCGGCACCGCTGCCGGGCTGGTCGGCAGCTATGATGACGTGGCCGCCCGAGTCGGGGCGTTCCATGCCGCAGGCATCGAGTTGTTCATGCTGCAGTTCCAGCCTTTCGAGGCCGAGATGGAGCGCTTTGCGAAGGAGATCATCCCGCGCGTCCGCGCAGCGTCATCTGCTGCGAATGACACCCCACCACTGCTGGCGAGCTCGCGGTAACTGCGTCACGCGGTTGCGGCGGCTTCCGTCTGACGCGCAAAGCGGCTGATCGGCCGAGGCAGGCCAAAATGCTCACGCAACGTGGTGCCGGCGTAATCAGTTCGGAACAGACCGCGGCGTTGCAGGATCGGCACCACGTTGTCGACGAAGACCTCGAGCCCGGTCGGCAGCACGTCCGGCATCAGATCGAATCCGTCGGCCGCGCCGGCCTTGAACCAGGTTTCGATGTCGTTGGCGATCTGCTCGGGCGTGCCGACGATGATCCGGTGTCCGACCCCGCCGCCGAGTGCCCGCAACAATTGCCGGACGGTGAGGTTGCCGCGGCGCGCAAGGTTCACCGTGCCCTGGAACATGGTGTGGTTGGCGTTGGCCGGCAGCGGCAGTGGATCGGGCAGCGGCTTGTCGAGCTCTAGGATCGCAGGATCGACCTGCAATGTGCCCGCGAGACGCGCCAGGCTGTACTCGATCGGAACCAGCTCCCACAGCTCATCCTGCCGCCGTCTCGCCTCGGCTTCGGTGCTGCCGATCACTGTGGCAAGGCCCGGCAGGATGACGATGGAGTCGCCGGCGCGGCCGTAGGTCGCGGCGCGGGCGCGCAGATCGCGCGCATAGGCGACGCCTTCCTCGATCGTCTGCGCCAGCGTGAACACGGCTTCGGCCTGCGCGGCAGCGAGATCACGGCCGTCGTGCGAGCCGCCGGCCTGCACGGTGACCGGGCGGCCCTGCGGCGAACGCGGCACGTTGAGCGGACCGGCCACAGCGTAATGGGCGCCACGATGCGCGACCGGATGAACCTTCGACGTATCGACAAATCGCGCCGAGGACTTGTCACCGACAAAGGCGTCGTCCTCCCAACTGTCCCACAGCGCATGGACGACCTCGGCGAACTCTTTGGCGCGCTCGTAGCGGGCCTTGTGCTCCAGCACGTTGCTGAGGCCGAAATTGCGGCTGGCCGACGCGTCGGCCGTGGTCACCGCATTCCAGCCGGCGCGGCCGCCGCTCGCGAGATCCAGGGTCGCGAAGCGGCGCGCGATGTTGTACGGCTCGTTGTAGGTGGTCGAGGCGGTCGCGATCAGCCCGATATGGCTGGTCGCCGTGGCCACCGACGCCAGCACGATCGTCGGTTCCATCGACATGAAGGAGCGGTAGTCGATGCGGTCGGTGATCGCCGGTGTGTCGGCAAGGAAGATCGCATCGAGCTTGCCGCGCTCGGCGATCTCAGCCACGCGCACATAATGGCCGACGTCGAAGCAGGCGCGAGGATCGCTTTCGGGCAGCCGCCACGCCGACGCATAGACGCCGGAGTGCAGCAGGTTGACATTGAGGTGAAGCTGACGATCGGACATGGCTGCCACGCATTGAGGTGAGACGACTCACGGAGTATCGCCTGTCTGGCCGCATGAAAACGAACGGCCGGCGCGTGCATGCAAAAAGAAATATCCGTCTCCGCTGCGCGATCTGCGGATAAATCCGGTGTCGATCTTCTGCGATGAACGGAACGTCCTCTCCGCCGCCGCACGAATATTCTGCCACGTGCCGCGGCAGGGGAAGCTTCGTCCAAATCTGCGCAAATATCTGAAATTGCCAGAGCAGACTGCGCGCGTAACGATGCTGTTGCGGCGCGTTGCAAGCAATCGGTGCCGCCCGGAGAAACTGAACCATGACAGTCCACGAGCGACGCGCCGAACAGCGAACCGCGCCAGGCGGCTCGGTCGAATTCGACGTTGACGTGCTGGTGATCGGCGGCGGACCGGCGGGCACGTGGGCCGCGGTGAGCGCCGCGGAGCGCGGCGCGCGCGTCGTGCTCGCCGACAAGGGATTTTGCGGCACGTCGGGTGCCACCGCGGCTGCCGGCACCGGCGTTTGGTATGTTGATCCCAAGCCGGCGCTGCGCGAGGCCGCGATGGCCAATCGCGAAAAGATGGGCGGGCATCTGCAGGATCGCCGCTGGATGGCGCGCGTGCTCGACCAGACCTACGAGGACAGCAATCGTCTGGCCGCCTGGGGTTACCCTTACCCGGTCGACGACAGCGGCACGTCGCAGCGCAACTCGCTGCAGGGGCCGGAATACATGCGCCTGATGCGCAAGCGCACCAAGCAGGCCGGCGTCACCATTCTCGATCACAGTCCGGCGCTCGAACTGCTGGTGGATGACGACGGCTCGGTTGCGGGAGCCAGCGGGGTGCGCCGCCAGAAGCACGATCGCTGGATCGTGCGCGCCAAGGCCGTCGTCATCGCGACCGGGGGCTGCGCGTTCCTGAGCAAGACGCTGGGATCGAATGTGCTGACCGGAGACGGTTATCTGATGGCCGCGGAGGTCGGGGCCGAATTCAGCAGCATGGAATTCTCGAATCCCTATGCGATCTCGCCGGCGTTCGGCTCCGTGACCAAGACGCTGTTTTATGGCTGGGCGACCTTCAGCTACGAGGACGGCAGCGTCGTTCCCGGTGCGGCATCCAAGGGCGGGCGATCGGCGATTGCGCGCGCGCTGCTTCAGGGACCGGTCTATGCCCGCCTCGACAAGGCCGACGACGACGTGCAGCGTCACATGCGCGCATCGCAGCCGAATTTCTTCCTGCCGTTCGATCGCACCGGCATCGATCCCTTCAGGGAGCGTTTCCCCGTCACCTTGCGGCTCGAAGGCACCGTGCGCGGCACCGGCGGCCTTCGCATTGTCGACGATAGCTGCGCCACCAGCGTGCCGGGACTCTATGCCGCCGGTGATGCAGCGACGCGCGAATTGATCTGCGGCGGCTTCACCGGCGGCGGCAGCCACAATGCCGCCTGGGCGATGTCATCGGGGACCTGGGCCGGATGGGGCGCTGCCGGCTATGCAAGGCAGCTGGGCCCGGCACGTCAACGACGACTGGCGTCCGCCGGTACCGTCGCGTTCCGAAGCAAGGCGGGTCGCGCGTTTGAGCCCGCCACGCTGACAAAGGCGGTCCAGGACGAGGTCTATCCGTTTGAGCTGAACTACTTCCGGCATGCCTCGCGTCTCGAAGGCGCCCTCGAGCGGCTGGATGCGGCGTGGGTCAATGCATCATCGGCCGATGCGGCGAGCAAGGACGATCTGCTGCGCGCCCGCGAGAGCGCGGCCATGCTGGCGACGTCGCGCTGGATGTACCGCAGCGCGCTGGCGCGGAACGAAAGCCGCGGCATGCATCGCCGCGACGACTATCCCGATCAAGACGACCGCCAACGCCATTACGTGACGAGCGGCGGTTTGGACGAGGTCTGGACCACGGTGCGGCCGCATGCCGAGGCCAGCTATGCAGAGGCCGCGGAATGATCGAGGTGATCGACGCCGAGCGCTGCACGTCCTGCGACATCTGCGTGAATGTCTGCCCCACCAATGTCTTCGACAAGACGGAGGGGATTCCGGTGATCGCCCGTCAGGGCGATTGCCAGACCTGTTTCCTCTGCGAACTGTATTGTCCCGAGGACGCGCTTTACGTGTCGCCTTATGTGGAGGAGCCTCGCCCGACCGACGTGGTCGCGTTGCGGCAGACTGCCGCGTTGGGCAGCTACCGCCGCGCGGTCGGCTGGACCGACGAGACGCGCGATCTCCGCGGCATCGACCGCAGCTATCTGCTCTTTGGTCATTGAGCCCGGGCTGTGCCCGGCGACCGAAGCCATTTCCCAATTGGACCGACTGAATGAATGTACATCAATCCCTGACGACGGCGCAGCATGTTGCGCCGCTGCCGTCGATTCCGCTCGCTTCCAACGCGAGCGAAGCCATGATCCGCTTCGAGGCGGTCTCGAAGGTCTATCCGGCCTATCGCGGCAAGCCGAGCGTGCATGCCTTGCAGGCGATCGACTTCGCGATCCCGCGCGGCTCGATCACCGGCGTGATCGGCCGCTCCGGCGCCGGCAAATCGAGCCTCGTCCGCCTCATCAACGGGCTTGAGAAGCCGTCGAGCGGCCGCGTCGTCGTCGATAACAGCGAGATCTCGGCGCTTGCCGGTCGCGAGCTGCGCCTGGCGCAGCGCTCGATCGGCATGATCTTCCAGCACTTCAACTTGCTGTCGTCGCGGACGGCGGCGGACAATATCGCCTTGCCGCTCGAGATCGCCGGCTGGTCCAGGGCCGACATCGCCGTCCGTGTAGCCGAGCTGCTCGAGCTCGTCGGCATTGCCGACAAATACGATCGTTATCCCTCGGAATTGTCCGGCGGCCAGAAGCAGCGCATCGGCATCGCCCGCGCGCTGGCGACTCGGCCGAATGTGCTGCTGTCCGACGAGGCGACGTCGGCGCTCGATCCGCAGACCACGCGCGCGATTCTGGACCTGCTGGCCAACATCAATCGTGAACTCGGGGTCACGATCGTGTTGATCACCCACGAGATGTCGGTGGTCCGCCAACTCGCCAAGGAAGTCGCGGTGATCGACGGCGGCCAGGTCGTCGAACGCGGCCATGTCGCGGAAATCTTCACGCATCCCCAGCATCCGGTCACGCAGGCGTTCCTTTCCGAGGTGATCGGGGACAGTGTTCCGGTCTCGCTGGCGAGCCGCCTTTCGCCACAGCCGGTTGCCGGCGGGCAGACGGTCCTTCGCGTGCAGGTGCGCGGTACTGAAGCCGGCGACACCGTGGTGGCGCGGCTTTCGCGCGAACTGTCCCATGACGTGGCGCTGCTATCGGCCCGAATCGATGAGATCGGCGGCCAGCACGTGGGCTCGCTAATCCTTGGCATTCCCGGCGGTGAAGCCACGGCCAGGCAGGCCCTGGCCTATCTTTCTCAGCATGACATTCTGGTGGAGCGTCTCGGCTATGTCGCGTGAACTCATCAACCTGATCGTTCAGGCCACGGGCGAGAGCCTTTTCATGGTCTCGGTGGCTGCGCTGGTTGCGACCGCGCTGGGCCTTCCGCTTGGCGTCTTCCTGGCGACCAGCCGGAAAGGGGAGCTGTTCGCCGCGCCGCCAGCCAATGGCGTGCTCGGCGTCATCGTCAATGCGGCCCGCTCGACGCCGTTCATCATCCTGGTGGTTGCGATCATTCCTTTCACGCGGCTGATTGCCGGCACCTCGATCGGATCGGGCGCGGCAATCGTGCCGCTCACCATCGCGGCCACGCCGTTCATTGCCCGTCTGGTCGAGGCGGCGATCCGCGAGGTCGATGCCGGTCTGATCGAGACGGCGTCCTCGTTCGGTGCAAGCCCGTTGCAGATCGTGTTCAAGGTCTTGATCCCGGAGGCGTTGCCGGGCCTGGTGCTGGCCTTGACACTCGCGGTGGTCAGCCTGCTCGGCTACTCCGCAATGGTCGGGGCCGTCGGAGGCGGCGGCCTCGGCGACCTCGGCATTCGCTATGGCTATCAGCGCTTCATGCCCGAAATGATGCTGGCGGTCGTCGTCGTTTTGATCGCGCTGGTTCAGACCGTGCAGACCGCCGGCGACTATCTGGCGCGCCGCGTCAACCGCCGCCTGCGTCATCGCTAAAGGTGCGGTGGCGTCACGATCCCTTCGGTGCCCAGATCATGACGTCGCCGGTATCGACCTTGCGTGGCAACAGACCTTCCGCCGTGAAGGTATCGGCGATCTTCTGCTGCTCGGAAAGGCCGGCCGCGGTGACCACGCCGACCTTGTAGGAGCGATGGCTGTTGGCCTCCTCCACCGTGGCGGCGTCGATGCCCCACAGGCCGGCGAGCAGCGCCGCGGCCTCGTTCGGATTGGCTTTGATCCAGGTGCCGGTTTCCACCAACCTGGCAAAGATGACATTCAGTGCATCGGCCCGCTTTTCGGCGAACGCGGCCGAGGCAAGATAGTAACGCTTGTAGTTGGCGAGCCCGCCGCTGCCGTCGGCCAGGATGCGCGCGCTGGACTGGCGTTGCGCGCTGCTGAGGAACGGATCCCAGGCGACCCAGGCGTCGACATTGCCGCTGACGAATGCCGCGCGGCCATCGGCCGGCGTCAGATAGGCCGGCGTGATGTCCTTGAAGGACAGTCCGGCCTTGGCAAGTACCGCCAGCAGCAGGAAGTGGCTGCCCGCGCCCTTGGTGACCGCGACCTTCTTGCCCTTGAGATCGGCCGGCGCTTTGATTGCGGAATCCTTGGGCACCAGGATCGCCTGCGCCGATGGAGAAGCGGCTTCCTCGGCGACGTAAGCGAGCTTGGCGCCGGCGGCCTGGGCGAAGATCGGCACGGTGTCGGCGACGTCGGCTCCGAAATCGATGCTGCCGACATTGATGGCCTCGAGCAGCGGCAGGCCGCTGGTGAACTCGTGCCACGACACGGTGATGCCGAGCGGCGCCAACGCCTTCTCCAGCGCGCCGTTGGTCTTCAGGATAGCGGTCAGCGTCGACGATTTCTGGTAGCCGATCCGGATTTCCTCGGCGGCCGCAGGCCGAACGAGCGAGGTCATCGCAAGCAGCCCGATGGCGGCGACAGCAAGACGGCGCGACATCGCAGTCGCCGATGATGCGGCCTGCGCTTGCGGGATGGGGCGGGCAAAGATGGGCATGGCAAGTTGTCCTTAGCCGGTTCGATCTGTTGCCATTTGTGTGCAATCGGTGCGCCGGAGGCAATCGCGGAGAAGCCGTCCGAACGCGTGCAATTTTCTCTGCAAGCGAAGTCAGCGAGAAAAGTATTTTTGGCCTACGCGTTGCCGCCGGCATCGGCAGATAAGTCGCTCGCTGCGCCAAGATGCCCGGCCGGCTCCATTCTCTTTTCATCGCGGCCACAGCAGCGGCGACTCGTCATCGGGAAAAATTTGGATTCTCATTTCATTGATTTCGTCCCCGGCGCGAGCGATGAGCTTGATAGCGAGTTCAGTTCCATGGAGACCAAGATGTTGCTTCGATCCATTTTCGCTCTTGCAGGCGCTGTTGCGATCTGGTCGACCGCCGCCGCGGCAGAAACGATCAAGATCGGCGTGACGCCCGGGCCGCATGCACAAATCCTTGAGGCCGTGAAACCGATCGCGGCGAAGAGCGGGCTCGAGCTTCAGCTTATCGAGTTCTCCGACTATGTCGTTCCGAACGCGGCGCTCGACGCCGGCGACATCCAGGCCAACTCGTTTCAGAACCAGCCTTATCTGGACAACCAGAAAGCCGATCGCGGCTACAAGATCGAGCAGGTGGGACTGACGGTCAATTTTCCGATCGGCGTCTATTCGCGCAAGCACAAGAACTGGGCCGACGTTCCTGACGGAGCCAAGGTCTCAATTCCCAATGATCCGACCAATGGCGGCCGGGCGCTGCTTCTGCTGCGCGACAAGGGCGCAATCAAGCTGAAGAGCGACGTCGGCTTCAAGCCGACCGTTATCGACATCGCCGACAATCCCAAAAACCTGAAATTCGTCGAGGTCGACGCAGCCCAGGCGCCCCGGGCGCTCGACGATGTCGATGCGGCGGTCATCAACACCAACTATGCGACACAGGCCGGTCTTGATCCGGTCAAGGATCCGATCCTGCGCGAGGATCCGAAAGGGCCATATGTCAATCTGATTGCGGTTCGCTCCGCCGACAAGGACAAGCCGTGGGTCAAGATCCTGGTCGATAGTTACCACACGCCTGAGATCAAGGAATTTGTGCTCACCAAGTTCAAGGGCGCGGTGTTGCCGAGCTGGTAGTCGCCGACCTGACTGTTGAGGAAGAGCCATGCGCATCTTGATGACGGCGGTTGCCGCCGTAGCATTTTTGATCGGCACCGCCAGGGCCGGGACCATCCGGGTCGGCGTCACCGCCGGACCCCACGCGGAGATCCTTGAAGTCGTCAAGAAGGTGGCGGCCGGCCGCGGGATCGATATCAAGGTGGTCGAATTCACCGACTATGTGATCCCGAACCAGGCGCTCGCGCTCGGGGATCTCGAGGCCAATTCGTTCCAGCACGAACCTTATTTGAAGAACCAGATATCGAAGACCGGCTGGAAGATCGTCAAGGTCGCCAACACGATTGCGTCGCCGCAGGGCGTCTACTCGTTGAAATACAAGAAGCTGGCCGATCTTCCGGATGGCGGGCGGGTGGCGATCGCCAACGATCCTTCCAATGGCGCGCGCGGCCTGATGATCCTTGCGCTGCACGGCGTGATCAAGCTCAAGGACCCCAACAACGTCGCGTCGACCATTGCCGACATCACTGACAATCCGAAGCATCTGCGCTTCGTCGAGCTTGATGCCGCGCAGTTGCCGCGTTCCCTGCAAGATGTCGATCTGGTCTCGATCAACAACAATTATGCGGTTCAGGCCGGGCTCGATCCCGCCACCGATGCAATTGCCCGCGAGGCGGCCGATGGCCCGTGGGTCAACATCGTTGCCGTGCGCGAGGCGGACAAGGACAAGCCCTGGGTCAAGCAGTTGGTCGATGCCTACCATTCCGAGGAGGTCAAGGCATTCCTCGAGAAACGCTTCAAGGGCACCTACATCGCAACCTGGTGACGGGCGTTGATCGCCCATCGCCAGGAGGTTTCCAGGCCGATCTATTCGGCGGCTTCGGTGCGCGCTGCCGTCGAGGCGCGGCGGAAGCCGGCGCCGGGATGCGTGGCGTCAAGATAGGGTCCGCGTCCGGGGAACAGCTTCTCGCGGAGCGTGCCTTCGCGATAGGCTGTCTTGTAGACTCCGCGTGACTGCAATTCCGGCACGACGAGGTCGACGAATGACGTCAGTGATTCCGGCGCGACGAGGCGGAACAGGTTGAAGCCGTCGACGTCGGTTTCGTCGGCCCAGGCGATCAGCTCATCGGCCACGTCCTGGGGTGAGCCGACCACGAATGGCGAGCGTGCGCCGATCCGGCTCAGCGTCGCGAGATCACCGACCTTGACCGGCCGCTCGCTCCGCAACGTGAAATTCTCGACCATCGACTGGATCGCGTTGCTCTCGACATATTGTACCGCCTGATCGGGACGATAGTTCGAGAAGTCGATGCCGGTCCAGCCCGAGAGCAGAGCCAGCTGGCCGGCTTGATCGACATACCCTGCGTACTCCTCGAGCAGATCGTTGGCCTCCGCGCGCGTCGGGGCAACGATCACGGTCGCGCCGGCGAACAGGCGGATATCATAGAGATCTCGTCCGAACGCCTTAGCCGCTTCCCTGATCTCGCGTACGGCACGGGCCAGAATGGGCCTGGTCTGGCCGTTGAGGAAGATCGCCTCCGCGTGTTTCGCCGCGAAGGCGCGGCCGCGCTTCGAGGTTCCCGCCTGATACAGCAACGGTGTGCGTTGTGGCGAGGGTTCGGCGAGGTGGATGCCGTCGACCTGGTAATGAAGTCCCTGGTGCCGCACATTGTGGATCCTTGCCGGATCCGTGAACACGCGCGCTGTCCGGTCACGGCGAACCGCGCCGTCCTCCCAGCTGCCTTCCCATAGCTTATAGCTCGCAATGAGAAACTCCTCGGCCGCCTCGTAGCGTTCATCATGCGCGCGGTTGGCCTCAAGGCCCATTCCGCGGGCGCCGCTGTCGAGATAGCCGGTGACGATGTTCCAGCCGATCCGCCCGCGAGTGAGATGATCGAGCGTCGAGAAGCGGCGGGCGAACTGGTAGGGATGCTCGTAGGTGAGGTTGGATGTGATGCCGAAGCCGAGATGCTTCGTTGCGTAAGCCATGGCGGAGACGAGCAGGGTCGGCTCGGCGTTCGGCAATTGAACGGCGTGACGCAGCGCAGTGTCAGGACTGCTGCCGTAGACGTCATAGATACCAAAGACGTCGGCGAGGAAGATGCCGTCGAGCAGGCCGCGTTCGGCGGTTCTGGCGTAGTCGACCCAATATTCGAGCGAGTTGTAGTTGAGTGAAGTGTCGCGCGGATGCGACCAGAGACCGGCCCAGTTGTGGCTCGGCGCCATCATGTTGAACGCGTTGAAGCGAAGTTCCTTTGGTCTGGTCATTGCGCAATTTCGCTAATTGAGGACTGAGAGGTGATTTATCACGTCAGCTGCGCGGCTTTATTTTCTATATGGAAAGACAGGATCAAAATCGTGCTTTGTCTTCGATCCGGCGCAGCAGAGATTCGTTTGTTCGACGTCGTCGTGCTGTTCGAAATGACGGTATGCACGACATTGCGTACTGATTTGCAGGCGCGATCGGCAGATGACTCATCAGCTCCACTGAGCCGTTCAAACCGGCGGAGCAGTGAAACAAATGTTACGCGACAGGCGCCGCGGCTGAAAAATTAGCGACGCCATCAGACGCGCCGCCAGCACGCTCATCGCTATTTTCTCCGATGTCTCGACAGTCGCGGACGCTGCTGCGCATCATTCTTTGCCTTTTGATGCTGAGTCCACGGATTTCAGGAGAATTTCGAGATGCCGATCGAAACCAAGAATGTCGAGACGCTCGCCTTGCATGGCGGATCGTACCGGTACGACCCGGCGACCGGCGCCGTCGCCGTTCCGATCTACCAAACGACGTCCTTTCAATTCGAGAATACCGATCACGCATCGCGGCTGTTCGCCCTGGAGGCGATCGGACAGATCTACACCAGGATCAAGAATCCGACGGCTGACGCGTTCGAGGAGCGCCTGGCCGCGCTGGAAGGCGGCGTTGGCGCGCTGGCCGTGGCGTCAGGCCAGTCGGCGACGGCCTACGCGATCTTCAACATCGCGCAAGCCGGCGACAATATCGTCTCATCGACCGATCTGTACGGCGGCACCTGGACGCTGCTGTCGCAGACGCTGAAGCAGTTCGGCATCGAGGTTCGCTTCGTCGATCCGGCCGATCCGGAAAACTTCCGCCGGGCGACCGATGCGAAGACCCGGGCCTATTTCGCCGAGACGCTGCCGAACCCCAAGCTCAACGTCTTCCCGATCAGGGAAGTCGCGGATATCGGCCGTTCGCTCGGCGTGCCGCTGATTCTCGACAACACCGCCGTCCCGCTCATTGCGCGCCCGTTCGAGCACGGCGCAGCGATCGTCGTCTATTCCGCGACAAAGTATATCGGCGGCCACGGCACGTCGATTGGCGGAGCGATCATCGATGGCGGCAATTTCGACTGGGCGGCGCACGCCGAGCGCTTCCCGCTGCTGACGCAGCCGGACGATGCCTATCACGGCGCGATCTGGACCGAGGCAGCCAAGCCGCTGGGTCCGATCGCCTACATCCTGCGCGCACGCGTGAAGCTGCTGCGCGATCTCGGTGCCGCGGTCGCTCCCCAGAACGCATTTCAGTTCATCCAGGGACTCGAGACCTTGCCCCTGCGGCTGCGTCAGCACAACGAGAACGCGATCAAGGTCGCGAATTTCCTGGCACGACATCCCGCCGTTTCGGACGTGATCTTCCCCGGACTGCAGAGCGGGGAGGACCGGCGCCGCGCCGATCTCTATCTGAAGGGCGGCTATGGCGGGCTGGTCGGCTTCGAGCTGAAGGGGGGCGTCGAGACCGGCCGTCGTTTCATCGATGCGCTGAAACTGTTCTATCACGTCGCCAATATCGGCGATGCGCGCTCGCTGGCGATCCACCCGGCGTCGACCACCCATCAGCAGCTGAGCGCCGCGGAACAGCTCGCGGCAGGCGTGACGCCCGGCTACATCAGGCTTTCGGTCGGCATCGAACATCCCGACGACATCCTCGCCGACCTCACCCAGGCATTGGCCGAGGCTGAGGCGGGAAGCAGCGGCCGCAAGGCGGCCTGATCGATCCCTGAAGACGGAGTTGAAACCGAGACCATGAAGACATTGTTGCGCCTGGCGCAGGCGGCTGGCGTGCTGCTTGCCATGACTGCGGCCGCCGTTGCGGACGAACCTCTCAAGATCGCGACCAGCGCCGGCCCGGTCGGTCAGCTGGCTGGCTTTGCCGCCAAGCTCGCCAAGGATAAGGGGCAGGACGTCAAGATCGTCGAGCTGTCGGACTGGGTCGCGTTGAACGAGGTGGTGAACAGCGGCGACGTCGACGCCAACTTGTTCCAGCACGCCACCTATCTCGCGATCCAGAACAAGCAGCGCGGCTTCGACCTGGTCCAGGTCGACAAGGTCGGCGTGATCGCGCCCGTCGGGCTGTTCTCGAAGAAGATCAAGTCGCTCGAGGAGATCAAGTCCGGCGACAGCGTTGCGATCCCGAACGAGCCGCTCAACGGCGCGCGTGGCTTGATCCTGCTCGAACGCGCCGGACTGATCAAGCTGGCGCCGGGCAAGGGTTTTTCGGTCAATCGGTTTGATATCATCGAAAATCCCAAGAACCTGAAGATCGTCGAGCTCGATCCGGCGCAGACCTACCGGTCGCTCGATGACGTCACGCTTGCGCTCGTCAACATCACCTATCTGATACCGGCCGGCGGTGATCCAAAATCGGCGCTGGTGATCGACCGCACGGTCGATGACGGTCTCGTGCTGCGCTTTACCGCGCGGCCGGACAAGAAGGACGATCCGCGCCTGAAGGCCTTCATCCAGGTCTTCAATTCACCCGAGGTCAAGCACTTCATCGAGGAGAAGCTGCCGGCGTTCATTCCGGCCGGCTTCGGCAGCTAGAGCTTTCCCGAGCGAAGTGGACGCCGGTTCGCGGCAGGAAAGCGCGTCAAAAACTAGAATCTAGAGCCCCGTTCCGATTCCATCGGAACGGGGCTCTAGACGCGCGCGAAGGATGCGAGCCGCCGTTCCTCGTCGGCGCGAACCGGTAGAGCGGGCGCTGTCATGCTATCGCTCTGTGCGTGATCCTGCCGCACGACATGTGCGGCGTGGGCAGACTGACGTCGGCGTGGCGATGGATCACATCTGCTGCGGTCTCGACTGGGCATGCGTCGCGCCAACGAGCGATCAGCCGTGAGGACCAAACAGAAAGAGTTCGTACATGTCCTTGCCGTCGGGGTTGGCGGCGCGGGCCAGCCGCCGCTGCCATCTCTTCAGCCGACGGGCCGCGCGACGAAGGACGTGGAGCCAAGAGGATGTCCGCACCCAGAGCCTCCTTCGCATTCCGAGCCGTTCGATGAACGATAACACGCTCCTGTTCGGGACGCGCGCGAAACTCGGCGGCGCCGCGAACTTTGCAATCAGACGCGCATGGCGAGGCGATTTGCAGCAGAGAGATGCTCTCGCGACGCGGCGCCAGGAAAATTCATTCCGGGCAATGTTGCCCGATCGCCGGGCTTATGGAATTGTCCGACCGGATGGTCAATAAATAGCGGTTCGGAGGCGGGGCTGTGGTCCCGGAACCTTGCGACTATTGACTGACATCTCTGGACGATGGCCGAACGGCCGCCTGGTGAAACGGACAAGACATGGCCCGATCGCGCGCCAAGGACTATGACGACAAGCGCCTCTCGATGCTGCATCGCTCGGCCGAGCTGTTTGCCGCATCGGGATATGTCGGCACGTCGATGAACACCATCGCCGATGCCTGCGGGGTTTCGAAGGCGCTGCTCTATCACTATTATCCCGACAAGGAAGCGATCCTGTTCGATATCCTGTCGTCGCACCTCGCGAAGCTGGTGGCGGCGGTCCGCAAGGCGAGCGCACAGGCCGGCGATCCGGTCGCGCGCTTCAGGACGATCGTTGCGACCCTGCTCGAGCTCTACCGGCATGCCGACGCCGAACATCAGGTCCAGATCTCAAGTCTCAAGCTGTTGCCGAAGGACAAGCAGCAGCCGCTGCTCGCAAGCGAGCGGATCCTGGTCGGGATCATGTCGGACGCACTCGCCGCCGCCGTGCCGGCGGCGAAGCACAAGCGCCTGCTCAAGCCGCTGACGATGAGCGTCTTCGGCATGCTGAACTGGCATTACATGTGGTTTCGCGAGGGCGGGCCGATGACCCGCGCCGAATATGCCGGTTTCGTCGCGCAGCTCGTGCTGGCCGGCGCCGACGATGCCGCGGCCGGCGCCACCCGGCCGCGCGGCAGGGCGAAATCGGCCGGCCGCGGCCGACAGGCCGAGTTGCTCTGACGCGCCTCTTAACCCCGCATCGCGTTCATGGTCAGCAGCTCGTAGGTCGCCGCGGTTTCGCCGGTGCCGGTCGTGATCTCGACGTCCCAGCGTACCTCGCCATATTGCTTGTTGCGCGGCATCTTCTCCTTCGCGGTCAGCCGCACCTGGATCTGTTCGCCGGGCTGGACGGGTTTGACGAAGCGCAGCGAGTTCGAGGCCGTAATTCGCCAGCACCGGCCCGTAGTCGGGATCGACGAACAGGCCGGCCGCAAACGACAGCAGCAGATAGCCATGCGCGACGCGGCCCGGGAAGAACGGATGCCCCTTGGTCGCTTCCTCGTCCATATGGGCGTAGAAGGTGTCGCCCGTGAAATGCGCGAAGTGCTCGATGTCGTCGAGCGTGATCTGCCGCGACTTCGAGACCAGCGTGCGGCCGATCTCGAGATCGTCATAGTGATAGCGGAACGGATGCAGGTCGCCTTCGAGCATCGGGCTGCCCTTGAACCAGCGGCTGGTGATGCCGCTCAGCATCGCCGGCGATCCCTGCAATGCGGTGCGCTGCATGTAGTGCTGGAGGCTGCGGACGCCGCCCAGTTCCTCGCCGCCGCCGGCCCGGCCGGGGCCGCCGTGAACCATCTGCGGCATCGGCGAACCGTGTCCGGTGTGCTCGCTCGCGCAGTCGCGGTCGATGATCGCGACGCGGCCGTGAAAACTGCCGATGCCAAATGCCAGTTCGGTCGCAGCCGGGATGTCGTGCGTGTAGATGGATGCGACGAGGCTGCCGCCGCCGCGATTGGTCAGCGCGATCGCTTGCTCCAGACCGTCGTAACCCATCGCGGTGCTGACAGGGCCGAACGCCTCGATCGCGTGGACTGCGGATGCGGCGAGCGGCTTGGCGCAATGCAGCAGCAGCGGCGGAACGAAGGCGCCGCGCTTCGCATCGGCATCGAGCAGCGCGAAGTTGCCGGGATCGCCGGCCACCAGTTCGGCTTCGGCGCGAAGCTTCGCGACATGGGCAAGCACATCGCTGCGCTGGCCGAGCCCGACAAGCGGCCCCATCCTGACCTTGTCGTTTTCGGGATTGCCGATCGTGACCTTGGCCAGACGGTCGCGCAGCGCCGTGATCACGGCATCGAGCTGTGCCGACGGCACCAGCGCGCGACGGATCGCGGTGCATTTCTGGCCGGCCTTGACCGTCATCTCCTTCGCCACTTCCTTGACGAAGAGGTCGAACTCCGGACTTCCCGGCACGGCGTCCGGAGCGAGGATTGCGGCGTTCAGCGAATCCCGTTCGGCGATGAACCTGACCGCCTCGCGCGCGATGACCGGATGCCGCTGCAGTTTTTGCGATGTGTCGGCCGAGCCTGTGAAGGACACGACGTCTTGGCAGGTCAGATGGTCGAACAAGTCGCCGGTCGATCCGACGATGAATTGCAGCACGCCTTCGGGCAGCGCGCCGGATTCGGTGATGATCCGAACCAGCTCGTGGGCGACATAGGAGGTGACCGTCGCGGGCTTGGTCACGACGGGCACGCCGGCCAGCAGCGCCGGCGCCAGCTTCTCCAGCATGCCCCAGCACGGGAAGTTGAATGCGTTGATGTGGACTGCGACGCCGTGCAGCGGCGTCACGATATGCTGACCGGCGAATGCGCCAGCCTTGGAGAGCCCTTCGACGTTGCCATCGAGCAGGAATTTGCTGTTCGGGAGCTCGCGGCGGCCCTTGCCGGCATAGGCGAACAACGTGCCGATGCCGCCGTCGACGTCGATCATTGCGTCGGTGCGGGTTGCGCCTGCATGGAATGACAGTTTGTAGAGCCGGTCCTTGTGCTGGGTCAGATAGTCGGCCAGCGCCTTCAGTAGGCCCGCGCGCTGATGGAACGTCAGCTTTCTGAGATGTTTGCCGCCGATCGCGCGGCCATAGGCGAGGATCTCGCGCATGTCGAGATCGCTCCTGGTCGTGACCGCCACCACATCGCCGGTGACGGCACTGTGAATCTCGGCTGCCGGCTCGCCCGGGCCGGACCATTTTCCGCGCACGAAGCTGTCGAGTTTCATGACGTTGTCCGCCGTCCGTGCACCACTGGATTGAGGCTGTGTCATCGCAATTGGACCTTCTGACTTGTGATCAATGATGCGTCTCGCCTTGACGGCGGAACGTTCAATCCGAACGTTCAAGCTTTGGCTCGTCCGACAAAGCGCGTCGCGCGCTTTTCGAGAAAGGCGTTGAGCGTCACGACGCGATATCCGGCGCGGATATCGGTCAACACCAGATCGCTGACCATGATGACCTCCCGTTTGCGGCTTCTGGTGGCCGAAGGTTGCGTGACGTGCGCTTGGATTACTATTGACCGTCCGGTCAGTCAATTATAATCCGCGTAACGGCTTGGGATGACGACACCGGGCAATATCGAGCGAGCACGATTTCGGTCTCGGTTGCGATTTCAGATCCGGCAATAGCGTCAGGATGATCCGGCGAGCATCGCCTGTCTGCAGCAGAAGTGCCGACGCGTAAGCACGGTCCCGTGCACTCGAGCGGTGTCATGCTGCCACAAATCGGCCCCATATCACCGGCGACCTTCCGCCGCCATGAGGATTGGCCGATGACGATGCAGTCGCCGGATATCGCCGGGTTTCGGTTCTCGACCGCGGATTTCGGCGAGCGCGACCGCTTGCCGATCTTTCGCGAGCAGATCGGGCGGATGATCGTGAAGCTCGATCCGGAGCCACTGAGCGTCGGCGCGTTCCATGCCGAAGCCAATGTGCGCGAGCTGCCTGGGCTCGGGATCGGATCCTGGGCGTGCAGCAACCTCAAGATCGCACGGCCGCGCGAGCTGCTCGACGGCAATGACGACCTTGTGCTGACGATCATCACGAGCGGCAACGCCCGCGCGTCGCAGCGCGGCCGCGACATCGAGCTGGGCCCGGGGCAGGCCGTGCTGGAGTCGAGCGCGGAGGTCGGCAACATGGTGGTCCCGGTCTCGCCGAGCCGTTTCGTCGGTCTCAGGCTCCCGCGCAAGGCGCTGGCACTGCTGGTCCGCGATCCCGAGGACATGCTGAACCGGTCGTTGCCCGCGAACACCGAGGCGATGCGTCTGCTGGCGCTCTACATCAGGGAGCTTGACGACAGCTACCAGCTCGCGACGCCCGAGCTGCGCGGCGCCGTCGTCCGGCATCTGGTCGATCTCGGGCGACGTCGCAAACAGCGCTCTCCGCCAGCCTGTGTGCTGTCGCGCACACAACATCGCCGCCCAATCACGTCCGCCGCGGGCGATTTCAGACGCCAATGCACGACAACGTGTTTCACATTGTTGCCCGATGTCGCATATGTCCAATCCCCCGTCGCCTCAGTCCGAGCCTGCCGATCGTCTCGCGCTTAAAAGGCAGCCCCCGGTGATCGTTGCAATCGGCGGATTCGTCGACTGCGATGCATTGAGGCGACTTGAGACCATCGAGGAGAATGTGATGAAGTTTGCACTTCGAGGATATTTTCTTGCGCTCGGCGCGAGCCTGGCCTTGTCCGGCGCCGCCATGGCACAGGATATCAGTGTTGCCGTGGTCGGGCCGATGACCGGCTCCGAGGCGAGCTTCGGCCAGCAGTTCAAGAACGGTGCTGATCTCGCGATTGCCGATATCAATGCGGCGGGTGGCGTGCTTGGCAAGAAGCTGAAGCTGGAGGTCGGCGACGATGCCTGCGATCCGAAGCAGGCGGTGTCGGTTGCCGAGAAGATGGCAGGCGCGAGGATTCCGTTCGTCGTTGGGCATTTCTGCTCATCGACCTCGATCCCTGCGTCGGACGCCTATGCAGAGGGCAATGTGCTGCAGATCACGCCGGGCTCGACCAATCCGCAATTCACCGAGCGCGGGTTGTGGAACACGTTCCGTGTCTGCGGCCGGGATGACCAGCAGGGCACGGTTGCGGCCGCCTACATTATCAAGAACTACAAGACCAAGAACGTCGCGATCATCCACGACAAGACGACCTACGGCAAAGGCCTTGCCGACGAAACGAAGAACGCCATCAACGCCGCGGGCGTGAAGGAAAAGCTCTATGAGGCCTATACCAAGGGCGACAAGGATTTTGCCGCTCTGGTATCCCGCTTCAAGAAGGAGTTGATCGATTTCATCTATGTCGGCGGCTATTATGCCGAGGCTGCGTTGATCCTGCGCCAGATGCGCGAGCAGGGCGTCAATGCTGTGCTGATGGGCGGCGACGCCCTGGTCGACAAGCAGTTCGCCGCGATCGCAGGTCCGCTTGCCGAAGGCTCGCTGTTCACCTTCTCGCCCGACCCGCGCAAGAAGGCGACCGCGGCTGCGACCTTGAAGAAGTTCAAGGACAAGGGCATCGATCCCGACGGCTACACGCTCTACAGCTATGCCGCGTTCCAGATCTGGAGCCAGGCCGCGGCCCGTGCCCAGACCACCGACGCCAAGAAGGTCGCGGCGGCCATCAAGGCCGGAAGCTGGGATACCGTGCTCGGCAAGATCAGCTACACGCCGAAGGGTGACATCACCCTGATCGACTACGTCGTGTACCGCCGTGACAAGGACGGCAACTACGCCGAACTGCCGGCCGGTCAATGATCACCAGAGCGTTTTCGCGCGAAGCGGAGACCGGTTCGCGTGAGGAAAACGCGTCAAAGCGAAATCGAGAGCCTCCGTTCCGATGCAATCGGAACGGAGGCAACCCTGGCCAGGCTGAATCGTTTCCCGCTGCGCCCGTGGTCGGCGCATCCGGTCACACGTTCCGGGGAAAGCGCGCAGCGCCGGGGATCGGCGCGAGCCATGCGACGGCGCGATCGGTATAGATCTCGGCTTGCGGCTGCAATCCCTCCATGCTGTCGAGCGTACCGGCTTTCACCACGACCTTGCCGGGCATCAATGCGGTCTTCGCCAGCAGCGGGGACCCGCAGTGCCCGCAGAAATGACGATGGACCGGATGGCCGCTGTCGCCCTTGTCGACGAACACCACCGTCTCGCCCGACTGCTGGTAGTCGGCTTCGCGGATCACGAGGTTGAATGAAAACAGGCTGCCGCTTTGCCGCTGGCAATGTGTGCAATGACATATCGCGATGCTCCGCGGTTCGCTCTTGAGCGTGTAACGCACCGCGCCGCAGAGGCAGCCGCCGTTCCGTTCCTGCATGCTGGTTTCTCCCATTCGATGACGCCGTCGCCGCGACAAGGACGCCGCCTCAGGCGTCGCCAATCATGGCATCGATGAATGTGGTGGCCAACTCCCTCAACTGCTTGCGGCTGTATCCGGCGCGCTCCATCACGGCGAGCCCGCGCGTGAACGTCACGATGACGCGCGCCAGCCGGTTTGCATCGGCGGTGCTGCGCCTGTTCGGCGCCGCGCTGATGGCTTTGCCGACCAGTTGCTCGAGCCGGGTGAGCACGTCCAGCACGCGCTGACGCACATCCGCGCTCGAAATGGCAGCGTCCAGCGCGGTGCGCGTCGTCAGGCAGCCCCGCTGCGGCGTGCCGTTCGTCATGTTGACGATGATCATGTCAAAGAAGTCCCTCAGTCTCGCCGAGGTATCGCCCTGCGCCAGCGCGCTGCCGGCCGCGTCCAGGAATTGCGCGGCATACTGATCGAAGGCGCGCAGGAAGATCGCTTCCTTGTCGCCATAGGCGTTGTAGAGGCTGCCGCGCTGGACGCCGGTCGCGGCCGCGAGGTCCTGCATGGTCGCATCGTGCAGGCCCTTGCGCCAGAACACGTCTCAGCGCGGTTGCGATCATCTCGTCCTCGTCGAACTGACGCACGCCCACCATTCGATCCACTCCATCGGGTCATTGTTGACATAATCGTCAATATTGACAATGATGTCAAGAATGAACCCGAGGAGATCCGGATGATTACCGCTGTCACGACGTTCAAGCTGCCGAAGCCGATCACGCGCGAGGAAGCCCGCAGCATCTTCCTGAGCACCGCGCCGATCTATCGCGGCATTCAGGGGCTGTTCCGAAAGACCTATTTGCTGTCCGAGGACGGGATGACGGCCGGCGGTATCTATTTCTGGAACTCGAGAGTGGAGGCGGAAGCGCTGTACACCGATGCGTGGCGCGCCCGCGCCCGCGAGAAATATGGCGCCGATCCGACGGTGACCTATTTCGAGAGTCCTGTGGTGGTCGACAACCTTGCCCAGCAGATTGTTGCCGACGATTAGCAACGAAGCGGCGGTGGCGGATGCGCAACACGGGTGCGCGGCGGCGCTGGGACCAGCTCGCGCGCGATCCAGACCGCCGCCGGCCCATGTGCGAGCTCGGCAACCGCCGCGACGGATTTCAGCCAGATCGGCGCGAGCTTCGGTGACGGCGGCAGGTGGTTCGCGATCTGCCGGCGAAACAGCTCGTCATCGGGCAGTCCCGTGATCGGAGCGGTGAATGCTTCCGGCGGCAATCTGCGCAGCCACAGCGGAATGCCCGCCGCGGCCGCGGCGTCCGCGAGCGAGCGGCCGTCGATGACGCATGCGCGTGCGCGCGCCGAAGCGATCCCGGCTCGCGGGACCGCCAGCGCGAACAACAGCGCAGGAAAGCTCGCGGCAAGGTCCGCAAGACGCGTGTGCCGCATGGCCAGCGCGCGGACCCTTCCCTGAACGTGTGGATGATACCTCCGCAGCTGATGTTCGAGCAGCACGGAGCGTGTGGCTCGCGACGAGAGGTCACCTGAAGCGTCGAGGTCATGACAAAAGTTCCGCAAGCGCGGAGCCCAAGGCCCGCGGCAGAATTCGATTGCGGGTGGGTGTTGCGATTTTACCCGGGATCCGATCCCGGGACGCACGTCAAATATCTCGCGGCGAACCCGGGAAGCGCACAGACCTGAACATCGTCGCCTCCTGCGTTGAAGTTGCGGAGCGCTCCCATAGCCTATTTCCCGCTGATAGGCAACGTGAAGCTGTGCATTGCATTTTAGCGATGTGGTGCGCGCGCGATGAGAGACCTCACCGCGGCGTCGGCCGCCAAGGTCTCTTCACGATCCTGGTCAACGACGCTAGTCTGATGAGGGGCTAACAAGAAACGCAGGCGGGAGGCCATAATGACCCAACAACGATCCTCCGATCCAGGCTCCCCGGCACTGCCACGTCGCAGGCTCGGCCGCACCGGGCTCGATGTCTCCATTCTCGGCTTCGGCACAGCACCGCTCGGCGACCTGTTCGCGCGGCTCGACGACACTGCTGCGATCGCAGCAGCGGAGCGGGCGTTTGCGCTGGGCGTCAACCTGCTGGATTCCTCGCCGCTCTACGGCCATGGCCTCGCCGAACACCGCAGCGGCACCGCGCTGCGCCGCGTGGCGCGCGACGACGTCGTCGTCTGCACCAAGGTCGGGCGCTGGATGGACCCGTTCCACGGCCGCGGCGACGGCTCCAATTTCGCCGGCGGCGCGCCGCATCGCGCGGTGCTCGACTATTCCTATGACGGCACCATGCGCTCGGTGGAGCAGTCGCTGCTGCGGCTCGGCACCGATCGCATCGACCTGCTGCTGATCCACGACGTCGACGTCTGGACCCACGGAGCTGACGCGATCGAGGCGCGGTTTCGCGAGGCGATGGAGGGCGCGTATGTCGCGCTCGACAAGTTGCGTTCCGAGCGCGTGGTCAAGGGCATCGGGATCGGCGTCAACGAGGCCGAGATGTGCGTGCGCTTCGCCAAGGCCGGAACGTTCGACACTATGCTGCTTGCCGGCCGCTACTCGCTGCTCGAGCAACCCGCACTCGCCGAATTCCTGCCGCTGGCGCAAGCAAAGGGCATCGGCATGATGCTCGGTGGCGTCTTCAACTCCGGCATCCTGGCGACCGGCGCGGTTGCCGGCGCCAAGTACAATTACAAGGATGCGCCGCCGGACGTGATGCGGAAGGTGGCGGCGATCGATCGCGTCTGCCGCGCCCACAACGTAGCGCTGCCGACCGCGGCGCTGCATTTCGCGCTCGGCCATTCGGCGGTGGCAAGCCTCGTGCTCGGCGCGCAGACGCCGCAGGAGGTCGAGCGCAACGTCGCCGCGTTGTCGTCGCCCGTGCCTGCCGCGCTGTGGCGCGACCTGAAGAATGAGGGGCTGCTCGACCAGCATGCGCCGGTGCCGGCATGATGCGGATCGACGCCCATCACCATGTCTGGACCCTGGCGCGCGCGGATTACGGCTGGCTGACGCCCGAGCGCGGGCCGATCTACCGCGACTTCGGCCTGGCCGATCTCGCGCCGCATCTCGCCGCGGCTGGGATTGAAGGCACCATCCTGGTGCAGGCCGCACCGACTGAAGCGGAGACCGTATTCCTACTCGATATCGCCAAAGGGACCGAGCAGGTGCGCGGCGTGGTCGGCTGGGTCGACTTCGACGCCGCCGATGCCGCGGCGCGGATCGACGCGTTTGCCGGGCGCGAGCTCCTGGTCGGTCTGCGGCCGATGGTGCAGGACATCGCCGATGACGAACTGGCTGCTGCGCCCCGAACTGGCGGCGCCGCTCGAGGCCATGGCGCGGCATGACCTGGTCTTCGACGCGCTGGTGCTGCCGCGCCATTTGCCGCGGCTCATTCAGGTGGTCGATCGCCATCCGGACCTGCAATTCGTGCTCGACCATTTCGGCAAGCCGCACCTTGCGACCGGCGACATCGCGGCCTGGAAGGACGACATCGCAAGCCTCGCCACACGATCCAACGTCGTCTGCAAACTCTCGGGCCTTGCGACCGAGGCGGCACCGAACTGGCAGGTTGCCGATCTCGGCGAGGCCGTGGATCATGCACTGGCATGTTTCGGGCCGCAGCGGATGCTGTGGGGCAGCGACTGGCCCGTCGTCAACCTCGCCGGCGGCTATGCGCACTGGTTCGCAGCCGCGGAGAGCCTACTTGCTGATTTGTCAAGTGAAGCAAGAGCTGCGATTTTCGGCGGCAATGCCGCGCGCATCTATTTGTCAAGCCGCGGACGGCCAACATCCCGGAAATAGATTGCAGCCCGCGCCCAATTTGATCCACAGCGTGCCTTGATAAATCAATCCGGGATGGTTCATAAGCGGCCTCCGCGCCATCGGTGATCCGGCGGCGCAACGGAATTTCAGAGAGACAGGCGTGGCAAAGATTCATCATCAGATTGCGCAGGAGCTGGGGGTTCGCGACGAACAGGTCGAGGCGGCGGTGACGCTGCTCGACGGCGGCGCCACGGTGCCGTTCATCGCGCGATACCGCAAGGAGCTCACCGGCGCGCTTGATGACGCTCAGCTGCGGACGCTGGAAGAGCGACTGACGTATTTGCGCGAGCTCGAGGAGCGCCGTACCGCCGTGCTCAATTCGATCCGCGAGCAGGGCAAGCTTGACGCCGCGCTCGAGGCCCAGGTCATGGCCGCCGACAGCAAGGGCCGGCTCGAGGACATCTATCTGCCGTACAAGCCGAAGCGCCGCACCAAGGCCGAGATTGCCAAGGAGGCCGGGCTCGAGCCGCTCGCCGATCAGCTCCTGACGCAGCCCGAGAGCGATCCGAACGAGACCGCGACGCCCTTCGTCAATGCCGAGAAGCAGGTCGCCGACGTCGCCGCAGCGCTCGACGGCGCGCGCGCGATCCTGGTCGAGCGCTTCGCCGAAGATGCCGACCTGATCGGCGCGCTGCGCGAGGAGATGTGGTCGAACGGCATCATGGCCTCGACCGTCCGCACCGGCAAGAAGACCGAAGGCGAGAAGTTCAAGGACTATTTCGATTTCTCCGAGCCGCTGCCGAAGTTGCCGTCGCATCGCATCCTGGCGCTGTTCCGCGGCGAGAAGGAAGAGATCCTCGACCTCGCCATCAGGCCGGAGGCGCAGGAGCCGGTCGTAGGCCAGCCCGGCCTGTACGAGCTCAAGATCATGAACCGCTTTGCGATCTCCAACCGGGGCCGCAAGGGCGACAAATGGCTGACCGAGACGGTGCGCTGGGCCTGGCGCACCAAGATCCAGATCCATCTCAACATCGATTTGCGGCTGCGGCTGTGGACCGCGGCCGAGACCGAGGCGGTGCGCGTGTTCGCCTCGAATCTGCGCGACCTCTTGCTCGCGGCGCCGGCCGGCGCGCGCGCCACCATGGGGCTCGATCCCGGTTATCGCACCGGCGTCAAGGTCGCGGTGATCGATGCGACCGGCAAGGTGGTGGCGCATACGGCGATCTTCCCGCACGAGCCGCAGCGGCGCTGGGATGAGGCGCTCGCCATTCTCGGCAAGCTCGCGATCGAGCATGGCGTCGAGCTGATTGCGATCGGCAACGGCACCGCCTCGCGCGAGACCGACAAGCTCGCCGCCGAGCTCGTGAAGCGGCTGCCCGAGCGCAAGATGACCAAGATCGTGGTCTCCGAAGCCGGCGCATCGGTCTACTCGGCCTCGGCCTTCGCCTCGAACGAATTGCCCGACCTCGACGTCACCATTCGCGGCGCGGTCTCGATCGCGCGGCGCCTGCAGGATCCCTTGGCCGAGTTGGTCAAGATCGATCCGAAGGCGATCGGCGTCGGCCAATACCAGCACGATCTCGGCGAGGCCAAGCTCGCCCGCTCGCTCGATGCCGTGGTGGAAGACTGCGTGAACGCGGTCGGCGTCGATGCCAATACCGCCTCGGTGCCGCTGCTCGCGCGGGTGTCGGGCATCGGCCAGGGACTGGCGCAAAGTATCGTGCAGCACCGCGATGCCAACGGCCCGTTCAAGTCGCGCAAGGCGCTGAAGGAGGTGCCGCGGCTCGGCCCGAAGGCGTTCGAGCAGTGCGCCGGCTTCCTGCGTATCAGCAATGGCGAGGATCCGCTCGATTCATCCGGCGTGCATCCGGAAGCCTATCCGGTAGTGCGCCGCATCCTCGAGGCGACCAAGAGCGACATCAAGGCGCTGATCGGCAATGCCGACGTGGTGCGGGGTCTCAAGCCGCAATCCTTCGTCGACGATACGTTCGGATTGCCGACCGTCACCGACATTCTGCGCGAGCTGGAAAAGCCCGGCCGCGATCCGCGTCCGGCGTTCAAGGCGGCGGTGTTCAAGGAAGGCGTCGAGGAGGTCAAGGACCTCAAGAAGGGCATGATCCTCGAGGGCACCGTGACCAACGTCGCCGCATTCGGCGCCTTCGTCGATATCGGCGTGCACCAGGATGGGCTGGTGCACATCTCGGCGATGTCGCGGAATTTCATCAAGGACCCGCGCGAGGTGGTGAAGCCCGGCGACATCGTCAAGGTCAAGGTGCTGGACGTCGAGGTCGCGCGCAAGCGCATCGCGCTGACGCTGCGGCTGGACGACGAGATCGGGCCGAAGAAGGACAATGCGGCGCCGTCGCGCGATTTCTCCCGCGGCTCCGGCAAGATGACGTCGTCGGCTCCGCGCCGGCCGCAGGAGCAGTCCGGCGGCGGCGCGCTCGCCGACGCACTGCGCCGCGCGGCCGAGAAGAACGGACGCGGCAAGCCGACCTGAGCCGCGGAGGAGGGCGGCGAGCCGAGTTCGCCGCCTTGTTCGAAATCGGCCACCTGACGCTTCTGGCTGAGTTGCCTAAGCTGTCCCCGTCATCCTGAGGTGCGAGCTCTTGCGAGCCTCGAAGGATGCACGGCCATCTCTGGCCGATTCATCCTTCGAGGCCCGCTCCGCGGGCACCTCAGGATGACGGGGCCGAAGGGGGCCGTCCCGGCTACAGCTCTCCGGCAGCAAACCTCGCCAGCGCATCCGCGACGCCCTTGCGGTAGGCCGGGTCGGCCTTGCTGCAATTCGCGACGTGCCGTTCCTGGATGTGCTTCGATGCATTGCCGACCTGACGGGCGGTGTTGTCGAACAGGGCCTGCTTTTGCGCGGCATTCATCTTGCGGAACAGGTCGCCCGGCTGCTGCCAGTGGTCGTCATCCACGCGATGATCCCAATGCGCAGCCGCGCCTGACAATTCGAATGGCGGCTCGTTCAACTGCGGCTGGTCGGTCCACTCACCATGGCTGTTCGGCCAGTAGGTCAGCGTGGCGCCCAGATTGCCGTCGGTGCGCATCGCGCCATCGCGATGATAGCTGTGGAACGGGCATTTCGGCGCGTTGACCGGAATCTGGTGGTGGTTGACGCCGAGCCGGTAGCGCTGCGCGTCGCCATAGGAGAACAGGCGGGCCTGCAGCATCTTGTCCGGCGAATAGCCGATGCCTGGCACGACATTCGCCGGCGTGAACGCCGCCTGCTCGACTTCGGCGAAGAAGTTCTCCGGATTGCGGTTGAGCTCGAAATGCCCGACCTCGATCAGCGGATAATCCGCCTTGGGCCACACCTTGGTCAGATCGAACGGATTGAACGGGAATGCCTTGGCCTGTGCATCCGTCATCACCTGGATGAACAGCGTCCAGCGCGGGAAGTCGCCGCGCTCGATGCTCTGGAACAGGTCGCGCTGGTGGCTCTCTCGGTCCTTGCCGACCAGCGCCTCGGCCTCGGCATCGGTCAGGTTCTGGACGCCCTGTCGGGTGCGGAAATGGAATTTCACCCAGACGCGCTCATTGTCGGCATTGATCATGCTGTAGGTGTGGCTGCCGAATCCGTGCTGGTGACGGAAGCTTTTCGGGATGCCGCGCTCGCTCATGACGATGGTGACCTGGTGCAGCGCTTCCGGCAGCAGCGTCCAGAAATCCCAGTTCATGTCGGGGTCGCGCACCCCCGTGCGCGGATGCCGCTTGATGGCGTGGTTGAGGTCGATGAAGCGCAAGGGGTCGCGGAAGAAGAACACCGGCGTGTTGTTGCCGACCACGTCCCAATTGCCTTCATCGGTGTAGAATTTCAGCGCGAAGCCGCGAATGTCGCGCTCGGCGTCCGCCGCGCCGCGCTCGCCGGCGACCGTCGAGAACCGCGCGAACATCGGCGTCTGCTTGCCGATCTCCGAGAACATGCTGGCCTTGGTGTAGCGCGTGATGTCGTGGGTGACGGTGAAGGTGCCGTGCGCGCCGGCGCCCTTGGCATGCATCCGCCGCTCCGGGATCACCTCGCGGTGAAAATGCGCCAGCTTCTCGATCAGCCAGACATCCTGCAGCAATGCGGGTCCGCGCGGCCCCGCCGTCAGGATGTTCACATTATCGGCAACGGGGGCGCCGGAGGCGTGGGTCAGAAACGGTCTTTTGGTCTCGTCGCTCATCGAAAGCTCCTGCTGAAGGTCAGCACTTCGCCGTCCCGGCGCCCGCAGGGAGGCCAGGCGAAAGGCGATTGCATCGCGGGGTGGATGACGGCCGGCGGGGAGGGGGGAGTTCGGTGATCGACAAATTGTGAAGCGGGTCTGCGATCCCTCGACGCCGTCGTTGTTCTCCGCCAGCTGCAGGATTAAGAACCGCGGCCGTCGATTCAACGAGCGCTATCCGCTGATTCCAGCCAAATGTCCGTCGATCCCGGCCAACGCGATCGTGGCGGCGGATCCAGGCATCCGCCGCTCGGCATGCCGGCACGTCGATTCTTAAATCGGGTGTCAGAATCTGGCGCATTTGTCAGTTGAAGTCGGGCATCGGCTTGCGTCTTCTGATCATGCTCGCGTGCGGCGATACGAATTCGCCGCGGTCCCAATCAGGGAGGGTTTCATGAAGAACAGGCTTCTCACGTGTCTCACGGCAGCGACGCTCGCTGTCAGCGTTGCGCTTGCACCCGCTGCCCTCGCCAGAGGCGGCGGTGGTGGCGGCGGACATGGCGGCGGCGGCGGTGGCTTCGGTGGCGGCCACGGCGGCGCCATGGGTGCCATGGGTGGTGGCATGCACGGTGGCGGCTTTGGCGGCGGCATGCATGGCGGTGGTTTCGGCGGCGGAATGCGTGGTGGTGGCGCGGCGTTCGCCGCCATGGGCGGCGGGCATTTCGCAGGCGGGCGCGTTGGTGGTCCCCGCTTCGTCGGTGCACCGGCAATCGGCCCGCGCTTTGCCGGCGCCGGATTCCGCGGTTCGCGCTTCTTCCATCATGGCGGCTTCTTACGCCATCACCGCTTCCATCGCTTCGCGTTCATCGGTGCGCCCTATCTCTATGCCGGCTATGACTACGGCTGCTACCGCAGGGTATGGACGGCTTACGGTCTGCAATGGGTCAATGTGTGCGGGGACTATTGGTGATCGCCCAACCAACCGCACCGTTGTCGCGGTCGTCGCCAGACGTTCCATCCTGCCCCGGAATGGGATAGTCTGGCGGCGATCGTCGCGGGGCGGCCGCTCGGAGAGTTTGAGAACTCGGAGAGTTCGACACAGCTCAGAGAGTTCAGGAATATGACCGGTGCTCACCGCCGCATTCTCGTCGTCGAGGACGATCCGGAAACCGCGGATCAGCTCGTCGAGGAGCTAACCACCAGCGGTTATGATGTGGATCTGGCGGCGAACGGCCGCGAGGCGCTGAGCCAGGGTGCAGCGCGCGACTATGCCGTGATCACCATCGATCGCATGCTGCCCGACATCGACGGCATCACGGTGATGCGTCAGATGCGCGACGGCGGCATTGCGGTGCCGTTCCTGATCATCAGCGCGCTCGGCGAAATCGACGACCGGGTGCGGGGCTTGCGCGCCGGCGGCGACGACTATCTGGTCAAGCCGTTCTCCTTCGTCGAACTGCTGGCGCGGCTGGAGGCGCTCGGCCGCCGCAGCGAGACCGTTGCCAAGGAGACCATCCTGCGGGTCGGCGATCTCGCGATCGATCTGATTTCGCGGACGGCGAGCCGCCGAGGCCGCAGGATTCCGCTGCTGCCGAAGGAATTCCAGCTGCTCGAATACCTGGCGCGCAACGAGGGCCGCGTGGTGTCGCGCGCCATGCTGCTGCGGCATGTGTGGGACCTGCACTTCGATCCCTCGACCAACATCATCGACGTCTATGTCGGACGTTTGCGCCGCAAGGTCGACGACCAGCAAGCCTATCCGCTGATCCACACGATCCGCGGCATCGGGTACTGCCTCCGTGCTCCTGGCTAAGACCCTCAAGTCGTCGACGTTCCGCCTGGCGTTGATCGCCATCGGTGTCTTCGGCCTGATCGTCTCCGCGATCTTCGCCTATGTCTACTGGTCGACGTTGTCCTATGTGCGCGACAGATCCGACCGCGCGATCATGACCGAGCAGGCGAGCCTCGATGATGCCTATGCGCGGTCCGGCCGCGATGGACTGACCGCGTTGATCGCGCAACGCGTCGCGGACAAGGGCTTTGCCGATCATGTGTATTTGTTGGTCGGTCCCGGATCGACCGTGCTGGCGGGAAATCTCAGACAGTGGCCGGCGGGCGCTGCCGAGAAGGGATGGGCTGAATTTCGTGCCTCCCTGCCACAGCTTTCCTCGGGCCCCTCCCTGCTGCGAGGCGTGACGGAAACCCTGTCAAACGGCGATCGGCTGCTGGTCGGCCATGACATCAGCGATCTCGACGGCTTCATGGCGCAGATCAGGGCCGCCGGCATTGCCGTCGTCGTGCTGATCATCGGGCTTGCGGCTGCTGCCAGCATCGGCGTCACGCGGCGAACCGTCGGCCGGATCGAGTCGATCAATGCGACCAGTCGCGCTATCATGCTCTCCGGCCTCGACCAGCGCATCCCGCTTCGCGGCAGCCATGACGAATGGGATCGCGTCGCCGAGAATCTCAATCTGATGCTGGACCGGATCCAGACCCTGATGGGAGACGTCAAGCAGGTCAGCGAAAATATCGCCCACGACCTGCGCACGCCGCTGACCCGGATGCGCGGCCGGCTCGAGAAGGCCTATCACGCCCCGCGGAGCGGCGAGGGGGATGCTGCGCTGATCGGCGACACTATCGCCGATCTCGACGCGGTGCTCGGGATGTTCGCGTCGATCACGCGGATTTCTGAGATCGAGACGCGAGCCCGCAAGGGTGCGTTTCGCACCGTCAATCTCGTCGAGATCGCCGCCGAGGTGGTCGAGCTCTACGACGCCGCGGCTGAGGAGGTTACCACCCGGCTCGACCTTGCCGGCGATCAGGCGGTGCTGGTTACCGGGGACCGTGACCTGCTGTTCGATGCGATTGCCAATCTCGTCGACAACGCCATCAAGCATGGCCGCCCGGGTGGGCGGGTGACGGTGACCTGCGACAACGATGAGCGAGGCGCGGTGATTTCGATCGCCGATGACGGCCCCGGGATACCCGCCGAGCAGCACGACCGCGTCTTCAAGCGGTTCTACCGGCTCGAGCAGAGCCGCTACACGCCGGGCAACGGCCTCGGCCTCAGCCTGGTCGCGGCGGTCGCGAGCCTGCACGGCGCACGGATCGAATTGCACGACAATGCGCCGGGATTGTTGTGCAGGCTGGTCTTTCCCGCCGCGGAAACGTAGGGCTAGTCCGGAGTGACCCACAAAATCGTTTCGCGAGAGTGAAAGCGTATGACCCGCCGGCCAAGCCATACATTCGATGTGGTCCCTGCTTTCGCAGGGACCACGACGGAGTGGAGTCTCTTTCAAAACCTCCCTGCCATCTCCACCAGCCGCCGGTGCGCCGCCTCGCGGGCGGCGCGGATCGGCTCGGTGGGCCCGGTGGTCGGGCCGATCGGCACGAAGCGCACGTCGCTGATGCCGATGAAGCGCAGCGCCTCGCGCAGATAGGGCGTTGCCATGTCGACGCGGCCGCGGTTCATGCCGGTGACGAAGTCGCTGCCGCTTGCGAGGATCACGATCGTCGGGCGGTCCTTGAACAGCGGCAGATAGCCCTGCGCCGAATCGAAGCGGAAGGCCAGCCCGGGCTGGATGATGACGTCGAGCCATTGCTTGAGCTTGTAGGGAATGCCGAAATTCCACATCGGCGTCGAGATCAGCACGCGATCGGCCAGCGATAGCCGCAGCGCGAGGCGCTCGGCGATTGCGAAGGCGTCGTGCTGCGAACTGGTGAAGCTCTTGCCGTCGATCCGGGCGTATTTGGCCTCGAGCAGATATCCCTCGAATTCCGGCAGCGGCTCGCGCCAGAGGTTCATCGCGTCGATCTCCCAGTCCGGCCGCGCCTGACGGAAGCGATCGAGAAAGGCACGCGCGCCGGCCGCCGATTCCGAATCGGGCGCGGTGAGCAGTTAAGGTGCAGCAGCTTCGGCACCGCGCCTCCCTAGCCGAGTGCCTTGATCACGGTGTCGGCGTTGGTCACGACGGAGACGTTCTGGAGCGCGAAATTGATCGCGGCGTTGTGCCAGTCGGCATTCATGGTCGAGCAGCAATCCTCCGGCACGATCATGAAATAGCCTTTGTCGGCGCCGGTGCGCGCGGTGTGCTCGACCGACATGTTGGTCCAGGCTCCGGTATTGATGATCATGTCGCGGCCGGTTGCCTTCAGGATGGTCTCGAGCCGGGTGCCTTCCCAGGCGCTCATCCGCATCTTCTCGACCACGAAGTCGCCCGGGCGCGGCTCGAGTCCCGAGACCGGTGCCGCGCCCCAGCTGCCGCGCACCATCGCCTTGCTGTCGACCAACCCCTCGAACAGCGGCGCGTTCAAGGTGATGCCGGGCGCGCCGGGCTCGACGACGAACCAGACATGGATGATGGCGACGCCGCGCGCCCGCGCAGCCTCGGCCACGCGGCGAACATTCTCGACGACGTGCTGGCCGGCGAGCGTGCGCGGGCGCACCGGACTCGGCGAACGCGCCGCCGTCCATGATGACGTCGTTCTGCATGTCCTGGATGATCATCGCGCAGCGTTGCGGATCGAGCTGCATCTCACCGGCGGCGAGATTCGGCGCAGGCGTGGACGAGCGGCACCCGCGCCGCCGCGCTTGCCGCTCATATAGGGCTCGTGGCGCGGGCCGACCTTGGTCGGGATCGCATAGACCGAATGGGTCGCGGTCAGATAGAGCGTGCGGAAGTCGGCGCCGCCCCAGGCGAGGTTGGCGACGAGCTCGGGCAGGCGGACCTTGCCGAGCAGGTCGGCGGCGGGCGAATAGACCCAGACGCCGCCGGGCGCGGTGACCCAGACATTGCCGCGCTGGTCGCACTTCATGCCGTCGGGCAGGCCGGGCTCGAGCTCGGAGCGGATGCCGGAGGCGAACACGTGCGGATTGGTAAGCGAGCCGTCGGCATTGACGTCGAAGGCGCGGATCAGCGCCTGCACGGTGTCGTTGACATAGAGGATGCGCTCGTCGGGCGAGAAGCACAGCCCGTTCGGCTGCTCGAACAGGTAGCGGTCGACCAGCAGTTTCGGCGCGCCGCCGCCGGGCGGCACGCGGTAGACACCCTGGAAGCCGAGCTGACGCGGCCGTTCGACGCCATAGACCGGCATCCGGCCGTACCAGGGATCGGAGAAATAGATCGCGCCGGAGGAATGCACACAGACGTCGTTCGGACTGTTGAGCTCCTGGTTCTCGTAATGCGAAGCCAGCACCTCGCGCCGCCCGTCGAGCCGCTCGCGGATCAGCGAAGACGTCGCGTGCTCGCAGACGATCAGATTGAGGTCCGCGTCATAGGTCATGCCGTTGCATTTGTTCGACGGCCGCTTGACCTCGACGACGCCGCGTCGCGCATCCCAGCGCCGGCGCACATCGCCCGGCATGTCGGAGAACAGCAGGAAGTGATCGACCGGATGCCAGATCGGTCCTTCCGTGAAATCGAACCCGGTCCCGATCTGGCCGACCGGCGCATAGGGGTCGATCAGGTCTTCGAACTCGCTGCGCAGCGTGACATGCGTCATCGCCTCGATCCTCTACGCCGGGAACCAGTTGCGCTGCGGCAGGCTCTGCACGACAGGCCCGGGTACCTGGTCATGCAGGCGGCCGACCACCATGCCGCCCTCGATCTTGGCCGGGCGATCGTGCACCGGAAGCAGATAGCGCGAGCTCGAGAGCAGCTTCTTGATCGCGGCCTTCTCGGCGCGCTTGCTGGTGCCGTGATTGCCGGTGGTGCGCGGCTCGGCGTCGTGGATCTCATTAAAGGGATTCACGATCTGGTCGTTGAAATCATAGATCACATCGCCGCAGATCGTGGCGATGCCGTCGGCGGTGTGAACGTGGATGTTCATCGAGCCTTCGGTATGGGCGTTGGCAGCGTCGCAATAGACGCCCGGCATCAGCTCGACCGGGCCGGTGATTTCGAGGTCGAGAAAGCGCAGCGCGCTCTTGGTGTGCAGGCGATCGATCAAGTGCTTGATGTCAGGCGCCGGATACTGCGGATGCATCAGGCCGGAGACGGAGTATTCCAGCTCTTTGCGGTTCAGGACGACGGTCGTGTTCATCGGGAACAGGTCGTCCTTGCCGGCATGGTCGATGTGCAGATGGGTGTGGCAGACGAAGCGGACGTCGCCCATCCGCACGCCGTGGCGGGCGAGCTGGTTCTCGATCATGTTCTCGTGGAACTGGAGCCCGCGCATGCCGAGCGTCTCCATGATCTGGTTGGAGCGATAGCCGGTGTCGACCAGCACGGGGTAGGGGCCGCCGAGGATCAGGAAGCCGAGCGTCAGCACGCGGCGAGTGCGGCCGCAATTGTGCCCGAGCACGAGGAAGCTCGATTCCAGCTCGATATCGCCATAGTCCAGAATCTTGATCTCTAGCGGCATCTGTCTCCCTCCCAATTCCCGTTTGTTGTTATGTTCGTGCCCGCGGTGCGGCTATGGCTCCAGCCGGTAGACCCGCGCCGCCGTCGTGCTGAAGATCGCATTGCGCTGTTGGGGACTGAGCCGTTCGGCCGCCGTCTTGAAAGCGACGATGAGATCGCGATAGCTGGTCCACAGCTTCTCGATCGGAAAGTTCGAGCCGAACAGGCAGCGGTCGGTGCCGAAGATCGCGACGGTATCGGTCACCACGCCGGCGATATGCGCGGCATCGTTGCGATGGATGAAGGTGCCGAGCCCGGACAATTTCGACACCACGTTCGGGCATCGCGCGAGCCGCGTCATCCCGCTGCGCCAGGTGGCGCGGCCGTGCGGCGACAGATCCTCCAGCATGCCGGCATGCTGCAGGATGAAGGTCACGTCAGGGCAGGCCTCCGCAAGGCCGGCCGCATCGGCCATCTGCGACGCGAACACCTGCAGGTCAAAACTCCAGCCATAGTCGGCGAGGTGGCCGACATTGTGCCGGATCACGGGGTCGGTGCAGAGATCGGCACGCGCGGCGAAGCGGTACAGCGGGTTCTCGTGCCAGTGCAGCTGCATGCGCACGCCGCGCACCAGCGGATAGCGCTTCAACCGATCGAGTTGCGGGCGGACGTCGGCGACGGAGAAATCAGCATAGGCGACGAGGGCGTGCGGCCAGCCGTGCTGGTCCGCGGTCTGCTGCACCCAGGCGGCCTCGTCCTCGAATTGGTCGTTCGGCCAGTTGGTCTGGACATAGACCGAGCGGGTGACGCCGGTGCCCTTGAGGTCGTCGAGATATTCCTCGATCGGATAGTCGCGGCGGATCGGCTCATAGGGGCCGAAGATGCGCGGCTGCATCGGGCCGGACAGCCAGGCAAGATCGGCCTGCCGCCAGATGTGATGATGTCCGTCGACAGTGCCAGTCACGCAGCTCTCCTTGTTCCAAGCGACAGCAGATGCGCGACGACAGCCGCGCTGGATCCGCCGTCCACGAGATCGTCGACGAAGCGCTGGATCGCGATTAGCGCCTCGGTTTGCGGCGTGAAGCCGGGCGAGGTTGCGAGCGGCGTCAGCCAGCTGAGGCGCCAGGCCCGCCGCGACAGTTTTGCCACGGCATCGCGCAGCGCAGCCGGATCGCCGCGTTCCAGGCCGTCGGAGACGATCACGACCGCGGCGCCGCGGGCATATCCGCCGAACCGGGGCACGGCGAGGAACGCCTGCAGCGCATCGCCGATCCTTGTGCCGCCGTCCCAGTCGCTGACCAGGAAGGACGCCGCGTTCAGCGCCTGCTCGCGCCGCTTCAGCCGCAGCGCCGGCGTGACTCGGGTCAGTCTTGTGCCGAAGGTGAAGACCTCGACATTGCCGGCCGCCTGCACCAGCACATGCGCGAGCTTCATGTTCTCCTCGGTGCGTGCCTTCATCGAGCCGGAGACGTCGATCAGGAACAGGATCTTGCGCGGGCGCTGGCGGCGTCGCATCCGCCCGAGCCGCAGCACCTCGCCGTCATTGCGCACGCTGTCGCGCAGCGTGCGGCGCAGATCGGCGAACGGACCACTGCGTGCACGGCGGCGCCGGTGGCCGCGCCGTCGCGGCAGGCGCCTTGCCGCCTCGCGCGACAGCTTTCGCAGCGGATCGCTGGTCGCGGTCTGGGCAAAGCGGCGCTCGACCAATGCCTCGGCGCGCGCCGCGGCGAGGCCGGACTCATTGGCCTCGTCGGCGAGCGGCGGCTCGTCCTCGCCGCGGCCTTCCTCCTGCAGGCGAACGGTCTCTTCGTCCTCACCCTCGGCCTGCTCGATCGCCTCGGCGCCGCGGAAGTGGATGTCGAACAGCCGGTCATACGTCGCCCGGCGCTGGGGCGGCGGCGCCAATGTCGCGAGCCCGGCCAGGCGGATGTGCTCCAGGCTGCGCGGACCGAGCAGCTCGATTGCCACGAGGAAGCTCGTCGTCTGCTCCGGCGCAACCGAAAAGCCGTTGGCGCGCAGCAGCGCGACGAACGAAACAAATATCCGCGCGGCGCGCGGCAGCTGCAGGTCGTCGTTCACGCGGCCGCCTCCGCGATGATCGCATCGAGCCGCGGTGAAATGAAATGCAGATCCTCCTCGTCCTTCAGCGCGACGCCGATCGAGCGCTTGAACGCGTCCGGCCAGCGCGCGCCGCCCTTGTTGAGCAGGGTCGCGGCCTCCGCCCAGTCGACCGCCTCGGCGATCCCGGGCGCCTTGCTCAGCGGCTCGCGGCGTAGCCGGCCGACGGCGGCGACCACCGCGCGGGCGGTGGCCTCGGCGACGCTGGAGGCGCGCATCATCACGATGCGTGCCTCGCGCTCGGCATTCGGATAATCGATCCAGTGGTAGACGCAGCGCCGCCGCAGCGCCTCGTGCAGATCGCGCGTCCGGTTTGAGGTCAGCACCACGACGGGATGCTCGGCAGCGCGCACCGTGCCGCGCTCGGGGATCGAGATCTGGAAGTCGGAGAGGAATTCGAGCAGGAAGGCCTCGAACTCCTGATCGGCGCGGTCGATTTCGTCGATCAGCAGCACCGTCGCGTCGGGCGCGCGCAGCGCGGCCAGCATCGGACGCTCGATCAGGAAGGCGTCGCCGTAGATGTCGATGCTCTCCTCGCCGGCCTGCCGGATCGCCAGCATCTGGCGCGGGTAGTTCCACTCGTAGAGGGCCGCGGCGGCGTCGATGCCTTCATAGCATTGCAGGCGGATCAGCCTGCGGCCGAGCACGGCGGCGATCGCTTTCGCAGCTTCGGTCTTGCCGACACCCGGCGCGCCCTCGAGTAACAGCGGCTTGCCCAGCGCAAGCGAGAGATAGGAGGCGGTCGCGATGCCGTCGTCGGCGAGGTAATAGGCCGCGCGCAGCGCCTTCTCCAGCGCCTCTGGGCTGTCGATGCCGACGATGTTGCTGCGGACCGGCATGGAGAAACCTCAGCGCCGTGGCTGCGGCCGCGCGCCGCCCTGCGCCTTGATCGCGCGGAGCACCTTCTCCGGCGTGATCGGCAGATCGTCGATCCGCACCCCAACCGCGTTGAAGATCGCATTGGCGACCGCGGGAAGCACCGGATTGGCGCACATCTCGCCCGGTCCCTTGGCGCCGAACGGACCGTCGGGCGCCGGGCGTTCCAGCACCGCGATGTCGTGCGGGCAGATGTCGCCCGGACCTGGCATCAGATATTCGACGAAGTCGCGCGGACCGTGCACCGGCTCCGGATAATAAGGCTCCGGCGTCTCGTAGAGCGCGTGGCTGACGCCCATCCAGGCGCCGCCGACCAGCTGCTGCTCGACCAGCCGTGGATTGAGCGCGCGGCCGAGTTCATAGGCGGAGTCCATCCGGACCATGTCGACCTCGCCGGTCTCGTCGTCGACCTCGACCTCGGCAACCAGGCAGGCATGCGCGTAGCATGTCGCCGGCAACATCTCGCCGGTCTCGGGGTCGACGTCGGACAGCGGCACCAGGAAGATGCCTCGGCCGGAGATCGTCTTGCCCTGCTTGAACTGCGCGGCGATCGCGACGTCCTTGGTGGAGATCGAGCGATGCGGCGCGCCCTTGACGTGGATGTTGCCGCGGCCGTCGGTCTCGAGATCGGCGGCATTCACTTCGAGCTCTTCGGCCGCCGCCTCCATCATCACACCGCGCGCCTCGCGCGCCGCCGCCATCACGGCGTTGCCGACGCGATGCGTACCGCGCGAGGCGAACGAGCCCATGCAGTGCGGGCCGGTGTCGGAATCCGCGGTGTCGACATAGACGTCCTCGACCGGCACGCCGAGCGTCTCGGCGCAGATCTGCCGCGTCACCGACTTCATGCCCTGGCCGAGATCGATCGAGGACAGCGCCACGGTGAACTTGCCGCTGGGGTTGGAATGCACCAGCGCCTGGCTGGGATCGCCGCCGAGGTTCATGCCGATGGGATAATTGACCGACGCGATGCCGCGCCCACGATGCCGAGTCATGGTCAGCGCCTCCTGGTGCCGAAGACGGAAGAGAAGCGGGTGGCGCCATGCGACGGCGCGCTCGGCCGTGGCGGCGGAGGTGACGGTGGCGGCGAAGAGGGCGGCGGTGGCGGCGGCTCGCGGGTTGCGGCCGGCGCGCGGTCATACGTCGTGCGTTGCTGGGACGATGTGGCCAGCGGCGCATGTGTCTCGCGCGGGGTCGGCGTCACCGCGGCGCGCGCGCCGCCGCCATCCTTGCGCGATGACATCCGCTTGAGGTCCTCGCGGAGCGGCCACTTGGCCTTCTCCGCGGCGACCTGCACGCATTCGATCAGCGCGGTGTTCTTGGCCTCGCGGCGGTGCGCCTTCATGTCGCCGTCGCGATACGCATTGAGGATCCGGAACTCCATCGGGTCCATGCCGACGAGATGGGCGAGCTTGTCCATCTGGCATTCAATGGCGAAATCCATCGCGGTGACGCCGAAGCCGCGCATCGCGGTCGCCGGCGTCCGGTTGGTGAAGACGCAGTAGACGTCGCCATGAACGTTCGGGATCGTGTAGGGGCCGGGCAGATGGGCGGCGCATTTCACCGCCGCATAGCTCGACAGCCGCGTATAGGCGCCGCTGTCGAAATAGGCGCGCACCTTGCGGGCGACAACGCGGCCGTCGCGCATCACGCCATCCTTGATGTAGATGCGCTCGGCGCCACGCGGCGGCCCGTATTGCATCTCCTCCTCGCGCCCGAACACGTAGCGCACCGGGCGACCGGTCAGCATTGCGCCGAGGATGCAGAGCGGTTCGGTCAGCGTATCGACCTTGCCGCCGAAGCCGCCGCCGACCGTGCCGCCGATGAAGTGGAAGGTGTTGGACGGCACGTCGAGGATCTTCGCGCAGGTGTCGACCGAGAAGAACAGCGCCTGCGTCGAGGTGTAGACGATGTAGCGGCCGTTGGTGTCGGGAGCTGCGATCGAGCCGTTGGTTTCGGTCGGCGCGTGCTCGATCGGCGACATCTGGTAGCGCTGTTCCAGCACATGGTCGGCCGTGGCAAACGCGCGGTCGGCATCGCCAAAGCGCAGCTGCTGGCGGTCATAGGTCTCGTGATAGGTGAAGGTGTTCTTCGGATAGACCTCGTTGACCACGGGCACACCCGGTTTCAGCGCCTCCTCGACATCGAATACCGCCGGCAGCGGTTCATAGTCGATCTTGACCTTGGCAATAGCCTCAAAGGCCTCGCGCGGGCTGTCGGCGACGATCGCGACGATGGGCTCGCCCTTGTAGCGCACCTTGTCGACCGCGAGCGAGGGCTCGTCATCCTTGCCGAAATTGATCAGGCTGAGCAGCGTGTTCAGGTTGCGCGGCACGTCGGAGGCGCGGATCACGCGCCGGACCCCCTGCGACCGCTCGGCCTCCGAGGTGTCGATGCGGCGGAGTCTTGCATGGGGATGCGCGCTGCGCACCACCTTCAGATGCAGCATGCCCTGCAGCTTGTGGTCATCGAAATAGGGCGAGGTGCCGGTGACATGGCCGAGCATGTCCTGGCGCTGCGTGCCTTTGCCGATCTCCTTCAGATTGTCGTCGCGCTCGTCGGCGAAGATGTCCTTGCGCAGTTCCAGCATGGCACTGTTCCCTTACGCACGCGCCCGGCCGCCGGAAGCGGCTGATAGCACGGCGTTGATGATCGGTTCGTAGCCGGTGCAGCGGCAGATGTTGCCGGAGATCGCCTCGACCACCTCGGCGCGGCTCGGCTGCGAATTGCGGTCGAGCAGCGCCTTCGCGGCCATCAGCATGCCCGGCGTGCAGTAGCCGCACTGCGCGGCGAAATTGTCGGCGAAGGCGCGCTGCAGCGGGTGCAGATTGGGGCCGTCCTTGATGCCGTCGAGCGTCTCGACCGAACGGCCGGCGACCGTTTCGGCGAGCGTCAGGCAGGAGAGGTGCAGCTCGCCGTCGATCAGTACGCTGCAGGTGCCGCAGCCGCCCTGGCCGCAGCCGAATTTCGGCGTCATGTCGCCGATCAGCTCGCGCAGCGCGACCAGAAGGTTGGTGCCGCCGTCGACGAAGATCGCGACGTCACGGCCGTTATGCTGGAATTGAAGGGCAGTCTTGGCCATCACGAATTATTCCTGACCGGACAACAGACGGCGGAGATGCACGCCGACGATCTCGCGGCGATACCAGGCGCTGGCGAGCGCATTGTCGCCGGGTGACGTTCCCTCAACGGCTGCCGTGGCAGCCGCGCTGATGGTGGAGGCGTCGAGCGTGCGGCCTTCCAGCGCGCGCTCGGCGGCGCGGGCGCGAATCGGCGTCGGCGCCATCGAGCCGAGCGCGACGCGGGCGCCGACGATGCGGCTGCCGTTGACGGGCAGGTGCGCCGCGAGCGTGATCACCGCGCCGCCCTTGGGCTTGATGCGCGCGATCTTGCGGTAGCGGAAGGCCTCAATGCTGCCGGGCCTGGCAAAGGAGATCGCCAGCACCAGCGATCCGGCCTGCCGGTCGCGCGATTGCAGGAACTCCTCGATCGGGATCTCGCGCCCGCCGAGGCCGCCCTGGACGGACACCGTGGTATCAAGCGCGAGCATCGCGACCGTGAAGTCGCCATACGGCACCGGCGCGAACAGATTGCCACCGACGGTGCCCATGTTGCGCACCGCCGGTCCGCCGATCGAGCGCGCCGGGGCGTGCAGGAAGGCGAGGTCGCGTTCGGCCAGGATGCGGGCGAAGGTGACGCCGGCGCCGAGCGTGATGCGCGAGCCGGTGGCATCGATCCGTGTCATAGCATGGTCGCTGGCGCGCACGATGGTCGAGATCGAGATGTCGCCCTCGTTCAGCGCCCGCATCACCAGCGTGCCGCCGCCGAGATAGCGGGCGCTGCGATCCGAGGACAGCGCCGCCGCGGCGTCATGGGTGCTGGTGAAGGTCTTCACCGTGACTGGCATGATGTCGTTCCCCGCTTACGCGGCCTCCTTCAGATGCCGGCGGATGGCGTCGAAGCCGGCCTGGTAGATGTCTTCCGAAACCATCTGCTTGATGCGCTCGCTGTCTTCGGTCCGCGTCGTGAAGCGCGACTCCCAGTGCCAGAAGGTGCGGTCGCCGTCGGTGACCGGTAGCAGGCGGACATGCGCCACGTAATTGAACATCGGGATCGGCGTATCGAGCAGGCAGTAGCTGAACGATTGCTCAAGATCGGACAGCGCCAGCAATTGCTCGCGCAGCTCGGCGCCGTCCTTCAGCTTGAAGCGCCTGACGCAGCCGATCTTGTCGGACGGCTGCGCGCGCTCGATGCCGCTGGTTGCGACCGCAGGATGCCAGCGGTCATGACCATTGAAATCACGCAGCACAGCCCACACCGCATCGGTCGGTGCATCCAGGATCGTGCTCTTGACGATATGCGGCACGGTCAAAATCCAATATCTGCGGTTTTGATGTCTCGAGCCGCGTGCCTCACCTCTCCCCAGCGGGGAGAGGTGGGGGCGCAGGTCCCACAAGGGTCCGCAACCCCTCACCCGGATCGCATCTTGCGATGCGATCCGACCTCTCCCACAAGGGGAGAGGTGGACCGTCTGCTCGGAGATATCTGATCTATGCATTCCGCTATCCCCCGAACGCCCGCTTCAGCGCGTCGAAGCCGCCCTGGAACACGCCGCCGCCGATATTGTTGACGAGGTCCGTCTCGCGCTCCGGCGCGCAATCGAATTCGGCGGTCCATTCAGGAAGGTCTGGTCGCCGTCGGTGACCGGCGTGAGCCGCAGCGTCGCGACGTAGTTCTCGACGCCCATCGGCGATTCCAGGATCGAATAGGTGCAGAACATGTCGTAGTCGGACAGCCCGAGCAGCTTCTCGCGGATGCGATCGCCGTTGCGCAGCCGGAAATCCCTGACGCAGCCGATCTTGTCGGAGGGCTCGCCGCCCTCGATCCGGCTTTCGGCGATCGCGGGATGCCAGTTCGGCAGCCCGTTGAAATCGCGGACGCGGGCCCAGACCCGGTCGTTGCGAGCGTTGACGACGGTGGAGACGTAAACCCGTGCCATGGCGTGAGCTCAGTCCTTCTTGCGCGGCGTGCGCTCAGGTCGCGCCGGCTCGCCGCCGCCCTCGGGCGCCGCCGGCTTGGCCTCGCCGCCGCTCCTGCGCGCGGAGTCCTTGATGCCTTGCATGTCTCGGGCTTCGCGGATCAGGCCGGGCATCTTGGCGAGGCTGCCGCCCTCGACGCCGATATCCGAGAGGATCGAGTCGATCAGCGGCGCCTGCACGCGGTAGCGCAGCGCCGAGTCGATCACCTCGTCGGTGGCGCTGCGGCCGGTGCCGTTGCCATGGCCATTGCCGTTGAGGCCGTCGACCTGGAGGATGCGGATGCCCTCGATCTTCTCCATCGGCTTGACGCTCTCGCGGACGATGCCCTCGATGCGGTCGAGCAGCTTGCGACGGAACAGCGAGTAGCGCGCCTGGTCGGTGAGCACGTTCTCGGCCTCGTTGAGCAGGCGCTGGGCCTCGGCCTCGACCGCGGCGCGGACGCGTTCGGCTTCCGCTGCGATCCTGGTCTCCTCGGCCTGCTTCTCGGCCAGCAGCACCTCGACGGTCTTGCGCCGCTTGGCGATCTCGCTTTCGCGCGCGGTGACGACGCGCTCGGCCGCTTCGGTCGCACGGATACGGGCGTCCTCGGCCGCGGCGCGCGCCGCGGACTCCTCCAGCGACTTCTGATGCAGCGCGATAGCCTTCTCCATCAGTGCTGTCTCGACGTCCTTCTCTCTGTTGACTTCGAGCTTGCGGAGCTCGCGCTCGCGGCCGATGCGAGCCTCGTCGAGGCCACGGTCGGAGGCGATGCGGGCGCGCTCGACCTCCTCGCGGGCGACAATCTCTGCCTCCTGCAGCGACTGGTTGCGGGCGACCTCGAGCTGTTCGATGGCACGGCGCCGCTCGATCCGGGCCGCCTCCAGCGCCTGTTCGCGGGAGACGTCGGTGGTGTCGATGTCCTTGCGCGCCACAATCTCGGCCTGTCGGACCTGCCGGTCGGCATCGATTCGCTCGGAGCGCTTGGCGGCGAGCGCAATTACGCGCTCCTCGTCGGCGAGCTCGATCGCCTTCTTCTGGTCGATGTTGAGCACTTCGCGGGTCCTGGAGGAGGCGATCCGCTCGCTCTCCAGCGTCAGCTCGACATCGATGCGCTGCCGTTCGATGGCGTCGCGGCGCTTCAGCTCGGCGGCCTCGATCGCCTCGGTGCGCGCGATCTCGAGCCCGCGCGTCTCGCGCTCGGCGCGGATGCGCTGCGCAGCGACCGACTTCTCCTGCGAAATCCGCGCCGCCTCGATCGCCTCGCGCGAGGCGATATCGGCTTCCTCGATCGCGCGGGTGCGCGCGATCTCAAGCGCCCGGACGTGCTCTTCCTGGGCGATCCGCGAAGCTTCGGTGGCTTCGCGGGCACTGATCCCGGCGATCTCGACCGCCTGGTTGCGCTCGATTTCGAGCTTGCGCGTGGTGTGGTCGGCGGCGATGCGCTCGGCGGCCAGCATCTTCTCGCGCGCGATGCGGGCGGCCTCGATCGCCTTCTGCGCCTCGATCTCGGCTTCCTGGATGGTGCGGACCTGCTGGATCTCCAGCGCGCGGGTGCGCTCGTCGGACGAGATGCGCTCGACATTGACCGTCATGGTCTGGGCGATACGCGCCTTCTCGGTGGCCTCGCGCGCGGCGATCTCGGCCTCGTCGACCGCGCGGGTGCGCTCGATCTCGCGGCGGCGGGTCTCTTCCTCATTGGCGATGCGGGCGTCGGTGACGACGCGGTCCTGCTGGATGCGGGCCTTCTCGATCGCCTCGCGAGCGGCGATCTCGGCTTCCTCGACCGTGCGCATCCGCTCGATCTCGCGCTGACGCACCTCGCGCTCGGAGGCGATGCGGGTGGTGTCGACCGAACGCTGGTTGGCGATCCGGACCTTCTCGATCTCCTCGCGGGCCAGCAGCTCCTTTTCCTCGACCGCGCGGGTCCGCTCGATCTCCTTGTGGCGGGTCTCGCGTTCCGAGGCGATCCGGGCCTCGGTGATCGCCTGCTCGTTGGCGATGCGCGCCTTCTCGATGGCTTCGCGTGCGGTGATCTGGGCCTGTTCGGCTTCGGTCTCGCGCAGCGCGCGCTCGCGGGCGACCTCGGTGCGCTGCAGGGCGCGGCGCATCTCGATGTCGCGTTCCTGCTCGAGACGGGCAGTCTCGCTTTCGCGCTCGATCTCCAGCGCCTGCCGCTCGGCCTCGAGGTTGCGGGAGCGGATCTTGATCATCGAGTCCTGCTCGATGTCGTTGCGCAGCTTGCGCTTGGCCTCGATGTCCTCCATCAGGCGGGTCAAGCCTTCGGCGTCGAAGCGGTTCGAGGGATTGAAATATTCGAGGTCGGTCTGGTCGAGATCGGTGATCGCGACCGACTCCAGCTCGAGGCCGTTCTGCGCCAGTGCTTCGGCGGCATTGGCCTTGACGCGCGCCACATAGTCGCCGCGCTGCTCGTGCATCTGCTCCATCGTCATCTCGGAGGCGACCGAGCGGATCGCGGAGATGAACTTGCCGGAGAGCAGGGTGTGGAGCTGCTCCGGCTCCATGGTGCGGCGGCCGAGCGTGGCGGCAGCGATCGAGACCGCTTCGCGGGTCGGCTGAACCCGGACGTAGAAATCGGCCTCGATGTCGACGCGCATCCGGTCGCGGGTGATCACCGCGTCCTGCCTGGAGCGCACGATCCCCATCGGCAGCACGTTCATGTTGACCGGCGTGTAGTCGTGAATGAAGGGCAGCACGAAGGCGCCGCCATTGATCACCACGCGCTCGCCGAGGAAACCGGTGCGGACGAAGGAGACCTCCTTCGACGAGCGGTGATACAGCCAGTTCACGACATAGACGATGATGACGATCGCGACGATTGCGACGATGAGCCAGAGGATCAATTCACCGACCAGCATCCCCGACATCTCTTCCTCCCTTGGTCACGGCGCCTAGCGCGCGCCGATCGCCTTGAATTTGCGAACCTGATCCGTCAGCGCCCGCTCGACCGGCAGGCGCTCCATCGAGGAAGCGCCGTAGAAGCCGTGACAGTTGCGGGTCTGCTTCATGATGAAGTCGGCATCGGCGGGGTCCGCGATCGGACCGCCATGTGCGAGCACGATGATGTTGGAATTGACGCTGAGCGCGGCCTCGGCCCAGGCCTCGATGCGGGCAGGGCAGTCGGCGAGCTTCGGCGCGGTCTGCGCGCCGATCGTGCCGCCGGTGGTCAGGCCCATGTGGCAGACGATGATGTCGGCGCCGGCGATCGCCATCGCGGCGGCCTCCTGCTCGCTGAACACATAGGGCGTGGTCAGCATGTTCTTCTCATGCGCCTTCGCGATCATGTCGATCTCGAGCGCGTAGGACATTCCGGTCTCTTCGAGATTGGCGCGGAAGGTGCCGTCGATCAGGCCGACGGTCGGGAAGTTCTGCACCCCGGCAAAGCCGAGCGCCTTGAGTTGGTCGAGGAACACGTCCATGTCGCGGAACGGATCGGTGCCGTTGACGCCGGCGAGCACCGGCGTCTTGGTCACGACCGGCAGCACCTCGCCGGCCATCTCGACGACGATCGCATTGGCATCGCCATAGGGCATCAGTCCGGCGAGCGAGCCGCGGCCGGCCATGCGGTAGCGGCCGGAGTTGTAGATCACGATCAGGTCGACGCCGCCGGCCTCCTCGCATTTCGCCGACAGTCCCGTGCCGGCGCCGCCGCCGACGATCGGCTCGCCGCGTGCGATCATGGCGTGAAACTTCTTCAACAGCGCCGTGCGTTCAAACCTGGCCATGGGTCACCTCGCCACTCTCCGCCGACCACCGGCGCGTCCGAGCAAGGGGCGGAACGCGCTGACGATGGCGGCGGTGAACTCGGGATCGTTGATGTTGCGCTTGATGCGGATGATCTGCCGGTTGCCGGTCTGGCGCACGGTGCGCTCCAGCGCGCGGAATAACGCTGCATCGGCCTCCGGGTCCCAGAATGGCTGGCCTGGTGCATCGAGCGCGGAGACGCCGCCCTCGGCCAGGAAGAAGCGCACCGGCCCGTCCATCTGGTTGAGCCGTTCGCCGATCCAGCGGCCCATGCGCTCGTTCTCTTCCGGCGTGGTACGCATCAACGTGACCTGCGGATTGTGGATGTGGAATTTGCGCTGTCGATAGCGCTCCGGGATCGTGTCGGGTGCGCCGAAGTTCACCATGTCCAGCGCGCCGACCGAGCCGACATAGGGCACGCGGCTGCGGATGATGGCGCCGAAGCGATCCTCGGTCGCCGGGAACACGCCGCCCATCAAGAGGTCGCAGACCTCGGTCGTGGTGAGGTCGATCACGCCGGCGAGTTGGCCGAACTCGACCAGCTTCTCCATCGAGCGGCCGCCGACGCCGGTGGCGTGGAAGACGAGGCACTCGAAATCCTCGCGCAGGTCGGCCGCGATCTTCTGCACCGCTGGGGTGGTGACGCCGAACATGGTGATGCCGATCGCCGGAAGGTTCGCGCCTGCGCCGCGCTGCTTGCCGGCCTGCTCGTCGAGCCGCGCCTTGACCATGCCGACCAGCGCATGAGCGCCGTTGCCGAGCACCGTGCGCGAGATCGAGTTGAGACCCTGCACGTCGGTCACCGAATACATCATGGTGATGTCGGCGGGACCGACGTAGGGGCCGACGTCGCCGGACGCGACCGAGGAGATGATCAGCTTCGGCACGCCGACCGGCAGCGCGCGCATGCCCGGCGCGACCAGCGACGCGCCGCCGGAGCCGCCCGCGGAGATGATCCCGGCGATATTGCCCTGGCGACGCAGCCATCGCTCGAACGCCTCCGCCATCGCCGTCACCGAGGCGCCGCGATCGGCGCCGAATACGCCGGAGCCGCCACGGCCGTGGTTCAGTGCGATCTCCTGCGCGGTGACGTCGCAGCTCGACGCTTTGCCGCTGGTCGAGACGTCGACCAGCCGCGTGCGCAGGCCGCTGCCCGCGACGATGTCGCGGATGAAGCGCAGCTCCGCGCCTTTGGTGTCGAGCGTGCCGACGATGAGGACGACCGGTGGCCCGGACGTTCGGGAGGTCGTCGGTTCGCGTCGCTGGCGGGTTGCCTCCTCGAGCCGCGTGACCCCGGCGGACTGCGTCCGCGCGGCGGCCTCGATGCGGGCGATCGGCACCGCCTGCGACCAACGGGTCGGCAGCACGGGATTGGAGACGTAGATGCGGGTCGGCACCCTGCGTTCCGGCTGCGGGGCATCGGCCGCTTCGGCCTTCGCCGGTGCTGGCTCGGCGTCGGTCTCGTCAGCGCCATGGGTTCCGACGCCGAGCAACCGCTGCTGCAGCTCGCGGTCGGTTGCAAGGCGCGCGGAATCGATGATGCGGTTGATCCGGCCATTGACCATGATGGCGACGTTGCGCGACACCGCCGTCGCCACACCGATGTTCTGCTCGATAACCAGCACGGAGATGTCGCCCTCATCGCCGAGGCGCAGCAGCATGTCCTCGACCTGGGCGACGATCACGGGCGCGAGACCTTCGGTCGGCTCGTCCATGATCAGCAGATGCGGATTGGTCAGCAGCGCGCGCGCGATCGCGAGCATCTGCTGCTCGCCGCCGGACAGCTGGTTGCCGCCATTGCTCTTGCGCTCGGCAAGGCGCGGGAAGGTGTCGTAGATTCGCTCGATGGTCCAGGCGCCGCGCCGCAGGCTGCCGGCAAGCGCGAGGTGTTCGTCGACGGTCAGCGAGCGCCACAGGCGGCGGCCCTGCGGCACATAGCCGACGCCGAGCCGGGCGATCCGCGCCGGATTGAGCCGCGTGACCTCCTCGCCGCGGATCCGGATCGAGCCGCCGCTGGCGCGCACGAGGCCCATGATGGCCTTGCACAGCGTGGTCTTGCCCATGCCGTTGCGGCCGACCACCGAGAACACGCCGGACTCGAGCGTGAGATCAACGCCCTGCAGCGCATGCGAATGGCCGTAATCGACGTCGAGGCCCTTCACCTCGAGCGCGGGCACTGCTCGGCGGTCATTCATGGCCGCCTCCGAGATAGAGCTCCTGCACCTCGGGATCGGATTCGATCTCGCGCGGCAGGCCTTCCTTGAAGATGCGGCCGTTGTGCATCATCGTCACGCTCTCGACGACGCGCAGCGCGACGTCCATGTCGTGCTCGATGATGATGTAGCCGATATGCGCCGGCAGCGAGGTCAGGATCTCGATCAGCTCGCGCCGCTCGGTCGGCGACAGCCCCGCTGCCGGCTCGTCGAACAGGATGAAGCGCGGCGCGCCGGCGAGCGCCAGCGCGATCTCGAGCTGCCGCTGCTGGCCATGTGCGAGTTCGGCGACGCGCTGGTCCTTCACACCGCTGAGGTGAACCGCCTGTACCAGCGTTTCGGTCGCGTGCATCAGCGCATCGTTCTGCCCCGGGCGCAGGAACGAGAACCGGCCGCGCGACACGCCACGGCAGGCGAGGTAGACGTTGTCTTGCACCGTGAGGCCGGGGAACAGCGCCGAGATCTGGTAGGTGCGGCGTAAGCCCCGGCGGATCCGCTCATCGGGCGGGAACTGGGTGATGTCCTCGCCGAAGAAGCGGATCGTGCCGGAGGAGGGCGGAAAGTCGCCGGTGATGCAGTTGAACAGCGTGGTCTTGCCGGCGCCGTTCGAGCCGAGCACCGCGCGCCTTTCGCCCGGCCGCACAGTGATGGTGACGTCGGTCAGCGCGGCCAGCGCGCCGAACAGCCTTGTCACGCCGCGCAGTTCCAGCGCCGCGCCGGCGCCGACCACGGACAGCCGCTGCGCGACGCTATCCATGGCGGCCTCCGCCTGAACGTTGCGTCGAGGGTGCATTGCGGCGCCGCCAGCGTTCCCACAGGCCGATCACGCCGTCGGACGACCAGAACACGATGGCGAGGAAGCCGAGCCCGATCAGGAGCCGGAAGCGGTTGCCGTCGAGCCCGAACTTGATCAGCACGTCGAGCGCGAAAGTCCGCAGCAGCACGAAGATCAGCGCGCCGATGAAGGGTCCGATCGGTCGCGTGATGCCGCCGACCACGGCGATGATCAGGACGTCGATGCAGGCGCCGACACTGACCGAGCCGGGCGAGATCTGCCGGTAGTTCCAGACCTGCAGCACGCCGCCTAGCGCGGCGATGAAGGCGGCGAAGGCGTAGGCCGCGATGCGGTGCGCATTGGGGTTGAAGCCGAGCGCCGCCATGCGGCGGGAATTGTCGCGGACCCCCTGCAGCGCGAGGCCGAACGGCGCGCGCGAGACATACTGGACGGCGAAGTAGCAGATCGCGGCGACGCCGAGCGTGACATAGTAGAAGGCGATATCGGCGCGCCAGTCGACGCCCCAGAAATGCGGCGTCGCGACGGTGTTGATGCCGGTGTGGCCGTTGAAGATCGCCCAATTCTGGTTGGTGAAGTAGTAGAACGCCGCGCCGATCGCGAGCGTGATCATGATGGTGTAGATGCCCTCGGTGCGGACCGCGAGCGCGCCGCCGAGCGTGCCGAACAGCGTCGCCAGCGCCAGCGCCATCGGGGTTGCCAGCCACCACGGCCAGCCGAGGCTGATATTGGCGTTGCCGCTGATGCCGAAGACCGCGACCATGTAGCCGGCGAAGCCCGCGATGGTGAGCTGCATCAGGCTGACCATGCCGCCATAGCCGGCGAGGAACATCAGGCTGAGCGCGATGATGCCGAGGATCAGCGTGGTGGCGAAGATCTCGATCAGAAAGAAGCCGTTGGCGATCAGCGGCATGATCACGAGGATCAGCGCGACCAGCCAGGCCGCCGGGTTCTGGAATTCCGGCCAGGCACGGATGAAGGCGCGGCGGGTCGCGTTGGCGGACGGGTCGGGGCGGAACTGGGTGCTCTGCAGCAGCGACATCTGTCATCGCCTCGCGAGCAGGCCCTGCGGCCGCAGCGCCAGCACCAGCACCATGATCAGGAAGGTGACGACGATGGCGTAGGTCGGGATGTAGACCGAGCCGAGTTGCTCGGCGAGGCCGATGATGACGGCGCCGAGCGCCGCTCCCGGGATCGAGCCCATGCCGCCGACGATCACGACGACGAGCGAGGCGAGCAGGAACCGCGTATCCTCGCCCGGCGACAGCGACTGGAAGGTGCCGCCGACCACGCCGGCGATGCCGGCAAGGCCCGCGCCGAGCGCGAACACCAGCACGAACACCAGCTGGATCCGCACGCCGGTGGCGGCCAGGATGTCGCGGTCGTCGACGCCGGCGCGCACGATCATGCCGATCCGCGTACGGTTGAGCGCCAGCCACATCGCGATTCCGATCACGACGGACGCAGCGAAGATCACCAGCCGCACCAGCGGGTATTGCAGATAGACCGGTTCGCCCGTTGATTTGATCGCGGTCAGCAGCGGCAGCTGGATCGGGCCGATCAGCCAGCTCGGGGTCTGGATCTGGTAGAAGTCGCCGCCGAACACCCAGAGCATCAGATCGGCGAACACGATCGACAGCCCGATCGTCACCATGGTCTGCCTGAGGTCCTGACCCTCCATGCGTCGGAACACGACGAGCTGCAGGATCACGCCGACCAGCGCCACCGCGATGAAGGCGATGATGAAGCTGAGGAGCCACGACCCGGTCCAGCTGCTGATCGCGTAGCCGACATAGCCGCCGAACAGATAGAGCGAGCCGTGCGCGAGGTTGACATTGCGCATCAGGCCGAAGATCAGCGTGAAGCCGCTAGCCACCAGGAAGTAGAGCCCGCCGAGCGTGATGCCGTTCAGCACCGCGTTGAGGAACACGCGCTTGCGGCCGATCGCGGCCTCCAGCCCCGGCGGCCAGATCGCGAACACCAGCCACGCGAGCACCGCGACCGCGATGATCACGATCAGTGCCCAGGCCGGATGGCGTTCGATGAACCTGGCCATCTCCGTCGCGTTCCCTCACTGGTCGCGACCGTCTGCCGGGCCGCGTGTCCAGTATCCTACCGAGGGCGTAAGCTCAGGATTTGATCGACAGTATCTTTTATCGTGCGCTCCGGAACTCCTTCACGGCCGCAACACCTTGGCGGCGCGGCGATAGTCGGTCGGGGCCATGCCGACATTGGCGGCGAAGAAGCGGGTGAAGCCGCTCTGCGAGGAGAAGCCGAGGTCGAAGCCGATATCGGCGATCGGCGTCTCGGTCGCCACCAGCGCATCGAGCGCCTGCTCCATGATCAGCGTGTTCATGTAGAGGTGAGGGGTGACGCCGGTCTGGGTGCGGAACAGCCGGTAGAAATGCGGCCGCGACAGCCCGGCCTCGCGCGCGATCGCATCGAGCTCGATCTCGGCGCCGGGGCTTTCCGACATCAGCTTGATCGATTTGCGCACCCTGAAATCGGTCACCGCGGCCGCCGCGCGCGCATCCTGCGCGGCCTGCCAGCTCTCCTCGTAGCAGGAGTCGATCAGCTGCCGGAGTTCGCAATCGAGGCTGCGCAGCGACGGCGCGCCGCACACTAGTGCTGCGGTGCGGCGGATCAGCCGGTCGAGCGCTTCGGTGCGCGGAAAGAAGGTGCGGCCGAACCGCAGGCCCTGTGCCGTCGCGGGCTGCGGCGCGAACCATTCGGCGTTGACATAAAGCACGAAGAAGATCGCGCCGTGGTCCATGTCGGTCGGCAGAAAGTTGTGCGGTTCCCACGGGTTGACCGCGACGACGGTGTCGTCCTTGAGCAGCAGCCGCTGCTCCGAAACGTCGATCTGCGCCGGCGTTCCGCCGACATGAAAGATTAGATGCCCCTCGCGGTGCGCATGCACGTTGAAGGGACGGTTCAACTGATAGACCGTCGCGCGACCGAACCGGCCGTGGAAGACGGCAAGCGCCCTGCTCATGCCTCCCCTCCCGCGGGATGTTCTTGTCTTTTCGACAAGCGTTCATCATCCGCCCGCGGAAAGCAAGGGCGAGCAGGGCACATCATGCAACCGCGCGCCTCGTCATGGCCGCAGTGCCTGCACTGCAACAAATACGTCAGTACTTCTTGCACTCCGGGACCGTGCGGCTCGGCAGGCCGATCTTGGCGAACACCGCCGGATCGTAGCCCAGCGTCTGGTTGACGTTCGGGATCACCTTGACGACCTTGCTGAACAGTGCGCCCTTGCCGTCATCGACCACCTCGGTGACGAAATTGGTGCCGATCGCCTGGCGGTTGGAGTCGAGCTTGATCTTGCCGTTCGGCGCGTCGATCTCGATCTTCGCCAGCGCGTCCTTGAGCTTGGCCTGGTTGTTGGAGAGATCGCCATTGACCTGGCGCAGCGCCAGGATCAGCGCCATCGTCGAGCCGTAATAGTTGGTCGCGAGCAGCGACGGGCTTGGGAAGCGTTTGGCCGGCGGGAAGGCATCCTGATAGGCCTTGACGAATTTCTGCCAGCCCGGATCCTCCCAGGTATCGGCCTGGCCGCTGGCGGCGATGGTGCCGATCAGCGCGTTCTTGGCGTTGCCCTTCGACGACAGGATGGTCTGGTCGATCATGATCGAGCCGCCCATCAGATGCGCCTTGCCGCCGGCCTGCTGATACTGGTTGAGGAAGTTGACGGCATCGGCGCCGCCAAGGCCGAGATAGATCGCGTCGACGTCGTCAGGCAGCGCGGCGATCACGGAGGCAAAGTCCTTGGTGCCGAGCGGCACCCATTGCCGGTTGGTGACTTGGCCGCCGGCGCCGCAGAACTCGAGCACCAGGCCAAATACCTGGGTGTAGATGAAGGAGTAGTCCTCGCCGACGGTCGCGATCTTGCGATAGCCCTTGGTCTCGTAGGCGTATTTGCCGAGGCCGACCTGCCACTGGGCGCCGTCCATGTTGTAGCGGAAGAAGTTCGGCGCCGGATCGACATAGGTCGTTTCCTGCGCGCCGGAGGCGGCGTTGACGAAGGTCAGCTCCGGATGGGTCTTGGCGAAATTCTTGACTGCGATGCCTTCGTCGCCGGACAGCGGCGACAGCAGGATCTGCACCTTGTCCTGCTCGATCAGCTTGCGCACCGCGCGCACTGCGGAGTCGGGCGTCGCGTCGGTCGAGGCGACGACGAATTCGAGCTCCTTGTCGCCGATCTTCTTGCCGAGCACGTTGAGCGCCGTCTGGAAGCCGCGCATGCCGTCCTCGCCGAGCACCGTGTAGGTGCCCTCGAGCGTCGCGGTGACGCCGACCTTGATCTTCTCCTGGGCGAACGCCGTGCCCGAAAGCAACAGGCTGCTCAACGCAATCAGTCCCAAACTGCCTTTCAACATCGCGCTCCTCCCTCTGTGTTGTCGCCGGCGTCCACTTGGCGTGCGAAGGCTGATGGGCGTCCGGTTGTTGCCGGCAAAGCTAGCCGAAGGCAGGCGCGGCGCGGATGTCGTCGGCGCCGGGTGGCTTAACGGGCAGTCTCATTTTGATTGTTGCGCCGCAGCGCGGCTCGCGGCGCAATGCCGCGGAGCGTGTTCGGTGTCATCACCGCGCATGCGGGTGATCCAGTATTCGAGAGACGGTCCTGCTTGAGCCGAGAGGTCACGGTGCACTGGATGCTCGCACGCGCGGGCATGACACCGGAGAGAATGCCGTCCATGCTCTCTCCGCACGTCGTCCCGGCGAAAGCCGGGACCCATACGCCGCGGCGGGTGTCGTGAACGGGACTCGTTGTTCCACATCGTTCAACAATCACGCTCGGTGGTTATGGGTCCCGACCTTCGCCGGGACGACACCGAATGTATTGCGCTGCCGGTGAGTCATACTTCCGCGCTCTCGCGACATGATCTGTCCGAGCTTTGCATTTCGTTTCGCCACTCCGGAAACAGAGGGCGCAGGGAAAGCCGGGTGCCGATCGCACCCATGGGTCCCGCGTAATAAAAAACGCGGGAGGTAAGACCACGGCCGCGGGGGCGTGCGCCGTCGGGCAAATCAGTGGCAGGGCCCGGATTGGTTAATGCGCCCACGCAACGCGTTGCCCGATAACGGGCTCTGCGTTGATCGGCCACGGCAGCAGACTGCCGGCCCGACCTGAATCTCGTCCCTCTGCATTTGCGGATTGGATCGGCCGAGCTTGCACTCTGCTTTTAACTGGCGACGGTTCCGGCATCAGCGCCATGGAATCCTGATGACGCGTGTGGCGGATTGTCCGCAAGATGCGGTTGCCGGAACCGATGGTGGCGCGCATCGGAAAGTCGATAACTGCGACGAACGTCGAAGTTCCCTTGCGTTTGCCCAACATTGTCCATCATGAGTCTATCAACTTCGCGTGTGGTGCCTGTTGAATGCGGAGACAGGGGATCGCCGGAACCTGAGGTGCAGAGACTCGGGTCGCGTCAACAGGCAGGCGGAGCGGAACAATCAAGCAATCTGTGGTGCAACGATGCCCGCCGCCTTTGCCGGGGCGGGCAAGGCGAAGGTATTTCATTGCTGCGGCGCGACGCGTTCTGCGTTCAGCGTGCGTCGCTGTCGTCGGTTGCTCGCTGTGCGAGCAGGCTCACGCGCTCGACTTCTTTGGTCTGTTCGGTTCCGACGATCCGCCGCCGGTCAGCGCCACGACGCTGTCCTATCGGCTGGAGATCGAAGCCAAGACGCCGGAGGGCAAGAACGATAGCGACGCCGAACAGGCATTGCGCGATGCCGCCGGCACCTATCGCCTTCGACAGGAACCGCCGCCGGACGGGGAAGGTCTCGCGCGCCGGCTGCAGGCGGATATCAATCCGCTGCTCGATGCCCTTTGGGGGCTTGGCCGCTACAACGCCCAGATCGATGTGACGATAGATGGAGTTCCAATCTCCCTCGACGAGATCGGGCTTGCCGCGGCCGCGCGCCGGGCCGACAGCTTTCGCAATCGGACCGTTGTGCCCGTCAAGGTCATCGCGCGACTTGGTCCGTTGTTCAAGCTGCGCGCCGTTGATGTAGACTATCCGCGCGACCAAGCGCCGCAGGGATTGCCGCGCCGCGCGTTTGCGCTGAAGTCCGGCGATCCCGCGATCTCTGCCGACCTGCGCACCGCGCAGGTAAAGCTCGTCGACTGGTTCCGCAGCAACGGACATCCGCTCGCGAAGGTCGCCGACGTCAAGGCCACCGTCGATCATGGCGCCGCTGCGATGGACTTTCGGTTGCGGGTCGAAGCGGGTCCCAAGGCCGGCATCGGCGCCGTGACGATCTCGGGCGGAGATGTCGATCCGAGAGTGGTGGCCACGCATGTCTACCTGAGGGAAGGCGAGCCCTATTCGCCAGAGCGGCTTGCCTTGGCGAAAACCTCGATCGCAAAGATCCCGGCCATCGGGGGAATTCGCGTCCGCGAGGCGGACCAGCTCGATGAGAATGGCAATCTGCCGGTCTTCATCGATTTGACGGAAAGGCCCAGGCACGCGGTGGGCCTCTCGGCGAAATATTCCACCGTCGATGGTCCCGGCATTGCTGGCTACTACGAGGATCGGAACATATTCGGCGGCGGCGAGCGCCTGAGGCTCGAAGCGTCCGCCTCGCTTTTGCAACGGATCGACGGCACGTCCTTCACCGGCTTCAATAATCTGAGCCGCTCGGATTTCGGCGCACGCTTTACCGGCACCTTCATCAAGCCGGGCTTGTTCGGTACGGCCAACGATCTACTGATCGAGGCCACTGCGTTCCGCGAGCGTGTCGGCAACAACGACCTCGGCGGTTACACTGACGACACGGTGCGCGGCACATTCGGCGTGATCCATCGCTTTTCGGAGGCGGCTTCGCTGCAGGCCGGTCTCCAAGTCGAGCAATCGAAATCGCAGGACGTGCTGGGGCGGGTCGATGCGACATTGATCGGCTTCACGGCGACCGGCCGCTACGACACGACAGACAATCCGCTCGACCCCACGCGCGGTGTGCGCCTCTCGGCGACCGTCAATGCCTATCCGAAGCTGATGGGTTCCACGATCGATCTGTTCGAAGCGCGGGTTGCGGGCTCGGCCTATTATGCGCTCGACGAGCAGGCCGACTACGTGCTGGCGGGTCGGTTGGCCGCAGGCTCGCTTGCGGGCGCGCCGCTCGACCAGATTCCGGACGCACATCGCTTCTTCGCCGGCGGCGGCGGATCCGTACGCGGTTACGGCTTCAACACCATTTCGCCGATGATGTTCGGTCAAATCACCGGTGGTCGCAGCCTGATCGAGGGCTCCGCCGAGGTGCGGGTCAGGATCACTCCCACCATCGGCCTCGTGCCATTCTTCGACTTTGGCACCGCCTCCCGATCGTCCCTGCCAGGCTTCGACGACTATGTGGGCTACGGCGCGGGACTTGGGTTGCGCTATCTCACGCCGGTCGGCCCGATCCGCCTTGACGTTGCGACACCGCTGAACCCTCGCCCCGGCGACAGCCGTTACGCGATCTATGTCAGCATTGGGCAAGCCTTCTGATGCGCATCCGACGGCTGTTCATTATCGGTTCCGCCGTCGCGGCCTTGGGTCTCATCGCTGCCGCGGTGCTTGGTGTCGTTCTCTACGGAATGGTGGGCGGGAGCGGCGAGAACCAGCAGGATGTGCTGGCCAGTCTCGTCTCGCGGACGCTCTCGACGCCAGCGACCCAGGTCCATGTCGGCGCCGTCGATGGTGTGCTGTCCTCGGATGCAACGGTCCGCGACGTTAGCATCACCGACAAGGACGGTGTCTGGCTGACGCTCGACAAGGCGCGCCTCGTCTGGCGACGCAGCGCATTGTTGCTGGGGCGGCTGGAAATCGACCGTCTCGAGATCGGCACGCTTGAGATCAGGCGAAAGCCGCTTCCGTCCGACCAGCCTGCCGCCGAGTCCGATCAGCCGATGCTGCCTGACCTTCCGGTGAAGGTGCAGGTGAAGGCTTTCGACCTGCGGGCCCTGACGCTGGGACAGTCAATTCTGGGTGAAGCTTTGAGTGTCGCGGCGACCGGCAATACCGAGCTCGGCTCGCCCTCGGAAGGGCTCGTCTTCAACCTCGATGCCACCCGCAAGGATTTTCCGGGCCACTTCAAGGCCGCTCTCGCCTACGTTCCGCAGGGAAATGCGCTTACCCTCGACGTCACGCTCGACGAGCCGGCCCACGGACTCATGTCGAAGCTCGGCCATCTGCCGGGCGAGCCGCCCGTCACATTCGCACTGGGCGGCAAGGGCACGCTCGACAGCTTTCGCGGTGCCCTGAAGTTGCAGGCCGGCCCCACGATCGATGCGACCGGCACGATTGCGCTTGACCGAAACGGCGCGGCCCGAGTGCTCGCAACGCGCCTTGCCAGCCACCTCGAACCGTTGTTGCCGGCGATCGCCGCGCCGGTCTTCACCGGTGAAACCCATCTCGACAGCACGACGCATTTTGGTGACGACGGCAGCGTCGCCCTGGACGGGCTGACGCTGACGAGCCGTCTCGCGCGGCTCGACGCGAAAGGTCTGCTCGGAGCCGACAGGGTCGTGGATTTCGCGGCTTCGGTCCGCGCTTTGCCAAGCAACGGCGACGTGACCGAGACTGACCATGGCTCGATCCGCAGCCTCGTCTTCGACAGCCGCGTCAACGGCCCAATCAAGGCTCCCACAGCATCGGTCAAGCTCGCGCTGTCGGGTGCTCATCTGCCGGACGCAGACGTCGAGACGCTTGATGCTTCGATCACGGCCGTTCCTCGTGCCGAGGCCAGCGATCCCGCAACGCGTATCATCCTTGACGCGAACCTGCGCGCTTCCGGCATTGCGCCACGCGATGCGAGTTTGGCGGCCGCGATCGGTAACACCGCGTCGCTCGTGCTCCATGGCGATACCGACCTGGGCGGCCGCGCCAGGATCGAGCGTCTCGAGATCGGCACATCAACGGTTCAGGCCACCTATACGGGCGATGTCAGCGCCGATCGCCTGAATGGCCGGGCAACCGGAACCGTGCCCGACCTCGGCGTCTTTGCTGACCTTGCCGCGTTGAAGCTCAAGGGCTCGGTGGCGTTCGGCCTCGATCTCGACACGGATTTACAGCGTGGCAGCTTCGATATCAGAATGTCAGGTGCCGGCGAGAAGCTTGCGACGGGACTTGCGGCGCTCGATGGGCTCGCGGGGGCGCGGCTCGCACTCGCAGCCGACATCTCTGCTGATGGTCGCGACACTTACACGGTCCGCGACGCGTCGATCGATGGTGCCCATGTTGCGGTTCGCGCCAAAGGAACAGTGACGCGCAACTCGAGCGACCTGTCGGCGCGTGTGGACCTGCCGGATCTCTCGGCGGCCGATGCGCGCCTCACCGGTGCGGGAGCTGTCGACGTCGGCCTGACCGGCGGGCTCGCACATCCCGGGGTTTCGTTCGCGGCCTCGGTGGATCGCGCCACCGCGATGCGGCGTCCAATTCCGCATCTCGGGCTCGCCGCGACGGTCAACGACATCGACGGAGTCTGTGCTGTCGAGGTCAAGCTCGACGGCTCCGTCGACGGCAAGCCAGCGCGCGGGATTGTTCAGGTGAGCCGTCGATCGTCGGAGCCCGACGATCGCGCAGCTCCCGCCGCTGCCGGTTGGCACGCAAAGACCATCGACATCGCGATCGGATCGGTATCCCTGAAGGGGGCAGCAACGATCGACGCCCAGAGATTCGCCAGCGGGCAAATTCGCTTCGCAGCCGGGGCGCTCGCCGATCTCTCGCCGCTTGCCCTTACAGAGCTCGCCGGTTCGGCCTCACTCGACCTTGCCGCTTCGGCCGATGGCGGCCAACAGTCGATCCGGCTTGCCGGCAAGGGCGCGGGAATCCGTGCCGCGGGTGCGGCCGTCCGCAGTTTCGATCTGCGCGCCGATGGCGCCGATCTCTACAGCCATCCGGTGCTCAATGCTGATGCGCAGGTCAATGGTGCCGAGTTCGGCGGTCAGACAGTCTCCAACATCACGCTGGCGGCCGCGGGCAATGCCGATGCGAGCACGATCGGCCTGTCCGCCAAGGCTGCCGGATTCGATCTCGATGCCGCGGGTGCACTGACCACCAGGGAGCGGGTGCGGTTCGATCTCAACCGCTTCACCGCGCGCCGTGGCGCCAAAGCGATTGCGCTGCAGGGCCCCGCGGGCTTCACGCTCGACGATGGCACCGTGCTGATCGAGCATCTGGCGCTCGCGGTTGGACGCGGCCGCTTCACGGTGGACGGCAAAGCCGGCCAGGTGCTCGACCTCAAGGCCGTGGCCAACGCGATTCCGCTCGGCGAGGCCGATGTCGCGATACCCGGTTTGGGCCTGAGCGGGACCCTCGACGCGTCAGCCGCGATTGCGGGCTCCATGAGCGCTCCGACCGGCCAGTACAAGGTCGCGGTCAAGCAGCTCACTGCGCCGCAGACCAGAAGCGCCGGCCTGCCGCCGATCGACGTTGCCGCGGACGAGCAACTCGACGGCAGCCGCGCGAGTGTGAACACCACAATTGCCGCGGGAAGAGCCGGCGCGATCACGGCATCGGGCACGGTGCCGCTCGACGCCACGGGTCCGATCGCGCTAACCGCGAAGGGCCGCCTCGATGCCGCCGTCGCCAATGCCGCGCTTTCCGCCTCTGGCCGTGCCGTGTCCGGCAGCGTCGCGCTCGATGCCCGTGTCGGCGGCACGCGTACCAAGCCCCAGATCGGCGGTGTCGCCACCATGAGCGGGGGTACCTTCCGCGACGGCATGCTCGGCACGCGCCTCGATGCCGTCGAGGCGAAAATCACCGCCGAAGGAGAGCGCATCGTCGTGGAGCGCCTGACCGCAGTGACGCCCAACGGCGGTATGTTGTCCGGCTCCGGTGAGGTACGGGTCGCCCCGGATGCCGGTTTTCCAGGCACGATCTCAATTCGCGGTCAGCAGGCGACGCTTGCTTCCAGCGCGCTGGCGACCGCGCAGGCCAATCTCGCTATCGGCGTCACAGGCGCCCTGGCGCGCGATCCGCGGATCGTCGGTCGCGTCGACTTGACCCGCGTCAACGTCGATATTCCGGATCGCCTGCCGTCGACGCTGAAGCCGATCGACGGCATCAACCATGTGAACGCCTCCGGACAGGCCGCTGCACGGCTCGCGGCTGCGCGCAAGGCCGAGACACCGAAAGGCAACAAGAAGCGTCCGGCGCTCTTCAACGCCGCGCTCGACGTGACAGTTTCGGCGCCGAACCACGTCTTCATCCATGGCCGCGGGGTAACCGCGGAACTCGGCGGCTCCGTTCATGTCGGCGGCACGAGCAACGCGCCGGTTCCGAAGGGGCTTCTCGCTCTATCAGGGCAAGCTGGTGGTGCTCGGAAAGACGCTGACCTTCACCAAGGGCAATCTCTCCTTCAATGGCGATCTCGCGCCCGAGCTCGATTTCGCGGCAGAGATACAGGCCTCTGACATCACCGCGCAGGTCGGAATCTCGGGCCCGGCGGCCGCGCCGGTCTTCGCCTTCCATTCACAGCCCGAGTTGCCGCAGGACGAGATCCTGTCGCGCATTCTCTTTCAGAAGGCTTCGGGCAGCCTGACGACCTCGCAGGCCGTGCAGCTCGCCGGGGCCGCCGCTCAGTTCGCAAGCGGTGGCGAGGGAACGGTGGACCGCATGCGCCGCTCGCTCGGGGTCGACAATCTGGACGTGGGCGCCGGGGCGGGCGGTCCGATGGTCGGCGCCTCGCGTGCGATCGGCGACAGGCTGAGCGTGGGTGTGCGGACGGGCGCGAGCGCCAGCCAGTCAGGAGTGTCGGCCAATGTCGACGTGACGCGCCATATCCGCGTCGAGTCGGATGTCGATGCGAAGGGCTCGACATCCGTCGGAGTCGGCACACGGTTCGAATGGTAAAGGCGACCGAGATCGCGCCTCACTTCGTGGTGTAGCCGCCGTTGACGAGGATGGTCTGGCCGGTCATCCACCAGCCGTCCGACACCAGCAGGCGGATCCACGGCACGATATCCTTGATGTCGGTGAGGCCGGTCCTGGAGAAGCCGGACAATGCTGCCGCCGATTTGTGGTAGGCGACCGCGTCCGCGCCTTCGGCCGGATAGAAGAACGGCGTGTCCATCGGTCCGGGTCCGATTGCGGTGACCGAGATGCCGCGCGCGCCGAATTCCTTCGAGGCCGCGCGGGTGTAATGCTCGACCGGGGCCTTGGTGCCGGCATAGGCCGCATAGAACGGTGTGTAGGCGCCGAGCAGCGACGTCACCAGCGTGCAGATCTTGCCGTTGTCGTTGACGTGGCTGCCGGCCTCCTTGAGGAAGAAGAACGCGGACTTGGCGTTGATCGCGCTCATCGCGTCATATTCGGCCTCCGAGATCTCGACCATCGGTTTCTTCAACACCTTGCCGACGGTGTTGATCGCGATGTCGGGACGGCCGATCGCGGCGACCGCGTCGGTGAACAGCTTCTCCATCGCGCCTGCTGTTGTGAGATTGGCCTGGAAGGCGACCGCCTTGCTACCTGCGGCCTGCAGCGCCGCCACCGTCGCGTCGGCATCGGCCTTGGTGGCCGCGCTGTTGTAGTGGATCGCGATCGCCTTGGCGCCGTGGGCGGCGAGATCGCGCGCGATCAGGCCGCCGAGATTCTTGGCGCCGCCGGCGATGATGACAGTCTTGTCCTTGATGCTGTGGTCGGTCATGGCGTTCGCCTCTCCAGGTCTCGCGGCAGCGCCTGCGGCCGCGAGACCTGGAGAGGACGATATCGTCTGGAATTTGCCGATAAAGCCATGCATTCTGATCTCACTTGTCAGAAACAGCGAACAATCGGGGACGATCTTGGACCGCATCGACCTGTTCCGCATCTTCGCTCGCGTCGTCGAGTGCGCGAGTTTTACGCGGGCGGCCGATACGCTGGGCCTGCCGCGCTCGTCGGTCTCGTCAGCGGTCGCGGAACTGGAGCAGCGCGTCGGCGTGCGGCTGCTCCATCGCACGACGCGAAAGGTGTCGCCCACGCATGACGGCGCGGCGTTTTACGAACGAGCCTTGCGCGTCGTTGCCGATGTCGAGGAAGCCGAGACCCTGTTCCGCCACGCCGCCGCCGAACCGTCCGGCAGGCTCAGGGTCGACGTGCCCGGGCGGATCGGCCGCCTGATCATCGCGCCGGCGTTGCCGGCTTTTCTTGATCGTTATCCGCAGATCGACATCGATCTCGGCGTCACCGATCGCGCCATCAACCTGATCGAGGATTCCGCCGATTGCGTCGTGCGCGTCGGCCCGCTCAGCGATTCCGGTCTGATCGCGCGGCCGCTCGGCAATCTGACGCTGATCAATGTCGCAAGCCCCGGATATCTCGCGCGCCACGGCACGCCGCGAACGCCCGACGATCTCGGCGCGCATTGGGCGGTCAACTACGCCTCGCCCTCCACCGGCCGCACCGAGGAGTGGGAGTGGAGCGAGCAGGGCGCAACACGCACGGTCGCGATGCGCGGCCGCGTCACCGTCAACAGCGCCGAGGCCTATATCGCCTGCTGCCTCGCCGGCCTCGGCCTGATCCAGATTCCCGCCTACGACGTGAAGCGGCATATCGATGCCGGAGAGCTCGTCGAGCTGATGCCGCGGCACCGCGCCGCGCCGATGCCGATGACCTTGCTCTATCCGCACCGTCAGCATCTGTCGCGGCGGCTGCAGGTGTTTGCCGACTGGTTGACGGATTTGCTGAAGCAGAAGCTGCTCGCGGTGGAGTAGGGGCGCAGGCTGGCGTTCCCGGTCGTCGGGACGTATAATCTCGGTGCTCGTGACGGTAATCTGATGACCACTTTGGTAAGCAAACTCGGCCCCGCAATCGCAGTGTTGGCGCTGTGCCTGAGCGGCCAGCAGCAGGCCAATGCCCAAGCCGGCCCGGTGCGCTACTGGACGCCGGGCTCGCTGTTCGGCTTCGGCGGCAGTCTCGCCGACGGCCAGAAGGCAGATACCTACGGAAACTTTCCGAGCTTTGACGCCGCCGGCGCGCAAGGCGGCGATTTCTCGTATCTGAACGGCCGGCCCGACGGCTGGTTCGCCGGCAGCGAAGGCGGTCGCGTCGGCTGGAACGCGCTCGGCCAATCGGCGGCGTTCGGCTCGCTGGAATATCAGGGCGCGCAGTTCGGCTACAATTTCAGGGGTGACGGTAATACGCCCGTGACCTTCTTCGCCGGCTTCGACACCCTGAAATACAATCCGCCCGGTGCCGGCGGACCGCTGGCGCCGTTCAGCGGCAATCCCGGCGTCAACGCCGGCTATTCGGCGCGCGCGGGCCTCGAGTTCCGGCCGACTTCGAATCTCAGCCTGTCCTTCGGCGCGAGCTTCACCCAGCAAGGGGCGGAGCGGATGGACAGCGACATTCATTCGCAGCTGCTGCCCGGCCAGTCTCCGGTCCTGTTCGGCGGCCGCTAAAGCGCGATGAGATTAGGTTGAATCGTCATCGCGCTTTATCTCCTTGTTTGAGCATGATCTTTTCGGAAAACCGCTTCGCACTTTTTCCGGATCATGCTTTAGCGCGTCAGCGCAAGACGGCAGCGCTGCGGTCCTGATTCAACCAGAACGTCAGAACCAAAGAAGGCTCGAAGTCACGGGCACAGTCAGGATCGAAACATGGATATGCAGGGCAAGATCGCACTCGTCACCGCCGCGGCATCGGGCGCCGGCCGCGCCGGAGCACGCATCCTCGCGCGCGAGGGCGCGGCGGTCGCGGTGGTCGACCAGAACGAGGCCGGCGCGAAGGCGGTGGTCGACGAGATCAAAAAGGGCGGCGGGCGCGCGCTGGCGCTGACTGGCGATCTGCGCGACGACGGCTTTGCGCGCGATATCGTCACGGCGACGGTGAAGGAATTCGGCGCGCTCGACTGCGTGTGGAATCATCTCGGCATTCCCGGTCCGTCCGTGATCGACGATCTGGAAGGCTGGGATCTCAGCGTCGATCTCAATCTGCGCTCGCAGCTGATCACCACCAACGCGGCGCTCGGCCAGATGACCGCGCGGCGCCAGGGCAGCATCCTGTTCACCGCATCGACCTCGGGCCTGGTCGGCTCGCCGTGGAGCCCGACCTATTCGGCGGCCAAGGCCGGCGTGATCGGGCTGGCGCGCGCGCTCGCTAAGCGCCACGCCAAGGACGGCGTCCGCGTCAACGCGATCTGCCCCGGTGCGATCGACACGCCGATGCTGCGGGTGTTCGTCAACCGGCCGGACCAGCCGGGCCACAACGAGGCCGATGCGGAGGAACTGATCAAGGCCGCGGTCACCCGCAATCCGATGGGCCGCGCGGCGCGTCCCGAGGAGATCGCGGAGGTCGCGGTGTTCCTGCTGTCGGACAAGGCGTCGTTCGTCACCGGCATCGCGATGCCGGTCGACGGCGGGACGGTGGCGTAGCGTCTTCCAGGAATTGCCCTAAAGCATGATCCGGAAAAGTGCAAAGCGGTTTTCCGAAAAGATCATGCTCAAACAAAGAGCTAAAGCGCGATGACGATTCAACCTAATCACATCGCGCTTTAGAACTTCGCCCTGATGCCGGCATAGGCCGCGAGCGGCATGCCGGGGACGAAGGTGCGCGGATCGGTCAGCTGGGCCATCAGGTTGGGCGCAACTCCGGCGCTGGCAAAGCCGCCGGTCTCGTAGAACGCGCCGCCGAGATAATAACGCTGGTTGAAGACGTTGTTGATCAGGCCGAACACCTCGATATTCGGCGTGATCTTGTAGGAGGTGTGCAGGTTCACGACCGCGTAGGCCGGGACCTTCTGGCTCTGGTTGGTGTCGTCGCCGATCAGCCATTGGCTGCCGACCACGTTGACGTCGGCGCCGACCTTCCACGCGTCGGTGGCGAGGTACTCGACACCTGCCTTGAAGCGGTGCGCCGGAATGCCCGGGATATGGTCGCCCGGCTTGACGTTGATGAACCGGACGTCATCGTTGTTCGGGTCGGTCAGGGCGTTCGGGTTGTCGGGAGCCGGCAACGTATTTGCGCTTCGATAGGTCGCATCGATGAAGGTGTAGTTGGCATAGGCGTTCCAGCGATTGACGCGGTAGTCGAGCTTGGCTTCGATGCCCTGCCGCAGGGTCTGCCCTGCATTCTGGAAATAGCCGAAATTGCCTGTGCCGATGGGGCTCTGCACCCGGATGATGTCGTCGTCGGACAGAGTGTGGAATGCGCCGAGGCCCCAGCTCAGCACGCCGGTCCTGGCGTCGTTGCCCCAGGTGCCGCGGAAGCCGGCCTCGACGGTGTGCGACACTACCTGCTTGAGCGGCGGATCGGACACCAGGAAGGAATCGATGACGCAGGGGCGGGCCGGATCGGAGCAGCCGAGCTCGAGCGGCGTCGGCGCGCGGTTGGCCTCTGAATAGCCGGCATAGAAGGTGAGGTTCGGGGTGATCTTGTAGGTGCCGCCGATCACCGGGTTGAACCGCTGGAAGCGATTGCTGCTGTTGAGCTGGTCATTTGTCCCGGTCTGGTCCCGCAGATCGATCTCGGCATAGTTGAATCGTCCACCGGCAGTGACCGAGAACCTGTTCGTCACGTCGAAGGTATCGGTGAGATAGACGCCGGTGTAGGTGTTGGTGGCGCGCAGGTCGACCGGGGCGAGACCGGCATCGGGCTGGTTGATGAAGATGCCGGTGCCGGTCACGAACAGGTTGTTCGGATCGATCGTTCCGAGCTCGCTGGTCGCCGTGAATTTCGTGTTGCCGTGGTCGACGCTGACGCCCATCACGACGTGGTTGTCGTGTCCGAACAGCTTGTCCGAGTTGGTCAGCTGGGCCGTGCCGCCGAAGCTGTTGGTCGCGGCCCGGTTGCGGTCGACTTCGCCAAGGAAGGCGTTGCCCAGCGTGTTCGGAACCGAGGGACCTCCCGCCGGACCGAAAATCGGCAGGTCGTCGCCGATGCACAAACTGTCTCCCCCGTCGCAGGCATGCACGTCGGTGCCGTTGCCGTCGACATGGGTCTGCCGGAAGCCGCGGAAATAGGCATTGCCCTGGAAGGACCAGGTGTCGGAGAAATTGTGGTTCAGCGTCGCGTTGACGAAGGCGAGCTGAAGCAGCGTCGTCTGCGGCCAGGTGTAGACGCTCGACCAGCGCTGATTAAGCATCTGCACCGGCGTCGCTGCGACGTTGCCGAGCAGGTTGCTGGCGCCGGTGAAATTGACGTGAAATTCGGTGTCGTCGTTGCGTGCGCCAACATCCACATACATGCGGTTGATGTGCGACGAATTGGCGTAGTTGCGCCAGCCGCGATCATAGGCGGATTCGAACGCCGCGTAGGCGGAGATGTTGTCCCTCTGGCCGCCGGCCTGCACGCTGCCCTGCACGCGCCCGTAAGAGCCGCCGAACAGTTCAGCCTCGGAGCCCTGATAGGTGAAGCCGTTCTTCATCTGGATGCTCAGCGCGCCGCCGATCGCGTTGAGGCCGAACACCGGATTGTTGGGAAACAATGCGACGCTGTCGATGGCCTTTTCCGGGATGAAATCCCAGTTGACCACGTCGCCCCAGGATTCGTTGATGCGCACGCCGTTCTGATAGACCGCGATGCCCTGCGGCGTGCCCTGGACCGGCGAGGCGGTAAAGCCGCGGTAGTCGAGATTGCGCTGGAACGGATTACCGGTCTGGTCGCCGAGCGTGACGCCGGGCAGCTTGCGGTTCACAGCATCGAGGAAGTTCGTCGAGTAGTTGTGGCTGAAATCCTGCGTCGTCATCACCGCGGTGTTGGACGGAACCTTGTCGCGATCAATCAGGGTGGAGTCGCGGTCGGAGGGGCCGGGTGCAGCGGTGCCGACATCGGGGCCCGCTGCCGGAGCAACAGGTCCGGTTCGGGTTCGCGCGGTTCGCGTGGTCCGAACCACCGGCCGTGCCGCCGGCCTTGCGCTGCGGGTGCCGGCCAGAGGTGTGGGCGCAATCACGTTGACCGGCGGCAGTTCAGTGGGGACCGGATCGGCCGTCTGAGCATGCAGGACAGTCGATGGCAGTGCAGAGCCAATAACAGCCAGCACGGCCGCAGCGCCTCGCGTATAGACCGAAGAAGACAAAGACCGTGTTGCCGCACGCAACAACGCAGCAGCCATGACGCCCACCCCCAAGCCGCGGTTCGGCTTGATCCCCGACGAACCTTGGCTCGGAGACTGCGGGAACGCCCTTGCTTTGGCAAACAAGATCAATCCCGGGGGACCGGGATTCTTTTCCATCTGGAATCGGGAAAAATTCCCGATTTTGATGGACGGGCACACGCACACGATACGGGCGGGATGATTCCGGCCGACTTGGCGCAAATTCGTGCCCAAAAGGCGGGCATCGCCGCCTTTGGGACCGCCGATCGTCTCAGTCCTTGAACTCGCAGCCGAGGCGCTGCAGGGCCTCGTCGACCCAGCGGCGGTCGCTGGTGCCGGCGAGGATTTGCTGGATCGCCTTTTCCTCGGTCGCCTTCTTGGCCTCGGTCAGCTTGCAGATCGCCTCGGCGTCGTCATAGGGCACGCAGAGCACGCCGTCGTCGTCGGCCACGACGAGATCGCCGGGCTCGACGATCATGCCATCGATCGAGACGGCGCAGTTGATCTCGCCCGGGCCGTCCTTGTAGGGTCCGCGATGGGCGACGCCGGCGGCAAACACCGGGAATGATCCGGCGCGGATCGCGCCGGCATCGCGGATCGAGCCGTCGATCACGAAGCCCGCGACGCCCTTCTTCTCGGCCAAGGTCGACATGATCTCGCCGATGATAGCGTTGACCAGCACGCCGCCGGCATCGACCACGATGACGTCGCCGGGCTGCGCCAGGTCGATCGCCTTGTGCACCATCAGATTGTCGCCGGGCCGGGTCTTGACCGTCAGCGCCGGGCCGCCGAGCCAGCCGCCCGCGTGCATCGGCCGCAGCCGGTTGGTGCCCGCGATCCGTGACATCGAATCGCTGATATTGGCGACCGGCAGGGTGCGGTAGCGCGCGACGAGATCGGGCGACACTTTCCGCTTCGCCTTGTGAATAGCAAATCCTATGGCCATCGGTTTTCTCCGGTGTGTTGGGCGTGATTGTACGTTTGCAATCGGGACGACGGAAATATCTTGCTTGTAGGACCATCACCGTCATTGCGAGCGAAGCGAAGCAATCCATGCTTCCGCAGATGCGGAGCGATGGATTGCTTCGTCGCTGACGCTCCTCGCAATGACGGGGCCGTAAACATCGATCGCTTCGTTCAATGGGCGCGGCGGTCGAGATGGGCGCTGAGGCGAGGATAGACGCGGCGGGCATTGCCTTCAAAGATCTTGGCCTTGTCCGCCGCGCTCAGCGGCAGCGCGTCGATATAGCGGCGGGTGTCGTCGAAGTGATGGCCGGTTTCGGGATCGATGCCGCGCACAGCGCCGACCATTTCCGACGCAAACAGGATGTTCTCGACCGGGATCACCCTGGTCAACAGCTCGATGCCGGGCAGGTGATACACGCAGGTGTCGAAGAACACGTTCTTCAAGAGATGCTCCGACAACGGCGGCAGCTTCATGTCCTGCGCCAGGCCGCGGTAGCGGCCCCAGTGATAGGGCACCGCGCCGCCGCCATGCGGGATGATGAACCGCAGGGTTGGGAAGCGCTTGAACAGGTCCGAGGTCAGGAACTGCATGAAGGCAGTGGTGTCGCCGTTGAGGTAATGCGCGCCGGTGCCGTGGAAGCAGGGATTGCAGGAGGAGGAGACATGGACCATCGCCGGCACGTCGAGCTCGACCATCTTCTCATACAGCGGATACCACCATTCGTCGGTCAGCGGCGGATCGCACCAATAGCCGCCGGCGGGATCGGGGTTGAGGTTGCAGCCGACGAAGCCGAGCTGCGTCACGCAGCGCTCCAGCTCCTCGACGCAGTTGGCGGGCTTGACGCCCGGGCTCTGCGGCAGCTGGCAGACGGGGACGAAGTTCTGCGGGAACAGCGTGCAGACCCGGTGCACGAGGTCGTTGCAGATCGTGGTCCATTCGCGGCTGGTCGCCTCCTTGCCGACGTGGTGTGCCATGCCGGCGGCGCGCGGCGAGAAGATGGTGACGTCGGTGCCGCGCTCCCTTTGCAGGCGAAGCTGCGCGCCCTCGACGCTGGAGCGGATCTCGTCATCGGTGATGCCGAGATTGGTGGTAAGCGGCCGGCGCGACTTGTCGGCGAGGCCCGCGAGCTGCTTGTCGCGGAAGATCTGCAGCTTGGCCGGCTCGGTAGTGTAGTGGCCGTGACAATCGATGATCATGGTTGCTTCCTTGGTAGGGGTGTCAGTGTGCGACGGATGACGGGATCGCGCCCGTCAATTCCGTCTCGCGCGGCTTGACGCGCATGGTGGCGGCGATGGCGGAGGCGACGAGCAGGAAGCCGGCGATCCCGACCAATGCCCAGGAGAAGCTTCCGGTGGAGTCCTTGATCAGGCCGATGCACCATGGCCCGATCAGGCCGCCGAACTGCGCCAGCGTGTTGACCAGCGCGATCGAGGCGGCGCCGGCCGCGCCGGTCAGCAGCGAGGCATTGATGCTCCAGAACAGCGGATTGCCGGCATTGAGGCTGAAGCCGACGATGCACAGGAACACGAAGGCCAGCACCGGGCTCGCGACATAGGCGCTGCCGAGCATCGCGACTGCGGCCAGCAAGTAAACTGCTGCGAGATGAAACTTGCGATCGCCGGTCTTGTCCGAGCTGCGACTGACCACGATGGTGCCGATGACGCCGAGCAGCGGCGGGATCGCCGAGAGGAAGCCGACCTGGATGTTGCTGAGATTGCCCATGCCCTTGATGATCTGCGGCAGCCACAGCAAGAGGCCGTAGATCCCGACCAGCGCACAGCCGAACAGCGCCGCCAGCAGCCAGACCCGGATATCGAGGACGCATTCGATCAACCTGTGCTGCCCCTGTTGCTCGATCTCGGCCCGCTCGGCGGCGAGTTCGCCCTCCAGCCAGGCCGCCTGTTCCTTGGTGAGCCAGCTCGCCTTGGCCGGGCGGTCGGTGAGATAATAGAGCGTGAACAAGCCGAGCAGAATGGTCGGCACGCCCTCGGCGAGGAACATCCATTGCCAGCCGTGGAGACCGGCAGCGCCATCGAACCAGGTCATGATGCTGGTCGAGATCGGCCCGCCCAAAACCGCCGAGAACGAGCCGGCGATGATGTATCCCGCCACCGCGCGGGCGCGATAGCGCGCCGGGAACCAGTAGGTGAGGTAAAGCACCACGCCGGGCATGAAGCCGGCTTCCGCGACGCCGAGGCCGAACCGCATGATGTAGAGGCTGAGCGGATTCCAGACAAAGGCTGTCAGCGCGGCGACGAGGCCCCAGGTGATCAGGATCCGCGCCAGCCAGATCCGCGCCCCGAGCAAGTGCAGCATCAGGTTGCTCGGCACCTCGAGCACCATGTAGCCGAGGAAGAAGATGCTGGCCGCGAAGCCGAAGATCGCGGGGCTGAGGCCGAGGTCCTTGTTCATCGTCAGCCCGGCATAGCCGAGATTGATGCGGTCGAGATAGTTGAAGAACATCATCACGAACAGGATCGGGATCAGCCGCCAATAGACGCGGCGGATGGTCTGCTGTTCGAGCTCAGTGACGGACGCTCCGGCCATTGCAATCCTCCCGTTCATTGTGATGGCGTTCATTGGGTCGCGACGCCATTTCGGATGTTGTTAGGGTGTCCGGTCTCTCGTTCGTGCGGCGGGCGTTCGGCGCCGTCCGGCGCGCCGCCCGCTGCCATTGTTCTGAGGTCGATGCCCTGCTGCTCGGGCAGCAGCAATGCCGCGCAGAATGCGGCGGTGTAGCCGCAGATGGCGCAGATCGCCATTGCGTCGCCGAGATGCATTCGCGTCGAGAGAATGCCGACGGTCGCCGGCACGATCGAGCCGAGGCCGCGCCCTGCGCTGAGCGCGAATCCGGCGCCGTTGGCGCGGATGCTGGTCGGAAACAGCTCGGCAAAAGTCGGCATCAGGCCGGAAGCGAGGCCAGCCTGCAGCGCGCCGAGAAAGAATCCGAGGATGACGGTGATGCCCTGACCGATCGGCGCCTGGGTGTAGACGACGACGTTCAGCGCCTGGCAGACCAGGAACAGCATGAAACCCTTGCGGCGGCCGATGCGGTCGGCGATCAGGCCGAAGGCGATCGGTCCGACGAACGATCCGAAGATGTTGACGGCGAGATAGCCGGCGGTGTGCGTGACCGGCAGATGCAGCCCGGTTTGCAGATAGGTCGGCAGCCAGGTGATCATCACATAGGCCGCGCCGAGCGTGCCGGTGGTGAAGAAGGTCGCGACCAGCGTCTTGAACAGATGCTCGCCGGTGAAGATGGTCCAGAAGCTATGCGCCGGCGAGGCGGCGCGCTGTGCCTTCTCCTCGACGAAGATCGCGGATTCCGGCACGAAGCGGCGGACGAAGAAGACCAGCAGCGCGGGGAGGATTCCGATCGCGAAGAACACGCGCCAGGCCATGTCCTGCGACAGCCAGCCGAAGATGACGGGAAACAGCGCCACCGACAGCGCATTGCCGACGGCGTATCCGCTCTGGATCGCGGCGGCGACGCGGCCGCGCATGCCGGCCGAAACCACTTCGGCGACCAGCACGGCGCCGACCGCGGCCTCGCCGCCATAGCCCATGCCCTGGATGGCGCGCGCGACCAAGAGATACCAGAAGCCGTCGGCAAAGGCGGCGGCAAAGGTCGAGACCGCGACCAGGAGGATGGTGAATTGCAGCACGCGCACCCTGCCGAACCGGTCCGCGGCAATTCCGGCGACCCAGCCGCCCAGGGCGGTGCCGATCAACGAGCTGGAAGCCAAAATGCCGGCGTCAGGCCGCGACAGGCTCAGCGTTGCGATCAGCGCCGGCGTGACCAGCGCGTAGATCGTCGTGTCCATCGAATCGAGTGCAAGGCCGCCGAAGGCGGCGAAGAAGGTCTTGCGTTCGACGGCGGACAGCTTGGACAGCCACCCCAGATTCATGTTCGTTTCCTCTTGATATCGCGGCCTCTTGGTGGGCCGTTTTTGCGAGATTTAAGGCGCGTCGAGTGCCGCCGGGTTCACCACATTGGTGCGATCGATGTCGCGTTGCGTGAGGACAGCTGCGATGTTGCGCGCGGCCTCGACGCCGGTCCGCGTGATCGATGCACCGGTCTGGGCTGCGATATGCGGCGTCACGATCAGGTTCGGCGCCTGCAGGATCGGCCTGTCCTTCGCCGGCGGCTCCTCCGCCAGCGTGTCGAGGCCGGCACCGGCGAGATGGCCACTTCGCAGCGCCGCGCACAACGCGTCCTCGTCGACCAGCGCGCCGCGCGCGGTGTTGATCAGGAGCGAGCCAGGCTTCATGGCGCTGAGCTGTCCGGCATCGATCATGCCGCGCGTCGTATCGGTCAGCGGCGCGTGCAGGCTGACGATGTCGGAGACCGCGAGCAATTCGGCGAGATCGGCGGCTTCGCGCGCCAGTGCCGGATCGACGCGGCCCTTGCTCCGGCCGAGCGCGACGACGCTCATGCCGAGCGCGGCCGCCGCGCGGGCGACGTGCCGGGCGATGCGACCGAAGCCGACCAGGCCGATTGTGCGACCGCTGATTTCGCGGCCGCGATAGGTGGCGCGGTCCCAGGCGCCGGAATGGGTTCGCGCGTTCAGGCTGACGACGTCGCGCCCGAGCGCGAGGATTAATGCGATGGTGTGCTCGGCAACCGCAGGCGCATTCGCGTCGCCCGCGACCATCACCAGCACGCGCCTGGCGGTTGCGGCATCGATATCGACGCTGTCGACGCCGGCGCCGTGCTTTGCGATCACGCGCAGGTGCGGATTGCCGGCGATGGTGGCAGCGGAGAACACCGGATTGCCGCGCATCAGGATCGCCTGCGTCGGTGCCCGCGCCATCTCGTGCGTGAGACGCTCAGGGGTGACGGCATCGGGCATCAGCACGACATCTGCACCGATCTCGCTGAGGACATTGACGGCGGCCGGCGCGAGGCTGTCGCCGGTGACGAGAACGCGAAACGGAACGGTCATCTTCTATCGTCCGCTGCGATATTGCATGGCTGACCCGCTGCGAGCGCCGCGCCGTCGTGCCTGAACCTGACGCATTTCGCGCGCTTCTCCCTTGGAGGACTGGTGATTTCGCGCGAAGATCGGGAAACGGCCCCGTGAGGTCAAATACCTTGTTGACCCCCGACTTATAGGGAATTGGAATAAGCGATGGATTACAGGCAGCTCCGTTACTTCATCGCGGTGGCCGAAGAGCTCAGCTTCAGCCGCGCAGCGAAACGTTTGCATGTCAGCCAGCCGCCGCTGAGCACGCAGATCAAGGCGATGGAGGAAGAGCTTGGCACGCGCCTGTTGGCGCGCACGCGGCGCGCGGTGGAACTGACGCAGGCCGGGCAGTTGCTGCTGGAACATGCGCGGCGTGCGGTCAGCGAGCTCGATCTGGCGTCGGAGACGGTGCGTCGTGCGGCGCGCGGCGAGGCCGGCATGATCCGGGTCGGCTTCACCGGCTCGGTCCCGATGCTCGACATGTTCGCCGAGCTGTTCCGCAGCTTTCGCGCCAGCTATCCGCGGGTGAAGATCGAGCTCAGGCACATGTCGACGGCAACGCAGCTGCGCGCGCTTGCCGACGCCGAGCTCGATGTCGCGATCATGCGCCCGCCGCTCGATTTCAGGCCGGCGGCCGATCTGCAGGTCCATGTGGTGTGGCGCGACCGGCTGATGGTGTTTTTGCCGCTGGATCATCCGCTGGCCGGCGCGAAGGGCGCGCTCGAGATGGCCGACCTTGCCGAGCATGAATTCGTCGGCATGGCTGAGAGCGGCTGCGGTGTCGGCGATCAGGCCGCGATGCTGTGCCGGCGGGCGGGCTTTGCCCCGCGCGTGGTGCAGGAGGCGCATGAGCTGCGCACCGTGCTCAGCCTGGTTGCGGCCGGGATTGGGCTTTCGATCCTGCCGTCCTGCTACCAGCAGGCCGGCGTGATGAATGTGGTGGCGAAGCCGCTGGACACGCCGGATGCGGAGAGCCGCATGCTGGTGGCGATGCGCTCCAACGCTTCGCTGCTGCCGCGCCGGTTCGTCGAATGCGCGCTGCAGGCGGCGTCGCGCAGCGCACCGCCGCTCGTCCCCGAGGTCGCAGCAATGAGTTGTTGATCGTGCTGCACGCCCTATACTTTCGTCGACCGTAGTCTTCCGGCATCCCGTCTGGCCCTGCTCTTGCATCGTTCAATGTCAGGTGCTGGGGCGCGGATGTGTCGTGCTCTCGCCTGCGGCGGCAGCGTCGCAGGCGAGCAGTCTGTGACGCGCGCCCGCAGCTGGATCGACACGGAGACGACGACATGCACGCCATCACGCGTGCGGCACTGCTGCTCGGGACGATGTGGCTGACATCGCCGACCCTGGCGCGGGACGACGGCCGCTACGCCAATTCACCGCTAAAGCCCTGGTTCGAAAGCCTGCACAGCGGCTATGGACAATGCTGCTCGGATGCTGACGGCTATGTGGTCGCCGATCCCGACTGGGAGTTTGATCACGGCAACTATCGCGTGCTCATCGACAATGAATGGGTTGTCGTGCCGAACGAGGCCGTGATTACCGAGCCGAACAAGATCGGGCGCACCATGGTGTGGAAGCACTATATCGACGGCCACCCGCGCGTGCGCTGCTTCATGCCGGGCAGCATGACCTGAGGCGCATCGTCCGGGCTGCAACTCAGGCCGGCGGGACGAACACCCGGTTCGGGAATGCCTGCTCGACGGCGTCGAGAAACGCGCGAACCTTTGCGCCGACCAGCCGTCGCGAGCTCTGCAGCGCCCAGATCTCGACCGGAGGTCTGGCATCCGTTCCCCAATAGGCAAGCCGCCTCGCGGCAATGTCGTCATCGACCAGCAGCTTCGGCAGCAGCGCCGCGCCGGCGCCTGCGAGCACAGCATCGCGCATCATCAGCATCGATGAGAGACGCAGCACCGCCCGTGGCCTGAGCGTGATCTCTTCGCGTTCATTCCGGATGTGCCAGAGCGTGTCCGGAGGCGTCTGCGACATCAGAACGGCATCGACCGAGACGCCATCCGGATCGCGCGCGGCGGTCGTCGGCGGCTGTCGATCGGGATGCGCAACGACGAGCAACTCGTCGCTGAGGAAGCGGCGGCCGACCAGACGTTCATCCGGTGACGGGTTGATACGGATGACGAGGTCATAGCCGTCTTCCACCGGATCGACCAGGCGATCCTCGGCGACGATCTCGAGCTGGACGTCGGGATAGGCGCGCGCAAAGCGCGCACCGATCCGGCCGAACGCGACATGGGCGAGCAAGACCGGCGCGCTGACCCGCAAGCGGCCGCGCGGTGTCGACGCGCCGAGCACCACGGCTTCGCCGGCCTCGGCGATGTCGGACAATGGACCGCTGGTGCGCTCGTGCAGCGCGCGGCCCTCATCGGTCAATCGCAGGCTCTGCGAACCCCGCTCGATCAAGCGGACGCCGAGACTCTGTTCCAGTTCGGCGACGCGGCGGGACAGCGTGGCCTTGGCCCGTCCGGAAGCGCGGCTGGCGCGGCCGAACCCGCCATGCGCGGCCACCAGGTTGAAATCGGTGAGCGCCTGAAGGTCCATCGCACTGTTCCACATTCGAAACGGTCTGTTCGGATAATGCCATCTTCAAAGGAAAATTGGAACGGCTAGCTTCTCTGCAACGGCAGACGATCTGCCCCAAAAGAGGAGTATTCGACATGACCATTCTGGTAACAGGCAGCACGGGCACCATCGGCACCCAAGTTCTCAATCATCTCGCCGGTCAGGGCGTCGAGGTTCGGGCCCTGACGCGTTCGCCCGGCAAGACGCAATTTCCGCAGCACGTGACGGCGGTTCGCGGCGATCTTGCCGACGTGGATTCGGTCCGCGCGGCGCTCGTTGGCGTCAGCACGCTGTTCCTGCTGGTGCCGAATGCGGCCGACGAACTGACGCAGGCGATGCTGACGCTGACCGCCGCGCGCGAGGCCGGCGTCAAGGGCATCGTCTATCTCTCGGTGTTCAAGCGCGAGGCCTATGCGGACGTGCCGCATTTCGCCGGCAAGCACACGGTGGAGCGGATGATCGAGGCGCTCGATCTTCCCGCGACCATCCTGCGTCCGTCCTATTTCATCCAGAACGATCTTCGGCTGAAGGAGCCGCTGCTGAACTTCGGCGCCTACGGCATGCCGATCGGCGCGAAGGGCATCTCGATGGTCGATATCCGCGACATCGGCGAGGCGGCCGCGATCGAGCTGCTGCGCCGCGAGCGCGCGTCCGCACCGCTGGGCCGCGAGACTTACGCGCTGGTCGGCCCCGACGTCGTGACCGGCGAGGGCGCGGCTGCGATCTGGCGCGATGAGCTTGGCCGCGCGGTCAGCTATGGCGGCGACGATCTCGCGGCGATGGAGCAGCGTTTGAAGGCAGCGATGCCGGCATGGCTCGCGCTCGACATGCGCCTCATGTTCGGCCGGTACCAGAGCGACGGCGCGGTCGCGACGGCCGACGAGCTGGCACGCCTGACGAAGCTGCTCGGCCGCGCGCCGCGGGCCTATCGCGATTTCGCCCGCGACGCCGCCGCGCAGTGGCGCAAGGGCTAGCTGCGAATGAAGGCTTTACAGCGAAGCAAGCGCTTCCTTCACCTCTCCCCCGCGTGCGGGGAGAGGTCGCATCGCATCGAAGATGCGATGCGGGTGAGGGGGAGCCTCCGCGAATTGTTCTGGCTCCGTTGACGTGGTGACAGCCCCTCACCCCAACCCTCTCCCCGTAAGAACGGGGCGAGGGAGCGCAGTTCCGTTGCGGCCGCCAAGCGAACACGATGTCTAGTCGCTACGGCGCACGAGGAAGCGCGTGACCACGCCGCCAAGCGTGGCGTGGTCGAGCGGTTCGGTGAGCGAGGTCTTGGCGGCTTCGATCAGGGCATCCGGCGCGCGGCCGCGATGCAGATCGCACAGCGCGTCGGCATAGTCGGCGGTGAATTCCGGATGCGGCTGCACCGACAGCGTCGTGCCGTTGGCGTAGAGCAGGGCGGCGTGCGGCGTGAACCCGGACGACAGGATGGTGCGCGCTGAGGCGGGCGGGTCGACCACCTGGTCCTGATGCGAGCAGGCGACGGCGATCGTCTCGCCGTCGATCAGCCCGTTGTCCGGCGCGATCCGATAGACATGGCGCCCGATGCCCCAGCCTTTCTCGGATTTGCGCACCGTGCCGCCGAGCGCCTGCGCGATCAACTGATGGCCGAAGCAGACGCCGACAGTCGGAATGCGCTTGTCATGGGCCGTGCGCACGAAGGCTTCGAGCGGCGCGATCCACGCGACGTCGTCGTAGACGCCGGCGGCCGATCCCGTGATCAGGATCGCATCCAATGCGACCGGATCCGGCAGCGTCTCGCCATTGGCGAGGCTGACGACGTCGCAGCCAACAGATGGATCGGCGGTCGCCACCATCCGCTGAAACATCTGCGGATAGCTGCCGTGGCGCTCGCGGGCTTGCGGGTTGACGAGCCCGGTTTCGATGATGGTGATGCGGGGCATGGAACGCGCTGACGGATGAGCGGGGACGCCTCAGCCTTTACTCCGAAAGCGCCAATGGCGACAAGCTGCGCGTGGGCGGTCGCCGATCAATTCCGCGACGGTACCGCCGCGTCGATCGTGGCGGTGTGCTGCGCCGTCGGCGCCGGCGTCGTTGCGACGATCACGGGCTCGGTGCGGTAGCGCGGCAGCTGATCCTCGAGCGAGTAGCCGACGCAGAGCGCGAGGCTCGACCAGACCGCCATGCTGAAATACAGCGACATCCAGGCGATCTCCTCGCGCCACTCGGCGATGTCGTGGGTCACGACCCAGCGCCGGCTGACGTCGCGCAAGCCTTCCAGCGGATGCAGCAGCGTGCCGCCGGCGGCGAGGTTGGCGCGCCAGCGGTTCAGATACATCGGGACGTCGATGGTCATCAGGAAGGCGAGGAAGGCGGCGATGCCGAGGATCGCGACGATGAAGGCCCAGCGCACCGGGCCATGAAACTCCGGCAGCAGCCGGCACAGCGCAATCCCGACCAGGAAGAACACCACCGCCCACATCGAGTTCTCGATCGCGTTGCAGAGATAATGGGTGGTCAGCACCGCATACCAGGAGAAGCATTCCGCGATCACGATCAGCGGCACGATGATCCAGGCGATGTTCACGGTGGTCTCGGCGCCGGTCATGGTGCCGAGCTGATGCAGGATGATCGCCCATTGCGCGGCGAAGCAGACCTCGGCGACGGTGGCAACGGTGCGGCCGACCACGACGCTCGACAGCCAGGTGTCGAACAGGCAGATGCGCTGCACGTCGGCGCGCGGCAGGACCGAGCGAAAGGCGCAGCCGAACACATAGGCCGCGCACAGCAGCATCATCAGGCCGATGCCCGAGGTGTTGCTGAAGCTGCCATTGGCCTGTTCGTTGAACTGGCGGTAGAGCGCGAACCAGATCGCGATGTTGGCGGCGCTGACGAGGCTCAGGAAGCCCCACCACCGGACCACTGGATTTGACCAAGCCAGCGAAACCGGCCGTGCCCGCCACTCCATGCTCATTCACCGCTCCGCGTGTAACCGAATTGATATTGAACTGTAGCAATTCTGTCATAGAAGCCGACGAATCACGAACTAAAAATTGCGTGTGGGAGCGAGCCGGGCAGATCCGATTATGACAGTGCCCGATTGTGACAGTGCGCGATTGTGACAGTGCGCGGTGGTGCGTGACCGTCAGCCGCGCAGCGCGGTCTCGGGAATGGTGCGGCGGACCACCTCGCGCATCGCGAAGCTGGAATGGATGCGGGCGACGCCCGGCATCCGCGACAGATGCTGCTTGTGGATGCGCTCGAAGTCGGCGATGTCGCGGGCGATCACCTGCAGATGATAATCGTCGCTGCCCGACATCAGATGGCAGGACACGACGTCGGGACAGCGCGCGATCGCAGCTTCGAAGGCTGCGAGATAATCCTCGCTCTGCTTCTCCAGCGTGATGGTGACGACGACGGTCGTCACCAAGCCCAGCGCCGATGGTTCGAGGTCGACGCGGTAGCCGCGGATCACGCCGATCTCCTCGAGATGGCGGATGCGCCGCGCGCAGGCGGTCGGCGACAACCCGACCTTCTCGGCAAGCTCGATTTGGCTGGCGCGGGCATCAGCGACTAGCTCGGCGAGGATTCTGAGGTCGATACGATCGAGACCGTTCACGCAGATTTCCTTCAAGAGCTGAGCTGGAAGCGAAGGATATGGGCGTATTTTGCTGTGAGCAAGCCGGAAATCGTTGAGAAACGCCATGTGACGGGGCATAGCCTTGACGACGGCGGAAACGAATCCTTCAAGGAGCGGACCATGCGCATCGGCGTGCCCAAGGAAATCAAGGTCGAGGAATATCGGGTCGGGCTGACGCCTGCCTCGGTGCGGGAATATGTGGCGCACGGCCACGAGGTCGTGGTCCAGCGCGGCGCCGGTGACGGCATCGGTGCCGGCGACGACGTCTACACCCTGGCCGGCGCGCGCATCGCCGACACCGCCGAAGAAGTGTTTTCCGTCGCCGAGATGATCGTGAAAGTGAAGGAGCCGCAGCCGACCGAATGGATCAGGCTGCGCGAGGGACAGATCCTCTTCACCTATCTGCATCTCGCGCCCGACGTGCCGCAGACCGCGGGGCTGATCGCCTCCGGCTGCACGGCGGTGGCCTATGAGACGGTGACGGACGCACAAGGTGGACTGCCGCTGCTCGCGCCGATGAGCGAAGTCGCCGGCCGGCTCGCGATCGAGGCCGCGGGCGCCGCGCTGCGCAAATCCGCCGACGGCATGGGCAAGCTGCTCGGTGGCGTGCCCGGCGTTCCGCCGGCGCGGGTTGCGATCATCGGTGGCGGCGTGGTCGGCACCCATGCGGCGCGGATGGCGGCAGGCCTTGGCAGCGAAGTCACCATTCTCGACCGCTCATTGCCGCGGCTGCGCGCGCTCGACGACCTCTTCCTCGGCCGCGTCCGCACCCGTTACGCCACGCTGGAAGCGATCGAGCAAGAAGTCTTCGCGGCTGATGTTGTGATCGGCGCGGTGCTGGTGCCGGGCGCCAGCGCGCCAAAGCTGGTGTCGCGCGCGCAGCTTGCAGGCATGAAACGCCGCGCGGTGCTAGTCGACGTCGCGATCGACCAGGGCGGCTGCTTCGAGACCTCGAAGCCGACCACGCATCAGGCGCCGACTTACCTCGTTGATGACATCGTGCATTATTGCGTCGCCAATATGCCTGGCGCGGTGCCGGTCACCTCGAGCCACGCGCTCAATCATGCCACCTTGCCGTTCGGGCTGGCGCTGGCATCGAAGGGGCTGCGCGCGCTGGTCGAGGATCCGCATCTGCGCGCCGGCCTCAACGTGCATCGCGGCCGCATCACCAACCGCGCCGTGGCCGAAAGTCAGCATCTGTCGGCCGTGATGCCGGAAGAAGCGCTGGCGTCGTAGGAAATTCGAAAGATCTAACTGCAGCGCGGGTCTCAACCTCCCCTTGAAAAGGGGAGGTCGCTTTGCTCGCCAGAGCAAAGCGGGTGGGGATCGACTCTCTCCACATAGAGCGTCGCCTGCGGCTGACCCCCATCCCGACCTTCCCCCTTTCAGGGGGAAGGAGAAGACAGATATTTAGTCCGAATGCTTCGCTTCATCCGGGCTACGGCTCCGTCATCCGCACGACGCGTTATGCGTCCCAAGAGGTCATTTCTCAACGAATCTTGGCCCGGCTTCATCTGTCAATTCCTTCAGCCGGCTCTGCATGACTTCAATGATGTGCGCGCGCTTTGCCGCGATACGTTCGATGGGGCCGCCGATGCCGATAGCCAGCGGAGCGCGTCGCTTTGGCAGGGGAACGAGCATGCCTATTGTGTTTGCGCCTGGCGTCGTGCGGCCGCCTGTCTCGGAAAAGCCGCGGCGGCGAATGCGCTCGACCTCTTCGAGAAAGGCGAATTCGCGAACGCGTGCCGACTGACTCGGCTCCTCGGCATTGTTGCGCCGGATAATGCCGCGAATTTTGGTGTTCGGCATTTGGCTCAGCAGCACATGTCCGAGCGCGGTCCGCACCATCGGTCGTATTTGACCGGCTTGTGCCGTGTACTGAAGCTGAGAGCCGCCGGGGACAACGTGCAGATATTGCATCCCGGCGGCGCCGGCCTGTTGTCCGAGCATGACGGTTTCGCCGCCCGTCGCGGTCCAGAGTTCCTCCATCAGATCGGTGAGCTTGGTATCACGGAACGGGGAACGACGGATCCAGTCACCCAGCAAATTGACCCGGTAGCTCGGGATGAAGAGCCGGGTCTTTCGCTCGTATTCCAGGTAGTTCAATTCAACGAGACATCGAAGCAACACTGACGTACTCGACTGGGGCATCTCCAGCGCGGACGATATTTCAGTCACGGAAGCAGCCCGCTTTGTTTTCCGAAAGAACTCCAGAACTGCAAACGTCCGCATGGCCGATTTGACGACGGCCGTCTTATTCGGATTCGGCATGGCTGGCTCCTCGGCGGGTCAAGTACCGCACCTCCATCACATATGTGATGTTAGGGCAAAACTGCTTCACTTGACGACAACTTTGGCCCAGATTGGCGTCAATAAGATCAAGCCGCATGGAAACGCACAGAGCAGGGGAAGGCGGATGCCCGGCCGAAGTTTGCTCGAGAAGATCTGGGACCAGCATGTCATTGCTCGCCTCAGCGAAGACACAGACCTCCTTCATATCGACCGCCATCTGCTGCACGATCTCGGCGGCTCGCGCGGCCTGCTCGATCTCAAGAGCCGGGGCCTCAAGGTCCACAATCCCGAACTGACCTTCGCAACGCCGGATCATGCGCTGTCCACGGCGCCCGGCCGCGCCGGAACCAGCAAGATCGGACTGGAATTGCTGGCTGCGCTGCGGGTCGAGACCTCGGCGAGCGGCATCACGCTGTTCGACGTCGACCAGCCCGGCCAGGGCATCGTCCACGTCATCGGTCCGGAGCTCGGCTTGAGCCTGCCGGGGGCGACCATCGTCTGCGGCGACAGCCACACCTGCACCCATGGCGGCTTGGGGGCGCTCGCCTTCGGCATCGGATCGAGCGAGCTCACCCATGTGCTGGCGACGCAGGCGCTGATCCAGCGCCGCCCGAAGACGATGCGCGCGCGCTTCGAGGGCAAGCTGCCGCTCGGCGTCACCGCCAAGGACATGATCCTGGCGCTGATCGGCCATATCGGCGCCGCCGGCGGCGCTGGATATGCGGTCGAATATGCCGGCAGTGCGATCCGCGCGCTGCCGATCGAGGGCCGGCTCACGATCTGCAACCTCTCGATCGAGCTCGGTGCCAAGATGGGAATGGTGGCGCCGGACGAGAAGACCTTCGAATTCCTCCGCGGCCGTCCCTATGCGCCGCAAGGCGCGATGTGGGATCGTGCGGTGAAAGCGTGGCGCGAACTGCCGAGCGATCCCGACGCGGTGTTCGACCGCGAGGTCGTGATCGATGTCGAGAAGATCATCCCGCAGGTGACCTGGGGCATCAGCCCCGAGCACGTCGTCGGCGTCGATGGCGTGATTCCCGATCCGAAGGCGGCCGACGATCCCTTGCGGCGCGCCGCGATCGAGACGGCGCTGGAGTATATGGGCCTGCAAGGCGGGGCGCCGATCGCGGGCACGCCGGTCGATTGGGTGTTCATCGGCTCCTGCACCAACAGCCGGCTCAGCGATCTGCGCGCCGCGGCCGAGGTTGCGCGCGGCCGCAAGGTCGCGGCCGGGGTCCGCGCCTGGGTTGTGCCGGGTTCGGAGAACGTCAAGCGCGAGGCGGTCGCCGAAGGGCTCGACAAGATCTTCATCGACGCCGGCTTCGAGTGGCGCGAGCCGGGCTGCTCGATGTGCCTTGCCGCCAATGGCGAGGTGGTGGCGCCCGGACAGCGCTCGGTTTCGACCTCGAACCGCAATTTCGTCGGCCGGCAGGGGCCGCGCGCGCGGACGCATCTGGCGAGCCCCGCGAGCGCCGCAGCATCCGCCATTGCCGGCGCGATCGCCGATGTCAGGATGATGGGACGCTAGAGCATGCCAAAACCGTTCGACAAGCTCACCGCAACCGCCGCGCCGATTATGCGCGGCAATATCGATACCGACGTCATCATCCGCATCGAGCGGCTGGTGGGCAATTCGATCCGCGGCACGCTCGGTAAATGGGCGTTCGGCTCGCTGCGCTATCTGCCCGACGGCTCGGAGAATCCGGAGTTCATCCTGAACCGCGAGCCGTACCGGGAGGCGGAGATATTGGTGACCGGGCCGAATTTCGGCTGCGGCTCCTCGCGCGAGGGCGCGGTGTGGTCGCTGCAGGAGCGCGGCATCCGCGCCATCATCGGCTCCGGCTTCGGCGACATCTTCTTCGCCAACTGCTTCCAGAACGGAATCCTCCCCATCATCGTCGACAAGGCGGTGGTCGATCAGCTTGCCGCCGACATCGACGCGACGCAGGGCGCGGGCAAGGTCTCGATCGACCTCGAGGCCCAGACCGTCGTCTCGCCGTCGGGCGCGCGGCATTCGTTCGAGATCGATCCGCGGCGGCGCGAGGGGCTATTGAAGGGGCTCGACGAGGTGGCGCTGACGCTGCAGCGCGACGACGAGATCCACGCCTTCCAGGCCTCCGACCGCGCGGCGCGGCCATGGATTCATTCGACAACGACATCCGCTTCAAGGACACCGGCATGAGCACGCAATCCAATATGGTCAAGGTCGCCGTCGTCGGCGGCGAGGGCATCGGCCCCGAGGTCACCGCGCAGTCGCGCCGCGTGCTCGACTGGTTCGCGGCGAAGCGCGGCGTTCCGATGACGCTGCGCGAGGCGCAATACGGCCTGATCCCGTATCTGGCGACCGGCAAGGTGCTGCCCGAGGACACCGCCGAGGCGATGGACGAGGCCGATGCGATCCTGTGGGGTGCGACCGGCGGGCCGGAGACCACCGAAGTGCCGGCCGCGGCACGCAAGGCCGGCAGTCTGCTCGGCCTGCGCAGCAAATACGATCTCTATGCCAATCTGCGGCCGATCGTGGCGAGCCCGGCCCTGTCGGCCTCCGCGCCGCTCAAGGCCGAGGTGCTCGACGGCGTCGATTTCGTCATCATCCGCGAATTGACCAGCGGCATCTATTTCGGCGAGCCGCGCGGCATCGAGACGCTGCCCGACGGGCAGCGCCGCGGCTTCAACACCGAGCAATACACCACGAACCAGATCCGCCGCGTGGCGCGCTCGGCCTTCGAACTGGCGCGGACCCGGCGCAACAAGGTCTGCTCGGTCGACAAGGCCAATGTGCTGGAGACCAGTGTGCTTTGGCGCGAGGAGGTGATCAAGCTGCACAAGGAGGAGTTCTCCGATGTCGAGCTGACCCATCTCTATGTCGACAACGCCGCGATGCAGATCGTGCGCGAGCCGCGGCAGTTCGACGTGATGGTGACCGGCAACATCTTCGGCGACATCCTGTCGGACTGCGCGGCGATGGCTTCGGGCTCGCTCGGCATGCTGCCGTCGGCCTCGCTCGGCCCGGTCGATCGCTTCGGCCGGCGCAAGGCGCTCTATGAGCCGGTGCATGGCAGCGCGCCCGATATCGCGGGCAAGGGCATCGCCAATCCGCTCGGTTCGATCCTGAGTGTCGCGATGCTGCTGCGCCTGACGCTGAACCGGCCCGAGGACGCCGACCTGCTCGAGAAGGCGGTGCAGACCGCGCTGGCCTCCGGCGCCCGCACGGCCGATATCGCCGAGGCCGGGGCGAAAAAGCTGTCGACTGTCCAGATGGGCGATGCGGTGCTCGGCGCACTCGACAGGATCTCGGCCAAGGAGCACGCGTGATGGCGCGCCTCACCATGCCCCACATTTCAAGGCGATCGGCGCTGACGGTCATCGCCGCCGGCGGCGCCGCGCTGGCGACTGGGCGTGCGTGGGCGCAGGCGGCCGCGGGCCGCGCGATCTATCCGGTCGCGGTGCCAGTCTATCAGACGCAGTTCGTCGCCGACCGTATAGGCTACTTCAAGGAGGCCGGGCTCGACTGCAAGCTGGTGCAGGGCGGCAGCGGCGTGAAGACCCGCGAGATCATCGCCTCGTCGCAGGGCGATATCGGCATCGGCGACGTCACCCATCCGATGCAGCTGACCAATCACGGCCGCGCCGCGCGCGTGCTGTTGCCGGTCGACACGCGATCGAACTCGGTGATGTTCATTATCCGTAAGGACCTGAAGGACCAGGGCATCAACTCGCTGGAGGCGTTCACGCAATGGAAGCGGCCCGATGGCCGCAAGCCGATCGTCTCGGTCTCCTCGCTCGGCGGCACCAACCATGTCTGGTCGTCCTACTACATGGAAACCATGGGGCTTGACGACAAGGTGACCTGGATCGGCACCGGCAATGTCGACACCATGCTGGGATCGCTGAAGTCGAAGCAGGTCGATATCCTCGTCAGCTCGCTGTCGCTGTTGAACGAGGCACAGCAGCAGGGCTGGGGCGAATTGCTGTTCGATGGCACCGACGAGGCGATCTGGAACAAGCATATCGGCGGCAAGGTGCCGGTCACGGCGCATTTCACGCTGCAAGCCACCATCGACAAGGACCCGGCCAAGATGCAGGCCTACGTCACCGCGCTGTGGCGGGCCTCGCAGTGGATCAAGACCCACAAGCCGACCGAGGTCTACGACGCCATCGAGCCCTATGTCGGCAGCACCTCGCGCGAGGCCAATCTGCTGGAGATTACGTCGATCCAGAAGGTCGCGGACTATGAGGGCTCGATCGACGCCGCGAGCTTCGCTCGCGGCGAGAAGGTCTGGTTCCGCGAGATGACCGGCATCAAGCCGCTCAAGATCGCCGACGTGGTCAATTCCAACCTGATCGAAGCGGCGCGAAAGGCCTATCCGGGTTGAGCGCGCTCGAGACGAGCGCAACCGTATCGCCGCGCGCCTCGGCCGATCGCCGCGTCGAGGTCAAGGGCCTGAGCAAGTCGTTCCAGCTCGCCAAAACCACGATCGAGGCCGTGCGCGACGTGACCTTCGACGTCCGCCGCGGCGAGTTCGTCGCGCTGCTCGGGCCGTCGGGCTCCGGCAAGAGCACCGTGCTCAACATGATCGCCTCGCTGATCCGCCCGACCGGCGGCGAGATCCTGATCGACGGCAAGCGCGTCGTCGCCGGCAAGGCGACGCCCAACGTCGGCTACGTGTTCCAGCGCGACACGCTGTTTCCGTGGCGGACCGTCGGCGACAATATCGGCTACGGGCTGGAGCTATCAGGCGTGCCGGCGCACGAACGGAAGGAGCGCATCGCCGAATGCGTCGCGCAAGCCGGCCTGAAGGGATTCGAGAACGCCTATCCGTCGGCGCTGTCGGGCGGCATGCGCCAGCGCGCGGCGCTGATGCGGACGCTGATCGTCGAGCCGCAGATTCTCCTGATGGACGAGCCGTTCGGCGCGCTCGACACCCACACCAAGATCGACATGCACGAGGTGCTGCTCCGGATCTGGGAGCGCGAGCAGCAGACCGTGCTGTTCGTGACCCACGATCTCGGCGAGGCGTTGACATTGGCCGACCGCATCATCCTGTTCTCGGCGCGGCCGGGCCGGATCAAGGACATGTTCGAGGTCGATTTCGACCGCCCGCGCGATGCGGTGAAGGTGCGCGAAACCCCGCATTATGCCGAGCTGTTCCAGCACATCTGGCATTCGCTGGGCGAGGAATTCGTCAGGGGCCGCAGCACATGAAGAGGTACGGCACGCTCGGCACGGTCGGCTGGCAGGTCCTGATCTGCGCAGTCGTGCTGTCGGTCTGGCAATGGGGCTACGACCTCCGCACCAAACCGCCCTGGCTGGTGCCCGACCTGCTCGATCCCTACTTCATCTCGAAGCCGTCGATGATCTTCGACAACTTCCTGATCCAGAGCTGCCTGACCTCGAAGCTCGGCGCCTTCAACGGCTGGTTCAATGGCGACTTCGGAAAGTGCCTGGCGCGCAACGAGAACAACCTCTGGGCCGCGACCGCCATCACCCTGAAGAACACTTTCTTCGGCTTCGTCACCGGCGTTGTCAGCGGCTTCATCGCGGGGCTGATCCTGGGACGATCCGACCGCCTGAGCGCGATCTTTCAGCCCTTCATCACCGCGGTGAACTCGATCCCGCGGATCGCGCTGGCGCCGATCATCGTGCTGGCATTCGGGATCGGCGACATGTCGAAGATCGTGACGTCCTGGATCGTCGTCGTGTTCCTCGTGTTCTTCAACACCTTCGAGGGCGCGCGCTCGATCGACGAGGGCTTCACCAATGCCGCGCGGCTGCTTGGCGCCAGCGAATGGCAGATCACCCGGACGGTGGTGATCCCCTCGACCATGGCCTGGGTGTTCGCTTCGCTGACGCCTGCGATCTCCTTCGCGCTGATCGGCGTGATCGTCGGCGAGTTCATCGGCGCCGAGCGCGGCATCGGTCGCCTCATCATCGAATTGGAGGCGCGCGGCGAGGCCTCGGGCATGATGGTTGCTGTCGTGGTGCTGATGCTGGTCGGTGTGGTGCTGTCGGCGATCATCTGGCGGCTGCAGGCCTATCTGTTGCGCTGGCAGCGGCAACGCAGCGCCGAATAGGCCGCGGGGCCGTGGCGACGTCGCATTTGCCGCCACGGCTGGCCCGGATCTAGGCTGCATTTTCCGATGGCGAGGTCTCGCCGTCGAGCCAGTCCTGTTCCTTTGCCAGCGCGCGCCAGGCCGCTTCCATTCGCTTGAAGCGATTGTAGGTCGGCCCGTCGTCGGCACGCTCGGCAAGTTGCGCGCAGTTCTCCGCATTGTCGCGGAAGTGCTGTGACTGTTTCATGGAACGTCCTCCTGTTAGTTAAGGACGTGGGACATCAATTCAGGCTATTCAACGCGTGGAACATGGGTATTTCGCCACACAGATGAATGCCTGTTCAGCGAGTTCCCGGCGCGATATTTCGCAACTGAGCGTGAGCAATTGCAGCACGGTCGATACAGGAACGGTGCGTCGCACTCGACGTTCCTCCTTCCCGTCGCAACTGGAGGAGGAGAGACGGCATGAGGACGTATCTGCTAGCCGCGGCCATGGTGACCGCAATCGCATCGCCTGTGTTCGCCGATGATATCGGTGTCCGCGCAGGTCCCGTCGGCGCGGGCGTAACGGTTGGTCGGGCACCCGAATATCGCGATCGCGATCGTGATCGCACCACGGTGATCAGGGAGCGTGAGCCGCGCCATGACCGGACCACGGTCATCAAGAAGCGGGACGAATTCGGCAATCGCAGCAAGACCGTCATCCATAACGACGACGATTGACGCCAACTCAGGCGATCCTGTGTGAGCATGAACGTCCGTCGCTGACCTCGTCACGGCGGACGTTTGCTTGGTGCCCCAGGCTTGGAGCGATGATGGCGGCCGAGACGGAGCTCAAATTCCACGTTCCCGCGCGCAAGCTCAAGGGACTGAAGAAACCGCGGGTCGCCGGCAGCAAGAGCGGTGCACCATCCGAGAGCGATCTCGTCTCGACCTATTTCGACACTGCGAAACACAAGCTGAGGCGGCACCGACTGACGCTGCGCGTGCGGCGGGATGGCGGCAACTATGTTCAGACGATCAAGTCGGCGGCGGGTCCGCAGTTTGAACGGGGCGAATGGGAGACCGACCTTGCGGACGGACACTTCGACCTCGACAAGGCCGAGGGTACGCCGCTCGAAAAGCTCGCGTCCGGCAGGCTGGGTCGCAAGCTGAAGCCGGTGTTCGAAACGTCGGTCCGGCGTATCACCGTGCCGCTGCGGACCAAACGCAGCGAGATCGAACTCGCGATCGATCGCGGCTACACCACGGCCGGGCACCGTTCGCGCCGAATCGACGAGGTCGAACTCGAACTCAAGAGCGGCCGCCCGCTCGACCTGTTCCGGGTCGCAAGGGCGCTGGAGCGGAAGGCGGCGGCGGAGCTCGATCTGCGCTCGAAAGCCGAACACGGCTATGAACTTGCCGATGGCGAGGAGCATGTCGTCGTCTCCGCCGGGAGCATCGTGCTCGACGCCGGACTTACCGCCGGCGCGGCGTTCCGGGTGATCGCGCGCGCCGCGCTTCGTCACTTCTCGTCGAATGCCGAGGCCGTCCGCGAGGGCGAGGCGGAAGGCATTCACCAAATGCGGGTTGGGTTGCGGCGGCTGCGCGCCGCGATCTCGCTGTTCTCGAAGATCCTGACCGTGGCCCCGACGGAAGACATCAAGACGCAGCTGAAGTGGCTCACCAATGCGCTCGCCCCGGCGCGCGAGCTTGACGTGTTCGTCAAGGAAGATATCGAGCCAGCATCGCATGACGCGCTGCTGCGGCGCGGCGGAAAAGCGATCCGGCAGGAATTTTCCGGCCGCCGTGATCGCGCATTTGCCGGCGCGAGGCACGCGGTCAATTCGCGGCGCTATCGGTCCATGCTGATCGATACGTTGCAATGGATCGAGGCAAAGCAGACCGTTGCCGCGGAGGACGAAGGCGGTCCGATCAAGGAATTCGCCGCCGCGCTGCTGCATCGCCGCATCAGGAAGCTGCGCAAGGATGGCCGGCGTCTCGACGAGCTGTCGGCCCAGGAGCGGCACAAGGTGCGCATCAGGGCCAAGAAGCTCAGATACGCGATCGACTTCTTCGAAAGCCTGTTTCCGCGCAAGGGTGAGCGCAAGCAACTCGCGCGGCTGTCCAGGCACCTGAAGCGGGTCCAGGATGCGCTTGGCTCGCTCAACGATTTTGTCGCGCACCGCAAGCTGGCGGTCGATGCGACGCTGAAGTCCCCGCATCGGAAGGAGCGCGCCAGCGCCTTCGCCTCGGGCGTTGTGCTTGGCCGAGAGGAACAGGCGGTCAAGCCGCTGATCAAGGTCGCCGCCAGGGAAGTGAGAGGAACTCGAGAAATTTTGACGAGCGTGTGGTGGCGAACCCCGGACATCTATGCTGCTGGTGATGCCCCCGACTGCCTCTCCCGTTCGGCCGCTTCGATGCGACATTCCTCCGCGTAGGCACGCAGGCGCTCGGCCGTCGACGAGTCCATGCCGGTGCGTGCCAGCCGCTCGGCGCGGTCGGCCTGATCTCTGAGATCATTGATGGTCCGGGTCATGTGTGCCTCCATGCCCAGACAATTTGAATCGAATTGCGACGTTCCCCGGCCGATCAGGACGTGGCTAACGGGTGGTTAAGGAGGCACGGTTGCTCAGGTCACCGGCGCCGGGTTGAACAGCGTCAGATCGTTGTGGATGCCCCAGCGGTCCGACCATGGCTTGGTGCGCCCGCTCGCGACGTCGAGGATCAGGCGGAACAGGTCCCAGCCGGTTTCCTCGATGGTCTTCTCGCCGGTGGCGATGCAGCCGGCGTCGAAATCGATCAGGTCCTTCCAGCGCCGTGCCAGCTCGCTGCGGGTCGCGACCTTGATGACAGGCGCAGCGGCGAGGCCATACGGCGTGCCGCGGCCGGTGGTGAACACCTGCAAGGTCATGCCGGAGGCGAGCTGCAGCGTGCCGCAGATGAAGTCGCTGGCGGGTGTCGCCGCAAACAGCATGCCCTTCTGCCGCGCCTTCTCGCCCGGCGACAGTACGCCCGCGATCGGGCCGGAGCCCGACTTGACAATCGAGCCGAGCGACTTCTCGACGATGTTGGCAAGGCCGCCCTTCTTGTTGCCAGGCGTGGTGTTGGCGCTGCGGTCGGCGCCGCCGCGGGCGAGATAGGCGTCATACCATTCCATCTCGCGGATCAGCGCGCGGCCGACATCCTCGTTGACCGCGCGGCGGGTCAGCAGCTGGATCGCGTCGCGCACCTCGGTGACTTCCGAGAACATCACAGTCGCGCCGGCGCGCACCAAGAGGTCGGCGGCAAAGCCCACCGCGGGGTTCGCGGTCACGCCGGAGAACGCGTCGCTGCCGCCGCATTGCAGGCCGATCACAAGGTCAGCGGCCGGGCAGATCTCGCGCTTGCGGGCGTTGAGCACCTTCAGCCGGGCCTCGGCCTGGGTCATGATGGCGTCGACGATGGCGCCGAAGCCGTCAAACGCTTCGTCCTGCATCCGCACGATGGCATCGCCGACGCCCTCCGGCACCAGCCGTTCCGGCGCGAGCTTCTCGCAGCCGAGCCCGACGACGAGGATCTCGCCGCCGAAATTCGGATTGAGCGCGAGATTCTGCAGCGTGCGGATCGGCACCACGGCGTCGGGTGCGGTGATCGCGACGCCGCAGCCATAGGCGTGCGTCAACGGCACGACGTCGTCGACATTGGGATATTTCGGCAAGAGCTCGGCGCGGATGCGCTTCACGGCATATTCCATCGTGCCCTTGACGCATTGCACGGAGGAGGAGATGCCAAGGATGTTCTTGGTGCCGACCGAGCCGTCGGGATTGCGATAGCCCTCGAAGGTGAAGCCTTCGAGCGGCGGCAGCACCGGCGGCACCGCGGTCGCGATCTCGAGCTGATCGAGCGGTGGCGCGTCGGGCATGCGGATGCGGGCCTCGTCGACCCACTCACCCGCCAGGATCGGAGAGAGCGCGTGGCCGATCACCTCGCCATAGCGGATGATCGGGGCGCCTTCGGCGATGTCTTCCAGCGCGGTCTTGTGGCCCTGCGGCACGAAGGCGCGCAGCGTCAGGCCCGGGGCGAAGCGCGAGCCGGCGGGCAGGCCGAAATCATTCACGACGATCGCGACATTGTCGCGCTCGTTGAGCTTGATGTAGCGGGGCCGCTCCTGGGCGCCGATCGACTGGTCCATGTGGCTTCTCCTGACTTTTTCTTCACCTCTCCCGCTTGCGGGGGAGGTCGCATCGCATCGAAGATGCGATGCGGGTGGGGCTCTCTCCACAGTACTGATTCGTGGAAGAGCCCACCCGAACCCTTCCCCGCAGGCGGGAGAGGGGCGCAGCGTCTTACGCGACTGCACTCTGTTTCAACTGCTTCAGCCCGGGAACGTGTAAGCCGTCTTCACCGTGGTGTAGAACTCGCGGGCATAGGCACCCTGTTCGCGTGCGCCGTAGCTCGAGCCTTTGCGGCCGCCGAACGGGACGTGATAGTCGACGCCGGCGGTCGGCAGGTTGACCATGACCATGCCGGCCTCGCTGCTGCGCTTGTAGTGCGAGGCGTATTTCAGGCTTGACGTGCAGATGCCCGAGGCAAGGCCGAACTCGGTGTCGTTGGAGATCGCCAGCGCCTCTTCATAATCCTTGGCGCGGATCACGCAGGCGACCGGACCAAAGATCTCCTCGCGGGCGATCCGCATCTGGTTGGTCGCCTCGGTGAACAGCGCCGGCTGCAGATAGAAGCCGGGCGTCTCGCGGTTCAACAATTCGCCGCCCCAGTGCAGGCGGGCGCCTTCGTCCTGCCCGATCTTGATGTAGCGCAGGTCCTGGTCGAGCTGGCTCTGGTCGACGACCGGGCCGACATGTACGCCGCTCTTCAGCGCGTCGTCCACCGAAAGTCCCTTCATGCGCTCGGTCATCGCGGCGACGAAGCGGTCGTGAATTCCCGCGGTGACGATCAGGCGCGAGGACGCCGTGCAGCGCTGGCCGGTCGAGAAATAGGCGCCGTTGACGGCGACCTCGACCGCGACCTTCACGTCGGCGTCGTCGAGCACGACCAGCGGGTTCTTGCCGCCCATCTCGAGCTGGAACTTCTTCATGGGGTTGGAGAGCACGCAGGCCTGCGCGATCTTGCGGCCGGTCTGCACCGAGCCGGTGAGCGAGATCGCGGCAACGTCGGGATGATCGAGCAGGGTCTGGCCGACCACCGAGCCCGAGCCGACCACGAGGTTGAAGACCCCCGAGGGAATGCCGGAACGCGCGATGATCTCGGACAGCGCATGGGCGGAGCCCGGCACCAGCTCGGCCGGCTTGAACACGACCGCGTTGCCGTAGCAGAGCGCCGGCGCGATCTTCCACGCCGGGATCGCGATCGGGAAATTCCACGGCGTGATCATGCCGACAACGCCGACCGGCTCGCGGGTGATCTCGACGTCGAGCCCGGGCGCACCGATGCGCCCTTCTCGCCCATTAGCCGCAGCGCTTCGCCGGCAAAGAACGCAAAGATCTGCCCGGCGCGCGCCACCTCGCCGATGCCTTCCGGCAGCGTCTTGCCCTCCTCGCGGGCGAGCAGGCGGCCGAGCTCTTCCTTGCGGGCGAGGATTTCGACGGAAATCCTGGTCAGCGCGTCGAAGCGTTCCTGCGGCGTCGACCGTGCCCAGGCCGGGAAGGCGGCCTTCGCGGCGGCGATCGCCTTTTCGGTCTGCGCCTTGTCGGCCCTGGCGTATTCGCCGACCACGTCTTTGGTGTTGGAGGGGTTGATGTCCCGCGTGATGCCTGTTCCGTCGACCCATTCGCCGGCGATGAAGTTCTTCTGGTGAGCGGTCATGTTTCCAACCTTTCTTGTTTAGCGCACGAGGCAGGGACGCTTGTCGTCGAAGGTCCACCCCTGGATCAGGAACTGCATGGCCAGCGCGTCGTCGCGGGCGCCGAGACCATGCTGCTTGTATAGCGCGTTCGCGGCCTCGATGGCACCGCGATCGAGCTCGATGCCGAGGCCCGGCCGATCCGGGATTGCGATCTTGCCGCCCTTGATCTGCAGCGGCTGGCGCGTCAACGCCTGGCCGTCCTGCCAGATCCAGTGGGTGTCGATCGCCGTCACCTTGCCGGGCGCGGCGGCTCCGACATGGGTGAACATCGCCAGCGAAATATCGAAATGGTTGTTGGAGTGCGAGCCCCAGGTCAGGCCGTTGTCGCGGCAGGTCTGCGCCACCCGCACCGAGCCCTGCATGGTCCAGAAATGCGGATCGGCGAGCGGAATGTCGACTGCGCCAAGCCGCAATGCGTGCGAGAGTTGGCGCCAGTCGGTCGCGATCATGTTGGTCGCGGTCGGCAGCCCGGTGGCGCGGCGGAACTCGGCCATGATCTCACGACCGGAGAAGCCGGCCTCGGCACCGCAGGGATCCTCGGCATAGGCGAGCACGCCATGCATGTTGCTGCACAGCCGGATCGCCTCGTCGAGCGACCAGGCGCCGTTCGGGTCGAGCGTGACGCGCGCCTTCGGGAAGCGTTTTGCAATTGCGGTGACGGCCTCGATCTCCTCTTCGCCCCTGAGCACGCCGCCCTTGAGCTTGAAATCGGCAAAGCCGTAATGCGCCTGCGTCGCTTCGGCGAGGCGCACGATCGCATCCGGCGTCATTGCAACCTGATGGCGCAGATCGAACCAGTCGGGCTTGCCGGTCTCGCCCTCGACGTAAGGCAGGTTGGTCTTCCTGCGGTCGCCGACGAAGAAGAGATAGCCGAGCGTCTCGACGCTGGCGCGCTGCTGGCCTTCGCCAAGCAGCGCCGCGACCGGGAGATTGAGATGCTGGCCGAGCAGGTCGAGCAGCGCGGATTCCACTGCGGTGACCGCATGGATGGTGACGCGGAGGTCGAAGGTCTGCTTGCCACGGCCGCCGGCGTCGCGATCGGCGAAGGCCTGGCGCATCGAGGCCAGGATGTTGTTGCAGGCGCCGATGGTCTGGCCGACGACGAGGTCGCTTGCGTCCTCGAGCGTCTTCTTGATCTTCTCGCCGCCCGGCACCTCGCCGACGCCGGTGTGGCCGGAGTTGTCGGTGAGGATAACGAGGTTGCGGGTGAAGAACGGCGCATGCGCACCGCTCAGATTGAGGAGCATGCCGTCGCGGCCGGCGACCGGGATCACCTCCATCGCCGTGACAACAGGTGCGCCGGCAAAGCCGGTGCGGATCGTGTCCTGGATCATCTGCTCCTCCCTTCGTCCTTTGCTGTTTTCGCGGCCGTTCAGCTTATTCTGCGGCCTGCTGCGCGGCGGCCTGCGGCAGCTTCGCCACCAGCGCCGCGAGCTCGCCGATCTCCTGCTCGGTAAGATCAGTCAGCGGCGGCCGCACCGGGCCGGAGTAGCGGCCGATCACCTTCATGCCGGCCTTGATAATCGACACCGCATAACCCTTCCTGCGGTTGCGTATCGCGATCAGCGGCAGGATGAAATCCTTCAGACCTGCATGGATGGTCTGATGATCGCGCCGGCGCACCGCGGCGTAGAAACTGGTGGCGAATTCCGGCACGAAGTTGAACACCGCCGACGAATAGGTGGTCACGCCCATGTCGAGATAGGGCAGGGCAAAGGTCTCCGCGGTCGGCAGGCCGCCGATATAAGTCAGGCGGTCGCCGAGCCGGGTGTAGACACGGGTCATCAGCTCGATATCGCCGATGCCGTCCTTGTAGCCGACGAGGTTCGGGCAGCGCTCGCAGAGGCGCGCCAGCGTATCAGGCTGCAGGATCGCATTGTCGCGGTTGTAGACGATGACGCCGATCTTAACCGATGCGCACACCGCCTCGACATGGGCAGCGAGGCCGTCCTGCTCGGCATGCGTGAGATAGGGCGGCAGCAGCAGCAGACCGTCGGCGCCGGCCTTCTCGGCGCCGACCGCGATCTCGCGCGCGATCGCGGTGCCGTAGCCGGTGCCGGCCAGCACGGGAACACGGCCCTTGGTCTCGTCGACCGCGACCTTCACGACGTGGGGAACTTCACTCGGCGTCAGCGAGAAGAACTCGCCGGTGCCGCCGGCGGCGAACAGGCCGGCAACGTCATAGCCGCACAGCCAGTCCATGTTGGCGCGATAGGTCGCCTCGTCAAACGAATAGTCCGCGTTGAACGGGGTCACGGGAAAGGACAGGAGGCCGCCACCGATTCTCGCGGCCATCTCCTGAGGGGTCATCTTGCTCATGGCGCCACTCCTTGAATGTTTCTGGGAACGGGATGCGCGAGCAGCGCGCGTCCATGGCGGAATTTCTAGGGAATGGTTCGATGCGCGTCCAAGCCAAACGCGGTATCGAGCGATGCTAACTCTGCATCAATCGCCGCGCAGATGCGGTGCAGCGATTTCGGTCGCGATCTCGATCAGTGACGGCAGCAACTGGTTCTCGTGGTCGCGCCGCCACACCATGAACAGCTCGACCGGCACGGGTGATCGGAGCTTCAGCGGCTTCAGCTTGACGTCCGCGATCTTCAGGCTGGCGGCCGCTTCCGGTACGATCGCTACGCCGAGCCCGGCGCGCACCATGGCGAGGATCGAATGGATCTGGCTGAGATGCTGCACATAGCGCGGCAGCACGTCGGCGCGCGTGAACATCGACACCAGGAGATCGTGGAAGTAGCGCGCCTCATAGGGCGAATACATCACGAAGGGCTGGTCGTCGAAATCCTTGATGCTGACGGTCTCGGCCGTGGCCAGCGGATGCTTCTTCGGGATCGCGGCGAGCAGCGGCTCGGCCACGACGCGGCGGCTAGCGAATTCCGGCCGCGCGATCGGCGGGCGCAGCAGGCCGGCGTCGATCTGCCCGGTGGTGAGCGCCTCGAACTGGTCGCCGGAGACCATCTCCTTCAGCGAAAAATCGACCTCGGGCAGGCGCGAGCGGCAGGCCGCGATCAGGTCGGGCAGGAAGCCGTAGGCGGCCGCCGCGGTGAAGCCGATCTTGAGCGAGCCGGTCTTGCCGAGCGCGATGCGCCGGGCAACCTGCGAGGCCGATTCCGCGAGCTTGAGGATGCGCCGCGCCTCGGGCAGGAAGCTGCGTCCTGCCGGCGTCAGCCGCACCGAGCGGCTGGTGCGTTCCAACAGCGGCGCGTCGATGATGTGTTCGAGCACCTGGATCTGCCGGCTCAGCGGCGGCTGCGTCATGTTGAGCCGCGCCGCGGCGCGGCCGAAGTGCAATTCTTCGGCCACCGTGACAAAGCAGCGGAGCTGGCTCAGGTCGAACATCGATGCAAGCCCGGAATTGATCGCGCGGGGATTTGTACGTTCTAGCATCGATGCCTCCCACTGGCCAAGAAGACAAAAAGCAGACAAAAAAGCAGACAAAGACGGCGGCCGAAGCCGCCGTTTGGTTTCTGCTCCCTCTCCCCGTTCTTACGGGGAGAGGGTTGGGGTGAGGGGCTCTCTCTGCGCAACGGCCGCCTCGATGTGCACGCGCGATCCGAATGAGTCGGAAGGACTGTCTCTGCGGAGACGTGTTGCTTCGCCCCTCACCTGAAATTCGCTGTGCGAATTTCGACCTCTCCCCGCGGAAGGCGGGGAGAGGTGAAGCGCGCTCACGCCGCCTTGAGCTGCACCCGCTTGATCTCGCCGACGATGAACAGATAGGCGATCGCCGCGACCAGCGCGTTGGCACCGACGAACACCAGCGCGCCGTTGAACGAGCCGGTGGCGGCCAGAATGTAGCCGATGACGATCGGCGTCGTGATCGAGGACAGGTTACCGAAGGTGTTGAACAAGCCGCCGGAGACGCCGCCGGCTTCCTTCGGCGAGGTGTCGGAGACGACCGCCCAGCCGAGCGCGCCGATGCCCTTGCCGAAGAAGGCGAGCGCCATGAAGCCGACCACCAGTGCCTGGCCGTCGACATAGTTGCAGGCGATGATCGACATCGACAGCAGCATGCCGCCGACGATCGGGATCTTGCGCGCCATGGTCAGCGAGCCGGTGCGGCGCAGGATATAGTCCGAGATCACGCCGCCGAGCACGCCGCCGATGAAGCCGCACAGCGCCGGCAAGGTCGCGACGAAGCCGGCCTGCAGGATCGAGAGCCCGCGCTCCTTCACCAGATAGACCGGGAACCAGGTCAGGAAGAAATAGGTCAGGGTGTTGATGCAGTATTGGCCGATATAGACGCCGAGCATCATGCGGTTGGCGAGCAATTGGCGGATGTGGTCCCAGCTGGGGCCGCTGTCCTGGGTCTTGCCGGCCTTCGCCGCGTCCATGTCGACCAGCGCGCCGCCCTGCTTGATGTAGTCGAACTCGGCCTCGTTGATCGCGGGGTGCTCCTTCGGCTCGTAGATGGTCTTGATCCAGGCAATGCCCATGACGATGCCGAGCGCACCCATCACGTAGAACACATGGCGCCAGCCATACTCATGGGCGATCCAGCCCATCAGCGGCGCGAAGATCACGGTGGCGAAATACTGCCCCGAATTGAAGAAGGCCGAGGCGGTACCGCGTTCATTGCCGGGGAAGCCAGGAGGCGACGATGCGGGCATTGGCCGGGAATGACGGCGCCTCGGCGATGCCGACCAGGAAGCGCAGGGCGAACAACAGGACCACGGCCGCGCCCGCGGACAGGAATCCGACCAGGCCCTGCATCGCGGTGAAGATCGACCAGACGATGATGCTGAGCGCATAGACCCATTTGGAGCCGAAGCGGTCGAGCAGCCAGCCGCACGGCACCTGGGCGACCACATAGGACCAGCCGAACGCCGAGAACACGTAGCCCATCGCGACGGGATCGAGATGCAGTTCCTTGGAAAGGGCGGGGCCGGCGATCGAGAGCGTGGCGCGATCGGCATAGTTCACGGTGGTGACGAGAAACAACATCGTCACGATCAAGAGCCGGACGCGGGATCGCCGCGTGTCTGCGGCGGACACAATTGCGCTCATTAGCGCCTCCTCGAAAATTTCCTCGGGGTCTGTCCTAGAGAGATGACGACAATGGGTCCAAGCCGAAACGGGTATTGATCCATACCGATTTTGAATGGATCGGCCCGGTGTCATTCCACCTTTGCCGCTATTGCCAGGGTTCCACATTTAGTGTACTAATAGTACAGTTATTGAGGGCGCAGCGTTGCGCCCGGCTGCTCGAGGTCGAAAGCTGATGACCACGCCGCGCGACTATGAGGTGTTCGAGGCAGGCGATGTGACGCTGCAGGGCGGCGCCGTGTTTCCGCAACTGAGGCTCGCCTACAAGACCTACGGCACGCTGAATGCGGCGCGGGACAACGTCATCCTCTATCCGACGTCGTTTGCCGCACAGCACTCCGACATCGAATGGCTGGTGCAGCCGGGCGGCGCGCTCGATCCCGAGCGCTACTTCATCGTCATCGCGAATCTGTTCGGCAATGGTCTGTCTTCCTCGCCGTCGAATTCGGTCGAGGTGCTCGGCGGCGCGCCGTTTCGTGCCTTCACCTATCATGACGCGGTCGCGATCCAGCGGCGGCTGCTGGTCGAGCGGTTCGGCGTGACCAGGCTCGCGCTGGTCTATGGTTGGTCGATGGGCGGCATGCAGGCCTATCACTGGGCCGCGCGGTATCCCGACATGGTCGAGCGCGCGGCCGTGGTCTGCGGCAGCGCGCGGTGCTCGCCGTATAATCATGTGTTCCTCGAAGGTGTGAAGGCCGCGCTGACCGCCGACCCGGCCTACCGGGACGGCCGCTTCGTCAGCAAGCCCGCGGCGGGCCTTCGTGCGATGGGGCGCGTCTACGCCGGCTGGGCGATGTCGCACGAGTTCTATCGCGAGGAAGTCTGGCGCGCGGCCGGTTTCAACTCGCTGGAAGACTACCTCGCGGGATCCTGGGACGGTGCCTTCGCGCGGCGCGATGCGAATGATCTGATGGCGCAGATCGCGATCTGGCAGGCCGGCGATATCAGCCGTTGCGATCAATTCGGCGGCGACTTCGACCGGGCGCTGGCCGCGATCAAGGCGCATGTCCTGCTGATGCCGGGGCGTACCGATCGCTATTTCGACCCGCGCGACAACGAGGCTGAACTCGGCCGCCTGGTCAACGCGCGCTCGGCCGCGCTGCATGCGATTCCGTCGATCCACGGGCACCGGGCCGGCAATCCCGCCAACAACGCCGAAGACCGCGCCTTCATCAACGCCGAAATCTCGGCCTTGCTGCAACGCTGACAGGTGAGACGACCATGAGCACCGCAGAGACCAGTGACGCCGGACCCCGCCTGAAGCCGCTCAGCCCGCTGACCTTGCGCGATTTGTCGACCAAGTCGAACCTTGCCGGCGCGGTGCGCGCGGCAAGCCATTACGGGATGATCGTCATCGTCGGCGCGCTGATCTCCCTGGTCTTATCGCGCTACGGTCTGCCATGGGCGCTGCCGCTGATTGCCGTGCAGGGCTACTTCGTCGCATTCCTGTTCATGGTGGTGCATGAGACCGCGCACAAGACGGCGTTCCGCAGTCCAGCGCTCAATCTTGTCGTAGGCAATCTGTTCCGCCTTCATGATCGGACTGCCCTACCAGTATTACTGCCTGTTCCACTGGGACCATCATCGCTACACGCAGGATCCGGGGAAAGACCCGGAGCTGATCGTCGGCCCCAAGCCCGCGTCGGACACCCAGCTGGCGATCGCCTATTCGGGACTGCTGCAGGTGTTGGTTCGCATCCGCCTGATGTTTTGGCATGCACTCACCGGAAAGGTGGTCGTGCCGTGGATTCCGGAGCACAAGCGCGCCTCGATCGTGCTGGAGGCGCGGCTCTATCTCGCGGGCTATCTGCTGTTGCTCGCGGCCTCGTTCGCGCTGCACAGTGCGATCCTGCTGTGGGTGTGGATCGTGCCGCTCCTGGCCGGTCAGCTCATCCTGCGCCCCTATCTCTATGCCGAGCACACCGGCTGCGAGCGGACGCGGAGCGCGTTCGAGAACACGCGCACAACGATGACCAGCAGGATCATGAAATGGTTCGCCTGGAACATGCCTTACCATGTCGAGCACCACGCCTATCCCACGGTGCCGTTCCATGCGCTGCCGAAGCTGAACGCTATCGTCGATGGCCACATCGTGTATCGCGGCAGCAGTTACCGGGCCGTCACGCGCGAGACCTGGGTCTGGTTCCGCCGTCAGCGCCAACGCTCTGCTTGATAGTCAAGCGTCCGTGCGCGGCTGCAGCACCAGATTGACGAGATTGCGGGCGTAGGCCGGCGTCAGCGGCTTGATGCCGAAGACGTAGCGGTAGAACAGGCTGCCGTAGATTGCGTCATAAATATCGCCGGGTACGCCCGGTGCGCCGATGCTGCCGTCCTTCTGGCCGGCGGCGATGATCTCCAGCATCCTGCCGCGGCGCAGGCCGAGGTAACGCTCGTAAAACAGCTCCGCCGTGCCGGTCTTCGAGATGCATTCCGAGATCACGGCGAGCTGCACGCGGCCGAACTCGCCCTGCAACGCCTCGACATAGGTCGCAACATGGCGGCGGATGCGGGCCACCGGATGGCCGGTTTCGGGCAGCGGCACGGCCCGCGAGGCCTGGTCGAGGAAGGCATCGATCAGCAACGCTTCGCGCGACGGCCACCATTTGTAGATCGTCATCTTCGAGACGTTGGAATGCCTGGCGATCGCGTCGATGGTGGTCGCGGCGAGGCCGGTCGTCGCCATCAGCTGATAGGCGCCTTCCAGGATCGCGGCCGTGGTCGCGGCGGAGCGCGGCCGCCCGCGCCGCCCCGTTGCCGCTTCCTCTGTCTGCGTCTTGCCGCTGGCCATGGCCGGACTTCGCGTCCTGCGTCTTTCAATCATTGCGCTGCATGCGGGCATAGCATGAAATCGCGCTTGGTTTCAGATCGTCGCCGTCGCTGATAGTGTACAACGCGCAAGCCACACCTCGCGTGCGGCACATTGCCCTCGCTCTGTCCAGCTCAGCCGCCGATCCAACAGGAGTGTCCCCGTGAAGGCCGTCTACAGTGATCTGCACCGCAGCCATGATCCGCAATTCTTCCTGGTCCGCGGTGTGGTCCAGCGTACCACCGAACAGCCCGAACGCGCCAACCGCCTGCTGGCGGGCCTGAAGGCCGGCAAGCACACGCTGATCGAGCCGACCAGGTTCGGGCAGGGGCCACGCGCGCGCGTGCACAGTCCGGAATATCTGAGCTTTCTCGCGGACGCCTGGGACGAATGGTCGGCGCTCGGCAATGCCGGACCGGAGATGATCGCGAACATCCACCCGGTGCGCAATGCCGGCACGTACCCTGCTCATATCGTCGGCAAGCTCGGCTGGCACACGATGGACACCGCGGCTCCGATCGGTCCCGGGACCTGGGCAGGCGCCTGCGCCGCGAGCGACGTCGCGGTCACCGCCGCGCAGATGGTGCTGGACGGCGAGGACGCCGTCTACGCGCTGTGCCGCCCGCCCGGTCACCACGCCTATCGCGACCTCGCCGGCGGCTTCTGCTTCCTCAACAACAGCGCGATCGCGGCCGAGCATCTGCGCCAGAAGCATGAGCGCGTCGCGATCCTCGACGTCGACGTGCATCACGGCAACGGCACGCAGGGCATCTTCTACGAGCGGCCGGATGTCTTCACCGTCTCGATCCACGCCGATCCGTCGTTCTTCTACCCCTTCGTCTGGGGCTATGCGCATGAGCGCGGCGCCGCAGGCGGCCTCGGCACCAATCTCAACATTCCCCTCGCCAAGGGCACCGGTGACGACGACTACATGAAGGCGCTTGCCGTGGCGGAGAAGGCGATCCGCTCCTTGCCCCGACCGCGCTCGTGGTTGCGCTCGGTCTCGACGCCTCCGAGAAGGACCCGCTTGCCGGTCTCGCCGTCACCACCGACGGCTTCCGTCGCATCGGCGAGGGGCTGGCTCGCTTCGGATTGCCGACGGTGCTGGTGCAGGAGGGCGGCTATCTCTCCGACATCCTCGGCGCCAATCTGACGGCGGTGCTCGGCGGGTTTGAGGCCGCACGCTAGCGCGGTCTCGGGCGAGGCGGTGACCGGTCCGCGCAAGGAAAGCCCGTCAAAACAGGATTCTGGAGCATCGGCCTTGATTGATCAAAGCCGACGCCCCGGCCGCGAGGCGCGCAACAGAGCGTCGTGCACTTGCGTGTCCGCAACCAAAATCACATCATGCCGTTGGTATTCGGCGCTGGCTTATGATTCTGCCTGGCGGCTTCAGCCGGCCAGGTGGACAGCAACGCGAGGACGGCCATGAGTGACCTGCTTCGCATCGCCATCGTCGGCTTTGGCGAGATCGCGTGCCGGCAGCACGTGCCTGCGATCGCGAAGACGTCAGGCGTGGCTCTCGTTGCGGTGGTTGATCCCGTGAAGACTCCGCCCGGCCTGCCGCATTTCCGCGACATGCAGGAGCTGTTGCGCGACGGGCCGGAGATCGACGCGGTCGCGCTGTGTACGCCACCGCAGGTGCGCCACGCGCAGGCCGCCGCCGCACTCGCGTCGGGCAAGCATGTGCTGCTGGAGAAGCCGCCGGGCACGACGTTAAGCGAACTCACGCCGCTGATCGCGGCCGCGCAGGAGGCGGGCCGGACATTGTTTGCCACATGGCATTCACGCTATGCGGCCGCGGTCGGTCCTGCGCGGCAATTGCTCGCGAGACGCACCATCAACAAGGTGACCATCATCTGGAAGGAAGACGTGCGCGTCTGGCACCCAGGCCAGGCCTGGATCTTCGAGGCGGGTGGCTTCGGCGTGTTCGATCCCGGCATCAACGCACTGTCGATCCTGACCGAGATCCTGCCGCGTGCGGTCTTTGTCCGGGGCGCGGCGTTGGACTTTCCCTCCAATCGGGAGGCGCCGATTGCGGCAGATATCGAACTCTCCGACGCGAGCGGCTTGCCAATTCACGCCGAATTCGATTTCCGCCAGACCGGATCGCCGAGCTGGGACATCCTGTGCGAGACCGAGGCCGGGCCCGTGACGCTGTCGAAAGGTGGAAGGCAGCTGCGCGATGGCGGCAGGCTGGTGGTCGATGCGCCGGACGAGGAATATCCCGCGCTGTACCGCCGCTTCGTCGCGCTGACCTCGGAAGGAAAATCCGATGTCGACCTCGCGCCCTTGCGGCTTGTCGCCGATAGCTTCATGCTCGGGCGACGGCGCCTCGTCGAGGCGTTCGAGGACTGACAATGACATCAGCCAGCATTGGTCGCGCCCCCTTCGGCGAATTGCCCGACGGCACCATTGTCGAGCGCGTGATCTTGCGCGGCGAATACGGTTTTGAGGCCGCCATCCTTCCGTTCGGCGCCACGCTGCAAGCGCTGCTTGCGCCGGATCGTGACGGGCATTGCGACGACATCGTGCTTGGCCACGATGAGCTCGACGGCTATCTCGCACAGCGCAAATTCTTCGGCGCGACGATCGGGCGCTATGCCAACCGGATCGCCGGCGCGCGTTTCGTGCTCGATGGCGAGACCGTGCAGCTCGACGCCAACAACGGTCCCAACGCGCTGCACGGTGGAGTGCAGGGCTTTGATCGCAAGCTGTGGCAGATCGTCGAACTATCGGATGATCCGGAACCGACGCTGGTGCTGGCGCGCGAGAGCCCGCATGGCGAGGAGGGCTATCCGGGCAATCTCGCGGTGCGCGTGACCTATTGCGTGCGAAGTCCGATGGAGCTCTCGGTCACCTACGAGGCGACGACCGACCGGCCGACCTGCCTCAACCTCACCAATCACAGCTTCTTCAATCTCGAGGGCGCGCGCTCGGGCATGCAGATCCTCGATCACCGCCTGATGATCGCCTCCGACCATTTCCTCGCGGTGGATGCCACGGCGATCCCGCTACCGCGCCCGCCGCGGCCGGTCGACGGCACGCCATTCGACTTCCGCACGCCCACAGCCATCGGCGCGCGGATCAGGATGCATGACGAGCAGCTCCAGCTTGGGCACGGCTATGACCATAATTTCTGTCTGGCCAAGGGGGCGGGCCTTTGCCTTGCTGCGCGCCTCGAGGCGCCGCACAGCGGCCGCGTGATGGAGCTGTTCACCGATCAGCCGGGACTGCAGTTCTATTCCGGCAATTTCCTCGACGGCTCGACCGCCGGCAAGGGCGATCGTCTCTACCGGCAATCCGATGCGCTCTGTCTCGAGCCGCATGCCTGGCCGGATACGCCGAACCGGCCCGACTTCCCGTCGGCGCGGCTCGATCCCGGGCAGCTCTATCGGCGCAGCATCGTCTACCGCTTCTCAACCGCGTGAGTGACGCCATGACCGACCGTGCCGCCGAGCCGCTGATGGAAGAGGTGCCGACATCGGTGCTGTCGGCAGAGCGTTGCCATCTCGGCGAGGGTCCGACCTATGATGCGGCGACCGACACCGCCTGGTGGTTCGATATCCGCGAGCGCCGCCTGTTCGAGCATCGATTTGCAGGCGGCAGCACTGTAATCCATGAATTGCCGAAAATGGCGAGTGCATTGGCGCGGATCGACGGCGAGAGGCAGCTGATCCTTACCGAAGATGGACTTTATGTCCGGCACGTTGCCGACGGCCACCTGGAGCGGTTCGCCGCGCTGGAGGCCGACAACCCGCTGACGCGCTCCAACGATGCGCGGGTGCATCCGTCGGGCACGTTCTGGCTCGGCACCATGGGGCGCCATGCCGAGCAGGGTGCCGGCGCGATCTATGCGCTGCATCAGGGGCGCATCGTGCGGCTGTATCCCGGGATCACCATCCCGAATGCGATCTGCTTTTCGCCCGCGGGCGACATCGGCTTTTTCGCCGATACCGCGACCAACGTGCTGCATCGCGTGCCGCTCGATCCATCAACAGGACTGCCGACCGGTGAACCCGTCGATTTGATCAGACATCAAGGGACCGGCGGGCTTGACGGCGCGATCGTCGATGCCGACGGGCTGATCTGGAACGCGCGCTGGGGCGGCGGTTGCGTCGACGTTTACGATCCCACCGGCCGGCATCTGCGTTCGCTGCGCGTACCGGCGAGGCGATCGAGCTGCCCGGCATTCGTCGGCCGCGACTTCTCGCGCGTGCTGGTCACCTCGGCCTGGCAGGACATGGATGAGGCGCAGCGTTCGGCCGATACCGAGCATGGCAGGACGTTCCTGCTCGAGGCCGCCGCGCGCGGTCGTGCCGAGCCCGACGTCGAACTATCCTGACTGATGCGTGCAGCGCGGCGTCGTTGACGCGACCGGACTATTTGGACGATAGTACCAATATGGTTCGCAAACCTGCCAGGTCTGACGTGAAGGCCGCCAGCGCCCGCAAGCCGAACATGCGCGAGGCGATCCTCGCCGCGGCGGAGGAATTGTTCTCGACCTATGGCTTCAACGCCGTCTCGGTGCGCGACATCGCGCACGCCGCCGGCGCCAATCCGGGCAGCGTGACCTATCGTTTCAGGACCAAGGACGGCCTGCTGCTGGAAATCTATCGACGCCATTGCGGCCCGATGAACCGGCGGCGCTCCGAGCTTTTGGCGGCGGCGCGGCGGGTGCGCGATCTGCAGGACCGCTTGGAGGCGATCGTGCGCGCCTATGTGTTGCCGGCCTTTACGTCCGGCAGCGATCTTGCCGGCGGCGGAACGCGGTTCACGCGATTGCGCGCGATCATGTCGGCCGAGGGCGATGAGGTCGTGCGCAAGATCATCGCGCAGACCTTCGACGACACCAGTCATGCCTTCATCGACGCGATTCATGAGAGCCTGCCGCATATTCCGCGTACCGATCTGGTCTGGCGCAGCCACTTCCTGCTCGGCGCGCTCTACTACACGCTGGTGACGCCGGAGCGCGTCTCGCGCCTGTCGCGCGGCAGCGCCGACGGCTCCGATGCCGGCCACGCCATCGAGGAACTGGTGCGCGCCACCGTTGCCGCGTTGCAGGCCGCGCCGCTCGACGAAGGGGCGCCCCGCAAGATCCCGGGCTCAAATCCGGGGCGAGTGGTGACCTGAACGTCCGGAGCTTGTCGCGATGGAGAAACTTCGGCTGCGCGCCGTGCTCGGCAATCATCCGCACATCCGGGCGGTGAAGAACGGTGAGCTTCGCTCCGACCTGTTCGATCTCGACTTCACCGAATTCACGCCGACCAACGCCGCGTTCAAGCCGATGGTGCGCGAGCAGGCATTCGACGTCTGCGAGATGGCGATCGTGACCTATCTGATGGCAAGGGCGCACGGCAAGCCGCTGGTGCTGCTGCCGGCGGCGATGGTCGGCCGCTTCCAGCACGGCCATGCGCTCTATCGCGCCGACCTCGGTACGCTTGAGCCGGCCGATCTCGAAGGCAAGCGGGTCGGCATCCGCTCGTTCACGACCACGACCGGGGCATGGATGCGCGGCATCCTTGCCAATGACCATGGCGTGAACCTCGACAGGATCAACTGGGTCACGTTCGAGGATCCACATGTTGCGGAATATGTCGACAGCACCGAGCGTGCGCCGAGGGACAAGACCATCGTCCAGATGCTGAGGGACGGCGAGCTCGACGCCGTGCTCGGCGAGACCTCCGGCGATCCGGAGCTCAAGCCGCTGTTCGCCGACCCGGCCGCAGAGGCGTCCCTGTGGTATGCGCGGCACGGCGTGGTGCCGGTCGATCATCTGGTGGTGGTGACATCGCGGCTTGCGGCGTCGCGGCCGGACGTGGTGCGGAGCCTGTACGATCTCCTCAAGCGCGGCAAGGCAGCGGCCGGCCCGCCCGGCATGCCGGACCTGGTGCCGTTCGGCGTCGCCGCGAACCGCAAGCCGCTCGAACTGATGATCGACTATTGCGTGCAGCAGGCGTTGATCCCCCGGCACGTCACGGTCGACGAGCTGTTCGACGACACAACACGGGACTTGAACTGATGACAATCTCCGGCGATCCGCGGCAATGGCAAATCGGCATGCTCGGCTATGGCGAGGTCGGCCGCATCCTTGCCGAGGATCTGCGCCGGCAGGGCGTGAGGGTTTCGGCCTACGACATCAAGCTTGACCGCGGGCAGGGCACGGCGCTGCGCGCACACGCGGCGGAGATCGGCGTCGAGCTCGCGCAATCCCATGCCGTTCTCGCGGGGCGGGCCGATTTCATCATCTCGGCGGTGACGGCGAGCCAGGCGGTCCCGGTTGCCGCGGCCTGCGCACCCGCAATCCGGAACGGCGCCTGGTTTCTCGATTTCAACTCGGCCTCGCCCGGCGCCAAGCAGCGCGCGGCGGCGCACATCGACGGCGCCGGTGGCCGCTATGTCGAGGGCGCAGTGATGACCTCGCTGCCGCCGTACCGGATCAAGGTGCCGCTGCTGCTCGGCGGCCAAGGCGCGCGGGAGCTGGCGCCACAGCTGGTCGCGCTCGGTTTTGCGGCGAAGGTCGCAAGCGACGAGCTTGGGGTCTCCTCGGCAGTCAAGATGTGCCGCAGCATCATGATCAAGGGGCTGGAGGCCATGGTGATCGAGAGCTTCACCACCGCACGCGCCTATGGCGTCGAGGATGCGGTGCTCGCCTCGCTCAAGGAGACCTTTCCGTCGATCGACTGGGAGAAGCAGGGCGCCTATTTCTTTCAGCGGGTGATCGAGCACGGCCGGCGGCGCGCCGAGGAGGTGCGCGAGGTGGCGGAGACCGTGCGCGAGGCCGGGCTGACGCCATGGTCTGCCTCCGGCACCGCCGAGCGGCAGGGCTGGATCGCCGACCTTGCCGATGAGGGCGTGTTCGGACCCAGGGGAACGCCGGACTTCGCCCGCAGCGCCGACTGGCGTACCGAGGCCGACCGGATTCTCGCGCGCATCAAGTCCTGAGGGCTCGCCCGGAGAATCCGCCGCGTTCCCTGCCGACGCGCAATGCGCTATTGCTCCATGAACAGTTTGTTCTGGAGGCACTCCCATGAAGAATTCCGGCAAGGTCGTCGCCATCACGGGGGCGGCACGCGGCATCGGCAAGGCCTGTGCGGCGCGCTTCCTGTCCGATGGCGCCAGGGTCGTCATCTCGGATGTCGACGCTGCAGGGCTTGTCCACACCGCCCAGGAACTCGGACATATCGATCAGTTGCGGGCCGTTGAGGCCGACGTCAGCAAGCGCGCCGATGTCGATCGCATTGTCGTGACCGCGGTGAAGGAGTTCGGCCGGCTCGACGTCATGGTCAACAATGCCGGCGTCGCGCGCAACCGCGACTTCCTCGACATCAGCGAGGCCGAATTCGACGACGTGATGGGCATCAACCTCAAGGGCGCGTTCTTCGGCGTCCAGGCTGCGGCGCGCCAGATGATCGCGCAGGGCGGTGGCGGCGTCGTCGTCAACATGTCCTCGGTCAACGCGCTGCTCGCGATCCCCTCGCTCGCGACCTATGCGATGTCCAAGGGCGCGATGAAGCAGCTCACCTCGGTCGCCGCCGTGGCGCTGGCGCCGCACGGCATTCGCGTCGTGGCGGTCGGACCCGGCACGATCCTGACCGAGATGGTGGCGACGGCGATCTTCTCGTCCGAGGATGCGCGGCGCAGCGTGCTGTCGCGCACGCCGGCCGGCCGCTGCGGCGAGCCGAGCGAGGTCGCTGCCGTCGTGGCATTCCTTGCCAGCGACGATGCCTCCTACATCACCGGCCAGACCATCTATCCCGACGGCGGGCGGTTGATCCTGAACTACACGGTCCCGGTCAGCGAGAAGAAGTAGCGGGCAGGTTTAATCGCGAGCACACTGCCAAAATATCGAAAACAACCCCATGCAAAGGTGCCGGCGGACACGGCAACGGCGGACACGGCAACCTTCGACCAGGCGACTTGACGCGTCGGGCAAATCGGGGCTATTATTCCATTATTCAGAAATCGTGCGATCGCCATCCGGTGGTATCACCCGCGCATGCGCATGCGGGTGATTCAGTATTCCAGAGGCGGTCGTGCTTGAGCCGATGGGCCGCCGCGGACTGGATCGCCCAGTTGAACCGGGCGATGACCGGTGAGGATGAGGACGCCGCTACCGGCCCTTGAACTGCGGCTTGCGCTTCTCCATGAAAGCGCTGCGGCCTTCGCGGAAGTCCGCACTGTCCATGCATTCGATGCCGACCTGCTTGATCGCCGCCATGTCGCGATCGGCGGGATCCTTCAGCACCTGCGCGATGGTGATCTTGGCGGCCTTGATCGCCAGCGGCGCATTGCCGGAAATGGTGCGCGCGATCTCCATGGTCGCGTCCCAGAGCTCGGCGTCCGGCAGCACGCGATCGACGAGGCCGATTCGCAGCGCCTCGGCGGAATCGATCCGCATGCCCGTATACATGATCAGCCGCGCCCAGGACGGCCCGACCAGCGACACCAGATGGCGCAGCCCGTCATAGCCATAGGCGATGCCGAGCTTGGCCGCGGGAATGCCGAACTGGCCGCTGGCGCCGGAGATGCGGATATCGGTCAGCATCGCGACCTGCATGCCGCCGCCGAGGCAGAAGCCGCGGATGCAGGCGATGGTCGGCTTCGGATAGTCGGCGAGCAGGGTGCGCTGGGCGGCGCTGCGCCGTGAATATTCCTCGGAGGCCTCGGCGTTGTGCCTTGTCTTCTCGAACTGGCTGATATCGGCGCCCGATACGAAGGCCTTGTCGCCGGCGCCGACCAGGATCACGACGCGGACAGCCGGATCGTCGCGCAACGCCGTCAGCGCCTCGCCGAGCCCCTCCCACATCTCCAGCGACATCGCATTGCGCTTGTCGGGATTGTTGAAGGTGATGACGCCGACGCCGTCGACGACGTCTTGCAGGATCTTGCCGTCGGCAAGCGATTTGTTTGACATGTTGAGCCTATGAGGGTCCAGACTGATTGAGCGAAGGCTAGCACCCGGCCGACAGCCGAGGCAGGCGGTTTGGAGCACGGCGCGATTGCATTGCCGGGCGACAACTCTCCCGGTAGTTGTACGGTTCGCAAAATAAACCGCCGCGAAACGGTTGCGCCATGGAGTGCACCGCCGGCGCTCCGTGCCGTTTAACTTTTCCCTAGTCTTTCGACGGTATGGCTGTACGCACCTGCGCGCCAGGACCATTCGGCCACGCGCTGGGATGCGTGCCGCAGCTGCCCGCTACCATCGCGTCGGTAGCGGACTTCCCCACCACCGGACCGGCAGTGAAGCCGGTCAATCCCGACCTCCGTGCACTCACATCGCCTCGGGCGAGGTTCGTCGTGTCCGTCGAAAAGTTTCTCAAGCAACGCGCGGTCAAGATCACCGTCAACGGCAGCTACACGTTGCCGAACTGGTACGATGCCCAAGGCAAATTGCGTACCTTCGCCTGCCGCACCACGCGCGTCTCGCCGTTCCGGATGATCGTGGACGTGCCGGTCGTCGGCAAGATCGGCGACCGGCTGACTTCGTATTTCGAGGAGTTCGGCAAGTTCGAGGGCTGCATCACCGACACGATGAGCGGCAGCTTCCTGCTCGAGCTCGAGATGACGCATGCCATGCGTGAGAAGTTCGCCGACAAGCTGTCCTGGATCGAGAAGAAGCAAAAGGATCCGAGCATCCGCGAGGCGCGCATCAACCCGCGTTTCGTTCCCGTCGCGCCGCATGCCATGTTGACCTTGGCGGACGGCACCATGCAGAGCTGCTTCATCATCGATATGTCGCTGTCCGGCGCGGCGGTCTCCTCCGAGGCGCAGCCGCCGGTCGGCATGCCGCTTGCGATCGGCGCCTGCGTCGGGCGGGTGGTCCGGCATCTGCCGAACGGCTTCGCCATCAAGTTCGTCGAGACCTACAAGCAGAGCGAGCTGGCCCGCCTGATCTCGCGCAAATCCAAGGAATTGCAGCTGGCGTCCGCCGACGGGGACCCTGTCGCCTGACGGCCGGGCTCCGCCTGCTTCCCTAGGTCAGCTGTTCCGGATCTTCGGCCGCGCGCATCCGCGAGATAGTGTCCTCGGTTGCATTCGGACCGGCCGCAGCGATCGCGATCTCCCGCGCCAAATTGGTGCATTCGGCCCACATCAGGAAGAACACCAGCGGTGGCCGTTCGCGCGCTTCCAGCAGTTGCCGGCAACGCTCGGCCGCGCCGTCGATCGCCCACCACTGTTGGGCGACCACCATGACCCTGCGGAAGCTCCGCAACGTGCCGGAAAACTTTTGCGGATCCGCGCCCACGAGCGCGCCGCAATGGTTCAGCCAGTTCAGGCCAGCGTAGATCGCAATCCCGTAGTCTTCGATCGCGGTGCCGGTGAAATCGACGACGGTCTTGTCGTGCGCGCGCTGGCGCAGGAAAGCATCGATCATCTCCGCCTGGCGGGCCGGATCGACCAGCAGCGAGATGTCCTGCCGCGGCACCATTGGGACATAGCGCATCGCTTCAAGCCGCGTGTGCTCCCAGATCGCACTGATGTCGCCGAGCAGATCGCCGGACTTGCGTTTGCAGGCCGGATAGACCAGCACGCCATTGTCGGCGAGATCGAGATAGCGCGGGACCACCTTGTCGAGCGCGGCGACAAACGCCAATGGATCGGTAAGGCCGCGCAAGTCGCTGGCGGCGTCCTCCGCTTGTGCAGGCTTGTTGCCGCGTGTCCAGCCGAAATTGGCCATCCCCGGACGCCCTGATCTCAACCCGGCCATCAGGTTAGTTGGAAAATGCGGCGAAGCAAATGCGGCATTTGCTGCTACGCCGCCCTGCGTGCCCGCCGCTGCCGGTTGACGCGAGAGACCGCCGCGCCTAGCTGATGGTTAATGGCGCAACGCAGGTTGTTGCCGCTTTCGGGACCTATCGCCATGACCGCTTCTGATCGCCAATCGCATTGGCAGACCGTCTATCTGACCAAGGGAGAGCAGCAGGTGAGCTGGTCGCAGGCCGATCCGCAGCCCTCGCTGCGCCTGATCGAATCGGTTGCGCCCGGCCGCGACGCCTCGATCGTCGACGTCGGCAGCGGAGCTTCGCGACTTGTCGATGCGCTGCTGGCGAGGGGCTTTCATGATGTGACCTTGCTCGATCTCTCTGAAGCGGCACTGGCGAACGCGCGGGAGCGGATCGGCGCAGCAGCTGACGCGGTGCACTGGATCGTAGGTGACGCAACGGTCTGGCAGCCGCAGCAGACCTTCGACATCTGGCACGATCGCGCGGCGTTTCACTTCCTGGTCGAGGAACCAGACCGCGCAGCTTATCTCGACCGGCTGCATCGCGGCGTCAAAGCAGGCGGGCACGCCGTGATCGGCACCTTCGCGCTGGATGGCCCGGAGAAGTGCAGCGGCCTGCCGGTGCAGCGCTATGACCCCGCGACGCTCAGCAAGACCATTGGTCCGGCATTCGAGTTGATCGCGGATGAGGCGCACCGGCACGTCACGCCCTGGGGCGCGACGCAGTCATTCCAGTTCAGTGTGTTGCGGCGCAAGTGACCGGCCAGAAGGAGAGCTGAGATGACGGACGCGCCACGGACGATCGGCGAGATCGCGAGCTATCACGCTCATGTCTATTACGACCCCGCGACCAGCCGGGACGAGGCGGAGCGGCTGCGCAACTGGATCGGCGAGCGCTTCCTGGTCACGCTCGGACGCTGGCACGACGTCAAGGTCGGCCCGCACGATCAGGCGATGTATCAGGTGGCGTTTGCAGCCGAATTGTTTCCGACCCTGGTGCCGTGGCTGATGCTGAACCACGGCAGCCTGAGCATCCTGGTCCATCCCAACACCACCAATCCGCGCCGCGACCACCGCGACGATCCGCTCTGGATCGGCACGCCGCTCGCCGTCCATGCCGACAAGCTGCCCGAAGAGGCCGAGATGGAGCAGGCGCCGGCGCCGAACACGTCGCCGACATTGCACCCGTGAGCGTCATCGCCGGTCGCCGGGGTGCGTAAAGTTTGACGCAATTGTGCTGCTGCCAAGTCGTTTCAAACTCATCGCGTTTTGCAACGTGAGGTTAAATCACCATTCCTAGGCTACCCGATAAATTTCAGGGTCGGGGCGCATTGGGCATGTTCTTTTCGTTTCGAAGCTGGTCGTTGTGGCGGGTGGTGGGACCCCTGCTGGCCATCGTGTTGCTGCTGGGCGGCCTGTCGGCGGGCAGCCTGCAGGTGATGTCCGCGGTCAGGGCCTATGTGGCCGGCGAAAGCATGTGGTCGAAGGGGCAGAAGGACGCCATCCACTACCTGCAGACCTATGTCAGCACCGGTGCGCCGCTTTATCTGCAGAAGTTCGATGCCGCGATCGCAGTGCCGCTGGCCGATCGCACGGCGCGGCGCGCGCTGGAAGCGCCGGGCAACAATGACGCCGTGGCGAGGGCCGGCTTCGCCAGGGCAGGTAATCATGATGACGACATCGGCGGCCTGATCTGGCTGTTCAAATATTTCCGCACGATGCACCACGTGGCCGGCGCGGTGACGGCATGGCGCAATTCGGATGCGCTGCTCGATCAGCTGATTGAAATCCGGAACGAGGCGGCGAGCGACGTCGCGCTGCACGATCCGTCGGCTGCGACCATCAGGCATTGGGCCGAACGGATCGGTACGGTCGATGCGGCGCTGAGCACGCTCGCCGTCGATTTCTCCGATCATCTGGGCAAGGCGTCGCGTCAGGTCTCCGCGCTGCTGCTGCTGGTCAACCTCGTGATCGCGGCCTGCCTTGCCGGCATCGTGCTGGTCCACACGCGGCGGATGCTGTGGCGGCGCTGGCTTGCCGAGACCGCGCTCGCGGTCGAGAAGGAGCGCGCCCAGCTCACGCTGGCGTCGATCGGCGATGCCGTCATCGTGACGACGCAGGACGATCGGGTCGACTACATGAACGCCGCCGCGCAGCGGCTCATCGCGGCAGGGCAGGAGGTGACGGGACGGCCGCTGGCGTCGCTGTTCAACATTGCCGAACAGCCGGTGCGCGGATCGTTCGACGCCGACGACGAAAGCCGGCCGCAGCTCCTGGTGCGGCCGGACCATTCCAGCGTGCCGGTCTCGGTGGTCGAGACCCCGATCGTGCATGCCGGAGAACCGGCCGGCCGCGTCATGATCATTCACGACATGACCGCCGAGCGGCGCCTGGTCGAGGAATTGGCGTGGGCTGCCTCACATGACGCGCTCACCGGCCTTGCCAACCGGCGGCAGTTCGAGTTCGAACTGCACAAGGCGATGTCGGGCTCGCCGGCCATCGGCGCCGACCTGATGCTGATCGATCTCGATCAGTTCAAGATCGTCAACGACACCTGCGGCCACATGGCGGGCGACCGGTTGCTGAAGCAGGTGGCGAGGCTGCTGGCGACCGAAGTCGGCAGCAGCGGCCTCGTCGCGCGTCTTGGCGGCGACGAGTTCGGCATTCTGCTGCGTGACGACGGCTCCGCGACGCACGACGTCGCTGCCGACGTTGCGGAGCGGGTCAGGGCGGTGATCGAGCAGTCGAACTTCATTTATGAGGGGTCGAGCTTCCGGATCAGCGCGAGCATCGGCCTGGTCGGGCTGGCCGACAGCGCCGGCGTGCAGGACGCGTTGCGGCTTGCCGACGTTGCCTGTTTCCTTGCCAAGGACAAGGGACGCAATCGCGTCCAGGAGCACCGCCCGTCCGACACCGGCATGGCCGTGCGCGTTGCCGAGATGAGCTGGGTCAATCGCATTCGCAAGGGACTGGATGAGGGGCGCTTCTGCCTCTACGAGCAGGAGATCCGCCCGGTGAACGGCGTGCTGAAGGGCAATTACCGGCGCGAGCTCTTGCTGCGCCTGCGCGACGAGAGCGGCGCGCTGGTGCCGCCCGGCAGTTTCCTGCCCGCCGCCGAACGCTACGGGCTGATGTCGCTGATCGACCGCTGGGTGGTTCGCCGCGCCTTCGAGATCATCGCCGAGCGCAAGCACCAGCCGCGCAAGATTGCGAGCTACGCCATCAACCTGTCCGGCGCCACCATCGGCGACAGCGCCTTCGTCGACTTCGTCGCCGGGCTGTTCGCGCAGCTTGACGTTTCGCCGGCATCGGTGTGTTTCGAGATCACCGAGACCAGCGCAATCTCGAACCTCGACGAGGCGCAGAAGTTCATCGCGCGGCTGCGCGAGATCGGCTGCAGCTTCTCGCTCGACGATTTCGGCACCGGCATGTCCTCGATCGCCTATCTGAAGCACCTGCCGGTCGACATCATCAAGATCGACGGTTCGTTCGTGAAGGAGATTCTGAACAGCAAGGTCGATCGGGCGATGGTCGAGATGATCACCAAGACCGCGAAGATCATGCAGAAGCAGGTGGTCGCGGAGTTCGTCGAGAACCTCGCGATCCTGGACGAGCTGCGCCAGATCGGGGTCGATTACGCCCAGGGTTACGCCATCGGGAAGCCAGTCCCGGTGCTCACCCTCTGGGAAGAAAAGATCGCCTGAGCTGCCGAAATCGTCCCGAATCGGGACTTTTTCGGTCAATTCAGCCCGCCCAAGGCTGATTCTCTGGCACTTTCCATCCGAAAAACGTTTAAAAAACCTCTCGTTGTGCGCTTTGTCTCGATTATGCCTTACTCTAATTCCCTGATATGATGAGTGATCGGTGAATCCCGGTGGGCCGGGTAACAGGCCCCAGAGCACCGAACTTGGGGATTGATGGGTCAACGAACGACGAAACCTGCCCGGCGTAAGTCGAGCCGCGGCATGTCTCTGGTGGGCAGCACGGCGTTTGCCGTGAGCGCGCTTGCCCTGTCGTCTGGCCTTGCCGCCTGGATGGTCGGCATCGACCCCACCGCTTGGCTTCACGGTCCGGCGCTCGCCAACACCTCAGCCTCGCTGAACTTCGACGATCGCTTCGGCTCGCGCTCCACGATCAATTCGGCCTCACTCTATTATCCACTGCGCCGCGGGTTCCGTTCGAGCCGCGGCGATTTCAATTCCGAGTTCGGCCAGATCGAGGACGCGCTGTCCGGCCAGCTGCGCGACACGCAGACCGAACTGCCGACCAGCCAGTCGGCGACGGCGTCCGTCGCCGCCACGACCACAGCGACGACGTCCACCGTGCCGATGCCGCGGTCGCGGCCGGCCGAGGCCAATCTGCTTGCGCGTAACGATCAGCCGCCACCGCCACAGGCGCCAGTGCAGCAGGGCGACAACCGGACCTTCCTGCAGAAGATCGCCGATATGATGCCGGGCAAGCTGCAGCTGGCCTCGCTCGATCCGAATGACGGATTGTTGTCCGGTCCGAGCCCCGACCTCGGCAAGCTCGGCTATGACAGCACGACGGCGGTCTACGACATCACCGGCCGCATCGTGTACATGCCCGACGGCACCAAGTTTGAGGCGCATTCAGGCCTCGGCAATCTGCTCGACGACCCGGCGCATGTGAATGCCCGCAACGCAGGCGCGACGCCGCCCGGCATCTATGAGATGAAGCCGCGCGAGAAGCTGTTCCACGGCGTGCCCGCGCTGCGCATGACCCCGGTCGATGGCAGCGACACGTTCGGGCGCGTCGGCCTCTTGGTCCACAGCTACATGCTCGGACCGAATGGCAACTCCAACGGCTGCATCTCGGTTAAGCACTACGACAAGTTCCTGCAGGCCTACCGCAGCGGCACGATCAAGCGCATCGCCGTCGTCATCAACATCAAGGATGTCCAGTCGGCCTCGACCCGCGCGGCGTCGAACTCGTAGGCCACGCGCCGGCGCCGCCGGCAAGTTGCGCAGGCTCTTGAAGAGTCCAGCCTTCGATCCGCTGACCAGCGCGGCCTGGCTGCCTCTCCCATCGTCTCGGAAAATCGCGCCACGTCGTCGCCAGCTCTCCCTGGAGGCGGCGCCGACATTGTCACTCCCCGGATGTGCCTTTTCTGTATACTTATCGCCGGATTATAATACCGATATATACGATTATTGTCGTTCGTCAGCGCGTACTGTATACATAACGTATTCATTCATGCTGAGAAGGCGGACCAGTGCCAAAACCCTTTCCAATGAACGCGTGGTACGCGGCCGGCTGGGATGCCGAGATCAAGCACGCGCTGTTGCCGCGGACGATCTGCGGAAAGCATGTCGTGATGTACCGGAAGGGCGACGGCGAGGTGGTGGCACTGGAGGATGCCTGCTGGCACCGCCTCGTGCCGCTCTCGAAGGGCCGGCTCGATGGCGATGCCGTGGTCTGCGGCTATCACGGCCTGAAATACAATGCGCAGGGCCGCTGCACCTTCATGCCCTCGCAGGAGACGATCGAATCCGTCGGCCTGCGTGCGCGCCTATCCCGTCGTCGAACGCCATCGCTTCATCTGGCTCTGGATGGGCGATCCCGCACTGGCCGATCCCGCGCTGGTGCCGGACATGCACTGGAATCACGATCCCGGCCTGGGCCGGCGACGGCAAGACCATTCACGTCAAATGCGACTATCGCCTCGTTGTCGACAATCTGATGGACCTGACGCACGAGACCTTCGTGCACGGCTCGAGCATCGGCAATGATGCGGTCGCCGAGGCACCGTTCGACGTCACCCATGGCGAGAAGACGGTCACCGTGACGCGCTGGATGAAGGGCATCGAGGCGCCGCCGTTCTGGGCCAGGCAGCTGCAGAAGCCGGGCCCGGTCGATCGCTGGCAGATCATCCGTTTCGAAGCGCCGTGCACCGTCAACATCGACGTGGGTGTCGCGCCCGCCGGTTCGAGCGCGCCGGAGGGCGATCGTTCGCAGGGCGTCAACGGCTATGTGCTGAACACGATCACGCCCGAGACCGAGAAGACCTGCCATTACTTCTGGGCCTTCGTCCGCAATCACCGCATCACCGAGCAGCGGCTGACCTCGGAAATCCGCGACGGCGTCGCCGGCATCTTCCATGAGGATGAGATCATCCTGGAAGCGCAGCAGCGGGCGATGGACGAGAATCCGGATCGGGTGTTCTACAATCTCAACATCGACGCCGGCGCAATGTGGGCACGGCGCGTCATCGACCGCATGGTGGCGAAGGAAAATCCGCCGCAGCAGCTGCAGGCTGCCGAGTAGACGAGGGGCGAGCCATGGCGGAACGCGAGACCGATCGTTCAGTGTCGCAGACCGTCCGGGCGCAGCTTGCGCTGCGCGACCTCATTCTCTCCGGCGGCCTGCGGCCCGGCGAGCGGATCTCGGAGCTGCAGGCCGTCGAGTTCACCGGCGTGTCGCGCACGCCGGTGCGGATGGCGCTGGTCCGGCTGGAAGAGGAAGGCCTGCTCGATGCGATCCCTTCCGGCGGCTTCATGGTCAAGGCATTTTCCGAGCGCGACATTCTCGATTCGATCGAGCTGCGCGGCACGCTGGAAGGCCTGGCCGCGCGCTTTGCCGCCGAGCGCGGCATCTCGTCGCGCGATCTCGAGCCGCTGAAGGAATGCCTCAACGAGATCGACGGCCTGGTGCAGCAGGATCCGATTTCGGTCGAAGCCTTTTCGTCCTATGTCGCGCTCAACGCGCGCTTCCACGCGTTGCTCACCGAGCTGTCGCGCAGCCCGCCGCTGATCCGGCAGATCGACCGCGCCTCGGCGCTGCCGTTCGCCTCGCCGAGCGGCTTCGTGATGGCGCAATCGGCGTTGCCCGAGGCGCGCCAGATCCTGCTGATCGCGCAGGATCACCATCGCATTGTGGTCGACGCCATCGAGAACCGCGAGGGCGCGCGCGCCGAGGCGATCATGCGCGAGCATGCAAGGCTTGCGGCACGCAATCTGCGGCTGGCGCTGCGCAACCGCAGCCATCTCGATCTGCTGCCGGCGCTGGCGCTGATCAATTCGGCAGCCGGCTGAGCGGAGAGCGCCATGCGATTCATCGAGACCTGGACATCCGCAACGCTGCTCGCCGTGCGCGACCTCACGCCCGGCATCCGTGAATTCCTGCTGCGGCCGGATAACTTTACGGGTGCGCCCTATCCGGTCGGCAGCCATATCGATGTCGGCGTCACCATCGAAGGCCAGCCGCAGACCCGCTCCTATTCGCTGGTCGGCGAAGGCGATCCGCAGGGCTACCGGATCGCAGTTCGGCGCGCAGCGGATTCCCGCGGCGGCTCGCGCTACATGTGGTCGCTCGCGCCGGGCGTGCGGCTCAACATCACGCTGCCGAGCTCGCTGGTGCAGCTCGACTGGACGCGGCGGCAGTATTGTCTGATCGCGGGCGGCATCGGCATCACGCCGATCGTCGGTGCGGCACAGGCGCTGACCCGCCGCGACGCCGGCGTGACGCTGCACTATGCCGTGCGCACGCGCGGCGATGCGGTCTATCTCGAACCGCTTGAGCGTGCGCTCGGCGACCGCCTCACCGTTCATGCCGGCGACGAAGGCAGGCGGCTCGACCTCGGCGGCGTCTTTGCGGCGCTGCCGCAGGACACGATGACGCTGTTCTGCGGCCCGATGCGGATGCTGGACGCGGCGCGGCGCGCGTGGGAGGCATCCGGCCGCCCGCTCTCCGATTTGCGCTACGAGACCTTTGGATCGAGCGGGCTGCTGCCGAGCGAGCCGTTCCGCGTGCGGCTCAGTGGTGAAGGGACCGAGTTCGTCATCCCGCGCGACCGGTCGATGCTGGACGTGCTCAACGAAGCCGGTCATGAGGTGATGAGCGACTGCCGGCGCGGCGAATGCGGGGTCTGCGCACTCGACGTGGTCGATGTCGACGGCGAGATCGACCATCGCGACGTCTTCTTCAGTGACCATCAGAAGCGGGAGAGCCGCAAGATCTGCCCCTGCGTCTCGCGCGCCCGCGGCACCATCACGGTCGACACCCTGCATCGGTCGGACACGCCCTGACGAGCCGAGCCGGCGCTACGCCGCGTGCACCGAGTGCTGCGGATCGTGATCGAGCAGTGCGGAAATCTCGCTGCCTGACATCGGCCGCCCGATCAGATAGCCCTGGACCTCGTCGCAACTGGTCTGGCGCAGATATTCGAGTTGGTCCGCGGTCTCGACGCCTTCGGCCACGACGCCGATCTGCAGCTCCTGCGCGAGGCCGATCACCGATTTGACGATCGCGGCGCAGTCCGGCTGGGTCAGCATGTCCCGGATGAAGGATTGATCGATCTTGATGCGGCTGAACGGCAGCTTGCGCAGATAGGTCAGCGACGAGAAGCCGGTGCCGAAATCGTCGAGCGCGACCGTCAGGCCGAGCTCGAGCAGCGCGTGCAGGATGGCGGGCGCCGATCCATATTTCGAGATCAGCATCGACTCGGTGATCTCGATCTCGAGACGGCTCGGCGCGACATTCGCCTCGGCCAGCGCGTCGACGATCGTCTGCAGGATGCCGACGTTCTGGAACTGGACCGCGGAGAAATTGACCGCGATCCGGATGTCGTCCGGCCAGCGCGACAGCATCGTGCAGGCGCGGCGGATCACCCACTCGCCGAGCTGGTGGATCAGTCCGCTTTCCTCGGCGATCGGGATGAAGACGGTCGGCGGGATCAGGCCGCGCGTCGGATGCTGCCAGCGCAGCAGTGCCTCGAAGCCGGTGACGCGGCCGTTGCGGATGTCGAGGAACGGTTGGTAGACCAGAAACAGCTCGTCCGCCTCGATCGCGTGCTCGAGATCCCGCTGCAAGGCGCGGCGCTCGCGCGCCGACCGGTCGTCGCTGGCCTCGAAGAAGCAGATGGTTCCGGGTGCGGATTTCTTCGCCCGGTAAAGCGCGATGTCGACATGCTTGAGCAGGTCGTGGGACGTGCTGCCGTCCCGCGGCGCCAGCACGATGCCGATGCTGATCGTCCGGTTGACCTCCAGCCCATCGATCGGGAACGGCTCGGCAAAGGCCGCGACGAACCGTTCGGCGATCGCCAGCGCATCCTCGGGCCTCGTCAAATTCGACATGATCAGCGCGAACTCGTCGCCGCCGATCCGTGCGACATGTTCGGCCGCGCGCGTGCAACGCTGCAACCGGGCGGCCACCTGCACCAGGAACTCGTCGCCTGCCGGATGGCCGAACCTGTCGTTGACCTCCTTGAAGCGATCGAGATCGAGCAGCAGCACCGCGAATTCTTCGCCCGACCGCGCCAGCCGGTTCAGTGCGCTGTTGAGCGCTTCATTGAAGGCGACGCGGTTCGGCAGATGCGTCAGCGGATCCTGCCTCACCGTCCGTTCGGCCTCGTGCTGGGCGATGATCCGCCGCCTGAACTCGAACGCGTTGACGAACACGCCGCGCAGCAGCACCGAGCCGTAGACCAGCACCAGCACGGCCATCAGGAGGTAGACGAAGTCGCCGTCCCGGCCGAGGCAGATCGCGGTGCCGACGAAGATCGGCGCGGTGAACGCAATCGCGGCGATCGGGATGGTGGAGAACGCGAAGGCGCCGCCGGCCAGCATTCCGGCGCACAGGCAGGTGATGACGAGCTGGGCGCCGCTCGATGCGTTCGCGAAGAAGGCGACGGGGACGACGCCCAGGCCGTCCCGAGCGCCAGCGCATTGCGCACCAGCCGGTACATGGTTCGGCGCGACACGAATTGCGGCTTGGCGATGCGGCGCGATGCCCGCGCCTGCAAGCCGAAGAACAGCGCCGCGCTGCCCACGGCGGCCGCCCACACCAGCGCGAAGGCCCAGTCCGGCGATTGCCACAGCGCAATCGCAAGCACCAGCGCGTTGCAGGCGTTGGCCAGCATGATGCCGAAGGAATAGCCGAGCACCAGCGAGACCTGTTCGGCGCGGATGTGGCCGGCAAGCGCTTCATCCGTCGGTGGTGCACCGAAGGCGACGAGGTCGCCCGCGAACAGGGTCGCGAAATATGATCTCAGATGGGTACGCATCACTACGTTGCCTGCCCGGTTTGGCCATGGCGCCGTGGCGAAGAATTCTCTGCAAACCTTTGACAAACTATGAACTATTGGAACGGACCGTGCCGCGGCGGGCCGCTCCTTCGGTTCCACCGGCAGGCATTGCTAACAAATCGATACAAATGCGTGACGCGAGGTCACGGATCGGCAAAGCCGGCCTGGCGCCGCGCTGCTTGATCCCCCGCGGGTTTTTCGCAATGAGTCGGGTTCCCGCGAACGGCAAAAACCAGAAGGTGCGCATGAGCATCCCGACGACGAACCACGATCCCGGGTTCCGTATCACGCGGGCCAGCCATGTCGTCCTGAGCGTTCGTGATCTTGCGGCGAGCCGGCAGTTCTACGAAAAGGTGATTGGGCTGATCCTGACCGCGGAGGAGGGCGGCGCACTCTATTTCCGCGGCGTCGAGGAGGCCTGTCATCACAGCCTTGTGTTGCGCAAAGGCGAGGGCGCCGCCTGCGCGCGGCTCGGCCTGCGGGTCTTTCAGGACGATGACCTCGATCGGCTCAAGGCCTTCTTCGAAGCGCAGGGATGCCGGGCCGCCTGGGCCGAGGTGCCGCATCAGGGCCGCACCCTGCATGCGACCGATCCGGCCGGCACGCCGCTGGAGTTCTGCGCGACCATGCCGGTCGAGCCGCGCATGATCACCAAATTCACCCGCCATGCCGGCGGCTCGGCGCTGCGGCTCGATCACTACCAGGTGCTGACGCCGGAGGTGCGCAAGGCGTGCGAGTTCTACACCGCGGCAGGCTTCCGGCTCAGCGAATATATCGCGCCCGCTGATACCTTCGACCTGCGCGGCGTGTTCCTGCAGCGCAAGGGCAATCCCCACGACATCGTGTTCTTCAACGGCGCCGGACCGCGGCTGCATCATTTCGCATTTCTCGCGCCCGAAGTTCATCATCTGCTCAACGCCTGCGATGTCGCCGGCGAGCTCGGCTATGGCGCGGCCGTCGAACGCGGCCCCGGGCGTCATGGGCCGGGACACGCGATGTATGTCTACATGCGCGATCCCGACGGGCATCGCGTCGAGCTGTTCAACACGCACTACCAGATCATGGACATCGAGAACGAGCCGGTCGGCTGGGATCCGTCCGACCACACGATTTCGTTCCCGTGGGGGCTGCCGGCGCGGCAGGCCTGGTTCGAGGAGGCGACGCCGTTCGAAGGTGTCGCGATCCGCGAACCCGAGGTGAAGCCGAAGCCGCTGACGCTCGAGAGCTACCTCGCGAAGTAGCATGTCATTGTCAGCCGATAATCCCATCCATGACGTGGCCATCGTCGGCCTCGGGCCGGTCGGTGCCATCTTCGCCAATCTGCTTGCGAAGGCCGGCTTGAGGGTCGCCATCGTCGAGCGCGTTGCCGACATCTACGACAAGCCGCGCGCGATCACGCTCGACCACGAGGCGCTGCGCGTGCTGCAGGCGATCGGGCTCGGCGATTTCATGGAGCAGGCGATCGCCCCGCATAACGGCTCGCACTATCTCGGCGTCGACGGCGAGATCATCAAGATCTTCGATCCGATGCCGCCGCCGTTCCCGCTCGGCTGGATTCCGAACGTGACCTTCGTGCAGCCGGACGTCGAGCAGGCGCTGCGCGACAAGCTCGCCGACTATCCGCATGCCGACATTTTCCTTGCGGCCACGGGCGTGGCGCTGCAGCAGGACGATGGCGCGGTGATGCTGACGGCGCGCCGCGAGTCCGGTGAGGAGTTCTTGATCCGCGCGCGCTATCTGGTCGGCTGCGACGGCGCCAACAGCTTCGTCCGCAAGCAGCTCGGTATCGGCCTCGACGACCTCGCCTTCGATGAATGGTGGATGGTGGTCGACACGCTGACCAGCGATCCCGCCAGGCGGCCGGCCAGGAGTTTTCAGTATTGCTGGCCGTCGCGTCCCGGCACCTTCGTGCCGGGCCCGCGCAATTTGCGACGCTGGGAGATCAAGTTGCTGCCCGGCGAGGACCCCGAGGCAGCCGGCGCGCCCGACAACGTCGTGAAGCTGCTCAAGGGTTTCACCGATATCTCGGACCTGACTATCTGGCGCTCGGCGGTCTATCGCTTTCACGCGCTGCTCGGCCGGCGCTGGCGCGACCGCCGCGTGCTGCTGATGGGCGATGCCGTGCACCAGACGCCGCCGTTCCTCGGGCAGGGGCTGTGCGCCGGCATCCGCGATGCCGTGAACCTGGCCTGGAAACTGCGGCTGGTGCTGCGCGGTGACGCTGACGAGACGCTGCTCGACAGCTACGAGATCGAGCGCAAGCCGCATGTCCGCGCCGTCGTCGCCAGCGCCAAGGAGTTCGGCAAGATCATCGGTGAGCTCGATCCGGTGGCTGCCGCCGAACGCGACCTGCGGCTGCGCGCCGAGTTGAAGGCGGGCACGGCCGAAACCATCCGGCAGAAATTCATCCCCGATCTCGTCACCGGCCTGATCGCGCGCGATGCCGCGCTTGCCGGGCGGCTGTTCGTGCAGCCGCATGTGCGCGCGCCGGATGGGCGGACGTGCCGGCTCGAACGATCTGCTGCAGCCGGAATTCGCGATCGTGACGACGGCGGCGGAGCGGATGGTGTGGCTGTCGGATGCGTCCGCTGCCGCCTGGCAGCGTCTGTCAGGCGAGCGCGTCGTCATCGCCACATCAGGCGAAAGTCGCGATACCAACGGAATGCTGACCGTGATCGAACGCGACAGTTTGTTCGCGGACTGGATGCGGCAGCATGACTCCGCGGCCGTCATCGTGCGGCCGGACCGCTACGTCTTCGGCGCCGCGCGCAATGCCGGCGAGCTCAGTATGCTTGTCGGGCAACTGCTCCAGAACCTCAGCGCAGGGCACTAGTCTTTTCAAGGCTGCGCTTTGTCTGTACCACCGGAAGAAAGAAATTCCGGGGGAAACCAGTGAACAACAATCATGATGCGGCGGAGTATGATTACGTCATCGTCGGTGCCGGCTCGGCCGGTTGCGTGCTCGCCAACCGCCTGAGCGCCGACGGCAAGCACTCGGTGCTGCTGCTCGAGGCCGGACCGAAGGACAGCAACATCTGGATCCATGTGCCGCTCGGCTACGGCAAGCTGTTCAAGGAAAAATCCGTCAACTGGATGTACCAGACCGAGCCCGAGCCGGGCTTGAACGGGCGGCAGGTGTTCCAGCCGCGCGGCAAGGTGCTCGGCGGCTCCAGCTCGATCAACGGCCTGCTCTATGTGCGCGGCCAGCATGAGGACTATGACCGCTGGCGCCAGCGCGGCAATGCCGGCTGGGGCTATGACGACGTCCTGCCCTATTTCCGGAAGGCGGAAGATCAGCAGCGTGGCTCCAACACCTATCACGGCGCCGGCGGCCCGTTGCCGGTGTCGGATTGGCGGCATCATGATCCGCTGTCGGAGGCCTTCGTGCATGCCGCAGCCGAGGTCGGGATTCCCACCAATCCGGATTTCAACGGCGCGACCCAGGAGGGCGCGGGCTTCTTCCAGACCACGACGCGGCGCGGCCGGCGCGCCTCGACGGCGCGGTCCTATCTGCGGCCGGCGTTGACGCGCGGCAATCTTCATGTCGAGACCTCGGCGCTGGCGCAGCGCATCCTGTTCGACGGCAAGCGCGCGAGCGGCGTCGCCTACAAGCAAGGCGGTCAGTTGCGCAAGGCCAAGGCACGCAAGGAGGTGCTGGTATCGAGCGGTGCGTACAACTCGCCGCAATTGTTGCAGCTCTCCGGCGTCGGCCCCGCCGATCTGTTGAAGCAGCACGGCATCGACATCGTGCTCGATGCGCCCGGCGTCGGCAACGATCTGCAGGATCACATGCAGGTCCGCATCGTCACGCGCTGCGCGCAGACCGTCACGCTGAACGACGTCATCAATCATCCCGTACGCCGCGTCATGGCGGGCCTCCGCTATGCGGCGCTGCGCAAGGGGCCGTTGACGATCGCCGCCGGCACCTCCGGTGCGTTCTTCAAGACCAGCCCGCGGCTGGCCTCGCCCGACATCCAGATCCACTTCCTGCCGTTCTCGACCGACAAGATGGGCGAGAAGCTGCATCCGTTCTCGGGCTTCACGGCCTCGGTCTGCCAGCTGCGTCCGGAGAGCCGCGGTTCGCTGAAGATCAGGAGCGCGGACCCGGGCGTGCCGCCGGAAATCCGCATCAACTATCTGGCGACCGAGACCGATCGCCGCGCCTTCATCGACGGCATCCGTATCTTGCGCAAGATCCTGGCGGCACCGGCGCTGAAATCCTATTCAGTGGGCGAGGTCGATCCCGGCGCCAAGGTGGTCAGCGATGACGACCTGCTCGATTTCTGCCGGCGCACCGGCAGTACGGTCTATCATCCGACCTCGACCTGCCGGATGGGCAACGATCCGCTCGCGGTGGTCGACCAGCAACTCAAGGTGCGCGGCATCGAAGGTCTGCGCGTGGTCGATGCGTCCGTGATGCCGGACCTGATGTCGGGCAATACCAATGCGCCGACGATCATGATCGCGGAGAAAGCGTCGGACATGATCCTGGAGGATGCGAGGTAGGACGCCATCCGTCATCCTGAGGAGCGCGTAGCGCGTCTCGAAGGATGCACGGCCCCGGTCTGACGGCTCGGAAAGCTCCGGGCCGTCGACCCTTCGAGACGCGCGCAAGAGCGCGCTCCTCAGGGTGACGGTGATAGAGTGGGCGACTGGACGTCAGCCCTTATACGCGCGCACCCGCGCGACCATCTGCTCGACATGGGCGATCGGCGTCTCGGGGAGGATGCCGTGGCCGAGATTGAAGATCATCCGCCCCTTGCCGAAGTTCTCCAGTACATCGTCCACCGCGCGGTCGAGCGCGGCGCCGCCGGCGATCAGGGCCAGCGGATCGAGATTGCCCTGCACCGCGACCCGGCTCTGCACGCGCTCGCGGATCATCGACGGCTCGGTGGCCCAATCGATCGAGGCCGCGTCGATGCCGGTTTGCTCGACATAGGCCGGCAGCATGCCTGCCGCGCCGCGCGGGAAGCCGATGATCCTGGCATCGGGGACCTGCTTGCGCACGCCGGCCACGATGCGCCGGGTCGGCTCGATCGACCAGCGGGCGAATTCGCGCGGCGGCAGCACGCCGGCCCAGGTGTCGAAGATCTGCAGGCAGTCGGCGCCGGCCTTCAACTGGCCGACGAGATAGTGGATCGAGTTCTCGACCAGCACGTCGATAATCCTGGCGAACGCATCCGGATGGCGGTAGGCGAGCATCCGCGCGGGTGCCTGGTCCGGCGTGCCCTGTCCGGCCACCATGTAGGTCGCAACCGTCCACGGCGCGCCGCAGAAGCCGATCAGTGCGATCTCGGGGGCGAGTTCGCGACGGACGCGGCGCAGTGCTTCAAACACCGGCTCGAGCGTGTCGAAATTGGCATCGGTTGCCAACGTCGCGATCTCGCCGGGCGTTGCCAGCGGATCGAGCCGGGGTCCTTCGCCGGCCTCGAAGCGCACCGAGCGGCCGAGCGCGTAGGGGATTACCAGGATGTCGGAGAAGATGATCGCGGCGTCGAAGTTGAAACGGCGGATCGGCTGCAGCGTGACCTCGGCGGCGAATTCGGGCGTGAAGCAGAGATCGAGGAAGCCGCCGGCCTTGGCGCGTAGCTCGCGATATTCCGGCAGATAGCGGCCGGCCTGCCGCATCATCCAGAGCGGCGGCACGGCCTGCCGGTGGCCCGACAGCACGTCGATGAGCGGCTTCTTGGTGGGATCTTGGGGCACGCGGATAGTTCCTGATCACGGTCAAATTTGCGCCCCTGATACACGTTGCAGCGCAATGGGCCAAGGCGGTTCTGGAACCCCCCTTTGCGCGGCCGCGTTGTCCCCCGAATGGAGGGACGACATGGCCGACAAATTCGATCCTGCCCCGCACGACAAGCATGCCGAGAAGCCGCACGAGGCGCAGGCTGCCGACCGCAAGGCCCGCGCCCGGTTGAAGGAGGGGCTCGAGGATACCTTCCCGGCCTCCGATCCGGTCAGCGCCACGCAGCCCGCGCCGTCAAAGCACGACGGCAATCGGGACAATTAGCTGGTGTATGCCAGTGGCTGCTAACCACGATGCCAAGAGAGTTCCACATGCGGCGAACTATTCGCCGCGGAGCGATGGCCCGGAGCACCGGGCCCGTCCGCATACCGTGATCGCCGGGATAGTCTAGACGGGGCCGCTTGCGGGGCGCTGCATCCGGTCAGATTCGAAGGTCACGCCGAGCCGGCGCTCCAGGCGCCAGGCCACAATGCAGTGCCGCCGGATCGGTTCGCTCTCGATCTCGAGGTCGAACGCGAGCGGGATTGCGACGTCGCTTTCCACGGCGAGCCCCGCGCCGCCGGTCGAGAGGTTGAGCACAAGACATCCGACACTGCTGTTGCGGAAGAAGATCGTCCCGCGCTTCAGCAGGATCGTTCGTTGGCTGTCGGTCTTGTATCTTATCGTTGTGCTCACGGCAGTCTCCTACCCCCGATGTGATGCCCGTCGCGATCGGTCCCCTCAAGCGCGATGGTCGCGCTTTCGCTTCTTGTTCGAGCATGATCTCCGCGCAAACGCTTTGCGTTTGTCGCGAGGGAAAACCGCTTCGTACTCTTCCGGATCATGCTCTAGTTCACCAGCACGGCGCCATCGCAGCGGATGCCCAGCACCCAAACGTCGACCTGGCCGAGCCCGATGCCGAGCGTCGCGAGCAGCGACGCCAGCACCTGATCGACTGAACTCGTCACGCCGTTCAGGATGCTCATGACGAGCGCCCCCAATCCCGGGATCGGCAGCCCGAGCGGGCCGAGATTGATGGTCAGCGAGAGGTCGCCGAGCAGACTTCCTGTCAGCGATGAAAGGAAGTTGGTCGTCGTCACCGTCTTCTTGGTGCCCGACTGGATGTCGCTGTAACTGAAATTGACATTGGTGGGCGTGGTGTTACCCATGCCGGCATGCGCGAGGCCGGTGACGGTGGCGAGACCAAGGTTGACCAGTGTCGCCGGCGGCGGATTGGGCTTGGTCGTGAAGTTGGTCATGTCGGCGACCGTGACGTTGCCGATCCATGCATCCACGATCCCAGGCGTCACGCCGATCGTGACCTGCGAGGTGTTGATGTTGGGGTGGCCGCAGGACACCGCGTTGAGTGTCGCGGTGCCCGAGGCGACCTCGACATAGACCGGGAGATTGATCGCAGACACGGTGCCGGAGCCGAGCACATTGATGGTCGCCAGGATCCTGGTCTGCGCGGTGTGGACGCTCACACCCTGGGTGCCGATCGCGATCCAGCTCGAGCCGACCGGGCGCTCGCCGATCGTTGCGATCACGGAGACGTTGGCGATGCCCGGCAGGCCGAGATTGATCGAGGTTGCGATCTGATGGTTGCCGTTGGCGATCTGCGCCACCGTGGAAATCAGGTCGAACACCGAAACGCTGGCGCCGACCTTGGGTTTCTGCCCCACCGTGAGATTGGCGAAGGGACCGAGGTCGACCAGCGTGCCCGGCGAAATCTTGGTGGTGGAGCCGGTGACGGCCTGGGAGATCGTCGACAGCGCTGTGGTCGCCGCGTTGGCGCCGTTGGTGATCTGCTGGGTGGTCAGCGCGGATGCGACGATGTCGCCGACCTTGATGTTGCTGCTCAGCAGGTCGCTATAGGTGACGCCGGTCAGGTTGACCCGGGTCGCCAGTGCCGACAGGAAGTCCAGTGCGTCGATCTTCGCGCTGATCAGCGCATTGTAGTCCATCACCGAGAGCGACAGCGTGGTGCCGAGCATCGAGCCGAGCAGCGCATTGAGCGCGCCGCCGTTGACCGAGAGCAGCCTCGACCCGATCGCGAACGAGGCCATTTCGGTCGATGTCGCGGTGGCGGTCGTCTTGATGGTGAAGCTGCTCGCGCCGGTGAGGTACCGCGCGAAGTAGAGCGGGGTCTGGGTGTTCAGCGTGACCCGCGCGGCGTTGGGAGTGCCGACAGCCGGGGTCACGAAACGGGCCTGCGGCGCGATGGCGCTGTTTGCGGTGTAGGTTCCCGTCTCGACCTTGACCAGCGCACTGGCCGGGTACTTGTTCTGCGTCACCGTCGCGGTGGCGGCGTTGACCGGATTGTTGAGGTTGGCGGCGGCGACGATCGCGGCGAGATCGGCGGTGCTCTGCGTCTTGCGCCGGTCGGCGAAGATCGTGCCGAGATCGATGGCGAGCCCGGCGCACCCGATCAGGAGCGTCATCAGGCCGGCGCTGATCATCGCGAAGTTTCCTCGTTCGTCGGCGCCGAAGCGCCGCATCAGCATGAGGACGCCTCTCATCCTAGAATCCCCCGTACTGAATCGCCGCGGAGCGGACGATGGTGCTCGCCGGGGCGGGGACGAAGGGCAGCTTATAGATGAAGTTGCCGGCCGCGTTGTAGTTGACCGTTACGACGTAGACGTTGGCATTCGATGGAGACGGCGCGGCATTGACCGTGAGATTGCCGGGAACGAGCAACGGATAGGTCGACGCGTTGGCGGTGACGTAACTCGTCGCGAGGCTGTTGCGTTCGGTGTCGGTCATTCCCGCGATGGACGACCGCGCCGCTTCGGCGGCGAGTTGCTGAACGCCATGCACCATGGCGAGATACGAGCCGAAGACGATGATGCCGAAAATGAAGGCAAGAAACAGCGGCAGCATCAGCGCGAATTCGACGGCGGACGCACCGCTTCGGCAGCGAAAAAACCTGGTCATTGCAACACACCTCGAAACGCCAACGACGACGTCACGTTGCGAGGCTTTGATTAAGGAAAACTATGAAAACGCTTCCGCGAATCAGCGGCGGCAATTCACACTTATCGGGTCAGTGAAGCGTTATGGGGCGATCAGAATATTTGATGCGATATCCGCAAAAACCCGGGGTGTGGTGCGGTTGAGGTGCCGCAGCGTGTGGAGATGTAGTTGTGGGATACCGTGATCTGCGGAACAATGCACGTAACAATACATATGGCCTGCAATATCAGTGCCTTGGCGGGTAATTGTGGCTAAACGAAAGTGCAACCAAATGTTAGTATAGCCTGATGACATACTGTGGAGATTGGAATTGCGTCCCGTGCTGAGACTGGAGGGCTCGCGATGCATAGACCGCGTCAGCATTTGAATATTCCTACTGAAATCGTTCGCACCGTCGTTGCGATCGCGGAGACAGGCAGCCTGTCGAAAGCCGGGGAGCGTCTCGGCCTCAGCCAGCCGGCGATCAGTTCGCAGGTCAAGCGCCTGCAAAGCCTGATTGGTGGCGCACTCTTCGTCAGAACCGCAAACGGCACCACGACCACCGAGCTCGGCAAGGTCGCCGTGCAGCAGGCGAGGCGCATCCTCGAAGCCAACGATCAACTGCTTCGCCTCGGTGGCAATCACGAAGGACCCCAGCCGTTGCGGCTGGGAATCAGCACGATGCTCGCGGAAGAATTCCTGAAGCTGCATCCCTCCGATGCACTCGCCGACGTTCTGCTGCACGCCGACATGTCTCCGGCCGTCATCAGGGGATTGATCGACGGCTACATCGACATCGCGTTCGTCTACAGCAACCCTTCGCAGGAGAACGAAGACGAGGTGACGATCGCCGCCGAAGCCGACGAGCGGTCGGTGTGGGTGCGATCGCGCGATTTTGTGCTGCGGCCGGGCGCCCCGATCCCGATCCTGGCCTGGCCTGGTGACGACTGGATGATCCGGACGCTCACCAAGCACAACATCACGTACAAGATCGTGTTCAGGAGCCCGAACCACCAGCTGCGACTGGAAGCCGCACGGGCCGGATACGGCCTGACGGCGTGCCCAGAGCGCATGATCCCGTCCTCGCTGATTTCGGCAAAGGACTATTATCTTCCGGAGCTTCCGGTGCAGAAGCGCCTGCTGTGCGTTCGCCCTGGTCTCGAAGGCAGCCGCGCCACGGCGATGGTGCAGCGGTTGTCCAGCCTGTTCTTCAGCGGCGCGAAGCCGATGCGTCAGGTGAGCAACATGTAGCCGGCGCTGGCGCGGTCCGGCGGCACCGATCGATAGTGCGGTGGGCGCTCGTTGGCGGGGCCGGGCGCCTGGCGTTCGGCCTCCTGAAGCCGGTCCCGCAACTCGGCGATCTGGCGCGTCAGCGCGTCGATCTGCTTCCATTGTGCCGTGATGGTCTGGTTCAGCGTCTCGATGGCCTCGTCCTGATAGGTCAGGCGAACCTCCAGCGCATCGATCCGCTCGCTCAGCTTGGCCGTGTCATTCATGGACGGCAGCCTCGCAGGGGGCACTCTCGCGCTCCGCGTCGCTCGAACGCGCACCCGCACGCTCGCGCAGGCCGTGGCCGAGCGCGACACGCTCGTCGAACACAAAACAGTCGCCGCGCCAGCGGCTGTCCTGCCGCGGGGTTTCCTCGAGATATTTCAGGATGCCGCCCTTGAGGTGATAGACCTCGGCAAAACCTTGCGCGAGCAGATAGGCGCTGGCCTTCTCGCAGCGGATGCCGCCGGTGCAGAACATCGCAATCCTGCGGTGCTTGGCCGGATCGAGGTTTCGCGCCGCAAATTCCTTGAACTGTCCAAAGCTCGCGATCCTGGGATCCACCGCGCCTTCGAACGTGCCCATCGCGACCTCGAACGCGTTGCGGGTATCGAGCACCATGATGTCAGGCGCGGCGATCAGCTCGTTCCAGTCGACGGCATCCACATAGATGCCGACCTGCCGCGTCGGATCGACCGTGGTGTCGCCGAGCGTGACGATCTCCTTCTTCAGCCGCACCTTGAGCCGCTGGAACGGCATCTGCGCGGCTTCGGAGAACTTCAGCTCGAGATTGTCGAGGCGGCCGCCGAACAGCGCTCCGTGCCTGAGCTCCGCAACGAAGTCATCGATGCCTTGGTCGGTGCCGGCAATGGTGCCGTTGATGCCCTCATGGGCGAGCAGCACGCTGCCCTTGAGATCGAGCCCGGCGCAGAACGTGCGCAGCGGCTCGCGCAGCGCGCGGAAGTCCGGCAGCGCGGCGAACTGGTAGAAGGCGGCGACCTTGAAGGGCATCGCCGGGGTTTATCAGGCCGGCCAGGCCGGCGAAACCCGCAAAGCCATGCATTGTCGGGATAATTCCCCTGGCATGCCAGGCATTGCTCAGCCGGGGATGAGTGTGCCATGTACGTTGTATTCCCTTGGCATCATCCGCCGCAGCCGCATCAGACCATCACGATCAAGCGAGCACTCCGTTATGAGGAATTTCCATTTCGCCGGCCGTTCCACGGTCCACGCCCAGAAAGCGATGGTGGCGACGTCGCATCCGGAAGCGGCGCTCGCGGCCATCGAGGTGATGCGCGAGGGCGGCACGGCCGCCGACGCGGCGGTTGCAGCCTGCGCGCTGCTCGGCGTCATCGAGCCGCAATCGACCGGCATCGGCGGCGACTGCTTCGCGCTGATCCAGCCGAGGGGGAAGGCAAGATCACCGCCTATAACGGCAGCGGCCGGGCGCCGATGGCGGCGAACGCCGACTGGTATCTCGAGCGCAAGATCCATTCGGTGCCGCTGACCTCGGCACATGCGGTCAGCATTCCCGGCGCGGTCGATGCCTGGGACGTGATCCTGAAGGACCACGGCAAGTTCGGCTTCGACCGGCTGCTGCAGCCCGCGATCAAGGCCGCCGAGGAGGGCTACGTGGTCGCGCCGCGTATCGCCTTCGACTGGAAGAACGGCTTCGAGAAGCTGAAGAACGGCACCAACACCGAGCGCTATCTGTTGCCGCACGGCAAGCCCGCGGTTGCCGGCGACGTGATCCGCCAGCCCGAGCTCGGCAAGACGCTGCGCGCGATCGCGCAAAAGGGCCGCGACGCTTTCTATAGCGGCGAGATCGCCGCCGACATGGTCGAACACGCTGCGCGGCATCGGCGGCCTGCACACGCTCGAGGACTTCGCCGCACACTCGACCGAGGCGACCTCGCCGATCGGCGCGATGTACAAGGGCTACGACGTTTGGCAGTGCCCGCCGAACGGCCCCGGCATCACCATGCTGGTCATGCTCAACATCCTGTCGCGCTTCGACCTGACCAAGTTCAAGCCGCTCAGCATCGAGCGCTTCCATCTCGAGGCCGAGGCGGCACGCATCGCCTACATGATGCGCGAGCAGCATATCGGCGATCCCCAGCACGTCCATGTCGACGTTGCCGGCATCCTCGCCAGGGAATTCGCCGACGAGCACATCAAGAACATCCGGATGGACCGGCTGCTCGAACTGCCGAACGTCGCGCCGCCGATGAACCCGTCGACGGTCTACATCACGGTGGTCGACAAGGATCGCAACGTCTGCTCGTTCATCAATTCGATCGCGCATTCGTTCGGCTCGGCGATCGTCTCCAACAAGACCGGCGTCCTGCTGCAGAACCGCGCCGGCGGATTCCGCATCCAGCCCGGACATCCGAATTGCATCGCACCGGGCAAGCGTCCGCTGCACACCATCATCCCGGCGCTGGTCACCAGGAACGGCCGTGCGCTGATGCCATACGGCGTGATGGGCGGGCAGTACCAGCCAGTCGGCCAGACCCGTGTGCTGACCAACATGCTCGACTATGGCTGCGATATTCAGGAAGCCATCGATATGCCGCGCGGCCTGCACTACGAAGGCGTCTACCAGCTCGAGGACTCTGTGCCGGCGGAGATCGTCGAAGGCCTGAAGAAGATCGGTCACAAGACCACCAGCGTGGTCGCGCCGCTCGGCGGCGGGCAGGGCATCTGGATCGATTGGGACAAGGGGACGCTGACCGGCGGCTCCGACCCGCGCAAGGACGGCTGCGCGCTCGGCTACTGATTGTCGCGGACGATCAGGGGCCGGCGGAAACAAAGGTGTTGTCGCGGGGATGGTGCTAGTGCTGCCCCGCGGAAGCCGTCAGCGGCACCACCTACTCATAATCCGGCGGCGCAACTGATCGGCGATCTCATCGCAGGTGCGTCGTCGCCATTGCTTTGCGATTTGCGCTGGACCGCGACGGCGGCATGGCCGGTCATTGAAAAATGGCTAGGGATTCGACCCGCACTGGGCTAGAGACGGCCGTCCTTCACGAGAGGTGCAAGATGCGATCTTCCCGACGCACGATCATCAAGACTGCATTTGCCGGCCTTGCGGCGGCAGTCTCCACGTCCGTTGTCAGCGGGACGGCAACGGCCCAAACTGCAGGAAAGCCCATGACCACAGCTTCAGGCCTCCAGATCATCGACAGCAAGGTCGGCACCGGCGCCTCGCCGAAGACCGGCCAGACCTGCGTCATGCACTATACCGGCTGGCTCTACGAGAACGGCCAGAAGGGCAAGAAATTCGACTCCTCCGTCGATCGCAACGAGCCGTTCGAGTTTCCGATCGGCCAGGGTCACGTGATCAAGGGCTGGGACGAGGGCGTCGCCACCATGAAGGTCGGCGGCAAGCGCACCCTGATCATCCCGCCGAACCTCGGCTACGGCGCGCGCGGCGCCGGCGGCGTGATCCCGCCGAACGCCACGCTGTTGTTCGACGTCGAACTGCTTGGCGTCAAATAAGCCGATGGGCGTCAAGTAACCGGCCCACAGCAACAGGGGCGCAGCGATGAAGATTTCGATCCTCGACGATTATTTCGACACGCTGCGCACCCTCGATTGCTACCGCAAGCTCGACGGGTATGACGTCAAGATCTGGAACGATCATGTCCAGGACGTCGATGCGCTCGCCGAACGGCTGCGCGATACCGAAGCGCTGGTCCTGATCCGCGAGCGAACCCAGATCCGCACGCCGCTGCTCGAACGTCTGCCGAAGCTGAAGCTGATCAGCCAGCGCAGCGTCTATCCGCATATCGACATCGACACCTGCACGCGGCTCGGCATCATCGTGTCGTCGAGCCAGCATGCCGATACGCCGTCCTACGCCACCGCCGAGTTCACCTGGGGCATGATCCTTGCGGCGATGCGCGCGATCCCGCAACAGATGGCGGCGCTCAAGGCCGGCAAGTGGCAGATCGGCGTTGGCCATACGCTGCGCGGCAAGACGCTCGGCATCTATGGCTATGGTCGCATCGGCGCCGTGGTCGCGGGCTATGGCAAGGCGTTCGGCATGAACGTGCTGGTCTGGGCGCGCGAGCCGGCGATGGCGAAGGCGCGTGCCGACGGCTATGAGACATCAGCCAGCAAGGCGGATTTCTTTGCCCGCTGCGACGTGCTGTCGCTGCATATGCGCTTGGTCGACGCGACGCGCGGCATCGTCACGGCGGCAGATCTCGCGCAAATGAAACAGACCGCGCTGATCGTCAACACAAGCCGCGCGCCGCTGATCGAGCCCGGCGCGCTGGTCAATGCGTTGCGTGCCGGCCGGCCAGGCATGGCCGCGATCGACGTCTACGAGAAGGAGCCGCTGCGCGACACAGCGGACCCGCTGCTCAACATGGACAATGTGGTCTGCACGCCGCATCTCGGCTACGTCTCGCGCGACGAGTACGAAATCCAGTTCACCGACATCTTCGACCAGATATTGGCCTACGCGGCCGGCACGCCGACCAATGTCGTGAACCCGGATGTGCTGGCACATCCGGATGTGCTGGCGCATCCGCGCCCGCGCGGCTGAGCAGCGTCGTTCATGCTCGAACGGCCGGCTCGATGGGGCGGCCGTGCCATTTCTCATTCAGCGAGGCCAGTGAGCCGCTGAGGTCACCCTGCCGACGATCCTCTTGATGCCGCCGAGTGCCTTCTGTCCCTTGCCCTTGGCTTCCAGGATCGCGCCTCGGCCCTGCATCGCCGGAGAGCCGGTGACCTTGCCAAGACGCCGCTTGAACCTGCCGATCGCCTCGTTGGCCGTGCCCTTGATCCTATCGGTCGTGCTACCCATGAAATTACTCCTTCGGAATACGCTGAGGTAACGCGCCGGCACATGGTGATGTTCCGATTTGGCGATGTTCCGATTTTCCGCTCGCCTGCGCGGCTGCTTTTCGCTAGCGTTCCACGCACGAGATCAGGCCAACGAAAGCAAGAACGATGAGCGGTTCCCACGATCACACCCATTCCCACGATCATAACCATCACGACGACGAGCGCTGGAAGCACGACGGCGTCCGCGTGATTCCCGGCAACCAGCTCGATCCGAACGTGCCGTCGACCGCCGGCATGGACCGCAAGGCCGCGATCAATTTTGCCCGGGTCGGCGCGCAGAAATTGTGGGCGGGCACCGTCAGCATCAAGCCGGACGCCAAGACCGGCGCGCATCATCACGGCCATCTCGAAAGCATCATCTATGTCGTGAAGGGCAAGGCGCGGATGCGCTGGGCGAGAAGCTGCAGTTCACCGCCGAGGCCGGCCCCGGCGATTTCATCTTCGTGCCGCCCTACGTGCCGCATCAGGAGATCAATGCCAGCCGCGACGAGGTGCTGGAATGCGTGCTGGTGCGCTCCGACGGCGAGGCGGTTGCGATCAACCTCGACATCGAGCCGATCGAGAAGCCGGAGACCGTGCTGTGGGTCGACCCGGTGCACCGCCATCCCGACGAGAAGAAATAGCCGCGACATTTGCGTCGAGATTCCGGGTTCACGCTTCGCGTGCCCCGGAATGACAGTCCAGGGGAGGAGGCCAGCATGACGCTCGTGCGTTACGAGAGCGCCGACCACATCGCGACCATCACGATGGACCGCGTCTCCTCGCACAACGCGCTCAACAACGCGCTGTGCGAGGAGTTGCAGCAAGCCTGGCGGCGCTTTCGCGACAGCGACGACCGCGTCGCGGTGCTGGCCTCGGCCGAGGAGAAGTACTTCTGTGTCGGCGCTGACGTCCGGGATTTCCCCGCCAATATGTGGCAGGCGGTGCCCGGGCTCGGTGTCGAACTCGACAAGCCAGTGATCGCGGCGACGTCGGGCTGGGTGGTGGGCGGCGGCTTCGTTCTGGTGCAGATGGCCGACATCTGCGTCGCCTCGGAGACGACGCGGTTCGTCTATCCGGAAGCCAAGATCGGCACCACCGGCGGCGGCGTCTCCTCGGTGCTGGCGCGCATGCCGCACAAGATCGCGATGGAGTTCCTGCTCGTCGGCGAGGAGCTGTCGGCCGAACGGGCCTACCAGATCGGCTTCGTCAACCGCATCACGCCGCCGGGGCAGCACCTTGCGGCGGCGCTGGAGCTGGCGGCCAAGATCGCCGGCAACGCGCCGCTGGTGGTGCAGGCGCTCAAGAAGCTCGCCCGTGACGCGATGCCGAAGGGGCCGCTGGAGACGGTCGCGGAGGTGCGCCGGCAGCTCGACGCCATCAAGGACAGCGACGACCTCAAGGAAGGCGCCAGGGCGTTCAGCGAGAAGCGCAAGCCGAGATTTACGGGGAGGTGACGTCCTCATTCCGGGGCGACGCGGCAGCGTCGACCCTCAGATGCGCAATTGCGCATCGGGGAATCTCGAGATTCCGGGTTCTCGCTTCGCGAGCCCCGGAATGACGGTGGGACTTACGCAAACACCCGGTGATCGATCACACCGTTCGGCACCACATAGCCGTAACGCGTGTTCGACGGCTCTACGCCGGCCTTCTCGTACTGCGCCTTCATCGTCGCGAAGCGATCGCCCTTGAGGTCGAGCATCGCGCGCTTCGGCTGGATGTTGTAGAGCCGGGCGTTGTTGTCGCCGAAGATCGCCGTCTTGACCGGCCCGTCGGCGGGGCCGAGCGGCGCGTAACCGAACTTCCTCTGCATCATCTCGGGGATCTCCAGCCGCCGCAGGCCCTCGATCTGCCATTGCGGCGCGCCGGTCCATAGCGCATCGGTACCCCAGCAGACGTGGTCGACGCCGAGCCCCTTGATCAGGGTGCCCATCAGCGCGGCGCAGACATTGGGCTCGGCGACCAGTGTGGTCGCGAACAATTGTCCGACGTCGCCATAGACATTGTTGACGCCGTACTGCACCGGGATGTCGGCGAGATCCGAGGTCCAGGCGATGCGGCCGGTGCGCTCGAACTCGGCGAGCGCGACCTTCGGATCGCCGCCGACATGGCGATAGGCCGAGTGGTAGATGATGAAGTTGAGCTGCGGCCAGTCCTTGGCGGCCTTTCCGACATCGGCAACGTCGGCGAAGCCGCGCAGATTCGGATACTGCTTCTCTATCCCGGGCGGAAACAGTCCCTTGTGGACGCAGACGTTCTTGATGCCCGCCTTCACCATCTTCTCATAACCCTTGTAGGCGACCTTCTCGTCGTCAAGTCGCCAGGGGTAGCGACTGATCTCCTTGTGGGTGTTGTCGCCGATCGTGTAGCCCTTGCAGGATTCCGGCTTCAGCGCCAATGCGGCGTCGAGCTTGTCGAGCCAGCCGGGCTGCCCGGGCGTGAAGATGGCGTGGCAGAACACGCGCCGCGAGCCGGCCTCGTCGTTCATTTTCTTGCGCGCGTCGGCCATCTGCTCGTTGGTCAGGAACCAGTCCTGCTCGATATCCGACGGCGCCGAGGAGATCAGCGCGATCTTGGTGTCGGAATCGAGAAACATCTCCTTCTTGTAGTTGTCGAACTTGAGATCCTCGATGGTCTGCTCGTGATCGTTGAGCTCCTTGTTCCAGCCGGCCTTGCCGACCGCCTTGCGCATTTCCACAAAACCCATGATGCGGGTGTCGTCACGCAGGAAATGCGTGTGCATGTCCATGATGAACTGGTCTTTCAGGGAGTTGGCGCGCTCCTGCGCCATCGCAGGTGTCGCGGCCTCCGCCGGCGTCACGGCGAACAGCTCCCCGTAAACCTGGTTCATCGCGACGAAGGAGGCGGCCATGCCGGCTGCGGTCTGGAAGAATCTGCGGCGGTCGAGCCCTTGCTTGCCGCCGAGATCGTCGGCCATCGCGAGCAGCCGCGCCTCGACCTCGCGCTGACGTTCATTCTGCGGGTCGGGATAGAATTCGTCGCTGGAGACGATCTGGGTCGGGATCGGCGTCTGGTGCTGGCACAGTTCGGAGGGCATCAAGGCGGCAAGTTCTTCGTCGGTGAGATTGCTGCTCATTCTTCGCTCCCGCTTCTCGCCGGATTTTTCCGGTCGGATCGCCGCGGAGACTAGGACCAAGCCCGCCCGTCGTCCGCGCCGTTTGCCGGAAACCGCATTCACAAAATCGTGCATCCTATTTGCTGCCGTGAGAAGCCGGCGTCGCGCGGGCTGCTTTGCCCGCTGCTATGCTCGATCGCACCGGATCGGACGAAGAAATCCGGAAGGGAGCGAACCATGATGTCATCTGACCATTCGCGGCGCAGCATGATCAAAGGCATCGGCATTGCAACGGCCGCCGGCGTGCTCGGCGCAGCGCCGGGGCAAGCCGCGACCGCGGTTCCTGCCGAAGGAGAAATATGGAGCAATGAATACTGGGCGAAGAAGGGCGACATCCCCTTGTGGATGTTCCGCAAGCGGATCGGTGCGCCGAAGCCGGGCGAGCCGGCGCGGCCGGTGGTGTTCTTCGTCCACGGCTCGTCGGTGACATCACGGGTGTTCGACCTCACGGTGCCGGGCAAGGGCGAGTATTCGCTGCTGAACACATTTGCCCGCTACGGCTTCGACTGCTGGACCATGGACCATGAGAATTACGGCAAGTCCGGCCGCACCTCGGGCAATGCGGATATTGCGAGCGGCGTCGAGGATCTGAAGGCCGCGGTCGAGGTGATCGCGCGCGAGACCGGGCAGAGGCGATATCACTTCGTCGGCGAATCCTCCGGCGCGCTGCGGGCCGGTGCTTTCGCGATGGCCGCGCCCGAGCGCATCGACCGCCTGGTGTTCGCGGCCTTCACCTACAAGGGCGAGGGCTCGCCGACGCTGGCCAAGCGCGCCGAGCAGCTCGCCTATTATCGCAGCCACAACATGCGCAAGCGCGACCGCGACATGATCCGCTCAATCGCAACCCGCGACAGGCCCGGCACGTCGGACCCCGCCGTGGTCGAGCTGCTGGCCGATGTCGAGATGCAGTTCGGCGACCAGATCCCGACCGGCACCTACCTGGACATGACCGCCAATTTGCCGGTGGTGCATCCGGAGAAGGTGCTGGCGCCGGTGCTGCTGGTCCGCGGCGAATATGACGGCATCGCCGCGGTTCCGGACCTCGAGGAGTTCTTCAACAAGCTGCCGAACGGCGATCGGCAGTTCATCGTCCTGCCCGGCACCGCCCATTCGGTGGCGCTTGCCACCAATCGGGAGCTGTTCTGGCATGTGACGCGGGCATTCCTGACCATGCCGACACCGATTGTGACCTGACGTCACCCTGCGGCAGGACGCCGCAAGAAAAATCGGCGCGGCGATGTCGGGACGCGGCGAGGCGGTTCGTCCTCGGGGCACAACCCCGCGAAAAGGAGCGCCTTTCATGGCCAAGCCGACAATGATCTTCGTCAACCTGCCGGTCAGCAATCTCGCCCACGCGACCGCCTTCTATGAGGCGATCGGCGCGACCAAGAACGCGCAATTTTCCGACCACACCGCCTCCTGCATGGTGATCTCCGACACGATTCACGTCATGCTGCTGACGCACGACAAGTTCCGCGAATTCACCCCGAAGAAAATTGCTGACACCAAAACCACGAGCGAAGTGCTGATCTGCCTGTCCGCCGGCAGCCGCGACGCTGTCGACGGCTATGTCACCAAGGCAACGGGTGCGGGCGGCAACGCTGATCCATCTCCGAAGCAGGATTACGGCTTCATGTACGGCCGCAGCTTCGAGGATCCCGATGGTCACATCTGGGAGGTGATGTGGATGGACGTCGAGGCGGCGATGAAGGCGCAGTCCGCCGCGGCGACCGCCTGATCGCATCCCGTCATCACGAGGAGCTCAGCATGTCCAAGGTATCTCCCTGCCTGTGGTTCAACGGCGAGGCCGAGGAGGCCGCGAACTTGTACGTCTCGCTGCTGCCCGGTTCGCGGATCGAGACGGTCCAGAAGAATGTCATCGACAGCCCCGGCGGAAAGGCCGGCACGGTGCTGCTGGTCGAATTCACGCTCGCCGGTCAGCGCTTCATGGCGCTGAACGGCGGGATGACGATGGAGCATACCCACGCGGTCTCGTTCGCGATCGACTGTGTCGACCAAGCCGAAGTCGACCGCCTGTGGGACGCGTTGCTCGCGGCCGGCGGCACCGCCGAGCAGTGTGGCTGGCTGCGCGATCGCTACGGCGTCGCCTGGCAGATCGTGCCGGCGGCGGTCCGCCAATATCTCGGCGGGTCCGACGCCGCCGGTGCCGCGCGCGTGATGCAGGCCGTGCTCGGGATGATCAAGCTCGATATCGAAGGTCTGCGCCGGGCCTATGAGGGCAAGTCCGCAGCGTGAGATAGGGCTTCGCTGTCATCGCCCGGCTCGCCGCCTCCGCTAAAGCTTCGGTGCGCCAGGGATTCGTGGCCTCGTCGAAGCCTTGGCGTAGATGGCACCGGGCGATCCAGTATTCCAGAGATTTCGGTGCTCGGCCGATAGGCCGCGGCGTACTGGATGCCCCGCATGAAGCGGGGCATGACAGTATGGGCACGATGGTTCCGTCACATGGCCGTGGCGACGGATCGCGGATGCAGCTGATATCGTATAATTGTCGCAAGCTGCGTTCCCCTCGTACCGTGCTTGCCCTTTGAACATCGTATCCAAATCTCCTTCTGTTCCGCGAAGTCCCGCCGCGCGCGCGGCGATCGTCGCGGCGATCGTCTTCATCGTCGCCCATGTCGTGCTGCTGCTCGGGATCACCGCGCCAGACAAGCTCTATTTCGACGAGGTGCACTACGTGCCGGCGGCGCGGCAGATGCTGCTGCCGGTGCGCGAGGGCTCGATCCTCAACCCGATGCATCCGCCGCTCGCCAAGGAGATCATCGCCCTCTCGATCAAGGCGTTCGGCGACGTGCCGCTCGGATGGCGCTATCCCGCGGCGCTGTTCGGTGCGCTGGCACTGGTCGGCGTCTATCTCGGCGGGCTTGCGCTGTTCGCGTCGCAGCAACGCGCGATCGCAGCCGTGCTGCTCGCCTTCTTCAACCAGATGCTGTTCGTGCAGTCGCGGATCGCGATGCTGGATATTTTCGCGCTCGCCTTCAGCCTGTTCGCGATCGCGGCTTTGGTCCACGGCTTCAGGCAACAGCAGCCGCAACCCGCCTTTGCGCTGGCGGGGCTCTTCGCGGGGCTCGCCAGTGCCTGCAAATGGAGCGGGCTGTTCGTGCTCGCGACCTGCATCGCGATCGTCGCTGCGGTCTGCTTGATGCAGGGCTGGCGCACGCGCTTTGCCGACGCCAATGCGGAGGATTGGTATCAACCGGAGCTATGGCCGGATTTTCGTGTTCCGCACTTCATGGTCTGCTTCGTGCTGATCCCGGCGGCCGTCTATCTCGCGACCTTCGTGCCGCTCTACGGCCTCTCGTTCACGGATATCATCGAGGCGCAGCGCCGCATCTTTGCCGACAACACCACGGCCGCGATCGCGGGCCACACCTATATGAGCTCATGGCCGTCCTGGCCGTTCCTGCTGCGCCCGGTCTGGTACCTGTTCGAGAAGGTCGGCGATGACAAGTTCGCCGCGATCGTGCTCCTCGGCAACCCGCTGGTGCTGTGGCCGGCATTGATCGCGCTGATCATTGCGCTGCGCGACTGGATCGTCGGGCGCGGCCGTGATGCATTTCTCGTGCTGGCGTTCTACCTCGGCCCGTATCTTGCCTGGGCGCTGCTGCCGCGCACGCTCGGTTTCATCTATTACTATCTGCCGTCTGCGACCACGGCGAGCTTCGTGCTGGTCTACGCCTTGTCGCGCAAGGGTGCGCCGCGCTGGCTGCTGTGGGCGTTCGTTGCGGTTGGATGCGCAGGCTTTGTTGCGATGCTGCCGATCACGGCCGCTGTCATCGAGACGTCGATGGCGACGTTCAACCGCCTGATGCTGTTTCAGGGCTGGATATGACGGTCTTTGAAGTAGAGTGATCCGCCTGCCGGGCGTGGCAGGCGGATCGAGGCTGCGGGAGATTACTGCGAGGCGGTCTTGGTATCCATGTTGACGACCTGCACGCGTCGATTGGTCGGGTTCATCGGCGCGCTCGGGTCCTTCGGCCGGGTCTTGCCGTAGCCGACCGTCACGAGATCCGAGCCGTTCAGGCCGTAATGCTCGACCAGAAATTTCTTGATGGTGTCGGCGCGGCGCTCCGACAGGTCCTGATTATAGGCCTCGCCGCCGATCGCATCGGTATGGCCGGCGACGACGAAGGTCGAGCCCTTCATGCTCGCATCCGACAGCGCCTTGCCGAGCTCCTGCACCGCCTGCGTCGAGCCCTTGCTGATGTCGGCCGAGTTGTAGTCGAAGTGGATCTCCAGATCGATCTTCGGCTTGTTCGCCGCGATGTCGGCGATCTCCTGGCGTTCAACGCGCGACAACGAACGGGTCTGCCGGTTGCGGACGGTGTTGAGGAAGCTTGCCTCCTTGGCGGAAGCCGCGAGGTCGACCTGCGTGCCGGCGGAAAGGCCGCGGGTGGCCGACTTCGGCTTCAGCGCGTTGAGAATCTGTGCGGCCGGAACGGCCTCGCTGCCGGCCAGTGCGACGCCCGCCGTCATCGACAGCGCGGCGCCGATCGTCAGAAAAGACAAGGAAAAAGAGCGGGTCATGGTTTTCGTCCTCAAATGTCGGGCTAGCCAATCCGGCTTGCTGTCGTTTTGATGCTGGGAGAATAGGACCGGTTCAAAGCCGGGAATGTGATCTGGGTCACGGTCTGGGGTGCCGCCCTGCCTTGCGCCAGACACGGCGGGCGGGAGAGCGAGGACATCATGGCCCACGTCAATCGCGTCCTCCGCTCGATCAATGACGAAGCCGCCTTGCGCTGCGTCGATATCTTCCTTCGCCCGGACGGCACGATCGGCTTCGAGGAATATCGGCGGGACGTCGAGGATGGTCGCGGCTGGTTTCCGGTCGGCGGTCATTCGTCCCGCATCTTCCATGGAGAAAGCGCCGCGCTCGCGGCGGCGATCGGGGACGTTCCGTGGTTGCGGCGGGTCGTCGGATCGCCGTAGCCGCGAATGATGCGGAGCTGATTTCCGCCGCGCGGCTCTCCAAAGGGGCGCGAATCTCACTACATTGCTGGGGCAATGTCCCGCGCCGCCGAACCCCTTTCGTTGAACAATGCTGCCGCCCGCCATATCTGGCTGCGCGCGCAGCGGCTCGATACCCAGGTGCCGTTCGGCGAGGGGGCGCCAGCGGTGGCCGCCGCCGTCGATCATCTCGGCTATGTGCAGATCGACACCATCAACGTGATCGAGCGCTGCCATCACCACATCCTGTTCACCCGCATTCCGGACTACCGCCGCACCGACCTCAAGCAGGCGCAGAGCCGTGACAAGAGCGTGTTCGAGTACTGGACGCACGCGCTGTCCTACATTCCGTCCAAGGACATCGGCATCTTCCTGCCGGCGATGAAGGCGCACAAGCGCGAGGGCCACAAATGGTTCTCGTCGGTGACCCCGGCGGATACGCGCAAGGTGCTGCGGCTGCTCCGTGCCGGTCCGCTGACCATCCGCGACATCGATGACGACGTGCTGACCGAGAAGGAGCATCTCTGGCAGAGCCGCAAGCCCTCCAAGCGCGCGTTGCAGCTCGCCTTCTATGGCGGCGTGGTCACGATCAGCGAGCGCGCCGGCATGCTGAAGACCTATGAGCTGATGACCCGGCACTTCGGCTGGGACAAGCCGCCGAAGCCGGCCCCGGCCTCGGCCCGGACCGCCTATCTGCTCGACCGCGCGCTGCGCTCGCAGGGCATCGTCAGCCTGGATTCGATCTGCCATCTCGATGCGCCGAGCAAGAAGGCGGTGCGCAGCCTGATCGAGGCGCGCCTGCGCCGCAAGGAGCTGGTCCGGGTCGGGCTGGAAGGCGCCGGCAAGCAGGAGCATTGGGCGCGGCCCGAGGTGCTGGACGCGACCGGCGAGGGCGATCCCACCCTGGTTCACATCCTCTCGCCGTTCGATCCGCTGATCATCCAGCGCAAGCGCACCGAGCTGTTCTTCGGCTATGGCCACCGTTTCGAGGCCTATGTGCCGAAGGAGAAGCGCCTGTTCGGCTATTTCGCGCTGCCGGTGCTGGTCGGCGACGACATCGTCGCCGCCCTCGACCTCAAGACCGACCGGCAGAACAAGAAGCTCCTGATGCAGAAATGGAGCTGGGTCGGCAACGGCAAGAAGCAGGCGGCACGCAAGGAGCTGAAGCGGCGCATCGAGGAAGAGCTCGACCGCTTCGAGCGCTTCCAGCTCGCTGAATAGGGCTGGCTCTCCGTCATTGCGAGCCAACGGGTCGCGCGAACGCGCGCCCGATGACAGGCTCCGCGAAGCAATCCAACGCGCCACAAGCGGATAAGTGGATTGCTTCGCTTCGCTCGCAATGACCCCGTGGACAAAACGCACAGGGGTTTCCGTTTGCGCTGTGAGCTATGAGTTTTTGCCATTGCTCAAAGCGGAGCCAGCCAATAATCCTCACGGCAAGCAACACCCGGGGAAAGCTCATGAGCCAGACAGCAACCATCGCGCCCGATCGCGGCGCCCGCAGCGAGACCGAGACGTCGACGATCCGCGCGATCTCCTGGCGGCTGATCCCGTTCCTGATCCTGGCCTACTTCTTCTCCTATCTCGACCGCGTCAATCTCGGTTTCGCCGCGCTCACCATGAACAGCGAGCTGAAATTCTCGCCGGTGGTGTTCTCGTTCGGCGCCGGCATCTTCTTCATCGGCTATTTCATCTTCGAGGTGCCGAGCAACCTGGCGCTGGAGCGGTTCGGCGCCAGCAAGTGGATCGCCCGCATCATGGTGAGCTGGGGCATCCTCTCGGCGTTGATGGCGGCGGTCTATGACGAGCACAGCTTCTATGCGCTGCGCTTCCTCCTCGGGGTGGCCGAGGCCGGCTTCTTCCCCGGCATCATCCTCTATCTGACCTACTGGTACCCAGCCGAGTATCGTGCGCGCTTCCTCGCCGCCTTCGCGCTCGCGGTGCCGATCTCGACCGTGATCGGCGCGCCGATCTCCGGCCTGTTGCTCGGCCTCGACGGCGTGATGGGCTTGAAGGGCTGGCAGTGGCTGTTCGTCATCGAGGGCGTTCCCTCGGTGCTGCTCGGCATCGTCACCTGGTTCTATCTGACCGACCGGCCGGAGAAGGCCGATTGGCTCTCGGCCGAGCAGAAGGCGTGGCTCAAGGCGAAGCTCGACGCCGAGGTCGCGGCCAAGCAGGCGGCGAAGCATTTCACGCTGGGCGAGGCGCTGTCCTCGCCGAAGGTGCTGGCGCTCAGCGCGATCTATTTCGGTTTCGTCGCCTCGCTCTACGGCATGCAGTTCTGGCTGCCGCAGATCGTCAAGGCGTTCGGTCTCACCAACGCGCAGACCGGCTTCGTCACCGCGATTCCGTACGCATTCGGCACCGTCGCGATGATCCTGTGGGCGCGCCGTTCCGATGCTACGCGCGAGCGCGTGTTCCATGTCGGCGCGCCACTGCTGCTGACCGCGCTGGCGCTCGCCGTCTCCAGCTACATCACCGATCCGGTCATGACGATGGTGGTGCTGACGGTCGCCGCGATCGGCGTGTTCTGCACGTTCGCGGTGTTCTGGACGCTGCCGACCGCCTGGCTCTCCGGCACTGCCGCGGCCGGCGCGATCGCGCTGATCAACTCGATCGGCAACCTCGCCGGTTTCGGCGGGCCCTATCTGATCGGCTGGGTCAAGGAAGCCACCGGCAGCACGTCGACCGGCCTGCTTGTGCTGTCGCTGTTGCCGCTTGCCGCGGGCCTGCTGGTTTTCCTCGGCAGCCACGAGACCAAAACCGAGTTCGCCGGCGCGAAGTAGCGACGCATTTTCCGAGCTCCACATCGCAACTCTCGCGCCGCTTCCGACCCGTGCTCACGAATTGGTTATCACTGACGAATATTGACATTTATCAGTGATAAATCGATACTCTTCATCAGTCGTCAGCCCGATGGAGATTTCAGATGTTCGTTCGTTCCGTTTTCTCGAGCTATTACAGGCTCTTGACGGGAGCATCATTGGCTTTCGCGGTGTTCGCGCTGACCGGCTGCAACGAAAAGGCGGCCGAAAACGCCGATCCGGGGCGCCCCGTCTTGGTGGCGACCGTCCATTATGAAGCCGAAACCCCTGAGCGCAGCTTTGTCGGCACCATCAAGCCCCGTATCGAAGCCGATATGGGCTTTCGGGTTGCCGGCAAGGTGGCCAAGCGGCTGGTCGAGGTCGGACAGACAGTCGACGTCGACCAGCCCTTGGCCACCCTCGACGAGGTCGACCTGAAGCTGCAGGCCGAGCAGGCGGAGGCTGAATTCCGCGCCGCCACCGGCGTGCTGGCTCAGGCCGCGGCCGCCGAGCAGCGCGCCAAGGATCTGAAGGCCAAGGGCTGGACCACCGATGCGGCGCTCAATTCCGCCAAGGCCGCCGGCGACGAGGCCCGCGCCCGGCTGAACCGCGCCGAGCGTTCGGTCGAGCTGACCAGGAATTCCCTCTCTTATGCAACGCTGGTGGCCGACACCCGGGGTGTCGTCACAGCGACCATGATCGAGCCCGGCCAGGTGGTTGCCGCGGGCCAGGCTTCGATCCGTGTCGCCCGACTTGGCGAGAAGGAAGCTGTCGTCGCGATCCCAGAGACGCTTCTTGCTCGTGCCAGGTCGGGCGTAGCCACGGTGACGCTGTGGTCGGACGCCAAGAAGAGCTATGCCGCCAGGCTGCGCGAGGTCGCGCCGCAGGCCGATCCCGCCACCCGCACCTATCTCGCAAAATTCTCGCTGCCGGGCGCCGACGAGGCGGTTTCGCTCGGCATGACCGCGACGCTGACGCTGGCCGACAAGGCGAGCGAGCGCGTCGCCAAGTTGCCGCTGTCGGCGCTGTACAGCCAGGGCGGCGATCCCTCGCTCTACATCGTCGACGACAAGGGCGACATCGCGCTGAAGCCGGTCAAGGTGAAGGCCTATGAGAGCAACAACGTCGTCATCTCCGGCGGCGTCGACGATGGCGCCAAGGTGGTCGCCCTCGGTGTGCAGAAACTCGATCCGAGCCAGAAGGTGCGGGTCGTGTCGTCGCTGTCGTTCTAACCCTCGCATAGCAGCGGAAACGGTTCTGGGACTGGTCTAGAACTTGGAGAGTTCGATGAAGCGCTTCAACCTTTCAGCCTGGGCGGTCGGCCATCCGACGCTGGTCCTGTTCCTGATGATCATCCTCGCCGCCGCGGGCTTCTTCTCCTACGAGAAGCTCGGCCGCGCCGAGGATCCGTTCTTCACCGTCAAGGTGGTGAACGTCTCGGTGATGTGGCCGGGCGCGACCTCGCAGGAAATGCAGATGCAGGTCGCCGATCCCATTGAGAAGAAACTGCAGGAGCTGCCGTTCTTCGACAAGGTGCAGACCTATTCCAAGCCGGGCTTCACGGCGATGCAGGTCTCCTTCAAGGATTCGACTTCGCCGAAGGACGTGCCCTATCTCTTTTATCTGTTGCGCAAGAAGCTGGTCGATGTGCAGGGCGAGCTGCCCTCCGGCATCCTCGGTCCCGTCGTCAACGACGAATTCTCCGACGTCGATTCGATCCTCTATATGATGACCGGCGACGGCGCCAATTATGCGCAGCTCAAAAAGGTCGCGGAGGGTTTTCGCCAGCGCCTGCTGAAGGTGCCCGGCGTGACCAAGATCGATCTCTACGGCACCCAGGACGAGCGTATCTTCGTCGAGTTCTCGCATGCCAAGCTGGCGACGCTCGGCATCACGCCGCAGGCGCTGTTCGAACTCGCTCGCCAAGCAGAATAACGTCACCCCGGCCGGTACCGTCGAGAGCTCATCGCAGCGCGTGCCGCTGCGCGTCACCGGCGCGCTTGACGGCGTCAAGGCGGTTGCCGAGACGCCGGTCGAGAGCAACGGCCGCGTGTTCCGGCTCGGCGATATCGCGACCGTCTCTCACGGCTATGTCGATCCGCCGAGCTTCGTGGTGCGTCAGGAAGGCAAGCCGGCGCTCGGCATCGGCGTCGTCACCGCCAAGGGCGCCAACATCCTCGAGCTCGGCAAGGAGGTCCAGAAGGCGACCGCCGAGTTCCTGAAGGCGGTGCCGCAGGCGTCGATGTCCAGCAGATCGCCGACCAGCCCAAGGTGGTCGAGCACGCCGTCGGCGAGTTCGTGCACTCCTTCGTCGAGGCGCTCGCGATCGTGCTGTTCGTCTCCTTTGTCGCGCTCGGCTGGCGCACCGGCATCGTAGTCGCGCTGTCGGTGCCGCTGGTGCTCGGCATCGTCTTCATCGTGATGAACGCAATGTCGCTCGACCTGCACCGCATCACGCTCGGCGCGCTGATCATTGCGCTCGGCCTTCTGGTCGACGACGCCATTATCGCGGTCGAGATGATGGTGGTGAAGATGGAGCAGGGCTGGGACCGCATGAAGGCGGCGTCCTTTGCCTGGGAATCCACCGCGTTTCCGATGCTCACGGGGACGCTGGTCACGGCCGCTGGCTTCCTCCCCATCGGCTTTGCCAATTCGGCGGTCGGCGAATATGCCGGCGGCATCTTCTGGATCGTGGCGATCTCGCTGGTCGCGTCCTGGTTCGTCGCGGTGATCTTCACGCCCTATATCGGCGTCAAGCTGTTGCCCAACATCAAGGTGCACCAGAACCACGATCCGCACGCGATCTACGAGACGCGGATGTATCGCGGCCTGCGCAGCGTGGTGCAGTGGTGCGTCGATCACCGCATCAAGGTGGTGGCGGCGACCGTCGGCGTCTTCGTTGCCTCCATCGTTGCGTTCGGCCACGTCCAGCAGCAGTTCTTCCCGCTGTCGGAGCGGCCCGAGCTGTTCCTGCAGCTGCGTCTGCCCGAGGGCACCGCCTTCAACGTCACCGAGAAGGCGGTGAAGCAGGCCGAAGGGCTGCTGAAGGGCGATGACGATATCCAGACCTACACCGCCTATGTCGGCCAGGGCTCGCCGCGCTTCTGGCTCGGCCTCAACCCGCAGCTGCCGAACGAGGCCTTTGCCGAGATCGTGATCCTCGCCAAGAACGTCGAGGCGCGCGAGCGCGTCAAGGCCAAGATCGAGCAGGCCGCCGCCGACGGCGCTTTGAACGAGGCACGGGTCCGGGTCGACCGCTTCAATTTCGGTCCGCCGGTCGGCTTCCCGGTCCAGTTCCGCGTGATCGGCCCCGATGCCAACAAGGTGCGCGACATCGCCTACCAGGTGCGCGACGTCATGCGCCAGAACAAGAACGTCAAGGACGTCCAGCTCGACTGGAACGAGCAGTCGCCCTACCTGAAGCTCGCCGTCGACCAGGATCGGGCGCGTGCGCTCGGCCTGACCCCGCAGGACGTCTCGCAGGCGCTGGCGATGCTGATCTCGGGCGCGCCGGTCACCACGATCCGCGACGGCATCGAGAAGGTCGGCGTGGTCGCCCGCGCGGTGCCGTCCGAGCGGCTCGATCTCGGCCGCGTCGGCGATCTCACCATCACCACGCGCAACGGCGTCGCCGTCCCGCTGCAGCAGATTGCCAAGATCGAATATGCGCATGAGGAGCCGATCCTGTGGCGGCGCAACCGCGACATGGCGATCACCGTGCGCTCCGACGTCGTCGACGGCGTGCAGGCGCCCGACGTCACCAACCAGATCTCGCCGAAGCTGAAGGACATCCAGGCCCATCTCGAGCCGGCTTACCGGATCGAGCCGGGCGGGGCGTTCGAGGAATCCGCCAAGGGCAATGCGTCGATCTTCATCCTCTTCCCCGTGATGGTGATGGTGATGCTGACGCTGCTGATGATCCAGCTGCAGAGCTTCTCGCGCTTGTTCCTGGTGTTCCTGACCGCGCCGCTCGGCATCGTCGGCGCCTCGCTGGGGCTGAACGTCGCCAACCAGCCGTTCGGCTTCGTGGCGCTGCTCGGCCTGATCGCGCTCGCCGGCATGATCATGCGCAACGCGGTGATTCTGGTCGATCAGATCGAGAGCGACGTGGCGTCCGGCCTGACCCGGCGCGAGGCGATCGTCGAAGCCACCGTCCGGCGCGCCCGGCCGGTGGTGCTGACGGCCCTGGCCGCCATCCTCGCCATGATCCCGCTGTCGCGCTCGGCGTTCTGGGGCCCGATGGCGATCACCATCATGGGCGGTTTGTTTGTTGCGACTTTCCTGACCTTGCTGTATCTGCCGGGCCTTTACGCCCTCTGGTTCCGCAAGACCCTCGAGGAAAGCGGCTCAGAGCAAACCGATACTGCGCCGCAGCATGCCGGCGATGCGCAACGCGCATTTCCGCTTGCTGAAGCGGCCGAATAATTGAAGATTGAGCAGGCCAACATGACACTGATCTCGGAACATAGCGAAACCGACACCCGCGAGCGGATTCTCGTGGTGGCGGAGCGCTTGTTCCGGCAGATCGGGTATCAGAAGACGACGGTCGCCGACATCGCCAAAGAGCTGCGGATGAGCCCCGCCAACGTGTACCGCTTCTTCGATTCGAAGAAGTCGATCCACGAAGGCGTGGCGCGCGGCCTGATGGGCGAGGTCGAGATCGAGGCACAGCGCATTGCGCGATCCGAGGGGCCGGCCGCGACGCGCTTGCGTGAGATGATGACGACCATCAATCGCATGAACACCGAGCGCTATGTCGGCAATTCCAAGCTGCACGAGATGGTCGAAATCGCGATGCAGGAGGACTGGGGGGTCTGCGTTGCGCATATGGAGTTGATCGCCCGCATCATCGGCGAGGTGATCGCGCAAGGTGCGGCCTCGGGCGAGTTCGAGGTCAGGGACCTGGAGGTTGCCTCGCTGTGCGCCTGCACCGCGATGATGCGGTTCTTCCACCCGCAGATGATCGCCCAATGCGCCACCAAGCCGGGCCCGACCATCGACCAGATGATCGATTTCGTCATCGCCGGCCTGTCGCCGCGCGCGCGCGCCAATTGAGCGCCAGGGCTGACATTTTCGTCAGTTAACTCCTTTCTCATTCCGGGGCGATGCGTAAGCATCGAACCCCAATGCGCAATCGCGCATTGTGGAATCTCGAGATTCCGGTTCTGGTCCTTCGGACCATCCCGGAATGACAAAGAGAGAGATTCAGCTGTGACCGCCAAAGACCTGCATTTCTACGAGCCGAAGAACGGCCACGGCCTGAAGCACGACCCGTTCAACGCCATCGTGGCGCCGCGGCCGATCGGCTGGATCTCCTCGCGCGACAAAAGCGGCAACGTCAACCTCGCGCCCTACAGCTTCTTCAACGCCTTCTGCTACGTGCCGCCGATCATCGGCTTCTCCTCCACCAACTGGAAGGACAGCGTCGCCAACATCCAGGACACCGGCGAGTTCGTCTGGAATCTGGCGACGATGGATCTCGCCAGGCACATGAACGCGACCGCGGCGCATGTCGCGCGCGATGTCGACGAGTTCAGGCTCGCGGGCCTCACGCAGGTCGCCGGCAAGCTCGTCAACGTGCCGCGGGTCGCCGAAAGCCCGGTGTCGTTCGAATGCAAAGTCAGCCAGATCGTCCAGCTCCAGGGCGCCGACGGCAAGAAGGCCGAGGCGTGGCTGACGCTCGGCGAGGTCGTCGCCGTCCACATCGACAAGGCCTTCATCAAGGACGGCGTCTACCAGACCGGTCTCGCGCACCCGATCGTCCGCGCCGGCCGCCGCGGCGACTACTTCGAGATCAAGCCGGAAAACATGTTCGAGATGATCCGGCCGGATTGAGTGCTGCTCTATCCTCCCTCTCCCCGTTCTTCACGGGGTCGAGACGAGCGAAGCTCGCTCTTAGAGGGTAGGGTGAGGGGCTGCTTCCACCAGTTATGATGGTCGTGAGACCTGTACCCCCTCACCCGAAATTCAAGCTGCGCTTGAATTTCGACCTCTCCCCGCAAGCGGGGCGAGGTAAGAGACGTTGCTCCGCTGCGGATTCGTGCGCTCCGCAACGACGGCCCGCACCACAACAATGTGAAATTTCCGCGCGCGGGGATGAAAAACCGTCACTCGCAACCTCTCCGAGAGCAGTCTAACCTCCACCCGCCAGGCCGGATCAACGGCCGGCCAACAGAGTGGGAGGATGCGATGACACGCCACGAGCGGAGCGATCCGAACGAAGAACAACGCGATCCGAATGTTTCACGGCGCACGCTGGTTCAGGGACTGGCGGTTTCCGCCGCCGCCGTCGCGGGCATCGGCAGCGCGCTGGCCCAGAACGCGCCCGCGCCGGTCGGGCCGCCGACGACGATCACCAGCCCGCCGCGCGACTTCAGTCCGCGCGGTGCGCCGACCACCTATTTCTGGGACCCCGACATCATCGCGGTCGATCCGTCCTTCAACGACCTTGCCCAGCCCAACACCTCGATCAAGCGCCTCTATACCGGCCTGTTGTCGGCGGACGGCCCGGCCTGGAGTTCGCAGGGCCGCTATCTGCTGTGGAGCGACATCCCGAACAACCGGCAGATGCGCTGGTCGGAAGATGACGGCCATGTCAGCGTCTTCCGCACGCCGTCGAACTACTCGAACGGCAATTCGTTCGACTTCCAGGGCCGCCAGCTGTCCTGCGAACATCTCACCCGCCGCGTGACGCGCTACGAGAATGACGGCACCGCGACCGTGCTCGCGGATTCCTATCAAGGCAAGCGGCTGAACTCGCCGAACGACGTCGTCGCGCATCCCGACGGCAGCTACTGGTTCACCGATCCGCCCTATGGCAGCCAGCTCTATGAAGGCGAGCCTGATGCCGCGGGCGGCCCGGGCAATCCGGCCGGCAAGCTCAATCCCCGGATCGGCCAGCCGGCGGGCTTCGTGCCGGCCAAGCGCGAACTGCCGACCAATTGCTATCGCATCGACCCGTCCGGCCGCGTCGATCTCGTGGTCAGCGAGGACCAGGTGCCGGATCCGAACGGCCTCTGCTTCTCGCCCGACTACAAGAAGCTCTACGTGGTCTCGACCGGCAAGGGACCGGGCGATAGCGGCCCTGGCGGTAAGGGCGACGTTTTCGTGTTCGATATCGGCGCCGACAACAAGCTTTCCAACGGCAAGCGGTTCAGCGATTTCACGATCGACGGCGTGAAGTGCGGACCGGACGGCATCCGCTGCGACGTCAACGGCAATGTCTGGTGCTCGAGCAATGCCGGTCGCGCGGTCGGTTACAGCGGCGTGACGGTGTGGTCGCCGGAAGGCAAGCTGCTCGGCCGCATCCGGCTGCCCGAGGTCTGCGGCAACATCACCTTCGGTGGTCCCAAGCGCAACCGTCTGTTCATGGCCGCAAGCCAGTCGCTCTACGCGGTCTATACCGCAACCCAGGGAGCGGCCGCCTAGCTCGTCCTGCATGGGGATGGCGTCTGCGCCATCCCCGGCTACCTGATTGTCGCAGCTCAGCTTTCGGAACTGAACGCGTGGCCTGCCGTTAACAGAATGGCGCCTGGGCCGCGTCAATTTCGCTTTATCTGCGAAGCGAAGTGTTCACCGGTGAACGGCACTTTCCGATAAGATCACCCATCCGCGCCGCCGTTTCATGAGGATCCGCCATGAGCTTCCGCCGCGACTATATGACAAAACCGATCTTCTCCTGGGCGCGCGGCGTGCTGCCGACGATGTCGGACACCGAGCGCGAGGCGCTGGAAGCCGGCGACGTCTGGTGGGACGCCGATCTATTCACCGGCAACCCCGACTGGTCGAAATTGCTGGCGTTCGCGCCGGCCAGATTGACCGAGGAAGAGCAAGCCTTCCTGCACGGTCCGGTCGACGAGCTCTGCAGGATGCTCGACGAGTGGAAGATCAACTGGGAATGGCGCGATCTGCCGCCCGAGGTCTGGGCCTTCATCAAGGCCAAAAAATTCTTCGGCATGATCATCCCGAAGGAATTCGGCGGTCTCGGCTTCTCGCCCTACGCGCATTCCGAAGTGGTGCGCAAGATCTCGTCGCGCTCGCTGACCGCGGCCGTCACCGTGATGGTGCCGAACTCGCTCGGGCCGGGTGAACTCTTGATGCGCTTCGGCACCAAGGAGCAGCAGGACAAATGGCTGCCGCGCCTCGCCTCCGGCCAGGACATTCCCTGCTTCGGCCTGACCAGCCCGGAGGCCGGCTCGGACGCCGCCTCGATGATCGACACCGGCATCATCTGCAAGGGCAATTTCGAAGGCCGCGAGGTGCTCGGCTTGAGGCTCAACTGGCACAAGCGCTACATCACGCTCGGCCCGGTCGCGACGCTGCTCGGCCTTGCCTTCAAGGCCTATGATCCCGATCACCTCGTCGGCAGCGAGGAGGAGCTCGGCATCACCGTCGCGCTGATCCCGACGCATCTGCCCGGCGTCTCGATCGGCCACCGCCATCTGCCGGCGATGCAGGTGTTCCAGAACGGCCCGAACTGGGGCAAGGACGTCTTCATCCCGCTCGACTACATCATCGGCGGGCAGGAGCGGCTCGGTCAGGGCTGGAAGATGCTGATGACGGCGCTCGCCGCCGGCCGCGGCATCTCGCTGCCGTCGTTGTCGGCCGCCGGCGCTGCCTATGCCGCGCGCACCACCGGCGCCTATGCCCGCATCCGCGAGCAGTTCGGCATCTCGATCTCGAAATTCGAAGGCATCGAGGAGCCGCTCGCGCGGATTGCCGGCACGGCCTATCTGCTCGACGCCGCGCGGCGGCTGACCTGCGCGGCACTGAATGAGGGGCATCATCCCGCCGTCATCTCCGGGATCATGAAGCTGCACGCCACCGAGCGGATGCGGATCGCGATCGACGACGCCATGGACATCCATGGCGGCAAGGCCGTGATCGACGGGCCGCAGAATTATCTCGGCGGGCTCTACCGCTCGGTGCCGGTCGGCATCACGGTCGAGGGCGCCAACATCCTGACCCGTAATCTGATCGTGTTCGGGCAGGGCGCGATCCGCGCGCATCCCTATCTGTTGCAGGAGATGAACGCGCTCGGCGAGACCGACCGCGACAAGGGCCTGACCGCGTTCGACACCGCGTTCTGGAAACATATCGGCCACAGCTTTGCGACCATGTTCCGCGCCTGGGGCCGCAGCTGGAGTTTCGGCTTGTTCGCGCCGGCACCGGATGCCGGCGATGCGACCGAGTTCTATCGCCAGCTGTCGCGCTATTCGTCGGCATTCGCGCTGTGCGCCGACATGGCGTTGCTCACCCTCGGCGGCGCGCTGAAGCGCAAGGAGATGCTCTCCGCGCGCTTCGGCGACATCCTGTCCGAACTGTATTTGCTCTCCGCCGCGCTCAAGCGCTGGCAGGACGAGGGCCGGCAGAAGGAGGATCTTCCCGCGCTCGAATGGTGCATGGCATCCGGCTTCAAGACCATCGAGAACCGCTTTGCGGAAATCTTCGCCAATCTGCCGAACCGCCCGGTGGCGTGGCTGCTGAAATTCCTGATCCAGCCGTTCGGCGCCCGCGTCACCGGCCCGTCCGATCGCGTCGTGCAGCAATGCGCGCAGCTCGTGCTGTCGCCGTCGGCTGCGCGCGATCGCCTGACGCCGGACCTCGCCTTTGTCGAGGATGACGGCGGCATCGCGCGGCTGGAGAAGGCCTTCCGCCTCGTCACCGAGGCCGAGGACGCCGCCAAGCAGTTGCGCGCGGCTTGCCTCCATGACTGGAGGGAGGCGGTCAAGAAGGGCGTCATCGCCGAGGCCGACGGCGGGAAGCTCGCCGCTGCCCACGAGGCCGTCGCCAAAGTCATCGAGGTCGATGATTTTGCGCCGGAGGCGCTGTCCCCGATTTACAAGAAATCCGCCGACGTGCATCAGTTCTTCCAGGAGCTTGGTGAGCAGAGGGCGGCGAGCTGATGGCGCGACCAGTCTTTATTGTCGACGGCAGCCGGACGCCGTTCCTGAAGGCGCGCTCCGGTCCCGGCCCGTTCACCCCGGTCGATCTTGCCGTACAATGCGGTCGGCCGCTGCTGGCACGGCAGCCTTTCGCGCCCACCGCCTTCGACCAGGTCATCCTCGGCTGCGTCAACGTGATCGCCGACGAGATGAACCCGGCGCGCGTTGCGGCTCTCAGGCTCGGCATGGGCGAGCAGATGGTCGCCTTCACGGTGCAGATCAATTGCGGCTCCGGCATGCAGTCGATCGACACCGGCTATCGCTACATCCGCGAGGGCATCTCCGACCTGATCCTCGCCGGCGGTGCCGAAGCCTTGAGCCACGCGCCGCTGGTCTGGCCCAATTCCGGCGTACGCTGGTTTGCCGGCTTCGCCGGCGCCAAGGGGCTAGGTGCCAAGATCGCCGCGGCGCTGAAGGTGAAGCCGAGCTACTTCAAGCCGATCATCGGCCTCGAGCGCGGGCTGACCGACCCGATCACCGAGCTCAACATGGGGCAGACCGCCGAGAAGGTCGGTCATCTCTTCGGCATTACGCGCGCGCAGTCTGATGCGTATGCCGCCGAGAGCCATCAGCGGCTGGCCAACGCGCAGCAGCAGGGCTTTCTCAAGGGCGAGGTCGAGACCGCGTTCTCCCGCGACGGCAAGTTCTTCGACCATGACGACGGCGTCCGACCGAACTCGACGCCCGAGACGCTCGCAAAGCTGAAGCCGGTGTTCGAGCGTCCGTGGGGCCAGGTCACCGCCGGCAATTCCTCGCAGATCACCGACGGCGCCTCCTGGGTGATCCTGGCGTCGGAGAAGGCGGTGGCCAAGCACGGGCTGACGCCGAAGGCCGTCATCCTCGACAGCCAATGGTCGGCGCTTGATCCCTCGATCATGGGCTTCGGCCCGGTGCTCTCGGCGAGCGCGCTGCTCAAGCGCAATAGCCTGACCTTGCAGGATGTCGAGACCTGGGAGCTGAACGAGGCCTTCGCCACCCAGGTGCTGGGCTGCCTCGCGGCATGGAACGACGAAAAATTCTGCCGCGAGATCCTTGGGCTCGATGGCGCGGCCGGCGAGATCGACCGCGCGAAGTTGAACGTCGACGGCGGCGCGATCAGCCTCGGCCATCCGGTCGGCACCAGCGGCAACCGCATCGTGCTACATCTGGTCAATGCGATGAAGCGGCTCGGCACCAGGCGCGGCGTCGCCACCGAATGCATCGGTGGCGGGCAGGGCGGCGCGATGTTGATAGAGACGGTGTGATCATGGATTCACGGATCATGGACCTTCTCGCCGATCGCGTGCTCGAGCTCGGGCCGAAGCCTGCCGCCGACAGCCCCTACAAGAATTTCAAGCTGACGCGCGATGACGACGGTATCGCCTGGCTGCTGTTCGACCGCGCCGGCGCCAGCGCCAACATGCTGTCCGCCGATCTACTCGAGGAGCTCGATGCCATCGTCGCGGCGCTGGAGAACCAGCGGCCGACGGGTCTCGTGGTGCGCTCGGCCAAGCCAAGCGGCTTCATCGCCGGCGCTGACGTCAATGAGTTTCGCGGCGCCAGCGATTCCAGCGCGGTCGAGACCGCGATCGGTCGCGCCCATGCGGTGATCGACCGGCTCGAGGCGCTGCGCGTGCCCTCGGTCGCCGTCATCCACGGCTTCTGCCTCGGCGGCGGCCTCGAGGTCGCGCTGGCCTGCCAGATGCGGATCGCGATCGACGATGCCAGGTTCGGTTTCCCAGAGGTGATGCTCGGCCTGCATCCAGGTCTTGGCGGCACCGTGCGCTTCACCGAGCTGGTCAACCCGATGCAGGCGATGACCTTGATGCTGACCGGCAAGACCATCGACGCGCGCCGCGCCAAGGCGCTCGGCCTGGTCGACGCCGTCACCCAGGAGCGCCATGTCCGCAACGCGGTGAAGGACGCGGTGTTCGGCCGGCTGAAGCGCGCCAGGCCCGGCGTGCTCAACTCGATCCTCAATCTTGGTCCGGTCAGGGGCTTCCTCGCCTCGCGGATGCGCAGCGAGGCCGAGAAGGCGGCACCACGCAAGCATTACCCGGCGCCCTATGCGCTGATCGATCTGTGGGAGAGGCACGCCGGCAACCGCACGGCGATGCTGAATGCGGAGAAGGCCTCGTTCGCCAATCTGATGGTGACACCGACCGCGCAGAACCTGATCCGCGTGTTCTTCCTGCGCGAGCAGATGAAGAAGCTCGCCGGCAGCGGCAACAAGGTTGTGCACGTCCAGGTCATCGGCGCCGGCGCGATGGGCGGCGATATCGCGGCCTGGTGCGCCAACCAGGACATGCGCGTGACCTTGGCCGACATGAAAGCCGAGCCGATCGCGGGCGCCATGAAACGAGCGTCAGAGTTGTTCAGCAAGATCATGCGCAAGCGGATCGACCAGCGCGACGCGCTCGACCGGCTGATTCCCGACATGGACGGCGAGGGCGTCCGCAATGCCGATCTGATCATCGAGGCGGTGCCGGAAAAGCTCGAGCTGAAGCAGAAGGTCTATGCCTCCCTCGAGCCGAAGCTGAAGCCCGGCGCGATCCTCGCCACCAATACGTCGAGCATCCCGCTGCAGGATCTGCGCACCACGCTGGCACGGCCGGAGCGGCTGCTTGGCCTGCACTTCTTCAATCCGGTGTCGCGGCTGCAACTCGTCGAGGTCGTCAGCCATGACGGCACCGATGCGGCGATGCTCAAGGAGGCGCTCGCTTTCGTCGGCGCCATCGACCGCCTGCCGCTGCCGGTGAGGAGCTCGCCCGGCTTCCTCGTCAACCGCGCGCTGACGCCCTACATGCTGGAAGCGATGATGATGCTGGACGAGAAGACCGACCAGCGCCTGATCGACGCGGCCGCCGTCGAGTTCGGCATGCCGATGGGGCCGATTGAACTCGCCGACCAGGTCGGCCTCGATATCTGCCTCGATGTCGGCGACATGCTGCGCTCGAAGTTCGGCGACACGCTGCCGCCGACGCCTGCATGGTTGCGTGAAAAAGTCGCCAAAGGCGAGCTCGGCCGCAAGACCGGTAAGGGCTTCTACACCTGGAAGGACGGCAAGGCGGAAAAGGCGCCGCTGCCGGAGACCGGTCCCCGGGTCACCGATGAGATGATCGACCGCCTGGTGCTGCCGATCTCGAATGTCTGCGTCGCCGCCTTGCGCGAAGGCATCGTCGACAATCCCGATATGGTCGACGGCGCGATGATCTTCGGCACCGGCTATGCCCCGTTCCGCGGCGGGCCGCTCAACTATGCGCGCAGCCGCGGCGTCGACAATGTGGTATCGGCCATGCAGGCCTTGATGCGCAAGTTCGGCGGACGATTTGCGCCGGATCCCGGCTGGGAGGCATTCAAGTGAGCGATTCGCAAGTGACCAACTCGCAAGTGACCGACGCCCATGCTCACGCGCCGCTCAGCACCGACGCCGAGCCGAAAGGCGATCTCTGCATCCGCACGCTGGCGATGCCGGCCGACACCAATGCCAATGGCGACATCTTCGGCGGCTGGCTGCTCAGCCAGATGGATCTCGGTGGCGGCGTGTTCGCCTCCAAGGTGGCGAAGTCGCGCACCGTGACGGTCGCGATCGACGCGATGAACTTCCGCAAGGCGGTCAATGTCGGCGATCTCGTCTCCGTCCACGCCAATCTGGTGCGCATCGGCCGCACCTCGATCACGGTGCATCTCGAGGCCTGGGTGCTGCGCCGCCGCGAGCAGCAGTCGATCCTCGTGACCGACGGCAATTTCACCTATGTCTCGATCGACGAGCAGGGCCATCCGCAACCAATTCAGCGCGACGGCGCGACGATCGAAACCTGACATTTTTCGCGCGCCAGTGCCGCTGATTCGGTGTGAAAGGAAACGCGTCGAAACTGAGTCCGGAGCGTGGTTTGATTGCAAAAACCCGGAGTTTTCGGCGCTTCGCCGCGCAAATAATCGAGGAACAAACAGCCAGCAACTCCGTTGTCGGGCCGAAGTCAAACCGAGGCTGACAATGTCCGACAGTTACGTGATCGAAGTGAGTTCGCAGACGGCGGGTATCGTGGTGCGCGATACGCGTGGATATCAATTCTTTGCTGCATCGCACCTTTTCGACCGCCTTGAAGGTCAGATCTTCCGCAATGCGCGCGAGGCCGAGCGCGCGGCGCGCCGGCTGCTCACCGGTCAATCCATGGAGATGGCTTCGTAGAGCGCCTTCGCGTCATTGCGTGTGGCCCGGGCGAAGCGTCCACCTTCGCCCAGGCCTTCCCTGACCCGGCACTGCACGTTGACCTCCGTGCCGAACGGTCGCACCATGGGCGACTCGCCGTTTCAAGGGGGCCGCCGTGGCCGGACTCTCCCATCGCCAGACTGAAATCCTCAACATCGCGCGCGCGTTCGGCCGGGTCATGGTCGAAGACCTCGCCAAGCGATTCGAGGTGTCGGCGCAGACCATCCGCAAGGACCTCAACGATCTCTGCGACCAGCGCTCTCTGACGCGCATCCATGGCGGCGCGATCATCGCCTCGGGCGTCGAGAACCTCGCCTACGAGGCGCGCCGCTTCGTCGCCGCCGAGGAGAAGAAGGCGATCGGAGCTGCCGCGGCGGCACGGATTCCGAACGGCTGCTCACTGTTCATCAATATCGGCACCACCACGGAAGAGGTCGCGAGCGCGCTGACCTCGCATGAGGATCTGCTGGTCATCACCAACAACCTCAACGTCGCGATGCTGCTGTACCGCCATCCGCGCATCGAGGTGGTGGTGGCCGGCGGCACGGTGCGCCGCGCCGACGGCGCCGTGGTCGGCTCCACCGCGACGCAGCTGATCGGCCAGTTCAAGGTCGACTACGCCATCATCGGCGCCTCCGCGATCGACGAGGAGGGCGCGCTGCTCGACTTCGACTATCGCGAGGTGCAAGTCGCGCAGGCGATCATCGCCAATGCGCGCAATGTGATGCTGGTCTCGGACTCGACCAAGCTCCGCCGCAGCGCGCCGGTGCGGATCGCCCATATGAGCCAGATCCAGACCTTCGTGACCGATTCGCCGCTCCCTGCGGGCCTCGCCAATATCTGCCACAGCCGCGGTATCGAGGTGGTCGTCGCGATGGACAAGCCGCAAGTCGATCTCGACGACAACGGCGCCGACGCGGCGCCCGCGACGCTGCGCAGCGCGTAGTTTGCGATCTCGCTGCTGAGGCATCATCCTCGCACAGCTTTTTCCCCGTCATCCTGAGGAGCGCGCTCTTGCGCGCGTCTCGAAGGGTGAACGGCCACATTTGGGCCGCGCCCCCTTCGAGGCTTGCCCAGCGGCGCAATTGCGCCGCAAGGCTCGCACCTCAGGGTGGCGGTCTAGTACCGGATGCGTCGAACGAAACCTGCCCCCAGCCGCAATTACCCGCCCAAAAAATCCGCAACCCGAGTTCCCCATTTTCACTTTGCTTTCGTTTTTGGTTGTGATTTACTCCAATCCGAAAGTAAAACCGTCAAAGCGAAGGCGGTTGCCGGGGGAAGCGTTCTTTGGACCAGATTTACGACCTCGCCATCATTGGAGGCGGCGTTAATGGCTGCGGCATCGCGCGCGATGCAGCGGGCCGGGGTAACTCTGTTTTCCTCTGTGAAATGAATGACTTGGCTAGCGGGACGTCGTCCTGGTCGACCAAGCTCGTGCATGGCGGTCTGCGCTATCTCGAATATTACGAGTTTCGTTTGGTGCGCGAGGCGCTGATCGAACGCGAAATCCTCTGGCAGATCGCGCCCCACATCATTCGGCCGCTACGTTTCGTTTTGCCGCACCATGCCGGCCTGCGTCCGGCCTGGCTGCTGCGGCTCGGCCTCTTCCTCTACGACCATATCGGCGGCCGGCATTTGCTGCCGGCGACGCGCTCGGTCGATCTGACGCGCGACGCGGTCGGCAAGCCGCTGATCCCGGGCCGCTACACCAAGGGCTTCGAATATTCCGACTGCTTCGTCGACGACGCCCGGCTGGTTGCGCTGACCGCGCGCGATGCCGCCGATCGCGGCGCCGAGATCCGCACCCGCACCCGCGCGGTCGAGATCAGGCAAGTCGACGGCGTCTGGCACGCCACGGTCGAGGACAGCGTCACGGGTGTCCGCGACACGATCCAGTCACGCGTGCTGGTCAATGCCGGCGGTCCCTGGGTCGAACAGGTTCTGGCCTCGGGCGCCGGCGTCAACGCGCGCGCCAAGGTGCGCCTGGTGCAGGGCTCGCACATCGTGGTGCCGAAGCTCTACGACCACGACCGCGCCTACATCTTCCAGAACGCCGACGGCCGCATCATCTTCGTCATTCCCTATCAGAACGACTTCTCGCTGATCGGTACCACCGATCGCGACTATGACGGCGATCCGGCCAAGGTGAAGGCGACGCAGGAGGAGATCGAATACCTCTGCGCGTCCGCCAGCGCGTATCTCGCCAAGCCGGTGAAGCCCGAGGACGTGGTCTGGAATTACTCCGGCGTGCGTCCGCTCTATGACGACGGCGCGAGCGAAGCCAAGGCCGCGACCCGCGATTACGTGTTCGAGCTCGATACGCCAGGCGGTGCGCCGCTACTGTCGATCTATGGCGGCAAGATCACGACCTATCGCCGGCTCTCCGAAGAGGCGCTGGAGCGGCTGTCGCCTTATCTCCGCGGCACAAAGGCGCAGGAGGGCTGGACCGGCAAGGCGCCGCTGCCCGGCGGCGACATGGATGTATCCGCGGTCGCGGCGCTGAGCGCCGAATTGATCCGCACCTATCCGTTTCTCGCGCAATCGCACGCCAATCGTCTCGCGCATGCCTATGGCACGCGCGCCAGCAAAGTCTTGGGCAATGCAACATCGACGGCCGATCTCGGCCGCTCCTTCGGCGCCACCTTGACGGAAAGCGAAGTCAGGTACCTGATGGCGAACGAATGGGCTCGGACTGCGGACGATGTCGTCTGGCGACGATCCAAGCTGGGCTTGCGGATGACGGCGGGTGAAATCGCCGCGCTCGACGAGTGGATGCTCGCCAACCGCGTGTCCGGTGAACGTCCCCTCCGCGAAGCGGGAGGACGGGCATGAGCGTCACACTGCAGAATGTCACGCGAACCGTGGATGGCATTCCGACCATCCGCGACGTGTCGCTGACGCTGGAGCGTGGCACGCTCAGCGTGCTGCTCGGGCCGACGCTGTCGGGCAAGACCTCGATCATGCGGCTGCTCGCCGGCCTCGACAAGCCGACCACCGGCCGCGTGCTGGTCGACGGCAAGGACGTCACCGGCGCCGACGTGCGGCAGCGTTCGGTCGCGATGGTCTATCAGCAGTTCATCAACTATCCCTCGCTGACGGTCTACGAGAACATCGCCTCGCCGCTGCGCGTGCAGGGCAAGCCGCGCGCCGAGATCGAGCGGCGGGTGGCGGAAGCGGCCAGCCTGTTGCGGCTCGAGCCGTTCCTGAAGCGCACGCCGCTGCAGCTCTCCGGCGGCCAGCAGCAGCGCACCGCGATCGCGCGGGCGCTGGTCAAGGGCGCCGACCTCGTGCTGCTCGACGAACCCTTGGCCAATCTCGACTACAAGCTGCGCGAGGAGCTGCGCGCCGAGCTGCCGCGCATCTTCGAGGCCTCCGGCGCGATCTTCGTCTATGCCACCACCGAACCGTCGGAAGCGCTGCTGCTCGGCGGCGACACGGTGTGCATGTGGCAAGGCCAGGCGCTGCAAACCGGCGCGACGCCGAAGGTCTACCGCCATCCCGACACGCTGCGCGTCGCCCAGGTGTTTTCCGATCCGCCGCTCAACATCATCGGCATCGAGAAGAATGGCGCGCAGGTGATCTATGCCGGCGGCGAGCAGGCGCCCGCGGCCGGCCTCTATGCCAATCTGCCCGATGGCCGCTACCGGACCGGCTTCCGCGCGCATCAGCTCGAGGTCGGAAATGTCGCGGCCGGCCGCCACAAATTTTCCGCCGCGGTGACGGTGACCGAAATCACCGGGTCGGAGAGCTTTGTGCACGTCCATGTCCACGGCTCGAACTGGGTCGCGGTGCTGCACGGCGTGCACGAATATGAACCCGGGCAGGTGCTCGACGCCGCGCTCGATCCCGACAACATCTTCGTGTTCGACGCGGCCGACCGCCTCGTCGCGTCGCCCGCGACCGCGTTTTCGGGCGAGGTGCACCGCAGTGCGCGTGCTGCAAACGCGTCAGCCGGCACCGGCAAGTGAGGGAGATGCTTCATGGCCCGCATTGACCTCGTCGATCTCGCGCACTCCTACGGCGGCAACGACGCGCCGCAGGAGTCCTTTGCGCTGAAGCCGGTCACAATGACCTGGCGGCAGGGCGGCGCCTATGCGCTGCTCGGGCCGTCCGGCTGCGGCAAGACCACGCTGCTCAACCTGATCTCCGGCATCGTGACGCCGTCGCGCGGAAAGATCCTGTTCGACGGCCGTGACATCACGCCGCTGTCGACGCAGAAGCGCAACATCGCGCAGGTGTTCCAGTTCCCGGTGATCTACGACACCATGACGGTCGGCCAGAACCTGGCCTTCCCGCTGAAGAATCGCGGCGTCGCGAAGGCCGAGGTCGACGCGCGCGTCAGGCAGATCGCCGATCTGCTCGACCTCACGCCCTATCTCAAACGCAAGGCGACACGGCTCACCGCCGACGCCAAGCAGAAGATCTCGCTCGGCCGCGGTCTGGTGCGCTCCGACGTCGCGGCCGTCCTGTTCGACGAACCGCTAACGGTGATCGATCCCGAGCTGAAGTGGCAGCTGCGCTCCAAGCTGAAGGCGCTGCATCGCGAGCTCGACCTCACGATGATCTACGTCACCCACGACCAGACCGAGGCGCTGACCTTCGCCGACACCGTCGTCGTGATGCATGACGGCCGCGTGGTGCAGAGCGGTACGCCGGCCGAATTGTTCGACAAGCCGGCGCATACGTTCGTCGGCTACTTCATCGGCTCGCCCGGCATGAACATCGTGCCCGCCGAGGTCAGTGGTCACGAGGCGCGGGTCGACGGCCATGTCATCGGCCTGCATCGAAACTATGGTGCGCTACCTGCGGGCAAGAAGATCGAGATCGGCGTGCGGCCGGAATTCGTCGATGTCGCGCCGCCGGCGTCAGGGCTGCTGTCGGCCACCATCGAGCGGATCGACGATCTCGGCCGCATCCAGTTCGCCCGCGTGCGGGTCGGCGATACCAAATTTGCCGCGCGCGTGCCGCCGGGCTTCTCGGTCTCCGGCAACACCGCCGGGCTGATCTTCAATCCCGCGCATGTCCACGTCTATGCCGACAGCCATTTGGTGGAAGGGGTCGCCTGATGGACAAGACGATCAACCAAAAAGCCTGGTTCCTGGTGCTGCCGGTGTTCCTGGTGGTCGCGTTCTCGGCGGTGCTGCCGCTGATGACCGTCGTGAACTATTCGATGCAGGACACCTTCGGCAACAACCAGTTCTTCTGGAACGGCGTCGGCTGGTTCAAGGAGCTGCTCGATCCCTCGACCGATCTCGGCGGCCGCTTCCTGGCCTCGCTCGGCCGCAACCTGTTGTTCTCGGCGATCATCCTCGCGATCGAGGTGCCGCTCGGCATCATCGTTGCGCTGTCGATGCCGCGCGAGGGCTGGAGCGTCGCGGCCTGCCTCGTCATCCTCGCACTGCCGCTTCTGATTCCGTGGAACGTGGTCGGCACGATCTGGCAGATCTTTGGCCGGCCGGACATCGGCCTGCTTGGCTACACGCTGAATTACCTCGGCTTCAACTACAACTACGTCTCCAACGATCTCGACGCCTGGGCGACTGTGATCGTGATGGACGTCTGGCATTGGACCAGCCTCGTTGCGCTGCTCTGCTACGCCGGGCTGAAGTCGATCCCCGACGCCTACTACCAGGCGGCGCAGATCGACGGTGCCTCGCGCTGGGCGGTGTTCAAGGCGATCCAGCTGCCGAAGATGAACCGCGTGCTCTTGATCGCGGTGCTGCTGCGCTTCATGGACAGTTTCATGATCTACACCGAGCCGTTCGTCGTCACCGGCGGCGGCCCCGGCAACTCGACAACCTTCGTCTCGATCGAACTCGTCAAGATCGCGCTCGGCCAGTTCGACCTCGGCAAGGCGGCGGCGCTGTCGCTGGTCTACAATCTGATCATCCTGATCGTGTGCTGGGTGTTCTACACCGTGATGACCAATGCCGGCTCCGAGCGTCCGGCCAAGGAAGGAGCGGCGTGATGCATTCGATCCCCGGCCGCCGCCTGATCATGGCGCTGTTTTTGATCTTCCTGCTGTTGCCGATCTACTGGCTCGTCAACATGAGCTTCAAGACCAACGCCGAGATCGTCTCGACGATGACGCTGTGGCCGCACACGCCGACGCTGCAGCACTACAAGCGGATCTTCACCGACGAGAGCTGGTATTCGGGTTACATCAATTCGCTCGAATACGTCGTGCTCAACACCATCATCTCGATCGCGGTGGCGTTACCGGCGGCCTACGCGTTCTCGCGCTACCGTTTCCTCGGCGACAAGCATCTGTTCTTCTGGTTGCTGTCGAACCGCATGGCGCCGGCAGCGGTCTACGCGCTGCCGTTCTTCAATCTGTATTCGGCGATCAGCCTGTTCGACACGCCGTGGGCGGTCGCGCTCGCGCACTGCATCTTCAACGTGCCGCTGGCGGTGTGGATCCTCGAAGGCTTCGTCTCCGGCGTGCCGCGCGAGATCGACGAGACCGCCTTCCTGGACGGCTATTCGTTCCCGCGCTTCTTCATCAAGATCCTGGTGCCGCTGATCGCGAGCGGCATCGGCGTCGCCGCCTTCTTCTGCTTCATGTTCTCCTGGGTCGAGCTGCTGCTGGCGCGCACGCTGACCTCGGTGCAGGCCAAGCCGATCGCGGCGATCATGACGCGCACGGTCTCGGCGGCCGGCATGGACTGGGGCCTGCTCGCCGCCGCCGGCGTGCTCACCATCATTCCGGGCGCGCTGGTGATCTGGTTCGTCCGCAACTACATCGCGCGCGGCTTCGCGCTCGGCCGGGTCTAGGAGGCGATCATGGAATCCATCGCATGGATGGCCTGGACGCTGCCGACCGCGATCTTCTTCGTGCTGCTGGCCTCGACGCTCGGCGTGATGACCTGGCTCGCGGCTGTTTATCCCGAGGCCGAGCGGGTCGGCGTGCTGCGCATCCCGACCACGCGCGGCGATCGTTTGTTCATTTCGCTGGTACTGGCGGCGGTGATCCACCTGGTGTGGATCGGCCTCGTCGGCACCGATCCGATCCTCACCCTGCCGATCGGCGAGGGCGTGGAAATTTCGAGCCTGTGGCTCGCAACGCTGATTTCGCTTCTTTCAGCCGTGGCGATCTTTCGCACCGTCTGACGAAAGCGAAGAAGAGCAGATCCGGGGTCTACCCGGGCCTGGGGTTTTGTTTGTCGCTGCAACCGGAGGAATCATAATGCGACATTTGAGAACGACAAAGGATAGTCTTTTGACTATGACCAGCGCCGCCGCGCTGATCGCGGCTTCGCTCGCGGTCGCCACGCCGGCCCGCGCAGCCGACGATGCCGTGATCCAGAAGTGGATCGCGGAATTCCAGCCCTCGACGCTGTCGAAGGAAGACCAGAAGAAGGAGCTCGAGTGGTTCGCCAAGGCCGCCGAACCCTTCAAGGGCATGGAGATCAACGTCGTCTCGGAAACGATCACGACGCACGAATATAAATCGCAGACGCTGGCCAAGGCGTTCTCCGAACTGACCGGCATCAAGCTCAAGCACGACATCATCCAGGAAGGTGACGTCGTCGAGAAGCTGCAAACCCAGATGCAGTCGGGCAAGAACGTCTATGACGGCTGGATCAACGATTCCGACCTGATCGGCACCCACTTCCGCTACGGCCAGACCATCATCCTGTCGGACTACATGAAGGGTGAGGGCAAGGAGGTCACCGACCCGATGCTCGACGTCGACGACTTCATCGGCAAGTCGTTCACCACGGCGCCGGACGGCAAGCTCTACCAGTTGCCCGACCAGCAGTTCGCGAACCTCTACTGGTTCCGCTACGACTGGTTCACCAACCCCGAGTACAAGGCCAAGTTCAAGGCCAAGTATGGCTACGAGCTCGGCGTGCCCGTGAACTGGTCGGCCTATGAAGACATCGCCGAGTTCTTCACCAACGACATCAAGGAGATCAACGGCGTCAAGGTCTACGGCCATATGGACTATGGCAAGAAGGATCCCTCGCTCGGCTGGCGGTTCACCGACGCCTGGCTGTCGATGGCCGGCAACGGCGACAAGGGTATCCCGAACGGCCTGCCGGTCGACGAGTGGGGTATCCGCATGGAAGGCTGCCGTCCGGTCGGCTCCTCGGTCGAGCGTGGTGGCGACACCAACGGCCCGGCCGCGGTCTACTCGATCACCAAATATCTCGACTGGCTGAAGAAGTATGCCCCGCCGCAGGCCCAGGGCATGACCTTCTCGGAAGCAGGTCCTGTGCCGGCGCAAGGCAACATCGCCCAGCAGATGTTCTGGTACACCGCCTTCACCGCCGACATGGTGAAGCCGGGCATCGCCGTGATGAACGCGGACGGTACGCCGAAGTGGCGTATGGCTCCGTCGCCGCACGGCGCTTACTGGAAGGAAGGCATGAAGCTCGGCTATCAGGACGCCGGCTCCGTGACGCTCCTGAAGTCGACCCCGCCGGATCGCCGCAAGGCAGCGTGGCTCTATCTGCAGTTCATCATCTCGAAGTCGGTGTCGCTGAAGAAGAGCCATGTCGGTCTCACCTTCATCCGTGAGTCCGATATCTGGGACAAGTCGTTCACCGAGCGTGCGCCGAAGCTCGGCGGCCTGATCGAGTTCTACCGCTCGCCCGCGCGCGTGCAGTGGACCCCGACCGGCAACAACGTGCCCGATTATCCGAAGCTCGCGCAGCTGTGGTGGCAGAACATCGGCGATGCGTCGTCCGGTACCAAGACGCCGCAGCAGGCGATGGACGCGCTGGCCGCGGCCCAGGATTCGGTGATGGAGCGTCTTGAGAAGTCCGGTGTGCAGGGCGCCTGCGGACCGAAGCTGAACAAGAAGGAATCCGCCGAGTTCTGGTACAAGAAGGCCGAGAAGGACGGCACCATCGCTCCGCAGCGCAAGCTCGCGAACGAGAAGCCGAAGGGCGAGACGATCGACTACGACACGCTGATCAAGTCGTGGCCGGCCAACCCGCCGAAGCGCGCCGAAGCGAAGTAAGGCGCAAGGAAAGGCGTACCAGCCCACGCCATCCGAAGACGACGAAAGGCCGGGAGCGATCCCGGCCTTTTTGCTGATTGGCAGGTCATTCCGGGATGGTGCGCAAGCACCAGACCTCAGGTACGCAACTGCGCATCGGGGAATCTCGAGAATCCGGGTTCGATGCGTCGCATCGCCCCGGAATGACGATGTGGAGAGAGGAGCGCTCCCTACTCCGCCGCCTCGGTCGCCTTCAGCGTCGGATAATCCGTGTAGCCCTTGGCGCCGCCGCCGTAGAAGGTCGCCTTGTCCCATTCGTTGAGCGGCGCGCCGGTCTTGAGCCGCTCGACCAGGTCGGGGTTGGAGATGAACGGCTTGCCGAACGCGATCAGGTCAGCCGCGCCGGCTTCCAGCACCTTCTCCGCCAGCGCGAAGTCGTAACCGTTGTTGGCGACATAGGCCTGCTTGAAGCGCTTGCGCAGCGAGGCGTAGTCGAACGGCGCGATATCGCGCGGGCCGCCGGTTGCGCCCTCGACGACGTGGAGATAGGTCAGCTTCAGCGCACTGAGCTGGTCAACGATGTAGTCGAACAGCGCTTGCGGATTGGAGTCGGTGATGTCGTTGGCGGGCGTCACCGGCGAGATCCGGATGCCGGTGCGATCGGCACCGGCCTCGGTGGCGACCGCCTTGGACACGTCCAGCATCAGCTGGGCGCGGTTCTCGATTCCGCCGCCATAAGCGTCGGTGCGCTTGTTGGTGCCGTCGCGGGCGAACTGGTCGAGCAGATAGCCGTTGGCGCCATGGATCTCGACGCCGTCGAAGCCGGCCGCCAGCGCATTCGCCGTGCCGCGCTTGAAGTCCTCGATGATCCCGGGAATTTCCGACAATTCGAGCGCGCGTGGCTCGGACACGTCGGCAAACGTGCCGTTCACGAAGGTCTTGGTCTTGGCTTTGATCGCGCTCGGCGCCACCGGTGCGCCGCCGTTCGGCTGCAGTGCGACATGCGAGATGCGGCCGACATGCCAGAGCTGGATGAAGATGCGGCCACCGCGCTCATGCACCCGATCGGTGACCCTGCGCCAGCCCTCGACCTGTTCCTTCGAATAGATGCCGGGCGTGTCCTGATAGCCCTGGCCCTGCTGCGAGACCTGGCTCGCCTCGGTGATCAGAAGGCCGGCGGAGGCGCGCTGGCCGTAATAGTCCACCGCGAGCGGGCTCGGCACCATGCCGGGCGGCACCGCGCGGTTGCGCGTCAGTGGCGCCATCACCAGGCGGTTCGGCAGCGTCAGCGCGCCGAGCTTGTAGGGCTCGAGAAGTTTGGTCGATTGGCTCATGTAAATGTTCCAGAGAATGACTGATGAAGGACAATTGTGCATTGCCGCGACGAGCGCAATGCCCGAGGCATTCGCGCTCCGCAGACTAGCCGCGCACAATTCCGCCCATGTGGCCGGCATCGAGGAACAAGGTGTGCGCGTTGACGTAGGAGGATTTATTCGAAATCAGGAACAGCGCAGTATAGGCGACCTCCCAGCCGGTGCCCTGGCGGCCGAAAGGCACTGTCACGGCGCGGTCCGATCGCCTGCGGCTGGCGTCGCGCCCCATCGGCGTGTCCATGAAGCCGGGCGCGATCACATTGCAGCGAATGCCCTTGTCCTCGCCGGCCCGCGCGATCGCCCGCCCCAGCGCGATCTGCGCCGCCTTGGAGGATTCATAGGCCGGGTTGCGGCCGCCGGCGCGCTGGCTCGCCATTGAGGAGATCAGGATGATCGCGCCACCCGGCGCCATCACCTCCAGCGCCTTCTGCGCGAACAGCATGTGGCTGCGCACATTGACGGCATAGTCGCGGTCCCAGGCTTCGGCCGTCATCTTGGGCAGCGACAGGCCGGAGGAGATGCCGACATTGAGCGCCAACCCGTCGAGCCCGCCGAGCTTCTGCGCGCAGCGTTCGACCGCGGGCGCGATCGCCGCGACATCGGAGACGTCGACCACATCGGTGAGGGCCTTGCCGCCTTCCTTGGTGATCTGCGCGACGGTGTCGTCGGCCGCGTCCTTGTTGACGTCGAGGCAGGCGACCGACGCGCCCTCGCGCGCGAACAGCACGCTCATGGCGCGGCCGTTGCCGATCGGCGGCGCTTCATCCACGGTTGTGCGCTGTCCCGCGCCGACCACGATGATGCGCCGCCCGGCGAGGCGGCCGTGGTTCTTCGCCAGTCCAAGCGCTTCGGCATGCAGCGAAGCGGACGGATCGATGGCTTTCGGTGCGTGGGTTGTGGTCGACATGGCGTGCTCCCTGACGTCTTGTTGTTGTCAGGGAGCAGTAGCACGGGCGAGGGCGTGAAGCGAAAATCCCGTCGCGGGGAATATGGATCGCCGAAGCGCGTCAGCTGACGCCGAGGAAATCGCGCTTGCCGATCTCGACGCCGTTGTGGCGCAGGATGTCGTGCGCGGTCACGGCGTGGAAATAGAAGTTCGGGAACGAGAACGCGCTGAGGAATTGCTGACCCTTCAGGGTCATCGTGCGATCGGGGCCGATCGGGAAGGTGACGTCCCTGGCGTCGGCGCCGTCGAACTGCGCCGGCTTGAACGACTTCACATAGTCGATCGTCTTGGCGAGCCGCTGCTTCAGCTCACCGAAGCTCTTCTCGGTGTCGGGCGTCGACGGCACCTCGCTGTGGGTCAGCCGCGCGCAGCCCCGTGCGGCGTGATCGCAGACCAGCTGCACCTGCTTGGTCAGCGGCAGCATATCGGGATAGAGCCGCGATCCCAGCAGCACCTCGGGCGCGATCTTCTTGGCCTCGCAATGCGCCTCGGCCTTGGTCAGCTCGCCGGTGAGGCTGTTGAGGATCTGCAGGTAGGCGGGGACGACGGCGTCATGAAAGGACATGTGATGCTCCTGTTCTGATGAAATCCGGCTGTTACCGAACGGCGATGCTGCAAGTGGGGCGGCAAGGGGAAGAATACAACTGCGGGCGGCTGTAACAGTTGGTCAAATATTTCCCGCGGGCGGCATTCTTGATCCCGTCATCCCGAGGAGCGCGAAGCGCGTCTCGAAGGATGCACGGCCCCAGTGTGGCCGATTCATCCTTCGAGGCTCGCTCCGCTCGCACCTCAGGATGACGGATCGCCAGAGTCTGCGTAGCCCGGATGGAGCGCAGCGCAATCCGGGGAGGCGCATCGGGGCTTGTCCCGGATTTCGCTGTGCTGTATCCGGGCTACGGAAAATGGGCGTTTGCTCTACCGCGTCCCCGGTGCCGCGGCATCGGCGGCCGGCTGGGTGCGGGGCCCGCCGCGCATCCGCGCCAGGAGCTCCGCGGTCGGCCAGGAATCCGCCGGCAGGCCGTATTTCATCTGCATCGCCTTCACCGCGCTGCGGCTTGCCTGTCCGAGCACGCCGTCGATCTTGCCGACGTCGTAGCCGGCGCGCGCGAGCAGTCCCTGCAGCTCCTTGATCTCATTGAACGGCAATTGCGCGACCGGACCGTGCGGCCGCTGCAGCGGCGGTGCGCCCGCGATGCGGCCGGCGAGATAGCCGGCGGTGGTCGAATAGATCAGCGAGTTGTTCCACTCGGTGTAGGCGGCGAAATTCGCATAGGCGAGGAACGCCGGACCCATCCGGCCCATCGGCAGCAGGAGCGAGGCCGGCATCTCGTCATTCGGCAATGGCTTGCCGTCGGTCAAGCCGACGCCAAGCGATACCCATTTCGATCGCGGCAGCTTGATGGTGAGGTCGGCCTGGTCCCAAGGGAATTTTGCGAAATTCGCCGCCTGCGGCACGCGCACCTCCTGCAGCCACGGCTCGCCGCGCCGCCATTTCAATCCGGTGGCGATGTAGTTCGCGGTCGAGCCGATCACGTCGGGGCCGCTCTGCAGGAGATTGCGGTGGCCGTCGCCGTCATAGTCGACCGCGTAGTTGAAATAATGCGTCGGCAAGAATTGCGTCTGGCCGAGCTCGCCGGCCCATGAGCCGATCATCTCGTCGGGTGTCAGGTCGCCGCGCTCGATGATCTTCAGCGCGGCGATGGTCTCGCCCTGGAACATTTCGGAGCGGCGGCAATCATAGGCCAGCGACACCAGCGATTTCAGCGTCGGCAAATTGCCCATCTGCACGCCGAAATCGCTCTCCAGTCCCCAGAACGCGGCGATCACCGCCGGCGGCACGCCATATTCCTTTTCGGCGCGCGCGAACGCGGCGGCATAGGTCCGGATGTATTGCTGGCCTTGCTGCATGCGATAGTTCGCGGCCATGCGGCCGGCGAACTGGGTGAAAATCTGCCCGAACACGCGCTGGCCGCGGTCGCGGTTGACGATGCCCTGGTCGTAGATCAGGTAGGGCGCGGCCTCCGCGATCGTGCGCTGCGAGACGCCGGCGGCGACCGCCTTCTGCTTCAGCTCGGCGAGGAAGCGATCGAAGTTCTGCCCGTTGTGGCAGGACGCAGCCCTCGGCGAGGCGACGGCGGCAGGACGCGGCCTGACCGGCGCGGGATTCAAGGGGCTGGGCAACGGCTGCTGCGCCGAGGCGAAGGTAGTGAACGCCAGCGCCCCCGCGATCGCTGCGATCATGATCGGGGCGCGGAGGGAAGAGGCTGGCATCGATGTCACCGGCTGGAAAAAGGGGAATTGAGGTCCAATCTGCATACACCAGGGCGACACCGGGCAACAACGGGGGTGCCGCTCTTAGACCAATTGGGCTGAGGTAGGTTGAGCCGCCGCCGCTATGATCGGCCGGTGATTCGCGGGCAGGGGTGTCGGCGGATCGATCACGCCCGGAGGGACCCATGTGGAGTTTTCTCGAGCGTCTTTTGGATTCGTCGACGTTTTCGCCGCACGGCATCTGCCTGCTGTGGGAGCCGGAGCTGATCTGGCTCCACGTGATTTCAGACGCGATCATTGCCGCTTCGTATTTCTCGATCCCGTTCGCGCTGGCGATCCTCGTCTCCAGGCGGCGCGATTTTCAGTTCGGCTGGATGGCGTGGCCGTTCGCCGCGTTCATCCTCGCCTGCGGCCTCACCCATGTGTTCTCGATCTACACGCTGTGGGTGCCGATCTACGGTCTCGAGGGCCTGCTCAAGGCGCTGACCGCTGTCGCCTCGATCTTCACCGCAGTGCTGCTCTGGCCGCTGATCCCGCGGATTCCGCGATCCCGACCGAAGAGCAGTTGCGCGAGGCCCATGTCGCGCTCGCCGAGGAGGGACGCCAGCGCCAGCGCTCGGAATTCCTGCTCGAGCGCTTTCGCGAGGCCGAGGCGAATGAGAGCAAGATCCGTCAGGCGCAGAAGATGGAAGCGGTCGGCCAGCTCACCGGCGGCATTGCGCACGACTTCAACAACATCCTCACCGTCATCACCGGCACGATCGACATCCTGGCCGAGGCGGTCACTCACAACCGCCAGCTCACGGAGATCACCGCGCTGATCCGCGACGCCGCCGAGCGCGGCGCATCGCTGACGCGGCATCTGCTCGCCTTCGCGCGCAAGCAGCCGCTGCAGCCGAGCGACGTCGACGTCAACGCGTTGATGGTCGACACCATCGAGCTGCTGCGGCCGACCATCGGCGACCATGTCGACATCGATTTCGCTCCGCACCCGATCTGCCGCGCGCACTGGTCGATGGCAACCAGCTCGTCACCGCGATCATCAACCTTGCGCTCAACGCGCGCGACGCGATGCCGAAGGGCGGCCGGCTGATGATCGAGACCCGCACCGCCGAGCTCAAGCCATCGGACGTGAGCGGCCATGATGGGCTTGCCGCCGGTGACTATGTCGCGATCGCGCTGACCGACAATGGCCGGGGCATTGCGGAAGCCGATCTGGCCAAGGTGTTCGAACCGTTCTTCACCACCAAGGACGTCGGCAAGGGCACCGGGCTCGGCCTCAGCATGGTCTACGGCTTCGTCAAGCAATCCAACGGCCATGTCGTGCTCGACAGCGAGGTCGGTCGCGGCACCAGGGTGATGCTCTATCTGCCGCGCGCGGCGGTGGTCTCAGCGGCAGCGGTGCCCGAGCGGCGGCAGCTGGACGTGCGCGGCGCGCGGGAAATCGTGCTCGTCGTCGAGGACGACAGGCTGGTGCGCTCCTATGTGCTGACCCAGATCGAGAGCCTCGGCTACACCACGCTGTCGGCCAATAATGGGAACGAAGCCCTTGCCGTGCTCGACAGCGGCGCGCCGATCGATCTGTTGTTCACCGACGTCATCATGCCGGGCGCGATGAACGGGCGCGACCTCGCCACCGAGGCGCGGAAGCGCCGCCCGGGCCTGCGCATCCTCTTCACGTCGGGCTATACCGATGACGCCATCGACCAGGACGGCAAACTCGTGCAGGGCATCCTGTTCCTGGCAAAGCCCTACAGCCGCGCCGAGCTCGCCCGCATGTTGCGCGTCGCGCTGCGCGAGGAGGGGGCGGTGATTGCACAGGAGCCGGCGGCGTAGCGAGAGATCGTAGCCCGCATGAGCGAAGCGACATGCGGGACCGGTCTTACCCGCATATCGCTTCGCTCATGCGGGCTACTGATCGCCGCGGCACATAACCGATTGTTAACCCGCGCCGCGTCGCTGCGACGCACTGGTTCCCCTTGCGGCTTCAGCGGCAAAATCCCTACCTCAGCGGCGTCAGTTGTGGCAGCATTCCGCTCGCCGTGAGGGAACAACGATGAACTATTTCCGCACCGCGCTCCTGCTTGCCGGCCTCACCGCCCTGTTCATGGGGGTCGGCTATCTGATCGGCGGCGGCACTGGCGCCGTGATCGCGCTGATGGTCGCGGCTGCGACAAATCTGTTCACCTACTGGAATTCCGATCGCATGGTGCTGTCGATGTACGGCGCCCATCAGGTCGATGCGGGCTCGGCGCCCGAACTCTACAATCTCGTCGCCGAGCTGGCGCAGCGCGCCGCTCTCCCGATGCCGCGTGTGTTCCTGATGGACGAAGCGCAGCCCAATGCGTTCGCGACCGGCCGCAATCCGGAGAACGCGGCGGTCGCCGTCACCACGGGCCTGATGCAGCAGCTCAGCCGCGAGGAGCTCGCCGGCGTGATCGCGCATGAGCTTGCGCATATCAAGCATCACGACACGCTGACCATGACGATCACAGCGACGATCGCCGGCGCGATCTCGATGCTGGCGCAGTTCGGCATGTTCTTCGGCGGCAACCGCAACAACAACGGCCCCGGCATCGTCGGATCGATCGCGATGATGGTCCTGGCGCCGCTCGGCGCCATGCTGGTGCAGATGGCGATCAGCCGCACCCGCGAATACGCCGCCGACAATTATGGCGCACGCATCGTCGGCCAGCCGATGTGGCTTGCCTCCGCGCTCGCGAAGATCGAGAACGCCGCGCATCAGGTGCCGAACATGGAGGCCGAGCGCAATCCGGCCACCGCGCACATGTTCATCATCAACCCGCTGTCGGGCCACGGCGTCGACAATCTGTTCGCGACCCATCCCTCGACCGCGAACCGCATCGCCGCGCTGCAGCAGCTCGCCGCCGAGCTCGGCACCCAGACCGCGCCGCGCCCGGCCGGTGGAAGCTATCCGCCGCGCAGCCCGTGGGGCGGATCCGGCCAGCGTGGCCCGTGGGGGTAGGGTAAGACCAAGCCGTAGCCGCGAAGGCGGTGTGCTCCCTCGCCCCGTTCTTACGGGGAGGGGGTTGGGGTGAGGGGCTGTCTCCGCAAATACGGCGATAGCTGCATTCGCGGAAGCTCCCCCTCACCCGGAACGCATCTAGCGATGCGTTCCGACCTCTCCCCGCACGCGGGGCGAGGTGAAGTGAAGGCAGCTGCTACGCGCTCGCGGCGTCCAGCCGTTCGACCTGGTCCTTGCTCAGCTCAAGTTTGGTCGCCGCGACCAGGGTTGCGACCTGCTCGGGCCTGGTGGCGCTGGCAATCGGCGCGGTGACGGAGGGTTTTGCCATCAGCCAGGCGAGCGCGACCGCGGCCGGCTCGGCGCGGGTTTCCGCGGCGACCTCGTCAAGACCGGCCAGGATGCGCATGCCGCGCGGGTTCATGTATTTTGGAATGCTGCGTGCACCGCGGGGGCTCTTGGCGAAGTCGCTCTCCGAGCGATATTTGCCGGTCAAAAATCCTGCGGCGAGCGAGAAGAACGTGATCACGCCGACGTCGTTCGCCTCGCAGACGCGTTGCAGCGCGCCTTCGTAGCTCGAGCGCTCGGCGAGGCTGTATTCGGGCTGCATGCTCTCATAGCGCGGCAACCCGTTCGCCTTGGCAATGTCGAGCGCACTCTGGAGCCGCTCCGCCGAGAAGTTCGAGGCGCCGACGGCCCTGACCTTGCCGGCCTTGATCAGCTTGTCGTAGGCCGCGAGCGTCTCTTCCTGCGGTGTCGTCTCATCGTCCTTGTGGGACTGGTAGAGATCGATGAAATCGGTCTGTAGCCGCCGCAGCGAATCCTCGACGGCGCGCGCGATGTAGTCCGGCTTCAGCCCGACATTGCCGCCGCCCATGTCCATGCCGACCTTGGTGGCGAGGATGACGCGGTTGCGGTTGCCGCGCGCCTTCATCCATTTGCCGATGATGGTCTCGGATTCGCCGCCGCTGTGGCCCGGCACCCAGCGCGAATAGACATCCGCCGTATCCAGGAATGTCAGCCCCTGATCGAGCACGGTGTCGAGCAGGCGAAACGACGACGTCTCGTCCACGGTCCAGCCGAATACATTGCAGCCGAAGCACAGGGGAGGGACAGTGAGGCCGGAGCGGCCGAGCGCGCGATGCTTCATGAGTTTTCTTTCGCTTGTTCTTGATAGCGGGCGCCGGACACTGAGGCAGATCGCCCTTGTTTGCAAGGCGTTGTCCCGCCACCGCCTGGCGGGCGCCGACGCGTCACTCGGCGGGCTCGGATGGATCGCGTTCGTCGGTCGGGTCAGGCGCGCTGCCCTTCGGTGCCGCATCGACCAAGGAGAGATTTCGTCGCAGAGCAGAAACGCGATTTTATTTGCCGCGGGTCTGATGTAGATTGCGCGGCGAGCTGCCACCGGTTGCGCCGAAATCCGGAGAATGAGCGGCAGCGCGACTGGCCATCGGCAGGCCATTTCTTCTCATTTTTCAGTACGAAATGCTCTGCCCGGGCCGCGCGCCTGGGTGAATGTTTTTTTCATTCCAACGAAACGGAGCGATTGCCATGCATTTCTGCTTCTCTGGTGAATACACCCCGCGTTCCCTGAACAACATCATGGAAAACCCGACGACCAATCGATACGAGGCCGCGAAGAAGTTGATTGAGGCCGCCGGCGGGAAACTGATTTCGATGTACAGCACGGCGACCGATGGCCCCGGCGTGATGGTGATCTTCGACGTGCCGGATCCGAGCTTCGCGCCTGCGGTCAGCGGCGTGGTCGTGGCGGCCGGCGCCATGCAGAATGTGAGGCTGATCCGGCTCTTTACCCAGGACGAGATCAAGGTGGTGCGTCAGCACGCGACCAAGCTCAAGGCCGCCTACACGCCGCCCGGCGGTTAGCAGGCCGAGCGATCCAAAACGGCGCAGATTGATCTGATGGCCGGTGTCACTCTCGCGCGGCGGCGCTTGCTGGCGTCCCGCGCGGAGGCGAGGGCCGTTGCGCGCCGCTGATCCGGGGCGTCAACGGATGGGCACTAGCTCAGGCGGATGTCCTTTGCTACGTGCATGCCGGCCACAGCCCCGGCCGGTTGTGCCGTCGCATGACGTCCGCCGCCTCGCTCGGCCTCCGCTTCAGCAAGACGAGCGCAGTGCGCGCTAAGGCGCGATGAGATCAGGGCGTGTACTCATGAATTCTTCGCGTCCGCTTTGATCTCGGAAGCTGACGTTGAGGCCGACATCGCCGTATGTCGGCCTTGGGCCAATAAGCAACATCCAAAGAAGTTCAGTTGACTACGTGCGGGCCTCAAAGTTCTTGTTGAACGGCGTCCCGGTCGCGCGACCGAACTACTTAGAGCCCGCCCCTATAACGCATGCTCGCATGTCCAGCCCTTCTTAGCGGACGACTAGCAAATGCGACAGGGGATGCGAAGTATCGCCTTGGCCGACCAGCGCCGCTTGGGGATGGAAAAATCACACCCCCCGCTTCTTCAGACCGAGCCCCTCGAACTGCGTCTTCTGCTCGTCACTCAGGTTCCAACGGAAATCGTCGACCGCGTCGTTCACGCTGATGATCGCCTCTCTCATCGCTTCCAACCGCGCCTTTGCGGCCTTAAGGCGGGCCGGCGGGGTGAGCGCGTCCTTTGGCGGGCATGGGTTTAAGGCTTCCATGGTGCCCATCGTGGTATCCTGCACCACTTCGAGCGCGGCGCGTTGCGTATCGTTCAGTTTCAGGCTGGCGACGATGTCGTCGAGGGGCCATTGCTGGGCGACGAGCTGGCGGTATTGCTTTTCGGCCTGTTGCTCGTCTTGCGGTTCACGGCTCGCCTGGCAGGCGGCGTCCTGCATCTCCTTCAGCTTCGCGGCCGCAGCGTTAGCGCGGCGGTCGCGTTCGGGCGTGTTGAGCTGGGCCTTCTGTTCATCGCTTAGGAGATCGTAGAATTTTTGAAATGGCGGCATAACGGTCGCAACTGCGCTCAGCATCGCGTTGACGCGGCTCTGCATGGCCGCGAATCGCTCCAGCGCGGTGGTTGCGGTCTGTGCTGGACAGGAAGCGCGGATGGTGTTGCCGGCGGAAATCCAGGCGCTTGCGAGCTCGTCGAAGGCTGCGCGCTGCGCCTCGTTCGCCGCGACCGCCAGGCCGATCCGCTCGAGGGGAAGGCCGGTCGTCTTGGCGGTGTCGCCGCTACAGAATTCCTGCACCGAGGGCGCTTTGCGATGCCGCCTCCCGGCGGGGCGCTCGGCCGCAAACGCTGAGAGATCGCTCGCAGCGTAAGGCGAGAAGATCGCGGCGTAGAGATCGCCGTAGCCATAGGCCCAGAAGCCGCTGCCATCATTGAGAAGCGCGTAGTCATAGAGATCGCTATAGGCAAACGGCCAGAAGAGCGGACCGACCCAGCCGTATGAACCGTCGGAGTGCTGCCACCAGCCTTGCGCAGCTCGGCCGCCCTGCCAGCCGGCCAGCGCGGCGACGGCAGTGAGCTGCGCGCGCTCACTCGGGCCGATCGACTCGGCGGCGGGGCGAAGATCTTGCGGTCTTAGAGCAGCCATGCGGACGCGGCTGTGGCGCGCCGCCATGCGTGCGTGGCGGAGACCCGCGACCGACAGCACGCCGGCCATCGCGAAGCGCGCGACACTCACGGGGCCGCCAACGCGCAGGCGGAAACCCGCCTCGGCCGCGCTCGGCAGCGCTCCCAGAACGCCAATTGCAACGCCGGCCGCAGCCATTCCAAGGCGGGACTTTGACATGATCTCTCCCTCGGTCTCTCCCTTGGCGGTCCAGGCCACATCGCGTCACAAATATGACTCTGCAGCGGAACCGAAAGTTCCTCCCGCCGTTTTCATTGGGTGAACCTGCGGTCAGGTCACGACGTCAACGGATTAGTCGCGTCGAGTACACGCGCTGGGTCGAATTGTCATCGCGCTTTAGTTTGGTGTGTGATTTGCGCAAACGCGTTGTCGCGAGGGAAAGCCGCTTCGCACTTTTCCGGATCATGCTTTAGCGCAAGTCGTCCTCGGTCGAATGCTCCTCCGTTTTCGGCGGCCAGGCGCCGCGCCGGACCAGCGCCTCGTGCAGGAGATGTGCACGCTGTTCGTCGCACCCGATGGCTGCAAGGTGGTCGAAGGTGCGATCAGCAAGGACGGCTGGTGCAAGGCCTTTGCCGCGGTGGATTGATCAGTGGATTGATCCTTGGCTCACAACTCCCGCGCATTCGAGAACGCGAACGAGGACACGCGCCGCGTGGTCTCGTCCAGGATCAGGGTGCGCGTGATCGGCGGCTCGGCGCGCTGGCTGCAATTCTCGCGCTCGCAAAGCCGGCAGTTGACGCCGATCGGGGTGCCCTCGACCTTCTCCAGATCCATGCCGGTGGCATAGACGAGCTTGGCTGCATGACGGATCTCGCAGCCGAGCCCGATCGCAAAGCGCGGCTGCGGCTGCGGGTAGGGCGCCACCGGCCGGCGCACCATCTGCGCGATCGAGAAGTAGCGCGTGCCGTCCGGCAATTCGATCACTTGGCTGAGCAGCCGATCCGGCATGTCGAAAGTCGAGTGCACGTTCCAGAGCGGGCAGGTGCCGCCGAACTTGGAGAACGGGAAGGTGCCCGAGGAAAACCGCTTCGACACGTTGCCGGCATTGTCGACGCGGAGCAGGAAGAACGGCACGCCGCGCGCGTTCGGCCGTTGCAGCGTGGTGAGGCGGTGGCAGACCTGCTCGAAGCCGGCGTTAAAGCGCTGCGCCAGCACGTGGACGTCGTAGCTCAAGGCTTCGGCTGCGGAATGAAACGGCTGATAGGGCATCATCGCAGCGGCTGCGAAGTAATTGGCGAGCGTGATGCGGTAGAGCCGGCGCGCGGTGTCGTCGAGCGGGCCGGCGCGGCTGACGATGGCGTCGATCGCGGCGCCGCACTCGACAAAGCCGATCTGAAGCGCAAGCTGGAAGCTGCGGCCGGAGCTGTCGACGAGTTCGGAGATCAAGAGCTGCCGGCGATGCCGATCGAAACGGCGCAGCGTCTCGCGCATCACGTCGACCGGCATCACGCGGGTCAGAATCGAATGTTTTTCGCGGAGGCGCGTGGTCAGCGCCGTAAACAGGCCTTCGGTCGGCACGTTGAGCTCGTCGCGCAAATTCTCCGCGGCGGTCTCGAGCTCCGGAAAATAGTTGCGGTTGGCCTCGATCAGGTCGCGCACCCGCTCGATCGGATTGGCGTCGAATTGCGAGCCTTCGCGGTCGGCCATCTGCGCCGCCACCAGAGTCTCGCCGCGGCGCGCCTCGGTGTAGGCGGCGTAGAGCCGCTGCAGCGCGTGCGTTACGCCGGGGCAGAGCTCGGCGAGGTCGCGCAGCTCCTGCTTCGGCAGGTCGATCTGGCGGAACAGGGGATCGGAGAAGATCTCGTTGAGTTCCGCGAAGAAGCGATCCTCGTCGGCGGTGGCGAGGTCGCGCAAATCGAGATCGTAGGTCTCGGCCAGCCGCAGCAGGATCTGGGCCGTCACCGGGCGCTGGTTGCGCTCGATCAGGTTGATGTAGGAGGGCGAGATGCCGAGCCCCTCGGCGATCTGGGTCTGCGACAGCCCCAATTGCTGGCGGATCCGCCGGAAGCGCGGACCGACGAACAGCTTCTTTCCGGATTCACCGGGCACGGGTTGGTCTCGCTTGCCGCAGCAAATTCTGACCGCCTCGCCCCGCGCGCGGGGAGAGGCCGGATCGCATCGCTAGATGCGATCCGGGTGAGGGGGACCCTCCGCGAGTCTCGCTGCGGAGACAGCCCCTCACCCCAACCCTCTCCCCGTAAGAACGGGGAGAGGGAGAAGAAAAACCGGCGGGCATGGCAGGCTTCCTGACCTATTATGTGACATAATTTACAAGTCGACATTTATTACAAGTTCAGATGTTACATGACATCACCAATAAAAAACAAGGCATCTGTACGAACTTCGCGTTTTCGCGTTTATCTCCTGACACGCAATTCGCAATGCTCTGTCAAGAATGTCGATATGAGCAGATTGCGGAGATCACGGTGCAGGCGGCTGGGCAAAGGCAGCCCGATTTTTTGAAGGAGACTGACGATGAGCAAGGGCAGCAATTTCTGGGTGATCGGCGGAGAGTTCGGGTCGATGAACTTCCACAAGCTCGTCGAAGGCTCGGCCCAGGTCCGCGGTCCGTTCAAGACCCGCAAGGAAGCCGAAGAGTGCTGGAAGGAAGTCTCGGAAGAGAGTCGCCACAAGGCCGGCGTGCGCTTCTCCATCGTCGAGGAGCCGTCGCGGGTTTCGGCCTGAGCGCCAGAATTTTCAGAGCTAAGAAAACGTCCAAGGACGGCGGCCCCATCCGGTTTCATCCGGGTGGGGTCGACCGCTTTTGGGACAGCGTCAGGTCTTTGATTTGGGGATAAGTGGCGGTCTAAGTGCTTGGGAACCAACGCCCTTTGCGGACATCTTGGTTGCTGATAGGTTAATGCGCAGGAAACCCGTCACCACGAGACCGCAAGGCATGTCCGATCCGCAGAACACCGGCAGCGAGGCGCGCGAGATGCGGCCGACGCTGCGAGAGGCGTTGCGACGGGCGCGGATCGAGGCGGCCGATCGCACCGGTGTCGTCGTCGAGTTGCGCGACGCCGAGGTGGCGCGGCTCGAGATCCTCAACGATGCGCTCGATCCGCTGTTCGCGCAGGTGCCGGACAAGGTCGATCTGTTCGACCGCGGCATCAGCCAGGGCGAGACGCCGCGGCTGTGGATCGACGTCGTCGCGCATGTGCTGATGGGGCGCGACAAACGAATCTACCGCTTCGTGCAGGACACGAGGTTCGGCCGCATCGTGCTCGCCGAATCGCATGACGTGGCCGCGATCGTCGATGCCGTCACCGATTATGTCGCGCGCCGCCTGATCGAGCGCGAGCATGCGATGGTGGCAACGCCGCTTCCGGTCGCCGAGCCGCCGGCGCCGCCCCCCGTGCCGGTGGCGCCGAGGCGCCGCGGCGGGATCGGCATGTTCGTGTTCGGCTTCGTCATGGGCGCGCTCGCGCTGTTCGGTCTCGCGCTGTATGCGAGCTTGCAAAACTTCTAGCCGCTCAAGGGGCGGGCATCGTGGTCATAACACCCGCCTCGGCATTTTTCGGCGTCCTGGCGGCGGCCGCGGTGGTCGGCAGCGCTGTGCTGTTCGGCAAGTGGCAGACATTGCGGCGCGCCGAATACATCCGCACCTTTCACTGGCCGGCGGGCCTGTTGGCGCGGCTCGAGAAGCGTCACCCCGGCTTCACCCGCAAGGACAGCGCGCTGGTCTCGCGCGGCCTGCGGCAGTTCTTCCTCGCCTATCTGATGAGCGGCAAGCGCTACGTCTCGATGCCGTCGCAGGCGGCCGACGACCTCTGGCACGAATTCATTCTCTACACCCGCGAATACGACGCGTTCTGCCGCCGCGCCTTCGGCAGCTTCCTGCATCACACCCCCGCGGTCGTCCTGGTGAAGGAGCGGCGCAGGAGCAATGAGGGGCTGCGGCGGGTCTGGTGGTACTGCTGCAAATACGAGAACATCGATCCGGTCAGGCCGACCCGGCTGCCGCTGCTGTTCGCGCTCGACGCCAAGCTGAACATCGCGAACGGCTTCATCTATCACACCGACTGCGAGGCGCTGCGCCGCAGCGGCATCGGTGGCAGCAGTCCCTATTGCGGCGGCGATTTCTCGGACTCCTCGATCGACGGATCGTCAGCCGGCTTCGGCGATGCCGGCAGCGACGGGAGCGGTGGGAGCGATGGCGGCGACGGCGGCGGCGACAGCGGAGGCGGCTGCGGCGGCGGGTGTGGTGGCGGCGGGGGCGGCGATTAGGCTAGTCGTGCTTGCTTCAATTCGCGAATGCCGGCGTGATCGCCGAGCCCGCGCACCGTCTGCTCGCAGCGCCACGCATTGCCGTCACGCTCGATCGTGAACAAATTGTAGGCCGCCGCCGGATAGTGCTTGCGCGCCAGCGCCGATGCCGACGGCACGCCGATCGCCGGGATCTTCCGCTCCGGGCCGTCGAACCACATCGTCGAATGGATGTGGTCGTGGCCATGCAGCACCAGCTCGACGCCGTGGCGCCTGAGCAGCGCCAGCAGCTGATGCGAATCGGTCAGCCGCTTGGCGCGGCCGTCGGAGTGCAGCGGGTGATGCACCAGGAGGACGCGGAAGGCGTCCTCCCGCGACAGCTGCGCGAGAATCGCATCGAGCGCATCGAGCTGAGGATGGCCGAGCCAGCCGGTCGCCATCAGCGGCGGGGTCGGCACCGCCGAGGAGACGCCGATCAGCGCCAGCGGCCCGCGGCGGCGCACGAACGGAAAATGCGTTGCCGCGCCGTCGGCGTCGCCGCGCAGATCGTCGCCGAAGTGACTGACGAAGCGATGCCGGGTCGCGCGCACATAGGCGTCGTGGTTGCCGGGGACCACGGTGACGTCGGCAGGCGAACCTACCCCCTCCAGCCATTGCCGGGCCGGATTGAACTCGGCATCCAGTGCCAGATTGACCAGGTCGCCGGTCACGGCAATGTGGTCCGGCTGCTGCGCCTGCATGTCCGACACCAGCGCGTCGAGCACGTCGCGGCGGTGATATTTGTGACGGTTGCGCGTCCAGTTCAGATAGCCGAAGGCGCGCTTGCCGGCGAGATCGCGCAGCCGCGCCGCCGGCAGCGGCGGCAGATGCGGGTCCGACAGATGCGCGAGGCGGAACGCCGCCATCATGCGATTCCCTTCGGATTGTCCGCGAAAAGTGGCCGGCAGCCGGTCATGTCGTGCTATCCCGAACGTCCTGCCCTGTATTGGCAAGAGCTGCGCAGGCGCGCAAGGATCAAAGCACGGATCAAGCACCATGATGTCGAGGGTTCAGTGACGGTCCTGCTCGATTTACGCAAGCGCTACGAGCCGCAGATCAGATGGGTGTTTCATTTCTACTGGCGGCTGGTCCGCAGCATGACGCTCGGGGTCCGTGCCGTCGTGCTCGATGCCGACAACAGGGTGTTCCTGGTCAAGCACAGCTACGTCCATGGCTGGTATCTGCCCGGCGGCGGGGTCGAGGTCGGCGAAAGTTTTATCGAGTCGCTGCGGCGCGAATTGGAGGAGGAGGGGCGGATCGAGCTCAAGGGCGAGCCGGTGCTGCACGGCATCTTCCACAACAGCCACGTCTCGCCGCGCGATCATGTCGCGGTCTACGTCGTCAGGAACTACCGGCAGGACCGCCTGCCGGAGCCGAATCGCGAGATCGTGGCCTGCGGCTTCTTCGATCCGGCTGATCTGCCCGACGAGACCACCCCGGGCACGCGGCTGCGGATCGCGGAGGTGCTCGAGGGCAAGCCGCCGACGGCGACATGGCGGTGATGGACCGCGCCCGCGCCAGATGCTATCCCGCGCCCCACAATGACCGAATTGTCCCTGACCATCCTGCCCGAGACCCCGAAAGACGCCCAGGCGATCGAGCGTCTGCACGAGCGCACCTTCGGGCCCGGCCGCTTCGTGCTCAGCGCCTACCGGCTGCGCGAGCATGTCGATCATCTGCTCGATGTCTCCTTCACGGCGCGGATCGGCACGCTGCTGGTCGGCTCGGTGCGCCAGCTGCCGGTCACGATCGGCGATACGCCGGCCCTGATGCTTGGGCCGTTGACGGTCGAGCCGCCGTTCCGCAGCCGCGGCGTCGGCCGTGCGCTGCTCGAGCGTGCGATTAACGACGCCCGCGCCAAGGGCCACCGCCTGATCGTGCTCGTCGGCGACGAGCCGTACTACGCGCGGGTCGGCTTCAAGCCGGTCCCGAAGGGACGAATGACCATGCCCGGCCCGGTCGATTACAGTCGCCTGCTTGTCATGGAACTGGTCGACGGCGCGGCCGAGGGCGTGTCCGGGCCGATCCAGCCGGACTGGAGCAAGGCGATCTGACATCCGCGCGAGCGGTGCCGGAACGGTTGCGCACCATCGGAAACTGAAGCACAGTTGAGGCAAGCGCCGGGACAAGACCGGCGCATGTCATATCAACAGGGAGAGTGCGCGCCATGATCAAAGTCAGTGTGATGTATCCGAACAATCCAGGCGCACGCTTTGATCACGACTATTATCGCGACAAGCACATGCCGCTGGTGAAGGCGCGGCTGGGCGACGCATGCAAATACTACACCGTCGACAAGGGCCTCGCCGGCGGCGCGCCGGGCAACCTGCAACCTATGTCGGAATGTGCCACATCTTCTGCGACTCGGTTGAGGCTTTCGCGGCCGGCATGGGCAAGCACGCCCAGGAGATCATGGGCGACATCCCGAACTACACCGATCAGCAGCCGGTGATCCAGATCAGCGAAGTCGTTGTCGGCCACTGATCGTCCAGACCGAGCAGGTTACGCAGCTCCCTTCACAGACGCTCGTAGCCCGGATGGAGTGAAGCGAAATCCGGGATCAGTCTCACCGCGGGAGCAGTCCCCCCGGATCGCGCTGCGCTTCATCCGGGCTACGTGATCGCAAATTCCCTCTGCCGCTGGCGGCAGAGGGATACGCACGTCTCAGAACTTCAGGTTGGCGAACGCCCGTATGCCGAGGCCCGGCATCAGCACCTCGTCCTTGGTATAGGAGACGGAGTTGCGGATGTTCTGGTTAAGCAGGTTGTTGCCGACCAGACCAAGCGTCATCTCGCGCGCGCGGATCCATGACGAATTCAGCTTGGTGTTGTAGGTGATCTCCGCGTTGAGGAGATTGTAGCCCGCGGTCGGGGTCTCGCCGATGACAGCGATGTCGTTCTGCGCGAAGGCGTGCACCAGATTGATGCGGGTCAGCCAGTTGCTGTCGCGCCAGTAGAAGCCGCCGCCAAGCCGCACCGGTGGAATCCGCGGCACGTTGGTGCCGTCGGTGAAGGTGGCGCGCACCACGTCGAACTGGTTCTCGATGCCCCAGATGCCGCCGTTGAGCGGGCCGATGTCGAACTGGCTCTGGAATTCGGCGCCGCGGAAGATCGCGTCACGCTGCGCGTAGCGCGCCTGGTTCAGTTCGAGGCCGGGGCCGAGCTGGCACGCGCTCTCGTCACACGTGTTGCCCGTCAGCCGGCGGAATATGAAGCCGTCGAACCTGGTGTAGTAGCCGGTGAGTTCGAACCGCAGCGGTCCGGTCGCCCGCCGTAATCCGATCTCGATCGATTTTGCGGTTTCGATGCCGAGATTGGGATTGCCGATGTCGAACGTGCCGGTCGCATCGTGTGGGCCGCGCGAGAAGAGCTCGGCCGGTTTCGGCGCGCGTTCGACGTATTGGGCGGTCGCGCTTGCTACCAGATCCCACGGCAGATTCTGGATCAAGCCGATGCTGCCGCTCTTGGGTGTGAAACTCGGATTTTGCGGTGTCGCTGGACCGATGCTTGCGGGGTCGGTGGCCACGTCGAACACGGGAGGAATGAAAGCCGGCGTTGTGCCGGAGAGATCGACGTGTTCGATCCGCCCGGCAATCTGTGCTTTGGTGGTGTCGGTGAACTTCAGCTCGTTGAATACGTAACCGGCGACCCTGTTGTTCTTGTTGGGGTCCCATAATCCGTTGAGCGGGCTGGTCGGATCGTCCGGACTCGGGGCGGTCAGCTCCTGGTGCCCACCCTGCAGGCCGAATGCCGTGGTCACGGTGGCGAAGCGCGCGTTGAACGGCATCATCTGCACCTCGACGCGCGCCTCCTGCTCCTTGCTGGTGAAGGTCTGTCTCACGCCGTCGCTCAATGGATCGGCCGGATCGGCAAGGCCAATCTCGTTGTGGCGATAGTCGGTCGCGCCGACCCAGAACCGCACGGCGTCGATCGCCGCGGCATCGGGCCGGTACTCGCCCTTGACCGCGATCTTGGTCTGGTGCGCGTCGATCCGGGTCTGGTGATCGGCGCCGTCGATACCGGGGATGTGGTAGAGCGAGTCGTTCTGGGTGATCGCCGCGCCGATAAAGCCGCCCTGGAAGAAATAGGAGGCGCCGACTGACGCGCCGTCCGACTGCGTCGCGGAGTTCGGCTGGCGTCCATTAAACGGCTGGCCCGGGACGAACAGATAAGGGTAGCTCGGAATGCTGTAGTCGCTGGTGGTGCGGCCATAGACGTCGGCATGCACGGCGACATTGTTGCCGCCGGCGTCCAGCAGCATGCCGCCGTCGACGCCGCGATTGACCGAGCTAACCGACGTGCGGGTCTCGACATTGAGGCAACCCGGGCCGCCGGCATCGGCCAGCGGCGCCTTCACCGGCAGCCCGTAGGATTGGAACGGCGCCGCCGTGCAGGTCGGCATCGCATCGGGGATGCGGTTGTTGGTGGCGCTCACTACGCCGCCGATCGAGGTCGAGCCGTAACGCAGCGCGGCCGGGCCGCGCACCACCTCGATCTGATTGGTCGAGAGCGGATCGATCGGCACGAAATGATCTTCGCCAAGATCCGAGGCGCCGCCACCGCCGAGACCATTCTCGACAATGCCGACGCGGTTGACGTCGAGGCCGCGGATGATCGGCCGGCTGGATGCGCCGGGGCGAAGCTCGAACCGGTGATGCCGGGCTTCGAGAACAGCAGATCGCCGAGCGTGGCGGCGCCGGAGCGCCGCAGTTCCTCGTTCGGGATCACGGTGACGGTGGCGAACTGATCGGTGACGACGGGCAGCACGCCCTGCTGCGGTGCTGGCGCCGCCGCTGCGGGCGCCGGTTGTACCGCGGCGGCGCGTTCGCGGCTGCGGCTCGGCGCAGCCCGAGCAACACGGGTCGGCGTGCGCGTCGGCGCAGTCCGGTGCCGCTGGATCGGGCTCGGCGCCGTCACGGTGATGTCAGGCAGTTGCGTCGGCGTCTCCTGGGCCAGCGCGCCGCTACTCATTGCGCCCAGCAATAGCCAGCTCGCGCTCCCGATGTGGAATGCTCGTTTCTTCTGAAGTGTCATTGTCCCGATCCAAGTCCCGATCCAGGGCCCGTCGAAATGACGGATCGATCCCGATTTGCCCCGCTGGAGCAGGCCGCATGTGACGCGGCCGTCCGCTCAGGGCGTGCAGCAATCAGTCGATGTCAGGACAGGGGAGGTGCGCGGGAGTGGAAGGCCGCCGGCGCCGATTTCAGATGGGCGAATTCGGCATTGGTGGTGCGGAACAGAAGCTCGATGGCTTCCGGCAGCAACAGCACCGGCGGCGCCGTGAACAGCATGCTGCTCGCGAGCGAGATGACGGCGCAGATCGCGCAATTGTCGGCCGGATGCCGGTCGTTGTCGGGATTGGCGGGCTGGGGCGTCCCGGTCACCTGGACCGCGAGGTCCGGCGTCGCCGAGGTCCCGATATAGGCGAGGTCGACCAGCGACAGCCCGGTCTGGACTGCGGGCGCCGCTTGCGCAGCCGCGATCGGATGGAAATGCCCGAACGACAGCATGAACTGGACGGCGAGCGCGAACAGCGCCAGCCGCGAGCCAGTCTTGATGTGTCGCCGGAACCACTGCATGCCGATAACGCCCGCCCAATCGGGAGCGCATCAACACCCCAGCGCCCCGATGTTACATTATAACATCGGATGGCGTGCGCGATGTCAACCAGCGTTCAGACAAACCGTGTCGATGCGTTGCCTGTGTGTGCTTGATGCAACGCAGACGTGAGCCCGGCCGGGCTCAGCGTCCCTCACGCAGCCATGTTGCCGCGAATGCGCCGAGCAACAGCAGCAGGCCGACCAGTCCGGCGAACATCGGCAGCACGCCGACGCCCTTCACGACGCTGGCGTCGCGCATCTTGACGCCGAGCCAGCCGTCGCCGCGGAAGATCGAGGAGGAGCGCACCGGCACGACGCGCGGCATGTCGAGGCTCGAACCATCGACGATGCGCCGGGCGTCACCGCCGGTCGCCTGCGCCAGCGGTTTCAGCATGTCGGTGGTTGAGGTGACTTCCGAAAATTCCTTCGGGTTGGTCGGGCCGACATTGATCAGCGCCTTCAGCGTGCCGTCGGTGGCCTGCCACAGGCCGAGCTCGTTGGCGGGCAGCGTCGCGCGCCACTCGCCGGGATCGCCGGCGGTGAGCGTCAGTTCGCGCGTGGTGCCGCTCGGCGACGTCACGGTGACCGGCGAGACGGTGTCGGCCATGGTCTGGCGCACCACCATGAGATCCTTGCCCTGCACCTGCATGCGCAGCGCCTCTTCGTCGAGGTCGGGCTGCTTCATCAGCCAGTGCGACACCCGCCGCAACAAATCGAGATGCGGGCCGCCGCCCTCGTAGCCGCGCGCCCACAGCCAGATGTGGTCGGAGAGCAGCAGCGCGACGCGGCCTTCGCCGAAGCGCGACAGCAGCAGCAACGGCTTGCCGTCGGCGCCGGTCATGACCGGCGGATTGATCGCGTTGCGGGTGTCGACGGTGCGGAAGAACCGGCTCCAATGCGGCGGCTCGGCATTCGAGCCTTCCAGCCCGCGCGTCACCGGATGACGTTTACCGGCATCGCTTAAGTGCGCGTAGAACGGCTTCTCGGTCACGCCGACCGGTTCAGCCGGCAGCACCGAGTCCAGCGGCGTGCGCCAGATGCTGGTGGTCGAGGCGTAGTCGGGGCCGGCGGACACCAGCACCGCGCCGCCGGCGCGGACATAGCGCGCGATGTTGTCGAAATAGGCGATCGGCAGCACGCCCTGGCGGGCGTAGCGGTCGAAGATGATCAGCTGGAATTCGTTGATCTTCTGCTGGAACAGCTCGCGGGTCGGAAATGCGATCAGCGACAGCTCGTTGATCGGCGTGCCGTCCTGCTTCTCCGGCGGACGCAGAATGGTGAAGTGCACGAGATCGACGCTGGGGTCGGACTTCAGGAGGTTGCGCCAGGTGCGTTCGCCGGAATGCGGCTCGCCGGACACCAGCAGCACGCGCAGCTTGTCGCGCACGCCGTCGATCGCGACCACGGCGCGGTTGTTGACCGGCGTCAGCTCGTTCTCGAGCGGCGAGGCCTCGATCTCGACGATGTTGGGCCCGGCGTGCTTGATGTCGATGTCGACGCTCGAGGTCTGGCCGCTGGTCAGCGTGCGCTCGTTGATCACTTCGCCGTCGCGGCGGATCGTGACCTTGGCGCGCTCGCCGGTGACGCCCTGGTCGTCGAGCCGGAAGGTGATGGTCTGGGTCTGGCCGACGATGCCGAAGCGCGGCGCGGCGGTGATCGCGATGCGACGGTCGCGCTCGTCCTTGCGGCCGGTGATCAGCGCGTGGACCGGCGCCTGGAAGCCGAGCGCCTGGGCGTTGGCGGGAATGTCGTGCACGCGGCCATCGGTGATCATGAAGGCGCCGGCGACGCGCTCGACCGGAACGTCCGACAGCGCCGACGTCAGCGCGCCGAACAGCTTCGTTCCGTCGGTCTCGCCATCGGCCTGACCGGCCTCGACGACGCGGACCTCGAGGCCCTTAATCTGCTTCAGGCTGTCGACCAGCGCCTGCCGCGCCTTGTCGGTCTCCTGGTTGCGCGTGCCGAAATTCTGGCTCGGGCTCTTGTCGACCACGACGGCAGCGACCGAGGACAGCGGCTCGCGGTCCTCGCGGGTGAAGGAGGGATTGGCCAGTGCCAGCAGGATCAGCGCCAGCGCCGCGACCCGCACCGCGGCGCCCCGCGCGCGCGACACAAGCAGCAGTACGGCAATGACGACGATCGCGCCGAGCGCGAGCCACAGCACGAGCGAAGGAACCAGCGGTGTGAACGCGATGCCGTAGTTCATGACGTCACTCCGTCATTCCGGGGCGATGCGAAAGCATCGAACCCGGAATCTCGAGATTCCGGGTCTGGTCCTTCGGACCATCCCGGAATGACGGTGTTGGCAGCTGAAGCATTTGCATCTCTATTGTCCCAGCCGCTCGATCAAGGCAGGCGCGTGCACCTGGTCGGCCTTGTAGTTGCCGGTCAGCGTGTACATCACGATGTTGACGCCGGCGCGGAAGGCAAATTCGCGCTGGCGCGGCTCGCCCGGCGTCAGCGGCAGCATCGGCTGGCCGTCGGGGCGGATCGCCCAGGCGCCGGCGAGGTCGTTCGACGTGATGATGATCGGCGAGACGCCGTCGCCGCCGCGCGCCGGGCGCTGCGCAGCCTCGTCGTCGTCCTCGCGCGGCAGCGCCTCGACCCAGGTCTGACCGGAGTTGAAGCGGCCGGGGAAGTCGCGCAGCAGATAGAACGTCTTGGTCAGCACGTGCTCGCGCGGCACCGGCTCGAGCTCGGGCACGTCGAGGGTCGACAGCAATTCGCGCAGCGTCTGCATGCCGGGCGTTTGCGATGAGCCGCTGTCCCCGGCGGCGCTTCGACGGCGTCACGGGTATCGAAGATGACCGTGCCGCCCTGCTTCATGTAGGCGTCGATCTTGTTGATGGCGTCCTGCGGCGGCTTGGGCGCGCCCGGCACGATCGGCCAGTAGATCAGGGGAAGAACGCCAGCTCGTCGCGCGCGGGATCGATGCCGACGGGATCGCCGGCTTCCAGCGCGGTGCGCTGTCCGAGGAACAGCGTCAGTCCGGACATCCCCGCCTTGACGATGGAATCGACGTCGGCATTGCCGGTCACGACGTAGGCCAGCCGCGTCTGCGACACCGCCTTGATGGCGAAGTCGTCGCTGCTGGCGTTCTGCGCGCGGCTCGGCGAGGGCACCATCGTGGTCGCAAGGATGAAGGCCAACGCGAGCACGGCCGGTGCCGCGCGCCGCCGGATCAGCGCGGCAAGGCCGCCGCCGAGCATGGCCACCACGATCGCATCGAGCAGGAACAGCGCCAGCGCCGTCGACAGCATGATGCCGCGCAAATCGCGCGGCTCGGCGTTGGTGTAGCTCGCACGCGTCGCGCGCAGGGCCGAGGTGTCGAGCGGCGCGATGCGATCGGCGGAGGCGAGCGTGTTGACCGCGATCGGGCTCTCGGCAGTGCCGTAGAAGCCGGGCGGATGGTCGGCCGTGCCGCGATCGCGATAGTCCGCCGACATCGGCTTGGCGCTCGAGGGCGGCGGGCCGAAGACGCCGAAGCCGTCGAGCGTGCGCAGCGGCGCAACCGTCTCGGCATTGGGATCGCTGGCGACGCCGGGGCCGGGCTTCGAGGTATAGCCGGACATGTCGATCAGCCGGCGCAGCATCTCGACGAAGGTGCCGGACATCGGCAGATCCGACCAGCGCATGTCGGCGCCGACATGGAACAGGCTGACCACGCCCTTGCCGCGACGCTCGCCGGTGACCAGCGGCGTGCCGTCCTCCAGCGAGGCCCAGCTCTTGGTCGAGAGCACGGCGTCGGGCTCGGCCAGCACCTGGCGGTTGACGGTGATGTCCTTCGGCACGGTGAGGCCCGAGAACGGGCCATCGGCGGCGAACGAGGCCATGTGCTGCGGCTTCTCCCAGGTCAGGCTGCCGCCGAGCGTGCGTCCGCCGCGGCGGAGCTTGACGGGAACGAGGTCGTCATCGGCCTGGGCGAGGCGCGGACCTGCGAAGCGCACCAGCACGCCGCCTTGCTCGATCCAGGCATTCAGCCGGTCGCGGATCTCCGGCGACAGCGTGCCGACGTCGGCCATCACGATCATCGGCAGCCGCTGGTCGAGGAATTGCCCGATCACCTGCTGTGGCGCGCCGCGATCGCCGAGCCTGACATCGGCGAATGGCGATAGCGCGCGCGAGAGATAGAAGGTCGACGCCAACAGTGGCTGCGCGGTGTCGTTACTCGCACCCGAGACCACGCCGATGGCGCGGCGGCGCCAGCGCCGGTCGAGCAGCTGCACGGCGCCGGCCGAATGCTCGCCGGAGATTTCGAGCCGTGCGATGTCGTTGCGCAACTCGACCGGAAGATCGAAGGCGGCTTCGGTCTCGCGATCCTGCGGTCCGAATGTGTAGCGCGCCTCGCCGATCGGCGAGCCCTTGGCGTCGACCGCGCGCACCGTTCCCGCCGCGATGCCGCTCTCGGTGCGCAGCACCTTCACCGTCATCTTGGCGGCGGCGTTCTCGGCCGCGACCAGCGCCTGCGCCGACTGCGCTCCGCCCGCGTAGATCGTCAGATTGCGGCTCTCGATCACCTTGCCGAGCCCCTCGGTGAATTCGCTGCCGCGTCCGGTGTCGACGCCGTCGGACAGCCAGGCGATGTCGCAGTCGCCGGTCGACTTGAGGAAACGTCCAAGCGCGCCGAGGGTTTCAACCCGATCGACCGAGTAGGGCTTTGGCGCGAGCTGGCGCAGCGCGACGCGCGCGGCGCCGGCCGGCATCAGCGTGATGTCGCGCGCGGGCTCGGACAGCGGCACCAGCGCGACGCCACGGCGGTCGCTGTCGGCGTTGGCGATCAGTTCGTCGGCGGCCCTGATCCGCGCGTCCCAGCTCGAGGCCGCGCTCCAGCCGTCGTCGAGCAGGATCACCAGCGGCAATTTACCGGCGGCAACGCCAGTCTGCGGATTCCAGATCGGGCCGGCAGCCGCGAAGATGACGAGCGCGGCGGCGGCGAGCCGCAGCAGCGTCAGCCACCACGGGGTGCGCGACGGTGTCTCCTCCTTGGGCGCGATGTCGAACAACAGCCGCGTCGGCGGGAACTCGATCCGGCGCGGCCGCGGCGGCATCACGCGCAACAGCCACCACAGCACCGGCAGGCTGACCAGCCCCAGCAGCAGCAGCGGTTCGGCAAAGGAGAGGGGGAGGCCTGCGATCATGCGCTGCGTCCCGCCTTGACTATTGAGCGGCCGCCGCCCTTGCTCACCATCATGCCGGCATGCAGGAACAACAGCAGCTCGGCAGCGGAGCGGCTGGTGGTATGGGTCGAGAACAGCCAGTCGAGCCGATTGGTCTCGCCGCGGATCTGGTCGCGATGGAGCGCGACCCGGGCGACATAATCGCTCGCCCAGCTCTCGGCGCGGCCCGCGGTGATGACGCTGCCGATCTCCGGTTCGACGAATTCGACGCGCCCGGAATAGGGGAAGGTCTCTTCGGCGGGATCGACGACCTGGATCATGGTGCCGTGCGCGCCGGAGGAGGAAAGCCCGGCCAGCATCGTCGTGATCTCCGTGATTGGCGACCAGAAATCCGACAACACGACGACTTCGGCCAGCGACGACGGCACGAAGGACGGCGGCAGGCTCGCGCGCGTCTTCTCGTCGTGCAACATCGCTTCCGCCATCTTGTCGATCACGTTGAGGCTTGCCGTCGGATTCAGCAGGCCGGGAATGCCGACGCGTTCTCCGCCCGCAACGAGCAACTCTGCGAGCGCGAAGGCTACGATCAGTCCGCGCTCCAGCTTGCTGTCGCGCGCCTCGCGCGAGGCAAAGGCCATCGACGGCGAGCGGTCGGGCCAGATCCACACCGTGTGCGCGGCTTCCCACTCCTGCTCGCGGACATAGAGATGGTCGTCGCGTGCCGAGCGGCGCCAGTCGACGCGCTGCGACGGCTCGCCGGAGACGAAGCGGCGGTACTGCCAGAAATTCTCGCCCGAGCCGGCGCGGCGGCGGCCGTGCAGGCCATGGATGACGTTGGCAGCGACACGGCGGGCCTCAAGCACCAGACGCGGCAGCGATGCGGCGAGCGTTCGGCTTTCGCCATCGGCACGTCGAACCGCAAGGATCTCCTCGTTCTGGTGCCTGTTGTCTGCGGCCATCAACCGATCCGGGTCTTCAGTTGCTTGATCACGTCGGGAATGGTGCGACCCTCGGCGCGCGCCGAGAAGGTCAGCGCCATGCGGTGCTTGAGCACGGGCTCGGCGAGATCGAGCACGTCGTCGATCGACGGCGCGAGTCTCCCGTCGAGCAATGCACGGGCGCGCACCGCGAGCATCAAGGCCTGGCTGGCGCGCGGACCCGGGCCCCATGCGATCAGCTTGCCGGCCTCGCCGCCCTCGGTGCCGGGACGCGCGGCGCGGACCAGCGTCAGGATCGCCTCGACCACGGAATCACCGACCGGCAGGCGCCGCACCAGGCGTTGCGCGGTGAGCAACGTCTCGGCGTCCATCGACGGCTTGGCCGCGGCCTCTTCGGCGCCGGTGGTTTCGAACAGGATGCGCCGCTCGGCGTCGCGATCGGGATAGTCGACGTCGATTTCCATCAGGAAGCGGTCGAGCTGCGCCTCGGGCAGCGGATAGGTGCCTTCCTGCTCCAGCGGGTTCTGTGTCGCGAGCACGTGGAACGGCTTTGGCAAATCATGCCGCGCGCCGGCAATGGTGATGTGCTGCTCCTGCATGGCTTGCAGCAACGCCGACTGGGTGCGCGGGCTGGCGCGGTTGATCTCGTCGGCCATCAGCAGCTGCGCGAACACGGGACCTGCGATGAAGCGGAACGAACGCTTGCCCGCCGAGCTCTCGTCGAGCACTTCGGCGCCGAGAATGTCCGACGGCATCAGGTCGGGGGTGAACTGAATGCGCTTGGCATCGAGGCCGAGCGTGACGCCGAGGGTCTCGACCAGCTTTGTCTTGGCGAGGCCGGGCACGCCGATCAACAGCGCGTGGCCGCCCGACAGAATCGTCACCAGGGTGTTTTCGATCACCTGCTCCTGGCCGAAGATGACGGTGGAGACCGCTTCCTTGGCGGCCTTGATCTGGCCCGCGACCTGCTCGGCCGAACGGACGATCACATCCTCCAGTTTCTCGACGCTGTCTGCACCAGCCATTCGATCCGCTCCTTTTTAACGATGCGCGCACATCGGCGCGACGTCATCATCTGTCGTCATCTCGGCCCTGATGCTAAACCTGAGCGAAGGCCATGTATTCGTTGAATTAAACTATCCCCACCTTATCGGTGTTTCAGGGTATGAACGGCATCACGATGTGGCGAGAATGACATCCCGACCACATCTCAGGATATGTGCACCAAACGTGCCAGATTGAAGGTAGGAAACCTTAAGGCAAACAATGGCGAAGCAAGGGCAGAGCGATTCCGGCAGGGAAACTACGGGCCTCGGGAGCAAGGGTCTCGAAGGGCTCACCACGGCCGCCAATCAAGCTGCGACATCGGGTCCGGCCGGACGCAAGGGCCTGCCGCCGGTTCACCTGTGGAATCCGCCATTCTGCGGCGATCTCGACATGCGAATCGCGCCTGACGGCACCTGGTTCTACATGGGAACGCCGATCGGCCGCCCCGCGCTGGTGCGGCTGTTCTCCACGATTCTGAAGCGCGAGGACGGCAAGCACTTTCTCGTGACACCGGTGGAGAAGGTCGGCATCCGTGTCGATGACGCGCCGTTCCTTGCGGTGGAAATGCAGACCGGGGAAGACGCGCGCGGCCGCCTGCTCAGGTTCCGCACCAATGTCGACGATTGGGTCGATTGCGAAAAAGGCCACGGCCTCAGATTCGAGGCGGCCGAGGACGGCGGATTGACGCCCTATCTGCACGTCCGCGCCGATTTGTGGGCCAAGGTCACCCGTGCGCTCTACTACGATCTGGTTGACATGGGCGAGCAGCGGATGGTCGATGGTCAGGAGATGTTCGGCATCGAGTCCGGCGGCGAATTCTTCGCGATGGCCGATGCCAGTCAGGTGAGGGACGCACTTTGAACGAGCCGTTGCTGAAGGTGGAGCCGGCGACGATCAGCTCGACGGAATTCTTCGCGCGGGCCCGCACGCGGCTCACTTTCGATGTGCCGCCGGGCCTGGTCGATCCGCATATCATTCCGCGCACCGGAGATTCCGGCAACGACCGCATGCTCGAGATCGTGGCGCAGGAGCAGCCGGTGCGGCCGGCCGCGGTGCTGATCCCGGTGGTCGATCACCCCGAGCCGACCGTGCTGTTGACGCAGCGCTCACCCAATCTGTCGAGCCATGCCGGCCAGATCTCGTTTCCCGGCGGCAAGATCGACGCCACCGACGCCTCGCCGCTCGATGCCGCGCTGCGCGAGGCCTGCGAGGAAGTCGGACTGAAGCGGGAATTCATCGACCCGGTCGGCTATCTCGACCTTTATGGCACCGCGTTCGGCTTCCGCATCCTGCCGACGGTCGCCAAGGTGAAGCCGGGCTTCACGCTTGCGATCAACGAGGCGGAGGTGGTCGATGCGTTCGAGGTGCCGCTCGCCTTCCTGATGAATCCCGAGAATCATCAGATCCACACCAAGGAATTCCGCGGCATGGACCGGTCCTATTACGCGATGCCGTTCGCCGAGCGCTACATCTGGGGCGCGACCGCGGGCATCCTGCGCGTGCTGTATGAGCGGATCTATCTGTCATGATCCGCACGGTATTGACCGAGATCGGAATCTTTCTGGTCCCCTTCGCGGTCTATGCCATCTTCCTCATCGCGACGCGGTCCGGCGTGACGCTGCCGGCGTCATGGCCGCTCGACATGATCGCAAAGCTGACGCTGGTGGCGCTGGTGATGGTCATCGTGAGCTTCGTGCTGCTGGCCGAATTGACTGGCGCGCCGCCGAATTCGACCTACGTTCCAGCCCATATCGAGAACGGCAAGCTGGTGCCGGGAGTTGAGAAATGAGCGAGGTGCGCCTGTTGTCCGACGCGCCATGGCTCGCTTCCGGGCCCGCGGCGCGCGTGCTCGACCTGCTCAATGCCGACGGCGAGGAAGCGCGGGTGATCGGCGGGGCCGTGCGCAACGCCTTGATGCAGATTCCGCTCGCCGACATCGACATCGCCACCACGGCGCTACCGGAGGAGGTAATCCGCCGCGCCAAGCGGGCGGGCATCAAGAGCGTGCCGACCGGCATCGAGCACGGCACGGTGACCTTGGTCGTCGACAGCCAGCCCTTCGAGGTGACGACGCTGCGCGAGGATACCGAGACCTATGGCCGCAAGGCCAGGGTGGCGTTCGGTCGCGACTGGGTGCGTGACGCCGAGCGGCGCGACTTCACCATCAACGGCCTGTCGGTCGACGCTTCGGGCGTCGTGCACGATCACGTCGGCGGCCTCGCCGACATCGAGGCGAGGCGCGTGCGCTTCATCGGCGATCCCGCGCAGCGGATTGCCGAGGACTATCTGCGCATCCTGCGCTTCTTCCGTTTCCACGCCGCCTACGGCGCGGGCGAGGTCGATCGCGCCGGCTATCTCGCCTGCATCGGCGGGCGCGCCGGTTTGAGCGGCCTGTCGGCCGAGCGGATCCGCATGGAGATGCTCAAGCTCGTGGTCGCGAACGGCGCCGCAAGTGCAATGGTCGCGATGGGTGACGGTGGTTTGCTGCAGCCGCTGTTCGGCGGCATCGCCTATACTGGACCGTTCGCGGCGATGATCGAGATCGAGCGGCTGATGAAGCTCGCGCCGAGCGCGATGCGAAGGCTCGCCGCGCTGACGGTCGCCGTGACCGAGGACGCGCGGCGTATCGCCAGCCGGCTGCGGCTCTCCAACGCCGAGGCCAAGGCGCTCGATTCGATGGGCCATCGCTGGTGGCGCTTGCCCGGCATGGACGAGGCGCATGCCAAGCGCAGGCTGTACCGGCTCGACGAGGAGCCGTATCGCGACCGGGTGCTATTGGCCTGGGCGCGCACCGGCGCGGGCCAGGATGTCGATCAATGGCGCGCGCTCGCCACGCTGCCGGAGCGCTGGCGCGCGCCGCACTTTCCGTTGCGGGCGTCGGATTTCATCGCGCGCGGCATTGCCGAGGGACCGGCACTCGGACATGTCCTGACCCTGGCGGAGGATGCCTGGTTGGCCGCGGACTTTCCGCTGGAGCCGAAGATACTGTCTGATATCGCCGACCAGACCGCGGCCCGTTTCACCCGCGACCATCGGCTTTGAATTTCCTCTGAGTTTTCTCTGAGTTTTCTTGCCGACGTCTCGATGCCGCCGTGGTCAGCGGCGGCACGGTGACGATTGGCTGAACGACGATCGGTCGAACGTCGCATGGAGGCGATGCTGCCGGCATCTGCCAGTCAGCATCGCGCCAACTGATCTCACGCCGCCTTGCGCTTCTTCTTGCGGTCGCCGTCGTCGTCTTCGTCCTCGTCGTCCTCTTCTTCCGCGTCGTGCTCGTCTTCGTCGTCTTCCTCTTCATCGTCCTCCGGATCGAGCTCGGTCGATTCGAGCGCGACGAGCGGCAAGGTTTCGCGAAACAGATCGCCGTCCGTACCCATCCACAGGCACTCGACCTTGTCATCGTCGATTTCGACGACCGTGATCGGATGGCCGCCGGACTTCAGCATGACAACATCGCCTGGTTTCAGTTCCATGATTTTCCCTCCGCGCTGGATGACGCGGGCGGCAGGCTAGCGACTGGTGATGACAGTCAAATCACGGCCGGCGCCTGGCGCAGTGGATTTGCTGTGAAATCAGCCGCTGCGTTATTTCCGCGCGGCCGGAACCAGTTCGCCCAGCGAGCGGATGATGCGGTCCGGCTTCACCGTCGATCCCGGCGGCAGCCCGACACCGTGCACGTCCATCCAGATCGCGTAGATGCCAAGCCGCTGTGGCGCCACGACTTCCCACTCGAGATTGTCGCCGATCATCCAGGTGTCCGGTGCGGTGACGCCGAGCGCTTCCATCGCGTGCAGGTAGGCGCGCTCCTCCGGCTTGCCGAAGCCGTGCTCTCCCTCGATCTGGATGTGATCGAAACGATGGCCGAGCGCGAAGCGCTCGACCTTGGCGCGCTGCATGTCGGCGGCGCCGTTGGTGACCAGCGCGAGCTTGATGCCAAGCGCCTTCAACGCATCGATCGCTTCATGCGCGCCGGGGAAGACGAACATCTCCTCCTCGCGGTAGGCGGTGAAGCGATCGGCGATGCGGTCGGCGAGATCGTCGGGCAGCGCGCGGTGACCGGCCGCCGCAAGCGCCGCGAAGCCGCCCTTCACGGTGAGCCGCCGCGCCTCGCCGAGCTTGATCCGCCAGATCGGCTCGGCGGTCGACCAGAATTGCCGCGCGTAGGCCAACAGCGCCGTCGCGACCTGATCCGGGGGCAGGGGCGCCAGCTCCGCGGCGAACTCCGTGGTGATCGTGTTCCAGGCGATCTCGGGGCGTCCATAGGCCGACAGGATGGTGTCATCCATGTCGATCAGCATCGCGCGCGGCAGGTTCATCACGGCCATTTCACCTCCGGCGGCAGCGACGACAGGATCGAATCCACATTGCCGCCGGTCTTCAGGCCGAAGATCGTGCCGCGATCATAGAGCAGGTTGAACTCGACATAGCGTCCGCGGCGGACCAGCTGCTCGTCGCGATCCTCCGCGCTCCAGGCGGCCGCGAAATTGCGCCGCACCAGGTCGGGATAGATCTTCAGGAAGCTGCGCCCGACGTCCTGGGTGAAGGCGAGATCTGCCTCCCAGTCGCCGCTGTCGTGCCAGTCATAGAAGATGCCGCCGATGCCGCGGGCTTCCTTGCGGTGTGGCAGATAGAAATACTCGTCGCACCATTTCTTGTACTTGTCGTAGTCGGCAGCGCCGTTCGGCCCGCTGCACGCTTCCTTCATCGCGGCATGGAAGGCGACCGTATCGGGGTCCTCCTGAGTGCGTCGCCGGTTCAGCACCGGCGTCAGGTCGGCGCCGCCGCCGAACCACGCCTTGGTGGTGACGACGAAGCGGGTGTTCATGTGCACGGCGGGTACATTCGGATTGCGCAGATGCGCGATCAGTGAAATGCCCGATGCCCAAAATCGCGGATCGTCGGCGGCACCTGGAATTTGCGCGCGGAATTCGGGGGCGAATTCGCCGTGCACGGTCGAGCAGTGCACGCCGACCTTTTCGAACAGCCGGCCCTTCATGATCGACATCACGCCGCCGCCGCCCGGCTTGCCGGTGTGGTCGGTGCGGTCCCAGGGGGTCCGCGCGAACCGGCCGGCGGCGCCGGGATAAAGCGTGGACGGGGCGTCGTCCTCGAGCTTCTCGAAGGCGGCGCAGATGTCGTTGCGTAGCGCCTCGAACCAGCCGCGCGCACGCGCCTTGCGGTCCTCGATGATGGCGGGATCTGTTGGCAGCATGACTAACCTTGCGGGCCAAAATAGGTGCAGCTTTCGTTGCAGCTGTCGCGATGGACGCTGACGCGGGTCAGCTTGCCTGCGTGTTGCAAGCGCTCCCAGATGAAGCGCGACAAATTCTCCAGCGTCGGCACGCCGATCGCCTCGATCTTGTTCAGGAACTTATGGTCGAGCGTCTTCTGCACCTCGGCCATGGCGCGTTCGAGGAGGCCGAGATCGACCACCATACCGGTCGCGGGGTCGGGCGTGCCGCGGACGGTAACTTCGGCTCGAAAGGAGTGGCCGTGAATCTCCTCGCTGGCGGCGCCAAAGGTCGTTCCGGACAGCGCATGCGCAGCCTCGAACCGAAACGCTTTCGTCAATTCCCACATCTCGTTCAACAATCCGATTCTGTTAGTTCATCTAATGCCGAGCGACTTGTGCGTCTGCACGCTAAGGCGCCATTGCGGGTGCTTCAGGCAATAGGCGATCGCCCGCTCGGTATTCTCGATCACGTCGGGGCCGTCCATCGGCTGCAGCGAGAAGCGCTCGAAGGCGAGGCCGGCGAAATCCTCCGGTGCGTTCTCCATTTGCGGATAGACCAGTTTGAGCTCGTGCCCCTTGCGGATCACGAGCTCGGCCGCGGCCTTGGGACTGACGCAGATCCAGTCGAGCCCGTCGGGCGGGACGATGGTGCCGTTGGTCTCGATCGCGATCGCAAAGCCGTGGCCGTGCAGGGCATCGATCAAGGCCGCGTCGACCTGCAGCAGCGGTTCGCCCCCGGTCAGGACGACGTAGCGGTCGGCCTCGCCTCCTGTCCATTGCGCGGCAATGGTGCCGGCAAGCTCTTCTGCGGTCACATAGCGGCCGCCCAGCGTGCCGTCGGTGCCGACGAAATCGGTGTCGCAGAACTTGCAGACCGCGCCGGCGCGGTCCTGCTCGCGGCCGCTCCAGAGGTTGCAGCCGGCGAAGCGGCAGAACACGGAGGCCCGGCCCGCATGGGCGCCTTCGCCCTGCAGGGTGAGAAAGATCTCCTTGACCGCGTAGCTCACCAAAAATCCCTTAAGTTGCCGAACCGGCAATTCCTGTACCGGTTTGCCGCAGCGCCTCGCCGACGGCCATGGCCGCTGTGACGGCCACATTGAGCGAACGCATGGTCGGCCGGATCGGAATCACCAGCCGCGCATCCGCAGCGGCCACCACCGCGTCGGTCACCCCTGCCGTCTCGCGCCCGAACAGCAGGACATCGGAGGCCGTATACGCGAAATCAAGATAGGATTTCGCCGCCTTGGTCGTGAACAGCACCAGCCGGCATCCGGTCTCGGCCCGCCATTCCTCGAATTTCGACCATGAGTCGTGACGCTTCAACCGCACATGGTCGAGATAGTCCATACCCGCCCGGCGGAAATTCCGGTCCGAGGTGTCGAATCCCGCCGGTTCGATGATATGGGCTGCCACGTCCAGGCAAGCGCAGAGGCGCAGAATCGTCCCTGTATTCTGGGGGATGTCGGGCTGGAACAGCGCGATCTGCATGGTGCGGGCGGCCTGTGAAATCCGGATGAAATTGTCTCAATAAAACATCGCTCGGCGCGGATTTCGTGCATTGCACGTGTGCGAGCCGATAGCGGGCTTGCGCTCGTCCGGCAAGGGTGCCAATAGAACGATTCTGGACTGCTGTTCCGCCATTTGGGGTGGGGAATAGCGGTTTTCTGCCGCCGCGGGGGCCGCGGGCGCCGGCAGCCTTTCTTGGGGCGCGTCCTGCGTCTCCAGGGCGGTTCCACCGGCTGCAGAAAAGAAAGGGCTAGGAATCGTGACGACAGCGTCTTCGGCGGACCATCCGACACGCCGTGATTTTCTCTTTGTTGCAACCGGAGCAGCCGCCGCGGTCGGCGCAGCCGCCACCGTCTGGCCGCTGGTTGCGCAGATGAACCCGGATGCCGCGACGATCGCGGCCGGCGCGCCGATCGAGGTCGATCTGACGCCGATCGCCGAGGGCCAGGACATCAAGGTCTTCTGGCGCGGCAAGCCGATCTACATCAGCCATCGCACCAAGAAGCAGATCCAGGAGGCCCAGAGCGTGGCGCTCTCGAGCCTGCCCGATCCGCAGCCCGACTCGGCCCGCGTCAAGGCCGGCCACGACCAGTGGCTGGTTGTGATCGGCATCTGCACCCATCTCGGCTGCATCCCGATCGCCCATGAAGGCAATTACGACGGCTTCTTCTGCCCCTGCCACGGCTCGCAGTACGACTCCTCCGGTCGTATCCGCCAGGGGCCGGCGCCCGCCAACCTGGCGGTGCCGCCTTACGCCTTCCTTTCCGACACCAAAATCCAGATCGGCTAAGTCCCGGCCCCTCCGGGATTTCAGCTTCCACTTGGACCCATCGCGTCGTTTTTCTTCTTCAGGATCGCATCAATGAGCGGACCATCTGATTTCCAACCGAGCAACCCCGCCTTGAAGTGGATCGAACGGCGCCTTCCGATCTTCGGCCTGATCCACTCCTCGTTCGTGGCCTATCCGACGCCGCGCAACCTGAACTACTGGTGGACCTTCGGCGCCATCCTTTCGATGATGCTGGCGCTGCAGATCCTGACCGGCGTGATCCTGGCGATGCACTACACGCCGCACGCCGACCTCGCCTTCAAGTCGGTCGAGCTGATCGTCCGCGACGTCAATTACGGCTGGCTGCTGCGCAACATGCATGCGTGCGGCGCGTCGATGTTCTTCTTCGCCGTCTACATCCATATGTTCCGCGGCCTCTATTACGGGTCGTACAAGGAGCCGCGTGAGGTGCTGTGGATTCTCGGCGTCATCATCTATCTCCTGATGATGGCGACGGGCTTCATGGGCTACGTGCTGCCGTGGGGCCAGATGAGCTTCTGGGGCGCCACCGTCATCACCAATCTGTTCTCGGCCGTGCCCTATTTCGGCGAGAGCATCGTGACCCTGCTGTGGGGCGGCTATTCGGTCGGCAACCCGACGCTGAACCGCTTCTTCTCGCTGCACTATCTGCTCCCGTTCGTGATCGCCGGCGTGGTCGTGCTGCACGTCTGGGCGCTGCACGTCGCGGGTCAGAACAACCCGGCCGGCGTCGAGGCCAAGACCGAGAAGGACACCGTTGCGTTCACGCCGTATGCGACGATCAAGGACATGTTCGGCGTGTCCTGCTTCCTGATCTTCTTCGCCTGGTTCATCTTCTACATGCCGAACTATCTCGGCGACGCCGACAACTACATCCCGGCGAACCCGGGCGTGACGCCGGCGCACATCGTGCCTGAATGGTACTACCTGCCATTCTACGCGATCCTGCGTTCGATCCCGAAACAAGCTCGCCGGCGTCGTGGCGATGTTCTCGGCGATCATCATCCTGTGCTTCCTGCCCTGGCTCGACAGCGCACGGACCCGTTCGTCGAAGTATCGCCCGCTGGCCAAGCAGTTCTTCTGGATCTTCGTGGTGGTCTGCATCCTGCTCGGTTACCTCGGCTCGCAGCCGCCGGAAGGCATCTATGTGATCGCCGGCCGCATCCTGACGGTCTGCTACTTCGCCTACTTCCTGATTGTGCTGCCGCTGCTCGCCCGCATCGAGACGCCGCGTCCGGTGCCGAACTCGATCGCCGACGACGTGCTGGCGAAGAGCAAGGGCAGGGCCGCCGACCGCGGCCTCTGTGATGCTCGCGATGGTCGTGGCCGGCAGCCTGCTCGTCGGCGGCACCCAGAACGCCAAGGCCGAGGAGGGTGGCAACGCGCCGCCGGCCCAGAAGTGGTCGTTCTCCGGTCCTTTCGGCACCTATGACCGTGGCTCGCTGCAGCGCGGCTTGAAGGTCTACAAGGAAGTCTGTGCCGCCTGTCACGGCCTGTCCTATGTCGCGTTCCGCAACCTCGCCGATCCCGGCGGTCCCGGCTATTCGCCGGCGCAGGCGGCGGCCTTCGCGTCCGAGTACAAGATCAAGGACGGTCCGAACGACCAGGGCGAGATGTTCGAGCGTCCGGGCCGCCCGGCGGATTATTTCCCGTCGCCGTTCCCGAACGAGCAGGCCGCGCGCGCGGCCAATGGCGGCGCGGCGCCGCCCGACCTCTCGCTGATCACCAAGGCGCGGTCCTACAAGCGCGGCTTCCCGCAGTTCGCGATCGACTTCTTCACCCAGTACCAGGAGCAGGGACCCGACTACGTCGACGCCATCCTGCAGGGCTTCGAGGACAAGGCTCCGGCGGGCGTCACGATCCCGGAGGGCTCGTACTACAACAAGTACTTCCCCGGCCACGCCATCAAGATGCCGAAGCCGCTGTCCGATGGTCAGGTGACCTTCGACGACGGTTCGCCGGCGACGGTCAAGCAGTACGCGCATGACGTCACCACGTTCCTGATGTGGGCGGCCGAGCCGCACATGGAGGAGCGCAAGCGGATCGGCATGCAGGTGTTCTTCTTCCTGGTCGTCTTCGCCTTCCTGATGTACTTCACCAAGCGCAAGGTCTGGGCCAACGCCCACTGATCTCGGGTAAGGTATAGCGAGTTTGAAAAAGCCCCTTCGGGGGCTTTTTTGTTTGCAATCTCTCCGTCATTCGGGCGATGCGGTAGCATCGAACCCGGAATGACAGTGTCGTCAATTGCGTCGGCCGCCGAGTGCGGACAAGATGCCGGCCAATCAGCCGGCAAACATTGCGGAGGAACTCATGGGTACCAGCATCAGCTTCAAGCGTCCGGACGGCAAGGATGCGTCGGGCTATCTCGCCAATGCAGCGCGCGGCAACGCGCCCGGTGTCGTCGTGATCCAGGAATGGTGGGGCCTGTCGGACCAGATCAGGGGCCTGTGCGACCGCTTCGCGGTGGCCGGCTTCGATGCGCTGGCGCCCGATCTCTACAAGGGTAAGGTGGTGCCGTATCACGACACCGACGCCGCCGGCAAAGAGATGAATTCGCTCGACTTCATGGACGCCACCACGCAGACGGTGCGTGGTGCTGCGCAGTATCTCGCCAAGAACGGCGCCAAGGTCGGCCTGACCGGCTTCTGCCTTGGCGGCGCGGTGACCATCATCGGCTCGGTGCACGTGCCGGAATTGACCGCGGGCGTCGTGTTCTACGGCATCCCGCCGGAGCAGGCCGCCAAGCCCGCCGATGTCAGGATTCCGCTGCAGGCGCATTTCGCCAACAAGGACGATTGGTGCACGCCGGAGCTCGTCAGCAATTTCGAGAAGGCGATGAAGGCCGCCGGCAAATCGCTCGAGCTGTTCCGCTATGACGCCGAGCACGCCTTCGTCAACGAGCAGCGCCAGTCGGTGCACGACCGCGAGGCCGCCGAACTCGCCTGGGGCCGCGCCACGGACTTCTTCAAGAAGCACCTGGGGTAAGGCGATTGCCAAAACCACCGGCGTTGTCCCGGCGAAGGCCGGGACCCATACGCCGTGGCTTTTGCATGGGCACGCTGGCAGTCATCTCGCCAAATAACTAGGCCCTGTGGTTATGGGTCCCTGCTCCCGTGCGCAATTGCGCACTAGGCAGGGACGACGGCGAGATCTAACTCTCCGCCTTCACCCCGTCCCACCACGGGCAGGTCCCCGACATCAGCCTGAAATTGCCTTCCATCACCTGCACCGGTGCGCGCTTGCCCTCGGCGGCGGCGCGCATCCGCATCTCGCGCGCGACAGCGCGGTCCTCCGGCGACAGCCAGACCCGCTCGTGGCCCCACAGGCTTGGGCCGTCATGCATCTCGAACGGTGTCCAGTTCGCCGGATCGATCTCGCGGCCGCCCCAGCCGCACTCGACCATGAAGGCGGACGGCGACCTCGCGTAGAACGACGTCATCAGGTCGTTGGTGTGACGGCCGAGCGTGACGTTGACGCGATCTTCCTGCTGGGCGACGTCGTAGGCTTGGCCGACATCGTCGAGCGAGAACAACTCGACCATCAGATGATGCATGCCGTTCGTGCCGGTCTCGATCAGCGCCAGCGAGTGATGGCGGGCATTGACGTGGAAGAAATAGGCGCGGAACGGTTTTTCGATGTAGTCGCTTAAGCCGAAACCGAGCACGTCGACATAGAAGCTGATCACCGGGGCGATGTGCTCGACGGTCAGCACCGCGTGGCCGAGGCCGAGCGGCCCGGTGCGGAAGCCGGAGATCGAGCGCCCCGGCCTGAACGGCGTGTCGTCGATCTCGGCGCCATGAAACGCCTCGAGGCGGTTGCCGGCGGGATCGCGAAACGAGATCAGGCCGCGCACCCGCCTGCTATCTGCGAGCGCCAGCGGCTCTGATGTCACCGCGACGCCGGCGCGCTCCAGCCGTGCCGCCAGCGCATCGAGGGCCGCACTGTCAGCCACCTCCCAGCCGAAGAACCGGGTGCCTTCGCCCTGAGCGCGGTCGATCACGATGCGTTGCTTGCGGTCGTCCATCCGGAGCGCGAGCAGCGAATTGCCGCGTTCGACCGCCTGCAGCCCGACGAGGCCAGTGCCGAACCGCCGCCAGTCGTCGAGCGCGTCGGAGCCGAAGCCGGCATATCCGAGACCCAAAATCGCCATCTGCGCCTCCGCTATCTGTCTGTTTTTTGGGCGGCCGGCCGGCCGCCATTTCGGCAAATGCTACGCGGTTTCTTGCCCCTTCAAACCCCGAAAATGCCGTCCAGGGGGCGTCCCGCCTTGGGGTAGGGCTGCCGGGCCATCCCTTGACACGGCCCGCGCCGGGTGGTGAGTAACGGGCATGAGCACCGTTGCCAGCCCATCCCGTCGTTGGTGGCCCACCTTCTCTTAGGTGGCCGGTGCGTTTTCTTTTTTCACAAACGTCGAAGGTCGCCATCGCAGTGCGACCGATGGTTAGTTTATTTGCCCTTCGTTTGTCCTGTGTGGCGCTCTCTCGGCAAGTCTCGTAAGAGGATCACATGAACAGGACAGTCTTCTCCCTGCCGGCCAAGAGCGAATATCTGACCAATGGCGGCCTTGCGGTCGCGCGCGTGATCGAGCAGTTCACCGGCGGCGCCAACCGCCTCGACGATTTGATCGCGCTACTGGACCGCCGCCGCGGCGTGGTGCTGTCCTCGGGCACGACGGTACCGGGCCGCTACGAGAGCTTTGACCTCGGCTTTGCCGATCCGCCGCTGGTGCTGGAGACGTCAGGTACGAACTTCTCGTTGCAGGCGCTGAACCCGCGCGGCGAGGTCCTGATCGCCTTCCTCGGCGACGTGCTGCGCGAGCCCTGCGTCGTGATCTCAGAGCGGAGCGCAACGCGGCTCGCCGGCCACATCATCCGCGGCGCCGCGCCGGTCGAGGAAGACCAGCGCACCCGCCGCGCCAGCGTGATGTCGCTGGTGCGCGACATGGTGGCGGCGTTCACCTCCAATGCCGATCCGCTGCTCGGCCTGTTCGGCGCCTTCGCCTACGACCTCGTGTTCCAGATCGAGGACCTGGTGCAGAAGCGCGCCCGCGAGGCCGACCAGCGCGACATCGTGCTCTACGTGCCGGACCGGCTGCTGGCCTATGACCGCGCCACCGGCCGCGGCGTGGCGCTCACTTACGAGTTCGCGTGGAAGGGCAAATCCACCGCCGGCCTGCCGCAGGAGACCGCGCCGAGCCTCTACGCCAGGAACGGCCGGCAAGGCTTTGCCGATCACGCGCCCGGCGAATATCAGGCGACTGTCGAGGTCGCGCGCGCAGCGTTTGCCCGCGGCGACCTGTTCGAGGCGGTGCCCGGGCAGCTGTTCGCCGAGCCCTGCGAGCGCTCGCCGGCGGAAGTGTTCCAGCGGCTCTGCCGCATCAATCCGTCGCCCTATGGCGCGCTGATGAATCTCGGCGACGGCGAATTTCTGGTCTCCGCGTCGCCGGAGATGTTCGTGCGCTCCGACGGCCGCCGGGTCGAGACCTGCCCGATCTCGGGCACCATCGCGCGCGGTTCGGACTCGATCGGCGATGCCGAGCAGATCCGCAAGCTCCTGAACTCGGAGAAGGACGAGTTCGAGCTCAACATGTGCACCGACGTCGATCGCAACGACAAGGCGCGCGTCTGCGTGCCCGGCACCATCAAGGTGCTGGCGCGGCGTCAGATCGAGACCTACTCAAAGCTGTTCCACACCGTCGATCACGTCGAGGGCATGCTGCGGCCGGGCTTCGATTCGCTCGACGCCTTCCTGACCCATGCCTGGGCCGTGACGGTGACCGGCGCGCCGAAACTGTGGGCGATGCAGTTCGTCGAGGACCACGAGCGGTCGCCGCGGCGCTGGTATGCCGGCGCGATCGGCTGCGTCAATTTCGACGGCAGCATCAATACCGGGCTCACCATCCGGACCATCCGGATGAAGGATGGCCTCGCCGAGGTGCGCGTCGGCGCAACCTGCCTGTTCGACTCCGATCCGGCCGCCGAGGATCGCGAGTGCCAGGTCAAGGCGGCGGCGCTGTTCCAGGCGCTGCGCGGCGATCCGCCGAAGCCGCTGTCGGATTTCGCGCCCGACGCCACCGGCTCCGGCAAGAACGTGCTCCTGATCGATCACGACGACAGCTTCGTGCACATGCTGGCCGATTACTTCCGCCAGGTCGGTGCCAACGTCACCGTGGTCAGGCATATCCATGCCCAGGACATGCTCAAGAAGAAGGGCTGGGACCTCCTGGTGCTGTCGCCCGGGCCGGGGCGCCCGGAGGATTTCGGCATCGCGAAGACCATCGACACCGCGCTGGAGAAGCAGCTGCCGATCTTCGGCGTCTGCCTCGGCGTGCAGGCGATCGGCGAGTATTTCGGCGGCCAGCTTGGCCAGCTCGGCCAGCCCGCGCATGGCCGTCCCTCGCGCGTCCAGGTGCGTGGTGGCCGGCTGATGCAGAACCTGCCCAATGAGATCGTGATCGGCCGCTACCACTCGCTCTATGTCGAGCGCGACAGCGTGCCCGAGGTGCTGGCGGTGACCGCGACCACCGAAGACGGCGTCGCGATGGTGATCGAGCACAAGACCCTGCCGGTCGGCGGCGTGCAATTCCACCCGGAATCGCTGATGTCGCTCGGCAACGAGGTCGGCCTGCGCATTGTCGAGAATGCATTCCGGCTTAATGTGAGTAGCAAGTGAAGGCTAAGTTTAACCATCGTCATTCCGGGATGGTGCGTTAGCACCAGACCCGGAATGACGAGATTCCAGGTTCGATGCTTCGCATCGCCCCGGAATGACCCTCAGAGCGAGACCAATGACCTTCGACCACGACATCAAGGCGACCGTTCGCACCATCCCGGACTACCCGAAGAAGGGCATCCTGTTTCGCGACATCACGACGCTGCTGGCGGATGCCCGCGCCTTCCGCCGGGCCGTCGATGAGCTGGTGCATCCCTGGGCGGGGCGAAGGTCGACAAGGTCGCCGGCATCGAGGCCCGCGGCTTCATCCTCGGCGGCGCGGTGGCGCATCAGCTCTCCGCCGGCTTCGTGCCGATCCGCAAGAAGGGCAAGCTGCCGCACACCACGGTGCGGATTGCCTACTCGCTTGAATACGGCATCGACGAGATGGAGATGCATGCCGACGCCGTGCAGCCGGGCGAGCGCGTGATCCTGGTCGACGATCTGATCGCGACCGGCGGCACCGCGGAGGGCGCGGTGAAGCTGCTGCGCCAGATCGGCGCCAATGTGGTCGCCGCCTGCTTCATCGTCGACCTGCCTGACCTCGGCGGCGCGGCCAAGCTGCGCGCGATGGACGTTCCGGTGCGCACGCTGATGGCGTTCGAGGGGCATTGATCTCTTAGCCTCGCCCCGCTTGCGGGAGAGGCCGGATCGCATCGAAGATGCGATCCGGGTGAGGGGACTCTCCGCGCACTCCAATCTCGGTCGAATTTGCGGAACCAGCCCCTCATCCCGACCCTCTCCCGCAAGAGCGGGGCGAGGGAGCAGAAGTCATCCCCGCTGCAGCAGCATGCTCAATTCGAGATCGCGGAACGTCGTGTAATTCCGCCGGATCCATTGATGCAGCTCGGTCGATGAATCCCTTTCCTGGCGCAGATAGCCGGTGAAGGAGAAGTTCAGCCGGTCGATATAGGTCTTCAGGAACACCGGCAGCGCGCGGAAGCGCAGCACCCGGCTGGCGGTCATGACCGGCGGCAACTCGCCGCGCACCACGAACTCGTTGTCGATGACGATCAGCGCATTCGGCGGGATCGTGCCGAGCAGCGTCTGGTAGCCGCGCACCGAGGCGCGGTCGGTATCGGCGACGTACAGGATCACGGGTGAGACGCGGCGGCGCAGCGCCTCCTTCATCAGCCCGATCTCGTCGCACATTTTGAAGAATTCGTCGAAGGCGTGGTAGCCGAGGTCGATCACCTTGCCGATGCCGTCATTGACGATGACGCGATCCATCAGCTGCATCTTGCCGTAGGTGTCGATGACATCTGCCGTTTCGGTGATCCGCGGCAGGTAGTCGAGCAGCGACGGCTCCTTCAGATTGATGTCGTAGCAGACCACGTCGCCGTTCTTGAGCAGCAGGAATTCGCCGAGCAGCCGCGCGATCAGCGTCTTGCCGACCTGCGGGCGGGGCGAGCAGATGATGTAAACGGGCGTGGATGACATCGCCCGCTATATCAGGCCAAATTTTCGCCTAATCCAGCCCCATCAAGGTCGAAGGTCCGACTATTTTTCGCCTTTGGCCGACTTGGCGCCGACCAGGTCGGTCAGCTTGATCCGGTCGAACTCGCTCCAGACATTGGCGAGCCAATGCCGGACATAGCCGCGCAGCACGAAGGAGTAGTTCGCGGCGTCGTCGTTGATGCCCTTGTTGGCGACGAATTTCAGGAACGGAACCGAGGAGACCTCGACCTGCTCATAGGCCATTTCGTTGAGCTTCGGGATGGTCAGGTCCACGGCATCCTTGATGCGGTGGAAGTAGGAATTGTAGGTCGCTTGGTCCCACTGGAAGAACTGGGTGTCGTTGATGAAGTTCTTCACCAGGAAATATTTCGCGCCGGTCATGAAGTTGGCGGTTTCGGCGATCTCGTCCAGCGAAGCGATCGACGGGCCGAGGATATGGAACACGGCGAAGGTGATCTGGCCGGAACGCGCCGCGTCGAGGAAGCCGATATCGCGCAGCGAGGCCAGCGCGGGCGACAACAGGCCGGCGCGGACGTCGATCACGGTAACCGAGGGCCCCGAGTTCAGCGTGTCGAAGATCTTCATCTGGTCCGCGGTCGTCGTCATGTCGACGATCTCGGTGATGTCAGGATGGAAGCGCTTCAGCGTGCCGCGCGGCGATTCGGTGTCGAACGCCCGGGTCTGCACGTTATTGGCACTGAAATAGTCCAGGAGCGTCCGCGAGACGGTGGTCTTGCCGACCCCGCCCTTGTCGGCGCCCACCACGATCACAACCGGCTTTGCCATGGAAGTCCCTTAAAGCGCGCTCCCGATCGCGATGGCGATCGGCAAGTCCCCACACTGCTTTGGGCGCGAACATGGCAGAAACGAGGGAGAATTCAATTCCTTAAGGCGGCCACGATGGGTTTGGTGGGAATTTCCTTAATGGACTGAGTAGGCTAGGGCGCGATTAGCGGTGTCGTCCCCAAGGGCCCTGGAGAGGACCCAATGGTCCCTGCGTGGGGTTGTTGCCCGGCAGCGCCGGCGGATTGCTCTTCTGTGTCGGCGGCACATCGCCCCATGGGCCGTGGGTCGCCGGCGGGGGCTGGTCGCCCGCTGCGGACGGCTCATCCTGCGGCTTCGTCTCGTCCGGCAGCGCCAGCGGTCCGGGATCGTGGCCACCGGCGTATTTCACCAGGGCGTCGACCCGGGACTTGACCGAGGGATGAGTGGCAAACAGGTCGGCAAACCCCTCGCGCGGATTGTCGACGCAGAGTTCCATCACCGCCGAGGTGGCGTCCGGCAGCTCGCCGCGGTTCTCGATCTTGCGCAGTGCAGAGATCATCGCGTCGGGGTTCTTGGTCAGCTCCACCGATCCGGCATCGGCGAGGAATTCGCGCGAGCGCGACAGCGCGAGCTTGACCACTTGCGACAGCAGCCAGGCCAGCACGATCAGCGCGACCGCGATGATGATCACGATGATCGCGCCGCCACCGGAGCCCTTGCTGTCGCGGTCCGAGGAGGATGACGACGATCGTGAGGATGACGACCAGCCGCCACCGCCGCCGCTCGAGTTCCACGACAGGTTCGTGAACAGGCGGAAGAACAGCTCGCCGAAGAAGCCGACCACGCCGGCGATGATCACCGCGATCACCATCAGCTGCACGTCGCCGTTCTTGATATGGGTGAGCTCGTGGCCGAGCACGGCCTCGATCTCCTTATCGTTCAGCGCCTTCAACAGGCCGGTGGTGACGGTGATGGCGTATTGGCTCCGGTTCAGTCCGGTCGCGAAGGCATTCAGCGCCGGGCTGTCCATCACCTTCAGCTTCGGCATCGGGATGCCGCGCGAGATGCAGAGATTTTCCAGGAGATTGTAGAGCCGCGGCTCTTGCTGCCGCGTCACGCTCTCGCCGCCGGTGACGGCGTCGATCATCTTCTGGTGGAAGAAATAGGCGATCACGATCCAGGCCGCTGCCGCGATCGTCGCCCACGGGAAGGCCGAGATCAGGTCGCGCGAGGCCCGCGTCAGGTAATAGTCGACGGTGCGGCCGCTATCGATCATCACCTCCGCGACCAGCGCGCCGGCATAGACCAGCACGTAGATCAGCAGGAACAGGCCGGCAAGCAGCAGCATCGAACGAAACTTGTTCGATGCGATATGCGTGTAGAGACCATAGGCGGCCATGGTGCGCGTCCGCTCTCACCGTCATTCCGGGGCGCGCGGCACGCGCGAACCCCAATGCGCAATTGCGCTTTGTGGAATCTCGAGATTAGTGAGCGAGATGAGATTCCGGGTTCGATGCGTTGCATCGCCCCGGAATGACCGAAGGGGCGTCATCTCGAAGGAAGTAGTCAGAACTTCACGCTCGGCGCCGCCTCGACCTCCGTGCGGCTGGCGCCGAGGTCGAAGAAATCCTTGCGGGTGAAGCCGAACATGCCGGCGAACAGCGCGGCCGGCATCTGCTGGATGCCGGTGTTGTATTCCTGGACCGCGTTGTTGAAGAAGCGGCGGCTGGCGGCGATCTTGTTCTCGAGATCGGAGAGCTCGGAGGCGAGCTGCTGGAAATTGGCGTTGGCCTTGAGGTCCGGATAGGCCTCCGACAGCGCGATCAGCCGGCCGAGCGCGCCGGAGAGCTGGTTTTCCGCCGCCGAGACCTGGGCCGGGCCCTGCGCCGACATCGCCGAATTGCGCGCCTTGATGACGTCGTCGAGCGTGCCGCGCTCATGTGCGGCATAACCCTTCACCGTCTCGACTAGGTTCGGGATCAGGTCGTGACGCTGCTTGAGCTGCACGTCGATGTCGGCAAAGGCCTGTCCGACCCGCTGGCTGAGCGCCACGAGGCGGTTGTAGGCGCCGAATGCAAACAGCACGAGAAGCACGATGACGCCGATAACGATCCAACTGGTCGACATGACGGGGCAGCTCCTGATGGACGAGACGGCGGCACCGTAGCCCAAGATCGGGGCGCAGGGCAGCCCGCCGCGGAAAGGTGGGCAAGCGTTAGTCGAAGGTTGGCCGACATCGGTTCAACATATTCCGTCGTCCCGGCGAAGGCCGGGACCCATGCGCCGCGGCCCGCGGAAGGGGCACAAGCGGCGACGGCTTCACTCACAACAAACTTCGGTGGTTATGGGTCCCGGCTTTCGCCCATAGGCGCTAAAATAGGATTTGCGCCTTGGATTCGCTTGTGATTCCAAGATGGAATGGCACACGAATCGCTTGTGAACAAAGATTGGGCGCGCGTTGTCGCCCAACTTGGCGGAGCCGATGCTCTGAACATTAGCGCGCGCAAGACGAAGGCGTTTGTCCGTCCGCGGGAGATCAGCAATGCGGTCGACTTGCTGCGCCTGATCTTGGCTTATTGCCTTGGTGAGAAAGGGCTGCGGTTGACGGCGGCATGGGCCACGTCGGTTGGGCTTGTCGATATCTCCAACGTGGCTCTGTTGTATCGCTTACGTCAGTGCGGAGATTGGCTGGCAATCTTGGTCGAGCAGGCGCTTGCCGCCGCGGCGCCGAAGGCGAGCTGCGGTCGTCTGATCCGTATTGTTGACGCCACGACGGTCCCCAAGGCTGGGACGAGCGGCAGGAACAAGAACGCAGTGTGGCGTATCCATAGCGCGTTCGATCTTCCGCAGGAGCGCTTTGGTCACTTCGAACTGACCGATCAGCGAGCGGGCGAGACGCTGGATCGGATACCGGCGGTTGCCGGTGAGATCCGTCTTGCCGATCGCGCCTATCTGCAACCGGAGCGCATGGCGCATCTCGTCGATGCCGATGCGGACTTCGTGATCCGGGCCGGCTGGAAGAGCGCGCGCTGGCTCGATGCCGAAGGTAATCTTGTTGACCTCACTGCCGAACTGCGCAACGCCTCGGCGCGTGGCCTGATCGATCGGCCGATTTGGATAAAGCGCAAGTCAGGTGCGCCGCCGCTCGCAGTGCGTCTGGTTGCCGCGAAGAAGCCGGTGCAAGCTGCTGCGGCTGCGCGACGCAAGGCGCGCCGGACCGCACAAAAGGGAGGTCATCAGCTCTCCAGGCAAACACTTGACGCCGCAGATTGGGTGATCCTGGTGACCTCACTCAGGCCAGAGGACTTCACGACTGCAGATATCCTCGCCCTCTATCGGCTGCGATGGCGCATTGAGCTCGGCTTCAAGCGGCTGAAAAGCCTGATTGGCCTGAAGGGACCTCCCGGAACCGACGAGCGGTCCGCCAGACCCCATATCCTCGCTCATCTGCTGATCATTCTATTGCTCGAGCCGCTCGTCGACGAACTCGAAGACTCTCCCCGCTTGGCCGACGCCGCCTGACCCACCCAGTGACGTGGCGTCTGCTGCGCCAGCTCGTCGCTTCGCTACGGCAAGCGATCATTCCACAGCCCGCAATCGCTCTACTCAGCAGAGCCAGTCACGCTCTCCGGCGACATCTACGCGAGCCACCCAGACATAAGCGCCACTATCAGACTATGATCAAACTATCTTAGCGCCTATGGGCTTTCGCCGGGACGACGAGATACCGCATCGCCCCAGCGCCAGCGCCGGGCGCTTGCGTATTCGGCTCTGGCGCGGCGCGGGATCCGCGCAACCGATACGCCCTCGGGCGTGCACAGTTTCGCCGCGATCTCGACCTTGCCGACGTCCGGCTGCGCCAGCACGCGCGATGGCCTGTTCTCAACGCGCGCGCGGCTCAGCGCGACATAGGCGAAGCGCTCGTCCTCGAACGGGACGTCGGCGCCCTTGAGCTGCTTGTGCGCGCGGGAGCGCTGCAGGCGCTGCGAGAAGTGGCACCAATCGGGCGCGACCAGCGGACAGCCGCCGTCATGCGGGCAGGGGGCCACGACATGCGCGCCGGCAGCGATCAATCGCGCGCGGAGTGCGATGATCCGCGCGTAGCCGGCGGGCGTACCGGGCTCGACGACCAGTAGCGTATCGCTGGTCTTCGACCACAGCGCATCGGCCAGCGCCCCGCGCTCGGCATCGCCGAGTTCGCCGATCATGTAGCTGGCGACGACGAGGTCGGCGGGCTCGGCCTTGTCGAGCAGGGCGCGCGCCTCGCCGAGTTGATAGCTGGCGTCGTGCAGGCGAATGCTGCCGTGAAACAGCTCCTCGGCGAGCGTCCGCAACGCGCCGTTGGCATCAAGTAGGGTGAAGTCCCGCAGCGACGTGAACGCTTCCGCGGCGGCCCAGGTCGCGGTCCCGGACCGGCACCGACATCGAGCAGGCGCGCCGGCGCGAAGTCCGGCCTGATCTCCGTCAGGGCGTTGAGGCTCGCTGCGACGGCGGCATAGGTCGCCGGCATCCGCGCCAGCGCATAGGCCAGCGCATCGGTCTCGGTCCTGATCGTCGAGGAGCCGCCGCCCTCGCGATAGGTCTGCGAGATCACCGCCGCGCGGCCGGCGGCGTCGCTGCGCGACAGGCCTTCGAGCCTGGCGTTGAGGGCTGCGCGCAGCTCGGCGGGGAGATCGGGTGAGGTCATGTGACGGACTATCCCACGTCGTTGCGAGCGGAGCGAAGCAATCCATAGCGCCGCGTGCTGAGGCATGGATTGCTTCGTCGCTATCGCTCCTCGCAATGACGATGCGGAGGCGCGGGTATCCAGAAAATGACGTCGACGCGTAGGTGCTACGCCTAAGCCACGTTCTGGTCGAGGATGTCCACCGCGCCCTGCAGGTCGACCGACACCAGCTGCGACACGCCGCGCTCGGCCATGGTGACACCGAACAGCCGGTTCATCCGCGCCATCGTGATCGGATTGTGCGTGATGATGATGAAGCGTGTCTCGGTCGAGCCGGTCATCTCGTTCAGCAGGGTGCAGAACCGTTCGACGTTGTGGTCGTCGAGCGGCGCGTCGACCTCGTCCAGCACGCAGATCGGCGACGGGTTGGTCAGAAACACCGCGAAGATCAGCGCGAGCGCCGTCAGCGCCTGCTCACCGCCCGAGAGCAGCGAGAGCGTCTGCGGCTTCTTGCCGGGCGGCTTGGCGATGATCTCGAGGCCGGCCTCGAGCGGATCGTCGCTCTCGATCAGATGCAGCGCGGCTTCGCCGCCGCCGAACAGCTCGGTGAACAGCCGCTTGAAGTGGTTGTTAACGGTCTCGAACGAGGTCAGCAGGCGCTCGCGCGCCTCGCGGTTGAGGCTCTGGATGCCCTGGCGCAGCCGCTTGATCGCTTCGACCAGATCGTCGCGTTCGGTGGTCAGCGCGGTGTGCTGGGTCTCGACTTCCTTGAGCTCTTCCTCGGCACGCAAATTGACGGCGCCGAGCCGCTCGCGGTCGCGGCGCAGCTTTTCGAGCTCTTCCTCGACCTGCGTGACCGGCGGCAGCTCCTGGCCGGGTTCGATCTCGGCCATGCCGACGACCGCGCTGGGCTCGACCTCGAGCATGTCGTGGATCTCGCGCTCGATGTCGGCGAGGCGGCGGCGGGTGCCTTCCATACGCTCCTCGGCGCGCGCGGTAGCTTCGCGGGATGAGGACAGCGCTTCGAGCGAGGCCTTGGCGAGGCGATCGGTTTCCGCCATCGCGGCTTCCGCGGTCGCCAGCGCGTCGGCGGCGATGCGGCGATCGCCTTCGGCGTGCTCGATCTCCGTGATCAGCGCGCTGCGCTTCTCGGCGAAAACTTCGGGCGCATTGGCGAGTTCCTCGCGCTCGGCCGACACCTCGGCGATGCGCGCCTCGACGGTCTCGACCTGCGAGGCGGCGCTGGTCTTGCGGTTCTGCCACTCATTGCGCTCGGCAACGATCGCCTGCACGCGGCGGTCGGCGAGCTCGGCCTCGCGGGCTAGCGCCTGCGCCTCGGCGCGGACTTGCGCCGCGGCCCGGCGCTGGTTGTCGATCTCGGCGCGAACCGCGGCGAGCTGGGCCTCGGTCTCGACACCCGGCGGCAGTTCGGCGAGCGCGGCAGCCGCGCTCTCATGCGCGGCTTCGGCCTCGGCGCGGTCGGCGGCGACGCGGCTGTGCGCCTCGGTCAGCGCCGATTTGCGCGCGGCGTGGCGGTTGATCTCGCGCTCGGTGGCGGCATGACGTTCGCGCGCGGTGTCGGCCTCGCGGCGGGCGGCGCGGACGGCTTCGCGCGAGGCACCCTCGGCGGCGGACGCCGAGCGCAGTTCCTCTTCAGCCGTCTCCAGCGCCTGGCGCTTGGTGGCGGCATCGATGCGGGCCTGTTCCAGCTCGTGCTCGATGTCGACAAGACGGGCGCGCTCGGCAAGACGGCGGGCGGCGCCGGTCGGGGCATGCGCGTCGGCGACGAAGCCGTCCCAGCGCCAGACGTCGCCTTCGAGCGACACCAGCCGCTGGCCGGTCTTCAGCTGCGACACCAGCGCCGCGCCGCGTTCCTTGGCGACGACGCCGATCTGGGCCAGGCGGCGCGCCAGTTCCGGCGGCGCCTGGACATGGTCGGCCAGCCGCTCGACGTCATCAGGCAGCGCCGGATCTTCACCGGCCACGCCGATATTGGTCCAGCGCATCGGCGCCGAGGAATCCACCGGCGCATCGAGGTCGTCGCCGAGCACGGCACCGATCGCCTTCTCATAGCCCTTGGCGACGGTGATGCCGTCGATGATCGGCGGCCACAGATTCTTGGTCTCGCTGGTGACGAGCTTGGAGATGGTGCGGGCTTCGGTCTCGAGCCGCTGCACGCGCTTCTCCGCTTCGGTGAGCGGGTTGCGCGAGGCTTCCAGCGTCTGCCGCGCGGCGGCGTGATGCGCCTCGCTGGTCTGCACGGCGGCCTCGGACTCGGCAAGGGTCTGCTGCGCCATCTCCATGGCGGCGGCCAGCGCGTCGATGTCGCCGAGATTGCCGGTCTCCTGCGCGAGCCTGGATTCCTCGGCCTGGACGCTGGCGATCTCCTGATCGAGCCGCGCGAGGCGATCGCGATGCGTGCGCACGCCGGCTTCGAGCTGGTTGCGCTTGGCGGTGAGATCGGCGAGCTGCGTGGTCAACTCGGAGAACTGACGCTCGGTCGCGGCCAGGATCTCCTCGGCCTCAGCGACGCGCTCGTCGACGCCGGAGCGCTTCTCGACGCGCGACTTGATCTCTTCCTTCAGCTCGGCGTCTTCCGTGTCGAGCCGCTGCAGCGCGATGTCGGCATCCGAGGTCTGCTGCTGTTCGCGCGCGATGTCCTGGGCGAACTGGGTGAGACGGCGATCGAGCTCGCCGACGCGCTCCTTGGCGCGCTGCTCCTCGCGGTCGAGCATCTCGCGCGCGTTGGTCAGGCGCTGCAAGCCGGCGGCGGCGCGCGCCTCGGCATCGCGCAGCGCCGGCAATTCGGCGGCGCGGATCGCCTGGATGCGGGCGGATTCGGCCTGCTCGCGGGTGCGCTCGGCCATCTCGCGCACGGAGATATCATGGGTCTGCGCAGCGTCGTTGACGTCGGCATTGGCCTCGATCCAGCGCAGATGGAACAGCATCGCCTCGGACTTGCGCACCTTGGCCGCGACCTCACGGTAGCGGATCGCCTGGCGCGCCTGCTTCTTCAGGCCTTCCATCTGGCCGGTGAGCTGGCCGATCACGTCCTCGACGCGGGTGAGGTTGGTCTCGGCCGCCTTCAGCCGCAGTTCCGCCTCGTGACGGCGGGCATGCAGGCCGGCCACGCCGGCGGCGTCTTCCAGCACGCGGCGGCGCTGCTCGGGCTTGGCCTGGATGATCTCGCCGATCTTGCCCTGGTGGACCAGCGCCGGCGACCGCGCGCCGGTGGCGGCGTCGGCGAACAGGATCTGCACATCTCTTGCACGGACATCGCGGCCGTTGATGCGGTAGACCGAGCCGGCCTCGCGCTCGATGCGGCGGGAGATTTCCAGGAGCTGGCTGTCGTTCACCGCGGCCGGCGCCGAGCGATCGGAATTGTCGATCGTCATCACGACTTCGGCGTGGTTGCGCGCCGGACGGTTGCCGGAACCGGCGAAGATCACCGCGTCCATGTCGGCGGCGCGCAGCGACTTGTGCGAGGTCTCGCCCATCGCCCAGCGCAGCGCTTCGACGAGATTGGATTTGCCGCAGCCGTTCGGTCCGACGACGCCGGTCAGGCCCGGCTCGATCATGAAATCGGTGGGTTCAACGAACGACTTGAAACCGTGCAGGCGGAGGCGCGTGAGCTTCATGTACACAAATCTCGTTTGGCCGGGCGCGAATCTCCCTGCCGTGACAATACCATGGATGGCAATGTCGGTGTCTGGGGTGAATAGCTGCGTGCAGCTCTCATGAGCGGCGACAATGGCGATGCCCGCGCGTCGGAGCAACCGCTTGACCTAGCTTTTCCCAAGGGATTTGCAGGGTTTTAAGGCGTCTGCATGTCCTCGACGATTCGCATCACGCGAATCAAGTTTTCAACAACCAAATGATGCGACGGCCGCGTGCCGTGATCGCAAATAATCCACAATTATCGTGCCTCAACTCGAAAGCGAGGCACAAAGGCATCAGGTTCGCGGGCTCCCGATCAGCTCTTCAGCAGCGGATCGATGTGCTTGCTGAATTCCTCGAACGAGGTCTCGCCCTTCAGCATCTCGCCGTTGACGAAGAAGGTCGGCGTCGAGTTCACCTTCAGCACCTCGTTGGCGTATTTCTGGTCGGCCGCGATCTTGTCGAGCAGCTTCTGATCCTTCAGGCAGTCCTCGACCTGCTGCTGGGTGAGGCCGGCCTGCTTGCCGATCCGGGTCAGTGTCTCGGTGGTGTTCTTCACCACCCAGTCGTTCTGCTGGCGGAACAACAGGTCGATCACGGCAAAATACTTCGGCGCGTCGTCCTTGGCGATACAGCGCGCCAGCATCGAGCCGGCGGCGGCCTTGATGTCGAGCGGGAATTCGCGGAACACGTAGCGGACCTTGCCGGGGTCGATGTAGGTCGACTTGATCTTCGGGAACACGGTCTCGTTGAAATTGGCGCAGTGCGGGCAGGTCATCGAGGCGTATTCGACGATCGTCACCTTGGCGTCCTGCGGGCCGAGCCCCATGTCCGGCAACGACTGTGGCTTGGCGACCTCGGCGGCGGTCTGCGCGAACGCGTCGGTGATCAGGCGCAGCGGCGACAGGCCGGCGAGGGCGGCAAGCCCGGTCAGCGAGAGAGCGGTGGTGAAGGCGCGGCGCGTGATGATCAAGGTCAGCTCCCGGATTGGCGCATTCACGCCACAATGAAGGGGTCCCGAAAAAGAAGCCTTCGCTAGCTTGAAACGGCCATTGTGGCAATGCCGCGGTCTTGCGGCGGGCCTGCCGAAAAGCGTCAATTTCGCTTGATCGAGGCACCCAAACGGGCCAGCGCCGCGCGCAGATCGTCGTCCTCGACGGCCGCAAGGTTGGCCGCCTCCCGGGCCACGGTTTTGGCGTCCGGCGGGCGCGGCCGTACCGGGCGGCTGCGGCGCGAGAGCGGCGCCTGTCGGATGGTCAGGCGGCCGACCGCATGCCAGCCGAAGAAGCGGTTCACCCGTTCCAGGATGACGTCGGAGGAGTGCTGGATCTCCAGCGCCATCGGCCCTTCGACCCGCAGCACCAGCGTCGCCGGCTCCTGCGGCTGTCCCTCCACCGGCCGCGGCCACTGCATCTTCAGCGGCTCGCAATAGGCGGCAATTCGCTCGCCCGCGATCTCGGTCCAGCGCGTCACCAATTCGCGCGCGGCAAAGCCCTGCTTGGCATAGGCGTCGGTGAAGACGTCGCTGAGCAGGATCGACAGGGGCTTGGCGCTGATCGGGCCGGGTCTGGACATGGGAGGGTTATAGCAGTGGTGGTGATGTGGCTGAAATCGTGTTCATCATTGTGGCGGCGTTTTCCGTGTCGGGCGAAGAAAGACGTGGATGCCCGGGTCAAGCCCGGGATGACATGGCGAGATGTGGCTTAAGATGCGTTCATGAGTTCTCGCGCTGCCGCCAAAATCAAATCGACCGATCAGCAGGCCGACCGCCCGGCGCGTCTGCTCGCCTGGTATGACCGGCATCGCCGGACGCTGCCGTGGCGCGCGGTGGCGGGGGAGCGGGCCGATCCGTATCGCGTCTGGCTGTCGGAGATCATGCTGCAGCAGACCACGGTACGGGCCGTCGGGCCCTATTTCGAGAAATTCGTGTCGCGCTGGCCCGACGTGACCGCGCTAGGGCGTGCCTCGCTCGACGACGTCCTGAGGATGTGGGCCGGGCTCGGCTATTATTCGCGGGCGCGCAATTTGCACGCCTGCGCGGTCGCGGTGATGGGCGACCACGGCGGGGTGTTTCCGGACACCGAGGAGGGCCTGCGCGCGCTGCCCGGCATCGGGCCGTACACCGCGGCCGCGATCGCCGCCATCGCCTTCGACCGCCGCACCATGCCGGTGGACGGCAACATCGAGCGCGTGGTCAGTCGGCTCTACGCCATCGAGGAGGCGCTGCCGCAGGCCAAGCCGCTGATCAAGGAGATGGCGGCGACATTGCTCGGCCCGTCCCGCGCCGGCGACAGTGCTCAGGCGCTGATGGATTTGGGCGCGACGATCTGCACGCCGAAGAAGCCGGCCTGCGCATTGTGTCCGCTGAATGACGACTGCGCGGCGCGCACGCGCGGCGATCAGGAAAGCTTCCCGCGCAAGGCACCGAAGAAGAGCGGCAACTTGCGCCGCGGCGCGGCCTTCGTGGTGACGCGGGGCGGCGAGCTTCTGGTGCGCTCGCGCCCGGAAAAAGGCCTGCTCGGCGGCATGACCGAGGTGCCGGGGTCGCAATGGCTGGCCGGGCAGGAGGACGCGGCGGCACTGGCGCAGGCGCCGGACCTGAAGGGCGTCACGCGCTGGCACCGCAAGGCGGGCGTCGTCAGCCACGTGTTCACGCACTTCCCGCTTGAGCTCGTCGTTTACACCGCCAGCGTTCCGTCGCGGAGCCGGGCGCCGGATGGCATGCGCTGGGTGCCGGTGGCGACGCTGGACGGCGAGGCGTTTCCGAACGTGATGCGCAAGGTCATCGCGCATGGGCTCGATCTCTGACGATGCGATGAATCACATCATCGGCTCATTTTTTTGAGCATGATTTTTTCGGAAAACCGGTTCCCACTTTTCCGGATCATGCTCTGACCTGCTGACACCATGCTGGCAGCAGGGCTTCGCTATCACCTCCGGAAACCGGAGGCCGCCATGATCGTAACCGCACTCGACCGCATTCCGATGCCGCCCGTCGCAAAGCTACTGGGGTGGCGCGTGGCTGACGCGCGTCCGCAGGAGGGCTGGATCAGGATCATGTTCGACGGCAGGCAGGATTTTTGCAATCCGGCCGGCTTCATCCAGGGCGGCATGCTCTCGGCGATGCTCGACGACACGATGGGGCCGGCGGTGTTCGTGATGACCGAGGGCCGGCTCTTCACCACGACCATCACGATGACCGTGAATTTCCTCGCGCCGGCAAAGCCCGGACCGATCACCGGCGAGGCGACGGTGACGCAACTCGGTAAGACCATCGCCTTCGTCGAGGGAAAGCTGAGCGCCGCCGACGGCACACTGCTCGCGACCGCGAGCAGCAGCATCCGCCTGGTGGAGGCGGCGCGCGCGCTGCGATGAAGCCGCGCCTGCATTGGTAAGTCCGTCATGCTGAGGTGCGAGCGGAGCGAGCCTCGAAGCATGCACGGCCACCGGCCGGGCCGTGCACCCTTCGAGACGCCGCTTCGCGGCTCCTCAGGGTGACGGTGATACATAGTGCGCCGCGCTACAACTCAGCCTGCCCGCTGCACGATCGGCGGCTTGGCGTTCAGTCCCTCGACCTGGAAACCGGCGACGCGCTTGTAGTTGGCGGCGATGTCTTCCAGCTCCTGCTGCGACAGCACGTCGGTGACGACCTTGAAGCCGTCAGGCGCGCGCTCCTCGACCAGCTGCATCACCTGCTCCGGGCCGTTGCGGCGATTCAGCATCACGAGGTCCGTGGTCGCAGGCCGCCGCTCGGCCTCATAGGCCGCGAGTGCCGCCTGCGTCGGGCCATGCGCCAAAATCTCGCGCGTCAGCACGCGCGCATCCAGGATCGCCTGCGAGGCGCCGTTGGAGCCGATCGGATACATCGGATGCGCGGCGTCGCCCATCAGCGTGACGCGGCCGAAGGTCCATTGCGGGATCGGATCGCGATCGACCAGTGGATATTCGTAGGCATGCGGGCAGTTCCGGATCAGGCCGGGGACATCGAGCCAGTCGAAATTCCAGCTCTCGAACCAAGGCAGGAACTCGTCGAGCTTGGCGGTCCGGTTGTAGTCCTCGCGGCGCCATTGATAGGTCGGCGGCATGTGTCGCTCGGCGACCCAGTTGATGTCGAACTTGCCGTCGGGGCCGGCCTCCTTCGAGATCGGGTAGCAGACGAATTTCAGGATCTCGTGGCCGGCCATGATCATGGTGCGGCCGGTCAGGAAGGCATCGCCGCGGGTGATGCCGCGCCACAGGATGCGGCCGTTCCAGATTGGCGGCCCCTCCTGCGGATAGAGCTTCTCGCGCACCGCCGAATGGATGCCGTCGGCGGCGATCAGCACCGCGCCGTCATAGCTGCCGGCGGGCTTGCCGGTCGCGCGGTCGATGAAATCGGCGTGGACGCCGTCGGCGGTCTCGGTCCAGCCGGTGAGGTGATGGCTGGTGAGGATGTTCGCAGCTCCCAGCCGTTCGGTCGCGGCATCGAGCAGCAGCTGTTGCAGCCGGCCGCGATGGATCGAGAATTGCGGCCATTTGTAGCCGGCCTCGAGCCCGCGCGGCTCGCTCCAGATCGGCTTGCCGTGCTTTGAGAAATAGGCGAGCTCGCGGGTGCGCACCGCAGAAGCGTCGAGCACATCGTGCAGGCCGAGCTCGATCAGTTCGCGCACCGCATGCGGCAGCACGTTGATGCCGACGCCGAGCGGCCGCAGCTCGGGCACGCTCTCGAAGACGCGGGCCGGCACGCCGATCTGGTGCAGGCTGAGCGCCAGCGTCAGCCCGCCAATTCCGCCACCTGCAATGAGCACAGTCATGAAAAATCCCCTCGATTGGCCATGGTCATCGCACGACGGCACCGCCGCGGGCAAGCTCTGCCGCAGTGCGCGGGGTGGACGGCAAAGGTGGCTGCCGCTAACCTTTGTCGCATCCCATAAAAAGCCAGGGCCGGGTTCAGAGCGAGCCGACAAGGCCCGGAGAGGACAACGACATGCTCAAGCTCTATTTTGCCCCGGCACCTGCGCGCTCGCGTCCCACATCGCGCTGGCCGAGGCCGGCGCGCCCTACACGACCGAGAAGATCGACTTCAAGACCAACCAGCAGAACAGCCCCGAATACCTGAAGATCAATCCGAAGGGCCGCGTGCCCACTTTGGTGACCGATCGCGGCGTGCTGACCGAAACGCCGGCGATGCTGGCCTACATCGCGCAGAGCTTTCCGCAGGCGAAGCTCGCGCCCGACGACGCCTTCGAATTCGCCAGGCTGCAGGCCTTCAACTCCTATCTGTGCTCGACGGTCCATATCTGCCACGCCCACAAGATGCGCGGTCCGCGCTGGGCGACACAGGAGACTTCGTTCGCCGACATGAAGGCGATGGTGCCGAAGACCATGGGCGCCTGCTTCAACCTGATCGAGCGCGACATGCTGAAGGGCCCGTGGGTGATGGGCGAGAATTACACCGTCGGCGACGCCTATCTGTACACGCTGACCCTCTGGCTCGACGGCGACGGCGTCGACATCGCAACGCTGCCCAAGGTGAAGGCGCATCGCGCGGCGATGGAGAGCCGCCCGGCGGTGCAGAAGGTGCTGGCGGAGCAGAGGGCGTAAGGCCCAAAAATTCGGTGTCGTCCCGGGCAAGCGCAGCGCGACCCGGGACCCATAACCACCAACGATCGTTGTTACGCGACGCCGGGGCCGCAGCTCACTCTCACAACGCAACCCTGTGGTTATGGGTCCCGGCCTTCGCCGGGACGACGTGTGGAGAGAGCTGGGCTACACCTTCCCCGTCTCCAGCTCGCGTCCGGTCTCCAGCATCAGCTTGCGCAGCCAGAGCGAGCCAGGGTCCATCTGCGCCCGTGTCGGATAGAACATGTGCTGCTCGTCGATCCCTGGATCGAGCGGCGGCGTCACCGTCATCAGCGACAATTGCTTCGACAGCGCCGAGATCAGCCGGCGCGGCACAACGGCGACGAGGTCGGTGCGCGCGGTGACGTGCAGCGCCTCGATATAACCCGGCACCACCAGCGCGATCCGCCGCTCGATGCCCTTGGCGCGCAGCCAGCTGTCGATCAGGTCCTCGTTCTGGCCGCGGATGACCACGGCGACATGGCGCGCTGCGAGGAACGCCTCGCGCTTCTTCAGCTTCGTGCCGACGCCGTGGCCGCGCCGCACCGCGAGTGCATCGCTGTCGGTGTAGAGCCGCTGGCGGTGAAAGCCCTTGAAGGAGTCGCCGATCGAGATCACGAGATCGATGGTGCGGGCAAATTCGGGCGTGAAGATCGCAGGTCCCCGCCACGGCACCACGTCGATGGTGACGTTCGGCGCGATCGGCGTCACCTTCTCCATCAGCAGCGGCATCAGGAGCTCGACCGCGAGGTCGGGCATCATCAGGCGAAAGTGCCGGTCGCTGCGGGCGGCGTCGAAATCGTCGGAGACGAACAGCGCACGCACCTGGTCGAGCGCATGGGCCAGCGGCGAGCGCAGCGCCTGCGCCCGCGGCGTCAGCTCCATCCGCGCGCCGTTGCGCACCAAAAGCGGATCGCCGATCAGGTCGCGCAGCCGCTGCAGCGCGTGGCTGGTCGCCGGCTGCGACAGATTGAGCCGCATCGCGGCGCGGCTGACATTGGCTTCGCGCAGCAGGGCGTTGAGCGCGACCAGCAGATTGAGGTCAAGCGAATTCAAATTCATCGGGTGAATATATATCATACTACCTATCGATTGGAAGAATGCGCGCAAGCGCCGCAGGATTGCGGGCAAGGCGTTTTCACGCGAGCCGAAGGCCGCATCGCGTGAGGAAACGCCTGAAATCAGGGTCTATCAATCGCAAGGAGACGCGCCATGAGCGCAGCCAACAAGAAACTGGTGCAGGAGATGTTCGCGATCGCAGGCAGTCCGGATCCCGCGGTGCGCGAGAACTCGCTGTTCATGGCAACGCTTGCCGACGACGCGATCTGGACCGTGACCGGGCAATATTCCTGGTCGCGTACCTTCACCGGCAAGCAATCGATCATCAACGATCTGCACGGCCATGTCCGCTCGAAGCTGGCCGAGCGCGGCCGCACCGTCGCCCATCGCATCATCGCCGACGGCGACATCGTCGTGATCGAGGCCAAGGGCGACAACCTCACCAAGCAAGGTCAGCGCTATGACAACGACTACTGCCTGGTGTTCCGCTTCGACGGCGGTCGGATCAAGGAGGTGCGGGAATATTGCGAACTCGGTCCTGACCGAGAAGGCGCTCGGCGCGTTTCCGGCGTAGCGGCGCGCCGCTAACGGGCGGCACAAACGAAGACGGCGCCCATCCGGGCGCCGTCGTCTTGCCGTTTTGTGGATTGGCTTACGCCACCTTGGACTTGAGGTGGCCGAACATGATGTCGCACGCCGCGTCGTCCATCTCGGCCTTGAAGGTGTGCTTGTCCTTCAGCGCGATCGCGCGCGCCGCGGCCGGCCGCGCCGAGATCTCGTCGACCAGCCGCTTGACGTTCGGATATTTGGCGTAGCCTTCCTCGCCGAGGATGAACGCCGCCATCCGCGCCCAGCCCCAGAACGCCATGTCGACGATCGTGTAGCTGTCGCCGACCATGTAGCGCTGTTTCGCCAGGTGATCGTCGAGGATGTTGTAATGGCGGTGCGCCTCGTACTGGTAGCGGTTGTTGGCGTAGTCGAGATCCTTCGGCGCGAAGTGCTTGAAGTGCACGGCCTGGCCGGAATAGGGGCCGAGGCCGGTCGCGATGAACATCAGCCAGGACAGCGTCGCGGCGCGGTTGGCCGGCGTATTGGCGGGCAGGAACTTGCCGTGCTCCTCGGCGAGGTAGAGCAGGATCGCGTTCGAGTTCGAACACCAGCACGCCGTCATCCTCGATCGCCGGCACCTTGCCGTTCGGGTTGACCTTGAGGAATTCCGGCGCGAACTGCTCGCCCTTGCGGGTGTCGACCGGGATCGCCTCGAACGGCAGGCCGGACTCTTCCAGGAACAGCGCGACCTTGTTCGGGTTCGGCGCACCATTGAAATAGAATTTGATCATGAAGGGACTCCCTTGGTTCTTGTAGCTGGCGAGATCGCGACGCGGCGGGGAAGGCCGCAGACGATCCCTCATGCGCAAATTTCGCTGCGCTGCGCAAGCGACGAGTTTGTGAATCAGGGTCGCGTGGCGCGCTGGTCAGCCGGCCCAGAAGAAGCCCAGGATACCCGCGACGACCAGCGCGATGCCCGCGACGTTCAGCACGGCGGCGGAGCGGGTCGCAGCACGCAAATGGGAGACCTGCGCCGCGCGTTCTGATTCCCGCGCGTAGCCGTGGACGATGATCTCTTCATTGAACTCGCCATGCGCCTCGAGGGCGAGCGTCAGCCCGACGCAGACGAGCAGGATGCCGAAGATGATCAGGCCGAAGAATTCCAGGAGGCCGATCAGCAGCATCGGAAACATGCCGAGCAGGAAGACCGGCAGCAGCGGCACCAGCAGCAATGTCTCGGATTGTCTGCGCATCGGCGACCAATCGAAACGGGCAAGTGATGAGGCCGAATCTAGTCCCGCCGTCGCGGCGCAACAAGGCGGCCCGCGTTCAAGACGGCGTCATCTTTCCCAACGTGGCATTCCCCGCTGCGCAATTGCGCATCTGAGGGCGCCGCGAAGCGGCGAGCCCGGAATGACGAGGAAGATTAGTCGGCTTGCCTCAGCCCGCCGCCATCTCGGAGCGGATCTCGGCGCGCAGTTCGTCGATCAGCCGCAGGCCGCTCTTGGTCTCGACGTGCCAGAAGGTCCAGCCGTTGCAGGCGCCGGAGCCCTGCGCGACCGCGCCGATGCGGTGGATCGAGCCGACCTTGTCGCCGAGCATGATGGCGCCGTCGGCGCGCACCAGGGCGCCGTGGCGCTTCTTGGCGTCGACCAGCCTGGCGCCCGGCACGATCATGCCGCGCTCGATCAATTCGGAGAACGCCACCCGCGGCGCCTCGCGCGCGGTCATGAACGGCGCCAGCGTTGCTTCTGGCAGCGGCTCGATCGCGGCGATGCGCGCCTCGGCGGCGGCGGCATAGGCCTTGTCGCGCTCGAAGCCGATATAGCTGCGGCCGAGGCGCTTGGCGACGGCGCCGGTGGTGCCGGTGCCGTTGAACGGATCGATCACGAGATCGCCGGGCTTCGAGGACGACAGCAACACGCGGGCGAGCAGCTGCTCGGGCTTCTGCGTCGGATGCACCTTCTTGCCGTCGCCGTCCTTGAGGCGCTCTTCGCCGGTGCACAGCGGGATCAGCCAGTCGGAGCGTGCCTGCACGTCCTCATTGGACGCCTTCAGCGCTTCGTAATTGAAGGTGTAGCCCTTGGCCTTCTCGTCGCGCGCGGCCCAGATCATGGTCTCGTGCGCATTGGTGAAGCGACGGCCGCGGAAGTTCGGCATCGGATTGGACTTGCGCCACACGATGTCGTTCAGGAGCCAGAAGCCGAGGTCCTGCATGATCGCGCCGACGCGGAAGATGTTGTGATAGGAGCCGATCACCCACAGCGTTGCCGACGGCTTCATCACGCGGCGGCAGGCCAGCAGCCAGGCGCGGGTGAAATCGTCATAGGCAGCGAACGACGAGAACTTGTCCCAGTCGTCGTTGACGGCATCGACATGCGACTCATCGGGGCGCTTGAGGTCGCCCTTGAGCTGCAGATTGTAGGGAGGATCCGCGAAGACCAGGTCGACCGAGCCGGCCTGAAGCTTCGACAATTCGGCCACGCAATCGCCAATGACGATGTGGCTCGATGGGGCACTCTCAAATTTAGTGCGGGGCGCCCTTGCAGACGCCCCGCGACGCGACACTACCATGACTCAAGAACTCTGACTCAGGCGACGCTGTCGGCGACGCGGGACTAAACAACCGACTGGCGTCACATTGACCCGGCAAAGTAAAAATCGACTTAATTGGAAATCTTCATGCGAAAGATTGCAGCATCTTTTGCGCGGCATGGCGCAGTGCCGTCGGCGTTGTGCTGCAACATCAGCGCGTTCGGCGAAAAAATTTGCGGATCATCAAACCGGCACGATTCGCGCGGTAAATTCGCCCTCATTCGCAGCCGTTTGCACCGCAAGGGATGCGCCTCTTCCGGACTAGGCAATTATTGCCGGGCAGGATATTGATTAACAGAATGGAAATTTTAAGTTGGAGTGTCCCGCGTTGGGTCGCCGACTGGAATGAAGGGAAACCACCATGCGCTATGATGATTTCCGCCGCAGCGACGACATCGAAGACCGTCGCGATGAAGGCGGGATGGGCGGAGGGGGGGGTGGCGGCTTCGGCATTCCGATGGGTGGTGGCGGCCTCGGCATCGGCACCATCATCGTCCTCGGCCTGCTCGGCTACGCCTTCGGCATCGACCCGCGCATCCTGATCGGCGGCGCCGAGATTCTCACCGGCGGCGGCCAGGCGCCGACCTACCAGACCGACCGGCAGTCGTCGGGCGGGCAGGCCAAGCGCGGCGCGCCGACCGACGAGATGGGCAGCATGATCGCCGGCATCCTCGGCGAGATCGACGATCGCTGGAGCGATATCTTCAAGGCCAGCGGGCAGACCTACACCGGTCCGAAGATCGTGCTGTTCCGCAATGCCACCAATGGCGGCCGCTGCGGCATGGCGCAGTCGGCGATGGGACCGTTCTACTGCCCGCCGGACAAGACCATCTTCCTCGACACCGGCTTCTTCCGCGAGGTCGAGACGCGCTTCCGCGGCTGCTCGGGCAACGCATGCAAGTTCACCGCGGCCTATATCATCGCGCATGAGGCCGGCCATCACATCCAGAACCTGCTCGGCATCATTCCGCGCGTGAACCGGCTGCAGCAGCAGGCCGGCAGCAAGGCCGAGGCCAACGCGCTGCAGGTCAAGGTCGAGTTGCAGGCCGATTGCCTTTCCGGCGTCTGGGTCAACCGCGAGGAGAAGAAGCGGCCGGGCTTCCTCGAGGCCGGCGACATCGACGCCGCGCTGACCACGGCGAACGCGATCGGCGACGACACGCTGCAGCGGCAGGCGACGGGCAGGGTAGTGCCTGATTCCTTCACGCACGGCTCCGCGGCGCAGCGCAAGGAGTGGTTCATGAGGGGCTACCAGCAGGGCACCGTGCAGGCCTGCAACACGTTCGGCGGTAGCTTGTAGCCGTGTGCCGGTAGCGTCATCCCCGGATGAGCGCATTCGCGCTCACTCGGGAGGTGCTCGCCTCTTCGGCGAGCCTCGAAGGATGAAGCGCCCGTGGCCCATCCTTCGAGGCTCGCCCAGCGGTGCGAGTGCACCGCAAGGCGAGCACCTCAGGATGACGTCAGCGGGATGGGAAAGAGGTGTAAATGTCCTCACTCGACGAATCCAAATCATTCATCCCGCTCAACATCGCGGTGCTGACGATTTCCGACACCCGCTCGCTGGCGGATGACAAGTCGGGCACCACGCTAGCCGATCGTCTCACCGCGGCCGGCCACAAGCTTGCGGCGCGCGAGATCGTCACCGACGATGTCGAGGCGATCAGAGCCGTGATCCGGCGCTGGATCGCCGATCCTGCCGTCGATGCCGTCATCACAACCGGCGGCACCGGCTTTACCGGTCGCGACGTGACGCCGGAGGCGGTCGAGCCGCTGTTCGAGAAGCGGATGGACGGCTTTTCGATCGCCTTCCACATGCTGAGCCACGCCAAGATCGGGGCGTCGACGATCCAGAGCCGCGCCACCGCCGGCGTTGCGGGCGCGACCTTCATTTTCTGCCTGCCCGGCTCGCCCGGCGCCTGCCGCGACGGCTGGGACGGCATTTTGGCCGCGCAGCTCGACTACCGCACGCGCCCCTGCAATTTCGTCGAGATCACGCCGCGGCTGGATGAACATCTGCGCCGCCCGAAGGCGAAAGGCGCGAGTGCGTAGCCTCCTCCGTCATTCCGGGCGTGCGAAGCACGAACCCGGAATCCAGAGGTTGTGGCGCGAGATTCCGGGTTCGATGCTGCGCATCGCCCCAGAATGACGCCGGTGGTAAAGAGCCCTACAACTCCAGCTCCCAGGTCTCGCCAACCAGATCGACGCCGAAGCTGTGGTGCTTTTCTTCCTTGACCCGCTGGAAGCCGGCGCGGGCGTAGATGCCGCGCGCGGCGACCAGGATGCTCTGGGTCCACAGCGTCATCTTCTTGTAGCCCTTCTCGCGCGCGGCGCGGATGCATTGCTCCACCAGTGCGCGGCCGACGCCGAGCCCGCGCGCCTTCTCCTCCACCAGCAGCAGGCGCAGCTTGGCGAGCCCGTCGCCGCCGTCGACCAGGAAGACCGAGCCGACCGGCTCGCCGTCGACCTCCGCGATCCAGCAATGCTCGCGGGCCGGATCGAACGATCGCAGAAACTGCGCGCAGATCTCGGCCACCAACGCCTCGTAGCTGATGTCCCAGCCATACTCCTCCGCGTAGGCTTGTCCCTGCCGCGAGACGACCCAGCCCATGTCGCCGACGCGATGGCTGCGCAGCAGGAAGCCGACCGGCTTCTCGGCCGGCGGCTCCAGCGATTGCTCGATCGTGCTCATGGCGTGCACCACCGCGGCGCGACGGTCGCCGTCCATCTGCTTCAATAGCGCCCCGACCTCGCTGCGCGAGCGGCGGTCGAGATCGGCGGCTGCGGTACGGCCCTTGGCGGTGAGGGCGACCTCGTTGACGCGTTTGTCGGCCTTCGATGGCTTCCGCGTCACGATCTGGCGCCTTTGCAGCGCCCCCAGCGTGCGGCTGACGAAGCCGGCATCGAGGTCGAGATCGCGCACCAGATCGGTTGCGGTGCAATTTTCGCGGTGCGCGAGCTCGTAGATGATCCGCGCTTCCTGCAGCGTGAATGTCGAGTGCAACAGCTTCGGCTCGATGATGCCGAGCTTGCGGGTATAGAACCGGCTGAAGCCGCGGACCGCGGCGACCTGGCTCTCGAGGGCGGTGTCATGGGAGATTGATTTCATCAAACATATTATTTGACGGAATCAAATAATCCGCAAGTTAGTTCAAGCCACCATGATCCGGCTGCGCAGCATGGTGCGGGAGGAGCGGCCGAGCCGGCGCAGCAGGCGCGCCTCGGAGCGTCGGGCGTCGGGGCGATAGCCGCCGATCCGCTCGTAATGCTCGCGGGCGATCAGGAGCCCTTGTTCAGCCGAGGGCCCGGTGATCATCCGGGCGACGAATTTGAGGCCGTCGCGCAGGCCGGGATCGGTGTAGGGCGCGCGGGCGTAGCGGAAGATGCCGGCGCGGTCCTTGCCGCTGGCCGCCACCATCTGGATGAACTGGGTGGTTTCCTCGATCCAGCCGGCATCGAGCACGGCGCCCGGATGCAGGAACATCAGCCAGGGCGACCGCGCCTGCCGCGCGCCTGCCGCAAGCGCGGCGGCGCGCGTGCCCTCGAAGCGCAGGAAGCGGCAGCCGGCGACGTCGGCGACGCGCTCCATCACATCGCTGTGGCTGCGGTCGACCAGCAGCACTTCGCGGATGACGCCCGCGGCCGCGCCCGGCACCAGCGCCGCCAAGGTTGCGACCGCGGTGCGCTCGACGCCGTCGGTTGGAATGATCACGCTCAGCATGATTTTGAGGCTTCGATGGCTCAAACGGTGGAGAAACTCCGGCCGTGTTATCACCTTGTCATATTCAAAGCAGCCTGTTCGCCTGCAGAATTTTGTAGCAAGGTTCTGTGGAATTTCTCCGTTCATGTTCTTGATTTGTTCTCGTGCTGTGTTAGCTTCAAAGCATGAGCCGAGCATCCTCTCATGCCCTCAAGCACCCGCCGGTAACGGCGCCCTCCGATAACCCGGCGGGTGCACCTTCCCCTTTCCCGAGCTTGCGGTCGCGATCGAGCGCGAGCGGCGGCGCGGCCGCGGCGCGCAGTCCAACGCCAGCGGCCGCTACGAGGCAGAGGCGCGCGTTGCCTTCGACGACGGCTGGCAGAGCCTCGAGGACCTGCCGCCATTTGCGACCAGCGTGGCGCTCGACACCTCGCGCAAGGTGATCACCCGCAACGACTCGCCCGACATCGGCTTCGACCGTTCGATCAATCCCTATCGTGGCTGTGAGCATGGCTGCGTCTATTGCTTCGCGCGGCCGACCCACGCCTATCTCGGCCTGTCGCCGGGGCTGGACTTCGAATCGAAGCTGTTCGCCAAGCCGGACGCACCCGCGCTGCTCGAGAAGGAGCTGGCGGCACCGGACTACGAGGCGCGGATGATCGCGATCGGCACCAACACCGATCCCTATCAGCCGATCGAGCGCGACCGGAAGATCATGCGCGGCATCCTCGAGGTGCTGGAGCGCGGCGGCCATCCGGTCGGCATCGTCACCAAGTCGGCGCTGGTCACCCGCGACATCGACATCCTGGCACGTATGGCCAAGCGCAATCTCGCCAAGGTCGCGCTCTCGGTGACGACGCTCGACCCGAAACTCGCCCGCACCATGGAGCCGCGCGCCTCGACCCCGCCGAAGCGGCTCGAGGCGATCAAGCGGCTCACGGATGCCGGCATCCCGACCACGGTGATGGTCGCACCCGTGATCCCGGCGCTGAACGACTCCGAGATCGAGCGCATCCTCGACGCCGCCGCGCATGCCGGCGCCAGGGAGGCGAGCTACGTGCTGCTGCGGCTGCCGCTCGAAGTGCGCGATCTGTTCCGCGAATGGTTGATGGCGAACTATCCCGACCGCTACCGTCACGTCTTCACGCTGATCCGCGACATGCGCGGCGGCCGCGACTACGACTCGCAATGGGGCACCAGGATGAAGGGCACCGGCCCGATGGCCTGGATGATCGGCCGCCGCTTCGAGATCGCGTGCGAGAAACTCGGCCTCAACAAGCGGCGCGCCAAGCTGACCACCGATCACTTCGCCAAGCCGAAGCGTAACGGGCAGCAACTCAGTCTATTCTAGGCGAGGGCGTAGCCCGGATGGAGCGCAGCGAAATCCGGGGTCCCGTGTTAGTGGCTGAAGCTTTCCCGGATTGCGCTTCGCTCCATCCGAGCTACGAAGACGTCAAACAGTGAGTGCAAACATGAGTAACACCCCGACCGCACGCTTCACCGTCCTCACGCTGGGCGTCAGCGACATGCGCGCCAGCATCGGCTTTTATGAATCGCTCGGCTTCTCCAGGAAGATGCGCGCGACCGGCGAGGAGGTCGCCTTCTTCGAGACCGGCGGCACCGTGCTCGGCCTGTTCCCGTGGCATCTGCTCGCTGCCGATGCCGGGCTGCCGGATCAGCCACGGCCTTCAGCGTTCCGCGGCGTCGCGATCGCTTGGAACTGCAACGACGACGCCGAGGTCGATCGTGTGATGGCGTTCGCGCTGTCGAAAGGCGCCAGGCTGCTGAAACCCGCGCAGCCGACCAGCTATGGCGGCTATTGCGGTTATTTCGGCGATCCCGACGGCCACGCCTGGGAAGTGGTGCGCGCGCCGGGCTTTGAGGTTCGCGACGACCGCCGGGTGTCAATCCCCGATTAGAGCGCCGATCCCGATTAGGGTGGCGGATTGAATAACGGGGAAGGGCGCCAGGTTCCCGGTTGCGCCGCGGGCCGGGCTTGATCACGATCCCCGCATGATTCGGGACAAGTCCAATCGCACGTCAAAGACCGCGTCGAAGAAGAAGCCGGCCGAGCCGGCCAAGCCGGACAAGCGCGTCATCGTGGTGACGCGGCCGAGCTTTCGGCGCGAGCGCGCGCTGATCAAGCGAGGCGTCTGGCCGGTCGCCGGCTGCGACGAGGCCGGGCGCGGGCCGCTGGCGGGTCCGGTGGTCGCCGCCGCCGTGGTGCTGGACCCAAATCGGATACCCAAGGGCCTCGATGATTCGAAGCGGCTGACCGTCGAGCGCCGCGAGGAACTGTTCGAGGAAATCTGCGCGACAGCAGCGTTCTCGGTCGCGGTGGCGTCACGGTCGCGGATCGACCGCGACAACATCCTGCGCGCCTCGCTGTGGGCGCTGGCGCGCGCGGTGCATGCGCTGCCGGAAATGCCGAAGCATGTCTTCGTCGACGGCCGCGACAAGCTCGCCACGCCCTGCGACTGCGACGCCGTGATCGGCGGCGACGGCATCGTGGCTTCGATCGCGGCGGCCTCGATCATCGCCAAGGTGACGCGCGACCGCCTGATGTGCGCGCTGGCGCTGGATTGCCCCGGCTACGGCTTCGAGCAGCACAAGGGCTATGCCGTCCCCGAGCACCTCGAGGCGCTCGACCGGCTCGGCCCCAGCAGCCATCACCGTAGCTTCTTCGCTCCCGTCGTCGCGGCGCGGCTGAAGCATTTCCCGGTCCCGGCGGAGCCCGACCTGTTCACGGTGGACGCCGAAAGCGAAGCCGCGGCATCCGAAGCGGCGTAAAGCGCGGCGGCGCCGCACTCTCGGTGTCATCGCCCGGCTCGCCGCCTCCGCTAAAGCTTCGGCGCGCCAGGGGCCCTGGCCTCGTCGAAGCCTTGGCGAAGACGGGACCGGGCGATCCCGTATTCCAGAGACCGTTGTGCTCAAGCCTGGCCGCCGCGGCGTACTGGATGCCCGCCTTCGCGGGGCATGACAGCGATGTTTGACTTTGCACCGTGGACACATCCAGCCCGGTTGCCTCCATCGCCGCCGCCGTTTATCAAAAAACCTCGGGATCAGATGGCGCCGCTTGATACGGGTGGCTGGGGCATTTCAGGCGTTTCATGCGGTTTACCTCCCTGGTTGTCGAACTGATCCGCGCCCGGCCGCGCCTCGTGGTCTGGATCGTGGTGCTGGCGCAGGCCGCGATCTGGCTGTTCCTGCCGGCCATCTTCTACGGCAGTCCGCCCGGCAACCTCGCCACCATCCTCGCCTTCGGCCGCGAATATCAGGTCGGCACCGACATGGGGCCGCCGCTCGCGTTCTGGCTCGCCGACATCGCCTTCCGCGCCGTCGGGAATCACGTGTTGGGCGTCTATCTCCTGGCGCAGGTCTGCGAGATCGTCACCTTCATCGCCTTCTACGCCTTGGCGCGCTCCATCGTCGGCGGCCCGCAGGGCGTGCTGGCAGTGCTGCTGTCGATGACGGTCGTGGTGTTCTCCTCGCCAAGCGTCGAGTTCGGTCCGCTGATCCTGGCGCGCCCGCTCTGGGCGCTGCTGTTGCTGCATTCCTGGCAACTGATCGGGCAGAACCGGCGCAGCGCCTGGTTCGCCTGGTCGATCGATTGCGGCCTCCTGCTGCTGACGACGCCGGCGGCGATCGGCATGATCCTGCTCGTGACCGGCTTTGCGCTCGCAACCGAGCGCGGGCGGCGCATGCTCAAATCGGTCGATCCGATCTACGCGCTGCTCGTCATCATCGTGCTGGCGCTGCCCTACCTGATCTGGATGCTCCGCGCCGACGTCCTGGCGCTGCCGGCCTTGCCGGCACTCGCCGATCTCAAGGCGCGCGCGCTGCGCTGGGGCGTGGTGCTCGGCGGGCTGATCGTGGCGACCGCCGCGATCGCGCTGCTGGCGATCCTCAATTCGCGCTGGTTCGCCGGCAAGACCGAGGATGCCCCGATCATCAACCGCCCGCCGGTCAGTCCGCTGGCGCGGCAATTCGTGTATTTCTTCGCGTTCGCGCCGGCGATCGCGAGCAGCTTCGTCTCCGCGCTGTTCAATCTCGATCGCGCCTTCGGCGGCGCTGGCGTGGCGCTGCTGATGTCCGGGCTTGCCGTTGTGGTCGCGACCGGCGAACTGATCCCGCTCAGGCGGCAGCGGCTGCTGCGTTCGGTCTGGGCCGTGGCGGTCGCGGCGCCTGCAGCGCTCGCGCTGGCGGCGGCGCTGTTCCTGCCCTGGACCAGCACCACGGAGGCGTCCACCTCGCTGCCGGCAGCCGCGATGGGCCGCTTCTTCGATGACAGCTATGAGCGCCGCACCAACCAGCGCCTGCGCGCGGTGGCCGGCGATCCCGAACTTGCCAGCCTGATCGCGATGAACCGCCGCCGCCCGCATCTTTTGCTCGACGCCACGCCGCAGCGGACGCCGTGGCTGTCGGTCGCAAAATTCAACGAAACCGGCGGCGTCGTGGTGTGGCGCGCACAGGACACCGCCGGCACGCCGCCGCCCGACATCGCGCAGCGCTTCCCCGGCCTCGTGCCGGAAGTGCCGCGTTCGTTCGACCGGCTGGTCAACGGACGGCAGCCGGTGCTGCGGATCGGCTGGGCGATCGTACGGCCGAAGGGGACGTGATTTGACGTGGAGCCGTAGCCCGGATGGAGCGGAGCGAAATCCGGGGCCGCTCTTTCACTCGACTTGATCCACCCGGATTGCGCTTCGCTCCATCCGGGCTACGAAGCTACGCGCTCGCCACCTGCAGCACCTTCGCGATCGCGCGCAGATCCTGCCACGACAGCCGCTTGTACGACGGCGAGCGCAGCAGATAGGCCGGATGGAAGGTAGCGACGGCGCGGATCGTGCGGGTGCCGGTGTCGTAGTCGATCCATTTGCCGCGCGTGCGCATGATGCCCTCGCGCGTGCCGAGCAGCGCCTGCGTCGAGGGATTGCCGAGCGTCACCAGCACGTCGGGATTCACGAGTTCGATATGGCGCTGGATGAAGGGCAGGCATACCTGCGTCTCCTGCGGCGTCGGTGTGCGGTTGCCGGGCGGCCGCCACGGGATCACGTTGGCGATATACGCTTTGCTGCGGTCGAGCCCGATCGCCGCGATCATGCGGTCGAGCAGCTTGCCGGAGCGGCCGACGAACGGCAGGCCCTCGATGTCCTCGTCGCGGCCCGGTGCCTCGCCGACGAACATCACGCGCGCCTGCGGGTTGCCGTCGGCGAACACCAGCCTGGTTGCGGTGTGCTTGAGCGCGCAGCCGTCGAAATTCTCCATCAGCGTGCGCAGGGCTTCAAGCGTCGGCGCAGTCCGCGCAGCCTCGCGCGCGGAAGCGATCGCGGCATCCGGCGCCACGGTGATTTCGCTGCGCGGAACTGACGGCATCGGCGGCGGACGCAGCGGATTGAGTGCAACTGATTGGCGCGGTGCGGCTGGGGCGGGAACTGGCTCCGGCTCCTCGAGCCGGTTGATCGGCGCATCGCCGAGCGCGCAATCGACCCCGGCCTCGAGGTAAAAGGCCAGCAATTGCTGCAGTGTAGGGGTGGGCTCGGGCGGCAGGGCCATCATGGGCGCAATCTAGAGCATCGACCAGAAAAGTGGAGGGCGGTTTTCGGAAAAGATTATTCTCTTGCGGTACCCGGGCCGTGCAAACCCATGGAAGCGCAATTCCATGGTTGTCCTTCCGCCAAAAATCGGAAACAACGACCCCTGAAAAGCTTAGAAGCGTTCTCAATGGGCTGAGATCAAAGATCATGAGTGCTGAAGACCTTCCTCCGCGCGAGTCTATGGAATTCGACGTCGTCATCGTCGGCGCCGGCCCGTCGGGCCTGTCGGCCGCGATCCGGCTGAAGCAGCTCAATCCGGAGCTCTCGATCGTCGTGGTGGAGAAGGGCTCCGAGGTCGGCGCGCACATCCTCTCGGGTGCGGTGATCGATCCGGCCGGGCTCGACAAGCTCGTGCCCGACTGGCGCGACGACGCCGATTGTCCGCTGAAGACGCAGGTCAAGGACGACCGCTTCTACTGGACGACGTCGCAAGGCTGGTTCCGCCTGCCGAACTTCATCATGCCGCCGCTGATGTACAACCATCACTGCTACATCGGCTCGCTCGGCAATGTCTGCCGCTGGCTGGCGCCGAAGGCGGAAGCGCTCGGCGTCGAGATCTATCCGGGCTTTGCCGCGGCCGAAGTGCTTTATGACGACAACGGCGCGGTGCGCGGCATCGCCACCGGCGACATGGGCATCGCCAGGGACGGCAGCCACAAGGATTCCTACACCCGGGGCATGGAGCTGCTCGGCAAATACACGCTGTTCGCCGAAGGCGCACGCGGCTCGCTGTCCAAGCAGCTGATCGCGAAGTTCAATCTCGATGCCAACTCCGAGCCGCCGAAGTTCGGCATCGGCCTCAAGGAGGTCTGGCAGATCGACCCGGCGAAGCACAAGAAGGGTCGGGTGCAGCATACGCTGGGATGGCCGCTGAACGACAGGACCGGCGGCGGCTCGTTCCTCTATCACTACGACGACAACCGCGTCGCGGTCGGCTTCGTGGTGCATCTGAACTACAACGATCCGTATTTGTCGCCGTTCGACGAATTCCAGCGCTTCAAGACCCATCCCGATGTCCGCGAGCTGTTCGAGGGCGGCAAGCGGCTCGCCTATGGCGCGCGCGCCATCACCGAGGGCGGCTACCAGTCGGTGCCGCGGCTCTCGTTCCCGGGCGGCGCGCTGATCGGCTGCGCGGCGGGCTTCGTCAACGTGCCGCGCATCAAGGGCGTCCACAACGCGATGGGCTCCGGCATGCTCGCCGCCGAGCATGTCGCGGCCGCGCTCGGCGCCGGCCGCGCCAATGACGAGCTCGTCGAGTACGAGAACGCCTGGCGCTCGTCGGCGATCGGCAAGGACCTGTTCAAGGTCCGCAATGCCAAGCCGTTGCTGTCGAAGTTCGGCAACCTGCTCGGAACGGCGCTCTCCGGCTTCGACATGTGGTGCAACACGCTCGGCTTCTCGCTGTTCGGCACCCAGTCGCACGCCAAGCCGGACCGCAAGACGCTCGATCCCTCCAAGCAGCACCAGCCGATCGCCTATCCGAAGCCGGACGGCAAGATCTCGTTCGACAAGCTGTCGTCGGTGTTCCTGTCCAACACCAACCATGAGGAGGACCAGCCGGTCCATCTCAAGGTCGCCGATCTCAATCTGCAGAAGACCTCGGAACACGACGTGTTCGCCGGTCCTTCCAACCGCTATTGCCCGGCCGGCGTTTATGAATGGGTCGAGGAATCGACGGGTCCGCGCTTCCAGATCAACGCCCAGAACTGCGTCCATTGCAAAACCTGCGACGTGAAGGACCCCAACGGCAACATCACCTGGGTTCCGCCGGAAGGCGGCGGCGGTCCGAACTACGAGGCAATGTGAGGCCAGGGTGAGCTCGAGGCGGCCGACCACATTTGCGTGAGGCGGCCGCGCGAGTTGCCGCAACCTCCGCTTGGCCTCTCCGCGCGTGGAGCGGCCGGATTGCACTTCAGGTTACAACGGAAGACGCGAAAAGGGGTGCCGTGGCACCTTATCTCGCGCCTTTTTGCGTCCGCGCGCGAATATGCCCGGCCCGGTCACGATACCGCCATAGTGGAAGCGTCTTGCGGAGGCTGGCTGGATCGGCGGGCCTAAAGGCCTAATCTGCCAATTGATTCGTCATGGGTTGCCTTTGGGCGATCCTTGCGGATAAGCGCCAAAAGCGGCATTGTCCCCCGCCGTGATGCCGCCGCTTGGGTTCGCATTTTGAGACTGATCGCAAGATCTTGGCCATAAAATCCATCTTGGCGTAAATCCCTGGAGCAAGGCGACCGTGATGCTGTCCACCCGATTCCACCGCCTGACCATTGCCGTTCTCGCTGCCGCGGCGCTTGCCGTGCCTGCGCAGCTTGCAGCGCAAACGCCGGACCATCCGACCGACAATACCGCGCAATTCCCGTCCAAGAACGACCTGAAGTCGCTGACCACCGCCGGCAGCTATCTCGCCGCCCGCCACGCCAGCGTCGAGCGCGATGCGACCTCGGCCGCGACGTTCTACCGCTCGGCGCTGCGCACCGACCCGAAGAATTCCGAGCTGCTCGACCGCGCCTTCATCTCCTCGCTCGCCGACGGCGACATCGAGGAGGCGGTCAAGCTTGCCGACCGCATCCTGACCCAGGACAAGGCCAACCGCGTCGCGCGCCTCGTCGTCGGCGTGCGCGATCTCAAGCTGAAGAAATATGCCGCCGCGCAGTCCAACATCAACCAGTCGGTGCGCGGCCCGATCACCGATCTCGTCGCGACGCTGCTGTCGGCCTGGGCCGCCTATGGCGCCGGCGACAGCAAGGCCGCGGTCGCCTCGATCGACAAGCTGACCGGCCCTGAGTGGTACCCGATCTTCAAGGACCTCCATGCCGGCATGATCTACGAGCTGTCCGGCAAGGAGAAGGATGCCGGCGCCCGCTTCGAGCGCGTCTACAAGCTCGACGATTCGATGCTGCGCACGGTCGACGAATATGCGCGCTGGACCTCGCGCAACAAGGACGCGGCCGCCGCGACCGCGATGTACGAAGCCTTCGACAAGAAGCTGCCGCGTCACCCGCTGGTGCTGGAAGGCATCAAGGAGACCAAGGCCGGCAAGAAGCTGCCGCCGCTGGTCGAGTCACCGCAGGCCGGCGCGGCCGAGGCGCTGTACGGCATCGGCGCGACGCTGACCCGCCGCGGCGGCGAGGACCTCGCGCTGGTCTATCTGCAACTCGCGCTCTATCTGCAGCCCAACCATCCGCTGGCGCTGCTGTCGCTCGCCGATCTCTATGAATTGGTGAAGAAGCCGCAGATGGCGATCAAGGTCTATGAGCGGATGCCGGCGTCCTCGCCGCTGAAGCGCAACGCGCAGATCCAGCTCGCGACCAATCTCGACGCCGCCGACCGCAGCGACGAGGCGATCAAGATCCTCAAGGAAGTCACATCGGATCAGCCGAAGGACATCGAGGCGATCCTGGCGCTCGGCAATATCGAGCGCGGCCGCAAGAAGTTCGCCGACTGCGCCACCACCTATTCGCAGGCGATCGACGCACTGCCGGCCGGCGGCGACAAGAACGCCTGGGTCACCTATTACTATCGCGGCATCTGCGAGGAGCGCTCCAAGCAGTGGAACAAGGCCGAGGCCGACATGCGCAAGGCGCTCGAGCTGCAGCCCGAGCAGCCGCATGTGCTGAACTATCTCGGTTATTCCTGGATCGACCAGGGCATCAACCTCGACGAAGGCATGAAGATGATCAAGCGTGCCGTCGATCAGCGCCCCGACGACGGCTACATCGTGGATTCGCTCGGCTGGGCCTATTACCGGATCGGCAACTACGAGGAGGCGGTCAAGAACCTCGAGCGCGCGATCGATCTGAAGCCGGAAGATCCGACCATCAACGACCATCTCGGCGACGCCTACTGGCGCGTCGGCCGCACCCTGGAAGCCAAGTTCCAGTGGGCGCACGCCCGCGACCTCAAGCCCGAGCCGGAAGAGCTGCCGAAGATCCAGGCCAAGATCGACAACGGCCTGCCGGACGACACCTCCAACGCCGCCGCCGCCGAGAAGAAGAAGGACGACGACGGCAAGGGCGGCTGAGCGGCGGTCGTCGCGCTGCATCTTCATAAAATACCGTGATGCCCGGGCAAAAGCGCGAAGCGCGTCTTCGCGCAAGATGTCCCCGGGCATTGACGTTTGCCCGTCATGGCCGGGCTTGACCCGGCCATCCATCCCTTCGAGAAATTCGTTCTTGGTTGATAGATGCCCGGGTCATAGGCGAGCGGAAGCGACGCCGTCCTTCAGACGGCTATGCCCGGGCATGACGAGTTATGGCGGAATTTCCATCCAAACAAAGAGATAGGATCGTGCGGCGATTTACGCTAATCGCATCACGATGTGTGTTTTTTAGGGGTTTATCGCCGTGCCGGCGCTGATTGAAGAAGGGCGTGCCAAGGTCAACCTGACGCTGAAGGTTGTCGGGCGGCGCGTCGACGGGTTTCACGACTTGGAGAGCGTCGTCGCGTTTGCCGATTGTGCCGATCGCCTCACGCTCGAGCCGGGACCGGGGCTGTCGCTTTCGATGGCAGGGCCGCTGGCCGATGCCTGCGGCGACACCTCTGACAATCTGGTGCTGAAGGCCGCGCGGCTGCTCGGCGAGCGCGTCGCGGACCTCGAGGTCGGCCACTTCACGCTGGAGAAGGTGCTGCCCGTTGCGGCCGGCATCGGCGGCGGCTCGGCGGATGCCGCGGCGGCGCTGCGGCTGTTGGCGCGGCTCAACGAGCTCTCGCTCGACGATAGCAGGATCATGGAGGTCGCGCTGCAGACCGGTGCCGACGTGCCGGTGTGCGTCGCCTCGCGCGCCTGCGACATGACCGGCGTCGGCGAAGGCCTGCTGCCGCTCGACCTGCCGAAAATACCGTGCGTGCTGGTCAATCCGCGCGTGCCGGTTGCGACCAGGGACGTCTTCAATGCGCTCGGTCTGCGCAACGGCGAGCTCCTGATCGGCGCCACCGACGTCGTGATGCAGGCGCCGTCATGGCCGGAAGCCGGCCGCGCGATCGACGATTGGATCGCGGCGCTGGAGCGCGGCACCAACGATCTCGAAGCCCCCGCGGCGCGTATTGAGCCCGTCATCAGCGACGTGCTGTCCGCGCTGCGTGAGACCCGGGACGTTCGTCTGGTGCGCATGTCGGGCTCGGGCGCGACCTGCTTTGCCGTGTTCGGAACCGACGCCGATGCCGATGCCGCCGGCGAACGGCTCCGCGCCAGGCATCCCGGCTGGTGGGTGCATGCGGGCACGCTGAGCTAGCGCGCGCCCATTCTCCGTGATTCCGAGGCTCGCGCCGAGAGGCGCGCCCTCAGGTGCGCAATTGCGCACCGGGGAATGACGACGGAGAGGGGTGCGACAAAACAACCCGACGGGCAACTCAGCAAAACCTGTCAATCCTCGTGCGCGAAATAATTCGCTTTATCCGAAGCGCGAAGCTCGGACAGTGTAGCGAGAACGCGGAAGTTTGACTCACTGACCGTGCCACCTACTCGGTGTCGTCCCTGCCTAGTGCGCAATTGCGCACTAGGCAGGGACGACAGGGGCATTCGCGGCGCGCCCATCCCACCCCAACGCCGGGCAGCCTTGCGGGGCCATTGCTTGGCAAGCCAAACCCCGTTTGCCATAACAGGATGAAACAACAACGTTGCGCGTGCGGGGCCGTTCGGAATCCGCCTGCAGCCAAAGAGCCGGGAGGATGCCATGGCCAATATCCGAGTTCTCGCCACCGATCTGGAGTTTCCCGAAGGTCCGGTCGTCATGCCCGACGGTTCGGTCGTGCTGGTCGAAATCCGCGGCCAGCGGCTGACGCGGGTCTATCCCGACGGGCGCAAGGAGATCGTCGCCAAGGTGCCGGGCGGCCCGAACGGCGCGGCGCTCGGCCCGGACGGCAAGATGTACATCTGCAACAATGGTGGCTTCTCCTGGATTCCGACCCGCAACATGATCATGCCGGGGCCGCAGCCGGAGGATTATCTCGGCGGCTCGATCCAGCGCGTCGATCTGCAATCCGGCAAGGTCGAGACCGTGGTGACTAAATGCGGCGAGCACGCGCTGCGCGGGCCGAATGACCTGGTGTTCGACAGGCAGGGTGGCCTGTGGTTCTCCGACCTCGGCAAGCGCCGCGCCCGCGACATGGATGTCGGCGCGTTCTATTATCTGAAGCCCGGCATGAACGAGATCGTCGAGGCCGTGCACGGCATCCTGCCAGCCAACGGCATCGGCCTGTCGCCGGACGAGAAGACCGTCTACATCGCGGAGACGCCGACCGCGCGGCTGTGGGCGTATGAAGTTTCCGAGCCCGGCACCGTCAAGCCGCGCGACGTGATCTATCGCGGCGAGCGCGGCAAGCCGATCGCCGGCCTCGGCGGCTACCAGATGTTCGAACTCGCTCGCGGTCGAGGCATCTGGCAATGTCTGCGTCGCGACGCTGGTGTCGGGCTGCATCTCGGTGATCGCGCCCGACGGCACCGTGGTCGAGCAGGTGCCGACCGGCGACCGCGTCACCACCAACATCGCCTTCGGCGGCCCCGAGCTGAAGACCGCCTACATCACGCTGTCGGGCAAGGGCGAGCTGATCGCGATGGACTGGCCGCGGCCGGGATTGCCGCTGAATTTTCTGAATAGATGACGATTGCGGTTCGCGAAGCGCAATCGTCATTCCGGGATGGTTCGAAGCGCCAGACCCGGAATCTCGAGATTCCCCGATGCGCAATTGCGCATCTGAGGTTCGATGCTGCGCATCGCCCCGGAATGACAAAGATGGAGAGATCTCGAATGCCCTGGCTTGAACCGGTCACCCTTCGCGGCGCGCATGCGCGGCTGGAGCCGTTGTCCCACGATCATCGCGACGGGCTGGTCGAGGCGGTGAAGGACGGCGAGCTGTCAAAGCTCTGGTACACCGCGATCCCGCAGCCGGAGAACATGGCCAAGGAGATCGACCGCCGGCTCGGCCTGCAAAAGGCCGGATCGATGCTGCCGTTCACGGTGTTCGACGCCGACGGCAAGATTTCCGGCATGACGACCTACATGAACGTCGACACGTCGAACCGTCGCGTTGAGATCGGCTCGACCTGGTACGCCAAGCGTGTGCAGCGCAGCGCGGTCAATACGCAGTGCAAACTGCTACTACTGACCCATGCCTTCGAGAAGCTTGATTGCATCGCGGTCGAGTTCCGCACGCATTTCTTCAATCACCAGAGCCGGCGTGGCATCGAGCGTCTGGGTGCGAAGCAGGACGGCATTCTGCGCAGCCATCAGATCGCGCCCAACGGCACGTTGCGCGACACCGTGGTTTACAGCATCATCGCCAGCGAATGGCCGACGGTGAAGGCGCATCTGACCTATCAACTCAACGAAAAGCCGCGCTGACACGATAGTCGGCGCCAGAAACGAGACGATGGAAACGTTCGATTATGTGATCATCGGCGCAGGCTCCGCCGGGAGCGTGCTGACCAACCGCTTGAGTGAAGACGCAGGCACCAAGGTGTGCGTGCTCGAGGCGGGGCCGAGCGACTGGCATCCTTACATCCATCTGCCGGCCGGCTTCATCAAGACCTTCCATATGAAGAGCGTGAACTGGGCCTATCAGCAGGAGGTGGGTCCCTACACCGGCGGGCGCAGCATCTATGCGCCGCGCGGCAAGACGCTCGGCGGCTCGTCCTCGATCAACGGCCACATTTATAATCGCGGCCAGCGCCAGGATTTCGACACCTGGGCGCAGCTCGGCAATCGCGGCTGGGGCTATCCTGACGTGCTGCCCTATTTCCGGCGCATGGAGAGGCGGATCGGCGAGGGCGACGACACCTATCGCGGCCGCGACGGCAACCTCACCGTCACCACCATGGACTGGCAGGATCCACTCTGCGAGGCCTTCATGGCAGGCGCGGTCAGCCTCGGCATTCCGCGCAATCCTGATTACAACGGCCAGATACAGGAAGGCGTGTCGTACTGCCAGCGCACCATCCTAAACGGCCGCCGGGTCAGCGCCGCGACCGCGTTCCTGCATCCGGCGCGGCGGCGGCCCAATGTCGATGTGCGCACGCATGCGCATGTCACCGGCATCATCTTCGAGGGCAAGCGCGCGGTCGGCGTGCGCTACAACCGCGGCGGCAAGCACGGCGATCCCCTGGAGATCCGCGCCACCAAGGAGGTCATCCTCTCCGGCGGCGCCTACAACTCGCCGCAGCTGTTGCAGCTCTCCGGGGTCGGCGCGCCCGAGCTGTTGCAGGCGCACGGCATCGAGGTGCGCCACGCGCTGCCGGGCGTCGGCGAAGGTTTGCAGGATCATTACGCGCCGCGCTCGGTGGCGCGGGTCAAGAACATCAGGACCATCAACGAGCTTCGCCGCGGCTTCAGCCTGTGGGGCGAGGCGATCAAATGGGCGACGACGCGGCGCGGCCTGCTGTCGCTGTCGCCTACCATGGTCTACTGCTTCTGGCATTCCGGCGAGACCACCGAGAGCTCCGATCTGCAGCTCACCTTCACGCCGGCGAGCTACAAGGAAGGCGTGCAGGGCCAGCTCGAGGACGAGCCCGGCATGACGGTGGCGTCATGGCAGCAGCGGCCGGAGAGCCGCGGCTATGTCCGGATCCGCTCCGCCGATCCGTTCGCGCCGCCGATCATCCAGACCAACTACCTCGCCGAGGAGATCGACCGCCGCGTCGTCGTCGCCGGCATGAAGCTGGCGCGCCGGCTGCTCGCCTCCGAGCCGCTCAGTCCGTATTACGCCTATGAGGACTTTCCGGGCCCGAAGGTCACGAGCGACGACGAACTGCTCGCGGCCGCGACCGAGCGCGGCACCACCACCTTCCATCCCGGCTGCACCTGCCGGATGGGACCGGCGGACGCGCCGTGGGCGGTGGTCGACGACCAGCTTCGGGTCCATGGCATGGAGGGCCTGCGCGTGATCGACGCCTCGATCATGCCGCGGATGATCTCAGCCAATCTCAACGCCTCGACCTTGATGATCGCCGACAAGGCCTCCGACATGATCCGCGGCAAGGCACCCGAGGCGGCTGCGAAGCTGCCGGAGTATGCGTGACGGAATAGAGGCGTACGCGATGTTGCTTCTTGATCAGCGCGCTGTGTCTAACACCGTCATGCTGAGGAGGCCGCGAAGCGGCCGTCTCGAAGCACGACGGCCCGAGTGGGGCCGTGCATCCTTCAGACGCGCTACGCGCTCCTCAGGATGACGGGACTAATATCAGGAGCTCAGCCGTAGACGAACGCCTTGTCCTTGAGGTCGATCGCCGGGAATTCGTCCTTCTCGGCCCAGTAATCCTGGTTGTGCTGCCACTCCGGCTTGTCGCCGCGCTTCGGCAAGAGGTGCATACCGCGCATCATGTAGCCGGGGTTGAAGTTCTCCGGATCGATCCACGGCAGCAGCGGCATGTTGTGGTCCTCGGGGCGCAGCTCCGGCGTCACCTTGTTCGCGCCGGTCGCCTTCATGTGCTGCAGCAGGCGGCAGACGAAGTCGCCGACCAGATCGACACGCAAGGTCCAGCTGGCGCGGAAATAGCCGAACACCCAGACGAGGTTCGGCACGCCGGTGAACATCATGCCGCGATAGGTCACGGTATCGGCGAAGTCGAGCGGCTTGCCGTCGATCTCGAAGTCGATGCCGCCGTTGGCGGAGAGGTGGAAGCCGGTCGCGGTGATGATGATGTCGGCCTCGAGCTGCTTGCCGGACTTGAGCAGGATGCCCGTCTCGGTGAAGCGGTCGATCTCGTCGGTGACGACCGACGCCTTGCCGCCCTTGATGGCGTGGAACAGGTCGGCATCCGGCACGAAGGCGATGCGCTGCCGCCACGGCCGGTAGCTCGGCGTGAAGTGGGTGGCAATGTCGTAGTCCTTGCCGAGGACGGCTTCGACCGCCGCCAGCAGGTCCTTCTTGGCGCCCTCGGGCTCGGCGAAGGTCCGCCTGGTGAAGGCGTCCTGCTCGAACAGTATCTTGCGGCGGGTGATCTCGTGGATCCAGTGCTCGTCGACCTGCAGCCTGCGCAGCTCCTCGGCGATCTCGATGGCGTTGCGGCCGGTGCGGAAATAGGTCGGCGAACGCTGCAGCATGGTGACATGGCCGGCGTCCTTGGCCATCGCCGGGATCAGGGTCGCGGCGGTGGCGCCGGAGCCGATCACGACCACGCGCTTGCCCTTGTAGTCGAGGTCGTCGGGCCAGGTCTGCGGATGCACGACGGTGCCCTTGAACTTCGCCATGTCGGTCCATTCGGGCGTATAGCCCGCGTCGTGGCGATAATAGCCCTGGCACATCCAGAAGAAGTTGGTGGTGAAGCGCAGCCGCTCGCCGGTGTCGATGCGCGTCGCATCGATGGTCCAGAGATTCGTTTCGTTCGACCACTTCGCCGCGGTGATGGTGTGGCGATAGCGGATGTGACGGGCGATGTCGTTCTCCTCGATCACCTCGCCCATGTACTTCAGGATCTCGGCCGCGGTCGCGATCGGCGCGCTGGTCCACGGCTTGAAGCGATAGCCGAAGGTGTGCAGGTCGCTGTCGGAGCGGATGCCGGGATAGCGGTGGGTGGACCAGGTACCGCCAAAAGTCTTCTGCGTCTCCAGCACCACGAAGCTGGTGCCGGGGCATTGCGTGGTGAGGTGGTGGGCGGCGCCGACGCCGGAGATGCCGGCGCCTGCGATCAGGACGTCGAAGTGCTCTGTCGTGACGGGCTCGGCGGCCCGGATCTGGGTTTGGACGTTCATCTTCCCTGGTCTTGTTGCTTGTTGGCTTGTTTGTTGAGCTGCAGAAGCAAAACGCCGGAGCCATCGCCCCGGCGTTTGCCGATATCGGAACTAGACTTCGCGGCGGCTGAGGAAAGCCAGCCGCTCGAACAGATGCACATCCTGCTCGTTCTTGAGCAGCGCGCCATGCAGCGGCGGGATCAGCTTGCGCGGATCGCGCTCGCGCAGCATCTCGGGGGTGATGTCCTCGTTCAACAGCAGCTTGAGCCAGTCGAGCAGTTCCGAGGTCGAGGGCTTCTTCTTCAGGCCCGGCACCTCGCGGACTTCGAAGAAGATCCGCAGCGCCTCTTCCACCAGGCGCTTCTTGATACCGGGGAAATGCACGTCGACGATCTTGCCCATCGTCTCGTTGTCGGGGAACTTGATGTAGTGGAAGAAGCAGCGGCGCAGGAAGGCGTCCGGCAGTTCCTTCTCGTTGTTCGACGTGATCATCACGATCGGGCGCAGCTTCGCCTTGATGGTCTCGCCGGTCTCGTAGACGTGGAATTCCATGCGGTCGAGTTCGAGCAGCAGATCGTTTGGGAATTCGATGTCGGCCTTGTCGATCTCGTCGATCAGCAGCACCGGGCGCTTCTCGTTGGTGAAGGCCTCCCACAGCTTGCCGCGCTTGATGTAGTTCTTGATGTCGGACACGCGGGCGTCGCCGAGCTGGCTGTCGCGCAGTCGCGAGACGGCATCGTATTCGTAGAGGCCCTGCTGCGCCTTGGTGGTCGACTTGATGTGCCAGGTCAAAAGCGGCGCGTCGATCGCCTTGGCGACTTCCTCGGCCAGTACGGTCTTGCCGGTGCCGGGCTCGCCCTTCACCAGCAGCGGGCGCTCGAGCACGATGGCGGCATTGACGGCGACCTTGAGGTCATCGGTGGCGACGTAGTCCTTGGTACCCGTGAATTTCATCTATCTGTTTGCCTTGCTTCGTTCGTCGGCGGCCCGGGCCCCCACACGAAACGACCGCTCTCGCAGCGGTCGCATGTCCTCTCCGATATCTTGTCCGGTACAATTCTAATTGAAAAAGCCGGGCGGCTCAGCGCGGATTCCGCAGCGCAGCGGTACCGATGTGGGCTTCCGCATGGAATGTCATGCATCATCTTTCCGCTCTGCGGAATGATCGCCGGCGTGGCGCGACCTTGCCGCGATGGCGCGGGCGCCGCCACGGACCGACGGCGGCGGAGGTAACCCGGTGAAAGTGGATGGCTGATCTCGGGATGAAGCACTGCCGGGGGCCCTTGACGCCACCGGCCCAGCGGGCGATCTAGGTGGGTATGTTCCTGCAGTTTTTCACATCGCTGCGCGACGCCCAGGTCCCCGTGACGCTACGGGAATATCTGACCTTGATGGAAGCGCTTGACGCCGATCTCGCCGAGCAGACGGTTCAGAACTTCTACGATTTGTCGCGCGCCGCGTTGGTGAAGGACGAGCGCAATCTCGACAAGTTCGACCGCGTGTTCGGCACCGTGTTCAAGGGGTTCGAGAGCCTGCTCGACGCTATGGGCAAGGCGGAGATCCCCGAGGAGTGGCTGAAGAAGCTCGCGGAGAAATATCTCACCGAGGAAGAGAAGAAGCAGATCGAGGCCATGGGCTGGGACAAGCTCATGGAGACCCTGAAGAAGCGGCTCGAGGAACAGAAGGGCCGCCACCAGGGCGGCAGCAAGTGGATCGGCACCGCCGGCACCTCGCCGTTCGGCGCCCATGGCTATAATCCCGAGGGCGTGCGGATCGGGCAGGAGAAGAACCGCAACAACCGCGCCGTGAAGGTGTGGGACAAGCGCGAGTTCAAGGATCTCGACGGCAATGTCGAGCTCGGCATCCGCAACATCAAGGTCGCGCTGCGGCGGCTGCGCAAGTTCGCGCGCACCGGCGCGCCAGACGAGCTCGACCTCGACACCACGATCAAGGAGACCGCCAACCACGGCTATCTCGACGTGCACATGCGCCCCGAGCGGCGCAACGCGGTCAAGGTGCTGGTGTTCTTCGATATCGGCGGCTCGATGGATTCGCATATCGAGCAGGTCGAGGAACTGTTCTCGGCCGCCAAGAGCGAATTCAAGCACATGGAATACTTCTACTTCCACAACTGCCTCTATGAGGGCGTGTGGAAGCAGAACAAGCGGCGCTTCACCGATCGCACGCCGACCTGGGACGTGCTGCACAAGTACCCGCACGACTACAAGGTGGTGTTCGTGGGCGACGCCTCGATGTCGCCTTACGAGATCATGGTTCCCGGCGGCTCGGTCGAGCATGTCAATGAAGAGGCCGGCTCGGTTTGGCTCGATCGCATCATCCGCACCTATCCGCACGCGGTGTGGCTCAATCCGGTGGCGCAGAAGCACTGGGACTATTCGGAATCGACCACCATCATCCGCCGCCTGTTCTCCGAGCGCATGTATCCGATCACGATCGAAGGTCTGGAGAACGCGATGCGGGAGCTGGTGCGGTAACCAATCCCGTCATTCCGGACGGTCCGCAGGACCGATCCGGAATCTCGAGCTGACGAAATTCGATCGAGGTTCCGGCTTCGATGCTGCCGCATCGCCCCGGAATGACGATCAAGAAAAGCCAGGGAGAGCCCCATGCCCCAGAATATCCACCGCGGCATCAAGGTGATGATCGACGAGGCCAATGCCGAGATCGAGACCATCAGCGCGGCCGATGCGATCACGCTGATCGGCAAGAACGACGTCGTCATCGTCGACATCCGCGATCCCCGCGAGATCGAGCGCGACGGCAGGATCCCGGGCGCGTTCTCCTGCACCCGCGGCATGCTGGAGTTCTGGATCGATCCGAACAGCCCCTATGCCAAGCCGATCTTCCAGGAAGACAAGAAGTTCATCTTCCACTGCGCCGGCGGCCTGCGCTCGGCACTCGCCGCCAAGACCGCGAAGGACATGGGCCTGAAGCCCGTCGCGCATATGGGCGGCGGCTTTGCCGCCTGGCGCGAGGCCGGCGGGCCGATCGAGGCGTGGGAGCCGAAGAAGAAGGGCTGAAGGTTCTCCGTCATTCCGGGGCGCGTAGCGCGACCCGGAATCTCGCGCGACAACCTCTGGATTCCGGGTTCACGCTTCGCGTGCCCTCAGGTGCGCAATTGCGCACTGGGGAATGACAAGAAGGAATGATCATGACCGCCACCGACGATCCGCTCGTTTCGACCGAATGGCTGGCTGCGCATCTCGGCGATGCCAACGTCAAGGTGCTCGACGCGACCTTCAAGCTGCCCGGCGTGCTGCCATTGCCGAAGGACGATTATCTCGCCGCGCATCTGCCGGGTGCTGTGTTCTTCGATGTCGACGCGGTGTCCGACCATGCCAATCCGCTGCCGCACATGTTTCCGAGCGCCGAGCAGTTCGGCCGCGACATCGGTGCGCTCGGCATCGGCAACGCCGACACTGTGGTGATCTATGATGCCGGCGGCTGGGTTGCGGCGCCGCGCGCCTGGTGGATGTTCCTGTCCTATGGCCATCGCAACGTGCGCATTCTCAACGGCGGCCTGAAGAAGTGGCGCGCCGAGGGCAGGGCGGTCGAGAGCGGCGAGGTGAAGCCGAAGCCTGCGACCTTCAAGGCGAGCTACGATCCGAAGCGCGTGCGCAGCATCGAGCAGATGATCGCCAATGTCGAAAGCCGTGCCGAGCAGGTGATCGATGCGCGCGCCGCCGACCGCTTCGAGGGCCGCGCGCCGGAGCCACGGCCGGGCATCCGCGCCGGCCACATCCCAGGCGCCCGCAACGTGCCCTACAACCAGCTGTTCGATGCCGCGACCGGCGAGATGAAGCCGCTCGATGACCTGCGCAAGTCGTTCGCGGGCGCCGGCGTGAAGCTCGATGCGCCCATCGTCACGAGCTGCGGGTCCGGCGTCTCGGCCGGCGTGCTGACGCTTGCGCTCTACCGGCTCGGCGTCACCGAGAGCGCGCTCTATGACGGCTCTTGGTCGGAATGGGGCAGGCGAGCGGCCCGCCGATCGCAACGGGGCCGGCCTGACAGGTCATTCCTGCTTGCTAGCGCCGGGTGAGCGGCACCAGGGTCGGCTGGCCGAACGGATCGAGCTGCTGCTGCTGAACGATTTGCCGAACCGGCGGCGCGCGGACAATCCGCCGCCGCTCCTTGCGATGTGCCGGCTTGCTGACCGCGCTGCGCTCCGGCTTCTTCGCCTCAGCGGCCTTCGGCGCTACCGGCACTTCGACAACAACTTCGGGCCCACCCAGCGTTGCGATCTTGGTCGCGGCCGCGATCGCCTCGGGTGATGGCGGCGGGGCGGGCTCCGGCGCAACCATTGCTGGTGCCGGTGCAGCAGGCGCGGGCTCGCTGGTTGTGGCGGGCGGATCAGCGACGGCGGCGACCTTGGCCTCGGTGGCCGCCGGTGCGGCTTCGGCGGCAGCGGGCGTTAGCTCCGATGCCGGCGAAGGATCTGCGGTCGGAATCTGCGCCGCGCCGTCGGCGGGCTGAGCTGGTGGCGCGGGGGTCTCCGTGGCTTGAGCCTCCGGCTTCGGCGGAGCGGGTGGGACCCGATCATCCGCCGTCACGGCGGTGACCTTCTCCGGCTCGGCTGCAGGGGCGGCGATCTCAGCGGGAGCGGCCGGTTGTTCGGACGCGGCCGGCTCGGACGGGGCTGCCGGCGTATCGGTCGTCACCTTGTCGGCGGCGGGCGGATCGACCCGCACCATGGCAAGCACGGGCGGGGTCTCGGGCTGCTGCGCGAATTGCGGCTCGGGCGGCGGCGCCCGGCGGGCCGGAATGCTGGCGAACTCTTCATGTGCCGCGCGAAACAGCGCGGCTGCCCCTAACCCGAACACCAGAAGCGAGGTCGCCAGCACGATCGCGGCGAACAGAAAACGAAGGCCGGGGAGCATGGGCGCGGGTTCCCCCTTCTGCGGGAGGGTCTTCGATGTCGAGGGAACGCGGTGACCACACAAGAAAGCCGGCGTCGCGAGCGCGAATCAGGCCGATTCGAAGATATCGCAACGTCCCGGGACTGTTTGTTACAAAATGCGGGTGATTGATGACTTTGGCCACGTGGACAAACATTCCCGACCCGTGAGACATCTTTGCCGCAGCGTTGACGCGAAATCACAAAAGGCCCGGAATAGCCCGGGTTTCGCGGATTTGTCTTGAATGCGCCGCTATCTTCCTGCATTGGGCCGTTAACAGTCCGGTGTGGCTTGGGGACTATAACAGAGCAATGATGATCAACCGCATTCTGACGATTTGCGCTGCCGCGGCTCTCGGCGTGGCAGGAACCTCGCTTGCGCATGCGCAGCAGGGTTATCCGGCGTCCCAGGGCACCGCCTATTCGACGGCACCTCAGCCCTACCCTCAGGGCAGCATGCCGGATTTCGACGCTCTCAATGACGATGACGGACAGGATTCGGCTGCACTGCCGCCGTCCGGTCCGGTGCTGTCGCCGAACGACCCGCGCTATGGCCGTCCGGCGAATGCGCCCACCTATTCCGATCGTGGCGCGCCGACTGGTCCGGTGATGTCGCCGGACGATCCGCGCTATGGCCGCCCGATGAATGCTCCTCCGGTCTATTCCGACCGTGGCGCGCCGACTGGGCCGGTGATGTCGCCCGATGATCCCCGCTACGGCCGTCCGATGGGGCCGCCGCCGGTGATCTATGGCGATCGTCCGGGTACGCAACAAGCCAATCGCGACAATGGCGTTCCGGCCGCCGGTGTTTCCTACGGCGACGACCGCGGCGGCATGCGTCCGCCCGAGGGCGTTACCGGAGCCGTGCCGCAGCAGCAGGCGCCGGTCGATGCCAACGGCAAGCCGGTGCAGATCGCGGCGCTGCCGCCGGACGAGCAGCCCGAAGACGCCCCGGCGCAACTGCCGCCGAATCTGCGCCGCCAGGAAGTGTCGTTCGCGACCAAGGAGCCGGCAGGTACGATCGTCGTCGATACGTCGAACACCTACCTCTATTACATCCTGGGCAACGGCCGGGCGGTTCGTTACGGCGTCCGTGTCGGCCGCGACGGCTTCACCTGGACCGGCGTGCAGAAGATCACGCGCAAGGCCGAGTGGCCGGATTGGCATCCGCCGACCGAGATGATCGAGCGTCAGCCCTATCTGCCGCGCTTCATGGCCGGCGGACCCGGCAACCCGCTCGGCGCCCGCGCGATGCATCTCGGCTCGACCGTGTACCGTATTCACGGCACCAACCAGCCGTCGACCATCGGCAAGTTCGTTTCGTCGGGCTGCATCGGCATGCTGAACGAAGACGTCTCCGACCTGTTCGAGCGCGCCAAGGTCGGCACCCGCGTGGTTGTGCTGCCCGGTGGTCCGCCGCCGGGAACGGCGACGGCTTCTGCCGCGCCCCCGAACCCAATGGCTCCCGCGTCGGCTCAGGCGGCGGCGCCGCTGCCCGGCACGCAGCCGACCACGGTGCAGCCGCTGCCCGCACCGGTGACGGTGCGCTAGGCCAACGGGCAAGTTCATCATTGAAAAAGGCGCGCGAACAGCGCGTCTTTTTTGTTGCAACAAGCCGCGCAATCCGACGTTGCCGCCCGGGAGGCAATGCGATGCAGGACGTCTGCGAGACCTATCCGCGGCTGAATGCGCCAAAGCCTGTCGCCGATGACGTATGGATGATCGATGGTCCGATCATCCGGTTCGGTCCGCGCTGGTTCAAGATGCCGTTCCAACGCGCGCGACGATCGTTCGTCTGCCGGGTGGGCGGCTGTTCATTCACTCGCCGACACCATTGCTGGCCGAGCTCAAGGCCGCAATCGTTGAGCTGGGCGTACCGCGCTGGATCATCGGTCCGAACCGTCTGCATTACTGGTGGATTCCGGAATGGAATGCTGCCTATCCCGACGCGCGCATCTTCCTTGCGCCCGGGATCAAGCAACAGGCGGACAATCGGCTGACCTTCGAAGGCGAGCGACTGGAACGATCATCCGGCTATCCCTGGGATGAGTGGATCGCGACGCTGCCGGTGGCAGGCAGCTACATGACGGAGGTCGTGTTCTTCCATCTGCCGTCGCGGACATTGCTGCTGACGGACCTGATCGAGAATTTTGAGGCCGGACGAGTCCGCTCGCCGTTGATGCGGTTCCTGATCTGGCTCGGCGGCGTGCGCGATCCCGACGGCAGCACGCCAACCGATCTGCGCTCGACCTTCCTGCAGGACAGGGACGCGATGAAGGCCGCCGTCGCCCGCATGATCGAATGGGATCCGGAGCGGATCATTCTCGCCCACGGGCGCTGGTACGACCGGGACGGCCGCGCCGAGCTCGAACGCGCGTTCCGCTGGCTCGGCTAGCCGCAGTGAATGCCGCTGTCAGGCCAGGCGCCGCGGCAGCTCGTTGCCCTTGGTGAAAGCATCGATGCACTCGACCATCTGCTGATAATGCGCCTGCAGGCTCTCGCGCGTCGCGTAGCCGAGATGCGGCGTGATCACGACGTTGTCGAGCTTGCGCAGCGGGTGATCCGACGGCAGCGGCTCGACCGAGAACACGTCGATGCCGGCGCCGGCGATCGTCTTGTCGCGCAGCGCCGCGAACAGGGCGTCCTCATCGACGATCGGCCCGCGCGCGGTGTTGACGAGATAGGCCGACGGCTTCATGCGGGCGAGATCGGCGGCGCCGACCAGTCCGCGCGAGCGCGGGCTCAGCACGACATGGATGGTGATGATGTCTGATGTCGCGAACAGCTCGTCCTTGCTGGCATAGCCGACGCCGGCCTCCTTGCACTTCTCCGGCGTCAGATTGGGACTCCAGGCGATGACGTTCATGCCGAACACTTTGGCCATGCCGGCGACCTTGCTGCCGAGCTTGCCGAGGCCGATGATGCCGAGCGTCTTGCCCTCGATCTCGGTACCGGCAAAGGTCTGCCAGGCCTCGCCGGCGTGCATGCGCGCATTCTCGCGGCCGATGCCGCGCGTCAGTTCCAGGATCAGGCCCATGGTCAGCGGCGCGGTGGGATCGCGGCTATATTGGGTGCCGCACAACACCACCTTGCGGTTCTTGGCGGCCTCCATGTCGATCGCCGCGTTGCGCATGCCTGACGTGATCAGGAGCTGCAGCCTGGGCAGCGCGTTCGAGCAGGCTCTTCGGGAACGGGGTGCGCTCGCGCATCGCGCAGATGATCTCGAAATCCTTCAGCTTCGTCGCCGCTTCCGCCTCGCTCGCGAACGGCTTGTCGAACACGGTGACGTCGACCCGGTCCTTGACCTTCGGCCAGTCGGCCACCGAAAGCGCGATGTCAAAATAGTCGTCGAGGATTGCACAGCGGAGCCGCGTCATCGGGGAGGTCCATTCAGGGTGAGGACGACGGCGGGAGATCAACCGTCGGGATACCCGTCATGGTCGCGCGCAATCGGCAGGCGCGCAAGCGGCCGCGGTTTCAAAAGCGGCGATTGTCACACGCGCGGCGACGGCTTCTTCGTGGCGCGGATATCGGCGAGCATCGAGCGGACCGCCGGCGACAGCGCCATCTGCTTGGCACGGCAGGCCGGACCCGGGCCGCGCATATAGTGCAGTTCCGGCCGGTAGGGATTGAAAGCCTTGGCGACGAAGGCGCGCCAAAAGGCGCGGAATTCGGCGAACAGCGTCGCCTCGCCTTTGGTCGTCGGGCGCGGAAGGGGTGCTGAAATGATGGTAGCCATGACGTGGCCTCAACTGTTTTGGCCGCGGTTCTGCCGCGAAAATCGCCGTTTTTCGACGTTGAGAACGAGTTTTGGCCTGATTTATTAAAAGATGGTTTCAATTGTCGTGATTCGGCGCACACATGACGTCGAACCCGTAATCACCCGTGGTGAAGCCGCGAAACGTGGTGAACGGACGGAAAACAGAGGTCCCGCGGTTGCGCTTTCGGGGGCCGGCCGTTACATCGGCGGCAGCAAAATTTCCACAAATCGGATCAATTCCAGGGACAGCGGATGGCTCGCCAGTTCATCTATTTCATGCAGGGTCTGACCAAGGCGTACCCGACCCGCAAGGTGCTCGATAACATCCATCTGAGCTTCTACCCGGACGCCAAGATCGGCGTGCTCGGCGTCAACGGCTCGGGCAAGTCGACGCTGCTCAAGATCATGGCCGGCCTCGACAAGGAGTATAACGGCGAGGCCTGGGTCGCCGAGGGCGCCCGCGTCGGCTATCTCGAGCAGGAGCCGCACCTTGATCCGGCACTCAACGTTCGTGAGAACGTCATGCAGGGCGTTGCCAAGCAGAAGGCGATCCTCGACCGCTACAACGAGCTTGCGGTCAACTATTCGGACGAGACCGCCGACGAGATGACCAAGCTGCAGGACGAGATCGAGGCCCAGGGCCTGTGGGATCTCGACAGCAAGGTCGACCAGGCGATGGACGCGCTGCGCTGCCCGCCCGACGATGCCGATGTCACAAAACTGTCCGGCGGTGAACGCCGCCGCGTGGCGCTGTGCCGCCTGCTGCTCGACCAGCCGGAATTGCTGCTGCTGGACGAGCCGACCAACCATCTCGACGCCGAATTGGTGTCGTGGCTGGAAGGTCATCTGCGCAACTATCCCGGCGCGATCCTGATCGTGACCCACGACCGTTACTTCCTCGACAACGTCACGGGCTGGATCCTCGAGCTCGACCGCGGCCGCGGCATCCCCTACGAGGGCAATTACTCGTCCTGGCTGGTGCAGAAGCAGAAGCGACTCGAGCAGGAAGGCCGCGAGGACGCCGCGCACCAGAAGACGCTGGCCCGCGAGCAGGAATGGGTGGCGTCCTCGCCGAAGGCGCGCCAGGCCAAGTCGAAGGCGCGCTACCAGCGCTATGAGGATCTGCTCAAGAAGGCGAGCGAGAAGCAGACCCAGACCGCGCAGATCATCATTCCGGTCGCCGAGCGGCTCGGCGCCAACGTCGTCGACTTCGAAGGTCTCAGCAAGGGGTTTGGCGATCGCCTCTTGATCGACGAGCTCACCTTCAAGCTGCCGCCCGGCGGCATCGTCGGCGTGATCGGTGCCAACGGCGCCGGCAAGACCACGCTGTTCAAGATGATCACCGAGCAGGAGACGCCGGACAAGGGCACCATCACGGTCGGCGAGACCGTGCATCTCGGCTATGTCGACCAGTCGCGCGACGCGCTCGAGGGCAACAAGACGGTGTGGGAGGAGATCTCCGGCGGCAACGAGCTGATCCTGCTCGGCAAGAAGGAAGTCAATTCGCGCGGCTACTGCTCGGCGTTCAACTTCAAGGGCGCCGACCAGCAGAAGAAGGTCGGCGCGCTGTCGGGCGGTGAGCGCAACCGCGTGCATCTCGCCAAGATGCTGAAGTCGGGCGCCAACGTGCTGCTGCTCGACGAACCGACCAACGACCTCGACGTCGACACGCTGCGCGCGCTGGAAGAGGCGCTCGAGGATTTCGCCGGTTGCGCCGTCATCATCAGCCATGACCGCTGGTTCCTCGACCGCATCGCGACCCATATCCTGGCCTTCGAGGGCGACAGCCATGTCGAATGGTTCGAGGGCAACTTCCAGGATTACGAAAAGGACAAGATGCGCCGGCTCGGCCAGGACAGCATCATTCCTCATCGCGTGAAGTACAAGAAGCTGACGCGCTGACCAGTATGAACGGTCGAACGCGGCATCTCGCCGCGCTCGACCGTTCTTCGTTGGCAGGATCGTGACGGCATCGCGGCGCAATCTGCGGCCAGTTGTCACTTTGCACGCACGCGGGATTGCGTAGATAGAGCGCTCCGCAATTTTCAATCCTGCGAGCACTCCAACATGTCCGCTGTTTCAGACGCGCGCACCCCCCTGAAGGGTCGCTCGCTGCGTCCCGTTCCGATGCTGATCTTCGGATCGCGCTGGCTGCAATTGCCGCTCTATGTCGGCCTGATCATCGCTCAGGGCGTCTATGTCGTGCTGTTCCTCAAGGAACTATGGCACCTGTTCGCCCATTCCTTCGATTTCAGCGAACAGCAGATCATGCTGGCCGTCCTCGGCCTGATCGACGTCGTCATGATCTCGAACCTGTTGGTGATGGTGATCGTCGGCGGCTACGAGACCTTCGTCTCGCGCCTCAATCTGCAGGGCCATCCGGACGAGCCGGAATGGCTGAGCCACGTCAATGCCAGCGTGCTGAAGATCAAGCTGGCGATGGCCATCATCGGCATCTCCTCGATCCATTTGCTGCGCACCTTCATCGAGGCCGGCGCGCTGTCGTCAGGCAAGGGCAACTACACCGAGACCGGCGTGATGTGGCAGACCATCATCCACTGCGTCTTCATCCTGTCGGCCATCGGCATCGCCATCGTCGACAAGCTGTCGAACGACTCGATCGAGGGCGCCAAGCAGGCCGCGCATTGAGCGCGGCCGCCAAGGTTCACAGCAATCCGGTGTCGTGGTAAGGCTCACGACACTGATATCGCGGGCGTTGGCCTGATGCCGCGCCCATTGGACCGCTGCGTGAACAGGTTGTTGGATTTGACATTCCTCCGCGCGCTTGCCCTCGGGCTCCTGCTCGCATCCGTCGTCTCACCCGCGCGCGCCGCCGATGCCGCGTTCACCCAATTCATCGCCTCGCTGTGGCCGGAGGCCAAGGCCGCCGGCGTGTCGCGCGAAACCTTCGATCGCGAGACGCGCTCGCTCGAGCCCGACTACAAGCTGCCCGACCTGATCCTGCCAGGACGTCCCAAGACCGGCGCACCGGCGCAGGCCGAGTTCGTGCAGGTGCCGGCCGATTATATCAGGGAAGCCTCGATCGCGCGGCTCGCCGCCGAAGGGCAGCGGTTGATGCAGAAGTATCGCTCCTCGCTCGATGCGATCGAGAAGCGGTTCGGCGTCCCGGCCACCGTCGTGCTGGCGATCTGGGGCCGCGAGACCGACTACGGACGCTATTCTCTGCCCTACGACACGTTGCGCGTGGTGGCAACGCAGGCCTATGTCGGCCGTCGCAAGGATCAGTACCGTACCGAGTTCATCCTAGCGCTGAAGATCCTCGGCGAGGGCGCGGTGACGCGCAAGGAGATGCGCTCATCGTCGGCGGAGCGACCGGCTACACCCAGTTCCTGCCGTCGGAATATTACAAGCACGGCGTCGATCTCGACGGCGACGGCCGCGTCGATATCTGGCATTCGGTGCCGGACGCGCTCGCCTCCGCCGCGCAGCAGCTGGTCAACAAGGGCTGGCAGCCCGGCGTGCGCTGGGCCTATGAGGTGCAGGCGCCGGCCAATGCCGACTGCACGATGGGCGTGCCTGAAGTGACGAAGCCGATCAGCCAGTGGCTGCGCGCAGGCTTCGTGCCGGTGCGCGGGCAGAAGCTCGGCGCCGCCGAGCAGGCGCAATCGGCGTCGCTGCTGCAGCCGGAAGGCAGCTACGGTCCCGCCTTCCTGACCACGCCGAACTACTTCGTGATCAAGGAATACAATTTCTCCGATCTCTACGTGCTGTTCGTCGGCCACCTCGCCGACCGCATGACGAGCCCGCAGCCATTCGCGACGCCATGGTCGGCGTCGAAGCAGCTGCGCTCCGCCGATGTCGAGGCGATGCAGCAGCAGCTGACGAAGATCGGTCTCTACAAGGACAAGCTCGACGGCAAGGCCGGGATGCAGACCCGCGCGGCGCTCGGCGCCTATCAGAAGCAGGCCGGGCTAAAGGTCGATTGCTGGCCGAGCGAGGCGGTGCTGCGCGCGATGAATGGGCAGCGCTGACCGGGCTGGCTCGCAAGACCGCTTGGTGGCGCAAAGCAAAAACCCGGCCGCGAGGCCGGGTTTTCGAGTGTGATGCTGAAAACGTGTCGGTCGATCAGTCGCAAACCTGGATGCGACGGAAGCGCCAGCCGTAGCCGTCCCAGAAGCGCTCACGAACCATGCGGCACGGGGCCTCTTCGACGTAGACCGGCGCCGGTGCGACATAGACCGGCGCGGGGCGAGCGCCTGCGATAGCGCCGCCCAGCAGGGCGCCGCCGATCAGGCCGCCGGCAACGCCGGCCGCGACGGCGCCGCCGTCACCAGCCTTGGCAGCCGGAGCAACGGCCAGCGAACCGGCAATCGTGGTAACGGCGACAAGGGCAGCTAAAGTCTTCTTCATGTCTTTGGCTCTCCTGGAAGGTGGTGGCGTCGTGGTTCGGCGCCGGGTTGAGGTGACTTCACACGCTGATCTCGAACTGCTGTCTTGCTAAACAGCGCAGAACAGTCAACCGAAAGTAAACGTCCGCAGGCTGATCGCGCAGAAAAGCGGTTTTTTCTGGCCATCTGCAGCAGATGTCCCGGAGAAACAGTCGGTTTTCCGGGACATCTGGTTCGATTTAATCGAGATGAACGGCGATCAATCGCAAACGCGGACGCTGCGAACGCGCCAGGTGTAGCCGTCCCAGAACCGCTGGCGCTGCCAGAAGCAGTCGGGACCATAGCCGGGCTCGGCGACATAGGCCGGGCCGGGCGCATAATAGCCATAGCCGGGACCGTAATAGCGGTTCTGCGATGCGATCGCGCCACCGACGATGGCGCCACCGATCAATCCCGCAGCGACGCCGGCGGCGACACCGCGTTGTGCCTGGGCGGGGGCGGGCACCGCCACAGTCGAAGCCGCCACAGCGGCAACGGCGCAAAGCGCCAGCAATGTCTTCTTCATGGCCTCACCTTTCTCGCGGCAGCAGGGACAGCGTGCATTGGCGATCTGTCTCGCCGGAGGGTTCCATATTCAGCTTGAATGATCAATGAACGACGCTGCCGTATTCGCGACCAAATGCTTGCAGCTTTTGCAATATCTTGCAACGCACAAGCCCGATAGCGCCGCAGCGAGGCGTGTGCTCATGGGGGCCGGCGGCGAAGGAAGCGGTTATTGGCCTACCAGCCACCCGGCGGGTGTCGGATTCCTGACCTCCGACCAATTTAAACTCATTCCAATATGAATCCCTCATCAGTTTGGAATTGCTACAAAAACCGCTTTTTCCTTTTGCATCCCGCGGGAGCCGACAATATCCATATTGCCAAGCATCACCGTTGGACCCGCCTTTCTCCGATGATTGTCTGTTCCTGTAACGTCCTCAGCGACCACGATGTCCGCAATGCCGTCAATGGCGGTGGGTCCGTGACACGAAATGCCAAGCAGGTGTACGGCTGCCTCGGCTGCAGCGCCGAATGCGGCCGCTGCGCGCGCACCATCAAGGCGATCATCGACGAGGCGCTCGGTCCCTGCGCCAAGGCCTGCTGCTCCGGCTGCCCCCACAGCGGCCATCCGCACGCCGCCAACGAGGATGCCGAGCCGGCCGAATTCGCGCTCGCGGCCTGCTAACGCTTCTTGTTTCGACGCGCTTCCTGACGGCGAACCGGCTTCCGCTTCGTTGCAAGACGCTGCGCCAAATCCTTCAAATCCGGTTATCCACGCGCTGCTTCTGCGAAGGGTTGCTCTTGCCGGTAATCTGATTTAGAAACGTTCTAAGTTTAGCGTCGGCCAAGCTTGGGCGCGACAGGTGGAGTGGATCATGCAAGGCGACCCGAAGGTCATCGATTATCTGAACAAGGGGCTGCGCAGCGAACTGACCGCCATCAATCAGTACTGGCTGCACTACCGGATGCTCAACAATTGGGGCCTCCTGGAGATGGCCAAGGTCTGGCGCAAGGAGTCCATCGAGGAGATGGAGCACGCCGACAAATTCGTCGATCGGATCCTGTTCCTCGACGGTTTCCCGAACCTGCAGGTGCTCGATCCCCTGAAGATCGGCCAGGACGTCAAGGAGATCATCGAGTGTGACCTCGCCGCCGAGATCGGCGCGCGCACGCTCTATCAGGAGGCGGCAACCTACTGCCATGGCGTCAAGGACTATGTCAGCCGCGACCTGTTCGAGCAGCTGATGAAGGACGAGGAAGACCACATCGACTTCCTCGAGACCCAGCTCGACCTGATCAAGCGCATCGGCCTTGAGCTCTACACCCAGAAGCACGTCGGTCATCTGAAGGGCGAGGATTCCTGACCGGCTGTCTGCCGGCGCGCCGAGCGTCTGCCAAAATACGAGAGGCCGTCCTTGCGGGCGGCCTCTTTTGTTTTTGTGAACGAGCTATTCGTCAGTAGCACCGCGTGATGTTGATGGTGCGGTCGCCGCCGCGGCCGGGCACCGTGACGCTCTCGGTGGGGCAGCTCGACACATAGGGGCGATCCGACGGCACCACGGCCGGCGGATAGCGATGCGCCCAATCCCACGGCACGTCCTGGGTGTAGGTGTAACGGACGTCGCTCGAGACCGGCGCCGGGACGTCGGCAGCGAAGGGAACGCTCGCCGCGCCATCATAATAACCGCCCGCGTCCGGCAACACGATGCCGGGGACCCGCACATGATGGCGGAAGGCTGGATGGTGCGAGGAGAACGTGCCGCGCGCTGCGGATCCGGATCTCGCATAGGTTTCGGTCGGGGAAGCAAGCAGCAGCGCTGCAACGCCAAGGGAAACACCAAGGGACGCGATCAGCGCCCCAGTTGTTCGATACGCCAACCTTCGAAAGCTCATGGCACGCACCAACTCGCGGTTACGGAGCATTTCTGCAGACGCTAGGCCGCGCCTCATGGCGCCAGCAAACTCATCCTTAATTATTGGTTAAAAAGTAAGGTTAACAGGGAGTAACTGTTTCAAATTGACGCGAGCTCGCGCGCAGGCTTCCCGCGCAGGTGGCGGGCGCCGTTCAGACCGCATCCGCCGGAACGAAGCAGCTGATGATGATGCTGCCGCGGTGGTGCACGTACCACACCACGGCCTCGCCGACCGGGTTGCCGCGATCGCGGATCACGGCGCGCTCCGGCACCATCATCCACTCGCCCTCGATCGGCACCCAATAACTGCCGCCCCGAACGTCGTAGCTGGTGCGATGGCCGTCGGAGATGTCGCAGCACGGCACGCCATTCGGCGCGATCACGCTCTTGAACCAGGCGCGGATATCGGGCGGCACGTTGTCGTACTGGCCGTTGTCGAACGCCAGTGCAGCGCCCGCCATCATGGCGAGCCACGCAAGCGCCGCCACATGCGTGAGCCTTCGCATTGCCTTCCTCCGGCGAAAACTTCTACGTGACCCGCGCATAGCGTCACGCAAATCCGGTGTTTGCGCGATTAGGCACGAACCGCGCGCGGGATGCATGCTCAAAGAATCGGCGAAACCGCGCAGTCAGGCGTGATGCAGTGCGGGGTTGTTGCGCTCAGGTTGGTTGCTTCGCGCGCGCCTTCTTCGCGGGTTTCACCGCGATATTGTCCCGCGCCATTTTGAGTGCGCTGCGCAGCGTGACCTGATCCGCCTTCGCGAGGCGGACATTGGTGCCGCCGCCCTTGCCCCAGCCGCCCGGCACCGGCCGGAAGATCTCCGGCTCGGCCTCGATCACCATCGCCTGCTGCTCAGGTGTCAGCTTCACCATGCCCCAATCCTGGTCGGGATAGCCGAGGGTTGCGAAGATGCGCTTGCCGACGCGGAAATCGGTTGTGCCGTGATGCGCGCCTTCAACGACCTCGGGCAGGCTCAGCGCAATGCGGCGGAAGCGATCAGCGGACATTGCCCGGGCCTCGATCGCTACATCGTCGGCGCCGCCTGCAACAGTTCCTGCAATTGCCTGGCATAGAACTTCGCATCGCCGGTGGTGAGATGGCCGCGTGTCTCGCTGCTTGCCGGGATCAGATCAACCCTGCCGTTCTTGATCCGCTTCACTGCAGCTTCAGTGACGCCGGTCTCCGGCGGGTTGCGTTCATCGTCGGCGGCATTGATGGCACACAGGGTGGCCTCGATCTTCTCCATTCCGGCGGAGGGATCGTAGTCGTGCGAGGCCTCCCATTGATAGATGTAGTCGTTGGCATCTGATGTGACCGGCAGCGCCAGCTGGTCGTCGACCAGCTTGTCGGCCTGCGCCGCGGTCGGCGCCAGCGTCTGGTAGCCGAGCGTGCCGCCGGCACTGGCGAAGCGATAGGCGGCGACGGCGTATTTCATCATCCGCGGCTGGCTGGTGTAGTTGCCGCCATTGTAGTCGGGATCGTTGCGGATCGTTTCCAGCATCGTCCGCCGCAGCATCCAGTTGCGTGCCGCCATAGCGGTCGGCTGCGAGGCCATCGGCACCAGCACGTCCATCATCCGCGGATAGCGCACGCCCCAGATCCAGGTGTGCATGCCGCCCATCGAGTTACCGATCACGAGCCGCAGATGCCTGATGCCGAGCCCTTCGGTGACCAGCCTATACTGCGCGTCGACCATGTCGTTGTAGTCGTATTTCGGAAAGCTCGTCCGCATCGCGTCCGACGGCTTCGACGATTTGCCGTGCCCGATGCCGTCAGGGATGATGATGTAGTATTTCGCCGCGTCGAGCGGCTGGCCGGGGCCGAACAACTGGCCGGCAAAGCTCGGCGTCAGCATGCTGGCGGCCGAGCCGCCGGAGCCGTGCAGCACCAGCACCGGCTGTCCGGTCGGTGCGCCGACCGTGGTGTAGTGCAGCCGCAATTCCGGCATCACCTCGCCGCTGTGAAACTTGAAGTCCTTTGCGGTCCACTCGCCGTCCTGCGGCGAGGGGTAATCTGCAGCCATGGCCGGTACCGAGATCGAGACGAGAGCGGCCACGAGCGCCGCGCACCAACGGATCATCATGCTTCTTCCCACGCGCGGCGCGTTTGTCCAGCCGCTTCGGTGCAAGCCTAGCATGACCGAAAGCGTTGTCCGAGAGCTGCGCGGCGCGGCTGGCAGACGTGTTTGGCTAGCTCTCCTTGAGCACGTTCAGCGCAAACCATCCCCAATAGACCCGGTGACGCTGGATCAGGCCGTAATCGATCTCCATGACCTCGACCAGATCCATCTGATCGCCGTCCGGAGACTGCCGCGGATATTCCCAGGTCAGGACGCGGCCGTCGCTGAAGAAACCCTGCTTGAAGCGCCGCCGTTGCGGCGGGCTGGTGCGGAACACGCGCGTGATGAACTCGCGCAGCGCGTCGCGGCGGCGGACGATCCCGTCTTTGGTCTGCATCAAATGCTGGACCAGCGGGCTCTCGATCGAGGCGTCGGCTGCGTAGAGCGCGAGCGCCGCCTCGAGGTCCTTGTTACCGAGCGCCTCATCCCAGAGCCTGTAGATGCGTTCCGCGTCGTTGCTGCCGGCTGTCATGATCGTTCCCTTGTGTTTGATCGACTGCCGCCCATTTGAACGGACAGGCCGCCGCGACGTTTCAGGAAAATCTGAAATGAACTGCGCGGCACGGCGTATGCGGGTAGGACGTTTCGGCGCGATCTGGAGGACGATGCGGTGGGATCATCCCAGGCTTTGCAGACAGGATTTTCGCGGATCGCCGAGGCCTTGGGCGATCCGGTCCGCGAGGCGATGGTCAGTGCGCTGGCCGACGGCAAGGCGTTGCCGGCGGGCGAGCTTGCTGCGGTCGCCGGCATTTCGCCGCAAGGCGCCAGCGCGCATTTGCAGAAGCTGGTCGACGCCCGCGTGCTTTCCGTGTGGGCACAGGGCAGGTTCAGATATTACCGGATCAGGGACGACGACGTCGCGGCGCTGATCGAGAATCTCGTCGATCTTGCGGCCAAGGCCACCGTGGGGCGGCGTGCGATGCCGGCCGAGCAGCTCAGGCAATCGCGCACCTGCTACCACCACCTTGCGGGTCAGCTCGGCGTGCTGTTGTCGAATGCGCTGATCCGCCGCCGCCTGGTCGTGATCGACGGCCGCGATGGTCGGGTGACCGAGCAGGGGTTGGCCTGGTGCCGGGCCGAGGCAATCGATTTCGATCCGGCGCGGCAGCCGCATCTGCGGCTCTGCAACGACTGGACCGAGCGCGTGCCGCATCTCGCCGGTCCGTTTGCCAATGCCGTGCTGGCGCGGCTGATCGAGATGCGCGGCGTTGCGCCGCATCGGATTCCGCGCGCATTGCGGATCACCGACCGGGGCGGGCGTTCTTCGACCGGCTTGGCGTCCAGGTTCCGTTCTGAAGGCGACGAGATGATCTAGCGGCCGTCCTCGACCTCGGTCTCCGGGCGGTCGTTGCCGGATGCGGTTTCGGTCAACCATTTGCCGTCCGACGTCTCGTACTGGATCGCCTCGGTGCGGCCGGGGACGCGCTGCTCGTTGGCGGCGCGTCGGGCAGCGGCGAGTGCCGCGGCGTGGGTAGGAAATGGTTCCGAGAACACCCCGTTGACGGTATAGGCCCAGCCGCCGTCGTGCTGGACTACCTTGTAGATCACGTGGCTCATCCGGAACCTCGCTCCACCGTGGACGATGACACTGCCAGAATAGACCACGATGTCGTATTTTGCAGCAGCCGATCGTCCTTGAGAGAGCCGCCCCGTTGCCGCGGGCGAGGGAGACCGACATGTGCCGCAATATCAAGACGCTGTTCAACTTCGAGCCGCCCGCCACCGAGGACGAGATCCACGCCTCGGCGCTGCAGTTCGTGCGCAAACTGTCCGGGTTCAACAAGCCGTCGCAGTCCAATGAGGCCGCCTTCAACCTGGCCGTGACCGAGGTCTCGAATGCCGCGCGCAAGCTCCTGATCTCGTTGCAGACCACGGCACCGGCGCGCGATCGCGAGGTGGAGGCGGAGAAGGCGAGGGAGCGTTCGCGCCTGCGGTTTGGCTGAGGGCGGGGCGCACCGTGATGCAGATCACGGTACGGCGCCACGCGTCCGGGCATCGGTGCAGTTCACCCGATCCCGGAGCAACGCCATGAAGCCTGCCCTGCTCACGTCCTGTTCGATTGCGTTCGCCGTGCTCTGGACCTGCGGCATGCTGTGGTCGAGCGGGACGATCGACCTTGCCAACGTCATCATCCTGTCGGCTTGCGGGGCGCTCGCGGGCGTTGCCTGGTATTACGCCATGCGCTGGGTCTTCCAGCTCATGCACCTCGCTCGAACCGCCGATCCTCCGGCCAATCCGGGCGTGGAGCGGTAGGCATCGGGCGCGGCACGGACAAAGCTGGCCGCGTCGCCGCGCCAGGACAGGAAGGATTACTTCTTGTCCTTCTTGCGGTGCTTCTTCCTTTTCTTGTGATCGTCGTCCTCGTCGTCATCTTCCGCGAAGTCGATGGCGTCGACGTCAAGCGCGATCGCTTCCGCTGCCGCGCGCTCGGCGGCATCGCGCTCGGCGAACTCGGCGGCTTCACGCTCCTTGGTGCGCTTGTAGTCTTCCCAGGCGTCGAAGATCATGTGCAGCCACGGCATCACCTGTTCGATCGACGGCAATTGTCCGGGCGGGCCGGCTTCACCGCGCGGGCCGGCCGGTCCCTGCGGTCCTTGTGGGCCAGCTTCGCCGCGCGGACCCTGCACGCCCTCCTTGCCTTGCGCTCCCGGCTTGCCCTGGGGCCCCGCCTTCCCGACCAGTCCGGGCTTGCCCTGCGGACCCGGCTTGCCGCGCGCACCTTCCGGCCCCGGCCGCCCCGGATGTCCTTGCGGACCGGGCCGACCCGGCTCGCCCTGACGGCCCTGCGGCCCCTGCGCCCCTCGTGACCCCTGGCGGGAGATTGTCTCGTCAGCCACTGATATGCTCCGTCGCGATTTCAAGCCGCTTGTAACAGAGGTTGGATGACGGCTTCAATTCTGCCGGGCGCGGCTGATGCAAGCGATCAACAGTCATAATTCGATGCGAAGATCGTGACGGGAGGACGCGTTGCGGATTCTGAACGACAGGCGCGGGGCAGTTGCAGGCGACGCAACAGGGGCGCTGACGTTCGACATCGTGGTGACGCGGCACGATCTGCGCGACGAAGTGGCGTTTCGCAACACTGGCGTCCTCAATCTGTATGCCGAGCTGTTTCCTCCGAACGAGCGCGACGCCCCCGACGACATTGTGCGCTGGGTGCTGTCAGATGATGTCGGCGAGCGACGAGAGTTCAGCGTCGGTGATCAGCAGCTGTCATATTGCCTCGACTCGCGCTGCTTCATCCTGCGCGCGGAAGGGCGCGCGATCGGCCTCGGCTTCTTCACCTACGATCACGCAAGCGAGCTGATCTACTGCAACTATGTCGGCGTCGCGAAGGCGTGGCGCGGCGGCGGCCTGGCGGGCCGGTTCTATCGCGAGATGATCGAGATGCTCGACGCCTTGTTTCCGCGCAATATCGGCGTGGTGCTCGAGGTCGAGCCGTATGATCGCGATCGCTTGGCGGCGATCATCGGCGATCTCGAACGGACCGGCGTGAGGCGGCTCGCAGCGGATCAACAGACCGAGATTCGCAGATTGCTGCGCGTCAACTGGTACGACAAGCTTGGCTATTGCTTCTTCTGCGACGCGCGCGGCATGCAGCCGCTTGAGTGTCGCTCGCCATGCCTCGATCCATCGCTATTGCCATCCGCTTGGGTCGGCGCGGAGGAAAATTATTGGTTGGCCTGGCAGTCGCGGACCGGCGCGCCCTCGGCGGAGGGCGAGCGCGCGGGTGAGCTCTGGCAAAGAGCCGTCGCTGCGATCTATGTCGAGATCCTCGCAAAATCGCTGGTCGACGACGATCCGAAGGGGCGGCGCGACTATTGGGACTATGCGACGGCGCTGGTCGCGCAGACGCTGCAACAGGCAGCGACGACCGAGGTGCGTCTCGCTCGCTGCCTCGATGCCGACGGCAGCGAGCTATTGTCGCGCTGGCGGCGGCTTTCGATCGACCTGCCGATCTAGCGTCGACGTGCCGCAAAGCGTGATGAGATCCGGTTGAATTGTCATCACGCTTAGCTCGTTGTCCAAGCACGATCTTCCCGGAAAGCCGCTTCGCGCGCTCCCGGATCTTGCTCTAGGCTGCGGCGTGCTCGCTCAGCGGCACGTCGATGCCGTCGGCCGAATATTCGCGGATCTTGTTCCGCAATGTCCGAACCGACAGCCCGAGCACGCGCGCGGCGCGGGTGCGGTTGCCGTCGCAGCGCGCGAGCGTTTGCAGCACGAGCTCGCGCTCGACTTCATCGACGGTCGCGCCGATCAGCAGTGGGACGATTTCATTTGGAGCCAGCGACGGCAGCAGAGCTTCCGGCGACGGTACGGTGGACGCGTAAGACATGAACTCCTCCCGATCAACGCCCGCTTCGTCGGTGAAGCGAAGACATCGAGAACCAACTACCCCGTAGATCAACGGTGTGCCGGTTTGGTTAACAAGCCCTTAACGCGCCCCTAACTCCCTGCTCTGTAAGCAAAATACCCAGAAATCGCCACGATTGCGGTTCCATCCGTCACAATGTGCGGTAGCCGCCATCGACCATCACGATCGATCCCGAGACATAGGCCGACAGGTCCGAGGCGAGGAAGATGGCGGGGCCGACGATGTCCTCCGGCTTGCCGGCGCGGCCGAGCGGGGTGTGGTCCATGAAGACCTTGACGAGGTCGGGATTGGTGGCGCGCACCTTCTCGTTCAACGGCGTCTCGATGAAGCCCGGCCCGATTGCATTGACGCGCACACCATCCTTGCCGAGTTCGGCGGCCAGCGCCTTGGTGAAGCCGAGCACGCCGTGCTTGGAGGCGGTATAGGCCGGCGAACTCGGCGTGCGCAGATGCACGAAGGACTGGATCGAGCCGATGTTGACGATGCGTCCCTTGTTCTTGCGCAGTGGCGCGAGGAACGAATGCGTCACGTTGAACACGCCGGTGAGATTGATCGAGATGATGTCTTCCCAATCCTTGATCACGGCCTCGTCGGTGCCGAGCATGCCGTTGCGGCGCGCGATGCCGGCATTGTTGACCAGGATCGAGACCGGCCCGGCCTTGTCGGCCACTTGCTTTGCCATCGCGACGCAGGCGTCGCGATTGGTCACGTCGAGCGCAAAGCTCTCCGCCTTGCCGCCGGCATTGCGGATCTCCCTGGCCGCTTCCGCCGCCGCATCGCCGTTCATGTCGAGCAGCACCACGCGCGCGCCCTCGCGGCCGTAGCCCAGTGCGATGGCGCGCCCGATGCCCGAGCCCGCACCGGTGATGACGGCGATGTGATTGTCGAGAAGGGCCATGGCGTTTCCTCGTTCTGATTTGTGAGCGTTGTCGACAACACTATTCAAAACTGCGCCAACCGAAACGCCAAGCCGCGTTTGCGCGTTGCTGTTATCCGGATTCGGATGTCAGTTACGGACCGCGGACATGGACCCGCATATCAGACACTGGAAAGTTGCGATCGAGCGCTTTTGCGCGGCGCCGGATCCCGACTACCGCGAGATGGCCAAAATGATCGCGGAGATCGCCGCGACCGACATCGACGAGACGCTGCGGCATGCGGCCGCACAGGTGCTGCCGATCCTGCGCCAGGCGGCGCTGAGATCGGCTGACCGCCGCACCAAATCGATGGCACTGCGCCGTCTCGGCATCATCAGCGATGCACTGCATATGCTGTCGGCGCCGCGGTTTGGCCAGCGCGGCCTGGTGCCGAAGGCGCTGACGCAGGAGGAGCAGTACCGGCAATTGCTCGGCCTGCCGTTGGGTCGCCGCCTCGCTGCGACCGAAGTCCAGCAGGCTTTCAAGCGCGCGGCCAAGACGGTGCATCCCGACGGCGGCGGCAACGGCGCGGCATTCCTCGAACTCGCCGCCGCGCGTGACGCCCTGATCAAGCATCACTGACGCTGGATGGCGTCATATCTGACAGCACAAGGACGGACGCCGCGCTGTTGCCGCGTGTCCGCCCTGTGCGTGATCGAATGGCGTTCGCTCAGAACGCGCAGGTGCCGTTGTTCAGGAGGCCGGTCTTGTAGCTGAACGCAGCGTCGAAGGTCGGCAGCTCCTCGCTGACGATGGAGAAGTTCGCCGGCCACGGCGTGGTCGGGATGCTCTGGTCCCAGATCTGGCAGAAGCCGGTGTCCTGCCAGCGGATCAGATGATAGGGCGTGGCGCTTGCCGGGCTTGCCGCAGCAAGCACGGACACGGTGGCGGCAATGGCGGCACAGGCAATCGCAAGACGACGCATGGGAAATCTCCGGTTTGAAAAATGAATGCTCCACGGGCAATCCTGGAGCTCAGGGGCCGATCGCCCCGGACATGCAGTGAGTATTGCAACCCCGGGAACAGGTTCAACACCGGTGGTGCGAAAGCACCCGTCAACAAATCGGCCATCGCTGTGCCAAATTGCGCCTGTTTACGCGCTTGCTACAGTCGGAGCATCGCGATTCGCAGCCGTGTCACGACGCGAGCAAATCGACGAGAGCAAATCGACGTGAGTAAATCCTGGGGAGACCACACATGAAACCTTCATCCACCCTGCGTGCTGCGCTTGTCGCGCTGCTGGCGTTCACCGGCCTTGCGTTCTCTTCCGCGGCCCGCGCCGACAGCGGCTTCGTGACGCTCACGATCTACAAGGCCGGATGGATCATCGGCGGCTCCGGCGGCAGCGGCGTGTTGACCTTCCGCGGCCGCTCCTACCGGCTCTCCACCGGCGGCCTCGACTACGGACTGGTGTTCGGCGGCTCCAAGACCGTGCTGCGCGGCCGGGTCAGCAACATCAACCGTCCGTCCGACGTTGCCGGCGTCTACGGTGCGGCCGGCGCGGGGCTTGCCGTCGGCCGCGGGGCACGCGCGATCGTGCTCACCAATCAGAAGGGCGCGGTGCTCGAATTGACCGGCCATCAGGTCGGTCTGATGGCCAACGCCGATCTGAGCGGCCTTGCGATCACGATGCGGTAGCGCATTTCGTTCAGTTTATCCCCGTCATCCTGAGGAGCGCGTCTTCGCGCGTCTCGAAGGATGCACGGCCCGGCTGGTGGCCAATTCATCCTTCGAGGCTCGCCGAAGTGGCTCGCACCTCCAGCGACAATGGCATAGCCATTGCGCAGGGACGACGGGGACAGCTAGTCTAAAGCGTTGAGTGTGCGAAGCCGCAAGGCCGTGCCGGCACCGGCCGGGGCAAAGCCGCGTTCACCTGAACAGATGCAGCGCGGCGTATTGCAGCAGCATGATGGTCTTGGCGTCGACGATGCGGCCGTCGCTGATCATGGCGAGCGCGTCGTCGATCGAGAGCTCGAGCACCTCGATGTCTTCGCCCTCGTCGGCGAGCCCGCCGCCGTCACCGATGCGCATCGCGGCATCGTATTCGGCGACGAAGCAATGCAGCTTCTCTGTCACGGCGCCCGGAGACGTGAAAGCCTCGAACACCTTGCGCACATGCGCGAGCCGGTAGCCGATCTCTTCCTCCGCTTCGGCGCGGATGCGTGCTTCCGGCTCGGCATCGTCGAGCATGCCGGCGGCAACCTCGATCAGCAGATCGTCATAACCGTTGGCGAAAGCGGGGAAGCGGAACTGGCGCACCAGCACGACGCAGCGGGTCGTCAGATTGTAGGGCAACAGCGCCGCGCCGTTGCCGCGATCGTAGACCTCGCGCACCTGGGTCTGCCATTCGCCGTTGGCGCGCCGGTAGTCGAACGTCGCGCTCTTCAGCTCGTAGCGGCGCTTCGAAAGCAGCTCGACGTGCTTGACGCGAACGCGGTCGGCGATGCTCATGCGTCGGCCCTCAGCCCTCTCACGGCGTCGCTTCGCGCCCGTCGAGCCATTTGGCCAGCATCACCGAGGTCGACTCGTCATAGCCGAGCGATTGGTAGAACGCGCCGGCCTTGGCGTTCTCCCGCCGCACCAGCAGTTGCAGCTTCGGCACGCCGGCGGCGCGCAGCCAGTCCTCGGCCGCCGCCATGATGGTGCGGCCAAGCCCCTTGCCCTGGCGGTTGGGATCGACCGCGACGTAATAGACCCAGCCGCGATGACCGTCGTGGCCGACCATCGCGGTCGCCACGATCGCATTGGCGTCGCGGCCGACCAGCACGGCTGAATTCGGTCCGCGCCGCGCCAGCGCGATGTCGGCAGCAGGATCGTTCCATGGCCGCGTCAGGCCGCAGGCCTGCCACAGCGCGACGACATCGGCGATGTCGTTATCGGTGATCTCAGCAATGGCGAGGGAGGCAGAGGAGGAGGGCATCGTCGCCTGCGCGGTCACAGCACCTTGCCCGGGTTCATGATGCCGAGCGGATCGAGCATCGCCTTGACCTGCCGCATCAGCTCGATCGCGACCTTATCCTTGACGTCAGGCAATTCGTCGCGCTTGAGCACGCCGATGCCGTGCTCGGCCGAGATCGAGCCGCCCATCCGCAGCACGATCTCGAACACGACGGCATTCACGTCGTGCCAGCGCGCCAGGAAGTCGGCCGCATTGGCGCCGACCGGCTGGCTGACATTGTAGTGGATGTTGCCGTCGCCGAGATGGCCGAACGGCACCGGCCGCGAACCGGGGATCAGCTTCACCACGGCAGCATTGGCTTCCTCGATGAAGGCGGGCACGGCTGCGACGGGCACCGAGATGTCGTGTTTGATCGAGCCGCCTTCCGGCTTTTGCGCCGCCGACATCTCGTCGCGCAGCTTCCAGAACGCCTGGCGCTGGCTCAGATTGGCGGCGATGACAGCGTCATCGACGATGCCGTCCTCCATGCCCTGGGCCAGGATAGCCTCCAGCGTGTCGCGTGCATCGTCGCGCGACGACGACAATTCCATCAGCACGTACCAGGGGTGCTTGCTCTCAAGCGGATCGCGGATATCGATGCCGTGGCGGATCGAGAAGTCGACCGCGACGTCGGCGAGCAGCTCGAAGCTCGTCAACGCACCGGCCGCTTGATCGCGCGAGATCGACAGCAGCTTGAGTGCGGCCGCCGGTGAAGCCAAGCCGACATAGGCGGTCTCGACCGCACGCGGCCGCGGAAACAGCTTTAGCGTGGCCGCGGTAATGATGCCGAGCGTGCCTTCGGCGCCGATGAAGAGGTTGCGCAAATCGTAGCCGGTGTTGTCCTTTTTCAGCTTCGACAGCGCGTTCAGCACACGGCCGTCAGCCAGCACGACTTCGACCCCGAGCGCCATTTCGCGCGCCACGCCATAGGCAAGGGCTCCGGTGCCGCCGGCATTGGTCGAGAGGTTGCCGCCGATCGTGCAGCTGCCTTCTGCGCCGAGCGACAGCGGAAACAGCCGGTCGACCTCGACTGCCTTCTGCTGCGCGACCTGCAGCACCACGCCGGCCTCGCAGGTCATGGTGTTGGATTCGACATCGATATCGCGGATCTTGTCGAGACGCCGCAGCGAGACCACGACCTCGCCATTGTGCGGCGTCTGGCCGCCGACCAGGCCGGTATTGCCGCCCTGCGGCACCAGCGCGATCCTGTGCTCGGTCGCAAGCTTGCAGATCGCAGCGACCTCGGCGGTCGAACCCGGGCGCAGCACCAGCGGCGAGCGGCCGTGGAACAGGTCGCGTTCCTCGGTGACGTAAGGCTTGATGTCGGCAGCATCGGTCACCGTATATTTCGCGCCGACGATGGCGCGGAATTTTTCAAGCAATTCGGGCGGAAGCGGCGGCACCGCTGATTGGACGATGTTCATTTTTTCTTGGTCTTTCACTCAGTCGGGGATCTTTGCCTAAGCATGCCCTTCGCGCAAACGCTTCGCGTTTGTCGCGAGGGAAAACCGGTTCCCGCTTGGCGCCAACGCGGCCGTTCCGGTCCGGGTCATGCTTGTTACCGCCCAACGGCTGCGCGGCGCAGCCGGTCATCGATGGCTTCGCCCAATCCCTCCTCGGGAATCGGCGTCACCGCGATCGCATCCGCGTTTCTCTTGTCGAGGGTGCGAAGGTAGCCGAACAGATTGGCGGCGGCCTCGGCAAGATCGCCGCGCTCGGACAGGTTCATCTCCACGGAGGCGCATTCGCGCCGCGCGACCTTCGCCGGCCCGAACGACAGCAAGGCTTCACCGACATGGACGTCGCTGGCATTGAGCCGGACCGGTGTCCGCGGTGCGTAGTGCGAGGCGAGCATGCCGGGGGCAACCGGCTGGGCGTCGCTTTCCGCGTCTTGCGGCGGCGACTGCAAGGGCTGGCCGAGCACGCGCTCGATCTCTGCGCGCGTCAGCCCGCCCGGTCGCAGCAGCACCGGATCGGAGAAGCAGCCGACGATGGTGGATTCGACGCCGACCTCGACCGGCCCGCCGTCGACGATCAGGTCGATGCGGCCCGCCAGATCGCCGTTCACATGCTCGGCGGTGGTTGGCGAGACGTGGCCGGAGAGATTGGCCGACGGCGCTACCACGGCACCGCCGAAAGCCTTGATGATGTCGCGCGCCACCTTGTGGGCCGGGATGCGTATGGCGACCGTGTCGAGCCCGGCGGTCGCGAGTTCCGCAACCGGGCAGGACAGCGCCTTCGGCAGCACCAGGGTCAGGGGACCCGGCCAGAACGCGTCCGCCAATCGCAGGGCCTGCCCATTGAACAGGGCAATCCGGCGGGCGGCGCCCAGATCGGCGACATGGGCAATCAGGGGATTGAAGGCCGGCCGGCCCTTGGCCTCGTAAAGCCGGGCGATCGCGGCGGCGTTACCGGCATCGGCGCCGAGGCCATAAACCGTCTCGGTCGGAAACGCCACCAGGCCGCCCTCGGCCAAGACCCCGGCGGCGGTCGCCGTGGCGGCGGCGCCTGCGGACAAAACGTGCGTTTTCAGACCTGTATCCACTGTGACTAGATTCCTCAATTGGGTGGCTCGTGGTCCCTTGCGGTCCCCGAAACCCGACGCTATAAGCCGGCCCTCAGTCGGAGTGTGGCTCAGCCCGGTAGAGCACTGCGTTCGGGACGCAGGGGTCGCAGGTTCGAATCCTGCCACTCCGACCATTCTTTCAAGCACTTATAGTTTCTGTGTTTTTCGTGCGCAACGACATGCGCATCGATTTGAAGCGCGGCTGCCATGTCGGTCGATTTCGGGACGCCTGTCTCTGATATCGGCGATTCGGGACCATTGGAGCGCGCGAGGGAAGCGGCCCCTGACGTGAAATTGCGTAGCACGTCACCAAGCACCACACGGTCTCCCTTCGGATCTCTCGGCTGATCCTGTCCGACATCAAAGCACGAATAGGCCGCCGCGAGTAGTGCTCAGCTTGCCGGCGCAGATACCTGTCAGGGGTTGCCGACCTCAAAGGCCAGCAGAACGTTGCCGGGCAGGCCGCTCCATTGTGCGTAGCCGGAATTGACGTACAGCATGCCGTCGACGACGACCGGGCCGGGTCCGTCCATGGCGCCGCCGCGAGCCGCAACTCCGTTGACCGTGGTGTAGTCGCGGGCGGTGTCGATCTCCCACAGCAGTCGTGCGTCATCGGTCGCGTAGGCGCGCAGGAAGCCGCTCACGCCGCCCGAGAAGACGACGCCGGGAATGGCGGTGACCGCCGCGGAGAGCGCGGGACTGCACTGCGGGCGGTCGCCACAGGCCACCGGCGCGACCTGCATCGCGATCTTCCCGGTCGCAAGATCGAGCCCGAACAGGCCGCCACCTTCGCTTGAATTCAGACGTCGCGTGCCGTCCCTTAGAAATCGTACGTCCGAATTGGCGACATAGATTTGGTCCTGGTCGGAGGCGGAACCCCACTCGGTCCCGCCCAACGCACCACCCTTGCCGATCCGCGTCTGCCACAGGATCTTGCCCTCATGATCGGGGTCGAGCGCGTGGACCACGCCGGATTTCTGGCCGATCACCAGCACGCGCTGTCCATCACGCAGGCTCACCAGGATCGGCGATTGGCCGAAGTCATGGTCGGGGCCGCGGTCTTCCGGGCAATTGCTCTGATCGGTGCCGAAGCACGCAACGACGAAGCTGTCCTTCGGTGTGGCCTGCTGATGCCACAGCATTCGGCCGGTCGTGAGATCGAACGCGAGGATGGCATCGCTTGTGTCGGTTGCCGGGTCGGCATAGCTGTTCGAGGTCGCGATATAGAGCGCCTGGCGCTGCACATCGATCGTCGGCGCGGACCAGACCGACGCGCCGGCCGGACCGAACAGCTGGGTCCCGAGGGCGTTCGCCCGTGTCGGATGCGGTGCCTCGGGAATCGTATAGGCCTTCCAGATCTGCGCGCCGGTCTCGGCCTTCAGCGCAACGACGCTGCCGCGAAACGTACAGCACTGGTAGGTGGGGCGAGATCCGATGGCCTCCTCGATCGATGAAACCCCGACATAGACGGCGCCGGAATAGAACACTGGCGCACCGGTTATCCGGGCCGCCACATGATCGTCGACCTTGCTCTTCCAGATCAGCTTGCCGGTCGCGGCATTCAGGGCGTAGACGTTGGCGCGCACATCACCAAAGAAGATGGCAGGCTGGCCGTTGTCCAGCGGGGCAAAGCTGATGGCCGTCCGCACCGGCGCCTCGGTCGGAAACTCCCAGCGCGTGCAGCCGCTTTTGGCGTCGAGGGCGTGGACCTTACGGTCGCCGCCACCGACGAACAGCAAGCCGCCGACCACAGCCGGCTGCGCGTTGGCGTTGGACGTGTCAGGAAATCCGAACGCCCATTTCAGACGCAGCCGCGGGACCTGGTCTTGCGCGAGGCTGGCCATTGCCGCCGGCTGAAACCGGCTGTTGTTGATATCCGCGCCCCAACCGTTCCACCGCGGCCCGTCGATCGGCGTCGGAAAGCCGGTCTCGTTCTGCGCGCATTGGCCCGCGCTCTCGGTTGCCGCGAGCGACGCGGCCTTTCCCGTGACGAGTGAGGCGATCGCCGCACGCTCGTCGCTGGTCAGTCCCTGCGCGAAGGATGCCATCGGGCCCGTGGTGATCGCACCAAGCACCTCGTCGAACGATCTGGATTGCAGCGCGGTGCGGCTCGGCGCGCGAACAGCCGCGTTGCTGCTGTCGTGACATTGCGCACAGCGTTGCGCGTAGAGATCGGCACCGGCTTGCTGCGCCGCGGCGGGCAGGCAAGACGAGATCAGGGCGACGGCAATCGCGGCACTCAGTTTCATCGTGATTCACCGGCGTTGGCTTTGATGAAGAGAGCAATTGCAGCTTAGCACAACCTTTCGGCTGCCATCGTGCCTGGCGGAGGCCGGCCGCACGTATGGCGGTGCAGGATCCGATCGCCGCCTTCAATTTCGAGCGCCCGCCGGCGCGATCTCCCATTGACAGTTCGGTCGATGTGATAGAATTATAACAAGATAAGTTGCAAAAATAACAATATGTCACCATCGTACCAGCGCCTCGCGCGGGCGACGGGAGGAAAATTTGGAATTGTCCGGTTCGATCGCAGCCGAGCCTCGGCCGTCGACGGCGCTGTTGATGGTCGGTGGCATCAACAAACGCTTCGGCGGCGTGCGGGCGTTGCGCGACGTCAACCTCGAGGTCCGGGCCGGCGAGGTGCACGCGCTGCTGGGCGAGAACGGGGCCGGCAAGTCCACGCTGATCAAGATCCTTAGTGGTGTCCACGCGGCCGACAGCGGCACGATCGAGATCGCCGGCAAACCAGCTACGTTCGACAGTCCGGCTAGATCGCGCGAGGCAGGCATCGCCGTCGTCTATCAGGACCTCAGTCTCGTCGAGTTGCTGAGCGTCGCCGACAATCTGTTGCTCGGCCGCGAGCCGCGTACGCGGTTCGGCTTTGTCCGCAAGCGCGAACTGATGGCCAGGGCCGGGGCGTTCCTGAGCGAGCTCGGCATTCCCCTCGATACCAAGGCAGCAGTCGGCTCGCTGCCGTTCGCCTACCGCCAGATGACCGAGATCGCCAAGGCACTGATGGGCGAGGTGCGCCTGTTGATCCTCGATGAACCGACATCGTCCCTGACTTCGGATGAAGTTCGTATCCTGTTCGACGCGATCGGCAAGGCGACGCGCCGCGGCGTCGGCGTGATCTATGTGACGCATCGGCTCAACGAGGTGTTCGAGATCTCGCAGCGTGTCACGGTGCTCCGCGACGGCGCCAATGCCGGCACGTTCGTCACCGCCGAGACCGACATGAAGCGGCTGGTGAACGCCATCATCGGCACCGATCGATTGGCGCCCGCGGCGTCGCGCGCCGAATCTGCAGTTGCGCGTTCATTCGATCTGTCGCCGGTTCTGTCGCTGTCGGGCGTGTCCAACGACCGCCTGTCGGCCGTCGAATTGTCCGTGATGAAGGGTGAGATCCACGGCCTTGCCGGATTGATCGGCAGCGGACGTACCGAGGTCCTGGAGACGATCTTCGGTCTTCGGCCGGTCGACAGCGGCACATGCCTGATCGACGGCCGGCCATGGCTGCCGAGGAGCCCGGCCGATGCGATCGCGCATGGCGTCGCGCTGGTGCCGGAAGACCGGCACGTGCAGGGCCTGGTGCTGGATCATTCGATCGAGCGCAACATCACCTTGCCGCGGATTCCGCATTTCTCGCGCTGGGGCTTCATGCAGCAGCGCGCCGCCGCCCGGCGTGCCGACGCTGCGGTGGCGAGGTTATCGGTGAAGGCGCAAGGCGCCTCGAGCCTCGTCAGGACATTGTCCGGCGGCAACCAGCAGAAGGTCGTGTTCGGAAAATGGAATGATCCGCGGCCGCGCGTGCTGCTGCTGGACGAGCCGACGGTCGGCGTCGACGTCGGCGCGCGCGAGGAGATCTACGGCGTGATCAGGAATGCCGCCCGCGACGGCACCGGCGTCCTGGTGGTCTCGTCGGACCTCGTCGAACTGATCGAGCTCTGCGACCGCATCTCCGTGATCGTCGATGGACGCGTGGCGCGAACGCTGGTGCGCGGGGAGATCGATGATGCCGAAGAGCTCCATCATCTGCTGCAGATCTACCAGGCTTCCGAACAAGGTGTATTGCAAGAGCTGCCCGCATGACCGAACTGACCGCGCCCAACCTCGTCGCCTCATCGACCCGATCCGATCGACGCCGCAAGCTGCTGCAGAATCTGCTGCGGGGCGAGCGGCCCTACATGCTGTACATCGCCTTCGTGGTGCTGCTGGTCGTGTTCAGCCTGTCCTCGCCCTGGTTCCTGTCGGTCGACAATTTCCTGAACATCGGACGCCAGACCACACTGGTCTCGATCATCGCGGTCGGCATGACCTTTGTGATCATCGCGCGCCAGATCGATCTGTCGGTCGCATCGACATTGGCGCTGTCGGGCATGGCCGCGGCGCTCGCGATGAGTCAGATCAACAACAGCTGGATCGTCGGCGCTGTTGCCGGGCTCGGCACGGGCGCGCTGGTCGGGCTGCTCAACGGCATCCTGACCACGCAGCTCTCGATCCCGTCGTTCCTGGTGACGCTGGGTTCACTGAGCATGGCGCGCGGTTTGGCGATGATGGTGACCAATACCAAGCCTGTCATCATCACCAACGAGACCTACTTTGCGATCTTCGGCGAAGGCTCGTTCCTGGGCATACCGGTTCCGATCGCCTGGACGCTGGTGGCGATGATCGTCGGCATCCTGCTGCTGCACTATAACGTGTTCGGCCGCCGCATCTATGCGGTCGGCGGCAATCCGACCGCGGCGCTGTATTCCGGCATCAACACCAAGTGGGTGACGACCGCGGCCTTTGTGCTGACCGGCGCGCTGGCCGGGCTCGCGGCGCTGGTGCTGTCCGCGCGCTCGCACGCCGCGCGGCCCGACGTCGTGCAGGGCATGGAGCTCGACGTCATCGCCGCCGTGATCCTCGGTGGTTGCAGCCTGTTCGGCGGGCGCGGCTACATCCTGGGGACGCTGTTCGGCAGCCTCATCATCGGCACACTCAACAACGGCCTCGTGCTGCTCGGCGTCAGCTCGCCGCTGCAGCTCGTCATCAAGGGAGCGATCATCGTGGCCGCGGTCGCCTTCACGAAACGCTAGAGCACGACGGTGCAGCGCATGGGCCGCAAGGTCAGGCGTTGCAAGGGTAGGGCAAGGTCGCCGGCCTCCGGTCAATCGGCGACCAAAACGGGAGGAAACAATGAAGCCGATCTTGCGACAAACCCTGCCGCTGACCGCGTTGATCGCGGCGATGGCCATTTCGATCGCCGCCTCGGCCCGCGCCGAAGTGCCTGCAACCTGCGTCAAGGGCGTCGATCTCGCGACGCTTGGACCGAAATCGATCGTCGGTCAGGGGCCGCACGGCGAGAAGGCCGCCTCGCCCGAGGTGCTGGCGCTGTCGGACGCCGACGCCGCCAAGATCAGGGAGAAGCATTTCAAGGTCGGCATCTCCATGCAGACCGTCGATCTCGACTGGGCGCAACTGCAGATCCAGGGCATCACCGACACGCTGAAGAAGTATGGTGTCACCGTCACCGGCGTCGCGTCCGCCGAATATCAGGTCGACAAGCAGATCGCCGACATCGAGAATACCATCCAGCAGCATCCGGATGGCATCATCTCGATCCCGGTCGATTTCACCGCGACCGCGCCGACCTACAAGAAGATCGCCAAGGCCGGCATCAAGCTCGTGCTGATGGACAGCATTCCGACCGGACTAAAGCATCCCGAGGAATATGCGTCCATGATCTCCGCGGACAGCCAGGGCAACGGCCTGATCGCGGCCCAGATCCTGGCGTCCTGCGTCGCGCAGGGCGGCACCATCGGCCTCGTCAATTTCGGCGTCGATTATTTCAGCACCAACGAGCGCACCAAGGGCGTCCGTGAGTGGATGCAGAAGAACCGCCCGGACATCAAGATGAAGCAGGTCGACTTCACCGACCCGCCGAAAGTGTCGCAGATCGCGGGCGATTTCCTCACCGGCAATCCTGATATCAAGGGCCTGTTCGCGGTCTGGGACCAGCCGGCGCTCGATACGCTGAGCTCGATGCGCGCGCAGGGCATCGACATTCCGGTCACCACCGTCGACCTCGGCCTGCAATCGGCGATCGAGATTGCCAAGGGCGGACCGCTGAAGGCGACCGGATCGCAGCGCCCCTATGATCAGGGTGTCGCGGAAGCGATGGCCATGATGAACGCGCTGCTCGGCAAGGAAACGCCGGGCTGGATCGGTGTGCAGTCGCTGCCGGTGACGCAGTCCAACGTGCTGGAATCCTACAAGACGGTGTTCAAGAAGGAGCCGCCGCCGGAGCTGACCGACGCCTGCAACAAGGCGAAGCCTGCCTGCAACTGAGCCGCAGGAGTTCGATGTGTGGTCACGCGAGCCCGCGCATCGTGAGCAGCCTGATCCGGGCGTGCCAGCCCCCGCTCGGATCAGGTTGCGCTGGTCACGTATTCTACGGGGAGGCTCCGGAAGTGCTTGCGCATGTCCGCTGACGCCGCGCCGCCGACGATGATGCGAGAGAACGCGCCGATATCGGAGAAGAATGCCGACTTGAGGCTGCCGAGCTTGCTGGCGTCGATCACCAGGATGCTCTCCATCGCGGTCTCGATGACGGCCTGCTTGACGGCGACCTCGTGAAAATTCGAGCAGCTCGCGCCGCGGGTCCAGTGTACGCCGCCCGCGGAGATGAAGGCCTTGTTGATGCCGAGCCGCCGCAGATAGGACAGGCCGTCGTCCGACGCAAAGGACTGCGACGACGGATGGTAGAGGCCGCCCATCAGCATCACCTGCGTGGCCGGCCGGCGCGTCACGATCGACGCCACGTTCATCGAATAGCAGATCACCGAAAGCGGCAGGTCCTCCGGCAGGCAGTCCGCCAGCGACTGCATCGTCGTGCCGCAATCGATGAAGATCGTATCGCCTTCCTTGATCGAGGCCGCGGCAGACCGGCAGGCGAGACGCTTGTCCTGGGTGTGCTGATCGATCTCCTGCTCGAACGTGTACTTGACCCCGGTCGGCGACGCCGCATTGACGACGTACCCGCCGAGCAGCGCCAGCGCGGCGTCCGGCCCGGCGAGATCGCGCCGGACCGTCATTTCGGAAACCTTGAGGAGCTCGGCGGCGTCCTTCAGATGCAGCGTGCCGCTCGATTCGACGGCGCGGCGCAGCCTCTGCAGGCGCTGCACGCGCGTCTCGCTTGGTCGTGCGTTCGATGTTTCAGCCATTTTGATCGCCGGGCTTGCTTATCCGATTGACAATGATCTTACAATGTTGTGAGTTTATCAACGTCGATTTGTTACAATAATAACATCCAGTCCGGCGGGCTGATCGAGGGTCGGGGACGGTGTCGTCCTCAGGCAGTCGGCAAACCCCGCGGCAAGGTCAGGGGGAGGATCACATGTTGCGATCGACACATTCAGTCTATCTGGCGATCTCGTCGATTCGCGAGGACCGCACGGCGCCTCCATGACGCAGAGCGTCTTCATACAGGATCCGTCCCCATTGGCCGCGCAGCCGCCTTCCCCGGGCGGCGGGCATCAGCTCCCGCGCAACAGCGGCCGCGCGCTCGAGATGGATTGGGTCGACGAGATCAGGATCAATCTGTCGGCCGCTGAACGCCGCGTTGCGAGCCTGCCGGGCCGGCGCACGGTCAAGAAAGACGCTCAGGCGGCGTGGCTTCTCAAGGCGATCACCTGCATCGACCTGACGACGCTCAATGGCGACGATACGACCGAACGGGTGAAGCGCCTCTGCGCCAAGGCCAAAGCGCCGGTGCGCGGCGACCTTCTCGAGCGGCTCGGCTTTGCCGGCCGCGAGCTGCATACCGGCGCGGTCTGTGTCTACCATCGGTTCGTGGCGGCGGCCGTCGAAGCGCTCGATGGATTCGGCATCCCGGTCGCCGCGGTCTCGACCGGATTTCCCGCAGGCCTTGTGCCGCACGATCTGAAGCTGAAGGAGATCGAAGCGTCGGTCCGCGACGGCGCGCAGGAGATCGACATCGTCATCACGCGCGAGCATGTGCTGACCGGCGATTGGCGGGCGCTTTACGCCGAGGTGCAGGATTTCCGCGCCGCCTGCGGCGACGCGCATCTGAAGACGATCCTGGCCACCGGCGATCTCAAGACGCTGCGCAATGTCGCCAAGGCGTCGATGGTCTGCATGATGGCCGGCGCCGATTTCATCAAGACCTCCACCGGCAAGGAAGGCGTCAACGCGACGCTGCCGGTGACGCTCGCGATGCTGCGGATGATCCGCGTCTATCAGGAGCGCACCGGCTACCAGATCGGCTTCAAGCCGGCCGGCGGAATCTCGACGGCAAAGGACGTGCTCAACTATCAGTTCCTGATGAAGGAGGAACTGGGCCGCGACTGGCTCGAGCCGGACCTGTTCCGTATCGGCGCCTCCAGCCTGCTCGCCGATATCGAGCGGCAGCTCGAGCATCACGTGACCGGCCACTACTCGGCTTTCAACCGCCACCCCGTGGGATGAGACTCCAGCGATGAGCGTCGCAAGCTATTTCGAGACCATGGAGTATGGCCCCGCGCCGGAGGCGGACGGCGAGGCACGCGCCTGGCTGGCGCGGCATGGCGCCACCTTCGGGCATTTCATCGCCGGCAAGCTCACGGCGCCGCATGCCGGCAAACACCTCACGACGACCGAGCCCGCCACCGGCAAGACGCTGGCGCGCATCGCGCAGGGCGCCGCCGCCGATATCGAGGCGGCGGTCAACGCCGCGCGCACCGCGCAGACAGCGTGGGCGAAGCTTGGCGGCCACGGCCGCGCCCGTCATCTCTATGCGTTGGCGCGCATGCTGCAGCGTCACGCCCGGCTGTTCGCCGTGCTGGAGGCAATCGACAACGGCAAGCCGATCCGGGAAACCCGCGATCTCGACGTGCCGCTCGCCGCGCGCCATTTCCTCTATCACGCCGGCTGGGCGCAGTTGCAGGAGCGCGAATTCGCCGATCAGGTGCCCGTTGGCGTGATCGGGCAGATCATTCCGTGGAATTTTCCGCTGCTGATGCTGGCGTGGAAGATCGCGCCGGCGCTGGCCGCGGGCAATACGGTGGTGCTGAAGCCGGCGGAGTTCACCTCGCTCACCGCGCTGCTGTTCGCCGAACTGTCGGCCGAGGCCGGCCTGCCGCCGGGCGTGTTGAACGTCGTGACCGGCGACGGTGCCACCGGCGCGCTGCTGGTCGAAAGCCCGGGCGTCGACAAGATCGCGTTCACCGGCTCGACCGAGGTCGGGCGGTTGATCCGCCAGTCGACCGCAGGCACCGGCAAGTCCCTCACGCTGGAGCTCGGCGGCAAGTCGCCGTTCATCGTGTTCGACGATGCCGATATCGACGGCGCGGTGGAAGGCGTGGTGGATGCGATCTGGTTCAACCAAGGCCAGGTCTGCTGCGCCGGCTCGCGGCTGCTGCTGCAGGAAGGAATCGCCGAGACCTTCCGCAGGCGGTTGATGCGTCGCATGGAGACGCTTCGCGTCGGCATGCCGCTCGACAAGGCGATCGACATGGGCGCGGTGGTCGCGCCGGTGCAACTCGATCGGATCAAGTCGCTGGTCGAGACCGGGGTGAAGGAAGGCGCCGAGAAATATCAGGCTTCCGGTGCGATCCCGGCGGAAGGATGTTCTGATCCGCCGACCTTGCTCTGGAACGTGCATCCGTCCTCGACGGTCGCGACCGAAGAGATCTTCGGCCCTGTCCTGGTGGCGATGACGTTCCGCACCCCCGACGAGGCCGTGATGCTCGCCAACAACACGCGCTACGGCCTGGCCGCCAGCGTGTGGAGCGAGACGATCGGGCTGGCGCTCGATATCGCGCCGAAGCTGCTGGCCGGCGTGGTCTGGGTCAACGCCACCAATCTGTTCGACGCCAGCGTCGGCTTCGGCGGCTACCGCGAGTCCGGATTCGGCCGCGAGGGCGGCCGTGAAGGCATGTACGAGTATCTCAAGCCGAAGGCCTGGAGTGGGCGCAAGGCGCGGGCCAAGGCATCGCCGCAGCCGACGGCTTCTGGCGCAAGTGCCGGATTCGATGTGCCGCCAATCGATCGGACGGCAAAACTGTTTGTCGGTGGCAAGCAGGTGCGTCCGGACGGCAATTATTCGCGTCCGGTGCTGTCGCCGAAGGGCCGGCGCCTCGGCGAGGCAGGCGAGGGCAATCGCAAGGATATCCGCAATGCGGTGGCCGCGGCGCACTCCGCCGAGTCTTGGGCGCGGGCGACGGCGCATAATCGCGCCCAGATCCTCTATTACCTTGCCGAGAATCTTTCCGCGCGCGGCGACGAATTCGCCCGGCGTATCGCCGACATGACCGGCGTGTCGGCTGCGAAGGCGCGCGCGGAAGTCGATGCGAGCATCGAGCGGTTGTTCAGCTATGGCGCCTGGGCGGACAAATTCGAAGGATCCATCCACGCGCCGCCGCTGCGCGGCGTGGCGCTCGCGATGCATGAGCCGATCGGCGTGGTCGGCGTCGCCTGCCCCGACGAGGCGCCGCTGCTTGCCTTCATCAGCCTGGTGGCGCCGCTGGTTGCGATGGGCAACCGGGTCGTCGCCGTGCCCAGCGAGCGGCATCCGCTCGCCGCGACCGACCTCTACCAGGTGCTGGAGACCTCGGACGTGCCGGGCGGCGTGGTCAACATCGTCACCGGCGATCACAGCGAGCTGGTCAAGGTGCTTGCCGAGCACGACGATGTCGACGCGCTCTGGGCGTTCGGATCGCAGGACGCCTCAGCGGCCGCCGAACGGCTGTCGATCGGCAATCTCAAACGGACGCTGGTCGATCATGGCCTCGCGCTCGATTGGTACGACAAGGCCGCGAGCGAGGGCCCGATCCTGCTCCGCCACGCGGTGCAGGTGAAGAACATCTGGATTCCGTACGGTGACTAGCGACGTCACCTCGCGGTGATATCGATGGGGTTCGGACCGTCAGAGTCCGGCGAGTTTGAACACAAGGGAAGGACGCAACATGCTCAAGGGCATCGATCCACTGCTCAATGCCGACGTACTCTACGCCCTGCGGGCGATGGGGCATGGTGATCGTCTGGTGGTGTGCGACACCAATTTTCCGGCCGACTCGATCGCGCGCCAGACGGTTCTCGGCCGGTTGCTGCGCATCGACAATGTCAACGCGGCCAGGGCGGTTGAGGCGATCCTCTCGGTGATGCCGCTCGACACCTTCGTCGACGATGCGGCCAGCCGCATGGAGATTGTCGGCCAGGCTCAGGAAGTGCCACCCGTGCAGCGCGAGGTGCAGACCGCGATCGATCGCGCGGAGGGACGGTCCTGGCCGCTGGTCGGCGTCGAGCGCCACGCTTTCTATGAGAAGGCCAAGACGGCCTATTGCGTGATCGCGACGGGCGAGCGGCGCTTCTATGGCTGCTTCCTGTTCAGCAAGGGCGTGATCGGGCCGGACGGGGAGTGACGAGATGAGCAAGAGTGGCGTCGCCGTCCTCGGCGTCTTCGTCGTCGACTTGGCGTTCCGCGCCGGCAACATGCCGGCGATCGGCGAGACGATCGCCGGATCGGGATTCGCGATGGGGCCTGGCGGCAAGGGATCCAACCAGGCTGTCGCGGCCGCGCGGGCCGGCGCCGGCGTGAGCTTTATCTCGCGGATCGGCAGCGACGCCTTCGGCGAGCTTGCGATCAAGACCTGGGAGGCCGAGGGAATCCGGCCGCGCGTGGCCAGGACGGCGGAAGCGCCGACCGGCGCAGCCTTCATTTACGTCCATGAGACGCGCGGCGACAACGCCATCATCGTCGTGCCGGGTGCAGCGGGCGGTATCGGCCCGGCCGATGTCGACGCGGTGGCGGACGCGATCCGCGACAGCCGCGTGTTCGTGACGCAGCTCGAGCAGCCGGTCGATGCAGCGCGGCGCGGGCTCGAGATTGCGCGCGCCGCCGGCAGCATCACGGTGTTCAATCCGGCACCGGCGATCCAATTCGACGATGGCCTGTTTGCGCTGTGCGATTATGTCGTTCCCAACGAGACCGAGGCCGAAGCGCTCACAGGCATCGCGGTGAGCGACCTTGCCGGCGCCCGCCGCGCCGGCGACGCCCTGTTGGCCAAAGGCGCCGGGACGGCGCTGATCACCCTCGGCGAGCGCGGCGCGCTGTTCCATGCGCGGGATCGCTCGCTGCACGTGCCGCCTTTCGCGGCCGGTAAGGTCGTCGAAACCACCGGCGCGGGCGATGCATTCGTCGGCGGCTTCGCGGCGGCGCTCGCCGACGGCGTCGATCCGCTCGAGGCTGCGCGCTTCGGTTCGGCCACGGCGGGAATCTCGGTGACCCGGCCGGGCACCGCGCCCGCGATGCCGCGGCGCGCGGAGATCGAAGCGCTGCTGAGGGGATGATGCTGCGATGATGCGGAATGATCCGATCAAGCATGTCTTCATCTGGCCGGCGGTGCTCGTCGTGCTGGCGATCTCGATATTTCCGCTGATCTATTCGCTGACTACGAGCTTCCTCAGCTACCGGCTGATTCCGCCGATCCCGCCGCGCGTCGTCTGGCTTGGCAATTATGCGGCGTTGTTGCAGGAGCCGCGGTTCTGGAATGCGCTCTTCACCACGACGCTGATTGCGCTGATCGCGGTCGGGTTGCAATACGCGATCGGGTTCGGCGTCGCGCTGGCGCTGAATGCGCGGGTGCCGGGTGAGCGGCTGTTCCGCGTCGCCCTGCTGCTGCCGATGCTGCTGGCGCCCGTCGCGGTCGCGCTGGTGGCGCGCATGATCTTCAATCCGACGATGGGACCGCTCAATCAGTTCCTGTCGAAGTTCGGCCTGGTCAACCTGCCGTTCCTTACCAATGGACATTGGGCACTCGCCTGCATCATCGCGGTCGAGGTCTGGCAGTGGACCCCGTTCGTCATCCTGATGATGCTAGCCGGGCTGCAAACGCTTCCCGAAGATGTCTACGAGGCCGCCGAGCTCGAGAATGCCAGCGCCTGGCAGCAGTTCTGGGGCATCACCTTTCCGATGATGCTGCCGATCTCGGCCGCCGTCGTCTTCATCCGCCTGATCGAGAGCTATAAGATCATGGACACGGTGTTCGTGATGACCGGCGGCGGGCCGGGCGTCGACACCGAGACGCTGACGCTGTTCGCCTATCAGGAAGGTTTCAAGAAGTTCAATCTCGGCTACACATCGGCGCTCAGTTTCCTGTTCCTGATCGCGATCACGATCATCGGCGTGACCTACCTGGCGCTGCTGCGGCCGCATCTGGAGAAGCGCCGATGAGCGGGCTGAGCTTGACGGGGCTGTCGCCATGGAGCCGCCGCTTGGTCGCGGCCGGCGTTCTCATCTGGTGCCTGATCACGGTGTTTCCGCTTTATTGGGTGGTGGTGACCGCATTCAAGACGCCGCCCGGCGTCGTCGGCGGGCCGACCTATCTGCCGTTCATCGACTTCACGCCGACCTTGCAGCCCTTCATCGATCTCTATCAGGGCATCCGCGGCGAGTTCTTCCGGACCTTCCTGAACTCGACCATCGTTGGCCTATCCGCGGCAGCGATCGCCACGGCGATTGGCGCGATGGCGGCCTATGCGCTGGTGCGCTTCGAATTCAAGGTCCGCTTCGGCGCGGGCCTCGCGTTCTTCCTGCTCGCGCTCGGCGGCTACCTGCTGTTCAACACGACGTTCGGGTTCACCCGCCCGCAGGCCCTGTTGCTGGCCTTTCCGATCGCGCTGATCGTGGCCGTCGCCGCCAACCGCCTGCCGCTGCCCGGACCGATCCTCGGCAATGAGGACATCCTGTTCTGGTTCGTCAGCCAGCGCATGTTCCCGCCCATCGTCACCGCCTTCGCGCTGTATCTGCTCTACAGCGAGATCGGGCGGCTGGGCTTCCAGCTGATCGACAGCTTTGTCGGCCTGACGCTCTGCTACGTCGCCTTCTCGCTGCCGATCGTCGTCTGGCTGATGCGCGACTTCTTCGAGGCTGTGCCGATCGAGGTCGAGGAGGCGGCGATGGTCGACAATGTGCCGAGCTGGCGCATCTTCTTCGGCATCGTGGTGCCGATGTCGATGAACGGGCTGCTGGCGACGTTCATGATCACGCTGGCCTTCGTCTGGAACGAGTTTCTGTTCGCGCTGTTCTTGACCAATTCCAGATGGCAGACGCTGCCGATCCTGGTGGCGGGACAGAACAGCCAGCGCGGCGACGAATGGTGGGCGATATCGGCTGCGGCGCTCGTCGCCATCGTTCCCATGATGATCATGGCGGGCCTGCTCAGCCGAATGATGCGGTCGGGCCTGCTGCTCGGGGCCATCAAATAGCAAAAAACCTTGTAGGGAGGACTAGACGATGATGCGACGGACGTTCCTGATGCTGACCACCTCGCTCGCGATGGCCTGTGCCGCGAGCCAGGCGAATGCCGCCTGCAGCCCGGACTATACCGGCGTCACCCTGACGGTGGCGTCGCAGACCGGGCCGTATATCGCCTCCGCGCTCAAGCTCGGCGCGGACGAATGGGCCAGGAAGACCTGCGGCAAGGTCAATGTCGTCGAATTCCCGTGGTCCGAGCTCTATCCGAAGATCGCGACATCGCTGACGGCGTCGGACGCGACGTTCGACCTCGTCAGCTTCGCGCCGGCGTGGCTGCCGGACTTCGTGCCCTATCTCAGCGAGATGCCGAAGGAGATGCAGTCCGGCAAGGACTGGGACGATATCGAGCCGGCCTATCGCGAACGGCTGATGGTGTGGGAGGGCAAGATCTACTCGCAGTCGATGGATGGCGACGTCCACACCTATACCTACCGCACCGACCTGTTCAGCGATCCCAAGGAGAAGGATGCGTTCAAGGCCAAATACGGCTACGACCTCGCGCCGCCGAAGACCTGGAAGCAGTATCTCGACATTGCGGAGTTCTTCCAGCGGCCAGACAAGGGGCTGTGGGGAACGGCGGAAGCCTTCCGCCGCGGCGGTCAGCAGTTCTGGTTCTTCTTCAGCCATGCGGCGGCCTACACCAACAATCCGAACTATCCGGGCGCGATGTTCTTCGACCCCGAGACGATGGACGCACAGATCAACAACCCGGGCTGGGTGAAGGGGCTCGAGGAATACATCAGGGCATCGAAGCTCGGGCCGCCCAACGCGCTGAATTTCTCGTTCGGCGAGGTGAACGCTGCCGTGGCCGGCGGCCAGGTAGCGGAATCGATCGGCTGGGGCGACACCGGCGTCATCGCCGCCGACCCGAAGCAGTCGAAGATCTCGGGCAAGGTCGGTTCGGCGATGCTGCCCGGCTCGGACGAGATCTGGAACGCCAAGACCAAGAAGTGGGACAAGTTCCCGAGCGTGCTTCCGGGCCCGTTCATGGCATTCGGCGGCTGGCAGATCGCGGTGCCGAAGGCCGGCAAGAACCAGAAGGCGGCATGGGATTTCGTCAAGACACTGACAAGCCCTGAAGTGTCGGGCCAGGCGGCGATCACCGGCGGCAGCGGCGTCAATCCCTATCGCAAATCGCACACTGCCAATCTGCAACTGTGGAGCAAGATCTTCTCGCCGGAAGAGGCCAAGGAATATCTCGGCGCGCAATCGGACTCCATCAATGCCAAGAACGTCGCGCTCGACATGCGTCTGCCCGGTTACTTCTCTTACACCGAGGTGGTCGAGATCGAGCTCGGCAAGGCGCTGGCCGGCCAGACCACGCCGCAGGCGGCGCTCGACGCGATGGCCAAGGAGTGGAATTGGCTGACCGACGAGTTCGGCCGGGCCAAGCAGCTCGCGGCCTATCGCGCGGCGATGGGCCTTCCGCCGAAGAACTAGCTTTCCAGTGAGACGTCCCGGATGATGCGCGAGCATCGTCCGGGACTTTACTTGCCGTCGATGAAGGGACGGAAAAGGAATCCATGGCGCACGTCGAGATCGAGAATGTCAGCAAGGCATACGGGCCCTACAAGATCATTGAAGGGCTCGACCTCAACGTGGCCGACGAGGAGTTTGTCGTGCTTGTCGGCCCGTCCGGCTGCGGCAAGACGACGACGTTGCGCATGATCGCAGGACTGGAGGCGGTGACGAGCGGAACCATCCGCATCGGCAATCGCGACGTGACGCAATTGCGTACCGGCCTGCGCAATTGCGCGATGGTGTTCCAGAACTACGCGCTCTACCCACATATGACGGTCGGAGAGAACATCGGCTACGGCATGAAGGTGCGCGGGGAATCGCGCGCCAGCATCGAGAAGGCCGTCAGCGACGTGGCGCGCGTGCTTGACCTCGAACAATATTTGCAGCGCCGGCCCAAACAGCTCTCGGGCGGGCAGCGCCAGCGCGTGGCGATCGGCCGCGCCATCGTGCGCAGCCCGGATGTGTTTCTGTTCGACGAGCCATTGTCCAATCTCGACGCCAAGCTTCGCATCGAGATGCGGACCGAGATCAAGGCGCTGCACCGCCGTCTCGCCAAGACGATCGTCTATGTCACGCACGACCAGGTCGAAGCCATGACTATGGCCGACCGCGTCGTGGTGATGAACCGCGGCCGCATCGAGCAGGCGGCCGATCCGATTACGATCTACGAGAAGCCCAGCAATCTCTTCGTCGCCGGTTTCATGGGCGCGCCCAGCATGAATTTCATCCATGGCGAGCTCGCCGCCCGCGACGGCGCGCTCATTTTCACCGAGCCGTCGGGCACGGCGTTGAGAGTGCCGAAGTCACGCGAGGCGGCCTATGCCGCCAGCGTCGGCAAGCCCGTTGTGCTTGGTGTCCGGCCCGATCATGTGTTGCGGCAAGATGCGCCGGCGGGCTCTTCGATCCGGATCCTTGTGAAAGACGTGGAGCCGCTCGGGCCGCACACGCTGGTAATCGGGACCGTCGGCCCATTCGCGTTCACGGCGCAAATGCCGGTCGGCGTCGCCGCGGAACCGGATCATGTCATCGACGTCGCGCTCGATCTTGAGCGAACGCACTTGTTCGACAAGGCGTCTGGGACGGCTATTTACTGATCCGCCGCAGCCTGGCTCGACAACCGCCTGCCTAGCTTAAGAAACCTCGCGCGCGCCGGACCGTATCGGACGGATACAGGCCGAAGGCCGAGCGGTACACCGCAGCGAAACGGCCCATATGCGTAAAACCCCACTTCAGGGCAACTTCGCTGACCGGGAGCATGTTCTCCGGTCGCGATAGCTCATCGTGGATTGCCTCCAGCCGAATTTGCCGCAAATAGGCGACCGGCGTCGTGCCGTGGATTTTGCGGAAGCCCAATTGCAGCAACCGGCTGCTGACCCCAACCGTTGCGGCAATATCCGATATCGTCAGCGGCAGATGCGGATTGGCCCGCATATACTCGACCGCACGCCTAATGTAGCGCGGCGGCGCATCCAGCGGGTGGCGGCTCAACCGGCCGGTCAACCGATGAGGGACGTTCTCAAGGATGAGCTGTATCGCCGCTTCGGATAGCAGCGCGCTGGCTTTCGGAGAGCGTACCAGGATCCCGTCATACAGACCGGTGGTGCTCGTACGGACAAGCTGAAGAAGGGTCTGTCCAATGCCGGTCGACAAGTCGACGATCGGCGTCAGATTGAGATCTTCCAGCGCTGTGCTCCCGAACGTCGCCGACAGCACCTTGGTAACTGCGCCCGTATGCAAGGTGAGCGTGACGCTTGAGTATCGTCCATCGACCGCTTCGACCCGCTGCGCTTGCATCGTCGGAAGGGGCACGATGGCGATCTCGGAGGGGGTCCGCTGGATACTCTTTCCTGCAATGAGCATTTCGGCCTGGCCGGCATTCAGCAGGCTTATTGCAAGCTCTCCGGCAGAATTCTCGTATGAATAGCGCCAATCCCAACCGGCCGACAGATCGGCTCGCACGACGTCAATTTCCGCGCCGATGGCTATGTCCGCATGCCAGCGAAACGATTCGTCAGGCCGCGGCGAGGAATGCGCATTGATCCCGTGGGGGTGGAGCATTTCAAGGAGTTCTTCGAACGAAGATCCCGATCGCGTGGGAGGTGCAGCGAGTACGTCTTCGACCATCAAATCCCAACCATCGGATGTTTGCTGTTCGCGGATTGCCCGATCCATCAGACCGGTTTTCCACTGTTGAGGGGCGTGCGCCACACGCATAGACCGCATCACCACACTAGCACAGCTTAGGTGATTTCGGGCCGCGTGCCCTTTCTCACAATTTCTTCAATATCCGAATATCGAACAGAATATCCAGATCGCGCAATCGAGCCGCGAAAGCTGGCATTTGATCTCATCCGCTCGCCTGCATCGAGCGAACGTTCCGATTCAATCCGGCGCGCCGACGTCCGAGAGCAGCAGCGGATGCACAGCATTCGCGATCGACTGTTCTAGCCACAATCCGAACGCCTCCATCCGGAATGCGACGTCGTCCATGGACTCGTAGCCCATTTGGCCTAAATCGTCACGACCAACTCAAACGGGTTATGAAAGCATGCTTACAAGGATTACTTGCGTACTCGCGCTTACAGTTCTTTCGTCCATGACTGCGCTGGCCGATGGTTGCGCAGATCACGTCCAGAGCACCGGCGTTCCGATGGTAACGGGCATGACGCACAAGACCTGGATGACCTTCCCGTCGGTCAATCCCGGTGCCGCCCTCGACAAGGTGTCCCGCGCCGTTCTGGCGGAGGGTTTTGTCGGCGTGAACGTCGACAAGAAACTCGGCACGCTGACCACCCAGCAGGAGACCACCGGATCCGGCCGCCCACAAACGCTGCAAGTCGTCGTCCGCAAGGACGGCAAAGGCAGCCGCGTCGATGCGACCTTCATCTTGCCGCCGGGACAGTTGGCTCCAGGTGTCGGCGATAACCTCTGCCGCGTCGTGAACGCAGCCGGCCAATGAACTCCGCCCATCTGTGAAGCAGGCTGACGCGCGAATTGTAACCGGCCGCGCGTGTCCGGGTGTCGTCCGGTCCGGGACCAGGCGAGCTCATCCATGTCGAGGGAATCGGGACGCAGGTGCCGGCCTGCGCCCACAGCAATGAAGCAGGAGATATGATGCGCAGGGCTCGCTTTGTGAAAGTTGTTTTGATGGCCGCCACCGGTGCCATGGTGTTTTCGGCCTCCGCCATTTCGGCTCCGTTGCAGCACGGCGCCGGCGTTGCGGCGGCAGTGCCGTCGTTGACCGAGAAGGTCTGGTGCCGTTACGGGCAGTGCTATGACAATGGCGGCGGCGCTGCCGTCGGCGGACTGGTCGGTGGCCTCATCGGCGGCGTCATCGCGGCCGGCGCAGCCAACGCCGCCGCGCAGCAGGAAGCTGCCGCCGCCCAGCAGCACGCGGCGTCCTGCGCCCAGCGCTATCGCTCCTACGATGCGGCGTCGAATACGTTCCAGGCAAAGGACGGCCGGCGGTATCCCTGCCAGTGAGACTGCCGCAGGCTTGCGGCGCCGGAACGGCGGAGTGAAACTGCCGCGCCAGACAATAACCCTCGGCGCCGCGCTGAGCACGAGTGGAGCTCCGGCCCGTGAGCCGGAGCAGGTTTTCGAGCGCCCCAGGAGCCACAAACGCGGCTTCTGCCGGCGAATTGGCCAGGACCTTTGACTGAACGGGTTCCCGTTCCGCGCCTGGATGCGCGGATCGAGAGGCTTCATCGGGAATCGCGGAGCGGGCGGCCCACGGCCGCTTCTGACGCGACCGTTTTCCATGCTATCACGCGATCCGTCGAAACTGCGCTCGTGGCAGGATCTGCCCGAACCTTACGAATCCGGATCTCGATGATGCTGTCGCTTCCCAAGACCAAAATACGCGTGCTGCTGCTGGAGGGCGTGAACGAATCCGCGGCCCGGATGGTCGAGGCGAACGGCTATACCGAGCTGCAGCGTCTGCCCAAGGCGCTGGGACCAAAAGAACTCAGGCAGGCGCTGTCGGGCATCCACATGCTGGGAATTCGCTCGCGGACCCAGTTGACCGCGGACATCCTGGAGGCCGCCGACCGATTGCTCGTTGTCGGCTGCTTTTCGGTCGGCACCAATCAGGTCGATCTCGACGCCGCGCGGAAGCTGGGAATCCCCGTCTTCAACGCGCCATACTCCAACACCCGAAGTGTGGCGGAGCTGACCATCGCCGAGATCGTGATGCTGTTCCGCCGGATCTTTCCGCGCTCGGTCTCCGCACATGCCGGCGGCTGGGACAAGTCCGCCGAAGGCAGCCGCGAGGTGCGCGGCAAGACGCTCGGCATCGTCGGCTACGGCAACATCGGCTCGCAGCTGTCGAACCTCGCCGAAGCCATGGGCATGCGCGTGATCTATTTTGATCAGACCGACAAGCTCCGCCATGGCAATACCGAGCCCGCCGAATCGCTCGACGCGTTGCTCGCAGCCAGCGATGTCGTATCGCTGCATGTGCCGGAGACGCCGGCCACCGCCAACATGATTGGCGCCGCCCAGCTCCAGCTGATGAAGCCTGAGGCCTATCTGATCAACAACTCGCGCGGCACCGTGGTCGATCTGGAGGCGCTGGCGAGCGCCCTGCGTGAGGGCCGGCTGGCGGGTGCTGCGGTCGACGTGTTTCCGGTCGAGCCGGTGTCGAACGAGGCGCGCTTTGTCTCGCCGCTGCAAGGTCTGCCCAACGTCATCCTCACGCCGCATGTCGGCGGTTCGACGGAAGAAGCGCAGGATCGCATCGGCGGCGAAGTTGCGCGCAAGCTGATCGACTATTCCGATGTCGGGTCGACCTTCGGCGCGGTCAATTTTCCGCAGGTGCAATTGCCGGCGCGACCGACCGGCACCCGTTTCATCCATGTTCATCGCAACGTTCCCGGCGTCATGCGCCAGGTCAACGACGCGGTCTCCCGGCACGGGATCAACATCCTGGCGCAATATCTGCAGACCGATCCGGAAGTCGGCTATGTCGTGCTCGAGACCGACGTGGTCGGCGGCGAGGGCGAGGGGCTGCTGGCCGATTTGAGAGCCATTGACGGCACGATCCGCGTGCGGGTGCTGTATGACGCGAACCGGCCGCAGGGGTGATCGACTTCGTCAATCCGCCGAGAAGCCGAACGGCACGCTCGAGGTCCTGAAATCGTCCGGAAGAATCTCGCGTCCGATCGGCGGCGCCGACCGCGCCGCGCATCTCGGCCGATGGCAGACCCGGCATGCGACGCCGATCGGCGTCGGCTCGTCGGCATTCGGTCCCTGTCCGTCGCGCGTGTAGATCAACTGGCCCGCATGTTCGGCGGCGCAGCCGATCGCGATCGCCCGCTCGACGCGGATGGCGCCGAACGCGCCGCCGCCGGCGGTCACGGTGCGGGCGATCGAAAAGAACCGCTGTCCGTCGGGCAGTTCCAGCCATTGGGTGACGATCTGGCGCGGCGTCTTGAAGATGTCGTGCACTGACCATAGCGGACATGCGCCGCCGTGCTTTGCAAACGGGAAGCCGGCGCCGTCAAGCAGCTTGGAAATGTTGCCGGCCGGATCGACCCGGATCAGGAAGAACGGGACCTTTTCGAGACCCGGCCGTTGCAGGGTCGTGACGCGGTGCGCGACCTGCTCGAAGCTGGTGCCGAATTGACGCGCCAGCGCCTCCAGATCGTAGCGGCGGGCCTCGACCGCTTTCGCGAACACCGAATACGGCATGATGAGTGCGGCGGCGGCGTAGGCCGCAAGCGCACGGCGCGCCAGCAGCTCGGCGCTTTTGGTCGTGAACTTGCCGGCTTCGACGGCGGCGCCGATCTCGTTTTCCAGTTCCAGATAGGCAAGTTGCTTGGCCAGCTGAAAATTGAGCCCCGCGGTATCGAGCGAGTCCTCGAGCAGCAATTGTCTGCGATGAAGGTCCAGTCGCCTGATCGAACCCAGCATGACGTTCGGCGGCAGATAGCGGACCTGGAGTTTATGTCGCTCCCGAAGCCGCTCGATAAATCCGGCGGGCCCGGCAGGTTCGTGGACGAGCCGCTCGGCGGCATCGTCGAGGCTGGCAAAATTGTTGCGGCGCGCGGCGAGAAAACGTCGGACCTCCGCAACGGGATCGTTGGCGTCAAAGTTCTCCTGGCCCGGTGAAGCGATCGCCATGTCCGGAGCCCTGCGCTCCGCAAGCGCCAGCTGCTCTTCGCGATAGGCGGTGTAGAGGCGCAGGAAGGCCTCGGTCATTCCGGGATAGCTGACCGCGAGGTCGCTGACCTCAAGCGCGGGGATGTCGATGTCGGCAAACATCGGCTCCTTCAAGACGGACTGCATGCGGGCGGTGTGATCGGCACCGCCATCGCCAGCGAGATCAGCCAGATCGATCTTGTAGGTGCGGGCAAGCCGCAACAGCATGTCGGCCGTCACCGGGCGCTGATTGCGTTCCAGCAGCGCCACATAGGGGGCCGAGATTTCGAGATCGGCGGCCATGTCGGCCTGGGTCAGCCCGAGGTCGCGCCGCAGCCGGCGCAGTCGTGGGCCCATGAAAACGGAACGGGCGCTTGAGGTTACCATCGCCTTATCCAAGGTTTGTAAGATTCTTACAACAATACATCGGTTTCTTGTAAGTTATGACAAGTTTTCCGCGCCAGGTCTAGCTCCCTATGACGCCGCGCGTCACAAACGGTGCAGTTATTTCGTCACCGAAGGGATCACGGACATGAACTTCCAACCGCGCGGGATCAGCGACCGGGCCATCCAGGGACCGGCTTCGTATCAGAGCGAGATCGAGGCGGCCGAAGCGCTGCTCAAGACCAAGGACACCTGGAACGGCGTCACCGCCGAAGCCGTGGCGCGGATGCGCCTGCAGAACCGCTTCAAGACCGGTCTGGATGTTGCCCGTTACACGGCTGCGCTGATGCGCGCCGACATGGCGGCCTATGACGCCGACAGCACCAAGTACACCCAGTCGCTCGGCTGCTGGCACGGCTTCATCGCCCAGCAGAAGCTGATCTCGGTCAAGAAGCACTTCGGCAATACCGACCGCCGCTATCTGTATCTTTCCGGCTGGATGATCGCGGCGCTGCGCTCCGAGTTCGGCCCGCTGCCGGATCAGTCGATGCACGAGAAGACCTCGGTGCCGGCCCTGATCGAGGAGCTCTACACCTTCCTGCGTCAGGCGGATTCGCGTGAGTTGAACGATATCTTCCGCGCGCTCGATGCGGCCCGCAAGGAAGGCGACAAGGCCAAGGAAAAGGCGCTGATCGAGAAGATCGACAACTTCCAGACCCACGTCGTGCCGGTCATCGCCGACATCGACGCCGGCTTCGGCAATGCCGAGGCGACCTATCTGCTCGCCAAGAAGATGATCGAGGCGGGCGCCTGCGCCCTGCAGATCGAGAACCAGGTCTCCGACGAGAAGCAGTGCGGCCACCAGGACGGCAAGGTGACCGTGCCGCACGAGGTGTTCATCGCGAAGATCCGCGCCTGCCGCCATGCGTTCCTCGAGCTCGGCGTCGAAGACGGCATCATCGTGACCCGTACCGACTCGCTCGGCGCCGGCCTGACCCAGCAGATCGCCGTGAGCCACAAGCCCGGCGACCTCGGCGACCAGTACAACAGCTTCCTCGATTGCGAGGAAGTGACGGCCGCCAACGCACGCAACGGCGACGTCATCATCAACCAGAACGGCAAGATGATGCGTCCGAAGCGTCTGCCCAGCAACCTGTACCAGTTCCGTCCCGGCACCGGTGCGGATCGCTGTGTGCTCGACTGCATCACCTCGCTGCAGAACGGCGCCGACCTCTTGTGGATCGAGACCGAGAAGCCGCATATCGAGCAGATCGCCTCGATGGTCGATCGTATCCGCAAGGTCATTCCGAATGCGAAGCTGGCCTACAACAACTCGCCGTCGTTCAACTGGACCCTCAACTTCCGTTGGCAGGTCTATGACGCGATGAAGGAAGCCGGCCAGGACGTCAGCAAGTATAACCGCGCCGAGCTGATGAAGGCGGAGTACGACGACACGCCGCTGGCGAAGGAAGCCGACGAGCGCATCCGTACCTTCCAGGCGGATTCGGCCAAGCGCGCCGGCATCTTCCACCATCTGATCACGCTGCCGACCTATCACACGGCTGCGCTGTCGACCGACAATCTCGCGAGGGAGTATTTCGGCGAGCAGGGCATGCTGGGATACGTCAAGAACGTGCAGCGCGCGGAGATCCGTCAGGGCATCGCCTGTGTCAAGCATCAGAACATGGCGGGCTCCGACATCGGCGACGATCACAAGGAGTACTTCGCCGGTGAGGCTGCCCTCAAGGCGGGCGGCGCCCACAACACGATGAACCAGTTCGGCTGATCGATCGAACGGATCATTCCGACATCGGCTGGACGGGCTGGCGCGCGAGCAGCCTAGCCTGTCCGCCTTGGCGGGGCGATTTTCGACCTCGGCAACGCGGTCGAGATCGCCCCGCGACTTTTTCAGGCCCGCTTCCCCTCGAGCCCGCCCATTTGCAGTGGTTCGCGCGTTCCACGCGCGTGTGGTAATGCGTCGCTGCGATCTCGAGGGCATGCCAAGCGATGAGTGTCGGGCACTACGCATCCGCCGTCACCAGCTCCGCCGTGATGGAACTGCTGAAGCCGTTCGATCCCCGTATCGTCGGAACGCTGCAGCTCGGCCTCGCCGTGCCCGGCAGCGACATCGATATCGTCTGCCATGCGTCCGACCCGAACGCATTCGCGGACATCGTTTGGGCTCACTATCAAGCGTGCGATGATTTCGTCCTCTTCCGGTGGACCTCGGGGACGCGGCCGGTGATTGCCCGCTTTGTGTGCGACGGCTGGCCGTTCGAACTGTTCGGTGATCAGCGTCCGGTGGAGCAGCAACGGGGCTGGATCCACTTCGAGGTCGAACGGCGGCTGCTTGCACTGGATGATGGACGGCTGCGGCGAGCCGTCAGCGAATTAAGGGCAGGCGGTCTCAAGACCGAACCTGCGTTCGCTATCGTGCTCGGGATATCGGGCGATCCCTATCGTGGATTGCTTGAGCTCGCGGCCGAAACGGACGCCGAGTTACGTGCCCGGCTCGCGGCGTGCGATTTCGCTGATCGCCAAAATTGATGAAACGGTTTCATTCGCCGGGAACGAGGTGGCCGACCGGCGGCCGTGCCAGGCGCCGGTGCCTGCGACGGGACAGATAAAGCAGCAGGCCGGTCACGGCGAACAGCGGCATCATGGCGGCGGCCAGCATGAAGGCGAGCTTGCCGGGCCATCCCAGGATGGCGCCGCGGTGGATGTCGAGTACGCTGGCGAGGACGCGTTCGCCAAACGTCTTGTCGGCGTAGCGATCCGATGAGACGACGCGGCCGGTGAGGGCGTCGATACGGAATTCGTCACGCACGGCCTCGCGCGACGAGTCCCGCGGCCATGACCGCACGCGCACGGCCGTGCCCGCGCCGGCCGGCATGGTCAGGAGGGCCCTACCGTAACTGTTGTCCTCCTGCTGCAGGAACGCCGACCAGGCGTGATCGAAGGCAAGCGGCTTTGCCTCGGCCTTCGCTTCGGTCTTAGCTTCACCCTTGCTCTCGGCGCCGCCGCGCGGCGGCTTGGACTGCATCGCGTTTGCCGTGGCCTGAGGCCGCGCGAACAGCCAGTTGGCGCCGGCCTTGTACCACTCGAACGAATACCACAGGCCGGTCAGCGTCATCACCAGATAGACCGGCAGCACCCAGGTCCCGATCACGGCGTGCAGCGAGCGATGCAGGCCGCGGCCGCGCAGTCCCAGATTCGGCTTCAGCCACATCTTGACGCTGCGCGCACGACGCGGCCAGCGCAGCACGAGGCCGGTGATCAGCATCACGATCAGGCAGATCGCGGCTGAGCCGGTGATCTTGCGGCCGATGCCATTGCCGTCGCCCGGCAACAGCAACCAGCGATGCAGCTTGCGGACGGTTGCGAAAAAGTCCTCGCCGCGCGGCGAGCCGAGCACGTGCCCGTCATAGGGGTCGACATAGACCGAGGACGGCCGCGTGCCGCCTTCGCTGCGAGCGAAACGGATGCGGGCCGCGGCGGATGGATCGCTCGACATCGTCACGGCCGAGACCTTGCCGAAATCGCCTGCCGCCGTCAGCCGCGCGATCAACTCGTCGGGCGTGAGCCGCGGGGTCGCGCTGGCCTCGACGCGCATCATCTGACTGTTCAGGCTGGCCTCGATCTCATCCTCAAAGGCCATCGTCGCGCCGGTGAGGCCGACCACGGCCCACAGCAGCGCCAGCACAAGACCAGCCAGGGAATGGACCTGCAGCAGTGCAGCCTTGATCGGGCGCCAAACGTCACTCATCAGAATTTCACCGTCGCCGAGAGCGAGAAGCGCCGCGCGTCGCCCATCGCGACCGTCAGGATGCTGTTGGCTGAAGGGTAGTAGACCGTGTCGAACAGGTTCTTGACGTTGAACTGGTAGATGACCGGGAACGACTGGACGTTGGTCTCGTAGGTCGCAAACACGTCCGCGACCGTGTAGGCCGGCAGCACGAAGCTGTTCGCGGCATCGCCCGGCCGGTCGCCGACATAGCGCGCGCCGCCGCCGAGGCGAAGCCGGCCGGGCAGGGTGGTGCCGAAATCATAGACGAGGTAGAGCGATGCGGTGTTCAGCGCGACGTTCTGCAGGGCCTTGCCGGCGAGCGTCGGGTCCTCGGTTACGCGTGCGTCGGTATAGCCATAGCTGCCGATCATGCTCCAGCTGTCAGTCAGCCTGCCGGTGACGTCGAGTTCGACGCCACGCGAGCGAACCTTGCCCGCCGTACGGTACTCGACGATACCAGTCGTGGCGTTGAGCTGCGAAACCAACACGTTCTTCTTGTCGATGTCGTAGAGCGCAAGCGTGCCGGAGATCTGTTTGTTGAAGTCGAACTTGACGCCGGTCTCCCATTGGGTGCCCTCTTCGGGCGCGATGTTGGAGCCGATCACGACGCCGCCGGTAAGCGGCGCGATGGTCGAGGTGGGTTTCAGCGATTGCGTGTAGCTCGCATAAAGCGAGACCTGGTCGGTGAGCTTGAAGATGGCGCCGCCGAGCGGCAGCACCTTGTCGGCCGAGACATTGGTATTGGTGATGAACGGGCGGCCCTTGCCGGCGAGCTGGTCGTAATCCATGTAGCGTACGCCGCCGACCAGCGCGAAGCGCTCGGTCAGATGCAGCGTGTCCTGGAAGAACAGCGACCACTGGCCGAGCTTGTCGGTCTGCGCGCTATCGGCGGCGGACACCGTCGTCCCCGGCGTGATCAGCCCATAGATCGGATTGTAGAAGTTGAAGCTCGGCGTCGCCTGCCGGATCAGGTCGTCGCGGTAGATCGTGCGGTACTGGCCGTCACCGCCGAACAGCACCTCGTTGCGAATGTTGCCGAGCCAGACATTGCCCTGCAGATAGGAGGTGCCGTAGCTGGCATTGCTGAGCGAGCCCCATGTGCCGTCATTGCTGCGGGTCTCGACGCCGGTCTTGGCGTTGACGCCGGTGATGCGGAGCTGGTTGGCGCTGAAGGTCTCGGTGTTGTAGCTGTAGGCCGCGAACAGCTTCCAGTCCTGGTTCAGCCGGTGCTCGACCGACGCCTGCATCAGGTCGGAGGTTCCCCACATGTTGTTGAACGGTTCGTCGAGCCGGCGCGTCGCCGGGATCGCCAGCGGCGCCTTGGTCACGGAATCGAATGCGGTGCCGCGGTCGAACGGCGTGATGAATTCGCGGTGCTCGTAGTTGAGCTGGATGGTGATGTTCTCGCCGTACCAGGCCAGCGACGGCGCGACCAGCATTTCGCGATGGCGGCCGAAATTGCGCCAGTAATCCTCGCTCACGCCATAGCCGATAAAGCGATAGGCGAGACCGCCATCGCCGATCGGGCCGGTGATGTCGATGGTGCCGTCGGCGCCGGTCTTGTTGTTGGCGTAAGTCGAGCCGAGCAAGGTCACCGAGCCGTGCTGATAGAGCTCGGGGCGCTTGCTGATCGTGTTGACGATGCCGCCGGGATCCATGATGCCGTAGAGCAGCGACGCCGGCCCTTCAGCACCTCGACACTTTCGACCGCTGCGTTGAGGCTGCGACCCTGCACCAGCGGCATGCCGTTGCGCATGATCGAGCCGTCGCGGTTGTCGCCGAAGCCGCGGCGCATCACCGCATCCTGGGTGCCGGCCAGCGTATTGGCCTGGGTGACGCCGCTGACATTGGCGAGCGCGTCATCGAGGTTGCGCGGCAGCTGATCCTTCAACACCTGCTCCGGCACGACGTTGACCGTCTGCGAGGTGTCCAGCGGCGAGGCGCCGCTGCGCAGTGTGGTTGGGCTTGGCATCGCGCGATAGTGCAGCTTGGCTTCGTTCAGCACGGCGGCGCTGGCTGCCGCGCGCTCCGATAGTGTCGGCGGCGCCGGTTGGGCATTCCGGCTGCGCTGCCGTGCCGCGGCGGCCGCCAGCGTTCGCTGCGCCGGCTTTGCCGCGGCGGCAGCCGGCTTGCGCTTCGGCGTCGGCTGGTCGACCGAAACAGGCGGCAACGGGACGCTCGATTGGGCGTTTGCCTGCGTCGCCGCGGAGGCGACATCGGCGAGCAGGAATGCTGCGCCGATCAGCAGATGGGTTCGGCCCTTGTCGGCGGCATTTCGACGGTCGCCGACAACCCGGCCATCAGCATTCACAGGCACTCTTGGACTTCCGATTCACGCGAACTCGTTCACGGCGCGCCTCTAGCAGTCGGCGTGCGCGAAAAGAACCGGAGCAGACTTGAATCTTCTAACCGGAATGGATTTGAATCATTCTAAGACACGACAGGGCCCGCGCGCGTGCGCGAGCCCTGAACCTCGTGACCTGCTTGTCGCGTCTGCGCGTCAAATGGCCGTGCGATCGTCGCCTAAGGCTGCAGCCGTCGTCCTGTCACATCTCAGGTGTACGGTTTGCCGTAGGCCGCGCGATGCGCCTCACGACAACGCCAGGCTGACCGGCGTCTTGCCGACCACTCCCGTGCTGACGCCGTCGCGGGCCATGGATTCGATCGTGCCCCAGTTCTCGCGAAAGATCCGCGCCGCCTCGTTGGCGCTTTCCGCCTGGATCGTCAGACTGCACGCGCGCCTCGTGCCGTTGCTGGCGAGCTGGAAGTAGAGAACATATCCAGACGATTCCGCACTCCGTGCGGCCAGCGGTGCCTGCTGCATGTAGGTTTTCCCCAAAGTGTTTTTGTTGCGCCACCCGCAGGCAGGATTTGACAGGGATGCGGCACAGTCGTGGTCGCGATCGAGCTAAGCTGAACGTTTGTTCATTTTGTTGGCCGGTGTTGCCAGGATTCAACACCGGGTGGAACTTGCCGTAGCTCGGCACTGCAACTAAGCCGCGATCGCGGCATCAGCTCAACCGTCGTGGCGTCTACGCATCGCCCTCTGGATGGACCATCAGCGTCTCTTGGATCGCGGTGGCGAGCATCGCGCCGTCACGGTCGTGGACGCGCGCGATCGACAGCCCGCGGCCGCCATCCGCGCATGGGCTCTCGGTTTCGACATGCATCCAGGCGTCGGGCGAAAATACGCGATGAAACCAGATGCAATGGTTGAGGCTCGACAGATAGAGCGGCGCGCGCGACTGCAGATCGCCGAGATGGCCGCCGACGCTGGAGAAGTTGAGCCACCAGTCCGAGAGATAGGCGAACACCGCGGCCTGGGCGCGGGAACCGGCGGCGAGCGGCTGCCGGCATCTGATCCAGAAGCGCAGACATGGCCCTGCCGTCGTGGCCGAGAGCCGGCGTTCGATCTCCGGAATGCGGAAATCCATGCTGGGCTTGATGTGCTGGGAATATGGGCCGAGCGGCCGCAACTGCGCCATCAGTGCGTCGGGGATCATGCTCAGATCGGGCAGGCTTTCGGGATCCTCCGATCGTGCGAACGGCACCGCGTGCCGCGGGCCCGGCTGCGGCGTGCAGAATGTGGCCTGCGCGCTCAGCACGGTACGCCCGTCGCCTTGCGTGCCGACGATATGGCGGGAGGAGAATCGCTTGCCGTCCTGCAGAACTTCCGCGTCAAACGTGATGCGCCTGACAGGATCGGCGCCGCGCAGGAACAAGAGCTGCAGCATCGCCGCCGGGCGATCTTCGGGCGCGCTGAGCGTTGCGGCCATCATGGCCTGGCCAAGATCTGGCCGCCATAGGAGCGGCCGTTGAGATTGCCGTCGCCGAAGCGGCTGCGATAGCGGAGCGGGGCGATCGTCTCGAGCGAGACCAGCGCCTCGGCTGCCTGATTGTCCCATTGATCGCACGTGGATTCGCTGCCTTCCGCGACGCGCTTGCGTTGCCCGTCCATTCCGATCACATCGCCGGGAATTTCTGTGGTCCGGGATAGAGCGGATAGCCGGCGGCGACACCGTATTCGCTGATGCCAAATCCGGTCTCGTTGCCGCTCTCGAGCCGGACGACATGATCCGACAGCGTCCGTGCGACAGCACGCGTCGTCGCGTCGTCGAGGTTCCAGATATCGTACGCGGCATGGTTCTCGCCGCGGTCGCCGCCATGGGTCCAGCCCTGCAGGCCGCCATACATGCCGGCCTTCAGATAGAAGCGCGTCGGCAGTGCATGCATCCTGACGCGGCGCGGCTCGCCGCGATCGAATGTGAAGGTGAAGTCGGCCGACGCGATGGTCTGACCGAGCGGATCGTCAGCCCACTCGATCTTGTGCTCCAGCGAGGTCACCTCGCGATGCGACACCGATCCGTCGGCTTCGCGGCGGAACTCGGTGCCCGAGAGGTAATGCGGCTTGCCCGGCGTGCGCTCCTTGATGAAGATCGACAGCGCCGACTCCGGGAACTGGAACATCGACCAGGTCCAGAAGAAATTGCGATGGGTCGCGACCGGCGGCCTGGTCTCGTCGGTGCGCATCTCGGATCGCAGGCCCCAGGAGCGGTCGCGCTGCCCCCACCACAGCTCGGGCTCGATCTCGTAACGCTTGCCGTCGGCGACGATCCAGCCGCGCCAGCGGCCGAATTGCGAGACGCGCGCGAGGTCTTCCTCGACGACACCGTTGCGCTCGCGAAAATTCTGCTTCTCCTGCGCCGCCGGAAAGCTCGCCTTGAATTCGAGCGCGAAGCTGATGCCGGACGGATTGTCGGCGAGCGAGATCCTATGCAGGCTGTTACCCTCGACGATCTCGATCCTGAGCCCGCCGACTTCCGTCTCCAGCGGACGGGTCCCGAGCCGGCGCGAGGCACGGAAATTGTGCTGACGCCGGCCGATGGTGATGCCGGCAAAGCCGTCGATCACGTTGCGGTTCGGGTAATAGCCGAGCCCGATGTCGATCAGCAGTTCGCTGCCGTCGATCGGATGCGCGGTGTACCAGTAGCGTTCGGTGAACCTTGCATCGCCGCCGCCTGCCTTGGCAAACGGCTGCGGCGTCTGGTGGCCGATGAGATCGTCCTGGGCTGTCAGCATTGTTCTTGTCCTTGTGTTTGAGCCGGTTCGGTCGGATGGGTAGCGCGGGATCAGTCCTTGGCCGGGCCGGCGCCCACGATGTCGCCGAACAGCACCCAGGTCTTGCCGTCGAAGCGGGCGAAACGGCGCTCGGTAATCGCTGCGTAGTCCTGCGGCGTGGTCTGGATCGTGATGCCCGGGAGCAGCATCGGCAGCTTGATGCCGCTGAGACTGGTGGCCTGCTTCAGCACGTTCTCCCGCGTGAGGTTGTCGCCGCAGCGCTGCAGGATGATGGCTCCGAGCTGGGCCGTGGTGTAGCCGGTCACCGCGATCACGTCGTTCGGGTCCATCCCCGGCATATATTTCGCGGCGAAGGCGAGATAGTCGCTCATGCCCTTGTCATTGGCCCAGGCCGGATCGTTCGGCGTCTTGTAGGAAGTCGTGGTCAGGATGCCGGTGGAGGCCTCGGTGCCTGCCGGCACCAGCACGCCGGCGATCGAATTCGCGGTCGAGCCGAGGAAGATCAGCGGTTTCCAGCCGAGCTCGTGGATCTTGCGGATCGCCATCGAGGCAAATTTGTTCTGCGCGGCGATCAGGATGGTATCGGCGCCTGATGCCTTCAGGTTCACGATCTGGGAGTCGATGGTGGGCTCGGTCGACTGATACATCGCCTCCTTGACGATCATCGTCTCGGCCTTGGCGCCGAGCCCTTCCTTCAGGCCAAGGACAAAGTCCTTGCCGATGTCGTCGGCCTGCAGCAGCACGCCGATCCTGGCGTCCGGCTTCTCGCGCAGGACGTAGCGCGCGATGATCCGCGACTCGTTGACGTAGGTCGGCGAGTAGGGCGTTGTCCAGGGAAATTGCTTTGGATCGTTCCACCGCGTACCGCCGCTCTGCACCAGCAGATGCGGAACGCCGTTGCTGTTGAGATATTTCTGGATCGCAGCGTTGGTCGGCGTGCCGAACGGCGCCATGATCGCGAGCACCTTGTCGTTTTCGACCAGCGCGCGCGTCACCTCGACGGTCTTGGGCGGGCTGTAGGCGTCGTCGCGGGTCAGGAAGTTGATATGGCGGCCGTTGATGCCACCCTTCTCGTTCAGCATCGTGAAATAGGCGAGCATGGTTTTCGGGAAGCTCGCATAGATCGACGCCGGTCCGCTGTAGGGCGCGTTGGCGCCGAGCAGAATCTCGCTGTCACTGACCCCGGGACCATAGGCCTTCTGTGCGTTCGCAGTTCCGAGCGCGCCGGCGAGCGCGAACGCCCACACCGCAAGCGTGACGATTGGCTTCCGCATCTTCCCCTCCCATGACGCCCTCTTTTGCGGGGCTGGTTGATCCGGCGATGGAAGCCTTGAAAGGCTTTACCCCTCGCATCGGCTATGCAATAATAGACCGTCTGTCCGGATTATCAACTGGAATCTCCGGACGGCGTATCGGCCTCATGCGTGACGGAAACATCCGCAGGCGTGCGCGGCCGCATGACGGTGTGGAGGAAACATGAAGCTGACGCAGGCGCTGATCGCGGCGGTGCAATTGCGCAAGGACGCACCCGGCACCATCCACGCCGGACGGTCGCGGAGCTGGAAGGAGATCGGCCATCGCGTTGCCTGTGCCGCGGGCGGGCTGCGATGGCTCGGCGTCGATGCCGGCGATCGCGTCGCCATCCTCGCGCACAATAGCGACCTCTATATCGAGGCGCTCTATGCCATCGCCTGGGCCGGTGCGGTCGCGGTGCCGCTCAACACGCGCTGGGCGGTCGCCGAAAACGCCTATGCGATTGACGATTCCACGCCAAAACTGTTGCTGGTCGACAAGGCCTTTGCCGAGATTGCGTCCGCGCTGCGCGGCGCAAAATCACTCACCGCTATGGTCTATCTCGACGAGGGACAAGTCCCCGACGCTATGCAAAGCTATGACGAGCTCATTGCGCATGCGCCGATCGAGGACGCCTCCGGCGCCTACAACGATCTCGCGGGCATCTTCTACACCGGCGGTACCACCGGGTTTCCCAAGGGCGTGATGCTGTCACATGCCAATATCATCTATGAATCGCTGGTCTGGATCTATGCGCTCCGGTTCCGTGAAGATACCCGGTATCTGCACTCGGCCGGCATGTTCCATCTGGCCGGCACCTCGCCGATGATCGCGCTCACGCTCGTGGGCGGCACCCACGTCACCATCCCGAAGTTCGAGCCCGAGCTCGCGATGAGGACCATCGCCGAACACAGAGTGGACTACTGCCTGTTTGTGCCGACCATGCTCAACATGATGCTCAATCATCCGTCCTTCGGCACATATGACCTGAGCAGCGTCAAGGATTGCGAATATGGCGCCTCGCCGATGCCCGACGCGCTGCTGGTCAAGCTGATGCGCGTGCTGCCGAGCTGGCGCTTTCACCAGGGCTACGGCATGACCGAAAGCGCAGCGCTGGCGACCATCCTGCCGTGGGAGTATCACGCGCTGGAAGGGCCGCTGGCGGGCAAGCGCAAATCGGCGGGGCGGGCAGCGCCAGGCGTCGAAATCCGCATCATCGATCCCGCGGGCAATGAGGTGCCGCGCGGCACCGTCGGCGAGATCGCGATCCGCGGCGCCGGCGTGATGCTCGGCTATTGGCGCAAGCCCGAGGAAAGCGCGCGCGTGCTGCGCAACGGCTGGCTGCACACCGGCGACGGCGCCTGGATGGACGAGGACGGCTTTGTCTACATCGTCGATCGGCTCAAGGATATGATCGTCTCCGGCGGCGAGAACGTCTATTCCGGCGAGGTAGAGAACGCGATCTTCCAGCACGAGCACGTCAAGGAGTGCGCCGTCATCGCGGTGCCCGATCCGCAATGGGGTGAGGCGGTGCACGCCATCGTGGTGCCGAAGGACGGCGCGCGGCTCGATTCCGACATGGTGATCGCGCATTGCCGCACCCTGATCGCGGGCTACAAATGTCCGCGCTCGGTCGACGTCCGTCTCGAGCCGTTGCCGCTGACCGGCTCCGGCAAGATCATGAAGTCGGCGCTGCGCGATGAGAAGTGGAAAGGCTATACGAGGTCGGTCAATTGATGCAGGAGGCTGCGAAACGATCCGATGATGCACGGGCCGCGCCGGAGCCTGTTCGCCCGGTCGCGGTGGATGACGATACAGTGCGGGCCGCACTGGCGCAGCATCTGTCGCGGATATCCGGAAGCCGGACGAAGATTGCAAGGTTCGGCCGTAAATCGTCGGGCTTCTCCTGGATCACCTACGCCTTCGTGGCGCGTTCCGCCGCTCAGGGGGATCGCAAGCTGATCCTGCGTGTCGGTCCGCCGAAGGGGTTGTTTGCGCCGTATTCGGTGCTGCCGCAGGTTTATGCGCTGCAGGCGCTGCATGGCAGCGGCGTGCCGGTGCCGGCGCTGGTGTCGGCAGAACAGGACGGCGCCGAGATCGGCTTTCCCTTTTTCATCTGCGCGCACATCGAGGGTGATGTTCCCGCGCCTTGGGCGGCGAGCGAACTCGATCTGGACCACAAGCGCACCATCGCCCGGCAGTTCGTCGAGATCCTCGCGTCGCTGCACCGGATCGATCCGGGCACAACGCCATTCGCCTCGCTGCAACAGGGCGAGCAACGCGCCGAGCTGCGCGCGATCGCCGGCTGGCGCGCGTCGCTGGCGCGTCCGACGGCGCGTTATTATCCGCTGCTCGATTGGGGCGGACGCTGGCTGCACGATAACTGCCCGCAGCCGCCGCGCCGCACCATCGTGCATGGCGACTACCGGATCGGAAATTTCATCGAGCGCGAGCGAAAGATCGCCGCCATTCTCGATTGGGAGCTCACGCATCTGGGCGATCCGCATGAAGATCTGGCCTGGGCAATGATGCCGACCTTCAATGCCGGGAGCCGCAAGCTCTATGGCGTGCTCGAGCGCACGGAGGTGATCGATCTCTATCAGCGCGCCTCCGGCATTCCGGTCTCGGACAAGAGCCTCGCCTTCTACGAGGCCTATGCGCTGTATCAGGCGGCAGCGATCCAGATGTGCGCGGTGCGCGCCTTCGAGGTCGATCGCTTCAACGACATGCGGCTCGCCGTGATGGCAAGCCAGATGCCCTCGATCGTGCGGGCCTTCGAGCGCGCATTGGAGGCCGCGGCATGAGTGCATCCTTCGAGCGGTTGATCGACGGCATAATCGATGCGCTGCAAAGCCACGTCGTGCCGAACAGCAGCGATGATTTCGTCCGCGGTCAGGTGTTCTCCGCGATCTACGCGCTGAACGGGCTGAAGCTCGCAGCCGACTGGAAGGCCGAGCCGCTGCTCGAGCAAGTGCGTCTGCAGGACGATACTTTCGCGACGGTCGAACGACTGGCCGGCAGCATGGCGCATCCGGAGGTTCCTTCGACGCCGCGCATCCAGGGCGGCACGTCCGACGTTGCCGCGATCGAGGCATTGCGCGACGATGGCGACCGGCGGCTGGGCAACTTCTGCTCTGGGCGAGCGGGGAGGACGTACGGGCGGCTAATGCCAATGCCGCGACCGAGATCGAACGCCTGCTGCGGCGGGCGATTTGCGACCAGCTCAAGATCGAGCTTGCGACGACGCCGAAGTCGATGCTGCAGCAGATCGCAGGCGGCGAACGCGACGGTGGCGCGGCGCAGGACTGAGTCAGTTGCATCGCCGACTACCCGGAATTGCATCTTTGCGCAGTGTTCCGGGAATCATTAATGGCGCCGGGAAAGAAGCTTGCCGGCCCGCGGTGCCCATGCTATTAATTCACCGAACGGTCGTTCGGATTATTATTGACGATCGATGAAGGCATCCGCGGCAAGCGGCCGGCGAGGGAGACGGAACGATGAACATGATGACCGGCGCCTCGCCATGGGAACGGTTGATCCGGCCAGATCGGGTGCATGGGTCGCTCTACACCGATCCCGACATCTTCGAGGCCGAGCTCAAGAACATCTGGTACCGGACCTGGGTCTATGTCGGACACGAGAGCGAGGTGCCGAACGCCAACGACTACGTCGTCAAGTCGATCGGCCCGCAATCCGTGATCATGACGCGCGACGAGCAGGGCAAGGTCAATTTGCTGCTCAACCGCTGTTCGCATCGCGGCAACCAGGTCTGCTCCTATGAGCGCGGCAATGCCCGCTCGTTCACCTGTCCGTTCCATTCCTGGACTTTTGCCAATGACGGCCGCCTGGTCGGTTATGCCTTCCCCGACGGCTATGAGGGGCAGGACAAGTCGCAGCTTGCGCTCGGGCGGGTGACGCGCGTCGAGTCCTATCGCGGCTTCGTGTTCGGCTCGTTCGCGGCCGATGGTCCGACCCTGAAAGAGCACCTCGGCGGCGCCGCCGAGACCATCGATCGGCTGGTGCGGACGTCGCCCGAGGGCGAGGTCGAGATCACGGCGGGTTTCCTCAAGCATCGCGTCAAGGCGAACTGGAAGTTCATCCTGGAGAACGAGTGCGACGGCTATCACCCGGCCTTCGTGCACACTTCGATCTTCGGCGTCGCCGACAGCATGATCGGCAAGCTCTATGGCGGCGCCTCGACTGCGCTGACGCGCGACTACGGCAACGGCCATACCGAGATCGACCTGCGGCCCGAGTTCCGCAGGCGCGATGCGCCGATGAGCTGGTTCGGTACCAGCGAGGACCGGCTGCCGGACTATACGGCGCGCATGAAGGCTGCCCATGGCGACACCGCCGCGCGGGAGATCATGATCGACGGCACGCCGCATGTGATGATCTTCCCGAACCTGTTCATCGCCGAGATCCAGATGTTCGTGATCCAGCCGCTCGGCGTCGACGACAGCGTGCAGCACGTCACCGCGTTGCAGTTCAAGGGCGCGCCCGATCTGAACCGAAGGCTGCGCCAGCAGACCATGGGCTCGGTCGGCCCGGCCGGCTTCCTGCTCGCGGACGATTCCGAAATGTACGAGCGTTGCCATCGCGGCGTGCTGGCGCGCAATCCCGAGTGGATCTTCCTCGGCCGCGGCGAGAAGCGCGAGCGGCAGGACGAACTCGGCTTCACGGTCGGCCACGTCACCGACGAGGTGCCGTCGCGCGGCATCTGGACCCATTATCGCAAGCTGATGGAGCCTAACTGATGCTGTCGCGCGAGAGCAGCGCCACCTTGATGAGCGCCATCACCGCCTTCCTCTATCGCGAGGCGCGGCTGCAGGACGAGCATCAATACGAGGCCTGGGAAAAGCTCTGGACCGACGACGGCGTCTATTGGGTACCGGCCAACGGCGCCGACATCGACCCGGAACGGCAGATGTCGATCATCTACGACAACCGCTCGCGGATCGCGCTGCGCGTCCGGCAGCTGATGACCGGCAAGCACTTCACCCAGACGCCGCAGTCGAATTTGCGCCGGCTGATCTCCAACATCGAATTGATGGACGAGCAGCCTGACGACGGCGACATCGCGGTTGCCAGCAACAGCCTCATTTTCGAATCGAGCCTGCGCGACGACACGCTGTGGGCGGCGCGCAATGAATACCGGTTGCGCCATGTCGATGGCGAATTGCGGATGGCCGCCAAGAAGGTCATCCTCGTCAACAACGACAAGGCGATCTACACGCTCTCGTTCCTGGTCTAGAGGAAAACGCGCCATGATCGACAAGGGCCCCGTTCTGCTCGACATCACCGACGGCATCGCGCGGCTGCGGCTCAACCGCCCCGATGCGGCCAACGGCATGAGTGTCGAGCTGCTCCGCGCGCTGTGCGACGCCATCATGGTCTGTCATGGTCATTCCGATCTGCGCGTCGTGCTGCTGAGCGGCGAGGGCACCAATTTCTGCGCCGGTGGCGACGTCCGCGCCTTCGCCTCCATGGGCGAGAAGCTGCCGGACTATATCCGCCAGGCCACCGCCTATCTGCAGAATGCCGTGACCGGATTGCTGCGGCTGGAGGCGCCGGTCATATCATCGGTGCAGGGCTTTGCGGCGGGCGGCGGCGGCTTTGGTCTGGTCTGCGCCTCTGACATCGTGATCGCGGCGGAGTCGGCAAAATTCCTCGCCGGCGCGACACGGGTGGCGATGGCGCCGGATGCCGGCGTCTCCGTTACGCTGTCGCGGCTGGTCGGCTTGCGGCGCGCGATGTCGATCCTCCTGACCAATCCGGTGATCCCGGCGGCGGAAGCGTTGCAGATCGGCATCGTCACCAGGGTCGTGCCCGATGCCGAGCTCGCCGAGGCATCGCTCGCGCTGGCCCGCGAACTTGCGGCCGGCGCGCCGAAGGCGCTGGCGGCGACCAAGCGGCTGGTCTGGGCCGGCACCGGCACCAGCATCGAGCAGTGCCTGTCGGAAGAGGCGCGCACCGTCGCGGAACTCTCGGGGATGGCCGATGCACGCGAAGGCCTCGCCGCGGTGATCGAGCGGCGCCAGCCCGTATTCACGGGGCGCTGAGGTGGCGACCTTGCCATTCGGACGTCTCGATGGCCGCCGCGCCTTCGTCTCCGGCGGCGCGCGGGGCATCGGTGCTGCGATCGCGCGCAGCTTTGCCGGCGCGGGCGCCAGGGTCGTGATCGCCGATCTCGATGTCGCCGCGGCCTCGGAGCTGGCGCGCGAGACCGGCGCCGGCGTTGCAGGATTAGACGTCAGCGATGCGACGGCAGTGCAGGCTATGATGGCGCAGGACGGCCCGTTCGACATTGTCGTCAACAATGCCGGCATCGATCAGCACGCCTTCTTCACCGATACCACGGCGGAGGATTGGGCGCGGCTGATCGCGGTCAATCTCACCTCGGTCTTGGCCTGCACCCACGCCGCGCTGCCGGCGATGCAGGCGGCGCGCTTTGGCCGCATCATCAACGTTACCTCGGAAGCGGCGCGGCTCGGCTCAAAGGGCGGCGCGGTCTACTCCGCGGCCAAGGGCGGCGTGATCTCGTTCACCCGGAGCATCGCGCGGGAGAATGCACGCTATGGCATCACTGCGAACGCGATCGCGCCGGGACCGATCCGCACGCCGATGCTGGAGCAGGCGGTGGCAAAGGGCGGCGACAGGATCCTGCAGGCAATGACCGGCGCAACGCTGCTCGGCCGCCTCGGCGAGCCGGAGGAGGTCGCGGCTGCCGCGCTGTTCCTGGCTTCCGACCAGGCCGCCTATATCACCGGAGAGACGCTCGGCATTTCCGGCGGCATGGGCATCGGCGGCTGAAATGGGCAGCGCGGACGACGATATCGCAATCACGCCGGTCGATCGCGCGATCGAGCGTTTGCGCGCGATCTATCGCGGCTGGACCCGCGATACATCGGTGGCGCAGATGCGCGACGACTGGGACGCCGCCTTTGCCGGCTGCTCGGTGCCGGTAACGTGCCAGCCGGTCGCCGCCGGCGGGGTCGACGGCGAATGGCTCGTGCCGACGGACGCATCGCGCGACAAGGTGATCCTCTATTTTCACGGCGGCGGTTTCCGCATCGGCTCGGTCGCGTCGCATCGCGACCTGGCCGCACGGATCGCCGATGCATCCGGCTCCCGCGTGCTCTCGATCGATTACCGGCTTGCCCCGGAGCATCGCTTCCCCGCGGCACTCGAGGATGCGCTGACTGCCTATCGATATCTGCGCGATCAGGGGCTGCATCCGGCGGATATCGCCTTCGCCGGGGATTCGGCCGGCGGCAATCTCGTGCTGTGCACGATGCTGGCGGCGCGCGACCGTGGCCTGCCGCTGCCCGCCGCCGCCGCGCTGATGTCACCATGGACCGATCTTACCGCGAGCGGCGCCAGCTATGAGAGCAGGGCCGAGGCCGATCCGATCCACCAGCGCGCGATGATCCTGGCGCTGGCGAAGAACTACCTTGGCAAGGACGGCAATGTCCGGGATCCGCTGGCCTCGCCGCTTTATGCCGATCTCACCCGTCTGCCGCCGCTGCTGGTGCAGGTCGGCGACCGTGAGACCGTGCGCGACGATGCGACGGAACTGGCCGCACGGGCGAAGGCTGCCGGAGTCGACGTCAAGCTGCAGGTGTGGGACGGCATGATCCACGTCTTCCAGATGTTCCCGGAGATTCCGCAGGCGCGAGAGGCGATCGCATCGCTGGCAGCTTTTTTGCGCAACCATCTTCACATCGGCCATGAGAGGGCGCCACAATGAACGTCATGACGTCGGATCCGCGCCAGCTCACTGAGACCGAATTCCACTTTTCGGAGCAGCCCAATCTGCCCGAGGAGCTGCGCATGCTGCGCGAGCAGGTGCGCCGCTTCGTCGAGAAGGAGGTGGTGCCGCATGCCGAGGCGTGGGAGCGCGACGGCAAGATCCCGCGCGAGATCTATCGCCGCATGGGCGCGCTCGGCTTTCTCGGCATGCGCCATGCGGTCGACCATGGCGGCACCGACATGGGGCCGCTGGCCTCGATGGTATTCGCCGAGGAGTTGGGGCGCTCCAGCTTCGGCGGTTTCACCTCGTCGATCCTCGTGCATACCGACATGTCGGCGGTGCACATCTCCTTGCGCGGTACGCCGGAACAGAAGCAGAAGTATTTGCCGGCGATTATCCGCGGCGAGACGGTCTGCTCGATCGCAGTGACCGAGCCCGATGCGGGCTCCGACGTCGCAGGCCTCAAGACGCGGGCGCGGCGCGACGGCGACAGCTGGGTGATCAACGGCGCAAAGATGTTCATCACCAACGCGGTCTATGGCGACATCCTGATCGTCGCCGCGCGGACCGACCCGCATGCCAAGGGCAGCCGCGGCATCTCGCTGTTCATCGTCGAGCGCAACACGCCGGGCATCACGGCGACCAAGCTCGACAAGCATGGCTGGCTCTGCTCGGACACCGCCGAGATCGCGTTCCAGGACGTGCGCGTGCCGGCGGAAAACCTGCTCGGCGAGGAGAACAAGGGCTTCTATGGCATCATGGAGACCTTCCAGAACGAGCGCATCTGCATCGGCGGCATCTGCGCGGGCGAATCCGCCAAGGCGATCGAGCTGACGACGAATTACGTGAAGACGCGGCAGGCATTCGGCGGCCCGCTCTGGAATCAGCAGGGCGTGCGGCTGAAGCTCGCCCAGCTTGCCGCGAAGGCGGCGGCGGCGCGGGCGCTGGCCTATCAGGCCGCCGAGCTCGCGGCGGCCGGGCAGGATTGCCTGCGCGAAGTGTCGATGGTGAAGGCGCTGTCGCCCGAGGTGCTGCACGAGGTCGTGCATGGCTGCCTGCAACTGCACGGCGGCTCAGGCTTCATGCGCGGCACCCCGATCGAGCGCATGGTGCGCGACGCGCGGGTGCTGACGATCGGCGGCGGCGCCACCGAGGTGATGCTGGAGGAAGTGGCGAAAAGGATGTGACGCCGGCGCTCTTTCTTACCTCGCCCCGCTTGCGGGGAGAGGTCGGATCGCATCGTGAGATGCGATCCGGGTGAGGGGGAGTCTCCACGAGCGTTTCTGGCAGCGCGTCTGCGGATGCGGCCCCTCACCCCAACCCTCTCCCCGTAAGAACGGGGCGAGGGAGCAGACCTACGTCCGGGTCATGTCATTTCTGGGCACGAGCGCCCTGGCCGACAGTCTGCGCCGCAATGCCCGGCTTCAGCCGCCAGTCCTCGCCAAAATCCGCGAGCGGGTGGAAGAACAGCGGCTCGGTGGTCTCGAGCTGCCGCAGCCGTTCGGCATAGTCGTTGAGATAGCGGCGCCGCGTGGCCTCGTCGACGAAGTTCACTGAATACGACACGAACGGCGGCAGCACCTTGCAGCCGGCATAGGCCAGCATGCCGTTCTGGATCGGCCACAGCACCACATCGAGCGCACCGACCAGCCCGTCGGACGCGCACATGCCGGGATAGGCGGCGGTCGAGGTCACGACCATGGCACGGCGGCCGCTGAGGCCGCCGGTGTCGTAGCGGCGGCCGCTGCCGTAAATTGCGCCATTGACGAACACGCGGTCGATCCAGCCTTTCATGATGGCGGGGACGGAGAACCACCACAGCGGAAACTGCAGGATCAAGAGGTCGCACCACAGCAGCTTCTCGATCTCGGCGGCGATATCGCTGCTGAGCGCCCCGTGCTGCAGGTTGTATTTCTGCTCGCGGTCATATTGCAGCCGGTCGGGAAACCGCCGCGCGCCAAAATCTTCGGCGGTCGCCACCGGGTTGAACCGCATGGCGTAGAGATCGGAGATCCTGACCGTGTGCCCGAGCGCGGTCAGTTCCGCCACCGACCGCGCCAGCAGTGCAGCGTTGAACGACTGCGCCTCCTGATGGGCAAAGACGATCAGGACCTTCATCTCTCTAGTTTACCGGCTTGAAGCTGAGCGTCGCGGCATCGGCTTGCATGATCTGCAGCTTCTGGTTGGAGAAGCGGACGCCGGGACCGAAGCTGATCGGCGCCATCACGCCGGTCTCGACATTCTTGGTCTTCTCCAGCTCCGAGATGGTGCAGGCCCAGGTCGGCTGCTTGCCGCAGCGCTCGATCGCGGTGATCAAGACCTTCGCGGCGGCATAGCCGGTCATGGTGTAGCGGTTGATGCCCTTGAACTCAGCCTCCGACACCAGCGGCTTGGCCTTCTCGAGGAACGCCTTGCCCGCCGTGCCGGCAAACGGCTCGACATAGTCGACCGCGTAGATGCCGTCGCCCGCCGGGCCCATCAGCTTCAGCACCGGCTCGATGCGGCCAGGGCCAGAAGATGCCGGTCACCGGCTTGATGTTCAATTTCTCGAGCTCCTTTGTCATCGCGATGTTCTCGGCGATGATGCCGCCGGCCAAAAACACCTCGGCGCCCGAATCCTTCAGCTGCAGCATGTCGGACGAGAAGTCCTGCTGGCCCTTCTTGTAGTTGCCGCTGTAGACGACGTTCAGCTTCTTGGCCTTGACCACGGAATCGAAGCCGTCGCGCACGGTGATGCCGTAATCGTCGTCCTGGGTGATCAGGCCCCATTTCTTGCCGGGGTTCCTGTCGGCGAGGAAGTTGACGAGGTGGATGATGCCCTCCTCGTAGGATTGCCCGACCACGAACACGTTCTTGCGCGCCGGCTCCCACAGGAATTTGACCGGCGCGACGTCGATCACGGTCGGGATGCCGGACTTCTCCAGCACCGGCATCACGGCGATCGACTGGCCCGAACCGGAGATGCCGAGCATCGCAAACACCTTGTCGACGTCGATCACCTTCTTGACGCCCTGGATGGTGCGCGCGGTAACGTAGCCGTCGTCCTCCAGCACATATTTGATCTTGCGGCCGTTGATGCCGCCGGCGGCGTTGGCTTCGGCGATCGCGATCTTGTGGCCGATCGAGGCGGCGACGCCCAGCAGCGCCGGCGGGCCGGTCAGGGGCTCGACGTCGCCGATGAGGATCTCGCTGTCGGTGATCCCGGGATCGGCGGCAGCGGCCGGGCCGGTCGCGAGATAGGCCGTGGAAAGCAGCAGCGCGGCCGCCGCCAGGTGTTTGATCATTGTCTCCTCCTCATGGTGTTGCGTCTTTTTTTGATTAGTAGCGCAGCGGCCAGTGCACCCAGGCCCGCCTGATGTCGTGCCAGGCGCCGACCAGCCCCCGCGGCTGGAAGCGCAGGAACAGGATGATGACGAGGCCGTAGAGCATGCTCTTCAGCTCCTGCGCGCCGGTCGTGAAGGTCGCATCCATCTGCGCGCTGAACAGGCTGAAGACGAGCCGTGTTGCCTCCGGCAGCAGCACGATCAGGATGGTGCCGAGCACCGCCCCGAGCGCGGAGCCGAGTCCGCCGACGATCAGGATCGCCAGCGCCTCGATCGATAGCAGGAACGGAAAGCCCTCGACGCTGACGAAGGAGAGATAGATGCTGTACAGCGCGCCGGCGATGCCGGTGATGAATGCCGAGGTGACGAAGGCGAACAGTTTGTAGGCATGCAGGTTGATGCCCATGACGCGCGCCGCCGTGTCGTTGTCCCTGATCGCGACGAAGGCGCGGCCGACCCGGCTGCGGCGGATATTGAGGGTGGCGAACAGCGTCAGCCCCGCGATGCCGAGGCAGAGGTAGGTGAAGGCCGCATCGCCGTCGAAGCTGATGCCGAGGATCTCGGGCCGCTGCACCTGAATGCCGCGTGCGCCGTTGGTGAGCCAGCGCATCTCCAGGATCACGGTGTTGATGATGAAGGAGAAGGCGAGCGTGGTGATGGCGAGGTAAAGTCCCTTGAGCCGAAGCGACGGCGCACCGACGATCAGGCTCGCCAGCGCCGGCACCACGCCGGCGCCGAGGAAGCCGACCAGCGGCGGCATGTGATATTTCGAGACCAGCACCGCATAGGCATAGGCGCCGGTGACGAGGAAACCGACATGGCCGAGCGAGATCAGGCCGGTGTAGCCGGTCAGGATGTTGAGTCCGAGCGCACCGGTGACCGTGATCAGGATGATCATCAGGAACGACAGCGCGTAGGAGTTCAGCACAAAAGGAGCGGTGATCAGCGCCAGCAGCAACACGGCCGACCATAGCCACACCGGCGGGGAATCGATCAGCGCAACCAGTTCGCCGTAGCTCTGCTTGTAATCGCCGGTGCGCATCACACCCTCTCGATGTCGCGTTCGCCGAAGATGCCGAATGGGCGGATCATCAGCACGATGATGATCATGGCAAAGCCCGCGACCTCCTTCATGCCGGAGCCGATATAGCCGCCGGCCAGGTTTTCGGTGATGCCGATCAGGAGGCCGCCGAGGCCGGAGCCGAGCACGGCGTCGAGGCCGCCGAGGATGGTGGCCGGAAACGCCTTTAGCCCGAGCTGGAACATCGCCGGCGATAGATCATAAGACAGCGCGAAGAACACGCCGCCGATGCCGGCGATCACCGAAGACGCGGCCCAGGCCAGCGCATGAACTCTTGTTGCGCTGATGCCCATCAACAGCGCCGTGCGATCGTCGGCTGCGACCGCGCGCATCGCAACCCCGACCTTGCTGTAACGGAAGAACGCCCAGATCGCGGCGATCAGCAGAAGCAGCGTCGCGATGACCGCAATCTGCCCGGTACGCACGCCGATGCCGCCGAGATGCACGATGCCGCGGCCCATGCCGATATCGAGGCCGTGCGGATAGGCGTCCCAGATGAAGTTGATGGCGGAGCGCAGGATCACGGCGAGCCCGATCGTGACCATCACGGTCGCGAATACCGGCTCGCCCAGCATCGGCCGCATCACGAGCCGCTCGATGATCAGGCCGAGCAAGACAGCGGCGAGAATCGCACCCACCGCGACGACGAATACATTGCCGCTGACCGTGGTCGAGATCGTCCAGGCGATATAGGCGGTGATCATGGTCATCTCGCCCTGTGCGAAATTGACCAGCCCGGTGGACTTGTAGATCACCGCAAAGCCCATCGCGATCAGCCCGTAGATCGCGCCGATCGCGAGCCCCGAGATCAGCAGCTGGATGAGATACTGCATTCAGCCCTCCGCCCGGTAGATGATGGCGAGTTCACGGGCGAACTTCTTCTCGATCATGGCGCGGCGTACCTTCTGGGTGGCGGTCAGCTCGCCGTCGTCATGGTCGAGCTCCTTTTCCAGGATGGCGAACCGCCTGATGTTCTCGACCCGGGCGAACCGCTTATTGGTCTCGTTGACGACGCGCCCGACCAGCTCATTCACTTCGGGAAGCTGCGACAGCGATTTGTAGTTGGTGTAGGCGAGCGCCCGTTCGCGCGCCCAGCGGCCGACATTGTCGTAATCGACCTGGATGATGGCGCCGAGATACTTCTTGGCCTCGCCGACCACGATCGCTTCCTTGATGAATTCGGAATCCTTCAGCGCGTTCTCGATCTCGGACGGCGCGATGTTCTTGCCGCCAGCGGTGATGATGATCGCCTTCTTGCGGTCGACCACGGCGATCTCGCCATTGTCGAGGACATCGATGATGTCGCCGGTGCGCAGCCAGCCGCCGGGCTCCAGCGAGGCGGTCGAGGCCTTCTCGTCGAGGAAGTAGCCCTTGAAGACGCCGGGGTTGCGCAGCAGGATCTCGCCGTCGGTGTCGCACTTCCATTCGGTCTGCGGCAGCGGCACGCCGCAGCCGCCGATCCGATGATGGCTTGCGGTCTGGATGAAGGCGACGCCGCCACTTTCGGTGAGGCCATAGCCCTGCGACACCGGACGGCCGATGATGTCGAAGAAGCGCAGCGTCTCCGGCGAGATCGAGGCGCCGGCGCACAGCCGGTGCCGGCTGTAGGCGAAGCCGAGATGGCGCTGCAAATTGCGGAACATCAGGAGATAGAGCAGCCCGTAGGCGGCGCGATCGAGCCAATTGTCTTTGCCGGCCTGTCGACGGTCGGACAGCGTGCGGCCCCAGGCGAGGCAGGCCCTGGTGAAACTCTGGCGCAGGCGACCGCTCTCGCCGAGGCGAAACAGAAAGCCCTGCTGCAGCTTCTCGTAGATGCGCGGAACGCCGACGAAGAAGGTCGGCGCAATCTCGCGGATGTTGATCGCGACCGTGTCGATCGATTCGGCAAAGGACACGGTGCCGCCGAGCACGAGATGGGTCACGGTGCCGTAGCAACGCTCGGCGACGTGGCACAGCGGCAGATAGCTCACCGCCTCGAACGGCTCGTCGGCGATCCCGACGGTCCTGGCGTAGGCATAGGCGGCATAGACGAGATTGCGATGGGTCAGCATCGCGCCCTTGGGCGGGCCGGTCGTGCCCGAGGTGTAGACGAGGATGCAGACGTCGTCGGGCGCGCCCTGGCTGATCAGGCGGTCGAGCGTGGCGTCGGCCTCCGGGTTCTGCTGCGCGTAGGCCCTGCCGCGCTCGCACAATGCGGCGAACGACATCAACTCCGATTGCCGGTAATGCCGCAGGCCCTTCATGTCGATGCAGACGATGGCCTCCAGATCCGGCAGGCCGCCATTGCCCGCCATCGCATCCAGCACCTTGTCGGTCTGCTCCTGGTCGCCGGTGACGACGATGTGGGCACCCGAATGCTTGACGATATATTGCAGCTCGACCCAGGGGTTGGTCGGATAGATGCCGACCGCGACCGCGCCGATCATCTGCGCACCGAGATCAGCATAAAGCCATTCCGGCGTGTTCTCGCCGGCGATGGCGATCCGGTCGCCCGGCTTGATGCCGAGCGAGAGCAGGCCGAGCGCCACCGCGCGCGCAGTGTCGTAATAGTGGCGCCAGGAATAGGGATTCCAGATGCCGTGGTCCTTCTCGCGCAGCGCCAGCGCCTCGCCGTGCATCGCGGCGCGCTGCCGCAGCAATTGCGGGATAGTGATCGCGGCATCGGCAAGCGCGGTTTGGAACGCGTCGGTGCCGGTTACCGGCGGGTTGCGCGGCGCGCTCGCTTGCAGCGGCGGATGAGCGGTGCGCAGGCTATCCAGCGTCGACATCACGCGCCCGCCTTTGACATCGCGTCAGCGCGCTGGCCGCCGAGATAGGCCTCCGCGACTGCCGGATCGCGCCTGATCTCACCAGGTGTGCCTTCGGCGATCTTGCGGCCGAAATTCAGCACATGGACGCGGTCAGAGATGTCCATCACGATGCGCATCTCGTGCTCGATCATCACGACGGTGATGCCGAGCTCGTCGCGGATGTCGAGCACGAAGCGCGCGATGTCCTCGGTCTCCTCCTGGTTCATGCCGGAGACCATCTCGTCGAGCAGCAACAGCTTCGGCTCGCAGGCGAGCGCGCGGGCGAGCTCGACGCGCTTCTGCTGGCCGTAGGACAGCGTGCCGACCACGGCGTCCCTGATGTGCTCGATCTCGAGGAATTCGATGATGTGCTCGAACGCGCTGCCGCGCCGCAATTTCCTCCTTGCGGGTACGCCCGTAAAACCACACCGCATCGAGCACGGTCGAGCGCAGGTGGGTGTGGCGGCCGGTCAAGATGTTCTCGACCACAGTACCGTGCTTGAACAGCGCGAGATTCTGGAAGGTGCGGCCGATGCCGACGGCGGCGAATTTCCATGGCGAGATCGTCGAGAGGTCGATGCCGTCGAACGTGATGCGGCCGCCGCTCGGCCGCAGCACGCCCGAGATCATGTTGAACAGCGTGGTCTTGCCGGCGCCGTTCGGACCGATCACGCTGCAGATCTCGCCGGGCGCGACGCGCAGGCTGACATCGGCGACGGCCTGCAGGCCGCCGAAGCGCTTTGACAGGTTCTCGACCGTGAGCAGCGCGGTCACGACAGCCACCGCTTGCGGCGCTTGTAATGCTTGACGTCGCGCAGGCTCTTGCGGCCGGCGGAGGAGGCGCCGAGATAGAACTCCTGGACGTCCTCGTTGGCGGTGAGCCTCGATGCGGTGCCGTCGAGCACGACGCGGCCGGTCTCCAGGATGTAGCCGTAGTCGGCGATGTCGAGTGCGCGCTGCGCGTTCTGCTCGACCAGCAGCACCGTCATCTTTAGTTCGTCACGCAGCCGGACGATCACCTCATAGATGCGGTCGATGATCAGCGGCGCGAGGCCGAGCGACGGCTCGTCGAGCGCAAGCAGCACGGGATCGGTCATCAACGCGCGGCCGATCGCTAGCATCTGCTGCTCGCCGCCGGACATGTAGCCGGCGATCTGGTCGCGCCGCTCATATAGCCGCGGAAACAGCGCAAACACCTTGTCGCGGCGCTCGCGCGCCTCGGCGCTGGTCCTGGTGTAGCCGCCCATTTGCAGGTTCTCGTCGATGGTGAGCGCCGCGAACACGCGGCGGCCCTCCGGCACCTGCACGATGCCGCGGCGGACCAGTTCGTCCGGCGCAAGGCGATGCACCTCGTCATTGCGGAAGCGGATGCTACCGTTCTCGATCACGCCTTCCTCGGTATAGAGGATGCCGGACATCGCCTTCAGCAGCGTCGATTTGCCGGCGCCGTTGGAGCCGAGCAGGGCGACGATGCTGCCCTCGGGCACCGCGATCGAGATGTCGCGGATCGCCTCGATCGCATTGTCGTAGACGATCCGGATGTTGCGGAATTCGAGCAGGCACTGCTCTGGCACGGCGACTGGCGCTGCTTGCGGCATCGGATGCGGGATGGTCGTCGGCATCGTGCTCAGACCCGGCCTGCCGATAAGCGCGGGCGCGCGGCGAGGATCGCATCGGTGACGATCTTGGCGGTCTCGGCGCAGGCCTGCGTGCCGCCATTGCCATATTGCTTCACCGCGTCGCCGACGCACCACAGGCCCTCGATACCGGTCTCGCGCGGCAAATCGTAGCCGGCGCAGCTGCGTTGTGCCGGCCAGTTGTCGCGCATCACCCGGATCGACAGGATTTTTGCCTGGTCGAAATTCGCGAACTGCTCGCGCAGATCCTCGAGCGCGAGCCGGACTTCTGCATCGGAGTCAAAGTCACCGAGCGCGGGTACCGGCACGGCATAGGCGACATAGAGGTGCCAGCCGGGCGGCGCCAATTCCGGACAGGTGGCCGAGAGGTTGGCCATGTTGCAGAGCCGGCGCGTCTTGCCGAAGGTGACGATGCCGGGATGATTGATCAGCGGCTCGCGGCTCGCGACATTGATGACGATGTTGGCGGCCGGGCGGAGGTCGTTCTTCACCCTGGCGATATAATCCGCCGGGAACGCCTCGCTGCCGGCAAGCGCGACCGTGGCCTTTGGCCCGGCATTGCTGATCACGAGATCGGTGTCGATCCGCACCGGTTCACCGTTCCTGAGCACGGTGACGCCTTCGACCTTGCCGTTAGCGGTGTGGATCGTGGTCGCCGGCGTTTCGAGCCAGATGTCGCCGTTGCGCCTGATCGCGCTGCCTAGGCTGTTCCAGACGCCGATCGTGCCCTGCGGGCAGAAGCCGAATTTCTTGAAGGCGCCCTTGCTGGTGAAATAGGTGAGGAAGGCGCGGGCCGGCAGCTCCGCGGCGTTGCAGGCGAAGATTGCCGCGCAGAGATTGCGGAACAGCGCGTGCACGGTGGCGTTGCTGGTGTAGCCCTTCAGCCAGTCCTCGGTCGATTGCCGCCCGTCGGGCAGATTGCCGGAGCGGGCGTCGGCGAATTTCTCCAGGATGCGTGAGGCCTGTTTTGTGAGCTGCCCGAGCAGCAGCGACCAGCCGCCGCGGCCGACATCGATCACCTTGCCGTCGATGAAGAACGAACTCGCCGGCTCCGGCGCGCGGATGTCGAGCGGGGCGCCGATGGTGTTGAAGGTTTCCTCGAACACGCCACCGAACTCGATCGCGATCGCCCCGATATTGACCTTGAAGCCGTCGATCTCCTCGGTCGAGGCGCGCCCGCCGAGCCGGTCCTTGTCGTCGACGACGAGCGTATGCAGCCCGCCATGGGCGAGACGCGCCGCGGCACACAGCCCGCCGGCACCGGCTCCGATCACGACAGCATCGATCCTCTGAGAATCCACGCGCAACCTCCCGCGATGCCGCCGGGTTGGTCCCGGCATGCGCAATCCGCTTGCTTGATGGAAGGCAGTCTAATATAATCCGACCGGTCGTTCAAATTATTTTTTGACGCAGGTCGCTCGTCGCACGGGCGATCGAAGAGTTCTGGTGGATGGTGCCCGCAAAGGGGAGGAGAGCCTGGGGCTGCGGTAGTATAGAGAGAGGCAGTCGCCCGATTCCGGCGGCGCCGATGGTGCACGAGAGAGACGGCAATGGCGCGGACGCGCTCAGAGATTATGACGAGATTCAGCGGAACATTCTCACCACCGCCTGCGGCCTGTTCGCGCGGCAGGGCTACATGCGTGCCTCGATCGCCGACCTTGCGGATGCCTGCAAGCTGTCGCGCGGCGCGCTGTACCATTATTTCGATTCCAAGGAAGCGATCCTGTTCGCGATCCTCGACGCCCACATCCGCGAGATGATCACCGACGTCGAGGCCGCGATGGCCGCAAAGGCGACGACGCTGGAGCAGTTCCGCGCCGCGATCCAGGCCATCGTCGCGCTGAATGCGCGTTCGAGCGACGAGCAGCGCGTGATCCTCAACGACCTCTCGTTCCTCGGCGAGACCGAGCAGGATGCGATCAAGGCGCTGGAGCGCCAGCTGGTCGACACGGTCTCGGATCTGCTGGTCAAGCTCGACAAGGAAGGCAAGATCGTCAAGCGGACCAAGAAGATTTACAGCATGATGCTGTTCGGCATCCTGAACTTCAGCCACACCTGGTACGATCCGAAGGGCGGGATCGATCCAAGGGAGTTCGCCGACATGGTGGTGGACCTGTTCCTGTACGGCTTCACCATGCCGGTGCCGGCAAAGGACGCCGCGCGTGCGCTGCGCCAGCGCGCGTGAGGCCATCGGGGCGCGCTTCGCGACCTCGCGCCGAAGACATCTCTCGCAGCGATTATTCCTCATCTCATCTGCACATCATCGTGAAGGCCGAGACGTTGTCCCGCGCGTAACGCGCGCACGGCGCGCGGCGTAGTTCTGCCACGAACGCCGCAACAGCGGCCGATGGTGGCTCCGCAGCGAGGGAAGCAACAACCACATGAATCTGTCGTTCAACATCGCCGAACAGGGCGAGGGGTCTTATCGAGCGCTCGCGATCCTGCGCTGGGTCATGGTCGTGATCTTCGTGTCGTTCGGCATGCAGAAGTTCACACTGCAATCGGCGCAAGGCATCGCGCAGTTCATCAGCAACAGCCCGTTCATCTCGTGGCTGTCGGTGTTCGGTCTCCGGGGCGAGGCCTATGTGCTCGGCGTCGCCGAGTTCGGCATCGCGGCGCTGCTCGCCGCCGGCGCGTTCAGCCCGGTTCTCTCAGCGATCGGCGCGCTGATGGGCGTCATCACCTTCGCGGTGACGTGGTCGTTCTTCTTCACGACGCCGGGGGTGGTCAAATGGAGCCTGTCGACCGATCCTATGACCTGGAACCTGGCCGGCGAGTTCCTGTTCAAGGACATCGTGCTTCTGTGCGTCTGCCTCGTGCTGCTGTTGGCGTCGTTGCCGCGGTCGATCGTCCGCTCGCGCGCCAAATAGGTGTCGCGCCGCGCATCGATGGTTAACCAATGGTTAAACAGTCATCGCGCGCATCCGGCATCTGGAACAGGACAAAACGTCGCGGACGACCGTGTCTTGAAAATCGAATCCGATCGGCTTATGCAACCTTCGATTGACGAATTGTTGCTACGGAAGAAACGTCCCCGGTTGGGAGCGGAATGTGACGAAGTCAGAAATATCCTTGGCCCGATCGGCAAGCGCCGATCTTGCCTTTTCGTCGAAGCCCACTCCCGTCATTTTCAAACGTCCCGCATTTTTTAGTTCGATTGCAGTTCCCGCACCGTGGCTGGAGTGGGAGGGCGGTCGCGATCGCGGCATCCGGAAGTGACCACCGGAACAGCGATCGGGCCGCCCCGTCCCCAGCCGGGCGGGTAACGGCGCAAGACGCGCAATCGTGAATTCGGACGCTTGGGTTCCACCGCTAGGATCGTGATGTCGCCATCTCTCGATGGTGAACAGACTAGTCTGCAGGTCGCATCGCAACATCGTCCCGATTTCGTTCATCATGAGACAATGGCTCACCGTTCGGATCGCGGCCGTCCTGTTCGTGGTCGCTGGTAGCGTGCTTGGAGGGGCGCGCGCGGATTCCGACATGGATGCGCAGATCAGGGACATCGTCACGACGGAACTCGCGCCGACTGCGACCGCGGCCGATCCGGGCGGCCTCGCCGCGGCGGTCTATGCCGGCGGGCGGGTCGGCTTCTTCAATTACGGCTTCGCTGACGCCGCGGCGAAGCGACCGGTCACCCCGGACACGCTGTTCAACCTCGCCTCGTTGCGCAAGCTGTTCGAGGCGACGCTGGTCGCGCTCGGCACCGAGCGCGGCGAATTGCGGCTGGACGATCCGGTTGGCAAGTATCTGCCCGAGCTCAACGGCGACTACGTCAGCCGCGTCACCATCGGCGAGCTCGTCGATCATACATCGGGGCTGCTGCTGCCGACCGATCATCCGCCATGGCCGGAGGGACCTTCAGCCGTGATCAGTTCATCGCGATGCTCAATGCATGGACGCCGCCGGCAGGAGAGCAGCCGGGCAAGCAGCGCATCTACAGCCATGCCGGCTATGTCCTGCTGCAGCTGGTGCTGGAGCGGCGCTATGAGATGCCGATCGCGACGTTGATCGGGAGCCGAATCCTCAAGCCGCTCGGAATGACGTCGACCTTCGTTCCGGACCGCAGCGAGGACGACCGCGCGAGGATGGCGCCCGAGATGATGCAGCGGGTGGTTCAGGGCTACTCCCACGACGGCACGGCGATCGGTGCGCCGGGCAATCAGCAGCGCTATTACGATTTTCCAGGCACCGGCCAGATGTTCTCATCGGCGCGCGATCTCGGCATATTGCTGGGCGCCTGCCTCGACGGCGCGGTGATCGATCCCGAATTGCGCGCAGCGTTGCAGATGACCGAGCGGGAGAGTTTTCGCGTCGACGAAAAGTTCGGCCAGGCGATGGCATGGGAGCATGTGCGGCTGGACGGCATCACCGTGATCGACAAGCCGGGCGGTCTCAATAACGCCTCAGCCTATGTCGGCCTGGTGCCGGCGCGCAGGCTCGGCATCGTGCTGCTCGCCAATCGCGGCGACTATCCGCACGAGATCGCGCGCTACAGGATCTTGCCGGCCCTCGCGCGACTTTAATCGCAGGACGTGCCGGTCCAATGACACGGCCTGCGCGGCAGGGCAGAGGATGCATGCAAAAATCGCGATGGCGCGGAACCGTGATGAGCTGTATAAGCCGGTAGCTTCTTCTCCATTTTGAAGAGGCTGATATGACCGATCTGTATCCTGATTTGCACAATTGGCTTTCGCAACAGCCCCATGGGTTGCGAACCTTCAGGACCTTCCAGCAAAAACTCGAGATTCTGAGCAAGGACGACCCGGAGCAACGCGGCGTTTGCCGGCTGCTGAGCGGACTCGTCGGCAACTACGTCGAAACCTTCGACGAGGAGCCGCTGCCGGTCGCGGTCGCCGACCGCGCCTATGGCCGGCTGCTCGATCTCGTCGCAAGCCTTGATCTCAAGGGAAATCCCGACCGGCGCCTCGCCGACATCAACCGCATCGCGTCCTGCGATCTGCTGAACTGATCTCAGCGCAAGACGCTTCGCGTTTTGTCGCGGAAAAACCGGTTCGCACTTTTCCGGATCGTGCTCTAGCGCCGCGTCGTCGCGAGCTCGCGATAGAGCGCGGCGTAGCGGCCGGCGCGATTGTGCCAGGAGACATCGGTGGCCATGCCGGCCTGCTGCAGCCGGCGCCATGTCACCTTGTCGTTGAACAGCAGGTTTGCCTTGCGCAAGCCGTGGGCGAGCGCATCCGAGGTGACGGGTGCGAACTTGACGCCGGTCGGCGCATCGCCGGTGATCGCGACTTCGTCGAAGTCGAGCACGGTGTCGGCAAGGCCGCCGACATTGGCGACAACAGGGACCGCGCCGTAGCGCAGCGCGCACAGCTGGGTGAGGCCGCACGGCTCGAAGCGCGACGGCACCGCGAGCGCGTCCGCGCCGGCCTGGATCAGATGCGCCAGCGCCTCGTCGTAGCCGATCACGACCGCGATCCGTCCGGGATTGTCGCGCGCCAGCGCGGCGTAGCGATCCTGCAGGTCGCGATCGCCGCTGCCGAGCAGCGCAAGCTGAATGCCTTCGCCGAGCAGCGTCGGAATGTTCTCGAGCAGCAGGTCGAGGCCCTTCTGCCATGACAGCCGGCTGATGACGCCGAGCAGCATCGCATCCGGCATTGGATCAAGCCCGAAGCGCCGCTGCAGCGCCGCCTTGTTCATCGCGCGATCCGCCGGCTGCTCGGAGCTGAAGCGCGCCGCGATGTCGGGATCGGTGGCTGGATTCCACACCGATATGTCGATGCCGTTGAGGATGCCGCTCAGCACGTCGGCGCGTTCGCGCAAGAGGCCGCCGAGCCCCATGCCGCCCTCGTCGCTTTCGAATCTCCCGCGCATAGGTCGGCGACACCGTGGTGATGCGGTCGGCGAATTGCAAGCCGGCCTTCAACAGGCTGATGGTGCCGTAATATTCGACGCCATGCAGCGCGTAGGATTCGCCCGGCAGGCCGAACGCGGCAAGCATGTCCGGCGAGAACTGGCCCTGATAGGCGAGGTTGTGCACGGTCATCACCGTGCCGGGCCGCGGTTGCCCGGCATAATGCAGGAGGGCGGGTGCGAGGCCCGCCTGCCAGTCATGCGCATGCACGATGTCGGGGACAAAGGGGGTGATCGCGCCCTGGCCGATTTCCGCCGCCATCCGCGACAGCGCGGCAAAGCGGATGCCGTTGTCCGGCCAGTCGCGTCCGTCCGGGCCGACATAGGGATTGCCGGGCCGCGCATAGAGATGCGGCGCGTCGAGCGCGAACAGATCGAGGGCATCATGCGTGCCACCCAGCACGCGGATCGGCCCGCCGTAGAATTCCGGCCGGTGCAGCAGCGTCTCCGCCGAAGCCAGCGCCTTGAGCACGTCGGGATAGCCGGGCACCAGCGTCCGCGTCGTGACGCCGTGCTGCTTCAGCGCCGCCGGCAGCGCGCCGACCACGTCGGCGAGGCCGCCGGTCTTGACGATCGGGTAGACTTCGGAGGCGACTGCGAGGACGCGGATGGGCGTCATGTTCCCAGCCTGTCGATCATGGACTGCGTGATCAGCGTGATCCCGTTCTCGGTGGTGCGGAAGCGCTTGCCGTCGAATTCGGGATCCTCGCCGACCACGAGCCCTTCCGGAATCCTCACCCCGCGATCGATCACGACGTTTCGGAGCCGTGCTCCGCGGCCGACATTGACATAGGGCATGATCACCGCATTCTCGATATTGGCGTAGGAATTGACGTGCACGCCGGTGAACAGCAGGGAGCGGCGCAGCGACGCGCCTGAGATGATGCAGGCGCCGGAGACAAGCGAGGTCACCGCCTGGCCGCGCCGTCCGTCCTCGTCATGCACGAACTTGGCAGGCGGGGTGATCTCGGCATAGGTCCAGATCGGCCATGATCGATCGTAGAGGTCGAGCTCGGGCACCACGTCGGTGAGATCGATATTGGCGCCCCAATAGGCATCGACGGTGCCGGCATCGCGCCAGTAGGAGCGGGGATCGTCGCCGGAGCGGACGCAGGAATCGTTGAACTGATGCGCGATCGCCCGGCCGTGCTTCACGATATAGGGGATGATGTCCTTGCCGAAATCGTGGGCCGAGTTCGGGTCAACGGCATCGCGGCGCAACTCGTCGAACAGGAATTCCGAATTGAAGACATAGATGCCCATGCTGGCCAGCGACTTGTCGGGCTTGCCGGGCATCGGCGGCGGATCGGCGGGTTTCTCGAGGAAGGATTGGATCAGGCCGGTCTCGTCGATATGCATGATGCCGAAGGCGCTGGATCAGCCCGCGGCATTTCAAGGCAGCCGACCGTGACATCGGCGCCGCTTTCGACATGCTGCTTCAGCATGATCTCATAATCCATCTTGTAGACGTGGTCGCCGGCGAGCACCAGGATGTACTTGGTGCCGTGCGCTTCGAGGATGTCGATGTTCTGGTAGACCGCGTCGGCCGTGCCGACATACCACATCGTTTCGGAGACGCGCTGGCTTGCGGCAGGATGTCGAAACTCTCGTTTCGCTCCGGCCGGAAGAAGTTCCAGCCGCCTTGCAGATGCCGGATCAGGCTGTGCGCCTTGTACTGGGTCGCCACCGCGATGCGGCGGATGCCCGAATTCACTGCATTGGATAGTGCGAAATCGATGATGCGCGACTTGCCGCCGAAATAGACCGCGGGCTTGGCGCGCTTGTCGGTGAGCTCCTGAAGCCTGCTGCCGCGTCCGCCGGCCAGCACGAAGGCGAGGGCGTGACGCGACAAGGGTTCATTTCCGACTGATCTCATGGTCATCCTCCCAGAACTTCAGGCTGGCCTCGCTACCTTCTCTTGTCCGGAAGGCCTGATCGGGCGCCAACGGGGCCGATTGGGAACGTAGCAAGTGCATCCCGGTTGAGCAAAGCGGGATGGCGGGCTTTCGTTCCCCGGACCCCCGCTCGTGAAGATCGGGGTTGCGGGTCGGTTAAAGCCATTGACGAGACGTGATTTCGGCCTAGAGCAAGCCTGCCATTTTCTTCTGTCAGGCCAGCATTCCATGACACTTGCTTCCGTCACGCCCCAGGACATCCGCGCAACGCTGCTGCTGCGCCGGGAGATCGCGCTGCTCGACGTCAGGCATGAGGCGGAATTCGCTAGCGGCCATCCGCTGTTTGCCGCCAACATGGCGGCCGGCCGGATCGCGCTCGAAGCCGAGCTGCGATTGCCGCGCAAGGACGTGCCGATCGTTCTCTATGACAATGGCGAGGGGCTGGTCGCTGCCGCCGCGGAGCAGTTGATGGCGCTGGGCTATGGCGATGTCGCCGCGCTCGCCGGCGGCTTGCGGGGCTGGAAGGCGGCCGGTTACGAGGTGTTCGAGGACGTCAACTCCTACGCCAAGGCGTTCGGCGAGCTGGTCGAGTTGCGCAGGCATACGCCGTCGCTGAGCGCCGACGAGGTCGCCGCGTTGATCTCGGACAAGGCCAACATCGCGATCCTCGATGTCCGCCGCTTCGACGAATATGCCACCATGAACATCCCGGGCTCGGTCAGCGTGCCCGGCGCCGAGCTGGTGCTGCGCGCCGGCGGCGCGGCGCCCGATCCCGACACCACCATCATCGTCAACTGCGCTGGCCGCACCCGCTCGATCATCGGCACGCAGTCGCTGATCAATGCCGGACTGCCCAACAAGGTGCGGGCGCTGCGCAACGGCACGATCGGCTGGACGCTGGCGAAGCACGATCTCGAGCACGGCGCCAGCAAGCGCGGCGGCATCGGTCCGTTCGAGGGCGCAGGCGACAATGCGCGCGACGTCGCCTATCGCGCCGGCGTCCGTCACATCGGGATCGATGAACTCGCCGCGCTGGACGAGGACACGCACCGTACGCTGTATCGCTTCGACGTGCGCGATGCCGAGGATTACGCGGCCGGTCACCTTGCCGGCTTCCGTCACTATGCCGGCGGCCAGCTGGTGCAGGAAATCGACATGGCCGCGCCCGTGCGCGGCGCGCGCATCGTGCTGAGCGACGACAAAAGCATCCGCGCCGACATGACGGCGTCCTGGCTCGCGCAGATGGGCTGGGAGGTCTATGTGCTCGACGGCGGCTATGACGGCCGGCTCGAAGTCGGCCCGCCGCGCATCGTGCCGCGGCCCGATCCCGCGCACTGCTACCGGCGACCCTATGAGGGCACCGGCGTCGCGGAGCAGGCGATGCAGGCCTATCTCGATTGGGAGTACGGCCTCGTCGAGCAGCTGCGCCGCGACGGCACGCACGGGTTCTATGTAATCTAGCGGATGACGTGGTGACGGCGGGGCGACCGCATCGGTGCCGAGACGCAGGGGCGCACTGCCAAAATATCGAAAACAACCCCATGCAAAGGAGCCGGTGGCTGCCGGCAGACACGGCAACTTGACTCGTCGGGCAAATCAGTGGTATTATTCTACTATTCAGAAATCGTGCAGATGCCCCTCGCAGGGTCATCACTCGCCCGTGCGGGGTGATCCATATTCTAGAGACAGGAGCGGCCGCAGCTCCCTCCAGGCGTCGTCCCGGCGAAGGCCGGGACCCATACGCCGCAGCGGATGTTGTGGATGGGACTCGTCGTTCCGGCATCGCGTAAACCATTTGCAGCGGTGGTTATGGGTCCCGGCCTTCGCCGGGACGACGCTGAGGATGGATCGCAATTCAGGATGTCAAACAGCGCGATGTCATCACCCGCGCATGCGGCTGATCCAGTATTCCAGAGGCGTTCGTGCTTGAGCCGAGCGGCCGCGGCGACTCGTGGAGAAAGCCCCACCCGGATCGCATCTATCGATGCGATCCGACCCAAGAGCGAGCTCCGCTCGTCTCGACCCCGCAAGCGGGAGTTTGCCGCGAAACGTAACTCAGCCCGCTCTTCACCTCGGCAACGCCACCGGCGTCAGCTTGAACGGGCCGGGGTCCTTGCCCTTGTTGTCGCCGATCACGTAGGACAGCTTGCCCTCGGCGACCCAGCCGACATCGCCGACCTGCGTCACCGAGACCGGCTCGGCGAGGCCATCCTTGATGGTGTCGATGGTAGCCTCGCTGCCCTTCACCGTGACCTTGTCGAGCTTGCCGTTGCCCTCGATCAGCAGGAAGCCGCCGCCATGGGCACGCAACGCGTCGGCGTGGTCGAGCGGCCGCGACGGCTTCAGCTCGGTCACGGCGCCGGCCTTGCCGTCCTTCATCTCGATCTTGAACAGTTTGGCCGGAATGAAGGTCGTGACGTAAAGATTGCCGTCGGCGCCGATCGCGATGCCGTCGAGCCCGACGCCGTCCTTGGCGGGCGCGAGCTGCGGATCGGTCGCGAACGTCGCCAGCGCCGTGCCGCCCGCCTTCAGGCTGTAGACGAACGGCCGAAGGAATCGCTCACATAGGCGGTGCCGTCGACACCGACCACGATGTCGTTGCAGAACGATTTCGGATCGCTCAAGGCAAAGCTGCCCTTCGGCGCGCCGCTCTTGAGATCGAAGGTTTTCAGCCAGGCGCCCTTGGTGTCGCTCGGCCCCGCCACGCCCATAGCGCTGATGTCGTTGGAGCAAACATAGAGCGTGCCGCTCTTCTCGTCGGCGAGCACACCCAGCGTCGAGCGGCTGTCGGCGGCGCCCGGCTTGACCAGCTGCTCGGCCTTGCCGCCCGAGATCTTCGTCACGCCGCCATGGTTGAAGCTGCCGACGTAGAGCGTCCCGTCGGAAGTCGAGGTCACGCTCTCCGGAAAACTCTTGTCGGGAACGCCGACCGGAGCTGTTTCGGCGCGCACTGCGCCGGCCGCACCGAGCGCAAGGATGATGGCCGCTAGCGATGCGCGGCGGATCTTTAGCAGTTCTCCCGTTGCGCGCGGACGTCCCGCGGCGGCATTGTTCTTTATCATGATCGCGTTTCCTCAATGAACCTGGTTGGACCAGGCAGGATTTTCTTGGCGATCGTCTCCGGTCGATGGTTGTTGTCTGCAGGGTTCCCGACCGGATTGTTCACCCGCCTGCCTTGTCGTCTCGATATATACGATAGTATATAGCGTAAGGGAAGCAGCGGAGGATAGATGCAACAATCTCAGTGTCGTCCCTGCGAAGGCAGGGACCCATAACCACCGATGCTGATTATCTTGCTTTGCTGGAACGACGAGTCCGTTCACAATATCCGCTGCGGAGTATGGGTCCCTGCTTTCGCAGGGACGACAGTGGAGTGCGTGTGACGGGCGTTGCGTGCCCGAACTCGCAGGAGATCATCACACCAGATGGTTGACCTTCGCCACCCAGGCGCGGATGTGTGCCTCATAGGCCTGGGGATTGCTTCGTCGCTTCAGCGCAAAATTGCTCTGCAATTTTGTCGCGAGCTCCTCGCAATGACGAAGATATCGCGGAGGTCAATCCGGGCGGAACGCGTCGTAGACCAGCTTGCGGAACGCGGGCGTAATGCGCTGGCGCTCGTTCTGGGTCTGCTCGAGCATGATGTAGATCATGTCGAGCTTCGGATCGACGCCGAAATAGGTTCCGCTGCCGCTGTCCCATTTCAATTCGCCGATCGAGCCGGGCGGCGGTGGCTTGGCAATGCCGGGATCGGTGCGCACGGCGATGCCGTAGCCATAGCCGAAGCCGTCGCCGGGAAAGTACCAATAGTCGCGGCCGACACCGGAGCCCGGCCCGATATGGTCCGTCGTCATGGTCTTGAAGGCTGCGGGGCTGAGATAGCGCTTGCCGTCCAGCTCGCCGCCGTTGAGCAGCATCTGCGCGAAGCGCGCATAATCGAGGATGGTCGATACCAGGCCGCCGCCGCCGGATTCCCATTCCGGATGCGCGCGCCGGTCGTTCTCGCCCTCGATCAGGATGGTATCCGAGGGCAGCGGCTCGGCGAGCCTTGTCCGTTCGGTCTCCGCATCGAGCACGTATCTGGTGTCGTTCATCTTCAGGGGATCGAACAGGCGCTCCTTCTCGAACTGATAGAGCGTCTTGCCCGAGACGATCTCGATCACCCGGCCGAGCACGTCGGTGGAATGGCCGTAGCGCCACAGCGTGCCCGGCTGCCGCGACAGCGGCAGCTTGGCTAGCCGCGCCACGAATTCCTCGTTGTCGAACTTGCCGTCGAACAGATGTCCTGCGCGGTAGATCTTCTGGATCCAGTCGGCACCGATATATTCGTAGGTGATGCCCGACGTGTGCCGCATGATATCTTCGATGGTCACCGGCCGGATCGGCGGCACCAGCTCAACCTTGGCCGGATCGTTTCCACCATCCGGTTCGATGGCGACCTTCACGTCGGCGAAAGCCGGAATGTATTTCGACAGCGGGTCCTGCGGCGACAATTTGCCTTCGTCGACCAGCATCATCGCGGCGGTGTTGGTGATCGGCTTGGTCATCGAGTGCAGCGCGAACATCGTATCCGGCCGCATCGGCGACTTGGTTGTGACGTCGCGATAGCCGAAGGTCTTCAGATAGACCGGCTTGCCGTGTTGCTGGATCAGGATGACTGCGCCCGGAATTTTTCCCGCCGCAACCTCGTTGTCAAAGAATGCGGTGATGCGTTCGAGTTTTTCCGGCACCGGGGCAGGGGCATCGGAGGCGCGCGCCGCGCCTGATATGACAACTGCAAGACAACCGATCGCGGTCACTGCTCCGCGAAGCGTCAGCACAGCACGGTGGACTGCCCGATCATACCCGCACGACATTGAAAAGCCTGCCCCTGCCTGATGCCCTGAGCGCAGAGTTTTAACGGCGTGCGCTCCCGCGCACCATAATCATTTTGGAGCGAGTTTATTCCCGGCGATCGCCGGAATTATACGATTTGGGTAGCGCCGACGGGCGTACGCACCGCATTCGACAGCACCTGCAGCGCCTGGCTCAGTTCGGCGCGGTTGCGCGCCGCACCCAGCGACACGCGCAGGCCACGCGGCGCGGCTTCGCCCGCCGCAAAGGCGTCTTCGCCGACCACGGCGAGACCGTTGCGCATCAGGTGCGACAGCAGGTCGGTGCCGTCGAAATGCTTCGGCAGCGGCATCCAGAGATGGTGGCTCGCCGGCCGCGCCGCATAGCTGACGCCTTTGAGGAAGCGGGTCGCAAGCTGCTGGCGCGCGGCCGCCTCGTTGCGAATGGCGCGGATGATGTCCGCGGCGACGCCGGAGCGCAGCCATTGCGTGACCAGCGCGACCATCAGCGACGGCGGCATCTGCATGGTGGCCTGCATGCCGGCGCGCATGCGCTGCTCGGCGGCGGCATCGGGCGCCAGGAGATAGGCGACGCGCAGGGCGGGCGCGATGCATTTTGCGATGCTCGCGGCGTAGTAGGTGCGTTCCGGAATCAGGGTTGCGATCGGCGCCATCTGTGGTTCGAGCGGCCCGTAGACGTCGTCTTCGATCAGGACGCAGCCGCGCTTGCTGATGATATCGGCGATCGCCTTGCGTCTGATCGCGCTCATCGTCGCCGTGGTCGGGTTTTGCTGCGTCGGCACCAGATAGACCGCCTTCGGCTTGTGCTTGCGGCAGGCCTCGTCGAGCGCCTCGGGCCGCGCGCCCTCGGCGTCCATCGCAACCCCGACCAGGCGGACATCAAGCCGCGCCGCCGCGGCCTTGATGCCGGGAAAGGTCAACGCCTCCGTCACCACGACATCGCCCGGCGATGTCAGCGCCAGCAGCGTGTTGAAGATGATCGCCTGCGAACCCGGATAGATCACGATGCGGTCGGCCGCCGCCTGCGGCACCCGCGGCGCGAGCCACGCGGCGCCGGCCTCGCGCTCCTCAGTGGTGCCGCCCGGACGCGTGTAGCCGAGATAGGCGGAGAACCCGGCCTCGGAGCGAATGGTCGCAAGTCCCTGCGCAATGCGCAGGTCGAGATTGGCCTCGACCGGCTGCGGCGGCAGGTTCATCGACAGGTCGATGTTGACGGGCGCGGGCAGGTCGGAGGTGGCGCGCGCGGTGGTCTCCGAGACGAACGTACCCTGGCCCACACGGGCGTCGAGCAGTCCGCGCCGCCGCGCCTCGCCATAGGCGCGAGTCACCGTGGTCAGATCGATATCGAGCGCTGACGCCAGCGCGCGATGGGTCGGCAGCCGCTGGCCGCGCACCAGCCGACCGCTCGCGATGTCGGCGGCCAGCGCATCGACGATGCGCAGGAACATCGGGCCGTGCCATTCCGAAAATGTAGGGATCCAATCCATGCAATCCGACGCTTTGTCTTTGATTGTAGGTGCTCGAATGCATATTGTATGGATCATGCAGATCAGGTCAAGGACGACGGCGAAAGGAAAACGACGATGACCGAGACGGTTTCCCTGCCAAAGGCGATGTGGCGCGGCTTCACCATGAAGTGCCCGAACTGCGGGCGCGGCCATCTGTTCGGCCGTTTCCTCAAGGTCGCCGATCACTGTGAAGTCTGCAGCGAGGACTTCACCCCGCAGCGCGCGGACGATTTCCCGGCCTATCTCGTGATCGTCGTGGTCGGCCACGTCGTGGTGCCGGCGCTGCTGTGGCTCGAGATGAACTACGCGCCGCCGGCCTGGCTGCAACTGGCGATCTGGCTGCCGTTCACGCTGTTTAGCGCGCTCGCGCTGCTGCAGCCGACCAAGGGCGCGATCGTCGGATTGCAGTGGCAACTCGGGATGGAGGGATTCGCGGCGACGCGGCGTGCGGTGGCGCCCGCCCGGGCGCAAAGCAGCGTCGGACGGACTCGCGAAGCCTGACGCGATCTCAGAATCGTAGCCCGGATGAGCGAAGCGATATCCGGGAACAGTTGCCCCGCATATCGCTGCGCTCATGCGGGCTACAGCAGCGGGTCAAGTCAGGATCGTAGTCCGGATGGAGCCAACGGGTCGCGCGAACGCGCGCCCGATGACAGGGTCAGCGAAATCCGGGGTTCGTGCCGCAGGTAACACCGTCCCGGATTGCGCTGCGCTGCATCCGGGCTACGGATCAATCAAATCGGATGATGATGCGGCCGGAACATCCGGCCCTTCTCCGTCACCAAGACGACGGCGAGCGCGGCCAGCGTGCAGAGGAAGAAGCCGGTCGCGAACGGCGCCAGCGTGCCGTTGTAATCCTGGCCGATCGTGGTGCCGACGCCGATCCCGAGCAGCGTCGTGATCGTGCCGTACAGCGAGGAGGCGGTGCCGGCGATCTTGCCCTGCGGCTCCATCGCGAGCGCGGTGAAATTCGCCATCATCAGCCCGAACGCGAACATCATCAGGCCCGACAGCACCATGAACAGCGGCAGCGACAGCGTGTCGGTCTTCACCGCCAGCAGCAGGGCGCCTGCGACGACGGCAAAGCCGGTCAGCGCGGCGTGCGAGATCACCCGCATGCCGATGCGGCCGACGATGCGCGAATTGAGGAAGCCGGCAATCGCGACGCCGACGGCGCATGCCGCGAACGCGACCGGGAAGTAGTGTCCGAGCTTGAATATCTCCGTGAAGATCTGCTGCGAGGAGAACACGAAGGCAAACAGCGAGCCCTGCACGCCACCGGCGGCGAGCGCATAGCCGAGCGTCTGGCGGTTGGTGACGGTCTGGCGAAACGCTGACAAGACCTCCGGGATCGCCAGCGACTTGCGCAATTCCAGCGGCAGCGTCTCCGGCATCCGCATCGCGCTCCAGGCCAGCGCGATCACGCCATAGATCATCAGCAGCACGAAGATGCCGCGCCAATGCGTCAGCAGCATCACCGCCTGGCCGAATGACGGCGCGATTACGGGAACTGCGATGAACACCATCATCGCCAGCGACATCACGCTCGCCATCCGCCGTCCGGCGTAGCAGTCGCGCACGATCGAGGTCGCGATCACGCGGGTCGCCGCGGTGCCGAGCCCTTGCAGCGCGCGCGCCAGCAGCAGCGTCTCGAACGAGGGCGCCATGATCGCGAGCAGGCCGGCGATGGTGTAGACGGTCATGCCGCCGAGCAGCACCGGGCGGCGGCCGAAGCGGTCCGACAGCGGGCCCATCACGAACTGGCCGACGCCGAAGCCTACCAGGAAGATCGACAGCACCATCTGCGGGCGGTTGGCATCGGCGATCTGGAACGCGGAGCGGATGTTCGGCAGCGCCGGCAGCATCATGTCCATCGCCAGCGGGTTCAGCGCCATGATCGAGGCGATGACGACGACGAATTCGGGAAAGCCCATCGGGCGGTGGCCTGAGGAAACCCAGGCATCGGCATTAATGTCAGACACTTAGCAACCTCTTGGCAATCCTCGCATCGTAGCGATCGTGTTGCGATGCACAATCGGCGTTTCGGGATAGCTGCCCGCCGATCGCGGTCGAGGTAGCGGAGTCGGGAACCGGGCCAAAAGCACAATTCGCCGAATATCGTTGCGGATGCAACTATTTTGCTCGTGTGGTGCGGAAACCTCTGCTAATCCCGGGCCCAGCATCCGTGCGGGGCAGGCGCATCGCCGCCGACCACGCCCGCGCGGCCAAGAACAGGTTCAAGAACGGGTTTTGGGGAGGCGACATGTCCATCGAACTGTCCGCGCGCTCGCGCGGCGCTGAACTGTCGGATGAGGAGCGCAAGGTCCTCACTGCAACGCTCGTCGGCACCACCATCGAGTGGTACGACTTCTTCGTCTATGCCCAGGCGGCGGGCCTGGTGTTCGGCGCGCTGTTCTTCGCGCCGATGAACGCGAACAATCCGCTGCTGGCGCAGATCGTCTCGTTCGCGACGCTCGGCCTCTCATTCCTGTTCCGCCCGTTCGGGGCCATCGTCTGCGGCCATCTCGGCGACCGCTTCGGGCGCAAGAACATGCTCGTCGTCACGCTGTTGTTGATGGGGGCGGCGACCGCGCTGGTCGGCCTGCTGCCGACCTACGCACAGATCGGTGCCTGGGCGCCGGCACTCCTCATTCTCCTGCGCATCCTGCAAGGCTTCTCGGCCGGCGGCGAGTGGGGCGGCGCGGCGCTGATGGCGGTGGAATCGGCGCCCGTCGACAAGCGCAGCTTCTTCGGCTCGTTCCCGCAGATCGGCACGCCGCTCGGCATGATCCTGGCGACCGGCGTGCTGTGGGTGCTCACCGCGACGCTCGGCAAGCAGGCGATGATCGAATGGGGTTGGCGGATTCCGTTCCTGCTGTCGATCGTGCTGATCGTCGTCGGCATCGTGATCCGCCGCACGGTCGAAGAGTCTCCGGTGTTCCAGGCGATGCAGCGGCGGCACAAGGAATCCTCTGCACCGCTGCGCGACCTGATGCGCAATCACAGCAAGGAGATCCTGCGCACCGCGTTGATCTTCATGGCCAACAATGCAGCCGGCTACATCCTGATCGCGTTCATCATCAGCTACGGCGCCAACACGCTGAAGATGCCGTCGGAGCAGCTGCTGCTGATCGGCACGCTCGCGGCGGTGAGCTGGTTCATCTTCACGCTGCTCGGCGGTATCCTCGGCGACAAAATAGGCCGCGTGCGCTGCTTCCAGATCGGCTACACCCTGATGGTGCTGTGGGCGGTGCCGATGTGGTTCCTGATCGACAGCAAGAACCTCTTGCTGTTCTTCGTCAGCGCGGTCGGGCTCACCATCGCGCTCGGCCTGTCCTATGGCCCGCAGGCGGCGCTCTATGCCGAGCTGTTTCCGGCCAAGGTGCGCTATTCCGGCGTCTCGATCGGCTATGCGCTCGGCGCCATCTTCGGCGGCGCCTTCGCGCCGATGATCGCGCAATGGATCATCGGCACCTACGGCCAGTCCTGGCGCGTCGGCGTCTACATCGCGGTGCTGTCGCTGATCTCGCTCATCACGGTGTCGACGATTAGGGATCCGCAAGGCGTCGATCTGAACGTGCACGACGCGGGGGCGTGAGCCGCGACCTTGTGTCATTGCGAGGAGCTCGCGACAAAACTGCGAAGCAATTTTGCGCTGAAGCGACGAAGCAATCCATCGATCCGCGTATGCGGTGAAATGGATTGCTTCGCGGAGCCTGTCATCCGGCGGCGCTTCGCGCCGACCGGGTGGCTCGCAATGACGGAGATCAAACCCCCAGCATCGCCTTTAGCTTCAGCACCGCGCTGTCGGGTGTCGTCAGCACCTCGCGGCCGGTGAATTCGGCGACGCGCTCGGCCGCCGGCGCCATGCTGTACTGCGCGAGCGCGATCAGGTCGCAGTTGCGCAGCTCCTTGGACGCCTCGACGACGATGCGGTCATGCTCGGCGCGGTCGCCGCGGTCGAGCGCTGCCAGCGCGCCATCGGCAAGTTTCGGCACCAGCGTGACCTGTGGCGGAAATTCCGGCGGCATCGACACCAACGTCGGCGGGAAGGTCGAGAGCAGGCCGATCCGCTTGCCCTTCGCCACCGCCTGCTCGATCATCGCCTCGTTCGGCTTCAGCACCGGCATCGGCGCGTGCGCGCGCGCCACCGCCTCGATGCACGGCCCGAACGCCGAGCAGGTGAACAGGATGCCATTGGCGCCGGTGCTTGCCGCATAGCGGCCCATGGTCAGAAATCGCTCGGTCATGCGCTCGTCAAGCTTGCCGTCGCGCGCGAGGTCCGCCGACAGGCTATCGTCGAGCAGGTTCATCAGCCGCGCCTCCGGCCAATGCCGTGCGAACGATGCTTCGATCGGCACGATCGAGTGTTTCAGGGCGTGAATCAGGGTGATGCGCATCGATGTTTCTTGCTCTCCCTCTCCCCGCTCTTTCGCGGGGAGAGGGTTGGGGTGAGGGGCTCTATCGTCGTAACAGGTGAGAGGAGGGTATGCGGAGGCGCCCCCTCATCCGGATTGCTTCGCAATCCGACCTCTCCCCGCAGGCGGGGCGAGGTAACTTCGGTCACTTGAACGGAATCGCGTACATCAACCCGCCCTTGCTCCAGGTGGCGTTGAGGCCGCGCTCGAGCTTCAAGGGGCTGGCCTTGCCGACATTGCGCTCGAAGATTTCGCCGTAATTGCCGCCGGCCTTGATGGCGGCGACCAGCCATTTGTTGTCGAGGCCGAGGCGCGAGCCGAGATCGCCCGACGCGCCGAGCAGGCGCTGGATCGCCGGGATTTGCGACTTCGCCATCTCGTCGGTATTGGCCTGGGTGACGCCGAGCTCTTCGGCCTCGATCAGGCCGTAGTGCAGCCAGGTGATGATGTCGCTCCAGACCTCGTCGCCGTTGCGGGTGAACGGGCCGAGCGGCTCCTTGCTGATGGTCTGCGGCAGCACGACGTAGTCATCGGCCTTCGGGGCTGCGGTCGCGACCGCGCCCGCGAGCGCGGAAGCATCCTGGGTCATGGCATCGCAGCGGCCGCCGAAGAAGGTCTGGTACATGGTGTCGACGCGGTCGAACACCAGCGGCTTCCAGTCGATGCCGTTGGCGCGGCCGTAGTCGCCGAGCGTCACTTCATGCGTGGTGCCCTGGGCGACGCACACGGTGGCGCCCTTGAGGTCCTTCAACTCCTTCACGCCGAGGTCCTTCTTCACGACAAAGCCCTGACCGTCGTAGAAATTGACTGGTCCTTGCCGCAGCCCAAGCGTGGTGCCGCGCAGAAAGGTCTGGGTCGAGTTGCGGTAGAGCACGTCGATCTCGCCCGACTGCAGCGCGGTGAAGCGGTTCTGCGCGGTCAGCGCGACGTAGCGCACCTTGGCGGGATCGCCGAGCACGCCGGCGGCAAGCGCACGGCAATAGTCGACGTCGAGACCCTTGAAGTTGCCTTGCGAGTCCGGCGCCGAGAAGCCGGCAAAGCCGGTCGAGACGCCGCACACCAGCGTGCCGCGCTGCTTGACGGTGTCGAGCGTCGCCGCGCTCGCGCCCGCAATGCCTGCGGCGAGAACGGTTAGAGTGATGATACCCCTCAGCATGTCTTCCTCCTCCTCATGTTTGCGCATGATCCCTGCGCAAACGCTTCGCGTTTGTCGCGGGAAAACCGGTGCCCACTTTTCCGGATCATGCTCCGTGACCAATATCCTTCAGCGCGCTGTCTACCGCAGCGCCTAGCCGTTCGACGATCATGTCGATGTCGCCGGACGTCGCGATATAGGGCGGGGCGAGCAGCACGTGATCGCCGCGCTGGCCGTCGGCGGTGCCGCCCGACGGATAGCAGCCGAGCCCGCCGGCGAAGGCCGCGGACTTGATCCGCTGATGCAGCTTCAGCTTGGGATCGAACGGCTGCCGCGTGGCACGGTCGGCGACCAGCTCGATACCCCAGAACAGGCCGCGGCCCCTGATGTCGCCGACATGACGATGATTGCCGAAGCGTTCGGTGAGCCGCTGCTCGAGCTGGCGGCCGCGCTCCCTGACCTGGTCGAGCAGCTTCTCCTCAGCGATCACCTTCTGCACCTCGAGCGCGGCGGCGCAGGCGAGCGGATGCGCCAGATCAGGTGTGGCCGTGCTGGAATGCGCCGGAGCCGCTGCGCACCGTGTCGACGATCGCGCCGCTGGCGAGCATCGCGCCGATCGGCTGATAGCCGCCGCCGAGGCCCTTGGCGACCGCCTGGATGTCGGGCGAGATGCCTTCCTGCTCCCAGGCGTGCAGCGTGCCGGTGCGGCCCATGCCGCACATCACCTCGTCGAGGATCAGGAGCGCGCCGTGGCGGCTGCAGATCTCGCGCACCGCCTTGAAGTAACCCTCCGGCGCCGGCACGCAGCCGGCGGTGGCGCCGACCACGGGCTCGGCGATGAACGCCGCGACCGTTTCGGGGCCGAGCCGCTGGAATTCGGCTTCGAGTTCGGCGGCAAGGCGCGCCACGAACGCCGCCTCCGATTCATCGTCGCGCTTCTCGTGATAGGCGAAGGCCGGCGTGACATGGCTGAACGAGGGCGACAGCAGCGGCGCGTAGGGCTCGCGGCGCCAGGGCATTGCCGCCGGCCGACAGCGCGCCGAGCGTATTGCCGTGATAGCTCTGGCGGCGCGCGATGAAGCGCGCGCGCTTCGGCTCGCCGCGCTCGATGAAATATTGCCGCGCCAGCTTGATCGAGGCCTCGATCGCCTCCGACCCGCCGCTGACGAAATAGACATAGCCGAGGCCGCCGGGCTCGTGGCCGACCAGCCGCTCGGCGAGCTCTTCCGCAGGCTCGGAGGAGAAGAAGCCGGTATGGGCATAGGCGATCTTTGAAGCCTGCTTGGCGATCGCGGCCAGGATGCGCGGATGCTGATGGCCGAGGCACGACACCGCGGCGCCGCCGGAGGAATCCAGAATCCGGTGGCCATCCTCCGCGATCAGCCAGACGCCGTCGCCGCCGACGGCCTTCGGCGGGGTCTCGCGCAGGCTGCGATGCATCACGCGGCTCTTGTTGGCTGCCATGACACTCATCCTTTCTCGACAAAATATTGCGACATCTCGGCAAGCCGGCCTTCGGTCTCCTCCAGCTTGCGTTTTGCGCTCGCGCCGCCCAGCGTAAAGGCGACGGCCGCCAGCGACTGGGCGACTGCGATCGCGCCGGTCAGGCTCGGGAAGAAGCCGGGCGAGGAGGCGGCCTCGAACAGCAGCAGATGATCGGCGCCTTCGGCCATCGGAGCTGTGATGGTGTCGGCGATCGCGATCAGCGCGGCGCGCGCCTGATGCGCGGCGCGCGCCGTCTCGACGCTGACCAGGGTGTAGGGCGCAAAGCCGATCACGACCACGGCGTCGCCTGAGCGGAAGGCGCCGTGGTCGAGATCGAACGGGCCGGAGCCGCCGACCAGTTGCACGGCATCGGGGCGGAACAGGCGAAGCTGATAGGTCAGCAGTTCCGCGACGCTGCGGCAGCTGCGAAACCCTGATATCCAGATCCGGTCAGCCGAGTGCAGCGCACGCGCGGCGTCCGCGATCGCGCTCGCTGAAATCCGCGCAAGGCCCGCGGTCTCGGCTTCCAATTTGTCGTGCACCAGTTTGACATCGGCATTTGGCCCGGCGCGGCGGCTCCTGGCGCGGCCGGAGAACGGCGAGCCCTGCGCCGGCCGGCGCGCCTCGGTGAGCGCGGCGCGCAATTCGTCCCAGCCGGAATAGCCGAGCGCCTTGGCAAGACGGGTGAATGAGGCAGGATCGGCGCCGGCGACGGAGGCGAGCTCGCGCATCGAGCGGGTGGTGGCGTCGTAATCATTGGCGGCGACGAACCGGCCGACCTCCTGCAAGCGCATCGGCAGCGACGGTAGTGCGCTGCACAATTCGTTCAGGGGCGATGGTTTCGGCTGAGCCTGGGCCATGAAACATATGTTGCACAAATATTAATTTGGTGCAACATATGACGCGCGCAGGATTTGAGGTTGACGCGTCTTCTTCACGCGAACCGGTACCCATCCCGGATCAAGTCCGGGACAGGCTTCGCTCGAAAACGCTCTTGCGCATGGCAGAAGATCGCTTCTCACTGGGGTCCTTGTGCTGTGACGACATCGACGCCGAAACGCCCTCCCGCCCGGCCCTGGCGGCTTTCGCTCAGCGATCCCCGCGTCGCGGGCCTGTTCTGGCAGATCCTTGTGGTCGCCATCGCGGTCGCCGTCGTCGCATGGCTGTGGTCCAACGCGGTTCATAATCTCTCGGTGCGGCGCATCTCGACCGGCTTTGCCTTCCTCGGCCGTGAAGCCGGCATGCCGATCGCCGACAGCTGGATCGACTACACGCCGAAGAACACCTATCTGCGCGCCTTCATCGTCGGCGTCGTCAACACGCTGCGCGTCGCGGTCATCGGCATCGTGCTGGCGACCGTGATCGGCACGCTGGTCGGCATCGCGCGGTTGTCGTCGAACTGGCTGCTGGCGCGGCTCGCCGCCGTCTATGTCGAGGTGCTGCGCGACCTGCCGCTGCTGCTGCAGCTGTTGTTCTGGTACGTGCTGATGCAGGGCCTGCCGGCGGCGCGCCAGGCCTGGAAGCCGGTCGATGGGGTCTACCTGTCCAACCGCGGCCTGGTGCTGCCGGCGGTGCCGCTGCATGAGGCCAATGGCTGGACGCTCGTTGCGCTGGTCGCCGGCGTGATCGTCTTCATCATCGTCAGGCGCCGCCTGATCGCGCAGCAGATGCTCGACGGCAAGGCGCGGCCGGCATGGCCCTACGCGCTCGGCCTCATCATCGCGCTGCCGGCGCTGGTGTCGTGGCTTCTGGGTGCGAGCTGGAGCGTCATGCTGCCCGAGCTGCGCGGCTTCAACTTCGTCGGCGGGCTGACCCTTGCGCCGGAATATTTCGCGCTGCTGATCGCGCTGGTCACGTATACTTCGGCGTTCATCGCCGAGATCGTACGCAGCGGCATCCAGGCGGTGCCGCGCGGCCAGTCGGACGCCGCCAAGGCGCTCGGGCTGAAGCGCAGCTTCGTGCTGCAACACATCGTGCTGCCGCAGGCGCTGCGCGTCATCATCCCGCCGATGACCAGCCAGTATCTGAACCTGACCAAGAATTCGTCGCTCGCGGTCGCGGTCGGCTACCAGGACATCGTCTCGATCGCCAACACCACGCTGAACCAGACCGGGCAGGCGATCGAGTCGATCGCGCTGATCATGATGGTGTTCCTCACCATCAGCCTCGGCATCAGCCTGTTCATGAACTGGTACAATGCGCGGATCGCGCTGGTGGAGCGCTGACATGAGCTCGGTCGCACACCTTCCGCAGGATCCGCTGCCGATCGGCCGGCGCCGCGCGCGGCGCACGCTCGGCGGCCAGATCGTGGCTTGGCTGCGCGCCAACCTGTTCGCGTCCGTGACGTCGAGCATCATGACGCTGCTGCTGCTGTTCGTGCTCGGCAAGGCGTGCATCGCGCTCTGGCAGTGGGGCATCGCCAACGCGGTCTGGATCGTCTCGGGCAACGACACCAGCGCCTGCCGCGCGCTGCGCGGCGTCGGCGCCTGCTGGGCGGTGATCCCCGAGAAGTACCGCTTCATCCTGTTCGGCACCTATCCGTTCAGCGAGCAGTGGCGGCCGGCGCTCGCGGTCGTGATCTTCATTGCGCTGTTCGTGATCTCGAGCCGCCGCAGCTTCTGGCGCAAGGAGCTGTTCCTGCTGTGGGCTGCGGCCTTGATCGCGATCGGGTGCCTGATGTGGGCGGCTTTCTCGGCATGTCCTTTGTCACGCAGGACCGCTGGGGCGGGCTGCCGGTGACGCTGATCCTGGCGACTTTCGGATTGGCGTTCGGTTTCCCGCTCGGAATCCTGGTCGCGCTCGGCCGCCGCTCCAAGCTGCCGGCGATCCGCTCGCTCTGCGTGCTCTATGTCGAGCTGATCCGCGGCGTGCCGCTGATCAGCCTGCTGTTCATGGCGAGCGTCATGTTTCCGCTGTTCATGCCCGACGGCGTCAACATCGACAAACTGCTGCGCGCCCAGATCGCTTTCATCCTCTATGCCGGCGCCTACCTTGCGGAAGTGGTGCGCGGCGGTCTGCAGGCGGTGCCGCGCGGACAATATGAGGCCGCCGACGCGCTCGGGCTGTCCTACTGGGAGAAGAACGCGCTGATCGTGCTGCCGCAGGCGATCCGCCACGTCATCCCGCCGCTGGTCAACACCTTCATCGCCTTCTTCAAGGACACCAGCCTGGTCCTGATCATCGGCATCTTCGATCTCTTGACCACCGCCAAGACCGCGATCGTCGATCCGGCCTGGCAGGCCTTCAGCGTCGAGGTCTATGTGTTCGTCGGCGTGATCTACTTCGTGTTCTGCTTTGCGATGTCGCGCTACAGCCGCGGCCTCGAGGTGCAGCGCGCGCACGGCTGAGGTGGTGATCACGTTCGAGCGCGAAGCCTCGACCTCTATGCGTTTGTCTGGGTCGCATCGCATTTTCCTTCGTCGCATGGGACGTTTTTGCAGCCTGCCGTGATGGATCGATCCGCTTTGCGCGGAACCTGATATGCCCCATCCGGACAAGCTTGAGAAAGTGGAAAACATCTCCGTGAGTGTGTGAACCCCGGCAGCGGCAACTTGCACTCATGTGATGCGATCACGCCGCATATGAGGAGATCGATGCCATGGCGCCCCCGAAACGCTCGCCTCACCCGATCGAGCGACCGCCAAAGGGCATGCCCGTCCCACGCAATTGGGGATTGATGCAAGGCGGCATTCCCTACCGGCCCCACGGGCCCGTCCGACCGGGAGATACCCGGCCCCAGGAAGACTGGCACACCGTCGCCGAGAAGTTCAGTGTCGGAGTCAAGGAGCTGATCTATTTCAACTTCATGACCGACGACCCCGATGTCGTGAACTGGTACCTCAGCCACTATGTGGGATGCGTCAAGGTCAGCCCTAGCGGCAACAATTGGATGTTCAGCAATTCGGCCAATCCCGGCATCATCTACATCCCGCCCGTCGATCATGATCCGATCGATTTCGAGGCCGAGGATATCTGCGTCTGAACTCCAAATGATGCCAAGACGTTTCTGATGCGCCTGCTTGCGCTTGCGCAGGGCATGAAGGGCTACAAGGGGCAGCGTATCAAAAAGCTCGTGCAAGTGATCCTGAACGCTGGATATCCGGCGTGCCTGGACCTCTGGTACTACAACGATATGGTCATGTCGGTGTATGTCGACATCAAGGAAGGCAACGCCAAGCGCCGCGAGATGATCAAGGCGACGCGCGGCGCGTTTCCGTTCAGTGGAGAGTCGGGTGTCTACGGGCAGCAGGGCAGCGAAGAGCGCCATCGCGGCATGTGGCAAATCCATCCGGTCAGAAGCCTGTTCACCGAATCTTGCGGCGCTTTCAATGCTCAGGCCATGAAGGACCGCTTGGAAGGCATCGACGAGGAAATGTACAGGGGCTGGTACGAGCTCGATATGGTATCCGCCAAGTCGAGCCAGGGCGGCGGCAGTGCCTTCGGAGAAATGGTCTGGGACTTTATCAACCATGTGAGGCTGTTGTCGGAAGACGAGAAGCACCTTTACTGGGCGTTTTCACAATAGCGGCCCATCGCTCGCTTGCCTCCCTCACATGCTGCATCCTTCGGTGCCGGCCTGTTCGCATCCGCAGCCGTGTGCTTTGATTTCTGGAGCGGCCTGTTCTGGCTTTAACGATGCGGCAACCAAGACTTGGCCGATGGTTGGCGCAAAGGCGCGGCTGGCACAGAGTGCACTAGGCGATGTTCCGCCCGTAACTTATCTTGAGCGCCATTGGATTCGCGAGCGCGCGCGATGACAGAAATCATTGTTCGCGCGGGCATCGTTCGATCTGGACTGAACGCAAATGCTGCCGTTGATTTGTTGATTTGGTTCGGCCCTGACAGGGCGTTACTTTGATTTTTGCCGTACGCCAATGGCCGAAGACAACGCCTCCTATCCCGAGAGTACCCGAAACCAGGTCCACGATGCCCTGCAAGGGTTTTCGACCGATGAGCTTCGCCAACTCCTGGCGGAGATCGAGCAACTCCTGAATGTTGAAGCCAAGCCTCGCCGACCGAGACTGCGACTGGCGGGAGGCACATACGTGAACGAGTATACCGCGCGCGCAAACATCGACCACTATCTGGATCTGCTGAAGCGCCCGGACGTTCCAACCAACACGAGATCGATGCTCAACAGGCGGCTGCTTGAGGAAGAAGACAAGCTCGGCCGCCGACACGAGCAACTGGAGTTTGCCGAAAGCAGGGCCGCAGCGTGCCGGGATCGCGCAGATCGCCAGCGGCGTCTGGCGGAATCGTTTGCCCCTGGTTCGGTTGACCGGGAGCAGGCCGAAAGGCTGCTGGTCAATTTCGAGGCGCTCGCGCAGTTCGTGGAGGGCTTTTGTCGCCAGATGCGCCACACCGTGAACCATAGTCCGCTTTAAGCGAGACGCCGCCTCGGTTCCGCGGGCTCCTCGTCATCACCATCGTCCAGCGTCCGGTCGACCCTTTGACCGCGTAGGCGCTTTGCCTCGGGGCGATGCCAAGCGACCGGGGGGTACGCTGTTCGTCGGCGTGATCTACTTCGTGTTCTGCTTTGCGATGTCGCGTTACAGCCGCGGCCTCGAGGCGCAGCGCCTGTCGAATTGAGGAGGCGTGATCATTCTTGGCAACAGCGCGGAAAGTCCCTGCCGCACCCGAATTGCTCGCGCTGCTGTTTCCAAGCCGTAAAGCCCAGCCTCAAATGGCAGTCCTCGTAGTAATACGCTGAATTCGCCTGCCGTCCGCCAAACCGGCGCAGTTTCGGTCCCGGCACTGTCCACGGCAGCGGACGACCACTGGCCTCCCGGCGCGCCACCAACTCGTCGTAGTATTGGACGTCGGACGGCTGAATTGAGGGCTGCAATTCATTGCGCAGATAATGTCCGCGTTGCCAGTTGTCGGCCACGCGCTTCATGAGATGCCATTTGCGCCGATAGCCGGAACTGAGTTGCGCCGGCTCCTCGTTGGCGAGCCCCAATGCCGCGATGAAAAAGTATTGCGCGGCCGTGCCGAGGTCGCAGTTCGGCTGCTCGAAGATCCATTCGATCACGCTATCCCGATCGTCGCTGTTGTGATCCCAGCTGTCGACGATGACGTGCCAGGTGTCGGGCGTCTGATCCTTGATCCAGAGCAGGAAGTCGTCGGGCTCGGTACTCAGCGCCGCATGCGGACACGGCCAATATTGCGACTTGAGTTCTTCGTCCGGCGCAGCCGCCTTTTTCTGGCCTCTTCCTGCTGTTGCGCCACGGCCTGCATGGCGTGAACGGCATGCCGACGCTGCCGCATCCGCTTTGCCGTCGCGGCGTCCAGCGGTCGCAAGAGGTAATCGACGTGAGCCTCGCTCTCGGGCTCGGGAGGCAGGAAGTAGACGGAAAGCGCTGCATCCAGGCGGACGATCGCGGCCGCAGGCAGCAACTGTATGGTGTCGCAGTACGACCCGATGGTCGTGTCGCGCATCCCGATGCGCGCAGCGCGCGCTTCCAGCTCGACATCCGCGAGGAAGTAGTCCCACGACAGCCCCTCGAATGGCCGGGTCGCAAGGCCTTGAAACGTAATGCGGCTCTGGATGGCGCTTCGGTGGAGCGCAAGGTTTTCGTCGGACAGTCCCACGCCGCCACCGGATTGAGCCTGATCTCGAACTTCGTCGCCTGTCATACCGGCCTCATTGGAATTTGCCGTGGCATTCTAGGCATCAGATGTTGATCGATCCTGAGTCCGCAGCGTCGATTTCTGCGTTTCTGGAACGGGACTATTGACCGATGTAGCCCGGGCGGCCGGCGGAAACGTCTTGCCATACCGTGCCGGACCTATTTATGATCATAAAATGGATAAATCGGCTCTCCCGTCCCTCGACCCCTCGCGCCGCGCCTCGATCAAGCGCAAGCGCTCGGACGCGGTCGCCGACCTGATCCGCAGCCACATCTTCCAGGCCGGCTTGCAGCCAAATGACCGGCTGCCGCAGGAGGGCGAGTTGATCGAGATGTTCGGCTGCAGCCGCTCGACCATCCGCGAGGCGCTCAAGTCCCTGGAGGTGCAGGGGCTGGTGCAGAACACCACCGGTCCCGGCGGCGGCGCGCGGGTGGCGCCGGTGTCGATCAACCGGATCGTCGGCCTGCTCAGCAACTACTTCTATTTCCAGTCGACCAGCACCGCGCAGATCTACCAGATCCGCCGGCTGATCGAGCCGGAGCTCGCCTTCAGCGTGATCGGCCACCTTACGGCGGAGCATTTCGCCGCACTGGAAAAGGCGATCGCGGTCCAGGAGCATCATCCCGACGGCGATGCCGATTGGGAACATCATCGCCACGCCGAGATCGATTTCCACGACATCCTGATCGAGGCCTGTCCCAACCCGCTGCTCGGCCTGATGTGCCGGTTCGTCAACGAAGCCATCAGGCATCTGATCGGCAAGCTCGGCGTGCAGGAATTCGCATCCAGCTTCACCTGCGAGAATATCGATTTTCACAAGCGTCTGCTGGCCGCGTTCCGCTCCGGCAATGCCGTGCGCGCCCGGCGCGTGATGCTCGATCATGTACTGAGCGCCGAAGCGGTGGTCGTTCCCGCGGAAGACCGGCGCATCGATCTGCCCGTCTTTCATCAGCCGTTGCGGCTCGATTGAACCGCATCGGCCGACTGCTGCATCACGCCCTGGAGAAAACGACAATGGACACGCGGCGCGAGAATGAGTTGTGGAGCTGGTCGGCCGTCGATCTGGCGCGTGCGATCGCGACGCGCGCGATCTCCAGCCGGGAAGCCGTGCGATCCAGCCTCGATCGCATCGCCGAGGTCAATCCGGCATTGAACGCCATTGTCGCTGTGCTCGGCGACGAAGCGCTGGTTGCCGCGGACGCGGCGGACGCCGCGGTGAAGTCTGGCGCGGAGCTCGGCGTGCTGCACGGCGTTCCGGTCACCATCAAGGTCAATGTCGACCAGCGCGGCTGCGCCACCACCAATGGCGTGGTTGCATTCCGCGACGTGATCGCCACCGAGGACAGCCCGGTGGTCGCGAATCTTCGCAAGACGGGCGCCGTCATTGTCGGGCGCACCAACACGCCGGCCTTCTCGCATCGCTGGTTCACCAACAACGACCTGCACGGCGCGACCTACAATCCGTGGAGCCGTCGGCTGACGCCGGGCGGCTCCAGCGGCGGCGCCGCATCGGCCGTCGCCTCCGGCATGGGCGCGATCGCGCACGGCAATGATTTCGGCGGCTCGATCCGCTATCCGGCTTACGCCTGCGGCGTCGCCGGCCTGCGTCCGACGCCGGGTCGGATCCCCGCGTTCAATCCGTCGGCAACCAGCGACCGTCCGATCACCGCGCAGATGATGTCGGTGCAGGGGCCGCTTGCCCGCTCGGTCGCGGACTTGCGCATCGGCCTCGCCGCAATGGCACAGGCAGACGCGCGCGACGGCACCTGGCTGCCGGTGCCGCTGCAAGGTCCAGAGCTCAAGCGTCCAATCGGCGTCGCGATCGCAGCGGCGCCGTTCGGCGACGAGGCGCCGGAGGTGAGCGCGGCGGTGCGCGCTGCCGGGCTCTGGCTCGCGGAGGCCGGCTTTGCCGTGGAGGAGACCGTGCCGCCGCGAACTCGCGGAGGCCGCTGATCTCTGGCATCGCCTCGTCATCAATGAGGAACGGCGTGTGCTGGCGCCGATGATCCACAAGTTCGGCGACGATCGGAGCCGCTACAATCTCGAGTGCCATATCGCCTACGCGCCCGAGCTCGACGGCGATCAGGTGCTCGCCTGCTTCGAGCAGCGGCTGGCGATCGTGCGGGCCTGGCAGCTGTTCCAGGAGCGCTATCCCGTCATCATCCTGCCGGTCTCAGCGCAACTGCCGTTCCGTTTCGATCAGGATCAGGAAGACGCGGACGTGGTCTGCGCGCTGCTCGACGCGCAGCGGCCGCTGCTTGCGGTGCCCGCGCTCGGCTTTCCGTCGGTCGTGGTGCCGACCGGGACCGCCGAGGGCGTGCCGGTCGGCGTGCAGGTGATCGCCGGCCGCTTCCGGGAAGACGTCTGTCTCGCAGTGGCCGAGTTGATCGAGGCGCGCGCATCCAAGCTGACGCCGATCGACCCGCGAGACTGAACCAACAACAAGCACTGAACATCATGGGAGAACATCACGTGACGAATGCACCGATCTGGCAATGGTCCGCCGTCGACACGGCCGCGGCGATCCGAAACAACGAAGTGACTTCGGAAGAGGTGGTTCGCGCCCATCTCGACCGCATGCGGGAAGCCAATCCGGCGCTCAACGCCGTCGTGGTCGATCTCGGCGCGTCGGCGATGCAGGCGGCGAAGGCCGCGGACGAGGCGCTGGCCGCGAGCAAGCGCGGAGGCGGCGCCGTCGGGCCGCTGCACGGCGTGCCGGTCACGATCAAGATCAACATCGACGTCGAGGGCCAGGCCAATTCGAACGGCGTGGTGGCATTCAAGGACAACATCGCGCCGGGCAACTCGCCGGTGACGGCCAATCTCAAGAAGGCCGGCGCCGTCATCATCGGCCTCACCAACACGCCGGAGTTCTCGCTGCGCGGCTTCACCGACAACCCGCTGCACGGCCTGACGCGCAATCCCTGGAATGCCGACGTGACCTGCGGCGGATCCTCGGGTGGCGCCGGCGCGTCGATTGCCGCCGGCATCGGCACCATCGCACATGGCAACGACATCGGCGGCTCGCTGCGCTGGCCGGCGCATTGCAACGGCATCGCCACCATCAAGCCGACCCAGGGCCGCATTCCGGCATTCAATCCGAGCGCGACCGCGGAGCGGCCGCTGATGGCGCAGTTCATGTCGTCGCAAGGGCCGCTGGCGCGCCACGTCGCCGACGTGCGCCTCGGTCTCGAGGTGATGGCGCAGCGCGACCCGCGCGATCCCTGGTACGTGCCGGCGCCGCTGACGGGGCCGAAGCCGGCGGGGCCGATCAAGGTCGCGCTCGCAAGGATTCCCGAGGACATGGCGACCGATCGCGGCGTGATTGCGGTCCAGCGCAAGGCGGCGGATCATCTCGCCGATGCCGGCTATGCGGTCAGCGAGGTCGAGGTCCCCGACCTCAACAAGGTCTGGCAGCTCTGGTGCGACCTGATCATGACCGAGACCCGCGTGTTGCAGCAGGACCAGATGCTGGCGATCACCAGCGCCGACTTCCAGAAGACGTTCCGCGGTTTCATGGCGCTGGCCAACCCGCTCGACCAGGCCGGCTACATGAAGGCGATCGCCGAGCGCTCGCGCCATATCCGGAACTGGATGACGTTCCTCGAGCAGTATCCGCTGGTGCTGATGCCGACCACCGTGCGCAAGACGCCGGAGGTCAATGCCGATCTCGGCGGCGATCAGCGCGTCAAGGATTTGTTCTGGAACGACCTGCGCTTCATTTCGTCGATGAACGTGCTGGGGCTGCCGGCGGCCGTGGTGCCGGTGGGCCTCGATGAAGGATTGCCGGTCGGCGTCCAGATCGTCGGCTCGCGCTATCGCGAGGACATGTGTCTCGACGCCGCCGAGGCGATCGAACGCAAGGCCGGCGTTCTGGCACGGCAATTGTGGCAGCGGCGCTGAGGCGATCTCGACGCCACCACGCATTATCCATTCGTATGATTCAACGCACGCCGCGGCGAAATTTCGTCGCGGCGTTCGCATGATCGGAAATGCGAGCGTGCCGGGGTCCAGCTGCGTTCCTTCTCCCGGAATTTCTCAACGGCATCGCAGAGCGCCATGCCGGCGACGGGGTTGTCGGCGGTCCCTGATTGCTTCAGGAGTTCGTCCGAAACGTCGAAACCCCTGGGAACGAAATGTCCATCACGAAACGCTCGCATGTCCTGGTCGCAATTGCCGTGTGTCTCTCATTTGCGGCCGGCGCTGCCCGAGCGGACGATGGCGTGCTGCGGGTCGGCATCATCACCGACATGAGCGGGCAATATTCCGACGGCAATGGCCCGGGATCGGTGATCGCGGCACAGATGGCGGCGGAGGAAATCGGCGGCACGGTCGCCGGACGCAAGATCGAGATCATTTCGGCGGATCACCAGAACAAGCCTGACGTGGCGACCGGCATCGTGCGCAACTGGATCGACAACAAGGGTGTCGACGTGATCGCCGAAGGCGTCAATTCCGCGGTGGCGCTCGCGATCCAGACCGTGACGCGCGAACGCAAGAAGCTGTTCCTGATCTCGGGCTCGGGCTCGTCCGACCTCACCGGCAAGCAATGCTCGTCGACCAGCGTGCAGTGGACTTACGACACCTACGCCTCCTCGAACGCGACGGCGAAGGCCGTGGTTGCGCGCGGCGGCACGCCCTGGTTCTTCCTGACGGCGGATTATGCGTTCGGCCAGGCGCTGGAGCGCGATGCCAGCAAGGCCGTGACATCGGCCGGCGGCAAGGTGCTGGGCGCGGTCCGCCACCCCTTCGACACCGCCGATTTCTCGTCCTTCCTGCTGCAGGCCCAGTCCTCCGGCGCCAAGATCCTGGCACTCGCCAATGCCGGTTCCGACTTCCGCAACGCGGTCTCGCAGGCCGACGAGTTCAACATCCGCGCCAGCATGCAACTCGTCGCGCTGCAGGTGACGCTCACCGACGTGCCCGCGCTCGGCCTCGCGCATGCGCACGACCTGCTGTTCACCGATTCCTTCTATTGGGATCGTACGCCCGAGACGCGCGTGTTCGCCCAGGAGTTCTTCAAGCGGCACGGCGCGATGCCGACGGCCTATCAGGCCGGCGTCAACTCGGCGCTCAGGCACTACTTCAAGGCGGTCGCCGCCACCAACTCGGTCGATTCGGAAACCGTGATCGCGCAGATGCGCAACACGCCGGTCAATGATTTCTTTGCCCAGAACGGCCTCGTGCGCGAGGACGGCCGGATGGTGCACGACATGTACCTGATGCGCATCAAGAAGCCGGACGAGTCCAAGAGCAAGTGGGACCTCTACGAGTATCTCGCGACGGTGCCGGGCGACCAGGCCTTCCGTCCGCTCGATGAGGGCGGCTGCCCCTACGTTGCCAAGTCGCACTAGCCCTGTCAGAAATTTGCATCGAGCCCTCGCGTGAGTTTTTCTCCTATCATGCGCGAGTTTTGATCGGTTGTCCGGCGCCGATCCTGACGATACGTTCGGATTGAGATCAGTCTTAGTTGGCAGATCATGCTCCTGCGCGGTTCCGCGCGAACCGCGGGCTTGCTGTGCGTTGACGTCGCTGAGACCTGCTCGTCCGCCCGGCAAGACCGGGCGCAGAGACGATCTGGACAGGAGACGCAGCGACATGACGGGCGACACGGGTGTTCGGGCTGGCCAGTGCCATTGCGGCGCGGTGCGTTTCGAGGTCACGCTCAGCGACGGCTTCAATTCGATCCGCCGCTGCACCTGCTCTTACTGCCGGATGCGGGGCGCCGTCGTTGCCATGGCGGAAATGGGCGGGATCAAGATCCTGCGCGGCGAGGATGCGTTGACAAGCTACCGCTTCCACACCGGATCGGCGCAGCACTTCTTCTGTTCGCGCTGCGGAATCTACACCCATCATCAACGGCGATCGAACCAGAACCTGTATGCCGTCAACGTGGCCTGCCTGGACGGCGTAAGCCCGTTCGACTTCCGAGAGGTGCCTGTGATGGACGGCGTCAATCATACCAACGACACCGGCAAGCCGACGCGCCGGGCAGGCACACTCCGCTTCATCCCGGCCGACTAACGATCGCTGTCGGCCGACGCCCGCCCGGCTCGTCGCGGGGTGTGGCAATTGAATCGGGACCTATCTTCATTGTCGTCCCGGCGAAGGCCGGGACCCATAACCACCGTTGCAAATTGCTGTACAGCGTTGGAACGACGAGTCCCATCCACATGATCCGCCGCGGCGTATGGGTCCCGGCCTTCGCCGGGACGACGATTGTGGATGCAGGCCGGCCACACATGCGGTAAGTCCTGGCTTTCGCCAGGACAACAGCCGTGATGAAAATGAGTTGTTCGCGTATATCCTCTGCGTTGGATACCGTAGCGGCGAGGACGTCAACTTCAATCACGAGGCACCATGACCAACACCATCGAGGCTCCCGACGGCGGCTACCGCTTCATGCCCGGCGTCAGCCAGTATTCCTGCGGCATCGGTGCGCTGCCCGGCTTTGCCATCGAGCGCGTCAGGTTCTCTGAACCGGTGCCGTTGGGCGCGGGTTTTGCAAGGATTGCCGACATCATCAAAGCGGCGGGCCGTCCGCTGACGTCATTCGGTGCCTGTGAGCTGCGTTCCCCGGCACCGTTCACCGAGGACGGGTTCAGGGCCTTCAACGAGATCTACATCAAGACACTGGTCGCCTGGGGCGTGATGCGGGACGGCGTCAATCCGGTGGCGCGCAGCAATGTCTGTCCGAAGCTCGATCCGCCGGGCGAGCCGAGCTTTCACGCCTTCTGCTACACGGTGCCTGCCGCCAAGGACGAACCAACCAGCTTTGTCGTCGCCGGCAGCGGTGAGTCGGTCGAGGGCAAGGCCAATTACCGCGATCATACCGTAGCTCTCGGCGACACCAGCCCGGCCGGCCTGCTGGCGAAGGCGAAATTCGTGGCCGACGAGATGGAACGCCGGATGAGCGCGTTCGGCGGCCGTTGGCAGGACACCACCGCGGTGCAGCTATACACCGTGCACGACGCCTATCCGGTGCTCGAAAGCGAACTCGGCCGCCGCGGCGTGCTGCGCAACGGCTTGACCTGGCATTTCGACCGGCCGCCGGTGGTTGGGCTCGACTTCGAAATGGATTGCCGGCGCGTGCATCGCGAGCGCGTGGTGTGACGTGTCGGTCGCGTGACGCATCAAAAGCGCGTGTGGGTGGATGTGGAAGCGTGCGCCCTTTCTTGACACGGATCGCGCGAGCCGTTTCCCTTCGCCATCGACGTCAGCGGCTGGGTGAACGCGGGTGCAGAACGAATCTGTGATCAGGCGGCGTGATCTGCTGGCGCTGATTGGCACCATTGCCGGCAGTTCGGCGATGTATCACGCGATGACGAGCCTCGGCTTCGCGTCCGAATCCGCCTACAAGGGGCCGCTGAAGCTCGCAGGCGATGTGAAGGGCGCCTCGGTGCTGATTCTCGGCGCGGGGCTTGCCGGGATGACGGCGGCGCTGGAGCTGCGCAAGGCTGGCTACAAGGTCCATATCCTCGAATTCAACAGCCGCGCCGGCGGCCGCAACTGGTCGATCCGCGGCGGCGACAGTTTTGTCGAGCTCGGCGGTTTCAGGCAGACCAGTCAGTTCGAGCAGGGGCTCTATCTCAATCCCGGCCCGTGGCGGATTCCCTATCATCACCGAGCGCTGCTCGATTACTGTCGCCGGCTCAATGTGACGCTGGAACCCTTCATCCAGCTCAATCACAACGCCTATCTGCACGCGACGCGTGCATTCGGCGGCAAGCCGCAGCGCTTTCGCAGCATCAAGGCGGATTTTCAGGGCGGGGTCTCGGAGCTGCTCGCAAAGGTCACCCAGCAGGGCCGGCTCGACGAGACCGTGGGCAAGGAGGATCAGGAGATCCTGCTGCAGTCGCTGCGCGACTGGGGCGCGCTGGATCGCGACTACAAGTACAATGCCAACCTCGTGTCGGCCGAGTTCCGTGGGTATGCGCGCGATCCCGGCGGCGGGTTGATGGGCGATCCGCTGCCCAGCGAGCCGATCCCGCTGCAGGAGCTGCTGCGGTCGCGGATGTGGCGCTATCTGCAGACCTTTGCGCGCTACGATTTCCAGACCACCATGTTCCAGCCGGTCGGCGGCATGGACATGATCGGCAAGGCGTTCGCGCGCGAGGTCGGCGATCTCATCCGCTATGGCGCGAAGGTGACGCAAATCCAGCAGAACGGCTCCGGCGTCACCGTGAGCTACGTCGACACTGCCAGTCCATCGACGGTGCAGCAGGCCACCGCCGACTGGTGCATCTGCACCATCCCGTTGCCGATCCTGAGCCAGCTGCCGGTCGATGTCAGCGCGCCGATGAAGAGTGCGATCGACTCCGTGCCCTATGCCGCCTCGGTGAAGATCGGCCTGCAGTTCAAGCGGCGGTTCTGGGAGGAGGATGACGCGATCTATGGCGGCATCAGCTATACGGACCTGCCGATCCGGCAGATCGCCTATCCGAACTATGGCTTCAACCGCGGCGGCCGCGGCATCCTGCTCGGCGCCTACATGTATGGCGGTGCCAATTCGTTCGAGTTCACCGCGATGACGCCGGCCGAGCGGGTCGCCAGCGCGGTCGAGTTCGGCGCGGCAATCCATCCGCAGTACAGAAACGAATTCGAAAACGGCGTCGCGGTGGCCTGGCATCGCGTGCCGTTCACGCTCGGCTGCGCCGGCGAATGGACCGAGGCCGCCCGCGCGCAGCATTACCGCAATCTCTGCCAGATCGACGGCCGTATCGTGCTGGCGGGCGAGCACGCCTCGCAACTGCCGGCCTGGCAGGAGGGCGCGATCCTGTCCGCGCTCGACGTCATCTCCCGGCTGCACGAACGCGTGGTGAAGACATGATGATGCGGACCGCAACATCCGTCATAGCTGCACTGGCGCTGCTGTCGGCGACGGCAGCCCTTGGGCAGGACAGCGGCGCGGGCAAGCGCACCTTCTCTTCGGGCTACCGCTTCGTCGAGATGACCGGCGAGGAGCTGTTTGCCAATGTGTGCCAGGGCTGCCACATGCCGGATGCGACGGGCGCCAGCGGGGCGGGCAGCTACCCGTCGCTGGCCGGCAACAGGAATCTCGAGGCCGGCAGCTATCCGGTCTTCCTGGTCATCAACGGCCGCCGCGGCATGCCGGCGTTCGGCGACATGATGACCGATGGTCAGATCGCCGCCGTTGTGAATTATCTGCGGACGCACTTCAGCAACAACTATGAGGACGCGGTGACGACCAAGGATGTCCAGGACGCCCGCCGCTGACAAAAACACTCGGGGAGAGTTTGATGAAATTCATCGATATCGCACTGGGCGCCGCGCTGTCGGCGATGGCGACCGCTGCCTCGGCTGACGTGGTCAGGCATCCGATTCCCAACTCGACCTTCCCGATCGCGCAGGCCGTGACCGTCACCGGCAACACCACGACCGTCTATGTCAGCGGCCAGGTGCCGCCGGCGATCAACAAGGACGCCGATCCGTCGAGCCCGCAGGCCTATGGCGATACCAAGACGCAGACCGTCGGCGTGCTCAACCGCATCAAGGGCATTCTGGAAGGCCAGGGCCTTGGCATGGGGGACGTCGTCAAGATGCAGGTGTTCCTGGTGCACAACGCATCCGCGCCGATGGACTTCAAGGCCTTCATGGAGGGCTACACCCAGTTCTTCGGCGGCAGCCAGCCGAATCTGCCGGCGCGCTCGGTGGTCGGCGTCGCGGCGCTCGCCAATCCCGGATTCCTGGTCGAGATCGAGGTGATCGCGGCCAAGGATTCGAAATAAGGACTGCAAATAGCGTGCGCGAAACCGCGGAGCATGCGCGCGGAAATTGAAGGGCTCGCCGTCTTGCCAAAGCGCGTGTCGCCTGTCTGAATTCGTCTCCGATCAGGTGGCGGAATTCCGGGAGAGCATGATGTCGCACAAGGCTAGAGACACGGTTCGATCGCTGCGGCTTGCGGCGGCGCTCGGTCCGGTGCTGCTGGCAACCGGCGCCGCGGCGCAGGGGCTGACCGAGCAGCAGCAATTCGCCCGCGGCATCTACCAGGAGCTGGTCGAGATCAACACCACCACCGCGACCGGGGATACCCAGAAGGCGGCGGAGGCGATGGGCGCGCGGCTCCGCGCGGCGGGTTTCCCCGAGGCCGACGTGCACGTGTTCTCGCCGGCGCCGCACAAGGGCAATCTGGTGGCGCGGCTGCACGGTTCCGGCGCGCGCAAGCCGATCCTCCTGGTCGCCCATATCGACGTCGTCCCCGCCAATCGCGAGGACTGGTCGGTCGATCCGTTCAAGCTCACCGAGCAGGACGGCTATTTCTACGGCCGCGGTTCCAGCGACGACAAATACATGGCATCCGCCTTCATCACCAATCTGATCCGCTACAAGAAGGAGGGCTACAAGCCCGATCGCGACATCATTGTGGCGCTCGAGACCGACGAGGAGATCCTCGATGCCAACGGTCTCGGCATGCAGTGGCTGATCAAGAACCACCGCGACCTGATCGATGCCGAGTTCGCGCTCAATGAAGGCGGCGGCGTCGGTCTCAAGAACGGCAAGGCGATCCGCAACAGCGTGCAGACCAGCGAGAAGGTCTCGATCGGCTACCAGCTCACGGTGAAGGATCGCGGCGGCCACTCGTCGCTGCCGCGCAAGGACAATGCGATCTATCACCTCGCCGAAGGCCTGGTGCGACTCTCCAAATACGACTTCCCGATGAATCTCAACGAGACCACGCGAATCTATTTCACCAAGACCGCCGAGGTCGACACGTCGCATGCCGACGATATCAAGGCCATTTTGGAGCCGCAGCCCGACCCGGCGGCGCTGGCGCGATTGTCGGAGAATCCGGGTTATAATGCGCAGCTCCGCACCACCTGCGTCGCGACCATGCTGGAGGGCGGCCACGCCATCAACGCGCTGCCGCAGCTGGCGACCGCCAAGGTGAACTGCCGGATCCTGCCCGGCGAGCCGGTCGAGGGCGTGCAGGCGACGATCGAGCGCGTGCTCGCCGACAAGGAGATCGCGGTGGCTCCGACCGGCAAGGCCGTGCTGAGCCCGCCGTCGCCCCTCAACGAGGAGATCATGGGTTCGATCGAGAAGCTGTCGAAGGAGTTCTGGCCGGATGCGTCGATCGTTCCGGTCATGAGCACCGGCGCGACCGACGGCAGCTATCTGCGTAACGCGGGGATTCCGACCTATGGCCACTCCGGGCTGGCCGCCGATGTCGACGACAACCGTATCCATGGCAAGGACGAGCGCGTGCTCGTCAAGTCGTTCTACGAGGGCGAAGAGTATCTCTATCGCCTGGTCAAGATGCTCGCCGGCGGGAAATGATGGCTGACAGCAAGACAAGGACACGGGTTGCGGTCGCCGGCCTCGGCGCGATCGGCACCGACGTCGTCAAGGCGCTCGATCAGGGCATCGAGGGTCTGACGCTGGTTGCGGTGTCGGCGAACAGCCCAGACAAGCATCGCGGCTGGGTGGCGGAGCTCAAGTCTGCGCCGAAGCTGGTGCCGATCGAGCAGCTGGCCGAGATTGCCGACATCGTGGTCGAGTGCGCGCCGAACAAGCTGGTCCGCGCAATCGTGGCGCCGGTGGTCGAGCGCGGCAAGACCGCGGTCGTGCTCAGCGTCGGCGCGCTGCTGCAGAACGAGGACCTCGTCGATCTCGCGAAGGCCCATGGCGGCCAGATCATCGTGCCGACCGGCGCGCTGATCGGGCTCGATGCGGTGACCGCCGCGGCGATCGGGACCATTCATTCGGCGAGGCTGGTGACGCGCAAGCCGGTCGCGGGCCTCGTCGGCGCGCCGCATCTGGTCGAGAACAACATCCGGATCGAAGGCATCGCCGAGCCGCTGCGCATCTTCGAGGGCAGCGCGCGCGACGCCGCAAAGGGCTTTCCGGCCAACCTCAACGTCGCGGTGGCGCTGTCGCTGGCCGGCATCGGCCCCGACCGCACGAGGGTCGAGATCTGGGCGGATCCGACCGTGACCCGCAACACCCACCGGATCGAGGTCGATTCAGATTCCGCGCGGTTCTCGATGATGATCGAGAACATTCCCTCGGAGAACCCGAAGACCGGCCGCATCACCGCGCTGTCGGTGATCGCCTGCCTGCGCAAGCTGCGCGCATCGTTGCGGATCGGCACCTGATGAAGATTGCGCCCGACGATCTGTTCCTGGTCATCGACGTGCAGAACGATTTCTGCCCCGGCGGCGCCCTGGCGGTCGCGGACGGCGATGCCGTCGTGCCGGTGGTCAACCGGCTGGCCGGCCGCTTCGACCATGTCGTGCTGACCCAGGACTGGCACCCGGCGGGCCACAGCTCGTTTGCGACCTCGCATCCGGGCGCGACGCCGTTCTCCGCGATCGCCATGCCGTATGGGCCGCAGACGCTGTGGCCGGATCATTGCATCCAGGGCAGTGCCGGCGCCGCGTTCCATCCCGACCTCGCAATCGACCAGGCCGAGCTCGTGATCCGCAAGGGGTTCCGGGCCGCGATCGATTCCTATTCGGCGTTCTTCGAGAACGACCGCAAGACGCCGACCGGGCTCGCCGGCTATCTGCGCGAGCGCGGCCTCAGGCGCATCGTGATGGCGGGGCTCGCCACGGACTATTGCGTGCAGTATTCGGCGCTCGATGCGCGCCGGCTCGGTTTCGAGACCGCGGTGGTGCTGGCAGGCTGCCGCGCCATCGATCTCGGCGGTTCGCTTGCCGTCGCCACCGCGGCGATGCGCGCGGCCGGGGTGGAGCTTGTCGAGGAGCTCGTCTGAGCATCGCCAAAGAGGGGCGAAAACCGTTGTTTTGACTGGCTTTTTGTTCTAATCCCCAGCCGTTGATGATCACGCGCAGCGGAGCTTTCGTGTCGGGACAGGTTTTGCGGATTGGGACGCGCAAGAGCGCGATGGCGCTCGCGCAGACGGATGAGGTCGCGCGGCTGCTGCGCGCTTCGGCGCCGGACCTTGCCGTCGACATCGTCAAGTTCGAGACCCGCGGCGACCAGGACCAGACCAGCAAGCTGTTGCGCCATGGCGGCAAGGGCGGCGCCTTCGTCGCCGAGATCCGCGAAGCCATGCGCGCCGGCACCTTGCAGGCGGCGATGCATTCGCTGAAGGACGTGCCGGGCAACGAGGAGACGCCGGGTCTCGTCATCGCCGCGATGCTGGCGCGCGATGCCGCCAATGACAGCCTCGTGCTGCGTCCCGGCCTGTCGCTCGACACCCTACGCGCCGCGCGCGGCAAGGGCTTCATGATCGGCACCAACGCCGTCCGCCGCGCCGCCTATCTGCGCCGGCTGTTTCCGGAAGCGACCGTGATCCATTATCGCGGCGCCGCCGACACGCGCGTGGCCAAGCTCGATCGCGGCGACAAGCAGCGGCTGCCCGGTGGCGGCGACGTGGGGCCGGCGGATGCGCTGGTGATGGCGCGCTCGGGCCTGGAGCGCATCGGCATGACCGCGCGCATCGCGCATGATTTCTCGGTCGGCGAGATGCTGCCGGCGGTCGGCCAGGGCATTGTCGCGGTGGAATGCGTCGAGACCGACTGGGCGACGCGTGCGCGGCTTGCCGGGATCGACAACGTGCAGTCGCGGCTTGCGGCCGAGGCCGAGCGCGAGGTGCTGTGGGTGCTCAACGGTCATTGCAATTCGCCGATCGCGGGCCACGCCACGCTCGCGGGAGCCGAGATGACGCTGCGCGCCTCCGTGCTCGACGAGGCCGGCGCCGGCTTCATCGAGGTGACGCGGCGCGGACCGGCGGATCGGCCGCGCGAACTCGGCCGCGCCGTGGGCATGGAGCTGCTGGAGAGGGGCGCCGCCGAGATCATCGCCCGCACCCGGATCGACGAATAGCGATATCCATCCCACGTCGTCCCGGCGAAAGCCGGGACCCATAACCACGAATGTTGGTTGTGGGACGATGCTGGGACCGCAGCTCGCTTGAACAACTACCGACGGTGGTTATGGGTCGCGGCTTTCGCCGGGACGACACCGGTGCGTGAGGCCTAATCCCGATCAGCCCGCAATGGCCAGCTGCCGATGATGCGGAAGCGCGATGCGCTGTCGGTCTGCCTGAACAGCGCGATGCGGTCGATTGCGAGCCGCGCGAGGTCGACCGCCACGAACCGTATGCGCAGCTGCGCCACGATCGGGCCGCGCCGCTCGTCGCTCAGCCGCCCTGTCAGCGTCATGTGGAAGCGGAACTCCTCCATGACGTAGGGATAGCCCCAGCGGTCGAGATAGTCGCACTGCCGCGCGGTGAGTTTCTCTGGCCCGCGGCGCGCGCGATCTTCCGGCGTCAGCGGCGCGCGGAACGCGTCGAATTCGGTGACGCAATCGGCGGCAAGCTGCTGCAGGTCGTCCGAGCGGCTGGCCGGGATCACCGCGATGAAGCCGCTGATCGCATCGACCACCGGTTCGATCACCGGAATGCGCCGCGCGCGGCCGGCGAAGGCGGCACAGGCATCGAGAAGCTCGGCCTCGCTTCGACCGTCGGCGAGCGCGGTGGGCGCTTTCAGCGTGGCGTGGAATCCATACTTACGCGGATCTTCGGTCACCTCGCGCCAGTCGGGCGTGACGCCGTCGGGAAACTGCAGGTTGGCGCCTGACACGGCATCGTAGCCGAGCAGCGTCGAGCCGAAGCGGTGCAGGGCGCTGTCGGGTGACGGCGCATAGTAGATCGCGTAGCGCGGAGTGTTGGCCATGGGACTGGGCTACGCCGCCGCAACCGTCTTGCGCGGCGCGAGCGAATGAACGAGACAGCTCGCGTCTGCCAGGTGCACCAGCCGTCCGGCCGCTATCACGGCGACGATGCGCGGCCGCAGCGGCACCTTGTCGTCGACGACGACGATGTCGGCGCGGCGGCCCGCGGCGAGCACGCCGCGATCGCCGAGCCCTGCCGCACGAGCCGGCGCCGACGAGATCAGGTCCCAGGCCCTGGCGAGCGGCAGGATACCGTCGGCGGCGAGGCGGAACGCCGCGAGCAGCTGCGCCGGATAATAGTAGTCCGACGCCAGCACCGAGCACAGGCCTTGCGCGATCATGTCGGATGCCTTGGTCCAGCCGGTGTGGCTGCCGCCGCGCACTACATTGGGCGCACCGAACACGATGAAGTCGCCCGCCGCCGCAGCATCGCGCGCGGTCTCCTCGTTGACGGGGAATTCGGCGATCGTGGCGCCCAGCGCGCGAAACTCCTGGCGCATCGCCGGGCTGTTGTCGTCGTGCGACAGCATGCGGATATCGGCCGCGCGCGCGGCGGCGGCCAGTCGCGCGATCGAGGCGGGCACCTCGGGGCGGCGCGCCACGATCCGGTCGAGCATGTCGTTGACGGCCTCGACGGAGAGCCCGGTGCGCTCGGCCAGCTGGTTGCGCTTCTTCGGCTTGACGTTGCTATGGTCGTTGAAGGCGAACAGATCGATGCGGCCTTCACCGAGCCATTGAATGATCTCGGCCTCGGCCTCGAGATTGTGGGTCTCGTGACGCAGGTGGAGGCGGGTGTCGGCGGCGAGCTGCGGCCGCAGCGCCTCGATCGCATCGAGTAGCTTGCGCGCATTCTCCGCGCTGCGCAGGCCGGGCTCCCACGACCAGGTCGTGCCGTGGAACACGGTGGTGATGCCGTTGGCGATCGCCTGCCGGTCGCTGTCGATCAGCGCCACGTCGGTCGGGAAGTCGACGCCGGGGCGCGGCATCATTTGCCGCTCGAACGCATCGCCATGCAGGTCGATGATGCCGGGCAGCACCAGGAGGCCACTAGCATCGATGTGAAGCGCGGCGCGACCCTGCTCGGCGTCGAGCGCGCCGATGTCGCGACCAGCGGTCCGCAGCGAGGTCTCGACCAAGGCGCCGTCAACCAGCGTGCGCCCGCCCTCGATGAAAATGTCCGTCACGATGCGGCGCTCCGTTGTTTGTTCTGTGATTGGGATACGGCCTCGGCCTCATGCTTGTCGAGGAATTCCTCGACCGCGAGCTTGCGAAAGTCGGACAGGACGCGGCGGAGCGTCTCGTGATCGCAGTCCCACCATGCGAGCGCGGCGAGGCGGTCGGCGATCGTCTCGGAGAAGCGCCGCTTCACGGGCCGCGCCGGATTGCCGGCAACGATGGTGTATGCGGGAACGTTCTTGGTCACGATCGCGCCGGCAGCGACGACAGCGCCGGTTCCGATGTTCCGTCCTGGTAACAGGATCGCACCGTGCCCGATCCAGACGTCATGGCCGATATGCACGTGATGCGCACGTCGCCAGTTGAAGAAGTCGGTGTCGTCGCTCTCTCCGGGAAAATAAGCGCTGGCGCGGTAGGTGAAATGCGCTTGAGTTCGCGCGATGCATCGGGTGGTTGCCGGGGTTGATGCGAGTCATCGCCGCGATCGAGCAAAACTTGCCGATCGAGGTGTAGGTGATCTGGCTGTCGTTCACGACGTAGGAATAGTCATCCATGCTGACTTCAAGCAGGATCGTGCGCGCGCCGACCTCGGTATATTTGCCGAGCTTGCTCTCACGGACCGACGCGGTCGGGTCGACGGTCGGCACAACCGAGAGTGTTTTTCCGGCCATCAGGGCCTCCGCAAATCTTCAAGAATCTTGGGCTTCCGGGGGATGCGCGCTCGTCATCGGGATGCTCGATGACAACATCATGACGTTGCGATGACGGCAAGGGAGCGACAAGGGAGGGGTGTGGACGATCGCCGCACCGCAGCGCTGTCGTCACATAACTGTAAAACGCCGGGGATAGCGATGGCCCAACGAGGCGCGGTTGGAGCATTACATGCTGGTGGTGGAAGGTTTGACGTGCCGTTTCGGCACGAAAGCCGCAGTCGACAACGCGTCCTTTTCGATCGCGCCGGGCAGCTTTGTCGGCGTGATAGGCCGCTCCGGCGCCGGCAAGTCGACGCTGCTGCGGATGATCAACCGTCTCGCCGATCCGACCTCCGGCCGTATCCTGTTCGAGGGCACCGACGTCACCGCGTTGCGCGGCAAGGAACTGCGGCGGTGGCGCGCGCGCTCGGCGATGATCTTCCAGCAGTTCAATCTGGTCGGCCGCCTTGATGTGCTGACCAACGTGCTGATGGGCCGGCTGGCCCAGATTCCGTCATGGCGCTCGCTGGCGCAGGTCTGGCCGGAGCAGGACAGGGCGCTCGCACTGTCGGCGCTCGAGCAATTCGACATCGCCCAGCTGGCGGCACAGCGCGCCGACCAGCTCTCCGGCGGCCAGCAGCAACGCGTCGCGATCGCCCGCGCGCTGGTGCAGGAGCCTGACATCATTCTCGCCGACGAGCCGATCGCCTCGCTCGATCCGCGCAACACCAAGATCGTGATGGACGCGCTGCTGCGCATCAACAAGCATTTCGGCATCACGGTGCTTTGCAATCTGCACTCGCTCGACCTGGCGCGGACCTATTGCGACCGCCTGGTCGGCATGGCCGCAGGTCGCGTGGTGTTCGATGGCGCCCCCGCGGCGCTCACCGACCATATCGTCCGCGAGCTCTATGACCTCGAGGCCAATGACGTCATCGGCGCAGCACCGCTGCCCGCGCCCGACGGTGCAACTGCGCCGGCACTCGGCACCGCAGCCGCGGCCTGAGCGTCGCGCATTTTTCAATCTGGGAGGCCGGGCATTTTGCCCGGCCAACAGGTGCAACTACAACAAAAGAGGGGTAGTCATGTTCACTCGTCGCATCATTCTGGCTGGCGCCGCCGCGCTGGCATTTGCCGGTTCGGCCTCCGCGCAGGACTGGAAGGCAAAGTATCCGGAGCTCACCTTCGCGGTGGTGCCGGCCGAGAACGCCTCCGGCGTCACCGAGCGCTGGACGCCGTTCGTGGCGTATCTGTCGAAGGAGCTCGGCGTGAAGGTCACACTGCGCATCGCCAACGACTACGCGGCCGTCATCGAAGGCCAGCGCGCCGGCAACATCCAGATCGCCAGCTACGGCTCGGCCTCGTTCTCTCGCGCGCGCCTGACCGGCGTCAAGACCGACGCGTTCGCCAACGATATGAACGCCGACGGTTCGACCGGCTATTACTCGGTGTTCTTCGTCAAGGCGTCGAGCCCGTACAAGACCGTCGAGGACCTGAAAGGCAAGAATCTCGGCCTGGTCGATCCGAACTCGACGTCCGGCAACAACGTGCCGCGCTTCGAACTCAACAAGATGGGCATCGCGAACGCCGAAGGCTTTTTCGGCAAGGTCGTGTTCACCGGCAGCCACGAGAACGCCGTCCTGGCGCTGTCGCAGGGAACTGTTGATGTGGCCGCCAACCAGTGGACCAACGAGGACGATTCCACGCTCGCCCAGATGCTGACCAAGGGCATGCTGAAGAATGCCGACGGCTCGGCGATGAAGAAGGATGATTTCCGCATCATCCACAAGTCGGCGCTGATCATCAACGGCCCCTATGCGTACAACACCGATCTTCCGGAGGACCTGAAGGCTGCGATCGCAAAGGCCTTCTTCGACGCCCCGACCAAGGACAAGGCCGCCTTCGACCGTCTGTCCGACGGTCAGAAGAAGGGCTTCCATCCCGCCACCACCAAGGATTGGGACGGCACCATCGAGCTGATCAAGTTCGTCGACGGCTTGCGCAAGAAGGCGAGCTGATCGCACGCCTGACGTCACGAGGGCCGGGCGTATAGCCCGGCCCTTTCTCCCCACTCAATTCCGAACCGGACTGGCACGCGTCGATGGCGACCGCCGTATCCATTCTTCCAGCGCAGCAGCTGGCGACGCTGGAGGACGCCTACCGCAAGTCCGTCGCACGCAAGCGGTTGAAGGCCGCGCTGGCAACGGCGGCATTCTGTGCGGTGCTGGTGATCGCGGCGTTCGGCGCGGAAGTGAACCTGCGCACGCTGTTCACCTATTTCGGCAATTTCGTCAGCTATTTCGATCGCATCCTGACGCTGGATTCCGGCGCGCGGGTCTGGACCGATCCCGCCGAATGGTTCTGGGGTTGGCATAAGTGGCTGAAGATGCTCGGCGAGACGATCCTGATCAGCTATGTCGGCACGCTGACGGGTGCGGTGCTCGCCTTCGCGCTCAATTTCTTCGCGGCCCAGAATACGTCGCCGGGCCCATGGGTACGTTTCACGATCCGCCGCCTGCTGGAATTCGCGCGCACCGTCCCCGGCATCGTGTTCGCGCTGATCTTCGTGATCGCGTTCGGCCTCGGGCCGATGGCCGGCGTGCTGGCGATCGCGATCCACACCACCGGGGCGCTCGGCAAGCTGTTCGCCGAGATCGTCGAGAATGCCGACATAAAGCCGGTCGAGGGCATCCGCTCCACCGGCGCGAGCTGGCTGTCCTGCATGCGCTTTGCCGTGCTGCCGCAGGTCTCGGCCGGCTATGCCAGCTATGCGCTGCTGCGCTTCGAGATCAACGTCCGCGAGGCGTCGGTGATGGGCTTCGTCGGCGCCGGCGGCATCGGCCAGGAGCTGGTGGTCGCGATCCGCAAGTTCTACTATTCCGACGTCAGCGCCATCCTCATCACCATCATCGTCACGGTCTTCATCATCGACATCTCGACCGGCTGGCTGCGCGGCCGGCTGTTCGGCAAGGAGACCCGTCGATGAGCCAGATGCCGAGGCCGGACACCACGGAACTGCGCGCGAAGTACCCCGACGTCTTCGAACGTCCCGCATCGGCACGGTTGGCGATGCCGGCCATGATCGCGGCGGCGCTCGCGATCTTCGTGTTCGGACTGGTCGATCTCGATTTCTCGCCGTCCAGGCTGATCGCGGGCCTCGGCCAGCTCGGCTGGATCACCATGCTGATGCTCCCGCCGAATCCGGGCTCGTCGTTCCCGCTCTACATGCAGGCGCTCGGCGAGACGCTGTCGATCGCGGTGCTCGGCACCACGCTTGCCGCGGTTTTGGCGCTGCCGGTCAGCCTGCTGGCGGCGCGCAACATCATCCCCTCGAACCTGATCCGCTTTCCGGTGCGCCGCTTCCTGGAACTCGATCCGCGGCGTCGATACGCTGATCTGGGCGCTGGTCTGGATCAACGTCGTCGGCCTCGGTCCGTTCGCCGGCGTGCTGGCGATCATGGTGTCGGACTTCGGTGCGTTCGGAAAGCTGTTCTCCGAGGCGATCGAGGCCGCGGATCGCAAGCAGGTCGAGGGCATCCGCGCCTCCGGCGGCAACGCGCTGCACGAGATCCGCTTCGGCCTGCTGCCGCAGGTGCTGCCCGTGATCGCCGGGCAGGTGCTCTACTTCATCGAGTCGAATACCCGCTCGGCCACCATCATCGGCATCGTCGGCGCGGGCGGCATCGGCTTGCAGCTTGCCGAACAGATCCGCGTGCTGGAATGGCAGAAGGTGTCGTTCCTGATCCTGATGATCCTGATCGCGGTTGCCGCGATCGACTTCATCTCGAGCAAGCTGCGCTTTGCGATCATCGGGCAAAGGGCGGTGGTGTAGAAAGTTACCTCGCCCCGGGGAGAGGTCGGATTGCGCAGCAATCCGGGTGAGGGTGTTTCCCCGCACTCATATTTATCCGCTTTGTGGAGGCGGCCCCTCTCCCGCAAGAGCGGGGCGAGGGAGCAGAAGCACGTCAGCCGTTCTCGACCAGAAACTCCACGCGCTCGGCGGCGAAGCGCGAGCGCTTGGTTACCAGCGGCTGGTCCAGCATGTCGACGTCGGTGGCGTCGACCACCAGCACCGGCCGTCCCAGCGGCAGGTCGAGCCGCGCGGCGTCGGTCGCATCGACGATCGCCGCGGTGATCCGGGTCGAGGCGCGGTGGTAGTCCTTGACGCCGTAATGCCCGAGCAGCTTCGTCATCGAGCGGACGTTGGCGAACACGCTGCCGGCATCGGGAAACCGCTCGGCCGACAGCCAGGTGGTGGAGACGCAGATCGGCGTCCGGTCGGCGAGCCGCACCGCTTCGATCCGGATCAGCGGCGCACCGATCTTCAGGCCGAGCTCGCGCGCAATCTCGCGATTGGCGGTGTCGCTGCTCGCATCGATCAGCTGGCCGCGCGGCTCGTGACCGCCGGCGCCGACGATCTCGGAAAATCGCGTGCGTGAGCGCAAGGGATAGGCGAGGCGCTGGGCTTCGACATAGGTGCCGCTACCGCGTTCCGCGCGCACCAGGCCGCGCTCGGCCAATGCGGCGAGCGCCCGCCGCACGGTGTGCCGGTTGACCCGGTACGTCTCGGCGATCTCCATCTCGCCGGGCAGCTTTTCGCCGGCGGCGAAGCGGCCGTCAGCGATGCCGCGCTCGATGCCGTCGGCGACCTGCCGCCACAAGGCGACGCCGGAACTTTCCTGCATGCTCATGGCGCGGTGATACCAGAAATCTTTGGTTTGTCACGAAACAGTCATGGCGCTCCGCTATCAAGTTGTCTAGTATCATAGACAACTTGATGCAAGCAAGGTTGCCCAAAGGTTTGCCCATGAGTTCGACCGGACCAAACAGCAAACAGGCCCAGCGCAAGGCCGCGATGACGGTGCTGGCGCACGCCGCCGCTGCTGATATCGCCGGCAGGCTGGCGGCGATCGCGGTGCCCGCGCATGAGAACCTGCGCGAGCCGGAAAACGGCCTTGTGATGCTGCGTGGGCGGATCGGCGGCGACGGTGCGCCGTTCAATCTCGGCGAGGCGACGGTGTCGCGCGCGGCGGTGCGGCTTGCGACCGGCGAGGTCGGCTTCGGCTACACGCTCGGCCGCGACGCGCGGAAGGCGCAGATGATCGCGCTGTGCGACGCCATGGTGCAGTCGGCGGAGTTGTCCGGCGAGGTGGAGGCCAAGGTGATCGCGCCGCTGCGCGTCGCCATGAACGCCGAACGCGGCCGCAAGGCAGCGGAAACCGCGGCGACGCGGGTCGATTTCTACACGATGGTGCGCGGTGAGGGATGATGCAATGACGACGATTGCCGAAATGCCCGCGGGCTTTGCCGACAAGGTGCTGTCGGCGCAGTCGACTTTCCGTTCCGTGATGGATGCGATGGCGCGCCCGGGCAGCGTGCAGCGCGTCGCCGCGAGCGTCGGAACACCGGCCGGCATGATGCGCGGCTCGGCCGCGATCGCGCTGACGCTGTTCGATCACGACACGCCGATCTGGCTCGACGCCGCGATGTCGGCGACGCCGGACGCCGCCCGCTGGCTGAAGTTTCACGCCAGCGCGCCGGTGGTGGCCAATTCCTCGATCGCGAGCTTCGCTTTGATCGGCGATGCCGCGAGCCTGCCGGCGCTCGATCGCTTCGCATTCGGCAGCAGCGAATATCCTGACAGGTCGACCACACTGATCCTGCAGGTCGACAGCCTGTCGCAGGGCCCGGCCTTCGAGCTGAAAGGACCCGGCATCGACGGCAGCGCCGTGCTGCAGGCGATGATCAAGCCGCGCGACCTGTTCCAGCGGCTTGCGATCAACGAGGCGTTGTTTCCGCGCGGCATCGACGTCGTGCTGGTCCATGACGACAATATTGTCGCGATCCCGCGCACCACGCGGCTGATCGCAAGTGGAGTGTGAGCGATGTATGTAGCCGTCAAGGGAGGCGAGCGCGCCATCGAGAACGCTCATCGTCTGCTCGCGCATGAGCGGCGCGGCGATCGCGATGTGGCCGAGGTGACGCTGGCGCAGATCTCCGAGCAGCTCGCGCTCGGCGTCGACCGCGTGATGACCGAGGGCTCGCTGTACGACCGCGAGCTTGCGGCGCTCGCGATCAAGCAGGCCCGCGGCGACATGATCGAGGCGATTTTCCTGGTGCGCGCCTTCCGCGCCACGCTGCCGCGGTTTGGCGCCACCGAACCGGTCAATACCGGCGAGATGCAGGTGCGGCGGCGCATCTCCTCGACCTTCAAGGACGTTCCGGGCGGCCAGATCCTGGGGCCGACGTTCGACTACACCCATCGCCTGCTCGATCCGCAGCTCACGGAAGGCTTCGTGCCGGAGCAGCCGGCGACCGCGGAAGCTTCGCAGGCGGCAACGCCGCGGGTCACCGACATTCTCGGTCGCGACGGCCTGATCGAAGCCTCGCCGCAGGCAGATGGCGACGCGCCGGTCGGCGACCTCACGCGCGAGCCGCTGAGCTTCCCGGCCGATCGCGATCTGCGACTGCAAAATCTGGCGCGCGGCGACGAGGGTTTCCTGCTCGCGCTCGGCTACTCGACGCAGCGCGGCTATGGCCGCAACCATCCCTTCGCCGCCGAGATTCGCTTCGGCGAGGTCGAGGTCGAGCTGTTCGCCGAGGACGTCGGCTTTGCCGTGCCGCTCGGCTCGATCGAGCTGACGGAGTGCCAGATGGTCAACCAGTTCAAGGGCTCGACCACCGAAGCGCCGTGCTTCACCCGCGGCTATGGCCTCGCCTTCGGCCAGAGCGAGCGCAAGACCATGTCGATGGCGCTGGTCGATCGCGCGCTGCGCGCGGGCGAGCTCGGCGAGGAGGTGGGAGCGCCGGCGCAGGACGAGGAGTTCGTGATGTCGCACTCCGACAATGTGCAGTCGACCGGCTTCGTCGAGCATCTCAAGCTGCCGCATTATGTCGACTTCCAGTCCGAGCTCGGCCTGCTGCGCAAGCTGCGGCAGGAATTCGCCGAAGCCGATCAGGCGGTCGAACTCCAGGAGGCCGCGGAATGAACGCGCCGACGTACAATTTCGCCTATCTCGATGAGCAGACCAAGCGGATGATCCGCCGCGCGATCCTGAAGGCGATCGCGATTCCCGGCTATCAGGTGCCGTTTGCGAGCCGCGAGATGCCGATGCCCTATGGCTGGGGCACCGGCGGCGTGCAGGTGACGGCGGCGATCCTCGGTCCCGACGACGTGCTGAAGGTGATCGACCAGGGTTCGGACGACACCACCAACGCGATCTCGATCCGCAAGTTCTTCGGCAAGACCGCGGGCGTTGCGACCACGACCTCGACAACCGACGCGACCGTGATCCAGACCCGGCACCGCATTCCCGAGGCGTCACTGCACGCCGGACAGGTGCTGGTCTATCAGGTGCCGATCCCCGAGCCGCTGCGCTTCCTCGAACCGCGCGAGACCGAGACGCGGCGCATGCACGCGCTCGCCGAATACGGGCTGATGCACGTCAAGCTCTACGAGGACATCGCGCGCTTCGGCCATATCGCGACCGCCTATGCCTATCCGGTGAAGGTGAACGCACGCTACGTGATGGACCCGTCGCCGACGCCGAAATTCGACAATCCGAAGATGGACAATTGCGCGGCGCTGCAACTGTTCGGCGCCGGCCGCGAGAAGCGCATCTACGCGATCCCGCCCTACACCACCGTGGTGTCGCTGGACTTCGAGGATCACCCGTTCACGCGCTACCGCTTCAACGCGCCCTGCGCGCTGTGCGGCGCCGACAATTCCTATCTCGACGAGATCGTCACCGACGACAAGGGCGGGCGGATGTTCGTCTGCTCCGACACGGACTTCTGCGAGCAGCGCCAGGCCGCCGGCCATCACGGCACCGAGAGCGCAGCGCCGCACAAGGAGAAGGCGCATGTCTGAGCTCTCGAGCCTCGAGAACGACGAGCCGCTGCTGGTGGCCGTGGGGCTTGCCAAGAACTACGGCCGGCTTCCGGCCTGCCGCGACGTCTCGTTCGCGCTCTATCCCGGCGAGGTGCTGGCGATCGTCGGCGAATCCGGCTCGGGCAAGTCGACGCTGCTGCAGCTGCTCTCGGCGCAGCTCGCGCCGAGCGCGGGCCGGGTGTCCTACCGGATGCGCGACGGCGTGCTGCGCGATCTCGCTGAACTCGGCGAGGCCGAGCGACGCTTCCTGTTCCGCACCGACTGGGGCTTCGTGCACCAGGACACGGCGCAGGGCCTGCGCATGGGCGTCTCGGCCGGCGCCAATGTCGGCGAGCGGCTGATGGCGGTCGGCTGGAATCATTACGGCCGCATTCGCGATACCGCGTCGACCTGGCTGGAACGGGTCGAGATCGATACCGGCCGCATCGACGACGCGCCGAAGACCTATTCCGGCGGCATGCGGCAGCGGCTGCAGATCGCCCGCAACCTCGTCACCGAGCCGCGGCTGGTGTTCATGGACGAGCCGACCGGCGGCCTCGACGTCTCGGTGCAGGCGCGTTTGCTCGACCTGATGCGCAACCTCGTCAGCGAGCTCGGGCTTGCCGCGATCGTCGTGACCCACGATCTGGCGGTGGCGCGGTTGCTCTCGCATCGCGTGATGGTGATGAAGGGCGGCCACGTCATCGAGACCGGTCTGACCGACCAGGTGCTCGACGATCCGCGTGAGCCCTATACGCAGCTGCTCGTTTCCTCGATTCTGCCGCCATGAGCTTGCCAATGACCGCGATGATCGAACTTGCCAATGCCGAGAAGACCTTCACGATGCATCTGCAAGGTGGCGTCGAGCTGCCGGTGGTGCGCGGCGTCTCGTTCCACGCCGACCCGGGTGAGTGCGTGGTGCTGTCGGGCCCGTCGGGCGCCGGCAAATCCTCGATCCTGAAGATGATCTTCGGCAATTACCGCTGCGACAGCGGCCGGATCGGCATCCGCCACCATGGCAAGGTGATCGACCTCGCCACCGCCGAGCCGCGCCAGGTGCTGAGCATCCGCCGCTCGACCATCGGCTATGTCAGCCAGTTCCTGCGCGCGGTGCCGCGGGTCGCGACCATCGACGTCGTCGGCGAGCCGCTGATCGCCAACGGCGTGGCGCGCGAGGAGGCCCGCGAGCGCGCAGGAAAGCTGCTGCGCCGTCTGAACATACCGGAGCGTCTCTGGACCTTGCCGCCTTCGACCTTCTCCGGCGGCGAGCAGCAGCGCGTCAACATCGCGCGCGGCTTCATCTCGGACCTGCCGATCCTGCTGCTGGACGAGCCGACCGCTTCGCTCGATGCGGCGAATCGCGCCGTGGTGGTCGAGCTGATTGCGGAAAAAAAGACCAAGGGCGTCGCGATGGTCGCGATTGTCCATGACGACGAAATCCGCCATCTGATCGCCGACCGCATCGTCGATGTGACCTCGTTCGCGGCTGCTGCCTGAAGGACCGTTTGAAATGACCGCCAAGCAAGACACCATCATCGGCAACGCCCGGCTGGTCCTCGCCGATCGCGTGATCGAGCAGGGCTGGGTCGCGATTGCTGATGGCAAGATCGCCGAGTTCGGCGAGGGCCGGGCACCCGAGGCCGCCGAGGATGCCGGCGGCGACCTCCTGATGCCCGGGCTGATCGAGCTGCACACCGACCATCTTGAGATGCACTATGTGCCGCGGCCGAAGGTGTTCTGGAATCCGGTCGCAGCCGTGATCTCCTATGACGGGCAGCTCGCGACCTCAGGCATCACCACGGTGCTGGATTCGCTGCGGGTCTGGCGCGAGGACGGCGCCGAGGATGTCGACGGCCGCGCCGGCGTGCTGGCGGCGGCGATCGCGGCGGCGCGCGAGGAGAATCTGCTGCGCGCCGATCACTTCCTGCATCTGCGCTGCGAGGTCCCGATGCCGGACGTGGTCGCCGAGGCCAAGGAACTGATCGACCGGCCGGACGTGCGGCTGATGTCGCTGATGGACCACACGCCCGGCCAGCGCCAGTTCCGCGACGAGGTGAAGCTGCGCGACTATTATCGCGGCAAGGGCGGCGGCATGACCGACGCCCAGCTCGACGTGCTGTTCGCGCGGCGCTTCGCCTATCAGAAGGAATATGCGGTGGCGAACACCCGCGCGATCGTCGCGCTGGCGCATGAATACCGGATCCCGCTGGCGAGCCATGACGACACCACGGATGAGAACGTGGTCGACGCCGTCAACGACAAGGTAGCGGTGGCGGAGTTCCCGACCACGATGGAAGCTGCGCGGGGCTTGCATGCCGCCGGCATCGACATCCTGATGGGCGCGCCGAATGTGGTGCGCGGCGGCTCGCACTCCGGCAACATCGCGGCCGTCGATCTCGCCAATGAGGGCATGCTCGATATCCTGTCGTCGGATTACATCCCGTCCAGCCTGCTGATGGCGGCGCTGCAATTGCCGCGGCATGTGCCGGCGATCGATCTCGCTTCCGCCGTGCGCACCGTGACCAAGACACCGGCCGAAGCGATCGGGCTCACCGACCGCGGCGAGATCGCGGTCGGCCGGCGCGCCGATCTGATCCGCGTGCACGTCGCGCGCGACCTGCCTGTCGTGCGCAGCGTCTGGCGCGAGGGGGGAGGGTCGCTTGACCGACGCGTCCGTCATCGCCGGGCAACCCGCCAGCACGATCGGTCCCGGCCGCTTGATCCTGGTGGTCGGCCCGAGCGGCGCCGGCAAGGATACGCTGCTGGGGCTGGCGAAAGCTGCCTGCTCCGATGACCGTGACGTCGTGTTTGCGCGCCGGTTGATCACGCGCCAGGCCTCGGCGTCGGAAGACAATGATGAGGTCAGCGCGGAGAATTTCCAGCGCGCTTCTGCTGCCGGCGACTACGCCATGCATTGGGAAGCCCATGGCCATCGCTATGCGCTGTCGCGGGCGATCGACGACGAGATCCGCGCCGGGCGCACCGTGATCGCCAACGTCTCGCGCACCGTGATCGCAGCGGCGCGGCGCGACTATGCCAATGCCGTCGTGGTGTCGATCACGGCGCCGCCGGACGTGCTGGCGGCGCGGCTGGCCGCGCGGGCGCGCAGCAGCGACGGCCTGCTCGCGCAGCGGCTGGCCCGCACCGTCGACGAGAGTGCGTCGATACCCGATTTCACCATCGTCAATTCCGGCACCGCCGAATATCACGCGCGACAGCTGGTCCGCATCATCAAGGGCGAACGCTGGGACGAGTAGCCACGCCACAAAGGAGAACAGCACGAATGTCGGTGATCTCTACGATCGAGCAACTTGAGGCGATCTACGGCTTCCCGAACGACGCGTCGACCGTGAAGGTCGCCGATCACGTGACGCCGCTCTATCGTGTGCTCATCGAGAAGTCGCCGTTCGTGTCGCTTGCGACCGCAGGCCCCGAAGGGCTCGATTGCTCGCCGCGCGGCGACCTGCCGGGCTTCGTGCGCATCCATGATGCGAAGACGCTGATGATGCCGGATCGCCGCGGCAACAATCGCTGCGATTCGCTGCGCAACATCGTTCGCGATCCCCGCGTCGGCTTGCTGTTCCTGATTCCGGGCTCAGGCAGCACGCTGCGCGTCAACGGCCGCGCTTATGTCACGGCCGAACCGGAGCTGCTCGCCTCCTTCACGATGGAAGGCAAGGCACCGCGCACGGTGATCGTGATGCATGTGGAGGAGATCTATTTCCAGTGTGCGCGCGCGATCGTGCGCTCGGATCTCTGGAATCCGGACAAGCGGGTCGATCCGAAGGTTTTGCCGACGCCGGGCCAGATCCTCGCCGAGATGAGCGAGCACACGGTCGGGGGCGAAGAATACGATCGGGAATGGCCGGAGCGAGCGCGGCAGACGATGTGGTGACGCGCCCGGATGCTAGGCTTCGGCCCGGTCTTCCCAGTCCTCCCAGGTCACGTCAGTATTGATCTCGAGGTAGCGCGCAACGGCGACGCCGATGGTCGGGAAGAAGTTGTTCTCGCCAAGCTGCGCCAGCAGGCCGAATTTCTTCAGCTTGTCCTTGACGGGATCCTTGAGCTCGGCAAAGCACAGCTCGATCTTCTGTGCGTGCAGCGCCTCGTCGAGCTCGGCGAGAATGTCGCCGGCGGTCACGTCCACGCTGGTGACCGGCTCGGCCGTGACCACCAGCCAGCGCACCGCCGTCGGGGATTTCGCCACCGCATCCAGCGCGCGTTCCTTGAAGAACTCGGCATTGGCAAAGAACAGCGGCGCATCCCACCGGAACAGCACCAGGCCGGGGATCTGGCGCGCATCCGGGTATCGCGTGATGTCGTGATAGCCCTTCACGCCGGAGGCGCGGCCCAGCACGGCGGAATGCGGCCGCCAGCCGTCCCACAGGAATTCGACGATCGCGAGCACGATGGCGAGGCCAATTCCGGGAATCACGCCGAGCACGGCCACGCCGACGAAGCAGACCATCGATAGCCAGAACTCCCACTGCTGAATGCGGTAGATTCGCCTGAGGTCGCCGATCTCAAACAGGCCGAGCGCAGCGGCGATGACGACGGCGGCCAACGCGGCGTTGGGCAAGTGCTGCAGCAAATTCGGCGCTATCAGCAGCAGGAAGGCGATGGCCAGCGCGCCGATGACGCTGGTCAATTGCGTGCGCGCTCCGGCAGCTTCCGCAACGGGCGTGCGCGATCCGCTGCTGCTGATCGGAAAACCCTGAAAGAAGCCGGCCGCCAGATTGGCCGCGCCGAGCCCCACCATCTCCTGGTTCGGATCAACGCGATCGCCCAATCGTCCCGCATAGGCGCGCGACAGCACGCTGGTGTCGGCGAACGACACCAGCGCGACGGCGCAGCCGCCGATCAGCACCTGCACAATGTCGCCATAGCCGATCCTGGGAATGGCGAATCCCGGCAGGCCCTGCGGAAGCGAGCCCAGGACCGTCACGCCGAAGCGGGCCCCGAGATCGAGAACGCCGGTGACGACCGTCGCCGCAACGACGGCAATCAGAATGCCGGGCAACCGCTTGTTCCGGGCGAGCAGCAGGATCACCGCCAGGGTGGCAAGGCCGATCCCGAGGGTCGGCCAATTCGTCTTTCCGTCGACGATTGCTCCGACGACCGCCCAGAGACTGCGCAGAGGTCCATCGCCTTCAATGGAAAAGCCGAACAGCTTTGGCAGCTGGCTGATCAGCACGGTCAGGGCAATGCCGTTCATGTAGCCGTAGCGGATCGGCTTGGAGAGTAGCTCGGTCAGGAATCCCAGCCGCGCGATGCCCGCGACGATGCATATCGTTCCGGAGACGACCGCCATCATGGCGGCCAAGGTTGCCGCACGCATCGGATCGCCGCCCGACAGCGGAACGACGACGCCGAGGATAATGGCTGCAAGCGCCGAGTCCGGCCCAAGGACAAGGATGCGGCTCGGCCCGAACAGCGCGTAGACGAGCAGCGGGATGATCGTCGCATAGAGCCCGTAGATGCCGGGCAGGCCGGACGCTTCCGCATAGGCGATGCCGACCGGGACCAGCATGGTCGCGAGCACCAGCCCGGCGACGATGTCGTGTGGAAGCCACGCCGCTTGATATCGACGCAGCGTGGTGAGACCCGGCAGCCAGCCGGTCCAATGCTTCATCGCCGGTCACTCCCAACGTCGTTGGGGCCGCAGGCGCTTGACTTGAACCGCTCTACCCCTTCGCCTGCTCATCAAACGCCTTCAGCGACACCGCTGCAATCTCGCGCAGCGCGTTGCGGTCGGCGCCCGAGGAAGCCATCACGCACATGCCTGATGTCACCGCGGAGAGATAGCGGGCAAGGGTGGCCGGATCGGCGCTTTCGCCCAGGTCGCGTTCGGCCTTCGCGCGGACAAAACGCTCGTGCAACTGGTCCTCGGTTCGGGTGCGGCGCGCTGCCAGTTCAAATGGAACATTCTCCGAGCCGGTGCCACAGGCAAGGCCGCCCTGGACCAGCAGGCAGCCGGGCGGGTTGGCGGGATCGGTCTGGGCGTCCGCGTGCTCCATCAGAAATCGTTCGGCCACCTCTCGGGCGGTGGAGGCACCCAAAACCTTTTCCATCCAGGCGTCGCGCTTCTCGGTATAGCGGTCGAGCGCGGCCTTCAGCAGGCCCTCCTTGCTGCCAAAGGCGGCATAGAGGCTGGGCGGATTGATATTCATCGCCTCGGTGAGCTGCGCGATCGTCGCGCCCTCGTAACCATGGCGCCAGAACACGTCCATGGCCTGGTCCAAAGCGGCGTCCGCGTCGAAAGCGCGGGGGCGTCCCATTCCCATTTTTCGTTGCTCCGTAAGCCGGGTGCCGTTTCTATGACGGATTGTCCCTGGCTTATCCTCTTGTTGCACGTGATGTTTTTCCGCGACTTCCCATTTCCCCATGAATGAGATAAGAAATTCATAGTGCTCGATACATAAGTATCTTGCGAACTGGCGTCCAGCTCCACATCTGTAGCGAACACTACAGATATCTGGAGCGCGTAAATGCCTTCGTCAATCCAAAATCCCCGTTCCGGCCGCTTCCGACGTGTCGTCGGCGGTATCGTGATCCTTGGCGCCCTCGCGGTGGCCGGTTCGATCGCGACCGGCCACTATTTTCATGCCGCACAGGCGACCGCGACTGCCGCGGCTCCCGAGCCGGCGGTCCCGGTCACCGTCGCGGTGATCCAGCCGCGGCCGACCACGCTGTTCGATGACTTCTCGGGCCGGCTACGAAGCCGTCGACCGCGTCCAACTCCGGCCGCGGGTGGCGGGCGCGATCCTTTCGACCAACTTCACCGAGGGCGCGCTGGTGAAGTCCGGCGACATCCTGTTCAAGATCGACCCCGCGCCCTACGCCGCCGAGGTCGATCGCGCCCAGGCGCAGCTCGAGGCCGCCAAGGCCCGCGTCGTGTTCACCACGAGCGAAGTCGAGCGCGGCGCGCAACTGGTCGGCAACAACATCGTGACCAAGCGCGATTTCGACCAGCGCGACAACGCCAATCGCGAGGCAGTCGCCAACGTCAAGGCCGCCGAGGCCGCGCTGCAGACGGCCAAACTCAATCTCGACTACACCGAGGTGCGGGCGCCGGTCGACGGCCGGGTCGGCAGGATCGAAGTCACCGTCGGCAATCTCGTCGCCGCCGGCACCTCGTCGCCGGTCCTGACCTCGCTGGTCTCGGTCAATCCGATCTATGCGAGCTTCGATGCCGACGAGGAGGTCGTGCTGCGCGCACTGAACTCGATCGCGGACGCCTTCGGCAAGCGCGGCGATCTCGACCAGATTCCGGTCGATATGGTGACGTCGGGCGGCCTCAGTGCCAAGGGGCACATCCAGCTGATCGACAACCAGGTCAACGGGCAGAGCGGCACCATCCGCGTCCGCGCCGTGTTCAAGAACGATGACGGCCGGCTGATCCCGGGGCAATTCGCCCGCGTGCGCATGGGTCAGCCCAAGCAGCAGACGCTGGTGCTGATCGACGAGCGCGCCGTCGGCACCGACCAGGACAAGAAGTTCGTAATGCTGGTCGGCGACGACAGCCGTGCGGTCTATCGTTCCATCACGCTTGGCGGCTCGGTCGATGGCCTGCGGATCGTCTCCGCCGGCCTGAAGTCCGGCGACCGCATCGTCGTCAACGGCCTGCAGCGCGTGCGTCCCGGCGTACTCCTGAAGATGGAAGTCGCCGAAATGGGCGCGCGCGGCGTGCAGCAGGCATCCACTGAAACCAACCAGCACGTCGTGCAGCGCTAGGCGCTGCGCGCGGGGGCGGAGCCATCGAATCTCTCAAAATTCTTTATCGACCGGCCGATCTTCGCCGGCGTGCTTTCGATCCTGATCTTCCTGGCCGGCCTGATCTCGCTGCTGGCGATGCCGATCTCGGAATATCCCGACGTGGTGCCGCCGTCGGTCGTGGTGCGCGCAACCTATCCAGGCGCCAATCCGAAGGTGATCGCCGAGACGGTGGCAACGCCGATCGAGGAGCAGATCAACGGTGTCGAAGGCATGCTCTATATGTCGAGCCAGGCGACCACCGACGGCGCGATGACGCTGACGGTGACGTTCCGGCTCGGCACCGACCCCGACAAGGCGACCCAGCTGGTGCAGAACCGCGTGCAGCAGGCCGAGCCGCGCCTGCCGGCCGTGGTGCGCCAGCTCGGCATCATCACCAAGAAGAGCTCGCCCGACCTCACCATGGTCGTGCATCTGCTGTCGCCGAACAACCGCTACGACATGACGTATCTACGCAACTACGCGGTACTCAACGTCAAGGACCGGCTGGCGCGGATCGACGGCGTCGGCGACGTCCAGCTCTATGGCGCCGGCGATTATTCGATGCGGGTCTGGCTCGACCCGCAGAAGGCCGCCGAGCATTCGCTGACCGCGAGCGACGTCGTGCGCGCGATCCAGGCCCAGAACGTCGAGGCCGCCGCCGGCGTGGTCGGCTCCTCGCCCAGCGTCAAGGGCATCGACCTCCAGCTCTCCGTCAACGCCGAGGGACGTCTGTCGACCGAGGAGCAGTTCGGCGACATCGTGGTGAAGACGGGTTCGGCCGGCGAGGTGGTGCGGCTGCGCGACGTCGCGCGGATCGAACTCGGCGCCTCCGAATATGGACTGCGCTCGCTGCTCGACAACAAGCAGGCGGTCGCGATCCCGATCTTCCAGGCGCCGGGGTCGAATGCGCTGGAGATCTCCGACCATGTCCGCGCCACGATGGCCGAGATCAAGAAGAACATGCCGGAAGGCGTGTCCTACCAGATCGTCTACGATCCGACGCAGTTCGTGCGTTCGTCGATCGAGGCTGTCATCCACACGCTGCTCGAGGCCATCGCGCTCGTCGTGCTGGTCGTGATCCTGTTCCTGCAGACCTGGCGCGCCTCGATCATCCCGTTGATCGCGGTCCCGGTGTCGATCGTCGGCACCTTCGCGGTGATGCATGTGTTCGGCTTCTCGATCAACGCGCTCAGCCTGTTCGGCCTGGTGCTCGCGATCGGCATCGTGGTCGACGATGCCATCGTCGTGGTGGAGAACGTCGAGCGCAACATCGAGTCCGGCCTGTCGCCGCGCGATGCCACCAACCAGGCGATGCGCGAAGTGTCCGGCCCGATCATCGCGATCGCGCTGGTCCTGATCGCGGTATTCGTGCCGCTCGCCTTCATCTCCGGCCTCACCGGACAGTTCTACAAGCAGTTCGCGCTGACGATTGCGATCTCGACCGTGATATCAGCGATCAACTCGCTGACGTTGTCGCCGGCGCTGTCGGCGCTGCTGCTGAAGGGGCATCACGAGCCGAAGGACTGGCTGACCCGGATCATGGAAAGGTCGCTTGGCTGGTTCTTCCGCGGCTTCAACAAGGTCTTCACCAAGTCCTCCGAGAACTACGGCCGCACCGTCACCAAGGTGATCTACGGCAAGGCCGTGGTGATCGGCCTCTATGTGCTGCTGATCGGCCTGACCGGCGTGCTGTTCAAGCAGGTGCCGAGCGGCTTCGTGCCGGGCCAGGACAAGCAGTATCTGGTCGGCTTTGCGCGGCTGCCCGATGGCGCGACGCTCGACCGCACCGAGGAAGTGATCCGCAAGATGAGCGACATCGCGCTGACCCAGCCCGGCGTCGAAAGCTCGGTGGCGTTCCCCGGCCTGTCGATCTCCGGCTTCACCAACTCCTCCAACGCCGGCATCGTGTTCTCGACCTTGAAGCCGTTCGACGAGCGTAAGGATCCCTCGCTCAGCGGTCCGGCGATCGCGGCCGCCCTGAACAAGAAATATGCCGGCATCCAGGATGCCTTCATCGCCATGTTCCCGCCGCCGCCGGTCAACGGCCTCGGCACCATCGGCGGCTTCAAGCTGCAGATCGAGGACCGCGCGGGCCTCGGCTATGAGGCGCTGAACGACGCAACCAAGGCGTTCATGGCGGCGATGCAGAAGGCGCCGGAGATTGCCGGCGTGTTCTCCAGCTTCCAGGTCAACGTGCCGCAGTTGTTCGCCGATATCGACCGTACCAAGGCGTTGCAACTCGGCGTGCCCGTCACGGAGGTCTTCAACACGCTGCAGATCTATCTCGGCTCCTACTATGTGAACGACTTCAACAAATTCGGCCGCACCTATTCGGTCTATGTGCAGGCCGACGCGCCGTTCCGCGCGCGTGCCGACGACATCAGGCAGCTGAAGGTGCGCTCGTCGTCGGGCGACATGGTGCCGCTGTCGGCCTTGCTGAAGGTCCGCCAGAGCGCGGGGCCGGAACGCGCGATCCGCTACAACGGCTTCCTGTCGTCGGATATCAACGCGGCTGCCGCGCCGGGCTATTCCTCCGGCCAGGCCCAGGAGGCGGCGACGCGGATCGCGGCCGAAGTGCTGCCGCCCGGCTTTGCCTTCGAATGGACCGACCTGACCTATCAGGAGTTCATCGCCGGCAACTCCGGAATCTGGGTGTTTCCGCTGGCGATCCTCTTGGTGTTCCTGGTGCTCGCCGCGCTCTATGAAAGCCTGGCGCTGCCGCTCTCGATCATCATGATCGTGCCGATGGGGCTATTGGCCGCGATGTTCGGGGTCTGGCTGTCGAAGGGCGACAACAACGTCTTCACCCAGATCGGCCTGATCGTGCTGGTCGGATTGTCGGCCAAGAACGCCATCCTGATCGTCGAATTCGCGCGCGAGCTCGAATTCGCCGGGCGGTCACCGATCCGTGCCGCGATCGAGGCGAGTCGCTTAAGGCTGCGACCAATTCTGATGACGTCGATGGCCTTCATCATGGGCGTGCTGCCGCTGGTGCTGTCGACCGGCGCGGGCTCGGAGATGCGGCGCGCGATGGGCGTTGCGGTGTTCTCCGGCATGATCGGCGTCACGGTGTTCGGCCTGTTCCTGACGCCGGTGTTCTACGTGCTGCTGCGCAGCCTCACCGGGATGAAGCCGCTGACGCAGCACGGCGAGACGACCATCCCCGGAAAAGCACACGCGGCATGATGCCGCGTGTGCAGAGCGTTTTCGAGCGAAGTGGATACCGGTTCGCGTGAAGAAAACGCGGCAAGACAAGAAAACGAGAGCTTCAGCTTTGATTCAATCAAAACTGAAGCTCTCGTTCGTGTCAGCTTCGAACGGAATCAGGCTGCGATATCGAGCAGCAACAGTGACGAACCGCGGACCAGCACCTTGCGGCCCGCGGGCGTCAGCTCAAACGAGTCTCCTCGCACCGCAACATAGCCGAGCGTGATCAGGCTCTCGACGGCAAACCGGTTCAGCCGGGTAGGGTTTGCTGCGGGAGCCCGCAGCGCTTTCAGCGCATCCCATTGATCGGGTCTGAGTTCGAATTCTTCGCTCATCGGTCCAGGCACTCCAGAAGTTCTTGGCGTGCGAGATACAGAGCGCAGATGAATTTCGTGCGACCACAACGAGTCAGGATTTCGATTTATGTGGACGCGTCGTCACATCGCTGTGTCATTGGAATACTTCAATTTTTTTGAATCATTGCGGCGCAATGACGCGTGATTTCGTCACAGTGATTAATCCCAAATTGTCACACGGGTTAACCGTCTCGATTAACCGCGCCGCACGCTTGCGCCACCATCGACCGGCAACGTGACACCGGTCACGAAGTTTGCTTCATCGGAGGCGAGAAACAGCGCGGCATTGGCGACGTCCCAGCCGGTACCCATCTTGTGACGCAGCGGCACCTTGCTGTCGCGCTCGGCCTCGACCTCGGCGCGGCTCTTCTTGAATTCGCGGGCGCGGGTGTCCACCGCCATCGGCGTGTTCATCAATCCCGGCAGGATCACGTTTGCGCGAATGCCATATTGCGCATTCTGGTAGGCGAGCTGTTCGGTGAAGGCGATCATCGCCGACTTGGTTGCCTTGTAGGCGACGTAGGGATAGGTCGTGATCGCGGCCATCGACGAGATGTTGATGATCGAGCCGCGCTGCTGCGCGCGCATGATCGGGATCACATGCTTGGCGGCGAGGATGCAGCTCTTCAGATTGATCGCCACGCAGCGGTCGAACGCCTCCTCGGTGATATCAAGCAGTTCGGCATCGCCGCCGGAGAGGCTGACGCCGACATTGTTGTGCAGGATGTCGACACTGCCCCAGCGGCCATGTGCGTCCGCCACCATCGCCTTGATGTCAGCATTTTTGGTGACGTCGGCCTTGAAGGCGACTGCAGTCCCGCCCTTGGCCGCGATCAGGTCGACCGTCTCCTGCGCCGAAGCCAGATTGTAATCGACGCACAGCACCCTGGCGCCTTCGCGCGCGAAGGTCAGCGCGGTGGCGCGGCCGTTGCCGATGCCCTCGCCGGGGCTTTGGCCGGCACCGACGACGATGGCGACGCGATCTTGCAGGCGCATCTCACTTCACTCCCTGTAGCGGGTACTGCTGCAGTACCTCCTTGTAGTAAGGTTCGTTGTCGATCTGCATGGTGGCGAGCACCCGCACCACGGCGCAGTAGAATGCGATCGTCAGCACGAGATCGGTCATGTGCTCGTCGGAGAGATGTTGCTTGATCTCGGCGAAGGTCGCCTCCGACATCGCGAGCTCGCGCACCATCTCGCGGGCGCCCCTGAGGATCGCCTTTGCCAGCGGCTCGAGCTTCGACGGCTGGCCACTGGTCTCCGCGATCAGGCCCTTTATATCCTCGTCGGTGACGCCGAACTCCTTGCCGATCTTCACATGGTGGGTGAACTCGTATTCCGACTGCTCGAGCCAGCCGACCTGCAGGATCGCGAGTTCGCGTAAGCGCGGATCGAGCTTGCTCTTGAAGCGGATGTAGCCGCCGATGCCGTTGAAGGCGCGCGCCATGTCCGGCGAGTTCACCAGCAGCTTGTGCAGATTGGTATTGCGCTTGAGCATGTCGCGATATTCGGGGGCGACCTGATCGGCTTCGAGATAGGGCAGGCGGGCCATTGTTGTTGTCCTTTTTTCGGCGGCTTGCGGAAGAGGCAGCTAAAGCGCGATGAGATTGGGTTGAATCGTCATCGCGCTTTAGTTCATTGTTTGAGCATGATCTTTTCGGAAAACCGCTTCGCACTTTTCCGGATCATGCTTAGCGCTTCAGCCGTAGAGGGCTTTGTGCTCGCTTTCGTAGTTGGCGTAGGAGTCTTTCATGCTGGCGCCGTTGAGCAGCATCGTTGCGATCACCGCGTTGTCGGCATCGAACACGGTCGAGCGCACCCACATGCTCTCGGTGCGCTTGCTGCCGGAAAGCGCCACGACCTCGCGCTCGACCCAATAGGTCTCGCCGGGGAATAGCGGCCCGCGCAAAAGACGGATCTCCTGGTCGGCGAACAGCCCGACCGCGGGGCCGCGGACCGGCAACCGGTCCTCGCGCGCGCGGTATTGGAACAGCACGCTCAGCATCTCCATCGGGACGATGGCGCGGCCCAGGAATTGTGCTCCAGCGAATAATAGTCCGATGGCTCGGTGATCACCCTGAGCTTGTCGGCAAGCGAAAACGGATAGAGATCGCCCATGTTCTGGTCGAAATCCATCTTGATCGCCTGCCGCGGCGTCTTCATGCCGACCTTGATGTCGGCGAGGATGACGGGATCGGTCAGCGGCTTCAATTCGCCGAGCCGGCGGCTGAGCGCCGTCTCGTTGCCGTCGCCATCGATCGAGGCGGTGCCGCGCAGGATCTCGGTGCCGTCACGCTTGACCATCCCGATCGTGCAAACGGTCTGGCCCGGCTTCGGCTTCTCGATCTGGGCCTGCACCTCTTCGCCTTCGAACACCGGGTTGCGGTAATGCGCGGATAGGCAGCCAGTGATGAACCAGGCGCGGCCCCAGATCCGCTCGCACAGCGGCGCGAACTGGCTGAAATGGGTCGGTCCCTCGATCGTGCCGCCGCGAAAGCCGAGCTTCTGCGCGGTTGCATCGTCGTGAAATCGAGGCGTGGGAGTCGTAGGTCTGGGCCTGCAGCATCTGCTTCGGGCTGCGCCAGGGACCCACCAGCAGATCGCCGTTCTCCACGATTTCCGTCGTGAACGCGGATTCGACTGTAATCATCCTTGGTCTCCCTTTGCGCGCCACCGTTTCAAAGATGCCGGGGTTCGGCAAGGCCTTGCAGAACGACAAGGCCTCGCATGGGCAACATGAGATATGTGCTGCGGCCATGGAACGGGGCTGTTCATGCATAACAAAATCAGTGCATGCTGATGCATGATCATTTCGGAAGATAATCAGACCGGTCCGGACCGGCGTGGCTGACTGACGGGGAAACTGATGGCGTTGATGGAAGTTGGACTGGACGACAAGTACCGGTTGGACACGAAACGAATCTTCCTCTCCGGTACCCAGGCGCTGGTCCGATTGCCCATGTTGCAGCGCGAACGCGACCGCGCGCACGGGCTGAACACCGCCGGTTTCATCTCCGGTTACCGCGGTTCGCCGCTCGGCATGTACGACCACGCGCTGTGGCGGGCGAAATCCTTCCTGAAGGAGCATGACATCGCCTTCGTTCCGGGCCTCAACGAGGATCTGGCGGCGACCGCGGTGTGGGGCAGCCAGCAGGTCGGCATGTTCCCCGGCGCCAAGGTCGATGGCGTGTTCGGCATCTGGTACGGCAAGGGCCCCGGCGTCGACCGCTCGCTCGACGCGCTCAAGCACGCCAATTCCGCCGGCACCTCGCCGAACGGCGGTGTGATCGCGCTGGCCGGCGACGACCATGGCTGCCAATCCTCCACCCTGGCGCATCAGAGCGAGCAGGTGTTCGCCTCGGCGCTGATGCCGGTGGTCAATCCGGCGACGCTGCAGGACTATCTCGACCTCGGCATCCTCGGCTTCGCGCTGTCGCGCTATTCCGGCTGCTGGGTCGGCTTCAAGGCGATCTCGGAGACGGTGGAAAGCTCGGCCTCGATCGTCAGCGATCCCGATCGCATCAAGATCATCATGCCCGACGATTTCGAGATGCCGCCGGACGGGCTCTCGATCCGCTGGCCGGATCCGCCGCTCGAGGCCGAGCGCCGGCTGCACGGGCCCAAGATGGAGGCGGTCGCGGCCTTCGCCCGCGTCAACCGCTTCGACCGCATCGTGCTGGATTCCAAGCCGGCACGGCTCGGCATCATGGCGACCGGCAAGGCCTATCTCGATCTGCGCCAGGCGCTCGCCGATCTCGGTATCACCGATGCCGATGCGCAGGCGCTCGGCCTGCGCATCTACAAGGTCGCCCTGACCTGGCCGCTCGAAGCGCGCGGCGCGCGCGCCTTCGCCGAGGGTCTGCAGGATGTGCTGGTCGTCGAGGAGAAGCGCGGCTTCATCGAGGACCAGCTGGTCCGCATCCTCTACAACATGGATGCCTCGAAGCGTCCCTCGGTGGTCGGCAAGCGCGACGAGAGCGGCGCGCCGCTGCTGCCGAGCGAGGGCGAGCTGACGCCGACCATGGTCGCCGCCGCCGTGGTGGCGCGGCTGCGCCGGCTCGGTCACCGCAGCCCGCTGCTGGAGCAGCGCTTGGCAAAACTCGAGGCGTTCGATCGCCCGGCCGAGGGCACGGGCACCGCGAAGCTGCAGCGCACGCCGTATTTCTGCTCGGGCTGCCCGCACAACTCGTCGACCAAGATTCCCGAGGGCAGCCGCGCCATGGCCGGCATCGGCTGCCACGGCATGGCGCTGTCGGTGCCGAACCGCAACACCCAGACCATCTCGCATATGGGCGCGGAGGGCGTGAGCTGGATCGGGCAGGCGCCGTTCACCAGCGAACAGCATGTGTTCCAGAATCTCGGCGACGGCACCTATACCCATTCCGGCTTGCTGGCGCTGCGCGCGGCGGCTGCGGCCGGCGTCAACATCACCTACAAGATCCTCTACAACGATGCGGTTGCGATGACCGGCGGCCAGCCGGCCGAGGGCGGCTTTACGGTGTCGCAGATCGCACACCAGGTCTGGGCGGAGGGCACCAAGCGGCTCGCGATCGTCTCCGACGATCCCGACAAATATCCCGCCAATTATTTCCCGGCCGGCGCTACCATTCATCATCGCCGCGAGCTCGATGCCGTGCAGCGCACCCTGCGCGAGATCGAGGGCCTCACCGTCCTGATCTACGACCAGACCTGCGCCGCCGAGAAGCGCCGTCGCCGCAAGCGCGGGCTGTTCCCGATCCGGCCAAGCGCGTCTTCATCAATGAGCGCGTCTGCGAGGGTTGCGGCGACTGCTCGGTGGCGTCGAACTGCGTCTCGGTGCAGCCGCTGGAGACCGAACTCGGCCGCAAGCGCCGCATCGACCAGTCGAACTGCAACAAGGATTTCTCCTGCATCGAGGGCTTTTGCCCGAGCTTTGTGATGGTGCAGGACCCCAAGCTGCGCAAGGCGGACCGCGCTGCCGCCGATCCCAAGGCACTGTTCGCCGATTTGCCGACGCCGCCTGTGGCCGCGTTGAGCAATCCCTACAACATCCTGATCACCGGCATCGGCGGCACCGGTGTGATCACCATCGGCGCGCTGCTCGGCATGGCCGCGCATGTCGAGGGGCTCGCCTGTTCGACGCTCGACTTCACCGGCCTGTCGCAGAAGAACGGCGCCGTGATGAGCCATGTCCGGCTCGCGCCCGCCTCCGACATGCTGACCACGGTGCGCATCGCACCGGGCAATGCCAACCTGATCCTCGGCTGCGACCTCGTCGTCGCTACCAGCGTGCCGGCGCTGAGCCGCGCCGAGCGCGGCGTCACCCGCGCCGTCGTCAACGCCGATCTTTTGCCGACCGCGAGCTTCGTGATCGATCCCGATATCGACTTCGAAGCCAGCTCGATGCGCGATGCGCTGAACGGTGCGGTGACGCCTGGCGATCTCGACATCCTCGATGCCACCGGGCTTACCACGGCGCTGATGGGCGACAGCATCGCCACCAACGCCTTTATGCTCGGCTTCGCCTTCCAGCGCGGCGCGATCCCGCTGTCGCTGGACGCGATCCTGAAGGCGATCGAGCTCAACGGCGCCGCGATCGAGATGAACAAGACCGCCTTCTCATGGGGCCGGCTCGCCGCGCATGATCTGCAACGTGTGGTCAGCGCCGCGCGCTTCAAGAGCGCCGGCGCCGCGCCGGCCAAGAAGACGCTGGACGAGGCGATTGCCTTCCGCGCCAAATTCCTCACCGACTATCAGGACGCGGCCTACGCCAGGCGCTATCTCGACGATGTAGCGCGCGTCCGCACCGCCGAGGCGGCGGCCGCGCCGGGCTCGCAGGACCTGACGGAGGCCTTCGCAAAGGGCCTGTTCAAGCTGATGGCCTACAAGGACGAATACGAGGTCGCGCGGCTCTATTCCGACGGCGAGTTCAGCAAGGCCCTGAGGGAACAGTTCCATGGCAATTCCGGCTTGAAGGTCTTGCTGGCGCCGCCGCTGCTGGCTCAGCGCGATCCCGTCACCGGGCGGCTGCAGAAGCGTGAGTTCGGTCCGTGGATTTTCAGCGCGTTCGGCATGCTCGCAAAGCTGAAGGGCCTGCGCGGCACCGCGCTCGACATCTTCGGCTATACCGCCGAGCGCAAGATGGAGCGCGCATTGCCGGTCGAGTATTCGGCGATGATCCTGCGCCATTTCGACGGCAAGAAGCCGCTCGACTTGCCGCGCCTCGTGGCGCTGGCAAAGGCTGCGGACCTCGTGCGCGGTTATGGCCACATTAAGGAGGGCAACGTCGCCCGCTACCGCACCGAATGCGCGCGGCTGGAGCGCGCGATCGGCCAGCCGCTGGCGCAGGCAGCGGAGTAGGGGGAACTTTCCACGGCCGCCCTGGTTGATCGGTAACCCTGCCCTCGACCAGCGGCTGGATTCGCGCGGCCGAGCCCTTACATGATGGCTGTCTGTTCGAGTGATTTCAGGAGGCCGTTTGATGGTCCTGAAAAACGCTTTTGTTGCAATCGTTTGCACCGCGTGCCTGACTTGGGGCGGCGTGGCGCTGGCCGACGAGTACGGCCCAGCGAATTCTTCAGCCTCGATCTCTCCAAGGCGGTGCTGTCGCCGAAGCGACTTGGCCCGCCGACGCAGTTCGAGCCCGTTCCGGTCGAGGCGAAGACCGACCATGGCCCCGATCAGCATGCGAATGTCGAGCCGCAGGTCGAGGAGCCGAAAGTCGCGCCGAAGAAAGCCGTGCGGACCACCAGGGTGACCGCGTCGCACGAGAAGAAGCGCGCGGAAGCGCGCGTGCCCGCCCGTGCCAAGCTCGCGCGCCGCCACTCGAACCCGCTCGATGCGGAGGCCCGTGACACACGGATCCAGACCTGGCCGTGCCGCACCGGCGGCATCTGCAACTGGCATCGGTGAGGCGGCGCTCTCGCGCCTCTGCTTTCTCGAAGTGCGTCAATCCTTGACCCGTCATCCTGAGGTGCGAGCGAAGCGAGCCTCGAAGGATGGATCGGCCACGGACGGGCCGTTCATCCTTCGAGACGGCCGCTTCGCGACCTCCTCAGGATGACGGGTTTGGTGCTTGAGCGCTCGATATCCGGGGCCGCCGTCCCAGCAGCCGCCCCCGAGTCATCCCGCCGTCGCAAAACCGTCGGCGGAGAGTCAAGAAACCGTAAGGCCGGAGTCAAGGAGCGCAGGCAAAACCTTCGTTGCGATTCGACGAAGGTTATTCGATGCCGACTGCGAACTCCGCGAGGCGGCGTGGCCTCACCCGGCGCCAGCTTCTGGTGCGCTCGGCGTCGACCGCGGCGCTGGCGGGATTCGGCGCGCTGGCAAGACCGTATCTGAGCCGCGCCGCGGATCGGCCCGCGATTGCGGGCATCCAGTCCGGCGACGTGGCAAGCGATTCCGCTGTCATCTGGGCGCGCGCCGATCGCGCCGCGCGGATGCACATCGAATGCGCCGCGGTCGAAAGCTTCGCCCGCATCCTGCGCACCGCGTCCGCCGATGCGCTGCCCGAGCGCGACTTCACCGCCAAGCTGCTGCTCGAACGGCCTGCCGCCGGGCCAGGACCTGCTCTATCGCGTGCGCTTCGAGGACCGCGACGGCACATCAGGCGAAAGCCGCATCGGCCATTTCCGCACCGCGCCGGCCGACCGGCGTCCGGTCTCGTTCGTCTGGTCCGGCGACGTTGTCGGGCAGGGCTGGGGCATCGACCCCGCGCGCGGCGGCTTGCGCAGCTACCGCACCATGCTGGACGAGCGCCCAGACTTCTTCATCCATTCCGGCGATCACATCTACGCCGATTGCACGGTGCCGTCGGAGCAGAAACTCCCCAACGGTGAGATCTGGCGCAACATCGTCACCGAGGAGAAATCCGCCGTCGCAGAGAGCCTCGATCAGTTTCGCGGCAACTACAAATACAACTGGCTCGACGACAATTTCCGCGCCTTCCACGCCGAGGTGCCGATGTTCGCGCAGTGGGACGACCACGAGGTGGCCGACGACTGGTCGCCGCTCGGCACCACCGATGCGACCGGCTATGAGGCGGACGGCAGCTCGCGCCTGGTGGCACGGGCACGCCGCGCCTTCCACGAATTCATGCCGATGCGGCTGATGCCGGAGCGCGATGGCCGCGTCTACCGCAAGATTCCCTACGGGCCGCTGCTCGACGTCTTCATCATCGACATGCGTTCCTATCGCGATTCCAGCTGGAACAAGCAGGGCGATCCGGACCAGGCCTGCATCCTCGGCCAGAGCCAGCTCGCCTGGCTGAAGCGGGAGCTGGTGGCGTCGGATGCTGTGTGGAAGGTGATCGCGGCGGATCTGCCGATCGGCCTCGTCAGCCTCGATGCGGTCGCGCTCGGTGACGGCCCGCCCGCGCGGCGCGAGCACGAGATCGCCGATCTGTTGTCCTTCATGAAGCGCGCCGGGGTCCGCAACACGGTCTGGCTCACCGCCGACATGCACTACACCGCCGCGCATCACTATGATCCGAATCGCGCGGTGTTCCAGGAGTTCGAGCCGTTCTGGGAGTTCGTCTCCGGCCCGCTGCATGCCGGCACCTGGTCGCCGGGCGAACTCGACAACACGTTTGGCCCGAAGGCGATGTACCAGAAGGGCTGCTCGGCCGAACAGGGCGACAATCTCGCGCCGTGCTTCGGGCTGCAATTCTTCGGCCGCGTCGACATCGACGGCAAGACCGGCGTGATGACGGTGACGCTGAAGGACGTCGACAACCACGACCTCTGGTCGGTCGATATCGAGCCGCGGCCGGACGCGCGGCCCGGCCAGATCATGGCGCAGCACATCTAGCGCCGTCTCTGATCCCGTCGCGACATCTTGATTGCCGGCGTCTTGCCCGAGGGGCCGGTTTGCGTGCAGACTGCACCTGGCAGTCCTGCCAATTTCATTCCCACGAAACGATTTGCTGGCGTGAGGTCGTCGATGGCATCGGCTTCCCACGCGTCAGGAGCTATCCATGGAAAATCTGCAGACACAGGGCATCAGCCTGCCGCAGCTCGGGCTCGGCACCTTCCGCATGCAGGGCGATACCTGCCGCGCGGCGGTCGAGAGCGCGCTTGGGCTCGGCTATCGGCATATCGACACCGCCGAGATGTACGGCAATGAAGAGGCGATCGGGGCGGCGATCGCTGCCTCGAATGTCGCGCGCACGGACCTGCACGTGACCACCAAGGTCTGGCACGAGAACCTGGCGCCGGATGCGATCCGGACAGCGTTCGACGCCAGCCTGAAGAAGCTGCGGCTCGATCACGTCGACCTCTATCTGGTGCACTGGCCGTCGCGGAGCATGAAGCTGCCTGCCGTCTTCGAGACGCTGATGAAGCTGAAAGAGGAAGGCCGGACCCGTGCGATCGGCGTCGCCAATTTCACCACCGCGCTGCTCAAGACCGTGGTCGAGGACATCAAGGCGCCGATCGCCTGCAACCAGATCGAATATCACGCGATGCTGGACCAGACGCCGGTGCGCAAATATCTCGCCGCGAAATCGATCCCGCTGGTGGCCTATTGTCCGCTCGCCCAGGGCCGCTTCGCCACCGACGAGACGCTGGCGAAAATCGGCAGCAAGCATGATGCGACCGCGGCGCAGGTGGCGCTGAAATGGCTGCTCGATCAGGATGGAGTGGCGGCTATTCCGAAAGCCTCGCGCGCCGAAAGCCAAAAGGCAAATCTCGACGCACTGAAGGTCAAGCTCGACGACGCGGACCGCAAGGCGATTGCGGCGCTGCCCAAGGACATGCGCTGCGTCAATCCGGGGTTTGCGCCGGCGTGGGATTGAGGCCGCTGGCCCTGAGGAAGTAGAAAAGAAAATGGCTCCGTGAGGAGCCATTTTCCGTTGTGTCGGTTTTTAGTAGTGATGACGTTTGATGATCACCGTCCGGTCATGGCCGCGATGCCAGCCATGATGCCAACCGCGGTGCCAGCCACGGTCATGGCGCATTTCGGCGCGTGCGCCCCAGCCGCGGTCCCAGTGATGATGACCGCCATGTCTGATCACGACCGTCTCGGCGCTCGCGATCGACGGAACGGCCACCGCAAGCGCACCAACCGCCGCGAGAACAAAGCCAATCTTTTTCATCTCATCCTCCTCAAATAAGTGAAGAGAAAACCGTGCGGATATTGAAACGTTCCTCAGGAACCAGAGGAGTTTTCTGAACACTTGTTCAGCAATAACAGCCGTCGCGGCGTTCGCCGCGAGCAGGCTGCACAACCGACAGCGAGCGCCGCCGGCGGCCTTGCCTAACCTCGGCGTCCGACGCATCATCGCGCCATAAAAATCAATGTTCGGGGGACGTTGCCATGAGCGAATTTTCACGCCGGGATTTTTTGAAAGTGACGGGATCGGCCGCTGCCGCAGCCATCGCGAGGCCGGCCGCTGCGGCGATGGGGCCGGACGACAAGTTCGACCTCGTGATCAAGAACGGCGATGTCATCGATCCCAGCCAGTCGCTGCGCGGCAAGCGCGACATCGGCATCCGCTGGGGCATCATCGAGGCGATCGAAGACGAGATCCCGGCTGCTCGCGCCGCCAGGACCATTGACGCGTCGGGCAAGCTCGTGATGCCGGGTCTGGTCGATCTGCACTGCCACGTCTACCCGTACGGATCGGCGATCGGCATTCCCGCCGACGAGCTGGTGCAATTCCAGGGCACCACGACGGTCGTCTCGGCGGGCGACGCCGGCGTCAACAACCTCGCGGCGCTGCGGCGCTTCATCGTCGCGCAATCGCGGGCGCGGATCTACGCCTTCGTCCACATCGCCAACAACGGCCTGTCGGCATTCCCGGTGGCCGAGCTCTACAACATCGACAACGCCCAGGTCGAAGCCTGCGCGATGGCGCTGGCCGAGAACCCCGACTTCCTGATCGGGGTCAAGGTGCGGATGTCGGAAAACGTCATCTTCAAGCACGGCCTCGAGCCGCTGAAGCGCGGCATCCTGGCCTGCGAGATGTGCGGCTGGCCGGCGCGGATGATGGTACATATCGGCGGCGTCGAGACCAGGGAGCTGATGTCCGACATCCTCGATCTGCTGCGGCCGGGCGATATCCTGACCCACGCCTATTCCGGCGCGCCGAACATGTCCGGCGCTTTCACCAATATCGTCCAGGAGGGCAAGCTGTTGCCGGCGGCGCTCGCGGCCAAGCAGCGCGGCGTGCTGTTCGACGTCGGCCATGGCGGCGGCAGCTTCGATTTCACGGTGGCCGAAGTCGCGATCCCCGCCGGCTGCGCGCCCGATACGATCTCCTCCGACATCCACGTCTTCTCGGGCAACTCGCCCGGCATTCCGTTCCTGCCGAACGTGATGAGCAAGTTCCTGGCGATGGGCTCGTCGCTGGATCAGGTGGTGGCGATGGCGACCTCGGCGCCGGCGCGGATCATCAACCGGACCCCGAAGGTCGGCACGCTGCAGCGTGGCGCGCCCGGCGACGTCGCGATCATGGATCTCGTCGAAGGCCCGGTCTCCTTCGTCGATACCCGCAACAACAAGCGCGACGGCAATCTGCTGCTGAGGCCGGTGCAGACCGTGGTCAACGGCGTGCCGTTCGGCCGGCCCTATCAGGCGCCGTTCTCGGTGAGGTAGGCGCGCAGATCGGTAGAGCATGATGAGATCAGATCGAATGGCGACCGCAAGCGCGCTGCGCTCCCTCGCCCCGTTCTTACGGGGAGAGGGTTGGGGTGAGGGGCTGCCTCCGCGTATCCGGTGATAGCTGAGGTTGCGGAGGCTCCCCCTCACCCGGAACGCATCTGACGATGCGTTCCGACCTCTCCCGCACGCGGGGCGAGGTGAAGCGGAGTCCGCAACTCGCTTCAGCGCAAAGTCATCATGATCTAGAGCGTTGGCCGATCTGACTGAATCGTTGGGGATTCACAAATCAGCGTTTGGTGATTCAAGCTGGTCGCCGGAGCTGGAGGCCGGCGGGCATGGCGAAACCGCTGTCGATGGATCTTCGCGAACGTGTGCTTGCCTGTATTGAGAGTGGCATTTCAGGCCGGCAGGCTGCCGAGCGATTTGGCGTCAGCGCGGCAAGCGTAAGCCGCTGGCGAACGCGCGAGCGGGAGCAAGGCGATGCCCAGCCGAGGGCTCAGGGCGGCGACCGCAAGTCCCACCGGATTGATACTCATCAGGCGACGATCATGGCTCTGCTCGAGACGGCGCCGGATATCACTATCGAGGAATTGCGTGACGGCTTGAGCAAACAAGGCCTGTCCTTTGGCTATGGCACGATCCGCCGCTTCTTCGAGCGCCACAAGATCACGCGTAAAAAAAGACCGCCCATGCCTCAGAGCAGGATCGCCCGGACGTCTTGAAGCGACGCGAGGCCTGGCGCGAGAGCCAGGGCAAGCTCGACCGGGATCGGCTCGTCTTCATCGACGAGACCTGGGCGTCGACCGACATGGCGCGAACCCATGGCCGCTGCCAGCGCGGAGAACGTCTGCGGGCCAGCGTTCCTCACGGCCACTGGAAAACAACTACCTGCGTAGCCGCTCTAACCACACGCGGCATCATCGCGCCCTGGGTGCTCGATGGCCCCATCAACCGCAACGCCTTTGAGACCTATGTCGAAAAGGTGCTCATTCCTGAGCTGCCAGACCACGCCATCGTCATCATGGACAACCTCTCCAGCCACAAAGGGCCCCGCATACGTGAGATGATCGAGGCGGCCGGCGCTACGCTTCTCTATCTTCCGCCCTACAGTCCCGACCTCAATCCGATCGAGAATGCCTTCGCCAAGCTCAAAGCAAATCTGCGGAAGGCCGCCGAACGCACCGTCGGCGGCCTTTGGGATGCTGTCGGGCGCATCATCGACACCTACACGCCCACGGAATCCACAAACTACTTCATCGCCGCGGGCTACTTGCAACCTGATCGGCTAACGCTCTAGCAGCGCTTCTCCACATTGCTGCTGCGCGCCGGCACGCCGAACTCCTTGCGGCACACCTCGGCCAGCGCGGCAACGCCCTCGCGGATCTGCTCGTGCGAGGGGCTGGCGAAGCAGAGGCGGAGCCGGCTGCCGGAATGGGCCTTGCTGGTCGACCATTCCGGTCCCGGATTGATCGAGACGCCGGCGGCAAGCGCCGCCTGATAGAGCTTCAGCGTGTCGACATTGTCGGGCAGCTTGACCCAGAGGAAGATGCCGCCCTTGGGCGCCTCGAATTCGGCCGCGGTGCCGAACTGCTCGTTCAACGCCTCCATCAGCGTATCGAGCTTGGCGCGCAGGCCCTTGGTCAGGCGCGGCACATGGGTCGAAAAATGCGGTGCGCAATATTCCGCGAGCACCATCTGCTCCAGTGCGCCGGAGCCGGCGTCGGTCTTCAGCGGCAGCATTCGCGACATGATCCCCCAGGGCGCGACGATGAAGCCGACCCGCAGCGCAGGCGCGATCGATTTGGAGAACGAGCCGATATGGATCACGCCGCCATGCTTGCTCATCGCATAGATCGCGGGCGGCCGTTCGCCGTTCCAGATCAAATCGGCATAGCAATCGTCCTCGAAGATCGGCACGCCGTATTCCCTTGACAGCTTCAGCATCTCGGCGCGGCGGCTCTCGGAAAGGATCGAGCCGGTCGGGTTCTGCACTGTCGGGATGGTGTAGATGTATTTCGGCGTGATGCCGCGCCGCTTGTGATCGGCGAGTGCCGCAGCCAGCGCATCGATCCTGATGCCCTCGCCATCGAGGGGAATGCCGACCGCATTGACGCCGAGCCGTGTCAGCCGGTTCAGTGAGCCCTGATAGGTTTCCTGCTCGATCAGCACGGCATCGCCCTTGGCGAGCAAGGTGTGATTGACAAGATCGAGCGCCTGCAGCGAGCCGGAGACGATCATGATCTCGTCCGGCGTGCAGGCAATCCCGGCGTCGCGCTTCAGCTTCTCGGTCAGGAACTGGCGCAGCGGCAGATAGCCCTGCGGCCCGTGCGCGAGATTGTAGGTCGCCAAATTCCTGCCCTCGCGCTTCAACACGGCGTTGACCGCCTCCAGCAGCCCGTCGACCGGGACCTGGTCGGGATCGTTGTTGCCGCCGACGAAGCTGTATTTGGCGAGCCCGGTCCAGCGTGCGGCCGGGGCAGGCAGGCCGGCCGCGAGTAGCGGTGTAAAGTCGAACTGGGCTGAGGTGGACATGGACGTTTCGCTCCGTGTTGTTATCGTTGAGAAGGCCGCGGCAAGCGGCCTTCCATGAGGTTAGTTCTTGCCGACCGGCCGGATCGGCCGGCCCTGGCTGATGAAGGCGTAGTGCCCTGCGCCGACACTGCCGACCATCAAGGCCTCGACCGCCGGTTCCGCGATCTCGCCGGCGGCCGCCCAATCGACCACGAAATTCGCGCCGGTGCCGCCGCGGGTATCGGTCGTGGCGATCGCGACCTCGACGGTCGCAAACGGTTTTAGCGCGACCGGCGATTTAAGGTAGCTCTCCACCATCTTGCCTGATGTGTCGAAATAGGCGATCCGCTTCAGCACCAGCGGCTTCGTCTCGGAGGCGTTGTGCACGCTGAGCGTCACCGAAAAATCGGCCCTGAGCTTGCCCTGGCTCATCGACACGCTGGAATACACCGGCACGTAGAATGCACCGGAGGCGGTGAGGCCCTCCGATGGCACCGTCGTCAACGAGTTCGCGAAATTTTGTTCAATACTTGCCGAGGATTGTGCTAGCGCCTCTGACATGCGCACGGTGAGCAGGCAGAGCAAGACTGCGAGAAAAATGCCGCCTGCGCGGATGTGACACATTGCTCGGTTGATCCTCACGCCCGGCCCTCTAGGTTGCGGCAACAGGAAGTCTTTGACGCATGCATGAACTGATTCCCGATATCACGCTCTGTATCCTGTTTGCCTGGGGGATTGGGCTGCTCGCCCACTTCTCCCGGCAACCGCTGATACTGGCCTACCTTATCGCCGGCTTTTTCATTGGTCCATTCGGCATGGGCTGGGTCAAGTCCCAGGAATCGATCAGCGTCATCTCCGAGCTCGGCCTGATCTTCATGCTGTTCATGATCGGGCTGGAAATCGACCTCAAGAAGATCATCCGTGCCGGCAAGGTCATCCTGTTCGCGGGAGCCGGCGAGCTGATCGGCGGCTGCCTGATCGGCGTGGCGTTCTTTGCCGCTCTCGGGCTTGCGGTCGGCGGCGGCAAGTTCGACGCGATTTATCTCTGCGTCGCCTGCGCGCTGTCGTCGACCGTGATCATCGTCAAGGTGCTCTACGAGAAGCGCGAGCTGGATACGCTGCCGGGCCGCATCACGCTCGGCGTATTGGTTCTGCAGGACATCTTCGCGATCCTGTTCCTGGCGGTGCAGCCGAGCCTCGACAATCTGCAGATCAGCGTCGTGCTGTTGTCGATTGCCCGCGTCGCGGTGCTGGTCGCGACCGCGCTGGTGCTGAGCCGCTACGTGCTGCCGCGGCTGTTCCACCAGATCGCGCGGCGGCCCGAGCTCGTGCTGCTCGGCGCGCTCGCCTGGTGCTTCCTGATCGGCGAGATCGCCGAGCGGCTGCATCTGTCGCGCGAGATGGGCTCGCTGGTCGCCGGCGTCTCGATCTCGACCTTTCCCTATGCGCTCGACGTCACCGCCAAGGTCACGACGCTGCGGGATTTCTTCATCACGCTGTTCTTTGTCGCGCTCGGCATGACGATCCCGATTCCGGGCCTCTCGGTGATCTGGCTTGCGCTCGTCATCGCGGCCTTCACGGTGGCGAGCCGCCTGATCACGACGTTCACGCCGCTCTATCTGATGAAGCAGGGCCTGCGCGCCAGCCTGCTGCCGGCGATCAACCTGGCGCAGATCTCCGAGTTCTCGCTGGTCGTGATCCAGACCGGCGTCGCCGCCAACCACATCGGAACCGAAACCGCGAGTGCGGCCTCGTTCGCCTTCGTCGTGCTGGCGGTGCTCTCGACCTTCGCGATGGGGCGCAGCGACCAGATCGTGCGCGGCCTGATCGGTCCGTTGAAGCGGATCGGGCTGCGCGACCTCGATCAGGAAGGCCAGGGCCGCGCCGAGGCCGGGCACGAGGGCGGACATGGCGAGATCCGGCGCATCGTCATCCTCGGCTTTTTCCGCGCGGCGAGCGCGCTGATCAGCCAGATCGAGCGGCAGAACCAGTCGCTGCTCGAGCAGATCAGCGTCATCGATTTCAACCCGCTGGTGTTCCGCACGCTGTCCGACCGCGGCATGCATGTGATCTATGGCGACATCAGCAATGTCGACACCCTGGTTCATGCCGGCATCGGCAAGGCCGAGATCATCATCCTGAGCGTGCCGGATTTCCTCTTGGTCGGCGCCGACAATGAGAAGCTGGTGCGCCACGTCCGCGCCCTCAATCCGACCGCGCGGATCGTTGCCACCGCGGACCTGTTGACCGGCGTCGACGACCTCTACAGCGCCGGCGCCGACTACGTGACGGTGACCCGGCTCAGCGACGCCGGCGAGCTCTATTCCGTGATCGAGGCGGCCGACGCCGGTCTGCTCGACGACAAGCGCGCCGAACTGGACGCCCAGCTCAGCGACCGGCGCGAGGTGCTGCCGTAACGCCGGTCTCAAGGCTGTCCATCGCCTCTCCCCATCGGGGAGAGGTCGATTTGCGCAGCGGGTGAGGGGCTCGAAGTCCCACGAGAGGGCTGAACCCCTCACCCGGATCGCATCGAGCGATGCGATCCGACCTCTCCCTTTGGGAGAGGTGAAATCTCCCCTCCTGGTATCCCTGCCGGATGCATGGCGGGTTGCATAATGATACTGGCGCTGACATCGGAACCCGGCTAATCCACTGCCTGCATATAGCGAGATGTCAGGACAATGGCCGATACGATCCAGGAAGTGCTGCAAGCCTTTGCGAAGGGTGAACTCGTCGTCGTCACCGACGATGACGATCGGGAAGGCGAGGGCGATCTGATCGTCGCGGCGTCGTTCTGTACGGCGGAGAAGATGGCTTTCATCATCCGCCACACCTCCGGCATCGTCTGCGCGCCGATCACTACCGAGGACGCCCGCCGGCTGCGGCTCGACCCGATGGTGGCGCACGACGAGTCCAACCACACCACCGCCTTCACGGTCTCGATCGACTACAAGCCCGATGGCGGCACCGGCATCTCGGCCGAGGAGCGCGCCTCCTGCTGCCGCGCGCTCGCCAATCCCAACGCCGGCGCCAATGATTTCGCGCGCCCCGGCCACATCTTCCCGCTGATCGCGCGCGACGGCGGCGTGCTGCTGCGCTCCGGCCACACTGAGGCGGCGGTCGATCTGTGCCGGCTCTCCGGCCTGCCACCGGTCGGCGTCATCAGCGAGCTGATGAACGATGATGGAACCGTGATGAAGGGCGAGCAGGTCGCCAAATTCGCCGCCGCCCACAAGCTCAAGCATGTCACGATCGCGGACATGATCGCCTATCGCCAGGCGCGCGAGAAGCTGATCGAGCGGGTCGCGACCTTCACCACCGAAAGCCCGATCGGCCCGCTGCAGGGTTATGCCTATCGCTCGCCGTTCGACGAGATCATGCACGCCGCCTTCGTCTATAACGGCATCGGCGACGGCCGGGACGTGCTGACGCGGCTGCACAAGCCCAACATCGTGAAAGACCTGTTCACCGGGCCGGCGCGCATGGAAGCCGTGCTGCGGCACTTCAAGGATGCCGGCCGCGGCGTGCTGGTATATCTGCGCGATGGTGCCGCCGGTGTTCCGGTCGAGCCGGTTGGCGAGCAGAAGACGGCGGAGGCCGATCGCCACAGGCAGTGGCGCGAGGTCGGCGTCGGCGCACAGATCCTGCGTGATCTCGGCGTCACCTCGATCCGGCACCTGACTTCGTCGGTGCATGACTACAAGGGATTGTCAGGTTTCGGCATCGAGATCGTGTCGAACGAGAAGCTGGAGACCTAGCACTGTCATTCCGGGGCGCGCGATAGCGCGAACCCGGAATCTCGAGATTCCGGGTTCGATGCTGACGCATCGCCCCGGAATGACGAAGGTCCCAATTCAATTGCGCTTCGCAGCATAGCGCTTTAATTTATCCGCCAATTTCCGATAGACGATGCGAAAGGATGTTTCATGAGCGTGCGCCCTCAGGCCAAGGACAAGCCGGCTGCCGCCAGCTTCCAGTGGGATGATCCGTTCCTGCTCGACGACCAGCTCACCGAAGACGAGCGCCTGATCCGCGACACTGCGCGGGCCTATGCGCAGGACAAGCTGCTGCCGCGGGTCACCAAGGCCTATCTGGAAGAGAAAACCGACCGCGAGATCTTCAACGAAATGGGCGAGCTCGGCCTGATCGGCGTGACGCTGCCCGAGGAGTATGGCTGCGCCAATGCGAGCTACGTGGCCTATGGCCTCGTGGCGCGCGAGATCGAGCGCGTCGATAGCGGCTATCGCTCGATGAACTCGGTGCAGTCGTCGCTGGTGATGTATCCGATCTACGCCTATGGCGACGAAAACCAGCGCAAGAAATATCTGCCCAAGCTTGCGACCGGGGAATGGGTCGGCTGCTTCGGCCTGACCGAGCCGGATGCCGGTTCCGATCCCGGCGGCATGAAGACCCGCGCCGAGAAGGTCGCCGACGGCTACAAGCTCAACGGCGCCAAGATGTGGATCTCGAACGCGCCGATCGCCGACGTGTTCGTGGTGTGGGCCAAGTCGGCTGCGCACGACAACCAGATCCGCGGCTTCATCCTCGAGAAGGGCATGAAGGGCCTTTCAGCGCCGAAGGTCGGCGGCAAGCTGTCGCTGCGTGCCTCGATCACCGGCGAGATCGTGCTCGACAATGTGGTGGTGCCGGAAAGCGCGCTGCTGCCCAACGTCTCCGGCCTCAAGGGTCCGTTCGGCTGCCTCAATCGCGCCCGCTACGGCATCTCCTGGGGTGCGCTCGGCGCCGCCGAGGACTGCATGCATCGCGCGCGGCAATACACGCTCGACCGCAAGCAGTTTGGCCGGCCGCTCGCCGCCACCCAGCTGGTCCAGAAGAAGCTCGCCGACATGGAGACCGAGATCGCGCTCGGCCTGCAGGCCTCGTTGCGAGTCGGCCGCCTGATGGACGAGGGCAAGATGGCCCCTGAGATGATCTCGATCGTCAAGCGCAACAATTGCGGCAAGTCGCTCGACATCGCCCGCATGGCGCGCGACATGCACGGCGGCAATGGCATCCAGATCGAGTATCACGTGATGCGTCACGCCGCGAACCTCGAGACGGTGAACACCTATGAGGGCACGCACGACGTCCATGCGCTGATCCTCGGCCGCGCGATCACCGGCATCCAGGCGTTCTCGTAACGGCGCTTGCTCGTCATTCCGGGGCGCGCCAACCGAACTCAGGTTTACCCAAGTTCGGCAGATTTTAAATGTCTAAGTCGGCAACAGCCGACTTGGACGGCGCGAACCCGGAATCTCGCGCCGCGTTCCTTTCCCTTCTTTCGAGATTCCGGGTCTGGCCCTGCGGGCCATCCCGGAATGACGATGCAGAGAAAATCCCCATGGCCGACAACGACGACATCCCGTTCAACCGCGACTTTCCGCTGAAGCCCGGCGTGGTCGAACAGGTCCGCCCCGGCGTTCGCCGTGTCCTCTGCAACAATCCGAGCCCGTTCACCTTCACCGGCACGGTCAGCTACATCGTGGGCGAGGGCAAGGTCGCGATCATCGATCCCGGTCCCGATAACGATGCGCATGCCAAGGCGCTGCTCGATGCGGTCAAGGGCGAGACCGTGACGCATATCCTGGTCACCCATACCCATCGCGACCATTCGCCGAACACGCCGCGGATCAAGGCCGCGACCGGCGCGCCGGTTTATGCCGAGGGACCGCACCGCGCTTCGCGCCCGCGCTTTGAGAGCGAGAAGCACAATCCGGAATCCGGCGCCGACCGCGATTTCCGGCCCGATGTGCAGGTCAGGCACGGCGACGTCATCGAGGGCGCGGGCTTTGCGCTGGAGGCGGTCGCGACCCCCGGCCACACCGCCAACCATCTGGCGTTTGCATGGGCTGAGCGCAGCATCAATTTCGTCGGCGATCATGTGATGGGCTGGTCGACCTCGATCGTGGCGCCGCCGGACGGCTCGATGATCGATTACATGGCCTCGCTGGAGCGGCTGGAGCAGCGGCCCGAGCAGCTGTATTTCTCCGGGCACGGCCCGGAGATTCCGGAGGGCCCGCGCTACGTCCGCTTCCTGGCGCGGCATCGCCGGGCGCGCGAGGCGTCGATCCTGCATCGTCTCGGCAAGGGCGAGGCCGACATTCCGACCATGGTGCGGGCGATCTATATCGGGCTCGATCCGCGGCTCGCCAATGCCGCCGGCTATTCGGTGCTGGCGCATCTGGAGGACCTCGTCGCGCGCGGCGTCGTGGCGACGGACGGCGATCCGGTGATCGGCGGTACGTATAGGATGGCGTAGTTCGTCATCCCGGGATGGTGCGAAGCACCAGACCCGGAATCTCGAGATTCCGGGTTCATCGCTGCGCGATGCCCCGGAATGACGCTACCGCCTCACTTCTTCACCGTCTTCGCCGGCGGCGCCTTTGGCGCGACAGGAGCCGCCTTCTTCGCCGGCTTGGCATTGTCGTTCTCGGCCGCGCTGTTGAGGTCTTCGATCAGCTTCTTGACGCGGGCGGCGTTGCTGCCGAGATCGGTGTCGAAATAGCGCGACGCCGAGCGGATATCGACGCGGAAGTCCTCGTCGTCAGGCGTGACCCTGATCGAGACGTCCTCGCGGAAACCCATGATCGGCGTCCGCGCCACCGCCTCGATGCGGCCGATGCGGCGCGGCGGCTGCGGCGCGCGCGCGTCGATGACGAGCCATTTGCGGCGATTCACCAGCCGCAGCGTCAGCTCATAGGCGCGGTCGACCGGGGTTTCGAGCTCGACGGTTTCGATATCGGGATAGGCCGCGCGCTGCCGCTCGGCCGATCGAGGCCGGCATAGGCGGCAGGATTGGTGCCTTCCCCGGTGCGCAGCCGCGCCAGCGCCTCGAATTTCGGCGGGTCGATCGCGTCGGTGGTGACGTCGTAGATCCGCGGCAGCTTGCGGTACTGATAGATGAGATAGGCCGGGTAGGCGAGGATCGCCGCGTCGATCAGCAGCGCGAGCAGGATCCGGCCCATGCCGCGGGTGCCGTTCTGCCAGATCGCGGCAAAGGCGGCCAGCCCAAGCAGGATCGACAGGCCGGCCAGGCCCAGCGCGCCGAAGAAGGTCGCCAGCGCCGGTTTGATCTCCAGGAACCCGAAGCGGACGATCAGGATCGAAACGACCACCGCGACGACGGAGAAGATGGCGAGGTTGCGCGACCAGGTGGCGAGACCGGACACGGGCTCCTGCTGGTAGGGAGCGGAAAACCTGCGCGCCATCGTCGAAAAATCTGCCGGTTGAGATGTCCTCAGGCGACCTCGGCCGCCGCGATCAGTCGTGTGAGACCACGGACCTGCGGCGAATTCAAGGGATTTGGGCTTTACCCCAAATCGTCATGGCCGGGCTTGACCCGGCCATCCATGTCTTGCCGCACGATGAAGTCGTGGATGCCCGGGTCAAGCCCGGGCATGACGAGCGTTTGTTTTCACGCCGCGGCGGTCGGGAACGTGTAATCCTTGAATTGGTCGCGCAGCGCCGTCTTCAGGATCTTGCCGGTCGCGGTGTGGGGAATGCCGTCGACGAAGGCGACGTCGTCGGGCATCCACCATTTGGCGATCTTGCCGTCCATGAACTTCAGGATGTCCTCGCGCGTGGCACTCTGGCCCTGCTTGAGTTGCACGATCAGCAGCGGCCGCTCATCCCATTTGGGGTGTTGGACGCCGATCACGGCGGCTTCCGCGACCGCCGGATGGCCGACTGCGAGGTTCTCGAGATCGATCGAGGAGATCCATTCGCCGCCGGACTTGATCACGTCCTTGGAGCGGTCGGTGATCCGCATGTAGCCGTGCTCGTCCATCGTCGAGACGTCGCCGGTGTCGAAATAGCCGGCATCGTCGAGGATGTTGCTGTCGATCCGGAAATAGGCCTTGGCGATCGCCGGGCCCGAGACCTTGAGACGGCCGAACGTCTTGCCGTCCCACGGCAGCTCCTTGCCGGCATCGTCGGTGATCTTCATCTCGACGCCGAACGGCGGATAGCCCTGGGTCTGCAGGATGTCGAGCCGCTCCTCGCCGGTGCGCTCGGTGAACGGCGGCTTCAGCGTCGCCAGCGTGCCGAGCGGGCTCATCTCGGTCATACCCCAGGCGTGGCGCACCTGGCTGCCCATGTCGAGGAACGCCTTGATCATCGAGCGCGGCATCGCCGACCCGCCGCAGATCACCATCTGCAGATCCGGCAGCTTGACGTTGTTGGCGGCCATGTATTGCAGCAGCATCAGCCACACCGTCGGCACGCCGGCGGTGTGCGTGACCTTCTCGGTCGACAGCAACTCGTACACCGAGGCGCCGTCGAGCTTCGGGCCCGGCATCACGAGCTTGGTGCCCATCGACGGCGCGGAGAAGGCGATGCCCCAGCTGTTGGCATGGAACAAGGGGACCACCGGAAGCATTGTGTCCGACGCGGAGGTGCCGAGCGCGTCCTTCGAGTTGGCCATCAGCGCGTGCAACACGTTGGAGCGGTGCGAATAAAGTACACCCTTGGGATCGCCGGTCGTGCCGGAGGTGTAGCACATCGCCGCCGCGGTGTTCTCGTCGAAGGTCTTCCACTCGAACTTGCCGTCGGATGCCGCGATCCAGTCCTCATAGGCGACCGCGTTCTTCAGCGTGGTCTGCGGCATGTGCGCCTTGTCGGTCAGCACCACGTAGCGCTCGACGCTCGGCAGCTGGCTTGCGATCTTCTCCAGCACCGGAACGAAGGTGAGGTCGGTGATGACGATGCGGTCCTGGGCGTGGTTGACGATCCAGGCGATCTGCTCCGGAAACAGGCGCGGATTGACCGTATGGCAGATCGCGCCGATCCCCATGATGCCGTACCAGACCTCGAGGTGGCGCCAGGTGTTCCAGGCGATGGTGGCGACGCGGTCGCCGAGCTGGATGCCGTCGCGTTCCAGGCTCTGCGAGACCTTCAGTGCGCGGGTGTGGATCTGGGCGTAGGTGGTGCGATGAATCGGGCCTTCGACCGACCGCGTCACGACTTCCTGTGTGCCGTGATATTTGGCGGCATGCTCAATAATCTTGTGACACAGCAAGGGCCAATCTTGCATCAAACCAAGCATACGCGAATCCCTCCTCGATCCTCACACATGATCCGCCGGCATCTTGGACGGCCGGCAGTAAAATCATGGAACTGACATGAACTTTAGCGCGGAGAAAGCAAGCCGAAAATGGCCTGTTGGCGCGTTTCGTCGCGGGGGCGCGGCAATGGTTACCGCCGCCGCCGTGCTGCTTTGCCTTGGCATGCAAGCAGGCCCAGCCGAGGCCGCCCGCCGCGCGCCCAGCTTTCCGTGGGACGATCTGTTCGGCACCCGGCCGCAAAGGCCGCACAAGGCAGCCCGCCGCTCAGCGGTGCCGCTGCCGAAGCCACGCCCGGCTGAGGCGCCGGCGGCAGCTCACGCGCCGGCGGCGAACGAGCCCGAGCCGCCCGCGGCCGGGACGCGGTCTCCGGCCGCACCTGCCGAGGCGGCCAGGCCCAGCGAGACGGCCAAGCCCGCTGATGCCGCCAAGCCGGCCGAGTCCGCCGCGCCGCAGCTTTCGGCCTGCCGGCAGGCGCTGACCGAGGAGATCGCGATCGCCCCGAGCATTCCGGACATCCACGGCGCCGGGGGCTGCGGCGGCGAGGATCTGGTGCGGCTCGAGGCGATCGTGCTGGCGGACAAGCGCAAGGTCGCGGTCAAGCCCGCCGCGATCCTCCGCTGCAAGATGGCCGCTGCGGTCGCCGACTGGGTCCGCACCGATATCGCGCCGCTCGCGCAGAACCTCGGGGGCGGGATCAGCAATCTCGACAATTTCAACTCGTTCGAGTGCCGCGGCCGCAATCGGGTCGCCGGAGCGCAACTCTCCGAGCACGGCCGCGCCAATGCGCTCGACGTCCGCGCGCTCGGTCTCGCCAACGGCAAGTCGATCTCGCTGACCGACCGCAGCGTGCCGCGGACCTTGCGCGAGACCGTGCTGCATTCGGTCTGCGCCCGCTTCTCCACAGTGCTCGGCCCGGGCTCGGACTGGTACCACGAGGACCACATCCATCTCGATCTGATCGAGCGTCGTAACAATTACCGGATCTGCCAGTGGAACGTGGACAACCCGCTGCCGCAGGTCGCGCCGCTGTTGCCGGCCGAGCGCCCCGAAGAGGCGCCGCCGCGCGAGGTCGCCGCCAAATCCGACGCGCCGAAAGCGGACACATCCAAAGCTGACCACGGGAAGTCTGACACCGGCAAGTCCGGCACCGGCAAGCCGGACGCCACAAAATCAGATGATGCGGCCGCGCCCGACCGCAGCGCCGAGACCAAACCGCAGCCAACAAAAAAGCGCCGGCAAAGCCGGCGCTTTTGATCGCGATTGCGATTGGATCAATAGGTCGTGCCGCCGCCGCCCTGCAGCGCCATCTGCGGCTTGTAGGGCGAGTCGCCGTGCTTCGGCTCCAGCACCACGACGATGGTGCCGAGCTTGACGCGGTTGTCGAGGTCGATGACGTCCTCGTTGGTCATGCGGATGCAGCCCGAGGAGATCGACGCGCCGATATATTCCGGCTGGTTGGTGCCGTGGATGCGGAACAGCGTGTCCTTGCCGCCCGAATAGAGATACATCGCGCGCGAGCCCATCGGATTGTCGGGGCCCGGGGCCACGAAGGTCGGCACGCCAAGGCGCGAGATTTCGCCGGGGGTCGGGTGCCAGGCCGGCCATTCGGTCATGCTGCCGACCTTGGCGATGCCGGACCAGGCCATGGCTTCCTCGCCGACAGTGATGCCGTAGCGGATCGCCTTGCCGTCGTTCAGCACGTAATAGAGGTAATGGTTGTCGGAATCGACCACGATCGAGCCGGGGGCTTCCTTGCGGTGATACTCGACGATGGCGCGGCGGAACGGTTCAGCGACCGGTGTCTTGACGTAGGTGGTCTTGGCCAGGAGTTCCTTGTCACGCGGCTTGAAGTTCGCGGTGTTGGTTGCCTCATAGGTTGTGGCCTGCATGCAGCCCGACAACATCAGGCCCGCGGCCAGGATCCCGAGGGTAACTTTGAGCGACGACATGATTACATTCCAATCGAAAATCCGCGCCCGAAAGCGCCACTATTACGCCCCAAACGCCACGATTCCATTAGCGGCATTATTGCCGAAACGTGCCATTATTCCCAGAGTCTAGATGCCTTTCCCGCATCGCGGGACGCTGTCTGTGGCTTTTTTGCCGCAACTGTTCTGGTGCCGGGTTGGTTTTTGTGCAAACAGGCAACGGTCGACGAGTCGGCGTCACGTCGTTGCCGCCTGGCCGCCACAAGTATGGATGCCCGGTTAATACCCCGGTCATGAAGCGCCCCCCAGAATCGCGCTAAGTCGGCGGGTCCTGCCAGCCCTGTTTCGTGGAGTTCGTGATGCTGTCGGTGTTCGTTCCGTCCGAGTTTTCGCTCAAGAAGGCCACCGCGACGGACCTCGGCGCGCTACCCGAGGGAGCGGTCTGGGTCGATCTGGTGAATCCGACCGTGGAGGAGGACCGGGCGGTCGAGAAGCTCGCGGGGATCGCGGTGCCGACCCGGGAAGACATGCAGGAGATCGAGATCTCCAGCCGCCTCTATATCGAGAACAGCGCGCGCTACATGACCGCGACGCTGATGTGCCAGTCCGACACCGACATGCCGCGCACCACGGCGGTGACCTTCATCCTCACCGGTCATCGGCTTGTGACGGTGCGCTACGACCTGCCGAAGCCGTTCGCGCTGGTCGAGAACAAGCTGGCGCGCGCCTGTTCCCGGCATCACCGGGGAGCAGGTGCTGATGGAACTGCTGGACGCGGTGATCGACCGTTGCGCCGACATTCTGGAGCGCTGCGGGGCCGATATCGACCAGGTGTCCCACGACATCTTCGAGCCGGAGAGCGAGCGCCACGGCCACGCCAAGCAATATTCGCAAATTCTGATCGCGATCGGCCGCAAGGGCGACCTGACCTCGAAGGTTCGCGAAAGCCTGGTCTCGATCGGCCGCCTCGTCACCTTCCTCTCCGCGGTGGTCGAGGGCGTGAAATGGTCCAAGGACATGCGCGAGCAGCTCAAGACCATGCAGCGTGACGTGGCCTCACTGACCGACCACGCCTCCTATCTCTCCAACAAGATCACCTTCGTGCTCGACGCCATGCTCGGCGTGGTCAATCTGGAACAGAACAACATCATCAAGCTGTTCTCGGTGATGGCGGTGGTCTTGATGCCGCCGACGCTGATCGCCTCGATCTACGGCATGAATTTCAAGATCATGCCGGAACTCGAGTGGGCGCACGGCTATCCGTATGCACTGGTGCTGATGCTGATCGCGGCGATCGTGCCTTACTGGATCTTCAAGTGGAAAAAGTGGCTGTAAACCGGTTCCACGCGTCGCGTTTTGGGACGCGCTTTCTGCCTTATTTCCTCTGCTAAAATTTGAGCGTTGCGCTGAACGTTTGGGCGAAACTTGTCTGCGATAACGCCCGCCTCGAAGCCGGAGGACAGCAATGGTTGAGAAGATCATAACGCCACGGCGTAACGTCATCGACTTTGCGCGCTATCAACAGGACCGCGCAGCAGGCAAGGTGCAGGCGATCCCGCCGAGACTTTGCCGTTACTGTGGCGCTGCGTTGCTGGATGGCGAGGACGAAGACGAATGCTCCAGCGCGCTGAACGACGTCGCGCTGCGGCAGCCCGAGAAGAAGTCGCGTCGGTTCTACGCAGACTAGAGGCCGAAGCCTCGGAGGCAGAAGCCTCGTTTGCGTTGTTACGCCTGCAAGTGAAGCAATCCCAATGACGGCCGCGGCGGCGGCCGGGATCGCCTCAAAACTTCCTTCCCCGAAATACGGCTCTTCCCAAGCTCAGACGTGCTGACCACCGTTGATGTGGATCTCCGCACCGTTCACGTAAGAGCTGGTCTCCGTGCAGAGAACGTAGATGATCTTGGCGACCTCGTCCGGCGTGCCGAGGCGATGCATCGGGATCTGCTGGTCGACGATCTTCTCGGTGCCCGGCGACAGGATCGAGGTATCGATCTCGCCCGGCGCGATCGCGTTGACGCGGACGCCGACGCGGCCGAAGTCCGATGCCATCTCGCGCGTCAGCGCCGCGAGCGCGGCCTTCGACGTCGCATAGGCCGCGCCGGCAAACGGATGCACTCGCGAGCCGGCGATCGAGGTGACGTTCACCACCGCGCCCTTGGCGTGTTTCAACTCCTCGATCAGCCCGCGCGCGATCATGATCGGTGCGAAGAAGTTGACGTGGAAAACGTGGGTCCAAGTCTCGATGTCGGTGTCCATGGTGCCGAGCCGGCCGCCGCCCGCAGCCTTCGGCGAGATCGCGGCGTTGTTGACCAGCGCGTGCAGTTCATCGTTCTCGAGCCGCCTGCGGATCTCAGAGATCGCGCGAACGGTGTCGTCATGGCTGCCGAGGTCGACCTCGATATGGTCTTCCGGCCCGGCGCCCCAGGGGCAGACCTCGGGAAACGCATGCCGCGACAGGGTGATGACGCGCCAGCCGGCGGACGAGAACCGGATCGCGGTGGCATGGCCGATGCCGCGGCTTGCGCCGGTCAGAAGCAGCGTGCGCCGCGGCGCATTGGATGGGTGGGGCATCGACGGTTTCTTTCGTTTTCGTCATGCGCGGCGGCGTGCCGGGCATCCACGCCTTCGAACGACTTGGGATGACTTGGGATCAAGACGTCGCTGGCCGGGTCATCTTACACGAAGATGCGCTTCGCGCTTTCGCCCGGCCATGACGGTCGCAGCTTTCAGGGATAGAGCCGCACCTTCGACCAGGCGCTGCCGGCGCCGTCGCGGCGGAATTCGATGCGATCGTGCAGGCGGTACGGGCGGTCGTGCCAGAACTCGAAGCGCTGCGGCGTGATCCGCCAGCCGCTCCAGCCCGGCGGCCGCGGCACCTCGCCGATGACGTATTTCGCACCGGTCTTGGCGATCGCCTGCTCGAATGCGAAGCGGCTCTCCAGCGGCTGCGACTGCTTGCTGGCCCAAGCGCCGATCTGCGCCTGCTTCGGCCTGGTGGCGAAATCAGGCGTCGGCCTCGGCATCGGTCACCGGCGTGACCGGCCCGCGGATGCGCACCTGGCGGCGCAGCGATTTCCAGTGGAAGAGTAAAGCAGCCTTCAGGATTTGCGGCCAATTCGCGGCCCTTGGCGCTCGCAATGTGGCTGTAGAACACGAAGCCGTCGGCATCGAAGCCCTTCATCAGCACCATCCGCACGTCGGGCAGGCCGTCGGGATCGACGGTCGCAAGCGCCATCGCGTTCGGATCGTTCGGCTCGGACTTGATCGCCTCCGCAAACCATTCGGCGAACAGGGCGAACGGCTCCTCCGCCGCGGTGAAATCACCCGATGTTAACGGTGTCGGGTGTTTGATGGAGGTCGTGTCGGTCATGTCAGGAGTCCCGATTTGCATCCGCCCGCGTCTGAAAGCGCGTTACTAGCCCTATATAGGGCATGGGGGCGCGTTGGCCTATCGGCGATCCACCCCGCAGGCGCGGTGGTGACATTGATCCTGATCGGCGTCGGCGCAAGCGGCTGCAGCCTGTTCGCGCAGCGACGCCTTCGCCAAGCTGGACGACAAGGATGTGACGGGCTCGATCAGGCCGACCCAGATCAATGCGGTGATGCCGACCGACAGCGATCTCGCCTTCGCCCGCAATGCCGCCTCCGACGTGCTGACCAAGGGCGACAAGGATTCCAGCCAGCCCTGGGAAAATCCTGAAACCGGCGCGCGCGGCTCGGTGACGCCGCTGGCCCAGGCCTATTCGGGCGAGGATGGCAAGACGTGCCGGGATTTCCTTGCCAGCTACGTCAATGGAGCCACCGAGAGCTGGCTGCAGGGCGCCGCATGCAAGGCTGGACAAGGGCGGTGGGAAATCCATAGCCTGAAGCCCTGGAGAAAATCCTGAGAATTCCGGCGAAGCCGGACTAGTTGCAAAAATGCCACTGAGCCCCCACATGAAGGCAAAGTGGGCCCGGACGGGTTCCCGGCCAGGACTGATTTTTCCCGTGAAGGAGACGTGACGGATGCGCGACCCCTATGAGGTCTTGGGGGTGCAGCGGAGCGCCAGCGCTGCGACGATCAAGAGCGCCTATCGCAAGCTCGCCAAGAAGCATCACCCTGATAACAACAAGAACGACCCGAAGGCGGCGGCCCGCTTTGCGGAGATCAACACGGCCAACGAGATCGTCGGCGACGAGGACAAGCGCAAGCAGTTCGACCGTGGCGAGATCGATGCCGAAGGCAAGCCGCGCTTCCAGGGTTTCCCTGGCGGCAGCGGTGCCGGCGGCCGTGCCGGTCCGGGCGGCTTCGAGTACAGTTTCCGCTCCGGGCCCGGCGGCGGCATGGGCGGCGGCAGCTTCGAGGACATCCTCAACAGCATGTTTGGCAATGCGGCTCGCGGAGGCGGCAGCCGCGCGGGCCGGGCCAGTCCGTTCGAGTTTGACGGCGGCGGGGTCGGCGTCGACCTCGATCTTTCGGTCGCTATGACGGTGTCGCTGGAGGAATCGGTCAGGGGCGGCGACAAGCGCGTCCGCCTGCCGACCGGCCGCGAGCTCAACGTCAAGATTCCGCCGGGGTCGCTGCGGGTCAGCAGATCCGGCTGAAGGGGCAGGGCGAGACCGCGCAAGGCCATCCGCCCGGCGATCTCCTGATCACGATCTCGATCGCGCCGCACCCGTTCTTCAAGGTCGACGGCAACGACCTCAGGATCGACCTGCCCATCACCCTCTACGAGGCGGTGCTGGGCGGCAAGGTCCGCGTGCCGACGCTCGGCAGCGCGGTCGAACTGTCGATCCCGAAGAACACCTCGAGCGGCCGTACCTTCCGCCTCAAGGCCAAGGGGCTGTCGAAGGCGGGCGCGACCGGCGACCTCTATGTCACGACCCGCATCATCCTTCCCGACGGGAACGATGCCGAGCTTGAGGCATTGATGCAGACATGGCGGGATCAAAAACCCTACAATCCGCGTAGCGATCTCGGCTGACCGCCGATAACGCGCCCCAAAAGACGCGAAGACGCGAAACTGCACTACCCCGGACTCTATCGGGGTAGACGCGGGCATCGTGAGCGCGTCACAAAGGATGATGGGCCGTCCGAGGTCTGCGGCGTGCAGACCGGATGACGGAAAAGGAGTGCGGCCTCGAGAGGGGGACCAGCGCGGTACACAAAACCCCAATCGAGGCCGCGTGCGCCGATCGGCGGATCGGGCGCGGATCATCTTCGCGTGAGCATCCGGTGCGATAATGAGACGCGTCGATGACGCGAATCGAAGTTTTCGATGTCGGAATTGGGACGCTGAGTGAGGCTGGATTCACTTGCTCGAAATGACGCAATTTCGACGACCTGATCTTCCGTAAAATTACGGAAGATCACCCGCCGCTCTTCTCCATCTGATCGTAGACGGCCTGCGCGACCTGGGTCAGGCGCGTGCGATCGGTGCCGCCGCTGACGACATAGGCGACGCCTCGATCGGCCCAGAACAGCGCGCCGTCGCTGCCCTGCACGGCGTAGCGCATCTGGGTCGCCTCGGTCTTCACCTTGGCGGTGTAGACCGTGAAGCGCTCACCTGACGTGCTCTCATACATCAGGAACGACGCCGGGCCGCTCGGTCCGGGCAGCAGGCGGCCGCCGACCAGCTTCAGCCCGGTCAGCTCCGGCGCGCGGACGTCCCAGCCGCAGCGCTTGGTCAGCCATTGCTGCAGGTGGTCGCGCTCGCTGCCGGGCACCTCGACGGGATGCCGGACCTCGACCACGTAGAGCCGATGCGCATCGAGTGCATCGACCGTGAAGCTCTGGAATGCCGACGGCGTCGCCGCCGCTCCGCGCGCGATCCAGCCGGCGCCGCCACCGGCGACGAAGGCCATGACCGTCGCCGCCACCGCGCCATAGACCCAGCGGCGCGGCTGGCGCACCAGCCGCTCGAGCTCGAGCCGTTTCGGCACCGCCTCGTCCAGCACGGTGTCGTAGCGTGCATGCAGTGTCTCGGCCATCGCACGCCATGACTGCACCCGCGCCGCGTCGTCGGGATGCGCGGCAAGCCACGCCTCGACATCGCCGCGGCGTTCGGCTGGCAGCTCGTTGTCGACGTAAGCGTGCAACTCGTCTTCGGTGACGGGAATGTTCGGGTCGGTCATATCAGTGGTCTCTGCCAAATCTTGTTCGAAAATCGTTCATGCATAACGCCGGCCATCGCGCACATTATCATTTCACCCGCCGGAGCGCCGGGCGCTGGCCCTCGATCGAGGCCCGGACATGGGCGCGGGCGCGGGCGAGGCGGGACATCACCGTGCCGATCGGCACGCCCTGGATATCGGCGACCTCGCGGTAGCTCATGCCCTCCAGCATGACGAGCAGCAGCACCGAGCGTTGTTCCTCGACCAGCGTCGACAGCGCGCGTTCGATGTCGCGTCCCTCGGCCTCGGTGCCGCTGGCGTCGGCATTGTTATCGAGCAGCGGCACGAACGCCGGCCGCCGCGCCAGCGAGCGCCGGCGGTTCTTGTTCAGATTGGTCAGGATCGTGTAGAGCCAGCTCCTGACGTCGCCGCCGAGAAACAGCCGCTCCGAGCGCAGCGCCCGCACCAGCGTGTCCTGCACCAGATCGTCGGCGATATCCGTGTCACGCGCCAGCGCGCGCGCATAGCGACGCAGCGCCGGTATCATGGCTTCGACACTTTGACGAAACGCGGTCATGCATCCCAGTCTTCGATGGTCTCGGCGATAGCCGCCTTGTTCAACATAACACCCTGGCGGCGTGGCTATTCCGTCCGCGCCGATCTGCGCACATACCGCCCAAGCTGCGGCCGATTTGGACTTGTCGCCGGCCGAAGTGCTGGTGTACCTCCGAGCCGAAAAAATTCGAAGCGTGGAAGCCTTGAGGCGGCCGACCTCTCGCGCAGCAGGGACCAGCCGTTACGGGAATGCCGGTACCGACGATCTATTACATCCGCCACGGCGAGACCGCGTGGAACGCCGAAGGCCGGCTCCAGGGCGTGCAGGACATCGCCCTCAATGAGCGCGGCCGCGCCCAGGCGGCGCATGCCGGGCGCATCCTCGGCGATCTCCTGGTGCGCGACGGCCGTGACAAGACGACGGTGCCGTTTGTCGCGAGCCCGCTGATCCGGGCGCGCGCCACAATGGAGCTGGTGCGCGCCGAGCTCGGCCTGCCACCCGGCGACTACGCCCTCGACGCGCGGTTGCGCGAGATCGGCTACGGGACGTGGGAAGGCTCGACGCTGGCGCAGGCGCAGGCCGCCGACCCCGCCGTCTATGCCCGCCGCCTGGCCGAGAAGTGGACGGTGTCGCCGGAGGGCGGCGAGAGCTATGTCGACGTCCAGGCGCGGATGACCGACTGGTACCGCTCGGTGACGTCGGACACGGTCGCGGTTGCCCATGGCGGTACGGCGCGGGCGCTGATGGTGGCGCTCGGCTTCGAGACGCCGGCCTCGGCCGCCGAACTCTATATCGAGCAGGGGGCGGTCTACGTATTCGGTGAGCAGGGGCTGCGGAAGCATAGTTAACTCGCACTGTCATTCCGGGGCGCGAAGCGAACCTCAGGGGCGCAATTGCGCCCCGGGAATCTCGAGATTCTGGGTTCGATGCTCCGCATCGCCCCGGAATGACAGGCTGGCTGTTTGACCCCGCTGCCTCTGCGCGTTACGACACGCCATGTCCTTCAATACTTTCGGCCATATGTTCCGCGTCACGACCTTCGGCGAGAGCCATGGGGTCGCGATCGGCTGCGTCGTCGACGGCTGCCCGCCGCTGATCCCCCTGACCGTGGAGGAGATCCAGCACGACCTCGACCGCCGCCGCCCCGGCCAGTCGCGCTTCACCACCCAGCGCCAGGAGCCGGATGCGGTGAAGATCCTGTCCGGCGTGATGGCGCATCCGGAGAGCGGGGTGCAGGTGACGACCGGTACGCCGATCGCGCTGCTGATCGAGAACACCGACCAGCGCTCGAAGGATTATTCCGAGATCAAGGACAAGTTCCGGCCCGGCCACGCCGACTTCACCTATGAAGCGAAATACGGCCTGCGCGACTATCGCGGCGGCGGACGCTCCTCCGCGCGCGAGACCGCGACCCGCGTCGCGGCCGGTGCGATCGCGCGCAAGGTACTGCCCGGGGTGAAGGTGCGCGGCGCGCTGGTGCAGATGGGGCCGCACAAGATCGACCGCGAGAAGTGGGACTGGGACGAGATCGCCAACAACCCGTTCTTCTGTCCCGACAAGGACAAGGCGGCGTTCTTCGAAAGCTATCTCGACGGCATCAGGAAGAGCGGCTCCTCGATCGGCGCCGTCATCGAGGTCGTCGCCGAGGGCGTGCCGGCCGGGCTCGGCGCGCCGATCTACGCCAAACTCGACAGCGACCTGGCGGCGGCGATGATGAGCATCAACGCGGTCAAGGGCGTCGAGATCGGCGCCGGCTTCGGCGCCGCCGAATTGTCGGGCGAGGAGAACGCCGACGAGATGCGGACCGGCAACAACGGAACGCGTTTCCTGTCCAACCACGCCGGCGGCGTGCTCGGCGGCATCTCGACCGGGCAACCGGTGGTGGTGCGCTTTGCGGTCAAGCCGACCTCCTCGATCCTGACCAAGCGCCGGACCGTAGACCGCAAGGGCGCGGATACCGACATCCTGACCAAGGGCCGCCACGACCCCTGCGTCGGCATCCGGGCGGTGCCGGTCGGCGAGGCCATGATGGCCTGCGTGTTGGCCGATCATTTTCTGCGCGACCGCGGGCAGACCGGGCGCTGATCCCTTATATAGTGGCGGTCACCAGACCGCCCTGGGGGAATGCCATGAACGCGTCGGAGCTTCGGGACATCATCGAGTGGATGATCGGCGGCGCGCGGTCGGCGCCGACCCCGCCGCAGATGATGGCGGAATGTTGCGAGCGCTTGGTGCGGGCCGGCCTGCCGCTGTGGCGCATCGGCGTCTTCGTGCGCACGCTGCATCCGGAGATCTACGGCCGCCATTTCTTCTGGAAGCCCGGCGCCGAGGTCGAAACCGGCACCGTCGATCACAACATCCTGGACTTCCCGGAATTTGCCGTCAGCCCGCTGTCGACCGTGTTCAGGCAGGGCGTTGAAGTGCGCGCGCGGCTCGACGATCCCGCAAGCGCCCGGTTTCCGATCGTCGTGGACCTGCACGCCGAAGGCGTCACCGACTACATCGCCGTGCCGCTGGTCTATACCGACGGCTTCGTCAATGCCTCGAGCTGGACCACCAGGCAGCCGGGCGGCTTCACCGACGAGCAGCTCGATGCGATCCGGTCGATCGCCGTGCCATTGGCGCGCTATATCGAAATCATCACCCTGCGCCGCACCGCTTCGCTCTTGCTCGACACCTATGTCGGCAACCGTGCCGGCGAGCGCATCATGGGCGGCCAGATCCGGCGCGGCCATGCCGATACGATGGATGCCGCGATCTGGCTGTCGGACCTGCGCGGCTTCACCGCGCTGTCGGACCGCCTGCCGGCCGAGACTGTCGTGGAGATCCTCAACCTCTATTTCGATTGCCAGGTCACCGCGATCCGCGACCATGGCGGCGAGGTGCTCAAATTCATGGGCGACGGCCTGCTCGCGGTGTTCCCGGTCGACGAATATCTCGGTGACGAGGTGCAGGTCTGCTCACGCGTGCTGGAGGCCGCGCGCGCGTCCCGCGCCGGCGTCGAGGCGCTGCAATTCGCCAATGGCGATGCCGTCGAACGCTTCCGTTTCGGCCTCGCACTGCATCTCGGGCGCGTGCTCTACGGCAATATCGGCGGCGGCAACCGGCTCGACTTCACCTGCATCGGTCCGGCGGTCAATCTCGCCGCGCGGCTGGAGAAGATCGCCGGCCGTCTCGGCCGCACCGTGGTGGCCTCGGAGCGCTTCGCCGGCATCAGCGACGGCGGCTGGAGCGATCTCGGCGAGTTTCCGATCGCGGGATTTGCCAAGGCCGAACGAGTTCTACGGCCTGTACGACGAGGCGCCGGTCGCTGCTGCGAGCTGGCCGCCGCGGGCGTAGGACTGCTTCAGGCCGAAAGTCAGGATCGACAGCGTGATCCACAGCCGCAGCATGGCGAAGCTGAAGATGAAGACGACGTAGATAAGGTTCTTGAGCGGCTGGTCCACCATCGAGATTTGCCAGAAGTGCCAGATCGCGGTGCGCACCAGCGCCTGCCCGTAGCCCAGCGCAACGTTGATCGTGCCCAGCACGAGCACCGCCGCGCCAAGCCAGAGCGCGTGCCGGCCAAGGCTCTTGACGGCGGCAAACAGTGCGACACGGCCGCCATTGCCTTCCGCATTGACGATGATCAAGAGCACCAGCGCTGCGATCGCCGCACTCCAGAACCGGCCGAGATCGGAGTCCTGATCGAAGGCCATGCCGTCGAGGCCCCACATCAAATGCGGAGCAAACGACGTGAAGCCGACCGCGGCGGTGCCGACTGATGCCACGATCATCACGAGCATGATCCGCCACAGGATCGACGCCGACAGTCTGGTCTGCTCGGCCAGGGTCCATTCGCCGAGCGACGATTGGCCTCCGGCAGCCTGGATCGAGTCCCGCGCTGTCGCGAAGAAGGCGAGCAGCACGCAGATGTCGGCCAGCACCAGCGCGGGCAGCGTCAGGCCGGGCCTGCCGAAACCGACGATCCGCAGCGCCGCCGCCATGATGAGCCAGGGCAGGGCGGGCAACGGGCGAAATGGCCCGAACGAGGTCTCAGGGCGGGTCTTCCGCAGGGAAAGTTGTTGGCGCAGCGCGACGGACATGCCGCGTTCATGCCATGCGATCCCTAAAGCACCGGTCGCCGCGATCGCTAAAATTCGCGGCAAGGCCTGTGGCAATCTGGCGCTGGCGCGCTATTCCTCGGGCTCGGTGGTGAACAGCAGCGGATAGCCCTTGGCGCGGCCGGCGTCGGTGGCGCGCGTCGCCTTGGTCTCGGCGACGTCCCTGGTGAAGACAGCGACGACGCAGACGCCGCGCTGGTGCGCCGTCAGCATCACCTTGTAGGCCTGGTCATCGGTCATGCGGAATTCACCCTTCAGCACGGTGACGACGAATTCGCGCGGCGTGTAGTCGTCGTTGACCAGGATCACCTTGTGCAGGCGCGGCCGCTCGACCTTGGTCTTCGTCCTGGTTTTCGGCTTGACGACGGTATCTGGCATCGCACTCCCTCGCGATTGCCCCGTAAGAATACCGTCTTCAGGTGCGCCTTGGAACCGTTCGATTTGCACGGCGTCATTGCGGCAACGGCACGGCGCGTGTCGCCGCATTCGAGGCAAGCGAAGTCTGACTTGAGCGTAGACGTCTAACCTGAATGTGAAGGACAGCTGATATCTGCGCTTTTCGCCGCCTGAATTGCGTGTCACCATGACACTCATACGACGGGAGGGCCGCAATGCGCTGGTATGTCTCGATCGGAGCGGTGCTTGTCGCGGGCATGTTGGCCAGCGGCGATGTGGCCGGTGTTGCCGCGCCCGGCCCGGGAACCCAGCCCGGCCATCGCCTGGCTGAAAAGAAATCCACACCGAGCGTCGACATCGAGTTGATCATCGCGGTCGACGTTTCCTATTCGATGGACATGGACGAACTCGCGATCCAGCGCGAGGGCTATGCGCAGGCGATCGTCTCCAAGGATTTCCTGCAGGCGCTGAAGGCCGGTCCGAACGGCAAGATCTCGATCACCTATTTCGAATGGGCCGCCTCCAACGATCAGAAGATCATCATCCCCTGGCGGGTGATCGACGGCCCTGAATCCGCCGATGCGGTCGCCGCCGAGATCATGAAGACGCCGGTGCGCCGCGCCTCGCGCACCTCGATCTCCGGCGCGATCTATTTCGCGATCCCGATGTTCGACGAGAATCCGCATCGCGGGCTGCGCCGCGTAATCGATATTTCCGGCGACGGGCCCAACAACAACGGCACGCCGATCACGCCCGCGCGCGATGCGGCGCTCGACAAGGGCATCGTCATCAACGGTCTGCCGATCATGGTGAAGGAACCGTCCTACTCGACGATGGATATCGAGAATCTCGACTATTACTACGAGGACTGCGTGATCGGCGGACCGGGCTCCTTCGTGGTGACGATCAAGGATCGTGAGAAGTTCAAGGAGGCGATCCGCACCAAGCTGCTGCTCGAAGTCGCCGGCCGCACCCCCGAGCGCCCCATCATGCGGACCGCCGAGAAGGAGCCGCGGGTCAATTGCCTGATCGGCGAGAAGATCTGGCAGGACCGCTGGGGGCGGTAGCGATCATGTGGACCTCGTAGGATGGGTAGAGCGCAGCGAAACCCATCAATTCATGTCTATGGCGCGAATGATGGGTTTCGCTGCGCTCTACCCATCCTACGGTTCTAACTCGCCCTACAGATCTTCTGGAGCTCACTCTCTATCGCGCGCAGCATCTGCAACGCGGCGGCATGCTCGGTCGCGCCGATCTGCCGCCAGACCTCCGCGGCGCGGCCAGCGAGGCCGCGAACCGTCACCGGAAAATTCGCGGCCTGGGCCAGCGCGCCCTTTTCGTTGATCAGATGCGTCCCGTTCAGCGCAAACAGCACCTGCGCGATGCAGGCCAGCGCGCGATAGGCGCAGCCCGCGATATGCGTGCTGTCGCCGCGCGGCAGAGCAAGTTCGGCATTCTCGATGCTGAACAGGGCTTCCCATTGAAAGCGCCGGATCAGCGCATCGCGCAGGGCCGGCGGGTAGGGCGCGGTCCTCGCCTTGAGCGCCGCGACGAGGCCGTCGGGATCGTGCAGCTGATGGCACAGCGCGACCTCGCCCATCCAGATCGCCGAGCAGAAGCCGTGCGGATGGCCGGGCTGGTAGTGCATGCTGATCTCGCCGTTCCGGCAAGCATCGATGACAGCGGAGACCTGATCGATGCTGCGGTAGAGCAGGTCGACCTTGCGGCCGCCGATCGTGAGCCAGGCACCGCCGACGATCCACGGTCCCCATTCGCCGACCGGCGTGACATGCGCAACAGCGGGATCGTCGACCAGACCCGTTACAGCTTCGCGCAGCCGATCGATATCCGGCGCGGCGCCATCCCGATAGTAGAGGCCGATATCGGTGTCGGAGGCGTCATGCGCCGTGCCGCGCGCCCGCGAGCCGCCGAGTACGATGGCGGCGACGCCCGATACGGCGGCGATAACGGGGATGATGCGTGCGAGCAGCGGATCGTCGGACATGGAGCGCAGACTATAGCGAGACTGCCCGCGCTCAGCGATAGTCGCTGTGTCCTGTCAGCGCGCGAACCGCGCCACCAGCTCGACATGCGCCGTGTGGCGGAACTGATCGACCGGTGTGACGGCTGCGATCTTGTAGCCGCCGTCGATCAGGATTTTCGCGTCGCGCGCAAACGTCGCGGCGTTGCAGGACACCGCGACGATCACCGGCACCTTGCTCGCCGCCAGCTGGGTGACCTGCGCCTGCGCGCCCTGGCGGGGCGGGTCGAACACGACGGCGTCATAGTCGCGCAACTCCTGCGGCATCAGGGGACGGCGGAACAGGTCGCGCGCCTCGGCCTTGAGCGGCTTCAACCCCGGCGTCGATTGCGCGGCCTTCTGCAGCGCCGTGATGGCGCCGGCATCGCTATCGAAGGCTGCGATCCGCGCCTTCTCCGCGAGGCGCAGCGCGAACGGACCGACGCCGCAAAACAGGTCGGCGATATGCTTGGCGCGTCCGCAATGCTCGCGAACCAGCGCGGCCAGCGTCTCCTCGCCCTTGACGGTCGCCTGCAGGAACGAGCCGGGCGGCAGCACGACCTTCGCCTTTCCGATCGCAATCTCGGGGGAGCCGCGCTGCAGCACCAGCTCGCCGTGGCGTGTTAGCCGCGCCAGCCGGTGCTTCTGCGCGACGCGCGACAGAGTGGTGATCAGGCTGGTCGGCAGCGCGCCGGAGCCGCGCACGTCGATGTCGAGGCCGTTGACGGTTGCGGTGACCTGGATGTCGAGCGGCTTGCCGATCGCGGTCAGCGGCTCGGCGGTGGCCCAGGCCGCCTCAAGCGCACCGTCGAGCGCAGGATCGAGGATCGGGCAGCGATCGACAGGGATGATGTCGTGTGAACCTGCCGCGGCGTAGCCGACCTTGAGGACCTCATGGGGGCCCATGCGCCCGTGCAGCGTGATGCGGCGACGGCCCGCGCCATGGGCATCGATCAGGGCTGTGACGTCCGCCGCAATCTTCGCCTGCGCCAGCGTCTCGACCACGATGTTGCGCTTCCAGGCATGGTAGGGCGCATCGTTCCAGTGCTGGATCGCGCAGCCGCCGCACACGCCGAAATGCGGACAGAACGGCGCGATGCGCTCGGGGCTTTCCTGCGCGACCCGCAGCAGCCGCCGCCGATCGGGATGGTTGCCCGGGACGTCGTCGACCTCGACCGTTTCGCCGGCCAGCGCATAAGGCACAAAGATCGATTGCGATCCCTCGATCGCGACGCCGTCGCCGCGGTGGCCGACATGGTCGATGGTGAGAAGCTCAGCCACGGCGCGCGCCGAGGAAGAATTCGATATTGCCGTCGCCGCCCGAGATCGAGGACGGGAACACCTGAATGTCGGTGCAGCCCAGCGAGGCGGCAAAGGCGGCGATATCGTCGCAGATCTCCTGGTGCACCATCGCGTTGCGGATCACGCCGCGCTTGGAGTGTTTGCGCGCCGCCTCGAATTGCGGCTTGATCAGCGCCAAGAGATGCATCGGGGCGGCCGCCAGCGACAGCGCAACCGGCAGCACCAGCTTCAGCGAGATGAAGCTGACGTCGATCACCACGATGTCGGGCCGCGCCGGCAGGCGCTTGCCCTCGAAACTCCTGATGTCGGTCGCCTCCATGGAGACGACTTTCGGATGCCCCTGCAGCGAGGGATGCAGCTGGCCGTGGCCGACATCGATGGCGAACACGAGGCTCGCGCCATTGGCGAGCAGCACTTCGGTGAAGCCGCCGGTCGAGGCGCCGACATCGAGGCAGACATGGCCCTCGACGTCGATCGGATAGTGCTCGAGCGCGCCGGCGAGCTTGACGCCGCCGCGCGAGACATAGGGATGCGCCGGCTCGGCCGAGAGGGCCGCGCCCGGTGCGACGATCTCGGACGCCTTCGCGATCTGCTTGCCGTCGGCGGTGACGAGGCCGGCGTCGATGGCGGCGCGCGCTCGCGCCCGGCTTTCGAACAGGCCGCGTTCCACCAGCAGCACGTCGATGCGTTTGCCGGCGGATGCGTCGTTGTCGTTGTCGCCCGCTCTGGTCACTTCGCCGCCTGCCGGCGCTGCGCGGCAGCGAGCCGCACGCAGGCCTCGAAGGAGGTGAGGTCGTGCCATAGGTCGACCGACGGCTCGCGCGGGGTCACCAGCGGGCTGCCGTGCAGGTCGAGCGCGTGCATCATCATCAGATTGTCCGGCAATCCAAACTCTTCCACCGTCAGCCCCTCCGCATCGATCAGGCGTCCGTCGGATGCCGGCACGACCTGGCTGAGCCGCGCCACGCGATTGGCGTAGGACGTGGGATCGTTGGAATAGGCGAGGCACAGTTTGCCGCGTCCCGCCATGTAGCCGAGTTCGTAAACCGTGCCTGCGTCGGCACTGGGGCCGCGAAACGGCGTCAAGTTGGCGATGATGGCGTCGGCAGACTCCATCATCGCCTCGTTGCTCTTGAAGATGGTGAGCGAGACGCCGGCGGCGGTGGGATCGATGCTGTTGTCGAGCGGATACAGCCCGGTCAGCCCGTGATAGGCGCAAACCTCCGCCTTGCGGCGGCCGATCTCCACGGCATCCGGCAGGAACACGTCAGGACCTGCCAGATAGATCTTCATGGACTTGCCGGGGCTGGTGCGTTTTCGAGCGAGAACCTGGAGCTTCGGTTCTGATTCAATCAGAACCGAAAATGCTCCAGTGAGCGCCGCCCGTCACGATCAGGCGAGCTTGACGGTCTCGGCCTTGTAGTCCTTGCCGAGGGTTTCGAACACCTTGGCAACGATGCTCTTGGCGTCGAGACCGGCGCGGGCATACATCGCCGCCGGCGTGTCGTGGTCGAGGAACACGTCGGGCAGGATCATCGAGCGGAACTTGAGCATGCCGCTGTCGAGCATGGCGTTGTCCGACAGGAACTGCATGACATGCGAGCCGAAGCCGCCGATCGAGCCTTCCTCGATCGTGATCAGGATCTCATGGTCGCGGGCGAGCTTCATGATCATCTCTTCGTCGAGCGGCTTCATGAAGCGCGCGTCGGCGATCGTGGCGGAAAGGCCGTGCGCGGCGAGCTCGTCGGCCGCCTTCTCGCACTCGGCGAGACGGGTGCCGAACGACAGCAGCGCGACCTTCTTGCCCTCACGGATGATGCGGCCCTTGCCGACCTCGAGGGCAACGCCGACTTCCGGCATCTCGATGCCGCGGCCTTCGCCGCGCGGATAGCGCAGCGCGCTCGGACGATCGTTGATCGCAACCTGCGTCGCCACCATGTGGACCAGTTCCGCCTCGTCGGCGGCGGCCATGATCACCATGTTCGGCAGACAGCCGAGATACGCATTGTCGAACGAACCCGCGTGCGTCGCGCCGTCGGCGCCGACCAGGCCGGCGCGGTCGATCGCGAAGCGGACCGGAAGGCTCTGGATCGCGACGTCATGGACCACTTGGTCATAGCCGCGCTGCAGGAAGGTCGAATAGATCGCGCAGAACGGCTTGTAGCCTTCGGTGGCGAGGCCGGCGGCGAAGGTCACCGCGTGCTGTTCGGCAATGCCGACGTCGAAGGTGCGGTCCGGGAACGCCTTGTTGAAAATATCGACGCCGGTGCCTGACGGCATCGCCGCGGTGATGGCGACGATCTTGTCGTCCTTCTCGGCTTCCTTGACGAGGCTCTGGCCGAACACGTTCTGGTAGGCCGGCGCATTCGGCTTGGCCTTGGCCTGGGTGCCGGTCGCGACGTCGAACTTGACCACGGCGTGGTACTTGTCGGCGGAGGCTTCGGCCGGGCCGTAGCCCTTGCCCTTCTGGGTCACGACGTGAACCAGGATCGGGCCGGTCTCCATGTCGCGGACGTTCTTCAGCACCGGCAGCAGATGGTCGAGATTGTGACCGTCGATCGGGCCGACATAGTAGAAGCCGAGTTCCTCGAACAGCGTGCCGCCGTCCATCATGAAGCCGCGGGAATATTCCTCGACGCGGTTGGCGCGGTTGGCGAGGATCTTCGGCAGGCGCTTGTTGATCTGCTTGGCGGCCTCGCGCAGCGAGCGGTAGGTCTTGCCGGAGTAGAGGCGCGACAGATAGGCGCTCATCGCGCCGACGGGCGGCGCGATCGACATGTCGTTGTCGTTGAGGATCACGATCAGGCGCGAGTTCATCGCGCCGGCGTTGTTCATCGCCTCATAGGCCATGCCCGCCGACATCGCGCCGTCACCGATCACGGCGATAACGTTGTTCTTGCCGCCGGAGAGATCGCGCGCCACGGCCATGCCGAGGCCGGCCGAGATCGAGGTCGAGGAGTGCGCGGCGCCGAACGGATCGTAGTCGCTTTCGGTGCGCTTGGTGAAGCCGGAGAGGCCGCCGCCGGTGCGTAGCGTGCGGATGCGGTCGCGGCGTCCGGTCAGGATCTTGTGCGGGTAGGCCTGGTGGCCGACGTCCCAGATCAGGCGGTCGCGCGGGGTGTCGAAGATGTAGTGGATGGCGGTGGTCAGTTCGACCACGCCGAGGCCGGCGCCGAAATGGCCGCCGGTCACCGACACCGCGTCGATGGTTTCCTGGCGCAGCTCGTCGGCAACCTGCTGCACCTGCTCGACCTTCAGCTTGCGCAGGTCATCCGGCGTGTGAATAGTGTCAAGAAGCGGCGTCTTACTAAATGTGGTCACAGCGAATTTCCAATTTTTGCCTGTCGGAACGAACCGCCCGACGCGAGATGGGATGGCGCGCACACCGCGCAGCGAATGCCAGACACTGGGTGCCGCCCCGGCAGGCCGGTGCCTGGTTGTAAGCCTAAATTCACTCCGGATTGGACCACGTGATATGCATCACCTTGGTCGCTCTTCACCCGTCCCGGTTCAGTTTTGTCGAACCATTTGAGACGCATGCCGCCCGAAAAGTCGGGCTGCCCGCCACTCTCAAATGCCCATAGAACTGGAAGCATTACACCAAAGCCGCAGCCAAAGCCAACCCGATAGGGAGCGCAGGGTTCCTATGCGGCGCGCTGAAAAATCTAGTCTTTTCAATGCTTGGGTGGGAGCTGGGTTCCAATTCGCCTAATTTGGCGGCAGCCGGCCGGGCCGGCTCGGCCTGATTCGCAGCCGTACCCGACCCCGCGGGTAGCCCCGGAGGTTTACGGGTGGCTGGAAATGCACAGCAACAATTGCCCGCCGTGGCGGACATCGCGCCGCACGATCGACGTGGTCGGTAGCGCTACTGCACGTCGAGCGGCTCGGTGCCGGTCGGCTGGCCCGAGGCGTCGGTGGTGATCTTGTCGACGCGGGCTTCGGCCTGACGCAGCAATTCCTCGCAGCGCCGCTTCAGCGCCTCGCCGCGCTCGTAGATCGCGACCGATTCCTCAAGCGGGACCTTGCCGTCCTCGAGCCGCTTGACGATCGATTCGAGTTCCTCGATCGCGCGTTCAAAGGAAAGCTTCTTCACGTCGGCTTGGGTATTCTCGGCCATTCTTGCGTTCCCGATTGCGTGGATCAGATCGCAACCTGATCTTGTCGTCCAAACATGACCTGTCGCAGGCCATGCTCGCCCCGGCGCAGAATCAATCGAATTTTTGCGGGCGTATTGTGGCGGGGATTTACCCGTCCATCAATGCGGTGACGTGAGATGCCACCGACTCTTTCAGGCCCTGCAGGTCGTAGCCGCCTTCCAGGACGGAGACGACGCGGCCGCCGGCGCTCTTGTCGGCGAGATCCATCAGCTTGCGCGTGACCCAGCCGAAATCCTCGCCCGTCAGGTTGATCGAGGCCAAGGGATCGCGGTGATGCGCGTCGAAGCCCGCCGAAATGACGATAAGTTCGGGGAGAACTTCTCCAGCTGCGGCAGGATCAGGTTCTCGAAAGCGGAGCGGAACTTGGCGCCGCCGTCGCCGGGCGCCAGCGGCGCGTTGACGACAGTGTCGTGCTCGCCACGCTCGCCGGCGGCCCCAGTGCCGGGGAACAGCGGCATCTGGTGCGTCGAGCAATACATCACGGTCGGGTCGGCCCAGAAGATATCCTGCGTGCCGTTGCCGTGATGGACGTCGAAATCGATGATTGCGGCGCGCTTGATGCCGTATTTGCGCTGCGCGTGGCGGGCGGCGATCGCGGCATTGTCGAAGAAGCAGAAGCCCATCGGCGTCGATTTCTCGGCGTGGTGCCCGGGCGGGCGCACCGCGACGAACGCGTTTTGATGCTTGCCCTCCATCACCGCATCGGCGGCGGCCACCGCGCCGCCGACGCCGCGCATCACCGCTTCCCAGGTGCCCGGCGACATCGAGGTGTCGCCGTCGATATAGATCATGCCGGAGGTCGGCGCGATGTGGCGGAGTTCGCCGACATAGTGCTCACCGTGACAGAGCAGCACGGTGTCGAGGTCGCCTTCCGGCGCGGAATCGCGCACCAGCGCCTTGAAGCGATCCTCGCCGAGCACCTCGGCGACCGCCCGCAGACGGTCGGGGCGTTCGGGATGTCCGGGAGGGGTCAGGTGGTCGAGACAGGCGGAATGCGTCAGAAGCAGTGTCATGCAGATTCCCGGCGCAATCGATGCGCGTGCGAGGACGCATGATCCGGAAAAGTGCGCAGCGGTTTTCCGACCAAGATCATGCAAGAGCAGGCCCTAATCTAGGCCGTTAGCGGCGTTCCGGAAAGGGCCGCGTTTGATCTCGCTGTTCCGGTGCTCGTTCTTCGACACCTTGCCAAGGTCTCTGAGAGTCCGCCCGCCTGATCCCCGAACTCGTCATGCCCGGCCTTGTGCCGGGCATCCACGTCCTTGGTCCGAAGGCGCTAACGCTAGAGAGACGTGGATGGCCGGGACAAGCCCGGCCATGACGAAGACGAGTTTGCCGCTCAGTTGATCCGCTCGATCCGCTTGCCTGCCGTTGGGCCTACTGGGCTGTTGGCCTTGAAGTAGGCATAGAGCGCATCGACGTCGTAGATGCCGAACTGCTGCGCGGTTCCTTGCTTGAACACCGTGAAGCCGTCGCCGCCCTCGGCGAGATAATTGTTCACGGTGACGCGGTAGCTCGCGGCCGGGTCGATCGGCTTGCCGTCCAGCGACATCCGTGCGGCGATGATGCGCGCGCCATCGGGCTTGCTCGCATCCCACGCATAGGAGAACCCCTTCGAGACCTGGAGGGCGCGCGGCCGCTTCGGATCGGCCCATTGCTGCTCCAGTGCGTCCTTGAGCTGCTTGCCGGTCAGCGTCATCGTCACCAGCTGGTTGCGGAACGGCTGGCTTGCGAAGATATCGGCATAGGTCACCGCGCCGTCCTCGCGCTTGACGATGTCGGTGCGCACGCCGCCGGGATTGGTGAAGGCGATCACCGCGCCGCCATTCGGTTCAGCGCTGGTTGCAAGCAGCTGTGCATCGGCGACGATGTCGCCGAGCGGGCTCTCGCCAGTTTCGGCAGGTGTACGCGACAGCGTTTCGGTGACCGAGCCTGCCGCGCGGCTCGCGATCGGCGCGGCCAGCCGGTCGTAGGATTCCAGCAGCGCGCTCTGCTCGGGATCCTTGGCTGTGCCGGCGATCCGCACGATGGTGTTGGCGGCCCTGGCGCTGATCACGTCATGGCTGTTCGGATCGAGCTGAAGATCGATCGCGGTGACCAGGGTGCCGTATTTGTCGCCGGAGGTGACGAGCCGTCCGTCGATCTCGCAGACATAGGCCTGGTGGGTGTGGCCGGAGACCACGACGTCGACCGCGCGATCGAACTTCTTGACGATGTCGACGATCGGCCCGGAGATCCCTGGACATTCATTATAGTCGCCGGTCGGAAAGCCGCCTTCGTGGATCAGCACCACGATCGCCTCGACGCCCTTCGCCTTCAGCTCGGGGACCAGCGCATTGACGGTCTCGGCCTCGTCGCGGAAATCGAGGCTTGCGACGCCGGCCGGCGACACCAGGTTCGGGGTGTTCTTCAACGTCAGCCCGATGAAGGCCACTGCAATGCCGTCGAATTGCTTGATCTCGTAGGGCGGAAACACCGGCTTGCCGGTCGCCTTCTCGATCGTAGAGGCGGCGAGATAGCGGAATTTTGCCCCCGTGAACGGGTGCGGCCCCTGGCATTTGTCGATCGGATGGCAGCCGCCATTCTGCATCCGCAGCAGCTCGTCCTTGCCCTCGTCGAATTCGTGATTGCCGACCGAGGAGATCGCAAGCCCCATCAGCGAGAGCGACTCGATGGTCGGCTCGTCATGAAACATCGCCGACAGGAACGGGCTTGCGCCGATCAGGTCGCCGGCCGCAACGAAGATGTTGTTCTTATGGCCCTCGCGCAGCTGCTTGACGACGGTGGCCATCCGCTCGGCGCCGCCGGCGGGCTCCATGATCTTCCTGGTCGCGTCAGCGGGGTCGGTGATCCGGATGCCGCCCGGCGGCGGCCGCAGATAGCCGTGGAAATCGTTGATCGCGAGAATGCGCAGGCTCACCGGCTCCGCGGCCTGCGCCGGGCAGGGGTTTGCTGCGGCCAGTCCGAACGCGCAGAGCGCGGCGAGAGGGGAAAGGCGGGGCTGTCTCATGACCTGTCCATGGAGCACGGGATCATGGCGCCGCGCCACTACAATTTTGCGACGCTTCGTTTCAATCCTTCGGGCGAGCCATGAATGCCTTGAACGCCTCGACTGCTTCCTCGGAGCGCATCCGTTCGCTGAACAGATGGTTCTCCTGCTCGATGCGGCGGGTGACGTCCTCCGGCGGCAGCCGGATCAGGCGCCGCGAGATCGCCACCGCCTCGGCCGGCAGCGCGCAGATCTCGCGCGCCACCTTGTGCGCCTCCACCTCGGCATGCCCCGGCGCCACCACGGTGTTGACGAAGCCGGCGACGCGGGCGTCGTCGGCCGACATGGTGCGGCCCATCACCAGCATCGCGAAGGCACGCTGGTGGCCCATCATGCGTGGCATCAACAGGCTTGAGGCGCCTTCCGGCACGAGGCCGAAATTGGAGAACGGCGTCGAGAACAGCGCGGTCTTGCTGGCGAGCACATAGTCGCAGTGAAACAGCATGGTGGTGCCGATGCCCATCGCGACGCCGTCGACGGCGGCGATGATCGGCTTCACATTGTGGGCCAGCGAATACAGGAACTTGACGAGGTCGGAGGCCGGCGGCGTCTCACTGGTCGAGGTGCCCTGCGCGAGCAGGTCCTCGATGTCGTTGCCCGCGGTGAACACGCCGGAGCCGCCGGTGATGATCAGGCAGCGGATCTTCGGATTGTTCTGCGCCTTGTCGATCGCGTCGCTGATCGCGCGAAACATCTCCTGGGTGATCGCGTTCTTCTTCTCGGGCCTGCGCAGCCGGATCACGCGCGTGGCGGCTTCGTCGGTCACTATGACATGCGCGGTCATCGAGCGGTCCCAGGGTCGGCCGGCATCGTCGCCGGTGGAGGTCGTGCCGCCATCCTACATGATCCCGTGCAAGCCCCAAGAGCTCCGGCGTGTTCCGGGCCGCTTTTCCCCGTGGGCGAGCATGAGAACGGCGCAATGCAGATAACGGGAATCTTGCGATTCCGGGCAGGGGACATTGGTCGTAGGCCGGACGCGCACGGCGATGCTGCCTTCCGCCCGCGCCAAGATGGCGCCGATGCTGCCCGCCCGCCGCGCCCGTGGCGCTCGCGACGAGTTTAACTTCCCCGCGAGAAACATTCCGCTGTTCGCGGCATTCCCCCCTTTGCTGACAGGCCGAGCAGACCTCGACACGTCGTTGTCGTGGTTCCGCGTCCGGCTGACTTGAGGAGAGCGGCGGCATGCAGATCTCCGGACGTTTGGAACTATCGCGGCGCCATCTGTTGATTGTTGGAGCCGCCTCGCTTGCGGCGTCGTCGATCGCGACGCCTCCGCCTGCGGCCGCCCAATCTGCCCCGACCGGAGCGCCCGTGATGACGAGAGTATCCTTTGACGTGAACGGCGAAACCCACCAGCTCGAGCTCGACACCAGGACCACGCTGCTCGATGCCCTGCGCGAGCACCTGCATCTGACCGGCACCAAGAAGGGCTGCGACCACGGCCAATGCGGCGCCTGCACGGTGATTGTCGACGGCCGGCGGATCAATTCCTGCCTGACGCTCGCCGTGATGCATCAGGGCGACGAGATCACGACGATCGAGGGGCTCGGCACGCCGGACGGGCTGCATCCGCTGCAGGCGGCATTCGTCGAGCATGACGGCTATCAGTGCGGCTATTGCACGCCCGGCCAGATCTGCTCGGCGGTCGCCGTGCTTGCCGAGGTCAAGGCCGGCATCCCGAGCCATGTCACGGCGGATCTGAATGCGCCGCTGCGACTGACCAATGCCGAGCTCCGCGAGCGCATGAGCGGCAACATCTGCCGCTGTGGCGCCTATTCCAACATCGCCGAGGCGATCAGCGAGGTCGCCGGGAGGAGCGCATGAGATCATTCAGCTATGAGCGCGCCGCCGCGCCGGGCGCGGCGGCCGCAGCCGCCGCCGGGACCGCGAACGCCAAGTTCATCGCCGGCGGCACCAATCTGCTCGACCTGATGAAGCTCGAGATCGAGACGCCGGCGCATCTGATCGACGTCAACGACCTGGCGCTCGACCGCATCGAGGAGACCGCGGACGGCGGCTTGCGGATCGGCGCGCTGGTGCGCAACACCGATCTCGCCGCCGATATCCGCGTGCGGCGCGACTATGGCGTGCTGTCGCGCGCGCTGCTCGCTGGCGCTTCCGGCCAGTTGCGCAACAAGGCGACGACCGCCGGCAATCTGCTGCAGCGGACGCGCTGTCCCTATTTTTACGACACCAATCTGCCCTGCAACAAGCGCAAGCCCGGCAGCGGCTGCGCCGCGATCGGCGGCTTCAGCCGCCAGCATGCGGTGGTCGGTGTGAGCGACGCCTGCATCGCGACCCATCCGAGCGACATGGCGGTGGCGATGCGCGCGCTCGACGCCGTCGTCGAGACGGTGCGGCCCGACGGCACCACGCGCAGCATCCCGATCGCCGAGCTGCATCGTCTGCCCGGCGACAGCCCCGAGATCGAAACCAGCCTGGTGTCGGGCGAGCTGATCACCGCGGTGGTGCTGCCGAAACCGGTCGGCGGCGCGCAGGCCTATCGCAAGGTGCGCGACCGCGCCTCTTATGCCTTTGCGCTGGTCTCGGTTGCCGCGATCGTGCAGCGCGACGGCACCGGCCGCGTCGCGCTCGGCGGCGTGGCGCACAAGCCGTGGCGCGTCGAGGCGGCGGAGGCGGAATTGCCTGCTGGCGCCAAGGCCGTCACCGCGCGCCTGTTCGCCGATGCGAAGCCGACCAAGGACAATGCGTACAAGCTGCCGCTCGCCGAGCGAACGCTGGCGGCGGTGCTGCGCGAGGCCAGAGCTTAAGATCCAAGGCTTAAGAAGAGGGCCTGACATCATGCGATTTGAACATCCTGCCACCTTCAATCCGATCGACCAGCTCAAGGTGATCGGCCACCCGACCAGCCGGATCGACGGGCCGCTGAAGACCACCGGCACCGCGCCTTACGCCTATGAGCGGCACGACGTCGTGGCCAACCAGGCCTATGGCTACGTGGTCGGTTCGGCGATCGGCAAAGGGCGGATCGGTTCGATTGATCTCGAGGCGGCGAAGGCTGCGCCCGGCGTGCTCGCCATCGTCACATCGGACAATGCCGGCAAGCTCGGCAAGGGCGAGCGCAATGCGGCGCCGCTGCTCGGCGGGCCCGAGATCGCGCATTATCACCAGGCCGTCGCCGTCGTCGTCGCCGGGACCTTCGAGCAGGCGCGGGCCGCGGCGCAGCTGGTCCGGATCGATTACGTCAAAGGCGACGGCAAGTTCGATCTCGCCGCGGAGCGGGACAAGGGCGTCACGCCGCACCCGTCATTCGGCGGCCCGGCTGATACCGCCGTCGGCGATTTCGCCGCCGCCTTCGCTGGTGCGCCCGTGCAGCTCGATGCCACCTACACCACTCCCGATCAGGGCCACGCGATGATGGAGCCGCATGCTTCGATCGCGGCCTGGGACGGCGACAAGCTCACGGTCTGGACCTCAAACCAGATGATCGCCTGGGGCGCTGAGGATATGGCCAAGACGCTTGGCATCCCCAAGGAGAATGTCCGTCTGGTGTCGCCCTATATCGGCGGCGGCTTTGGCGGCAAGCTGTTCCTGCGCGCCGAGGTGCTGCTCGCCGCGCTCGGCGCCCGCGCGGCCGGCCGGCCGGTCAAGGTCGCGCTGCAACGTCCGCTGATGTTCAACAACACGACGCACCGTCCGGCGACGATCCAGCGCATCCGCATCGGCGCCGAGCGCGACGGCAAGATCACGGCGATCGGCCACGAAAGCTGGTCTGGCAACGTCAAGGACGGCGAGCCCGAGATGGCGGTGAGCCAGACGCGGCTGCTTTATGCCGGCGCCAGCCGGATGACGGCGACGCGGCTTGCGGCGCTCGATCTGCCGGAGGGCAATGCGATGCGCGCGCCCGGAGAAGCCTCCGGCATGATGGCGCTCGAGATCGCGATCGACGAACTCGCCGAGAAGCTCGGCATCGACCCGGTCGTGCTGCGCATCAGCAACGACACCCAGGTCGACCCCGAGCATCCGGAGCGGCACTTTTCGCAGCGGCAACTGGTGCAGTGCCTGAGCGATGGCGCGGCGCGGTTCGGCTGGGACAAGCGCAATCCGAAACCCGGCGCCGTCCGTGACGGGCGCTGGCTGGTGGGAATGGGCGTCGCCGCGGCGTTCCGCAACAATCTCGTGACCAAGTCGGCGGCACGCGTTCGTCTCGACCAGAACGGCATCGTGACCGTCGAGACCGACATGACCGACATCGGCACCGGCTCCTACACCATCATCGCGCAGACCGCGGCCGAGATGATGGGCGTGCCGCTCGAGAAGGTCGCGGTGCGGCTCGGCGATTCCGACTTCCCGGTGTCCTGCGGCTCGGGCGGGCAGTGGGGCGGCAACAATTCCACCGCCGGTGTCTACGCCGCCTGCACCAAGCTGCGCGAGGCCATTACGCAGAAGCTCGGCTTCAATTCCGAGGAGGCGGTGTTTGCCGACGGCGTGGTCCGCTCCGGCAATCGCAGCGTGCCGCTGGCGCAGGCCGCCGGCGGCGGCGACCTCGTGGCGGAGGATGCCATCGAATACGGCGATCTCGCGAAAACCTACCAGCAGTCGACCTTCGGCGCGCATTTCGTCGAGGTCGGCGTCGACGCCGACACGGCTGAAATCCGGGTGCGGCGGATGCTTGCGGTCTGCGCGGCGGGCCGCATCCTCAATCCGAAGGCGGCGCGCAGCCAAGTGATCGGCGCAATGACCATGGGTGTCGGCGCGGCGCTGATGGAAGATCTCGTCGTCGACAGGCGTCATGGCCTGTTCATCAATCACGACCTTGCTGCCTATGAGGTGCCGGTCCATGCCGACATCCCGCATCAGGAGATGATCTTCCTCGACGAGATCGATCCGATCTCATCGCCGATGAAGGCCAAGGGCGTCGCCGAACTCGGCATCTGCGGCGTCGCCGCCGCGGTCGCCAATGCGGTCCACAACGCGACCGGCGTTCGCGTGCGCGACTATCCGATCACGCTCAACAAGCTGCTCTCAGGGATGCCGGAGCCGGCGTAGCGCGGGACGCTTCACCTCGCCCCGCGTGCGGGGAGAGGGAGTTCGCCTGTCTCATCGCACCTAGCCGCGCCCGACGAACGAGCCGATGCCCCGGCCGATCGCGGCGCCGTGCTGAAACAGCGCGCCGAGGTGATCGCCGGGCACCGACATCGCATCGAGGCCGTTCTCCGCGGCGAAGCGCTGCATCGGCGCATGGGGTCCGTCGTCCTGTCCGTTCCACAACAGCACCGGCACGCGCGAGGACAGCACCGCATCCTTGGCGCCATCGACCTGGCCGAGCGCATTGAAGCAGGCACGCACGCCGCCTTCGAGATCCGGCGTCACCCATTCGGCGAGCTCCGGCACGGTGCGGCGGGCAAAGGTGATGAAGGCGCCATAGGTCAGCGGGCCGGCATTGCCGCGCGGCAGTCCGGTGAGAAAGTCCCAGCCGCCGATTGCCAGCGACGCCAGCCGTGCCGGGAAAAACCGGGCGACGCCGACCGCGACCCAGCCGCCCATCGAGTGTCCCACCACATGGGCGCGCTCGTCCCCGAGATCGTCGATCACGGCGACGATGTCGCCGGCGCGCTGTGCCTGGTTATAAAGTGCCGGATCGGCGGGCTTGTCGCTCAGGCCATGTCCGAGCGAATCGACGCAGACGACACGAAAGCGATCGGCAAGCGCGTCGACCACGCCGCATTGCTTCCAGCTCGCGGCGTCGAGCAAGAGACCGTGCTGCAGCACGATCAGCGGCCCGGATCCCTCGACGGTGTAATGGATACGCTGGCCCCGGTGATTGGCGAATGGCATCGGATAGAGTTCCCCACGTTTTACCAGAGGTGAGCGTGGAGGCGCCGGGTTTCAAGACCTCGTTCCGGATCAGGAACCGCATCGCTGATGGCGGGCGGAACCATCAGCCGCCCCACACGGTGGCTTCGCTCCAGCCGAGATCCCTGAACTCGGCTGCCCGGAGCGGGGCTTCGCCGGCGGCGAAGAATTCGTCGAGCTGCGGCGGCTTCACCGTGGTCTCCGAGAGCATCGCATGGGCCTGGCCGCGATGATGAATTTGGTGCTGAAACAGATGCATCAAGAGGCGGTCGCGCCGCTCGGTCTGCACGCTCGTGTCGCGATTGATCTTCACCACATCATCGAGCCGCTCAGCCGTCAGCGCATCGCAGTGCACGATCAGCCGCTGATCGATCGCGCGCTGGGCGTCTTTCAGTGCGGCGACTGACGGGTAGGGCACCTCGTTGGCCCACGCCTTCGGCCCGAGCCAGCCGCCCTCGAGCGCATCAATGTAGAAGAGATCGATGACATGAATGTGGTTCAGCGTCGCCTGCAGGCTCGGGAAGAACCCGGTCCGCGCGGCGGCGAACTCCGCCTGGCTGAGACCGGCGCAGGCCGTGAGCAGGCGGTGATTGGCCCAGGCATTATTGTACGCAAAAGCGCGAAAGGTTTGAACGAGGCCTGCTTGCATATCGGTCCTCACTGGATTGACTGTTTCAGGCAGGTGCACCGGCAGGCCGGCCGACCGGCGACAGTGATCGTGGTGCTTGCGTTGGTGACTTGATCCTCGCATAGCTAATCCATCGTGGTGCACTTCATCCGAAGGCGGCAGCAGATGCAACTGGCAAAGAACGTGATCGACGTCGGCCTTTCCTTCAACGATCTCGAACCGATGCTGCGGTTCTGGCAGCAGGAGGCCGGACTTCGCTTCGATCATGTGCAGCCGATCCGCCGCGGGCAGAAACAGTACCGGCACGACGCGCAAGGTTCGGTCATCAAGCTCAACCATCATGTCGAGCCGCTGCCGGATGTGGCGCCGAGCGGCTATCGCGAGCTGATCATTGCGCGCGCCGGCGTCGACGCACCGCAACGCATGGCCGACCCCGACGGCAACAGCGTTTGCCTCGTCCCGCCCGGACATGACGGCATCGCCCAGATCGGCGTCGTGATGGCGGTGCGCGACCTTGCCGCGCATCGCAGGTTCTACGGCGACATCCTCGGCTTCACCGAGCAGTCATGGTCTGATGGTCCGGCGTTTCGCCTCGGCGACAGTCTGATCCTGCTCAGGGAAGATCGCGCCGCAACCATCGATCCGGTTCGGGGTGCGCGCGGCTGGCGCTACATCACGCTGCAGGTCGCCGACATCGACGCCGTGCATGACGAGTTGCGCGCCAAGGGCGTGCGGGAAGGCCTTGCGCCGGTGACGCTCGGCGAGGTCGCACGGATCTCCATGATCCTCGATCCCGATGGCAACTGGATCGAACTGTCCCGCCGCGCATCGATCGTTGGAAGCCTGTCCAACCGCTAGGCAGCAAATTTTCTGGCCGCCCGGGCGGCGCCGATGATATGATTCCGCAAGTGCATCCAATTTGATGATCGCTTTATGCAGTCGATTTTCGGGCCGCGGCGGGTTCATCGATCGATTCCACGAGCGGTTATCGGCTCGGCTTGCCTGCTGCTGTTCGTCCCCGTCGCAAGCGCCCAACCTCCCGGCGATCCAGCGGTCACGCCCGGCGCGCAACGCGCAGAGCCGGCGCAGACAGAAACATCGCAAACGGAAACGTCTCGTCCGGATAGCAACGCCGCAGTGCGCAACGCTGAGGCCGATCGGTCGGCGTCCGATCAGCAATCGTCATCCGTTCCGTCGCCGGCGCCGACAGCTTTGCGTCCAAAGCCCGATGGGCCGCAGCAGTACTGCAAGGCGTTGGAGGAGGCTGCATTGGAGAACGGCTTGCCGCCGGATTTCTTCGTCCGGCTGATCTGGCAGGAAAGCAATTTCGATCCCAACTCGGTCAGTTCGGCCGGTGCCCAGGGGATCGCCCAGTTCATGCCCGGTACTGCGCGGTGGCGCGGTCTGGCCGACCCGTTCGAGCCATTGCCTGCGTTGCAGGAATCCGCGCGCTGGCTCCGCGAGCTGCGCGCGCAGTTCGGCAATCTCGGCCTTGCGGCGGCCGCCTATAATGGTGGTCCACGGCGCGTTCAGGATTGGTTGGCGGGACGTGGAAGCCTGCCGGGCGAAACGCGCGCCTATGTCAGGATCATCACCGGCAAGTCCGCAGAGGAATGGGCGCAAGGCTCGCTTGAGGATCGGGTCGACACCGATGCGGCCATGGCCTGCGGTGACATCGTGCGCGGCATGCTCGTTCGGGCGCTTCCCGCGGGCCCAAGAGAGTCCGCGACAATCGCGCAGCAAGCTGCGTGGGGGCCCTGGGGACTTCAATTGGCCGGCGGCCCGTCGCAATCGCGCGTACTCGCCGACTACCAGCAACTTCAGAAACGATTTGCGTCCGTGCTCGGCGATCGCGCACCGCTCGTTCTGAGATCGCGCATGGCCGGGCCAGGCTCGGCCACCTGGTATCTGCTCCGGGTCGCCGAGACGACCCGTGAGCGAGCTAATCAGCTGTGCGCCCGGTTGGAGGCAGTCGGCGGGCGCTGCCTGGTGTTTCGGAATTAGGTGGCGCACGTTGCAGGTCGCAGCGACCGACGGCGTGATGAGGGCTAATTGGCGACGGAGCCCTCGACCGCAAATGTGTGGTACCTCGCGTATTTCTCGCCGACGGCCCGAACCTGCACGTAGGCCGGATCGTGTCGCCAGGCCCAAAGCGCCTCCATGCTCGGATACATGTAGATGACGACGCGCTTGGGTGGATCTCCATCGACGGCAACGACCTGCGAACCGGTTGCCGCCGCGCCGGCAGCCGCGATCAGCTTGCCGCCATGCGCCTTGATGATCTCCTTCGCCTGCGGGAGATATTCCCTGGCATAACCATCGGAGTCGGTGACCTCGATTTGGCCGATCAGATAGGCGGGCGGCCTGGCTTCGCCATGCAGTGCTTCGGTGCCAAGAGCGCCGATAGCGGTACAACTCAACATGACCAGAGCCATCTTGCCTCCAGAATTCATGGGAGCCTCCTCCGATGCCGTGCTGGTGCCGCAAGCCGCAGCCTAGCAGGACTCTCCACGAGGCTTCGGAATACGTCCAATACATATATTTTCTCGAACCTTATGCTCGAATGGTATAAGCGGGCATGAACCTTCAACAGGCCCTCACATTCTTGACGGTGGCCGAGCTCGGCACGGTCTCAAAGGCCGCATTGCGGTTGCGTGTCGCCCAACCCGCCCTGTCCAGGCAAATCATCGGTCTCGAACGGGAGCTCGGCTTGCAGCTCTTCGATCGCGTCGGGCGCCGGCTTCTATTGACCGGCGAAGGCGAGCAGTTGATTGCGGGCTGCCGTCTGCTGCTCAACAGCGTCAATTCCTTGAAGGAGCAGGCTCAGCTGCTTCGTCAAGGAGATGCCGGGGTCCTGAAGGATCGCCGGCTCGCCGCAACACATCGAAAGCGTGCTGTCGGAATTCCTGCACCGGTACGCGGAGCGATATCCCAGAGTCGAGATCAGGATCAGGGAGGGGATGGGCAGCGAGATATTGGCGATGCTCGAGCGCGGCGAAGTTCATCTCGGCCAAAATTTGCTGCACGCCGTCAGACTGAACGAACAGCACTTCGGCAGCCTTCCGCTTGGATCCGTGCAGTTACTGGCTGCTTGCCATCCGTCGATGCCACTTGGTTCCCGTCGCACAATCGAGATCGCTGACCTCGCCGAACTTCCATTGCTGCTGCTGGACAGCGGGTTCGGATTTCGGCGTGCTTTCGATGCGGCAAGCCGTATGGCGGGGCTGAAACCGAAGATCACGTTCGAGAGTCGCAGTCCGCACACCTTGCTGGCACTGGCCGAGGCGGGGCACGGCGTCGCGATCGTTCCCTCCCAGCTTCAGTGCTGGCGCTACGAATTAAGGATTGTTGGTCTCACGCACAGGCGCCGCGTGTTGCAGGAGCCTCTGACCATCTCATGGGACAAGCGGCGTCCGTTGCCTCGTTTCGCGACCGATTACTGTGCAATGCTGGCAGCGCATATGCGGGAGACGTTTCCGATCACGCGCCCGACGGAACCGGCAGCGGCAAAAGCAAGTGTTCAGACGCGCGCCAGGCGAGTTCCACGCAAGGCGAAAAGTTCGGGCGGTTAAATATCGCGATTTGCGTCCGCGTCACCGATCACCGAGTTGCGCGGCGGCGCAAGCCCTTACGCGAAACATGGTTCGGTTTATCGGAACGGCAGCTCGGTGAAGCTCCGCTCGCCCCGATCGACGGCGCTTCCGAGCTGCGCTTCCGAGCTTGCCCTAGCGGATTAAGTGTGTATGCTTGCAGCGTTCGATTTGCCGTTGTGCCTTGTTGAATGGTCAAAGCGGCCCTTTTCCAAAGAACATCGTCGGTTGAAGGATGATGCGGAACCAGGCGCGAATTGACGTGCGTCCGCTTTGGAGAAGACAAATGCCTACAGGTACTGTGAAGTGGTTCAACGGCCAGAAGGGCTTCGGTTTCATTCAGCCCGATGATGGCACGAATGACGTGTTCGTTCACATCAGCGCTGTCGAGCGGGCCGGACTTGGCGGTCTCGCCGAGGGCCAGAAGCTGTCGTTCGAACTCAAGGTCGACAAGATGCGTGGCAAGACCAGCGCCGAAGATCTTCGGCTGGCTTGAATCGATCTGTTATTCCACGGATGTACTGGGATGACAGCCGCGGCCCGCTCGATCCTCTGATGGGTTGAGCGGGTCTCGCTGCTTTTCAAAGGGCTCATTCGCTCATGGCCAAGAAGCCGGAAGAACTCTCTGCCGAGCGCCTGGCCAAGGCCCAACGCCAGCGGCTTGCCGCCGAGGCCGGTGCGCAGGCAATCGCTGAAGTCGAGCGCGATGCGATCGCCGTGCGCAAGAACATGGTGCGTCTGCGGGCTCTCCGTGAAGCGCGTGACGCCGAGGCGGCCGCCGCGCAGGCTGGCTCTGCACCCGCTGGCACGGCATCTGTGGCTGCCAAGAGAACCAAACGGGTCAAGCGCATCGTGCGTTAAGCCGCGCAATCACGCACGTCTTCGAGTCCGTCGCTGATACGTTGCTGAAGCGGACCTGTTGTTTCGCGGCCTCGGTAGCCAGTTCAGGCCGCGAAGCCAGGCCGTGGCCCGAACTATTTGGGACGATCGGCTTCCTTCCTGTTCGCCGCCTTCAGTCTGATCCTGATGTAGTCAGTGATATCGCCGGCCGCATCACGCAGATCCTGTTCCGTCAGGCCTTGCTGTCCCGCCATCTCGATGCACCGGCGCGCCAACTCGGCAACGTCCTGCGAGGCACCCGGCGTTCCATATTGCTCGGCAGCGTGGACGCTGTTTTCAATCCAGAAATCAAGGAACTCTCTCGCTTTTGCGGTCATGACTCACCCGGACGGCTCGCGCGCCTCTGTCCTCACCGGCCACATTCGTCGGTCGTCGCAGGAACAATCGAGAGCCGGGGTAAATTACCATGCCGATGACGCGCTATTATTTCGATCTTCGCGACGGCGGCGGCCTGGCGATCGACGAAGAGGGCATGGAGATGTCCAACTTCGGTGCGGTTCAGGAGGAGGCTGCGCGCGCCTTGGCCGACGTCATTCGGGATTCCTTTCGCGGTCACAATTTCCATCAGATTGCCATCGAGGTCCGGGACGGCGACGGGCCCGTGCTTGAGGTGGCTATCGCTTGGCGCAGTTGCCGGCTGGATTCTTGAGTTTGGCTGCGCAGCGCGGCAGTTAGCACCTTGTGATACCCAGACTGAGACTGACCTGAAACAGCGGCCCTTCGTCCGTCCGGACCTCAAACGCCAGCAGCCTGTGTTTATCCAAAGGCAGGTTCTCCTTGGCTATGCTGAGCAATGACTGCATCGCTTCGTGCGCGGCAGTTTCCTCGTCGCGTAGCTCGATGCCCTGTTTGTCGGCATAGAGTTGCTCGCCGTTGCGGATATCGAAATAGAAGCGGGTTGCCATCTTCGGCTCCCTTTGGTGGCGGGAGCTGCCCAGGCTCTCAGGTGCCGGCGCTCAACAGTCGTCCGGCAGCGCCGTACTCTGCGCCTGTTGGAGCGAATTTGCTACTCGGCAACGATGGAGATTTTTGGGGAACCGCTTTTCGCGTTCGCGGTCAAGCCGCCATCGCCGTTCAGCCATGATCTCGCCGTGGCTGAACCGTCGGATATAATTCTCACGGTCTGCGATTGTGTCTTGCATAGCTGAGATAAGTGCATAACTGTACTAGATCGACTGGCCTTGAGCCTTGTAGATCGGTCCCAGGACCTTTTTCCAAAGACATCGTCGGATGAAAGCGAGGACGCGTGCTTGTAGCACCGCGGCTGAAGCTTCCGCGACGTTGTCGGTCGGCTGCCGTTCCACGGATGTACTGGAATGGCAGTGCGGCCCGCTCTGTCACTGATGGAGCGGGCTCTGGTCTTGTTCATTCAAAGTGCGTTGTACCGCGAGAGAGGTGATCCGTTGCAAGTTCTTGTCAGGGACAACAACATCGACCAGGCGCTTCGAGTTCTAAAGAAGAGGTTGCAGCGCGAGGGCGTCTTTAGAGAGATGAAGCGCCGCAGATCGTTCGAAAAGCCATCGGAAAAAAGGGCTCGAGAGAAATCCGAGGCCGTGCGGCGAGCCCGCAAGCTTGCCCGCAAGCAGGCGATACGGGATGGATTGATCGCGGCGCCTCCGCGGAAACCCAAATTCCCGGCGTCCAAACCTTCGGCGCCAAGGCAATCACCACAATCGCCACAGCAAGCAGGCGGCACACGGGAGACTTAGCCCGTACCGATCCTGCTGGAAGGATCGTGCAGGATGACGCGGCGATCTTATCGAGGCAACGGATGCCTCCAGGAACGCATCTCCGATGAGATCTGTCGTCGGCGAGCCGTGGATCGGGATGTTCAATCGAGGCAGGACGATCAACGGCGACGTGCACAGAACCTGGCCGGCACGGCCATTAACGCAATGGCAGATCATTCCGTCAGCCAGTTCGATCAGACCGCGCGCAAGCGTGACTTGCTCGACGGCCCGGAGGAATTTCGCGCGTTTCGCGCGGATCGCTGACGAAACGTATGATTCGGCGGTAGACGCAAAACTCGATGTCGTCCCGGGCATGCGAAGCGCTACCCGGGACCCATAACCACAAATGCCGGTTGGTTTGCAAAGCTGGAGCGGCAGCTCGTTTCAACAACGGAAGGCTGTGGTTATGGGTCCCTGCTTTCGCAGGGACGACGGCGAGTGAGGCGCAACTTGTGCGTCAAACCGGCATGCCACGAACATGGCAATGACGGCCGAGATAGCTGAGAGTGTCCTAGCCCGCCAGCACCGCATCCGCGCCGGTCACCGCCTCGGCGCTTTCGGTCACGGTCTTTTCCAGCGACGGCGCCTGCACGGCGATGTTCTCGGCGAAGAAGCGCGCCAGCGCGACATAGCGCTGCGGCTCGGCTTCGCCGTTCGTCTTGGCGGCCAGCGCTTCGCCGGCGAGCATGCAGCCGCCGAGCGTTGCGGCGAACAGCCGCAGATAGGGCGTTGCGCCGGCCAGTGCCTCGTTCGGCGCCGAGGCGAGGCGCTCGAGCAGCCATTTGCTGGTGCGCTCCAGCGCGGCGTGGGCGTCGCGCAGCTTGGCGCCCGTGGTGCCGAACGCCGGATCGTTGGAGGTCTCGACCTGCTTGATGACAGCAGCGAGCTCGTCCAGCAGCGCCCAGACCGAGGCGCCGCCATTGGCGCCGAGCTTGCGGGTGACGAGGTCGATCGACTGGATGCCGTTGGTGCCCTCGTAGATCGAGGTGATGCGGGCGTCGCGATAGTGCTGCGCGGCGCCGGTCTCCTCGATGAAACCCATGCCGCCGTGGATCTGCACGCCGAGATAGGCGACCTCGTTACCGATGTCGGTGGAGAAGGCCTTGGCGATCGGGGTCAGCAGCGCGCCGCGGGCCGCTGCCTCGGCGCGCACCTTGGCGTCCCTGGCGCGCACCGAAACGTCGAGCGCGACCGCGGTGGCGTAGCAGATCGTACGCGCCGCCGCCGTCATGCTGCGCATCTGCATCAGCATGCGCTTGACGTCGGGATGCACGATGATCGGATCCATGCCGTCGCCCTTGTGGCCGATAGCCTTGCCTTGCCTGCGCTCCTGCGCATAGGCCCGCGCCTGCTGATAGGCGCGGTCGGCAATGCCGACGCCTTCGAGGCCGACGCCGAGGCGGGCCTGGTTCATCATCGTGAACATGCAGCGCATGCCCTGGTTTTCCTCGCCAACCAGATAACCGATCGCGCCACCCTTATCGCCCATCGTCATGGTGCAGGTCGGCGATGCGTGCATGCCGAGCTTGTGCTCGACCCCGCTGGCATGGATGTCGTTGCGCTCGCCGAGCGAGCCGTCGGCATTGACCAGGAATTTCGGAACCAGGAATAGCGAGATTCCCTTGGTGCCCGAGGGGGCATCGGGCAATCGTGCAAGCACGAAATGCACGATGTTGTCGGTCATGTCGTGCTCGCCATAGGTGATGAAGATCTTGGTGCCCTTGATGCGGTAGGTGCCGTCGGGGGCGCGTTCGGCGCGGGTGCGCAGCACGCCGACGTCGGAGCCGGCATTGGGCTCGGTGAGCTGCATCGTGCCGGTCCACTCGCCGGTGACCAGCTTCTCGAGATAGGTCTTCTTCAGCTCGGCGCTGCCATGGGCATCGAGCGCCTCGATCGCCGACAGCGTCAGCAGCGGGCAGAGGCCGAAGGCGACGTTCGACGCGCTCCAGATCTCGGTGCAGGCGGCGTTGACCGCGAGCGGCAGGCCCTGGCCGCCGAACGCCTCCGGCCCCGAGACCGCGTTCCATCCCGCGGCGGTCCAGCGCTGATAGGCATCTGGCCAGCCCGGCGCGGTCGTCACCTTGCCGTTGTCGAGCTTGATGCCGTGCTCGTCGCCGACACGATTCAGCGGCGCCAGCACATCGGAGGCGAACTTGCCGGCTTCTTCCAGCACCGCAGCGGTGATGTCGCCATCGAAATCGCCGTAGTGGCCGGCCTCCACGGCGGCAGCGAGCCCCGCACCGTGATTGAGGGACAGCAGGATATCGTTGATCGGTGCACGATAGGTCATGGCGTTACTCCCGACGAGGCGTTTGCAAATTGTCATCCCATGAAACCGGCGGCCTCTCAACAGTCCGAACGGACATCGCACGGTCGGTTTCGGCCACCGCGGCGTCGCCTTATAATAAGAGTACTGTCATCATCCTGCGGCTTTCGTGCCTTTTCGATTGCCGCCCTGTTGAAATGGCGGGACTCACCCTATAGACCGACGTGGCCTTCGATCGGCGCGTTGGGGCGTAGCCAAGCGGTAAGGCAGCGGATTTTGATTCCGCCATTCGGAGGTTCGATCCCTCCCGCCCCAGCCACATACAAGGCGCTGATTTTGTTATGAAAACGGCCTTGCTCAAGGCGGAATTTCCCGCGCATTTGGAAATTCCCTTTGCGTCCCATTTGGAAATTCTGTGCTGGTTTCGTTTTTGGTCGAAGGCAGAAGATGAAAGTCGTCGCGCGTTGAACGTCGCTCAATTTATCAAAACATTGAGCGGATCTGTCTGCGGGTTGTAAAGTTCCGATCGCAGCCGTCGACATCGCGTCCGGATCGACGGTGGCACCCACCGCCGCCTTTTGCAGCTTTCAACGAAGCGCGAAGTCTATCCTTGAGATCTATCCTTGAGATCTATCCTTGAGATCGGACGCTGGTCTTCAGAAATTGGGGAGGTCTGCGTTTCGTCTCGAGGTGATGCTGCTCCATCAGCATTATGTTGATCGAGTTCCTTCTGCGCCAAGAGATGTGCATGCCGCTTACGGGTCGCAGCCAACGCTCGCATCATCGTTTCCTTGGCATAACCGCGATAGGCCTGTGCGGTCTTGTGGCCCGAGAGTGCACGACCCTGGCCGTCCGTCAGTTCGGCTTCCTCGAGTTCGGTCATGCCGCCGTGTCGACAGGCATCAAGCGTGAAAAGCTTTGATACGCCGTCGATCTTCTTGCGCATCTGCTGCACCACTTTTTCCATGCCAGGGTAGGACCACACTTTCGCATCGCCCTTGCGTTCACCCTTTTGTATCCGACGCATGATCATCGGGACGCCGAGCTTGGGCAGATGGCTCAAAATGTCCTCCGCTTCGGCGTAAAACTTGACGGTCTCTCCATCGAGAGTCTCTTCGAGCGGATGCCAGACCAACGCCTTGTTCTTGTGGTGCTCGATGCGCACAGCGTGTGGCCAGTTTTTGCTGCGATAGTCGGGCCAAGTCAAAAACCCGGCCACCACGTTCTCCGGCCGTTGCAGCCATTCAAAGCAGATCACCGCGACGGCCGCTGGTTCAGGCCGCCCTTCTTTGATGCAGCCCCATGCAAATTTATAGACCTCTTCTCGAGTGACCGCGTGCTTCTTGGTCTTGGTACGGCTCTTGAGGGTGAAATCGTCCCAGGGGTTCGGGTGCTTCTTATCGAACAACTCCGGGTGCAGCCGACGCATGATCCGCCATACCTTTCGGCAGAGGCCGACGACCTTTTCTCCCTGCCGCAGCCTGATCCCGTTTGGGCCGTTGATGATTTTGTCGTAAATCTTGTCAGCAGCTCGTGGTGTAACTTCCATGATCTGCCGTTCGCCAATCCGCCGTCCATTCTTATCGACGGTGTCGCAGATCATTTGCATGATCCGTTCGTAATCGGGGCGGGACCGAGGTGAGACCTTCTCGGTATACGCCTTCTCCGTCTTGTATTGACGGAACAGCCAATCGATCGTGCCATAGCGCGCGATCTTTCCTTGGTCGCCCGGCTGCCCTCTGCGGTGGTTGTTCCATTCATCGAACAAGGCATTGAGGGTGGCAGCGCGTCCGCCTTTGCCATCGCCGCCGCATGCGGTTTCGTAGCTCGTCCCAAGTGGCTCATTCGCCATCTCGCAGCCGAGTTTCCTGTGGTGAGTGGGGATGCGGAAGTAGAAAGCGGCAGCTCCACGGGCAAGCCGCCGTACCTCGACGAAGCGTGGAAGTGGGCGCTCCAGCGTCACAAATCCTCGGCGAGGTCGCCCGGCACCATGTCCGGAGCGATGGCTCGGTCCAGATCGTCTCTCAACCACAGCTGACGCCTCCCTTCTTTCACACGTGGTCGAGGATACTCCTTACCGACCCGTTTGAGAAAGGATTCGACAGTCAATTCTCCGCAGTACCCTGCTGCAATTCCAGCAGACATACGGCGCGGCCAAGAACCCGCTGGAATTATGGCAGGACGTGTCATCGGATAATGGCGTGAGCTGCTGAAATTGGTTCTTGCCCGTACTGCCCATCATGATGATCACCAGCAGGATTTGAAACTGCGACGGCAACCGGATCGAACAGGAGCGTAGTGCAGCGCCTGAAAAGGACACCTCGGACCTACTTAACTCCGATGCTAGAGCGCGCCGTGGGTAGGCCCCGGGGCAGGAAGGGACCCGTCGAAGCGACGAGGCAGAGCAGCAGCTCCAAGCCCAGAAGATCGCGATGGTCCTGAACTCTTAATCTGCCGGTCCCAGGTTCGAGCCCTGGAGCGCTCACCATACAAATCAAGACCTTAGCGAGAGAAACCGTTTGAGAAGGCCGAACTAAAACACACGGTGTCTTGGCGGTCGGTCGGCGAAGTCAACTCTCGGCATTGCGATCTTGTTTACTCGCCCCAGCGGACGCGAAGCCGAGTCGAAGGCGGCCAGATAGAACCGCTTCCTCAATGTGTATCCGAGTTAGAACCGCCCAACATAGCGGGCATTTTCCCACTTCTGTTCCATGTCATCGACGACGCATTGGGGCAGCTGCGCCGCGCTGGCATCGAAATAGTGCTTGAAGTCGACGTGCACCCTCATGTTGCCCGGCCGATAGGCCGCCATGCGGTCGTAGAGGAGAGCCGATCCTGTTCCGAAGCGCCGATAGACCGATTTGTGCATCGGTGATCTCAACTCCCTCGATCAGATTATTTCAAGTTGTAATGTTGGCCCACCAAGAGTTGCCGAAACAATTGATAGCTCGGGCAAATCGCCTGCAATGCGGATGTCACCAGAGAGTTCACGGATCGTACCAGCATATAGAGTCAACTGATGGAGAGTTGCGCCTCAATGCGGCTGTGCTAGTACGCCCACTCTCGAAATCGAGGAGCTAAAAGTGGCGAAGAAGGCAAGGAAGACGGCTACGAAGAAGAAAACTGTGCGTCGCGAATACACAAACGCTGACGTGAAAGAGCTGCGCGCTCATTCGAAAGCGAAGACGCCCGTTGCAAAAATCGCGAAGCTCACAAAGCGCTCCGAAGGCTCACTCCGCCAAAAGGCGCTTAAGCTTGGAATCCGGCTCGGTCACCAGCGCTAGAGGCGGCTCTATGATGCTCTTCAATAGAGTGTTCTCGACCAGGACGCTGCTGCAAATCATGTGCGTTCTTGTCGCTGTTGTTGCAATGAAGTTTGTTGAGTGCCCATTATGACTTCAGCTGAGCAACCGCAGTTGGCGGTTGAGTAGAGGAACATCCTGGAACGCTGAGGAGAAAAGAAGCCCATCTACCGCAGAGCTATCATGCGGCGTTCAAGCGGATCGAATTTACCCTCTCAAGGCTGAAACAGGGGTTCGAATTCCCGAGGGAGCGCCAGCAAACTCAGGCACTTAGGTACCCACCAGCCGCGTTCGTTGAATAATGGTTGAATAAGACGCTGGTGAACAGCGGCGAACGCTTGCGGAATTTGCTCCAGATATAGGCAGACCGGCCTCGGCGCGATGCCTCACTGTGGCTGGCGCATTCGCAAAAAATTTCCTCGTCGCCCTTGGTGTCCGGAAATATTCAAAGGGCCGCCGACGTGCGCTGTCGTACGCGAGCGCCCTCGGCTATTCGCATTGACGTTGCTCGTCGCACAATCAACTCTTGTCCTGTCGAGCTTTGTGCGAATAGGTGGGCCACGTGAGATACAATCGACGAGAGAAAACGGGCGGACAGCCATCACAAGTCAGTCTATCCGCTCCGAAAGCCGCAGAATCGAGCACAATGCCATTCGCCGAGCGGCTCACCTGCACGATTGACGATGCATGCGAAGTGACCGGCTTGGGACGCACGAAGCTTTACGAGTTGATAGGAGCTGGCCGTATCGTCACGACAACGATCGGACGCCGGCGACTAGTAGTGGTGCGCTCGCTGCTGTCGCTCCTTGATACCAACATGTCGAACTAATGGACGTGCGACTTAGGGGAGAACCCCAACTTGAACGCACTTTTCCTCAGGCTCGCGGAGACGCAGGTCGTGGTCCCAGATGCTTGTTCTGTCACCTAGTGCTTTTGGCGTGCGAGGTCGCTGCCGACTGTGGAACAGGAGGTCGGTGGTTCGCTACCGCGGCGACGGAAACGCGGTCTACTTCTAGAAACAGTAACCAGTAACGGCGATCGTAAGTTCTAAAGACAGGAGCATTCGCTGAGTGGCGGGCCTACACCGAGCATCCCTTCAAGAACGGATTGGCAGACGGCTCGCTCCCCGAAGTGGCGTTTCGTCATTATCTCGTTCAGGACTACTTTTCTTCGTGGAGTTTGCTCGCGCCTACGCGATCTCAGCTGCCCAAACTTGCCGACATGCGTGAAGCAGCGGCCGGCCGTTCGGCCATCGTTGATATCGAGATGAACCTGCATGTTAAGCTTTGTGCCGGTTGGGGTCTATCCCTAGCTACGCCCGCCGCTGTGGTGGCCGTCGCGAACAACGCCTGCCTGCCCGCGTTGGGTTTTCTGCGCTAAGTCTGTGAGATAGAGTGCACCAAGAAGGCCCTTCACGCCGATATGGATATCGCCGGCAACGCCCTCCTGCGCCGTGCGCATTTCGATGCCGGCAAACCGGAGCCGCTCGTGGATGCCCGCCAGATCTTCCTGATCGCGGGAGATGCGGTCGAGCGGTTCTGCGACAACAACATCAAACTTGCCGGCCTTGGCGTCACGCATGAGGCGCTGCCAACCCAGGCGGTTCAATGTGCTCGCACCGGAAATGGCGCGGTCATCCTACACGCTAACGACAATCAATCCTTCGCGCTCACAGATCGCGCCGCACAGCGCGACCTGATCCTCAATGCTGAGGTCAGTTTGCTTAGGGTCCATTTCGATTTTTTTGACACGGGGCTCATCACTCAGACCTCATCTCACAGAATGAAAGCGTAGGAGTTTGACGGACATATTGTCGGTTACGTACGGGTCAGCACATTCGACCGAAGACCGATCGTTCGTTGGCATTCATCTGCGCCGTACCTTCACCGATCACGCCTCGGGCAAGGATACCGACTGCCCCGTACTGGCGCAGCTCGTTGTCTATGTCCGGGAAGGAGACACGGTCGTGGTTCGCTCAATGGACCGCCTGGCTCGCAACCTTGAGGATCTGCGCCGCCTAGTACGGGAGCTCACAGCCAAAGGCGTTGGGGTTCAGTTTCTCAAGGGAAAGCCTCACATTCACTGCTGAGGCCTCGCCGATGTCCCAGCTCTTGCTCAACGTGATGGGCTCATTCGCGGAGTCTGAGCGGGCGCTGATCCGCGAACGTCAGCGCGAAGGCATCGCTGTTGCCAAGGCGAAAGGCGTCTACAGGGGGCGTCGCCGGGCGCCTTCGCCGGACCAGAGGTGAAGGTGGCAGGCGGCGCCATGAAGGTAGCGCTTGCCCGGGAGTACCACGTCAGTCGCGAAACCGTTCACCGCTACCTGGGCACAGCCGCACCGGCGCCGGGGGCCAATCAAAAACAAGAGGAGGAAATCGCATGACCGCCATCATGCTTACCCGTATCGATGATCGTCGCAATATGGAGCGGTTTTACAAACTGGATATTCAGCCGACACTCTTCGGTGAATGGTCCCTTGTACGGGAATGGGGGCGTATCGGTCGCGCTGGTACGGTACGCGTCGAAACACATGGAAGCCGGGGGACGGCGGATGTCGCCATGGCAATGAACTGTGCGCGCAAGCTCAAATGCGGCTATCGATAAAGCGGATAATTGCAGATTTGACTAAACCTATGCGGGTGCTAGCATATCTCTCGTTTTCGGCGCTGGGGATGCTGAGATGCAGTTGGTTTTCACTATAGCTTGGATATTCATCGCGATTGCCCAAGTTTCTGCTGGCATGGAGGCAATGCACCTCTACCTGGGTGTCGGTACTTTCGCGAGCTTTCTATTGTTTTTGCTGTCTTATGCAGTGCCCTTGGTCGGCTCTGTTCTGTCCGCCGCCGCCGTGTATTACGGGGCTCGGTATGGTTGGTATTGGGAGTGGTGGCAAGCCATTGCGCTCGCGGTGCCCGGCATAGCGCTCTGGCTGGTTATGATGGCAACAGGAGGTCTTGCGATGCTCTTCGAAAGGCGAGCGTGAGCCGATGGAGAGGTTGCCGAAGATACTCTGGCCTGTCGCAGTTGCCCTTCTTCTTTTTGCGATATTGAAGCTGCCGTACGGATATTACACATTTCTCCGGGTTGCGATCTTTGGCTTTTGTGGTGTCGTAGCTGCTCTCTCTTTCCTGGAAAAAACATCCTTTTGGGGGCTTGCGTTCCTGCTTTTGGCGCTCCTCTTTAATCCGGTTTTTCCTGTATACCTCCAACGTCAAACTTGGTTCTGGCTTGACCTTGGAGCTGCAATTGTCATCGCGACGCATTTCGGCTGGCTGCACCTTGTTGGCAAAGGCAAATTGAGGACGCCTGCCGCATAGCCGACAGAGTCCCTAGACGGAGTAAGGAAGTGCGCAGGCTATTGTTCGGTGTCTTGGCAATCGGCGCGATTTGGCTGCTGTATGCAAGAGCCAATCAACCTGCCCCAGACCTGCCGCCGGCGTTCACGGCCTTTGTGGATAAAATCAAACGAGATGTCGACGAAGAGATGGCTGGTCCGCGTGGCGCCGAAGCGCGCGCCATCTGTATGCGGGTCGCGGGAGTTACATTCCCAGCCCAGACATCTACCGAGCTAATCCGCGCCGGCTATTCTGCGGACACCGCCATCAAATACGTCGATTGCATTGTAAATTACCTACACCCAGTCCTGGCAGATAAACGCCCTGGATACCAATAGAGTGCTGGCGGGTCGGCATCCGCTCATTTTTCGCACGGCCACGCAGCAACGAACGAGGACCGGATCAGAGTGGCGCCGATTTCATGACGAGATGCGGGATTATCTCCTAAGTACTTGCAGAACACGTCAGTCAATTGGCCGAGCGTTACGCCGCCAGGAATGCAATAACCCTCAACAAGCGCCGCGCTGCTCTCCAGCTTCTTGGTGTGCTCGGCATGCTTTGCTTTGTCGTAGAAGCCAAGAAATAGAATCATCATGGGCGCGTAGTCGGCTTTCGCCTTGTCGATTTCGCCCGCCACATAACCCGCGACAAACGACTTGTTCGTGGTGCACTGTGTAAACAGTTCATTTCCATTATAGAGGCCGTCGGCTTTCGCGAAGCCACTCAGGAAGGCCAACAGGACACCGGCGATAGCTAGCTTCATTTCCAACCCTCAAATATCGAACCATCGTTTAGATAAGCTGCTGATGCTCGATGACGCGGCCTATCGCGCCGTAATGAACCTGCGCAACAAAGCCTTGTCCTCTTCCAATAGGAAGATGCTGCTTGACGGATAGTCCGCCTGAACTTCCTGGCTCGCGCGCTCTTTCGGAATGACGTTCAGAAGGAATTGGAAGGCCGGATTGAAACGACGCTTTTCCCAGCCGCTTGCCGTGTAGAGGGCGGATGTTCGTTCCCGCTCTTCGTCTTCCAAGAGCAAGTTGGCCAACGTCCGGGCATCCCGCTCCGTGGTAGATCCCCAACCCATGACTTGGTGATCGACTTGTTCGTAGAATCTTTGGTTTAACCGCAGCGACCAGTACCCACCGAACGCCCGCTGAATGCTGGTCAAACCTAGGGCATTCAGATCGAAAGCGGCTTTCTCGATGTCCTTTGGATCGACTTGCGGCAGCAGCTTGCACAGATCGTCAACGGTAAGGCCTCGCCCTGCCATGCCATCGCCAGGCGCGCGTGCGAGAGCCACGGCCAAATCCAAACTAGAACCGACCAGCGTTGTACTTGGCGCCAGCATTTGCGCATGCCGATCCAGCCGTTCGGAATGCTCGTTGGTGCGTTCTGAGATTGCACCTTCCCAATCAGTGCGGGCTTTTTGCGCCTGGCTCGGGATCAATTCGCCGGCCAGTTTGACCACCACGCCGCCGAGCGGGACTTCGCCGGCCACGGCTTCAATGAAACTTCGTACTTTGTCGTCCGGAGGGTTCTTCTCCGGTGGCTTGATTGGGTTGTGATCCTCTTGGTCGTTGTTCATGGCTCGCCCACATGAGTCGTGGGCGCTAGCAAAAGCGCCTCGGATGGGCTGGGCCAAGAGATTTCGTCACTTACCAACCGTTTGCCCCGTCCTTCGAGCACCGATGCGCGGTATTCAGGTACCCCTTGCGAGCTATAGCATAAAGTAATATATTATGAGGCAAGGAGGTGCGTATGGCCACAAGTTATACTGTCGGCAAACACTACGAGAGCTTCATCAAGGATCTCGTTGACAGCGGTCGCTATGCAACCGCTAGCGAAGTAATGCGGGAGGGACTGCGTCTTGTTGAAGAACGCGAGGAGCGTCGCAAGGCGAAGCTTGAAGCATTGCGTGCCGCCATACAGGAAGGCCTTGAAAGCGGTCCGGCCGAACCGTTTGAGCCCGGCGAACTGGTCGAACAAACTAAGGCCCGAGGACGTGAACGGCTGAAAGCCGGGAAGCATGGCGGGTAATCTGACCAGGCGGCCCCAGGCTGAGACCGACCTGGAGGAGATCTGGCTTTTCATCGCATCAGACAATATTGTCGCCGCGGATCGCTTGCTCGACCGTATCGGCAACGGCTTTCAGATGCTTGCCGAGAATCCACAGGCGGGCCGCCACCGGCCCGAGCTAGGCAGGAATATACGGAGCTTTCCGGTCGGCAACTACGTACTGTTCTACGAAGCATTTCCCAATGGCGTTGACATCGTGCGGGTGCTGCACGGAGCACGCGATATCACGCCGGAGGATCTCGACTGAGCTCGTTGTTCTGTCAGCCGTCACACAATCGCATATGCGATTTTACGATGATGAGGCGCGGGTTGAACTTGCACTGCGGCTATGTGTAGCCGCGAGTATGAAGATCGATGGCCCGCCCCAATTTCAACGGGTCGACCCACTCTGTTTCGTCGGGCTGAATGAAGGTGCCTTTAATATCGAGATGGCTAGCCAACGGGAGACGCGTGCCTCGGCCGGCGCAGCATCTCCATTGCGGGGGCATTAGCCTTCCCGAGGGCGCCGCGTCGAACGCTTCCCTCTCGTTGGCCACCCATATCTTTGAATAAGCCCCCATGAATGAACGCGCGATCAACGACCGGGAGACCCCAAGCGTGATGGACGCAGGATGCGCCAGTTCTGATTCCAAGGCGTCGATGATCCGTCGATTGAAGGCCTCGCCTTCTTGAGGACTTAGATAATATTGAGCCCGGTAGCCCGAGCGGCCGTTGAACAACTGGTCGAAGAAGCGCTCGGGCAGGGGAATTTGGCTGACAATTCGGAAGGTGTTTGGCGGAGCTTCCGTGTCGGCGGCGCGCTGCCACTCAAAATCTGCTTGGCCTTCACCCGCAGCTTTCTTCGCAGCCGTGGTGAGCCCAGAGATCAAGTCATCCCCGGAAACCTCTTCCAGCAGGTGTATGCGCCGCTCTACGTCGTTGAGATTAGTGAGATCCCAATCCGAAGTTGGTACTGATCGCATTGCTAGGCTGCCATTTCCTGATCGCGTCGAGAAACGCACCCGATGACCTCCATTACCAGCTGAGGCGCCCAGCGAAGTTGTTGAGGCTGCCCATCGCCAACTTCAAATACTCTGGCTCTCCCCTCGCGAATCCAGCCCTCGTCAGTTCATTAGCCGCTTCAGGAAGGGTCCATCTTTCCATGATGCGCCTGCGCGTCTGCCCGTCCCATGAGACCCTGCCCATCGGACACCAAGCAAAGCTTCTGCCGGCGGTGCCGCTGGTCACTTGCTGTAGGTCCTCTTTGCTTGTCCCGATCGAGATATATGCGAGCGAACACAGCAGCTCGAACTCTTCGAAAAGAGCGGTGTAACCATTCGACGAATACAGATAGTCGCCGGTCCAAGGTTGAAAGATGTCGTGCAAATGGTCGCCGAGGGGAGTTTTGCGCTGCTCTAGCCCTGGCAGAAGTTTCCAAGAGTTGTTTTCGCCGCCCGCCCAAGCCGTGAGAAACAAGTGATTCACCACGGTTGAAGTGTTGTCGCGTTCGGTCACGATGGTGGCGCTGAGGAGTTTGAAAAGATCGGTGTATCGACGGGCAGCAAGTAACGCGAGGCCATACGCGTAAAGGAGGAGGACGGCCGGATAGGTCCGTAGATTAATCAAGATGACCAACCCGCCGACACTTTCCCTGACGCCGAATTCGATCAGCAGGTCGAGCACCAAGCGTAGCTCTGACCCGGTGCCCCAACGCCCGAGAACACCCACAATACGTGCGAGTGACTCCGTCGCACTCTCGGTCCGCGCCACCCTCTGGACGACCACCTCGTTGGAGAAGGCGCCCGTCACCGCAAAATCCGGGCTATTCAGCGTCCTTTCCAGCTTTCGCGCTTCTTCACCAATGAGATCACCGAGCTGAATGCGGAACTCAGGCTTCGCCAGAAAGCGCTTGGCGCTGGCCACCATCAATTTGACGCTCTGCGGGTTTTGCCGTTTGATTTTCAGCCTGGCTGCTGACCAGCCGCTCCAAGCTTTCAAAGAACGTGTCAGCACTATCAATGCGGATGATTCTGCCAGCCCGCTGGCTAATCAGGTCAGTGGCAATCTTGGAAGGTTCGCCTCGCGCTGCCCAGTACATGGGATATCGCCGTGTCGGCGCCCGCGTGAGTGCCGCTCTCAAGGCAGGGTCCCAGTCGGCGGACCAGCCACTGACGATCAGCCCGTGCTCATCGATGATGCGGTCGAGGAGCTTGTTCATCGCTGACGTATATTTGCTGAGCTCCGTCTCGGTATTCAGAATACGGGTGTCGAGATAGTCGCCGTGCAATTTGACCACATAGCAGCGGCTGTGAATCAGCGGAACGGCGCCCTTGAGAGCGTCCTCCGAGGCAATGACCGTAGGCTCGACGCCGACATCACGTAGCGCGCCCTCCATCAGCCTGTCGAAGTTAGTCGTAAGGATAACCTTTACGTAGCCGGCTTGGACCAACCGGGCGATCGCCCGATGCGCCTGCGTTGGAATCTTCTTTCCGGCCTCAAGATCTTCCGCTGTTGGCTCGATGTAACTGTGCAGGATCGAGCGACGTTCGTCGGGCGTAGCCGCCAGCTGGTCTAATAGGTCGGAATAGCCGGGATCAACCTGATGGGTGCTTCTATACCAGGCGGCCCAATCCTGTTGATCGGTTACACCTTCAAGCGCCGCGACTCTGCGCACCAGATCGAGCGTGATCTCCCAGCCGGTCGGAATCTCGACTGAGCGCGACACGCCCGACCCGAGCAGAACACAATAGACCGCCTTATTCTCATAGACAGAGAAGGCGAGGGAATTTAGCGGGTCGATCATGGATGGTGCCTGTGTGCGAAATAGCGAATCGGCGGGCAGCCTAGCCCTTTAAGAACTTGGCGTACGCCCGAACGTCGATCATCGGCACGGTCGCGACCGCTTGCAGCCTCGCGATCAGTTCCAGAAGGAATGCCGTCGCCGCGCGCTTGTCAGCCTCGACGCCGTAACCGCCGTCCTGCCTCATGAAGATGCCGTGAGCTGCCACGCATCCGAGGTCGAGCGGCGCCAGTGCATCCGCCGCTTTTAGCGCCTTCAGTAGCGGGCCGCCCAGCGGCGGATTCCATTCGCTTTCGAATGTGAGGAGGCCACCAATGATGTGTCCCGGGGCTTAGCCGGCTGCATGCCGCCAGCCGAAGGTATCGGCAGGCTGGTCCGGCACAGGGCGCGCACGCTGGCGATCTTCCCGGCGGCATAGTCGAGCTGATCGGCATCGATCGACTGCTTGGCCTCAAATACCGCGTAGACGCTTTCTGCGGGAATGACCAACGTACCGTCTTGCTTGAAGATCAGCGGCGTATATTGGCGGTCATAGATGACGATGTCGATTTGCTGGCTGGTGGTGTCGGTGCTGTCGATCACGAAGGCGCGGTGGACGCGATAGCGTTCCGGGAGATAGTTCTTAAGCAACTCAATCCAGATGCCTTCGGTCGCGTCGCCCTTGGCCACGGGGTGGCCGATTGCCGCCCGGCTGCGCTCCAGCCGCAGCGAAATTTCCTCGTGGAGCCCAGCCAACAGCTTTTCAAGTGACCAGCCTCTCATACGACGATGTCACGCCAGTAGGGTGCCGCCAGCGCCGACGCGGCCGCGGTCTTGATGGCCTGCTTTTCGGCGACGGTGAGATCGTCCGAGATGACGTTGTTGGTGTTTGAGGGGTCTACAAACCTCGCCGTAGCGAGGTTGTCGCGCAAATAAATGAACACGGTCCGCATGTTGTCGGCCAGCGGCGCCAACCAGGCGGTCTCCAGCGCCTTGATGACCGCGAGTTCGAGATAGAACGAGGGGAACTCCAGGCCCTTCTGCGCGCGCCAAAGCTTGGCCAGCCGGATTTCTGCTTGCCGGCCCGAGTCCTTCACCTTGGTGATGTGCTGCGAAATATCAGTCTTGGTCCACGTGTCGCCGCGCCGCTTGTACAGGCTGTGGTCGTTAAACAGCCAGTTTTGACGCTTGCCCGGCACCAGGTCGACGGAATAGCCGCGGACGTTGATCCCGATTGATACGTTCTGAAGGCGCGGCTGATAGCCGGCGGCCTTCAAGGTCGTCGCCAGGGTCTTATGCACCTCGGAAAGGGTTTCCGCTGTGTCCGGCGAGAGCGAGATGAAGAGATCAAGGTCGGTGCCGCTGCGGTTGGCTGTGCCTTTTGCGTATGAGCCACTCGCCGTGACGTCGAGAAGAAACCGGCCTGCCCACTGCTCGATGACCGGTCTTATCACGCCCGGGACGAAGAGCGCGGGCGAGGACAGGCTGGTGCCAACCAATTCACGCCCCAAGATGGCGTTCAGGTAGTCCTGCTCCGACATCATTCGCCAGCCTTGGGGGTTGACGACACCGTATCCGTCGAGCGCGTTCATTGGCTGGCTTCCTTATGAGAACACCCGGACGCCAGACCGGATCGTGCCGGCACGTCCACCCAGGTCGATGGCAACATGCCAGTGGCCCGATTGCGGCACCCGCAGCCTGACCGGCGACTGCCGAGCCTCGCCGCCGAAGAATTGATGTTGTCGGCGCTGCCGATAATTCTGAAAGTTGCTGGCATCCATCAACTTCACGTTGGCCGCATGGTCGAGGCTGACCTCGACCATCTCTCCGCCGTTCAAATAGCCGAGGTCGTTGTGAATGAAATTCATCGCTACTTGTCCTTCACTGTCGTGTTCGGATGAGACTGGCCATGCTTGGTCGTGACATAGCGGCCAGAGATGGCGCTCCGGTAGTGCGGCCCGCTGGAGCCGTGCTTGCCGGGTGCCTCGTGGACAGTTGTGTTCGGGTGGCTGCGTCCATATTTGGGAGTCACATACTGCCCCGATGTTGCGCTGCGGTAGGGGCCGTTGCCTTTAGATGATTTCGGCATGGTTGATATCTCCAATTCTGCGATTGCCGGATCGGAATTGATTGCTATCTTGCAATTGTGGCTCGATTCGGGCCCAAGATCAAGACAGGCGGATCAAGGGATAATGGCGTCAGGAAAATTCGACGGGGAGGCATTCTTTGCTGCAATCGACGGCGTGCGAATCACGCGTGACCTCACTTGGAAGAAGGTGGCCGAGCAATCGGGCGTACCAGCGTCGAGCCTGACCCGCATGTCCCAGGGACGGCGGCCAGACGTGGACAGCTTCGCGGCCCTATGCGCCTGGTCGGGTCTCAAGGCGGACCAATTCACCGGCGGCACAACGAAATCAAAAGAGGCAAGGGAGCCCCTCGCGGAGCTGACCGCGCATCTTCGAGCCGATCCAAATCTGTCGAAAGAAGGGGCCAAGGCGCTCGAGGCGCTGATCAAGGCCGCGTACCAGCAATTCAGGAAGAGGTAATAGCTGGGAAATGGCCTTGCGTCGGGGGTTTAAAGCAGAAGCGAACTGGTATGCGACCAGCCTCCGCAGGGAGCTGGATATCGCGCCCCATTTGCCACTCTGTCCCTGGCGGCTTGCTGAGCATCTGGAGTTTCCGGTCTTCCCGCTCAGCGACTACACGAAGTTGGCTCCCGAGGCCGTAACCTATCTCCGCACCGTCAATGGGCAGAAAGACTTCTCGGCCGTGACACTTGCGGTCGGACAGGAGCGCTTCATCGTTCATAACGATGCCCATGACGAGAAGCGGCAGGCCGCAGATATCAGCCACGAGCTGGCGCACGGCCTGCTGCTGCACCCGCCCATGCAAATCTTCGACCCATCGGGCACGCGCAACTACGACAAGACGATGGAGGAGGAGGCCAATTGGCTCGGCCCTGCGCTCTTGGTGTCGGAGGAAGCGGCTATGCATATCGCCGCCCTCGGACTGACCATATCCAAGGCCTCCGATATGTACGGCGCAAGCGAGCCGCTAGTGAGGATGCGCCTTAACGTGACCGGTGCCTACCAGCGCATAGCAAGCCGACGCCGTTACGCTCGCGCTTAGGCGGTCGACCGGCAAGACCTCGCGCATATACGTGACCCATAGTCTCGGCCGGCGCCGTGCCGGCGCGCGGACAAAGGTATTGCCGATGTGCTGCTCGCTCCCTAGCGCAGTATGTCTGGATTTGATTTGCGACTGTCCTTCGATCAGGGTTTCCCCTCCGCGCGATATTCGCACCACCCGGCCGGTAAGGTCGGGAATAGGTCAGCAGCGCAACCCGTCAAGGCATCCACGCGGCGTTGCACGCGGAGCCTCCTTGACTGGTCGCTCGGGCCTGCTGCCCTCGAACTCTCCCGACCGGCCGCGATGGCGCTGTCGGTAACCAACGGGAGAAACTCAAAATGCTCAACGACATCAATGCCGAGAAAATCCGCGACCTTAACGACGGCTTCTGCCACAACCTGATCATCGGCTGCACCGTTCTGCTCACTCCGGGCGTGACCTGCCTCGAATCCGATCGACTGGCCGAGTTGCTCGAAGCGGTGCGCAAGTTCGATAGCTTCACGGAGGACAACGACCCGCACGGCGAGCACGACTTCGGCGCTATTGACCTGAATGCCGTCCGCTACTTCTGGAAGATCGACTACTACGATCTGACAAAAAACTGTTCACTCACCTGATCCAGCCGACCTGGACGTCACGCGGCGCGTGATGACGATTATGAGGGCCGACGAATATTAACAGCTATGAAGGGGAGCGCCTCCGGGCGCTCCTTGTATCGCTAGACAGGTCCTCTTGGCAGCCGTGTGATCGTAAATGCGTACTTGCGATGGTGTTCCCGGCTGTTGGAGGCAAGTGACGCTTTGCTTGCCATTGATCTCTCGATGGTGACAGCGCAGAGCTACTTCAGCTCGCGGCGAAAGCGGAAGCGTCAATCGACGAATTTCCGATCGCCGACAGCGTCAGCATCAGCAGTGTCCGGCGCTCGGTGCTTCAGCTGCTTGATGGCAGTCCAGACGGCGTGATATCGATTGGCTGCATACCGCTGATGTCGCCGTAGGCGACCGTGCCTCGGGATTTTTGATAGGCCGGGGTGGGGCAGCGCTGCCAGGGATTCTCCTTGCCGGGATACAGCTCGATGAACTGGAATTGCAGTCGGCAACGCTTTTTACCGGCGCGCGTTAGGCGTATGTTGCAGGTTGCCCGCGCGGTGCGAACCAAGGCATCCCAATGCGGGCGGCGAGCCAGTCGGACGGTTAGATGACGAGCTTATCGGAGACCCCGCTTGGAGAGGCGTGGCTCGCGCATTTCGTGGACGATAGCGAGCGGGCGACAGCGTCCGCACTGATGGACGAGATCCTTCTGGTGGATCGGACAACGTTCCTGCGCGGTGTTCGCTCTCTGGTCGAGGCGATCCTGAAGGAACGCGCCGATCCCGAACGGCCGATCGCTCTGTTCTCGGAACGCGCCGTTCCGAAGCGAGCTGGCAAGGCGCTTCCGTTCTTCCCGGGTACCGAAACGGCACGCGCCACTGGACCAGGTGTCCCTCCGATCGAGGTGGATCCGAACGATCAAGAGGTCGGCAGCGAGGGGCTCATCGCAAATTTGATCACCAACCTGGTTCGCCATCACGGCGCTGACGTGCTTTCGCACCCTGGGCCGACTCGGATGCGTCGTGAGCGTGTTCGCAACATCGTTATTGTGACCGATTTCATCGGCTCCGGCAAACGGGTGTGGGAGATGCTGGAGGCGTTCCGCGCCGTAGCGACGTTACGCAGCTGGCGGTCGTATGGGCTGATCACGTTTAACGTGGTCGCTTACTCCGGCACTGAGCAGGGGGTGCGTCACGTGAGGTCCAGCCGGCTCAAGCCAGAGATATCGATGGTCACGGGTTGTCCGACCCTCTGGTCCACCTTCTCCGGGACTCGCCTGCGCGACGTGCAGATGCTTTGCCGGACTTATCCAAGGCGTCACCGCTGGCCGTTCGGGTTTCTGTCTGGGGGCGCATTAATTGCATTCGCGCATGGCATGCCCAACAACGCGCCGGCCATTCTGCACAGCAGCCTGAACAATTGGACGCCGCTGTTTCGCAAGCGCAGCACCGTAGCCGCCGAGATGAGCTTTCCGCGCGATGCCATCGAGACGGTGGCAGATCGCGCGGCTAGGCTGCTGCGGATCGCCAATGCGACCAAGTTTCTAGCCAATCCAAACGGTAAACGGTGGGTCACGACCATGATGGCGCTGGCCGCCCTCAAGGACGGAGCCCGCTCTGCCGGTGAAGTATCGGCGCAGACCGGCCTGCAGCTGTCCCAGATCGAGGAGATTCTCGGATACACCCGCATCGTACACTGGACGACCGAACGCAACCGGCTGACGGCGCTTGGCCGACGTGAGCTGGAGCGGTTGCGGCGACGGCGGGATCGCGAACCGATACTTTCCAAATCGGAGCCGCTCTTCTATTATCCAACTCAGCTGAGGGCACGGTGAGGGCGTCTAGGAATGCGCCGCGAAAGCGGCGACAGGTCCTTTGGGGGCCTGGGGTGTGGGATTTCCTCCATCCATCAAGCGGAGCGATACCTTCGCGCTGCGCGTTACTGCAAGGCACGCCTGGCGGCGTCTTGGTCGAGACTTGCAGTATCACCCACCATCGTGGGTCGAAGTAGATGACCCCGCCGAGCCTTCAGCGCTATCGGTCGCGGGGACGCCGACTTGGAGTTGATCCACGGACGCTCGACCGCGCGGTGGCCGCAATCGAGCGGATCCGGCGCTCTGATCCGAGAATGATCCCGGTCCTGACGCTGAAGCATTTGAGTGAGCTGACCGGCTCGCCTTACGGCTATCTCCGGCGCAGGGTGGGTCGGTTGCTTTCGAACTATCGTCGGGTATGGCTGAAGAAGCGCGTGCCAGGCCGCAATCGCCGACGTCTGATCAGCATCCCGCCGAAGGATCTGTTGCTCGTGCAGCAATGGATCGCCCAGAACATCCTGTGCTATACGACGCCATCGCGCGCGAGCTTCGCCTATCATCCGGACAGCAGCCCAGTGCTTGCGGCACAGGAGCACTGTGGCTGTCAGTGGCTTCTGAAGGTGGACATCGAGGACTTCTTCCACAGCGTGACGGAGCGTCAGGTCGCGGCGGTGTTTTTCCGGCTGGGCTACCCGCGACTGTTGGCTTTTGAACTGGCGCGACTAACGACGATGATGGTTGAAAGCCCTACGCTGCTGCGCGGAAGCCAGACTTTGCGTTGGCCATCGATCCCTTACTATCAAGCCGACTATGAGGGCGTGCTGCCGCAAGGCGCTCCGACTAGCCCAATGCTGTCGAACCTCGTAATGCGAGATCTCGATGAGCGACTGCTCGCCCTGTCGGCACAGCATGGGATGCGCTACACACGCTATGCCGATGACCTCGCCTTTTCAACGCTGGAGTCGTGCGACCGCAAGGATATCGACCGCTTCAAGCGTCTTGTTCTGATTGAATTGGCGCGGGAGGGCTTTCAGCACAATCGACGAAAGACCGTCATCAGAGGCCCTGGAGCGCGGCGAATTGTGCTCGGTATGCTGGTCGACGGCGCTGTCCCGCGGCTGCCACGCGAGTTCAAGGACATGCTGCGACTGCACCTGCACTATCTCAGCTCAACCGACCATGGTCCGTCTGCGCACGCGCTGCATCGGCGAACTTCGGTGTCCAGCCTTTACCATCATGTGCGAGGGCTGATCGGCTGGGCCGTAAGCGTCGAACCTGATTTCGGGGGGCGGCTGCTCGACCAGTTCAATGCCGTTGATTGGCCGCCGGTTCAGCCCCGCTGGGTGCAGCGGCTGGAGCGGAAATAGGCCGGGCCGCAAAATGCTCGATTGGCTGTCCGCGGGCGCGTCGAGATCGGGCTGCCCCGCCAGCGCTGTGGTTCAGCGCAGAAATGAGATGGTGAAGGGACCTGCAGTGGTATCCTTGTTTTACCGCGACACAGCAGTTTCTGGCCAGCAATCGTCTGGTCTCATAACCATCTGAATTTGAAGTGATTTTCAGCCTTGATTGTTGCCAACCAACAAGAAATACCATTGGGGCTTGTAACAAAATAGCGGGCTCCCGGGCAGCAGGCATCGCCCACGCTGTTCCGATCTCCAAAATCGACTTGGCTGGCGTCCAAATTCCTTGCTCGCCTGCAAGCTTGGCGTCGCCTGTCCACGTCGCGACTACCGGAGGGGCGACTTTCTGCTGAGAAGCCCAATCGCATCCGCTGGCACGATCGCGCAAGAGCTCCAGATTACGTGCCGCGCTGCCCAGGATTAGGTCGCCGAGCTTGACCTGCGGAAGTTGACAGGGCGCGACTATCGGGCTTTGGGTTGCTCTGTAGCAGACGTTCACATGATGCCAAAATGCGACCGCATAGTCATGGCCGCTAACTAAGAACGTCCCCGCCCAGATGCGACGGTTGCATAGTCCGTGTTTTGAAGGCAAAAATTGTCCCGCTCGCTTCGGATTTCTTGGGAACTCCTGAAGTGGGGAAACAAAGGATTTAGGGCATTTGGCGGGTGCCGCGTTGTCAGCGCGGGCACCTGACTACAAAACGCACTCATGACAAGTAGCACAGATTCGCTCGACGACTGGATAACGACAAGCACACTGCCTGGTAGCGAGGGCCTATATTTTCTAGGTACGTTCGAACGCCGCATAACCTTCTATTCACAGCAGGTGCGTGCATTTCGCCTCATTAGAGCCCTCCACGAGAGATGCATGCTCAAGCCGAACGACACGGTTGCGGTCGTTGGCGGCGGTGCCGCAGGAGTGACTTGTGCGTTGGCGCTAGGTCTTCTTGACTACGACGTCACTTTATTTGATCCCGCAGATGAACTGCTTCAGCTTCAAAGCGCCTCCCCTCAACTCTTGCATCCTCATATTTACGAGTGGCCGGCCCTTGGCTCATTGGACAAAAACGCGGGGTTGCCATTCCTCGATTGGCATTTGGATACTGGAAATCCGATAGCCGAAAGGTTGGCAGCTGAGTTTCACAGTCACAATGCGTTACTTCCAAAGCTCATATGGCAAAGGCGAGCTCGCCTAGACAAACTCGAAAGGTCGGGTCTCGAGTGGCGGCTCACCTTCGCGGATGGCGCCGTTAAGATCGTTCAGAAGATCTTCTTGGCCATCGGTTTTGGTGACGAACGAACTGCTGGTGCTGCCGACACCTACGATTACTGGAAAGAACGAGGGGTCGGCACTGCTGCCGTAGAGGTCAACGCTCCAGCCACGTATCTCGTAAGCGGCAATGGCGATGGTGCTCTCACTGATATCCTCAACCTGCTCATCAAAGGGTTCGAACACGTATCGTTCACCGAAAGCTTCCTCGGGTATTTCAATCAGGACATTCTACGAACCTCGGTATCGAAAGCTTACAATGGTCTGGAGCCAGAGGCAGACTTGGAGCCGGCGTTTGAAAAAGATGTACTCAATACCTTTCGCGAACGAGGAATTTTCGATCGGCTGATCCCGCAATTGCGAACCGATCGGCACTTGACCATTAATTCAAGTGGTCATCTGTTGTCGGTTGGAAAGGCCGCACCGCTTAACCAATCGATGGTTTTCGCGGTGCTGCACGCGGCTCAGCAAGCGGGGATCGTCGTTCGCCGCAGTTCTGGCACGATCTCCAATGTGATCAAACATGTTGACGGACTTGAGCCCGTCGGGGTGACACTCGGCGGCACCAAACTATCCGAGCACTTCCAGCACGTGATCCTTCGCCACGGACCGAACAAGCGAGAACGATATCGTCCAGCCCAAGTGCTGTTCGACGAGTACGCGAAAATATCGGAGGCGCGATTCAAGGCCAAACCGGAACTGCTTGTGCCGCCGACGCTCGACCCGGAAACGTACACTCTGTTCTTTGAGTTGTGGCGCCATAGGCTTGCCGACGCTGCCAGACGACAGCAACTCGAGGGACAGACGGCCCGTGAGGCCTCTACGATTCTAATTACGTGGGATAGGGCCACCCAGACACTGGTTCCGCGCGGCAAGTTTGCATTGGAGGACCTAGCCAGGCAATGCGAAACGGCGGCCGCGCCGATCGTACTCCAGCTGGAGGTGCTGCCGGACCAAGCAGATGCAGACAATCTAATCCGTCTAAGCAAGGCGAGCGGCGGAAAAATATCGTTTAGCTTGGGAACCACGGTTCAAGCAGCCTGGCAGGCGAAGCTACCAAACGTGCCGATCGCAACGTCAACATCCTCACGATATCTATACCGAGAAATCGGCGCGATCAATATCAGCGACCAAGTTGACGCCTCCCTTGTTCGCCAGTTGGAAGCTTTACTCGTCAACGCGAAGGCGGTCGGCAAGTGTGACACTCTAGGGATGATAGCGCCGGATGTTCTCGCGGCTGTGCTAGCCATCTGGGCGGGATGGCGTCAGACGCTTGATGCATCACCAACTTTGCGCCGTGACTTCCTCGCTTGGCTGGGCAACATTGGCCCTGTAAGGGCGAAGTCATGGAACGGCGACGTGGGAGTCATCGAGCGGATGGCAAGCGCTCTGGTCCTGATACTTGCGACCCATTTGGGTGAGCCACTCCAACCGGCATCCGTGCCAAGGGGCAACCTCAGCTTCGACAAGGATGGTCTGGCCCTCGGTTCTGCGGCAACGAGGGTAGACGATGGCAGCTTACTGACTGAGTGGGATCTGCCGGAGCACTGGGACGTTGACGCTTTGATCCTCTCAGGGAGCTCCGAGGTCAGGGTCACTGGACCAGACAACTCCATTCTTAACGGAGGAGACCCGGGAACCGGCCTCGATGTAGCACGTCGAACCAGGCCGGCGATCGTCCGCAATGACGTGCCTTGGCGCACCGCGTTAAGAGCTGGTCTCCCGGCATGGAAGACTGCCATTCACGACGAATTCCAACAGTGGCGTAAGCGGCAAAACGATGATCGGGACAGAGTCCTCACATGACACCTGGGATCTTGAAATCGCTGTTGGAAAAGGCCGCAAACCAACTTGGTTTGCAGGCTGACGAAGTTAGGGATTTCACCTCTCCCACATTCCGTAGCAGACCGGCCGAACCTGACGTACAACCCATCCAGGACCTGTTCGGACTTCGTATAGGCCAATACCCGGTTATCGTTGCACCGATCGCACTTGACACGGTCGACAGCGTAAAGTCGGCGCTCAAGAAACTTCATGCACAAATGGTCGTGGCTCGGTCCTTCATGTACGAACGCGAGGTGATCAATGCGCATCTGTTCCTCTGCGCGACATCCCCGACCCCCACTGGCGACTGGCGGCGGTTGGTGGATCTCATTGAACGCGATGAAGCCGTTTGCCGGAAGGTGGTCTGGATTCCGAGCCAGACGGCAATGCAGCAGTCATTCACGAATTTTCTGGCCAGAACGTTTTTGGCGATGCCGTGGGCATATGTTGAGACCATTAGTGACGCTCCCCTCGATCAGACGCACGAGCTCGCGCAACGTATCTTGGAGAAGCACGGATTGGAGCGCGAGGTTGCGCAACGTTGGGTCAACTTAACCGAGCAGTTGATGGACGATGCTGAAAGCCTTGTGACCGAGCTAGTTCACGCCAAGGAGGCGTCGAAATGAGCGGCGTTTACCTCACCGGTGTCCGCTTGGAGCAGTATCGAAGCTTCAAGTCACTTAACATTCAATTGCCTGATGGGCCCGGAGTGCTCGTCGTTCACGGTAGCAATGGCATCGGCAAATCCTCGCTGTTTGACGGTCTGGAGTGGGCCCTAACCGACAAAATCGACCACTTTCGAGGTGCCGATGGCGTCAAGAAGGTTGGAAGCTATTTGTGTCGGTGGCGCGAAGGAGCTCCAGGCCCAACGACCGTGACCATGGAATTTTCGGGCGATAACATCATTTCACGTACTCTTTCCTCGCCTGAGGCAACCAAGTCCGTTACCAGCGGCAACATCGGCAACATCACCGAATTCCTCCGGGGAGAAAACTGGAAGCGGAGCATTTCCGGCCTCTCGAGCTATCTGCTACTCACGCATTTCCTCGGACAGTCCACGATCTCCCGGCTAACCAACCGAGACCCCAGTGAACGTTTCGACATCCTAAAAGAAGCCGCAGAAAGCAAAGAAATCGAAGACATCGCCAATGCATTGCATGGCAGAGGAAATACAAGGGCCAGCCGCGCTTACTCCGGTCGCATCAGAACGTTGAACGACGAGGCTTCTACGCTGCAGGGCCTCCTCGATACAGAAGCGGACTTGTGGTCAGGGCTAACAGGCCTAGGAGCTGTTACCGACGAGGCGGCCACTCAGCTGGCCCGGGCGATCTCGCGTTTGCTCGACGCCGCCGCTGGTATCGAAACCCCGTCGGCCGTAGCCTTCAATCAGGGGACCATCGTTAACCTAGAAGACCGCCTTGCGGCGCAACGCAGCCGGCTCCGCACCCTTGAGGCAAGCGTAGAGAAAGTTACTCTTACACTCGCCGCGTGGGATAATTCATCGCGGCAGTCGTTGGAGCATGAGGCGGCAAAAGCAACCGCGGATGAACAGGTGGCGCAGCTCACAACGGAGCGCAGGGACATCACCGCGTTGCTTGAGCTGGCCAAAGCCAGCGAGGTCAACGCCGCTACCTCCGCGAAGAATACTCGGGATGCGCTTGGGCTCCTTATCGAGCTACGAGATGTCCTCGAAGTTGCAGCATCGACCGGGATTCGAAAAGACGCAACGGATGCTGCTGTCGCAGCCGCTCGAAACAATCTCGATCGTGAGAGCGCAATTGTGGAAGTCTTGGAGCGTCGACTTCGGATCGTGCGTCGAATTGAGGAAGAGGTTGGGCGGCTTGATGAACGTGGGAAACTAGCACAACGAGAACGACAAAATGTCGCTCTCTGGTTAGCGCGGGACGCCAGGGTTGCCGAGTTGCGCTCTTCGATTCGGGCATTGCAACTCCGCTTTCCCAATCTCGACGCGGACATCGAACGGGCTGAAGGGGCGGTTCAGGACTTTCAGAATATTCTTAGCGAGCAGAATGATATTCTTGTCGAGTTGAGAAAGTCCGTTACGGCGATGTCGAGCGCCGTGGCGAGCATTGTGGCGAACCTGCCGAACGATGCATGCGACTGCCCCGTTTGTGCAACGCACTTCGAAGTCAAAGGGGAACTGCACAGCCGGGCGTCGAGTGCGGCTACTCGGTTAGCACCGCTAGTCCTAGCACCAGGAAGAACGCACTCGATCTGCCGGGCAGCGAGCGGATGCGGCGAGTGGCCAACTCGAACAACTTCGCTCAGCCAAGGGCGACCTCAAATCGCTCATTCTAGAATGCCAATCGGAGGAGCAGGCGAATAGGGAACTAGGCGTTGGTGTGTTCGGCGCTGACGGAGCGGACCGTGCGACCGCCGACGCACGTCAAGGACAATTGCTTGCCAGCGCAGAGGAGATGGCTAGGCTGCGACAGCGCAAGTGGTATTGGCGGAATCGGCTCACAGGAAGTTTTTTTGTGCCCGGAGGAGAGCACGCGTCGGCGGTGAGGCGACGCGATCGAGCTCAGGTGCAATTCAATGCTGCAGCTCAGGCGCAAACTAGCGTCGCGAGAGAGCTCGACGCTGCAGTTGCTTCGGTCCGCGAGCTCGACGAAGTCGTCGGCGGGCTTCGTGAGACTAAACTTGCTGAGGCGATACTTGGACTGGAAGGTGACCTGATCTCCGCGGAGCAAGCCAGTCAAGAGGCGACTTCCACACGGGAGACGCTCGTACATCAATTGGCATCGCTTGACGTTGCAGCAGCTTCTGCACGAGCGCGTCAGCTGCAAGCAGCTGACCAGATCGCTACTGCGACCCGAGGAAAGACCGAGGCGGTCAAAACCTGGAAGACATTGAATGTCACCCAATCGCAGGAACCCAACACACGCTCACTCAGAGAATTGACGACGGTCGTTATTGCAACCCGAGAGAAGCTGAGAGAAGCGGACGATTTACTAAGGCAATTGCGTGATGGTCGGGCAGCCAAGACATTGGTCGACAACCACCTCACCGCCCTAGAGCGCTTAAGAACGGCGGTGAGCGGCGCACCAAACAGCGACAGATTACAGCTTCGAAAAGAGGCGACCGACAGCGTTGCCGCGAAATCACGACTTGCCCGAGCAACGCGCGAGACGAAAGATATTGCTCAAGCCGCTAGCGCGGACATACTCGACGAGTTGGCAGATTTCAATACCAGCTACATGCGGCCGCTTGACAGCTTGATGAAGTCGATCAATCGGGCAATTTTGTGTGACCCACGAGTTGGAATTGAACTGCACGTCAAGAATCGCCGTGTTGAACAGACCGCTACTAAGGAAGGTGAGGTCCCCGCTGAGATCGGATCAATTGACCCGGTTCTGGTGCACAGCGAGGGACAGATGGCAGCCCTTTCTGTCAGTATGCTCTGTGCAGCCAGCCTAACCTACCCGTGGTCTCGGTGGCGGGGGCTGGTTCTTGACGATCCGCTGCAACACAATGATGCGATTCATTCGGCAGCCTTCGCTGACTTCGTCTGCAATTTAGTCGCCGACCGCAAATATCAAGTTCTGCTCTCCACGCATGATCGCGCCCAAGCAGAGTTTCTGCGGCGCAAGGTTGCGTCCAGAGACCTGCCCTGTGCCGTCCTCAGTTTGCTAGGAACTGGACAGGAAGGTGTCGAGTGGACTTATCGTCCTGCGGAAGGCGCAATGGCGGTGGCAGCGTCAGGTTAGCAACTCAAACAGTGCCGCTGGCGTTACGTGAGCCGGTTGCAATTCGCTCCTTCTGCGTGTGTACTACGCAGGGGAGAAGAAATGACAAAGAAGAAGCAGACTAAAGTCGATAGAGAGTTCGCCGAGAATCTGCGGAAGCTCAGTGAGCGGGATCGCATCACAGAGACGGAGTTCAAGCGGCGGGTCACCGAAATCTTCACCGCGGCGGAATGGAAGGTGGTCCGCGACAGCGGCGCCGGCCGCATATTTCCGGGTGACATGATGATTGAGCGCCCGGACCTGGACCGCCAGCGCAGGTACGTGCTCGACCTTGCCAAGGTGATCGATCCTGTCCGGCTGCAGCGGAGCTACGAGCGCTTCCGTGACTACTCGCGGCATGCCAAGCAGCCCCTTTCCAGCTTCGACGAGTTCTGGCTAATCGGCGAGACGTTTAGCCGCGAGCCGATGCGGAAGCGACCGGGCAACGATCGCAACTTTCGAGCTCTCGACGTGGCCGAGCTTCGCAAGTTACTGGTAATCCCCAAGCCCAAGAAGGAAAAGGCTAACAGCAAAATCGGCAAAGCCGTCGTCGCCAATACGAAAGAGATCAATCTCGCGATCGATGGCCTTGTGCTGCAGATCGATGCCAAGCTTGAAGTGTTGAACGCCGAGCGGCCGAATTCTGACGAGGCGCGGGCGCGGGTAGCCGCTGAATTTTCCGACTTAGAGCGGATGAAGGCCGAGCTCGAGCGCATCCGGGAAATGGTCGCGGCGTTCAAGAAGGGGCGAGCGCCGGAGCAGGAGGTCCTAAACGCTACTAAGACCTTCCGCATGGGCATCGACCAGTGGTGGAACAAAAAGAGCGAGGAGATACTAACAAACACGTCTAAAGGTGCCCTCCTGGTCTCCTCCATTGGCCTCCTTGCGCTAATGAAGGCGGATAGCGTTGCAGCCATCGGCGCAGTCGCGGCCGTCGTCAACGGCGGAACCATAACGCAGAAAGCAAAGCAAATCGGCAAGGCCATCAGGCGGATCGGCAAGCACGTTTTGGGCGGCGAAGACGGCGCGGTACAATCAGGGCGGGTAACCCTTGTTTTGTGGCACGGCGGACCGACGAAGCTGCTCGATCGTCACCGTTCTCGATGGTCACGTTCTAGCTCGGCTGTATCTTCCTTGACGCCGCGGGCGACGATCTGGACTGTCCCGTCCGGGAGCGGCCGCTGCAACTTCAGTGCCTCGTCTGGAGGGGCCGTCATCCAGACATCGACTTCTTCGGGCGTCGTCAGGATCACCGGCATCGCTTTGGGATGGATGGCGCCGACCTCGGCGTTAGGCCCCGTCGTGAGAAACGCGTAGAGGTCGTTGGTGGTTTCGCCTTCTTTGACCTTCCGGACCGACGTCCAGTTGGTCCAGATGCCGGCGAAGCAGGTGAGGGGACGGGTCTCATCGAGCGCGAACCAGATGTCGCCGCCCTCGGCCTTATTGAACTCGCTGAAGGAGTTGAACGGCACCACACAGCGGTTTTCGACGCCGAGCCAGCGGGCCCAGTGTTTGCTCTTCACGTTGCGAATGTTGGTCGCGCCACCGTCCGGCTCCATTCTGAGCAATTCCTTAAAATCGACCGGCTTGCCCTTGACCTGCAGTTTTTCGGCTCGCTTTTTGGTGGCGTCCATCAACGCCTTTGATGACGACGGCATTCCCCACCGCGCCGTGGCGAGCTCGCGCCCCTCGGCTCCGTTGCGCACGATCGGTGCCTTGTAGTCCGGAAACACGCCGGGCATCGGCGCCAGATTGCCGACGTATCGGTTCACGACGCGAAACAGCGCGCTGATCGCGGCCTGGTTTGTCGTGATCGAATAGAGATTGCACATCAATCAGGCTTCGGTTCGAGGGTGGCGAGGTTGCCAAGCCAACTGTAGCAGAGTCGCAGACGGACGCCGGCCGGCCTTGGCGCATTTGCGGCAGCGCAGTCGGCTTGCGAGATCGTCCACGAAGGTGGTTGGAGGGTGCTTCATCGCCGCCAGATCGACGTCGCTGGGCGTCTTGCAGCGCGTGCACCTGATCTCGAGCCAAGGGAAGCCTCCGTTCACGGCCTGGTCGATGGTGGGCGATGGATCGATAGGTTCTCCATCGCTCCACATGCGCTCATTCCAGCTTTCGCAAAGCAGCCTGTTCAGCTTGCTGGATCATGGCCTCACCCTTGGCCCGCATCTCCGCCGATTGGGCAGCAAGCATGTTGGCCATCGCGCGTGCCTTACCGAGCTCTTTCGCCAGAGCCTTGCGATCGCCGCCCGACAGGGGCGTGGGGTGATACTTCGGGGCCATCCGGACTGTCCAAACGCAAGAGATCGGATCGCGATCCGGAACCGTCTAGGACGTCTCGAACGCCGGCCAGCACCCGTCTTCTTCATGCCGGCCGGTGCGCTGCTGGCAGGTGTTGTCGAGCAATCGCTGCGCCACGTCCTTCCAAAGCGCGTTGCCGCCATACAATCGGACTGCATCGCCAGTCTGGATTTCCACGGTCCGCTCGCACCGACGGCATGAGATGCGCAGCACATGGCGTTGAATCTCGGAAAGACGTTGCTGCCGCCTCTCGGCTCCGGTCTCGTTGGCGCGAGGGCCTTTCAGGACCGATTCCCAATATTCCGCCGGGAGCGGCGCATCCGGAGCCGTCGCGGAGGGGCCGGGCCTACGAGCAGCTTCAGCGGCCAGTTTTTCCATCTGCTTCGGGGTCGGCATACGCCAGCTCGCGGGTCGATCGGTCATTCCGAATTAGAACATAACAAGAACAAAAGTCGAGTCCGCTCCGACCCTCATCGTGAAAAAATCATCCTGTTGGAGGGGGACGCGATGTCGGAACCAAGCCGGCCCGCTCGTCTTAGAATCCGGCGTCAGTAATGGAGTTCCCTCGCAATGGCCCCTCGCGCTAACTGGAAAGGCTTCCTGCGTCTTTCCCTGGTCACCTGCCCGGTAGCGCTCTATCCGGCCACGTCGGAATCCGAAAAGGTCTCGTTCAACCAGCTCAACCGGAAGACCGGCCATCGGATCAAGTACGCCAAGGTCGACGCCGATACCGGCGAGGAGGTCGACAACGAGGACATCGTCAAGGGTTACAAGGTCGACACCGACACCTTCATCGAGGTGACGAAGGAGGAGCTCGAGAACGTCGCGCTGGAATCGACGCGAACGATCGAGATCGACGAGTTCGTCGACCGTAGCGAGATCGATCCACGCTATCTGATCCGCCCTTACTACCTGACCCCAGATGGCAAAGTTGGGCACGACGCGTTCGCCGTGATCCGCGAGACCATCCGTGAGATGAACAAGGTCGCGATCGGTCGCGTGGTGCTGACCAATCGCGAGCACATCATCGCGCTGGAGCCGCTGGACAAGGGGCTGATGGGGACGCTGCTGCGCTATCCCTACGAAGTCCGATCCGCCGACGAGTATTTCGACGATATCCAGGACGTCAAAGTCACGAAGGACATGCTCGACCTGGCCAGGCACATCGTCAATCAGAAGGCAGGCCACTTCGAGCCGGACAAGTTCGAAGATCAGTACGAGACCGCCCTCATCGATCTCATCAACCAGTAGCGCGCCGGCAAACCCATCACCGCGAAAGCGCGTCCTCGCGGCGAGAACGTGGTGGACCTGATGGACGCGCTGCGTAAGAGTATTGGCAGAGACGCGGCGGCCGCGACAGAGGCACCCAAGAAGCCAGGCAAAAAGCCGCGCAAGGCGGCGGCCGGGCAGAAGGAAATGCTGATGCCGATCGCAGGTAAGAAGCCGGCAAAAGAGGCCGCGGCGAAGAAGCCGGCGGCCAAGCCGCAGCGGAAGTCGGCTTAGGTGTCGTGAAGCATCCGGTGACTACGGAAGCGCGTGGAGAAAAAGCTGGGCCGCTGAAATAAAAGGGCCGGGCTGGCGTTGAGGTTCGGCACCAGCCGTTCTAGTCTTGAGGGCATTCCGGGCAGGTATCACCGATCGAGTTCAGCACGTCGCGAACCTCTACCACCGCGGCATCAGGGGAGACACCTGCTGGCGGGTCTCCGCGGGCGATTTCAAACGCCCGCTCCCTTGCGTGCGGATCGGCGCGATCTTACATCCAACCGTGCTCATTGCACTCGCGGATGGCGGCCGCTTCCTGGAGCACCTGGATCGCCCATCCGTGCAGCGTCCGTATCGCTGGCCTTCGTGCTCGCGTCATCAGCTTGAAATAGCTCCAGTACGACGAATCGTTATGTCCGTCATTCGTTCCCCCGTTAGCACAGGGCTGGGATTCGTAATGACGAAGGAGCAAGGTTTGGCGTGCAATGAGCGATCGCGCCACGGCATTCGAAGAGCTGCAAATCATTTCCCGATGCCTCAGATCCGAATCTTTGACGCGCAGACCAAAGTTCGCGAGGAAGTCGCAGATTCTCTCGTCTTGGCTTTCCCGGATTTCGTTTGGGCGCGCGCGGCTAGCGCCGCACCGGGCTCGCGTGAACCGAGCCGCGTAGCGTCTCGGCCTCCGGCTTTGATCCCTCGCGCAACATAACGTGTCGCTCGCCGGAGGCACTCGCTCGCGGGCCCCGCCGTCATTTGCATGCCGGCGTCGCTATCACTGTCCCGCGTTCGGGTGCCTTCTTAACCGGTCTTGCGACTGCACTCGGTCCCGGGTCCCGCCGCTACGCGTCGGCGCTATGCTGACCCTCCTGCGGGTGCCTCTTTTGATTCCCTCACTCTTGCCTCTCGTGTTTCACCCTCGCGAGCTGCCCAGCATTCTCCCGTTAGAGATCTAATGGGCTCCGCCCCTCGCGCGCGCCAGGGTAAAGCGCCGGCTTGGCGCCGGCGCCGCCACGAGCGGTCTCCCCGGTCTTCCGTGCTTTCTCTGGTCCTTCACTCCGGAGAACGACTGACATGCGCCCGTGCAGACCCGCTCCTACGAGCGGCCCTTACGGGCGGGTGATCCCCCTCCGCTCGCGTTGCCCTGGCACTTGCTACCCATAGTGTAGCCGCGGACCGGTTCTGTGGCGAATGAAGTACCTTTTGCTTTTCTGCAGCCCAACAGGAGAAGCATCTATGCAATGCTACATTGGATTGGATGTATCGCAGCGTCAGACGGCAATCTGCGTTGTAGATGCTAAAGGCAAGATAGTTGTCGAAGGGAAGTCACTGACGCGGCCAAGCGACATTCACGGCTGGCTGGTTGCCAAGGATATTCAGATCTCTTCCATCGTCAGAATCGGCATTGAAGCAGGAGCGATGAGCGCCTGGCTGCACATCGAACTGACGAAGCTGGGGCTGCCGTTGATATGTCTTGAAGCGTTCCAAGCGCACCGGTTTCTCAAGACGTACCGCAACAAGACGGACAAGAACGATGCCCGCGGTCTCGCGCAGCTCGTGCGTATGGGAGGAGAGTTTATCCGGCCCGTCACCGTCCGCGCTCGCTGCAGCCAGGAGGATCGGACGCTGCTCACCTTACGGCAACAGTTGGTGCAGCAAAGGGTCGGGCTCGAGAACAACATCACCGGCAGCCTCAAACCGTTCGGGCTCCTCGTGCCGCGCGGCAACGTCAACAGCAAGACTTTCCGCGAACGAGTGATGGCGACTCTCGTCAAGGCTGACGAGCTTGGCCTCACATTGAGCGATGGGATCATGCCGTCCCTCGACCTCTACGAGGACCTCTGCAAGCACCTGGACATTCTGACCCGGCGTGTGGAAGCAGTTTCCAAAAATAACCCGGTCTGCCGACGGCTGATGACCGCGCCGGGTGTCGGACCGATCATCGCGCTGTCCTTTGTCACAGCCGTCGATAATCCGCTCCGCTTCTCCAACGACGAAGATATCGGTGCCTATTTCGGCCTCACACCAAAGCAGTACCGGTCGGGAGAAACGGATTATAAAGAGGGCATTTCCAGGCTCGGCAACTCCATGACGCGTGTTCACCTGGTTCAGGCCGCCACAGTCTTGCTGTCATCCAGCAGGAAATGGTCGACACTCAGGGCCTGGGGAATGAAGGTTGCCAAAAGGCGTGGCTTCAACAGAGCGCGCATTGCCGTCGCCCGCAAGTTGGCCATCGTCCTGCACCGTATGTGGATAAACGAGCAGGATTTCCGCTGGAGCAACAAGACAGAAGGTGGCGAATTGGCCAGCTCGGCAGCGGCCTGAGGAATCCTTTCGGCTCACGCCGAAAGGTATCTCCGCGAGGGGACGGAAGGGATGGTGACCGCGCAGGACCGGGATGGCGATAATTGACCATTTGTCGATCGACACGCCGAGCTACCCATGGCGGCACCCTCTTCTGAACGAACCCTATCATGCGGCCAGCTTGACGAAATTGCGCTGATTAGACCGCGAAGAGACCCAGGCTCCCTCGTAGAGATTCTTTAGATAGCGCCGGCCGCGACTGGCGCAAATGTTTGGAAGACGCTTGACCGTCTTGACGGCCAAACCCTGTTTTGCGTTTTTTCGTTCCCTCGGCGCGACGCTTCATTATGCGGCTGCTGCCGCAAAGGCCTAAGGGCTTCGCCCTCGCGCGCTGCAAGCCCCTTCCGCCCAGAACGCAAGAAACTGCCGCCAAGCGAAGGGCGTCAATTTTCTTGCGTTCTGGTTCCCCGCGAAGGGGCCTTCCGCTTGCTACCCCAATCTCGCCGATGGGCAGGGTTGCAGCAGCAGCTGCTGCACCCTGCAAAGGAAGCGCGACCGATCTCTTGCCAAATCCGCGGCGGCGCAGGCGCGGAGTGCGCGCTGCACCCATGAAGCCAAAAGGAGATTGATCATGTCGGCCAAGAATGTTGAAACCAACCCCGAGACCGGGACGGAGATTTTCATTCCGCTCAACAAGCTCAAGAAGTCACCGAAGAACGCGCGGAAGACGCCGCACAGTGAGGCGGCGATCGAGGCGTATGCGGCGAGCATCGCCGCCAAGGGCATTTCGCAAAATCTGGTCATTGAACCGGAGTTGGATGGAGAAGGAGCGGTCACGGGGTTCTATTGCGTGACCATCGGCGAGGGCAGGCGGCTTGCCCAGCTTCTGCGGGTCAAGCGGAAGGAGATCAAGAAGACCGAGCCGATCCGCTGTATCGTCGACACCGCGAACGATCCGCATGAAATCAGCCTGGACGAGAATGTCACCCGGGAAAACATGCATCCCGCCGATCAGTTCGAGGCGTTCAAGAAGCTGGCGGAAGAACGAAACTTCGGCGCGGAGGAAATCGCGGCCCGCTTCGGCGTGACGCCGCACGTCGTGCGGCAGCGCTTGCGGCTCGGCGCGGTGTCTCCACGATTGATGCAGGTCTATCGCGAGGGCGAACTGTCGCTTGACCAGTTGATAGCCTTCGCCATCACCGATGATCATGCCCGGCAGGAAGGCGTCTATGAGCGGCTATCCTATAACCGCGACGCCAGCACCATCCGTCGCATGCTCACGGAAATCCACGTCGCCGCGACCGACCGCCGCGTGCGCTTTGTCGGGATCGAAGCCTACACCGAGGCAGGCGGCACGATCCTGCGCGATCTCTTTACCGAGGATTGCGGCGGCTATCTGGAAGACGTCGCGTTGCTCGATCTTCTGGTGACCGCAAGGCTCGGCCGCGAGGCCGATGCCGTGCGGGCCACCGAAGGATGGAAATGGACGGAGGCTCATCTCGATTTTCCGCACGCCCATGGCATGAGGCGGACCTATCCGCATCCGGTCGAGCTTTCGGCGGAAGATCAGGCGGCGCTAGCAACGGCACAATCCGAATTCGATCATCTGACCGAACAGCATCAGACAGCGGAGGAGCTTTCGGACGAGGTGGACGCGCGGTTCGGCGAACTCGAAGCCGACATCGAGCGGTTGGAAGCCAAGCGTCACGCCTATGATCCTGAGGATATCGGACGCGGCGGAGCGTTCGTGATCCTCAATCATGACGGCACGTTGCGGATCGAACGTGGCTTCATTCGTCCAGGCGACGAGAAGCCGCAATCGGAGGCCGAGCAGGGCGATGACGGTCAGATGCCAGATGAGAACGTCGGCGAAGGCGGGGAGGCGGATCATCCCAGCGAGCACGAGGATGACGGCGACGATGAAGATGAAGGCCCGTCGCTATCCGATGTTCTTGTCCGCGATCTCACCGCCCATCGCACCCTCGGCCTGCGGCTCAATCTGAGCGAACAGCCCGAGGTCGCCGTCGTCGCTGTGACGCATGCGCTTGCCGCGCAGATTTTCTATGTCGGCGCGGACGCGCGGGTTGTCGGCATCCAGCCGGTCAGGATGGACCTCTCGGCTCATGCTGACGGCATTGAGGATGCCCCCGCAGGCAAGGAATGGGCGGATCGCCATGCGAATTGGGCACGGCAGATGCCGCGCGACGTTTCCGATTTGTGGACGTTCGTGGCTGAGCTTGATCACGATAGCCGTATGGCGCTGTTCGCACATTGCGTGGCGCTCACCGTCAATGCGGTCAGGCTGCCGTGGGAGCGCAGGCCGCGCGCCTTCGCGGCTGCGGATCATCTGGCGGAGGCCGTGGCCCTCGACATGACCGGCTACTGGCGTCCGACTGCGCGCAGCTATCTCGGTCGCGTCACCAAGGCCGCCATTCTCGAGGCCGTCCGCGAAGGCGTGAGCGCGGAGGCAGCGGAACGTCTGTCAGATATGAAGAAGATCGAGATGGCAGAAGCCGCCGAGCAGCTGCTGGCCCCGACCGACTGGCTGCCCGCGCTGCTGCAAACTGCTAAGCCGCAGCAAGAAACGGAAGGTCCGACCGCAGCAGGCGACGAGCAGATGCATTCGCAAGCTGCAGAGTGAGGTTCGAGCCGGGGCCGCTGACGCGGTCCCGGCAAGTTCAAAAATTTCGGCCGCGCGCCTGACCGGCGCGCGGCCGAATTCGTCTGAGGCAAAACGGCGATCGATGCAGGAGGCCCAACCATGGAGCGCGACCTTGATCGCTTCGGTCTGCACCTGCGGGTGGCCTCGGGATCGCATCGTCGTGGCGTGCCCTTCGGCGATTGGCAGTTGAGGCTGGCAGTTTGGATCGGGTGATGGTCGCGAATCCCGCGTTCACGGCCCGGCGGTTGATCCGGCGGCGACGTCGGTCTCGTGAGCAAGGCTGCGCGGGGGACGCCAGCGTTTGCCACGATGCGTTTTCCTTGCCGTTGATGCGCAGATGTCAGCATGTGCCCGATCGATCGAGCCACGTCCTTGTGGGTCGTCGGTGGCGGCCGCCATGGTTGTCTCCGTCAGTTCGTTCATGGCTCGCGTCCAACGCAACCTCGAATGGGCTGATCAGGCCCGAGGGACGGCAAGAGCCTCGATCGCCTTCCCGCAACGGCTGCGCCTGCTTTTTCCCCTGCCGCGAAGACGCGGCATTCCTCGCGGAAAGACAAAAAAGCAGGCTTTCGCCGTCCTCCGCTGCACTGCGGGCCTGAAGGCTGCGGGCCGATCGCTCCCCGGGCCAAGGATCGCCATCGAGGCCGCGATGGGCGCGGCCCGAACAACAAACGGAGACTATCATGGCTACCATCGGCACCTTCACCGCTTCGGACAACGGCTACATCGGCTCGATCAAGACGCTGACGCTCAACATCAAGGCCAGGTTCGCCACATCGGACAAGGATAACGACAAGGCGCCCGACTACCGCATCTTCGCCGGCGTGACCGAGTTCGGCGCCGCCTGGAAGAAGACCGCCCGCGACAGCGAGCGCGAGTACCTCTCGGTCAAGCTCGACGATCCGAGCTTCCCGGCTCCGATCTACGCCTCGCTGGTGAAGGTCGAAGGCGACGAGGGCTACACCCTGATCTGGTCCCGCCGCACCGGCGACTGATCCGACCGGATCCTCGGCCCCGCCTCCTCGGAGGCGGGGCCTTTCTGCTTCTTGCGCCACTTTGCAGGGAGAAGGTTTTTTTGTTGAAGGAAATCGCTAAGGGCTCCGCCCTCGCGTGGGCAAGGGTGAAGCACGGCGCGCCGTGCCGGCCGGAGCGGTATCCCCGGTCTTCCGCGCCAAGAATATTCACGACGACGTCGTCGTCACGCGCGTGCAGACGCGCGGCCTTCGGCGCGCCCTTGTCAGGCGGGTGATCCCCCTCCGCCCCGGCCGCCCTTGCCCTTGCTACCCCAGGTCTCGCCGACGGGCAGGGTTGCAGCGCAGCGCTGCGCTTCAACCTCAGCCAATAGGAGAACGACCATGAACATGATGAACCTGTCTCAGAGCGAACAGCCTGCGTCCGGCGGTTTTCGCGTGGATGTCTCGCGGGGCCAGCGGGTCGGCCGCGTGTCGTCCGAGTGGTTTGCGCGGCCGGATGATGAGCGTTACTTGAACCTGCCAGACCTCTTTAAATCAGTGCGGGGACGCGCCGAACGCGCGCAGGCGCGAACGGTGGAAAGCCGGGCCATCCGCGTGGAGGCGAACCGCGACAGTTCCGAGCGGCTGGCGCTGGTAGTGCCGGGACGCGACGAGCCGGTGGCGCCGACCCATTGGAGCTTTGGCCAGTTGTGCACGATGGTCGGCGCGCCAACCTCCTACCTGCGGCAACTACCTGCGACTTTGTCGGCCATCAACCTGCAGCACGGCTTGCTGTCGCATCGCGCCGAGCTCGTGAAAACTCTGGAGACCGACAATGGACGCGTTGAGTTGCGGGCTGTCACCGGGCCGGACTATGGCCGTATCTGGGACCACGAACTCGTCGCCGCAGTCATGAAGATCGCGGGCAATGGCACGGGTGACACCCGGTGGAAGGTGCCGGGCGTACTGGATTGGTCCACCATGACCCACAATCCCCTTGTTGATGTGACCAAGGACACGACGACGCTCTACGCCAGTGACCGCGACGTGTTTCTGTTCCTGGTCGACGACACCAATCCGATCGAGGCGGGCAAGTTGCCGGATGGATCGCCGGATTTGTATTTCCGGGGATTCTATTGCTGGAATAGTGAAGTCGGCAGCAAGACGCTCGGCATTGCCAGCTTTTACCTCCGCGCTGTCTGCATGAACCGCAATTTGTGGGGCGTCGAGAATTTCGAGGAGATCACCATCCGGCACTCCAAGTTTGCCGCCCAACGATTTGCGCATGAGGCGGCCCCTGCGTTGACGCGCTTCGCTAATTCCTCGCCCGCGCCATTTGTCGCAGGGATCAACGCAGCGCGGGAGCGGATCGTTGCCCGCACAGACGAGGACCGGGAGAATTTCCTCCGCAAGGGCGGGTTTTCCAAATCCGAAGCATCGAAGATCGATCGAAACCGTTTTGGGCGAGGAAAATCGCAAGCCGGAAAGCATCTTTGATTTCGTGCAGGGCATCACAGCATTCGCTCGCGGCAAGGCTCATCAGGACACGCGTCTTGAACTGGAAGGCAAAGCAAAGCGCTTGATGGAACGGGCTATCTGAAGATAGGGCAGCGTAACCGGGCACCGGTTACGCTGCCTTGCTTCCAAGGGCTAGTGCGTCGCCGCCGACCCGGCAAGCCGGATCGGAGGCGGTGACGCGTGTCCGCGTCCGGCGCTCGCCGGGCCTCCGGCCCGGCTCGCGGAAGGTCAGGCTCTACGATTGTTCAAATGGATTTCTAACGGTCCGATCACTTCCGCTTAGTGGGTTTTGATCGTTCGGTTCGGGCCTCTTCGTCTGGAAGAACGAGATCGACGTGGCTGATGCCCAACGTGCTGGCGAGTTCAAACAGGGTTACAACAGTTGGATTGCGGCGGCCGCGCTCCAGGTCACTGATATATTGCTGCGTGAAGCCGGACGCTTCGGCGAATTTCTCCTGCGTGAAGCGCTTTTGCTTCCGCAGTCTTGCGAAATTCCGACCGACCAACTTGCGCATATCCATCGGCGTAAGTTGCGTCTTTACATACTATGAGGTTTATCTCCTATAGTGTGTATTTCGAGCTGCTCGCTGGTCGGCTAGGTCGCAATGAGGCTAAAATGAGACGTCGGGACAATCTCGGGCTTCCAGGGAGACTCGAGATCATTCGCTATTTGCTGGGATGGTCATGACGAAACCGCAGCTAGATCCTGACGTCGCGGATGTTGCACCGAACGAGCCGGCGCTGACAGCCTATGACGAGCAGCATGTTGTCACGTACATTCGCCTTTTGCAGGCGGAGGGTGAGGGAGCCGACTGGCGCGAAGTTGCTCGAGTGGTCTTGCATATAGATCCGGAGCGAGAGCCGGATCGCGCGCGGACCGCATTTCAGAGCCATCTTGCGCGCGCCAAATGGGTAACCCAGCAGGGGCGTCTTTTACGCGGCGCCGGCTCAAAATAGACGAATCGTCGGCTAGAGACTTGCAGCCTAAACTATTTGCTCCGGCTAACCGGTGGTCATTCTCAAGCACCACGTGGTGCCAAACTCAGGGGCTTCCTGCAACCCTCTCGTTCATAGTTACTGCACCGCAATCCTTGTTAGCTGCGTGCAATGGGGCGGAAGCAATGCCTGAATTCGACTGGCGGTCGCCGGATTCCTATAAGAGCCTACAAGACGCCGAAATCACCGACATCGCCTGGGAATGTCTTCGCCGCAACGCGGACTATCGACGCGACTACGAAGCGATGATCGCCAACAGCCCAGATGGCGGAGTGACCGCCGAATTCAGGAGGAAGTGGGGCATCTGCTTTCGCCCATGAACCTCAGAGGTCCTTCGACGAGCAGACGATCTTTTGGGCGCCTGAGGTTCTAGCTGCGGTCGTTCCGGTGACGGTCGCCTCGGCCGCCGATCGCAGTTCGGCGTCTCAGCGCCTGCTCGACCTTGCAACTGGCAAGGTGCGCCGCGCCGCCGACGGCTGGCATGCCGTGCTGCGCATTGGTGCGGTGGACCACCGGGTCTGGTCCAAAGAGCCACCGGTGCTCGGTGCGTCATACGCGGCCGAATTGCCATTTGACGGCGATTTCGAAGCGCGCGCCTATGCAGCCCGCCGGCTGTGGCGCGCGATGAACGGACGCACGCCAGGGCCCGCGCTTCATCAATTATCCAAGCAGCGGCGCGAACGCCTGAGCGCTGCAATCCGTGCGCTCGATGCTCACAGTTCCGGCGGCAGCTATCGCATCATAGCCGAAGCGCTATTCGGCAAAAGGCGCATCCCCGATCGTGCCTGGAAGACGCACGATCTACGCAATCGAACGATCCGCCTGGTGCAAGGCGGCCTCGCACTGATGCTAGGTGGCTACCGCAAGCTTCTACGCCCAGAGCGCAGGGACGAATAGCGCTCCGCCAGGGGTATCGAAAATCGTGGCCCCGATCTTCGGCATCCCCCTCCGATACCGCGCTTCTCCATGATGACCGCACACACGCCGGCGCCGCCATGCGCGGTGCGCCGTCACCCTGGAGTTCTCAAATGCCCGATCCGATGGCCGGCCTACCCCCGCGCTTCCTGCGTACACCGGAGGCCGCGCGTTATCTTGGCCTCTCGGGACGCACGCTTGAGAAGCACCGCACGTACGGTACCGGGCGAACGTATCGCAAGATCGGCGGACGTGTCGTCTACGCCGTGGACGACCTGAAAGCGTGGGCTGACCTCGGCACCAAGACATCGACGTCCGACCCCGGGAAGGGAACCGTGCTGCCGGCCAAGAAGCACCCGGTGCTGCGCCCGTATGCGGGCCAGGAACGTCGCTGATTGCCGCGTTAGAGCAGTGACCATGCGGCGCAAACACCATTCCGAGCGCGATCAGCTTGAGCTCTTTCGGGCGCTACCCGGCGATCTTGCGCCCCGCGACGCACAGGATCTGATGGCTTATCCCTTCTTCTCGCTCGCAAAAACAAAGCGGGTTGTGCCGATCGACTTCCGCGCGGGTGCGATTGCAATTCGTGTCGAGGCCGTGGCGGAACACGGCATGGCGACCATCTGGGATGCGGACGTTCTGATCTGGGCTGCTTCCCAGATCGTCGAAGCCCGTGACGCCGGCTTGAAGACGTCGCGCCTGATGGCGGCAACACCTTACGAGATCCTGACGTTTGTCGGCCGCGGCACCGGCGCGCGCGACTATGACCGACTGAAGGCGGGTCTCGACAGACTTCAGTCGACGACCGTGCTGACATCGATCCGCCAGCCGGCAGAGCGGCGACGGCATCGTTTCTCCTGGATCAACGAGTGGAAGGAGACAGCAGATGCAAATGGTCGCCCACTTGGACTCGAATTGATCCTGCCTGATTGGTTCTACGCCGGCGTCATCGATGACGCGCTCGTGCTCACGATCGATCGCGCTTACTTCGCGTTGACGGGAGGACTCGAGCGGTGGCTCTACCAACTCGTTCGCAAGCACGGTGGTCGGCAGAGCGGCGGCTGGAGTTTTGATCTTGCGCACCTCCATGCCAAGTCCGGCATCCTCTCGCCGCTTAAGCACTTCGCCTACGACGTTCGTCAGATCGTCCAGCGCCAGACATTGCCCGGCTATCAGCTCGTGCTCGCGCGCGATCCGAACGGCGCCGAGCGACTGAACTTCGCGCCTACGCCTGTTGATCCCTTAACGGCACGCCTGCGCCGGCGCGGTCTCATTTCAACTTCGGAGGACAATCTGTGAATCAGCTCGTGCTATCGGGGACCGCAACCCTCGTGCTATCGGGGACCCAATCCTCGTGCTATCGGGGACCGAAATCGGGCCTAAGCCGTTGTTTCTCGGCGCTTTCCAGCCACCGTAACTTTACTAACCAGAAATCCTTCGGATTTCTTCTAACGGACCAGGCCGAGAGAGGCGATGGAGACCGCCGGCAGCGGCGGCCCGCGAGTCCTGCCCGCCTGTGCAGGCCGAATACGCCTATCGCCGAACCTCAAGCACAAGGTGCCCAGTGCCAGCTGCAGGGGTCGGCAGCATGAGCGACCTCACCGAAGTGGAAGTGCTGTGGCTTGAGAAGCGTATCGAAAACCGCATTCGGTTCGGTCGCGTTGTCGCGGAGCGGAAGATTGATCGTCACCGACGCGTCGTTTCATTCGCGCCAGACAGCATCTTTGCCTTTGTCCGCTGGACCTCCAACGACTTTGGCACGATCATTTCGCGTATCGACATCTTGCGCGCGATCGCGCCCGGACAGCCCTGCGTAACAGTTCCCTACGTGAAGCCCGGTGGAGAGATTCTACTACGGCTCTCTGGTTGGCCGAAGGTTGAGCGCGTACTGCAGATGATTGATGCCATTGAGGCGCTCGGCGTCGATCCGGCCGATGTCGCGCCCGATCATTGGCATCACGTTCATAACCGTTTGTCGGTCAACGAAGACCCGCGTCCCTACACGAAGGCGCGCCACCAGGCCTGGCTCCATCGTCAGAGGACGATGCGATGACGCACCGCGTGACGACGCTGGCCGCAACCAGTGTGGCCGCCGCTGCACTGATAGCGACATTGGTGTTGGAGCCGTTGCCGCTTTACATCTGGAATGCGTCCAAAAGTGTGCCGATCGGTCTCTATCGCCTACGACCGGCGAACAGCTTCCGTGTCACCGAGCTGCTCGCCGTCACGCCGCCGGAGCCGCTCGCGACCTTCCTCGACCTGAACGGTTATCTGCCCATTGGCGTCCCCATGCTCAAGCGCGTGCTGGCGCTGCCGGGGCAGACCGTCTGCAGAAATGGGCTCACGATTTCGGTCGGTACCATCGCGGTGGGTGAGGCGCAGGATCGCGACGGACGCGGCCGGCCGCTGCCGAAATGGCAGGGCTGCCACGTCGTCGTGGAGGGCGAGCTGTTTCTCATGAATTGGCAATCGGACAACTCTCTTGATGGTCGATATTTTGGATTTCTGCCTGCGTCAGCCGTGATCGGCCGTGCGCTTCCGATATGGACGTGGGAGGAGTGATCGTGCGCATTTCACGTGTTCGCCTCGCCATTCCTCTGTTCGATCGATTGCGGGACCATTCCTCCGTCCCGACTGAGGTTTTTCAAGGCCGCCGGCGCGCGCAGCGCCGGTCCAGGGCGGCCGAAAGGCCGGCGCGAAGCAGCTTTACCCTGGACGGGCGCGAGCACGACGGCATGCTTGGCTCAGTCGGGCGCGCGTGTTTGGGTTGTAGTATCGCTGCTTCTTGCCACACATTGTGCTGCTCTGGCCCATCACGAGTCCGCCGCGCTTCCAGCGATCTGTGAGGCGTCCATCTCGTCGTCGGAATTCATCGAGGAAGCTTCGCAACGCTTCGCGATCCCGGCGCAGTGGATATGCTCAGTTTTGAGTATTGAAAGTTCTGGTGACGTGCACGCCAGGTCGCCCAAAGGCGCAAGGGGTCTGATGCAAATCATGCCGGCGACCTGGGCGGAACTTCGCGAGCGCTATGATCTCGGCAGCGATCCATACGACCCGCGCGATAACATTCTGGCAGGCACGGCATATCTGCGTGAACTGCTCGACCGCTATGGTTCGCCTGGCGTGTTTGCCGCGTATAATGCGGGACCATCTCGCTACGAAGAGCACCTCGCGGGCAGCCCTTTGCCAGACGAGACGCGAGCCTACGTGTCAAAGCTTGCAAAGCTGCTTGGCATCGAACTACCACCGACTTGGATCGCGAGCCAGCAGTTATCAGCAGCAACGACGTTGTTCGTCGCGCGACCTGACCTGATCAAGGCGGGCGATCGGACGTCGGCGTTCATGCCTCCGACCAGCACAGCGACTGCAATCTCGTCACGCGATATTTTGCAGATGGTGCCCAGGGCTGCTGGCGTGTTTATCGCTCGATCGGATGCGGGGTCATCGCGATGACTAGGCGCGCGGGTTCGCAAGCAATGGCGTCCTTCGGCGAGCAATTGGCGGATGGGCGAGAGCAGTCGGCAGATTCGACGGCAGGAGGGCGAGATAAAAGGGGCTCGCCGGTCGAACCGCAAGCCATTGACATGGCTTCGGGTTCCGGCGTGCCGGTCGGTCGGGGCGCGTGCCGCGCTCAAGATTTTCGCCAGAGTATTCAAGGATGTTTTCGGCACCGTAGGCGCCGTTGTGGTTTTCGAGGCTCGGTCATGACCGTGCGCGACAGCGATCTGCGCATTCGGCCCGGGCGCATCCGCGGCACCCGTGCGCCGAAGCCGAAGAGCTTCATCAATCAGGTGCTACGTGCCGCGAAGATGTCCGGACACATCTCGGGTCAAGCTGCGGCTGGCAGGCGTTCTGCAGCTTATGGACGCTCGACATTTGGCCGCGGCCGGCTCGCCTTTAGTCGCGGCAGGTTGCTTAACCCCACACGCCGCGTCGTGGTGAAGGCGCGCGTGGTTTGCCATAAAGGGCGCGCCTTCCGCTCAGCACCACTGACGGCCCATCTCTCATATCTGAAGCGCGATGGCGTGACCCGAGGCGGCGAGCGAGCTGAGATGTTCGATGCCGACAGCGACCGTGCTGACGGCACGGCTTTTGCGGAACGCTGCAAGGAAGACCGGCATCATTTTCGGTTCATCGTCTCGCCCGAGGACGCTGGCGACATGACTGACCTTAGGGCTTTCGCGCGCGATCTGGCCAAGCAGATGGAGGCTGATCTTGGCACGCGGCTCGACTGGGTGGCCGTCGATCACTGGAACACGGATAACCCGCACGTCCATCTTCTCGTTCGGGGAGTCGATGAGGAGGGGGCAGATCTCGTGATCTCCCGCGACTACATCAGCCGAGGCCTGCGCTCACGGGCCGAGGAACTGGTCGCCATCGAACTGGGTCCAAAGCCGGAGCACGAAATTCGCAGTTCGCTGGAGAGAGAAGTCACGGCAGAGCGATGGACGCGGCTCGATCAGGAGATCCGGCTGGCAGCCGACGACACCGGTGCCATCGATCTACGCCCCGAGAATCCCGGACCGTTCGATCCCGAAATCCGGCGCCTGATGGTCGGCCGCCTTCAGCACTTGGAGAAGATGGGCCTTGCTGCACCCGCCGCGCCGGGAGAATGGATGGTCGGGCTCGAGGGCCGAGCGTAGCTTGCGCGACCTCGGCATGCGCGGCGACATCATCAAGACCATGCACCGCGCCTTCGCCGAGCGAGGGGAAGCGCGCGGCGTTTCCGACTACGTCATCGAAGGTGGACCGTCGACGTCCCAGATCGTCGGACGACTGGTTGCCCGTGGATTGCATGACGAACTGACCGGCGAGGCCTACGCCCTGATCGACGGAACAGACGGACGCGCGCACCACGTTCGCTTCCGTGGGGTCGAGGCCTTCGACCAGGCGCCGCCGGTCGGCGGCATCGTCGAAGTCCGGCGCTTCGGCCGAACCGCGGATCCGCGCCCCACCTTGGTGCTCGCGATCCGCTCCGATCTCGACCTCAATCGGGCAGGTCACCGCAAGAGGAGCGACCTGGCTCGACCACCGGCTGGTCGAGCGCGATCCCTTGCCGCTTGCCATGGGCGGGTTCGGCCGCGAGACTCGCGACGCCATCGAAGCCCGTACTGAGCATCTGGTTCAGGCGGGCCTGGCACGGCGGCAGGGCCAGCGTCTCATCCTGCACCGCGACCTCCTCAACACGTTGCGCCGACGCGAACTGGACGAGGTGGCAGCAAAAGTCTCGGCCAGTACCGGACTGCCTCTGACGGCCGCCGCCTCCGGGGAGCACGTGGCGGGCACGTATCGCCAGCGGCTGACGCTCGCCTCGGGACGCTTTGCCATGATCGACAGCGGTCTTGGCTTTCAACTCGTGCCTTGGTCCCGCGAACTCGAAAAGAGACTGGGCCAACACGTCACCGGCGTCGTGAAGGACGGCGGCGGCATCGAATGGGGCTTTGGTCGAAAGCGCGATCTGGGCCTCTAGGTATCTCGCCAACTCCGTTGCGAAAGGGCGCTTGGGATGTCCGGAACCAGAATCCTCTGGGGCCAGGTGATCGTTGTCGGCCTGATCGTTTTGCTCGCCATCTGGGGAGCAACCGGAATGGACGGCCTGGCGGCTCGCTTATCAGCCAGAACTCGGGCGGCCTTGGTTCGAACTGATGGGATTCAAGGTCTATTACCCGCCCGTCTTCTTCTGGTGGTGGTTCGTCTATGACGCCTATGCACCACAGGTCTTTGTCGAGGGAGCCTTCATCGCGGCGTCGGGGGCCTTCGTTTCGATCGCGGCGGCGATCGGCATGTCGGTTTGGCGGGCGCGTGAGGCCAAGAATGTCGAGACCTACGGTTCGGCGCGCTGGGCAGATGCGGAAGAGGTTCGAGCGGCCGGACTTCTCGGTCCGGATGGCGTGGTGCTGGGCAAGATCGACCATGACTACCTCCGCCATGACGGACCGGAGCATGTGTTGTGTTTTGCACCCACCCGGTCCGGCAAGGGGGTTGGCCTCGTCGTTCCCTCGTTGCTGGCTTGGCCGGGCTCGGCCATCGTGCACGACATCAAGGGTGAGAACTGGCAATTGACCGCGGGCTTCCGCGCGCGGCATGGCCGCGTCCTATTGTTCGACCCGACTAACCCAAAGTCCTCGGCCTACAATCCGCTTCTCGAGGTTCGGCGCGGGGAATGGGAGGTTCGCGACGTCCAGAACGTCGCCGACGTCCTGGTCGACCCCGAAGGTTCGCTCGACAAGCGGAACCACTGGGAGAAGACCAGTCATTCGCTTCTGGTGGGAACCATCCTCCATGTCCTCTATGCCGAGGTCGACAAGACGTTGGCGGGCGTCGCCGCTTTCTGTCCGACCCGAAGCGTCCGATCGAGGCGACGCTGAAGGCGATGATGACCACGCCGCACCTTGGCGAGCAGGGCGCTCATCCCGTGGTCGCCTCGACCGCGCGCGAACTCCTCAACAAATCCGAGAACGAACGCTCTGGTGTTCTATCCACCGCGATGTCGTTCCTGGGGCTCTACCGCGATCCGGTCGTGGCCCAGGTAACCTGTCGCTGCGACTGGCGGATCGCGGATCTGATCGCAGATAGCCGCCCTATGACGCTTTATTTTGTGGTGCCGCCCTCCGATATCTCGCGGACCAAGCCCCTGATCCGCCTGGTGCTGAATCAAATCGGCCGGCGCCTCACAGAGGACCTGCACGCCCGCAACCGCCGGCATCGCGTCCTGATGATGCTCGATGAATTCCCGGCACTCGGGCGGCTTGATTTCTTCGAGTCCGCGCTCGCCTTCATGGCGGGGTACGGCATCAAGAGTTTCTTGATCGCGCAATCGCTCAATCAGATCGAGAAGGCCTATGGGCCCAACAACGCCATTCTCGACAACTGCCACGTCCGCGTCAGCTTCGCGACCAATGACGAGCGTACGGCCAAGCGGGTATCCGACGCGCTGGGTACGGCGACGGAGATGCGGGCGATGAAGAACTATGCCGGGCACAGGTCGAACCCCTGGCTGGGGCACCTCATGGTCTCACGGCAGGAGACGGCAAGGCCGCTTTTGACCCCTGGCGAGGTCATGCAGCTTCTGCCGACGGACGAAGTCGTGATGGTGGCGGGCACACCGCCGATCCGGGCGAAAAAGGTGCGCTACTACGAGGACCGGCGGTTCACCGAGCGGGTCTTGCCGCCACCCGATCCGGCGGCATCAGGTCGATCATCGCGAACGGACGGATGGTCGACAACTGGAACCCTGATGCCGGCCGCCCGTCCAACCGACAAAGCGGAGCAACCGGCGGAAGACACGGCGAATAGCGGCCTCCGTCGCGAGCCCGAACTTCCCGATCATGTCGCGATCGCAAAGGAGACGACCGAACCGACGCCGGTAGAAGAATTTGCCGCCGTTCTTGACGACGACGAGGATGCCGTCCGCCAGACCCGGCTTCTCCGCCAGCAGATGCGAGGCGTCGCGCGTCAGATCGCAATGGACCCGGATGAAGGGATGGAGCTCTGAGACACATGCGCGACCGGATGAACGTGTATTTCCCGCCAGAACTCCTGAAGCAGATCTGGATCTGGCCGATCGCAAGAACCTTTCTCGGTCTGCAATCGTGGAAGCGGCTGTCGCTTCGTTTCTATCACCGGACGGAGCGGACAGGCGGGAGGCAGCATTTACCCGTCGCCTGGATCGGCTTTCACGTCAGATGCAGAGGCTGGAGCGTGACGTCGGTCTGACGGCCGAGACCTCGGCGCTCTTCGTCCGCTTCTGGCTGACGATCACGCCACCGTTGCCCAACGACGCCCAGGCAGCCGCGCAGATAAAGGGCAGGGAGCGCTTTGAAGGATTTATCGAAGCCCTCGGGCGCCGCATGCAGAAGGGGCAGAGCTTTCTGCGCGAGATGCCAGAAGATATCCACCGTCAGGAGCTGGGCAGCGAAACCTGAATGATTTAGGTAGAAAGGCTGTTGCGCCGTTCCTTGCCTACGACAACCTACGATCGTCGCTCCAAGAACGAAGGAATTGTTGTGAAGCAACGGAATGTCGGAGGACCAATAATCGACCTTACATGGTTTGCTTGACGATCCGTCGGCGCCGGCGAGCGCCGTTTGATCAAACCGCGTCTTTAGCGACCTTCAGCGGCGACGCTTTGACCGATTTGCTAGCCGGCTTGGCCGCGAACTCCATTGGCTCTTTCGTAAAAGGGTTTACGCCGCTGCGAGCTTCGGTAGCGGGCTTGTTTACGACTGACATTTTGACAAATCCCGGGATGACGAATTCGCCAGATTCATTCAACTCCTTATATCCCACAGTCGCCATCTGCTCGATGACGGCCTTTACATCCCCCTTCGAAAGCTGCGTCGAATCCGCAATCGCGTCAATCAGCTGGTTCTTGGTCATCTTTGCCATGATAGGTCCCCGTGGGAGAGAAAGTAAACGAGCCACGTGGATGCGTCATTCTGTTCGAAGCGCGATCGCGATGCGCTCTTCGATCCCACCGGCGTCAAGAAGTCACCGGGCTTAAAACCCATCGAGGTTCAAAATGCAAGGAGGGCCTCGACGTTTGATTCGGGTCTTGAAGGGGACCCACGCGAGTTTCTTCGTGGCCGTCAGCCTTTGATCACCGTCGATCGGGACGACCAGCGACATAAGCGGATATATCGTCGCGCCCAGCGCATGATTCGCGCTCTCGAACGGGAACCTCGAATGCAGAACTTCTCGGTGCGATTGCATAGCGGATAAATTTTGGCCCAACGCCGCTTTTGACGGCATAGGCCCTCGATCCCGTCGATTCGATCAGGCCAAGCTGCGCGGTGAGCCCGGGCCATAATTCCCAACCTTTCCTTTTATACGCTGATCTACGCTCAACGAGAGCGCTTCTTGCACTATGCCCATTAGTGCCTTTTCTAATCATCCCCATCTGAGAGCGGCTTTTGACGTTCTCGTTCGGTGGGGCGGCAATGGCAATCCAGTCCATTCAATCGGAGGCGAATTCGCGCGGTGCGCGAATGCTGCGCAGCGCGCTTGGCACAGCGATCGCGGGCTACCTCGATGATGAAGCGATCATCGAGGTCATGCTTAATCCAGATGGGCGGCTGTGGATCGACCGGCTGTCAAATGGGTTGATCGACACGGGAGAAACTCTCTCCGCGGCGGATGGTGAGCGCGTCGTCCGGCTGGTGGCGCATCACGTCGGCGCGGAGGTGCATGCCGGCTCGCCGCGCGTGTCGGCTGAACTGCCTGGGACTGGCGAGCGCTTCGAAGGTCTGTTGCCTCCGGTCGTTGCTGCCCCTGCCTTTGCCATCCGCAAGCCCGCGGTCGCCGTGTTTACGCTCGACGACTATGTCGCCAAGGGCATCATGAATTCAGAGCAGGCCAAGATCTTTAGGGATGCGGTCGCCGCTCGTAAGAACATCCTCGTCGCCGGTGGCACATCGACCGGCAAGACAACGTTGACGAATGCGCTCTTGGCCGAGGTGGCTAAGACCACCGATCGGGTCGTGCTGATCGAAGATACACGCGAACTTCAGTGCAAGGCGCCCAATCTTGTAGCTTTGCGGACTAAAGATGGCGTGGCGACGCTGTCGGATCTTGTCCGCTCTTCGCTGCGACTGCGTCCGGATCGCATTCCCGTCGGCGAGGTCCGCGGTGCGGAAGCGCTCGATCTGCTCAAGGCCTGGGGCACCGGTCATCCCGGCGGCATCGGGACCATCCATGCGGGTACCGCGCTGGGCGCGCTACGGCGGCTCGAGCAACTCATCCAGGAAGCCGTCATCACGGTTCCGCGCGCCCTAATCGCCGAGACCATCAACCTCGTTGCTGTGCTTGCGGGGCGCGGCGCTGACCGCCGCCTCGCTGAGCTCGCCCTCGTCACGGGGCTTGGTGCCGCCGGCGACTACGTCGTTTCATCAGCAGGAGACTGACATGCGTTTGGAGTTTCGCGTTCTTCGGCAGGCCGCATCGCTAGCCGCGTCCGGCATGGTGCTTTTGCCGCCGGCGCCGGCATGGGCCGCTGGCTCGAACATGCCGTGGGAGCAGCCACTCAATCAGATCCTGCAGATCGGTCGAAGGCCCAGTCGCCAAGATCATCGCCGTCATCATCATCGTCGTGACCGGGCTGACGCTCGCGTTCGGCGATTCGTCCGGTGGTTTCCGCAGGCTGATCCAGATCGTGTTCGGTCTGTCGATCGCGTTTGCAGCCTCGAGCTTCTTCCTGTCGTTCTTCTCCTTCGGCGGCGGCGTGGTGATCTGATGGATGAACCGGTCGCAGGTTTTGTCGTGCCCGTTCACCGCGCACTCACCGAACCAATTCTGTTGGGCGGCGCGCCGCGGTCGGTCGCGATCGTCAACGGCACGCTTGCGGCGGCCCTTGGACTTGGACTGCGGCTCTGGATCGCCGGTCTCGTGCTCTGGTTCATCGGCCATATGGCCGCCGTCTGGGCCGCAAAGCGTGATCCCGCTTTCGTCGACGTCGTGCGCCGACATCTGCGCATTCCTGGCCATCTCAACACCTGAGCTCCCATCATGATGAACCTTGCCGAATACCGCCATTCCAACGCGCGTCTCGCCAACTTCCTGCCATGGGCAGCCCTCGTCGACGAGGGCATCATCCTAAACAAGGATGGCTCATTCCAACGGACGGCGAAATTTCGCGGCCCCGACCTTGATAGCGCGGTGCCGGCTGAGCTTGTCGCCGTCGCCGGGCGTCTAAACAACGCCTTGCGCCGACTGGGATCAGGTTGGGCCGTCTTCGTTGAGGCTCAGCGCCATTTTGCGGGTGCTTACCCGCCGAACACCTTTCCGGATGTCGCATCCGCACTGGTCGACGCCGAGCGCAGAGCCCAGTTCGAAGAGGCGGGCGCCCACTACGAGTTCCAGCTATTATCTGACGTTCCTCTATCTGCCGCCGGAGGAGGGGGCCGCTAGGGCGGAGCGACTGCTCTATGAAGGCCGCGATCGCACTGTTGGAGCCGACGCGCGCGAGGTGCTCCGCGGGTTTGTCGATCAAACCAACCGCGTACTGCAACTAGTTGAAGGGTTCATGCCCGAATGCGGCTGGCTCGATGATCAGGACACGCTGACCTATCTGCACTCGACCATCTCGACCAAGCGTCATCGCGTTCGGGTGCCCGAAATACCGATGTACATCGATGCGCTGTTGGCCGACCAGCCACTGACAGGTGGGCTCGAGCCGATGCTGGGGTCAGCCAACGTGCGCGTTCTGACGATTGTCGGCTTTCCGGGCGCGACGACGCCGGGAATTCTAGATGACCTGAATCGCCTGGCATTCTCGTATCGTTGGTCAACTCGCGCGATCATGCTCGACAAGACCGATGCCACCAAGCTGCTGACCAAGATCCGCCGCCAATGGTTCGCCAAGAGGAAATCCATCGGCGCCATTCTCAAGGAGGTCATGACCAACGAGGCGTCAACGCTCCTTGATACCGACGCCCACAATAAGGCAATCGACGCCGACGCAGCGCTGCAGGAGTTGGGCTCGGACCAGATCGGACAAGCCTTTGTCACGGCGACCATCACCGTGTGGGACGCCGATCCCGGTGCAGCCGATGAAAAGCTCCGTTTGGTCGAGAAGGTCATCCAGGGCCGCGATTTCACCTGCATGATCGAGACGGTGAATGCCGTTGAAGCCTGGCTCGGCAGCTTGCCCGGGCACGTCTACGCCAACGTGCGGCAGCCGCCGGTTTCGACGCTCAACCTCGCTCACATGATTCCGATGTCGGCCGTGTGGGCGGGCGAGGCGAGGGATCTGCATTTCGAAGGTGCGCCCCTCCTTTTCGGCAAGACTGAGGGATCAACACCGTTCCGATTCTCGCTTCATGTCGGTGACGTCGGCCATACCCTCGTAGTGGGACCGACGGGGGCTGGTAAGTCCGTATTGCTGGCGCTGATGGCGCTGCAGTTCCGCCGCTACCAAAATGCTCAGGTCTTTGCGTTCGATTTTGGCGGTTCGATCCGAGCGGCCGCGCTCGCCATGGGCGGTGATTGGCACGATCTCGGCGGCGCATTGTCTGACGGAGGTGACCAGCCGGTTGCGTTGCAGCCGCTGGCCTGGATCGACGATCCTTCCGAGCGCGGATGGGCAACCGAATGGATCGCCGCGATCCTGGCGCGGGAAAAGATCGAGATCACCCCTGAGGTCAAGGATCATCTGTGGTCGGCGCTGACGTCTCTCGCCTCGGCGCCGATGCAGGAACGGACCTTGACGGGCCTGTCTGTCCTGCTGCAATCGAACTCCCTGAAACGTGCTCTGCAGCCCTATTGTCTGGGCGGTCCCTCCGGGCGCCTGCTAGATGCCGAATACGAGCGCCTTGGGGAAGGGGCGGTTCAGGCGTTCGAGACCGAAGGGCTGATCGGAACGAGCGCAGCGCCTGCCGTGCTGGCGTATCTGTTCCACCGGATTGGGGACCGCCTCGACGGCCGGCCGACCCTCCTGATTGTCGATGAAGGTTGGCTTGCCCTCGACGACGAGGATTTTGCCGGCCAGCTCCGGGAATGGCTGAAGACGCTTCGGAAGAAGAACGCGTCCGTCATCTTCGCCACCCAGTCGCTTTCGGACATTGATGGCTCCGCAATCGCGCCGGCGATCATCGAAAGCTGCCCAACGCGCTTGTTGCTGCCAAATGAGCGGGCAATCGAGCCGCAGATCACGGCCATTTACCGACGCTTTGGCCTCAACGACCGCCAGATCGAGCTCCTGAGCCGGGCCACGCCGAAGCGCGACTACTACTGCCAGTCCCGTCGCGGCAACCGGATGTTCGAACTTGGCCTCGGTGAGGTCGCGCTCGCATTCACCGCAGCCTCTTCCAAGACGGACCAGGCCGCCATCGCGCAGATCCTCGCCGAACATGGAGCTGATGGTTTCGTGCCGGCTTGGTTGCAGCACCGTGGCGTCGCCTGGGCCACGGACCTGATCCCCAATCTCGTCAATCTGGAGAAATCGCTATGAGGCGTCTTGGCGTCTTGGTGACTGCTTGTACCATCGCTCTCGTACTTGGCGTCGCGATGCCCGCACGGGCGCTGATCGTCTTCGATCCCAGCAACTACGTTCAGAATGTTCTGACCGCCGCGCGGACGCTGCAGCAGATCAACAACCAGATCACCTCGTTGCAGAACGAGGCGCAGATGCTGATCAATCAGGCAAAGAACCTGGCAAACTTGCCGTATTCGTCGCTGCAGCAACTGCAATCATCGATCCAGCGCACCCAGCAATTGCTGGCGCAGGCCCAGCGGATCGCCTACGACGTCCAGCAGATCGATCGCGCGTTCTCGACCAGCTATGCGCCGGTTACGGGCAGCCAAACCGGCCAGGCGCTGATCACCAACGCTCAGTCGCGGTGGCAGAATTCTGTCGCCGCATTACAGGATGCGCTCCGTGTCCAGGCCGGCGTCGTCGGTAATCTCGACACCAACCGAATCCAGACGACTGCGCTCGTGACCTCGAGCCAGGGTGCCAGTGGCGCCCTGCAGGCAACCCAGGCCGGCAATCAGATCCTTGCGCTTCAGGCACAACAACTCGCCGATCTGACAGCTGCCGTGGCGGCGCAGGGCAGGGCACAGAGCCTTGAAGCGGCGCAGCGCGCCTCGGCCCAGGACCAGGGAAGAGAACAGCTTAGGCGGTTTCTGACACCGGGACAGGGCTATCAGTCCCAAGACGTGCGGATGTTCCACTGATGACCGATGTAAGGGCGTTCAAGGCGTTGTCGCTGCTTACGACGATCGGCGTATTCGCCGTTGCTGCCTGCACGATTCAGCTCCGCGGTGGAGATGATTCTCCGCAGTCGCCGAAGGCGGAGCAGACGACTGGTGCAACGAGCTCTGACCTCGCACGCTGCGGCAGCGTAACTGCTGTGGAAGCGGCACGTTATCAGCATTGCAGGGAGGTTTGGGCCGAAAACCGCCGCCGTTTCTTTGTCAAGAATGACGGTGCCGCAGGTACTGGCCGCGGTGATTCTGTCGCACGCTTGGCGCCAGCCCCAAAGGATCAGAGCCGGATCCCGCAAGGATATCATCATCTGGCGGCGCCTGAGGCGAGCAAGCCATGACCGGCACCGGAATCATCGACCAGTTCCTGGAAACGTTCACCCGTTATATCGACAACGGCTTCGGGCTACTGGGTAGCGATGTCGGATATCTCGCAACGACCCTTGCGGCGATCGACATCACGCTCGCCGCGTTGTTCTGGAGTTGGGGGCCGGACGAGGACATCATCGCGCGCCTCGTCAAGAAGACGCTTTTCGTGGGCTGCTTTGCCTACCTCATCGGCAACTGGAACAGCCTGGCGCGCATCGTCTTCGAGAGCTTTGCCGGTCTTGGGCTGAAAGCATCCGGCGCAAGCCTATCCGCATCTGATTTTCTGCGGCCGGGAAAGATCGCCCAAGTCGGGCTCGACGCCGGTCGACCGCTGCTCGACTCAATCTCGAACCTGATGGGCTACATCAGCTTCTTCGAGAATTTCGTTCAGATCGTCGTTCTCCTGTTCGCGTGGGTCGTGGTGCTGCTCACCTTCTTCATTCTGGCGATCCAGCTCTTCGTCACCCTGATCGAGTTCAAGCTCACGACGCTGGCCGGCTTCGTCCTCATTCCCTTCGGCTTGTTTGGCAAGACCGCCTTCGCGGCAGAGCGGGTCCTGGGCAACGTCATATCCTCCGGGATCAAGGTCTTGGTCCTGGCCGTCATTGTCGGCATCGGATCTACCCTGTTCTCGCAATTCACCACTGGCTTTGGCAGCGCACAGCCGACCATTGAGGACGCTATGACCTTGGTGCTCGCGGCGCTCTCCTTGCTCGGGCTGGGTATCTTCGGTCCAGGAATCGCAAACGGCCTGGTGTCCGGCGGGCCGCAGCTCGGCGCCGGCGCCGCGATTGGAACGGGCCTTGCCGCTGGCGGCATTGTTGCGGCTGGTGCAGGCCTCGCCGCCGGCGGTGCTGGTGTCGCTGGCGGAGCGATGGCAGGCGTCGCTCGTGGTGGCGGTGCCGTCTTGAGCGGCGCATCCGCCGCCTATCGAAGAGGCGGCCTTACCGGCGTCGCAGAGGCTGGTGGTTCGGCTGCCATGAGCCCGTTGCGCCGCGCCGGGGTTGCCCTCAGCGGGGGGCAAGCGGGCGAGCAGGCCGCGAGCACTTCGGCCGAAGGGCAGCCCGATTGGGCGCGGCGCATGAAGCGTGCCGAGACCATTCGGCACGGTGCGTCGGCAGCCGGACAGGCGGTTCGCTCAGGCGATCACGGCGGCAGCGGCTCTTCTGTCGATTTGTCTGAAGGAGAGCGCTGACACGCGGCCAATGCACGTTCGTCACGCGTCACGGACCGCATCAGAAATCCGGATACCGCACGACTTGAAACTGATCACTTGAGCTCAGGGGCAATCATCGATGTTCAAACGACCATCCGTTCACTACGGGCGCATGCCCGAGCCGGTTACGCCTTATCAAAAGGCAGCGCAGGTTTGGGACGAACGCATTGGTTCGGCGCGCTTGCAAGCCAAGAACTGGCGCCTGATGGCGTTCGGCTGCTTGACGCTGTCCGCTGGCCTCGCCGTGGGCCTTGTTTGGCATTCGAGCCAAGGATCGATCACGCCTTGGGTGGTCGAAGTCGATCGTCTGGGACAGGCGCAAAGGGTTGCGCCAGCCAACTTCGACTATCAGCCTACTGACGCGCAGATCGCCTACCATCTGGCGCGCTTTATCGAAGATGTGAGAGGCCTGCCGGCGGACGGGATCGTACTGCGCCAGAACTGGCTCAGGGCCTATGATTTTACGACTGATCGCGGCGCGGCCGCGCTCAATGACTACGCGCGCAACAATGACCCCTTTGCCAAGCTGGGGAAGGCGCAAATCTCCGTCGACGTCTCGAGCGTCATTCGTGCGTCGTCGGAAAGCTTTCGAGTCGCGTGGACCCAGCGCACCTACGACAACGGTTCGCTGAGCTCGACCGAGCGTTGGACCGCCATTCTCACGATCGTGATCGAGCCGCCGCGCGATGCCGAACGCCTGCGCAAGAATCCCCTTGGCGTCTACGTCCACGCCATCAACTGGTCGAAGGAGTTGAGTCAGTGACCGAGATGCCGTCTGACGTTTACTTGAAGCGTCCCGTTCAGAACAGGAGGCTCAATTCGCCCTGGTCTGGGTTCGTGACCTCGAGGCGAGCATTTCTGTTCGCTCTCCTGTCTTGTTCGTCAGCGCTTGGTGGATGCGCGACTTACATACCCCCGGAGATCAGCTACGACGCTGAAGTTCCTCCGTTGCCGGCACCTCCAGTGTCTCTCGACGACCGACCGCGACCGCTTCATGTCCCACCGCTCTGGAAGCCGGCTCTGGGCGGCAAGTCAGGGGGAAGGAAGAGCCTGAACCCGTGAGCCGCGTTGAGACAGCAAACAGCGCGGCCCGGGTCGAACCGCGCAAGCGGGGATATTTCAACGCGGCTCAAATCTACGCCTTTAGTCCGGGAGCGCTCTACCAGGTGTACGCCGCTCCCGGACAAATTACGGATATTGCGCTCGAGGAAGGAGAGCAGTTGACGGGATCAGGACCCATCGCGGCCGGCGACACGGTGCGCTGGGTCGTAGGCGATACCGAGAGTGGGAACGGCGACACGCGACGCGTCCATATCTTGGTAAAGCCAACCCGCGCGTCGATCGAGACCAACCTCGTCGTCAACACCGACCGGCGTACCTACCTGATCGAGCTCCGCTCCCGCGCGCGGCCGTACATGCCAACCGTAGCTTGGTACTATCCGGAGACCGTGCGCGAACAGTCGCGTTCAGTCGCTTTGCGACCCGTTCTTCCGGAGCAGGCGCAGCGCATCTCCCGCTACGCGATTGAAGGGGACAGCCCGGCCTGGCGACCGCTCGCCGCATATGACGATGGCCGCAAGGTCTATGTCGAATTCCCTAAAGGCATTGTGCAGGGCGAGATGCCACCGCTCTTTGTCATCGGCCCGGATGGCAAGACCGAGGTCGTCAACTATCGCACCTACGGCAACGTATTGATCGTCGATCGGCTGTTTGCAGCCGCCGAACTCCGGCTCGGCGGTGAGCACCAGCAGAATGTCAGGATTGTCAGGACGGACGGGAGGCCGTCGTCATGAACAGCGGGAGTGGGAACGATCACGAGCAATCGGTGCCGCCACAGACACAAGAGGACCGGCCCGGGAGCTTCCGCCTGAGAGCGGAGCATCCGCGCGTGACACGGTTGTCGCGCAAGGTCCTTGCCGGAGCCAGCGCGGTTGCCTTGCTTGTCATCAGTGGCGCTGTTTTGTGGTCATTACAGAGCAACCGTCCTCGAAACCAGGCGGCCGATGAGCTTTACAGCACCGATCACCACAATGTTGCCGACGGCATTACGATGCTGCCGAAGGACTACGCTGCTGTTCCGCGCCAGCCAATCCCGCAGCTCGGTCCGCCGCTCCCCGGGGACCTCGGTCGACCGATCCTTGCCGCTCAAGGCCAGTTGCCGACGATCGGCGCTGATCCGGACCAGCAGCGCCGGGATCAAGAGACCGAAGCAGCCCGCACCAGTCATCTGTTCGCTTCGACCAATGGACGAGATACGCGTCCGCCCGCGGCTGCGGCGGTTGGAAGCGAACGCGTCGTGCCGCCGAACGCAACGAGCACCGGCGACGATGGATCTGCGCAAAACGCGCAGGACCGAAAACTTGCTTTTGTGAACGCTTCTGTGGAACGTCGCACGGTAAGCCCGGACCGCGTCACCAAGCCTGCTTCACCATACATTGTGCAGGCTGGGACGGTCATTCCAGGAGCGCTGATCACCGGAATCCGATCCGACCTGCCTGGCCAAATTACCGCGCAGGTCACCGAGAATGTCTTTGACACGCCGACTGGCCGCTTTCTTCTTGTGCCTCAGGGAGCGCGTCTGATCGGCATTTACGATAGCGAGGTCACTTTCGGCCAGTCCCGCGTCCTCCTCGTTTGGACCCGGCTGATCATGCCGAATGGACGGTCCATCGTTCTCGAGCGGCAGCCTGGCGCTGACACCGCCGGCTATGCAGGCCTCGAAGACCAGGTCGACAATCACTGGGGTGAGCTATTCAAGGCGGCTGCGCTGTCGACGTTCTTGGCTGTCGGGACAGAACTCGGTGCAGGATCCGACACCAATAGCAACGACAGCGCCATCATCCAGGCGTTGCGGCATGGCGCCTCCGACTCGCTGAACCAAACTGGACAGCAGGTGGTTCGGCGCAGCCTCAATATTCAGCCGACGCTGACGATACGCCCAGGCTTCCCGGTCCGTGTCATTGTCGATCGCGATCTCGTTCTTGAGCCATACAGAGGATGACAACCCAATGGCAAAGCTAAAAATCGTGGCCCTTCAAGACGAAAAGCCAGTGAAGGTAACTGTCGAGCTACCAGCGCCCGTACATCGAGATCTAGTCGCCTACGCTGAAGCTTTGGCACAACAGACAGGTCAATCTGTAGATCCGGCAAAGTTGATTGCTCCAATGCTCACTCGATTTATGGCCACTGACAGGGCCTTTTCGAAGTTGCGGCACGCCAGTCATTCACCGAGGGGCGGCGAGGGAGAGGGGTAGCGCTCGGTTAGGAGATCCAGCAGCTTGTTCAATGCCGGATTGTCATTGTCAGGTCGCCAATGAGCCGACAACTCTATCCTACTCGATCCCACTCCGTCTCGCAGTTCACGATAGACGAGGCCGGCGAAACTTGCGCCACTGTCAGAACTCCATGACGAGGCTAACTCCGAGGCTCATGCTCACGAGGCTCTTAATAATCCCGCAGCTTACATCGTGCCACTCGACCTTGGGCCGATCCTCAGGTGATAAGAGCTTGGAGACAAGGAGGTCCTCGAGTTCACGGCCTGGATCATACCGACTTAAAAGTACCGTCTCACTCCGAAGATCCGTCCAATATATCGCGTCGCGGGTTGCGAAGACGTGATTTTGCGGCAATGCGATTAGTATTCGCTCGCTCCAGAGCGAAAGTGTCCTGCTGCCTGCCGAGGCCAAACGTCCAGGACTGATAACGACGTCGACTGTCCCATCACGAAGGGCATTCATTAGGCGGAGACGCGAGCGTTCCAGCGCGGCCAGCTCGATTTGCGGGAAGCGCTTCCGAAACTCGAGAAGCGTGGCGCGCAGGTTTCCCGCGGAGATAGAGGTGCAAAGACCTAGCGAAATACGACCAACCTTTCCTCCACCAATCGAGCGTCCGGTCTCGACGAGCGAATCAACCTGTTCCAGGATCAGACTTGCAATGCGCAAAGCGCCTCGGCCTGCTAGCGTGGGTTTCACGCCGCCACTCGACCGTTCAAACAGTGGCGTCCCAACCAGATGTTCTAGCTGCGCAATTGAACGACTTAGCACGGAATGAGGAACCACCAGCCGCTCGGCAGCTTGCCGAAGACTTCCACACTCAGATGCGGCAACGGCAAATCGAAGGTGCTGTAGATCGATCGCAAATGTACGCCGCTTGCTGGTTGTGTTATCAAGCTCCCTCATATTCATACTCCGCCAAGTTGAAAGATGGGAAACGGCGCGCCCTTGAACAGGGTTTTGCTGTTACGATAGCTATTTCGGTTTAGGCGGCTGCCAGCATCACCGGTGCCCAAAGAACGGGTCCGGTGTGGGTAACCGCGGCGCTGAGCCTGGTGATAACCTCAATCCACATCTCGGTTAGCCGACGACAACGAAAGCGTTTCCGATCCTGGACGCGTCTCCAATGCGGTTTGGGGGGCCAGTTGCGCGCCTGAGAATCCGCTCCACTAGAAGGTTATCACTGTGGCGATATCGGGCCTGATGTTCGCGATAGGAACCGCCGGCGGGCCATCTGGCCCGCCGGCGTAGCTTCAGTTCGTTCCTCGATGGTATTCACTGTGCAGGCGAGCAGCCGTCGACGAGTTGATCAAGTTGTCGAGACGAGCGCGTGCCGTCATCTGACGAAACGTACCTTGCTGCGTGGGATCCCCGGCATCATGCATCATGTCGGTCATCCAAACACTGAAATCCTGATAATTCCAGATACGCGGCAGGCACGTGGCGGAATAGTTCTTCAACGCCGATAAGTCGTCATCGCGTACGGCGAGCAGTAATGCCTCGGCCAGAACGTCCACGTCCCCTAAAGCGAGATCTATCCCTTTGGCACTGGCTGGAGGAACAAGGTGCGCGGCATCCCCGGCAAGGAACAGATTACCGTACTGCATTGGCGAATAGACAACGCAACGCAGCGGAACGAAGAATTTGTCGTGAACCGTGGCGTTTTCGATCGTCTTATCGCAGAGCCGTAGCCGGATCTCGTCCCAGAGCCGTTGATCTGGCCAGTCTTCGGGACCATCACTTAGTGCACACTGCAGGTAATAGCGGCTCCTGTGCGGGCCACGAGGAAGCTGTGCAACACAGCCGTAATCACTCACGCCCATGATCGGATGTCCGGTGACAGGCGCGTCCACGAGGGCGGCCAGCCACGCATAGCCGAATTCATGGCTGTACTTGGTCAAGGTGCCAGGCGGGATCGACGATCGGCTGATACCGCGATCACCATCGCACCCGACGATATAGTCGCAGACCAACTCGTGAGATCCGCTCGCATCGGAATAGGTGACCTGCGGACGATGATTCTCTTCGTTTCGGATCACCGCGTCGGTGACGTTGAACCGAATGTTACCGCTCATGGCATCGATGAACTCCCGCAAGAGATTGCTGATGAGCATTTGCTGGGTGCAGAACCGACCGGCGCTTCCGTCGTCCGCGATGATCTTGAAAACGCGACCGCGGCCGTTTACCCGATAATCGATCGTCTGGGCGATCGGGCCGGCGAGCAGCCGATCAGCTAGCCCCCAGCGTTCGAACATCTGCACCCCGCGGGCATCGACGACACCGGCGCGCTGACGCAGTTCGATGTACGCGCGGTGGCGCCGCTCCAGCACGACGCAAGGCACACCGGATTTCTGCAGGAAGGTCGCAAGCGTCAGTCCGGCCACCCCGGCTCCGATAATGACCACCGCGGTCTCTTCGCGACTAGATGTCATGAGTATTCCTTCCACCGTTCCTGTTGGATATTGGTGGCTTAAAGTATATAAGTGAAAAGTTACATTGCTAATCATATTCCCGATGAGGTTCGTTCGGATGACACGGAAGATCGATATCGTACTGAAAAAACGTGCAAAGCAGCAGAGATCGATCGCGACCGTCGGCGCTATCGTCGAGGCAGCTACTTACATTCTGACGCATCACGGGCGGGCGGGTTTCACGGCCAACAAGGTCGTCGAGAAGGCGGGCGTCAACATTGCCTCGTTCTATCAGTACTTCCCGAATAAGGAGGCGCTCCTCTTCCACATCATCAAGTTGAACTGGGAGAAGCAGCTTGCCAAGCTGTTGCCCATTCTACGTCAACGGGGTCGCGATCACGCGAGGAGGCTAAGGGACTTCATCCGCGAATTCTTCATAGTCGAGGCGGCCGAAGCGGACCTGCGGCGGGCCTTGCGTGCCGCCTCGATCGACCTGAAGGATACGGAGGAGTTCCAGGCTCTGATCTCGAAGGGTGTGGAACTCATCGGAGGGTTCATTAAGGAAGCGGTGAAAGACCAGACGCCCGACGAGCTCGATTTCAATGTCAATTTCGTCGTGCTGCTGATCACGAGTTTCGCGGAGAGAACAACGGACGAGCAGACTTCCGGGGCGTATCTCATCCGCCAGGCCGATCTCCTCAGTGACATGCTGATAGCTCAATTCAAGCTCTCGTAAGTGGCGACAATTGTAGACCAGACGCGTTGGTCGACCGTGGAATTCGGATGCGTGGCGCTCACCGGGCAAACAACGACAAAATGATCCAGGAATGTGCCAGATTCAAAATGCGTCGGTAGTACAGCGGAATATTGCGCCACCTTTCCGAGGGGAGGCTACACGTTCGAAGTCGGAAAGGTTGCTCTATAGGCCGAGCGAGTGCCTTCTACTGCGACGCACTTCCTCCGAAGCTTGGAGCTGCCTTTCGTCACGGCAACATCTGGGCGCAGCTACCGCCGACGCACGAACGCAAGCCGTCCACGGAATGCCAACGTCAGCTCAAGTGGGCTCGGCCTGATCATCTCGACGTCGTGTAGTAATGGTGTAAGCGGCCTGGTTACCGCCATCTAACGAAAGAAGCATGGCATAGCCCGACCGGTCCCGCCCGCGCGGCTTCATTATCATTCCCGTGAATACTAAATTACGAAATAAATATTGGGCCTTCTTCCTTCAGACCGATAGATGAATCCGAACTTCGGCGCAGCATTTCGCGAACACGGAGGCGCCGAAAGCAAAGATCAAAAAAGAAAAATCAAAAAGCCCGGATTGGAGGACGTCGTGGAGGAAGCGCATTGTCGCGGGATAAGCGTTGCCCACATCATAGATAACCAAGGCCTGAACAGCTTCAGCCTGCGTGTGATAGGTATCTGCTTTGTGGTCGTGCTCTTAGAAGGGTACGACGTTTCAGTGCTGGCATTTGCCCTGCCGAGTTTGTCCAAGGCCTGGAGTATCGACAATGCTGCCGCGCTCGGACCCGTCCTGAGCGCGTCGATCATAGGAATGATGATCGGCTCTGCGCTTTTCGGCCAGTTGGGGGACCGGTTCGGGCGACGTAAGTTGATTATCGGCGCATGCAGTATGTTCGCGCTGTTCACCGGCCTGGTTCTATTCGCAACCAGCCTGGATCAGTTATTCGTGCTGCGACTGTTGGCCGGTGTAGGCCTCGGCGGTGCAGCTCCGAATGCGATAGCCCTCACGTCAGAGTTTGCTCCTGCCAGACAGCGAGCGATGCTGGTCACCGTCATGTACTCGGGGATTGGGCTCGGCGGAGCTCTCCCGGGCGTGGTCTCATCGCTGTTCATGGCCACGTATGGATGGCACTCGCTCTTTTGGATCGGGGGAGTCCTCCCGCTGATCGTGGCAGTTGCCTGCTCAATTTGGCTTCCCGAGTCGCCAGCCTACCTCGTCGCTCGATCGCGAAACGACGAAGCATTGAGGACGCTCCGTATGCTGGCGCACGAGCCACTGCGTAGCGTATCGGCTGCACAGCTCATCGGGCAAGAAGCCGGACCAGCGGGTGTGAGCCTCAGTCAACTCTTCCGCGGTGGGCTTACATCGTCAACGCTCCTGCTCTGGACCGCGATCATCGGCAACTTCATGACATACTTTTTTCTCCTGAATTGGACGCCGGCTCTCCTCAGCACGACAAATCTGCCACCCGTAGTCGCTTCGCTTGGCCAGACGGTTTTCCAGATCGGCGGAGTTGTTGGTGGAATAGTGCTGGGGCGTTCGCTCGACATTCGTGGTTCGGCGGTGATGGCGTTCTTCATGCTGCTCTCCATCCCGCCGACTGTCGCTATCGGTTTCGCCGACAGGGCGAGTGCCGCGGTCTTGCTTGCCGCCGAATTCGCCGCGGGGTTCTGCATTCTCGGCACGGCGTACGGTTTCGCCGCCATAGCAGCGATGATCTATCCCACTTTTATCCGCTCCAGCGGAGCTGGATGGGCCTTTGGCGCTGGACGATTAGGAGCCATTTTAAGCACGGTCGCGGCAGGTGAACTCGCCGCCCACGGCGTTGGGCTCAGCGAACTGTTCTTTCTGGCGGCCGCTCCTCTTCTGGTGTCCGGGATCGCCTGCTTTGCGCTCGCCCGCCGCCAGTCAGGTTCTCCCAGCTTGATCAGCAAGCCGATGATCGGCGCTGATGTGCCGCTGTCCACTCGAAACCCCTCAGCATGAAAGGAAATCTCCATGGACGCGAAAGTTGAAGCAGACGCAATCGTAAACGGCATCGGAGCTTCGTGGTTCGAGGATCTTTCGCCCGGCTTCCTGGACGAGTGCCTCGAACTAGGCGTTGGTGCAGTCGGCTGCACGGCGAATGATACGTGGGACGATACGCTCGAGAGCATCGAGAACCTGCAGACCGTGAAACGCATCGTCGAAGGCCATGATCGCGCTTACCTCCTCGAGACGAAAGGTGATCTGGAGAACGGCCTCGCCAACAAGCGCGTCGGTGTGCTTCTAGGTTTGCAGAATCCCAAGCCACTCAGCGATACCATGAATTTCCTCGAGGCGTTCGCCGACATGGGACTACGATGCTGCGGTCTCGCATTTCGGGAGAACAGTTATTACGGTTGTGGTTTCTCCTCCGCCAATGACTCGGGGCTCAGCGAGGTCGGCCAGCGCGCAGTTCGCGCCATGAACCGCCGTGGCATCGTCATCGACCTGTCTCATGTCGGTGACAAGACGGCGATGGATGCCGTCGAATTGTCGGAGCATCCGACGATCTTCTCGCATTCGATGGCCCGACGCCTGATGCAAGCGGGCCCCAAGGTCGAATGGGCTGGTGTGAAGAACAACGCGGTCCTTCGGGCGGCGCCCGATGAGTTGATCGAAGCTGCCGCAAAAAAGGGAGGAGTGATCTGTCCTGACGCGAGAATGGCCGGTAGCATGGAGAATTTTCTCAAGCACATCGATCATCTCGTATCGCTCGTGGGAGCGAATCACGTCGGTCTCACCGCCCAGGATGACTGGCACCGATCCGAAAAGGATGCGCGGCGCATCCAGCCCTACTTGCCGGGCTACGACTCCGTCGCCGGTAAATCCAAGCGCACATTCGGTGAGGAATACCGCATCTATCGCATGGAGGATCAGCTCGGCCCGAAGGTTCTCGGACGGGCAAGGCTAATCGCTGCGCTCCAGGAGCGATACTCTGAAGAGGATGTTCAAAAGATCAGCGGGGGAAATCTGCTGCGGGTCCTGCGCACCGTACTTCCCAACTGAAGACGGCGATCGGCACGCCGCATCCGGAGCGTGGAGAAAACCATCATGAAGTTCCAAAGGAAGCGCGTTGACCTGGGTCACGGAGCCGCCGAGTACCTTGAAGGCGGAGCCGGACCCCGGCTGTTGTTTCTGCATGGCGCAAGCGGCGTGCGCATCACATCTGCCGTCGAAACTCTGGCGCGGGCACGGAGGATCTATCTTCCGATCGCGCCGGGCTTCGACGGGACGGAGGACCTCGATAGGGTTGTCGGGATGGCGGACCTGGCCAATCACATCGCAACGTTCATCGCGTCGACTATCCGCGGGCCAGCCGACGTCGCAGGACACTCGTTCGGGGGATGGATTGCCTGCTGGTTGGCCGCTCAGCGTCCAGATCTTGTATGCCGACTGATCTTACAGTGCCCGGCAGGGTTGAATCCGAGAACGGACGAGGCACTGGAAGGAGATCCTGCGACCTTTCTAAGCCGAGCTTTTGCGCACCCGGAGAAGCGTCGTCCTGAAACGAAAACACCAGAGATGATCGCTGCCAATCGCGCACGAGCGGCCCGTTACAGCGGCGCCGTCAGATATGACGCGTCACTCGTTTCGCGTTTGGACGCGATCACCTGTCCCACGCTGATCCTGTACGGCAGAAAGGACGGTGTAGTGCCACCGGAGACGCCGCTGATCCTTGAGAAGCACATTCCCCGCGCGAAAATCGTCTACATTGACGACGCGGCACACAACATCGAGGTGGATCAACCGGAGATCTATGTCGATTTGCTATACCAATTCCTCGATTAAAAAAAGTCAAGGTGGCTATGCCGGCAGATGAAACTTAATTGCCGGTCATGGACGTTGCATGACCACGACAACGCGAAGAGTTCGCAGAATTTCTGGACCAGTGTCGGACCAGGCTTCGATTGAACACGCAATGAAAACATCTCGCTTGATAGGGGATGTCATTTGGCTCCGGAGAACGGAAGCTTCTTCTGCAACGATCAAGCCGCAATACGGGCCGGCGTCCTGTCAATCTGGCGGGATTCCTCAGGAACCAGAGTGCCAAAGATCGAGAGAATGGCGGCTGGCGGGCAGAGGGGATGTTGAGCCCCAGAAGGAGCTCACCGAGCTTGAGCGTCAGATCGCGGCCGTCTTGTCGTCTGCAGGCTGCATGGTCCTATCGAGATCGAGTGTCAGGTTCCGAAGACAATCAGCAAACCATTGGAATCCCGCTTCCGTGTCGTGCTTCGGATGTGCGACCAGCTCAATCTCGCATCGGGGCATTTCGATGGGAAGCGATGCCTCCTGCAATGGGCAGACCGTCGCAAAGGCCATTGCCAATCGGCTGGGCAGTATGGCGAGCATGTCTGATTGAGAAACTAAAAAGGGCACAGCCAGCGGATTCGGTGAAGTCGCCGCGAAGTGACGTTTAAGTCCATTTGCGTCAAGCATTCTTTCCACATTGTCTAGCACGGGAAGGCGGATGTGCGGATAGCCTGCCACTTTCTCGGGCGTGATTGCTCCAGCGGCGATAGGGTGGCCCGGTCTCATGATCACCTTAAAGGAAGTGTCGAGCAGAACTGACCTGGTGAGGGACGGGGCCTTTCTCCAGAAGATGCCCATCGCAAAGTCTAGCTCCAACGCTTCAAGAGCTTCGTACGCGGATGCCTCCGTCATATGTTCCGGGAGGACTTGGACATGCGGAGCTTCGAACCTCAGCTTCTCGATCAGAGCGGGCAAAAAATAAAATCCGCTGTAGCTGACGAGCCCGAGTTTGAAGGTTCGGACAAGAGTATACGGGTCAAACTTGCGTTCCAACGTGGACTCGATACGAGCTAATGCATCCGTGATGATCGAACCGATTTCTAGTGCGCGGGCCGTCGGTTCCATTTGTCCACGCGTTCGGTGAAAAAGGGGGTCGCCGAAGTGCCCCCTCAACCGGGTGAGAGCATTGCTGACGGCCGGTTGGGACAAACCTAGCGTGCGGGCTGCCGCCGAAACGCTCCGGGTTTCGAGCAACGCTCGCAAGACCGGAAGCAGGTTTAGATCGATGCTCCTGATGCTCATCCCTGCAGTAAAACGCCTCAGGAGATGCAGGTCAACGCGGCGCCGAAAAGCCTGTGGCCCTTGCGTTTCTTTGGCACTGCAGTATTGGCTGCAATGGCACTTCATTGTAGGTCACGGCCCCCGCTTGCCGGGCTCGGACGGGTTGCCAATCAGGCGTGGCTCTATCGACCCTGCATATCTGAAGGCGGTCCAACGCGGCCAACGCTGCCGATTCCGGAGCCTTGTTGTGGTAAATGAGGGGAACGCGGATCAGCGAAATGTATGCCGAGCGGCATGGGAACGTGACGATTGACGGATGGTGCTTGACCGAGAAGTGGCTGGAGGCCACGGGAAGCGGTGCCCGCGGATGAGACGTTCCAGCCACTCTCGGACACGCTCTGCCCGCTGGTCAAAAAGTAGGGCGCGATGACAAATACCATCAAGGGCGCAACCGATATCCGCTAGGTTGCATCGGTTCAATTGGTGATGGGATGGTTGGTCCGGTTAGGCCCCTGAGTGGTTTTGACCAAAGGCTTCTGCACCTCTCACACGCGCAAATGCAGTCAGAAGGTGCAGAAGTCTAACGATTGCCAGCCGTACACTTAGCTGGTGATCGTCATGGCGCGGATCTTAAGTCGGATTCATCGCAGCAAACATCACATCATCAGTTTCCGTCACGCTCAGCCCAGCGTCTAGGATAGTCGCGATCCAGTAGCAGTTCACCTCGAGTGTGGTTTCCCCGTTCGAGCATCTGCATCACTTCCGTAACGTACGCCTCGAGAGCCATGGCACGCGGGTCGGTGGCCTGCTGAGCGCCGGTCAGTTCCGTCTGCACGTAAGGAGGAGACAATTCGAGCACCTCGATAGGAAACTTGCGGAGTTGGTGTCGCAGCGAAGTCAGCCAGGAGTGCAGGAACGCCTTGCTCGCGCAGTAGGCTGGAAACTCCGTACGGGGCAGAAAAGCCAGGGCGGAACTGGTTGCCATGATGACCGCCTCACGCTGCTGTTTAAGCATCGGCAGAATTGCCGCCGTCACCCTTAGCACGCCCAGAATGTTGGTCTGGACGATCGCCTCGGCGTCCGCAGCATTCCAGTCATCAGCAGCCATGTCCTCCGCTCGCGAGATGCCTGCGTTGGCAATCAGTACATTTAAATCGGGAAAGCGAGCACCAACGTCATCTGCCAGGCGAGCCAAAGACTGTGGAGCATCGAGATCAAGAAACATGCCAACCATACCGGGACGCGCCACTGTGATTTCATCAAGCAGACCTTGGCGTCGCCCAGCCACGATCACCCGGTTGCCCCGATCGTGGAATGCTTCCGCGAGTTTGCGTCCGATGCCGCTGGTGCTGCCAGTTATAAGGATGGTGTTGCCGCTCATTTTCATGGTTATACCTTTCCATCTATTGTTCAAGGAAAGGCTACGGCGTAGCTCCGTGCTTTGGGCGATCGCGAGAGACCCAAATGGCACGTGGAATCCCGCGTGTCGTTCGTAGATAGTCGACCAACGCGATGGTATCAGAAGGATAGCGTACCGTAAGCCTTTTGCTTCGAGATCTCCCTGCTGGGACCTTCTCGAAAAGGCGCGTTGGATCACGGTAACGCCTACGGCAGCTTGGATAGAAGCTGTAAGGGCCGGCTTAATGTCATGTCGCTCCTTTGTCAACGCGACGGTCCAATACCGCTTCTGTGAAGGTTTCGGATCCCGGCCGCTTGAGCGAGGTCGCCGCCTGCTCGGCGGCCGGCGTCCGAAAGCCTGTAGGGGAGGAATCCGCGCTTGAGAGAACGGAAGGCGGTGCGGCAGGCGCTATCGGAATTTGAGCGCCGCGGGCGAGCTGACCGATTGGGATCGAGCTGGTCCAACGAGTTGTGCGACAGTGAAGCGGCCGATGAGAGAGCGGGGCGCGGTGTCGAAGCCCACAAGTTGCACGACGATTTGCGACGATTGACGGAGCTGAGCGCGCTCTGGCGCCGAGGTTCTTCGGATCGGCGGCCATGGTCAGCATGGTCTCGGCCGAGACCTTGTAGAGGAAGGTCTCTTCCTGGTGGGCGATGCCGGCGATCGCTGCCGGCGGCGTGAACACCACGTGATCGTACGGCACCGGCAACAGCTCGGCCTCGCGATCGGATCGACGCTCGCCGCACGCGCGAAATCGATGCCAAGGTGGAGTCTCGCATTGCTGTTCGCTACAATTCGCGTGTTGCGGTTACGATCTTGTCGCGCAGCCCTCGCAGTCGTCCGATCGGGCGTCCCTGTGGGCGGGAGTTTGCTGCGGCCTGATCGCTTCTTCATCGCTTCGAGGCGTGTGTCGTTCAGTTTGGGAAGAGTTGTCTTGGGAGCCGGTTTACGATGCTCAAGCGTTGCCCAGTATCCTCGTTTGGGTGTAGGGATTTTGTGGCGCTTGCAGGTTTTCTTGAGGGCCGTGCTGGTTACGCCATAGTCGGCGGCGACCCTGGTCACCGGCCTTGACCAGACCTGTTCGTAAAGTTCATCGCGAGAAACGGTACTTGCCGAACTTCTTCTGTCGTCAATTGATCGCAGGCTTGCGCAGGAAAGAGAGTGCAGTGAATTAATGGCCTGCATCCCGAGTTCTCACCTAATCCGGTTGCACAGTCCGAAGGATCGGATGCAGCTCCGTATATTCGGGTAAAAGCCAGCCGCCGTCCCTGTCTTCCGACGAAAACTTGGCGACTAGGTCCGGGATGCGGAGCAGTGCGGCCAAGCCTGTTACGGAAAGAAAGACGTTTATCGCAAGACTCGTCTTGGGCATTCCCAGGCGCAGGAGCGATGGGTTTACGTTCTGTATTTCGTTGACGAAGGGCCGCAGCGTTTTGTCGTAGTGCGCAAAGGCTCGCGCGAGATTCCCCGAATTGCGATTGATCTCACCCGCTAAGACATAAGCTCCGACCAGACTGCCGGATACGCCCATGCCGCTAAATGGGGATGCACAATGTGCGGCATCACCGACGAGAACGACACTACCTTTGTACCAGGTGTCTGTGCGGACCTGTACCACTTCCTGAGAGTAGAAGTTGGGCGTCGTCATCATGCCTTGGATGAACCGATCGGTCTGCCAGCCGGCGTCCCGGAACCGCTCTATCCAGAATTGCTTTTGCTGGTCCAGCGGCGCTCTGTGAATCGCTGAAGCCTCTTCAGAGCTCTCCCTGAGTACGAAGTAGACTTGCGTTTCCGTCGCGTTATGGCTTCGTCGCATGATCATCCGACCGCCAGGAGCGAGGTATGTGTTGCGGATGTTGCCATCGTCTGCCGGTGTGCGAGGGATGAACCAATAGGCCATGTGGATGCCCATTCGCAGGAAAGGATCCCCTGCATCGGGCGGCAGGATGCCCTTGCGAATACGCGATCCCTGACCATCTGCTCCGACGAGCAGATCAAACCTGTCGGCAGTGCCATCCGAGAAGAAAACTAGGACCTTCTCATCGTCCTGGGCGAACTCAACTACGGTCTCGCCAAAGACGTATTCTACGCCGTCCTTGGTCGCGTCATGGAGAATGCGCACCATATCGCCGCGCATGATCTCATAATCGGACGTGAGGGATTGGGCGCCTCGACCAGATCGGTTAGCCATCATCGTCGCCTTGGCACGGCCTTGGGAATCGACGAACGAGACGCCGGCCTCATCGACAAGGTTGTTCCGGACGGCACCGATCAGGCCCATGCGCTTCGCGGCCTCGATGCCTTTCCCGCGCAGGTCCACCTGCGCACCTGTGGCCCTGAGAGCTGGGAAACGCTCCACTACCACAACTCGATGGCCGCTTCGGGCGAGCCAATAGGCCAACGCCGGCCCTGCGATCCCACCGCCGCAGATGAGAATTTTGAGAGAACGACTTCCAGTTTCAACCATCATGCCCGCAACTCGAATCTATCAGTGATAGGCTAGTTTACGAGTTTCCCTATCGCTGATAGATTGTCAAGATGACTAAGCTGAATCGTGAAGCCGTAATTGCCGAAGCACTAGATCTGCTTGATGAGGTTGGCCTCGAGGGCATCAGCACGAGACAACTCGCAAAGCGGCTCGGCGTCGAACAACCGTCGCTGTATTGGCATTTTCGCAAGAAGGAGGAACTGCTCGCCGCCATGGCCGAGACTGCAATGCAGCCCCACGCGACCACTCCGCTTCCAGTGCCATCCGACGACTGGCGTGATTGGTTTCTCGACAACACGCGCAGCTTCCGGCGAACGCTGCTGAGACGGCGCGACGGCGCAAAGCTCCACGCGGGTAGCCGTCCCAGCGCCACGGACATCGATCGGATCGCGCACAAGATGGCCTTTCTGATCGCGTCCGGTTTGCCTGAGCGAGACGCTCAGATGGCGATGCTTGCGTCCAGCCACTTCACCGTCGGAAGCGTGCTGGAGGAACAGGCCGAAGCCAGTCTCGGCGCAACCGCGGACGATTTGATCGGCGTTCCGCGGATCGATCACGAAGCCGCTTTCGAAGAAGGGCTGAAGCTGATCCTTGATGGCCTCGCAACACGAGTGAAGCGCCGATCAAGAAGAGATAAATGATCGAACCAAATTTTGGTTCTGGTTGCCGGTCCCTGGTTGCTACGCGTTCACGACCCTCAAGGACTAGGACGTCGCGTTAGCCGGTAGAAGAATGTCTGTCGTACATACGCCGGGCTTTGCTATAGCCGCGATCGGTGGCGATGAGGCGATTACTGCTCCTTCTTGAACAGATCCTGGAAGATGAGCTGGCCCCAAGTGCGGTCGCGTGCGTGCACCAGCGCGCCACCCTCGTTGAGCTTTCCCAGCTTGACGGGTGCGAACCCGAGTTGTTTGGCCAAGGCCGCCACGGGAGCGGCGCGTCCTCGTCGTCGCTCGACAGAAAGACGACCCGGTGGCCGCCCTGGACGATCGGATCGGCAGCCAGGGTGGCCGCAATCAGGTGATTGAAACCTTTCACGAACTTGGCGCCGGCGAACGCCTTCGCGACGAAGGCGGAGGAGGAGAGACCGCGCGAAGCCAACTCACCTCGGCTGCGTGACGTGGGCGTGAACGCATCGATGTCAGGAGCAGGCATGTACGGACGTCTTCGAGGAGAGCGCCTTCTGGTCGTGGGCGGCAGTTCGGGTATCGGACTGGCGTCGCGAAGCAGGCGTGCGAGGCCGGCGCGTCGGTCACCATGGCGTCCCGCTCCGCGGCCAAGCTCGACGCCGCGCTCGCCGGGCCTCCCCGGACCGCCAAGGCGGCCCGGATAGATACCGCCGATTATCCTTCGATCAGTCCTTCTTCGCCGGCGAAGGGGAATGGGATCACGTCGTTGTATCGGCAGCGCAGACGACCAGCGGTCCGCTCCGAAAATCCGACCTGACGGACGCACGCGCCACCATGGAGAGCAAGTTCTGGGGCGCCTATCATGTCGCCCGAGCGGCGAAGATCCGGGACGGAGGCTCGCTCTGCTTCGTTTCCGGCTTTCGGAGCGCACGCCCCTCCGCCAACACCGTGCTGCAGGGGGCCGTGAACGCTGCGCTCGAGGCGTTGACACGCGGGCTTGCGCTCGAGATGGCGCCGGTCCGGGTCAACGCGGTTTCGCCCGGCCTGGTCGCGACGCCGATGTGGTCCGGCATGGCCGTGGCAGAGCGCGAGAAGATGTTCGCCGGCGCTGCGGAGCGGCTGCCATTGCGTCGCATCGGAGAGGCATCGGACATCGCGAACGCGTGGATCCATCGCTCGAAAAGAGGTGCATCGCTTGGCCGCCTGGCGATTGCGGGCAAAAGCACCTCAACCACATCGTCACCTACTGGAACCGGCTCTGAGCCGCTGTTGCCGCCACGTCCCTTGTAAGAGCCCGGCAGCATCAGACGCCGTGCAGAAACCTGGGCGTCGCCTACGCGCATTCGCCTGACCTGCGCATACCGCGCGCCCGTCGCGGCCAGACATACGATGATCCGATATAGATCGCCATCGAATCCTTGCTCCTGATCGACTTCACACGCAGCTTGAAGGATCGCGCCAACTTTCTCATCCGTGAGAATCTGGTTATCCCGAGCGACCGACACGTCATCATCATCATCGATCCGCTCGGCTTTGAAGCCGGCCTTCACAATGGCGAGGAACGCCGGGTTTAGTTTCTTCCGATCTGCGGAAAGCCGCGGCCACGCGGCATTTAGTGCGGCCTTGAGGTCATTGACGAACCGCTGCTTGGTAGTGACCTTTAAGTCCACCGGTAAACCGTCACGCCAAGCTATCAAGTCGTCTTCATTCAAGGCATGCAGATGCACCGATGCGAGAGGAGCAGCGTCCATAGCTTCCTGATTGCCGCGCTTTTCCTGACCAAGAAGGTAGCGCCGCAGCTTCGTGCCGGCGTCGGATTGGACGTCGCGACCTGTTCGGCGTCTTTCTCGAGCATCTCGTTCCTTGACGTAGGCTTCAACGGCCGATCGCACGGTAGGAGCCGGGCCCGCCGCCTGTGCCGCGGCTTCTGTTCTGGCTCGAGCTACCGCCTCCCGGGCCGTTCTGACGGCCTGTTCGAAGGTTAGAATTCCGTCGGCGGGCCTGTCATTGATGTCATTGGTGATGCCAATTGGCGCCTGTTTGTAATTGCCGCCTTCGTGGTGATTGCGCCAGCGGACAAGCCAAACGCCACCCCGTTTTCCTTTGCGATAGCCCAGATGCGCTTCGGCATCGAGGCGACGCCAATGCACACCAAGCTCGAGCCGGGAGCGCGCCTTAGCCGTCGTGATCTGAGCCTCGGTGAGTGTCTTCGACATAGCTTTCGCCGCGGGGTTTTACGTCGAATATCCGTCGAATATCCGACGATCGAGCGGCAGGTTCGCTTCGTCCATCTCGTCGCGCATCCAACCGCTGAAGCCGTCGACCGTGAAGGGTTTCTCGATCATCGCCGTCCGCTGAAAGCGGATGACATCCTTCGCGAGCGAGAGAATGAGCGTGCTCTGCAGTTCGTTCGAGCTGGACGCCGCCGGGAAAATCCGCCCAATCGTCCATGACGACTTCGACAAGCCCGGCCTTTGCGCGAAGACCATCTAACGTGGCCGGGCTCAGATCGAGGACTGGTGAGGTACCAGTTCGCGTCATTGCGCTGTGCCGATCTCGGCAATGGAGCTCGCCAGCCGGCGTAAGGAAGCAACCGCCCTTCCCGGGCGTCAGAGAACCAAAAACCAGGCCACGCCGCATCAGGCCTGAGTAAACGACAGCGGCAGCCAATTGCTCATCCGACTCGATGACACCAACCTCATCGCCCGGATTGCGCTTCAGGAAAGGTCGCGATCAAGCATGCGATTGTCGTCCTCGACGCCCTTGGCGATAGCGAGATGCGTTTCCTCAACGTCTCGCAGGTCTGGAGCCGAGCGACCGAAGATGCGACGCTGGCACACGGCTACAACGAAACCCGTGTTCGGATCGTGCCGACGGCGCGAGAAATTGCGCAGGCCGAAACCGTTGCGGATTGGCTGGCATGGCTTGGGCATCACCATGGCGGCGTACCGCGGTTGGTGGCATGGGCGAACGATGAGCCGATCTGGCGCATGGCGGAGCGAGAGCGATGCAGCGAGCGGACAATTCACAACCGGATCGATAAATCCGTCGCACTGATCCTGGAGCATTTCGGCGGCGTCGAGCACGGCGTCGAGACCATCGAAGAGCCGGCGGGCGGGCCCATCTGCCGAATTTCCTGACTGAGCGGGCCATAGCCGGGGTTAACCCGGTCGTTAACCCGCATGGCAAGGTCTGGATCGGCGGCGTCGGGTGGATGAAGGACGGCAAGCGCTGGCATGACGGGCAACACAAGGCTGCTCGTTTCGAGGGGCGGCGATGAGCGAGATGCAAGGACTGGTCGCAGCGGCGATGGAGAAACGGCGCGCGGAGCTGATCAATCAGCCTTTGGCCCGCATCTGGTATGAACTTGCGGCGGCGGCCATTGAGACAATGCATACGGCCCTTCAACAGGCTCGCAATGAAGCCCTCGAAGAGACCGCGCAGATCTGCGAAAGGCCGGTCCATTGGCAACATCCACTCAAACCAACAGGCGTAGTGATGTCATCGTGCCAGAGCTCCCCAGATCATGCCGAGATAATCCGCCGTCTCATTAAAATGGGAAACGGCCAATGATCGACCTTGCCGACTATGCCAAGCCGATCCGCGATCAGTTGCGGCAAGGCGAGTTCGCCGCGGTGTATGTGGTGACGTCCGAGGTGGGGATTCACAGGACGGAAATGAGCCGTGTTGGCTATGCGCTCGACCTGGTCGCCACGATCGGCCGGCTGCAGGCGTCTAGCCCGGCACCGCTGGCCGTTCATGCCGCTCTTTGGGGGCCGAACCGCGCGATCGCGACCAACATCTCCCGGGCTGTCCAGTGCGACATGATGCCGATCAAGCGGGCAGGCGGCTGGTATGAGGCGCCGGGCGCGACGATGGAGCGGGCGGTTGACCTCGCAGCGTTCAGGATCCACCCGGGCGCGACAATGCTCTGGCACGGCGAGTTGTTGAAGCGATGGCGGGAGATCGCGGCGTGACAATTCACGGCGAAACTGTCATTAGGCGCGGAATTAGTGTTCTGCACTATTTGAGTATTTCTCAAGAAAAACAATTATTTACGGAGTAACATGGGACATTGAATCCCGTGCTCGCCCGTCGTATTCGTTCCTCATCACCGCGCAGCCCCACGGTATTTATCGGTGATGAGAACGCTGTCACCGCGCTCCCGCCGTCCTCCAACGGAAGGAGCGCGCTATGGTCATCAAGCGTCGCAAGCGGATCAAGCATACCAAGACATTCGAAGAGAGATTGGCCGAGGAGGCAATTCGCTTCAGGGAAGCTGCCGCGCAGCTCCCGCCGTGCTCTCAACGCGAGCTATACCTGCGCCGAGCCCGTCAGGCCGAAACAGCAGCCCATATTCACGAGTGGCTGACGTCGCCTGGGCTACAGCCGCCTAAGGCGGTCGAGAAAGTACACATCGCCGGAACGGTGAAGCTGGGCCGAGAAGGCGACCTGAATGACCAAGGTTGAAAATCCCGATGAGGACGCGATCGCGACCGGAGAAGGAAGCTGCATGACCCCCAGAGAACGCCGTGACATGCCGTGGATCATTGGGGCTGCTGTTTTGGTTTTTGTCTTGTCCATCGTCGTCGGCGGCATGACGTATTTCCGGTAATCAGCAGCCCTTGTAGAGCGTGAGGCGCCAGCCGATTGACTTTTGCAGCCGCATAGCCAATATTCGCGTGCAAATCAGCTTGAGTGAATAGATGCGCCCGCCCGGCACCGCCGCGGCGGGTTTTGCATTTGTAGCCAGGGAACGGCGATCAAAAGCCGAGCCGAGATGTCAGAACAGGAAGCAAGGTCCGGACGCCCGAGCGTCTACACGGCTGAGATCGCCGCGGTCATTCTCGCCCGTCTCATGGAAGGGAAGACGCTGCGCGCGGTGTGCCGGGACACTAGCATGCCGCCGGAGTCGACGGTCCGGACGTGGGTCGCAGAGAACCGTGAAGGCTTCCAGGACCGGTATCGCCTCGCTCGGGAGATCGGCTATCACACGATGGCCGACGAGGTGCTCGAGCTCGCTGACGATGGTCGGAACGACTGGATTGAGCAGCAGGGCGAGGGTGATCAGAAGGTCTACAAGCTGAACGGGGAGCATGTTCAGCGCTCGCGGCTTCGGTTCGATGCGCGCCGGTGGCTGCTGTCGAAGGCGTTGCCGAAGATCTACGGCGACAAGCTGGAATTGGCCGGTGACAAGGACCAGCCATTGACGGTGGTGATCCGCAGGTTCTCGGATGACGGAACTTCTGCTCCCGCATAAGTGGGAGCCGAGGCCGTATCAGCTGCCAGCGTGGTACGCCTTGGAGCGAGGCGTGAAGCGCTCTCTGCTCGTGTGGCACCGTCGTGCCGGCAAGGACGATCTGATCCTGCATCGGACAGCCATTGCCGCTCACGAGCGCGTGGCCAACTATTGGCATTGCCTGCCACGATACGAGCAGGCCCGGAAAGCGATCTGGGAGGCGATCAACCCGCACACGGGGAAGCGACGCATAGACGAAGCGTTTCCGGCGCCTTTGCGACGCCGGATCGACAACTCGTCGATGGTGATTGAGTTCCAGTCCGGTTCGATCTGGCGCGTCGTTGGATCGGATAATCCGGACAGCCTGGTCGGCGCTCCGCCGGCCGGCATAGCGTTCTCGGAGTGGGCGATCTGCAACCCGTCGGCGTGGGCCTATTTGGCGCCGATCCTGGCTGAAAACAACGGTTGGGCAACCTTCATCACGACGCCTCGCGGTCGGAACCATGTCAAGACGATGTACGACATGGCGAAGGGCAATCCGGAGTGGTTCGCTCAGATCCTGCGCGCCGCCGACACTGGCGCGGTGAGCCAGCAGACGATCGAGGAGCAGCGGCTCGAGTATCACTCGATCTACGGCGTCGACGAAGGCGATGCCCTGATCGAGCAGGAGTACAATTGCTCCTTCGAAGGCGCGATCCTGGGCGCCTACTACGGCCGCGAGATGCTGCGCGCCGACCAGGAGAAGCGGATCGGCATCGTTCCGATCGAGCCGAGCGTCCCGGTGAATACCGCTTGGGACCTTGGCAAGGGCGATCACATGGCGATCTGGTGCTGGCAGATCGTGGCTGGGCAGATCAGGCTGGTCGACTACTTCCAGGGGCGAGACGTCGTTCATTCCTGACTATTGCGATCTGCTGAACGATCGCGGCTATCACGGTGAGGACATTGTCCCGCACGATGCAAAGGCGCCCGAGCTCGGCTCTGGTCGTACCCGCATCGAGACGATGTTCAGCAAGAAGCGCCGGCCGGTGCTGTGCCCCGACCATCGCGTGGATGATGGTGTCAACGCGGTCCGGCTAACGTTGCCGCGGTGCTGGTTCAACGAGACCAAGACGACGGCGGGCTGTGAGGCTCTGCGTCAGTACTCGAAAGAGTGGGACGACGACCGCAAGGTTTTCAAGAGCACGCCGCTGCACAATTGGGCCAGCCATGGCGCGGATGCCTTCCGATATCTGGCGATGGGCTGGCAGCAGGTTGAACAGCCCGCGCCGCCGGTTGCGAAACCGCTGTTAAATGACGTTCGATGAATGGGCAGGCGACGGGCAGAACGACAGTTTTGCGAGGGAAACACTGTGAGTGAACACCTTGGCTGATGATACTCCGGACGATAGCGGCAAAGACAGTGACGTCGCTCACTGGCTGACCGAGATCGAACGCGCCCAGAACACGACGGCGATGAAGCGCTGGGAGGATCGTTGCCGCAAGATCCGCGACAAGTACCGCTATGAGGCGTCGGCGACGGCTCGGAAGCGCGGCAATCAGATGCTCTGGTCAAATATGGAGACCATGAAGCCGGCCGTCATGTCGAAGCTGCCGAAAGGAGCCGTGCAGCAGCGATGGAAGGATCGCGATCCGGTTGCGAGCAAGGCAACTGAGATGTTGCAGCGCGCGATCAACTTCACCTTCGAGGCCAACGACTACATGTCAAAGTTCCTTCAGGTGCGAGACGATTACCTGCTCTATGCGCGCGGTATCGCGCGGGTGAAATACTCTCCGGTGTTCGACACCGTAACCCGGAAGGCCGGTCAGCTGGATGACGCGGCGATCGATCCGGCGCGGGACCTGGAGGAGCAGGCCAAGGAAGCTTACGCGAGCCCGCAGACGATCCTGAAGTCGGAAAATGTCCTGCTGGAATACTACCAGCGCGGCGATTTCGTGCATTCGATCTCGCGGACCTGGGATGAAGTCGAGTGGGAGGCCTTCCGCGGATATCTCGGGCGCGATCAGCTCATCAATCGGTTCGGCAAGGAGATCGGCGGGGCTATGCCAACAAAGGGCGACCGTCGCCATACATTTGGGCCGGCACTGACATCTATGATCCGCCCACGGGACCTGGCGGCAAGATCCTCGTTGATCACGGCCCGATCGAGCACGTTACGGATAGGCAGCTCGGCTGTGCTGGCCTCATCCTTGCGATGATGCAGATCGATCCGACGATATCGTTTGCGGGGCCGCGACTACGCCGACACTAAAGCCGCCTCCGGCGCCGCCGGCAACCCCCTCAGTCTCGTCTCCCGCCAAAGGCTCCATCGGGGCCTTTTTTGTTGACCTCTTCAAATCTCTCTTCGGAAGGAAATGACGATGCTTTGGCTGATTTTGATCGTGCCGGGTGTGCTGTGTGCGTATTTTATGTTCTTGCGGCCGGTTCTCCATGCGATCCCCGCGCTGAAGTCCTTCTACGCCGAGGCCGACACGTTCTGGGGCAAGGTCTGGGCTCTCATGGGCCGGTCGGTCACGGTGCTCTGGGGCCTGTTCCTGACCGGCATCGGAACCGTGTTTCAGTGGCTCGATCCGATTGCCTCCGCCTTGGGTGACCCCGACTTGAAGGCCCAGGTCATGGAGGCGCTGAAGGACAATCCGCTGTATCTCGCCTACGTGATGATGGGGATCTCGGCCATCACCATCGCGGCGCGGCTGCGGTCGGTCGGGAAGACCTAACCGATGTGGGAAACCATCATTGGCTTCATCGGGGGGCCCGTCATCAAGGGCCTGATCAATGCATATCGGGAAAAGCTGAAGGCCGGGAACGTCGATAACAAGATTGCTGCTGACCTATCCGAATCCAATTGCTCGAAAACCAGCTGACGGAAAGCTATGACGAGCGCGTGTTGGCAGCCGACCGCCTCGCCGAAGCCATTCACAGCACGCGTACCGCGTTGGAAGCCCTGACCTCTGAGATACGGGCAAAGCGATGAACCAGATCATAAACCAGTTTCGACGCATCTTCGCCGACGACGGCCGCGGGGACAAAGACTTCACCCAACAGGAAGAGCGGCTGAAGAAAGCTCAGGATGAGCTGAAGGAAGCATCCGCATCACTGGCGCGCGCCGCGAACCACCTTGCGGACTTCATCAAAGCCAGGATGTGATGGAGTTCTGGATCCGCTGGCTTGCGGCCTTCATGATCGTTCTCTCTGCCCTGACCATCGGTATCGCAATTCAAGGATGGTGGCTGTCTCGCCGCCCAATCCGTCTGATCGTCTGGACAGACGGTAGCTCGGCCTGAGCCTTCAGGCTGTTTCCTCCCAGAGACTTGCCCGGCGCCTTAACCGGCGTCGGGCTCCTTGTGCGCTGCCACAGCCTCATTGACCTTCTGACGGTCAAGCCTCTCATCCGGTGAGAGCCGCGAGACCGGACGCCAGATCTCGACCGGTATCGCCAGCTCGCTCTCCAGCGGCTTCCGGGCCCATTCCCACCATTGGTCGAAAGCGTCCTTCGTCATTCAAAACTCCCGCGACGACTTCGACGGCGAGTATAGTCGAACCACTCGGGCCCGGCCGGAACCACGTTCCCAACGGTTGGCAGGCAGAGATCGGATTTGCGCATGTTGGAAAGATAAGTATCGTGGGCAGGATTACGAATCCGCGCTGGAGGCCCCGATGTGGACGATCCGGCGCCTCGCCTTGCAAGGCCCTATGACGGAAGAACGCCGAGGTGATTGGATTCTGATCATCGTAGTCCTGAGCGTCGTCGGCGCAGTGCTGGTGGTTGATTTTATCTTCTAAGCCTTCAGGATTTTGATGAGGCCCGTATGGAGCTAGCGGAAGGCGTCGTCGCAATCGTAGGAGTGCTCAGCGCTGCTGCTGCGGTCGGGACGGGATATTGGTACATCGTGTCAGAACGGCAGAGGCGATAGGCACAATTGAGAAGGCCTGGGGACCTTGCTCAGGCGAGCAGATCTTTGCCCGGCTGCAGCATCCTCATGAACGTCGCGCTCTCGCGATACTCAAGCCAGCCTTGTCCGATCGCATACTTTCCTCGACCAGTTTTCTTTCGAGCCGGTTAAGCTCTCGCTCTGCCTCGACCGCGCTCTTGTTCTCGCAAATCAGTTGCGCGACCAGTTCGATCTGCTTTGCGATCTGATCCTCGAGCGCTCGGATACGAACGTCCGTTTCGGACATAAGCTACCTAATGCAGCAAAAGCCACATTTTAACTTATGTTAGTATGTCGGTTAAGCAGAAATTCGCGGTGCCGCGCAGGTCAAAGAAGGAGAGGTCGGTTGGCAAATCCCAAGAAAAGGCCTTAGCAGGGGTACAAGCTGAGGCTGAGTTTTGGTCGTCCATAACGTAGGCCGTTCAACCCATCAGAAGCCAACTCATGCTAACGAGCAGCCCGACAAAGGACGCGCAGGCAAAGCCCAGGAAGCCGTATTCTACTGCGTCTAAGTGATGGTCTGATCCATACATACATGCAGTTTGTGCCTGTTCCCAGGAACCTGCAATATCGAAATAATGGCAGCAGAACTGACGATTGACGCCGCCGCCCACCTAAGAAAAGCCCCAGCACCTCTGGGGGCCTAGAGGCCGGTGCCGGGGCCTAGTCATTCTATGATGAATCGGGACGTGACCCGAGAAGCCCGAGACTAACACCAGTGTTAGGAATTGCCACGTTTTCCCAGATGCCCTGAGTGTCTTAACTTCGCTGAAAAGCGGCCCCAACCGGGGGCCGCCAACCCGAGCGATACGGGTTTTCTTCTGGCAGTCGGGGGGGCACCTTGGCTGACCAGAAGCGTCAATTAGACGCTATGCCGTCTCGATGGTTCCTTGCCCGCCGGGGAAAAAAATCCAGCGAGATTCACAGACGTAATTTCCGGAGCCGGGCCTCATTTGGGAGGCTCCTCGCAACGGGGCACGTAATTTTCATTTCGTATTCTTTCGGCCCTGATAACGACGACCGCTGCTTCTCGGCGGGCAGCGGCTCGGCGAATCCGACTTGGCCCCAGCATGATCCGGATGCTGGGGCCTTTTCGATTAGGAACGAAGCGGATGCAGTGGCATTGGTCGCCGTGTTCGGCGCCGCATCGCTACCGGCGCTGAGAACGCCCAGTCAGACACTGGCCCTGGCCTCCGCGAGTCGCTGGGGCCTTTCCTTGTCGGGCGCATGGGCAAACTTATCGGGTTAAGTAACGGCCCTGATTTCCGGACCGGATAGACGGGAATCGAGGAACATGCAATCGATACTGGCATTTCCTGACCAAGCAATTTTGGGGGATTCCAGTGCCAGCGTGGTCCCAAGAGGACGAGCAGCGCCTATTGCAGTTACTCCGCACCACAAATCTGACGCAGCGCGAGATTGCCTACAAGCTCGGGCGAACGGAGGCTGCAGTCAGCGCGCGCCTGAGGCGAAGCGCGGAAGAGAACTAGCCCAGTGTTCCCATGGCTAGCTAGGAACGAACGTGGCGGAAGCTTGTTCATCTGACGAATGCGGCATTCATCAGCTCGACCAAGCCGCATTCGGTCAGTGTGATGCCCATGGCCCCAGCGTGCTCCCAAGCGCTGGGGCCGGTTCTTCAGGACACCCAATGCCTGCGCACTTCTCCGGGCTCCATGTTGAGCGCCGGGATGTGCTCGGCGGCAAGCTGTCGCTGAATGAGACTAACAGCCCACCTTCCGGGATTTCGTCCAGCACCCGATCAACCGCTTCTTCGCGCGAGGTCGCAGCGAGCCAGATTTGGACCTCGCCGTTATCGGTCGTCACGCGGACTAAATGAACTTCGCTAGCCGGCCGCATAGCCATAAAACCGTGCCTGAGCGGATTGTTTCTAATCAGAAATCCGGCCTATTTTTGGCTAGTCAGGAACAGGTCCTCGCTCGGGCGGTTATCGGCAGGCGTCCCACTCTCGTGGTACTCGAGCCAGCCTTGGTCCTTGGCATACTCCAACCCAGCCCAGTACTCGGCCGGCGTCGCCTTGTCCTGGTAGAGCATTGGATAGTTGATCTTCTCGATAGATCCGGCCATCCTGGATCGGCTCGAATGCTCGCGCGTGCTCCATGAGCCTGCGGGCGGCCTTCTCGGGGTCGGAGTAGGGGCGGTCGCCGATGTATTTCATCGCTTGTCTGTTTAGTCTGCTGATCGAGGCAGCTTCACATAAACACTACAATTGCAGTGATTGCGATAGGGCTTAAGCCCAAGATGATGATGCTCGAACGATATAAGATTTCAGCCATGGCGTGCCCCTGAGCGGTCGGCAACTCAGCTTTGGCTAAGACGGACATTTATAGCATAAGATGCACCAGAGCGCCTGGCCCGAATGGACTATCGCTCGCGCCCCTTCGCCGCGTCCCGGGGCAGAGAAACAAATCCATCAGAAATACGGCCGACGAAATGGCACTACCTCGCCATCCGCGGCGCGGGTCACCACCCGGGCCAGCTCCATGACGGCAAAATCTTGGTCTTCGAGCGTGTCCGCCACGGCCTGACAGTTCATTTCGTGGACGATCGCCTCTGCGACCTTCATTAGTCGTGCGGTCTCAGCTGGGGTGTCTGTCAGGTGCATCAGGTCCGCGGCTTTCGAAACGGGCACCAGGTCTACGTCTGCTGCGCGGATGACGACGCGGGCCACCTCAAGGGGATCGAAGCCCAGGTCGGCGACCGCTTCGGCGACACCTTGTCGATCCAGCTCAGCGACGATCGCCTCAGTGACCTTCATCAGTCGCGCCGTTTCTGCAGTGAGGTCTACCATTGGTCCGTTCTCGAGCTTCGGGTAACCACGATCTTGCCCCCTGGTGTGATTATAAGTCTGTGTCCATTGGAGCAAGCCAGGTCAGATATCGCCCGAGACGAAAACGCGGCGCTCTGAGCAGAAACGGTCACCGCAGCCTCACCGCACAGCGGGCACAGGTACTTTTTGTCCAAAGAGACTACTGGGAAGACGTCATTGGATTGGATCACCACGAAGTCGCTCTCCAGCTTGTCGCCGCTGATCACGGTTCGGCGCACGATAAGCAGTTCGGATAGAGCGGCGGGGACCGATCCGAGGATCCTCTAGAGGGCGCTACGAGGCGCGTCTGTTTCCGGGGTGCTCGTCAATGGTCCTCTTTGCTGCGGCAATCGCTTCTCGCGAACTTTGATAGGTCATGGTTCTAATGGTTTGGCCGCTGCGGTCGAGAGGCGCGATCTCAACCAGAATCCGCCGCCGGGTTGCTCGACGACCACTAGCCGGTGACCCGAATATCCAAGTTCGTCCGCCACTTCCGCGGCCTCCGCCGGTGTTCCCAGACAACAATTGTCCTGTTGATAGCGTTCCAATGAGGCACGGGACTTTCTTCTGGCGCTGCCGCAATGTGTCAACGCTCTCCCGGCCACCACGTCGAGGACGGGTTCATGGCCGAGATCTTGTTCGTTCGCAACGCCACCAGATGCCTACGCTTGAACGGATAGCCGTTCGAGCGAGAGCACTGCTTGCAGCGCATGTAGCGTTCGAGCTCGTGGATGGGCGTCCATTTCGGCCGCCTGACGATGTCCAGCGCGACGGTCTGATGGGTTTCACAGCCGAGGCACTTCACCTCGAGATAGCGGTAGCCGGCATTGAGCGCGTCGCCGAGAGCTGGGGAGGGCTGAGCAGGGCCTTGGAAAGCGAGCATGCGGGCGTTCCAGGCTTGGCAGGCCGCGGTGTCGGCCGTCAGTCTGGCTTCCTTCGCCCGCTCGGCCAGATGCCGGACGGTGGCGCCGAACATATACTCCCGAGACTTGGATCCCATTCCCCATGATCGCGCCCATTCCCGCGAGAGAAGCCGCTTGGTCCGTTCCAAAGGGCGAAATCGATGCCAATGATGCTCCGGAGAACGTCGCTCGACGCGAGTTTGCCGAAGAACTCGGCCCGAGCGCTTCGATTGGTCCACTCCAGGCGCTGGGGGAAGTCCGACAGCGAGGAGGGAAGCGCGTCATCGCATTCGCCGGCGAGGGCCACTTTGACCCGGTAACGCTGACCAGCAATACCTTCGATATCGAATGGCCGCCCCGAAGCGGTCGACGGCAGAGCTTTCCCGAAGTCGACCGCGCCGAATGGTTCGATATAGAGCTCGCGCGGACCAAGATGCTGTCCGCTCAAGCTGACTTTCTCGATCGTCTTTTGGCGATTGCGGTTGAGGGCGCGGGGACATGATGTTCCGGATTGGAATCATTTCGGATACGCACGATCTGTTGTCCGGCGCGACCGGTAGTAACCATGGAGCAGCAGTGCCTCGTTGCCGGTATCGACAAAGTAGTGCGTACTTTCGCTGAACATGGAAGAGCTGCCGGTCAGCCGGGCTGCCGTTAGCTTGGTAAGAGCCACCAGGAGATTGCCCACACGGCAGCGTAGATGACCTTCTCTGATTTTGGCGGGGTGCTGGCGGCCATGACTGATCGTGAGTGAAACGGGGTCGCGCGTCGACAGTTCCAACGATTGGGCTCTCTCATTGAAACCCACAAGCACGATCTACAATTGTCGAGCCGATGATGGTGAGTGCTACGCATGGCGGATGCAGCCCCGATAGGCAGAAGCACTGGAAAGTTGACGACCATCAAGGCAGGCCAGGCGGCCCGCACGCTATGCTATCATTGAAGTAGAACAGACATTGAGTACGGAATGGCACAAGGCTGCAGGCATTTGGCGGGAATTCACGACGTCGTTCCCAGTGCCCTTGGGTGCGAAGAATGCTTGCAACTGGGCGATCCATGGCTGCATCTGCGCGTCTGCCGAACCTGCGGTCATGTCGGCTGCTGTGATCAATCGCCCAATCGCCACGCGACGAAGCATTTTCATGCAACCAATCACCCGATCATTGAAGCCTATGATCCGCCCGAAGGCTGGGGCTGGTGTTACGTTGATGAAATCATGCTTGACTTGTCGGATCGGCCGACGCCGCACGGAGGCCCGATCCCGAGATTGTATTGATGCCATGCCGCGCTGCAGGTGGGCTGTAAAGGCGTGGGCAATGCCGCCCTAAGCGAGACTGACTGACGGCGCATGATGCTCCCGACGTTGACGGCCCTCAAGGTGGAGCATCGTCATAGTCGGTCACGAAAGCCAATCTGGTAAGGTGAAGGACATGGCCGCGCGTACTGCCAAACGGAATTCCGGATCGAGCCGAAGCCACAAAACAGCCTGGCGCGCGAGTTCAAACGATAGACCTGCAACCTTATGACCACTTCGAGCTGCTTCCGATCGCTGGCGACTGTCGCCACGGCCGGTCAGAAAGCAGGTTGGTTGACACAAATCCTTATACCGACGATGTCCTCCTCGAAATCAAGCAGGCCGATCGCAGCGATCTTGATGCGGCATTTGCAGGGGGTGCCAAGGCTCAGGTGGAGTGGGCTGCCTCAGCACCGCCCGCCCGAGCGCATGTATTTCGTCGGGCAGCAGAGATCATGGAAGCGCGCCGCGGCGAAATCGTTGATTGGCTGATCAGTGAATCCGGCAGCACGCGGCTCAAGGCGAACCTCGAGTGGGAAGTGACTCATACCGTCATGCTTTGGGCCACCTCGGTGCCGCATGCCGTCGAAAGCCGCATGATTCCGTCCGACATTCCGGGCAAGGAAAATCAGGTGCGGCGCAAACCGGTCGGCGTTGTCGGCGCGATCAGTCCGTGGAACTGGCCGCTGCACCTGAGCAACCGCACCATCGCGCCGGCACTGGCGGTGGGAAATGCCGTCGTGGTGAAGCCGGCGAGCGATACACCGGTGACAGGGGGATTACTGTTAGCGAAAATTTTCGAGGAAGCCGGCCTGCCGGCGGGTCTCCTCAACGTCGTGGTCGGCGCGGGCAGCGAAATCGGCGACGCTTTCGTCAGTCATCCCGTTCCGCGGGTGGTTTCGTTTACCGGCTCGACGCCAGTCGGCCGCAACATCGCGGAACTTGCGGCGAAGGCGCCGATCATCAAGCGTGTCGATCTGGAGCTCGGTGGTAATGCTCCCTTCGTTGTGCTCGCGGACGCCGACCTGGATCAGGCCGTCGAGGCCGCAGTGTTCGGCAAGTTTCTGCACCAGGGCCAGATCTGCATCGCAGTTAACCGCATCATCGTCGAGGAGGCCGTTTATCATACGTTCGTCGAGCGCTTCGCCGCGCGGGTCGCGAGGCTGAAAATCGGCGATCCCAGCGACAGTGACACCATGGTCGGCCCGATCATCAACAACTCGCAGCTTCGCAAGTTGATGGAACGCATTGGCCGCGCGCGCGAAGACGGCGCGAAGCAGGTGCTCGGCGGCGAACCGAACGGATTGGTGTTGCCACCGCATATCTTCGTAAACGTTACTAACGAAATGGAACTTGCAGCAGAGGAAATATTCGGGCCGGTGGCGCCAATTCTCCGAGTCGGCAATGCCGAAGAAGCGTTGGCTGTAGCCAATGAAACGAGTTTTGGATTAAGCGGCGCCGTGTTCACGCGCGACGTGCACCGGGGCATGCACTTTGCCCAGCGAATGCAGGTCGGTATGGCCCATGTCAATGATCAGCCTGTCATCGATTTGCCGACCTGTCCGTTTGGCGGCGAGAAGAACTCCGGCCTCGGCCGGTTCAACGGCTCTTGGGCCATCGAGGCTTTCACTACCGATCAGTGGCTGACAGCACAGCACGCGCCGCGAGGCTTTCCCTGGAATGCTTCCGCCGTACAGGGGCCATGGTCCTGAAGGTGCATAGCACGGACGATGTTGCTCAGTAGGCCAATTCCCCCCTGATAAACTACGCTACCGGCTTTTGTTTTGGGGACTGCTGCTGCCCCTGGCGCTGCCGGCATGGGTATCGTTATTGGGCGCCGGAACCGCTGGAACGGGGCTCGCATTGGGTTGCGTATATGTGCTTCGCGGCGTCTCAGAGGCTTGGAACTCCCGTCGTCCGGTGCTTGTTTCTTTCATGGCCCAGATCATCAGAACTATGGCAACGCAGACCATCGCGATCAGGAAGATAATTTAAGGGTACATTTCTGTTCATGCGATGCTCCTTCGCGCTCGGGCACAGCGAATGTGGCAACCAGTGTGCCAGCCATCTCATCAATCATGGAGGTCGGACGGCGCGGCGCGTTGATATCACGCAACCTCCGCGACTCTCGAACAGAGCTACCTGCATCATGTGCGCACGCAAGGAGCGGACCGGCCGATGTCGTCGTATGATGCGCCTTGAGCTCGCAGGGTTCGGCGCAACGCCGTTGATCGAACTCTATCTGACGGCCAGGGCGCCGGGAGAATTGGACGCTGCCGAGCTCAAAGCGACGCGTTTTCTGACCGGGTCCTGCCGTAACATCACTCGACATGGCCGGCGCATCGATGAGTGCATGTCATGGCAGATGGTTAACAAATATAACGATGCGTCGCTACTTGGCCGTGGACAATCCTCACTAGCGCACTGAGTTCAGGAGATGGTTAGATAGAGGTCTCGCGCCCGAAACGCCATCGAGGCGCGGCATCAGCAAACAGTCGATCCAAGCAGCGGGCGAAAATGCGCTGGTCGAGGCATACGGTGCAGCTGATTTTCTGAAGAACGTCCGGCGGCGTCATGAATGGTCTCATGACAGATGTCGTCGGCCGCCTGATCGAAAGAATGCGCGCCGGTTGGTCCGTCGGAAGGCTGGTTGACGGCCGTAAAGCAAGTCAGGGCTAAAGGCGCAACCGGACCTAGCGCTTAACTGACTTGGAGATAGACTTGGGTTTCAGCGGTTATCCCGGCGCCACTCTTCCGTTGCCAGGCGCATGGCTTCCGTGCGGTCGCAACCGGTCCGATCCATCCAGCGCTTGATCAGGCCCTCCTTCCCCTGCGCGCTCGTCATTGAAAAGACGCGCTGAAAATCCCGCTGGGTTTCCGATTGCCGTCGCAAGTCGGCTTGTCGCCGCGTTGCCGGATCCGGCCGCAGGGACTGCGATCCATGCTGCAACAGGTAATAAGCGACGCCACCGACTAACAGCAGCAGCAACAGGCCTAGAATGATTTGTTCCGTATCCATGTTCGCCACTCCGCTTGAGCTGGCTCAATATCCCTCCCGGCCCGGCCATTCGCATTGACGGATCGCAAGCCGGTGGGTGGCGGATCCAAGGGGTGGTTAGCTAAGGAGAACCACTGAACAGTTTGGCCCGTTTCGCGTGAGCGTAAAATTCGCAACTGCTCACATTTCCCTTATTCAATGTCCGTTTTGTCCCCACCAGCAGAGGAAAAGCGACATGCCGGGTCGAGCGGGGGCGCGAGGGAGCGTGATCACGGGTCGCGCTCAGACGTTCGGCAAGAAGTATCTCTTGATGTTGTCGCCGTCGGTCTTGAACAGCACGCGGGTGCCGCGAAGCTGCCGAATCTGCTTCTTGGTTCTTTTCATCATGCCGTGGCGCTTGCCAGCGTGGGCTGCCATTACTTTGCCGGTGGCAGTCACCTTGAAGCGCTTCTTTGCGCCTGATTTGGTCTTCAACTTGGGCATTCTGGCCTTCCTTTGGCTGCGAGATGACAAAGCGATCTTGGCGATGGCCTCAATCGTCGCTTCGTTCTGAATATCCGAGACAGCGAAATCCTGCGGAAGCATTAGATCAACGATCTGCCGCTAACCGTCCGGACGCACGGCCCATTATTTGGGAATTTCCTGAACATGATGGCGGGCCTAATCTTGGCGAACGATCCAGCCGCTTCACTGCGCGCCGTTGTACCGAGAGTATCCGCCGATAGCAGGCCACGGGATAAGTTTTTATATTCATACTCGCACCCTTGCTTTGGCTGGGGGTAACGCTTTTCGAGGGAACCGACCGGAAAGATGAACGATCGCCTCGCAAGAACGTTCAACTAAATGCTGCGAATTCCCGCACCGTAAAAGTACGTAATGCGGTCGCCGATGTCACAAACGAAGCGGCGCAGAGTTGCACGCTGAAATTGATTCCAGCCAACGAGACGATGCTGATCGTTGAACAGGAAGAAGCGAATTGCGCTTTCGATACCTTTGCACCGGATTTCATACTGCGGGCCACCCCCGACCAACACCTCAACCACCATGAACAAAAAGCCTTCGCATTCTTTCGCAGCCGAGTTGAGGCCTTTTGTAGCTCCGTTCCGCTTCGACGGATCGAGCGAGTTTCACCTCAAATCGCAGAAGACCAGGGAGAGGGGAGGTCTCGACAAGGGCCAGGGCGAGGAGATCATCGAGGCCAACCACAAACGGTTGAGTGATTTCCAGGAAAAGCTCTACGCGCAGAACAGTTGGTCGTTGCTGCTGATCTTCCAAGGCATGGACGCCGCCGGCAAAGACAGTGCCATCAAGAGCATCTTCAAGGGCATCAACCCGCAGGGCTGCGAGGTCCATTCCTTCAAGCAGCCGTCAACGCTTGAGCTCGATCATGATTTCATGTGGCGCAGCGTGATCGCGCTGCCGCGGCGTGGCCGCATCGGCATCTTTAACCGTTCTTATTATGAAGAGTGCCTGGTGGTGCGGGTGCATCCGGAGATTCGCGCTAAGGAGAAGATTCCGACCGGCTGATTACCAGGAATATCTGGCGCGAGCGGTTTGAGGACATCTCTTCCTTTGAGCGCTACCTCGCGCGCAATGGCACAATCATCCTGAAATTCTTCCTCAACATATCGAAGGAAGAACAGCGCCAGCGCTTTCTCGCGCGACTGGATGAGCCTTCGAAGAACTGGAAGTTTTCGATGGCCGATATCGCCGAGCGCGCACTGTGGGAGAAATACCAAGCGGCGTATCAGGAGGTTATCAGGCATACCTCAAGCGAGGCGGCGCCGTGGCATGTGGTACCGGCCGATCACAAATGGTTCGCGCGAGTGGTGATCGGCTCCACTGTCGTCAGCGCGCTCAACAGGCTCGATTTGCAGTTCCCCAAGATCGACCCTGCTTCGCTGCAGGAGTTCAAGCTGGTCCGCAAGGCATTGCTGGCGGAGGGGCAGGAGCGAAAAGTCGGTAAAGTCGCCGGTCAACAGGTTAAGTGAACATAGAAAGGGTTTCAAGCGCTTAGCAGAGCCAGCACAGCCGCGGCGTCCGGGATGTTCGGGGCGACTTTCTTTATGCGTCCATGCTGGCAGGTCCATTGATGCGTGCCCACCGCATCAGCACGATTGCAAAACAGACGATGACCAGGACGGCATAAGGCTTTCGGGGCTCACGGGAGTTCTCCTTTGCCTGGAATATCAAACCCAAGAATGAACTTGAGCGCAGCGCAAAGATCACAGCCATAACCGTATCATTTTGGCGATGGCGCTGTCCCGTCGCTGACCGCTGCTGCTCACTCGACGAGCGCCTGCTTGATTTTCCCAATTGACCGGCGCCGCATTCGGGCAGGACGCAGTACTATTCAAACGCTCCGAGCCGCGACGTCACCAACTTTTGCGTCTGGCCCTTGATCCCCAGTCGATCGAGTAGAGCGTTGGCAACAGCTTCCGAGGATGCTGGATTTTGTCCCGTGATCAGGTCGCCATCGGAGATGGCATAGGGCTGCCATTTCTCTTTCCGGGAATAGTTGCCGCCGTTGTTCCTCAACATATCTTCGACCAGGAACGGTAAGACGTCAGTCAGTTCAATTGCAGCCTCCTCGAGGTTGGAAAATCCGGTGACGGATTTGCCGGCGACAAGGGGCAGCCCATTGGATGCCCTGGTAGAACGCAACGCGCCGGGCCCATGGCAGACGAGCCCTAATGGACGACGCGTGCGGGCCATGGTTTCGATCAGTGCGATTGAGTGGGGATCATTGGCGAGATCCCATAACGGCCCGTGGCCGCCTGGATAGAAGGCGGCATCATGGTCGCGGGCCGAAATGCTCGACAGCGTCCGGGTGTTCGTCAACTCGGCTTGTGCATGACTGTCGCGCTGAAAGCGAATAGTCGCTTCGGTCTCCGCTTCGGCCCACTCGCTTCTTGGATCGACCGGGGGCAGGCCTCCGTCGGGAGATGCAAGTGTGAGAACGATGCCGGCGTCCTTGAAGATGTAATAGGGCGTAGCGAGTTCGTCGAACCAGAGGCCAGTCTTCTTCCCAGTGTCCCCAAGTCGGTCGTGCGAGGTTAGTACGATCAATATCCTCATCTCAGGTTTACTCCTCTGCTCGGCACTTGGTGGCGGAGCATCGGGCATCATGGTTCGATGTTCATTGAGGGTCATCAATTTTGCCGTCAAAGGTCAAACCAGCGCTGATTGGCACAGGCTTTTGGTTGTTGTCGCGTCACATTGATTGTCGGTGAACTTTCGAAGCTCGTCCTGGTCGAGCGCCTGTTCGGTTTTACCAGAGACCAGGTCCCTCTGATTTCGAGCCGGATTACTCTCGTGATCGGCCCCAAGATAAAGGCGACGAGTTGGTGCGCGGCCTCTTTCGTGGAATGTCTGTTGTTGAAGCATCATCATTTGATGGGGATCTCAGCTGAGCATCTCCCATTCATGAAAACTGATCCCCGTCAAGGCCCTAAGACAACTGCAGCGGCATACTGTGCCACGCTTCCGTACTCCCGGAACGAAAGACGGCCGAGTGTTGAGAAGATTCGACGCTGCTGAATAGGCTGATCTGAACAAAGTTGGACTTCTGCCGCATGTCCCATGTCGATCATGTAGGCCAAGCAGAGGTGTCGTTGAGTCGTCCGCCGACCCTTTCCTCGAGCTGTGTCGCTGTTACGGCCGCTTCGGGTGGAATTGCGGTTGCCAATCTCGATTACGACCAGCCGATGCTGACCGAAATCATGCGTCTAGGCTTAGGTTCATCGCTCCGCTGGTCCGACAAGAGGGAGAGACTGCATGCGAAGTTCGTGTACCTGCGTCGCGCTTGCCGCGTTCATCCTGGGCATTTGCAGCTCCATGGGTGCAGCCCAGCCGCAGAGTGAAGATAAAAAGTCGGGAGATGCTCCTTGGAGTACCGGGCGCACAGTTTTGCCGGACAATCAGGGTCAACCCCAGCCACAGGGCTGGACCGGCCCACTATCGACCGGCACTGGCGGCGCTCCACCGACAAGTCCACAGGGGGGCACACCGCCAGACATGCAACCCGCGCCGGGCGGTGCGACCAAGAGCATCGTTGATCCTTCTCCTAAGTACTAACGCGTGACGTGGCTGCACGAAGGGAGAGCCCCGATGAATGGCCCCATCGCCGATCCGGCCTTGCGGTTTGCTGTTGCATCTACGGGGTCAGGGCAGGAGGCCTCGGTACTCTCACTGTTCGCAATCACAGCGGAGAGAGCTGTGCTATCGACGCGCAGTAGACGGGGCAGGAGGAAAAAATCTGTCTAGAAAATGATGTTTGTCATGATGCCTACGTCTCGTGCTGTGCGCATAGTGGCAATTGAGTTTGATCTCCAACGCCCGTTGGAACCGCTTGGAAAGGCTTGTGTATGAAGGGACGTGTCCAGGCAGCCGTGTACCGGCGTGATCTGCTTCGCCTGGCGATTGTAAGCACTACCGCCGCGACCGCTGGAACGTTGACCATCGAGCCCATCGTGGCTGAGCCCTCGGGTAGCGGTAAGCGGAAGCCCCGTTACCGGGCGAACTCAGCCGAGGTTCAAAACTTCTATCGCGTCAACAGCTATCCCGCCCGATAAGGAGGCGCGCATGCTGTTCAGGAAGTCGGAACGTCGCAGTCGTGGGCAAGCAGCTGTCGCGCCGTGTCAACCACGCACGGGCATCGATCGCCGTACCTTCTTGAACCGCTCGGGCGTCACCATCGGTGCGCTGGCGGTGCTTGGCGACTTACCGCTCGGTTGCGTTCGCCAGGCGGAAGCCGGCCCGCCGCCTCCCGCGGGTGCCACAGTTAACACCCGTAAGAACATCTGCACACATTGTTCCGTCGGTTGTTCGGTTATCGCAACAGTCACGAACGGCGTGTGGACCGGGCAGGAGCCAGACTATGGCAGCCCGATCAATCGTGGATCGCATTGCTGCAAAGGCGCTGCGGTTCGAGATGACGTCTTGAGTGAGCGCCGCTTGCGCTACCCCGTGAAGCTTGTCGATGGCCAATGGACGCGTCTGTCATGGGAGCAGGCCATCGACGAGATCGGGGACAAGCTCATTGAAATTCGCGAGAAGTCCGGACCGGATTCGGTGTACTGGCTTGGATCCGCCAAGTTCACAAATGAAGCCGCCTACCTCAACCGCAAGCTTGCGGCCTTCTGGGGCACGAACAATGCCGACCACCAGGCGCGTATCTGCCATTCCACGACGGTCACCGGGGTAGCCAATACCTGGGGCTATGGCGCGATGACCAATAGCTACAATGATATTCGAAATGCCAAGACCATCATGGTTATGGGCGGCAACCCAGCCGAGGCGCACCCGGTTTCGCTTCAACACATTCTTGAAGGCAAGGAGCTGAACCGGGCCAACATGATCGTCATCGATCCACGAATGACGCGGACGGCCGCGCACGCGACGGAGTATCTTCGTGTTCGCCCCGGAACCCACATCGCGACGATCTACGGCATGCTTTGGCACATCTTTCAGAACGGCTGGGAGGACAAGGAATTTATCCACCAGCGGTCGTACGGCATTGACGAGATCCGCAAGCAAGTCGCGAAGTGGACGCCCCGGGAAGTCGAGCGTATTACAGGTCTGCCTGAAGCACAGGTCAGCCATGTCGCGGAAATGTTCGCCAAAGAGAAGCCCGCAACATTGATCTGGGCTATGGGGCAGACGCAATTCTCGACCGGTACAGCGAACGTCCGTGCCAGCTGCATACTGCTGCTGGCGACAGGCAACGTCGGATGTCCCGGAGGCGGCGCCAATATTTTTCGCGGCCACACCAATGTGCAAGGCGCTACCGATCTCGGCCTCGATGTGACGACGTTGCCACTCTACTACGGCCTGACCCAGGATGCCTGGCAGCATTGGTGCAGGGTATGGGAGATCGATTACGACTGGATCGCTTCGCGCTTCGCGAGCAAAACGCTGATGGAAAGTCCGGGAATTCCGAGCACGCGCTGGTTCGACGCGAGTTTATTGCCGAAGGATCAGGTCACACAGCCCGACAATGTGCAGGCGCTGTTCGTCATGGGGCATGGCGTCAACACGATCACCCGGATGCCGGAAGCCAAGCGAGGGATAGAAAAGCTCGAACTGCTGGTTGTGTGTGATCCGTATCCGACCGCGTGGTCGGTGCTCTCGGAACGCAAGAACGGCATCTATCTTTTACCGGCCTGCACCAGCTTCGAGATGGATGGTTCGCGAACCGCCTCGAACCGCTCGCTGCAGTGGGGTGAGAAGATCGTGGACCCAGCGTTCGAATCGAAAAACGACTACGAGACGTTCTATCTGCTCGCGCGCAAGCTGGGTTTCGCCGACCGTATGTTCAAGAACATCAAGGTAGAAAACGGCGCGGTGCCGGCGGAGGATATTCTGCGCGAGATCAATCGCGGCGGCTGGTCGACGGGCTATTGCGGACAATCGCCGGAGAGGCTCAAGGCGCACATGAGGAACCAAGCCAAATTCGATCTGGTCACCCTGCGGGCGCCGAAGGATGATCCGGAAGTGGGTGGAGACTATTACGGCCTGCCGTGGCCGTGTTGGGGGACGCCCGAGTACAGACATCCCGGCACGCCGATTCTCTACAATACCAATCTTCCGGTAAGCGAAGGCGGCGGCACGTTCCGCGCGCGGTTCGGCGTCGAACGCATCGTCAAGCGCAAGGTGATGGAGAACGGGCAGGAAGTCGAAAAGGAGCAACACGACAATTTGCTTGCCGATGGGTCGTATTCGGTCGGTTCCGAAATCAAGGACGGCTACCCCGAGTTTACGCTGGCCGTGCTGAAGAAACTGGGCTGGGACAAGGACCTGACTCCGCAGGAAATGGAGGTCATCCAACGCGTCAATCGTGCCAATCCCGATGCGGTGTCATGGGCGCTGGATCTTTCCGGCGGCATTCAACGTGTCGCGATCGAGCACGGTTGCTCGCCGCACGGCAACGGCAAGGCCCGCATGATCGCCTGGAATTTGCCTGATCCAATTCCGGTCCATCGCGAACCGATCTACACCCCCCGTCCGGATCTCGTGGCTGATTATCCGACGCTGCCGGATGCCAGGCAATTCCGCGTGCCCAATATCGGCTTCAGCATTCAGAAGGCTGCCGTTGACAAAGGCATTGCCAAGCAGTTTCCCCTGATCCTGAGTTCGGGACGGCTTGTAGAATACGAAGGAGGCGGCGAAGAGACGCGATCCAGTAAATGGCTAGCAGAACTGCAGCAGCACATGTTCGTCGAAATCAATCCGGTGGATGCAGGCGCCCGCGGAATCAAGGATGGCGGATGGGTTTGGGTAACCGGGCCGGAGAGTAATTCGAGGGCTCGCATGAAGGCCGTTGTGACGGAAAGAGTAGGCGAGGGAGTTGCCTGGATGCCTTTCCACTTTGCCGGTTGGTACGAAGGCATCGATCTGCGTCCCAAGTATCCGAAAGGTGCCGATCCGATCGTACTCGGCGAGAGCGTGAACACGCTCACGACCTACGGATACGATCCATCGACCGGCATGCATGAGCCGAAGGCCACCCTTTGTCAGATCAGGGCGGCGTAAGAGGATAGAGCCATGGCGTGCATGAAATTCCTTTGTAGATGCTGCAATGCCTGCGTCACCATCCGCAAAAACTAGAATGACGTCTCCTGGAGAATGACGGCAAGCCAAGTAAGTTCGGTTTCGATGCATGCATTGCACGGTCCGGCCCTGTGGGGGGGGCCGTGTAACATGCATCAATCCGACAGACGATTGCCCTCAGGCTGCTTCGAAAGATTTGTGCATCAGCTGCGGCTACTGCTTCTATGCCCGCCCACTCGCGGCGCCGCAATATCCGATGGTCAATTTCGAGTTTCGCGGCAAGACGTCGCGGGGGTCGCGTCGGCAATGCGGACTGCGGGCGTACGCGCGCAAGCGCAGTGGTCTGTGCTGGATCGCGAGGGCACCAATCCTGACCGGAGTGCGGGCAGGACATTTGACGTTGCGCCGGAAACTCGCCGCGATCCTGGAAGGTTGGCTGTTAGTCTAGTGCAGCGATACAGATACATCTGCGATCGCCCGGCTGATACATGGTGGTGCGCCAAACGGGCGTTCGCATGGCAGGCCCTGCGGCGGATCAAGGTTTAGTGGCGGACCTCAGCTACCAAGTGCACGACTTTGCTCGCTATGATGTACAATTTCCAGTGCGAGATCGTAGCGACCGAACCGCTCAGCTATCCCCTCTGCCGTCAGTTCGAGCGCGCGCCCGGGGCGGGCTTGCCAACCGAAGCTACTGCGTCCGGCGCGCAGGAATCGACGATTTCGGCGGCGCGCCGAGGTGTGATGCTTCGATGAGAGGCCTCGCGATAGTGTTCACGGGACATCGGAAGCAGCAACAATCCAATAATATCTGACCTGCCAATAGTCGTAGACGTCCTGGTTGCGGGCCCGAGTTGTTTGCTCCCAATGTTCCCCTTGCTCGATCTTCGGCGCGTTCTTAAGCTCCCCTTCGGTGATGTCCACCTGGAAGCCATCGGGCTTTTCATTCCAGGTCAACATCGACCAGGGAATAGGGTAGTGGTCCTCTCCGATGCCGAGGAAGCCGCCGAAACTCAGGATTGCGTAGGCGATCTGGCCTGTGAGCTTGTCGATCATCAGGCGCTCTACCTTCCCGATGCGCTTGCCGTGTACGTCATAGACCGGCATTCCTTCCACGCTGTCGCTAATGATGAGGGAAGAAGTATGGCCCTCTTGCATCGGGGCGGGTTGCTCCCAATAACCATAGACCCGCTCGTGGCGGTTCGGGTTCGCTTGCTCCCAGCTTTCCACTGGCTCGGCCTTCGGCGCTTTCTTGAGTTGCTCCTCGGTGATGTCGACGCGATATCCACCGAGCTTTTCATCGTAGTTCAGCATCGGCCAGGGAATCGGATAGTGGGTCCCACCGATACCGAGGAATCCCCCAAAACTCAGGACCGCGTAGGCGATGCGGCCGCCGGCCTTGTCGATCACTAGCCGCTCGACCTTCCCGATGCGCTTGCCCTGTGGATCATAGACCGCAGTGCCTTCGACGCGATCGCTTGCGATCAGGGAAGACGCAGTTCCGCTCTCCGTCGCGGGTGCGCGCTGCATTGTCAGTCACCATTGATTGTCTCCTTGATTGGCATTCGAAATCAGAGCATCGGCCCCCAGATTACCAATCGATGGTTTCGGAGGCTTGCACCCTATTGCATGCAGCTAAGCGCTACGCTGCCATCGCGTCGGCTGCATTGATGGCCGTCAACGCACGTGCACGGTCTGCGGATGCTCGCGTTTGGTGAACTCGACGTCCAGCTCGCATAGCGACCTTTGCGTCAAGTGAAGAGCGTTGCGGCGTGTAAAGAACGCCAATTGAACGTCAGGGATCAGCGTCCATTGGCACGCTAGGCGTCGCTCACCGCTACTGAAGCCGCTAAACCACCGGCCGGGCTGGCCAATTCGAAGGTCGCGCAGCGCGTCCCCGCACGCGAGGACTGGCGATCTGACGCGACTTTTCCGGCCGTCAATGCTCGAGGAGCTAACGCGACCTGCAGCAGGCAAGCGACATTTCTACGAAACCTTAGCAAACAGATAGCATTGTGACCGGCCTCTCATGACCTGCTTCGACGGCGCGTCCTAGCTGACTGATGCGAATTTATACGCTCGTGTTTCCTTCGGCGACGATTACTTTGGAAGCGTAACGCGCGGTGGGCTCAGATTGCCCTCGAGAGCCTTCGGACGCGCATCAAGGACTCGTACTTATCGAGGTATTCTTTTGCCATACGATTTGTGTGAAGCGTTCCTCGAAAGGTACACGTACCCTGCGGCGGTCAATCTGGCAGAGGCGGCTACTGCATGAAATGCTTCCTCCTCACCCTCGACCACGAAGCCCGTAACGTTTTCCTCCACTATCTCTGGCACCGAGCCGGATCGATAGGCAATTACTGGCGTCGCGCATGCCATTGCTTCGATCATAAAAGGCCGAACGGCTCTGGCCATTCGATTGGAAAACAGCCAATGGGGGCAATCTGTGCAATTCGCATAAATCCGAATCCAACGTCGACTGTTCGGGAGTGCCAAAGGGCGCAACTCACTGCCTCGACAGGAGATGGTCAATATCATGGTGCAGCCCAAGCTCCCCAACCTGCGACATCCGTGACGCCGCGGCCCCCCAACGCCGCTACGGTCGTATTGAGATGGACGGTTTCTTCGCGGGCCGCCCGCCGTAGCGGGCATGGCGTGATCCTCGCCGCGCCGACGCCTGCCAGCGCAGGAACACGTCCGCGAGTTCTAACAGCGCCGGACTTTGCGAACGATCAATGTGCCGTCGGGCCGGTGGTGGCGCTCGACTACTATCCGGCAGTCGTCCCAGGCGTAGCTACGCCACGCCGGCTCGCGCACGATCACGTCGCGTTCGACCACGCGAGGTGGAGGACGAACGACTTCTTCTTCCCAGACCTGAGCTGAGCTGGGCCATGCGGCCAAAGTCGTCATAATGACCGCAAGGCCTATCGCGAAAATTCTCATGCTGTCTCTCCTTGCAATTTGACCGGTTGGCAGTGGGGCCCAACGCTTGGCGATGTTGGATGTTGCCGTCGGTTGCGAAAATAAAGCACATGAGGCGCAGGCCGGAAATTGACGGCTGTCAAGGGCGCACTCGAGCGGCAGAGCTAGAAAAGCAGCCCGCGCCAGTTGGGCCACCAGACGCTCTCGAATGGTCCATATTGCTGATGCTGCTTTCTCGACCGGTGTGCTCAGATACGATCTTTGCTCTGCTTTGTCTTTACTTTGCGGCCGCCGGCACATGGCTCGCCGTTCTCGGAGGCACCTGGTATTATACGATGGCCGGAGTCGGCGTGCCCGCAGACTGCCTCGCGATTAAGTCTACGTCACCTTCGGCTTACATCCCCATCTCGGAAAAGAATACCATCGATCTTGCCAAAACGGTGAGCCGATTGCACCCTCTTTACCATTCATATTGATGAGCGAGAATGGTGAGATGGATCATGAAAGAAATTGCAGGATGCGGGTTCTTCAGAAGCCGATTTTACAGAAGCCATGGACTCAACGAACTGGCGGAGGAAGTCACCCTGGCGCTGGGCTAAGATCAGGTGCCTCGGCATTTCAAATCAAGTCATGCTGCCCGGCATGAAGCAGCGGACCGTGGCTCCCATGTAGTCGCGGATCGGCCAAACCATGGTTCTTCCCACCCTGTTCGGCTCGGTGATGACGGCCTCATCCGGAACGTCAATCCATTGGTTGTCGAGCCGTACGCGGTAGTGGCCGTCGCGGGTTTCCCAATCGACATCGCTGACCGCCGTGCCGTCGGCGTCGGAGCAGCAGGGTCCCTTGCCCGATCTGAGCTGGTCGAACCAGGCTTTTAGCGGCGAATTGACGTGGCGGCCGTCGTCGCGGGCGTGCGCCGATAGTATCGGCGATGCCAGCGCCAGGATACAAGCAGCCGAAATGGCAATAGGTCGTTTCAAGCGCGTTGCGAACACATCAGTCTCGCGTCGGGATGTTGGAGCTGCGGGCGCGATCTGAATGGTAACGTCATGAGTCAACGCTGTCGTTGACAACGAGCAATTTTAGAATGATTGGGATTTGACCTGCATTGCGTGCGCGTGCATTGCGCAAGCTCTTCATCTGCGGGGTCTTGTCCTTCCAAAAGACCGCTTCGAACTTCAGGATGGCGCGATGGATCGCGAGGACGGTGTCGAGCTCTTCAATAACTACCGTGTCGATTTGACCGCTTTTCAGGCACTCTCGAGATGCGCCGCGGATCAACCAGTTGGATATCTCACTGACGCGCGAGATGTTTGGCAGCTCCCGGAAATGGGGTTCGTCGACGTCGGGCAACATTTCCGCCCCGGTACTGGCCAGAGCAATCGCACACTCGAAGTCACCATGCGGCCAATGCTCGATGGCGGCGTGGATCTGCCGCGATGCGGAGTTGGAACAGGTCTCGACGTGATGAGGGTTGCTGATCGCCTATTCTTCACGCTAGATGCGAGCCCTCACTGAGACGAATGCAGTTCGCTATTCGCAAGTGTGGAGAGGCGGGGCCATAGAGCGGATCGCCGCCCGGACAATTGATGTATACTAGTTCGAGTGTACCCGTCGCTGCAAAGCGCTCCACGTACCGGACAGGCAACTTGGGCAACGTTCCTTTGCAGGTAACGCCTCATCTCACAGCTCCATGAGAGGCGTATCTTGTCGAGCGGACACTGTGCGATCATGCGCGCCACGAACGCCGACGGCGCGGCGAGGGGTAGTCACCGACTGATCAGTTCTTGCCAGCTATCGGCCAGCAATGCCGGGTTCCATTCCTGAATTGACAGCGGTCAACGCTTCCTCTCCAGGAGCGGGCTAGCGTGGGTTATTCATTCGGGATTGGCCATGCGAAAGATGATGCAAGGCATCGCCACGGTTTTCGCGATCGCTGTCGTATCGCCAGCGTTCGCCCAAGGCAACGTACGCTACGAGTTGCTCCCTGAGCCGGATGTCAAATCCAACACCTCTTATCGGACGGCTACGGCCTATGTAGTCGACAAGAAGGAAAATCAAATGTTTGTATGTTCGGCGCGCTACAACTATCGTGACCTGACAGCGAACAATGGTTCGTGCGTCAAGCTCGACCCGACGATCGGCCGGCCATCGCTAAACGAGACATATGTGGCCCATCCAGTGACGGGGTCCACGATATTGAACCCGTTCCTGCCGGTGATCTGGTTTATCCATCCAGGCAGCGGCGATGTTCAGTTTTGCGCCATTCGTCACGCCGGCCTATGCGTGAAAATTAGTCTGCCGTGAAGGACAGAGGAGTCACATCATGACCGTGACGGAGGCCACCCGTACTATCGAACTACCTTCAGGTGAACACATTCCAATGCTCGGCCAAGGGACCTGGCACCTGGCCGAGAATCCGCTGAACCGGACCAACGAGATCAAAGCGCTACGTCTGGGCATCGATCTCGGCATGAATCTGATCGACACGGCCGAAATGTACGCCGACGGTGGCGCCGAAAGGCTTGTCGGCGAGGCCATCAAGGGACGGCGCGACGAGAGTTTTCTGGTGAGCAAGGTGCTGCCTCAGAACGCCACACGACAGGGCACGATAGCGGCTTGCAACCGAAGTCTTGCCCGGCTTGGGGTGCATGAGATCGATCTCTATCTGCTGCATTGGCGAGGACTCACTCCGCTGGAAGAAACCGTCGATGCTTTCGAGGCTTTGGTGGGCGCAGGCAAGATTCGGAACTGGGGCGTCAGCAATTTCGATATCGGCGACATGCAGGAACTCGTCGACTTGCCCAATGGTGCCAACGTCGCGGCCGATCAGGTGCTCTACAATCTCGAGCGTCGGGGCATCGAGTTCGACCTCATGCCATGGTGCCAGAGCAGCGGCGTCCCCGTTATGGCCTATTCGCCGATCCAGCAGGGCCGAGTGTTGCGTCATGTCACACTCAAGACCATTGCCGCTCGTCTCGGCGCGACCCCGGCACAAGTGGCGCTGGCATGGGTGCTACGCCAGGACGGCGTATGTGCGATACCGCAGTCGGGCAAGCCGGAACATGTTCGCGAGAATCGTGGCGCCCTAGACGTTCGCTTGACGCCACAGGATCTCGCCGATCTCGATGAAACCTTTCCGCCGCCGCACCGCAAACAACCTCTGGCGACGCATTGAGCCCAGTTCGGGAGCCATCCTAACATGAGTACACAAATCCGCCACATCGTCTGTCCGCATTGCACAAGCATCAACCGAATTCCGGCCGGGAAGGATGCGCGCCGGGCGAAATGCGGCCATTGCCACCAACTCCTGTTTACGGGGCATCCGACGCCGGTTTCCGCTCGCGGCTTTGCCACCCACATCCAGCGCAACGATATTCCCGTCGTGGTCGATTTCTGGGCGGAGTGGTGTGGGCCCTGCAAGGGGATGGCACCGGCTTTTGAGCGCGCCGCCGGCGAGTTCGAACCCGAACTTCGTTTTCTGAAGGTTGACACAGAGGCCGAGGCCGAGCTGTCAGGCCGTTACAACATTCGAAGCATTCCAACGCTGATGCTATTCCATAAAGGCAATATCGTCGCCCAACGCACTGGAGCTGTGGGTGCCGAGGCGTTGCGCCAATGGTTACGCCAGCATGCGCCATCGGCCGCGCCTGCAGCCTCATGAGTACACCATCACAGTCTTGATGTTGACGAACTCCCTGATGCCGTAGCAGGACAATTCACGCCCATAGCCGCTTTCCTTGATGCCTCCAACAGGCACTCTCGGATCGGAACGAACGTTGTCGTTGACGAAGACCATTCCCGATTCAATCTCGAACTCTGCAATCCTTTCTCCGCGCACAAGATCGCGGGTGATCACGCCGCCGCCAAGTCCGAATGGGCTGTCGTTCGCGACCGCAATCGCCTCGGCCTCGTTCCGGGTCGGGATGATTGCCGCAACCGGACCGAACAATTCCTCTTCATAGGCCGGCATGCCTTTCCCTACGTCGGTGAGGACTGTCGGCGGATAGTAGGCTCCCGGATGATTGGGCACCTTGCCGCCGAGGAGGAGGCGCGCTCCCTTTCCGACGCTTGCGACGACCTGCCGGTGCAAGGAGTCGCGCAAATCGTGCCGCGCCAGCGGACCTATCTCTGTCCCATGTTCGAATGGTCTCCCATCTTGGTCTGGCTCATCAGCTCGACAAAGCGTTTCTCGAAAGCCGGCCTGGCCTTTTCGACCACGATGAATCGCTTGGCAGCGATGCAGCTCTGGCCCGAATTCAGCAGCCGGCCTCTGGCGCATATGGCGGCGGCGGAATCGGTATCGGCATCTTCCAGGATCAGATAGGGGTCGCTGCCGCCCAGCTCGAGCACCGTCTTCTTGAGCATGGCGCCAGCCTTGCTCGCGACTGCGCGCCCGGCGGCGCCGCTGCCCGTCAGGGTCACCCCGCGCACGAGCGGATGCTCGATCACGGCCTCGACTTGCTTGCTTGTGATCATCAATGTGCGGAGCAGATTTTCGGGAAAGCCGGCGTCGCGAAAGATCTGTTCGATCGCAAGCGCACAACCCGGAACGTTCGAGGCATGCTTGAGCAACGCGGCATTGCCCGCCATCAGGCTCGGTGCTGCGAAACGAAAGACCTGCCAGAATGGAAAATTCCAGGGCATGACCGCCAACACTACCCCGAGCGGGTTGAACGCGACGAAAGTCCTGCATGCTTCCGTCCATACCGGCTGACGTGTCAGGAAATTCTCCGCATTGTCGGCAAAGTACTCGCAAGTCTTGGCGCATTTCTCGGCCTCTGCAACACCCTCGTGGAAGGGCTTTCCCATCTCCTCCGCCATCAACTTTGCATATTCGCGCGCCTCCTTGTTCAGGATCTCGGCTGCGTTGCGCATCAGCGAAGCGCGGTGTTCGAAACCGGTGCGGCGCCAGGCGAGGTAATCCTGGTGAACCGTGCCGACGACGTCTTGCGCCTTCTCGGTCGACCATTCCTCATATGTCGCAAATGGCTCACCGGTGGTGGGGTTGACGGATTGAAATGTCATCGCGGATGGTCCTCGCATCGCGCTCGGCCGGGCGGCACTCGCTGCGTCGATCACCATGAGTATGCGGGGTTCGATAGACCATGACGGCCGTCAATTTGCGCTCTTGCAATGCAAGCTTTGATTATCGCCAGCTCTGGTCCACGCACGCCTTGGGCTGTTCGCCGCGGTCCTGGGCCAGCGACGGGTAGTCGGTGTATCCCTTCTCACCTCCGCCGTAGTAACTGCTGGGATCATCGGCGTTGAGTGCCGCGCCCAGACGCAGACGGTCTGGCAAGTCGGGGTTGGCGAGGAATTTCCGGCCGTACGCGATCAGATCGGCCCATCCCTCCCGAAGCCACTGCGCTCCGCTCTCGGCATCGAAGCCGCCTGCCACGATCAGGGTTCCCCTGAACCTGTTCCGGACCAGCTTCGCCATATCCAGAGCGGCTGGATCCGGTTCTTTCCCGCTTTGCATCTGCTCGAGCGCGGGGTTGACCATATGCAGATAGGCCAACCCGTATTCGCTCAGGCGTTCGGCCACATAGCCAAAGGTTGCTTGTGGGTTGTCGTCATGTATGTCGTTCAATTTTCCCAACGGGGATATGCGCACGCCGATGCGATCCGGTCCCCAGACCGGCGTCAGGGCCTCGACGATTTCAAATAGCAGGCGGGTGCGGCTCTCCACCGCGCCGCCATAGGCGTCGGCGCGCCGATTGGTGCCGCTTTCGATAAACTGGTCGAGCAAATAGCCGTTGGCTGCATGGATCTCCACGCCGTCGAAATCGGCCGCCACTGCATTCCTTGCCGCACGCACATATTGCGCCACCACGTAGGGCATCTCCTCGATGTCAAGCGCGCGGGGTCGTACAAAGGGAACGAGCGTGCCTTCCCCCCGTTCGTTTTCGATGAAGGCCTTTCCAGCAGGGATGATGGCCGAGGGAGCGACGGGCAGCATGTTGTCGGGCTGTAGCGCAGGATGTGAAATGCGGCCGACGTGCCAGAGCTGGCAAAACATCAGGCCCGCCGCCTGATGCACCGCGTCGGTAATACGTTGCCACGCCTCGACCTGCTCGCGGCTATGAATGCCGGGTGTCCAGGCATAGCCCTGACCCTGCATCGACACCTGCGTCGCTTCGCTGACGATCAGCGCGGCCGAGGCGCGCTGCGCATAGTAGCAAGCCGCCAACGCGCCCGGCACATTGCCGGGCTGTCGAGCGCGCGAGCGCGTCAGCGGGGCCATAACCACGCGATGGGACAGATTGAATGGACCAAGGCGGTACGGCAGGAACAGTGGTGCGGTATCCGTCTTCCGGCTCGCTTCTTGCGTTGGTGTCGCTGTCACCACGTCATCCATCGCCTGCTCCTGCATAAGGAAGAACCTCATTGCAATCCTAGCCACCTCGAGAACCGCCCTCACTGACGATTGTCAACCAAACGGTCAGAGCAACGATATGACTACGACAAAATGGTTGGAACGCGTCAGCCGCCAGACTATCGCTGCAGTCGTTCAATCGAGATGGCCTCCGATCGATGGCCGGACGAAGCCCGGCGATCGGAGACCGAGCTGCGGTTCGTCTGCATGGCCTGCGGCAACCGGGGCGCTGATGTACGGCCACACGTTGCGCCTGCCCGCATGGGCACGATGCAATGAAAGAGGCCGCCAACTGATGCGGCCCTGCTTCAGCGTTATGACTTCACCGGTGCCTTGCAGGTCTTGCAGTCGTCCTCGGTATTAACGTCTTAAGTTCATTCGGGATGAGATCGACGGTTGACGCGTCTTCGTTGTCCTGAAAGAGGCTGGCCTTGCCGGTCCGTAGCATGGTCTTTCATGACGAATTGCCAAATTCATGCACTCGGCATTCGTTCAAATCAAATTAGGCCACCGTAATTTTAAGATAGGCCACTCGATGTCGGTGGCACACAGCAAGGCCTTTGATGATGCAGTGATTGCCATCCTTGAGGCACGCGCCAAACACTGAGGATAAACGTGTTAGCGCTATATCAAAACCTCCAGCTTGCGACCGCCTTCACCACTTCAGCATTTTCATCGCTCCTTGTGGCGAGCTGATAAAGTCCCTCCACCGCCTCTTTCGACCGCGGCTTGGTCGCGTCCGCGCTTGCGAAACGGAAAGGCGTCTCAGCGCGTCAGGATCTTCAATCAAATGCTTCTCCAGCAATGCGTCAGCTTCCCCCAGTAGCCCGGCTGCTGGTCTGGCGGACGTCATCTGTCCGCGGATGTTACACTTTGGTTGATCTGCGCCTTCAAGGGGGCCATGAGTGTTCTTCCGCCTACGCTTGATTTCCAACTTTCGTTCTTACACCGCACGCAGCGCCAGCGTGTTGTGACTGCGATCAATTATTGCGGTCCGTAGGGAGCTCCTTGGCGGCCGATTACGTATTCTTACGGTACGGAGATTTGTAAAAAGGTCGGATCATCAGGGCGATAGCAGGGTTAGTGTGGTGGGAATGGGCAGCATGAAGAAGAACGAGAACAGAAAGGTGCAGCGATGAAGGCGAAAACGCGCGCACTAGACTACTATCGGCGAATGTTAGCCGCGCAGAACCATGCGATGAAACAGCTCGATGAGCATGCCAAGATAATGCTGATTGCCAGGAGCCAGGAGGTTCCAGTCAATTCGGAGCCGGCGGCCCATTGGTACTTCGTAATTTCGGGAGCGGTTCGGCGATCCGCCATCCGTTCAGACGGGCGGCGGCAGATTCTCGACTTGATGTTGCCGGGAGATTTCTTCGTCGTCGTCGATGGAAACGAAGATCTAACGGTTGAGGCGATCGCCGAGGAAACAGCGCTGGCTAGTTACTCTAGTCAAAGGGTCGAGCAATTGGCGCAGCGCGATGTGGAGTTCGCCCGCGAGCTCCGCAGTGTCGCATTTCAGACCCTGTCGCGGATTCAGGACCAATTGCTGATCATCGGCGGCGTAAGGGCGGTCGAAAAGGTCGGTTCATTCCTGCTTGCGTTGGCGAGCCGTTCGTCGAATGATAAGGGGCAGGTCGTATTGCCCCTGACCCGTTACGACATCGCCGAGTATCTGTCAGTTTCGGTCGAAACCGTTTGTCGTTGCTTCACTAGCCTGCAGCAGCGCGGCGCGATCACGCTGTCGGGAAAACGCACCGTCAGGATTATCGATCGAAATGTCTTAAGGAGAAGAACGAACATGATTCCGTGCGGCTCGGCGGCTAGCAATTCCGACCCAACTTATCGACCTGAGCTATAGCGCTGACCACGAACTGCGTTAGGCCAGCCGCGCCCTGATGCCGAGACAAAGCGCTTCCGCAGTTTGATCGCATGCCGGGCCGCACCATTATACGGGCGCGCTGAGCCTCGATCGTGCGCACGCTAAGGCCCGCTGATAAGCGGTCATCTTATTGGAGCTGTCGTCGATCAGCGACTGAAGTGCTTTGCTTTCGCGTAAGGATATTGACGCGGCGCGTGGCATCGGCGGTCCTTCGGCACGAACAGTCGTCCCTCCGTTCACGAAGGCGGCCTCAATGGCTTCCAGCTATGCTTGCTCGCTATGTGGTGTCTCAGAAATTCGAGTACGCCCGCATGGCGCGAGCAGCAACCTGAATACTGCCTGGGCCGCCATGGCGATGGCCGCAAATGGTCTCGGATGCGATGCCGCGCCTCCAACACTTCAATGCCGCTTGTGGCCGGAAGGCCCAACATCCAGCGGGGCGTAGCCCTCCATTGTGCTTATCGCCAGCCCGGCGCCGATATCGCCGGAAATGCAGGACTTCAGGACGAGGCTGATAGTCTGTGAAGCGAGATGTTCGAGGCGGCGCTCCTGTCGACCTTGCTTCAGGATTCTGAGGCGATAAGAAGAATCAGCCGGTAAGAAGCTAGGGGTAGTGTCCGCTCAACAGGTTGGGAAAGTTTGCAAGCCGGGCTGCCATTGTCCCTGCCGGAACAATGCGATCTTGCCCTAGCAATAACAGACGAACACGCAAAGTTGCGGTCACAAACTTGGTTGCGGACCGTGCCGCCAAGGCGCCTGGGTAATTGCATATGGCTTCGAGAAGCCACGTGGGAGTAGGTGATGCAGCGCCTTCGCTGACGAGCGGTTGCCCAGTTAGGCGCAAAAGCTGATCAATTGCTCACGGCGTGTTTCGGCTTCTAGCACCGCAAGGCGAACACAGCGGTTGAGTCCTATGACATGCGGCGGCGGAGGAACACGTACCCGAGTAGAGAAGATCGCGCTCTTTATCGACGGGGAAAACCTTCATCTCAGTGCGAAAGCTCTCGGCTTTGACCTCGACTATCGAAAAGTGCTCGAGAAATTCCGCAGTCGGAGGGACTGTCTTGCGCGCCATCTACTACATAGCAAATAGCTCAGAATCAGGAGCAGCATTCCAGTATTCGGCCGCTTGTCGATTGGCTGGCTTATAACGGCTTCAGTATCGTATCGAAGTCAACCAAGGAGTATGTGGACGCTGGCAGGCGACGGAAAGTCAGAGGCAATGTGCACATGTCGATGCGATGGTGTTGGTGGAGCAACTAGACGAGATGGTGCTATTCTCAGGAAGCGGAAATTGTCAGCCTGTCGTTAAGGCAAGTGCAGCGACAAGGGGTGCGCGTCAATGTCGTTTTCGATGATTACGACGAGCCCGGCAATGGCCGCTGACGAATTGCGTAGACGAGCAGACTGCTTTGTCGATCTCGCTAATCTGCGTAGCGATTGTGCCCGGCATCTAACGGTAAGGGCTTCGATTGGAGGTCTGAACTCGAAAGAATTTGCTCTTCTGCTTTCCTCAAAACAGCCTATCGGCGCTATGCGCTGGGTCGGTCAATGGCGATAGCGTAGGCGTTGCGTTCCTTCGCCACAAGCGCAGAGGCCGATCGGCCGGCTTGATTGACGTCCCGCGTTGGCACAAGATTGCTGCTCTGAATCCGAAGCTTGCTACTTCGAATCCGAGGCGGGTGACGCTGAATCGGCTCCTGGCTTGGGGTCCTTTATCAGCACGGCAGGTTCGTCGTACCCCTTGCGGCTGCTGTAAAAGAGCAGGGCCATGAGTCCGAAGCCGAGGACAAGCGAGAAGGTCACGCCGAGTGCCATGGCAATGTAACCCGATGCGGGTACCTCGGCATCTCCGAGGCGCAAGCCCTCATTCGCAACGAAACCGGCGGCTGCCAGCAGCAACAACAATAGAATGATGACCAGCCACGAACCGAGGCCCTTGGGAATTGACATCAGTCGTTCCTTTTTTTTTGAACGCAGGATTGGCTCTGTTCAGTTTTCTGCGGCTTCAGCCGCCATGCTTCCTGCGATCCAGCGTCTCCATGGTGTGGATATCCTGAACTAGGCAACGCAGCCCGTGCAGCTGATCCAGCAGGTGCAAGATTATCGAAATGCCTTCGTCGTTTACGCCGAAATCGGCCTTGAGGTCCTGGATCAAGCGCACCCGCGCAAGTTCGGCATCAGAAAAGTCCAATCTTCTTTTGGCAGCGATGGGGATAAGCCATTCCGCTTCGATCCACACATTTAGTGTCGGGAGGTCGAGATGTGATCGGTCGATGAATTCCTGCATTTGCATGTCAAACCCCCATAGACTGCCGCGGGCTTTCCGTGGCCGGCTGCCATCGGGCGACGAATTTCTCGAGTTCCGGATCCCGCTTTTGCGGCAGCACCAGCTTCAGTGTAATGTATTGGTCGCCCTTGCCACCGTCAGGACGCGGAACGCCGCGCCCCTTGAGCCGGAGCAAGCGACCGGTGCTCGACCATTTCGGCACCGTCACCGTAACCGTCCCACTCGGCGTAGGGACGCTGATCTTTGCGCCCAGCACCGCTTCCTTCAGCGAGATCGGTAGATCCAGATAGATGTCGTCGCCTTTGCGGGTGAAGTAGGGGTGCGGCTGAACGCTGATCTCGATCAGGGCATCGCCGGGTTGACCTTCGCCGGCCGCCGGACGGCCTTTGCCTTTCAGACGCAGTGTCTGGCCGTCCCGCACACCCGGAGGAATGTTGACCTCGAGCCTGGATCCATCGGGAAGCACAAGCGATTGCTTGCCGCCGTTGACGGCATCGAGGAAGGCGAGGTCGATATGATAGCGGACATCTTGGCCCCGTCTGCGGCTGCCGCGGCCCGCGCGACCGAAAATCTCCGAGAGGATATCCTCGCTACCGGAAAAGTCGCCAAAATCGGCAAAACCGGAATTGCTGGTGTAGGTCGACCAGCCGTCCTGATCGGCGAAATCCCGATAGTACCGCCGCCTCGGTCGCTCAGCGCCCGAACTGTCGATCTCGCCGCGATCAAAGCGTGCGCGTTTCTCCGGATCGTTCAACAGATCGTAGGCGGCGGAGAGTTCCTTAAATTTTTCCTCGGCGGCCTTGTCGCCGGGATTGAGGTCAGGATGCGATTTCTTCGCGAGACGGCGATAGGCCTTCTGGATATCTGCTTGCGTGGCATCCTTTTTTACTCCCAGCGTCGTATAGGGGTCTGCAGCCAATATCCGCTCCCGTTCTTTTGTACGCGGTTGGGCCGCGCGCAGCCCGCCTCACTGTCGTGTTGCCTGCGGAGATGGCTGTCGGGCTTTGGCTACCGCGACGCGCGCCGGCCGCAGTAGACGATCGTGCAGCGTGTAGCCATTCTCGAGAACCTGAACCACATTGCGGGACGGCTGCCCGGCTGCATCGATCTCCAGCACCGCTTCGTGTTTCTCGGGGTCGAACGGTGCGTCCAGCGCCTTCATCTCCTCCACGCCGAACCGCTTCAGGACCTCCGTCAGGATGCGGTCAGTTGCTGTCACGCCTTCGATCAATGGATCCTGCTGGCCAGTGTCAGCCCGGTTACTGCCGGCACCGATCGCCCGCCGCAGATTGTCGACCACCTGCAGCAGTTCGCGGGCGAAGCTCGCGATAGCGTACCTCCGTGCCTCCTCTGTGCGCCGCTCGCCTTGCCGGCGGGTATTCTCGGTCTCGGCGAGCGCGCGCATCAAACGTTCCCTCAAAAGTTCATTCTCGACCTCGAGATCGCCGCTCCCGGTCTCGACGCTGTTCACCTGCGTTTCGCGGCTATTCGCCTGCGCCTTATTAGGATCCTCGTCCACGGGGTTTGTTGCCATGTCATTCGCCTGTTTTCATGTGCGAGTTCGCGCTTCACGATCCTCATCGATCGCGCGGGTCGACTTCCTCGAATTCGGCATCGACGACGTCTTCACCGGAAGAACCGCTTCCGCTCGACGACGCCTGCGCGTCGGCGCCTTGCGAGGCGGCGCGGTTCAGTGCCTCGCCGATCCTGGCGGCGGTCTGTTGCAAACGATCCGTCGCTTGGCGAATCGATTGCGGGTTTTCGGCAGTGAGGGCCTGCTTTGCATCGGAGATTGCCTGCTCGACCTCCTTCTTGAGATTGGCAGGGATCTTCGATTCCGATTCCTTCAGGGCCTTTTCAGTGCTGTAGATCGCCGCATCGGCTTGGTTGCGTGCTTCGACGAGTTCCTTGCGGCGCTTGTCCTCCTCGGCGTGGGCTTCGGCTTCCCTGACCATCTTCTGGATATCCGCCTCGCTAAGACCACCGGAGGCCTGGATCCGGATGCTTTGCTCCTTGCCGCTGGCCTTGTCCTTGGCGGAGACATTGACAATGCCATTGGCATCGATATCAAAGGTGACTTCGATCTGTGGCACGCCGCGGGGTGCCGGCGGAATCCCGACGAGGTCGAATTGCCCCAGCAGCTTATTGTCGGCTGCCATTTCCCGTTCGCCTTGAAAGACGCGAATGGTGACCGCCGTCTGGTTGTCTTCCGCAGTTGAGAATACCTGGCTCTTCCTGGTCGGAATGGTTGTATTGCGGTCGATCAGCTTGGTCATAACACCGCCCAGCGTCTCGATGCCCAGCGACAGGGGCGTCACGTCGAGCAGCAGCACGTCCTTGACGTCGCCCTGAAGCACGCCGGCCTGAATTGCGGCGCCGATCGCCACCACTTCGTCCGGGTTGACGCCCTTGTGCGGTTCACGCTGAAACAAGTTCTGCACGGTTTCCTGCACTTTCGGCATGCGGGTCTGGCCGCCAACCAGCACCACTTCGTTGATGTCGGACGCCTGCAGCCCGGCATCCTTCAACGCTGCCTTGCAGGGTCCGACGGTGCGCTCGATCAGATCGTCGACCAGCGCCTCCAGCTTCGCCCGGGAGAGCTTGATATTGAGATGTTTCGGCCCGTTCTGGTCGGCCGTGATGAAGGGCAAATTGACGTCGGTCTGGGTGGCGCTCGAGAGCTCGATCTTGGCCTTCTCGGCGGCATCTTTGAGCCGCTGTAGTGCAAGGCGATCCCTGCGCAAATCGATGCCGTTCTCCTTGCGAAATTCGTCTGCCAGATAGTCGATGATGCGCTTGTCGAAATCTTCGCCACCGAGGAAGGTATCGCCGTTGGTAGCCTTCACCTCAAACACGCCATCTCCGACCTCAAGGATTGAAACGTCGAATGTGCCGCCGCCGAGATCGTAGACGGCGATCTTTCCGCTGCCCTTCTTGTCCAGGCCATAGGCCAGCGCGGCCGCGGTCGGCTCGTTGATGATACGGAGTACCTCGAGGCCGGCAATCCGTCCGGCGTCCTTGGTTGCCTGACGCTGGGCATCGTTGAAATAGGCCGGCACGGTTATTACAGCCTGCGTTACCTTATCCCCTAGATGGGCTTCGGCAGTTTCCTTCATCTTGGTCAGAATGAAAGCGCTGATCTGGCTTGGGCTGTACCTCTTGCCCCTCACTTCGACCCATGCGTCACCGTTGTCGCCGGGCACGATGTGATAAGAAACCATACCCTTGTCTTTCGCGGTGATCGGGTCGTCATAGCGCCGCCCGATTAGCCGCTTGATGGCGTAGACGGTGTTCTCCGGATTGGTGATGCTTTGCCGCTTGGCGGGTTGCCCGACAAGGACCTCACCTTCATCGGTGAAAGCGACCATCGACGGCGTCGTGCGGCCGCCCTCGGCGTTTTCAATGACCCTGGCCTTGCTTCCTTCCATCACGGCGACGCAGGAATTGGTGGTCCCGAGATCGATGCCGATTGCTTTCGCCATGACTGGCTCCTTTCGATGTAGTCGCGCTGGCTCGGTTGCGGAGCGGTCGTCGACCGCCAGATGTGTTGGTGTGATTTTGCATCAGCAGGTTGAGCGGGACGCGCAAAGCGCCGGGAGGAGAACGATTTGCGCGCCCCGCAGCCGCGGGGCTAGGCGGCTTCCTTGACCTCGATCTTCTTCGGCTCCGGTTTGGCAGGCTTCGGAATCGTAATCTTCAGCACACCGTTCGACATGGTTGCCTGAACGCTCGAAGGGTCGATACCGGAAGGCAATTGCAGCACGCGATAGAACACGCCGTAGCTGCGCTCGCTGTGCTGGACGTTCTTGTCCTTCTGCTGTTCTTCGACCTTCTTCTCGCCACGAATGGTGAGAGCGTCGTCCTCGATCGATATCTCGACGTCCTTGCGCTCGAGTCCGGGCATCTCGGCTGTAACTTCGATCGCCTTGTCACTTTCGGAAATTTCGATGTTCGGCACGATGTTCGCTTTGCCGCTCGGGCCGATGCCTTGCGCGAACTCGCTAAAGAGCCGATCGATCTCCCGATGCAGACCGAATAGCCCGAAATCGGGTCGCATCAATGCGCCCGCATCTCCAAACGGGACCAGTGATTTTAACCTCATTGCATTCTCCTTCTTTGAGTGAAGTTCTGCTGGCTTGGGGAGGACTAGTAAGGCCGGACGACAATCCGGTCTTCGACCTTTGTGACGCCGGGCGCCGACCATGCAACACGTTCGGCTTCCTCGCGCTCGATCCAGGAGCGAACGGTGCCTTCCAGCACCACTTCGCTGCCCCTCACGTCCACGTTGATGCGCTCCGCATCAACCTCGGCGCTTCGTTTGAAGGCATCCTGGATCTTGCGCTGGATGTCGGTGGGCTGGACCTTGGGCTTCAGTGTAATGACGTTGGTGACGCCTTTCACGCCCTTGACCTTGCGGACCGCCGCGTCTGCGGTGGTCTTCTGGTATCGCCACTCCACCGTGCCTTCGAGCGTGATCCAGCCATCCTTGACGATGACCTTTATCTGGTCGTGGGAAATTGGCAGTTGTGACTTCAGCGCGGCAACTGCGTCTCGGGCGATGTCGGGATCCGGACGTTGGTCGATCGCTGGTAGCCGCACTTCGATGTCGTTTGCGACGGCAAGAACACCGGCGACCCGCTTCGCGGCTGTCTCGGCCTCAAGCCTGTCGGTGTAGCTGTGGGTGAACCCCGCTAGCGTGACGACACCATCCTTGACTGACACGGCAATATCGTCGGCATTCAGATCGGGATCCCATTTCAGTTCGTCCCGAACATCGCGCTCTATTTCGCTGTCGGACTTCATGTTGTTCTCCTGGTCTGCACGAGAACTCGGTAAACTGTCTCACATCATTTTTGACGATAGAGTTGGAATCTATGCTGGCCAATGGAGGCGGCCATGACGACCATCAACTTCCTCACAAGGTTTTGTGCGGTCGATGAAGCCGTTTCCCGAGAGTGCTTCGCAATGCTGGCTCCAACGAACGATGAACTATGGCCGCCCCAAGGGTTCGTTCCCTAACCACGGATCGGGCCGCAGCGAGTGAAACGGGAGATCGTCGGTCGTTTTGGCGATATCGATTTCGTGGATGTGAACGGCCTCTCCGCCGTGGCGAAGCAGAATTTCCTGTGCCAATGCTTCCTTCTCCGGGGACTGAACCCGTACCCAGATCAGCAACCCGTCCCATTCGGCGGCAGGTTCCAATCCGCGAACCCGGTCACGCTGCATCACCCGTCGCAGCGGACGTATCGCAACGGCGGCGGCGACGATCCCGCCGAGGACAGAAACGAGGATAACGCTCGGTGGCGTTATTTCGCGCGATATGAGATAGAGCGCGATGGCAAGGGCGACAACGCAGCCGACCACGCTGGCCGTGACGACTTCGAGGCCAAGCCGATCGTCTCCGCCTACGTAGGGCCTCCGCGCCGCTGCCGGTATGTCGGCAAGGTCGGCGGCCGGAATAGCCTGATAGTTTAGCCGCCGTTGCTGTTCATCGGGCGAGGCGCTGATGTCGATGTCGGCTCGGTCAAATCCCGAGGACAACAAATCCTGGGCGGCGGTGTCGAGCGCTCTCCGGGAATGGAAGACGCCCGTCACCTCTCGTGTGCGGAGCTGGTCAAGGACATCGGAAGGTCCGGACATCGGACGCGCGCTCCTGTCCGACTAGGACGATTTATAATGGTATTCCGTCAGCTTCTTTAGCTCCTCCTTTGATGCGCCGGGCAAGGTGATCTTTTGTCCGTTGTCGTCGATGGCGAGGCTCTCATAGGGCACGACTATCAGGCGGCCGCCGACGCCGAGGAACCCGCCGACCTGCAGCACAGCAAAGTTCACTTGCTTCTTGTCCGCGATGACATCATCGAGGGTCCCGATCTTTTCGTTCTTGTCGTTGATAACGTTGCTGCCGAGCAGCTTGCTCATGCGGTAGCCATTGGCCACAACCGAGAAGTCGACCTTGACGAGACTTACGCCGGCTTGCGGAAGTGCCGGAGTGGTAGTCAATGCCGTGATCGACGCGAGCGCAAACCAAATCATCCAGTCGGGAGCGGTCCTGTGCGCTGCCAAGGCGTGACTAGGTGAGTGCGGCGATGCAGTGCGGGTGTCAGAATCAAGAGAGGCTCCAAGTCTGTTGAATGCAATCATGGGTATCTCCTGGGCTTGATCATCACTGCAGAATTAAACCCTCAATCCCGGCAGCGGCGATGACGGTTATCAATGTGGCGGACCGCTAATCGCTCGGGCACGTCCAACGCCGACCTGTTGGCTTGTCAGGCATGGCTATCGGCTGTAGGGGGCTTTGAATTGCCGAGGTCAGGGAAGCGAAGTCAAACGGACCTTCATGACGGACACCATTGATGAAAAAGGGTCGGTGTGCCGTTTACGCCACTGCGTACACCGCCCATGAAGTCGTTCCGTACTTTGCACCTGAACTGTCTCGTTTCGAGAACATGGCGCATCATTGTCTCGGAAAGCCTGAGCTTCTCGGCAATTAGCATGATCGTCGGAACACTCAGAATTACTTGGTTTCGAAACACATGCATTTTACAGAAGATGCCCGCCGCATCGGAAAATTCGGCGCTTTTGGCCGCGACCTCGGCATAGGGATGCACTTCGGTTAGCGGAAAAGGGCGGAAGACAAATCGCATCTATCCTTAGAAATTCGATTCCAGTTGGTCGACGACGGCACAAGCCGAAGCGCAAAATGGTCACTGATGGTCGCCATACTCAAGGAGACTTATCCCAGCATGGGGCGGTCCGCGGGAATGCCATCCTCGCCGGGATTGACCGCAACCGGTCAGCAATAGCTCCACGCGATCGTTCGCTGGCGGCCCAGGACGAATAGTGAACGCTCGCAAACGCCGTCGCTATCACGATAGGCGCTGTATCTCTTTGTTACTGCGCCCTTAGGCTCGAAGTCACCGAGCAGGGGAAAATGCAAATGCCGGTCACAGCGAAGGCCGCCGCGTGGTACCGAGCTCCGTCGACGGAAATTACGAGTATTTCCGCGCTGTGTTTGTGCAAGTCCGAAAGCAACTCGTTATATCGCGTCACCTGATCGGCGCAGATTGGACTCCAGTCAGCTGGGTAGAACGCCAGAATGACAGGCCTGCCCCTGAGATCGGACAACGTGAGCATTTGGTCGTGGCTGACATGCAGCATAAAGCTCGGCGCGACGATACCCGCGGCTCAGGGTGAATGACATCGTCTTCCTGGTGCGTGACTTGCGGCCCGAATTGAATCGATGCCGTTTTAGAGGAATGAGCCACTTGCTTCGTTGATTGCCGTCAATTGTTTGGTGTCCAAATCTTCACATGGCTGCGGAGCTGCGTCGCCCTGATCCGGCCGGCGTTACGTAATTTTACGGTACGCAAATCCCTCGAATCTTTGGAACGCGGGCATCCTGGATTGTTTATGGAGCCAGATAGTGCCGGCGACCTTCGAAAAGGGTTGAAATCATGAAAAAAAGCGCGCACGCGGCAGACTACTATCGGCGGATTCTTCGGGCAGGCCCATTCGTTGACGCAACTAGATGCGTTCGCCAAGATTGTGCTTTGTAATCGTGGTCAGAAAATTCCACGAAGTGTGAGTTCCGCCGGTCAATGGTATTGCGTCATTGCCGGGGCGGTTCGCAGGTGCGCGCTCCGAGCCGACGGACGGCGGCAAATCCTTGATCTGATGCTGCCCCGAGACTTCTTCTTTGTGAGAGGCGACGGGGACGAGGTCACCATCGAAGCGATTGTGGACGAGACGGCGCTTGCCAGCTATCCCGGCGACGGAATCGAACAGCTGGCCGAGCGTGATCCGAAGTTTGCGCGCGAGCTCCGCGACGTAGCCTTCCGGGCGTTAGGCAGATCCCAAGCCCAGTTGATGATTGTTGGCGGCGTCACCGCACTCGAGAAGGTCGGTTCCTTTCTCCTTTCCCTCGACCGTCGTTCCTCGGACGAAGATGGACAGGTTGTGCTGCCCGTCTCGCGCTACGATATCGCTGACTACCTTGCGGTTTCGGTCGAGACGGTATGTCGCTCCTTCACCAATCTGCAGCAGCGGGGTGCCATTAGGCTGGCGGGCAAGCGTACGGTCAAAATCCTGAACCGCGCTGCGCTGGAAGATAATATTGGCGAACCAGGGAGCCGGGGCCTAACTCTATCTCTTAAGCCTGTTGAGCGTCGAAGTGATTTCTCAAAAGAAGGGCTTGCGCGAGCTCGCGCATGCCAAGCCGGTCCATCATACGCGCGGTGAACTTCGACCATCGCCGAGGCCGAGATTGTACACGAGCGCCTTGTTGGAGTGACCGTCCATCAAGCCGTCAGCCACCTGCCGCTCGCGCGCCGTGCTGCGTCCGCAACCTCGTCGTTGTAATCGGACTGCACACGTTCGCTGTATGGCTTCTCAAGGAAATCGATCGCCCGAAGCGGTCACTACGATTACCGGAGATCGCGTCTGAGGCGTTGCTGGGCCCCAGTTCGTCATGCCTTGCAACCGGATATCGAGCAAGAGGCAACCCGCAACCCGCCTCGATCGGTTTCGCAACTGTGAGGAACGCGGCCGGATGCTCGAAGGTGACGGAGTCGAACTTCGCCGAGCGCAAAAGTCGCTCCATGCAGGGGCGGACTAGCTCACGGTCGTCGAGATCGACAGCTCGTCCCGTGGGCATCGACACGTCGTAAGGAAACGATCGTCTCGCCTGTATCTGGTGCGACCGTCAATCGATGGCCGTAGGCCTCGTGATCGATCACAGTCACATTGTAACTATGCCTCGTAGGGCATGGTACCATCTTGGGGATAAGCAATCAAAAAACGAAGTTGACGTGTCTGGAATCAAAAGGGTCTGTTCGGCCGAACTTGGCTTGGGTCGCGCGACCGCGCTGAGGCGATCCACTATTCTTACATTAATGCCGTTGCCTGTTTCTATTAAGCGGCCGTTCGGGCAACCGTTCGGTTGATCTGTTGGTTCTGTCTGAGCCGCAGCTTGAAGGATAGGATGACAAGCGCGAAGCCAAATGCGATGGCATAGGCCCCCATCCACCATGTCAGAACGATCGCCCCGATGAGCGGCGTGGCGACCAGAAGCGCTCCATAGCCGACGGACAACAATCCGCCCAGAACGAGCCACCACCTGCCGTGGCTGACGCTCAGCCGGAAAGCAGCGGCCGTCATCAACGCGCCCGAGACGATTGACCAGGCGGCAACAAGCAACACGAAGGCCAGAACAGTCATGCCGGGCCACAGAAAGGCAAGGATGGCTACGGCTATATTGACAGCGCCTTCGAAGATCAGCCATCCCCACCGCTCCTCCTTGCGCTGGATCGCCCTTACGGCCGAGATGATGCCGGCAGCGCCATCGACAAGTGTGTAAGCCGAGAACAGGAGTACCAGGGAGAGCATCGTTGGGCCGGGAAAGATCAGCGCAACAACGCCGAAAAGGATTCCTAAAATGCCTCGCAGCAGGAACAGCCACCAATTCTGAGCCAAATTCTCGCTCGCCGAGGTGGACTCGGTGCCGAAACCGGAATTAACTGTGCTAATCGGCATGGCATTCTCCCAAGTGCAACCTGGTTTCCGACCAAATTGAAGTGTCGCTGCCTCCGCACCATAATTCTCCTATTCCATGCGCCCAAGGGATGCATTGACGCCCGTCAGTGTGGCTCGGGTAGTCTTTTCGAAAAGCTCGCGGCACTGGGTACCCGCTGTCGCACGATGATCCATCACCGGCAGAGCCCATAGATAGCTGACGTGGCTGGTGTGTCTTCCAGAAGATGCCGGTTATCGGGAACGCGCCGCCTGCCGTTCCGCGGGCGCTACTTGTGGTGTTTCCTCGAAACGGGGATCGAGCTTCTGCGGGCGATTTAGCGCAGCATCAATCGCGTCGTCGACCCGCTCAAGCCATATGAAGCGCAATCGGTTGCGCGCATTTTCAGGGACCTCCTCGATATCCCTTCGATTGCGGGCAGGGAGCATGATCGTGGTAATCCCGGCCTGCAGCGCGCCGAGCACTTTCTCCTTCACGCCACCGATCGGGAGGACCAGGCCGCGCAGTGAAATCTCGCCGGTCATCGCTGTATCGCTCCGGACCGTGCGGCGGGTCAGAAGTGAAGTCAGTGCCAGAAACATAGCCACGCCCGCGCTTGGGCCATCTTTGGGAATGGCGCCCGCCGGGACGTGAACGTGGACATCGGACTTCTGCAGCGCGATCGTATCGATGCCAAATTCAATGGCGCGCGACTTGACGAGGGAGAGTGCCGCCTGCGCGCTTTCCTTCATCACCGCACCCAGCTGACCGGTGAGGATCAGTTTGCCCCGGCCGGGAATGCTGGCCGCCTCGACAAAGAGAATATCGCCGCCGGCGGGAGTCCAGGCGAGGCCAGTAGCGACGCCGGGCACGCTAGTTCGCATCGCAACCTCCTGCTCGAAACGCCGCGGCCCAAGAATGGCAGGAAGGTCCGTCGGGGCGGCGATAAAGCGTGTGACGCTCGCCTCGGCTATCCGCATAGCCGCGTGCCGGCAAATGGCGCCGATATGGCGTTCCAAGTTGCGCACGCCGGCTTCGCGCGTGTAGTTGCGGATGACGGCTGTAATGACGTCGTCCGAGATCTCACATTGCTCGCTGGTTAGACCAGCGGATTTCAGTTGACGCGCGAGGAGATAGCGTTTGGCGATCGCCAGCTTTTCCTCCTCAGTGTAACCCGGCATCTCGATGATTTCCATGCGGTCGCGCACCGGGGCCGGGATATTGTCGATAACGTTGGCGGTGCCAATCAGCATGACCTTGGAGAGATCAAAGGGAATCGCAAGGTAGTTGTCGCGAAACGCCGCGTTCTGCTCGGGATCGAGCACTTCGAGCAGCGCCGCCGCCGGGTCGCCGTGAAATCCCGCACCCAGCTTGTCCATCTCGTCCAGCATCAGTACCGGGTTGCGCGTTCCTGCCTTCCGGATCGATTGGATGACGTTACCCGGCAACGCACCGAGATAAGTTCGGCGGTGTCCGCGTATTTCGCTTTCGTCATGGACGCCGCCGAGGCTCAATCTCACGAACTTGCGTCCCGTGGCGCGGGCGATGCTTTGGCCGAGCGAGGTCTTGCCGACGCCGGGAGGGCCGACAAAGCAGAGGATTGGGCTTTTGCCTTCCGGATTGAGCTTGCGCACAGCAAGGTGTTCAAGAATTCGCCGCTTCACCTTCTCAAGGCCATAGTGATCGTCATCGAGAATTCGCCGCGCTTTGACAATGTCGATCTGTTCCGGATCCAGCTTCGACCAAGGCAGCTCGGTCAGCCATTCGAGGTAGCTTCGCGTCAACCCATAGTCTGCCGCGGCCTCCGGCATGCGCTCGAGCCTTTTCAATTCCCGCCTGGCCTGCTCTTCGGCCTCCTTCGGCATCCCGGCCTTGTCGATCTTGTCACTGAGTTCCTTCAGTTCAATGGACTTGGCGTCGTCGTCGCCTAGTTCCTTCTGAATCTGGCGAAGCTGTTCGCGAAGAATGTGTTCGCGCTGCTGCGACGAAAGGGTCTGTTGCGTCTGTTCGCCAATCGCCTTTGAAAGCTGCAGGACCTGAATTCGCTTCGCCAGCAGGCCGAGCAGCTTGTTCGAGAAGCTGGGTTACGTCGAAGGTTTCTAGCAGATCCTGCTTCTCGCCTACAGGAATATCGATGATGCCGCCGAGAAAGTCGGCGAGCACGGACGGCGAATCCAGACCTTCAATCGCCGCTGAAATTTCCGGCGGCAAATTCGGTAGCAACTGGATCGCTTCCCGGGCGCGCATCTTGAGCAGATTCATGCGCGCCTCGACCTCGGGGGTCATCACCTCTGATATGCCGACTTCCTCGATGCGCGCTACGATGTAGGGAAAACCGGAAAGAAATTCCTTGACGCGGAATCTGTTTATGCCGCGGCAGATCGCATAGTGGGTCGCCTCGGAAGTGACATAGCGCAGAATTTCGGCCACCGTACCGACGTGCCGCAGATCCTCTGGCCCCGGCTCCTCAACGGTGGGGTCCTTCTGTAACAGCAGACCGATTTTGCGGCCGCTGCGGACGGCTTCCTGTGCGGCAGCGATGGACGACGGCCGGGCAATCGTCAAAGGCAGCACGACACCGGGGAACAGCAGTGTACTGCGAATCGGTAAGATGATGATTGCATCCTCGGGCACACCAGCCTGGTTTTGATCGGTCGTGGTGCCGGATTCGCGTTTGGATGCGTCAACCATCGATCGATCCTTCTATAGATTGCTTGAAGAAGGCCAGCACGAGACATCCGTTGCGGTATTCCGATTGACCGAACCGTAGGCCCTTAGTCGGAAACGCAATCCGGCGCTCGAATGTCCCGTAGGGGATTTCGAGACGGACCGCGGTGCCATCGCGCGGAATCGTGCCCTGACGGCGAAGGCCAACGACCGAAACGCCATCATCGTCGATCGCCACATTCAAGTCGTCCCGGTCGACGCCGGGAAGAGCGACCGTTATTCGAGCCTCGGAATCGGTCGCAACGATATCAATTGGAGGCTCCCAACGGGCTGCGGAAGCGATGGCGGTGATCGGCTGGAAGAATTGACGATGCAAGCGCTCGGCGCGCTCAATCATTTCGCAGGCAGTGGCCCACATAAGAGTTCCTGGATCGACTGCGGCCATGTCATCCTCGCGCGCGTGCCCGTCGAGCCTATGACGCAACTCCAGAGGTGACCTTGACGATCGTCAACCGGCAGCTATCCGGCATCGTCGTAGTGGGCGATGACCAGTGGTACCGGTGAATGATGCAGGAGTCGTGAAGTCGTGCTGCCTGACAAGAATACGTGCAAGCGCGAGTGGCCATAGCTGCCATCACGAGAGGGTCGGCATCCAGTCGCCGGCATTCTTCGATCACGATGTCGGCAATTTCGTCGTCCTCTCCGACCGCGCGATACTTTACCGCGTTGATGCGTGATGCCGCAGATGCTGCGCGGCATCGTTGCTCCTCGGCGCATCGGTCTGGGCCGGACGCTCGTATTCCACCACGAGAAGCCAAACTTTCCTCGCTGGCTGCAGACAGGAGAGGGATGCGGACAGAGAGCGCGCAGACGGCTTCCGTTCCAGGCAACCACGACGTGATCGAGAGGCGCCATGGTTTTCTCGTCCTTCGGAACAAGAGCAGATGACGTCCCGCACCGTAGAGGAGTTCTTCGATCAGACCCCGCGGTTCGTTTGGTTGGCCGTTCAGGCGAAGCGCCACGAAGGTATCGGCGGTTGGTTGCTGCAACCGCTCCAGCCGCTGTAGCGCCGTGGCTTCGGCGGCGTCGCCGGCCTTCCTTGCATCGTGCGGCAGTTTTGCCGGTCCGCTGGACCCTGCATCCTGGACCAAATCTGATATAGCCGCCGGCAAGACGTTGAATAGCAGCTCGGCGATATGACTTTCGAAAGTTGCGGCGATCCGGCTGACAGCGGCCAGCCGCGCGAAGTCTTCTGCTGTCCCATCCAACCGAGGCAAGATGTCCTTGATCATGATGACCTCACAAGACGTCGCCAGCACGCCGAAGAAGAAGGACCGCTCGGATTTCGCCGGCGGTCCAAGTCGGGGGAGGAGCCCCCGGGGAGGGGGCACCGGCAGGAGGATACTGCCGATCATGCAAGACTACGAATAGAACGGGGCTCCGCATTGACAACGCTCAATTTCCGTTCAACCTTCGTGACCCGTGGGCGGATACTTCGCTGCGTGCTCGTGGAGCGCCGGGCATCGTCTACTGATTGGTGCGCGACCGCGATCAGCGCGTGGACGAGGACGCCTGAGGTTGCGCGTTGTACAGGTAAACAGGCAGTTTCTCCAATGCCGCGCGATTTGCCCCGGAAGCACGATGAAGCCGCGTGAATCGTCCAGCTTCAAACTGCTGAAGGGAACGGCGACCAAGCGGGGTCCGGCGCCGATGAAGTCGCCCACGGAAAGCACGGCGAAGATACGTTCATCCTTGCTGAAGATGAAATCGTTGATCTTCCCGATCGTCTCGTTCTTGTCATTGACGATTATCTTCAACTTCAGCGTCTCGGCGGGATAACCGTTCGCGACCTCGTTGACGTCAAGCGTAACAAGCCCGACTGGTTGCGCCGCCGAGTATTGCCCCGGCAAACAACAGAGGACAACGGCAACCGCAGCAAGCCACGGCGAAGGAAGCCCTCCTTGGGGCGGCTTCCGTCGAGTGCCGTAGAGGCGTTTGCGCGTTACGAGCATGGCGGTACGGTGCCGGCGCCACAGCTCGAACGACGGACGATGTTCTCGGAGCTCGAGCCGCTGGTATTTGGCTCCCCTACAATCTCGGTCACGAGTTTCGTATCGGGATTGATGAACACGATCCGGTAGGGCAGCTTCACTAAGAGAGGGCTCGTGACCTCCGGCACCTGATCGGTGATGTTGTCGGGAAGCGCTTGCGCCTTCATCGAGTCCGGCTGCCTGCTTCCGACCTGCGGTTGCGTGCCGCCGGGCGCGGATTCCGGTGGCGAGGCCGCAAGTCCCTGGCCAGTTACTTGTTGCTGACTCGACGTCAGATCAGCTTGGGCGGTGTCGGCCTTCCGAGCAGCGGCGAAACCTGCGCTGCCAAGAAGTGCAAGGGTGACGGTGACTGCACAAAGGGGTTTCTTCATGGTGTTATCTCTTCGATCGGGACCCGGCGTCGTGCGTTGGCCATTGTACTCGCAAGGAACGGCAAGGCGGCAGGCCTGGAGACCATCGTCAAGATTTGCGGGAATTGAATGATGGAGCGCAAATCGCCAACGCTAGGCCGTGTGCGGTGGATCCAGATATGTCGGCGTCTTTTTCGCGCGTTGCGGCGTCATTTTTGCCGGCGATGGCTTGCCGGGAACACCACGAGGCCCAAGCAACTCCTGCTGGATGTCATCCTCGGTCTTGCGTGGCAGTCCATCATCAAGTTGGCGAGGTTCACCGAATATAAGCATCTTCCCACTCCGTATTTCCTGCTTAGTCGACGAGTATTCTAGGAGACTTCAATAGGCGTTGACGGTTGTCAAAACCGACGACTCATGTTTCAACCATCATCAGCCGGCTTTGGCAGAAGGCAAGGTAAACAGGAAGAGCGTTCCGCCTCCGGCTTTTGGCTTGTAGCGCAGCGTGCCGCGACCAGGGGGGAAGATAATCATCGAGAAGTTCTAATTCCTCTCGATGATCGACCGGACAGGCAGCTACGTAAAAGTACTGAATTTTCGACTGCGTCAACTCTTAGTAGTTACCGGTCACTGAAGCCAAAGCGAATTGAGGCGTTGCATGCAGGACATTCAGAAGCGGATCGATGAGATAGAGGTCCAGGCGGCCGAATCGGCCTTGATTGCTGATCTGGCTACGGATTAGGAGGCGCGAATCTACAACGGCAGGCTGGCGCGGCAGCTTCGTGAGTTTGCGGCGGACCTGCGTAAGCAAGCGCAAATCACAGGGAACGCACCGTCTTTCGCGGGCACCGTCGGGCCCTCGCCTGACGGTCGTGCTCGGTAAAGGTCCCGTCCGCCATGCGCCATCGATCAAAGCCACACCGTTTTGAAGACCAGCTAGCGGTAGCAAAGGAGCGGCTGCAACAAGAGGTCGCGAAGCTGCCTGCTGGTTCCGGAAGGGATGTATTGGTCAGGAAACTCAGCCAGGTTGATACAGCTGAACGCATGAATGCGTGGCTATCATCGCGCGGCTTGTCGACGCCGACGCTAGTTCCGTGGGCGAGCGTAACGCGGAAAAATGCGCCGAAGCGATAGACTGCAGGATTGGTCTTCGGAGGCGATGCTAAGTGCCCTCGCAGGTATAGTTGCGACGCCAATTAGCTTGCCTTCCTCGCCCGCATCGACGACCGTTTCGCCGCGACTTGCCTGGATCTCCTAGTGGCACGCTGATGATGCGCTAAAGGCGTGCTGCGGCCACCTGCTGCGCTCTGGCGCAATGCATCCATCAGGTCAATAACCTCAGCCGAGGGCCGCTCCTTTAGTTTATCGATCTTTTCGCCGCGTTGTTTCCTCTTAATTATCGCTCGCAGGGCCCGCTCGTAGTGATCTTCAAATTGTTCGGGATGAAAGTGACCAGCCTTCATCGCGAGTATTTTCCTCCCTAGCTCAAGCATTTCTTTCGGTACTCTCTCCTCTGGCAGATCAGCGAAATAATCCCTTTCGTCCCGGATTTCATAGGGATATCGCAGCGTCATGCCCAACAGGCCCTTGCCACGCGGCTCAACCGCCATCACATGTTCGCGCGTCGTGAGCACCACCCTGCCGAGCGCTACCATACCCTCTTTCCTGATTGCTTCTCTGATGACCACGTACGCCTGCCGGCCGATTTCTCCCGCCGGGGTCATGTAGTAGGGACAACTCAAATAGAGATCGTCAATCTCGCTTCGTGGCACGAACTGGTCGATCTCGATTGTATGCGTCCCTTCGATCTCGATCGCCTTGAGCTCATCCTCGGTGAGGGCGACATATCGGCCCCTGCCGGCTTCGTAGCCCATGACGATGTCTTGCGGGTCTACCTGCTTACCCGTCTCGGCATCGAGCTTGCAGTATTTGATCCGGTGCCCGGTCTTCTTGTTGATCAGATGAAATCGGACTTTCTCGCGGTCAGAGATCGCCGGAAACAGCTGGATCGGACACGATACTAGCGACACACGCAGATAGCCCTTCCAGTAAGCACGTGGACCCATCAACCTCTCCATTCGCAAATCTATCGTGTGTCAGCTAGTTGCAATGAGTTTCTGACTGGGCTGTCTACTTTGCGACAGGGCCAGACGACGCCCAGGTGACTGGCCAAAGCGCGCGGATCTCCTTCGGCAGAGACTGAACTACGTGGCCGATTTCTCCTGCGGAGACATGGTTCTCAAGGGTCTTGAAGACGGCACGTACAGCATCTTCGCGGTTGACGAGCGCTGTGTTGGGGAGGCGCGTGTCAATCCAGGCTAGGAATTCGTCCCGCGACCGAATCTTTTCCGGCTTCCGGGCCGGACGCCATGCCTCGTAGTAGATGCCACGTATTAGCATCGGGAGTTGTTCGCCGAGATGAGCCGCCTCATCGGTTGTCAAGCGGTCGCGGAGGCAATGCAGCACCACTCGCAACGCTTGATAGGCCTCGTGACGATCAGAGCCTAGCATCTCGCCGATTTCTTTGAGCCACGTGTTCGTTTTGTGAAGCGTTTCGTCAAACACTTCTAGGCCGGTCAAGCTCATGATCACACCTTCCGGATTGAATGCTAACATTCCAAATGCGGGTCGAGCCCGAGTGATCGGTCACGCCCCCCAAAGCTTTAAGATTTTGCGCGCGACCGCCTGAGGCGCCTTGATGGGCGTCAATTCGGAGCATTTGCCCTGACCGTAAGCACTGCGCAGTGACGGCCTTGCAAAGAGTTCTAGGTCTCCCCCGGCTTGCCCGTCTATAAGCGACGCAGTCAACGTTCAATGCGGAACGAGGCTGCACCGATACACAGGTGAATTATTTCTATCCTCAATTGACAAGTATCAGCATTGTCGTTCGGAATTTTGAACCGGGTTGGCTAGGAGTACTTGAGGGGAGTGGACCACAAGCCGCCACTGGGGACCCACTGGAAAGATGCCCATGCGCAACCAAGCTTCGGCGACCGTTGGTTTTGTGCTCGAACTCAACGATGGGACAGCATCTACGCGGCCATCGAAAGAGTGATGATCTAGCCACTGCCAGGACAGTCGATCGCTTCGTACCGCAATCAGGTAAAAAATTCCGCGTTTGAAGCCGCAGGAACGATAGGGCGAAAAGCGGATTGATAGAGGAGCTCGTCTGAAGGAGTTTCCTGATGGATCTGAAAGGCAAGAAGATCGCCATCCTGGCGACCCATGGCTTCGAACAATCCGAACTTGAAGTGCCTCGCGACCGTTTGAAGAAAGCGGGTGCAACCGTCGAGGTGATTTCGTTGGCTACTGGCGAAATCAAGGGGTGGGACATGAAGGACTGGGGTCGGCCGGTGAAGGTCGACAAGTCGCTCGATCAAGTGTCGTCGTCGGACTACGACGCCATCGTGCTACCGGGCGGCCAGATCAATCCCGACCTGCTCCGGGTCGAACCGAAAGCCCTCAAGTTCATTAAGGAGATTTTCGACGCCCAGAAGATCGTCGCCGCGGTCTGCCACGCACCGTGGCTGTTGATCGAGACCGGGATCGCGAAGGGACGGATGATGACGTCCTACAAGTCGATCAAGACCGACGTCATCAATGCCGGTGCGAAATGGAGGACTCCCAGGTCGTAGTCGACCAGGGTGTGATCACCTCGCGGAACCCCGGTGACCTCGAAGCGTTCAGCGCGAAGATCATCGAGGAGGTCAAGGAAGGCCGCCATGTCAGGCGAAACGTAGCCTAGCCACCGTGTGTCGGCCGTTGTGGTGCAATAGCGGCCGAAGCGGGGGCGTCCTCGTCTCGCCGGGGCCGCTTGCGCCTCGCCGTGGAATCGCAGGAGGCACCAATGACAATGGTGCGAAAGATACGAATTCACCGCCATAGCGGGAGCGACTTCGTTCGAGCCAATCAACTGAGCAGTCGCAGCCAGACGTTAGACCCAAACGCGCTGGTTCCAACTCGCGGCCAAAGGCTACAAGCGCACTGCTGTCAACGAGCTGCGAAGTCCTTAACCTGATCGGCGGTGTGGCGGAGAGCGATAGCGGCAAGGCCAGCCTTCACCTTCACGCTGTGCTGGTCTGCGGGTGGCTCGGTGCGCGGTGGTCACTTTCTGTCAGGTTCAGTGCGGCCGACGCTGGAAGTCACGATCAACGAAACAGTCAAGTATATGCGGCGGAAAAAGCGCTCTTTCGCCGAAGACGGCGCCGAACTTTGCTATCGCGCGATGAATAATTAGGATCACTTCTGAAAATGATTGAGCTCGGGCTTTGACGGGATGCGTTGTGTGAGCATGGCAAAATTTGTGAAAAGTTGATCGTTGTCAGCGCGTAGAAACGGGCTGTCAGTTACTGGCGTGGGGAATCCGGCGGAATCTGACTCGGAGACTCCGAACAATGGCAAAGAAGCTCGAAAAATCGCAGTGGAGCGTCTATTTCGATCTCATTTCAAAAGCACTGGGCGGCAAACATGCCGAGATCGAGGTGACGTCGCTTAAGCTCGGTGATCAGGTCGAGGCGCACTGGCTGCCGTTCTTTGGGGTTTCCTATGATCCAAAGGACGACCTAATCTCGCTCGTGCTCGAAGGACACGACCATCTGATCCGCAAACCGAGAGAAATATACATCGAAGGCGAAGGCCTGGAGTTGTCCAGCCTTGAGGTTATCGACGCGGACGGCGTGCGTCAGATCGTCGTCCTCAGAGATCCTCTGATGCTGCCGGCGCCGTCTGCGGTAAGGGCGGGCTGATCTTACACCAATTCAAAGAAATAAACGAATGCTCATGCTTTATGCCGCGATTATCCAATCGGGCGTCTGCTCGCGATGAGAGCCCGGACGCGCTCCAACAGAAGTAGCATATGCTCAGGCGTCATAGTTTTAAACGGCTCTTCGCACAAGCGAAATTTGGAAGGGATGCCGCAGCAACAGCCCGGTTCAGCCGTCGAAAGCGATCGAGGGGCCCTGACAGTGCTGCAAGACGAAGACAGCTCCGACTCAGGCATTCAACTCCACGAATCTGTCAATCGGTCGCAATAGATGATTGGCGGAACGTGTCGCTCGGGAGGGCCGGCGGCGCATTTCCGCGGTATGGCGCCATGGATCATCTCGTGGCCCAGCGCGTTGATCGAAACGCCCGCAACTAAGGAGCAAGCGATGTCCGAGCTAACCGTTTCACGCGAAAAGGTCAGCTTTCTGATCGAAAAAGCGCATGAGTTTGATGTCAAGGACCTGCCGGCCGATGAAGAGTCCGGATCAAATCCTACTGATGATGCTGAAGTCGACGTTTTGCAGGACGATGGTTGCGACGCTGTCGCTGCCGAGCTGGCGAGCTTCATCAGGGCATTGAACGAGGACGAACAGATCGACCTTGTCGCGTTGATGTGGCTCGGACGGGGCGATGGCACGATCGACGAGTGGGAAGATCTGCGTAGCCAGGCGGCCGAACGGCGAAGCGAATACCGCAACCCGCGTTGGGAGACCGTGCGCTACCTGCTCGGCGAACCGCTGTTGGGCGATTTCCTGGCTGAGGGCCTGGACAAGTTCGGAATATCCTGGGGCGATGAGGCGCCCACGCCCTGACGAGCACGATCATGGTGGCCGAGAGGAGCGTCGTGAGATTAGCTCAAGCTGATCGAACAAGCCCTTGGATTGGAAACGCGGAATCCGCGCTGTTGGCCCAGCGGAGCGCGGGAGACCGGAGACCAAATCAGACCCATTAGCGCGTACGTACTATGACAAATCGCACCCGGACATTTTATCGACGAGGCAGGACACTTCGAGAGGTGAGAGTGGAAAGCGCCAATGAACAGCTAATGCGCTCTCGATGTCTTGAAAATCAGAGGCGCGCCCACGCGATCAAAAGGAGACTTGCGCACGCGAAAGTGGAGATAATTTATGTTGTCTGACTATCCGAAGCCGCCTTACCCCAATCAGCACCCGGTTGGACCGCCAAGCTGGACCCGCGTCCGGATCATGGCGAGCACAGCTACAGTGGCACAGGTAAGTTGAAAGGCATGCGGGCCGCCATCACGGGCGGCGACAGCGGCATTGGACGAGCGATGGCAATCGCCTATGCGCGCGAAGGTGGTTCTTATCGCCTATCTAATCGAGCACGAGATGCGCAGGAGGTCAAGGCGTTGGTCGAGAACGAGGGGCGCAAGGCCGTCTTAATCGCCGGCGAGCCCTAGCAGCAGCAGCCCCGATTGACCCCACCCCAGCTACGTATATCTCGACTACCCTTTCGAAGCTCTCGTCATATGAATAGACGTCCAAGAATGAGCCTAGGATCTGATGCACGGCAAAGCCGCGCACTAAGCTCCGAAGCATATCCAAGGCGTCTTCTGCGTGTTGCCCATGCACCCCACATTCGGCGAGAACAGATTTGATGAGGTCGCAAAGTTCTCCGTGGCTTGCCCTCCACTCAGCGCAATCGCTTGTGGACGTTCTCGATCCGGCAGCCCACAAGGCGGGACGCTCCAACGCATATTGTCGCATTTCTCGGGCAACTGACCTAAGAGCATCAAAGGACGTTTTGCCCTCGCGTGCTGTCGTCAGCCTAGCGAGCAGGTCGCGATAGCACTTGATGGCGAAAAATGTCCGCAATTCCGGAATTGTGCAGCGCCTGTCGAAGGAGAAATGTTCTACCTCTGAGGCGAGATCTACTGCAAGCCGCTGATCCCAGGATGCCGACAACGTTTCATCGACGTGGAAGCTACGTTCGCGGTTCATAAATCCAGCCCCACGTTCAGGAGGAAGGCCGGTTGCTTCCGCAGACACGCGACTTCGATCACGTTGCCGCGTGTGCTAGACTCTTCTACATTGCCTTGACACCGGCTTTGGACGGGACGTGAATAAAAGATAGAACTCAGTGAGATCAGCCGGGAGACTTGCCTCAAGTTGTGCGCCGGTGTGCCAAGCGCTCAACACCAAGCAGTTTGTTCGACCACAAACCATCGATCGACCTGCATCTGGCGTAAAGTGGGGTGGAGAAAACTACGCGCTTCGGCTCCGCTAGATTTAAGGGCGGGAACCCCAGCGTTTGCTTGTTCCTATCCTTTTTGTGGAGGACATTGGCTCGCGGGAACGAAACGTTTCCGGGCTCCACTGGCGGTGTTTCTGTCTGCCGAGACGTCTGACGGTGATGCATCGTGGGTCGTCAAATCTGCAGCCTCCGCGTTATTGCGCATTCCGGCGAAAAGCTACTAAGTTTCCTTAGAGTGGACGTGCAACAACGCAGTCTCGAGTTGCGTTTGTTTCTAGCAGATGCTCTGTGATTTCAATCGGCGGCCATGGATCAATTCGTCGGCTGATCTACGGTTAACGAACGGCAAACACGTGGAAACTATCTTCTCGACCTCCTCGGTTCATCCCCGCGACCGATTTGATTATTGGCACAGCCTGGCCTGCAAGAAGATCGTGGGTCATGACTCTGTGCCGGAAAATCGCCTGACATTCCAAGCCGAGATCAAAGCCGCGAAGTTCGGCAACCTGGACTTGGTTGAATTCAGCAACTCACCGATGCAGGTCTCTCACACCTTGGCCCACGTCGAGCGCACCGGCCCCGACACGTTGTTCCTGTGTTACCAATTGTCGGGCCGGGTCCTTATCGTCCAGAACGCGCGCGAGGTTAACCTGGACGCCGGTTCTTTGATGCTGCTTGAGCCGCTGTTGCCTTATGATGCGAAGTTTTCGCCAAACTCGAAAACTCTCCTCATCAAGGTTCCGCGCCGTGAGCTACGCGCACGGATCGGTACAAACCGCGAGTTGATCGGGCGTCGCGTGACTGCCGAGCGGACGGACGATGATCTGGCGCTTTCGGTCGCTGCAAAATTGCCGTCGCTCGCTGGGAGGACAGCTTCCATAACAGAAGAAATGGTCGGCAATCACGTGCTTGACTTACTCGGACTATCCATTGCGAGAACAATTGGGAGCGCTACCGTTCGCGTCTCGAATCCAAAAGCGCTATTGCTGGGCAGATTCGTTCAGTGGTGGAAGCGAGGCTCACCGATCCCGACCTCGACGGACAGAAGGTCGCCGATATCGTTGGAATAAGCGTCCGATACGCCAATGCGCTTCTTGCCGAACAGGACTCCTCACTTCACCGTCTCATTCTGTCCCGACGGCTCTCGCGTTGCCGATTTGCTCTTGAAGACCCCAACCAAGTCCATCGAACCATAGCCGAAATTGCACAGGGATGGGGGTTTTCGGACATGACGCATTTTGGCCGCTGCTTTAAAGGGGCTTATGGGGTTTCACCGCGCGAGTATCAGAAAGCAGCGGCGCAATCCCGGCAAGATGGTCGGCCCTGACCCTGGGCGCGCTTTTCGGGAGGAAATCGTGGCCGACCTCCATCGGCGGTCCGCTTAGAACTGTCGACGTATTTTTGCTTCTGGATTTCAACAGCATTGCAAGCGATGTCAGCGTCACCTTGCCGGCTGGATCTTGGTCGGCTGCCTCGAGCTTCGTCGCGCCGATCGCGCGCGCCTGATCGAAGCGCCGAACGCTGGCGACATTGACCGGGTTATAGCTCTTGCGCACTGCTTGTTGCGGTCGGCCGTCTTGGCCATCTTGTTGGACTGATCCTCGGCCGTGCGGCCGCCGGCGTCGCCGTCGACGGCGCCCGAGCGGCGCTGGGGGATCTCGGTCTTGCCGAACGCGAGCTCGCACACGGATGCAGACATTGGGCTCACAGCTCGCGGTCGCCACCAAGGACATCGCCGAGATGAAGGCGTCGATTTTGTTACAAGTGATCTCTTCGATTCGATCGCCCGAACATGTGATCTGCTGGTATCTAAGGTTCCCTACGCACCGGACACTGCCGCCAAGGCGAGCGATAATTTTTGGAGCGGTGGAATAGACGGTACTGAGCTTCTGCGAAGAGTTGTCGTGGCTCTTCCCACGAGTTGGACGCGGACGGAACAGCCTGCATCAATTCCCTGTTTCCGAATCCTCCGGAACGAAGGTCAGGGATCATTTTAATGCTTGGCTTGGAGGCAATCTCACCGAGTGGGGATGTGCTGGATAACACCTGGCATGTGCCGGGATATCAAGATTTGCTCTCCGAGCAGCCATTCTAAGGTGATATGAGCGCGTGGCGCTTTGGCGTGGTCAGTATGCGTCGATCTCGGATTGGCCGCGGTTGGTGGAAGGAAGTCGCAGGCAATGGCGTGTTCTTTGCAGAAGATAGAAGCTGCAGCGTCATCGCTGATCACGATGCCTACGGGTCATCTGCTGGATTATCGCCGAACAGCCCGTAGCGTGCGCTGTCGAGCACAGCATCGATTTCATCGATCGTCAGAAGAGTTCCTATAGCTGGGCATCAGGCTGCTATTCCGTGGCGGGTCAGTTCGTCACCCTTGCGCCGGCCACGTAAATCCCGTCCCATTGTCGTCCAGTGCAAAGCCCGCGATTGTCAGCGTCTAGCGCTGGGCGCAGGTCTTCTTGACCCAGTCCCGGCTGCGGGCGCCGGTCGGATAGACACTGTTTGCTACCTTCGACACCACGCCCTCGTAGCCGAGCTTGCAAGCATGGGTGAACATCTTGGGGCCGTCGATCGCGAAGCTTTCGCTGAACTGGATGGCGGCGCCGGCAAAGGCCGTCAATAAGGTCGGCAATAGCCGCAAGCGAGTTGAGGGCCGGCTGAGGTCGGCGATGAAGAAGTCGTTAGGAACGGCACCTTCGAAGCGTGGTTAGCAACGTGCCGCTCCCCGGCACAGCGCATTCGCGAATGAAGGTGCCCCGGCTCTTGCCCCCCAAAGACCCGGGGCACATTCGCGATTCATTCCCATGGGGGCCGTAGCTGTGGAGCGGATAAAGCGCAGCTTTTTTCCGCCGGGTACCCGCTAAGCGGGCAGCTCGAAAACCAGACCGCGTCGCGACGCGGGGAAATAGTGGCAACATTACCGCCACTGGATTAACGTGGGTTATTTCCACCCGATGCAAACCGTTGCTAGCCGCGCTGTTATCGTTGGATTAATGCCGGAGTGAGTTATGCCTGCCAAGCCGTGGTCCGAAGAGGACGAGCAACAGTTGCTAAAAATGATACGAGAGACAGCCCTAACGCAGTTGGAGATCGCCCGGAAGCTTGGACGAACGGAGGCTGCGGTAAGCAGTCGGCTTACGATCATCAGAAAGCGGGAGCAGGTTGTCGGCGCCCGAGCAAAGCACCCCCGCGGCGTGCCTGCTCGAGCTGTCATTTCGTCCTCTCGAAGGACGACCGGGAAATAGGAACTAAACGGCCGAGTGCTGGTTCTGGCGGGAAGGTAATCATGGCAACTCGGCCTCGGCGCCCCCCACCGCGCTGGGGCCATTTCGCGAAGAGGCCGCCAACTGAGTGGCCTCCGCTATCGAAAAATATCCTACGCACCCTACAACGACGACCAGCCAGACGAGCGATAAAATTCGATATACGGTATTGGGCAGCACCATTAAGGTTCTTCGGCCTCCTCCGTTACCGAGCCTTCTTATTTGTCATGCTGGCGGACCCGCTGTCCAGCTACACTTCAGGAACAACTGTTGCGGTGACGGGCGGAAAGCCGTTTATCTGATCGCTCTCTTCATCAATTTCATCCATTCGAGAACCTTGCCAACAAGCTGCCTTCAGCTCTCGGCGGCGAGTCAGTTCGGGCAGAGAGCCGAACCTTTCAGCTTTTTGCGCGCCATCAATCTCGCACCGCCGTCAAGTCTGTCGACCTAGATTATCTTTCAAGCTTCAGTTACTGAGATGATGACCTTGAGAGCGTTCGTCTTGGCCGCCTCGCCGAACGTCGCATAGGCGTCCATGATATTGTCGAGCTTGAAGTGGTGCGTGATCAGTCGCTTGGGATCGATCTTGTTTGATTGTACAGTCTTAAGCAGCATCGCCGTTGTGACGGTATCGACGAGTCTTGTCGTGATCGCGACGTTACGGTCCCAGAGGCGTTCTAGATGCAGATCTACCTTGACGCCATGGACGCCGATGTTAGCGATGACACCACCAGGCGCCACGATGTCCTCGCAAGTGACAAAGCTCGAGGGAAGGCCGACGGCTTCGATCGCGGTATCGACGCCACGACCGTCGGTCATCTTCATGATTTTCTCGACTGCCTTGCCGTCCCTATTGTTTATTGTTGTGGTCGCACCGAAGCGGGACGACATTTCGAGCCGGTTGTCGTCAAAGTCGATCATTATGAGTTCCGACGGTGAGTAGAATTGAGCCGTCAGCAACGCCGCAAGCCCGATCGGGCCGGCTCCGACGATCGCGATGGTCGCGCCGGGTTGAACCTTGCCGTTGAGCACGCCGCATTCGAACCCGGTGGGCAGGATATCGCTCAGCATTACTGATGCTTCCTCATCCGCTCCGGCGGGGATGCGGTATAGGCTGGTTTCGGCAAAGGGAATGCGGACATACTCGGCCTGGGTGCCGTCAGTCGTGTTGCCGAGGATCCAGCCCCCGTTGACACAATGCGAGTACATTCCGCGGCGGCAATAGTCGCATTTTGCGCAGGACGAGATGCAGGACACGATCACGCGGTCGCCGGCCCGAAAGGCGGTGACGGCGGCGCCGACTTCTTCGATGACGCCGGTACCTTCGTGGCCAAGGATACGGCCTGGTGTACAGGTCGGCACGTCGCCTTTGAGGATATGCAAATCTGTTCCGCAAATCGTCGTCCTGACGATCTTGACGATAGCGTCCGTTGGCGCGGCAATCTTCGGCTTTGGGCGATCCTCAAGCGCCTTCTTTCCGGGGCCTTGGTATACCAGCGCTTTCATAACCATTCTCCTACGTTCGATTTTGCCAATCGAGTGAATCGTCTCGAGCATCAGGCGATGCCCCAGTGTCACCGGTGCTATCCTCCCACGCTGCGCCTAGGCATAGTCGCGTTTCATTGCAGAGAGCAGGCGAGCGGTCAGAACCGCGCCGGGCGCTCCGATCGGACAGCCGTGGGCAACGGCACCGCACTCGACCTTGATGACTGAGCGAGTCCAAGCTGCCGGTCAGGGCGATGGTGATCGATGCAGAGGCCTCATCTCGATGCGTCCAATCTCGCCAACCCGATCAGGCGCCTGCCGGACGACAAGATGGAGCCGAGCCCCAACATGCGTAGCGAAAACTATGACAGTTACTTCCTAGTTCCCTTGATAACCATCAATCGCCCGTATTATTCGGCGAGCAGGGGCAACTGGGAATATATGCTTGTTCATCACAGGTGTAGGATTGCGACCCGACCGCGCCCGAGCCGATCGACGTCACTGTCGACGGAAGACGCATCAAGCCTGCGCCGATTACTTCGAGGCGCTCGTGAGAGGACCTGTTCATTGACGATGGTCAATGCCTGAAGCCGTTGCGGAGTTCATGATTCCTTGTGATGCCAGCAGCGAAGGAAGTTTCTATGCGGCTCGGGAAAATATGCATCGCTCTTGCGATACTACCCGGCCCGCCCGCTTCCGCCCAGGCCGGCCGGTCCGGGTTTTGTCCTGTAAAGCATGCGGAGATTGTATCCGCATGAAGCCTGCTCAGACATTTTGATGTTCTCGATTGTTAAGTCCCGGAACGCCAGCAAACATTGCGAACCGGCGCTCACGCGATCGACAAACAATGTACTACTGGTGTTGGGGCATCGGTTGACGGTCTTTGGAACGCAGGTTGATCATGAAAGTCGGAATTGTTGGAGCAGGTAGGGTAGGGTGTTCCTGTGCTCTTGCCATGGTGGTACGGGGGAGTGCCCGGACAATTGTGATCGTGGACCGAACGTCTAAGCGGGCGAGGGCGGTCGCCACCGATCTTCGTTACGGAGCGCCGCTCGGCCCAAAGACCACCATTGTCGATGGCGACTATGAAGAGCTTGCCGATTCTCAGCTGGTCATGATTGCCGCAGGCATCAATGAAAAGGCGGGGGGCGCCACCGACCGCAGCGATTCCCAGGGCAGGTTGCGGTTGCTTGACAAGAATGCTGAAATCTACCGCGAGATCGTTCCGCGCATTGTGCACGCCGCGCCTAGCGCGGTGATATTGGTCGTGACCGATCCGCCGGATCCGCTCGCCGATATTGCGCGCGCAAGCGTATGCCATGATCGCGTGCTAAGTACCGGTACGTTTTTGGATTCCTTGCGTTTCCGCGTTCATCTGGCGGCGCATTTCGGCGTCGATGCCAATCATGTAGAGGCGCAGGTGGTCGGCGAACATGGGACCTCGCAGGTATTCCTCTGGTCAACCGCCCGGATCGCCGGCGTGCCGGTCGGCGAACTCGTCGGACTTCGTGGCCGAGTGCCTCACAGTTTACGCAGGCAGATCGAGGCAGACGTTCGTTACGCGAATATCTCTATCATCGAAGGCAACGATGCGAGCCAGTTTGGCATTGGTATCGTTGCGGCGCGGATCGCGGAAATTGTTCTTCGCGATGAACGAGCGGTGATTCCGATCGGCAGCTATAACGGCAAATTTCGCGTTACTCTCTCACTTCCAAGCGTCGTCGGGCGCGAGGGAGTGCTTCGGATTTTCGAACCCGAGATGTCCGTCGAGGAGCAGCGGGCGCTGGAACTGGGCGCGGCTAACTTAAGGAGGTCGCTAGGTCGTCGGTAGACGGAAAGCATTTTGTCGGGCTGCAGCGCCGGACGCGAAATGCGCCCGGCGTGCCAGAGCTGATTGATAATCAATCCGTCAGCCTGGTCCGCCGCTCTCGTGACCTCACGCCGTGCCTCCTGCTTGCGGCGTGGATGCCGGGGGCCAGGTTGGCCTTGCATCGACAGTTGCTTGTAGTAGCAGGCCGCGAGGGCACGTTGCCGGTTGACGCGCCCGCGAGCGCGTCAACGACGCCATGACCATTCGATGCGGCAGCCTGAAAAGGACCCAGCCGGTACGGCAGGAACAGCGTGTTGGTGTCCGCCGTCTGCCTGACGCGAGGGCTGCCGCAACGATGGTGGCTTCGTCTATGTTTCCCTCCTTTCGAGGATGAAGAGACCCGCGGGATGGTGACCCGCGCTGAAGTCCACACACGCAACAAAGATGTCGCAACTTCGAAGAATTGCTCCGTGACAAAGATCAATTTCGTGTCCGTGCGAGAAGATCGCGCGAAACTGACGACCGTCAAGGGGGAGGCTGGCCTGCGCACGGTATCGTGCGGCGAGGAGACGCTGCCTATGATTATCGCCGCCGTGCAATCGAACCAGCCGCGCGCCAGCCATGTTATGCGCATGGCGAGATTCGAGCGATTTTTTCGGATCGTAGCCAGCGTCGATGTCGACAAGCAGGACATCAAGCGCTACAGCAATTTTATCAACCAAAAACTTTATGATTTCCTGCCGCGGGCCCAGGCGGTCGCCAAGGCGAACGGCGGCGTGATCCTGGAGCCATTCGACCTGCCGGTCACCAGGGGATTGCAGGAATGCATCCATGAATTCGTGAGACTCGACGAAGAGATCGAGCCGCGGCTGATCCTCGACCGCGTCGCCACGCGCCCGCCGATTGATCTTGCTTACGGAGAGGATCGAGGCTCGCCTACCGGACATCGTGGGAGGTCTGAGTGTCGCGCTCGCGCATACGTTCAACATCATCGCCCCCGGGTTGTAGAATCGATCGAACGAGCACTGGCGGAAGTGTTTTCGTATTTTCGACTTGCTGCCGTAGCTGCGCGAACAGCCGAGTAGCCAAACATCGCGACGGCTGTCGCGAGCGAGGAGAGAGCGATGATCAGGGATGTAATGGTGTGGCTGGACGGCGGCGCCTCCGACGAAATTCGTCTGGCAGCTGTCGCCGACATGACCCGCCAGCTGGAGACCCGCGTGGTCATCGGGTTGTATCTCAACGTTCTGCCTTTGCCGGGGCCGATCGAGGGCGACGTCACCGCCACAATCGTCGAGCATGCGCGCCAAACTGGCAATGCGGTGGAGGAGGCACTAGCCAAGCGGCTGCGAATGCTGGATCGGATGGTCGAGGTCCGGCGCCTCGATGTCTTGTCCGATGACGTAGCCAAAATTGCCGCGCGAGAGGCGCGCTCCGCCGACACCTTCGTGGCACTTCGTCCCAATGGCGCGATGGATCCGGAACAGCTCGTCGAAGGCGTGCTGTTCGGCTCTGGCAGGAATGTCTATCTCGTTCCCGAGACGGAGCGGCCGAGGATCGCCTTCGATCGCATTATGGTCGCTTGGAACGGGAGCCGGGAAGCGGCTCGTGCGCTTGCCGAAGCGATGCCGTTTCTTCACAAGGCGGAAAGTGTGTCGGTCATCGTTGCGACTGGCGAAAAGCCTACCGAGGAGGAGGCGGTGATGGGGATCGATGCCGTTAATCATCTTCGGCATCATGGAATCAAGGCCAGTCTGCATCGCATCAAGTGCCGCTCAAGCGAAGTCGGGCCGCAATTGATGGCTGAGGCCGAGCGCCGGAAGGCGAACCTTATCGTTATGGGCGGATATGGTCACATGCGCCTGCGCGAGCGGCTGCTCGGCGGGGTGACCTACAGCCTGTTGCACGAAGCGCCTATCCCGCTGCTGATGGCGCATTAGGACACGTCGCACCTTGCCCCGACAGCGAGATTGCAGATGCCGACGATTGATAGCCGCCGCGAGCAGATGTTTCCCAAGCTTGCGCCGCATGAAATCGACCGTCTTCGCCGCTTCGGCGCGGTGCGGAACTACCGTGCCGGCGAAGCGCTGTTCGTGACCGGAGAAGTCGCCCCGGGCATGTGTGTGCTGATCAAGGGCTCGGTGCGCGTCGTCAGGCGCGATCCGCTAGGCCATTGCGCGCCGATTGTGGAGCAGGGACCCGGTGAATTCGTCGCCGAAGTGGGACAATTGTCAGGCCAGCCCGCTTTTGTCGACGTTCACGCCATCGACGATGTCCAAGCCCTCTTGATCCCGCCGGAGAATCTACGTGCGTTGATGATTGGGGAGCCCGAACTCGGCGAACGGATCATGCAGGCTTTGATCCTCCGCCGCATTGCGCTGGTGGAGGCAGGCGCCGGTGGTCCAGTCCTAATCGGCCCCGAATCGAGCCCAGACGTTGTGCGCCTGCAAGGCTTTCTCGCCCGCAATGCGTATCCACATCAAGTGCTCGATCCAGCAAAGGACCCCGACGCGGCGAAGCTTGTCCAGCAGTATGCACCAAATCCGGCCGACCTGCCGCTTGCGGTGTGTCCGAAAGGAACAATCCTGAAAAATCCGAGCGAAGCAGAGCTGGCGCGCGCGCTTGGAATGGTGCCGATCGACGACGAGAGCCGAACCTATGATGTCGCAGTCGTTGGCGCTGGCCCGGCGGGCCTTTCGACGGCGGTGTATGCCGCATCAGAGGGCTTGTCGGTCGTCGTCTTCGACGCCCGTGCCTTCGGCGGGCAAGCCGGGGCCAGCGCGCGGATCGAGAACTATCTCGGTTTTCCCGCCGGCATATCCGGCCAAGCACTCACCGGCCGCGCCTACGTCCAGGCGCAGAAATTTGGCGCGCGGATGGTGATCCCTGCGGGGATCTCGCGGCTCGATTCGAGGGAATCGCCGTTCACGCTGCACCTGGAGGATCGGCGGTGTGTGAGGGCCTCGACGGTTGTGGTTGCGAGCGGCGCCCGCTACCGCCGCCTCAACGTGCCGAATCTGCCGAGTTTCGAGGGACGCGGCGTTTGGTATTGGGCTTCGCCGATCGAGGCACGCCTGTGTCGGGGCGAGGAGATCGTCCTGGTCGGAGGCGGAAATTCAGCGGGCCAAGCCGCCGTATTCCTGCGCAACTTCGCAAAAAAAATCTGGATGCTGGTTCGTGGACCAAGCATCACGGAGAGCATGTCGCGTTACCTGATCGACCGTATCGCGAATCTCGATAATATCGAGGTGCTGACTCACACTGAGGTGGTCGCGCTTTATGGCAGCCGGGAAGGGCAATTGGAGCGCGTACGCTGGCGCAACAGCTCGACCGGCGAGGAAACCGAGAAGCCAATCCGCCACCTCTTCCTCTTCATTGGCGCGGAGCCGGCAACGGCTTGGCTTAAGGGCGCCGGGATCGCGTTGGACAGCAAGAATTTTGTACTGACTGGATGGGACACTCCCTCCACCATCCGCTCGAAGGGTGGCGTTGGCCGTCCGTTGCTACTCGAGACCAGCGTAGACGGTGTATTCGCCGCCGGCGACGTGCGATCTGGGTCGGTCAAGCGCGTGGGTGCTGCGATCGGTGAGGGTGCCGTCGTCGGGGCGGAGCTACACATTGCGCTTGCCAACGGCCAAGTGCGAGACAAGAGTGAACAACGCGCCAGTCAAGACTCGCGCGAAACCGAAAACGCACTTGCAGTCCCATCACAGCAGTGAGCAGCGGCGATGCCGAGATGTATCACGGCCACGACTTGCGAAGTTGACCATTGCCAAGGTCGGCAGGGGTGGACTGGATACGATCCCGTTCGGACATCGCGCTGCTGCCGCGGCTTTGACTAGCTTTTCGAATGCGATCATGAAAACCACCGTACCCGGCCGTTTCGCGATTTCAAACAAGCCACGAGTATCTTGACGGCGGTCAAGGGTCAGCTCGGCGGTTTGCGGCATCATCGTTCGGGTCAAGGAACCCAGCGGAGAAAATCCATGTGCGACTACAGCCTACATGCCGTTACGTCACGCCCCGCAAAGGTGGGAGAGAGTTTGGTGTCGACCAGCTTTCGCGGCACATCGACCCGCGGCTTTGCCACCAAGGACGAACCCACCGTCGCCGTTTGTCTGCTGCCGGGCACCGAGCTCGCATTCGAGCAGGACGTGAGATACAATCGCAACTGGTTGTTGACCAAGAGCGCCGGCTTCCGTGTCGCCCAATTCTGCGTGATCAAACCGAAAACGCCGGGGCAGCACCACGATGCCCTGCTGTTTCCCGACGGCACCATCGTTCTTGTGAATCTCCTGTCGGAAGGACAGCATGCTCGGGTGCTTCAATTGCCAGCTGTCTGGCTGAGAAAGAAGAGCGGCGATCACGCTGGGCTCGCCCCCGTCTACTCGGCCGAGCAGGATGACCGCGTTGAGATCGAACCTGCTCAACAGGCATCATAGGTCCGGCCGGATAATTGGTGCTGCTCCCGTCCTCAGGGGCGCAGAGGGCGACGCGATATCTCGTCAAGCGTTCGTGAGAAACGTCCAGGCCCGCCCGAAGCCGCAGTCCTGCGCCCTTGTCATCTTCGGTGTCACAGGAGACCTGACCAAACGGCTGGTGATTCCTTCGCTTTATAATCTTGCGGCAGCCGAACTGTTGCCGGAAAGATCTGCGTCGTCGGCGTCGCGCGCTGCGGCATATCGAACGAAGCGTTGCGCGAGAGCCTAATGAAGGGTCTGCATCAGTTCGCGACCCGCCCCGTGGAAGACGCGGTCGCGAATCGCCTTCTGGAATGCATCACCTCGGTCGTGGCCGATCCCGGCGACGGCCCTTCTTACGATCGTCTCAAGGAGCAGCTTGAACGGTTGGAAGCCGCGCGCGGCACCGGGGGCAATCGGCTGTTTTATTTGGCGACACCGCCTGATGCCTTCGCGCCGATCGTGCGCCAACTCGGCCGTCTCGGCTTGTTGAAGGAGGACCCCGGCGCCTGGCGGCGGGTCGTGATCGAAAAGCCGTTTGGGACCGATCTGGCATCGGCGCGCGCGCTGAATGCGGAATTGTTGAGCATCCTCGGCGAACACCAGATCTACCGAATCGATCACTACCTTGGCAAAGAGACCGTCCAGAACATCCTGGTGCTGCGCTTCGCCAACGGAATGTTCGAGCCGATCTGGAACCGCCATCACATCGATCACGTGCAGATCATCGTGGATGAGCAGCTCGGTGTTGGCCATCGCGGTAGCTTTTATGACGCGACCGGCGCGCTTCGCGACATGGTGCCGAACCATCTGTTTCAGCTGTTATCGCTGGTCGCTATGGAGCCGCCGAGACATTTCGATGCCCATAACGTGCGTTCGGAAAAGGACGGAGTGCTGTCGGCGATCCACTGTCAGAGCGAAGAGGAGGCGCTGAAAAACTCCGTGCGCGGCCAGTACACTGCCGGGAAAATCGGCGACACGGAGATTCCTGATTACCGAAATACCCCGGACGTCCGGCCGGACAGCGCTACGGAGACTTACGTTGCGATGAAACTGAATATTGACAACTGGCGCTGGGCCGGGTCCCCTTCTATTTGCGCACCGGAAAGGCGCTCGCCATGAAGCGCACGGAAGTGGCGATCAAATTCCGCGAGGCGCCGTTTGCGATGTTTCGATGCACGCCCATCGAGCAACTGGCTGAGACTATTTCGTCATCGGCGTCGAGCCGAGTGAAGGCATCACGCTGCAGTTCAACACCAAGGTGCCGGGGCCAGTGATCAGGATCGACGGCGTGCAAATGAAGTTTCTCTATAAGGACTACTTCAAGTCCGAGCCTGCGACGGGATATGAGACCTTGATTTACGATTGCATGATTGGCGACAACATTCTGTTCCAACGCGCCGACGGCGTGGAGGCTGGCTGGCGCGCGGTTCAGCCGCTCCTCGACGCCTGGAAACGAGTGGGCAGCAAGGGGTTGGAATTCTATCCTGCGGGCAGTGAGGGCCCTCCGGGCGCGTTTGAACTTTTGAAGCGCGATGGCCGAAGCTGGCGGAAGCTCTGACAGCGATGCGCTCGGGGAAACAGCCGCCGAGAGATTGTGGGCCTGGATTCAGTGTCGACCGCGATACTGTGGAATCGGCTCACTTATCGCTTATCAAGGGTTGTGAGCACCGGCAGTTTCAACGGGGCTGTGCTTCGACGAAGAAAATTTAGGGATCAATATCTGAGAGCGGTTGCGTGGGCAGCGAGCCCAGGCCGAGAGTTGTGTATGGCGCTCAAAATCGAAAACTATGCGATGATCGGCGACTGCAAGACAGCAGCCATGGTCGGGCACAATGGCTCGATCGATTGGCTGTGCTTGCCGAGATTTGATTCGGCTGCGTGCTTTGCCGCTTTGCTTGGCGACGCAGAAAATGGACGGTGGCTCATTGCGCCGAAGGATGAGCCGATCGAGACGTCGCGGCGCTACCGCGCAGGCACGTTGGTCCTCGAAACGGAATTCAGAACGAAGGGTGGCACTGCGACGCTTATCGATTTCATGGCACCGGGAAATCGGGCCGAGCTTGTACGCATCCTCGTAGGTCGACAGGGGCGAGTTGAGTTTCACTCCGAATTTGTAGTGCGATTCGACTATGGGGCGACGGTGCCGTGGGTCAACCGGCTTGATGACGGCAGCATCAGCGCAATCGCCGGTCCGGAGCGTCTGGTGCTGCGTACGACAGCCGCGCTTCACGGCGAGGACCTAAAAACAGTTGGTGAACCTACGGTCACGGCCGGCCAGTCAATCCCGTTCATCCTCTCCTACGGGGCGTCGTTTCAAGATCCTCCTTCGGCGATTGATGCCTTCGACGCGCTGAAACGAACGGAAGCATTCTGGCGTGGATGGAGTGATCGGTGTCCCGAATTCGGTCGCTGGACGGAAGCGGTCAAACGTTCGCTCATTACATTGAAGGCTCTGACCTACGCCCCGACCGGCGGGATTATCGCCGCGCCCACGACCTCTCTGCCGGAGCTTATTGGTGGAATCAGAAATTGGGACTATCGCTTTTGCTGGTTGCGTGACGCCACGTTCACCCTGCTGGCCCTAATGCACCTCGGGTACTACGACGAGGCGCGGGCATGGCGAGACTGGCTCCTTCGCACCATCGCCGGTAGTCCGGAGCAGGTGCAGATCGTGTACGGAGTGGGAGGCGAACGCTGGCTGCCGGAGCTGACCATTCCGTGGCTCGGCGGTTATGAAAAATCGTCGCCGGTGCGCATCGGAAACGCCGCCTACCAGCAACTCCAACTGGACGTCCTCGGCGAGGTCGCCGACGCCATGTTCCACGCCGGGAAGGGCGGTATAGGTTTAACCGACCGCGGCCGCGCCCTGCAGCCCATCATGCTGAAATATCTCGCCAGCGCTTGGCGCGAGCCGGATCAAGGTATTTGGGAGGTACGCGGCGAGCGGCAGCACTTCGTCCATTCGAAGGTCATGGCCTGGGTTGCGTTCGATCGTGCCGCGAGTGAATTCGCCACCCGCGGATCAATCGAAGCATCTCGGCATTGGCGAGCGGTCGCCGACGAGATCCGCGCCGACGTGTGCGACCGCGGCTTCGACCGCGATCTCGAAAGTTTCGTGCAGGCTTACGGCTCAAAACGGCTCGACGCTGGCTTGTTGCTGATGCCGCTGGTTGGCTTTTTGCCTGCAACGGATCCGCGCGTGAGGAATACCGTGCAGGCCATTGAAAAGAGACTGCTGGTCCAGGACGAGTTTGTTCTGCGGTATGAACGCGCAAATCCCGGTGATGGCCTGCCCCGGGAGAAGGAGCGTTTCTGGCATGCAGCTTTTGGTTGGCCGACAATTACATTCTGCAGGGCCGCTATTTGAAGGCCCGCAAGCTGTTCGACCGCCTCCTATCGCGTTGCAATGACGTGGGACTGTTCGCCGAGGAATACGATCCGTTCGCCGGCCGCATGCTGGGCAATTTTCCGCAAGCCTACAGCCATGTGGGTTTGATCTGTTGCGCCTTGAATCTCACCCGGGGAACGTGTCCTGCGAAGGAACGCGCCGAGCCGCAGCGCCCAGCGATGCGTCCGATTCCGCAAGCCGCAACGGAGCCGGACTGACGTAGACGTTCCTGCTGGACAGCGGCCCGCGGGCAATGTCAACCAGCCGTTGTGGTTCTTCGAATACCATTTTTCTGCTGCTGGCGGTGGCGAAAACGGGCAATCGTCAAAGACAAATATCCCGCTTGAGGTGATGTGTTTTCAGCGTCTCATGCAAGCAAAAGGAGTAGTCAATGGTACTCAACGTGGTGACGATCAGTGGCAGCCTGCGCAAGGGCTCGTACAATACCGCGCTGATGCGGGCGTTGCCTAAGCTTGCGCCTTCGAATCTTCATCTTTCCGAGGCGCCGCCGTACGACGGCATGCCCCTACAATGTGGACGTTCAAGCCGCCGGCTTTCCAGGTGAAGTGACGACCTTCGCTGAAGCCATCAGGAAAGCCGATGGCATAATCATCGTCTCGCCCGAATACAACTGGACTATTCCCGGAGGCCTGAAGAACGCGCTGGATCGGGTATCGCGCCTGGAAAATCAGCCCTTCAGGGAGAAGCCAGTCGCCATTCAGTCCGCCAGCGGCGGTCCCCTGGGCGGGGCGCGAATGCAGTATCATCTGCGAATGGCGCTTACCTATCTCAGCGCCTTCGTGTTTGGGATACCGGAAGTATTCGTCGGACTAGCCCAGACCAAATTTGATCCGCATACGCTCGAACTGAAGGACGACCCGACCAGGAAGGTGGTTGCCGATCAGCTCGCGGCCTTCGCGAAATTCGTTGCTCGCTTCAAAGGGTGAGCGCTTCAACACTATTTCTTCCTTGGCGGCACGTTCCCGCCATTGTCCAGGATCGCGGCCACCGACTGTCGGTCAGGTAAATCGGCACACTCGTGCCAGTATTTGCCGATCTCGAATTCTGGCAGCTTGATCGCAAGCCTAGCCAACTGCATTTCACAACCTGACGAAGCACTGAGACGGTGAGCGTATAATTTTATATGTGCGTATGTCTCGTCGCGCCCCGCATTGACAGTCGTGTATCGACGGCGTGAGCCAGTCATCATTGGCCAATTATTCTACGAGCGGCGATGGACCGATCGTAAGTTGATGCCTACGTAAAAATACGACATAGCGCATCCTGCGTGTGGCCGATATAGCATAAGTGCGTAGGCTGCGCGGTTCAGTCATGCGTCTGCTCGCAGCACACACAAAAACGAGAGCGGCTCGCGTCGGCGAAACCAATGTTCCTGGCTCCATCTGATACGCTCAGAGGGTTTGCGACAATCAAGAAGCCCGCATGCCCGAAATGTGGACGCGCTATGGCCGCGGGCAGGGCCGCGCCAGGCGCGCTCGGTCATCAAGAACTCACTTTTGCTTGCTCGACGTGCGGCCAGTCCACGACACTTTCAATCCCCATCGATCCGCTCAGGAGTGATGCGGTAGGTTGGCTTAGAAGCGAGCTCAGGCCGCCGAAATAGTCATATTTCTTTGCATGCAGCGGCAGAAGAAGGGAAGAACAGGATCATGGTTAGAGTACAGCCGCTCAACGGCGAAGAACCCGAGAGGTCCGAGGACGTTATTCAGCGCGAACTGCTTGGTCAGCGCGGCGTGCTCGGCGCCCCGGACTCGGCCAGGCCGAGCCCTCAAGGCGAAAAGGATACGCATGATTTCTGCGCAGTGCATAGAGTGGCGAGGACTGCTGGTGGATTGCTTATTACTGTACTTTGCGTCGGCTCAGGTCGAGCTGCGTACATCCCGTACCACGATCTGCCTGCCGCTCGCGGCGGGTATTCGCCGTGATCGACTTCGCTATGTCGGCCTTTGTGACCCTGTTACTGGTCGTCGACCCCGTCGGATTGGTGCCGGCGTTTCTCGCGGCAGCAGGCGAACTCGGTCAGCCGAGACAGGGCGCGAATCGTCGTCCGGTCTCCGCTGATCGCTGCGGGGATCCTTGTAGGTCTTGCATTATGCGGGAACTGGCTGTTGGGCCAGCTTGGGATCAGCATTCCAGCTTTTCAGATCGCGGGCGGACTTCTTTTGTTCGCTGTTGCCTACCAGATGGTCTTCGGTGACCGGCCGCACCGGGAGGCACGCGAAACCGACAAGACGATGGCCGAGCAGGTTTCGGATATCGCCGTCTTTCCGTTGGCTATCCCGCTGATGGCCGGACCAGGCGCAATTGCCACCACGCTATTGTTGTCCAGCGCCGCAGGCACGACGTCGAGACTGGTTGTGCTCATTCTGGTCATTCTGCTCGTGTGCCTGACCTGCATGATTTGCTTTGCTCTGGCCGTGCCGATCGCGAAAACACTGGGCAACACTGGAAATGCCGTGTTTTCCCGGCTGCTCGGGATATTGCTCGCGGCTTTCTCGGTTCAGTTCGTATTGGATGGGGTCGCATCCGCTCACGCAAGCGCCTGAATAGTCGGTGGGCGCGTTGACGAGACGACCCATCAATGACCGCATCGGCATGCCATGCTAATTTGGCAACGGTCTGAGGCGGCCCCGCTGAACGTCAGTCCGCCTCCACAGAATCCCCTCCGGCCGGCAGACTTCGCCGCACCGGCAGATATTCCACGCCGCCGCTGTTTTGCATGCGGACGGGTTGCGGATACAGTTTCAGGAGCTCGAAAACGCCGTCAGGCATGTCAGTGTTCACGGGCAGGCCCAGCCGCTTCGCTGTCGACGCCCAGATCGGATAGTCATGCGTCCAGGCACCGGATGCGAGCTGTTCCGCCAGCTTGGCGGCTTGTTCAGCGGGCAGCCGCCGCTCCAGCAGCTCGCTTGCCGACTGTTTGACCTGCGCAATAGCCTTGCGGCCGACGTCGGCCATTATCAGCGTTTGATCTTCAATCTTGGCTAGCGGCTTCTCCTCGACAACCTTAATCAGCGAGACTGCCGGCGACTGTCCGAGCTGCGGATCGATCGGGCCGAGCACGGCATGGCTGCTCATCACGGTCTCGTCGGCCGCCAGCGCGATCAGCGTACCGCCGGACATGGCGTAGTGCGGCACGAAGACCGTGACTTTCGCCTTATGCTCGCGGATCGCCCTGGCGATCTGCAGCGCTGCCAACACGAGTCCTCCCGGCGTGTGCAGCACGAGGTCGAGGGGCACATTTTCGTCTGTCATCTGAATGGCGCGCAGAACCTCCTCCAAATCGTTGATGTCGATATAACGCGCGATCGGGAAACCCAGTAGCCGCATGGTTTCCTGCCGGTGCACCAGCAGGATCACCCGCGATTTTCGCTGGGCCTCCAGCTGCGAGATCTTGCGCACGCGCATCGCCTCGAGCATGCGCTGGCGCAACAGCGGCTGGATCGCCGAGAACATGAAGAAGATCCAGAAGAGATCACCGATCGACATGGAAGCCTCCACGAATAGCACCTCACATCCGCCCTTCAGGATCGAAGCCGAGCACGCCTTCGTCCCGATAGTAGGCCCGGTAACGCCGTTCGGACTGGACGATGAGAGAGACAAGTGCGAAGCCTGCCACAAACCCGCCGATATGGGCCCACCACGCGACGTCCGCGCGCATTGGCGTTACCGCCAAGTCCGGGATTCCCTGCAAGATCTGCATGAGGAACCAGAATCCGACATAGAAGAAGGCATAGACTTCGAAGAACAGCGGGATGAACAGGATCGGGATCACCACGACCACCCGGGCGAAGGGGAACAGGCGCATGTAGCTCCCGAGGACACCGGCGATCGCTCCCGAGGCGCCCAATGCCGGTACGATCGAGACCGGGTTGAAGAAGATATGCGCGACAGAAGCCGCAACGCCGCAGGCAAGATAGAATGCCAAATAGCGGCCATGACCCAGCCGATCTTCGATCGTCGGACCGAACAGCCATAGCGTCCACATGTTCAGGATGAGGTGCAGCCACCCGCCGTGCAGGAACATCATAGTGAAGAGCGGCAGGACGTCGTCGATGGCCGGGTCGATCCCGTCGGAGGCAAGAATCCCGGAATAACGCGCAGGGACAAGCGCGAATTGATACAGCAGCTGCTCAAGCTCGTAGGGGCTAAGGCTAATCTCGAACAGGAACGCGATACAGTTGGTGGCGATCAGCACCCACGTGATCACCGGCGGGTAACGGGTCGGGACAGTATTCCTGATCGGGAACATCTGCGTCTCTTCGTAACCGTTCCGCGATGCCCGGTAGATACTGCGCCCAGATTCCTGGACGGACCATGACGATCGTCAATTTTCGGGCGGGGAGGGCCAAGCGTCGCCGCCGGCTGCGGGTTTCGGTACGTCCGGGCGGACCTGCTCTCGCTATCCCCCGGTTACGGCGAGAACGGCTTCCTTGATCTTGGCCAGCCCGAAATGCCCGATCATCTCCAAATCGACGTGCGGTAAATTGGGCATTTCATTTGAAATGACGGTTGCGTCAACAATTGCCGGGCCATCGATCGAGAGAGCTTCGACTACCGCTGCCATCAATTCCCACGGGCGTTTGGCCATGTATCCGTGGCCACCGCACGCACGGGCTAATGCTGCGAAATCCGGGTTTGGAAAGTCGATGGCTTCGCGAAATGGCACCAGTCCGACGCTTTCGGCTTCCAGCGTGATCAGTCCGAGCGACGAATTGTTGTAGATGATGACCTTGACCGGCAGGTTGTGATGCACTGCTGTCAGAAATTCGCCCATCAGCATATTGAACCCGCCATCGCCGGTCAGCGCGATCACCTGACGGGAGCGATCCAACGCCTGTATGCCATTGGCTTGGCCGAGGGCCGTTCCCACCGCCGCATTGTTGAAGGATCCGATGATCCGCTGCGTCCCGGTCTGACGGATCCAATTGGCGGACCATAGCGTGTTTAGGCCGGTATCCAGGACGAATATCGCGTCGGAACGGGCGAGATCGCTAACCGCGCGGGCAACCGCCTGTGGATGGATCTGATGGTCGCTCCGCTTGATATCCGCTTGCTTGTTGAGCATGGCGTCCCATTTCCTGCGCTCGTCGGCGACCTCGTCCCAGAATTCGGTATCGGTCTTCTGGGAAACCCGGCCGAGCAATTGCTTCAGCGTCGGCCGGACCGATCCGGCAACGCCGAGCGCGGTCAGAACGCGCCGTCCTAGCACCTGTGGTCGTTCATCGATCTGAATCACCGTGCTCTTGGTCGGAAGGAAGTTGGAATAAGGATAATCAGTGCCGATCATCAGGAGGAGGTCGCAACGCATCACGGCATTGTAGACGGGCCGCGTCCCGATCATGCCGAGACCGCCCATCCAGCGGGGATCGTCGTAGGGCAGGAGGTCTTTGCCCTTAACTGTATGGATCAGCGGAGCCTTGAGCCGATCCGAAAGAGCGCACAACAGGTCAACGGAGCCGCGGCAGCCGGCGCCGCACATCATCACTATCTTGCCCGCCTGTTCAATCCGCCGGGCTAGTTCGGCGATCCTTGCCTCGCTGGCGGTGACTTCCGACCGGGGCTTCAAGGTTGGGATGCTGGGAACGGTGCCTTGCGCTTTCGCTGCGATCACGTCCTGCGGAAGCGTCAGATGTGCGACGCCCGGGCCGGCATAAGCGGCCGCTATCGCCTGATGGATGACCGCCGGTGCTTGCGCTGCGGTCGAGATGGTCTCGGTGTAGAGCGACACGTCACGAAACAAAAGATCGGGTTCAGTGGTCTGGATGTAATCGGTGCCATGTAGCTTGCGCGGCATGTCGCCAGACAAGGCCAGCACTGGCGCATGATCGCGGGCCGCTTCATAAAGACCAGCAACCAGATGATTGCTGCCAGGTCCAGTGGTGCCGGCACACACTGCGAGCGTGCCCGTGATCTTGGCCTGGCCGGCGGCGGCCTGCGCCGCGCCTTCCTCGTGGCGGACGCCGACCCACTCGATCTTGCTGCGTCGGACCACATCGGCAAGCGGATTGAGCGAGTCGCCGATCAATCCGAAGATGTGCCGAACGCCGATCTGTTCGAGGGCACTTACCAGAATGCCGGCAACTGTCTGTGACATGTTCCGTTCCCAACTCTCGCCACCGAAGTTCGTTCAATGCGGCAGGCTGGCGCCCCCACCGGCCATAGACCTTGACCGGCGTCAACCCGTCAACGAGGCGACGAAGTTGTGATAATTGCTGGCCCAGCTCCCTTGTTCCAACAGCGCTTGTCGCGGCAATGTGCGAGCAGTCGCCGCATGGGCGCGCCCGGTCGAGACCGGACGATGAGCCGCTACCTCCCCGTTTATGCGGGCGGTGGCCGCTCTCAGTATAATGTTGGAACAACCCGTGCGGACGAGATCATCCGGATGTACGCCGGGGCGCCACACCTCCTGGTCGATCGGCGCGCCAGCAGGCAGACCCCACATTGCTCTGATCCTGTCGTCCCATTGCAATTCGTTGGCTTGTGGATTCCACGCTTAACGGCCAAGCTTCACAAGATCGACGGCGGCCGGGCGATTACGATCAGCTGCACCATTTCATCGCCGATTGCACGTCTGGGATGCGACACCGGTGGAGACAGAGCTGCTCAAAGACGCCGACCGGCTTGTCGGCGGCGGTGATGCGGTGCTGGTTATCGACGACACTGTGGTGCCGAAGAAGGGCGAACACTCAGCCGGTGTTGCGGCTCAATATGCCTCGGGCTTGGCAAAAGGGGCGAATTGCCAAACATTGGTGTCGCTGACGCTCGCGTGGTGAAGTGCCGGTGATGATCGCATTGCGTCTCTTACTACCCGAGATCAACCTTGCTATTTGCCGGCCAATTTCTTGATCGCCGACTTGATCGACGACGCGGCCTCGTCATAACCCTGCCATGCCGTGCCTCTGGCGAGCAACGCTGGCGCAGTGCGCACGGTGTAGCGCTCCGGATCGAGATCACTTTTCACCTGCGCCCAGGTCAGCGGCATCGAAACGGTGGCTCCGTCACGCGCCCGCGGCGATAGGGGTGCGACTGCCGTCGACGTGCGATCGTTGCGCAGATAGTCGAGGAAGATCTTCCCCTTGCGCAGCCGCTTCGATATGTAGAGCAGATACTGGTCGGGCGCGTCCCTGGCCATCCACTGGCAAATGCCTTGCGCGAAGCCTTTGGCTTCCTTCCAGCTCAGCTTGTCTTTTGCACGATAGAGCAGCGGCACGACCACATGCAGACCCTTGCCGCCAGTGGTCTTGCAAAAGCTTTCCATGCCGACATCGGCCAAGCGCTGTCGCATCTCCTTGGCCGCAGTGACCACTTCGGTGAAATCGACGTCGGGCGCCGGATCAAGGTCGAACACGAGCCGGCCCGGCGTGTCATAGGCATATGGCGCGCAATTCCATGGATGCAGTTCGAGGCCACCGATCTGCGCGACCATGGCAAGCCCTTCGACGCGATCAATCTGCAAGTATGGTTTGCGGCCGCCGGAGACTTTTGCGAGCTTGAGATATTTCGGTGTTCCCTGCATGGCATGACGCTGGAAGAAACGTTCGCCGTGGATGCCGTCGGGACCGCGGATGATCGAACAGGGTCGGCCCTTGATGTGGGGAATCAGCCATTCGCCGACCGCCTCAAAATATCGGGCGAGGTCGAGCTTCGTCACTGGCCTCCCGTCGCCGCCGTCCGGCCACAACTCCTTGTCGGGCTTTGAAATGACAACGCCCATGACCTCGGTGGATGTGCGCTCCGCCCCTGCGGGCTGCACCCCAGTCGGTTGCCGCGATGTCGCAGTTGCGCGTGCGACCGGATTGACAACTTTGTAAGTTACCGGCTCTTCCGCCTTGACCTCGCTGGCCAGCTTGTTCTGCCGAGATTGCTTACGTCGCCCCATGTTTGCAATGGCTCCTGGATACCAGAATTGTGGAAAAAGTTGGATCAGGCCGATGTTTTCTCCATGCACCTCAGCCTTAAGTTCGTCGACTGAGTTGCTCCATGCAGTCTTCAAGCAATGCCGCAGGCAGTCGGTGTGGGACCATCGCGCTCGACGCCGCGTGCCGAGCGCGCTCGACATGTGCCATAGCTTTGCTGATGAGCCGCGCCGTTTCGCACGTGCCATCCTGTCGTTGACCGGCGATGCGCTCGACCCCCCTTTTCGTGCCGACATCATGATACCCGAACGCGACGAACTGGCGTGCCGGCGCCACCTCAATTTGGAAGAATTGTCCGCCGCCGCGTGTGCCCGGTTTGGCGCGGCCGCGCCGCCCAAGTCCGGTCCGCGAAGGCGACCGCTGCACCTTGCGCAATTTGCTTTTGCCTGCTTGCTTTTGCGTTGCGGTGGCCATTGCGCGCACCCATCTTATGCGCCGCTTCAACGCGCACAATTACTCAAAGATCCGATTTTCTCGCTATTGAGGCTCCTATGCTTCATTGACTCGTCGGTTCCTCGCGATTGAACGCTTCGGGAGCGTTCGCCGGTGATCCGTGGAGGTGTGCCGACGACGTTGGTTGCGAGAACCACTGCGGTCGCCGCAGCGCTCTGCCGAAGCGCTTTCATCAGACTAGTTAGCTTGGTCGAGGTTCGACAAACGCAGTCGGCCTTTCGGTGTTGTCAATGAATCGCCGGCAAGCGGCGATGGAAGCGGCGAGCATTCCATCATTGCGGCCGAGAATCGTTCCTTTGGCCCTTGACGGTCGTCATGGAACCGGCGGCGCGATGCGCATAATCATTTCTCGCCGAAGCCGATCGAGGAGACAGTTCCATTCAGATCAAGGTTGCGAAGCTCATCGCTGCAACACCCGCCACGGCATTTGCGATCGTTGCGAACGTCGCCGATTGGCCCGACATCGCGCTCGATCAGAAGCATCGAAGTGCTCACCCCCGGCCCGATCCGCGCCGGCACGCGGTTGCGCGAAGATCGCGTCATGTTCAGCGCCGAGGCGACGCATGAGCTGGAAGCCGTGACAGTCCATGTACAGCGGCAGGCGCAGCATGATGCTGATCTTTCGCAGCCGTCCGGGGACGGTGCCGGGACAGAGACTGCAGCCGCTCACGGCGCCGTCCATGAGAGTGAGCCTGCGGGACGAACTGGAACGCAACGCCGACTTCGCGGCGACGATCGACCGGCAAGTTGCCGTCTAGGCTCTGCAGGCGTCCTCGCAGCGGTTCCTTGATTGCGTGTTGCTTGATGACCGTCAATGACCGGGCGTGCGCGTCGGCGCATGCTGACCGCCAATGACGGCGACCAGGAGACTTCGATCATGAAAGGATTCAGACCGCTGCACGATCGCGTCCTGGTGCGACGCATCGAGGCCGAGGAGAAGACGCCCGGCGGCATCATCATCCCCGATACCGCAAAGGAGAAGCCAGTCGAAGGCGAGGTGCTGGCGGTCGGAGCCGGCACGCGCGACGAGAACGGCCGGATCGTTCCGCTCGACGTCAAGGTCGGCGATCGCATCCTGTTCGGCAAATGGGCTGGCACCGATGTGATCATCGACGGTGAGGACCGGCTCATCCTCAAGGAGGCTGACATCCTCGGCGTGATCGAAGGAAAAACTCGCGCGCACGCCAAGGCGGCGTAGCACGCAGGCGTCCACGGCATCGATTTCGTCTTCAAGGAGTAAGCCAATGGCTGCCAAGGAAGTCCGGTTCAGCGGCGAGGCGCGCGAGAAGCTGCTGCGCGGCGTCGACATTCTGGCCGATGCGGTGAAGGTCACGCTCGGGCCCAAGGGCCGCAACGGCGTGCTCGACAAGTCGTTCGGGCCGCCCCGCATCAGCAAGGACGGCGTCACGGTCGCGCGCGAGGTCACGGTCGCGCGCGAGATCGAGCTCGCCGACAAGTTCGAGAACGTCGGCGCCCAGCTGCTCAAGCAGGTCGCGCTGAAGACGAGCGAGTTCGCCGGCGACGGCACGACTACGGCGACGCTGCTCGGGCAGGCGATCGTCCGCGAGGGCGCCAAGGCAGTCGCCGCCGGCATGAACCCGATGGACATCAAGAACGGTATCGAACTCGCCGTCATCGCGGTGGTGGCGGACATTGGTGACGGATTCGGTGGACGTGCACGAGGAGAACTGGCCTGAACTGCGAACGGTCTCCATTGCGCCGCCGCTGGCCTCTGCCTTGAAGCGACTGGCAGCCGACGGCCCGCGCGGCGAGCTTCATTCGAAAAGCCTGCGCCGAACGGCTGCGCAGGCAAGGGAGGAGATATGATGCCAGGACTGTTTCTCGATCGTCGAGACGCGGGCAGACGACTCGCCGAGAAGCTTGGAGGCTACTCCCGTCGCCCGGACGTGCTCGTTTTGGCGCTGCCGCGCGGCGGCGTGCCCGTCGCCTATGAGGTAGCCCGCGCGCTCAACGCACCTCTGGACGTGCTTGTGGTCCGTAAGCTCGGCGTCCCCGGCCATGAGGAGTTGGCGATGGGCGCGGTCGCGACAGGTGGCGTGCGCGTGCTCAACAACGAGATCGTCGAAGCCCTGGGCATTCCCACGCCTATCATTGATGCGGTTGCGGCACGCCAGCGCCTGGAGCTGGCACGGCGCGAGCGGCTTTACCGTGGCAGCCGTCCGCAGCCCGACGTGCGCGGCCGCACGGTGATCCTGGTTGACGACGGGTTAGCGACAGGTGCCACCATGTACGCCGCGATCGAAGGGTTACGACAGCAGGGGCCTGCGCGCATTGTCGTCGCGGTTCCGACGGCATCGCGCGACGCCTGTGAGGAAATGAAGAAAAGGGCCGACGAGGTCATTTGCGCAATTACGCCGGAGCCATTCCAGGCGGTGGGTCGTTGGTATCAGGAGTTTTCACAGACTACGGACGATGAGGTGCGCGAGCTGTTGGCGAGCCAAAGCAAGTCCAACGCTGAAGTCGCACTTTTTCCCGCAGCAGATGATGTGCTCGTCAATGCCTTGCGCGAGACTGCGTATCCCCTGGTCGGATCCGTACGCGACTATGATCCGTTGATCGGACGGATCGGTGAAGCGCGCTTCGCTCTGCTCGGTGAAGCGTCCCACGGTACCCACGAGTTCTATCGCGAGCGGGCCGAAATCACGAAGCGGCTCATCATCGAAAAGAAGTTCACGGCGGTCGCGGTGGAGGCAGATTGGCCTGACGCCTATCGTCTCAATCGCTATGTGCGCGGCGCTGGCGACGATGTCGATGCGGTAGATGCGCTCGCCGATTTTCGTCGTTTCCCGACCTGGATGTGGCGTAACGCGGTGGTGGTCGAGTTCATTGAGTGGCTTCGGGCACACAATGATGGACTTCCTCCGGGTGTCGGAAAGGTCGGTTTCTACGGGCTCGATCTCTACAGCCTGCACGCATCGATGAAAGCCGTGCTCCGTTATCTGGAGAAGGTCGATCCCGGGGCGGCGATCCAGGCGCGTGAACGTTACGCCTGCTTCGATCATGTCGGCGAGGATACACAGGCCTACGGCCTGATGACGCGCCTGAATCTTTCCAAATCGTGCGAGGAGGAGGTTGTCAACCAGTTGCTCGAGTTGCAGCGCCGGGCGGCCGATCGTACGCGCCGTGGCGGCGCCTTGGATGATGATCTCTTCTATGCCGAACAGAATGCTCGCCTGGTGAAGAACGCCGAGGCCTATTACCGCTCGGTGTTCCTCGAGGCGGTGTCATCATGGAATTTGCGCGACCGACATATGGCTGAGACGCTTGAGGCGCTGGTCAGCTACCTTGATCGAAAATCCGGTCGCGCCAAAATCGCCGTCTGGGAGCACAATTCGCATCTCGGCGACGCTCGCGCGACGGAAATGGGCCGGCGCGGCGAACTGAATGTAGGCCAGCTCACACGCGATAAATACGCCGACGATGCGGTTCTGATCGGCTTTACTACGCATCGTGGCACGGTAACGGCCGCTTCCGATTGGGGCAGCGCGGCCGACCGCAAGCGCGTCCGGCCGGCGCTCGGCGGCAGCTACGAGGCGCTGTTCCATGCTGCAGGGCACGACCAATTCCTACTGATCATGGACGACAGCGATGTGATGGTGCGGCAATTGGGCGCGCCTCGGCTCGAGCGCGCGATCGGCGTGATCTACCGCCCCGAAACCGAGCGGCAGAGTCACTATTTCCAGGCGCGGCTGCCGGACCAATTTGATGCAGTCCTGCATTTCGATGAGACATGTGCGGTCAAGCCGCTCGAAACCACCGAGGCGTGGGAAGCCGGCGAACTTCCGGAAACATTCCCGTTCGCGGTATGAACGTCGGGCCATAGCAAGCGAAAAGGAAGCATGCCATGAACAGTTCCGCAGCTCAAATGATTGAGGGGCAATTGATCAGCGTCCCTGCTGGTTCCGTGACGCTTAACGGCAATCTGACTATGCCGGAGGACGCACGTGCGGTGGTGCTCTTCGCTCACGGGAGCGGCAGTAGCCGCCACAGCCCCCGCAACCGGTATGTGGCCCGTGTGCTCAACGAGGCGAAACTGGCAACCTTGCTGATCGACCTGTTAACGGTGCACGAGGAAGTGGTCGATGCGCGCACGACGCACTTGCGCTTCGACATCGACCTGTTGGCCGAAAGGCTCGTCGATATAACCGACTGGCTCATCCAATTCCCCGATACCAAGAACTTTCCGATAGGCTATTTCGGCGCCAGCACCGGGGCCGCAGCCGCGCTGGCGGCCGCAGCGATCCGCGCCGATCCAGTAGGGGCGGTTGTTTCGCGCGGAGGCCGACCGGATCTGGCCGGTGCTGCCTTGACGCGCGTTCGGGCTCCAACGCTATTGATCGTTGGAGAACACGACAAGCAAGTCCTTGAGTTAAATCGGGCTGCTCTCGCGCAGCTGCGCTGCGAAAAGCAATTGGCGATCGTAACGCAAGCAACGCATTTGTTTGAAGAACCGGGAGCGCTGGATGAAGTGGCGAGCTTAGCGCGCGATTGGTTCAAGCGCTACCTCGTCGTGGCCGCTTAAGCCACTGCGACCGGGTAGGCCGCCCCCGACGAACTCCGTCGCAGGATCGTTGACTGTCCTCCTCCGGCAGTGGGGTTTGATAGCGCTGAGGGCCCCAAGCCAAAGTCCGAACAGGCGAGCAGGTATGAACCAAAATCGAAATCGATCGCTTGGCAGCACGGATTTGATGCCCGTCATAGTGGCGGCCCAGGCACGGTCGTAGACTTGAGACGTACCCGAAAGCTCGCGGCAAAGTCCGGCTGGCCGCGTGGATGCTCATCGCGCAGGCCACGGAACATGGATACGTCGCGATATACAGAGCCAGAGCCCAACTCGCGTCCAATAAGCGCCTCGCGGAGCATCGCATACGGTCTCGAGCGCATCGGTCTGGTCTCGCTACGTTTTCCATGGCTCGTTTGGCTTGCCACCGTCGTGCTGTTGATAGTGGGAGCATTCGGGATAGCGCGTATCAAGGTCGATGACTCCCTTAGCCAGTTGTTCCGGTCCGAGACACCCGAGTTCAGGACGTTCGAAGAAGTGACGCGGCGCTTCCCGTCGAACGAATTCGACGTCCTCATCGTGGTGGAGGGCAAAGATCTGCTTGTGCGCGATTCGGTCGAAAAGCTGCGGGATCTAGTCACCGACCTGCAACTGATCGAAGGCACAAGAGGCATTATCTCGTTGTTTTCGGCGCGCGAGCCGCCAAAGGGCACCGACTTGCCCGCGCCGCTGTTTCCGGATCAACTCCCTGCCAGCGCCGAATATGACCGGCTAGTCCAGCGCGTACTGAACAACGAGATCATTCGCGGTAAATTGCTGTCCGAAGATGGACAATTGACCCTCATTGTGCTCGCACTGGACCCGGATGTCGTTGCGAGCAGCCGTTTGCGCGAGGTCATCGGCGAAATTCAGAGAACAATCGATAATGACCTGGCCGGCAGCAGACTTACCGCTCGCCTGTCCGGAGTACCGGTCATGCAACTCGAGATCCGCAATGCCGTGGAGCGCGATCGGCTGCTCTATAATGCATTCGGATTCGCAGCTGGAGCTTTGATCGCGATCCTGTTCTTCCGCCGGTTGTCATTCATGATCATCGCCGCCGGCCCACCCTTGATCGCCATCGTGCTAGCTCTCGGCGCTCTTGGCTGGCTTGATTTTCGCCTCAACATGTTTCTCAACGTCATGACGCCGCTGATCATGGTGATCAGCTTTTCGGACAGCATGCAATTGACGTTCGCAGGCCGCGACCGGCTGCTACAGGGCGAGGGGAGGTTTGAAGCATTTCGCAACGCCATGCTTGTGGTCGGGCCGGCATGCGTATTGACGCATGTGACCGCTGGTCTTTCGTTTATTGCGTTGCAATTGTCAGAATCCGATCTGATCCGGACGTTCGGCGAGGCCGGCCTGGTCGCAACTCTAATTGCCATGTTCGCGGTTCTGATGTTGGTGCCGCTTCTCGGTGTTCTGCTGATCCGGAACGAAGCGATGTTTGTTGTGGAAGTCAAAGGCGCGGACTCCGCTTTAGACGTGTTGCGGCGTTTCTGTTTCTGGGTTGCTGCCCGGATGGTGAGCCGGCCGGGGCTGTACAGCCTGCTCGGCGTCCTGGTTGTCGGCGGCCTTGGGCTAGTCTACGCCAATCTTCAACCCCGCTATCGATTGGCCGATCAGGTGCCCGACAGGGAACAGGCCGTTGCCGCGAGCCATCGTATCGATGCCAAGCTCAATGGTGCCAATCCGATCGATATCCTGATCAAGGTTCCTGACGGCAAATCACTTTATGATCCGGAAACGCTTGCCGTGATAGCGGAGGTGCATGCAACCCTCGACAAGCAGCCTGGCATCGCCAATGTATGGTCGCTGGAGACACTGCGGCGCTGGCTTGCGGAGAAGATGGGCAAGTCCGACGTGGCGACGCTGAAGCAGTATGTCGATATCCTGCCCGAATATCTGACGCGTCGCTTCATTTCTGCGGAACAGGACGCCGTTCTGGTTTCCGGCCGCGTTCCGGACGTCGATTCCAGTCAGCTTCTGCCCGTCATCGAAGGCCTCGACAAAGCGCTGGATGCTGTCCGCGCAAAACATCCGAGCTACAAAGTAGCCGTGACGGGCCTGTCGGCTATTGCCGCCCGGAACAGCGCCCTCATGATCAACAAGTTGAACAGAGGTCTGACGCTTGAGTTTCTGTTTGTCGCCGCCTTCATCGGTCTCGCGTTCCGCTCGTTCGTCGTCATGCTGGCGAGCATCCTGCCCGGAATATTCCCGATCGTGCTCTCTGGATTCGTGTTATGGATTCTGGGAGAAGGCCTGCAGTTCGCGAGCGTCGTGGCGCTGACGGTATCTTTTGGATTGGGCCTGAGCGCTACCATTCACTTTTTGAATCGGCTACGGCACGAGGAACGACCGTACGAGGATCCGGCCGTTGCCGTTGAGCGGGCGACCGTCCTGGTTGGTCCGCCTTTAATTCTGACGTCCATCGTGCTTGCGTGCGGCCTGATTGTAACCGTCTTCTCCGGTCTGCCGTCGCTCCGCCTGTTCGGTTGGTTGAGCGCGTTTGCCATGCTCGCGGCGTTGACCGCAGACCTCTTGATCCTGCGGCCGACGGTGACGTTTTTGGGCAGACTTGCACAGCGGGTGGGCGGCAAGCCGTTTTACCGATAGTGGGGAGATCGAGTTCTCCTCACCTTGTTCTGGCGAGCGCGACAGAGACTTCAGTGATACAGAGACTTCAGTGATATCGTGACCCGGCAACTCAATCACCACGGATTGCCGGTCACCTCGCGTATTCAGGGTCAAACGGGCTGAAAATCCGGCACCGTCAATTCTGGCCTCGATCTCGCCACCACTCGCGCGGCCGGAAACACCACCGGAGGCGTGGCGGCTGGTTTCGGTCCAGGTTCCATGCAGTGCCCCGCCTTCTGAAACAATGTTGCTATCGACATCAAATCGGTAGCTGTCGCTTGCGCAGCGCAAACGTTGCTGCAGTCGTGTACCGCTTTCGGTGACGGAATAGGTCGCCCGGCAGCGTAGGCGTTCACGTTGGCCGCTAGCCAGTTTGATGAAGCCGCCGCCCGACCAACTCCCGCTCAAGCCTGAGAAGGGGCTTTGTAGGGCATCACTTGGTACCGAGGAATGCAGGAGGGCGGCCACGAATATGGCCAGTGTCGTTGTCATGAGAGTTGTCCTGGTTAACATATCATCATCATCCAGGATGGATAATCCCATGATGGGGATCACCAGTGGAATTGTCTTTGAACGGCCGTCAAAACTCCATTGACCGTAATGCCGTGCCAATCGTCACATTTCTCCCGCCGCGCCGACGAACTTCAGAATGGGACTCGAACCGCAGAAAGGACTTCGGCGTCTTTCCGAGCGCGTCGTCGTCCACTTTGCGTCGGAAGTCTTGTGGTGGCACTGGCACTGACGCCTATTCCGCGGCTTGGCGCCAATTTGCGTCCTGATCAGAATATACCTTCACTTGCCGCGGCGGCCCCATCAGAACCGGCTGGAAGAACACCGCCGCCCACATCGTGCACAGCAGTGACAAGGCCATCAGCTTGCCCATGCTCGACATGCCGGGATAGCTCGACGCCCACATGCTCCCGAACGCAATCGCGGTGGTCATGGCGCTGAATAGTACCGCCCTGGTCAGCGTCGATTGTAGCAGACCGATTCTTCCGGCGCGCCACGCCATGACGTAGTAGATCTTGAATGCGACGCCGACGCCGAGCAGCAGCGGAAGTGCGATGATATTTGCGAAATTGAGCGAGACGCCAATCAGCACGCAAGCCTCGAGCGTAAGGACACCGGCGAGGAGGAGGGGGATGAGTGTCAGCAGCATATCGGTCAAGCGCCGCAGCGCTATAAGAAGCAGAATGGCGATCGAACTGATTGCCAGAACACCTGCTTCGACAAAAGCTGACATGACTGTCCTCGCAGCTTCATAGAGGCTGATCGCACCCCCCGCCGCCAACGGTTCGATACGAAGTACTGCGGTCGCGAAATTTCGCAGCACGTTGGTATCGTTCGGATCGCCGGCTGGCAGTGCCTGAACGCGGGCTCTACCATCGGACGTTAGCCAATTGCGTAGGAGATCTGGCGGCATCGTCTTGATGGTCACCACTTCCGGGACAAGAGACTTGCGTAGAAGGTCGAGATCGTAAATGAGCGGCTGCACGACCGCGGCGTCGGCCTTGGCCCGAATATCGGCATCTGCGCTCGCGAGGCGCCTCAGCAAATCCGAAACATGCCGTGCGGCCTCGGCGCCGGAGTCGTTTCCGCTTCCTGCGGCCAGGCCAAGAACTTCGGCTGCCTTTTGAATCGCAGCAATATTCTCCCGATCGCTCGGGCCAGGCCGCCGCATCGGAGAATTGAGGGCTGGGCCAATCTGTTTCCAGGCGGCCTTCAACGCGGCAATTTTTTTGTCTTGATCGGCTGGGATCAGACTGCTCAGCGTCAATGTTCGTGAGACTTCGGAAAGTGCAGCTAGACGTTTGGCCGCTTCATCCGCCCTTTCGAGTGACGGCGCCAATACCTGAGCATCGTTGCCGCTGGCTTCCGGCTCGTTCTGCAATTCACGATAGGTCACCACGGAAGGAGAATTCGGATTTTGCAGATCGACTGGATTGAAGTTGAACTCCAAATGGAGCAACAGCGGTATACCGGCGAGAACGACGAGAAACGTGCCAACGATTACCGCAATGCGATGCCGTTGAAGGAAATTGTCGAGCGGTGCGAGGCTTCGAAAGCCAACCGGCGCGGGCTCGCCTGGAGGTTTGAGCAGCGCTAGGCTCGCCGGTACCAATGTGATGCTGCAGGCGAATGCAACCAGCATGCCGCAACCGGCGATCAGGCCCAACTCCGACAGGCCGCGATAGCTGGTGGGCAGAAATGCGAAAAATCCGATGGCGGTGGCCGCGGTAGCCAATGAGAGCTGATCGCCCGCCTTGCGAGCAGCCGATCGCAGAGCGTCGTACAAGTCAGGGTGCTCGTGCCGTTCGGCGCGATAGCGCACGCTGAATTGGATGGCGAAATCTACTCCGAGGCCGACAAAAAGCACGAACAATGCGATCGAGAGCAAATTGAAAGAGGTGACCAGAACGAGGCCGAGAGCGGCCGTCGCCGCAAGCCCGGCAATCAGGCTGAAGAAGACCGCAGCAATGATTTTCCAGGAACGAAGACCCAGCCAGAGAATGATCAGAACGCCGAACACCGCCGTCAGCGTGTCGCTCACAGCACTGTATCTGATGACCGAGAATTGATCATCATTCATCGGCACCTCACCGGTTAGATCAACCGTCGCGCCGAATTTGTTTTGCAAGTCCAGATCCGAGGCTGCTTGCCGTATTCCGTCTTCCGCCTTGTGACCAGGCTGAAGCGCGGCAAAATCGAGCGTGGGTTGAACTCCAATAAGGTGCCGCAGCCGCCTTGCCGGCGGCAGCTGATTTTCCAACAGTTCCTGCCAGGAAAACGTGGCCGGTTTCCCGGACAGAACCTGGTTGAGTGTTCGATCTGCCAATGACAGAGGCCACGCAAGCTGATCCAGCGTGATTTGGCCTGCCCGTATGCCCTCGGCCGCAAACGAGAGCGCCGTCATCACGCCGCGCAGACTCGGATCGCTTGCGAGCGCCGCAATGAGCGGCTCGGCTCTCGTCAATCCCTCCGCGGTCCTTTTGACATCCGCCGGAGACTCGAACAATAATCCATTGCGTTCGAAAAAATCCCCGCTGTCGAGTAATTCCACGGTGGGAAACAGATCAGAGTTTTTCGAGAGGGCCTGCGCCAGCGTGCCAGTCGCCCGCTCGGCGTTATCAGGCGTCGTCGCTTTCACGACAACCAGAATGCCTTTCCTCGGAAAAGCCTCGGACAATTCCAGCTCGCGCTGACGCCATGGCAGATCCTGGGAAATCAAACCCTCTATGTTAGTATTGATCGAGAATCGGGCGGCATCAAAGGCCGAGGCTCCAAGCATCAGCAGCGCGCCGGCAATAACGATCGTCCACCGATTGCGAGCGCAGAAATCGACAATTCGCACGATCACAGAATGAATCATAGCCGGGCACCAGCTCTCGATTTGCTACGCCAGGATCGAGATGAACCTAGAATTGATCAAGGATCGCAATTTGCGAGCGTTCGCATCCACGTACCGCAATCGAGTTCTTAGCAGCATGGTATTGCCCGACGGAAATGTCGTTGACAAACGTCAAATGTCCATCAGTGCAGGACGCGCCTTGCTAATCGTCGCCGCTGCCATCTAGGTCGCCGCCACATTCTATGCAACGGCTCTCGTCGTCGGGATCTGTTTGATCTTTCGTAGTTGACGTCCGTCATTTTCAATCCCGTTGCCAATGCGTTACTCAAGGCGGAAAGCCGAAACCCAGTCAGCTTTAGCGGTCGAATCTATGGATAGCGTACTTATGTTGCGACGAAGGTGGACCAGCGCGACCTGCTTCGCTTTGCGATTGGCGGTACGGGAGCTGCCGCCGGTTGCCCGCCGGTTGCCCGTGGTAGGGGAGCCGGCGACCGGCAGGGCTGTCAAATATCCCGGTGGTCGGCAAGAGCATGAGCACGTGCGACATGCGGCTAAGATCCGGCGACTGTCACGCAGGAGCCGAAGGCGAGCCACGGCCAGATCCGGGGGGAATGAAAGGAAGAAAGCGATGGTGCGCATGAAATTCCTTTGTGACGCGGATCGATGCATCGACTGCAACGCCTGCGTCACCGCATGCAAAAATGAGAACGAGGTGCCTTGGGGGATCAACCGCCGGCGGGTCGTCACGATCAACGATGGCAAGCCCGGCGAGCGCTCGGTGTCGATGGCCTGCATGCATTGCACCGATGCGCCCTGCGCGGCCGTCTGTCCGGTCAGCTGCATCTATCCGACCGAAGACGGCGTCGTGCTTCATTCGAAGGATCTGTGCATCGGCTGCGGCTACTGCTTCTATGCGTGCCCATTCGGCGCGCCGCAATATCCGCAGGTCGGCAATTTCGGCTCGCGCGGCAAGATGGATGAATGCACCTACTGCGCCGGCGGCGGCGGACCCGAAGCGCCGGGCAGTGCCGAGGAATTCGCAAAATATGGATCGAACCGGTTCGGGGAGGGTAAGTTACCGATGTGTGCCGAGATGTGCTCGACCAAGTCGTTGCTGGCCGGCGACGGCGAAGTCATTGCTCAGATCTACAAGGAACGAGTATTCAAGCGGGGCTACGGTTCTGGCTCATGGGGTTGGATGACTGCTTATGGCGAGGCAGTTCGAGTTTGAACCGCAACGCGGAGTGGGCAGTGAAGTGCTAGGTGGAAATGCGGAGAGGCTGGTCGTCATGGCGTTTCGCGTGCGTGTTCGCCTTCTTGTCGTCGCAGTCGCCCTCCTTTCGATTGCCGCGGCGGTTCCGACCCAAGCGCAAAAACGCGGCCCGGATGGCGCGCCTAACCCAACAGCCAGCGTCATCGATGAGCAGACGCTTCTGAGTCAGGCCCCCCGTGTCGAAGGTCGGGTAGATATTCCCGACCCCAAGGCCGGTGTTTTGATCGAACCGGCTGGACGAACGTGGCAGTATGTCCATGAGGTGCTGCTGCATCGGGCCAGCGCAGTCATAATCCTCGGCACCATCGCGATCCTCGGATTGGCGTACTTGATTGTGGGACCGATCCGGATTGCCGAGGGGCGCTCGGGAAAGAAAATCTTCCGCTTCAAGGCGTATGAGAGATTTGCACATTGGCTGACGGCGGTGTCGTTCGTCGTTCTTGCCTTGACCGGCCTTAACGTTACCTTCGGTAAAGTGTTGCTGTTGCCGGTGATCGGCCCGGACGCGTTCACGCTCGTCTCGCAGGCGGCAAAGTACGTGCACAACTTCACAGGTTTCTCGTTTGCGATCGGCCTCGTCCTCATTGCCGTGATCTTCTTCAGGGACAACCTTTTCCAAAAAATTGACCTCGACTGGATTAAGCAGGGCGGGGGTTTCATCAAGAACAAACATGCCCCGGCCGGGCGCTTTAACTTTGGCGAGAAGCTTGTCTATTGGCTTTCAGTGGCGGCTGGCGCTGCGGTCTCCGTATCGGGGTTCCTGATGCTGTTTCCTTTTTATGGTGTGAGCATCGCCGGGATGCAACTCGCGCAGATCGTTCATACTGTGGTGGCCGTTCTGCTCGTCGCCCTGATCTTGGCCCACATCTATATCGGTACGATCGGAATGGAGGGTGCATTCGAGGCCATGGGTACCGGCGAGGTCGATCTCAACTGGGCTAAAGAACACCACGATCATTGGATCGCTCAACAACTGGCAAATGAAGTTCGGTTGAGGCCGCCTTCGGCGACTTTGGCGGAATGAGCGTTGGCGGGACGGCGCGCTTCGATCCCAGCCGGCGCGCCGCATCTGGCTCATCGTCAGTCTGCATAAGGAGCAATTGCCGGCGGCCCGAAAGGAGGCGTTTCATTGAGATCAACAGCTCTTGCGGTGATTCCGGTCGGCGTCTTGGTTGAACGGCGCAAGGCGAGAAGCGTCTGGGCTGACTTTCTGTGGGGACCGGTTTCAGTGCTTGCCGGAACACCAACGGCCGCTCCTTGGACACCAGTTGACACGCGAGAGGACACGACCTTGTTTTTTGTAGGTCAAGCCGTGATCGAACTGCACCGAACCGAGACTGCCAACTATCACGACAACCTCGCGTCGGGAACACCGGCGTTATGGACGGCCTTGCGTCCAGTTGCCTCGGAGCGAGGGCCGTATGAAATCCTCGCCGTAACGGCCGATCCAGCCGAGGGAGAAGGGTTCACCAACGCGGAAACCAACCATGTGGAAGCCGTGCCAATGCCGCCGGACGTCGTGAAGATTGTCGCCCAGTTCATCGCCGAGCATCATGTCGATCGTCCTTTCGTCAAGCGCCAACGTGACCAAACAGACGTCCTCGCATCGGAAAGTAAGACAAGAGCGCGAGCGATAACGGAACGGGATAGTGTCATCTTGCGTTCGATGTAACCGGAAACAGGAGAAATACAATGCGCGCGTTCATCGTCGCATGCTTTGTCGTCGGCATCATTGCTGCGGGGGCGGCTGCTGTTCTCGACAATTTTGTGCAAAAATCTTCAGCGGCAGCACTGACGGAACCGGGCGTGAGAATTTAGCGCGGGTTCTTCGGCCCCTTGGCCGCCCCGATCAAAAGTGCGCATGATCCCTAACTGCGTGCAAGGAGAAGTCCCATTTCAACCGAGTTCGAACTGAAATGCGCCGCACCGCCGGAGAAGTTCGAAAAGCTGAAGCGCATGCTCCTGGCGATGCCGACCGCAAAATCGGAGGCCACGCTAGTCAGTACGTACTACGACACACCTACGCTTGCGCTCCACCGCGAGCGGTTATCGCTTCGGGTACGCAAGCAGGGCTCGGAGTTCGTCCAGACCGTCAAGGTCGAAGATCCAGCTCGGTTGGATACTTTGGAGAGGGGCGAGTGGGAGGACCATATCCGGAGCAAATGGCCGATTCTCGATGCGCCGATGACTGGAAGGTGGCTGCGCGACCTGGTCCGCGATGAGGAGTTGCGTCCCGTCTTCATGACGATAGTCACGCGAACAACGATCGAAATTACTCGGGGCCCATCCGCGCGGATCGAGGCGGCCATTGACGAGGGAGAGATCCGCTCTTGCACCCGCGGTGCAGGCGCGCCGGTCAGCGAAATCGAACTTGAGCTCAAGGAGGGCGATCCGCGAGTGATCTTCGATGTAGCGTTGCGACTGCTCGAAACTGAGCCAATCCGCATCGAGCCTTGCAGCAAGGCCGAGCGAGGTTATCGACTGCTTGGAGCCGATAGGTTGATACCGCAGGCAGTCCATGTGGGACCTATCACGCTCGATCCTGCCATGAGCGTCGAGGCCGCGCTACAACGCATCGGGCGACACTGCCTCACCCACGTTCTTAGCAACGAACAGGCCGTTCTCACGGGTGATCCGGAAGGCATCCACCAGATGCGGGTCGCCGTTCGCCGTCTTCGCTCCGCGCTTTTGGCCTTGAAGCGGCTCCTGCAGGAGAAGCATTACCACTGGGCCTCGGAGGAATTGAGATGGCTCGCTCACTCCCTTGCACCGGTGCGCAATCTGGACAGTTTTGCCGCCTCCCTGGTCGGCGCGGTCACCCATGCATTGCCTGCCAGCTCAGACTTCGAACATCTCATCGATGCCACGGAGCGCCAGCGAGATGCGGCGCTTGAGCATGTTAAACAGGCGATCATGTCTGAAAGATACGCTACGTCGATGTTGCGGCTGTTGCGATGGTTTGCGGCCCGTGGGTGGCGTGATCAGGAAATATCAGAACATGCGGTCGTTCTTTTAGCGCCTATCGTCGATGTCGCTCCCGACCTGATCGATCGGCATCAACGCAAGGCTTGCAAACGTAGCAAGAAGTTCGAAGAGTTGACGGCAGCTCAGCGGCACAGGCTGCGTATCGCGCTGAAGCATTTGCACTACATCGTCGAATTTCTGGGAAGCCTGTTTAGCAGGGCCAGAATTCGAACGTTCGTCGGATATTTGAAGTCTTTGCAGGACGATCTCGGCTATACAAATGACGTGCGCGTCGCCCACGATCTCGTTGATCAGATTGGTAACGCAACGAACCGGGATGTTCGCGCGATCAATCGTGCGGGAGGGATCGTGCTAGGTTAGCATGAGCGGGTTCTGGCTGAACGCCATCCGAAATCAGAAAGCGTATTCGTCGCTTTAGACGGTTGGAGCCGTTCTGGTGAGGCAAAACGATGGTGTCGAGCAACTTCTTTCGAGGTCAGAGTGGTACTAACGCTGGGGCTTTCGCTCGCGTTCCGGTTGGTAGGTGAGCGCCCATGTTCGGCTGCGATCTGCTCGACCGACTACCCACTGACGCCAGGGCCCGGCTTCGAAAGCGCGCGCAGCCAGAATGGGTTGCGCCCATGTTGGCGACGCTTACGAATGAAGTCTTCTCGCGACAGGGATGGATATTTGAGCCGAAATGGGATGGGGAGCGCTGCCTCGCCTTTCGCCGAGGTCGCGATCTCGCTCTCTTTTCGCGGAATCGAATTCGACTGAATGCAAAATATCCCGAGGTGGTTCAGGCGATGCATCAGCAGGAAGCCACGTCCTTTATTGCGGATGGTGAGATTGTCGCGTTCGACGGCCAGATCACTAGCTTCGCAAAGCTGCAAGCTCGCATGCAGGTGGTGCGTCCGCCGACTGAACTGGTTCGCAAGGTGCCGGTATGGTTCTATATGTTCGACCTGCTCTACCTGGACCGGTACGACATCCGGCGGGTTCCGCTCCGGCACCGAAAGCAGGTACTTCGCCAGGCCTTTGACTTCCATGACGCCTTGCGGTTCACGGAACATCGCACGACTGAAGGCGAGGATTACTACCGACAGGCGTGTCGGACGGGAGGGGAAGGTATCATCGCAAAGGACGCGGACAGTGTGTACGTGTCCAAGCGAACGCGCGATTGGATCAAATTCAAGTGCAAGCGAGAACAGGAGTTCGTCATTGGCGGTTACACCGATCCACGAGGTAGCCGCGGCGGATTCGGAGCGTTGCTGCTGGGTTACTACCGCGGAGGAAAGCTCGTGTATGCCGGGAAAGTAGGGACGGGGTTCGCCGACGATCTGCTGCGGCGTCTTGGCAAAATGCTCGCTCGGCTGGAGACGCCCATTTCCCCCTTTGCCGAGGATGGGTTGCCGCGGCGCGGCGTGCATTGGGTGAAGCCGAAGCTCGTCGCGCAGATCGGATTCACCGAGTGGACGGTAGGAGGTAAGTTAAGACACCCTCGATTTCTCGGCCTGCGGGATGACAAGCGGCCGGAGGATGTCGTGCGTGAGGGTTGATGTGCAATGAGGCGACATCGCCAAATACCGCCGGCGGAACTCTAAATCGGTCTAAAGGACAACAGGTGTCGCTCGCAGCATATCGAGGCAAAAGAGCCTTTACGGAAACGCCCGAACCGGTCGGGCGAGTGCGGCGACGCGGTCGCACGCGTGCCTTCGTGGTTCAAAAACACGCTGCCAGCCGGCTTCACTATGATTTCCGGCTCGCCGTAAATGGGGTTTTGGCATCCTGGGCAGTGCCAAAAGGCCCTTCAATGAACCCTGCAGACAAGCGCTTGGCCGTAAGGACGGAGGACCATCCGCTCGAATATGCGAAGTTCGAAGGCGTGATCCCGCCCGGCCAGTACGGAGCAGGGATCGTGATGGTCTGGGACTTGGGAACGTATGAGCCACTGGAAAATCAGCCGCCAGAGGAGCAACTGGCTCGCGGCAAAGTTCAAATTGTGCTGCAGGGAGAAAAACTGCGCGGCGGTTTCACGTTAATCCAAACCAAACATCGATCCACGAATTGTGGCCGAAGAGACTATTGGTTGCTCGTCAAAAGTCGCGACGAGTACGCCGATCCGTCGTGGGACATCGAGAGCGCACGTTTCGATCGCTCTGTTCTTACCGGCCGCCGCATGAAGGAAATCAGGGAGAGAAAACCAGCAAAGCCTCGACCTGGCCGGCAGCGTGTCTGAATGCAGCCGCGGCTGCCGATCGGAGGAGCGGCATCTGCCGCGTGGGTCAATTCGTTAGCATGGCAGGGACTGGCAACCTTATCCCTCACAGAGTTCCTTCGCGACTTGGCCTCTGTCAATGCGGAGCGCATGGGACCCCGTAGGATTGGTCCGGTAAGTGCAAAAATGGAGGCGCGGCACCACCACTTAAGAGTCTTCGGAATCTGGAGAGTTCCTGATGTGGCTGTGGGTGGCATTCATTGTTTTCGTATTCTTCTTGGTGGCATTGGATCTCGGTGTACTTCATCGCGAGGCTCGCACGATAGCCTTCAAGGAGGCGCTGATGTTGAGCGCGGGGTGGATCACCGTCGCTCTCGCTTTCAATGTCGTGATCTTTTTTCTCTATGAGAATCATTGGTGCGGGCTTGATCTTGCCGGGAGTGAACCAGACGGACGAGCGGCCGCGGTTCTATTCCTTACAGGCTTCCTGATCGAAAAATCGCTCGGCCTGGACAATCTCTTTTTCATCGCCTTGATTTTTTCGTACTTCCGCATTCCGATCGCGTCTCAGCATCGCGTACTATATTGGGGAATCTTGGGTGCAGTAATCATGCGCGCCGCGATGATTCTTGCCGGCACCGCGTTAATCGAGCGTGTCGACTGGATTCTCTACATTTTCGGCGCGTTCTTGATTGTCAGCGGTGTCAGGATGGGACTGGTCGGACACCCCCCGGATATTGAAAAGAATCCGATCATAATATGGATAAGGCGTTTCTTTCCTGTCTTCCCGAAATTCGCGGGTGAACGATTTGTCGTGAGGCGAAGAGGGCAGCTGGCCCTTACGCCGCTTTCGCTGGCATTGATCATGATCGAAGCGTCTGATCTGATCTTCGCTCTGGATTCCATTCCGGCGATTTTTTCCATCACGCGCGATTCGTTCCTGGTGTTCACGAGCAATATCATGGCGCTGCTCGGCTTGCGTTCGCTCTATTTCGCGCTGGCCGGAGCCGTCGATCGGTTTCGCTATCTCAGAACCTCGCTTGGGCTGCTCCTGGTGCTGATCGGGATCAAGCTACTGCTGAAGGACGTTCTCGTTGAAGGACCGACCAGCATGTTCCTTACGCTCGGTGCCGTAGCGATCCTTTTGGCAAGCGGGGTCATTGCATCGTTGCTCTTTGGGAGGCGTGCGCCAAATTGCACTTAGGGAAATCGAGCGCAGCGAGAGTAAACAGCGCGTCAGCATGGGCTATGCTATAGTGTTGCCGAACGTTGCGGGCTGGACCTGTGGCTGGTCTAGTTTCCAATGTATGGGATCTCGCGGTTTAGCGGCCGACGTGCCCACGCAGTTCCGGATGGAGTTCGGCTCGAACTGCAGTGATGATGCGTGCGGCATCATCCTGGGAGAAACCGCAAACAAGGAGCACTTGGTCAGCCAGCGCGAGGCCGGCCGCGATGTTCTCTGGAAACACGGTGCTGGCGCCCGCCAGCGCCAGCGATGAGATTCCCTCATCATCGGCAGCACTTACGACGGAGGATGCCGCTGGATTTTGCTGGCGCACATAGTGAAGAATGCGTTCAATCAAATGACGTCGATCGAAGGTTACCACGACGAGGCGCGCTCGGGCGACGCCGGCAGCTTCCATAACCCGTTTGCGGCCCGCGTCGCCGAAGACGACCTTGTGTCCAGACTGTTTTGCCCTGCGAAAGCGCATTAAGTCAGAACTCGATCGCAATGTACGGAGCCTTTGCTGCCTCCAGCACGAGCGCCACTGGACGGCCCACGCGTCCACAGCCACACAGGATCACGTGATCGCTGAGATCTCGGCTTTCCTGGCGGATGGCAGCCTCTTCGGCATGTGCTTTGAGGCGATGTGATGCTCCGCGAACGAGTTCTGCAAATCGGTAGCTCGCTTAAATCAGCATTGGACCGAGCGCCATGGTGACCGCTAGGGCCAACAGAGCAGGCTGCCCAACGCCCGCTTCCAGGGCATTCACTCGCACCGCCTGTGTGAGTAGGAGTAAACCGGCTTCTCCGCCGTGTGCTAGAATAAGGGCAACTCGCACTGCGACCGGTGCTGGCCAGCGCATGATTGCACCAACCAGGATCACGACGACGGCCTTTCCTGGCAGGCATACGGCTATCCACGCGAGGACGGTCATGGGCGCCACAGCCATGGTTGAGGGATCCACCTCCATGCCGACGGTGACGAAGAATAGGCCCAACAGGATGTCACGAAAGGGTCGGATATCGTCCTCTACCTGATGACGGAAGTCGCTTTCGCTGACCACCATACCGGCGAGGAATGCTCCGATCGGCCCGGAAAGACCGGCGACATGTCCGACGAACGCCGTACCGAGCGCGAGCAACAGAACGGTGAGCAGAAATAGATCCGCCGAGCTGGTCCGGGCAACCCAGGTAAGCCACGTGCGAAAAACCGGTTTGCAGACGAAAGCCGCGGCGCCGAGTGCAATCGTCGCTGTTGCGAGCTGGCGCAGTGCTCCCAACGGTTCCGGCCCACCGCCTGGTTGCCACCCACCCAGCACGACGAGAAAGGGAAGGACAGCAAGATCCTGAAAGAGCAGGATTCCCAGCACAAGGCGGCCTTGTTGGCTGCTGACCTCTCCCTGATCGACCAATTGCTTGAGTGTGATGGCGGTCGATGACATCGCAACTGCACCACCGAGCAGGACCGCGCCGGATAAGCTCACACCCGAAAGCGTCGCAATTCCCGTCACGATAAAAACGGTGAACCCGACTTGCAGACTGCCGGCGCCGAAAACGTCGCGGCGTGCGGCAATCATTGCCGAGAGCGAAAACTCGAGGCCGACCATAAACATTAGGAAAATGATGCCGAGCTCGGCCAGAAATCTTGCTTCATCGCTTGCGGTGATGAGTTGCAAACCGTGTGGCCCGATTACCAAGCCGGCCAGCAGGTAACCGCCGGCTGCCGCAAATCTCAGACGCGCGACCAGGCTGATGGCGCAGACCGAGGCAAGGATCACGATTAGTGTCTTGATCAATAGGTCGTCGGCCATGCGCAGCTCCGATGCGCTTCGCCCCCCAGTTCGTTGTCCAGATTTGTCATTGCCGTGATGAGCATCAAGTTCCGCTAATCGGAGAAAAATGTTTCAGCGCTCAGCGGCTGACAACCGTCAATGTGACGAGGCGGATGAAGGATAAGCATTTTGTCCCGAGGGCTATGACCGTTGCGCTACGCAGCAGAAAATCCGCATGACGGGCGCAACTCGGAGTCACTGAATATGGCCACGTTCAAAGCAACCGACACTATTACGGTGATTGAAGGCTATGACGCGATCCGGATCTTTCTCGAGGCCGTTTGGCGTCGCCATGGTAGGCCGGTCGAGCAGATCGCATTCTTGCTCGGTAGCTTGAAGTGGGCCGACGGGACGCCAGTCGATCCGACATCGTGGCAAGACTGGCAGGCAGCCGTCCAAATGGCGGTGTCGGCCGGATCCTGCGAGATTGCCGCCGGCAGATGATTGCTTTGCTGCAGCGTGAGCGCTGGACCCCGGGAACACGCTGTTAGGCGCGGTGAGGTCGTTTCTCGTGAAGGTGGAGCGCAAAGGCAGCCCGATTGTTCCGCAGGGGCGCACCGCTCGTCTCTGGCCAACGCAACTCCTCAGCGCCGCAAGCAAATCCTCAGCGTCGCAAGCGAGACCAACGGTAGGCGCACAACTCGACGAAATCCGCCATGTTCCGTTGACGCTCGTCAAGGTGACGTTTCTTCGCAATTGACAAGAATAGTGGTGCTACCTGCCAATCCGCAAGTGGCCGATCCGTGGCACTTTCACGCAACGGGAGCGTGTCATGCCAATCACTATCTGCCGCCTCTATGATTCACATGCTGACGCACGCCGGGTCATCTTCGCGCTTGCGATCGCGGGTCTGCCGCCTTCGGAGACTAGCGTGATTTCGAACAATTCCGACACCTGGTACCGAGCTACCGAGAGCACGAATGTTGTGCCTTTGCGGAAACAGGTTACGAGCAGCGACACCGCCCGCGACGGAAAGCTCGAGGGTGCGGCCGTTGGAGCCGCAATCGGCGCAACGGCGGCGACCGCTGCCAGTCTCGTTACAATGCTGGCGCTTCCCGGCATCGGCGCCGTGGTGGGCGTGGGATGGCTTGCAGCGATGTTGGGTAGCATGGCGATCGGTGGCGTTACCGGCGGCCTGCTGGGAGCGCTGACCAACGCCGGCATCAGCGAAGAAGATGCGCACGTCTTTGCCGAGGGCGTTCGCCGCGGAGGAACATTGGTCGCCGCGCGGGTGCCTCCGGCCGATATGCCGCGAATAGAGCCGATTATGAACCGGTCAGCGGTAAGGCTTCAGGAACGCTGCGAGCTATACCGCAGGTCGGGCTGGCAGGCGTTCGATCCAAACGCCGTGCCCTATAGCGCTGACCAGGTACGGAACGAGCGCGCTTTGCATACGAATTAGCAGGCCTATCGGCAACTGACGTTCAAGGCTGCTCGATCAGTCGACCGCACAGGAGTAAGCCATGAGCTATTATGATTTTGATGCTCGCAAGTCACGGGACGCGGGCTTTCCACCATCGGTCGCCGAGATCGACGCCGCCTTGCGGGCCCATATGCAGCGCATCTACGGCTATATGGCCGGTGGCCTCGCGCTGACCGGCCTCGTGGCCTACCTGGCCGTGGCCTCCGGTTTCTACCAGTCTATCGCGGCGACGCCATTGATTTGGCTTGTCATGCTGGCGCCCCTCGGCTTCGTACTGCTCTTGAGCTTCGGGATCCAGCGTATGGCCGCAGGAACGGCGATGCTGCTGTTCTGGCTCTATGCCGCCGTCATGGGGCTGTCGCTGGGAGGCATCTTCCTGGTATTCACCGGGGAATCGATTGCGCGTGTGTTTTTCATCACGGCGGCGACCTTCGGCGCGATGAGCCTCTACGGCTATACCACCAGAGCCGATCTTTCCCGCTTTGGATCGTTTCTCATGATGGGGCTGATCGGTATCGTGATCGCATCCCTCGTCAATATCTTCATCGGATCGAGCGCGCTTCAGTTCGCTATCTCGATCATCGGCGTCATCGTGTTCGTAGGCCTCACTGCCTACGACACACAGCGCATCAAGGAGATGTATCTTGAATCCGATACCGGCGAAATCGCCGGCAAGAAGGCCGTGCTTGGCGCGCTGGCACTTTACCTTGATTTCATCAACCTCTTCATGATGCTGCTCCAATTGTTCGGTCACCGCCGCGACAATTAGGCGGCGCACGGATTGATAGCGATGACACGTGTTCTGATCCTGACTAGGCGCGCTGATCCTGGCGGTTGGCCTGCTTTGGCCCTATCTGAGCCAACTCGGATTGGGGCGGCTGCCCGGCGACATTGTCATCGAGCGGGGAAACACGACGTTCTATTTCCCGCTGATGACTTGTATACTTATCAGCTTGGTGTTCAGCCTCGTTCTTTGGGTCGCGAACCGTTGACGCGGCGTCGGAGCTAACGGGCAGTATGCCGGCCCCATGCGACACTTGTACTTGCAGCAGTCGCCTGTGCGCGCTCGGCGGCGACGTGGACGCGCGGCCTGCCGCGTTGACGACCATCAATTTCCCAATTGTCTTTGTACAGCGTTGCAGGGCGAAGCGACACAGGCGGCAAGCGATTCTTGACAGACGCCAATGTGGACCATTTTCCAGGCGGCTAGAGTCAGCGTCGCTGCGGGCTGGCGTCCGGGATCTCGGACACCGGGCGGTTGATTCGTCACAAGTGAAGAAGCGGAGGTCTCATGATGAGGAAAACAATGATTGCACTCGCGGTTGGTGCGACCGTTGTCGTCGGCTCGGTGGCAAGCTCAACCTCGGCGGACGCTCGATGGCGTCATGGATTTCCTGTCGCTCCGGTCGTCGGCGGCCTGGCGGCGGGCGCACTCATTGGCGCCGCACTCGCCGCACCGAAGCCATACTACTATAGCTACGCCTATGAGCCCGTCGATTTCGGGCCGTACTGTCGCGTTAGGCGTGAACGCTTCTGGGACGGTTGGAGGTGGCGAGTTCGCCGGATCGAGGATTGCTACTGATACTCTCACGTTCGGGAGGCGGTCCGGCAAGGGAACCCTGGCGAGGGGTGACGTCAGGTTTCTCCTCGATCTGTCGGAGTGAGTATCGTTCCGATGCTACGTTGCACCGTTAAAACTGCGGCCCGCCGATTGATCGTCATCAATGCCCGTTGCGCCGTAAGTCTGAGACTGCGCTCAGGGGCCGCATCGTATATTTGCTGGAACGGTTCGATGATCAAGGACATTGTCATCAATCTCGAGCATCAGGTAACCCGCGATCCGGCAGGTGAGTTTGCCATTTCGATTGCGGAGATGTTTGGCACCCACCTTGCCGGTGTTGCCTTCGCATATTCCCCTGAGTTTCCGGGCTACCCCGTGATGGAGCTTCCGCCTGATGTCCTGGCCCAGATGGTCGCGAGCAGTGAAAGATCTGCGCTCGCCGCGATCGAACGCTTCGATGCGGCGGCCGCGCGTTGCCTTGTTTCAACAGAGCACCGCTTGCTGAGGACGATAGGGGCGGAGGCGCCCGCGATCTTTGCCGCCCTGGCTCGGCGCTTCGATCTGAGCGTGTTCATGCAATCCGAGCCGTCTCGCGCGAACAACGATGACATGATCGAAACCGCGCTGTTCCAGTCAGGGCGTCCGCTGATTGTTGTGCCTTACGTGCAGAAAGACGGGTTGAAGCTCGATCGCGTGGTGTGCTGTTGGGATGGCGGCCGCGTGGCGGCACGCGCCTTCAGCGACGCGTTGCCGCTGCTCGCGAAGGCGACGGCTGTGGATCTTTTGATCGTGCTGAACGGGAAGACCAACGCGGAGAACAAGGAAGTCCGCGGTGTTGAGATGGCGGCTCACCTCGCGCATCATGACGTCAAGGTCGAGATCGCGACTGTTGTGACCCCTGACACTGATGTTACCAATGCGATCCTTTCCTATGTCGCAGATAATTCCGGGACCCTGATCGTGATGGGGGGGTACGGTCACGGGAGGCTGCGCGAAGTCATTCTGGGTGGCGTGACCCACGATATGATGAAGTCGATGACGGTGCCCGTGTTCATGTCGCATTGAAGGGTACGACAACCGCCTGCGCCAGGAGTGAGATCGATGCGGCTCGGTCTTTACGCATTTGCTGTCGCCGCGGCCTTTTCCGGCGCTACGGTTTACATCGGCCTCGTTGAGCAGCCAGCGCGACTCAGGCTCAATACTCGTGCGATGATCGAGGAATGGAAACTGAGCAATCGGCGCGGCACGCTGGTGCTGTCGGGTGTGGCCGTGCTGTCGGCCGCAATCGCGCTTGTACAGTTCAGGCAGAGTGGCGACGTTCGGTGGATCATTGGGGGCACTACGATTCTGGCAAGCTGGCCGTATACCTATTTTGTAATGATGCCAGTGAACGTCTGGCTGTTTGCTGTTCGAGATCGGAAAACCGGTTTCGCCGCTGCGCAGGCTGATGCGGGACTGGGGGCTCTTGGAATGGGGGTACGCGCTGATCGGATTCGCAGCCTGTGGCGTCTTTGCGTGGGCGTTGGAATTGCCGCCCTGATTGATCGCCGTCAATGTCGGAGTGCCGCGCTTCGGCCAAGGTCGGTCTCTCAATGCCACAGGCGAGCGAAGGGTTCTGCCGGGCGAGGGTCAATGTTGCATATCGATATTCCAACGTTGGAGGAGTTCAGGGCGCTGGCGCAGATCAAGGGCGAGACCTGCGTTTCCCTGTATCTGCCGACATCTCCCTTGGGGAGTAACGCCCAGCTCAACCGTACTGTGTTCAAGGACTTGGCCAGGGACGCGCTATCGCAGCTCAAGGTAGGCGGCGCCGACAACAGCAAGATCGTTGCCTTCGAGGGGCAGTTCGATCACCTCGCGGGCGTAGAGCACAATGTCCAGGATGAAGACAAGATCAGAAGGCTCCAGCGTCGAAAGCCGGACCCGGTCAATTCGTTCTGGCATTACCTGTCTACTGGATTGGCGGTGCTCACCACGTCCGCGACAATGCGGACGTTCCGCCTGCCGGAGTCCCCAAAGCCGCTCGCCGAAGTCGCGGACCGCTTCCATCTAACACCGCTGATCCGCGCCATGACGTCGCCGCACGATATCTTCGTGCTTGCGTTGGCGGAGGAGAGCGTTCGGCTAATTCACGCCTTCGCCAATTTTCCGCCAGAACGGCTGCAGGTTCGTGGCCTGCCCAAGAACGCGGCGGAAGCGACCCGGCGGCCGTCATTTCACGTACGCGCCCCGCGCGGCAAACTGCAGAACCTCGAAGGCGAAAAGGTCCTGCTGCACCAGTATGTCAGGAAGGTCGAGCACGCCACCCGCAGCCTGCTTTCGGGACGCAATGCACCACCTCTGGCTCTTGCGGCGGAGGAGCCTCTCGCGTCGATGTTCCGGTCCGTCACAACGTATTCAAGGCTGGCCGACGAGACGATCGAGGGAAACCCAGGCCGGAAGACGGATACCGAACTGGGAGATACAGCGATTCCGATTCTCGACCGTCTCTATTCCCGCGAACTGAGAGCTGTGATCGCGCGCTACGACGAGCTCAAGCCCCGACGTGCAACTACTGACGTTTCCTATGCGGTGCATGCTGCGACTGCAGGTGCTATCGATCAGCTCGTTGTCGATCTTGATGCAGTTGTACCGGGTCTCGTCAGCGGCTTCGATGGCAGCGTGACATATTCAGCTTCTGATGATGCCGAAACCTACAGCGTCGTCGACGAAGTCGCGCGGCGGGCGCTGGCCACCGGCGCTAGGGTCATGGGCGCCAAGCAACATGAACTACCGAATCGGGCTCCACTCACCGCCATCCTCCGCTACGCATTCCATTGAAGCAGGTCAGGCCGCCGTCAGGTGTCGCCACAGTTCGGTCGGACACCTCCGTTGCTGCGTCCGTGTTTTCCGGATTGATGATGCTCTGCCGGTGCCCCACCAGGACTTCCCCATCGTCGATGAACGCAACCATGGTGGTGTGGGCGCGGGCGCGCCGTCGACATTTTCGATCAACTGGCCTTACTTCCCTTCGTCACGACGACGCAAGAGTTGGTGGTTCCGAGATCGATCCGAATTGCTTTTGACCAGGAGTGGCTGCTTCGTGGCGACAGCAATCTCTGCGGGAATGAGGGGTGAGGCGCCGCGATGGGCTGTCGGCGATCGTATGCGGGACGCATTGGCCGAGGAGGAGGTGCTACCACGCGTCCCGCTGCTGCCGGCTCAGGCGGCTTTCTTGGCCTCCGCCTGCGAGGCGTCCTCGACCTCGATCTTCTTCGGCATGGACTTGGCCGGTTTGGGTATTGTGACCTTGAGGACGGCGTCGGACATGGCTGCCTGGACGCTGGACGGATCAATGCCGGAACGCAACTGTAACACACACATGAACATACCGTAGATGCGTTCGCTGTGCTGCACGTTCTTGTCTTTTTGATTATCCTCGATCTTTTTTCTCGCCCTGATCGTGAGGGTATTATCCTCGATCGATATTTCGACGTCCTTGCCTTCAAGGCCGGGGCATCTCAGCGGTTACCTCAACGGCCTCGTCGGTCCGGTGATTTCGATGTTATGGGTGAGCGACTTCGTGCCGTCGTTTGCACGAGCTCGTTGAACAGCCCGTCGATGCCGAACAGTCTGAAATTCGGTCGCGTCGGTGCGCCGCTCTCACGAAACGGAACCAATGACCTTGGCACTCTCCTTTTGCCTCGATAAGACGTTAACTAACGGGCGGATAACAGGCCGGGGCCGTTATGGACTGACCACAATCCGGTCTTCGACACGGGTGATGCCTGGTGCCGACCATGCGACACGCTCAGCTTCCTCGCGTTCGATCCACGAGCGAACGGTGCCTTTCAGGATGACCTCGCTGCCGTGGGTTTCGACGGCGATGCGATTGGCATCGACCTCCGCATTCCGCTTGAACGCCTCTTGGATCCTGCGCTGAATGTCGGTAGGCTCGACCTTGGGCTTCAGTGAGATGACGTTAGTCACGCCCTTGACCCCTTTTACCTTTCGCACGGCATTTTCGGCGGTGGTTTTCTGGTATTGCCATTCCACTGTGCCTTCGAGGGTCAGCCAGCCGTCTTTGACGACGACCTTGATATTTTCGTGCGAAAGGGGCAGTTGAGCCTTCAGACTGTCAATCGCATCGCGCGCGATGTCCGGATCCGGCCTTTGATCGATCGACGGTAGCCGGACCTCGATGTCATTCGCGACGGCATGCACGCCCGCGACGCGCTTCGCCGCGTGCTCGGCTTCCAGCCGGTCACTGTAACTTCTGGTGAATCCAGCCAGTGTGACCACGCCATCCTTCACTGAGATGGCGATGTCCTCGGCATCGAGATCGGGATCCCAGTTTAACTCTTCGCGGACGTCGCGTTCTATTTCACGGTCGGATCTCATGATTGGCTCCTGGTCTGTACAATGCGGATTGTGGGATCGGCGGGTCAATTACGCTGCCGATCAACGGCAATCCTAGGAGGTGTCACACGTCCAGCCATGATGCTCATCAACTTTCGCAACAGGTTTCTCGGTACGATCTTCGCGATCCAGTAATCGCTTTGCAGCATCGACCGAGTTGATGATTGCCGTGAGCGGTTGGTTCAAATCGTGAGTGAGCCCTGCGGCCATCTGGCTGGCGGCCGAGAGGCGCGCGATATGCAGCGGTTCGCTTCACAAACTTTCAATGCGGAAACCGGCTTGCGGGCGCAGTCTCCGCCACGAGCGCGTCCTGTTTGCCTCCGCCAATTCGATCGGCGACGCCCAAGAGCGGCGATCGGGGACCGCAGAGCGAAGGTTGATGGTTCTTAGCTACCCGACCTTGCAGGAAAGATTGTGCCGGTCACCAATGCCGTTTTCGAGCAGACTTGGATTTGGCCCGTCGCTCAGGAACGCCAACGCGAGTGAGAGGTATCCAGGCGGGAGGATCGCTTGCCGGAAATGTCTCGATTAGGCTCATCAGGACGAATTCGTCCTCAGCCGGGGTCGTCTCAATTTCGCGGGGGAGCTGGGCTTTGGCCCCGCTCTTGTGACTTTGATGGCTCGATCGTCGTGGCGTCATCACAGGTCCGCTAGGCAACCGTGCCCACGGCCGCAGGATTGGTCGCCTGCTGCTGCCGCGCTCGAAGTCGGAACGAGAATATGATCAGGGCGACGCCAAAGGCGATGGCGTACGCGCCCATCCACCAAGTCAGAACGAGAGCTCCGATTAATGGCGTGAAGAAAAGCAGCGCGCCATATGCCAGCGACAGAATGCCACCCAAGACCAGCCACCATCGGCCATGCTCCAGGTTGAGGCGAGAACCCGCAGCCGTCATCAACGCGCCGGTGACGATCGCCCATGAGGCGACCAGTAACACGAAGGCAAGCACGGTAAGGCCCGGCCAGAGGAGGGCTCCGATGCCCACGGCGATATTGACCAGCCCTTCGAAGATCAGAAATCCCCAGCGGCCCCTGCGGCGCATCGCGCGGACCGCCGAGACGATCCCGGCCACGCCATCGACCAGCATGTACGAGGAGAACAGGAGCGCCAGCGACAGCATTGTCGGGCCGGGAAAGATCAATGCGAGACATCCGAAGATGATGCCCAGAATGCCTCGCACCAGGAACAGCCACCAGGTTGGAGCGAGCGCCGCCGTGGCAGCATCGGTATTGGCGTCCGAGGGGCCAGTGAACGTCGTGCTGGTCATGACATGCTCCCGCAATCTGATTGACCTTTGGTGATGCTTAGCGCGTGCCGGATGACGGGCGCCTTGACGGGCGTCAAAAATGTTTCCGTGCACCTTTGGGCCGTATCGATCTTCGCGGGTGACCGCTCAGTCGAAATTGTTGGAATTCTCTCGGTCGTTCTCGAACTGGAGACCACGGCATTCTTCTCCCAAGGTTCCGGTGGAAAAGGAAACGCTTTATCCCGCCCCAAATTCGTCTGATGGCGAGCACAATATGAACGAACTGCCGATTTCCGATCGGCCATTTCTGATCTAGTGGCAGATGTAATCGCGGGTACGTGGAAATTGCCCCCTGTCGGCGAGCTTGGGCGCGGAGCGCCGAGATACATGTCTCGCCACTACGAAGCGTGTATCGCTAGGATAATTTTGCCGACTACATGACCCTCGGCTAGACGTTCGTGCGCTTTGTGCGCGTGAGCCAGGGAATAGCATTCCGCGATCGGAACTTTGAGTTTCGCTGCGTGGGCCGCCGCGTTGAGGCGTTCGAACTCGCGAACGCCTGAAATGCCGTCGTAGCGGATCAATTCCGTGCCGCGCCGCTTCTTCGGGGCCGGCTCGATGCCGTTCGGGTGCGCCAGCCGGCCGCCGGGCCGCAGCACGTTCAGGCATTTCTCCAGCGCATCTCCACCCACGAGCGCCAAGATGGCGTCGACGCCGTCGGGCGCGAAGCGGCGCGCTTGGTCATCGATGTCGATGCGCTTGCCGTCGACGACGACATGCGCGTCCATCTCCCGCACGAGTTCCACGCCTTCCTGGCTTGATGCTGTTGCGAATACCCGGGCACCGCGAAGTCTTGCGAATTGCACGGCAAGCGTTCCGACGCCGCCGGAAGCGCCGTGAATGATGATGGTCTCGCCCTTCTTCAGCTTCAGTGCGTCGTCAATCCCCTGCAGTGCCGTCAATCCCGTAATCGGGATCGCGCCAGCATGTCGCAGGTCAAGCCGTTTTGGGATCGGCGCGACCTTGTCGGCAGGCACGGCGACGTATTCGGCGTAGAAGCCGCCTTTCGGGTTCTCCCAATTGTAGGAATAGACCTCGTCGCCGACTTTCAACCGTCGTACCCGCGAGCCGACAGAGACGACGATTCCGGAACCGTCGTAGCCTAGTACCAATGGAAAATGCGGCTTGCGGGGCGCATAGAACCCCTCCCGGACGTCGGCATCCCACCCGCCAACGCCGGCGGTGTCGACGGCAATCATGACTTCGTCAGCGTCCAGCGGCGGCACCGCTAAAGCATGACCAGTGATCACCTCCGGTCCGCCGAAGCGGTCGATGGCCGCCGCAAACATGGTGCGGGGGACGTGCATCGTGTGATGCCGAAAAAGCAAAGCATTGCGGGGACGATCGAGCATGGTGGCTATCTCGCGTGGGCTTTCCGCCTGCATGGAGGAAATTGCCGGCAGCGACGCTGACGTCGGTCAATTTCGGAAGGAAATGCGAGGGTCCGCCTGTGAGCCCGCCGCGCCGCCCTGTCGTTCCGCCGCGTGGACCAACCTTAACGGCCTTCAATCGCGGGTTCGGGGTGGAGAACGCGCCCGAAATTCATGCGCAATGAGGAGGAAATGGCGAGATGCGCAGGATACGGATGGTCGTGCTGCGTAGCACAAATTGGAGCAAGCTGTGCCTGGCGACGTCCTCATGAGTTCGGGTTCGAACGATTTGAGCAAGGGCATCAACAGCAAGGCCGGCCGAGACACTGGAACAGATAACCTCAGCTCCGCGGCGAAACCACCTGATGCCTGTCAATTCGATCTGGGTGAATTGAAAACCGCGCCCGCGAAAGCGCCACCCACTCGAACGGCGCATCGGCATCGGCAAGTTGATGTCCATCAACGTGCGGAAGTAGCTAGCCATGTAGCCTGCGAGCAGACGGATCGGTGCCAGCACGATGGATCCCCAATGCAGCGCCATGACTTCGTGCGAAGCGACGACGGAAGTAGACTTCGCACGCTGGAAGAACCTCCACCCCCATTCGAATCGCACATGCGGGCGATCACCCAGACCGGTATCGCAGTCGCAGTGGTGTTGCTCGCGCTTTGGGTCGCGCGCGATTTCCTGGTTGCATTGATTTCGGCAGGCGTGATTGCCATCACGACCTGGCCGATCTGATGTTAGGTTTGCGCAGCTGATTTCTGGCCGTCCTTCATCACTGCTAGCATCGTTGTTGTTTACTTGCATAATCGGCCTTGTTCTTCTCGTACCCATTGTCTTGACCGTGCGTCAGGTCGCCCAGGGGAGCGACGCTCTTGTGCACGTGCTCAATCGCCTGCGCGAGGGCGGCGTTGTTGTCCCTGCTTGGTTCGCGCAGCTGCCGATTGCCGGCAAATACCTCGATCTCTGGTGGCGTGCCAACCTCAGCAGACCCGAGGCTCTCACGGAATGGCTTCGCGGTGTAAACATCGAAAGTCTGACGAGCTGGACCGGAACGCTCGGCGGCGCACTGCTACATCGTCTCTTTCTCTTCGCCATTACGTTGATCGCGCTTTCCTTGATGCTGCGTGACGGAACATGGCTTGCGAACCGTTCGGTCGTCACCGCTCGGCGGCTGCTCGGCAAACCCGGCACTCGCCTGATCGGCAAGATCGCCGACGCAACTCGCGCCACTGTGAACGGAACGATCGCAGCGGCAATTGTGAAGGGCGCTGTCGTCGGTATCGCCTACGTCATGGTGGGCGTGCCGCGCCCGCTGCTATTTTCGGTGATGACAATTGTGTTGGCGATGGTGCCGCTCGGCGCCTGGGTTGCGCTTGCGGCGGCTTCTCTGACCTTGGTTGTTCAAGACGGAAGCTTGTTGGCGCCTATCGGACTGTTTGTCTTTGGTGCGGCGGTGCTTCTGATCGGCGACAATTTCATTCAGCCGGCTCTTATCGGAGGCAGCGCTGAGCTGCCCTTCCTGCTGGTGCTGGTCGGAATTCTCGGCGGGATGCAGTCGTTTGGATTGGTAGGCCTCTTTCTTGGCCCGGTAATCATGGCGGCGCTCCTGACCGTATGGCGTGAATGGATCGGCATTCGGGAGTGAGGGTTGGGGGTGACCGTCACGAGGTCCCGTTGCTCTCGTCGTTCATCGGGCGGAAAAGCGGACCGCGCGGCTTTCGCCGGCGGTCCAAGTCTTGGGAGGAGCGCCCACGCAGGGCAAGCGACGCGGGGGCGCCAAAGTCAAATCGCAAATCGAGCAGCCTCATGCATTGTCGAGGCTCAATTTTCTGCCTGGATTTTGTATTTCGCGAGAGGCTGACACCCATCAAGGTGCCGACGATCGATTGACGCAACATTGCCACTAACCGGGACGGCGAGTATCGCGCCATGCCAGATAGCGGCTTCGAAGCATTTACGGAAGTTGGCGAACCCACCGCGGCCCGCGCACTCCCGAGGCGTTCTCCTTACCTGGATCGGGAACTTCAGGGTTCGACGGAGAAGCCTGGCGTAGAAGGCGAGCCGGCGCCATCGCGAAGCCGCTGGCGCCGACCGCTGTTGGCCCTTGGTCCGGTCGCGCTGGTTGCCGGCGCGCTCGCGCTTTATCTGATGACCGGCCGCTACGTGTCCGAGGAAGACGCTTATGTTCAGGCGGTGAGCGCGTCGATCAGCGCGCAGATCTCGGGCCAGGTCATCGGCATCGCGGCAAGGTCGAACGCGCCGGTGAAGAAAGGCGACCCGCTCTTCAACATCGATACGGAGACATATCGGGTTGCGCTAGCCAACGCCGAAGCGCAGCTCGGCATTGCACGCGACCAGGCGCACACGCTGATCGAGACTTACCGAGCACGCCAGAAGCAGATCGATGAGGCAAGGGCCTCGGTCGACTACACGCGGGCCAATTATGAACGCCAGCAGCAGCTCTACAACACTGGCACCTCGCCTCGGGCGACGCTCGATGCCGCAATCCGCGACTTTCAGGCGGCGAAGGCCAATCTGGCCAGCTTGGAGAGGGAGGCAGCAGCGGCGCTCGCCCAGATTGGCGGCAACCTGGATTTGCCGGTCGACCAGCAATCCACGGTCAAACAGGCGCAGGCGGCCGTCGATCTCGCCGCGCGCAACCTGCGACTGACCTCTATCGTCGCACCTTTCGACGGCATTCCGCACAACGTCGAGAGCATCGCGATAGGCGTTTTTTTGAATGCCGGACAAGCCGCGTTTCCGCTGGTAGCGACGGGCGATCTCTATGTCGAAGCCAATATCAAGGAGACGGATCTCACCTATGTGAGGGAAGGAAATCCGGCGCGGGTCATCGTTGACGCCTATCCGGACGCGCCGATTGCAGCGCAGGTAACATCGCTGGCACCCGCGAGTGGATCGGTCTTCGCACTACTGCCGCCGCAAAATGCCACAGGCAACTGGGTGAAAGTCGTGCAGCGCATTCCGGTTCGTCTTTCTTTCGATCAACCCGCGAACCACCCGCCACTGCGCGCAGGGATGAGTGTCAAGATCTCGATCGACACCGGCCACCAGCGATCGCTCCGCGAGCTGTGGCGTGACTTCACCGCGATTTTCGGGGCCTGACATGGCGAGCAGCGCCGCAGATAGCAGCATCATGAACCGCGGAATGATCACAGTAACCGTGATGCTTGCGACCCTGATGCAGGCGCTTGATACCACGATAGCCAATGTCGCGTTGCCATATATGCAGGGCAGCCTGTCGGCAACGAGCGACCAAATCAACTGGGTCCTGACTTCCTATATCGTCGCAGCGGCGATCGTTACGCCGGCGACTGGCTGGCTCGAAGCAAGGCTCGGCCGCAAGCCATTATTCCTGACAGCGGTGATCGGCTTCATTGTGACCTCGATGCTCTGTGGGGCGGCCGTATCGCTAGGACAGATGGTCGTCTTTCGACTGCTTCAGGGTATCTTTGGCGCGCCGCTGGTGCCGCTCTCGCAATCCGTGCTGCTCGACGTTTATCCGCCGGAGCGGCAAGGACAGGCGACGGCGATATTCGGCCTCGGCGTCATGTTGGGCCCGATTCTCGGGCCGACACTCGGCGGCTGGTTGACCGACTCCTATAGCTGGCGCTGGGTGTTTTATGTCAACTTGCCGGTTGGCCTGCTGTGCGCGCTTGGCATTTTGCTGTTTCTCGGACGGCGCACCGATCGGCCCCTTGCGCGGCGGCTCGATTGGCTCGGATTTGCGTCGCTCAGCCTGGGCATTGGTGCATTGCAGCTTTTCCTGGACCGGGGCGAGCGCCTCGACTGGCTTTCCTCTCCCGAGATTCAGTTGGAAGCCGCCCTTTTCGTGCTCGGCTTCTATTTCTTTACGGTCCACTCCCTGTCGATGGCCGATCCTTTCATTGATCTTGCGTTGTTCCGCGACCGGAATTTTGTCGTCGGGGTCATCCTGATTTTCATCGTCGGTGTCGTGCTGCTAGCGACGCTATCGATGCTGACGCCCTATCTCGAAAAGCTCATGAACTATCCAGTGCTGACGGCGGGCCTCGTGCTAGCGCCACGTGGTGTCGGGACCATGGTCGCGATGTTGTTGGTCGGGCAACTCATCCGCCATATCGACGGACGCATCTTGATCGCGACTGGTTTCGGACTGACGGCGCTGTCCCTCTATTTCATGACCGGCTTTACTCCCGACGTATCGCAGGGCACCCTGGTCCGCACCGGTTTACTGCAGGGTTTCGGCCTTGGATTCGTCTTCGTACCGCTCGGCACGGTGGCGTTCGGAACCCTTCCCTCGACGTTGCGCACGCAGGGAACCGGGCTCTTCAATTTGATGCGAAATATCGGGGCGAGCATCGGCATTTCCCTGATGAGCTATCTGCTGGTGCGCAATTCAGCCACCGCCCAGGCCGAGCTGGTCGAGCACATCACCCCCTACCGGCAGGTGATACGCGACCATGCCCAGCATTTCGGTCTCGCAACCGTTCAGGGGCGGGCCGCACTTGCCCAGCTCGTTTCTGCACAGGCAGAAGCTGTCGCGTTCATCGACAATTTCAAGCTGATGATGTTCGTGTCCTTGCTGGCGATCCCGCTGGTAATACTGATACAACGTCCACCCCGAGCGCCTGGAAAGAGAGTCCGCCAGGAAGGATTGTGGAAGCGTGAGACGCCAGAAGCGTGAGACGCGGCGTGTCGGAGGCCCTGATGTCGATCAAGCACGAGTTGAGGGATGCGAGAGAACGATTGGGGCTGCTGTCGCTGTATCAACGCTTCGAGTACGTCGTCGTCATGTTCCTCACGGCGTTGATTGCCGTCATCGTCGTCGCCGCCATGTGGACCCTGACCTTGAAGATCTTGTTTGGCCTGGTTCTCGCTGGAGGATTCGATCCATCCGACTACTCGGCGTTTCAGGCTGCATTCGGCATGATCCTGACGGTGATCATTGCACTCGAGTTCAAGAAAACGCTTCTGGTGGTTGCTGAGCGCCGTGATACCGTTGTCCAGATACGCTCGGTCGTGATGATCACGTTATTGGCTATCTGCCGGAAGGTCATCATCCTCGATCTCACAGAGACGGACGCGCTGCACATCTTGTCGCTGGCGGCGGCGATCGTCGCGCTCGGCGTTATCTATTGGCTGATAGGTCGTCGCGATCTGGCGGAGGACGAGATGGCCTGACGTTAGTACGAAGCGCTATCAACCGCTGACGAAAGCCGGCAGTTTTGGGGCGCACTACCTCCGACGGAGGGAAAGGTTGATAAGGTAATTGGGAATAGCGTAGGCTGGCCTACGAGACGGGCGAAATCGTTGACGGCGACGATGGCATCGATATTACCGTCTTTGCCGAATGAAATCCTTGATCCTCCGACCGTCTCGCTCTTATTGACGTCAAGGTTTAGCTTTGGGCTACAGAACGGTAGCCTTGGGCAAGATCGTTCGTCTTGAGTGCGTGAGCCCGAGTTTCCCGCGGCAGCACGATTCATCCACGGAGCAAGAGCGACGATCGTCGAGACGACCGTCGCTGGCGATGGCAACGAGAAATGGGATTTGACAATCAAATCACTTTCGGTTGCTGCCCGGAGACGCGCCATACGATACACGCGCGTCGCCGGTATCATCTGACGAGATCAATCTAGCTGCGGATCGTTACCGAGAAGGCCGGTCCAAGGTATTGGTCGTCGATCCGCTGGTATTCGATCCCGTGGTGCTCGAATCCGTCGTGGTGCTGTCCATGACGATCTGCGTGACGAGCTTGTTGTCGGGATCGATCAGCACGATCCGGTCCGGCAGTTTGACGAAGAGAAGGTTCTTCGTCTCGGGAACCTTATCGGTAACGTTGCCCGGCATCGACTGCGCTGACATGGAATCGGGAACTTTATTGCCAACCTGCGGTTGCTCGCCGGACGGCGCGGGCTGTGATGGCGAAGACGCGAGTCCCTGGCTGACAGCCTGTTGCTGACTTGCCGTCAAATCGGGGTGAACGTCGCCAGAGGCGCGCTGGGCGGCGGCGAAGCTTACGCTGCCAAGAAGCGCAACGGCGATCGCGCCTCCGCGAATTAGTTGGTGCATGATCGTCTCCTGAATAGAGTGAGGGATCAACCGAGGCGGTCGGGGATACCACGACACTCGAGCCGCTTGGTGATCAGGTATTTATACATGTGACAGAGCCGGGCACGTTGACTGCCGTCAAGTTCACACGAGTTTCGTGACTTGATAATTAATGAGGGCGAATTGATCGTGCGACTTGGATGCGTTACGGAACCCGCGGCCATCCGAACGCATCCATCTTCGGTCCTTCCGATCCGCGCCGCTCGACCGGCAGGTACTCCACGCCGCCGCCGCTTTGCATTCGGACGGGTTGCGGATAGAGCTTGAGCAGCTTGAGGACGTTGTGCGGCATGTCGGTGCTCACGGGCAAGCCGAGCGACGTCGCGACGGAGGCCCATATCGGATAGTCGTGGGTCCACGTGCCGGAGGTTAGGGTGTCCGCGACGGCACCGGCTTTCTCCGCGGATAGTCGACGGGTCAGCAGCTCGCATGCGGCCTGTTTGACCTGCGTGATCGCCTTGCGGCCGACGTCGGCCATGATCAGCGTGCGGTCGTCGACCTTTGCAATCGGCTTGTCTGCCAAGACCTTGATCAGCGAGGCGGCCGGTGAGTCCCCGAGTTGCGGATCGATCGGGCCCAGCATGGAATGCTTGCTCATGACGATTTCGTCGGCGGCGAGTGCGATCAGCGTACCGCCCGACATGGCGTGGTGCGGTACAAAGACGGTGACCTTCGCTTTGTGTTCCCGTACGGCTTTGGCGATCTGCAATGCGGCCAGGACGAGTCCGCCCGGAGTATGAAGCACGAGATCAATCGGCACATCGGCGTCCGTCATCTGGATAGCGCGCATCACGTCCTCGGAATCGTTGATGTCGATGTAGCGCGCAAGCGGAAAGCCGAGAAACCGCATCGTTTCCTGCCGGTGCACCAGCAGGATCACCCGGGACTGTCGCTCGCGCTCGATCTGCGAAATCTTGCGTACCCGCAAGACTTCGAGAAACTGCTGCCGCAGCATCGGTTGGAGCGCTGAGAATATGAAGAACATCCAGACAATATCGCCTGTCGACATCGTGTCCTCCTCAGCGAGCGGAACGCTGGTTAGTCGTAACGACTAGGCCAAAGGCAAAACGCTGCTCCGCGTGCAGAGCACAGAGATTTCGTCTTCATCCGAACTCGCGCGGGGAACATTGAGCGCCGTCGTGTCGTGCACCATGATCGTTGTCAATATTTCGTGGCTCAAGGCGGCGCAAATTGACCTTCGTGTCGCATTGTAATTGATGCCTCTTCCAACAGAGGCGCTACCATTTTCTTAGGCCGACCGAACCGAACAATCTGGCGAGCCATCCCCTCGCAAAATTAGTGCAACTCGTTCTTCCGTCAGGGAGATGAACGACGAACCTGGTCCCCAATTCCCGCGCAATTGCTTGCGCGGCAAATTCGGCGTTTTCCCTGGTCGGATAGTGACCGAGCTCGCACCCCTTGTCGTCGCGAACGACCCAGTCGTCGAAATTGTCGTCGGGAAAAACGTGAATGGCCGCAACCATAGGGGAACTCCGCACCACGTGCAAAGATACTGCAATGTCGAACAGGGCGCCGTGATAAAGATCAATTTCGTGCCCGGTCCGGGCCGGGTGGTGGTGGTGTGTGAGAGAATGCGAAACTGATGACAAATATCAAGGAGGAGGCTGATCCGTCCGTCGAGTTTCCGATCGCCGCGGGGAAGGCCATTTCGGAATCTTCCGCGCGATGCCTATGGAATTCTCGTTGCAAGAGGGCTGATTTGCGAGCTTCGCAATCAGTTCGCGTTCTCCTGCTTGCACACGAAGCCGTTCTGGCTGTTCCTGCAATGGGTGCCGGCTCAGTGCTTCGTGATCATACTCTGCCGAGAAGCGGCACGATCATCCTTCCATTGACGGACGTCATGGTCGGGCGAGACCTTGTTGGGCAAAGTTCTTTCAAAAGCTTGCTGCGAACCAAGCTGCGAGCCAAGGTGTGTTGCTCGCGATCAGTGCCTATTGGCAAGGCAAGCGGCGTTTTCGTTCGCAGCGGATAGGCGGGAGAGATAGCGGTCGCCGCAGCGCATTCCAGGAAGGAAAGTAACAATGCGCAATCCTGCTGCTCTAGCGATTGAAGACCAGTTGGTAGCCATCCCAGCGGGCTCGGAATCGCTCTACGGCAGGCTGACGGTGCCGCTAGAATCCAGCGGCCTTATTCTCTTCGCGCAAGGCAGCAGTGGCTTTCACAATCCTCGCAGTCGCTACCTGGATCGCTATGTGGAGCGTCTGCTCAACGAGTCCAATCTTGCGACTCTCCTTGTTGATTTGCTGACGGTCGAGGAGCAAGAAATAGACCTCCGCACGAAAAGGTTGCGGCTCAACATTGCGCTGCTCGCCGAACGGCTGATTGGTGTAGCCGATTGGATCACGCAATACCCGGATACGAAGGGCCTACGGCTCGGCTATTTCGGAACTGACACCGGCATAGCGGCAGCATTGGAAGCGGCGGCGATACGTTCCGATCAAGTTGGTGCGATCACGTCGCGAGGAGGCCGTCCCGATCTCGCCGGTGCTGCCTTGGTGCGCGTCTGCGCACCGACGCTGCTCATAGTAGGCGGAAACGACCTTGAGGCGGTTAAGCCGAACCGGGAAGCGTTCAAGCAGCTGAAATGCGAAAAGCAATTCGCCCTCGTGCCAGGCGCAACACGCTTCTTCGAGGAGCCCGTTGCGCTGGACGAAGTGGCAGCGCTGGCGCGTCGGTGGTATTACAGACACCTCGTTGGGTGAACTCGATCCGCGAAGAGGCGGCAAGGGATCGGTTGAACTACCGTTTCGAGGCCGCTGCGCGAAGCCTGGACGTAAGACATCTAGAGGCGGAGTTCTCGCAGGCTGCCTACGTCAGGGATGTCAAGACCGTTTACCGACTACTCGTCAGCGAGTTCAGCCAAGTCGGACAAAGCGAGGGCGGGCCGCACGCGGAGCGATTGGTCAGTATAGGTAACTGCTGTCTTCTCACATTTCTGTAGATGCTTGGTTGATGCGAATGCCGATGGAATCTTACGCACAGCAAATCATCGACTTCGTGCGTCAGAACGAGGCCTGGGCGCCGCCGATTGTTTTTGCGCTTGCTTTCGGTGAGTCGCTAGCATTCATCTCGGTGTTGGTTCCGGCTTGGGCTGCGTTGATCGCGATTGGTGGGCTGGTCAGCGTGAGCGAGATCAAGTTCTGGCCGATCTGGGTCGCCGCCTCGACGGGCGCTGGGCTCGGCGATTGGGTATCCTACTGGATCGGCTTGAAACTGGGGAAGGCCATCTACCACAGGTGGCCTTTCTCCCGGCATCCGCATCTCATTTCGAAGGGGGAGTCCTTCGTGAGGAAATGGGGCGTGTCCGGCGTCTTCATCGGTCGTTTCTTCGGCCCGTTGCGCGCGGTCGTTCCACTTGTCGCTGGCATCTTCGCCATGCCCTATTGGCCCTTTCAGGTCGCCAATTTCGCTTCGGCATTCCTGTGGGCGGCCGTGGTGCTGCAAATTGGCAAATTCGGATCGGAAGCCCTGACTTGGCTCTGGGAGTAGGCGACACCAATTTCGGCGCCCAAGAGCGATGCAATGGAGAAATTCAATGCGAGAAATACTGCTTGGCTGAGGAGGCAACTGGGTATTGCAATTCGTCATTCACACCCGGCGCTGCGAACGCCCACGGCTCGAACGAGACAATCAGGAATATATTCGAGGTCGCGAGCCCGCAGCCTCGCAAGATCAAAATCGACGGCCGCAAAGGGTTATCGAAACCGACAACGTCGGCGATAACCGGTCCGTTCAGGCTGCCGCGGGCCGGTGGCCGCTGCTCAGTCGGTATCCAGGCGGCATGGCGCTCGCGATCATCAGCATTTCGCCTAGCCGTTCGGAACTCACAAGTCCAACCAGCCGGTCCGCACCATCAAGGACGCCCACGGCGGGCGCACCTTTTTCCTGCAGGAGTTTGAGTGCGTCTTCCAGCGTGCAGCGACGATTGCAGGTCGGGAAAGGCGACAATGTCGCGTCTTTTAGCCGAGCCTCGGGACCGAGCTCTTTCAGAGCGCGGATCAGGTCGGCGCGGGACAGGATACCGACTGGCCGCTGTGCATGATCGACGATCGGGAATTCGCTCTGGCTCGTGTGCAGCAGGAGCTCGATCGCCTCGTTGAGACGCGATTCCGGCGTGAGCATTGCGAACTGCGTCATCGTCGCGGCGTCGACCGGCACGCCTTGCGACAAGGAGCGGAGGGCGACCATATGGGCCTCCGAGGAGGCCGCCAGATAAACGAAGATCGCGATGAAGATCAGCATCGGGCTTCCGAACAGACCGATAAAGCCGAGCGCGAACGCGACCCATTGACCGATCATTGCAGCGATCTCGGTGGCGCGAACGAGGCCGAGCCGCGCTGAGAGGAGCGCGCGCAGGATGCGTCCGCCATCCATCGGGAAGGCGGGGACCAGGTTGAAGAGCGCGAGGAACAGATTCACCGATGCGAGCCGGTCGACCATCGAGACCTGGGCGCTTTCGACCGCCGCGAGCGAGCCGCCGTCCAGTGTCGCGCTCGTGAGGAGGACGAGACCGAACGCGATCACGACATTGACCAGTGGGCCCGCGATCGCGATGAGAAATTCCTCAAGCGGCGTTTGCGGAATGCGTTCCAGCCGCGCGACGCCGCCGATTGGAAGCAAAATGACATCGGGTGTCAGAACGCCGAAGGCGCACGCCATCAGGATGTGGCCGAACTCATGCGCCAGCACGCAGATGAACAGGAGCATCATGAACAGAAGGCTGCTCCAGGCCGCATTGGTCCCGCCCGAGACGTAACTCGCGCCGAAAATCCAGGCGAGGAAGAGGAGGAAAGTGATGTGGATTCGGACGGCTGTTCCGGCGATGGAGCCGAGCTTCAGGTACCAAGACATGGCTTGCCTCACAACGGTCGAGCTTCGGGGCAGGGGCAGGATGAAGCGGCTGTCCTGCTGCTGCGCTGACAAACCGCAACCCCAACGGTGTCAATCCGCTTGCATATTTCGAGGCCGACCCCCGGCTCACGGTCATATCGTTGCAGGCCGAACACGCTAAGAATTTCGAAATTCTCCGTATGCCCGTGATCAGGGGAAACTCGCAGTTGTCTCGTGCGTGCCTCGATCGCCACTTCGTGACAAGAGCGGCCCTCTCATCAAGGGCGGCTGTCGTGAGCAGGCCGGAGGAGGTGACGTCGTTAGACATCTGAGACGATCACACGCGGCTCATGCACTGACGACAAGGACCAAGCGAGCCAGAAGTCGCTACAAAAAGGCTGCCGTGCGAACGAGAGTTTCCTCTCAACGCGGCTGATTGCGCCTGCAAAATGGGGTTCCGCGGCTGTGCCAGGAAGGTGCGTGAGGTATCTTGAGCGTGGCCGTGCTGCGCGTGCAGGCGTCATCGACGGCCGCCAACCTCGTCGACATGCCTCAACAGATCGGCCGGATCATCGTAAACGCGGATTGCACCGGATTGCCTCAACTCGTCTTGCCCATAGCCACCGCTCAAAAGACCAACACCCAGGGCCCGGCATCGTATTGCCGCCAGCATGTCCCAGACGCTATCGCCCACAACCACTGCTGTTTCGATAGGTGCTTCCAGTCGGGCGGCGGCCGCGAGAAACAGGTCCGGATCGGGTTTGGCATATTTGACCTGATCGCGCGTCACTACCGGGATCCTGTCTGGATCGACGCTGAGCGCGGCCAGATTGACGGCTGCGGTTTCCATGCGGCCGCTGGTCGCAATCGTCCACGGAATACCGGCCTCCGACAACCACGACAGCAATTCTCGCGCTCCCGGCAGAGGCCGGATGTATCTGGCCTGCTGACGGTACGCGGCGGCGTGGCCCTCGCGCAGCCGTTCCGCGCGCTCATCGCTAATCTCGAACCCGGTCTCGCGCAGAAGCTGGTCGGTGAACAAGCCGCCGCTCATGCCGATCTTGCGATGGATGCGCCACACCGATAGCTCAATGCCTTCAGCGTCAAGCGCGTGCTTCCAGGCAAGGACGTGTTGGTACACGCTGTCCACCAGGGTTCCATCAAGGTCAAATATAAAGACGGGCTCGATCCGCATCGATTTCTCCTTCTTCGATAGCATTGTCATCTGCAACGACCGAGCATCTTCGATTTGACGGTGCCAGCGAGCGGCAATCCTCGGCCTTGGCAATCAACCGCCGTTCAGGCAGCGAAGACAAAGGCCACCACAGCGCAACTGCTCCGACCAGGTAGCGATTTTGCTGACGGTACGACGCCAAGAATGGCCACCGCCGCATCTGACGTGCTCAAGATGTCAGGTGTGAGGCGCGCCATGGACATCCAGGGCTCGCTTAACGTCGACGCCAGCCCCGTTCGAGGCGACCAATAGCCCGATGCCGAGCGCGACCGCGAGACGGGAGACCAGCGCTTGGGGGTCCTTGGACGGGTCCATGTCCGGACTGTTCTAGGTGCGACCATTGCGCCGCTCGGTAATGGCTACCAGCGTTCGACCGGGTCTCCCTGGTTGCAACAGCGCAATCCATCATTCACCGAAATCTAGGGGCTCCCGCATCGCGAGCACCTTGATTGACGTCAGCTTGCTTGAGGGTTTTCAGCGGCCAATATCTTTGTCGGCCGCTCGGTGCAGCAATCGCGATGCGGATCGTGCGCGCGCAAGCACGGTATGCAGGCTGTGCTATACGACTGAGTGACAGCCAAAGCTTTCGGGAAGCTTTATGGAGGTCAACGCGCTGTGGGTTCGGCCTGGACGATCGAAAAACAGGACGTGGACCGTAAACGTCTTGCCACACAATCGGATGCAATTCCCTCATTCAACCGGCGCGCCGAGCTAGAGATACTAGTCTGGCTGGTAGCCGGCGGAGAGCGGCACCGCTGCGGCGGGGGCGCGGCTATGCCAAATGAGGTCGACGACCACCGGCCGGTTGACCGATATCAACGCGGCCAGGCGGAAACTCAATAATGATATTAGGGAGTGCCTTCGGGCTTGAGCGTCGCGCTGAAGGAAGCAAACCGATGAATATCGAGAAATATACCGAGCGTTCGCGCGGCTTCATCCAGTCGGCGCAATCGCTCGCCATGCGCGAGGGCCACCAGCAGTTCTCGACACTGCATGTGTTGAAAGTGCTGCTGGATGACAATGAGGGCCTTGCGAGCGGCCTGATTGACCGTGCGGGCGGCAACTCCCGCGCCATCCTGAAAGCGACCGAGGACGCGCTGAATAAATTGCCAAAAGTGTCCGGCGGCGGGGCTGGACAGGTCTATCTCGCGCCGGAACTGGCGCGCGCCTTCGATGCTTCCGAGAAGGCGGCCGACAAGGCCGGCGACAGCTTTGTCACCGTCGAGCGGCTGCTACTGGGCCTCGCGATGGACAAGAACAGCGAAGCCGGCAATATTTTGAGCCAGGGCGGCGTCACGACGCAGAATCTTAACGCGGCGATCGAGTCCCTGCGCAAGGGCCGCACCGCGGATTCCGCGACGGCCGAAAACGCCTACGACGCGCTGAAGAAATATGCCCGCGACCTGACCCAGGCCGCACGCGACGGCAAGCTCGATCCCGTCATCGGCCGCGACGAGGAGATCCGTCGCACGATTCAAGTGCTCTCCCGCCGCACCAAGAACAATCCCGTGCTGATCGGCGAGCCCGGCGTCGGCAAGACCGCTATCGTCGAGGGCCTCGCGCTGCGCATCGTCAATGGCGACGTGCCGGAAAGCCTGAAGGACAAAAAGCTGCTCTCCCTCGACATGGGCGCGTTGATTGCCGGCGCAAAGTATCGCGGCGAGTTCGAGGAGCGGCTGAAAGCCGTGCTGCAGGAGGTCATCTCCGCGGAGGGCAGCATCATCCTGTTTATCGACGAGATGCACACGCTGATCGGCGCCGGCAAGGCCGACGGCGCGATGGACGCGTCCAACCTGTTGAAGCCTGCGCTCGCGCGCGGCGAGCTGCACTGCATCGGCGCCACAACGCTCGACGAATACCAGAAGCATGTCGAAAAGGATGCCGCGCTCGCCCGGCGCTTCCAGCCGATCTATGTCAACGAGCCCACAGTCGAGGACACCATCTCGATCCTGCGCGGCCTGAAGGACAAATATGAGCAGCATCATGGGGTGCGCATCACCGATTCCGCGCTGGTGGCCGCGACCACGCTGTCGAACCGCTACATCACCGACCGCTTCCTGCCGGACAAGGCCATCGACCTGATGGACGAGGCGGCGGCGCGGCTGAAGATGCAGGTCGAATTCGAAGCCGGAAGAGCTCGATTCGCTCGATCGCGACATCATCCGGCTGAAGATCGAGCAGGAGGCGCTAAAGAAGGAAAGCGATCCGGGTTCCAAGACCCGGCTGCAGACGCTGGAGAAGGAACTTGCCGATCTCGAAGAGAAATCCGCGGCGCTGACGGCGCGCTGGAGCAAGGAGAAGAACAAGCTTTCCGATGCGGCGAAGCTGAAGAGCGAGCTCGATGCCTTGCGCATTGAACTTGCCAACGCGCAGCGCCGCGGCGAATTCCAGCGCGCGGGCGAACTTGCCTATGGCAAGATTCCCGAGCTTGAGAAGAAACTCGCCTCCATCGAGGACAACGAGGCGCCCGGCGAAATGATGGAGGAGGCGGTCACCGCCAACCACATCGCGCAGGTCGTGTCGCGCTGGACCGGCGTGCCCGTCGACAAGATGCTGGAAGGCGAAAAGGACAAGCTCCTCAAGATGGAGGAGGCGCTTTCCAGGCGCGTCGTTGGCCAGGCCGAAGCGGTGCACGCGGTGGCGACCGCCGTTCGGCGTTCGCGCGCGGGCCTGCAGGATCCGAACCGGCCGACCGGCTCGTTCATGTTCTTAGGACCCACCGGCGTCGGCAAGACCGAGCTGACGAAAGCCTTGGCGGAGTATCTCTTCAACGACGAGACCGCGATGGTGCGCCTCGACATGTCCGAATACATGGAGAAGCACTCGGTCTCCCGTCTGATCGGCGCGCCTCCGGGCTATGTGGGTTATGACGAGGGCGGCGCGCTCACGGAAGCGGTGCGGCGGCGGCCCTACCAGGTCGTGCTGTTCGACGAGATCGAGAAGGCGCACCCGGACGTCTTCAACGTGCTGCTGCAGGTGCTCGACGACGGCCGCTTGACCGACGGGCAGGGCCGCACCGTCGACTTCCGCAATACCCTGATCATCATGACGTCGAACCTCGGTTCGGAATTTTTGGTGAACCAGCCGGAAGGCGGGGACACCTCGGCCGTTCGCGATCAGGTGATGGGGATGGTGCGGGCACATTTCCGCCCTGAGTTCCTCAACCGCGTCGACGAGATCATCCTGTTCCACCGCCTGCAGAAGAGCGAGATGGGCCGGATCGTCGAGATCCAGTTCGCGCGGCTGCAAGAGCTGCTCGAGGATCGAAAGATCGCGCTGACGCTCGATGCTTCCGCACGCGACTGGCTGGCCGACAAAGGCTGGGACCCCGCCTATGGAGCGCGCCCCCTGAAGCGGGTGATCCAGCGCAGCGTGCAGGATCCGCTGGCCGAGATGATCCTGGCCGGCGAGGTCGCCGACGGGGACCGCGTTGTGATCTCGAGCGAAGGCAATGTGCTGACCTTCAATGGCAAGGCGGCGCAGACCGCCGAGGTAGCCCAGTTCGAGGCGCCGCAGGCCAGGCGCAAGCTGCATTAAAAGGGAATGACGTCGTGCTGATCGACGGCGCCTCATAGCCGGACAGCCATGTGTGCGGGCGATTAAGCTGAAGTATCCCACCGGGATAGAAGCGAGCGTAGACGTGGGGTGGCCCGCGGAGGCGGAACCCGGGGAGGGCGCCCGGGTTCCTAGCCCGCCGCAACAACATCCCTCCCTCCAGGGACCGCTCGGCATGGCCGCCCTGTTATGTTCACAAGCCAGCTGAACGGTCGGTGAACTATGCACTTTTAGGAACTAAGAGCGCATGAAACAATTGGTTCGGCCGTGAGAGGTGGCCGGCTGTGCGACGATAAGCGATTTCCGCGAGCCGCCAAGTCGACTTCACCCCGGTCATCACAGAAGTCCGTTTTTGAGCCGGGCCATTGCTGCGCGGCTATGAACACGTTCTGGGGGGAGCAAGGTACGAGGAGGACCGAACACACAGCCGATTATTATGTGCCTCACCGGGCGTGAGCACGAGACGGACCGGTAGCCCGTCGGTGTCCGCGTGTATCTTCCCCGTGAGACCTCCTCGCGAGGGACCCATAATTGCGGGGACCAAGCCAACTTTTTGACGCTTGATTGCCCGGGCCAATCTATCGTACTTGAGGACAATAACGTCCGTTTCGCCTGCGCCCGCGAGAAGGCCCAGTGGGCAAGGACCTTCACCGAGGACGATCAGCTTGGCCGTCCAGCGGTGGCGAGATGGGCGCGCGCGATCGTACGTCAGGACAATGATGTCCTTTTCGCCAGCGCCCGCGAGAAGCCCAGGTGGGCAAGGACCTTCACCTAGGACGATCAGCTTGGCCATCCAACGGCGGCGAGATGGGCGCGCGCGTTCGCGCGTTCGATTGGGAGAAGACTTCGCTTGGGCCGATTGCCAGTTGGCCCCAGAGCCTCAAGACCACCATTGACCTCATGATGGCATCGCAACTCGCGATGAATCTGATCTGGGGTCCCGAGCGCATCCTAATCTACAATGAGGTCCATCGGGCGTTCATGGGGACGATGCATCCTCGTGCCTTCGGTCGACCGGGGCGCGAAGTCTGGGGCGAGGTATGGGAGGCGGCTGAAGCGGCGATCCACCGCCGTGTTTTCGCGGGCGAGACCGTTACGCTGGAAGACCATCCCTGGACGCTTCTGCGCGACGACGGTCCTGAGGAAGCGTTTTTCACGTCTTACTTTACGCCCATCCGCGACGAGACGGGCGCGGTCGTCGCCAATCTCGCCACTGCTTTCGAAACCACCAACGCCATAAAGGTAAAGGCGGCGCGAGACCAGGCCGAACGGGCCTTGCGCAAGAGCGAAGCCAGCCTGCGCGAGGTACTCGAAGGGATCGGCGAGGCCTTTTATGCGCTTGATCGGGATCAACGTTTTCTTTACGCAAGCCGCAAGGCACTCGAGATTTGGGACAGAAGCCCGACGATTTGATAGGCGTCCCGTTTCTCTCAGCGTTCCCGAACGCTGTCGGCGCGCTGGAATATGAGGCGCAGCGGCGCGCACTCGAGACTGGCACGGCCCAGCATTTCGAGAGCACCTCGCCTTTGATTGGGCATTGGTTCGAGGTCGACATCTATCCAGTCTCGACGGGCGTTTCTGTTGCGTTCCGAGACATCGATCGGCGTAAACAAGCAGAAGCGTTGCTGCTGGCCAGCGAAGCGCGGCTAAAGGCGGCAGTCGAACTGATCGGCTTATCGCCTTATTCTGGCGACCCTAGGACCGGCGCTCTCGACTGGGATGCACGCCTTAAGGCAATGTGGGGATTACCCGCTGACACCACCGTCGACGCGCCGATGGCTGTCGCGGCCATACACCGTGACGACCAGGTTCGGGTCGCAGCGGCGTGGGAGGCCTCACTCGACCCCGATAGCGATGGCGTTTTCGTGGCCGAGTACCGTGTGCAGGGAATCGAGGATGGCATAGAACGTTGGGTCTCTACCCACGCCCAAAATTTCTTTGAAGGCCGACAGCCGGTCGGATTCATCGGTGCCATACGCGAGATCACAGAGGAGAAGCATGCCGAAGCGCGTCTGCGCGAGAGCGAAGCACGGCTGAAGGCGGCCGTCGATCTCGCGCGGCTCGGCCGCTATGCTTGGAATCCGCAAACCAATGAGTTGCAATGGGATGACACGTTGCGGGCAATGTGGGGCCTGGCTGCAGGCACGCCTGTCGATTACGAGGTGTGGAGGGCCGGCGTTCATCCAGACGATCTTGCACGTGTCGAGGCTGCGGTCCAGCGGTCCGTCGACCCGCGGGGCGATGGGGTCTACGATATCGAGTACCGGGTCATCGGAAATACGGACGGCGTGGAACGCTGGATCGCGACGCGCGGGCGGACCAATTTCGAGAACGAAACGCCAGTTGCGTTTTTCGGTATCGCCTTGGAGGTCACCGAGCGCAAACGTATTGAAGAAAGGCTCGAGCGCCGCATTGAAGACCGGAGGCGCGAACTGGAGGAGGCCAACCGGCAGCTCCGCTCTCAAATGGAGAAACGTAAGTTTGCCGAAACCGAAGTCCAGCAGTTGCAGCGGCTCGATGCGATCGGGCAGATCACGTCAGGAGTGGCGCACGATTTCAACAACCTACTCACAGTCGTGCTGACCAATGCGCGTCTGCTCGCTCGTACAATGGAACGCCCTGACGATCGGGAAGGCATCGAACTCATCCGGACCGCTGCTGACCGGGGCAGGAAGCTCGTTGCGCAACTCCTCGCCTTTTCGCGGAAACAGCAACTTGCACCCCTCGAGGTTGATCTAAACAGAAAGATCGCCGGAATCGGCGATCTGCTCGGCGCCACCTTGGGCGGGACGGTGCAACTCAAAACAATATTTGCTCCGGATCTCTGGCCCGCTCTGGTCGATCCAAACCAAATCGAGATGATCGTTCTCAATCTCGCCATCAACGCCAGGGACGCGATGCAGCCGGGCGACACGCTCACTATCGAGACGTTCAACACCGTCATCGAAAGCGAGTCCTTTCGGCCGGAAGAGCCGTTGCCGGGAGACTACGTGGTTCTCGCCGTCAATGATACCGGCACTGGTATCCCAGATGATGTCCTGCTGCATGTGTTCGAGCCTTTCTACACGACGAAAGAACCAGGAAAGGGCTCGGGCCTCGGATTGGCGCAAGTCTTCGGTTTTGCCAAACAGTCCGGTGGTGGCGTGCGTATTGAGACTCGCCTCGGTCAGGGCACTGCGGTGAAGGTTTTCTTGCCGCGCGCGGGGGTCGACAATGCTGATCACCATGCGGACACCGTTGATGCGAGCAAGCCTCTGCAGACCACCAAGAGATTTCGTGTTCTGGTCGCAGATGACGAAAAGGCTGTCCTGAAGTCCATGGTTAGGATGCTCGATCTTCTCGGATATGCAACGGTGTCGGCGGAGAGCGGCGGCGAAGCGCTTCGCATGCTCGCAAGTAATCAGGAAATAGATCTCGTTCTCGCGGATCTCGCCATGCCGGAAATGAGCGGCGGCGAGCTTGCGAAAGCGATCCGTGCGATGCGGCCAACTTTGCCAGTCATCCTTATCACCGGCTATGGCGATCGCGCCGCCCTGAATGAGTTGAACGACTTGCGAATTATTTTGAAGCCGTTCACGGAAGACGAACTAGTTAACGCGATCAGCGCCGCACTAGAATAGGCGAGCTTCCGATGTCGTTAATGGCCCGTCGTATCATTCGCTGCGATGCGGAATTTGATCGCTACGGGGGCATAGCGGACTTTCGCGAGCCGTCAGTCGGCCCATTTAGGTGTGCCGGATGAAAGCTTTTCACGTGAGTTTAATTGAGATGCGAGGCCGATCGGGATTCTTGTCGAGCAACGACAAAAATGCGCGTCTTCCTTTGAGGAAAGATGCTCTCCCTATTGATTCTCGAACGCGGACAGCCACGCGAGCGGCACTCACCATCCTTGTAGGCAATTCCGCGCTTTTGGGTTGCCCTGTCGGCACTGAGCTGGGCCGGTAATTGCAATCAGCACTTGGCTGATCTAGGTTCGCTTCAGGCCTCTTTCTTTGGTGCGCGTTCATCACCCTCAGAGATGCCACCGAGTACGTCGGCAAGCTGCCCGAGGCGAAACTTACCCTGCCGGACGGGCAAGCCGCCATGGAAGCGCTGATCCTGGTGGCGGAGAGCGGCGGCCCGGTGATGCTGGCGCGGATCGGCGTCATGCGGCATTGAACCGCAACCAAGTCCGCGAATTCAATCCGACGCGAAAGGATGCGCACCGGGGCCGGCACAAGCTCAAGAGGAATCAGCGATCGCCGTTTTCGTCTATGTCCACATCAGGAAGCCGGTCGGCGAGGTTAACCACCAGGGTGTCTGCAAACCGGGTTGCCGCGGAAACGTGCAGCTCCTCACCCCGACCCTCTCCCCGTAAGAACGGGAAGAGGGAGAACAGCCAGCCTCAGTCGATCACCTGGACGATCTTCTGCTGCTGCGGGTCAACCAGCACCACCTCGTCGCCGATGGCGAGATAGCGGTAGTTGGCGAGCTCCGGATGGTTGCGCGCCAGTTCTTCCGGCACCGGCTGCAGCGACAGACAGTTCGACGCGGAGGTTCCGCCGCCGGCCGAAGGCGAGGTCGAGCCGACCGTCGTCGAAGAGCTCCGCACCAATTCTCTGAACCGTCTGCGCATGTCATCGCTGATGACGACATGATCGCGGCTGTAAGCGGCTGCCCTGCCGTAACCCGGCCCGTCGTCGAGAATATCGACAACCTCGCGCCGCCGCGGATCGATAATGGCAACGCGGTTGTCGATCACCGTGTACTCATAGTCCCGGTATTGCGGCATAATCCGCACGATATCGGGCGGCAACCGGCGCGCCTGCACGCCCCGCGGCAACCGCGTGCCGACATTGACCTGAACATTGAGCTTTTGGCTGGTGGCAGTCCTGTCGCGCCGCAACTGATCGACGACTTGCCGGCGCTGATCGTCGTTGAGTGCGGCCGAGGAAGTCTGGCCGTTCGATTGGTCCGGCTCTTGGCCAGTCTTCTGGGTCTGTGTGTTGTCTGCCGGCCGCGCGTTCTGCTGCGAGGACGTGTAGGGCCGGGCCGCCTGATCGCGTTGCTCCTTGCGATCGCGATCGATCTGCTGCTGGGTCTGCTGCTGCTTCGTATCGGCCGGCCTGGTGGCGTCCTGCGCGCGGTCCTGCTTGGCCTGACCCTCGCGGCCCCGCAGCTTTTCCTCAGCCTGTTGCTTCTGATCGGCAGCCGGCTTGGCATCGCGGCCCTGCTGCAGTTCCTTCTGCTGCGCTGTGCTCGAGGGAGCGCGCTCGCCACGGCTGGGCTGATCCTGGCTCTGCCGGGTCGGTTCCTTGGACTCGCGGCCCTGCGACTTCTGCGCCTCCTTACTGCGCTCGTCCGGCGATGGGACCTCACGGCGCTGCATATCCTTGGTGCCACCCTTCGGCTCGGACTGCGCGCGCTCCTTGATGCGATCGGCCGCGCCGTCGCGATCCATCTCCTTCGACTGGGCGGCTGGACGGTCCATTTCCCTAGACTGAGACGCTGGTGACTGGGCGCGGGGGCTCTCCTCGCGCTTCTGCGAACCTTCCGGCGATTGCGCAATGGCGGGACCGGCGCCAATCACCAACGCCATCGCCGTCGTGTAAAGCCAATTAATCCTCATGGGAGAATCTCCTGTTGGTTCCCCCCGTCTCGGGTTCGGCAAACTAGGTTGCCGCGTTTGGTTCCACCATGACGACGGTCAACCGGGCCGAGGCGATCCGCGCAGCGGGAGGACCAAATCCCAGGCAAGTGGCTGGTAGCCCGCTGGCGGGCGGTGCAGCCTTTTCTTGACGCCTGGAAGAAGGTAGCTGCAAACAAAGATTTGGAATTTTAGGCGGCCGGTCAGCGAGGCGCCGAATTGTTGAAGCGTGATGGGCGCGGCTTTCGGAAACTCTGACGGAACTTAGGGCTGATTTGCGGTTTATGACAGCCAGAATAATCTTGTTGATCGGAACGAAAGCTAGCCCTCCTCATTCCTTGGTATGACCCGATTTTACTTCCATCGACACCTGAACGGGCAGGCGGTAATAGATCAAAAGGGTGTAGTGCTTGACGACGCCGGCGCAGCATGCAGTTACGCTGTGCGTCGCATGCCAGGTGCGCTTAGTCGAGCTCTTGGCCAGCAACAACCTGATGTTCACGCGGCGACAGAAATTTCCAACGGCACAAGAACCCTCTATATTATCAGGGGGAAAATCGTCGTGGAGAAAAAGTAGATTGTCGTCTGTCCATTAGCCTCGATGCAATATCACCGATCCGCCGCGTTTCTACGCGCTGATCCCGCCACATTTTGGGTGGCGCGGTCGACGTGTCGCGTTCATTTGCCTTGATAGTACGTCGCGGTGGTGCTCCGAGTGATCGCGCTCGCCTCTTCGACACCTCGACGAACGATGCATCACCCATCTGTTTAGCCTGCCTGCTACATCAACGGCCTGTTACAAGACGTTTGACGACGGCTGAGATCGGCAAGATCCCGCAAGCCATTACGACTTAGCGAGACGTTCGTGCTAGCGAGGCTAAGATCTTAGCACAGCGATGATTTCCGGCACGAAGCAAAGAGGCGCGGCTTCCTCCTGTCGAACAATGCCATTGGACAGAGTTACTGCGGATCAGCCAGGCCTAAGCCTCGCCACGACGCCGAGCCGGATGGCTTCTGAGAGCTGGCGTACTTCAAGCCGATCCATCATGCGCGCGCGATGTACCTCAACGGTACGGACGCTGAGGCCGAGCTCGTATGCAATCAACTTGTTGGGACGACCGGCCATCAGCCCGTCAAGAACGTCCCGCTCGCGTGGGCTGAGGCTTGCCACCCGCCGGACTGCGTCGGCGCCCTCAAGATCGCCCGTGATCTGGGACTCCTTAGTGAATGTCGCCTCGATTGCCCCAAGCAACGCATGATCGCTGTACGGCTTTTCTAGGAAATCGCTGGCACCCGCCCTCATCGCCCGGACTGCCGTTTGGATGTCGCCCTGGGCGGTGACGATAATGACCGACAGGTCGCTCCGCATCCGGGTCAATTGTGCCTGGACTTCCAGCCCGTTCGTGTCTGGCAGACGCACGTCAAGCAGCACGCATGCCGGTTTGAACCCCATGGCGGCTGCCAAGAACTGATCCGCTCTTTCGAAGGTAACCGGCTCGAAATTGGCGGAACTCAATAGACGTTCCAGCGAACGAAGCACGGCTTCGTCGTCGTCGAGAACGTAGACGGTTCGCTCAATTGGCATCGCCTAGACCTTCGGACGGAATGGTGAAGCGGAAGCTGGTGCCGCCGCCCGCCTTTGACTCTGCCGTCAACTGTCCGCCATGCGTCTCGATAATCCAGCGTGAAATTGGCAGGCCAAGTCCCATCCCATTGTGCTTGCTTGAAACGAACGGCTCGAAGAGCCGGCAGGCTATATTTTCGCTGATTCCAGGGCCGATGTCAGCGACTGTGACCTCGACCATCCTATCGTCTACTACTCTTGTCGCCAGAGTAATTTCGCGCTGTTCCTGATCTGCCATCGCTTCAAGCGCATTGCGAATGAGATTTACTAGGACCTGTTGGATTTGGACCCGACTTACAAATGCGTGCGTGGCTCTAGCGTCTAGTTCAAACTTGAGATTTGCCCCGGGCGAAGCAGCACTGCCCAACGCGAGCTCGCTGGCTTCCTCAATGATCAAAGACAATGCTTCGATTCGTCGTTCCTTCTCCTCTGGTCTGACGAACTGGCGGTGCCGCCGGAGGATTTCGCTTGCTCGGAGCGCCTCGGCAGCTGCTTCGCTCGCAACGCCCTGCGCTATCGCGAGGCTGGCGCGGTCCGTGCGATTCAGAAGCCGTTTTGTCGCATTCATCGAGTTGATGATTGCCGTGAGCGGCTGTGAGATTTCGTGGGCAATCGACGCAGCCATGTGGCCAGCTGCCGTGAAGCGCGCCATACGAAACATTTCGTCGCGCAATGTCCGGAAGCGGCGATCGGATTGCTCACGTTCGAATTGTTCCGCCATGAGCTTTTTGTGTGCCGCGGCCAGTTCGATTGTTCGCTGCTCCACGCGTCGTTCGAGAGTTTCGTTGAGGTGGCGCGATTCTGCCTCGGCATGAGTCTCCAAGCTTAGATCGCGGCTAACGGTTGCGACGTTCATCGGTTGCCCGGTTCGCGGATCGTCGATCCTGAAGCAATCCACAAGGAAAGGAATCGGAAGTCCGGACCCGAAGTGCACAAGATCGAGTTCTCCTTTCCATTGACCTGTACGCAGCACCAAGGGCCAAATCGTTTTCCGGACGACCTGCCGGTTTTCGCGTGATACGAAGTCGAGTACGCGAAGTCGCAATGCATCGTCGGGCGTGGCAAGACCCACCGATTGTAGGCCAGCCGGGTTGACGTATTGAATATGACCGCTCAATGAGGCAATGCCTATAAAGTCAGTCGATCGCTGCGCCAACATGGTGAATCGTCTCTTGTCGGCATCGCCCAACCAGTGCTGGAACGCGATCGCCGCCTGATTAGCCCCGATAGTGAGCAGCAATCGTTCCGCTTTGGTTGGAAACGCGGCGCGAAAGGAGCCGGCAGCAAGCACAGCATACTCGCTTAGCCCGATTGGTGCGGTTGCGACCTGCAGGTTGCGGCCGCTGGATCCGTTGGCGACGATAAACCCCTGATCGTCGCCAAATGTCGCTCTTTCGCGCTTCAGCACGGCCCGTACATGATCCACACTTGCAGGATCCAAGTCAGGATCACAGCGGAGCAGCTCCGTGAGGTGAGTGTCATGATTCTGCGGGATAATGAGGACAAAGTCAGCGCGGAGCATCGTGAATAGCGCGCCGGCGATGCTGTCGCACATCCGCCGCAAATCATAGTTTCGCCACGCCTTCGGAAGCATCGAAAGGGCGACAACGTCGCGCATACAACGCCGCAACTCATCAGGATCTGCAAGGGGATCGGTCCACGGCATTGCGCTGGCCTCGCAGCGACCCGGATGAATTTGATACCTATTCTGCGAGGCCGGCAACTTCCGGGCAGCCCTCATGGCGGGTATCCTCGTCTGTGTATTCCAGAATGATGATGCTGTCTGTTCCCGAAAACGCAGCGGGGTTCGATACGTCGAGAATAATCAGTGGTGGCTTGGTCATTCCGACGGTGACCCGTCAGGCCTTTGGCGATGGTCTACGGTAGGCCCCCTGACCAATCTTGCATTTAGCTAGGTTAAAGGGCGGCCAGGGCGCGGCGTTACTCCTTCCGCTCGACCATCCGGTTCACGACCTTGCCAGATTGCTCTAGAAGGCGAGCGCTTTCGGCGAGCACGCGATAGCTATCTGCAAGCGTGCTAAGTTGTTGCCGCGAATGTCGATCAGGGGCAGCGTCGGCAGCCAACGCTTAGTGACGTTCCAGCCGCGAATACTCTTTGGACGGCTTCCTGCTCGCGTTAATGACGGGAGCGCGCGACCGTTCCGGCTCACCGGATCGATTTCAACAACGCCTCAATAGACCTCATGCCGTATCTAAGTTCCTCTCGAGGGAACGGCTCTTCTTCTTGCGGCCCATGACGATGTCAGGCGGCGGCAGTGGGTCAGTTTGATTGTGGCAGGGTTCCTCACTGGTATGTTGACTGTCGAGGGCACACACGCGCGGCGTCAGCTTAACTTGGCCCGCGTGGCATAGCGGCCGATTTGATTGCAGAAGGTACCGAAGGTTTTCCGGGTGTGGGGAAAGGCGGTAACGCTCCACTGACTCGAACCCGCCGCGACGCTTCATCCCTTGGTTCGTTCGGGCGGCTCGAATTTGGTATCACGCCGGGGGCGATCCCCTCCGCTCGGCTCGCTCTGGCACTTGCTACCCCGGATCGGCTCGCGGAGGCCGTGTCCGTCGATATGATGGGCTACTGGCGGCCGACGCGTCACCAAGGCGCGTATTCTGGAGGCAGTCTGCGAAGGCGTGAGCGAGGAAGCGGCCAGCTTGGCGGACAGGAAGAAGGTCGACATGGCAGAAGCTGCCAAGCAGTCGCTAGCCGCGACCGACTGGCTGCGTTCCTTGCTGAGGACGGTTAAGCCGCAAGATCTGGTCGATGCATCCAGCGATTCCCAGGGTGGAGGCATCTTCTCGCAAGCGGCCGAATCGAGATTCGCGCCGGGGCCACGCGAAAGTGGCCCGGCACATTGCGGAAATTTTGGCCTCGCGCCTGACCGCGCGCGGCCGTTTTCGATGGAAGCAAAGCCGCGACTGTCCGAAGGCCCGACTAGGCGCTGCGCCTGGCCTCGGCTGTCATCAGGCTTTCCAGCTCTTTCCCGGCTTCTTCTTCGGTCATGCCGCTTACAAGAGCAACTTCTTCGGACAAGCGATCAACCGCCGCCGTGTAGAGTCGCCGTTCGGCGTAGCTCTGGTCTGGGCTGTTAGCGCGTCGGTGGAGGTCGCGCATCACTTCAGCAATGGCGACAATATCACCCGAATTGATCTTGATTTCGTACTGTTGAGCAAGTCGAGGCCAATTGCCCCGTCCCTTATGAGGTGGTTGACCCAGGATTCGTCGTATGTGCTGGATGGAGCCCGGATCGGATAGGTGACGCATACCGGTGTTTGTCGCTTTGCTCGTTGGAACGCGTAGCGTCATCTTGCTCTTTGCGAAGTAGATGACAAAGAACTCGAGACGAACGCCGGCCACCGTCTGCTCTTCGAGCGCAACGATTTGTCCGACACCGTGTGCAGGGTAAACGATCGAGTCAGTTGCTTTGAATCCAAAGCGCGTTTCACTGCACTGGCCTTCATTCGCTGGATCGGCAGAAGTCGTAGCTGAATGCGTGGGGACTGAATGGTTAGTCCTGGATCGATTGTCAAAATTCATTTCGTAACTAGCTCCAATAACATCTCGAATTGGCTTGCCGCCAGTTCTGGCGCTGATCAATGAACTTATTAGAAACAAACTGGCGGGGCTCAAAGATAGTCGCCCCAATTATTCCTCACCAATAAGCTGGGAGCGCGAGCGCCGCCACGATAATGACGCCGCCAATGTCCATTCCGTTCGATGACGTGGCTTCTTGGCAACGTGTTCACAGCCTACGAATCCAGCAGTTGCCATGCTTGCAGGCAAGTGTCTGACAAACCTGGCGTGCGAATGGGAGACACAGTGAACTTTCACTGCCACACGAATCGAAGATCGTCGGGAATAAATTGCGAACATATGAGGCCAATGCACCGGCATGCGCGCGCGTGCGCTGTCAGGAATTGTCTGCTGTACCGCAACGGTCTTTACGCGAGGATGTGGCTGAGGTTGGACGTCTCGTTTGTGTGATGTCTTTGTCACGATGGCGGGTGACCCGGGCTCGCTTTTCGATCTGGCGCGCGGGAATGGGAGGCTGCATTCCTTCCTGAATGAGCGTCAGGTAGACACGCTGATCGTTGCCGGCGGTGAGACGGACGTCTTTGCGTTGGCAACCGCGTTGGCTACGGTTGATCGTGGCTATCGCGTGATGCTGGAATGGCTCTGCAGCTGCTCCGATGAAAGCCGTGCCGCGCTGCTCAATCTCTAGACCAGGACGCCTCAGCTCGAAGATCGAGGTGGCTCCGTTGCGTTGGTCGGTCGATGACCGCCCACCCGATTCCGACGGGAACTTTTCGTTTCGTCGTTAACCTAGGTTAGGTGATTCACGGCAATATCGCTCCGCAGCTCAGTGGACTTGAATTCAAAGCGACCACATGGCTCGATACGCTTGCATCCCGCCGCTCAGGATCGAAACTGTGAGACGTACCAGGAGGCGCCTTGGAGAACTACTTCTCGCCGCCACGTTGCTTGCGGCGGGGACAGCGGCCGCCCAGGAGGACAAGAAGACCGACGAGGATAAGCCGTCCGACCCCGACACGGGCGAAAGCACCGTGGAGGAAAAGACGCTTGGTCTTCTCCCTAATCCTTTGCAAAAGTACGGCGTCAAGTTTGCAGCCACCTATATCGGCGAAACGTTGGGCAATCCATCCGGCGGATTGAAACAGGGGTCTGTCTATGAAGGGCGCCTGAACCTTGCCGTTGATCTGGACCTGCAAAAGCTCGCCGGTCTCGACCAACTAACATTCCATGCCAACATGTTCCAGATCCATGGCGGCGGCCTGTCGCGCGGCAGTTTGCAGAATTATTTCGTGGTCAGCGGCATCGAGGCGTTGCCATCCACCCGTCTCTATGAGGCCTATTTCGAAAAGCGGTGGGACAACAAGAAAGTCTCGCTAAAAGTCGGACAACTCGCGGCCGACAGCGAGTTCTTCAACACGAAATACACCGACGTGTTGACAAACGCCTCGATGGGTTGGCCAGCGATCACCTCGCTGGATCTGCCGAGCGGCGGTCCATCGCCGCCATTGGCCGCGATGGGAGCCCGTCTTCTCGTCAACTTCACCGACCAGTTGTCTGTTCTTGGCGGCATCTTCGATGGCGACCAGGCTGGACCTGGCCCCGGTGATCCGCAAGAGCGCAACCGATATGGCCTCAACTTTCGCGTCAACGATCCACCCCTCCTGCTCGGTCAGATCCAGTATGCGTGGAACAACAGAAAGGGCGATCCAAATCTTGCCGGCCAAATCAAATTCGGCGGCTGGCGACATTTTGGGTCTTTCGCCGATCAGAGATTGGCATCCAATGGTGTCTCGCTTGCCTCCCCAACCAGCACCGGCGAACCCTTTCTCCTGTCCGGCGATATCGGCGGCTGGATGGTGTTTGAGCAGAAGATCTATCGTGTACCGAAAAGCGATGATCGCGGCATCGGCATTTTTGCGCGCGTCTCGGGTGCACCAGCAGACCGTAATCTGATCGATCGCTACGCCGACGCCGGCATCGAATTCATCGGGCTCGACGATCACCGTCCCGACGACAAGTTCGGGATCGCGGCCGGCTATGCGCATGTGTCGAAACGCGCACAGGCGCTCGATGTGGATTACCGCACATTGGTCGATCCTGTCTGGCCGGTGCGGAGTTTCGAGGGGCTTTTTACAGCCGCGTATCAATATCAGATCAAGGACGGCTGGACGTTGCAGCCCAGTCTTCAATACATCATCCACCCTGGCGGAGGTGCCACCAGCCCTTCCAGCGCGATGCCCGGCAAGGTTCTTCACAATGCAACGGTGCTTGGCTTGCGAACGACCCTGAAGTTCTAGTCCGCCCCCCTCTGTAAGGACCGTGGGTTAACGGGCGAGCCGTTTGATGGTTTTGGTCGCCCGGTTCGGCCCGTGCCAGCCGAGAAATTTCAGGTCCTTGTTCTCCAGCGCGTTCGTCGCCGAAAAAACTGCTCAAGATCATCGCGCGCACGGGAACGGAGATTACGGATGTCCTTGAGATCCGTCTCGAGCGGCGACCGGTCAGGTACTGCAAAAATGCGGTCGTTTCGCTCGGTCTTGCGCTTTCTCTTCTGCTCGACTTCGAGAATGCCGATGGGACGGCAGCGCAGCACGACCCCCGGATAAGTCTGCGCATCATGCAGGATCAGCACATCCAGGGGGTCTCCATTCTCGGCTTTGGTCGAGGGAATAAAACCCCAATCGTAAGGATAGGTCAGACCCGCCATCAGCGGCTTTGCCAGGGAAAAAACGCCAAGCTTGGGGTCGAAATCGAGCTTGCAGGTACTGCCGCGCGGCGTCTCGACCACGGCAAAGATATTGCCGTCGTCGGCCCAGCTCGGCAGTTTGGTTAGATTGGTCATGGTGCCGTCGATCGATTGGGCCTCGAAAGGAGCAAGCGGTCCGACAGAAAATTGATCCGTCAGGCCCGCCGGATCAGGCGACGGTCGAGGCCTTTTTGTTGACGCCCTTGCGCAGCGCAACTGTGTTGAGCTTGGTGTTAGCCACCTTCTCCTCGTTGAGGTTCGTCGTCAGAAAACGCACGATATCGTCGCGGCCGAGCTGTTCCGCCCAAGCGATCAGCGTGCCGTAGCGGCAGATCTCGTAATGTTCGACGGCCTGAGCGTTGGCGACGATCGCCGCATCGAGCACCGTCTTGTCCTCGATCTCGCCGGCGGTCTCATCGGCTTCCTTGATGATACCGTCGATAGCCGGACATTGCGTGCCGCTTGGCGATTGGCCGAGTTTCTCGAAGACCTTCTCGAGACGCTCGATTTGCTTATTGGTCTCCTCGAGATGGTTCTTGAGTCCTGTTGCCAGATCACGGTTGGTCGCTTTGTCGATCATTTTCGGCAAGGCCTTGGTGATCTGCTGCTCCGCGTAATAAATGTCCTGCAAACTATGCAGCAGCAGGTCATCCATCGTCTTGATGTCTTTCGTGAATATTCCCATGGCGTCCCTCCTCGAATTCAATGCGATGGAACGGCGGCAGCAGAGCTTTGTTCCTGGCTGTCGCTGCTTCCGGCCGCGCGATCACTGCGGCGAAGGGCTACCCACGCTTGCAGGAACCCGCGTAAGTAGGCGGTATTTTGTCTCTTTGCATGGAGTCCAGGATGGTCAGTAGCTCGCTCTGGATGGAGACCGAGGTCCGGCCCGGGGCGCCCACGCTCAAGGGCGAGGTGCAGTGCGATGTGGCCGTCGTCGGCTCCGGTATTGCCGGGGTCTCGACGGCCTATGAACTGATGAAGCGCGGTCAATCTGTCATTGTCATTGACCGTAAAGGTATCGCAAGTGGTATGACAGCGCGCACGTCGGTGCACTTAGCGCCGCTTTGCGACGATCTGATGAGCGAGTTCAGAAAACTGCGCGGTGCTGAGAACGCGAAGCTTTTCTACGAAAGTCAGGCCGCCGCCGTCGACCGCATCGAGCAGATCCAGAAGAGAGAAGATCGCTTACGACTTTCGTCGCCTGGACGGCTATCTGTTCCAGGGCAACGGCATGCCGGCCGACATCTTCGATGAGGAACTGGACGCGGTGCGCGAGGTTGGCGCGCCCGTCCATCGGCTGGTTGGCGTCCCGCTCAAAGGCTGCAAGCACCGGCCTGTGCTCCGGTATCCGCGCCAGGCTAAATTCCATCCTCTCAAATATCTCGCGGGTCTTGCCGCCGTTTGCGAGGCCGGCGGCGTGCGCTTCTTTGCCAATAGTCCAGTCGAAGACGTCCGGAGCGGGACGGCGGCATTACGCTGCGAACCGCCCAAGGACAGATCACTGCCGGACACGCCGTGATCGCGACCAACGCATCTATCGCCGATCGCTTTCAACTCCATACCAAAGTCGCTCCTTACCGTACCTACGTGCTCGCTTTTGCCGTCGCGCGGGGTGAACTTGCCGACGCGCTTTATTGGGATACGGAAGATCCTTACCATTATGTGCGGCTGCAAACGGGCGCCGGCGATCATGACTGTGTTCTTGTCGGCGGCGAAGACCATAAGAGCGGCGAGGCCAATGACGCCGAGCAGCGCTTTGCACGGCTGGAAAGCTGGGCACGCGAATTGATCCCGGCCCTTGGCCGTATCACCCATCGTTGGTCGGGCCAAGTTCTCGATACGATCGATTATGCCGGCTTTATCGGCTGCGAGCCCGGTAGCGGGCGCATCTACCTCGCGATGGGCGATTCAGGCCAGGGTCTGACCCATGGAGGGATGGGTGCGATGCTAAACGCGTCCCTCATTATGGGCGAAGATCATCCGTGGAAGCCGGTCTATACGCCGATCGCAAATCGCTCGCGGCGGCCAGGAATTTCTTGCGCGAGAATATGACGATTCTGCAGAACCTCGCCGAGTATGTGGCGCCCGGCGAAATCGCTTCGCTCGAAGAGCTTGGGCGGGGCGAGGGTGCCATCCTGCGTCAAGGTCTCGAAAAGATTGCTGCTTACAAGGACATGGGTGGCGAGCTGCATCTTCACTCGGCCAGTTGCACCCATATTGGCTGTCATCTGCACTGGAACAGTTTTGAGAGTTGCTGCGACTGCCCGTGCCATGGCTCGATCTTTGCGCCAAACGGGCAGCCCATCAATGCGCCGGCCGTGTCCGCCTTGGACCCGTGGAGGCCTAAAAATCTGCCGAGCGAGGGCGTGAGGCCGGTCTGCAGCGAGAGGATATGCTTTTGCAACGTCTCTTGGTGTGGGACTTTCGTCACTGGACAGCGATAGGAACAACCACAGCGCCTGTCCGTTCGGGATTAGATCTTCCTGCAGCCCGAGGCCTCCGATGTATCACCATGTCAAGAAGCTTATGTTCACGGTCCGTGTCGATGAGCCGGACCCCCGCTTTGGCAATATGCTTCTTGAACAATTTGGTGGCGCCAACGGCGAGCTCGCGGCCGCCATGCAATATTCGATACAGGGCCTCAATTGCGAAGACCCCGATCGCAAGGACCTTCTGATGGATATCGGCACCGAGGAGCTGAGCCATCTGGAGGTCGTCGGTACACTGGCGCGCATGCATCTCAAGCCAGCAAAATTCGACCGCCAGGCGGCGGAGGCCGATCCGCTGATCGTGATCGCGGGTGGGGGTGGGGTGAACCTCTTCAACTCGCAAGGTAACGCCTGGACCGCCGATTATCTGAAGATCACCGGGGAACTTGACGTTGATCTGCGCAGCAATATCGCCGCCGAGGCGCGGGCCAAGATCGTTTACGAACGTCTCATCAACTTCTGCGACGACGCCGGCACCAAGGATGCGCTGCAATTCCTGATGACCCGCGAAATCACCCACATGAAGGCTTTTTCGCTCGCGCTCGAAAGCATGAGCAAGCCGGCCTTCAGCATCGGCCGTCTCGCGCCTACGCCCGGCCTTGTCGATCAGTTCTTCAACGACTCCACGGGCACGGGCGATCACGGCGAGATCGATACGCGCGGGGCCTGGAACGAGGGCGGGGAATGGGTTTTCACGGAATCGCCAGCCATCCAGGCCGGCGAACCCGGGCCCGCGTCAGCTATCGTCACCGAAAGCTCATCGCCGGTTGACGAGGCCAGCCTTGGCGATCTGCTGGTCGACGAACTCCGCGATATCTTGCACGCCGAGAAGCAATTGACGAAGGCGCTTCCCAAGATGGCGGAAGCGGCGCGTTTCGATCAATTGCGCGAGCTGTTCGAACAGCATCTCGGCGAGACCGAAACGCAGATCGAGCGGATAAACGAATGCTTTGAGTTGCTCGGCAAGCCCGGCCGCGCCAAGCCTTGCAAGGGAATGACAGGCCTTGTCGAAGAAGGTCAAGAAATCATGGACGAGGGTGAGAAAAAGGAAGATGCCGCGGCTGACCTTGCTCTGATCGGCGCGGCCCAGCGCGTCGAGCATTACGAGATTGCTGGCTACACGACCGCGCGCAACCTTGCTCAGCAGCTTCGCCATAGCGCCATTGTTAGCCTGTTGTCGAAATCACTCGCGGAAGAGGAAAACGCTGACCAGTTGCTCAACCAGGTCGCCCGATCGTTGATGTCAGTCGCGAAGATGCCGGCCGCCGTTGAACAGACCGAATAGTGGACCAAAGGCGGCACTGCTGCGTTAACTGCCGCAAGCGCTGCTAGCGTCAGTCGCCAGCGCTTGCTGTTCAGCTGGAGGCGCTGAGATGTCGGCAATCCTTCCTGTCCATGACGAAGAGGACGTGTATTTCGTTGAAGACGACCATGGCAAAATATCACTGGCCACCTTCTTTGTCGGTCTTCCCGCGAGCAAGCGCGCATCGTCGGCTTCGAGCTGGGCTGGTTTTAGTAGTTCCAGATGCAAACGTGCGAGGTCTCGGAGTGCATGCCGCGTCGCGCGTTTTCCGTGTCGACGACTTTGCAGCACTATCAGACGCTACAAGCGTATTCCTTCGTGGTTCCTTGACGCACCCTGGCGATCCGGCCGGCCGCAATGGTCCGGGATGTTCCCCGACCGGAAGGACAATGAGAGCCATTCGGTTTGTAAATTCTCCTGTTGGTATCGCCATCACGCGGGTATGACGCCGAGGGAGAGGTGCAGTGCAGTTGGTGTCCCTCGGGAACCACGCGATGCGGCCGGGCTTTTACCTCCCTATGGACGGGAAAGCCGAAACAAGTGAAGAACTGACTTCCGAGACGGCCGACGCTTTCGTCCGCGTCCGCGGAGCGCGGGAGCATAACCTCCGGAACGTTTCGCTCGACATCCCGCGCAATAAGCTCGTGGTCTTCACAGGGGTGTCCGGATCCGGCAAGTCCTCCCTAGCGTTCGGGACGCTATACGCAGAGGCTCAACGCCGTTACCTCGAATCCGTCTCACCTTACGCACGTCGCCTATTCCATCAGATGCAGGTGCCCGACGTCGACACGATCGAGGGATTGCCGCCGGCGGTAGCCCTTCAGCAGCAGCGCGGTTCTCCGACGACCAGGTCGTCGGTCGGAAGCGTCACTACCCTGTCCAACCTCCTGCGCATGCTGTATTCGCGGGCTGGAAGATACCCGCGCGGGCAGCCCTTGCTTTACGCGGAGTCCTTCTCGCCTAACACGCCGGAAGGCGCCTGTCCGAACTGCCACGGCATCGGGCGAGTTCATCAGGTCATCGAACGAAGTCTGGTACCCGACGACACTCTGACGATCCGCCAGCGCGCCATCGCGGCCTGGCCTTCCGCCTGGCAGGGCCAGAACCTTCGGGACATTCTTGTCACCTTGGGGTACGACGTCGACAGGCCGTGGCGCGAGCTTACGAAGAAGGATCGTGACTGGATTTCTTTACGGACGAGCAGCCGACCGTACCTGTGTATGCGGGGTACACCGCAGCCGAAACGCGAAAAGCCCTGAAGCGCAAGGAGGAGCCAAGCTATATGGGCACCTTCACCGGCGCTCGCCGATACGTACTCCAGACATATGCCACTACGCAGAGCGCAATGATGAAGCGGCGTGTAGCGGAGTTTCTGTCGAGCGACGATTGCCCGGTCTGCGACGGGAAGCGGCTAAAGCCGCAAGCACTTTCGGTCAAATTCGCGGGAATGGACATCGCCGAGATGTCTCGCCTGCCGTTGGGAAAGCTCGACGAGCTCATCAAACCATACATCGACGGAAGCAAACGGGACGAAACCGACGGTCATTCAGAAAAGGTGCTTGTCGTTCAGAGAATCGTCGAGGATCTCGTCGAGCGTCTCGAAGTTCTGCTTGATCTCGGCCTCGGCTATCTGACCTTGGAGCGCAACACGCCGACGTTATCGCCGGGCGAACTGCAGCGCTTGCGGCTCGCGACGCAAGTCCGATCGAACCTGTTCGGGTCGTCTACGTGCTGGACGAACCCTCTGCGGGCTTGCATCCGGCGGACACCGAAGCGCTCCTGCGGGCGCTCGGACGCCTGAAGGCATCGGGAAACTCGCTTTTTGTCGTTGAGCACGAATTGGACGTGGTGCGCGAGGCCGACTGGATCGTCGACGTCGGACCCGCTGCGGGAGACCGGGGCGGTCGAATCCTCTACAGCGGGTGCCTTGCCGGTTTGGCAGAAGTGGAGGCTTCCCAAACACGCCGCTATCTGTTCGAAGACGCCGCAAAACCGCAACGCAAAGTCCGTCGGCCGAGCGGCTGGCTGAAGCTGCGGAACGTGACGCGGAATAACCTGAACTGTCTCAATGCCGATCTTCCTCTCGGCGTCCTTACCTGCGTGACTGGCGTCTCGGGCTCGGGCAAGTCCACTCTCATCAGCCAGTTTCTCGTCGAGGCGATCGCGGAGACGCTGGGTCAGCGCCGCGAGACCGATCCGGAAGAAGTTGAATTGCAGGAGACGGTGAGAACGCTGAGTGGGGAGATCACGGAAGGGTTGGACCACGTCAAGCGGCTCGTCGTGGTCGATCAGAAGCCGATCGGGCGGACCCCGAGGTCCAATTTGGCGACCTACACCGGCTTGCTCGATCACGTGCGAAAGCTTTTCGCCGGGACGAAGCAGGCGCGTGCCAGGCGCTACGACGCGGGCAGATTTTCCTTTAACGTGGCCAAGGGCCGTTGCGAAACCTGCGAAGGCGAAGGCTACGTGTGCGTGGAGCTGCTGTTCCTTCCGAGCGTCTATGCTCCGTGTCCGACCTGCAGGGGCGCTCGCTATAACGCGAAGACGCTCGAGATCAAGATACGGCACAAGTCGATCGCCGACGTGCTGGCGATGACCGTCGACGCGGCTTTTGAGTTCTTTGGAGACGATGACGTTCTTTCTCGCTCTCTGGGCGTTCTGCGCGAGGTTGGGCTTGGTTACATTAGGCTCGGTCAGTCGGCCACCGAACTTTCAGGAGGAGAGGCGCAACGCGTCAAACTTGCCACCGAGCTCCAACGCGCTCATCGGGGCGGTACATTATACGTGCTCGACGAGCCGACAACTGGACTGCATCCCTCCGACGTCGCAAAGCTCGGTAGTCAGCTGCAAGGCCTCGTCGAGGCGGGAAACACCGTCGTTCTGATCGAGCATGATATGTCGGTTGCAGCGGAGAGCGACTGGATCGTAGACGTCGGCCCTGGCGCCGGAAACAGAGGAGGCCGCATCGTGGCGTGCGGACCGCCGGATCGAGTTGCTGCCTCCGGGAGCCGGACAGCAGAATATTTGAAGCGGGCCCTCTGACTTATTGGCGGAACTTCACTGCGACGGGGGCCTAGCTCCGTAGGAACAGCGGTGCGCCCGATTGGTTGTTTGCCATCGTACGCCGGAAAAAGACACGCATGGAACGCACTCCGATCGCCGAATTCGATACCCGCCGCGCGGCGGAGCTCGCGGTTGAGCACGTGGTGCAGGAATGCGGCGTCCAGAGGACCTACGTGTTCGTACAGCCGGCGGGCGCCGACAACACGTCAGGCGATCGACCGGCCGGTGTTGTCGTGAAGACAGCGCCGAGGCGGAGCAGGGCGGGAAGCTCGAAGGCCCGATCGAAGTGTCCGTCGAACTTCCATGGCGACGATCCGAAGCGCGTCGCGGACGCGCTGACATCCGCAGGCGCTAAGGCCGTCCAGACGAAGTGAAGGCGAGGACTATGCCCGATTATCCCAAGCCGCCATTCCCAAGCCAGCGACAGCCCATGCCGGGCTCGACCAAGAAGATGGATCCGCGTCCGGATCACGGTGAGACCAGCTACAAGGGCGCGGGACGGCTTCAAGGTAGGCGTGCCATCATTACCGGCGGCGACAGTGGCATCGGGCGCGCGGTCGCCATCGCGTTCGCCCGCGAGGGCGCAGATATCCTGATCGCCTACCTCGACGAGAGCGACGACGCGAAGGAGGTTGTGGCGCTGATCGAGAAGGAAGGGCGCAGAGCCATCCGTGTCGAGGGCGACCTCCGCTCGGCCGATCATTGCCGCGCCGTCGTCAGCCGCGCCGTTCGGGAACTTGGCGGCGTCGACATTCTCGTCAACAACGCCGCGCATCAGGCGACCTTCGCTGACATCGGCGAGATCAGCGACGATGAATGGCGCATGACCTTCGAGGTGAACATCCATGCGATGTTTTACCTCGCCAAGGCCGCGGTCCCACACATGAAGCCCGGAGCCGCAATCATCAATACGGCATCGGTGAATTCCGACATGCCGAACCCGATCCTGCTTGCCTACGCGACGACGAAGGGCGCGATCCAGAACTTTACCGGCGGCCTCGCCCAGATGTTGGCGGACAGGGGCATTCGGGTGAATGCCGTGGCGCCCGGTCCGATTTGGACCCCGCTCATTCCTTCTACGATGCCAGAGGACGCCGTAAAGAACTTTGGCAAGCAGGTGCCGCTGAAGCGGGCTGGCCAGCCGGCGGAGCTCGCCACAGCCTACGTGATGCTCGCCGATCCTCTGTCCAGCTATACGTCGGGCACGACCGTCGCGGTGACCGGGGGCAAGCCCTTCATCTGAGATATGGCCGGCATCAAGCATCCCGGCGCAGCGCTTCACGATGGCCGAGGTGCGCCTGTCTTCTATCTGCAGCGTCCATTGCTTTGCTGGACTTGCCGATGAAGTCGAAGCCTAGTACGCCTCGCCCGATCCTCACGTGCCTCCGCCGCATCGTCGTCAGCTCGCAGGACTTGTTCTTCTCCGCGTATTCTGCGTTGCCGACACAAATGCGCGTCTTCTCGAGCAGGCTCACGATTGTCGCCAATACCTTCTGGCGGGGGAGGCCGTCCAGTTTCATGTCCGACGCAACGCGAGCGCGCAAGGCCCGCGGGGTGTTCGCAAACTGCATAACATGCTCGTATGGGCTCTGCTCGCGGAGCTCGCGCCATTTCGGATGGTACCGGTATTGCTTGCGTTTGGCGCGCGTCGAGACCGGTCGCCTGTATGTGGCCGTTGGAAGTGGAACGGATCCAGACGAATTCGTACGCTGGAGGGATGCCGATGGACTTGATGCGGCGGAACAGCCTTGTCAGTGACGCGCATGCCGTCCTTGTCGTAGTAGGAGAACGACGTGTCGGTGCGCTTGCGGCGGTAGCCCGGCGTCGCGTCGCTAGCGTAGGCCGTCCGACGAAGGCCGTCCGGTCCAGAATCTCACGGTCCTTGCCTTCCGCAACGTTCTTCGCGTCCTTGCCGGATAGCGCAACGATCAAAGTCCTCGATAGGAGAAGGTTGGATTCGCATTTGGTTCCGCGCTGCGGACCGCGGCGGCCTTCGGCAGCTATCTTCTTGCCCGCGGCCGTTCGCGCACGACGTCGTTCGCCATCTTGTCGGCGCGAAGCCCGAGATAGACCGGCTGGCGGAGCTCGCCTTTGCTCGTCCACTCCGCGAACTTCACCTCGGCGACCAAGGACGGCCGGACCCAAGTCGTGACGGCCTCGTTCTTCACCTTGGCGGGAAAGGGCGATTTGGCGGCTTTCAGCTTCACGAGCTTGCCATGGAGCTCCTCGAGCATCTGGTGGTTGAAGCCGGTGCCGACGTGTCCGATGTACCTCCACGCTCCGTCCTCCTGCACCGCAAGAACGAGCGCGCCGAAGTACGGCCGCGTGCGGCGCGGCGCCGTAAAGCCTGCGATCACGACCTCCTGCCGCTGCGCAGTCTTTACCTTCAGCCAGTCTGCCGTACGGCTGCCGGACACATAAGGGCTGTCGGCGCGCTTGGCCATGATGCCTTCGAGGTGTCTGCGCTCGGCTTCGGCGAAAAACTTCTTTCCGCTGCCTTTCCGGTGTTTGCTGAACGCGATCAGCTTGTGGCGTGGCAGGATGGTCTTGAGCCGCTTCTTGCGTTCGATCAATGGCAGTTCGCGCAGGTCTTCGCCGTCCGCGAACATAAGGTCGAATGCGCAGTACAACAGCTTGGCTTCGTGGCGCAGCGCATTCTGCAGCAGTTGGAAATGCGAGACGCCGTCGTGGCCGATGGCGACGAGTTCTCCATCGATGACCGCGTCGCGCCTCACGCCTTCGAGCGCTTTCGCGACCTCGATGTAGGAGTGGCTGATGATCTTGCCGTTGCGGCTGTAAAGCGCGACCTTGCCGCGGCGGATATCCGAGACCATCCGGAAGCCGTCATACTTGTCCTCGAACACCCAGCCGGGATCGTCAAAGGGCGCCTCGGTCAAACTGGCCAGCATCGGCTGTAGGCGCTTTGGCAGTGTCGACTTGCGGCTCATCTCCGGGGATACCGTCGGTCGGAGAACGGCTCGGTGTGCCAAGGCCGTGGGGAGGGCGCGGAAGAACCTCGGTCAGGGCGAAGTCCGATACAATGCTTGAGGACCCGCCACAAGCGGGCCCGGACCCGGACGGAGATGAATCCTTCCCACAGCCTTGCGAACCAGGAAATGCTCAAGAGCTTCGGCTTCACGATGACAAACAGCCTCTCGACGATCAGGAGGCTGAAGGCGTAGCAGGCTGCAATCATCGCCGTGCCGGTGATCCAGTGACCCTTGCCCGCCAGCGCCACGGCAGCAAGCTTCAGCGGCTCGACCGTCGCGATCGGAAGCGCCAAGAGCAGCAGCGAAGGGTTAGGGTCCAAGACCTTCGATCGACCGTCGCAGGCTCATGCGCGGACGTCTCCTTGCCGAGCTAACTGCGACGACGTCCGGACGTTCCGGACGCTGGAACATAGGGCACTTCTGCCGGTTTTATGCGGCGGGCAATGGGGAAGGGAGACGAGATGCGCGCCACCATCGAAGACCGCGGCGGGGAGGCCGCCGGATCCCCCAGCCTGGAGGCCGACGCGGCTGCTTGGCGCAGCAAGCGCGGCGGTAGGCCCGTGTCCATTGCCGGCGAAGTCCTCGTGGTCCGCATTCGCCGGCGCAAGCGCTCGGTGTCATCGCCCGTTTCTTCTGCCGACCGTGCGCCGCGCCACGCTAAAGGTCCGCGTTAGATGCGCCGCCCATGGTAGATGCTACGAAAGCAGGCGCGAAGAAATCCAAAGCTGTGACCGCTCGCGCTGAGATACGGAAGCCGCTGCCGCTCGCCCCGGGCGCGCGCAAGAGCGCCAGGGTCGTGTTTCGCGCCGAGTCATGGCAGGGCCGTCGGCGTCGGCGGCGCTGCAAGGCTCCCGTTCCTGCTGGCCTTTATCGGAATCTTCGGCGGCCTAGCCGCGTTTGGCCTGATCGGACGATTTGTCGGGCCGGTTATCATGGCGGCGCTTCTGGCGATGTGGCGTGAGTGGATTTTCCGTCCGGCGCCTCAGACATGATACGCTGAAGCAGATGGCCAGAAAGCTGAAAACCTTCGTGACCTCGCTGGGATTCTTCGACCAGGCGATCGCTGCACGGTCGATGAAAGCCGCCTTGGTGGCTTGGGGAGCCGACAGCAACCTCTTCCATCAGGGAGCGGCCAAAGAGACCGACGATCCGGACATCGTCGCGGCGATGATGGCTGCGCCGGGCCTCGTCCTGAAGCGCCCGGTCGGATCGCGCGGCGCCTTCAGGGAGCGTGCGGATCTCCCGACCGAGATGGAGGTGGAAAATGCGTCCAAAAAGACCGCGAAGGCGAAGGCCGGCAAGCGGCCCCAAGCTACTTGACCCAAGCGACAGTCCGATCCGGCGGCGGAACGCAAGGTTGCAGCGGCCTATGAGCTTGGGGAGCGGCACCGAGATCGCCAGCGAGCAAAGGAGCAGGCCGCGCGCGACCGACTGCGCAAGCGCAGGCAACTGGCGATGGAGAAAGCGCAGCTGACGTTGGATGTAGCGCGCGAACGACACGAGGGGCGCGTAGCCCAGATCCGCGCTCAGATCGACGTGCTGGAAAATAAGCTTCGGGTCGACGACGAGCGCTGGAAAAAGGAGAGCTCGCGCTTGGAGGCCGCCCTCAAGCGTGCACGCGTTGGTGGAACCCGTTGAACGCTTCCAGACCGCGGGCCGCTTGACAAACTCGCGCGCTAGAACAAAAAAGGAACGGTGCCTGCACGCGATAGCGACGATGCGGAGCCAGAAGATTAGGTCCCCGGATGACGCTTCCCGTCCTACCGACGTATTACTATCGCGATCATTTCGTCGAGATGCTGCAGTTTGCAGAGAGGACTTACGGCGAAATCTTGACTGAGGAGCATCGCGCATTTGTCGCGTGCTTCTATGGCCTATCGCACGACGCGCAATGCCTTCTGATCCGTATGGTCAACCGACGCGGCGCGATCTTTAATCGCGCGCTGTTCAGATACGCCGAGATCTCCGACATCCAGGCCGCGACCGACGCGCTCATGGACTGCGGCCACGTCCGCGCGCTGGCAAGCCAGGACTATTCGGCTTTCGTCGCGTGCCTCACGAAGGTTGCGCTTCTTGACGGGGCCCGCGCTGCCGGCTTCGGGTCCGAGGTCCGGGCGTCATGGTCGAAGCAGGTCTTCGTCGACTTCTTCGTCGCTCGGATTCCCTTTGCCGTAGCGGTCGAACATTGCGGCGGCGAGAGCTTCGTCGCGCTGGCCGATACCCGACCGATCGAGTTCCTGCTTTACTTGTATTTTGGGAAGACCGCCGAGAATTTGAAGAACTTCGCGCTTCGCGACCTCGGTGTGCTGCGGACTAATCGGGAAACTTCGTTCAGCGCACGCTTCGCCGATGCCAAAGAGGCGCATGCGTGCTTCCACTACAGTCAGGTGCTGGACCGCATCGAAATCCGCTCCGCCGAGATATGCGAGAAGGCTGCTGTAGACATCCTAGAGGGACCGGAACGGACGACCGAATATGCCACGGACCTTGCGGGCCGTGCGGCCTGCCAGGTTGGGCAGTTCTTTGAAAGGCAGGGCGACAAGGATCTCGCAGAGCGACTCTACCGCTTTGGCGGCTCCGCCGAATGCCGAGAGCGCCTCGTCCGGCTCCTGCATGCGCGGGGCGACAAGTCTGCGACGGAGGATCTGCTGCGGCAGATGATCGACGATCCGGAGAGCGACGACGAGCATCTGTTCGCCGGCGACTTCTACGCCCGCAAGTTCGGGGACGACGGACCGGGTTGTGCACCGACCTTCTGCGGGCGGGACGCACGATCACGGTTGACGACACGCATCGCGGAAATCCCGAGGCGGGCGTGGCCGGAGTGCTGCGGCGTCAGGGCGGACAAGTGTTCTTTGCCGAGAACACGCTCTGGCTTTCGCTGTTTGGACTTCTTTTTGGGACGAGCTTTTCGAGTCCGGCCAGATGACCAGTGGGTTCGACTGGATCCCGCACTGCCTGCGCGATCGCACGTTCCGCAAGCGGTTTGCCACGCAGATCGATGCTAAGCTCATGGCGCTCGGATCCGGCGGTGGGTTGCCGATCGTTCTCCGCACCGTTGCCGCCAGATGGGGGCGTCTCAACGGCATCTTCTCCTGGGACCACGTCCAGATGGCGGCGCTGCGGGTCTTGTTCGAGGGCACAAGCGCGTCCGGCCTTGCCGAAATCCTCCGAACGATGTGTGACGACTTTCGTGGCATGCGGGACGGGTTTCCCGACCTGATGCACGTCCGCGACGGCAAGGTCACGTTCGTGGAGGTAAAGGCCGAAGGCGACGCCATACGGCGCAACCAGCTCACGCGTCTTCGCCAGCTCGCACATGCCGGGATCCCGACCGAAATCGGCCGCGTGGACTACCGGTTCGATCCGGAGCAGGACTATGTCATCGTCGACATCGAGACTACCGGCGCGTGGTCATCGGGCGACCGCATCACCGAAATAGGCGCAGTGAAGGTCCAGAATCATGAAGTCGTCGACGAGTGGCATTCACTGGTGAACCCGCAGCGGTCGATCCCGGCTAGGATTGTGCAACTGACCGGCATCACGAACGAGATGGTTCGAGACGCGCCCTTGTTCTCCGACATCGCGGACAGCTTCATGACGTTCATGGGCGACGGCATCTTCGTCGCCCACAACGTGAACTTTGATTATGGTTTTCTATCGTACGAATACGAACGGCTGGAGCGGCGCTTCCGCTTTCCGAAGCTTTGTACTTGCGCTGGCATGCGTCGCAGATATCCTGGACACAAATCTTATGCTCTCGGCAAGCTCTGCGCGATCTACGGCATCGAGCTCGAGGATCACCATCGCGCGCTGTGCGACGCCCGCGCCGCTGCCAGGCTACTGAACCTGATAAATCGCAAGCGCGCCGCGGAGACCCCCGGCGCCGTCGGTGGAAGTGGCCGCTTAACCGCACTCAGGGCAGGTGAAAGGGGGGCCCTTCAGGTGGCGATTAGGCCGCGGTAGGCTTGCTCGTACTCTCTCGCCATCCGGCTCGCGGAGAAGCGCGCCTCGAACCGGGCGCGTATCCTCTTCCGATCCAACCGACCGAGCTCGGCCACCGCTCTTGTCGCCTGGTCTACATTCTCGACGATGAAGCCCGTTACACCGTCCTCTACAACTTCCGGCACGGAGCCGGATCGGTAGGCGATCACGGGCGTTCCGCAAGCCATGGCCTCGATCATGACGAGACCAAACGGCTCGGGCCAATCAATCGGAAACAGGAGGGCCGCCGCGTTGGCCAGAAAAGGTTGCTTTTTTGCCTCATCGACTTCCCCCACCAGGTGAACCGCTCGGCCATCGATCAGCGGTTCAATGGTTTTCTTGAAGTATCGGGTCTCACCGCGAGGAATCTTGGCCGCGATTCGCAGCGGCTTTCCAGCCGCCTGTGCGATTCGGATTGCATCTTCGGGACCTTTCTCCGCGGTGAAGCGGCCGAGAAACGCGAGATAGGATCCCTGCTCATTCGACGGGTTGAAGAGATGCGATGGCAGCCCGTGCTGAATTGTCGCGATCCAGTTCGCCCCTGGAAGCGGCAGCCGCTGATGTTCAGAGATCGAGACGAACCCCGCGTCCGGAAATTGGCGCACAACGTCAGGAAGGCCCGGGAGGTCCAACCTGCCATGCATTGTGGTCAGGAAGGGCACGGAGAGCCGGCCAAGCAGCGGAAGCGGCAGCCAATCGATGTGAGCGTGGATCACATCAAAGTCCTTCGCGCGTCGCGCAACGGATTCCAGGAGCATGGCACAGGCTGCACTGGGATCGACGCCCTTACGTCCTAGGCGCAGGGCGCGCGGCCATACGGGATGCAACTTGCCCTTCGTCCTGGAATCTCCACTTGCAAACAGCGTGACGTCGTGTCCGAGCCCGACCAGTTCGTCAACCAACCACGCCACCACGCGCTCGGTGCCTCCGTAGAGCTTCGGGGGCACACTTTCAGCGAGGGGAGCAAGTTGAGCGATGCGCATCAATGGATCCGTTAGATAGGAAGCATCGCTCCGAGGAGTAAGACGATGGCCGCTGAAGCGAGTTCAGCAATGACCAGCAGCGTCCACTCCGGTCTTGCGCTGCCGATCACCGCGTACCTGACGAACTCCTCCATCAGCCTCAACATTCGTCCTTGGGAAGACGGTCGAGATAAGCCAGGCCGAATCCAGTGAGTTCATCGGCTTCGCTCACGTTCGCTTCCCATCTCCCTTGAAGGTGACGCTCCAGCAGACAACGACGGCTGTCCGCAATGTCGACATCGCGATGTTTTGCCCGATAGAGGCACCAAACCGTATCCACCACGCTTCTGAGCGGCACGTCGTCGACCATGTATCGGCTCCAGCAAGAAAAATACTGTGAAGCCAACTCGCGCTCGGGCCGATGTTTCCAGTTTTTCCTGACACTCGCGCCTAGTAACTTAGTCGGACGCTCTGTGGCGCAGACCTCGAGTGCTCCCCAGGATGCCGACCCTGTGGTTAGGATTCACGCCGACGAAGAATTCGCGCTGCTTCCTCAAGACGTCATCTCTTGTCGAGGTCGGACCGCCACACCGCTACTGCAAAGGCCGCTCCGAAGGAGCGGCCCCTGTGTAGCGGCTATCGGCCGCGGGTGCCAAAGCTGAAGCCGACGCCGGGGCCGCTGTCGTAATAACCATAGCCGCGATCATAGTAGGCGGGTCCGCCGTAGGAACCGTAGCTCCGGCGCGCCACATAGCCGTCATCGCCGTAATAGCGCTGGACGTAGCGGGGACCATGGCTGCGGAAGCAGCGACCGTACTCGTTGCAGACGAGCCGGACCTGGCGAATGCCGGAGAGTTCGGGCGAGCTCGCTCCGGAGGGGCTGAGGGGAGCTGCGGTCGCAGCCGATCCCGAAAGGGCGGCGCGCAGCCTCGGTTCGCAAGCGATCCTGCTCGTTGACGCGCGCGGAGACGAGCGTGCCGCCGCGACGAACGCCTTCGTCGTATCGCGAGGCTTCATCTTCGGGCACGCCCGCCTGGGTTAGCGCGCCGATGACCCCGCCCGTCGCAGCGCCGCCGACGGCGCCCGCCGTAGTGGAAACAAGCACGATGTTCTATTACTCACGTGACCGCAGGGGCGAGCATCCCCAAGCGCCCGGACCGATCCGGGAAGCGGCGTGTTGGGTCCATGCGCGGCGCCCATTCGACGGTGCCGGTGCTGGCCAAGGGCAAAACCGATACGGCACGCGGCTCGGCGATTTGGCTTGGCCCCAGCATGATCCGGATGCTGGGGCCACTTCTTCAGAGTGAATTGAGGCGGCCTTTGTCGGCCCGTTGAAGTCGTCACCAATCGGTTCTTAGTTGATACCGTTGCTTCAATCTAAACGTCGTGGCTCCCGCGGCGTGCTGGATTCGGTTGAGATCGGCGCCGTCCCTGACCGTCGCATGAAGTCTCCAATCCGCGCTCGATGGAATAACTTCCACATGGCACACATATTCACCGCCGGGAAAACTGCGAATCTCGCGCAGCGCGATCAGCTCCAGGTCCTTCACCGATATTGGCGTCCTCATGCCGTCTAAGCCTTGCCGTCCACGTTGCCTTGAACGGTACTGATCAGGCCGCTTGGGCTGGCCGAGCGAGATCAGCCTGCAGCCGTTCCAGGTTCCGCTTCTCTTCCTCGATCCGTTTCGCGAACGTGTTCCGCTCCTGTTCCGATTGGGCCGTGTCCAACAAAAACTGATAGTGACTAATAACCTTCTGGCTTCCACGTATCAGAAATTTCGTCGTGCTCATGGTGAGGCACCTTCCGATCGACTGGCCGTGCCGAGTGGTTGTTCATGAACGAGAAGGGGAATGTCAGCCGCCAGATTTTCCATCGCCGACGATTCCTCGGACAGACGTCGTTCGATAAAGTTGCGCTCGAGGTCGCTCAGCTGTGTGCTGAGTAGCCATCGATACCGCTGGATGTTGTTGCGATGCGCCCGAAGCAGTTCGAGCTGGCGGTCGACGATCTCGCGCTTTTCTTTTGTCGAGACCTGCCGGGCGCACCAGCGGGCTTCGATCCTGTCCACTATGTGTTTCGGAAGGTTGATGTCGTTCATGTCACCCTCCTAAGCGGCGAGCGGACGCGCGGTTGAGCGAAGACGACGGGGTCTACCTCCCGGCGGATGATGAGGATCGCTGTCGAGACGGCATAGGGCGTCGAGAATAGCCTCGAGCTTCACCGGTGACCGTAAATCCCGAGGTGCCCGAAAGTCTGGGCGGCACGGAATCGCGGCAGCATCAGACGCCCATGACGCCAAGAGAGCGCGTTTTTCTTCCGTGGTCAGGGACAGATCCGCCAGGACATCTCGGGGATGATTAAACCGCGCCTCTTTGCGGTCAGATGTGTTCAAGGAAATGACGTTCGCGGTCGTCGGCCGCATGTTTGCCTCCGTTCCAAGACGAGAATTGAGTGACTGAAGCCGCGTGCGGCAGATCCGGATGCGGCTTCGCGGCTGTCAGGCTGCAGAGGACTCGAGCTGTTGTGGCCGGCTCGGCTGCGTTGCGTTGATTGCGATCCGCCGCGGCTTCATGGCTTCCGGAATTTCGCGGGCCAGCTCGATCTTGAGTAGACCGTTGTCAAACGCGGCATCCTTCACCAGAACATGGTCGGCCAGGCTAAATTGCCGTCTGAATCGGCGGGTCGAGATGCCTTGATAGAGGTAATCCCGGTCAGCTTTTTCGACCTTGTTGCCTTCGATCGTCAGGACGTTCTGCTCGGCGGTAACCGAGATCTCGTCCGGCGAGAAGCCGGCGACCGCGAGCGCGATCTGGTAGCGGTCATCCGAAAGTCGTTCGATATTGTAGGGCGGGTAGTTGTCTTCGGTGGCTCGCTGGGCCGTTTCGGCCAGGTCGAAGAGGCGATCGAATCCAATTGTCGACCGGAACAGGGGAGAGAAGTCATATGTGCGCATAGCCAAATCCTCCAGAGAGCAAGATGGGTATGAGAAGCACCGGACACGACCGGTGCCCGTTTGCCTGGACCCGTTTGGCGTCCAGGGCGCCGGCACCCTTAACGGATGACGTGCGCGGAGATGGAATTAGAACGCGATTTGGCGGTGTCAAGAACGTCCAAGCAAAAAAAATGCACAGCGGATAATCGGCCTTTGCGCCGTTCAGGACAGCGCGTCCGTCGGTGCAGCGCCGGATGCGTCAGGGCCTTTTTTCCATAGGAACGAAGCGCATCCACTGGCATTGGTCGCCTTGTTCGGTGCCGCACCGCTACCGGCACCTAGACGCCCAGCTACAAACTTGGCCCCAGCTTCCACGGTCGCTGGGGCCGCTTCTTTGTCCGCGCAGCCTCAGACTTTTCTCTCCAGCGGATTTTCCCGAATTACGCCGCGCGGACTATCCATCTCGTAGCGCACAAGACGCAAAGTAGCCCTGACACCTGCGGCGTTTGCCTGCGCTCGGATCTTATCGACGGTTCGTGGTCGCCTGCGGTCCGAAGGGCGAACTGACTTGGACAGCACGCTCGAGGCGCAGGCGATAGCCGTCGTACGTGATCTCGTGGAATCACTGCGGGCCGGCCGGGCACCTTTCCCACGGTCTGCAGGCGGAACTCGAATTTGGGCATGCAAGCACGATACGTACCTAGTGCTGGATTTGCGAATCCAAACGAGGCGGCCTCAGCAAACCTTGGAGGTCCTAGGGCAATTGCTGAGGCCGCGATGACCAGTCTCTCGTTACGAGAGTGGTCAGTTCGATCGCACTCCGAATCCGATGAGGAGACAAGCGCTAACCGGAGCGCCGCGGCGCGCCGCCGGGAAACAGTGGCAGCATTATCACGGGGATTAACGTGGGTTATTTCACCCCGTGCAAACCTCTGCAACGCACGTGCGTTTAGAGCGGCCTTGACGCATTGCGAATGCTGCCGGCCGGCCCCAACCTCCGCCGCGCGAATTCGGTTCCTCAGCTCCTTCGCTACGATCTCAGCTTGTTCTTTGGTCAGCTTCTCAGCAAAGTGGCCATCTTTCTCGATCTGTGCGGGTCCCTTGGAGCCGTTGACCGAGGGCTGGATTGCCGGCGCAAGCATCCGCCGAAAGAGCACTGCGATCTGGATCAAAGTCGAACACAATTAGGAAGTTGGAGATTTTCTGAAACGCTTGTCTAGCGTTTGGGTGCTCGATCCGGTGTGCGGGACGGGCAACTTTCTTTATGTGGCGCTTCGTTTGATGAAGCAGCTGGAAGGTGAGGTGCTGAAAGGCGCTAGCGATCTCGAACAACCGACAGCTTGCAATCTGCCGTCCCGAGGGATGTGCAAACGTTGGATCCTTCGTAGCGGAGCATGGACTTTCCCTCGACGCTCCATCACCTAGTACGACGGCCGTGCGATTTGGCTATGCGCCGTCAATCTCACCTACTCATTGGTTGTTTCGGAAGTTCACTTGCCAGTCGGCGCGTCCTAAGCTTGCCGCGCGGTCGCATCGGGGGCCGCGCTGCACGCGGACGGGCTTCTTCATTTGGAAACGATTGCCAAGCTATTGAATTTACTGGAGCGCGTTCGTGATACTTTTTCCAAATGCGCCTTGAAATCGTTGAATAATCAAGCTGATTTTGATTCCGCCATTCGGAGGTTCGATCCCTCCCGCCCCAGCCATTCTATCGCATTGATTTATCATGCGGTTTTTGATTGTTCTTGTTCTGTATTCTGAACGCAGTCCGCAACCGCATTCTGAACGTCTGTTGCCGCTTGGTTCGCCAGCAGATGCGCATGGCGCTTCCGAGTCGCAGACAGCATCCGGGCCTCGGTCCGCTTGGCATACCCGGCATAGCTCTCCCGGGTACGGTGGGCCGATAAGGCGCGACCCTGTCCTTCCGTCAGTTCCGCCTCCTCAAGCTCAGTCATGCCGCCGTGCCGGCAGGCGTCCAAAGTGAACTCCTTTGGCAAGCCGATCTCCTTCCTCATGCGCTGGACAATCTTCTGCATGCCGGAGAACGAGTATGGCTTCGCGACCCCGTTTTTGACTTCTCTCAGGATCATCGGTACGCCGCGGCGGGGAGCTTCGCGAGCACGCCTTCGGCCTCCTCATAGAACCTGACTATCTCGCCTGATGCCAGGCGCTCTTCCAGCGGGTGGTCGATTACGGCCCCGGTTTTATGGTGCTCGATCCGTATCGTCGGCTTTGATCCGGTCCGATGGCCCGTCCATTTGATGTGGCCGGCGATCACGTTCTCCGGGCGTTGCAGCCATTCGAAACAGATAACCGCGGTAACGCCGCACTCCGGCTCGCCACGCTCCACGCAGCCGTGGGCGAATTTGTAGGCCTGTTCCCGCGTGACGGCGTGCTTGATCAGCTTGACGCGGGTCGCCATCGTGACGCCCAGCCATGGGTTCGGGACATCGGCTGGAAACTCGGCCGGGTGGATCCGATGAACGACACGCCAGGCCTTACGACAGAGCACGACCAATTTTTCAGCGGTCCGCAGACGGTTGCCTTTTCCGCCCTTGACGAAAGCGTCGTACAGCTTGTCCGCGCCCAGTGGCGAGACGGACTTGATCGGCCGGCCGCCGATGCGATCGCCTCGCTTGGTGAGCGTGTCGCAAATCTCGCGCATATTCCATTCGTAATTCCGGCGCGATCGTGGTTTGACCTTTTCGAGATAGGCGCGACTTTGCTTATATTCCTGAAAGAGCCAATCGATCGTTCCGATCCGCGGGCAGCCTCGCTCGACACGGGGAGCCCTTTCGAGCGTCCATCCACTCGTCGAATAGGCCGTTCAGGGTCGCGGCGCGGCTACCCGCGCATGCTTGCGGATGTGAATGGCGACGGATTGCCTGACGTCGTGGGGTTTGCGTCCGACGGCGTGTACGTTGCGCTGAACACCGGCGTCAGTTTCGCCGCAGGAGCCCGATGGAATCCGGGCTTCGGCTGGCCTGACATCAATGTTTAACCATCGACGAGGCTGGGAGAGTGTCGCTTACGCCCGGTAACCGGACAATTTGGTTGAATTTCGGTCAGGAAAGTCGTGCTACAAGCTATCTTTCTAGGAAGGCGGCACAAGGCCTCCCAGATGCGCAATTGAAGTCATTCGACGTCGATGCGAGGTTCTTGGATCAATTGAGAAATACAGCGGTCCCGGAGAATTTGGCAAAGACGTATCCTGGCGCACCAATAATCAGCAGGGATCCCTATCCTGGTCAGTTCGGTTTACGGCAAGGGCAGTTTCAGCAACTTTTGGACTCAATTTTTCAAGGGACCGGTAGAAGTGTCAGACCAGGCGGAAATTGATCGGGTCAATCACACGGGGCTCGGCCCAACTTTGCCCGATGCAAGATGGAGCTTTAAGATCGATCTTGGTCTTAGTCCGGACGACGTCTGGATTCGCGTTATCGACGTCATCCAAAGCATAGTCGCTTACAACTACGACAGTTGGCCAAATGATGATTACTGGAAGACCACGCTGCCGAAATGGTTGTCCTCCTCTATGATTACGGAGGAGGAGGCGCGTGTGGCTATGGCTCGCACGCCACGCGGGCAATGGGACGAGCTTCCTTGGGAGTTTGGCTCATGGCTAGAGGCCATACGTGAACGCGACTGGAAGTGGTGGGGCTATGAGCGATCAGGAAACGAAGTGCTAGTCGTCTTAGAAGTGACAGGTGTTCCGCCGCGGATCAGTGCCTTTAAGCAGATATTGTTGGCATCTGGTGCGCAAATCCTATCGGAGGAATCGACCGTGTTGTAAGGGACGCTCAACAGGAAGGTTTGCTTGAGCCTGATCCAGTCGACCCTTCATAACCAGATTGTGGATTGAGTGAGCCAGATCCTAACATCTGTGATCGACTTGATCCACTGATTGACAAAAAAAGGAACTGCGTCTTTGCCAATGCCAATCTGTACGGTGCGATAAGGTAGCGCTCGAAGATGAAGATCGCGCTCGGGGTCCCACTGAATGCGTACCGGCGCACCGGCCTTTAGGCTATCCCAGTCGTCTTTGCTCATCGAGGGCTCGGGGTGACTAGGGCAGCTTCCAAAGCCCATTGAAACCCTTCTCGGGTGATGTCGATCGCTAGAATCCGACGTTGACCGGCCTCTTTATACCCCCATCCGGCGCGGTACATCATCCAAAGAAATGACGGTTTTATCCATGTCATCCGGCCCATCTTGAAGGGAGGTGAAACGAATGTGCCGCGAGTTAGAGCTGTGTCTGCAATTTCGTCGTTGTAGGCTTGATAGACACGTATCGTGTGTTCGTCGTAGACGGCGCGAACTTCGCATTTCGGTATGTGCATCATGGATCAGATAGTGTGGGGCTAAATGGCGCTCCCGACTTCAATGTGCGCGCGATGGAAGATGGGAACTTCTTCGTTCGCTTCAAAGGGCCAGTGACCGGAATAGTCCTCGGAAGCTTCTACGATGCGCACCGAGGGACGATCAGAATCGGTGTAGATCCCGGAGCGTTGTTGCCCGGCGAAGAGGTGCGTCCGGGCACAGAAGCGCAACTACCGAGAGAGCATTATTACGTCGGTCTATATGCTCGATCTAAGCTGTTTGTTGATGCGGAATCATTGGAAATCTGCGAAAAATTTACGCCGTAGTTTTGTTGCCTAGGAACTTGCCAGTATGCAACCGCCATGGTCCGCCTTCCCGACAATACCGCTCGGCTCCGCGGGCTGGCGCATGGGGGAAGGCGAAGATTATTGGCGAAAGTTCGATGAATGGTATCGACGACTTCAGCGTAAGCGCGAGTTTCGCGGCACGCTGAGGCCGGCGGTGTTGACGGCTCGCCTTCGGTATCGAAGACGGTGCCTGGCGATTTCAGGCCGTGGCAGATTTTGCGAAGTTGAAGGGCATCAGGTCGTCGATATCTGCATCGACCGCGCGCTGAGGCAACTCGGTGAGCACGTGGCGCAGCCATGCTAACGGCTCGACGCGTGAGGCGCGGCAGGTCAGCATCAGACTGTAGACAACGGCACTGGCCCTGGCTCCGTCGACGGTGTCGCTGAACAGCCAGCACTTTCGGCCAGTTGCAAAAACCCTGATGTCGCGCTCCAGAAGATTATTGTCGATCGGCATCCTGCCATCTTCGGTGTAACGCGTCAGATAGTCCCATTGGTTGCGGGTGTAGGACACGGCGTCGCCGAGCTTGCTGTCAGGCAAGACCTTCGGGGCCATGTCATCGAGCCATCCCTTGAGGGCGTTCAGGACGGGAATGCTGTGTTGCTGGCGGAAGCGGCGAATGCAGTCGGCCTGTGTTTCACCCTTCTCCGGTTTCTCGTCCTGCTCCTGCCTTTCAACCCGGTAGAGCTGTTCGAAGAACCGCAGCGCTTGTTCTGGCGGCCCGCCACCCTTCTTCTTGCTTTGAGTGCATCGACAAAGCGCCGCCGGGAGTGGGCCATGCATCCAATGTGGGTAGCCCCTTCCAGCGTGCGCCATGCGGTATAGCCGTCGCTCATCACAATGCCGCGGTAATCGCCGAGGAAGGCTTGCGGGTGGAGTTGGCCGCGGCCTGGCTGATAATCCAGAAGAACGATCGGCTCGTGACTGCCCTTGCCGCTGCGATAGGCCCACATGTACGAGGTGCTGGTGGCCTCCCGGCCCTTCTCCTTGAGGACCTGAACCGTCGTCTCGTCGCCATGGATGAGAGGTTGTGATCTGAGCCGCAGCTTCAGGGCGTCATAAATGCGATGCAGATGCTTCTCGCTCGAGCCGATCACCCAGTGGCCCAAAGCGCCGCGGCTGACAGGAACACCTGCGCGTTCAAAGGCCTGCGCCAGGCGGTAGAGCGGCGTGCCATCGACATATTTGTGAACCAGCGCGAACGCCAGCGTCGAGGCCGTGGCAACGCTGCCCGGCAACGGCTGCGTCGGCATCGGCGCGGTCACGACAGGGGCGTTGATCCCGGTGCGATCGCAATGGCGGCACGCATATTTGAAGCGCACATTCTGTAAAACCTTCGCCTTCACCTCGATATGAAGTTGCTCGGTGACAGCCTCGCCCATGCGATGCATCTGGCCACGGCAACAAGGGCACGCCTTCTGATCGTCGGGCAGGTCATACTCGACGCGCTCGCGCGGCAGATTGGCCGGCAGCGGCCTGCGGCCGCGCTTCTTTCCCGGCGCGCTTTCGACGGGTGGCAAGCCCGTGTCCGGAAGTTCGGCAATATCGTTCGTTTCACTGCCGGCGTCATCCTCATCGGTGGCCTGCTCGGCTTCATTGAAGAGACGATCGACGTGCTTTTCGCTGCGCGGCGCAAAACGATGCAGGCTTGCCAGCGCCAGTTCTTCCTCGAGCTTGACGACGCGCTCCGTGAGCTGACGATTCTCCGCCTCCAGCGCGGCAATGCGCGCCAACAGCATCTCAACACTCGGATCGCCGGTTCGATTCATCGGATTCTTAAATCTGAACCGTACCGACGCGTCAACCGCTCAACTCAAGAGCTCAGCCGGCAACCTTGTATTGCCGCACCGGATGGCGGACCATCGCATCAATATCGATGCCGTCAAGAATCCAGTGCAATTGCTCGGTCGTAAGTCGGACAACCGCTGCCTCGCGGCGCGGCCATCGGAACTTGTCCTCGGTCAGCCGCTTCAGGACCAGCACAAAGCCGGACCGATCGAAGAACAGCAGCTTCATCCGGTCGCAACGGCGATTGCAGAACGCAAAAACCGCCGGAGCGAACGGATCGAGCGCCATCGTCTCCTGGACCAGGACCGCAAGGCTGTTGATGCCGACCCGGAAGTCGATCGGCTCACGGTGCAGATAGACCTGCAGGTCACCGCCCAGTCTGAACATGGCCCAGGGCTCCGATGATCGCCGTCAATGCACCCACATCGCCGCATTCCAGCGCGACCTTCACGCCGTTCGGCAAGGACACGCTCACTTTAGCCGGAGAACAAAAAGCTGGAGATCTCCTGGGTTCCGACCCACGCACTTCATCGCAAGTCGCCGGAAAATCCACCGCCGCAACGCCGCCTTGCCGCGACAGAGCCCGCTCGGAGGTCCCCTCAAGCTGAACCGGGATGAACGCCGGGCATGACGGCGGCGGCAGCGACCTGGCCGCGGTGTGCTTCTTGATCCACTTCCGAAGGAGGTTCGCGTTGACCCCGTGTTCGAGCGCAAGTCTCGAGACCGAAACGCCAGGCTCAAGGCAGGCCGCCACAAGACGCTCCTTCGATGTCGTCTCGTAACGCCGGCGACCGTTTCGGCCAACAAGCCTGACCCGCAGTTTCTGATCGTCGTCTGCCATCACAAGGTGTCCACCTATTTAAGTGGACACCTCATGCATCAGAGCACTCAAAAGCAAAAGGTGCGACGAAATTCGCGCTTACACTTCAGCCCGCTCATCGCGAGCGGTATGCGGTAGAGCATCCAGAGCCTGAAGGGTGGGCTGGTTTCTATGCTCGCAAGGATGCCTATCTTGAATCACTAAGGAATAGGCGCTGATCCGGAACAGCCCGTTCCAGGATTGAGGGAGGATCTAATCGTTCGGCCATTGTTTGAGACAGAGAGTAAAGCGACACCGCGCCGGCCCAGGCCTGCTCCAGGGAGTTATTCTGAATTTCAGTCTAACCTATTGACCTGATTGGAGCCGAAAACCGCGCAGAATTCAGAATGGTCGTTGATACTTCAGCACGTCCCTGCTGATTTTGATTCCGCCATTCGGAGGTTCGATCCCTCCCGCCCCAGCCAGCAAGCAAGCCGTTGATTTCAAGAGAGGAATCGTTTTTTGCCGGCCGCCCCCGCCGCCATTTCGGGCGGATTGGGCCGGCTTGGCTGGAAATCTGTGCCGCTTTCGCTTCCATGGCGGCGGGCGACAAGCCCCGAGTCGCCCGGAGATCCAGGTCAACGGGCGATCGTAATCACGACATAACGACGGATCTGACGTGGCGAATACCAAGAAGGCCCGCGCTGCTGCTGGCGCGAAGAAGAAAAGCAAGGGATCGGCGCGTTCCGGGATCTCGTCTTCCTCACCGCTTGGCATGCTGGCGCTCCATCTTCTCGAGCAATGGAAGAAGTCCGGGCGGGACGGCATCGTTTTCCTTGCGGAAAGCGAGAACAGGGCCGAGCGGCTGGGCAGTGTGCTGCATTCACTCGGTCCCTCGCTCGAGGTGATGGTGTTCCCGAGGCTGAATACCTTGCCCTTTGACGGGCTGGAGCCGTCACGAGAGATCGCCGGCAGGCGCAGTTCGGTGTTGAGGCGCCTCGCCCGGAGCAAGAACCCGGTCTTCCTGGTATCGACGGCCGAGGCGATCATGGAGCGGTTGCCGTTGCCCGCCAGCTCGGCGCGCCTCAGCATCAGCCTGAAGGTGGGGGCGGGCTATTCCGAGCAGGAACTCAAGGATCGTCTGGAAGCTCTGGGATACGATCTCGACGAAGAGGCGGATTATCCCGGCAGCGCTCTGTTCCACGGAATGACGTTCGAGGTATTTCCCGCGGGCGCGCTGGGGCCGTTCAGAATTGAGCATTCCGGTGGCGTGATCCGCAGAATCGCCGGTGTCGATCCGAACGAGCACGACGTCGTGTTCGACGCGGAGGAACTGCACATCGACCCGATGTCCGAACGGATCGCGTTGGGCGGCAAGCGGGCACAGCGGGCGGCGCTGCCGGATTATTGTCAGCGCGCGCGCTGGATCGCGGACGCCGGCGTTTCGGGCCACGCTGATAGCTGGCTGAGCACGATCAAGGAGGCGGCCGGCCGCAGGGAGGCGGAGCGCGAGTATCTGGGGCCCGCTGACTGGAAACGGCTGACCAAACAGATGAGCTCGCTGCCCCGAAAGGCAGCTTTCACCGCCACGCCTGACTTCTCGAAGGTCGCCTCGTCGCGGAAAGCTCTTCGCGCATTCGTCGCCGACATCGAGCGCGCCGGATCGCGGCTGCTGTTTGTCGCGGCGGTCGAAGACGATCTGCGCGCGATGGAGCGAATGAGCGGGATCAAGGCGGAGCGCTTCGCAGACTGGAACGAGGCGGCGAAGGGGCGGGGCGGCGAAGGCGCGCTGCTGGCCGACTTCGACACCGGCTTCATCGGCTCAGGGCGCAAGCCGCTCGTCGTCGTGACGGCGACCGACGTGCTCGGCAGCAGGGCGCATCATCCGCAGCCCATGGCCAGAGCCTGGAGTTCGGCTTTCGATCATCCCGACGTGCCGGAGCGCGGCGCGGTCGTCGTGCATCTGCAGCGCGGGCTGGCCGTGCTCGATGGCTTGCAGACCTTCGATATGGGGAAGGGATCATCGCGCGAGATGATCAGGCTGGCATTCGCGGGGGATGATGCCGTCCTCGTTCCGCCGGCCGATCTTGCGCTGATCTGGCCGTATGCCGCGGAGCTCGGCAAGCTGGCATTGGACAGGGCCGATGGCAGTACGTGGTGGACGCGGCGTGGCAAGGCGGAGCGGGAAATCCAGACTGCCGCCAAGGCGCTTGCCAAACACATCGCGCAACGGCGCCGCCGGCGCGCTCCCAAGCTGGTCGCTCCCGGTCCCGCCTATGAGCGGTTCGTCGCGCGCTTTCCGTATTTCACGACCGTCGACCAGGCGAAGGCAATTCGCGACGTCCTCGATGATCTGGCGTCCGGTCATCCGATGGATCGGGTCGTCTGCGGCGACGTCGGGTTTGGCAAGACCGAGGTGGCATTGCGCGCGGCGGCGGCCGTTGCGCTGTCGGGCAAGCAGGTCGCCGTCGTCGTGCCGACGACTGTTCTGGCAAGGCAGCACGTTGCAACCTTCCGCAAACGGTTTGCTCCGCTTGGCATCGAAGTGGGAAGCCTGTCGCGGGCGACGTCGGCTCCGGAGATGAAGGAGACCAAGGAGGGCCTGCGAAGCGGCAAGATGAAGGTCGTGGTCGGCACGCAGGCGATCGCATCGAAGGACGTGAGGTTCGCCAAGCTGAGCCTGGTCATTGTCGACGAAGAGCAGCACTTCGGCGCGGCCGAGAAGGCGAAGCTTTCAGGGCTGGCGAAGGGCGCCCATACGCTGTGGATGAGTGCCACGCCGATTCCGCGCACACTTGCGGCGGGCCTTGCGGGATTCAGGGAGCTGAGCGTGATCGCATCCCCGCCCGTTCATCGGCTTCCGGTCGCGACCAAGATCGCTCCGCTCTCGGACGCCGCCATCGCCGCAGCATTGCTGCGCGAGCAGCGACGTCACGGGCAAAGCTTTCTGATCTGTCCGCGCATCCAGGATCTGGATCCGATGCTGGCGCGCGTGCAGTCGATGGCCCCGGAGCTCCGCATCGTCTGCCTGCATGGCAAGCTACCCGTCGACGAAATCGACGATCGAATGATGAGCTTCGTCGAAGGCGAGGCGGACGTCCTCCTTGCGACCAACATCGTGGAAAGCGGTCTCGACATCCCCCGGGCCAACACCATCGTGGTCTGCTGGCCGGAAAAGTTCGGTCTGGCACAGCTCCACCAGCTCAGAGGCCGGGTGGGACGCGGCGGGACACGCGCCTTCGCATACATGCTGACCGAATCCAGTTCGGAACAATCCGGGAGGCGTTTGGCCGTTCTGGAGGAGTTCAGCAGACCGGGCGCCGGTTTTGCGATCAGCGAGCGGGATCTCGACCTCAGAGGCGCCGGGGATCTGCTTTCGGAGCGGCAATCCGGCCACGTGCAGGTTTTCGGTCCGGTGCTCTACAGCCACCTTCTCAAGCAAGCCTCGGAGAAGACCAACGACCGGTCCGCCGATATGTGGGTGCCCGATCTCAACCTTCCGCTCGCGGATTTGCTGCCCAGGAGCTATGTGCAATCGGAATCCGTGCGGCTTGAAATCTATGGCCGTGCCGCGAGGTGCCAGAGCGAAGACGATCTGGAAGATCTCGAGGAAGAGACCTCGCGCCGCTTCGGCAGGCTGCCGTCGGCGGGGCGGGACTTCTTCGCCGCGGCGAGGCTCAGGATCGATTGCAAGCGGCGAGGAATCGTGAGGCTCGATGTCGGCCCGGAGGCCGTCGCGGCGACGTTCCTTCCCGGGAGGCTGCTCAAATCCAGAGCACGTTCGCTCCAGCGCGACGGCGATCGCGTGTTCTATTCGGACAACATACACGAGCCGCCTTTCGAGCGGATCGAGGATCTCCTGGACATTTTGGACGAGTGAGGGCGACGCGGCTCCGTCGGAGACGAGCCTTGCGGGTGCGCCGCGCGCAGTAGAGATATTTCAGCGCGCCGGAGCTGCGGAGAACAAATCGACCGATTCTGCGCGCTGACATCCCAGTGACATGTAGCATCGTTACTGGACATCCGTGGCGAACCGCCCGCCGTCATTCGGCCTGCTCCGAGCCATCGGAAAGCCCCCTTCCAGGCGCAAGTCGACGGTATTCAGGGCGGGTTATGTTGTTCAAATCGCGGCGTTTTGGGCCGAAATGTCGTGCCCGGATACCGGAATCAGCGCTGCCGAAGCCGATTCCGGCTTTCGCTTTCTCGGTAGGACTACGCGTTTTGCACACCGTTCCGCGCGGTGTTGCCCAATCTTGTGCCCGATAGCGGTAACTGAAATATTCGTATTATATTTCAATGGCTTGCGGAAATGTCGCAATTCAAAAGCCCGTGATATTTGTGCAACATTTGCCCGAAAACAGCCGCAACTCGCCCGAAACCGAGCGGTCTTTTGTTGCGTGATCGGGGGCCTTCTGTCTCATATGGAACTACGACGGAGGGGGGCATCCCGAGGTCGTCCCGTTCTAGGTGGTTCGCTTAAGTCCCTCGCGTTCATGCGGGTGTGTCCGAAGACGCGAAGCGACTAAGCGGGGATTTAAGGGACAAGGGAACCAACCTGAGGGTGTTTTACCCGGCGGATCCGGAACCTTCCCTGAGATAGAGCAACTTGGAGGTTTAACATGAAGATGGTTAAGAGCCTTATCCTCGGCTCGGCGGCGGCTCTCGTCGCGGTCGGCGGAGCTCAGGCGGCCGATCTTCCCGTCAAGGCCAAAGCGGTCGAGTACGTGAAGGTTTGCTCCCTGTATGGTCCCGGATTCTACTACATCCCGGGCACCGATACCTGTATCAAGCTGGGCGGCTACCTGCGCGTCGACGTCTTGGCGAACACCAACTCGGACCACACCGGCAACACCTCGGGTGCTGGTGGTGCGAACAACCGCTTCACCAACGGTTACACTTGGCGTTCGCGTGAAGACCTGAACATCGATACGCGCACCGCGACCGAATACGGCGTGGTCCGCACCTTCTTCGATGCGACGTTCTCCTGGACGACGGACAACTATGCCGGTCAGGGCAACGGCGCGACCGTCTACTCGCCGATCGGCACTGTTCAGGCTCCGAACAACGCCAGCTCTGGCGCAGTTGCTGGCGGTACGGTCGGCGTCTACTACGCCTTCATCCAGTTCGCGGGCTTCACCATCGGTAAGGCGGTCTCGCAGTTCTCGGCTCCGTGGGCCAACTACCCGGGCAACAGCTACGACGGTCTCGTCGGCGGCGGCGGCACGATCACTGGTGTGAACCAGTTCACCTACACCGCACAGTTCGGCAACGGCGTGTCGCTGTCTCTGTCGGCTCAGGATCAGACCCAGTATTATCAGGCTGGTGTGGCCAACCTCGGTGCTCCCGCAACCTTCGGCGTTGTCGGTAACACCAACACGTTCGGCCTCAGCGACTACGCTGGCACGATCGCTCCGGATCTCGTCGCGATGCTGCGCGTCGACCAGGCTTGGGGTCTGTTCCAGGCATCGTTCGCTGCGCATAACAACCACGTGGCCTACTATGGCGGCACCGAGTTGACCGGTCATCCGGACGACAAGTGGGGCTGGGCTGGTCAATTGGCTCTGTCGATCAAGAACATCCCGACCGGACCTGGCGACACCATCAACTTGCAGGGTGTCTACACCAACGGTGCGACCCGCTACAACATCCAGGACCTCGCCGGTTCGGCTGGTGCCAACACCATCTTCGGTGGCACCAACATTCCGGGCGCCTATCAGAGCATCGGCTTCGGCCTCGCGCCGGACTCGATTTTCGTGACCGGCGGTCAGCAGCAGCTGATCACAACCTACGGCTTCCGCGGTGCCTACGTGCACAACTGGAACCCGAACTGGAACACCAGCATCTACGGTGCCTGGGCCCAGGTTAACTACAACGGTACGGCCAAGGGCTACCTCTGCGGCCCGACCGGCACTGGCGTGGGTGGTTCGCTCAGCAACTTCTTTAGTGCCGCTTCCAACCTGACGTCCTGCAACCCCGACTACAGCATCGCGCAGATCGGTACGCAGACCCAGTGGACCCCGGTGAAGAACCTGACCTTCTCGGCCGACTTCACCTACACCCGTCTGGACCAGAGCTTTGCCGGTACGCTCACTTTCCCCGGCGCCGCAGGGATCGGCAAGCCGGCCGCTGTGTACGAGCTGAAGGACCAGAACACCTACATGTTGCTGCTCCGCGCTCAGCGCAACTGGTAATACCGGTTGATCTGATTGTGACCTAACAGAGCCCCCGGTGGAAACGCCGGGGGTTTTGCTTTTGTGAAGCTGGCTCTGCCGCATCACGCGGCCAGCATGTCGCGCACCATCGGCACCACCTTGCGGCCGTAGAGCTCGATGCTCTTCATCAGCTTGTCGTGCGGCAGCGGGCCCGCCGAGTATTTCAGCTGGAAGCGCGCCGCGCCGAGCGCCTTGACGGTCGCCGCGATCTTGCGGGCAACGGTTTCCGGCGCGCCGACATAGAGCGAGCCGTGCTCGGCCTCGGCCACGAACTCGTCGCGGCCCATCGGCGGCCAGCCGCGCTCCTTGCCGATACGGTCGCGCATGACCTTGTAGTCCGGCCACAGCTCCTCGCGTGCCTGCGCGTCGGCATCGGCGACATAGCCCGGCGAGTGCACGCCGATCGGCTTCGGTTCGCGGCCGAACTGCTGGTAGGCGCGCTGGTGCAGGTCGACATAGGGCGCAAAGCGCTTGGGATCGCCGCCGATGATGGCAAGCATCAGCGGCAGGTCGTAATGCGCCGCGCGCACCACCAATTCGGGACTGCCGCCGACGCCGATCCAGGTCTTCAGCCGGCCGTGCTCGACCGGCGGATAGACCGACTGGCTCTTGAGCGCTGGCCGCAGCTTGCCCTGCCAGGTCACCGGCTCCTGCTTGAGCAGTTCGGTGAACAGATCGAGCTTCTCCTCGAAAAGCTCGCTGTATTGCCTGAGGTCGAAGCCGAACAGCGGGAACGACTCGGTGAAGGAGCCGCGGCCGAGGATCACCTCGGCGCGGCCGTTCGAGACCGCGTCGACCGTGGCGAAACGCTGGAAGACGCGGATCGGATCGTCCGAGCTCAGCACGGTCACCGCCGAGCTGAGGCGGATGTTTTGGGTGCGTGCGGCGATTGCCGCCAGCACGGTCTCGGGCGTGGAGATCGCAAAATCGGCGCGGTGGTGCTCGCCGAGCCCGATGAAATCGATCCCGAGCTGATCGGCCAGCACCGCTTCATCGACGACGTTGCGGATCACCTGGGCATGGGGCAGCGGCGTACCGGCGGCGTCGTTGGTGACGTCGCCAAACGTATCAAGCCCGAATTCGACGGAGGTCGTCATGGTCAGTCCGGTTGTCGGCGTGGCGGAGCATCCGCCACGGGCCACCCATCGCACGCAGGCCGAAAGGTCGGGTTGTTGCGGATTTATCCGCAAGCCTGCGCTGTGGAGCCTTGGGTTGGAGATAATCGGCAGCTATTGCCGGTTCAGCGGGCCGGCAAGGTCACGCCGCGAAACGCAGCGTTTCCAGGCCCGATATGGAGCAGCCCGCGGCAATCAGCCCGGGACCACCAGGAAGCCGGCGCGCGGGAAATGCACCACCACCTCGCCGACGCGCTCATCCGACCGGCGGATCGCGATGTGTTGCGCCGACAGCGAGACGATCTCGCCACGCACCGGGGTCTTGCCGTAGTCATCCGGCATCACGGCAACGACGTCGCCGGGCTTGCGACCGTTCGGGTCCGTGGGGTCGCCGAACACAGGTGACTCCGGCCGTGCCTTCGCCGCGATCTCGAGCGCGTCGGCCGACGACATCTCGGTGCGCCTGCCGTGACCGATGGCGCGGATGCGCTCCTCCCATGCCGCAACGCGCGGAAAGGACGTCATGATCTCGTCCATCGTGGCGAGGCTCTCTCGCGCGTACCACACGTTCATGTAGGCGCTGACGTCCGCGAGGCTGAACTCGCCGAACAGCCACGGCCGGTCGTCGCCGAGTTGCGCCTCGATCCAGTCGATATTGGCGCGGAACTGGTCGCGCATCTGCGGCAGCGCCGCGGTCATGGCGGCGACGTCGAACTTGCCGCCGCGCAACTTCTCGCGATCCTCGATGAAATCCCGCGGGACCTTGTCGCCGATGAATCCGAACACGAGGTTGACCGTGTTCTGGAAGAACGGCCGGTCGGTCCACATGCCGAGCGCCCAGGGCATGCCGGCATTGCCCGCCGGAAATAGCGTCGGCGTCGGGTAGCGCCGCTCCAGCTCGCGGATGATGATCTGGGTGTCACAATAGATGTCGGCGCCGATCTGCATCGTCGGCGTGCGGCGATAGCCGCCGGTCATCGGCATCAGGTCCGGCCGCGGCATGATCCGCGAGATCCGCACCGAGCTCCAGGCGAGCTTCTTGAATCCGAAGATGATGCGGATCTTCTCGGAGAACGGCGATTGATCGAAGTGGTGCAGGATCGGCGTGGGCTGCGACATGGCCTTCTCCCGGGACAGGGTGCGATCTCGACGGACCTTGCCGCATAAGCTGACAAGATTCCGGCCGATCGCAACCAATATTCACGGGCGAGAAGGGTGGCGCAGCGTGTTCAGAACTGCTCCGCCCACGGCCGCAAGTCGAGCTCCAGCGTCCAGGCGCTGCGATGCTGGTGGTGCAGCACCCAATAGGCGTCGGCGATGGCCGCGATGTTGAGCATGCCGTCCGGCCCGCGCTCGTCCTTCAATTGCGGACGCATGCTCAGCAGGCGGTCGCCCTCGATCCCGCCATCGACCACGACATGGCCGACATGGATGCCCTGCGGCCCGAATTCCCGCGCCACGCTCTGCGCCAGCGCGCGCAGCGCGGCCTTGGCGGCGGCGAACGGTGAGTAGTTGGCCTTGCCGCGCAGCGAACCGCTGGCGCCCGTAAACACCAGCGTGCCGCCGCCGCGCGCAAGCAAAGCGGGGATCGCGGCCTGTGCCAGCCGGAAACCGCCGAGCGCGTGTTCGCGCCAGTGCTCCTCGAAGCGCTGCTCGCTGACCTTCAGAAACGGTGCCGGTCGGTTGGAGCCTGCATTGTGCACAGCCATCGCGAGCGGTGCGAGCCGCTCGGCCGCCGCGACGAAGCGCGCGACGTCGGCCGCCGTGGAGGCGTCGCCGACCACATGCGCGACCGTTGCGCCGCTTGCGGCCAGCTCGGCCGCGGTCGCGGCGAGCTTGTCGGCGTTGCGGCCGGCGATCGCGACGGGATAGCCGCCAGCGGCAAAGCGACGCGCAATCGCGGCGCCGAGGCCGTTCGACGCGCCGACGCCGGCAATCAGCACGCTTCCTTGCACGGCGGTCGCCTCGAGGGCGGATCGGTCGTTCATGGCTCACTCCATCAAGCTGCCCGCGGCGCGGGCGAAATCATTCGTCGGACGCCATCGCGACGATGCTGTCGCGCACCGTGCGCAGAACGGCATCGGACCGCTTCTGATCGGTGAGGACGCGCGAGATCGCCAGCGCCCCGACCATCGCACTCACCGCGAGGATTGCGTTGCCGTCGTCATCGTCGCCGAACGTCTCGGCGACCTTGGCGATGAAGGCTTCGATGTGGGGCTCCATCACGGCGCGGCACTGCGCATCGGCGCGGCCGACATCTGAGATCAGCGCGCCGATCGCGCAGCCCGACTTGGGCGAAGTCGCGATGGGCGCGGCTCAGATAGCTCCGCGCCAATGCGTTGATGTTGACCGGCTTGTCGGGGCCGCGCGCCGCGTGAGCCGACGCTTCGCCTGCATTCAGCGCCTGTTCCAGTGCCGCGGCGATCAGGTCGGAACGCGAGGCGAAGTGCCCATAGAAACCGCCATGGGTCAGCTTCACCTGCTGCATCAGGCCGCCGATGCTGAGCGCCTCGAGGCCCTTGTCGCGGATCTGCGTTGCAGCCTCGTTCAGAATACGCTCACGGCTCCTGGCCTTGTCGGCCTGGGAATGGCCCATCTCGCCTGGCCCCCTGTTTGACTCTCTTTCTGGATTATGACCATCATGCATATGGATGACAAGCATCATCCAGAAATCATCCAGTCACAAAGCAGGGAGGAACTGATGTCCGGCGGCGCGAGCGAAGGGCGGGTCCGCCACGAGCGGCACGACCACATCCTCAAGATCATCATCGACAATCCCGCGAAGAAGAATGCCTTCAGTCCGGAGATGATGGCTGAGCTTTCCGACGCGCTGACGCTGCTCGACAATGACGACGGCCTCTGGGTCGGGGTGCTCTGCGCCGCCGGCGGCAGTTTCACCGCGGGTCTCGACATGCCGAAATTCTTCGGTCCGACGGCGACGCGCAAGCCGCTGCCGGAGGGCAACGTCGACCCGTTCGGATTGTCGAAGCGCTGCCGAAAGCCGATCGTCACGGCGGTGCAGGGTATCGTGTTCACCGTCGGCATCGAGATGATGCTGGCCGGCGATATCGTGATCGCCGCGGACGACAGCCGCTTCTGCCAGATGGAAGCCAAACGCGGCATCGCGCCGCTGGCGGGCGCGCATTTCCGCTATATCAGCCGCGCCGGGTGGGGCGATGCGATGTATCACCTGTTGCTGTGCGATGAGTTCACCGCCGCCGAGGCGCATCGGATCGGTCTCGTGCAGGAAGTCGTGCCGGCGGGCCAGCAGGTCGAGCGCGCGATGGCGCTCGCGGAGATCATCGCGCGCAATGCGCCGCTTGGAATTCAGGTGACCAAGGAGGCGGGCCGCAAGTTCATCGAAGCCGGCGAGCAGGCGGCGATTGCGATCATCCCGCAGATCCGCGAACGCGTGCTCAACACATCAGACGCGGCCGAGGGCATCAAGTCGTTCGTTGAGCGCCGCGCGGCTGTGTTTCAGGGACGCTAGTTGCGTTCACGATACGTGCTCGAAGAAGCTGTGACAATGATGTCGCAGCTTCTTGATTTCGATCACGACAATGTAGCAGCGACTCTTGTCGAGATTCGTCGAATCAGGGAGATTCGAGCCATTCATTAAATTCTGTTTCGTCCTGCTTTCACTCAAGCGTCCGGTATGGATTCCCATGACAAACGCACGAGTAATAGTTGTCGGAAATAACAAGGGCGGCTCGGGCAAGTCGACAATTGCCATGCACGTCGCCATCGCGCTGATCAAGGCGGGGCAGCGCGTCGCCACCATCGATCTCGATAACAAGCAGAAGTCGCTGACGCACTACGTCGAGAACCGGCGGGACTGGGCGCGGGAAACCTCGCTGGATCTCGGCGTTCCCGCGCATATGTGCTTCGAGACGGTGAGCGGCCGGAGCAGCGAGGTCGAGACGCTCGGGCGCAGCGCGCTTGCCGAGATCGTCGAGCGGCTCGGCCGGTCGCACGATTTCGTCGTCATCGACTGTCCCGGCCACGACACCTATCTGACGACGTTCACGCATTCGCTGGCGAACACGTTGATCACGCCGCTCAACGACAGTTTCCTCGATTTCGACGTGCTCGGCACCGTCGATCCGAACGAGTTCAAGGTGACCGGCATCAGCCACTATTCGAAGATGGTGGAGGAAGCGCGGCGCCAGCGCAGCGCACACGATCAGCCGGCATTCGAGTGGGTGGTGCTGCGCAACCGTCTCTCCACGCTCGGGTCACGCAACAAGCGCCTGGTCGGCGAAGCCTTGAGCGAATTGTCCAAGACGCTGAATTTCCGCCTGGTCGATGGCCTGGCCGAACGCGTGATCTTCCGCGAATTCTACCCGCGCGGACTGACGGCGATCGACGACGTCAGCCAGCTCGCACTCGGTAGCCGGCCGACCATGTCGCATGTCACCGCGCGGCTCGAGATGGAGCGGCTGATGACCGCCATCATGCTCGGCCATCTGGTGGCGCACCCGCCGGAATCCTCCAACGCCAGCCGCGACGCGGCGTAAGGCGACGTCGGGGCCGCTACCGGCAATTGGCGTTGCCCGCGTCGGCGACGATCAGGAACGTGATCGTTCTGGGTGCGAAGACGATCGCTCCGGCGACAGCCGCGTCGCTGTTGAGGGCGGGGATACCATCAGAGGTTCCGAGCAAGAGCGTCGCGCCGTTGAGCTGAACTTTGCCGTCGGCAGGCCTTTCGCTCGCGAGCGTGTAACGTTGCGAGACGGCTGAGAGCGTGAGCTTGTGCCGCATCCGCCGGTCGTTGTTGATGACGAGCAGGGCTATTCCATCGGGCATGTCGCGCGCGCAATGCGCATAGACATGGAAGCCGTGACGCTCCGCGATACCGCCGTCGAGCACGGTGGTGCCCATCCACCGTCGCCATAGCAGCGCAGCCCAATAATTCGGCCGCGGCAGATGCGTGCGCTCGTCGAGCAGCCCATAGTCGCTCGCCGCAAGCGTGTTGTGCATCACCACCTGAACGCCGGCCTTGGCCAGCCGTCCGAGTTGATCGAGGTAACGGAACGTATCGGTGAAGGTCGCGGCCAGGCGATTGCCGCCGCATGCGGTCTCGGCCGTCTCGGTCACCCAGATCGGCTTGCCCGGTGCAAGCTGGTCGCGCAGCGCCTCGTAGAGGGCGAGGCTGTTGCCGGTTCGCGCCAGCCATTCGTCCGACAATGCATGCCTTGCCCTGCGATCACCGCCGCATCGCGCCGACAGCGCGCCATAATGATGGTAGGAGACCGCGTCGATGCCTGCCGCCGATACGGCGAAAAGCGCTTGGGCCTCAGCGCCGGCGCCGATCGTGCCGGGGCCGAGGATCGTCACGTCGGCCGCGGTGTCCTTCATGAAGGTGCGGAACGCTGCAAAATCCCGGCCGTAGGCCGCAGCATCGTAGCCGTCAGGGGCGCCGCCGATGGCCGGCAGATCGGGTTCATTCATGAACTCGGCTGCGGCGATCCGCCCGCCTGCAGATCGCGTGAAAGCGAGAAGTTGCCGGGCCTGCTCGGGGCTCCATTGCCCCGCGGCGTCACGCGCGCCCGCGCTGATCGCAAAGGACGTGACGATCGGAGCGTCGACAGGCACGCGAGAACTCGATCACGTCCCGCCACTGCCGTCGCGTCAGCACGCCGTTGAAGCCGGCCGGCGGTGCAGCCGGTGGCGTCTCGGAATCCGCAAGGAACGTGCTGTTGGCCCAGGTGCCGCTGACGCGCAGATAGGCGGGTGAGAGGGCTGCGGCGAGCTTGCGAAGCCTGCCATCGTGCAGGTCGATCGGAGTGCGAGCTGCGAACCGCTCCGTCTCTGCACGCCGACGCGTGGCGGCGGTTGCGTAGGGCTTCCAGAACCGTCCGCCGGTCACCTCGACCATCTCGATGTTGTAGGACTGAAAGCGCGGGTCGATGGTCGCGACGCGCGGCAGGGTCGCGACATTCAGGCCGAACTCTGCCGCGGCCGCCTTCGTATGCGCGGAGGCTGCCATGGCCGAGACGGCGACGAGGCATCGAAGCGGATAAGCCCAGCGGTCGCGCACGGGTCCTCGCGGCGTTCCGGATTGTGGGCGTTCAGGATGCCGCCGCGGCCTGTTTAAATCAATGCGGGAGCGCGCCTTGCGGCTCGTTCGCGATACGATCCCACAGCGCGCGGATCATGTCCTTCATGACCAGCGCATCCTGCCAGCGGTCGGACAGTTCCCTGCCGTCGGGCCCGGTGATGGCATAGGGCGGGGACCCAGCTGCGCACAGGAAGGTCAGGGTCGCGTCGGGACCGGCACGTTTTCGCCAGGAGCGGATACCGTAGTCCCACCAGCCCATAAACAGCGACACCCAGCCCTGGTGCTGCGGAAAGCCGAGCGAGACCTGCACCTGCTCGCGGCTCGCGATGCGGCCATGGATGCCCCAGGCATTGTCGAGGATGCGATGGATCATCGCGTGGTTGACGTCGTCGACCGGCCAGGCGAATTCGCGGCCGACCAGATAATGCGAGAGATCGGCGGTGAGCCGCAGATCGGGAAAGCAGTCGAGCAGGTCGAGCATGAAGAACAGGTCGGTCGTCATGCGGTCACGATGGGTCTCGACATGCACGGCGACGCCGGCCTCCGCGGCAAGCCGCCGCCAGCCTTCGAGCAGCGGAATGCAATCCGCGAGCCGGCGCGGCCGAACGTCCGGCTGCAGGTTGACGTGATCGGCGCCGAGCCGGGCGACCAGCTCGAGCACCGGTTTCAGCTCGTCGACGCTCTTCGGGTAGCATTGCGCCTGCCAGATCATGCCATGCGCGCGAAGGAAGCTCGTCACCTCGCGCGCGAAGGCGGGATCGACGAAGCGAACGCCGGCGCCGTCAAACCCGGCATCGCGGATCATCGCGAGCTGGGTTTGCAGCGGCCATTCGCCCTCATCGGCCAGCCGTCGCTCCATCGCCCAGAGCGACTGCAGGACGCGCAGTTGCTGCGCCACCGATCAGGCCCGCGCCGGGATCGCCGCGGGAAGCTCGGCCTGTTCGCCTTCGTCGGCGGCGATGTTCTCCTGGTAGGTCTCGGGCCCGATCCAGATCGCGACGACGGTGCAGGCGGACAGGAACATCGCGTAGCAGGCGACCGGCCACCAGGTGCCGTAGGCTGCCACCAGTGCGGTGGCGACGAACGGCGCCGGACCGCCCGACAGCAGCGAGCCGAGCTCGCGGGCGAAGGCAAAGCCCGCGAAGCGGCGTTGCGGCGGGAACAGCTCGGCGAAATACGCCGCCTGCGGCCCGAACATCGCCGCCGTCACCACCGCGCGCGCCAGGATGAAGGCCAGCGCGATCATGATCCATTCCTTGGTGCCGACCATCCAGAAGAACGGGAAGGCGAGCACCACGCCGGCCAGCGCGCCGAACATGTAGACCGGCCGCCGTCCGATCCGGTCGGACAAGGCCGCGAAGCCGAGGATCGCGAACAACTCGACCGTGAATGCCAGCATCAGCGCACTGAGCGCCTCGGCTTTCGGCACGCCGAGCGTGGTGATCACGTAGCTGAGGCCGAACACCGGGAAGAAATAGCCGAGCCCGTTTTCGGCCATGCGGGCGCCGAGCACCGACGAAGAAGTTGCGCGGGTGCCGGCGCAATGCCTCCATCGCCGGATTGCTCTCGACCTTGCCGCGCGCGACCACCGCCTCGGTGTAGACCGGCGTCTCGGTGATGCGCATGCGGACGAAGATGCCGACCACGATCAGGAGGAAGCTCGCCAGGAAGGGCAGGCGCCAGCCCCAGCTCATCAAATCCTCGCGCGGCAGCATGGTCACCAGCGCGAAGGCGCCGGCCGCAAGCAGATTGCCGACGGAGACGCCGAGCGGCGCGAAGCCGCCCCAGAAGCCGCGATGCTTCGGCGGTGCGTTCTCGACCAGGTAGATCACCGCGCCGCCATATTCGGCGCCGGCGCCAAGGCCCTGGATGACGCGCATCGCGACCAGGAGGATCGGCGCCCAGACGCCGATCTGGCCATAAGTCGGCAGGAAGCCGATCGCGGTGGTGCCGATGCCGATCATCAGGAGCGTGGAGACCAGCACCGGCTTGCGGCCATAGCGATCGCCGAGGATGCCGAACAAGAGGCCGCCGAACGGCCGCACCACGAAGCCGACGCCGAAGGTCAGGAACGACAACAGCGTGCCGACCACCGGATCGCTCTTCGGAAAGAACAATTCGCCGAACACCAGCGCCGCTGCGGTGCCGTCAGAGGAAGAAGTCGTACCATTCGAGCGCGGAGCCGATGCTTGCGGCCAGGATCACACGCAGGCGCGATGTGCGAGCGCCATCTCTTGCCATCTCGGTCATTCGTTTCCCCGTTGTTTTGGTTTTTATGGTCGTTTTGATCGGGCACGATCTCCGCGTTGTCGCGGCGAATCGTGCTCGGTGAAAGCAGCGATGCCCGCGGCCTGGCCGCGGGCATTGTGGTCGGTCTCAAGCGGCGCGCGTGAAGTAGGATTTCTTCGACGCCGACTGGGTCTCGTAGATCGATCCTTGCCGCTTGGCCGGCGGCAGCGGCATCCGCACCGGCACATCGGTGAGCCGCGGCGCGACCACCGGCGGACCCGCCAGCAGGCGGCTGTTGAATTCGTCGAAGTCCTTCACGCCCATCAGCGGCCAGGCGTCGCTGGCGGCCACTTCATCGAGCAGCAGGTTGCGCGGCCGGTTCGATGTGTTGGTCGCCGAGCCGTGCAGCGCGCGCACGTGATGGAACGACATGCTGCCGGCCTTGCCCATGCAGGGCACCGCGCGCTTGATGTCGTCCGCGATCTGGTCCGGATCGATCAGGCCTGCGAAGTGGCCGTCCTCGCCGTGATGATCCCACATCGTGGCGCCGGTGTGCGACCTCGGCGTCACCAGCATCGGACCGTTCTCGATATCGCAATCGTCGAGCAGCACGCCGATCGCGAGGATGTCGTCATTGGTGTGCGGATAGAATGCCCAGTCCTGATGCCACTCAACCGGCGAGCCGTATTGCGCCGACTTCATGTTGAGCTTGGAGCCGTGCAAGCGAAGGCCGGGGCCGATCAGCTTGGTGAGGATCGAGATCACGGCGGGGCTGCGCACGATCTCGTCGAAGATCGGGTGCACCTTGTGCGGCGCCTTGATGCGGCGGACGCGCGGATTGTCAGGCGAATGGCCCGGCTCGAGGTCGTAGACGTCGGTGTGCTCGCTCACGCTGGCGGCGCCGGCCACCAGCTCCGCGAGTACCGTGCGCACCTTCGCCAGGGTCTCCTGGTCGAGCACCTCGGGGACCACGATCACCCCGTCGCGCTTGTAAGCCTGGGCCTGTTCGTCCGAAATCATGCCGTTTCTCCCATTTTGTTCCATGTTAGCGCTAACATGAGGCCATGCTAGCGCTAACATCATGGCTTGGCAACCCGGAATCGTGCAGGCTCCGGCCCATGAGCTCCGAACTGACCGCCCCCGGGACCGGCCCGGCCGGTGCCGCGCCCACCCTTTCAGAGGTGGCCAAGCGCGCCGGCGTCTCCTCGATCACGGTGAGCCGGGTGGTGCGGATGCCCGACCTGGTTGCCCCGGAGACCCGGGCGCGGGTCGAGCGGGCGATGCGCGATCTCGGCTATGTCCCGAACCTGGTGGCGGGCGCGCTGGCGAGCGCGCGGACCAATTCGGTCGGCGTGCTGGTGCCGACCATCGCCAACTCGATCTTCGCCGACACGGTGCAGGGCTTGTCCGACAAGCTCGAGCCGCTCGGCTTTTCCGTGATCCTGGCGCAGTCGCGCTATGACGCGGCGCGCGAGGACCGCATGCTGGCGGCGCTGCTGTCGCGGCGGCCCGAGGCGATCATCATGGTCGGCTCGCCGGCGACCGAGGAGGGCAGCCGTCTGCTGCGCAATGCGCGCATCCCGATCGTCGAGACCTGGGATCTGCCGGCAAACCCGATCGACGCGGTCGCGGGCTTCGACAATTACAAGGCCGGTGTCGCCGTCGCGAAGCATCTGGTCGCGCAGGGCCGCAAGCAGCTCGCCTTCATCGGCGGCGACGATCCGCGCGGCACGCGCCGCTGGTTCGGCTTCAGGGACGAGGCACTGGCCGGCGGTCTTGCCGAGCCGCGCCGGTTGATCCTGGACCGCAAGGATTCCGGCAGCGTGGCGGCGCATGCACGCCTGCCTGGTGTCGACGCGGTGTTCGCCGCCAACGATGCGCATGCGATCGGCTTCATGTCCGGGCTGCGCAAGGCCGGGCTGCTGCGCGACGGGCCTGCATCGGCGCAGCCGGTCGCCGTGATCGGGCTTGGCGATCTCGAAATGGGCCAGTTGATCTCGCCGACCCTGAGCACGATCAGCGTGCATGGCGACGCGATCGGCCGTACCGCGGCGACGCTGACGCTGGAGCGCGGCGGCGAGCGCCGCGTCGATCTCGGCTTCGAACTGGTGCTGCGCGACAGCGGCTAGTGTGCTGAATGCGAAGTTCGTGTGATTTCGCGGCAGCCACTTTCACGAACTTCGCATTCATAAAGCACACTAAAATCATAAGTTTGCTAGTGTCCTTATCGAATCCGAAGTTCGCTCCGAAGGTGCGGCAAATGATGCGAACTTCGGATTCGGGACACTAGAGCGTTGGCCGATCTGACTGAATCGTTGGGGATTCACAAATCAGCGTTTTGGTGATTCAAGCTGGTCGCCGGAGCTGGAGGCCGGCGGGCATGGCGAAACCGCTGTCGATGGATCTTCGCGAACGTGTGCTTGCCTGTATTGAGAGTGGCATTTCAGGCCGGCAGGCTGCCGAGCGATTTGGCGTCAGCGCGGCAAGCGTAAGCCGCTGGCGAACGCGCGAGCGGGAGCAAGGCGATGCCCAGCCGAGGGCTCAGGGCGGCGACCGCAAGTCCCACCGGATTGATACTCATCAGGCGACGATCATGGCTCTGCTCGAGACGGCGCCGGATATCACCATCGAGGAATTGCGTGACGGCTTGAGCAAACAAGGCCTGTCCTTTGGCTATGGCACGATCCGCCGCTTCTTCGAGCGCCACAAGATCACGCGTAAAAAAAGACCGCCCATGCCTCAGAGCAGGATCGCCCGGACGTCTTGAAGCGACGCGAGGCCTGGCGCGAGAGCCAGGGCAAGCTCGACCGGGATCGGCTCGTCTTCATCGACGAGACCTGGGCGTCGACCAACATGGCGCGAACCCATGGCCGCTGCCAGCGCGGAGAACGTCTGCGGGCCAGCGTTCCTCACGCCACTGGAAAACAACTACCTGCGTAGCCGCTCTAACCACACGCGGCATCATCGCGCCCTGGGTGCTCGATGGCCCCATCAACCGCAACGCCTTTGAGACCTATGTCGAAAAGGTGCTCATTCCTGAGCTGCCAGACCACGCCATCGTCATCATGGACAACCTCTCCAGCCACAAAGGGCCCCGCATACGTGAGATGATCGAGGCGGCCGGCGCTACGCTTCTCTATCTTCCGCCCTACAGTCCCGACCTCAATCCGATCGAGAATGCCTTCGCCAAGCTCAAAGCAAATCTGCGGAAGGCCGCCGAACGCACCGTCGGCGGCCTTTGGGATGCTGTCGGGCGCATCATCGACACCTACACGCCCACGGAATCCACAAACTACTTCATCGCCGCGGGCTACTTGCAACCTGATCGGCTAACGCTCTAGCGCGCCTCGCCCACGGTGCGGGCGGAGGTGCTCGTTTCTTTCCGTGCCTTCACCTTGCCGCAACCCCGGCGTCGACCGCCTCGAGCAAGGTCACGAGGCCCCGCAGGATGGCGATCGGCGAAGGCGGGCAACCCGGAATATGGAGATCGACCGGAACAACCGCGGAGACTCCGCCAACCACGGCATAGCTGCCGGCGAAGCATCCGCCATCCCTGGCGCAATCGCCCGCGGCGACAACCCATTTGGGGTCTGGCGTCGCACGGTATGTGCGCTCCAGCGCCTCGCGCATGTTCTTGGTGACCGGACCCGTGACCAGCAGCACGTCGGCGTGACGGGGCGAGGCGACGAACCGGATTCCAAACCGTTCGACGTCGTAATACGCATTGCTTAACGCGTGTATTTCCAGCTCGCATCCGTTGCAGGAGCCTGCATCAACCTCACGGATCGAGAGGCTGCGGCCGAGGCGTCGCCGTGCGGTGCGGCCGACCATGGCCGCGAGCTCCGCGAGCGCAGCCTCGTCCGGGCGCGGCGCCTGCTCCGTCAATGGCTGGCGAAACAGGCTCTGGAACAGAAGTTTGCGCATCGCCTCGAGCCCTCAGAGATCCTGCCCGGAATAGGAACAGTTGAACGACTTATTGCAGAGCGGGAAGTCCGCCACGATGTTGCCTTCGATGGCCGCCTCGAGCAGCGGCCACTGAAACCACGACGGATCGCGCAGATGGCATCGCTCGATCCGATCGCCGTTCAGGCGCAGCCAGGCCAGGATGTCGCCGCGGAAACCTTCGACGAGGGCCATGCCTTCGCAAGGCTCCGCCGTATTGTGCAGCGGCACTCGCACCGGGCCGGCCTCGAGGCCGATAAGGATCTGGTACGCCAGCGCGAGACTCTGCTCAACCTCGCGGATCCGGATCCAGACCCGGGCGTTGACGTCGCCGTCGCTGAGGACGGGGACTTCGAAGCGGAGGCCATCATAGGGGAGATAGCCGGGCTTGCGTCGGGCATCATGATCGCGGCCGCTCGCGCGCCCGACATAGCCCCCGGCGGCGAATTGCCGGGCGAGCGTTGGAGCAACGATGCCGGTGCTGACGGTGCGGTCCTGCAACGAGGCGGTGTTGTCATAGAGCTCGACCAGCGCAGGGAAATGCCGGCGGATCTGGTCGAGCGCGGCCCGGATCGCGTCGGCTCCATGGCCGGCGATATCGCGCGCGACGCCGCCGGGAACGATGAGGTCGCGCATCAGGCGGTGACCGAATGCAGCGTCGGCCGCGCGCAGCACGGATTCGCGTAGCACGGCGCAATGCGCCTGCATCAACGCAAATGACGCATCGTTGCAGATCGCGCCGATATCGCCGAGATGATTGGCCAGCCGCTCGAGTTCCGCCATCAGCGCGCGCAGCAACAGCGCGCGCGGCGGCACGGCAATCCGCTGCGCGGCCTCGACGGCTTGCGCGAACGCCAGCCCATAGGCGACCGTGCTGTCGCCGGAGACCCGGCCGGCGAGCCGCGCGGCCTGCTCGATCGTGCTGCCCGCCATCAGCCCTTCGACGCCCTTGTGGGTGTAGCCGAGCCGCTGCTCGAGGCGGACGACCGTCTCTCCGCTCGCGGTAAAGCGGAAATGCCCGGGCTCGATGATGCCCGCATGCACCGGACCGACTGCGATCTGATGCAGACTGTCCCCCTCGGCCGGAAGGAATTGATAAAGCGCTGCGTCCGCCGATGCATCGCGATGTTCGCCGAGCGGGAAGCGCGTTTGCCAACGGCCGTGATCAAGCCAGGGACGGGAATCCGGTGTGTCTGTCGCCTGCAATCCGAACAGGTCGTGCAGGGTGCGCTCTAATCGAAGCGCCGGCGGATGATGGGCCGCAACCGAAGGAAATTGGCGATTGGGACAATCCAGGCTGATCACGCCGATATCGGACGTGCGGTCGTCGAGGACGGCCATGTGCACGCGCGAGGGCTCGCCCCACAGCCCGAGCAGGCTCAGGCCGCCATCCGCAAGCGCGTGAGCGGCGGCGCGCCAGGTATCGCCGTCGACCACGGCGCGCGGCCATGGATGATGTCGTTCGATCCTGTGGCCCGCCCGGATCAGATCGATCAACCTCGGCATATCCTGCTCTCCCTCGCGCTAACCCAGCAGGTTGGCGACGTGCTGGAACCAGACGACCAGCGGTCCCGGAAGGTAGATGCCCGCAGTCAGCACCAGTGCGAAATGCGCGAACATCGGCAAATAGGACGCATCCGCCGGCGCGGCATTGCCGCGCGGCTCGCCGAACGCAAGGCTGGTCAGGCGCAGGATCAGCGCGCCGAAGGCGAGCAGCAGGCCGAACACCAGCGGGATGGCGAGCAGCGGCTGGCGCGCGAAGGTGGAGCTGACGATGAGAAATTCGCTCATGAAGATACCGAGCGGCGGCAGGCCGGCGATCGCGACCACGCCGATCACGAGACTCCAGCCGAGTGCCGGATGCGTCTCGGTCAGGCCGCGAATGTTGGCGATCCGCTGCGTGCCCTTCACCTGCGCAATGTGGCCGACCGCGTAGAAGATTCCCGACTTGGTGAGGCTGTGCATCACCATGTGCAGCAGGCCGGCAAAGTTGGCGAGCGGGCCACCCATGCCGAACGCAAACACGATGATGCCCATGTGCTCGATCGAGGAGTAGGCGAACAGCCGCTTGATGTCGCGGCGGCGGTAAAGCATGAAGGCCGCGAACAGCAGCGACGTCAGCCCCATCGTCACCATCAGCGGCCCGGGCGATATCGCATCCGGATTGGCGGCGAGCAGGATCTTGAAGCGGAGCACCGCGTAGAGCGCGACGTTGAGCAGCAGGCCGGAGAGCACGGCGGAGATCGGGGTCGGGCCCTCGGCATGCGCATCCGGAAGCCAGGCGTGCAGCGGCGCCAGGCCGACCTTGGTGCCGTATCCGAGCAGCAGGAAGATGAAGGCGACGTTGAGCAATGCCGGGTCGAACGTCGCCGCACGGCTGATCAACACCGTCCACACCATGGCGTCCTGACCCTCGCCGACCACCGGCAGCGCGGCCATGTACACCAGGATCGTGCCGAACAGCGCCAGCGCGATGCCGACGCTGCCGAGGATGAAATACTTCCAGGCCGCTTCAAGCGCCGCATGGGTCCGGTAGATGCCGACCATCAGCACGGTGGTGAGCGTCGCGACCTCGACCGCGACCCAGATCAGGCCGATATTGTTCGACACGAATGCGAGGTTCATGCCGAACATCATCACCTGATACATGGCATGGTAGAATCGCAGATAGCCCGGCGTCAGCCGTCCGCTTTCGAGTTCATGGGCGATATAGCTTGCGCTGAACACGCTCGTGGTGAATCCCACGAAGGTGTTGAGCACGATAAAGACGATGTTGAGATCGTCGATCAGCAGGTACTGGCCGGGTTGCGGGCGCTCGACCACGAGCAGCGAAAGCGCGGCCAGCAAGGTGCCGAGACTGGCCAGGACATTGAGGCCCGCGGTCAGCCGGTAACCGGGCAGCGCGGCCAGCACCGCCGCGGCGGTGATCGGTATCAGCAAAACCCAGGTGACGGCATCCGACGCGGCAGTCATCGGCGCTCCCCCCTGAATTCATCGAGCGCGCCGACGTCGACGGTGTCGAACCGCTCGCGAATGCGGAACAGGAACACGCCGATCACGATGAATGCGATCAGGATCGAGAAGGCGACGCTGATCTCGACGACGAGCGGCATGCCCTTGGCGCCGGTCGCGGCCAGCACCAGGCCGTTTTCCAGCGACATGAAGCCGACGACCTGGCTGACGGCGTTGCGCCGCGTCACCATGACGAGCAATCCCAACAGCACCACCGACAGCGCGAAGGCGAGGTCTTCCCGCGCCAGCGGATCGGCGGCGCCGGTGACGCGCAGCATCAGCACCATGGACAGCGCGACGAGCCCCATGCCGGCAAGCATGGTCGGGCCGATGCTCACCGCGGTCTCGATATCGCGGTGAATGCCGAGCTGCTTGATGATCCGATGCAACGCCACCGGGATGACGATCGCCTTGAATACCAGTGCGATGGCCGCGGTGACGTAGAGATGCGGCGCATTCTGGATGAAGGCCTGCCAGGCGACGGAAGCTGCGAGCACCACGGCATGAAGTGCGAAGATGTTCAGCAGCGCATACAGGCGATCCTGGTACAGCATCATGAAGCTGATCAGCACGAGCCCGCCGGCGAGCAGATGGGCGATGTCGAAGGCGAGATTGTGCATCAGAAGCCCCGTGACACGAACCGAAGCAGCGTGCCGAGCAGGCCGAGCATCAGCGCCGCGCCGAGGAATTCGGGGACGCGGAACACCCGCATCTTGGCCGTCGCGGTCTCGAACACGGCAAGGAGGAAGCTCGCGACCGCAAGCTTGAGGATGTAGGCGGCGACGCTGACGAAATAGGACAGCGGCCCCGCGCCTTCGGTGGTGATCTGCCACGGGAAGAACACGCAGATGATCAGGGAGATGTAGAGCAGCAGCTTGAGGAAGGCGCCGAACTCGATCATGGCGAGGTGACGCCCGGAATATTCGAGGATCATCGCCTCGTGCACCATGGTCAGCTCCAGATGCGTCGCCGGGTTGTCGACCGGGATGCGCGCGTTTTCGGCGAGCGCCACCATGATGAGGGCGATCATCGCCATGCCGAGCGAGACGCGCAGTCCGACTTCCGACGACGCCATGAAGGTCGCGACCGTCGACAGCTGCGTCGAGCCGGCAATCAGCGCGACGCAGAACACCATCAACAGCATGGCCGGCTCGGCGAGCGCGGCGATCATCACCTCGCGGCTGGAGCCGATGCCGCCGAAGCTGGTGCCGACATCCATGCCGGCCAGCGCGAGGAAGAAGCGCGCGCTGCCGAGCAGGGCGACGATCGCGATCAGGTCGGCGCTCCAGTTGAATTGCAGGCCGGTCGCGAATGTCGGGACCAGCGCCGCCGCGACCCAGATCGCCGCGAACGTCACATAGGGTGTGACACGGAACAGCCAGGACGCGTTTTCGGCGAGCACGACCTCCTTGCGCAGCAGCCGCAGCAGGTCGCGGTAGGGCTGGACGATCGACGGTCCTTTTCGCCGCAACAGCCGCGCCTTGATCTTGCGCACGACGCCGGTCAGGAGCGGCGCGAGCATCAGCACAAGCGCCATCTGGCCGAGCTGAACGAGGATGTCCGAGATCACGACCATATCGCGAGCGCCAGCAGCAATGTGACGAGGGTTGCGAACACCAGGCTGAGGTAGCGGCGGATGGTCAGGAACTGGAGCTGGTTCAGCCGATCGGCGAAGAACCACACGAGTTCAGTCACGGGTGTGTAGAGCCGCTCCCAGACCAGGTCGTGCATATCGACCCTGAGGCGGGCCGGCCGCAGTTCGCCCGGCGCGGGCATGTCGACATGCTCGCGGGCTTGGAAAACCAGCGTGCCGAACACGCGGCGGATCGGTTGCACAAAGCTCACGCCGGAATACTGCGCCGCCGGTGTCGGGTCGGAGAAGCCGCAACCCCAGGCCGGTCCGCGCCGGATCGCGCGCGACGCAAAGCGATGGATAAAGTACACCGCGAGCGACGCCGCGGCGGTGATGAAAGCAAAGACGAGCAATCCGTTGTAGGAACTGCGGCTCTCCTCGATCGGAACGATCGAGAGCCAGGGATCGTCCGCCTGAAGCGGCATCCGGTGGCCGATCACGGTCTGCGCAACCGGCGAAAGCGCGTCGATCACCAGGCCGGGCAGAATGCCGGCGAGGAAGCAGAGCACGGCAAGGCTGAACATCGCGGCGAGCGAATAGCGATCGACTTCGCCGGCGGCTTCCGCGGCCGGACTCCGCGCGCGGCCGAGAAATGTGATTCCGAAGGCCTTGACGAAGCATGCGGCGGCAAGCGCCGCGGCCAGCGCCAGCAAGGCGCCGACCGCCGGCACCATGATCTTCAGCAGCCATTGCGGCAGGTCGGGGCTCTGCAGGACGGCCTGAAACATCAGCCACTCCGACACAAACCCGTTGAACGGCGGCAGCGCCGAGATCGCGACGCAGCCGACCAGAAAGACGAAGCTCGTGAGCGGCATGCGGTGGATCAGGCCGCCCAGCTTCTCCATGTCGCGTTCGCCGGTCGACGTCAGCACCGCGCCGGCCCCGAAGAACAGCAGGCTCTTGAAGAACGAATGGTTCAGCACGTGGAACAATGCGGCCGTGAAGGCGAGGGCGGCCGCGAGGCCGAGGCCGTTCGCCTGAAATGCCAGCGCAAGGCCGAGGCTTGCGAAGATGACGCCGATGTTCTCGATCGTGCTGTAGGCGAGCAGGCGCTTGAGATCCTTCTCCATCAGCGCGTAGAGGATTCCCATGACGGCGGTGGCGCCGCCGAGGATGAGAACCGCGACACCCGCCGACCAGCTTGGCGGCCCGAGCAGATCGAACACGACCCGGATGAATCCGTAGATCGCGACCTGCGTCATCACGCCGCTCATCAGCGCCGAGACATGGCTCGGCGCGGCCGGATGAGCCAGCGGAAGCCACACGTGCAGCGGGATCAGGCCGGCTTTCGACCCGGCGCCGAGCAGCATCAGCGCGAGCACCAATGCGGCTTCGGACGGGGTGTGCTGAGCAGCGCGGATGGCCGCAAAGCTGTAGCTGCCGCCGGCTCCCGCCAGCAGGCCGAAGGCAAGCAACAGAGTCAGCGTTCCGAAGCTTGCCATCACGAGATAGACGTAGCCTGCGCGGGCATTATCCGCGTCACGGTGATGCGCCATGACGAGCGCCCACGAGGCGAGCGACATGAATTCCCAGCACAAGAGGTAGGTGAACGCATCGTCGGCGAGCACGACGAGATTCATGCCGGCCAGGAACGCCGGGAAAAAGGGGAGGATGCGCTGTGGCGCGGATTCGTGGCTGCCGTAGCCGAGGCCATAAAGACTTGCGGCCGCACCGCCGAGATTGACCACGACGAGAAAGAATGCGGCGAGCGCGTCAAGGCGGAAATGCGATCCCAGCCAGGGCAACCCGATCGGCAGAGCCAGTTCCGTCGCGCTGGTACGGGAGATGAGCGAAATCATGGCCCCGGCCAGCGCGATCAACGAAATCGCGAAAGTCGCGCCGTAGACGATGGCTGTCGATTGGCGCGATCTGCTCGTTACAATCGCGAGAGCGGTCGTTCCCAGCAGGGCGGCTACACACCAGATCTGCTGAGTGACCGCCGGGATCATGTCTGCACCCTCGGTGAGCCTGATCCGGCCTTCAATCGCACTCCGCGGCCGCCGCCGCTGCTGACGGCACCCTCATTGATGACCTCGACGCCGGCCGTGCCGAGCGCGTCGATCAGTTTCACGAGCGAGTCGACGTTGCCGCGAATGGTTCCTTCGCTCGCCTCCATCCGCTGGATGGTTGGCACCGAAAGTCCGGACAGTTCGGCGAGCTGCCGTTGGTCGATGCCGAGCAAGGCTCTGGCCGCTCGTAGCTGCGCCGCGGTGATCATCGATTGATGGCCGTCGATATGAGAGTCGCGTCTGTTTGAATGTCATTTATGCACACCAAGTAATGATGGCACAAGGGCAATAAGTGATGTTTTATACATCATTCCTAGGCGCAGTCTTCAACGCGAGCGGTATCCGCGCGCCGACGAGGCTTCGCTGATGCGCGCTCAGTCGGAGATTTTTCGATAGACCGCCGCAGCGTGGCGCAGCAGCCGGCTCTTGCGCTTCCGTTCGTGCACGCGCTGGTGCTTGGCCTTGCGCTCGTGGGCGCGCTGCGCAGGTGCATCGACGCTCTCGAGCAGCCCGCGACGGACCTCGTCATCGTTCAATTCGCCGAGCAATTGCTGTCCCTTGCGCAGATGCTTCAGGATGATCCGCCATGACGCGTATTCGTCGGGGGGCAAGCCGCCCTCCGAGAACTCGATCGCGTAACGCAGCCGCTTGCTGGCGAGACGGACGCGGTGGCGCTTGTTCTTGCCCATGCCTTGCAGCCCGCGGCTCTTCTGGCACAGCTTGCCATGCCATCGCGCCAGCCGCCGCGCGTGAAACACCGCGACCGGCACGGCTCGCCGCTGCGCGGCGCGGGGGTCCTGCCGCGTGGTCCAGGGGCCGCTGCCGACCCAGTCCCACATGCCGTCGAACCATCGCCAGTATCGATCGCTTTGCAACGCCTCCTTGAGCGCCTCGAACGCGTCGGTTCGCGCCGTCTGGAGCATGCCTTCTTCAGGCAGGCCCTTGCTGTTCTCGATCGCGACGTCGAGGTCGCGCGTAGCGCCGAGATGGGCGCTCAGCCATTTCAACTCGGATTTCAGTCGCGTCCATTCGGTGTCCGCCACCATCGGCCCATAGAAGGCGATCGCCGCCTTCAGCCGCGTCAGCGCGATACGGGTCTGGTGCAGCGCGGCGGAATTGCCGGAACTCATGGCCTCGTGATTGGTCGCGACTTCCTCGAGGCATTCGGACAGGATCAGGCGGAACGCGGTCTCACAACGCATGGCTTCGCTGAGATGGCGCGGCCGCTTCGGGCGGACAACACGCTCCCTGGCCGGACTTGCCGCTAACGTCATGACACTCTCGTGACCCCGCTAGAGCCGCAACGCGGCTCCCGGATGCAAAGACTTCCCGTTTGGTCGATGTCGATCAAGCGTTTTCTGCTGGCTGCAGCGCAGCGATGCGGCGACGCGATCAAAATGTCGCAATCAATCCGACGGCGGGAGCTCGTTTCGGTCGGTATGCGGGCTGAAACTTTCGAGGGAACACCAAGTTTCGAAGCCGCGGCAAAAGGAGAGGCGGAGTTCGCCGCAGCGCCGGATATGTCGTGCACGAAATATCTTGATATTTCGCGTGCGAAATATATAACAGGCGGCATGAAAGCGGAACACCGGCTGATCTTTCTTCTGACCGTGGCCTATCGCCGGTTGCAGCGCGCCATCGAGCAGGAGACGGCCACGCACGATCTGACGTCGGCCCAGGCCGGCGTGCTGTTCTTTCTCGGGCGCAATGACGGCGCGCTGATCGGCGACGTCTCGCAGGCGCTCGACATCGTGCCGTCGGCGATGAGCGGGCTCGCCGACCGGATGGAACGTGCAGGCCTCGTGAAGCGCCGGCGCGATGGCGAGGACGGCCGCAGCCAGCGGCTCCATCTGACCGCGGCGGGGCAGGAACTCGGCAAGCGCGCCGCAACGCGGACCAGGGCGATCAACAACCGTCTGATGGACGGGTTCTCGGACGCGGAGATCGACGTGGTGTCGCGCTGGCTGACCAGCCTGCAAGACAAGTTTCCGAAGGACAAGAGAGCTAGAGCGTCTTCAAGCGAAGCGGCTACCGGTTCGCGTGAAGAAGACGCGTCAAACAAGAACCGAGCAATAGGAGTGACGCATGAGTGAAGTGGTCGTAGCGCTGGACGGCGGTATCCTCACCGTGACGATGGCGCGCCCCGACAAGAAGAACGCGATCACCAACGCGATGTATGGCGCGATGGCCGATGCGCTCGAGCGCGCGGAGGGCGATTCTGCGATCCGCGCCGTGCTGCTGCGGGGCGACGGCGACAGCTTTACCGCAGGCAACGATCTCGCCGATTTCGCGGCGGTGTCGCGCGGCGTGCAGGGCGAGCGCCACGTGACGCGCTTCCTCGCCGGACTTGCCAAGGCGACGCGGCCGCTGGTTGCCGCCGTGCAGGGCAATGCGGTCGGCATCGGCACCACCATGCTGCTGCATTGCGACCTCGTCTACCTCGCGCCGACTGCGCGGCTGATCACGCCGTTCGTCAATCTGGCGCTGGTGCCGGAGGCGGCTTCGACCTATCTGCTGCCGCAGCGCATCGGCTATGCGCGGGCCTATGCGATGTTCGCGCTTGGCGAACCGGTCGAGGCGGAGACGGCGGTCTCGATCGGCCTCGCCAACGCGGTTGTGCCGCTCGCGGACCTCCGCGCCAAGGCCCGCGCGGCGGCGGACGCGCTGGCGCAGCGGCCGTTCGGCTCGCTCCAGCACACCAAGGCGCTGATGCGCGACCCCGCCAGGATCAGCGCGCAAATGGCGCGCGAGGGCGAGATCTTCCAGGAACGGCTGATGAGTGCGGAAGCACGCGAGGCCTTTGCCGCCTTTGCCGAGCGCCGCCAGCCCGATTTCTCCAAGATTACCGGCTAGGCCCGGAGCGTGGGCCGCCACGCGTGGGCGGCGCTATTGCTTTGGGGTTGACGGCCTCGCCGGCTTCGAACATCTCCTGTCGGGCATACCGCAACCCGGCGAGGCGAGGCATGAGCGACAGTCACACGCTGCGCGGCGATGGAATCGCCGCGACTATTTTGGCGCAGGGCGCCGAATTGTCGTCGCTCAGAAATGCCGACGGGACCGAACTGTTGTGGCAGGCCGGCCCGCAATGGCCGCGCCATGCGCCCATCCTGTTCCCGATCGTCGGCCGCTTGAAGAACGATACGCTGCGCCACAACGGCACGACCTATCCGATGACGCAGCACGGCTTCGCGCGGGATCGCCGCTTTGCCTGGGTGGAGCAGGGGCGCCGATCCTGCAAGCTCGCGCTCACCGACGATACGGAGACGCGTGCGCGCTATCCCTTCGCATTCAGGCTCGAGGTCACCTACACCGTTGATGGCGCCGATCTCGATGTCGCCTTCGACATCGTCAACACCGGCGCCGAGACGCTGCCGGCTTCGCTCGGCGGTCATCCCGCCTTCAACTGGCCGCTGCTTCCGGGGGTGCAGAAGCAAGCCTACGCGCTGACCTTCGCGAAGGATGAGCCGGCGCCGATCCGGCGGTTGACGGAAGGACTGATGCGGCAGCGATCCGAGCCAAGTTCGATCAAGGGCAGGGTGCTGAAGTTGTCGGAGCAATTGTTCGATGACGACGCCATGATCCTCGATCAGGTTGCGAGCGCGTCGGTTCGCTTTGCTGCTGCGCAGGGACCCGCGATCGAGCTGTCCTGGCGCGGCTTTCGCGAACTTGGCATCTGGTCGAAGGTCGGTGGCGCGGCGTTCCTCTGCATCGAGCCGTGGCACGGTTTCGCCAGCCCTGTCGAATTCGACGGCGAGTTCGCCGGCAAGCCCGGCCTCATGCACATCGCGCCGGGTGCGCGGCAGTCACTGGGCTATCGCATTCGCGTGAGCTGACGAACAGGTCAATGTGCGCGGGGGCTGAGCGCACTGGTGATCGCGCCGACCGATGGCGGGTTCTCGTTCGCCCAGGCCTCATGCGCGGCAAGGTCTCGGTAATGCTCGGCCATGCGGAGCAGCCGCTCGCGGATGCCGGCGTCTTCCTCGCTTTTGGCCTGATCGGCCAATTGCGCGGCGCGTTCGAGAAGCGTTTTCGGATCGATCACGGCAGGCTCCAAATCCGGTTTTCGCCAAGCGGACAACTGTTACAGGCAAGCACAGTTCCTGCCATGGTTTGATGACAGGGCATTCAGAGCTGGAACAAGCCGAGTCCCGCCATCACATCGCGCTTGGTGCGCTCGGTGATCTCCCGGGCCTTCAAGGTTCCCCGCCGGATCACGTCAGCGACATGGTCGCGATTGCTTGCCAACTCGGCGCGCCGGGCCCGGATCGGTGCGATCAGGGCTTGCAGGATGTCCTCCAGCCGCCGCTTGACGGCAGCGTCGCCGAGACCGCCGCGCCGATAGCGCGCCTTCAATTCTTCGACGGCGTGCTGATCGTCATCGAACGCGTCGAGATAGAGGAAGACGACATTGCCCTCGACCTTGCCGGGGTCGCCGACGCGCAGATGATCGGGATCGGTGAACATCGCGCGCACCGCGGCCGAGATGTCGCCGGGCGAGGCCGAGAGCGCAATCGCATTGCCGGCGGATTTGCTCATCTTCGCGCGCCCGTCGACGCCCGGCAGCCGTCCCGCGCGCGGTATGACGGCCACCGCCTCCTGCAGGAGCGCACGACCGGCGAGCGCGTTGACACGCCTGATGATCTCGTTGGTCTGCTCGATCAGGGGAGCCTGGTCCTCGCCGACCGGTACGACGGTGGCCCGAAACGCGGTGATATCGGCGGCCTGCGCCACCGGGTAGCACAGGAAGCCCGCAGGGATGTCGCGTCCGAATCCGCGGGCGCGGATCTCGTCCTTGATGGTGGGATTGCGCTCCAGCCGCGCGACGGTGACAAGGTTGAGATAGAGCATCGACAATTCGGCGAGCGCCGGAAGCTGCGACTGCAGGCAGATCGAGGTCCGTTCGGGATCGATGCCGACGGCGAGATAATCCAGCGCGACCTCGATGACGTTGCCGCGGACCTTGCCGATGTCGTGCGCGTTGTCGGTCAGCGCCTGCATGTCGGCGAGCAGCAGGTATTGCTCATGGCTGTCCTGAAACGCGAGGCGGCTTCTGAGCGAGCCGACGTAATGGCCGAGATGCAGCCGCCCGGTGGTGCGGTCGCCGGTGAGGATGATCGGTTTGGTCACGGCTTATCTCCATTCGGTTGAATGGGGACACCGCAGGCGGGCTGGATGAGGTGAAGAAAAAGGCCGCCCAATGCGGCGGCCCCGAAATGCATGAACGCGTTCGGCCCGCCTGTCAGTCGGCGAGCCACCAGAGATTGGCGATCAGGATCGAGCGGTTCATGGCGTGAGGCGTAAGGCAATCGAACGAGCCGGTCAAGACGGCATAGCCAGTCATTCTTGCTGGAATCGTGGACGGACTATTGCACGGGAACGCTGCATGAGTGCTTATCCCGGATCCACGCGTTAAGATTACCGTGGATTGGTCGACCCGGCTATGCTCGAGTAATCGCTCCCCTGTGCTCCTCCGAGAACACGTGCGCATAAAGGTTGGCGATCCATTGCTTACCTTCCTGCGTGACCCGCAGATATCGAAGTGCGTCGCCGATATAGGGGCAGACGGCCTTCCAGAAGAAAGCAGGGTACGCTGCACGTAGATCATCGGGGGTCTGATATCCGAGTTTCTCGCTTGCGCCAGTCTCCTGAAATTCGGCAAACAAGGCTGACGTCTTCCGCAAATAGTCAATGTCGGCCAATTGGCCGATCAAATCCGCGGCACGAAGCAGGCCGGGATAATCTGCCGTACTGGTATGCTCCTCTTCCCCCGGTACCGGAAAGCGCGTGTGCTCGATGTTCGCCTCGATTTCCTTTGTGTCGATGGAGGTCAAGCTCACCTTGCCGAAACGCTCGCGGACAAAGAGCTTGGATCGTGTCACATGATAGGGGGTCAAGGATGCGTCCGTGGCTCCAGCAGATATCCGGACGCGATCACCGTTTTCGTTACAAACATAAAGTCCGTCCCGGTCGCCTCGACATACCCCGCGTACATAGCCGATGTCGTGGCATAAGAGCGAAATCATGAAATGGAGCCAGTCGCGCGGCCTGACGCCGCCTTCGCTCGTATGCTTCCCGAGTAAAATGTTCTGTCCGACCAACGTCACCATGATGGTGTGGTTCATGTCGTGGTAGGCCGCATCGCTATTGGCAATATTCTCCAACGCGAGGCGCCCAACGAAACCGATGATGTCCGGATAGGCGGGCTCGAGGATTCCGTAGATTTGGCCGTATGTACCCTTAAGCTGATCGACAAACGCTTGGATGACAATTTGAGTTGGGTTGAACATGATCGCCTCCAATGCGCGGATGCTATGCCGGTTTGGGTATTTCGTCACCGGGTTGTTGGTCCCGCGAATTGGGCCGGAGCCTGGTGGCCCGGAGGCCTGTCGAGCCCTGGTTTTGGGGGGGCTACCCGGGATAAGGTAAGGCTGAACCACCGCGGATGGCCCATCGCGATCAATGCACCCGACCGCCAAACGGTCCGCTGTGAGGTGCATACCGGATCTTACCGAGACCGGGCCAAGCGGTCGCGATTGGACCCGAAGCGGGCAGTGGGGCCAGAACGAGGGTGGACCGAAGCGCGCATGTATACGCCCATGGCTCCCAACTTCCGTCAATTTTTGATCGCCATGTCAGATGTGGAAATTCTTGCCGAAGCGTGGCGATAGGAGTCACGCGATCAATGCTTTCATTCCAAGTGATTTGCAGGACGAGTAATGAAGAACGCAACACTGTTGGCCCTTGGTTTGTTGGCGGCGGGAGTTTGGTCACAAGACAGCGCGAGATGTCAGACCTCGCTTTCCCCTCCGCTTTCGCTTGCGCCGCCGCCGCCGGATGAGAGATCCGCATCTCCGGGCGCAACCAACAGCGTCTGGCCGCCGACGGCGACCGCTAAGAGTTCGGTACCGCCCCGGGCCGCTGAAGATTCCTTGCCACGCTCCACTGCCCCGCGATCTGCCACTGTCGAACACACGCCGATAGAGTCAGGCAGCGCTTCGCCAGCACAAGTGATCGACAGGTCGCCGCCGTCGGCTGGACCGGTCCCCGATTATGATGGTTTTAGCGTCGGCATCGACGACGACACGTCTAGCCGGACGACGCGACCCGTCGGGTCACACCGGGCAAAGCAGCCCAAGCTCGATCAAGAAGCGGATCGTGTCTCTCGGCAGCAATCGGTCGATCCCGGGGACGATGACAAACTAAAGGGCAAGCTTACGATTTGCCGCGGCTGCAAGTAGCAGGCACCACTCCGGGCGGACATTTGAATTGGCCCGTCATTTTGCGGGACACTTGCGATGCAAGAGTTCGGAGTTGGCCCATCGCGACATATTCCGATGCTGCACAAAATGACCGCTATAAGGACAAAGCGGACGTAAGCTTCATCGCATTATGCCGCTGGCGCCCTAGTCGAACGCCATGCCGCCGCTCATCGCGATGGTCTGTCCGGTCATGTAGGGATTGTTGACCAGCAGCATCACGGCCTGCGCGACCTCCTCGGCTGTGCCGAAACGGCCGACCGGGATCCGGCTGACCAGCTCGCTCTGTCCCTTCATCATGTCGGTCTCGATCAGCGAGGGCGCGACGGCGTTGACGGTGATGCCTTCCTTGACGAGGCGTGCGGCGTAGCCGCGGGTCATCCCCTCCATCGCCGCCTTGGATGCATTGTAGTGCGGACCGATCGAGCCGGCGCCGCGCGCCGCGCCGGAGGAGATGTTGACGATGCGGCCCCATTTGCGGGCGCGCATCATCGGCAGCACCGCCTGTGTGCAGAGAAACGCCGATTTGAGATTGACCGTGATGGTGCGGTCGAAATCCTCTTCGGTGAGGTCGTCGACACCCCTGACGATCGCGATGCCGGCATTGTTGACGAGGATGTCGACCGGGCCGAGCTCGGATTTGGCGCGCTGGACCAGCGCGGCGACGGCGGCAGCTTCCGAGACGTCGGCGGCGATCGCGACGGCGCGGCCGCCGGCGGCGGTGATGCCCTTCGCCAGCGTCTCCGCCTCGGCCGAGCGCTCGCGATAATTGATGGCGACCGCGGCGCCGGCATCCGCCAGCATCTTGACGATCGCAGCACCAATGCCGCGCGATCCGCCGGTCACCAGCGCCACATGTCCGTGCAGACTGCTTGTTGTCATCAAAGTCACCCTGTTCGACGTACCCTCGCAGGCTCGCAAACGGGACGGCGCGGCGCAATGCAACTCTGCTCAAATCTGCGTTGGAGGCCGCCGGGCGGCGAAAAACCGGCTTCCGGGGCCGGAATCGGCCTTGCGTCCGGCCCGGGCCGGCGGCAATGGTTGGGACATCACTTCTTAGCGCACCTACGAGAGTCCGATGATTAGCGCACCTACGAGAGTCCGATGAGCAAACTGATTGTCCGCGCCGGCGATTTCACCTTTGACGCCCGTTTCGAGGAACAGCTCGCGCCGAAGACGGTCGCCGCGTTCCGCAAGGCGATGCCGTTCGAGAGCCAGGCGATCCACGTGCGCTGGAGCGGCGAGGGCGTCTGGATGCCGCTCGGCGATCTCGACTTCGGCGTGTCCTACGAGAACCACACCAGCTACCCGGCGCCGGGCCAGATCATCCTCTATCCCGGCGGCATCAGCGAGACCGAGATCCTGCTCGCCTATGGCGGCGTGCACTTCGCCAGCAAGATGGGCCAGCTCGCCGGCAATCACTTCATCACGCTGACCTCGGGGCTGGAGAACCTCACCGCGTTCGGCAAGACCGTGTTGTGGAAGGGCGCGCAGAACATCCGCTTCGAGGAAATCTGATGTGACCGAGGCCCTCTATCCGCGCGATCTCCGCGGCTACGGCCGCAATCCGCCCGATCCGAAATGGCCCGATGCGGCGCGCATCGCCGTGCAATTCGTGGTCAATTTCGAGGAGGGCGGTGAGAACAACATTCTGCACGGTGATCGCGCCTCGGAAGCGTTTCTGTCCGACGTGCTCGGCGCGCAGCCCTGGGTCGGCCGGCGGCACGCCAATATCGAGACGATGTTCGAATATGGCTCACGCGCCGGCTTCTGGCGGCTGTGGCGGATATTCACCGAGCGGAAGCTGCCGGCCACGGTGTTCGGCGTCGCGATGGCGCTGAAGCGCAATCCGGACGTCGTCGCCGCGATGCAGGAGGCGGGCTGGGACATCGCCAGCCACAGCCTGCGCTGGGTCGAGCACAAGGACATGTCGGAGGACGAGGAGCGCGAGGAGATCGCCCGCGCCATTGCCGTGCATACCGAGGCGACCGGCGCGCGGCCGCTCGGCTGGTACACCGGCCGCTCCTCGATCAACACGCTGCGGCTTTTGATGAAGGCGGGCGGCCTGCGCTATCTCTGCGATTCCTATGCCGACGATCTGCCGTACTGGATCAAGGCAGCCGGCACCGAGCCGCATCTCGTGATCCCCTATACGCTCGATGCCAACGACATGCGCTTCATCAACGCGCAGGGTTTTGGCGGCGGCGAGGAGTTCTACACCTACCTGAAAGACAGTTTTGACGTGCTCTATGCGGAGGGCGCGACCTCACCGAAGATGATGTCGGTCGGCCTGCATTGCCGCGTCGTCGGGCGTCCTGGCCGCGCCGCCGCGCTGATGCGCTTTCTCGACTACATCCAGAAGCACGAGCACGTCTGGGTGCCGACGCGGCTTCAGATCGCCGAGCATTGGCACGCCAATCTGAAGCATCTCGCGGAGCAGGCGTTCGAGATCGGGTAGGCGATCGTTAGCGGGCCGCTGCCTCTTCGCCTCGCCCCGCCTGCGGGGAGAGGCCGGAACGCATCGACAGATGCGTTCCGGGTGAGGGGGAGTCTCCGCGAGTTCCAGCTGCCGCCATTTGCGCGGAGAGAGCCCCTCACCCCAACCCTCTCCCCGTAAGAACGGGGCGAGGGGGCGCAGTGCCGTCGCGGGCACCATCCGCCCTTTTCTTCGACCTCAATGCCCTGCCATGTGCCGGCCGATCTCGGTGAGGTCGGCCTCGCTGGCGCGGGCCTCATGCACGAACGCGCCGTGGAACATCACGACCAGCCGATCCGACAGCTCCAGCAGCTCATCGAGGTCCTCGCTGACCAAGAGCACCGCCGCGCCGCGATTGCGGGCGGCCATGATCTCGGCGTGGATTTGCGCCACCGCCGCGAAGTCGAGTCCGAAGCAGGGATTGGCGGCGATCAGCACCTCGACGTCGCCCGAGAGCTCGCGCGCCAGCACCGCGCGCTGCACATTGCCGCCCGACAGCGCCGCGATCGGCGTCTCTGGCGTGCGGGTCTTGATCTTGTAGCGGTTGATCTTGCGCTCGGCGTCGTTGCGGAAAGCCAAGCGGTTCAGCCACCAGCCGCCGCGCGCGAACGGGGCACGATCGAACTCGCGGAATGCGATGTTGTCGGCGACGCTCATGCCGCCGACGCAGGCATTCTTCAGCGGCTCTTCCGGCAATAGCGACATCCTGTGGCGCCGCATCTCCGCGCGACTCGCCGCATAGGTCTCGCCCTGGACGCGGATCACGCCGCTCTCGGCCTCGCGCTGGCCGGCCAAAACCTCCACGAGCTGGCGCTGGCCGTTGCCGGACACGCCGGCGATGCCGACGATCTCGCCGCTTTTCACGGTCAGCGACACGCCGTGCACGGCGATCGCGCCGGCATCGTCAAGCGCGGTGAGCCCGTCGAGCTCGAGCCGCGGCGCGCCGGTCTCGCCGGTGCGCGGCGGTTGCACCGTCAACTGCTCGGCGCCGATCATGGTCCGGGCCATCTCGTCCGGCGTGAGGTCGGCGACCCGGCCGCTGCCGGCGAGCTTGCCGCGGCGCAGGATGGTCACCTCGTCGGCAAAGGCCATCACCTCGCGGAACTTGTGCGTGATCATCAGGATGGTGAGTTCGCCCGCGACCACCATCGCGCGCAGCATGCCGAGCACCTCGTCGGCTTCGCCCGGCGTCAGCACCGAGGTCGGCTCGTCCAGGATCAGGAAGCGGCGCTTCAGGTACAGCTGCTTGAGGATCTCGCATTTCTGCCGTTCGCCGGCGGAGATGTCGGAGACCTTTGCATCGAGCGGCACCTTGAACGGCATCCGCGCCAGGAAGGCCTCGAGCTCCTTTTTCTCCTTGCGCCAGTCGACCACGGCAGGCACGTCGTCGCGCGCCAGCACCAAATTCTCGGCGACCGTCATCGCCGGCACTAGTGTAAAGTGCTGGTAGACCATGCCGAGCCCGAGCGCATGCGCGTCCTTCGGATTGGCAATGGCCTGCTGGCGGCCGCCGACGAGGATGTCGCCTTCGGTGGCGTGGTAATAGCCCATGATGCATTTGACGAGCGTGCTCTTGCCCGCGCCATTCTCACCGAGCAGCGCGTGGAACGAGCCGGGACGCACCTTGAGCTCGACATTGTCGAGCGCTGTAAAATCGCCGAACCGCATCGTCATGGCGATGGCGTCGACGCCGAACGCGCCTGATGGTGCGGGCGGCTCGCCGATGATCACGACAGCGCCCCGATCAGGTCGGCGGATTTGGTCACCGCGCCGAACACGCCGCCCTGCATCTTGATCATCTTCAGCGCGTGGTCGTGATTGCCCTTGTCGGTCGCGCCGCAACAGTCCTCGACCAGCACGCATTCGAAGCCGCGGTCGTTGGCCTCGCGCATCGTGGTGTGGACGCAGACATCGGTGGTGATGCCGGTCAGCACGATGTTCTCGATGCCACGCAGCCGCAGCATCAGCTCGAGGTCGGTGGCGCAGAACGAGCCTTTTCCGGGCTTGTCGATGATTGGCTCGCCCGGCAGCGGCGCGAGGTCCGGAATGATTTCCCAGCCGGGTTCGCCGCGCACCAGGATGCGGCCGCAGGGGCCGGGGTCGCCGATGCCGGCGCCGATCTGGCGCGAGCGCCAGCGCTTGTTGGCTGGCAGGTCGGCCAGATCAGGCCGGTGCCCCTCGCGCGTATGGATGATGTGAAAGCCCTGCGCGCGCATTACCGCGAGCAGCTTCCTGATCGGCTCGATCGGCGCCCGGGTCAGCGAGAGGTCGTAGCCCATCTTGTCGACATAGCCGCCGACGCCGCAGAAGTCGGTCTGCATATCGATGATGATGAGCGCGGTATTCTCTGGCCGCAGATCGCCATTATAGGGCCAGGCATAGGGCTCGGACTTGATGAAGCGCTCGGGCATGAAATGATCTTTCGAGATGCTATCGGGTGATGGACAATTCGGCGGGTGCGCCGGTCAGCGTGCGCTTCGGCGAGCAGGTGATGATCATGATTGCGAGCGTCAGGATGTAGGGCGCGGCGTTGAACAAATGATAGCCGGAGGTGATGCCGACCGATTGCAGCGCGGGCCCGAGCGCGGCGGCGCCGCCGAAGGCGAGCGAGGCCCACAGGCACAGCATCGGGTCCCAGCGCGCGAAGATCACCAGCGCCACCGCGGTGATGCCTTGTCCCGAGGAGAGGCCTTCGTTCCAGCTGCCGGGATAGAACAGTGACAGGAACGAGCCGCCGATGCCGGCGAGGAAGCCGCCGACCATGGTGGCGCGCAGCCGGATCAGCAGCACCGAATGGCCCATCGCGCGCGCCGCATCCGCGCTCTCGCCGGCGGTGCGGATCAAGAGGCCCCAGCGCGTGGTCCTGAAGGCCCAATAGAGCAGCGGCGCGATGGCGACGCCGATCAGGAACAGCACGTTGATGCGCAGCGCCGCGCGCACCTGCGGGATGTCGCTCCACCAGCCGAAATCGATCGCCGGCAGCCGGGCCGCCGTCGGCTCGATCAGCGGCTTGCCGAGGAAGAACGCGAGCCCCGTGCCGAGCAGCATCAGCGCGATGCCGACCGCGATGTCGTTGACGCGCGGCAGCGAGCAGATGCCGGCATGTAGCGCGCCGAACAGCGCGCCGGTGATGCCGGCCGCGAGCACCCCGAGCCACGGCGAGCCCGACAGATAGGAGATGCCGTAGGCGCTCATCGCGCCCATCACCAGCGTGCCCTCGAGGCCGAGATTGATGCGGCCACTTCGCTCGGTGATGCACTCGCCGAGGCTGACGAACAGGAACGGCGTCGAGACGCGGATGGCGCCGCCGAACACGGCGAGCGGAACGGTCCAGAGCCCGAGCGATGCATCCGCCATGTCAGGACCTTCCCTTCAGGAAGCCGATGCGCCCGTAGAGCGCGTCGCTGGCCAGCACGAACACGAAGATGATGCCTTGCAGCACCAGCACCGAAGCATCGGGCAGACCGAGCCGCCGCTGCAACAGGCCGCCGGAGGCCGAGATGCCGCCAAGCAGGATCGCCACCGGAATGATCGCCAGCGGATTCTGCCGCGCCAGGAACGCGACCAGGATGCCGGTGAAGCCGTAGCCCGCCGCGAGGTTGGCGTTGGTGCGGCCCTGCACGGCCGCGACCTCGATCATGCCGGCAAGTCCGGCGCAGCTGCCGGCGAGGAAGCAGACGGTCAGGATCAACTTGCCGACACTGAGGCCGACGATCTTGGCGGCGCGGATGTTGCCGCCGGCGACGCGCGCGGCGAAACCGAAGGTGGTGTGATAGATCAGGATGTAGGCGGCGATGGCGGCGACGAGGCCGAACACCAGGCCCGAATGCACGTCGGTGCCGGGAATGGTGCCGATCATGTTGGCGGCGCCGATCTCGCGCGTCGACGGCTTGTTGAGGCTCGCCGGATCGCGCATCGGGCCCTCGACCAGATGGTTGAGGATGGCAAGCGCGATATAGACCAGCAGCAGGCTCGAGATCGTCTCGTTGACCCCGCGATATTGCCGCAGGCCGCCCGACAGCGTGATCCAGAGGCCGCCGCCGATCATGCCCGCGATCACCATCGCGATCTGCACCACGATCGGCGCTGCGCCTTGCAACGCCAAGGCGGCCGCGGTCGCCGACAGCGCGCCGATCAACAACGCGCCTTCGCCGCCGATGATCACCATGCCGAGCTGCGCCGGCAGCGCCGTGCACAGCGCGGTCAGGATCAGCGGCGCGGCGCGGGTCAACGTGTTCTGCCAGGAGAAGGCGGTGCCGAACGCGCCGTAATACATGTAGAAATACAGATCGAGCGGGTTCTTGCCGTAGAGCGCGACAAAGCCGCCGAACACCGCGAGCGCGCCGACCAGCGCCGCGCCCGGGATCAGGATGTATTCGATGCGCGCGCCGTGGCGCTGGAGGAATCCGGGATCGGCGGCCGGAGCGATGCCGGCCGCCTCCACCGATTCCGCCGTCTCGGTCGTCACGCGGTGGCTCCGATCACGCCCTCGACGAGATAGTCCATCTTCTCGAGTTCGGGATCCTGCTGGCCGCGATCGGTGCCGGAAGCGATCACCGTCTTGCCCTTGTTGTCGACGAGCGGGCCCTTGAAGATCGTAAACTCGCCGGCCATGAACTTGGCCTTGACGTCGTCGGCGTGCTTGCGCGCCTCGGCGGACACCATCTCGCCATAGGGCGACACCTTGACGATCTCTTCCTTGAGGCCGCCGCGATAGAAGTTCGGGATCGCTTCGCCGGCGGTGATCATCTTGACGAATTTCGGATAGAGCGCCTCCCAATTCCACTCGGCGCCGGTGAGATAGGCCTTCGGCGCCAGCGGCGACTGGTTGACGTGATAGCCGCATACGAGAGCGCCGCGGCGCGCGGCGTTCTCGACCATCGTCTTCGGTCCGTCGACATGGCAGGTCAGCACGTCGACGCCCTGGTCGATCAGGCTGTTGGTAGCCTCGGCTTCCTTGACCGGCATCGACCAGTCGCCGGTGAAGATCACCTGCGTGGTCGCCTTCGGATTGGCGAGCCGGGCGCCGAGCGTGAACGCGTTGATGTTGCGCAGCACCTGCGGGATCGGCTTGGCGGCGACGAAGCCGAGCTTGCCGCTCTTGGTCGAATAGCCGGCCACGATGCCGGAGATGTATTGCGCCTCGTCGATATAGCCGAAATAGCTGCCGGCGTTCTTCGGGTCCTTGTCGGACCACAGGCCGCCGCAGTGCTCGAAGCGCAGTTTTGGAAACTTGCCTGCCAGCTTGAGGACGTGCGGGTTGTAGTAGCCGAACGAGGTCGGGAACATGAGCGTGGCGCCGTCGAGACTGATCATGGACTCGATGGTCTTCTCGACCGCATCGGTCTCCGGCACCTTCTCTTCCTCGACGACCTTGATGCCGGGAAGCTTCTTCACCGCCGCGGCTCCTTGCGCGTGCGCCTGGTTGTAGCCGTAGTCGTCGCGCGACCCGACATAGATGAAGCCGATCGTGGTTTCCGCTGCCGCCGCGCCACGAATGCCAAGCGTGCCGCCGAGCGCCAGTGCGGCACTCCCCTGCAATAAATGCCTTCTTGAAATCCTGCCAAAATCCATCGCTCGCTCCCTCCGGCGGGTCCGGCCCGCCTGTCCCTGTCGCAGCCGCCTGTCGGCGGAGCTTGGGGGAAGTGTCGCAAGCTTCATGCCAGAGCATGTTTGGCGATCAGTCTTCCGTAAATGATTGAATGTACGTGAGAATGGTGATCGGTCCCGGAACGCTCGGAAGCCGATTGAGATCGATTTGCCTATTTTATGAGCGATCGATCGTTGTTGTATGCAATGCCGTTAAGCAGTCGATAACCGCCGGACAGCCGGTGCGAGCCCGGTCGCGGCCCGCGCACGAGGCGCCATTTGCCGGCTGGTGAATCGGATCGGGCCTGCTACGAGTGAAGCGGGCTCCGGCGGCCGCGTTGGACTGATGGGAAACACCATGAACGAGACAAAACCGTCTTCCCTTGGCGAAGAGATCGTGGCGCGGATCGATCAGCTCGCGACGATCTCCGAGACGCCTGAGCATCTGGCGCGAATCTTCCTCACCGAGGAGCACCGCAAGGCGGCCGATCTCATCCTGTCCTGGATGCGCGAGGCCGGCATGAGCGCGCATCTCGACGCCATCGGCAATGTCTGCGGCCGCTATGAAGGCGAGCGGCCGGGCCTGCCGGCACTGATGCTCGGCTCGCATTACGACACCGTGCGCGACGCCGGCCGATGGGACGGCCCGCTCGGTGTCATCACCGCAATCGCCTGCATCGCCGATCTGAACCGGCACGGCAGGCGACTGCCGTTTGCGATCGAGATCGTCGGCTTTGCGGACGAGGAGGGCGTGCGCTTCGCCTCGACCCTGCTCGGCAGCCGCGCGGTCGCCGGCACCTTCGACGAGAGCGTGCTCAACACGCGCGATCGCGCCGACATCTCGATGCGCGATGCGCTGGTCGCCTTCGGGCTCGATCCCGATCATATCGGCAAGGCGGCGCGCGCCCGCCGCGAGTTGCTCGGCTATGTCGAGCTGCACATCGAGCAGGGTCCCGTGCTGGAAGAGAAGGCGCTGCCGGTCGGCGTCGTCAGCGCGATTTCGGGCGCGACCCGGCTTGCCGCCAGTCTCACCGGCGTCGCCGGCCATGCCGGCACGGTGCCGATGAAGCTGCGGCGCGATGCGCTGGCGGGTGCTGCCGAATGCATCGTTGCGATCGAACAGTTTTGCAGGTCCGACGAACAAGGCCTCGTCGGCACCGTCGGCTATCTCAACGCGATGCCGGGCGCCACCAATGTGATCCCGGGCAAGGTGTCCTTCACCATGGATATCCGCTCGCAGAACGACACGCATCGCAAGCGCGCCGTCGCCGACATCGTGCGGCAGATCGAGGCGATCGCAAAACGCCGCAAGCTCGCCTTGCAGATCGACGTCACCCACGAGAACCGCAGCGTGCCCTGCGCGCCGTGGCTCAAGGCGCAGATCGCCGAGGCCGTCGCGGCCGAGGGCTATGCCGCGTTCGAGCTGCCGAGCGGGGCGGGGCATGACGGGATGGCGATGGTCGATGTCGCCGATATCGGCATGATCTTCGTGCGCTGCCGCGGCGGGATCAGCCACAATCCGGCCGAGCATGTCGAGCCCGCCGATGCCGACACCGGCGCGCGGGTGCTGCTGCGCGTCGTCGAGAATTTTCGTCCGCACGGTGTAGTGAATAGCTAAAATTGCGCGCTTCGCAGGCCTGCGCCGAGGGGCGCTTGCTGCCCACGTTGCGTCAGCACGCCGCAGGCACTGGTCAGGGGCCGCTGCCGGCCCGACCCGTGCCTGATCCGGACAGATCAGACCAACGTTTCCGGCTCAGCTGGCCTATTTGCGGGCCGGGCGTGAAGCGCTAGACTTGGTGCAACGGGGGGTAGTGGACATGAGGTCGTCCGTCGTCCAGGACGTTCAGTTCCCAAAACAACCGGCGCTGCAGCTGATCTATGACACTGCACCGATCGGGCTCGCCTATCTCTCACCCGATTGCCGTTACCTTCAGATCAACCAGCGTCTCACCGAAATCTGCGGCATTTCGGTCGAAGGTCACCTCGGGCGTACGGTGCACGATTGCGTGCCCGCACTGGCTTCGGCCGTCGAAGGTATCGTTCAGTCGATCATGGAGACCGGAGAGCCCGTCACCGACGTGGAGGTTTACGGCCAGCGCCCCGGCCACAATGACGAGCGATGCTGGATCACGCATTGGCATCCGCAGCGCGAACCGAACGGCAGCATCGTCGGCGTCAACGTTGCGGCCGAAGAAATCACCGATCGCAAGCGCAGCGAACGCGAGATCCGCGCCGCGCGCGATGCAGCCGAGAAGGCGTTGCACCATCTGCAGGAGACCCAGGCGTCGCTGATCGAGGCGGAAAAGCTCGCGGCGCTGGGCCGGCTGGTGGCCGGCGTCGCGCACGAGATCAACAGTCCGGTCGGCACCAGTCTCACCGTCGCCTCGGTGCTGGAGCAGAAATGCGCCGACTTCGCTGCCGAGGCTGCGCGCGGCAAGCTGAAGCGATCCAGCCTGAGCGATTTCATCGAGGTCGTCGAAAGCGCCTCGTCGCTGCTTGTCGGCAACCTCAAGCGCGCGGCAGACCTGGTGCAATCGTTCAAGCAGGTGGCCGTCGATCGCAGCTATTTCGACCGGAGCCAGTTCGATCTCGGCGCGGCGACCGAGCAGGTTCTCTCGAGCCTGCGTCCGGCCTTGCCGAAGAACAACCTGGCGCTTGAGGTCGATTGCCCGCCCGGTCTTGCCATGAACCGCTATCCCGGCCCTTATGGCCAGGTGCTGACCAACCTGTTCGTCAATTCGGTGGCGCATGCGTTTCCCGATGGCAAGGGCGGCATCATCGCGATCCGGCTCCGCGCCTCAGGCGCGGATCAGGTCGAGATCCTGTTCGCCGACAACGGTTGCGGGATGGATCACGACGTGCTGCGGCAAGCCTTCGATCCATTCTTCACCACGCGCCGCGATATCGGCCGTATCGGGCTTGGTCTGCACATCGTTCATAACATCGTCACGAACCGGCTGGGTGGAGAGCTCCATCTCGACAGTGCCCCGGGCATGGGGACACGCATGCGGATTACGCTGCCACGCGTGGCGCCGCAGCGCGTGACCGATGGTTGATGGTTACAGGGGAGGCCGAGAAGGAAATGCTCCCCGGCTTTCGGACCGGAAAACGTCCTTCCAAGTAACCGCCGCAAAAGGCATTCCACTACCCTTGCTTCTGCCCCCGTCGTCGCGACATTCTCAGGGTATTCCTGATGGTTACGACGATGAGCCAATCCGCATTCGATCCCTTCGGCGAGCCGGTCCCCGCGGTCGATCCTTCGATCGCGAGCGAGGGCGTGTCGAAATGGCTGAAGACCGCGGGCACCAGCGTGTTCTGGGTGCTGGTGGTCGGCATCGTGCTGGCACGGGCCGTCTATTTCGAGCCCGGCGTGTTCAGCTTCGAGCATGCCGTTGCCTGGGCGCAGGGTCTGTTCGCCGCGCTCTGAGGTGGGATGAGTTCTGGTCTCTCACCTCTCGGGTAAGGGCCGTTGCTCTCTCGATAGACCGTAACTCCACACCCAATTTGCTGCGCAAATCGACCTCTCCAAAGGGAGAGGTGAGCTTTCGACGCCGCTCCCGCTCGATCTAGGGCGTGAGCATTCGGCTCCGCACGGATCGCGTCATTGCTTCAAACAAAAGCTCTGCCGTTGAAAGTCGGCCGCTTCACCGCTCGAGCGTGCCAAGATAGGCGGCAAGCGCCAAAAAGTCCGCCTCGTTGAGCGTTTTGACCACATCGATCATCGACGTGCTCTGCGGCCCAGCACGGAAGCCGTGCCGGTATTCATAGAGTTGGCGGAAGATGTAGGTCGGCGAGCGCCCGGCAATGCTCGGCACGACGTCGGTACCGGCTAGCTTCTCGCCATGGCAGGCGGCGCAGGCGATCTCCGGCTTCGTGGCCAGCCCGCGGCCGGCAGCGACGCTACCGGGGGGCACGTAGGCGGTAAAGCGGACACGCGCGTCGCGGTTGACGAAGCGGCCAACGTCCGCCGGTGTCTCGATGATGCGCATGCCGATCAGCTCGCGTTCATCGCCTTTGGTGATGAAGAACCAGCCAGCGACCGTAGGTTTCGGTACGGCCTCAGTCTCCACCACATCAACCAACTTCTTTGGCTTGATGGCGGCAAAATATTCAGCCGCCGCCTTGATCTCATCGTCGTTCGCTGCCTTCGCAAGCGAGATCATCCATGCTTGCGGAATACGGTCGGGTAGTGCTGTCGAGCGTTTGCCGCTCCTGTAGTCTTGCATCTGTTGAATAAAATAGGCCACGGGCAGGCCGGCGATGTCTGCGTTCTCCGGACCTCCCGTCCCAGAGGCACGATGGCAGAAGCCGCACGCGTAGACGTCAGGCGGGCGTCCGCTCGCGACCACCGTCGGCATCGCCGGATGTTCAGCTGGGTGCCAATCCGGTGCTAGGAAGCGATCGCGCGTTTGTGGAACTGTATAGCTCGCCATGCTGTCGGGAACGTGGCGAGGTTGGCCGTCATCGGGCGGCGGCTTGAAGTCAGGCGGGTTGTAGGTATAGGCCCAGAACGGCGGTTTGTCGGTGGTCTGCGCGTGCGCGACCGCCGCAGATACGAAAATTATAGTCAGTGCCACTAACGCCTGAAAGGCCGCTCCCAATCGTACCATATTCGCCTCCGGCTCTCGGTCAGCGAGGAAAAGCAAATTAGCCGTGAATCCGCGCAGGAACAATTGGCTTTGCTTGTTATTGATGCCGGCCGTGCTGAGGGCCGCCTTGGATCACAAGACAATACTGCTTGGGTCGGATCGCGTCTCCGCTTCGCTCCTGAACGTGGGCGTCTCAGGTTTTTTGAGTACGAATCCTGGTCTCATAGCGCTTTAGCGTCCGGCATCCGCGGCGCCGTTTTCGCCGCCCGCGTCTCCCGGATGATCCCCTCGAACGCCACCGCTGCCGGCACCTCGAGCCGGCCGGGCGATTTCAGTTGCCAGAGCGTGCGCTCGATATGGATGCCCTTGATCGGGATCACCTTCAGCTTTCCGAGCTTCACTTGATCGTCGATCGTTGCGATCGACACGATGGCGACGCCGACGCCTGATGCCACCGCCTGCTTGATCGCCTCGGTGCTGCCGATCTCGAGCGTCCGCTGCGGCTCGACGTGGTGGGCCGCCAGCGCCTGCGCGACCACCTCGCGCGTGCCTGAGCCGGGTTCCCGCACGATCAGGATCTCGTCGTTCAGCGACCGGATGTCGATCGGCTCCTGGACCGCTGCGAAGCGATGATCCGGACCTGCGATCAGCGCCATCATGTCGGTACGCCAGGCTTCGCTGATCAAATTCTCGTCCTCGACGGGGCCCTCGACCAGCGCGATCTCGATCTCGTGTCCCAGCATCAGCGCGGCGATGTCGCTGGTGTTGGCGCTGACGACGTGCAGATCGATGCCGGGAAAGGCACGGTGGAACACACCGAGATATTCCGGGATCATGTAGGTCGCGATCGTGGTGCTGGCGCCGATCCGCAGCGAGCCGCTGTCGAGGTTGCGCAGCGCCTGCAGTTCGTCCTCGGCGGCGCGTTCGGCCGCGAACAGGGTCTCGGCATGCCGCGCCAGCGCCGCGCCCTCCCGGGTCGGCCGCACCCCCTTCGGCGTGCGGTCGAGCAGCCGGCAGCCGACCTGCAGCTCGAAATCCCGCACGCCCTTGGAGATCGCCGGCTGGCTGATGTGCAGGAGGTCGGCGGCGCGGGAGAAACTTCCGGTTCTCGCCACGGCCGCGAACAGGCGGAGCAGATGCAGGTTGAGGGACATAACTTCTCTCTATCGGGGCAGTCCGAAAATATATTAGCCAAGAGGTGTGCCTTGGCGCATAAAATCTTCTCCGAAAAGAGGATTTTGTGCCGGAACAAGAACAAGACCAGGGGCAGAAGCAGGGGGCGCTGCGGCGCATATTCCAGCTCATTCCGGGGATTCTGCTCTGCGGGGTCGTCACGGTCATCTCGCTCGGCATCCAGGCCGCCGAGGAGCGCGTTTTCGACCATCCCTATATCGAGGCCCTCGTCGTCGCGATCCTGCTCGGCATGGCGGTGCGCACCGCCTGGGAGCCGTCGGCGCGCTGGCGCTCGGGCATTGCCTTCAGCGCCAAGCAGCTGCTCGAGGTCGCGGTGATGCTGCTCGGCGCCTCCATCAGCTTTGCCGCGATCGTGGCGTCGGGCGGGCTGCTGATCGGCGCCATCGCGGTGACCGTCGTGATCATGCTGGCGGTGAGCTATGGCCTCAGCCGGATGCTGGGGCTCAAGACCAAACTCGCGATCCTGATCGCCTGCGGCAATTCGATCTGCGGCAACTCGGCGATCGCGGCGGTGGCGCCGGTGATCGAGGCCGATGGCGACGACATCGCCTCGTCGATCTCGTTCACCGCCATTCTCGGCGTGCTGATGGTGCTCGGCCTGCCGCTCTTGATCCCGCTGCTGAAGCTGACGGCGACGCAATACGGCATCCTCGCCGGCCTCACCGTCTATGCCGTGCCGCAGGTGCTGGCAGCGACCGTGCCAGCGGGCATCGTCAGCACCCAGATCGGCACGCTGGTCAAGCTGGTGCGGGTGTTGATGCTGGGCCCGATCGTGATCGGCCTCTCGCTGCTGGTGGCGCGGCGGCGCAAGGCCGGCGCCGCCAGGGAGGGCACCTCGAAGGCCGCCTCGATCAGCCCGTTCAAGCTGGTGCCCTGGTTCATCATCGGCTTCCTGGCGCTGGGCGCGCTGCGCTCGTTCCAGCTCGTGCCTGACATCGCGATCGCGCCGGTGACCAAGACGGCGGCGATCCTTACCGTCGTCTCGATGGCAGCGCTCGGGCTCGGTGTCGATGTGCGGGTGCTCTCGACCGTCGGCGGCCGGGTGACGGCCGCCGTCACGCTGTCGCTGATGCTGCTGCTGGGCTTGAGCATCGGCCTCGTGCACTTCTTCAAGTAGCCGCCGGAGGTGGCTACTCGGCGGCCTTCGCGGTCTTGCCGAACATCCGTGTCGGTGCGGGAAAGCCGCAGGACGTGCCGTCGGTGATCTTGACCTGATCTTCCCAAGGCAGGCGGAAGCGGCCGGACACCATGTCCTGCATGAACGTGTAGGGGCAATCCATCGCACCGCCCTTCACCGCGACATAGCCGCGGTGCCAGAGCTGATAGATGTTGTTCTCGACGCCCCAGTTGATCCGCGCCTCGCGCACGAGGTCGGGCCGCACCTCGGCGGTGATGATCTCGTCGGCCCGCCCCGTGGTCCCGTGCGCGATGATGCTGCCGTCGAAATTGACGATCATGCCTTCGCCCATCGAGTCGAACGACCCGTCCGAGCCGCACATGCAGACATTGGCCGTCACCATCAGGTTCTGGAACGCGTTGGCCTGGTTGGTGAAGCGCCAGCTGTCGCGGATCGGCGCGGTGTAGCCTGCGGTGCGGATCATGATCTCCGCGCCCTTGTAGGCGCATTCGCGGGCCATTTCCGGGAACATGCCGTCATGGCAGATGATCAGCGCGATCTTCGCGCCTTTCGGTCCATCGATCACGGGAATGCCGATGTTGCCGGGCTCCCACGGCTCGACCGGAATCCAGGGATGGAATTTGCGGTAGTACAGCTTGATATCGCCGTGATCGTCGATGATCAGCCCTGAATTATAGGGATTACCATGCGGGTTGAACTCCATGATGGAGAAGCAGCCCCAGATCTTGTTCTCGATGCAGGCCCGCTTGAAAGCCGCGACTTCAGGCCCGTCGAGCCGGCACATGATCTCCGGATTGGTATCCATCGAGAGGCCGTGCAGCGAGTATTCGGGGAACACGACGAGGTCCATGGTTCCGAGGTTGCGCCGCGCCTTGCCGACCATCCATACGATGCGCTCCGTCTGCCGTGCCAGGTCGGACCTTGTCGCAACCACAGGCAACTGCAGCTGCACCAGTCCGATCACGACGCCGTTCGGTGATTTGTTGAGACCGCCAAGTCCATTCATGCCTGTCCTCCCGCCTGTTTGAAATGGGCTGTCATTTCGCGAACGATGATCTTCGTTCGGTCGGGCTCCCAGCTAGCAACGATCATGCCAGCAAGATCGCAGAATGCGCAAATGCAGCGTACGGTCGCATGCTGATCGGGATCGCCGCGATGCGCCGCATCATTGCGCAATGGCACGCGGTTTGCTTAATCAATGCGGGTTTTCTCGCATTCGGGGCGTGCGTCATGGCGAATTCAAGCGGGACAATCGCGGCGGAGCCGGCGCCGATCACGCTCGACTGGAGCAGGACCGCGCTCGTCATCATCGACATGCAGCGCGATTTCATGGAGCGAGGGGGCTTCGGCGAGACGCTCGGCAATGACGTCAGCCGGCTTGCCCGCGCGGTGCAGCCGATCGCCGCGGTGCTCGCGGCGGTGCGCGACGCCGGGCTGCTCGTGGTCCACACCCGCGAGGGCCATCTGCCCGATCTCTCCGACGCGCCGCCGGCGAAGGTCGAGCGCGGCGCGCCGTCGCTTCGGATCGGCGATCCCGGACCGATGGGACGAATCCTGATCCGCGGCGAGGCGGGGCACGACATCATTCCGGAGCTCTATCCCCTCGACAGCGAGATCGTGATCGACAAGCCCGGCAAGGGCGCGTTTTACGCCACCGAATTCGGCGACATCCTGCAGAAATACGGCATCGAGAATCTCCTGGTCTGCGGCGTCACCACCGAGGTCTGCGTCAACACCACGGTGCGCGAGGCCAACGACCGCGGCTACCGCTGCATCGTGATCTCCGACGGCTGCGCGTCTTATTTTCCGGAATTCCACGAGATGGGCCTGAAGATGATCAAGGCCCAGGGCGGCATTTTCGGTTGGGTTACCGATTCGGCCGCGGTGCTGGAGGCGCTCGCTGCATAGAGCATGCGACCGCGAAGGCACCGGGCTCCCTCTCACGCGTGTGGGAAAGAGAAGACTTCGTAGCCCGGATGCAGCGAAGCGAAATCCGGGACCGGTCTTCACGCAGGCCCAGAATCCCGGATTACGCTGCGCTTCATCCGGGCTACAAGGCTGGAGGCGCTCGCTGGCTAGAGGGGCGAGCGACGCGTCAGGGATATCGCCTTTGTGACCCAAAGCGGACTCTGGCGAGCACAACAAGCTTGACGCTATGGCCGTGCATCGCGTTTATCCTCCACATGAGCACGATCAAAGCAGTCTGCGTCTATTGCGGCTCCTCGCCCGGTCATGATGTTGCCTACGTCGAGGCAGGCGAACGATTGGGACACGCTCTTGCCGCATCGGGATTGACGCTGATCTACGGCGGCGGAACCCATGGTGTGATGGGCGCGGTCGCTCGCGGCACACTGAATAACGGCGGCAAGGTCGGCGCGATCATTCCGAGATTTCTCACAAACTGGGAAACGACGACTGATGCGCTCAAGATGTTCGAAGACTTGACGATCACAGACACCATGCACGAGCGCAAACACAGAATGTTCGAGCGTTCTGATGCCTTCGTGGCACTTCCGGGTGGCATCGGTACCGTCGAGGAAATCGTGGAAATCATGACTTGGGCCCAGCTTGGGCAGCACCGTAAGCCGATGGTCCTGGTGAACATCAAAGGGTTTTGGGCGCCGATGATGGCAATGCTGGACCACATACGCAGCGCAGGTTTCCTTCATAGAGACCACCTGCTTCAACCCATTATCGTTGATCGTGCCGAGGACGTAATCCCCGCGATTGTCGCGGCCGCTGCTAAAGAGAGCGCGTCCGAAGTCGGTGGTTGGTCGATCACCGACAAGATGTAGATTTCAGTGTCCTCAGACTTAATGGGGCCGGGTGCCATCGGCTTCCGCTATTGGCCTCAGCCGACATGACCGAGCGCGTTTCGTTTGTCCGCTTCTGACGGTAATGCAGGCGTCATTCGGCAGGCGGACTTACGAGTACGCGCTCTAGCCGCCTTTCACCGCACCCGCCGTCAGTCCCGCCACGATCTGCCGCTGCGCCATCACGGTGAGCAGCAGCACCGGCGCGGTCACGATCAGCGCGGCGGCGGCGAGCGGGCCCCAGCTCAGCTGATCGAACGAGATCATGTTGTAGACCGCGACCGGCAGCGTGCGGGTCTCACGCCCGGCCAGCACGATGCCGAACACGAAATTATTCCAGGAGAAGATCACCGCGAGGATGAAGGCAACCGCAAGGCCGGGCTTGGCGATCGGCAGCGCGACATGGCGGAACACCTGCCAGCGCGTCGCGCCGTCGATCAGGGCAGCTTCCTCCAGCTCCAGCGGCGTGGTCTCGAAATAGCCGATCATGATCCAGATCACGATCGGCACCGTGACCACGAGATGGATGATGATCTGCGGCACCAGCGTGCCGAGCAGGCCGAGCCACTGGAACAGCAGGAACAACGGGATCAGATACGACAGGCCCGGCGTGATGCGCGCGATCAGGATCACGATCGCCGATTTATGCGCCGCCATCCGCGCGATGCCGTAGCCGGCGGGCACGCCGACCAGCATCGCAAGCCCCGTGGCGCAGCCGGTGACCACAAGGCTGTTGCTGAAATAGGTCAGGAACCGGTTGGACGCGAACACGTCGGCATAGTTCTTCCAGGCGATATGCTCCGGAAAGAACACCGGCGGGTAGGAGGCGTTGTCGATCTCGAATTTGAGCGACAGCGAGGCCATCCAGAGGAAGAACAGGATCGCCGGCGAGACGATGACGAACACCGACAGCCAAAGCCCGATCCGCCCGAGAATCTGGCGCGGGTTCATGCCTCGCCCCCGAGTTCAGATGTCCACAGCAGGCGCTTGCGCAAGTAAAGCAGCAGTGCCGCCAGCGCCACGATCAGGAGGAAGAACACCACCGCGATCGCCGAGCCGTAGCCGAGGTCGTAATAGACGAAGGCGACGCTGTAGAGATAGACGTTGATGGTCTCCGACGCCGAGCCCGGCCCTCCTTGCGTGATCGCGAAGATGATGTCGAAGCTTTTCACCGCGTCGATCATGCGGATCATGCCGGCGATGAACAAGAACGGCATGATCAAGGGCAGCGTGATGAAGCGGAACACCTGCCAGAAATTGGCACCGTCGATCTGCGCGCTCTCGTAGGGTTCGGTCGGGATCGCGGCGAGGCCGCCGAGCACGATCAGCATCACCAGCGGCGTCCATTGCCAGGTCTCGACCAGCACCAGCGAGGGGATCACCGTCGCCGGGTTGAACACCCAGAGCTGCGGCGGCAGCCCGACCAGCGACAGCAGATAGTTCAAGACGCCAAGCTGCGGGTGGAACATCATGGTCCACACCAGCGCGATCGCCACCGGCGTGGCCATCATCGGCATGATGAAGATGCCGCGCAGGAAACCGCGCGCGGCGAATTTCTGATGGAATACCACCGCCGCCAGCGTGCCGAACACCAGCGGCAACAGCACTGACAGCGCTGTATAGGACAGCGTGTGCCCGACCGCCTCGACGAAGCGCGGATCGGTCGGCAGCCGCAGATAGTTCGCGAGCCCCACGAACACGGTCGGGGAGCCGACCTTCCATTCCTGCAGGCTCATCCAGATCGTGAAGACCCACGGAAAGATGATCACCGCCAGCACCACGACGAGCGCCGCGATCACGAACGGCCAATAGGACGGCGGACGCCATTCACGCGCCGGGGCGGCCTCTCCAGAGCCTGCGGCTCTGGACTCTTGCTTTGACGCGTTTTCTTCACGCGAACCGGTACCCACTTCGCTTGAAAACGCTTTGCTGGCCGCCGCCGGCTCAGTCTGAGTCACCACGCTCACGCTTTTTCGCTACGCTCCAGGATGGGCGGAATTGCTCGTGCGCCTTTTTCAGCTCGGTGGCGGGGTCGGCGCCCGACAGCGTCGCGGTCAGCGCCGCGCCGACGATGTCGCGGAATTCGGCGACCGGGATGATGACGGGCAGGCCGAGCTTCGAGATCTTGGCGGAATCGACCACCGACTGCAGCCATTCCTTGGTCTTCACGCCCTTGGCGACCTCGGCATCGTCGACGATGGAGTTGCGGAACGGCACGCCGCCGCCGGCCTGCAGCAGGCGCGCGCCCTGTCCGCGCGAGACCACCCATTGGCAGAGCAGATAGGCGGCTTCCTTGTTCTTGCTCGCCGCGGCGATGCCGACGCCGTCGCCATAGGTCGAGGAGAACTTGCCCTTGGGACCGGCGGGTACCAGCGTGTAGCCGACCTTGCCGACGACGCGCGAGGCGGCGGGATCTTCCAGCGGCGGCGCCCAGCCGTCGGCGTCGATCCACATCGCGGACCTGCCCTGCGTGAAGGACGCCATCGACTCCATCCAGTTGAAGCCGGCGACGCCGGGAGGCGCGCATTTCGTCAGCAGGCGCTGATAGAGCTTGGTGGCCTCGATCGCCTCGGGGCCGTCGGTCAGGATGTTGCCCTTGGCATCGAGGAATTCGCCGCCATAGTTCAGATAGAAGTTGGTCCACATCGCCATGTTGGCGTTGCGCAGGCCGCGGCCGACGAAGCCGTAGATGCCTTCCTTCGGATCGGTCAGCTTCTCGGCCGCGATTGCCATCTCCTCGAGCGTCTTCGGGACCTCGACGCCCTTCTTCTGGAACAGCTCCTTGTTGTAGTAGAGGATGAAATAGTCGACCGACCATGGCAGCGACAGCATCTGGCCCTTGTCGTTGCGCGCATATTGCAGCCCGGCCGCCGAGAAATCGCTCTCGACGAGGTCCGGCGGCGTCATGCTCGGATCCTTCAGAAAGCCCGACATGTCGGCGAGCCAGCCGGCCTTCTCGAACTGCCGCTTCTGCACGTGATAGCTGAGGTGCACGACGTCGAAGCTCGGCTTGCCCGAGGACAGCTCGATCACGCATTTCTGGCGCTGCTGCTGCTCGGGGATCTGCTCCGACTCGACCTTGATGCCGGTGAGCTCGGTAAATTCCTTGATGTATTTTTGCAGATCGTCGCCGCGCGGCCCCTTGGCGAGAATCACCTCCAGCGTGGTGCCGGAATATTTCTTCCAGTTGACGTCGGCGCGGGCCGGAAATCCGGTCAGTCCAACCGCGCCGGCGGCCGCGGTGCCGGCCAGCATCTGCCGGCGCGAGATCAGGTGATGCGACATGTTTCTCTCCCTGGACGGTTCTTGTTTGGGAGAGATACTAGCGCCTCAACTTTCTGTGCCTAGTCCCACATGCGCGGCGCCGTTGCATAACGCTGCGCCGCGCATGGTATGGCAGCTATGCCTTGACGAAAGCGAGCAGGGTGCCGTTGCCGGAAGCCGGCGGCACGGTGATGCTATTGCCGCTCTTCACGCCGGCTGAGCCCAGCGCTTTCTCGGTCGCGGCAAGGTCGGCCGCGATCACGAGGCCGGCGCCGCCGCGGTCGGGCAGGCCGTCCAGCGATACGCCGGGATAACGTTTGCCGAGCTGGTCCCTGGTCAGGAACACGAAGTCGGCGCGGTTGCCGCCGGACGGCACCGCAACCGCACCGTCGGCGTCGTTCCTGACGGCGACGTCGATCATCCTGGAGAGATGCGCGGCATCGGCTGCGGGATCGGGCGAGACCATCAGCACCTGCTTGAGGCGTTTTGCCCATTGGCGTGCGTCATCAATTCGGGAATCCACACCGTCTCGCGGGTCTTGTGCTGGCAGGCGAAGATGCGGACGCCGCCGGGCGCCTCCGCGGTCGGCCACTGGAAGGTGCGGAATTTCGCCGCGGAGACCGTGCCATCAGGCAAGGTCACCGGGCGTTCGAAATCGGTCGGCCCGATCGGCGCATAGCCGCGCGCGCGAATCTCCTCGGCGCCAGCAGCGGAATCCACCGCGGTGAACGCGATGCGTTCGATGCCCTCGCCGCGCTTCTCGAGGAAGGCGCGCGCCGGAGCGTTGTGTTCGGTCGGGGTCAGCACGCCGAGCAATTCCATATAATCGGGGTCGAACATGATGGTGTAATTGCCCGATCCCATATGCGCGCTATGGGTGCCGCGCGGCGACACGGTGAAGCCGAGCCGCTTGTAGTTCTCGGCCGCCTTGTCGAGGTCCTTCACCATGACCACGGCGTGATCGATTCCGATGACGTTCTTGAGTGCCACTTGTTGTCTTCCCGGCTGGAATAGGAGAGTAGAGTAAAGCTAACCAGAATGACCGGGCGGCCGCAAGGAAGGATCATGATGAACAGCAATGCCGTGCGCTGGCCCAATTCGCTCTGGGCAGCAGTGACGCCCTCCGGCCCCGATTGTCCCGAACTGACTGGCGCGCAGCAGGCCGACGTCGTCATCATCGGCGGCGGCTTCACGGGTCTATCGACCGCACTGCATCTGCGCGAGGCCAATGTCGATGTTGCGATCGTCGAGGCCGCGGAGCCGGGCTGGGGCGCCTCGGGGCGCAACAACGGCCAGGTAATCCCGACGCTGTCGCGTCCCGATCCCGACGACATCATCGCGAGGCACGGCGCGGCCGGCGAGCGCTTCGTCGCGATGCTGCGCGACAGTGCGGCCATGCTGTTCGACGTCGTCAGGCGTTACAACATCGAGGCCGAGCAGGAGCAGGCCGGCTGGGTGCAGCCGGTGCATTCGCCCGGCCGCATCAAGATCGCCGAGCGGCGGGTGCAGCAATGGTCGAAATTCGGCGCGCCGGTCGAATTGCTGTCGCGCGATCAGACCAGCGACATGCTCGGCTCGGATGCGTGGTACGGCGGCTTCTGGAACAGGACCGGCGGCCACGTCAATCCGCTGGCGCTGGCGCGGGGCCTTGCGCGCACCGTGCTCGGCCTCGGTGCGCGGATCTATGCCCGCTCGCCGGCACTCAGTTTCGAGCGCCGCGGCGATCGCTGGGTGGTGAAGACGGAAAAGGGTGAGATCTCCGGCCGCGCGCTGGTGGTCGCGACCAATGCCTATAGCGGCGAGTTCGCGAAATCGCTGGTGCCTGAGATCGCAACCGAGGTGATGCCGGTGCTGTCGTGGCAGATGGCGACGCAGCCGCTGTCGGACAATGTGCGCAAGACCATCATTCCCGGCCGGCAGGCGATGTCGGACACCCATGGCGAACTCTATTTCGCGCGCTACGACGCCCGCAACCGCCTCGTCACCGGCGGCGCCGTGCTCGGTCCGGGCGACAAGACCGGGCGGCTGAAGGCGCGGGTGACCGAGCGGTTGCAGCGTTTGTGGCCGCAGATCGGCGACGTCTCGTTCGACTATGTCTGGAACGGCTATGTCGGGATGACCGCGGATTTCCTGCCGCGCATGCACCGGTTGGGACCGAACGCCTATGGCTGGACCGGCTGCAATGGCCGCGCGGTCGCGTTGACGATCCCGCTCGGTCGCGAATTGGCACGCGCGGTGCAAGGCGTCCCGAAAGGCGAGCTGGCGCTGCCGTTCTCCGAGCCGGTGCAGTACATGGCGCATGGATTGCTCCGCAAGCTGGCGCCCTGGATGCTGGTGCTCTACCGGCGCCGCGATGCACAGGAGCTGGTCAAGGGCGATCGATTCGAGTTGCTGCGCTGGGCCGAGTACTTCCTCGCCTCGCGCCGTTCGCGGTAAGCGCGGAGCAACGTCGCGCCACGCACGCGAGATAAAGGGCATGGAGGGGCAAGCCGCCCGAGTTGGGGACTGGTCAGAGGACGTCGCTGGAAGATTGGGGCCCAAGCAGGTTCGGGTGGGTGCCGCGATCACGAGGATTCCGCCGTTGGCGGATAGCGTTGTGGAAACCCCGACGCGACGCAGGCGTTATTGCCAGATAGCAACCCTGGGAGGTGGGCATGGCGAGGAAGCGGATTGGTATTCTCACGGGAGGCGGTGACGTCCCCGGCCTTAACGCGGTGATCAAGAGCGTGACTTATCGCGGCAGTGAGGACGACATCGAGGTTGTCGGTCTCCGCCGGGGCTGGGAGGCCCTCACGCACCTGAACCTCGACGACCCGTCGAGCAAGTCCCATTACATCATCCCGCTGAACCGCGAAAATACGCGCGTCATCGACCGGCGCGGCGGCACCGTGCTGCACTCGAGCCGCACCAATCCCTCCAAAATGAAGAAGTTGCCCGATCATCTCGCGGGTCGCGACTTTCCGGTTTCCCAGAGCACCAAGGGTGGCATCGCAACCACGACGTGGGACCTCACCAACGAGGTGCTCGCGAACCTCGCGGGGCTCGGTATCGAGCATCTGATCGCCATCGGCGGCGACGATACGCTCAGCTACGCGGACAAGCTCAACAGGCGAGGCGTCAAGATCATTGCCATCCCGAAGACGATGGACAACGACGTTCGCAACACCGAATACTGCATCGGCTTCTCGACCGCGATCACCCGTGCCAGCGATGCCATCCAGCGCCAGCGCACCACCGTCGGCTCGCACGAGCGAATCGGCATTTTCCGCGTCTTTGGTCGCGATGCCGGCTTTACGGCACTCTATACCGCATACGCAACCTCGATCCGATGCGCCATACCGGAGTACAAGGTCAATCTCGACAAGCTGATCCAGCTTCTCCTCGATGACAAGCACGGCAACCCAAGCAACTACGCGCTGATCGTGCTGAGCGAGGGCGCCGAGTGGGAGGGCTACAAGGTGCAGGAATTCGGCGAGCCTGACGCCTACGGTCACCGCAGGAAGGCGAGCGTGGCCGAAGCGTTCGCGGACGAGATCAAGCGGCGCACCGGCGAGGAGACCATCGTCTCTGACCTCACCTACGACCTGCGGTCCGGCGATCCGGACTTCATCGACAAGCTTGTGGCGCTGACGTTCGGCAACATGGCTTACGATGCGATCCTGGAAGGCAAAACGGGCCTCATGTCGGCGCTGGTCGAGGGCCGCTACGACCTCGTGCCGATCCCCGACGCCAAGCTCGGGCCACGCAAATTGGACGTCGCAAGCGCGTACAACACTGAGCGCTACCGTCCTCTCTATTCCAACAAGCGGGGCCTGCCGATCTTTCTCAACCGCGCTTCATAGGGCGGGTGGTAACCCCATCGGGCATGACGAGTTATTCCAGATGCGTCGATAGCCCGTATCGACACGCGGTGACGGAGGGGCCATAGTTCCGCAAGGAATTTGCGCGGGGAACCTGTCGCACCAAGCGACGTTCTTTTTCGCAAATGAGCGCGCCGTCGCCCCCGGCGCAGCGAGCGCCGAGGCGAAGGCGCTGCGCTGCGGTCGGAGGGATGCTCATGAAACTCACCATTTCGGTCATCAAGGCTGACATTGGCTCCGTTGGGGGCCACACGAAACCATCTGCGCGCATGATGGCGGCTGTCGAAGGGGAGGTCGCGAAAGCGATCGAAAACGGTCTCCTGATCGACGGGTTCGTGCGCCATACCGGCGACGATATTGCGATCGTCATGACGCACACGCGGGGCGAAGGGAGCTCCGAAGTCCACCAATTCGCCTGGAAGACGTTTCTCGCGGCCACTGCGGTTGCGAAGGCCTCCGGGCTCTACGGCGCCGGCCAGGATCTCCTCGTCGACGCCCCGTCCGGAAACGTTCGCGGCGCGGGCCCGGCCGTCGCCGAACTCAGCTTCGACCACAGCCTCTCGGGCGCGAGACCCGCGGAGTCCTTCATGGTGTTCGCCGCAGACAAATGCGGCCCCGGCGCCTACAACCTGCCGCTCTATCTGGCTTTTGCCGATCCCATGTATTGCGCCGGGCTGATGCTGCCCCCGATGATCAAGGGCTTCCGTTTCCATATCATCGATATGGACAACACGGCCGGCGACAGCGTGATCGAACTCGATGCGCCCGCGGACGGCTACCACATTGCGGCGCTGCTTCGCGACAACGAGCGCTTCGGCATTGATCGCATCGTCTCGAAAACCTATGGCGAGGTCGCCGTCGCCGTTTCGGCGCAGCGCCTTCACTCCATCGCAGGCAAGTACACCGGCAAGGATGATCCGGTCGCGGTCGTCAGGAACCAGGGCATTTTCGCGGCGCCCGAAGAAATCATCTCGCCGTTCACCAAGGCGCACTTCGTGGGCGGCGATGCGCGCGGCTCGCATGTGATGCCGCTCATGCCGGTGCCGCTCAACACCCCGGTGACGGGGATGTATTGCCTGCCGATCGTTTCCTGCGTCGGCTTCTCGATCGACCGGGACGGGAAGTTCTCGGAGTCCTATACCGATTTCTTTGACAACCTTGCCTGGGACGAGGTCCGCCAGCGCGCGCAGCGCAAGGCGATCGAGATGCGCAGCCAGGGCTGGTCCGGCGCTGCGATGCTGCCTTATTCAGAGCTGGAATATGGCGGCTTCCGCGACACGGTATCCGGATTGCTGAAGCGCTTCCGGCTGCGCGAGGAGCACAAGCCGCAAGCGGCGGAGTAGGGTCGCGCGTGCTCGGCTACACGGTTGCGGTGCCGTGCTCGCGCGCAAACGCGCCGCCGGGGATCGCCGACAGCAGCGCCTGCGTATAGGGATGCTGCGGCCTGCCGAACACCTCGGCGGTCAGCCCTTGCTCGACCACGGCGCCGTCCTTCATGACGGCGACGAGATCGCAGATCTGGGCGGCGACGCGCAGATCGTGGGTGATGAAGATGATGGAGAGGCCAAGCTGCTGGCGCAGCCCGGCGAGCAGCTTCAAGACCTGCGCCTGCACCGAGACGTCGAGCGCCGAGACCGGCTCGTCGGCGACCAGCACATCCGGCTTCAGCGCCAGCGCGCGGGCGAGCCCGATGCGCTGGCGCTGGCCGCCGGAGAATTCGTGCGGGTAGCGATCGCCGGCGGACGGATCGAGCCCGACCAGCCCGAACAGCTTTCGCGCTTCCGCGATCGCGGTGGCGCGGTCGGTGCCGTGCACGATCGGTCCCTGCGCCACCAGCTCGGCCGCCTTGCGGCGCGGATTGAGCGAGGCGAACGGATCCTGGAACACCATCTGGATGTGGCGGGTCTCGCGCCTGATGTCGTCGCGGCCGAGCTTTGCCCAGTCCTTGCCGTCGAGCACGATCGACCCGGTGTCGGGATCGATCAGCCGCACGATGCAGCGCGCGAGCGTCGATTTGCCCGAACCGGATTCGCCGACGATGCCGAGCGTCGCGCCGCGCGGCAGGTGCAGCGAGACGTTCTTGACGGCCTCCGTGATCCGCGCGCCGCGGCCGAGGAAGCCGCCGGTGCGGTAGGTCTTGGAGACGCCGTCGATGGTCAGGATGTCCTTGCCGGACAGGATGCGTGGCGGCGGTGCCTTCAGCGGCGGAACGGCTGCGATCAGCTGCTTGGTGTAGGCATGCTGCGGATCGTTCAGCACCTCATCGGCCGCGCCTTGCTCGACGATCGCGCCGTGCTGCATCACCACGACGCGGTCGGCGATCTCGGCGACGACGCCGAAATCATGGGTGATGAACAGCACCGCGGTCTTCTTGCGCCGCTGCAAATCGCGGATCAGCTTCAGGATCTGCGCCTGCGTCGTGACATCGAGCGCGGTGGTCGGCTCGTCGGCGATCAGGAGCTTGGGGTCGAGCGCGAGTGCCATCGCAATCATCGCGCGCTGGCGCTGGCCGCCGGACAGCTCGTGCGGGTAGGCTTTTGCGGCAGCCTTGGGGTCGGGAATGCGGACGTCCTCGAGCAGCGCTAGCACGCGAGCATTGATCTCGGCCTTCGAGAGAGCGGTGTGGATCGCAAACATCTCGCCGATCTGGTCGCCGATGGTGCGCAGCGGGTTGAGCGCGGTCATCGGCTCCTGGAAGATCATCGCGATCCCGGCGCCGCGCACATCGCGCATCTCTGCGCTATCGGCGGCGCAGAGGTCGCGGCCGTCGAACATCATCCGGCCCCGTTCGATCGTCACCTCGTTCGGCAGCAGCCGCATGATGGCGTTCGCCATCATCGACTTGCCGGAGCCGGACTCGCCGACCACGCAGAGGATCTCGTTGGAGGCAATTGAAAGCGAAACGTCGGACAGCGCATGCGGGCGGTCGGCGCCTTTGGGCAGGCGCACCGTCAGGGCATCGAGCGAAAGGACCGTCTCGCTCATCGGCTCTTCAGCCTCGGATTGAGCGCATCGTCGAGGCCCTGGCCGACCAGCGACACCGCGAGCACGGTGACGAGGATCGCAATGCCGGGGATCGCCGAGACGTACCACTGCACCCGGAGCACATCGCGGCCGAGCCCGATCAGATTGCCCCAGGAGGCGACGTTGGGATCGGACAGACGCAGGAAGGCGAGCGCGCTTTCCAGCAGGATCGCGACCGCCATCACCACGCTGGCATAGACGATCACGGGCGGCAGCGCGTTGGGCAGGATTTCGCCGAGGATCAGCTGGACGTCCTTCATGCCGAGCGTCTTGCCGGCCTGCACGAATTCGCGGTTGCGCAGCGACAGGAATTCGGCGCGGGTCAGCCGCGCCGGCGCCGGCCACGACACCACGCCGACCGCGATCGTCACTGTGGTCAGGGTCGAGCCGAACACCGCGACCAGCACCAGCAGCAGCACGAAGTTCGGCAGCGTCTGGAACGCTTCGGTGATCCGCATCAAGACATTGTCGACCCAGCCGCCGTAATAGCCGGCGAAGGCGCCGACCAGGATGCCGATCAGGATCGCGATCACGGTGGCGACGCCGCCGATCAGCAGCGAGATCCGCGCGCCGTAGAATATCTGGGCGGCGATGTCGCGGCCGGAATTGTCGGTGCCGAGCAGGAAGCGCGGATTGGAAAACGGCCAGATCAGCGGCCGGCCCGCGAGAGCAAGGGGATCGCGCGGATAGAGGAGACCCGCGCTGATTGCCATCGCGATCACAAGCAGCAGCAGGATCAGGCCGATCACCGCGGCCGGGCTGCGGAAGTAGCGTTTCACGGCATCCATCGTCAGCCCTCCGCCGCGATGCGCGGATCGAGCCGCGCGTAGAGCAGATCGACGACGAAGTTCACGGATATGACGAGCAGCGCGGACACGAAGACGATGCCGAGCAGGGTGTTGAGGTCGCGCTGCACCACCGACTCATAAGCGAGGCGGCCGAGGCCGGGCAGCGAGAACACGCTCTCGACCACGACCGAGCCGCCGAGCATGGTGCCGGCCTGCAGGCCGATCAGCGTCACCATCGGCAGCAGCGCGTTGCGCAGCACATGGTGGGTGATGACATGCGTCTCGTCCAGCCCCTTGGCGCGGGCGGTACGGACGAAATCGAGGTTCAGCACCTCCAGCATCGAGGCGCGCATGATGCGCAAGTAGATCGCGAGGAAGATCAGCCCGAGCGTCAGCGTCGGCAGCACCAGATGCGCCGCGATGTCGAGCATGCGCCAGATTCCGGTCTGGACGTTGCCGATATCCTCGAAGCCGCCCGGCGGCAGCCACTGCAGATAGACCGAGAACACCACGATCGCCATCAGCCCGAACCAGAACGAGGGCGTGGCGTAGAAGATCAGGCCGAGGGTGGAGATCATCGTGTCCGGCCAGCGGTTGACGCCACGCGCGGCGATCACGCCGAACACGAGGCCAAAGAAGAATGCGAACGACAGCGACGCCGTCATCAGCAGGATGGTCGGCGGCAGCCGTTCCAGGATCACGGTCGCCACCGGCTTGCCGTAGATCGAGGAGAAGCCGAGGTCGAGCCGGACCAGGTGCCACAGATAGTTCCCGAGCTGCGCCGGAACCGAGAGGTTCAGCCCGTAGAATTTGCGCAGCGCCTCGGCGGTCGCGGCGTCGCCGCCGCCCATCTGCGCCATCAGCGCATCGACGGTGTCGCCCGGCGCAAGCTGCAGCAGCAGGAACACGCCGATCAGGATCAGGAACAGGGTCGGGATCGAGGCGGCGAGCCGCCGCCCCGCAAGGCTCAGGATACGCATATTTTATCTATAGCGTTTTCGAACGATGTGGACACCGGTTCGGGGTGGGCACCGGCCCCTTCTTACCTCGCCCCGCTTGCGGGGAGAGGTCGGATCGCATCGCCAGATGCGATCCGGGTGAGGGGTACAGGTCTATCGATGGAGCAATATCGTGGAGCGAGCCCCTCACCCCGACCCTCTCCCCGCAAGAGCGGGGCGAGGGAGAAGAGGGCGCCACGCCTAGCGCAGATGTGGCATCATGCACTCAGCCACAGATCGTGCCAGCTCGTCGAGCCCCAGCGCGGGGTGTTGGAGTGGTTGCGCGCCTTGGCCGTGATCACGGTGACGAAGATCTGCTCGATCGGCATCCAGACCGGCAGCTCGGTGTTCACCTCCTTGACGAAATCGGCATAGAGCGCCTTGCGCTTGGCCGGATCGACTTCGGTGGCGGCATCGTCGATGGTCTTGTCGACGGTCTTGTCCTCCCAGCCCCACTGGTTGGTCCACGGCGCGCCCTTGGGCTGGCCGGAGCGGTACCATACCGTGGTCGAGACTGCGGGGTCGTTGCGATACTGGTGCCAGCCGGTCGCGAGATCGAAGGCGTGCTCGTCATAGACCTGCTTGAGGAAGCCGCCGCCGTCGTTGCGCACGATGTCGACCTGGATGCCGACTTCGCCCAGGGACTGCTGGATGAAGGTCGACCACAGCGAGATGTCCTCGCCCCACGGCGCCGGCAACAGCCTCAGCGAGAAGCGGTTGCCGCCGGAGACCTTGAAGCCGGCCTCGTCGAGCAGCGCGATCGCCTTGGCCTTGTCATAGGGATATTGCGGCGTGTTCGGCCCGGGATAGAAGTCGGTCGAGGTCGAGGGGATCGGGCCGGTGCCGAGCTTGGCGAAATCGCCCAGGAAATTGTCGATGAAGAACGGCACGTTGATCGCGTGCGCGATGGCGCGGCGGACCCGGATGTCGGACAGCTCCTTGCGGCGGAAGTTGAACTCGATGGTGTTGGTGCGGGCGTTGCCCTCATTGCCCTTGGTCTGGACGATGAAGCGCTTGTCCTTGCCGAGCCGCGCCATGTCCGAGATCGTGAGGCCCGAGAACGGGCTGTAATGCAGCTCGCCGGCCTCCATCTGGGCGGCCGCGGCGGCGCGGTCGGTGATCACCTTCCAGACGATGCGGTCGAGATAGGGCGCGTTCGGCCGCCAATAGTCCGGGTTGCGGTCGGCGATGATGTATTGCCCGCGCTCGTACTTGACGAATTTGAATGGGCCGGTGCCGACCGGCGCCAGATTGGTCGGGTTCTGTCTGATGTCGCCGCTCTCATAGAGATGCTTGGCGGAGACGTAGCCGAGGTCGGGCAGGGCCCGGAGCAACAGGTTCAGCGGCATCGGCCGCTCGTAGCGGAAGATCGCGGTCTGCGGATCGGGCGTATCGACCGATGTGAGGAACAGCTGCAGCGTCGATCCGTAGTTGAGGATCTTCTTCCACATGTTCATCGCGGTGAAGGCGACGTCATCAGAGGTGAATGGCTTGCCGTCGTGCCAGGTGACGCCCTTGCGCAGCTTGAAGGTGACGGTCTTGCCGTCCGGGGTCGCCTCCCAGCTCTCGGCGAGCACGCCGACCGGCTGGCCGTTGGCGTCGAGGTCGACCAGATTCTCCTGGATCTTGCCGCCGATGATGTAGACGCCGGTCGAGGCCTGGATGCTGGGATTGAGCTGGCGCTGCTCGGCGCCGTAATGGACGTTGAACACGCCGCCCTTGCGCGGGGTTTCCTGCGCGAAGGCCCGCATCGGATTGATGACATCGGCCGCAATCGCGGCCGAGGTCAGAAGGGCCGTGCGGCGGTTGATCTCAAGGCGGCTCAAATCCATACGCGGGTCTCCGGTACTTACATAAAGGCTTGCATCGGGCCGCCAGCCGATCGGTCGTGGCGCCCCTTTGCGATGTTACGATGGAATGGGAATCCGAGTCATTTTCTAATGCCTCGGCCTTTTGGAGGATCGTTTCCGAAACCTGAAGTGGCGCACTGCGGCGCTTCGCAACCCGGATCGAGCGCCGCATTGTCGCAGTTTGGGCCGCGCGGGATGCGTCGAGTGATTCCCTCGAGGGGACGTTTCGGGAGCGCCGAAGCCGCGCAAACCCTGTAATTTTAGGGGTCGGAAGCGCCTTGACTTGAAAAAACACTGGAAAAAACCCTGATTCGGCGGCTGTCCACAGCGATATTGTGGTGGGGAGTGCAGAAAACACTGTTTTTCTCGGCGTTTTCCGCCATATCGTGCCCACTCCAGAATCAATGGAGCAACCATGGCTACCCAACTGTCGAAGTCGCAAGTGATCGAGAAGATCGCGACCACCACCGAACTCTCCAAGCGCGACGTCAAGAACGTTTTGGACTCGCTCGTCGATGTCGGCCACAAGGAGCTGAAGAAGGCCGGGGTGTTCCTCGTCCCCGGCTTCGCGAAGTTCGTTGTGGTCAAGAAGCCTGCGACCAAGGCGCGCAAGGGCACCAACCCCTTCACCGGCGAAGAGATGATGTTCAAGGCCAAGCCAGCCCGGAAGATCGTCCGCGCACGGCCGGTCAAGGCCGCCAAGGACGCGGTTTAAGACGAAAAGGCCTCCGGTGACGGGGGCCTTTTGCTTTTGAGCCGTCGCTTCCTGCCGTTGGTTGCCAGCCCGCGTTTTCCAGCGAGTGGACACCGGCTCGCGTGAAGAAAACGCGCCAAAGCAGAATCTGGAGCTCCGGACCGGGTTGAACCGGGACCGGGGCTCTAGACCACCGGCGACCGGCCACCATCGACATTGATGGCGGTGCCGGTGATGTAGGAGCCTTGCTCCGAGGCCAGGAAGCAGGCGAGGTTGGCGAACTCCTCCGCCGTGCCGATGCGGCCGAGCGGCGTGCCCTTGGCAAGGCCCTTGGCGAATTCCCCGAAATCCGTGTTCGGCGCCTGGGCAGCATGCCGCTTGACCCATTGATCGCTCATGATCAGGCCGACCAAGAGCGCATTCACCAGGATGTTGTGCTCGCCGCCTTCATTGGCCATCACCTTGGTCAGCGCCATGCCGGCCGCGCGCGACACCGAGGTCGGCGCGGAATTGCCGGCCGGCGCCTTGGCAAAGGTGTTGAGCACGTTGATGATGCGGCCCCATCTGCGCTGCTTCATGCCCGGCCACACCAGACGGCTGAAGCGGATCGCGGCGAACAGCTTCAGGTCGAGGTCCTCCTGCCAGGCCTCGTCGCTGATGCTCTCGAACGCCAGCGTGCGTGCCGTGCCGGCGTTGTTGACGAGAATGTCGATCTTGCCGAGATCGGCAACGATCTGGTCGTGAGCCTTGCTGATATCGGAAGCCTTCGCGACGTCGCAGACATAATCGCGTACCACAAGGCCGTCCCTGGCGAGCGCTTCGCGCGCCGCAGCGAGATCGGCCGCGCCGCGGGCGAGGATGGCGACCTTGGCGCCGGATTCGGCAAACCGCCGCGCCACCGCGATCCCGATGCCCTTGCTGCCCCCGGTGACCACCGCGACGCGGTCCTTCATTGATAGTTGCATGCTGCTCTCCCTGTTGTCGTTGCGGACGGCGTCAAAGAAATTCTGCCGCACCGATGCTGCGTGAAAGGCTTAAACCGGAAATCGCCCATCTTTGAAATTGCTGCGATCAGCAAAATCAAACACGCTTGCCCCCTCCAATACTGTCTTTCGAGGGGGAAAGCGAGCATGCGAAACTGGCTGGGTCGAAGTCTTGCGCTGGCGATAGTTGGCTTGCTTCTGGGCTGGAGCGCGCTTCCGTCCGCGCAGGCAAGAGACAAGGTCTTTCGCATCGCGTTCCAGAAGGGCGGCGGCAATCTGATCTTCCTCAAGGAGCGCGGTATCCTTGAGCAGAAATTGGCGCCGCTGGGCTGGACGGTGAGCTGGAACGAATTTCAGGCCGGTCCGCAGCTGCTCGAATCCCTGAATATTGGCGCGGCCGATTTCGGTCCGGTGGGCGAGGCGCCACCGATCTTCGCGCAGGCCGCCGGCGCCAACATCGTCTATGCCGGCTACGAGCCCGCCTCGCCGCGAAACGAGGCGATCATCGTCCCGAAGGACAGCCCGATCAAGACGATACCCGATCTGCGAAAGAAGCGCGTCGCGTTGAACAAGGGATCGAACGTCAATTATTTCCTGGTGCGCGCGCTGGAGGCCAACGGTTTGACCTATCAGGATATCGAGCCGGTCTACCTTGCCCCGGCGGATGCACGCGCGGCGTTCGAACGCGGCGCGGTGGACGCCTGGGTAATCTGGGATCCCTATTATGCTGCGGCGGAAATCGGCCTTGGCGCGCGCAGAATTGCGGACGCGAGCGGCCTTGCAGCCAATGTATCCTTCTACATCGCATCGCGACCGATCGCGGAAGAGAATCCGAAGGTGCTGACCACCGTGCTGACGGCGATCGACGAGATCGATCTATGGATCAGGGACAATCGCAAGCAGTACGCGGCCGAACTCAGTCCGAAGATCGGACTGCCGGCCGACATCATCGAGCGCTCGGTCAATCGCGCCGAGCTCGGCGCGCGGCGCGTGGACGCTTCCGTGCTTGCGGAGCAGCAGAAGATTGCCGATGTCTTCACCCGCCTCAAGCTGATCCCGAAGCCGATCAACGTATTCGATGCCGAATGGAAAACGGAGTGAGCCGGCGGCACTCCCCCATAGGCAAGCTCCAGCGTGTTCCCGAGCAAAGGAGTTTGCTAGGGAGCGCCGGTCTCATCGGGCAACTCGGCGACCAGGAAGCGATCAGAGCCGTCGGCAAATTCATCGGCGACGTCGCGATACACCATCGCTTCCTCGGGGGTGGCCGCACGGATGCGAGCGGGCTCGCATCGCTGCGAAGGCCGGCGGTGTCGACGATGAAACTCCTCTAAGGCCGCGGCGAGCCACGGTGTCCGCAGCAATTGCAGGGCCTGCGCAAGGCTCGCAGCCTCAAACGCGAATGCCGCACGCTGGCGCCTCTCGATCACAAAAACCGCTTGTACCCTGATTGCCATTGTGCGTATCGGGAGCTCTAGAGTGACAGCATCACCAGCAGCGTCATGCAGGCAAGATGCGCTGCGACGATCAGTGCGAGATGGAGCGGACCGGACATCGGATGTCTCCATTGTGGTGCGCGGCCTGATGCGCCGTTATGTGGGCACCGCTGTTTGCCCTCCCTTCCCCTGAAAGGGGGAGGGCAGGGTGGGGGTTGCTCTCCACTGACGCCGGCGTCTGAGGAGGCAGGATCCCCACCCGGATTGCTGCGCAATCCGACCTCCCCTTTCAGGGGGAGGTGAAGGCTCGCGCTAGTTCAAGCTCGCGCTCGCCGTGAAGCTCCGGTCGACGGCCTTGCCGACATCCAGCGTCTTGCCGAGGATGCCGTAGCGCGTGGCGCGGTCGGAGGCGGCCTGCACCTCCTTCACCACGGCCTCGTCGATCGCGATCGGGCTCGTCTTCTGCGCGGTGTAGGCGGCGAGCAGCACGTCTTCCGGCAGTTTTGTGAGCTCGGCCGTGTTCCTGGCGTACTCGGCGAGATGATCGAGCGACCACAGCCGCGCCTTGTTGAGCCGCTGCACCAGGTCCTGCACCGCCGCGCGCTTGGTCGCGATCGCGTTGTCGGAGGCGACGATGAAGGTGATGGTCGGCGTCAGCCCTTCGCCGTCGGCGACGACGCGCGCCTTGTCCTTCAGCGTGGCGTAGGAGATATACGGCTCCCACACCGCCCAGGCGTCGATCGACCCGGCGAGCAGCGCGATCTTGGCGTCGACCGGGCCGAGCGGGGCGAAGGTTGCGTCCTCGATCCTGCTGCCGGCTTTTTCCAGCGTCGCATTGATCAGGAATTGGCCCCAGCCGCCCCGCGTGCCGGCGAGGCGCTTGCCCTTCAAATCGGCTGCCGTCCTGATCGGCGAATCCCCGCGCACCAGGATCGCCTGCGTCCGCGCATCGGAGCGCGTGCCGCCGATCGCCTTGATCGGCGCGCCCGACGCATAGACCGTGAGGAAGGACAGATCGCCGGTGTAGCCGACGTCGAGCGCGCCGGCGTTGATCGCTTCCAGGATCGGGGCCGCGGCGGGGAATTCTGACCACTCGATCTTGTAGGGCAGATCCTTGGCGAGGCCGGAAATCTCCAGCAGCGAGCGGTTGCCGCCCTTCTGGTCGCCGACGCGCAGCACGATCGCGTCGGCCGCGAGTGCCGCGGCCGACGTCGACAGCGTGATCACGGCTGCGATGAACGCGGCCGCGGTGCGGCGGGTGAAAGTATAGGGAGAACCCGAGCGGGTCAGTTTGCGCATATGCATTTTTCTTTCTGATTCATTCGCTGCGCGGCGGAACGCGCGGCAGCGTTCGATCAAGTCTATGAGCAAGCCGTTCGCCGTCAACGAAACGGAAATCTGAATTCGCCCGCTGCGCGGCAAGGATGATCTCGTCAAGCGGGCCGCGCGTAGAAGACATCGCGCACGCGGCCGCAAAACGCTCAAATTTGATGCAACCACGGGTGATCGCGCCGCAACTCCGTCTGGGACGATCGTGAAAATCCTTTCATCGCCGCGCGATGCGATCGTGGAGAGTTCAGCTGTGGCGTCGACAACATTCGAAATTCCATTTCATTGACGATGATCTTGTCGCGCCGCATCATTTGCACGTTGCTTTGAGTGCAATCGCGCCGGAGAAATCCGCTTTTTTCTGAACCATGAGCTTCGAACGACGGGGCGCGCAGACACGTTTTGCGCGCGGGGCGGAGCCTTGCCGAAATGCAGGAGTGATGATGTCGAGACATAACAAGAAGACGGTGATTGATCGCCGCACATTGCTGCGTGCGGGCGCCGCCGCGGCCATTGCCGCGCCGATCGGGGCGTATAGTGCGCAGGCATTCGCGCCACGGCCGATCACGCCGGCGATCGACTTCTCCGAATTCCCGGTCTGCAAGACCGCATCCGATGCACCGGCTTTGACCGGCGCGCCGCGCAAGCTGAAGCTGTCCTGGAACGCCGGCGCGGTCTGCCTTGCGCCGCTGCCGGTCGCGATCGACCACGGCTTCTTCCAGAAACGGAATCTCGACGTCGAGCTGGTCAACTATTCGGGCTCGACCGACCAACTGCTGGAGGCGATCGCCACCGGCAAGAGCGACGCCGGTCTCGGCATGGCGCTGCGCTGGCTGAAGCCGCTGGAGCAGGGCTTTGACGTCAAGATCGCCGCCGGCACCCATGGCGGCTGCATGCGCGTCCTGACCCGCACCAATTCCGGGGTCGACAAGCTCGCCGATCTCAAGGGCAAGATCGTCGCGGTCGGCGATCTCGCCGGTCCCGACAAGAATTTCTTCTCGATCCAGCTCGCCAAGCTCGGCATCGACCCGATCAAGGACGTCGACTGGCGCGCCTATCCCGGCAATCTCCTGAACGTCGCGGTCGAGAAGGGCGAGGTGCAGGCCTTCCTGTCGTCGGACCCGCTGGCCTATCTCTGGCTGAAGGATGCGCAGTACAAGGAGGTCGCCTCCAACCTCGACGGCGAATATCGCGACAAGAGCTGCTGCATCGTCGGCCTGCGCGGAAGTTTGGTACGGGAAGAGCCTCAGGTCGCGCGCGCCATCACCCAGGCGCTGCTCGACGCCGCGATGTTCACCTCGCAGAACCCGGACAAGGCGGCAAAGTCGTTCCAGCCCTATGCGCCGAAGGCGGCCAGCCTCGCCGATCTCGAGGCAATGGCGCGCTACCACACCCATCATCATCACCCGACCGGCGAAGTGCTGAAGCGCGAGCTGAAGGGCTACGCCGACGACCTCAAGACGGTGCAGGTGTTCAAGCAGAGCACTGACACGGCCAAATTCGCGGAGCGGATCTATGTCGACGTATTCAGTGTCTGACACGACGGCCGCGGCCGCGCCGCGCGCGGCGATCACGCTCGCGGACCTCTCCGGCAGTTACGGTGTCGGCCTTGCGGCGAGCCTCGTCTGGCTCGCATTCGGCCTCTCATGCCTTTATTGGCCCGATGTCGGCGACTGGTCGCGGACCGGATCGCTCGGCATCGGTGCGATCGTCATCGCCGCCTTCATCCTGTTCGGCACATTCAGCGCGGATTATCTCAGCAGCGCCGGGCAGGCGTTGCGCAAGCGCGCGCCATGGCTGGTGGCGTTCGGCGCTTTCGTGACATTGTGGGAGGTGGCCACCGCAAAGTTCGCCTGGCTGCCGCTGCCGTTCTTCCCGCCGCCGCAGTCGATCCTCGAAGTTTATACCGACGATCTGCCAAAACTGCTCGACAGCGTGTTCGCCTCGATCAAGCTGCAGCTCGGCGGCTACGTCATCGGCGCAACCGTCGGCTTTATCACCGGTGTCTCGATCGGCTGGTCGCAGAAGATCGGTTATTGGGTGCATCCGGTGCTGCGCTTCATCGGTCCGCTGCCCGCCACCGCCTGGCTACCGATCGCCTTCTTCACCTTTCCGTCGAGCTGGAGCGCCTCGACCTTCCTGATCGCGCTCGCCACCGGCTTCCCGGTGACGGTCCTGACCTGGTCGGGCGTCGCGAGCGTCAGCAGCGCCTATTACGACGTCGCGCGCACGCTCGGCGCAAAACCGTCATTCCTGGTGCTGAAGGTCGCGATCCCCGCTGCGCTGCCGCATGTATTCGTCGGCCTGTTCATGGGGCTCGGCTCGTCCTTCGCCGTGCTCGTCGTCGCCGAGATGATCGGCGTCAAGGCCGGGCTCGGCTGGTACCTGCAATGGGCGCAGGGCTGGGCGGCCTACGCCAACATGTATGCGGCGCTGATCGTGATGTCGCTGCTCTGCTCCGGCGCGATCACGCTCTTGTTCCGCACCCGCGACCGCCTGCTGGTCTGGCAGAAGGGCGTCGTCAAATGGTAGCGCAGTCCGCAGCTGAGGCGATCACCTATCCGGCGGTCGGCGCCGAGCTCGATATCGAAGGCGTCAGCCACGCCTTCGATATCGATGGCGCCACGCTGCCGGTGCTCGACAATGTCAATCTCGCGATCGCGCCGGGCGAGTTCGTCGCGCTGCTCGGCCCGTCCGGCTGCGGCAAGTCGACCCTGCTGCGGCTGGTCGCGGGGCTGGAGAAGCCGCGCGCGGGCTCGCTGCGCGAGGATGAAGTCCGCATCGCCGGCCCGCATCCGTCGCGGGTCGTCGTGTTCCAGGATCCGACGCTGTTTCCGTGGCGCACGGTGTGGGACAATGTCGCGCTCGGGCTCGAAGCGCAGGGCATCCTGAAGGCGCAGCGCCACCGCGTCGATGATGTCATCGAGCTGGTCGGCCTGTCCTCGTTCCGCAACGCTTATCCGCACCAGCTGTCCGGCGGCATGGCGCAGCGCGTGGCGCTGGCGCGCGCGCTGGTCAACGATCCGAAGATCCTGGTGCTCGATGAGCCGCTCGGCAAGCTCGAATTCGCTGACGCGGATCGCCATGCAGTCAGAACTCGTCGCGCTGTGGCAGCGCAAGGGCTTTACCACGCTATTGGTCACCCACGACGTCGAGGAGGCGCTGGTGCTGGCCAACCGCGTCATCGTGCTCTCCGATCGGCCGGCGCGGATCAAGGCGGACATCGCTGTCGCCCGGCCGTACCCGCGGCATCGCGGCGATCCTTATCTGGCTGAGCTGCGCAAGCAGATTCTCGGCCTGCTCGGACTGGAGGCGACATGGTGACATCAGCTGCGAGGGAGCTGCATCCGGCGGACGAGCCGGAGCACATCGCGCGCGCGTTGCGGCTCGCCGACGTGTTTGCAGCGCGTGCGCCGGCGCACGACCGCGACGCCAGCTTTCCGTTCGAGAATTTCGCGGATCTTTCGCGCGAAGGCCTGCTGGCGCTGACCGTGCCGGCCGCGCTCGGCGGCGGCGGAGCAGGCGCCCGCGACGCCACGCGCGTGCTCGGCATCATCGGCAAGGCCGATCCGTCGACCGCGCTGGTGCTGTCGATGCATTACATCCAGCATCTGGTGATGGCGCGCAGCACGCGCTGGCCGGGCCGGCTGTCGCGCAAGCTCGCCAAGGAGACGGTCGAGGGCGTGGCGCTGATCAATGCGCTCCGCGTCGAGCCTGAGCTCGGCTCGCCCGCGCGTGGCGGCCTGCCAGCAACCACAGCGCGCCGCGCCGAGACCGGTTGGCGGCTGACCGGCAAGAAGATCTATTCGACCGGCGCGCCGATCCTGAAATGGTATTCGGTCTGGGCAAAGACCGACGAGCCGGAGACCCGCGTCGGCTTGTTTCTGGTTCCGGCCGGGTTGCCGGGAACGCGGATCGAGGAGAGCTGGGACCATCTTGGCCTGCGCGCCAGCGGCAGCCACACCGTGATCTTCGACGACGTGGTGTTTCCGCTGGATTACGAGATCGACGTCCGCACGCCCGACGACTGGAAGGTTCCTGACGTGACCCAGGCGACCGTGCATGCAATATTTGTGGCGGCGATCTATGACGGCATCGCCCGTGCGGCCCGCGACTGGCTGGTCAAATTCCTGAAGGAGCGGGTGCCCGCCAATCTCGGCGCGCCGCTCGCGAACTTGCCACGGATGCAGGAGGTCGTCGGCGCGATCGAGGCACGGCTTGCGGTCAATGCCCGCCTGATCGACAGCTTCGCCGCCGATTTCGATAACGGCTTCCAGCTGTCCGCGATCGAGTCTAACATCATCAAGCTGACGGTGACCAATAACGCCGCGGCAGTGGTGGAGGATGCCTTGTCGCTGACCAGCAATCACGGCCTGTCGCGCACCAATCCGCTGGAGCGGCATTACCGCGACGTGCTGTGCGGCCGCGTCCATACCCCGCAAGACGATGCCACCCGTGTCTCCGCCGGACGCTCCGCGCTGGGCGTCTGAAAACAACAGCCAACAACAACGGAGTTCCCGTCATGCCGGTCGAGTTCATCGGCTTCATCACCAACAACAATGCCTCCGAGACCATCGTCCGCTCAGGCCCGGTGCTCGATCCGCCCTATATCGAGACGGTGGCCAAGGCGCATGAGCTCGCCGGATTCGATCGCGCGCTGCTGGCGTTCCACTCCACCACGCCGGACGCGTTGCAGGTCGCGCAGCATGTCCTGACCATCACCAAGCAGCTCAAGGTGATGATCGCGCAGCGACCGGGCTTCACCGCGCCGACGCTGCTGGCGCGCCAGCTCGCGACGCTGGATCAGTTCTATGGCGGCCGCGTCTCGCTGCACGTCATCACCGGCGGCAACGCCATCGAGCTGCGCCAGGACGGCAACACGCTCGACGACAAGGACGAGCGCTACGCCCGCACCAGCGAATTCCTCGACGTGGTGCGGCTGGAGTGGACCAGCGAGAAGCCGTTCAACTACAGCGGCAAGTATTACAACGTCGAGAACGGCTTCTCGCAGGTGAAGCCGTTGCAGAAGGGCGGCATCTACACCTTCGTCGGCGGCGGCTCGGACGCCGCGGTCGAGGTCGCGGGCAAGCACGCCGATACTTTCGCGCTGTGGGGCGAGTCCTACGCGCAGGTGCGCGACGTCACCGCGCGGGTGCGCGCCGCCGCGGCCAGGCACGGAAGGCCGACGCCGCGCTTCAGCCTGTCGGTGCGGCCGATCCTCGCCGACACCGAAGAGAAGGCGTGGAAGAAGGCGGAACATATCCTCGAGCGCGCCACCGCGCTGCAGGACCAGACCGGCTATCGCCGTCCCAACCATGCGACCGACGGCGCCAAGCGGCTGCTGGCGCTCGCCGATCAGGGCACGCGCATCGACAAGCGGCTGTGGACCGAGATCGCCAAACTGACGGGCGCCAACAGCAACACCACGGCGCTGGTCGGCACACCCGAGCAGGTCGCCGAGGTATTCGGCGATTATTACGATCTCGGCGTCAGCCACTTCCTGATCCGCGGCTTCGATCCGCTGGTCGATGCGATCGATTATGGCCGGGCGCTGATCCCGCTGACCCGCAAGCTGATCGAAGCGCGGGACCAGCAGCGGGGGATTGCCGCCGAATGATCCGTCTCATTGTTGCGGCAGCACTTGCGCTCGCGGCCGTCGATGTCGCGGCCGCGCAGACCACGCTGCGCGTCGGCGACCAGAAGGGCAATTCGCAGGCCGTGATGGAAGCGGCCGGTGTGCTCAAGGACGTCCCCTACAAGATCGAGTGGAAGGAGTTCGCCGCGGCCGCGCCGCTGCTGGAGGCGCTGGGCGCAAGCGCGATCGACACCGGCCTGGTCGGCGACGCGCCGTTCACCTTCGCGGCGGCCGCCAAAATTCCGGTCAAGGCGATTGCGGCCGTGCGGCAGTCGCGCGACGGGCTCGCGGTCCTGGTGCCGGAAAGCTCTGCGATCAAGAGCTTTGACGATCTGCGCGGCAAGAAGATCGCAACCGGCCGCGGTTCGATCGGCCATCAGCTGATCCTGGCGGCGCTGGAATCGAAAGGCTGGCAGGCGAACGACGTGCAGATCGTGTTCCTCGCGCCGTCGGATGCGAAGGTCGCCTACACGCAGGGCGCGGTCGACGCCTGGTCGACCTGGGAGCCGTATGTGAGCCAGGAAGAGGTGCTGTTCAAGTCGCGCCGCGTTATCACGGCCGACGGCATTACGCCCGGCCTCGGCTTCCAGGTCGCAACGCCCGACGCGATCAAGGGCAAGCGCGCCGAGCTCGAGGATTTCGTGCGGCGGTTGGCGGCCGCGCGCGCCTGGTCGCAGAACAACGTCGAGGGCTACGCCGCCACCTGGGGCAGGCTGATGAACATCCCGTCCGCGGTACCGCTCAACTGGCTGACGCGCGCCAGGATCCGCATCGCGCCGATCGACGACAGCGTGGTGGCCGACGAGCAGAAGACCATCGACCTCTACGACCGCTGGGGCCTGATCCGGCAGAAGATCAACGCCGCCGATATCGTCGATCGGTCGTTCGCTGGAGCCGTGGAGAAGGGCGCGGGACTGTAGGCAATTTGCAAGCGACACCAAACATTCGGCGTCGTCCTGGCGAAAGCCAGGACCCATTGCCCCGGATGGCAGTTGTTGTACGACACCGGGGCCGCGATCCCGTTCATTATCAAATTCAGTGGTAATGGGTCCTGGCTTTCGCCAGGACGACGGGGCTTGCACGATTTCGGAATATTGGAAATGTATCCCTGATTTGCCCGACGTGTCAAGCTGCCCTGTCGAAGGCCGGCAGCCGCGAGCTCCTTTGCATGGGGTTGTTTTCGATATTTTGCCAGCGCGCCTGCGGCGGCCCTGCAAGTGGGAGACGTGGACCGTCTGCGCGGAAGCGATTCAACTCCGCACCATCGCACCGCTAACGAACCCGTGATTCAAAACATCCATTCGTCCGCGGGCTGCCGCGCGGCAAGGATTTTCCCCGTTTGGCACATTCCAAAACCGCAACGTTGCTATTTTCGCCACGACCTTGCCACCCCGCCCGGCGCCGCCAAGATCAAAAGCACGAACAATCGAGTCCGGGAGATCACCATGGGCCTTCAACAAACTCGCATCGAGTCGCTGCCGTTTGTGACCGCTGAACTGAATTATCTCGCGCCGACGCCGGGCAAGCCCCGGACCTACGCCTTCGATCCGCCGCCCGGCGAACCCAAATCCACCGCGCTGCCCGAAGCCCACAATGTTCCGATCTTTGACGGGCGTTTGATCGCCGACAGTTTCTCGCTCGACCGCGAGGGCTTTGCGCTGGTCAAGCATCCGACCAGCGTGAGGGACTATTACGACGAGAACGAAGTCCGCAACGTCTACTATCCCGCCGTCGAAGCCTTCCTGAAGGCGACGCTGAAGGCGGATCGCGTTGTCATCTTCGATCACACCGTGCGCAAGCGCGTGGAGGGCGCGGCTGACATCCGCGGCGGCGGACCGCGCCAGCCGGCAACTCGCGTCCATGTCGACCAGACCGCCGTCTCCGGCCGCAACCGCGTGTTCGAGCATCTGCCCGACGAGGCCGAGCAACTGGTGAAGGGCCGCGTCCAGGTGATCAACCTGTGGCGCCCGATCCGCGGGCCATTGCGCGATTCACCGCTTGCGATGGCCGACGGCACCACGGTTGCGCCGGAGGATCTGATCGCCTCCGACCTGATCTACCCGAACCGCAGCGGCGAGACCTATTCGGTGAAGTACAATCCGAACCATCGCTGGTTCTACATTCCCGAGATGACGCCGGACGAGGCGATCCTGCTGAAATGCTACGACTCGGCGACCGACGGCCGGACGCGGTTCGGGCCGCATACCGCGTTTGTCGATCCCACCACGCCCGCGGACGCCGCGCCGCGCGAGAGCATCGAGCTGCGCACGCTGGTGTTCCATAAGCAGTGAAGTCACCTCGCCCCGCGTGCGGGGAGAGGTCGGAACGCATCGTTAGATGCGTTCCGGGTGAGGGGGAGTCTCCGCACATCCAATTGTCACCGTGTTCGCGGGTGCAGCCCCTCACCCAACCCTTTAGAGCGAGCTTCGCTCGTCTCGACCCCGTGAAGAACGGGGAGAGGGCTAACCGATTGGCACCATCCGCCCAATAATGTTACGCCCGTCGCCAAACCGCTCGGGGAAGAGGCGATTCGTGGACGGCGTGGTGACGAAGGAAGAGGCGGGGATCGGGTTCCGCGCCCTGGTGCTTGCACTTCTGGCATTGGCCTCCGGCCACATGCTGTCGACGCTGCTGCGGACCATCCCGGCGATCAGCCTCGATCTGATGGCGTCGGATTTCGGCACCTCGCCGCAGGCGCTGGCGAGCCTCACCTCGATCTATCATTTCTCCTTTGCCGCCTCGCAAATTCCGGTCGGGGCCGCGATGGATCGTTTCGGCGTGCGGCCGGTGTCGCTGAGCCTGCTCGCCGGTACCGTGATCGGAACGCTGGTCTCGGCGCTGGCGACGGGGCCCGCGAGCTTTGTGCTCGGGCAATTGATGCTCGGCGTCGCCACCTCGGGCATGCTGATGTGCCCGATGACGCTCGCGGCGAAGCAGATGTCGGCGGCGAAGTTCGGCCTGTGGTCCGGCCTGATCCTCTCGATCGGCAATATCGGCATGCTGCTGTCGGCAAGCCCGCTGGCCTTCGTGGTCGATCAGTTCGGCTGGCGCGCCGGTTTCTGGGTTTCGGCCGGCTTCGGCATTGTGGTGCTGATCGCGGTGTTCGCGCTGGTGCCGCGGCAGCTGGCGGCGCATGCGGATGATTCCTCGCCGCTGCACCAGATGGCCGAGGTGCTCCGGCTCGGCATGTCGCGTGGCCTGCGCGGGCTGATCGCGCTGTCGCTGGTGTCGCTCGGCGCGTCGCTGACCCTGCGCGGCTTGTGGGGCGGCCCGTGGCTGATGGACGAGAAAGGGCTGAGCCGGATCGAGGCCGGCAATGTGCTCGGCCTGTTCACGCTGGCGATGATCGTCGGCCCGGCCTGCATCGGCGCTTTCGATCGCAAGTTCGGGCACCGCCGCGCCATGGTGGCGGTGACGCACGCCATCGCCGCGCTGCTGCTCGTCTTGATGGCGGCCGGTGCGCCGCATTTCCCGGTCTCGAACCTGTTCGGCGTTGCCGTGATGCCGACGCAATATGACCTGGTGCTGTTGATCCTGATCGGGCTCGCGACGTCGGCGCAGCCGCTGATCTACGGTATGACGCGGCAGCTCGTCGACGCACAGAATACCGGCAAGGCGCTATCGTCGGTCAATCTCGCGTTCTTCCTCGGCGCGGCGCTGCTGCAATCGAGCACCGCCGGCGTCGCCGCGCTGTTCGGGCTGCCCGCGGTGCTGCTGTTCATCGCCGGCGCGCTGGTGATCGGGATCGTGCTGTTCCTGATTTACACCAGGCCTTAAAGCGCGATGAGATCGGGTTGAATTGTCATCGCGCCTTGGCTCTTTGTTTCGAGCATGATCTTTTCGGAAAACCGCTTCGCACTTTTCCGGATCATGCTTTAGCGCGCCGTTCCGATCAGATCGTCTGCGCCTGCTTGCGAATCTCGTTGGCAAGCGGCCGCAGGGAATCGCCCCCGCGCGGCCCCACCAGGGAGTAGCCCGTACCGCCGTCGGCCCACGAGAAGCCCGCGACGTCGCCACCCGAATGCGCGGCCATCGGCGCGTTCTGGTCTGACGTCATCGGGCGGGTGAGAACCACAAGCCGCTCGCCGCGATCGTCGTCGTACATGAACATGGCCGCAGGACCGTGCGCAGTCGGCACCACGCGTCCGCCCATGAAACGGTATCCGGACTTGCTCAGATCAGGCAGCTTGACCGGCTGGCGCAATCGGCTGGAAACCCACGCTGCAAGTTCCGTGCTGTCACGCAGCTCCACCGGCCTTGTGTGGTCGGAGGCGTACACCTTGTAGGAATCGCTGGCCTCCTCGGCGAGCGCCACAATTCCGCCGGCCGGTGCCTGTGTCGCGCCACGGATCATCCATCCGCCGAGGCCGCCGATCGAGAGCATCAGCATCGCTGCGATGGCCCAGCGCAACGACGAGGGGCGGCGGCGTGGGCTCTCGATCATCCTGGCGAGGTTGAGCCGCGGCGGCAGCGGCTCCTCGGCGATCGGCAGCAGCGCCGATCGCAAGAGGTTACGCTCATCGGAGTAGGCGGCGATGCGCTTGGCCACGTCCGGATGCTTGTCCAGATAGGCACGGACCTCGGCCTCGCGTTCCGGCTCGAGCGCGCGATCGACATAGGCGTGCAGATCGTCTTCTGTAATGGGTCGGTTGCTCATGTCTTGTTCCGCAATTGCACGACATTATGATCCAGGTCGCCGGGAGTTCCCTCCAGTTCGTGATGCAGCCGCTCGCGGGCGCGCGCGAGGCGTGACATCACCGTGCCAACAGGCACACCGAGCACCTTCGCGGCATCGGCGTAGGACAAATCCTCAACGCCGACGAGCAGCAGCACCGCACGCATGTCATGCGGAAGCTTGGCAAGCTTCGCCATGACGTCGCGATACATCACCTTGTGCTCCTGCGCCGCTTCCTGGCCGAATGCATCCTCGTTGGTTTCGTCGATCGCGACATGAACGCCGCGCACCGTTGCGCGGCGAAACTGGTTGATGGCGAGATTATGCAGGATCGCGAACAGCCACGGGCGCGGATTGTCCGACCGCCGCTGCTCCCAGTGGATGACGGCGCGTTCCAGGCAATCCTGCACCAGGTCGTCGGCCGCGGCGTGATCGCGGACCAGGGCCCGCGCATACCGCCGCAAGGCGGGTATCAGCGGCTCGACCAGGTGCAGCATGTCGCTCATGGCGCTTGGACCTGGACGACCGCGCCGAGTTTCGCCGGCTCGCCGGCTGCGATGACGAGGTAGCGTCGCTCCGCCCTGGCCGCGCTCTGCACGATCTGACGGATCGGACCGGCCGCGTTGACGATCGCGGAGCCGGCCGGATTGGTCATGAAGGCTGCCAGCGGCTCCACCATGCCGCCACCGTCAGCGTGTTCGGCCAATCCCAGCACGTAGCGCTGCTTCGGCTCGAGCCCGGTCACGGAAGCCTGCAGCACCTGGATCAGCCCTTGATCGAACAGCGATACGCTGGTCGGCGGCTTCTCGTCCTTGGCTTGCTTTTTCGGTGCGAGCGCGAGGTGAGCGGCCTGGCCGGCGACGCCGAGGGCTTGCAGGTTCTGGCGATCTTCCGGATTTGGCGCGGCGTTCGGCACATAGACGATCGCCTGCGGCGCCTGGCCGATCGGGATGTTGGCGATCACCTTGTTGGTCGCGGTGTCGATCGCGGCCAGCGCGTCGGCATTTTCGAGACCGACATAGACCCGCGTGCCGTCGCCGGACGGCCAGACGCCGTGCGGCAGATTGCCGACGGGAATGGTCGCGACTTGCGAGAAGTCGTCGGTTCGAAACACCTTGACCTCATTGGTGCCGCCGATCGTGACATAGGCGAGCGTGCCCTTAGGCGTCTTCGCGAAATTGACGTGGTTGGTGATCGGGCCGCTGTCGATGGTCTTGATCAGGTTGAACGGCGGCTTGGCGTTGAACACCTGCGCCCTGCCGACATCCTTCAGCGTGAACCAGACCTGGTCGCCATCGGGCGAGGCCGCGATGTTCGGGCAGAACGGGCTTTCCTGCTTCACCTTCGCGACGATCTGATGGTCTGCCACCGAGACCACGTCGGTTTCCGGATTGAACGACGAACAGATGTAGCCGTACTTGCCGTCGGGCGAGAAGATTTGCATGCCGGGTCCCGCGGGCACCTCAATGCGCGTCGTTTCCTTGAAGCTCTGCGCGTCGATGACCGAGATGTAATTCTCGCCGCGCACCGTGACCCATACTTCCTTGCCGTCGGGCGTGAAGAACGCCTCGTGCGGTGACCGCCCGATATAGGTGACGTGCTTGACCGCGTTGGTTGCCGTGTCGATGAAGCTCACCGAGTTCGAACCGATCGAGACCACCGCGAGGGTGCGGTGGTCGGGCGAATAGCCCATGCCGTGGACCAGCACCTGGCCCTTGTAGAGCGGGCTGAAATTGCCCGGCTGCGGGTCGCCGAGCCGGATCACGCCGAGCAGCTTGTTGTCGGCCGGGTCGGTGACCGACACCGTGTTGGAGAACTGCTCGGCGGCGTAGACGCGATCGTGATGGCTGACCGGAATGTCGGGCGAGGACGCAGCGCCCGGCGCCTGTCCGGCGAAAGCGGAGCTCGACATCGCCAGCACGGTCGTGGCCAGCAGGCTCTTGAGGACTTGACGGTTCATCGCTCCAAACTCCTAGTTCTTCATTCCGTGGGACATGTTCATATGATCGTGAGCGGCGGGCGCCGGGGTCTGCTGCGTCGGGGCGGGCGCGGAGGCCGTAACCGGGTCTCCGATCGCGAGCTTCATGGCGTCGATCTCCTGCTGCTGCTCGACGATGATTTCCTGGGCGATCCGGCGCAGCTGCTCGTTCTTGCCGTAGCGGAGCTCGATCACCGCCATGTCGATCGCGCCCTGATGATGGGGCGTCATCATCGCGACGAAGTCGCGGTCGATGTCGCCGCTCGGCTTGGCCGCCATGTCATTCATCATCTTGGTCATCGCGGTATCGTTTTCAGCAAGGAAGGCGCTCTCTTCGGCCGTCTGCCCGGTCTGGACCGGATGATGGTCGTCATGCGCGAAAGCAGCCGCCGCAGCTGCAAAAGCGAGCAGGGCGGCGCCGGCGAGCGGCGCGAGGCCGGACTTAAGGAATCGAGGAAGCATTTGCGTTCACCCTGGGAGTTGTCGGGGAGGCCCGAGCGGTTACGGGCTTGGGCCGGCTTGCTTGGGTGGGACGCGGCAGCGTGAGTTCTATTCCGTCGTCAGGCAGATTCTTGTCGATCACGACTTGCTGATCGCCGGAATGATCCGTTTCGGCCGGGCCAGCCGATTTGCGATCCGCAAGCCACTGGCTATAGAAGGAATTCCGGTTTCGATCGACCGGTTCCACGATCCTCCCTGCGCAAGTCCTCGCGCCAAGAAGGCCAAAATGTCCGCCAAGATCGATCCGATCACCCGCTCCGTCGTCCAGCACCGCCTGTCGTCGATCGTGAAGGAGATGGGCGAAGCCATGCTTCGCACCTCCTATTCGCAGATCCTCAATTCCAGCCGCGATTTTTCGCTGGCGATTTGCGACACCAACGGGCGGCTGATCGCACAGGCCGACCACATTCCGGTTCACGTCGGCGCCTTGCCCTGGGCGACGCTGGCGGTCGAGGAGCGCTTCAAGGACGTCGCGCCCGGCGACGTCATCCTGCTCAACGATCCCTATCAGGGCGGCAGCCACCTGCCGGATCTCACAGCCTTCGTGCCGGTGTTCGATGGCGACAAGCGCCTGCTCTGGACCATCGTGCGCGCGCATCAGAGCGACATCGGCGGCGCCACCCACGGCGCCTACAATCCGGCCGCCACCGAGATCTATCAGGAAGGCATTCGCATTCCGCCGATCAAGCTCTACGAGGCCGGCAAGCCGCGCGAGGATCTGCTCGATCTCCTGGCGCTCAACATCCGTAACCCCAGAGAATTCCGCGGCGACCTCGCGGCGATGCTGGGCGCTGCGCATCTCGGCGAGCGCCGTGTCGCAAAACTGTTCAGCGAGTTCGGCGCGGATACGGTCGAAGCCGCGATCGAGGCCATTCTCGATGCGACCGAGCAGCAGACCCGCGCCGTGGTGTCCGCCTGGAAGGACGGCGTGTTCTACGGCGAAGCTCTGCTCGACGATGACGGCCACGGCCGCACCGACATCAAGATCGCCGCCAAGGTGACCAAGAAGGGCAGCGACATCGAGGTCGATCTCACCGGCTCCGATCCGCAGTCGACCAGTTTCGTCAATTCGTCACACGCCAACATGCAGGCAGCGGTCGCGATGGCCTTTGCCTATCTGATCGACGCCGACATTCCGAAGAACACCGGCGCGCTGCGGCCGCTGAAGGTGGTGGCGAAGCAGGGCACGATTGTCTGGGCCGATCCCGGCCGTCCCGTCACCTTGTGCACCAGCCATCCCTCCAACGAGATCGTTGAAGCCATCATCAAGGCGATGTCGGCGTCCTGTCCAGATCGCGTCATGGGCGGGTGGGGGCGCCGCTTCCGCATCGCGATCCAGGGCGAGGACCCGCGCAACGGACGCAATTTCATCTGGCACATGTTCCAGGCTCGGCCCGGCGGCGGCGCCTCGCCGGGCGGCGACGGTTATTCGTCGATCGGCGAATGGCACTCGGTCGGCGGTCTCAAATTCGGCAGCATCGAGGTGGGCGAGGTGCGCTTTCCCCTGCATTTCCGCCAGCACGAATTCCGGCCGGACTCCGGCGGCGACGGCCAGCATCGCGGCGGGCTTGGCGTCGCGCTCGACATGGTGCTGGAGACGCAGAAGCCGGCCAAGGGCAACACCGCCGGCGACGGCGCGCGTCATGGTCCCTGCGGCATGCTCGGCGGCAAGGACGGCGAGCCGCATCATTACCGGCTGCTCTCGGAAGGCCGCGCGCCGCGCGTGTTGAAGACGAAGGAAGTCGGCATCGAGCTGCGCCCCGGCGACTGCCTCGAGATCCGGTCCTCCGGCGGCGGCGGCTGGGGTCCACCCGAGAAGCGCTCGGCGGAAGCGCGGGCGCGCGATCTTGCGCAAGGTTTGGTTTCGAAAGCGGTGTAGGGCAGCGATGTATACGATTGGGGTCGACGTCGGCGGCACTTACACCGACCTGGTTGCGACGGATCAAAGCGGGCGCACCGTGTTCGCGAAATCGCCGTCCACGCCGGCCGATCAGTCGATCGGCGTGATGGCGGGACTGGAAGAGCTGGCGCGCCGCCTCGGCGTGACGCGCGCGGCGATGCTCGCCGCGACCGATCGCCTGGTGCACGGCACGACGGTTGCGACCAATGCGCTGCTCGAGCGCAAGGGCGCCAAAGTTGCGCTGCTGACCACCGAAGGTCATCGCGACGTCGTCGAGATGCGCGAGGGGTTGAAGCCGGACCGCTACGATCTGCGCACGCCGCCGCCCGAGCCGCTGGTGCCGCGCGAGCGCCGCTTTGGCGCGCGCGAGCGGCTGAAGGCCGACGGCAGCGCTGCGGTTGCGCTCGATGCCGCCGCGCTCGGCGACGTCATCGCGGAAGTGAAACGTTCGGGTGCGAATTCCGTCGCGGTCTGCTTTCTGCATGCCTATCTCAACCCGGCGCATGAGCTTGCCGCCGTCGAGCAGCTGGCGAAGGAGCTGCCCGACGTCAGCGTGTCGCGCTCGAGCGACGTACTGCCGCAGATCAAGGAATATGAGCGTGTCTCGACCACAATCGTGAACGCTTATGTCGCGCCGACGGTGCGACGCTATCTCACCAATCTGGAGCGTAGCCTGCATGAGGCGGGCTTCAAGGGCTCGCTGTTCGTCGTGCTGTCGCATGGCGGCATGGCGCCGGTGGAGGAAGCCTCGCGGCTCGCCGCGGGCACGGTGCTGTCGGGGCCGGCCGGCGGCATCTCCGGCAGCCGCCGCTGCGCCGAGATGCTCGGGATCCCCGATCTCGTGCCGTTCGACATGGGCGGCACCTCGACCGACATCTCGCTGATCGCAGATGGCCAGGCCTCGCTGTCGGCGGATGGCATGCTCGCCGGCCAGCGCATCGCGCTGCGTAGCCTCGACATCGCCAGCATCGCCGCCGGCGGCGGCTCGATCGCGAGCGTCGACGGCGGCCGCACGCTGCGGGTCGGGCCGGAGAGCGCGGGCTCGGTGCCGGGCCCGGCCTGCTACGGCAATGGCGGCACGGCTGCCACCGTCACCGATGCCAATGTCGTGCTCGGTTATCTCGACGCCGCCGCCTTCATGGGCGGCGCGCGGCCGCTCGACCGTGCGGCGTCGGAAGCCGCGGTGGACCGGATCGCCGCAGCGCTCGAGCTGTCGCGGATCGAGGCCGCCGCCGGCATCTACAAGATGATCAATCTGAAGATGGCCGACGGCATCCGCCTGATGACCTTGCGCCGCGGCGTCGATCCGCGCAAATTCGCGCTGCTCAGCTTCGGCGGCGCCGCCGGCATGCACGCCGCCGAGGTCGCGCGCGAGCTCGAGATCAAGCGCATCATCGTGCCGACGGTCGCCTCTGTGCTTTCGGCCTGGGGCATGCTGACCAGCGATCTGCGCTACGAGGTCAGCCGCACCCATTACGGCACCGGCCGGATTTCCGCCGACGAGGTTCGCGCCTTGTTCGCCGGGCTGGAAGAGCAGGCGGCGGGGCGGCTGCGCGACTGGTTCAAGGGCGATATCGGCATCGAGCGCTCGGCCGAGATGCGCTACGGCGAGCAGGTGTTCGAGATCGACGTGCCGCTCGGCGAGCTCGATCTCGGCGCCGCGGACCTGGTGGCGCAGATCGAGGAACGCTTCCATCGCCGCCACGAGGAGCTCTACACCTATGCCTCGCGCGGGCAGGAGGTGGTGTTCGTCAACGCCCGCGTTGCCGCCGTCGGCAAGGTGGCGCGCGGCAGCAGTGATGCCGGAAAGGCCAGCTCGGCTGCGCCCTGCGCGCCGCGCGGCAAGCGGCAGGCCTGGTTCGGTGCCTGGCGCGAGGTGCCGGTCTACGCGCTCGACGATCTCGGGCCGGGCCAAGCGCTGGCCGGTCCCGCGATCATTGAGGCCGAAACCACGACCGTCCTGGTCGACAGCGGCGACCGCGTCGCGGTCAACCCGCTGGGCTGGCTCGATATAACATTGCGCTGATCGTCAAGTCGGAACTGCACTCCCTCTCCCGCTTGCGGGCAGGGCTATCGCATGTGCGCTCGATCCCTCCACAGACTCGTCATGCCCGGCCTTGTGCCGGGCATCCACGTCTTGGTTTCCGCGCGAAAAAGACGTGGATGGCCGGGACAAGCCCGGCCATGACGATGTGGAAATAGCGCCGCCAAGCTTTTCGCTGCCATATGCGATTGCCCTGCGCTTGCGGGGGAGGTGAAAGAAGGCCTGCCTCCGCCATCAACATTTCATTTTTCCGGCATTGGCTTGGGCGATAAGCTCCGCTCGCTCGGGAGGAGCGCCGGCCTGGTGCCGGCGCGTTTGTGGCGATGTTGATGCAAACAAAAAGACAAACTGCGCTTTCGATATCCCTCGTCCTCGCAGCTGTCCTCGCGGCGGCGCCGTTGCGCGCGCAGCAGGCGCAGACGGCGGCGGCCGGCAACGAGATCCGCATCGGCAACGTCATGCCCTATACCGGGCCGCTCGCCGCGTTCGCGACCATCGGGCGGGCGGAGGCGGCCTATTTCGACATGGTCAACGAGCATGGCGGCATCAACGGCCGCAAGGTCAGGTTCGTCTCGGTCGATGACAGCTCCAATCCGAAGATCGCGATGGAGCAGACCCGCGATCTCGTCGAGAAGCAGGATGTGCTGTTGATGTTCGGCTCGTTCGGCACGCCGAGCAACCTCGCGGTCCGGAAGTACCTCAACGAGAACAAGGTCCCGCAGCTGTTCGTCGCTTCCGGCGACGAGGCGTGGGCGCATCCTGCGACCTTTCCCTGGACCATGGGCTGGCAGCCGACCTTCCGCGCCGAGGGGCGGATCTACGCCAATTACATCCAGGCCGCCTATCCCTCGCGCAAGATCGCGGTGCTCTGGCAGAACGACCAGTTCGGCCGCGACCTGTTCAAGGGATTGCAGGAGGGGCTCGGCGACACCGCCGGCATGATCGTCGCCGATCTCGCCTTCGATGCATCGGAGACCGCGATCCAGAACCAGATCGGAATTTTGAAGAACTCCGGCGCCGACATCCTGGTGTTCGACGGCGCGCCGGCTATCGCGGCGCGCGCGATCCGCGTCGCCGCCGACCTCGACTGGCATCCGGTGTTCATCCTCGACAATGCGTCGGCCTCGATCGCCAGCGCCTTGCGGCCGGCGGGCCTGCAGAACTCGCTCGGCGTGATCTCGACCTCATTCCTGAAGGATGCCGGCGATGCCTCCTGGAAGGACGATCCGCAGATCAAGGCGTGGCTCGCCTTCATGGACAAATATTATCCCGACGGTGACAAGGACGACATCTACGCCGTGTTCGGCTACGCCGCCGCGGATACGCTGATGCAGGTGCTGCGCCAGTGCGGCGACGATCTGTCGCGCGAGAACATCATGCGGCAGGCCGCGTCGCTGAAGGACTACCAGAGCCCGATCGCGCTGCCCGGGATCGTGATCAACACCGGACCGAAGGACTTCCGCCCGATCAAGCAGATGCGGCTGGTGCAGTTCGACGGCAATGCCTGGCAGCCGATCGGCGACGTGATCGACAGCGCGTTCACGGCGGTGCGGGAGGATAATTGAGGGGCGTTGAGTTGGGTTATGCGTCGTCCCGGCGAAGGCCGGGACCCATTACCCCCAACTCTCAGTTGTTTGTGCGTCGCTGGGGCAACAATCCTTTTCACACCACGCAGCGGTGGTTATGGGTCCGGCTTTCGCCGGGACGACGGTGTGGAGAGAGTTTACTTCTTCAACCCATAATTCAACAGCCCGCCCTTGTTCTTCGGCGGGTGCGCGCGCAGCCCTTCCTCGTTCGGCTCGGTGCCCCAGCCCGGACGATCCGGGATCACCAGATGGCCGTCGACGAATTCAGGCACGTGGGTGAACAGCTCGTCGTCCCAGGCCAGCCGATCGATGTCGGTTTCCATGATCCGCAGGTTCGGCACCGCGGCGCAGAAATGCGCGTTCATCATGGTGCAGAGGTGGCCGTAGAAATTATGCGGCGCGACGTTGACCTCGAAATGCTCGGCGGCGGCGGCGATCTTCATCGACTGCCAGACCCCGTTCCACGGCGTGTCGATGATCGCGACGTCCATCGCCTGCTCGGTGAAATAGGGCAGGAATTCGCGCAGGCCGAGCAGCGTCTCGCAGGACGAGATCGGGTGCGGGCTCTGGCGGCGGATATAGCCGAGCGCCTGCGGGTTGAAGGTATCGATCTCGACCCAGAACATGTCCATCTTCTCGATCGCGCGCAGGATCTTGAGATAGCCCTCGGTCTTGGCGTTGAAGTTGAGGTCGAGCAGGAGATCGACATCCGGTCCCGCGCCGTCGCGGATCGCCTCCAGGTGCATGCAGAGATTGCGCAGCACGGTGCGGTCGATATTGATCTCGGGCTGGAACGGCGAGCCGAAGCCGGGGCGCCAGCCTTGCGGCTTGCCGTCGGTGTAGACGAAGATGTTGGTCTTCATCGCCGTGAATTTCTTCTCGCGCACCTCGGTCCCGATCGCCTTGACGCCGTCGAGATCGGTAATCGCCGGCTTGTACCAGTCGGGATGATTGATGCGCCAGGTCGCGCAATGCGACCAGTACACCCGCACGCGGTCGCGGATCTTGCCGCCGAGCAGGTCGTAGCAGGGCACGCCGAGCGCCTTGGCCTTGACGTCGAGCAGCGCGTTCTCGATCGCCCCGAGCGCCAGCGCCACCACGCCGCCGGCGGCAGGGCGCGTCGCGGCGAACAGCTCGACATAGATCCGCTCGTGCTCGAACGCATTTTTGCCGACCACCCGCGCCGACAGCCGCTCGATCGCCGCCGTCACGCCGGGCGCGCCGAAGCCCTCGTCATATTCGCTCCAGCCGACCAGCCCGTCCGTGGTCGTCACCTTGACGAAGTGATAATTCCGCCAGCCGGCATCGCAGGCGAGCGTCTCGACGCTTTTGATCGTGGTGGATTTGCTCATGGTTTCCCGCCGGGTTGTTTGTTGCTGTTGGGAAGTACCAACAACGGATCGGCGAAGACGTCAATTCGCGCCAGGGCAAGGCGACAATGCGTATTGGCAAGGCGGCACTCGCCTCTTCGTTCACCGTCACCCTGAGGAGCGCGCTCTTGCGCGCGTCTCGAAGGGCGACGGCCCGGCTCTCTCCGTGTGGATCTCACGGGGCCGTGCATCCTTCGAGGCTCGCAAGAGCTCGCGCCTCAGGATGACGGGACGAACATCTCGGTGTCAGGCCGGAACAGCGTCGGCCTTTGCCGTTCGAAGGTCTTGCGGCCGCGCTTGAAGCCCATCAGCACGTCGGGCAGCTCGGCGATGGCGTTGGTTCCGCTGTCGGTATCGAGCACGACGATGTCGGCGGGATTGCCGACCGTGATGCCGTAATCCTTCAGGTTCATCAGCCGTGCCGGCAGGTCGGTGACGAGATCGAGGCAGGCGTCGAACTCGCCGATCCTGGCATGCGCCGCATTGGCGTAGAGATTGGCCATCCGCAGCAGCGAAGCATCGCCGAACGGCGTGAAGGGATTTTGCACATTGTTGGTCGCGACCGAGCACAGCACGCCATCGGCGACGAGCCGGTGCGCGGCGGTCAGCCCACGCGGCGCGTTGTGGGTGGCGTCGCGGCCCATCAGATAGAGATCGGTCGCCGGCAGCACGGTGACCGCGACACCGGCCTCGGCGAGCCGAGCGCCGGCTTTCTTCAACCGATCAGGCGGCAGCGCGGAGAGTTTGGTGGCGTGCCCGATCGCGACGCGCCCGTGATAGTTGCGCCGCTCGGTCTGCCGGCAGACCTCCTCCATGTGCCACCAGGAGGGATCGAGGTCGAAATCGAGATGGAGGTCGACATCGACGTCGAATTGCTGCGCGAGATCGAAGATGCGCGCGATATGCGCGTTCGGATCGCTGTCGACATAGGGGCAGCCGCCGACCGCCTCGGCACCGTCGTGCAGCGCCGCGACCAAGAGCTCGTCGGCGCCGGGATCGTTGGTCAGGCCCTCTTGCGGAAAGGCGCAGAGCGAGAGGTCGAGCGCCCAGGCATAGTCGCGTTTCAAGGCCTTGACCGCCTCGAAGCCGCGCAGCCCGATCCTCGGGTCGATCTCGACATGCGTCCGCATCCGCGTGGTGCCCGCCGTGATTGCGCGCTCGATCACTTTTGAGCCGCGCGCATGGACATCCTCGATCGTGAAGTCGCGCTTCATCGCCGATACCGCGCGGATCGCCTCGCCGAGGCTGGCGTGATCGTGGCCGCAGCGGCCGAGCAGGCAGGCCTTGTCGAGATGGATATGGGTGTCGACGAAGCCGGGCAACGCCAGCCGGCCGTTGAGGTCGACTTCGACCGCCTCGCACACGAGGCGCGGCGCGATCGCGGCGATCCTGCCGCCGGCGATGCCGATATCGACCGCGGCGGCAGAGCTGCGCGTCACGGCATTGCGGAAGACGAGGTCGAAGGCAGGTTTCGCGATCATCGGCGAGGGAAACATCAGGGTGGTCTGAGCCTAGCGGAACGGCCAGGATCCGGCAGCACCAGATTGTGTGCAGTTTTATGGTTCGATTGTCTAAAAAATATGCATACACTTTGGCGGCCAGATTGTAAAGTCCTGATTATCTCCGGAGGCCCCCATGTCCGCACCCGCCAAAGCCGATGCCCGCCCGATGTCCGATGCCGAGATCGTCGAGGCCTATTTGACGGCGTCGATGATCCCCGATCCGGATGCGGCTGCGGCCTATATGAAGCCGGGCACGGTGATCACCTTCACCGGCGGGCGCGAATTCGACCATCCGCGCGGGCCGACCGGCTTCAACGCGAAGCGCTATCGCTGGGTGAAGAAGAAGATGGACCGCTTCGATGTCTGCCCCGGCACGGACGAGACCGTCGTCTACAGCGTCGGCACGCTCTACGGCGAATGGACCGACGGCACGCCGTTCGAAGGCAACCGCTATGTCGACCGCTTCGTGGTGCGGGGCGGGCAGATCGTCAAGATGGACGTCTGGAACGACAGCGCCGAGCGGATCCTGGTGCAGCGAGGGATCGAGGCGTAGCAACCGCTTCACCGTGTTAGTCCGTCATCCTGAGGAGCGCGTAGCGCGTCTCGAAGGATGCACGGCCCGACCGGTGGCCGTCGATCCTTCGAGACGGCCGCGTTGCGGCCTCCTCAGGATGACGGTGATGGAGCATCAGCGCCGCGCGGCCTTCGGCAGCTTCACCACCTTTTCGCCGGTTGCCTCGTCGGCATACGGGGCCAGAATATCCAGCAGATCGCGGCCGCGCTGCGGGCTTGGCGCGACCAGCGCACGGGTCGCCACGGAATCCAGATGGCTGTGCATCAGCCCCATCACCTTGTCGACGTCGCCTTTCGCCAGCGCGGCGATGATCGCGCGGTGCTCGTTGATCGCGCATTCCGATGAATGCGGCCGGCTGTAGAGCGACAGCGTCAGGCAGCAGCGGTACGCGACCTCGCTGACATAGCGCACCAGGATCGGGCTGCTCGTCATGTGGGCGAGCAGGATGTGGAATTCGGTGGCGAGTCGGATCGACACCGCGTCGGTGCCGTCACGGGCCCGATCCTCGGCGTCGACATGGGCATTCAGTTCGGCAATCTGCGCCTTGGTCAGCTTGCCCGCGAGCTGCCGCACCACCAGCCGCTCGAGCTCGATGCGGATATCGAAGGCATCGCGCGCCTCCTGCCAGCTCGGCGTCGCCACCACGGCGATGCGGTTGCGGCGCAGCTCGACCAGGCCTTCGGCCGCCAATTGCCCGAGCGCATGCCGTGCGATGGTGCGGCTGACGCCGAAGCGCTCGCCGAGCGAATCCTCGGGCAGCTTGGCGCCGGGCTCCAGCGCCTGCTCGATGATCGCGCGCCGCAGCGCGCGGCAGATCACGCTGACCTTGTCTGACGATTCAGCCGTCTTGCTGCTGTCGGCGCGCCCCGCCATTGCCGCAAATCCCTCTCGAAGGTGCTTCGAACGCCTCTTTATCATACCGCCAGAGCAATCGGGCGCTCGAATTGCATGCAGTTTGAGCCGCGGATTGCCCAAAAGAAATCCGGCCTTTGAGGCGCGGACCGCGCGATCTCCTTGATTTTCAACGCTACGGCCGCTGGCATCCGGCTTGCATGCACTTTGCTCGTGATGCGCATGCAACCAAACTCCGAATTTGCCGGCGAGCCGATGGCCGCCGGATCCGCGCCGACCGCGATCGAGCTGTCGGACGCCTCCGTGACCTTCGGCCGCGGCGCCCGCGCCGTGCCGGCTCTGTCAACAACCACGCTGCGGATCGCCGACGGCGAGTTCGTCGCGCTGGTCGGCCCGTCCGGCTGCGGCAAGTCCACCATCCTGCGGCTGGTGAGTGGCCTGGCGCGGCCGACCACCGGCGTCGTCATCGTCGGCGGCCGCGAGGTCGCGGCGCGCGCGGTGCGGGTCGGCATGGCGTTCCAGAACCCGACCATGCTGCCGTGGATGACGATCGAAAAGAACATCATGCTGCCGCTGAAGATCGTCGAGCCGTTCCGCTCGCAGTTCCGCAAGCTGCGCAAGACCGAGTTCCGCGACAAGGCCAACGCGCTGCTCGAGCAGGTCGGGCTGAAGGGGTTCGGCGGCCGCTATCCCTGGCAGCTCTCCGGCGGCATGCTCCAGCGCGCCAATCTGTGCCGCGCGCTGATCCACGAGCCGCGCATGCTGCTGCTCGACGAGCCGTTCGGCGCGCTCGACCAGTTCACCCGCGAGGAGCTGTGGGAAATCCTCCAGCAGCTCTGGATGACCCACAGGCCGACCGTGCTGCTGGTCACCCATGATCTGCGCGAGGCCGGCTTCCTCGCCAGCCGCATCTGCGTGATGAGCGCGCGGCCCGGCCGCATCCTCGACAACTCCAGGGTCGATTTCGCCCGTCCGCGTACCGTGGCGATGACCTTCGAGCCCGACTTCGTCGCGCTCAACCAGAAGCTCCGCGCCTTCATTGTCGATGCGCGCACCGCCGCGCGAGAGGGAGCCTGACCATGTCCGTGTCAGACATCAGGCAGAAGGCCTGGTCCGCGGCGCTGATCGTACTGTTTTTCGTCGCCTGGGAATTGTTCTGCCTGATGACGGGGATGTCGGACCTCGTGTTGCCGCGGCCGTCGCAGATCTTCGTCACGCTGTTCGAGAAACTCCCGATCCTGTGGCCGCACATCGTGCAGACCCTGGTCACCACCATGATCGGCTTCGTGCTCGGCGTGGCGCTCGGCGTCGCGCTCGGTGCCGTGATCGGGGTGTCAAAAACCGCCTACGACACCTGCTATCCGCTGCTGGTCGGCTTCTCGTCGATCCCGAAGGTCGCCGTGGTGCCGATCTTCGTGCTGTGGTTTGGCTCCGGGACCGTGCCGGCGGTATTGACCTCGCTGTCGATCTGCTTCTTCCCGATCGTCGTCAATATCGCCACCGGCCTTGCCACCACCGAGCCCGAGCTCGAGGACGTGCTGAAGGCGCTCGGCGCCAGCAAGTTCGACATCCTGTGGAATGTCGGGCTGCCGCGCACGATGCCGTTCTTCTTCGCCTCGCTGAAGGTCGCGGTCTCCTACGCCTTCGTCGGCGCGGTGCTGTCGGAAACCGTCGCCTCGAACCGCGGCATCGGCAACGTCATGATGACCGCGTCCTCCAATTTCAACGTGCCGCTGGTGTTCGCCGGGCTGTTCGTGCTCGCCGGCCTCGGCGTCGCGCTCTACGTCCTGTTCTCGCTGATCGAGGGCCAGGTCACCGGCTGGGCGACGCGCAAGGACAATGTCATCGCCACTTGAGACACTTCGTCAACCGTCAAGCAATGAAGCTTAAGGAGATCTCGATGCTGAGAAAAGTAAGCGCCGCACTGTTGGGATTGGCCCTGACCGCCGGTCCCGCGCGCGCCGAGGACACCACCATCAAGTTCACGCTGGGCTGGAAGACGCAAGGCTCGGACGCCGCGTTCTTCTATGCCAAGGACAATGGTTACTTCAAAGAGGAGGGCCTCAACGTCGTGATCGACCAGGGCGAGGGCTCCGGCGCGACCGTGACGCGCATCATGTCGGGCGCCTATGACGCCGGCTTCGGCGACGTCAACGCGATCATCCAGAACGCCGCGACCAAGCCGCAGGATGCGCCGGTCATGGTCTACATGATGTGGAACCAGCCGCCATTCGCGATCGTCGCCAAGAACTCGAGCGGCATCAAGACGATCAAGGATTTCGAGGGCCACACGCTCGGCGGCGCGCAGGGCACGCCGACCACGCGGCTATTGCCGGTATTCGTGCACAAGAACGGGCTCGATGGCGAGAAGATCAAGGTCTCCAACATGGCGCCGAACCTGCAGGAGCCGATGCTGATCAAGGGCGACATCGACGCCGCGCTGGTGTTCAACATCACGAGCTATTTCAACCTCGTGCTGAACCGCCAGGACCCCGACAAGGACTTCAAATGGTTCTCGTTCGGCGATTACGGGCTCGACCTCTATTCCAACGGCGTGATGGTCTCGCGCAAGCTGATCGCCTCGAACCCGAAGGCGGTCGCCGGTCTGGTGCGCGCCATCAACAAGGGCGCGATCGCGGTCGCCAAGGACCAGAACGCGGCCATGAAGGCGGCGCTGAACTATGACAATCTGATCAATGTCGATGTCGAGAAGCGCCGGCTGCAATATTCCTTCGAGAAACTGATCGTCTCGCCGGAGATGAAGGACATCGGCATCGGCGACGTCAAGGACGACCGCATGGCGCGCGCCATCGGCTTCATCGTCGAAGGCTACCAGCTCGCCCGCACGCCGGCCCCGGCCGAGGTGTTTTCGCGGGAATTCCTGCCGCCACGCGCGGAGCGGGAGTTGGTGTATACGGCGAATTAAGTTTAACTCGTCATTGCGAGCGAAGCGAAGCAATCCATTCTTCGGCACGGGAATAGATGGATTGCTTCGTCGCTCCGCTCCTCGCAATGACGGCGGAGGGACCGATGGACGTCACGGCAACCCGTCTGTTCTGCGGTTCTGACCACGACATCCGCAACGACGTCGTGCTCCGTCACGACGGCGGCGTCATCACCGATATTTCCGAATCCGCGCGCCCGGCGACAGGCCCGCGTTCCCTCATCCTTCCCGCCTTCGTCAACGCCCACGATCATGCCCGCCCGCGCGCCTCGAGCTTCGGCGCGGTCGGCATGCCGCTGGAGAGCTGGATCCTGCGCACGGTGGTCGGCACGCCGGTCGATCCCTATCTCTCCGCGGCTTCGGCGTTTGCCCGCGCTGCGCAGGCCGGCTGCGCGGCGATGATGGTGCACTACACCCGTCCGAGTGGCACCATGCCGCTCGTCGATGAAGCCAGGGCGATCGCGCGCGCCGCCGCCGATGTCGGCATCCGCATCGCCTTTGCGATCGCGGTGCGCGACCAGAACCCGATCGTCTATGGCGACAGCAAACCGGTGCTGTCAGACCTTCCGGCCGACGACCGCAAGACGATCGAGCAGCTGTTCGTGCGGGCCCCGATGTCGCCAAAAGCGTATATCGAGCTGACCGACGCGATCGCGGCTGCGATCGGCGGGCCGAAGGTTGATGTGCAGCTTGGGCCGGCCGGGGTGCAGTGGTGCTCGAAGCCGCTGCTGGAGGCGGTCGCGGAGAACTCGGCGCGGACCGGCCGCCGCATCCACATGCATCTGCTCGAGACGACCTACCAGCGCACCTGGGCCGACCAGCATTTTCCCGGCGGCATCGTGCGCTATCTCCGCGATATCGGCTTCCTCTCGGAGCGGCTGACGCTCGCGCATTGCATCCACGCGCGGCCCGACGAGCTCGAGATGATCGCGGCGTCGGGCGCGCGCATTGTCACCAATTTCTCCTCCAACCTGCATCTGCGCTCGGGGCTCGCGCCGATCGCCGCGGCGCACGCCTGCGGTTGCGGGATTGCCGTCGGCGTCGATGGCCTCGCGCTCGATGAGGATGACGACGTGCTGCGCGAGATGCGGCTGGTGCAGATGACGCACGGCGGCCTCGGCTTCAAGCGTACATGGACTGCTCAGGAATTCTTCACGCTCGCGATCCGCAACGGCCGCCGCGCCACCGGTGCGCCGGGCACCGGCGAGCTCGCAGTCGGTGCGCCGGCCGATTTCGTCGGCATCGATCTCGACCGCCTCGAGCGCGATCAGATTCTCGATGTCGATCCGCTCGACCTGTTGTTCGCGCGCGGCAATGCGTCGCTGATCTCTGAGCTTGTGGTCGATGGTCGCACCGTCGCCAAGGCCGGCCGGTGCCTCGGTGTTGATCTTCCCGCCATTGAGCAGGAACTGCGCGGCATCACCCGCGCGAGCGCGGCCACATACGCGCATGTCTTGCGCGCATGGCCGCGATTGTCGAACTCGGTGCAACACTGGTTCGAAGCGCAGCTCACCTGCAATTAGCTGCACAATCTTCGCTTCGCGCCGAGCAGCAACTTCGGTCATACGCTTGCTAATTCCGTCAAGCGGAAGAAAATTCCACTTGCATCACACTCGTCGCGCGGCTTCAAGTTCACCCAACAAGAAAACTGAATCAGCCGCTGTCACCGGCTGGTCATTTTGTCGCGAGGAAGCGTGATGGGCGCGTTGTCGCATCTGCGGATTGTCGAGATCGGAAGTGCTGCCGCGACGAGCTATTGCGCGCGGCTGTTTGCCGATTTCGGCGCCGATGTGCAGAAGGTCGAGCCGCCGCACGGCGATCCGCTTCGCCGCACCGCGCCGCTGACGCCCAAGGGCCGGAGCGCGTGGTTCGCGTTTCTCAACTTCAACAAGTCGAGTGTCGTGCTCGACACGGGCGATGCGGGCGCGGCATCGCGCTTGCGGGAGCTGATTGTCGGCTGCGAACATCCTGCTCGACGGGCGCGGCATCGCTGCGGCGGATTGTCCCGAGATCGAGCTCGACGCGATCAAGCGGGACAATCCCGGCTTGATCCATCTCGACCTCGCCTGGTTCGGCGATCGCGGTCCTTACGCCAATTTCGCGGCGACGGACTCCACGATCCGCGCGCTGACCGGACTTGTGAAGCTGGTCGGTCCGGAGCAGGGGCCGCCGATGCATGCGCCGGATTTCCAGACCGGCATTCTGGGCGGGCTGTGGGGCTTCATCGCGGCCGCTTCGTCGGTGCTCGGCCGCATGCACGATGGGCGCGGGCGCGAAAACCATCTCAGCCTGTTCGAGGCCTCTATCGCGGTCACCGAATACATCATGTTCGAGGCATTCCAGCGCGGCGACATCATGCGGCGGATCGGCGTCAACCGGTTCTGGCCGACCTTTCCAGTCGGCATCTACGAGACCAAGCAGGGCTGGCTCGGCGTTACCACGGTGACCCCGGCGCAATGGCGCGCGTTCTGCGAGATGCTCGGGCTCAACGAGTTGCGCGACGATCCTACGCTGGTCATGGGTGTCGACCGGCTGCGCCATGTGGCCGAGATCGAAGGCAGGATATTGCCGAAGCTGAAGCAGCGCACCGCGCAGGAGTGGTTCGCCGAAGGGCTCAAGCGCAGGATCCCGATCGTGCCGGTGCCGGAGATATCCGATCTCATCGCCGACGAGGAGAAGCGTGGGCGTGGCGCTATCGTCCCGATCACCGTCGGCGACGAGACCGGCTTTTCCGCCGGCACGATACAGCGGCTGACCGCAACGCCGCCGCTGCGCGGCGGCCGGGTGCCTGATCTCGGCGAGCAGCAGGCGAGGCGCGAGGCTACGCCGCGCGTGCCGGCGCCCAAGCCCGCCGCAACCGACCGCTTGCCGCTCGAGGGCATCCGCGTTGTCGACTTTTCGATGGGCTGGGCCGGGCCGATCTGCACCCGCACGCTCGCCGATCTCGGCGCCGACGTCATCAAGATCGAGGCGACCCAGTATCCGGATTGGTGGCGCGGCGTCGACCGCCGTCCGGCCTATGTGCTGGAGCAGATGTACGAGAAGTCGGTGCGCTACTGCATCATGAACCGCAACAAGCGCGGCATCACGCTCGATCTGACCCGGTCGAAGGGGCTTGAATTGGCGAAGCGCCTGCTCGCCGATGCCGACCTCGTGGTCGACAATTATTCGGTCGAGGTGCTGCCCAAGCTCGGTCTCGGCTACGACGTGCTGAGCAAGATCAATCCAAAGCTGGTGATGATGTCGATGTCGGCGTTCGGCGCCGGCAGCGTGCATCGCGATTGCCGCGCTTACGGCTCGACGCTGGAGCAGGGCTCCGGCCTGCCCAGTGTGGTCGGCGATCCCGCTGGTCCGCCGGTCATGAGCCATACCGCGTTCGGCGACGCCGTCGGGGGCCTCAACGGCGCCGCCGCGGTGCTGACCGCGCTGATCCACGCCAAACTGACGGGGCAGGGGCAATTCATCGATCTCGCCCAGATCGAATGCATGATGCCGTTCGCCGCGCCCTGGATCGTCGCGCATTCGACCAGTGGCAAGCCGCCGACCAAATACGGCAACCGCCATCCGGATTTCGTGCCGCATGGCTGCTTTCGCTGCGCCGGAGAAGACAACTGGATCGTCGTCGCGGTGTCCGACGAAGCGATGTGGCCAAAGCTCGCGCGGCTGCTCGGCCGCGAGGATTGGGCGGCCGACGAGACGCTCAAGACGGCCGCGGGCCGCCGCGCCCTCGAGGCCGAGATCGAGGCTGCGATCACGGCCTGGACCGCGGCGCGCGATGCCGATGCGGCGATGACCGCGCTGCAATTTGCCGGCGTTGCCTCCGGCGTCGCGCGGCTGCCGATCGATCTCCTGGAGGATACGCAGCTCCACGCCCGCGGCTTCATCCAGCAGGTCGACCGCGCCTTCATCGGACGGCATCCGCAGCCGTCGATGCCGTTTCGCGAGAGCGATGCGCCGTTCGCGATCCGCTCGGTGCCGCCGACGCTCGGCGAGCATAACCGCGAGATCCTCGGCGGCATGCTCGGGCTCTCCGACGCCGAGCTCGATGAGCTCGCCCGCGAGGGCATCATCGGCACCGAGATGCTGATGGAGGAGCAGCTGGTGAAAGAAAAGAAGCGGGCGGCGGGCTGATGGAGGCAGGCCAGCCGGCACAGCGCAGGGTGGAGGGTGCGCGCGACGGCGCGCGGCCGCTGCTGTCCGTGCGGGGGCTCGGCATCCGCTTCAAGACCGCGCAGGGCGTCTGGCAGGCGACGCGCCGCATCGACTTCGACGTCGCGCCCGGCGAGCGCGTCGGCATCGTCGGCGAGAGCGGCTGCGGCAAGACCATCACCGGCCTGTCGATCCTGCGATTGTTGCCAGGCAATTTTGCCGGCCTCGACGGCAAGATCCTGTTCGACGGCGTCGATCTCGCCTCCTGCAGCGCGCGGCAGATGCGCGCGATCCGGGGCAAGCGGATCGCGATGATCTTCCAGGAGCCGATGAGCGCGCTCGACCCGGTCTTCACCGTCGGCCACCAGATCGCCGAGACGCTGCGCGTCCACACCGATGTTTCCCATGAGGAGGCGCGCGCCAAAACGCTGGAGATGCTCCGCCGCGTCGGCATCGCCTCGCCCGAGCGGCGGATCGACGACTATCCGCACCAGCTGTCCGGCGGCATGCGCCAGCGCGTGATGATCGCGGCGAGTTTGATCTGCGGGCCGCAGCTTCTGATCGCGGACGAGCCGACCACCGCGCTCGACGTCACCGTGCAGGCGCAGATCCTCGAGCTGCTGCGCGACATCAGCGAGACCTCGAAGACCGCGCTGATGCTGATCACCCACGATCTCGGCGTCGTCGCCGAAACCTGCACGCGGATGATCACGATGTATGCCGGCGAGGTGATCGAGGACGCTACCGTCGACGAGGCGCTGGTGCGGCCGCTGCATCCCTATACGTCGGGGCTGTTGCGCTCGCTGCCGCATTTGAGCCCGCGCCACGGCCGGCTGCCGTCGATCCCGGGCCGGGTGCCGTCGATCGCGGAGATGCCGAACGGCTGCCGCTTTCGGGCCCGCTGCGCGTATGCGGTGAAGGGTTGCGAGGCCGGGCAGAGGCTGCAGGACGCCGGCGGCGGCAGAAGAGTGCGCTGCTGGCGCTTTGCCGAGCTCAATCTGCCGGGTGCGCTGCATCCGCCCGGCGCGCCGGCGGCTGCGAAGGTCGCGACGCAATGACCACAGCCGGTGCCGAGCCCCGCCGCGATGCCATCGTCTCGGTGCGCGACCTTCAGGTCCGCTTCCAGACCTCGGACCGCCGCGCCACCGTGAAGGCGGTCGACGGCGTCAATTTCGACGTCCGCCGCGGCGAGACCTTTGGCATCATCGGGGAGTCCGGTTCGGGCAAGACCACGATCGGCCGCGCGCTGGTGTTCCTGCTCAATCCCAGCGCCGGCGCCATCCTGCATGACGGCATCGATCCAATGGCGCTGCCGCGCCGGGAGTTTCAAAACCATCGCCGCGACTACCAGATCATCTTTCAGGACCCGAACGCCGCGCTGAATCCGCGCATGACCATTCTGGCCTCGGTGCTGGAGCCGCTGGAGCTCGCAGGTGTCGGCAGCCGTGCCGAGCGCGAGCGGCAGGCGCGGGAAGCGCTGGAGCGCGTCGGCCTGCCGCAGGAGTTCGGCGCGCGCTACCCGCATCAGCTGTCCGGCGGCCAGAAGCAGCGCGTCGTGATCGCCCGCGCGCTGACGCTCAAACCCAAACTGATCGTCTGCGACGAGGTGGTGGCCGCGCTCGACATGTCGATCCGCGGCGACGTGCTCAATTTGTTTGCCGATCTGCAGCGCGACCTCGGGCTGACCTACGTCTTCATCACCCATGATCTCGCCGTGGTCTCGCATATCAGCGAGCGCGTCGCGGTGATGTATCTCGGCCAGTTCGTCGAGCTCGGGCCGACCGAGGAGGTCGCCGAGCGACCGCTGCATCCCTACGCGATCGCGCTGCTGTCGGCCGAGCCGCGGCCGCTGCCGTCCACGATGCGGCAGGAGAGCCGCATCGTCTTGCAGGGCGAGGTGCCGAGCCCGATCGATCCGCCCTCGGGCTGCCGCTTCCGCACCCGCTGCCCGCACGCGCAGCCACTCTGCACCGACCGCGTGCCGGAGTGGCGCGAGCTGAAGCCCGATCACTGGGTGGCCTGCCATTTCGCCGACCGCCCGAATTTTTCGCCGAGTTAGCGCGTGATGAGATCAGTTCGAATAGCGACCCCGAAGGAACTGCACTCCCTCCCCCGCAAGCGGGAGAGCTGCAGCCAGTCTGCCGCTAAGCCAATTCAAATTGACGCCCTGGGATAATGGAGGACCTGCCATGACGATGACGACACGACGCGAGGTTATGGCGCTGATCTCGGGCGCACTCGCCAGCACCACGCTCGGCAGCCGAGCCTTCGCGGAAGGCGCGCCGAAGAAGGGCGGCACCTTGCGCATCTCGGCGCCGGCCAATCCGTCGAGCCTCGATCCCGCGACCGGCGGCGCCGGCTCCGACCACGCCTTCCTGTTCACGATGTACGACACGCTGACCGAATGGGAGTTCGACACGCTGAAGCCGAAGCCCGGCCTTGCCGAAAGCTGGAAGTTCACCGACCCCACCACGCTGGTGCTCAACATCCGCGCCGGCGTCACCTTCCATGACGGCACGCCGCTCGATGCGGAAGCCGTCAAGTTCAATCTCGAGCGCAACCGCAGCGATGCGAAGTCGAACATCAAGGCCGATCTGCTCTCGGTCACCGCGGTCGAGGTCACCGGCCCGCAGCAGGTGACGTTGAAGCTGAAGACACCCGATACCGCGCTGCCCGGGATCTCTCCGACCGCGCCGGCATGATGGTGTCCCCGGCGGCGCTGAAGGCGGCCGAGGGCGGCGTCGTGACACGCAAGCCGGTCGGCGCCGGCGCCTATTCGTTCGTCAGCTGGGCCGACGGCGAGAAGATCGTGGTCAAGCGTAACGAGAAATACTGGAAGCCGGAACGGCCGCTTCCCGACAGCATCGAGATCTCGATCATTCCCGAGCTCACCACCGGCGCCCGCTCGGTCACCGCCGGGCAGAACGATCTGATCTACCAGCTGCCGCCGCGGCAGAAGGTGATCATCGAGCGCGCCTCCAGCGTCAAGGTGGTGCATGGCCCGACGCTGTACGTGTTCCAGATCTTTCTGAACTGGGCCAAGCCGCCGTTCGACAATATCAAGGTCCGCCAGGCGCTGAACTTCGCGATCGACCGCGAATCCTTCGTCAAGGCCGCGCTCGCCGGCCTCGCCGAGCCGGCCTACATGAACCTGCCGAAGGCGCATTGGGCTTACGACGCCGAGGTCGCAAAGCTCTATCCGTACGATCCCGACAAGGCGCGCAAGCTGCTCGCTGAGGCCGCCTTCAAGGACGGCACCCCGATCGAGTTCGGCGGCTATCCGGACCAGGATTCGGTGCAGCGTCAGGAGATCCTGATCGAGCAGCTGCGCAAGGCCGGCATCAACGCGCGATTCGTCAACGCCCCGGTCGCGGAGGCCTCTGCCGCCTTCTTCGGTCCGGAGAAGAAAGGGGCAGGGTTGCTCTCGGCCTGGACCGGACGGCCCGACCCGAGCCTGACCTATTCACTGATGTTCACCAAGGACGCCTATTACAATGGCGGCCGCGCGCCGGTGCCGGCCGAGCTCGAGGCTGCGATCAGGGAATCGCGCGCCTCGGAGGACATCGACACCAGGCGCAAGGCGTTCTCCACCGTGCAGCGGCTGGTGATGGAGAACGCCTTCGTCGCGCCGCTGGCGTTCCAGTTCGAGCTGGTCGCCATGAACAAGAAGGTGCAGGGCTATCGGCCGAACCTGCTCGGCAAGCCGAAATACGACGACGTCTGGCTCGAGGGCGCATGATCCGGAAAAGTGCGAAGCGGTTTTCCGAAAAAGATCATGCTCAAAAAGGAGCTAAAGCGCGATGATGTTCCCTCTAAATTTTATCGCGCTTTAACGATGGCGCGACGGTCACCGGTCAGGGTCGTCGGCAGCCGCCTCGTGCAGGCGCTGCCCGTGATCCTGCTCGCGACCTTCATGGTGTTCGCGCTGCTCAAGCTGGTGCCCGGCGACATCGCCGTGACGCTGGCGGGCGACAACGCGACCGACGCGCGGATCACCGAGATCAGGAAGATCTACGGCCTCGACCGCCCGTTCCTGGTGCAATTCGGCGCCTGGCTCGGCAATGTCGCGCAAGGCGATCTCTCGCAATCGCTATTGACCGGCGAGAAGGTCGCGGACTCGATCGGGCGCGCGTTTCCGAACACGCTGCTGATCGTCGTGATCGCGCTGGCGCTGGCGCTGGTCACCGGCATCCCGATGGGCGTGATGGCCGCGATCAAGCCGAACGGCTGGATCGACAAGCTGATCAGCATGCTGGCGTCGCTCGGCGTCGCGGTGCCCGGCTTCTGGCTCGCGATGATCCTGGTGGCGGAATTCTCGCTGAAGCTGAACTGGCTGCCGGCGACCGGCGCAAAATCCTTCAGCGCCTCGCCGGTCGATGCGATCAGGCATGCGCTGCTGCCTGGCATCGCGATCGCGGCCTACGGTATGGCCGAGGTCGCGCGCCAGCTGCGCGGCGCGCTGCTGGAGGTGCTGTCGTCGCAATATGTCCGCACGCTGCATGCCAAGGGGCTGTCGATGTCCCGCATCCTCTGGCAGCACGGCCTGAAGAATGTCGGCGTCAATCTGCTCACCATCATCAGCCTTTTGGTCAACCGCATGCTGGCGGCAACCGTGGTGATCGAGGCGGTGTTCGCCATTCCCGGACTCGGCAGCCTGATCGTGCGCGGCGCGATCCAGCGCGATTTCCCGATCGTGCAGGGCGTCGTCTTCACCATGGTGGTGGTTGTGATCGCGGTGAACCTGATCACCGATTTGCTCTGCGCCGCGGTCGATCCGAGGATCGAGCAATGACCGAGGTGGCGCTCGCTCCCCTGAAGGCACCGGCGCGGCCGACGCGGCTACGGCGCTTTGCGCGCTGGCTCGCCGGCGACCTCCGCGCCGCGCTGTCGATCCTGGTGCTCGTGGTGCTCGTCGTCGTCGCGATCGGCGCGCCCTGGATCGCGCCCTATGCGCCGACTGCGCAGGACGTCAACAACATGCTGGCGCCGCCGGGGCCGGCCCATCTGCTCGGCACCGACGATCTCGGCCGCGACATCTTCTCGCGCTTGATCTACGGCGCACCGGCCACCGTCTATGCCAGCCTGCTTGCGGTCGGCGTTGCGGTCCTGATCGGGCTGCCGGTCGGGCTCATCGCCGGCTATTTCGGCGGCTGGATCGACGACATCATCAGCCGCATCATCGACACCTTCCTGTCGTTCCCCGCCATCGTGCTGGCGATCGCCGTCACCGGTGCGCTCGGTATCGGGCTGACCAACGGCATGATCGCGGTCGGCATCACGATGTTTCCGGCGCTGGCGCGCATCGTCCGCGCCCGCACGCTGATCGTGCGGCAGGAGCTCTATGTCGATGCCTCCAGAGGCTTCGGCGCGCCAACCTGGCATGTGCTGTGGCGCCACGTGCTGCCGAACACGCTGCAGCCGGTCATCGTACAGGTGACGCTGTTGCTCGCCGCTGCCCTCTTGGCCGAAGCCAGCCTGTCGTTCCTCGGCCTCGGCATCCAGCCGCCGGACCCGAGCTGGGGCGCCATGCTGGCGCGCGCCTATCAATACATGGAAATCGCCCCGGAGCAGATGTATGCACCGGGCCTTGCCATTCTCGTCGTCTCCCTGGCGTTCAATGCGCTCGGAGAGTCCTTGCGCGTCGTGCTCGATCCGACCATGAAGGATCGCTAGGGGTGCAAATGCTGACGGGATGCCGCGCTGTGTTCACCTCGCCCCGCTTGCGGGGAGAGGTCGAAATTTGCGCGCAGCGCGAATTTCGGGTGAGGGGAAGTCTCCACGAGCGAGCCTGCGGAGACTCCCCTCACCCGAAGCCTACGCTTCGCTTCGGCTTCGACCTCTCGCCGCGAGCGGGGCGAGGTAAGCAACTTACGGAACCGTCCATGTCCTTCAAGAAATTGCTGATTGCCAACCGCGGTGAGATCGCGATCCGGATTGCTCGCGCCGCCGGCGAAAGCGGCCTTGCCACGGTCGCGATCTATCCCGCCGATGATGCGGCTTCTCTCCATGTCCGCGCAGCCGACGAGGCGCGCGAGATCTCCGGCCGCGGCGCGCGGGCCTATCTCGACATCGAGGCGGTGGTTGCGGCGGCCAAGGCCGCAGGCTGCGAACGCGCTGCATCCGGGCTACGGCTTCCTCAGCGAGAACACCCAATTGGCGCGGCGCTGTGCCGAGGAGAAGATCACCTTCGTCGGCCCGTCGCCGGAGGCGCTCGATCTGTTCGGCGACAAGGCCAAGGCAAAGGCGCTGGCGAAAAAATGCGACGTCCCGATCATTGCCGGTACTTCGGGCGCGACCAGTCTCGACGAGGCAAAGGCGTTCTTCGGCTCGCTCGGCGCTGGCGCCGCCGTGATGATCAAGGCAATCGCCGGCGGCGGCGGGCGCGGCATGCGCGTGGTCGAGGATGCCGCCAAGCTCGACGAGGCCTATGCGCGCTGCCAGTCGGAGGCCAAGGCGGCGTTCGGCAGCGATGCCGTTTATGTCGAACGGCTGATCCGCAAGGCCCGCCATATCGAGGTGCAGATCATCGGCGACCGTCACGGCGCGATCAGCCATCTCTGGGAGCGCGAATGCACCATCCAGCGCCGCAACCAGAAGCTCATCGAGGTAGCGCCGAGCCCGTCGCTGAGTGAGGGAATGCGCGCGCGCATCATCGAGGCGGCGAAGCAGCTTGCCACGGCTGCGCGCTACGACAATCTCGGCACCTTCGAATTCCTGGTCGATGATGAAGCCGGCGAAGGTGAGGGCGCGTTCGCTTTCATCGAGGCCAATCCGCGGCTCCAGGTCGAGCACACCGTCACCGAGGAGGTGCTCGGCGTCGACCTCGTGCGTTCGCAGCTCGCGGTCGCCGCCGGCGCCACGCTGGCCACGCTCGGGCTGGCGCAATCAGCGGTGCCGCTGCCGCGCGGCTATGCCATGCAGCTGCGCGTCAACATGGAGGTGATGGACGAGAAGGGCATCACGAAGCCGACTGGCGGCACGCTCGCCGTGTTCGACCTGCCGTCCGGGCCCGGCGTTCGCGTCGATACGTTCGGCTATTCCGGCTACCGGACCTCTGCCGCGTTCGAACTCGCTGGCTGGCAAAAGTCATCGTGCATTCGCCGAGCCCAAAATGGACCGACGTGGTGCACAAGGCATCGCGCGCCTTGCGTGAATTCCGGATCGGCGGCGTCGCCACCAACATCCCGTTTCTCGGCGCGGTCCTGGCGCATCAGAGTTTTGGGCGAAACAAGATCAGCACCAACTTCATCGATACCCATGTTGCGGCGCTGGTCGGCGCGGCGCAGGATCTCGCCGCACCCTTGATCGAAGTGAGCGAGGCGGCTGCGACCAAGGCCGTTGCTGCCGAAGCCGCTCCCGAGGGATCGCTCCCGGTGCCCGCGCCGCTGCAGGGCACGATCGTGGCGATCGAGGTCGTGGAGGGCGATCTGGTTCGGCCCGGCCAGCAGATCGCGGTGCTGGAATCGATGAAGATGGAGCATCTCGTCACGGCGCCGCATGGCGGCCGGGTGACCAGAATCGCGGGCGGCATCGGCGTCACATTGATGCATGGCGAGCCGATCCTGTTCTTTGAGCCTGCCGAGGTCGACGGCCATCACGCGGCGGAGGAGGCCGCGATCGATCTCGATCACATCCGGCCTGACCTCGCCGAGCTGATCTCGCGCAAGGCGATCACACTGGACGAGAACCGCCCGGCCTCGGTCGAGCGCCGCCGCAAGACCAACCAGCGCACCGCGCGCGAGAACATCGCGCAGCTGGTCGATGAGGGCTCGTTCGTCGAATACGGGTCGCTCGCGATCGCGGCGCAGCGCCGCCGCCGCAAGGTCGAGGATCTCATCAAGAACACCCCGGCCGACGGCCTGATATCAGGCGTCGCCACCGTCAACGCCAAGGATTTCGGCGCCGATGGCGCGCGCTGCATGGTGATCTCCTACGACTACACCGTGCTCGCCGGCACCCAGGGCCATATGAACCACAAGAAGATCGACCGCATGCTCGGCCTCGCCGAGCAGTGGCGCATGCCGCTGGTGTTCTATGCCGAGGGCGGCGGCGGGCGTCCCGGCGATACCGACCGGCTCGGCATGACCGGCCTCGACGGCCCGTCCTTCGTGCAGTTCGCAAAACTCTCCGGACTGGTGCCCGTGGTCGGCGTGGTCTCCGGCTATTGCTTCGCCGGCAATGCCGCGATGCTCGGCGTCTGCGATGTCATCATCGCCACTCGGAATGCGTCGATCGGCATGGGCGGTCCGGCGATGATCGAGGGCGGCGGGCTCGGCGTCTACCATCCGGCCGAGGTCGGCCCGGTCTCCTTCCAGTCGCCGAACGGCGTGATCGACATCCTGGTCGAGGACGAAGCCGAGGCGACCACGGTGGCACAGAAATATCTGTCCTACTTCCAGGGCGCGGTGCAGGACTGGAAGGCGCCGGACCAGCGGCTGCTGCGCCGTGCGATCCCGGAAAATCGCCTGCGCGTCTACGACATCCGCAGCGTGATCGACCTGATCGCCGACGAGGGCTCGGTGCTGGAGATCCGCAGGGATTTCGGCGTCGGCATGATCACGGCCTTCATCCGCATCGAGGGCAAGCCGTTCGGCCTGATCGCCAACAATCCGAAGCATCTCGGCGGCGCGATCGATGCGCCGGCCGGCGACAAGGCCGCGCGCTTCATGCAGCTGTGCGACGCCTTCGACATCCCGATCGTCTCGCTCTGCGACACGCCGGGCTTCATGGTCGGCCCCGAGGCCGAGAAGACCGCGATCGTGCGCCATGTCGCGCGGATGTTCGTCACCGGCGCCAGCATCACGGTGCCGCTGTTCGGCGTCGTGCTGCGCAAGGGCTATGGCTTAGGGGCGCAATCGATGATCGGCGGCGGCTTCCACGCCTCGTTCTTCACGGTGGCGTGGCCGACCGGCGAGTTCGGCGGCATGGGTCTCGAAGGCTATGTCCGCCTCGGCTTCCGCAAGGAGATGGAGGCGATCGAGGACCCGGTCGAGCGCGAGAAGTATTTCCAGACCAAGGTCGCCGAGCTCTACGCTAGAGCGTTGGCCGATCTGACTGAATCGTTGGGGATTCACAAATCAGCGTTTTGGTGATTCAAGCTGGTCGCCGGAGCTGGAGGCCGGCGGGCATGGCGAAACCGCTGTCGATGGATCTTCGCGAACGTGTGCTTGCCTGTATTGAGAGTGGCATTTCAGGCCGGCAGGCTGCCGAGCGATTTGGCGTCAGCGCGGCAAGCGTAAGCCGCTGGCGAACGCGCGAGCGGGAGCAAGGCGATGCCCAGCCGAGGGCTCAGGGCGGCGACCGCAAGTCCCACCGGATTGATACTCATCAGGCGACGATCATGGCTCTGCTCGAGACGGCGCCGGATATCACCATCGAGGAATTGCGTGACGGCTTGAGCAAACAAGGCCTGTCCTTTGGCTATGGCACGATCCGCCGCTTCTTCGAGCGCCACAAGATCACGCGTAAAAAAAGACCGCCCATGCCTCAGAGCAGGATCGCCCGGACGTCTTGAAGCGACGCGAGGCCTGGCGCGAGAGCCAGGGCAAGCTCGACCGGGATCGGCTCGTCTTCATCGACGAGACCTGGGCGTCGACCAACATGGCGCGAACCCATGGCCGCTGCCAGCGCGGAGAACGTCTGCGGGCCAGCGTTCCTCACGGCCACTGGAAAACAACTACCTGCGTAGCCGCTCTAACCACACGCGGCATCATCGCGCCCTGGGTGCTCGATGGCCCCATCAACCGCAACGCCTTTGAGACCTATGTCGAAAAGGTGCTCATTCCTGAGCTGCCAGACCACGCCATCGTCATCATGGACAACCTCTCCAGCCACAAAGGGCCCCGCATACGTGAGATGATCGAGGCGGCCGGCGCTACGCTTCTCTATCTTCCGCCCTACAGTCCCGACCTCAATCCGATCGAGAATGCCTTCGCCAAGCTCAAAGCAAATCTGCGGAAGGCCGCCGAACGCACCGTCGGCGGCCTTTGGGATGCTGTCGGGCGCATCATCGACACCTACACGCCCACGGAATCCACAAACTACTTCATCGCCGCGGGCTACTTGCAACCTGATCGGCTAACGCTCTAACGGCAAGGCGGTCTCGATCGCCTCGGTGCTCGAGATCGACGAGGTGATCGATCCCGCCGACACAAGGCACTGGATCATGGCCGGCCTGCGCTCGGTGCCGAAAGTCGAGCCGCGGACCCACCGCAAGCGGCCGTGTATCGATGCGTGGTGAGGTGACGGCGCAACACACTCTGTGTCGTCCCGGCGAAAGCCGGAACCCATAACCACCGATGGTCATTGTTGCACGGTGCCGGGGCCACAGCCTCCTTCAACAACTCAACCCTGTGGTTATGGGTCCCGGCTTTCGCCGGGACGACGGCGGTGGGTGTGGCTCGCGCATCGTCTCAATACGCACGTTAGCCCAACCGCAACTCCGCATACCCCTTCGCCGCCACCTCGTCGCATCGCGCGCGATATGCCGGGGCGCTGCCGCTGTAGCGGGCGACGATGCGGGTCTGCTTGCCCTCGACGTTGCGGTTGATGCCGGTCATCCAGGAATTGACCTCGTTGGAGAGCAGGCCGACGCCGAGCGCCTTGACATGCTCGGTCCAGTCGGCGGTGCCTTCAGGCGTGGCGTCGAGGAAGGTCAGGTCTCTCTCCTGCGCGAAGCGGATCAGCCCGGTGACCCAATCGACGCTGTATTCGATGCTGCGCGGGATGTTGCCGAGCGCGGTGTGCGGGCCCATCAACATCAGCATGTTGGGGAAGCCGTCGACCATCAGCCCGAGATAGGTTTCGGGGCCGTGCGTCCATTTCTCCTTCAGCCGCGCACCGTGCGCGCCGCGGATATCGATCCTGTCGAAGCTGCCGGTGATGGCATCGAAGCCGGTGGCGTAGATGATGATGTCGAAGGCGTAGTCCCTGTCGCTGGTCCGGATGCCCTCGGGCGTGATCCGCTCGATCGGTGTCTCCTTGATATCGACGAGCTCGACATTGTCGCGATTATAGACCTCGTAATAGAAGGTCTCGAGCGGCAGCCGCCGCGTGCCGAAGCCGTGGTTCTTCGGGATCAGCATCTCGGCGACCGCCTGGTTCTTCACGCGCTGACGGATCTTGCGCGCGACGAAATCGCTGATCGTCGCATTCGCCTTGCGGTCGATCAGGATGTCCTTGAAGTTGCCCTGCCAGATGCCGAAGCCGCGCTCGCCATAGAGCTTCTCGTAGAACGCCTCGCGCTCCGCCTCGCTCACCTCGAACGCGCCGCGCGGATCGGGCGTATGCACGAAACATGCAAACGTCTCCTTGCAGCGCGCGAAGATCTCGGGATAGCCGGCCTTGATCTTGCCTTGCGTTTCCGCGTCGATCTTGCCGTTGTGCAGCGGCGCCGCCCAGTTGGCGGTGCGCTGGAATACGGTGAGATGCCCGACCTCGCCGGCAATGGTCTGGATGGTCTGGATGCCGGTCGCGCCGGTGCCGATCACGGCGACGCGCTTGCCGGTGAAATCCACCTTCTCTTTCGGCCAGCGCGCGGTGTGAAACGACTGGCCCCTGAAATCGTCGCGGCCCTCAATGCGCGGCAGGGTCGGCGTCGACAACGGACCGATCGCGGTGATCAGGAAGCGGCAGGAGTGCTGCGCGCCGCTTTCCAGCGTGATCTGCCAGCTTCGCGTGTCGTCCTGGAAGATCGCGGACGTGACGCGGCTCTCGAACTGGATGTCGCGGCGCAGGTCGAACTTGTCGGCGACATGGTTGCAGTAGCGCAAGGTCTCGGGCTGGCCGGCGAAATGCTCCGACCACTCCCATTCCTCGAGCAGCTCCTTCGAGAACGAGTAGCCGTACGAATAGCTCTCGGAATCGAAACGTGCGCCGGGATAGCGGTTCCAGTACCAGGTGCCGCCGACGCCGGTGCCGGCCTCGAACACGCGCGCGCTGAGACCAATCTCGCGCAGCCGGTAGAGCTGGTACATGCCGGACAGGCCGGCGCCGATGATGATGACGTCGTAGTCCAGCGCAGCCGTCTGGGCGGTGTTGTCCTGGCGCAATTCGGCCACCTGTCGTTGCTCCCCGATGGTTTGATTGCCGGCAAGGCTAGCCGGTCTTCCTGCTGCCGACAAACATCGCGGAGCGGGGCAGCTATCGGGATTTGCCGGGTGCGTCGGGTTGCGCGCATTCCGCACGGCGGACTGTCCGCCCCGCGGCTTTACTCGGCCGCGGGATCTCCCTCTATCGTCGGCCCGACACGACGATCGCCCGCCAAGCGGCGACGGAACCTAACGGGAGTGAAGCGATGGGAGAGGCGCTGCGCAGGCCGACGTCCATAGACGTCAGCAATCCCCGGCTTTATCAGGATGACATTTGGCGGCCGCTGTTCGCGCAGCTCCGCCGCGACGATCCCGTGCATTATTGCGAGGCGTCGGCCTACGGCCCGTACTGGTCGGTGACGCGCTACGACGACATCTTCGCGGTCGAGCTGGATCACCAGAACTATTCCTCCGCCTCCGAGCTCGGCGGTATCCAGGTCGCGGACCAGCCGAAGGGCAGGAGCGGCCGAGCTTCATCCGCATGGATCCGCCCGGCCACACCGCGCAGCGCCGCACCGTGGCGCCAATCGTGGCGCCGTCGAACCTTGCCAATTTCGACGCCCTGATCCGCGAGCGCACCTCAGCCGTGCTCGATGCGCTGCCGCGCAACGAGACCTTCGACTGGGCCGAGCGGGTCTCGGTCGACCTCACCAACATGATGCTGGCGACGCTGTTCGATTTTCCCTCGGAAGACCGCGCCAAGCTCGACCTGGTGGTCGGATGTCGCGATCGCCAACGTCGAATCCCCCGACGCGGTGGTGCATTCGGAGGCCGAACGCACGGCCGAGCTGGTCAAGATGGGAGAATATTTCCGCAAGCTGTGGGACGCGCGGGCCGATGCGCCGCCGACCTTCGATTTGATCTCGATGCTGGCGCATTCCGAGGCGACGCGGAATCTGGAGCCGCGCGAGTTCATCGGCACGATCGGGCTGTTGATCGTCGGCGGCAACGACACCACGCGCAACTCGATGTCGGCCGGGCTGATGGCGCTGTGCGAGAACCCCGCGCAGTTCGAGCTGGTCCGCGCGAGGCGCGAGTTGATCCCGAACCTGGTGTCGGAGACCATCCGCTACCACACGCCGGTGCTGCACATGCGCCGCACCGCACGCAACGACGTCGAACTCGCCGGCCGCCGGATCAAGAAGGGCGACAAGGTCGTGATGTGGTACATCTCGGGCAACCGCGACGAGGACAAGATCGAGCGCGCCGATGAGTTCATCATCGACCGTGCCAAGCCGCGCCAGCATCTCGCCTTCGGCGCCGGCGTCCACCGCTGCGTCGGCGATCGCCTCGCCGAGCAGCAGCTGCGTATCCTCTGGGAGGAGGTTCTGGCACGCGACCTGCGTTTTGAGCTGATGGGCCCGCCGCAAAGGCTCTATTCCAATTTCATCCGCGGTATACGAAGCTTGCCGGTGAGAATCGTGAATTGAGCTGCATCACCCCGTCATTGCGAGGAGCGAAGCGACGAAGCAATCCATCTCGCCGCTTGGGGAAGAATGGATTGCTTCGCTTCGCTCGCAATGACAGAAGAAGAAACTCCAAGGAACAAGAATGAAGAACGATCCCGTTGACGTCCTGATCATCGGCGCCGGCGCGTCCGGCGCCGCGGTGGCCTGGAGCCTTGCCGATACCAAGATGCATATCCTCTGCCTCGATCAGGGCGGCTGGATGAATCCTGCTGAATATCCGAGCACCGGGCGCGACTGGGAGGCGAAGTTCTACGGTGAGTGGTCGTCCAGCCCGAATGTCCGCCGCCGTCCCGAGGACTATCCGATCAACGACGACAATTCGCCGATCAAGGTCGTCAACTTCAACGCCGTCGGCGGCTCGACGGTGATGTACACCGCGCACTGGCCGCGGCTGCATCCGTCCGACTTCAAGGTGAAGACGCTGGACGGCGTTGCCGACGACTGGCCGATCGACTACGACGCGCTCACCCCATTCTTCGAGGAGAACGATCGGATGATGGGCGTCTCGGGCCTGTCGGGTGATCCGCTGTCGCCGCTGAGCCGCCCGCCGATGCCGCAGCAGCCGCTCGGCCTGTCGGGCCCGCTGATCGGCAACGCCATGAACAAGCTTGGCTGGCACTGGTGGCCGTCGGACACGACAGTGGCGACGATGGATTATGAGGGCAGGGCGCGCTGCATCAATCTCGGCCACTGCACGCCGGCCTGCGCGCAGGGTGCCAAAGCCTCGACCGACATCACCTACTGGCCGCACGCGGTCCGTGCCGGGGTCGAGCTCAAGACCCATTGCCGGGTGCGCGAGATCCTGACCAACGAGCACGGCATGGCCTCCGGCGTCGTCTATTACGACAAGGACGGCGTCGAGCAGTTTCAGCCGGCCGAAGTCGTCATCATCGCCTGCAACGGTGTCGGCACGCCGCGGCTGCTGCTCAATTCGGTGTCAGGCAAATTCCCGAATGGCCTTGCCAATTCGTCGGGCCTGGTCGGCAAGAACCTGATGTTCCACCCCTATGCGCAGATCTACGGCTTCGTGAAGGAGCCGACCGACAGCAACCGCGCGCCGCCGACCTGCCTGTGGAGCAAGGAGTTCTACGACACCGATCTGTCGCGCGGCTTCGTCCGCGGCTACGGCATCCAGTTCGGCCGCGGCGCCGGACCGGTGTTCGAGGCGGTCGCGAGCGAGCAGAAGGGCATCCTGCCCTGGGGCAAGGATCATCATCGCGTGTTCCGCAGGCTCAACGGCCATCGTCTCGCGGTCTCCGCGATCTGCGAGGATCTGCCGGAGGAGCACAACCGCGTCACGCTCGATCCCGTGTTGAAGGACAGCCACGGCATCCCGGCGCCGAAGATCGACTACACGATCAGCGCGAACAGCCGGAAGATGATGGACCATGGGCTGGCGCGCGGCCGGGAGATCCTCGAGGCCGCCGGCGCCACCGACATCTGCATCAACGATCCGATCCCGTGGGGCGGCTGGCATCTGCTCGGCACCGCGCGGATGGGCACCGATCCGGCGCGCTCCGTGGTCAACGAATGGGGCCGCTCGCACGACGTGAAGAACCTCTTCATCGTCGACGGCAGCATCTTCGTCACCTCGGGCGGCGTGAATCCGACCTCCACCATCCAGGCCCTTGCGCTCTACATCGCCGATCAGATGAAGCAGCGCCTCGCCAATCTGTTCGACTGAGACCGCCCGAGACCGACATGTCCGATAGCAATCAACTGACCGCAGCCCAGCGCGCCAATCTGCGCACCGTCGCCGCGATGATCGTTCCCGCCAGTGACGAGTACAAGGTGCCGGGGGCGGACGATGCCGCGATCCAGGCCGACATGCTGGCGACGCTCGGCCGCGACACCGCGCTGGTCGCGCAGGCGCTGGATCATCTGGCAAAGCTCGCGGGCAAGCCGCTCGCCGAGCTCGACGATGCCGGGCGCGATGCGGTGGCGCGGGAGTTTCGTAGCCATGGCGGCGCTGCCGCGGCGACGCTCGTCCGCGTGGTGCTGCAATGCTACTACCGCGACGACCGCGTGCTGCGCTCGCTCGGCCTCGAGCTGCGCGCGCCGTTCCCGAAAGGCCATGTGCTGCCGGAGGGCGACTGGTCGCTGCTCGATCCGGTCAAAGCGCGCGGCGGCACGTTGCGGCGGGCGCCGTAGAGCCTGATGAGATTGGGCTGATCTGCACCGACGGCGGAGCTTCACCTCTCCCTTGGGAGAGGTCGGCGCATAGCGCCGGGTGAGGGGTTACGGTCCATCATTGGAGCTGCGGCCCCTCACCCGATTTGCTTCGCAAATCGACCTCTCCCCATCGGGGAGAGGTGAAGCAAGTGCGTGGCCGAGCGGCTTCGGTCCTAGACTTAACTTGCCCTAGCCAGCCGGGCAGGGCTGCGCGGGGGCGTAACCACTTGCGGCGCGGGGAGCCGGTCACCATCTGTGGAGGCCAAAGGACTCTCGCCATGCTGGATTTTACCTCAGATACCGCCGGTGACACGCCGTCAGCGGCGACGGCCGATGCTGCCCGGGAAGACGACCGGGCTTTGCTGGATGCCTATTCGAATGCCGTGATCGACGTCACCGACCGCGTCGGTCCCGCCGTGGTCCGGGTCGAAACCGGGCCGAAGGTGCGCAATGCGCGCGAGCGCGGCGGGCTTGGCTCGGGCATCGTGATCTCGCCCGACGGCTTCGTGCTGACCAACAGCCACGTGGTCGGATCGTCGAAGGAGATCCGCCTGCGCGACACCGAGGGCTTCGTCACCGACGCCCATGTGCTCGGCGTCGATCCCGACACTGATCTCGCCTTGCTGCGGGCCGATGGCGCGCGCGATCTGCCTTACGCGTCGCTCGGCAACTCCAAGACGCTGCGGCGCGGCCAGCTGGTGGTCGCGATCGGCAATCCGCTCGGCTTCGAATCGACGGTCACCGCCGGCGTGGTGTCGGCGCTCGGCCGCTCGATCCGCTCGGTCAGCGGGCGGACCATCGAGGACGTGATCCAGACCGATGCCGCGCTCAACCCCGGCAATTCCGGCGGACCCCTGGTGTCGTCGAAGGGCGAGGTGATCGGCATCAACACCGCGATCATCAACGGCGCGCAGGGCATCTGCTTTGCGGTCGCCTCTAACACCGCGCAGTTCGTGCTGTCGGAGATCATCCGCCACGGCTATGTCCGCCGCGCCTATATCGGCGTCGCCGGGCAGACCGCGCCGGTGCCGCGGCGGCACGCGGTGCTGGCCGGGGTCGAGAACAAGATGGGTGCGCTCCTGATGCAGATCGAGCCGGACAGCCCGGCCGCGCGCGCGGCATTGCTGCCCGGGGACGTCGTGATCAGGCTCGACGGCATCGAGATCAACGGTGTCGACGACCTGATCCGCGCGCTCGACCACAGCCGGATCGACCGGAGCCTGTCGATGGACGTACTCCGCCTCGGCCGCCTGCGCGCGATCGACATCCACCCGATCGGAAGGAAGCCGGCGAAGCAGTAATCCTGAGCCCATCCGCGCACGAGATGCACCCTCTCCCCTTGTGGGAGAGGGTGGCGAAATTGAGCGGAGCGAGATGAAGCCGGGTGAGGGGTCTCTATCCGCGGATCAGACCCCTCATCCGTCGCGGACTGCGTCCGCGCCACCTTCTTCCACAAGGGAAGAAGGGAAGAGGGACCGCGAGCGTGACTACTGCAGCGCTGCCAGCAACTCGTCGGCCTGCTCGACCATCATCATGTGACCGGCATCCGGCAGCACCACAATGCGGGCGTTCGGCGTCGCGGCATCGTCCGCCAAACGGTGCCTTCGTCGTCCGACGCGTGCCGCTAGCAGCCGCCTGGAAATTGCTTCCGACCGCCTGCGTGGTCGTGCGCGTAAGCGTTTTTGGCTACGCGATCCGTGTGGACCGACCAGGCCAGGCCTGTACGCATAGACGTGCAAAATGTCGGGTCTTGGAGGCGAAGCGGAAACCTTGTGCTCGTCCTGAGCTTCACCGGTTGTGACCTGGAGCGGACGTCGAACTTTTCGGGCTGGCAACCGCGCCGCTGGAAGCGGAAACTGAGGGCAGTTCAGGTCCCGCCCGTGTCGAGGCCGAGCAGCCACCGGCTCATGGTCCCGAAACCGGCCTCGCCGGAAAACACGACATCGGCAAATTCGGCGCGTTCAAGTGCTTCACGCATTTCCGTGGGAGGCAGGCCAAAGGCCTGACGAAAAGCGCGGCTGAACACCGAGATGCTGCCGAACCCGCACCGAGCGGCGATGACGCCGACGCGCTGGTGGGCGTGCGCCGGATCTGTGATCAATTGACGCGCGCGCCCCAGTCGACGCTGTTGGATATAAGAGCTCACGCCGCCCATCGGTTCGAACGTCCGATAAAGTTTCGCGCGCGATACGCCAAGCTTGCGGCATATGAACTCCGGTCCCAGCTCCGTATCATGCAGGTTCGCCTCGATAAATCGCCGGAAGGTAACCATCGGTGCGGCGGATTCGGACCGCGCGATCACGTCTCGACCGTTGGCCGACGGCCCGGCGAACGCGGCAATGAGCGCCGCGGTTCCGTTCACCGCCGCGCGGCCATCCGCCAGACTCAGCGCCGGGGCTTCCGCGAACAACGTCCGCAGATGTCCGACCAGCATTGCATTCAGCGGATTCCTTTTTTGCAGCACCCGTCCGTGAAGGCCGTCGAGGTCGGCGAGGTGCGGTTGAAGCGCAGCGCGCGGCAGTATCAGTGTGAGGCTCTCGTAGTTGGGGGCGCGCAAGGAGGTGGGGCGCGACAGGTCGAGAAAACCAACGTCTCCGGCGCGAACCTCGGCGGCGCGTCCCTCGGCGTCGAACGCACACCCGCCTTCCGCGTAGACAACGAGCGAGATGTTGTCGATGCCGCTACGTGCGATCAACGGCGCCGTCCGTTCAAACGTGGCGGCCGATGAACGGCCGGAGACGATGGCGACGTCCGCAAACTGATAGCTGGTCATTTGGACCGCGAAGGAGGAGCGCGCCTCGGCATCCGCGGCGTCCAGCGCGAACAGAGGAGACATGCCGCCGCGCCAGAGATCGAATTCGTGCGCGTTGCCCGGCGCGACTGACAGGTCCAAGCGGAATTGAGACGGCATCCTGCCACGCATCCGAGTCGCCGACCGCTTCAAGGAACTCTCCGTTTGATTTCTGTGCTCAGCGTGCCGCGCGAGCTCTCGGTTTGCAAGGCGTCTCATTCTGTCGACCCGGTGTCTCATTTCCCCGGCTCAACCTTTCCGGCGGGAGACCTCAGTGTGGTCGCGCCAAAGGTCGCAAGTCGCGGATTGGCTGGGGGAATTGGAGATTTGTTCAGGTCGTTTTGCGGTCCGCGCTGGGAGCAAGCGTCGCTCAGCAAATGGTGTCATCGGTTGCTGTTGCAACCCGGCTACATCCCGAGTCTGTCGCTTTGCCTATATTTCCCGCGTTGGCTGGTTTTTTCAAAAGTTTGCTCGGGAAGCGAGAATGCTTGAGCGTCAATTGTGCGCGTTCATTTCCATCGCGGTCTCCTCAAGGATTGTCGTTTTCAGGGGGCGGGCGTCAGCTCAGGATCTGCCGGTGGCCGACCACGGCAGGATGCTGCGATCGGAGCGCCGGGCGTGCAGGCGTGCATTGCGCGCTGCGCTGCTCGCATCGACGTGCCTCGGCGTCATCGCGATGCTTGCCCCGGACGCCGCGCAAGCCGTCGACGGCACCTGGAACGGCCCCGGGGGTGAGTGGACCACGGGCGTCAACTGGAGCTCCACGCCGACCGTTCCCGACGGCAGCGCGACCTTCGCCAACAATGGCACCCCCACCTCGGTGACCATCAGCGCCAGTACATCGATCAACACGATCCAGTTCAGCGTGGGCGTGCCGGCCTACAGTTTCATCCTTCAGGGGAATGGTACTACGTTGACCGTCAACGGCACCGGCATCGTCAACGATTCCGCATCTGCACCGAGCTTCACCAACAACGCCATCCTTCTTTTCTCCGGCACGAGCACCGCCGGCAAGGCCACCATCAACATCAACGGCGACACCCAACTTCAATGTGAGTCGATAATCCCGATCGCCGAATGCGGTGCTCGGGCCTGAATGGGAGAATAGGGCGTGGCAAAGGTGGAAATGCGATCGGCGCGGACAACGCACCGAGTGGGCAGGGCGGCTCGCGCCGTTCTGCTCGTCTCCTCGGCGCTGGTCGCCGCGGCGCTGCCGGCATCGGCGCAGGACGCCACTTGGCTCACCAGCCCGACCAGCGGCGATTTCAACGCGGCCGCCAACTGGACCCCGGCCGCGGTCCCGACCGGCACCGCCTTCTTCGGCACCTCCAACCAGAACAACGTGTCGTTCTTGGCCGATACCTTCGTCGGCGGTTGGACCTTCAATGCCGGGGCGTCGAGTTACACCTTCACCAACGGACAAACTCTGGCCTTCAACGGCGCCGGCATCGTCATCAACGGCGGCAGTGCCGCCATCACCAACAACAACACTTTGGTTTTCCTAGCCACCAGCACGGCCGGCAACGCCGCCATCACCAACAACATCGGCGCGGCCCGTTTCCTCAACACCAGCACCGCCGGCAGTGCCACCATCACCAACCAGGACGCTCTTGAATTCTTCAACAGTAGCACGGCTGGCAACGCCACCATCACCAACAACGCCTTCCTCCGCTTTTTCAGCACCAGCACCGGCGGCACGGCGCGGCTCATCAACGGCGCGGGCGGGAACATCGATCTGTCGTCGCTCACCAGTGCCGGTATCACGGCGGGCTCGATCGAGGGTGCGGGCACCATCAGCCTCGGTTCGAAGAACCTGCAGGTGGGCGGCAACAATCTGTCGACCACGTTCTCCGGCATTCTGCAGGATGGAGGTCTCGGCGGCGGTACCGGCGGCTCGCTCACCAAGACCGGCACCGGCACGCTGACGCTCTCGGGCGCCAACACCTATACCGGCGCGACCACGGTCGACGGCGGCACCTTGACCGTGGACGGCTCGATCGCCAGTTCGACCCTGACGGTGAACGCCGGTGGCACCCTCAACTTCAGCGGCGCCAGCAGTGCTGGCAGCACCTCCATCATCAACAACGGCGGTGGCAGCCTCAACTTCTTCAACTCCAGCACCGCTGGCAGCGCCTCCATTACAAACAACAGCACCATCCAGTTCTTCGACACCAGCACCGCCGGCAGCGCCACCATCAATAACGGCCTTGCCAACCTGTACTTCTTCAACAACAGCTCGGCCGGCGCCGCCACCATCACCAACAACTTCGGTATCGAGTTCAGGGATAGCAGCACGGCCGGCGCCGCCGTCATCACCAATAACGGCGCCGGCGTACTCAACTTCCACGGCACCAGCACCGCTGGCAGCGCCACCCTCACCAACAACGCTCTTATCCAGTTCTTCGACACCAGCACGGCAGGTAGCGCCGGCATCACCAACAACGGCGCCCTCAATTTCAACGGCGCCAGCACTGCCGGCAGCGCTGCCATCACAAACACAGCTACCGGCAGCGTCGGTTTCGCCGGCGCCAGCTCGGCCGGCAGTGCCACCATCATCAACGACACCGGCGCAACGGTCAATTTCGGCGCCACCGGCAGCGCCGGCAATGCCACCATCACCAACCAGGGCACCGTTGGCTTCTTCAACACCAGCACGGCGGGTAGCGCCTCCATCGCCAACACCATCACCAACAGCGGCGTCCTGTTCTTCGCCGACACCAGCACGGCGGGCAGCGCCACGATCGCCAACACCCTGGGAATTGTGGAATTCCGCAACGGCAGCACGGCGGGCAGTGCCACCATCACCAACGGCTCCCTCCTGAATTTCAGGAACAGCAGCACGGCCGGCGGCGCCACCATTACCAACAGCAGCGCCCTGGGATTCCGCGACAGCAGCACGGCCGACAACGCCACCATCACCAACAATAACCTCACCCAGTTCTTCAACACCAGCACGGCAGGTAGCGCCAGCATCACCAACAACGGCCGCCTTCGGTTCGTCAATACGAGCACGGGCGGCACGGCGCGGCTCATCAACGGCGCGGGCGGGAGCATTGATCTGTCGCTGCTCAGCAGTGCCGGCATCACGGCAGGCTCGATCGAGGGCGCCGGCGCGATCTTCCTCGGCTCGAAGAACCTGCAGGTGGGCGGCAACAACCTGGCGACCACATTCTCCGGCGTTCTGCAGGATGGAGGTTTCGGCGGCGGCAGCGGCGGCTCGCTCACCAAGGCTGGCACCGGCACGCTGACGCTCGCGGGCGTCAACACCTATACCGGCGCGACCGCGGTCGACGGCGGCACCTTGATTGTGGACGGCTCGATCGCGAACTCGGCCCTGACGGTGAATGCCGGCGGCACGCTCGGCGGCAGCGGCACGGTGGGCAACACCACCATCAATGGCGGTGCGCTGGCGCCCGGCAACTCGATCGGCACGCTGACCGTGCAGGGCAATCTGGTGTTCACGTCGGCTGCGAGCTACCTGATCGAGGTCTCGCCGGCGAGCGCCGACCGCACCAATGTGGCAGGCACTGCGACGCTCGGTGGCGCCACCGTGCGCGCGACGTTTGCGGCCGGCACCTACGTCGCCAAACAATACACGATCGTCAATGCCAGCGGCGGCGTGATCGGCACATTCAGTTCGCTGGTGAACACCAACCTTCCGTCGGGCTTTACCCCGAGCCTGAGCTACGACGGCAACAACGCCTATCTCGATCTTGCGCTCAATTTTACGCCGCCGAACGGTCCAACGCCGCCGGACTTCGGCAGCGGCTTGAACGTCAACCAGCGGAACGTCGGCAACGCGCTGATCAACTTCTTCAACACCACCGGCGGCATTCCGCTGGTGTTTGGCACATTAACACCGACAGGCCTGACCCAGCTGTCCGGCGAGATCGGCACCGGCGTTCAGCAGACGACGTTCAACGCGATGGACCAGTTCATGGGCGTGATCAGCGATCCCTTCATCACCGGGCGCGGCGATCCCATCGGTGGGGGCGGCAGTCCGAATGCCTATGCCGACGAGAGCATGGCCTATGCCGCCAAGGGCAGTGGCCGCGCCAGGAGCGAGCGCGACGCTTACGCTGCGCTCTACACCAAGGCGCCACCGCTGCAGCCTTCCTTCGAGCAGCGCTGGAGCGTGTGGGCGGCCGGTTTTGGCGGATCGCAGCGGACCGACGGCAATACGGTCGTCGGCTCCAACGATACCCGGAGCAGCGTCTATGGCGTGGCGGTCGGCGCCGACTACCGCTTCTCGCCGAACACCATCGTGGGGTTCGCGCTGGCCGGCGGCGGCACCAATTTCGCGGTGGCCAACAATCTCGGCGGTGGCCGCTCCGACCTGTTCCAGGCCGGTGGCTTCATCCGGCACAATGTCGGGCCGGCCTATATCACCGGCGCCGTGGCCTATGGCTGGCAGGACGTCACCACCGATCGGTTTGTGACGGTGGCTGGCGTCGATCAGTTGCGCGCGCAGTTCAATGCCAATGCCTGGTCGGGGCGCGTCGAGGGCGGCTATCGCTTCGTCACGCAGGGTTTGGGCGTCACGCCATATACGGCCGGGCAGTTCGTCACGTTCGATCTGCCGACCTACGCCGAGCAGGCGATCGTCGGCAGCAACATCTTTGCGCTGGCCTATAATTCGAAGAGCGTCACCGATACGCGCAGCGAGCTTGGCCTGCGCACCGACAAATCCTTCGCCATGCCGGACGGCATCCTCACCTTGCGCGGGCGTCTCGCCTGGGCGCACGACTTCAACCCGGACCGCGACGTCGCTGCCACCTTCCAGACCTTGCCTGGCGCCAGCTTCGTTGTGAACGGCGCGGCGATGGCCGCCGATTCCGCGCTCGTCACGGCGTCATCCGAGATGAAGTGGCTCAACGGCTGGTCGGCGGCCGCGACCTTCGAGGGCGAGTTCTCCAACGTCACGCGCTCCTACGCCGGCAAGGGCGTCGTGCGGTACACGTGGTGAGCGTAACGGCAGCTACTTGCAGTTCTGCTCATGGTCCCTCTCGGACTTTCGACCATGTCCGCTTTCGCGCTCCTGTCTGGGCCATAGCAGACATCCAATGCGCGTGGTCCGAGCCGCCTCGATTTATGAGTACACGTCCTGGCTCGTGATAGTCGATTATCTCCAGTTCTTCCGGACCCGCGTCGGTCCACCGGAACACGACCCGCCATTGGTCATTGATACGGATCAAGTGCTTACCCGCCAAGTTGCCCTTGCAATGGCATGGTGGGTGAGAATTTTCGGCCGCGATCGCGACGGACGCGTACGCTGTAGCGCAGGCGCCTTCGAGCATGGTGAGATTAAGCTGCGCTGGAACGGTGTCGAAAGTTCACCTCTCCCCGACGGGGAGAGGTGAACCAAAAGCGCGGCAAGCCGATTCAAGCAAAACTCATCCCACTGCATGAATTCGGAATAATAGAAGATATCGCTGAGTTGCCCCACACGTCAAGTGGTTTCTCCGATTGCCGGCGCCCGCCCGTCTCCTTTGCATGGGGTTGTTTTCGATATTTTGGGGTGGTAGCGGCAAAAGGCACTTCGAATGCGAAGGCATCGGAGCCGGCCGAGGGTCTGTCTCCGCGGATAGGGACCCCTCATCCGGCGCCGTAGCCGACGCTGCGCGTCGGCGTTGTTTAGAAACGGCGGCCGTTTGCCGCCTATGTCACCTTCTCCCACATCCGCCTTCGCCAAGGCTACGGCGGACATGAGGGGAGAGGGGAAGGGGAGCTTGCGGCGTGGCTACTGCAGCGCTGCCAGCAACTCGTCGGGCTGCTCGACCATCATCATGTGGCCGGCGCCCGATAGCACCACGGTGCGGGCGTTCGGCGTCGCGGCGGCGAGTGTCTTGCCGGCCTTGGCGGGGGTCATCATGTCGCGCTCGCCGAGGATGAAGGTGGCGGGCACCTTGACCGCGGCCGCCGCCGTGAGCGCGTTCTGGTAGGCGTTGCAGGCGTTGAGGTCGTTGTACAGCACGCCGGGCTTCGCCTCCTGCAGCACCCGCTGCGCGCCCTGGTGCATCCACAGGCCCGGCGCGAGGCTGCCGCCGAGCTCGGCCTTGAAGCCGAGCCCCCAGATCGAGACCATGTCGATCGCAGCGACGTCATTGGCTTCGGCGGCCTTCAACAGATCGGGACCGACCGTCATGGTCGCGGCGGTGCCGATCAGCGCGAGGCCGGAGACCTTGTCGGGATGCCGCGCCGAGGTCTCGATTGCGATCAGCGAGCCCATCGAATGGCCGATCAGCCGGGCCTTCGCCGCGCCGGCGGCGCTGATCAGTGCGGCGATCCAGTCGGCCATTTCGGCAATGGTCGAAAGCGGCTTGCCGGCGGAGCGGCCGTGGCCCGGCAGATCCGGCGCCAGCACGGAAAAACCGTGATGGGCGAACCAGCGGCTGTGCAGCGCCCAGGTCGAGGAATCGAAGCCTGCGCCGTGGATCATCACCACCGCCGGCAGCGACGGATCGAACGGCTTGCCGCCGGTCGCGATGAAGGTGTCTGATCCGTTCACGGAAAGCTGCATGGCGCTCAAGTCCTTTGCGAGGCGCGCAGCGCCTGGCCGAGATCGTCGATGATATCCTCAGCGGTTTCGATGCCGACCGACAGCCGCACCAGCTCCTCGCCGATGCCGGCGGCCTTGAGCTGCTCGGCATCCATCTGCTGATGCGTGGTGCTGGCGGGATGGATCACCAGCGTCTTGGCGTCGCCGACATTGGCGAGATGGCTGATCAGCTTCAGGGACTCGATGAACTTCTTGCCGGCGGCGCGGCCGCCCTTGATGCCGAAGCTGACGATCGAGCCGGCGCCGCGCGGCAACAGCTTCTTGGCCAGCGCGTAATCCGGATGCGTCTCCAGCGAGGGATGCAGCACCCAGTCGACCGCCTTGTTCGCGGTGAGGGCGTCCAGCACCGCGTGGGTGTTGCTCGACATGGCGGTCCATGCGGACGCCGAGCGTCTCGATGCCCTGCAGCAGCTGGAACGCGTTGGTCGGCGACAGGCAGGCGCCGAAATCGCGCAGGCCTTCGGTGCGGGCGCGCATGATGAAGGCGGCCTTGCCGAACTGCTCGTCGAAGACGATGCCGTGATAGCCGGCATAGGGCTCGGTGAGCTGCGGGAATTTGCCGGAGGCGCGCCAGTCGAACCGCCCGCCATCGACGATGACGCCGCCGATCGCGATGCCGTGGCCGCCCATCCACTTGGTCGCCGAGTTCATCGCGATGTCGGCGCCGAGCTCGATCGGCTGGCTGAGATAGGGCGTCGCAAAGGTATTGTCGATCAGCAGCGGAATCTTCGCATCATGCGCGATTTGCGCGACGGCGGGGATATCGAGCACTTCGAGGCCGGGATTGCCGATGGTCTCGCCGATCACGAGGCGGGTATTCGGCTTGATCGCGGCACGGAATTCGTCGAGCGCACGCGGCTTCACGAACGTCGTGGTGATGCCGAACCGCGGCAGCGTGTGCGCCAAGAGGTTGATGGTGCCGCCATAGAGCGAGGCGGAGGCGACGATGTGGTCGCCGGCATTGAGCAGCGTCGCGATCGCAAGATGCATCGCGGCCATGCCGCTGGCGGTGCAGATCGCGCCGACGCCGCATTCAAGCGCGGCGATCCGCTCCTCCAGCACTGATGTCGTCGGGTTCGAGATGCGGGTGTAGATGTGGCCGGCGCGCTCTAGATTGAACAGCGCCGCGGCATGATCGGCATCCTGGAACACGTAGGACGTGGTCTGATAGATCGGAACCGCGCGCGCGCCGGTTGTGGGATCGGGGCGCTGGCCGGCGTGCAGGCTCAGGGTTTCGAAGGCAGGCGGCTTGGGTGCGGGCATGCGAAACTCGTCAGGTCAGTCGATGGAATGGTGGGTTGGCGAGGAGTCTTTTATTTGACGCGTTTTCTTCACGCGAACCGGTGTCCACTTCGCTTGAAAACGCTTTGTTAGACGTGAACTGCGGTGCGAACACGGCCGACATTGCCGAACACACGCAAATAGCGCTCGACCTCGGACGGGATGCCGGTCGCCTTCTCCGGATTGTCGGAGAGCTTGACGGCTGGTCGTCCGTCGACCGACGTCACCTTGCACACGATCGAGATCGGGTCGAGCTCGGCGGTGCCGTCGGGCGCGCAGCCGACGAAATCGTTGGTGAGGTTGGTGCCCCAGCCGAAGCTGACGCGCACGCGTCCCTTGAAATGGTGGAACGTCTCCTCGATCGAGCCGACATCCATCGCGTCGGAGAACACCAGCAGCTTCTCCTTGGGATCGCGGCCCTTCTGCTTCCACCATTTGATGATCTCTTCACCGGCCGTGATCGGCGGCGCGCTGTCGGGACGAAAGCCGGTCCAGTCGGCGACCCAATCGGGCGCGTCGCGCAGGAACGGTTTTGTCCCGAAGGCATCGGGCAGCGCGATCAAGAGGTTGCCGCCATAGGTGTGGCGCCATTGGTCGAGGATGCGATAGGGCGCCCAGCGCAGCGCCTCGTCGTCATTGGCGAGCGCGGCGGCGACCATCGGCAGCTCGTGCGCGTTGGTGCCGATCGCCTCGAGGTCGTTGTCCATCGCGAGCAGCACGTTCGACGTTCCGGTGAAGGAGGGGCCGAGGCCTTCCTTCACCGCCTCGACGCACCAGCGCTGCCAGAGGAAGCCATGGCGGCGGCGTGTGCCGAAATCGGACAGCCGCAAGCCGTCCAGCTTGCGCAGCCGCTCGACCTTGGCCCACAGCTTCGCCTTGGCGCGGGCGTAGAGCACGTCGAGCGCGAAGCGGCCGTAGGTCTTGGTCGCCGCGCGCGAGCGCAGCTCGTTGAGGATCGCGAGCGCCGGAATCTCCCACATCGTGGTGTGGGTCCACGGCCCGTGGAAATGCAGCTCGTACTGGCCGTCGACCTTGTGCAGCTCGTATTCGGGCAGCCGGAAGGTCGAGAGCCAGTTGATGAAGTCGGGCGAGAACATCTGGGTCTTGCCGTAGAACGTGTTGCCCGCGAGCCAGATCAGCTCCTTCTTGGTGAAGCGGATGGTGCGGGCGTGGTCGAGCTGGGCGCGCAGCTCGGCCTCGTCGATGACCTCGGCGAGCCGGATATGGGTCGAGCGGTTGATCACCGAAAAGGTCGTGCGCGTGTCCGGATAGCATTCCCGGATCATCTGCTGCATCAACAGCTTGTAGAAATCGGTGTCCAGCAGGCTGCGCACGATCGGGTCGAGCCGCCAGCCGTGGTTGTAGGTCCGGGTCGCGATATCTGTCACGGTCATGCGGGAACCTTAGCCTGCCGGGCGCCGCCCGCCCAGTGGGTATCGGGCGGAACATGGCAGGTCAGCGCGCTATGGTCTGCCGTATACGGCCGACGGTGGCGGCGACATCGGCCCAGGCCGGCTTGTCAGGGGCAAATTGCCGCCGCAGGAAGGTGACGAGCTCGGCGACCTGGCCGTCGCTCATGCTGTCCTTGAACGCCGGCATGTAGCCCAGATCGGTCACGGCCGGCTTGGCGATGCCGTGCAGGATCACCTGGATCAGATTGTCGGGCGCGTCGCTGTGCAGATTGCTGTTCAGCGCCAGCGACGGCCGGCTGCCGAACAGCGGCGGGCCGCCGACCTCATGGCAGACCGCGCAGGCGCCTTGATAGATCCGCGCTCCGGCCGAGGCGGCGGTGGTGACGACGGTGCCGGCTTCGAGCTTCGCGGCAATGGCATCGTGGGCCGGCCGATCGGTGCCCTGGTTGAACGAGGCGAGGTAGACCGCCATCGCGCGAATGTCCTGGTCGGCCAGCGCGGCGAGCTCCTGCACGACCGGCGCCATCGGTCCCGCGGCGACGCCGTGCAGGCGGACTCGCCGGTGCGCAAATAGGCGTAAAGCTCGTCCTCGCTCCAGGGGATCGGCGCCTTCGACAGCGACGTCAGCGCCGGCGCCTCCCAGCCCTCGGCGAAGCCGCCGGCGAGATAGGCGCGCTGCCGTTCGGCGCCGAGCGCATTGCGCGGCGAGTGGCAGGCGCTGCAATGACCGAGCCCCTCGATCAGATAGGCGCCGCGATTCCACACTTCCGATTTAGTGGGATCACCTTGGAACGTGTTGGGCCGATGGAACAGCGCATTCCATCCGGCAAGCAGCGGACGCAAATTGAACGGAAAGGCGAGCGCGTTGGCCGGCGTCTCCGCGCGCACCGGCGTCCGCGCCATCAGATAGGCATAGAGCGCCTGCAGGTCGGCATCACTGGTCCTGGCGAAGTGCGTGTACGGGAACGCCGGATAGAGATGGCGCCCGTCGCGATGGATGCCATCGCGCATCGCGCGCTCGAAGGCGGGATAGGACCAGGCGCCGATGCCGGTGTCGACATCGGGCGTGATGTTGGTGGTGTAGATGGTGCCGAACGGCGTCTCCAGCGGCCGGCCGCCGGCATTCAGGACGCCATGCTCCGACGTGTGGCAGACGGCGCAGGCGCCGAGCGCTGCAAGCTCCTTGCCACGGGCGATCGTCGCAGCGGAATAGACCGAGGCGTCGGGCCGGGCGATTGGCGCGATCGCGCGCCAGGGCAGCACGGCCGCGCCGATGCCGATCGCGGCTGCGCAGAGTGCGGCGATGCCGGCAAGGATCCCGCCACGCTTTACAAACGGATTCTGCCATCTGTTGAGGTCGGCCGTCCGCGCAGGCGGCGGGAGCGGGGCGGGCGCGACCGGCTGCTCGCCGCGCAGTCCCTTCAGGATGCGCTCCGGCGTGAACGGCAATTCGCGGAAGCGGACCCCGGTCGCGTCGTAGATCGCGTTGGCGATCGCGGCGGCACTCGGCACCGAGGCGGACTCGCCGACGCCGAGCGGTGGTTGATCCTGCCGCGGCAGCATCAACACATCGATCTTCGGCAGCTCAGGAAACTTGATGATGGGGTAGGCGCCCCATTCCCGCGCCGCCACCGCGCCGCGCTCGAAGGAGACCTCCTCCATCAGCGCGCGGCTGGTCGACTGGATGACGTTGCCCTCGATCTGGTGCCGCACCCCCTCCGGATTGATCATCAATCCGGAATCCTGGCCGGCGACGACGCGGGTCACGCTGACATCGCCGGTCGCCTTGTTGACCGCGACGTCGGCGATCCATGCCGACCACGCCGCGCCGTAACCGGGAAACTTGCTGTGCACGTAGAGCGCATAGGCAAAGCCGCGGCCGCGCACGATGTCGCCGTCCGCCTCGGGCTCTTTCCACACCGGGCGCGGCGTCCAGCCGGCGCGCTCGGCAACGGCATTGACGAGATCGATCGCGCGCTTATCCTTCAGATAGCGCAGCCGGTACTCGATCGGATCGACCCCGGCCTCCGCCGCAAGCTCGTCGATGTAGGATTCATGCGCAAAGGTGTTCGGCAGCGCCGAGACGCCGCGAAACCATGACGCGCGCACGATCGGCGGCATGTCGTTGGCGATCACGCGCATGTTCTCGTAGTCGTAGGGCGGGATCGCGGTGCGGTCGCCCATCTCGAACACCGCGGCTTCAGGCGCGATCCGCCCCGAGAGCAGCAGCGCCAATGTCGGCGCGCCGTTGGACGGATAGCGCGTCGCAAAATCGTAACCGGCGACGCTGCCGTCGGCGTTGAGCCCGCCGTTGACGTCCATCAGCTGCGCGGTGCCCTTCGGCTCCCAGGCATGTTCCTGCTCGCGGGTGAGCTGCACACGCACCGGGTGGCCGACCGCGCGCGACAGCAATAGCGCATCGGCGGAAACATCGTCGGCGCAGTTGCGGCCGTAGCAGCCGGCTGCCTCCATCCGGATCACGTCGATCTCGGATTCCGGTCGCTGGATCAGCAGCGCGAGGTCGCCGCGCAGGATGTGCGGGTTCTGCGTGCCGGACCAGACCCGGATCGCGCCCTCGCTGTAATCGGCAACCGCGCATGATGGCCCGATCGAGCCGTGCATCTGGTAGGGCCAGAGATAGGTCCGCTGCATCGGCTTGGCGGCCGCCTTGATCGCGGCGTCGACGTCGCCCTTGTCGATCAGCTGGCGCGAGGTCGAGGGATTGGCGCGCAGCGCCTTCTCCACGTCGGCAAGATCGGTCAGCGCCGGTCCCGGCTTCCAGCTCACCTTGAGCTGCGCGGCGGCCTTGATCGCATTCTCCTCGCGTTCGGCAACGACGCCGACGAAATCGCCGATCCGCACCACCGCGACGAGGCCTGGAATATCGCGCACCGAAGCTTCATCGACCGTAATCAGGCTGGTGCCGACGAACGGGCCGGCATCGACGCCGGCGTAAGGGGGGCGGACCACGCGGCCGTGCAGCATGCCGGGCACGCGCACATCGTGAACGTAGACAAGCTCGCCGGTGGCCTTCGCCAGCACGTCGACGCGCGGCACGGACTTGCCGACGACGGAATAGGCGCTCACGGCCTTGACCGGAACGTCGTCGGCAAGATCGAGCCGGATGGTTTCGTCCGCGATCAGCTCGCCATAGCTGACGCTGCGGTTGTCGTGGCCGCGGATCAGGCCGTCCTCGATCGCGAGGCTACTCGCCGGCAGCTCAAGCCGCTCGGCCGCGCGTGCGAGCAAGAAGTGTCGCGCTTGCGCGGCGGCCTTGCGCAGGGGAACGGCCGTGATCTGGATGGTCTCGCTTGCGATGGTCGGGCCCTGGTTCGGCACCACGGCGGTGTCGCCAAGGATCACGACGACGCGGGCAAAGGAGACGTCGAGCTCCTCGGCAACGATCTGTCCGAGCGCGGTGCGGATGCCGGTGCCGAGATCGACATGGCCGTTATAGGCATTGACCGTGCCGTCGGCCGTGATGGTGATGAAGGTCTCGAACTCATCTTCGGCGCCCAGCACCGCAGGGCGGACGACCGACAGCGAGCCGCGCTGGCGTTGCTCAGGAGCCCGTGCGTCCACCATCAATCGCGCGCCTCAAGGGCGTGACCGGCCGCGCGCATCGCCGCGCGGATGATCTCGATATGCGCGCCGCAACGGCAGAGATTGTAGCGCAACGCCTCCAGCACCTCATGCTCGGACGGATTGGGATTGCGCATCAGCAAGGCCTTGGTGGTGATAATCATGCCGTTGAGGCAATAGCCGCACTGCGCGGCCTGTTCGCGAATGAAGGCATCCTGCACCGGATCGGGATGCTCGCGGCTGCCGAGGCCTTCGAGCGTGACGATATTGCGTCCGGCGCAGCCCTCGATCGGAATCACGCAGGCGCGGGCGGCGACTCCGTCGATCAGCACCGCGCATGCGCCACACTCGCCGAGCCCGCAGCCATATTTCGGCCCGTTCAATTCGAGGTCGTTGCGCAGCACGTGAAGCAATGCGGTGTCGGGAGCGGCGTCGACATCATGATTCCTGCCGTTCACGGTCAGGCGCATTGCCCCGGTTCTCCCTTGATGTTTGCGCTGCAACGTCAGCGTCGGATCGCCGACGAGGATAACGTTTGTATACAAACGTGCAAGCGGCGGCATGCCGCGCTGCAGCGCGTGCCCGCTTTATGAACAGGGTGCGCACGCGAAGGGCACGGTTTGATTGCAAAGGCCGCTTGACAGGTAACGGGCTCGCGCGCAGGATCATTCGTATACGAACGATATGCATAGGAGGCGGAAGCGCAGTATGATCGACCGCCGCCAGAAGTCCAGGCTTGGTCACGATGGCTGACACAATGACCGTCGCCGCCGGCGACAAGATCCGCTGCGATGCCTGTCCGGTGATGTGTTACATCAAGCCGGGCGCGGCCGGCGCCTGCGACCGCTATGCCAACCATGACGGCACGCTGGTGCGCGTCGATCCGCATGTCGTGCTGGAGCGCACCGTGTCGCATGGCGGCAAGCTGGTTCCGTTCCAGGTGAGCGGCGATTGGGACGGCAAGATCGTCCGCCAGCCCGAACTGTTCGTCACCGCGATCGGCGCAGGAACAACCTATCCGGATTACAAGCCGGCGCCCTTCATCGTGTCGTCGGAGGTCGACGGCGTCGACATGGTCACCGTGGTGACTGAAGGCATTTTCTCGTATTGCGGCGTCAAGGTGAAGATCGACACCGACCGCTACCTCGGCCCGGAAACCGCGACCGTGCGCGCGGACGGTGAGGCGGTCGGCCATGTCACGACCAGCGAATATGGCTCGCAGATGCTCTCGCTCGGCGGGGTGCATCATTTGACCGGCGGCTCCAAGAAGGAAGGCCGCGTCACCTGCGACACGCTGATGGATCTCTCCAACTGCAAGGCGGTCGAGTTGACCATCGACGGCGGCGCCACCGTCGTGGTGCAGGCCGGCAGGCCGCCGATCGTCAATGGTGTGGCAGAAGAGCGCATGCGGGTCGGCTGTGGCTCGGCGACGATCGGCATGTTCGCCAAGCAATGGCACGGCAAGGTCGATGAGGTCGTGGTGGTCGACGATCACATCACCGGCGTGCTCAGCGAACACCAGGCCGGCAAGCTGCTCGACATCGCCGACACCGGCATCAAGATGAAGGGGCGGCGCTCGACGCCCGGCCGCTATTTCCAGGTCGCCGATCCCGGCACCGGATGGGGCGGCACCAACATCTCCGATCCGCTGTCGATCCTCGGCCCCTTCAATGCGAAGGAGGCGCGGCCCGGGCTCACCATGCTGATGGTCTCGACCACCGGCGAGCATGCGTCCTACTACGTGCTCGACGAGGCGCTGAAGCCGATCGAGACCGAGATGCCGGCGGACCTCAAATTTTCGGTCGAGCGCATCCAGGAGAATCGCGAGCCGGCGCTGTGCACCGTGCTGTTCATGGGCGGCGCGGGCGGATCGCTGCGCGCCGGCGTCACCGATAATCCGGTGCGGCTGACGCGCTCGGTGAAGGACGCGCTGACGCGGGTGACCAGCGGCGGTGCGCCGGTCTATGTCTGGCCCGGCGGCGGTATCACCTTCATGGTCGATGTCACGCAGATGCCGGCCGGCGCCTTCGGCTACGTGCCGACGCCGGCGCTGGTGGCGCCGATCGAGTTCACGATGAAGCTGTCGGACTACGCGGCGCTAGGCGGCCACATGGATTACGTCCGGCCGCTGTCATCGCTGCGGGACAGTGCCGAAGTCCGGCCGATGCCGTTTCTCCCCGGGCGGCGCGCATGACCAGAGCGTTTTCCAGCGAAGTGGATACCGGTTCGCGCAAAGAAAACGCGTCAAAACGAGAATCTAGAGCCCCGTTCCGATTCCATCGGAACGGAAAAGGCTCTAGCCTCCCGCAAATCGCGCTTCTTCCTGACGGCAAGCGGCTGCATTTGCAGGACGGCCCGATTGATCTGGTCATCGAGGCCAAGGGTAATGACAAGGACGTCAGCGCCGCCTATCAGGCTGCGGCGGCGCGCTTCACCGGCTTGCTCGACGAACTCTGCGCGGAACTGGCCGAACTGCGCAGCGCAGCCGCTCCGGGCGGGTGCACGCTGAAAGGTGTGGTCGCACAGCGCATGCATGCGGCGGTCGCGCCGTTTGCCGCCGATTGCTTCATCACGCCGATGGCAGCGGTTGCGGGCTCGGTCGCCGAGGAAATTTTGGGCGCGATGCTTGAGGCCGCGCCGCTCGACCGTGCCTATGTCAACAACGGCGGCGACATTGCCCTGCATCTCGGCGACGGCGAACAATTCACCGTCGGTCTGATGGACCGCCCGGACCGCCATGGCGTGATGCGCACCATGACGGTCGATGCCGACACGCCGGTCCGCGGCATCGCGACCAGCGGCCGCCACGGCCGCAGCTTCTCGCTCGGCATTGCCGATGCCGTCACCGTGCTGGCGCGGACGGCCTCGCAGGCGGATGCCGCGGCGACGGTGATCGCCAATGCGGTCGATCTGCCCAATCATCCCACGATCCTGCGCGTTCCGGCGAGCGAGCTGCAGCCCGACAGCGACCTCGGCGCGCGGCTGGTGACCCGCGATGTCGGGCGGCTGGCGGAACACGAGGTCGAGCAGGCGCTCGAGGCGGGGGCGGCGCGGGCGCGCGACCTCCTGATGTCGGGATTGATCGAGGGCGCGGCATTGCGTCTACTGGGCGAAACGCGGCTTGTCGGTGCAACTGGGATTGGGGCGCCGGCATCGCACGCGTTACAGAGAAGAACGACAGAACACCTGCTGCAGGCATGACCGGGAGCGAGGCAAGATGAGCGCCGTCATTCGCAAGATCGTCACAGTGGTCGAGGAGACCCATCTGGAGATGGGCAAGACCATCGCACCGCCGACAAGGCGGGCCGCCGCGATCGCCGTAATCGAGAACCCCTTTGCCGGCCGCTATGTCGAGGATCTGTCGCCGCTGATCGCGATCGGCGAGGAACTCGGCGAACTGCTCTCGAAGCGGGCCGTCGCCGCGCTCGGCATCGACGGCGCCAAGGCGCACAGCTACGGCAAGGCCGCCGCCGTCGGCGAGAATGGCGAGCTCGAGCATGCGGCGGCGATCCTGCATCCGAAGATGGGCGCGCCGGTGCGCAAGGTGCTGTCGAAGGGCGCGGCGCTGATCCCGTCGTCGAAGAAGCGCTCGGGGCCTGGCACCACGCTGGATATTCCGCTCGGGCACAAGGACGCGGCCTTCGTGCGCAGCCATTTCGACGGCATGGAGGTGCAGATCAACGACGCGCCGCGGGCCAACGAGATCATGGTCGCGGTCGCGGTGACCGACAGTGGACGGCCGCTGCCGCGCGTCGGCGGGCTGACGGTCGGCGAGATCAAAGGCGAAGACGGATTGCGATAATCTCTTTGAAGAAAAACTGGAGGACGGGATGCGTGGTTATTTCGTAGGGGCGGGATTGGCGATCGCGGTCGCGACCATGGCAACGAGCGCCATGACGACGCAGGCCATGGCGCAGAGCGAAATCAAGATCGGCGAGATCAACTCTTATTCCTTGCTGCCGGCGTTCACCGAGCCCTATCGCAAGGGCTGGCAACTGGCGGTGGAGGAGATCAATGCCGCCGGCGGTATTGGCGGCAAGAAGCTCGTGGTCGTTTCCAAGGACGACGGCGGCAAGCCGGCGGATGCGCAGACCGCGGCCAACGAGCTGGTGTCGAGCGAGAACGTCGCGATGCTTACCGGCACGTTCCTCTCCAACATCGGCCTTGCCGTTTCCGACTTCGCCAACCAGAAGAAGGTGTTTTTCCTTGCGGCTGAGCCTTTGACCGACGCGATCACGTGGTCGAAAGGCAACCGCTACACGTTCCGCCTGCGTCCGTCGAACTACATGCAGGCGGCAATGCTGGTGGAAGAAGCCGCAAAACTGCCTGCAAAACGCTGGGCGACGATCGCGCCGAACTATGAATACGGCCAGTCGGCGGTCGCGGTGTTCAAGAAGCTGATGTCGGCGAAGCGGCCCGATATCCAGTGGGTCGACGAGCAGTGGCCGCCGCAGGGCAAGATCGACGCCGGCCCGGTGGTGCAGGCGGTTGCGGCGGCGAACCCGGAAGCGATCCTCAACGTCACCTTCGGCGCAGACCTCGTCAAGCTCGTGCGCGAAGGCAACACCCGCGGCCTGTTCAAGGGCCGCACCGTGGTGAGCTTCCTGACCGGCGAGCCGGAATATCTCGATCCGCTCAAGGACGAGACGCCGGAGGGCTGGATCGTCACCGGCTATCCCTGGTACGCGATCAAGACGCCGGAGCATGACGCGTTCCTGAAGGCCTATCAGGCCAAGTACAACGACTATCCGCGGCTCGGCTCGATCGTCGGCTACCAAACCATCAAGGCGGCGGCGGCGATCCTTGCCAAGGCAGGTTCGAGCGATCCGGAGAAGCTGATCGCGGCGGCGGAAGGCATCTCGATGCCGTCGCCGTTCGGCGAGATCACCTTCCGCAAGATCGATCACCAGTCGACGCTGGGCGCCTTCACCGGCAAGACCGCGCTGAAGGACGGCAAGGGCATCATGGTCGACACCGCCTATCGCAAGGGGGCGGATTATCTGCCCAGCGATGCCGAGATCGAGAAGCTGCGGCCGAAGGATTGATTTTTTCTTCTCCCTCGCCCCGCTCTTGCGGGGAGAGGCTTAAACTTCTCCTTCTCCCCGTTCTTACGGGGAGAGGGTTGGGGTGAGGGGCTATCTCCGCGAACGAGCGCGCGGAGAGTCCCCTCACCCGAAACTCAAGCTGGCGCTTGAGTTCGACCTCTCCCCGCAGGCGGGGCGAGGTGAACGGAAACTCCAACGCGGACCGCCCATGGCTTTCTACGTCGTCCAGTTCCTGACCGGTCTTGCCAGCGCGGCGTCGCTGTTCCTGGTCGCTTCGGGTCTGTCGATCATCTTCGGCGTGACGCGGATCGTGAATTTCGCGCATGGCGCGTTCTATATGCTCGGCGCCTATGTCGCCTTTACCCTGACCGAGCGCTTTTCCGGCGCGCTCGGCTTCTGGGGCAGCATCGTCGTTGCGGCGCTGGCCGTTGCTGCGATCGGCGTGCTGGTTGAGATGGTGCTGCTGCGCCGAATCTATCATTCGCCAGAGCTGTTCCAGTTGCTCGCGACCTTCGGCCTGACGCTGATGGTCGAGGACCTCGTGGTGCTGATCTGGGGCCCGGACGATCTGGTCGGCCGCCGCGCGCCCGGCTTCAAGGGCGCGATCGATTTCTTCGGCCAAAATATTCCAAGCTACGATCTGTTCCTGATCGTGCTCGGGCCGGTCGTGCTCGGCGTGCTCTGGCTGCTGTTCCAGCGCACCCGCTGGGGTGTGCTGGTGCGCGCGGCGACGCAGGACCGCGACATGGTGGCGGCGCTCGGCGTCAATCAGAAATGGCTGTTCACCAGCGTGTTCGCGCTCGGCGTCTTCCTTGCCGCGCTTGGCGGCGCGCTGCAGATTCCGCGTGATGCGGTCAACCACGCGATGGATTTGCGCGTCATCGTCGAGGTCTTCGTCGTGGTCGTGATCGGCGGCCTCGGCAGCATCATCGGCGCCTTCGTCGCGGCGGTGCTGGTGTCGGAGCTCAACGCCTTCGGCATCCTGATCTTCCCGAAGATCTCCATCATCCTGGTGTTCCTGGTGATGGCGGTGGTGCTGATCGTCCGTCCCTGGGGGCTGTTCGGCAAGCCGGAGGCACCGGCGCGGCGCACGCCGGGGCTGACCGTCAATCCGTGGCGGCCGCTGACGATGAACGAGCGGTTCGCCGCGATTGCCGTGCTCGTCCTCGCCGCCGCGCTGCCCTTCGTCGCCGGCAATTATTTGCTCACGGTCGGCTCGGAGATCGCAATCTTCGTGATCTTCGCGGTCAGCCTGCACTTCCTGATGTCGGTCGGCGGGCTCGCCTCGTTCGGCCACGCGGCCTATTTCGGCCTCGGCGCCTATGGCGTGGCGCTGCTCGCCAAGATGGCCGGTTTGCCGATGATCGCCTGCCTGCTGCTCGGCCCGCTGCTCGGGCTAATGGGCGCGGCCGTATTCGGCTTCTTCGCCGTGCAGCTCTCCGGCGTCTATTTCGCGATGCTGACCCTGGCTTTCGCGCAGATCGTCTGGTCGATCGCGTTCCAGTGGGTGTCGGTCACCGGCGGCGACAACGGCATCCTCGGGGTCTGGCCGGAAAAATGGGCGGCGAGCCCGTCGCATTTCTACTGGCTGTCGCTCGGCATCGCCACGCTTGCGGTGGTGATCCTCCGCATCATCGTGTTCTCACCCTTCGGCTTCGCGCTGCGCGCCACGCGCGATTCGCCGCTGCGCAGCGAAGCCATCGGTATCGACGGCAAGCGGATCCAGTGGACCGCCTTCGTGATCGCGGGCACGGTCGCCGGCCTTGCCGGTGCGCTGTTCGCCTATCTCAAGGGCAGCGTGTTCCCCGACAATATGGGTATCTCGCTGTCGGTCGATGCGCTGGTCATGGTGCTGCTCGGCGGTGTCGAGACGGTGTCGGGCGCGGTGGTCGGCGCCATCGTCTACAAGGCGCTCAACATCTGGCTGGTCAGCCAGACCGATTGGTCAAACTCGTGCTCGGCGCGTTCGTGGTGCTGATCGTGGTCGCGTTCCCCAAGGGCATCGTCGGCACGCTGGAAGCCTTCATGCATCGCCGGCGCAAATCCTCGTCGTCGGTATCGCCCTTGCTGACCTCCCGCATCGAGAGCGCCGAATGAGCATGGTTCCCACATTGCTGTCGGTCGAGGGGCTGACCAAATCCTATGGCGGCGTGCATGCCGTGCGCGGCGTCTCCTTCGAACTGCGCGCGGGCGAGATTTTGGCGCTGATCGGGCCGAACGGCGCGGGAAAAAGCACCTGCTTCGACATGCTCAACGGCCAGAACATTCCCGACAGCGGCCGCATTCGCGTGCTGGGCGCGGAGACCACGGGCAAGAAGCCGCGCGTGATCTGGCGCATGGGCGTCGGCCGTACTTTCCAGATCGCGGCGACGTTTCCAACCATGACGGTACGCGAGAACGTGCAGGTCGCGCTGGTCTCGCATGGCGGGCAGTTGTTCAATCTGTGGGCCTCGACCGCCCGCCACGCTCGAGACGAGGCCGGGCGGCTGCTCGATCTGGTCGGCATGGGCGCCTATGCGGAGCGGCCCTGCGGCGAGCTCGCCTATGGCGACGTCAAGCGGCTCGAGCTTGCGATCGCTCTCGCCAACCAGCCGAAGCTGCTCTTGATGGACGAACCGACCGCCGGCATGGCGCCGCGCGAGCGCGTCGAGCTGATGCGGCTGACGGCGCGGATCGCGCGCGAGCAATCGATCGGCGTGCTGTTCACCGAACACGACATGGACGTGGTGTTCGAGCATGCCGACCGCATCCTGGTACTGAACCGCGGCAGCCTGATTGCCGAAGGCTCGCCCGAAGAAGTCCGCGGCAACGCCCAGGTGCGCGCGATCTATCTCGGCGAGGGTCTCGTCTATGACGCCCGGCACCGCGAGGGAGCATCGGCATGAAGCTGACGGTAAAGGACCTCAACAGCTTCTACGGCCCGGCGCATATCCTGTTCGACATCGCGCTCGAGGTCGGCGAGGGCGAAGTGGTCGCCTTGCTCGGGCGCAACGGTGCCGGCAAATCGACCACGTTCCGCTCCATCGTCGGCCTGGTCCAGAACCGCTCCGGCCGCGTGATGTTCGAGGGCCGGGACGTCTCTGATCTGCCGACGCATGCGATCGTGCGCGGCGGGCTCGGCTATGTCCCGGAGGAGCGGCGCATCTTCACGGATTTGACGGTCGAGGAGAATCTCGAGGTCGGCCGGCAGCCCAAGCGGGCAGGCGCGCCGCAATGGGATCGCGAAAAACTGTTCAAGCTGTTCCCGAACCTCGGCGAGATGCGCGGCCGGCCCGGCGGGCGCATGAGCGGCGGCGAGCAGCAGATGCTGACGATCGCGCGTACGCTGATGGGCAATCCGTCGCTGGTGCTGCTCGATGAGCCCTCGGAGGGGCTGTCGCCGAAAATCGTCGAGCAGATGGTCGATGCGATCCTGGCGATGAAGAAAGAGGGCGTCAGCATCGTCGTCTCCGAGCAGAATCTGCATTTCGCACGATTGATCTCGGATCGCGCCTACATCATCGAGCGCGGCCGGATCTGCTTCGGCGGTACCATGGCGGAGCTCGATGCGCGTCCGGATATCCGCGACGCGCATCTGTCGCTGTAAGGGCGGAGTGGACAATGGCGAGGAGTGCGGCACCGAAGCGAAACGGGAAGGCGACCAGGCCGGGATACGTGCTGGACGAGCAGATCGGCTTCATCCTGCGCCAGGTGTCGCAGCGCCATGCCGTGATCTTCGCCCGAGAGATCGGCATCAATCTGACGCCGACGCAGTGGGCGGCGCTGTCGAAGCTGTCGGAGGTCGGCGCCTGCTCGCAGAACCAGCTCGGACGGCTGACCTCGATGGACGTTGCGACCATCAAGGGCGTGATCGATCGCCTGACCGCGCGCGGCCTGACCGAGACCTCGCCCGATCCCGACGACGGCCGCCGCTTGCTGGTGAGCCTGACGCGCGCCGGCCAGCAGATGGCCGACAAGGCCGCGCCCAATGCGCTCGTGATCTCCAGGGAGACGCTGGCGCCGCTCGACGCCAAGGAGCGCGAGACGCTGATCGCGCTGCTCGGCAGGCTGCGGTGACATTATCGATCCCCGTCACCCTGAGGAGCCACGCGCAGCGTGGCGTCTCGAAGGGTCGACGGCCCCGACTTCTGCCGTGGGCCGTTCACCCTTCGAGGCACGCTTGCGCGTGCACCTCAGGGTGACGGGTCGCCGCTACTACTTCGTGCGATCTCCAGCGTCTTACCTACGGGCAGCGTGCCGCGCCCGCACTACGTCGCAAGAGCAAGCACCAGCGCGACGACACCCACCAGCACGAGGCTGAGCGCCCAAACCGTGTCCAGATTGAACCAGCTCCGGGCCACGAATTTCAGGCCAAGGTAGCGGTAGACCAGCCACGCCAGGCATCCGCCGGCGGCGATCATCGCGCCGGCATGGACGACGGAGACCAGCACGGCCATCGTGAGGCTGGTGTCGATCAGGCTGTTGGCGGCCGCATGGCCTTGGTCGGCTTCAGCCTCGCGGCACAGCCCCAGATAGATCGGCACCAGCATCAGCGCCGCGCCGTGGGCGATCGCCACCGCGAACGACCACAGCGCGAGTTGCGCCGGCGGTATCCGCGCCAGGGCCCGCGGATGGCGCCGGTCGATCAGCCGATAGACACCGAACAGGATGACGAGCAGGCTGGCACCGATCCGGATCGTGCGCTGCCATTCGACGACGGTGATCAAGAGCGCGAACGGAAGGATCACCAGCAGCATCGCCAGCAAATGACCGATCGCGAGCGGGCCAAGCGCGGTCACCAGCGCACGCGAACTCCTTTGCATTAACCCCGCAGAAACCGCGAGCGGCCAGCCCATGCCCGGGTTGATCCCGTGGTAGAGGCCGCTCGCAATGACCGCCAGCCACAGCCAGGCCGGAGTCCAGTCGGCCGGGCTCACGTCAGGGCCTTTTCCGTTCCGATCGAATCGGAACGGGCTCTGGATTCTTGTTTTGACGCGTTTTCTTCACGCGAACCGGTACCCACTTCGAAAACGCTCTAGACCGACGGATAGCAGAACGAGTTGGTGGAGCAGTCACCGCCATCGAGCCGGATCTGGTGCGCCCGATAGCCGTCGGGGAAGCTGACCCAGTAGTCCTTCGCCAGTTCGAGCCCTCCGCCCGGGCTTGCCTTCGCCATCACCTCGGCGCCGGGAACGCCTTGCGGATAGAACTGGTCGTCCCAGGTCGAATAGAGCGAATTGGTCCAGTACACCCGCTTGCCGTCGCGGCTGATCTCGACCATCTGCGGCCCGCCGGCAAAAGCCTGTCCGTTCGGATGAGGCGCACGATGAACGATGCCGCCGATGCGGACCGAGCCGGCGAGCCTTGGCTTTCGCGGATCGCTGACGTCGTATTGGCGCATCTCGCCGGTGCCCCAGCAGGCGACGTAGAGAAACTTGTCATCCATCGACAAGTCGATATCGGTCACCAGCGGAGGTACGGCGCCGAAACCCTGCAACAGCGGCGGCAGCTGGTCCTTCGATGCGGGCTCGGGCGGGATCGTCACCGTCTTCTCGATGTGAAACTTGCCGCCCTCGCGCCACCAGGTCCAGATCGAACCCTCGAGGTTCGTGGTATCGACCACGACGCCAACGAAGCCGTGTTCGCGAACCGGATCGTGCGCCGGACGCACCTCAAGCGCCATCTGATGGTTGGCGCCGAGGTCGATGGTCTGGACATTGCGTCGGGCGCGCAGGTCCCAGAAATGCAGCCGATGGCCGTATTTGTTCGACAGCAGGTCTTCCGGCACGATGCCGTTCTCGAACTGTGGCGGCAGGGCCCATTCGCTGCTCACCATGTAGTCGCGCGGCAGGTTCCACCAGAAGTCATAATGCTTGGTCTGCGGGCCACGATCGATCTCCCATCGGCCGAGCACCTCGAATGTCTCGCAGTCCATGATGAAGATGCCGGGCGGCCCGTCGGTGCCGTCCTTGCCGCTCCCGCCGAGCGTGCTGACATAGATGCCTTCCGGCCCGCAGTGGATGGTGTGCGGTCGCGAGTAGCCGGTCTTCTTGAAGATTTCCCCGGGCTCGATGATCTTGTGGATCTTGGCTTGCGTCGGGTCCGGCTTGGTGTCGACGATATAGATCCGGGAGGATCGCATGCCGGGGATGATGAGATAGCGACGCTCGAGGAAGGCGTGTCCGGCCAGCGGGGACAGCGCCGACGAGCAGGCGTTCCAGCCGAAATGGTGGAACTCGTCGCCCTTGTTGGGCATCGTCACCGTGTGGACGATCTTGCTGTAGGTCGGAGAGCCGGGCTTGACGTCGATCACCGCGAGCGCGTCCGGCTTTGAAAAATCCGGACTGAGCAGCACGGTGTAGGCAAAGCTCTCGGCCGGCGCTTCCATCGCGAGCTTCGGCGACGCGTGGAACGTAGGATCTGGCCTCATCGTCATCGGCTGCCTCCTGATTGCCTGGTGTAGATCAACACGGCATGGCGGCACGCAGCAGCAAGAACTATTCCGGATCGAAAAATGCCTCTTGCGAGTGCCGCCGGCTAAGGTTCGCTTGCGGTGAGAATACACCGCAATGGTGACAGGTGAAAACAAGGTTCGGTTACGCAGGCGGCGCGGCAAAGCCGCGCGCCGCCGGGCGCGCGATCTGGCAGCCCGCTCAAGGGGTTGAGCAACCGATCCAGCACGTCAGCCTGGGAGCAAGTGAATGTATGACTGACGAGTGGCACCAAACGCTCAGCGCCGTCCCGGCCTTCGCCGGGGCGACAACGGATATGTTGCACCGCTGTTCACCCCGTCACCTCCGCGCAACGGCTTTGGTGCACGTCACTTCGCCACCACCTCCGGCACCTTGCCCGCGGGCGGCGTGTTGCGGCTGCGCTGGGTGCGGACGATGCCGTCGATGATGGTCATGCCGATGCCCGGGAGATCGCCGAGCTGAACGCTCTCCAGGATGTTCTTGCCCGGCGAATGCTGTGCCTTGTCCATCAGCACGAAATCGGCCGAGCGGCCGACCTCGATCAGGCCGCAATCGAGCTCGCGCATCCGCGCGGTGTTGCCGGTCGCCAGACAGAACGCCAGCTCGGCCGGGAGCTCGCCGAGCGAGGACAGCAGCGAGACCATCCGCAAGATGCCGAGCGGCTGCACGCCGGAGCCGGCGGGCGCGTCGGTGCCGAGGATGACGCGGTGCAAATCGCCCATCTCGCGCGCGGTGCGCAGCGTGAACAGCGCCGAGCGCTCATTGCCGTTATGCACCAGCTCGAGCCCGCGCTTGCAGCCCTCGCAGATGCAGCGGATCTGGTCGTCGGGCAGGGCGGTGTGGCCGCCATTGATATGGCCGACCACGTCGGTGTCGGCCTCCAGCACCACGTCCTTGTCGATCAGGCCGGAGCCCGGGATCGACGGGCCGCCGGTGTGGATCGTGCTCTGAATGCCGTATTTGCGCGCCCAGCCGACCATCTTGCGCGCGGTCGGTCCGTCCTTGACGCCGCCGAGCCCGACCTCGCCGAGCAGCTTGACGCCGGCGGCGGCCATCTCCTTGAAGTCGTTCTCCACCATCTCGCATTCGATCACGGGCGCGCCGGCATGCACCTTCACGCCGCCCGGACGCAGCGTCCAGAACGCGCGTTGCGCGAAGATCGCCATCGCCTTCAGCCCGACGACGTCGCGCGGCCGCCCGGGCATGTGCACTTCGCCGGCGGAGATCATGGTGGTGACGCCGCCATGCAGATAGCTGTCGATCCAGTTGATCTGGTTCTGCCGCGGCGTCCAGTCGCCGGCGACGGGGTGGACGTGGCTGTCGATCAGGCCGGGCGCGACCGTCGTGCCATTGGCATCGACGATGGTGGTGGCGCCTTCGGTGTCGACGTCCTTGAGGCGGCCGATCGCAGTGATCTTGCCGTTCTCGGCGACGATGGTGTCGGCATCCAGGATCGGCTTTTCCAGGGCCCCCGACAGCAACAGCCCGATATTGCGGATCACCAGCTTGCTCGGACCGGTCGCCTGGGGTGCATCGTGCGCCATGGTTTTTCCTTTAGGTTCAACGCCTTCGCCGGCCATTGTGCCCGTGGCTTGACGGCCGGATCAAGCTGGATTATTCATTTGTATACGAACGATCGTGTACAAATGATTTTGCCGCCAATCCGGCCCGCGCGTCAAGGAAACTGACGATGAGCAATTTCAACCAGGAAAGCGTCCTCAGCGTTCACCACTGGACCGACACGCTGTTCTCCTTCAAGACCACGCGCAACCCGTCGTTCCGCTTCCGCAACGGCGAGTTCACCATGATCGGGCTCAAGATCGGCGAGAAGCCGCTGCTGCGGGCCTACAGCGTCGCCAGCGCGAATTACGAGGACACGCTGGAGTTCTTCTCGATCAAGGTTCCGGACGGCCCGCTGACCTCGCGCCTCCAGCACCTGAAGGAAGGCGACGAGATCATCGTCAGCCGCAAGGCGACCGGCACGCTGGTCATCGACAACCTCGAGGATGGTCGCAACCTCTATCTGGTCGGCACCGGCACCGGCCTCGCGCCGTTCCTCAGCGTGATCAAGGATCCCGAGACCTATGACCGGTTCGAGAAGGTCGTGCTGCTGCACGGCTGCCGCCGCGTCAAGGAGCTCGCCTATGGCGAGATGATCACCGAGAAGCTGCCGCAGGACGAACTGATCGGCGAATTGGTGCGCGACCAGCTGATGTACTACCCGACCGTGACGCGCGATCCGTTCCGCAACCGCGGCCGCATCACCGACCTCATCACCTCGGGCAAGCTGTTCACCGACATCGGCCTGCCGGCGCTCGATGCCGCCCATGACCGCGTCATGATCTGCGGTTCGCCCGCGCTGGTCGCCGACACCCGCACGCTGCTGAATGGCCGCGGCTTCGTCGAGGGTAATCACGGCGAGCCCGCGCAATTCGTGGTCGAGAAGGCGTTCGCCGAGCGCTGACCGCTACGCAATAACTCCATCTCCTCACCCTGAGGAGCTTGCGCAGCAAGCGTCTCGAAGGGCGAGGCCCGACTGGGGCCTCATGGTTCGAGACGCGCTTTCGCGCTCCTCACCATGAGGGTTGGCGCTAGGGCCTGACCGCCGGCGTCTCGACCGGCATGCCGCGCGCCCGCGTCATCAGATAGAGCTCGAGCTCGACCAGCTCGGGCGAGCCGTAATCATAGGCCTGCGCGCGGATGCCGGTGATGCAGGCGCGCAGCCGCCGCTGCAATGATCCGAGCGCCTGCCATTCCAGCCGGTACAGCGGATAGCCGGTCGGCTGGCCTTGCGTGATCGCGCTGCCCGCGAGCTTCTTGTCCCAATTATCGTCGTGGCAGTTGGTGCAGCCGAGATTGAGCTGGCCCTGCCGTTGCATGAACAGCGCGTGGCCCTGTTCGACGAACGGCGCGAGCTCCGGATCGTCGCCGGCCGTAATCGGCATGCCGCGCGATTGCCGTGCGACATAGGCGGTCAGCGCCAGCAGCTCGCGGCTTTCATAGGCGAAAGGCGAGGCCTGCTGGTCGTTGGTGCGGCAGAGGTTGATCCGTCCCTCGAGGTCGACCGGCTTTTGCAGCGCCTTGTCGAAGGCCGGATAGTGCGCCGCGACGCCTTTCATGCTGGCGCTGGCGTCGTTGTGGCAGTCGGCGCAGGCCTTGTTTGCGGCGCCGGCCTTGCGCGTCCACAAGGCCTCGCCGTCGAGCACGGACAGCATGCCGGGATTGGCGGTGTCCTCGTCCTGCATCGCCTTGCTGTCCGCGCTCATGAAGCTGTAGCCCGAGCGGCGTTCGCCCTGGGGATCTCGGTCGCGAGCGCAGCGCCGGCCATCGCCGTCAGCAGCGCGATGCAGACCGCAATCTTCATTCGACCGTGATCGAAGCTTGGGCGGTCTCCGAAAATCCCTTGTCGCCAACCCACTCGAATTCGAACTTGCCGCTCTCGGTCACCGTCGTGAAGAAGGTGATGAACGGATTGGCCGCGATCGCGGGATAAAGGTCGGCACGGAACACCTCCTCGCCGTTGAAGCGGCAAGTGAAGCTCGTGATGATGTCGCGCGGCACCACGCTGCCCGAGGCGGTGTGGCGATAGCCGGTCTCCATGATGTGCGACATCAGCGTCTTGATCTCGATGACGCTGCCGCGCTTGGCCTTGGCTGGGACATTGATCAGGGCCGACGGCATCAGATCGCCTCCTCGGTGCAGGCAGCGAGCGTCACCACGACGTCGGCGGTTGCAGACCAGAACGTGTCGTCGGACAGCCGCGCGATGGCGGTGACCTTCTGGCTGTCGGCGAGGCGGATGCGGGTCGACACCTGGGCGCGTCCGGCGCGCGGCCCGAGATAGAAATTGCCGATGTTCGGCTGCGGATTCTTCTCGTTGAAGATGTGGATGCTCTTCACATACTCGTCCGCCGTCATCGGGCTGGTGACGCTGACCGTCATTGGCACCGTGTTGCCGTTCTCGACCAGCGGCGGAATGTCGAGCTTGACCTTGCCGGTGTGCACATCGGCCTCGCCGACGACATTGCGGATCGCGGCCGACAGCATCGCCGGCGTCGCGTCCACGGGGCGCACGATCACCAGCGCCGCGGCGCCGCCAGTCAGGCTCAGAAACGTCCGGCGTGTGGTGTGGTCCGAATTCGCCATCGATTGATTGGTCCTAGTTCCGCAGTGTCGTCAAGTAAGCCACGAGATCCTCGATCTGCTCCGCCGACAAGATCGGCTTGCCGCGCCAAGAGGTGCCGACCCGCACGAGCCCTTCGACCCGATAGTAGGACGGCATGATCGTCGCCGCGTTGAGATGCGACGCATCGACCAGGCGGAGCCGCAACTGTCCTTCGGACCAGCGGTTGCCGCTTCCGGCAAGGTTCGGCGCGAGGTCGCCCTGGAACGCTTGCTCGGGAAATGGGCCGCTGTGACAGAGGATGCAAGTGGAGGAACGCTCGACGATCAGCGCGCGGCCGCGCGCCACATCGCCCCTGGTTCCCGTCAGCGAGGCCGGAATCGCATCGCCCACGACGGTGTAGGATCGCGGCTCCTCGGCGCCGACGGGCCAGCAGGCCGCGAACAGTCCCGCGGCGAGAAGCATTGTGAGGGCGAGCCTAGCCAAAGGCATCTCCCGTGATCCTCTTGAACCAGTCGAGCGCCTGATTTGCCTCGCGCTGGCGCACCTCGTGCGGCGCATCGACCGGGCTCGTGGTGATCTCCGCCTCGGCGTACTGATCTTCCTTCGGCTGATAGATGCCCTTCAGCGAGAAGGCGTAGCCCGGCGCGACCGTGTTGTAGCAGGCACCATCCAGCCGCGGCGTCTCCGGCGCCTTGCCGGCAAGCGCGCTCACGATCGCCGCCGCGCAGGCGCGGCCTTGCGCTGCCGCCGCGGAGGCGGATTTCGGGATGCCGCCGGCGATCGCGGCATCACCGATGACGTGGATGTTGGGCACGAGCCTTGAAGCAAAGGTGACGGGATCGATCGGGCACCAGCCGGTGTGGTCGGCTGCTCCGGCGATGTCAGCGATGCGGCCGGCCCTTTGCGGCGGGATCACATTGGCGACCGCGGCGGTGTAATTGCCGAAGTCGGTGACGATCTCGTTGGTCGCCGGATCGACCGACGTCACCCGTCCGCCCTGCGACAGCGCGATCCGTTCGATCATGCCGGGATAGAGCTCCGTCCAGGCCTTCTCGAACAGCTTCTGCTGCGAGTAATTGTCCTTGGCGTCGAGCACCAGGATCTTCGAGCGCGGCTTGTTCGTCTTCAGATAATGCGCGATCAGGCTGGCGCGCTCGTAAGGGGCGGGCGGACAGCGCAGCGGCGCAGCCGGCACCGCGATCACGACGAGGCCGCCATCGTCCATGGCTTCAAGCTGCTTGCGCAGCAGCATGGTTTGCTCGCCGGCCTTCCAGGCGTGCGGCATCTTCTCGGCCGCTGCCTCGTCATAGCCGGAGAGGGCGTCGAAGCGCATGTCGATGCCGGGGGCCAGCACCAGCCGGTCATAGGACAGCGTTGTCCCATCAGCGAGCGCGATGCTGCGCGCCTGCGCGTCGACCTTCGTCGCCGCCTGTGCGGCAATCGTGATGCCGTCGGCCGCAACCTTGTCATAGGTGAATTGCTGCGCGGCAAGCTCGCGCAGACCTGCGATCACCTCGTTGCTGAACGGGCAGGCGGTGAAAGTTTTGTTCGGCTCGATCAACGTGACCTGAAGCTTGGTGTCGAGCCGCCGCAGCGCCCGCGCGCAGGCCGCGCCGCCGAAGCCGCCGCCGATCACCGCGATGCGCGGCGCCGCCTGCGCCAACGCCGGACGCGCCAAGGCGGCCGCTGCGACGGCAGCGGCGCCACGGATCACATCCCTGCGCGTGTGATGACGCGTGACGGCCATGCACGAGAATCCGAAAAAGGAAGCGGCGGCCGGTCGGGCCGCCGCTTCCGGTTTGATCAGGCGAAGCTGATGTTCTGGTTGCGCAGCGGGAAGCTGCGGATGCGCTTTCCCGTCGCGGCGAAATAGGCGTTCAGCACCGCCGGCGCCGCAACGCCGATGGTCGGCTCGCCGACGCCGCCCCAGAATCCGCCGCTCGGCACCATCACCGATTCCACCTTCGGCATCTCGTTGATGCGCATCGAGTTGTAGGTGTCGAAATTGGTCTGCTCGATGCGGCCGTCCTTCACGGTGCAGCCGCCGTAGAACAGCGCGCTGAGGCCGTAGACGAAGGAGCCCGCGATCTGCCGCTCGACTTGCGCCGGGTTGACGACATAGCCGGGATCGGTGGAGGCGACGATGCGATGCACCTTGATCTTGCTGCCGTCGGTCACCGAGATCTCGGCGGCGCCGGCAACATAGCTGCCATAGCCCATTACCTGCGCGATGCCGCGATAGACGCCCTGCGGCGCCGGCGTGCCCCAGCCGATCTTCTCGGCCACGGCGTTGAGCACGGCGAGATGCTTGGGGTGCTTGCCCATCAGCTTGCGGCGGAATTCGAGCGGGTCCTGCCCGACCGCCAGCGCCAGCTCGTCCATGAAGCATTCCATGTAGATCGCGTTGTGATTGACGTTGACGCCGCGCCAGAAGCCCGGTGGAACGTGCGGGTTGCGCATCGAATGCTCGACCAGCAGGTTAGGCACCGAATAGCCGATCGCGGCCTCGCCGGCTTGCGCGACGCCCTGGAACGCGGCGGGGTCCATGCCGTTCTGCAGCGCTTCCGGGCGCACCGAGAACAGGATGGATTGACCCGACAGCCGGTAGTGCAGCGCGACCAGGTTGTTGTCGGCATCGAACGCACCGGTCAGCTTGCACTGCGTGATCGGGTGATACTTGCCGTGCTGCATGTCCTCTTCGCGCGACCACAGCAGCTTGATCGGCGTGCCCGGCATCTGCTTGGCGATCGCCACCGCCTGCCGCACATAGTCGGTCATGCCGCGCCGGCCGAAGCCGCCGCCGAGCATCAGCTTGTGCACGTCGACCTTCTCCGCCGGCAGGCCGGAGGCCTCGAGCGCCGCGGCGAAGGCCGCCTCGCCATTCTGCGTGCCGCACCACACCTCGCATTTGTCAGGCGTATAGAGCACGGTGGCGTTCATCGGCTCCATCGTGGCGTGGTTCTGGTAGGGATAGCTGTAGACCGCCTCGACCTTCTTGGCAGCGCTGGCGATCGCCGCCTTGGCGTCGCCGTTCTGGTTGCCGACATAGGCCGGCTGCGCATTGTCGAGGCCTTCGGCGAGCCATGTCGCGATCGTCTCGCTGGAGACCTTGGCGTTGGGGCCTTCGTCCCAGACGATCGGCAGCGCATCCAGCGCGGTCTTGGCGTGCCACCAGGTGTCGGCGACGACGGCAACCGCGCTGTCGCCGACCTGCACCACCTTCTTGACGCCTTTCATGCCGGCGACCTTGGCCTCGTCAAAGCTCTTCACCTTGCCGCCGAACACCGGGCAATCCTTGATCGCGGCGTTCGACATGCCCGGCAGCTTGACGTCGATGCCGTAGACCATCTTGCCGGTGGTCTTGTCGACGGTGTCGAGCCGCTTCAGGCCCTTGCCGGCGATGGTCCAGTCCTTCGGGTCCTTCAGCTTGACGTTGGCCGGCGGCTCGAGCTTGGCCGCGGCTTCCGCGACTTTGCCGTAGGTCGTCGTCTTGCCCGAGGGCGTGTGGGTGATGACTCCGTTAGAGACCTTGCACTCCGAGGCCGGCACCTTCCACTCGTTGGCTGCCGCCTGGATCAGCATCACGCGCGCGGTGGCGCCGCCCTTGCGGACATAGTCCTGCGAGGTGCGGATGCCGCGGCTGCCACCGGTCGAGAAGTCGCCCCAGGCGCGCTTGCGGGCGACGCTCTGGCCGGGCGTCGGATATTCTGTCGTGACCTTCGACCAGTCGCATTCCAGTTCTTCGGCGACGAGCTGGGCGAGGCCGGTGAGCGTGCCCTGGCCCATTTCGGAGCGGGCGATGCGGATCACCACGGTGTCGTCGGGCCGGATCACGACCCAGGCGTCGACCTCGGGCGCGCCGTCGGCCGCGCGCACCACGGCGGGGCCGCCGAACGGCAGGTCGAGGCCGAGCGCGAGGCCGGCGCCGGCGGTTGCGGTGCCGATCACAAAGGCGCGGCGATTCAGTTTTGGCATGACGTGCTGGTTCATCGCTGCGTCCTTATGCGTTCGCGGCAGCATGGATCGCCTCGCGCACCTGCTGGAAGGTGCCGCAGCGGCAGATATTGGTGATGGCGTCGTTGATGTCGTCGTCGGTCGGCTTCGGATTGTCCTTCAAGAGCGCCGCGACGGCCATGATCATGCCGCTCTGGCAATAGCCGCATTGCGGCACGTCGCTGGCGATCCAGGCGAGCTGCACCTTGTGCATCACGCCGCCCGCCGCGAGACCCTCGATCGTGGTGATTTCCTTGCCGGCCGCTTCGCTCACCGTGACGCCGCAGGAGCGCATCGCGACGCCGTCGATATGCACGGTGCAGGCGCCGCATTGGGCGATGCCGCAGCCGTATTTGGTGCCCGTCAGTCCGACGTTCTCTCTGATTGCCCACAACAGTGGCGTATCGTCCTCGACGTCTACAGTGATTGTCTTGCCGTTAATTTTGAGGTTTGCCATCGCGATCCCCTGAATGGTCCGATCCTCCGACCGGACTGCAGTGCGATGTTGGCCTTGAAACTGGAACGGTTCGAATCAAGAAAATGCGCTCGCAGCGCGAAAGAAAGTTGATGCTGTGGTGTTTGGCCGCGGACTGTGCGCGCCGCATACCTGTCATGACTTTTGCGGTGAAGCGACCGCCAAACGCAGGAAGCTCATGACGCTGCCGAGCGCGGCAAATCCGGCACCCAGCGCCAGCGCCACGGTGGCGCCCTCGCGGTCGGCCAGCGCGAAGCAGAGCGCGGCGAGGGCGGCGCCGGTGGTCTGCCCGGTCAGCCGCGCGGTCGCGACGATGCCGCTGGCGCTGCCGCTGCGATGCGACGGCGCGCTCGACATGATCGCCTTCATGTTGGGAGTCTGGAAGAAGCCGAAGCCGATGCCGCAGATCATCGTGCGCCAGACGATGTTGGCGACGCTGGGCTCGGCCGGCAGGGTCGCGAGCAGCACCATGCCGAGTCCGAGCAGCAGCATGCCGATGCCGCCGAGAATGCCGGCCGGATAGCGGTCCGACAGCCGGCCGCCGATCGGCGCCATGAAGGCGACCACCAGCGGCCAGGGCGTCATGAAGAAGCCGGTCTCGACCTGCGAGCGGTGCAATATGTCCTCGAAGTAGAACGGCAGCGACACGAAGGCGAGGCCCTGCACAGCGAACGAGCAGACGGCGGTCGCGGCGGACAGCGCGAAGATCGGCCGCCGGAACAGGTCGATCGGCAGCATCGGCGCCGGATGGTTGGCATGCCGCCGGGTCAGGATCCATCCGAACAGGACGGCGCCGACAAGCTCGGCGATGACAAGCGCCGGCGCGGCCTTGTGCGCGGCGCTGCCGATGCCGATGATGAAGAGGCCGAGACAGGCGCAGGCCAGCGCCGCGCCGGCGAAATCGAAGGCGTGGGTGGCGCGCGGCGTCGTCGGCAGCGTCTTCATGCCGATCAGCAACGCGACGCCGCCGAACGGAATATTGACGGCGAACAGCCAGGGCCATGGGCCGAGCGCGAGGATTCCGGAGGCGATGGTCGGCCCCAGCGTGAAGGCGGTCGCGACCACGAGCGCATTGTGGCCGAAGCCGCGGCCGTGCATCCGGCTCGGATAGACGAAGCGCACCAGCGCTGTGTTGACGCTCATCAGGCCGCTGGCGCCGAGCCCCTGCAAGGTGCGCGCAACCAGCAGACTCGGCAGCGACCACGCCAGGGCACAGCCGAGTGACGCCAATGTGAACAGCAGAAGGCCGCCGAGATCAATTCGCTGGTGGCCGACGATATCGCCGAGCGCGCCGAGCGGCAGCAGCGTCGCGACCAGCGCGATCTGATAGACGTTGACGACCCAGACCACTTCCGCAGGGCTGACATGCAGATCGCTCGCGATCGCCGGCAGCGCGATATTGGCGATCGCGGTATCGAGCGAGGCCATCGCCAGCGCCGTGAAGATCGCGGCCACCGCCCAGCGGCGGGTCTCCCAAGGCAAACCATCGGTGATCGGTGCCGCAGCCGCGGTGGTCGGGGTCTTCTCGAGCATGCCTGAAAATGTCTCCGGGGCCGCCATGTACTACGCCGGCATCCCGTTCCCCAGCCGCGCCATTGCATGATGCGTATGCGAAGCGGCCTTGCCGGAAGCCTCGAGAGTCCGGCCGCGGACCGAACAGATATCCCTCGATCGCGCGCAGGACACGACGGCCGGCCGTGGCTTGCGAGAGGTTGCTTTGAAGCGCATGGTCGACCATGGCGCGGCTGATCACGATCAGATCCTCGACGGCGTCATCGTCGACTGGCCTTGCGATCTCACGACGATGCCGGGCCAGCAGGGCAGCGACCAGTTCCTTCAATTCGCCGGCCGCTGACGTGCCCGATGACGCCGGGCGCAGGCGATCCTCCTCGGCCTCCAGAATGCGATTGAGCCGGGCCCGCTCGGCATGCGCCTCGAGCTGGGCCCGAACGATCAGGTTGAGCGATACCGTCAGGCTCTTGCCCTCGGATGCCGCGACCGCATCCCGCACTTTCGCCAGCAGCGCGTCCTCGAACCTCGTGATCAAAGCCAGCGTCAGCGCGTCCTTGTTCGGGAAGTACTGGTACACCGAGCCGACGCTGATCCCGCCGCGCTCGGCGACCGCATTGGTGTTGTAGCCCTCGAGCCCACGCGCCTCCAGAACGCGAGCCGCCGCTTCCAGAATCACCGCCACGGTTTCCCGCGAACGCTGCTGAAGCGGCTGTTTGCGGGACTTTGTGCGCCGCTTCGCCGGCATGGCGGGCATCTCCCAAAACGCGAGTTGTGGAATATGAGCAATTGCTCACATTATGGCCGTGAAAGGAGAACCGATCAATGGTGACACTGCAAACGACCTCGTCCCCGTGCTTCCCGAGCACGAGGACGATCCGCACAGGTTTCATATCTTCGTCATGGTCAAGACCACGCGGCACTGGCTCGATCTGAAGACCGACCAGCGCCTCGCCTTCCTGCACGAGGAGGTCATTCCCTTGCTCCGGCGCCGTCCGGAGCTGAAGGTGCGCTGGTTCGAGCCGGAGGCCTTCTCGACCAGGGCGACCGACGTCATGATCTGCGAGACCGATGACCTCTCGGCCTGGGCGTGGTTCTGCAACCACCTGCGCGAGACGAGGTTCTGGGACCACTATTTCGAAGTGCTCGACATCATGCCGGCGCTCGAAGGCAATTACCTTGCCTAGGATGCCGACGCCGGCCCGGATCGTTCCGGGCCGGCGTCCCGGCAGCCTGTGGCGACGCAACTGCGTCCCATCCACATCTGTCATCGCCCGGCTCGATGTTCAGCCCGGACAGATCACTGACGGGTGTTCGGAGACATAGCCGACACATCAACATTGGAACATTCGGCTGGATTGGTCCAATTCGGGAGGCCGTCCATGCCTTGGAGTGAGGTGTCAGTGATGGATCACCCGCTTTCGCTTGCGCGGGTGATGACACCGAGTGGCTGTTTTGACATCTCGAATTCCGCCCCACCCGCATCGTCGTCCCAGCGCAGGCCGGGACCCATAACCACCGATGCTGCTTATCGGGCGTGTTGGAACGCCAAGTCCCGTTCAAGACATCCGCCGCGGAGTATGGCTCCCGGCCTTCGCCGGGACGACGGCGGTGGATGCAGCGTGCGAGCGCGATCAATCGATTTCGTGTTCCCATGGTGCGTCACAGAAACGCGCCGAAGCGACTTTCGGATAGCTTGCGTCACAGTCGCGATCGACTACCCTTGGTATACAAGCAGGCCCGGCGTCAGATCGGGCCGCAAGAGGGAACGCGCATTGCACGGACAGGCCGACCGGCGCAGCGAAGCCATGCGAAGCGCCAGCGAGGGAACTCGCCGCCGCGCGTTCACCGGACTCTGGGTCGCGGCATTGCTGGCGATCCTGACCTTCCTGGTCATCTATCCCGTCTTCATGCTGCTGCTCGGCGCGCTCACCGACACCAATCCGGTGGTCGACGGCATCCGTCTCAGCCTGAGCCATTTGTCGATCGCCAATTTCCTCGCCGTGCTGGCCAATCCGAACGTCGCCGAAGCGCTGCTCAACACGCTGATTGCCTGCGGCGGCGGCACGGTGATCGCGGTCGCGATCGGGCTCCTGTTCTCCTGGATCGTGGTGCGCACCAACACGCCGTTCAAGGGCTTCATCGCCGCGGCGAGCATCCTGCCGCTGTTCGCGCCGCCGCTGGTCGCGGGGGTGGCCTGGGCCATTCTCGGTTCGCCGAAGACCGGCTTGATCAACACGATGTTCAAGTGGATGGGCTCCGACCTGCGCGTCGATCTCTATTCGATGTGGGGCCTGGTGTTCGTCTTCGGCATCTACTACGCGCCCTATGTCTACATGTTCACCTCGTCGGCGCTGCGCAACATGGACCCGAGCCTGGAGGAGGCCGCGGAAATCTCCGGCGCGAGCCCGGTCGCGACCCTGTTCACGGTGACGTTCCCGCTGATCATGCCGGCGATCGTCTCGGGCATGCTGCTGTCCTTCATCGTGATGCTCGGCATCTACGGCATCCCCGCCGTGCTCGGCGCGCCGACCAACCTGAACGTGCTCACCACTTACATCTTCAAGCTCACCAACTGGTCGCCGCCGCTCTACAACACCGCGGCTGCGGTCGCGATCATCCTGATGGTGGTCACGGGGCTCCTGGTCTATCTGCAGCAGAAATTGCTGAGCGGACGCAGCTATACCACCGTCGCGGGCAAGGCGTTCCGGCCGCGCAGCCTCGATCTCGGCCCATGGCGCTGGCTCACCTTCGCGATCGGGATCGTCTACCTCCTCATCGTCGTGGTGCTGCCGTCGCTGGCGCTGATCGTCGCGGCGTTCCGCAAGTTCATGTTCATCCGCGACGTCGCGAGCCTGTTCGACATGCGGCAATATTCGCTGACGCATTTCGAGAGCATCTTCGACAATCCGTTGACGATGCGCTCGATCTACAATGCGGTCGAGGTCGGCGTCATCACGGCTGTTGTCGGCGGCGGGCTCGCCTTTGCGATCGGCTACACCATTCATCGCACCCGCGTCAGCGGACGCGGCGCCATCGACCTGATCTCGACCCTGCCGGTCGCGATCCCCGGGCTGGTGGTCGGCGTCGCCTATCTCTGGGCCTGGATCGGCGTGCCGGGCGGGCTCTACGGCACGATCTGGATTCTCGCGCTGGCCTTCATTGCGCGCTTCATGCCGGACACCGTGAAGGCGCTGTCGACCTCGTTCCTGCAGATCCACCGCGAGCTCGAGGAGGCGGCCTGGGTTTGCGGCAAGGGCATGCTCGGCACCATCAGGACGATCGTGTTGCCGCTGGCGCGGCCGGGCGTGCTGGCGTCAATGACGCTGCTGTTCGTGCTGGCGATCCGCGAGCTCGGCTCGTCGCTGTTCCTTTACACCAGCAACACCATGGTGATGTCGGTGCTGCTGCTCGACTATTACGAGGGCGGCAATATCGGCAAGACCGCGGCCTTCAGCCTGGTGCAGACGGTGCTGCTCGGTGTCCTGATCGGCGGCGCCAACTGGCTGTCGCGCGGATCGGCGCAGGGCAACGTGGCGCGGACCGGATAACAACGAATAAGGGGAGGATTGCGATGGATAGACGAACCTTCACCACACTGGCCTTGGCAAGCGTGGTGACGCTTGCATTGGCGCCTGCGGCACAGGCGCAGGAGTTCGGCTCGGCGGAGTTGATCGCGGCGGCCAAGTCCGAAGGCAAGCTCGTCTACTACACCGCGAACTTCGCCGAGATCGAGCAGCAGGTCATCAAGGCCTTCAATAAGCGCTTTCCCGAGATCAAGGTCGAGATGGTCCGGGCGCCCGGCGGCCAGCTGATCACCCGCGTGAAGACTGAGGCCGCGGCCGGCAAGCTGATCGCCGACGTCGTCGACCATTCCGACCGCGCGCTGATGCAGCCGCTGGAAGACCTGTTCCAGGATTACGCGCCGCCGAACGCGGCCGATTACGATCCGCACGCGCTGATCTCGCCGAAATACTGGCCGCGCGCGACGATCGCCTGGTCGATCGCCTACAACACCGAGCTGGTGAAGGACCCGCCGAAATCCTGGATGGACCTGACCAAGCCGCGGTATGACAAATTGATCGGGCAGGTGTTCGCGCAGTCCGGCGGCACCACCTGGACGCGGATCATGTTCGAGCGCCAGGTGCTCGGCGAAGACTACTGGGCCAAGCAGGCGGCGACCCATCCGGTGCTGTATCCCTCCGGCGCGCCGACGGCCGATGCGCTGGTGCGCGGCGAGATCGCGATCGCGCCGCTGCTCTACAACGTGATCTACCAAAAGAAGAAGGACGGCGCGCCGATCGAGATCTTCTTTCCGCCCGAAGGCGCTCCGGTCAATCCCTACGCGACCGGCATTCCGAAGACGGCGGCCCATCCCAATGCAGCAAAGCTGTTCCTGAACTGGTGTCTGTCCAAGGAAGGACAGACCTTCATGATCAAGGAGCTTGGCAATCTCACATCCCTGAAGGCGCCGCCGGCATATCCGGAGGGGTTCGATCCAAAGGTGGTCAAGCTCTGGTATCCGAAGTTCGACGAGTATGTGAAGCTGCACGCGGCGTGGGTCGCGGACTGGGACAAGACGTTTGGCTACCGGCAATAGGCTGATGGTGCAGCGATGACGGCGACGCTCGAAGTCACCGATCTCAGGAAGCAGTTCTCGATCGGCCGCCCGGCCATCGACGGCGTCAGCTTTGGCGTGCCGGCCGGCGAGATCGTGGTGCTGCTGGGGCCGTCCGGCTGCGGCAAGACCACGACGCTGCGCTGCGTCGCCGGGCTCGAGCATCCGACCGGTGGCGAGATCAGCATTTCCGGGCGGGTGGTCTCCTCGCCGGCAAGCGGCATCCTCGTGCCGCCGCGTTCGCGCGATCTCGGCATGGTGTTCCAGTCCTATGCGGTGTGGCCGCATATGACGGTGCGGCAGAACGTGATCTATCCGCTGAAGCACCGCAAGATCGGGCGCACCGATGCTGCCCGCATGGTCGAGGAGGCGCTGGCGCTGGTCGGACTGTCCGACTATGCCGACCGGCCGGTGGTGGCGCTGTCGGGCGGCCAGATGCAGCGCGTCGCGCTGGCGCGCAGCATGGTGTACCGGCCGCAACTCCTCCTGCTCGACGAGCCGCTGTCGAACCTCGATGCCAAACTGCGTCTGCGGCTGCGCGACGACCTTCGCGTCATCCTCAAGCAGACCGGGATGACCGCGCTCTACGTCACCCATGACCAGGCCGAGGCGGTCGTGCTCGGCGACCGGATCGGGGTGATGCGCGACGGCAAGCTGCTGCAGATGGACACGCCCGACGTGATCTACAACCGTCCGGCCGATCTGTTCGTCGCCAATTTCACCGGCGCCACCAACGAGCTCGCGGGCACGCTCGTCACATGCAACGGCCGCTATGGGGTGGTCGATTTCGGTGACGGCCGGCAGGGGGAGGTCGCGCTGTGCCAGGCGCTCAAGCCCGACGAGAAAGTGCGGATCGCGCTGCGGCCCGAGAACATCGCGATCGGCCGGCCCGACGGCGCCAACACGTTCTCGGCAAAGGTGCTCGACCGCAGATATCAGGGCACCCAGACCGCCTACGGCATCGAGCTGTTCGGCAAACGGCTGGAAGCGATCGAGCTCGGCACCGCCGCGCGCCATCAGGTCGGCGTCGAGGCACAGGTCGCGTTGCCGCGCGAATGCCTGTGGGCCTATAGCGACAGCGGGCCGGCATCGCATGATTAGTGGCGCCGCGGCCGTCGCCGCCTCGCAATGATGTGAGCGTGCCGTCGGTTCGCCGCCTAACCTTCTTCCACCAGCGCGCGGATGCTGCGGGCTAGTCCGAGGATGCGCGGGCCGCATTCGCGCTCGATCTGCTCGGCGCTGAAGCGGAAGGAGGGAACGCCGCAATTGACCGACAAGCATTCGCCCGTCGGCGTGCGATAGAGCGGGGCGGCGACGCCGAAGATCTCGCGCCGCCATTCGCCGAGCGAGACGGCAAAGCCGCGCTCGCGGCACAATTCGATGTCGGGCAAGGTGCGCTTCTGCACGTAATCGAATTCGTCAGGGCGCTCGGCCTTGACGCGCGCGACATAGGCGCCGAGCTCGTCCTCGGTGAACAGCGACAGCAGGGCGCGCCCCACCGCGGTCGGCGCCAGCGTGCTGACAAAGCCGACGTCGGGCACGTGCGGCGCCGTATCCGTCGTGCGCAGCGTCTCGACATAGATGAAGTCGATGCCGAACGGCATCGCGATCGACACCGTGCCGCCGGCATAGGTCGCGAAGTCGCGCATCAGCGGACGTGCCAGTTGACGCACCTTCAGCGCGGACAACACAGGATAGGCGGCGGCGAGCGCACCCAGCCCGAGCACGAAGCGGCCCTTGGTGTCGCGCCTGAGATAACCGAGCTGCTCGAGCGTGTAGGTCAGCCGCGACACCGTCGGCCGCGACAGGCCGGTATGCAACGCGAGTTCGGCGTTCGACAGCGAGCCGGGATGACGGCGAAACGCCGCCAGTACATCGAGCCCATGGGCCAGGGTGGTCGCAAAGGACGGATCCGCCTGAGTCTCGGCAGGGGAAGATGCTATCATACGGAATATTGGTCGCAGATGGCCTGATTTGTCAATATATCGGAATGAATTTGCAAATCGTGTCGATATCGGTTTATCTGCCGGGAATAAGGACAAGGAACCGCTGGAGCGAGGCGACTCCCGATGACGATGACCGAGCAAGCCCGAGACGCAAAGCCCGCCGCGATCGACAAGGAGAGGCTGCGCCTGAAGTATCAGGAGGAGCGCAACAAGCGGCTGCGTCCCGACGGCAATGACCAGTATCTCCAGATCAAGGGCCAGCTCGCGCATTATCTCGACGATCCCTACACGCCGGTCGTTGAGCGCGCGCCGAAGACCGATCACGTCACCTTCGCCTTTATCGGCGGCGGCTTCGCCGGGCTCGCCACCGCGGCGCGGCTGACCGAGGTCGGGATCAAGGACGTCCGCATTGTCGAGAAGGGCGGCGATTTCGGCGGCACCTGGTACTGGAACCGATATCCCGGCGCGCAATGCGATACGGCGTCGATGGTCTACATGCCGCTGCTGGAAGAGACCGGCCACATGCCGTCCGAGAAATACGCGCATGCGCCCGAGATCCTCGCGCATTGCCAGCGGATCGGCCGGCAATTCAGTCTCTACGACAACGCGCTGTTCCACACCGAGGTGACGAGCCTCGATTGGGACGCCGCGCAATCGCGCTGGATCATCCGCACCACGCGGGGCGACGCGTTTACCGCGCAATATGTCGGCATCGGCACAGGCCCGCTGCACGTGCCGAAACTGCCCGGCATACCCGGCATCGAGCGCTTCAAGGGCCACTCGTTCCACACCAGCCGCTGGGATTACGACTACACCGGCGGTGACCCCAAGGGCGCGCTGATGGACAAGCTTGCCGACAAGCGCGTTGGCATCATCGGCACCGGCGCGACCTCGGTGCAGTGCATTCCGCACCTCGCCCGCGCCTGCAAGGAGCTCTACGTATTCCAGCGCACGCCGTCGTCGGTCGATGTGCGCGGCAACGGGCCGATCGATCCCGACTGGTTTGCCGAGATCGCGACGCCGGGCTGGCAACAGCGCTGGCTGGAGAATTTCACCGCCAACCAGGCCGGCGGATCGGCCGAGGAGGATCTGGTGCAGGACGGCTGGACCGACCTGTCGAAGCGGATCCGCGCCAAGATCATGCTGCTGCCGCGCGAGCAGCGAAGCGTGGAGAACATGCGGGCCGCGTTCGAGGATTCTGACTTCGAGAAGATGGAGGAAATCCGCAACCTGGTCGACACCATCGTCCGCGATGCCGACACTGCCAGGAATCTCAAGGCCTGGTACGGCCAGCTCTGCAAGCGGCCATGCTTCCACGACGCCTATCTGCAGGCGTTCAATACGCCGGGCACCCATCTGGTCGATACCGACGGCAAGGGCGTCGAGGAGATCACCGAGAACGGAATCGTCGTTGCGGGCAAGGAGTATCAGCTCGACTGCATCATCTATGCGTCCGGCTTTGAGGTCGGTACCGAGTACAAGCGGCGCGCGGGCTTCGATCTGACCGGCCGCGACGGCATCAAGCTATCGGAGCACTGGGCCGAGGGCATGCGTACCAAGCACGGCATCCACGTGCACGGCTTCCCCAACGTGTTCTTCGTGCAGCCGACCCAGGGCGCCAATCTGATCTCCAACGTGCCGCACAACCTGACCGAAGCGGCGCGCACCATCGCGCTGATGGTCGGCCACGCGCGGGACAACGGCTTCAAGGAAATCGAAGTCAGCAAGGAAGCCGAGGATCGCTGGGTCGAGCTGCTGCTGACCGGCGTCGGCCGGATGATCGGCGGGCCGGATTGCACGCCCGGCTACTACAACAATGAGGGCCGCGAGCCGGGTCCCGCGGCCAAGCTCAATGTCGGCCATCCCTCGGGCGCGCTGGCCTACTTCAAATATATCGACGGCTGGCGCCGCAGCGGCCAGTTCGAGGGCGTGCAATTCCGCTGAGGGAAGCGCGATCGGAACCGATTTCCGCCAATCGAGGGAGTGCTTGAGTATGGCCCAGACAACCGCAAGCGAAACGCCGCACGAAGGTCCGAAGGCGGCATCCGCGCCGGTCATCGCGCAGCACGCGGCGACGCTGAAGGCGCTGCCGTTCGCCGACACCAGGGACTTCGACGACGCCGCGCGCGGCTTTCTCGGCACCATCGAGAACGCACGCGTCACCTCGGCCCAGGGCAGGGTGGTCTGGAGTCTCGAGCCCTACGGATTCCTGTCCGAGGAGAAAGCGCCCGCGACCGTCGATCCGAGCCTGTGGCGGCAGTCGCGACTCAACATGCATCACGGCCTGTTCGAGGTGGTGCCGGGTGTCTATCAGGTGCGCGGCCTCGACATCGCCAACATGACGCTGATCGAGGGCGAAAAGGGCGTCATCCTGGTCGACACGCTGACTTCGATCGAGGGCGCGCGCGCCGCGATGGAATTGTACTTCCGGCACCGCGGCAAGCGGCCGGTCGCCGCCGTCATCTTCACGCACACCCACACCGACCATTGGGGCGGCGCGCGCGGTGTGCTCGACGACGCCATGCTGGCGGCGGGCGTGCCGATCGTCGCGCCGAACTTCTTCATGGAGCACGCGGTCTCCGAGAACATCATCGCCGGGCCGGCGATGCTGCGCCGTGCGCAATACCAGTTCGGGCCGTTCCTCGCCAAGGGCGCGCGCGGGCATGTCGACTGCGGCCTCGGCAAGACCATGGCGGCAGGCGGCGTGGCGCTGCTGCGGCCGACCGATTTGATCATCGCGACCGGCGACAAGCGCGTGATCGACGGCGTCGAGTTCGAATTCCAGATGGCGCCGAACAGCGAGGCGCCGGCGGAGATGCATTTCTTCATCCCGCGCTACAAGCTCCTGAATCTTGCGGAGAACTGCACCCACAATTTCCACAATCTGCTGCCGTTCCGTGGCGCCGACGTGCGCGACGCGCTGGCCTGGTCGAAATATCTCGGCGAGGCCTTGCAGATGTGGGGCGGCAAGGCGGAGGCGATGTGCGGCCAGCATCATTGGCCGGTGTGGGGGCAGGCGCGGATCGACAGTATGATCCGCGAGCAGCGCGACCTCTACAAATACGCCCACGACCAGACCATCCGTCTGATGAACCATGGGCTCAATGCAGCCGAGATCGCCGAGACGATCCGCCTGCCGCAGAGCCTGGAGGGCGCCTGGCACGGCCGCGGCTATTACGGCCACATCAGGCACAATGTGAAGGCGATCTACCAGAAATATCTCGGTTGGTACGATGCCAATCCGGTCAACCTCGATCCGCTGCCGCCGGTCGAGGCCGGCAAGAAATATGTCGAGTATATGGGCGGCGCCGACGCGATCCTGAAACGCGCCGCGGCGGATTTTGCCAAGGGCGAATTCCGTTTCGTGGCGCAGGCCGTCAGCCATCTCGTGTTCGCCGAGCCTGATAATCAAGCCGCGCGCTCGCTCCTCGCCGACACGTTCGAGCAGCTCGGCTATGCCGCGGAAAGCTCGACCTGGCGCAACGCCTATCTGTTCGGTGCGCAGGAGCTGCGGCAGGGCATGCCGAAGACGCCGCCGCGCTCGCCGATGCCGCGCGAGACGCTGGCTGCGCTGCGCACCGAGCAGCTTTGGGACGTGCTCGGCGTCCGCCTCAACGGCCCCAAGGCCGAGGGCAAGCGCATCGTGCTGAACTGGAGCTTCACCGATACCGGCGAGACCTTCGTGCTCAATCTCGAGAATTCCGCCCTGACCTACGTTAGGGGTGCGCAGGCGGCCGATGCGCAGGCGAGCTTCACGCTAGCACGCAGCGTGCTGGACGAGGTCATCGCCAAGCTGACCACTTTCCCGGACGCCGTCGATGCCGGCAGGATCAAGACATCCGGCGAGCTGCAGCGGCTCGATGAATTGATGGCGCTGATGGACGAATTCCCGCGGATGTTCGAGATCGTCGAGCCGAAGCGGACGGCGGTGACGTAGGGCCGCACATGCAGAACAACGACCGTCACCCTGAGGAACCGCGCAGCGGCGTCTCGAAGGGTGACAGACCGGCCGATTCATCCTTCGAGGCTCGCCCAGCGGCGCAATTGCGCCGCAAGGCTCGCACCTCAGGATGACGGGATGGCAGATGTGTTTGCGTCATTGTGAGGAAGCGGAAGATGGATTGCTTCGCTTCGCTCGCACTGACGGGAGAGGTCGCCCTCGGGCGCGGTTTCGAATCCCGAGATACGCCGCCTGCACCTGCTTGTTGCCCGCGAGCTCGGCGCTGGTGCCCTGCATGATCACGTTGCCGCTTTCCAGCACATAGGCGCGCTGCACCAGCGACAGCGCGCGGCTGACATTCTGCTCGACCAAGAGGATCGCGGTGCCCATTTTGTGGATCTCGCCGATCTTCTCGAAGGTCACGTCGGTCATGACGGGCGCGAGGCCGAGCGAGGGCTCGTCCAGCATCAGAAGGCGGGGCTTCAGCATCAGCCCGCGGCCGACCGCGACCATCTGCTGCTCGCCGCCGCTCATGGTGCCGGCGAGCTGTCTCCTGCGGTCGGCGAGCCGCGGGAAGATGCTGTAGACGAGCTCCATCGTGCGCGCGCGATCCGCCTTGGCCTTCGGCGTGTAGGCGCCGATCTCGAGATTCTCCTGCACCGTCATTTCCGGGAACACCTGGCGGCCTTCCGGCACATGCGCGATGCCGAGCTCGGGGATCCGGTAGGGCGGCAGCGTGGCGAGGTCGACGCCGTCGAACGTGACCTTGCCGCCGAACAGCTTGACGAGGCCGGAGACGGCGCGCAGCGTCGTGCTCTTGCCGGCACCGTTGGCACCTACCAGGCCGACGGCTTCGCCCTCGCCAATGGAGATGCTGACATCGGTGATGGCAGGGACCGAGCCGTAGCTGGCGCTGACGCGCGAGAGCTCAAGCATGGGCGTCTCCCTGCGCCGGCGGATGCACATAGGAGCCGAGATAGGCGCGGATCACTTCCGGATTCTCCACGATCTCCTTCGGCGCGCCCTCGGCGATCTTCTGGCCGTGGTCGAGCACCACGATGTGGCGAGCCACCGCCATGATCGCGCGCATCACATGCTCGACGATCACGATGGTGAGGCCGCTGGCGGAGAGCTTCTTCACCAGCGCCACCGCCTGGTCGATCTCGGCCGGGTTGAGTCCGGCCATCACCTCGTCGAGCAGCAGGATCTTTGGCTGCGTTGCCAGCGCGCGGGCCATTTCCAGCCGGCGCTGGTCGATGGTGGTGAGGTCCTTGGCCGGGGTCTGCTCCTTGGCGCCGAGGCCGACGAACTCGATCGCCTCGAGCGCCTTGTTGCGCGCGGCCGCGATATGCCGGTCGCGCAGGAACGCGCCGGTCATCACATTGGCGAGCACGGTCATCGCGCCGAACGGCTTTGCCACCTGGAAGGTGCGGGCAAGGCCCAGCGCGCAGACGTCATGCGGCTTGAGCCCCACGATCTCGTGACCGAAGGCGAGCACCGAGCCGGAATCCGGCCGATGAAATCCCGTGATCAAATGAAAGCTCGTGGTCTTGCCGGCGCCGTTCGGCCCGATCAGCGCGACCGTCTCGTTCTCCTGCACCGTGAAGCTGACGTCCTGCACGGCGCGCAGGCCGCCAAAGCGCTTGCTGAGACCCTTGATGACGAGTGCTTCTGCCATCGCGACGACCTCAGGCGCGCGCCGGCTTGCGCCGGGCGGTGCGGTGATAGATGTCGGTCGCGAACCCGATCAGTCCGGTCGGCCGCCACAGGATGACAGCCATCAGGATCAGGCTGTAGACCGTGAGCTGGATGCCGCCGACCGAGCTGCCGAGCCAGCTTTGCAGCAGCGCCGACGTGGTCTCCAGCAGCACGGTGCCGATCACCGGTCCCCACAGCGTGCCGATGCCGCCGACGATCGACACCAGCGCCGCCTCGATCGAGACGTTGAAGCTGAACGCGGTCGCGGGATCGATGAAGTAGATGTATTGCGTGTAGAAGGTGCCGGCGAGCGCGGTCAGGAACGCGCTGATCATGTAGATGTCGCGCTTGACCTTCGGCGCGTTGACACCGACCGCCTCGGCGGCGTCCTCATCCTCGCCGATCGCGACGAGATAGTAGCCGATCCAGGATTTCTCGATTCTGTGGGTGATCCACAGCCCGACCACGAGCAGGCCGAGCACGACGTAATAGTACGACGACTTTTCCTCGAACTGCATCATCAACGGCGCACTGCCGAGGTTCGGGATCGTGGTGCCTTCGGCGCCCCAGGCGAAGTCGCGGAACTTGAGGAAGATCAACATCAGCACCTGGGCGGTCGCGATGGTGGCGATGGTGAAATAGGGGCCGCGCAGGCGGAAGCAGAGCCAGCCGATCGGCAGGCTTGCGAGCATCGCGACCACGCCGCCCGCGATCATCCCGATCCAGGGCGAGATGCCGTAGTTCACCTGCATGATGGTGGAGGTATAGGCGCCGAGCCCGAAATAGGCGGCGTGGCCGAGCGACAGCTGCTTGGCGTAGCCGCCCATCAGGTTCCAGGCGACGCCGATGAAGGAGAACAGCAGGATGCGGATGAAGATGTCGATCGCGAACGATGAGGTGACGAGCTGGGGCAAGGCGAGCATGACGACCGCCCCGATCGCGAGCCACAGCCATTTGAAGTTGCTGGACGTCTGCATCACCGGCCCCTCCTGGCGCCGAGCCCGCTCGGCCTGAACGCGAGCGTCAGCAGCAGCAGCGCGAACACCACGATCAAGCCGGAATCGGCGCCGACGAACTGGATGCCGAGCGATTCCGCGACGCCCATCATCAGGCTTGCGATCAGCGCGCCCATCACATTGCCGAGCGTGCCCATCACGACCGCGACGAACGCCATCAGCACGAATACCTGGCCGACGAATGGATAGGCCGAATAGAACGGCATCAGCAGCGAGCCGGCGGCGCCCGCGAGCGCCAGCGCGGTGCCGAACGCGACCGCGAACACGCGGTTCGGATTGATCCCCATCAGCATCGCGACGTCGCGGTTCTGCGATGCGGCGCGCATCGCGCGGCCGAGATCGGTGGTGTGCAGGAATACCCACAGCAGCCCGCTCAGCGCCATCGCGACCGCGAAGGCGATCAGTTTCGCCACCGGGATGTACAGCCCGCCGATATGCCACGCCGCATCCGAATAGGACGTGTGGACTGTGCGGTAATTGGCGCTGAACAACATCAGCGAGAGATTGAGCAGCAACAGCGACAGCGCGAAGGTCAGGAAGATCTGCGGCATGTCGTTCGGCCCCAGCACCCTGCGGATCAGGAAATGCTGGATCAGGACGCCGGCGAGGAACAGCACCGGCATCGAGACCACGAGCGAGACCAGTGGATCGATGCCGAACTGGGTGGCGAGGAAGAACGAGATATACATCCCGATCATCACGAACTCGCCCTGGGCGAAGTTGACGATCTTGACCACGCCGAAGATCAGCGTGACGCCGATGCTGACAAGCGCGTAGATGCCGCCGATGAGCAGGCCGTTGATCACGGCCTGGGCCAGTGTCTCCCACATGCGATGCGACCGCGGTTCAGGTCTTCATCAGCGGGGCGCGGGCGTCTTCCTTCGGGAAGACGCTGACGAGATCGGTGTTTTGCCACTGCACGCCGACCGGGCGGCCGTAGACGTTCTTGCCGTCCGGCCCGAACTTCACCTTGCCGCCCGGCGCCATCGCAGCAAAGCCCGAGGAAACATCGAGCGTCGAGAGCGCCTCGCGCACCTTCTTGGGATCGGCGGAGGCGGCGCGCTCCAGCGCGTCGGCCAGCATGAAGGTCTGCGCGACCAGGCCGCCGGCATATTCGAACGCGAACTCGCCGGTGCGCTTCTTGAATTCGGCATTCACCTTCTGCGCGTCGTCGCTGACGTCGTGGTTCCAGTGCGCAACGCCCTGCAGGCCCTCGGCGGCATTGCCGACATTCTTGTAGAAGTCCGGCATCACGAAGCCGCCGGAGCCGCCGTTGATCGCGATGTTGAGCCCGACCTGCTTCACGGTGCGCACGATCAGGATGAGGTCGTTAAGATAGGACAGTGAGAACAGCGTGTTGGCGCCGGAGGCCTTGACCTTGTTGACCAGCGGGCTCGCATCGGTGAAGCCGGCCGAGTAGGGCTCGAACATCACGATCTCGACGCCTTCGCCCGGCGCCAGCTCCTTCAGCCCGTTCGAGGTCGAGGTGCCGAACGCGGTGTTCTCGAAGATTACGGCGACCTTGGCCTGCTCGCTGACCAGCTTGGCCATCTGCAGCTGCGCCTTGGCAAACTGCGAAGCGCGCGCGAACGGCGTGAAGGTGTAGGTGCGTCCCTTGTTGAGCTGATCGGAGCTCGATCCGGTGATGATCGGGACCTTCGCCCGTTCGCAGACTTCGCTCGCGATCAAGGTCAGCGCGCTGGCATAGCAGCCGTGGATCGCCGACAGCTTGTTGCCCGTGATCAGGCGGTCGGTCTCGGTGCGCGTCACCGTGGTGTCGCTCTGCACGTCCGAGACGATGAGGTTGAGCTTGGCGCCGCCGAGCGACTTGATGCCGCCGGCCTCGTTGACCATGTCGACCGCGAGCTTGGCCGCAGCCACGCAGCCGACGCCGATCTGCGCCATGCTGCCGGTGGTCGGATAGAGCGCGCCGATGTTGATCGGATCGGCCGCCCAGCCGCGCAGCGGAACGGCGCCGAACGCGCCTGCCGCCAGCACGCCGCCGGTCTTGGCGAGGAATTTGCGGCGGTTCAGCTTGTTTTGTGAGGCTCTGGTCGGTGCGGCATTATTAATGGCCGACGGCTTGCGGTCCCCTGTCATGGCGTTCCCCCTGCGCGATCACGGCACGGTTGCTCCGTCCGCTCGCTTATTATTTTTTGCTCAAGCGCGGCGCATAAGAGCACGTAATTCGGCATTCGCAAAGGCGATATCAGCCGAACTGATGGGGAAACCTGTCATCGCTGGTGCGTCGCAGCAATCGTGCGACGCGGGCATGCGTAGTGTTTTGCTGCGTGAGAGTTGCCGCCGCGCACGACGGTATTATTGACAATCGAACGACCCGACGGACCGGCACGGATGGTGCCGGCCGGCCCGCCGGATCATTCGATCGGCCGCTGCAACTGCTACTCTGCGCTGGCCACCAGCTTGAAGCGCGGCTCGGCTTCCATCAGGCCGCGGAAGGCGGCGAGATAGTCGAGCGCCATGCGCCGCGCGGTGAAGCGGGTCTCGAACTGCTTGCGGATCGCGTCGCGATTGAGCGTTCCTAGGCGGCCGACGGAGGAGATCGCACTGATCTCGTCCTCGACGATGAAGCCGGTCAGGCCATCCTCGATGATCTCCGGCACCGAGCCGCGGTTATAGGCGATGACGGGCGTGCCGCAGGCCATCGCTTCGATCATCACGAGGCCGAACGGCTCCGGCCAGTCGATCGGAACCAGGAGCCCGATCGCGCCGCTGAGAAAATCCGGCTTCTCGCGGTCGCTGATTTCGCCGATGAACTCGACCAACGGGTTGCTGGTGATCAGCGGCTTGATCAACTCATCGTAATATTCCTGGTCGGCACGATCGACCTTAGCCGCGATCCTCAGCGGAATGCCGCAGCGGGTTGCGATCTTGATCGCGCGATCGACGCCTTTCTCCGGCGCGATGCGCCCGAGTACCGCGAGATAGGACGGCTTCGCCGGTTGCGGCGTCAGCAGATTCTCCGGTAGGCCGTGATGGATGGTGCGCACCCAATGCGCCTGCGGCACCGGCCGCCGCTGCGCGTTGGAGATCGAGATCACCGGAATCTTCGAGAAGGTGTTGAAGACCGGCTGATGCTCCGGCAGGTCGAGCCGTCCGTGCAAGGTGGTGACGAACGGCGTCGGCTGCCGCGCGAACAGCGACCACGGATAATAGTCGAGATGGCAGTGCAGGAAGTCGAACTCCTCGTCGTCGGCCTTCTGCCGCACGCGTTCCAGCATCACCATGTGGAGCGCATTGGGATCGCGGACCGAGCCGTCGAGCCGCAGTGCCTTCGGCCAGGTCGCATCGAGCTTCGCGGAGGTTTGAGAATCGCCACTGGCGAACAACGTCACGTCATGTCCAAGTGTTACAAGTTCTTCGGTCAGCCAGTGCACGACCCGTTCGGTGCCGCCGTAGAGCTTGGGGGAACAGCCTCCGTCAGCGGGGCAACCTGCGCGATGCGCATCTCTCCGTCTCCTGTTTGTAATGTGGAATGAACTACCCTCAGCCCTCAGTTGGCACCGACATGCCAAAGACGGGAACGTTCTCGCACGTGCGAGGTTCCTTAGATGTGGGAGATCTGCCGCTTCTTTCTTCCATCACACTGTGGTCTTGCTGATGCCATCACGCTCCAACACGGTTTTGCCTATGCCAGCGTTGCAAAATTGTTGCGCAGTGATGGCTGCATCGAGGAATCCCACCGCCGCCCTTCACGTCATCGTGCGCGAGAGCTTCGACTAGAATTTTCTCGTTCACCTTCAACAGCTTTGCAGGACGTCATGGACCATCTGTCAGGATACGCGCATCGTCCGTTTCCCTTTGTGTTGCGCTATCTGCGCCGGCGTCTGCCGTCGCATGTTGTGATTTTGTCAGCCGTTGTTGCGGCGGTTGCCTGCTCGGTAGGCACGCAATACGGCGTGAAGAATCTGGTCGATGCGCTGTCGGCAGGGCCGTCGGCCGCGAATGGCGTATGGCTGGCATTCGCTCTGCTCATGTCACTGATTGCAGCCGACAACTTCCTGTGGCGGATCGCGAGCTGGACCGCGAGCTACACCTTTGTCAGCGTCACCGGCGATCTTCGCCGCGACATGTTCCGCCATCTCACCGGCCACGCGCCGAGCTATTTCACGGATCGGCTACCGGGCATGCTGACCAGCCGGATCACGGCGACCTCGAACGCGGTGTTCACGGTCGAGAACATGTTCGTATGGAACGTGCTGCCGCCCTGCATCGCGACCTTCGCGGCGATCGCCCTGGTTGGAACAGTCAGCGTGACAATGTCAGCAGTGTTGATCCTGATCGCGGGAACCATGGTGGTGGCCATGTTCCGCATCGCCGCCGCCGGCCGGCCGCTGCATGACGATTTCGCCAACAGGGCGGCTGCCGTGGACGGCGAAATGGTCGACGTCATCAACAACCTGCCGCTGGTACGCGCGTTCTGCGGCCTCGGCTATGAGCACGAACGCTTCGATGCGACCGTCAATCGGGAACTCGTCGCGCGTGGCCGTTCCCTGCGCTACCTCGAGAAGCTTCGTCTCATTCACGCCGGCGTGACCGTCATCCTGACCATCGCGATGCTGGCCTGGGCGCTCAGTCTCTGGCAGCAGGGTGCGGCGACCACCGGCGATGTCGTGCTGGTCTGCACGCTCGGCATCTCGATCCTCAGCGCCACCCGCGATCTCGCGGTCGCGCTGGTCGACGTCACCCAGCATGTCGCGCGGCTGACCGAGGCCCTGGCGACGCTGCTGCAGCCGCACGAGCTGAAGGACCATCCGGAGGCCGAGGCGCTGGTGAAGAGCGGCGCCGCGATCGCCTTCAACAACGTCTCGTTCCGCTATCCGGGCGGCCTGCAGGTGTTCGAGCGCTTCAGCCTGCGCATCCAGCCCGGCCAGCGGGTCGGCCTGGTCGGCCAGTCCGGCGGCGGCAAGTCAACACTGTTTACCCTTCTGCAGCGCTTCTACGACGTCGAGCAGGGCAACATCACCGTCGACGGCCAGGACATCTCGCGCGTCACCCAGCAGAGCTTGCGCGCGGCAATCTCGGTGGTGCCGCAGGATATCTCGCTGTTCCACCGTTCGATCCTGGAGAACATCCGCTACGGCCGGCCGGACGCCACCGACGACGAGGTGCTGCGGGCGGCGATCGCGGCGCGCTGCGACTTCATCGAGGGCTTGCCCGAGGGCATGAACACCATCGTCGGCGACCGCGGCGTCAAGGTCTCCGGCGGCCAGCGCCAGCGCATCGCGATCGCGCGCGCCTTCCTGAAGGATGCGCCGATCCTGCTGCTCGATGAGGCCACCGCGGCGCTCGATGCCGACTCCGAGGAGGCGATCCGCGAGGCGTTGTCGCGGCTGATGCGCGGGCGTACCGTGGTCGCGATCGCGCACCGCCTCGCGACGTTGCGCAGCTTCGACCGCGTGCTTGTGCTGCAGGGTGGCCGGATCGTCGAGGACGGTCCGCCCGATATCCTCGTGAAGGGAAGGGGCCCCTACCGCGACCTGGTCGCGCGTGAAATGGGCCGCCTTTCCACCAGCGCGGCCTGACCCCGCGTCGTCAAGTGCGTTTGTGCGTTCCGGTGCGTTCGTTCGAACCAGGATACGGGCCAAGCAAAGTCGCCAGAGGTTCAGATGGCAGCTGACGTCGTTACGCAGATCATCACCGCTCGCATCACGGAGCACGTCGCCGAATCGCCGTTCTACATTCCGATGACCGGGCCCGCGGCGCGGCCGCGGCGCTCGCTCAAGCATGACGACACCTTCATCGTGCTCGACAGCCATGGCGACATCGGCGCCTCGGCCGGCGGGCCGGACGGCCTGTTCAACGCCGACACCCGCTACCTGGCGCGGCTGGAAATGGTGCTGGAGGACGTGCAGCCGCTCCTGCTCGGCTCCAACATGCGCGACGACAATTCGGCGCTGACGGTCGACCTTACCAATTCCGACGTCTATCGCGACGACCGCCTCACGCTGCCGAAGGACACGCTGCATATCGTGCGCTCGATCTTTCTGTGGCGCGGCACGGCCTATCAGCGCATCGGTCTGCAGAATCACGGCGATCATGCCGCAAGCTTCGATCTCACGCTGCTGTTCGACAATGACTTTGCCGATCTGTTCGAGGTGCGCGGCGAGCGCCGGCCGCGGCGTGGCATCGGCTCGAGCAAGCTGCTCGGCCCGACCGACGTGGTGCTGGAATATTGCGGCCTCGACGAGCAGACGCGGATCACCGCGCTGCATTTCGATCCGCGGCCGACGCGGCTGTCGGTCAACGCGGCGACCTATCATTTCGATCTCGAGCCCGGGCAAGTCACGTCGCTGTTCGTCGCGGTCTCCTGCAACAAGCCGATCATGCAGAAGCCGGTGCCGTTCTTCCGCGGCCTGCTGGCGCATCGCCGCGAGATGCGGACGTCGTCGGCCGGCGCAGCCAGCATCGAGACCTCGAACAACATCTTCAACGAGGTGCTGTGCCAGGCGATGGCCGACCTCAACATGCTGATGACCGAGACGCCGCAGGGCCGTTACCCCTATGCCGGCATTCCCTGGTATTCGACGACGTTCGGCCGCGACGGGCTGATCACCGCGTTGCAGATGCTGTGGGTCGATCCACGGATCGCCAAGGGCGTGCTGAAGCGGCTCGCGCTGTTCCAGGCCAAGGCGGTCGATCCGCTGGCCGATGCCGCGCCGGGCAAGATTCTGCATGAGATGCGCGGCGGCGAGATGGCCGCGCTTCGCGAGGTGCCGTTCGCGCATTATTACGGCAGCGTCGATTCGACTCCGCTGTTCGTGCTGCTCGCCGGGCTCTATCTGGAGCGCACCGGCGATCTGGAGACGCTGCGCGAGCTGTGGCCCGCGGTCGAGGCCGGCTTGCAATGGATCGACGGCCCGGGCGATCCCGACCGTGACGGCTTCGTCGAATATCAGCGCGCCACCGAGGAGGGGCTGCGCAATCAAGGCTGGAAGGACTCGTTCGACGCCATCTTCCACGCCGACGGAACGCTTGCCGAGGGCAATATCGCGCTGGCGGAGGTGCAGGGCTACGTGTTTGCCGGCAAGCAGCTTGCCGCGCGCGCGGCGCGCAAGCTCGGCTTTGCCGACAAGGCCGCGAAGCTGGAAGCCGAGGCCGAGCGGCTGCGCGAGCGGTTCGAGGAAGCATTCTGGTGCGAGGAGCTCGGCACCTATGCGGTCGCGCTCGACGGCGCCAAGCAGCCGTGCAAGGTGCGCACGTCGAATGCCGGCCAGACATTGTTTTCCGGCATGGTGCGGGAAGACCGCGCGCGACGGGTCGCCGCCGACCTGATGAGCCAGAAGTTCTTCTCGGGCTGGGGCATTCGCACCGTCGCCGCGGGCGAAGCGCGCTACAACCCGATGTCCTATCACGACGGCTCGATCTGGCCGCATGACAATGCGCTGATCGCGCTCGGATTTGCCCGCTACGGCCTCAAGCATTCGGTCGCGCATCTGTTCAATGGCCTGTTCGACGCCGCGAGCTATATGGAACTGCGGCGGCTGCCGGAGCTGTTCTGCGGCTTCCGCCGCGAGCGCCGGCGCGGCCCGGTGCTCTATCCCGTGGCCTGCGCACCGCAGGCCTGGGCGAGCGCGACGCCGTTCACGCTGCTCGAGGCGGCGCTTGGCCTCGAGTTCGACACCGCGCGCGGCGAGATTCGCTTGCGCGATCCCCGGCTGCCGGAGTTCCTCAACGACGTGGTGCTGCGCGACCTCAGGCTCGGCGCCTCCAGCGTCGATTTGAGGCTGCGCCGCCATGACGACGAGGTGTCGCTCGAAGTGTTGCGCACACGCGGCCAGATCCAGGTGTCGATCGTGCTGACGCATTGAGCGTCGTCACGCTGCATGCGTGCGCCGGAAATCGCGGGGAGAGTAACATGCGTCCGAGGATTATGATGATGCTGGTCGCAGCGGCGCTGCTGACATGCGCGGGTGTCTGTGCCGCCGACGACGAAGTGCCGGCGCCTGCACCATCGCCGCCGGCAGCGCAGGCGCCGCCAGCAACGCCAGCAACTCCTGCGCCGCCGGCAGCCCAGGCGCCGCCAGCAGCCTCTGCGACGCCGAAGGAGCAGGCGAAGGAGCCCTCAAAGGAATCGTCCAAGGAACCGTCGCCGCCGCCGTCGGTGACCGTGATCGGCGCGCGCGATGCGCACGGCATTCTCGGGCGCGACGTTCGCAGTTCCGCCAATGAGAACATGGGCCGTATCGTCGACGTCATTGTCGACCGCGACGGCAAGGTCCGCGCCGCAGTGATCGATTTCGGCGGCTTCCTCGGCGTCGGCAGCCGCAAGATCGTGGTCGATTGGAACGCGCTGCGTTTCGCCGGTGTTTCCAGCAAGAGCGACAGCATCACGCTGGACCTCAACAAGCAGCAGGTGAGCGCTGCGCCCGAGTACAAGGAAGATACGCCGCTGATCGTGCTGGGCGCGGCGGGAAGCCTGCATCCATGGGATTACGAACATTAGGGGGTAGAACTGGTCGCGCGTCCGAACTCTTCTTTAGAGACGGTTGGCGACGATCGTGGCGAGCGATCAGCCGGCAGCACCAGCGTTGTGTCAATTGTCCCCGATCAGCCCACCCCGGAGGAACCGCGCGGGCCGTCGCGGGAAAGCCAGCGCGGGCTCGACTGGTTCATCTTCTTTCTGGCCGACGTGCAGACCGGCTTCGGCCCGTTCGTCGCGGTCTATCTGACGACGCAGAAATGGACCCAGGTCGAGATCGGCTTCGTGCTCTCGATCGGCGGCATCATCGGCCTATTGGGCCAGATGCCCGGCGGAGCGATCGTCGATGCGGCGCGCTCGGAGCGGGTCGTTGCGGGCTGCGCGGTGGCCGCGATCGGCGCCAGCGCGCTGGCCTATGCGCTCTGGCCGATCTTTCCCGTGGTGACGCTCGCCGCGACGCTGCACGCGCTAGCAAGCTGCGTGCTCGGTCCAGCGATCGCCGCGATCAGCCTCGGTCTGGTCGGGCCGCTTGCGATCGGCGAGCGGCTCGGCCGCAACGCGCGCTTTGCCTCGCTCGGCAGCGGCTCGGCCGCGGCACTGATGGGCGCCTGCGGTTATCTGCTGTCGAGCCGCTCGGTGTTCCTCGTCACCTTCATCCTGGCGATCCCGACGCTGTTGTCGCTGGCCCGGATCCGCGAGCGCGAGATCGACATCGCGCAGGCCCATGGCGAGGTGAAACGGGAAGTCCCCGACAAGCGCGCCACCAGCGTGTTCGCGCTGGTGCGGCAGCGGCCGCTCCTGATCTTTGCCGGCGCGATGATGCTGTTCCAGCTCGCCAATGCCGCGATGCTGCCCTTGATGGCGGGCGTGGTGACGACACGGTCGAGCCAATGGGCGCCGGTCCTGATCGCGGCCTGCATCATTGTGCCGCAGGCGATCGTCGCTTTGTCCTCGCCCTCGGTCGGCCGCATAGCCCAGATCCGGGGCCGGCGGCCGCTGCTCCTGATCGCATTCGTCGCGCTGGCGGTCCGCGGCCTTTTGTTTGCAACCGTGCGTGATCCCTATCTGCTGGTCATCGTGCAGATTTTCGACGGCATCACCGCGGCGATCTTCAGCGTGATGGTGCCGCTGATCGTGGCCGACGTCGCCTTCGGCAGCGGCCATTTCAACCTGGCGCAGGGCATTGTCGGCACCGCGGTCGGCATTGGCGCGTCGCTCAGCACGGTGCTGGCCGGCTATGTCAGCGACAAGCTCGGCAGCAGCACCGCCTTCATGGGCCTCGCCGGCGTCGCCGCGTTCGGGCTGCTCGTTATCTGGCTGGTGATGCCGGAGACGCGGCGGACGGCATGATGGGGGGAGCAACCGCGGCACCATTGGCCGCCGCCGATCAGACTGGGGATGCGGCTACCGGCCGGTTTTGCTGCGCGGCACCCTTTCTCCTGCATGTGCCGTCATATATGAGTAAATACATAAGCGATTTGCTGCTGAAACGAGTCCGATGGTCCCCAGGAGCGAGTTCGCGCGTTGGACCGTGGCGGCGATTAATCAATCCAAAATCGCGGTCTGGTACGGGATTGACGGAGCGCGGGCAGGCATTTCGACCGAGGAGCGGCATGGTACATCGAACGACGACGGCGCAAACCACCGGAGCGATGCGGCGTTGGGGCCAACCCGCCTTTGTGACTTTCGCAGCGATGGTCACACTTGCGTCACTGACCGCTGGCGTCGCGGCGAAAGACCAGCGTCCCGTGGCAGCCGTCGAGGCGACCGCGCCGCGCACCGCGGGCGAGCCGATCATGGCGATCGTGTCGATCAAGGCCCAGAAGGTGACGCTCTACGACGCCGAGGGCTGGATCTACCGTGCGCCGGTGTCGAGCGGCGTCAAGGGACGCGAGACGCCGGCCGGCGTCTTTGCGCTGGTCGAGAAGGACAAGGACCATCACTCAACCATGTACGACGATGCCTGGATGCCCAACATGCAGCGCATCACCTGGAACGGCATCGCGCTGCATGGCGGGCCGCTGCCGGGATATGCGGCTTCGCATGGCTGCGTGCGGATGCCCTACGATTTTGCCGAGAAGCTGTTCGACAAGACCCGGATCGGGATGCGGGTGATCATCGCGCCGAACGATCCGGCCCCGGTCGATTTCACCCACCCGGCGCTGTTCGTGCCGAACGCGCAAGCCATTGCGTCGGCTCCGGCGCGCGCCGAGAAACTCAGCCGCGAGGCCGCGGATGCCGCCAAGGCAGCCGACGAGGCGAAGAAGGCTTCGATAGCCGCGACCAAGGAGGCCGCACTGTTCACGCCTGCGTCGCTGCGCAAATTGCAACAGATCAAGACCCGTGCCGACGCTGCGGTTGCGTTGGCCGACAAGACGCTCGCTGCGGCCAAGACCGACCAGGCCAAGGCGCGCGCCGAGGATCTGAAGCAGAAGGCGGTGGCAAAGGCCGCGGAAGCGACCACGCAGTTCGAGGCCGCGCAGGGCGACGCCAAGCCGAAGCTCGACGCCGCAGCCGCCGCCAAGGACGCCGCCAAGGCGGCCGAAACCAAGAAGGCGGATAGCCAGAAGGCAGCGACCGAGGCGAAGCTCGCGCTGGAGCCGGTGTCCGTCTACATCAGCCGCGCGACGCAGAAGCTTTACGTCCGGCGCAACACCCACAAGCCGTGGGCTGACGGCGGCGAGGTGTTCGAACTCGAGCATCGAGGTTCCCGTCACGATTCGCGATCCGGACAAACCGATCGGGACGCACATCTACACGGCGATGGCGCGGAACGACGCGGGCGGTCTGCGCTGGACCGAGGTGTCGATCGACGACGGCGACAACGCCAGGAATGCGCTCGACCGTGTCACCATCCCGCAGGATGTGCTGGATCGCATCGCGCCGACTGCCGTTGCGCGCTCTTCGATCATCATCTCGGACGAGCCATTGAGCGCCGAGACCAACTATCGCACCGAGTTCGTCGCCGTGCTGAGCAACCAGCCCCAGGGCGGTTTCATCACGCGCAAGCCGACCCGGCCCATGATGAACGACGACATGGTGGCGAGCGGGGACGACGGCTTCGGCTTCTTCAGTCAGCGCAGCTGGAATCCTCGATCGGGCACTCGAGTACGGCACCCCGTATGGCAGTCCCCAATACAGCAATCCCCAGTACGGCAATCCCCAGATTTACGGTAATCCGCAAGCCGCCAATCCGCGCCGGCGCGGCGGCCAGTACTTCTGGCAATCGCAACAGGACTGGTAGCGGAGCGGCGAGGACGTAGGCCGCAATGAGCGGCCGCGGGGGCAGATCAGCATTGCAGCGTTGGGCGGCGGCGTGATGCCGCCGCCCAATCGCATTGTGCGGTTGCCCGTCTTACGGGCGGGCTTCCAGGATCAGGTTGAACGGCGTTTCCGCGGCGCGGCGGAACCGCGAGAAGCCGCCCTGGCGCGCCACCTCGCGCAGTCTTGCCTCTCCGGCCTGCGCGCCGAGCGCGAGCCCGACCTCCTGGTCCAGCGACGCCGGCGTGCAGATCATCGTCGAGGCGGCGTAGTAGACGCGCCCGATCGGATTGAGGTTGTCCTCCAGCCGGTCGTTGGCGAACGGCTCGATCAGCATGCAGGTGCCGTCGTCGGCGAGGGTGGAGCGGGTGTGCTTGAGGGCGCCGACCGGATCGCCCATGTCGTGCAGGCAGTCGAAGAAGCACACGAGGTCATAGCCCTTGGCCGGGAATGTCTTGGCCGAGTGCGTTTCGAAATGAACGCGGTCCGACAGTCCCGCCTCCCGCGCGGACTTCCGCGCCGCCTCGATCGAGCCGTCGTGATAGTCGAAGCCGTAGAAGGTCGACTTCGGAAACGCCTCCGCCATCAATCGTGTCGAGACGCCGTGCCCGCAGCCGACGTCGGCGACGACCGCGCCTTTCTTCAGCTTGTCGACGACGCCCTCGAGCGCCGGCAGCCATTCCTGCACCAGATAGTGCTTGTAGCTGGTGCGGAAGAAGCGGGCGGTGCCGCAGAACAGGCACTCGCTGCGCCGGTTCCAGCCAACTCCCTTGCCGGTCTTGAAGGCGTCGGTAATTTTAGGCTCATCGAGAAAGGTCGCGCCGACAAGGCTTCCGACGGCGCCGAGGAAGACCGGGCTGTCCTCGTCAGCCAGCGCGAGCGCCTGCTCGGGCAGCATCGAGAATTTTCCGGATGCCTTGTCGTACTCGATGTAGCCGGAGGCCGCCTGCGCCGACAGCCACTCCTGGATGTAGCGCTCGGCCGTTCCGGTTGCCTTCGCCAGGGCCGCGGCATTCATCGGCCCGCCCTGCGCGAGGGCCCTGTACAGCCCGAGCTTGTCGCCCAGCAGCATCAACGAGGCATTCATCGCCGCGCCGACATCGCCGATCATCTTTCCCATGAATGAATTGAGGCGCTCTTCGTTGACGTCCATGATGTTCCTCCATCGCAATCGCGTTTGGCCAAAAGTCATCATTCGCAATTTCACGCATGCGTCGTCGTCCAGCCGTGGGGCGACGTGATCGCCTGAAAGGTTCGGTGCAATGACCCGATTGTTACCGGGCCGGTGGGATCCCACAGCCGCCCGGCTTCACAAGCCCGCGACGCGGGCCGCCTACGCCATCACGCGCGGCATGACCAGCCGTTTGTACAGCGCTCCGTAGCAGGCGGCCGACAGGTCCCAGCTGTAGGACTTGGCCATCGCGCTGGAGCGCATGGCGTTGAGCCGGTCCTTGGCGCGGTAGGCGTCGAAGGCGCGCCTGACGCCGCCGAGGAAGGATTCCGCCGACGGCTGCGCGAACAGGAAGCCGGTCTCGCCGTCGGCGATGGTTTCCGCAAGCCCGCCGGTCTGGTGGCCGATCGGCAGCGAGCCGAAGCGCTGCGCATACATCTGGCTGAGGCCGCAGGGCTCGAAGCGCGACGGCATCAGGGTGAAATCGCTGCCGGCGAAGATTCGGCGCGCCTGCCCATCGTTGAAGCCGATGATCACGCCGATCGCATCGGGCCGGCGGCGATGCGCGGCCACCAGCGCATCCTCGATGGCCGGCTCGCCGCTGCCGGTGACGACGATCTGTCCGCCGTCCCTGACGATCTCGTCGGCGGCCGACAGCACGAGGTCGACGCCTTTCTGATGCACGAGGCGGGCGACGAGGCCAAAGATCGGCCCGCGCGAGACCGCAAGGCCGAACTGGCGGCGGACATAGTCGGCGTTGGCCTGCTTGCCCTTCCAGTCGCCGGAGCCGAACGGCTGTGCGAGCTGCGCGCAGTGGCGCGGGTCCCAGCTTTCGTCGATGCCGTTCAGGATGCCGGTCAGCTGGTCGGCATCGGAGCGTACCCGGAGCAGGCCTTCCAGGCCGCAGCCGAGCTCTGCGGTCGTGATCTCCCTGGCATAGGTCGCGCTGACCGTGGTCAGATGCGAGGCGTAGACGAGGCCGCCCTTGAGGAAGGAGAGCTTGTCGTAGAACTCCAGCCCGTCGATGTGGAACGAGCTTTCCGGTGCGCCGATCCGCCGCAGCGAGTTCTTCGGAAACAGGCCCTGATAGGCGAGATTGTGGATGGTCAGGATCGACGGAATACGTGCGTCGCGCCAGGCGAGGTAGGCCGGTGTGAGCGCGGCCTGCCAATCGTTGGCGTGTACGAGGTCCGCTGCCCAATTCTTGTCCAGCATTCCGGCTGCAAGTTCGGCAGCGGCCGAGGCAAAGCGGCCGAAGCGGATGTCATTGTCGGGCCAGTCGCGGCCGGTCTCATCGCCATAGGGATTGCCCGGCCTCTCGTAGAGTTGCGGGCACAGCAGCACGTAGACCGGAAGTCCGTCCCTGGTCGACGCACGCCCGAGAGTGCAGGCCGGCATCTCGGCGAGCGCTCGGCATTGCCCAACGATTTCAATATGCGTGAACTGTTCGACCACATCCCGGTAGCCGGGAAGAATGATCCTGACGTCGCTCCATGGGCGGAGCGCCCGCGGAAGGGCAGCGGAAACGGCGGCGAGCCCGCCCACGCGGACGAAATCGTCCATCTCCGTCGTGACGAATAAGACCTTCAACAAGCGCCCTCGTTCCAGCCCGTGACATGGCTATGCAAGATCGGGTCCAATCTGCCTTTGAGTAAAATGCAAGACGGCCCGCGCTCCCGGTCTGGACGAGACGCTTTCCTGCCAGGGCGGCTCACTTTAGGGTCACGCGACGCCGAACAACCAATGACGAAGGTGGAGGAAGCCTTGCCGACGACCATAGCCGCTGACGATGAGGGAATTTGACACGGAGCTTCGACGGCCTTCGCGTGCTCGATTTTTCGACCACGATCGCCGGACCTCATTGCACGCGGATGCTCGCCGACATGGGCGCGGAGGTGATCAAGATCGAGCCCGCTGAAGGCGAGACGATGCGGACGCGGCCGCCGGTGCGCAACAATTGCTCGACGGCGTTCGGCCAGCTCAATATCGGCAAGAACAGCCTGGTGCTCGACCTGAAGTCGCCGGCCGGCGTCGAAGCCGTGCGCCGGCTGATCGCCACCGCCGACGTGCTGGTGGAGAATTTCCGTCCCGGCGTGATGCGGCGGCTGAAGCTCGATTACGCCTCTATCCGCGACATCAATCCAAAACTGATCTTTTGCTCGATCTCCGGCTACGGCCAGACCGGCCCGTCGGCGGAATTGCCGGCCTATGCGCCGGTGATCCATGCCGCCTCGGGCTACGAGATGGCGCATCTCGCCTACCAACCGGGCCGCAGCCGGCCGGACTATTGCGGCATCTACCACGCCGATGTGCTGACCGGCGTTTACGCCTTCGGTGCGATCTCGGCGGCGCTCTACCAGCGCGCCGCCAGCGGCAAGGGCCAGCACATCGACGTCTCGATGCTGGAATCGATGCTGAGTTTGACCCTGAACGAGTTGCAGTGGTCGCAATTCGAGGTGAAGCAAACCCAGCGCCCGATGTTCGGCCCGATCGAAACCACCGACGGCTACGTGATGGTGGCGATCGCCAGTGAGAAGACGTTCCAGAACCTGATGCAGGTGATCGGCCGTCCCGATTGGGTGTCCGATCCGCGCTTCGCCAAATATGCCGATCGGCGGGAGAACTGGGCGGGCCTGATGGAGGGCGTGGAGGCGTGGTCGCGCTCGGTCAGCACGCAGGCCTGCCTTGCCGCGCTCAACGAGTATGGCGTGCCGTCATCGGCCTATCGCACCGTGCGCGAGGCACTCGCCGATCCGCAAATCGCCCATCGCGGGGCGCTGGCCGAGGTTGCGGACGGCGGCGGCAGCTTCAAGGTGCTCGATCTGCCATTCCGCATGTCAGGCGCGACGGTCGGTGCGCGCAAGCGGATGTCGACGCTCGGCGAGCACACGCTGTCCTATCTGAAGGAGATCGGGCTCTCCGAGGATCAGATCGCAGGCTTCGCAGCGCAACCGGCGAAGACGGCGCGTCATTAAGCCTGCGGCTTTTCATCCGTATTACGGTCTTGTCGCGCGCGGCGATTCCGGACGATCTGCCGCCCAACAGACGACGATCCGGAACACCGGACGTCGCCCACCTGGGAGGGAGCATTGATGAAGCTGGTCGGGCGCGCGCACGCCGTTGCGCGCATATTTCTTGTGGCGGGATTCAGTGCCGCGGCATTCGCTGCACCGGCCAATGCGCAGAAGCAGGGCGGCACGCTCAACGTTGGCCAGGAACTCGACATTCCCGGCTTCGACCCGCTCAAGGTCGGCGTCTACGACACCTCAGCCAATACCGCGGCGGCCGCAATCTTCGACACGCTGACCACACTCGACGACAAGGGCGAGGTGAAGCCGAAGCTCGCGCTGTCGTGGGAGCATTCGGAAGACTTCAAGACCTGGACCATCAAGCTGCGTCCAGGCGTCAAATTCCATGACGGCACGCCGTTCAACGCGCAGGCTGTGAAGGAGAATTTCGACCGCCAGAAGGATCCCGCCAACAAATGCCGTTGCGCCTTCTACATCACGAACATCATCAGCGTGAACACGGTCGACGACCTGACGGTGGTCTATAATTTCAGCGACCCGGCCGTGAACTTCCCGGCGACGCAGACCATTCAAAGCTCCAACAACGTCATGCAGTCGCCGACCGCATGGAAGACCAAGGGCGACGACTACAACCGCAACCCGGTCGGCACCGGTCCCTACATCCTGAAGTCCTGGACCGCCGGCGACCGCATGGTGCTCGAGAAGAACCCGGACTACTGGAACAAGGGCAAGCCCTATCTCGACCGCATCGTCCTGAAGCCCTTGCCGGATGCACAGTCGCGCTTTGCCTCGCTGCAATCGGGCGAGGCCGATATCATCTGGGACGACGAAGCCGATGCTGACAACATCATCAGGGCGCGCAAGGACACAAGCCTGACCGTGCATACCTATGAAGGCTCGGGGGCTGCAGTCGCTGCCTTCAACACCAAGGTCCCGCCGTTCGACGACGTGCGCGTGCGCCAGGCGCTGGTGATGGCGCTCGACCGCACGAAAATGTCGCAGGCGATTACCAATGGCCTGGCGCGACCGGCCAGTAATCCCTATGGCGACGGGTCCTGGGTGAAGTGCAAGGATGATGGTGCGCTGCCCTACGATGTCGAAAAGGCCAAGGCGTTGATCAAGGATTACGGCAAGCCGGTCGAATTCAAGATGCTAGTCACGGCGACGCCGCGCGGCCGCACCGGGGGCCAAGTGTTGCAGCAATTCTGGAAGCGCATCGGCGCCAACATGGAGATCGAGCAGGTCGATCAGGCGACCATTCCGCCGCGCGCCTTCATGCGCCAGTTCCAGCTCACGCCGTGGCGCATCGTCGATCTCGCCGATCCCGATCCGCAGATGTACGCCAATTTTCACACCGGCAGCCCGGTGGCGCTGGCGAACTACTCCAATCCGGAGCTGGACCGGTTGCTGGAGCATGCGCGGACCACGGCCGACGTCGCCCAGCGCACTGAGGACTATTGCGCGATCAGCCGCCTGATCAACAAGGAAGCAATCTGGTTCTGGACCTTCCAGAATACCTACTACGCAATCTCGAGCGCGAAGGTGAAGGGCGTGCCGAAGATGTTCAACGGGGTGCTCGACGTCTCCGACGCCTGGAAGGAATAGCCTTTCATGCTGTTCTTCGTCGCGCGCAGGCTCCTGTACCTTGTACCGGTGCTGATCGCGGTCTCGGTCCTGACTTTCGTGATCGCCTCGCTGTTGCCCGGCGATCTGGCCTATGTGATCCTCGGCGACCAGGCGACGCCGGAGAACGTCGCGGCCCTGCGTCACGACATGGGGCTCGATCAGCCGATCTGGTTGCGCTATCTCGGCTGGCTGTGGCACATCCTGCAGGGTGATTTCGGACGATCCTTCCGCACCGGGCAGACGGTGCTGCAGGCTGTCAGCGACCGCGTCCCGGTCTCGTTCGAGCTGATGATCCTCGCCGAGCTGATCGGGCTCGCGATCGGCGTGCCACTGGCGATCGCCTGCGCGGCCAAGGCCGGCAGCGCGTTCGACCGCTTCATGACCGGCTCGGCCTTCGGCATGCTCTCGGTGCCGACCTTCCTGTCCGCGATCCTGCTGATCTATCTGTTTGCGGTCGAGCTGCGCCTGCTGCCGGCGACCGGCTACGTGCCGTTCACCGAGGACCCGGTCGCCAATCTGCGCTTCATGGTGCTGCCGGCGCTGACGCTCGGGCTTGCGGAATGGCCGGGTATCATGCGCGTGCTCCGCTCCGACATGATCGCAGCGCTGCAGGAGGACTATATCGCGCTCGCCAAGGCGAAGGGCCTCAAGCCGTCGCGCATCCTGTTCGTGCACGCGCTGAAGCCGTCTTCGCTGACGCTCGTCACCATCACCGGCATCAATATCGGCCGCCTGATCGGTGGCGCCGTCATCGTCGAGTCGATCTTCGCCTTGCCGGGGATCGGCCGCCTCCTGGTCGGCGCGATCTATACCCGCGATCTGATCATCCTGCAGGGCGTGGTGCTGCTGGTTGCCGCGGGCTTCGTGATCATGAACTTCATCGTCGACATGCTCTACGCCCTTCTCGATCCGAGGATCCGCCATGGCCACGCTTGAGCTCAGCCTCGAGGAAGAGGCCGGTGCGACGCCCGCCCGGCGCCGCCGCGGGCTCGGCATGCTGTTCTGGATCGCGATCGGCTGGATGACTCTGGTGTTCGCGGTCGCGATCTTTGCCGATCTGCTGCCGCTGCCGAGCCCGACCGACATGGACATGCTGGAGCGGCGGGCGCCGATCTCCGCCGAGCATTGGCTCGGCACCGACGGTCTCGGCCGTGACGAGCTGTCGCGGTTGATCTATGGCGCGCGCATCTCGCTGATCGTCGGCCTCTGCGCACCGATGATCGGTGTCACCATCGGCGGCGCGCTCGGCATGCTCGCGGGCTATTTCCGCGGCCGTTTCGAAATCCTTCGTGGTCGGCAGCATGGACGTGCTGCTGGCGTTCCCGCCGCTGATCCTGGCGCTTGCGGTCACCGCCTATCTCGGCCAGTCGATCTTCAATCTGACCTGCATCCTCGGCGTCCTCGGCATTCCCGCCTTCATGCGGGTGGCGCGGGCGGCGACCTTGTCGCTGGCGCGACGCGAATTCGTCATCGCGGCGCAGGCGCTCGGCGCCACGCATGCGCGCATCCTGTTGCGCGAGCTGCTGCCCAATGTGATGCTGCCGCTGCTCGCCTTCTTCCTGCTCGGCGTCGCCGTCACCATCGTGGTCGAGGGCTCGCTGTCCTTTCTCGGCCTCGGCGTGCCGCCGCCGATCTCGAGCTGGGGCAGCATGATCGGGGAGGGACGTGAGAGCCTCGAGGTGGCGCCGCGGCTCGCCTTCATTCCGGCGATCGCGATGTTCCTGACCGTGCTCTCGTTCAACCTGATCGGCGATACGATGCGCGCGCTGACCGATCCCAGGCAGGGGGCGCTATGAGCCGGACGCTGCTTTCGGTCGAGAATGCGGTGGTCGACCTGCCGACGCCGCGCGGCAATCTGCGGGCGGTGGATCATGTCGATCTCGCCGTCGGTGCCGGCAGGACGCTCGGCATCGTCGGCGAGTCCGGGTGCGGCAAGACCATGCTGTCGCGTGCGATCCTGCAGCTGCTGCCCAAGAAGGCGAAACTGTCCGGCCGCGTGATGTTCGACGGGCAGGATCTGACGAAACTCCCGGCCGAGAAATTGCGCAAGCTGCGCGGTCGCTCGCTCGCGGTCGTGTTCCAGGACCCGATGACTTCGCTCAATCCGGTGCTGACCATCGGCACCCAGCTGATCGAGACCATTGTGGAACATCTCGAGCTCGATCTTGCGGAGGCCCGGCAGCGCAGCATCGAACTGTTGGCGGCGGTCGGCATTCCCGCGCCCGAGCAGCGCCTCGCGCAATATCCGCACCAGCTCTCCGGTGGCATGCGCCAGCGCGTCGCGATTGCGGTGGCACTGTCCTGCGAGCCACAGCTCCTGATCGCGGACGAGCCGACCACCGCGCTCGACGTCACGATCCAGGCGCAGATCCTCGATCTGTTGGCGCGCGAGCAGCAGCGCCGTCACATGGCGATGATCATCATCACGCATGACCTCGGCGTGGTCGCCGGCCGCACCGATGAGGTCGCGGTGATGTATGCCGGGCGCGTCGTCGAACGCGCGCCGACGCCTGCCTTGTTCAAGCAGATGCGGATGCCCTACACCGAGGCGCTGCTCGCCGCGCTGCCGAAGCTCGACGTCGCGCCGCATACGCCGCTGCCGGCGATTTCGGGGCGGCCGCCCGATCCGACCCGGCCGCTCAAGGGCTGCTCGTTCGCGCCGCGCTGCCGCTATTCCGCGGAGCGCTGCGGCGCGGAGAAGCCGCAGCTCAGCCGGGCGGAAACGCCGGAGCATGTTTACGCCTGCTTCCATCCGATCACCGCGGGGGTCGGCGCATGATGCTGCAGGCAGCACCCGATCCGCTGATGAAGGTGGAAAACCTCGTCGTCGAATATTCGGTAGGGGCAAGACCATCCATGCCGTCTCCGATGTCAGCCTCGAGATCGCGCGCGGCGAGACGCTGGGGCTGGTCGGCGAATCCGGCTGCGGCAAGTCCACCCTTGGCCGCGCGGTGCTGCAACTGCGCCAGGCCGTTTCCGGCAAGGTGCTGTTCGATGGGCACGATCTCACCACGCTGAAGGGCGAGCCACTGCGCAAGATGCGCCGGCGCGTGCAGCTGATCTTCCAGGACCCGATTGCCTCGCTCAATCCGCGGCGGCGGATCGGCGACATCGTCGCCGAGCCGCTGGTGATCGCGGGCGTCAGGGATCCCGAGGAACGCCGGCGGCGCGTCAGCGACGTGCTGTCGGCGGTCGGCCTCGATCCGGCGCTGGTGAGCGGACGCCTGCCGCATGAATTCTCCGGCGGACAATGCCAGCGCATCTGCATCGCCCGCTCGCTGGTGCTCAATCCGGAATTCGTGATCTGCGACGAGCCGGTGTCCGCGCTCGATGTCTCGATCCGCGCCCAGATCCTCAATCTGCTGGAGGAGATGAAGGCGCGCTACGGCCTGACCCTGCTGTTCATCGCCCACGACCTCGCCGTGGTGAAGGCGGTCTCAGATCGCGTCGCGGTGATGTATCTCGGCCGGCTCTGCGAGGTCGGCCCGTCTGAGCAGTTGTTTGCACGGCCGGCGCATCCCTATACCGCGCTGCTGATCGAGGCGATCCCGGTGCCGGATCCGGATGTCCGCCCGACCCAGAGCGTGCCGGTCGGCGAGCCGCCGTCGCCGATTGCGCCGCCCTCCGGCTGCCGCTTCCGCACCCGCTGCCCGCGGGCCGACGCGCGCTGCGCCAGCGAAGTGCCGGAACTGCGCGTGGTTGCGCCCGGCCAGTTCGCGGCTTGCCATCATCCCCTGATCTAAATATCCGGAGGCCGACACCGCGTTTGTCCCGGACGGGCAGGCGTGGCAAGGTCCGCCGCAAGAACAAGCTACGGGAGAACAGCGATGAAGAGTTTCCAGGTCGTCGATTTCAACGCCCCCTTGAAGGAGGTCGATCAGCCGACGCCACAGCCGTCGGGCACGCAGGTGCTGATCAAGGTCAAGGCCGCCGGCGTCTGCCACAGCGACCTGCATATCTGGGAGGGCGGCTATGATCTCGGCCACGGCCGCAAGCCGCTGTCCCTGAAGGATCGCGGCGTCTCGCTGCCGCGCACGATGGGCCATGAGACGGTCGGCGAGATCGTGGCCTTCGGGCCCGACGTCAAGGACGCCGACAAGGGCGGCCTCAAGGTCGGCGATGTCGCGCTGGCCTATCCCTGGCTCGGCTGCGGCAAATGCCCGACCTGCCTCGGCGGCGACGAGAACATGTGCGCGATCAAGCCCAATGCGCTCGGTGTCTATTGCGACGGCGGCTATGCCGACCACATGACGGTGCCGCATCCGAAGTATCTGCTCAACCTCAAGGGGCTCGATCCCGTCACGGCCGCGCCCTATGCCTGCTCCGGTGTCACGACCTACAGCGCGCTGAAGAAGGTCGAGAAGGATCTCGACACGCCGATCGTGATCTTCGGCGCCGGCGGTCTCGGCCTGATGGCGCTCTCGCTGTTGAAGGCGATGGGCGGCAAGGGTGCGATCGTGGTCGATATCGACGCCAGGAAGCGCGAGGCGGCCGAAGCCGCCGGCGCGCTCGCGACCGTTGACGGCAAGGCGCCCGACGCGCTGGAACAGCTCGTCAAGAAGGCGGGCCAGCCGATCCGCGCCGCGATCGATCTGGTCGGCAACGCCCAGACCTCGCAGCTCGGTTTCGACTGCCTGACCAAGGGCGGCAAGCTCGTGATCGTAGGCCTGTTCGGCGGCGGCGCGCCCTGGGCGCTGCCGCTGATCCCGATCAAGGCGGTCACCATCCAGGGCAGCTATGTCGGCAATCTGCGCGAGACCCAGGAGCTGCTCGACCTCGTGCGGACCAAGAAGATTCCGGCGATCCCGGTCACGCCGATGCCGCTGGCAAAGGCGAACGAGGCGCTGACCAATCTGCAGAAGGGCCAGCTGGTCGGCCGCGCGGTGCTGACGCCGTAGTCTCCCTTCCGTCATTCCGGGGCACGCGAAGCGTGAACCCGGAATCTCGAGATTCCCGATGCGCAATTGCGCATCTGTGGTTCGATGCTCCGCATCGCCCCGCAATGACGATCATCTTTCGGGAGTCCTCATGTCCGCCAACGACGCACTCCACATCGCCGTCCTCGGCGGCGACGGCATCGGCCCCGAGGTGATGGCGCCGGCGCTCGAACGTGCTGCGCAAGATCGAGGCGTCGGCCGGCCTCAAATTCCGCTTCACCGAGGCGCCGGCCGGCGCGGGCCATTACAAGGAAACCGGCAAGTCGATGCCGGAAAGCACGATCCGGCTGTGCGAGGAGGCCGACGCGATCCTGCTCGGAGCCTGCGGCCTGCCGTCGGTGCGCTACCCCGACAACACCGAGATCGCGCCGCAGATCGAGTTGCGCATGATCTTCGATCTCTATGCCGGCGTGCGGCCCGCGCGGTTGATCCCCGGTGTATCGAGCACGATCGTCGGCGCCGACCAGAAGGGCATCGACCTCGTCGTGATCAGGGAATCGACCGAGGGCCTGTTCGCCTCGATGGGCAAGGGCGTCGTCACCGACAGCGAGGCGCGCGAGACGATGGTGATCACGCGCCAAACCTCCGAGCGGCTGTTCGAGTTCTCGTTCCGGCTCGCCGAACGCCGCAAGGCGCGCGGCAAGGTCAATGACGGGCTGACCTGCGTCGACAAGGCGAACGTGTTCAAGGCGTTCGCATTCTTCCGGAACATCTTCGATGAGACTGCGAAGCGTCATCCCGACGTCAGGGCCGACCACCTCTACATCGATGCGGCCGCGGCTGCGCTGGTGAAGCGTCCGTGGGACTTCGACGTCATGGTGACCGAGAACATGTTCGGCGACATCCTGTCCGATCTCACCGCCGGTCTGATCGGCGGCATGGGCATGGCGCCGTCAGCCGAAATCGGCGACCGCTACGCGGTGTTTCAGCCGTGTCATGGCACGGCGCCCGACATCATGGGGCAGGGCATGGCCAATCCGACCGCGATGATCCTGTCGGCCGCGATGATGCTGGACTGGCTCGCCGACAAGCATGGACTCGAAAGCGCCGCCGAAGCCGGCGAACGGATCGAGCACGCGGTCGACAAGGTCTACGCCGATGGCATCAAGCCGTTTGAGTTCGGCGGCAGCAACGGCACGACCGATGTCGCGAAGGCGGTATTGGCAGCGCTCTAGCGCGGAAGGGTGAGGGGGCCGAAGCCCCCTCGCTGATGATTAGCGATGGTGTCCGCCGTGATGGCCACCATGATGTCCGCCGTGATGAGGGCGGTGCCCGTAATGATGCGGGCGATGGTTGAATTGCGGACGATGATGCCATCCGTGATGGCGCGGTCCGTAGTAGCCGTATGCGCCCGGTCGCCAATAGCAGCGGCCCCAACGATCGCAGACCTGACGCACCTTGTCGACATTGGACGTTTCGCCCGCGATGTGACCGGCTTGCGGAAGCCCGTTGGGCATCGCGGATGCCGCGCCGGACATCAACGCTGCGCTTCCAAGCGCGGCGAGTCCAATAACGGCAAGCTTGATATTCATCGAGATCTCCTTGGTTGAAGCCTGAGAACGTTCGTGCGGGCCACTTCGTTGCTGCGACAAAAAAGACAGGCTCGTGCACTTGGTTCTGGCGGCGCCGGTTCAACTGAGGAAATGCGGGAGTTATGAGGTCGCCTGATGTGCGGGCGACAATTGGCCGCGCGACAGAATAGCGACGCATTGCGCGCGCATGCGCTGCGCGAGATGGGCAGTCGAAGCGCGAGCTGGAAAAGCGCGGCGAGCATGCGCGGCGATCTGCGCGAAGATCATGCTCACGTGGAGCGGCGAGATCATGACGCGATGCTCGTCGCCGCTTCATGACCGCGCATCCGGCGGGGACTGAAGCTATCCGCCTGGATCACAAAATCTTGAAAGACAGCCGCGCCTCAAGAAAAAGCGCCGCCATCGGCGATGGCAGCGCTTCGACGTCTTCCTGGCCCGACCGGCGTGTGCAGCCGCAGCGGCCGGTGACCGGCCGTTGCGGTGTGGTGGGATCGCGTTCGCGGTGACGCGACCCGATCCGCGCTCAGTCTTCGTTGGCGGCGATCGATTCCATCAGCGACACCAGCTGACGTTGCACCGTCTGATCCTTGATCTTGCTGTAGGCGCGCAGCAACCGGAGGCTGAACGCGCTGTCGAGGAACAGCAGGCTCTCGACTTCGCGGGCCTTATTGTCGCCGTCGTAGAAGAAGGTGACCGGCACATCTAGCGCGGTCGCGATCTGTTGAAGGCGGGCAGCGCCGACACGGTTGACGCCCTTCTCGTACTTTTGAACCTGCTGGAAGCTGACGCCAAGCTTGTCGCCGAGTTCGGCCTGCGAGATCTTTTGCTCGACACGGCGCAGGCGAATCCGCTTGCCCAACTCAATGTCCGGCTTGCCGGCACTGCGCTGCTTCATCTTCTTTGCTGCTGATCTGTTCATTCTTGTGACCCGTCCTTCAAATCGAGAATCCCTGGCCCGGCTGGGTCAGGGACACGTTCATGATGTACCGCGTTAAGCTCGAGTGGATCGCCAGTTCGTCTGAACTACGACATCCAGGAAGATCGCGGGATGGTATCCAAACGCAAACGCGCAAGGAAACACCCTAGTACCGACTCGGTCGACTACCTGAAGTCGACCGCGCCAAGGTGTCTGTCGACACCCCGCCCTCTACATTTGGCAAAATATTGACCAAACCACAACTAGCGCGAGTTTGATCGACACAGATTTTGCGCACATGCATAATAGGCGTCAATGCACAGCGCCCGTAGTTCTACGGGCCACTATATTGTACGGGCGTCGTTGCACGGATGCAACCCCAGCTAGTGCAGCCTGAGGTCGAGAAGGGGCCGGCGGGTGCTTGACTGAATCATCCGATTTGCAAGAGTTTGACGTAAGTCCAAGTCAGGCTTTCGGAATGTTGCTGGACAATTGCCCAAAAGTTCTCAATCATCTGGAACAAATGTGTGCCTACGACAAGCCGGCGAACTCTGGCGGGAGGGGCCAATGAAGCGAAAGAGGGGAACGCCTCGAACTTCTACCTCGCGGCTTCGGGAGTTGAAGATATGCCGGTCGCAAACACGGAAGAACGGTTGCTGGCGCTGCTTGCAACGCTGGAGGAATGTCAGGCGTTCCTGACCGACCGGGCGAACACGGAGACGGCACGGCTGTTGTCCCTCGCCATCCTCGAGCTTCGGATGGAGCTCCACAAGGTGACGGATTCCGAGCTGAAGGCCCTCTGTGACATGATCGCTTCGGATGAGCCCGTGCTGGAACAATCGACGGCCCGGCAACTGCCGCCGTATTTGAGGCTGATCAAGTAAGTCAGCGCCCCGCGCCACGCGCGGGACGCCGCTCGGCTTGGGACGCGCGGCTCAGCCCGCAGTCACGTCAACCGCCTCGGCGCCTTCGAGCACGCGACGGGCCTTGTCGCGGTCGAGGTCACCTTCCCATGCCGCGACCACGACGGTGGCCACGCAGTTGCCGATCAAATTGCCGACTGCGCGCGCCATGCCGATGAACCAGTCGACCGAGAGCACCAGCACGAGGCCAATCGCCGGGATGCTCGGCACGGCGTTGAGCGTCGCCGCCAGGATGACGATCGCCGAGCCGGGCACGCCATGCGCACCCTTCGAGGTGATCAGCGACACGCCGAGCACCAGCATCAGGTCGCCGAACGACAGCGGCGTGTTGGTCGCCTGCGCGATGAACACGACCGCGAGCGTCAGGTAGATCGAGAAGGCGTCGAGATTGAAGGAATAGCCGGTCGGGATCACGAGGCCGACCACCGAATCCTTGACGCCGAAACGCTCCAGCTTGCGCATCACCTGCGGCAGCACCGCGTCGGACGATGCCGTGGCGACCACGATCATCAGCTCCTCGCGCAGGTAGCCGAGGAACTTGAGGATGTTGATGCCGGCGAGCGCCATCACGGCGCCGAGCACGCCGAGCACGAAGATCGCGACCGACACGTAGAACAGCGCGACCAGCGATAGCAGCTGCTTCAGCGAACCGACGCCGTATTTGCCGACCGTATAGGCGACGGCGCCGAGCACGCCGATCGGAGCGAAGCGCACGATCAGGCCCATGGCGCGGAACAGCACGGTCGAGACCGCGTCGATGAAGGAGGAGATTTTCTCGCCCTTCTCGCCGCCGACCAGTGCCAGGCTGACGCCGAAGATGATGGCGAAGAACAACACCTGCAGCACGTCGTTGCGCGAGAGTGCGTCGAACGAGGTGGTCGGGATGATGTTGAGCAGGAAGCTGCCGATGCCTTCGCCCTTCAGCTTCTGCGCGTTGCTGGCATAGTTGCCGAGCGCCTTGGCATCCAGCGTCGAGGTGTCGATGTTCATGCCGTGGCCGGGGCCGAACAGATAGGCGAGCAGCAGGCCGACCACGAGCGCGACCGTCGTCATCGCCTCGAAATAGACCAGCGCCTTGACGCCGACCCGGCCGACCTTCTTGAGGTCGCCGGCACCCGCGATGCCGTGCACGACAACGCAGAACACGATCGGCGCCACGATCATCGAGATCAGCTTCAGGAAGGCATCGCTGAATATCTTCAACCCGATCGCGAAATCGGGCGCGGCCATGCCGATGACGATGCCGAGCAGCAGCGCGACAAGCACCTGCACGAACAGTGATGTGTAAAGCGGCTTGCGCGCAACTGTCGCTTCCGCTGCGATGGTCGACATGACTTCCCCCTGTTTCTGGCCGGCCGAACCCGCCAATCATAGCAACTTGTGTGCCAAGATGTCGCAGGATCGGCCACTCCTGCCGGGTCAGCCGTCGATTTCGAGGGTGCTGGTCACGGTGTAGACGACGCCGTGGGGCAGGAAATCCACGGTGGCCTCGCCGCCGAGCTGGTCGCGGGCACTGCGCTCGATCAGCCGGGAGCCGAAGCCGCGCTGGACCGGCGCGGTGACCTGTGGGCCGCCGGTTTCGGTCCAGATCATCCGCAGCTTCGGTCCGGGGCTCTCGTTGAGGATTTCCCAATCCAGCGTCACCGTGCCGGTGTCGTTGGACAGTGCGCCATATTTGGCGGCGTTGGTCGCCATCTCGTGCAGGATCATCGACAGCACCAAGGCAAGCCGGGGCGACAGCGGCACGCGGGGGCCGAACATCCTGACCCGCGCGGACGTGTTCAAGAGGTAGGGCCGCAGCACGCGGCTGACGACGTCCTGGAAGTCGGAGCCCTGCCATTTGTCGGTGGAGAGCAGATTGTGCGCCTCGGCCAGCGCGCCGAGCCGCCCCTCGAACTTGTCGCGCTCGGCGCGGCTTGCGCTGCGGAAGGTCTGCGTGGCGATCGATTGCAGGATCGCCAGTGTGTTCTTGACGCGGTGGTTGAGCTCTTCGATCAGCAGGTCGTGCAGCATCTCGCCGCGCGCGATCGTGGTTGCCATCCGCACCGCAAAGCCGAGCCCGACCAGCAGCAGGACGCCGCCGATCACGCTGGTGATCGCCAGCGAGCGCCACAGGGGCGCCACCAGCGAGTTCTCCGCGATCCCCGCGGCGACGGTCCAGCCGGTGACGCGCGACCGGGTGAAACCGGTGATCAGCGCCACGCCTTCCAGCGAGACGGTCGGCAGCGTCGCCTCGCCGCGGCGGAACATCTCGGCAAACAGCGATGGCGAGGCGCGCTGGCCGATGGTCGCCTGCGGATTTGGCACCCGCGCGAGGTTGACGCCGTCGCTGTCGAAGATCGAGATGGTCCAGTCCTGGTTGAGGCGTTGCTTCTCGATGATGGCCTGGAACACCTCGATCGGCGGGCTGAAGGAGATGTCGTAGAGCACCTCGCCGTCGCGCATCACCGGTACCTCGACGGTGATGATCAGCCGCTGCTTCACCGCGCCGAAGAACAGGTTGGAGTATTGCGGCTGCCGCGTCGCGAACACCTTCTCGAGGATCTCGAGATTGTTGCGCGGCGGCAGGCTCGCAGTGTCCGGCGTCAGCGAGGAGAATACCTGGCGACCGGCGCGGTCCGCCACCAGCACCACGCCATCCTTGCCGTACTGGTCGATGAAGCCGATCGCGACGCGGCGGAAATTGTCGAAGTCGCTGTTGCGCAGCGAGTTGGTCAGGGCCAGCACTTGCAGCCCGCCGGTCATGCGCTGCATTTCCGCATCGAGCAGCAGGCGGATGCTGCGCGCCGTCTCCAGCACGCGCTGCGTGGCGGCCTGGCGATCCCGCTGATAATTGTGGAAGGCGATCCCGACCGCGAAAATGATCAGCGGCAACATCGTTCCCGCGACCAGAAGCGCGAGACGGACTGGCAATGTCAGTTTCGGCACGAAGTCCCCGGGTCGGTGCCCATTCGCTGCGAGCTTAGGGGAGGCGGGAAAAATTCGCCAAAGGAAACAGTTTTATATCAGAAAGGTTCCGCGGCGCTTTGAGCATGATCCCTCGCGGCAAACGCGGAACGCGTTCGCGCGGAGATCATGCTCAAACGAGGTGTGCGCCGCGGAATGACGTCATGTCAGAGATTGCTCTCGGTGATCGCGGCGTAGACCATGGTGCGCAGCTCGCGCCGCAGCGGATAGGCGCTCGACGGCAGCACCTGGGTCATGAAAATCGTGATCAGCTCCTCGGCCGGGTCGATGAAGAACGACGTCGTCGCGGCGCCGCCCCAGTTGAATTCGCCCGGGCTGCCGGCGATCAGCGTCTGCGACGGGTGCATGGTGACGGCGAAGCCGAGGCCGAAGCCGATGCCGTTATAGGCGGCTTCGGCGAACATCGAGCGCGACATCGCCGGCAGGTCGACCCCGCCGGGCAGATGGTTCGAGGTCATCAGCTTCAGCGTCTTCGGGCCGAGCAGCCTGACGCCGCCGAGCTCGCCGCCATTGAGCAGCGCCCGGCAGAAGGTCAGGTAGTCGGCCGCGGTCGAGCACAGTCCGCCGCCGCCCGAGATCAGCGAAGGCGGCGCCAGGAAGGAGCTGGTGGTCGGATCGTCCTGCAGCGTCAGTGTGCCCTTGCGCTCGGCGGCGAGCGGGTTAAAGCCGCCCTGCGGATCGGCGGAATAGCAGGCGGCAAACCGATGCGCCTTGTCGGCCGGTACGAAGAAATCCGTGTCGTTCATGCCGAGCGGCTTGAAGATGCGCTCCTTCAGGAATTGCTCGAACGGCACACCTGAGATCTTGCCGACGAGATAGCCGAGCACGTCGGTCGAGACCGAGTAGTTCCAGGCTTCGCCCGGCGAAAATTCCAGCGGGATCTTCGCCAGATCCTCGATCATGCCGTCGAGCGTGCCGGCCTTGATGACCTCGCCGATCTTCTTCTCGCGATAGGCCGCGTCGACATTGGAGCGCTGCTGGAAGCCGTAAGTGAGGCCCGAAGTGTGGCGCAAGAGGTCGACGATCTGCATCGGCCGCGTCGGTGGGCGGATCAGGAAGGCGGGCGCGGTGCCGGCGACGAATACGCCGAGGTTCTTCCATTCCGGAATATATTTCGCGACCGGCTCGTCGAGCGCGACCTTGCCTTCCTCGACCAGCATCATGAAGGCGACTGATGTGATCGGCTTGGTCATCGAATAGATGCGGTAGATGGTGTCGTCCTTGACCGGCGCCTTGCGCTCGAGATCGGCAAAGCCCTGGACCGTGGAATGCACGATCTTGCCGCGGCGATAGATCAGGACCTGCGTGCCAGGAAAACGGCCGGCATCGATGTAGCGGCTCTTCAGATGCGCTTCGAGGCGGTTGAGGGCAGTGGTCGACATTCCCGCGGATTCGGGCGAGGCAGGCGTGGGGGCTAGCATCAGGCGTTTCTCCGGCTTGCAAGGCAGCCTTGATAGCCGAAAAGTGTCTGCTGCACCAATCCGCTGCCGCTTACCGGCATTGAGCTGGTGGTGTACCGTCGCCCCTGCAATCGCGCCCCCGAAGGGGCCCGAAGTATCTGCCAAGGTATCCGTCAAGGGAAACGCCGAGATGACCCAGTTCAACGAAACCGAGCTCACCGCCGCCGTCATCCGCAGCTTCGACCAGACACCCGATCCGCGGGCCAAGTTCCTGCTGCAGGAATTGGTGAAGTCGCTGCACGATTATGTGCGCAGGACCGATCTCACCTTCGAGGAATGGGACCAGGCGATCGGCTTCCTGACCCGCACCGGGCAAAAGTGCACCGACATCCGCCAGGAGTTCATCCTGCTGTCCGACGTGCTCGGCGTGTCGATGCTGGTCGATGCGGTCAACCATCGCGATCGCGACGGCGCGACCGAGACCACCGTGCTCGGCCCGTTCTATGTCGGCGAGCACAAGGTGACGCCGCACGGCACCGACATCTCGGCAAGCCTGCCGGGCGAGCGCATGTTCGTGCAGAGCCGCGTCACCGACCTTGACGGCAAGCCGCTGGCCAATGTGCCGGTCGATATCTGGCACGCGGACGATGACGGATTCTATGACTCGCAGAAGCCGAGCTATGCCACCGAAGGTCCGTCGTCGCGGGCGCGCTTCATCACCGATGCCGACGGCCGCTTCTTCTTCCGCACCATCGTGCCGTGCAGCTATCCGATCCCGACCGACGGCCCGGTCGGGCAGATGATCACGCAGACCAACCGTCACCCGATGCGGCCGGCGCATGTGCACTTCCTGGTCAACGCCAAGGGCTACGAGCCTCTGATCACGCATGTCTTCGTCGAGGGCGACAAGTACATCGATTCCGACGTCGTGTTCGGCGTGAAGGATGAATTGATCGCCAAGGTCGAGCGCCGCACCGATCCTGTCATGCCCGATGGCCAGCGATCGGATGGGCCGTGGAGCCTGATGACCTACGAATTCCGTGTGAAGCCCGGCGGCGGAATCGCGCCCGCGCCGCTCGGCACCAAGGTCACCGAGGACGCCTGATCGGTTTCTGAACGTTTCTGCTCAATTCTTGTGCGCCGCACAAAGATTGGGCGAATCGCAAGTTTTGGCAGCGCGCGGAAAACTCGCGCGCGCTGCGACATGTTGCGCAAGGCTTTGCAACGAAATCCATTTTCGCGCTGCGGTAGGTTGGCACAAGGCTTGAATAATCATTAGCCGACGCCATTGAAGCCGTCCCTCGAGGCTACCCCATCGGATTTCTGACGCCGCCAGACTGGGGCCTTCCCGGTGCACGCCTTTTTGCGCCCTGCGCGCGTCGCCATCCGGAGGACGGCGCTCGACGCACTGACGCAACACCGCAACGCAACGACGCAAAGGACGACCGATGACCAAGCCCACCGACAAGCCGCCAAGCCGCGGCCTCAGCCGCCGTCAGTTCCTGAAGGCAACCAGCGGCGCCGCCGCGCTGCTCGCCGCGGCCAAGCTCAACTTTCCCGCAGGCGCGTTCGCGCAGGGCGCCGGTCCCGAGGTGAAGGGCGCCAAGCTCGGCTTCATTGCGCTGACCGATGCCTCGCCGCTGTTCGTCGCCAAGGAGAAGGGCATCTTCGCCAAATACGGCATGCCCGATGTCGAGGTGCAGAAGCAGGCCTCGTGGGGCACCACGCGCGACAATCTCGTGCTCGGCTCCGAGGGCAACGGTATCGACGGCGCGCATATCCTGACCCCGATGCCGTATCTGATCTCGGCCGGCAAGGTGACGCAGAACAATCAGCCGACGCCGATGTACATCATGGCGCGGCTCAATTTGAACGGCCAGTGCATCTCGGTCGCCAAGGAATATGCCGATCTCAAGGTCGGCATCGACACCGCGCCGTTCAAGGCGGCGCTGGAGAAGAAGAAGGCCTCCGGCAAGGCGGTGAAGGCCGCGATGACCTTTCCCGGCGGCACGCATGATCTGTGGATCCGCTACTGGCTCGCCGCTGGCGGCATCGATCCCGACAAGGACATCGAGACCATCGTGGTGCCGCCGCCGCAGATGGTGGCCAACATGAAGGTCGGCACGATGGACTGCTTCTGCGTCTGCGAGCCGTGGAATCTGCAACTGATACATCAGGAGATCGGCTATACCGCGATCACGACCGGCGAGCTCTGGGACAAGCATCCGGAGAAATCGTTCGGCCTGCGCGCCGCCTGGGTCGACAAGAATCCGAAGGCCGCGAAGGCGCTGCTGATGGCTGTCATGGAAGCCCAGCAGTGGTGCGAGAAGGCGGAGAACCGCGCGGAGACCGCGGCGATCTGCGCCAAGCGGCAGTGGATCAACTGCCCGGTCGAGGACATCACCGACCGCATGAAGGGCAAGTTCGACTACGGCACCGGCCGCGTGGTCGAGAATTCGCCGCAGCAGATGCGGTTCTGGAGCGACAACGCCTCCTATCCCTATCAGAGCCACGACCTCTGGTTCCTCACGGAAGACATCCGTTGGGGCAAGTACGAGGCAGGCTTCGACACCAAGGCGCTGATCGCCAAGGTGAACCGCGAGGATCTCTGGAAAGAGGCCGCCAAGGAGCTTGGCGTGTCCGACATTCCGGCCTCGACCTCGCGCGGCAAGGAGACCTTCTTCGACGGCAAGGTGTTCGATCCCGCCGATCCCGCGGCCTATCTGAAGTCGTTGTCCATCAAGCGTGTTGACGTCTGATTTGAGCGAGCCGCGCGAGCAGTGCGGCTCTCCTTTTTTTTGACCATGGAGATTTTCGTTCAATGTCGATGCCTGCCATGAAGACCGAAGTGTCGGCGGTCGCGATCCCGCCGGCCGCTGCCGCGGCGCCGGTCGTGACCATGACGCCGAAGCGCGCGCCGCGCGCCGAGACCTACGCCAGGATGGCGAAGGAGACCGCGGCGCGCGTGGTGCCGCCGCTGATCGTGGTCGCGCTGCTGCTGGTGGTGTGGGAGCTGATCTGCCGGCGCGCCGGCTCCAGCCTGCCGCCGCCGTCGAAAGTGTTCAAAGATACCAAGGAGCTGATCCTCGATCCGTTCTTCGACAATGGCGGCATCGACAAGGGCCTGTTCTGGCATCTCTCCGCCAGCCTGCAGCGCGTCGCCTACGGCTATTCGCTGGCGGCGATTGCGGGCATCGCGCTCGGCACGCTGGTCGGACAGTCGGTCTGGGCGATGCGCGGGCTCGATCCGCTGTTCCAGGTGCTGCGTACCATCCCGCCGCTCGCCTGGCTGCCGCTGTCGCTGGCCGCATTCCGCGACGGCCAGCCCTCGGCGATCTTCGTGATCTTCATCACCTCGGTGTGGCCGATCATCATCAACACCGCGGTCGGTATCCGCAACATCCCGCAGGACTACCGCAACGTCGCGGCCGTCGTGCAGCTCAATCCGCTGGAGTTCTTCACCAAGATCATGATCCCGGCGGCCGCGCCCTACATGTTCACCGGCCTGCGCATCGGCATCGGTCTGTCCTGGCTCGCGATCGTCGCCGCGGAAATGCTGATCGGCGGCGTCGGCATCGGCTTCTTCATCTGGGATGCGTGGAATTCCTCGCATATCAGCGAAATCATCCTGGCGCTGTTCTATGTCGGCATCATCGGCTTCGTGCTCGACCGGCTCATTGCGGGCCTCGGCAAAGTGGTGACCCGCGGCACGGCGGCGAACTGAGGAGGAAGTCATGCAGGCCTATCTGAAGCTCGATCACATTGACAAGACCTTCACCCGCGGCAACGCCACCACGGAGGTGCTGAAGGACATCAACCTGACGATCGAGAAGGGCGAATACGTCTCGATCATCGGTCACTCCGGCTGCGGCAAGTCGACCCTGCTCAACATCGTCGCCGGCCTCACCGGCGCCACCAATGGCGGCGTGCTGCTGGAGAACCGCGAGGTCAATTCGCCGGGGCCGGATCGGGCCGTGGTGTTCCAGAACCACAGCCTGCTGCCGTGGCTCACCGTCTACGAGAACGTCAAGCTCGGCGTCGACAAGGTGTTTGCAAGGACCAAGAGCAAGGCCGAGCGCGACGCCTGGGTTATGCACAATCTCAGCCTGGTGCAAATGGCGCATGCCAAGGATAAGCGGCCGAGCGAGATCTCGGGCGGCATGAAGCAGCGCGTCGGCATCGCGCGTGCGCTAGCGATGGAGCCGAAGGTGCTGCTGCTGGACGAGCCGTTCGGCGCGCTCGACGCGCTGACCCGCGCGCATCTGCAGGATTCGGTGATGGCGCTGCACCAGAAGCTCGGCAACACCATCCTGATGATCACCCACGACGTCGACGAGGCGGTGCTGCTGTCGGACCGCATCGTGATGATGACCAACGGTCCGAGCGCGCGGATCGGCGAGGTGCTCGAAGTGCCCTTGGCGCGGCCGCGCAAGCGGCTCGAGCTCGCGACCAACCAGGGCTACCTGAAGTGCCGGCAGCGCGTGCTCGAATTCCTCTATGAGCGCCACAGCTTCGTCGAGGCGGCGTGATGATCACGTCGACGGCAAGCGTTTCCGCTTTGAACCGAAGCGCCGGCTTCGGTTACCAATGCTCGCGTTTTGAAAAATCGCTTCAGAACTTATTTCATGACCGAGGAGAATTGAGATGAATCCGACCCAAATCAAGCTGGTTCAGGACAGCTTTGGCAAGGTCGCGCCGATCTCGGAGCAGGCCGCGGTCATTTTCTACGACCGCTTGTTCGAAGTCGCGCCCGCCGTGAAGGCGATGTTTCCGGTCGACATGAAGGAGCAGCGCAAGAAATTGATGACGACGCTTGCCGTCGTCGTGAATGGGCTGAGCAATCTCGACACGATCCTGCCGGCCGCGAGTGCGTTGGCCAAGCGGCATGTCGGCTACGGCGCCAGGCCCGAGCATTATCCGGTGGTCGGCGGCGCGTTGTTGTGGACGCTGGAGAAGGGGCTCGGCGAAGCCTGGACGCCTGACGTCGCCGCCGCGTGGACCGCGGCCTACGGCACGCTGTCCGGCTACATGATTTCGGAAGCCTATGGCCCGGCGCAGCCGGCCGAATAGCAGGCGGCGACAGACTGAAGCCTTCCACGGTGCTGCAAGTGCCCTTCCGTCCGGCCATCGCTCAGGCGGATAGATGGATTGCTTCGCTGCGCTCGCAATGACGTACGCAAGCATCTATGGTTCGCCCGTTCCGCCAACGGGTGAACCAAGAAAATGATGTATCTGGAATCGCCGCCGAAACTGATCCCGACCGAAGTCTTCTCCGCCGTGCCGGCCGAATTCCGCCGCAGGGTGGCGAGCGAATGGGCCGACGCCAACCGGCCGGGCGCGGTGACCGATTGCTTCATCGAGGGACCGTCGTTCGATGCCGACGGCAATCTCTACATCGTCGACATTCCGTTCGGCCGCATCTTCAGGATCGCGCCGGACAAGTCATGGTCGCAGATTGCCGAATATGACGGCTGGCCGAACGGGCTGAAGATCGATGCGATGGGCCGCATCCTGATCGCCGATTATCGGCACGGGTTGATGGAGCTCGACGCCAGGTCCGGCGAGGTCACGCCGCTGCTGCGCTCGCGCAATTCGGAATCGTTCCGCGGCTGCAACGACCTGCACATCGCATCGAACGGCGACATCTATTTCACCGATCAGGGCCAGACCGGGCTGCACGATCCGACCGGCCGCGTCTATCGGCTGCGGGTGAACGGAGCGCTCGACTGTCTGATCGACACCGGCATCAGCCCGAACGGTTTGGTGCTCGATCCGCACGAGGCGGTGCTGTTCGTCGCCATGACGCGCGACAATGCGGTCTGGCGCGCGCCGTTCATGAAGGACGGCAGCGTCTCCAAGGTCGGCCGCTTCTGCTCGCTGTTCGGCCCGAGCGGGCCCGACGGCATGACGATGGACGCCGCCGGTCGGCTGTTCGTCGCGCACGCCTCGCTCGGCCATGTCTTCGTGTTTGCGCCGAACGGCGAGTGTATCGCGCGGATCAAGTCCTGCGCCGGGCCGAGCTGCACCAATGTCGCCATCGGCGGCGCCGACCGCGACCGCCTCTACATCACGGAATCGGTGACTGGCTCGGTGTTGGTCGCCGACAAGCGGGCTCGGCTAGATATTTCCCTGTCCATCTATCCTCGTCATCGCACCTGTACGCGTCTCGAAGGATCGACGATTTTCGAGGCGAGCCCAAGATGCCGGCTCGGGAACTGGCCTCGTGACGCGCGGTTGGCCGCCGCCGGGCGTGGCTGATCAGCGGTCGGAATGCAGCTTCTCGAGAAACTCCTTCACCCCGTTGACGGCGCCGGTATGGGAGGCGACATAGCCGGGAAGGGCGCCCACCGCCTTGTGGAACTCGCTGCTCTTCATGATGTCGAGCACGCGGTGCATCGGCTCGGTCTCGAGGAAGGCGCGCTTGCAGACGAAGAAATAATCTTCCGTGAGCAGGCGGATGAAATCGAGCCCGAACTGCCGCGCCGCGGCCTCGACGCCGAAGCTCGCATCCGCCATGCCGCTCGCGACATAGGCGGCGACCGCCGCATGGGTGAATTCCATGTGCTGGGCGCCGTTGATCCGCCCTTCCGGGATCTTGTGCAGCGCCAGCAATTGATCGAACAGCAGCCGCGTGCCGGAATCGTGGTCGCGGTTGACGAAACGGGCCTTGCGCTCGACCAGGTCCTTCAGCGTCGTGATCTTCAGCGGGTTGCCGCGCTTGACCATCAGGCCCATCTCGCGCGTCACGAAATTGATGACGCGGTCCTCGCGCGGATCGAGCCATTCGCGGCAGGCCTTGATGCCCTGCGCCCGCAATTCGCCGCGCGGCAGGTGCACGCCGGAGAGATCGCAGGCGCCCTGCGCCAGCGAGACCAGCGAGTTCTGGTTGCTGACATAGCGCAGATCGACGCCGACGCCGCCCGCGCGGTCGAGGAATTCGCGCAGCTTGGACACCGCAAAGCCGTGGCTGGCATGGACCCGGATCACCGACGGTCGCTGCTCGAGAAATGGCTTGATCTCGGTGACCAGTTCCTGCGCGAGATTCTCGAGCTGCAGCCCGAGCCGCGCCTGCATGCGCTCGCCGGCCCACACCAGCTTCTCGCCGAATGGCGTCAGCTTCGAGCCCTTGCCGCGGTGGGTTTCAACCAGCGGCACGCCGAAGAACTCGGTCCATTGCTCGATCAGGTTCCAGACATGGCGATACGACAGCTGCGCGTCGCTGGCGGCACTGGTGATCTTTCCGGTCTTCCGGATCTCGTTGAGGATGCCGAGCATCACGACCGCGGTCTGCGGGCTGTCCTCTTTCCGAAAGCGCCAGACGGTCTCGATCTCGATCTGCAGCATCGTGGTCACCGCTTATGAAGTTTACTTCATATCTTGGCATGCCAATAGGCACAAGATATCATATTTACTGCTGATCATGGCCTCCTAGGTTGAGTGACAACACCAGGAGGAAATATGATGTCCGTTGCATATGACTATGAGCGTGACGCCCGCCGCGCCCCGACCATCAGGGACGAACTGCTGCTGATCGATGGCGCCCGCGTCCGTTCGTTGTCCGGAAATACCTTCAAGTCGCTCAATCCCGCCACCGAGCAGGTGATCGCTACGATTGCCGAAGGCAATGAGGCCGATGTCGATCGTGCCGTGGCGGCTGCCCGCCGCGCCTTCGAGGGGCAGTGGCGCACCATGCGCGCGGCCGAACGTGGCCACATCCTGCTCCGATGGGCTGAGCTGCTGAAGCAGCATGCCGACGAGATTGTCGCGCTCGAAAGCCTCGATGCCGGCAAGCCGATTGCGGGTGTGCTGCGCCAGGATTTTCCCGCCGCCATCGACACGCTGACCTATTACGCCGGCTGGGCCGACAAGATCAGCGGCGATGTGGTCTCGGCGCGCGACGACGCGCTGACCTATACGGTGCGCGAGCCGGTCGGCGTGGTCGCCGCGATCGTGCCGTGGAATTTCCCGCTGATGATCGGCATGTGGAAGCTCGCGCCGGCTCTCGCCTGCGGCTGCACGGTGGTGATGAAGCCGGCCGAGCTGACCTCGTTGTCGGCGCTGCGCATCGGCGAGCTCGCGCTCGAGGCCGGTTTGCCGAAGGGTGTGCTGAACATTGTGACCGGGCCCGGCCGCGTCGTGGGCGACGCGCTGGTCAATCATCCCGATGTCGACAAGGTGACGTTCACCGGCTCGCCCGGCGTCGGCCGCGGCATCATGAAGGGCGCCGCCGGCAACTTCAAACGCGTCTCGCTCGAGCTCGGCGGCAAGTCCGCCAATGTGATCTTCGACGATGCCAATCTCGAAGCCGCTGCCAAGGCCGCGGCTGCCGGCATCTTCTTCAACGCCGGGCAGGTCTGCTCGGCCGGCTCGCGCGTGCTGGTGCAGGAGAATGCCTATGACGAGGTGGTCGAGCGTCTGGTCGCCCGCGCCGAAGCGTTGCGGATCGGCGATCCCGCCGATCGCGCCACCGCGCTCGGGCCCGTCATCTCCGAGAAGCAGATGCGCTCGATCCTCGATTATGTCGAGATCGGCAAGCAAGAGGGCGCGCTGCTGGCCACCGGCGGTGCGCGGGTCGGTGACCGCGGCTATTTCATCAGCCCTGCAGTGTTCGCCAACGTCGCGCACGAGATGCGGATCTCGCAGGAGGAGATTTTTGGCCCCGTCGTCAGCGTGATCAAGTTCAAGGACGAGGCCGATGCGCTGCGCATCGCCAACGGCACCGCCTACAGCCTAGCCGCCGGCGTCTGGAGCGCCGATATGGGCCGCGTGCAGCGCTTCGCCAAAAAGGCCCGCGCCGGCACGGTGTGGATCAACACCTATGGCTACACCGATGTGCGGCTGCCGTGGGGCGGCGAGCGCGATTCCGGCCTCGGCCGCGAGCACGGCACTGCCGCGCTCGATAACTTTACCGAGCCGAAGGCGGTGTGGATGAACCTCAACGTTTAACCGTGCGTTGAGAGACGCGAGAGCGCGCGTCACAATACAGCTGTCGTCCCGGCGAAGGCCGGGACCCATAACCACGAATATCTGTTGTTGCACGCGGGTGGAATAACGAGTCCCGCCAGCAACGACTGCTGCGGAGTATGGGTCCCGGCCTTCGCCGGGACGACGATGTGGAGACATGGTCTTCCGTTTGCTTTATCGTCGTGCGGGGGACCAAAAGCGAACCACGCGGAACGAGGCGATCGTGCAGACGAAAAAATTCGGCGGCAACGGCCCGCAGGTCTCGGTGATCGGGCAGGGCACCTGGTATCTCGATCGCGGTGACCGCAAGGCGGCCGTCGCTGCGCTGAAGCGCGGCATCGATGCCGGCATGACGCATATCGACACCGCCGAGATGTATGGCGACGCCGAGCTTGTGATCGCGGATGCGGTGTCAGGCCGGCGCGACGAGCTGTTCCTGGTCTCGAAGGTCCTGCCGAGCAACGCCTCGCGGCGCGGCACCATCACCGCTTGCGAGCGCTCGCTGAAGCGACTGAAGACCGATCGCCTCGATTGCTATCTGCTGCACTGGCGCGGAACCACTCCGCTTGCCGAGACGGTCGCGGCGTTCGACGAATTGATCGCGGCGGGCAAGATCCGGTCTTGGGGCGTCAGCAATTTCGATACCGAGGATCTCGACGAACTGCTCGATGTCGCGGGAGAAGGCAAGATCGCCTGCAACCAGGTGCTCTACCATCTGCAGGAGCGCGCCATCGAGCACGCCGTGATTCCATGGTGCGAGCAGCACGGCGTTGCCGTCGTCGCCTACTCGCCGTTCGGTCACAATGATTTTCCTCGCCATCGAGCAGGGCCGGCGCGGTGCTGCAATCGATCGCGCAGGCGCACAAGGCAACGCCGCGCCAGGTGGCGTTAGGCTTCCTCACGCGGCTGCCGTCGGTGCTCGCGATTCCGAAGGCGTCGAACGCGGAACACGCGGCGGAGAATGCTGCTGCCGGCGCGCTCAAGCTCAGCGGCGATGAACTCGCCGCGCTCGATGCCGCGTTCCCGCGCGGGCCGAAGCCGCGCTCGCTGCCGATGCTCTGAGGGCGTTCCGCTCCACACAGTTCTTAACAAACTGTTGCAGTTGCGGCGGCACACGGCCTGCGGCGGGCGGTCGCGCGCGCTGGCGCATATCGGAGTCCCGTTTTCGGGCATTGTTCTCGCGGCGGAATTGGCGTTTTGTACGAGGAGCAGATTCCCTTTATTTTGCCTTCGAGATTGCCGTGACACCGCCCCCCGCAGCCGTGGCCGCCAGGCTGGACAGCGTTCCCCTTTCATTGCCCGCAAAGACCGCGCCCGCAGCGACAAGCAAGGCGCCCGCCCGCACCGACCGGCCGTTCAAAGGCATCGCGCTGATCCTGCTGTCGACCGTGTTCCTGGGCACCTCCGACGTCACGGCAAAATATCTCTCCTCCACGCTGCCCTCGATCGAGATCGCCTGGATCCGCTTCCTGGTGTTTGCGATGATCATGACGCCGGCGATGCTGCCAGGCTCGCCGCTGTTCGCGCTGCGCAGCAGCCGTCCCGGCCTGCACGTGCTGCGCGGCGCCGCGCTGCTCGGCTCCTCGCTGATCTTCATCACGGGGCTCGGCTTCCTGCCGATCGCCGAAGCCTCCGCCACCAGCTTCGTCTCGCCGCTGTTCGTCACCGCGCTGTCGATCGCTTTCCTCGGTGAGAGGGTCGGCATGCGACGCTGGATCGCGACCGCGGTCGGCCTCGCCGGCGTGTTCATCATCCTGCGGCCGGGCACCAGTGCCTTCCATCCCGCCGCGATCTTTCCGATCGTCTCGGCGCTGGCGTGGGCGGCCACGTTGATCCTGACGCGCATGATGAGCGGCAGCGAGCGCCCGATCACCGTGATGACCTATTCGTCGATCGTCGGCGTCGCCATCGTCAGCGCGCTGGTGCCGTTCGTCTGGGTCACGCCGAGCTGGCACGACATCATGTTCGGCATCCTGATCGGCGTTGCGTCCACCGTCGGACAGTGGATCGTGGTGCTGGCGTTCCGCTATGGCGATGCCTCGGTGCTGGCGCCGTTCTCCTACACGCAGCTGCTGTGGGTCAGCATCCTCGGCTTCATGATCTTCGGCGAAGTGCCTGACCGTTGGACCATTCTCGGCGCCGGCTTCATCGTCGCCTCAGGCCTCTACACTGCGCACCGTGAGCGCGTCCGACGGTCGCAGCTGCTGACCGTGGCCAGCGAGCCGTCGCCGAACGCCTGAGCGTCCGGACGAAATCGTGCGTTGGTTGCGAAGCCGGCATCAAGTAGCGTTGCGCGGGTACAACAGTCGGGCCGGAATCTTTGATGTCGGGTCGCTGAATCACCGGATTTCGGAAACGATCGGCAACCTCACGGTTCGCCGCGTGCTAACCCTAGCCCCAAGAGCGCCGCAGAGCGTTTGGGGGTCGGGTACGTGCATTTTGGTTCGTTCTTTTTCCTGTCAGGCGATCGGTCGTCTCGCGCTGCGATGGCCTTGGCACTCTGCGCCCTGACCAGCGCAATCGCGTTGCCGATCGGTTCGGCACGAGCGCAGAGCTACACCTGGGGCGGCACGGGCAGTTCGACGAGCACCGATGTCTACGAACTCCCGACCAACTGGTCGACCACGTCGGCCGGCGCGCCGCCGATCCTCCCGAACCAGTCGGCCATTTTCGATTCATCAGGATCGGCGACGGTCACCATCGGGCCCGGCTTGATGCTGCCGGGTCCTCGGACCTTCACCGCCAATTCGCAATCCTACACGATCAATGGCAACCCGGTTGGCTTCAGCCTGTCCGGGCCGACCGGCGGCCTGATCAACCAGGCCAACAACGGCCAGACCATCACGATCAACGCCAACCTCACCGACGGCATTGGCGGTCCGGCGATGGTGCAGCAGCTCGGCAACAGCACGCTGGCGCTCGCGGGCACCAATGCCTATTCCGGCGGCACGCTGATCTCCGCCGGAACCGTGCAGGTGACGAATGCGGATTCGGTCGGCACCGGCACCATCACGCTCAATGGCGGCACGTTCCAGATGCAGTCGCCGACGGTCTCGAGCGTCGCCTTCGCCAACAACATCGCGGTCAATGCGGCCGGCGGCACGGTCGATGCGAACGGCGCCCAGGTCAATCTCCAGGGCGTGATCGCCGACGGCGTCGGCGCCGGGGTTCTGCGCCTGATCGACTCGTCCGCGTCCGGATTCTCCAATGTGCAGCTCTCCGGCGCCAACACCTATTCCGGCGGCACGCTGGTGGTCGATACGACCGTTGTCGTCAGCAACAACAGTTCGGTCGGGTCAGGCACCGTCACGCTCGACAATGCCTCGTTTCAGGCCGACGGCCTCAGCAACCTGACCTTCGCCAACAACTTCAAGATCAATACGTCGGCCATCGGCAGCGCGATCGATGCCAATGGCGTCACGCTCACGATCGCCGGCAACATCGCCGACGGCAACGGCCCCGGCAAGCTGACCGTGCTGGATAATTCAGGCGGCCTCGGCCGCGTGGTGCTGCTCGGCACCAACACCTACACCGGCGGCACCACGATCTGCGATTGCGCGACATTGCAACTCGGCGACGCCAGCCACACCGCTTCGATCGTCGGCGAGGTCGCCGTCGACGGCAAGTTCGACATCGTGAATGCCAACACCGCGGGCATCACCAAGATCGTCAACGACGGCTTCAACGGGATCGCCACCACGATGTTCTACGATTCCACCACGGCGTCGACGGCGACGATCGTCAACCAGAATTTCGGCATCACGGAGTTTCGCGACAGCAGCAGCGCTGGCAATGCCACCGTGAGCAACACCAATGGTGCGCTCACAGTGTTCCGCGACACCAGTTCTGCCGGCAACGCCAGGTTCACCAACACCAACGGCGGCACTGTGGTGTTCGGCGACGCGTTTGGTCCTCCCGGCGGCTCCGACACCAGCACGGCCGCCAAGGCCGTGATCGACAACTCCAACGGCGGCGCCGCGGTGTTTCTGGGCCACACCAATGCAGGGCAGGCCACCATCACCAACGGCACCAATGGCGGCTCGACGCAGTTTTCGAGTCCTCATCTGCGGCTTCGGCAACCATCGTTACGCTCGCGGGCGGTCAGGTCGCCTTTTTTCAGAACAGCACGGCGGCGAACGCCAGTTTCGACAACAGCGGCGTGCTCTATTTCGGATCTGTCGGTATCAACCCGGTAGAAGCGCCGACCGCGGCCAACGCGACGATCGTCAATCGGGCTGGCGGCGTTCTCCAGTTCGATGCCTATGCCACCGCGGGCAATGCGATTATCGACAACCAGGCCGGCAGCCAACACATCTTCACGGCGTTCGCTACCGCGGGCGACGCCGCCATTACCACTGAAGGCGGCAGTACCATCAAGTTCTTCAACAACGCGACCGGCGGCAACGCACAGTTCATCACCAACGGCACCGGACTGGTCGATTTCTCGCTCAGCACGGGGCTGAACGGCGACGGGCGCATCACCGCGGGTTCGATCGCAGGCTCCGGCTTCTATTATATCGGCTCAGGCAACACCCTCGCCGTTGGCAGCAATAATCTCTCGACGACGCTCAGCGGCGTGCTTGCCGACTTCGATCCGTTGAACCCATTCCATATCTGTGGCTGTTTCGGCGGCGGTCGCACCGGTCCGGCGAATTTTGAAAAGACCGGCAGCGGCACGCTGACCCTGTCGGGCACCAATACCTACACCGGCACCACCGTCGTCAATGGCGGCATTCTGCAGGTCGACGGCTCGATCGCCTCGTCGAGCCTCACCACGGTGAATGCCGGCGGCGCGCTCTCCGGCATCGGCACCGTCGGCAACACGACGATTGCAAGCGGCGGCATCCTGATGCCCGGCAACGCGACACCAGGCACATCCCTGAACGTGGCGGGCAACCTCGCCTTCCAGTCGGGGGCACTGTACCTCGTCGGGCTCGATTCGACGGCGTCCACCTTGGCCAAGGTGAGCGGCAGTGCGACGCTGGCCGGATCGGTCGGCGTCAGCGTCGCCGCCGGCAGTACGATTGCCAAGCAATACACCATCCTGTCGGCGGCCGGCGGCCGCAACGGCACGTTCGCCGGTATCGATTCAACCGGGCTGCCGTCGAACCTCGTCGCGACGCTCGGCTATGACGCGAGCAACACCTATCTGAACTTCACGCTCGATTACGGCGCGAAGTCGAAGCTGAACGTCAATCGGCAGAACGTCGCCGCCACACTGCAGAACTTCTTCAACGCCAATGGCGGTATCAACGCGGTGTTCGCCGGGCTGTCGCCGGCCGGCTTGACGCAGGCCTCGGGCGAGGGCGCGACCGGTTCGCAGCAGGCGACGTTCAACGCGATGGGCCTGTTCCTCGGTCTGCTGACCGATCCGTTCGTCGCCGGGCGCGATGGTGGGTTTGGCGGCGGCGCGGGGGCGACGCCGTTCGCCGAGAAGAGCATGCCGCTCGCCTATGCGGCGCGCCGGAGCGAGCCGCGCGATGCGCTGGCCGCGATCTACACCAAGGCGCCGCCGCGGCTGGTCGATTTCGAGCAGCGCTGGAGCGTATGGGCGGCGGGCTATGGCGGCTCGCAGACCACCAGCGGCAATGCGGTGCTGGGCTCAAACAACACCAGCAGCAGCCTCTATGGCACCGCGGTTGGCGCCGACTACCGCTTCTCGCCGAACACCATTGCCGGCTTTGCGCTCGCCGGCGGCGCGAGCAGCTTCAGCGTCAACGGTCTCGGCTGGGGCCGCTCTGATCTGTTCCAGGCCGGTGCGTTCGTTCGCCACAGCGTCGGCGCGGCGTACTTGAGCGCGGCGCTCGCCTATGGCTGGCAGGATGTCACCACGGATCGCATCGTCGCCGCGGCCGGCGCCGATCATCTGCGCGCCAACTTCAATGCCAATGCCTGGTCGGGCCGACTCGAGGGCGGCTATCGCACTGCCACGCCGTGGATCGGGCTGACGCCTTATGCGGCGGCGCAGTTCACGAGCTTCGAGCTGCCGGCCTATGCGGAGAGCGTGGTCTCCGGCGGCGGTGCCTTCGCGCTGAATTATGCCGCGAAGAGCGTCACCGACGTCCGGAGCGAACTCGGTCTGCGCTCCGACAAATCGTTCGTTATTGACGGCGGCATCTTCACGCTGCGCGGCCGCGTTGCCTGGGCGCATGACTTCAATCCGGACTGCGCCGTTGGTGCGGTGTTCCAGACGCTGCCCGGCGCGGCCTTCGTGGTCAACGGCGCGGCGCAGGCCAGCGACTCGGCGCTGACCACGGCCTCCGCCGAGTTGAAGTGGCGCAACGGCTGGTCGGCCGCCGCGACCTTCGAGGGCGAATTCTCCAACGTGACACAGTCTTACGCCGGCAAGGGCGTTATGCGCTATACGTGGTGACCCTCCGTGCTATAGCCTCCTGCGGCGAAAGCTTGTCCCGGACTTGATCCGCGACAGCATTTCGCGAGACGAAATACGCATCAAAATGAGTGGGACAAAACCCACGCGGGAGGGAATATGCGCGCAGCGATCTTCAGGAACGGCGAGATTGTCGTCGACCGGGTACCCGAGCCGAAGCCCGGCGCCGGCCAGGTGCTGGTCAAATCGCTCGCCTGCGGCATCTGCGGTTCCGATCTGCACGCACGCAAGCATGCCCACCGCATGGTGGAGCTGAGCAAGTTCCTGCCCGGTCGCACCCCGATGGATCTGTCGCGCGACGTCGTGTTCGGCCATGAGTTCTGCTGCGAGGTCCTCGACTACGGCCCGAACACGACGCGCAAGCTGAAGCCCGGGACGAAAGTGTGCTCGCTGCCGGCGCTGCTGACGCCGGAGGGCCCGAAGGGCATCGGCTATTCCAACGATTATCTCGGCGGCTATGCTGAGCAGATGCTGCTCAGCGAGCCGCTGCTGCTCGAAGTGCCGAACGGGCTTGCGGCCGAGCACGCCGCGCTCACCGAACCGCTTGCGGTCGGCGTGCATGCGGTGGCGATGGCCAACATCCAGGGCGGCGAGGTGCCGTTGGTGATCGGCTGCGGACCGGTCGGGCTGGCGGTGATCGCGGCGCTGAAGATCAGGGGGCTCGGACCGATCGTTGCTGCGGATTATTCGCCGGCGCGGCGCCTGCTCGCCGAGAAGATGGGCGCCGATGTGGTGGTCGATCCCGCCAGGACGCAGCCCTATGCGAGCTGGGCCGAGCACGCCCAGATGACCGATGCGGAGAAGGCGGCGCGTCCGCCGATGCAGGCGCTGCTGCCGCCGCTGAAGCCTGCGCTGATCTTCGAATGCGTCGGCGTGCCCGGCGTGCTGCAGCAGGTGTTCGAGGGCGCCCCGCGCAGCGCCCGTGTCGTCGTGGTCGGCGTCTGCATGGAGACCGACAAGTCCGAGCCGATGCTCGGCATCATCAAGGAGCTCAACGTCCAATATGTGCTCGGCTACACGCCCGAGGAATTCGCCTATTCGCTGCGCCTGATCGCGGAAGGCCAGGTCGATGCCGCCTCGCTGGTCACTGGCCGCGTCGGCATCGACGGCGTCGCGCAGGCGTTTGCCGATCTCGCCAATCCCGAGGCGCACACCAAGATCCTGGTCGAGCCGTGGCGCTGATTTGGCGTTGAACCTGGCGCTAAACTGATGGCCAGGGGCGCGGTTTGCATTTCGTGACGCCGAATCTATAGTTCGCTGTCTCGTATCGCACTGACAGCACGCACCTCATGCGAATTTCGATCATCACGGGAGGCGGCTCCGGCATCGGCGCCGCAGTCGCGCGCCGGCTCGCCGGCCCCGCTCAATCCCTGATGCTGCACGGACAGGGCGTCGAGGCCGCTGGCCTCGCGCGGCTGAATTCGGTCGCGGAGGAATGCCGCAGCAAGGGCGCGAAGGTCGAGGTCGAGCACCGGCGATCTCGCCAAGGCCGGCGCCGGCAGCGCGCTGGTCGCGGCAACGCGGGCCGCGTTCGGGCCGATCGACACCATCGTGCACGCCGCGGGCTTTGCCGACCGGCGCGAATTCTTAAGCCTGCCGCGCGAGGCGCTGGAGCGCGCCTTCGCGGTGATGGCTGCGGCCTTCCATGAAATCGCGGCGGCGGCGCTGTCCGACCTCACGCGCAGCGCGCAAGGCCGCGTCGTCGCGGTGTCGAGCTTCGGGCCGCATCGCTTCGTGCCCGGCGCCACCTATCCGGGATCGGCCGCCGCGAAGGCCGCGCTCGAGGTGCTGGTGAAGTCGCTCGCGATCGAGCTCGCCGCGTCAGGCGCCACCGCCAACGCCGTGATGCCGGGCTACACCCGCAAGGATCCCGGCCTGTTTGGCGCGCTTGATACCGCGACCTGGGAGAGCGTCGCAAAGGCCAATCCGATGCAGCGGCTGGCCGAGGCCGACGAGGTCGCGGCCGTCGTCGCCTTCCTGCTGTCGCCGGAAGCATGCCACGTCACTGGCGCGACGCTGCCGGTCGATGGCGGCCTGACCTTGATGTGACGCCATGAGCGAGGGCGAACCAACAGAGCAGGTCGATGTTGCGGTGCTCGGTGCCGGCATGGTCGGCGTCTCGGCGGGCCTCGCCGCGCAACAGCGCGGGCTCTCCGTCGTCGTCGTCGATCGCCGCGAGCCCGGCAGCGAAACCTCCTACGGCAATGCCGGCATCATCTCCTCGGGCTCGATCCTGCCGCTCAATACGCCGTCGCTGCTGAAGAACCTGCCGAAATATCTGACCAACGCGCATCCGGCGCTGCGCTGGAACATTGCGTGGGCGCTCGCCAATACCGGCTGGGTGATCCGCTTCCTCGCGGCGGCAACGCCGTCGCAGACCAAACCGCGCGCCGCCGCGCTGCACGGCCTGATCGGGGCCTCGCTGAAGCTGCATCGCGACTGGATCGTGCAGGCCGGCGCCGGCCATCGCATCCGCGAAACCGGCTGGCTCAAGGCCTGGCGCAGCGACGGGCTCGCCGCCGCCCAGGCTGAGCAGGCAGCGCTCGCCGAGTTCGGCATCCGGAGCGAGGTGCTTGATCGGCAGGCGATCTCCGCGCTCGAGCCCAACATCATTCCTGCCTATAGCGTCGGCCTGCTGCACACGCAGACGGCATCGGTCGATTCACCTGGAGCTGTGGTCAAGGCCTACGCGCAGATGCTCGCCGCTGGTGGTGGCACGATCAGGCAATCCGGGGTCCGGCGGATCGAGCCGCACGGCGACGGCTGGCGCGTGCAGCTCGCCGACGGCGAGATCGCCGCGCGCCATGTCGTGGTCGCGCTCGGGCCGTGGTCGGCCGAGCTGCTGCGGCCGCTCGGCTATCGCGTGCCGCTGGCGTTCGAGCGCGGCTATCACCAGCATTTCGTGTCGAATCCGGCACGCAAATTGCTGCGGCCGATCCATGATGCGGAGGGCGGCTTTCTGATGACGCCGATGGAGCAGGGCGTTCGCGTCACCAGCGGCGTCGAGCTCACTGCGCGCGATGCGCCGTCGAATTTTTCGCAGCTCGAGGCGGTGGTGCCGATGGCGCGCAGCGTAGTCGAATTCGGCGATGCGGTCGGCGAGCGCTGGCGCGGCGCGCGGCCGACGCTGCCCGACAGCCTGCCGATGATCGGCGCGGCGCCGCGACATCGCGGGCTCTGGTTCGCCTTCGGCAACCAGCATATCGGCTTCACCACCGGCCCCGGAACGGGCGCCGCAATTGCGGCGATGATCGCGGGCGATGCGCCGCCGTTCGAGGTGCGGGCATTCTCGCCGAACCGGTATATCGCGTGACACGTGCGAGGCCGCCTGCGATGTTTGGCGATCAAGCGCGCGGCAACCGAGGGGCAGGATGAACTACGTCTGGGATTTCGGCATCCTTGCCAAGTACAGCCATCTGTTCTGGCTCGGGCTCGGCTGGACCATCGCCTACACGATCGGCACCATCATCCTCGGGACATTGATCGGCCTGATCGTCGGCATGCTGCGGCTGCGGCGCATCCCGGTGATCGACTGGCTCCTGATCGCCTATATCGAATTGTTCCGCTGCACGCCGCTGCTGGTGCAGATCATCTGGTTCTACTACGCGTTTCCGGTCGTGATCGGCGTCAACATCCCGGCGCATGTCGCCGCCGTCAGCGTGCTGTCGCTCTATGGCGGCGCGTTCTATGCCGAGATCGTGCGCGGCTCGATCGAGAGCGTGCCGGTCGGGCAGTGGGACGCGGCGAAGGCGCTCGGCTTCCGCGGCTGGCGCCTGATGCGGCTCGTGATCCTGCCGCAGGCGCTGAAGCCGATGATGGCGCCCTATGTCAACCAGTCGGTCACGCAGCTCAAGAACACCTCGCTGGTCTCGATCATCGCGGTACCCGATCTCGTCTACAACGCGACCTTGATCAACGCCGACACCTACCGGCCGCTCGAGGTCTACACCATCGTGGCGCTGATCTATTTCGCGATCCTGTTCCCGTCGACGCTGGTGGCCAGGCGGCTGGAGCGCGGGCTGACCTACGACAAGGTGTGAGTTGCTTGACCTCTCCCGCTTGCGGGGGAGGTCGGATCGCATCGTTAGATGCGATCCGGGTGGGGGCTCTCTCCATACATAGGGTGTCGCTTGTGGCGACACCCCCACCCCGGCCCTCCCCGCAAGCGGGAGAGGGAGATCACTGCCGTCTCGGCAATCGCCTCAGATACTCAACTCCACCGGTACATCCTCGGGCTTGACGCCGGCAAGGCCGAGGCCCTTGACGAACCATTCGCGCATCTGGCCGATGCCGCGGTTGTAGTCGATCCACACCGAGAGAAAATCGCGCCAGCGCTTGTCGGCTTCGCGCCGTACCGCCGTGCCGCTCGCGATCGTCACCGATGGCGAGGCCAGGATCTTGTAGGTGCCGAGGTTCGGGTTCTTGGCGATCGCGGTCAGCCCGAGCACCAGCGCGTTGACCACGCAATCGACGCGACCCGACGACATTTCCAGCATCACCTCGTCGCGCGACTTCAGCGACTTGATGGTGGCGTTCGGCGCAAAGCGGCGCGCCACCGCCTCGTTGGCCGAGCCGACGTCGACCGCGATCTTGACCTCGGGCTTGTTGATGTCGGCCCAGGTCTTGGCTTCCAGCCCCTTCCTCAGCATCGCGCCGAACGGATGCGGGAACACCAGATTGGTGAAATCGACCACCAGCGCGCGCTGCGGCGTCGGGTTGAGCGCGAAGCCGAGGTCGATCTTGTTGGCCTGCAGATCAAGGATTGAATTGCCGTAGGTCGACTCGACATACTCCAGCTTGACGTCGAGCAGTTTGGCCAGGTCGTTGGCCATCTCGATCGAGAAGCCGGACCAGGTGCCCGAGGCGAGGTCCTTGTTGAAATAGGGCAGCTCGCCCGGCAGCACCGCGATCCGCAGCACCTTGTTGGCCCGGATGCGATCCAGCGTGTTGTCGGCTGGCGTCTGCGCCGAGGCCGGCGTTGCCATCGCGGCCGCGAGCGCCGCGCCGCTGCCGATTCCGAGCGCATAGCGCAGCGCGTCGCGGCGATCTTCGGAGATTTTGATGTCGTCGGATTGAGTCAAGCGGGCCTCCCTGCACCAGATCGGGGAAGCCTAGCGTCGGTATCCGGTGCCAGCAAGGGTGCGCGCCTGCACCATTGGTAGGCGAGGGCGCGGTCGCCTACGTGCCGGACTTCACCCCTCCCGCTTGTGGGGGGAGGTCGAATAAGCCGCGAACCGCGCCCTTAGGGGTTAGCAACGATAGGTCATGTTCGCCCCTGTGACCGAAGAAAAGAAAACGGCGGGGAAGCTCAGTTCGGCTACCCAATCGAGCACTTGGTTGTCTGTCTGGGTTTCTGGGCTTGAAAGGTGTGGAAACTGAAAAAGCACCGTCCCGTGAATGTCCAAAAGAACGAGACGATCGATAACCCAAACATCACCGTCGTCGGTCGAGAAAAATTTTGCCAGCAATTCTGCTGTTCCGTCAGAACGAAGCCTGAGAGTGGGGCCGTTGTTCAGGGTGCCGTTCAAGAAGCCGGACAGCTTGCAATCGCCGTAACGAATAGGCGCGCTCCAACTGAGGTCAAGGGTTTGGATAGCATGTGTCGCAACACCCTTATAGCTTTCTGGCTGGTCGGTCGCCGAGCTTTTGCTTTCAAGATGTTCTTTCAACATAGCGTACGCCTCCTTCTAGCCCGCGAATTGCGAGCAACCTCTGGTTTAAAGGGAGGGCGCAAAAGGACCAGTGAGCTGCCTCACAATCTACAATCGCGATTTAGTGATCCTCCCCCGTAAGCGGGGAGGACAGAGCGTGCGCGCGCCCAGAATCAATATCGTCCCGGCACGTACATCTCCTGCGGGATCGGGCCGCGGTGGTAGTCCGGGTTGCGCACCCGCGGCGGCAGCACCACCGGCTGGTGGGTGACCGCCTGATAGGGGATCTGGCTCAAGAGATGCGAGATGCAGTTGAGCCGCGCGCGCTTCTTGTCGACTGCATCGACGATCCACCACGGCGAGTCCTGCAGGTGCGTGCGTTCCAGCATCGTTTCCTTGGCCTTGGTGTAGAGCTCCCAGCGGGTCCGCGCCTCGACGTCCATCGGGCTCAGCTTCCACTGCTTCAGCGGATCCTGGATCCGCATCGAGAAGCGGAACGCCTGTTCCTCGTCGGTGATCGAGAACCAGTATTTCAGGAGGACGGTGCCGGAGCGGATCAGCATGCGCTCGAATTCCGGCACCGAGTTGAAGAATTCCTCATACTGCTCGTCGCTGCAGAACCCCATCACCTTCTCGACGCCGGCGCGGTTGTACCAGCTGCGGTCGAACAGCACGATCTCGCCGCCGGCCGGCAGATGCGAGACATAGCGCTGGAAGTACCATTGCGTGCGCTCGCGCTCGTTCGGCGCCGGCAGCGCCGCGATCCGGCACACCCGCGGGTTGAGCCGCTGGGTGATGCGCTTGATCACGCCGCCCTTGCCGGCGGAATCGCGGCCCTCGAACAGCACGACGACCTTCTTCTTCTCGTGCTGCACCCAGTCCTGCAGCTTGACCAGCTCGCCCTGCAGCCGCAGCAATTCGCGGAAATAGAACTTGCGGTCGATCGACGGCCTGCCGGCGGCGCCGTCATGGTCGAGCTCGTCGAGCCTCATGTCGTCGAGCTCGAGCTCGAGTTCCTCGTCGAGGCTGTCGGCCATCTCCTGATGGATGCGGGCGCGCAAGGCTTCGTCCCGCAAGGCTTCGTCCCGCAAGGCTTCATCCCGGGAGGCTTCGTCGGTGAGGGCGGAGGTCGTCATGAAGGTCCGTCTTTCAGTGTGTTAGATGGATCGGACGGCAGCATTGACGGGCGATGTTACCCCTCTATGACAATGCCGTGACCGCTGTTTCACGCCGCCGGGCGGACTGTGCTAACAAGCCGACAAAACCAAAAAGGGAGATGTGCCGATGATTTCGCTCACGCCAAAAGACGTCCTGCCGGAGGACGGCACCGCCGGCACGCTGGTCGGGCGGGTCTGGTTGCCGCAGGCCGGCGGGCCGGCCGTCGTCGCGGTGCGGGCAGACGGTGTGTTCGATGTCACGGCGCGGTTCCCGACGGTGAGCGCGCTCTGCGAGGAAAGCGATCCCGCGGCCGCGCTGCGCGCCACGCGCGGCGAGCGGATCGGCGATTTCGAGGCGATCCTCGCCAACACCCCGCCCGACGGCCGCGACAAGGCCAGGCCGCACCTGCTGGCGCCGGTCGATCTCCAGGTGCTGAAGGCCGCCGGCGTCACCTTCGCGATCTCGATGCTGGAGCGCGTGATCGAGGAGCGGGCACGCGGCAATCCGTCCTCGGCGGACGCGATCCGCAAGGAGGTGGTGCGCCTGGTCGGCGACGATCTCTCCAAGCTGAAGCCCGGCTCCGAGCAGGCGATGAAACTGAAGCAGGTGCTGATCGATCAGAATGCCTGGAGCCAGTATCTCGAGGTCGGCATCGGTCCCGACGCCGAAGTGTTCACCAAGGCGCCGACGCTGTCCTCGGTCGGATCAGGCATGGATGCCGGGCTGCATCCGAAGTCGACCTGGAATAATCCGGAGCCGGAGGTCGTGCTTGTTGTCTCCGCCGCCGGCAAGATCGTCGGCGCCGCGCTCGGCAACGACGTCAATCTGCGCGACTTCGAGGGGCGCTCGGCGCTGTTGCTGTCGAAGGCCAAGGACAACAACGCGTCCTGCGCGATCGGTCCGCTGCTCCGGCTGTTCGACCAGACCTTCTCGCTCGACGATGTCAGGAAGATGGATGTCGGCCTGACCGTGACTGGCGCGGACGGCTTCGTGCTCGAGGGCCATTCCTCGATCAGCAAGATCAGCCGCGACCCGACCGATCTGGTCGCCCAGACCATCGGCCCCGTGCATCAATATCCTGATGGATTTGCGCTGTTCCTCGGCACGATGTTCGCGCCGGTCAAGGATCGCGATGCCAAGGGCGAGGGCTTTACCCACAAGCGCGACGACATCGTGACCATCGCCGCACCACAGCTCGGCAAGCTGGTCAACCGGATGCGCAATAGCGACGAATGCGAGCCCTGGACCTTCGGCGTCGGTGCGCTGATGAAGAACCTCGCACAGCGCAAGGTGCTGTGAGGATCAGGACGGGGCGGCGAGTCCACTACCTCGGCCACTTCGTCGGCCGTGTGCGGCCTGTCGCGTGGCGGCAGGTCGGCGCCGAGTTGCGCCGACAATCCGGCGACGTTCAGCCGCCTCTCGCAGCGCGTTGAACGACGACGATGGTGACTGTGCCGAAGCGTCGGCGTTGTCGAACATGTTCAGAAACCTGCGCGGCAGATCGACCGTGTGGCGCAACTTGAGCGCGCTAAACCACGCGGAATTTGCCGCTTTTTCCTAGCTTTATGTGAACCAGTTCATCCTCGTTCGCGCCGGTCCGCTCCAGCATGTTGGCTCGACGCGAACAGAAGGAGTCGCGGACATGAGCGAGCAGCCATCAAACGGAATGCCGGATTGGCTCACCACCGATATGCTGGTCATTGCCGTCTCACTGGCCATCATCGTGATTGGGATATGGATCGCGCCGTAGCCTGGTTGTCGCGGCGAGGCCGTCCAGCCGGGCAGGGCGCCAGCGCCAATCACTGAGTTGCCCGACGGCGCAAGCCTCTTTTGCAAAACGGAACGAGATGCAAAGCTCGGACGATTCACACACTCAGTGCCGTCCCTGCGAAAGCAGGGAACCCATAACCCCAAATGCAAATTGTTAAGCGATGCTGCAACGACGAGTCCCTCTCACAACAACTGCTGCGGCGTATGGGTCCCGGCCTTCGCCGGGACGACACTGTGGGGTTGGCGTCATTCGAGTGACCAACCAACGCCCTCACACCGGCAACGCCGTCGAATACTTCACCTGGCTCAGCGCAAAGCTCGACTCGATCGAGGCGATGCCGTCGAGCCGGGTCAGCTTGTTCTTCAGGAATGCCTCATAGGAGGAAAGGTCGGCGGCGACGACGCGCAGCAGATAGTCGCGGTTGCCGGTCATCAGATAGCATTCGAGCACCTCGTCCCATTTCGAGATCGCGCGCGCGAAGCGGTTGAGGTCTTCCTCCTTCTGCCGCGCCAGCTTGATCGAGATGAAGACGGAGACGTGCAGCCCGATCGACTTCTGGTCGACGGTTGCGATGTAGCGAGAGATCACGCCGCGCTCCTCGAGCAGCTTGACCCGGCGGTGGCAGGGCGACACCGACAGCCCGACCTTGTCGGCGAGTTCCTGCATGGTCATGCGGCTGTCGGTCTGGAGCAGACTCAGGATCTTGCGGTCGATGGCATCGAGGGCAGGCATTGGGATGAACTCGTCAGTTGAAGTCGGATCGTGGGAATTTATCCCAATTTTTCCTGTGCTGTCGCGTGGAATTGAGATTTTCGCCGCCGCCTGCGGCAGTAACATTCCGGCATATCGCCCGGAGCATTGCCATGGGAATCGCGCCTGAACGCCTCGACATGCTGTCCGCCCTGGCCCGCAAGGTGCTGTGGCTGTCGTCGTGGACCATCCATCACGCCAACCATGTGCGGCCCTCTACCGACGGGTTGAAGGTCGGCGGCCACCAGGCCTCGTCGGCCTCGCTCGCCAACATCATGTCGGCGCTTTATTTCTCGGTGTTGCGCCCGCAGGACCGCGTCGCGGTGAAGCCGCATGCGAGCCCGGTGTTCCACGCCATCCAGTATCTGTTCGGCCACCAGACCCGCGACAAGCTGGAGAATTTTCGCGGCTACAAGGGCGCGCAGTCCTACCCCTCGCGCACCAAGGACAGCGACGACGTCGACTTCTCGACCGGCTCGGTCGGCCTCGGCGTCGCGCAGACATTGTTCGCCTCGCTGGTGCAGGACTACGTCAAGGCGCATGGCTGGCTGCAGGACCGGCCGGAGGGCCGCATGATCGCGCTGGTCGGCGACGCCGAGATGGACGAGGCAACATCTTCGAGGCGCTGCTCGAAGGCTGGAAGCACGGCCTGCGCAACACATGGTGGGTGGTCGACTACAACAGGCAGTCGCTCGACGCCGTGGTGCGCGAGGGGCTGTGGGCCAAGTTCGAGACCATGTTCCGCAACTTCGGCTGGGACGTGGTGATCGTGAAGTACGGCAAGCTGATGCTCGAGGCGTTCGCCGAGCCCGGCGGCGAGGCGCTGCGGCGCTGGATCGACAACTGCCCGAACCAGATGTACGCCGCGCTCTGCTTCCAGGGCGGCGCCGCGTTCCGCAAGCATCTGCGCGACGACATCGGCGACCAGGGCGAGGTGTCGGCGCTGATCGAGCGCCGCAGCGATGACGAGTTGCTGGCGCTGATGTCGAACCTCGGCGGCCACGATATGGCGAGCATGATCGAGGCCTTCGAGGCGATCGACCATGATCGGCCGGTCTGCTTCATCGCCTATACCATCAAGGGTGTCGGCCTGCCGATGCAGGGCCACAAGGACAACCACGCCGGCCTGATGACGGTGGCCCAGATGGAGAAGTGGCGCGCCGCGCAGAACATCCGCCCCGGTCATGAATGGGACAAGTTCGAGGGCCTGTCGCAGGAGCCTGCGAGGCTCGAGGCCTTCCTCGCCGAGGCGTCGTTCAACCGCGAGGGGCGCCGCCGCCTGTCGGCGCCTGAAGTCGATGTGCCGGAACGGCTTGCCTTCAAGGCCTCGGCGCAGATGTCTACGCAACAGGGTTTTGGTCTCGTGCTGCACGAGCTGGCGCGCGGCGATAGCGAACTCGCCTCGCGCATCGTCACCGCATCGCCCGATGTCACCGTGTCGACCAATCTCGGCGCCTGGGTCAACCGCCGCGGCCTGTTCGCGAAGGCGGAGAACCACGACCTGTTCCGGCAGGAGAAGATCCCGTCGGCCTACACCTGGGAATATTCGCCGAAGGGACAGCATCTCGAGCTCGGCATCGCCGAGATGAATTTGTTCATCATGCTGTCGGCGCTCGGCCTGTCGCACCAGATCAACGGCGCGCGGCTGTTGCCGGTCGGCACGCTGTACGATCCCTTCATCGAACGCGGTCTCGATGCGCTGAACTACGCCTGCTACCAGGATGCCCGCTTCATGGTGGCTGCGACGCCGTCGGGCATCTCGCTGGCGCCGGAAGGCGGCGCGCATCAGTCGATCAAGACGCCCTTGATCGGGATCGGGCAGGACGGGCTCGCCTCGTTCGATCCGGCCTTCGTCGATGAACTTGCCGTGATCATGGGCTGGGGGTTCGGCCACATGCAGCGGGAGGGCGCCGAGGGTGGTTCGGTTTACTTGCGACTCTCGACCCGGACGCTGGAGCAGCCGCAACGGATCATGACCCCGGACCTGCAGCGCGACATCACCGACGGCGCCTACTGGATGCGCAAGCCGGGCCCGAACTGCGACATCGTCATTGCGTATACCGGCACCGTCGCGCCGGAGGCGATCGAGGCGGTCGGCCTGATCGGCGAGAGCCACCGCGACGTCGGTCTGCTGGCGGTCACCTCCGCCGACCGGCTCTATGCGGGTTGGTCCGCCGCGCGGAATTTGCGCCGCGACCGCCGCGGCGCGCAGCATTTGAGTTATATCGAGCGCATGCTGGCGCCGCTCGGCCGCGACTGCGGCATTGTGACCGTGATCGACGGCCATCCGGCAACGCTCGGCTGGCTCGGCAGCGTGCGTGGCCACCGCGTCGAGGCGCTCGGTGTCGGGCATTTCGGCCAGACCGGCACGATCGGCGACCTCTACCGCCACTACGGCATCGACGCCAATGCCATCATCGACGCGGCGGAAAGCGTCTCGGTCGGCGCCCCGGTGCGGCATCGCAAGATGGCGGTGTAGCCACATCGTCGTCCCGGCGAAGGCCGGGACCCATTACCACAACTGGCAGCAAGTAAACGCGACTCGTTTTAACAGCACCCTTTACCAATTGCCGGCGGTGGTTATGGGCCCCGGCCTTCGCCGGGGCGACGAGACCAACCTTGCCACCTGCGCGATAGCGACATTATATGCTGTTCGCGCGCACGAGCCGCGTCCCGCATATGGCGGGTTCAATTCGCCGGGCTTTCGTGCAAGGATGCCTGCCGAACGCTTTCGTTCCCCATTCCATACGCCCCGTACAAGAGGTTTCCGATGGTCAATCGCATGCAATTCTACATCGACGGCGCCTGGTCGATCCCGTCGTCAAAGGCAAGTCCACCCCGGTCGTCAATCCGGCGACCGAAGAAGCGATGTATGAGATTGCGCTCGGCTCCAAGGCCGATGTCGACAAGGCAGTCGCCGCCGCCAAGCGCGCCTTCGAGACCTTTTCCCGGACCAGCCGCGAGGAGCGCGTCGCGCTGCTCACCAAGATCGTCGAGGTCTACAAGGGCCGCATGAAGGAGATCGGCGCGGCCGTCTCCGACGAAATGGGCGCGCCGTTACCGATGGCCGAGAAGCTGCAGGCCGGCGCCGGCCTTGGCCACCTCATGAACACCCTCGAAGTGCTGAAGAAGTACGAGTTCGAGGAGACCATGGGCACCGCCGTGATCGTGCGCGAGCCGGTCGGCGTCGTCGGCATGATCACCCCCTGGAACTGGCCGCTCAACCAGATCGCCTGCAAGGTCGCGCCCGCGCTCGCCGCCGGTTGCACCATGATCCTGAAGCCGTCGGAGTTCACCCCGACCTCGGCGCTGATCTTTGCGGAAATCCTCCATGAAGCCGGCGTGCCGAAGGGTGTGTTCAACCTGCTCAACGGCCTCGGCCCGGAGGTAGGTGCCGCGATGAGCGAGCACCCGGACATCGACATGATCTCGTTCACCGGTTCGACCCGCGCCGGCGTCGACGTCGCCAAGCGTGCGGCCCCGACCGTGAAGCGCGTCAGCCAGGAGCTCGGCGGCAAGTCGCCGAACGTGATCCTCGACGGTGCCGACCTGACCAAGGCGGTGACCGGCGGCGTGATGCACATGTTCAACAACTCGGGCCAGTCCTGCAACGCGCCGTCGCGCATGATCGTGCCGCTCTCCAAGATGAAGGAAGTGGCCGCCATCGCGAAGGGCATCGCCGACAAGACCAAGGCCGGCGATCCGCGTGCCGACGGCACCACGATCGGTCCGGTGGTCAACCGCGGCCAGTGGGACAAGATCCAGGCGCTGATCCAGAAGGGCATCGACGAGGGCGCAACGCTCGTCGCCGGCGGCCCGGGCCTGCCCGAGGGCGTCAACAAGGGCTTCTATGTCCGTCCGACCATCTTCGCCGACGTCACCAACGACATGACGATCGCCCGCGAAGAGATCTTCGGACCGGTGCTGACCATCCTCGGCGCCAAGGACGAAGCCGACGCGGTGAAGATCGCCAACGACACGCCGTATGGTCTCGCCGGTTACGTCTCCGCAGACACCGTGGAAACCGCGCGCCGCGTCGGCCGCCAGATCCGCGCCGGCAACGTCAACCTGCAGGGCGTGCCGAACGAGCGCACCGCGCCGTTCGGTGGCTACAAGCAGTCCGGCAATGGCCGCGAATGGGGCCGCTACGGTCTGGAAGAATATCTCGAGGCCAAGGCGGTCGCCGGCTACAACGCCGCGTAAGCCGAGCCACGAGAGACGCGACTTTCGGCGCCGGGGCAGGCAACTGCTCCGGCGTCAGCCATTTTGGGGGCGCAAGGTCTTGAAGAGTGCGAATCTTGCGAAGATGAAGGTTGCAGTCTCGCCGTCATTGCGAGCGAAGCGAAGCAATCCATCTCTCCTCACGGGCGGACAGATGGATTGCTTCGTCGCTTCGCTCCTCGCAATGACGGCCGGGCTAGCCGCCGAGCGCGCCTTGGGTGTTGACGTAGAGCGCATAGATCGACTGGCTCGCCGCCATGAACAGGCGGTTGCGCTTGACGCCGCCGAAGCAGAGGTTGGCGCAGCGCTCCGGCAGCGCGATGCGGCCGATCATGACGCCGTCGGGCGCGAACACGACGACGCCGTCGAGTTCGGGATCACCCATGCCCCAGCCGCACCACAGATTGCCGTCGATGTCGCAGCGCATGCCGTCGGGTGTGCCCGGGCCGGCGTCGATGAAGACGCGCTTGTTGGAGATCGTCTTGCCGTCGGCTGCGACGTCATAGGCGAGGATCTTGCGGTTCGGCTCGCCGCGGGATTCGACGACGTAGAGGATCTTCTCGTCCGGCGAGAAGCACAGCCCGTTCGGTCCCAGCACGCCCTCGGCGACGATGGTGGACTCGCGGGTTGCGGGATCGAGCCGGTAGACGTTGGGCTCGATCTCGGGATCGGCCTTGTAGCCTTCGTAGTTGCCGAGCAGGCCGAAGATCGGATCGGTGAACCAGATCGAGCCGTCGGATTTCACCACGACGTCGTTTGGCGAGTTCAGCCGCTTGCCGCCGAAGGAATTGATCAGCACCGTAATCGATCCATCATATTCGGTGCGCACCACGCGGCGGCCGCCATGCTCGCAGGTGATCAGCCGGCCCTGGCGATCGCGGGTGTTGCCGTTGGCGAAGTTCGACGGCTTGCGGAAGATGCTGACCGCGCCGGTCTCTTCCTCCCATTTGAGGATGCGCTGGTTCGGGATGTCGCTGCACAACAGATAGCGGCCGTCGCCGAACCACACCGGACCCTCGGCCCAGCGCAGGCCGGTGGCGATGCGTTCGACGGCGGAGAGTTTCAGCCAGTATTTCTCGAAGCGCGGATCGAGCGTGCGGATCGCGGGATCGGGATAGCAGGTCGCGGGACGCCAGCCGGCGGAATGAACATCGGACATTTGCTGTTCTCGTTGTTGTGTTTCGATGGTGTTTCCTTGAGCGCCTGGTTTGCTATCATTGTCGGCCTGCGACCGCAATTCGACCGGAGCAATCAGGAAAGAAGAGGGACGGCATGCCACGCATATTGATGACCGGCGCATCAGGGGGAATCGGAACGAGCCTGCGCAAGCTGCTGCCGCCGATCTATCCGGATCTCCTGCTGAGCGATATCAAGCAGCCCTCCGATCTCGGCAGCAACGAAAAGTTCAAGGCGGCCGATCTCGCCGACCTCGCACAGGTCGAGGCGATCTGCGAAGGCGTCGACGGCATTCTGCATTTCGGCGGCTATTCGGTCGAAGGCCCCTGGGACGCGATCCTGCAGTCCAACATCATCGGTTGCTACAATCTGTTCGAGGCGGCGCGCAAAAAGGGCGTCAAGCGCGTGATCTTCGCCTCATCCAATCACGCGGTCGGGTTCTATCCGCGTCATCACCGCATCGGCACCGACGTTACCGCGCGGCCGGACAGTCGCTACGGTGTGAGCAAGGTGTTCGGCGAAGGCGTCGGCGCGCTCTATGCCGACAAGCACGGCATCAAGGTCACGTGCCTGCGGATCGGAAATTTCGGCGAGGCGCCGCTCGACCACCGCAGGCTCTCGATCTGGCTCAAGCCGGAAGACCTCGTCCAGCTCTGCCGCATCGGGCTCGAGCATCCCGACATCCATTTCGAGGTGCTGTACGGCGCGTCCTACAATGAGCGCTCGTGGTGGGACAATCACCGCGCCTACGATCTCGGCTATCGTCCGACCGGAAGGGCTGAGGATTTCCGCGAGCACGCGATGGCCGAGCAGGCCAAGCTGCCGCCGGATCCGGTCGGCGACTATTACCAGGGCGGAGCGTTCTGCAGCATGGAGTTCGACGGCGACAAGGAGAGGGCGATCGACTGGAAGAAGTGATCAATCCTCGCATTGCGGCAGTTGCTTCACGGATTCGGTGTGCTGCTGCGCGTCCTTCGAACCTTGCCCGGATGTCTTGGGCGGGCTGCCGGGCCCGTCAAAGGTCTCGGCGAAGTGCGTGAGGGGAAAGGCGAGGCTGATGGTCTGCCCGGTGAGATTCTTGGCTTCGACGGCGATGGTCTGCGCGTGCTTCAGCCGCTCGATCATTTCGCCATCGGCCTCGAGCGTGCCGCCGCAGCCGAGCGTGTAGCAATGCGGCCTGGCGATCCGGATCGGCTCGTCCTGATCGATGCGGAGGCTGATCGTGCCTTCCAGCATGGTCCGCGTTCCGACATTGGCGCTCACGATCGCGCGCTTGCTGCTCTGCGGCGAGACGCTCAGTGTGCCGCCCGACGGCGAGCACTGACCGCGCGCGGCAGCGCCGACGAAGCAACTCGCCTCTGTCAGGCACGTCTTGGTCCAGGGCTCGTAGGTGAGCTGCGTCGCGCGCGGATCGGCCGCTTCGCCAACGCGGCCGAGCGCAAGCTGCACGGCCATCGATCCAAGGAATATAGCCACATAGCGCATCGCGGTCTCCTTCACGAGGAGGCCGCGTATCGCGCTATTGCGGCTTTTTGTCGTTGGAGATGCGGACGAGATAATCCGCCTTGCTGTATTGCATGTGATCGACGCAAAGCTGCGCCAGCGCCCAGCTGTCGCGGCCCTTCAAGAGCTCGATCATCAATTCGTGCTGGCGGCGCGACAATGCGAGGCCCTCGCTGTCGGCGAGGTTCTTGGCGCGCATCGGCAGCGTCAGGTTCATGTAGTCCTGCAGCGAGCGGACCAGATAGGGATTGCCGCAGGCGGAGAACAGCGCGAGGTGGAACGCATCGTTGGTCTCGTGAATGCCGCGCATGTCCTGCGCCTCGGCCTTGATGCAGTAGTGCCGTTGCAGCTCGCTCAACTGGTCGATCAGGCTTTGCGGCGCGGGCAGGGCGATCATCAGCGCGGCCTGCCGCGTCAGCATCTCGCGCACCTCATAGATCTGCCGCACTTCCTCGGCCGAATAGAACCGCACCGTGGCGCCGACATTCTTCTCGCGCAGCACGATGCCCTGGCGCTCGAGCTGGAACAGGGCCTGGCGGACGAAATGCCGGCTCGCACCGTAGCGCTGCATCAGGTTATCCTCGACCAGCCGCAAACCGGGCGCGAAGCGGCCGAAGATGATGTCCTCCTCCAGCCGGCGGATCACCTCCGCTTGTTCCTCCTCGCGCGAGGGGGCCTGGAGTTCGGGCAATGTGGGCTCGGCTGTCATGCGCTCTCGGCTTTGGATCGGTGCCTGAGGTCAGCATGGCGCCACGGTTATTGTCAATAATGGGGGCGATTTTGCCGCAGACCAGCCACAAGCCGCGACCGGATTATCTCATATCGACAATAATTCCTGCCGCTCCTTAAGTGCGGCCGAACAACCACGGGACGAGAAGAAAATGGCCGACGGACTTCGCAAGGGACTGACAAGCTATGGTGACGCCGGCTTCTCGCTGTTCCTGCGCAAGGCGTTCATCAAGGCGATGGGCTATTCTGACGATGCGCTCAATCGCCCGATCGTCGGCATCACCAACACCTACAGCGACTACAATCCCTGCCACGGCAACGTGCCTGACATCATCGAGGCCGTGAAGCGCGGCGTGATGCTGTCGGGCGCGATGCCGTTCGTGTTCCCGACCATCTCGATCGCGGAGAGCTTTGCGCACCCGACCTCGATGTATCTGCGCAACCTGATGGCGATGGATACCGAGGAGATGATCCGCGCCCAGCCAATGGATGCGGTGATCGTGATCGGCGGTTGCGACAAGACCTTGCCGGCGCAGATCATGGCCGCGATCAGCGCCGATCTGCCGACGGTGGTGATTCCGGTCGGGCCCATGGTCGTCGGCCATCACAAGGGCGAGGTGCTCGGCGCCTGCACCGACTGCCGCCGGCTGTGGGGCAAGTATCGCGCCGGCGAGATCGACGACAACGAGATCGAGGCGGTGAACGGCCGCCTCGCGCCCTCGGTCGGCACCTGCATGGTGATGGGCACTGCCTCCACCATGGCCTGCATCACCGAGGCGCTCGGCCTGTCGCTGCCGATGAGCGCGACGATCCCGGCGCCCCATGCCGAACGCTTCCGTTCCGCCGAGGCCAGCGGCCGCGTCGCCGCCGAGATGGCGAAGACCAAGGGACCGAAGCCGAGCGAGATCCTGACGCCGTCCTCGTTCCGCAACGCCCAGGTCGTCATGCAGGCGATCGGCGGCTCGACCAACGGGCTGATCCATCTCACGGCGATCGCCAACCGCTCGCCGCACAGGATCGACCTCGAGGCGTTCGACAAGCTCGGCCGCGAGGTCCCGGTGCTGGTCGACCTCAAGCCGTCGGGCGAACACTACATGGAGCATTTCCATCACGCCGGCGGCGTGCCGAAGCTGATGGCGCAGCTCGGCGACCTCATCGATCTCGATACCAAGACCATCACCGGCCAGACCTTGCGTGAGGTCGTCGCCAATGCTGAGGATGTGCCGGGGCAGGACGCGATCCGCTCCAAGGCGAACCCGATCAAGTCCGAAGGCGCGATGGCGATCCTGCACGGCAATCTCGCGCCGCGCGGTGCCGTGATCAAGCAGTCGGCGGCGAGCCCGAAGCTGTTGCAGCACACCGGCCGCGCCGTGGTGTTCGAGTCGGTCGAGGACATGACGCTGCGGGTCGACGATCCCGCGCTCGATGTGACCGCCGACGACGTGCTGGTGCTGCGCAATGCCGGCCCGAAGGGCGCGCCCGGCATGCCCGAGGCGGGTTACCTGCCGATCCCGAAGAAACTCGCGCGCGCCGGCGTGAAGGATATGGTCCGCATCTCCGATGCGCGGATGAGCGGCACCGCGTTCGGCACCATCGTGCTGCACATCACGCCGGAAGCCGCCGTCGGCGGTCCGCTCGGCCTGGTGCGGAACGGCGACATGATCCGGCTCGATGTCGCCAAGCGCAGCATCGATTTGTTGGTCGACGAGGCCGAATTGCAGAAGCGCCGCGACGCGCTCGCGCCGGCCGCTACCCCCGATTGGGCCAGGCGCGGCTACGCGCATCTCTTCAACGAGACCATCCTGCAGGCCGACGAGGGCTGCGATTTCGACTTCATGCGCGCCAAGGGGAAGTAGCTTGCAAAGTTCGGCGCACCTGCCGAATTGTCGATAATTTCTGCGATGTGGTGCTCGTTGGCGCCTGCGACGAGCTGATTACCTCTGTTTTATTGACAATCCTGCGCGACTGGTGGGATGATCCCCTTAATTAAAAACAGGGGGAACGTCGCGATGGGCTATTCAGCCAGGATCGTCGGGATCGCCATGGCGGCGGCAGCGTTGCTGTTGCCGCCGCGCGCCGGCGCGCAGGAAGTCAAGCACTACCGCTTCGCGCACGATCAGCAGCTCAATACCGGTTATAGCGTCGCCTACGACATGTTCTCCGCCAAGCTCAAGGAGTTGAGCAAGGGGACCATGATCGTCGATCAATATCCGGGCGCCCAACTCGGACAGGAGCCGCAGCTGCTGCAGCTCGTGAAATCCGGAGACATCGAATTCGCGATCATCTCATCGGCGAACACCGCGACTATCTCGCCTCAGGCCGGTGTGATGTCGCTGCATTTCCTGTTCCGCGACGCCAACCATGTGGTGAAGGCGCTTGCCGATCCGAAGGTGATCGATGCGATCAAGGCGATGATCGACGACACGTCGCAAGGTCTTCATGTCATCGCGACCGGCAGCCAAGGCGTAAGGAGCATCTACGCCAGGAAGGAAATCCACAACGTCAACGATCTCAAGGGGGTGAAGATTCGTGTTCAGGCGACGGCCACGGAAGACACGATCTTCCCGGCTTACGCGGCGCAAACCGTCCATATGCCGTTCGGCAGCGTGTACACGTCGCTGCAGACCGGCGTCGTCGAGGCGGCGGAAAACAGCGTGAACGTTTACCTCGTCAACAAGCACTACGAAGTCGCGCCGGTGCTCTCGATGACCGAGCATGAGGCCAACAATGCGCTGTTGTTCATCAGCGACAAGCTGTGGCAGAGCCTTTCAGCCGAGCAGAAGGCCTGGGTGACGACGGCGGCCGCCGAGGTGAGCGCCAAGGAGCCGGCGAAGGCGTTCGAATTGGAGAAGAACGCGGCTGCAAAACTGAAGTCGTTCGGCGTCAAGGTGGTCGAGGATGTGGACAAGAAGAGCTTTACCGCGGTCGCCGATCCCTATCTCGACAAGCTCGCCAAGGATCTCGGCCCGCATGCGGAGAAGATCAAGAATTTGATCCGCGCGATCAACTAGCCCACTTCCTGCGTCGTCCCGGCGAAGGTCGGGACCCATACGCCGCGGCTCGTCCATTGAAGCACCGGGCCGCCGTTCTTTCTCAAAGCATCAGGCGCCGGTGGTTGGGTCCCGGCCTTCGCCGGGACGGCATACGAGGACGGAGCATTCGATGGCCATCGCCGACACACTGGTGCTGCAACGGCAGCGGCATCTGAAATGGCGGGCGCTCGACCGGCTCGAGCTGATGCTGATGATGCTGTGCGGCCTGCTGTGCTTCGGCTTCTCGCTCTCTGTCACCGCCGACATCGTCACCCGCACCATCGGTCATCCCTGGCTGTGGCTGCAGGAGATGACCTCGACGCTGTTCATCTACGCGATCTTCATCGGGGCCGCGGTCGCGACACGGCGCAACGACCACCTCTATCTCACCGCGATCTCCGAAGCGCTGCATGGCAGGTCGCGGCTGATCGTCGAGATCGTCATCCGTCTGGTGGTGCTGGGTGTCGCCTTCTGCCTGGTCTGGTACGGCTATCAAAATTACCTCCGAGGCTTCGGCAGCTTCCGCCTGCCGTCCGGTACGCCGATCGCCTCGCTCTATGCGGTGATCCCGCTGTCCGGCATCCTGATCGGCCTGTTCACGATCGAGCAGCTCGTCAACGGGATCCGCAATGGCTTCGACCATCCAGAGCCGCCGGATGACCACCTTCCGATTCCTGCGATCGATACCCGCGCGACGACGGGAGTGCAGCCGTGAGCGCACCGGTCGTGCTTCTGCTGATGTCGTTCTGCTTCCTGTTCTTCGGCTATCTCGGCGTGCCCGTGCCGTTCTCGCTGATGGCCGGCGTGTTCGTCGGCGCAGTGCTATCAGACGTCTCGCTGGCGGCGATCATCCAGAAGATCTTCGACGGCGTCGATTCCGAGGCGCTGCTTGCGATCCCGTTCTTCCTGCTGGTCGGCGAGCTCATGAGCTCGGCAAATGTCGTGGTCCGCATCGCCAATCTGTCGGTCTCGCTGGTCGGTCACATCAGGGGCGGGCTGTCGCAGGTCGTTGTCGTCTTCAGCATGTTCTTCTCGGAAATGTCCGGCTCGACCACCGCCGATGTCGCGGTCATGAGCCGGGCGCTCGGCGGGCCGATGCGGCGGGAAGGGTATGAGCCGGCCTTCATCGCCGCGATCATCGCCTCGGCTTCGACGATCGCAGCGCTGGTGCCGCCGAGCATCACGGCGGTGGTCTATGGCGCGGTCGGCAATGTCTCGATCGCCGGGCTGTTCATGGCCGGTGTGGTCCCCGGGCTGATGATCGGCTTCGGGCTGATGATCTACTGCTACTTCTTCGGTCCCTCGGGCCTGCGCAAGCCGCGCGCGCCGCTGCGCCAGGTTGCGTTCGCCGCCGGTGACGCGGCGCTACCGATGATGATCCCGGTGATCCTGCTGGGCGGCATCCTGACCGGCTGGTTCACGCCGACCGAGGCCGGGGTCGTCGCGGTCGCCTACATCATCGTCGTGGTGATCCCGGCGCTGAACCGCGGGCACCTGAAGAAGATCCCGTATGATTTCTGCCTCGCCGGCCTGATCTTCTCGCTGCCGCTGATCACGATCGGCGCGGCGAACGCGTTCGGCTGGATGCTGGCCTATCTGCGCGGCGCGATCTACATCGCCGACTGGATCACCTCGATCGCCGGTAACGACCCGCACCTCATCATGCTCTTGATGGTGTTGCTGTTCACCGTGGTCGGCGACTTCATCGAGCCGGTGCCGACCATCATCATCTTCATGCCGCTGGTCAACGCGCTGACCCAGGCGGGCGACATCAACGGCGTGCATATGGGCGTGGTGCTGATCGCAACGCTGGCGTTCGGCCTGATCACGCCGCCCTACGGGCTCGTGCTGCTGATGGCCTCGAAATTCGTCGGCATCAGTTTTGCAAAAGCGTTGCGGGCGGCGCTGCCGATCTATGTCGTGTTCCTGGTCACGATCTGCTTCACGATCTATTTTCCGAAGGTCGTGCTGTGGCTGCCCAAACAGGTGATCCCGGAATCGGTCGGCTGCTTCAAGGCACCCGGCGGCACGGGGTACATTTGCCCGAACTAGCCAAACCCCTACTTCGACTTGCTGGTGAACTTCTTCACGGCGACGCGGAAATCATCGGTATGCATCGCCGTGATGATCTTGTGTTCCTCGGCGTCGAGCTGCTGCTTGGTCGGCGTGGTGGCGGCCTGATAGACCAGTGATTTGGTCCCCGCGATCGCGGCGGGCGGATTTTGCGCCAGGCGCTCGGCGAGCTGTCGCGTCGCCGCCTTCAGCTCGGCCGCGGGGACGGTCTTGATGACGAGACCCCATTCATAGGCTTGCTGCGCGGTGAACCCATCCTCGGCCAGGAAAATCTGCAGCGCGCGGCGGGTACCGACCGTGCCGACGATGCCGACCGTGCTGCCGCCATCCGGCGACACGCCGATCTTGGCATAGGCGGGCGTGAAGCGGGCATCGTCCGCGGCGATACAAAGGTCGGTCACGAACGCGAGGCCCATGCCGGCGCCGGCCGCCGAACCATGCACGCTGGATAGAACGATCTTCGGCATCCGCCGGACCGTCTCGATGAAGGCATGGTAGTGGTGAAGCATCTCGCCGACCACGGGGGCGACATTGTTGGCTTCGGTCGCGGCGCCGATGGTCTGCAAATCGCCACCGGCGCAGAAGGCGCGGCCTTCGCCCTCGATGACCAGTACGCGAACGTCCTTGTTGGCTTCGACCTCGGCGCTGAGCTGCTCGAGCTTCTTGGCAATCGTCATGTCGATCGCGTTGAACGCGGCCGGCCGGTTCAGTGTGATGGTCGCGATGGCGCCGTCGATGCGGAGCAAAGCGGGGTCGGTGGCGGAGGGGGCGGGTGCTGGCATATTGAAGACCTTGGGCTTGTTGGTTCCGGACATTTAAGGCCTTGGCGGGAGCCGTGGCAATCCGGCCCGGCGCCCGGGGGCCGCGGGCGCGCCCAGAATCGCCCGGGACCCCCTTGCATCGGTACGAGCCATGAGGCCAAATGGCATGCGCCTTCGGTACGCAGACACGAGCGCTGTGGGGACGGGGCAAGCAAGCTAACATCGACAAGAGGAAACGGCATGGGTCACTCCTGCTCGCGCGTATTTGGGTTGTTCCGATGACAGGCTCGGTCATCATCGTCGGCGCCGGACACGCCGGCTTCCAGCTCGCGGCGTCGCTGCGCCAGGCCGGCTTCGCCGAGCGCATCGCCCTGATCAATGACGAAGGCCATTTGCCGTATCAGCGGCCGCCGCTGTCGAAGGCCTATCTGAAAGGGACCGGCGGGCCCGAGAGCCTGATGTTCCGGCCCGACAAGTTCTACCAGGACAACAAGATCGAGCTGATCACCGATCGCGCCCATGCGATCGACCGCAATGCGCGGAAGGTGGCGCTCGCCTCCGGCGCGTCGCTCGATTACGGACACCTGGTGTTCGCCACCGGCGCGCGGAACCGGCTGCTGGATATCCCCAACGCCAAGCTCGACGCAGTCCGTTACCTGCGCATCCTGGATGAGAGCCAGGCGCTGCGCGACTTGATCGCGCCCGGCATGCGCGTCGTCGTGATCGGTGCGGGCTTCATCGGGCTCGAATTCGCCGCCACTGCGCGGGCCAAGGGCCTCGAGGTCGACGTGGTCGAACTCGCCTCCCGTGTGATGGCGCGGGCGGTGACCGCGGAGATTTCCGAGTTCTCGCAATCCCGCCACAGCGCCGCCGGCATCCGGATTCACCTCGGGGTGCAGGTCACGGCGATCGAGGCCGATGGCGGCAAGGTTACCGGTGTCAGCCTGAGCAACGGCACGCATATCCCGGCCGACCTCGTCGTGGTCGGCGTCGGTGTGCTGCCGAATGTCGAGCTTGCGGCGGAGGCCGGGCTGCCGGTGGCATCCGGCATCATCGTCGACGGGCATCTGTCGACCGCCGATCCGAATGTCTCCGCGATCGGCGATTGCGCGCTCTACACCAGCAAACGCTTCGGCGGGTCGCTGCGGCTGGAGTCGGTGCAGAATGCGACCGACCATGCGCGCTGCGTGGCGTCGCGGCTGACCGGCAAGACCGAGGTCTATGACGGCCTGCCGTGGTTCTGGAGCGACCAGGGCCCCGAACAAGCTGCAGATGGCGGGTCTCACCACCGGCTACGACCACGTCGTGGTGCGCGGCGACCGCGCGCAGGGCGCGTTCTCGGCGTTCTGCTATCGCGGCGACAAACTGCTCGGCATCGAGTCGGTCAACCGCGCCGGCGATCACATGTTCGGCCGCAGGCTGCTCGGCGCCGGCGGCTCGATCACGCCGGAGCAGGCGGCGGATGCGAGCTTCGACCTGAAGAGTGCGCTGGCGCAAATATAAGCAAGCGTCGTCCTGGCGAAAGCCGGGACCCATACTCCGCGGCAGTCGTTGGCGGAGACGAACGCAGTTGCCACGCGTGTGCCCCCAAACTGTGGCCGGTGGTTATGGGTCCCGGCCTTCGCCGGGACGACTTGGGAGAGAGCGTCCTCCACCTCATCCGCCGTCGGCATCGACGGCGCGGCTCCCATCCGTTGCACGCAAATCGAGGCGGCGGCGTTGGCGTAAGCCAGTGCGTCGCCGAGCGGCTTGCCGATGGCGAGCTGTGAGGCGAGGGCGCCGACGAAGCAATCGCCGGCGCCTGTGGTGTCGACGGCCTTGACCTCGCGTCCCGGCACGAGCCGCGGCTGGTTGTCGACCAGCGCCAGCACGCCGCGCTTTCCGAGCGTGACGCAGACGATCCTGCCTTGCCCCAACGCCCGGGCCGCCTCGGAGAAGCGCTCCGGCGTGTCGCTGTCGCGCAGCTCCGTGCCAGTCAGGTAGCCGAGTTCGGTCTCGTTCAGAACGAGGATGTCGACGAGATCGAGCAGAGCCTTGTCGGCCTGTTTTGCCGGTGCCGGATTGAGGATCGTGGTGGCGCCGACGGCGCGGGCGCGCCGGAAGAAGGCCGCGATCGCCGGCAGCGGGATCTCGAACTGGCTGACCGCGACGTCACCCTTCATAAGTGAGGGGACCTTGACATCATGAGCGTCAACGAGCCCGTTGGCGCCTGGCACGACGACAATCGTGTTGTCGGCATTGGCGAGCGTGATGATCGCCGTGCCGGAATGCGTGCCGTGCGTGGTCTTGACCGAGGTGAGATCGACGCCTTGCGCGGCAAGGAACGCCCGCAGCTCCTTGCCAAACGCATCGGTGCCGAGCCGGCCGATCAGCGTGGTCGCTACGCCGAGCTTGGCCGAAGCCACCGCCTGGTTGGCGCCCTTGCCTCCGGGAAAATAGAGCACGGCCTCGCCGGCGACGGTTTCGCCGATCCGCGGATGGCGCTCGGCGGTCGCCACCACGTCCATATTGATGCTGCCGGCGACGAAGACGTGCCTCATGACTAGCCCCGTTCACCGATATCAGGCCTCGGCGCGAAATTCCTGCTTGACCGCTGCGATATCGGCGAGTGTCGGCAAGCCGGCCTCGTTGCCGAGCTTCTGGATCTTGAAGGTCGAGGCTGCACGCGCGAACTTGAAGTGCTCATGCCAGCCTTTGCTCGGGTTCGAAAGGTAAGAGTAGATGTAGGCGCCGTGGAAGACGTCGCCGGCGCCGTTGGTGTCGATCACGCGCGCGCGCGGGATCGGGAAAGCCGGCAGCGTGCGCACTGTGCCGGCCTCGTCATACCAGAGCAGGCCGCGCTCGCCCATGGTGACGCCGCCGACCTTGCAGCCGCGGCTCTTGAGATAGTCGAGCATCTGCTCCGGCGTCTTGTCCATCTGCTCGCACAGGCGTTCGGCGACGATCGCAATGTCGATGAATGCGAGCAGCTCGTGGGTGTTGGTGCGCAGGCCGCCGCCGTCGAGCGAGGTCAGGATGCCATCCTCGCGGCACAGCTTCGCATAATGGATCGCGGCGTCCGGCTGGTGGCCGTCGATGTGCAGCGCACGGCAGCCCTTGATGTTCAGCAGCGGGAAGGGGTGAATGTGCTGGTCGTCGCGGCAGCGGACGATGGCGCGCTTGCCGTCGTTCGGCATGATGAAGGACAGCGAGGAGGAGTTGACCTTGCGGGGGTGGAACGAGATGCCGTACCGGTCGGCCATGTCCCAGAACATCCGTCCCAGCCAGTCATTGGCCATTGTGGCGATCAGGTCCGGCGGGACGCCGAGCTTGGCGCAGCAGAATGCTGCCGTCACGGCGTTGCCGCCGAACGACACCGCATAGGCGTCGGCGACGTGCTTTTCGTCGCCGACGGGCATGTGATCTGTGATGAAGGTGACGTCGATATAGGTCTGTCCGATGAAGAGAGCCTGCATTCGCTTTCCGTCGTGGCTTGGTGTGGTCCCGGCCGGCGGTTCCAGACTAGCATTGCTGATCGGCCGAGATCGCTGAAAATATTCGCAACCCTGCCTGGTTTACAGGTAGAGATGATGGCTGCGCCGGGCCGTTCTGGCATGCGGCATAACGGCCGGCGGCAGTCCGTGGTTCCGGGTTAGGTTGAGGGAGAAACACAATGACGGCAGATTCGGGGAGGTTGCAGCCATGATTACCGGTCTCGATCACGTCGTCGTCCTGACCAGCGACATCGCTGCTGCCGGCGCCGCCTACGAGACGCTGTTCGCGCGGACGCCTTCCTGGCGCTATAGCGGCGGCGGCGCGGACCGCACGCTGTTCACGCTCGACAACACCACGCTGGAATTGGTGGCGCCGCACGGCGACGATGATGCAGCCCAACGCGTCCGCAGCGCGCTTGCCACCCAGGGCGAGGGGCTTGCGAGCCTGTGCTTCCGCACCAGCGATATCGCCAGGACACACCGCAGGCTCGACCGCTTGACGCTGAAGCCCGAACCCGTCACCGAAGTCGAAAGCCGCGACGAGACCAGCGGCGCCGTGCTGTCGTGGAAGCGTACGCGGGCCGCGACCGATGCGACGCGCGGCGTGCGCATGTTCTTCCTGGAACGCGAGCAGGAGCGGCCGTTGTCGGTGCGTACCACGACCGCATCGATCACGGCGATGGATCATGTGGTGGTTTCGACCGCCGATCCGGAACGCGCCGCCGCGCTCTATGGCGCGCGGCTTGGGCTCGACATGGCGCTCGACCGGTCGCATCCGGAGTGGGGCCGACTGATGTTCTTCCGCTGCGGCGACCTCGTGGTCGAGGTCACGCACCGGCCGGGCAAGGAAAACGACAAGGCGGAGGCCGACGCGCCGGACCGGCTGCGCGGCATCTGCTGGCGCGTCGCCGATATCGATGCCACACGTGCGCGGCTGATCGCCGCTGGCGTCGACGTCTCCGAGGTTCGTACCGGCCGCAAGCCCGGCACGCGCGTGATGACCGTGCGCAACGGCACCTGCGGCGTGCCGACGCTGCTGGTGCAGCCTTCGCAAGGAAAACCGGACTAGGCCGCGTTTCATGCGCGCGTCGTCACGACAGCGTGCATCCGGGAATGGCAGGGAGGACGCTGCATGCCGCGTCTGCGAGAAATATTCCCGCATGGCCGTCACGACAACATTCGTTCTCAAACGTCGTTCGTCATGCTACATTCATCAATTCAGCATCACGGGCGATCGATTTGGCCAAGGCAAAGCGAATTCAGAGATGGCAACGCGACCCCCAGGGGATGCGGCTGCGGATTCTCGAGGCGGCCAAGCAGGAATTCGCCGCCCATGGCCTCGCCGGGGCGCGGGTCGACCGCATCGCGGCCAACGCCGACGCCAACAAGCGCATGCTGTACTACCACGTCGGCAACAAGGAGGATCTCGATCTCGAGGTGCTGGAAGGCGCCTATGAGAAGATCCGCGCCGAGGAGCGCACCCTCGATCTCGAGCATCTCGATCCGCCCGAGGCGATCGGGCGTCTGATCGACTTCACGTGGAACTATTTTCTGCGCAATCCCGAGTTCCTGGCGCTCCTGAACACCGAAAACCTCTCCAAGGCAAAACACCTGAAGCGTTCGACCAAGGTCAAGTCGATGCACTCGCCCTTTGTCGAGATGATCCGTACCGTGGTGACGCGCGGGGTCGAGAGTGGCGATTTCCGCGTCGCGGTCGATCCGGTGCAGCTCTACATCTCGATCGCCGGGCTGGCGTTCTTCTATCTCTCCAACAGCGCCACGCTGAGCGTGATCTTCGGCCGCGACCTCTTGAAGAAGGACGCCCGCGACGAGCGCCTCGAGCACATGACCGCGCTGGTGCTGGCGGCGCTGACCGGCAAATCTACGGCGGCGTTCGGCGGCGCGATGCCGGTGCTGCGCGCGGCCGAGCACCGCGTGGTGTGAGGTCTTGCGATCATTGCGGTGATCCGTAGCCCGGATTGAGCCAACGGGTCGCGCGAACGCGCGCCCGATGACAGGCTCCGCGCAATCCGGGGAGTTGCATCCGCGGATAGCGGTCCCGGATTTCGCTGCGCTTCATCCGGGCTACGAAGTCTCATCCGACAAAAATTCTCGCCTGACGAAAGTTGCGTATTTCGGCGCGATTTTGCCGCGCGCTTGGGGCTGGACAGTATTTATCCAACGGGTTAATTTCTGAACGAACGGAGAGACTGCAAAGGGAGCGTGACGTGGCGGAGGCAAAGAGCCCTTCGGGCCTGTCGAAGGTGCTGAATGCGGCGTGGGTACGTCCGTTCCTGTTTTTGGTCGTCATCGTGGCGGCCTGGGACCTCGCGATCCGCCTGTTCCATATTCCCGCCTACCAAATTCCCTCGGCCGGTGACGTCGTCGCGGTGCTGTGGAGCGACTGGCCGGAGCTGTTGCGGCAGTCCTGGCCGACAACCTATGCAACGATTTGCGGCTTCCTGCTCTCGGCGCTGTTCGGCATTCCCGTTGCGATGCTGATCGCGGGTTCGAAGACGGTCGAGAGCTACGTCTATCCGCTGCTGGTGTTCTCCCAGTCGGTGCCGAAGATCGCGATCGCGCCGCTGTTCGTGGTGTGGTTCGGCTTCGGCATCATCCCCAAGGTAATCTCCGCGTTCCTGCTCGGCTTCTTCCCCGTGGTGGTCTCGGCGGTGCAGGGCTTCAAGTCGGTCGACCCTGACATGGTCGATCTGGCGCGCGCGATGCAGGGCAGCCGCTTCCAGGTGTTCCGCGCGGTCAACCTGCCGCACGCGATGCCCGCGATCTTTTCCGGCCTGAAAGTCTCGGTGACGCTCGCTGTGGTCGGCGCCGTCGTCGGCGAGTTCGTCGGCTCCAACTCCGGCATCGGCTATGTGATGCAGCGCTCGATCGGCACCTTCGACCTGCCGACGATGTTCGCCGCGCTGGTGATCCTCGCGCTGCTCGGCGTCATCCTGTTCTGGATCGTCGACCGCATCGAGCGGCTGGTGATCCCTTGGCACGTCAGCCAGCGCGACGACATCATTTTCGCTTCCTAAGACTTGTGTACAGGAACAACAGCAAGCGTCATTGCGAGGAGCGACAGCGACGAAGCAATCCATTTCTCGACTTGCTGCACGCTGGATTGCTTCGCTTCGCTCGCAATGACGAAGAAGGACGACGGGAGGAATATCCGATGCGATTGATCACTGCTGTCATTGCCGCGCTGGCCTGGACCGCGCTTGCGGTGGCCCCTGCATCCGCGGCCGACAAGGTCGTGCTGATGCTGAACTGGTACGTCTATGGCGAGCATGCGCCGTTCTATTACGGCAAGGCCAAGGGCATCTACGCCACTGAGGGCATCGACCTCGAGATCCAGGAAGGCCGCGGCTCGGCCGCGACCACGCAGGCGGTGGCCGCCAAGACCGCCGATTTCGGCTATGTCGACGTGCCGACGATGATGCGCGCTGCGGTGAAGGGCGCGCCCGTGATCGCCACCGGCGTGCTGCTGCAGACTAGCCCGATGTCGGCGATGAGCCTTGCCGACAAGAACATCAGGAAGCCGGAGGACATCAAGGGCAAGACGGTCGCGATCACGCCGGCGGATTCGATGACGCAGATCTGGCCGCTGTTCCTGAAGAAGACCGGCCTGAAGGAAAGCGATTTCAACACCGTCGCCGGCGACGGCCAGACCAAGCTCAACGCCGTGATCAACGGCCAGGCCGACCTGCTGCTCGGCTACGTCATGGACCAGTCGATGAAGATCAAGGACGCCACCAGCAAGGACGTCTATCCGATCAAGTTCGCCGACTACGGTATCAACATGGTGTCGTCGGGCATCATCGCGAACTCCGACTATGTGAAGGCCAATGCGGACCTGGTCCGCCGCTTCATGTCGGCGACGACAAAGGCGGTGGAAGCCGCGGAGAAGGACCCCAAGGCGGCTGCGCAGTCGATCCTCGACGCCAACCCGAAGGGCGGCAAGATCGACACGTTGACGCAAGGCTTCGAGCTGACGATTCCGCTCTATCGCACGCCGGAGACCAGGACCAAGCGGCCGTTCCAGGTCACCGACCAGAACATGACCGAGTCGGTCAATTTGATGGTCGAGTATGGCGGCCTCGACGCCAAGGCCAAGGCCAATCCGAAGGCGTTCTACACCAACGACTATCTGCCGAAGGGTGACTCGTGAGCGCAACAAACACCGTCATTCCGGGGCGATGCAAAGCATCGACCCCGGAATCTCGAGATTCCGGGTCTGGTCCTTCGGACCATCCCGGAATGACAGCATTCTACATCCCAGTGGATTCGACAGAATGAATCCTGCAACCAAACCAGCCGATGTTCAGCCCGCCGCGCATCTGCGCCTGGTGTCGGACCGCGCCGCGGATGCCACGCCGGGTATCAAACTCTCCGGCGTCTCGAAGACCTACCGGTCACGCGACGGCGATGTGCCGTCGCTGCGGCCGCTCGACTTCACCATCAACGACGGCGAGTTCTTTGTCGTGGTCGGGCCCTCCGGCTGCGGCAAGTCCACGCTGCTCAAGATGATCTCGGGCCTGCTACCGCCGACGACCGGCGAGGTGCTGGTCGACGGCGAGCCGGTGACCAAGCCGCACGGCAATGTCGGCATCGTGTTTCAGAACGCGCTACTGCTGCCGTGGCGCAACATCCTCTCCAACGTGATGCTGCCGATCGACATGAAGCAGCTGCCGCGGGACAAGTATCTCGCGCGCGCCAAGGATCTGCTGAAGCTGGTCGGCCTCGAAGGTTTCGAGAAGAAGCTGCCCTGGCAGCTGTCCGGCGGCATGCAGCAGCGCGCCTCGATCTGTCGCGCGCTGGTGCACGACCCCAAGATCATGCTGATGGACGAGCCGTTCGGCGCGCTCGACGCCATGACGCGCGAGCGGATGAACGTCGAATTGATGCGGATCCAGCGCGAGACCGGCAAGACGGTGCTGCTGATCACGCACTCGATTCCCGAGGCCGTGTTCCTCGCCGACCGCGTGCTCGTGATGACCGAGCGGCCCGGCGCGATCGCCGCGATCTACGACGTGCCGATGCCGCGGCCGCGCTCGCTCGAGACGATGTCCGATCCTGTCTTCAACGAACTGGTGCAGCGGATCCGGAAGCATTTCTTCTCACAGGGGTCGCTGGACTAACACCCGAGCCGTCAATGCCGCTTCGCCTCAAGGTCAACGATATCGCCTTCTTCGAACGGCCGCTGGTGTTCGCCCGGCCGTTCCGCTTCGGCGCGGTGACGATCACCGCGTCGACGCAGATGTTCGTGCGGGTCGAGATCGAGGTGGAGGGCAAGGGCCGCGCCACCGGCGCCAGCGCCGAGATGCTGGCGCCGAAATGGTTCGACAAGCGGCCGCATCTGACCGAAGCGCAGTCGCTCGACGGACTTCGCCGCTCGCTTGCGATTGCACGCGAGCTCTATCTGGCGAACAAGGGTTTTGAGACCGCGTTCGGCCTCCACGCCGAACGTATCGGCCCGCAGGTTGCGGCCTGCGCTGCCGAAGACATTCCGCCGCTTGCCGCCGGCTTTGGCCCGGCCGAGATCGACAAGGCAATCCTGGATGCGCTGCTGCGCGCGGCCGGCGCGAACTTCTTCGACGGCATGGCCGGCAATGTCGCCGGCATCGACGCGCGGCTGACGCCGGATCTCGACGACGGCGCGATCGCGCGGTTCCTTTCAACACGCAGACGGCTCGAGCGTGTCGCCGTCAGGCACACGGTCGGAATGGACGACAAGGTTGAAGGCGAGGGCGGCGTCGCCGACCGCAACGAGAACGCCGGTGCGCGCTATTTCAAGCTTAAGCTGAACGGCGATCCCGCACATGACGCGGCGCGGCTGGCGCGGATCGGCGGCGAGCTCGCAAAGCTGCCTTACGCGACCAGGATCACGCTCGACGCCAACGAGCAATATGCCGACCTTGCCGCGCTGAACGCGCTGGTCGACCGGCTCGACCATGACGCGGCGCTGCAGCCGATCGGGGCAAACCTGCTCTATATCGAGCAGCCGATGCCGCGCGATATCACAAGAGCCTCGCCGCTCGGGAAACTGGCGGCGTACGGCTTCATCATCGACGAAGCCGACGATTCCTATGACGCATTCCCGCAGGCCCGCGTGCTCGGCTATCGCGGCATCTCCTCAAAATCCTGCAAGGGCATCTACAAGTCGATCATCAACGCCACCCGCGCGGCGGCGTGGAGCGCGGACCGCGAGCGGTATTTCGTCAGCGGCGAGGACCTGACCTGCCAGGCCGGGCTCGGCGTGCAGCAGGACCTCGCGCTCGGCGCGCTGATCGGCGTCACCCATGCCGAGCGCAACGGACATCATTATGTCGATGGCTTTGCCGACACCCCGGCTGACGAGGCCGACGCCTTCTTCACCGCGCATTCCGATCTCTACACGCGCGAGCGCAGCAAGGTCCGCCTCGCGATCCATGACGGCGATCTGCTGACCGGATCGATCGCCGCCGCGCCGGGCTTTGCCAGTTCGATCCATCCGGACTGGTCCACCATGCAGCCGCTCAAGCGGCCAACACCACGCGTTTCGCAGGAGCAAGCAGTATGACGACCAAACGCCTCGGCCTGATCATGAACGGCGTCACCGGCCGGATGGGGCTCAACCAGCATCTGATCCGCTCGATCGTCGCGATCCGCGAGCAGGGCGGTGTGCAGCTCGCGAACGGCGACCGCGTCATGCCCGATCCGATCCTGGTCGGCCGCGACGCCGAGAAGGTCGGCGCGTTGGCAAAACGCTACAACATCGAACGCCACACCACCGATCTCGATCGTGCGCTCGCGGACAAGGGCGACACCGTGTTCTTCGACGCCGCGACCACGCAGGCGCGGCCCTCGCTGCTGACCAAGGCGATCAACGCCGGCAAGCATGTCTATTGCGAGAAGCCGATCGCGACCAACCTCGAGGAGGCCGTTGCGGTCGTGAAGCTCGCCAATGCCAGGGGCCTCAAGCACGGCACCGTGCAGGACAAGCTGTTCCTGCCGGGCCTGAAGAAGCTCGCTTTCCTGCGCGACTCCGGCTTCTTCGGCCGCATGCTCTCGGTGCGCGGCGAGTTCGGCTATTGGGTGTTCGAGGGCGGCTGGCAGGAAGCGCAGCGGCCGTCGTGGAACTACCGCGCCGAGGACGGCGGCGGCATCATCCTCGACATGGTCTGCCACTGGCGCTACGTGCTCGACAATCTGTTCGGCGAAGTCGAGAGCGTGACCTGCCTCGGCACGACTGACATCCCCGAGCGCTATGACGAGAAGGGCAAGAAATACCAGGCGACCGCCGATGATTCCGCCTACGCCACCTTCCGCCTGAAGGGCGGCGTCATTGCGCACATCAACATGAGCTGGGTGACGCGTGTCTACCGCGACGACCTCGTCACCTTCCAGGTCGACGGCACCCATGGCTCGGCGGTGGCGGGCCTGACCGACTGCGTGATCCAGGCACGCCAGGCGACGCCGCGGCCGGTGTGGAATCCGGACGAGAAGCGGATGCACGATTTCTATACCGACTGGCAAAAGCTCCCTGAGAACGTCGTCTACGACAACGGCTTCAAGGAACAGTGGGAGATGTTCATCCGCCATGTCTGCGAGGACGCGCCCTACAAATACACCCTGCTCGAAGGCGCCAAGGGCGTCCAGCTCGCCGAATGCGCGCTGAAGAGCTGGAAGGAGCGGCGCTGGATCGACGTCGCCCCGATATCAGTCTGAGAAGGGACTTTGTCATGAACAAGCCTGTCCGACCGATGTCATCGCTGTCGCTGAAACTGCCGACCGCTGGCGGCGGCCTCGAGACCTATCGCCTGGCGGCGTCGCGGACCTTTCCGGCGAAGCTCGAGGGTACGCTGAACCGCGTGGCATTCTCGGCCGCGCATGTGGTGGCCGATCCGCGCGCCGACGTCGATCCCTGGCTGGCCGCGGCGATCGACTGGGACAAGACGATCGCGTTTCGCGAGCGCGTCTGGGACCTCGGCCTCGGCGTCGCGGAAGCCATGGACACCGCGCAGCGTGGCATGGGGCTGGACTGGGCGACCTCGCTCGAACTGATCCAGCGCTCGGTGAAGGCGGCGAAGGCCAGGGGCAATGCGCTGGTGTTTTCCGGCGCCGGCACCGACCATCTCGCGGTGGAAGATGCCAGGTCGATCGATGATGTGATCCGTGGCTATGAGGAGCAGATCGCGGCAGTGGAGAAGGCCGGTGGCCGCATCATCCTGATGGCCTCGCGCGCATTGGCAAAGCTCGGCAAGAGCGCTGACGACTACGCCAGGGTCTACGACCGCGTGCTGTCGCAGGTTCGTGAGCCCGTGATCATCCATTGGCTCGGCGACATGTTCGATCCGGCGCTATCAGGCTACTGGGGCACGGCCGATCTCGACAAGGCGATGGATACGGCGGTTGCGATCATCAACGCCAATGCGGCCAAGGTCGATGGCGTCAAGGTCTCGCTGCTCGACAAGCAGCGCGAGATCGACATGCGGCGCCGGCTCGATCCGCGGGTCAAAATGTACACCGGCGACGACTTCAACTATGCCGAACTGATTGCCGGTGACGACAAGGGATTTTCCCACGCGTTGCTCGGCATTTTCGATGCGATCGCGCCGGCGGCATCCTATGCGCTGTCGCGGCTCGCCGCGGGCGATGAGACTGGCTTCCACGATGTGCTTGGACCGACGGTGCCGCTGTCGCGCCACATCTTCAAGGCGCCGACGCGCTTCTACAAGACCGGCATCGTGTTCATGGCCTATCTCAACGGGCACCAGGATCATTTCACCATGGTCGGCGGGCAAGAGAGCGCGCGCTCGACCTTGCATCTTGCCGAGCTGTTCCGGCTCGCGGACAAGGCCGGTCTGCTCGCCAATCCGGGGCTCGCGACGCGCCGGATGACGACGATCCTGACCATCCGCGGCATCGACGCCTGATGCGCAACTTCTCCAACGATCATCGCTGGCTGTCGCTGAACACGGCGACCGTCCGCAAGCAGGGCGATCTCCTCGCCATCGTCGAGGCCTGCGCGCGCCATGGCATCCGCGCCATCGATCCTTGGCGCGACCAGGTCGCTGCCGTCGGCCTCGATCGCGCCGTCCGTGCGGTCAAGGATGCCGGGCTCGATCTGTCGGGCTATTGCCGCGGCGGCATGTTCACGGCAGATGGCGCGCATCGCAGCGAAGCGCGCGACGACAACCGCCGTGCTGTCGACGAGGCGGCGGCGCTCGGCGCCTCCTGCATCGTGCTGGTGGTCGGCGGCCTGCCGCAATATTCACGGCCAGGCAGCGCCGCGTCCAAGGACATCGCGGCCGCGCGCAATCAGGTGCACGACGGCATCGCCGAGATGCTGGATTACGCGAAGCAGGCCAAGCTGCCGCTCGCGATCGAGCCGCTGCATCCGGCCTATGCCGCCGACCGCGCCTGCGTGAACACCACGAAGCATGCGCTCGATATCTGCGACGCGCTCGATCCCGACAGAACCGGCGCGATCGGCGTCGCGCTCGACGTCTATCACATCTGGTGGGATCCGGAGTTGATGCGCCAGATCGCACGCGCCGGCCAGGATCGCCTGCTCGCGTTCCATGTCTGCGACTGGCTGGTGCCGACCAAGGACATCCTCAACGACCGCGGCATGATGGGCGACGGCGTCATCGACATCAGATCGGTGCGCGCCGCCGTCGAGGCGCAGGGCTTTGACGGCTATTCGGAGATCGAGATCTTCTCGAATGACTGGTGGGGCCGTCCGCTGGACGAGGTGCTGCGAACCTGCATCGAGCGGCACCGGACGGTGGTCTAGAACGCCGGCAGGTGGACACAGCGCTGCTTGCCCGCTTCCCGCCTCATCAGGACTCCTCGTTGCGGTGCTCGATCTCCAGCGTGACGAGCCGCGCCAGCAGCGTTGCCGGATAGAGCTGGCCGAAGATCGCCTCGAGATTGCACAGGCTCCGCGCGATCGGATGCAGCGGAGCGACGTCGCCATAACCTGTCGTCGTGAGCGTGGCGAAGCTGAAATAGAGGACGCGACTCGCCAATGTCGGGCTGTCTTCCACCTTCATGCCGGGAAATGCGTCGGGCCTCAGCGTGCCGACAAAGGTGTAGAGCGCCGCGAAGATCACGGCGACCGTGAGATAGAGCAGGACGGCGCCGATCACACGGTGATAGGTGACGCGGCCTGGCGCGAACGTCGCGCGCGCCACCGTCACGGCCATGGTGAGGCCGACGAGCAGCCAGGATGCGGCGAACAGGTTGAGATCGAAAATTGAAGGTGAGCGTAGTCTCAGGATCCCGCCCGTGACGATCATGACGAGCGCGACCAGCATCGTGACGACCGCCAGCGTGCTGCCTGACATCAGGAAGACGCCGCCGACCAGGACCAGCGCGAGCAGGAGCTCAAAAATCTGGAACTCGAACAGCCCCAACGCCTGCAACGGCGCCACCACGAAAATCATGACCAGGAGCAGGACAGTGAGCACCGTCAACAAGGAATCGCCCCAGCGCTCGCGTAGCTCGCCAGTGCTCATCCAGCCGCGCTTCATTCCCGCCCCGTCATTCGGCATTGCATCAGGATGCCGGTACCAGACATTGCTGCGCGCCGGCCGCAAAGGCAAGATGGGGGGCTGGCATTCTGTGGCGCGCCCGGCGATCCGGATCGCCGTCCGGCCGTCTGAGGGGCTCGCGACCCGCTGCAGCGTGTTGAAGCGGGCTTTCTGCTCGCTGCTCAGCATCGCATAGAACTCGTCCAGTGCGGGCTCGATCAGCTTCGCGGCCTTCTGCATGGCTTCGAGCCGGTGCTGCATCGCCTCCAGCCGGCCGACCGGCGTCAGCGGCACGTCGTTCGGGCAGGCCGCCTGCAGGTCCGCTATGGCTCTTGTGGTCGCATCGCTCAGGCGGTCGAGCGCCTCCTTCTGCTTGCCGGCCGGATGAAGCGAGGCCGCGATCCGGTTGATCGGCAGGTGCGCCAGGTCGGATTTCGAATCGCCGCAATTGCCGGCTTGCGCGGTCGCCTCCTGCTGCGGCGAACGCTCGCCGACATGTGGACCGAGCGCATTGAAGCGGGCCTGTTGCTCGTCGCTGAGCGAGCTGTAGAAATTCTCCAGCGCAGGCCGCACGATCTTGATCGCCTCGAGCGTCGCGCTGATGCGGTTTTGCATCGACCGCAAGCGGCCGGTGGGCGTCATGGCATAGCTGTCCGAACAGGAGTCCTTGAAGATATCGGCGGCCTTTGCCGCTGATGTCTTCAACTCGTCGAGCAGGGCGCGCTGCTGCTGGTCCGGCCGTACCGCCCGCGCGATGTCGGCAAGCGGCCAGGCCGTGACGCCCTTGTCCGGTTCGCCGCAGAGCTGCTTGACTGCCTGCGGGCTCGTGTCGGTGCGCTGACGGGACCGATCGCGGCCCGCGGTCGCCGGATAGTCGCCAGGATTGATGCTGGCATAGGCGGAGTAGGGACTGTTGGTGTCCCAGAACACGGTGTCGACGAAGTCGTCATAGGCGTAGGCCCAATAGCCGGGCTCGTAGGCATAGGACCAGAACGTGTAGTCAAAGATGTCCGAATAGGCGTAGGGCCAGAACACCGGCCCAAGCCACGCCACGAAGGCCGCGCGGCTGCCGCGTCGCCAGGCATGTCGGGGCGCCCAGCCGCCTTGGCGCGCCGCAAGCCCTGCCTGGCCTTGCGCGCCTGCCTGCTCGCGGAAGTGCGCGGCAAACCGCTCGCGCTGCGCCGCCTGCGTCGCGGCTGTGGTCGCGACCGCGGCTCCAACCGTCGCTGCCGGCGCCAATCTCTGCTGGCGGGCAACGTCGGCCTGCTGCGCACGCTGCTCGCGCTGCAACAGGCGGTTCTGCGCCTGCAGGGCGCGGTCATGAATGCGCTGCGCGCGTGTGCCTTGGACCCTTTGCGACTGCAATTGCTGCACGCGCTGCTGCAGGCGATCGATCCGGGTTTGCCGCTCGGTGGTCTGGCGCGAGAGCGCGTCACGCTGCCGCTGCTGCGCCGCCTGCTGGCGTTGCTGGATCATTTGCTGATGCTGCTGCGCGCGCTGTTGAACGCGCTCCGTCGGCGACGGCCGCTCGCTCAAGCGCGAAGGTGGGCTCGGACGTGATGGTGCCGCGATATGCGGAGCCTGGCGCTGCGGTGCTCCTCGACGGAATTCGGGGCGTGGCGTTGCGACACGCGGCGCGGCGATATGGGGGGCCTGGCGCACAGACGGGGCGGCGAAATGCGGGGTCGGGCGCGGCGCCATCGCCGGTCGCTGCGGGGCGTGGAACGCGGGTGCTGCCGGCCGTGCCATCGCGGGTGGCCGAGCCATTGCAGGCGGTCTCGCCATTGCGGGCGGCCTGGCCATTGCGGGAGGGGCGGCGTGTACCATCGGCGCGGCGGGACGCGCCATTGCGGCCGGTGCAGCCGGCCTTGCCGCCGGTGGACCCTTTCCGTGTGGCTGGGCGGACGCGCCGCCGTGCGGCACGAGCATCGAGCTGCCAATCGAAAAGACAACAAACAAAGCGCTGCGGGAAAGCATGAGCTTGGCTCTCCGTTCAACAGTCGCCCGCAGTGCTTTAACGCACCGACGTCGGATTCGTTCGTTGTGGCTACGGCCGGCGTTACGGTCTTCCGGCGAGGGGAACCGTCAGGAGACGTCCTGCGTGAGGGTCGCCGCGATCCGCTCCGTCGCCCAGTCGACCTGATCGGCCGTGATCACCAGCGGTGGAGCGATCCGGATGGTGTGTTCGTGGGTGTCCTTGGCGAGGATGCCGCGCGCCTGCAGCGCCAGACAGTAGCGGCGGGCGCCGCCGGCTTCGGGATGCAGCTCGATCGCCAACATCAGCCCGCGCCCGCGCACCTCGCGGATCACGTTGGCGCGGATGTCCTGCAATCCGGCGAGAAAGCGGGCGCCCTGTTGCGCGGCGTTCTCGATCATTCCCTCGTCGATCAGCACGCGCAGCGCCGCCCGCGCCACCGCGCAGGCCAGCGGATTGCCGCCGAAGGTCGAGCCGTGCTGGCCGGGCCGCAGCGTGCCGAGCACGGCGTTGTTGGAAAGCACCGCCGACACCGGATAGAAGCCGCCCGACAGCGCCTTGCCGAGCAGCGTCACGTCGGCCTCGATCCCTTCGTGCTGCTCGGCGAGCAGCTTGCCGGTGCGGCCGAGCCCGGTCTGAATCTCGTCGAGCACAAGCATCACATTATGCGTGGTGCACAGCTCGCGCACGCGGGCGAAATAGCCTGGCGGAGGAATCACGACGCCGGCTTCGCCCTGGATCGGCTCGACCAGGAAGGCCGCGGTGTTCGGCGTGATCGCCTGCTCGAGCGCGGCGGCATCGCCGAACGGGATGATCTTGAAGCCCGGCGCGAACGGGCCGAAATGGTCGCGCGAGCCGGGATCGGTCGAGAAGCCGACGATGCCGAGCGTGCGTCCGTGGAAATTATTGGCGCAGACGATGATCTCGGCCTGCCCGTCCGGCACGCCCTTGACCTCATAGGCCCATTTGCGCACCGACTTGATCGCGCTCTCCACCGCCTCGGCGCCGCTGTTCATCGGCAGCACCTTGTGCGAGCCGGTCAGCTCCGCGAGCTCGCGGTAGAAGGGAGCAAGCTGGTCGTTGTGGAAGGCGCGCGAGGTCAGCGTCAGCCGATGCGCCTGCTCGATCATGGCTGCGAGGATCTTCGGATGACAGTGGCCCTGGCTCACCGCCGAATAGGCGGAGAGGCAGTCGAGATAGCGGTTGCCATCGGTATCCCAGACCCAGACGCCTTCGCCGCGCGACAGCACGACCCCGATCGGCTCATAGTTGTAGGTGCCGAACTGCGCTTCGGTTGCGAGGAAATCAGTGACCGATGCATTCATCATGCGTCACTCCCGCTGCAGCGTACGAGAGACTACATCAAATCGTGCCTGCAGTTGATTTGGGCATCAGTTCCTCCACAGGGAAGTGTGTCGCCAGCCAAATTCGCAGGCGACAATGTGTCGTCTTATGCGCTGATGCTGCAGGGCACGCTGAGGAAGCCGCGGAAGCGCACCCGCCCGCCGCGCACCGGCGCGCCGTCGAGCGCGTAGTTCGGCAAGCGTTTGAGGAACCGCGAGATCGCGATGGCGCCTTCGAGGCGCGCCAGCGCCATGCCGGCGCATTGATGCGCGCCGGTGCCGAAGGCGAGGTGGCGGTTCGGCGTGCGCGCGACGTCGAAAGCTTCGGGGTTGGGGAATTGCGCGGGGTCGCGGTTGGCCGCGCCGATGCACAGCGTGACCAGCGTGCCCGCCGGCAGCTTGATGCCGCCGAGCTCGGTCTCTTCCACGATCATGCGGTTGCCGAGCTGGTTCGAGCTTTCGTAGCGCAGCATCTCCTCGACCGCGGTCTTGATGAGTTCGGGTTGCGCGATCAGCCGTTGCTTCTGATCCGGATTTTGGCTGAGCGTCACCAGCCCGTTGCCGATCAGATTGGTCGTGGTTTCGTGGCCGGCGTTGAGCAGGAAGATGCAGTTGTGCAGCAATTCCTTCGCGGTCAGCCGCTCGCCATTGTCCTCACCCTGGATCAGCCTTGTCAGCACGTCGCGTTCGGGATTGCCCGGCTTCTTGCGGCGGCGTTCAACCAGCGTTTCGAGATAGGCGAGGAAATCCTTCACCGCATTGTTGCCGCGGTCGAACGCCTCCTTGCCGATCACCGGCTCCAGCGCGCCCAGGATCGCCAGCGACCAGTCACGCAGCGGCTCGCGTTCGTCGTGCGGCACGTCGAGCAGATTGCCGATCACCTCGACCGGAATGGCCGAGGCGAAGTCGCCGATCAGCTCGAAGCGGTCGCGGGTCTCGATCCGGTCGAGCAGGCTGTCGACCAGCGCGATCAGGTCAGGCTCCATGCCGGCGATCGCCCGCGGCGACAATGCGCCCATGATCAGCCGCCGCACGCGGGTATGCGCGGGCGGATCGTTGAAGACGAGGCTGGTCGTGTGATGCTCGTAGAGCAGCGAGTTGCCGTATTTCGGCAAGAACTCCTTCTTCTTGTCGGAGGAGAATGCCTTGGTGTTCTTGTAGGCGGCGATGAGGTCGTCGTAGCGGGTGAGAAAATAGCAGCCGTTCGGCAGCCGCTTGACCGGCGCGCTCTCGCGCAACGCGCGATAGGTCGGGTAGGGGTCGGCATAGAACTCCGGCGTCAGCTTCTCGAGGTCGAAGCCGTCAGCCAGCTCGCGCGCGTGTCCGTTCATGGCGCATCCAACCCAATTAGTTTCATTTGCAACTATCGTAAGCCGCGGGCGGCGGCCGCGCAACACAATTTGCTGGGGCCGGGAACAGCGCGCCGGGGCGTCGCGTGGTGCGAGCAAATCGCAGAGCCATATGCGGTTTTGCGCTTTGATGAAGCGCGCGCGCCCCTCTACAGTCGCGACCAAACAACAAGACCGGAAACGCCAATGCATGCCCGTGCCGACACTGCGGCCTCCTGGCCCGAGGAGATCTTCTCGATATTGCAGCGCTTCGAGGTGCGTCAGGTGCCCTACGTGCCCGACGCCGGCCATTCAGAGCTGATCGAGCGGGTGCTGGGGTCGTCCTCGATGCGCGGCATCGCACTGACCACCGAGGAAGAGGGCGTGGCGCTGCTCGCGGGCGCCTGGGCCGGCGGCCAGCGCGGCGTGCTGCTGATGCAGTCGAGCGGGGTCGGCAATTGCATCAACATGCTGTCGCTGGTGCAGATCTTCCGCCTGCCGTTCCTGACGCTGGTGACGATGCGCGGCGAATGGGGCGAGTTCAATCCCTGGCAGGTGCCGATGGGCTCGAACACGCAAGGGATACTCGAACTGTCCGGGATCAAGGTGCTGCGCGCCTCGCACCCTGAAGAAGTCCGCGAAGTCGTCGAGGCCGGCGCAGCGCAGGCCTTTAACGCCTGCACGCCCACCGCCGTCCTGCTGTCGCAGCGCCTGATCGGGGCAAAGGTCTTCACCAAATGAGCAAAGCCAATCTCCTCGACCGCCGTGCCGTCGTTTCCGAACTGCTGAAGGATCGCAAGGGCGCGTTCGCCGTCGGCGGCCTCGGCGCCTCGACCTATGACATCGCCGCTGCTGGTGACCACGACCGCAACTTTTATCTCTGGGGTGGCATGGGCGGCGCCGTGATGATCGGGCTCGGCCTCGCGCTGGCCCAGCCGACGCTGCCGGTCGTCGTGATCACCGGCGACGGCGAGATGCTGATGGGGATGGGAAGCCTCGCCACCGTCGGCCTGCAGCAGCCCAAAAATCTCTCGATCATTGTGCTGGACAATGAGGCTTACGGCGAGACCGGCGGCCAGGCCAGCCACACCGGCGGAACCGCCGACCTCGTGGGTGTTGCCAAAGCCTGCGGAATCGGGGATAGCCGGGCGATCAGCACGATGGCTGAGGTCGAGGCTTTTGCCTCGTCTTTGCAAGACGTTACGGCGGGGCCGCGGTTCGCCAGCGCGAAGATCGACGGGGCCAATCTGGAGCGCGTGCTGTCCAGCCGCGACGGCACCTACCTCGTGAACCGCATCAGAGGGTCGATCGGCCACACTCCTATTTAAAGTGGCTTTCGCGGTGCAATAGAACCTTGACTTTTGGTAAAGTGAGTGATTACTCACGACCCAAATGTCTACCTTACGCATGACGAGTGACTTGCGGCGTCAGTTGATCCTGAGCGCCGCAAAGCGGTGTTTCGCCCGCAACGGCTTTGCCGGCACCACGACAAAGAGCGTGGCGGCCGCGGCTGCCATTTCGGAAGGGCTGCTGTTCAAGCACTTCCCGTCCAAGGCGGCGCTCTATGCCGAGATCCTTGCCGAGGAGTGCGAGGCGGATCCCGATCTCGCGCATCTGCTCGGGCAGGAGCCCTCGACCGCGACGCTTGTGGAACTGGTGCAAGGCATGGTCGGTCACTTCATGCAGCTGCGTGATGCGCCGGACCAGGAAGAGGCGCAGCGCATGCGGCTGATGGTGACGAGCCATCTCGACGACGGCGAGTTTGCGCGCCTGCTCTACGACAAGGTCGGCAAGCTGATCGGCCCGACCTTCGCCGCCTCGCTCGAGCGGGCGATCTCCGCCGGCGAGGCCACGAAGATCGGCGACGAGCCGCTCAACCTATTCTGGTTTGCGCACCATACCGTGCTGATGGGTGCGCTGACCCAGCTGCCTGCGACACCATGTCTCCCCTACGGCGATGCCGCTGCGGCCGAGCGGCAGCTTTGCCAATTCATCCTTCGCGGCATCGGACTTACCGAAGCCGCAATTTCAACTCATTTGGGCCGCCAGCCGTCGCCGATCGCAGGACCGTCGGTAACTGCAGAAAGTGCATGACATGAATATTCAGACCGAAAGCCACATCTCGGGGCAACCGATCAAGGAGAAGCAAGCCAAGCGTCCCGTCCGCATGGTGCGCTGGTTCATCATCGTAGGCCTGTTGCTGGCCCTGCTCGTCGGTGCGCTGGTCGGCTTCAACGCCTTCCGCAGCCACATGATCGCGCAGTTCTTTGCCAACAATAAGCCGCCGCCGGCGAACGTGTCGGCCGTCGAGGCGAAGACGGAGGTGATTCCGAACCTGCTGACCGCTGTCGGCGATCTCGTCGCCGTGCACCAGGTCAACGTCACGACCGACGTGCCGGGCCGCATCACCGAGATCCAGTTCACCGCCGGCAGCCACGTAAAGGCCGGCACGCCGCTGGTGCAGTTGTTCGACGCACCGGAGCAGGGCGACCTCGCCAACTACAAGGCGCAGGCGACCGTGGGCGAGCTGCAGCTCGACCGCGCCAAGCAACTCGCGTCGCGCCAGTTCGGTCCGCAGTCGACCGTCGATACGGCGCAGGCGGCTTACGACCAGGCCAAGGCGGGCATTGCCAAGACCGAAGCGCTGATCTCGCAGAAGCTGGTGCGCGCACCGTTCGAAGGCGATCTCGGCGTGCGCCAGGTCGAAGTCGGCCAGTATCTGACGGCCGGCACGCAGATCGTGTCGCTGACCGATCTGTCGGTGCTGTACGCCAACCTGACCGTCACCGAGAAGCAGAGCTCGCAGATCAAGGTCGGCCAGGCCGTACGGGTCTCGGTCGACGCCTATCCGGGCCGCACCTTCGAGGGCAAGATCACGACCATCGAGCCGCAGATCGCGACCGACACCCGCAACATCCGGGTGCAGGCCACGATCCAGAATCCGGACAGCATCCTCAAGCCCGGCATGTTCGCGACCACCACGATCGTGCTGCCCGGGAAGCCGCCGGTCGTGACCATTCCCGAAACCGCGGTCGACTACACGCTGTACGGCGACTCGGTGTTCCTGATCACCGAGAAGAAGGGCGACGACGGCAAGACCACCCTGACCGCGGACCGCACCTTCGTGAAGACCGGCAACCGCGTCGAGGGCCGTGTCGAGATCCTCAAGGGTCTGAAGGCGGGGGACAAGGTCGTCGCAGTCGGCCAGATCAAGCTGCAGTCGGGCATGCCGGTTGCGATCTCGACCGATCCGCCGCCGCCGGTTCCGGCCGAACCGCCGCGCTACTGATCTTCATTCATCGAACTCGGAGGGCCATCGGCCCTCCGCCACATCTTGCCGCAAGCCGGCAGAACACGAATCGAGTTGGCGATGGCCTTCACTGATATTTTCATCAAGCGCCCGGTGCTGTCGGTCGTCGTCAGTCTGCTGATCCTGCTGATCGGCCTGCGCGCGGCGATGGTTTTGCCGATCCGGCAATATCCGAATCTTTCGAACACCGTCGTGACGATCACCACGTCATATCCCGGTGCGTCCCCCGAGCTGATCAACGGCTTCATCACCACGCCGATCGAGCAGGCCGTCGCGTCGGCCGAAGGCGTCGACTACATGACGTCGAACTCGGTGCTCGGCACCTCGACGATTCAGGTCTACGTCAAGCTCAATCACGATCCGAACCAGGCGCTCACCGAGGTGCTCGCCAAGGTCAACTCGGTCAAATACCTGATCCCGAAGGAAGCCTTCGATCCCGTCGTGACCAAGGCGACCGGTGACACCATCGCCGTGATGTATCTCGGCTTCTCCAGCGAGGAGCTGACCGGATCGTCGATCTCCGACTATCTGACCCGCGTCGTGCAGCCGGTGCTCTCGACGGTCGATGGCGTCGCCTCGGCCGACATCCTCGGCGGCCAGACCTTCGCGATGCGCGTCTGGCTCGATCCGACCCGCATGGCCGGACGCGGCGTGTCGCCCAACGACGTCGCCGCCGCGATCGCCGCCAACAACTTCCAGGCCGCCGCCGGCCAGACCAAGGGCTTCTTCATCGTCTCCAACGTCTCGGCCAATACCGACCTTCAGAACATCGATCAGTTCAAGCGGATGATCGTGAAGGCGAAGGACGGCGGCTTTGTGCGCATCGAGGACATCGCGACGGTGGAGCTCGCCGCGCAGAGCACGGACGCCAGCGTCGCCTTCAACGGCGAGCATGCGATCTTCATCGGCATCAAGGCGACGCCGCAGGGCAACCCGCTGACCCTGGTGAAGGGCGTGCGCGCGCTGTTCCCCGACCTCGAGCGCAACCTGCCGCCGTCGATGAAGATGAAGGTGGCCTACGATTCCACCAAGTTCATTCAATCGTCGATCGATGAGGTCGAGAAGACGCTCACCGAAGCGGTCCTGATCGTCGTCGTCGTCATCTTCCTGTTCCTGGCCTCGCTGCGGTCGGTGATCATTCCCGTCGTCACCATCCCGCTGTCGCTGATCGGCGTCTGCATCCTGATGCTGGCCGCCGGCTTCAGCTTCAACCTGCTGACGCTGCTGGCGATGGTGCTGGCGATCGGCCTCGTGGTCGACGACGCGATCGTTGTCGTGGAGAACATCCATCGACATCTCGAGGAGGGCCTGCCACCGGTGCAGGCATCGCTAAAGGGTGCCCGGGAGATCGTCGGTCCCGTCATCTCCATGACGATCACGCTGGCGGCGGTGTACGCGCCGATCGGCTTCCTCGGCGGCGTGACCGGCACGCTGTTCCGCGAATTCGCCTTCACGCTGGCGGGCTCGGTGATCGTGTCGGGCGTGATCGCGCTGACGCTGTCGCCGATGATGTGCTCGGTGTTCCTCAAGAGCGCGGAGGAGGGGCGTTTCGCCAGGGTGGTCAATCGCGTGTTCGGCGCGTTGACGCGGGCCTATGGCCGTCAGCTCGACCGTTCGCTCGACTACCGCCCGATCACGGCGCTGTTCGCCGTGACCATCCTCGGTCTGGTCGGCTTCCTCTATATGCACATCCAGAAGGAGCTGGCGCCGCAGGAGGACCAGGGCATCGTGTTCGCGGTGACCAAGGCGCCGAAATACGCCAACATCGACTACATCGATTTCTACGGCGACAAGATGGACAAGGAGTTCCAGAAGTTTCCCGAGACCGACCTGCGGTTCATCCTGAACGGCATCACCGGTCCGCAGGGCGGCTTCGCGGGCATGCTGCTCAAGCCGTGGGATGAGCGCAAGCGCAGCGCGCAGGCGCTGCAGCCGCTGGTTCAGGCCGAGCTGTCCAAAATCGAGGGCATCAGCGCGTTCGCGTTCAGCCTGCCGCCGCTGCCCGGCGGCCCCGGCGGTCTGCCGGTGCAGATGGTGATCTCTTCGACGGCCGGATTCCAGCAGGTGTTCGACCAGATGAGCAAGCTGAAGGATGCGGCGCGCAAGAGCGGCCTGTTCATCGTCACCGACAGCGATCTCGACTTCAACCAGCCGGTGGTCCGGGTGAAGGTCGATCGCTCCAAGGCGAGCGACCTCGGCATCACCATGCAGTCGATCGGTGGCGCCCTGGCGACGCTGCTCGGCGGCAACTATGTCAACCGCTTCAATCTGGAAGGACGCTCCTATCAGGTGATCCCGCAGGTGCCGCGCGCCAGCCGGCTCGCGCCTGAGGCGTTCAACGATTACTACGTCCCGACGGCGACCGGGCAGCTGGTGCGGCTGTCGACCGTGGTTTCGGTCGAGACCGGCGTCGATCCCAATGCGCTGACCCACTACAACCAGCTCAACTCGTCGACCTTCCAGGCGGTGCCGATGCCCGGCGTTTCGATGGGCCAGGCGGTGGAGTTCCTGCAGGGTGAAGCCAAGAAGCTGCCGTCCGGCTTCAGCTACGACTTCCTGGCCGACTCACGGCAATACGTCCACGAAGGCAACCAGCTGCTGGTCACCTTCGCGTTCGCCATCATCATCATCTTCCTGGTGCTGGCGGCGCAGTTCGAGAGCCTGCGCGATCCGTTCGTGATCATGATCTCGGTGCCGATGGCGATCGTCGGCGCCTTGATCCCGCTGTTCTTCGGCGTCGCCACCATGAACATCTACACCCAGGTGGGCCTGCTGACGCTGGTCGGACTGATTACCAAGCACGGCATCCTGATGGTGGAGTTCGCCAACGAGCTGCAGCTCAACGAGGGACTGGACCGCCGCGCGGCGATCGAGATGGCCGCCCGGATCCGTCTGCGTCCGATCCTGATGACGACGGCGGCCATGGTCACCGGCCTGCTGCCGCTGCTCACGGCCTCGGGCGCCGGCGCTGCCAGCCGCTTCTCGATCGGACTTGTGGTCGTGGCCGGCATGACGATCGGCACGCTGTTTACGCTGTTCGTGCTGCCGATGGTCTACACGGTGATCGCGACCGACCACCAGGCCGCGGCCCATTCCGATCGCGCCAAGCAGATCGCCGACTACGAGCTCGACCGTCGCGGCGGCGCGCTGAAACCGACCTGAGCCCTCCAAGCTCATGCTCGCAGGGAAGGCGGCACTGGCGAAAGCCACTGCCGCCTTTTCTTTGTCTCGTGATAGCCTTTGCCGACGGCGGGCAGAAAGCACTCGCCTTAAGGAAATCCGGAGGAAACAGGCATGGCGAGCGAGTTTGCGGCGGGCAACTACCGGTTCATTCCGGCCGTGTTCCAATATTCAAGCGGCGCGCAGGCGAACGCGGGCTATGAGATCGAGCGGGTGCGCTTCGATCGCCTGCTGCCGCTCGCGGAAGGTTTTGCGCGGATCGCGGCCTACATCCGCGACGCCGGCCGGCCGCTGACCGCGTTCTGCGCCTGCGAATTGCGTTCGCCGGCCGCCTTCACCGAAGACGGCTTCCGCGCCTTCAATCAGCACTACGTCAAGACGCTCGCCGAATGGGGCCTGTTCGACGGCACCATTAATCCGGTGGCGCGCAGCAACGTCTGTCCCGAGATCGATCCGCCGGCCGAGCCGTCGTTCCATGCGTTCTCGTTCACGCGGCCGAGCACGACGACGTCGCCCTCCTTCGTGATCGCCGGCGGCGCCGAGGCACGCGGCGGCACCGCCAGCTATCCCGACCGCATCGTTTGCTATCGCGATCTCAGTCCCGGCGCGTGGCGGGAGAAGGTTCGCTTCACCGCGGGCGAGATGGAACGCCGTCTGGCGGAGTTCAGCTTCGGCTGGCAGGAGACGACGGCGGTGCAGGCCTACACCGTGCACGACATCCATCCCGTGCTCGTCGACGAGCTGGTCCGCCGCGGCGCCACCCGCTCCGGCCTGACATGGCACTTCTGCCGCCCGCCGGTGGTCGATCTCGAATACGAGATGGATTGCCGCAGGGTGCTGCGCGAGGTGGTGATCTAGCTTCCGTCGTCATTGCGAGCGAAGCGAAGCAATCCATACCTCCGCATGCTCGGTGACAATGGATTGCTTCGCTTCGCTCGCAATGACGGAAGACTTGGCCGTCGCCGCGGTCACCGCGCCTTCGGGTCCAGCGCGTCGCGCAGGCCGTCGCCGACCAGATTGAACGACAACACGACCAGGAAGATCGCAAGCCCCGGCCAGACCGCCATCCAGGGCGCGCTTGTCAGGAAGCGTTGCGCGGCGTTGAGCATGCTGCCCCAGGACGGCGCCGGCGGCTGCTGGCCGAGGCCGAGGAAGGACAGCGCGGCCTCGGCGATGATCGCAGCCGCAATCGACAGCGTCGCCTGCACCAGCAGCGCCGGCAGAATGTTGGGCAGGATGTGGACCAGCGCGATGCGCCAGCGCGGATTGCCCATGGCGCGCGCCGCCTCCACATAGTCCTCGACCTTGACGCTCATCACCTGGCCGCGGGTCAGGCGGATGAAGATCGGGGTCGCCGAGACGCCGATCGCGATCATGGCATTGCTAAACTCGGGCCGAGGAACGCTGCGAGCGCGATCGCCAGGATCAGGAACGGGCAGGCCAGCATCGCATCGGTGATGCGGCTGATCAGCGCGTCGATGAAGCTGCCGCGATAGCCGGCGACGAGGCCGAGCGGCACGCCGATCGCAAGCGCGATGCCGACCGAGATGACGCCGGCAAGCAGCGAGGCGCGGGCGCCGAACACGACGCGGGCGAACACGTCGCGGCCGAGTTCGTCAGTGCCGAACCAGTGCTGCGCCGACGGCGCCTTGCGTACCAGCGACCAGCTCGTCGCAATGGGATCATAGGGCACGATCAGCGGCGCGAACACGGCGAGCAGGATGAAGAGCGCGATCACGGTGAGCCCGAGCACGGCACCCTTGCGCCGGATCAGCCGCCGCCAGGCGCGCCGCGCCGGGCTCTCGAGCGTTTCGGCGACGGCAAGCGGAGCGAGGGGGCTGAGTGCAGCGTCGGTCATCCGATCAGCCCCTCAGCCGCGGGTTGACGAGAATGTAGGCGATATCGGCAATCAGGTTGAGCGTGATGTAGATCGTGGCCGTGGTCAGCACCACGCCCTGCACGACGGCATAGTCGCGGTTGAACACGGCGTCGACGATCAGCTTGCCGAAGCCAGGGATCGAGAAGATCTGTTCGGTGAGCACCGCACCCGACAGCAGCGTGCCGAGCTCGAGCGCGCCGAGCGTGATGATCGGCGTCAGCGCGTTGCGCATCGCATGCTTGAGGATCACGGTGCGCTCGGACAGGCCCTTGGCGCGCGCGGTGCGGACATAGTCGCTCTCCAGCACCTGCAGCATCGCGCTTCGCGTATGCCGCATCAGGATCGCCGCGATCGCATTGCCGAGCACGAAGGCCGGCATGACCGATGCGGCGAGGCTCGCGCGCCAGTTTTCGCTGAGCGGCACGTAGCCGGAGGCCGGCAGCCAGCCAAGTTCGACGGAGAACAGGAAGATCAGCATGATGCCGAGCCAGAAATTCGGCGTCGAGATACCCCACAGCGCGAACAAATTGGCGCCATAGTCCCACGCGGTGCCGATTTTCACCGCCGAGATGATGCCGGCGGGAATGCCGATCAGGAAGGCGACCACGATCGCCATGCCGGCGATTTGCATCGTAACCGGCAGCTTCTGCGCGATCAGGCTCGACACCGGCATCTTGTTGCGCAGGGACTCTCCGAGGTCGCCCGTGAGCACGCCCTTGACCCAATAGGCATATTGCACCGGAATCGGTTGATCCAAATGGTATTGCCGGCGGATCTGTTCGATGACGGCCGGATCGCGCTCCTCGCCGGCCATGACGAGTGCCGGATCGCCGGGCAGCAAATGTTGCAGCGAGAAGATCAGGAGCGAGACGAAGAACAGCGTCGGGACCAGCTGAACCAGCCGCTTGGCGAGGAAGTTCAGCATTGTCGGCCCCGCGTGTCCTGCGCTGTGGCGATCATTTCAATTTCAGCCCGACCACGCGCACCAATCCGTCCGGCATCTGCCGGTAACCCTCGACCTTGATGGAATGCGCGATCAGGAGTGTGCGGTGATAGAGATAGATGATCGGCTCGTCATTGAGCACGGTCCTGGTCATCTTCTCGTAGATCGCCTTGCGCTGGGCGGGATCGTTGATCAGCCGCGCATCTTCCATCAGCTTGTCGGCTTCCGCGTTGGAATAGCCACCGTCGTTCTGCGGCGCCTTGGTGTGCAGGAAGACATAGGAATTGCCGTCAGGATCGATCCGGCCGCTCCAGTTGATCTGGAACACCTGAAATTCGCCAGCCTGGGCCTGCTTGAAGGTCGTCGCGAATTCGACCACGCGGATCTTGATGTCAAAGCCGGCTTCGGCCGCCATCGACTGCACGACCTGGGCTACGGCTTCGTTCTCGGCGCCTTTGGGGACCATGTAGTCGATGGCGACGGGCAGCGTGACACCGGCCTCCTTCAGCAGCGCCTTGGCCTTGGCAATGTCGCGGCCCCGAACCGGAAACGCCTTCTGATAGTAAGGGTGCGTCGGGCTGACCCACTGATTGCCCGGCGTGAACTCGCCGTTGAAGACGACCTGGTTGAGCGCCTCGCGGTCAATCGACAGATCGAGCGCCTGGCGCACCTTTTCCGACTGGCTGAGCGGCCCCTTGCTCTTGTCGTTGCCGATGTTGATGGTGAGGCCGAGATAGCCGAGCTCAGGTGCGGTCGACAGCACGAGCCGCTTGTCGGCGCGGACGTCCTTGATATCGGTGGCGAGCACGCGCTCGATCAGATCGAGCCCGCCGGATTTCAGATTGGCGAGCCGCACCGTGGCATCGACGATAGGAAGGAACACGATGCGATCGATGAAGACGTTGTCCTTGTTCCAGTAATCCCCGAATTTCTCGAACACCATGCGGTCCTGTTGCACGCGTTCGACGAACTTGTAGGGTCCGGCGCAGACTGGATGCAGTCCGAATTTGTCACCCGCCTCCTTCACCGCCTTCGGCGAAACCATCATGCCGGCGCGGTCGGTCAACTGGGCGATCAGAGGCGAGTAGGGCGTCTTAAGCACCAGCTTGATGGTTAGGGGGTCAACGACGTCGACGTGGTCGAGCGCAGCCAATTCCGGTTTGCGAAACGAGGTCGGCAGCGTCAGATGGCGCTCCAGCGAGAATTTGGCGGCTTCGGCGTCGAACGGCTCACCGTCGTGGAACTTGACGCCCGGCCGTAGCTTGATCGTCATCTCCTTGCCGTCGGCCGAGTTCTCGTAAGACAGCGCGAGCTGCGGAACGATGTTCAGTTTCTCGTCAATGTCGAACAGCTTGTCGCAGAAGGCTGAAAAGACGATGCGGCCGACATAGGTGCGTCCGATTGAAGGATCGAGGATGTCGGGGTCCTCGGCGAGCCCGATGCGAAGTGTCGTCTCGGCACGCGCGCTCGTTCCGCACCAGGTCACGAGGGCCGCCATCAGGACCGCCAAGCGCCAAAATCTCATCGCCAACCCCTTATTCCCTAGGCCTCTGTTCCCTGTGAAATAACCCCAGGCTGCCCCGAGGCTTCCGCCGCATTGAACGCCGCCACCAGCTTTTCCAGTGTCGGCGAGAACCCGCCATCGGAGGGCACGATCGCCTCCGCGCCGGGCAGCTCGCCCGTCCGGTGACAGGCCGTTGCATATCCGGTGCCATCTTCGCGCAATTGCGGCACTTCGCTGCGGCAGCGCGCGATCGCATAGGGACAGCGGGTATGGAAGCGGCAGCCGGAGGGCGGATTGAGCGCGCTCGGCAACTCGCCCTCGAGCACGATGCGGCTGCGCCTGGCGCGCGGCTCCGGCACCGGGATCGCCGATAGCAGCGCACGGCTGTAGGGATGGCGCGGGGCCGCGAACAGCGCCTGTGCATCGGCGGTCTCGACGATGGTGCCGAGATTCATCACGGCGACGCGATCGGCGATGTGCTTCACGACGGCGAGATCGTGCGAGACGAAGATATAGGCGAGCTTCAGGCGGTCCTGCAGGTCGCGCAGCAAGTTCAGGATCTGCGAGCGGATCGAGACGTCGAGCGCCGACACCGGCTCGTCGCAGATGATCAGCTTCGGCTCGACCGCGAGCGCGCGGGCAATCGCGATGCGCTGGCGCTGGCCGCCGGAGAATTCGTGCGGATAGCGCCGCGCAAAGCGCGGCTCGAGCCCGACCAGACGCAGCAGCTCCTCGACCCGCGCGCGGCGGTCCGCGGCCGGGACGAGATTGTGCAGCGCCAGTGGCTCGGTCAGGATCTGGCTCACCGTCATGCGCGGGTTGAGCGAGGCGTAGGGGTCCTGGAAGATCAGCTGCGCGTCGCGGCGGAATGCGCGGAGCTGCTCGGCATTGAGCGTGCCGAGGTCGCGGCCTTCGAAGCGGATCCGTCCGGCATCCGGCTCGATCAGCCGCAGCACCAGCCGGCTGACGGTGGATTTGCCGCAGCCGGATTCGCCGACCAGCGCCAGCGTCTTGCCGGCCTCGACCGTGAAGCTGACGCCGTCGACCGCCTTCACATGGGCGGTCGGCCGGCCGAACAGCGAGCGTTCGGCGACGAAATGCTTGACCAGCCCTTCGACCTCGAGCAGCGCAGTCATGACACCAGTCGCTCCAGCGGCGCGCGGATGCAGCGCGAGGCGTGGGTCGGGCTCAGCAGCGCGAGCGGCGGCGGTGATTTGCTGCAGGCATCCTCGACGAACGGACAGCGCGCGGCAAAGCGGCAGCCGGCGGGCGGGTTCGCCATGTTCGGCACCATGCCCTCGATGGTGGCGAGATGGCTGGTGCGGCGATCGAGCCGCGGGATCGAGCCGAGCAGGCCGACCGTATAGGGATGCTGCGGATTGGCGAACAGCTCGTCGACCGGCGCGCGCTCGACGATTTCGCCCGCATACATCACCGCGACCTCGTCGCAGACTTCGGCGACGACGCCGAGATCGTGGGTGATCAGGATGATCGCGGCGCCGCTCGCAGCCTTCAGCTCCCGCATCAGATCGAGGATCTGCGCCTGCAAGGTGACGTCGAGCGCGGTGGTCGGCTCGTCGGCGATCAGAAGCTGCGGATCGCAGGCCAGCGCCATCGCGATCATCACGCGCTGGCGCATGCCGCCGGACAGCTTGTGCGGAAACTCGTCGATGCGTTTCTCGGGCGAGGGAATATGCACGCGGCGCAGCAGCTCGATGGTGCGTTCGCGCGCCGCGCCGCGGGAGCCGCCGCGATGGCGCAGAATCGTCTCCGTAATCTGGTCGCCGATGGTAAAGCTCGGATTGAGCGAGGTCATCGGCTCCTGGAAGATCATCGCGAGGCGATCGCCGCGCAGGTCGCGCAACGTCTCGTCCGGCACCTCGAGCAGGTCGAAGCCGTCGAAGCGGATCGCGCCGGACACCGCGGCGGATTGCTTCGGCAACAGCCCCATGATCGCGAGCGAGGTCACGCTCTTGCCGCAGCCGGACTCGCCGACCAGGCCGAGCGTGGCGCCCTTGGCGACGGAGAGATCGACGCTGTCGACGGCATGCGTGGTGCGGCCGTCATCGCCCTGGAAGGTGACGCGCAGGCCTTCGATCTCGATCAGCGGGCCTGCTGTCATTTACGGCTCGTGGTTGCCGCCGCGATGCCAGCGTCGATGGTGGCGCGATCGCTGGTTCCGGCCGGGTTGTCGCGGGTCGGCATGAAGCTCCGGAATGGCACCCAGTGCTCGCGGCTGACGGCCTCCAGCCGCTCAAGCTCGCGCAGGGGATCGGCGTGGTCGTCGACGCGCAGGTCGAGGAATGGCCATTCCTCCGCGCCGTGGAGCAGAAGAGCCGCCGATTGCTTGCCGCGCTTGTCCCCGCCGGCCGCTTCGCCGGCGAACATCGCCTTGATCAACCGCTCCGCGAACGGCAGCTTCTCGTTCTCGGCATAGACGCGCGCGGTCTCGTCGAGCACCGCGGGGCCGGCCAGCATGTTGCCGGCGATCGAGAACCCGTCGCCGGCGATATGGCCGAACCAGTCGATGCAGTCCTTGCCGGAATGCGCCGCGATGCGGCCCCTGACGTCCATGACGTGGAGCTGCCGGCTTTCGCGGCCGCTGTCGGGCGCAATCAGCGCCGCGATCACCTCATGCGGGCTGTTGCCGCTGCGCAGCAGCGCGAGGCCGTCGATGCCGTAATAAGGATTGACCAGCGCCTGCGTCGCCACCGCGCCGATCCCGGGTGCGATGTGTGGCACCAGCGCGCCGACCGCGAAGAACCGCGTCGCGACGGCGATGCCGAGCTGGCCGGTGGCGCTGTCGCGGGCGATGATCGACCAGGTCATCTCAAACCTTCGTGTCTAGCGGCCTGCGGCGTATCCCTGCATGCCGCGCGGATTGGCGGCGGCGCGGCGGCGGGCACCGACCTTCGAGGCCGCGGTGAGGCGGCCTTCCGACCAATCGGGACCAATCTCGACCACATGGCCGCGGCGTTTCAATTCGTCGATGGTCGATTTCGGCACGCGGTTTTCCAGCACCAGGACGCCGGGCCGCGAGGTGCGCGGCCAGAACGAGATCGGGAAATGCTCGGAGTGCCAGGCCGGCGCGTCGATCGCCTCCTGCAGATTGAGCTTGGCGTGGACGTGGCGCAGGAAGAACTGCGTGATCCACTGGTCCTGCTGGTCGCCGCCCGGCGAGCCCCAGGAGAGATACGGCTCGCCGTCGCGCAGCGCCATGGTCGGCGAGAGTGTGGTACGCGGCCGCTTGCCCGGCGCGAGCGAGGCAGGGTGGTTCTCCTCGAGCCAGAACATCTGGGCGCGGCTGCCGAGGCAGAAACCGATCTCGGGAATCACCGGCGAGGACTGCAGCCAGCCGCCGGACGGCGTCGCCGAGATCATGTTGCCGGCCTTGTCGATGATGTCGAAATGCACGGTGTCGCCGCGCACCTCGCCGAACCGGCCGACGGTCGGCTCGCCCGCGCCCATGGCGCCGACCGCTTCACGATGCCCTTCGGCGTGTCGCAACTTCACGACGCCGCCGAAGCCCTCGACCGAGCCGGGGCGGAAGTCGAGCGACGCCTTGTCTTTCGAGATCAGCTTGCGCCGTTGGTTGTTATAGGCATCGGACAGCAGCGTTTCGATCGGGATCTCGGTGAATTTCGGGTCGCCGTAGAAGGTCTCGCGATCGGCATAGGCGAGCTTGGCGGCTTCGATCTGCAAATGGATGAAGTCGGGGCCTGCGGGATCGAGCCCGTCGAGCTCAAAACCTTTCAGCAGCGCGAGCTGCTGCAGCATCACCGGACCCTGGCTCCAGACCCCGGCCTTCTGCACGGTGTAACGGCCGTAGTCGTAGGTGAGCGGCGCCTCGATGGTCGGTTGCCAGCGCGCCATGTCGTCGGCCGACAGCACGCCGCGGTGTGGCGAGCCGGAAACGTCCATCACCTCCTGGGTGCGGCAGAACTTGTCGATCGCTTCGGCCACGAAGCCCTTCGACCAGGCCTGCCGCGCGCGCTCGATCTGCGCCACGCGATCGCCGCCGGCGCTCTCCGCCTCGGTCAGGATGCGTGCGTACGTCTCCGCGAGCTTCTTGTTGGTGAAGATGGTGCCGGGCTTCGGCACCTCGCCATTTGGCAAATAGACGTCGGCCGATGTGGTCCAGTATTTCCGGAACAGCTGTTCGACGGTCTTGATGGTGGCCGATGCACGCTCGACCAGCGGATAGCCGTCGCGCGCGTAGGCGATCGCGGGCTCCAGCACGTCGCGCAGCTTCAAGGTGCCGTAGTCGCGCAGCAGCAGCATCCAGGATTCGAATGTGCCGGGCACGCAGGCCGCAAGCAGGCCGGTGCCGGGCACCATCTCGAGGCCCTCGCTGCGATAATGCGCGATGGTTGCCTTCGCCGGCGCCGGGCCCTGGCCGCAGATCACTTCGCTTTTGCCGCGCTTGACGTCGTGCACGATGATCGGAACGTCGCCGCCGGGGCCGTTCAGATGCGGCTCGACCACCTGCAGCGTGAAGGCGGTGGCCACTCCGGCGTCGAAGGCGTTGCCGCCTTTCTCCAGCGTTGCCATGCCGACCGCGGTGGCGATCCAGTGCGTCGAGGTGACGACGCCGAAGGTGCCTTCGATCTCGGGCCGGGTTGTGAACGGATCGGGGTTGATGTTGCTCATGGCGATTGACCGTTCGTCGGTTTGTTGTTGGGCCTTCTCGGCGGGCGCACTTGATCACAGGCCGGCTGGTATGCCGAACCGCTTGGTGCACATGGCCGCTCCCATCCGCGTGATCATGCCGGAACGGCGGCGGGACTGTTGACGGCATGGCAGGCCACGCCGTCGATCAGTTCCGGCGTCTTCTGGCGGCAGAGATCGAAGGCGAGGGGACAGCGCGGGTTGAACGAGCAGCCCGGCGGCGGATCGATCGGATTCGGAATCTCGCCCTTTACGGGGATGCGCTGGCGACCGGACATCGCAAGGTCCGGAACCGCGCCGAGCAGCATCTTCGTGTAGGGCATCCGCGGGTTCTCGAACAATTCTCTGCCCTCGGCGATCTCGACGATGCGGCCGAGATACATCACGCCGATCCGGCTCGCCATGTGGCGGACCACTGCGAGATTGTGGCTGATGAAGAGATAGGTGAGGCCGAACTTGTCCTGCAGGTCGCGCATCAGATTGAGGATCTGCGCCTGCACGGAAACGTCGAGCGCCGAGGTCGGCTCGTCGCAGACGATGAACTCGGCCTCGGACGCCAGCGCGCGGGCGATCGCGATGCGCTGGCGCTGGCCGCCGGAAAATTCGTGCGGGAATTTCTGGCCGTCGTCGGGGTGCAGGCCGACCAGCGAGAGCAATTCGCCGACCCGGGCCTTGATGTCGCGCTCGCCCTGGATCAGGTCGAAGGCGCGGATCGGCTCGGCGACGATAGCGGCGACCCGGTAGCGCGGATTGAGGCTCGCATAGGGATCCTGGAAAACCATCTGGATGCGCCGGCGCAGCCGGCGGCGCGCCTGGCCCTGCCGCGGATCGGTCATCGAGACGCCGTCGATGACGACCTCGCCCGAACTCGGCGGCAGCAGGCCGACCACCATGCGCGCGACGGTCGTCTTGCCGGAACCGGATTCGCCGACCAGCGCGAAGATCTCGCCGCGCTTGATGTCGAAGGAGACGCCGTCGACGGCTTTCAGGAATTCGAGATGGCCGCCCTCGATCACGCGGTTGAGCCACGGCTTGGAGACGTCGAAGACGCGGCGCAGGTTCCTGACCTCGATCAATGTTCCGCTCATGCCGCTGTCTCCTTCGCCGGCTCGAACAGATGACAGGCAACGAACTGCGTGCCCTGCCGGATCGGCTCGGGGCGTTCGACGTGGCAGCGATCGAAGGCAAACGCGCAGCGCGGATTGAACGGGCAGCCCGGCGGAATCGCCGACAGCCGCGGCATCGAGCCGGGGATTTGCACCAAGCGCTTGTCCTCGCCGGCAAGCGTCGGGATCGCGCCCATCAGGCCCTTGGCGTAGGGATGCAGCGGATTGCGTACCACCTCCTGCACCGGGCCGATCTCGGCGATGCGGCCGGAATACATCACCGCAACGCGGTCGCAGGTCTCGGCGATCACGCCCATGTCGTGGGTCACCAGCATCACCGCGGTGCCGTGGTCGCGGCCGAGCCGCTTGATCAGCGCGATGATCTGCGCCTGCACGGAGACGTCGAGCGCGGTGGTCGGCTCGTCGGCGATGATCAGTTCGGGCTCGGCGCAGATCGCAAGCGCGATCACGACGCGCTGGCGCATGCCGCCGGAGAATTCGTGCGGGTAGCCGTCGATGCGCTTTTCCGGCGCGGGAATGCCGACCTCGGCCAACAGATCGATGGCGCGCCTGCGCGCGGCGCTCTCGCTCAGATTGCTGTGGGTGCGAATGGTCTCGATGATCTGGTCGCCGATCCGGTAGAGCGGATTGAGGCTGGTCAGCGGATCCTGGAAGATCATGCCGATCCGCTTGCCCCTGATGCGGCGGATCTCCTCCAGCGGAAGATGGTCGATCCGCGTGCCCGACAGTTCGATCTCGCCGCCGGAGATGCGGCCGGGCGGATCGATCAGGCCGATCACGGCTAGCCCCGTGACCGATTTGCCGGCGCCGGACTCGCCGACCACGCCGAGCACCTCGCCCTTGGCGATGTCGAACGACACGCCGTTGATGGCGCGCAAGGTCGCACGGCGGGTGACGAATTCCACCTCGAGATTGCGCACGGAAAGAACAGGCTTGGTCATCGGAGCTTCGGATTGAGGGCGTCGCGCAGCCAGTCGCCGAGCAGGTTGATGGAGAGGATCAGGCCGGCCAGCGCAATGCCGGGGAAGGCGACGATCCACCATTCGCCGGCGAACAGATAGTTGTTGCCGATCCGGATCAGGGTGCCGAGCGAGGGCATGGTGTCGGGCATGCCGGCGCCAAGGAACGACAGCGTCGCCTCGGTGATGATCGCGAGCGCGAGGTTGATGGTGGCGATGACGAGGATCGGGCCCATCGTGTTCGGCAGCACGTGCCGCAGCATGATCTTCGGCGCCGGCAGGCCGATCAGCTGCGCCGCGGCCACGTAGTCCTTGTTCTTCTCGACCATCACCGAACCGCGCACGGTGCGGGCATATTGCACCCAGAAACTGAGACCGATCGCGATGATCAGGACGCCGAGCGTGCTTATCTCGTCGAGCCGGTTGCCGAGCAGCGATTTGGCGACGCCGTTGACCAGCAGTGCGATCAGGATCGCGGGGAAGGTGAGCTGCACGTCGGCGATCCGCATGATCACGGTATCGACCACACCGCCGAAATAGCCTGCGATCAGCCCGAGGGCGATGCCGAGCGCGCCGGCAAAGACCACGCCGGCCAGGCCGACCGCAAGCGAGATGCGCAATCCGTAAAGGATCGCCGAGAGCACGTCGCGGCCCTGCTCGTCGGTGCCGAGCAGGAACGGGCTTTGGCCGTCGGCGGTCCACAACGGCGCGATCCGCGAGTTGATCAGCTGCAGCTGCGCCGGATCGAATGGGTTCTGCACCGCGAGCCACGACGCGAAGATTGCGAGCAGAAAGAACAGCAGCGTGATCACGCCGGCGACCATCGTCAGCCTGGAGCGGCGGAACGAATAGAAGATGTCGCTGTCGAGCGCGCGCCTGAACCAGCCGGCAGGGGCCTGGTGGTCCTGGAACGATGGGGGACGACGGCATCGGACATCGGTCAGCCCTCACGCCGCGCGGCCGACGGTCGAGCGCAAGCGCGGATCGACCACGGTGTAGAGGATGTCGACCACCAGATTGATGGTGACGAAGATCAGCGAGACCATCAACAGATACGCGGCCATGATCGGGATATCGACATTCTGCACGGCCTGCACGAACAGAAGTCCCATGCCCGGCCATTGGAACACGGTTTCGGTGATGATCGAGAAAGCAATAACCGAGCCAAATTGCAGGCCGGCCACCGTGATCACCGGAACCAGGGTGTTCTTCAGCGCATGGCCGAAATGGATCGCGCGCGTGGTCAGCCCGCGGGCGCGGGCGAACCGGATATAGTCGGTCCGCAGCACTTCCAGCATTTCGGCGCGCACCAGCCGCATGATCAGGGTCATCTGGAACAGCCCGAGCGTGATCGCCGGCATGATCAGCGCCTTCAGGCCCGAGACGGTCAGCAGTCCGGTGGTCCACCAGCCGAGCTTCACCACCTCGCCGCGGCCGAACGAGGGCAGCCAGCCCAGCGTCACCGCGAACAGATAGATCAGCAGGATGCCGATCAGGAAGGTCGGCAGCGAAATGCCGATCAGCGATACCGCCTGGAATAATTTGGCAAGCACGGTGTCGCGGCGCAGCGCCGAGTAGACCCCCATCAGGATGCCGGCCACCATCGCGAACAGCGTCGCGCAGATCGAAAGCTCCAGCGTCGCCGGCAGCCGCTCCGCCAGCAGCGAGGAGACCGGCAGGCGGAACTGGTAGGACACGCCGAACTTGAACTGCAGCGCATTGATGAAGTAGCGGCCGAACTGCACCAGCACGGGATCGTCAAGGCCGAGCGAGTGCCGGATTTCAGCGCGCTGCGCGGCCGAGGTGTCGATCGAGACGATCTGGTTCACCGGGTCGCCGGCGAAACGGAACATCGCGAACGCGATCACGCCCACGGCGAGCATCACGCCGATCGCCTGCAGGAAGCGGCGAAGAGTGAAAGCCAGCATCTCTACCTTTCACTGCCTTTGACATTCGGCGCGCGGCTTTGCGCGGCCGGAAAACGCGAGGTCCCGGAAGCCTGCGCTTCCGGGACCCGAATTCGCCAAAGCCACTATTCACCCTGCTTGGTCGCCCAGTAGAGCAGCACCTGATTGTCCGCGCGCTGGGTCAATTTGACCTTCTTCGACACGCCCCACACCAGCGGTTGCTGATGCAGCGGAATGTAGCCGTAATCCTTGATGACGATGTCGTAGGCCTGCTTGATCAACTGGTCGCGCTTGGCAGTGTCGCCCTCGATCAGGACCTTGTCGGTGAGCGCGTCGACTTCCTTGTTGCAATAGCCGCCGAGATTGGCCTCGCCCCGGGTGGCATCCTTCGGATCGTCGCGGCAGCCGAGGATGTCGTGCAGCACGTTGTGCGAGTCGGACGTCGCGGGCGTCCAGCCCAGCATGAAGAACGAGGTCTGGTAGCCGCCGGGCTTCAGCACCTTGGCGAAATACTGCGCCTTCGGCTGCGCCAGCAGGTTCACCTTGACGCCGATGCGGGCCAGCATGCCGACCACCGCCTGGCAGATCGCGGCGTCGTTGACATAGCGGTCGTTCGGGCAGTCCATCGTGACTTCGAAGCCGTTCGGATAGCCGGCGTCGGCCAGCAGCTTCTTGGCACCATCAGGATCGAGCTTCGGCCGGGTGAATTCCTTCGACAGCGGATAGAGCTCGGGGGCGATCATCAACGTCGAGGGGGTCGACATGCCGCGCATCACGCGGGTCTTGATCAGATCGACGTCGATGGTCTTGTAGAAAGCTTCGCGGACGCGGATGTCCTTGAACGGATTCTTGCCCTTGATGTTGGAATACAGCAGCTCGTCGCGCGCCGTATCCATGCCGATGAAGATGGTACGGATCTCCGGCGCGGTCATGACGGTGGCGACGCCGCTGGAATTGACGCGCTGGATGTCCTGGAGCGGAACCGGTTCGATCACGTCGACTTCGCCCGAGAGCAGCGCGGCCACGCGGGTGGCGTCGGAGCCGATCGGGGTGAAGATGATCTCCTTGAGATTATGCTCGGGCTTGCGCCAATAGCCTGGAAACGCCTTGAACACGGTCTTCACGCCGGGCTGGTGGCTCTCGATCGTGAAGGGGCCGGTGCCGTTCTCGTGCAGCGCCGCGTAGCTCGGCGTGGTTGCGGAGGCCGGTGTCGGTGCGACCGAGTTGTTCTCCTCGCACCACTTCTTGTCCATGATGTACCAGCTATCCCATTGTGAGATCAGAATGGGATTGGGCGAGTCCAGCGTCACGTCGACGGTGTAGTCGTCGACCTTGCTGAACTTGGCGTCGGCCGGGACGTTGCTGAGGAAGTTGGAGCCCTTGGCGCGGACGCGCTCGGCCGAGAACAGCACGTCGTCGGCGGTGAAGGGATCGCCATTGTGGAATTTCACGCCCTTGCGCAGATGGAAGCGCCATTTGGTCGGGCTCAGCGTCTCCCAGCTTTCCGCCAGGGCCGGAATGATCTTGAGGTCCTTGTCGCGCGCGGTGAGGCCTTCGTAGACGTGGGCGTGGTGCGCGATCGTCGTGGTTTCCTTCAGCGTGTAGGGATCCAGCGACTTCAGCTCGCCCTGGTTCGCATACTTCAGCGTCTGGGCCGATGCCGGCAAAGCAAAGGCGACGAGTGCGGCGACAGTCGCCGCAAACAAACTCCAACGTACCGACATGTAATCCCGCGTCCCCGTTCTTGTCCGCCGGCTGCTTTGTCCGGCTGGTATTATTGATCCATGTTGCCAGAGTTTACCGGCCGCGCAAGCGCGATTTGCCAAGGGGTTAACCCGTCCGCGCGGGTGCAGCGCAATGAACCGGATTGGAGAGTAGGCTGTTGGCGCGAACGCGTGACATTCGACTTTCGGAGTGCCGCTTGTCGGTCACGGGAAGGATCACCGGCGCGCCTCGAGCAACCGCTCCTGACGGTTTGGAGCAACCGCTCCAAACGGTTTGGTTGACCATAACGGATGATCGAGGCCGACTGCCCCCCGGGGCAGGTACGGCTCGCTTGCGCAACTCGCCCCGTCCCGGCGATACTGTGGCGGGCCAAGGCGCATTTGAGGAGGCGGATATGAAGGTCAACGTCGAGATAGATTGTACGCCCCTCGAAGCGCGGCAGTTCTTCGGCCTGCCGGATGTGGGACCGATGCAGACCGCGGTGATGGACAAGCTGCAGCAGCAGATGACGTCGAACATCGACAAGATCTCACCGGAATCGCTGATGCAGAGCTGGTTCACCTTCGATCCCAAGCTCGCCGAGCGCTTCCAGGACATGTTCGTGGCGATGGCCGGCTTCGGCGGCGCGAGCAAGAAGAAATAGTGACCGGCATGGACAGGAGCGTTGATGGGACCGAACGCCGGTTGCGCCCGCCGAGCCTGTTCCTGATGCTGGCGGAGGCGCGCGGCGTGCTCGAACTCAATTCGAGCCTGCTGCTGTCGCCCCTCCTGATGCAGGCGCCGAAGGGCGATGGTCATCCGGTGCTGGCACTGCCGGGCTTCCTCGCCAGCGACCTGTCGATGGCGCCGATGCGGCGCTATCTGAAGGAGCTCGGCTACGACGCCTATGCCTGGAACATGGGCCGCAATTTCGGCGGGATTTCCAGCAGGCGGGCTGCGCTGCGCGATCTGCTGAAGCGGGTTCATGAGGCGACCGGGCGCAAGGTCTCGATCATCGGCTGGAGCCTCGGCGGCGTCTATGCGCGCGACCTGGCGTCGCAGATGCCGCAGCTGGTGCGCTCCATCATCACGCTGGGCAGCCCGTTCGCCGACGACATCCGCGCCACCAATGCGACGCGGCTCTATGAGCTCTTGTCCGGCGAAGCTGTGGGTGACATCCCTGAGATCCGCGCCGCGATCGCCGGCGACATGCCGGTGCCGACGACCTCGATCTATTCCCGCACCGATGGCATCGTGAACTGGCGGACCTCGCGCGTGCGGCCGTCGGCCACCGCCGAGAACATCGAGGTGCATTTCGCCAGCCATATCGGCCTCGGCGTCAATCCCGCGGCGCTGTGGGCGATTGCGGACCGGCTGGCCCAACCGGAGGGGGAATTCCGGCATTTTGACCGCTCGGGCCCCTTTGCCATTGCCTACGGGCCGGCAGAACAGGCACTATCCTGACCAAACGACGAGAAGCGCCGCCCAAGGCGCCCGCGTAAGTAGGCTCTCGGGAGGAGATCATGAGCGACGCCAAGAAGCTGTCCTCGCTGGACGCATCGTTTCTCTATCTGGAAACGCCGGAAATGCCGATGCATGTCGGCAGCATGGCGATCTTCCGCCTGCCCGACGGCTACAAGGGCGACTTCTTCGAGGAGTTCAAGGCGATGATCGCCTCGCGGCTGCACATCGCGCCGATCCTCAAGGCACGCCTGCAGAAGGCGCCGCTCGACATCGACCATCCGTCCTGGGTCGAGGACGATCAGTTCGACATCGACCGTCACATCTTCCGCGCCAGCCTGCCGGCGCCGCGCGATCGCGCGACGCTGGAGCGTATCGTCGGCTGGATGCACGCCAAGCTGTTGAACCGCGCCCGCCCGCTCTGGGAGTTCTACGTCTTCGAGGGCATGAAGGACAACGAGATCGGGCTCTATTCCAAGATGCACCACGCCTGCATCGACGGCGGCGCCGGCGCCGCGCTGACCAGCATGATCTACGACCTGACGCCGGTGCCGCGCGAGATCGAGCCGCCGAGCGCGAAGAAGGTCGCGCAGGAACCGCGCGACATCGCGGCCAATCTGATCGATGCCTATCAGCAACTCTGGACCCAGCCGTTCGAGGCGGCCGCCGCCGCGCAGAAGAGCCTGGAGCTGCCGCGTTCCGGCAAGAGCGACCTCGGCTCGATCCTGTTCGACAACGCCATGTTCCAGATCGAGAGCGCGGTGAAGTTCGCCGGCTCCATGCCGACGGTCATGAAGAGCCTGTCCGACGTCGTCGCCAAGGTTGCCGATCCGAGATCGCGCGAAAGCCTGCAGGCGATGTCCTCGCCGCCGACCATCCTCAACAAGGCGATCTCGTCCGAACGCAGCTTTGCCGGCACCTCGATCTCGTTGTCGCGTGCCAAGGCACTGGCGAAGGTGTCCGGCGGCAAGCTCAACGACGTCGTGCTGGCGCTCGCCTCCGGCGTGGTGCGGCGCTATCTGATCAGCCAGGGCGCGCTGCCGAACAAGTCGCTGACGGCAGGTGTTCCGATCTCGCTGCGCGAGGAGGGTAACGCCGAATCCAACAACCAAGTATTCGGCATGATCTGCTCGATCGCAACCGACATCGAGGACCCCCGGAAGCGGCTGGAAACCATCATCGCGCAGTCGACCAAGTCCAAGGAGATGTCGCATCCGCTGCGCGCCTTGGTGCCGCAGGTCACCAACATCTCGCTGCTGGGCGCACCGATCCTGGTGCAGATCCTGGCGCTGCTCTACAGCCGCTCCGACCTTTCCAACGTGCTGCCGCCGGCCACCAACATCACGGTCTCGAACGTGCCGGGGCCGCGGCAGACGCTGTATGCGGCCGGTGCCGAGCTGCTGCACATCTTCCCGGTTTCGATCTCAACCCACGGCGTGGCGCTCAACATCACCGTGCAGAGCTACCGCGATCAGCTCGATTTCGGCTTCATCGTGGGCGCCAACATCATTCCCCACGTGCAGGTGATGTGCGACATGCTGCCGCTCGAGTTCGATGTACTCGAGGCGGCGTTCGCTCCCCCGCCTGCGGACATCAAGGGCGCAGCCGAATAAGGATCCCTGTCGATGATTGAGATGCCACCGCTGCAGTTCGCCGAGACGAACGGCATCCGCATGGGGTTTTATGAAGCAGGCCCCAAGACCGACACGCCGCCGGTGGTGCTGTGCCACGGCTGGCCTGAACTGGCATTCTCCTGGCGCCACCAGATCAAGGCGCTGGGCGAGGCCGGCATCCGGGTGATTGCGCCGGATCAGCGCGGCTATGGCGCGACCGACCGGCCGGAGCCGGTCGAGGCCTACGACATGGAGCACCTGACCGGCGACCTCGTCGGCCTGCTCGACCATCTCAAGATCGACAAGGCCATCTTCGTCGGTCATGACTGGGGCGGCTTTGTCGTCTGGCAGATGCCGCTCAGGCATCCTGCGCGGGTCGCCGGCGTCGTCGGCGTCAACACGCCGCATTGGGACCGCGCACCGATGGATCCGGTCGCGCTGTTCCGCCAGCGCTTCGGCGATCACATGTACATCGTCCAGTTCCAGGATCCGGCGCGCGAGCCCGACCGCATCTTCGGCAGCCGGGTCGAGCAGACCTTCGACGCCTTCATGCGCAAGCCGGTGCCGCGTCCGGCGGACGCGCCACCCGAACAGCCGATCGCCGGCGTCGGCGCCTCGGCGCGGCTCAACCTGGCGTTTCCGCAGATGATCGCGAATTACGACGCCAAGCATGATCCGCGCACGCCGATCCTGTCCGCGGACGAGAAAAAGGTGTTCGTCGACACCTTCACCAAGACCGGCTTCACCGGCGGCATCAACTGGTATCGCAATTTCACCCGCAACTGGGAGCGCTCGGCCGGCCTGGACCATCACGTCCGGGTGCCGTCGCTGATGATCATGGCCGAGAACGACGCGGTGCTGCCGCCCTCGGCCGCCGACGGCATGGAGAAGTTGGTGCCGGACCTCGAGAAGTACCTGGTCAAGGACAGCGGCCATTGGACGCAGCAGGAAAAGCCTGACGAAGTCAGTGCGAAGCTGATCGAATGGCGCAGGAAGCGATTTGGGTGACGACGACGTCGTCATTCCGGGGCGATGCGCAGCATCGAACCCGGAATCTCGAGATTCCGGGTCTGGTCCTTCGGACCATCCCGGAATGACTGAGGTTAGAGGGGCAATCTCAACATGGCGTCCGGCAACAGACTGAGTCCGATTCCGCATCCGCCGACGAAGCCGGTGGTCGGCAATATGCTGTCGCTGGACTCGACCGCGCCGGTGCAGCATCTCGTCAAGCTCTCCAAGGAGCTCGGACCGATCTTCTGGCTCGACATGATGGGCGCGCCGCTCGTGATCGTGTCCGGCCACGACCTGGTCGACGAGCTCTCCGACGAGAAGCGCTTCGACAAGGCGGTGCGCGGCTCGCTGCGCCGGGTGCGCGCGGTCGGCGGCGACGGCCTGTTCACCGCCGACACCAGGGAGCCGAACTGGAGCAAGGCGCACAACATCCTGATGCAGCCGTTCGGCAACCGCGCCATGCAGTCGTACCACCCGAGCATGGTCGACATCGCCGAGCAGCTGGTCAAGAAATGGGAGCGCCTCAACGCCGACGAGGAGATCGAGGTCGTCCACGACATGACGGCGCTCACCCTCGACACCATCGGCCTCTGCGGCTTCGACTACCGCTTCAATTCGTTCTACCGCCGCGACTACCACCCGTTCGTGGAATCGCTGGTGCGCTCGCTCGAAACCATCATGATGACCCGCGGCCTGCCGCTCGAGGGTCTGTGGATGCAGAAGCGGCGCAAGACGCTCGCCGACGACGTCGCCTTCATGAACAAGATGGTCGACGAGATCATCGCCGAGCGGCGCGGCAACACCGCCGCGACCGACGACAAAAAGGACATGCTGGCGGCGATGATGACCGGCGTCGACCGCGCCACCGGCGAGCAGCTCGACGACGTCAACATCCGCTACCAGATCAATACCTTCCTGATCGCCGGCCACGAGACCACCAGCGGCCTGCTGTCGTGCACGATCTATGCGCTGCTGAAGCATCCGGAGGTGCTGAAGAAGGCCTATGAGGAGGTCGATCGTGTGCTCGGGCCCGACGTCAACGCGCGGCCGACCTATCAGCAGGTGACGCAGCTCACCTACATCACCCAATGCCTGAAGGAGGCGCTGCGGCTGTGGCCGCCGGCGCCGGCCTACGGCATCGCGCCGCTCAACGATGAGATGATCGGCGGCAAATACAAGCTGAAGAAGAACACCTTCATCACCATCCTGGTGATGGCGCTGCACCGCGATCCCAGCGTCTGGGGTCCGAACCCCGACGTGTTCGATCCCGAGAATTTCAGCCGCGAGGCGGAGGCCAAGCGCCCGATCAATGCCTGGAAGCCGTTCGGCAACGGCCAGCGCGCCTGCATCGGCCGCGGCTTTGCCATGCACGAGGCGGCGCTGGCGATCGGGATGATCCTGCAACGCTTCAAGCTGATCGACGTGCATCGCTACCAGATGCATCTGAAGGAGACGCTGACGGTCAAGCCCGACGGCTTCAGGATCAAGGTGCGGCCGCGCGACGACAAGGACCGCGGCGCGTTCGCCGGCAGCACGGGCGCGGTTGCGGCCGCGCCGAAGGCACCGCGCGCGCCGGCCACGCGTCCCGGCCACAACACGCCGATGCTGGTGCTGTACGGCTCCAATCTCGGCTCCGCCGAGGAGCTGGCGACCCGCATGGCCGATCTGTCCGAGATCAACGGCTTCGCCACGCGACTGGGTCCGCTGGACGATTATGTCGGCAAGCTGCCGGAGGAGGGCGGCGTGCTGATCATCTGCGCCTCCTATAATGGCGCGGCGCCCGACAACGCCACCCAGTTCGTCAAATGGCTCGAGAGCGACCTGCCGAAGGACGCCTTCGCCAAGGTCCGCTACGCGGTGTTCGGTTGCGGCAACAGCGATTGGGCGGCGACCTACCAGTCGGTGCCGCGCTTCATCGACGAGCAGCTCACCAAGCATGGTGCGCGCGCCGTCTATCCGCGCGGCGAGGGCGATGCGCGCAGCGATCTCGACGGCCAGTTCCAGAAATGGTTCCCGGAGGCGGCCAAGGTCGCGACCAAGGAATTCGGCATCGACTGGAATTTCACCCGCACCGCCGAGGACGAGCCGCTCTACGCGATCGAGCCGGTGGCGCAGGGTGCGGTCAACACCATCGTCACGCAAGGCGGCGCGGTGCCGATGAAGGTGCTCGCCAACAGCGAGCTGCAGACCAAGGCAGGCGCTCATCCGTCGGAGCGTTCGACCCGGCATATCGAGGTCGAGCTGCCGGCCAGTCTGAAATACCGCGTCGGCGATCATCTCAGCGTGGTGCCGCGCAACGATCCGACATTGGTCGATTCCGTTGCGCGCCGCTTCGGCTTCCTGCCGGCCGACCAGATCCGTCTGCAGGTCTCCGAAGGTCGCCGCGCGCAATTGCCGGTCGGCAACGCCGTCTCGGTCGGACGGCTGCTCACCGAGTTCGTCGAGCTGCAGCAGGTCGCGACCCGCAAGCAGATCCAGATCATGGCCGAGCACACCCGCTGCCCGGTGACCAAGCCGAAGCTGATGGCCTATGTCGGCGACGACGAGGCGTCGGCCGGGTGCTATCGCACCGACGTCTTGGCGAAGCGCAAATCGGTGTTCGACCTGCTCGAGGAATATCCGGCCTGCGAGCTGCCGTTCCACCTCTATCTCGAAATGCTGTCACTGCTGGCGCCGCGCTATTATTCGATCTCGTCGTCTCCGGCCGGCGAGGCGCAGCGCTGCAGTGTCACCGTGGGCGTGGTGGAGGCGCCGGCAAGTTCCGGGCGCGGCATCTACAAGGGCGTCTGCTCGAACTATCTGGCGCGTCGCCGCGCCGGCGACACCGTCCAGGCCACCATCAAGGAGACCAAGGCCGGCTTCCGCTTGCCCGACGACAACGCCGTGCCGATCATCATGATCGGGCCGGGGACCGGGCTCGCACCGTTCCGCGGCTTCCTGCAGGAGCGCGCCGCGCGCAAGGCGCAGGGCGCGACGCTGGGCCCGGCGATGCTGTTCTTCGGCTGCCGGCATCCCGAGCAGGACTTCATCTATGCGGATGAGCTGAAGGCGTTCGCAGCCGATGGCGTCAGTGAACTCCACACCGCCTTCTCGCGTGCCGATGGCCCGAAGACCTATGTGCAGCACCTCGTCGCCGCGCAGAAGGACCGGGTCTGGGAGCTGATCCAGAAGGGCGCGATCGTCTATGTCTGCGGCGACGGCGGCAGGATGGAGCCCGACGTCAAGGCGACCCTGATGTCGATCTATCGCGAGCGCACCGGTGTCGACACTGACGCCGCCGCGCGCTGGATCGAGGAAATGGGCACCAGGAACCGCTACGTGCTCGACGTCTGGACAGGTGGGTAGCTGCTTCGTTGTAGCCCGGATGGAGCGAAGCGCAATCCGGGATAATCTCCTCCTGCGGCGACGCTGTTCCCGGATTGCGCTTCGCTCCATCCGGGCTACGGCAGAGGTGCCTGCCATGATACAAACCGCCGCATGATTCCATGGGAAAAGATCGATACCACGCGCATTCCCGGCACCGAGGGTGAATTGCGTCTGATGCGGCGAGGCCGCGAATTCTCGATCATGCTCGGCACTAACGAGCTGATGAACAGCCGCCTGTCGGGCTCGGAAGAGGCGTTGGCGACGCTTGCCGCGAAGAAGATCGAGACGGTCGAACGGCCGCATTTTCTGATCGGCGGCCTCGGCATGGGCTTTACGCTGCGGGCCGCACTCGCCGTGCTCGGGCCCGAGGCGAGAATCGTGGTGGCCGAACTGGTGCCGGCTGTCGTTGCCTGGGCGCGAGGCCCGATGGCGGAGATCTTCGGCGACAGCCTGAACGATCCGCGTGTGAATATCCGGGAGGAGGATGTTGCCAGCGTGATCGAACGCCAACCGCTCAGCTTCGATGCCATCCTGCTCGACGTCGATAACGGGCCTGAAGGTCTCACCCGCAAGGCCAATGACGCGCTGTATGATGTCTCCGGGCTCAAGATCGCACACGCGGCATTGCGGCGCGGCGGCGTGCTTGCGGTCTGGTCGTCCGGTCCGAACGCCAAGTTCCCGAAATCGCTGACCCGGGCCGGGTTCGCGGTCAACGAAATTGCCGTCCGAGCCACCGGCCGGGGCCGCGGTGTCCGCCACGTGATCTGGATCGCGGTCAAGCAATAGCCGGCGTCCCGGCGCGCTCGCCAGCCTGATCATGCCAGTGACTGAGCACAAGCCGTCACGATGCCTTAGAACATCGTGTTGTTGTTGGCGGGATTCTCCGGAACGGGCTGCGCCACGTCCCAGTGCTCGACGATCTTGCCGTCCTCGAGCTTGAAGATGTCGACGATCGCGTTGCCGCGGGTGCCGGGCTCGCGCACGGCGTGGACGTGCAGGATCACGTAGTCGCCGTCGACGAATGAGCGCTTGATCTCGCTGTGCGAGTTCGGAAACTTCTCGCGCAGGAAGCCGATGAACTTGCGGAAGCCTTCCGGGCCGTCGGCCGCGCCGGGATTGTGCTGCACATAGCGGTTGCCGACATAGGCGAGCGCTGCGTCGGCGTCCTTCTGGTTCAGCCCCTTCTCGTAGAACGCCAGCACCGCCTTGCGGTTGGCCTCTTGCTGCGCCTCGCCGGCGGCCGCCATTGCCGATGAAGACGCGAGTGCGAGGAGGAGAGCGGCGACGGCCGTCCGTGGCCGGAGAAGCGTCTTCATCTGGTTGCTCCCGGTGGCTGAGCGGTGGATAGCGCTCTCTACAGCGTCCATGCCGCGCCCGGAAGAACGCACTCCCGGCTCACATGGTTACCGGGAGATACCGGAGCCCCGTTCCGATTGAATCGGGACGGGACTCTCGATTCTGGCTTTGAGGCGTTTGCTTCACGCGAACCGGTATCCACTTCGCTCGAAAACGCTCCGGCCTCACGCCGCCTTCGCCGCCGCGCCATGCGCGTGCTTGTCGATGGCGTCGATGATCTGTGGCCACATCGGAATCGGCAGGGCGTGGCCCATGCCCTCGATCATCACCAGCTTCGCGCCCGGGATCGAGACCGCGGTGTCCTTGCCGCCTTCGGGATGCACCAGCGGATCGATGGTACCGTGGATCACCAGCGTCGGCGCCTTGACGCCGCGCAGGCGCTCCTTGCGGCTGCCGGAGGCGAGGATCGCGCGGAGCTGACGGCCGACGCCCTCCGGATTGAGGCCGCGCTCGAAGGTGCGCCGCGCGCGTTCGGGATCGAGCGCCTCATCTTCAGGGAACGAGCCGTTGCGCAGGACTTTCCAGGTCTGCCCGAAGCGGACGAAATACTCTTCCTTGCTCTTCGGTGGCGGCGCCATCAGCACTGCGGTCGCCTCGCGGGTCGGGCCCGGGATCTTTGGATTGCCCGTGGTCGACATGATCGAGGTCAGCGAGCGCACGCGCTCGGGGAAGGTGATGGCAACCTCCTGCGCGATCATGCCGCCCATCGATGCACCGACCAGATGCGCGGTGCGGATGCCGAGCGCATCCATCAGCCCGATCGTATCCCTCGCCATGTCGGCCAGCTTGTAGGGCGCTGCGACCGGGATCTTCAGGAAGCGGAGCTTGAGCAATTCGAGCGCGGTCAGCCGCTTGCCGCCGCTCAGGCGGGAGGATTTGCCGATATCCCTGTTGTCGAATCGGATGACGCGAAAACCGCGGGCGGCGAGCTGGCGGCAGAACTCGTCGTCCCAATGGATCATCTGGGCGCCGAGGCCCATGATCAGGAGCAGCGGCTCGGCATTCGCATCGCCAAAAATCTCGTAGCAGATGTCGATGCCATTGGCGCGGATGATCTGCGGCGGCTGATGGGCGAGCGTGGTCACGGGCGTCCCCTGCTGGTGTCGCGGTCAGGAACCTCTATGCCACGGATTGACGCAGCGCAGAAGAGCCTCGGCGTCGCCGGTCGCGCCGCGCAGTTGACCGATCAGCAGCAACAGTGTCGTATGGCAGAAACAAATCGAAGCGCGGCAAGCGCCCGAAATTGGTGTGGAGGAGCGCCGCATGGCCGACAAGGGCAACGACCCTGCCGTGATCTGGCAGACGATGATTGGCGAGATGGAGAAGGGGTTCAACTCCTTCGGCAACCAGCTCATGAGCTCGCCGGAATTTTCCAAGGCGATGAACCAGGCCGGCGGCGTCGCGGCCGGCGCGCAGAAGCAGCTCGGCGAGCTGATGGAGAAATATCTTCTCGCCATGAATCTGCCGAGCCGCGCCCAGCTCGTCGGCATGGCGGAGCGCCTGCAATCGATGGAGAACCAGCTCAACGAGATCAAGACGCTGCTGCAGCAGGTGCACCACAATTCGCTGGCGCCGGACGACGGCCATGGCGCAACGCCGCGGCCACCGCGCACCAAGCAGCCACCAGCGGAGGGAGGCAGCAAATGAATGCTCCCACCCCCTTTGATTTCGCCTCGATTTCCGAGCGGGTCCAGTCCGAGGTGCAGCGCGCGATCCAGCGCAGCATCAAGGGCGTCGAGTATTTCTCGAGCTCCGGCCCGTCGCTCGGCTCGACGCCGAAAGACGTGCTGTATTCGCGCGGCACCATGAACCTCTATCACTACCGGCCGCTGGCCAGCGAAGTCTATCGCGTGCCGGTGCTGATCGTGATGGCGACCACCAACCGCGGCTACATCCTCGACCTGGTGCCGGGGCAGAGCTTCATCGAATTTCTGCTCAGGCGCGGCTTCGACGTTTACATGCTGGACTGGAGTGCGCCGAAGCCGGAGGAAAAATCGCTGCGCATGGAGGATTACGTCCTCGACTTCATTCCGGAATTGGTCCGCCGCGTGCAGCAGGATTCCGGCGAAAAGGACGTCTCGGTGATCGGCTATTGCTCCGGCGGCGTGCTGTCGCTGCTGTACGGCTCGATCTTCAACGACGGGCCGATGAAGAACCTGATCTGCTTCACCACGCCGATCGATTTCCGCGAGATGAAGCTGTTCTCGAATTTCGCCGACCGCCGCTATTTCGACGTCGACCGCCTGATCGACAGCACCGGCAACATGCCGCCCGAACTGATCCTGCAATCGTTCGACATGTTGCGGCCGGCCGCGCGTGTCGTCGGCCAGATCCAGCTCTGGGACAACATCTGGAACGACGAGTTCGTCAAGTCGTACCGGATGTTCGATCGCTGGGCGACCGACACGCTGCCGCTCGCGGGCGAATATTTCCGCTCCATCACCAAGGACCTGATGTGGGACAACAAGCTCTACAACGACACCATGACGGTCGGCGGCCGCGCGGCCAAGCTTGCCGACATCAAGGTGCCGATCCTGCACGCGGTCGCCGAGCACGACCACATCGTGCCGTATGATGCGGCAAAACATCTGATCACCAAGATCGGCTCCGAGGACAAGGAGGAGGTGATGCTGAAAGGCGGTCACGTCTCGCTGGTCGCCGGCGCCAACGCAATCAAGCGGCTGTGGCCGAAACTGGACTCCTGGCTGGGCAAGAGATCGACCTAAGAAGGGTCGACTTGAGAGAGATCGACATGACCGAACAACGTTCCTATCCGCGCCGCGTCAAGACCGAGGCGGGCGACATCGAGTTTCGCCTGATGATTCGGGACCACGAGGCCGCGGTGCTTGCCTTCGCGCAAAAGCTGCCGACGCATGATCTCTTGTTCCTGCCGCGCAACATCAGCCAGCCGAAGGTGCTGTCGGCCTGGATCAACGAGATCGAGCGCGGCGACATCACGAGCCTGCTCGCGATCAAGGACGGCAAGGTGGTCGGCTGCGGCACCCTGGTGCGCGATCCGCATTCCTGGTCGCCGCATGTCGGCGAGATCCGGATGGTGGTGTCGCTCGACGTGCGCGGGCAGGGCGTTGGCCGGGCGCTGTCGCAGGAGACCTTCGCCATCGCGCTCGGTGCCGGGCTGGAGAAGTTCTCGGTGCAGATGACCGTCGACCAGCAGGCGGCGATCGCGCTGTTCGAAAGCCTCGGCTTCAAGGCGGAGGCTCTGCTGCGCGACCATGTTCGCGACGTCGAGGGCAAGACCCACGACATTGTCGTGCTCGGGCACAACGTGGCGCAGGTCCAGGCACAGATGGAGGCGTACGGGGTGTCCGACGCGGTCAATGGTAATTAGAAACCGTTTCCTGCTGGTTCTCTAGGCAATCTGCCGGATCTTCGTACTGTTCACAGGTTCGTGATATCGCGCCGCAACATAGATGTTGCGGCGCACCATGAGGCGTGTCATAACACCGTTGCCCCGGGCCAAACCGGACGGGGTGAGCCCATAGCTCAAACCTGAGGATGGAGAGACCCCAATGACCACCGAAACCAATTCCGTGCTGAACAGCGTCAAGGAAGCCTTCGCGCCCGTCACCGAGGCGTTCACCAAGCTTCAGAACCTGGAAGTTCCGGAAGCCGCCCGTGAGTTCGTGAAGAAGCAGGCCGAGGCGGCCAAGACCCGCGCTGCCGATGCCTATGCCGGCTCGGAGAAGGTGACCAACGTGATCGAGTTCGCTGTTGCCGGTTCGGTGACCGAAGCCGCCAAGATCAGCCGCAACATCCAGCAGGCGATCTACCAGGACGCCGAGGCGTTCTTCGCCGGCATCGACAAGCTCGCGTCGGCCAAGTCGCTGAGCGAAGCCGCCCAGATCCAGTCGGAGCTGGCCCGTGCGCGTGGCGAACTGTTCGTCTCGCGGGCGAAGGCCACCACCGAGTATCTCGGCAAGCTCGTCACCGATGGTGCGAAGACCGCGCAGGACAACTTCGCCAAGGTCTACGGCAAGACCGCCTGATCGCGGCCGCGCTGACCAACTGCCCTTTTCGAAGGCCCGCCATTTTGCGGGCCTTCTTTTTTGGCGGTGTCCTTCATAGCTCATGTGTCCACCGTCATTCCGGACGACGCGAAGCGGCGATCCGGAATCTCGAGATTCCGGGTTCGTGCTTCGCACGCCCCGGAATGACGGCGGTGAGCCATGCTATGCTTCGTTCGTCACCCCCGCGAAACCCCATGACCCTTCCCGCCGCCCTCATCGCAACGCCAGTCGACGTCGAACGCGCGGCCGAGCTGCGGCGCGTCAAGTGGCTGGCGACCGGCGTGCTGGCGGCAACCTTCATCATCTTCATCGCAGCGAAAGCACTGCTGCCGGTGCATCCGGTGTTCGGTTTCATCGCCGCGTTTGCCGAGGCCGCAACCATCGGCGGCCTCGCCGACTGGTATGCCGTCGTCGCCTTGTTCAAGCGGCCGCTCAGCCTGCCGATCCCGCATACCGCGATCATCCAGAGCAATCAGGCGCGCATCGCCGAGAAGCTCGGCGAATTCATCGAGAACAATTTCCTGGAATCCGGGCCGGTCGAGGCCAAGCTGCGCGAGATCGATTTCGGTTCGTTCATCGCCGACTGGCTGCGCGACCGCAAACGTTCGGAGGATCTCGCCCGCTTCGTGCTGCGGATGCTGCCCGAGGCATTCGCGGCGACCGAGAGCTCGGGGTTGATGCAGTTCATCAGCCGCCGCGTCACGACGCAGGTGCTCTCGATCGACCTCGCGCCGCTCGCGGCCGGCGCGCTGCGCGGCTTCGTGCAGGAGGGCAAGCATGGCGGCCTGCTCGACGACATCCTGCGCGTGCTGCACCAGACGCTGACGCAGCAGGAGACCATGGCGGTGATCCGCGACAAGGTCCGCGCCGAGATGCCGACGCTGCTCAGGCTCTATCGTGCCGACAAGTTCGTGGTGAACCGGATCATCGCGTCCGCCACGAAATTCTTCGAGGAAGTGCGCAACGACCCGCAGCATCCGTTCCGCGGCGAGTTCGACCGCATGCTGCTGTCCTTTGTCGACCGGCTCGGCAGCGACAAGGCATTCGCCGACCGCATCGATGGTCTCAAGCGCGATTTGATGGCGCGGCCGGAGCTTGCCAATCTCGGGCGCACCATCTGGGCCAACGTCAAGGACTTCATCGAACGCAGCGCCTCGGGCGAGTCGCAGGTGCTGCAGCATCAGCTGGCGCGAATGTTGGTCGAGGCCGGCGACGCGCTCGACGGCGACACCGACCTGCGCGGCGAGATCAATCAGGGCCTGGTGGCGATCCTGCGCACCGTCGTCGCCGAGCAGAAGAGCGGCGTCTCGGGCTTCATCGCCGACCAGATGAAGAGCTGGGACATGGAGCAGCTGATCTCCCTGATCGAGGTCAATGTCGGCAAGGATCTGCAATACATCCGCTTCAACGGCGCGCTGATCGGCGGGCTTGCCGGCCTTGCGCTTTACACCCTGGAATACACGCTGCGGCTGCTGTGACCGATTGGGCACGAACGTCACTTTAGTTGTGGCAAGTGTGACCCGGACCGCTTGCACGAAAGTGTCCGGTTCCCTAGCTTTTCAGGACAGATTGTTGCGTTGCGGAACGATTCCGCCGGGTTTGAGTCAATCCCGTTGACCCATTCTCGTTGGTCCCATCGCCGGCGGTCCTGCCGGAAGAGGAGCTGAAATGTCCGTTGCTGCGCAGACGCTACGCCCGCCGTCCAGGACGCTGATGTTTCTGGAAGGCCGCGCCATTCATGAGCTCGGCGCCTTCCTCGGTGCATTGCCGTTGCTCAGCCTCGCGCCGCGCGGCGATGGGCATCCGGTGCTGGTGCTGCCGGGGCTGATTGCTTCCGACATGTCGACCCGGCCGCTGCGCGACTTTCTCAGGAGCAAGGGCTACGCCGTCAGCGGCTGGCGCCAGGGCCGCAATCTCGGGCTTCGCGCCGGCGTGCAGGACGGGATGGTCGAGCTGCTGCAGGAGATGAATGAGACGACCGGCTGCAAGGTCTCGGTCGTGGGCTGGAGCCTCGGCGGCCTCTATGCGCGCCAGCTCGCCAAGATGATGCCGGAGCGCGTGCGCCAGGTGATCACGCTCGGCAGCCCGTTTGCCGCCGGCCCGAAGTCGACCAACGCCTGGCGCGTCTATGAGATGGCCAGCGGCCGCCGCGCCGACGAGGAGGATTCCCGTTTCGGCGGCTCGCTCGCCAGCGCGCCGCCGGTGCCGACCACCGCGATCTTCAGCCGCACCGACGGCGTCTGTGCCTGGCAGGGCTGCCGCGAGCAGGCCTCGTCGATGACCGACAGCATCGAGGTCGAGAGCAGCCATTGCGGCATGGGTCATCACCCGGCCGTGGTCTACGCGGTTGCCGATCGCCTCGCGCAGAAGGAAGGCGAGTGGGCGCCGTTCGATCGCAGCGGCTGGCGCAGCATCGTCTATCCGGATCCCAATCGCTGACATGTCTCTTCCTTGCCTCGCCCCGCTTGCGGGGAGAGGCCGGATCGCATGAAGCGCAGCGCAATGCGATCCGGGTGAGGGGAAGTCTCCACGAGCGCAACTCGCACCGTGATTGCGGAGAGCCCCCTCATCCCGACCTTCTCCCCGCACGCGGGGAGAAGGAGAAGAACCCGCATTGTCGTGAATCGACAAAACGCGCTATGCGTTGAGGCATGCCACAGCCGCTTGCCCGCATCGTCGATCAGCTGAAGCGCGAGCCGTCACGCACCGGCTCGATCATCATTACCGTGTTCGGAGATTCCATCGTGCCGCGCGGCGGTTCGGTGTGGCTCGGCACGCTGCTCGAATTCTTCAAGTCGCTCGACATCGACGGCAATGTGGTGCGCACCGCGATGTCGCGGCTCGCCGCCGACGGCTGGCTCGAGCGCAACAAGGTCGGCCGCAACAGTTTTTATCGGCTGAACGCCAAGGGCCGGCAGACTTTCGACACTGCGACGCGGCACATCTACGATCCGCCGCCGTCGGACTGGACCGGCCGCTTCGAGCTGTTGTTGATCGGCAATGCCGAGGACCGCGACGCCGCGCGCGAGGCGTTGAAGAATGCCGGCTTCGGCAGCCCGCTGCCCGGCGTGTGGGTCGCGCCGTCGGGCGTACCGATCCCCGATGAAGCGTCGCGTGCGATCCGGCTCGAAGTCTCCGCGGAAGATGACAGCGGACGCCGGTTGCTCAGCGAAAGCTGGCCGCTCGACCGCACCGCGGACGCCTATCTGAAGTTCATGAAGACGTTCGAGCCGCTGCACGGCTCCATCATCCGCGGCGAGACGCTGAGCGACGCCGACGCCTTCACCGCGCGCATTCTCTTGATCCACCATTACCGCCGCGTCGTGCTGCGCGATCCGCTGCTGCCGTATCCGCTGCTGCCGAAGGATTGGCCGGGCAGGGCGGCGCGGAAACTCTGCGGCGAGATCTATCGCGGGCTGCTTTCGCCGTCGGAACAATGGCTTGACGACCACGCGACCAACCAGGACGGGCCGCTGCCGAAGCCAAACGGGGCGGTGGCGCGCCGTTTCGAGGGTGTCTGAACATATTACAAAAACTTCTTGCATTCGAAAATTTGTGTTATATATTCCTGCCTAACAACACATTGGGAGGTCGGCCATGTACACGCAGGCGCTCAACTCATCCGACGGCGACGATCGCGGCGTCGAGGATGCCGCCCGTGCCAGTCAGTTCCAGGCCCGCATCGATGCCGACGAACGCATCGAGCCGAACGACTGGATGCCCGCCGCCTACCGCAAGACGCTGACGCGGCAGATTTCCCAGCACGCCCATTCCGAAATCGTCGGCATGCTCCCCGAGGGCAACTGGATCACCCGCGCGCCGTCGCTGCGCCGCAAGGCTGCGCTGCTCGCCAAGGTGCAGGACGAATGCGGCCACGGCCTCTATCTCTACGCCGCCGCCGAGACGCTCGGCACCTCGCGCGAGGAGCTGGTCGATGCGATGCTATCGGGCAAGGCGAAATATTCCTCGATCTTCAATTATCCGACGCTGACCTGGGCCGACATCGGCACCATCGGCTGGCTGGTCGACGGCGCGGCGATCATGAACCAGATCCCGCTGTGCCGCTGCTCCTACGGCCCCTATGCGCGGGCGATGATCCGCGTCTGCAAGGAAGAGTCGTTCCACCAGCGCCAGGGCTTTGAGATCATGGTGACGCTGTGCCGCGGCACCGCGGAGCAGAAGGCGATGGCGCAGAACGCGCTCGATCGCTGGTGGTGGCCGGTGCTGATGATGTTCGGTCCGCCGGACCAGGTCAGCCAGCACAGCGACACCTCGACCAAATGGAAGATCAAGCGCTTCTCCAACGACGAGCTGCGCCAGAAATTCATCGACGCCACCGTCCCGCAGGCCGAATTCCTGGGCCTGACGATCCCCGATCCCGGCATGAAGCAGAACGCAAACGGCAATTGGGAACACAGCCCGATCGACTGGGACGAGTTCAAGCAGGTGCTGGCAGGCAACGGCCCCTGCAACCGCGATCGTCTCGCCGCGCGCCGCAAGGCGCATGAGGAGGGTGCCTGGGTGCGCGAGGCCGCGATGGCCTATGCCGAGAAGCGCAAGCGCCGCCAGCTCGCGCAAGCCGCAGAATAAGGGAGCGCCGAGATGGCCACGCCGAACGTTCCGCTCTGGGAGGTCTTCATCCGCAGCCGCAATGGCCTCGCGCACAAGCATGTCGGCTCGCTGCACGCGGCCGATGCGACGCTGGCGCTGCAGGCAGCGCGCGACATCTACACCCGCCGCGGCGAGGGGTTGTCGATCTGGGTGGTGCCCTCGAACGCGATCACCGCGTCCGATCCGTCCGAGAAGGGCATGATGTTCGAGCCGGCGGAATCCAAGATCTACCGCCATCCGACCTTCTACGACGTCCCCGACGAAGTCGGGCATATGTGAATTTCACCCGTCATGGTGAGGAGGCGCGCAGCGCCGTCTCGAACCATGACGCCCGATCGTAACCGCGGCCATCCTTCGGGACGCCTGCTGCGCAGGCTCCTCAGGATGACGTCGAGCAAGTGGATGCAGGTGGAATAGAGAACATGGCGACCGCCAACATCGAAGTCTCCGAAACGCCGCTGGTGCTCTACGCGCTGCGCCGCGCCGACGATGCGCTGATCCTCGGCCATCGGCTGTCCGAATGGTGCGGCCACGCGCCCGCCATGGAAGAGGACATGGCGCTCGCCAATATGGGGCTCGACCTGCTCGGTCAGGCCCGTGAGCTCTACAGCTACGCGGCCAAGGTCGAGGGCCGAGGCAACGACGAAGACAAGTTCGCCTATCTGCGCGACGTCAGGCAGTATCGCAATCTGCTGCTGGTCGAGCAGCCGAACGGCGACTTTGCCCGCACCATGGTGCGGCAGTTCTTCTATGCGGCATTCGCCGATCTGTACTGGCGCGCGATGATGGCCTCGTCCGATCCGACGCTCGCCGCGATCGCGGCGAAGTCGGAGAAGGAGAGTGCCTATCATGTCAGGCATTCGTCGGAATGGATCGTCCGGCTCGGCGACGGCACCGAGGAGAGCCACCGCCGCGCGCAGGATGCGATCGACGACCTCTGGGCCTATACCGGTGAGATGTTCGCGGTCGACGACGGCGAGCGCGGCCTGATCGCCGCCGGCATTGCGATTGATCCTTCCACTTTGCAGCCGCGCTGGCTGAAGACCGTCACCGGCATCGTCAACGAGGCGACGCTGGCGTTGCCGAAGAGCGATTGGATGCAGCAGGGCGGCCGCAGCGGCCGGCACAGCGAGCATCTCGGCCATCTCCTCAGCGAGCTGCAATCGATGCAGCGGACCTTTCCGGGGGCAACATGGTGACCGTCGCGCTCAGCGATGCCGATCTGCGCCGGCGCGCCTGGAGCGCGGCCGCGCAGGTGGTCGATCCCGAAATCCCGGTGCTGACCATCGCCGATCTCGGCGTGCTGCGCGATGTCGCGGTCCGCGACGGTCACGTCGTGGTCGCGATCACGCCGACCTATTCCGGCTGTCCCGCGATGAACATGATCGCGCTGGAGATCGAGCTCGCGCTGGAGCGCGAAGGCATTCATGGGCCGAAGGTCCGCACCGTGCTGTCGCCGGCCTGGACCACCGACTGGATGAGCGAGGACGGCCGCCGCAAGCTGAAGGAGTACGGCATCGCGCCGCCGCTGCCGGGCTCCTCGCGCCGCGCGCTGTTCGGCGAACAGCAGGTCGCGTGCCCGCAATGCAGCTCCGTTGATACCGAGCTGCTCTCCGAATTCGGCTCGACCTCCTGCAAGGCGCTGTGGCGTTGCAAGAGCTGCCGTGAACCCTTCGATTACTTCAAGTGTCATTGACCATGTCGACACCACGATTCCACCGCCTGTCCGTCAGCGATCTGCGCCGCGAGGCGTCGGACGCAATCTCGATGACTTTTGCGATCCCCGACGATCTGCAGGGCGACTACCGTTTTACGCCGGGCCAGTATCTGACGCTGCGCACCACGATGGACGGCGAGGAGGTTCGCCGTTCCTATTCGATCTGTTCCGGCCCCGACGATGGCGAGCTGCGCATCGCGGTGAAGAAGGTCGACGGCGGCGCGTTCTCGAACTGGGCGGCGGAGGAATTGAAGACCGGCGACGAGCTCGACGTGATGACGCCGACCGGGCGTTTCGGCGTCGCCCACGCGCCGGGCGAGGCGCGGACCTATGTCGGCTTCGCCGCCGGCAGCGGCATCACGCCGATCCTCTCGATCATCAAGGGCGTGCTGGCGCGCGAGCCGGACAGCCGCTTCTTCCTGTTCTACGGCAACCGTTCGACCGAAGGCGTCATGTTCCGCGAGGCGCTGGAGGAGCTGAAGGACCGCTTCATGCAGCGGCTCTCGGTATTCCACGTCATCTCGGGCGAGGAGCAGGACATTCCGATCCTGCACGGCCGGCTCGACGGCGAGAAGGTGCGGGTGCTGCTGCGCTCGCTGGTGCCGGCCGAGACCGTCGATCACGTCTTCGTCTGCGGTCCGGCCGCGATGAGCGAGACCATCGAGGCCACCTGCCGCGAGATCGGCATCGCCGACGAGCGTATCCATGTCGAACGCTTCGTGTCGGAATTCGGCGGCAAGCCGCGGGCGAAGGTCGTCGTTCCGGCCGGCGCGCCGCCGAAGGCGATTGCCGGGCTGATCATCGACGGCAAGCGCCGCGAGGTCCCGGTGGCCGACGGCGAGTCGATCCTCGACGCCGCGCTGCGCGCCGGCATGGACCTGCCGTTCGCCTGCAAGGGCGGCATGTGCTCGACCTGCCGCGCCAAGCTGGTCGAAGGCGAGGCGCCGATGGACCTGAATTATTCGCTGGAGCCGTGGGAGCTGAAGGCGGGGTTCATCCTCACCTGTCAGGCCAAGCCGTGCTCTGAGAAGGTCGTGGTCGACTACGACCACGTCTGAGATTGTCGTCATTCCGGGTCGCGAAGCGAACCCGGAATCTCGAGATTCCGGGTTCGCTGCTGCGCATCGCCCCGGAATGACGGAAGTAGCGTTGACGCCTCGTGCGTCGCGCTTGAAATTGAAGTTCGGCACAAGAGGCCCTCCGCAACGGGCCCGCGCACAGGGAGTTCGATGTGAACGTGAAGGCCACGCTATCGCCCGAGGACTTGACGCCGGAAGATCTGGCCCGCGCCTGCGCCGACGCGATGTGGAAGGAGGACGACGCCAGCAAGGGCCTCGGCATGGAGCTCGTCGAGATCAGGCCGGGGCAGGCGGTGATGGCGATGACGGTGCAACCGCACATGGTCAACGGCCAGCGCATCTGCCATGGCGGCTACATCTTCACGCTGGCCGATTCAGCCTTCGCCTTTGCCTGCAACAGCCATAACGATCGCGCGGTGGCGGCGCAGGGCAACGTCACTTTCATCCGGCCGGGTAAGCTCGGCGACCGCCTGGTGGCAACCGCGCGCGAGGTCTCGCGCAGCGGCCGTTCGGGAATCTACGACGTGCGCGTCACCGCCGGCGACAGCGTGATCGCCGAATTCCGCGGGCATTCGCGGGTGATATCGGGCAGCTGGCTGCCCGACACGGACATCAAGGCATAAAGGCTTCAGGGGAAACGTCGATGGCAACGGCAAAGCTCAAGGTTAGGGATAGCGGTTATCACGCCGAGCTCGATGCGGCCGAACGCGCCTCGCGCGACGAGATCATGGCGTTGCAGACCAGGCGGCTGGCCTGGTCGCTCGAGCATGCCTACGACAACGTCGCGCACTACAGGAAGGCGTTCGATGCCGCCGGCGTGCAGCCGTCCGACTTCAGGCAGCTTCCCGATCTCGCCAAATTTCCGTTCACGGTGAAGACGGATCTGCGCGACAATTATCCCTTCAACATGTTCGCGGTGCCGCGCGAACAATTGGTACGGGTCCATGCGTCCTCCGGCACGACCGGCAAGCCGATCGTGGTCGGCTATACCAAAGCCGATATCGACACCTGGGCGGACGTGATGGCGCGCTCGATCCGCGCCGCCGGCGGCCGCACCGGCATGCTGATGCACAATGCCTATGGCTATGGCCTGTTCACCGGCGGCCTCGGCGCGCATTACGGCGCCGAGCGGCTCGGCTGCACGGTGATCCCGATCTCCGGTGGCATGACCGAGCGGCAGGTGCAGCTCATCAACGACTTCCGGCCCGACATCATCACGGTGACGCCGAGCTACATGCTGGCGATCCTCGACGAGTTCAAGCGGCAGGGCCTCGATCCGCGCAAATCGTCGCTGAAGTTCGGGATCTTCGGCGCCGAACCCTGGACCAACGCGATGCGCGTCGAGATCGAGCAGGCGTTCGACATGGACGCCACCGACATCTATGGCTTGTCGGAGGTGATCGGTCCCGGCGTCGCGCAGGAATGCGTGGAGACCAAGGACGGCCTGCACATCTGGGAGGACCACTTCTATCCGGAGGTGATCGATCCCCTGACCGGCAAGGTGCTGCCCGACGGTGAGAAAGGCGAGCTGGTGTTCACCTCGCTGACCAAGGAAGGCTTCCCGATCATCCGCTACCGCACCCGCGACCTGACGCGGCTGTTGCCCGGCACGGCGCGGCCCGGCATGCGGCGAATGGAGAAGGTGACCGGCCGTTCCGACGACATGATCATCCTGCGCGGCGTCAACGTGTTCCCGACCCAGATCGAGGAAGCGCTGCTGGCGACCGACTGGTGCGGCGGTCACTTTGTCATCGAGCTGACCCGCGAGGGCCGCATGGACGAGATGACGGTGCTCGCCGAGGCACGGCCCGAGAGCTGGGACGGCGAGGGGCTGACTGCACACGCCGAGAAGGTCTCTGCCTTCATCAAGAACACGATCGGCATCTCCACCCGCGTCCGCGTCGTTGCGCCCGAGACGCTGGAGCGTTCGCTCGGCAAGGCGAAACGTGTTTACGACAAGCGGCCGAAAGAATAGCCTAATCCCTGCAATTCAACAGGGCGCAGGGTATGGCCGATACCAATGAAACGACCGCTGCGGAGATCCTGGCCGATATCCGCGCCGGCAAGGTAACGGCGGTCAGTGTCGTCGAGGCCGCGCTCGATCGTGCGGAGCGGCTCAAGCACCTCAACGCCTTCATCGTGCTGAACCGCGACGGTGCGCTGGCCGCGGCGCGCGAGGTCGATGCCGGCACGCGGACCGGCGTGCTGGCCGGTCTTCCCATCGTCGTGAAGGACAACATCAACACATCAGATCTGCCGACATCGGGCGGCACGCCGGCGCTGCAACACGCGCGGCCTGCGCGCAACGCGCCGTCGCTACAAAAGCTGCTCGATGCGGGCGCTGTCGTCATCGGCAAGACCAATTTGCACGAGCTCGCTTTCGGTATCACCAGCACCAATCTCGCGCCGTTCGCAGGACCGGTGCGGAATCCGTACGACACCAGCCGGATCCCGGGCGGGTCGTCCGGCGGAACGTCGGCGGCGATCGCCGCGCGCATCGCCACCTGCGGCCTCGGATCGGACACCGGCGGCTCGACCCGCGTGCCCGCGGCGTTGACCGGGACCGTGGGCCTTCGGCCTTCAGTCGGCGATGGCGGCGCCGAGCGGCGTTATCACGATGACAACCAGGTGGTTCCGATCAGCCATACCCGCGACACCGTCGGCCCGATGGGACGCACAGTTGCCGATGTCGTGCTGCTCGATGCCGTGATATCAGGCACGCCGCTGGCGTCAACCGTTCCGCTACGCGGCGTGCGTCTCGGCATTCCCGCCTGTTTCTGGAGCGGCCTCGATCGCGATGTCGAAGCCGTCGCCCGCGCAGCCTGTGCCCGGCTCTCGGCGGCCGGCGCGGTGTTGGTCGATGTCGATATGCCCGATCTGTTTGAGCAGAACGGCAAGGTGTCCTTCGTGGTCGCGCTGCACGAACCGATCGCCGATATCCCGGCCTGGCTTGCCGCTTCAGGGATCGAGGGGATCACGCTGTCCGACATCGCGGCCGGCGTCGCCAGTCCTGATGTCGTCGGCGCATTCGGTGCCATCACTACGGACGCGTTCGGCGCCGCCTATGATGATGCAATCAACGTGCAGCGGCCGGCGCTGCAGGCGATCTATGCCACCTACATCAGGAACAACAGGCTGGACGCCATCCTGTTTCCGACCACGGTCGCGCCCGCGCCGCTGATCGACGAAAAGACCGGGTCCGGCGAGATGTCGGTCAATGGCGGCGCGCAGGTGCCGACCTTCGGCACCTTGATCCGCAACACCGATCCCGGCAGCAATGCCGGCCTTCCCGGGCTGTCGCTCTATGCCGGCATGACGTCCGATGGCCTGCCGGTTGGGCTCGAGCTCGACGGTCCGGTCGGCAGCGACGCCAGGCTGCTTGGGCTCGGCCTGTCGATCGAGGCGATCCTGGGCACGGCCCCGCCGCCGAAGCTCTGAACTCGGCCTGTCGCAACAAGCCCCTTGAATTGATCGGTCAGTCGATTAGTCATGGCCCGAGGCCATCCGGCCGCCACCATCCGCGTGCCTTGCGGCGCGCTCCATGACCGAGACTGGAACGCTGATGCCGCCGGCCCCGCAAGCAAATCGTCATCCTGTCGACGCGCGCTGCGTCCGCCTGCTGACGAAGGCGGAGAACGCGGCGGCGGTGGCGCCAGCGGTCGAGACCCTTGCGTTGTCGCGCGGGGCGGACGATCTGCTCATCGAGGTGAAGGCGGCGGCGGTCAATCCGTCCGACGTCAAGGCCGCGACCGGGCTGATGCCCTATGCCATATTCCCGCGTACCTCGGGCCGCGACTACGCCGGTGTCGTAATCGATGGTCCCGCTGAATTCATCGGGCGTGAGGTGTTCGGCTCGTCCGGCGACCTCGGCATCCGCCGCGACGGCACCCATGCCACGCATCTGGTGGTCGAGCGCGATGCCGTGGTGGAAAAACCCGCCGGCATTTCCTGGGACGAAGCCGCCGGGATCGGCGTGCCCTTCGTCACCGCGATGGAGGGTCTGCGCCGCGCCGGCCTGCCGAAGGCGGGCGAGACCGTGCTCGTGATGGGCGTCAACGGCAAGGTCGGGCAGGCCGCGGTGCAGATCGCGAGCTGGCACGGCGCGCGCGTGATCGGCGTGGTGCGCAAGAGCGAGCCCTATGAAGGCCACAGCAATTCGCCGGTCGAGGTGATCGACGCCTCGACCACCGACGTCGCCGCTCGCGTGCGCGAGCTGACCGGCGGCAAGGGCGCCAACATCGTCTACAACACGGTCGGCGATCCCTACTTCCAGGCCGCGCACAAGTCGCTGGCGCTGCGCGGCCGCCAGATCCTGATCGCGGCGGTCGACCGCATCGTGCAGTTCAACATCCTCGAATTCTACCGCGGCCAGCACACCTATGTCGGCATCGATACGCTTGCGCTGTCGTCGGTTGCGACCGGCGAGGTGTTGCGCGAGCTCGCGCCGGGCTTTGCCGGCGGACATCTGAAGCCATTCCCGATCAAGCCGAGCGCGATCTACCCGCTGGAACAGGCCAAGGCGGCGTTTGTTGCCGTGGCAGGCTCGTCGCGCGACCGCGTGATTTTGCGACCCTAGTTCACCGTCATTGCGAGGAGCGAAGCGACGAAGCGATCCATTCTCTCCAGCGTGATAGTATGGATTGCTTCGTGTCGCTCGCAATGACGAACGTAATTGAAGGACTATTATGGACCCCGCCACGATCGTCATCATTGCCGCCCTGACCATCGGCCTCATCTATGGCTCGGTCGGGCTGCTCAGCGGCTTCTGCATGATGAGCGGCCTGCGCGGCTGGTGGGCGGAGGGCGACGGCCGCCTGGCGCGCACCTATGCGCTGGCGATGGGCGTCGCGATCGCGGCCTCGCAGCTGTTGGCGGCGGCAGGCCTCGTCGATCTCGGCAAGTCGATCTATCTGCAACCGTCCTTCTCGGCGCCGGTGATGTTCCTCGGCGGGCTCCTGTTCGGCTACGGCATGGTGCTGTCTAATGGCTGCGGCTCGCGGGCGCTGGTGCTGCTCGGGCGCGGCAATCTGCGCTCCTTCGTGGTCGTGATCGTGCTCGGCATTTTCGCCGAGATGACGCTGAAGGGCCTGATCGCCCCGGCGCGAATCGCGATGGTGCAGGCGTCACAGGCCACAGTGTCAGCCAATTCGGTGCCGGCGCTATTGGCGGACATCGGGCTCGGCGCGGTGCCGGCGCGGATGGTGGCGGCCTCGGTTCTCGCAGCCGTCTTGATTATTTTCGCCTTTGCCCATGCGCCATTCCGCAAGTCGCCGGGCCAGATCGCGGCCGGCCTGATCGTCGGCCTGCTGGTGGCGGGGGGCTGGTACGCGACCGGCTATCTCGGCGCCGATGATTTCAATCCGGTGCCGGTGACGTCGCTGACCTTCATCGCGCCGATCGCCAACGCCCTGCAATACGTCATGCTGTCGACCGGCTCGACGCTCAATTTCGGCATCGTCACCGTGTTCGGCGTGTTCGCCGGCAGCCTGATCACGGCCATCGCCACCGGGCGCTTCCAGCTCGAAGGCTACCGGTCGCCGCAGCATATGCTGCGCTCGGCGAGCGGCGCCGCGTTGATGGGCGCGGGCGGCGTGATGGCGTTCGGTTGCTCGGTCGGGCAGGGGCTGACTGGGCTGTCGACGCTCTCGCTGTCGTCCCTCATCGCGATCGCCGGCATCATGCTCGGCACCGGCGCCGGCCTGCGCGGGAGCTTGCGGGTCAGGCCGCTTGCGACGGCCTAGGCGTGTACTCATAACCGTCGGCTTCCCGTCATAAAGCGGAAGTTGCCCGGTTCGGTAGTTATCGGCGGCTTATGACCCAGCTCGGACATTCGGCAAACGTCGAGCCATTTTTCTGCTACATGTGGTATCGGATTTCCCGGGCGGGGGGCGTCATGAGCGACGAGCGCGTGGAGCGGAGACAAGCAGCCGTGCCGTCGGCAGACGAGGCGAATATCGAGCCCATCTTGCCGGATATGGCTGCACGCACCGAACTGCATTCGATTGACACCTTGACGCTATCGGATACGCAATTTTTGCGCGGTGAGGCCGTCGGGAAGGCAACGACGACTTCTGGACAGCTCCGGCTCGCGACGAACTCTGGTCAGTTGCCGGTCGTGGTCCTGCAGCATGGTTCCGCCGGTATGGCGCCTAACGTCGAGATGTGGGTCAGGGAGCTCAACAAGATCGGCGTTTCGACATTTGCGCTCGACGGCTTCACTGGACGTGGGCTCATCGAGGTAAACACCAATCAAGCCCTGCTCGGCCGCCTCAATTTCATACTCGACATCTATCGTGCCCTCGAGGTGCTGGCGAAACATCCGAAAGTCGATCCGGCACGCATCGCGCTGATGGGCTTTTCGCGTGGGGGCCAGGCCAGCCTCTATGCGAGCCTCAAGCGCTTTCATCGGCTGTGGAATAGGTCAGGCGTAGAGCTTGCGGCCTACGTTTCGTTCTACCCGGATTGCGCGACGAAATTCCTGTCCGATACCGATGTCGTCGGTCGACCCATCCGCATCTTCGGCGGTACGCCGGATAACTACAACCCGATTGCCGCTTGTAAGGCGTACGTCGAGCGGCTGCGAGCCGCTGGCGCAGATGTCCAACTGACCGAGTATCCAAACGCCTCGCACGCATTCGACAACCCGCGCGGTGCGCAGCCTGCAGCGATGCTGCCTGGATACCAGAGTGTGCGCAATTGCTTGATCGAAGAGGATGCCGATGGGCTGCTCATTAACACCGACACCAAGCGGCCATTCGCCTATACGGACACGTGCGTCGTGCACGGCGTGCACATCGGCCACGATCCGGTCGCTACCCGTGAAGCCAAGCAAGCCGTCAAGGCAATCTTCAAAAAGGCGTTCCAACTCCCATGATCGGGCGACGACCGGATGTCTCCTTTTGGCCCAGGCTGTGTGAAAACCGTGAAAACCTTCTGTTTGAAGTGATTCGCGCGATAAGATTCTCCGACGACTTGCGGGGGATCAGATGAAGCGCTTCGTCGAAGGGTTGGATCGCGGGCAGAGCACACTTTTTCCGGCATCGCTCGACGATTATGTGACCGAGGATAATCCGGTGCGAGCGGTCGACGTGTTCGTTGACGGTCTCGATCTCCGCAAGGTCGGGTTTGCAGGTGTCCAGCCACTCGACACCGGCCGCCCCAGTTATCATCCCGGCACTATGCTCAAGCTCTATATCTACGGCTACCTTAATCGGATTCCGTCGAGCCGGCGCCTCGAGCGGGAATGCCAGCGCAACATCGAGTTGATCTGGTTGACGGGGCAGCTAGCACCGGACTTCAAGACCATCGCGGATTTCCGCAAGGACAATGGCAAGGCCATCCGTCAGGTCTGTCGCGAGTTCGTCGCGCTGTGCCGCAAGCTTGATCTGTTCAGTGCCGCGAGCGTCGCCATTGATGGATCGAAGTTCAAGGCTATCAATGCCCGGGACAAGAACTTCACCGAGGCCAAGATGAAGAGGCGTCTTGAGCGGATCGATGAGAGCATCGCCCGCTATCTCTCTCAACTGGAGACCGCCGATCGGCATGGCGATGCGGTGCCGGAGGTGAAGGTTGAGCGGTTGAAGGGCAAGATCGAGAAGCTCAAGGAGGAAATCGTCCGGCTCAACGCGATCAACGCAGAGATGATGAAGAGTGAAGACAAGCAGATCTCGCTCTCCGATCCTGACGCTCGCTCGATGGCGACAAGTGGCAAGGATACTGGCATCGTTGGCTACAACGTGCAGATTGCAGTTGATACGCAGCATCATCTCATCGTGGCTCACGAGGTGACCAATGTGGGCAGCGATCGCCACCAGCTCGCCAACATGACCGGGCAGGCGCGTGCCGAGATGGCTGTCGAGACACTCGATGCCGTTGCTGATCGCGGCTACTACGACAGCGAAGAGATTCGCGCCTGCGAGGAGGCTGGCATCACGGTCACACTGCCGAAACCGATGACCTCAGGTGCGAAAGCTGCAGGCCGTTTCGGCAAGCAAGACTTCATCTATGCCGCGACCGAAGACATCTACCGCTGTCCTGCTGGTGAACGGCTGACGTATCGCTTCACCGTCGAGGAGGATGGCAAGATACTCCGCCGTTACTGGACGACTGCTTGCCGCATCTGCGCGCTCAAGGCTCAGTGCACGACCGGCCCCGAACGGCGTATCACGCGCTGGGAGCACGAAGCTGTGCTGGAGAAGGTTCAGCAGCGACTTGACCAAGACCCCAACAAGATGACCTTACGCCGGCAGACGGCGGAGCATCCGTTCGGGACCATCAAGGCCTGGATGGGTGCGACGCACTTCCTGATGCGACGACGACACAAGGTTGCGACCGAAATGGCGCTTAATGTGCTCGCCTACAACATGAAACGCGTAATAGCGATTCTGGGCTGCGCCACACTGCTGGAAGCGATGCAGACGTAACCCGACATTGTACCGGCGCCTCAGCGCTTAGAACCTTCTGGCAGCTCATTGGCAGCCCAGACGAGCTACGAAACCGGTGCGGGAACATCTCGCCCGCCAATTGAAAACAGGGTTCTCACACAGCCTGGGCCCAAGGCCGACATGCAGCGCGTCGGTTTCGACGTCAGCTTCCGAGACCGAAGCGGACGTGACGAATTTATGAGCACAGGCCCTAATTACACGTAATGGCGCATCCGCGAGCGAGCTCAGCGCGATCCCACCGACGATCAGGGCCGCGGCAATCGCCAGCGAGAGATCGATCGGCTCGCCGAGCAAGAGGGCTGCGGTCACGATACCGACGATCGGCGTCGCCGTGGTGCCGAGCGAGGTGGTCAGTGCCGGCAGGCTCTTGTTGACCATGGACATCGCCCAATAGGCCAACGCCGTACCGATGAAGCCGGAATAGAGGAACAGCAGCAGGAGGTGTGGCGACCATTTCACCTCGGGCACGCCTTCGGTGACGAGCGCCGACATCGTTAGCACCAGCGTCGCGACCAGCACCTGCCACAGCAGCAATTGCAGCGGCGTCGCGATCCAGCGGTGCGAGCGGATATAGATGATGTTCGCGGCCCAGCAGATTGCGGCGATGATGATCATGCCGGCGCCGGCGAGGACATGCAGATTGCTCCAGTCCAGCGACGCCGGGTTGAGGATCACGCAGAGGCCGGCGAGGCCGGAGGCGACGCCAATCAGCTTCAATGTCCCGAGCCGTTCCGTCCGTGCGGCGCCGGCGGCGAGTGCGACCCAGAGCGGCGTGGTGTAGCCGAGCACGACGCCCTTGCTGGCCGGCAGATAGCGCAGGCCGGCGGCGACCAGCGTCGAGAAGAACGTCATGTGCAGCAGCGCCACGCTGAGCACGACCGGGACATCGGCGATCCGCGGAATGATCAGATTGCCGCTGGCGCGCAGGATCACCAGCAGGGCGATCAGGGCGACCCAGCTGCGGATCGAGGCGGTCCACAGCGGCGGCACCGCCTCGACCAGCGATTTCGTGACCGACCAGTTGATACCCCAGGCCAGCACCACGACGATGAACAGGGCGGCGGCCCTGGCGGGGGAGAGGGACTGGTTCACGGCAGAATCCTTGCAGGCGATACCGCTTGTGAATAGGATCATGCTGGCTCTATCCAAAGAGCCAGATTTTGTAGAACGAGGGAGCCAGATTGATCCTCGCCGAATTGCTCGCGCTGAAGCGATCGGACGATGCCGGGCTGGCCGCGCAGCTGACGCAACAGCTGCGCGCGCTGATGGCGAGCGGCCGGATCAGGAGCGGCGCCATGCTGCCATCGAGCCGCAGCCTTGCGGCCGAGCTCGACGTGGCGCGCAACACCGTGACGCATGCCTATGAGCAGCTCGTCGCCGAAGGGTATCTGCGGGTCGCGGCGCGGCGGCGGCCGGTTGTGACCGACGATATCGAGGCGCGCTTCGCCAAGGCTCTGCCCGCGCCACGCCGTGATGCCGCCCGCAAGCCGCTGCTGTCGCCCTGGGCGTTGCAGCTCTCCGATACGGATTGGCCGCTGTCCTACCAGGCCGATTTCCGGCCGCTGCGTCCCGGGCTTGCGGATGCACGGGAGTTTCCGCACGAGATCTGGGCGCGCTGCCTGCGTCGCAGCGCATTGCGCCGCCGCTTCAATGACCAGACCGTGGTCAACCGGCCGAGCCTGCGCGAAGCCTTGCGCGATTATCTCGAAGTCAGCCGCGGCGTGCGCGCCGAGGCCGATCAGATCCTGATGCTGCCGACGGCGCAGGCGGCGCTGACGTTGATCGCCGCGACCGCCATCGTCGCCGGCGATGCGGTCTGGACCGAGGATCCCGGCTATCCCGGTGCGGCGGCGGCGTTTCGTGCCGCCGGTGCAAACGTCGTCGGTGCCAGGCTCGATCAATGGGGCATGATGCGGATGCGCGCGACGCGCGCGCCGAAGCTCATCTTCGCGACGCCGTCACATCAGCACCCCACAGGGCGCGTGATGCCGGTCGCGCGCCGCACCGAGCTGTTGGCTTCTGCCGAGCCCGGCAAGACCTGGATCGTCGAGGACGATTACGACGGCGAGTTTCACTATGACAGCCGCCCGATGCCGGCGCTGCAGGGGCTCGATCGCGAGGGACGCGTGCTCTATCTCGGCACCTTCGCCAAGGCGATGACCGCCGATATCCGCATCGGCTATCTGGTGGTGCCGCCATCACTGGCGCGGACGATGGAGATCGCGCAACGCCATCTCGGGCTGATCGCCTCCGTGCATGTCCAGGAGGCGCTGGCCGGCTTCATGGCCGACGGGTATTTCCTGGCGCATGTCAGGCGGATGCGGCGGATCTATCGCGCGCGCCGCGACCACCTCGCGGCGGCGCTGGCGCGGCAGCTCGGCGAGGTGCTCACCGCCGAGGTGCCGCCGGGCGGCATGCAGCTGATTGCCCGCTTCAAGGATGGCACCGCGGACCGGAACGCCGTGGCACGGCTGGTCGCCGCCGGCGTCGAGGTGCGCGCACTGTCGAGCCTCGCGCTGGAGCGGCCGCGCGACCACGGCCTGTTGCTCGGCTTCGCCGCCTGGCGCGAGAGCGAGATCGGCGCCGCGGTGCGGATCATGGCGAACTGCCTGACGGGGAAGCGCGCTGCGCGTGGGTAGAGGGGCGCTTGCGCAATTTCGGAATATTGGAAATATATTCCTGGGTCGCCCGACGTGTCAAGTCGCCTTGTCGGACGCCGGCACCTTTGCATGGGGTTGTTTTCGATATTTTTCAACGCACCCCTGCGAGGCCCGCAGGCGCGAGGGCCGATGCCGCTGACATGCTGTTACGGCTCGGACCGTCTCGCTGCGTCGCAGGCTTATTCCGCGGCCTTGGTGACGATCCGCACCTCCGACGTCAGCGTCTTGTGTACCGGGCACTTGTCGGCGATCTCCATCAGCCGCTTGCGCTGGTCGGCATCGAGTTCGCCCTCGATCCTGATGACGCGATCGATCTGGTCGAGCATGCCCTCGCGGGTCTCGCACTCCTCGCAATCCTTCGCATAGATCTTGCTGTGCGTCAGCGTCACGGTGACGCGATCGAGCGGCAGCGATTTGCGGTCGGCATACATCCGCATCGTCATCGAGGTGCAGGCACCTAACCCGGCCAGCACGAAGTCGTACGGCCCGGGGCCGGAATCCTGGCCGCCGACCGCGACCGGCTCGTCGGCCAGCATGCGATGCGGGCCTGCCGTGACAATCTGCTGAAACTTGCCGGCGCGGGTCTCCTGCACCACGACGTTGCGCGGGGCAGTGCCGGTATCTGCCGCCGGCTGCGGCGCGATATCGATGTAGCGTTCGGCCCAGGCGCCGATCACGTCGGCGACGTAGGCGGCATCCTGCTTGCCACTCAACAGATGATCGGCGCCGGCCAGCGAGACGAAGCTCTTGGGGTGCCTGGCGGCGCTGAAGATATGCGTGGCGTTGTCGATGCCGACGGTGTCGTCGGTCGGCGAATGCATGATCAGCAGCGCCTTGTGCAGCTGCTTCACCTGCGCCATCAAATTCTGCTCGGCGACGTCGTCGAGGAATTCGCGCTTGATGCGGAACGGGCGGCCCGCGAGCGAGACTTCGCCTTCGCCCTGGGTGCGGATGTCCTCGATCCGGTCCCTGAAGAAATGCGTGACATGGACGGGATCGGACGGCGCGGCGATGGTCGCGACCGCCTTGGCCTCGGGGATTTGACCCGCGGCGGCGAGGATCGCGGCGCCGCCGAGGCTGTGGCCGATCAGGATCGCGGGTGCCTTGTGCGTCGCGCGCAAATGGTCGGCGGCGCGGACCAGATCGGCGACGTTCGACGAGAAGGTCGAGTTGGCGAACTCGCCCTCGCTGGAGCCCAGACCGGTGAAGTCGAAGCGCAGCGTGGCGATGCCCTTGGCCGCGAGCGCGACCGCGATGCGCTTCGCGGCCAACACGTCCTTGCCGCAGGTGAAGCAGTGCGCGAACAGCGCATAGGCCTTGATCGGCCCGTCGGGCGTATCAAGTGCGGCAGCAAGCTGATGGCCGCCAACACCGGTGAATTGAAAGCGTTCGTGCGGCACGGGCAGGCTCCATCATTCTGTTGGTGTGTCAGTCGCCAGAATAGCGCTGTTCGGCCCAGGGATCACCGCGATTGTGATAGCCACGGACCTCCCAGAAGCCGGGCGCGTCCTCGGTGAGGAATTCGATGCGCTGCAGCCACTTCGCGCTCTTCCAGAAATAGAGGTGCGGCACCACGAGCCGCACCGGGCCGCCATGCTCCTGCTCCAGCGGCTTGCCCGACCAGCTATGGGCGAGCAGCGCGTCCTCGGCGGCGAAGTCCTCGATCGGCAGGTTTGTCGTATAGCCGTCATACGAATGCAGTGCCACGAACCGCGCATCCTCGCGCGGCTGGCAGGCGGCGAGCAGGTCGCTTGTGGCGAGCCCTTCCCACTGGTTGTCGTAGCGCGACCAGGTCGTGACGCAGTGAATGTCGGAGACGAATTGCGTTTGCGGCTGCGCCATGAACTGCTGCCAGGTCCAGTAGATGGTCTGCTCGACCGCGCCGTAGACGTCGAGCCGCCAGCGCTCCTGGGAGATGTTCGGCATCAGCCCGAGATCGAGCACCGGCCAATCCGCCGTCAGATGCTGGCCCGGCGGCAGGCGCTGCTCCTCCGGCCGGGTGACCTTGCCGGTGAGGAATTTGCCTTCGCGTGCCCAGCGCTGCTTGCTGCGCGTCAGCTTGCTCTCGGGCGGTTCGTTATCGTCGGTCATGGCGTCGTGCGATCATTCGTGGCGATGCATCGCGGAGTCGCGCTTGGTATCGCGCATCGTCGAGTAGATCAGCAGCGACAGGAAAATCATGCCGCTGAGATAGTAGTAGAACCAGTCCTCATGCCCGATGCTCTTGAAATAGAGCGCGACCGCCGGCGCGGTGCCGCCGAAGATCGACACCGTGATGGCGTAGGGCAGGCCGACGCCGAGCGCGCGGACATTGGTCGGAAACAGCTCGGCCTTCACGATCGCGTTGATAGAGGTGTAGCCGGCGACGAAGATCCAGGCGCCGCAGATCAGAAGGAAGGCCACGAACGGCGACTTGGTATCCTTCAGCGCGGTCAGGATCGGGATCGTGCCGAGCGTGCCGGCGATGCCGAAGAAGATCAGCAGCGGCTTGCGGCCGATTTTATCGGAGAGCCCGCCATAGATCGGTTGCAGAATGGTCGCGAAGATCAGCGAGCCGAAGATCACGAAGGTGGTCTGGTCCTCGGTGAGGCCGACCGACAGCTTCACGAAGGTCTGCATGTAGGTGGTGAAGGTATAGAACGCCGCGGTGCCGCCGGCGGTGAGGCCGACCACCAGCAGCAATTCGCGCGGATAGTTCAACAGGCCGACGATCGAGCCGGTCGGCTTGGAAACCTTCTTGGCCTCCTCGAAGGCCTCGGTCTCATGCAGGCTGCGGCGCATCACCGCCGCGACGATCGCGAGCATGGCGCCGATCACGAACGGAATTCGCCAGCCCCAGGCCTTCAGCTCGTCCGGCGTCAAAAACACCTTTTGCAGCAACAGCAGCACGATGATCGCGGTGAGCTGACCGCCGATCAGCGTGACGTACTGGAAACTGGAATAGAAGCCGCGGTGCTTGGGATCGGCGACCTCGCTGAGATAGGTGGCGCTGGCGCCATATTCGCCGCCGAGGCTCAGGCCCTCGATCACGCGGGCCAGCGCCAGGATCGCCGGGGCCGCGATCCCGATCGAGGCATAGGTCGGCGTCACCGCGATGATCAGCGAGCCGAAGCACATGCAGACCACCGAGAGCGTCAACGACAGCCGGCGGCCATAGCGGTCGGCGATGAAGCCGAACAGCCAGCCGCCGAGCGGACGCATCAGGAAGGTCGCGGCGAACAGCACGGCGGCATTGAGCTGCTGCACCACCGGGTCGCTGTGCGGGAAGAACGCCGGCGCGAAATACAGCGCAAACGCCGTGTAGGCGTAGAAATCGTACCACTCGACGAGATTGCCGACCGAGCCGATGAAGATCGCCTTCACCCGCCGCTCGACGTCGTGGATGTCGAGATGATCGCTCGCGGGCTGAGCGGTTTGTTCGGACATTGCATTGCTCCCGGACTCGTCGGTTCGATTCCGGGCAAGCTACCTCATTGGGTGACGTGATGTAACCGCTGTCCGGTTCCTCAGGCGTTGTTGCCGAACAGAACAGGCAGTTGACGCGGGCCGCGCACCGTGCCTTCCGACCAGGTGACCTTGCCGGCCGGATCGAGCCGGAAATCCGGGATCCGCTTCAGCCATTCCTCGATCGCGACCTGCATCTCCATCCGCGCAAGGTTGGAACCGACGCAGCGGTGGATGCCGAGGCCGAAGGCGGCGTGGCGGTTCTCCTTGCGGTCGATCACCACCTTGTCCGCATCGGGGAACATGGCGGGATCGCGATTGGCGGCGGGGAAGGACAGCAGCACCATGTTGCCTGCCTTCACAGGGCAGCCGGAGATCGTGGTCTCCTTCATCACCTCGCGCGCCATCGTCACCGGCGAATACGCGCGCAGGAATTCCTCGATCGCGGTCGGGATCAGTGCCGGCTCCGCGATCAGGCGCTCGCGATCGGCCGGCGTTTTGGCGAGGTGCCAGAGCGAGGAGCCGATCGCGCTCCAGGTGGTGTCGATGCCGGCGATCAGAAGCAGCCGCAGCGAGCCGAGCACATGCTCGTCGGTGAGCGGCTGGCCGCCGGGGCCCTTTGCCCGCAGCAGCTGCGAGATCAGATCGTCGCCCGGCTCAAGCTTGCGCTGCTCGAGATGGGCCACGAAGTAGCCGGTCATCTCGCGCACGCCGTTCATCAGCTCGTCTTCGTTCTTGATGCCGAGCTCGAGGATCTGGTGGATCCATTTGATGAAGAGATCGCCGTCCTTCTCGGGAATTCCCAGCATGTGAGCGATGGCGCGCACCGGGATGTGCTTGGTGTAGCGCGCGGCGGCGTCGCAATGGCCATCGGCGATGAATTCGTCGATCAGCTCGTTGCAGATCGCGCGCACCCGCGGCTCCAGCCGCTTCATCGCGTCCGGCGTGAACGGCGGCAGCAGCACCTGCTTGGCGGGCTTGTGCTCCGGCGGATCGGAGGTGATCGGCGGCGCGCGAGCGGTGATCTCGGGGCGGATGTCGCGCACGATGACGCGGCGCGAGGAGAAGTGCTCGGTGTCGTAGGCGATCTCCTTCACCGCCTGATAGGTGGTCGGCATGTAGCAGCCGAGGAAGCGCTCGGTATGCACGACGGGCGAAGCCGCGCGCAGCGTCTCCCAGATCGGGAACGGGTCGTCGGTCCAGACCGGATCGGTATGGTCGAAATCATGGACCCAGTCGGAGACCGGGGGATGTTCGGGCAGATAGCTTGCGGACGGGGAATCGGACATCAGCTCGTTTCCTTCTCGTTCGATCAAACGCTGGTTGGCTCAACGGGCGGCGCACGGCCGTCCCCGGCTGGCCGTCATTCCTCGGTGACTTCGATCGCGATTTCCGGGCAATTGGTCTGCGCGAGCCAGGCCTTGTCCTCGAGCCCGGCCGGGACGGTCCCGTCGCCGACCTCATGGGCATTGCCGTATTCGTCGAGCTCGAACAGTTCGGGGCGAGTGATTTGCAGCGGGCGTGACCCTGGCACTTGTCCTGGTCGACGCGGATTTTGAGCTTGGACATGCAAGCACCTCCCTCGGCTCTGGCGCATTGTGGGTTGCGCCGGGTTCCTCATTCCGGTTTATGCAAGCCTTGTTTAGGCAAGTTCTTGTTTAGGCAAGCTCTTGGCTTGCTTGGCGGCCGGCCTCTTAACCGGATCACCAAGTTATAGTATATTACATTATCGTCGCGCTTGCGCGTCAAGCGAAAATTCAGCGATCATTGCCGCAATGGGACAAATCGTTCGTAAGCCGTTCAAAACCTACCACCATGGCGACCTCCGCGAAGCCCTGATCCAGGCCGCGTTACGCGAGGTCGAACTCGGTGGTCCCGAGGCGATCAGCATCAAGGCGCTGGCCAAGCAGCTCGGCGTCTCGCAGCCGGCGCCGTACCGGCATTTCGCCGACCGCGAGGCGCTGCTGGAGGCGGTGACCGCGGAAGCGTTCCGGCAGTTCAACGTGGTCATGCGCGAGGCGATCGAGCAGTCCGGCAAGGGCTCGAAGCTGTCGCGCTTTGCCCAGGCCGCGCTCGCCTTCGGGCTCGAGCGCCACGGCATCTACCGGCTGATGTTCGCGTCGCGCACCATGGCCTGCGCGCCCAAGGGCAGCGAGCTGCACACCGCGGCGATGGAAACGCTGGCACTGCTGATCGAGTTGTTCGAGGCGCCGGCGGTCGGGCTATTGCGCGAGCGGCAGGCGCTGAAGATCTGGGCCGGGCTGCACGGCATCGTGATGCTCGCCGAGCAGGGCCTGCTGACCGGCGAGTCCGCGCAGATCAGCCGCGAGGAGTTGCTGGACGAAATCGTCGAGCAGACCAAGGCAGCACTCACCGTGGCGCTGCAGGCGACGGAGGATAAGGCGTAGGGCAGATCGTCTGCAGCCTATCCCTTCGTGCCATAGAGATAGATAGCCCCGTCATTGCGAGGAGCTCGCGACAAAATTGCAGAGCAATTTTGCGCTGAAGCGACGAAGCAATCCATCGTTCTGCGCGCTCGGTGACAGATCGCTTCGCTTCGCTCGCAATGACGAAGTGGAGGGTATCGCCCGCCTCTCCACCATAAGGGTCAGGATTGCGGCGGCCGCGGATCGATCGGGGTGGTGCCGCGCACGCCCAGAATGTCCTCCAGCACTTTCGCGCCGGCCAGAAGCTGCGCCTCGGCGCGCGGCTTTGCGACCATCTGCAGGCCGACCGGCAGGCCCGAGGCGGTGAAGCCGCAGGGCAGCGACAGCGCCGGGCAGCAGGCCAGCGTGATCGCGTAGACGATGCCGAGCCATTCGACGTAATTGTCGAACTTCTTGCCGTCGCACTCGGCGACATAGCGGTTCTCGACCGGAAACGGCGCCACGATGGTCGCGGGCGCCAGCAGCAGGTCGTACTTGTCGAAGAATTCGAGCGCACGCGCCGTCATCGCGACGCGCTGCGCCCTCGGCGCGTTCGAGCTTCTCGACCGTGAGCTTCAACCCTTCCTCGATGTTCCAGATCACCTCGGGCTTCAGCAGATCGCGTTTGGTGCGCAGCAGTTCGGCCTTGCTGATTGCGAAATCGAACGCGCGCAGCACGTGGAAGCATTCATGGGCTTCGCTGAAATTGGGGTGCGCCTCCTCGACGATCGCACCGGCTGCCGCGAACCGCTCCGCCGCCTTGCGGGTCACGGCCTTGACCTCGGGATCGACCGGCGTGATGCCGAGATCGGGCGAATAGGCGATGCGCTTCGGCCTGCTGCCTGACCGCGCCGCCGACAGGAACGACGTCGGCAGTGCGGGCAGCGACAGCGGATCGGCGGCATGCTCGCCGCTCATCGCGTCGAGCAGCAGCGCGAGGTCCTCGACATTGCGTGCCATCGGTCCCTGCTGGCCGAGCGTGCGGTCGACGCCGAATTTCGGCGTCTGCGCGACGCGGCCGATCGACGGCCGGAGGCCGACGATGCCGCAGAAGCTCGCCGGATTGCGCAGGCTGCCGCCCATGTCGGAGCCGTGCGCCAGCCACGCGGTGCCGCTCGCAAGTGCCGCCGCGGCGCCGCCGGAGGAGCCGGCGGCCGAGCGCGATGTGTCCCAGGGATTGCGGGTCGGGCCGAACACCTCGTTGAAGGTGTTGGCGCCGGCGCCGAATTCCGGCGTGTTCGACTTGGCGTAGATCACGCCGCCATTCTCTTCGAGCCGCTCGACCAGGATGTCCGACTTCGCCGGGACGTTGTCCTTGAAGATCGGCGAGCCCAGCGTGGTCAGCACGCCGGAGACGGCGGTGAGGTCCTTGATCGGAACCGGAAGGCCCGCGAGCAGGCCGCGCTCGCTGACCGGTTTCTGCATCAGGGACTTGGCGTGGGTGCGGGCGCGGTCGAAGCAGAGCGTCGGCAGTGCGTTGACCTTGCCGTCCACCTCGGCGATGCGCGTCTCCAGCACGTCGAGCAGATCGAGCGGCGTGACGTCACCGGCCTTCAGCTTCTCGACGACGGCACACGCCGTTTCCTTCACCAAGCCCTGATCAGCCATGCGCCGTTGCTCCTATGCCTTCTGTTTGCTTGTGCTGTAGAACACTTTTTGCCGTCGTGGCAATGCGACGTGAACGGAAGGGGCAGGGATGGCAGCGTTGTTTTCCGCGCTGGACTGGCGCGCGATGAGCCAGCAGGAGCGCGATCTCGGTTTGAACAACGGCGTTGCGGTCAAGGGCAGCGCCGAGATCGCCGCCGGCTGGGAGCAGCGCTCGGCAGCGCTGCGGCAAAAGCACGCCGGCCATCTCGACCTCAGATACGGCCCGCGCGAGCGCAACCGGATCGACTTCCTGAAAGCCCGCGACGGCGCGCCGACGTTATTGTTCATCCACGGCGGCTATTGGCAGACCCGTGCCAAGGAAGTGTTCACGATCTTCGCCGCGGGGCCGATGGCCCACGGCATCAATGTCGCGCTGATCGGCTATACGCTGGCGCCGGATGCGACGCTCGATGACATCGTCGCCGAGATCCACACGGGCATCGATTATCTGGCCGGGCAGTTGCCCGCGCTCGGGGCCGCTGCCGATGCTATCGTGGTGTCGGGCTGGTCGGCCGGCGGACATTTGACATCGATGGCGCTGTCGAACGCCCATGTCCGGGCCGGCATGGCGATCTCAGGAATCTACGGCCTCGAGCCGATCAGGCATTCCTACCTCAACGAAAAGCTGAGGCTCGACGAAGCGGCGTCGCGGCGCAACTCGCCGATGATGCAAGAGGGCGGCACGGCAAAGCCGCTGTCACTGGTGGTCGGCAGCGCCGAATTGCCGCTGCTGCGCAAGCAGACCGCCGATTTCGCCGGCCATCGCGCCCGCTACGGCCTGCCGGTGACCTATGAGGAGATCGCCGGCGCCGATCATTTCTCCATCATGAACCAGATGCTGGCGCCGCAGGGCCGCATCACGACGTTGATCCGGCAGCTGTTCGAGCGGACGGCGAGTTGACGTCATCCCCGCGCAAAGGCTTCGCCTTTGTCGCTGGAGGTGCGAGCTCTCGCGAGCCTCGAAGGATGACGTAGCCCGTGGCCCATCCTTCGAGACGTCGCGCTACGCGCGGCTCCTCAGAGTTCGACTCATAAATCACCCAACCTTAGGTGCAGCCGCGAGTTTGCGGGTCAGGAGCCTGATGTGTGCAATCAGCAGCCAGGCAGCTTCGGTTGCCACCGTCGCCTCGAAGTCCTTGGCGAGGCGGCGGCATCTGCCGAACCAAGCGAATGTGCGTTCAACCACCCACCGCCTCGGCAGAAGCTGGAAGCCTTTGACGCCTTGGGGCCGCTCGACGATCTCGACAGTCCATGGACCGCAGTCTGAGAGCGCGTCGAGGAGTTGATTTCCGCGGTAGATCCGGTCGGCAAAGACGTGGCGCAGCCGGGGGAAGTTCATCCGCACGTTCTTCAGCAGCGGTACGGCGCCATGGCAGTCCTGAACGTTGGCCGGATGAACATGAACCCCGAGGAGGAGGCCATTGGTATCCGTCACGATATGCCGCTTGCGGCCGTAGATGCGCTTGCCTGCATCGTAGCCGCGCGGTCCGCCAGCTTGCGTGGTTGGCGCACTTTGACTGTCGATCACGGCTGCCGTCGGCTTCGGTGTCCGTCCAAGCTTTTTCGCGCCCGTCGGACAAGCACGCTGACAATCCTCTGCCACCGGCCTGTATCCCGCCATCTATAAAAATAGCCCTGCACCGTCGAATAGGGCGGGAACTCCTGCGGCAACGCCCGCCACTGGCAGCCGGTTCGAAACGATATAGAGGATCGCTTCGATCACACGACGCAGCTCCGTCTTACGCGGCCGGCCGCGCCGGTTCGCTCGCGGCAACAGGCGTCTGATCAGCGCCCACTCCGCATCGGTCATATCGCTTGCATAACGCAGATCGTCCCGCCGATATTGCTCCGAGTGATCTTGGTCCAGGGCATCGTGCTCTCCCTCGAATCTTTGCAAATCCGATGGAATCACACCCCACTGAGATCACTCACCCATTTTTCAGTCAGGCTCTCAGGATGACGGCGGTACAAGCGGAGGGGGCGATTCTAACCCCACCCCGACGTCAGCCCGCCATCGACCGTGTAGATCACGCCCGACGTATAGCCCGCGCGGTCGGAGGCGAGGAACGCCATGAGGTCGCCGATCTCGCGCGCATGCGCGGGGCGGCCGAGCGGCAGGCCTTTCTGGAACTCCTTGTATCGGTTCTCGTCGCCGAACTGGTTCTTGGCGCGGGTCTTGAGCAGCGTGACGTGGCGGTCGGTGCCGACCGGGCCGGGATTGATGCCGACGACGCGGATGTTGTCGGCGAGGCTCTTGCCGCCGAGCGCGCGGGTGAACGCCATCAGCGCCGCATTGCCGGCGCTGCCGCAGATGTAATTGGCGTCGAACTTCTCGCCGGCCGCGCCGATGTCGTCGACGATCACGCCGCCGCCGCGCGCCTTCATCTGCTCGTAGATCGCGCGCGTCAGGTTGACATAGCCGAACACCTTGAGCTCCCAGGCATGCCGCCAGGTCGCCTCGTCGATCTTGTCGATCGAGCCGCCGGGGATATCGCCGGCATTGTTGACGAGGATATCGATGTCGGCGGCCTCCTTGGCGAGGCGCGCGAGATCCTCGGACTTGCGCAGATCCACCACGCTGGTCGCGGCAGATATCTGGTGCGCGGAGCGCAGCCGCTCGGCGAGCGCCTTGAGCTGGTCGCCGTTGCGGGCCGCGAGCAGCAGGTTGGCGCCTTCCTCGGCAAAGGCCTCGGCGGCGGCCGCGCCAATGCCCTTGGAGGCGCCGGTGATCAGGACACGCTTGCCGCGCAGATGCAGATCCATGGGATGTCTCGCTTGGGTATGAGGAGTGGGTGTCGGCGAATTTGGTGGGCAGGGTCGCGCCGCGGTCAACACTGCACTGCAGCGTTGCGCTCGCGCGAAGTTTGGTCCATTGCAGGGCCATCAGAATAGGCGGCATTGCCGGCCGGGCAAATCACAAGGGTGTTCTCGATGAGCAGCGCAAAGAAGCAGTATCGGATCGCGGTCATTCCCGGCGACGGCATCGGCAAGGAAGTGATGCCGGAGGGCCTGCGCGTCATCGAGGCGGCGGCGAAGAAGCACGGCGTCGACGTGAAATTCGACCATTTCGACTTCGCCTCCTACGACTATTACGAGAAGCACGGCGAGATGATGCCGGCCGACTGGAAGAACCAGATCGGCAAGCATGATGCGATCTATTTCGGCGCGGTCGGCTGGCCGGCGAAAATACCTGACCATATCTCGTTGTGGGGATCGCTCATAAAATTCCGCCGCGAGTTCGACCAGTACGTCAATCTGCGCCCGGTGCGGCTGATGCCCGGCGTGCCGTCGCCGCTGGCGAACCGCAAGCCCGGCGACATCGATTTCTGGGTGGTGCGCGAGAACACCGAGGGCGAATACTCTTCCATCGGCGGCCGCATGTTCCCGGACACCGACCGCGAATTTGTCACGCAGCAGACGGTGATGACCCGCACCGGCGTCGACCGCATCCTGAAATTCGCGTTCGATCTGGCGCAGTCGCGGCCGAAGAAGCATCTGACGTCGGCGACCAAGTCGAACGGCATCTCCATCACCATGCCCTATTGGGATGAGCGCGTGGAGGCGATGGCCAAGAAGTATCCCGGCGTGAAGTGGGACAAGTACCACATCGACATCCTGACCGCGAACTTCGTGCTGCATCCGGACTGGTTCGACGTCGTGGTCGGCTCCAATTTGTTCGGGGACATCCTCTCCGATCTCGGCCCGGCCTGCACCGGCACGATCGGCATCGCGCCGTCGGGCAACATCAATCCGGAAGGCGATTTCCCCTCGGTGTTCGAGCCGGTGCATGGCTCGGCGCCCGACATTGCCGGGCAGGGCATTGCCAACCCGATCGGCATGATCTGGTCGGGCGCCATGATGCTGGAGCATCTCGGCGAGAAGCAGGCGGCGGCTGCGATCGTCGGCGCGATCGAGCGCACGCTCGGCGAACGCACGCTGCGCACGCGCGACCTCGGCGGCAATGCCGATACCACGACGTGCGGCAAGGCCGTCGCAGAGATGGTGGATTAGTTCGCGCCATCGCCACATCGTCGTCCCTGCGAAAGCAGGGACCCATAACCACAGAGTTCTAGTTATTGTGACGGGCTGTGGCCCCAGCCTTCGTGACAATGCGCAGTGGTGGTTATGGGTCCCGGCTCGCGCTTCGCTTGGCCGGGACGACAGTGGAGTAGTGCGTAGGGTGGGTTAGCCGAAGGCGTAACCCACCGTTTCTTTCCACGGGTACAAAGTCTGCGGGTTACGATTCGCTAACCCGCCCTACGATCACCCCTTCACGATCCTGCGGCAGTGCTCCCACGCCGCGTGGATCAGATTCTCGCTCGCCTCGGGCGTGCGGAAGGCGGAGTGCGCCGACAGCGTCACGTTCGGGATTTTGGTAAGCGGGTGATCCTTCGGTAGCGGCTCGATGTTGTAGACGTCGAGGCCGGCGTGGCGGATGTGGCCCGAATTGAGCGCATCGATCATCGCCTGCTCGTCGACGATCGCGCCGCGCGCGGTGTTGATCAGCACCACGCCCTTTTTCATCTTCGCGATCTTGTCGCGCGTGATCAGGCCGCGGGTCTCGTCGTTCAGCAGCAGGTGAATCGAGACCACGTCGCTGCTCCCCAGCACGGTGTCGAGATCGACGAATTCGACGCCCGGATGGCTCTTGGCCGACCGGTTCCAGGCGATCACCTTCATGCCGCTGCCGAGTGCGATGCGGGCGACCTCGGCGGCGATGCCGCCGAAGCCGACCAGGCCGAGCGTCTTGCCGGTGAGCTGCATGCCGTCCTCGCGCAGCCAGTTGCCGGCGCGCATCTCGCGGTCCATCTGCGCGATCACGCGCGCCGACGACCACATCAGCGCGATCGCTGATTCCGCGACCGCGGTGTCGCCATAGCCCTTGATCAGGTGCACGGAGATACCGAGCTCGGCAAGCTCTTCCGGGTTCATGTAGCTGCGCGCGCCGGTGCCGAGGAACACGACGTGCTTCAGGCCGGCGCACTTCTTCGCAACATCGGTCGGCAGCGCGGTGTGGTCGACCACCGCAATCTCGGCGCCGTCGAGCACCGCCGGATAGTCCTCGGACTTGATGTCCGGGTTGCGATTGATCCGCATCCTGGGATCGCCGGCCTTTTCCAGTCGTTCCGTGATGACAGCAAGCGATTCATTGGCGTCGACAAACACTGCGCGCACGAAAGCCTCCATCCGATGAGGAGAAATGATGATCAGGACGCGACGCCGGCGAGCGCCAGCACCGTATGCATCAGGACGTTGGCGCCAGCGGCGCAATCTGTCTGCTTGGCATCTTCCAGCTCGATTATGGCTGATGCCGTCCTTGCAGGGCACGAACACCATCGCTGCCGGCATCACCGTGTTGAGGTTGCAGGCGTCGTGGCCGGCGCCCGAGGTGATGCGGCGGTGCGAATAGCCGAGCTGCTTGGCGGCGTTCTCGACCGCGTCGACCAGCTTCGGATCGAAGTGCGTCGGCGCCTTGCGCCAGACGAGATCAAGCTGCACCTCGACCTTGCGCTTTGCTGCGATCTCGCTCACAGCGGCACGCAGGTCGCGATCCAGCGCATCCATGATTCCAGCGTCGGCGCTGCGGCAATCCACCGTGAAGGCGATCTCGCCGGGGATGACGTTGCGCGAGGGCGCGGCGATCACGGCCTCGCCGATGGTGCCGACTGCCTTCGGGCCGTGCTTCTTCGCGATGCTCTCCATCGCCAGCACGATCTCCGACAGCGTCGCCAGCGCATCGCGGCGCAGCGGCATCGGGGTCGAGCCGGCGTGGCTCTCGAAGCCGGTGATCTTGCCGTCGTACCACAACACGCCCTGGCCGGAATCGACCACGCCGATGGTCTTGCCCTCGGCCTCCAGGATCGGACCCTGCTCGATATGCAGCTCGACGAAGCTGGTGAACTTCTGGCGGCCGACCGGGGCGTCGCCGCGATAACCAATCGTGTCCAGCGCCTGCGCCACCGTGACGCCCTCGGCGTCCTTGCGCGACAGGATGTCGTCGGTGGTGAAATCGCCGACATAGGCGGCCGATGCCATCATTGCCGGCGCAAAGCGCGAGCCTTCCTCATTGGTCCAGTTGCAGATGCAGATCGGCAGCTCGGTCTCGATCCCGGCATCGTTGAGCGTGCGCACCATTTCGAGCGCCGCCAGCGTGCCGAGCACGCCGTCATATTTGCCGCCGGTCGGCTGGGTGTCGAGATGCGAGCCGACGCCGATCGGCGGCTTCGACATATCCCGTCCTTTCCTCAACCCGAACATCGAGCCGAGCGCGTCGACCTGCACCTCGAGGCCGGCGTCCGCGCATGCCTTGCGGAACCAGTCGCGCACCTGCTTGTCTTCGGCGCTCAAGGTCAGCCGCCGCACACCGCCCTTGGGCGTTGCACCGAACTGCGCGGTTTCGTGGATGGTGCCCCAGAGGCGGGCGGAATTGATCTGCAGGTTGGTGGCGGCTCGGCTCATGTCGTCAGTCCATTTCATCTGTCATTCCGGGGCGGCTCGAAGAGCCGAACCCGGAATCTCGAGATTCCGGGTTCGATGCTGACGCATCGCCCCGGAATGACACTTCATCTATCCGGCAATCGTTCAATGACGCGCCACTCTCGCGCCGTCAACCGCCACGCTCGCCTGCGCGATCTGCCGGGCGAGATTGGCGACGCGCTCGATGGCGACCGCATCGGGCGAGGCGAGCCAGCTCGCGGTGAAGGTGAGGGGCGGCAGCTTGAGGTCGGTATCGAGCAGCAGCAAGCGCCCGTCGGCGAGCTCGTTCTCGACGATTGCCGCCGGGATCACCGCGATGCCAAGCCCTTCATTGGCCATATGGATCACGGTCGCGAGCGAGGTCGAGGCGTGCAGCCGGATCGGCGGCAGATCGGGGGCGTTGAACAGCGCGCGCACGGTCTCGTAGGGCTGGGTCTTGCGCGGAAAGGTGATGATCGGAAACCGCGCCAGGTCCTGCCGCGCCACCGGGCCGTCGCCGAGGCCGAGCGCCGGGCTCGCCAGGAAACCGATCGGGTAATCGCACAGCACGTGGTTGTGCGCGCCGGACGCCGAGACCGGTCCAAGCACGAAGGCGAGCTCGATCTCCTGCGCCAGCAGCCGCTGCGTCAGATTGGGCGTGATGTCGACCTCGATCTCCAACGACAGGTTCGGGTAGACCTCGTTGACGCTCTTGACGAGGCGCGGCAGCCAGGTGTGCACGATGGTCTCCGCGACACCGAGCCGCAGCGCGCCGCGCATCGCCGAACGGTCGCCGACCTCGGCCATCATCTCCGAACGCAGGCCGATCAGCTTCTCGGCATAGATCATCATCAGCCGTCCACTCGGGGTCGGCGAGGCCACCCGGTGGTCGCGGTTGAGCAGCTTGACGCCCATTTCGCGCTCGAGCTGGGCAATGCGCTGGGAGATCGCCGGCTGGGTGGTGTTGAGCCGCTGGGCGGCGCCGCGGAAGCTGCCGAGCTTGACGACCCAAAGAAATGTCTCGATCGAGCGGAAGTCCGTCATTGGAAGCATTTTCCCGATCGATAAATCTGTTTTATCGATTTTGATTAGAAAGGACGATTAGACATTATATCACGCTTGGTGTTGGTTTGTCCTTGTCGAGATTATGGGCAGGAGAATCCCATGACTGTTTTTGCGGCAGTGCAGCGATCTCAGGGGGAACCAGTGCCGGCGAGCGTCGAAGCGCGCCGCGCCTGCCGTGACGGCGTGGCCTCGGCCACCACAGCCGGCCTCGCCAACGGTTTCGTCCAGGGCAATCTCGCGATCCTGCCGGAAAAGCTCGCCGGCGCCTTCCACCGCTTCTGCCAGCTCAATCCGAAGCCGTGCCCGATCATCGGCATGTCTGACGTCGGCGATCCCCGCATTCCGGCCCTTGGTCTCGACCTCGACATCCGCACCGACGTGCCGCGCTACCGGGTCTGGCGCGACGGCGAGGTGGCGGACGAGCCGACCGACATCACCAAATACTGGCGCGACGATCTCGTCACCTTCGTGCTCGGCTGCTCCTACTCGTTCGAGGAGGCGCTGCTGGATGAGGGCCTGCCGATCCGTCACATTGAACGCAATCTGCGTGTGCCAATGTACCGCACCAATATCGCCTGCAGCCCGTTCGGGCCGTTCGCGGGACCCATGGTGGTGTCGATGCGCCCGTTCAAACCGGCGGATGCGATCCGCGCGGTGCAGATCACCTCGCGCTTCCCGTCGGTGCATGGCGCGCCGGTCCATCTCGGCCATCCGCATGCGATCGGCATCAAGGATATCGCCAAGCCCGATTACGGCGATGCAGTACCGGTCGCCGATGACGAGATCCCGGTGTTCTGGGCCTGTGGCGTGACGCCGCAATCGGTGATCGCAAGTGCGAAGCTGCCGTTCGCGATCACGCATTCGCCGGGCCTGATGCTGGTGACCGATCTCAGGAACAAGCAGCTCGCTGTGCTCTGAATAGGCAATTCGTGCAATTCATTGAGGCTTTACTGCGCGCTACAAGCGTCACATCGATGATAACAAGCTGACCAAGGGGAAATTTCGATGACGATCTCTCGCCGTAACGTGTTGCTGGGTGCCACTGCCGCCGCGGCGCTCGGTCCGATGGCCGCGCGCGCGCAGACCAGTGAAGTGGCAATCGGCGTGATCTATCCGCTGTCGGGCGCCAGCGCCCAGATCGGCGTCGACGCGCAGCGCGCGTTCGAGACCGCGGCAGACATCATCAACAAGAATTATGATTTCGCATTGCCGCTCGCCAAGGGCGAGGGCCTGTCCGGCCTCGGCGGCGCCAAGGTCAAGCTCGTGTTCGCCGACCACCAGGCCGATCCGCAGAAGGGCCGCGCCGAAGCCGAGCGCCTGATCACGCAGGAGAAGGTCTGCGCCGTGATCGGCACCTATCAGAGCGCGGTCGCCGTCACCGTCAGCCAGATCTGCGAGCGCTACGGCGTTCCGTTCCTCTCGGCCGACAATTCCTCGCCGAGCCTGCATCGCCGCGGCCTGAAATACTATTTCCGCGCCTCGCCGCATGACGAGATGTTCTCGACAGCGATGTTCGACTTCTTCGATGCGATGAAGAAGAAGGGCCAGAAGATCGAAACGCTGGCGCTGTTCCACGAGGACACCATCTTCGGCACCGATTCGGCGAACGCGCAGACCAAGCTCGCCGGCGAGCGCGGCTACAAGATCGTGGCCGACATCAAGTACCGCGCCAACTCGCCGTCGCTGACCGCCGAGGTGCAGCAGCTCAAGGCGGCGAATGCCGACGTGCTGATGCCGTCGAGCTACACCACCGACGCGATCCTCCTGGTCAAGACCATGGCCGAGCTCGGCTACAAGCCGAAGAACATCATGGCGCAGGACGCCGGCTTCTCGGAAAAGGCGACCTATGACGCGGTCGGCGACAAGCTCGAGGGCGTGATCTCGCGCGGCAGCTTCTCGCTCGACCTGGCGCAGAAGCGGCCGATGGTCGGTCTGATCAACGAGATGTACCGCGCCAAGTCGGGCAAGGACTTCAACGACTATTCGTCGCGCCAGTTCATGGGCCTGATCGTGATGGCGGACGCCATCAACCGCGCCAAGTCGACCGACGGCGACAAGATCCGCGAGGCGCTGGTCGCCACCGACATGCCGGGCGATCAGACCATCATGCCGTGGCGGCGCGTCAAGTTCGACGAGATGGGGCAGAACAACTTCGCCGATCCGGTGCTGTTGCAGTACTCCGCGAAGAACTTCGTGACGATCTTCCCGGAACAGGCCGCCGTCTCCGAGGCGATCTGGCCGATGAACAGCTGATCGGTCGGGCGCCAGAGCGTCCGTTCCGATCGTATCGGAACGGAGCTCTGGATTCTTGTTGCGACGCGTTTTCCTAGCGCGAACCGGTATCCACTTCGCTCGAAAACGCTATTGAGGGGGCAAACGGCGGTGACAGCCGAAGACATCATTCAGAGTCTCGCATGTTCCGTCATTGCGAGCGAAGCGAAGCAATCCACGTCTCCGCGAAAAGGAAGCATGGATTGCTTCGTCGCTTCGCTCCTCGCAATGACGGGGGCTAAAGACAATGGTCGGAACATGGAGCGTCGACGGTGACAGCCGAGACCATTATCCAGAGTTTGGCGAGCGGCCTGTTGATGGGGCTGCTCTACGGACTGATCGCCGCAGGCCTCGCATTGATCTTCGGATTGATGGACGTCGTGAATTTCGCGCACGGCGAGTTCCTGATGATCGCGATGTACGCGACCTTCTTCCTGTTCGCGTTCTTCGCGATCGATCCCTTGCTCTCGGCGCCGCTGGTCGCCGCGGCACTGTTCGTGTTCGGTGCGGTGGTCTATCTGTTGATCGTCCGCTTCGCGATGCGCGCCAAGGCCAATGCCGGCATGGTGCAGATCTTCTCGACCTTCGGGCTGGCGATCGTGATGCGGGGCCTCGCCCAGTTCTTCTTCACGCCCGACTACCGCAGCGTCACCAACTCCTGGGTCGGCGGCAAGACGGTGTCGATCGCCGGCATCTATCTGCCGGAGCCGCAGCTGATCGGCGCGATGCTGTCGATCGCGGCCTTTGTCGCGCTGTACTTCTTCATCAATCGCACCGATTTCGGCCGCGCGCTCGAGGCGACGCGCGAAGACGCCGGCGCGGTGGCGCTGGTCGGCATTGACAAGAACCGCGTGTTCGCGCTCGGCTGGGGCCTTGGTGCGGCGCTGGTCGGCCTCGCCGGCGCCATCATGGCGATCTTCTTCTACGTCTATCCCGATGTCGGCGCGTCGTTTGCCCTGATCGCTTACGTCACCGTGGCGCTCGGCGGCTTCGGCAGCGTGTTCGGCGCCTTTGCCGGCGGCATCATCGTCGGCCTGGTGGAAGCAACCACCGCGCTGATCCTGCCGCCGTCGCTGAAATCGGTCGGCATCTATGCCGTTTACCTGCTGGTCGTCTTCATCCGCCCGCGTGGCCTGTTCGGATCGATGTGATGGACACCCAGTTCGCCCAACGCCGCAGGCGTGACCTGATCGTGGCGGCCTGCCTCGCGGTGATCGCCGCGCTGGTGCCGCTGTTTGTCAAGGACGTCTACGTCCAGAACATCATGGTGCTGACGCTGATGTATGCGGCGCTGTCGCAGAGCTGGAACATCCTGTCCGGCTATTGCGGACAGATCTCGCTCGGCCATGCGCTGTATTTCGGGCTCGGCGCCTACACCACCGCGCTCTTGTTCACCAAGTTCGGCGTGCTGCCGTGGTTCGGTATGCTGGCGGGCGGGGCGATCTCCGCATTGATCGCGATGGCGCTCGGCTACCCCTGCTTCCGCCTGCGCGGGCATTATTTCGTGATCGCGACCATCGTGATCGCCGAGATCGCGCTGCTGTTGATCCAGAACTGGGATTGGGCCGGCGCCGCGCTCGGCATCGACATCCCGGTGCGCGGCGACAGCTGGCTGAAATTCCAGTTCACCCGCTCGAAGCTGCCTTACTTCTATTTCGCGCTGGCGCTGGCCTGCATCGCCTGGTTCGTCACCTGGTGGCTGGAGGATTCCAAATGGGGCTACTGGTGGCGCGCGGTGAAGGACAATCCCGATGCGGCCGAAAGCCTCGGCGTGGTCGTGTTCAATTCCAAGATGGGCGCGGCGGCGGTCTCGGCCTTCCTCGTTGCGGTCGGCGGCAGCTTCTACGCCCAGTTCGTCTCCTACATCGATCCTGAAAGCGTGATGGGCTTCCAGTTCTCGCTGCTGATGGCGCTGCCTGCGGTGCTTGGCGGCATCGGCACCTTGTGGGGCCCGGTACTGGGCGCTGTCATCCTGATCCCGCTCACCGAACTGACGCGCTCGTTCATCGGCGGCTCCGGGCGCGGCGTCGACCTCATCGTCTACGGCACGCTGATCGTCGTGATCTCGCTGGCGCTGCCGCGCGGCCTGGTCAGCGTGTTCTCCCTGCGCAAGGGAGCTGCACGATGACGGCGCTGCTGGAAACGCGCGCAGTATGGCAGCGCTTCGGCGGCCTCGTCGCCAACAGCGATGTCTCGATCTCGGTCGGGCGCGGCGAGATCGTCGGCCTGATCGGCCCCAACGGCGCCGGCAAGTCGACGCTGTTCAACCTGATCGCGGGCGTGCTGCCGCCGACCCAGGGCTCGATCATCTTCGACGGCGAGGACGTGACCAAGCTGCCGGCGGCGGAACGCTGCCAGCGCGGCGTCGGGCGTACCTTCCAGGTCGTCAAGAGTTTTGAGACCATGACCGTGATCGACAACGTCATCGTCGGCGCGCTGATCCGCAACACCAAAATGCGCATCGCGCGGCAGAAGGCCTACGAGGTGCTGGAGTTCTGCGGCCTTGCGGCGCGCGCCGACAAGCTCGCCGCCGACCTCGTGCCGTCGGAGAAGCGCCGGCTCGAGGTGGCCCGCGCGCTCGCGACCGAGCCGAAGCTGCTGCTGCTCGACGAAGTCCTCACCGGGCTGACGCCGGTCGAGGCGCAGACCGGCGTCGAGCTGGTGCGGAAGGTCCGCGCCGCCGGCATCACCGTGCTGATGGTCGAGCATGTGATGGAGATCGTGATGCCGCTGGTCGATCGCGCCATCGTGCTGAATCTCGGCAAGGTGCTGGTCGAGGGCAAGCCGACTGAGGTCGTCCGCAATCCGGAAGTCATTTCTGCCTATCTCGGGGATCGTCATGCTGTCGGTGCGTGAAGTCACCACCGCCTATCAGGGCCTGGTCGCGATCTCCTCGGTGTCGATCGACGTCACCAAGGGCGAGATCGTCTGCGTCGCCGGCGCCAACGGCGCGGGCAAGTCGACGCTGTTGAAATCGATCGCCGGCGCCGAGCGGCCGCGCGCTGGCACCGTCACCTTCGACGGCAAGCGCATCGACGGCCAGCCGCAGCACGTCATCACGTCAAGCGGCATCGCTTACGTGCCGGAGAACCGCCGGCTGTTTCCGCGGCTCTCGGTGCGCGACGATCTGCGCCTCGGCAGCTATCTCTATCGCAGCCAATCCGACCGCGACGCGCCGCTCGATCTGGTGTTCAAGCTGTTCCCGCGGCTTGGCGAACGGCTCGACCAGCGCGCAGAGACGTTGTCCGGCGGCGAGCAGCAGATGCTTGCGATCGGCCGCGCGCTGATGACGCGGCCGCGGCTTCTGATGCTCGACGAACCGTCGCAGGGCATCATGCCGAAACTGGTCGACGAGATCTTCCAGGCCGTGAAGCGCATCCGCGACGCCGGCATGACGGTGCTGATCGTCGAACAGCGCATGGCCGAATGCCTCGAGATCGCCGACCGCGCGTACATCCTGCAGACCGGCCGCGTGCTGATGCAGGGCACCGCCGCCGAGATCAGCGGCAATCCGGATGTGCGCAAGGCGTATCTGGGGCTGTAGCGGGATTCTCCGCGCACACCGACGTCATCCTGAGGTGCGCGCCTCTTCGGCGCGCCTCGAAGGATGGCCGCGGGCGCTGTGGCTCATCCTTCGAGGCTCGCTCCGCTCGCACCTCCAGCGACAAAGGCTTTGCCTTTGCGCGGGGATGACGCCAGTGTATGTGGTGCGCGCAATCCAGCCCGTAGCCCGGATGAGCGCAGCGACATCCGGGGCGTCCCGCATATCGCTGCGCTCATGCGGGCTACTGATCCAGCCCACGCAGCCTACTTGCTCTCGTCGATCTTCTCGACCTTGGCGGCGAGGTCCGGCACGCGGCTGACGCGATAGGTCGCGTTGCTGCATGTCAGCGTCCAGGCCTCGTTGTCGGGCTTCGAGAGCTTGTCGTCCCGCTCGGCCTTGAGCGGCTTATCGCAGGCATAGCCTTGCGCGCGCAGCTGGGTTGCCAGCATGCCTTGCAAGGTCTCTTCGGTCCGTCCGTCCGACGCCGCAAGGCCGACGGCGAACGGAATCGCTAACGCCAAGCCTGTGAACCTCATCATGACTGTCTTCCGCATATCGATCCTCCGCTTGATCTAGTGGGGGTGATCCGGCAGCACGAGCCCGAACGTCCTGGTCAAATCCGCCACCTGGTCGGGCGACAAATAGCGCGGGTTCAGCCCGCGCAGCAGCAGATAGAGCTTTGCGGTTTCCTCCAGCTCCTCGGTCGCGAACACCGCCGCTTCCAGCGTATCGCCCGACACGACGGGCCCATGATTGGCGAGCAGCACCGATGAATATTTCCCGGCCAGTCCCCGGATCGCGTCGGCAACGGCCGGATCGCCGGGGCGATAATAGGGCACCAGCGCGGTCTGGCCGCACTTCATGACGTAATAGGCGGTCATCGGCGGCAGCGCGGCGCGCGGGTCGATCTCAGGCAGCATCGAGAGCGCGACCGAATGGGTCGAGTGCAGGTGCACCACGGCGCCGGCGGAGGCGCGCGTCTGGTAGAGCGCGGTGTGCAGCGGCACTTCCTTGGTCGGGGCATCGCCGGAGACGAGCCGGCCGTTGCCGTCGAGCCGTGACATTTTCGCCGGATCCAGGAAGCCGAGCGAGGCGTTGGTCGGCGTCACCAGCCAGCCGCCGTCCGCGAGCCGGACGCTGATATTGCCCGAGGAGCCCGGCGTCAGGCCGCGCTCGAACAGCGAGCGGCCGAAGCGGCAGATGTCCTCACGATGCTTTGTTTCGCTCATCCGGTTTCGCTCGTGGCGCCATCTTTGGCGCTATCCGTTTTCCGCTTTGTCTCATGCTTTGGCAGCGCGGCCAAGCCGTGATAGGCAAGCAGCAACGAGCATGAACCGGGCCCGGAAGGCCGCGCTGGCGCAAAGTGACAGCCGGTTTTCCGAAAAGGTCATGCTCAAACAACTAAAAATGTTCAGGGATCGCCAAATGTCCAGTTCCGCAACATCACGTGTCGCCGTCATCGGGCTGGGCTCGATGGGATACGGCATGGCGACCTCGCTCAGGCGGGCCGGTTTCGAGGTGACCGGCTGCGACGTGTCGGCCGATGCGGTGGCGCGCTTCGTCGCCGACGGCGGCAAGGGCGCCAAGTCGCCGGCCGAGGCAGCCCGGGATGCCGACATTGTCGTCAGCGTTGTCGTCAACGCGGCGCAGACTGAAGCGATCCTGTTCGGCAAGGACGGCGTTGCCGAGACCTTGGCCAAGGACGCCGTCTTCATCTCCTCGGCGACCATGGACCCTGATATCGCGCGGCGCCTCGCAAAGCAGCTCGAGGCGACCGGCCGGCACTATCTCGACGCCCCGATCTCTGGCGGCGCGCAGCGCGCGGCGCAGGGCGAATTGACGATTCTCGCCTCCGGCAGCGCCGCGGCATTTGCGAAGGCGCGGCCGGCACTCGATGCGATGGCGGCGAAACTCTACGAGCTCGGCGATGCCGCGGGGCAGGGCGCCGCGTTCAAGATGATCAACCAGCTGCTGGCCGGCGTGCATATCGCGGCCGCCTCCGAGGCGATCGCCTTCGCCGCCAAGCAGGGGCTCGACATCCGCAAGGTCTATGAGGTGATCACCGCCTCCGCCGGCAATTCCTGGATGTTCGAGAACCGCATGCCGCATGTGCTCGACGGCGACTATGCGCCGCGCAGCGCCGTCGAAATTTTTGTGAAGGACCTCGGCATCATCCAGGACATGGCGCGCAATGCACGCTTCCCGGTGCCGGTCTCGGCCGCGGCCTTGCAGATGTTCCTGATGACCGCGGCCGCCGGCATGGGCCGCGACGACGATGCGTCGGTGGCGCGGATGTATGCGCAGGTTACCGGCACCAAGCTTCCAGGCGAGAAATAAGAGGATCCTGCAATGCCCCGTTTTGCCGCCAACCTCACCATGATGTTCAACGAGGTCCCGTTCCTCGACCGCTTCGAGGCGGCGGCGAAAGCGGGCTTCACCGCGGTCGAGTTCCTGTTTCCTTACGACCATCCGGCCGAGGAGGTCGGCAAGCGGCTGAATGGCAATGGGCTGACGCAGGCGCTGTTCAACCTGCCGCCGGGCGACTGGAACGCCGGCGAGAAGGGGTTTGCCGCGCTGCCGGACCGTTTCGCCGACCTCCAGCAAAGCCTGAAGACCGCGCTGCCCTATGTGCAGGCGACCGGCGTCAAGCGGGTGCATCTGATGGCGGGAATAGCCGACCGCAGCGATGCCAGGGCGGTCGCCGCGTTTCGCAAATCGGTCGCCCATGCCGCAGAGTTCTTCGCGCCGCACGGCCTCGACGTCGTGATCGAGCCGATCAATCCGCGCAACGTGCCCGGCTACTTCCTCAACGACTTCATCTTCGCGCGCGATCTGATCAACGAGCTTGGTATCGCGAACCTGAAGCTGCAGTTCGACATCTACCACTGCCAGATCATCCATGGCGACGTCACCATGCGGCTGCGTGAAATGATGCCGATCATCGGCCACGTCCAGATCGCGTCGATCCCCTCGCGCAACGAGCCCGACGGCGAGGAGCTGAACTATCCGTTCCTGTTCGGCGAGCTCGACCGGCTCGGCTACGGCGGCTTCGTCGGCTGCGAGTACAATCCGCGCGGCAAGACCACCGACGGTCTCGCCTGGTTCAAGCCCTATGCCGGAGTGAAGCCGTGACGCGAGCCGGAAAACTGTCTCTCGGTTGCATCGCCGACGACTATACCGGCGCCTCCGACCTCGCCAACACGCTGACCCGCGCCGGCCTGCGCACGGTGCAGACCATCGGCGTGCCTGCGGACGATCTCGCGCTGCCCGAGGTCGACGCCGTCGTGGTGTCGCTGAAGAGCCGTTCGATCGAGGCCGGCCTCGCCGTGACGCGTTCGCGCGCAGCGGAGGCCTGGCTGCGCGGCCGCGGTGCCAAACATATCCTGTTCAAGATCTGCTCGACCTTCGATTTAACCGATGCCGGCAACATCGGCCCCGTGATGGACGCGCTGCGCGCCGATTCCAGGGATGCCATCGTGCTGGTGACTCCGGCATTCCCGGAGACCGGCCGCACCGTCTACCAGGGCAATCTGTTCGTCGGCTCGGTGCCGCTGAACGAGAGTCCGCTGAAGGACCACCCGCTCAACCCGATGCATGATTCCAATCTGGTTCGCGTGCTGGCGCGGCAAAGCACGACCAAGGTCGGCCTGGTCGATCTGGCGACGCTGAGCCGTGGCGCGGACGCCGTCCGGGCAAAGCTCGCCGAGCTCACGCAAAGCGGCATCGGCGCCACCATCGTCGATGCGGTGTTCGACCGCGACCTCGAGACCATCGGGCAGGTCGCGCTGGATCACCGTCTTTCAGTCGGCGCTTCCGGGATCGGGCTTGGCCTGGCGCGGGCGCTGGTCGCCGCGAGCAAGGCCAAACCGGACAGCGCGGATGCGATGCTGACGACGCCGGTCGGCGGCCCGGCGGCGTGCCTTGCCGGCAGTTGCTCGCAGGCGACCCTGCGCCAGATCGCAAACGCCGAGAAGGTGATGCCGGTCCTGCACCTCGATCCCGAGCGGGTGGTCGCCGGCAAGGACGAAACGCAGCGTGCGCTCGCCTGGGCCAGAGACCGGCTCGGGGCGGGGCCGATCCTGATTGCGAGCAGCTCGACCCCGGATCAGGTGGCAGCCGTGCAATCCCGTCATGGTCGCGATGCAGCCGGGCATGCCATCGAGCAGGCGATGGCCGACATCGCGGATGGTCTGGTGCAGTCGGGCGTGCACAGGCTGGTGGTCGCCGGTGGTGAAACTTCGGGCGCCGTGGTCGATCGCCTGCGCATTCCTGGATTCCTGGTCGGTGCGGAAATCGCCGCCGGCGTGCCGGTTCTGCGAGCGGTCGGCGCCGGGAGAGGTGAGATGGTGCTTGCCCTGAAATCAGGCAATTTCGGCGGGCCGGAGTTTTTCTCGGATGCGCTCGTGTTGATGCCTTGATGCGGCTGGCGCGCATCATGCCACGCCGTAGATGAGCGCCTCCGTAGTTCAACGGGGAACCAAATTAACCCTACTTAAGGAGGGGGGCTGGCTTTGATGTCTGCGGCGTCCCGCCACGCCCCCAGCCATTCGATCGGGCTTCGCGAGCCCGATATCAAGAGACCCCCACGATGTTCGCCAAATTCTCGATCCGCGCCAAGATTATTGCCGTGGTTGCGTTCCTGCTTGTCGCGATGACGGGCATGGGCCTGCTCGCGGTCGTGAATTTACGGTCGATCAACGCCAACACCGTCGACATCACGACGAGCTGGCTGCCGAGCGTGCGTGCGCTCGGCGATCTGCGCGCCGGCGTCATCACCTATCGCAACGTGATCCGCGAACACATGCTGTCCGAGACGCTGGAGGACAAGCTCGCGCAGGAGAAGACCCTGACCTCGGTGGTCGACGCCAACCTCAAGGTCCGCGCGATCTACGAGCCGCTGATCGCGACCCCCGCGGAGCGCGCGCTCTACGATCAATGGGTCGATGCCTGGACCCGTTACAAGAAGGGCACCGAGGAGGTGATGGCGCTGTCGCGCAGGGATGTCGGCAAGGCCCCGCACGATGCGCATGAGCTGAACGCCAAGACCGTCAACAAGATCGGCCTCGAGGCCGACGAGATCCTGCGCAAGGACATCGAGCTCGAACAATGCCGGCGCCGACAAGGCGGCGCAGGAGGCGGCAAACAGCTACGCGTCGGCCGTCATGCTGCTTGCGATGATCCTTGGCGCCGCCATCATCGTCGGCGTCGGCGTCAGCTTCCTGATGATCCGCGACGTCTCGGCCGGCATCGCCTCGATCGTGAGCCCGATGCAGGCGCTGGGCCGCGGCGACCTGACCGCAAACGTCCCGCATCAGGGCGAGAAGACCGAGATCGGCGCGATGGCCGATACGCTGCAGGTGTTCAAGGAAGCCCTGGTCGCCAAGAAGGCGGCCGATGAAGCCGCGGCTGCCGACGCCGCAGCCAAGATCGAGCGCGGCCGCCGGGTCGACACCATCACCCGCAATTTCGAACAGATGATCGGCGAGATCGTGCAGACCGTGTCGTCGGCCTCGACCCAGCTCGAAGCCTCCGCCGGCACGCTGTCGTCGACCGCCCGGCGTTCGCAGGAGCTGACCACCTCGGTTGCCGCGGCGTCCGAGGAGGCCTCGACCAATGTCCAGTCGGTGGCGTCGGCGACCGAGGAGCTGTCGTCGTCGGTGACCGAGATCAGCCGCCAGGTGCAGGAGTTGGCACGGATGGCCGGCGATGCCGTCGGCCAGACGCGCACCACCAACGATCGCGTCAGCGAGCTGTCGAAGGCCGCCGCGCGGATCGGCGACGTCGTCGAGCTGATCAACACCATTGCCGGCCAGACCAATTTGCTGGCGCTGAACGCCACCATTGAGGCGGCACGCGCCGGCGACGCCGGCCGCGGCTTCGCCGTGGTGGCGTCCGAGGTGAAGGCGCTGGCCGAGCAGACCGCCAAGGCGACCGGCGAGATTGGCCAGCAGATCGCCGGCATCCAGACCGCGACTCAGGAGTCGGTCGGCGCGATCAAGGAAATCTCCTCGACCATCGAACGGCTGTCGGAAATCTCGTCCACCATTGCGGCCGCGGTCGAAGAGCAGGGCGCGGCGACGCAGGAAATCTCCCGCAACGTGCAGCAGGCGGCGCAAGGCACCCAGCAGGTCTCGGCCAACATCACCGACGTCCAGCATGGCGCCAACGAGACCGGCTCGGCGTCGAGCCAGGTGCTGTCGGCGGCCCAATCGCTCTCGGGCGACAGCAGCCGCCTCAAGCTCGAGGTCAGCAAGTTCCTCGACGCCGTCCGCGCCGCCTGATCCGGCGGCGCCGCTCGGGCGGCCGCCATCCTTCGCCTAACCGATGCCGACGTGGTGGGCTGACCCGGCCCACCACGTTTTACATTTTCGCAGAGCAGCGATGCGTTAACCTCGCGTCGGCCGAAATAGCATCCTCGGCCGGCTCGCATTCGCAGCAGAGCCGTCTCTTTTTGACGATGATCCGCACGCGATCGGCGGCACTGCGCCCGGCATGGTCGCTCGGAGCGCGCAGCCTCACGCACTATGCCGAGGAAGTGAAAGCCGCCGCGGCTCCGCGGGTTGGCGTTTTGCCCGGCATCGGGTAAATCGGCCGCTACGGAACGGCTTTTGCAATGTCGATTCCTCTGCCTGGGCGGGCTTCATTTCGGGAACGCTTGTTTTATGATCGCACTGGTCCGTATCGCGCTGAGCCGGCCATATACTTTCGTCGTGCTCGCGATCCTGCTGTTGATTATCGGACCGCTGGCGGCGTTGCGCACGCCGACCGACATCTTCCCGGACATCCGCATCCCCGTGATCGGCGTGGTCTGGCAGTACACCGGCCTGCCGCCGGACCAGATGTCCGGCCGCATCACCACGCCGTTCCAGCGCGCGCTGACCACGACCGTCAACGACATCGAGCACATCGTCGCCAATTCCTATAACGGCGTCGGCATCATCAAGATCTTCTTCCAGCCCAACGTCGACATCCGCACCGCCAATGCGCAGGTCACCGCGATCTCGCAAACCCTGCTCAAGCAGATGCCGCCGGGCGCGACGCCGCCGCTGATCCTGAACTACAGCGCCTCGACGGTTCCGATCATCCAGGTCGCGCTGTCGGGCGAGGGACTGACCGAGCAGAACCTCGCCGATATCGGCATCAACCAGCTGCGCACGCCGCTGGTCACGGTGCCTGGTGCGGCGATCCCGTATCCGTTCGGCGGCAAGCAGCGCCAGGTCCAGATCGATCTCAATTCGACCGCGCTGCAGGCGCGCGGCCTGTCGGGCCAGGACGTCGCCAACGCGCTCGCCGCGCAGAACCTGATCACGCCGGTCGGCACGCAGAAGATCGGCAATTTCGAATACACCATCAACCTCAACAACTCGCCGCTGCGGCTCGAGGAGCTCGGCGACCTGCCGATCAAGCAGGTCAACGGCGCGATGGTCTATGTGCGTGACGTCGCCTCGGTCCGCGACGGCAACCCGCCGCAAACCAACATCGTCCATGTCGACGGCAACCGCTCGGTCTTGATGATGGTGCTGAAGGCCGGCGCCACCTCGACGCTCGATATCATCTCCGGCATCAAGCAGAAGGTGATCGAGGTCAAGGACCAGATGCCGGATGCGCTCAAGATCGGCTTCATCGGCGACCAGTCGGTGTTCGTCCGCGGCGCGATCACCGGCGTCGCCTTCGAGGGCGTGATCGCCGCGCTGCTCACCAGTATCATGATCCTCTTGTTCCTCGGCAGCTGGCGCTCGACCGTCATCATCGCGGTGTCGATCCCGCTGTCGGTGCTCGGCGCCATCATCATGCTGTCCCTGATCGGCGAGACGCTGAACATCATGACGCTCGGCGGCCTCGCGCTCGCGGTCGGCATCCTGGTCGACGACGCCACGGTGACGATCGAGAACATCAATTATCACCTCGAGCAGGGCAAGCCGGTCGAGCAGTCGATCCTCGACGGCGCCAACCAGATCGTGACGCCGGCCTTCGTCTCGCTGCTCTGTATCTGCATCGTGTTCGTGCCGATGTTCTTCCTCACCGGCGTGGCGCGCTTCCTGTTCGTGCCGATGGCCGAAGCGGTGATGTTCGCGATGATCTGGTCGTTCATCCTGTCGCGCACCCTGGTGCCGACCATGGCGAACTATCTGCTGCAGGCGCATGTGCATCATGAGGGCGCGCCGCCGAAGTCGCGCAATCCTTTGGTCTGGTTCCAGCGCGGCTTCGAGGCGCGGTTCGAGCGCATCCGCGCCGGCTATCGCGGCCTGCTCGCGATGGCGCTCGGTTATCGCACGGTGTTCGTGAGCTGCTTTCTCGCGGTCGTCGCCGCGTCGTTCCTCTTGGTGCCGTTCCTGGGGCGCAACTTCTTCCCGTCGGTCGATGCCGGCAACATCCTGATGCATGTCCGCACCCAGGTCGGCACCCGCGTCGAGGAGACGGCCAACCAGCTCGCCGACATCCAGAAGGCGATCCGCAAGCTGGTGCCCGGCGAGATCGAGACCATGACCGACAACATCGGCATGCCGATCTCCGGCATCAACATGACCTACAACAACACCGGCGTGATCGGTCCGCAGGATGGCGACATCCAGATCCGCCTCAAGGAAGGCCACAAGCCGACCGAACAGCATGTCCGCGCACTGCGTGAGCAATTGCCGCGGCTGTTCCCGGGCACCAGCTTCGCGTTCCTGCCGGCCGACATCGTCAGCCAGATCCTGAACTTCGGCGCGCCGGCGCCGATCGACCTGCAGATCCGCGGCGCCAATCTCGAGGCCAACTTCGCCTATGCCAACAAGCTGCTGGCCGGGATCAAGCGCATCCCCGGCATCGCCGATGCGCGGATCCAGCAGTCGCCGAACAACCCGACCTTCAACATCGATGTCGACCGCACCCGCGCACAATATGTCGGCCTGACCGAGCGCGACGTCACCAACTCGCTGGTGGTCAACCTCGCCGGCTCCTCGCAGGTGGCGCCGACCTATTATCTCAATCCCGATAACGGCGTGTCGTATTCGATCGTGATGCAGACGCCGCAATACCAGATCGACTCGCTGAGCGCGCTGCAGACCCTGCCGATCACCGCGACCGGCAACACCCAGGCACCGATCCTCGGCGGCATCGCCGACATCAAGCGCGCGACCTCGAGTGCGGTGGTGTCGCAATATGACATCCAGTCGCTGGTGCAGATCTACGCCACGACGCAAGGCCGGGATCTCGGCGGCGTCGCGACCGACGTGCGCAAGCTGATCGCCGACACTGCCAAGGAGGTGCCGAAGGGCTCGTCCGTGGTGCTGCTCGGCCAGGTGCAGACCATGAACTCGGCCTTCACCGGCCTCTTGTTCGGCCTGCTCGGCGCCGTCGTGCTGATCTACTTCCTGATCGTCGTGAACTTCCAGTCCTGGTCGGACCCGTTCGTGATCATCACGGCGCTGCCCGCTGCGCTCGCCGGCATTGTCTGGATGCTGTTCACGACGGAGACCACGCTGTCGGTTCCGGCGCTCACCGGCGCCATCATGTGCATGGGTGTGGCGACGGCCAACAGCGTGCTCGTGATCAGCTTCGCCCGCGAGCGCTATGAGGAACTCGGCGATCCCGTCGCGGCGGCCCTGGAAGCCGGCTTCGTCCGGTTCCGCCCGGTGCTGATGACCGCGCTTGCCATGATCATCGGCATGGCGCCGATGGCGCTGGGGCTGGGCGAGGGCGGCGAGCAGAACGCGCCGTTGGGCCGGGCCGTGATCGGCGGCCTGATCTTCGCCACCTTCGCGACGCTGATGTTTGTTCCCGTGGTATTCAGTATGGTACACAAGAAGCAAGGCGCCAAAGCCGCCGCCTCATCGGAGATTCCGCATGCCGCCCACTGAAAAGCGCCCCCCGGTCTCACGCCGGAAGCTGGGCATCTTCGGCGTGGTGGCCCTGGTCGGGGCGGGCCTGATCGTCGGCACCGGGATCCGCGCCCGTGAGGAACAGGACACGCGGCTGAAGGAATGGACCGACGACCAGGCCATTCCGACCGTCGCGGTGGCGCTGCCCAATGCCAAGGCGCTGAGCCCCACGATCGACCTGCCGGGCCGGCTCGAGGCCTATTCCCGCGCGCCGATCTATGCCCGGGTGTCCGGCTATCTCAAGAACTGGGACGCCGACATCGGCGCCCGCGTCAAGGCCGGCCAGGTGATCGCCGAGATCGAGGCGCCCGACCTCGACCAGCAATTGCTGCAGGCGCGCGCCGATCTCGCCAGCGCCCAGGCCTCGGCCAAGCTCTCCGAGGCCGACGTTGAACCGGCGCAAGACGCTGGTGGCCTCGAACTTCGTCTCCGCCCAGGAGATCGACGAGCGCACCGCCGACCTTTCCAACAAGAACGGTGCGGTCAAGGCCGGCCAGGCCAATGTCGAGCGGCTGGAAGCGCTCGCCGGATACAAGAAGATCACGGCGCCGTTCGACGGCGTGGTGACCTCGCGCGACACCGACGTCGGCGCGCTGATCAACGCCGGCGGCAACTCGGGCCCGGCGATGTTCACGATCTCGGACATCACCAAGCTGCGCGTCTATGTCAACGTGCCGCAGAACTACGTCCCGGCGATCAAGATCGGCGCCAAGGCGACGCTGGCGCTGCCGGATTACCCGAACCGCACCTTCCAGGCGACGGTGGAAGCCTCCTCGCAGGCGGTCGATGTCGCCTCCGGCACGACGCGGATGCAACTCGGGCTCGACAACTCCTCCGGCGAATTGATGCCGGGCAGCTATGCCAGCGTGAAGCTCAATCTGCAGCGCGAATCCACGCCGCTCAGCATTCCCGCCAGCGCGCTGATCTTCAACAGCAGTGGCCTGCGGGTCGCAACCGTCGGTCCTGACGACAAGGTGCTGTTCAAGACCGTGAAGATCGGCCGCGACCTCGGCAAGGAGATCGAGATCGCCACCGGCCTCGCGCCGGACGATCGCATCATCACCGCCCCGCCGGACGGCCTCGCCGACGGCGACCATGTCCGCGTCACCGGTGCCGGCGCCAAGGGCAAGCCGACCACGGCATCCGAAAAGCAGGACGTGAAGGGGTAGGGGATGACAGGTAAGCTCGTTCCTGCCTCTCACCTCAAGCCGCTTGCTCTGCCGTCATCCTGAGGTGCGCGCCCTTGCGCGCCTCGAAGGATGGGATCACGACGGTGTTCGCAGCCCATCCTTCGAGGCTCGCTCCGCTCGCACCTCAGGATGACGGCGGATTTTGCGGCGTGGCAGGAATTGTCAGCCCACCCGCCATTCCAGCATGCCATCGCCGGCGGTGACGATGTCGCCGGTGGTACCGACCGGCGTGCGGTCCATGTCCTGCAGATAGGCCAGCGTCGCCGTGTCGCTCGCCGGGATGCGGCCGAGCGCGCGCCGGCCGTCCTCGGTGCGCAGCATGGTGACGCCATGCTCGACTTCGCCATTGGCGCGATAGATCACGGTGAAGGCCTCGACCTTGCCCTTTCCCGCAGCCTCGGCGGTGAAGTCGGGCACGTTGCGCCTGTTGCGGTCGGCCTCCGCCTGCACGGACGTGTCCTGCTCGAGCGCGACGTTCGGCGCCGCGCGCGACAGCACGAGGCCATGATGCTTGGTGACGAAGCCGCCCTGGCCATAGAGCAGGCCGAGCGTGCCGCCGCTTCGGAGCTTGCGCACCATCGCGCAGGCCGAGTGCGTCATGTAGGTGTTGAGCGGCGCGCCGAAGAACGTCAGACCACCCGTCACGGTCGGCTGCACGTCGGCACCGAGGCCGAGCGTCCGGCGCGCCATCTTCGGCACGCAGGGGAAGCAGCTATAGAGCTCGATCGCGTCGAACTTCTTGCCGTCGCCGCCGACGAGATCCATCACCGCCTTCAGCACCGCGGTCTGCGCGTGGCTTTCGACGAACTGATCGCGGATCAGATAGTCGCGCGGCTCTTCCGCCGAGGCGCCGCCGAGCGGATAGATCAGCTTGTCCTCCGGCACGCCGGCCGCGCGCGCCTTCGCGAGGCTGGTCAGGATCAGCGCGCCGCCCATGTTCACCGTCGGGTTCGCCACCATCAGCTTTGTATACGGCCAGGCGATCATCCGGTTGTCGGGCGTGGCCGTGGTGATCTCGTCGCCGGTGAACGTCTTCTTCAGCCACGAGTTCGGATTGTCGGCCGCGACGCGCGCATAGGTCGACCATAGCTCGCCCGATTCCTTCAGCGCGTCGCGCGGCGTCTGGCCCCAATGCGCCGATGTTGCGGATTCATAGAGCGGATAGACCGTGATCGGCCTGAACACGCCGAGGCTCACGGCCATCGGCTTCTGGAACGCGGCGCCGCGCTTCGGCTCCTCCACGTCGTGCGCGAACGGCGTCCACGGCAGCTCCACGCCGGCACGCTGCGCCTTGGTCGCCGTCGACTGCGCCTCCGCGCCACAGACCGCGGCGACGCTGCATTCGCCGCGCGCAATGCGTTGCGCAGCCTCGTGCAGATAGCGGATCGGGCTCTCGCCGCCGACCGGGCCGTAATAGAGATGCGAAGGCTGAATGCCGAGCCGTGCGGCGAGCTGCTTCTCGGGATCGCGGTAGCGCCAGCTCAGGAAGTTGACGACGTCGAGCGACTGCACGTCGGACAGCAGCCTGGCGCCGCTGTCCGCCTCGGCGCGCTTCAGCGCCTCCTCAAGCAGCGTGAGCGGCTCGAGGCCGGCGGCGATGTCCTTCGGACGATCGACAATTTCGCCGACGCCGACGATGACGGGAATGCGGTCTTCGGGGATGCTGTTCGACATTCTTGTTGGTTCACTCTGCGGTCTTGGACTCGATGGTCGTTATGGGCGTCATTGCGAGCGAAGCGAAGCAATCCATGTTCCGACACGGGGAAAGCTGGATTGCTTCGTCGCTTCGCTCCTCGCAATGACGGCGGGGAGGGATCGTCACTCCGCCACCAGCGCGTTCATGTGCTCGACAGCTTCGACGAACTCTTCCTTGAACTCCTGCACCACGGCGCCGGCGGATTTGACGCTGTCGATCAGGCCGACGCCTTGGCCGACGAAATAGCTGACGAGATCGCGGGCCTTCTCGTTACCACCAGCTGCGGCGCGGTCGATCGCGTTGAAGGCGTCGCGGCTGATGATGCTTTGCAGCGGCATCGGCAGCGCGCCGGGGCTCTCCGGCGAGCGGTCCCAGGCGTCGGTCCAGACCGAGCGGAGCTGCCGCGCCGGCTTGCCGGTGCGGCCCTTGGAGCGCACCGCGTCGCGCGAGGAAGCCGCGATCATCTTCTCGCGGAAGATCTCCGAGGTCTCCGATTCCACCGTGGCCAGCCACACCGAGCCGGTCCAGGCGCCGGCCGCGCCCATCGCCATGCAGGCCGCCATCTGGCTGCCGGTCATGATGCCGCCGGCGGCGAGCACCGGCACGTCGCGGATCTTTTTGACCGCCTTGATCACCTCCGGCACCAGCACCATGGTCGAGACCTCGCCGCAATGGCCGCCGGCCTCGGTGCCCTGCGCGACCAGGATATCGACACCGGCCGCGACCTGGCGCAGCGCGTGCTCCTTGGAGCCGACCAACGCCGCCACCGGCACGCCGTGCTTGCGCCCCATCTCGATCATCGCCTTCGGCGGCACGCCGAGCGCATTCGCGATCAGCCGGATCGGATGCCGGAACGAGACCTCGAGCAGTTGCAGCGCGGTCTCGGCGTCGAACGGCTGCGGCTGGTTGTCGGCGACGTTCCGGCTGGTCAGCTCGATGTCGTATTTCTTCAAGAGATTGCGGGTGAAGTCGCGATGCTCCTGCGAGACCCGCGCCTCGAGGCTCTTCCAGGTGACGTTCTTCTCGCCCGCGGTCGAGATGTTTTCCGGGATCAGCACGTCGATGCCATAGGGCTTGCCGTCGACATGCGCGTCGATCCACGTCAACTCCTGCTCCAGCGTCTCCGGCGAATGCGCGGTCGCGCCGAGCACGCCGAAGCCGCCGGCGCGGCTGACCGCCGCCACCACGTCGCGGCAATGGCTGAAGGCGAGCAGGGGGAAGTCTACCCCGAGCATGTCGCAGATCGGTGATTTCATGGACTGGTTCTCTCCCGGCGGCTGCTTCTTGTGCTTGTTGGCGTCAGCCGTTGCAACGCTAGCGCATCACGGTCCGCGAAGCCAAGCGGGTTTCGGCCACGGCGATCTTGCGTGCAGGCGCTGCTCCGGCTGCATCCCTAGCAGCGCATTCCGCTGGATAGAAAATGCGATCCGCGGGGTGGGCAAAGCGCAGCCCGCGCACCATCTAGTGCGGACATGGGGATGGGCACGGCGCCGCCGCGCCACCTAGCAAGAACATGAATCGGGAGCCAACGACGTGAATGACATTCCTGCCTACGAGCCGCCGAAAGTCTGGACCTGGAACAAGGAGAGCGGTGGGCGCTTCGCCAGCATCAACCGGCCGATCGCCGGTCCCACCCACGACAAGGAACTGCCGGTCGGCCGCCATCCGCTGCAACTCTACTCGCTGGCGACGCCGAACGGCGTCAAGGTCACCGTGATGCTGGAAGAGCTGCTGGCGGTGGGTCACAAGGGCGCGGAGTACGACGCCTGGCTGATCAAGATCGACGGCAACCAGTTCGGCAGCGGCTTCGTCGCGGTCAATCCGAACTCGAAGATCCCGGCGCTGATGGACCGCAGCGGGAGGGAGCCGATCAGGGTGTTCGAGTCGGGCTCGATCCTGGTTTACCTCGCGGAAAAATTCGGCGCGTTCCTGCCGACCGACGTCAAGACCCGTGCCGAAACCTTCTCCTGGCTGTTCTGGCAGATGGGCGCCGCGCCCTATCTCGGCGGCGGCTTCGGGCATTTCTACGCCTATGCGCCGACCAAGATCGAATACGCCATCGACCGCTTCGCGATGGAAGTGAAGCGCCAGCTCGACGTGCTCGACCGACGGCTCGCCGACAATGAGTATCTCGCGGGCGATGTCTACACCATCGCCGACATGGCGGTGTGGCCGTGGTACGGCAGTCTTGCCAAGGGTCTGCTTTACGGCGGCGGCGAATTCCTTTCGGTGCAGGACTACAAGAATGTGCAGCGCTGGACCGACGCGATCGCGGCACGGCCGGCGGTGAAGCGCGGCCGCATGGTCAACCGCACCTGGGGCGAGCCGTCGAGCCAGCTCCATGAGCGCCACGACGCCAGCGATTTCGAAACGAAGACGCAGGACAAGATCGGCGAGCCGGTGGCGTCGTGACGAAATGACAGCTTTGCCAACCCGCCCTGCGATCACCCCAACGGATCGTCATACTCCGGATGCTTCTTCATGAAGTCCTGGATGAATTCGCATTTCACGACGAGCTTGATGCCCTGCGCGCGGACGGCGTCGAGCGTGGCGCGTGCGAGCTTGGAGCCGATCCCGCGGCCGCCAAGCTCCGGTGGCACCTCGGTGTGCACAAGCGTGATCGTGTCCGGCGTCTTGCGGTAGACCACGAAAGCGGTTGAGCCGTCGACGGCGAGCTCGAACCGGCTCTGCGCTTCGTTGTCGCGGAATGTTTCGCTCATTGTCTGATCCTCTATTTCTTTGTGCCCTCGGCCGCGGGAAACACCACGCGGTCGTCGGTGCGGCAGTAGCGGTCGGCGAACATGCGGCCGATCGGGTGGTAGCGCTCCATGTGGACGCGCATCGCCTCGCGGTCCCACAATTCGTCGCGGATGTGGAAATGGATGCCTTCGCCCATGATCAGCTGGCGGTCGCCATTGACGTCGATCAGCTTCCAGGTCTTGCATTCCATCGCGAACGGCGCATCCGCAAGCCGGGGCACCGCGATCTTGCTCGACGGCGCGAGCTTGAGGCCGAGATAATCGGGCTCGCCGATCTCGGGCGGGAAGTCGCCGGAGGTCTCATGCATCGCTTGCGCCAGGGGCTCGTCGGTCAGGTTGACCACGAATTCGCCGAGACGCTGGATGTTGACCAGGGTGTCCTTCTCGCGGCCGTCGGGCCTGCGGTTGACCGCGAACATGCAGAGCGGCGGATCCTCGCAGAACACATTGAAGAACGAGAACGGCGCCGCATTGACCACGCCGTCCGCGCTCGTGCTCGTCACCCAGGCGATCGGCCGCGGCAGTACGAAGGAGGTCAGCACCTTGTAGCGTTCGCGCTGGGTGAGGTCGCTTGGGGAATATTCCATCGGAGGACTTCTTGCTTGCCTCGCCCCGCTTGCGGGGAGAGGCCGGAGTTCAAGCGTAGCTTGAAATCCGGGTGAGGGGGACTCTCCGCGAATCCCGTCTCTCACCGACTTCCCGGAGACTCCCCCTCATCCCAACCTTCTCCCCGCACGCGGGGAGAAGGGGAAGACAAGACTACGGCATGCTCAGTTCGTGGCGGCCGACCACCATCCAGTGCACCTCGTCCGGACCATCGGCGAAGCGGAGATGGCGGACGTCCTGGTACATTTCGCCGAGCGGCGACCACTGCGAGATGCCGGTGGCGCCATGCATCTGGATCGCCTGGTCGATCACCTTGCAGGCGCGCTCGGGCACCATGGCCTTGACCATCGAGACCCAGACGCGGGCTTCCTTGTTGCCGAGCACGTCCATCGCCTTGGCCGCCTTCAGCACCATCAGCCGCATAGCCTCGATTTCGCAACGAGCCTGGGCGATGATCTGCATGTTGCCGCCGAGATGGGCGATCTTCTTGCCGAACGCTTCGCGGGTCAGGCCACGCTGCACCATCATGTCGAGCGCCTTCTCGGCCTTGCCGATGGTGCGCATGCAGTGATGGATGCGGCCCGGTCCGAGGCGGACCTGCGAGATCTCGAAGCCGCGGCCTTCGCCGAGCAGCATGTTTTCCTTCGGCACCTTGCAATTGTTGAAGCGCAGATGCATGTGGCCGCGCGGCGCGTGGTCGTGGCCGAACACGTGCATGGGCCCGAGGATCTCGACGCCGGGGGTGTCGATCGGCACCAGGATCTGCGACTGTTGCTTGCTCGGCGCGGCGTCGGGATTGGTCTTCACCATCACGATCATGATCTTGCAGCGCGGATCGCCGGCGCCGGAGATGTAATACTTCTCGCCGTTGATCACCCACTCGTCGCCGACGAGCTTTGCGGTGGTCGAGATGTTCTTGGCGTCGGAGGAGGCGACGTTCGGCTCGGTCATCGCATAGGCCGAGCGGATCTCGCCATTGAGCAGCGGCTTCAGCCACTTCTCCTTCTGCGCCTTGGTGCCGACGCGCTCCAGCACCTCCATGTTGCCGGTGTCGGGCGCCGAGCAGTTCATGGTCTCGGAGGCCAGCGGGCTCTTCCCGAGCTCGGCGGCGATGTAGGCGTAGTCGAGGTTGTTGAGGCCTTCGCCGGTTTCTGCATCGGGCAGGAAGAAGTTCCAGAGGCCGACTTCCTTGGCCTTGTCCTTGGCCTTCTGCAGGATCGCGAGCTGCTCGTCCGTGAAGCTCCAGCGGTTGGTCTTCTTCTCGCCGGCGCGATAGAACTCGACCGACATCGGGTCGACCGTGTCGCGGATGAACTGCTTCACATGGTCGTAGAGCGGGCGGACCTTGTCCGACATGCGCAGGTCATTGAGCTCGTCGCCTGGACTGAGCGTGTAGTTCGTGGTGCGCGGCACATAGGCATGTTTCACTGTCTTTTCTCCCTCGCGAAGGCGCGTTTCGCGGCGGACAATAGACGCGTGCGACGCGAAGCGCGAGTACCGATTTTCCGATCACCTCTACCGCATCGCGGAATTTCGCGACGGCGTTTCAAACGTTGTTTGAACGCCGCCGCGTACAGCGTGAAAAGAGTCCGGCGGACGCCGGTTAGCTCATCCGATGCATCGCGCAGATCTTGTTGCCGTCGAGGTCGCGCAGATAGGCGAGATAGAGCTTCACGCCAGAACCTTCCCGTACGCCCGGCGGGTCCTCGCAAGGCTTGCCGCCATTGGCGACGCCGGCCGCGTGCCAGGCATGGACCTGCTCTGGCGAAGAGCAGGCAAAGCCGATCGTGCCGCCATTGGCATGCGTCGCCGGTTCGCCGTTGATCGGCTTGGACACCATGAAAATGCCGGCCTTGGTGAGGTACATGATGCGGTGACCGTCAACCCGGGCCGGCCGGACATCAAGCGTGCCAAGCAGCGCATCATAAAATGCCTTGGCCTTGTCGAGATCGTTGGTGCCAACCATCACGTGTGAAAACATCTGAAATATCCTCCCTGCTTGTTAAAAGCCGCCTCATTGCGTCCCTTGCGGCCCAAACGCTAGCAGCAGTTTTGCCACGACGGAAGCGACGCTGCGTCGCGCGTTGTTCTATCCGTCACTCTCCGGCCGTCATTCCACGTCACGCAACTGCGCCGCGAGGGTGCGGATGTATGACTCAACCGCGCGCCACATATTCAGCGTCGTCCCGTTGAAGGCCGGGACCCATAACCACCGATGTCATTTGTGGTGCGATGCTGGTACGACGAGTCCCGTTCACAACATCCGCCGCGGCGTATGGGTCCCGGCCTTCGCCGGGACGACGGCGTTGATGCGGCAAGAGCCGGGCTAGAACGCCGTGTACCCGCCGTCGATCACAAAGCAATCCGCCGTATGATAGGACGACGCCTTGCTCATGATGTAGACGGCGATGCCGCCGAAATCGCTTGGCTCGCCGAAGCGGCGCAGGGGGATGCGCGGCATCACATTGGCGACGAACTTGTCGTTGGCCATGATGCCGGCGGTCATGTCGCTCTTGATCCAGCCCGGCAAGATCGCGTTCGCGGTGACGCCGTGGCGCGCGAGTTCGACGCCGAGCGCACGGCACAGCGCATTCAGCGCCGCCTTGGTGCCGGCATAGTGCTCGTTGCGCGCGGTGCCGAACAGCGAGGCGAGGCTCGAGGTCGCGACCAGCCGGCCGAACTTGTCGCCGGCCTCGGCGCGGTCGGTCATGTGGCGTGCCGCAGCCTGGAATACGTGAAACACGCCGTCGAGATTGGTCGCGAACATCTTGCGCCATTCCTCCTCGGTGCGGTCGATGAAGGCTCTACGTCCGCCGCCGCCGATGCCGGCGTTGGCGAAGCAGCCGTCGACGCGGCCGAAGGTGTCCAGCGTCGCCTTCATCGCGGTCTTGACCGAGCCGGGATCGCTGACGTCGCAGAATTGCGTCGCGACCTTGCCTGGGCCGGCCTTCATCGAGGCCGCGGCGTTGGCATTTTTTTCCGCGTTGCGGCCCCAGATCGAGACGTTGCAGCCGGCGGCGTTCAGCGCCTGCGCGATGCCGAGGCCGATGCCGCCATTGCCGCCGGTGATGACAGCGACGCGGCCGGTGAGATCGAAGATGCCACTCATTGGGGTTTCCATTTGGTTTGGTGCGCGCTAATCACGCGTTCACGGATGGGCTTGCCGCCGACCATGGACAAGCCCGGCACAAAAATCAAATATGGGTCGAAGCATCGACCTACCGCGGTACCCGCCGCCGAAACAAGGTGAAGAGGAAACCATGCAGTTCAAACACGTCACGCTCGACTTCGACGGATCGGTCGCGATCCTGAGGCTCGACCACCAGGAAGTCATGAACGCGGTCTCGATCGACATGCTGGGCGGGCTTGCCGAGGCGCTCGATGCGATCGACGACAAGCGCGACGAGGTGCGCTGCCTGGTGATCACGGGCGCGGGCCGTGCCTTCTGCACCGGCGCCAATCTGCAGGGCCGCAACCAGCAGAAGCCCGGCAAGAGCAATGCCGGCGCGGCGCTGGAGACCGCGTTCCATCCGTTCCTGCGCCGATTGCGTAAGCTGCACTGTCCGATCGTGACGGCGGTGAACGGCCCGGCCGCCGGCGCCGGCATGAGCTTCGCCCTGATGGGCGACCTCATCCTGTGCGCGCGCTCGTCCTATTTCCTGCAGGCGTTCCGCCGCATCGGCCTGGTGCCGGATTGCGGCTCGACCTGGCTGTTGCCGCGGCTGATCGGCAAGGCGCGCTCGGTCGAGCTGTCGCTGCTCGGCGAGCGGCTGCCGGCCGAGAAGGCGCTGGAGTGGGGTCTCGTCAACCGCGTCTATGACGACGCCGCGCTGATGGAAGAAACCATGAAGCTCGCGCACGATCTCGCCAACGGCCCGACGGTGGCGTTGTCGCTGATCCGCAAGCTCTATTGGGACAGCCCGGAAAATACCCTCGAGGATCAGCTCAATCTGGAATTCGAGTCGCAGCGCCTTGCCGGCAGCGCCGAGGATTTCAAGGAAGGTGTCACCGCCTTCCTCGAGAAGCGGCCGGCGAAGTTCAAGGGCAAATGATCGAGACCGAACTCACCCGCTGCGTCGCCTCGTTTCATCCGGGCGCGACCGGCGTCACCGGCGCCGCAAAGCTCTCCGGCGGCGCCAGCCAGGAGACCTGGACGTTCGACATCGTGCATCCGAACGGCACTGTCGGCGCGATCCTGCGCCGCGCGCCGCCGGGCTACGGTGCCGCGCCGGGCCGCGCCGCCGGCCTCGATGCCGAGGCGACGCTGATGCAGCTCGCGCATGACGCCGGCCTGCCGTCGCCGAAGGTGATGCATGTCCTGAGGCCGGAGGACGGCCTTGGCCGCGGCTTCATCATGGCGCGGGTCGAAGGCGAGACCATCGCGCGGAAAATTTTGCGCGACGAGGAATTCGCTGGCGCGCGGCCGATTCTCGCCCGCCAGCTCGGCCGCGTCATCGCCGGCATCCATGGCTTGCCGCAGGCCAAACTGCCGAAGCTGCGCAGCCTGACCGCGACCAGGGAGATCGAGGATCTCTCGCGAGTATCACAGCTTCAACTGGCCGCGGCCGGTGTTCGAGCTGGCGCTGCGCTGGCTGCGCGATCACGATCCCGGTCCGTCGTCGGAGACGACTCTGGTGCATGGCGATTTCCGCCACGGCAATCTGATCATCGGTCACGACGGGGTGCGCGCGGTGCTCGACTGGGAGCTCGCGCATACCGGCGATCCGATGGAGGATCTCGGATGGATCTGCGTCAACTCATGGCGCTTCGGCGAGATCGACAAGCCGGTCGGCGGTTTCGGCACGCGCGAAGATTTGTTCGCGGGCTATGAAGAAGCCGGCCGCAAGGCCGACCCCGAGCGCGTGATGTTCTGGGAAGTGATGGGCACGCTGCGCTGGGGCGTGATGTGTTGCGGCATGATGCAGCGCTTCCGAAGCGGCCCGGATCACTCGATGGAGCGCGCCATGATAGGGCGGCGCGCGTCGGAAACCGAGATCGATCTGCTGCGGTTGCTGGCGCCGCGCGCATGATTCCGAAACCTGGAGACCGGTTTTCGGAACCGATCATGCGCCAGAAAGAGAGCAAGTGACATGCAGGACGAACCGACACCCACCGAACTGATCAAGGCCGTCGCCGATTTCCTGCGCAGCGAGATCGCGCCCGCGATCAAGGGGCACAACGGCTTCAAGCTGCGTGTCGGCATCAACGCGCTCGATCTGGTGACGCGGCAGCTCGCGCTCGCCGAGGCCGGCGATGCGACCGAGGCCGCGCGGCTGAAGCAATTGCTGGGCGCCGACGGGACGCTGATGGAGCTGAACCGCGTGCTGTCGGAGAAGATCGCAGGCGGCGAGGTCGATCTGAAAACGCCGGGGCTATCGGAGCATCTCTGGCAGACCACGCTGGACAAGCTCGCCGTCGACCAGCCGAACTACGCGTCCTACAAGCGGGAACTGGAGACCAAGCAGGACGGGTAGCGCGCAGCGAAACCCATCACGACACGCGGGCAAGCGTCGATGGGTTTCGCTGCGCTCTACCCATCCTACGTCGTCATGACAGGATCGCCGTCATTCCGGGATGGTGCGTCAGCACCAGCCCCGGAATCTCGAGATTCCGGGTTCGATGCTTCGCATCGCCCCGGAATGACAGAAGGGACGTGTCACCGCCCCAGCCACTTCGGCGGGCGCTTCTCCGAAAACGCCTTCGGTCCCTCGATGTAATCCTGCGAGGCGGCCATCGCCTTCACCGCCGGATACTCGCGCTGCTCGGCCAGCGCTTGCTCCAGCGACACTTCAAGGCCCTTCTGGATCGCCTGCTTGGAGGCGCGGATCGACATCGGCGAGTTCTTGGTGATGGTCTCGGCCCAGCGCTCGGCGGCTGCCAGCGCCTCGCCCTGCGGCACCACCTCGTTGACGAAGCCGAGCTCGAGGCCTTCCTTGGCGCTGACATGGCGCGCGGTCAGGATCATGCCCATGGCGCGCTTCAGCCCGATCTGGCGCGGCAGCCGGTGCAGGCCGCCGGCCAGCGCTGCGAGGCCGACGCGCGGCTCGGGCAGGGCGAAGGTCGCATTCTCGGAAGCGATGATCAGGTCGCATGCCAATGCGATCTCGAAGCCGCCGCCCATCGCGACGCCGTTGACGGCGGCGATGATCGGCTTGTCGCAGTCGAAGCGGGTGGTGAGGCCGGCGAAGCCGCCCTTGTCCCAGCCGCGCTTGCCGCCGGCGGCCTGCCATTTCAGATCGTTGCCGGCGCAGAACGCCTTGTCGCCGGCGCCGGTGACGACCGCGACCCACTGCTCGGGATCGGCGGAGAACTCGTCGAACACCTTGTTGAGCTCGAAATGCGCGTCGATATGCAGCGCGTTGTAGACCTCGGGCCGCGACAGCGTCACGATGGTGATGGGACCCTTGCGCGTCACCTTGGAGAATTTCAGATCCATGTTTGCTCCCGTCGATTTTCTGCGGCGAAGAATATTGCTGATATCCTAGCGCCTGCGCGTCGTTCCGTGCCATCCAATTACGCAAGGCGACCGCGCGTGCAAGCCTCGCTCGCCTGCTTGACTTGGCGACAGGCTTCTCACCTTAATCAATCCGAACGCGGATGCGCGACAGCGTCTAGACGCAAAATCAGAATCGACAATATTTCCGGGAGAGACCGCCTTGGATTTCAACTTGCCGGCTGACCTGACAGCCTATCTCGCCGAGCTCGATCGCTTCATCGAACGCGAGATCAAGCCGCTGGAAGAGGCTGACGACAACATCCGCTTCTTCGACCATCGCCGTGAATGGGCGCGCACCGATTTCGACAAGGGCGGCCTGCCGCGCCATGAATGGGAGCTCTTGCTGCGCAAGGCCAAGAACCTGGCCGATGCCGCCGGCCATCTGCGCTTCGCGATCCCGAAGCGCTATGGCGGCAAGGACGGCTCCAACCTGTGGATGGCCGTGATCCGCGAACATTTTGCCTCAAAGGGTCTCGGTTTGCACAACGACCTGCAGAACGAACACTCGATCGTCGGCAATCTGCCGATCGTGACCATGCTCGACCGCTACGGAACCGACGAGCAGAAGGCGATGATCGACGGCTCGATCACCGGCAAGTACCGCATCACGTTCGGTCTGACCGAGCCCGAGCACGGCTCGGACGCCACCCATATGGAAACCAAAGCGGTTCAGGCCACGCGCGACAACGTCAAGGGCTGGATCATCAACGGCGAGAAGATGTGGACGACAGGCATGCATGTCGCCACGCACTGCGCGCTGTTTGCCCGCACCTCGGGCAATGACGGCGACGCGCGCGGCATCAGCTGCTTCCTGGTGCCGGCGAAATCGGCGGGGGTGAAGGTCGAAGAGTATATGTGGACCTTCAACATGCCGACCGACCATCCGCGGGTCAGCTTCACCGATGTGTTCGTGCCGGAGGATGCGCAGTTCGGCGAGGTCGGCCGCGGCCTGTCGCTGGCGCAATGCTTCGTGCACGAGAACCGCATCCGCCAGGCGGCGAGCTCGCTCGGCGCTGCGGTGTACTGCATCAATGAGAGCGTGAAATATGCTCGCGAGCGCAAGCCGTTCGGCAAGGCGCTGGCCGAGAACCAGGCGATCCAGTGGCCGCTGGTCGAGCTTGCGACCCAGGCCGAGATGTTGCGGCTGTTGATCCGCAAGACCGCCTGGGAGATGGATCAACTGACCCAGGCCCAGGTCGAGCACACGCTGTCCGACCGGGTCTCGATGTGCAACTTCTGGGCAAACCGTCTGTGCTGCGAGGCCGCCGACCGCGCGATGCAGGTGCATGGCGGCATGGGCTATTCGCGCCACAAGCCGTTCGAGCACATCTACCGCCATCACCGCCGCTATCGCATCACCGAAGGCAGCGAGGAAATCCAGAAGCGCAAGGTGGCCGGCTTCCTGTTCGGCTACATGGGAGCCGGCAAGCACTAACGCAGAGGAGGCGGCATGAGCATGGAAGGTGGATGCACCTGCAGAAACGTCCGCTACCGCCTGACCGGCAGGCCGCTGATCGTGCACGCCTGCCACTGCACCTGGTGCCAGCGCGAGACCGGCACCGTGCACGCGCTCAACGCGTTGTACAAGGCCGAGCGGGTTGAGCACATCGCGGCCGAGCCCGAGATCGTCGACACGCCCTCGGCGAGCGGCAAGGGGCAGAAGATCGCGCGCTGCCCCATCTGCAAGGTCGCGGTGTGGAGCAACTATCCGGGCGCAGGACCGGCAGTTCGCTTCGTCCGCGTCGGCACGCTGGACGATCCGAGCCAGTGCCCGCCGGATGCGCACATCTTCACTTCGTCGAAGCAGCCCTGGGTGACGTTCCCGCCGGGCGCGAAAGTGTTCGCCGAGTATTACGATCGGAAAGAGGTCTGGCCGAAAGAGGCGCAGGAGCGGTGGCGCGTCTTGCGGGAGAGGACGGGGAAGAAGTGAAGTGCGACACTCCCTCCACCGTCGTCCCTGCGAAAGCACTAGTGCATCTACACGTTTGTCGGGCCATTTGCGAGGATTTGGAAGCGGGCCATTCCGGTGTGGAAGGTGATTGGTCCAGGTGGACGGTGGGAGGCGTAGCCGGTCCATCCGCCGAGTTTTGCGATGATCCATGCCGCCCAAGCAAGAGTGTTGGGGCGATGGTGGTTTTTCTGAAGCTCGGTGCGACCTTTCATGGTTTTGTTGATGGCCCTGAGCGTCTCGATCTCTTCTGCGGTGAAGACAAATTCAGCCGGCAATTCTTCGCCACTGTTGCGGGCCTGAACGAGTTGAATGACGATACATGCCGCTCTGGTGGCGACCGCCACGAGCTTGATCAGGCCTTCGGCGCTCTCGATCTGACTATCCTCGATGCGCAAACCCTGGCTCTTCAGCGAGCGAAAGAGTTGCTCAATGATCCAGCGCTGGCGGTACCAGGAGACGATCTGCCAGGCGTCTTTAACGGTGGCGACCGGATGAGTGGTCAGGAGCAGCCAGCGAATGGGCTCCGCACCTCTCGGCGGATGCAACTCGACCACTTCTACGAAGCTGAGTTTGATGCCCTCCGCCAAGTCGGTGACGCCGGGCCTCTGCGGCCGCTTGAGCACGACGGTTCCGAAGCGCATCGAGAGATGGGCCTGCCGGCCGCGCCGATCCATTCGCTGCGGCAGATCGATCACCGCGTTGTCGCAGAAGCGGCTCCGCTCGACCGCCTGATAAAGTGTGTCGCCATCGACCAGCGCATGGTCGTGCATGGCACGCGACAGAAGATGGACATTCTCAGCTGGCGTCAGCGCCCAGTGAGCAAAGAAATCCCCCTCGCGGTCGTTGACGACGGTGATCATGCGGGCATCTGCCAGGACGTCGCGGCCTTGCTCGGCGGCCGTCACCCAGCGCGCCAACTCCTTGTCGGCCAAGGCGCGCCGCTCATGCGGGATTTTTACCTTGCCTTTGCGCGTCCAAACGTTGCCGCCAGTAAGGCCAAGACAGACCCCGCTGTCGGCATCCACCGCCATCATCGCATGCAACAGCACGCCGCGAGCATTGCCCTTGCCGACTTTGCCCAGCCCGCGCCGCCGTCCCGCCTGGGTCTGGAACTTGACCTCGCTCGTATCCTGGATCGCCAGCACATGACGCCCGCTGACCGCAGTCCGCGTCTGCGCGCTCCAGCCCTCAATCAATTTATCGATCGTGACTTGGGGGTTGTTCACAAACCGCCAGAACGCCATATTGGCAGCCCAATCGCCCCGGGCCATCTGGCGCAAGCAGACGCTGCGCGTGCAAAGCATAGCCCGGAGAAGCGTCGCCCCCTTTTGTCGAGACGAACGTCCCCGAACTCACCCAAAGACAAATCCGGCTGCATCGCTGGCGCTCCTTCGAATCAAAGCGCCGGTGAGAGAATCATACAACATGCTGCAGAGACGCCACTTCTTGCTGCACCGAGTTGAATCTGTCGCGCCCCAAAACCGTGTAGACACGCTAGTGCGAAAGCAGGGACCCATAACCACAGTCGGCTATTGGTTGAACGAGATGTGGCCCCAGCGTCGACAGACAATGAACAACGATGGTTATGGGTCCCGGCCTTCGCCGGGACGACAGCGAGGGCTAATTCACCTGCCGGTCCTTGCCCGCCCAATACGGTTCACGCAGGCTCCGCCGCAAAATCTTGCCCGACGGGTTGCGCGGCAGCGCCGGGATGAAGTCGACCGATTTCGGCGTCTTGTAGCCGGCGATCCGCTCGCGCGTGAAGTTGATGATGTCGGCCGCGGTCGCGGCTTTTCCCGGCTTCATCACCACCACCGCCTTCACCGCTTCACCCCATTTGTCGTCGGGAATGCCGATCACAGCGGCCTCCGCCACGTCGGGGTGGTCGCACAGCGCGCTCTCGACCTCGGCTGGATAGATGTTCTCGCCGCCGGAGATGATCATGTCCTTGATGCGGTCGTGGATGTAGAGGTAGCCGTCCTTGTCCATGTAGCCGGCATCGCCGGTGCGCAGCCAGCCGTCGCTGTCGATGGTGCGCGCGGTGGCCTCGGGCAAATTCCAGTAGCCGGCCATATTGGAGCCGGAACGGGTGGCGATCTCGCCGACTTCGCCCGGCGGCAGCGCCTTGCCGTCCGGATCGAGGATCGCAAGCTCGATACCGGGCAACGCCTTGCCGGCCGAGCGCATGCGGTCGAGCCCTTCGATATGGTCTTCCGGCGGCAGCGCGACGATGGTGCCGGTGGTCTCGGTCATGCCGTACATCTGCACGAAGCCGCATTTGAAGACCTCGATGCACTCCTTCAGCAGCGCCGCCGGAATCGGTGAGGCGCCATAGAGCATGTATTTCAGGCGGGAGAAGTCGACCTGCCGCGCGCGCGGCTGCCGCACCACGAACTGCATCGCCGCCGGCACCATGAACAGCTTTGTGATGCCGGACTGCTCGAAGAAGTCGAGCACCTTGGTCGGGTCGAACTCGCGCGCGATTACACCGCGGGCGCCGTGATAGAGGCCCATCACGCCCCAGCCGGAGCCGCCGATGTGGAAGATCGGCATCGCGACCAGCGAGACGTCGTCGGTGGTCCAGCGGTTCCACTCCGGCTTCTCGGCCTCGTTGCCGCTTTGCACGAGGTTGAGGAAATTGGCGTGTGACAGCATCGCGCCTTTCGGCTTGCCCGTCGTGCCCGAGGTGTAGAGCTGGATCGCGATGTCCTTCGGCTCGATCGCAACGCGCGGGTCGTCGCCGCCCTGCGCATCGCGCCAGGCGACGAAGTCGGGCCATTCCGGCGCGCCGCCCTCGGTCGTGATGATGGTGCGAACGCTCGGCAGCTTGTCGCGGATGTTGCGCGCCTGCGTGATGAATTCGGGGCCGACGAACAGGACGGGGGCCTTGCAGTCGTCGACGATGAAGGCGGCTTCGGGGCCTGCAAGGCGCCAGTTCACCGGCGCCATCACCACACCGGCCTTCATCGCGCCCATCAACAGCTCGAAATAGAAGTCACTGTTCTTGCCGAGATAGGCGATGCGCTCACCCTTCTCGACGCCCATCGCGATCAGCGCGTTGGCGACGCGGTTGGTCTTGATGTCGAACTCGGCGAAGCTGGTTTGCCGTCCCTCGAATTCATAGGCCAGCGCATCGCCGCGGCTCTTGGCGCGCTCGCGCACCATGTCGGCAAGATTGGTTAGTTTCTGCGCGTCGGACATGTTCCCCCGTGACGTCTTGTTTTGGTTGCAGGGAGTGTGGCGGCATCGCGCGGGAAAAACAATACGGAGGAATTGGCCGCGCTGTTTCAACATCGTCGTCCCGGCGAAGGCCGGGACCCATAACCACGAATCTGTATGTGGCGCGACGCTGGGGCCACAGCGAGCTCAACAACGCGCAGCGGTGGTTCGGGTCCCTGCTTTCGCAGGGACGACAGTGGTGATTGAGGAGCAAGCGCGGGCCTCAGCCCCGCGCCGCGCGGTCCTTCTCGTTCTGGGCCTTGATCGACTCGCGCGCCTTGGTCCAGTCGTCGTCGCTCCAGTCGCGCAGCTGGTAGAAATTGCCGCCCATCGCGAGCGCCTGCGCGCCGTCCATGGCGATGGTCTCGCCGTTGATCCAGTCGCAGCCGCCGGAAATCAGGAACACCGCGAGGTTCTGCAACTCCTCCATGGTGCCGACGCGGCCCATCGGGTTCATCGCCTTGGTGCGCGCGCCGGCCTCGTCGCCGGGCTTGATGCGCTTGCTCATGCCTTCGGTCGGGATCTCGCCAGGTGCGATGGTGTTGAGGCGGATTCCGTGACGGCCCCATTCGATCGCCAGCGACATGGTCATGGCGTGGATCGCCGACTTGCTCATCGCCGACGGCACCACGTAAGGCGAGCCGTTGCGCACCCAGGTCACGGTGATCGACACCACGTTGCCGCGATGGCCGCCGGCGATCCAGCGCCGGCCCACCGCGTGCGTCACGTAGAAGGTGCCGTGCATCACGATGTTGGCGACCGCATCGAAGCCGCGCGGCGACAATTCTTCCGAACGCGAGATGAAATTGCCGGCGGCGTTGTTGATGAGATCGGTGAGCGGGCCGCAGGTGGTCCAGATCGCCTCGATCATCTCGTCGACCGCCATGGCGTTGCGGATATCGACACCGTGGCTGACCACGCGCCCGCCATACTCGGCCATCAGCTCGGTGGCGGTTTCGTCGCAGACGCTCTTGCGGCGGCCGCAGATATGCACCTCCGCCCCGAGCTGCAGGAACCGCGAGGCCATGGACTTGCCGAGACCGGTGCCACCACCGGTTACCAGTATGCGCCGCCCGGCAAGAAGCTGATCAGAGAACATCGTTCCCTCCACGGGGGTTGTCAGTTAATTGGTCGATTGACTAAAAGCGGACAACGGCCTTTCTGTAAAGCGCCAACAAGGAACAGCGGAGGAGATTTCAATGGAAGATCGCGTTTCGATATCGATTTCGGACGGTATCGCCGATGTCCGCCTGGTGCGGGCGGACAAGATGAACGCGCTCGACGCCGCGATGTTCGAGGCATTGGTCGCCGCAACCGACCGGCTTTCCAGGGAAAAAGCCGTTCGGGTGGTGGTGCTGTCCGGCGAGGGCCGGGCGTTCTGCGCCGGGCTCGACATGGGCCGTTTCGCCGCCATGAAGGACGGCGGTAACGGAGTGCCGGGCGGCGAGAAGCGCGATCTCACCATCCGCACCCACGGCAAGGCCAATTTCCCGCAGCAGGCGGTGTGGGGCTGGCGCCAGCTTCCGGTGCCGGTGATCGCAGCGGTTCACGGTGTCGCGTTCGGCGGCGGCTTCCAGCTCGCGCTCGGCGCCGACATGCGCTTCCTCTCGCAGGATGCACGGATGTCGATCATGGAAATCAAATGGGGTCTTGTGCCCGACATGGCGGGCACGCCGATTCTGGCGAGCCTCGTGCGCGACGACATCCTGCGCGAGCTCACCTATACCGGGCGCATCTTCTCGGCGCAGGAGGCCCGAAGTTACGGCCTTGCCACCCGCGTCTGCGACGACCCGCGCGCCGCGGCGCTCGAGGTCGCCCGCGAGATCGCCGGCAAGAGTCCGGATGCGATCCGTGCCGCCAAGCGCATGCTCAACAATCTGTCGGTCGACCCGGCGGCCCCGCTGCTCGCGGAATCGGTCGAGCAGCAGAAATTGCTCGGCAGCCCGAACCAGACCGAATCCGTGCGCGCCAATCTGGAGAAGCGCGCGCCAAGGTTTGCGGATGCGGGGTAACGACCGCAGTCATTCCGGGGGATGCGCAAGCATCGAACCATGGTGTGCAATTGCGCACCGGAGAATCTCGAGATTCCGGGTTCGCGCTCTGCGCGCCCCGGAATGACATTAACCCGACGAAAGATCGGACAACGACAATGGAAACGTCCCAGCCCTTCCTCGGCATCGTCAGCGGCGGTCGCCGGCGCGATCACGCTGCAGTGGCCGAGCGCGCCGACCGTATTGCCAGCGGCCTCAACGAGCTCGGCGTCAAGCCGGGCGACAGCGTCTGCATGCTGATGCGCAACGACATCGCCTTCATCGAGGCTGCCTATGCCGCGATGCGGCTCGGCGCCTATGGCGTGCCGATCAACTGGCACTTCAAGCCGGAGGAGATCAACTACGTGCTGACGGATTCCGACACGCGCGTCCTGATCGGTCATGCCGACATGCTGCATCCGCTGCGCGGCGCGATCCCGCCCGGCGTCATCGTGCTCAGCGTGCCGACGCCACCGGAAATCCTCGCCAACTACAAGATCAATCCCGATCATCTGGCGACACCGGATTTCGCGATCGATTTCGAAGCCTGGCTGGCGCAGTTCCCGCGCTATGACGGCCCGGTGGTGCCGCAGCCGCAGAACATGATCTACACCTCGGGCACCACAGGCCATCCCAAGGGCGTGCGCCGCTTCGCGCCGACGCCGGAGCAGACCGCCAATGCGGAAGCAATGCGCGCGATGATCTACGGCCTGAAGCCCGGTGCACGCGCGATCCTGCCCGGACCGCTCTACCATTCCGCGCCGAATTCCTTCGGCTTGCGCTCGGGCAAGCTCGGCGGCGCGCTGGTGCTGATGCCGCGCTTCGACGCGGAGGAGTTTCTGCAGCTGATCGCGCGCGAGCGGATCGACACCATCTTCATGGTGCCGACGATGTTCATCCGCCTGATGAAGCTGCCAGAGGAGGTGCGCCGGAAGTACGACATGTCGTCGCTGCGCCATATCATCCATGCCGCCGCGCCCTGTCCGCCCGATGTCAAGCGCGCCATGATCGAATGGTGGGGGCCGGTGATCTACGAGTTCTACGGCTCGACCGAGTCAGGCGCGGTGACCTTCGCCAATTCCGAGGACGCGCTGAAGAAGCCCGGCACGGTCGGAAAGATCTCGCCCGGTGCCGAGCTTCGCTTCATCGGCGACGACGGCAAGGAGGTGCCGCAGGGCCAGATAGGCGAGATCTATTCGCGGATCAAGGGCAATCCCGATTTCACCTATCACAACAAGGCCGAGAAGCGCGCCGAGATCGACCGGCAGGGATTCATCACCTCGGGCGACGTCGGCTATATCGATGCCGACGGCTACGTCTTCATCTGCGATCGCAAGCGCGACATGGTGATCTCGGGCGGCGTCAACATCTATCCGGCCGAGATCGAGGCGGTGCTGCATGCCGTCCCCGGCGTGCACGACTGCGCGGTGTTCGGCATTCCCGATGCCGAGTTCGGCGAGGCGCTGATGGCGGTGGTCGAGCCGCAGCCCGGCGTCGTGCTCGACATCGCCTCCGTCCGCGCCCAGCTGAAGACCGCGCTCGCCGATTACAAGGTGCCCAAGCACATCGAGATCCAGACCAGCCTGCCGCGCGAGGATTCCGGAAAAATCTTCAAGCGCCGGCTGCGCGATCCCTATTGGGAGCGGGCGGGGCGGAGGATCTAGCCCGTCGTCCCGGGCAAGCCAACGGGTCGGCGCGAAGCGCCGCCTGATGACAGGCTCCGCGCGACCCGGGACCCATAACCACCAATCTCCGTGTTGCGCGCTGCAGTGGCCCCAGCTTGCTTTGACCGCAGCCGCCGGTGGTGATGGGTCCCAGCTTTCGCCGGGACGACATTGGTGTGTGCACCGCCACCAAGTTCATCTTGCGCTGCGGCAAAAAAAGCGCACACTCGGGAGGAGCCGGGCAGCCTCCGGAGTAGCCGAGCCATGTCTCCCCAGGTAATGCCTCCCCAGACCATGCCGCCCGAGACGGAAATCCGCGCCAAACGTGCCGCAGAGGCCAGCCTTCTGGAAGCGACTGCGCAGGAGGAGGATGCGCGGCTCCGGAACGACATCCGCCTGCTGGGGCGCGTTCTCGGCGACACCGTGCGCGACCAAGAAGGGGCCGATGCATTCGACCTGGTCGAGCGCATCCGCCAGACCTCGGTTCGCTTCCATCGCGACGAGGACAAGCTGGCGCGGCGGGAGCTGGAGAGCATCCTCGACGGCATGTCGATTGCCGAGACGCTGCGGATCGTCCGCGCCTTCAGCTATTTCTCCCACCTCGCCAACATCGCCGAGGACCAGAACAACATCCGCCAGATGCGCAGCCGCGGCCCGAGCGGGGCGCCGCGGCCGAGCACGCTGGAACAGACGCTGGTGCATGCCCGTCAGGCCGGCATCAGCCCGGCCGATTTGCGCAGCTTCTTCAAGAGTGCACTGGTCAGCCCGGTATTGACCGCGCATCCGACCGAGGTCCGCCGCAAGAGCACGATGGACCGCGAGATGGAGATCGCCGATCTGCTCGACCGCCGCGAGCGGCTGCAGATGACGCCGGACGAGAGCGAGGCCAGCGACGAGCAGCTTCGCCGCGCCGTGGTGACGCTGTGGCAGACCAATCTGCTGCGCCGGACCAAATTGACCGTCCTCGACGAGGTCGCCAACGGCCTGTCGTTCTACGACTACACCTTCCTGCAGGAGGTGCCGCGGCTGCATTGCGCGCTGGAGGACCGCCTGAACAAGGAGGGCGGCGAGGCCGGCGAACTCGCTTCCTTCCTCAGGATGGGAAGCTGGATCGGCGGCGATCGCGACGGCAATCCCTTCGTCACCGCGGAGGTGATGCGCGGCACGCTGCACCTGCAGTCGAGCCAGGCGCTCAACTTCTACCTCGAGGAGCTGCATGCGCTTGGCGCCGAATTGTCGCTGGCGGCGCATCTCGCCGACGTCTCGGACGAGCTGCGGAGCCTCGCCGAGCGTTCGCCCGACACCTCACCGCATCGCAGCGGCGAGCCGTATCGTCTGGCCGTATCGGGCATCTATGCGAGACTTGCGGCGACAGCCTCCCGGCTCGAGGTCGAGACCACGCGGCCGCCGGTCGGCAAGGCCGAGCCCTATGCGCGCGCCAGGGAATTCCAGGCCGATCTCGACGTGCTCAACCGCTCGCTGATTGCGAACAATTCCAGCGTGATCGCGCGCGGCCGGCTGCGGCTGTTGCGGCGGGCGGTGGATTGCTTCGGCTTCCATCTGGCGCGACTCGACATCCGCCAGAACTCGGCGGTGCACGAGCGCACCATCGCCGAACTGTTCGACACCGCCAATCCGGGGATGTCCTATCTGGCGCTCGGCGAGGACGCCCGCGTCAGCCTGCTGCTCGGCGAGCTGCGCAATGCGCGGCCGCTGGCCTCGCCCTTCGTGAAATATTCCGAGGAGACCCAGAGCGAGCTCGCCGTGTTCCGAGCCGCGGCCGAGGCGCACGCCAGGTTCGGGCCGGAGGTGATCTCCCAATGCATCATCTCGATGTGCCAGGGCATGTCCGACATGCTTGAGGTCGCGGTGTTGCTGAAGGAGGTCGGGCTCGTCAACCCGTCCGGCCGCAGCGCCGTCAACATCGTGCCGCTGTTCGAAACCATCGAGGATCTGCAGGCCTCCAGCGGCATCATGGACCGCATGCTGGTGCTGCACGACTATCGCAAGCTGGTCGACAGTCTCGGCAGCGTGCAGGAGGTGATGCTCGGCTATTCCGACAGCAACAAGGATGGCGGCTTCGTCACCTCGGGTTGGGAGCTCTACAAGGCAGAGATCGGCCTCGTCGAGGTGTTCGAGCGCCACGGCGTGCGGCTGCGCCTGTTCCACGGCCGCGGCGGTTCGGTCGGCCGCGGCGGCGGCCCGAGCTATGACGCGATCATCGCGCAGCCCGGCGGCGCCGTGAACGGCCAGATACGCATCACGGAGCAGGGCGAGATCATCTCGTCGAAATATTCCAATGCCGAGGTCGGCCGCAGCAATCTGGAAATCCTCGCCGCGGCGACGCTGGAAACCAGTCTGCTGCAGCCTCGGCAGAGCGCGCCGCGCCCCGAATATCTCAAGGCGATGGAGGAGATTTCCGCGCTCGCCTTCAAGGCCTATCGCGGCCTCGTCTATGAGACCGAAGGCTTCGCCGATTATTTCTGGGGCTCGACCGTCATCAACGAGATCGCGACGCTGAACATCGGCAGCCGCCCGGCCTCGCGCAAGAAGACCCGCGAGATCGAGGACCTGCGCGCCATTCCGTGGGTGTTCTCCTGGGCGCAATGCCGGCTGATGCTGCCGGGATGGTATGGTTTCGGCAGCGCGGTCGAGAGCTGGATATCAGAGCATCCGGAGCAGGGCATGGCGTTCCTGCAGGAGCTCTATCGGGAATGGCCGTTCTTCCGCACGCTGCTCTCCAACATGGATATGGTGCTGGCGAAGAGCTCGATCGCGATCGCCTCGCGCTATGCCGAGCTGGTGCCTGACGTCGCGTTGCGCGAGAAGATTTTCGGCCAGATCCGCCGCGAATGGCACCTGTCGATCGAGACGCTGCTCGACATCATGGGGCACGACCGGCTGCTGCAGGGCAATCCGCTGCTGGAGCGCGGCATCCGCAACCGCTTCCCTTACATGGATCCGCTCAATCACGTGCAGGTGGAATTGCTGAAGGAGTATCGCGCGCAGAACCCGGACGAGCAGGTGCTGCGCGGGATTCAGATCACGATCAACGGGATTTCGGCGGGGCTGAGGAATAGCGGCTAGCTACGCTGTCGTCCCGGCGAAGGCCGGGACCCATAACCACGACCGGGAGTGTCGTGAACGATGTGGGCCCCAGCTTTCTTCAACAACCAACTGCAGTGGTAATGGGTCCCGGCCTTCGCCGGGACGACGGTTAGATCAACAGTTGTGCGCGCCCTTCGTCTCGACATAGACCGCGTAGAGCGACTGGCTTGCCGTCATGAACAGGCGGTTGCGCTTCTTGCCGCCGAAGGTGAGGTTGGCGCAGGTCTCCGGCAGCAGGATCTGGCCGATCCGCTGGCCGTCGGGCGCAAACACCTGCACGCCGTCGTAGCCCGGTCCGACCCAGCCGGCGCCGACCCAGATATTGCCGTCGACGTCGACACGCAGGCCGTCCGGGAAGCCTGACTTGCCGTCCAGCGTCATGTCGATCAGCGTGCGCGGGTTGGAGAGCTTGTCGCCGTTGAGGTCGTACTGCCAGACGATGTTCTTGGCATTCGGGTAATGCGTGGTGCCGGTGTCGCAGACATAGACCTTCTTGTAGTCGTGGCTGAAGGCGATGCCGTTCGGCTTGAACGGCTCGTCCGCGACCTTGGTGATCTGGCCGGTCGCAGCATCGATGCGATACACGGCTTCCTTCTGGTAGGGCTGCTTCGATCCCGTGTTGGCCAGTTGGCCCTCATAGATCGAGATCGCGCCGTAGCCGGGATCGGTGAACCAGATCGACTTGTCGTTGGGATGCACGACCATGTCGTTCGGCCCGTTGAGCTGCTTGCCATTGGCCTGCTCCGCCAAGGGCGTGACGGTTCCGTCGTGCTCGTAGCGCACCAGCCGGGTGCGCTCGGCGGTGATCTGGCGGCCCTCGAAATCGAAGGTCGAGCCGTTGGCCTCGTTTGACGGCTTGTGGAATTGCTCGGAGATGTGGCCGTCATCGTCGAGATAGCGCAACTGCCGGTTGGCCGGGATATCGCTCCAGACCAGATACTGGCCCTGCGCGTTCCAGGCCGGGCCTTCCGCCCACAGGCAGCCGGTGTAGAGCCGCTTGATCGCGGTGTTGCCGACCTTGGCCTTGAAGCGCTTGTCGTCGATCACGACGACGTCTGGATCGGGATAGCGCTGCGGCTCCGCGTTGGGGCCGAAGTCGCGCGCTGCGGCACCGGATGCGGCCATCGCGGTTGCAGCAAGCGCGGTTGCGCCGCGCAAGATTGTCCGACGGTCGAACGCCTTCGCACCGTCGCCCTCGTGTTTCTGAATGTTGCTTGGATTTGTCACGAAAGTCCTCCCAGGCTTTTTTGTTATCGGGAGGACGATCATACCCCCGCAATTCTGGCACAATGCGGGCACGCCATGATGAAACAACCAAAGAGTGTGTCGCCTCCGCCTAGCGCGCGATTGCGCGCGGAGTTCGCGGAGGCGACGATTTCACAAAACTGTCAGATCAGATCGGAGGATCAAATCGGGTTCAGATCAGATCCCAGGTGAAGACGTCGGCCGAGCGGTCGAGCTTGGCGAACGATCCCTTCAGCGCCGGCATGCCGTGTTCGGCAATGGTCTCGGGCGTCCAGCCTTCGCCGCGATGCACCGAGCGCACCGGACGATGCTGGCCGAACAGGAAGATCTCGTTCATGCGCACGCCGAAGATCTGTCCGGTGACGTCCTTGGCCGCGTCCGACAGCAGATAGGCGCAGACCGGCGCGATCTTCTCCGGCCCCATCTGCTTGATCTTCTCGACGCGCGCCTTCTCGGCGTCGGTCTCGGTCGGGATGGTGCCGATCATGCGGGTCCAGGCGAACGGCGACACGCAGTTCGAGCGCACGTTGAAGCGGCCCATGTCGAGCGCAATCGATTTCGACAGGCCGACGATGCCGAGCTTGGCGGCGGCGTAGTTGGCCTGGCCGTAATTGCCGATCAGGCCGGAGGTCGAGGTGAAGTGCACGAAGGAGCCCGACTCCTGCTCGCGATAGATCCGCGCCGCGGCGTGGCTGACATAGAACGAGCCCATCAGATGCACCTTGATGACGGCCTCGAACGCTTCCACGCTCATCTTGTGGAAGATCATGTCGCGCAGGATGCCGGCATTGTTGACGACGCCGTCGAGCCGGCCGAAATGATCGGTCGCGGTCTTCACGATCTTGCTGGCGGGGATGGCTTCCGCCACCGACTCGAAATTGGCGACCGCGGTGCCGCCGCGCTTCTTGATCTCCTCGACCACCTCCTCGGCGGGCGCGGCACTCGTGCCGGCGCCATCGGCGGCGCCGCCGGGATCGTTGACCACGACCTTGGCGCCTTCCGCCGCGCAGAGCAGCGCGATTTCGCGGCCGATGCCGCGCCCCGCGCCGGTGACGATGATGACTTTATCCTGCAGTGATTTTGCCATGTCGGTTCTCCTGGTTTGCTCTCCGTCATTCCGGGATGGTGCGAAGCACCAGACCCGGAACCTCGAGGTTTCGGGTTCGCGCTTCGCGCGCCCCGGAACGACGGAGTTGTTACTTCTCGTTCGTAAAGATGATCGTGCCACTTGCGGCGAACATGCCGCCGACGCCGTGGCAGACCGAGATCTTTGCGTTCGGCACCTGCGCCGGCGCGATGCCGCGCATCTGCCGCACGCTCTCCTGCAGCGCGTACATGCCGTACATGCCGGAGTGCATGTAGCTGAGGCCGCCGCCATTGGTGTTGAGCGGCAGCTTGCCGCCGGGGCGGGTGTTGCCGTCGGCGATGAACTTGCCGGTCTCCTCGTACGGCATGAAGCCGAGGTCGCCGAGGCCGTAGAGCGGCAGATGCGCGAATGCGTCGTAGATCATCAGATGATCGACGTCCTTGTGGGTGATGCCGGCCTCCTTGAAGGCCAGCGGCCCTGCCACTTTGAAGGCGCGCGATCAGTCGAACGTCTTCATCTGGCTGACCATCGGCGTTTCCACGCTCTCGCCGGTGCCGAGGATGTAGACCGGCTTGTTCGGGAAATCCTTGGCGCGGTCGGCTGAGGTGAGGATCAGCGCGCCGCCGCCGTCGGTGACGAGGCAGCATTGCAGCAGCCGGAGCGGATAGGCGATCATCCGCGAGTTCAGGACGTCGGCGACGGTGATCGGATCCTTCATGGTCGCGCGCGGGTTCTTCGCCGCCCATTCGCGCTGCGCCACCGCGACCATCGCGAGCTGCTCATGCGTGATGCCGTGGGTCTTCATGAACCGCAGCACGGGAATCGGAAACATGCTCGGCGGCCCGTAGACACCGAACGGTGCCTCGAACTGGCCGTTGAGGCTGTCGGCGGGCGTGAAGCGCGGCTGCTTGCCGATCATCGACTTGCCGCTTTCGGCATGCGTGATCAGAACGGTCTTGCACAGGCCGGCCTCGATCGCGGCGGCGGCGTGGCGGACATGCAGCATGAAGGAGCAGCCGCCGACCGAGGTGCCGTCGACCCAGGTCGGCGTGATGCCGAGATAGTGCGCCATCTGCTGCGGGGTCTCGACCGCGGTAGCGAAGCCGTCGATGTCCGACAGCTTCAGGCCGGCATCCGCGATCGCATTCAGCGCCGCGTCCGCGTGCAACTGGATCTGCGACATGTTCGGGATGACGCCGAGTTCGGTGGTTTCGGCCGCACCGACGACGGCAACCTGGTTCCTGCGCATTGCGTTATCCCTTTGCCGGACGGAACAAAGGAAGCGTGATCTTGTCGTCGAGCGCCTCGAAGGCGACCTCGAGCCGCATGTCGAGCTCGAGCGCTTCCGGCGTCTGCGGACAATCGATGATGTTGCTCATCATGCGCGGACCCTCGTCGAGCTCCACGACGGCGATCGCATAAGGCGGCGTGAAGCCGGGCGCGGCGGGACGATGGTTGATGACGTAGCTGTAGAGCTTGCCCTTGCCGCTGGCCTTGAAGATCGAGACCTTGCGCGAGGCGCAGGAGGGGCAGAACGGCCGCGGCGGAAAGTAGACATTGGCGCAGGCATCGCAGTGCTGCAGGCGCAGCTCGCCAGCCTTGGTGCCATCCCAGAAATGCTGGGTCTCCGGTGTCGGCTTTGGTTTCGCGCGCGCGGGCTCGGCCATGTCTGATGTCTCCTCCCGAAATCGTTACAGTCTTGATGCGACATTGAACCAAGGCCCGTCAACGGTCCATCCATGCTCCGCGCAGCGGCCTGTGTCCCGCGCATGCCGCATATTCCGCCCCTCGCACAATTGCTAAGGCCGCGCTGCTTGTGTCGCTCCGATCCGGCGCGTAGAAGGGCCGCGTCCAAGATACGTCCAAGACACGTTCAAGATAGCCGGGAGGAACATATCATGCTGAGGATCATCGGCGCGGCACTCGCTGCCAGCCTCGCATTTGCCACGCAGGCGATGGCCGCCGACGCACCGTCGGAGATCAAGATCGGCACGCTCTATGCGTCGTCGGGGCGCTACGCCTCGATCTCGATGCCGGTCTACAGCTCGCTGAAATTGTGGGTCGAACAGAAGAACGCCGAGGGCGGCGTGTTCGTGAAGGCGTTCGACAAGAAGATCCCGATCAAGCTCGTCTCCTATGACGACCAGAGCAACACCGCGACCGCCTCGACGCTTTATAATCAGCTCGTCACCCAGGATAAGGTCGATCTCCTGGTCGCCGATTCCGGATCGGTGCTGACGGCGCCCGCGGTTGCGATCGCGCGCGATCACAAGATGTTCCTGTTCGACCAGACCGGCACCGGCGCGAGCTTCTTCTCCAAGGACAATCCCTACATCGCGCTGATGGCCGATCCGGTGTCGACGGTGTGGCCGAAGCCGGTCGCGGACTTCATCAGCCATGACGGCCCTGGCCTCGGCATCAAGAAGGTCGCGATCCTCTATTCGACCAACGAGTTCACCGGCACCCAGGCCAACGCGTTCCGCAAGTTCGTCAAGGAGTCCGGCGCGCCGATCGAGATCGTCTATGACCAGGGCGTTCCGACCGAGACCACCAACTACAACGTCATCATCAACAACATCAGCAACGCCAATCCGGACGCGGTGATCCATTTCGGCTATGCGCCGAACGACATCGCCTTCCTGCGCAACGTCCAGGACGTCGGCACCAAGTTCAAGATGCTGTTCGCGATCTATGCCGGCCTCGAGACCGAGTTGCTCGAGAAGAACGTTGGCGCCAAGGGCCTCGAGCACATCTGGACCTATGTGCCGCCGTCCGAATTGGACTATCCCGTCAATTTCGGGATGAACATGAAGGATTTCCGCGCCGCCTGGATCAAGAAGTACAACGACGGCAAGATGGAGTTCGGCTTCAACGCGGTCGCCGGCTACACCACGGCGCTGGTGATCGAGAAGACGCTGTCGGTTGCGACCAGCCTCGACCAGATGGAGCTGCGCCGGGCAGTTTTCTCGCTCAGCGGCCAGCTCAAGACGCTGGACGGCACCTTTGCCTTGGATGAGACCGGCGGTCAGATCGGTGAACTGACGCCGCTCGGCCAGCTCACGGTCGACGAGCACGATCACATCAAGTTCGTCTCGATCTATCCGCACGAGACCGCCACCGGCAAGCCGATCTATCCGGCGCCGTGATGCAGGTGAGTGCGGCAGGCGTAACCTTCGGCGGCGAGCGGTAGCATGACCTATGCGCTCGTTGCCGGCGTGCTGTTCGGGCTGTATTTCAGCCTGGTCGGCATCGGTCTCAATCTCGTGTTCGGCGTCATGCGCATCGTCAACCTTGCGCATGGCGACATCCTGATGCTGGGCGCCTTCATCGCGCTCGGCGTGGTCGGCCTAGCCGGCATCGACCCGTTGTTCGCGGTGCCGCTCGCCTTCGTGGTGTTCGTGCTGGTGGGCGTGCTGCTGTACTGGGTGCTGGTGCCGCGGCTGCAGGGCTCGGCCAATCCGGAAATGCTGTCGATCATCCTGTTCTTCGGCCTGTCGCAGGTGATCGAGGCCGTCACCACGATCTTCGCCGGCACCAGCGAGCGCTCGATCCAGAGCCGGCTGCTCGGCACCGTGTTCACGACCATCAAGGTGAAGTGGTTCGGCGGCAAGGCGGGCGGGGCAGGGCCGATCCAGATCTTCGGCCAGGGCTTTCCCGCGCCCTGGGTGATCGCGGCCATCACCAGCCTGATCGCGATCGCGCTGGTCTACCTCTACCTCTACCACACAAGGCTCGGCACCCTGACCCGCGCGGTGATGTCACGGCGCGACGAGGCATTGGCGACCGGCATCGATGTCGATCGCGTCTCGGCTGCGGCGTTCGGTATCGGCCTCGGCATCGCGGCGGTCGCCGGCGTGTTCGCGCCCTTCATGTTCGGCTCGGTGACGCCGGCGTTCGGCGCCGACGCGACCGTGACGTCGTTTGCGATCGTCGTGCTGGGTTCGCTGGGCAATCCGCTCGGCACCGCGCTCGGCGGTGTCGTCTACGGTCTCTGCTACATGCTGGTGCAGACCTATCTCAGTTCCTGGGCCGACTTGCTGCCCTATGTGTTGCTGATCGTGATCCTGTTGTTGCGCCCGAGCGGTCTGCTCGGAAGGCGGGTGCGCGTTGCATAACGCCTCGAAACACCTGCTGTTCATCTTGGCGCCGTTGGTGGTGGTGTTCGCACTGCTGCCCGGCGTCTATCAAAACCATCTGCTGCTGTTCAACTTCGTGATCTTCCTGATCCTCGCGCAAGGCGTGAACATCATCTATGGCTTCACCGGCTATCTGCCATTCGGCTATGTCGGCTTCTTCGGCGCCGGCGCCTATGGCTTCGCCATCATGGTGATGCATCTGCAGACGCCGGCGCCGCTCGCCGTGCTGGTCGGCGGCGTCGTGGCGGTTGCGCTCGGCCTGCTATTGACGCCACTGCTGCGGCTGTCGGGTGCATATTTTGCGATCGCCAACCTCGCGGCCTCGCTCGCGGTGCTGCATTTCGTCGCCAACCCCGCGCTGGAGGGGATCACCAAGGGCCCCTACGGCGTGTCGCTCACCGGCACCTTCAACCCGACCCACGCCTACTATGCCGCGGTCGTCGTGATGGCGCTGACGGTCGGCGCCGTGGTCTATCTGAAGAACTCGCCGTTCGGGCTGGCGCTGCAGGCCGTGCGCGAGGATGCGGTGTCGGCCTCGATGGCCGGCGTCAATATCGTGAAGATGCGGGTGATTGCCTGGCTCGCCTCGGCGCTGGTCGCCGGCCTCGCCGGCGGCATCTACGCCTGGTACGTCTCGGTGTTCTATCCGGACAACGTGTTCTCCGGCGAGTTCTCGATCTTCGCGATCGTGTTCGCGCTGTTCGGCGGCGTTGCCACCATCACCGGCCCGATCGTCGGTGTGCTGATCCTTTACGGCATCTACAATCTGATCGGGTTCACGACGCCGCAATATTTTCAGCTGATCTATGGCCTTTTGATCATGGGCCTGGTGCTGTTCCTGCCCGCAGGACTGGTGTCGCTGGCAACCCGCAGGGGGTGGCATGTCCCCTGAGAAAAGCCCGATCCTTGAGGTCTCCAAGCTGGTCAAGCGCTTCGGCGGTTTCCATGCGCTCGACGGCCTCAGCTTTCACGTCGTGCCGGGTGAGATCCTCGGTCTCGTCGGCCCGAACGGCTCCGGCAAGACCACGGCGATCAATGTGATCTCCGGTCTCTATGCGCCCGACGGCGGCGAGGTCGTGTTCGACGGCGCATCCGCCGGAGGCGTCGCCTCGCACAAGCTCGTTCATCGCGGCATCAACCGCACCTTCCAGGTGCCGAAGCCGTTCCTGTCGCTGACGGTACGCGAGAACATCCAGGTGGCGCTGGCCTATGGCGGCGCGACCGGCGCGCCGTCGATCGCCGAACTGCTCGAGGATTTCAGGCTGAAGGAGGTCGCCGACCGTCCGGCCGCCGATCTCAACAGCGCGCAGCAGAAGATGCTTGATCTGACCCGTGCGCTCGCCACGCGGCCGCGGCTGCTGCTGCTCGACGAACTCGCGGCCGGCCTCAACCCGGCGGAGCTCGACTGGATCGCCGGCCGCATCAAGGCCTTGGCCGCGACCGGCATGGCGATCATCGTGGTCGAGCATCTGATGGGGTTCATCGAGCAGATCACCGATCGCGTCATCGTGCTCAATGCGGGCAAGGAGATCTTCGAGGGCACGCTGGCGACCGCTGTACGCGAGCCGCAGGTGGTTGAGGTATTTTTGGGAGGCGAGCATGCCCATTGATGCGGTGTCGCTTCTGGACACCAGGGGCGTCGATGCCGGCTACGGCACCATGCAGGTGCTTTGGGGCGTCGATCTCGACGTCCGCCCCGGCGAGACCGTGCTGCTGCTCGGGGCCAACGGCGCGGGCAAGACCACGTTCCTGAAGTCCCTGGTGGGCCTGATCGAAGCCCGCAGTGGCCACATCAAGCTCGGCGGGGAGGACATCACCAGGATGCGCTCGTCGGACCGCATGAAGCGCGGCATGACCTACATGTCGGAGCTTGCGGTGTTTCCCGACCTGTCGATCGAGGAGAACATCCGCGTCGGCGCGCAGGCGCTGGGGCATGCCAATCCGGGCGCGCGGGTCGACGAACTGTACGGCCTGTTCCCGGTGCTGCGCGACAAGCGCCGCGATCCCGCGTCCAGCCTGTCCGGCGGTCAGCGCAAGATGCTCGGCATCGCCAAGGCGCTGTCGGCCGAGCCGAAGCTGCTGGTGATGGACGAGCCCTCGGCCGGGCTGTCGCCGCTGTTCGTCAAGGAAGTGCTGCGCGCCTTGTCGAGCCTGCAGGGCCGCGGGCTGGCACTCTTGATCGCCGAGCAAAATATCGGTTTCCTCGAGATTGCCACCCGCGTATTCGTGCTGGAAGGCGGGCGGATCCGTTTCTCTGGCACGGTTGCCGAGATGAGCGGCAATGAAGAGCTGCACCGCGCCTATTTCGGGCTGAAGTGATGCGAGGTGAGGGGCCGGCGGACTGGAAATCGGCCCCGGTTCGCGCGACAATCAGCTGCAAGCCATGAAGTGCCAGCCGTGAAGTGCAAGCCGTGAAGTGAAAGCCATGCCCAAGAATCCGACACTCGCCTCCCTGGCCGCCGATCTCGCCGGCGGCGCGACCTCTGCCCGCAAGCTCGTCGAGCAGTGCATCGCCAAAATCGCTGATCCCTCAGGCGAGGGCCAACGCACCTTCATCCATGTCGACCGCGACGCCGCGCTGGAGGCCGCCGACGCCATGGACCGGCTGCGCAAGGCCAATGCCGCGCCGTCGCCATTTGCCGGCATTCCGGTTTCGATCAAGGACCTGTTCGACATCAAGGGGCAGGTGACGCGGGCGGGCTCGCGCGCGCTGGAGGATTCCGCGCCGGCGGATGCCGATGCACCTGTCGTGGCGCGGCTCAAGCGCGCCGGCTTCATCGTGATCGGCCGCACCAACATGACCGAGTTCGCCTATTCCGGCATCGGCATCAATCCGCATTACGGCACGCCGAAGAGCGCCTGGAACCGGAGCGCCGGCCACGTGCCGGGCGGCTCGTCCTCGGGGGCGGCGGTCTCGATCGCGGACGGCATGGCGTTCGGCGCGCTCGGTACCGATACCGGCGGCTCCTGCCGGATTCCCGCCGCCTTCAACGGCATCGTCGGCTACAAGCCGACGCAACGCCGGATTCCGCTCGATGGCGGCGTGCCGCTGTCGTTCACGCTCGACAGCTACGGCCCGCTGGCCAATTCGGTGGCCTGCTGCGCCGCGCTCGACGCGGTGCTGGCGGATCAGCCGGTGACGCCGGTCTCGCCGCGCCCGGTGAAAGGCATGCGGCTCGCGGTGCCGACCACGGTCGCTCTCGACGACCTCGACGATGCCGTCGCGAAAACCTTCGAGCGCGCGCTCGCGGCGTTGTCGCGCGCAGGCGCCTTGATCGAGCGGATCGAGGTGCCCGAATTGCTCGATGTCGGCGTCATGAACGCCAAGGGCGGCTTTGCCGCCGCCGAAAGCTATGCCTGGCATCGCTTCCTGCTGGCCAGCAAGGGCGACATCTACGATCCGCGCGTCGCCGTGCGCATCCAGCGCGGCGAGGGCTTTCCGGCCGCCGACTATATCGATCTGCTCAACGCACGCCGCTCCTTCATCGCCCGTACCGAGAAGCGGATCGCGGCCTATGATGCGATGGTGCTGCCGACCACGGCGAACCTGCCGCCTACGATCGCCAGCCTCGCCGACGACAAGGCGTTCGCCACCGAGAATTTGCGCGCGCTGCGCAATTGCACGCTGATCAATGTGCTCGACGGCTGCGCGATCTCGCTGCCCGCGCATCACGAGGGCGAGGCGCCGGTCGGCCTGATGCTCGCCGCCGCGGGCGGTTCGGATCGGCGCATTTTCGAGCTCGCTGCCGGAATGGAGACCGTGATCCGTGTTTGATCTCACCTTCAATGTCGACGACAAGGGCGTCGCCACTCCGCTCACACTGGAAATCAGGCAGGCCGTGATCGCCGGCTGGACCGGCCGCGATCCGGTGGCGCGCGACAAGCATATCGCCGAGCTCGAGGCGCTCGGCATCGCGCGGCCCGCGACGACGCCGATCTACTACCGCTGCTCGGCGCGCCGGCTCACCTTCGCCGATGCCATCGAAGTCTGCGGCGAGGACTCGAGCGGCGAGGTCGAGTTCGTGCTGATCGGCTGGCAGGGCCGCATTTTCGTCGGCTGCGGCTCCGACCACACCGACCGCAAGGTCGAGAGCTACAGCGTCACGGTGTCGAAGCAGATGTGCGACAAGCCGATGGCGTCGGAGCTGTGGGAACTCGAGGACGTCATCGGCCACTGGGACCAGCTGGTGCTGCGCTCCTGGGCCGTGATCGGCGGCCAGCGCGTGCTCTATCAGGAAGGCACGCTCGATCACATGCTGCCGGTGAAGGACCTGATCGCGCGCGGCTTCGACCAGGGCGCGCTGCCGGACGGTTGCGCCATGTTCGGCGGCACCTTCGCCGCCAAGGGCGGCATCCGCCCGGCCAGCCGGTTCGAGTTCGAGCTGGAAGACCCGGTGCTGAAGCGGAAGATCAGCCACGGCTACGATGTGGTGACGCTGCCGGTGAGGGGCTGATTTCGTCGCAGGTCGTGCCAGAAAAAGTCGGCTAACACTCTCTCCACGCGTCGTCCCGGCGAATGCCGGGACCCATGACCACAGAGTGTTGTGGTTGGCACGCTGTGGCCCCACCGATCTCAACAACTGACGACGGTGGCTATGGGTCCCGGCTTTCGCCGGGACGACACCGTAATTGTGGTGACGTTCTCTGCATCTTTCGATCGGAAATCGGGTGGCGCTGGCCGCAATCAGGGGCCAGATTCCGTCCCATGACAGCAACAGCCAAAACCATCACGCGTCCACCCACCGGCATCCCGGCCCGCGTCGACGGGCTCGACTGGGACCGGATCAACACCGACCTCGACGGGCAGGGATGCGCTGTCCTCAACGGCCTGCTGACGCCTGGGGAATGCGATGCCATCGCCGCGCTGTATCCCGACGACAGCCAGTTCCGTAGCCGGATCGTGATGGGCCGTCACGGCTTCGGCCGCGGCGAGTACAAGTATTTCTCCTATCCGCTGCCGGATTTGATCGCAGAGCTGCGGCCGGCGCTCTATACGCGGCTTACCGCGACAGCCAATCGCTGGAACGAGACGATGGGGATCGATATCCGATATCCTCCGTCGCACGCGGCGTTCCTGAAGCGCTGCCATGACGCCGGACAGACGCGGCCGACGCCGCTGCTGCTGCAATATGGCGAGGGTGACTACAATTGCCTGCATCAGGATCTCTATGGCGAGCATGTGTTCCCGATCCAGGTCGCGATCCTGCTGTCGCAGCCCGGGCGCGATTTTACGGGTGGCGAATTCGTGCTGACCGAGCAGCGACCGCGGATGCAGTCGCGGCCCGAGGTGGTACCGCTCACCAAGGGCGACGCGGTGGCCTTTGCCGTGCATCATCGACCGGTGCAGGGGACGCGCGGACCGTATCGTGTCAATCTGCGCCACGGCGTTAGCAGGATTCGCTCCGGCCATCGCCACACCGTTGGTGTGATCTTCCACGACGCGAAGTGAGTGCGAGAGAGGCGTGGCCACCGATCTGTTCGAGACCATTGGCGATGCCCGGCCATCGCGCGAGACGATCGCGGATGGCGCGGTGCTGTTGCGCGGCTTTGTCCGGCCGTTCGAGGCCGAGCTGATCCCGGCATTGCGCGTCATCGTCAAGCAGGCGCCGTTCCGGCATCTGATCACGCCGGGCGGCCACCGCATGTCGGTCGCGATGACAAATTGCGGCAGCCTCGGCTGGGTCTCCGATCCCCGCGGCTATCGCTATGATCCGATCGATCCAGACTCGGGACAGCCTTGGCCTGAAATGCCGGAGGTGTTGCGCAGGCTCGCCGCAGGCGCCGCTGATGAAGCCGGCTTCAACGGCTTCGCGCCCGAGGCCTGCCTGATCAATCGCTACGTCCCCGGCGCAAAACTGTCGCTGCATCAGGACAAGGACGAGCTCGACTACCGCGCACCGATCGTGTCGATCTCGATCGGGCTGCCGGCGATCTTCCTGTTCGGTGGCCTGCAGCGCAGCGACACGCCGCGCCGCTATCGACTCGAACATGGCGACGTTGCGGTGTGGGGCGGCCCGTCACGGCTATTTTATCACGGCGTGGCACCGCTCGCCGATGGCGAGCACAGCGTGCTCGGCCGCCAGCGCATCAATTTGACGTTCCGCAAGGTGCGCTAGCTATTGCGCGGCGGCGGGCGGTTACACAATTTCGGAATAATGGAAATATACTGCTGATTTGCCCGACGCGTCAAGCGCTATTCTGAATGCTGGCGGCCGCTTGCTCCTTTGCATGGGGTTGTTTTCGATATTTTGGTAGCGTGTACCCTTGCTTCGCCGCTTCAGTGCAAAATTGCTATGCAACTTTGTCGCGAGGTCCTCTCGATGACGACGAAGGGAGCATCCGACGCAGTCAGACCAAAGGCCTCCCGCAAGCGGGCCTGGTGGTCTAAACTCGGATCATGATCACCAAGGCCAACCGCGCCGTCAACCGCACCGGCGTCTATCTCGCCGTGCTGCAGCTCGTCTTCACGCTGGGCTGGACCACCTACCTGATCTACCTGCCCAAGCTGTGCGCCGATGTCGGCATCGCGCCTTTGACCGTCATCCTGATCCTGATGATGGACCAGGGCATCTTCACCGTCACCGACACGGCGATGGGCATGGCTGCCGACAGGATCTCGAGCCTGGTCGGCCGCCTTGGCTTGTTTGTCGGTATCCTTGCCGCGATCTCCTGCGCCGCCTTCATCGCGCTGCCTTACGTCGCCGGCACCGGGCCGGGCGCGAGGGTCTGGCTGATCGTGCTGATCGTGATCTGGGCCGTGACGTCGTCGGCCTTGCGGGCGCCGCCGCTGACGCTGCTCGGCAAGTATCGCGCGCAACCCTCGGTGCCGTTCCTCGCGGCGCTGGCGATGCTGGGTTACGGCGTTGCGGGCGCGGTCTCGCCCTATCTTGGCGTCGTGCTGCGCAACCACGATGCACGGCTGCCGTTCATGCTGTCGGGCGTCGTGCTGCTGCTGACCGCGCTCGCCTTCTCAGGCGTCGAGCGCCGCATCGCGACAGAGGCGCAGCCGGCGCGGCTGGCGCCCCCGGCGAAGCGGCTCGGCGCGGTGCCGATGTTCCTGATCGGATCGATGGTGCTGCTGTCGCTCGGCTACCAGCTGCACTTCAACATCAACAGCGCGCCGTTCTATTTGCGCTTTGCCAAGGCGGGCGAGCTGCAATGGCTGATGCCGGTATTCTGGATCGGCTTCAACATCGCGATGTTTCCGGCAAGCATCGTCGTCAAGCATCGCGGCGGCCTGATCGTGATGGGCGCGGCGGGACTGCTCGGTGCCTTTGCGATCATCGCCGCCGAGATCGCCGGCAGTCTCAACGTCCTGATCGTGGCGCAATTCATGGCGGGGGCCGCTTGGGGCTGCATGCTGATGAGCGCGGTGTCCGCGGCGCTCGCGATCGGGGAGACCGGCGCGGAAGGCAAGGTCACCGGCCTCGTGTTCTCGGCGCTGGCGCTTGCGACCTTTGCGCGGATGGCGGCCGTCGCGGGTGGCCTGCAGAAGATGCCGGACTATGCGCCGCTGGTGCATTGGGCGCCGGTCGCCTGCTGGTCGGTCGCCGGCGCCGGCCTGCTCGTGATCGCCGCGTCACGGCTGCAACGCGTGGTGAAGAGCGCTTAGTCTTCACCGTCGTTCCGGGGCGCGCGCAGCGCGAACCCGGAACCTCGAGATTCCGGGTTCGATGCTGCGCATCGCCCCGGAATGACGGCTAACTGTTGCGCGCCGGATGGATGAACGCCCAGGGCGAGACTTCCGAATCCGTCGGCACTTCCACCGAGATCACGTAAGGGCCGCCGTCGGCCAGCGCCTTCTCCAGCACGGGGCGGAAGTGATCCGGCGAGGTGACGCGCGCGGCGCCGACGCCGAAGGATTCTGCAAGCTTCACGAAGTCCGGATTCACCAGGTCGGAGGCGACGACGCGGCCGTCGAAGCGTTCGCGCTGGTCGCGGCGGACGTTGCCATAGGCGTTGTTGTTGAACACCAGCGTCACCACGCCGATCTTGAACTGCACGGCGGTGGCAAGCTCTTGCACGCCGAACATGAAGCCGCCGTCGCCAGTGATCGCGACCACCGGCTTGTCCGGATTGGCGACCTTGGCGCCGAGCGCGGTCGGGAAACCCGAGCCGAGCGTGCCCTGGTAGCCTGAGGTGACGAAGGTCCGCGGCTCGTAGATCGGAAAGCCGTACCAGGAGGCGAAACCGACCTGAGACAGCTCGTCGGTGACGATGGCGCTCGCCGGCAGCACCTCGCGCAAAATCTTCAGATAGGCCATCTGCGGCTGGATGCGCTGGATCTCCTGCTCGGTCGCGGCCGTCGCCTCGCGGATCGCGGCGCGGCGGCCGGAGGTCTTGCGGTAACCCACCTTGCGCACGGCGGCGACGAGATCGGCGGTGCCGGCCTTGGCGTCCGCGATCACACCGGCATCGGCCGGCCAGCGCCGCAGCTCGACCGGATCGATGTCGATGCGCACGCATTTCAGTCCGGTGGGCTGGTAGGGCCAGCGCGACATCGTCGGCAGCTCGAGGCGCGTGCCGATGCCGATCATCAGATCGGTCTTCGGCCAGAGCTTGTAGGCCGAAGCCATGGTGAGCCCGAGTTCATGCGCGTTGGAGACGATGCCGCGGCCGCTGCGGAATGCGACGACCGATGCGTCGATCATCTCGGCCAATTCGAGGATCTCCTCGCGCGCCTCGATGGCGCCGCTGCCGACGAAGATCATCGGCGCCTTGCTGCCGGCGATCAGGTCGGCAGCTGCCTTGATACGGTCTGGATCGGGCTGCGGCGCCGGCAACGGATCGAACGGCTTGACGGGGGCGACCTGGGTGCGCTGTGTGAACACGTCCCACGGCATCTCCAGCGAGGCCGGGCCACGCCGGCCCGACAGCATCTCCTGGAACGCGCGCGACACCAGCGCGGGCGCGTTGTCGGGATATTCGATCCGGTCGGCCCATTTCACGAAGGTGCGCAGCGTCGCCAGCTGGTCCGGCATCTCGTGCAGATGGCCGCGGCCCTTGCCCAGAAACTGCGTCGGCACCTGACCAGTCAGGCACAGCACCGGCTCGTTGCAGCCGAATGCGGTGAGTAGCGCCGCCGAGGCGTTGAGCACGCCGGGGCCGGGCACCACGCTGAACACGCCGGGCTTGCCGCTGGAGCGCGCATAGCCGAACGCCATGTAGCCGCAGGCCTGCTCATGCCGGGCGCCGATCACCTTGAGCTGGGCCTGGTGGAAGGCATCGAACAGGCCATAGATCTGCGCGCCGGGCAGGCCGAACACGGTGTCGACGCCGTGGGCGACAAGGCCGTTGACGATCGCTTCGCCGCCGGATGTTGAGGTCATGGCACTGTCCACTTTGCTTGCGAGGTTAGGTGGCTTCGTCGACGACGCCATTGCGCAGGATGCCGACGCCTTCGGCCTCGACCTCGACGACATCGCCGGGCTTCAGATAGCGCGGCGGATCGAACCGCGCACCTGCGCCGGTTGGGGTGCCCGTGACGATGATGTCGCCGGGAACCAGCGTCGTGAAGGTCGAGATGTAGTTGATGAGGTAGCGGAAGCCGAAGATCAAGCGCGAGGTGCGGTCGTCCTGGCGGGTCTCGCCGTTCACCCGCGTGGTCAGACGGATATCGGCGATCTGCGTTTCACCGGTGTAGGGCACGATCCACGGGCCGAGGCTGCCGGTGGAATCGAAGTTCTTGCCCTGGGTGACGTTGAACTTGGCGTGCCGCACCCAGTCGCGGATGGTGCCTTCATTGCAGAGCGTGACCGCGGCGATGTGATCGAGCGCGGCGCTCTCCGCAATGTCCCGGCCGGCCTTGCCGATCACCAGGACCAGCTCGCCCTCATAGTCGAGCTGCGGCGAGATGCGCGGCCGCACCACCGGCGTGTTGTGGCCGACGAAGGAGCGCGGCACCCGCAGGAACATGCTCGGGTATTTCGGCGCGTCCGAGCCGTCCTTGTATTCGGCATTGCGGTCCGGGTAGTTGACGCCGATGCAGATGATCTTTTCCGGCGCCGGGATCGGCGGTTGCCAGTCGACTGCGTCGAGCGCATGGTCGGGCGCGCGCCTGGCGGCATCCTCCACGAGCCTGCTCAGCGCGCCGGCGGCGATCGCCTCGCGCAGCGTCGGATAGTCCTTGGCGAAGCGCGACGAGAGGTCGACGATGCCGGTGTCGGTGACGACGCCATAGCTGGTGGCGCCGTTGAAGGAATAGGTGGCGAGGCGAGGAGAGGGCATCAGTAGTCCCATAATCGGTGTCGTCCCTGCGAAAGCAGGGACGACGTGAGGAGGAAGGCGCGCACTAGTCCGCGACCAGCACGTCGGCGACGAAGCGCGGCTCGCGCACCGCTTGGCCGGCGAAGGTCGAGCCTTCCTCGAACCAGGAGCGCGGCGCCGGCGCGCCCCACAGCGTCTGGCGGCGCGGATCGCGCAGCGACCAGCGCAGCGGCTCATGGTCGTGATCGCCGGTGAAATAATCGCTGGTGTAGAGCTCGATGCGGTGGCCGTCGGGATCGCGGATGTACAGGAAGAAGGCGTTGGAGATGCCGTGCCGGCCAGGGCCGCGCTCGATGTTCTTGAGGTAGCCGGAGGAGGCCATCACGTCGCAGAGATGCACGATGTTCATCGCGGTCGGTACCCAATAGGCGATGTGGTGCAGGCGCGGGCCGCGGCCGTTGGTGATCGCGAAGTCGTGGACGTTGCCCTTGCGGTGCATCCAGGCGGCTGCGATGCGGCCGTTGTCGCCGTCCTCCTCGGCATATTCGGTGAGGCGGAAGCCGAGCCGGGCGTAGAAATCGACGGTGTCCTGCACTTCGGCGGCGAACACGTTGAAATGGTCGAGCCGCTGCGGATGGCAGCCCTTGTAGAGATCGTAGCGCCGCAAGAGATGCGGGCGCTTCTCCATCGTGGCGTAAAGCTCGATCTGGAAGCCGAACGGATCGGTGAATTGCAGGGTGCGGCCCTGGAACGGCTGGTCGACGAAAGCGTAGGCGATGCCGTTCTCGGAGAAGAAGGCGGCGGCCTTGTCGAGGTCGCCGTCGTTGCCGACCTTGAAGCCAAGCCGGTTGCAGGCCGCCTTCGGCGCCTTGCGCAGCACCACCGAGTGATGCTGGTGCTCCTCGCTCGCGCGCAGATACACCGACTTGTCGTCGCGGTCCTCGATGTGGAGGCCGACGGTCTTCTCGTAGAAGGCGGCGCTCTTGTCGAGGTCCGTGACGTCGAGCACGGCGTGGCTGCAGCGGATGATGTTGAACGGCGGATCGAAAACGTGCGTTGGAACGGGCATCGGTGTTTCCCCTCAATTCTATCGTCATTCCGGGGCTCGCGAAGCGAGAACCCGGAATCTCGAGGTTCCGGGTTCGATGCTGCGCATCGCCCCGGAACGACGGCTGGCTAAATTCCCAGTTTCTGAATCTTGTGCGTCCCGCGCGCGAGCGAGACGTGCTTGGTTTCCATGTAGAAGTCGAACGAGTAGTCGCCGCCGTCGCGGCCGATGCCTGACGACTTCATGCCGCCGAACGGGGTCGGCAGATGGCGGACGTTCTCCGAATTGAGCCAGATCATGCCGGCTTCCAGCGCATCCGCCACGCGCAGCGCGCGGCCCATGTCGCCGGTCCAGACATAGCCGGTCAGGCCGTACTGCACGCCGTTGGCGATCTCGATGGCGTCAGCTTCGTCCTTGAACGGGATCACGGTCAGGAACGGGCCGAACACCTCCTCCTGCGCGACGCGCATTTTTGCGTTCGCGCCGGTCACCAGCGTCGGCTGCACATAGTGGCCGCCGCCAGGACCGTCATGCGGCTTGCCGCCGACCGCGATCGTGGCGCCGTCGTTCTTGGCGACGTCGAAATAGCTGCACACCTTGGCGAGATGCCGCTCATGGATCAGCGGCCCGATCTCGGTGGCGGGATCGAGGGGGTGGCCAACCTTGAGCGCCTTTACGCGTTGGGTCAGCTTCTCGATGAACTTGCCGGCGACGCTCTCCTGAACCAGCAGCCGGCTCGACGACGTGCAGCGCTCGCCATTGAGCGAGTAGATCATGAACACGACGGCATCGAGCGCGCGATCGAGATCGGCATCATCGAATACGATCACCGGGTTCTTGCCGCCGAGCTCGAAATGCACCCGCTTCAAGGTCGGCGCGCCCTGCGCCATGATCGCTGAGCCCGTCGCGCTCTCGCCGACGAAGCCGATCGCCTTGATGGCGGGGTGCTCGGTCAGCGCCTTGCCGGCCTCTTCGCCGAAACCATGCACGGTGTTGAGCACGCCGTCGGGGATGCCGGCCTGTTTTGCGAGTTTGACCAGCAGATCGGCGGTGACGGGCGACCATTCCGCCGGCTTGTGCACCACGGTGCAGCCGGCCGCGAGCGCCGGCGCGATCTTCCAGGTCGAGAGCATGAACGGCGTATTCCACGGCGTGATCACGCCGACCGGGCCGATCGGCACGCGGGTCGAGATGTTCCAGTGCTCGTCCGAAGGCGTGTTGAGACCGTCGCGGGCCTCGCCGCATTTGTCGGCGAAGAAGCGGAAATTCTCCGCGGCGCGGATCGCGGCCTTGGCCATGAAGCGGTGCGCCTGGCCGGTGTCGATGCATTCGAGCACGGCGATGTCGTCGGCGCGCGCCTCGATCGCATCGGCGACGCGATGCAGCAGCTTGCGGCGCTGCGCCGCCGGCATGTCGCGCCAGGCCTTGAAGGCCTTGGACGCCGCGGTTGCGGCACGGTCGATATCCTCGGCATTGCCGCGTGCGACCGTCGCCAGCACCGTGCCGTCAATCGGCGATCTCGTCTCGAAGGTCTGGCCGGAGGCCGCCGGCACGATCTTGCCGTCGATCACATGGCCGATGCCTTCGGCTTTCAAGCTTGCAAGCAGCGGGCCGGCGCGATCGCGGTTGGCCTGGAACACGTCGGCTGGCGATTTCGCTGTCGCTTTATCCATTGACCGTCTCCACCTTCAGTGCGTCGTGGATGTTGTTGCGTTTCCAGCTAGTTTCCTTGTCGTTGATCTGCATGTCGAACGACAACGCGAATTTGCTGTTGGCGAAGACCGGATCGAGATGAGCCGATAGCGCCTTGAAGATGTACTCGCCGGCCTTCTTGCGGGTGGCGAGATCGCGGCCTTCGCCGAGCCGCAGCACCATGTCGAGGAAACCGTAATACTTGCGGCCGTCGGCGATCGCGTAGTGCTCGCATCTGACGGCACGGACGCGGATGCCGCCGAGCGGGAAGATGCCGGTCTCGACCGCGGCCTTGCGGACCAGTTCGACCGTCGCGCCCATGTCGACCAGATCGTCGAGATTGGCAGAGTATTCAAGCGTGAAATGCGGCATGCAGCGCTCCTCCTGAAGGCGTCAGGCGAAGTAGCAGCTTACGGAACCATACGGTCCGTAGTCGGCCTGGATGGTGTCGCCCTTGCGGGTCTCGATCGGACGGATGAAGGAGCCCGCCAGCACGACCTGGCCGGCTTCCAACGCCAGCCCGTTCGGCGCGATCTTGTTGGCGAGCCACGCCACCGCGGTCGCCGGATGATTCAACACGCCGGCGGCCAGGCCGGTTTCCTCGAGCTGGCCATTTCGGAAGCACAGCGCGCCGATCCAGCGCAGGTCGGCGTCCAGCGGGCGGATCGGCCGGCCGCCGAGCACGATGCCGGCATTGGCGGCGTTGTCGGCGATGGTGTCGAAGATCTTGCGGGTCACCTTGGTCTCGGGATCGACGCGCTCGACCCTGGTATCCAGGATCTCCAGCGCCGGTACCACGAAATCGGTCGCGTTCAGCACATCGAACAGTGTGCAGTTCGGCCCGGTCAGGCGATGCTTCATCACGAAGGCAAGCTCGGCCTCGACGCGGGTGGCGATGAAGCGGTCGGTCGGGACCAGGCCGCCATCGGCGAAGAACATGTCGTCGAGCAGGATTCCGGAATCGGGCTCGTCGATATTGAGCGCGCTCTGCATCGCCTTCGAGGTCAGGCCGATCTTGTGGCCCTTGACGACGCGGCCCTGCGCCACCTTCATCTCGACCCAGGCCTTCTGAATCGCGTAGGCGTCTTCGAGGGTGATGCGGGGGTATTCCAGCGAGAAGCTGGCGGATTTGCTTGCGGGTCTTTTCCGCGCCGTCGAGCCGTTCGGCGGCAGCGCGGATATCGTCCTTGGAGAGGGCCATGCGTGCTACACAAAAGTGGATGTCGGGAGATGATTAACATGTTAAGTGAATTCCCGCAAACTGAATCAAGGCATGTTGCAACGCAAAATTTCGTTGCGCAGGATTAGGTAATGGCGCGCAAAAATTCGAACGACATTCGGCCGGGGCAGGGCGAGGACGTGGCGGCGCGACGGACCCCGATGCGCGAGTTCTCGCGCTCGCTGCCGATGTCGCTGCTTCGCGCCCGCGAGGCGGTGATGCGGCAATTCCGTCCGTCGCTGCGCAATCACGGGCTGACCGAGCAGCAATGGCGGATCCTGCGCGCGCTCACCGCGGTCGACGAGATCGAGGTCACCGAACTCGCCCGCATGGCGTTTCTGCTCGGCCCGAGCCTGTCGCGAATCCTTCGCGATCTCGAGGGCCGCGCGTTGATCGAGCGCAAGGCAGCGGAGAACGACGCGCGGCGCGCGGTGGTTTCGATCTCCGCCAAGGGGTTGAAGCTGATCGAGGCGGTGGCGCCGACGTCGGAGACGATCTATGCCGAGATCACCCGGCGCTTCGGGGCGCGCAAGCTTGCCGAATTGCAGGAGATGCTGGGCGCGCTCGAAGCGAGCCTGGCCGGAATGGGCTCGTCCGATGACGCCGAGGTCGAGGCTGACGAGTAGCTTCGATCATGCGCGGCATTCGCGCTCAGGCCATGTAGGGCACGCGCGAAATCACGTTGATGGCGCGGAATTCGGCAATCCAGCCCGCGACCTTCGAGTGGGACCATTCGATATGGCGGCGCAAGATGGCTGCCGCCGCGTCGCCGTCACGCGTGCGCAAGGCCTCGATGATCACCAGATGCTCGTCCATGAAGGAATCGATCTGCGGCGCGGTCAGGGCGACCTGAATGTGCTTGCCGATCACGAAAGCGCAGTGGGTGCGCTTGAGGGCTTCGATCATCTCGCGATTGGCGCCGTAACCCAGGCAGCGGATATGGAGGTCGCCTTCGATCTCATCGAGTTCGCCGACGCCGACGCGGTCGCGGTGCTGGATCCCCTCGCGCAGCCGCTCCGCCATGCGGTCGAGCAGGGCGGCAGGAATTGTCGCCGTCGCGGATTTGAGGAGCAGCGGCTCGAGCGTTGCGCGCACCTCGAAGATGTCGCGGAGGCGGTCCTCGTCCAACGGCACCACGTACCAGTGCGCCTTGGCGCCCTTCTCGAGGATGCCGATCGCCTGCGCGCGCAGCAGCAGGTTGCGCGCCACCGTGCGCCCCACCCGGAAATGCCGCGCCAATGCGAGCTCGCTGACGCGGAAGCGTCCGAACAGCGACCGGTAAATGATCTCACGTTCGAGCTTGTAGTAGAGCGTATCCCAGGCGTCGCTGCGCACGGCATCGACGGGGCCGTCGGTCAGCCCAAACATTTCCGGTGTGATCGGGACGCGCCGAGGGTCGACCTTGCGCTTGCCGGCGATGACGCCGCGACCGTCGAACCGCCGCACCAGGCCGATATGCTCGAGCTGTTCGAAAGCCTGCCGCACCGGAGAGCGGCTGGAGCCGAACAAGGTCGCGATCGCCGATTCGGAAAGAACCGTGCCAGGTGGCACGTCACCAGCGCGGATGTGCTTTGCCAATGCGCTCTTGATCAGCGCGTAGGCCGGCTGTTTTCGTCTGGTTTGCGATTTCGCTCGTGGAATCGACATGGAATGGCTGCCCGCTGGCCACACTATCACGTGATCGCGTCATGGTCGCTCGTAGCAGGCATTTACGCACCTCTGCCAGCGAACTTTTGACTATTGCGTGCAATGTGCAATCATGTTTAGCTGGGTCAAACGCCAGATTGATGGTCGCCGTTGCACGGCTTGCGCGCTGCAGCGGTGCTCACGTTTGCTCGTCGCGCCGTTTGATGGCTGCGGACGGGCCAACAGATCGACGCGTCAGCTCGTCTCAACGCAGCCGACAGCAAGTTCGGCGCATCACAGGGAGGATGGAATGAAACTGACGAGACGTGAGTTTTCCGCCAGCTTGGCGGCAGGTCTCGCTGCACCCGCGCTGATGCGCAGCGCTTGGGCGCAGGGTGCGACGATCAAGATCGGCATGTGCGTGCCGGTGACCGGACCCGCGGCGGAGCAGGGGCTGTGGGCCCAGAACGGCGCCAAGCTGGCGCTGGCCGCGGTCAACAAGGCCGGCGGCGTGCTCGGCAAGCAGGTCGAACTCGTCATCGAGGACGATCAGACCACCAATCCGGGCATCGTGCTGGCATTCTCCAAGCTCGCCGCGCAATCCGACATCGTCGCCTTCCTCGGCTCGATCCGCTCGACCCAGGTGCAGGCGATGGCGCCCGACGTGATCAAGGTCGGCAAGCCGGTGATGATCGGCGGCACCAATCCCGACCTCACCCATTCCGGCAATCCCTGGCTGTTCCGCTTCCGTCCGAACGACAATTATTCCGGCCGCGTGATCGCCGACTTCGGCGTCAATACGCTCGGAAAGAAGAAATGGGCGATCGTGCATTCGACCGACGCCTTCGGCACGGCGGGCGGCAAGGCGCTCTCGGAAGCGCTGACCAAGCTCGGCGCGCCGCCGGTGCTCGACCAGGGCTATGCCAATCAGAGTCAGGACTTCACCCCGGTCGTACTGGCCGTGAAGCAGTCCGGCGCTGACGTGCTCGGCACCTACTTCACCTTCGAGAACGATCTCGGCATCTTTGCCCGGCAGCTGCGCCAGCTCGGCGTCAACATTCCCTGGGTCGGCTCGCCCTCGGTGGTGGCGGTCTCCTCGACCAAGCTCGCCGGCCCCGCGCTGTTCAACACCTACGGCGTCGCCGACTTCGCCGAGGATTCAAGCGATGCGGCGAAGGCGTTCGGCAAGGCCTATCGCGATGCCTACAAGACCGCGCCCGACAACCAGAGCGCTTGGCCCTACGATGCGATCACCATCCTGTCGGCGGCAATCAACAAGGCCGGCTCGACCGATCCGAACAAGATCCGCGACGCCATCCTCGCGACGCAGAAGTTCGCCGGCGCCGAGGGCGAGTACAATTTCGACAAGAACGGCGACGGTCTGCACGGCTACAATGTCGTGAAGAACGACAAGGGCAAGATCGTCTACGACAAGCATATCGACTTCAACGATTGATAGCGGTTCGGCCTCTCCGGGCCACCTCGGAGAGGCCGTTCGCCCGCGACACAATTCTCAGATCGAGCGCTCGTCATGGATCTCGTCCTCCAACTGCTCTTTACCGGCATCGGCATCGGCGCGGTCTACGCGCTGGTCGCGCTCGGTTTCGTGCTGATCTTCCGTGCCACCAACGTGGTGAACTTCGCGCAAGGCGAGTTCTCGATGGTCGCCGCCTATCTGATGGTGGTGTTCTCGGTCGATCTCGGCTGGCCTTACTGGCTGTCGTTCCTGATCGCGCTCGCCGGCATGGCGTTGTTCGGCGTCATCTTCAATCTCGGCGTCTATTATCCGCTGCGCAATCGCACCTATCTGCCCGTGATCATCGCCACCATCGGCGCCTCGATCCTGCTGTCGAACTCGGTGCTTGCGATCTACGGCCCGCAGCCGCAGGTGCTGCAGGGCTGGTTCGATACGCCCGGCATCCAGCTCGGCCCGGTCTATCTCGACAGCCAGTATCTTCTGATCATCGGCGTCACGATCCTCCTGGTGCTGTTCAATTTTTGGTTCTTCGAGAAGACGCTGCTCGGCAAGAAGTTGCAGGCGACCTCGCAGGATAAGGAAATGGCCTCGCTGCTCGGCATTTCCGTTTCCACCATGATCATGATCACCTTCATCTATTCGGCCGTGCTCGGCGGTCTCGCCGGCATCCTGGTGGCGCCGGTGCTGTTCGTCTCGATCCAGATGGGCTCGACGATTGCGCTGAAGGCGTTTGCCGCGACCATCATCGGCGGCTTCGGTGACGTTGCCGGCGCCATCGTCGGTGGCCTCGCGCTCGGTGTCATCGAGACGTTCGGCGCCGCCTATATTTCGGTGCCGTACAAGGACGGCTTTGCCTTCCTGGTGCTGATCGCTTTCCTGGTGTTCCGGCCGCAGGGCATCTTCGGCGAACGTGTCGCGGAGAAAGCATGAGCGTCAGCGACAACATGATCCCCGCGCCGGCCGTGCGCTCGAAGCCGCTGATCATCCGTCATCTGCCGTATTTCATCGGCGCCGCGGTGCTGGTGGCGCTCGCCGCCGGCATGCGGTTCGACGGGTACATCCTCAACATCCTGCTGCAGGCCACGACCTTCTCGATCGCGGTGTTCGGGCTGTCGGTCGTGCTCGGCCTGTGCGGCCAGATCAACCTGGCGCAGGCCGCGTTCTTCGGCTTCGGCGCCTATGTGGTCGGGCTCGGCACCGCGGACCTGCACCTGAACTTCTGGCTCTGCCTGGTTGGCGCCTGCGCGATCACGCTGATCGCCGGCGCGTTCCTCGGCATGTCGACGCTCAGATTGGGCGGGCACTACCTTGCGATGGTGACGATCTCGTTCCAGCAGATCGTGACGCTGGTGATGATCAATGCCATCGGCGTGACCCACGGGCCGGACGGCGTCGCCAACATTCGCCGGCCGGAGCTGTTCCAGTCCTCGCAGAGCTATCTGGCCTTCTGCGTCGCGATGCTCGCGATCGTCGGTTACCTGGTCTGGCATCTCCCTGATACCAAGCTCGGCCGCGCCATGCGGGCGGTGCGCGACAACGAGCTTGCGGCCGGCGTCAACGGCATCGACGTGTTCCGCACCAAGATCTACGCTTTCGGGCTGTGCGCGTTGCTCGGCGGTCTGGCCGGCGGCCTGTTCGCCGGCGGCTTCGCCTATGTCAGCCCGGACCAGTTCTCGTTCGCGGAATCGATCGTGTTCCTGACCATGTCGCTGCTCGGCGGCGTGGCCTCGCCGATCGGCTCGGTGATCGGCACGGGCCTGTTGATCCTGATCCCGGAATGGCTGCGCTTCCTGAAGAGCGTGCCCGGACTTTATCTGGCGATCTATGGCCTGTTCGTCATCCTGATCATCCGCTTCATGCCCGACGGTATCTGGGGTTTTGTGTCGGACGCGTTCACGCGTTGGCGTGCGCACACCAAGGCGCCGCCGGCCGCGGCGGCCTTGCAGCTCAAGCCGGCGACGTCAGGCGGCGACATCGTGCTCGAAGTGACCGGGCTCTCGAAGCATTTCGGGGGCCTCAAGGCGGTCGACGGCGTCGATATCGCGGTGAAGCGCGGCAGTGTGCATGCGCTGATCGGGCCCAACGGCTCCGGCAAGACCACGACGCTGAACGTGCTGTCCGGTCTCTACAAGGCGACCGCGGGCAGGATCGTGCTCGACGGCACCGACATCACCAACATGGCGCCGCATCAGCGCACAGCGGCCGGCCTCGGACGCACCTTCCAGAACATCCGCCTGTTCCGTTCGATGACGGCGCTGGAGAATGTCGAGATCGGCGCCGAGCGGCCCGGCAACACCATGATCGGGAAGGGCGAGGACGCGCTGACGGAGCGCGCGATGGAGGCGCTGACCTTCGTCGGGCTCGGCAACCGCGCCAACGAATTGATCTCGAGCTTCTCCTACGGCCACCAGCGGTTGATCGAGATCGCGCGGGCGCTGGCGTCGAACCCGACGCTGCTGCTGCTCGACGAGCCGGCCGCCGGCCTCAACTCGACCGAGAAGCTCGAGCTGCATGAGCTGCTCAAGCGCATCGCAGCCCAGGGCCTTACCATCTTGATCATCGATCACGACATGACGCTGGTGTCGGAAGCTGCCCAGCACATCACCGTGCTGAACTTCGGACGCCGCATCGCGGACGGCGAGTCCATGGCGGTGCTGCGCCATCCCGACGTCGTCTCCGCCTATCTCGGGAGCGAATGATGCCGCTGCTCGAAATCCGTAATCTCGTGGTCCGCTACGGCGAGATCGAGGCGCTGCGCGGCGTCACTATCGCCGTGGAGCAGGGCCAGGTGGTCACGCTGCTCGGCGCCAACGGCGCCGGCAAGTCGACCACGCTGCGCGCGATCTCAGGCCTCGCCAAGCCCGCCTCCGGAGACATCATGTTCGACGGCCATTCGATCGCGGGCCTCGGGCCGGAAGCGATCGTCCGGCTCGGCATCTCGCATGTGCCGGAAGGCCGCCGCGTGTTTCCGGGCCTCACCGTGAAAGAGAACATCATGCTCGGCGCATCGAACCGGAAGGTGCCGGCGTCGCAGATCTCGCGCGAGGCCGACGCGATGTTCGATCTGTTCCCGGACATCCGCGCCTTTTCCAACGCGCTCGGCTGGACGCTGTCCGGCGGCCAGCTGCAGATGGTCGCGGTGGCGCGCGGCCTGATGGCCAAGCCGCGGCTGCTGCTGCTCGACGAACCGTCGCTCGGGCTGGCGCCTGTGATCGTGCAGGCGGTGTTCCGCATCATTTCGCAGATCAGGAAGGACACCACGGTCTTGCTCGTCGAGCAAAATGCGCGCATGGGACTTTCGGTCGCCGATCATGGCTTTGTCCTGGAAACGGGGCGGATCGTGCTGGGCGGCAAGCCCGACGAATTGTGGGGCAATGAGGCCATCGCCGCGGCCTATCTCGGCGGCCACGCCAAAACCCACGCCTGACAACGTCCCGTGCTTTACTGAGCGAGCTGGTTTTTCATGGTCACCATCAAGGTCGATAACCTCATCAACTTCGTGTCCGAGGTGTTTTCCCATTCGGAGTCCTCTCCGGAAGAGGCGAAGCGCATCGCGACCTATCTGACGACCGCGAATCTTACAGGTCATGACAGCCACGGCGTGATCCGCGTGCCGGTTTATGTCAGGTGGAAAAAGATGGGCTCGATCGTGCCGAACCAGAACTCCCGAGGTGGTGGTCGACACGCCATCGCTCGCGGTGGTCGACGGCAAGTTCGGCTATGGGCAGACCGTCACGCCGGTTGCGGTCAAGCTCGGCATCGAGAAGTGCAAGAAGGCGGGGCTTGCCGCGGTCGCGCTGCGCAACTCCGGTCATCTCGGCCGCGTCGGCGACTGGGCCGAGATGGCCGCCGCCGAAGGCCTTGTTTCAATTCATTTCGTGACCGCGGCCGGCTCGCTGCTGGTTGCGCCTTACGGCGGCGTCGAGAAGCGCCTGTCCACGGCGCCGTATTGCGTCGGCATTCCACGTCAGGGCCAGGATCCGATCGTGCTCGATTTTGCGACCTCGGTTGTCGCCGAGGGCAAGTGCCTGGTGGCAAGCCGCGGCGGCAAGAAGCTGCCGATCGGCGCGCTCGTCGATGCCGACGGCACGCTGAGCGAGGATCCCCACGTGCTGTATGGGCCGTACACGCCGGACGGACCGCGCGACCACACCAAGGGAACTGGCGCGATCCGCGCCTTCGGCGATCACAAGGGCTCGGGTCTCGCCTTCATCTGCGAACTGCTCGGCGGCGCGCTGACCGGCACCGGCGCGACGTCGTCGGACCGGCGCTTCGCCAACGGCATGATGGCATTCTACATCGACCCGAAGGTGATCGACACCAGCAATTTCTTCGACGACGAAATCACCCGCTATACCGATTTCATCCGCGCCACCAAGCCGATCGCAGGCACGGATTCCGTACTGGTTCCGGGCGATCCGGAGCGGAAAACCCGTGCCGATCGCACCAGGAATGGCATCCCCTTGCCTGACGACACCTGGGCGGCGATAGTGAATACTGCGCGCGAAGTCGGCGTCAGCGAAGTTTCTATCCAGCGGGCGACCAGCTAGAGGCTCGTCCCCCAATAAACCGCAAAGGGAAACGCGATCAATGGCAAACAAGGTCAAGCAAGTCTGGGCATCCGGCAAGGCGGTGGTGAACGCGTGGCTCGCGATCCCCTCGGGATTCTCCGCCGAAGTGATCGCGCAATGCGGCTTCGACAGCGTCACCGTCGACATGCAGCACGGTGTGCAGGATTATCAGTCGATGGTGCAGTGCTTTCAGTCGATGCACGCCCATCCGGTGACGCCGATGGTCCGCGTGCCCTGGAATGAGCCCGGCATCATCGGCAAGGTGCTGGACGGCGGCGCCTATGGCGTGATCTGCCCGATGGTCAACACACCGCAGGAAGCCAAGAACCTGGTCTCCTACGCCAAATATCCACCGAAGGGCGTGCGCTCCAACGGCCCGATCCGCGCCGGCATGTACGGCTCGGCCGGCACCTATCAGCAGACCGCCAACGACGAGATCGTGCTGCTGCCGATGATGGAGACCAAGACCGCGGTCGAGAACATGGAAGCGATCCTCGATGTCGAAGGCATCGACGGCGTCTATATCGGCCCGTCCGATCTCGGCTTCTCCTACGGCCTGGTGCCGAAGCTCGATCGCGACGAGCCGGAGATCCTCAAGATCTACGAGAAGATCATCAAGGAGTGCGGCAAGCGCGGCCTCAACCCGGGCATCCACTGCTCGGGCGCCGAAGGCGCGGTGCGCGCGATCAACATGGGCTTCAAGCTCGTGACGCTGTCGAACGAGGTCGGCCTGATGCAGGTCTACGCCAAGATGCAGGTCAACGCGACCCGCGAGAAGTCCGGCGGCAAGGCGTAAGTTCTGTCCGCGATTTTAGCTCTGCTCCCTCGCCCCGCTCTCTTGTCCGCCGAAGCCCGCCTTCGGGCGAAGGCGGATGCGGGGAGAGGGTTGGGGTGAGGGGCCTCTATCCGGCGAGCACCATCGTTGTAAGTGACATCGTGCCTCGCCCCTCACCCGGATCGCTGACGCGATCCGACCTCTCCCCGTAAAGGACGGGGAGGAGTGAAGAAGACACCAAGGAGAACTCCCATGGCCACGGCACAAGTGATCCGCCTGCACGCCGACGACAGCGTCCTGATCGCGCGCGCGAGCCTGCCGCCGGGGCTGGAGGTCGCCGATGGCGTCACCACCGTCGATCGGATCCCCGCGGGCCACAAGGTCGCGATCAAGCCGATCGCGCAAGGCGAGCCGATCCGGCGCTACGGCCAGATCATCGGCTTCGCGACCCAGGCGATCGCGCCCGGCCAGCACGTGCATACCCAGAACTGCGGCATGGGCGATTTCGCCAAGGATTATGCCTACGGCGCCGACGTCAAGCCGGTGCCGAACTTCGATCTGCCGGCGACCTTCGAAGGCATCCGCCGCGCCGACGGCCGCGTCGCGACCCGCAACTATATCGGCATCCTCACCTCGGTGAATTGCAGCGCCCATGTCGCCGGCATCGTGGCCGACATGTTCAAGAAGAACCCGTTCACCGGCGACAATCCGCTCGCCGATTACCCGAATGTCGACGGCGTCGTGGCGCTGACCCACAAGACCGGCTGCGGCATGACCCAGGACGAGCCCTTGGCGCTGCTCCGCCGCACGCTCGGCGGCTATGCGCGGCACGTCAATTTCTCCAACGTCATCGTGCTCGGCCTCGGCTGCGAGGTGAACCAGATTGGCGGCCTGATGCAGGAGCAGAAGCTCGCCGGCCGCCTCCGCGCGATGGACATCCAGGAGGTCGGCGGCACCCGCAAGACGGTGGAAGCCGGCGTTGCCTTCGTGAAGGAGGCGCTCGCCGATGCCAACAAGGTCAAGCGCGAAGCGGTGCCGGCGAGCGAACTCACCGTGGCGCTGCAATGCGGCGGCTCGGATGGTTACTCCGGCGTATCCGCCAATCCGGCGCTCGGCGCGGCGAGCGATTTGCTGGTCCGTCACGGCGGCACCGTGATCCTCTCGGAGACGCCCGAGACCTATGGTGCGGAGCATCTTCTGACTCGACGCGCCGTCAGCCGCGAGGTCGGCGAGAAGCTGGTCGGCCTGATGCGCTGGTGGGAGGAGTACACCCAGCGTGAGGGCGCCGAGATGAACGCCAATCCGAGCCCCGGCAACAAGGCCGGCGGTCTCACCACCATCCTCGAGAAGTCGCTCGGCGCGATGGCCAAGGCCGGCAGCACCAATCTCGTCGACGTCCTGAACTACGCCGAGCCCGTCACCAAGAAGGGCTTCGTGTTCATGGACACGCCCGGCTACGACCCGGTCGCGGCGACCGGGCAGGTCGCGGGCGGCGCCAACCTCGTCTGCTTCACCACCGGCCGCGGCAGCGTGTTCGGCTGCAAGCCTGCGCCGTCGATCAAGCTCGCCACCAACACGCCGATGTACAAGCGGATGGAGGACGACATGGACGTCAATTGCGGCACCATCCTCGACGGCGAGGAGAGCGTGCAGGAATGCGGCCAGCGCATCTTCGACCTCATCCTCAAGACCGCCTCGGGCCAGCCGACCAAGAGCGAGAGTTTTGACTTCGGCGGCGCCGAGTTCGCGCCCTGGGTGCTCGGCGCGACGATGTGAGAGAGGCTCGATATAGCCCACACTTCAGTGTCGTCCTTGCCGAGTGCGCTATTGCGCACGGAGCAGGAACCCATAACCACCGGCTGCGGTTATGCGAAAGGTGTCTGCCACCGTCTTTTATCATTAGGATCACGCGGTATGGGTCCCTGCTTTCGCAGGGACGACAAGGAAGTACGTTGGCGAATGAAGCTTCCCGGACTACGCTGCCCTCCATCCGGGCTTCGGATTGGACGGAGGAAGCATGCGCGCGCGGCGGTTGGGAATTGTTGGATGCGTCGCATTTCTCGCCGCTTTGAGCCTCGGCGTCGGTTCGGCTGACGCCGCAACCATAGTCGCGCTTGGCGCGAGCAATACCTACGGCAAGGGCGTGGCGCGCAACCAGGCCTATCCCGCGCAGCTCGAAGCGATCTTGCGGGCGAAGGGATTGAGCGTCCGCATCGTGAACGCCGGCATCAACGGCGACACCACGGAAGGGATGCTGCAACGCCTGGACCGCGCCGTCCCGAACGGGACCCGTGCGGTTATTTTGCAGCCAGGCGGCAATGACCGGCGCAAGGGCAGCCCTGACCGGACCGCGGATATCCAAAGTCGTCTCAGCGCCCGTGGCATCGCGGTGATCATGCTCCCTAACGGGATGCTGGGTGGACTCCCCCATCAGCCCGATGGTGTGCATTTGACCCCCGAGGGCTATCACATGCTCGCCGAGCAACTCGCGTCGCAGGTATCCGGCGCGATCGGCCGCTAGCAATCGCGTAGCCCGGATGAAGCCAACGGGTCGCGCGAATGCGCGCCCGATGACAGGCTCCGCGCAATCCGGGACTCTTCCTGCGGATGAAGGCCCCGGATTTCGCTTTCGCTCCATCAGGGCTACGGATCGCGCCCTTACCTTGGGCACCCCGTGCCCGTTGTTAGTGCTTGATGTCGACCGGCAGCAGTGTTCTGCTCAAAAAAGCTGCTGGAGCCCTCGGTCCGTGTCGATATCAGTCGCACTGCATCACGTCACGCACTACAAATACGACCGGCCGATCGATCTCGGGCCTCAGACCATTCGGCTTCGGCCCGCGCCGCATACGCGCATGCCGATCACGAGCTATTCGCTCAAGGTCACGCCCGCCAATCACTTCGTCAACTGGCAACAGGACCCGCAGGGCAACTGGCTGGCGCGCTACGTCTTCCCCGAGAAGGCGACCGAGCTCAAGGTCGAGGTCGATTTCACCGCTGACATGACGGTGGTCAATCCGTTCGACTTCTTCGTCGAGCCCTATGCCAACAGCTTTCCGTTCGAATATCCCGGCGATCTCAAGACCGAGCTCGCGCCCTATCTCGAGACCGATGAGGCCGAGCCACTGCTCGCGGCTTACCTGAAGGAGATTCCGCGCCAGGCCGACAGCACCGTCAACTTCCTGGTCGAGCTGAACGCGCAGCTGCAGAAAAAGATCAGCTACGTCATCCGCATGGAGGCCGGCATCCAGACGCCGGAGGAGACGCTGGCCGCGGGCTCCGGCTCCTGCCGCAACTCGGCGTGGCTCTTGATCGAGACGCTGCGCCACCTCGGGCTCGCCGCGCGTTTCGTCTCCGGATATCTCATTCAGCTGCGGCCGGACATCGATCCGCTCGAGGGGCCGCGCGAGGTCGAGAGCGATTTCACCGACCTGCACGCCTGGGCCGAGGTCTATCTGCCGGGCGCGGGCTGGATCGGTTTCGACGTCACCTCCGGCATGCTGACGGGGGAGGGCCACATTCCGGTCTGCGCCACGCCGCACTACCGCTCGGCTGCGCCGGTGACCGGTACCGCTGGTGTCGCCAACGTCGAATTCGGCTTCGAGATGAGCGTCAGGCGCATCGGCGAGGCGCCGCGCATCACCAAACCATTCTCCGATGAATCCTGGGCGCGGCTCGACCGGCTCGGCGAGCAGGTCGATGCCGATCTGAGGAAAGACGATGTGCGCCTGACCATGGGCGGCGAGCCGACCTTCGTTTCGGTCGACGATCTGGAATCGCCGGAGTGGAATGTCGCCGCGGTCGGCCCGACCAAGCGCGCGCTCGCCGACGAATTGATCCGCAAGCTGCGCACGCGGTTCGCGCCGGGCGGCCTGCTGCATTACGGCCAGGGCAAATGGTATCCCGGCGAGAGCCTGCCGCGCTGGGCGTTCGGTCTCTACTGGCGCAAGGACGGCAAGCCGATCTGGAAGAATGCCGAGTTGATCGCCGGCATTGAGAATTCGCGCAGGGCCGAGATCGCGGAGGCCCAGCGTTTCGTCGAAGTAACAGCAACCAAGCTTGGTCTCGGCGTCGACTATGCCATGCCGGCTTATGAAGATCCCGCCTTCTGGCTGCAGCGTGAAGCCGGCCTGCCGGCCAATGTCAGCCCGGCGAATTCCAAGCTGACCGATCCGGAAGAGCGCGCCCGGATGGCGCGGGTGTTCGACGAGGGGTTGACCACGCCGAAAGGTTACGTGCTGCCGATCCAGCGCTGGAGCCCGCTCGGTGATCGCGTGCCGGCACGCTGGCGCAGCGAGCGCTGGAAGATCCGGCGCAGCCATCTGTTTCTGTCACCCGGCGACTCGCCGCTGGGCTTGCGGCTTCCGATCGCCTCGCTCGAATATGTGCCGCCGGACGATTATCCCTACGTCGTCGAACGCGATCCGATGGCGCCGCGCGACGTGCTTTCCGACGAGCTGCAGCAAGCCTTGAAGGAGATTCCCGAGCCGCTGCCGGTGCGCACCGCGATGTCGATCGAGGTTCGCGACGGCGTGCTGTGCGCCTTCATGCCGCCAGTCGAGAAGGTCGAGGATTATCTCGACCTGATCGCAGCGATCGAAGCCGCCGCCGAAGAGTTGCAGCTGCAGGTCCACGTCGAGGGTTACGCGCCGCCCTTCGATCCGCGCATCGAGGTGATCAAGGTGACGCCGGATCCCGGCGTGATCGAGATCAACGTGCAGCCGGCGCAAAGCTGGCGCGAAGCCGTCCACATCACGCTCGGCCTCTATGAGGACTCCGCCAAGACGCGGTTAGGGGCCAACCGTTTCCTGATCGACGGCCGCCACACGGGCACCGGCGGCGGCAACCACATCGTGGTCGGCGGCAGCAGGCCGGAGGATTCACCGTTCCTGCGCCGGCCCGATCTGTTGAAGAGCCTCGTGCTGTACTGGCAGCGGCATCCGTCGCTGTCCTATCTGTTTTCCGGCATGTTCATCGGCCCGACCAGCCAGGCGCCGCGCATCGACGAGGCGCGGCATGACGGGCTCTATGAGCTGGAGATTGCGCTGTCGCACGTGCCGCCGCCGGGCATGGATGCGCCGCTGTGGCTGGTCGATCGCCTGTTCCGGCATATCCTGGTCGACATCACCGGCAACACCCATCGCGCCGAGATCTGCATCGACAAGCTGTATTCGCCCGACGGCCCGACCGGCCGGCTTGGCCTCGTCGAATTCCGCGCGCTCGAAATGCCGCCCGACCCGCGGATGTCGCTGGCGCAGCAACTGTTGATCCGCGCGCTGATCGCAAAGCTGTGGCGTGAGCCGCAGCAGGGCCGGTTCGTGCGCTGGGGCACCGCGCTGCATGACCGCTTCATGCTGCCGCATTTCCTCTGGGAGAATTTCTTGGGCGTGCTCGCCGAGCTGAAGCAATCTGGTTACGACGTCGAGCAGGAATGGTACCAGGCGCAGCTCGAATTCCGCTTCCCCGCCTTCGGCCGCGTTCATCATGGTGGCGTCGGTCTCGAACTGCGGCAGGCGCTCGAGCCATGGCATGTGCTGGGCGAGGAGGGCACCTCGGGCGGCACCGTGCGCTATGTCGATTCGTCGGTCGAGCGGCTGCAGGTAAAGGCGACCGGATTCGTCGAGGGACGCCATGTCATCACCTGCAACGGCAGACGGATGCCGATGACCGAGACCGGCCGTGCCGGCGAGGCGGTCGCCGGTGTTCGTTTCAAGGCCTGGCAGCCGGCCTCCGGCCTGCATCCGACCATTCCCGTGCATGCGCCGCTGACGTTTGACTTGATCGACACCTGGAACGGCCGCTCGCTCGGCGGCTGCGTCTATCATGTCGCCCATCCCGGCGGCCGCAACTACGAGACCAAGCCGGTCAATTCCTACGAGGCCGAGGCGCGGCGGCTGGCGCGCTTCCAGGAGCACGGCCACACCCCCGGCAAGATCGAGACGCCGCCCGAGGAACGCACAATTGAGTTTCCCTTGACCCTCGACTTGCGGACGCCGCTCCTGCACTAATTGTGTCAAGGGGAAGTGGAATGTCCGCATCGGGTGGCCAAGGCAATAGTCAAGGCAGCAGTCAGGAGAGCAGGGCCCGTCCCGGTCAGCGCCGGATGGCGCAGTGGACCCGCGACTATGTTCGGCTGCCCGGCATTCCCGACGAGTATATTGCAGACAACGGCGCGCCGCGGCCGGTCTGGGCCCGCTTCTTCGACGCCTTTGCCGCGCTGTCGCCGGCCGATATCGAGCGCCGCTTCGCCTCCGCCGATCGCCATCTGCATGAGGCCGGCGTCACCTATCGCGCGCCGGGCGACACTTCCGACCGGATCTGGCCGCTCAGCCATCTGCCGCTGATCATCGACGCGGCGGACTGGCGCCAGCTCGCCGCTGGTGTCGCGCAACGCGCGCAGCTTCTGGAGATGGTGCTGGCCGATCTTTACGGCGAAGGCCGCCTCATTGCCGACGGCGCCATCCCTGCCGCTGCGATCGCCGGCAGCAGCGAGTATCTGCGCGCGGTCAGCGGCATCAAGCCGCCGGGGGGCCGCTATCTGCATCTCTATGCCGCCGACATCGGCCGTGGGCCCGACGGCCGCTGGTGGGTGCTCGGCGATCGCACGCAGGCGCCGTCGGGCGCGGGCTATGCGCTGGAAAACCGCCTGGTGCTGTCGCGCGCCTTTTCCAATCTCTACAAGTCGATGAATGTCGAGCGCGTCGCGCCGTTCTTCGAGGCGTTCCGCGATTCGCTGCGCGCCAGCGCCGACCGCGACGAGCCGCGGATCGGCCTGCTGACGCCCGGCGCGTTCAGCGAGACCTACTTCGAGCACGCCACGCTGGCGCGCTATCTCGGTTTCCTGCTGGTCGAGGGCGACGATCTCGCGGTCTCCGGCGACCGCGTCCACATCCGCACCGTCGCCGGGCTGAAGCGGCTCGACGTGCTGCTGCGCCGGGTCGATTCCAACATGCTCGATCCGCTCGAGCTCGACGCCTCCTCCTATCTCGGCGTGCCCGGGCTCGTCGAGGTTCTGCGCAAGGGCGGCGTCGTGGTCGCCAACATGCCGGGCTCCGGCGTGATGGAGGCGAGGGCGCTGCTCGGCTTCCTGCCCAATCTGTGCCGGCGCCTGCTCTCTGAAGACCTGATGATGCCGCACATCGCGACCTGGTGGTGCGGTCAGAAATCCGCCCGCGAAGAGGTGCTGTCGCGGCTCGACGAGTTCGCGATCGAAGGCGCCTATGGCCGCGGCGTTGCGGATTTTCCCGGCAACGGACCGGTGCTCCCGGGCGAATTGTCGGCCGCGGACCGCGACCGCCTGAAGGATGCCATCAGCCATCGCGGCATCGATTATGTCGGTCAGGAGCTGGTGCGGCTGTCGACCACGCCGGTATGGGAGAACGGCCGCATCGCGCCGCGTCCGTTCGTGTTGCGGGTGTTCGCGGCGGCGACGCCGAGCGGCTGGACTGTGCTGCCCGGCGGCTTCTGCCGGATCGCCGATCGGGCCGATGCGCGCGCGGTGTCGATGGGCGATGGCGCGGTGTCCGCCGATGTCTGGGTGGTTTCCGACAAGGCGGTTGAGACCTCGACCCTGCTGCCGGCGGTCGACACCGTCCGCATCCGCCGCATCGCCGGCGTGCTGCCGAGCCGCGCCGCCGACAATCTGTTCTGGCTCGGCCGCTATCTGGAGCGCGCCGAGGCCACCATCCGGCTGATCCGCGCGCTGTGCACGCCGTTGCGCGATCCTGCGCGCGCGAATTCGAACGGCTCGGCGCCGGCGATGCATTCGGCCGAGCGCATCCAGCGCATGCTGGTCGCCTGGGGCGCGGCCTCGCAGACCGCGCGCGCCAATCTCGCCAAGGTCGCGCTCGAAGCGCTGCAGAGCGAGGAGAAATTCGGCTCGGCGCTGTCGCTGGTGCGATCCGCGCAGCGCACGGCGACCTCGCTCCGCGAGCGGCTATCGCCGGACGCCTGGCAGGTCATCACCGAGATGGCTGATCGGCTCGCCATCGAGGTTCATGACGATGACGGCGTCGTCAGCGCCGCCGAATTGACCTTGCAGGAGCTCGCAAGCTTCGCCGGCCTCGCGCAGGAAAACATGAACCGCGCCGCCGGCTGGCGCTTCCTCGAGATGGGCCGCCGCGCCGAGCGCGCCGTCAACACCACGCGCTTTGCCCGTCAGTTCGCCTATGACGAAGCCGGTGACGAGGACCTCGACGTTCTGCTCACGCTGGTCGACTGCCAGATCACTTATCGCTCGCGCTATCTGGTGCAGCCGCTGCTCGCACCGGTGCGCGATCTGGCGGTGCTCGACCCCTACAATCCGCGCTCGGTCGCATTCCAGGTCGCGGCGCTGAACGAGCATATTGCCGCGCTGCCGAGCCTGAAGGAGCATGGCCTGATCGAGCGGCCGCAGCGTCTTGCCGTCGCGGTCGAGGCAATGCTCACAACGGCTGAAGCCTCGAGCCTCGACGTCAAGACGCTGTTCGCGCTGGAGCAGGATCTGCTCAACCTCGCCGACGCGATCGGGCTGCATTATTTCCCGCACGGACCGAATGCCAGCCGGCCGGAGAAGCTCACGGGGCTGGCGTGATCTACGACATCCGTCACGTCACGACCTACAGCTACGAGACCCAGGTCAGCTTCGCGCGCTGCTCGCTGCGGCTGGAGCCGGTCACTGGCGACGGGCAGCAGTTGATCTCGCATTCGGTCGAGATCCGTCCGAGGCCCGCGGAACGCACCGCAAGGCGCGACTTCTTCGGCACGCTCACTGAAAGCGTCCTGATCGAGACCGCGCATCGCAGTCTGCGCATCGATGCCCGCTCGCGGGTCTCGGTGGCGCGACAGCCGCCGGCGCGCGACGCCGCCAGTCCGCCCTGGGAGGACGTGCGTGACAACGCGTTCGAGGCATTGAGCCTCGATGCGGCCTCGCCGGTCGGCTACGTCTTTGCCAGCGCACTGGTGCCGGTGCTACGGCCCGTGACGGCCTACGCTTCCGCGAGCTTTTTGCCCGGCGGCGGCATCCTCACCGGGGCGGCCGACCTGATGCGCCGCATCCGCAACGACTTCAAATACGATCCCAAGGCGACCGTGATCTCGACACCGCTTCGCGACGTGTTCGAGAAGCGCCACGGCGTGTGCCAGGACTTTGCCCATGTGATGATCGCGGGGCTGCGCGGCCTCGGCCTGCCCGCGGCCTATGTCAGCGGCTATTTGCGCACCATTCCGCCGCCGGGCCAGCCGCGGCTGCAGGGCGCCGACGCCACCCATGCCTGGGTCTCGGTCTGGTGCGGCAGCGCGCTCGGCTGGGTCGGGTTCGACCCGACCAACGATCTGATGGTCGGGAGCGACCACATCATTCTCGCCATCGGCCGCGACTTTGCCGACGTCTCGCCGGTCGATGGTGTCATCGTCGGCGCGCGCAAGCAGAAGCTCGCCGTTGCGGTCGACGTGTTGCCGGTGGAGTGAGCCGGCATGGGCGCGCGGCGCGTTCGACCGCGCCAATCCGGTCGCGATCAGGCGACGTGCCGCTTGCCCGATTTGTCCCACCCGATCGGGCTGACGACGACGCGGTCGCGGCCTTCACGCTTGGCTTGATAGAGCGCAAGGTCCGCGGCCTTGAGCAGATCGCGCGATGTGCGCTCATGGTCCGGGACGAGGCAGGACAATCCGATGCTGACGGTCGGCAACTCAGGCTCGGATTCCCGCACGGCCGCCAACTTGGCGCGGATCCGTTCGGCAATTTCCAGGGCGCCCGCCTTGCCGATGCCCGGCAGCAACACCGAAAACTCTTCGCCGCCATAGCGGGCGCCGAGATCAGTTGCACGCTTGGCACTGCCTGCGATGCACCGTCCCACGGTGGTGAGCACGGCGTCGCCGGCCTGATGCCCGTACGTGTCGTTGTAGATCTTGAAATGATCGACGTCGATCATCAGAAGCGAGACCGGCGCCTTTGCGCGCATGCCACGGCGCCATTCGACGTCAAGGGTATCGTCGAGGCGGCGACGGTTGGCGAGGCCCGTCAGTGCGTCCGTGCTCGCGAGGTGCGCGAGCCGATCTTCCGCGGCGGCCCGCCGTTTGAGAGCGGCCACCAGGTAGAACATCAGGACGATCGAGAAGCCGCAGAGCGCTGCCACCACACTGCCGATCAGCCAGACCTGCTGCCACCAGTCGGCATAGATGCCGTCGAGCGCAAGACCCTCGGCGATGAGCAGGCGATTGTGTCCGACCGCCTGGAAAACATAGAGCCGGCTGACATGATCGACGATCGATTTCGTGATGTAGGAGCCGGATTGCCGTGCCGGAAATTGCTTGAAGACCAGAGAAGTCCTTGATGCTTTGCCCGATCTTGCTGATGTCGAACGGGGCGCGCATCAGTATGACGCCATCGCTGTTGAACAGCGCCATGCTGTCGCCGAAGCCGAAATTCAGCTTGCGAAACAGATTGTGGAAATAGCTGAGCCGCATGCTGCCCGCGACCACGCCGGCAAAGGAACCGTCGTCATTGTTGATGCGGCGGCTGAGGCTGATCAGATATTCGCCGTCAGAGGTAATCCACGGAGCGCTGATGAACAGCCCGCCGTCCGCTCGCGTCTGATGTGCCCGGAAGAAGTCTCGATCGGCGAAATTTGCGGCCCGCGGCGTCAACGTCCTGGAATCGAGCGTGACGTCCCCGCCGCATTCAGCACAAGGATCGAGCCGAGATCCTTGGCCGTGGCGGCGCGGTCGAACAGCACGACCTGGCGAAGCTCCGGGCTGATCTTGCCCAGCTCCTGCAGCTTGACGCCGTCGGCGACCGCCTGGAGCGAGAGGTCGTAGAGGTCGATGTTGCGGTCGATCTCGCTGGCGATGGAGGCGACGAGGTTGGTCGCACCTTGCTTCGCATGCTGATAGTCCTTGCCCGCCATCTCCCAGAGGATGGATGCACAGATCGCCGAAAAGCAGAGAACGAGGCCGATCCCGAGCGCAAGGAGCCGTTTGGTCGGCACTGCCTTCGGCTTTGGCAAAAGCCCGTTCATTGCTCGGTTCCACTTCCCCGCGCCCTCGCGCAGCGACGCTTTTCTATGGAGGCATCAAATTGAGAAATGCGACCCGAAGCGGAGGCAATTTGTGTCCGTGCGTTGGGAGAAGTCTTAACCATCCGGATTGCCGGGGCCCTGTCGCAGGGCCCCGCCAGATCGCCGCTCAGGTTCCGGTCCGCTGCAGGCCGTCGGCCGCGTCGCTGCGCAGGTTGCGGAAGAACTGCTCGACCTCGCGCGACAGCGTCTCGGCAGTTGTGGTCAGATCGTTCGAGGCCGCGAGCACCGATTCCGCCGCCTTGCTGGTTTGGTCCATGTCATCGCGGAGCGAGCCGACATTGGTGACCAGGGTCTCGTTGCCCTGGGCGGCCATCTGGGCATTGGCGGAGATTTCGCGCGTCGCCGCGTCCTGCTGGCCGACCGCGCTCGCGATGTTCGCGGTGACGTTGCTGATCTCGCGCACCGCCTGACCGATCTCGCGCACGGCGGCCACCGAGTTGCGGGTCGAGGCCTGGATCAGGCCCACATTCTCGCTGATCTCGGCGGTTGCCTTCGCGGTCTGGCCGGCCAGCGCCTTGACCTCATGCGCGACGACGGCGAAGCCACGGCCGGCATCGCCGGCGCGGGCGGCTTCGATGGTGGCGTTGAGAGCGAGCAGGTTAGTCTGCTCGGCGATCGCCTGGATCAGGCTCAGCACCCCGTCGATGCGCTGGGTGGTGGCGGCAAGGCCCTCGATCTCGGTGATCGAGCGGTCGGTGCGCGCACCGGCCTGATCGACTGCGCCGGACGACTGCTTGACCTGGCGGCCGATCTCCTCGACCGAGGCGGAGAGTTCTTCGGCTGCGCCCGCCACCGCGGAGACGTTGCTCGAGGCCTGTTCGGTGGCGCCTGCCGCCGCCACCGCGCGGCCGCTGGCGTCCGACGCGACGGTTGCGATGGTCTGCGCGGTTTGACGCATCGTCGCGGCGTTGTCGTGCACCGCGCGGAGCACCTCGCCGATCGTGCCACGGAACGCTTCGACGAAGGTCTCGATATGCCGGCCGCGCGCGTCGCGCGCCTCGGAATCCTGTACGACCTGCGCGTTGAGGCTGCGATTGCGGTCCATCGCCTCCTGGAAGACCTTGATGGCGCGTGCCAGTGCGCCGATCTCGTCGCTGCGCCCGACATGCGGTACTTCGACATGGTCGGTGCCCTCGGCGACGCGCTTGATCGTCATGGTGATCTGCGACAGCGGCCGGGCCACCGAGCGGGCGATGATCAGCACGCCGAGTACCACCACAATCAAGGCCGCGGCGCCGAGGCCGGTCAGCACCAGCGCCATCGTGCGGTTGGTGTCGGTCTCGCGCGCCAGCTTCTTGCTGCGCTCGGCATAGACCTTGGAGAGCGCCTCGAGATCCTTGTTCAGCGCGGTGCGCACGTCGCGGTTGGCGTCGTTGTCGCCCCACTCCGCCCGGCTGCGGCGCCGATCTCGATGCCGCGGCGTACCAGCTCCTTGCGGAAATCGATGAACTGTTCGATGCGCTTCTTGAACACCGCGAACTGGGCGGCGTCGTCGGCCTGCACCAGGGTTTCCCAGTTCTTGACCACGCCGAGAATGCGTTCGTTGAACGCCAGCAGCCCGTCGCCGTATTTCTTCACCGCTGCCGGATCGGTCGACATGTAGATGCCGCGGGATTCCATCACCACGGCGTAGACCAGTGAATTGACCCGCTCGACATTGAGTGCTGCACGGCTTGCGAGGTCGACGGCCTCGGTCAGCTCGGCATTACGCCGCGCATTGTATTCGGACAGGAAGGTGATGGCCGCGGTCAGCGCCGCAATCAGCGCAAACGTCGAGTACAGCCTGGCAGCAAGCGAGAATCGGGATGCCATTGGAGGCCGGGATGTGGAGATGGGGGATGTGACGGGGGCGGGCATTGCGGGGCACTCCAAGAGGCCGGGAGTACCTTCGGCCGATTAAAGCTTATGCAAAATTTTCATGGACAATTTCTTAACGCGCGAGATTTGTGCAGCCGCAACCGTTAAAATCTGTAAATAATCCCAATGTCTTATGGGCCGCTTTTGAGTCTGCCGGGTGCTCGCGGCTTGCGGTCGTGCCGAGGCTGCGCCGCCGTTGCCGGCAAAGGCGCCAGCACGCGGGGCGAAGCCGATGGCACGCCTTTCGCAAAGAGGTGCTAGATTGCGCTGCCCCAGCCCGCGACGAACCTCCCATGCTCTATCGTCACACCATCGACGCCACCAATTACGCATTCGACGATCTGCGCATCCTGCTTGCCAAGGCCTCGCCGCCGCGCTCAGGCGACCGCCTGGCCGGCATCGCGGCCGACAGCGCGGAGGAGATGATCGCCGCACGGCTTGCGTTGGCCAACGTTCCGCTCAAGCAATTCCTCGATGAGCCTGTCATCCCCTATGAGGATGACGAAGTCACCCGCCTGATCCTCGACAGCCACGACGTTGCCGGCTTTCTGCCGGTGTCGTCGCTCACCGTCGGCGGATTCCGCGACTGGCTGCTGTCGGATGCAGCCAGCGGGGCAGCGATCAAGAAGATCTCGCGCGGCATCACGCCAGAGATGGTTGCGGCGGTGTCGAAGCTGATGCGCAACCAGGATCTGATCCTGGTCGCGAAGAAATGCGAGGTGACGACCCGCTTCCGCAACACCATCGGTTTGCGCGGGCGAATGAGCACGCGGCTGCAGCCGAACCATCCTTTCGACGATCCCAAGGGCATCACCGCCTCGATTCTCGATGGGCTGCTGCTCGGATCGGGCGATGCCTGCATCGGCATCAATCCGGCGAGCGACGATCCGAAAGTCATCGGCACGCTGCTGCGGCTGTTGGACGACATCATCACGCGGCTCGAGCTTCCGACGCAGGGCTGCGTGCTGACCCATGTCACGACCACGCTCGGACTGATCGGGCAGGGGCTGCCGGTCGATCTCGTGTTCCAGTCGATCGCCGGCACCGAGGCGGCCAATCGCAGTTTCGGCGTCGACCTCTCGCTGCTGCGGGAAGCCCGGGAAGCGGGGCTGTCGCTGCGGCGCGGCACGGTCGGTGACAATGTGATGTATTTCGAGACCGGGCAGGGCTCGGCGCTGTCCGCCAATGCCCATCACCAGGTCGACCAGCAGACGTGCGAGGCGCGGGCCTATGCGGTGGCGCGCGCGTTCGATCCACTGCTCGTCAACAGCGTGGTCGGCTTCATCGGTCCTGAGTACCTCTATGACGGCAAGGAAATCATCCGCGCCGGGCTCGAGGACCACTTCTGCGGCAAGCTGCTCGGCCTGCCGCTCGGGATCGACGTCTGCTACACCAACCACGCCGAGGCGGATCAGGACGACATGGACAATCTCCTGACGCTGCTCGCGGCCGCCGGCGTGAACTTCATCATGGGCGTGCCGGGCGCGGATGACGTCATGCTGAACTATCAGTCGACATCGTTTCACGATGCGCTCTATGTCCGCGACTTGTTCGGCTTGAAGCGGGCTCCCGAATTCGACGACTGGCTCGCGCGCGTCGGCCTTGCCGGGCAGGACTTCCGCCTCGTGGCCGGTGCGGAGCGGCTGCCCGACCTCGCTGCCAGGCTGCTGACCTGAGGGGGATAGCGAAATTCTGCAGAGCAACTATCTCGTCGTTATGACGTTAAGTAGTGCCACAATGTTGAAGAATTTCTGGCCCAGCGTTCCGCGCCGTGGTTAGATTTGCCGGTGCTTCGGGGTCGTTTGATGAGAGCTGAGGGCATAAAGACAGTACGACGTATCCTCTGCGTTTTTCCGCGCTATACGTCGTCGTTTGGGACCTTCGAGCACGCCTACCCCCTCACTGACGGCGTCAAGGCGTTCATGCCGCCGCAGGGCCTGCTGCTGATCGCCGCATACCTTCCCGAGAACTGGCCGGTGCGTTTCGTCGACGAGAATCTGCGTCCGGCGACGGCGGAGGATTTCGAATGGGCGGATGCCGTGTTCGTCAGCGGTATGCATATCCAGCGCCAGCAGATGAACGACATCTGCCATCGCGCGCATGACCATGACCTGGTGGTCGCGATCGGCGGCCCGTCGGTCAGTGCTTGCCCGGACTACTATCCCTCATTCGACTACCTCCACGTCGGCGAGCTCGGCGATGCGACCAATGAGCTGATCAAGCGTCTGGCTGATGATACCAGCCGTCCCGACGAGCAGGTGGTGCTTAAAACCATCGACCGGCTGGCCGATGACGGAATTCCCGCTGCCGGCCTATGAGCTCGCCGAAACCAAGAAGTATTTCCTCGGCAGCATCCAGTTCTCCTCGGGCTGCCCCTATCAGTGCGAGTTCTGCGACATCCCCGGGCTCTATGGCCGCAATCCGCGCCTGAAGTCGCCGCAGCAGATCATCGCCGAGCTCGAACAAGCCTGCGCGCCTGTGGTGCCACCGACACCGTGTATTTCGTCGACGACAATTTCATCGGTAACCGCAAGGCCGCGAGCGAGCTGTTGCCGCACCTGATCGAGTGGCAGAAGCGGACCGGATATGTCACGCGCCTCGCTTGCGAGGCGACGCTCAACATCGCCAAGCGTCCCGAGATCCTGGAGAAGATGCGCGAAGCCTACTTCGTGACGATCTTCGTCGGCATCGAGACGCCCGATCCCGACGCGCTGAAGGCCATGCACAAGGATCAGAACATGATGGTTCCGATCCTCGAGGGCGTGCGCACCATCAATTCGTTCGGCATGGAGGTCGTCTCCGGCATCATCATGGGGCTCGATACCGACAAGCCCCAGACCGGCGACGCGTTGCTCTCCTTCGTCGAGGAGTCGCGGATTCCGCTGCTCACCATCAACCTGCTGCAGGCGCTGCCGAAGACGCCATTGTGGGATCGGCTCGAAAAAGCCGGGCGCCTGATCGATGACGAGGGCCGCGACTCCAATGTCGAGTTCCTGCTGCCCTACGAGGACGTGGTCAGTTCCTGGCGCAAATGCATGGAAGTTGCCTACGAGCCGAAGAAGCTGTTCGCGCGCTATTTGCATCAATGCAACTACACCTATGCCAATCGCATCAAGGTGCCGGTTAGCCCGGAGATGAAGAGCTGGGCCAACATCCGGCGCGGCCTGATCATGCTCCGCAACATCTTCTGGAAGGTCGGCGTGCTCGGCGACTACAAGCGCGTGTTCTGGAAGTTTGCGCTCGGCCGGCTCAAGCGCGGCGACATCGAGGGATTGATCTCGGCGACGTTGGTTGCGCATCATTTGATCACCTTTGCGCGTGCAGCCTCCAGCGGCCGGCAGAACGCCTCGAACTACTCGATCCGGCTGCGCGAGGCTTCCGTCCCCGCCGAATAACAGCATGACGACACCGCCGGCGCCCTTGTCCCCTTCGCTTGCCGATCTGCGCGAGCTCACGCCGGCGCGCGTCGGCCTTGGCCGGTCCGGGGCCAGCCTGCCGACCGATGCGCTGCTGTCGTTCACGCTCGACCATGCCCGCGCCCGCGACGCCGTCCACGCCGCCTTCGATGTCAGAGGGATCGCGGCCGGTCTTGCCGGCCTCGGCATCACGCCGCTTGAGGTATCGAGCCAGGCGCACAGCCGGCGCGACTATCTGCGGCGGCCCGATCTCGGGCGCATGCTGGATTCTGCGTCGCGGCGGTCGCTCGAGACCTGCGGCATCACAACATGCCCCTGCGCCATCGTGATCGGCGACGGCCTGTCGCCCACGGCGGTCAATGTGCATGCCGTCGAATTGATTCGGCATCTCGTGCCGCGCCTTGCGGCCGACAAGATCGACGCCGGCGCGGTGATCGCAGCGTCCGGGGCGCGGGTCGCGCTCGGTGACGAGATCGGCGCCATCATCGGCGCGCGCATGCTGGTGATGCTGATCGGCGAACGGCCGGGCCTGTCCGCACCCGACAGCCTCGGCGCCTATCTCACCTTCGCGCCGCGGATCGGCCTCACCGATGCCGACCGCAACTGCATCTCTAACATCCACCATGCCGGGCTGAGCTATGCGGAGGCCGCATTCAGGATTTCGTGGCTTGTGCGCGAGGGCCTGGCACGCCAGATCACAGGGGTCGCGCTGAAAGATGAAAGCGGCGGTGGATCGTCGAGGAATGCGCTACCAGGGTGTGACAAATCAGATACTTAATGGCGGGGATCGGCGGTTCCCTGTCGATTTGGTCAGCCCCTCGCGCTTGCGAGCAAAGGGGCGGCAGGTAAAACCGGCGCCGGTCAATATTCGCGTGTTTTCAAGGACTAGCGCCGATCAGTTGCGCTCACCCGCCTCATTCGCGCCCCGAGACCCAAGCTAGACAGATTGAGCCGTTTTCAGAACTGGACAGGGCATGCTCGAAAAGAATTCCGAAAGTCAGGTCCACGTCGAGAAGATCGAAGAGCCGCGGTCGGGCCTCAGCATCGCGTTCGGGATCGAGCGTCTCGGCCTGATCCCGATGCGGGCGCCGATCCTGTCCTGCATCGTCCTCGTTCTGTTGCTGATCGGCGCCGTGTTCGGCGTGCACCGGATCAAGATCGACGACTCGCTGTCGCAGCTGTTCCGCTCCGACTCCAAGGACTACAAGCAGTATGAGGCGGTGACCAAGCGCTTCCCGGCGACCGAGTTCGACGTGCTCGTCGTGGTCGAAGGCAAGACGCTGCTCGAGCGCGACAATCTCGGCAAGCTGCGCGATATGGTCACCGACCTGCAGCTCGTCGAGGGCGTGCGCGGCCTGGTGTCGCTGTTCTCCGCGCGCCAGGCGCCGGAGCCCGGCAAGCTACCGGCGGCGCTGTTCCCGAACGAGCTGCCCGAGGGCGCGGCCTACGACAAGTTCGTCGAGACCGTCAAAAGCAACGAGATCATCCGCGGCAAGCTGCTGTCGGAGGACGGCACGCTCGCGCTGATCGTGCTGTCGCTCGAGCCCGAGGTGGTCGGCAGCAACAAGCTCAGCAAGGTGGTCGGCGACATCAGGAAGATCATGGCCGACGACCTCGGCGGCAGCGGGCTCAATGCGCAATTGTCCGGCGTGCCGGTCATGCAGCTCGAGATCCGCAACGCGGTCGAGCGCGACGGCCTGACCTACAACATCCTCGGCATCCTGGCCGGCTGCATCATCGCGATCATCTTCTTCCGCAAGATATCCTTCATGGTGGCGGCGGCGTTCCCGCCGATGATCGCGATCCTGCTCGCGCTCGGCGGCCTCGGCTGGGCCAATTTCAATCTCAACATGTTCCTCAACGTGATGACGCCGCTCATCATGGTGATCAGCTTCTCCGACTCGATGCAGCTGACATTCGCGGCGCGCGACCGGCTGATCGCCGGGCAGGACAAGTTCACCGCGTTCAAGAATGCGGTGCTGGTGGTCGGACCGGCCTGCGTGCTGACGCACGGCACGGCCGGAATTTCCTTCATCGCGCTGCAGTTCTCGGATTCCGACTTGATCCGCAAGTTCGGCGAGGCCGGGCTTGCGGCGACCATCATCGCTCTGATCGCGGTGCTGTCGCTGGTGCCGGTGTTCGGCGTGCTGTTCGTGCGCAACGAGAAGATCTTTGCGGTCAAGTTCCAGAGCGCGGATGCCGGCGTGCAGGCGCTGCGCAATTTCTGCTACTGGATCGCGGTGCGCATGGTCGGCCGTCCCGGGCTGTTCAGCCTGCTTGCGCTGATCGTGGTCGGCGGCCTCGGCATCATCTACGCCAATCTCGAGCCGCGCTACCGGCTCGCCGATCAGGTGCCGGACAAGCGGCAGGCGGTGGCGGCGTCGAGCCGGCTCGACGCCAAGCTGACCGGCGCCAATCCGGTCGATGTGCTGATCGAATTCCCCAAGGGGCAATCGCTGTACTCGCCGGAGACCTTGAAGACGATTGCCGATGTCCATGCAATGGTCGAGGACTCTGCCGGCGTCGGCAACGTCTGGTCGCTGGAGACCTTGCGGCGCTGGCTCGCCGAAAAGGCTGGCAGCAATGATGTCGCGACGCTGAAGGAATATGTCGACCTGATCCCCGAACACCTGGTGCGCCGGTTCATCGACAAAAATCAGGATGCTGTCGTGGTGTCGGGCCGCGTCCCGGATGTGGACTCGAGCCAGTTGCTTCCGGTGGTGAACAAACTCGATCATTCGCTGGACAAGGTGCGCGCCGAGCATCCCGGCTACGAGATCGCGGTCACGGGTCTGTCGGTGATTGCCGCACGCAACAGCGCCAGCATGATCGAAAAGCTCAACCACGGCCTCACCATCGAATTCCTGCTGGTCGCGATCTTCATCGGGCTCGCATTCCGCTCGATCGTGGTGATGTTCTCCTGCATCCTGCCGGGCATCTTCCCGGTGGTGCTGTCGGGCACGGTGCTGTGGCTGCTCGGGGAGGGGCTGCAATTCGCCAGCGTCGTGGCACTTACCGTCTCGTTCGGCCTCGGCCTCAGCGCCACCATCCACTTCCTCAATCGCCTGCGGCTCGAGACCAAGCCGGGTGTCACGCCGGAACTTGCGGTGGAGCGCGCCACCGTCCTGGTCGGTCCTGCGCTGATCCTGACCACGGTGGTGCTGGCCTGCGGTCTCGTCGTCACCGTGTTCTCCGACCTGCCGTCGCTGCGCCTGTTTGGCTGGCTCAGCGCGTTCTCAATGGTAGCAGCCCTGGTCGCGGACCTCTTCATCCTGCGGCCGACCTCGATGTTCCTGATCAACCTGTCGCAAAAGCTCCGCGGCAGGGGCGGCCAGCCCGCGCCGATCGAAAAGGCCTGATCGACGAGCGATCAAAAAGCTGCAGCAAAGGCCCGGTTCCGAAGCGTTCGGAACCGGGCCTTTGTGTCTTGTGGGCGCAATCGGCCGGGAGCGTCAGCTCTTCGTCATCGTGATCGAGACGCCGCGGATCTCGCCCTTGGAGTCGATCTGCACGACCTGCTTGGAGCCGTTGGTCTGCAGGTTCAGGTTCGCGGCAAAGCCGGATGCCTCGACGAACACGTCGATCCGCCCGCCGCCCGCGGTGCCCTGCAGATTGCCGAAGATGTTGCGGCTCGCCTCGCTCCAGTTGCCGGAGATCCGGTCGCCCTGGCTGGTGACGTCGCTGGAGAGGTCGAACTTGTAGCTGTCGCTGGCGCAATGCAGGGACTGTTTCAGGCTCATGCCCGAGGGCGCGACCTTGTAATCCGCCTTGCAACGAATCCGTTCAGTCGTGCCGTTGGACAGCGCCACCGTGCCCGTTCCGGTCCACGAGCCGGCAAAACCGGCAAACGGCCCGCTGGCCTGGGCGTGGACGGCGGAGGCAGAGAGCATCAGTGCGGCGCCGACGCCCACAGCCCTGAGAGCCTGACCATAAAGGCTGGAACCAAACCGTTTCATTGTGAATTTTCCCATCAAAATCAACGCTTCCTACGCAAGAAAGCGTCTCGCCGCATCGAAGGTTTAGTGTCACCGAAGAATGTTAGGTTCAAACGACAGAAACGGCGCGCGGCGCCCATATTGTCATCGAACAGAATCAGAAACCGTCGGCTTCGTGACGGCATGTAGCTTTGCGCAACTGCTATCCGCAATAGCCGAACGCGACAAAGTGATGGCACGAATTGTCATTGCGAATCAATAACTTATGTAGGGGTTTACAGCGCCGCAAATTTAGCCGCATTTAACGGTGCTTGTCGTCAATCCATTGCCGCGTTACGTGGCGTCTGCAATCCCCAAAATCCGTCCCGGCCATGCCGAAGCGCTTTTCGGGAACAGATTTTCTGCTGTCGGAAATGAAGGAATACGATGCGTAAATTTCTCTTGGCTCTTGCCCTGTTGTCGATCCCGCTCTCGTCCAGCGCCTTCGCCCAGCAGCAGACGCGCGGGACACCCGATGAGCAGAAGGCCTGCACGCGCGACGTGCAGCGTCACTGCCGCGCCGTGATCGATCAGGGCGATTTCACCATTCTCGCCTGCCTGCAGCAGAACCGTAGCAAGATCAGCACCGCCTGCGACCAGGTGCCGAAGACCCACGGCCAGTAAGGCCGCTTCGGGCCCCATGGATCGCCGCAAGGCCCGTGCTCGGCATGTGTGCCGGCCACGGGCTTGGTATGCTGGCGGTCACGGACAGCATTGGTTTTGGTGGCGTATTCCCCTATATGGGGCTCGCAAATCCCCCGCATGCGCTGACCTTTCGCGCCTGCGTCGTGCCATGACCAGTGTAGCCCAAATTTCCCATGACCACCGCGAGCGACCTGCGATCCGGAAAGACCCACCGCGACGAGAATTTCCCGGTCGCGTCGTGGATCATTCATCCGCGGCATCGTGCCCTGATCCTGGCCTTCTATAATTTCGTCCGCACCGCCGACGATATCGCCGATCACGCCACGCTGCCCGCCGAGGAGAAGCTGCGCTACCTCGACCTCATGGAGGCCGAGCTGCTTGGCAACGGCGACACCCAGAAGGAAGCGGTTAATCTGCGCCGCGCCTTCGCCGAGCGCGGCATGCCGCCGCGGCACGCGCTCGACGTGCTGGTGGCGTTCCGCCTCGACGTCACCAAGCTGCGTTACGAGAACTGGGACGACGTGATCGATTATTGCCGGTACTCGGCGATGCCGGTCGGGCGGTTCATGCTCGACGTGCACGGCGAGGATACCTCGACCTGGGCGGCGTCGGACGCGCTCTGCGCCGGGCTGCAGATCAACAATCATCTTCAGGACTGCGGCAAGGACTACCGCAACCTGAACCGTGTCTACTTGCCGCGCGATGCCCTGGCCGCCGCGGGCGCGACCGTCGAGATGCTCGGCGAGGCGAAGTCGCAGCCGGCCCTGCTCAAATGCCTGCAGGCGCTCGCCGTGCGCACCGAGGCGCTGCTCGACCAGAGCAAGTCGCTCGCCGCCAAGGTGAAGGATTTCAGGCTGGGGCTCGAGATCTCCGTGATCCAGGCGTTCGCCGACAAGATCGTCAACATGCTGAAGGTGCGCGATCCGCTCAGCGAGCGCGTGCATCTGAGCCCGCTCGAACTGCTGCTGCAGAGCCTTGGCGGCGTGGCCGGCGAGACGGCGCGGCGTGCGACCGGACGGCGTGCGGTCTCCAAATCTGCGGCTGGCGCATGAGCGTTGAGGCGGCGGCCAACGCAAATTACGGAAGCACCGCGTCGGGCAGCTCGTTCTACGCCGCGATGCGCATTCTGCCGCGCGCGCAGCGCGAGGCGATGTTCCAGATCTATAGCTTCTGCCGGCAGGTCGACGACATCGCCGATTCCGACGGCCCGCGGCCGGAGCGGCTGGCCGCGCTGCAGCAGTGGCGCGACGATATCGACGCGCTCTATGCGGGGCATCCGCCGGAGCGCCTGAAGGACTATGTCGCCTCGGTGAAGACCTTCGGCCTGAAGCGCGAGGATTTCGTCGCGATCGTCGACGGCATGGAGATGGACGTGCCGCAGGACATCCGCGCGCCGGATCTCGCGACGCTCGATTTGTATTGCGATCGCGTCGCGAGCGCGGTCGGCCGACTGTCGGTGCGCGTGTTCGGCCTGCCCGAGGACGATGGCATCCAGCTCGCGTACCACCTCGGCCGCGCGCTGCAGCTCACCAATATCCTGCGTGACATCGACGAGGATGCCGGCCTCGGCCGGCTCTATCTGCCGCGCGAATGGCTCTGGCACGCCGGCATCACCAATAACGATCCGGCCCGCGTCACCGCCGACCGCGCGCTGCCGAAAGTGTGCGCGCCGCTGGCCGAGCGGGCCAAGATGCATTTCCAGAAATCCGACGAGATCATGAAGCGCAATTCGCGCCGCGCCGTGCGCGCGCCGCGGATCATGTCGAAATACTACCGCGCGATTCTCGATCTTCTGATCGCGCGCGGCTTCACCGCGCCGCGCGCGCCGGTACGTGTGTCCAAGGCCGCCAAGATCGGCATCCTTCTTCGTTACGCGATCATCTGATGCAAAAGACCGTTCATATCATCGGCGCCGGCATTTCCGGCCTCTCCGCGGCCGTGCGCCTCGCCAATGGCGGCTACAAGGTGTTCGTCCATGAGGCGACGCAGCAGGCCGGCGGCCGCTGCCGCTCCTATTTCGACGCCGCCACCAGTCTCACCATCGACAATGGCAACCATCTGTTGCTGTCGGGCAATCGCCATGCGCTGAGCTACGCGCGCGCGATCGGCACCGAGGCCGGCCTCGTCGGGCCCGCGCGCGCGCAGTTTCCGTTCGTCGATCTTGCCAGCGGCCGGCGCTGGCAACTCGACCTCGGCGATTCCCGCCTGCCGCTGTGGGTGTTCGACGAGGCGCGCCGCGTCCCGGATACGACCCTGCGCGACTATCTCGCCTTGGCACCGCTGGCCTGGGCCGGCACCGGCGCGCTGGTCGGCAACACCATTCCCTGCAAGGGCACGCTGTATGACCGCCTGGTGCAGCCGCTGCTGCTCGCCGCGCTGAATGTCGATCCGCCGGAGGGCTCGGCCGGGCTCGCCGGCGCCATCGTGCGCGAGACGCTGCTCGCGGGCGGGCAGGCCTGCCGTCCGTTGATCGCGCGCGACGGCCTGAGCTCGGTCCTGATCGAGCCGGCCGTGAAGCTGCTGCAGGGGAGGGGCCACAGCGTTCAGTTCAGCCACGAATTGCGTGCGCTCGGCATGTCGGGTGATCGCATCAGTGAGCTTGATTTTGGCAATGGCGACAAGATTGCGCTGGGAGCCGACCATGCGGTCGTGCTCGCCGTGCCGCCGCGCGCTGCGGCATCCCTGCTGCCCGGCCTGAAAACCCCGACCAAATTCCGCGCCATCGTCAATGCGCATTTCCGCGTCGATCCGCCGCGCGACGCTGTGCCCATTCTCGGCGTGGTCGGCGGCCTTGTGGAGTGGCTGTTCGCGTTCCCGCAACGGCTGTCGGTGACGATCAGCAACGGCGACCGCCTGGTCGACATGCCGCGCGAGGAGCTCGCGCTGGCGATCTGGCAGGACATCTGCGAGGCCTCGGGGGTTTCCGGCGACCTGCCGCCCTGGCAGATCGTGCGCGAGCGCCGTGCCACATTTGAGGCGACGCCGGAACAGAATGCCCTGCGTCCGGGGCCCGCGACGGCGCAAAAAAACCTGTTCCTTGCCGGCGACTGGACTGCTACCGGGTTGCCGGCAACCATCGAGGGATCGGTGCGATCCGGTGATCGCGCCGCAGATCTGGTTCTGGCCAGACGTTAGATTCGACCTGTTGGCGCGTTTTCGAGCGAAGTGGCTACCGGTTCGCGTTAAGCAAACGCGACTGAACAAAGGACAAGAGCGTGATCCGATGCAATCGGATCATGCTCTGGAGCGGCCGCGGCTTTCGATCAGCCGGGCCGCGATGAAGAGGATATCGAGCGAAATGCTTGCGAGAGATCACAGCGTTGCAGTCGACCCGGTCGCGCTGGAGAAGAGCATCTCCAAGGCAACCGAAGCGCTGCTCGGCTATCGCCAGTCCGACGGACATTGGGTGTTCGAGCTCGAGGCCGACAGCACCATTCCGGCCGAATATGTCCTGCTGCGTCACTACCTGGCCGAGCCGATCGATGCCGGGCTCGAGGCCAAGATCGGCAACTATCTGCGCCGCGTCCAGGGCGCCCATGGCGGCTGGCCGCTGGTGCATGACGGCCCGTTCGACATGAGCGCCAGCGTGAAGTCGTACTTCGCGCTGAAGATGATCGGCGATTCCGTCGACGCGCCGCACATGGCGCGGGCGCGCGAGGCGATCCGTTCGCGTGGCGGCGCTTCCGGCAGCAACGTGTTCACGCGATTCCTGCTCGCGCTCTATGGCGTCGTGAGCTGGCGCGCGACGCCGGTGCTGCCGATCGAGATCATGCTGCTGCCGATGTGGTCGCCGTTCCACATCAACAAGATCTCCTACTGGGCGCGCACCACTATGGTGCCGCTGATGGTGCTTGCCGCGCTGAAGCCGCGTGCGAAGAATCCGAAAGGCGTCGGCATCGACGAGCTGTTCCTGGAGGATCCGAAATCGGTCCGCATGGCGCCGAAGGCGCCGCATCAGAGCGCGAGCTGGTTCTATTTGTTCCGCTCGCTCGACGCCGTGCTGCGGGTAATCGAGCCGATGTTTCCCCAGAGCCTGCGCCAGCGCGCGATCGATGCGGCGCTCGCCTTCACCGAAGAGCGGCTGAACGGCGAAGACGGCATGGGCGCGATTTATCCGCCGATGGCCAACATCGTCATGATGTACGAGGCGCTCGGCAAGGACGAGAATTTCCCGCCGCGCGCCACCACCCGCCGCGGCATCGACAAGCTGCTCGTGATTAGCGAACACGAGGCCTATTGCCAGCCCTGCGTCTCGCCGGTGTGGGACACCGCGCTGGCCTGTCATGCGCTGCAGGAAGCGGGCGGCGACGATACCCTGGCCAAGGCCAGGCAAGGCCTCGACTGGCTGAAGCCGCGCCAGGTGCTGGAGCTGAAGGGCGATTGGGCGGTCAAGGCGCCGGACGTCCGCCCGGGCGGCTGGGCGTTCCAGTACAACAATGACCATTATCCCGATCTCGACGACACCGCGGTGGTCGTGATGGCGATGGATCGCGTGCGGCGTCATACCGGAACCAGCGAATATGATGAGTCCATCGCGCGCGGCCGCGAGTGGATCGAGGGGCTGCAGAGCCGCGACGGCGGCTGGGCCGCGTTCGACGTCAACAACCTCGAATATTACCTCAACAACATCCCGTTCTCCGATCACGGCGCATTGCTCGATCCGCCGACCGAGGATGTCACCGCGCGATGCATCTCGATGCTGGGCCAGCTCGGCGAGACCGCCGAGAGCAACAAGGCGATGGCTGACGGCGTCGCCTATCTGCGCCGCACCCAGCTTGCCGAGGGCTCCTGGTACGGCCGCTGGGGCCTGAACTACATCTACGGCACTTGGTCGGTGCTCTCGGCGCTAAATGTCGCAGGGGTCGATCGCAACGACCCGATGATTCGGAAGGCGGTCGACTGGCTGGCGTCAGTCCAGAATCAGGACGGCGGCTGGGGCGAGGACGCCGTCAGTTACCGGCTGGATTACAAGGGTTATGAAGTTGCGCCGTCGACCTCCTCGCAAACGGCATGGGCTTTGCTTGGATTGATGGCGGCCGGAGAGGTCGAAAATCGCGCTGTTGCGCGGGGTGTGGAGTACCTAAAGGCAACACAGACGGAAAAAGGGCTGTGGGACGAGCAGCGATACACAGCTACGGGGTTTCCGCGGGTATTTTACTTGCGATATCATGGTTACTCGAAGTTCTTTCCGCTCTGGGCGCTGGCGCGGTATCGAAATTTGAGAAGCACCAATAGCAGGGTGGTAGGGGTCGGGATGTGATTGTTGAGGCGGGGGCCGCCGAGACCGTGGGCAGTAGAATTGATCCTCGGCCGGTATTGATTGTGACTGGATTGGTGCAGGAGGCCCGCATCGCGGCAGGCCCCGGCATGATCGTAATCTGCAGTTCGAGCGATCCGCAGCAGCTGCGTGAGTTGCTGGCGACGCTGGATCCGACCACCTTCCGTGGCGTGATTTCGTTCGGCGTGGCCGGCGGGCTCGATCCGTCGCTCAAGTCGGGCGACGTCGTGGTCGCGACCGAGGTGATGTCGGGCGATACCCGCTTTCTGGCCGCATCGGCGCTGAACGAAGAGATGATCGCCAGCGCCGCGCTGAAGCGCCGCAGGATCGTCCGCGGCAGTCTCGCCGGCGTGGAAGAGGTAATCGCGGCAAAGGCCTGCAAGGCCGCTCTGCGCTCGATGACGGGCGCAGCCGCAGTCGACATGGAGAGCCATATTGCGGCGGCCTATGCCGCCAAGGCCCGCATTCCGTTTGCCGCATTGCGCGTAATCAGCGATCCCGCGCACCGGGCGCTACCGGAACTTGCGAAATCCGCGGTGAAGCCGAACGGCGACATCGACCTGCGCAAGGTGCTGCGCGGCATCGCGCGCAATCCACGGACGCTGCGCGCGCTGGTGTCGACCGGAATCGACTTCAACCGCGCGCTGCGCTCGCTGCGCAGCTGCCGCGGCTTCCTGCTCGGCAATGACGTGCTGATGCCGGTGGAAGACGTTCTGATCACGGCGAAGGCGGCCTGATCCGCTGCGCCGGGCCGGGACCGGGTTCTCGCCGTATCAAGCTCAAAACAAAGGCCAGGTCGCATCGCGATCGGGCCTTTTGCTTTGATGCCCAAAGGTTTCGCTCGATGCCGGCCCCCGCGATCAGCTGGGAGTTGCGGTCGGCTGTGCGGTGAGAGACCCCGCATATCCGTGTACCTCGCGCCGGTGGTCGCGCGGCCAGCCTCTGACGACTTGCCAGCAGCGTGCCGGCGCCCCGGGAAGGGGCCATACGCGGACCGCGCTGGGTCGATCCTTGACAGCGACGGTTATCCGTCCGAGAATGAATTATGATCCTCTATTCATGAATTAAGGTTCACGATGGCAATCGCTGCCGTTCGTCTCAACCAACTGGTCGAAACCAAAGCGCGCATTCTCGGTGCCGCCAGGGAGGCCGTGGCGCTGAGTGGCTGGAAGGACGCCCAGATCGCCCTGATCGCCTCACGGGCCGGCGTGGCCACGGGCAGCGTGTATCGCTACTTCGACTCCAAGGCGGATCTGTACGCGCAGGTGCTCGCACTGGTGTCCGAGCGCGAGGTGGCCGTCGTCGCCGCGATCGTCGAGGCGGAAGGCTCGGCGTCCCAATGTCTGGTGGATGCGATCTACACCTTCTCGGTCCGAGCGATGCGCGGCCGTCGCCTGGCCTACGCGTTGATCGCCGAACCCTGTGAACCCGAGATCGACGCGGCGCGCCTGAAATACCGGGCGGCCCTGGCCGATCAGATCGCAAGGCTGGTCCGGCGCGGCATCGCCTGCGGTGAGTTCGTCGAGATCGACGCGAACGTCGCGGCATCCTGCGTGACCGGCGCCTTCATGGAGGCGCTGGTTGGTCCCCTCGCGCCCGAAGCGGCCCCCGATTCCGACGCGGCGAGGGCGATCGCACAATCGATCGCGGGGCTTTCCGCGCGCATGCTGTTTCGCCACGCCACGCCCGAACTCACCCCCGTATCGCGAGTCTCCGCATGAATGCGCGCGTCCAGCCGGTTGCCGCCGCCGAAGCGAAAGCCGCTCCGTTTGCGACCCATGACGTACGCAATCAGGCGCGGCCGGCGCTCGGCTTCAATGCGTTCGATGACGACCGCGCGCTGAGTGGCCTGATCGCGACGATCGCGCCGTGGGCGAAAGACAAGCTTTCCGCGCTCGGAGCTCATGCCGGCAGCGAATCCGTGCAGGAGGCGGCACGGCTGGCCAACGAGCACGAACCGAAGCTCCTGACCCATGACCGGTATGGCAACCGCAATGATTGGGTCGAATTTCATCCGGCCTGGCATCAATTGATGGCGCTGGCGTTCCGGAGCGAGGTGCATAGCCTCGCCTGGTCGACGCGCGAACCACACGGCCATCTGGTGCGTGCGGCGCTGAGCTATCTCTGGAACCAGATCGAGAACGGCGTCGGTTGCCCCACCGGGATGGCGTACGCCGCGATCGCCGGGTTCTCCGGCAAGCCGCAATTCAATTTGTGGCTGGAGCGAACGCTGGCGGCGGACTACGATCCGCGGCGGCTTCCGATCGAGGCCAAGCGCGCCGCGGTCATCGGTTACGCCATGACCGAAAAGCAGGGCGGCTCCGATCTGCGTGAGACCCAGACCACCGCGCGCTTTGTCGAGCGCGGCGCGCATGGCGAGATTTATGCGCTCACCGGCCACAAATGGTTCTTCTCGGTGCCGGCGGCCGACGGATTTACACGCTGGCGCGCACCCAGTCAGGCGTCAGTTGCCTGTTCGTGCCGCGCCTGTTGCCGGACGGCAGCGCCAACCGTATCCACATTCAGCGCCTGAAGGACAAGTGCGGTAACCGATCGAACGCATCGAGCGAGATCGAGTACCACGATACGTGGTCGATCCTGGTCGGCGAAGAGGGCCGCGGCATCGCGGAAATCCTTTCGCATGCGCATCTGACGCGGCTGGATTTCGCAGTCGGCTCCGCCGGGTTGATGCGCCAGGCGCTGAGCCTCGCCCTCAACCACGCGCAAACGCGAACGGCGTTCGGCAAGCCGATGTCCGAGCTTCCGATGCAGCGCAACGTGCTCGCCGACCTCGCGCTCGAGAGCGAGGCGGCGATGCTCGGCGCGTTTCGGGTGGCGCGCGCGACCGATGGCCTGCAGTCAAGCGAACACGAGCGATTGCTGGCGCGGGTCGCAACACCCGTGATGAAGTTCTGGAACTGTCAGCGCGCGCCGGCCTTCACCTATGAATGCCTGCAGGTGCATGGCGGCAACGGCTTCATCATGGAGAATCCGATGGCCCGGCTCTATCGCGAGGCGCCGTTGAATTCGATCTGGAAGGCACCTCGAACATGATGTGCATGGACGTTTTGCGCGCCATGCAACGCGATGCGAATTGCCGGGACGCATTCGTCGACGAGTTGCGTGCGAGCAGGGGCCTCAATCCGGTCTATGACCGAAGCACGGACGATCTCGCCGATCGCTTGCGTGCTCGATACCCGGACGACGGGCACGCGAGAGCGCTCGTCACCCGCATGGCGCATGCGCTGCAGGCTGCCGAGATGCTGAGGCGTGGCGACGCCGCTGCCGCCGATCTGTTCGTGAAATCCAGGCTTGGCGCGGACGGGATGCAGGTATTCGGCGGGCTTCCATCGACGGAAAGCCTCAGCCATATCGTCGAGCGCGCATCCGTCATCCGACACCAAGGGCCCCAGTAACATGCGTCAGATCGAAGTTTGTGCCGTCAACGATATCAGGGCCGTCGTGGGAGAACAGGAGTGGGCAACCCGCGTCGATCTTGCGGCGTGCTACCGCTTGGTCGCGCTCTACGGAATGACCGACCTGATCTACAACCACATCAGTGCACAGGTCCCGGGGCATCACGATCAGTATCTGATCAATCCCTATGGCATGCTGTATGAGGAAATCACCGCGTCGAGTCTCGTCAAGATCGACATCGAGGGCCGCACCCTGCTGCAGCCCGACCACGGCTACAACGTCAACGTGGCCGGCTTCTATCTGCACGCCCCGATCCATCGCGCGCGGCCCGACGTGAAGTGCGTCCTGCATACTCACACCAGGGCTGGCACCGCCGTCAGCACGCTTGCCGAAGGGCTGTTGCCGCTGTCGCAGACGGCGATGCGGTTTCACGGTCGGATCGGCTATCACGATTTCGAGGGGCCGGCGATCGATCGGGACGAATGCGACCGGGTCGTCGCCGATCTCGGCCGCAACAATGTGCTGGTGTTGCGCAATCATGGACTGCTGGTTTGCGGCAACACGATTCCGCAGGCGTTCAATGCGATCTACTGGCTGGAGCAGGCCTGCCGGATCCAGGTCGACGCGCTCGGCTGTGGCCGGCTGCTGCATGCGCCGACCGAGATGGCGATCGGCAACACGGTGACCTGTTTTGCCGGCACCGAGATCACGCTGGACAATGAGCGCGACACCAATCCGGTGCTGAATGAAGCGGCGCAAAATCTGCAGGCCGGCTACGGCCTGCTGGAATGGCCGGCGCTGCGGCGCAGGCTCGACCGCATCGACGGGAGCTACGCGCAATGAGCACGGCGCTGGCGGCGTTGCGGATCGGCTTCATCGGCGCCGGCCGCGTGGCGCAAACGCTCGCGCCGGCGTTCGCCCGCGCGGGGCTGAACGTCGCGGCGTTCTACAACCGCGGTGCCGATGCCGCGCAGCGGCTCGGATCCCGCATCCCGTCGGCGCGGCCGATGACGGACGCGCAGCAGGTTGTTGACCGCTGCGACATGGTGTTCCTCACCGTGAGCGACGACGCGATCCTGCCGGTCTGCCGGGACTTGCGCTGGGAGCTGCGTCACCGCGTGGTTCATTGCAGCGGCGCGACCGAACTGGCCGCGCTCGATCATGCGAAATCCGCAGGCGCCGCGACCGGCGGATTTCATCCGATGCAGATGTTCGCCAATCCCGACGTCGCGCTCGAGGGGTTGCGCGGATGCACCGTCGGCATCGAGGCAGAGGGCGACTTCAGGCGTGACTTGGAATTGCTTGCGACCCGCATCGGTTGTGAACCGCTGGCGCTGCCGGCCGGTGCGCGGGCGCTCTATCATGCGTCGGCCTATTACGTCGGTCCGTTCCTGATCGCGCTGCTCAAGGAGGGCGTCGAGCTCTGGAAGAGCTTTGGCGCCAGCGAGGCCGACGCGTTGCGCGCGATGATGCCGCTGCTGCGGGGGACGGTCGCGGCTGTTCTCGACGGTGGCCTCGCCAACGGCATGGGCGGCTGCGTGGCGCGCGGCGACGTCGGAACGATCCTCAAGCACCTCCGGGCGCTGGATGAGCGATTTCCTCCATCCGGCGCGCTGTATCGCGAGCTCGCTTTGCGCAATGTCCCGCTCGGGATCGAGCGCGGTACACTTAGCGCTCCGCGCGCGGCGGAGATCGAGAAATTGCTTCTGCGCACGAGACTGGAAGAGCAGGCGGCATCCTGAACGAAAAAAGCCCCGGTTCGCTGAACCGGGGCTTTCATGTTGCTTTCGCTCACATCGCGCGTCAGGCGGCGGTCGAGGCCTTCGCCTGCTGCTTGGCGGCGGCGGCCGCAGCCTCGTCGCGGCGGATCTCCGAGAGCTTCTTCTGCACCTGCTCGGCGAAGATGTACTGCGCCGGACGCTGCTTCGACATGTCGATCTCGGGCGCCATCGGGCCTGATGTCCTGATGCCGCGCAGCGCAACCCACATCGCCTTCAGCGGATTGTTGATCGCAGCGGTCGCCGCGGTCGGCTCGTAGCCGCAATGGGCCATACAGTCGGCGCACTTCTCGTACTTGCCGGTGCCGTAGGTGTCCCAGTCGGTGGTGTCCATCAGCTCCTTGAAGGTCTTGGCGTAGCCCTCACCGAGCAGATAGCAGGGCTTCTGCCAGCCGAAGATGTTGCGCGCCGGCATGCCCCAGGGCGTGCACTCGTATTCCTGGTTGCCGGCGAGGAAGTCGAGGAACAGGCCGGAATGCATGAAATTCCACTTCTTGCCCTTGCCGAGCGCAAAGACGTCGCGGAATAGCTTCTTGGTCTTGGTGCGGTTGAGGAAGTGCTCCTGGTCGGGCGCACGCTCATAGGCGTAACCCGGCGACATCGAGACGCCGACGCCGAGCTCGGTGGTGAAGTCGAGGAACTTGGCGATCTCCTCGGCCGGGTGACCATCAAAGATTGTGGCATTGACGTTGACCGTGAAGCCGCGCGCCTTCGCCGCCTTGATCGCCGAGACGGCGCGATCGAACACGCCCTTCTGCGACACCGCCTTGTCGTGATGATCCTTCAGGCCGTCGAGATGCACCGAGAAGAACAAATAGGGCGACGGCTCGAACAGATCGAGCTTCTTCTCGAGCAGCAGCGCATTGGTGCACAGCGAGACGAACTTCTTGCGGGCGACGAGGCCGCGCACGATCTCGCCGATTTCCTTGTGGATCAGCGGCTCGCCGCCGGGAATCGCCACCATCGGCGCGCCGCACTCATCGGCCGCATCCCAGCATTCCTGCGCCGTCATGCGGCGATTGAGGATCGCATCGGGATAGTCGATCTTGCCGCAGCCGACGCAGGCGAGGTTGCAACGGAACAAGGGTTCCAGCATCAGCACGAGCGGATAGCGTTTGCGGCCAAGCAGTTTCTGCTTGATCAGATAACCGCCGATACGCATTTCCTTGAAGAACGGTATAGCCATTAGACGATTTCTTTCTGCACTTATCAAAGGGATGTGGGTTCAGATCAGCCCGCAGTCAGTTCGGCCGGCAGCCGGAATTCGATATTCTCTTCTCGGCCCGGAACGACCGAGACCGACACCGGTCCGATCCGCCGCAGAGCCTCGATCACATCGTCGACCAAAACTTCGGGCGCAGAAGCGCCCGCGGTAATGCCGACGGCCTTCGCATCCTTGAGCCAATCCGGATTGAGTTCGCTCCCATCGGCAATGAGATAACTCGCGACGCCGACCTCGGTGCCGATTTCACGAAGCCTGTTCGAGTTGGAACTGTTGGCGGCCCCCACCACCAAAATGACGTCAACCAGTTTGCTGAGGTCCCTTACCGCAGATTGGCGGTTCTGTGTCGCATAGCAGATATCCCTGATATCCGGGCCTTGAATATCTGTAAATTTTGCCTGAAGGGCCGCGATAATGTCCCTGGTGTCGTCCACGGACAGGGTGGTCTGGGTGATGTAGGCGACCGGCGTATCGCTCGGCAGCCTCAGTTCCGCCACGTCCTGGACACTCTGGACCAGCAGGACCGGCCCCGGAACCTGGCCCATGGTTCCCTCGACCTCGGGATGGCCGGCGTGCCCGATCAGGATCAGGGCGCGGCCCTTCGAGATATAGCGCTTGCCCTGGTTGTGGACCTTGGTGACGAGCGGGCAGGTGGCATTGAGCACCGGCAGATCGCGGGCTTCCGCCTCCTCCTCGACGCTCCTAGCAACGCCATGGGCACTGAAGACGGTCACCGCCTTGGCCGGCACTTCCGAGAGGTCCTCGACGAAGATCGCGCCCTTCTTCTTCAGGCTCTCGACGACGTGTTTGTTATGCACGATCTCGTGGCGGACATAGACCGGCGGCCCATACCTCTCGAGCGCGCGTTCGACGATCTCGATCGCGCGCACAACGCCCGCGCAAAAGCCGCGCGGCTGAGCAAGAAACACTTCCATCTGACGTCCGTTACGCAAATTGCACCAATCTCGTTCAATGCCCTGCGGCCTTTTCGGCAACGCACTCCACAGGTCGGACGTCGCAACGTCAGTTGCAATGTCTGAGCCATCACAGTTCCTGGACGGGATCTGCGCCCCAAGCGCATGGAAATACAGCGATTTGTGGCAAAAAGGTAGCGGTTCGATGGGGGCGTGGTCACGGACGAGGGGCGTTAGAGGTAATATGGTGTGGGTTTCGACCCCGCGACCGTCCGTCTCCCTCACTTGTTCGTCACTTTATCGCCCACTGATGCGGTTTATACCGGCCATTCGTGGCCGTTCCTGTGGTTTGGAACCTCCTCGCCGTCCCGTCGAGGAAGATAACCAAAACAACATTAGATCGGTCCCGGGAACTCCGCTACAGAGCGGGCGTTTTCGGCCATGCTTCCCCGAGATAGAAAGAAACGAAGTGCTGACAAATATTGTCGTCTCCGTTGTTAGAACCTGTACGCGTTTTGCCCTTCCGGTTGTGATTATCTCTGTCCTGTTGTCGATCGGCGCCGGCTTCTACACGGCCCGCAACTTCTCGATCAACACCGACATCAACAAGCTGATCTCGCCGGATCTCGATTGGCGCAAGCGCGACAACCAGTTCGAGGAAGCATTTGATCGCGAGCGGCTGATCCTGGCGGTGGTCGAGGCAGCGACGCCGGAGCTGACCAGCTCGGCCGCGAAGGCGCTCACCGCGAAGCTGCAGGCCGACAAGAAGAACTTCGAAGCGATCACCGCGCTCGGCTCCGGCGAATTCTTCGAGAAGAATGGCCTCTTGTTCCTGCCGACCGAAGAGGTCGGCAAGGTCGCGGGCCAGCTCGAATTGGCTGCACCGTTGATCGAGATCATGGCCGGCGATCCCTCGATACGCGGCCTGACCGGCGCGCTCGAGACCGGCCTTGCCGGCGTCAAGCGCGGGCAGGTCAAGCTCGACAATGCCGCGCCGCCCTTCAACCTGATCTCCGAGACGGTCGAGACCGTCCTCGCCAAGGGCAACGCGACCTTCTCGTGGCGCGAGCTCACCAGCGACAAGCCGCTGACCGATTCGGACAAGCGCGCCTTCATCGAGATCAAGCCGATCATCGACTATTCGGCGCTGGAGCCGGGCAAGGCCGCGACCGATGCGATCCGCCAGGCGGCGGCCGATCTGAAATTCCCGACTGAATATCACGCGCGCGTTCGCCTGACCGGACCGGTGCCGATCGCCAACGAGGAATACGCCACCGTGCAGGACGGCGCGATCACCAACGGCATCGGCACCGTGGTGATCGTGCTGGTCATCCTCTGGATGGCGCTGCATTCCGGCAAGATCATCTTCGCCGTGTTCGTGAACCTGTTCATCGGGCTTGCCATCACCACGGCGGTCGGCCTGATGATGGTCGGCTCGCTGAACCTGCTCTCGATCGCCTTCGCCGTGCTGTTCATCGGCCTCGGGGTCGACTTCGGTATCCAGTTCAGCGTCCGCTACCGCTCCGAGCGCTTCAAGAACGACAATCTGACGCTGGCGCTGGAAAACGCGGCGCGCCGCTCGGCGGTGCCGTTGTCGCTCGCCGCGATGGCGACCGCTGCCGGTTTCCTCTGCTTCCTGCCGACCGACTACAAGGGCATCTCGGAGCTCGGCAAGATCGCCGGCGCCGGCATGCTGGTGGCGTTCGTCACCAGCATCACGGTGCTGCCGGCGCTGCTCGATCTGCTCAATCCGCCCGGCGAGAAGGAGCCGGTCGGCTACGCCTTCCTGGCGCCGCTCGATAACTTCCTGGAGAAGCATCGCGTTCCGATCATCGTCGGCACGCTGCTGGTCACGGTCGCGGGCCTGCCGCTGCTCCATTACATGAAGTTCGACTTCAACCCGATCAATCTGCGCAATTCCAAGGTGGAATTGATCGCGACCTTCCTCGACCTGAGGAAGGATCCGAACACCGGCGCCAATGCCATCAATGTGATGACGCGCTCGGAAGCCGACGCCAAGAAGATCGAGGCGAAGCTCGAGAAGCTGCCGGAAGTGTCGCGCGTGATGTCGCTCGACAGCTTCGTGCCCGACGACCAGCCGGCCAAGCTGAAGCTGATCGCGCAGGCGGCCAAGACGCTCGGCCCTGCGCTCAACCCGGATTCGGTCGATCCGGCGCCGTCGGATCAGGAGAATGTCGAGTCGCTGAAGAGCTCAGTCGACGGCCTGCGCAAGACCGCGGGCGACGGCAAGGGGCCGGGTGCGCTGGCCGCGCGCCGGCTCGCCGACGCGCTGCAGAAGCTCGCCGATGCGAATGAGGCGACCCGCGACAAGGCGCAGGACGTATTCGTCGCGCCGATGAAGATCGTGTTCGATCAGCTCCGCAATACGCTGCAGGCCCAGACCGTCACGCTGCAGAACCTGCCGCCGGAACTCGTCGCCAGCTGGAAGACCAAGGACGGCCTGATGCGTGTCGAGGTGGAGCCGAAGGGCGATCCGAACGACAACGACAATCTGCGCCGCTTTGCCGACGCCGTGCTCGCCGCCGAGCCGACCGCGATCGGCGGACCGGTCTCGATCCTGAAGTCGGGCGACGTCATCGTGAAGGCGTTCATCCACGCCGGCATTCTGGCGCTGGTCACGATCAGCCTGCTGCTGTGGCTCACGCTGCGCCGCGTCGTCGACGTGCTGATGACGCTGGTGCCGCTCCTCGTCGCCGGCATCGTCACGCTGGAGATTTGCGTCTTGATCGGGCTGCCGCTCAACTTCGCCAACATCGTCGCGCTGCCGCTGCTGCTCGGCGTCGGCGTGGCGTTCAAGATCTACTATGTCACGGCGTGGCGCCAGGGCAGGACGAATCTGCTGCAGTCGAGCTTGACGCGCGCGATCTTTTTCAGCGCGCTGACAACGGCGACCGCGTTCGGCAGCCTGTGGCTGTCGAGCCATCCCGGCACCGCCAGCATGGGCAAGCTGCTGGCGCTCTCGCTCGTCACCACGCTCGCGGCGGTGTTGCTGTTCCAGCCGGCGCTGATGGGCAAGCCGCGCGAGGTCAAGGAGGAGGATATCGCCAACGACGTCACCTGACGCGTTGGCGATTCGCTGTCGAACCGGCCTGGCGGCAGGCGCCGCGGAGCCGCGATGTCAGCGGCGGTGTTCCCCGCAGGCTTCCGCTAATGCGTCGATCGCGCGATGTCCGGGAGCAGGCAAATATCGCCCACGGCGTCAGCCTGCGCATTGGCGTTGCCCGGAACCTGCTTTTGAGCCGGCTTGGTGGCCGGCGCTACGGCGCCGGTGGTTTTCTGCGGCGCTGTCGACTTGGGCTGGGTGCCCTTCGCCGCCGGATTGCCAGCGGCACTCACCGGAATCGGCGGACCCACGCGGGTCCAGGTCTCGCCGCCGCACAGGAAGCCGAGCACGCAGCCCTGGATCTCGAGCTGATCGGTGCCGATGGGCTTGATGGTCGAGCTGTAGAGCTGGCCGTCCTTGGCGTTGTAGACCTGACCTTCCCACGCATCGGCGCCGGCCTTCTTCTTCATGTCGATCAGGATCGGCATGCCGAGCGTCGGCCTGCTCTGCTTCGCAGGATCAGGATTGTTCTTATCCTTGCCGCCCGGGGTTTTTTCCCAGGATACCGCACCCCACATGTTGCCATTACACTGGGCGACGCGGATGGTGGCGACACCGTCAGCGACCTTCCAGTCGCCGGTCGGGTCCGCTGCAAGTGCCGGTGATAATACGGTGGCCAAAAATAAACCTGAAAAGGCTATTGTACGCGCGAAAGTTCTTGGGCAGTGCAACATGGTCCAAACCTGTGCTTAACTGGACGATCCGAGCGGGGGTCAAAACGCCGCTAGCGGGCGTTTTAAGTTGACGAGATGGCCATCAACCGACGTATGTAACGAATGGTAAGTTCCAATTTAGACGTTTCCGAGATTTTTGTGGAGCGCGAGGGGCAGCGCGGTGCCATGCACACGCGTCACCTCAACGAGCAGCTCGTTCGCGTTCTCAAGACCATCGGCTACGACGTCGGCTTCCAGAAGGGGCAAGGCCAATACCTCTTCGATCGTCAGGGGGCTCGTTACCTTGATCTATTGAGCGGATTTGGCGTTTTTGCGATTGGCCGCAATCATCCGGCCCTGCGCCAGGCGCTGAAGAGCGTGCTCGACGCCGATCTGCCCAATCTCGTGCAGCTCGATGTCTCGACGCTCGCCGGCGTGCTCGCTGAACGTCTTCTGGAACATGTTCCATATCTGGACAAGGTGTTTTTCGCCAATTCCGGCGCCGAAACCGTCGAAGCCGCGATCAAGTTCGCGCGTGGCGCGACCGGCCGCCCCGGCATCGTCTATTGCGGGCATTCGTTCCACGGCCTGTCCTACGGCGCGCTGTCGCTGACGGATGATTCGAATTTCCGCGGCGGATTCGAGCCGCTGCTGCCGGGCTGCACTCCGATTCCCTTCAACGATCTCGAAGCGCTGGAGAAGGCGCTGTCGTCGCGCCAGGTCGGCGCCTTCATCGTCGAGCCGATCCAGGGCAAGGGCGTCAACATGCCCACCGACGAGTTCCTGCCCGGCGCGCTGGCGCTGTGCCGCAAATACGGCACGCTGTTCATCGCCGACGAGATCCAGACCGGCATCGGCCGCACCGGAAAATTCCTCGCGATCGAGCATTGGGGCATCGAGCCCGACATGGTGCTGCTGGCGAAGGCGCTATCCGGCGGTCATGTGCCGATCGGCGCGCTGCTGACGCGCAAGAACATCTTCGACAAGATCTTCAACCAGATGGACCGCGCGGTCGTGCATGGCTCGACCTTTGCCAAGAACGATCTGGCGATGGCCGCCGGCATCGCCACGCTCGACGTCATCAAGGCCGAGAAGCTCGTCGAGAACGCCGCCAAACGCGGCGCCGAGCTCCGTCTTGCGCTGACGCGCATGGTGCCCGGCTATGAACTGATGAAGGAAGTGCGCGGCAAGGGCCTGATGATCGGCGTCGAGTTCGGTCCGCCGAAATCGCTGCGGCTCAAGGCGTCGTGGAATCTGCTGGAGACCGCCAACAAGGGCCTGTTCTGCCAGCTGATCACGGTACCGCTGTTCAAGGATCACAAGATCCTGACCCAGGTCGCCGGCCACGGCCTCCACACCATCAAGCTGCTGCCGCCGCTCATGATCACCGAAGAGGACTGCACCTGGATCGAGAAGTCGTTCGACGACGTGATCGCCGGCAGCCACAAGGTGCCCGGCGCGATCTGGTCGCTCGGCAAGACGCTGGTTGACAACGCGGTGCGCAAGTCGGCGTAGGCCTCACGATGTAGCCCGGATGAAGCGAAGCGAAATCCGGGATTCTCACAACCGGCAAGACCGTTCCCGGATTGCGCTGCGCTCCATCCGGGCTACGAAGGAGCCTTATCCGTCATTGCGAGCGCAGCGAAGCAATCCATCGCGCGACAGACGGAGATATGGATTGCTTCGTCGCTGTCGCTCGCAATGACGGTCGGCCAAGGGAAGCAAATCACCCCTCCTTGTTCGCGCGCATCGCGCCCTCGAACTTGTCGCCGAACTCACTCAGCTCGTCGGCGCCGAGATCGCTGACCGCCCAGTAGTTCAGGCCGCGGTCGCTCCAGCGGCGGATGTTGAAGCCCTGCAGCGTCGAGATCTTCGCCGCCTTGCGTTCGGTGTTCGCGGTCTGCGCCACGAACAGGTTGATGACGTGCTGGCGCCGCTTGTAGACCACGGCGCCGATCTCGCGGGCGTTGACGTAGTCGAGCCGGCCGCCGATCAGGGTAAAGCCCTGCGCGGTGAGATCGATCACCGGCGGCGAGACGTCGAGCTTGCCGTTGAACCAGGGCTTGACCGTGTGCTGATCCGTCGAGATCACGTCGGTGAGGTGGCCGGCCTGCAGCGAACGCAGATGCGCCGACACCACCTCGTTCTCGATGCGCTGCTCGTCATCGTTGCGCAGCACGATCGCGACAAGGCCGGTCGCTGCCATCGCCGACACCGCGGAGCCCAGCGCAAAGCCGCGCAGCACCGAGCGCCGTGTCGGCGCCGCCTGCACTTGTGGTTGCGGCAGTGACTTCTCGATCTTGCGGCGCAGCTCGAGCGGTGCCTTGTAGCGCAAATCGCTCTCGGCGATCGCCTGGCGGATCTCCTGATACTCCTTCATGAGCGCGGCACAATGCGCGCACCCCTCGACATGGGCTTCCACTTCGCGCGCATGGCCGGCGTCGAGTTCGCCGTCGATCAGCGCGTGGATCAGCACTTCGGCTTCCTCGCAGGTCATTTCGCTTGCTCCTGTTCCGCAAGCCAGGCCGATCTCAGCATGGCGCGGGCGCGCGCGAGGCGGGACATCACGGTGCCGACCGGCACGGCGGCGACATCGGCGATCTCGCGGTATGAAAGATTCTGGATTTCCCTGAGCACGAAGGTCTCGCGGAACGGCTCGGCAAGCGCCGCGACCAGCTTGCGCACGGTTTCGCCGTCGAAGCGGCGCAGCAGCTGCTTTTCCGGGGTCTCCGGGGCTTCATTCCACAGCGGGGTCTGCTCGCCGCCTTCGGGCAACTCCTCGACCGCGGTCGGGGCGGTCTTGCGCCTTGCATATTCGGCGCGGCAGACATTGCGCAGGATCGCGAACAGCCACGGCTTCATCGCAGGCCCGCGGTAGCTGTCGAAATGCTTATAGGCGCGCAGATAGCATTCCTGCACCGCATCCTCGGCGTCGGCGGCATCGCGCAGCAGATAGCGGGCCAGCGTATAGGCGTCGTCAAGATACGGCAGCGCGGCCTCGCGGAAGCGTCGCGCCTTTTCGGGATCGTCTTGCGACGCGTTGACAACCATCGTGTCCTGCCCGGCATGTCGAGAAACGGCTCGTGCCCGGCCGGGGCGGAGGGCCACCGGCCGGGCATGGTTGTGATTGTATGGGTTGTCACGTTACCCAACCTTGACACTGCCTGTCATGTGCGGATGCAGCGAGCAGAAATACTTGTACTCGCCGGGCTCCGTGAAGGTGAACGAGAAGGTGCCGTCGGTATCCATGGTCTTGGAGCGGAATTTGCCCGCGCACACCACGGTGTGCGGGATGTCGTCGCGGTTGGTCCAGGTCACTGTCGTGCCGACCTTCACCTCAAGCTGGGGCGGGGTGAACGAGAAGTTGTCGATATGGACCGCGGTATCTTCGGCGCGGGCCGCCGTGACCGGCAGCAGCATGGTCGCGACCACGGCGATCCCGAAGTCGCGTCGATTGATCGAACTCATCGGTCTTGTCCCTTAGCCTTGCAGCGGCGTGTCGATGATCGCCAGCGGCTGGCTGTTCTGCTTGAAGTTGATGCTGGCGACGCCGAGCATGCTGCGCAGCTTGGCATCCTCCACCTTCATCGGGCCGGGCGAGGGGGCGGAGCCCGGCGCCGGCTGCGGGAAGGCGGTCGAACGCGCGGTGTGGAAGGTGACGTTGCCCTCGACCTTCTGCATCACCTGGTGGATGTGGCCGTTGAGCACTGTGACCGAGCCGAAGCCCTTGACGTATTCCAGCGCACGGGCGCCGTCCTCGGTGCCCCAGCCCCATTGCGGATAGACCGTCCACAGCGGGATGTGGGCGAACAGCACGATCGGCGTCGACTTCGAGCGGCCCTTGAGGTCGTTCTCCAGCCATTCGAGCTGCTCGTTGCCGAGATTGCCGAGGCCGCCGCCCTTGAGGTCGACGACGTTGACGAGGCCGATGAAATGCACGCCGCCGGCATCGAACGAATAGTAGCCCGGACCCTTGGTGCCGCGGCCGTAGCGCTCCTTGTAGAGCTTGACCTCCTCGTCGATGAAATCGTGCTCGCCCGGCACGTAGTGCACGTCGAGCTTGGCCTGCGAGATGATGCGATCGGCGTCATCGAATTCGGATGCCTTCGACAGATGCGTGATGTCGCCGGTGTGGATCATGAAGGACGGCTTGACCTGCATCGCCCGGACCTTGTTGATGGCCTCTTCCAGCGTGCCGATGGCGTTCGGGTTGGCCGGCTTGTCGAAGCCGACATGACTGTCGCTGATCTGCATGAAGGTCATGCCAGGCGCAGCTTCCGCAGCCGCGGCCGAGCCGACGATGCCGAGCGAATGCGGCACGCCGCCGGTGACGGTCCACAGCACGCCGGTGCCGGCCCAGGTCATGCATTCCAGCACCTTGCGTCGGCTGACGCCTTTTTCCTCATCGCGATGGTCGTGATCGTGTCCGCTCATGGCAAGTCTCCCGTGGGCCCAGGGATTGGGTTTCCGGGGAGGTGATCGGCGGGGCTGGGGCTTTATTCCCGAGGCCTGGGCGGGGCCGAGGGCAGGGATGACGATTTCGTGAGGTGCGACGCCGGCCCGCATGATCGGCAGGCGCAGGGGACCGCGCGACAGCTCGACGCAAGGGCAAGATGCGCAATTGAAGCTTTGCTGCTCGCAGCGTTATCGATCCGGCAAACCACTGATCGAGCGGAGGAAAACATGGCTGACGTCACCGGCGGCTGTCACTGCGGCGAGATCCGTTACGAGGTGACCGGCGAACCGGTCGTCCATGCTTTGTGTCACTGCACCGATTGCCGGCGCCACGCCGGCGCGCCGATGGTTGGCTGGGTCATGGTTGCCGAGGACATGGTCAAGGTGACGAAGGGGCAGCCCAGGATCTACCGATCCTCGGAGCACGGCCGGCGGCACTTCTGCGCGAACTGCGGCAGCGGACTTTTCTATACCAATGGCAACATGCTGCCCGGGTTCATCGACATCCAGAGCGGTACCTATGACGATCCCGACGTGGCGCCGGCCACGATGCATATCCAGGTCGCGGAGCGGCTGCGCTGGATGGAGGATGCGCATGAGCTGCCGACCTTCGACCGGTTTCCGCCGCCGGAATGACCGGGTTGATGAACGCGGCGCTTTCCGGCGACGCGGCTATGCGCGCCGCGCCCGCAACATAGATGGACGGTTGCAATACGGCGTTTTCTTTTTGGCGGCTGCGCGTGACGCTCGCGTTGGTCGAGCGTCCATTTCACGCACAAACCAGCGCGGGGCCGTTCGCTTGCGTCCGGTTGGCCTTATTCGTCTTCGTCGTCCGGACCGCCACGCTGCTCGATCGCGTTTCGCACGCCGCGCATGACGGCGAACGACACGAATGCCATCCTTCGCTTCTGATCATCGCTCAATGTCTTGTAGAGCGGCTCCCAGGCATCGGAGAGCTTCTTGAGATCGGTCCCGCGCTGAATTAGCCGGTCGGCCCTGCGTTGCATCATCTCGACCGGATTGCTTCCACCAAGGGCCTCCATCGGTCCGTTCTCCTGGAGTTCGGCAATTCGCTCCAACCGAGCCTGCCGGTTTTTCGCTCGCGCACGGATGGCATCCTCGATGGCCGGCCAGTACTTCTCCTGATCGGGTGTCAGCTGCAAGGCGGCCCTGACGATCCCGACACGCATGTCCGTCAGGCTCTTCAGATCGGCTGCACTGGGTTGCGCGGCTCCGACTGTTGTGGATGTCTCTGCTGCAAAAGCGAGAGACGAGGTCGTCACCAAAAATGCAATCGCTGCGACAGCTGCGTTCCTCGTCATTGTAAGCTCCTGAGCTGGTCATCAAGGATGTCCGCGAGAGCAACCACAATCACGTCAGCCACGGGTTGATCTAGGTCAAGCGGGAGAGGGAGCCGGAAAATATGGACGCGCTTCTGACCGTTCGGGAAGTTCCGTGAGGCTCCGGATCGGTTGGTCCGGCTCAAGCCATGACCGGCGCGACGGCGGCGCCGGATTGTTGAGCTAGATCAAGGTTACGCTGCCTGCGGTGTTCAGAAACTGGCGTCGAACTCATTTCGACCGGGCGGCACCATGCACCTTCTGCTCAAGGAAATTCGACATAATCCACTGCTCTGGATGCTGGTCTTCGTACCGATCGTGCTGGCGGTCGAGACGGCAGCTCCGTCCGCCCACACCGCCCTGTTTGTGCTCGCCGTCCTGGCCATCGTGCCGTTGGCCGCCCTTCTCAGCCACGCGACGGAGAGCGTCGCAGAGAAAACCGGCGACGCAGTCGGAGGCCTGCTCAACGCAACTTTGGGCAATCTGACCGAGCTGATCATCGCGATCGCTGCGCTGCATGCCGGAGAGTACATGCTGGTCAAGGCATCGATCGCTGGTGCGATCGTCACCAATTCACTCTTCATGCTCGGCGCATCGTTCCTGCTCGGTGGGCTCCGCCATCACGTTCAGGAGTATAATCGGGCCGGCGGGAGGATGTACGCAGCGCTGCTGCTGATGGCCACGATTGCGTTGCTTGCGCCCTCGGCTGTTGCCGACCTCGATCCGGCGCGCGGCGAGGCCATGGCGCTGGCTCTCAGTACGGGCCTCGCTGTGCTGCTGATATGCGCCTATGGGCTCGGCTTGCTGTTCTCGCTCAAGACACACAAGGAGCTGTTCGCAAGCGAGGAGCATGGCGAAACCGGCGGCGCCGGCTGGCCGATCGGACTTGCGTTAGGCACCCTTCTCGTCGTCACGGTGCTGGTTGCGCTGGTCAGCGAAATATTCGTCAGCTCGGTGCAGAAAGCGGGCGAGACGCTGGGATTGAGCCCGGCGTTCGTCGGTTTCGTCATCGTCGCGCTGGTCGGCGCCGCGGCAGAAATGGCGGTCGCGTTTTCTGCGGCGCGCAAGAACCGTCTCGATATGAGCGTCAGCATCGCGCTCGGCAGCGCGTCTCAAATCGCCTTGTTTGTCGCGCCGGCACTGGTGCTTCTGAGCTACGTCGTCGGTCCGAAGCCGATGGATTTGCAGTTCTGGCCGGGCGCCGTGACGATGGTCATGATCGCCTCCGTGACGTCCTGCTTCATCACCAACAGCGGACGGTCGGCATGGTTTATCGGCGCCTTGCTCGTGCTCATCTACGTGATTTTCGCCATGACCCTGTACATGGTGCCACCTGGATCGCACGGCCCGGTTTGATCAACGGCGAGCGTTGCCGGCACCAATCCGGACGAGGGCGCGTGTTCTTCGTCGCGTTCACGCGGACCCCTGATGGCTTTAGTGCGGTAGCTCGCTCTGACCGCGCGTCCAGTCGATGATGTCGATCTGGAGCCCCCGCTTCAGAATCTCGGCCTCAAGATTGCTGGCATGCCGCTTCCATTCGGCCGTCGACCGGACCCGGAATTTTGGATCTTCACCGTTTGCCTCGAACTCATCGTCGGCTTCGAGCGCGCCGCGAACAGCCTCATACATCATCTTAAGGCTCGCGTCGGTGAAGGCGTCGTACTCCATCGAGCCGTCTCCTTGGAAAAGCAAAATTCAAGGGACCGCCACGATGGCGATCGCGGCGTCTCTTTGCGGTCGATCCATTCAACATGGACATGCCGATGCCTGACCGAAGCTCGACAGCGAGCCGGTGCGGTGCAACCGCATGTCCATCCATTGCAGCTCAGCCGGATCAATACTGCGGGCAGACCATTTGCCCGTATTCATTGTAGTAGCAGCTTTGGTTGCCGTAGTAGCCATAGGCGCCATACGCGCCGGCTGCGGCTGCAGCGCCGACGGCGGCAGCACCATAACCCCAGCCCGGCCGATAGTAGCCTCTGCCGTAGCCGGGATAGCCGGCGACCGGGCGGCCAGGGCGCCCTGCAATCGGTCGACCGGGATAGCCCGGACGCCCTGCAATCGGTCGGCCACCTGGACGGCCGGCAACGCGATATCCTCCACCGTGAACTCTTCCGCCGCCTACATGCATGCCACCGCCACGCATCCCGCCGCCGTGAAAGCCGCCTCCGCCGCCGCGGAAGCCGCCGCCTCCTCCGCGACGGGCATAGGCGTCATCAGGAATCAGGCAGACAGCGACGAGAACCAGAGCCGCCAGAGCGGCGAGGATGCAACGAAGCATGGCGTGTCCTCCCTATGGGACAATTTGCGAACGGCGACACTGCGACAATTTCGCCTCGCGAGATTGACGTAGATCAACGGAATGCAGTAGGGCGCGCATTCCAAAAGGGTCAGGCAGCTGTCATCAACCCCAGGTACAATCTGTACTTTGCTGCCGAAGCATCTTGCCTGGAATGCGAACGTGAGTTCCATGGCATTTGCTTTTCGCCTCAGTCAGGCGACAGCCATCGTTTCATTGCCGAGTTCACCTGGTGTTTTTACGTCCTGCGGAACGCAGCCAAGAGGATCAACGTGCGCAAAGCGGATGTGACGTGCGCGTGCTGTGGCGCAGGTTTCCGACGGTTGGAGCTATGGTCCGAACCTGGCGCCAAGGGTGAGTATCGCTGTCCCGTTTGCGACTACTTGCTCGAGGCCTTCGATGGCACCAACCTGATCGCCTATCGGCTGACGATCCAGCCGGTGCGCGCGCCGGCCTACTCGGTCAAACCGATCGACGATCAACAATAGCCGGACGATTGGTTGCCGCGAGCGCGCTTCGGTTTTTGAGGTAACGGCTGACGCCATGACTGTTTGGCCGTGTCACTGCACCGATTGGCGCAGCATCCCGGCGCGCCGATGGCCGACCCGGTGACGGCCGCAGAGGACGCAGTCAAAGTGACCGGGGCAGAACTACCTGTCGTAGGAGCACGGTCGGGGGCGGGTCGCTCGCACCCTCGTCGGATGGTCTCGGTGCTTGCTTGCTCGGGCGGCCGGGGCGCCGGCGAGTTCTTGACGGCATACAGAGGCGTTCTGAACGTCAGTTGATAGGCCGGTTTCGGCACCCACATGATTTCGGCTGTGACGCCAAACAGTCGGTTGTCATTATCGTCCACGCGGTCGAGATCGATCCGCACGATCGGTTGCGCAAAGGGCTGAATCGATGCGAGGTTCAGAAGCTGCGCGCCCTCGAAGGATTGCACGCCCACGCGGCCGGTAAATTTCCAATTGTTCGGCCATTGATAGTAGCCGCCGACATAGGCAATCGTGTTCGGGTTGATCCTGCCCAGCGCACCGTCGACGTCGGTTCGCGTGTATTGGAAACCGCTGAGGAAGCCTCTGGTCTCATCGGAATCGAGCGCATAGTCAAATTCGAGAATGTTGTTGAAGGAGGTTGTGCTCAGTGGACCATCGGGAATCGACTTTGTGATAGTCGACTGCAGCGTCACGGTAGGAAAGGTTCCACCGTTCTGCTCGTAAAGGTCGGCCTGGAAGCCGATGTTCCAGCTTGTGATTTGAAGGGACGAAAAGCCGGAGCTTCCAAAGCTCGTCGAACTGCCGGAGACGCCGGCATAGAGCGAGGCGCTCTCGGTGACATCGACCGTCAGCGGAAAATCCATATTGAGGGATTTCGCTGCTGGCAGGCCGACCGGAAATGCCGCGCCGCCTGATGTTGCAAGCGTCTGCGTATTGAACAGCGTCGGATGGCCAAAGCCGAACGCGAGCGATCCTGCCGGAACCTGTGCGTAGATCGTCCTGAGGTCGAGATAGATCGTCGGCACCGAAGCATTGGCAAGGCCATCATCGTTTGCGGCAAAGGCCTGCGCAACCGGGACGGCGATAAGCAGCGCGCACAATGCCGCGCTCAAGATCGATCCGGGAGCCAGGAGCCCCGCGTTGTTACGTGGCGGCGCGTTCAAGGCGAGAACCTTCCCTAGGCGCGGCGATTGCCATTGGATCGGGAGGCAGGCCGATCGATCGTGGCTTGTCCGTTCCTCGACCTCTGCCGAAACTCCCGTGGGGTGCAGCCGGAAATCCGGCGGAAAGCCCGCGTGAAGTGGGCAGGGTCGGCATAGCCCGACGAGAATGCAACGTCGATGATCTTGATTTCTGTGCTGCCCAGAAGCTTGGCCGCATTGTTGAAGCGAGCCTGCTCAAGCAGACCCGAGTATGTCAGACCAGCGAGCGAAAGCCTCCGCTGCAGACTCCTGGTGCTCACGCCCATCATCTCGGCGGCCTGCATGATCGTGAGGCCTCCTTGATCAAGGTAGGAGGGCAAGCTTAGCTTCAGTGCGCTGACGACGTCCTTTCCGAATGACTGCGGCTCGTGATCGGCGGGCGTCGGCCGAACGTCGCTTGCGGGATTTGCAAGACTGAGGAGTTCTACCGGCACTTCGATCGATGACGCCTTTTGACCCGACATGAAGCGCGTGTTCGGCCAATGCGACTGGACCTCCGGGCTCGGCGTGTAGAGTGCTTCAAACGCAATCACTCTCGGAGACCAACTGATCCCGGCGAACTGACGGACGATGTGCAGGACGAATATGTTCTGAAGCCACTGGGATATCTCAAGATGGGAAATGCCCTCCGTTCCAATAAGCTTGCTGCAAATCTTCAAACTCTCGCCGCTTGGCTCGAGCCATAGCTGGAGGATCGTATCTTCGCACGGCGCCCACCGGCATATTTGCTGCAGGGCAACCAGAAGCGTTGGCGCATGGCGCACCCGCGCCCGCATGGCTTCGCTCAAATGTTCGAACGAGAGCCGCTGGGCTGCGCGAAAGGCAATTTCCGATAGGCCCTGCTTTTGCTGAGCGGCCGTCGCGAACCGAACCGCCGGCAGCAAAGGCACGTAATGATCCGCTTTTTCTTCAAAGGACGTCGGGAGTTGAAATCTGGCGAGAAGTGCTGCCGTCGGGCCGCCTATTTCAGAATGGAGCTCAGCGAACGGGATCAGAAATTGACAACGGGTCAATGGAATGACGGTCATTACTACCTGCCCAAGAAGTTTTGCCGCGATCGCAGCTTAGCAGACCGGAACTCCTCTTGCGTTGTCTTTATCGAGCAGCCGACGTGACAACGTATTCGCGAATTTCGCTTGACGACAATTTTGGCGGCTGATGGCCAGATTGATCCCGGAAGCGGCTCTATCCTGAAGCGTCGTTTCTCTTGCAGGAGCACGGGCCTTACGCCTCAAACCAACCGATGAGAGCTGTCCGATTGCCTTCAGCCCAGGCGGTCCGCGCGGCCATTGTCGCGTCGCTGCGACACGGTGACGCAACTCTGGATAGTACCGCTCAGGCCCTCAAGATCAGCTCGCGCACGTTGCAGCGGCACCTTGGTCGCCTGGGCACCAGCCACAGCGAAATGCTCGCAGAAGTTCGCCTGGACATCGCCTGCCGCCTGCTCGTGGACTCAAGCAAGCGCCTGTCGGACATCGCGAAATTCGTGGGATACAGCAACGCCAGCAGCTTCAGCCGCACTTTCGTGCGTTTGATGAAAATCAAACCCATCGCGTACAGGCGGCAGCAACTTGCCGATTGGCCGGGCCGGGCGAACCATCGCAAGAGATCTCACGCCGCCGGGCGATGAGAAGTTGTATCATTGGCGCGAAATGGCAAGACGCGCGATCCGAATTGGCGCGAAATGCGTAGCGAAGCTGATTGCCGAAATAATTGCGGCGCTCCCCCAAGGGCGCCAAAGGAGATAACAACCATGACCCTTCGCTCAGCTCTGCTGGTATTCTGCGTCGCCGGATTGATTGCCGCTCCCCATAAGGTGCTTTCCCAATCTGCACCCGAGACCAAACCACACGTACCGCTTGAGAAGTCGATAGGTCAGGCAAAGCCGGAGGTCGTGCCATCGCTGTTCGTCCTCAATTCGCGCGGTGCGAGCTTGAAGGACGGCAAGCTCGTGCTGACGGGGGTTTCACCGAATGCGATCGTGTTCGCCGATCGGCCCGTGCGGGCAGCCGGTCACGATCTCACATCGCGAATTGTCGAGGATTGGGGCAATGGCACCGACAATTTCGCGAAAGATCCTCCAAACGCCACCGTGTCCGGGTTCAGGAAAGACGGATCGTCGGTAGCCGACGCCGTCGTCGTCCTGAAGTCGCCCAAGCTCGACGGCGACAAGCTGACTTTCGATGTCGATCTGCTCGAAGGTGACCTTGCTGGAGCTGATGGACCGGCGTCGATCTTTATCGACATCATTGGTCGCCCATTCACGCCGCTGTCCTTTGCCGGCGTTGCCCGTCGAACCGCCTGGCGAGGGGCTTATTATCGCGGCGCTGCAGTCGCCGGTGCAGCCGCCCTTGGCGCCGCGGCTGCCTATCCCTATTACGCCCCGCGGTGCGGATTCTATCCGTATCCGCCTTGTTACTGAGCAGCGCGACTGGCTACGTCGCAGCCTCCGGGTCGACTGATGCAAGGTCGGCCGGACTTAAGCCGAACACACAAGCTCGCAGGAGGGGATCATGAGACCAACCGCCATGATTGCAGCATCACTCATTGTCGCCGGCGTTCATTCAGCGCATGCGCAGACCGACCTCAGCGCTTACGCCAACGCGGAAGGCTATCTGGATGTTCAGAAACTGACATGCGCACAGCTCGCCGGAACGTGGCAGGGAGACGCCGATCTCCTCACTGCCTGGTACAGCGGCTGGTACAACGGCCTCGCGCGCAAGCATTACCTCGATATCAAGAAGTCCCGTGAGGCCGAGCACGAGGTGATCCAGCACTGCAAGGCTCATCCCGACCAGCTCATCATCGAGGCGATCGCAGTAGTCTTCAAGGATATGAGAGCGGCGCTCGGGATCAGGATGCAGCCGTAATCGCGAGCTCGGACACCTTTTACGACAGGCCGACCTCGGAGCAGCCTGGCGATCGTTTGAAGATCATTCGATTTTGACACAAGGAGAGAACCATGGACATCACTCGTCGCAATCTTGCGCTTGGCGGAATGGGTCTGCTCACCGGAGCGGCGATGGGTCGACCGGCCGTCGCCGAGGAAGGTGCTTTCCTGGGTATCGGTCAAGGCCTGGAGGATTTCTGGCTCGCGAGCGACGCCTACATATTCGGCTATCCGCTGGTGACGATGGAGATGACCCGCCGGATCATCACCAACGTCGCCGAGCCTGTCGGCACGCGAGGGCCGATGGGCCATATCATCAAGCTGCGCCAGTATCCGGATGCGTCGTTCCGCGATGTCACCGCACCCAATGCGGACACGCTCTACACCACGTCCTTCTTCGACGTCGGGAAAGAACCGTGGGTCCTCAGCATCCCGGACATGAAGGGGCGTTATTTCCTGATGCCCATGCTGGACGGCTGGACCACGGTGTTCCAGGTGCCGGGCAAGCGCACCACCGGCACGGGCGCACAGACCTACGCGATCACCGGGCCGGGCTGGAAAGGCACGCTGCCGGATGGCGTGAAGGAGTACAAATCGCCCACCAACATCGTGTGGCTGCTCGGCCGCATCTATTGCACCGGCACGCCGGAGGACTATGCAGCCGTCCACAAGCTGCAGGACGAGTGCAAGCTCGTTCCGCTCAGCGCTTACGGCAAGCCGTACACGCCACCTCCGGGCAAGGTCGATCCTTCGATCGACATGAAGACGGCGGTCCGCGAACAGGTCAATCGCATGGATGCGGTGTCGTATCTCAAGCTGCTGTGCGAACTGATGAAAGCCAACCCGCCATATGCGGCAGACGCGCCCCAGCTCGCCAAATTTGCCCGCATCGGCATCGTCCCCGGACAGGATTTCGACGAGAGCAAGCTGAAGGCGGACTTCCTGAAGCGCGTCCCGGAGGTGTCATTCGACAGGATCATGCTTCAGTTCAAGGTCAACAAGGCGGTCAAGGACGAGAACGGCTTTGCGTTCACGACGAAAACCGGCATCTACGGCACCGACTACCTGATGCGGGCCCTGGTGACTGCGATCGGGCTTGGCGCCAATCGTCCGCAGGACGCGGTCTACCCGACCTCGCAAAAGGATGCGGAGGACCGCAAGTACAATGGCGCGAACAAGTACGTCATGCGGTTTCCCAAAGGCCACCTGCCTCCGGCCGAGGATTCTGGTCGCTCACGATGTACGACAGCGGCTACTTCTTCGTGAACAATCCGCTCAACCGATATTCGATCAGTGCGCGGGAAAATCTGAAGGAGAATCCGGACGGCTCGACCGATCTCTACATTCAGAAGAGACTCGCCCGGCAAAGACAAGGAATCCAACTGGCTCCCTGCGCCCGAGGGGGATTTCATCCTCATGCTGCGCATGTACTGGCCGCAGGAAACGGACCCATCGATCATCAACGGCACGTGGACGGTGCCTGCCGTCAAGAAGGTCGAGCTGAGATCTGGCTTCGTGCCGGCGCCACCGGGGCCGGCACGAACCAACGTGCTTCGATTTTGCGGTCGCGAATCGTACGCTTGCGCGAGCCGGACCAGATTGTTCTGCGATGCGCCAAAGGTGGGTGGGTGCGAAATGCGGCATCATGATCTTTCGAAGAGGCGGCGACCAAACGGGCGAGGCAAGACACTCAGGGAGGTCGCCATCGCCATGACAATGGTCATGGCGTCGTTCTCGTCTGGGGTCGCCCGTGCCGACGAAGGGGGAGTTTCATATTGGCTTCCCGGTCGCTTCGGCAGCCTCGCAGCGACCCGCAGGTCCCCGGCTGGTCGATGGCGGAGGTCTACTATCACACCAGCGTAAGTGCATTCGGCAATGCCGCGGCCGCCAGGGAGATCCAGGTCGGCAAGATCCCCGCCGCGGCTAACGTCAACCTAAACCTGCATCTCAACGCGCAGGCGGATCTCATCCTTCTCGATCCCACTTATACGTTCGCAACGCCGGTGCTGGGTGGCCAACTTGCCATCGGCGTGACCGGGCTGTTCGGACGGTCGAGCGCGGATCTTGCGGGGACGCTGACGGCGGCCGTCGGTCCGCTGGCGACAACCCGCACCGGCAGCTTCGGCGATTCGATCACATCGGTCGGCGACCTCTACCCGCAGGCGACGCTGAAGTGGAACGCCAGGGGTGCACAATTTCATGGGCTATGTAACGGGAGACGTTCCGGTCGGAGCATACAGCGCGAGCAGCCTTGCCAATCTCGGCATCGGTCACGCGGCCATCGATGCCGGCGGCGGCTACACCTACTTCAACCAGCAGGCGGGCCACGAATTTTCCGCGGTCGCAGGCTTCACCTACAATTTCAAGAATCCGGATACCCAGTACCAGAACGGGGTCGACTTCCATCTGGATTGGGGCGCCTCCCAATTCCTATCAAAGCAGGTTTTCGTTGGCCTGGTTGGATATGCCTATCAGCAGATCACCGACGATTTCGGCCAGCACCCTGTCCTGGGAGGCTTCCGGTCCCGCGTGCTTGGCGTTGGTCCGCAGATCGGTTTCCTGTTTCCCGTAGGCGACATGCAGGGTTATCTGAATCTCAAAGGGTATGGAGAATTTTCAGCAGAGAACCGCCCGGCCGGCTGGAATACCTGGTTGACGTTCTCGATCTCTCCGATGGCGCCGACCAGCACCGTGACGCCGACCCGACGGGTCGTGACAAAATAGCAGCGCTGTTGCTGGCTTCGATTGTGTAACCCGAAAGTTGAGTTGATGCTGCCAGATACGCCGTCGGTCAGTCAGCTCTCTCAAGTGATTTCTCAAGCGGCTGCGCCCGCATTTCTGCTTGGCGCATTGGCGGCCTTTATCGCGGTGCTGATTTCCCGCCTGAACCGGATCATCGACAGATCGATTTACCTGAACCAAATTTCGGATCAGGATCAGGCGAGATGCCGGCTCAAGGCCGACCTGCCGCGTCTTGCTCGGCGCGCCACCATGATCAATCGTGCGATCTTCTGGTCCATCATGGGAAGCATCTCGATCAGCGTTGTCATCGTCGTCGGCTTTGTGAGTGCGTTCCTTCACATCCAGCACGAGCGGGGCGTTGCCATTCTCTTCATTGTTGCCGTTGTGGCTTTCATCGTGTCGTTGGTCGATTTCGCGCGAGAGGTCCGAATTGCCCTGAGCGAGTTCGATCACTACGGCTAGACGCAACGCATTGATACGTGCACGCCTTAACGCGCACGCGCGGCAAATGTCGTGAGCGCTGCCACCAGCAGCTCCGGCGCTTCCTGCGCGACGCAATGGCCGACGCCGTCGAAGGTCCAGCGGCTCGCATGCGGGATCAGCGCCGCGGCGCGGTCGGCCATTTCCTTGTAGATCGGCCATGACTGCTCGGTGGTCGCGATGCAGACCGGGCAGGCAATGTCGGAGAACCAGGGGAACGGATTACCGCGGGCGTCGCCGGTGTAGATTTGCTCCATGGCCTGGAAGATCGGCCCGAGCAGGGCCAACTCGATTTCCGGCGTACAAAGCAGCCGCATGCGGCCGTCGTCGAGCCGCGCAAAGCCGTGATGGACATAGGCCCACAGCGACCGTTCGGTCCATGGTGCGAAGGCCGGCGCGGCGCGCAGCCGCTGGAACAGATCGTCGGCGCTGTCGAACTCGGCCCGGCGGCGCAGCACGCCCTGCACCGAGCCGTTCGCGATGTCGCTGAGGCCTCCGGCGCGCGGCGCGCGGGGGTCCATCGCGGTCGGCTCGGTGACATGCAGGCGCGCGAAGCGACCGGGCATCAGTCTGGCTGCGAGCAACAGGTCGGTTGCGCCGGCACTGTGACCGATGCCGTAGATGTCATGGAGGTCGAGGCGCTCCACCACCATGCGGACGTCTTCGGCAAAATCCTGGAAGTGATAACGATCGGCCGGCGGCTTGTGGCTCAAGCCATGGCCGCGGCGGTCGAGCGCATAGACGGCGTGATCGGCAGCAAGCGCCTCCGCGACCTCGGTCCATACCTCCGCGACAAAGCCTGTGCCGTGCAGCAGCAGCGCCGGCGGCTTGTCCGAGGCCGGCTCGCCCCATTGCGCCACCGCAACCTGTGCACCGGTATCGCCGACCAGAAAGCGCTTCGGGGCGTTCATCGTCGCTCTATCGCGCATCCTGCAGGATCATCGCGGCCGCCTTCTCGGCGATCATCGCCGTCGGCGTGTTGGTGTTGCCCGAGGTGATGGTCGGCATCACGGAGGCATCCGCGATGCGCAGGCCGTGCAGGCCGTAGAAGCGCAGCCGCTCGTCGACCACGGCCATCGGATCGTTGGCCGTTCCCATCTTCGCGGTGCCGACGGGGTGGAAGATCGTGGTGCCGATGTCGCCGGCAGCCTTGGCAAGCGAGGCATCGTCGTCGCCGACCGAGGGGCCGGGCAGGAATTCCTCGGGATGATATTTCTCCAGCGCCTTTTGCTTCATCAGTCTGCGCGTGGTGCGGATTGCGTCGGCCGCGACCTGGCGGTCGTCGTCGGTCGACAGATAATTCGGCGCGATCGACGGCTTGTCGTCGGGAACGGACGATTTGATGCGCACGGTGCCGCGCGAGCTCGGCTGCAGATTGCAGGCGCTCACCGTGATCGCGGGAAGCGGTGCAGCGGATCGCCGAACTTGTCGAGCGACAGCGGCTGCACGTGGAACTGGATGTTGGCGCGCGAGCGCGTCGCGTCCGAGCGCGTGAAGATGCCGAGCTGCGACGGCGCCATGGTCAGCGGCCCGCGGCGGCGAAATGCGTAGTCGAGGCCCATCAGGCCGCGGCGAACCAGATTGTAATAGGTCTCGTTCAGCGTGCGCACGCCGGAGACCTTGTAGATCGCGCGCTGCTGCAGATGGTCCTGCAGATTATGGCCGATGCCCTGCACGTCGAGCACGATGTCGATGCCGAGCGGCGACAGCCATTCGGACGGACCAATGCCGGAGCGCTGCAGCACCTGCGTGGTTCCGATCGAACCGGCGCAAAGGATCACTTCACCCCGGGCGCGCGCCTCCACCGTCTCATTGCCCTGCCGGAACAGCACGCCGGCGGCGCGGCCGCTCTCGATCACCAGGCGGTCGACCAGCACGTCGGTTTCGAGCCTGAGATTGCTGCGGTTCAGCACCGGCTTGAGGAAGCCGCGCGCCGACGACCAGCGCCGGCCGCGCTTCTGGTTGACGTGGAAGTAGCTGGTGCCCTCGTTGTCGCCGGTGTTGAAATCCGGGATGCGCTTGATGCCCATCTCCTCGGCGGCATCGCCGACCGCGTCGAGGATCTGCCACGACAGCCGCGGCGCCTCGATGCGCCAGCCGCCGCCGACACCGTGATGCTCGCTTTCACCGAAGAAATGATCCTCCAGCCGCCTGAACGCCGGCAGCACGTCGCTGTAGCTCCAGCCGGTGAGGCCGAGCTGCCGCCAGTGGTCGTAATCCGCGGCCTGGCCGCGCATCGAGATCATGGCGTTGATGGCGGAGGAGCCGCCGATCACCTTGCCGCGCGGATAGGCGAGCGCGCGGCCGTTGAGGCCCGGTTCGGCCTCGGTCTTGAACATCCAGTCAGAGCGCGGATTGCCGATCGCGAAGAGATAGCCGACCGGGATATGAAACCAGATCCAGTTGTCGTTGCCGCCGGCTTCCAGCAGCAGCACGCGCTTCTTCGGATCGGCCGACAGGCGGTTGGCCATGATGCAGCCCGCCGTGCCTGCGCCGACGATAATGTAGTCGAAATCACCCTCGAGCCTTCGCGGCATGTCCTCTTTCCCGGCAAGCGTCTTTTGTTCGGGCCCCTTCTATAGCGTTTTCGAGCGAAGTGGAGCCCGGTTCGCGTGAAGAAAACGCGTCAACACAAGAAAATAGAACTCGGTTCTGACAGAGTCAGGACCGAGTTCTATCCAGACGCAGCGGGCCGACACAAGCCCGGCAGTGGATGCCGGGCGTGCGCTGGATGATCAGGGGCGGCTCGGTTCGGCCAGTGTGACCTCATGTCTCGCGCGGGGAACACAGACGATCAGCGTCAGCATGCCGATGCCGAGCACGGCGCCAACGAGGTCGAGCGGTGCGTAGATGCTCCCGGTTGCGGCAGTCATCCAGCCGATCAGGGCAGGGCAGACCGCGCCGCCGAACGAGCCGATCGCTGAGATCAGCGCGATGCCGCCGGCCGCGGCGCTGCCCTCCAGCATCGCGTTCGGAATCGTCCAGAACAGCGACAGGATCGCGAAGATGCCGATCGAGGCGACGGCAAGCAGCGTGACGGTCAGGAGCACGCTGTCTTGCGCGGCCTGCAAGGCGATGAAGCAGGCCGCTGCGACGAGGCCGCAGCAGACCACGTGCCAGCGCCGTTCCCGTGTGCGGTCGGAGCTGTAGCCGATCAGCACCATGCCGATCGCGGACGCAACCGAGATCGCGCCGCTCAGCCAGCCGATCTCGGTGGTGGTCGCCACGCCGACGCGTTTCAGTAGCGTCGGAGTCCACAGCAGGATGGTGTTGAGCGAGCAGAAGAACGCGAAGTAGATGAAGGAGAGCAGATAGACGCGCGGCTCGCGCAGCGCCGCCGCGAAGCTCCGCGTGGTGCCGGGAACAGCGGCGCGGTCGCGGGCGAGGTCGCTTGCGACCTGCCGCCGCTCGTCGGCGCTCAGCCAGCTCGCGACCTGCGGTCCGTCGGCGAGGTAGAAATAGGCGGCGATGCCGAGCAGCACGGCCGGGCCGCCTTCGAGGATGAACAGCCACTGCCAGCCATGCAGGCCATGGACGCCCTGCATGTGATCCATGATCAGGCCCGACAAGGGACCCGCGATGACGCCGCCGAGCGGCACCGCCATCACGAACAGGCTCGTCATGCGGCCGCGTACGCGATCCGGGAACCACAGCGTCAGATAATACAGGATGCCGGGGAAGAAGCCGCCCTCGGCGGCGCCGAGCAGGAAGCGCAGCAGATAGAGATGATACTGGTTCTGCACCAGCGCGAGCAGGATGGTGACAGCACCCCACAGCACCATGATCCGCAGCAGCGTCTTGCGGACACCGACCTTGACCAGCAGGAGATTGCTCGGCACTTCGAGCGCGACATAGCCGACCGAGAAGATGCCGGCAGCAAGCCCGAACACGGCGTCGTCGATCTGCAGGTCGTGCAGGAATTGCAGCTTGGCAAAGCCGATGTTGAAGCGGTCGATGATCGCAACCGTGTAGCAAGCCAGCAGGAACGGGATCAGGCGCCAGGCGATCCGTCCATAGAGCCGCGAATGGGCCGCATCCTGCATGAAAGTCTCCTCAAGTGATTATTTGATTGTTTGTTGGTGCCGCGACGGCGGCAGGCTCCCTCGCCCCGTTCTTAGGGGGAGAGGGTTGAGGTGAGGGACCGTCTCCCCATAGACGGTGACAGCAACCCTCGCGGAGGCTCGCCCTCACCCGGAATGCATCTAGCGATGCATTCCCGACCTCTCCCCGCAGGCGGGGCGAGGTAAGTCGAGCCCGTTGCTCCGATCGAGTGCGCGCGGCTATCCCGCCTTCGCGTTCGGCGGAAACTCCAGCATCGCTTCGCCGGCCGCGACCGTCTCGCCGCGCTGGTTCTGTACGGCGACGTCGACCAGCACCCAGCGTGACTTCGCGGTCGTTTGCTTGGCTTTGATGGTGCCGGCCGGGCGGATGGTGTCGCCGGGCTTCACCGGCTTCAGCCAGCGCGTTTCGAGCCTGCGATGGATCGCGCCGGCCGGAAGCGCCCAGTCGGTCAGCATGCGCGAGATCAGGCCGAAATTGTTCATGCCGTGCATGATGATGCCGCCGAAATTGGTCTTGCCGAAATCGCCCTTCATGTAGTTGTCGTCGAGATGCAGCGGGTTGTAGTCGAGCGACGCATCGCAGAACAGGCGGATCGATTCGCGCGAAACCGCGAATGCCGGGCCGTCGATGGTGTCGCCGGCCTTGAGAGATTCGAAATTCGCCGTGGTCATGGTGATCCTCCTTACATCGGACGGATGGTCTGGCCGCGACCCGAGCAGATCACGTCGCCATGCTGGTTGAAGAAGACGTTGTCGTGCACCACGAACAGCCGCTCGCGCTTGATGAACTTGTCGAGCGCGCGCGCCTGCAGGGTGATGGTGTCACCGGGGCGTGCCGGGATGTTGTAGCTCCACGACTGCCCGGCATTGACGGTGCCCGGCGAGCGCATCCAGTCGTCGGCCGGCGTGCAGGCGAACATCAGCAGGATATGGATCGCGGGCGGCGCGATCGGCCCGCCATAGGGTCCGGCCTTGGCGGCTGCTTCGTCAAGATAGAGCGGATTGGTCTCGCCGACTGCACGGCAGTACAGCGCGATCGCTTCCTGCGTGAGCTTGTAGGGCAGCGTCTTGCGCGGCTCGCCGGGGACGATGTCGTCCCACACCTTGCGCAGCTTCGCGTCTTTCCAGAAATCGGTTTCGAACGGGGTGGCCGCAGAACTTTCTGCTTGCGCCATCGTGCATCCTCCTGCTATTGAGTTCGTCAGGCGAACAATTAATTCGCTGTATGAATTCACGCTAGCGCGGTCGGGAGCCCCTGACAAGCGCGCAGGGCCGCGTCATGTGCAGGCAGCCATGCGGGCTGCGATGTCATGAGCGCGATGACGGAACCAGCTGGGCGCCCGCCATGAGCAAAGAGAGTGACGGCTTCGTGCGCGCGATTGCGCGCGGCTTCTCGATCATCGAGGCACTCGGCAAGCCGCCGGGGCGGCACACGCTGGCGGAGGCCGCCGATACTGCCGGCCTCAACCGCGCCACCGCGCGGCGTATCCTCGCGACCCTGATCGCGCTGAAATATTGCGCCTCCGACGGACGCTATTTCAGCCTGCGGCCGCGCGCGCTCGGGCTCGGCCTGTCTTATCTCAACGCGCTGCCATACTGGGGTCATGCGCAGCGTGCGCTGGAAAACCTGCGCAACGAGATCGGCGAGTCCTGCGCGATGGCGGTGCTCGACGAGGATGAGATCGTCTATGCGCTGCGCCTGCCGGCGCGGCGGATTCTTTCCGCCAATCTCGGCGTCGGCAGCCGACTGCCCGCGCATCTGGTCTCGCTCGGCCGCGTCATGCTCGCGGCGCTGCCGCCCGGCACCCGCGAGGCTTATCTCGCGACCGGGGGCTTCAGGCAGGTCACGCCGCGCACGGTCACCGATCCGAAGCGTCTTGGCGAGTTGCTCGCGCGGGTCGAGAGCGACGGCTATGCCTGGGTCGACGGCGAACTCGATCCGGCGATCTGCGGCATCGCGGTGCCGTTGCGCGATCCCGCGGGCGCGGTAGTCGCCGCGCTCAGCGTCAACACGATCTCGGGGACGGTGAGCGAAGCCGGCGCGCGCAAGAAGTATCTCTTGCCGCTGCGCCGCACGGCGCAGGAGATCCGCAGCCAGATGCTCACATCAGGGTAGGGAACGGCCGTCATCGACGCCCTTTTCACCCGCTCCGGACCTGGATGGCTTTTCACGCCCGTGCCGAATGAATAGTCTTTCGCTTTGCTGGCCGGATGAACTGCCAAGGAAAATCGCGGCCACGTCAAAGTGCAGATCGATTGCTCAACTTGCCGGAGGATTCCCGTGGCCGACCCAGTCCGCGCCCCTTTCTATCACGACGGAATGCGTGAGTTGCAGGACCGCTTCGACGGTCGGCGTGTCGCCGACGGCCTCGAGAAGCATCGCCTCCACTTCGAGTTCTGGGAACAGGACCGCAAGCTCATCGAGGAGACGCGCTTCTTTTTCATCGCGACCAGCTATCAGGACAACGTCGATTGCTCGATGCGTTCCGGCGATCCCGGCTTCGTGAAGATCACCGGGCCTGATACGCTTGAATTCCCTGAGTACGACGGCAACAACATGTACCGCACGCTCGGCAATATTCACCGCAACCCGAATGTCGGGCTGCTGTTCGTACGGCTCGACGGCAAGACGTTTCGCACGCGCATCCGAGGCAAGGCAACGATCCACGACGGCGCCGAAGTGCTTGCCGGGCATCATGGCGCGAAGGTCGTCGTGCGCGTCAAATGCGAGATCTTTCCAAATTGCCCGCGCTACGTTCCGGACCTGATGGGCGCCTCAGCGGACGTACCGGCGAATCTGTACGTGCCTCGGCCCGGGTACGAGCCGCCCGCTCCGGAATGGAAAAGCCGGGATTACCTCAAGGACGTCCTTTCGAAGTACGATCCGCATCGGAAACGTGACGCATAGCGGGCAGCCGGGAACCGCATCCGGACGAGCGAGCAAACCGCGATCAGGGCAGCGGCGCCATGTAGGGAATGCTGCCGACCAGAGCGAACACCTGCACCGCGTTGCACAGCATGCCGCCCCAATGCAGCTGGCGTAGCCGCCGCACCGCGGTCGGATCACCCGAGTTCTCGCGCGTCCGCCTCGGCATCGAGCCGTCGCAAAAACCATCGGCGCGCCAGCACCGCGAACGCCGCGATCAAGGCGATGCCAAGCGCAACGGCGAACCGGCCGGCCGTGGCAAAGGCGAGCGCGCCGATCACGCCCGAGACAGTGAGCACGAGGAAGTAGGCATTGAACATGCCGCGCAGCAGCCGCGTGACTGGCGGGACGTCGAGCTTCACAAGCAGGAACGCCGGCGCCGCCAGCAGGAAGTATCCCATCGGCACCAGCAGGATGATGGTGGAAAACAACACCGCCTGATCCGGCGTCATGCAGCCGCTCCGTGTTGGAAGGCGAGAGGATTTCGGTGCGGGAAACCTGGGGTAGTATCCGTGCGGGATAGGTCCCGCACTATTAGGCTTTGGTCGGATGCGATGATTTCAGGCCCGAGGTCTGCGCAAAGTCCAGCGAGGGACGGCCCGCATCCCGATTGCGAATGCAGGCCCCAGCCGCGAGCATGCCACATCTGTTTGGGTGGACCGGCTCTTGCATGCTAGAGATGACTTACGTCCAACCTCTGAGGCCAGAATTCTCATGCCCATCGTGAACCGCGTCGCCGATCTGCAACCCGATATCCAGGCCTGGCGCCGCGACATCCATGAAAACCCCGAGCTGCTCTACGATGTGCATCGCACTGCATCATTCGTCGCCGACCGGTTGCGCGAGTTCGGTTGCGACGAGGTCGCGACCGGGCTCGGCAAGACCGGCGTGGTCGGGGTCATCAAGGGCAAGAAGGGGCCGGCCAAGGGCGACGTCAAGGTGATCGGCCTGCGCGCCGACATGGACGCGCTGCCGATTCACGAACAGACGAATTTGCCCTACGCCTCGAAGACGCCGGGCAAGATGCACGCCTGCGGCCATGACGGCCACACCGCGATGCTGCTGGGGGCGGCGCGCTATCTCGCCGAGACGCGCAATTTCGCCGGCGACGCGGTCGTGATCTTCCAGCCGGCCGAGGAGGGCGGTGCCGGTGCGGCCGCGATGATCAAGGACGGCCTGATGGACCGCTTCGGCATCGAGCAGGTCTACGGCATGCACAACGGCTCCGGGATTCCGATCGGCTCGTTCGCGATCCGCACCGGCCCGATCATGGCCGCGACCGATGCGATCGACATCAAGATCGAAGGGCTCGGCGGTCACGCCGCGCGTCCGCACAAATGCATCGATTCTGTGCTGGTCGGCGCGCAGCTCGTCACCGCCTTGCGGCAGATCGTCGCGCGCACCGTCGATCCGCTCAACTCCGCCGTGATCTCGATGTGCGAATTCCACGCCGGCAACGCCCGCAACGTGATCCCGCAGACTGCGGAGCTGCGCGGCACCGTGCGCACCCTGACCCGCGAGGTGCGCGACCTTATCGAGAAGCGCGTGCGCGAGGTGGTCGACGGCGTTGCGAAGATGACCGGCGCGAAGATCGATCTGACCTATGAGCGCGGCTACCCGGTCACCGTCAACCATGAGGCGCAGACCGCATTCGCGAGCCGCATCGCGCGCGAGGTCGCGGGCGCGTCCAACGTGCACGAGATGCCGCCGCTGATGGGCGCCGAGGATTTTTCCTACATGCTGGAAGCGCGACCCGGCGCCTTCATCTTCTGCGGCAATGGCGACAGCGCCGGCCTGCATCACCCTGCCTACAATTTCAACGACGAGGCGATCGTCTATGGGACCTCGTATTTCGTGAAGATCGTGGAGAACGCGCTGGCGGCGTGAGGCTCACGCGTCCCATCGCACCGGCAGCGTCACCGGTCCGCGGAACACCCAGCCGCGCACGACCGGCGGCGCCTCCGCGCGGAGGCGCAGATTGCGCAAGCGCGCGAACAGCATCGGCGCCACGATCTTGCCGACGGTGAGCCGTGACACCCAGGTGCCGGCGCAGAAATGCGGTCCGGCGCCGAATGCCAGATGCGATTGCTTGGGCCGCGTCACGTCGAAGCGATCGGGCTCGACAAAGCGGCTGCCGTCGCGGTTGGCGGCGCCGACGCAGAGGCCGATCTGAAGGTCTTGCGGCAGCGTGGTGCCGGAGAGCTCGACATCGCGGGTGACGCGGCGCGGATACATGCCGATCGGCGAGATCCAGCGCACCGCTTCCTCGAGCGCGGCCGGCCACAGCTCCGGCTTCGCCAGCACGCCGTCCTTCTGTGCCGGGTTTTCCAGTAGGCCGAGCACAAGCGTCAGGATCGCATCGCGCGGCTCGTTCAGGCCGCCGCCGATGATCACCTTGATGTTGGCGCGAATGCCCTCGATCGGCATCGACGGATCGGCATTGACCATCGAGGACAGGATCGAAGGATTTGGCTGGCTGCGGAGATCGTCGAGCACCGCGTCGATCGCGGCATCGACATCGGCGCTCGCCTGCATCGCCTTGCGCTCGATCTCGGCGTCGGCGGCGTAATTGCCCGCGCCGTCGATCAGCGCCTGCGACCACTCGGCGAGGGTCTGCCACGGCATCACGCGAAAGCCGATCATCGCCATCAGGCTGAGTCGAGGCCATCGGCGCGGCCAGGGCGGAGAACAGATCGGCCCCGTCGCTCCCGGCCAGCTCGTCGATCAGCTTTTCTGCGATCGCGGTGAATTTCGGTGCCCAATGCTCCTTGATCGTGGCCAGTCGGAACGAGGGCTCGATCGCCTTGCGGCCGATCGCGTGTTCAGCGCCGTCCTTGCGCATGAAGGTCGGCCCCATCACCTTGTTGACCAGCGAGGCCGGATTGTCGGCCGAGTAGGTCGCGGGATCGCGCTCGATCCGCATGATGTCGTCGAAGCGCGTCACCAGTGTCAGCTTCGCGGGCGCGACGAAGACCGCCGGCGCGATCTCGCGCAGGCGGCGGAAGATCGGATACGGGTCGTCGAGCAGATCCTGATACGCGATATCGGTGACGACAGGCACGGCGCTGGTCATTGGTCCTCCCGGGAGCGCTTTTTCGCGAAGGCTAGCTCCGGGTGCGCGATCGCTCAATTCGATGGGATTGATCTGGCCCATCGAAATATTCCATGACCTTGTGCTAGGCTGGGCCGCCAGCAATGCGGGAGGTGCAGCGTGGCGGCCAATTCCTCGATCGATCCGATCGACATCGGAACTATGCGGACCCTTGTGCTGGTCTATGACCTGCAGTCGTTCTCCGCCGCCGCCAAGCGGCTCGACGTCAATCAGTCCACCATCAGCTATGCGATCGAGCGGCTGCGCGGCGCGCTGCATGACCCGCTGTTCGTCCGCAGCGGCAATGGCGTGACGGCGAGCGAACGCTGCGCGGCGCTGGTCGCCTGGGCGCGAGAGATGATCGGCGAAATTGACGGGCTTGCCTCACCGGCGGAGTTCGATCCGGCGACGGCGCAGGGCAGCGTGACGATCTCCTGCAACTATCACGAACGCCAGACCCTGATCCCGCAGTTCAGCACGCGGCTGCGCGCCGGCGCGCCGCGGGTCCGTCTCGTCCTGCTCGATGCCGCGGGCCACGGCAATGTCCATCTCAAGCAGAACCAGTGCGACATCGTGCTTGGTCCGGTCGGCATCGCCGGCGAAGGCTTCTTCCGTCGCCATATCCTCGCCGATCACTATGTCTGCGTGATGGATCCGGCCAATCCGCTCGCGCGCGGCCGGATCGCGCTGTCGGCCTATGCCAGGGCCGAGCATGTCTTCATCACCCACAGCGGTGAGTGGCAGCCGCTCTATCTCGCGGCGCTGAGGGCGAGGAAGATCGAGATCGAGCCAGTGGTCAGCCTGCCCAACCACGACAGTCTGGAGCGCATCATCACAGGCACCAGGCTCGTCGCGACTATCCCGCATCATCTGGCGCGGGCGATGCGCGGCGGCCTCCATGTCGCTGCGCTGCCGTTCCGCGTGCCGATCTCGATCGACATGCACTGGGGCGCCAGGACGGCCAAATCCGGCTTGCACAAATGGGCGCGCGGCCTGCTGGCCGAGGTTGCGAAGGCCTGCGCCGCCTGAGCAAGGAGCCGGGCTGCAGGTCCAAAGCAAAAGGCCCGCACCGGAGTGCGGGCCTTTGTCCGGCGCGTTGCTGCGCCGAAAGCGTGGGGCGTCAGAACAGGTGGTAGAACACGTAGTACAGAACGCCCGAGATGATCATCGCCGCCGGCAGCGTCAGCACCCAGGCCATCGCGATGTTGCGGATCGTGGCCCATTGCAGGCCGGAGCCGTTGGCGGCCATGGTGCCGGCGATGCCTGACGACAGCACGTGCGTGGTCGAGACCGGCAGGCCGTAGCCGTCGGCCGCCGCGATCGTCGCGGCCGCCGTGATCTCGGCGCAGGCGCCCTGCGCGTAGGTCAGGTGGGTCTTGCCGATCTTCTCGCCGACGGTGACGACGATACGCTTCCAGCCGACCATGGTGCCGAGGCCGAGCGCGATGGCGACGGCGAACTTCACCCAGCTCGGGATGAACTTCGTCGCGGCATCGAGCGAGCCCTTGTACGCGTTCAGCGTGGCGATGTCGGCAGCGGTCAGCTCGGCTTCCTTGTCCTTCATCAGGAAACGGATCGCCTCGGACGCCAGGTACATGTCGTTACGGGTGTTGCCGACCGCGTCAGCCGGGAACTTGGCCAGCGATCCATACTGGGCAACCTGTTGGCCGATGTCGCGCACCAGCACCGCAAGCGACGGAAAGGTGCCTTCGTTGATCTGGTGCTGCGCGACATAGTTGGTCACAGCCGGGCGCGGATTGCCGATCACGTTGTAACCGGCGGCCTTGCCTTCGATGACCTTGCTGGCCGCGGTCGAGTGCGCCGTGAACAGCTCGATCTGGCTCGAGGGCATCGCGCGGTTCAGCGCATAGGCGGTCGGCACGGTGCCGATCAGGATCAGCATGATCAGGCCCATGCCCTTCTGACCGTCATTGGAGCCGTGGAAGAAGCTGACCAGCGTGCAGGTCAGGATCAGGATGCCGCGGATCCACCACGGCGGCGGCTGGTCGCCGACCGGTTCGCCGAACAGCGCCGGCGTCGCGCGCTGCAGCGCGATCTTGAGGAGGTAGAGCAGGCCGGCGGCGAGCGCGAAGCCGAACAGCGGCGACAGCAGCAGCGCCTTCGCGATGTTGGTCGCCTGCGACCAGTCGACACCCGAGGTGCCATCACGGCCGCGCAGCAGCGCGTTGGTGATGCCGACGCCCATGATCGAACCGATCAGGGTGTGCGAGCTCGAGGCCGGCAGGCCGAGCCACCAGGTGCCGAGATTCCAGATGATGGCGGCGATCAAGAGCGCGAACACCATGGCAAAGCCGGCACTGCTGCCGACCTGCAGGATCAGCTCGACCGGAAGCAGCGAGACGATGCCGAACGCGACGGCGCCGCTGGAGAGCAGCACGCCGATCAGGTTGAACATGCCCGACCACACCACGGCGACATGCGCCGGCAGCGAGCGGGTGTAGATCACGGTGGCGACCGCGTTCGCGGTGTCATGGAAGCCGTTGACGAATTCGAAGCCGAGCGCGATCAGCAGCGCGACGAACAGCAGGATATACGGCAGGAACGAGGTGATGCGCGTGCCGGTGGCGTCGACATCGACATAGATGCTGTAGGCAACGAACAGCAGCGCGGCCGCAACCACGCCCAAATAGATAACCCCGGTGAGAGGATGAAAGCCCTTGTCGAGGTCCGGACCCTTTTTCAGGGCGGGCTCGATCGAGCCGGGTAACGCCATATCGCTCATGGTAAACTCCTGTCCCAATGCTCCCGATTTTGATCGATGCATATGACAAGCAATTGAAATCCGGCCCGCGAGCCGCGCCGGTCTCCCGTGGCGGTGGACATCGAGCCGAAGTTTTGTGCAACGCATTGAGCGCGCACGTGGCTTCGCGGCCTCGTGGCAATCTTCAGCAACAAGGGATCGCTGATCGCGACGGAAAGCTGCGGCCTGCGTTTCGCAGGACGAGACAATGTGCGGACGGCATCACACCGGCATCCGGCCGGCCGGGCAGCCGGAGAATTCGGCGGACGCCTGCGAGTGAAAGGTTGCGAAATGAGGGAGGGGGATTGAGAGATGAGGTGGCGCGCCGCACGATCGGGGCTAGCAAACCGCGCAGCGCGCCCGCCTCAGGGTACGTCATGGCGTGAACATGACGCCCGATACCTGCGGAACACGCCACCTTACCACGGATCAATTCAAGGTTGTAGGTATTTGTCCGCAGCTTAGAACAATTTCTCGTTGCGATGTGGTTCTTCGGTTCCGTCGATTTTGCGGAACTCACGCTGCGTCGGCTGATCTGCGCAACTGGTGTGCGGCGATTTTCAGATCGTCGATAAAGCGCTGATATTCCAGCGCCTTGGCTTTTTCATCCGGCAGCCGCAACAGATAGGATGGGTGCACGGTGACGAGCACCTTGGTTCCGTCGTGGTCGATCAGATGGCCGCGGTTCTTGTTGATCGGCGTGATCTTGCCGAGCACGCTCTGCGCGGCGGTGGCGCCGAGTGCCATCACGAGGTCCGGCTTGATGGTGGCGAGCTCGCGCTCGTACCATTGGCGGCAGGCGCGGATCTCCGGTGTGCTCGGCTTCTGGTGCAGCCGGATCTTGCCGCGCGGCACGAATTTGAAGTGCTTCACCGCGTTGGTGACATAGACCTTGCGGCGATCGATGCCGGCTTCCTGCAGCGCGCGATCGAGCATCTGGCCGGCCGGTCCGACGAAGGGGTGGCCTGCGAGATCTTCCTTGTCGCCGGGCTGCTCGCCGACCAGCATCAGCGTTGCGCTCTGCGGTCCCTCGCCGAACACGGTCTGGGTTGCGTCTTTCCATAGCGGGCAGGCGCGGCAATCGGCGGCCTCCTCGCGCAAGGCCGCGATCGTGTCGTGAGCTTGCCTGTCTTGAACTTGCTTGCCTTGAACTTGCTTGCGGGGCATCGGCGTATCCTGCCGCTTCTGCGGCTCGGCCGCCTTGCGTGCGATGAAGGGGCCGCTGGTCATGCGCATTGCGTCTTCGATCAGGGGTTTAATGATCGAGTCCTCGGGCAGGTTCCTCCAATAGGCTTGCGGCATCTCCATCACTTTCAGCCGTGCGGGATTGAAGCGGCCGTTGTCGTGACGCCGCCAGGCCTCCTCGAGCCGGTCCTCGGTCGGCACTTCGGATTTGGCGACGCCCGGCGTGATCGAGATCGCGTGCCCGTCCCAATGTGCGCAGACGTCGGGGGTCAGGATCGACCACGGCATGTCGGCGAAGCGGCCGGCGAAGAACGGCGCGGCAAGCTCGACGATGTGATGCTCCGGCTCGAACCATGCGACGTAATGCGCCGTCCGCTCGCGGCCGATCTCGCGGAAGCGCAGATGCGCATGCATCCTGTCGATATCGACATAGACCGCGCGCGCCATCGCGTGGACCTCGGCGATATCGGGATCATCGGTCGCACTGAGCAGATCGTGACGGCTGCGCAGCCGCCACAGCAGGCGATAGAGCAGGGCAAAGCGTTCGTCACTGCGATGCAGGATCGCGGCCTTTGCGAGCTCGACGAATTTGGCCGACACATTGAACCGCGCCTGCGGCGTATCCGGCAATTCATTCATGCAGGATGCCGACGACAATTCGTCGTCGCTGCGTACGGTCCATGTGATCTCTGCGGGCTTCACATCGTTCAGCGCCAATCGCCGCGCGGCCTTGCGCCAGCCCTCGAAATCGGTGTCGTTGTCGAGCACGATGATGCGCATGCGATTGCTCCGTTTCCGTCACGCGCCATTTTCGGGGCTGCGTGGCTAACACTGCGGAAGATCAGGGCCCGTCCGGTTCGGCGGCTGCTGATCCCATTGATTCCACTCATGAATCAATGAGCTCACCAATCCGATTGACTCTGCGGGCCCTGTTAGCTTTATATTAGAACATATCATGAACAAATGAGCCAGTCCCTGGTTCTCTGTTCAGACCAGTGACGGCCTCAAATTTTGGTTGGAAGGAGCGGCGCATATGCCGGAGCGCGATCAGCAAAAGTGGTCGCCGGTTTTGCGTCCGATCGCGCTCCTCTTTTTTAAGAAAGGCGCATGATCTTGTCGCCAAACCGCTCACACTTTGGCGGATCATGCGCCGCCGCACGCATGGGTACGCTTGCGTCTCTGCGCGGCAGCATCGCGCGCATCGAGGCGCCATCGGATGCGGCGATGCCGAACCGAGTCGCGCTCGGACACGCCGGCGCGGATGCGATGCTGCGCGGCGGGCTTGCGCCGGCGGCATTGCACGAGGTGTTCGCGGCCGGCCATCAAGGCGGCGCGGCGACCGGCTTCATTGCGGGGCTCGCCGGACGGCTGTCGGCACGCAAGCCGCTGGTCTGGGTGCGGCAGGATTTTTCCGATCGCGAAAACGGCGCGCTATCGATGCGCGGGCTTGCCGAGCTCGGCCTCGATCCGCGCCTCTTGGTCACGGTGCGCGCTGCCGATGTCGATAGCGGCCTGCGCGCCGCGGCCGACGCGCTCGCCTGCGATGCGCTCGGCGCGGTCGTGCTCGAGGTCTGGGGCCAGGCGCGCCAGCTCGATCTCGTCGCCAGCCGCAAATTGACCCTGGCCGCGCAGGCCTCCGGCGTCACCGCGCTGGTGCTGCGGATCGCGACAACCCCGATCCCCTCGACCGCGGAGACGCGCTGGATCGTGCGCGCGGCGCATTCGCCGCCGGGCAATGCCGCGAGCGTGTGGGGCGCGCCGCGCTTCGAGGCCGAACTCGTGCGCAATCGTCATGGCCCGGTCGGGCGATGGATCATGGAATGGAAATGTGATGAGTGCCAATTCAGTGAACCGTCGGCGTATCCTCAGCCTGTGGCTGCCACGCCTGCCCATCGACCGCATCAAGCGCAAGCTCGCGCAGGACATCGCCTCGCAAGTTGATGCACGGGAGGTGGCAGGGCTCCCTCTCCCGCAAGCGGGAGAGGCGAAGAAAGCAGAACTCCCCAGCGTCGTCGTCACAAAAGACCACAACGCGATCCTGCTGCATGCCGTCGACGAGGCCGCGGTGCGCGCCGGGCTGTCGATCGGGCTGCCGCTCGCCAATGCGCGGGCGATCTGTCCGGAGCTCACGGTCTATGATGCCGATCCCGCTGCCGATCTGAAGACGCTGAACGACATCGCCGACTGGTGCGATCGCTTCACGCCGCTGGTCGCGCTCGATCTGCCTTACGGGTTGTTTCTCGACATCACCGGCTGCGCGCATCTGTTCGGCGGCGAGCGCGTGCTGCTGCAGACCGTGACGGGGGCGCTGAGCCGGCGCGGCTTTGCCGTCAGCGCGGCGATTGCCGGCACCTCGATCGCGGCGCGTACGCTGACGCGCACCGCCTCGGGCAGGATTGTCGCCGATGGCGAGGAAGCGGCGGCGGTCGGCCCGCTGCCGGTGTCGGCGCTCGGTGCCAATGCCGCTGTCACCACCGGCCTGCGCCGCGCCGGCTTGAAGACCATCGGCGATGTTGCCTCGCGCGCGCCGCATGAAATCTCGGCGCGGTTCGGTGCGGCCTTCACCACCTTGCTCGGCCACGCGCTCGGGCAGGGCGATGCCCCGATCAGCCCGCGCAAGCCGCTGCCCGATTACATCGTCGAGAAGCGTTTCCCCGAGCCGATCGCGACCGACACCGTGATCGCGCTGACGCTCTCAAGCCTCGCCAAGATGCTGGTTGCGGCGATGGACAAGCAGGGCAAGGGCGCCCGGCAGCTGAAGGCGAGCTTCTTCCGCACCGACGGCGCGGTGCGCGCGATCATGGTCGAGACCGGGCGTCCGGTGACGCGGCCCGAGATGATCGATCGCCTGTTCCGCGAGCGGCTCGATACGCTGAACGATCCGCTCGATCCCGGCTTCGGCTTCGATCTCATTCGCCTCGCCGCCGGCCGCACCGAGATTGTGGTGCAGCAGCAGCGCGATCTCGACGCCACCATACACGACAATGACGAGCTCTCGGTGCTGATCGATCGCATCGCCGCCCGCATCGGCGGAAAACGCGTCGTCGTGCATCTGCCGCTGGAGAGCCACATCCCCGAACGATCGGCGCTCGCGCTGCCGGCGCAGCATCATCTGGCCGCGGCCAGCGCCGCCGCCTGGCCGGAGCACGTTGCGAGCGAACCACCGCTGCGTCCCTTGCGGCTATTCGAGCAGCCCGAACCGATCAAGGTGCCGTTCGCGACCGTGCCCGACGGTCCGCCGCATCAATTCACCTGGCGGCGCGCGCAGCACGAGGTGGTGCGGGTCGAGGGCCCCGAGCGCATCGCGATGGAATGGTGGAAGCAGGACGGCGCGTCGCTGACGCGCGATTATTTCCGCGTCGAGGATGCCGAAGGCCAGCGCTTCTGGATCTTTCGCGACGGTCTCTACGAGAGCGAGCTGCGCGACGAGGAGGGCAAGCCCGTTCCGGCCAACTGGTATGTGCATGGGCTGTTCGCATGAGCGCACCTCCACCTGATTATGCCGAGATCGGCATCACCAGCAATTTCTCCTTCCTGCGCGGCGGTTCCGATCCGCGCGCCTATGTGCATCAGGCGAGCGAACTCGGGATTCCCGTGATCGGGCTCGCCGATCACAACACGCTGGCCGGCGTGGTGCGCGCCTGGAAGGAGCTCGACAGCGAGAAGGTTGCCCATCCGCCAAAGCTTTTGATCGGCGCCCGCATCGTCTTCATCGACTCTACGCCCGACATCCTGGTCTATCCGCGCGATCGCGCCGCCTATGGCCGGCTGTGCCAGCTCCTGACCCGCGGCAAGCGCGGCGACGACATCGTGCGGATCGAGAAAGGCGAGTGCCATCTGAAGCTCGCCGACCTCCTCGACTTCGTCGAGGGGCAGCTCCTGGTGCTGGCGCTGCCGCATCGCTTTGAGGAGGCAGGCACGCTCGATCTGCTTGCAAAGCTGAAGGCAAGCGCCGCCGACGGCGTCTGGCTCGCCGCAAGCCTGCTCTATCGCGGCGACGACAGGCGCCGCCTCGCGCGGCTGCATGGCCTCGCCACCGACGCCGGTGTGCCGCTCATCGCCACCAACGAGGTGCTCTATCACCATCCGGCGCGCCGCCCGCTGCAGGACGTGCTGACCTGCATCCGCGAAAAGACCACGATCGAGGCGGTCGGCCGCAGGCTCGAGGCCAATGCCGAGCGGCATCTCAAGCCGGCGCATGAAATGATCAGGCTGTTTCGCGATCTGCCGGACGCGATCGCGGAAACCATGCGCTTTGCTGCACGCATCTCTTTCTCGCTCGACCAGCTCAAATATCAGTATCCCGACGAGCCGGTGCCGCCGGGCAAGACCGCGCAGCAGCATCTGGAAGATTTGACCTGGGCCGGTGTCGACAAATATTTCGGCGGCGAGATCGACGAAAAGCTTCGCACCACCCTGAACAAGGAGCTCGCGCTGATCGCCGAGCTGAAATACGCGCATTACTTCCTCACCGTGCACGACATCGTGCACTATGCGCGCAGCCAGAACATCCTGTGCCAGGGACGCGGCTCGGCAGCCAATTCCGCGGTCTGCTTCGTGCTTGGCGTCACCTCGGTCGATCCGACCAAGGTCGATCTGTTGTTCGAGCGCTTCATCTCCAAGGAGCGGCTGGAGCCGCCCGACATCGACGTCGATTTCGAGCATTCGCGGCGCGAGGAGGTGATGCAATATGTCTACCGCCGCTACGGCCGCCACCGCGCCGCGATCATCGCCACCGTGATCCATTATCGCCCGCGCAGCGCGATCCGTGACGTCGGCAAGGCGCTCGGGCTGACCGAGGACGTCACCGCGGCGCTCGCCGACACCGTGTGGGGCAGCTGGGGCAAGGGCCTCAACGACATGCAGGTGCGACAGGCCGGGCTCGATCCCAAAAATGCGATGATCAACCTCGCGGTCGAGCTCGCCACCGAGCTGATCGAGTTTCCGCGTCATCTCTCGCAGCATGTCGGCGGCTATGTACTGACCCAGGACCGGCTCGACACCTATGTGCCGATCGGCAACGCCGCGATGGACGACCGCACTTTCATCGAATGGGACAAGGACGACGTCGACGCCCTTAGCATGATGAAGGTCGACGTACTGGCGCTGGGCATGCTGACCTGCATCCGCAAATGTTTTGACCTGATCGCCGACCACAAGGGCGAGCACTGGGAGCTAGCTTCGGTCCCGCAGGACGACAAGAAAGTTTACGACATGCTGTGCCGCGGTGAATCGCTCGGCGTGTTCCAGGTCGAGAGCCGCGCCCAGATGAACATGCTGCCGCGGCTGAGGCCGCAGACCTTCTACGATCTCGTCATCGAGGTCGCGATCGTGCGCCCGGGCCGATCCAGGGCGACATGGTGCATCCCTATTTGCGCCGGCGGAACGGCCAGGAAAAGGTGAGCTATCCATCGCCGGCGCCCGACCACGGCGACAAGGACGAGCTCTACAACGTGCTGCACAAGACGCTCGGCGTGCCGCTGTTCCAGGAGCAGGCGATGCGGATCGCGATCGAGGCGGCCCATTTCACGTCGGAGGAAGCCAACGGCCTGCGCCGCTCGATGGCGACCTTCCGCAATCTCGGCACGATCGGCAGCTACGAGGAGAAGCTGGTCGGCAACATGGTGGCGCGCGGCTACGATCCGGATTTCGCCCGCAGCTGCTTCGACCAGATCAAGGGCTTTGGCAGTTACGGCTTCCCGGAAAGCCATGCCGCGAGCTTTGCCCAACTCGTCTACATCTCCTCATGGCTGAAGCACCATCATCCGGATGCGTTCTGCTGCGGCCTGCTCAACTCGCAGCCGATGGGCTTCTATGCCCCGGCCCAGATCGTCGGCGACGCCCGCAAGAACGGCGTCACGGTGCGCGAAGTCGATGTCTCCCATAGCTTTGCGCAGAACACGCTCGAGGAGAAGGTCGGCGATCATTGCGCGGTGCGGCTCGGCTTTCGCCAGATCGACGGATTTCACTGGCTGGATGAGGACGAGGAGAGGCTGAAACAGCTTCAACTGTCATTCCGGGATGGTGCGCTAGCACCAGACCCGGAATCTCGAGATTCCGGGTTCTCGCTTCGCGATCCCCGGAATGACGGTGTTGAGACGGACTGGGCCGACCGCATCGTTGCCGCGCGCAACCGCCGGCCGTTCACCTCGCTGGAAGACTTCGCGCGCGACACCGGCCTGCCCAAGCGCGCGCTGATCCTGCTCGCCGACGCCGATGCGTTCCGCTCGCTCGGGCTCGACCGCCGCGAGGCGCTGTGGGCGGTGCGCCGGCTGCCCGACGACGTGCCGCTGCCGTTGTTCGAGGCCGCCACCGCACGCGAGCAGCCGGATGAGGGCGCCAAGCCGCTGCCGGAGATGCCGCGTCCGGAGCAGGTGGTCGCCGATTATCAGACCATCCGCCTGTCGCTGAAGGGCCATCCGATGGAGTTTTTGCGCGACACCTTTACAAAGGAGCGCGTCGTCGCCTGTCACACCATCAACCGGAGCAACGACCGCCGCCGCGTCCGCTGTGCCGGCGTCGTGCTGGTGCGGCAGCGGCCGGGCAGCGCCAAGGGCGTCGTGTTCATGACACTGGAGGACGAGACCGGCATCGCCAACATCGTGGTGTGGCCGAAGGTGATGGAGCAGTACCGCAAGGAGGTGATGGGCGCGCGCCTGATCCTGGTCGAGGGCTATATCCAGAGCAGCCCGGAGGGCGTGACGCATCTGGTGGCGCAGCGCATGACCGATCGCTCCCACGATCTGATCGGCCTCGCCAATAAATCCTTGAGCCGCAAGCATCCGGTGCCGGCGGGCCCCGCGCTGATCGAGCCGCTCAACGACGACCGCCGCGATCACGGCGACAACTCGCCGCAAAAGATCCGCCACCCGCGCAACGTCCGCATCCTGCCGCCGTCCCGCGATTTCCATTGAACCGCGTGCGACGGCTCTCTCACCGTCACCCTGAGGAGGCCGCGGAGCGGTCGTCTCGAAGGGCGACGGCCCGGCTTTCTCCGCGCGACTGCCAGCGGGGCCGTGCATCCTGAGGCGCGCAAGCGCGCGCACCTCAGGATGACGGTATCCTCTATCCACGTTATCGCGAGCGAAACGAAAGCTCGGATAGATCGTGTCGCGAGAATGCGGATGTATGACTCACATACCGCGCCACACACGCAATGTCGTCCTGGCGAAAGCCAGGACCCATAACCACAAATGGGAATTGTCTTGCGCGACGCCGGAACGACGAGTCCCATTCACAACACCCGCTGCGGAGTATGGGTCCCGGTCTTCGCCGGGACGACAGCGGAGGACGTGTCCTCTCGGTTCAAAACCCGCATGCGCGGGTGATGACACCGCGCTGTTTGACATCTTGGATTGCGACTCATCCTCGCCGTCGTCCCGGCGAAGGCCGGGACCCATAACCACCGTTGCAAATGGTTACGCGATGCTGGAACGACGAGTGCCATCCACAACATCCGCTGCGGCGTATGGGTCCCGGCCTTCGCCGGGACGACGCCTGGGACTTAACCACCGAAGCAAATTGCCATGCACTCTTGCAACGGCGAGTCCCGCCTACAACATTCGCCGCGGCGTATGGGTTCTCCGAGTTCATGCGGCGCGAACGCGCCATTGTCCATCCAACCAGTTCATCGACTGATGTCGCGCGAATGCGAACGTGTAGCCTACACGCCAATGCTGACACGTAGCTTACAGCTGGTCCTGTCGGACGGGCCCCATGTCGCATCACGATGGATGACTTCCTCGGCCGCTGCATGCTACTCCACCGCGGCGCCGACCGGCGGTCCGCCCGGCGGGCGGTGCAGGAAGGTGATCGATGCGTAGGCGCCGACCCACGAGCCGAGCGCGGCGAAGGCGACGTAGAGCCAGTTTTCGGTGTAGCTGATCACCGCATAGGAGGAGAGCACATACCAGACGCTGCTCCAGGTCGCCGCCGGCACGCGCTTGCGCGCCACGACCGCCGAGGTGAACATGACATAGACCGCGTCGGTCGCTGCGGTCGCGAGGAAGACAGCGCCGGCGGTGAGAGGATCGATGGCAGCCATTGCAACTCCTGTGTGGGTCGGGCAGAGCTGGATATAAGCAGGGCCGGAAATGATTGTTGGGATCGGGCACCGCCTTTTTGTCATCATGCTCGGGCATAGGATAATCGCAAACGGGTATGCGCATGCAGGACATTCGTGAAATCCTTTCCGATGTCTGGACCGGCGCCGGCGGCGCGCCGGCCGCGCTCGATGCGGTCACATTGACCGGCAGCGAGCCGCAGCTGCCGTCGTCGTTTCGGGTCGCAGCCGCAGCGCAGGCGCCGATCGCAGCAGCCGGCCTCGCCGCGGCCGAGATCTGGAAGGCCCGCAGCGGCGAGCAGCAGGACGTCGCGGTCGACATCCGCCATGCCGTCGTCGAATGCCGCAGCGAGCGCTATTTGCGCGTCGACGACAAGCCGCCGCCGCCGGCCTGGGACAAGATCGCCGGCGTCTATCGTGTCAAAGACAACCGCTTTGTCCGCCTGCACACCAATTTCCCGCATCATCGCGACGCCGTTTGCAAGGTGCTCGGCTGCAACGCCGAGCGTGACGAGGTCCAGGCCGCGCTGCTGCAATGGGACGGCGAGGCGTTCGAGACCGCGGCCTACGCCGCCGGCGGCGTCGTCGCCTTGATGCGCTCGCACGACGAGTGGTCGGCGACGACGCATGCCAAAGAACTGGCAAAACTGCCGCTGATCTCGATCGAGAAGATCGGCGAGGCCGCGCCGAAGCCGTGGCCTGCGGGCAACCGGCCGCTGGCCGGCATCCGTGTGCTCGACCTGTCGCGCGTGATCGCCGGTCCCGTCGCGGGCCGCACCCTCGCGGCGCAGGGCGCCGACGTGCTGCTGATCTCCGGTCCCGATCTGCCGGCGATCCCCTGGCTCACCATCGACACCGGCCGCGGCAAGCTCACGAGCTTCCTCGAGCTGCGGAGCGAAGAGGGGCGGGGCGTGATGCAGTGTCTGGTGGCGCAGGCCGATATTCTCTCGCAGGGCTATCGGCCGCAGGCGATCGCGCGGCTCGGCTTCTCGCCGGAGGAAGCGGCGCGGATCAATCCCGGGATCGTCTATGTGACGCTGTCGGCCTATGGCCATGCCGGACCATGGGCCGAGCGCCGCGGCTTCGACTCGCTGGTACAGACCACGACCGGCTTCAATCACGCCGAAGGACAGGCGGCCGGCACGGATGGGCCGAAGGAATTGCCGGCCCAGATGCTCGACCACGCCACCGGATATTTCATGGCGTTCGGTGCGATGATGGCGAAGGCCCGCCAGGCCCGCGAAGGCGGCAGCTGGCACGTCCGGGTATCGCTGGCGCAGACCGGACGCTGGCTGTGGAATCTCGGCCGCCTCGAAGGAGGCCTTGCGACCGAGGACCTGAAGGCGGATGCGGTGCAGCCCTTCATCGAACGGCTGCCGTCAGGCTTTGGCACGCTGAGTTCGGTCCGGCATGCCGCCGTGCTGTCCAGGACCCCGGCCCATTGGTCCCGTCCGGCCATGCCGCTCGGCAGCCACCCTCCGGAGTTTCCTGCCCCGGAGTTTCCCGGATGAGACATTCAGCTGCCGTTCAGGCTATGCAAACTTTAACGACAGGCATCGCCGAAGGGCGATTTTTAGGTTGTTTGAGACGCCAATTCAGCACTATTAGCGCACCGCTGGGGCCGTCCCGCCGGATGCTGCAACGATTGACCCCGCGGACCGCATGGTGAAAGAGTTTACCAAGAGAATGCAGAGCTTTAGCCGCCCGCGCCTGGTCGTGGCCGCGGCGCTGCTGGCGGTTGCCTGCGCGGGTGCCTATGGCTACACGCGTTTCGGCTCAGAAAAGCAGACATCTTCGGAAGTCTCCAGCCAGTCCCGCAAGGGCGGCGCGCGCTATGCGCCGTCGGCGGCCGAGTGGGCCAGCCTGACCTTCCAGACCGTCAGCGAGCACACCTTCCGCTCCGAGCTGGTGACCGAGGGCAAGATCGGCATCGATGAGGACCGCTCCACCCCGGTCTACTCGCCCTATACCGGACGCGTCACCCGCCTCATGGTGCGGCCGGGCGATGCCGTGGTGAAGGGCCAGCCGCTGTTCGTGATCGAGGCGGCCGACACCGTGCAGGCGCAGAACGATTACATCGCGGCGATGACCGGCCTCAACAAGGCGCAGTCGGCGCTCGACCTGGCGCAGATCCAGGAGAAGCGCGCCAAGGATTTGTCCGAGGGCAAGGCGATCCCGCTGAAGGATTATCAGCAGGCCCAGACCGCGCTGGTGCAAGCGCAGAACGATGCACGCTCGGCGCAGACGCTTTTGGAAGCGGCGCAGAACAAGCTGCACATTCTCGGCTTCGGCGACGACGACATCACGACGCTGCGCCAGAAGGGCCGCCTCAATCCGGAGACGACGGTGTTCGCGCCGATCGGCGGCACCGTGGTCCAGCGCAAGGCCGGTCCCGGCCAGTATGTCTCGACCGGTGCCAGCGACCCGGTCTACGTGATCGGCGATCTGTCGACGGTCTGGCTGATCGCCTTCGTCCGCGAATCCGACGCCGACAATGTCGCCGTCGGCCAGGACCTCACCTTCAGCGTGATGGCGCTGCCGGGCAAGACGCTGAACGCCCGGGTCAACTATGTCGCCGCGGCGATCGACGCGACCTCGCGCCGGCTCCTGGTTCGCGCCACCATCGACAACGCCGACAAGCGGCTGAAGCCCGAGATGTTCGCCAATGTGACGCTGTATTCGAAGGGCGATCACCCGGCCGTCGGCGTGCCGAAGCAGGCGCTGATCTACGAGGGCGACCAGGTTCGGCTCTGGGTCGCGAGGGCCGACGACAAGACCATCGAGCTGCGTCAGATCAAGCCCGGCCTCATCAATGGCGACCTCGTCGAGGTGGCCGGCAACCTCAAGCCGGGCGAGCAGATCGTGACGAAGGGAAGCCTCTTCATCGACCGCGCCGCATCAGGCACCTAAGCGCATGATCCGGAAAAGCGGGAAGTGGTTTTCCCTCCCGACAAACGCGCAACGCGTTTGCGCGGAGATCACGCTCAATAAGAAAATTCCCTTCCAGTTGAAAGCGCCGATCTGAATGGATCGCCTCGTCGCCCTTGCCGTCAATCGCCGCTACTTGATGGTGGCCATGTTCGTGGCCGTCCTCATCGGCGGCCTGCTCGCGTTCAAGCAGCTCAACATCGAGGCCTATCCCGATCCGACCCCGCCGATGGTCGATATCGTGACGCAGAGCCCGGGCCTCTCGGCCGAGGAGATCGAACGCTACATCACGATCCCGATCGAGACCCAGGTCGCCGGCATCAAGAACCTCAAGACCATCCGTACCATCTCGCTGTACGGCCTTTCCGACGTCAAGCTGCAGTTCTCCTTCGACTACACCTATGACGAGGCGCTGCAACAGGTGCTCAACCGCCTGTCGCAGCTCGCGCCGCTGCCGGGCAACGTGCTGCCCGGCATCTCGCCGCTGAGCCCGATCGGCGAAATCTTCCGCTACCGCCTGAAGGGACCGCCGAACTACAGCGTGCTCGACCTCAAGACGCTGCAGGACTGGGTGCTGCAGCGCCGCTTCCGTGCGGTGCCCGGCGTGATCGACGTCACCGGCTGGGGCGGCAAGACCAAGACCTACGAGATCCAGGTCGACTTCAACAAGCTGGTCGCCAACGGCCTGACGCTGCCGCAGGTGCTGCAGGCTGTGTCCAACGCCAACATCGATGTCGGCGGCAACACCGTGAACATCGGCTCGCAATCGGCGGTGGTGCGCGGCGTCGGCCTGATCCGCTCGATCGACGACCTCGCCAACACCATGGTCTCGCAGTCCGGCGGCAATCCGGTGCTGGTGCGCGACATCGCCCATGTCACGATCGGCGAGAAGCCGCGGCTCGGCATCGCTGGCCTCGACAATGACGACGACATCGTGCAGGGCATCGTCCTGATGCGCCGCGGCGAGCAGAGCTCGCCGACGATTTCCCGCGTCGAGCAGCTGGTCCACGACATCAACCATTCCTCGATCCTGCCGCCCGGCGTGAAGATCGAGCGGATCTACGACCGCAAGGACCTGATCGAGCTCACCACCCACACCGTGCTGCACAACATGGTGGTCGGCATCCTCCTGATCGTGCTGTTGCAGTGGATCTTCCTCGGCGACCTCCGCAGCGCGCTGATCGTCGGCGCGACGATCCCGTTCGCGCTGTTCTTCGCGGTGATCATCCTGGTGCTGCGCGGCGAATCCGCCAATCTGCTGTCGGTCGGCGCGATCGATTTCGGCCTGATCGTCGATGCCACCGTGATCATGGTGGAGGCGATCTTCCGCCGGCTGTCCCAGACCACCGCGCTGTCGGAAGACGAGCGAAGCCACATCTCCGAGGACACGGTGATGGGGATGAAGAGCCACGCGATCCTGTCGGCGGCCGCCGACGTGTCGCGCTCGATCTTCTTTGCCGCGGCGATCATCATCGCGGCGTTCCTGCCGCTGTTCACGCTGTCCGGCGTCGAGGGCAACATCTTCGGCCCGATGGCGCGCACCTATGCTTACGCGCTGGCCGGCGGGCTGCTGGCGACGTTCACGGTGACGCCAGCGCTCAGCGCGATCATCCTGCCGGCGCATATCCACGAGACCGAGACCTGGATCGTCAAGAAGCTCGACGCGATCTACCTGCCGGTGCTGAACTGGGCGATCGCCAACCGCAAGCTGGTGATGGCCGGCGCGGCCGGCCTCGTGGTCATGACCATTATCTTCGCGCGCTTCCTCGGCCTCGAATTCCTGCCCAAGCTCGAAGAGGGTAATCTGTGGATCCGCGCCACGCTGCCGCCGACGATCTCGCTGCAGGAGGGCAATGCCTATGTCAACGAGATGCGGAAGCTGATCCGCAGCCGTCCCGAGGTGGTATCGGTGGTGTCGCAGCACGGCCGTCCCGACGACGGCACCGATGCGGCCGGCCTGTTCAACGCCGAATTCTTCGCGCCGCTGAAGCCGGCCAGCGAATGGCCAAATACTCACGACAAGGACGTGCTGACCGCGCAATTGCTGGCGCAGTTGCAGGAGAAATTCCCGGGCGTCGAATTCAATTTCTCGCAGTATCTGCAGGACAACGTGTCGGAAGCGGTGTCCGGCGTGAAGGGCGAGAACTCGATCAAGCTCTACGGCAATGATCTGCAGGCGCTGACCGACACCGCCAACAAGATCAAGTCGGTGCTGTCGACGGTGCAGGGCGTCACCGATCTTGCGGTGTTCACCTCGCTCGGCCAGCCGACCATCCAGATCGACGTCGATCGTGCGCGCGCCGCGCGCTATGGCCTGTCACCGGGCGACATCAACGCCACGATCCGGGTTGCGGTCGGCGGCGACAGCGCCGGCGACCTCTATGAGCCCGGCAGCGACCGGCACTTCCCGATTATCGTCCGCCTTGCGCCGGAATATCGCAAGAGCGCGGAGGCGATCCAGAACTTGCGGATCGGGGTGGCCAACGCCAATGGCGGCATCACGCAGATCCCGCTCTCGGAGGTGGCCTCGATCAACCTGATCTCCGGCGCGGCCTACATCTACCGCGAGCAGCAGGAGCGCTATTTGCCGATCAAGTTCTCGGTGCGCGAGCGCGACCTCGGCAGCGCGATCCGGGAGGCGCAGCAGAAGATCGACGAGCAGGTGCAGCTGCCGCCGGGATCGCGTGTCGAGTGGGTCGGCGAGTTCGGCAACCTGCAGGACGCGATCAGGCGGCTGTCGATCGTGGTGCCGATCAGCCTCGCGCTGATCGCGGTGCTGCTGTTCTTCAATTTCGGCTCGATGGTCGACACCATGCTCGCGATGAGCGTGATCCCGATGGCGATCTTCGGCGGCGTGCTCGGGCTTCTGATCTCGGGGATTCCGTTCAGCGTGTCGGCGGCGATCGGTTTCATCGCGCTGTTCGGCATCGCGGTGATGGACGGCATCATCATCCTGTCGCAGTTCAACCAGCTGATCGACGAAGGCTACGACCGGATGCGCGCGGTGATCCGCACCGGCGAGCTGCAGCTGCGTCCGGTGCTGATGACCTGCGTGGTGGCGGGCGTCGGCCTGTTGCCGGCGGCGGTATCGGAGGGCATCGGCTCGCAGGTGCAGAAGCCGCTCGCCATCGTCGTCGTCACCGGCATGATGCTGGCGCCGCTGGTGATCCTGATCACGCTGCCGGTCTTGATCTCCTACTTCTCGCGCCGGCCGAAGGACAGCCTCAGGTGAAGCCGTAGAGCCGCGCCGGATTGTCGACCAGGATCGCCTTGCGGACCGCGGCGTCCGGCGCCCAGACCGAAAGCTGGTTGAGGAGGCGGCCGTCGTCGATCTGAAACAGCGGCGTCACGTCGGTGACCTTCTTGCCTTGCGGCGTCACCGAATCCGGATGCGGCCAGTCGGTGCCCCAGACGATGCGCTCGGCATTGGCCGCGATCAGCGCCTGCGCCAGCGGCGTGGCGTCGGCATAATCGGGCGCGAGCTTGGAGGCGCGGTAGGCGCCGGAAATCTTGACATAGGCCTTGCCGGATTTGACCAGCGCGAGCAGGTCGGCAAATCCCGGCTGGTCCGTGCCGAGGGCGGCCTCGGCGCCGCCGAAATGGTCGAACACGACCGGCACCGGCGCTGTGGCGACGAGGTCCTTGATCGCGGAGATCATGGCGAGGCTGGTGAACAGCTGCACATGCCAGCCGCGCGCCTTCATCCGCTCGATCGCGGCCGAGAAGCGCTGCCGGCCGACATTCGGATCGTTGACGCCGCCGGTCGCGAGGTTGAGGCGGATGCCGCGGAAGCCGGCCTTGTTCATGGCATCGAGATCGCTCTCGCTGGTCTTGTCGTCGATCACGGCGACGCCGCGCGCGGTCGGCCCGCGGGCCGTGATGCCGAACAGGGTCGACGAATTGTCGGGGCCGTAGACGCTCGGCGTCACGATCACCACGCGCTCGACATGCAGCGCCTTGTGCAGCGCGCTCATCTCCTCCGGCGAGGCCGGTTCCGGCGTGTAGACGCGGCCGGCGAAGAACGGGAATTTCTCGGGGTCGCCATGGATGTGAGTGTGGCAGTCGCACGCCCCGGCAGGCACGTCGAAGTTTACCGCGGTCGATGGTTGCGCTGCCTTGGAAAATGCGTTGCTGCTGGTCATGGTCACTCCGGCTGCGATGGAAGCCAGCATCATATCGCGTCGCGTCAGCATTGGACGTCTCCCTGCGTGCTCGGCTGTTATGCGCGTCATACGCGCGCCGGCATTATGGGTTGCCGGCGGGGGCGGAGGTTATCGGCGGAGAGAGCGGGCGGGAAGGGCCCGTTCGCGGAGCGAACGGTTCCGTAGTGCCTATTGTCCCGACGGCGTGCGCAGGCCGTGCCAGGCGTCGCGCACCTGATGGTAGTGCACCTCGGGCAGATAATCCGGCGTCTTCAGGTTCAGCGTCTTGACGTCGAGGCGCCCGGTCGCGCTGAGCAGCGTGTAGGAGGCGATCACGCGGTCGCGCTGCGCACCGATCAGCCGTGCCCGCGCGGTGATCAGATCCTGCTGCGCGTTGAGCACGTCCACCGTGGTGCGCTGGCCGCCCGCGGCTTCCTTCTGCACGCCGGCCAGCGCAACCTCCGCGGCCTTCATCTCGGATTCGGAGGCCGATACCGCGATCTTGGCGCCCTCATTGGCGACCCACGCGCTGACGACGGCGGTCTTGGCCTGATTGCGGACCTGATCCAGCACCAGCCGGCTCTGCGCCGCGACCTCCTTGGTCTGCCGGGTCTGCGACGCGGCGGTGCCGCCGTCATAGATCGGCTGCGTCACCTGGCCGATCACCGAGGCTTGATCGGTGCCGAAGCTGCCGAGCGTGGTGTCGGTGTCGCGGCTGCGGCTGACGCTGCCCTGCACGGAGACATTCGGCATCAAGCTGCTCTCGGCGACGCGAATCGAGGTCGAGGCGACGTCGACGTCGAAGCCTGCCGCGGTGACGGCGGGATGCTCGCGGAGCGAGAGCGCGATCGCATCCTCGCGGCTGCGCGGCAACAGCCGGTCGATGGTCTCGGCCGGACGCAACTGGGATGGCGCGTTGCCGACCACCTGCGCATAGGTGGCCTGGCTGATCGCGTAATTGACCTCGGCGGCGTTGAGATCGGCAAGACCGCGGTTGAGCCGCGCCTCGGCCTGGGCGGTATCGGTCGGCGTCACGTCGCCGGCATTGAGGCGTCGTTCGGTGATTGCCCGTGTCTCCTTCAGGAAGGCGACGTTGGCGCGCTGCGCCTCGACCAGGGTCTGGTTGGCCAGGACGTTGGTGTAGGCGGTGACGGCGTCGAGCAGCACACCCTGGCCGACATTGCGCAACGCCTCGCGGCCGGACTGCACCTGCAACTCGGCGACGCGGACGCTGTTGGCGGTCTTGAAGCCGTTGAACAGGGTCTGCGTCACCGTGACGCCGATCTGCCACGGCTTCAGCGTTGCGGTCTGGATCACATTGCCGGGCAGCTGGTCGCGCACCGCTTGCAGACCAACCGACAGGCCGGCGATGATCTGGGGACGGTAGCCGGCCAGCGCCTGCGGCACGTTCTCGTCGGTCGCACGCTGGCGCGCCCGCTCGGCGTTGAGTTGCGGATTGGTCTGATATGCCTTGACCAGGGCGTCCGGCAGACTCTCGGCGCGGGCCGCGGTCTCCGTCAGCAGCGCACATGCCAGCACGCCAAGGCCGATGCCCGACAAAAGCACGCGCCTCGCTACGTCGCCGACCCTCGCGGCACGCTCAACCATGTGATCCCGCAAACCAAAACTCCGGCAGTGCGCCCCCGCCGACGCCGCCGACACATCTACCTGTTTACGGGGCGGTGCCGCCACAGACAAACCGCCGCGCGACATCTGCACATCATTTCAGTTCTTGTCTGTTGCCGGTTCGTCACAGGCGCACGTATCGGTCATATGAAGTATAAGTTTGAACCGCCGGCCGTCGATTCAACGATGCCGGTTATCCACCGTCTCGTCCGGGTCCATTGCTGATGCCGATATTCTTCTCCGACCCCGAGGCGATCGCGGAGCACATCATTCGTGACGTCGGAACCGAACTGGTGGTCGGGCTGCCGCTCGGCCTCGGCAAGGCCAACCACATCGTCAACGCGCTGTATGCGCGAGCAGTGGCCGACCGCTCCATCAACCTGACGCTGTTCTCCGCGCTGACGCTGGAAAAGCCGAAACCGAAGAGCCTGCTCGAACGGCGTTTCATCGGTCCGGTGATCGATCGCCTGTTCGGCGGCTATCCGGATCTCGCTTACGCGGATGCGCTGCATCATGGCGCACTTCCGCCCAACATCAAGGTGATCGAGTTCTTCTTCCTCGCGGGGCAGTGGCTGCACCAGCCATTCGCGCAACAGCACTACATTTCCGCCAACTACACCCATGCGGCGTCATATTTGTTGTCGCGCGGACTGAATGTCGTGCCTCAGCTCGTTGCCAAGCGCATGGTCGACGGCGCGCCGCGCTACAGCCTGAGCTGCAACACCGACACCACGCTCGACGTGCTGCGCGCCCGTGCGCAAGGGCGGGTGTCGTTCAAGCTGATCGGCCAGGTCAATTCCGAGCTGCCGTTCATGCCCGGCGCTGGCGATCTGCCGGCGGATGAATTCGCCGCGGTGCTCGACAGTCCCGAGACCGATTTCCCGCTGTTCGCGCCGCCGTCCGAGCCGATCAGCGACACCAAATATGCGATCGGCTTGCACGCCGCCGGTCTGGTCCGCGACGGCGGCACGTTGCAGATCGGCATCGGGCAGGTCGGCGACGCGCTGGCGCAGGGGCTCGTGGTCCGCCATCGCGACAACGCCCAATTCCACGGCATCATGCAGCGTCTTGCGCCCGGTACCGGGCAACTCGCCGCGGCCGAGACCGGGTCGTTCGAAAAGGGTCTCTACGGCGTCAGCGAGATGCTGTTCGAGGCGTTCCTCGGGCTGATCGACGCCGGCATCCTCAAGCGCGAGGTCGGCGGCGTGATCCTGCACGGCGCATTCTTCCTGGGCCCGCCATCATTCTACCGGGCGCTGCGCGAGATGGCACCGGAGCAGCTGGCGCGAATCCAGATGATGCCGGTTTCCTTCACCAACGAGATCTTCGGCGACGAGGACGGCAAGCGTCGCGCCCGGGTCGATGCGTGCTTCGTCAACAATGCGATGATGGCGACGCTGCTCGGCGCTGCGATCTCGGACGGCCTCGAGAACGGCCAGGTGGTGAGCGGGGTCGGCGGTCAGTATAATTTTGTGGCGCAGGCATTCGCGCTCGAGGGCGCACGTTCTGTGCTGGCGCTGGAGGCGACCCGTCAGTCCGGCAAGCAGGCGCAGTCGAACATCCGCTGGTCCTATGGACATGAGACCATCCCGCGGCATCTGCGCGATATCTTTGTCACGGAATATGGCGTCGCCGACGTCAGGGGGAAATCCGATGCCGACGTGATCGCCGCAATGCTGCAGGTCTCGGACTCCCGCTTCCAGGGCGAATTGATGCGGCAGGCCAAGGACGCCGGCAAGCTGCCGCGCAGCCACGAGATTCCCGCGGCGCATCGCGAAAATTATCCCGAGCGCATCGGTGCTGCGCTGAAGCCCGCGCGCGACGCCGGGCTGCTGCCGTCATTCCCGTTCGGCAGCGACTTCACCGATGTGGAGCAGCGGCTGATTCCGGCCTTGCAGATCTTGCAGCAGGCGCAGCACACGCCGCTGCAACTCGCCGGCCTGCTGTGGCAGGGCATGCGGCATCCGCCCGATGCCGCCGACCGCGAATGCCTGGCGCGGCTCGGTCTCGACAAGCCGACGCATTTCGCCGAGCGCGCCTATCGCGCGCTCGTCACCGCGGCCTTGCAACGGAGCCGGATGGGCTAAAGCGCGATGAGACCATCGCGCTTTAGCCTGTCGTCTGCGCATGATCTTGTCCGGAAACCGCTTCGCACTTTTCCGGATCATGCTTTAGCGGTTCTTGTTGACCGGCTTGCGCTTCTCGATGAACGCCGCCATGCCCTCGGAGCGATCCTCGAGCGCGAAGGTCGAGTGGAACAGGTTGCGCTCGACATTCATGCCTTCCGCGAGCGGCGTCTCGAACGCGCGGTTGATGGCTTCCTTGGCCATCGCGGCGGCCGGACGCGACATCGAGGCGATCTTCTCGGCTGCCGCGAGCGCCTCCTCGAGCAGCTTGTCGGCCGACACGATCCGCGACACGAGGCCCGAGCGTTCGGCTTCCGCCGCATCCATCATCCGCCCGGTCAGGCAGAGGTCCATCGCCTTCGACTTGCCGATCGCACGGGTCAGGCGCTGCGTGCCGCCGATGCCGGGAATGGTGCCGAGGGTGATTTCCGGCTGGCCGAACTTGGCGGTGTCGGTGGCGATGATGATGTCGCACATCATCGCGAGCTCGCAGCCGCCGCCGAGCGCATAGCCCGCGACCGCGGCAATGGTCGGCTTGCGGCAACGGGCGACGCGATCGCCGCCGATGGCGGTGAAATCGCTGTTGAACATGTCGATGAAGCCCTTCGGCTGCATCTCCTTGATGTCGGCGCCGGCCGCGAAGGCCTTCTCGCTGCCGGTGATCAGGATACAGCCGATCTTGTCGTCGGCCTCGAGATCATCGACCGCCGCGGCGATCTCGCGGAACACGCCGAACGAGAGCGCATTCAGCATTTTCGGCCGGTTCAGCGTGATGACGCCGACCGGTCCCTTGCTTTCGACAATGATGAATTCGAACGTAGCCATGGACGCAAACCCCGTGCCTGATTTGCCGGGCAATGTGCCCGCTGACGGGATGCGCTTCAAGTGGCTGAAACGAGGCTTTGGGCTGCGGTGCGGCGCCCCCCCGCGCCGCACCGCAGGCGCCTCCGCTAGGCCATGAACATGCGCGCGGCGGAGGCCACCGTGAGCAAAGCGCCGAACCCGATGAAGATCTTCCCGATCAGCGAGGTCTGGTCCCAGCTCGCGCTGTCGCTGCTCGCCAGAACCGGGGCCGGCTTGGGTGCAGCCACGGCAACCGTCGGCGGCGGCGCCGGCGATGCCTCCTGTTGAGCGGTCTGCGGCTGGGCCGGCTGCGGCTGTTCCGCCGGCTGCTCCTGCTGCAGGGCGCGGTCGACCTCGTTGAGCTGGTCGGATGCGACCACATTACCGTCGGACTGATCTGCGGGCTTGTCGGCCGCGGCAATCAACACATTGGCTTTCACCGGCGTCGCCGCTGCATTGTCGTCGCCGGAGGTCAGCTCCGCATTGGCGTTGGCGACGGTAGCGGGAATGCCTGCCGAGGTGACCCTGCCGGCGTCGTTATTGGTGGCGTTCTTGCTGTCGGATTTGTCAGCGGTCCTGGAGGACCGGTGGCGTGCCGAGCGCCGGCCATGCCGCGAACTCTGCCCGGCGGACTTGTCGGTCGTTGCGCTGTCGGATTTCGATGCCGATGCGTCCGATCCGGCCGCATGCGCCGGCAACGGAGCCGCGAGACACACAAGAAGCCCTGTCAGTCCTGTCGCAACCATCAATGCCAAGCGCCCGCTGGCTTTGATCTTCATTTTGATGATCTCCCCATGTCGCCCGCCCAAGGGCGAAAAGAGACCCCGCTGCGTGTCCACACCGGGGCAGAAAAGGGAATCTTCGGGCATCCGGGGGCAAAAGCTGGGCAATTTCTTCCCAGTGGCCCATCGACGGCAGCAGCACCGATGTTTGTCGGACCGATCGGTGTTATGAGCCGTGACGTCTGGAAACCCGCCGGAGCGATTCTTTGAGGCCGATCCTCGGCGCGGGCTTGCCGGAGAATAGAGATCACGAATTCGTGATCGTCTGGCGTGCCGCGTAACGAACTGAAAGATCGGCCGAATTGCAATTCAGGAGCCTGCGTGCGCGAACGTGAGGATGAATGGACCGGCCTGATGCGGTCGGCCATTTCAGGCGATGATGCGGCGTACCATCGCCTGCTCAAGGCCATCACGCCGGTACTCCGTGCTGCGGCGCGCCGCGGCCTGGCGCGCGCGGGACAACCGGTCGATCAGTCCGAGGACATCGTGCAGGACATCTTGCTGGCGGTACATTTGAAGCGACAGACTTGGGACACCAGCGCGGCGTTCGCGCCCTGGCTGTTCGCGATCGCGCGCAACAAGCTGATCGACGCGCTGCGCCGCCGCGGCAAGCGGATCTTCGTCAACATCGATGATTTCGCCGAGACGCTGCCCGGGGAAACACCGGAACCGACGGCCTCGCCGGGCGAGGTGAGCGCCCAGCTGCAGGCTTTGCCCGCGCGGCAGCGCGAGGTGCTGCAATCGATCGCGGTCGACAGCGCCTCGATCAAGGACACCGCGGCGAAATTCTCGATGACCGAGGGCGCGGTGCGGGTCGCGCTGCATCGCGGGCTTGCGAGCCTCACTGCGAAATTACGGGATCGATGAGCATGGACACCGATCAACTCATTCGAACCCTTGCTGCCGACAATGCCTATCGCGCGCGTCCGATCGGTCTTGCGCTGATGCTGGCACTGCTGGCGGCGGCGCCGGTCTCGCTCCTGATCTTCTTCGCCGAACTCGGCGTGCGGCCCGACGTGATGAGCGCGATGCACAATCCGTTCTTCGACCTAAAATTCGCCGTGACGCTGGCGCTGGCCGCCTCGGCGATCGCGGTCAGCCTGCATCTGTCGCGCCCGGAGGCTTCGCTGCGCGGCTTCGGCTGGTGGTTGCTGATTTCCCGCCGGCATCCTCGTCGCCGCCATCAGCGGCGAGATGATGATGCCGCAGCGTACGCCGATGATGACGCGGCTGATCGGCAAGAATTCGATGGCCTGCATGACCGCGATCCCCGCGATGTCGCTGCCGCTGCTGGTCGGCGCGCTGTACGGGCTGCGGCAGGGCGCGCCGGCGCGGCCGGCGGTCGCCGGTGCGATAGCCGGCCTGCTCTCGGCAGGGCTCGCGGCAACCGTCTACGCGTCGCACTGCACGGATGACTCGCCGCTGTTCGTTGCCACCTGGTACACGCTGGCGACCGCGATCGTCGCGAGCGTCGGCGCGCTGATGGGAAACCGGGCGCTACGCTACTAAGCCGCGGGCGCGGACTGCTGCATGCGATGGAAGCGCAGCACCTGCTGCGCGGTCGACGGCCGCAGCCGCTCATAGGTGTCCTTGCATGCCTGCAGATCGGTCGGCTCGCCGCCCGAGATGTCGTCGCGCAGGTTGATGATCGCCCGCACCGTCGACCATGACAGGCCCGAGACCTTGGCCAGGATCATGACGCCCTCGGCGCGGGTTTCGATCATCATGTTCTCGGCGACGCTGACCGAGACGTTGGCGAGCGCGGCGAGCGAGGCATTGGTCTCGTCGAACTTGCCGGCCTCGGCGAAAGCTGCGAGCTGGAATTCGTCGAGCCGGCCGTCCTGGTAGAGCGACTTGACCAAGGCATGCGCGATCGTGGTGTCCGGCGTCACGGCGGCCGGCGCCGAGCGCGCGCGCCGCGTCGCTTCCTTCACCGCGATCGGAATCTCCTTGGCCTGCTGCGGATTGGCGGTCTCGAGCCGCTGCCTGACCGCGTCCGAGGCCTTGGCGACCAGCTTGAGATAGAGATGCCGCGGGATGTTCGGGCGCAGGCCGACGCAGGTCGACAGGTTGTCGTCGCCCTCGGCGCGGCTGACCAGGCGGGTGAAGCCGCGCTCGGTGAATTCCGCGCCGGGATTGTTGACCGCGCTCTGGATCACCTCGTCATTGCCGCGCAGCACCAGCACGTCGGTGACGGCGCCGCTCAGCGTCTTGCGGTTCGAGATCGCGAGCAGATGCGCCTGGCTCTTGCTGCGCGCCGTTTCGATCAGGGTGTCGTCGTCGAGCCGCGGCGACAGCGTCAGCACGGGGCCCGCGACCTCGATCAGGTCGTCGAAGGCAAGGGTGCGGATGGTCTGCGGCGGTGCGGTGTCGATCGGGGCGAGGCGGTCGGCGAGCAGCGCCTTGGCCGAGTTCTCGATGTGCTCGAGCAGGCATTGGAAAACGTCGTCGAACAGCACGATCTGCTCGTTGGAATAGTTCACCGAGCCGTTGATGAAGAGGTCGGTCACGCGGCGCAGCGTCTCGACGCGGCGTGCGACGGTGCCGTGCGCGAGCGTCGTCTGCAGCTCGTTCGAGCAGACTTTCGGGGGCGGTCTCGGGCTTCAAACTCATGACTCTGTCCTGGAGCGGTGGCGACGGCTTCTCCGGCGCCGAAGAGGGAAATGGATTTCAGGCGCTGGCGATGCGGTTGCGTCCCCTGGCCTTGGCTGCGTACAGCGCGCCATCGGCGCGGGCGAGCAACGTATCGGAGTTTTCGCGCGGCTTGAGCGTCGTGACGCCCGCGGAGATCGTCACCCGCATGCCGGGCGAGAATGCGCTCCAGTCGAGATCGGCGATGATCGCGCGCAGCCGTTCGAGCGCGCGCATCGCCTGATCCTGCGACAGGTCGGGCAGCACCAGCAAAAATTCCTCGCCGCCGTAACGGCCGAAGCGATCGACGCTGCGGAGGTTGGCGAACATGCCGATGGCGAAGGTGCGCAGCGCCTCGTCGCCGATTGGATGGCCGTAGACATCGTTGATGCGCTTGAAATGGTCGAGGTCGATCAGCGCAACCGCGCAGGAGCTGCCGTTGCGGGCGCAGCGCGCGATCTCCTCCTCGAGCGTGCGCATGATGCTGCGGCGATTGGAGGCGCCGGTCAGTTCATCGAGCTCCGCGAGCTCCTCGATGCGCCGGTAGGCCTCCTTCAGCTTCAGTCCGCTCTGGTACAGCGATTGCTGCATCGAACTGGAGAAGATGCCGAGGCACATGCAGCGCCCGATCGTCAGCGCGAACACCAGCATGGTGGCGAGGCGATCGATCCGGGTCGCGGTCGGCATCCCGATCGCCTTGTCGGTGCCGAGGAACAGCGCGGCGAGGCCCAGCACCATGACGGTCCAGACGATCGCAGTCTGCCGCGCCGAGGTGCGCAGCGCGCCGAAGCCGAACACCACGAACAGGTTGCAGAGAAACAGCACGCCGACTTCCGGCGCGATGTAGGTGAACACCAGCAGGTTCACCATGTTGATCGCCGATTGCGGCGCGACCAGATAGTGGTCGCGGAAGCGCTCGTGAAAGCCGCGCTCGGAGAGCACCACGTAGACGGCGACCAAAGACAGGCCGGTCAGCGCGTAGGCGGCCGCCACCCAAACCGACGTGGTGCCGCCATGCGCGTAGATCAGCAGCACGACGGCGTCGAGCACGAAGCAGGCCGCGATCATCGACTGGATCTGTCGGCGCTGCTTGGCCCGGCGCGCCAGGCGCTCGGCCGTCAGCCTGGGACGGCCGCTTTCCGATGCGCCCGCGATCGGGCTGGGAAGTGACGACGCAGCGCTGCCCATGGTCCCGCCATTGGTGAAATCCGGCAAAAATCTACGTGGGAAAGCCTTTAGGTTTGGTATCTTTTGGAACCGAATTTACCCCCGGTGTAACCCGGTCATCGCCCTTGTTTCGTAAGGGGAATCCGTTCGCAGAGGCGAGACGGGAGCGATGTGCGGCAAGCGTGCGCCGTGGCGGACTTCGTGACGGTGCTGGCTTGCCGATAAAGCCTTGGTATGGTCGCGCCGGATGGTGCCTGTCCGCGAGAGTTTTCACTATCATGATACCGTTTATCGAGTCTCGTCTGATTTTTCCTCATTGGAAGCGCCGACTGTGGCATAGATCACACATGCAGTGCGGACATTGCCGTAATGTGAAGAATTTTGGCTCTCGCGTCGAACCACGCACCGCCCCCTTCAGACCAACTTTGCGAGACGGGCATTGAGCGCGACACAGGCGGCTTCAGACGACGTTCTGATCGCTCGGATCGCTCAAGGCGACCGGCTTGCCATGCAGGTGCTGTACGGGCGGCACCATGTCAGGGTGTACCGCTTCGGGCTTCGGCTCGTGCGGGACGAACAGGTGGCGGAAGACCTCATCAGCGAGGTCTTCCTGGACGTGTGGCGTCAGGCGGGCAAGTTTGAGGGACGATCCGCCGTTTCGACCTGGCTTCTGGCGATTACCCGGTTCAAGGCGTTGTCTTCGCTGCGGCGAAGGAAGGACGCCGAGCTGGACGATGAGGCCGCGAACGCGATCGAGGACACGTCCGACGATCCGGAAACGGTGGTGCAGAAGAAGGACACCGGTGACACGCTGGCGCAGGTGCCTGACGGGACTATCGGCGGAACATCGGGAAATTGTCGATCTTGTCTACTATCACGAGAAATCCGTGGAAGATGTCGCTGAGATCGTGGGGATTCCGGAGAATACCGTGAAGACGCGCCTGTTCTATGCGCGCAAGAAACTTGCCGAGTTGCTGAAGGCAGCCGGTGTCGAGCGAGGTTGGCCATGATGGCTGCGAGAACAAAGGTGCAAGAGCCTGACGATATCGAGATGCTGCTGCCCTGGCACGCGGCCGGCACGCTGAACGCGCGTGATGCGCGCCGCGTCGAGGACGCGCTTGCGAGCGATCCGGAACTCGCCCGGCAATATGCCGTCATTCGCGAGGAATATGCCGAGACCATCGGCCTCAACGAGAGCCTCGGTGCGCCCTCGGCGCGCGCGATGCAGAAGCTGTTCGCCGCGATCGATGCCGAGCCGGAGCATAAGCCGTCGATGCGCTCGCGCATGTCGGCCTCCGTCTCGGAGTTCTTTTCGAAATTGTCGCCGCGGACGCTGGCGTGGTCGTCCGGCCTCGGTGCGGTCGTGGTGTTGTTGCAGGCGGGCGTGATTGGCGCGGTGCTGATGCGCAGCCAGCCGGCTTTGTTCCAGACGGCGTCGCTCGATGTCGCCGAGCGCAGTGCGCCGGTCGCGCCCAGTGCGCCGATCACCCGCGACCTCGGCGCCAGCGTGGCGGCGACGCCGACCCGGCTGCTGGTGCGCTTCACACCCGATGCCAGGGTCGCCGACATCACGTCGCTGCTCGACAACTACCAGGCCTCGATCCTCGACGGGAAGGGCGGGATGTTCCGGCTGCAGTTCCGCGCAATGGACAACAGCAGCGTCGCTGCGCTGATTGCGCGTTTGCAGAAGGAGAAGATCGTCAGCCTCGCGGTGGAAACGCCGTGATCGGCGGCTGACGGTTTCTACGCCGAGTTGAGGTCGCCATGGCCGCCAACGGCCGGACCAGATCGACGAACCACGCGATCGCCGCAGCCGCAGCATTGTTGCTGGTCTGTGTTGCCGGCTCCGCCTCCGCCCAGAATTTCATGCGATCGCCGCCGGGTAGCGCGCCACAGGTCTCGCCTGGGCTGCGGGCCAATCCCGGTATGGGCCGTGTTGGTGGCAATCCCGTCGGCGGCCCAGTTGGCCGCATGCCGCCATCGGTGAACCGCGGCCCGGCCACGTCGTGGACCGACGATGGGCCGCGATCGTACGTGCCGCTCCCTGTGCGCTCCGCGCCCCGTCGCTCCGCCAATTGCCACGACGGCGATCGCGGCCAATGTTCCGACCGGCCGGTTGCCGGCAACGGCGGCGGCAAGGGCGCAGCGCGGAAGGGCAGGGCCGGCGGTGGCGGCAGTTTGCGTGCGCAGGATGCGTCGAGCGTGCGAACCGTGCCGAACGAGCTCGTGGCCGAAATCGACGGTGCCTTGACGGCGGCGGAGGCCGATGCACTCGCGCGCCGTCATGGGTTGAGGCGGATCGCCTCGCAGAATGTCGCGCTGCTGGGTGCGACCATCGGCCTGTTCCGCATCCTGGGCAATCGTTCCGCCGAAATGGCGAGCCGCGAGCTCGCAAGCGATGCCGGGATCCGCTCCGTACAGCCCAACTACCGTTACGCGTTGCAGGACCAGAAGGCGTCGGGCGGCAGCGATCCGGCGCAATATGCCCAGACACAGCTGCATCTGCCCGCGGCCCACAAGCTGGCGCGCGGGATGAATGTCACCATTGCCGTGATCGATTCCGGCGTCGACGCCGCCCATCCGGAATTGGCGAATACGGTCGCCGATACGTTCGATGCGCTCGGCAGCAAGGATGCTCCAAACGCCCACGGCACCGCCATTGCCGGCGCGATTGCGGCGCGTGTCAGGCTCACGGGGAGCGCGCCGGAAGTGCGGATCCTGGCGATCCACGCCTTCGGTGCGGTCGCGGGCGGCGCCGGGAGCACCTCCTTTGTGATCCTCAGGAGCCTCGACTACGCGGTGGCGCATGGCGCGCAGATCGTGAACATGAGCTTCGCCGGACCGAAGGACGCCCTGGTCGAGCGCGCGGTGGCCGCTGCCGTGATGCGGGACGTCGTGCTGGTCGCCGCGGCCGGCAATGCCGGCGCGACATCGCCGCCGCTGTATCCGGCCGCCCATCCCGACGTGATCGCAGTGAGTGGCACCGATGCCGGCGACCGGCTGATGGCCGCCTCGAACCGCGGCAGCCATATCGCGCTGGCGGCGCCGGGCGCCGACCTCCTCGTGCCGGTGCCCGATGGCAAATACCAGCTGATGTCGGGCACCTCGTTTTCGGCCGCGTTCGTCAGCGGCATCGCGGCCTTGGTGCTGGAACGCAATCCGGCATTGAAGCCTGCCGAGGTGCGACGGGTCCTGGCCAGCACGGCGCGCGATCTCGGGACACCTGGACGTGACGATCTGTTCGGTGCGGGGGAAGCGGATGCGCTTGCCGCGGTGATGGCGGCGACCAGTGCTCCCGTTGCCTCTGCCGCGGACAAACCGTCGCAGCCTGCACAGCAGGCCGACGGCAATAACACTTCCGTGAGCCGCACGTCGAATGAACCCGCGCCGTCGATCGCATCGGAGGATTCCGCTGCAAATCGCGGTGCTGCGCAGTGAATTTCGACGCCGAACGCCTGCAACGGTGCGATGGAACCGCGGCGCGAGAAGGTTAAAAAAATCGCCGGCGATTTGAACGTCCGCCTTTCTCTCACGACTTATGTGTGTGGGAGCGGTTTAACCCTCCCCGGCTATATCAGGCGCGAGCGCCCATCCACCCCAAGCGCCCATATGGCTTTGACCCGTCCGGTTGTCCCCCCGGACGGGTCTTTCATTTTGGGGGCACCCTTGCGTGACGGACTCGACGGTGCGCGGCACGATGGCGCCGACCGATCGCAACGGGATGGGCAGACGCGCGACGGCGGCGGTTGCTGTGGATCATTCCGCCCCAGGAGCGGTGCGCATCGCCACCACGGCAAGTCGATGACTTGAGGCAGTTCGAGCGAGAAACTCCGTAGTAGAGCGGACTTCTTCGATCGTCCGTTCGCGATTAAGAATTTAGTTAGACTTTATTTACCTTTTCCACAGAATATCGGCGTCACGTCCAGTTGATTCGGTTCGGTTGCGTCTGCGTCCGTTTCTTTTCCTGCGGGCAACTTGAATGACACATCGGACCGACGTGGCCAGAGGCCAAGAGATCGTTGCACGCTGGTGCAACCTCGCCGAGCAAAGGCTGGAGCACCTTACCGAACTGTTCGATACCGGGCGCTGGCGGCGCTATCACAGCGAGCAGGCCTTCCTCGAGAACATCAGGGAAGCCCGCGCCGCGGTCGACATCTGGCGCGAATTGCTGTCGCGCGAAGCCTCGCTCGACAATTCGCCAATCGATCTGTCCTGGCTTGGCCGCGGCAGGTCGAAACTGCCGCCGGCCGCCATCTCGCCGCCGCCCGAGCGTCGGCCGGAGGCTGCGGTCCTGGCCGAGGCGGCGATGAAAGCGGTCGCGGCCGCGCTGGAAACGGCGGCCGAGGTGCTGGAGCAGCCGCCCACGGTGGCCGACGCGCCGCCGCTGGAGATGCCGCCGGTCATGCCGCCGCCGGTGCTCGATCTCGACACCATCCAGCGGCGCTATCCACTGCTGCGCAACACGCTGTAGGCGACCGCTCTCGCTTATTTTTTGAGCGTGATCTCCGTGCTTGTCGCGAGGAAAAACCGCTTCGCCCTTTTCCGGATCTAGCGCCGCACCGCGTTCGCGCCGACCACGAGCTGCGCATATTGCTGGGCGCCGCCTGCCGACAGATCCGGCGTGATCGGGCGGGCATGGTCGAGCCCGACCACCGCGCCGCGCGGGGTTTCCGAGATCATGTTGTTGTTGATCAACGCGGTGCCGGCGCCCGGCACTACCGAGACGCCGATGCCGACGAAGGCGTTGCGGACCACGTTGCCTGATATCGCGACATCGCGCAGGTACTTGCCCCAGCCGGCGACGATGCCGAAGGTCGGCGCGTTCTCGATCACATTGCCGGTCACGGTGCTGTCGGCCTCGACATAGATGCCGATGCCGGCGCCGTCGTTCGGGTCGGTGCCTGCAGGGCGCTTCGGCAGCAGGTTGCGGATGATGTTGCCCTGGACCACCGCGATGCGGCCGCCCTCGTTGAAATTGCACACGGAGATGCCGATCGCGGCGCCGTCGACGGTGTTGTTGGCGATCACCGCGGCCTCGAACCAGAACTCCGAATAGAGCGCGACCTCGCGGACATTGCTGACGCTGTTGTCGGTGATGTGGATGTTGGAGGCCGAATTGCCGCGCACCGCCGAGAAGTCGCAGTTCTTGATGCGGTTGCCGCGCACGATCACGTTGCCGGCGCGGAAGGCGTTGATGGCGTTGCCGTACTGCCCGGAGCCGCCGGGGCCGGCCTTGATGTCCTCGATGCGGTTGTCTGCGACGATCGAGCCGTCGTCGCCGATCGCGGTGCGCAGGATCTCGATGCCGTTGTCGTTGGTGCCCTTGATGGTGTTGCGCGACACCATCAGGCCCAGCGCGTCGAACGACACCAGCGCCGTGGTCGCGATCTCGGTGAAGACGTTGTTGCTGACGTCGCCCGACATCTGCTCGAACCAGATGCCGTTGCCGCCGCTGCCGGTGAACCGGCATTCGGTGATGCGGATGTCGCGGCCCGACAGGCAGTGCACGAGGCCGCGCCGGTTCGGCAGCGGGACGTTGCCGCCGTCGAAGCTGAGGCCCATCAGGACGACGCCGCCGGCGCCTTCGGCTTCCAGCATCGAGGCGCCGCCGTTGAACAGCAGCCGGCTGGCGCCGCGCACGCCGATCAGCTGGCTGCCGGGGGCAAGCCGCAACGGGCCGGTCCGGTAGACGCCGGGCGGGAACGCGAGCGGCACCTGCGCCCGCGCGGCGTCGTCGATCGCGCGCTGCAGATTGCGGGTCTGGTCGTCGGGGCTGCCGGGATGCACGCCATATTGCGTGACGTCGCGGCCGAGCGAGCCGGTCGATGGCGCGGCGGCACGCGCGGCGTCCGGCGACATCGCAAGCGCGCCGGCTGCGCCGGCGGCGGTTGCTCCGATCAGATGGCGGCGGTTGACGTCCATGGGCAAGGCCCTCGCAACATTCGCGAGCGGTGACGTTCGCGGGTCGAGTGGTAGCGCGAAAGGCGGCGCGGCATGGTGAACACGCCGACGCAGCGCGGCGATTGTTGGCGGTAGGGTTAATCGCGGGTGCAACCGATTCACGCCGCTGCAGACCTCGTCATTCGATCCAATTTTAGTATTTGCCGGGGTCTACGGTTGACGCGTCTGGAGTATTGCTCGTCCGCTGGCTTGAGAGGAGAGACCGGTGTTTGACGTGGGAGACCTGGTTGTCTGCATCGACAATGGCCCGAAGAAAGGAGCCATTGGGCCGGTCGTGCCCATCCATCATCTGCTGCACAAGGGGCGCATCTACCGTGTCAATTTCATCGGGACGACCTGGACGGGGAGTCTGACCGTCGGGCTAGCAGGCGTCGCGTTACCTCCCCCGATGATTGGGTTCGAACCTTACAGATTCCGCAAGATCGATCCCGCGGAGCCTGAATTCATTGAAATGATGCGCAGCTTGCGTACGCGTGAGTTGGAGGATGCCAACTAGGGCGTGTACTTACACCGCCCGATCCGCACGCTCACGCGCGTGCGGCTTGCCGCGTTAGCTTTACCAGTTCGATCAGCATGGCCTCGCCGGCATCGACGAGCGCTTCCAGCGTGATGGATGATTTGCCGGGTGCAGCCGTGCCGTCATGGGCGAGCGGCGGGACGTGGACGAATTGCGCGAGGCGCAAGTCATTGTCGTGGTTGACGGCCTCGATCGCGCGCCAGCTCAGGTAGTTGCAGAGATAGCTGCCGGCATCGCGCGAGGCTCGCGCGTCGATCCCGGTCGCCAGCGCGGCGCGCAGTAGTTTTTCTGTATGAGGCCCGAACATGCGCGCATCGGCGCCGCCCTCGATCGATCCCTTGCGCGCATGCTGGCGGCCGGCGTCGGGGAAGCGCGTGGTCACCGCGTTGCGGGCACGGCTTTCGATCCGCAGATAGCCGGTGCGGCCGGCGAGGCCGAACATCAAGAGCGCCTGCGGGTGGTGTTGTGTGATCAGCTCCGGCAATTCGCGATCGACGGCCGCGTAGGTGACGTCGAAGATGTGGCTCGACAGCGCGACGTCGTCGAAGGCCGGGCGGCGCAGGGCGGTCAGCCGCTTCACCAATGGCATGGTCGGGTTGAACGGCGCACCCGGAAACGGCCCGAAGCCGGTGACGAGGATGCGCAGCCTGCCGCTCAATGCAGCATCTCCGCGATCTGTTCGGCGGCGACCGCGGGCGAGATGCGGCCACCGGCGACCTCGGCCTCCATCTTCTTCACTTTGGCGCGGATCGCGGCATCCGAGCGCAGCCGCGCCATCATCCGGCTCTCCAGCATCGACCACATCCACTTCACCTGCTGTTCCCTGCGGCGGCCGGCGACCTCGCCCGAGGCGTTCATCGCGGTACGGTGGTCGAGGATCTTCTGCCAGAGCCGGTCGAGCCCGGCGCCGGTCAGCGCGGAATAGGTCTCCACCGGCGGATGCCAGTGCTCGGAGCGCGGCGCCAGGATGTGCAGCGCGCTGCGATAGTCGGCGGCGGCGAGGTTCGCGCGCTTGAGGTTGTCGCCGTCGGCCTTGTTGATCGCGATCATGTCGGCGAGCTCGACAAGGCCCTTTTTGATGCCCTGCAACTCGTCGCCGGCGCCGGGCAGCATCAAGGCCAGGAAGAAATCGGTCATATCGCAGACCGCGGTCTCGGACTGGCCGATGCCGACGGTCTCGACCAGCACGACGTCGAAGCCGGCGGCCTCGCACAACAGCATCGCCTCGCGAGTCTTCGCCGCGACACCGCCGAGCGTGCCCGATGAGGGCGAGGGGCGGATGAAGGCCTGGTCGGAGACGGCGAGCCGCGCCATCCGGGTCTTATCGCCGAGGATCGAGCCGCCGGTGCGCGCCGAGGAGGGATCGACCGCCAGCACCGCGACCTTGTGGCCGCGCTCGATCAGGAACATGCCGAGCGCATCGATGGTGGTCGACTTGCCGACGCCGGGCGAGCCGGTGATGCCGACCCGCACCGCCTTGCCGGTGTCGGGCAATAGCGCCTGCACCAACTCGCGCGCCGCCGCCTGATGATCGCCGCGCCGGCTCTCGACCAGCGTGATCGCCCGCGCCAGCGCGGCGCGGTGGCCGGCACGGAGGCCCTTGGCGAGGGCGCTGATGTCGGGAGCGGCAGGCTTCGAGGCGTTCATGGTTTTGGTTTACAACGGCTGGCTGTTGCAGGCGAGGGGGAGGCGGATTGGCACGTCGCAGGGGCGCACTGCCAAAATGTCGAAAACAACCCCATGCAAAGGAGCCGGCGGCTGGCTGCCGGCGTTCGACAAGGCTACTTGACACGTCGGGCAACTCAGCGGCATTCTTCCATTATCCAGAAATCGTGCAGACGCCCGTAGCCCGGGTGAGCCAACGGGTCGCGCGAACGCGCGCCCGATGACAGGCTCCGCGATGTCAGGGGAAACCGGCCCCGCATATCGCTTCGCTCATGCGGGCTACGAACTATTGCTGCTCGTCCGCATCGCCCTTGGGCCGTGCGCCGGCGAAGATCTTTGCGCCTTCCGGCGTCAGATAGGGCTTCAACGTCTCCCACGGCACGAACATCACGTATTGGCCTTCGGCGTAGGGGCCGACGGCATAGGGCGGGTAGTGGAAGGTGAGGCCGGAGCTCTTGCCTGACACGGTCGACGGCGCCAGCGTCACGGCGCCGATCTTGAGCAGGGTTGGCTTCAACTCCTTGTACCACTCGGCGGTTGCGGTCTCGCCGGCGCCGCGCCGCTTCTTCTCGGCGTTGAGCGCGCTGACGATGGCCTTGCGCATCGCCGTCAGAGTCGGGCCGTTGTCCGTCGTCTCGGTGAAGAAGGGACGGATGCTGATGCGCTTCTTCGCCGCGGTGTCCCACAGGATGATGTTGACGTCGGAGTTCGGATGCGCGCCGTGGGTGTCCATGTAGTCGTCGCGCAGCACGCTCACATAGCGGCCGTCGACGACGGAGCGCTCGGAGTATTTGCGTTCGAACGAGTAGCCGCCGCGATCTTTGAAAAGCTCAGGCTCCTGCTTGCGGTCGGCCGCAGCCGCGGCGGCATTCTTCTCGATCCACTTCTTGCCTTCCGCGAGGCAGTCGGCTGCCAGCGCGCTGTCTGCCTTGATCTTGTCGTCGAGATAGACGTTGACCTCGATGTTCGCGTTCTTGGTCGCGGCGTCGGGCTTGGGATCGGCGGCGCGCGCGGGAAGGCAAACGCAAGCGAGCACGCCGGCAAGACCCATGATGCGGGCAGGCGTCATCGAGCGAGCGGCGCGCGTGGAAAACTCCTGATCGGAGAGGGATGCGGCAGCGCTACTCCGCCGCCGCGCTATGGCCGAGCCGGGCGTTGAGCTTGTGGATCAGTTCCTCGGCGGCATCCGAGATCACCGTGCCCGGCGGGAAGATCGCCTCGGCGCCGGCGGCATACAGCGCGTCGTAATCCTGCGGCGGCACCACGCCGCCGATGATGATCATGATGTCGTCGCGGCCGTGTTTCTTCAGCGCGGCCTTCAATTCGGGCACCGCGGTGAGATGTGCCGCGGCAAGCGAGGAGACGCCGAGAATGTGGACGTCGTTCTCGACCGCCTGGCGGGCGGCTTCGTCGGCGGTTGCGAACAGCGGTCCGATATCGACGTCGAAGCCGACATCGGCGAACGCCGATGCGATCACCTTCTGGCCGCGGTCATGGCCGTCCTGGCCGATTTTCGCCACCAGGATGCGGGGGCGGCGGCCTTCGGCCTCCTCGAACGCATCGATCAGGGCCTGCACCTTTTCCACCTTGTTGGACATCGCCGCTGCCTCTCGCTTGTAGACGCCGGTGATGGACTTGATCTCGGCGCGGTGGCGGCCGAACACCTTTTCCATGGCGTCCGAAATCTCGCCGACGGTGGCTTTGGCGCGCGCGGCGTCGATCGCCAGCGCCAGCAAATTGCCGTTGCCTTCGCCCGCCGAGCGGGTGAGGGCGGCGAGCGCCGCATCGACGTCCTTCTGGTTGCGCTCCTTCTTGAGCCGCGCCAGCTTGTCGATCTGCAGCCGCCGCACGGTGGAGTTCTCCACCTTGAGTACGTCGATCGGCTTCTCGTTCTCGGGCTTGAACTTGTTGACGCCGATCACCGCCTGCCGGCCGGCATCTATCCGCGCCTGCGTCTTGGCGGAAGCTTCCTCGATCCTGAGCTTCGGCACGCCGGCCTCGATCGCCTTGGCCATGCCGCCGAGCGCCTCGACCTCCTGGATGTGCCCCCAGGCCTTCTGCGCGAGATCGCGGGTCAGCCGCTCGACATAGATCGGAGCCGCCCCAGGGATCGATGATGCGGTTGGTGCCGCTCTCCTGCTGCAGGAACAGCTGGGTGTTGCGGGCGATGCGCGCGGAGAAGTCGGTCGGCAGCGCCAGGGCCTCGTCGAGCGCGTTGGTGTGCAGCGACTGGGTGTGGCCTTGGGTTGCCGCCATCGCCTCGATCGTGGTGCGCATCACGTTGTTGAACACGTCCTGCGCGGTCAGCGACCAGCCCGAGGTCTGACAATGCGTGCGCAGCGACAGCGAGCGCGGATCCTTGGGATTGAACTGCTTGAGCAGCTTGGCCCACAACAGCCGCGCGGCGCGCATCTTGGCGACTTCCATGAAGAAGTTCATGCCGATCGCCCAGAAGAACGACAGCCGCGGCGCAAAGCGGTCGACGTCGAGGCCCGCGGCAAGCCCGGCGCGTAGATATTCGACGCCGTCGGCCAGCGTATAGGCGAGTTCGAGGTCCTGCGTCGCGCCGGCCTCCTGCATGTGGTAGCCGGAAATGGAAATGGAATTGTATTTCGGCATCCGCTGCGAGGTGTAGGCGAAGATGTCGGAGATGATCCGCATCGAGGGGCTAGGTGGATAGATGTAGGTGTTGCGCACCATGAACTCTTTCAGAATGTCGTTCTGAATGGTGCCCGACAGTTTCTCCGGCGGCACGCCCTGTTCCTCGGCAGCCGCGACGAACAGCGCGAGGATCGGCAGCACCGCGCCGTTCATGGTCATCGACACGCTCATCTGGTCGAGCGGGATGCCGGCGAACAGCGTGCGCATGTCGTAGATGGAATCGATCGCGACGCCGGCCATGCCGACGTCGCCGGAGACGCGGGGATGATCGCTGTCATAGCCGCGGTGGGTAGCGAGGTCGAACGCGACCGACAGGCCCTTCTGTCCGGCCGCGAGGTTGCGGCGATAGAATGCGTTGGAATCCTCCGCCGTGGAGAAGCCGGCATATTGCCGGATGGTCCAGGGCTGGTTGACATACATGGTCGGGTAGGGGCCGCGCAGATAGGGCGCGATGCCCGGCCAGGTCTCGAGGAAGTCGATGCCTTCGAGATCGGCCTCGCCGTAGACGGACTTCACCGGGATGCCCTCGGGCGTCAGCCACGGCTCGGCGCTCGCAACCGGGGCCGTACTGGCCACGGGCTGGAAGGCGACATCGGCGAAATTGGGAATGCGGGTCATTCCTGGGCTTCCTCAAACTGGCGATTGCGTTCGATCAATCGCTGTAGCTTCTAACTCAATCATGATCCGGATGCTGATGGCTGACGATCGTCGCCATCTTGTCCGGTCCGTAATTCTGCATCGTGGTCTGGCTCGGCAGGTTGGCAATGCCGACCACCCAGCCGTGGCGGGACTCGGTTCCGAATTGCTGCGTCGGTATCACCCGGTCGGGCCGGTCGAAGGCGCCGGTCATGATCTCGATCCGCGGGCCGTCGATACGGCGGAAGCTCAGGGGTGTTCCGCAGGCCGCGCAGAAGTCGCGCTCGGCGATCGAGGAGGACCTGAAGGCGGCGGGCTTGCCGCGGGTCCATCTGAAGTCGTTGCGATCGATGTCGGCGAAAGAGGCAAATGGCGCCCCGGACGCTTTCTGGCACATCCGGCAGTGGCAGATGCTGATCCGGGTCGGTGCCGCCGAGACGGCAAATCGGACGGCGCCGCACTGGCAGCCGCCGGTCAGAACGGGTGTCGATGGTGCCTCTGCGCTCATGTCTGCTCCATCCGCCGATAGGCCTCGCGCAATGTCGCCAGCGCATCACCGCCGGCGAAGACGAACTCGCCGATGCCGGCCGCCCGCAGCGCCGCTTCCTGGTCGCCGGGCCGCCCTGCCAGATAGATATGCCTTGCACCGGCGCCTTGAAGGGCCCTGGCGGCCTCAACGGCGCTGGCGGCATAGACCTTATCCGAGGAACAAATGCACGCCATCGCCGCGCCCGAGGCCTTGTAGGCCGCGGCCAGCGCCGCCGCGTCGGTAAAACCCTCGCTGTCGACGGCCTCGATCCCGCCGGTTTCGAAGAAACTCTTGGCAAAGGTCGCGCGGGCCGTGAAGTCCGCGGCGGTGCCGAGATTGGCCAGGAATATGTTCGGCCGGGCGCCATGCGCCTTCAGCGCGGCATCCGACTTGTCGCGCAGCGCCTCGAACGGTTCGGCAAGCCGCATCGGAGCGAGGGCGTCGAACTTCACCTTGGCGCCGGCGAGGGACGCCGGCGCTGATGGTTTCACATCCAGCACTGCGGGGGCGGCCTCGCGCAGATCCGGAAATTCGCTGGCGCCGGTCAGCACGTCGCGGCGCTTCGCCACATTGGTCTCGCGCAGCAATCGCGTCGCGGTGACCTTGTTTTGCAGCAGTCCCTGCTCGAGTGCGGCGAAGATGCCGCCGGCCTTCTCGATCTCCTGGAACAGCGTCCACGCCGCCTCGCAGAGCTGCGAGGTCAGCGTCTCGATGCCGCCGGCGCCGGCCGCGGGATCGGAGACCTTGGCGAGGTTGGACTCATCGAGCAGCACGAGTTGCGTGTTGCGCGCCACGCGCCGGGCGAAGTCGTCGGGCAGGCCGAGCGCCAGCGTATGCGGCAGCACCGTGATCGCATTGGCGCCGCCGAGCCCGGCCGCAAAGGTCGCGATCGTCGCGCGCAGCATGTTCACATTGGGATCGCGCCGGGTCAGCATCCGCCAGGCGGTTTGCGCGTTGACGAAGATCGGCTTCGGCGCAAGCCCGCAGGCCTGCTCGACCCGTGCCCAGAGCAGCCGCAGCGCGCGGAATTTCGCCATGGTCAGGAACTGGTCGGCATCGGCGCTGAGGCGGAACGAGATGCCCGCGCGCGCCGCATCCAGATCGATGCCGGCGCCTTCCAGCATGCGCATATAGGCGAGGCCCAGCGCGAGCGTGAACGCAAGTTCCTGCACCTCGGAGCCGCCGGCATCATGGACCGGCCGGCCGTCGGCCAGCACGAACGGCCCCTTGAAGCCGCGCTTGATCAGGCCATTGACGACCTGGCCGAACGACTTTTCGTAGTTGGGCCAGGCGATGGCCGCAGCACCGCGCACGGCCATGGTGCTGAGCGCCTGGTAATTGAAATGCAGGTCGAGCTTGGCCGGATCGAGCTTGCGGGTCTCGACCATGTCGGCAAAGGTCTCGCCGGCGTTCTCGCGGCCGATCACCGGATTGAGCGCGATCATGATGCCGGCATCGAGATGGACGCCGCCGCAGGCGCGCGCCAGCGTCTTCTTGCTGGCATCGGCAAGACCGAAGCCGCGCGCACCGGGACCGCCGGCGAACTCGAATTCGAGGCCGGTCGCGCCGTTCTCGAGATCCTGCAGCGCTTGTGCATTGGCCTGTGCGGCATCGGGATGATCGACCCGCTGCAGGATCTGCCAGGGTGCAGCGGCGGCGCGGCCGGCAAGCGGGCTTGAATTGGTGGCGCGGCGGTAGATCGGATCGATCTTCAGGCCGTCATAGGTCTTGCCGACCAGCTTCTCGAACGGGGCGCCCTTCAGCACGCCGTCGACCAGCTTGCGCCAGTCGTCATAGGTCGCAGGTCGAAAATCCGAAGCCAGAGCCAAATCGTCAGTCGAGGTCGTCATCCGCCCAAATCGTCCTTCACCGGCCCCGCGCGGGGCCCCTTGATTTGGCCGGAAATTGCCACGGGCGGGCGGCCAAGCCAAACGGTTGTTTGCGGTGGTCTCGCTTTAATCGAGGTCCGCTAGACGGAAAATACCGTCTGTAGAGACCTTCGCCAGCGCATCGGCGACGCGGCGCCCGGCGATGACGCGGTCGGGAACGATCTCGGCGAGCGGCACCAAGACGAAGGCGCGTTCGAACAAACGCGGGTGCGGCAGCGTCAGTTCCGGCTTGTTCAGTGTGACGTCGTCATAGGCGATCAGGTCGAGGTCGAGGGTGCGCGGCCCCCAGCGCTGCTCGTTGGCGCGGTCGCGGCCGAATTTGGCTTCGATCTTGTGCAGCGTGAACAGCAGCGCGTGCGGATCGAGACTGGTCTCGATCTCGATGCAGGCATTGACAAAGCTGTCCTGCTGCTGCTCGCCCCAGGGCGGCGTCGAATAATCCGACGAGCGTGCGATAAGCGCGGCCTGGGTCATGCCGCAGATATTGGCGATCGCCTTGCGAAACGTGGTGCGGACGTCGCCGACATTGCCGCCGAGGGCGATCAGGACGTCAGCCATCTGCGTTCAACCCTGAGGCGGTTGATGGCGCGAGCGGGTCAGCACCACGCCGACATCGTCGAAGATCGCGGCGATCGGCGCGTGCGGCTTGTGCACGGTGACCTTGACCGCCCGGATGCGCGGGAAGCTCGCCAGGATGTCCTCGGCCACCGCGCCGGCGGCGCGCTCCAGCAGCTTGTAGTTGGTGTTCTTGAATGCCGATGTCGCGGTCGCCACCACGTTGGAATAGGAGACCGTGTCGGAGAGGCGGTCGGTGCGCGAGGATTCCGAGAGGTCTGTATAGAGCTCGAGATCGATGACGAAGCGCTGCCCGACCTCGGTCTCATGTTCCATCACGCCATGACGGGCGTGGATGACGATCCCGGTGATGAAGATCGTATCGGTCATTGCTGTCCCTCGATTGCTGCGGCCACGCGCAGCGCCTGAACGGTTTCGCCGACGTCATGCGCGCGGATGATACGGGCGCCATTTTGCGCGGCGATCAGATGCGCCGCGATCGAGCCGCCGATCCGCTCGTGCGGCTCCGACGGCACGACAGTGCTGATGAAGCGCTTGCGCGAGGCGCCGACCAGCAGCGGCAGATGGAACGCGTCGAGCTCGGAGAGCCGCGCCAGCGCGATCATGCTCTGCTCCGGGGTCTTGCCGAAGCCGATGCCGGGATCGAGCACGATCCGGTCGGGCGAAATGCCGGCACTTGCGGCGATCGCGAGCGAGCGCTCGAAGAAGGCGGCGATGTCCTGCATGATGTCGATGGCCGGATCGGCCCGCTCGCGATTGTGCATGATGATCACGGGCACGCCGCGTGCGGCGACGAGCGGCGCCATGCCGGCATCGCGCTGCAGGCCCCAGACGTCATTGGCGATGACAGCGCCCTGATCGAGCGCCCAGGCCACGACTTCCGATTTCATGCTGTCGATCGAGACCGGCACGCCAAGGGCGATCACGTCGGCAAGCACGGGCTTCAGCCGCGCCATCTCGGCCTCGGCGGTGACCGGCTGCGAGCCGTAGGGACGGGTGGATTCCGCGCCGATGTCGATGATATCGGCGCCCTCGGTGACCAGCCTGCGGGCCTGCGCCAGCGCCTCTTCGGGTGCGGCGAACCGGCCGCCGTCGGAGAACGAGTCCGGCGTCACGTTCAGGATGCCCATCACGGCCGGATAGGGCCGCGACAACAGCGCCGGCAGCACCGCCGATACGGCCGGGCCGGTCACCGTCGATGCTATGGGCTTGCTCGCCATCATGCGGTGGCTTTGCGCTGACCGCAGCGGCAAGTCAAGGTGTGGCGATGACGGGTGACGCGGCCGGCGGCCGAATGCCGTTAAGACAGGCTAATAGCTGATTTTGGGAGGCAGCTTGCGTGCCTCTTCGATCAGCAGCTCGACCGACTTCTCCGACGGCATCACGCGGACGAGCTTACGCCGCACGTTGGCGTCCTTCATGCTCTGCGCGAGCCGCGACGGGTTGCGATGCGCGAGCTCGCGCACCGTGGTGACGCCGGCGGCGCGGACCAAGCCGACCTTCGCCTTGCCCATGCCGGGAATCCGCATGTAGTCGGAGATGTTGGCCCATTCGAGCAATTGTTGTTCGCTGATCCCGGTCTTGGCGGCGAGCGCCTTGCGTCCCTTGACGGTGCGGGCGGCTTCAGGCAGTGCGTCAGTCGTGCGGATACCCTGCGATTTCAGTTTGGTGGCGCAATAGGCGGACAGGCCTTCGATCTCGGAGAGGGGGTATGTCATGATACTCGTATGCAGGTAGAAGGGAGCGCACGTGCAATGGCGTTTGGGAAATGCTTCAGGCAAACTGGCTGAGGCCCGGCGTCCCCGAGATGATCTCGCCCATTTGATCCGCTCCGATTTTGTCGCGGCCGAACCTGAAAAGTTCACGCGCGACGTTCTGAATCTCACTCATGCTCAATCCGAGCGCCATCAGCCGGGTGCCGACAGCCATCAGACCGCCACCCATCAACCGCGATAGACCACCGCTGTTGTTGGAGGCGGCGATTGCCGCTTCGGCGCCGGGGATTTGGTCGATCAGAGCCTGAACTTTGTCGGAAGGTCCCTCGTTACGGAGGAAACCCAGAACGATGCCGATGGTTTTTTCAGCGACAGCACCGTCGATGCCGGCCTTCGCGGCCAGCTGCCCAACCAATTCGTCCATATTGCCCCGCCTCAACCGGTTTTTGCCGGATCATTCTTGAAGATTTATCTTGAGCGCCTGTGTCACGAAATACAAGCGATCCGCGCATTTCAGTTCGTTTTCTTTTTCGATCGCGTCGGGAGTGTTGCACCTCTGCAAGAGTGAGCGGCGGATTCACACCATCTTGTCGCAATGCGCAATGCCTTTCGTCACTTGGCCGGGAATCTTGGCCGGGAATAAAGTATGAGGAACTGGTGCAGCGACAATATACATCAGTGCGCGCCGATGGTTTCAATCGACCTGCAAGATGCAATATGATGTCATCGGTTCGAATGGATCGAGCCGATTTAAAATCGCGTTAAGAGGCGAAGCGATGGCGACGTCCGGCATCAAGTTGGCCGATACCGATGAGAAGATCTTTATCGGCAAGGGCGAGGAAACAGCCTGGCTGACGCTTGCGCTGGCCAACCGCCACGGCCTTGTGACCGGTGCGACCGGAACCGGCAAGACCGTCACGCTACAGGTCATGGCTGAAGGATTTGCGCGCGCCGGCGTTCCGGTTTTCGCAGCCGACATCAAGGGCGATCTTTCCGGTATCTCCGAAGTCGGCGAGGCCAAGGACTTTATCCTGAAGCGCGCCAAGGAGATGGGCCTGACCTTCCAGCCGGATCAGTTCTCGACCGTATTCTGGGACGTGTTCGGCGAGCAGGGCCATCCGGTGCGCGCCACCGTCACCGAGATGGGACCATTGTTGCTCTCGCGGATGCTCGATCTGAACGACGTGCAGGAAGGCGTGCTCAATGTTGCCTTCCGTGTCGCCGACGAGAACGGCCTCACGCTGATCGACATGAAGGACCTGCGAGCGCTGCTGGATGCGATCGCCCCGGACGGCAGCAAGAAGCCTGCCGACGACGAGGAGGATCCGCTGGCGCCGATCCGCAAAGCGGCACAGAGCTACGGCAATGTGTCCAAGGCGACCGTCGGAACGATCCAGCGTCAGCTCCTGGTGCTCGAGAACCAGGGCGGTGCAAAGTTCTTCGGCGAGCCGGCGCTGACGCTGAAGGATTTCATGCGGACCGACCGCGACGGCCGCGGCATGGTCAATATCCTGGTCGCCGACAAGCTGATGCAGAGCCCGCGGCTTTACGCCACCTTCCTGCTCTGGATGCTTTCGGAATTGTTCGAGGAATTGCCGGAGGCCGGCGACCTGCCGAAGCCGAAGCTGGTGTTCTTCTTCGACGAGGCGCATCTCTTGTTCACCGACGCGCCGAAGGCGCTGATGGACAAGATCGAGCAGGTGGTGCGGCTGATCCGCTCCAAGGGCGTCGGCGTCTACTTCGTCACGCAGAATCCGATCGACGTGCCGGACAAGGTGCTGGCGCAGCTCGGCAACCGCGTGCAGCACGCGCTGCGCGCCTTCACGCCGCGCGACCAGAAGGCGGTTGCCGCGGCCGCACAGACCTTCCGGCCCAATCCGAAGCTCGACACCGCGCGGGTGATCATGGAGCTCGGCAAGGGCGAGGCGCTGGTGTCGTTCCTCGAGGGCGGCGGCACGCCGTCGATGGTCGAGCGCGTCATGGTGCGCCCGCCGTCGGCGCGGATCGGGCCGATCACGCCGGAGGAGCGCAAGGCGATCATGGATGCGAGCCCGGTCAAGGGCAAATACGACACCGCGGTCGATGCCGAATCCGCTTACGAGATCATCCAGAAGCGGCTCGCCGGGACGGCAGCGCCAGCGGACGGCAGCGCTGGCGGCGAGGGTGGCGGCATCCTCGGCCAGATCGGTTCGATCGCGTCCACGATCTTCGGCACCAACGTCAAGCGCGGCCGCATGTCGACCGGGCAGGTGATCGCGCGCAGCGTCACGCGCTCGGTGACCGACAAGGTGATCGGCGGCGTGGCCGCCGATCTCGGCAAATCGCTCGGCGGTTCGGTTGGCGGCTCGATCGGCCGGGCGCTGGTGCGCGGCGCGCTCGGTGGGTTGCTGCGCCGATAGCATCGCGCCGGTCGGCCGAAGCGGGAGACCGGCTTTGCCTCCCGCGGCGGGCGCGCTACAACCTGGCGCAACGTCCAACAAAAAGGATATCCGCGATGTCCAACGCCAAGCTGCAGCCCGTCCTCGACCGTATCGACGCCGATTTCGACAACAGTCTCGAGCGGCTGTTCACGCTGCTGCGGATCAAATCGATCTCGGCCGATCCGGCCTTCGCTGATGACTGCAAGGCGGCTGCCGATCATCTCGCCAAGGATATCGCGACAGTCGGCTTCAAGACCGAAGTGCGGCCGACTGCCGGCCATCCGGCCGTGGTCGGCAAGCTGAACGGCTCGGCCGACGGACGCCCGCACGTGCTGTTCTACGGCCACTACGACGTGCAGCCGGTCGATCCCCTGAATCTCTGGCATCGTCCGCCGTTCGAGCCTGTCGTGACCGACCATGCCGACGGGCGCAAGATTATCGTCGCGCGCGGCGCCGAGGACGACAAGGGACAGTTGATGACCTTCGTCGAGGCGTGCCGTGCCTGGAAGACGGTGACGGGATCGCTGCCGGTCGACATCACGATCGTCATCGAGGGTGAAGAGGAGATCGGTTCGAAGAATTTCGTGCCGTTCCTCGAGGCGAACAAGGACGACCTCAAGGCCGACTTCGCGCTGGTCTGCGACACCGGCATGTGGGACCCGAATACGCCGGCGATCACCACCTCCTTGCGCGGCCTGGTCTATGACGAGGTCAAGATCAAGGCCGCCAATCGCGACCTGCATTCCGGCGTGTTCGGCGGCGGCGCGCAGAACCCGATCCGCGTGCTGACGCGGATCCTCGGCAGCCTGCATGACGAGAATGGCCACATCACCGTCCCGGGTTTCTATGACGGCGTGAAGGATTTGCCGCCGGATATTCTGGCCCAGTGGAAGCAGCTCAATCTGACGCCGGAGAGCTTCCTCAAGCCGATCGGCCTCTCGGTGCCCGCCGGCGAAAAGGACCGGCTCCTGATCGAGCAGGTCTCCTCGCGCCCGACCTGCGACATCAACGGCATCGTCGGCGGCTATACCGGCGAGGGCTCCAAGACGGTGATCGCGGCCGAGGCGTCAGCGAAGGTCTCGTTCCGCCTGGTCGAGGGACAGGATCCCGAGAAGATCCGAAAGGCGTTCCGCGACTATGTGAAGGCGCGCCTGCCGGCCGACTGCAAGGCCGAGTTCACCGACCATTCCAGCGCGCCGGCGATCGCGCTCGACTGGAACATGAAGCCGCTGGCAGCCGCGCGCCGTGCGCTGACCGACGAATGGGGCAAGGAGGCGCTGCTGATCGGCTCCGGCGCCTCGATCCCGATCGTTGCCGATTTCAAGCACACGCTCGGCCTCGACAGCGTGCTGATCGGCTTCGGGCTCGACGACGACAACATCCATTCGCCGAACGAGAAGTACGACCTCAAGAGCTACCACAAGGGCATCCGCTCCTGGGCGCGGATCCTGGCGGCGTTCGGCGACGCCAAATAGCGCGCATGCGCAAGTCCATGAAGCCCGGATGCAGCCAACGGGTCGCGCGAACGCGCGCCCGATGACAGGCTCCGCGAAATCCGGGACGGTCAATCCGCGGACGCGCCGCCCCGGATTGCGCTGCGCTCCATCCGGGCTACGGAAGAGAAACCGAACGTAAAAACGCCGCCCGGAATTGGGCGGCGTTTTGATGCCGATAGTGCAGAGGGTGTTGGCCGATAGCCTACCCGAAGATTGTGAAATTTCAATCACGGTAGCCGGGATTGACCCGGTCGAGCTTGCGCAGCAGCGGCGGCCAGACCAGCTGGGTCGAGCGCAGCTCGGCGCGGTCTGGGTTGGAGAGCAGCTCGGTGTTCTTGTCGATCGCATGCTGGTCGACCGGATAGGCGATCGGTCCGAGCGCGCGGGTCGCCACCTGCATCGAGCAGGCGCGCTCCAGATGGTACATCCGCTCGAACGCGGATGCGACCGAGCGGCCGACCGTGAGGGTGCCGTGATTGCGCAGCAGCATGTGGTTCTTGCTGCCGAGATCGCGCTGCAGGCGCGGGCGCTCGTCATGATCGAGCGCGATGCCTTCATAGTCGTGATAGGCGAGGTCGTGGGTGACGAGCTGCGCGGTCTGGTTCAGCGGCAGCAGCCCGTTCGGGCCGCTCGACACCGCGGTGCCGTCGACGGTGTGCAGGTGGAGCACGCAGCCGGCGTCCTCGCGCACCTCGTGGATCGCCGAATGGATGGTGAAGCCGGCCGGGTTGATGCTGTAGTCGCTCTTCGAGAGCTGGTTGCCGTCGAGGTCGACCTTGACGAGGCTCGACGCGGTGATCTCGTCGAACATCAGCCCGTAGGGGTTGATCAGGAAGTGATGCTCGGGCCCCGGCACGCGGGCGGAGATGTGGGTATCGACCAGATCGTCCCAGCCATAGAGCGCGACCAGCCGGTAGCAGGCGGCGAGATTGATCCGCTGCTCCCATTCCGCCGCACTCATATCCGACGGCACTTCCTTCAGGCGCGCTTCCGCTGGCGACATGGCCGATTGCTCCATTGACGGCGTTATTGCTTGGTCCAAGCGTAGCGCCGCCGCCGGACCGCAGCAAGGCAGGGTAACGGCGTGACAGTCATGTCGGCATGCGGCCCACGATCCGAACAGCGATCGTCAGTGGGCAGCGTGATGCGTTACGGCGCCGGGATCGCCAGCAGGCTCGAGATGCTGCGGCCGCGGATGTCGTAGACGCGGGCGAACACGACGTCGTCGCGCTTGATCTCGACCATGACCGGCGCGGCCAGGCCCTTGCAGTAGAATTCGCCGAGCGTCATCGCGAAGTCGGCGGCATTGCTGTCCCATCCGATGGTGAAATCGGGGCCGAGCGCGACCTGCGCGGGGCGCTGCGGTCCGCACACCGCGACCTTCCACTTGCGGTTCTGCGGCGGCACTTCCTGCCGCTCCGCCAGCTGCTCGCGCAGCCCGTCGGATGCCTGCTTCAGCGCCAGGCCCCAATAGTCCAGCATGAAGAAGTTGTCCGCGGTACGCACCGTGCCGGCGATGTGGTTGAAGTGCGTGTACTGATACGGATGCAGGCGGATCATTTCGCTGAGCGGCAGCAAGAGGCCGAACGCGAACATGGCGAGCGCCGCGGGCTGCCAGGCCCGGCGGTTCTCGCCGAGCCAGTCCATGCCGCGCGCGAATGCGACGCCGGCCAGCACCGTCATCGGCGGAATCACGAAGATGAAGTGACGGATGCCGTTATAGAGCGCCGGCCGCTTCACCATCGCGATCACCAGCGGCAGCGTCGCCGCCAGCGTCAGCATCAGCATGATCGACTTGCGCTTTGCGGTGACGTCGTAGCGCGACAGCGACATCAAGGTGATGACGACGGCGGCTGCCAGCAGCACCAGCAGCACTTCGGGAAGCTGCAGCGCGAACAAGGTGGGCAGATAGGACCACGGCATGTCCGGCACCGACACCAGCGCGCCATCGAACATCTCCTTCCACGGTTTCTCGAAGAAGTGCGAGAAATAGGTCACCGCTTCGAGCGGATGTCCGGGCTCCATGATCGACCACGGCCAGATCAGGCCCATCACGAGATAGCCCAGCACAAGTCCCGGCAGCAGCACATAGACGACATGGGCAAAGCGGTGGGTCGCCTCGCGCGGGCCCTGCTTGCGGAATTCCTCGATCAGGAGCGGGACGAAGCCGACCACGGCGTAGATCAATGCGAGCCCGCCAAGCACGCGGCAGCCGATCGACAGGCCGGCGCCCAGGCCGACGATCAGGATGGTGCGCGGCGAGGGCGCCGGATATTCCTCGATCAGGCGGACCAGGCCCATGATCAGGACCACCATCGCCACGGCGAACGGCGCATCCTTCGGATTCATGAACATGTGGCCGTAGAAGGTCGGGCACAGCGCCAGCAGCAGCAGCGCCGCCAGTCCCGCCAGCGGGCCGCCGACGCGGCGCGCCAGGCGCCAGGTCACCGCAAGGCCGATAACGCCGACGATCGCGCCGAGCAGGCGGCGCGTCTCGAACAGTTCGAGCGGAATGATCTTGTGCAGCAGGGCCGCGGCCATATCGAAGCCGCCGCCGTACATATACAGATTGGCAAACGACAGCGCGCCGGTGTCCTTGAACCCGGACTCGTACATGCGCAGCAGGAGGTCGGCATATTCAGCGTGGGTGTAATCGTCCCAGCCCAGACCGTAATCGCGGAACGTCAAACCGGCGACCACGGCGACCACGCCGAGGACGAGGACAGCGAGATCGTCGCAGGTCTTCTCCACCGAGCGCCGCGCAGGCGCCTCGAGGGCAGACGTCGTAATCGATGACATAGCTAGTGATACCGGCGTGCCTGTGGCCCAGATTGGCGCTTTAGGGCCTCATTCCCCGGCATCCATAGCGCAGTTCCGTTTCCGAGTAATTGGTAATTGTGGCGTAATTTCCCAGATGCGTTGCAATAAATTGGCAGCAATTCGTAGCCAGTAAATCTACGGGAGCTGGCTGCCCGACAGTTACTGCGGCCGCGGTGAAGTAGCGCATCGCGGCTTGGTTAAGCGGGATTTTAGGGAACTCTGTCTACAATTGGCGGTTGGCGGTGTGGGCAATATGACGGTATCGTGGCGTTGGTGGCCCGCGCCGATTTTCGGTCGGGTCTCCCGGGGGTTAGTTCGATGAAGGTTGGTCTGTTGGTCGTCGGCGCGGGCCTGGTCGTGGCGGGCCTGGCGGCGATCGGCCTCGGAATTCCAAACAAGGAATTCAGCGTCGGCGGCACGTTGATCGCAACAGGCGTGACCGGCGCATGTACCGGCGTGATTGTTGTGGCCCTTGCCGCCATCCTTCGCGAACTCCAGGCCATGGGCGACCGGCTTGATGCCGTCGTTGCCGTGGGTCTGCGGTCCGGGTCGCCGTCTGCAACTTCCCCGCGCGGCACTCCCGACGACCCGGTGTTCCCGCCGCCTGAGCCGAAGGTCTCGGCGCCTCCGCCGCTGGCTCCAGCGTTCCCGCCATCCGCTCCCGCGGCGCCGCCGCCCTGGCACGACGAGATCGCCTCGCGCGGCGCATCAGGCGAGGTGCAGCCGCCTGCACCGGCCGCCGCGCCCGCGGATGGTGCTGCGCCGCCCAAGCGGCGCAATCTGCTGTTCTCCTCCTCGCGCAAGGAGCGCGAGCGGAACCAGGGGCGTGCCGCCGAGCCGCTCACGCCAGATCTGTTGTCGCCGGAACTGCGCCCGAATCCGGGCGGTTCGGCCGAACCCGCGCCGGCAACCTTCGACGATGCCTGGCCGAAGGCCGACCGGCCGCGGTCGGTCGACGTCGCCCCGCGGCGCGGCCCCCGGACGCCATCGACTTTCGGCGAGGCCCAGTCGGCCGCCGCCGCCTCGCCATCGTCAGGCCATCCGCCGCCGCCCCAGGAGCAGCCGCCGGTGACCGTGCTCAAATCCGGCGTCGTCGACGGCATGGCCTATTCGCTCTATTCGGACGGATCGATCGAGGCGCAGATGCCGGAGGGCATGATGCGATTTGCCTCGATCGACGAGCTCAGGTCGCATCTGGAGCAGCGGCCTTAAGATCCGGGCCAATACTTGCGCGCGGCCGGCCCGTAGCCGGAAACGCGGCCGTTGTTGTCAGATTTGCTGCAATTCGTGCATATTCGCAAAGTAGTACGCGATTCTATTAATGTATTGCTGCGCATGGATACTGTCCGGTGGGCGCCGGGCTGCCGATAGCACGGGGAAGATTGAGCCATGTCCGATACGTCAGGCAAAACGCCGGTCGAGCTGACCGCCAACATCGTTTCGGCCTATCTCAGCAACAATCCGACGCCGGCCTCGGACATTCCGAACCTGATTAGCCAGGTCCACTCCGCCTTGCTGCGGGTGTCGAGCGGACGCAGCGACACGCCGAGCGAGCCGGCCAAGCCTGCGGTGTCGATGAAGAAGTCGATCACGCCCGAATATCTGGTGTGCCTCGAGGACGGCAAGCGCTTCAAGTCGCTGAAGCGCCATCTGCGCACCCAGTACAACATGACCCCGGAACAGTATCGCGACAAATGGGGCCTGCCGGCCGACTATCCGATGGTGGCGCCGAACTATGCGGTGGCGCGCTCGCAACTCGCCAAGAAAATGGGCCTCGGTCAGCAGGCGCGGAAGCGGAAGTAAAGATCTACGCGGCGGACGCCAGCGCCTCGCGCGCATCGTTGCGGATGCGGTCGACCATCGAGCGCAGGCCGTTGGAGCGCTGCGGCGTCAGATGGTCGCGAAAGCCGAATTCGTCGAACAGCGCGAGCGCGTCGGTGCCGAGGATTTCCTTGGGCGTTTGCCCGGAGAACAGCGTCAGCACGATCGCGACCAGGCCGCGCACGATGTGGGCGTCGCTGTCGCCGATATAGATCAGGCGCGGTTCGCCGTTGGCATCGCGCTCGATCCGCTTCGATAGCCAAACCTGGCTGACGCAGCCCTGCACCTTGTTCTCGGCCGAGTGCTCCGCCTCCGACAACGGTTCAAGCGTGCGGCCGAGCTCGATGACATAGCGGTAACGGTCGTCCCACTCGTCCAGCAGCGCAAAATTGTCCCTGATTTCGTCGATCGTCGTCATCGTGGCCCGCGTCCTGTCCTTGACGGCTTATATAGGAAGGCGGGCCGCGAAAGCGATGAAAATGGAACCGGTTCCCGGTTGTTTTGACGCGTTTTCTTCACGCGAACCGGTGCCTGCCTCGCTCGACCGCGCTTGGTTTCCGCTCACGGCGTCGGCGGCAGGCGGAATTCGATCGACTGATCCTCCGCGGTCAGCGTGTCGCGGAACGCGGTGGCTGCATCGGTATCGTCCTGGCCGATCGAGCCGGTGTGGTCGGGTGGCTTCTTGTCGGTGATGATCTGGTAGAGCTTGCGCGCGCCGTCGGTCGCGCGCTGGCCGATCGCGGTCGCGGCCTGGCCGCCGACCTCGCAGGCGGACGGCTGGCGCTTGCAGAACTGACCCATGTCGTTGATCGTCGCGGTCGCGGCCGACACCGCGTCCGACGCGCTGATCTGCGGCGTCTTGTCCGCTTCGGGTGTTTTGTCTCTCGGCAGCAGCACGAGCACAAGCCCGAGCCAGAATGCCAAACGCAGCAGGAAGAACATGGCGCGATCCCGGTCGTCTGTCTTGTCTTGCTTCTTGCGCGGTCGATGCCGCTATTGGCCTTGAGGGTTAGCATCGGCCGATAAATTGGAAGTATCCGCATTGAAGTAAATCCGCCGAAAAATCGCGGAAAATTCGCCTGAATTGATTCGCCGTAAATTTTCGATTGATGGCGGCCGACGCGCGCCGGATACGCAGGATTCGCCGCGTCCACCATTTCGAAACCATAGAATGTCGCATCCGGAAACCAGCCGTTCACCATCCCCGACAAATGGCCGGTGAATAGCGGGTCAAACCCACTCCAATGCACGGTGTTTGGCGGCAGGCCGCCCAGCCTTAGCGTTCGCTTAAGTTCACTCTGACACGTTGACCTGCAATCACGAAGGAGGCGTTCCGGCGCGTCTGTGTTGACGATTGAGCCGAAGCGCGAGTGCTGTGAGTAGTTTGAGTCTGATCCGCGATTGCCTGGATGCGCTGCTGCATCCGTCGGCGCAATATGATGCGCTGACGCGTGCGCGCCATCGTGCCTTCATGGCGCCGCGGCTGCTCGGCAGCCTGGCGGCGCTTGCCTCGTTCCCTGCCTTTCTTGCGATGCGCGGTGCGCCGACGGCGATCGAGGTCGCGGCATTCGCCTGGCTGATAGCGCCGATCCTGCTGTCGTGGTTCCTGTCGCGCACCGGCCGCTATGAAGGCGCGCATGTGCTGTCGTCGCTGGCGCTCGCCGGTCTCGTGATGATGATCGCGGCGACGACCGGCGGCATCGCCTCGTTCGCCGCCGTGTGGCTCGTCGTCATTCCGATCGAGGCGGCGCTGTCGGCCTCGCGGCGCGTGGTGGCGTTTGCGTTCGCGCTGGCGATGATCTGCGCGGCGCTGCTGAGTGTGCTCGGCCATTATCATGTGCTGCCGGTCATCGATCCCGCGGTTGCCTCGAACAGCACGCTGGTCGGCTTCGGCCTCGTATCGGCGATCTTTTACGCGGCCGGGCTCGCCTTCGGCGCGGAGTCGCTGGCGCGCACCAGCGTGGCGCTGCTCTATGTCGAGGAGGAGCGCTACCGCCTGCTCGCGCATAACATGAGCGACGTGCTGTCGCGGCACAGCCGCAACGGTGCGGTGCGCTTCATCTCGCCCGCGGCCGAGAACATGCTCGGCGTGCCGGCATCGCGGCTGCTGGGCCATGGCCTGTTCGATCGCGTTCATGTCGCCGATCGCCCGGCCTATCTCACGGCGCTGTCGGACGCCGCGCGCGGTGACTCCCGCAGCGTCGAGTTCCGCGTGCGCCGTGACGGTGCGCGGGGCGAAGTCGCCGCCGAATTCATCTGGGCCGAGATGCGCTGCCGCCCGCTCGATCAGGCCGCCGCCGATGCCGAGGTCGTCGCCGTGATCCGCGACGTGACCGATCGCAAGGTGCAGGAGCAGGCGCTCGAACAGGCGCGCAATGTGGCCGAGCAGGCCGATGCGTCGAAGACGCGCTTCCTGGCCACCATGAGCCACGAACTGCGCACCCCGCTCAACGCCATCATCGGCTTCTCCGAGATGATCGCGCAGGAAGACGTGCTCGGCCTCGACGTGGCCCGCCGCAAGGAATACGCGCAGCTGATCAACGATTCCGGCCAGCATCTGCTGTCGGTCGTCAACGGCATCCTCGACATGTCGAAGATGGAGTCCGGCAATTTTGAGATTTCGCCGGAGCCGTTTGCGCCGCGGCCGGCGCTGCTCAATTGCTGCAATCTTGTGGCGTTGAAGGCGCGCGAGAGCGGCGTCGATCTCGTCACCCGGGTGCCCGACGATCTGCCGATCGTGAACGGCGATCCGCGCGCGTTCAAGCAGATCGTGCTCAATCTGGTCTCGAACGCCATCAAGTTCACCGAGCGCGGCGGCAAGGTCACCGTGTCGGCCGGCGTCGAGGGATCGCGGTTGGTGCTGCGTGTCTCGGACACTGGCGTCGGCATCGCCGCCGATGATCTCAAGCGGATCGGCGATCCGTTCTTCCAGGCCGGCAAGACTTATCAGCGCCGCCACGAGGGCACCGGTCTTGGTCTTTCCATCGTGAAGGGGCTGGTCGGCCTGCACCACGGCGAAATCAATGTGGAGAGCAAGGTGGGCGAGGGCACCATTGTATCGGTCGCGCTGCCGCTGGCGTTCACCCCGCCCGCCGCCGTCGAGCCGTCCAGCAATGTCTCGACCCTGAAGCCCGCGCTGCGTTCCGGACTACAAGAGCAAACCCATCAGGTGAAGAAGAGTGCCTAGACAGACTTTGGATGACGATGAAACGCCGCGCCGTCGCCGCGGCGCCAAGGCAGTGGCCATCGCGGCCGAGGAGGAACGTGGCCTCGTCCTGCGCCTGCTGCTGCACAGTCCGAAGGATCTGGTCGCCGGCGTGCTGGCGACGTCTGCCATCGTTGCGATCCTGATCAATGCGCTGTTCCTGCAGGCGGGCCGTCATCCGTCGCCGATGTTCGGCGGTTCGGTTGTGACGCTGCCGCCGCCGGCCCCGGTTGCCGCGGCCACCAGCCCGATACCGCGCCCGCGTCCGGCGGAGGCGGCTGCCCGATCGGCCGAGCCCGTCGACGTGAAGCCGGTGGAGACCAAGCCGGCCGAGACCAGGTCCGTCGAAGCCAGGCCGGCAGAACCCAAGGTCGAGGCCAAGCCGGTCGATCCGATGGCCAATCTGGTGCTGAAATCGACCACTGCGCCGCCGGCCGCAGCACCGTCCCCGGCCGCCGCGCCGTCCAGCGTCATTCGTCCGCCGGCGTCGATTCCGACACAGCATCTGAGCCCGGCCGGAAAACGCATCGCCGCGGTCCAGCGTACACTGACCGAGTATGGCTACGGCCAGCTCAAGCCGACCGGCACGATCGGCGCCGACACCCAGCACGCGATCGCGAAGTTCGAGCGCGCCCGCAAGCTGCCGGTGACCGGACAGATGTCCGATCGCTTGGTGCGCGAGCTCGGCGCGATGATCGGCCATTCGATCGAGTAGTCTCTCTGCGAAGGCATTGAATATGTATTCGTCATGCCCGGGCTTGTCCCGGGCATTGACGTCTTTGAGACTTGTTGCAGCCAAGACGTGGATGGCCGGGACAAGCCCGGCCATGACGAGTTAAGGCGCGTCGCCAAGCAGAACGTCCCTGACCTCGTCGGAGAACAGCTTCCTGCGTCCGGCCACCAGCACCCATTCCGGATCGTCGCGATCCGGAATAGCGCGCGGCATGCCGTGATCGAGCAGGGCCTGCGCGCAGCCCACCCAGTCGCCGCCGCTGACCGGCTCGTTGCAGGAGGCCCATGACAAGGAGCCGGACGCGTTGTCGCCGAAGCCGTGCTGCTCGGTCCACTCCGCGCCGTGCTCGAGCAGGAATCGCGTCAAGCCGGCATTGCCGCGGAACACCGCGTGATTGAGTGCCGACGCATCCCAGTCGCCGCCGCGCACCGTGATCGGCCAGCCGAGCTCGACCATCAGCCGCACCGCATCGTCGCCGCCAGCCGCGGCGAGCTCCGGGAGCAACCGCAATTGCTGCGGTGAAAGTGAACCTGGAAGATCGGGCCGACCGGCCTGGATTCGCCGCGCCTCGTTCTCGTCACCGCTGCTGCACGCCGCGACGAACCGCTCATCATCGGCAAGCGTCTCATCGCCGGTGCGTTCGCGCAGCAACTCGGCGACCTCGGTCAGTCCGAATTGCAGCGCGTACCTGTAGGCGCTGAGCCCGCCTGGTGTCGTGATGCGCGGATCCGCGCCGGCGTCGAGCAGTGTCGCGACGCAGGTCCGCGACCGCCGCCGGCGGATCGCCCACAGCAGCGGCGAGCCGCATTCGGTCAGCGGCGCGTTGCCGGCGGGTTCGTTTGGATTGCCGCCGTGCCGCCGCAGCAAGTTCGAGCGCCGCCACGTTCTCGTCATCGAGCACCTTGTACATCGCGTTGGTGCCGGTGATCCGCGCACCATGCTCGAGCAGCAGGCCTGTCGTCACCGAGCCTTCGAGCGAGTGGTAGAGCGATTCATTGTCGTTCGGATTGGCGCCCGCTTCGAGCAACAGTCTGGTCAGTTCGAGATCGTGATTGCGGCCGGCGGCGCCATAGAGTGCTGACAGCGGATTGCTGTCATCGGGCGCCTCCAGCGATCCCGGCGGCCAGCGGCTGCTGATGTGCTGGTCGGGATCGGCGCCGGCCTGCAGCAGCAGGCGTGCGCAGCGATGCAGCCGCGTCTGAAATTCCGGAATCTGCAACAGGCCGGAATGCGTCACAGCGACCAGCGGCGGCAGTTTGAACGGACCGCCGGGACGGTTGACCCATGTGGGATCACTCATTGCGGTACGCCGAACGATTTCCGCGTCGCCGACGGCGCAGGCGAGATAGGGATCGTCGGCGACAAGGCCGGGATCCTCGGTGAGCATCCGCGCCGCAACGCGCGGATTGGCGCGGTCGGTGGTCCCGGCGACGTCCGCGGCATAGACCAGCTGCAGCCATCGCCGCACGCGATCGGCCTTGCTTTTACCAAGCGGCAATTGTGCGTCGACATAGCGCCGCAGGTCCGGCCAGGAGGCGAAGCCGAGATCGCGCGCCACGCAGGACTGCGCATCGTGCAGCCGCAGATCAAGCGCGGCGATTTGAGCGTCGCTGCGCCCGGCCGCAGCCGGAAGCGCATGCCGGAAACGCGCGTAGGCCTCTGGCGCCTGCCGCCGATAAAGGCGAATGAGCTCCTTGGCCTGCTTCTTCAGATGATCGAGATTCAATCGCCCGGGCGATCGGTCCATGGAAACCTCCGTGCATCATCGCCGATGGTCCACAAAACCGGCTGCACAAAGGCTTGGTTGGCCGCTCAATGGGTGCAAGTGGGTTCAACCCTTCCCGTGGACCCGGGCGCGGCTTGCACCGCAGATGCAAGGATATGGGTGACGATTGGTTCGGTCAACCCGCCGCTGCGGACACCCGCCGCTGCGTGACGACATCTGTGACAATTGGACGTGGCCGCGCCGCTGGCCTATAGCTCGGCGCATGCGATTGAAAACCAGCATATGGGTCGCGGCGTATCTGCGCCGCTGCCAGACCGAGGGCGTGTTCGGCGCAGTCCGCAAGAAGGGCGCCGAGGAAGCCGGCGCCGTGTTCGTCAAGGTGGCGCTGATGGACGGCAACGCGATGTTGTATGCGCCGGCGCCGCAGACGGTCTATGATGACAGCCGTCCGGTCGAGCGGCTGTTCGTGCCGACGGCACCACAGCCGGTATCCGAGCCATCTGTCGAGGAGCGCTTGACCAAGGAGCTCCGCTTCGATCCCGACGCCTGGATCGTCGAGACCGAGGACCGTGCCGGGCGGCACTTCCTCGATCTGGCGAAGGGCTAACTTCCAGACTTCTGATTTCGGACAGCGGGCGCGCTGCCGGGTTGCAACGCGGGGCGCGTCTGCGAGGATGTCGCGCGCACGCGATGGCGCTCATCGTCATAGAGCGACGAGCGATACCTGGCGCGGGCCACCGCCATGGTCGAGCCGCGCCACGCCGCCAGCATCACCAACGCCGAGCGCTCGCTCAGGCGATCGTAGAGCCGCGACAGCCGATAGACGTAGTTGACCGAGGAGCCGGCTTCCGGATTGAGGAACATCAGGATCCGCTGAAACGCGGCGCTCGACACGTCGAGCGCTCGCATCGCGCAGGCGAGTGGCTCGCCGCCGGGATCGTTGACGACGTCCGCGGCGATCCGCGACGGCAGGATCAACGCTTCGCCGAGTTCGAGCGTGAAGTTATCGAGGTCCTCGGCAAACGCTGCCATCTCCAGAATATGGATCGCGCGCGCGGCGCGCGCAGCCGGAATCCGCGCCGCGGCCTTCAGCGGCGTCTCCTGCAGATTGTGCAGGATCTGCGCGCGCTCCTTCGTGCTGGCGGCAAAGAACATGTCGGAGATTTCGGCGGCATCGTTCGGCCGCATGGCGAGGCTCGTGGCCACCCGCAGCTCGGCTTCGGTCGGGATCTTGGCCGGCAGCGCTGACGGTGCGGGCGCGGGAATTGCCGCGGCCGCCGGCATCGGCTGGTCGGGACCGACGCGGCGCAGCTCGAGCTTGTCCACGATCCGGGCGGGAGTCGCCGGATAGATCGCAAGCCGCGCGCGGACCGCGGCGCGGGTCGCGTCGTCGACCTCGTCGATCAGGCGCGTCGTCAGCTCGACGAACTGGCGCTCTTCATCGGCGGAGTGGGCGCTCGCCTGCACATAGAGGTCGGTCAGGACGCGCAGCAGCGTCGGGCGGATGTCGACGCCCTCGCGACGGGAGAGCGTCATCAGCCCATCAAAACCAGGAAATAGCGGAGCTGCGCTCATCTCGGGCGTACGCGACTTGCCAGTGAACTTCGGTTTGAAAACCTTGTGGCAGCGAGCCTATGCAGGCTGTTTTAAGAGGCAGTTAAGGAAAACAAGCCGTGAAGGTGAACGATCGAATTTGCGCGTGTCTATTAAGGCACAGCGCCATATCCGTAACCGTCCGTACCGGCGGCTTAAGATGTCATTAACCATGCGCGTTCTTAACTCGGCATGCGCGGGGCAAATCATGTCCGTGCGGGGCCAGAGAGAACGGAACATGGGCACCATCGTTGAGTTTCCGGCGGATGCGGCTGCACGGCGGCCGAGCATGGCCGGTGCTGCCGGCGAAGGCATGGGGACCGTACTGATCCTTCCCGTCGTCCGGATCGAGCGAACGACGGAGGAGACCGGCGGTGGTCGCGGACCGGAGCAGGGCGCTGCGCAGGGCCGCCGTCGCCGACGCCGCTCCTGATCGCGGACATCGGGCAATGCCGGAGCTTGTGCAGCGGACCGTCGCGCGGCGGTCACTCCCGGCGCTGATCCTGCTGCTGGCAGGCTCGGCGCTCGCCGGCTGCAGCGGCGGCGATTTCGGCCGCACCCGCGCCGATTTCCGCAACGACGATATGCATCGCTGGATCGGTGCCGAGGCGACCGGCAGCATCGGCAAGAACGCTTCGCAATTCCAGCTCACCGAACACGAACGTCAGCTGCGCGACCTCGCCTATCAGTTCATCGAGCCGCCGCTGTCGCGTCCGGCGTGGAAGAGCGTGTTCGGCGACTACCAGCCGCTGCCTTCGCCGTGGCGGCAGAGGGTCGTGTTCGATCGCACCGCCTATGGCCGCAATCTGATCGATGAGCCGCATCGCTCGTTCGCCTCGCGCTATTCGCTGCTGATCGACGAGGTGCGCGACGACATCACCCGCTTCGAGCCGTTCTTCGCCACCGCGATCCAGGTGATCGAGCTCGATCGCAAGCGTAATGCCAGCCTCCACATGATCGCCGATGTATCGCCGCGTGAGCGGGCTGACGCGGTGGCGCGGATGGAAGAGAACACGCTGATCGTGCAATGGGTCCAGCAGGCCCTCGAGCGGCGGATCTCGTCCTATCGCTGGGCGCTGGAGCGGCTGGTGATCCAGGCGCCCGACGGCATGGCTGCCGACGCCGAGCGCCAGATCAACGAGCTCGCCCGGCTCACCGCCAATGCGCCGCTCATCTCCGCGCCGGTCACGGGCCAGGCCGTGGTGACGAAGGGCTAGGCGCGCTTCGCCTTCTTCGCTGTCGATTTGAGCCGGCGACTGTTGGCTTGCCGCGGCAGGCTCGCAATGAATTCCTTCAGCGCATCGGAGGGCGGGTGGGCCGAGGGATAGGCGAGGCCGACCTGGCGAGTCACGTCGATATCGATCGCGCGCATCGTGACATCAGGATTGCCGCGCGCCACGCCCTCGGGGACGATGGCGACGCCGACCCCGGCCGCCACCAGCGCCATCGCCCACTCCTCGGATTCCGCGATCGCCACCGGCTTGCGCGGCGGTGAGGCACGCTTGAAGAATTCCTGCTGTTCGCAATGGCAGCGATCGATCATCGGAACGCCGGCGAAGTCGGTGGTCCGCAGCGTCTCCTTCAGCGTCAGGGGATGCGAGGGCGGCAGTGCCGCGACATAGCGCTCGCTCCACAGCGGGATGAAGTGCTCGCCGGCGCCGACCATGGTCTTGGCGACGATCCGCGCGTCGGCCTTCTCGCTGGCGCCGACCAGCCGGAGCGCAAGATCGGTATTGCCGGTCAGCGGCTTCAGCAGCGCGATGGTCCGGGCCTGATCGAGCGTCCGCAACAGGCCGAGCGTCAGCGCCTGCCGCGTCGCGGGCTTGCGGAAGAGGTTTCGCGCCGCGTCCGCCTCGTCGATGATCCTGCGGGCGATGCCGTGAAACTGCGCGGCAGAGGCGGTCGGGGCCATGCCCTTCTTGTGCCGGATGAACAGCGTGGTGCCTAGCTCGGCCTCGAGATTGGTGATCGCCGCTGAGATCGACGGCTGCGAGATGAAGCAGCGCTTTGCCGCGGCGGTCAGATTGCGCTCGCGGTAGACCGCGGCGAAGTAGCGGAGTTCGCGGATATCCATAGGCATATCCTATCACAGAGATAGAAAGACAATATTTTACCTATGGAAACGCGAGTGGCAAGTCTGCGCCCGTTACAGCGGAGGACCTGTCATGCGCATCCACCATCTCAACACCGGCACGATGTGCCCGATCGGAAAGCGGCTCGTGAACGGCAGCGGCAGCATCTTCCAGCGGGCGCGGATGGTCTGTCACTGCCTGCTGGTCGAGAGCAATGATGGCCTCGTGCTGGTCGACACCGGCATCGGGCTCGACGACATCGGCGACCCGCCGCGGCTCGGACGCAAATGGGTGCGGCAGACGACGCCGCGGCTCGATCCGGCCGAGACGGCGGTGCGGCAGGTCAAGGCGCTCGGCTTCTCGCCGGGCGATGTGCGCCATGTGCTGCTGACGCATCTCGATCGCGATCACGCCGGCGGCGTGCCGGACTTTCCGAAGGCCAGGGTGCACGTCCATCGCAAGGAGTACGACATGGCGGTGACGCATCAGGTCACGCCGCCGCAGGGGCGCTACATCACGGCGCAGTGGCAGCACGGGCCGGACTGGACGTTCTATGGTGCCGGCGGCGAGGACTGGTTCGGCTTCAAGAGCGTGCGCGCGCTCGGCGACCGCGAGCCGGACATTCTGATGATCCCGTTGCCGGGCCACACGCTCGGCCATTGCGGGATCGCGGTGCGCGACAAGGACAGCTGGCTGCTGCACGCCGGCGACGCCTATTTCCACCACGCGCAGCTCGATGCCAGGCCGCGGATCCCGCTGGTGCTCGGCATGTTCCAGCGCCGGGCGGACATGGATCGCGCGATGCGCATCCAGAACCAGGAGCGGCTGCGGCAATTGAAGGCGGCGCATGGCGCCAATGTGACGATCGTCAACAGCCACGATCCCGTCGACTACGAGACCTGCCGCTGCGGCCGGCACGCGCTCGCCGCGAGCTAGCGCTTGCGTGCCGCAGGCGGCGGGGCCGGCACAGGCAGCGGCGGCGGCGCCTCCTGCTTGGCTGCGACCGGCTCGGTCTGCACCTTGCAGGAGGAGGCGGCGAGCGAGGCCTGCGCCTGCGGCATCAGGCCGGGCTCCGGCGCCAGCGCCTTCAGGAGGATCAGGCCGGTTGAGGTCGGCGAGTCGATGATCAGCCGGTCGGCAGCGGTGATTTCCTCGTCCTCCGGCAGCTCGTTGTGCTGCGCCTCCGTCATCAGGTCGAGCTCGATCACCTTCTTGCCGGCGGAGCGATCGTTGATCGCGTAATAGGCGACCTCGTTGCGGGTATAGAACGACACCGACGTATAGGCCTGGCTGACCGGCACGGTGAGCTTGAGCGGCCCGGTCGAGAGATCGTAGCGGCAGATCGCCACCGCGAAGGCCGGATCCATCAGCGGCATCGGCGAGTGGCTCGGGTCGGCCAGCGGCAGCTGCGTCACCTCGTTGAGCTTGGTCATCGGCGTCAGCCGCGAATAGGCGTCCTGCGAGGCGATGCGCGGCAGCGCCAGCACGCTGACGAGATGCACCACGCCGCCGAGCAGCACGCCTGCGAGGATGGTGAGCAGCAGGCGGATCATGGGCAGCCCGTCGTTGCGATCGAGGGCATCGGCGCGTCGCGCTGGGTACGGGTCGCGACCCCGACCGGCGTGTCGTAAAGGCGCAGCATCAGCGCGTAGCGCTCGATGCCGCCGGTCGGCAGCCAGTTGCCGGCGCGCGAGCGCGAGGCGATGTGGATCTCGAACGTGCCGTCGGAGGCGCGCATGATCTCCTGGCTGGTGAAGCCGTAGCGTTGCAGCGTGTTGGCGACCAGGTGCCCCTTGCGGTCGAACAGCGTCAGCGTCCAGAACCGCGCCGCCGGCGTCACGCCGCTGACCACGATGTCGCAGCGGCCGTCGAGCGGCTTGTTCTTGTCGTCTGTGGTCGCCGAGAACGCGATGCCGTCGCCGGTGCCGATCGGCAACTCGCCGCTGCGCGCGATGGTGGCGCGCGAGTAGGGATCGACATCGGAGGTGCCGCTCTTCGGCCGCGCGGTCCAGGCACCGATCTTCAGCGTGCCGAGATCGGTGCCGCGGGTCGCCGTCGCGTAGGTCAGGCCGAGGCCGACGGCGGTGGCGATGACGAGTGCCAACAAGGTGGTGAGGAGGAGCCGCACGTCAGTTCTTGCGTGGCGGTGCCGGTGTCGCGCCGTCCGGCCCGGCCGCGGCAACGTAGTTTTCGGGGAACGCCAGCGCGCTCGAGGACTCGGCCTTGCCGGTCTTCGAGGACTCGTTCAGCGTGGTCTTGCCGGTGGTCTTCTCAGCCGTCCTGGCCGCGTCGTCGAGCATCTTCTCGACCCGCACCAGGATATCCGCGCCGCGCTTGGTCAAAACCGGCGGCGGACCCGGCTTGGTTTCCAATACGCGCGGCGCCGCGTTGGCCTGGGCATTGGTCTGCGCCGGCTGCGGCGGCAGCTTCTGGCCCATGCCGACGCCGACGAGCTCCTTGACCTCCACGCCCTGATGCGCCGCGACCATGATGTCGTGCCAGGTCTGCGCCGGCAGCGAACCGCCGGTCATGCGGTTGGTCGGCGAATAGTCGTCATTGCCGTACCAGACCGCGCAGGTGAAGTTGCCGGTGTAGCCGACGAACCAGGCGTCGCGATAGGCGTTGGTGGTGCCGGTCTTGCCGGCGGTCGGAATGCCGTCGAGCGCGGCGCGGCGCGCGGTGCCTTCGCTGACCACGTGGCTCATCATGCCCGCCATATCGGCGGCGATGTTCGGCGGAATGGCTTGCCGCGGCTTCGGACCGTCGCGATCCCAGCGCCAGACCAGGTCGCCGGCGCCGGTGCGCACCTCGAGCACGGAATGCGGCGTCACTGCCTTGCCGCGGTTCGGGAAGGTCGCATAGGCAACCGCGTGCTCCAGCACCGTGACTTCGTCGGAGCCGATCGGCAGCGACGGCGTATCGGGCAGCGGCGCCTTGAGGCCGAAGCGGCGCGCGACCTCGACGATCTTGGCGCGGCCCGCCTTCGGCCCTTCCTTGCCGCCCATCATGATCGAGAGCTTGACCGGCACCACGTTGATCGAGCGGGTGATCGCCTGCGTCAGCGTGACCTGACCCGAATAGGAATGGCCATAGTTCTGCGGGCACCAGTTGCCGATGCAGACCGGGCCGTCCACGATCTTCGAGTTCGGCGTGAAGCCGTTCAGCAGCGCCGTGGTGTACACATAGGGTTTGAACGATGAGCCCGGCTGGCGATAGGCGTCCGTGGCGCGGTTGAACTGGCTCGCACCGTAGTCGCGTCCGCCGACCATGGCGCGGATGCCGCCGTCGAGATCGGACACCACGGTCGCGGCCTGCGTCGCGTGATAGTCGCGCCCGAACTGTCGCAGCTGGTTCTCGATCGCTTCCTCGGCCGCCTTCTGCACGTTCATGTCGATCGCGGTGCGGACCACGAAGACGCGCTCGGTGTAGGATTTCGGGAAGGTGTCGACCAGCTTGCGCATCTCGTCGAAGGCATAGTCGAGATAGTAGTTCGGCGAGTTCTCGTCGCGCCGGTCGACCGCGACCGCGGGATTGCGGCGGGCACCGAACACCTGGCCCTCGGTCATGAAGCCGGCATCGACGAGGTTGTCGAGCACGACATTGGCGCGGGCGCGGGCCGCGGGCAGGTTGATGTGCGGGGCGTATTTGGTCGGCGCCTTGAACAGGCCGGCGAGCATCGCGGCCTCCGCGAGATTTCACGTCGCGCACCGACTTGTTGAAATAGAAATGCGCCGCGCCGTCGACGCCGAAGGTGCCGCCGCCCATATAGGCGCGGTCGAGATAGAGCTTCAGGATCTCGTTCTTGGTGAGCCGCGTCTCCAGCCAGATCGCGAGGAAGGCTTCCTTCACCTTGCGCTCGATGGTGCGCTCGTTGTTCAGGAACAGGTTCTTGGCGAGCTGCTGGGTGATCGACGAACCGCCCTGGCGGACGCCGCCGGCCTGCGCGTTGGTGACCAGCGCGCGGGCAAGGCCCGGCACGTCGATGCCGAAATGGTCGTAGAAGCGGCGGTCCTCGGTCGCGAGCGTCGCCTTGATCAGATTGTCCGGAAAATCTTCCAGCGGGATCGAGTCATTGTGCTTGATGCCGCGGCTGCCGATCGGGTTGCCGTAGCGGTCGAGGAACGTCACCGCGAGGTCGGACTTCTTCAGCCAGTCCTCGTCGGCGGTCTCGCGGAAGGCGGGGATCGCGAGCGTCAGCATCAGGATCATGCCGCCGAGCCCAAGGGTTGCGGCCTCCGACAGCGGCTCGATGAACACCCAGCGCTTCCAGCGGCCGACATAGAAGCGGTCCATGAAGGTGGAATAGCGCTCGTAGAGCTCGCGCAGGCCCTTGCCCGACGAGAACAGCGTCGAGTCGATACGCGCATCGAGGTCCAGGAAGAAGTTCCGGACCGTCTGTTTCCAATGCGACGGCATGATCTGAAAGGACCGGACCCTTGATCAGTTCGACAGCGCTGCGGGCGCCCGAACCGGGCACAGGGCAGCGTCTTGCTTCGATGTTGCGGCAATCCCAAGGCGCTTTTGCGTCGATGGGGACTCGTTCGTTGTTCTATCCGAGCGGCTGCCATAAACCAATGGCGCGGCTTGTGAATTTAATGGGAGCCCTAACGCTGCCCACCGGCTTTTTCGACCCCGCAATGCCACCCCCTTGCGCAAGCGTTGCCGGCATCCCAAGAAGAGTTGTACCGCCATTTCAGGGACATCATGACCGCACCGCCCAAGCGCCCGTCGGACCAGGAGGGATTCTTCTGGAAAACCAAGACGTTGGAAGAGATGTCCAACGCCGAATGGGAGAGCCTGTGTGACGGCTGCGCACGATGCTGCCTGGAGAAGCTCGAGGACGAGGACACCGGCAAGATCTATTTCACCCATATCTCCTGCAAGCTGCTCGATTCCGGCCTCTGCACCTGCAAGGACTACCCGAACCGTTCCGACCAGGTTCCGGATTGCGTCCGCCTGACGCCCGAAAACGTCCGGACGCTGAACTGGCTGCCGCCGAGCTGCGGCTACCGGCTGGTGGCCGAGGGGCGGGACCTCTATTGGTGGCATCCCCTGATCTCGGGCGATCCCAACACCGTCCATGAAGCCGGCGTCTCGGTGCGCGGGCGGGTGGAGGGCACCGAGCTCGATGTCAACGACGCCGATCTCGAGGATCATATCGTGCGATGGCCGGCTCTGCTGCCGAAACGGGCACAATTGAAGAAGCGGCCGAAAACGCTGGGCAAGACGACCAAAGCGTGACGTCGTCGCCGCGTCCGCGATCACGTCACCGCGAGACCGTCGCGGCGGGATGCACCCATGCGCTGGGGTGCCTGCCTCAGCATTCAATTGCTGCATAAATTGCGAAGCAGAGAATGATTCCATCGCGGGACGCGCCCGCGCAGCAGCATTACGCCTCAAATGAACAAGTATGAACGGCAGAGCCGGATTCCTGCCGACCAAGAGACATTGCCCGACGACATTGCCGAAGAGCTGTCCCGCCTTCCGAGCGAGGTGATCGAACTCAGCGAAGCGCCGCCGCTGGCGCCGCCGGCACCACTCAATCCGGACGAGGTCCGCACCATCGTCATCAGCCTGATGCTGACGATGTTCCTGGCCGCGCTCGACCAGACCATCGTCGCGACCGCGCTGCCGACGATCGGGCGCCAGTTTCACGACGTCACCAATCTGTCCTGGGTGATCACGGCCTATCTCTTGGCCTCGACGGCGGTGGCGCCGGTGTTCGGCACGCTGAGCGACATCTATGGCCGCCGCGTCATGATCATCACCTCGCTCAGCCTGTTCGTGGTCGGCTCGGTGCTGTGCGCGATCGCGCCCAGCATGACGATGCTGATCGTTGCCCGCGGCCTGCAGGGGCTCGGCGGCGGCGGCATCATGCCGGTGGTCCAGACCGTGATCTCCGACGTGGTGAGCCCGCGCGAGCGCGGCCGCTATCAGGCCTATTTCTCCAGCGTCTGGATGGCCGGCGGCATTCTCGGCCCGGTGGTCGGCGGCGTGTTCGCCGAGCATCTGCACTGGTCGATGATCTTCTGGATCAATCTGCCGCTCGCGGCGGCGGCGCTGGCGCTGCTGCTGCCGAAGATGGGCAAGATCCCGGTGTTCCACCGCAAGCGCAAGGTCGACTGGCTCGGCGGCATCCTGCTGATGGCCTCGGCCGTCGTGTTGATGCTGGTGCTGACCTGGGGCGGCACCCGTCTGTCCTGGCTGTCGCCGACCATCACCGCGATGGTGGGCGCCTCGATCGCGCTCGCCGGCGCCTTCGTCTGGCACGCGCGCCGCGCCGACGAGCCGTTCCTGCCGCTGTCGCTGCTCGGCGGCTCGGTGGTGCCGTTCGCGATGGGGCGGGCGGCTGTGCGCTCGGCGCCATGGTCGGCCTCACCGTGCATCTGCCGCTCTATTACGAGGTGGTCTATCATCTCACCGCCAGCGAGGCCGGCCTCGCGCTGATCCCGCTCGCGGCGATCTCGACCTTCGGTGCGGCGATCGCCGGCCGGACCATGGCGAAGGCCAAGCACTACAAGCGCGTCGCCATCGTCGGCACCTCGGCGGCCGCGATCTGTGCCGTCGGCATGGCGGTGACGACGCTGCCGCTGTGGGGATTATTGCTGTTGATGAGCGTGTTCGCGCTCGGCCTCGGCACCACATTCCCGATCAGCGTGGTGTCGTTGCAGAACGCGGTGGCGCGGCCGCAGGTCGGTACCGTGACCGGCGCGATGAACTTCTTCCGCGCGATGATGGCCTCCTTCACGGTCGCCGCCTTCACTACCATCCTGCTGATGACGCTGGGGACCGACATCTCGCTCGCCGGCGAGCATCATGCCGCCTCCGCCGGCACCGTCAGCGCGATCCCGATGGCCGACATGATCCATGCGTTCCGCTACGTGTTCGGCGCCGCCGCCGTGCTGCTGACCACCGCCTCGATCTGCATGATCACGATGGAAGAGCGCCCGCTCGCTGGTCCCGCCGCCCACCCGCCGGCGGAGATGGCGGAGTAGGGGCGGTCGCCTCATACACCGCTGTCGTCGCCGCGGCGGATGTTGTGAATCGGACTCGTCGTTCCAAATCGCGTAACAATGAGCATCCGTGGTTGTGGGTCCCCGCTTTCGCAGGGACGGCACTGAGCTTGTCGCACGGCCAGCGGGCAACAATCCGCGTTCTCGCGACATGAATTGCCCGAGCCGTGCTTTTCGTTCCGCTCTCTCCGCTTCGCTCGCCCCGCGTAATTTGCGCAGCGAGGAATGACGATCTGAGCGATCGGTGCACCACCACTTTATTCCCCCGCTGCCTCATGTTTGTTCATTTGGTGAGCGCCGACCCACTACTTTAGTCGCCGTCCTTGCATGGCGATCTGCGCGCAGTTTCACTTGCTGCGCATTTTGTCGCGGCTATAGTCGCGCCCCAAGAGCTCGAAGCAGCCGAAGAAAAGAGGAGAGAAACAGGGTGACAAGAACATTGCGACTCCCCGTGCACGCGATGCAGAAACTTGCAGGAGCGGCCGTGTTGGGCCTGTTGGCTGCGGCGCCGAGCGGAGCGCTGGCTGCCGACACCCTCAAGATCGGCGTGATCGCCGAAGCGCAGGCGATTGCCGGTGCATCGATCCCGCAGGCGGCGCAGCTGGCCGCCGACGAGATCAATGCCAAGGGCGGCATCGACGGCCGCAAGATCGAGATCGTCAGCTACGACAACCACTCGTCCTCGGCGGATTCGGTGCGCGCGTTCCAGCGCGCGGTCAACGAAGACAAGGTCAACGTCGTCATTTCGAGCTACATCAGCGAAGTGGTGCTGGCGCTGGAGCCCTGGGCTTCGCGCCTGAAGACGCCGTTCGTCACGCCCGGCGCCGCCTCCAACGAGATCAGCAAGAGCGTCCACGCCGATTACGAGAAGAACAAGTACACCTTCCACGGCTACCTGACCTCGGCCGCGCTGGCGCTGTCGGTCTGCGACGCCGCCAAGGAGCTGCTGGTCGATCAGAAGCACATGAAGACCGCGGTCATCATGAGCGAGGATGCCGCGTGGACCAAGCCGCTCGATGTCGGCTACGAGGAGTGCCTGCCGAAGATCGGGCTCAAGGTCGTCGACCATATCCGTTTCTCGCCCGACACCACCGACTTCACGCCGATCTTCAACAAGGTCGAAGGCTCCAAGCCCGACGTGATCATCACCGGCATCTCGCATGTCGGCGTGCAGCCGACGGTGCAGTGGAAGAACCAGCAGGTGCCGATCCCGATGTTCGGCATTTCCTCGCAGGCGACCAACGAGACCTTCGGCAAGGACACCAACGATGCGGCGGAAGGCGTGCTGTATCAGGGCGTGTCCGGCCCGAACGTCGCGGTGACGCCGAAGTCGGTGCCGTTCGCGGAAGGCTTCAAGAAGCGCTACGGCAACTATCCGTCCTACGCGGGCTACACCGCCTATGACGAGGTCTACTACATCGCCGATGCGGTGAAGCGCGCCGGCTCGGTCGAGGCCGACAAGATGGTCGATGCGCTGGAGAAGACCGACTGGGAAGGCACCATCGGACGCGTCCAGTTCTACGGCAAGGACGATCCGTTCACCCATTCGATCAAGTACGGCAAGGGCCTGATCACCGGACTGATGCTGCAGTGGCAGGGCGGCAAGCAGGTCGCGGTCTGGCCGAAGGAGGTCGCCAAGAGCGACCTCAAGTTCCCGAGCTTCATCAAGGTCACCACGAACTGACTGATGATCATGCTCCCGGGCCCCACCCGGGAGCATCCCTGTTCGGTTCCGTGTCCTCCACAACAGGCAGCCCTGCTGCCGCGGCCAATCTGAGATGCTTGCCCTACAAATCCTGATCGATGGCTTTGCCATCAGCGCGCTCTATGCGCTCGGCGCCACCGGTTTCACCCTGATCTTCGGTGTCTCCGGCGTCCTCAACCTCTCCCACGGTGCCATCATGGTGGCCGCGGCGGTCGCGGCCTGGGCCGCGGCCAGCGTGCTGCACCTCGACATCTACACCGGCGCGCTGTTCGGTGTCGGCGTCGCGCTGATCGTGTCGTTCGCGACCTATTTCGCGGTCGTCAAGCCGATCCAGAATTCGAGGCGGATCCCCAACGAGGAGAAGGAAATCTTCGTCCTCACCGGCACCCTGCTGTGGGGCATCATGATCCAGGAGCTGATCGCCTATTTCTTCACCAACAACGCCAAGACGGTGCTGCCGATCGTCGAGGGCGTCGTCGACATCTTCGGCAACCGCACGCCGCGCAACAATATCTTCACCGCGCTGGTCTGCTGCCTCGTGATCGGCCTGCTGTGGCTGCTGGTGAACCGCACCAGGACCGGCAAGGCGGTGCTGGCGGCCTCGATGAACCCGCGCGGCGTCACGCTGCTCGGGCTCGAGCTCACCCAGATCTATATCGTGGTGTGGGGCATCTACGGCATTCTCGCCGGCATCGCCGGCGTGCTGCTCGGCATGTTCCTCGGCGTCAGCTCCTACAGCGTCGGGCCGCTGACCGCGAGCGCGTTCTCGATCGTCGTGCTCGGCGGCCTCGGCAGCGTGTTGGGCTCGCTGATCGCAGCCTTCGTCGTCGGCTATCTCGAGACCATCACGGCCTACATGATCTCGCCGGCCTATCGCACCATTCCGGCGCTGCTGCTTCTGGTGTTCGTGATGTATATCCGGCCTCAGGGCCTGCTCGGGAGGCGCTGAGATGGCCAGCTTCTTTTCCTCGCGCCTGTTCTTCATTTCGCTGTTCTGCGTGGTGGTCGCCGCGACGCTGCCGTTCTACGTCTCGGGCTACATCCTCGGGCTGCTGACCGTCGCGTTCTATTTCGGCGTGTTCGCGATGGCCTGGGACCTCTTGTTCGGCTTCGCCGGCGAGGTGAATTTCGGCCCGACCTTCCTGATCGGCACCGGCGCCTACACCGCAGGGATCCTCAACAACCAGTTCGGCTGGTCGGTCTATGTCTGTATCCTGCTCGGCGCGCTGGCCTCGGTCGTCGCGGGCTTCGTGCTGGCGCTGCCGGCGCTGCGGGTGAGGGGGCCGTATTTCGGCCTGACCACGCTGGTGGCGGTCTTGATGCTGCAGAACTTCGTCGTGGTGTTCGCAGATCTCACCGGCGGCGAGATCGGGCTCACCATTCCTGACGTCATCACCATCAATGCCGGCGCCAATTACTGGATCGCGCTCGGCTTCATGACCGTGAGCGCGGCCATCCTCTATGGCCTGTCGCAATCGCCGGTCGGTCTCGTGCTGCAGGCGAGCGGGCAGGACCCGGTGCAGGCCGGCGCGCTCGGCTTCAACATCGTCAAGCACAAGCTGGCGGCCTTCATCGTCAGCGCCTTCTTCTCGGGACTGTCGGGCGCACTGCTCGTGTTTTACTTCGGCACCGCCTCGGTCGGCACCGTGGTCGACGTCGCGGTCGGCGTAAACGTGATCGTGTCCGCCGTGCTCGGCGGCCGGCGCACGGTGCTGGGGGCCGCGCTGGGCGCGATCTTCCTGATCGTCGCCGGCGAATTCCTGCGCCCGACCGGCGAGCTTGCGACCTTCATCGTCTCGGCGGTGGCGCTGCTCGTCGTCCTGTTCTTCCCCGGCGGTTTCCTCGGAGCGGCCCTGTCACGCGAGGCGCGCTCTTAAATGGATCAGACTGTGACCACAGCAACGCTCACCGTCCGCGGATTGACCAAGCGATTCGGCGGCTTGACCGCCGTGAAGAACCTCTCGTTCGATCTGCATCCCGGCGAGATCCTCGGCCTGATCGGGCCGAACGGCTCGGGCAAGTCGACCGCGATGAAGAGCGTGATGGGCATCGAGCGCCCGACCGCCGGCGAGGTGTTGTTCGAAGGCGAGAACGTCGCCGGGCTGCCTGCGCACAAGATCGCGCGCAAGGGCTTTGGCATGGTGTTCCAGCACTCGCGGCCGCTGAACCGGCAGACCGTGCTGGAGAACATCATGGTCGCGCTGTTGCCCGACAGCCTGTTCATGCTGTTTCCCGACAAGGCGCTGACCGAGCGCGCCAAATGGATCGCCGAGCGTGTTGGCCTCGGGGCGGTGATGGACCGCCGCCCGCCGACGCTGCCGTTCGCCGACCTGCGTCGGCTGGAATTGGCCAAGGCGATCGCGCGCGATCCCAAGGTCGTGCTGGTCGACGAGCCCTTCGCCGGTCTGACCAGCGCCGAGGTCGGCACCTTCTCCGCATTGATCCGCAGCTTCCGCGACGAGGGACGCGCGGTGATGCTGGTCGACCACAACGTCAAGAGCGTCGCGGCGCTGGTCGACCGCGTGCTCGCGATGTATCTCGGCGAGGAGATCACGACCGGCCGCGCCGAGGACGTGATGAAGAACGAGACCGTGCGGCGGGTCTATCTCGGCGGCGCGATCCAGACCCATGCGCGGCCCGAGACCTCGTTCAAGGACAAGGTGCCGCTGCTGCAGGTCGAGAATGTCAGCGTGCATTACGGCAAGGCGCAGGCGCTGGAGAACGTCTCGATCCACGTCCATGAGGGCGAATTCGTCTCCGTCGTCGGCCTCAACGGCGCCGGCAAGACCACGCTGTTCAACACCATCTCGGGCTTCCTGCCGTATACCGGCGAGATCCTGCGCGGCGGGCAGCCACTGCGCGGCACGGGACCCGCGAAGATCGCTCGCTCCGGCCTCGTGCAATGTCCGGAATCGCGCGAATTGTTCGGCGAGATGACGGTGCGGGAAAATCTCGACCTCGGCGGCCAACATCTCGACGACGCGGCGCGGGCCAAGCAACTCGCCTGGCTGTTCGAGCTGTTCCCGATCCTGAAGGAACGCCAGGGCCAGATGGCGCAGACGCTGTCCGGCGGCGAGCAGCAGATGCTGGCAATCGGCCGCGCGCTGATGATGCAGCCGCAGATCCTGATCCTGGACGAGCCGACGCTGGGGCTTGCTCCTGTTATCCTCGAGCTGCTGTCGAAGGCGCTGGAGAAGCTGCGCCAGACCACCAAGATCACGGTGCTGCTGGGCGAGCAGAACGTGACGTTTGCGCTTCCGCATGCCGACCGCGTCTATGTGCTGGAGCACGCGCGGATCGTCTGGGAGGGCGATCCGGGCCGGTTCGCCGCGGAGGCCGGCAAGGACTTTCTCTGACGTTCGCAGTTTGAAAAGAAGAAAGCAAAACAAGGGAGATCATGATGACGGCATATTCAACCGCGACCCGCGTGAGCCTGTTGGCCTCGGCGTTCGCGCTCTGCCTCGCCGCGCCGGCCTATGCGCAGTCCAAGGACCCGATCAAGATCGGCATCATTGCCGAAGTACAGTCGATCGCGGGTGCGGCGACGCCGGGTGGCGCGCAGATCGCAGCCGACGAGATCAACGCCAAGGGCGGCGTGATGGGCCGCAAGATCGAGATCGTCACCTACGACAACAAGAGCTCGTCGGCGGACTCGGTGCGCGCCTTCCAGCGCGCGGTGAGCGAGGACAAGGTCTCCGCCGTGATCGCGAGCTACATCAGCGAGGTCGTGCTGGCGCTCGAGCCGTGGGCTGCGCGGTTGAAGATGCCGCTGATCACGCCCGGCGCCGCCTCGAACGAGATCACCAAAGCGATCCACAACGACTATGAGAAGAACAAGTACACCTTCCACGGCTACCTGACCTCGGCCGCGCAGGCGCAGCTGGTCTGCGACGCGGCCAAGGAGCTGTTGGTCGACCAGCTCAAGTTCAAGTCGGTCGCGATCATGAGCGAGGACGCGGCCTGGACCAAGCCGCTCGACGTCGGCTACGAGGCCTGCCTGCCGAAAGCGGGCCTGAAGGTGGTCGAGCACATTCGCTTCTCGCCCGACACCACCGACTTCACGCCGATCTTCAACAAGATGGAAGCCGCCAAGCCCGACGTGATCGTCACCGGCATCTCCCATGTCGGCGTGCAGCCGACCGTGCAGTGGAAGAACCAGCAGGTACCGATCCCGATGTTCGGCATCAGCGCGCAGGCGCTGAGCCCGACCTTCTGGGGCGACACCAACGGCGCCGCCGAGGGCGTGCCCTCGCTCGCGGTGGCGACGCCTGATGTTGCCGTCACGCCGAAGACCAAGCCGTTCGCGGCGGCGTTCAAGGCCAAGTTCGGCACGCCGCCGGCCTATACCGGCTACACCGCCTATGACGAGGTCTACATCATCGCCGAGGCGATCCAGCGCGCCGGCTCGACCGATCCGGACAAGATGGTGACCGAGCTCGAGAAGACCGACTTCGAGGGCACGATCGGCAAGATCCAGTTCTACGGCAAGAACGACGAGTTCACCCACGGCATCAAGTCCGGTCCGGGCGCGGTGACCGGCCTCGTGTTCCAGTGGCAGGGCGGCAAGCAGATCACGGTCTGGCCGAAGGCGATCGCCGAGGGCCAGATGAAGTTTCCGAACTTTGTGAAGCTGTCGCAGTAGCAGACGTACTCGTTGTCATTGCGAGGAGCTCGCGACAAAATTGCGAAGCAATTTTGCGCTGAAGCGACGCAGTAATCCGTCTATCCCGGCGTGGAGGGGTGGATTGCTTCGCTTCGCTCGCAATGACGATCGGCGAATGTGAGCCCCAAACTACTTGCGCGTCGGCGGCGCCGTCTGGATCGTCGGCGCGGCCGCCGCGAGCAGCGCGGCGCGGTCGCCGTTGCGTGGCGGATAGATGCGCTGCTGGTTGATGGTCTGCTTGGTGAGCTTGGCGGCAGCGCCTGTGGTGTGCACCTCGCGGTCCCAGCCGGTGGTGTAGAGCGCCCCCCAGGCGCCGAGATCGAGCACCGTCACATACCAGTCGATATTGAGCTGCAGCAGCTTCTCGCCAAGCAGGTCCGCGACCACATTGTGGCCGGCGAAGCGGCCCATCGGCCGCGCGAACTGGCACGACATCACGGTCGGGTGCTCGCCGTCGATCAGGCAGGCGGCGACGTCGCCGGCGGCGAAGACGTCCGCAAGGCCTTCGACGCGCATGGTATGGTCGACTTCGATCCGGCCGAGCGCGTCGCGCCCGGCCGGCAGCGAGGCGGCGAGGGGGCTGGCGCGCATGCCGGCGCACCACACCACGGTCTTGGTCGGAATGATTTCGCCGGAGTTGAGCGTGATGCTGTCGGCGCCGACGGCACTGACCCGGACATTCAGCCGCGTCTCGACGCCGAGCGCGGCCAGCGCCTCGTTGATGACCGGGCGGCCATGCGCGCCGAAGGTCGCGCCGACGACGGGATTGGGATCGATCAGGATGACCAGATGATCGCCGGTGATGCCGGCCTGCGCCAGCTTGGCCGGCATCTCGGCCGCGACCTCGATCCCGGTGAACCCTGCGCCGACGACGGCGACGCTCGCGCGTGCTTCTGAGGGCGGCTCGTTGCCGAGCGCCGCCAGATGCGCGTCGAGCCGCATCGCTGCCTCATACGTGTCGACATCGAAGCCGTGGGCGGCAAGGCCCGAAATGGCGGGGCGGACCAGCTCACTGCCGGTGGTTAGCACCAGCCGGTCGTAGCTCAGAACCTCCGCGCCCGCGCTGGTCTTGATCGTGACCGCGCGCGTCGCCGGATCGATCGCCGCGACCTCGGCCACCATGTGGCCGACGCCAACCGGATCGAGCAGGTCCTTGAGCGGCAGCGCGACATCGCCGAGATCGACCTCGTAATTGCGCACCCGGATGTTGTGATAGGCGTTGCGATCGACGACCAGGATCTCGGTGTCCGCTGCCCGTGCACCGATCTCGTCGCGCTTGCGGGCTGCGCCGAGCGCGGCCCATAGCCCGGCAAAGCCGGCCCCCAGCACCAGGATGCGCGCCATCTCTCCCTCCGAAGTTGCACCGGAGGGAGCTTGCCTGCGCTGGCGCGGTCAAATCAAGTGGCAGAGCGGCGTGTGAGGTGCCGTCACGTCCCCGGCCGCGACACCTCGGTCTCCTTGCTGGTGATGAATTCCAGCAGCACCGGCACGCCTTCCTTGGTCTTCTGGATGCCGCGCTTGATCGCGGGGACGATGTCCTCGGGCTTGGTCACCCGTTCGCCGTAGCCGCCGAAGGCGCGGGCCATCGCGGCGTAGTCGCCGGAGATGTCGGTCGAGCGGTATTTCTCGGTCGAGATCGGCATCACCTTCAATTCGATCGCCATCGAGAAATTGTTGAGCAGGATCGACATGATCGGAATCCGCTCGCGCACCGCGGTCTCGAAGTCCATCCCCGTAAAGCCGATCGCGGCGTCGCCCCAGACATTGATGCAGAGCTTGTCCGGCTTGGCGAGCTTGGCGCCCATCGCGAGACCAAGGCCGTAGCCGAGCTGCGTGGTCTTGCCCCAGCCGATATAGGACAGCGGCTCGACGGACTTCCAGAACGGCGAGAGCTGGTCGCGCGGGCTGCCGGCGTCGTGGGTGATGACGGTGTTGTGGATGTCGACGGTGTGCTGCAGGTCCCACAGCACGCGGTAGGGATTGAGCGGCGCGTCGTTGTGCGTCAGCTTCGGCATCCACTTGGCGAGCCACTCCTTGTGGGAGGCGGCGATCTCCTCGGCGACCGCGCTTGCGTTGCGGTCCGAGGTCACGGTCTTGCCGATCTCCTCCAGCAGCGCGTTCGAGCACCAGGCCGGCGTCGCCGACGAGGCCGACCTTGGCCTCGACATCCTTGTTGATGTGGTTCGGATCGAGCGTCGAATGGATGATGGTCTTGCCCTTCGGCATCGCGATGCCGAATGACGTCTCGGTGAAGGAGCAGCCGATGCCGAAGATCACGTCGGCTTCGGAAAGAAATTTCGGCACCGCGCGCGGCACCGCGAGGCCGCCGGAGCCGAGCGAGAGCGGGTGCGTCTCGGGGAAGGACGACTTGCCGCCGAGGCTGGTGGTGACCGGGATCGCGAGCCGTTCGGCGAGGCGCTTCAGATGCGGCCAGGCCTTTGCATAGTGCACGCCCTGGCCGGCATAGATCACCGGACGCTTGGCGCCAACGAGCAGGGCGGCCGCTTCCTTCACATGGACGGGGTCGGCGCCGTAGCGGGTGCGCAGCACCGGGGTGTAGTTCAAGGGCTCCGGCACCTCCTCGTTCCACATGTCGGCGGGGATTTCGACGATGACCGGCCCGCCGCGGCCGTTCTTCAATTTTGTAAATGCCCGCCGAAAGATGTTGCAGACCTCGGCTGCGATGTTGATCGGCTCCGACGATTTTGAAAACGCCTTCATCGCCTGGCTGGAATTGAAGTTCGGGTCGATATTCGCCAGCCGGCGCGCATAGCCCATCGGCAGCACCAGGACGGGCACGGATTCGCCGTAGCACTGCGCGACGCCGCCCATCGCGTTCTCCGCACCGGGGCCGTGCTGCATGCAGAAGGCGCCGATCTTGTCGCCAGAGGTGACGCGGGAGATCGCGTCCGCCATGTGCACGCCGATGCGCTCCTGGCGCACCATCACGGGGCGGATGTCGGCATTGGCGGCGTATTCGATCAAATGGTTGACCGGGTAGCCCGTGAGGATCTCGATGCCCTCGCGCTTCATGATTTCCGCGATCGCGGTGCCGAGCTTCATGACGGTCACTCCCTTTGCATGCGGCCGGTTCGTTCCGGCCTCGTTGTCGCCTGTCCGATAAAGGAACAGGATTCCGCGGCACCGGTAAAGCGCGGCCGGGGCCGGATCAGGTAGTTCTGATATGCGTTTACGACTGGAGCTGTTTCCGGTCAGACAGGATCAGAACGGAGCTCTAGATACTTGTTTTGACGCGTTTTCTTTGCGCGAGCCGGTGTCCACTTCGCTGGAAAGCGCTCCGGCCGCGGCCCGGTGCCTCGCCCGGCGGCAACCTGATGCAGGCAGAACTAGCAGGGAAATTCCCTGCAACCTTTAAGCGATCGTTCATCCTTTCCCTCAATGGGCCGTCAACCAATGTGGCCTAGTTTCGCAAGCATATTACTACGGCGCGGGAGAAAAAGCCGCGAGCGTCGGACAGGAGCTTTTCATGCGCGCGTTGATGGCAAGGTTTCTGCGTGATGAGGTCGGGGCGACGGCCATTGAATACGCCATCATCGCCGGTGGCATCAGCATCGTGATCGTCGCGGGCGTCAGGGGCATCGGCACCAGTGTAAGCGGCCAATTCAATGCCGTCAGTTCGGCATTCAAGTAAGCGCTGCCGGCAGTTCGCCATTTTCCGGATTCAGTCGTCCCCATTCAACGCGCGCAGCATCGCGATGCGCGCGAACATCAACCAGCCGGCACCTTGTTCCGCCGCATTGATCAGATGCTCGACCGCGATCTGCCAGCGCGTCTCCTGCTGGGTGTCTTCCGATAGCTTCATGATGTAGTCGGCAGCGTGCTGCAGCGTCACCAGCGTGCCGCCGCGATGCAGCGCGATCGGTTCGTCAAACGGCGTCGACCAGGGCATCTCGACCGGGACATCTCAGGCGCTGTGGACCGGGCTCATCTTGCGGTCGCTGCGCTAGCCTGCCTTCTTGCGCGCCGCGGTGCCCTGGGCGCGCGTTGTCTTCTCGGCCTTCTTCGGCTCGGGCTTGGCGGCCTCCTTGGGCTCGCGCTTGCCGCTGCCCGAGATCGGCAGCAGCATTTCGCGCTGGCCCTCGATGCGCTTCTTCGGCTTCTTGCCCTTCGCGGCCTTTGCTTCAGTCTTGGCGGGCGCGGCCTGCTTCTCGTTGGCGAGGCTCTTCTTCAGCGCGTCCATCAGGTTGATGACGTTGCCGCTGGTCTTCGCCGCGGGCTTGGCGACCTTGATGCCGTTGCGCTTCTGGTTGATCAGGTCGATCAGCGCCTGCTCGTAGCGGTCCTCGAACTCCTCCGGATCAAAGTCGGCGGACTTCTGCTCGACGATGTGCTTGGCGAGATCGAGCATGTCCTTGGTGATCTTCACATCCTGGATGTCGTCGAAATACTCCTTCTCGCTGCGCACCTCATACGGGTAGCGCAACAGCGTGCCCATCAGCCCGTTGTCGAGCGGCTCGAGCGCGATGATGTGCTCGCGATTGGTCAACACCACGCGGCCGATCGCGACCTTGTTCAGGCTGCGGATGGTCTCGCGGATCACCGCAAAGGCGTCGTGGCCGACCTTGCCGTCGGGAACGAGGTAGTAGGGACGGATCAGATAGCGGCTGTCGATCTCGCTGCGCGGCACGAATTCGTCGATCTCGATGGTGCGGGTCGAATCCAGCGCGATGTCGTCGAGCTCTTCCTTGGTGACCTCGATATAGGTGTCGGTGTCGACCTTGTAGCCCTTCATGATGTCTTCGGTGGAGACTTCCTCGCCGGTCTCGGCGTCGACCTTGGCGTATTTGATCCGGTGGCCGGTCTTGCGGTTGATCTGGTTGAAGGAGACCTTTTCGGTATCCGATGTCGCCGGGTACAGGGCAACCGGGCAAGTCACGAGCGAAAGGCGCAAAAAGCCCTTCCAATTGGCGCGAGGGGCCATGGGGAAACTCCAGGGAAACTCCGATTACGCAACCGACGGAACGGTCAAGGATAACACCGGGAACCCCAGTTTGAAACAACACGGCCCGGTGAATCTCGCAACGGCGTTAACCGTGTCCTCGCGCTGCGCCCGTTTGACGCGGCGGGCGGGACTGCCGTCGGCCCAGCCGTCAACGCTCTCGGAACATCGCTCCCGATCACGCGTTGGCTGTCGAAGGGGCGCGGCAAACGCCGGAATTACAGGCACTTAAGCAAAGAGGTTGCCATGGCAACGGAACGACACGGTCAAATCGTCGAAACCCCGACCGAGGCACGGCAGGCCGAGCCTGGACCTTCGGTTCTCGCGCTGCTCACGGCCTCGACAGGGCTGGCCGTCCTGATCCTCGGCATTGTCTGGTTCGCCTTTTTCCGCGTGTGAGGCGATTATATTGGTTGACCGCGTGCGAGGACTTGATTGTTAAACTGAGAGGCAGGGCGAAGCGGGCAGATTGCTCCCGGGAAGAATCCGTTCGGTCGCGCCGGCCTCCGGCGCGCGGCTATCCTGCATGCCGGCCACGTCGCATGGTCAAGCTGCACGACCGTCTTGATCGACGTATGTGACGCCGATCGGGCGAGGATCCGAAGGGAAATTCCGGCGCGCGGGCCGCCGCGATCGCCGACGTAAAATTCCTGATCGTGTCGAACGGAATTTCCACTGCGCGATGGCGTGCGGCCTGGCGGCGTTTTGCAGCGGTGATCTGTGATGCGCGATGCGAATGGCTGCTGCGACGCGTCACGAGATCATCGAAATTGACTGCTAGCTGATTTGAATCAGTTACGCCTTGAGCCTGAGATGTTCTACTCGCAAGAAGAAAAAAACTCGTTGCTGGCGCGCTTCAAGGAGAAAAGCGTTTCAGGTGTCTTCGTCGGACTGACGGTGCTGGCGATGGCGGGGTGGATTTATCTTCTCAGCTCGATGTTCCTGAAATTCATGCTCTGGTGGTTCTCCTGAGACGTTCTCTCGCGAGAACAATTATTGTCGACGCCTGATCATTGATGCGTCGTTCGATTGCACAAAAATTCCAGCGGCTGAACAATCTTTCGGCGCGTCCAATCATGATGTCGTCACAACTTCGAATGTTAATAACATCGGGGCGAACGTGGACGGTTGTGATGGTTTCTCCTGCTCTGATTCTCGCGGCGGTGTTCGTCGCAGGCTTCTTCTCCGGTTTCGCCGCGCGCTCGTGGCGGTCGCACAAGCGCCGCGCGCAATATCGGATCTATGCGCCGTATGTGGCGCCATCAGCCGCGAAATCGTCGAGGCGGGAACAGCCGGTCAGTGCGTTCGGCCACATGCGTCGCGCGTTCTAGCGGAGTAGTTCGATCGAGGTAGCGCGACGGTGTGCGGTGAGTTGGGGTTGGCTGGCAACATGCAATCGGTCATCATGTCGGCGTCCGTTGCGGCAGGCGGGTTGGTTGCATGCCAGCGTGCCCCTGATCTCGTCGCCAGCCCCGCGGATCGCAAGGGAACTTTCACGTCATGAGTGATCTCAGGGGGCATTCGCCAAGGCGGTATGTCGTCGATGTCAGTGGCAAGCGTGTGCTGGTCGGGCTGACGCTTGAGGAGACGTCGGAGTTCGAGGACCTGGACTCCTCGCTGCCGGGACTGGCGGACGGGCACGATAACGGGACGGGCCTGGTGCCGTCAGCCGGTGAGGGACGGTGGCTCGAGCTCTATGACAAGCACGACAAGGCCTGGATCAAGTGGAAAGCCGACCTGAGGGCCGGGCACGAGGGCAATTCACCCTTTTTTAACTAAGACCGGGCGATTTTGACCTGTGCTGCCTCAATGGGCCCGAACCGGATACTGACAGATGTTTCAGCTGTTTTTGCGGTCTCGCGCGCAGGACCTGATCAAATCGCGGCGCGGCGAGGAAGGGTTCAAGGCACGCTCGGCCGAGCGCGATGCCGAGACCGATCGCGCCCGGATCGGATCGATCATGGCCGCGATAGAGGCCGCGTTGCAGGCGGCCGAAAGCGAGCAATCCGGTCTTGGCCGCCGCGTCGATGATGTTCTGGCCCGCGCCGCGGTGACTCTCGGCAACGGCACCGACGAATATCTGGAACGCGAGGCGCTTGACAACTATCATCAAGACCTGTTTGACGCCGAGATCTCCAACGGCCAGCGCCGGCTGAAGGAATTGGCGACCGAGATTGCGCACTTCAAGTTCATGAAAGCTGCCGTCCTGAGCCGCTTTCCGGACTACAAGCCTCCGGGCGCCAGCAACTGACGCCTGGCGGCGCGCAACGCGAAGACAGCTGCGGCGGCCGCGTGTAACGGCTTATTCGAATGGTCCGGCGCAAGGCGAAAGGCACGGGCAAGACGTGGTGATCGCAGGCAATCTACTCGTCACGGGCTGCGCCGGCTTCATCGGCTTCCATCTGGCGGAGCATCTGCTGCGGGCAGGGCAGCCGGTCATCGGCCTCGACAATCTGAACGACTATTACGACCCGGCGCTCAAGCGCGCGCGCCTCGATCTGCTCAAGCAGCACCGTGGCTTCACCTTCGTGGAGCTCGACCTCGCCGACCGAGCCGGCATGAAGGCCCTGTTCGAGCGTTATCGCTTCGAGGTCGTGGTGCATCTCGCCGCGCAGGCCGGCGTGCGCTATTCCCTGCAGAACCCGCACGCCTATGCGGATTCCAATCTGGAGGGCTTCCTCAACGTCCTCGAGGGCTGCCGACACACCGCGTGCAAGCACCTGTTGTTTGCGTCCTCATCGTCGGTCTATGGCGCCAACACCAAATTGCCGTTTTCGGTCCACGACAATGTCGACCATCCCGTCAGCCTGTACGCCGCAACCAAGAAGGCCAACGAGCTGATCGCCCATTCCTATAGCCATCTGTATCGCGTGCCGGCAACCGGGCTGCGGTTTTTCACCGTGTATGGGACGTGGTATCGGCCGGACATGGCGCTCTATGCGTTCGCCGACGCGATCACCAAGGGCAAGCCGATCCAGCTGTTCAACAACGGCAACATGCGGCGCGACTTCACCTATGTCGACGACGTGGTTGAGGCGATGGTGCGGTTGATCGGCCGCGCGCCGGAAGGCGACGTCAACTGGTCGGGAGCGCATCCCGATCCGGGCTCGAGCCGGGCGCCGTGGCGGGTCTACAATATCGGCAACAGCAGGCCGGAAGAACTGATGCATGTGGTGGCGCTGCTCGAGCAGGGCTTGGGGCGGCAGGCCGAAAAGCAGTTGATGCCGATGCAACCGGGAGATGTACTGGAGACGTCGGCCGACGTCTCCGACCTGGAGCGTGAAATCGGCTTCCGCCCGCAGACGCGGATCGAGGATGGCATTGCCAGGTTTGTCGCCTGGTATCGGGCCTATCACGACGTCGATCGGACCTAGGCGCCGCGAGAATCGTCGTCGTGTTTCAGCTCGCAGTCAGAGCTTGATCTTCGCGCAAACGCGATCCGCGTTTTGTTGCGACGGAAAACCGCTTCGCACTTTTCCGGATCATGCTTTAGTGCGCTCCTTGCGAGTCCGGGCTCGAGAAAAAAACTGATTCAGTTTGGAACGGAGTGTGGCAATGCGAGTTATCTCGGGTTTTGCGATCGCCTCAGCCGTGATCATGATCTCCAGCGCAATGGTTCCCGCGCATGCGATCGACGTGCAGGTGGCGCGCGCCTGCGATGCCCTGGTCGCGAAGGCATTTCCGCCGCTACAGCCCGGCAATCCCGCTTCCGGGAGCGCGCGGGGAGGCGCCAAAGCCCAGCGGGACTATTTCAACAAGTGCGTCGCCAATGGTGGCAAGATGGACGACGATACGCCTCCTAAATCGAAATAGCGCGCGATCGCGACGCGGGGCGAATTAGCGATGCTTATGGCGAATCTTCGCTGTCGCTGCTGTTCGTGGCGACTGTGCAAGCGTGCGAATGCAGCGACAGGCGCGCGAAAGGCGTTCACTCCCACTGTTCAAGCCGGACGCTTCGGTCCCGCTCATTTTAATTAGAATAGCGTTAGCGCGGTTGGTGCCGGCGGAGGCGAAATCGCGTTTGGTCCGATGTTCAGCGTTGAATTCATTTCGCTGGATTGCTCGAGCGCTTCAGGACACCGTCAGCCGCTTCAATATTCGCAACCGGTCGAAACACTCTGCGATCCTTGATGGACGTGGCAGCAGCAGATTTTGCGTCTACGGAGCAGCTTTGGTGGAATATCTTGTGTGCGCCTGAGCGCGTCCCTTGAAGCGCGATCGCTGTAACACGGCGACATTGTGATAGCCGGACAATGCACGTTCGGTTGAACGACACGGCAGCCATCAATGATCACCAAGCAATATCATGCGCTTGGTAGAGCTTCCGACCGACATTGAGCCGCGTTGTCCAGCCGCGCGCCTCATAGCTGCCGCTGCCAACTCATCTGTACGACACATCAAAGGCCGCCGATCGAGCGCTTCGCGATCAGGTTGTGGAACCTGATTGAGAAAATTTAACTCGGAGCCATGTTGGTCGCAAACCTGCCCCATTAACCGCCTTCCATGTGCGCGGAATAACCCTGTCATCGAAACTTCAATCACATCGCTCATACCCTTAACCGCAGAGCGAGGGCGCGCCATGAAGCAGCACAAAGTTCAACATTTGCATCAGCCGATCGAAGAGGCGTTGCTCGCGACCAATCAATCGCTGCGCAACGAAGTCGTTGCGCTGATGCTTGATATCGCTGAGTTACGTGAAATCCAGGAACGCCCGGGCTCGTCGCGTTCGTTCGGCATGTCTCGAGAGCAGAACACCCCGCGCGTCGCGCTGCGCCGGGTTCACAGCTGAAGTCCGTCAGCCTCTTTCTCATCGGCAGAATATGCGGCCACATCCTTGCCAATCCGGCGAGCATGCTGGCGCGCCTGCAGTTGCGGACATTTCAATTCTAAATTGAATGATGCGCTGGCCCGATGCTCGTCTAGGCGAGCTGGCGGACGTTGCTGCGGACAATCGCGGTCGTGAGGGTTGGGGCGGTCAGTGCTCCAGCGGCACGGACTTGCGTGCCCCGACATCGGACAGACGCTCGCGCAGGATCCAATTCTGCAAGACCAGTTCGACCGCGGTATGCCGGAGCTCGCGATTCTCCGCGACGAGGCGTTCCAGGATGTCGGCCGCCTCGCTTGACGCGGGTTGGTTCCCCTCGAAGACCTTGAGACGCGCCATGGTGTCGATCCTCGCGAAAATGTTGATCAGAGGCTGGCTCTGACAAGCGTCAGCACAGAATGGTTCGCGGATTATCGGGCGGACGTGGTTCCGCCTGATGGCCTCGGGTGGGAAAGCACTTAATTGATAATTCGTGGATCGAGATATGAGCGTTAGGTTTCGTGAAAATAATCCTCAAATATGTTGAAACCCTCATGACACCTAACGTCCTAGTAACTACTGCTGGGCGTGAGCGCCCGCAAGCGGTCGGACGCGAAAGTGGCGGGATTAATTTGTTAGAAATTTGTGAAAGTTGCGCTTGACCGGTGGGGCGATTATCGCGGCGAGGCATGGCGCACTCACAATCTGTCGAGAGACCGATTGAATATTCTCATTTGCTTCCCGTTTGAGAATGCAAACAGTGCGCCAGTTATCCCGATCAAACTCTCATACACAGAAAGTCGTATAACTTTTTTTATCGGGCCCTTTCAGCGGAGGAATATTCCCCGTATATTCGGCTCAATACCTTGCAGCTTCGGCGTTTCTTCGCACTATGTGTTGCTGCCGACCGGCAAGTTCGAGGCTCCCGAAAGGCCCCCGGGAAACCCTCAATTTGAATTTCCTGTTGCATTTACATAGCTTATAGGCCATGCGATGATTGCTAATCTAGGGGGCAATGAGATGACCAATGAGGCGTCATTCTACTGAGGAGATCAGTTCCAAGGTCAAACAGGCCGAGGAACTCATGGCGCGGGGGCAGTCCCAAGCCCAAGCGTGCAAGGTGCTGGGCGTTAGCGTGATGACATTTCATCGCTGGCGCAAGCAGGAGGCCGCACGTGGCCACCAGGCGAATGGTACCGTTACCGAATTCGCCGCTCGCACCGATGATAGAGATGGGATCCCCCCTGTCCATAACCGTATTGATGAATTACGGCTGGAAAATGAACGGCTGCGCCGGATCGTGACCGACTTGCTGCTCGAGAAAATGAAGATCGAGGAAAAGCTTGCGCTCAGGTCCGGCGGCGGGAGCGGCTTGCCCCGCCGTGGTGAAGCCCAAAGCTGACGTAAGTTATCCGTTAGTGGATGCGTGAAGGCCTGGGAGCCAGCAGCAGCTGGTCGCTCAGATGTGCCTTCTCCGATCTTGCGCGCAGCTCTTCGAAGATCGGACGCAGTCTGGCCTGCGCAAGGTCCAGACCTGCGATGATGTCCTGATTCGGCATGTCGGCCGGGAAGCGGGCCGCCCGCAGCTTTGTCTCGATCGCCTTGACCAGTACCTCGACGTCGTCGCGGTGCTGGCCCGCGACGAGCTCGGCGCCCATCAGGCGGATGAGATGGAGGAGGGCCACCAGCGCGGCCTCGGTTTCGCCAGCCGATGAACTCATGCGCGCTCTCTATCCGATATCCGCAGCAGGTCTTGCGAGCTCACAACTCGCCTGATAATACACATATGAATTGTTAACACGAATGTTAATTCCCGATGACCGACCTTTCGGACGCTCGATTGGCGAAGGTACCGGTTAACTTCGGCGCCTTCTCGTTAGCTTTCGCCTCCCTCGAGGCGTTTGCCGTCGCGTTCGAGATGATAATCGTCGTGCTGTCCAGCATCGTCGGCGGCGCGGCCTATCACCTCTTTTACTACCACACGGTTTATAGCAACAGCTTCGAGGGTTTTCTAGGGATCGGGGTCCTCGCCGCCATCCTTCACATGTTCGTGGCGAAGTCGCAGGGCCTCTACAATGCGCAGGTGCTGGCCGGTCTCGACCGGCGCTGGAGCAGCCTGCTCGGCGGATGGCTGCTGGTCGTTCTGCTGATGACCCTGATCATCTTCCTTTTGAAGGTGGGTTCCGGCGTCTCGCGCGGGTCGGTGCTGTCATTTGGCCTGATCGGCGGCCTCGGGCTGGTCGGCGGACGGATGCTGCTGCAGGCACCGCTGCAACGCGCGATCGACCGCGGCATGCTGGCCACGCGCCGCGCGGTCGTGGTCGGGATGGCGGACGAATTGTCCCGGGTGCGGCAAGCGAGCCTGCTGCGCGATTTCGGCCTCAGCGAGGTGCGACGGGTCCAGCTCTCCGGATCGTCCGACGACGCCGGCGACCGGGCCGCCGTCGCGTCGGCCATTCTTGCAGCCCGCGAGTGCGGCGTCGACGAGATCATCCTGGCCATGCCCTGGCAGCAGGAGCCGCGCATCCAGTTCGTGTGCGATCAGCTGCGGGTATCGCCGCTGCCGGTGCGGCTGCTGCCGGACCGGACCGCGGAGCGGTTCCTGGCGCTGCGGATGGTGGCGACCGGCCCGATCCCGACGCTGGAAATGCAGCGCTCGCCGCTTACTTCGCTCGAGCGCGCCGGCAAGCGGCTGTTCGACATCGTGGCATCCAGCGGCCTCCTGGTGCTGTTCGCGCCGCTGCTGATCGGAACGGCAATTGCGATCAAGCTCGACTCCAGGGGACCGATCCTGTTCCGGCAGCGCCGTAACGGCTTCGACGGCAAGCAATTCACCATCCTCAAATTCCGCTCGATGCACGTGCTCGAGGATGGCGATGTCATCACGCAGGCTCGCCCGAACGATCCGCGGCTGACCGGGATCGGCGCGACCCTGCGCCGCCGCAGCATCGACGAACTGCCGCAGCTGGTGAACGTATTGCGCGGCGACATGTCGCTGGTCGGGCCGCGGCCGCACGCGCTGGCGCATGACGACAAATATTCGAAGCTGATCGCGAGCTATGCAGAGCGCCAGCACGTCAAGCCCGGCATCACCGGTCTCGCGCAGGTGCAAGGGCTGCGCGGCGCGACGCCGGCGATCGAGGACATGCAGCTGCGCGTGGCGCATGACCTCATCTACATCAAGAGCTGGAGCTTCGTGCTCGACCTGCGCATCCTGCTGCGCACGGTCGGCGCGGTGTTGCATCACAAGGGTATCTGACGGCTGGGCATCTGGGCGCCAGGCGCGCCTTACTGCGGAATGCTCTGGTTGGCGTCCTTGAATTCCGCCTCGATGATGCGCCGGTTGGCATCGCCAGCCACGCGATAGGCCTGCCCGATCGCGCCCTTCAGCTCCGGCGCCCGGGTGAGGATCAGGCGGATCTGCCGCTGCAGCAGGTCGACCAATTCGACATCGCGCGTGGTGTCGACCTGCGCCAAAAGGATCAGGCGCGGCGCGATCAAGTCGCTGCGGTTGAAGCCGGTATAGTAGGACATCTTGAGCGCCTTCGACGCGGTCGGGTTCAGCCAGTCGAACCGTCCGGTTGCCGAGGCGAGGCCGAACCAGGCGCCGGCGTCCATCGGCGAGAGGCGAAGCGCGCGCGTGAACGCGGCTTCGGCCGCCTCCGGTGACGTCTGCAATTGGCTCCAGCCGTCGCGCAGCCACAGCTCGCCTCGGACCATGCCGACCTCTGCGGCGATCGCCGGTCTGCCGCGCAATGCATCGGCGGCGAGCCACCAGGCCGACAAGGCCAGCGTCGCCGCGCCGATCGCAGCGGCCGCCGGCACGAAGGCCGGCGAGAGGCGCCTCGCATTCCGGCCGATCGCGTCAGCCATCGTGTTAGCCATCGCATTAGCCATGGCGCGCGGCCCGGTTGCCGGTCATCAGCAAGGTTCGCCGTGCTCCCTCGAGCTTGACGCAGGTCAGGCGGCCGGTCGCATAGGCACCGGTGTCGACATTGATGCGGTTGCGCAGCAGCTCGGCCTCATGCACCGGCGTATGGCCGTGGACCACGACCTTGCCGAAATCATCTTCCGAGATCAGGAAGTCGTCGCGGATCCAGAGCAGATCCTCCTTGCGCTGCTGGTTGAGCGCGACGCCGGGCCTGACGCCGGCATGGACGAAGAAATAGCGTTTGTGCACATAACAGAGCGGCAGCGAGCGCAGGAAGGCGAGATGGGCCGGCGGCATCTGGCGGATCAATTGCCGGGCGAGCGCCCTGCGTTCGGAAGCGTCGGGATTGGGCGAGGGCGTCAGGCCGTAGGACATCAGCGTTTGCAAGCCGCCAAACTGCCGCCATTGCGCGAGCATGTCGGGATTGACGAGAAATTCCAGCAGGCAGGCCTCGTGATTGCCGAGCAGGCAGACCATGCTGCGGGTGCGGCGGCGTTGATCGAGCATGGCGATGACATCGCGCGAATCCGGTCCGCGATCGATATAGTCGCCGAGGAACACCTGGATCGGTCGCGCCGGCCGGAACCGACCGATGTCGGCATCGATGCGGGCGCAGATCTCGTGCAGCAGGTCGGCGTGACCGTGGATATCGCCGACTGCGTAGATGCAGGTCTCGTCGCCCTCATGTTCGAGATCGCCGGTCTGGCCGACAAGACGCTTGAGGAAGCTGCGCATCTAGCGTCTAGCCCGCCTGCAACCGTGAACGGCTGATCCGCTGTGCCAGTCCTGTTCCGATCACGGCTCCCAACACGATCACTCCGGGCAGCGCCGGCAATTCCGGCAAGGTGAAGCTAGCCAGCAGCAGCGTCAGCAGGACGGCTGCGGCCGATGCAGGGTAGGACCAGTCTCGGCCGCGATTGCGCGCACCGGCCGTGAACGCTGCGATGCCGACGATGATAGCCGCGACTAAAGTCCAGAACATGGCGGAGCCGAACTGGGCGATCGAGGCCGCCGCGCTGGTCGCAACCACGGGCCGCGTGGTGGCGCCCTGCCAGTCCATATAAGTCGACGCCAGCGTTGCCGTGGTGCCGGCGCCGCTGCCGAGCGCGGGCAGGTCGGCGAGCAGATTGTGGGTCGATTGCACGAACTCGGACGGTGCATGAACAAAGGCGACCGCAAGCGGCACGTCGGGATGACGATTGCCGATCGCCGTCGCCAGGGCGATCAGCGCGATCGCTGCCGCGGCGGCAGCGCTGCTCCAGCGGTGCAGATGAAGTTTCCGCGCGGCGAAGGTCATCAGGACCAGGGCGATGCCCGCGGCGATCGCGATCGCGATCGCGGCGCCGCGCCGCCCAACCCAGCAGGCGCTGACGGCGCAGAACAGCGCGCCGGCGGCGAGCATCCAGCGCAGCCGTGTCAATTGGGCTGCGGTGCGGCCATCGGCGTGTCCACCGACGTCGAGCGCGCGCGCAAGGTTGAGCGGAACGCCAACGAGAACGACGACCAGGAATCCGTTTGCCGTCTCATCGCGCGCAGCGCCAGGCCAGACTTTGACCGGATCGCTTGATAGCAGCAGGATCAGGGCCGCGACGGCCGCCGTTGCTGCAATGGTGCGGGCCACCATATCGGCGCGGCGGGCGTCGATCGCGATCGCGGCGGCGGTGATCATGACTGACATGAGTGACAGCCAGATCAGCAGCGCGCCAAGGCTTGCGCCGGTGTCGATCGTGATGCTGCCGCTGAGCTGTGCTCCCAGTGTTTCGCCGGCGAACTTCCACACCGGATGCGCCAGGGCTGCGAGGGGAAGCATCTGCAGGATAATCCAGAGCATCGGCAGAAGCGCCGCCGCAACAGCGGGACCGGCGACCGACTTCAGGAACGACAGCTCACCTGGACGGATCGCCAGCAGGCTTGCGATTAGTCCGAGCGACGTCGCCGCGCCGACGAGACCCGTCGCGAGCGATGCGTCGATGAGACCGAGCGGAATCGACGCCCCGATCAAGATGCAGATAAAGGCCGTGACGTTCCACACGAGAGGGGGAGGTCCTGCAGAGGATGAGACGCAAGGCAGCGGGATGCCCCGGGCTTGCCGCGAGGTCAACGGAAATCGGGCGCGCCAAAGGGGGCAGTGTTATGGGCTGCTAATGCGAACGGCGCAGGGCGAGACGTGGCGCCGAGGTGCGAGACCAGAACAGCGGCGCGAAGGCGCCTGCCAGATATCCGACTTGCAGCGCTACGATCGCGCGATCATGAGCAGCGCGGTTCCCGACCACGACAGGCGCGCGACTCCGATGGCGGCCAGCACCGCGAATTCCGCGAGCGCCACCGGCGCCAGCACCAGACAGTGCTGGCGCCGGCCGAGAACGGCGCCGCCGATCAAATTGCCAAGGAAAACAAATAACATAACCAAACCCTGCGCCCCCAAGATATCGGGCCGGGCCTAAGCCGGGGTTAACCCGCACGTCGCAGAGCCGCCGGCGCGGTGCCGGCCGACGCCCGAATGGCCTGTGGCTTTGTTAGTCGATTAACATTCAGAACGGGCGGAGATCGCCGTAACTATAGGCAGCCCAATAATCGCGGCCGCCATACGGTCCATAGGCGCCGTAGAGCGGCGCGCAGGAGTAGCGATCGGGACAGCCGTGCCAGCAAACCCGTTTCCACTGGCAGACGTCGCCACGACAATATTGCAGCCGCTGACAGTTGCCGCTGACCCGTTGCACAGCGCGCGGGGTCGGGGAAACGCTTAGTTCTGCGGCAAAAACTGCGCTGCCAACAGAACCGCCCAGCAGCAGGACGACCATTCCCAACGCGATCGCGGGTAGCTTCCTGCGGGCCATCGAACCCTCAATCGGTTAACTCAAACCATCTCATTCACAGATAACGGGGAGATCGGACGAAAGCAAAGCCGGAGTGACGGCGCGCGGGGCTTTGTCTCACGGCGGTGCGCCGGTGTCGCCGAATTGCCTCACCTCGCTAACATTATTTATCAATTGCATCGCAATATATCGCGGAAACTTGTGATTGTGATAGTCGGCGTGTTACGGCACGGCCGGAGTATTTGAATGTCGCGTGCGAATTTCATTCGGGTAATGTTATTGCTTGCGGCCGCCTGTTGGGTCAGCGGTTGCCATTACATGCCGACCAACGGTCCGACGAGCTCCGATGTCGTGGCCGGGCAGCGCGATCCTGAAAGCCTGCCCTATGCGATGGTCAAGATCACACCGCAGATCGAGAACGTGCTGGCGTCATTCGCGCCGCAACTCGCCGGCGGCATTCAGGGCCCGCCGCCGAAGGACATCCGCTTCGGCATCGGCGACGTCGTCAGCGTCACGATCTTCGAGGCCGCGGCCGGCGGTCTGTTCATTCCGGTCGAGGCCGGCGTGCGTCCCGGCAACTACATCACGCTGCCGAACCAGAACGTCGATACCGACGGCAACATCTCGGTGCCTTATGCCGGCGCGATCCGCGCCAAGAACCGCACACCGACCGAAGTGCAGCGCTCGATCGTCGATGCGCTGAAGAACCGCGCGATCGAGCCGCAGGCCGTGGTCGCCCTGATCGAGCAGCGCACCTCGCTGATCTCCGTGCTCGGCGAGGTCGATTCGCCGAACCGCTTCCCCGCCAATGCCGCGGGTGAGCATGTGCTCGACGCCATCACGCGCGCCGGCGGCCCGAAAGGGCAGGGCTTTGACACATGGGTCATGCTCGAGCGCGACGGCAAACGTACTACGGTGCCGTTCGGCCAGCTGGTCTACGAGCCCAAGAGCAATATCTACGCCCATCCCGGCGACACCATTTATGTCTACCGCGAGCCGCAGACCTTCGTCGCCTTCGGCGCGTCGGGCGCGCAGGGCCAGTTCAATTTCGAGGCCTGGCGCATCTCGCTCGCCGAAGCCGTTGCCAAGGCGGGCGGCCTGAACGACTCCTCGGCCGATCCGGCCTCGGTGTTCGTCTATCGCGGCGAACTGCCGGAGGTGGCCGCCAAGCTTGGCGTCGACGTCAGCAAATATTCAGGGCCGATCATCCCGGTCGTCTACAACATCAATTTCCGCGATCCGGCCGGCTATTTCCTGGCCACGCGCTTCCAGTTGCGCAACAAGGACGTGCTCTATGCGTCGAACGCGGCATCCGTCGAGGACGCCAAGGTGATGCAGCAGATCCGCCTCGTGACGGCAACGGCGAACGATCCGATCGTGGCCGCCTACAACGCAACCTTACTTCGTAATTCGATCAAGCTTGCGCCCTGATATTGGGGCGTGAGCCGGCACGGCCGGCTTCATGACACGTTTGCGATTAGCTTCCGGCTCAAGCGAGGCGACGGCGTTGCCGTGGCCGGTGCGCTGGTCATCGTGGCTGTTCTGCGCCGTCGTCGCTTTGGCGCCGCTGCCGCTCGGCTCGGTCGGTACGGTTGCGCCCGCGATCTGGTCGATCCTGCTCGGGATTGCACTGCTCGGGGTGTTGCCGATGCGCCTGCGCGGCAGTCAGCTCATGATCCTCGCCGTGACGGCGTTGTTGACGGCGCTTGCCATGCTGGTGCTGCACGAGCAGTCGGCGCTCCACCCCTGGTCGGGTGTGGCGCCGAACGCGTTGTGGGCGCAGGCCGGCAGATTGCTGCCTGCCGAGCTGCCGCCGGCCGTATCGATCGCGCGCGGTCAGCCGTTCTATTCGATCGGCGTCGGAATCGTTTGCCTGCTCAGCTTCGCCATCGGCGTGGTGCTCGGTGCCAACCGCAGACTGGCGCGCGGGTTGTTGCGGGCGGTGGCCGCGGCGGGCCTGGTCTATGCGATCTGCGGCATCATCACTTTCACGGTCGATCCCACCCGGATCTACCTGGTGCACGAGAAGCAGGCGCACCTGGCGTGGCTGACATCTCCCTTTGTCAATCGCAACACGGCCGGCATCTATTACGGCTGCTGTGCGCTGATCTGGCTGTTGTTCGGCTGCGAGCTGATCGAGCGGCATTGGCCGCCGCGCCGTGCCGGCCTGTCAGGGCTGCTTGCGCGCCTCGATATGCCGGCGCGGCGCCGGCTCGCCGGCCATGCGTTCGGCTGGCTTACTTGCCTGCTGGCGATGTTTCTGACCGGCTCGCGCGGCGGCGTCGGGATCTCGCTGCTCGCTGCGGTCGCAGCCGCCGCGATCTTCTTTCGTAACCGCGTGCCGCGCCGCTACGGCATGATCGTGGCGCTCGGCGTCGGCAGCCTGGTCGCGCTGGCACTGCTGCAGCTTCTCGGCGGTAGCGTTGGCGCGCGCTTCAGCACGATGGGCCTGTCGGATGAGGGACGGTTCTCCACCTATCGCGCAACGTTGCGGATGATCTGGGATCACCCGTGGCTCGGCGATGGTTTCGGGACCTTCGAATGGGTCTATCCGGCCTATCGCACCGACGACATCTCGCTGCGCGGGACCTGGAACCGGGCGCACAACAGCTGGCTCGAACTGGCGTCCGACGGCGGAATGTTAATGGCCGGCGCCGCCATGATCGCGCTGCTCGCAGCGTTCGGCGTGCTCGCGCATGGCGTGCGGACCCGCCGCCGCGACGTGATCGTGCCGCTCGCGGCGCTCTGCGCGTCGGCCGCCGGCGCGCTCCATTCGATGATCGATTTCTCGCTCCAGATCACCGGCTATGCCGTTGTTATCGCGGCCTTGCTCGGGGCAGGCCTGTCGCAATCCTTTCGCTCCGGCGCCGGCGGTGGCCGCGACGCCCGTGTTACGGTCGGGCGGCCGGTTAACGCTGATTTCGCGCGCCAACGCCCGGCCGCGGCCGGCGAGGCTATTTAATTGGCGCGATAACTCTGGCTATGCTAACGAACTGTTAGTATTCGTTAGGGAGATAGCTGTGTTCACATTTGAGCGATCCGGCGGCTTTCCGCCCCGCGCTTGGCGATGTTGGTGATGCTGGCGCTCGCGACACCCGGTGGCGCGGCGATGGCGGAGACACCTGGCGGGCTAATCCAGCTGTCCCAGGCGGTCACCAATTTCAAGGCCAGCCCGGAGCAACTGCTGACCCAATATCCGAACGCGGGTGTGGAGTTGACCTCGCGGGCGCGCGATTTCGCCCTCAACGATCCGACATCGCTCGATCCGCTGATCGCGCTGCTCGCCAAGGCAAGCAAGGACCAGAAGACGGCGATCGCCGCCGGTCTCGCCCAGGCCGCGCGCATCGTGGTGCGCAGCAACCAGCCCTACGCGACGCGCATCCAGCAGGCGATTGCCGACACCAAGGATCTCGACACCGTGATGGCGTTTGCCGCTGCGTCGGGTGACAGCGGCACCGCGGCGACCGGCGCCGGCGGCGCGGGCAGCGCCGGTGCATCCGGCGGCCAGACCAGCGCGCTGGGCGCCAGCGGCGCCGGCGGCGGAACGCTCGAGGCCATCGACGGCAACAGCGTGAACACCGGCATCTTCAGCTTCACCTCGTCGGTCAGCAGTTCGGGCAGCACGACGACCGGTACCGCCACGGGCACCGGCACCACACTCATTTCAACAGTTACCCCCTGAGCGGACGTCCGATCGCCAATGGAGAACTTTCTGCAGCAACGCGCTTCGGTGTCGGCGGCGGGACGCTTCCCAGGATCATTGGAGGGCGCGAGGGCAGGATCCATCCTGCCGGCGCGGCGATAGGACGAGATGCTCAGCGCAACCAGATTTCGCCGTCTGTCGATCTGAGAAATCGTCCGGCTGAATTGCCGTCGCTGGCGGAAACCTTTGACGCCTTCGTCACCTATCTGCTCCGGCAATACTGGGTCATCCTCGGGACCGCCGCGCTCTGCCTGTTCGGCGGCATCTGCTATCTGGCGACGGCGGCGCCGAGCTATACGGCGCTTGCCACGATGATCATCGACACGCGCAAATTCCAGGCCTTCCAGCAGCAATCGCCGGTGAGCGAGGCCCCGGTCGATTCCGCCGCGGTCGAGAGCCAGGTCGAAATCCTGAAGTCGGAGAATGTGGCGCTCGCGGTGATCCGAGACCTCAAGCTCGACGAGGATCCGGAATTCGTCGGCTCCAGGGCCGGCGCGGTAGGAGCCGTGCTCGATTTCGTGTCCGGCCTGCTCGCCGGCGGGGCGCCGCCCACCGAATTCGACCGGACCCGGCGCGCGGTCCGCACGTTCCAGAAGCAGCTCGACGTCCGCCGCCGCGGCATGACCTATGTGATCGAGGTCAGCTTCCGCTCGCTCGATCCCGAGCGCGCGGCGCAGATCGCGAACGCCGTCGCCGACGCCTATATCGTCGATCAGCTCAATTCCAAATATCAGGCGACGCGCCGCGCCAGTGTCTGGCTGCAGGACCGCATCCAGGAGCTGCGCACGCAGGCATCCAACGCCGAGCGCGCGGTGCTCGACTACAAGAAGACCAACAACATCGTCACCTCCAGCGGCAAGCTGCTCAACGAGCAGCAGCTCGGCGAGCTCAACACCCAGCTGCTCCAGGTGAAGTCGCAGGTCACCGACGCCAAGGCCAAGCTCGACCGCATCGAGGCGGTGGTGAAGGGAGGCGTCCCCGATGCGACGGTGGCCGATACCCTGAACAACCAGGTCATCACCAAGCTGCGCTCGCAATATCTCGAGCTTGCCAACCGCGAGGCCGACTGGTCGTCGCGCTACGGCTACAATCACCTGGCCGCCGTCAACCTGCGCAACCAGATGCGCGAGATCCAGTCGTCGATCATCGATGAACTGAAGCGGCTCGCCGAAAGCTACAAGAGCGACTATGCGATCGCCCAGCAGCGCCAGAACGAGATCGAGCGCGCCGTGAACGACTCGGTGTCGCAGTCGCAGTCGACCAACCAGGCGCAGGTCACGCTGCGCGAGCTCGAGAGCTCGGCGCAGACCTATCGCTCGCTCTACGACAATTTCCTGCAGCGCTACATGGAAAACGTGCAGCAGCAGTCGTTCCCGGTCAGCGAGGCGCGGGTGATCACCCGCGCCTCGCGTCCGCTCAGCAAGAGCCATCCGCAGACCTTGGTCGTGCTCGCGCTCTCGGCCCTCGGCGGCCTGATCGCCGGGCTCGGGCTCGGCGTGTTGCGCGACCTCTATGACCGGGTGTTCCGCACCGCTGAAATGGTCGAGACGATCCTCGAGGCCGACTGCGTCGCCATCGTTCCCCGCGTCTCGCCGGGCCAGATCAAGGCGCCGGTCGCCGGTCGTCCCAATCTGCCGATCGGCCCGCGCACGATCCGGCGCGGCGACGAGCCGGTGCTGTGGGCGGCGATCAATTCGCCATTCTCGCGGTTCTCGGAAGCGATCCGCTCGATCAAGGTCAATGCCGACCTCAACGTCACCAAGCCGTCGAAGATCCTCGGGCTGACCTCGGCGCTGCCCAACGAGGGCAAGTCGACGTTGGCCTTCGTATTTGCGCAATTGGTTGCCCAGAGCGGGGCCCGCGTGCTCCTGATCGATTGCGATCTGCGCAATCCCTCGCTCAGCCGCAAGGTCGCCGCGACTGCCGAGCGCGGCATCCTCGACGTGCTGTCGAACAATGCGACATTGCAGGACACGCTATGGCGCGATCCCGAGACCGGCCTCGCCTTCCTGCCTGGCGCCACGCGATCGCGCATCGCCCATTCGCACGACGTGCTGGCCTCCGACCAGATGAGGGATTTCATCGACGGGGCCCGCAGCCATTATGACTACGTGATCGTCGATTTCCCGCCGCTCACGCCGGTGGTCGATGTCCGCATCACCGCCCACTTCGTCGAATTCCTTCGTCTTCATCGTGGAATGGGGCAAGACCCAGGTGCAGGTGGTCGAGCGTGCGCTGCGCAGTGCGCGAGCGGTCAACGAGAACCTGCTCGGCGTCGTGCTCAACAAGGCCGATATCGCCGCGATGAGCCGCTACAGCGGCTATGGCGGCAAGAACTACTATTACAACTCGCACTATGGGCGATATGGCTACACCGAGTGAGATGCACGGCGGGATGCCCGGGCGCGCAGCCGGCTGGCTTGCGCGCGGCTTGCTGGCCGCGGTCGCGTGCTCGTCCGTCGCCTGGGGCACGACCACCTTGCCGGCCTTTGTCGACCAGACCCGGCTCGACGGCGCAAAGGACCTGATCCTTCGCAACGTACCGGTCAGCGACGTCGAGCTCGACGACCTTGGTCCGCTGCTGTCGCGCGCCGTGGCGGAGAAGGATTGCATGCCGGCCATCGATCGCAGCGCGGCGGTGATCCGGCTGCGCCTCGCCGAGAACGCGCTTGCATCCGGCGCGCAGGTCGACGCCCGGATGGGCGAGCTTGACGAAGCGGTCCGCAAATCGCTCGGCTGCGCGCCGGCCGATCCCTATCTCTGGCTCGTGCTGTTCTGGCTTCGCAATATACGGCAGGGCTTGAGCGACGCCAATTTCGACCTGCTGCGGATGTCGTACCGGCTCGGACCCAATGAGGGCTGGATCGTGGTCAAGCGCAGCGCGATGGCGCTCGCAATGTTCGAACGCGCTGCCGCCTGACCTTTCGTCCGACGTGGTTGCCGAGTTCGCGCGTCTCGTGAAGACCGAACTGTACACCGAGGCAATCGATCTCCTGAAGGGACCGGGCTGGGCGCACCGTGACACGTTGCTCGCCGGCCTTGCAGCTGTTCCGCAACGGAACGTCGATATCCTGACCCGCACCATGGCTGACATTGGATACGATCTCGACCGCCGCTCGCCGGCGGAGCGGCGCAATTGGGAGCACAAATCGAACGACCGCCTCGACGAGCCTGCCCGAATGCCGCCGGAGGCGAGCGCTAGGCCATGACGATGGAATTTTGCATCGGACAGCACAACGCGCATTATGAGGGCGTCTATTCGGCGGAGGAGCGCGACTGGCGCCGCGTCTGCGCGGTCGACAAGGCGGATCATATCGCCGGCTTGCTCGGCGCAGCCGCCGCGAAGGTCGGCAATGTGCTCGAGGTCGGCTGCGGCACCGGCGCCGTGCTGGCGCGGCTGTCGGCGATCGGCGTCGGCCGCGACTTCACCGGCATCGACGTGATCGATCCCGCGACCAATCTGGAGATCGACGGCGCCGCTTCAGCCCCATTTCGCTGGTCCAGCTATGACGGCGCGACGATCCCGTTCGCCGATGGATCGTTCGACCTCGTCTATGCCAGCCACGTCCTGGAGCACGTGCCCGAACCGCGCGCACTTCTGCACGAGCTCGCCCGGGTCGCGCGGACCTTCGTCTATGTCGAGGTGCCGTGCGAGCTGCATGCGCGGACCAACCGCCGGGCGTTGCAATCGACGCTCGACATCGGCCATATCAATTTTTACACGCCCGACACGTTCCGCCTGGTGCTGGAGACCGCGGGGCTCCACGTCACCGGCTTCGGCACCTATGACCACAGCCTGCCGGTTCACGCGTTCCATTCGTCGCGGGTGAGGGGGCTCGCCAAAAGCATTGTGCGGAAGTCGCTGTTGTCGGTCGGCCCGGCGTTCGCGACCCGGCTTGCGACCTATCATTGCGGGGCGCTCTGCCGGCGTGACGAGGCGCAGGCGCTGCCGCGGGACTGGTAAGCCATGGCGCCGCGCGTGGTCGTCTTCAACAACATGATCACACCTTACACCAACCGTCTCTACAACGAGCTGGCCAGCCGCGGGCTGGATCTCGCCGTGCTGTCCTGCACGCCACAGGAGGCCGATCGCTCCTGGGCCGGCTCGTTCACGCCGCGTTACATCACGCGCACGGTGCCGGGTGTATCGATCCCGCTGTCGCGGTCGCGTCACACCCATGTCAATATCGGGGTCGGGCGCGCCTTGAATGCGCTCGCGCCCGACCTGCTGTTCGTGAACGGTCTTTATCCCTCGATGCTGGCCGGCGCGGCATGGGCGCGCGCCAACGGCAAGGCGCTCGCGCTGACGATCGACGGCTGGCGCGAGACGATGCCCAACACCGCCTATCACCGTCTGGCGCGGCCCTGGCTGCTGCGCCAGTGCGACGCAGTGGTGTGTTGCAGCGACAAGGGTAGGGCGTATTTCCGCGGCGAGGGTGTTCGCGCCGACGACCTGTTCGTGGTGCCGTTGGTGCCGGCATGGGATCCGCCGGCGGTTGTGCCGGCATTCGACGACCGTCCATTTCATCTGCTGTGGTGCGCCCGCCTCAATGACGACGCCAAGAATGCGATCTTCTTCGAGAACGTCGCGATCGCGCTTGGCCGGATCGTGCCCGGGCTGAAGGTGCGTGTGGTCGGGTCCGGCGCCGCCGAACGGCGCATGCTGGCGCGGCTCGGCGGTGCCGGCATCGATGTCAGCCACGACCGCTACCTGCCGTGGCAGGCGATATCGGACGTTTTTCTGCAGTCGCGGCTGCTGCTGCTGCCTTCACTGCTGGAACCGTGGGCCTGGTGTGCAACGAGGCCCTGCAGTGCGGGGTTCCGTGCCTGGTGTCGCCCCATGTCGGGGCAGGCGGTGAGTTGGTCCGTGACCAGGACAACGGCTATGTTTGCGCGCTCGATGAACAGGTTTGGGTCGACGCGGCGCGCGGCTTGCTCGAACATCCCGCGCACTGGGAGGCGATGTCGCGGCAGGCCCGGCAGAGCGTGCGACGCGATGCGCTTGCCGACGCCGCGGCGCGTTTTGCGGCCGCGGTCGATCATCTCTTGAGGGCTCCGGCCCGGCAGGAGGCCGTGCAATGATCGGCAGATGGTGGCTGCGAACCGATGTCTTTCTGCACGCCTATCTGGTGATGGTGCTCGGCTGCATCTATTTCCTGTTCAATTTCATCGAGGGCATCTCGTTCGCGGAAAGGGCCGGGGAATCCACGCTGTTCCGCGGCGCCTGGCTGCTGCTCTACATCCTCCTGGTGCTGCACATTGCAATCGATCGGAAGCGCTTCGGCCTGCTGATGCTGCAGTCGCATCTCTATCTGACGTTCATCGTCTTCGCCCTGGTATCACTGGCGCTGAGCGCCGACCCCGCCGGCTCGTCGATCAAGTTCGCGATGTATCTGTTGACCACGATGTTCTCGGCGTGGGTCGTGATCAGCTGCCCGGTTGATCGTCTCGTCGATGCGCTGTTCCGGATCGGGATCGTGGTGCTGATCGTTCACGTCCTGCTGTTTCCGGTGATCGGCTCGCAATGGGATTACGACCCGCTGCATCGGCCGACGGTGCTCGGAACCCAGGCCTATGCCGGCGTGTTCGGTCACAAGAACCTCGCGGGCGCATTCTTCGGTCTCATGGTGCTGATCTGCTTCGTGCGCATGCTGGCAGGACCGCGCCGCCAGTTCGGCTGGACGCTGCTGCTGATGGGATGTCATCTTTTTGCGCTCGCCGCGGCCGGCGCCGCAGGTCCGCTGATCAGCATGTTGACGGCGCTTGCCGTGACCTTCGGGCTCGTGCTCGTGGTGCTCGGGCACAGGGGGGCTGCCTCGATCTATTGGCTTGGCCTCGCTCTTGTTGCGCTTGTCGTGTTCGCCCTGCCGAGCGACGAGTTGTACGGGCTGGTGGGCCGCAGCGGAAACCTGACCGGCCGCTCGTTCCTCTGGTCGGTCTGGCCGCACTTCTTCTGGCAGCACCCCTGGCTCGGCTACGGGTTTTCGGGATTCTTCAACGAACTGCCGAACTCGCCGGTGAACGAGCTGACGAGCATGGCGCCGTGGAATACCGAGTTCGGCTCGTTCGAGAACTCCTATCTTGACGCCTTTCTCCAGTTCGGCCTGCTCGGCGGTGCGCTCTATATGCTGCTGCTGGCGCGCGCGTTGTGGAACACGATCGTCTTTGCGTTCGAGCGGACAGGGATGTACTGGCTGGCACCATTCGCGATGCTGCTGTTCGTCGTGATCGCGTCGGCCAATGACTCCAGCCAGCTGCTGCACAATTATTTCGGCTGCGTGCTGGTGTTCTGGTGCTATTTCGGCCCGGAGGCCAGGCTGCAAATGGCGCCGCGGCGGACATTCAACAGATTGCGGGTGAGTGAGGCGTGAGTGCGTTGATCGACAGGCTGGACCGGGTGGCGGCTCAGGCCCGGGTCGCCGGTGCCGTGAGCGGATTACTCCGCCGGCTGCGGCGGGCCGGGGGCAATGTCGCGCTCGGCCTGATCGATCAGGCGCTGCTGAGCGGCTCCGCCTTCGTGCTGACGATCGTGCTCGCCAATGTGCTCGACATCAATTCGTTCGGCAGGTTCAGCGTCGCCTGGTCGCTGTCGATCCTGATCGAGGCGGTGTTTCTGCGCGGTCTGTTCGACGACGGGCTGCCGGCGGCTGCGCACCGGATTCCGAAATCGCTATGGCCGCAGCTGCGGCTCGGCCTCTATCTATCGTCGCTGCTCGTCTCGGGTGCGCTCGGCCTGCTGCTGGTGAGTGCGGGCCTTGTGATCGCAGCCGTCGGCGGGGAGGCCGGCGGGCTCGTGATCGCAACCGGGCTCGCGATCCCGGCGGTTCGGCTGCAGAGCATGTTCCGCCGGATCTGCTATCTCGACGGGCGACTGCCGCGCGCGCTGGCGTCCTCGCTGACCTATTGCGTGGCGCTGGTCGTCTCGGCCGGGCTGATGATCGCGCTCAAGCTCGCCGGCGCCGCCGCGGCGATGGCGTGTATCGCAATTTCGGCCGCGCTCGCCGGCAGCCTGCTGCTGGCCCACACCCGCGAGCTGGCCTGGCCGCAAGCCGAAAATCTTCCGCGGCTCGCTGCGGCGGCTGTTTCGGAACGGGCGCTGGTTCGTCGCGACCTCGCTCACCTACTGGATCGGCAGCATCGGGCTGATCCCGGTGTGCGGCTTCCTGATCGGGCTGGACGCGAGCGCGTCGCTGCGAATCCTGCTGTTGGTGTTCGCACCGCTCAGCCAATTTTGCGCGACGATGTTCTCGGTTCGCCTGCCGGAAATCGCGGCCGAACTGCGCGCCGGCCGGCGCAGCGCGGTCGCCGCTGCCGCGCGCGAAAATGCCCTGTTGCTCGGGTCGGTCGCCGCGGCCTATGGGGCGGCGGTCGTGCTGCTCGGCCAGCGCATTCTGGCGCTTGTCATCCACGGACAGAGCTATGAGATCGGTACCGGCAGCCTCGCCTTGATGGGCGCTGCGATGGCGCTCGACGCGGTGTGGCTCGGCCTCGCTCTGCCGCTGTTTGCGACCGGCAAGCCGCAGCGGTTCATGCTGAGCCGGATTGCCGGCCTCGTCGCGCTGTGCTGCGTCCTGCCGTTCGCAGCCGAGGCCTGGCAGGTGATGGGCGCGGTTGCGGCGATGGTGGCCTCCAGCGCGGCGTCGGTGATCACGGTTGTGCTGACCAATTCGGCGCGGGAGCGGACATGACCGACGACGCGCGCGGCGGCTCGCTCGAAAAGCTGCATATCGGCGCCTTCAATTGCGGCATCGACGGCTGGATCAATACCGACATCACGATGCACCTGTGGATCGCGCGGGTGCCGTTCGCGGCGAAAGCGCTACATCTCGCCGGCATGCTGAGCGATGCCCGCTATGCCGAGCATCGCCAAGGCAAGTTTGCCGGACTGCTCCACATGAACCTGACCAAGCCGCTGCCGTTCGCGGATCGCAGCCTCTCGGCGGTGTTCAGCGCGCACGTCTTCGAGCACCTGTTTCCCGACGAGGTCGAGCGGCTGGCGCGCGAGATCGCGCGGGTGCTGGCGCCTGGCGGGGTATGTCGCATCGTCGTCCCCGACATGGAGCGGATCGTCGCGCTCTACGATCCGGCGGCGCCGCTGGCTTTCCTCAAGGGCGTATTCGAGATCGATCGCCGCAAGGAGGCCGCCTTCGCGCATCACTGGGGCTTTACCCGCGCCTCGCTCGCCGCGCTGTTCCGCGACGCCGGCTGTTCGGAAACCCACAACCGTGCCTATCGCGAGGGCGTCTGTCCCGACATCGACCGGCTCGACAACCGGCCGGACGAGTCGATCTTCTTCGAGGCCATCAAGTGAGCGTGGCAGGAAAATCGAAGCATTGTAGCGTGAGAGATCGCGCATGCCGTGCTAGACCGAACCGACCGGTAGCAGGAGACTGACCTTGCTGGGTGCGATTCAAGCCCGATTTTCCAATGCAGCGCGCCAGCGGCGCGGCGAATTTCTCGTCCGCACCGTGAACCTACCGCTCGATGCGAAAATCCTCGATCTTGGCGGCGGGACCGGCCGGCACATTCGCGCGATCCTGCCGCGCCATACCGACATCACGGTCTGCGACATATCGGCCGACGATCTCAAGGCCGCGCGCGAGCGCTTCGGATTCAAGACGGTCCTGCTGCGGGAGACCGAGCGCCTGCCGTTCGACGATCAGGCGTTCGACTTCTGCTTCTGCTCGTCGGTGATCGAGCATGTCACCGGGCCGAAGCGGGATGTCGTGACGATCGAGGACGGAGCGGCGTTTCAGAGCATCGCGCGCGAACATCAGAACCGTTTTGCGGGCGAGATCTCGCGGGTCGCAAAGTCCTTCTACGTGCAGACGCCGTACCGGTACTTTCCGATCGAAAGCCATACCTGGCTGCCGGGCATCATCGTCCTGCTGCCGAGGCGGCTGCAGATCGCGCTGATCGAGCGATTCAATCGCTTCTGGTTCAAGCGCACTGCGCCCGACTGGCATCTGTTCGACTGGCGCGAGATGACCGAGACGTTTCCGGACGCGAAGATCTATCGCGAACGCTATCTCGGCATGACCAAATCGCTGATGGCGATCAAGGCGTGAGGCAGCCATCCGCCTGCCAGGTCAATCGTCGCGCCGGGCCAGGATATTGATCAGCGTGCCCACTGCGGGCTGGCGATCGAGCGCCGGCGGCAGCGGGGAGCCGGCAAAGCTGTTCCCCAGCATCGTGAAGCCGTGTTGTCGGAGCAGATCCTGCATGGCCGCCGGCGAGGTGTCGAATTTGGAGAACGCGAGATAGCGAAACAGCGGCCGCGCCGATACGCGTGAAGAGGCCGCATGCGCGAGCTTGTAGCTCCGGCGCAGCAGCGATCCGCGGTTGGGGATCGAGAGCAGCAACAGCCCGCCGGGCCTGAGCACGCGATGCATCTCGGCGAGGCACTGCGCCACGTCGGGAACATATTCCAGCACGCTCGCGCACAGCGTGCCGTCGAAGGATCGATCGGGAAACGGCAGGCTCGCGATGGTCGGGATCTGCCGGAATGTGAGCCGTTCGGCGAGCGTGCCGTCAGCGTGGCGGCCGCAAGCCGCCGCAATCATCTCCGATGAGGCGTCGACGCCGGTGACGTCGCAGCCGCGCGCGGCGAGCAGGCGGGACAGCGTTCCGGTGCCGCAACCGGCGTCGAGCCAGCGCTGTCCGTTGAGGTCCGCGTTCCCGAGCAGACCGAACATCGCGGCCGTCCGCGCCCTGAAGGTGCGGCTCTGATGCAGCGTCTCCCACCCCGACGAAATTTCGTCGTGAAAGCGGATTTCGGGTCGCTCGCGGGTCTGGCCCATGGTGGCCATGATATTCCCTACCAGTGGAAGCCACTCACCTTGGCGCGCACCTGCTCGGGCAATCCGATCTCCGACAGTTCGAGCACGACCTGGTCGGGACGCGTCGCCGTCAGCGCCGCAACGAAGCGTGGATCGGCCGTCGTCAGCACGATAATGTCGGCCCATTCGATGGTTGCCGTCACGTCGTCGTTCAGCAGGCCGACCAGTTCCGGATTGCGCATCAGGAAATCCCGGTTGGCGCCGATCAATTGCGAGAGCTGCACATTGGGGTCGTAGATCCGGATGTCGCGCCGCTCGCCGCGCAGGCTCTTCACCAGCCTCACGAAAGGACTGTCGCGGACATCGTCGGTGCCGGCCTTGAAGCTGATGCCGAGGAACGCGATGCGGCGGCCCTCATGCGACAGGATCCAGTCGGCGCCGCGCGACATGATCATGTCATTGCTCGGCAGGATGCTCTCGAGCACCGGCGTCGACAGTCCGCGGCTGTGTGCAAGGTGTTTCAGCGCCTTGACGTCCTTGGGCAGGCAGGAGCCGCCGAAGGCGAAGCCCGGCCGCAAATAGGCCGGCGAGATGTTGAGCCTTGTGTCCTGCATGAAGATGTTCATGACGTCGCGCCCGTCGATGCCAAGCGTCTTCGCAATCGTGCCGATCTCGTTGGCAAAGCTGACCTTGAGCGCATGCCAACTGTTGTCGACATATTTCACCAGTTCCGCGGTCTCGACCGCTGGCGTGATCTTGGCGCCGGGCAGATCCTTGTAGAGCGCCATGACGCGGTCGGCGGTTTCCTGGCTGAAGGCGCCGACCACGGTCTTGGACGGCGCGTTGAAATCCGCAATGGCGCTGCCCTCGCGCAGGAACTCGGGATTGAAGGCAAGGTCGAAATCGCGTCCGATCCTGTTGCCGGAGGCTTCCTCGATCAGCGGCCCGACGGTACCGCGAGTGGTGCCAGGCAGCACGGTGGAGCGGATCGTCACGGTATGCGGCGCGTTCTTGGCGCGCAGTCCGCGGCCGATCTCGATCGCGACCTGTCGGATCGCGGTCAGGTCGAGGTTGCCGTTGCCGGACGAGGGCGTGCCGACGCAGACCATCGATATGTCGCTGTTGACGATCGCTTCGGTGGCGTCGGTGGTCGCGGTCAGCTGACCGGTTGCCACCGCGCGCGCCACCTTGTCCGAGATGCCCGGCTCGACGACCGGCGATCTGCCTCCGCGGATCAGGTCGACCTTCGCAACGCTTTTGTCGACGCCGATGATCTGGTGGCCGAGTTCGGTGAAGCAGGCGGCGCACACCGTTCCGACATAGCCGAGGCCGAAAATGCTGACATTCATGCTTCGACCTTCAACAATCCAGGACGTGCGCGTGGCCGCAGCCGCGTCGCGTTTGACATGAGTGAGGCGGCTGCGCGTTCAAGACGATGCCCGCCCGGCAGCTGCGTTCGCGCTGGAAGGTTGCGAGGTCGGCCGCTCGGCGGGTGCATGCGCGCGCGGTGCACGGCTTTGTGCGGGGACCTTCCCGGCGAACAACGCCTCATAGGCCGCGAGCAGCTTCGGCTCCTCATGGGTCCACGACAGCGCCCGCTCGACGCGGTTGCGGCCAAATGCCCCCATCGTCTGTCGCAATGCCGGATCGTCGATCAACGCGATGATCTTGCTGGCAAAATCCTTCGGGTCGTTCTTCGCGGCATAGAGCGAGGCGTCGAGCGCCGAGCGGCGGCCTTCGCGAACGTCGAACTGAACGATCGGCCGTCCGAGCGCCATGTATTCCATGATCTTGTTCATGGTGGAGATGTCGTTCATCGGCGTGACGCGGTCCGGATTGACGCAGACGTCAGCGGTCGAGAGCATCGTGAACAGCGCCTCATCCGCGATGGCGCCGGTGAAGTTCACGTAGTCGGAGAGCTGCATCTCCTCGCAGAGCTTGACCACCGCATTCCACTCCGGCCCGGTGCCGGCGATGTTGAACTGGATGTCGGTGCGGCCGAGATCGTGCACGATGTGGCCGATCGACTGCAGCAAGAGATCGATGCCTTCCGACTGGCCGATCACGCCGACATAGCCGACGCTGTAGCGCCGGCCACGGCGCCAGGCCGGATCGGCCGGCCGCGAGCGCACCCGGTCGAGATTGGGGCCGGATCGCACCACGAAAACCCGGCTGGCCGGCATACCGCCGCGCGTGATCGCGATCTCGCGATAGGATTCGTTAGTCGCGATCGAGATGCTCGCCGTCTTGAAGGTGAGATATTCGACCAGCCGCAGCAGCTGCCAGAAGAAGTCCCTGCGGCCGAATTTCGCCTCGTAGAGCTCGGGATTGACGTCGTGATGATCGAACACGAAGCGCTTGCCGCCGAGTTTGAACAACAGGCCGATCAGGAAGATCAGGTCGGGCGGATTGCAGCCCTGGATCACGTCGAAGCCGTGCTTCCACGCCACCTTGATCGCGAGCAGCGTTTCCCAGAACAGCGCGACCGGATATTCGATCAGGTAGGCGGCGATCCCGCGCGCTTCCACCGGCATCGGATGGCGATAAATGTGAATGCCTTCGAGGCATTCGTAGGATTTGTCATGGCCGCGGCCCTTCGGGCAGATCACAGAAACTTCATAGCCCGCCTTGCGCAGCGACGTTGCTTCGCACCACACCCTGCGATCGAAAGGAACCGGAAGGTTCTCGACGATGAACAGGATCCGCCGCGGTGATGGTTGAGCTCTCGACATCTGAGATGATCTATACCATTGACCTAACAACATCACAATCCGACTAACATCGGCATTAACATGCGCGGCTTCCACTATGCAATCCCGGCACCGATGTGACGGCGACGAGACAGGGACATGGCAGGCAGAGTGAGGGATTGGGGCCAAAGGGCATTGATTGCGCTGGTTTTGAGCGCGCTGCTGCCGCTGGCCCACAAATGGCCGCTGCAGTGGAATGGTTCGACGTCAAGCGATGCGCTGAGTGCGAGCCGAGTGAATGCGGTGATCCCGCCGACGCTGTTCGGCATGACGATCAACGCAATCGGGCAGTCGCAGCCAAAGTCGCAGCCCTGGCCCGAGCTCAAATTCGACGGCGTTCGGCTATGGGGCGCGATCTACTGGGCACAGATCAATCCGGCGCCCGGCATCTACAATTGGGCGCGCTTCGATGCCATCCTGGCGGCGGCGGAGCGCGAGCACGTCGAGATCGTTGTCAATCTCGCCTATACGCCGCGCTGGGCCGCGTCGGTGAAGGATGCGCCGCCGGCGTTCACGCCCGGTGCAAGCTCGCCGCCGGCCGATCTCACGTCATGGGACGACTGGGTGCGCGCGGCCGTGGCGCGCGCCGCCGGCCGCATCAAATACTGGGAAATCTGGAACGAGCCCGAGGATCCCAAATATTACTCGGGCGATATCGCAACCATGGTCCAGCTGCAGAAGCGGGCCTACGAGATCATTAAAGCCAGCGATCCCACCTTGACCGTGCTGACACCGCCGTCCAACGGCACACCGGACGGATATCGCTGGCAACAGGCCTTCATGGCGCAAGGCGGCGGACAATATGCCGACGTGTTCGCCTTCCACGGCTACACGAGCGAACCCGAAGCGGTGATTGAAATCATTGCGCGCTTCAAGAAAATCCTCGCCGCACACGACCTGTCCGCGAGGCCAATCTGGGACACCGAGGCCGGCTGGTCGTCCTATGAGGACAATCCGGACGGGTGTCTGGCGCGCGCCTACATCCTGAAATGGATCAGTGGCGTCGACCGGTTCTATTGGTACGAGTTTGCCGGAGGCGGCAGCGACTTTGGAAAATTATGGGACCCGGCGCGCGGGCTGCTGCCGAGCGGAATTGCCTACCGCACGATCCAGTCCTGGCTGGTCGGTGCAAGTGTCGTGGCCGCAGGCAGGACGTCGCCGACGACCTGGCGCGTCGAGCTTCGCATGCCGGATGGCCGTAACGGCTTGATCCTCTGGACCACCAAAGGCCGGTCCGTTTACCGGGTCGACCCGCGTTTCAGCCTTTACCAGGGCCTCGACGGCGGCGAAGGGCCTGTCGCCAACGGCGAGGTCGAGATCTCGCCAAAACCGGTCCTGTTGCTGGAATGATAACAATGTTAAGTCTCCGGCAATGAGATAATTATGACGATGATCCTGGCTTCATTGCGGGCGGCAGGCGCGATACAAGGAGCGCTGTTAACTTGAGGCGATTGACCGACCGTGAAGCAGATCGCGCAGAACTATAAGAGCGGCGAGCTCAAGCTGATCGATGTGCCGGCGCCGCGCTGCCGCCCCGGCGGGGTTTTGGTGCGCACGGCGTTCTCGGCGGTGTCGACCGGCACCGAGATGATGAAGTTCACCGAAGGCCGCCTGTCGCTGCTCGGCAAGGCGCGCGCGCGACCTGACCAGGTTGCCAAGGTGGTGCGTTCGGTCCGTCAGCAGGGGTTGGCTGCGACCTATCAGAAGGTGATGAACCGCCTCGATTCCTACACGCCGCTCGGCTACTCGCTGTCGGGCACCGTCGTGGAGGTGGGCGAGGGCGTCGGCGGCTTCTCGGTCGGACAGCGCATCTGCTGCGGCGGCAATCAATATGCAACCCACGCCGAATATAATTGGGTGCCGGTGAACCTCTGCGTGCCGCTGCCGGACAGCGCTGCGCTGGACCAGGCCGCATTCACCACGATCGCCTCGATTGCGCTGCAGGCGATGCGCCAGTCGGAGATCCGTTTCGGCGAGACCGCCTGCGTGATCGGGCTTGGGCTGATCGGCCAGATCATGGTGCGGCTGCTGCGCAGCGCCGGTGTCGTGGTCGTCGGGCTCGACCGGCTGGAGGCGCGCTGTCGCCAGGCGGAGGCTGCGGGCGCCGCGGTCTGTGCCGTCGCATCGGATGATGCCGCGGCCGAATTCCGCGCCCGGATCGACCAGCTGACCGCAGGCAACGGCGTCGATTGCGTGTTCATCACCGCGGGCAGCGACGATCCCGATCTCGCATCGCGTTCGGCGGCGCTGCTGCGCGACCGCGGCCGCATTGTCGATATCGGCAAATGCACGCTGAACCTGCCGTGGAACGAGTTCTACGACAAGGAGCTCGACGTGCGCTTCTCGCGCTCCTACGGCCCCGGCCGCTACGATCCGCTCTATGAGGAGGGCGGCATCGACTATCCGATCGGTCATGTGCGCTGGACCGAGAAGCGCAATATGGAAGCGATCGTTGCGCTGCTCGCCGACGGGCGGCTCGATTTTTCCTCGCTGATTTCCGAAACGGTGCCGCTGGAGCAGGCGACGTCGGCCTTCGAGCGCATGAGCCGCGGTGAGGTCGGCCTCGGCATGGTGTTCGCCTATCCGGACGCCGCTCCCCGCGCGATGCAGATGATCTATAATCCGGCGGTTGCCCTGCGTAGCGGCCGGGTGCGGCTCGGCGTCATCGGCGCCGGCAATTATGCCTCCAGCATGCTGTTGCCGCAGCTTGCGAGCAACCAGCGCGTCGACCTTGTCGAGGTCGCCACCAATACCGGCCTGAGCGGCGCCACGGCGGTCCGCAAGTTCGGCTTCGCGCGTGCCTCGACGGATGCGGCCTCGGTGCTCGGCGCCGACGACATCGATGCCGTGCTGATCGCAACGCGCCATGCCTCCCATGCCGACCTCGCGACGCAGGCGCTGCGCGCCGGCAAGGCGGTGTTTGTCGAGAAGCCCTTGGCGATCGATACAAGCTCGCTCGATCGATTGGAGCAGGTGATCCGGGAAACCGGCAACAGCCGGCTGATGGTCGGCTTCAACCGCCGCTTTTCGCCGCTGCTGCAGGGCATGCGCGCGGCGTTCGCGCCGGCAGGACCGCAGACCCTGCAATATCGCGTCATCGCCGGGCCGCTGGAGAAATCGTCCTGGTATCTGCAGGCCGAGAGCGAAGGCAGCCGCTTCGTCGGCGAGGGCGGCCATTTCATCGACGTGTTGTGCTGGTGGCTCGGCGCCGAGCCGGTGCGTGTCTCCGCGAGCACGGCGGCCAAGGACGTCGACAATCTCGTCGCCACCTTCGATTTTGCCGACGGTTCGGTCGCGAGTCTCAGCTATCTCACCGGCGGCGATCCGCGGGTGCCGAAGGAAGCGCTCGAGATATCGGCAAGCACGGGTTTTGCCGCCTTCGACAATTTCTCGGGCTTCGAGGTCTGGCACGCCGGACAGCGCACGGCGAAGACAGCGCGGCTCGACAAGGGCCAGCGGCCGATGCTGGATGCCTTCATCGCCGCGGTCGCATCGGGAGCCGCGATGCCGATCGCGCTCGACGGGCTGCTGGCGACCACGCGCGCAACGCTTGCCGTGCAGGAAAGCGCGGCCGCCGGGATGCCGATCAATCTGACGGCCGGCGCGGCAGAGCAGGGCGTCGCGCGCGCCTCGACGGCGTGAGATGAATCCGGCCTGGTATCTGCGCAGGCTGCAGCGCATGGAGCCGTCCGAGCTTGCGGGGCGGGTGAACGACCAGGTGCTGCATTTGCTCTGGCGGATCACTCCGCCCGACATCGCACGGCGCGCCGGCGCCAGGCTCGCTGCCGGCCCGCGGCAGCCGCGCCTGAAGCCGCTGCCTTCGCGGGCGAGCGCCCCGCAACAGGCCGCCGAACGGCTGATCCAGAGCGCCGACCGGATTCTCGTAGGGCACTGGCGGATTTTCGCCAGGGACCATGGGGCCCTCGGCGAACGGCCTGACTGGTTCGTCGATATCAGAAGCGGCAAGCGGGCGCCGGCCGGTGTGCACGCATTCGCGGTTCCCTATCGTGACGAAACCGCGGTCGGAAACATCAAATACATCTGGGAGCCGTCGCGTCATCACCATCTCACGGTGCTCGCGACCGCGTATTACCTGACCTCCGACGAGCGCTACGCCGTGCGCGCGGCCGAGCATCTGGTGAGCTGGTGGCGCGAAAATCCGTTCCCGCGCGGCCCGCACTGGATCAGCGGCATCGAGCTTGGCGTGCGGTTGATCTCATGGGCCTGGGTGCGCCAGCTGCTGCAGAACTGGCCCGGTGCTGCCGCGCTGTTCGAGGACAACGAACTGTTCCTGACGCAGCTCTATGCGCATCAATACTGGCTGTCGCAGTTCCCAAGCCGTGGCTCCTCGGCCAACAACCACCTCATCGCGGAGGCTGCCGGGCAGTTCGTGGCGGCTTGCGTGTTTCCGTTCTTCCAGGACAGTGCGCGATGGCGCGAGCAATCGGCCGCCACACTGGCGCACGAAGCCGTTGCGCAGACGCTTGCCTGCGGCAGCAACAGCGAGCTCGCGACCGATTATCATGGCTTTGTTCTCGAACTGCTGCTGGCGGCGGCAGTGCAGGGCGAGTCCTCCGGACATCCGCTTGGCGATGCGGTGTGGACCACGATGTGCCGCATGAGCGACGTCATTGCTGCGATGCTGGACGATCGCGGTCATCCGCCGCGGCAGGGCGATGGCGACGACGGCATCGGCCTGTTGCTCGACGATCACGCCGGCAATCGCTGGCTCGGCTTGCTCGCCAGCGGCGCGCGCCTGTTCGGCGCTCTGCCATGGTGGCCCACATCGCCGGAGCCCGATCTGCGCAGCTTTGTGCTCACCGACGGCATCGAGGCCCGAGCGATCGCCGGGCGGCCCAAGCGCCGCCCGCATCTGCTCGAGGGGGCGGGACAGACCTTTCTGATCGATTCCGACCGCGCGGTGTGGTGCCGCTGTGACCATGGCCCGCATGGCTTCGGCCGCATTGCCGCCCACGCCCATGCGGACGCGTTGTCGCTCGAATGCAGGATCGGCGGTGTGGAGATCCTCGCCGACCCCGGCACCAATTGCTACCATGGCGATCCGCGATGGCGGGCCTACTTCCGCTCCACGCTGGCGCACAACACGCTGTGCCTGTTCGCGCGCGACCAGTCAGTGTCGGGCGGGCCGTTTCTCTGGACACGGCATGCGCAGAGCCGGCTTGTCGCCGCCAGCGGTCTGGACGATCGCGATGCGGATGCGAGCTGGGTCGCGGAGCATTCGGGATATCGCGACGAAGCAGGTGTCGTGCATCGCCGCTCGGCGCAATTGCAGCGTCAGGCGGCGCGGCTCGTCGTCACCGATACCGTGCTTGCTGATGAAGCGCTTGCGGTGCCGGCGAGCCTCAGCTGGCATCTCGGTCCCGAGGTCGAATGCAGGCTCGAAGGGCACAGGGCGCAGCTCGCATGGCCCGGCGGGCGCGGCGAGCTCGATCTGCCGGCGGCCCTCAGCTGGGTGCCGTATCGGGGTGACGAGACCATGCCGGCCGGCTGGTATTCGCCGTCCTTCGATCTCAAGGTGCCGGCGACGACCTTGATCGGCTCCGGTACGCTCGCGGGCGGCCAAAACCTGGTGACCGAACTGCGCTGGTTTTCAGACCCGGCCGGATCATGAAGATCCTGGTCGCTCACAACAGGTATCAGGGACGCGGCGGCGAGGACGTCGTGTTTGAAGCGGAAGTCGACCTGCTGCGCGCCGCAGGACACAGCGTTGAAACGCTCACGGTCAGCAACGTGGCGATCAATTCGCTCGCCGCGCGCATCACGACCACGCTGTCGATCGCCGATAACGCGGAGGGAAAGCGGGTTGTGGCGGAGGCGATCGACCGCTTTCGCCCCGACGTTGTGCACGTCCACAATTTCTTCCCGCTGCTGTCGCCCGCCGTGTTCGATCTCTGCCGGCAAAAGTGCGTGCCTGCGGTGGCGACCCTGCATAATTATCGCAGCATCTGCACCGGCGGCATGCTGCTGCGCGACGGCCGCATCTGCCACAAGTGCCTCGATCGCGGACACCTCTGGGGCGTCGTGCACCGCTGCTACCGCGGATCGCTTCCGGGCTCGATCGCCTCGGCCTACATGATCGCGCAGCACCAGCGCCGCGGCACCTGGACGCGTCCCGGCCTGCGCCTGATCGCGCTGACGCAGTTCGCCAAAACCCTGTTCACGCAGGCCGGCTTCGACGCCGATCGGATCGACGTGAAACCGAATTTCATGGTCGATCCGGGGGCGCCCGATGCAGCCACGCCGCGCAGCGGGCTACTCTATGTTGGACGGCTGAGCCGCGAGAAGGGCGTCGGCGTGCTGCTCGAGGCCGTTGCGGGGACCGGCGTGCCCTTGCGCGTCGTGGGCGAGGGGCCGGAGCGTGCTGCGTTGGAGGCTCGGGCTTCCGATCATGTCACCTTCCTGGGCGGGCTCTCGCGCGATGAGGTGCTGCGGGAAATGGCGAATGCCCGGGCATTGGTGGTGCCGTCGCTATGGTACGAAGGATTTCCGATGGTCGTGGTCGAGGCCTTCGCGTGCGGCACGCCGGTCATCGCCTCCGAGATCGGCGGACTTGCCGAGGTGGTGAGCGCCGGCAAGACCGGCGCGCTGGTGCCGCCGGGCGACGCGGCCACGCTCCGAAATCGGATCAGTGAGGTTTTCGGCGCCGCCGAACTGATCGCCGCATGGGGATGGGCCGCACGAGCCGCCTATCTCGAGCGCTACGCGCCGGACGAGAACCGCCGGCTGCTCGAGGCCATCTACGCGCGGGCCGCCGGGGGATGATCGCCGCAGGTCGGCGCTCTGCCCGCGATCGGGCATCGCCGGTTCCATGCCGACGTTGCTAACATATTGCGGCAAATCTGGTGTTAATTTGTTACAGCAGGATGTCTGAGCGGCATCGCGCCAGGTTTTTGATCTTGCGGTCGAACGGCGCTGATTCTGCGGGTGATTCCATGGATCTCGCTTGATCGAGCCCGCAAACTGCTGCCAAGGGGCGCTATAACACTGGCCGGTGGGGCGCCGGCTGCGAAGTTTGACGCTTTTTTGCAAAACGTCTCATGCGATGCAGAAATATTTTTTTCAGATCAGAAAATCGCGTCAAAGCGCTCACAGCATCAGCGAAATTCTGCGCTCCCGCGGTATCCGGGGCCCGTGAAACCCCGTATAATCGCTACCCTTTTTTGCGTCGCGGCTAACATTGGCGATTGGCCTACGCCCAATGTTATAGTGCATTGGAAATAGTGCTAAGTCTCACATAAATCTCAGGGAACCAGGTGTTAACAGCGCATTGCTGATTGACACTCCGGCCTAACGGTCTTAACAATGGACTTAACAAGTTCGTAACCTGGGTCCACATTTGAGTTGCGTCGCAACAAACCAGTTGTGAATCAACAGCTTATGTGTGGGCGAGCGGCTTGAATCCTCGTATCCCAAGCAGGGGCTACATCGATGGCGACTTACAATCTAGACCAGACGGACCTCAAACACGCGATCAACGGAACGATCGATCACTCGACCCAGCAACAGATTCTTGACTATCTGATCAACGCGGGGATCGGATACACCAGCCCGGATAACGGCGCGACGATTCCGGTGCAGGAAGGGGCTGGGATCACCAACCCGGATCCGAACGCCAATGTTCTGATCGAAACCAACCCGATTAACACCGTTAACACCGACGCCAACCTGAAGGCGATCATCGAGGACACCAACAAGGACGTCACGCTGACGGTGAACGGCAGCACCCCGGTGCTGGTCGCGACCGGCCACGGCAACGATCAGGTGTTCATCAACAACACCGGCGACACGACGGTTCTCACCGGCTCCGGCAACGACACCATCTTCGGCGGTGCCGGTCACGACTCGATCGATGCCGGCTCCGGCAACGACGTGCTGGTCGACAACGTCTCCGGTCACAGCACGCTGGATGGCGGCAAGGGCAACGATCTGCTGTTCGGCTCCGGTGCCGACACCCTGAACGGTGGCTCCGGCAACGACACACTCTACGGCGGCAGCTCGTTCGCAGCTGAGTGGCGGTGACGGCAAGGACGTGCTGGTGTCCGGCAGCACCGCCGGCAATTCCAGCACGCTGGATGGCGGCAAGGGCAACGATGCGCTGTACGGTGGTGCGGGCAACGACAGTCTGGACGGCGGCGCCGGCAACGACTCGCTGTATGGCGGTTCCGGTGTCGACACGCTGCATGGCGGCAACGGCAATGACCTCCTTGTCGGCGGTGCCCAGACTGCTGCTGAGTTCGGCGGCAACGGCAAGGACGTGCTCTACTCGGGCAGCGATGCGTCGCACGCGACCTCGCTCGACGGCGGTGCCGGCAACGACTCGCTCTATGGCGGCGCCGGCAACGACACGCTGCATGGCGGTTCCGGCAACGATACGCTGGTCGCCGGCTCCGGCACGCAGAACTCTGATCGGCGGCGACGGCAAGGACTCGTTCGTCGGCTCCGACACCGGTACGGCCTCGATGGTTGGCGGCTCCGGTCAGGACTACTTCTACCTGAACAACGCCACCAGCAGCGACACCATCGATGGCGGTGGCGGCAACAAGGACTCCCTGACCTTCCTGGATCACGCTTCGACCGACGTGAGCGACATCAGCTCTGGATCGAACGGTTCTATGGACATCACCTTCAGCAATGGTCAGGTGACCCAGATCAGCAACATCGAATACCTGATCTTCAACGATGGTAACTCGACCAAGCTGTAAGATCCTGAGGTCTGCACTAAGCGAAAGCGCCGCCCCAACCGAGGTTGAGGCGGCGCTTTTTTCTTTGATCGCCGGCATGGCCGTCAGGAATGGGTAATTGAAATTGAACAATCGAATACGCTGCCGTTGATGATCATGACGCACCTGCGATGAGTTCGACGGCTCGCCTCAAGGGGAAGCGCATGCGCGCATTCCGATTGGAACTTTGTCGGCCGATTCGCGTCGGATGCATCGAATCAATCACAAGTTCCGCCCGGGGCATTTCCGCCAATGGATGTTATAAGTTAGTTCGTCACATTCGGACCACGTAGCTTTTGTAAAGCCGTGCCGCTCGCTTGACACAACGGAGCTGCGGCCAATGGCTATCTGCGGCCCTGGCACCTTTGTTCAAGACGAACGATCGCTGCAGAACTCAGCCGCTTAACGAACTCGCGGAGCTCTCGAATTGGCCAAGAAAAAAATGCTGAATGCCGGCGCTGGATCGACGGTTACCAAGCGCATCCAGCCGCTCCTGACATCGAATGAATGGGACGAGATTCGATTAGACGTCGACGGCGGCGTGAGCCCCGACGTCGTCGGGTCGATTACCGATCTTGCCCGATTGTTCCCGGCGGCCTCGTTCGACGCGATCTGGTGTTCTCATGTCATGGAGCATCTCTACGCCCATGAGGTTCACCCCACATTCGTCCAGTTCCGCCAAGTCCTCAAGCCGGACGGATTCGCGTTGATCATGTCTCCCGACCTCGAGGCGGTCGCGCAGCACATGTTGACGCGCGGCCTCGGCGCGATCGCTTACGTCTCGCCGGCTGGTCCGATCCGGCCATTGGACATGATCTACGGGCATTCCGGCGCGATCGAGCAGGGGCGCTATCACATGGCGCACAAGACCGGCTTTTCGACCGAGCGGATGGGAAACCTGCTGCTCAGCGCCGGTTTCCCGACGGTTTCCGTTCGCAGCGGGAATTTTGAGATCTGCGCATTGGCGCTGATGCCGGAGGCCAGGGATGAGCGGATCAGGCCGCAGCTGGAGGCCTGCGGATTCGACTTCCAGGAGACGGTGACCGCCAACTCGTGATTTGTCGATGTTAAACAATGTTATAAGGTTCCCTGGTTAAATCGCGCGAGAACGTGCTCGAAATTGGCTTCGCGGCTTGCCGTGAAACATATCTTTTTCGGGTGACGCGCTGAAAATGCTGCGTTAGCGAACTAACAGTGATACGTTATATCTCGCTGGGACCGGACCTTGCGCAGTCGAAACTTCGAGGCATCCATGACCAAACACCTCTCGCTCGTCGGCGCACCTTCGGTGGAGGCGCTGCCACCTTCGGGCCTCGCTTGTCTCGTCATCGTGGCAAGGCAGCATGGCTTGCATCTGACCCCGTCCCAGCTGATCCACGACAACCTCCTGGGCGATCAGGAAGTCACGCTGGCCGAGCTTTTGAAGTGTGCGAATTCCTCGGGCATGACGGCAAAGGCCGTCACGCTGGACTGGAAGGGTCTGAGCCATCTCAAGAGGGCGCTGCCGGCCATCGTTCGGCTGCGCGACGGCAGCCACATGGTGCTGCTGCGCCTCGAAGGCGACGAGAACAGCTCCCGGGTGGTCCTGCAGGATCCGAACGCGAGCGAGGACGCGCTGCTCGTCATCGATCAACCGCGCTTTGAGGACATCTGGTCGGGCGACGTCGTCATGGCCAAGCGCGACTATGAGATTTCGGACGAGACGCAGCCGTTCAGCTTCGGCTTTGTCACCGCATTGTTGTTCCGCGAACGGCGCATCCTGCGCGACGTCGCGATTGCGGCGCTGATCCTGGGCTTCATGGGCCTGGCACCGATCATGTTCTGGCGGCTGCTCTCGGACAAGGTCATCTTCTACAAGGCCTACAACACGTTCTATGTGCTGTGTACTGCGATGCTCGTGGTCATCGTGTTCGAGGCGGCATTCTCGTTCCTGCGGCAGTATCTGGTTCAGCGTTTGACGGCACGCCTCGACGTCAAACTGTCGACCTACGTGTTCGAGAAGGTGCTCAATCTGCCGATCGACTACTTCGAGCAGAATCCGGTCGGCCTGATTTCCCGGGATATCCGCGAAGTATTTCGAATTCGCGGCTTTCTGACCGGGCAGTTGTTCGGGACCATTCTCGATTCGACGACGCTGTTCTTCTTCCTGCCCGTCATGTTCTTCTTCAGCCCGCTCATGACGCTGATGGTTCTTGCCTTTGCTGCGATGATCGTGACCTGGCTGATCGTGATGCTGCCCGCCTATCGGAAGAAGTCCTCGGCAACCCTGGCGGCCGAAGGGGCACAGGGAGCGTTTCTGATCCAGAGCCTGAACGGCATGCGGACCATCAAATCGCTGGCACTCGATGCGCGCCAGCGCCACATGTGGGACGTGCTGGTGGCGCGCGTCGCCAAGGCGCGGCTTGCGGAAGGCATGACCGGAACCGCCATCCAGACGCTGGTGAAGCCGTTGGAGCGGCTGGCGGTGAGTGCTCCCTATGCGTTCGGCGTCTACATGGCCGTGTCGAGTGGCGATCCGGTCTACGTTGGAGCGCTGTTTGCCTTTCTGATGCTGTCGCAGCGCGTTGCCGGGCCGCTGATGCAGATGGCCCAGCTCATCAACCAATATGACGAGGCGCGCACTGCGGTCACGATCGTCGGCAGGCTGGTGAATCAGCCGGCTGAGGAGGGACGTTCCGGCCATGGTGTGAGGGTCCCGCTGAAGGGGCTGGTCGAATTCTCCGGCGTCACGTTCAAGTACAAGGGCGCGGTGTCGCCGGCGCTCAACAATATCTCCTTCGAGATTCCGCTCGGCACGACGCTGGGCGTGATGGGCAAGAGCGGCTCGGGCAAGACCACGATCACGCGGCTATTGCAGCGCCTGCACTCCGACTATGGCGGACTGATCAAGGTCGACGGGATCGATGTCCGCGAATACGATGTCGACCACCTCCGGCGCAACGTCGGCGTCGTGCTGCAGGAGAACTTTCTGTTCAGTGGCACAATCCGCGAGAATATTGCGGCCGCAAAGCCCGATGCGACCCTCGACGACATTGTCAGGGCGGCGCGATTGGCCGGTGCCGAGGAATTCATCGACAAGCTGCCGCGAGGCTACGAGACCTATATCTACGAGGGATCCACGAATCTTTCCGGCGGCCAGCGCCAGCGCCTCGCGATCGCGCGAGCGCTGATCGTCAATCCGCCGATTCTGATCCTGGACGAAGCGACCAGCGCGCTCGATGCGGAGAGCGAGACGATCGTGAACGCGAATATTTCGCGGATTGCCCATGGCCGCACGCTGATCATCATCTCGCACCGTCTGTCGTCGCTGACGAAGGCCGACGCGATCCTCGTTCTCAACCGCGGCGTCGTCGACGATATCGGTCGTCATGAGGAACTTCTTGAACGGAACGACATCTACAGCTCGCTCTGGTACCAGCAGAACACTCACCTTGCGCCGGCGGGCCGCAATGAAAAGAATTTCAGGAGTCCGACCCTTGTCTCCTAATCAAGCTTCGCTCGCGACCGTTCGCCAGTTCCAGTCCGAGACCGATGCGATCCGCGAGGCCGCCGAGCCGTTGCTGGCCCGCGCAACGCTGTTCGTCCTGGTGGGGTTCCTCGCCGCCGTCGTGGCGATCATGTGCTTCACGCGCGTCGATCGCGTGATCACGAGCGTGGGCGGCAAGATCGTTCCCGTCGATCAGATCAACGTCCTGCAGGCTTTGGACGCGTCCATCATCAAGACGATCGATGTTCGGGAAGGTCAGCAGGTTGAGACGGGACAATTGCTCGCGACCCTGGACTCGACGTTCACGGCTGCCGATGTCACGCAGTACAAGCTGCAGGTTGCGAGCCTTGAGGCGCAGGTCGCCCGGGACGAGGCCGAATTGTCCGGAAAGCCGTTGTCGTACGGCCAATCCAACGATCCTGATGTCACCAGGTACAACTCCTTGCAAAAGGCGCTCTACGACCAGCGCGTCGCGCAGTACCACGCGCAGGTGAACAGCTACGATTCCAAGATCAGCCAAACCGAAGCGACGATCCAGAAGTCGAAGAAGGACGACGAGCGGTACAGTCAGCGTGCCGAGATCGCCGGCAAGATCGAGGACATGCGCTCGACGCTCGCCGAAAGCGGCAGCGGGTCCAAGCTGAACCTGTATCTTTCGCAGGACACGCGCCTGGAGCTGTTGCGTCAGATCGACAACACGCACAACACTTTGCTGGAAGCGCAGCACCAGCTGGATTCCTTGAAGGCGGATCGCAACGCCTTCACCGAGCAGTGGAACGCGCAGCTGAGCCAGGATCTGGTCACGACGCGCAACAACCTTGATACGGCCCGCTCACAGTATGACAAGGCGATCAAGCATCAGGACCTTGTGCGGTGGACGGCTGCCGAGCCATCGGTCGTCTTGACCCTCGCCAAGCTCTCGGTCGGGTCCGTGCTGAAGCCGGGTGATCCCTTCATCACGCTGATGCCGCTCAAGACGCGGCTCGAGGCGGAGATCCAGATCCTGTCGCGCGACGTCGGCTTCGTCCGGCCCAACGACCCCTGCACGATGAAGGTCGATGCGTTCAACGCGGCGGAGCACGGTACGGCCGAAGGCAAGATTCGCTGGATCAGCGAAGGCGCCTTCACGAACGACGATGATGGAAAGCCTGTGGACGCCTTCTATAAGGCGCGGTGTTCGGTCGACCAGACCAACTTCAAGGATGTTCCGAAGACCTTCCGCCTCATCCCCGGCATGACGCTGCAGGGTGATGTCAATGTCGGCACCCGCTCGGTGGCGATGTATCTGCTCGGCGGCATGCTGCGCAGCGCAAAAGAAGCAATGCGCGAGCCATGACGGTATCGACGCGTTCCCTTCTCAACTTGCTGCGCCCCGGCTCGTCCCGTTCAGACTCGAAGCCGTTTGAACGGGGGCTGGAGGCGTACGAGAACCAGCAATATCTCGAGGCGTTGCGGTTTTGGCGGCTCGCCTCGCAAGCCGGCGATCCGGAGGCGGATTACCGGATCGGGCTGCTCTATGCGCGGAACGAGGGCGTTATCGGCAGCCTTCCGGATGCGGTCGCGTGGTACGAACGCGCCGCCCTGAAGGGACATACCGAAGCCCAATTCCAGCTTGGCTTGATCTACTTCAACGGCGTCAACGCCACGGTTGGACCGAACAGGCCAGAGATGTGGCGGCAATCCACTGCGGCGCGTCTGGGCGACAAGGCGGTCAACCTCCACGATCTGGTTTTCCCGAACGGAATCGGCGTGCCCAGGGATATCGACGCCGCGTTCCTCTGGTTATCGGTGGCGGCGGAGGCCGGCAAAGCGGAGGCGCAAGCGATCCTTGGCGATATGTACGCCAACGGGCAAGGCTGCACGAAAGATCACGCTGCCGCCCTGCGCTGGTACGAGGCCGCGGCCGAGCAGAAGGCGGCGGCCGGTGAGTTCGCGCTTGGCGATGTGTATTATCAGGGGCGGGGCGTTCCCGTCGATTTCGCGGAGGCCGCGATCTGGTATCACAAGGCCGCGGAACAGGGACATGTTCGCGCACAGGTTGCGCTGGCTTTCATGTGCCTCAAGGGTACCGGGCTCCCCGAAAATGTCGAAGAGGCCGCACGGCTGTTCCAGAGCGCCGCTGCGCATGACGATACGATCGCGCTCTACAACATTGCGCTGTTGCGGTTGAGCGGCAAAGGGGCTGTCAAGGATCTCGACAGGGCCGAGACCGCATTGCGCAAGGCGGCGCGGAAGGACTTCCTGCCGGCGATCCAGGCGCTCGCTGAGTTCTATGCGCTCGGGACTGCCGCCGAGCCGGATCTGCGCGAGGCTGCGTATTGGTACGAGAAGGCGGCCGAGCGCGGCGATACGCAGGCGCAGTTCCTGACCGGACGCTTCTATGCCACCGGCACCGGCGTTCCGCCCAGCATTCGCCAGGCTGCGAAATGGTTCGAGCGTGCGGCGGAGGGCGGCCATGCCACGGCGGCCCACAACATTGCGGTGTTCTATCTCAATGGCAGGGGCGTGGCGCGCGATGTCGCCACTGCGATCAATTGGTTCGAGCGCGCGTCCGAGGGAGGCATTAGCGCCGCAGGCGTGCAACTCGGCCGGCTCTACTCGGCGGGCAACGGCGTGGCGCGCGATCAAGCGCGTGCGGCGGAGTGGCTCAGCAAGGCGGCCGACGGCGGCGATGCCGATGCGAAGACGGCCTATGCGATGTTTCTTATCCAGGATGAACCGTCCGCGGAGCGTCTTGCGCAAGCACGTGCGCTGCTGACCGACGCTGCCGAGGCCGGCCATCCGGCCGCGGCATTTCAGCTGGGCGGCCTTCACATGGGAAGATCCGGCGGCGCGGTCGACGTTCCGGCCGCAGCCCAATGGTTCAAACGCGCGGCGAGCGCCGGCCACGTCGAGGCCCAGCACATTGGCGCTACTGTATTCCGATCCCAAGAGCGGCCTCAAGGATCCGCAGGCCGCCGCCGGCTGGATCGTCAAGGCCGCGGACGGCGGCAATGCCGCGGCGCAGTTCAAGCTTGCGGTGATGTATTGCACCGGGCAGGGCGTTGAGCAGGACCTCGCCAAGGGCGTCACGTGGTACGAGGCGGCGGCGCGCCAGGGCCACAGGACGGCGCAATACAACCTTGCCGTGATGCTGGGCCGGGGACAGGGCCGCGATGCCGATCCGGCGAAGGCGGCCGAATGGTTCGAGGCCGCTGCGAAGCAGGGCATGATCGAAGCCCAACTCGCAATTGGCGATGCGCTGCGCGCCGGCAACGGCGTCGCACAGGATCGCGATCAGGCGCTGTACTGGTATCGACAAGCGGCGCAGCAGAACAACGAAGGCGCGCGACGTCGTCTGCAGGCAATGGGCGAGAGCGTTGGCTGAGATTGTTGGAGGCGGCATCGCGTCGCGCGCAGGCAACGGCAGAGATGATGGACAGCTTTGTTTTTGAGCGCGAAGGCACGGAAGCGGGCAAGTCCGCGTGACAATCTAGGCAGAACGAACAATGGTTTTCACATCGACGACAGAGAGATTGCGCTAATGTTGCGTTCGCGGAAGAAATGTTCATTGTACCTCTGGTTGTGTGGAGATGATCGATAAGGATCAGGAGGTCACGATCCGGGCATGTCAGGCAGCGTGATCTCGGGATCGAACTTCCGCGCGACCGGGAAAGAGAAACCGGACCCGGCGCTGAGCGTTGGCAGGAGATTGAGTGGCAATGAACAAGATGGTCGAACGGAGCGTCAGGGATACAAAGGATATGTTGCCCGTTGCCAGTCCGGTTCAGCAGGACGACCATCCGCAGAGCCTGTTCCTGGATCCCGACGTAGGCGATCTCCAGTCAGGATCGCGTCTGCGCGGCGCGATACTGGAGTATTCGGGGCGTGGGATTTCGGGTTGGATTGTCGATGCCCAGTCGCCCGCTTCAACCGTTTCGATCGCGCTTTTTGTCGGTTCCCACTGTGTCGAGGAGGGACGGACAGGCCGGTCTATGCCGGCCCGCGTAGGTCCGCGGAGCGTGATCGGACGTCCCGGATTTCGTATCGATCTATCCGCGCCGGGAGTGCGCCGTCGCTTGGCGCGCGCCCTGAGAAACGCGCTTGTGGAGCCTAAGCGTGCGCAGATCTATCTGCGTATCAGCCTGAATGATGGCGAGTACTACGAAATACCCCTGTTCGAGAACTATACGCCAGGCGAATTGATCGTCGCGCTGGGGTTCTCGACCGCGGACTACGACGACCTGTTGTTTCCGAGCAACAACAGGATCGTTGCTGGACTGGCGGACGCGCCTCCCAAGGAGGTGCGCTACATTTGCTTCTACCTCCCGCAATTCCATTCATTTGATGAAAATGACAGGTGGTGGGGGCCAGGGTTTACCGAGTGGACCAACGTCGCGCGCATGCGTGCCCAGTTTCCGGCACACGAGTCCCCATGGTTGCCGGCCGATCTTGGATTCTATGACGTCCGGCTGCCGGAAACGCGTCGTCAGCAGGGCGAGCTGGCGCGCCAGTACGGCATCGATGGATTTTGCTACTACGTCTATTGGTTCCAGGGCCGAAGGTTATTGGAAAAGCCGCTTCAGCTGCTGCTCGAGGACGGCGAGCCGAACCTGCCTTTCTGCATTTGCTGGGCAAACGAGAATTGGTCTCGTCGGTGGGACGGCTCGGACGCTGAGCTTCTGTTGGGACAAAACCACTCCCTGGACGACGATGTCCGCTTTATCGACGACATGGCCGACCTGCTGCTCGATGAGCGCTACATAACTGTCGACGGTCGAAAGGTCATCGTCATCTACAGGCCGTCATTGTTGCCGGACAAGCAGCGCTTGTTCGAGATTTGGCGCGAGCGAGCCAGAGAACTCGGAATCGGCGAGCTTCTCATTTGCAATGCGATGACGTTCGGAGAGTTCGATCCGCGCGACGTCAATTGCGACGCGGCAATCGAGTTTCCTCCGCACACGGTCTCGACAAGGGAGGTGCCGCCGACCGAAGTCGACGCACCGCCGACCTTCGCTGGAAAGGTGTACGACTATGTCGACGCCATGCGATCGTCGATCGGCAAGATCTACGACTTCCCGTTCTTTCCTGCGGTGATGCCGCGTTGGGACAATACGCCTCGCAAGGGGCCGCGCGGTCACGTCTTTACCAGGTCCAGTCCGGAAGCGTTTGAGGTTTGGCTTCGCGATGCAACCCTGCGTGCCAAGGGCAACAGCTTTTCCGAATCATTGGTGTTTATCAATTCCTGGAACGAGTGGGCGGAAGGCGCGCATCTCGAGCCGGATTCGCGCCATGGACGGGCGTTTCTCGAGGTCGTGCGAAGGGTCGCTTCGGCTGAGCCCATTTCGGCCCAGATTTCGAAATAGCCCGGATTTGCTGGATTGCCTGAGCAGGCAGGAGCTTGAGTGGGCGGTAAAAGAAGCCTCGACACATGTCGAAGTGCTCGCAAGCCTGCACCGGTCGGGCCTCACCCATTCGGGGGTGCAGCGCGTAAGAAGCGGCACGCCAGTGGAGGCAGAAGGCGCGTCCGGTAATCCGGCAGGTTCGTTGCTGGTGATCGAGAACATCAATTCTCAAACCGGCGAACGGGTGATTGTCGATCCGCGCTATGAGATATTGGTGCGGGGATGGATTTGCGCGGGCAACGCCTTTGAGGCCAGCCGACAGAGAACGGGATTCCTGGTCCTGTCGGGGCTTACTCCGGATGGCGCAGCAAACGGCGGCTATTGCCTGATCGTAGATTGGCACGAGCGCGTGGACGTGAAGGAGTATATGAAGGCCGAGAGCAAGGACTGCTATTTCGGTTTCCAGCTGTCCTTCTCGATTCGAGATTTGCCGGATGGTGAATATCAACTCGCGGTTCTGGAGGTCGGCGACGGGACTAGTGCACTCGTGCGGTCTCGCCACTCGATCATCGTGAGACGTTGAGGTCGCCACCGATGCTCGCAAGTGTTGTCATCGCGTGCTACAAGCATGAGCAGTATCTCGAGGAATGCCTTGAGACTGTCTATCAACAGACGTTTGCCGACATCGAGCTCGTCATCGTAGACGACAATTCGCCGGACAAGAGTTTTGAAGTCGCGCAGAGGGTCCTCAAGAAGAGGTCGTTCGGAAAGCGCTTCGTTTCCTGCAAGCTGCTCAAGAACCCTCAAAATCTTGGCGCCCACTACACCTGGAACAGGGCATTATCGCTGACGAACGGCGACATGATTTTCCTTTTGAATTCGGACGATGCCTTTTCCAAGGATCGGGTTCGGCTGTTCGCGGATAAGCATGCCAATGATCGGCTGTTCTTCGGCTTCTCGGCGGTTGAGCCAATCGACGAACATGGAAAGTCGATCAGCAACTTCCAGTTTCCAACGCGCCTGCGCTATGCGATCGATCGGGCCCAGATCGCAGGTGCGCCGTTGTCATGGACATTTCTGGATTCTCAGATCGCGGCATCGACCGGAAACTTTGTCTTCAGCCGTGAACTGCTGCGGCAGGTGGGTTGGCTTGCCGACCTCAAATACTGCCATGACTGGGACTTTGCGTTACGCGCGGTAACCAAGGTCGAGCCGACCTATCTCGAGACCGACCGCTATCTGTATCGACTTCATTCAACCAACAGTTTCCGAAGTCTGAGCAAGGTGGCAGAGAGCGAGACAAAGGCTTGCATGATGTCGTATTGCCTGAATGCAATCGCGTCACGGCCTCAGAACAAGACCTGCCTCAGTCCGTCGAATTTCGGCGATTCATTCTATGACTTCGTGAAGCTGCACCCGAACTTCAACTATTGGGTGAAGCAGATCTACGCGCCCTATCATGTAGAACACCGGACGGTGGAGTTGAACGATCGGACCCGGCCGGTTCGCTGGCGCTGATCGAGCAATGCAAGGCCAGCCTTGTCCGTTCCGACACAATCGGAACGGCGCCTTGATTGGGATGGGGACCGAGCTTCATCGCTTCGTCGGCTGGGAGCCTGGCGTCCCATCGAATTGCTCCGACGAGAGGTCTGGAACGTGCCGCAGCCGCAGCAGGGTGCTGGAACTCAAAAAGCTGAACGCGCCGGGCGGGAGGCTTGCGGATAACGATGTCAAAGGCATCGTCTTGTAAGCCCGAACGACTAGCGGACTGCTTCATTCCCGTCGTCCATCGGCGATCTCCGATCGTTCCGGTCCTGTGACGCGATTTTCGTGCAAATGACGTCGAGCCTCCTTGCTCTATTGTATTGATTTTCCTCGAAATAACCTTACAAGAGTTAATTGTGAGCACTGCGTGTTATAGCCTTATTCTTGTAGGATATGTGCGCTAATAGGGAATTCGTGGTGCGAACCAATGTTAATAGCTTGTTGATCTCGTGGGAGCGGCTCAGGTTGGACATGGAAATTCCAGCATTGTCTAGTTTCAGCTCAGGCGTGAATCTCGATACGCTTCCAGCAAGTGAGATCGAGGCAAGGCTTAGAGATTTCTTTTCCGGGCGGATCGCAAATCCGAAACCCGACGAGCTGATCCAATCGGTCAAGCAGTTGGAGCAGCAATTCGGTGATTACAAGGAATTCCAGTTTGCAAAGGCGGCGGCGCTTGTGCAGGCATGCGATTTCGCCGGAGCGCGTGGAATCCTTCTCGACCTCGTCAAGCAGATGCCGTCCGACTCGCGGGTGTTGCATCGCCTGGCAATCGCGGCCCTCAACATGGGGTCCGCCCATGAAGCGCAGGATGTCTATCTTGCCGCGCTCATTGCGGCCCCGAAAAGTGAAAATCTGCGGCGAGAGTTTGCCGGCCTCCTGCGCGTGATGGAGGCGAAGAAGCTCTATGTCGGGGTCGATCGGAAGAAGCACAGCCTCGCCGCGGTGTGCGCCATCAAGAATGAAGGCGACGATCTGCTGGAATGGCTGCACTTCCACCGACTGGTCGGCGTTGATCACTTCTACCTCTACGACAACGGCAGCACTGATGATACGCGTGCCGTGATCGAGTCCTTCCCGTGGCCCGAGATGATCACCTATCATTTCGTGGAGGGCGAATTCGGCCAGATGCGCGCCTTCTCGCATGCGATCGACACCTATCGCAATTGTGCGGAATGGTGCGCCTTCATTGATGCCGATGAGTATTTGTTTCCGACGCAGGCCGGCAACATCAAGGACGTCCTGACCGAGCTCGGCTCGGCGCCGGCAGTGGCGGTGCATTGGTTGAACTTCGGATCGAACGGTCACGACGCGCGGCCGGCCGGCCTGTGCATCGAGTCCTTCACGCGTCGCGCTCCGGACGACTTCCCGGATCATTTCATCATGAAGTCGATCGTGCGGCCGGACACCATCGTGTCCTACCTGCATCCCCATCAATCGCTCGTTCTGGGTTGCTACGTCCAGGAAGACGGCACGCCGGTATTCCCGATCGGCGGCCGCTGCACGGCTCCCAAGCGGAGCAAGCTCGTGATCAATCACTACTACACGAAGTCACGCGAGCAATTGCTGAAGAAGCGCGAGCGCGGCAGGCCGCTCGCCGATGGAGATCCCGAGAAGATCCGCGCGATGGAGTTCTTCACGTTGCGGGATCGCAACGACGTCGAAGACGCAACGATTCAAAGGTTTCTTCCGGAGTTGAAGAAGCTGGTCCAGGGCTGAAGCGGGGCGACAGCGATTTCCTCACCGAAAAGGAGGGCGCGCCAAGTGGCGCGCCCGATCAATCATGCAGTTTGCGTGATCTTTGACCGCGGCAACGATCGACCGCAATAGCCTCCAGCTCCGGCTGCCGGCTACAGCGGCTCCAGCCGGTATTTCGCAAGCAGGGCTTGTGCGGCATCGACGTCGATCCTGGTAGGCCTCTGGAAGATCGACATGTTGTTGGCGCGCGCGATTTCCCGCGCGACCGTCCGCACCGAATGGTAGTGGGGCCGGTTCTCGAAGTCGTGGATTGCGATGAAGGCTCCCGGTGCGCCGTGCAGCACGCACTGCACGAAGCTTGCCACGCGAAACCGGCCGTCGATGAAATACAGGTCGGCCGTCCTGCTTTCCGGACGCTCCCAGACACGCTCGTGATATTCGGGCCAGGAGCCCTCCTTCTCCTTCTCGATCGGATAACCCCACTCGCGCAGCTTGCCGATATCGACGTGCAGCAGCAGCGGCTTGGTGCTCGCATCGCGCGTAGCGTCGCCGACGTTGTTGAGCCATTCCAGCGAGGAATTGATCGAGATAACCCATTCCTTCTTGGTTTGACAGGCGAGCCAAGTGCTGCCTCCCGAACCAAATTCCAGATAGCGCTTCGAGAGAACCACGAAGCTTTTGAACAGCGTCAGTTCCTGACCGTCCATTGCGATGTTCATGACGGGATTCCGTGGTTTCTCGAGTTGTTGTCTGGCGGGTGGCTGCCAATCCACCGTCGGAAGGCGGTCGCGGCTCGTCAAGCAGCGATGAGATCTGGTTGAGTTGTCATCGCGCTTCTCGACGTCCTGTTGGCCATCCACGCCGGTGATTGGAAAGATCGGCGACTACTGGTTCAGGCCGACGCGCTCCACCTTGTAGCCGCCCTCCAGGATGGCGCGCCACCAGGGTTGCTCGTCGACATACCAGCGCACGGTCTTGGCGATGCCGGTCTCGAAATTCTCCTCGGCGCGCCAGCCGAGCTCGGTTTCGAGCTTGGTGGCGTCGATGGCATAGCGGCGGTCGTGGCCCGGCCGGTCGGCGACGAAATTGATCAGCTGGCGGCGCGGGCCTGCCGCGGCCGGCACGACCTCGTCGAGCAGGTCGCAGATGCTCTCGACCACGTGCAGGTTGGTGCGTTCGTTGCGGCCGCCGACATTGTAGGTCTCGCCGACCTCGCCGCGCTCCAGCACCAGCGTCAGCGCCTTGGCGTGATCCTCGACGAACAGCCAGTCGCGGATGTTCTTGCCGTCGCCATAGACCGGCAGCGGCTCGCCGGCGAGCCCCTTGATGATCATGTGCGGGATCAGCTTTTCCGGGAAGTGGTAGGGGCCGTAATTGTTGGAGCAGTTGGTCACCAGGGTCGGCAGCTCGTAGGTCTCGCGCCAGGCCCGCACCAAATGATCGGACGACGCCTTGCTGGCCGAATAGGGCGAATTCGGCGCATACGCCGTGGTCTCGGTGAACAGCCCTTCGTCGCCGAGCGAACCGAACACCTCGTCGGTCGAGATATGCAGGAAGCGGAAGCGGTCGCGCTTCTCGGGCGAGAGCGTACGCCAGTGACGCAGCGTCTCCTGCAGGATCGTGAAGGTGCCGACGATGTTGGTCTGGATGAATTCGCCGGGGCCGTCGATCGAGCGGTCGACGTGGCTTTCCGCGGCAAGGTTCATCACCGCATCGGGCTGATATTTCTCGAACAGCCGGCGCAGGTTCTGCGCCTCGCAGATGCAGGCCTTCTCGAAGGTGTAATTCAGGCTTTCGGCGGCGCGGGGCAGCGAGGCCAGGTTTGCCGCATAGGTCAGCTTGTCGATGTTGACGACGCGGGCGTGGGTGTCGCGCAGCAGGTGGCGGACCACGGCGGAGCCGATGAAGCCGGCGCCGCCGGTGACGAAGATCGTCGATCCCTTAAACCGCATGTTTGAATACCTCCGCCGCGCGCGGCTCGCCGTGGAATGAGCGGTAGACCGACAGCAGGTACTCGCCGTAGCTGCTCTTGGCGGTCTTCTGCGCGACCCTCGCGAACGCCTCGAGCGAGATGTAGCCCTGGCGCAGCGCGATCTCCTCGGGGCAGGCGATGCGCAGGCCCTGGCGCTGCTCCAGGATCTGGACGAAATGGCTGGCTTCGACCAGCGAGGAATGGGTGCCGGTGTCGAGCCAGGCAAAGCCGCGGCCGAGCACCTCGACATAGAGATCGCCGCGTTCGAGATAGGCCTTGTTGACGTCGGTGATCTCGATCTCGCCGCGCGGGGATGGCCTGATCCTGGCCGCGATGTCGACCACATCATTGTCGTAGAAATAGAGGCCGGTGACCGCGACGTTGGACTTCGGCCGCTTCGGCTTCTCCTCGATCGAGAGCGCCCGGCCGGTGCCGTCCAGCTCGATCACGCCGTACTGTTCAGGCGCGTTCACGACGTAACCGAACACGGTGGCGCCTTTCTTGCGGATCGAGGCGGACGACAGCATGCTCGGCAGGCCGTGGCCGTAGAAAATGTTATCCCCTAACACAAGGGCAACGGAGTCATCGCCGATGAAGTCGCGTCCGACGATGAAGGCGTCGGCAAGACCCCGCGGGGTCTCCTGCGTGGCATAGGCGAACCGGACACCCATCTCGCTGCCATCGCCGAGCAAGCGCTGGAACAGCGGCTTGTCCTGCGGCGTGGAAATGATCAGGATATCGCGGATTCCGCCCAGCATCAGCGTCGACAGCGGATAGTAGATCATCGGCTTGTCGAAGACGGGCAGCAGTTGCTTGGAGACGACTGTCGTCACCGGATAGAGGCGCGAGCCGGTGCCACCGGCAAGGATAATGCCTTTCATGGTCCCTCACAATTTGACTATCAGAACATAACATATAGCGTGCGCTGCACAAGTTTGTTATGAGAGGGAAATTAACATTTCAAGCGCGTCAAACTGGAACAAATGTTAGATGAACGTCATCAAGACCGAGCTTCCTGAAGTCCTGATCGTCGAGCCGAAGCTGTTCGGCGACCAGCGCGGCTTCTTCCTCGAGACCTACCAGGCTCCGCGTTATGTCGAGCACGGCATCACGCGTCCGTTCGTGCAGGACAACATGTCCCGCTCGGCCTATGGCGTGCTGCGCGGGCTGCATCTGCAAAACCCGGTCACCCAAGGCAAACTCGTCTCCGTGCTGCGCGGCAAGGTGCTGGACGTTGCCGTCGACGTGCGCGTCGGCAGTCCGAATTTCGGCAAGCATGTCGCGGTCGAATTGAGCGAGGAGAACCGCCGGCAATTATGGGTGCCGCGCGGCTTCGCCCACGGCTTCGTGGTGCTCTCGGAGACCGCCGACTTCTTCTACAAATGCGATGATTTCTACAGCCCCAGGGACGAGCTCTCGATCCGGTGGAATGATCCCGCGATCGGGATCAAGTGGGGCGTCGACAAGCCACAGCTGTCGGCCAAGGATGCGGACGCGCCGCTCCTTGCCGACGCCAGCAACCTTCCGACCTATGGACAAATCCGATGCGGATCTTGTTGACGGGAACACGCGGCCAGGTTGGCAGTGCGCTCAAGCCTCTGCTGGAAAGCCACGGCACGATCATCGCGCCGCCCACCGCGGAGTTCGATCTGTCGAAGCCGGAGCAGTTGACGAGCCAGCTTGAGAGTTTGAAGCCCGATCTCATCATCAATCCGGCGGCCTATACCGCCGTCGATCGCGCCGAGGACGAGCGCGAGCTGGCGTTCCTGGTCAACGCGAAGGCACCTGAAGCGATCGCCAAATGGGCTGCGGCGAACAGCGTGCCCCTGGTGCATTTCTCCACGGACTACGTCTTCAATGGCTCGGGCGACAGGCCGTGGCGCGAGGACAGCCCGACCGAACCGCTGTCGGTCTACGGCGCCAGCAAGCTTGCCGGTGATGTCGCGATCCAGGCGGCGGGCGCGGCGCATCTGATCGCGCGCACCTCATGGGTTTATGCCGCAAAGGGCACGAATTTCCTGCGCACCATCGCGCGGCTCGCTGGCGAGCGTAAGGAGCTGCGGATCGTGGCCGATCAGATCGGTGCGCCGACCACGGCATCAGCGATCGCCGGTGCGGTCGCCGGCATCGTCCTGCCGAACCTCACCACGTTGCACGATCAGCTCGTGCGCCGGGGCGGTGTCGTCAATCTCGTCTGCGCGGGCGAAACCAGCTGGCACGGCTTCGCAACCGCCATTGTCGGCGGGCTGAGGTCTCGCGGCATCACGCTGGCGGTCGAGAACATCGCTCCGATCGCAGCGGCCGATTTTCCGACCAAGGCGGTGCGTCCGGGCAATTCGCGGCTGGATCTGTCGCGGCTGAAGGCGCAGTTCGGCGTGGCGATGCCGACCTGGCAGGAAGCGCTGGCGCGCGAACTGGATGCGTTTGTCCAGCTCGGCGCCCCCGCCCACGCTTAGGGCGCTTTCGGAAGTGGATGCCGGCGCGCGTGAAGGAAACGCGTCAGACAAGAAAAGAGCCTTGGTCCTGATTTGATCAGAACCAAGGCTCAAGGATTGAACCGGCCGGCGGCTATCGTCGCCGGGCGCGAGCGCTCAACGCGGCCGACCGATGCTGTCGTAGGTGAAGCCGTGTGCGGCCATCTCGTCCGGACGGTAGATGTTGCGCAGGTCGACGACGACCGGATGCTTCATCTCCTGCCTGATGCGCTTGAGATCGAGCGCGCGGAACTGGCGCCACTCGGTCACGATCACCAGCGCATCGGCCTGCCGCGCGCATTCATAGGCATCCTTGCAGTACTCGATCTCCGGCAATTCCTTGCGCGCCTGCTCCATGCCGATGGGATCGTAGGCACGAACCTTGGCGCCGAAGTCGATCAGGCCGTTGATCAGCGGGATCGAGGGCGCCTCGCGCATGTCGTCCGTATCGGGCTTGAAGGTCAGGCCGAGCACGCCGATGGTCTTGCCGCGCAGCTCGCCGCCGAGCACGTTGGCGACCTTGCGCGCCATCGCGCGCTTGCGGTTGTCGTTCGCGGTCAGCGTGGCCTCGACGATCTTCAGCTGGACGTCGTGGTCGAGCGCGGTCTTGAACAGCGCACGGGTGTCCTTCGGGAAGCAGGAGCCGCCATAGCCGGCGCCGGCATGCAGGAACTTGGTTCCGATCCGGTTGTCGAGCCCGATGCCGCGCGCGACCTCCTGCACGTTCGCCCCGACCCTCTCGGAGAGATCGGCGATCTCGTTGATGAAGGTGATCTTGGTGGCAAGGAAGGCATTCGCGGCGTATTTGATCAGTTCCGCCGTGCGTCGCGCGGTATAGAGGATCGGCGCCTGGTTCAGATAGAGCGGACGATAGACTTCGCCCATCACCCTCTTGGCCCGATCGTCCTCGGTGCCGACGACGATGCGGTCGGGGTGGCGAAAATCCTGGATTGCGGCGCCTTCGCGCAGGAATTCGGGGTTCGAAGCAACGGCGAAATCGGCGTCGGGATTGGTTTCGCGGATCAGGCGTTCCACCTCGTCGCCGGTGCCCACGGGCACGGTCGACTTCGTGACCACCACGGTGAACTTCTTGAGCGCCGCGCCGATCTCCTTGGCGGCAGCATAGACGTAGCTCAGGTCCGCATGGCCGTCGCCGCGCCGCGAGGGCGTTCCGACCGCGATGAACACGGCATCGGCGTCCGCGACGGCGCCCGCGAGCTCCGTCGTGAAGGTCAGCCGTCCGGCCGCGGCGTTGGTCTCGACGAGCTTATCGAGGTCAGTTTCGTAGATCGGGATCTTGCCGCGCTTCAGGGCTTCGATCTTGCCGGCGTCCTTGTCGACGCAAACGACCTGATGGCCGAAATCGGCAAAACACGCACCGGACACGAGACCTACATATCCCGTTCCAACCATTGCAATCTTCATGAATCCGCTCGTCGATCAGTGTGGAGAGGAGGAGTTAGCACTAGCACAATTGGCGCCGATAACGCCAAGTTTTATAGCGTATAGTTTGTGTTGGAGGTCGGCGGCTTTTTGTGCAAACGGTGATCGCCCCAGTGCAGCTGAGCGCCCGCTAGTCACCTCGGGCGCACCATGGACACATTCTCAACTTGAAATCGACCGACAATCGAGCTGCCGTTTGAGGGTGGACATGAGCATGAAGACGATTGGCAAGCAGAAGCCCTCAGGAGCTGAATACGCGTCGTTGCAAACGCAGTTCTCCAGATCCGATCGCACGACGTTTTCCGGGTTTGTCTATGATCGCGCCGATCTCGGCCGACGCTACACCGTCGACCTGCTTATCGACGGCGAGCCATACATGTCATCATTGTGTGACGAGTTCGTAACGGAGCTTGCCGATGCCGGGATCGGCGACGCTCGATTTGGCTTTACCTTCAACGTGCAGGATCAAGTCAGCGCGAACGCCGGGATCATTGAGGCAAGGCTGGCAAATATCGGCACTCCCGTCGGTGCTCCGATTCGCTGCGATGTCGCCGCGCCGGAAGCGCGGTGGCACCGGATCGGCGATATCGAGTGGGTCGGAGGTCTGCGCTTCGAAGGCTGGCTTGCTCAGGACATCGACGAGGACATCGAAATCCTGATCGCGCAACGCCCGGTGATGACCGTGAAGCCGACCGGATGGACCAACGTAGCGCGGGGCGGCGAGTTCGGCGTCGGCCGCCGGATCGATTTTCATCTGCCCGAGCATTTTGCGGACGGTCGCATGCGTGGACTATCCGCGCGGACGATTTCGGGACGGAGCCTGATCTCGGAGCCGATTTCCTTTGTCGCTTTCGATCGCGGATTGGAGCAAACGCTCGCGGATCTCGGGCGCTGGGATAGCGAGCGGCTTCGTGGAGAGCTGTTCGACCGGGTGCTGCCGGCCTCGATGCCGTTTCACGCCTATCGCGGCTGGAAAGAGCGCTTCTTGCCGACGACACAATCTGAACAGTCTGATGTTGCATCCGAGGCGGCAGTCGTCCTGATCGGCGATGCCAGGGTGGACGAGAGCATCGAAAGCCTCGAAGCCCAACGGCACTCTGCCTGGTCGGCGGTGTCCCTGCCGGCGCGGGCGTTCAGTCAATTCGATCCAAAAGCAGCGCGCGAGTTTGTCGAAGGCGATGCCGCCGGCAGTGCGTTCTTTGTGTTTTGTCTGAGCGGAACGATCCTCGCGGAAGACGCCTTGCAACGCTTCGCCGATCTCTTCGCGTCCGAACCCGGCTGCGATATGGTCTATGGCGACGTCGAGGTCGCTGCGGGCGCCGGCGCTGTCTGGCCGCTGGCGTTCTCCGCGTTCGATCTCGAACGCGCGCTCGAGCAGGGCTATGGGGCGTATTGTTTTGCGGTGCGTCGGGAGCCTGCCGTGGAAGCGCTGCGATCGGCGATGTCGCTCTACGACATCTTCCTTTGCTGCGCGGAGCCGGATCGAACCTATCATCTTCCGGGATCGGTTGCGGCATTGCCGCGGATTGATGCATCGGCCGCCACCGCCGAACTGGTCGCCGCAAGCAAGGCATATTTCGCCAGGGCCGGCATCGAGGCCAATGTCGAGCCGCGGAAAGCGGGTCTTCTTCCGGCCGTTCAGGTCAAGCGCGCCGTCGATTGGAACGAGCGCACCACCATCATCATCCCGACCAGAAATCGCGCCGAGCTGCTCAAGCGATGCATCGAGACGGTCATGCCGGCGGCAAATGAGACAAACGCCCGGATCCTTGTCGTCGACAACAGCTCGACCGAGCCGGAAACGCTGGACTATCTGGACAGCCTGTCCGCGCAGGAAATCGACGTCATCTCGGTCGAGGGGCCCTTCAACTTCGCATTCATCAACAACGCCGCCGTTGCTTGCGTCGATACCGAGAACATCTGCTTTCTCAACAATGACGTCGAGGCGCTCGACGATACCTGGTTGGCGGAGATGCTGTGGCGGCTCGCCGCTCCCGATGTCGGAGCCGTCGGCGCAAAGCTGCTCTGGCCAAGCAGCGTCGTGCAGCACGGTGGAGTGGTGCTGGGCGCCAATTTTTCGGCTGCGCACGCCTTCAACGACCGGATGGATGGTGATCCCGGCTATGGCGATCTGCTTCAGGTGGCGCACGAATGTTCGGCGGTGACGGGGGCGTGCCTCTTGATGCGCAAGCGCGATTTCGTGGCCGTCGGCGGCATGGACGAGATCCGCTTTCCGATCAGCTTCAACGATATCGATTTGTGCCTGAAGCTGCGCGAGCTCGGAAAGCGGATCGTGTTCACGCCGGACGCGAAACTCGTTCATCTGGAGTTGGCAAGCCGCGGCCGCGATTCCGCGCCTGATCGCAGGGCACGCTTCAGGCGCGAGCTGTCGATCCTGCGCGCGAAATGGGGAGAGGTGCTGCTCGACGATCCCTATTACAGCCCGCTGCTGGGGCTGGATTCGACGCCGTTCTCCTCGCTTGCATGGCCGCCGCGATCATGGAAGGCGCGTGCCAACCTGCCGCCGGTGCCGACCGCCCCTCCGATCGGGTTGTAGCAGGACGTCCTCGAGCGCCCAGTCGCGTACGGCGGCAATCGTTGCATCGGCATCAAGGCCCGGCTGCAGCTTCAGGTCGGTGCTTCGGCCGCGTCCCGGACGAGTTGGACTCCATTCCGTCGCGGCGATCGGCAGCCCGGTTGCCAGCAGTGCGTCCACCAATGGATGACCAAACGCCGGTTCGCCGATGTCGAGAACCAATTGCGTGATGCCGTGACCTTCGATGAGCGTGGCGACGTCGTCGACGGCAATATCGCCGGTGACGACGACATTGGTGCGCTGCATCAGCTTGAGATCGTCGAGGGTACTCCCCAGCACGACGATCTCGACGTCTTCGTCGGTGTCGGCCAGTTGATCGCTCAACGCACGTATGAAGCGAAATTCCGCGGCGCTGGCGTGCAGGACCAGCAGGCCGAGACGCGCGGGGCCGCTCACGGCGGCATACAGCGCCGGCGGCGCGGGCGGGTCGCTCAGCCTCACGGCTTGCAGGCCGAGAACGGCTTCGGAAAAGGCCGCGCCATCGTCACCGATCGCAGTCACGCGCCGCGCCCCGGCGACCAGGCTCGTCCAATCCGGATGAACGCCTGATCCAACCGCCGTGCGCGTTGCAAGCGCGGTGTCGGTGATCAGGAGGTCGTAGGCAAAGTGTTGCTTGAGCTGCGCCAGACATGCGCCGGGAATGCGGTTCGGCTCCGCAATCTCGAGCGACCGGATTCCGAGATCGGCGAGAAACCTCAGAAGAGCCTCGCGGCCCTCAGGCGTCGCAACGTCGAGTGCGATCGACTGCGGCGCTCCGCCATCCGGATCGAACATCGCAGCCAGCTGGCGTTGTCCCTCGGAGCGGATCTGCACGACCAGACCGTGCTGACCCTCTGCTGCCAGCTGCCGGCAGCGCCTGATGGCAATTTCGCGGCCGGCGAACGAGCCGCAGAGGATGACTGTTGGGCCGGCGGCGACCTGCTGGTTCGTGAGCAGCTTGAGCTCGAGCGCGGCGCGGCAATCGCGGAGTGGATCGGCAAGCAGGAATGCGGCGCAGTCCGTCGCATAGCGCCGGTAACGGTGTTCGAGAACGCGAAGATTTCGCATCACGAGCGAACGCTTCTCGCCCAGAAACGAGCGTGAGCCCTCGTGCCCGACGAAAACCGAAGGAATGCAGACGTTGCGGAAGCCGGCCTCCGCCGCGCGCAAGCAGAAGTCGACGTCTTCGAGGTAGCCGCGATAGAAGTCGTCGGAGAGCTCGCGCACGGCGTCGAGGCATTCGCGGGTAATGTAGAGGCAGAACCCGATGCCGTTGGGGATGTCGATCGCAATCCCGGAATTTGCGCTGCCTGCAAGTTCGTCCAGCAATTCGATTTCGCCGGCCGCGGGCAGGGGATTCGACCGGTTCGGGATTGGAAAGCTGGTGTATTCGCCGTTGTTCGACAGCGGGGTCGCCGTGCCCACGCGCGGCGTCGATTGCACGGCGCTGCGCAGGCGTTGCAGCGCGTATTTCGGCACGATCGTGTCCGAGTTCAGCAGCACGACGTCGCCGGCGCCGGTCTCGCCGAGCGCCCGGTTGACCGCGCCGACAAAGCCAAGATTGTGCTCGTTGGTCAGGAGCCTGATGCGGAATTCGGCGGCGAGCTCATTGAGCAGGCGCTTGATGTCGGGCTCGGGCGACGCATCATCCACGACGACGATGGTCGAGCCCGGCGTGCAGGCGAGCGCATTCAACGCGCTGTCGATGCAGGCTCGCGTTGCGGCCAGATCCCGGTATACCGGGATGATGATGGTGAGCGGAGGAGGTTCGCCGTTTCGAAGGCGAGCCGGCCGGCGTGGTGCGGTCCGATGATCCGGAACGCGGTTGGCCGGGAGTTGAACACTTGCGATCACCCGGTCCGCCTGCGTGATCTGCAGGCGCTGCGAGGTCGCGGATGCGGGCCGGATCAGACGGAAGCTCGCAGCCTGTCGCCCGTCACGCGCGAATTTGTGGCGTGGATCGGCGGGAAGCTGGATCGTGCTGGATTGATCCGCCTGCGCCAGCGAAAGGTGCGGGTCGTCCGGCCCGCGCCACGTCACCCATCCCTTCACCTCTTCATCGAGAAAGTCGATGCGGGCGCAGCTGTCCTGGCCGCTCTGTTCGAGCAGAAGGAGGGCGCTCCTGACCGAATCCGGATCGTCATCACGCCGCGTGACGCTTCGCGCCGCCTCGATCTGCTGAAGGTCGTCGCCCCAAGCCATCATTCGCCGGGCAGCGACCAGATCGTCCGGCTCGAGCTCGAGCGCCCTCGCCACGCTGGCGATGGCCGCATCCCTGAGATCGAGATGAAACAGCGCTTCTGCGCGCAGCAGATGGGCGCGAGCGCCCGGATGCGGCAGGATCCGGCAGCGGCGGTCGGCGAGCGCGAACGCCAGGCGGAAATCACGCGCCTCGAGCGCCCCGACAGCGGCCCGCTCGAGATCGACGTGGTGGAGCGTTTTGGACGTAAAGGCGATCCTGCGCGCGTCGGCGGTCAAGTGGCGCCCTTATCTGCCCGCATGGTCAGCCTGCCGTCTTGACGGCGCCCTGCCGGCTCCGGAACACACGCACCCGTCCCTCGAGGCGGGGTCCGTCCTGGTGCGGCATCGGAGTGGCGGGTTCGACGCGCCGCGGCTGCTGGGGCGCCAGAGGGGCTGCCTGCACCCGGCGCTCCTCGAGATTGAGCTTGAGGCCCACCAACGGTTCCCGTCCGGAGGGGCCCGACACCACAATCCGGTTCCCGGTGACCCGCAGGGTCGGAGCCCCCAGGAAGATGGTTTCAGCCGCGATGGCGTAGCGATCCGCACCGGGACCCGAGGCCTCCAGCGAGAACCCCGTGATGGCCAATGCGCGTCCCCGGGTTCCGGCAAAAGTTCCGAGAGGAACGAACTGGTTGTCGCCGCGCTGCGGCCTGGCGAACTTGACGGCATATTGCAGCTGGAGATCCCGCGGCTTGTTGGGCCATTCGAGGGAAATTCCCTCGATCCGGGCCGGCGCGGACGGTCCGGCAATCCAGACATTCGAGCCGACGGTCACGTCGCCGAGGCCCGCGACATGCGCGAGCAGCTTGAGGTCGCTCAACTCGCCGGGGCCGGCCTCCGGCTCGAACATGTCGAATGGCTGGCTGGCCGGCTGCTGCTCAGCCGCCTGTCCCTGGGTCAGCGGCTCGATCTTGATGTTGGCGGCGGTCGACCCGCCGACGCGCCCTGCGGTGACCTCGACGATCAGGCGGCTTGGCCGGGCGACCGAAACGACCAGCGCGGTCTCGGGCGCGAACAGGGTTCCATTGACCACGTCCGGTCCGGTAATGATATTGCAATTGTTAAGACTCTGCGCGATCCGCGTATACGCGCACCACCGGAGGTGACACCTTATCATCTGCGCCATTGTATCGAACCAGGAAGAGACCCCGTGCCAGATCAATGGTTTTCTGCTGAATCTGTTCGTTCATTGTCGCCTGCGAGCCTAACGGAATGGATTGGTAAGTCTCCTGCAGTGTGCCCAAAAATCTGTGTGATAGAAGGGGGCTTAATGTTAATCCGGTAAGATAGTTTTGCTCGCCAATCGATGACATACCGCCGGTGATGATGCAGACCCTGACCCCAATCGAAGACCGCGCGGCCGGGGGCGCGCTCGCCCGCCAATGAACGTCCTGTTCGTCCACAATAACTTTCCGGCCCAGTACCGCCACATTGCGCGCGCGCTCGCAGAGCAGCCCGGCAACAGGGTCGTTGCCGTCGGTTCGTCGACCGCCAGCACGACGCCGGATATCCGGCTGCTCAAATATTCGACGACCAAGACGGATTTCGCGGTCGTCCATCCGTTTGCCCGGCGCTTCGATGTCGAATTGCGGCGTGCCGAAGAGGTTCTGTACGCGCTGTCATCGCTGTCGGGGCAGGGCTTCGTGCCCGACCTGATCTTCGCGCATCCCGGTTGGGGCGAGACGCTGCCGCTGCGCACGATGTTTCCGCGCGCGCGGATCATCCTCTATTGCGAATTCTACTACGGTGCCGAGGGCAGGGACGTCGGCTTCGATCCCGAGTTTCCCATGACGGGCCTCGATGGCAATGTCGCACTCCATCTGAAGAATGCGACCACGCTGCTGGCGCTCACGGAATGCGATACGGGCGTCTCGCCGACGCCCTGGCAGAGGTCGACCTTTCCCGCCGAGTTTCAGAGCAAGATCGAGGTGATCCACGAGGGCGTCGACACCGACGAGGTGAAGCCCAATCCCGTCGCGCGGTTTCAGCTTCCGAACGGCGCGACGCTGTCGGCGGACGACGAAGTGATCACCTACGTCTCGCGCAACCTCGAGCCGGTGCGCGGATTCCATATCTTCATGCGGTCCCTGCCGAGGATCCTCGCCGCGCGGCCGAATGCGCAGGTTGTGATCGTCGGCGGCAGCGGGACATCCTACGGCGCGAACCCACCCAAGGGTTCGAGCTGGAAGTCGATGTTCCTCGACGAAATCAAGGCGGACATCGACCTGCGGCGGGTGCATTTCCTCGGCCGGATTCCTCGGGAACCGTATCTCGAGCTGCTGCAGATTTCCTCGGTGCACGTCTATCTGACCTATCCCTTCGTGCTGTCCTGGTCGCTGCTGGAGGCCATGAGCGCGGGATGTGCGGTGGTGGCATCCGACACCGCCCCGCTTCGCGATATCATCTCGGACGGCAACGGCCTGCTGGTGCCGTTTTTTGATATTGATGCGCTGTCGGATCAGGTAGTCTCGGTGCTGTCACGGCCCAAGGCCTTCAAGAAGATGCGGATGAAGGCGCGCAGCTTCGTGCGGGACAATTACGACGCAAGGCGGGTCTGTCTGCCGCGGATGCTGACGCTCGTTGATGAAGGTGTCCTCCGCGCACGTACGGGGGATAACGCCAGGAGTTTGCGATGCCGCTTGTCATCTCGGTTGCCCAGCGCAAGGGCGGGGTCGGAAAGACGACCCTTGCGGTCTTGCTCGCCGCAGAACTGGATCGGCGCACGGGCGTGGTCGGACTGGTCGACGCCGACTCGCAGGCGTCCGCGTGTCACTGGGCCGAGCCCGGCAATCTGTCGTTCCCCGTCTACCAGCTTGATCCGGAAACCCGGCCGGTCGCCGAATGGGCCAAGCTGATGCGCCAGATTCCGCATCAGATCATCGTGGTGGACTCCGCGCCGAACGATCGGGTGCTGGGCGCGGTGCTCGCGGTCGCCAATATCGTGCTGATGCCGTGCACGCCGTCCGGCCTTGACATCGAGGCCACCGCGCGGACGCTCGACATCGTGCGGGAAGTGCGTGCCACGCGGCGAACGGCGCTCCGTGCCATGATCGTGCCGAACCGCGTCGACCAGCGCACGCTCGAAGGCCAGCAGCTGATCGAGGAGCTCGATACGCTCGACGAGGAGATCGGGCCGATGATCGGCAGTCGCTCGGCCTATGTTCGCGCCGTCGCCTTGGGGCAATCGGTCGCCGATTTCGCCGGCGGGACGCCCGCGGATCTCGAGATCAAGATGCTCGCCGATCTCGTCATGAGCTGGTGCGGGATCGCGCCCAGGCAGCGGGTGGCGATTTAACAGAGCGCGCCGGCGGCTTCACGACAGGCCAACCATGCGGGCATGGGAACGAAAGAGTTCGGGCCGCAACCGGCCCTTGACCTGACGGCGGCGCCCCGCAGGCTTGGTTAACGGATTGCTCGCGCGCACCCTCGCATTTGAAACAAATGCCGCCGCGCGCTTGAGCCCAAGCTCAAGACATTTCCCGTACATGCTTCCCGTCACTGTGGGGAGTGAAGAATGTACAACGTCAAGAGAGTGATGGCCCTGGTTCTGGCCGTCCTTGCGCTCGGGACAAGCGCACAGAACACCCAGGCTGGAATGGTCGGCTTCCCGCTGCCGCTGCGCGGCGTGATCGAGAAGATCCGCTTCAGCGCGCCGACGCTGGCGCCGATGGCCTACACCATGTTCTGCATGCGCTATGCCGACGAGTGCAAGCAGAAAGCCCGCGCCCGGATGGTGTTCCGCGGCGGCGCCACACGGCTGACCAAGCAACGCATCGCCGACCTGATCGAGGTCAACGCATCGGTCAATCGCAGCATCGTGCCACAGCGCAACGAACGCGGCCTTGCCGGCGAGGAATGGTTGATCAATCCGGCGCGCGGCGATTGCAACGATTATGCAGTCAGCAAGCGCCACGAACTCCTGGCGCGCGGCTGGCCGATGCGCGACCTTCTGCTGAGCGAGGTTGTGACCTCCTCCGGCGAGCATCATCTCGTGCTGGTGGTCCGCGCCAGGGGTGGAGACATCGTGCTCGACAATCTGAATGCGCAGATCGCAGCTGGTCGCAGGCGCGTTATCGTTGGGTCAGGATGCAGACCCCGGCGAACCCCGATCACTGGGCCGCCGTCGCGCAGGCCGGCGCCTGAATTTCTGAACGAGCCCCATCGATCGAAAATGGCGCAGCGAGACATTTCGCCGCGCCATTTTTCGCATCAGAGACGATCGCCAGCGCGCTGCGACGACATTGCCGGAACGATTGGAGGCATCAACGGTTGACCCCGGTCCAACCCATCGAGGCATCGACATGAAGCTGGCCGGCCTTGTCACAACAGCGGCGCTGGTCGTCGCCATCACCCCGGCGCTTGCACAGGGCACCGGACAGACCACGCAGGGCACAACGCGCTATTCGATCGATGGACCCGGCGGCGGCGTTCCGACATCGCGGCCGCAGGCGACCCGGCCGGTCCCGCCGGCAACACCGGCTTACCCCTATGGCAGACCGTCGCGGCACTCGCCGCCGGTCGGGCAACGGACCAACGTGCCGCTCGGGTCGCGCTAACCGTCGCTTCGGCTGCAAATCCGTTCTGTCTTAACGCTATTCCCATCGTCATTTTGCCGCCTCGGACGGAATGTCGTACCGATGCGATCACTGCGCCGGTTGAGGCGCGGGATTGGTTCGCGCAAGGACAACACTTTTAAATGGCGAGCAGGGGTTCGATCCTGATCACGGGTGGCGCGGGATACATCGGGTCCCATTGCGCCAAGGCGGTGGCCGAGGCCGGGTTTCTGCCGGTCGTCTACGACAATTCGTCCACCGGTCACCGTGATTTCGTGCGATGGGGGCCGCTCGTGATCGGCGACGTCGCCGACCACGACAAGATCGCCGCCACCATCCGCGACCACAACGCGCTCGCCGTGATGCATTTCGCCGCGTTCAGTGCGGTCGGCGAGTCCGTGGCGGATCCGCAGAAATACTTCACCAATAACGTTGCCGGCACGCTCGGCCTGCTGCGCGGCATGCGGGAGGCGGCCTGCGACCGCCTGGTGTTTTCCAGCACCGGCGCGGTCTACGGCAACGCCGGCCGCGATCCAATTCCCGAGAGTGCCGCAGGTCCGACCGTCAATCCCTACGGCCGCTCCAAATTCATGATCGAGCAGATCCTGGCCGACTACCGCGCGGCCTATCGGTTCAACTCGGTCTGCCTGCGCTATTTCAATGCCTGCGGCGCCGACGCCTCCGTCACCATCGGCGAACTCCGCGATCCCGAGACGCATTTGATTCCGCGCGCGCTGATGGCGCTGCTGGGGCACGTGCCGGACTTTGCGATCTTCGGCGAAGACTATGACACGCCTGATGGCACCGCGGTGCGCGACTACATCCATGTCGATGATCTCGCCGGCGCCCATATCGCGGCGCTCGAGCTGCTGCTGAAGGGCGACGCCGGCGGCGTGTTCAATCTCGGCACCGGCACCGGCTATTCGGTGCGCCAGGTGCTCGACGCGATCCGGGCCGAGACCGGTGAAGCGGTGCCGAGCGTGGTGCGCGAGCGCCGGGCCGGCGATCCGCCGATCCTGGTGGCCGATCCCTCCAGGTCGGAGCGCGGCCTCGGCTTCAAGGCCAGCCGGTCCGATCTCGGCTACATCATTCGCTCGGCCTGGGCCTGGCATCAGAAGGCACATCCGCGCCGGCGGTAGAGCATGATCCGGAAAAGTGCGAAGCGGTTTTCCCTCGCGACAAACGCGGAACGCGTTTGCGCGGAGATCATGCTCAAATAACGATTGCGCCGCGAGAGGCTCAGTTCAATGTGATGTAGTGCTGTTCGGCCAGCCGCGAGAGGAACGGCATGTCGACAAGGCTTGCCACCAGGAAGACGGCGACCAGCGCCAGCACGAGCAGCATCAGGCCGCGCTCGCCATAGAGCTTCTCGGGCTTCTGCGCCGACGACCCCGGCGACGTCGACATCGAGAAGTAGGTGGTGAACAGCATCACCACCAGCGGCATCGCCAAGACATACTCGATGCGGTACTTCACCAGGAACACCGAGAGGAAGAACACCGAGAACAGCGAATAGCTGAGGCACGAGGCCGTCAGCGACACCTCGGTATAGTGCGCGAAGCTCGCGCGGTAGCGCGCCAGCAGCTCCCTGCCGTGGGACGCGGCAATCTCCCGATATTCCGACAGCCGCTTGGCCGCCATCAGGAACGCGCCGCCAAACCAGTAGCACAGGATCACCGAGCCCGGCGGCAGCGAGGTCGGGTCGATCATCGCCCAGCCGATCAACAGCCGCAGCGGATTGTTGACGGATTCCGAGATGACGTCGAAATAGGCCTTGTCCTTGCTGCGGAGCGGCGGGACGTTGTAGACGATGCCCTGCAGGGCGAAGATGCCGGTTGCGAACAGCATCAGGCGGCTGCTGGCAGATGCGCAGACGAGACCGAGCGCGACCAGCAGCAGCCACTCTAGCCCGATGATCTTGCCGTCCATCGCGCGCTGCACCGCGGAGCGCTGCGATTTGGTCGGATGATGCCGGTCGAAGTCGCGGTCGAACCATTCGTTGATCACATAATTGGCCGACGCGATGCAGATCGCGGCCACGAGGCCGAGGACGATCGCGCTCGCGATATGCTCGCCTCTCGGGCCGCGCAACAGCCAGGCGAGGACAATCCCGGGGACGATGAAGATGTGCTTGGTGCTGTGGTCGAGCCGCAGGATGGCGAGATACTGCCGGATGCTTGCGGCCGGCGGCTTGCCGGCTTCGACCTTGCTGTCTATCAGCGCCATCGCACGGTCCTTCTTCTGTTGTCGTCGATCGATCGCCTAGTTGAGGAGGTAGACGTCGAAACTCTCGTCGGTCTTGGCGGGGCCGAAGCGGCGGAGCATCGTGGTCGCTTCGCGGAAATCGCGGATCTGCGCCACCGAGGCATGGAACGTCCGCCAGTCCTTGCCTTCGTCGTAGATCCGGTCGGGCGTGATCTCGTCGAGCCGGTAGGCCAGCAGGATGATGATGGGCGCGCGGCTCGTGTCGCGAAGCTCGCGGGCGAGGCGCAGGGTCTCGCCGAGATCGCCGTCCATCTTGCCCTTGCGCGAGAAGATCACGACGCTGCCGAATTTGTGGTCGCGCGCGAGGTAGGTCCGGTTCTTGACGTAGTAGGGCAACGCCTCGACCAGCCATTCCGGCTCGCCGAGGATCACTGCATTGGTGAGATCGGCGCGCGAGGCGATCAGGCGGCCGAGATCGGCGCTGCGGCTCGCGACCACGCCGGTCACTGCGTTGCGCAAATCGTTGATGCCGGCGGCAGTCTGGATCGCGAGCACCAGCAGCAGCGACACGCGTCCGATCGCCGGCAAGCGTTGGTCGAGCCATGCGCGAGAGCCGGATGGCGCGGTGACCCGGCTCCAGCCGATCCAGTAAAGCGCGATCAGGAAGCTCAGCCAGACCGCGGCATGTCGGTAGGCACCGTTGGCGGCGACGGCGAAGAACATCGACGTCAGCAGCAGGGCGGCGATGGCGGCGAGAAAGGCCGGCCGCCGCGGCAAGAGCCCGAGCGTCGCGCCGAACAGCAGCACCGATCCCGCGACCCCCGGCAGCAGATTGGCAAACAGCGCGCCCAGCGACGTCGCGCCGGGGTTCACCAGGGACAGGATTGCCGCCGCCAGCGGTGAATCGTGCGACCAGTCCCGGGCCGCGGCGTCATTATAGGTCGGCAGCATCGTCACCGCGCAGATCACGACGCCAATCGTCGCGATCGTTGCATTGATCGCGAAATTGGTGAGTTGCGGCGACCAGCGCCAGTCACGGCTCCCTCGGGTCTCGAGCAGGTCGAGCAGCCAGAACAGCAGGAATGCGCCGGCCATGATCGCGCCGACGACGTTGGTGTTGGCGAGCAGGAACAGCAGCGCGCCGAGCACCAGACCACGGTCGCGGTGGGCCCGATAGCAGGCCGCAATCGCGAACAGGACCAGGGCCGAGATGCCGTAATTCCTGGCCATCACGACATATTCAAACAACAGCGCATGGCCCGTGATCAGCAGCAGGACCAACGGTCGTGGGAATAGTGACCGGAAGATCAGCAACGCGACCGTGACGAGCCCGACCACGAAGGCGACGGCGGGCAGCACCTCGACCCGATCGAATGCGACATGTGCGCCGCGCAGCAGAACGTACCAAAGGGCAGGGTGGCCCTCGCCATGCAACCCTCTCAGCATGGCGACCGGATCGTCGCCGTTCAGGGCAATGGTGAGCGCCCGGACCTCGTCGCGCCACATCACGTGACGGCCGATCTGGAAGCCGACCAGCGCGACCCATCCCGCGAGGAGCAGGACGTCCGGCCAGGATCGGCGGTCCCGCTTGGGCGCGAACAACCACTGGTCTAGGATGGGCAGAGAACGGGTCAATGAATCCTGCTGCTGCTCGGATCGGGACGGTCAAACCGTGGCGTGATCGGCCGGCCTGGTGGTTTGTGTTAACAGTAAAATCCACATAGAATGTTGTAACATTATGGGCAAACCAGACTAACATTTGTGACGCCGACGCCAGCCCAGAGAACGGTCAGGGACATCGGTCCTGCGCACCCCGAGGTGGAGTTCGCGCTGGTGCTGGCGCGAACCATCGATTCCGTGAGCGCCGACCCGCAGCAGCTGCGCAGCGCGGTCTACGAGCTCGCGCGGCAGAAGCTGCAGCAGCTCGGGCACGAGGATCCGGCGGAAAAGCAGCGTCTGATGCAGGCGCTGGAAGTGGCGATCGAAGGCGTCGAAGCGCACACCAAGAGTAATGTGATCGAGAAATTCGAGGTGCCGCCGGCGCGGGCGCTGCCCGCATTCCTCGAGGCGGCGGGCGCTGCGCGGAGGATCGAGGCACCGCCCCGGATCGATGCCGAGGTGGCCTTTGTCACGACCATGGATCGCGTCGAGCCCGCCAAGATACCGCGCCGTTCGCGATGGTCGTCGTCGGCGCCGCTGCGTTACGTTGTCATGCTGGCGTTCTTCGGGCTGATCGCGGCCGTTGTCCTGCTGCAGCAACGCGGCGTGTCGTTGGCCGCGGCCCGCGCGATGATTGCCGGCACGCTGGCATCGGCGCCGCCCGAAGCCCAAAGGCCGGCGGTGGTCGCGGCCGTCCCGGCGCCGGCCGCTGCGGCCGAGCCGCCGGTGCCGAGACGGCCATTGCCGACCGCCTACGGCGTCTACGCCGAGAGCGGCGGCAAGCTTTACGAGCTGCAACTGATCCAGGGGCGTGCGCCGGATCCGCGGGTGGCGATCTCGGCGGCGATCACCAGGCCGAGCGAGACCACGCTGCCTGACGGACATCTCCGCTTCATCGTGTTCCGGCGCGAGGGTGCCGGCGGCGCCTCCGACCCGATCGATGTGCGTCTGATCGCGCATGTGAGCCAGCAGACCACGTTCGACGCGACCGGCAAGCCGGTGGTCTCGCCGGGCGACGACAGCTGGGTGATCCGCAACATCTCGATCCCGTTCCGCGCGGCGCCGCTCAAGGACGATCCGCAGATGTTCGAGGTCCTGCCGCGCGACGAGGCGCCGCTGCCGCCGGGACGCTACGCGTTGATCCTGAAGGCGCAGGCCTACGATTTCACGGTCGAGGGCGCGGTCACCGACAAGCGGCATTGCCTGCAGCGGCTGGCGGCCGCCAATGGCGTGTTCTACTCGGAATGCGAGAAACCGTGAGCGGAGTGTCCGTCCGGTTCAGCGTCGTGCTGGCGCTCCTGCTGGCATCGCGTGCTGCCGTTGCCGCACCCGCTGCCGAGACCGCAAAGCGCTGCCTGCGCGCGGCCTACATGGTCTACCCCTACAAACGACCGGGGGCCGTGCCGATGAGTGGCGACCGCCTGCACTTCTTTCAGCAATGCATGGCGCAGGACGGCGAGAGATCAGCGGAAGCGCCGAAGCGCGACTGAGCGCAATGCGCCGAATGCTCAGTTCGCGGACTGCTCCACGCCCGACCTCAGCCGGCCGAGCTGGTTGCGCAGCACGAGCAGCATGAAGCGACCGACGCCGATGCCGACGAGACCTCCCGCCACCTTGACGATCGCGTCGATCAGGCGGCCGTGACGATCCGGTGTCAGGAATTGCATTGCTTCGAGCGTGAACGCGCTGAAGATGACAAGGAGCACGATCAGCGCAGTTCGCCGCGGGTAGCCCAGCACGAAGGCCAGCGCCATCACGGCGAACGCAGCGAAATGCTCGATCTGCGGATGGAATAGCGAGGGACGGTCCTGGATCGGGGACAGTGTCACGAAGGCGATGAGCGCAAGCGCAAGCCAGCCTGCAATCACGCCGAACCTCCGTATCTTTGAAACAAGCAACGCGGTCTTCCCGGTCCATATGCGCTGGGGCGCACCGCGGTTGAATTAGCGCATCGCCGCTGTCAGCGACATGAAAATGGTCGTCGAAGGTTAACTTGCCGGTCGACTGCAAATGACCCGACATGTTGTCCGCGCGCCGGTCCGCCGGACGGTCGCCAGCAATAATTGCTTTCAAATTTATGGTATTAAAATACCTTAAGCTGAAACCCAATCTCACTTCGCGCGCATCTCATGGAGGGAACCAGGGGTGCTTGCGCGGGTTCCCGGGATGGTGCACCTGACGAAAAAATTAGCGGCGCCTTGAGGGTCCATTCATAAGCCGTTCACGGCGGGAAGCCTCATTTGGTGCCGGAATGTCGTAATGCTCACTCTCGGAGGCCAAAGTGCGTCTGCTCGTCGTTGAGGATGACCCGGATCTGAACCGCCAACTCACCACCGCACTGACGGATGCCGGCTATGTGGTCGATCGCGCGTTCGACGGCGAGGAGGGGCATTTCCTTGGCGACAGCGAGCCCTATGACGCGGTCGTGCTGGATATCGGGCTGCCGAAAATGGACGGTATCTCGGTGCTTGAGGCCTGGCGGCGGAACAAGCGGGTGATGCCGGTGCTGATCCTCACTGCACGAGATCGCTGGAGCGATAAGGTTCAAGGCTTCGACGCCGGCGCCGACGACTATGTCGCCAAGCCCTTCCACCTCGAGGAGGTGCTGGCGCGGATCCGCGCGCTGCTGCGCCGCGCGACCGGGCATGCCCAGGTCGAACTGAACTGCGGGCCGGTGGCGCTGAATACCCGCACCAAGCGGGTCACCGTCAACGGCAATCCGATCAAGCTGACCTCGCACGAGTACAATCTGCTCGACTATCTGATGCACCACACCGGGCGGGTGGTCTCGCGCACCGAACTGGTCGAGCATCTCTACGACCAGGACTTCGACCGCGACTCCAACACGATCGAGGTGTTCGTCGGGCGCATTCGCAAGAAGCTGGAAGTCGATATCATCCAGACCGTTCGCGGCCTCGGTTACATGCTGTCGCCGCCGACCTAAACCATTTTCGAGCGAAATGGATGCCGGTTCGTTTGCGTGAAGAAAGCGCGGACCAAACAATGGGATAAGAGCATGTCCTATTCAATCGGATCATGCTCTTAAGGTGCTTGATCGCGATGCGGGCATTGGCATGATCCGCGCCAGGAGGACTGGATTCGCCATGTCTGAACTCGCCTTGTCGCGGCCCGCTGACGCGATGTTCGAGCTCGTGCCCTGATGGGCGGCAGCTCGCTCGCGACACGCCTGTTCGTCTCGGCGACCGCCTGGGTGGTGGTGATCCTGGCGATCACGGGCGTCATCCTGTCGTCGGTCTATCGCGACGCGACCGAGCGCGCCTTCGACCGCCGGCTCAATCTCTATCTGCGCACCCTGATCGCCGAGGTGGCGACGCCGGACGAGCCGGCGGACCGCCAGTTTCAGTCGCTCGGCGAGCCGCTGTTCGACCTGCCATTGTCGGGCTGGTACTGGCAGATCACCCGGACCGATACCGAAAAGGGCGAGACCCGAGCCTCGCGTTCGCTGTGGGACAAGAAGCTGCCCAAGCTCGAGGAGCACGGCGCCGAGCTGACCGCCGCCGGGGTCCGGCTCGGCTACGTCGACGGGCCCGAAGGCCAGAGCCTGCGCGTGGTGGAGCGGCCGGTCGATCTCGGCGCCGACGGCAAGTTCCTGGTCAGCGTCGCCGGCGATGCCACCGAGATCTTCGATGAGACGCGCAGCTTCGACTATTATCTCGGCGGCACCTTCGCCGCGCTCGGCATCGTGCTGCTGCTGACCACGATCTTCCAGGTGCGCTACGGCCTCGCGCCGCTCAAGCGCATTTCGGATGCGATTGCCGATATCCGCTCCGGCCGCGCCGAACGGCTGGAGGGCCGGTTTCCGGTCGAGATCGCACCGCTGGCGCGCGAGACCAACGCGCTGATCGATGCCAACCGGGAGATCGTTGAGCGCTCGCGCACCCATGTTGGCAATCTCGCCCATGCGATCAAGACGCCGCTCTCGGTGATCGTGAACGAGGCGGCGGCGCATACCGCCGATCCTTTCGCCAGCAAGGTGCTGGAGCAGGCCGATCTGATGCGGGACCAGGTCGCGCACCATCTCGAACGCGCGCGGATCGCGGCCCGTGCCACCATCGTCAGCACCATCACCGACGTCGCACCTGTGATCGAGGCGCTGCGCCGGACCATGGAGAAGATCCATCGCGATCGCGACCTCTCGATCGAGGCGAAGGCCGATCCGGCGGCACGGTTTCGCGGCGAGCGGCAGGACCTGGAGGAAATGGTCGGCAATCTCGTCGACAACGCCTGCAAATGGGCGGCTTCGCAGGTGTTCGTCGAGGTGACCGTGGTCCCGCCCGAGGCCTCGGGCGCCGGGCCGAGGCTGCGCATTGTGGTCGACGACGACGGGCGCGGCCTGTCGGAAGCCGAGCGGGCCCAGGTGTCGCGGCGCGGCCAGCGGCTCGACGAGTTCAAAACCAGGCTCCGGTCTCGGCCTGTCGATCGTGACCGATCTCGCCGGCCTCTACGGCGGCAATCTCGCCCTGAACAACGCGCCGATCGGCGGCCTGCGCGCCGAGCTCACGCTGCCGGCGGTGTAGCACAAGATGACTTTACTCTGAATCGAGCGGCGGATTCCGCTTCACCTCGCCCCGCGCGCGGGGAGAGGTCGGAACGCATCGTTAGATGCGTTCCGGGTGAGGGGGAGTCTCCGTAAACGCAGCTATCACCCGATACGCGGAGGCGGCCCCTCACCCCAACCCTCTCCCCGTAAGAACGGGGAGAGGGAGCGCAGCGCCGCCGCGGTCGCCATCCGACCTAAACCCATCTCGCTCTAGAGCGTTGGCCGATCTGACTGAATCGTTGGGGATTCACAAATCAGCGTTTTGGTGATTCAAGCTGGTCGCCGGAGCTGGAGGCCGGCGGGCATGGCGAAACCGCTGTCGATGGATCTTCGCGAACGTGTGCTTGCCTGTATTGAGAGTGGCATTTCAGGCCGGCAGGCTGCCGAGCGATTTGGCGTCAGCGCGGCAAGCGTAAGCCGCTGGCGAACGCGCGAGCGGGAGCAAGGCGATGCCCAGCCGAGGGCTCAGGGCGGCGACCGCAAGTCCCACCGGATTGATACTCATCAGGCGACGATCATGGCTCTGCTCGAGACGGCGCCGGATATCACCATCGAGGAATTGCGTGACGGCTTGAGCAAACAAGGCCTGTCCTTTGGCTATGGCACGATCCGCCGCTTCTTCGAGCGCCACAAGATCACGCGTAAAAAAAGACCGCCCATGCCTCAGAGCAGGATCGCCCGGACGTCTTGAAGCGACGCGAGGCCTGGCGCGAGAGCCAGGGCAAGCTCGACCGGGATCGGCTCGTCTTCATCGACGAGACCTGGGCGTCGACCAACATGGCGCGAACCCATGGCCGCTGCCAGCGCGGAGAACGTCTGCGGGCCAGCGTTCCTCACGGCCACTGGAAAACAACTACCTGCGTAGCCGCTCTAACCACACGCGGCATCATCGCGCCCTGGGTGCTCGATGGCCCCATCAACCGCAACGCCTTTGAGACCTATGTCGAAAAGGTGCTCATTCCTGAGCTGCCAGACCACGCCATCGTCATCATGGACAACCTCTCCAGCCACAAAGGGCCCCGCATACGTGAGATGATCGAGGCGGCCGGCGCTACGCTTCTCTATCTTCCGCCCTACAGTCCCGACCTCAATCCGATCGAGAATGCCTTCGCCAAGCTCAAAGCAAATCTGCGGAAGGCCGCCGAACGCACCGTCGGCGGCCTTTGGGATGCTGTCGGGCGCATCATCGACACCTACACGCCCACGGAATCCACAAACTACTTCATCGCCGCGGGCTACTTGCAACCTGATCGGCTAACGCTCTAGTCTGCCTTGGGAGGATCGACGCCGCTATTATTCCTAAACGGCTTCTTAACGGGCCCGCCGCTATCATTGCGGGCGGACGGGCTGCGGCGCTTGCCGGGCACCAAGCTTTCACGACCGGGCATGAGCCAGAAATCGACCGAGCGGCTGAGGGATTATCTCGCGCAGCTTCCGCCGCAATCGCAGGCGCTGCTGATGCGGGAGCTGGAGCGCGCCGTCGAACGCGGCGACGACGTCGCCGTCGCCAATCTGGTCCTCGAGCAGCTGCGCAAGATCGTGCGCGGGGCCGAGGAGGACGAGCAGATCCAGCCGCGCAGCGACGACCCGGCACGCCTCCTGTTCCGGCCGCTCGAGCCATTCCTCGCCGAGACCAATTTCCCGACGCGAGCGGGGCAGATCCGACGCGCCTCCCTGCTGCCGATCTGGCAATGGCTGGCACGCGAGGGCGCGCCCGAGGCGGCCCGCGCATTCGAGGCGGCGCTGGCGGCGGCCACGGAGAGCGGTCCGATGGAGACTGCTGCGCGCAAGTTCCAGCTTGCGGCCGCGGACGCCATCCTCAAGATCGCCGCGCCAAGTCAGGACGACCGCCAGCGCGCGCTGTCGCGCGTCGGCCCGCCAAACGTGGTCGAGGACCTGCTGCCGATCGGCCTCGTTCTGCAGGCGCGCGAAGCGCTGGAAACCCTGGGCAGCCGGCTGCCGAGCCAGATCCGGGTGTTTGCCGACTCCCAGATCGCGTCCGCCACGGAAGCGCTCAAGCTGCCGTCGCTGCAGACGCCGCAGCTATTGCCGTTCGCGCTGTCACTGATTGCGCAGCGGCTCGCCGCGCCGTGGCAGATCGTCCGTCTTGCCATCAAGATGGCGGCCTCCGACGACGAACTGCGGGTTGCGGCAACGCCGTACGGCATCGCTGTCACCATCGCGCTGCATGATTTGTCGTTCGTCGCGGCCTGCCTGCGTACCGACATCAGGCGCGGGCATTTCGATTACGTCGGCGAGCAGCTCAAGACCCTGCATGACGGCGTCCGCGGCCTGCGCACCGAGCTTGATCTGCGCAACAATTCCACCTGGGGCCGCCAGCTCACCTCGGTCCGCGCCGATACTTCCAACGCGCTGCAATCGGAGATCGACAGCGTGCCGGGCCGGGTCCGCCGCATCCTGCGCCAGCGCGCCGACAAGGACATTACGGCAGGCGCCAAGATCGATGCGACCGAGGTCGAGGATGCCGCGGCGCTGATCGATTTCGTCGCGGTGTGCCGCACCTATGCCAGCGAGCTCGCCATCAACGAGGTGACGCTGCGGACCTTCTCGGACCTGCAACATTATGTCGAGCAGTCGACCGAAGGACTGGTGCAGTCGCTGCGCGGCGGCGACGCCCGGGTCCGCGCCTTCCGCCAGCAGCAGGTCAAGGCCGCGATCCGCTTCTGCGAGGTGCTGTTCGGCCACGACTACGCCTCCCTGATGAACCGGGCGGCCGAGAACGCCGTGACCGGCGAGCGCAAGTCGTCGCGCGCGGGGTAGCGAGAGTGCGCAATTCGCGGGCAGGTTCGACGGCAAGCCGGACAGAGTCCGCCAAGGTGGGACGACCAGCATCTGCGTAATTTCGGAATAATGGAAGTGTGGCGCTGATTTGCCCGACGTGTCAACCATCAATCGGGCGTCGGCGGAAGCCTGCTCCTTTGCATGGGGTTGTTTTCGATATTTTGGTCGTGCGCGCCTTCGCCCGGTAACGCCGCTGCAATACCGCCGGAACGGCACCGGAAACCGCCTGATTTCGACCTTCCGCCGATCCAGCAATTGTCAATTGCCGGGCTCGCCGCCGGTAGTGTAAAGCGATTCTAAGGCGGCTTGCCGGAAGCCGCCGTTCCATCCGGGAACCGCTTGATGACGCTGTGGTTTGTGTTCGCGCTGATGACGGTCGCGGCGATCTTTGCCGTGCTTTGGCCGCTCAGCCGCCGCGGGCGCGCGGATACCGGTGGCAGCGAGGTCGTGGTCTATCGCGACCAGCTCGCCGAAATCGACCGCGACATGGCCGCCGGGATCATCGGTGCCGCCGAGGCCGATGCCGCGCGGGTCGAGATCAGCCGGCGGCTGCTGTCCGCGGCCGATCAGGGCGGACGTGAGGCTCCGGTGAAAGGCAGCCTCAATCTGCGGCGCACTGCCGCGATCGTCGGCCTGGTCGGATTGCCGGTGATTGCCTCGAGCTTCTATCTCGCGCTCGGCTCGCCGCGCCTTGGTGACTTCCCGCTCGCCGAGCGCAGCCGGGTGGCCGACGCCAACCAGCCGCTCGCCAATCTGGTCGCCCAGGTCGAGGCGCATCTGGAGAAGAACCCGACCGACGGCCGCGGCTGGACGGTGCTGGCGCCGGTGCTTTCGCGCCTCGGCCGCTACGATGACGCCGTCCGCGCCTATCGCAACGCCATCACCTATGCCGGCGACAGCGCCGATCGCCGCGCCGATCTCGGCGAAGCATTGATGGGGACTGCCGGCGGCGTCGTCACTGCGGACGCGAAGGCGGAATTCGAGCGCGCTGTCGCGCTGAATGGCGACGATGCCAAGGCGAACTATTTCCTCGGTCTCGCCGCCGAGCAGGACGGCCGCAAGGCCGATGCCGCGACGCTCTGGCAGAAGATGCTGGCGAAGGGGCCGGCGGACGCGCCGTGGCGGCCGCTGGTGCAGGCCGCCTTGGTACGCGTCGGCGGCAGCGTACCCGGCGGCGTCAGCGCACCCAGCGGCGTCAGCTCGCCTGGTGGCGTGAGCGCACCGGCGCTGCCGGACAGTGCGGTGGCTGCGGCCAGGGATATGAGCGAGGCCGATCGCGGCACCATGATCAAAGGCATGGTCGATCGGCTGGCGACGCGGCTGAAGACCAATGGCGACGACGTCGAGGGCTGGCTGCGGCTGGTCCGCGCCTATCTCGTGATGGGCGAGCGCGACAAGGCGATGAGCGCGCTAGCGGATGCTCGTCAGGCGGTCGCCAACGATGCGGACCGGTTGCGTCAGCTCAATGAGGGGCTGAAGAATCTCGGGCTGGATGGATAACGCATGACGCCGAAAAGTGCGGAGAACGTCATGCGCAAGGATGGAACATGACCAGGAAGCAACGGCGTTTGACACTGATCGGCTGCGCGCTCGTCGTGCTCGCGATCGCCGCGGGCCTGGTGCTGAACGCGCTGCGCGATTCCATCGTGTTCTTCTCGACGCCGTCGATGGTCGCCGAAAAGCATCTTGGTCCGGGCAAGCGTTTCCGGCTCGGCGGCCTGGTGGAGCAGGGCTCGCTCAAGCGCGGCGACAATCTCGCCGTGACCTTCACCGTTGGTGACGGCGGCGCGACGCTGCCGGTCGCCTACAAGGGCATCCTGCCGGATCTGTTCCGCGAGGGGCAGGGCGTCGTCGCCGAAGGCGCGCTCGACGCCGACGGCGTGTTCCGCGCCGACACCGTGCTCGCCAAGCATGACGAGACCTACATGCCGAAGGACGTCGCCGACGCCCTGAAGAAGCAGGGCCACTGGAAGGACGATTACGGCGCCAAATCAAGCAATACGCCGAGCGCCTCCGCGGCGCCGACCCAGGGAGCCGTGCGGTGATTGCCGAAAGTGGACATTACGCCCTGGTGCTCGCGCTCGGGCTTGCGCTGATCCAGTCCATCGTGCCGATCATCGGCACGCGCTGGCGCGATGCGGCGCTGATGAACGTCGCGCGCTCGACCGCGCTCGCCCAGTTGCTGTTCGTCGCGGCGTCGTTCGCGGCGCTGGTGACGCTGCACGTCACCTCGGATTTCTCGGTCGCCAATGTCTACGAGAATTCGCATTCGCTGAAGCCGCTGCTCTACAAGATCACCGGCGTGTGGGGAAACCATGAAGGATCGATGCTGCTGTGGGTGTCGATCCTGGCGCTGTTCGGCGGCCTCGTCGCTGCCTTCGGCAACGATCTGCCGCTGTCGCTGCGCGCGCATGTGCTGGCGGTGCAGGCCTGGGTCGCCAGCGCGTTCTATCTGTTCATCCTGATCACCTCGAACCCGTTCCTGCGCATCGCCAATCCGCCGCTGGAGGGACGCGACCTCAATCCGGTGCTGCAGGATATCGGCCTCGCGGTGCATCCGCCGATGCTCTATCTCGGTTATGTTGGCTTCTCGATCTCGTTCTCGTTCGCGGTGGCGGCGCTGCTCGAGGGACGGATCGACGCCGCCTGGGCGCGCTGGGTGCGGCCGTGGACGCTGATGGCGTGGATTTTCCTGACGCTCGGCATCGCCATGGGCTCCTATTGGGCCTATTACGAACTCGGCTGGGGCGGCTGGTGGTTCTGGGATCCGGTCGAGAACGCCTCGCTGATGCCGTGGCTTGCCGGCACCGCGCTGCTGCATTCGGCGCTGGTGATGGAGAAGCGCAACGCGCTGAAGGTCTGGACCGTCCTGCTGTCGATCCTGACTTTCTCGCTGTCGTTGCTCGGCACCTTCCTGGTGCGCTCCGGCGTGCTGACCTCGGTCCACGCGTTCGCCACCGATCCGACACGCGGCGTGTTCATCCTGCTGATCCTGTTCGTCTTCATCGGCGGCAGCCTGTCGTTGTATGCTTGGCGTGCGCCGGCGCTGAAGCAGGGCGGGCTGTTCGCGCCGATCTCGGCGCGAAGGCGCGCTGGTGCTCAACGATCTGCTGCTCACCACCGCCTGCGCGACCGTGTTCATCGGCACGCTGTATCCGCTGGCGCTAGAGGTGCTGACCGGCGAAAAGATCTCGGTCGGCGCGCCGTTCTTCAATTTCACCTTCGCGCCGCTGTTCGTGCCGCTGCTGCTCGCGGTGCCGTTCGGGCCGCTGCTGGCCTGGAAGCGCGGCGACCTGCTCGGCGCGGCGCAGCGGCTGATGGTGGCCGGCATCGTCGCGCTGGTTGCGATGGCGCTGGTGCTGGCGTGGACCTATGGCGGCGCGACCTTGGCGCCGCTCGCGATCGGGCTGGCGGTGTTCGTGATCATGGGCGCGCTGTGCGATCTCGCCGAGCGCATCGCGCTGTTCCGGATTCCGCTGTCGCTCTCGTTGCGCCGTGCGCGCGGCTTGCCGCGCGCGACCTGGGGGACCGCCTTCGCGCATGCCGGTCTCGGCGTCGCGCTGATCGGGATCGTCTGCGAAACCACCTGGAACAGCGAATATATCGGCGCGATGAAGCCGGACGACGTCGCCCGTGTCGCCGGCTACCAGTTGCGGCTCGACGGCCTGAACCCACGGCAGGGTCCGAACTTCCGCGAGATGGTCGCGCAATTCACCGTGACGCGTGACGGCGAGAAGGTCAGCGTGATGACGCCGTCGAAGCGCAACTTCACGACCCGCGGCGCCTCGACGACCGAGGCCGCGCTGATGACGCGCGGCGCCAGCCAGCTCTACATCTCGCTCGGCGATACCTCGGCCGACGGCGCGATCGCGGTGCGGATCTATCACAAGCCGCTGGTGCTGATGATCTGGTGGGGCCCGGTGCTGATGGCGTTCGGTGGTCTGCTGTCGCTGTCCGACCGCCGCTTGCGGGTCGGCGCGCCGAAGCCAGCGAAAGCGGCGCGCGCATTGCAGGCGGCCGAGTGATGCGGTCGCGCGCGCTTGCAGCCGCCGTGCTTGCGGCGGCCCTGATGCTCGGGGCGATGCCCGCACGGGCGGTGCTGCCCGACGAGGTCATGGCGGATCCGGCCAAGGAGGCGAGGGCGCGCGAGCTCTCCAAGGAGCTGCGCTGCATGGTCTGCCAGAACCAGTCGATCGACGATTCGGAGGCGCCGCTGGCGCGCGATCTCCGTCTCTTGGTGCGTGAACGCATCTCGGCCGGCGACAGCGACGCCCAGGTGATCGATTTCCTGGTGGCCCGCTACGGCGAATTCGTGCTGCTGAAGCCGCGCCTCAACGAGCACACGCTGCTGCTGTGGCTGACCCCGCCGCTGGCGCTGCTGCTGGGCGGCTTGGCGCTCTGGCGGCTCGGCCGGCGCAAGGCAAATCCGGCCGCCGGCGGGGGCGATTCCGCCCCTGGACTGACGTCCGACGAGCAGGCGCGCCTGGAACGCCTGCTGGCGGCGGAATCCGCGCCGGACAAGTCGCTTTAGTTCCCTATTAAGTCCTTTATTTGCCTGCGCTATTCTGCCGCAGCGGCGGCAACCTCAATTACAAAAGTTTAATTCCGCAGCCAGCGCGCCGTAAGGCTGATGACCCCATGTTCAGACCCATCAGGTGCTTGCCCCGGCACCAATGATTCTGGCCCCTGGAGATTTCAAGACATGACCGACCGTCCCGACCTCTCGACCCTTCCGTCCTACAAGGCGCCGAAGCGCTCGCTGTTCTCTGCCCGCAAATTCGCGCTGATGGCGTCGGTCGTGGCCGGCCTCGGTGCCGCCACCTACGGCTTCAGCCCCTCGCACAACCCCGCCGACCTATTCACGACGCCTGCGCATGCGCAGGTCAATAACGAGGTCAAGAAGGTTCAGCAGCCGGTCGGTTTTGCCGACATCGTCGAGCGCGTGAAGCCGTCGGTGATCTCGGTCAAGGTCAACATTCGCGAGAAGGTCGCGAAGGACGACAGTAGCAATGACGATTCGCCGTTCCAGCCGGGTTCGCCGATGGAGCGCTTCTTCCGCCGCTTCGGCGGTCCGGATGGCTCGCCCCGGGTCTGCGCGGTGGACCGCGTGGCGGTGGCGTGGTGACGGGCCAGGGCTCCGGCTTCTTCATCTCGGCTGACGGCTTTGCCGTGACCAACAATCACGTCGTTGACGGCGCCGACAAGGTCGAAGTCACCACCGACGACGGCAAGACCTATTCCGCCAAGGTGATCGGCACCGATCCGCGCACCGACCTCGCGCTGATCAAGGTCGAGGGCGGCTCCAACTTCCAGTTTGCCAAGCTTTCCGAAACCAAGCCGCGCATCGGCGACTGGGTGCTGGCGGTCGGCAATCCGTTCGGCCTCGGCGGCACCGTGACCGCGGGCATCGTCTCGGCCTCCGGCCGCGACATCGGCAACGGCCCGTATGACGATTTCATCCAGATCGATGCGCCTGTGAACAAGGGCAATTCGGGTGGCCCGGCGTTCGACGTGTCCGGTGAGGTGATGGGCGTCAACACGGCGATCTACTCGCCGTCCGGCGGCAGCGTCGGCATCGCGTTCTCGATCCCGGCCCAGACCGTCAAGAGCGTCGTCGCCCAGCTGAAGGACAAGGGCGCGGTCAGCCGTGGCTGGATCGGCGTCCAGATCCAGCCGGTGACTTCCGACATCGCCGACAGCCTCGGCATGAAGAAGGCCGAAGGCGCGCTGGTTGCCGAACCGCAGGCCAACGGCCCCGCAGCCAAGGCCGGCATCGAATCCGGTGACGTCATCACCGCCGTCAATGGCGAGCCGGTGAAGGATGCGCGCGAACTCGCCCGCACCATCGGTGGCCTCGCGCCCGGCAATGCCGTGAAGCTGAACGTGCTGCACAAGGGTCAGGACAAGACCGTCAACCTCACGCTCGGCCAGCTGCCGAACAACCTGGAAGCCAAGGCTGACACCGACAAGAGCGACAAGGGCAATTCGTCCCGCGGCACCGACGTGCCGAAGCTCGGCCTCACCGTCGCGCCCGCCAACAGCGTGGCCGGCGCCGGCAAGGATGGCGTGGTCGTGACCGAAGTCGATCCCAAGAGTGCTGCCGCTGAGCGGGGCTTCAAGGAAGGCGACGTGATCCTCGAGGTCGCCGGCAAGTCCGTCGGCACCGCCGGTGAAGTGCGGGATGCGATCACCGCGGCGCGCAATGACAGCAAGAACAGCGTTCTCATGCGCGTGAAGAGCGGCGGTTCGTCGCGCTTTGTGGCAGTGCCGCTGGCGAAGGGATAACTATCTATGAGTTGGAAGGCGTCGCCGGCATCAGTCGCCCCCGCCGACGGCGCTTTCCGGGGGGCGGGCCCCTTGCTCGCTCCCTACGTTGCCTTTCGATGGAATATGCCCCCCTCTGTCGGAAGGTCTCAGGGCGGTGAGGTCCCCCAGCTTCACCGCCCACTTTTTTCAAGCAATCGAGAATATGCGCGGTCGTCTTGCATGTGCAGGCCGGCCGCGTCATGCTGACAGAGGGCCAATTCCCGTGACCGCAATCGCTCCGCAAATGCGCATCCTGATCATCGAAGACGACCGTGAGTTCAGCCGACTATCTGGTCAAGGCATTCCGCGAAGTCGGCTATATCGCCGATCTCGCTTCCGATGGCGAGGAAGGGCTGTCGATGGCCGAGTCCGGCGACTACGACGTGCTGGTTGTGGATCGCATGCTGCCGAAGCGTGACGGCCTGTCGCTGATCGGCAGCCTGCGGGACAAGGGCAACCGGACGCCGGTGCTGATCCTCTCGGCGCTCGGCCAGGTCGATGACCGCATCAAGGGCCTGCGCGCCGGCGGCGACAACTACCTGCCGAAACCCTATTCCTTCGCCGAGCTGCTCGCGCGCGTCGAGGTGCTGTCGCGGCGCGATGTCGGCCCGGCCGAGGAGACGACCTACCGGGTCGGCGACCTCGAGCTCGATCGGCTGTCCCATCGCGTCGCCCGCGGCAAGGACGAGCTGACCTTGCAGCCGCGCGAGTTCCGCCTGCTCGAATATCTCATGAAGCATGCCGGGCAGGTGGTGACGCGCACCATGCTGCTCGAGAATGTCTGGGATTATCATTTCGATCCGCAGACCAACGTCATCGACGTCCACATCTCGCGGCTGCGCTCCAAGATCGACAAGGGTTTTGAGCGGCCGCTGCTGCATACCATCCGCGGCGCGGGGTATATGATCCGTGACGGCATTCGGTAAACTGATCCGGACCACGGCGTTTCGGCTGACGCTGGTCTACTTGTTCCTGTTCGCGCTGTTCGCCGCCTCGCTGCTGGCTTACTTCGCCTGGAACACGCGGCGGCTGATCACCGAGCAGATCACGACGACGGTCAATGTCGAGATCAGCGAGATCACCGACATCTACAACCGCCGCGGCCTGCGCGGCCTGCTGGGCACCATGGGCAATCGTGCGCTGCGGCCGGGTGCCAACCTCTATCTGGTGACGGCGCCGAACGGGCAGATGCTCGCCGGCAATGTCGGCGCGCTGGCGCCGGGCGTGATGAGCACGCAGGGCTGGACCGAGACCGCCTATCGCCGGCTGGACGACCAGGACAAGACCGATCACCGCGCCCTGGTGCGGGTCACCCAGATGGACAACGGCTTCCGCCTGCTGGTCGGGCGCGACCTCGAGGAACGGCGGCGGCTGTTCGGCATCGTCGCCAAGGCCGCGCAATGGTCGATCCTCGTCGTCGTCGTGCTCGGCATCGGCGGCGGTATCTTCGTCGCCCGCCGCGTGCTGCACCGGATCGACGCCATGACCGGAACCACCAAGCGCATCATGGCGGGCGATCTGTCCGGCCGGCTGCCGGTCGGCCGCAGCGGCGACGAGCTCGATCGCCTGGCGGAAAATCTCAATGCCATGCTCGAGCGCATCGAGGCGCTGATGACGGGGCTGAAGGAGGTCTCCGACAACATCGCCCATGACCTCAAGACGCCGCTGACGCGGCTGCGCAACCGCGCCGAGGAGGCGCTGGCGCGGTCGGGCTGCGAGGCCGACTATCGCGCGGCGCTGGAGCGGACCATCGAGGAATCCGACGGGCTGATCCGCACCTTTAACGCCCTGTTGATGATTGCGCGTGCCGAGTCCGGCCAGGCGCGCGGCAACATGGACGATTTCGACGGTGCCGATGTCGCCAACGGCATCCACGAACTGTACGAGCCGCTGGCCGAGGACGACGGCATGACGCTGCAGGTGAAGACCGTGCCGGCGCCGATTCACGGCAACCGCGAATTGATCAGCCAGGCGGTCGCCAACCTGGTCGAGAATGCCATCAAATACGGCAAGCCCGACGTGAGCGCACAGCCGCTCAATGCGGATGCGCGGGAGATTCTGATCGAGGCGCGGCGCGAGGGCGACCAGGTCTTGCTTAGCGTCACCGACCACGGTCCGGGCATTCCCGAGGCCGACCGCAAGCACGCGGTCGAGCGCTTCGTCCGGCTAGAGGCGAGCCGGACCTTACCCGGTTCCGGTCTCGGCCTCAGCTTGGCCTCTGCAGTCGCCACACTTCATGGCGGCGAGCTCAGGCTCGGCGATGCCCATCCGGGGCTGGTCGCCACCCTGGTGCTGCCCGCGCGGGCGGGCGGCAGTGACAGGCTTGCGGCTCAAACGCAGGATGTGCCACAGAAGGCGGCATGAATGCCGCCGCGCCGGGATACGCGGATCGACATCGTCTGGCCGCGCGGTTCGCGGACGGACCGCGTGTCGCCGCGCCCGTATCCGCCGATCAGCGCCTGACCGACTGGTTCGCCGAGCTCGAGCCGGCGCGATTGGCCGCGCTCAATGCGCTGCTTGAACATCCGTTCGCACGCGACATCCTGCGCGGCATCGCCGAGTTCTCGCCCTACCTGTTCGAGCTCGCGCGTGCCGACGCCGCGCGGCTGATCCGGATCCTGTCATGCGACCCGGAGTTCGCATCTGGCCAACCTGATCGAGACGACGTCGCGCGAGGTGCTCGCCGCCGGCAGCGAGGCCGACGTGATGGTTCTGCTTCGCCGCATGAAGGCGGAGGCCGCGCTGATGATCGCGCTGTGCGACATCGGCGGCGTCTGGCCGGTGATGCGGGTGACGGCGGCGCTGACCGACGTCGCGGTGAATTCGGTGCAATCGGCGCTGCGATATCTGTTCCGGCAGGAAGTGGCCCGCGGCCGGATGACCGCGGCCGATCCAGATCACCCCGAAGCAGGTTCGGGCCTGATCGTGCTCGCGATGGGCAAGATGGGGGCCGGCGAGCTGAACTATTCCAGCGACATCGACCTGATCGTGTTCTTCGATCGCGCGGCCACCTCGCTCGCCGAGGACATCGAGCCGCAGCCGTTCTTCGTGCGCGTCACCCAGGCGATGGCGCGGATGCTACAGCAGCGCTCGGGCGACGGCTATGTGTTCCGGGTCGATCTCAGGCTGCGTCCGGACCCGGCCTCGACCCAGGTCGCGATCTCGACCGACGCGGCGTTGCATTATTACGAACGCGAGGGACGCACCTGGGAGCGTGCTGCGATGATCAAGGCGCGGCCCTGCGCCGGCGATCCCAAGGCCGGCGAGGCGCTGATCGCCGAGCTCGCGCCCTTTGTCTGGCGCAAGCATCTGGATTTTGCCGCGCTTGCCGATGTCCACGACATGAAGCGGCAGATGCAGACCTATCGCGGCCAGAGCGAGATCTCGGTCGAGGGCCATAACGTCAAGGTCGGCCGCGGCGGCATCCGCGAGATCGAGTTCTTCGCCCAGACCCAGCAGCTGATCGCTGGCGGCCGCCATCCGGAGTTGCGGGTGCGGCCGACGCTGGAGGCGCTCAACGTGCTCGCCAACAGCAACTGGATCACCTTTGAAGCGCGCGACGAATTGACGACGGCCTATGAATTCCTGCGCCGGGTCGAGCACCGGCTGCAGATGATCGCCGACGAGCAGACCCATTCGCTGCCCGAAGCGCCTGAGGATGTCGAGCGCTTTGCGCATTTCTTCGGCTACGAAAATCGCGAGGCCTTCGCCAGAGACCTGCTCGGCCAGCTCAAGATCGTGCAGAACCACTATGCCAAGCTGTTCGAGGGCGACGATCCGACCGGCACCGCAAAGCTGCCGGATATCGACTACGGCACCGGGCCTGAGGACGCCCGCCTGATCGAACATCTCGCCAATCTCGGCTTCAAGAAGCCCATTGCGGTTGCCGGCACCGTGCAGCAATGGATCGAGGGCGACTATCGCGCGCTGCGCGTCGAGGCGACGCGCGCCGCGTTCCTGGAATTCATTCCCGGCCTGATCGACGGCCTCGCGCATGCCGAGGAGCCGGATGATGCGGTGGCGGCGTTCGACCGTTTCCTCGGCGCGCTGCAGCGGGGCGGCCGGCTGATCTCGCTGCTCAGCCAGAACCGCGACTTCGTCGCGCTGGTGGCGCTGATCCTCGGCGCGGCACCGCGGCTCGGCGACATGCTGGCGCGGCAGCCGCAGATCATGGACGGCCTGGTCGATCCGCGCTTCTTCGGCGCGATGCCGGACAAGAAGGAACTGTCGGAGCGGCTGGCCGCCACGCTGCAGGATGCGTCGTCCTACGAGGATTTTCTCGATCGTCTGAGATTGTTCGGCCAGGAGAGCCTGTTCCTGATCGGCACGCGGATCCTGTCCGGCACGGTATCGGCGCAGCACGCCAGCACCGCCTTTGCCGATGTGGCCGAGGGGATCGTCCACACCGTGCACGGCCTCGTCACCGACCAGTTCGCCGCGCAATATGGTCGGATCAATGGGCAGGAGACCGCGATCGTCGCGATGGGGCGGCTCGGCAGCCGCGAGATGACGGCGTCCTCCGACCTCGATTTGATCCTGCTGTACGATTTCGATAGCGAGGCGCCGGACTCCGACGGCGAGCGCTCGCTGCATGGCGCGCAGTATTTTGCCCGCTTCACCCAGCGCCTGATCAGCGCCTTCACGACCCGGACCAATTACGGCGTGCTCTATGAGGTCGACATGCGGCTGCGCCCGTCGGGGCGCGCCGGCCCGGTCGCCTCGCGGATCGATTCGTTCTCCGACTACCAGGAGCGCGAGGCGTGGACCTGGGAGCACATGGCGCTGACGCGCGCCCGCGTGATCTCGTCGTCGCCGGAATTCCGCGAGAAGATCGAAGCGATCATCCGCAGCGTGCTGACCCGGCCGCGCGATGCGGCGTCGACCGCGGCCGACGTTGCCGACATGCGGCGCGCGATCGCGCTGGAGAAGGGCGAGGACGACGTCTGGGATCTCAAGCTCGCCGCCGGCGGGCTCGTCGACATCGATTTCATCGCGCAATATCTCCAGCTCGTGCATGCCGCGGTGAAGCCGGAAATCCTCAGCGTCTCCACGCTGCAGGTGCTCGACAATGCCGCCAAGCTCGGCCTGCTCGGCCAGTCCGAGGCGGAGATCCTGCGCTCGGCGGCGCGGCTCTATCATGACCTGACGCAGATCCTGCGGCTCTGCGTCACCGGCAAGTTCAATCCGGAGACCGCGGGCGAAGACCTGCTGCGCGTAATGGCGCGGGCCGGGGACACGCCGGACTTCTCCGCGCTGGAAGCGCGCCTGCGCGAGACCCAGAGCGAGGTGCGCCGCGTCTTCAACACGATCGTGGGGTAGGGGAAGCTACGATCTCAATCCCGTCATCCTGAGGAGCGCGTAGCGCGTCTCGAAGGATGCACGGCCACAGCCGGGCCGTCGACCCTTCGAGACGCCGCTATGCGGCTCCTCAGGGTGACGGTGATAGAGCAGGGCGCGGCTGCCTACGCCTGCTGCTTCAGCTTCTGCAAGGCATCGCGGACGTCGGGATCGAGGCCGGTGCCGCCGGCGTCGAGATGGGCGAAGATCTGCTTGCGCATCCGCGGATCCCAGAACTTCCAGATGTGCTCGGAAATGCCCTGCACGGCACGCTCGCGCCCCTGGCTCTGGAAGAATTTTCCGATCTGGTTCGCCATATAGACCAGTTTGTCAGGCGACGACGACATAAGCGGGCTCCTTGCCGGCCATCGCGCCTGTGACGCGTTCCGGATGCGTAAAGATTTCAAATCCATCGGCGCGAGCGATCGCGGCGAGCGTGATGCCGGCGGCATCCGCCATCCGCACCGCAAGCGCGGTCGGCGCCGACACCGCAGCGATCAGCGGCGCGCCGATCGCGGCGGTCTTCTGCACCATTTCGACCGAAACGCGGCTGGTGAGCAGCACCATGCCTTCGTTGGCGGCCACCTTGTCTCGAGCCAGCGCGCCGACGAGCTTGTCGAGCGCATTGTGGCGGCCGACATCCTCGCGCAGCGCCACGATGCCGCGCGCGCCCGTCCAGAACGCCGCGGCGTGCACGGCGCGGGTCTGGTGGTTGATCTCCTGCAGCGGCGCCACCGCCGCCATCGCCGCCATGATCTCGCGCGGCGAGAAGGCGCGGCCCGCGCGTACCACCGCGGCCGGCCGGACTGCCTCGCTGATGGAATCGAGTCCGCACAGGCCGCAGCCGGTCGGTCCGGCGATGTTGCGCCGTCGCTCGGCGATCCGCTCGGCCCTGTCAGGCCTGAGCCACATCCGAAGCTCGATGCCGTCATCGAGCTCGACGATGTCGAGGGTCTCGATCTCGTCGGCCGCTTGCACGATGCCTTCGCTCAGGCTGAAGCCCACGGCGAAATCGCCGAGGTCCTCGGGCGAGCCCATCATCACGGCGTAGGTGCCGCCATTATAGGTCAGCGCGAGCGGCGTCTCCTCCGGGATCAGGCGCGCGCCGTCGCTGAAGACGCCGTTGCGCCAGACCTTCCGGTTCGCCTGATAGACGGGCTCGCGCATCGCTATTCCGCGGCTTCCACCACCGGCGCGGCGATGCGGCGGGAGTGGCGAGCCTGCTCGTCATAGGCCTTCTGCCAGTCGGACGGACCGTTCGACGGCGAGATCTGCACTGCGGTGACCTTGTACTCGGGACAGTTGGTGGCCCAGTCCGAGAAATCAGTCGTGATGACGTTGGCCTGGGTGTCAGGGTGGTGGAACGTGGTGTAGACAACGCCCGGCGCCACGCGGTCGGTGATCTCGGCGCGCAGCGTGGTCTCGCCGGCGCGGCTCGCCAGCCGCACCCAGTCGCCGTCGCGCACGCCGCGCTGCTCGGCGTCGTGCGGATGGATCTCCAGCCGGTCCTCGGCATGCCACACCACGTTCTCGGTGCGGCGGGTCTGCGCGCCGACATTGTACTGGCTGAGGATGCGGCCGGTGGTGAGCAGCAGCGGGTAGCGCGGGCCGGTGCGTTCGTCGGTCGCGATATATTCGGTGAGGATGAACTTGCCCTTGCCGCGCACGAAGCCGCCGATATGCATCACCGGGGTGCCTTCCGGCGCCTTCTCGTTGCAGGGCCACTGCACCGAGCCGAGCTCGTCGAGCCTGGCATAGGAGACGCCCGCGAAGGTCGGCGTCAGCGCGGCGATCTCGTCCATGATCTCGGATGGATGGGTGTAGTTCATCTCGAAGCCCATCGCCTTGCCGAGCATGATCGTCACTTCCCAGTCGGCGTAGCCGTTGAGCGGCGTCATCACCTTGCGGACGCGCTGGATGCGGCGTTCGGCATTGGTGAAGGTGCCGTCCTTCTCGAGGAAGGTCGAGCCGGGCAGGAAGACGTGGGCGTAGTTCGCGGTCTCGTTCAGGAAGAGATCGTGGACGATGACGCATTCCATCGCCGACAGCGCCGCCACCACATGCTTGGTGTTGGGGTCGGACTGCAGGATGTCCTCGCCCTGCACGTAGAGGCCCATGAAGCTGCCTTCGATGGCGGCGTCGAACATGTTCGGGATGCGCAGGCCCGGTTCGTTGTTGAGCTTGACGTTCCACATCGCCTCGAACTGCTCGCGCACCGCGTCGCCGGCGATGTGGCGGTAGCCCGGCAGCTCGTGCGGGAACGAGCCCATGTCGCAGGAGCCCTGCACGTTGTTCTGGCCGCGCAGCGGATTCACGCCGACGCCGGGCCGGCCGATATTGCCGGTCGCCATCGCGAGGTTGGCGATCGCGATCACCGTGGTCGAGCCCTGGCTGTGCTCGGTGACGCCGAGCCCGTAATAGATCGCGCCGTTGCCGCCGGTGGCATAGATCCGGGCCGCCTCGCGCAGCACCTTCGGATCGACGCCGGTCATGATCGCGGTGGCTTCCGGGCTGTGCTTGGAATCGGCGACGAAAGTCGCCCAGTCCTGGAACTCGCTCCAGTCGCAGCGCTCGCGCACGAAGGCCTCATTGACGAGCCCTTCGGTGACGATGACATGGGCGAGCGCAGTCAGCACGGCGACGTTGGTGCCGGGCATCAGCGGCAGATGCAGCGCCTTCACGTGCGGCGATTCCACCATCTCGGTGCGGCGCGGATCGATCACGATCAGCCTGGCGCCCTGGCGCAGCCGCTTCTTCAGCCGCGAGGCGAACACCGGATGGGCGGAAGCCGGATTGGCGCCGATGATCAGCACGACGTCGGTGTCCTCCACCGAATCGAAATCCTGCGTGCCGGCCGAAGTCCCGAAGGTTTGCGACAGGCCGTAGCCGGTCGGCGAATGGCAGACGCGGGCGCAGGTGTCGACATTGTTGTTGCCGAAGCCGGCGCGGATCAGCTTCTGCACCAGATAGGTTTCTTCATTGGTGCAGCGTGACGAGGTGATGCCGCCGACCGCGTCGCGGCCGTATTTCTGCTGGATGCCCTTGAACTTTGCGGCGGCGAAATTCAGCGCCTCGTCCCACGACACTTCCTGCCAGGGGTCCTCGATCCGCTCGCGGATCATCGGCTTCAGGATGCGCTCCTTGTGGGTGGTGTAGCCCCAGGCGAAGCGGCCCTTGACGCAGGAATGGCCGCGATTGGCCTTGCCGTCCTTCCACGGCACCATGCGCACCACTTCCTCGCCACGCATCTCGGCCTTGAAGGCGCAGCCGACGCCGCAATAGGCGCAGGTGGTGACGACCGAGTGCTCGGGCTGGCCGATCTCGATCACGGATTTCTCGGTCAGCGTCGCGGTCGGGCAGGCCTGCACGCAGGCGCCGCAGGATACGCATTCGGAGCCGAGGAAGCTTTCGTTCATGCCGGGCGAGACGCGGCTGTCGAAGCCGCGGCCGGAGATCGTCAGCGCGAAGGTGCCTTGCACTTCCTCGCAGGCGCGGACGCAGCGCGAGCAGACGATGCACTTCGAGGGGTCGTAGGTGAAGTACGGATTGGACTCGTCCTTCGGCATCCAGTTGTCGTTTTCGCAGCCGTGCGATTTGGCGAAGACGTGGTTCTCACCTTCATAGCCGTAACGCACGTCGCGCAGGCCGACCGCGCCCGCCATGTCCTGCAATTCGCAGTCACCGTTCGCGGCGCAGGTCAGGCAGTCCAGCGGGTGGTCGGAGATGTAGAGCTCCATCACGCCCTTGCGCAGCTGCTTCAGCCGCTCGCTCTGGGTGTGCACGACGAGGCCGGGCATGACCGGCGTCGTGCAGGAGGCGGGCGTGCCGGCGCGGCCCTCGATCTCGACGAGGCAGAGCCGGCAGGAGCCGAAGGCGTCGACCATGTCGGTCGCGCAGAGCTTTGGAATCTGAGTGCCGGCTTCCATCGCCGCGCGCATGATCGAGGTGCCCTCGGGCACCGTGATCTGATTGCCGTCGATGGTCAGCGTGACCATCGTCTCGGATTTGGATTTGGGCGTGCCGAAATCGGTTTCCTGAATCAGCGACATCGTGATTTCCTTGTTATTCCGCGGCCTGCAGCCGGGCCGGTGCGGGACCTAGATCCCCGCCGAAATCTTCCCGGAAGTGTTTCAGTGCGCTCATCACGGGGTAGGGCGTGAAGCCGCCGAGCGCGCACAGCGAGCCGAATTTCATGGTGTTGCAGAGGTCTTCGACAACAGCGAGGTTCTCCGCCACGCGCTCGCCGTTGATGATCTTGTTGATGGTCTCGACGCCGCGGGTCGAGCCGATCCGGCACGGCGTGCACTTGCCGCAGGATTCGACCGCGCAGAACTCCATCGCAAAGCGGGCCTGCTTCGCCATGTCGACGCTGTCGTCGAACACCACGATCCCGCCATGGCCGATCAGGCCGTCGCGCGCGGCGAACGCTTCATAGTCGAACGGCGTGTCGAACAGCGCGCGGGGGAAGTAGGCCCGAGCGGGCCGCCGACCTGGACTGCGCGCACCTCGCGTCCGGTGAAGGTGCCGCCGCCGATCTCGTCGACGAGCTCGCCGAGGGTGACGCCGAAGGCGGTCTCGAACAGCCCGCCATATTTGATGTTGCCGGCGAGCTGGATCGGCATCGTGCCGCGCGAGCGGCCCATGCCGAAATCGGCGTAGGCCTTGGCGCCGTTGTCGAGGATGAAGGGAATCGCCGCGAACGACAGCACGTTGTTGATCACGCTCGGGCGGCCGAACAGCCCCTTATGCGCCGGCAGCGGCGGCTTGGCCCGCACGATGCCGCGGCGGCCCTCGAGGCTCTCCAGCAACGAGGTTTCTTCGCCGCAGACATAGGCGCCGGCGCCGACACGCACCTCGAGATCGAACTCATGGGCGGAGCCGCCGATGCACTTGCCGAGCAGGCCGGCGCGGCGGGCGGCCATGATCGCCGCATTCATCGCGTCGACCGCGTGCGGATATTCCGAGCGGATGTAGATGTAGCCCTTGGTGGCGCCTACCGTGATACCTGCGATCGTCATGCCCTCGATCACGACGAAGGGGTCGCCTTCCATGATCATCCGGTCGGCGAAGGTGCCGCTGTCGCCCTCGTCGGCGTTGCAGACGATGTATTTGCGGTCGGCGCTGGCCTGCGCCACGGTCTTCCACTTGATGCCGGTGGGGAAGCCGGCGCCGCCGCGGCCGCGCAGACCGGACGTGGTGACGTCGGCGAGGATCTGGTCGGAGGTCAGCGTCAGCGCCCGCTCCAGGCCCTTGTAGCCGCCATGGGCGCGGTAGTCGTCGACCGAGCGCGGATCGATCACGCCGCAGCGGGCGAAGGTCAGCCGGGTCTGGCGCTTCAGCCAGGCAATCTCGTCCGTGACACCAAGCCGCAGCGCGTGCTGGCCGTTGCCGGCCATCGCGTCGAGCAGGGATGGAACGTCCGCCGGCGTCGCCGGGCCGAATCCGACGCGGCCCTGGGCGGTCGCCAGTTCGACCAGCGGCTCCAGCCAGTACAGGCCGCGCGAACCGGTCCTGACGATCTCGATCGGCATGCCGCGCGCTGCTGCGGCCTGCTCGAAGGCGAGGGCGACGTCGTCGGCGCCGACGGCAACCGCGCCGGCGTCGCGGGGAATGAAGATCCGCATCGTCATCGCTGTGCCTCCGCGACCAGCGCGTCGATCCGCGCTTCATCGAGCCGGCCGACCACGCGGCCATCCAGCATCGCCGAGGGCGCGGTGGCGCACAGCCCGAGGCAGTAGATCGGCTCCAGCGTCACGCGGTCATCCGCCGTGGTGTTACCCACGGCAACGCCGAGCTTGGCTTCCGCGCGCGCCGCGAGCGCATCGCCGCCGGCGGCCTGGCAGGCCTCGGCGCGGCACAGCTTGAGGACGTGGCGTCCCGCAGGTTGCTTCCGGAAATCATGGTAGAAGGTGAAGACGCCGTGCACCTCGGCGCGCGACAGGTTGAGCGCCTCCGCCACCATCGGGATCGCAGGCTCCGGCACGTAGCCGAAGGCCTCCTGCAGCGCGTGCAGAATCACCAGCGTGGCGCCTTCGAGCCCGGCATGCTCGGCGATGATTTCAGCGCCGCGCGCCTTGTCCCAAGGTTCGTATCCCACCGTCATCAGCGCTTCTCACGATCAGTTTTTTGCTTCGCACATGAGAGTTGGAATCCTTCGAAACATCAATAAAGCTGTCTCATGCGGCGATTGCGAAACGCGATTAATAGCGTCGCCGAATGGATCGATGCGGTTTCGTAATAATGTTCTGGAATCACGCACTTCCGCGGCGCTTTGGATTTCGGGATCGCACCCCGATCGTGCTACCTATGGACGTATCGGGCTGCCGCTGGGGGCACCGTTTTCCGAAGGGATCTGAACCTTGATCGACAAGCTGGAACTTCTGCTGGCGCTGGCCAAGGAACGGCACTTCGGCCGGGCTGCGGAGGCGTGCGGCGTCACCCAGCCGACGATGTCGACCAGCCTCAAGCAGCTCGAGGAAATCCTCGGCGTCATGCTGGTGCAGCGCGGATCCCGCTTCCAGGGCTTCACGCCGGAAGGGGAGCGGACGCTGGACTGGGCGCGGCGCATCGTCGGCGATGCGCGCGCGATGAAGCAGGAGATCAACGGCCTCAAGGACAAGCTGTCGGGCGAGATCCGGATCGCGGCGATCCCGACCGCGCTCGGCATGGTGGCCTCGCTGACCACGCCGTTCCGGGCGCGCCATCCCGACGTGCGGTTCCGCATCCAGTCGTGCACGTCGGCCGATGTGCTCGGTCTGCTTGAGAATCTCGAGGTCGATGCCGGGCTGACCTATATCGAGAACGAGCCGATCGGCAAGGTCCGCACCATCCCGCTCTATAACGAGAGCTATCGCTTGCTGACGGCGCCGGATGCGATGTTCGGCGACCGCAAGCAGGTGACGTGGAAGGAAGTCGGCACCGTGCCGCTCTGTCTGCTCACGCCCGACATGCAGAACCGCCGCATCATCGATCGCGCGCTGACCTCGGTCGGCGCGGAGGCGACGCCGACGCTGACGTCGAACTCACTGCTCGTGCTCTACACCCACGTGAAGACCGGCCGCTGGGCCAGCGTGATGCCGGCCAAGCTCGCCGAGACGCTCGGCCTTGCGGATGCCGTGCGCAGCATTCCGATCGTCGATCCGGTCGTGGACTACAGCATTGGCCTCGTGATCCCGCAGCGCGATCCGATGACGCCGTTGATCGCAGCCCTGGTGCAGGTCGCGCGCGAGGTCGCGCCGACGCTCGAGAGCGCGTAGCTCTCGGCATTCTCCCGCAGCCTTTCCACGACGGTTCCGGCACGGCAGCAACCGACCACGCGTTGTGTGGTTGCGTTCAAGCAAGTCCTGGTGTTCAGCCGGCGGACAATCTTCGCTTGTTCGCAGCAAAGATGGAACTCAGCGCCGGCTCGGCGGTTGCATTGCGGCGTCCCGGTCAGCGAGCAGGAGCTGCTTTGAATCGTCGCGAGTTACTCCACGGATCGGCCGTGTTGCCGACACTCATGTTCTTGCCACAGCGCCAGGCCGCCGCCGCAGCGAGCGCGACGGACGCACCCTTCAACCCAGGCATGGTCAGGGAGCTTGCGCGCAATCTCGCCAGCAAGTCGTTCGAGGCGCCGGACGAGAAGTTGCCGAACGGCCTGACGGACCTGAACTACGACCAGTACCGCTCGATCCGCTTCTCGCCCGAGCGCGCGCTGTGGCGCGGCGCGAAGCTGCCGTTCGAAGCGCAGTTCTTCCACCGAGGCTTCTTCTACAAGAATAAGGTCAAGATCTTCGAGGTCGCCGACGGCAAGGTCAGCGAAGTCAAGTACAGCAAGGACATGTTCTCATTCGGCGAGACCGTGCCTGACTTCACCGAGACCGACCTCGGCTTTGCCGGATTTCGCATCCACGCGCCGATCAACAAGCCGAACTACTATGACGAGGTCTGCGTCTTCCTCGGTGCGAGCTATTTCCGCGCGGTCGCCAAGGACGAGACCTACGGCCTGTCGGCGCGCGGCCTGTCGATCGATACCGGCGAAGCCAAGGGCGAGGAGTTTCCGTTCTTCAAGGCGTTCTGGCTCGAGCGCCCGGTGCCCAACGCGACCTCGCTGGTCATTCACGCCTTGCTGGACAGCAAGAGCTGCGCGGCGAGCTATCGGTTCACGATCAGGCCCGGAGCGACCACGGTGTTCGATGTCGAGGCATCGCTCTATCCGCGTGCCGATCTCGAACACGCGGGCCTTGCGCCGATGACGAGCATGTTCTTCTTCGGACCCAACGATCGCAACGAGGTCGACGACTTCAGGCCGTCGGTGCACGATTCGGACGGGCTTGCGATCTACAACGGCAAGGGCGAGAGCCTGTGGCGCCCGCTGAGCAATCCGCGCGACCTCCAGATCAGCACGTTCCAGGACGTCAATCCGCATGGCTTCGGGCTGATGCAGCGCGAGAAGAATTTCTTCGCCTATCAGGACATCGAATCGCGCTTCGAGAAGCGCCCGAGCCTGTGGGTCGAGCCGATCGGCGACTGGGGCGAGGGCGCGGTCATCCTGTTCGAGATCCCGACCAAGGAAGAGATCCACGACAACATCGCCGCGTTCTGGCGGCCGAAGGCGCCGCTCAAGGCCAAGAGCGAGACCAATTTCACCTATCGCCTGCATTGGGGGCCGGATGCGCCGAAGCCGCATTCGCTCGCGCGCTTCACGCGCAGCGGCATCGGCGCCCATGGCGAGAACAGCAAGCTGTTCGTGCTCGACCTGTTCGGTGACAATCTGAAGGGGATCGATCCCGGCAGCGTCAAGGGCGTCGTGACGGCCGAGAAGTCCGAGATCACGAATGTCGTCACGCAGCCAAATCCGAATACCGGCGGATGGCGGCTCAGCTTCCAATGCGCCGTCAAGAAGGACCCGGTCGAGCTGCGTGCGCATCTGGCGCAGGATGACAAGCCGCTCTCCGAGATCTGGGTCTATCGATGGGCGCCATAGTCACGTCGCCTCAGTCCGACGTCGCCGCGGCGCCTGACGGCTTCCTGCCACAAGAGAGCCCGCTTGCGATGTCGGCGGCCGATCTCGGCCGGCCGCCGCTTGCGGTGAGCAAGCCGGTGTCGGTCGGTGCGGGCATGTTAATGCGCCGCTCGTTCGTCCTGATGCTGACGGCGGCGCTGACCGGTGCCGGCGCCTACGAGATGTACATGGTGGTCCAGGTCGGCGGCGTGACGATCATGGAAGGTATGGTGCTGGTGCTGTTCGTCGCGCTGCTCGCCTGGATCGCGTTTTCGTTCGCTTCGGCGCTCGTCGGCTTCTTCGCTCTGCTTCGCCGCAACGGCAACGCCCTGCCGATCCGCGACGATGGTCCCTTGCCGCAGCTCGCGAGCCGGACCGCGGTCCTGCTCCCGACCTATAACGAGAATCCCCATCAATTGATGGCGCGCCTGCGCGCCATCTACGAGTCCGTCGAGGCGACCGGGCAGGGCGACAGCTTCGACTGGTTCGTGCTCAGCGACACCCGCGATCCCGATATCTGGATCGCCGAGGAACGGGCGTTTCTCGAACTGTGCGAGGCCTGCGGCGCGCAGCGGCTGTTCTACCGGCATCGTGCCGACAATACGGCGCGGAAGGCCGGCAATGTCGGCGAGTGGATCACGCGGTTCGGCGGCGCCTACCGGTTCATGATCGTGCTCGACGCCGACAGCCTGATGTCGGGCGACACCATGGTGCGGATGGCGCACGCCATGGAGACCAACCCGCAGGCGGCGCTGCTGCAGACGCTGCCGGTCATCGTCAACGCGCGCAGCCTGTTCAGCCGCCTGCAACAGTTCGCCGGCCGGCTCTACGGGCCGATGGTCGCCGCCGGTGTCGCGTGGTGGCACGGCTCCGAGGGCAATTATTGGGGGCACAACGCCATCATCAGGATCGAGGCATTTGCGCAGCAGGCGGGGCTGCCCGAGCTCTCCGGACGCAAGCCGTTCGGCGGACATATCCTGAGCCACGACTTTGTCGAGGCGGCGCTGATGCGGCGCGCCGGCTGGGGCATCTACATGGCCCCGATGCTCGGCGGCAGTTTCGAGGAGGTGCCGCCGTCGCTCTTGGATTTTGCCGCGCGCGACCGCCGCTGGTGCCAGGGCAATCTGCAGCATCTCGCCGTGCTGAGGACGCGCCGGCTGCACTGGATCTCGCGGCTGCATTTCATGACCGGGATCGGCTCCTACATCACTGCGCCGCTCTGGCTGTCGTTCCTGCTGCTCGGAATCCTGATCTCGTTGCAGGCGCGCTTCATTCGGCCCGAATATTTTCCGAAGGGCTTTTCGCTGTTCCCGAACTGGCCGGCGCAGGACCCGGTGCTCGCCGCCTGGGTGTTTGGCCTCACAATGGCGCTGCTGATCGTGCCGAAGCTGCTCGGCTTCATCCTGTTGCTGACGCGGTCGGACGTGCGCCGGCAATTCGGCGGCGGCTTCCGGGCGCTGACGGGCGTGCTCGCCGAGGTGCTGATCTCGGCGATGATCGCGCCGGTCATGATGGTGTTCCAGTCGATCGCCGTCGTCGAGATCCTGCTCGGTCGGGATGCCGGCTGGCAGACGCAGCGGCGCGACGATGGCGCGGTCGAGCGGCGGGAGCTCTATCGCAAGTACGGCGTTCCCACCGCCTGCGGTGTCGCGATGGCGATAAGCGCCTGGGCGGTGTCGCTGCCGCTGTTGCTGTGGATGTCGCCGGTGATCGTCGGCCTGCTGTTTGCAATCCCGATCGGGGCCTGGACCGCCAGGCCGGCGATGCACGCGCTGTTCGTGACGCCGGAGGAAGCCAAGCCGCCGCGCGTGCTGGTCCGCGCCAATGAGCTGGCATCGTCGCCGGCACGCGCATCGGCCCCCGCGCTCGCGACGTTGCGGCAGGATTCCGGGCTGCTGCATCGCCATCTCTCGTCGCTGCCGCCGGCGCGGCGCGGCGGTCCGGGCGAGATCGATCTTCACCTCGCGGTGGCGCGTGCGCGGATCGAGGCAAGCGACAGCTTCGACCAGGCGGTCCGCCATCTCACGCCTCGGGAGACGCTGGCCGTGCTCGGTGATTCCGCGCTGCTGGAAGGGGTGCTTGCGAAGTAGTGTTGGGCTCAGGCCGCTTCCGGCAGCTTCGTCTGCAGGGACCGCGGATCGCGCGGCAGCGTGACGCGCACGACGGTGCCGACGCCGAGCTTGGAGCGCAGCCGCATCGAGCCGCCGTGCAGATTGGTGAGCGAGCGCGCGATCGCAAGTCCGAGGCCTGAGCCCTGGTAGCTCTTGGTGAGCTGGCTCTCGACCTGCTCGAACGGCTTGCCGAGCCGCCGCAGCGATTCCGGCGCGATGCCGATGCCGCTGTCGGCGATCAACAGCACGATCGAGTTATCCAGCATCTGACCGCGCACCAGCACGCGACCGTGGTCGGGCGTGAACTTCACCGCATTGGAGAGCAGGTTGACGATGATCTGCTTGACCGCGCGGCGGTCGGCGACGACCGAGATCGTGCTTTCGATATCCGACTCCAGCGACAGTCCCTTGTGCTCGGCGCGGCCGGAGACCACGCGCAGCGACTCCGCGAGGATGCCGGAGAGATCGAGCGGCTCCATGTCGAACTTCATGCGGCCGGCCTCGATCTTCGACATGTCGAGAATGTCGTTGATGACCTCGAGCAGGTATTTCCCCGACGTCAGGATGTCGTGGCAGTACTCCGCGTATTTGTCCGAGCCGAGCGTGCCGAACAGGCCGCTGCCCATGATCTCGGAGAAGCCGATGATGGCGTTGAGCGGGGTGCGCAGCTCATGGCTCATATTGGCGAGGAACTTCGACTTCGCGGCGTTGGCGTCCTCGGCGCGGGTCTTCTCCTGCGAATATTTTTCGGCGAGGTCGGCAAGCTCGAACGGCCTGCCGCTCCAGCTCGGATTGAGAGCGCTGCAGGTCGATCACGGTGGCGCGCAGGCGCAGGTCGTTGTCGACCAGCTTCTGCTCGTGCGCCTTGATGCGGGTGATGTCGGTGCCGACCGAGACGTAGCCGCCGTCCTTGGTGCGGCGTTCGCTGATGTGAAGCCAGCTGCCGTCGTCGAGCTGGGCCTCGAAGGTGCGGGCGCCGGGCGCCGGCACGCCGCTCTCGTGCAGGCGGGTGCGCACTTCCGGCATGCTGCCGACCTCGATCACGGTCTCGTAGGAGGTACCGGGGCTGACGGCGGAATCGGGCAGCTTGTGCAGCCGCTGGAAGTGCGAGTTGCAGAGCACGAGACGATCGTCGGCATCCCAGAGCACGAAGGCCTCCGGAATGGTCTCGATCGCGTCGCGCAGCCTGAGGTCGGCTTCCACCGACTTCTCGGCGAGGCTTTTCTGCTCGGTGATGTCGACCGCGATGCCGATCAGATGCAGGCCGCCGTCGGCCGCGGCGTGGCTGAGCTCGCAGCGCACCCGCAGCCAGATCCAGTGGCCGCCGACATGGCGCATGCGGAAGCTCTGGTCGATGTGATCGATCTTGCCCGAGATCAGCTGGTCGGCGATGTCGAACAGGTTGATGTCGTCCGAATTCACCAGCGCGTTGACCTCGCCGAAAGTGAGGAGGTCGTTGCGGGTGTCGAGGCCGAGCAGCGTGAACATCGACTGCGACCAGAAGATCCGGCCGCGCGACAGGTCCCAGTCCCACAATCCGCAGCGGCCGCGGTTGAGCGCGGTGTCGATCCGGCCGCGCACAGCGTCGTTGATCAGGTCGCCCTCGCGGGCGCGGGTCGATTGCCAGTGGAACGCGAAGCCGAGGATCAGCACGACGAAGCTCGTGGTGGCCGACAGCGTCACCGAGAGTGCCGCGTCCGATCCCCAGATCGGCTCGTTCATCTCCTGGATGACGACGATCTGGCCGGGCAGCGACTTGACGAGCTGCGAGATCGCCAGCGCGCCGGTGCCGCCGGGCAGCGTCATGTCGCTGACCGTGCCCTGCTGGCCGGGTGCGACAAGAAGCTGCGCGGTGGAGACGATGTCGAGGATGCGGTCGTTCTCGCCGGCGCCATCGACCGGCACGCGCGCCAGCACGCGGTGATCGGCTCTGGTGATGATGACGTGGCGGCCGTAGGCGATGCCCCAGGACGGGATCAGGTCCGGCAGCAGTTCCTGCATCCGCTCGATGTTGGCGAGCCGGTCGCGCCGCACCGAGGTCAGGCGATCGAGACGTTCGGCGAGGATGTCGGACAGCGCGGCGAGGTCGCGCTTCATCGCGCCGCGCTTTTGCCGGTTCTGGTCGATCACCTGGACGAAGGCGCCGAGGCAGATCGTGATGAGGAAGGCGATGATGAGGGTAGGGACAGCGCGGCGCAGTGCAGGCTCGGCCGTCAGGAGCCTGTGATAGGCCGGTTTCGCGATCGACTGCGCCAATCCCTTGATCGAATCGGATTGGACGCACGCGTTCGCTGCATGCGCGCGCGCCATGCCTGAGACCCCCGCTCTAAGCTGATTTTTTACCCGGTTCGGATGCTCCCCACGATGCATCCGAATCATGATCATTTGAATCCAGATTTCCGGGACTGTCGAGAGTCAACGATTCGTTAATGCGAAAAAATTCTTGTCCCGGAGAGAATCATGCGGCGCAAAGTGAGTCCGAAACAGGAACGGCTCCGTAGAATTACGCGCGCGTCGGCTCTGCGTGACTGATCACACGCTTCACGGTGGGGAACGCACGACGCAGTTTGCGTTCGATCTCGTCGACGCTTTCGTGCACCTTGATCACACTCATCGAAGGCTGCGCGCGGCAATGGAAGTTGACGACCTCGCCGGCGTCGGTGTTGCGCACCCGCACATTGTGGATGTCATGGATCGCGCCGCCATCGGCAAAGCCGGTCAGCGCCGCCTTGATGGCTTCGACGCGGTCCGGCGCGGCGTCGGTTCCCCACGGCAGTTCCGGCTCGAGCGGCTCGACATGGGTGTCGACCTCGACGTCCTCGCCGAAATCCTCGCGGATCGCGCGCTCGAGCTCGTGGGCGATGTCGTGCGCTGCGTCCAGCGCCATGTCGCTGTCGACCTCGAGGTCGATGCCGACGATCAGCTTGCCGCCGATGTCGTGCACCGTGACGTGGTGGATGGCGAGGCCGGAATTGCGCGCGATCACCATGATGCGCTCGCGCACGCTCTCATTGTCGCGCGCCACCGGCACCGCGGTGAAGGTGAGGTCGGCGTCGCCGAACGTCTTGGTCACCGCTGCCTGCGCCCGGCGCTTGATGTCCTCGACGCGGTCGATCGGGTAGGTGCGCGGCACCTTGGCGATGGCATCGATGAAATGCGTCGCGCCGACCATGCGGACGCGCAACCGGTCGACATCGACCACCCCCGGCACGGCCTTGATGGCGGCGGTGGCCTTTTCCAGCGCGCCTTCGGGCGCGCGGTCGAGCAGGGTCTCGACCGTCTCCCGCGCCATGCGCAGGCCGAGCAGGGCGATCATCACCGCGACCGCGATCGCCGCCGCGGCATCGCCCCACCAGAAGCCGAAGCCGGCCAGCACCAGGCCGACGATGACGGCGGTCGAGCCCATCACGTCAGAGGCGAAATGCAGCGCGTCGGCGGCCAGCGCCTGGCTCTTGGTGTCGCGCGCGGCGCGGTGCAGCGCGCGGGCCCGCCACAGATTGACGCCGATATCGATGACCAGAACGACAAAGGGAATGGCCGAGATCGACGGCGGCGGCGTTCCTTCGCGCAGATGGCTGTAGGCCTGGACCAGGATGCCGCCGGCCAGCACATAGAGCAAAGCGATGATGCCGAGCGCCGAGACGCTCTCGAACTTGCCGTGGCCGTAATGATGCTCGGCGTCGGCCGGCTGGTCCGACACCCGCACCACCGCCCAGGTGATGATGGTGGCGACCAGGTCGATCGACGAGTGCAGCGCCTCGGAGATCAGCGCCAGCGATCCGATCGCGATGCCGACGACGAACTTCGCCACCGCCATGCTGCCACTGGCGAGGATCGAGATCGCGGCGACGGATGTCTTGGTGGAGAGGGCGCTGGTGCTTGAAGAGCTCATGGGCGGCGGTTTAGCAGGGAGTTGGTGAACATCAAGTGTCGTTGATGAAACGCAATCGCCACTCAGTTGCAATTGCAGCTTTGTGTTTATCACATCGTCGTCCTGGCGAAAGCCAGGAGAACTCAAGGGACCCATAACCACAGGGTTGCGTTGTTGATGTGAGCTGTAGCAACTGCATCGCGTCATGACTTGCATTCGGGGTAATGGGTCTCCAGAGTTCACAAACGAAGTGCAACACTTCCTTGAGGAGGTGTTGCCATGGGGCGGAGTTACAAGCAGCTCTCTCTGGACGACCGATGCGAGCGTCCCGCTGCTCGCGGCACCGCGACCCTGCGTTGAACCGCCGGGGATGCCAGCCTTTGGTGACCCAGAATGGATTACATCTGCGGGTTGCGGACTGGCGCAATCTGCATAAGACTCGCTTTGAGTAGTTGGTTATTGTGTTCCGCAAAAGTTCGGTCGAGGGAGCACAGTATGAAAGCAACAGCCGCAGTCGTCCAATTCGCTTGTGCGTCTCTCTCCATGTGCAGCTTGGTGCTGACCACACCGGCAGGCGCACAGGCCGTCTCTAATGATCAAGCGTACGAGATCGCACGCGATGCGTATGTCTACGCGTATCCACTTGTACTCGAGTACGTGACGACGATACAGGCGGCGAACTATGCCGAGCCAACCGGCATTCCGGCGCAAGCTCCATTCAATCAATTTGGTCACGCCAAGGCCTTCCCGTCGGCGGACTTCAAAGCAGTCGTGCGGCCGAACGTCGATACGTTGTATTCCGTCGCCAGCCTTGACCTTGGTCGCGAGCCAATCGTCCTTTCGGTCCCTGCGACGGATCGTTATTTCATGTTGCCGATGCTGAGCTTGTGGACCGATGTGTTCGCTGCTCCGGGAACGCGCACGACCGGTCGCAACACAGCGCGCAATTTTCTCGTCGTTGGCCCTCGCTGGCAGGGCAGCGCCCCGCGCGGTCTAGAGATAATCCGTAGCCCGACCCGTTATGTTGCCATTGCGGGACGTACGCAGACCAACGGTCCGTCGGACTACGACAATGTTCATAAGATACAACTGAGTTATAAACTGACGCCACTCTCAGCATGGGGAAAAGGAAACTACGTTCCACCCAAAGGCAAAGTGGATCCAAAGATCGACATGAAAACGCCGTCACCGGAGCAAGTCGAGAAGATGGACGCTGCCACGTTTTTCGACCGCTTTGCCGAAATCCTAAAGGACAATCCGCCGAACCCTCTGGATTATCCAATGATCCATCGTTTGGAGCGGGTTGGTTTTAAGGTCGGTCAAAATTTCAACCTGAACGCATCGACGCCCGCAATCAAACAAGCTTTCGAGCGAGCAACGTCCGACGGTAAGGCGTCCGTCGCCAAGCTTGGCAAACAGGCGGCTGGCATGGGCAGCAAGGGGTGGGCGTACAACATACGCAGCGCAGACTTCGGCGTCGACTACCCATACCGCGCCTCCGTCGCATCCTATGGTCTTGGCATGAACTTGCCGCAAGATGCCGTCTATCCGTCCGCCACTACCGACGCTGATGGTCGACCGCTCGACGGCAATTCGAACTACGTCCTGCATTTCGAAAAGGGCAAGTTCCCTCCGGTCGAAGGCTTCTGGTCACTGACGGCTTATGATGGTGAGGGCTATTTCATTCCTAATTCGCTGAACCGTCAGGCCATTGGCGATCGTAGCAATCTTGTCTCCAACGCGGACGGGTCGCTCGACCTTTACGTCCAATCCACGTCGCCCGGTACAGATAAGGAAGCGAACTGGTTGCCGGTCGCCAAAGGACCCTTCACGCTGATGCTGCGCCTCTATGCGCCAAAGAGCGAAGTCCTAGACCGCACTTGGACGCCGCCGCCTATTGCACGCGCGCCGTAGGAAGCCCACTGAGCAGCTATGACCGTTCGTCAGCCCTCGGTCCCATTCGGGCCGGCATGTTCTTGGTCAGCCAATGCCGTCGAGGCCTTTGAGACTCGTCATCTCTCCGCGCGGCGCTATCAATGGCTATCGCTTCCGCCTTCGCTCTTCGAGCTATCGCGGACAGGTCGTTCAGCCGCGTCCCGCGGACTGCCCGCCGACTGCACTCGATCAGAAGTGACCCGAAGCGGTACTTGCCATTTAAAGACCGATCGGTCTATATATCGACCATGAGTCGCCTAACCCCAGCGCAGTCGCCCCGTGGCCGCCCGCGAAGTTTCGACGTGGACGCCGCTGTCGAGCGCGCCATGAATGTGTTCTGGTCGCGCGGCTATCACGCCACTGCGCTGCCGGACCTGCTTCGTGCGACGAAGCTGTCGCGCGGCAGCCTTTACGCCGCTTTCGGTGACAAGCACTCGCTGTTCCTGCGCGCACTCGATCGCTACATTGCCGATGCCCTGACCCGGATGGATGATGAACTCGATCCCCGCAGAGATCCGGTCGACGGCCTGCGGGCCTACCTTGCCGGTTACGTTGAGCGCGCGTGCGGTGCCAATGGCCGGCGCGGCTGCCTGTTGGTGGCGACGGCGATGGAACTGGCCGGCCAGGATGCCGAGGTTGGTCGTCGCTTCGCGAGCTTCTTCAAAACCATGGAGGCCAGGGTGGCGGATGCATTTTCCCGTGCGGAGACCGTGGGCAGATTGGCCGATGGCGTCGAGCCTTCGAGTGCCGCCCGAATTCTGATCTGTTTCCTTTGGGGGCTGCGCGTGGTCGCCAAGACGGCTCCGGCACGTACCACGTCGCAGGCCACTGCTGACGCGCTCCTCGCTCGCTTCATCAAATAAGCAACTGTTGGAATGACCTTGATGTCCATTGTACGCCCGCGGGATCGGCGTGCCGATTTATGGACCGATCGGTCTTGAAAGGAAGGATGCCATGTCTGCCATCCAGATCATCTGCGCGGTGGCCGTTCCCTTGCTCTGGGGTTATCAGTTCGTGGTCATCAAGGTCGGCGTCACCGAGTTTCCGCCGCTGTTCTTCCTCGGACTGCGCTTCCTGGCCATCGCGCTGCTGCTTGTTCCGTTCGTCAGAAGGCCGACACGCCAACAGCTCGGCCCTGTCGCAGCTATTTCGGTTTTCCTCGGCGGACTGAACTTCGGGCTGTTCTATGTCGGCCTTGGGCTCGGCTCGGGGAGCATGTCGGCCGTCGCCTATCAACTCGCCCCGCCCTTCACCGTGCTGCTCGCCTGGCCGCTGCTCGCGGAGCGGCCGTCGCTCATCACATCTGCCGGCGTGGTGCTGGCGTTCGTCGGCGTGGTGGTGCTGGCGGCGGGGCCGGGGCTGTCGGCAAACGTGCTGCCGCTGCTGCTTGTGGTCGGGGCAGCGTTCGCATTCGCGGTGTCCACCGTCCTGACGAAACGCTACGGCCCTTTCGATCCCCTGATGCTGATGGGATGGTCATCGCTGCTCACGGTGCCGCAGGTGATGTTGATGTCGCTGCTGCTCGAATATGGACAGCTGGCGAGCCTTGGCACGGCGGATCAACGTGGCTGGCTGGCGCTCGCCTACACCGTCTTCATCGGCGGCATTGTCGGGTTCGGCCTGTGGTTCTGGCTGATCGGGCGTTGCTCCATGGCCCGCGTCGCCCCGTTCGGGCTGCTGCTTCCGGTATTCGCGTTGATCTCGAGCGTGCTGTTCCTTGGCGACCAGGTGACGCCGAAACTGGTTGTCGGCGGACTGCTCGCGATCTCCGGCGTCGCCATCACACAGGTCAGACCGGGTGCGTAGGGCGGATCAACGCGGTAGCTGTAGGATGGGTAGAGCGCAGCGAAACCCATCACTCGCTGCCCGGATACATCGATGGGTTTCGCTTCGCTCTACCCATCCTACGCAGCAGTGCGTACCGACTACAGCGTCACCACGATCTTGCCGAGGTGATTGTTGGCTTCCGTGTGCTCGAACGCCTTGCCGATATCGGCGAATTTGTAGACCTGGTCGATCGGCCGCTGCGGCTTGCGCGCCCCGATCGCGGGCGAGATGTCCTTGCGCACCTCGTCGAAGATCGCGCGGATTTCCGCGATCGATCGGGTGCGGAAGGTGACGATACACTCCTCACGCGCTGTCGAAGACAGCTCCATTCAGTCATTTTGCTGACGCAATCTCTGTTTTAGTCGAGCGAGAAACTGAAAAACACGGTGTGAGGGCCGCCCAGGTTCTCACGATGGTTCCACCGCCGGAACTGGCACGAATCCGCAAGGAATTGGCACGCGTAAACGCGTCCGCGTTCGCTTGACCATGTTTTGCGGCATCGGGAACCGGACGATCGAAGAAAATCAATCAAGGAGTTATGATGCTGTTCGGCTCGAGCGCCGCAATTTGCGGCGCCCTGGTTGCGCTCGCCGTTTCTGGCACCGCTGCTCGAAGTGAAATCGGTGCGGTTCATTCAAGTGCCGTCGTCAACGCCGCGTGTGGAGATGCAATCGTTGGTGCGGCATCCATGTACAATCCGTTCAAGCCCGGCAAGGAGGAGGGCGGTCCAAGCACAGCTTCCGGCGAGCGCTATGATCACTCGGTCTGGGCGGCTGCCATCAAGACGAGCTTGCGTCGGAAGTTTGGTGGGGTCCAATTTGGCGCGAGGCCGAAATATGCCCTCGTCGAGGCTGTCGGCAAGAAGGTTATCGTGAAGATAAATGACGTGGGGCCACTCAGGCCTGGCCGCATCATTGACCTCAACGAGCGGACGATGCGCTATTTCGATCCAAGCCTGGAGCTCGGAGTCATCAGTGGCGTCAAGGTCAGCCCGCTTGCGGGGGACTATTGGATTCCCGGACCGGTCGGCTGAACATCGCACGCGAAAGTGCCAGGGCGTAGCACGCGGCAAGCGCGGACCCGTTGGCTGATCCGCCCGTCGCTCGCAATGACGATGACGATCGCCGGAGCCTGCTGCTACAGCGTCACCACGATCTTGCCGAGGTGCTTGTTGGCTTCCATGTGTTCGAACGCCTTGCCGATGTCGGCGAATTTGTAGACCTGGTCGATCGGCAGCTGCAGCTTGCGTGCCTCGACCGCGGGCCAGATGTCCTTGCGCACCTCCTCGAAGATCGCGCGGATCTCCTCGATCGAACGGGTGCGGAAGGTGACGCCGATATACTGGATGCGGCGCGCCGCGTGCAGGTCGAAGTTGAAGTCGCCGTGGGTGCCGCCGAGCCGGCCGACATTGACGATGCGGCCCTTGACCTTGGTCGCCTTGAGGTTCTGGTTCGCGACCGGTCCGGAAACCTGGTCGACGATCAGGTCGACGCCTTCGCCTGATGTCGCCTGCAGCACCTGATCGACCCAGCCGGGATCCTTCGAGTCCACCGCGAGATCGGCGCCGAACTCCTTCAGTCGGCCGCGACGCATCGCGTCGGTCGATGAGCCCACCACGAGCCTGGCGCCCTTCAGCTTGGCGATCTGCATCGCCATCAGCCCGACGCCGGAGCTTGCGCCCTGGATCAGCACGCTCTGGCCCGGCTGCAGCGCGCCATTGGTGACGACGGCGTTGTGCATGGTGGCGAGCGCAACGGGCAGGGTTGCGGCCTCGTCGAAATTCATGTTCGAGGGCGCGCGGAACAGCCGGCCGTGATCGGCCAGCGTGTATTCGGCGAACGCCGCGCCGCCGGAGCCCATGATCTTGTCGCCGACCTTGACGCCCTTGGCATCGGGGCCGAGCTCGGCGACCTCGCCGGCCCATTCCATGCCGAGCACGGTGCCGACGCCGCCGGCCGCGCCGTGGACATGGCCCTTGGTCATGCCGAGATCGGCGCGGTTCAGCCCGCAGGCATGAACCTTGACCAGCACCTGGGTGCCTTTCGGCACGGGCTTCGCAACGTCGGTGATTTCAGGGCCGTTAGGGCCGTAGACATAGGCTTTCATGGGCTTCTTCTCGTTTGTGTCTAACGCGAGATGACTTGAATTCCGTCATCCTGAGGTGGCCGCTTCTTCAGCGGCCCTCGAAGGATGGACGGCCCGGCTGGTGGCCGTCGACCCTTCGAGACGCGCTTCGCGCTCCTCAGGGTGACGGATAACACTCGTGCTCCGCTCCGGCCTATTCCGCGGCCTGACGCTTGGCGCCGGACATCATCGCTTCCAGCCGTTCGCTGATGATGGCTTCCGCTTCGTGGACGATGCGCGACACCAGCTCGGCGCAGGACGGAATGTCGTGGATCAGGCCCTGCACCTGGCCGGCCGACCAGATGCCTTCGTCGGCATCGCCTGACGCGTAGACCATCTTGCCGCGCGCGCCGGCGACCAGCTCGCGCACGTCCTCGAACTTGGCGCCTTCCTTCTCCATCTGCACGACCTTGGTCGAGATCGCGTTCTTGGCGACGCGCGAGGTGTTGCGCATGGTGCGGAAGATCAGCTCGGTCTCGCGCTCGTCATTGGCGACGATGCGTTCCTTTACCAGCTGATGGATCGGGCTCTCCCTGGTGCACATGAAGCGCGTGCCCATGTTGATGCCTTCGGCGCCGAGCGCGAGCGCTGCGACCAGGCCGCGCGCATCGCCGAAGCCGCCCGAGGCGATCATCGGGATCTTCACCTTGTCGGCGGCGGCGGGGATCAGGATCAGGCCGGGGGTGTCGTCCTCGCCGGGATGGCCGGCGCATTCAAAGCCGTCGATCGAGATCGCGTCGGCGCCCATCCGCTCGGCGGACAGCGCGTGGCGCACGCTGGTGCATTTGTGCAGCACCTTGATGCCGTGCTTCTTGAACTCGTCGACATGTTCCTGCGGCTTGTTGCCGGCGGTCTCGACGATCTTGATGCCGCTCTCGATGATGGCCTGGCGATACTCGGCGTAGGGCGGCGGCTTGATCGCGGGCAGGATGGTCAGGTTGACGCCGAACGGCTTGTCGGTCAGCTCGCGGCAGCGCGCGATTTCCTTGCGCAGATCGTCCGGCGTCGGCTGCGTCAGCGCGGTGATCATGCCGAGCGCGCCGGCATTGGCGACGGCGGCAACCAGCTCGGCGCGCCCGACCCATTGCATGCCGCCCTGCACGATCGGGTGGTCGACGCCGAACATCTCGGTGAAACGTGTCTTGATCATTCTGCCCTCGTTTCCATCAAAATTTTCCGTGGCGCGGACGGCGGCGCACGGTGTTGTTATGGGATGTCGAGGGAAGGATGCAGTCCTGTCCGGCAATTGTCTACCGGCGACCTGCGGCGCGCCCATGCGGAAATGACGGGCCGCGGCGGTCAGGCGAGGGCGGGACGGAAATCTTTCGTCATCTGTTCAGGCGCTCGTGATCGAACACGCAGCGCCTGGCTGAGAGCAAGGCAAAGCAGGCGCGTGTTACGCCGGCACGGCGTCTTTCTTCGACGCGGCGGTCTCCTCGTCGAACGCGGCGGCGATGTCGCGCATGCTGACGACGCCGATCAGGCTGTAGTTGTCGATGACGGGCACGTGGCGAATGTGGTGCTTGGTCATGAGGTGACGGATGTGCTCGAGCGTGTCGCTCGATGTGCACGACACCAGCTGCTGCACCGAGACGAACTGCGACACCTTCATACTCGCACCGGCCGCGCCGTGCTCGGCGATCGCGCGCACCACGTCGCGCTCGGTGAACATGCCGACGGCGGTGTTACCCTCGGTGCGAACGACATCCTTGACCACGAGCGCGCTGATATTGCTGGCGCGCATCAGTTGCGCGGCGATCGCCACCGTCTCGTTCATGCGCACCGTGGCGACGCGGGGGGTCTTCTTGCGCAGGATATCTCCGACTTGCATGGCAACCTCCTTGGTTATCGTTGACTGGAGTCTGGTATACAAAATGCCAATTGTCAACGTGGCTGTCACAGAAATCTACCATTAGCAAAATGCTTAAATAGGCAGGTTTGCTGACATTTCCGACGATTGTGAGCGGCCGTGGGCGGCGCGGGCGATCTGCCGCACTAAGCGTGGTGGCATCTGGCATCCCTGAGCTGGCAAAAAAGAGAAGAGGCGCACCGAAATGCGCCTCCATCAGTCTCCGGGGAAATGTCGGGACCAAGCGGTCCTGATCGGGTGGTCTTTAGCCAAGCCGTCTTGTTAAGCCGTCTTGGCGCTCGTCGCGGTCTCTTCCGCGGCGGCAGCCTCGTTGCCGTTGATGAAGGCGCGGCGCATCGGCTTGATCACGAACAGCGCCATCAGCGCCGCGGTGGCGTTGAGGGCGACCGCGATCACGAACACCGCCTGCCAGCCATAGCTGGCGGCAACGATGCTGGCGGCAGGCACCAGGAGCGCTGCGGTGCCCTTCGCGGTGTAGAGCATGCCGTTGTTGGTGGTCGCGAACTTCGAGCCGAAGGTGTCGCCGCAGGTCGCCGGGAACAGCGAGTAGATCTCCCCGAACACGCCGAAATAGACCGCGGTCGCCAGCACGAACACCACCGGGTTGTGACCCCAGGTGGATAGCGTGAGCAGCATCAGCGCGCCGGTGCCGAACGCAATGAACATGGTGTGCTCGCGGCCGATGTTGTCGGAGACCCAGCCGAAGAACGGCCGTCCGAAACCGTCGAAGATGCGGTCGAGCGAGATCGCGAAGGTCAGCGCGGCCATCTGGAAGCCGGCGAGCGTGACCGGCGTGTTCGCGATCTTGTAGTCGTGCGCGATCGGTGCGATCTGCGCCGCCGCCATCAGGCCGCCGGCGGCAACCATCACGAACACCAGATACATCACCCAGAAGATCGGGCTGCGCAGCACCTGCGGCGGCGTGAAGTCGACCTTGGTCTGCGGCAGATTGAGCTGCTTCTTCTTCGGCGGGATCGAGACCGCGGGCGGCTGGATGAAGAAGGCGAGCAGGAAGACGATCAATCCCTGTCCGATGCCGAAATCGAAGAACGCAGTCTGATAGCCGCTCGCGGCGATCATCTTTGCAATCGGCACCACCGTGAGCGCGGCGCCGGCGCCGAAGCCGGCCGCGGTTGCGCCGGCGGCGAGGCCGCGGCGATCGGGAAACCACTTCAGCGCGTTGCCGACGCAGGTGCCGTACACCGCGCCGGCGCCGATGCCGCCGAACACGGCGGCGGTGTAGAGCAGGGCGAGCGAGTCGGCATAGGAGTTCAACACCCAGGCGAGCGCGATCATGATGCCGCCGAACATGATGACGAGCCGCGGGCCGTATTTGTCGACGAACCAGGCCTCGACCGGCACCAGCCAGGTCTCGGTCACCACGAAGATCGTGAAGGCGAACTGGATCGCCGCGCGGCCCCAGTGGTGCGCGCCGTCGATCGGATCGACGAACAGCGTCCAGCCGTATTGCAGGTTCGCGATCATCGCCATGCAGACGATGCCCATGACGAGCTGCAGCCAGCGGAAGCCGCTGGACGAAGGTTGAGCTTGTGTGACGGCAGTATTGCTGGAAACCATCAAGTCCTCCCGAGCGCGCTGGTCTTGTGACCGAGTGTCGCAATTATTGTGGCGTATCGTCGCAAGCGCCGGCGGAAGTTGGTATACTATATTCCAGAAAGCAAGCCCTTCATTCTGCTGCAATGCAGCAAATCTGCCCTCCGACGCGCCGCTCCGGACGGGCCTCTTCCTAACGGCAAAATGAAAAGCGCCCGGCTTTTGGCCAGGCGCTTCGCAGGCTGTGGTGAGGCGGTTGCTTAAGCCGTAGCCGATTTCGCGACCACGATTTTTCGCCAGGGCTTGAGCAGCATGATCGCGAGCAGCGAGGCGAGGATGTTGGCGCCTGCCGCGATAATGAACACCTTGTCCCAGTTGCCCGACGATTGCTGCATGTAGTTGGCGATCGGCACCAAGAGCGCCGCGGTGCCCTTCGCGGTGTAGAGCAGGCCCGCATTCGTGGTGGCGAACTTGGCGCCGAACGTATCGGTGCAGGTCGAGGGGAACAGCGAGTAGATCTCGCCCCAGGCAAAGAACACGAAGCCCGAGAGCAGCACGAACCAAACCGGGTCGTGTCCCCAGAGGTAGAGCATCCAGATGCCGATGCCTTCCATGCCGAAGGCGATGAACATCGTGTTCTCGCGGCCGATCATGTCGGAGATCCAGCCGAAGAACGGACGCGTCAGGCCGTTGAGGACGCGGTCGATGGTTGCCGCGAAGGTGACGGCCGTCATCGTCACCGCCATCAGCGTGACCGGCACGCTGTCGACCTTCCAGTCGACCGCGATCGGCTTCAGGTTCGCCGTCACCATCAGGCCGCCGGCGCCGACGATCACGAACATGAAGTACATCAGCCAGAAGATCGGCTGCCGCAGCACTTCGGTCGGCTGATAGTTGCGCCGGGTCTGGATGATGTTGGCGTTCGCCACGACGGCCGGCACCTGTCCGGCCTTCGGCGCCAGCAGGAAGAAGGAGAGCAGCACGATGATGATGCCCTGGCCGAGACCGAAATACAGGAAGGTGGTCTGGAAGCCGGAGTCCTTGATCATCGCCTGGATCGGCGCGACCGTGAGCGCCGAGCCTGCGCCGAAGCCGGCAGCGGTGATGCCCGCGGCAAGTCCGCGTTTATCCGGAAACCATTTCAGCGCGTTGCCGACGCAGGTGCCGTAGACGCCGCCGGCGCCGATGCCGGCGATGATCATGCCGAGATAGTAGCCGTTCAGCGTCGTCGCCTGCGCGTTGATCGCCCAGCCGAGTGCGCAGAGGATGCCGCCGACCAGCACGACGATGCGCGGACCGTATTTGTCGACGAACCAGCCTTCGACCGGCACCAGCCAGGTCTCGAACAGCACGAACAGCGTGAAGGCCCATTGGATCGATGCGCGATCCCATCCGAATTTCTTCTGGATGTCGGGGACGAAGAACGTCCACCCGTATTGATAATTTGCGATCATCACCATCGCGGCGACGCCGATCGCGAGTTGCGTCCAGCGATAGGTGTCGCTGACACGCGCGGCCGCAGGGGCCGCAGTTGCCTGAACCATGTCCGACATAGATCCTCCCAGTGCGCCCCTTGTCGTTGCTTATGAGCGCGCGATGGCCATCTTGGTATCCGATATGCCAAGGTTCAAGCTGTCGCAGGGGCAGCGCGCGCTTATGCCGCACAGGACTCAGCCCGGGCACCCCGGGAGACTAGTTCAGCGCGCAAGGAAATGGCCCCGAAAATCGGGGCCATTGGTCGAAGGTTCAATGTCAGGTCGCATCTTGCGACGAAAGCTGCATCCGGCGGAGAGCGCCGGAAATCCCTTGGCTTAAAGGCCGAAGCGCGGCAGGTCGCCGTTGCGATTCGAGATCTCCGCGCTCTTCATCAGCAGGCGGTCGATCGAGGCCAGCAGGCGGCCGAACAGGGTGGAGGAGGGCGCGAGCGTCAGTGCAGTGGTCTTGGACATTGGTGTCCCCTTTCATTGGAGGCCAGCAATGGGCCGGCTCATCATCTGCAGCCAAACTATGTATACCAGATGCCAGATACAACGGACTTGTTTGCATAGCAGCATGCACGACTGTGCAATGCAGCAAAATCGGCAGATTGGCATTCCGGATCGGCGTGGAAGGGGCGGAGCCCGGCGGCGCCGCCCGGTCAGAATTTCCAGCTAAAACCGGCCTTTACCGAGTGGTCCTGGACCGGTCGGCGAGCTGGCCGACATAGGCGATGCCGATGCTGGCCTGCGGCGTGACCCGCAGGTCGAGCCCGCCTTCGACCAGTGCCGCGCTCCGCGCCAGCGGCACGCCGGCCACGGTGAATCCGGTTCCCAGGCTCTGGAACGCGAGCGCCGCCGTCGGGGTCATGTCGCCGAAGGCGCACTGCCAGGCTACCTCTTGTTCGCCGGCGTCGGCGGCCTGGTCGATCCGGAGGTGGTGAGCTTCACCGAGTTCCATCGTCCGAGCTGGGATTTCCGGTCGTTGATTTCGGTCGGCGACGATCCGGAGGTTCGTGCCCGCGGCATGCAGGCGTTTGCGAAGCACATGCACTCGCATCCGTTCTGGCAGCACGATCCGGCGTTCTATGGCGAACGCGCGCTGCGCGAGTCGGATTTCCTCAGCGACGAGGAATTCGTCGAGCTGCCGATCGCCAAGGAGGTGTTCCTGCCGTCGGGCGCGCGGCGGATCATGGGGATCGCGTTCGAGCACGCCGGTTACGTGGTCACGGTTGTCGGCCATCGCGTCGTGGGACGGCCCGCATACAGCGACGAGGAGCGCGACCGGATGCAGGGTTTTCGTCCGCACATCCTACGCGGCTACCGCCAGGCGCAGGAGCGAACGCTGGCGGCGCTGACGCCGAGCGATCGCTTGCGGTTGGCGTTTCCCGCGCTGACGCCGCGCCGGATCGAGGTTGCGTCGTGGATCGCGCAGGGCAAATCGAACGAGGAGATCGCGGCCATTCTTGGGGTCGGGCTCGATGCAGTGAAGGCGCACGTCAAGGCGGTCAACAGCAAGATCGATTCCGACAGCCGGCGCGCCGCCATCGTGATCGCCCACACCACGCCGCCGTTCGCCGACCTGCCGCCGCTGTGGAAGCTCGGGGTGGAGGGGTGAGGGGCGGGCGCTTTCGTTAGTTCGCTCACCTCCAGTGGAGGTGAGCCTTATAGCCCAAGGCAGGACATCGCGAGTACCGAACGACGTCACCCTTTCGCTCAACCCGGACACCCCCAATTGACGCAAATTGCCGGCCCAATGCCGTACTCCGGGCGGAGTGCCGCTGTTCAAACAGCGGCATTCCGGTGCTTGAATCTTACTTCAGCTTATAGGTGCCGGTTTGGTGATTGCAGTCTTGAAATGTTCCGGCCTTGATAACCGGAAAAGGCCCCAGTGGCTGGACCGTGCCGCTTGCGACCATGCCTTCGTATTTTCCAGTGCCGAGGACATTCTCTCGGGTGATCTTGCCGTCGCTCCCAAGAGAAAAGTACGACAAGCGCTTGTCGCCATCTGCATCGATGGCCTCGCACACCGTCGATCCGGTATTCTTGCCGTCGAGCGAAGCATTCATTCCAACGCAGCGGAAGGTATGCTTGTCAAACATGCCGCCCGGAGAAGTGCTTCGGATAGCACCCGTCATTTCGTAACTTGCCGCCGTGTGTGTCTTGGAGAAGGTGATCACGTTGTTCATGCCGGACCAGCACGCGGTGTAGTCGTAGTTGCCTTCCTTCGGCAGCTCGATTGCAAACGCGGACGGCGCAGACGTGACGATCAATAAGGCTAATACATAAGTTCGCATAGCATTGCCTCCTGAAAATGAATTGAAAATATCTGTCCCGCGAAAAGCAGGACATCGAAGCGTAACACAGCAATCGGACGTTTATGAGGGGTATTGCTTTGCATGCGCCAGCGCCGTGCGCCGGCTGGCTGTGGTGTTGGTTGATTAAGGTAGAGCGGAAGTTGCCCAGTTCGATCGCTATGGGTGGCTTTTGGCCCGAGCCCGACGAACTCGGACACGTATCTCAGGGGCGCCTGACGGAAATAAACCGGACCTCGTGCGCGCCGGCCGCCAATTCCGTGTCTGCCCCTTCGAAAAAGGGGTAAAGTGCTCCAGGGGTCACATCCGAGGAGCAACAACATGACCCTGCATATTCCTGAGCTAGTTCCCACAAGGATCGACTGGCGTGTCTTCACGATCATGGGCAATACGGTGCCACCCCGAGATCCTGATGACGACGAAGAGGACGAAGAGCAAGACGACGAAAAGAACGGAGCCGACGAACCGCCGGTCGTGCGCGAGCCGGACGAAGACTGAGCAGGATGCTTATGATTGACGTGGCCTGAGCTTCGGAGAGCGTGATCGCCAGTCTACGTGCGGCGCGCTGGCGTTCTAATTCCGAGAGCAGCGGGCAGACGTTGAATTGACCACGGTTTCCGGCGGAGCAACCTGTTGGCGTTCACTGGTGCAGGAGGAGAGCATGACCCTCATATGGCTTGGTGTGCTCCTTGTTTTCGGCGGCGTGCTCCAGCTGGCGTATCAGCCGATCTGGCGAGGCCGATTCAGTGGTGGAAGGTGGCTTCGCTCCGGGCATGACACGCTGGAACCTGAAAGACCGGGTAGCGGCTTCGGCATCAAATCGAATTGGCCTGGACTTGTGATGGTCGCGCTTGGCGGCGCTTTCTTGCTGGCCGGAGCCGCCATCTGAGTTGCACGAATGTGTCAGGCGTTCCCGTTGTCTAGCCCGGCCATGTGGTAGAGCCATGTCTCTTCCTGGCCGTTGGCGGAATTGGGCGTCGATTTCATTGATGTCCGCAGCTGAAGGAGGGGCGGACGGCCAACCGGCTCGCAGTGTGTGTGACTGGCCATTGATAGAGTATGAACGGATGTTTCCGTCAACCAAACAAAAATGGCCGCGGTTGCCCGCGGCCATTCGTGGTTTTGAATGAGCAGCCCTTACTCGGCCGCCTGCTTGCGCGGCGGGTCGAGGGCGCCGGAGTCGTGGATCTCGGCGACCTGGTGATCGGAGAAGCCGAGCACCTCGCGCAGGATTTCGTCGGTGTGCTCGCCGAGCAGCGGCGAGCGCTGAACGTCGCTCGGCGAATCCGACAGCTTGATCGGGTTGCCGACCGAGACGTACTTGCCACGGGTCGGGTGATCGACCTCGACCACGGTGCCGGTCGCGCGCAGCGACTGGTCTTCGGCGATCTCCTTCATCGACAGGATCGGACCGCAGGGGATGTCGTCCTTGTTGAGGATCTCCATCGCCTCGAACTTGGTCTTGGTCATCGTCCACTGCTCGATGCGGGCGAAGATCTCGTTGAGGCGCGGCAGGCGGGCCGGCGGCTTGGCGTAGTTCGGATCGGTCTTCCAGGTCGGCTCGCCGATCACGTCGCAGATCTTCTCCCAGACCGGGGCCTGGGTGATGAAGTAAATGTAGGCGTTCGGGTCGGTCTCCCAGCCCTTGCACTTCAGGATGCGGCCGGGCTGGCCGCCGCCGGAATCGTTGCCGGCGCGCGGCACGGCATCGCCGAACGGAATGCCTTCGCCGAACTGGCTGTATTCCTTCAGCGGACCGTGGGCGAGGCGCTGCTGGTCGCGCAGCTTGACGCGGGCGAGGTTGAGCACGCCGTCCTGCATCGCCGCGGTGACGCGCTGGCCCTTGCCGGAGTGGGTGCGATGATAGAGCGCGGTCACGATGCCGAGCGCGAGGTGCAAGCCGGTGCCGCTGTCGCCGATCTGCGCGCCGGTGACCAGCGGCAGGCCGTCGCGGAAGCCGGTGGTCGAGGCGGCGCCGCCGGTGCACTGCGCGACGTTCTCGTAGACCTTGCAGTCCTCATACGGACCCGGGCCGAAGCCCTTGATCGAGGCGACGATCATCTTCGGGTTGATGGCCTGGATCTTCTCCCAGGGGAAGCCCATGCGATCGAGCACGCCGGGGCCGAAGCTTTCGACCAGCACGTCGCACTGCTTGATCAGCGCGGTCAACACTTCCTTGCCCTTCGGGTTCTTGGTGTCGAGCGTGATCGAGCGCTTGTTGTGATTCAGCATGGTGAAATACAGGCTGTCCACGTTCGGGATGTCCTGCAGCTGGCCGCGCGTGATGTCGCCGACGCCGGGACGCTCGACCTTGATCACGTCGGCGCCGAACCAGGCCAGCAATTGCGTGCAGGTCGGACCCGACTGGACGTGGGTGAAATCGAGAATGCGAACGCCCTTCAGCGCCTTGGTCATAATGTTTGCTCCGTACTCTATATGCCCCTGCACCCGCAGGGAGTGATGGGGTTAGGGGTTACTTCTTCTTCTGCAGAACGCTCTGCGGATTGAGGTTGCCGATGCGGCCGCTCTCCGAGCCCGCCGCCGGATCGATCACCGCGTTGATCAGCGTCGGCTTGCCGGAATCCAGCGCTGCATTGACCGCGCGCTTCAACTCGTCCGGCGAGGTGGCGTTGACGCCGACGCCGCCGAAGGCTTCCATCATCTTGTCGTAGCGCGAGCCCTTGACGAACACGGTGGTCGCCGGATCGTCGCCGGCGCTGTTGACGTCGGTGCCGCGATAGATGCCGTCATTGTTGAAGATCACGACGCAGATCGGCAGCCTGTAGCGGCAGATGGTCTCGACCTCCATGCCCGAGAACCCGAACGCGCTGTCGCCTTCGACCGCGAGCACGGGCAGGCCGGTCTCGACCGCAGCGGCGATCGAATAGCCCATGCCGATGCCCATCACGCCCCAGGTGCCGACGTCGAGCCGCTTGCGCGGCTTGTGCATGTCGACGACGCCGCGGGCGAGGTCGAGCGTGTTGGCGCCCTCGTTGACGAAGATGGTGTCCGGACGTTCCGCGATGATGGCGCGCAGCGCGCCGAGCGCGCCATGGTAATCCATCGGCGAAGCGTTGCTCATCAGCTTCGGCGCCATCTTGGCGACGTTGTCGTCGCGCTTCTTGCTGACGGTCGAGAGCCAGTCGGACGGCGCCGCGGTCCAGTTCGCGCCCATGGCGTCGAGGAACGCCGACACGCAGGAGCCGATATCGCCGACCACGGGGGCGACGATCTCGACGTTGGAATCCATTTCCTTCGGCTCGATGTCGACCTGGATGAACTTCTTCGGGGCTTCACCCCAGGTCTTGCCCTTGCCATGCGAGAGCAGCCAGTTGAGGCGGGCGCCGATCAGCATCACGACGTCGGCTTCCTTCAGCACGGTCGAGCGCGCCGCACCCGCGCATTGCGGATGCAGGTCGGGCAGCAGGCCCTTGGCCATGCTCATCGGCAGGAACGGCACGCCGCTCTTCTCGACGAAATTCTTGATCGCCTCGTCGGCCTGCGCGTAGGCCGCGCCCTTGCCGAGGATGATGAGCGGGCGTTTTGCGCTCTTCAGGACGTCCAGCGCGCGCTTGACCGAAGACGGGGAGGGGATCTGCTCGGGCGCGGCGTCGATCACCTTGACCAGCGACTTCTGACCGGCGTCGGCGTTCATCACCTGCGAGAACAGCTTTGCGGGCAGGTCGAGATAGACGCCGCCCGGACGGCCCGACACCGCGGCGCGGATCGCGCGCGCGAGGCCGATGCCGATGTCCTGGGCGTGCAGCACGCGGAACGCCGCCTTGCACAGCGGCTTGGCGATCGCGAGCTGGTCCATCTCTTCATAGTCGCCCTGCTGCAAATCGACGATCTCGCGCTCGGACGAGCCCGAGACCAGGATCATCGGGAAGCAGTTGGTGGTGGCGTGGGCGAGCGCGGTGAGGCCGTTGAGGAAGCCGGGCGCCGACACCGTGAGGCAGACGCCGGGCCGCTTGGTCAGGAAGCCGGCGATCGAAGCCGCATAGCCGGCATTCTGCTCGTGGCGGAACGAGAGCACGCGAATGCCCGCCGCCTGGGCCATGCGGCCCAGGTCCGTGATCGGGATACCCGGCACACCATAGATGGTGTCGATGCCGTTGAGCTTGAGCGCATCGATGACGAGATGGAAGCCATCGGTCAGTTCTTGCTCGGTGCCCGGTGCCTCGGACTTCGTAGCGGTATTCAGCATCGGCATCGTCTCCCTGATCGTTCTTTGTTCGGACGATCTGATTGTCGTCTGAAGCGGGTGTGGACTCTCAAACTTAAGTGAACGGTTCTCTACGTGAATAATTCTTGGCCGTGCGCCTCGACATAGGCGGCAAGCCCAAGCGTGTGGTCGCGCGCGCGCTTCTCGGCGAGCTCGGTGTCGCGCGCTTCCAGCGCCTCGATGATCCCGAGATGCTCGGGCAGCGAGGTCGCGGTGCGGTCCTTGCGGCCGATCGTGAGCTGGCGATAGCCGCGCACATGCAGCAGCAGGTCATTGGTGAGGTCGACCAGAACAGGCGATTCCGACAGCGAGATCAGCGCCTGGTGGAAGGCGATGTTGGCCTTGGAGTATTCCTCGACGTGATCCTGCGGCAGGCGATCGTCGCTGAAGTCCTTGAAGAAGTCGCGCAGCGCCGAGATGTCCTTCTTGCGCGCGGTGGTCGTGATCAGGCGCGCCGCCATGCTCTCCAGCGCCGCCCAGGCGCGGATCATGTCGACGATCTCCGCCTTGGTGCGGCGGACCACGACGATGCCGCGGCGCGGCACGGTCTTCACGAATCCGTCCTGTTCGAGCATCGCGATCGCTTCGCGGATCGGCGTGCGGCTGACGCCGAGGCGCTCGGACAGTGCGCGCTCGTCGAGCATCACCGGCTCCGGCGTCGCGTAGATGTCCATCTTCAGGATCGCTTCCTTCAAGGCTTCATAGGCCTTGTTCTTGAAGCTCGTCTCCGGCGCGATCCGGACGATGGCGATATCTGTGTCAGCCATGGTGGGCGACGCCTTGGTCTGTTTCGGTTCTGGCACGACTCGTCTCCTCCTCTTGGAGACGTCTTCTTAGCAGAAGAAATTACCTTAGATTTTTGGCATGCCAAATACCAGAATGTCAAGCTGCCTATATTTTTCGATCTTTTTGGACCTTGACTGACCTTGACAATTGCGTTTTTGGCATACCAAATGCCACGAAATCTGTCCCAGGAGGAAGCCAATGTCAAATTCGAAGGATGCGGTCCGCAAAATTCTCGATGCGGTCAGGGCCGACAAGCGCACGAGCCTCACCGCGCCTGAAGGCAAGGTGGTGTGCGATGCCTACGGCATTCCGGTGCCGAAAGAGGGTGTCGCCAAGTCGGCGGCCGAGGCCGCCCGCATCGCCTCCGACATGGGCTTCCCGGTCGTGATGAAGATCGTCTCGCCAGACATCCTCCACAAGACCGAGGCCGGCGGCGTGGTGGTCGGCGTCAAGAGCGCCGCCGAGGCCGAGAAGAGCTACGAGACGATTCTCGCCAACGCCAGGAAGTACAAGGCCGACGCCAAGATCGAGGGCATCCAGGTCCAGCAGATGCTGGGCGGCGGCACCGAGGTGATCGTCGGCTCGATCACCGACGGCTCGTTCGGCAAGCTGGTCGCCTTCGGTCTCGGCGGCGTGCTGGTCGAAATCCTCAAGGACATCACCTTCCGCCTCGCGCCCGCGACCAAGGACGATGCGCTGTCGATGCTCGACGGCATCCAGGCGCATGAGATGCTGAAGGGCGTGCGCGGCGGCGAGGCGGTCAATCGCGAGGCGCTCGCCGACGTCATCGTCAAGGTGTCGCAGCTGGTCAGCGATTTCCCCGAGATCGTCGAGCTCGACCTCAACCCGGTGTTCGCCACCAGCAAGAACGCGATCGCGGCCGACGTCCGCATCGTCGTCGACTTCAACTACAAGCCGCGCCCGGCGCCGCGTCCGACCGAAGAGATCGTCGCCGCGATGAGCCGAATCATGCAGCCGAAGGGCGTTGCTGTGATCGGCGCCTCCGCCGAGGACGGCAAGATCGGCAACTCCGTGATGAAGAACCTCATCAACGGCGGCTACAAGGGCGAGATCTATCCGATCCACCCCAAGGCCGACGAGATTCTCGGCTACAAGGCCTACAAGAGCGTCAAGGACGTGCCCGGCGTGATCGACACGGCGGTGTTCGCGATCCCGGCGAAATTCGTCGCCGGCGCGCTCGCCGAATGCGGCGAGAAGAAAATCCCCGGCGCGGTGCTGATTCCCTCGGGCTTTGCCGAGGCCGGCGCGCCGGAATTGCAGGCCGAGATCGTCGAGGTCGGCAAGAAGTACAATATCCGCCTGATGGGGCCGAACATCTACGGCTTCTATTATACGCCGGCCAATCTCTGCGCCACGTTCTGCACCGCCTACGATGTCAAGGGCCACGCCGCGCTGTCGTCGCAGTCGGGCGGCATCGGCATGGCGATCATCGGCTTCTCGCGCTCGGCCAAGATGGGCGTGTCGGCGATCGTCGGCCTCGGCAACAAGTCCGACATCGACGAGGACGATCTGCTCGCCTTCTTCGAGCAGGATCCCAACACCAACCTGATCGCGCAGCACTGCGAGGACCTGAAGGACGGCCGCGCCTTCGCGGAGGCCGCCAAGCGCGTCTCCAAGAAGAAGCCGGTGGTCGTGCTCAAGGCCGGCCGCACCTCGGCGGGTGCGAAGGCGGCCTCGTCGCACACCGGCGCGCTCGCCGGCAACGACAAGATCTACGAGGACGTGTTCAAGCAGTCCGGCGTGATCCGCGCGCGCTCGCTCCGGCAACTCTTGGAATTCGCCCGCGGCGTGCCGGTGCTGCCGACGCCGAAGGGCGAGAACGTGCTGATCATCACCGGCGCCGGCGGCTCCGGCGTGCTGCTCTCCGACTCCGTGGTCGACAACGGCCTGTCGCTGATGCAGATGCCGCCGGATCTTGATGCGGCGTTCCGCAAGTTCATCCCGCCGTTCGGCGCGGCCGGAAATCCTGTGGATATCACCGGCGGCGAGCCGCCGATCACCTATGTCAACACGGTCAAGCTCGGCCTGTCGGACGAGCGCATCCACGCGCTGATCCTCGGCTACTGGCACACCATCGTGACGCCGCCGATGGTGTTCGCGCGCAACATGGTCGAGGTGAAGAAGGAGATGGAGGCCAAGGGCTTCGTCAAGCCGATCGTCGCCTCGCTCGCCGGCGACGTCGAGGTCGAGGAAGCCGCCGAATATCTCTACCAGCACGGCATCCCGGCCTACGCCTATTCGACCGAACTCCCGGTCGAGGTGCTCGGCGCCAAGTACAAGTGGGCGCGCGGCGCGGGCCTGCTCTGACCTTCTGAATCTGTCGAATACTACAGGCCGTCCCGGACATCATCCGGGGCGGCTTTTTTCATGGGGGTCGCTTCCGTCCGAGCCTTCGCCGGGGTGGGCGGGCAGGGCGCAACCCGCCTGACCGTTCGAATCCAGCCAGGCCTTCCTGCTCCGTCTTGCGTGGGTTCCGCGCGCCGATCCCTTTTCCTGACCGCGTCCGGCCCACCAAGGCAGCTTGCCTTTGGCAACTGATGTGCTACTGATATGTCAGATAACGAATGACGGAGGGACCTGCGATGGAGTTGGCTGCAACAGGGATGACCGACCGCCAGCGCAAATATCGCGCGACCTACCGCGAGCGCGTGGTGGGCTGGTACAATGGCTGGCTGCATGTCGTGCTGATCTACACGATCGGCTTCACGGCGCTGTATGTCTATCTGGCCAATGTGCACGACGTGAAATGGTGGGAATACCTCACCATTCCCGTGGTCTTCCTGATCGCAAACTTCTTCGAATGGGCGGTGCATCGCTTCGTCATGCACCGGCCCTCGAATGTGCCCTTGCTGCGCGCGGTCTACAGCCGCCACACCCTGATGCACCATCAGTTCTTCACCGAAGAGGAGATGCGCTTCACCGATCATCACGACTGGCGCGTCACCTTCTTCCCGCCCTATGCGCTCGTGGTGTTCACCCTGATGTCGATCCCGCCGGCGATCATCGCGGGTCTTGTGATCTCGGCCAACACCGGCTGGCTGCTGATCACCACGACGACCTCGATGTACCTGATCTACGAGTTCATGCATTTCTGCTGCCACGTCGAGGAAAATGCCTTCGTGCGCAACATGCCCTTCGTCAACACCATTCGCCGGCATCATACCGCCCATCACAACCAGTCGATCATGATGGAGCGGAACATGAATCTGACCTTCCCGGTGATGGACTATGTGTTCGGCACCTCCGACCTCAATCGCGGCTTGCTGGGCCACATCTTCAACGGCTACAGCACGCGCCACGTGAAGACCGACATGCGCCGCACGGCGCGGACGCCGCGGGTCGTGGCGAAGGAGCAATCGGTGCCGCATGCCGCAGCTTGAACCCAATCTCGCAGGCCTCGCCTGGTTCGGCCTGCTGTGGAGCGTGTGCTGCATCGGCTTCCTGCAGCTGGCCGGCATGTATCCGCTGCGCGGACGTGCCGTCCTGCCGGTCACGATGACCACCGCATTGTGGGTGATGCTGCTCGCCGGCACGCTGGCATTCGCGCTGGCCGAATTGCGCTGGACCACCGTCGTTGTCGTGGGCGGCGTGCTGTTCTTGTTTCTGCCCGGGCTGTTTCAGGCGCTGCCGGAATGGTGGCGCGACGGACGCGCGGGATTGCGGCTGTCCTGTTGCGCCATGATCGAAGCGCTTGCGCTGCTGGTCCGCGTGGCGGCACCGTCGTTTCACAACTGGATGACCTGAAGGGAGGTCTCGATGCCAAGCCACATCAAGCTCATGCTGTCGCTGGCTTGCCTCGCCACGGCGGCCTGCGGATATTTTTTCATGGTCTATCTGGGCCAGCGGGGACCGAGCTATGCGGTCGCCTTCCTCGGCGTGTTCGCAACGGTCGCGATGTGGATCTTCCCCGAGGTCGTCAAGAAGGACCTCAAGATGCGTCCGCCAGGATCCTGATCGAGCTCCTGATATGATGCTGCAGCACAGGGAGGATCCGATGGCGAGCTATACCGGGGACCGCACCATCGACGGCATTTCGGTGCTGGTCGACGGCGAGCCGCTGTCACCGCATTACGACCAGCTTCGTCTCACCGAGCACGGTTTTGAATGGAGCTACGAGGGGCCCGAGCCGGCACAACTGGCCTTCGCGCTGCTCTATGACCATCTGCACGATGCCGCTGCCGCGAAAGCGCTGCACGAGAGCTTCATGCGGCGCGTCGTCGCCAATTTCGACAATGAATGGGAGCTCTCCTCGGCCGATCTCGACGAGGCGGTCGCGGCGCTGCGCTCCGGACAGACGGCCTGAGCCCGTGCTGATGTCCCCGGCAGAGAATTCTTGAGATGACCCTGACCTGTCGCGCGGCGGTGCTGCATCAAAGCGGAACGCCGCTCTCCGTCGAGCGCGTATCGCTTGCGCCGCCCATGCCGACCGACGTCGTGGTGAAGGTGCGCGCCGCGGGGCTCTGCCACACCGATCTCGAAGTCATCGACGGATCGTTGCGCTATCCCTTGCCGATAATCCTCGGGCACGAGGCGGCCGGCGTGGTCGAGGAAATCGGCAGCGCGGTGCGCGACATCAGCGTCGGCGATCGCGTCATCCTGTCCTGGAATCCGCATTGCGGGCACTGCTTTCACTGCGACCGCGCGCAGCCGATCCTGTGCGAGACCTATCTCGCGCGGGGCGCGGAAGGCGTGCATTTCGACGGCGCATCGAAGGCGCAGCTCGCGGACGGACGCAAGCTGACGCACCTGATGTTCCTCGGCGCGTTCTCGGAATATGTCGTGCTGCCGGCCCAGCAGGCGATCGTCGTGCCGAACGACATCCCGTTCGACCGCGCGTGCCTGATCGGCTGCGGCGTCATGACCGGCGTCGGCGCCGCGCTGAACGTCGCCGCCATCGGTCACGGCGATACCGTGATGGTCACCGGCTGCGGCGCGGTCGGGCTGGCAGCGGTGCAGGGCGCCCGGCTTGCCGGCGCAGGTGCTGTCATCGCGGTCGACCTCGATGATGCAAAGCTGGCGCTGGCGCGGCAGCTCGGCGCCACGCACGTCGTCAACGCGGCCCGCGAGGACCCGGTCCAGTTCGCAAAGCAGGCGACGGGCGGCCGCGGCGCCGACGTCATCCTTGAAGCGGCGGGCCATCCCAACGCGTTTCGGCAGACCGCGGAGGCGGTACGGCCGGGCGGCGAGGTGATCTGGCTCGGCAAGATCGACGTCACGCGGGACGTGAGTTTTCGCTGGGGCGCGTTGATGGGCGAGAAGCGATTTCGCCGCTCGAGCTATGGCGGCGCGCGGCCACGGCGCGACTTTCCCTTTCTGGCGCAGGCCTATCTGGACGGCCGGCTCAAGCTCGACGAGCTGATCACAGGCCGCTGCAGCCTCGACAGTATCAATGACGGCTTCGAGGCGCTGCGGCGCGGACGTTCGATCCGCACGGTCGTCGAGCTCTGAGAGCCGTTACAGCGTCGAACGTGCAAAACTCTCGATGTAGTCGATCAGGCTGTCGGACGCCGCGCCCGCGGCGTCGACGCGGCGCTCGGCGACGGCTTCGGCGACGTCGGCATGCAGCCGCGCCGCGAGCGGCAGATCGGCCGCTTCCTTGTAATGCTGGTACCAGAACCGGCGCGACAGGCCGTGCATCAGGCCCATGGCGCGGGAGGCGAACTCGTTGCGCGACGCCGCGGAGATCAGGGTGTTGAACTGGTGATCCAGCCGCATGAACAGCAGGTCGTCGGATTTCTCCGCCGCGCGCCGCATGCCGGCGGCGATCTCGGAGAACTGGGTGCGCTGCTCGCTGGTGGCGCGCTCGGCGGCGCCGCGCGCCATCAGCCGTTCCAGCTCGCGCCGGACTTCGAGCAGGCGCAGCTGGGCCCTGAGGTCAATCTCGGACACCAGCACGCCGCGGCGGGCCAGGATGTTGACGAGGCCGTCGCGCGACAGGCGCTGCAAGGCTTCGCGGATCGGGGTTCGGCCGATGTTGAGCCGCTTGGCGAGCACGAGCTCGGAGAGCGCGGTGCCCGGCGGCAGTTGCAGCGTCACGATCAGCTCTTCCAGTTCGGCATAGGCGCGATCGGTGAGCGTGACGTCGCTTTGCGGGAGAGGGGCCGGCGCGGAACCGCGCGGCTTGTCTCCGGCGGCGGACGATTGCCGTGCCGGCCGGCGGCTCCCTGCTGTGCGCGCGCGCACCGTGCTGGATCGTTTGCTCGAATTTACCATCAGGATCGTGAGTGCTGCTGTACAGCAGATATCTCACACGCCCGATGGCAATGACAAGGCCGGTCGATCGGCGCCGCGCCGAACCGGACGGCGCGCCGCGCGCCCATCAGTGCGAAATGCTTTCCAGCGTCCGGCCGCGGGTTTCCTCGCCGAGCAACAGCACCGCAAGCGCCGCCACCACGAACGCGCCGGCGCCGAGCGCAAACACGCCGCCTTGTCCGGCCGCCGGCAGGATCACGCCGATCACATAGGGGCCGATCAGCGAACCGATTCGGCCGACCGCGGAGGCAAAGCCCGTTCCGGTGGCGCGGACATGGGTCGGGTACAGTTCGGGCGTATAGGCGTAGAGCGCCGACCACATGCCGAACAGGAAGAATTGCATGCAGAGGCCGGCAATGATGAGCTGGGTCTGGTCCGCCGCCGAGCCGTAGAAATGGCAGGCGATCGCGCCGCAGAGCAGGTTCATCACCAGCGTCGCCTTGCGGCCCCAGGATTCGACGAGCCACGCCGAGACCAGGAAGCCGGGAATCCCCGCGAGCGAGATCAGGATGGTGTAGAACACCGATTTGGTGATCGGGAAGCCCTTGGCCTGCAGCAGCGCGCCGAGCCACGTGGTCAGGCCGTAGAAGCCGAGCAGCGCGAAGAACCACAGGGTCCACAACATCGTGGTCCGCTTGGCATAGATGCCCGAAAACAGCGTTCTCAGGCCGGTCACTTCGGACGCGGGGGCGGCCACCTGGCGCACCACCGGCGGCAGCTCCTTGCCGCCGAGACGGTCGCGGACCCTGGATTCGATGTCGCGCACGGTCGCTTCGGCCCGCTCCGAATAACCGTGGGACGCAAGCCAGCGCGGCGATTCCGGAACGAAGCGGCGCACCACCAGCACGAACACGGCCGGGATTGCCTGCAGGATGAAGACCCAGCGCCAGTCGGCGACCTGCAGCACGAAGTAGGTCAACAAGCCCGACGCGATGAAGCCGAGCGGCCAGAATCCTTCGAGGAACGCGATGTAGCGGCCGCGGTTGCGCGCCGGCATGATCTCCGAGACCATCGACTGCGCGACCGGAAACTCCATGCCCATGCCGAAGCCGAGCAGCAGGCGGGACGCACCGAGCGCGGTCGCCGTGGTGGACAGACCGCAGCACAGGCTGCCCAAGCCCCAGAAGATCATGCTGACCTGGAAGACGCGGGCGCGGCCGAAACGGTCGGCGAGCAGGCCGGCGCACGCGGCGCCCGCGAACATGCCGAGGAAGCTCATGCTGGACAGCAGCCCGGCTTCCGCCGTCGACAGGCCGAAGGTCTGGCGGATCGAACCGAGCACGAAGGTGAGCGCGGCCAGGTCCATGCTGTCGAAAAACCATGCTGTCGCGATGATTCCGAAGATCCAGCGCTGATAGGAGGTCAGCGGCAGGCGTTCGAGCCGCGCTGCGATGTCGGCGACCTGCTGCGCCTGCGCGGTTCGCGCAACGGCCGGGGCCCGGCTTTCGGCTGCTGCGGTGACGTCGGAAATGGTCATTGCTGCCTCCCCAAGTGGACATTGATGGGCTCTTGTCGGCCCCTTTTAATAAAATGTCACACGGATAGCAGTGATATGTCAATTGCTGATCACGCGCAAATTGGCGGCGCGACCGGGCTGCGGCAGCGGGTGAGGCCGCGAACACATCGGCGCGTAGCCCGGTCCTTCCGTGATCTGGTCGACCATCCCTGCCGCGTCGGGCATCCTGCGAAGCGGCATCAAGAGCCGGTTAACGGCATCCGAGAAATCGGGGGCTAACGGATAATCCGGCTTTAATGGGGAGTCGACTAAACGTCACGTGGTTGCAAGGTGCCGGATGCCTGGAGGTATCCGATGTTGCGTCGGGCGGAGGCGTCTTCCCCATATGTCAGTTCAGGCCGATCTGGATTTTGCGAGCGACGATCGCGCGAGGGCGCAGATCGGCGCGGCGGTGAACTATCTGCTCAGGGACGCGACCGGCGTCGCGCGTGAGCATGCCGTCGAGACCATTGTCGAGATGGTGCGCGACATCGCAAGCCGGCCGCTCACTGTCGAAGCGGCATCGATTCAGCCGCTGATGAGCGGCGTCAGCTATCGGGATTTTGTCATCGATGCCTACCGGCGCGATGTCGATCGCTGGCGCGCGACCATCCGCCGTTCGAACGGCAAGAAGATCCGGATCGCTTCGCCGCCGTCGGTGCGCGACGAGGCGACGACCACAGCGGACGCGATCACCGCCGAGAAGGCCATCGAGTTCGCCAGGCGGGCGATCGACTTGGGCGAGGTGATCTGACCTCGCCGCCTCAAGGCTGGCATCGCCGCGACGTCTTGGCGATGCCGCCTATGCTTGGGACGCGCGATGTGCTCCGATACGGCAGCTGCGCCGGTTCCGCAGCTGTCTGCGGAATTGTCCATTCATCCTGTCCCAGCCGAGAAATGCCATGCCTTCCGAACTCCGTTCGCCGCGTCTGGCTGTCCTGATCGACGCCGACAACGCATCTGCAAAGATCGCCGATGGGCTGTTCGAGGAGATCGCCAAGATCGGCGAGGCCAGCGTGCGCCGGATCTACGGCGACTTCTCCAATCCCAGGTCCAAGGGCTGGGCCGACATCCTGTCGAAGCACGCCATTATTCCACAACAGCAATTCGCGTATACGACCGGGAAGAATGCATCCGACATCACTTTGGTGATCGACGCCATGGACCTGCTGCACAGTGGCCGTTTCGACGGCTTCTGCCTGGTGTCGTCGGACAGCGATTTCATCCGGCTTGCCGCCCGCATCCGCGAGCACGGCATCGACGTGTTCGGGTTCGGCGAGCAGAAGACGCCGGAGAGTTTTCGGCAGGCCTGCCGCCGGTTCGTCTACACCGAGAATCTGCGCGGCGGCGCGCCGAGCAATCAGGATGCCGCCGTGCGGGCGCAGCCGTTGCAGCCGCCGGAGGCTGCCACGCCGATCATCAAGAAGGTCATCAGCCAGATGGCGAGCGAAGACGGCTGGGTCACGCTTGGCGAGGTCGGACGGCAGCTGGCCAATTTCGCGTCGGATTTTGATCAGAGGACCTACGGCTTCCGCACCCTCGGCGAACTGGTGCGCAGGACCAACGCTTTCGAGATCGAGTCGAAGGGCGGGACGATGCGAATCCGCATCAAGCCAGCGGCTGTACCGCCGCCGAGACGGCGAGCTCCGAGACGGCGAGCCGATCAAAAGCCGTCGGAATGAACGGCGCGCCGCGCGCTCTGTTCTGCACGATCTCTGAATCTGAACCCAGGATGAATGCTGCTTCGAAGGTTGTTCGGAGTAGCATTTTCGTTCGCGCCGGAATCAAGCGAATTGTGCGCGGAACTGGAGTTACGCGGGTTGCAGCGTTGGAACTGGAACGTTCTCGTTGCTTGCGATGTTGAGGGGGCATCGATCAATTCGGAGGAGGAGAATCATGAACAAGCGTTTTGCTGTGTCCCTTGTCGCTGCTGCGTCGCTGCTCGCGTCCGGCTCGGCCTTCGCGCAGTCCACGACCGCGGCGGGTGCCGCGAACGGCGCGCGGGCCGGTGGCGAAATCGCGGGCCCTGTCGGCGAGATCGTCGGCGGCACGGTGGGTGCTGCGGTCGGCGCCGGCCTCGAGATCCCGAATGCGGTGATCACCTCGATCCCGCGCAGCGAGCCGTCGGTGGTGGTGCGTGAACGCATCGTGGTCGGCGAGCCGCTGCCCGACACCGTCGTGCTGCGTCCGGTGCCGCGCTACACCGAGTATCGCTACGCCGTCGTCAATGATCGCCGCGTGATCGTGGAGCCGCGTACCCGCCGGATCGTCAAGATCATCGACTGATCGCGTGATCGCGCCAGTTCCACCGTCATTGCGAGCAGCTCGCGACAAAATTGCAAGCAATTTTGCGCTGAAGCGACGAAGCAATCCGTCGCGCCGCGTATGCTGAAGCATGGATTGCTTCGCTACGCTCGCAATGACGAAAGCAAGGAAATGACATCCTCGCGGGCCCATCGCCCGCGGGGATTTTCTTGGTCCGATTTTCTTGGGTCCCATGAATACCGGCATGGCACCGCCCAGCTTTTTTCATGAAGCGACCGGTTGGCCTGACGCTGCGATCCCCTAGACTGATCCGCAACGGATGGACGCAGCCAGCGTTCGTCTCAATCAAGAGCAGGGGATGGAGACATGGCTCGGAAGATCGCGATCGTCGGCGCGGGCGCTGTCGGCGGCTACGCCGGTGCGCATATGGTGCAGGCGGGAGAGGACGTCACCTTCATCGATCCCTGGCCCGCGCATGTCGAGCACATGCGCAAGCACGGACTGCGCGTCACGCACGCGATGGACGTCGCGGAATTCTCGGTGCCGGTGCGCGCGCTTGATGTCACCGACGCGCAGCAGCTGGCGAAAGAGAAACCGGTCGACATCGCCTTCGTCTGCATGAAGTCCTACGACACCGACTGGGCCACCATGCTGATCCGGCAATATCTGGCGGCGGACGGCTACGTCGTGTCGCTGCAGAACTGCATGAACGAGGAGACCATCGCCGGCATCGTCGGCTGGGGCAAGACGCTTGGCTGCATCGCAAGCAGCATCACCGTCAATCTGCCCGAGCCCGGCCACATCCACCGCGGCGCCGGCAAGGGCGGCGCAGCGCACACCGTGTTTCGCGCCGGCGAGGTGCATGGCCGCATCACCGCGCGGGCGGAGGAAGTCTGCCGCCTGGTCGGTTATTCCGACAGCGCCAAGGTGACCTCCAATCTCTGGGGCGAGCGCTGGTCCAAGCTCGTCGCCAACGTCATGGGCAACGGGCTCTCGGCCTGCACCGGTCTGGCGGGCGGCGAGGTGCTGCAAAGCGAGCCGTTGCGCCGCTTCTCGACCCGGCTCGGCAGCGAGGCGATCCGCGTCGGCCAGGCGCAGGGCTATCAGCTGGAGGAGATCCTGCATCTGCCGCCCGAGACCATCGCCCGCGCCGGCGAGGGCGACGAGGCCGCGACGCGCGCCTGCGACGAGCAGCGCTTCAAGGATGCCAAGCGCACCTCGTCGGCGCAGCGCCCCTCGATGGGCCAGGACATGCAGAAGGGCCGCCGCACCGAGATCGAATTCCTGAACGGCCTCGTGGTCCGCGAAGGCGAGAAGCTCGGCATCGTGTGCAACGCCAACGCCGCGCTGACCGACGTCGTCAAGCGCGTCGAACGCGGCGAGCTCGCGCCGGATCCGCGGCACATCACGGAGTTGAGGTTGAATTGAGTGGCCACAGCCGTCATTGCGAGCGCAGCGAAGCAATCCATCCAGCCGCATGCGCGGATGCATGGATTGCTTCGTCGCTTCAGCGCAAGATTGCTCTGCAATTTTGTCGCGAGCTCCTCGCAATGACGGATGCGTCGGTCGCAGGCGCCTTCTTATCTAGAGCAGCTGCCTCACCCCCATCCCATGCATAAACCGCTCGCGGATCTGCACGGGGTCGCGGCGGGTGGTGCCGGTGCCGGGCTTGTCGTCGATGCGGACGCCGATCAGGGTCGGGCCGGGCGCCTGTTTCGACTGCTCGATCAGCCGCTCGAAATCGTCCTCGTCGGCGGCCCAGGAGCTGTTGGCAAGGCCGCTGGCGATTGCGACCTGAACGATATCGGTATGGCGGGCGGCCGGCGTCGGCTGGCTGCCCGTGATCTGGTAGATGCCGTTGTCCATCACCACCATGGTGAGATTCTTCGGCGCCAGCGTCGCGATGGTCGAGAGGCAGCCGAGCTGCATCAGCAGCGAGCCGTCGCCTTCGAGCGCGAACACGCGCCGGTTCGGCTGCGCCAGCGCGACGCCGAGCGCGATCGGAAACGCGAGTCCCATGCTGCCCAGCATGTAAAATTCTGCGGGCGATGGCCGGCGGCCCAGAGGTCGAAATTGGTGTTGCCGATGCCGCCGATCACGGCTTCGTCCTTGAGCCCGGCGACGAGGCGCTGGGTGAGCTCGAAGCGGTTCATCACCTTGGTGTTGCGCGCGGGGGGGCTGGTCATGGCTGATCTCACTTGTCGAAGGTCTTGCCGCCGGTGAGCAGCGGCGAGAGGATCAGCGCCACCGGCGCCTGGGTGGTGACGGCCTGCTTGATCGAGCGGTCGGCGATGAATTCGAGTTCGTCGAGCCGGGTGATGGTGTGATGCTCCATGGCCAGCGAATCCAGCACCGGGCGCATGGTGCGGCAGACCAGCGCCTGGCCGTAGTTGAACTCGCCGAGCGTGCCGCGCTCGGAGACGAACATGATCAGCGGGATCTGGTAGGGCACCGCGAGCGAGGCCAGCACATTGGCCAGCGTGGCAAAGCCCGAGGTTTGCATCAGCACCGCGCCGCGCGTTCCCGCCATCCAGGCACCGGAGACGATGCCGACCGCTTCTTCCTCGCGCGCGGTCGGAAACGTCGTGAAATAGGGATCGGCGTGCAGGTCCTTGATCAGCGTGGTCAGCACCCGGTCGGGCACGTAGGGCACGAGCTTGATCTCGTTCCGCTTCAGCGTCTGCAGCACGATGCCGTGCCAGGTGGTCGCTGACTTCTGGGACGAGGCTTGTTCCGCGGCCGCCATCCTGTTCTCCCTGCTCGCGCGACGCTGGTGGCCGCTTGCCGCACGAAACTTGACGCGGTGCCTGCGATTGTCAACATGTCGCGGCCGCAACGCGATCTGCGGAATTCGGCCATCGCAGCGCCGGACCAACGTGCGATACAGGCGTAACGAAAAAGGGACGGTAGCGATCAAGGGACGGGAGGCGTCGATGGCCGGATGGGTCTGGCGGACCGCCATTGCGGCAGCGGCCATGGTTGTGGCCGGCCTTGCGTCCGCGCAGCCGTTCCCGGCCAAGGCCGTTCATATTCTCGTTCCCTATCCGCCCGGCGGCGGCGTCGATGTGCTGACGCGGACGCTCGCCGAAGCGGTGTCGAAGAGCTGGACGCAGTCGATCGTGGTCGAGAACCGGCCCGGCGCCGGCGGGGTGATCGCCTCGCAGGCGATCGCGACCTCCGCGCCCGACGGTTACAATCTGATCATGGTGGCGAGCGGCCATGCCACCAATCCGTTCCTTTATCCAAAGCTGCCCTACGACACCTTCAAGGATTTCTCGCCGATCTCGCTCTTGGCGTCGTCGCCGAACGTGCTGCTGGTGCGCGCGGATTCGCCGTTCAAATCGGTCGCCGACGTCATCGCTGCGGCGAAGGCGAAGCCCGGCAGTCTCTCCTTCGCCCATGCCGGCAACGGCACCTCGACCCATCTGGCCGGCGAGCTGCTCAACAATCTCGCCAAGATCGAGATCAGTGCGATCCCCTACAAGGGCGGCGCGCCCGCGATCAACGATCTGCTCGGCGGGCAAATTCCGCTGTCGTTCAACAACGGACCGGAATCGGTCGGGCAGCTGCAGGCCGGCACGGTTCGCGCGCTGGCGGTGACGACCGGCTCGCGTGCGCCGTTCCTGCCTGACGTGCCCAGCATGTCGGAGACCGTGCCGGGCTACGACACCGAGGTGTGGTGGGGGCTGCTCGGGCCCGGCAACATGCCGGCCGACCTCGTCGCCAAGATCTCGCATGATTTCGTCGCGGCCGTGAACACCGATGCCGTGAAGGAGCGGCTCGGCAAGCTCGGTGCGATCCCGATCGGCTCCACGCCGGACAAGTTCGCCGCCAAGATCAAGGCCGACTACGACAAGTGGGGGCCGATCATCAAGGCCGCCGGCATGAAGGCGGAGTAGACGATGGCCGCGTCAAAAATTCCCGCCTGCCTGCCGCCGCGTCCGGTGACGCCGCCCAGAGACAAGCTGCCGCCGAAGGCCTGCGATACGCATGCGCATGTGTTCGGCCCGGCTGACCGCTTTCCCTATGCCGGCGATCGCAGCTACACGCCGCCGGACGCGCCGCTCGCGACCTATCTCGGCATGCTCGACGCGCTCGGTTTCGCCCGCGGCGTGCTGGTGCAGGGCAGCGCGCATGGCCGCGACAATTCCGCGATGCTGGACGCGCTGCAGCGTGAGCCGGCGCGGCTGCGCGGCGTCGCGGTGGCCGATGCCGATGTGGCGGCGGGCACGCTGCGGCAATGGCATGTGCTCGGCGTCCGCGGCCTGCGCTTCAATCATTTCTTCCGCGGCGGGCAGTTGCACTATCGCGGCGGCATTCCCTTGAACGTTGCCGAGACGCACGCGGGCGTGATGGCCGAACTCGGCTGGCATCTGCAGCTCTGGATCGATGTGAAGGATTTGCCTGACACGATCCCGACGCTGAAGGCGCTCGGGTTGCCGGTCGTGGTCGATCACATGGGCCGCACCGATGCTGCCGCCGGCATCAACACCGCGGGCTTTCAGAGCCTGCTGCGTGCGGTGGACGAAGGCTGGTGCTGGGCCAAGCTCTCGGGCGCGCATCGCCTGAGCCGGCGGGCGCCCGATTATCCCGATGCGCGGCCGTTCCACGAAGCGCTGGTCGCAGCCAATCCTGAACGGCTGGTGTGGGGCGGCGACTGGCCGCATCCGCGGGTCGAAGGCGAAATGCCCGACGCCGGCCATCTGCTGACGCTGTTCCAGAACTGGACGCCGGATGCGGCGACCCGGCACCGTATCCTCGTCGACAATCCCGCACGAACTCTATGGCTTCCCAAACTGAAAGCTGCTCGAAGACATGACCGTCAACAACAAGCGCGTGTTCTACGTCAAATACCTCGCCCACGAGATCTACGTCGATATCCTGAAGAAGCGGCCGGACGTTCGGCTCGATCGTCTCGAGAACGAGACGCCGGAGGCGACGTTCGCGCCGGTTCTTGCCGACGCGCATGCCTATCAGATCGGCGCGGCGCGCGATGAGCTGGCGCCGCATTTCCATGCCCACGCCGAGCTGTTGAAGCGTGCGCCGAATCTTCTGATCGTGTCGTCGAATGGTGCCGGCTTCGATCCCGTCGATGTCGATGCCTGCACCGCGGCGGGCGTGCTTGTCGTCAACCAGTCCGGCGGCAACGCCAATTCGGTCGCCGAACACGCGCTCGGCATGATGCTGACGCTGTCGAAGCGGATCATCCAGTCCGACCGCAGGCTGCGGCGCGAGGCCAATGTCAACCGCAACGACCTGATTGGCAACGAGCTGAAGGAGAAGACCGTCGGCATCGTCGGTCTCGGCAATGTCGGCCGCCGCATCGCCGAGCTGTGCAGGGGCCTCCTGCACATGAAGGTGATCGCCTACGATCCCTATCTCACGGCGGATGAGATGGCGAAGCGGGGCGGGGAGAAGGTCGAGCTCGACGATCTCCTGAGTCGCGCCGACTTTGTTTCGATCTCGTGTCCGCTGGACAAGAACAGCCGCGGCATGATCGGCGCGCGCCAGTTCGCGCTGATGCAGCCGCACGCCTATTTCGTCACCACCGCGCGCGGCTTCATCCACGACGAGAAGGCATTGGAAGAGGCACTACGTGAAAAGCGAATCGCGGGTGCGGGCCTCGACGTCTGGGACAAGGAGCCGCCGCCGCCGGATCATCCGCTGCTGCAGTTCGACAATGTGCTGGCGAGCCCGCACACCGCCGGCGTCACCCGCGAGGCGCGCATCAACATGAGCCGGATCGCCGCCGAGCAGATCCTCGATGCCCTCGACGGCAAGCGCCCGCCGCGCATCATCAATCCCGAGGTCTGGCCGGTCTACGCAAGACGGTTCGAGAAGGCGTTCGGGTTCATGCCGGGGTAGGGTCGGGCCTTCCCCAGCGGGGGCCGCGGCTGCGCGCGGCCAAAAATATCGAAAACAACCCCATGCAAAGGAGCTGGCGGCTGTCGGCGTTCGAGCAGGCATCTGTTCGAGCAGGCATCTTGACGCGTCGGGCAACTCAGGGGTACATTTCCAATATTCAGAAATCGTGCAAGCGCTGGGCTTTGCGGGGGAGAATACCTGCAAGCGCGGAACGGAACTCTTCCGCCGGTGCGTCCCTCGCACAAGCGGCCAGCCGTGCGAGCGTTGTTGCGCGGGCAAAAACACCGGAGAAAATCTCCTTCGTTGCAGCCTCGATCGAGGCAATAAACCCACTGCCGAACGACCGCCTCGCAACACGTCGGTTGTTATTTTCCCTGAGATATCGACGGCTTAGCCCGAAATCGCCATTTTCCGTCTGTGTCCGACCATTCCGGGCACGGAAGGAAGACGTTCATGCGACAGGTCCAGTCATTGCTCCGCAACGCGCCCGCCAGGATCGGCCGCCGTCTTGCGCAGATCGTCGCGATTGCCGCCGCCAGCCTGCCCCAGGCCGGCGCGTAGCTTCCCGCTGCGAACAGTCGCACGCGTATCAGCCGAATTAACTCACTACCCTTTCGTGTTAGTGCTAGCGTGGTACCCCCGGGCTCTGCCGGTGCAGCAGGGAGGGTTCCATGTCACGCTTCGTCGTTCATTTCATGAAAGACGTGCTCGGCGGCAATGGCCGCGAGCGCGAGGTTTGCCAGGGTGCGCTTGAGATCGACGCCTCGAGCGAGGGCCAGGCCACCGAGATGGCCAAGGTCAAGTTTTGCCAGGAGCAATCGCTGTGCGACTGGTCACTGCATGCCGACCGCATCCGGATCGAGGCGGCCGACCTCCACGCCTGAACCAGATGGACCGCGTGTGGCGGCATCCGACCTCTCCCTGTGGGAGTTTGGGGCGCGACCCAATGGTGCCGTCATTGCGAGGAGCTCGCGACAAAATTGCAGAGCAATTTTGCGCTGAAGCGACGAAGCAATCCATGGTTCCGCATGTGCGGACAGATGGATTGCTTCGCTGCGCTCGCAATGACAGGAGAAGCCAACTCGCTCTTGCGAAGTGAACGACCGAGCTCAGCTCGCCCTGATCACTCCGGCAGGATGCGAACCGCACCCTTGGCCGCGCTGCTGGCGAACGCCGCATAGGCCTTCAGCGCGGTTGAGACGGCGCGCTTGCGTGGCGCTGCCGGCTTCCAGGCCGCGTTGCCCTTGGCTTCCATCGCTGCGCGACGGTGCTTTAGCTCGGCATCGTCGACCTTGAGGTTGACCTTCCGGTTCGGGATATCGAACTCGATGATATCGCCTTCCTCGACGAGGCCGATCAGGCCGCCTTCGGCGGCTTCCGGCGAGACGTGGCCGATCGACAGGCCCGACGATCCGCCGGAGAAGCGGCCGTCGGTGATCAGCGCGCAGGCCTTGCCGAGGCCTTTCGACTTCAGATAGCTGGTCGGGTACAGCATCTCCTGCATCCCCGGGCCGCCGCGCGGACCCTCATAGCGGATCAGCACGACGTCGCCGGCCTTCACCTTGTTGCCAAGGATGGCTTCGACCGATGCGTCCTGGCTCTCGAAGATGCGGGCCGGGCCGGAGAACTTCAGAATGCTCTCGTCGACGCCGGCGGTCTTCACGATGCAGCCGTCCTCGGCGAGGTTGCCGAACAGCACGGCGAGGCCGCCGTCCTTGGAATAGGCGTGCGCGGCGTCGCGGATGCAGCCCTTGGCGCGGTCGAGATCGACCTCGTCGAAGCGGCGGTCCTGGCTGAAGGCTTCCTGGGTCGGCACGCCGCCGGGCGCGGCGCAATAGAAGTTGCGTACCTTGTCGCTTGTGGTCCGCACCATGTCCCAGCGGTTCAGCGCATCGTCCAGCGTTGCTGCATGCACGGTCGGCCCGTCGGTCGTGAGCAGCTTGGCGCGGTCGAGCTCGCCCAGGATCGCCATGATGCCGCCGGCGTGATGCACGTCCTCCATGTGGACGTCCTGCACCGAGGGCGCGACCTTGCAGAGCACCGGCACCTTGCGTGACAGGCGGTCGATATCGGTCATCGTGAACGGCACTTCGCCCTCGCGCGCGGCGGCGAGCAGATGCAGCACGGTGTTGGTCGAGCCGCCCATCGCGATATCGAGCGTCATCGCGTTCTCGAACGACTTGAAGTTCGCGATGTTGCGCGGCAGCACCTTGGCGTCGTCCTGCTCGTAGTAGCGGCGGGCGAGGTCGACGATCAGATGGCCGGCCTCGACGAACAGGCTCTTGCGGTCGGCGTGGGTCGCCAGCACCGAGCCGTTGCCGGGCAGCGCGAGGCCGAGCGCCTCGGTCAGGCAGTTCATCGAGTTCGCGGTGAACATGCCAGAGCAGGAGCCGCAGGTTGGGCAGGCCGAGCGCTCGATCACCGCGACGTCCTCGTCCGACACGTTGGAGTCGGCGGCCGCGACCATCGCGTCGATCAGATCGACCGCGCGCTTCTTGCCCTTGAGCACGATCTTGCCCGACTTCATCGGTCCGCCCGAGACGAACACGGTCGGGATGTTGAGCCGCAGCGTCGCCATCAGCATGCCGGGCGTGATCTTGTCGCAGTTGGAGATGCAGACCATCGCGTCGGCGCAATGCGCGTTGACCATGTATTCGACGCTGTCGGCGATCAGCTCGCGCGAGGGCAGGCTGTACAGCATGCCGTCATGGCCCATCGCGATGCCGTCATCGACCGCAATGGTGTTGAACTCTTTTGCCACCCCGCCGGCCTTCTCGATCTCGCGCGCGACCAGTTGGCCGAGATTCTGCAAATGGACGTGGCCGGGCACGAACTGGGTGAAGGAATTGACCACCGCGATGATCGGCTTGCCGAAATCCTCGTTCTTCATGCCGGTGGCGCGCCAGAGGCCGCGTGCACCCGCCATGTTGCGGCCGTGGGTGGTGGTGCGGGAGCGATAGGCGGGCATCGTAAATCCTTGGGCTATGGCCATTTTTTAAGGGAGATGGCAGCCCTTATGCCCGCCCATGGATGCGGATTCAAGCGCGGAACCGCATGGCTGAACCCCGCAATTCGGGCAATCCCGCGCGGGCGGCTTGATCTCGGTCGGCCCGGTGCATTAGCTGGTCGCACCGACGGCAAGAATAACGAACAAGCAAAAAGGGAGAGACACGCGTGGCAAGGCTGCCCCTGATTGATCCGGAGACGACGAGCGGAGAGATCCGCGCCTCATTCGACCGCATGCCGGTCAAGCTCAACATCTTCCGCATGATGGCCCATGCCGAGGCCAATATGATCCCGGCGATGCGGCTCGCCAATTCGATCCTGCACAAGCAGAAGCTGTCGGCGGTCAACCGCGAGCTCCTGATCCTGCAGGCCGCGCAGCTTGAGGGCGGCGCCTACGAATGGCGGCAACATGTGCCGATCGCGCTCGGTGTCGGCGTCACCCAGGCGCAGATCGATGCCGTCGAGCGCGGCGATTACGACGATGCTGCACTCAACGCAGCCGAGCGCGCGCTGCTTCGCTTCGGCCGCGAGGTGGTCGAGAAGGTCCGCGTCGGCGATACCGCCTTTGCCGCGGTGCGCGAGCATTTCAGCGATCAGGAGATCGTCGAGGCGATCGTCGCGCTCGGCTTCTACATGATGATGGCGCGGCTGACCGAGGCGACCGAGACCGATCTTGATCCGGCCGCCGGCATGGCGGTCTACGGGGGCGGCAAGAAGCGGGGTTGAATTGGATGTCGGAGATTTCGCAAGCGAACTCGCAAGACTCTAAACCGGAGCGCTATGTCCGTCCGCTGAGCGCGGAATCGTCGGGTACCGCGCCGGGCAGGGGACGTCTCAACGGCCGCCGCATCCTCGTGGTCGGCGGCGGCCAGCGGGTGTTCGATGCCGCCACCGATCCGATCGGCAACGGCCGCGCCATGAGCCTGCTGTTCGCGCGCGAGGGTGCGCATGTCGCGGTCGCCGACGTCAACCGTGCCTCGGCCGAGGACACGGTCGCGCGCATCGCTGATGATGGCGGCCGCGCTTTCGCGATCGCCGCCGATGTCACCAAGGAAGCCGACGTCATCAAGATGGTTGATGAAGCTCATCGCACGATGGGCGGGCTCGATGGCATCGTGCTGAACATCGGTACCTTCGGCAAGACCGGACTCGACGATGTCAGCGCGGAGGAATGGAACAGGATCTACGACGTCAATGTCCGCGGCCCGATGCTGTGCTGCCGCGTCGCTTTGCCGAAATTCGAAGACGGCGGCTCGATCGTGTTCATTTCCTCGATCGCGGCGCTGAAGGCCGGATCGCAGATGGCGGTCTATGATTCCTCCAAGGCCGCGCTCGGCGGCCTGATGCGCAACATCGCACATGCCGGCGCGCGGCGCGGCATCCGCGCCAATCTGGTCTATCCCGGGCTGGTCGACACCCCGAACGGCCGCGAGGCCGGCGCGGGCCGTCCGTCGCGCGGCAAAGGGCATATCCCGTTCGGCCGTCAGGCGACGGCCTGGGAGATCGCCTATGCCGTGCTGTTCTTCATGTCGGATGAAAGTGTCTATGTCACCGCGCAGACGCTCGCGGTCGACAGCGGGCTCAGCGGTTTGTGAGCGGCGGGGAGGGCGCATGAGTGCATTGTTCGGCAAGGTCTGTCAGAACGGCTACGTCGTTCGCGACATCGATGCGGCGCTGAAGTTCTGGACCGAGACACTGCGGGTCGGGCCATTCTTCCTGATCCCCTCGGTCAAGGTCGATTGGTTCCGCTATCGCGGCGTGGCCTCCGCGGTCGAGATGTCGATCGCGCTGGCCAATTCCGGCGATCTGCAGATCGAGCTGATCCAACAGCGCAACGACGCGCCGTCGATGTATCTGGATTTTCTGGCGCGTCACGGCGAGGGCCTGCAGCACATGTCGTACTGGAGCACGGACTACCAGTCGCTCTATGACCGAGCCGTCGCGGCAGGCTTCACGGTCGGTCATGAAGGCCAGATCGGCGGCCCCAAGGGACGCTTCGCCTATTTCGACACCGCCGGCCATGCCGGCACCGTGATCGAGATATCGGACATCTCGGGATCGAAGGGACGGTTCTTCGAGAAGATCAGGACCGTGGCCGCGACTTGGGACGGCTCGGACCCGATCCGCGTGGTGGGCTGACGCGGCTATTCGGCGGCGAGGCCGGCCGGCGCCGGATATCCCACGCGGGGCCGCATCTTCGCGCGCCCGTTCCTGCGGCCGAACTGGCTGCCGGCCAGCAGCGCCGCGGCCGCGCGCAGCTGCTCGCGCAGCCATTGATTGGTGGTGTCGTCCTCGGCGGTGGCGTGCCAGTAGAGATAATTGACGTGCGGGCTGATCTGAAACGGGCAGGGGAAGCACTGCAGCAGCCCGGGATCTTCCAGCACGGAGGCGGCGCTCTCCGAGGCGGTCAGCAGCATGTTGCTGCGGCTCACGACGTGGCAGGCGGTTGCGAAATTCTGACAGGTCAGGCGAACAGTGCGGGTCAGGCCGAGGCGCTGGAGCTGAAAATCCTCGAACGACAGGCCGCTGCGCCGCGACGTCACGCAGACATGCTCCATGCGCAAATAAGCCTTCTTGTCGAGCCGGCTGCCGAGTTCGGGGTGGCCGCGCCGCGCGAACACCGCGATATGCTCGGTCAGGATCTGCTCGCGCCGCACCTCCGCCGACAGCGGCAACAGCGTATCGATCGCGACGTCGAGGGTGCCGGCGGCAAGCTCGCGCTCGAGATTGTTGCGCTCGCTGCGCACGGTGGCGATCTCGACCAGCGGCGCCACCGTACTGATGCGGTTGATCAGCGCGCTCAGCATCGGCGCCTCGAGATTGTTGCGCAGTCCGATCACGAACCGCTTCGGCGTCTGCGCCGGATCGAACCGGTGGGTGTGGGTCAGCGTCGTCTCGAGGCCGTTGAGCGCCTGACGCACCGTGGTGATGATCTGCCGTGCCAGCGGGGTCGGCGTCATCACGTGGTTGCGGCGCACGAACAGCGGATCGTTGAACATCGCGCGCAGCCGGCTCAGCGCATGGCTGACCGCGGGCTGGGTCAGGTTGAGGCGGAAGCAGGCGCGGCTGACGCCGCCCTCGGAATAGATCGCGTCGAACACGACGAACAGGTTCAGATCGACGTCGCGTACATGCATGGAAATGATCAATCCGTATCCGTCGAATGCATTTGACGAATACTAATCGTCACTCTTAAAGTCTCAAGCAAAATAATACCTGGAGGAAACGATGAGCGTGCAATCGCCATCGCGCGGCGTTGCTGTCCCTGCGGCATCATCTCGCCTGGGCGCAATGTTTGCGAAGCCGAGCCAGGAGCAGATCGTGCTCCTGATCACCATCGCGCTCCTGATCGTGTTTGGCCTGACGCTGAACGGCTTCGCCACCGTCTCCAATCTCCTGAATTTGTTGCGGAGTATTTCCATCCTCGGCGTGCTCGGCCTCGGCATGGGGCTGATCGTGATCAGCCGCGGCATCGACCTCTCGGAGGTCGCGATCATGGCGGGTTCCTGGGCGATCGCGCTGATCTACATGCAGAACGGCATGCCTGTTTTCACGGCAGTGCTGCTGGCGCTGGCGGTCGCGGTGCTGATCGGCGTCGTCAACGGCGTGATGGTCGCCTTCGTCGAGGCGCCGGCGCTGTTCGTGACGCTGGCTGCCGGCTTCGTGATCTATGGCCTCGCCTTCTGGATCGCGCCGGCCTGGGTGGTCTATGCGCCGAAGGACGCGCCGGGCCTGATGTATCTCGGCGCCGGACGGCTGTTCGGCATCCCGGTTCCGATCCTGGTGTTCGCGGCCTGTGCAATCGCGATGCATTTGTTCCTGTCGCGCACCTCGATCGGCCGCTTCATCTATTCGCAGGGCGACAATCCGGAGGCCGCTCGGCTGACCGGCGTCGCGCTGCGGCCGCTGATCGTGCTCGAGCACGTGCTGGTTGCACTGCTCGCCTGGATTGCGGGCCTGGTCTGGGTCGGCACCACGGGCAGCATGCAGATGGCGATCACCCAGGGCACCATGATCTTCGATGTCGTGCTCGTCGTCGTGATCGGCGGCATCAGCCTGATCGGCGGCCGCGGCAGCGTGTTCAGCGTCGTGGTCGGCTGCATCCTGATCGGCACGCTGCTCAACGCCTTCACCATCATGGACGTCAACAGCGAGGTGCAGAACATCATCAAGGGCGTGGTGCTGCTGGCCGCCATCGTGCTCGACAACTGGCTGCACCCCCGCGACGAGGAGACCGCGCGGCAAGGGGACTGAAACAGGGCGACCGAGCCGGCCGCCGCGCCAAATGAATCAATCAAAAGAAATTGCTTTGTGGAGGGAGACGATGAAGACGACGACAAAGTTCTGGACGATCCTGCTGGCCGGCGTGACGCTGGCCGCGGTGCCGTTTGCGGCATCGGCGCAGGAGGAAGGCACCAAGACCGCGCGCGAGCTGCGTGCCGTCTACGACAAGGCGCTGCAGGGCAAGACGATCGCCTATCTGCCGATCGCGCTCGGCGTGCCGCTGTCCGACGAATGGGGCCGGGTGGTGCAGGAGGAAGCCGAGTGGCGCGGCATGAAATATGTCGTGCGCGATCCCAACAACAACCCCTCGGCGATGCAGCAGGCCCTGACCGCGCTGGTCGACCAGAAGCCCGACGTGCTGATCGTGCAGAATCCGAGCGTCACGCTGTTGATGAAGGATCTGAAGCGCGCCGAAAGCCAGGGCACGCATGTGATCCAGATCAACATGTCCTCGAACTACAAATCCGGCGCCTTTGTCGGCGCCGACTGGCGCGAGATCGGCAAGATGCTGGCGAACGAGGCCGTCAAGGCCTGCGGCACCGGCTCCGGCAAGTCGGGCAAGGTCCAGATCGTGCAGGGCGAACTGACCGCGGCCGCCAGCGTCGACCAGGTCGGCGGCATCATGGAGGTCTTGAACAAGGATCCGAACATCAAGGTGGTCTCGAACCAGGCCGCGAACTGGGACGCCAACACCGCGCTCAATGTCACCGCGACGGTGATCCAGCAGCATCCCGACCTCTGCGCCTCGATCGGGTTCTGGGGCATCATGGAGTCGGGCGCGGCGCAGGCGATCCGCAATGCCGGCAAGATCGACGATGTGAAGGTGTTCGCCTCGGGTGAAGGCTCGCAGCTGGATTGCGACCAGGTCAATTCGGGCAATTTCTACAAGTTCCTGAGCTACAAGGCGACCGAGCAGGGCCACGACCTGATGTTCGCCGCCGAGACCCTGCTGGTATCAGGCGAGAAGCCGGGCAGCCGCAATCTCGTCTATTACACGCGTCCGATCTGGCTCGATAAGTCGAACGCCTCGGGCGCCAACTGCTTCGCGCTACCCAAGAAGAATTAACAAGGCGCGGACAGCCGGCGCGGGGGGCATTCCCGCGCCGGCTGTATCAAAGAGCACGATCCGGCAAGGTGCCGGTTTTTCTCCGACCGACGCGCAGCGTTCGCGGAGAGCGTGTTCATCAAGGGACGAGGTCGCGACGCGATGGCCGATCGCATCATGACCAGGAGCATGATCCGGGACGTGTAAGCCGGCTCTCCGCAAGATCGTGCGCGATCACGAGCACGATCCGGAAAAGTGGAAGCCGGTTTTCCGCAAGGTCGTGCTCAATCAAGAGGGTGCTTTGGCGATGTCGATGGCCGTTGATTCCTTTGCCGCATCGGTGCGGCGATTTTCACCCCGGCTCCTGCTGTCGGAGCTGTTGCTGAAACAGTGGTTCGAGCCGGTCGTCCCCTTCACCGTGATGATCGGGCTGTGGACCTATTTCGCGCTCACGATTCCCGACTACGCCTCGGTGCAGAACTCGGTGTCGCTGCTGCGGCTGTTCGCCGAATTCGGCTTCGTCGCGCTGGCGATGGGCTTCTGCCTCGTCACCGGCGGCATCGACCTGTCGGTCGGCGCGATCTTCGCGCTGTGCAATTTCGCAGCGCTGTACTTCCTCCTGGTGCGCGAATGGCCGGTCGGCCTCGCGGTGCCGGCGACGCTTCTGGTCGGCGCGCTGCTCGGCAGCATCAACGGCTTCCTGATCGGCTTCCTGAAGACGCGGCCGTTCCTGACCACGCTGGTGACGCTGATCATCCTGCGCGCCTCGGTCAACCTGCTCAACACCAGCTACGCCCAGGTGTTCGCGACCAACTCGGTCGAGAGCGACGCCTGGGATTTCATCGGCGGCGGCAGCGTGCTCGGTATCCCCGTCAATGCGGCGACGCTGTTCGTGGTGCTGTTGATCTGCCACATCTTCCTGTCGCGCTCGCGCTATGGCTGGCATCTCACCGCGATCGGCGCCAGCCGCAAGGCGGCGCGCCACGCCGGCATCCGCGTCCGCGTGATGCTGTTCATGACCTATGTGCTGTCGGGAACGCTGTGCGCGGCGAGCGGCATCTTCTACGCCGCGCGGCAAGCCTCGACGGATTCCACCACCGGCGTGGGGTGGGAATTCCAGGCGCTCACCGCCGTCGTGCTCGGCGGCGTGTCGCTCGCCGGCGGCAAGGGCACGGTGTGGCGGGCGATGATCGGCGCGCTGATCATCTTCCTCTTGATCAACGGCCTCGTGCGGATGGGCATCCCGGGCTACGTCACCTCGGCGGTGACCGGCATGATCCTGCTTGCGGCCGTCGGCATCGACGTCAAATGGTCGAAGAACCGCGGCAAGGCGATCCAGAAGATCTATGTCAATCCGGCGTTCGTGCCGCTCGCCTCGGCGCCGGCGGTGCAGCCCGGCGCGGCCTCGCCCTACGCGCAGAACGACCGGCTGATCAATGCGCAGGCGATCGGCGTCGATCAGGTCGAGGGGCCCGAGGACGTCATCCTCGACCGCCAGGGCCGGCTCTACGGCTCGACCCGCGACGGCAACGTGATCCGCTTCTCCGGGCCGAACTTCGAGACCCGCGAGGTGTTCGCCCATATCGGCGGCCGGCCGCTCGGCATGCAGTTCGATCGCGACGAGAATTTGATCGTCGCGGTCGCCGGCATGGGCGTCTACGGCGTCGCGCCCGACGGCCGCATCTTCAAGGTCACCGACGAGACCAACCGCACCTGGTACAAGCTGAATGACGACAGCCGCCTGCGCATGGCCGACGACCTCGACATCGCACCCGACGGCAAGATCTATTTCAGCGACTGCACCACGCGCTACGAGATGACCACCAACACCCTCGACATCCTCGAGGGCCGGCCGAACGGCCGCGTGGTCTGCTACGACCCCGCGACCAGGACCACGCGCACGGTGATCAACCACTTCTATTTCCCGAACGGGATCTGCGTCTCGCATGACGGCAAGTCGATCCTGATCGCGTCGACCTCGCTGTGCAAGGTGTTCCGGCACTGGATCGCGGGGCCGAACAAGGGCAAGACCGAAGTGCTGATGGACGAGCTGCCGGGCAATCCCGACAACATCAACCGCGCCTCCGACGGCACCTACTGGCTGGCGCTGGTCGGCATCCGCACGCCGACCTTCGACCTTGCCGCGCGAAAGCCCGGCTTCCGCCTGCGCATGGTCAAGCAGGTGCCGACCGACGAGTGGCTGGCGCCGGCGCTCAACCATGGCTGCGTGCTTAAGTTCAATGAAAAGGGTGAGGCGCTGGAATCCTGGTGGGATCCGACCGGCATTTCGCATTCGACGTTGACCTCGATGCGCGAGCACCAGGGCTATCTCTATCTCGGCGGGCTCGAGAACAACCGGATCGGTCGCATCAAGCTCGACGGCGTCGACGACAGCTGGACCGGCTACGATGCCTATTGGGGCGCGAAGAGCAGGGTGACGACGTAATGGGATTTTTCGATCATCTGCTGCGCGACATCCGCAGCGTCATCGACCGCGACGGCGGCCAGAACGCGATCCCGCCGCTCGACGGCGCGCTGAGCCCGAATGACCGGCTCGACACCGCCACCCCGATCGGCGAGCCGTTGCCCGGCGTCGACGACGTGATCGTCGCCGGCGACGGCACGGTCTATGTCTCGGCCGGACGCCGGGTGCTCAAGCTCGGCGGCAATGACTTGTCGACACGTACGGTCGTCGCCGAGTTCGAGGATGATGCCGGCGGGCTCGCTTTGCATCCGGACGGCCGCCTGCTGGTCTGCGTCGCGGGCAGGGGCCTTGCCGCGATCGATCCGGCAAAGCCCGATCCGCGCTGGCTGGGGGCTGCCGGCAGCAGCGCGCCCACCGGGCTGTTGTCGGTGACGGCGGCGCCCGATGGCCGCATCTATGCCGTCGAAGGCAGCACCGGCCGACGCCCGGGCGAATGGCGGCACGATTTGATGGAGAAGCGCGCAAATGGCCGGCTGATCAGCTGCGGCGCCGGCCTCGACAATCCGCAGGTGCTGCTGCGCGATCTGCCTTATCCCTATGGCGTGAGTGTTTCGGCCGACGGCAACAGCCTGTGGCTCACCGAGAGCTGGGCGCATCGCCTCAGCCGGTTCGCGCTCGGCGGCAACGGACTTGGCCCGCGCGAGACCGTCGCCGCCAACATGCCTGGCTATCCGGCGCGGCTGCATCCGGACGGACACGGCGGCATGCTGCTCGGCATCTTCGCCCGCCGCACCCATCTGATCGAGTTCGTGCTCAAGGAAGACGATTTCCGCAAGGAGATGATGGCGACGATGCCGCCGGATTACTGGGTCGCGCCGGCGCTCGCCGGCGGCAGCGATTGCCTCGAGCCGATGCAGATCGGCAGCGTCAAGGCGCTCGGCATCCAGAAGCCGTGGGCGCCGCCGCGCTCCTACGGTCTACTGGTGCATCTCGATGCCGAGGGCGATGCGACCGACAGCCTGCACAGCCGCGCCGGCGGCCGCTTCCACGGCATCACCGCCGCCTGCGCCACGCCATCGGGCGTCGTGATCGCGGCGCGCGGCGCCGGACGCCTGCTGCGCACTACGGGAGAGCTGCGATGAATGACGGTGTGATGCAGGCGGCCCCCGGCGCCAAGACGGCAGAGACCTCCGCAGCCCGCGAGCCGGTGCTGCGGATCACGAACGGCTCGAAAATCTATGGCGGCGTCCACGCCATCGAGGGCGTCAATTTCGACCTCTATCCCGGCGAGGTGCATGCGCTGGTCGGCGAGAACGGCGCCGGCAAATCGACGCTGTGCAAGGCGATCGCGGGCGCGATCCAGCTCACCTCCGGCGACTATCTGCTCGACGGCAAGCCGACCGGATTCGAGCAGCCGCGCGACGCGCTCAATGCCGGCATCTGCATGGTCTATCAGGAGACCAGCCTGGTGCCGACCATGACCGCGGCGCAGAACATCGAGCTCGGCAACGAAAAGCTGCTGACGCGCTTCCGCACCCTGAACATCCAGGCCCAGCAGCTGCTGCAGTCGCTCAACTTCCACGTCGATCCGGCGACGCCGGTGGCGCTGCTCGGCACCGCCAAGAAGCAGATGGTGGAGATCGCGCGCGCGATCTACAACAAGGCCCGCATCATCATCTTCGACGAGCCGACCGCGTCGCTGACGCCGGAGGAGATCGTCCACTTCTTCCATCTGGTGCGCGACCTGCGCGCCCGCGGCGTCTCGATCATCTACATCTCGCATGCGCTGGAGGAGTCGCTGCAGATCGCCGACCGCATCACCGTGCTGCGCGACGGCAAGCTGGTGATTACGGCGCCCGCCAGGCAGCTGACGCGCGATGCGTTGGTGCAGCACATGGTCGGCCGCGAGGTGGCGCAGGCGGTCTATGGCGGAAGAGAGAAAACCCATCAGCGCCGCGAGAAGGTGCTGACGGTCGAGAACGTCACCATGGGCATGGCGGTCAAGAACATGTCGTTCTCGGTTTATGCCGGCGAGGTGGTCGGCATCGCCGGCCTGATCGGTTCCGGCCGCACCGAGATAGCCAAGATCATCTACGGCGCACTGAAGCGCAATCTGGTCAATGGCGGCACCATCCGGCTGCGCGGCAAGCCGATCCGCTACCGCGTGCCGCGGCAGGCGATCAATGACGGCATCGCCTACATCACCGAGGACCGCAAGGCCAACGGCTTCTTCGAGACCATGGTGGTCGACGACAACGTCTATATCGGCAGCCTCGCCACCGGAAAGGGCTGGAGCTTCCTGCTGTCGCGGGCGCGGCGCAGCAAGCTCGCCAGCTACTGGGTCGATCGGCTGAAGATCAGCGCATTGCAGCGCAAGGCCAGGATCATCGAGCTGTCCGGCGGCAACCAGCAGAAGGTGGTGCTGGCCAAGACGCTGGTGCAGGATCCCTCGATCATCATCTTCGACGAGCCGACGCGCGGCGTCGACGTCGGCACCATCCCGCACATCCACGGCGAAATCCGTCGTCTCGCCGACGAGGGCAAGGCGGTGGTGGTGATCTCGTCCTACCTGCCGGAGATCCTCGCCGTGTCCGACCGGATCCTGGTCGCCCGCACCGGGCGCATCGTCGCCGAATTCGACGCGGCGGACGCGACGCAGGACAAGATCCTGTACGCCGCGGTGCATTGAGGGCGCGCGGCGCGGCCTGTCGTCGGCGTAGGGCGGATTAGCGCAGCGCAATCCGCCATCTTGCTATGCCTTCGATGGGCAAATCAGCAGCAACAAGTTCGGTGTCGTCCCGGCGCAGGCCGGGACCCGACCACAGATTGTCATTGTTGTGCGTCGCTGGAACGGTGAGTCCCGTCGACAACATCTGCTGCGGCGTATGGGTCCCGGCCTGCGCCGGGACGACAGCGTTGGGTGGGGTCGAACCGCCCTTGACAATTATTTTAAGTATAAAATATTATCCCCCGTCGGCTCCAGGGGGAACGAGCTTCGTCCGCCCGATCCGCCGAAGCCAACGGGAGAACGCCATGCGTATCGTTTGCATTGGAGGCGGGCCGGCCGGGCTTTATTTCGGCATCCTGATGAAGATGCTGGATCCCGCGCACGTCATTTGCGTGGTCGAGCGCAACCGGCCCTACGACACCTTCGGCTTCGGCGTAGTGTTTTCAGATGCGACCATGGACAACATGCGCAAATGGGATCCGGTCACCGCTGACACGATCGAGCAGGCCTTCAACCACTGGGACGACATCGAGGTCCTGATCAAGGGCCGGCGCATGCGCACCACCGGCCACGGCTTTGTCGGCATCGGCCGCAAGCGGCTGCTCAACATCCTGCAGGCGCGCGCCGAGGAACTCGGCGTCGAGTTGATCTTCGAGCGCGAGGTGAATTCCGATCTCGAATTCCCCGATGCCGACCTGATCGTGGCATGCGACGGCGTGAACTCGAAGATCCGCACCAAATACATCGAGGCCTTCCAGCCCGACATGCTGATGCGGCCGAACCGCTATATCTGGCTCGGCACCAACCGTCCGTTCGACGCCTTCACCTTCGACTTCCGCAAGACCGAGCACGGCTGGTTCCAGGCGCACATCTACAAGTTCGAGGAGGGCGCGGCGACCTTCATCGTCGAGACCACCGAGGAGGCCTATCTCGCCCACGGTCTCGACAAGATGGAGCAGGGCAACTCCATCGCGTTCTGCGAGAATGTGTTCGCGGAAATCCTCGAGGGGCATCATCTCGGTCTCGAATGCGCGGCACCTGCGCGGCTCGGCCTGGCTGTCGTTTCCCAGGCTGATCTGCGGCAAATGGACCGCGTTCAACGGCAACAGCCATGTCGTGCTGATGGGCGATGCCGCCCACACCGCGCATTTCGCGATCGGTTCGGGAACCAAGCTCGCGCTGGAGGATGCGATCGAGCTGACCAACCAGTTCAAGATCCACGGCGCGACGCGCGACAGCATTCCCGCGGTGCTCAAGGCTTACGAGGAGCTGCGCCGGGTCGACGTGGCACGGATCCAGAACGCGGCGCGCAACGCGATGGAATGGTTCGAGGTGGTCGGCTCGCGCTATGCCGATACGCTGGAGCCGGAGCAGTTCATGTATTCGCTGCTGACCCGCTCGCAGCGCATCAGCCACGAGAACCTGCGGCTGCGCGACAAGACCTGGCTCGAGGGCTATGAGCGCTGGTTCGCGGAGCGCAGCGGTGTGGCCGCGACCAACGACCGCGTCATGCCGCCGATGCTGACGCCGTTCCACATTCGCGGCCTGTCGCTTCACAACCGGATCATCGTCTCGCCGATGGCGATGTATTCGGCGGAGGAGGGCGTGCCGACCGACTTCCATTTGGTGCATTTCGGCTCCCGCGCACTCGGCGGCGCCGGCCTTCTGTTTACCGAGATGACCTGCGTCTCGCCGGAAGCGCGGATCACGCCGGGCTGCTGCGGCCTCTGGAACGACGCGCAGGCGGCGGCCTACAAGCGCATCGTCGACTTCGTGCATCAGAATTCGCAAGCCAGGATCGGCATCCAGCTCGGCCATGCCGGCCGCAAGGGCTCAACGCGCGTCGCCTGGGAAGGCATGGACGAAGCGCTGCCGGACCATAACTGGCCGCTGGTGTCGGCTTCGTCAGTGCCTTATCTGCCCGACGGCCAGATTCCGGAGCCGATGAGCCGCGCCGAGATGGACGAGGTACGCGACCAATTCGTCGCGGCGGCACGGCGCGCCGTGGGTGCGGGCTTCGATATCCTGGAGCTGCACTGCGCCCACGGCTATCTGCTGTCGAGCTTCCTCTCGCCGCTGACCAACCGCCGCACCGACGACTATGGCGGATCGATCGAGAACCGCGCGCGTTATCCGCTGGAGGTGTTCCGCGCCGTCCGCGCGGTGTGGCCGGAGGACAAGCCGATGTCGGTCCGCCTGTCGTGTCACGACTGGGCCGAGGGCGGCAACACGCCCGAGGATGCGCTGGCCTTCGCGAAGTTGTTCAAGGAGGCGGGAGCCGACCTGATCGACTGCTCCTCGGCCAGGTCTCGGCCGACGATCATCCGGTCTATGGCCGGCTTTACCAGACCCCGTTCGCCGACAAGATCCGCAACGAGGTCGGCATCGCCACCATCGCGGTCGGCGCGATCTCGGAGGCGGATCACGCCAACTCGATCATCGCCGCCGGCCGCGCCGATCTCTGTGCCATTGCGCGTCCGCATCTCGCCGATCCGGCCTGGACGCTGCATGAGGCTGCGAAGATCGGCGTCGAGCAGATCGCCTGGCCGAAGCAGTACCTGTCGGGCAAATCGCAATACGAGGCCAATCTCGAACGCGCCGCCGCGGGAGTGAAGGCATGACACGCTTCTGGCCCAACGCACATGCGCTGGTGACCGGTGCCGGGTCCGGCATCGGCGCGGCGACGGCAATCGCACTCGCAAAAGCCGGCGTGCGCGTCAGCATTGCCGGACGGCGGATCGACGCGCTGAAAGCGACGGCGGCATCGCTCGACAAGCAGGCCGGCGCCGTGGTTTCGATCGACGTGACGGATGAAGCTGCGGTGAGCAAGGGTGTCGCACAGATCGAGGCTGAGGCGGGACCGATCGATATTCTCGTCAACAATGCCGGCAAGGCCGCGAGCGCGCCGTTCGACAAGACCGGCGCGGCGCTGTGGGCCGACATGCTGGCGAGCAACCTCTCCAGCGTGTTCCTGGTGACGCAAGCCGTGTTGCCCGGCATGGCGCAGCGCGGCCGCGGGCGCGTGATCAACGTGGCCTCGACCGCGGGCCTCACGGGCTATGCCTACGTCTCCGCCTATGTCGCGGCCAAGCACGGCGTCATCGGCCTGACGCGCTCGCTGGCGCTGGAATATGCACGGCGCGGCGTCACCGTGAATGCGGTCTGCCCCGGCTACACCGATACGCCGCTGGTGGCGGATGCCGCCGCGAACATCGTCGCCAAGACCGGCCGCAGCGAGCAGGAGGCGCGCGCTGCGCTTGCCAAGGTCAATCCGATGCAACGGCTGGTGACGCCGGAGGAGGTCGCCGACGCCATCCTCTGGCTTGCCGCCGAGGGCGCATCGTCAATCAACGGACAAGCCGTCGCGGTCGCCGGCGGCGAAGTCCTTACCGGGTGAAGGAACACGTCATGTCCGAGATGAAAGCAAAGCTCCGGCCGTTCAAGGATTATCCCGCCAAGCACTTCCGCTGGCAGGTCGATGCGAGCGGCCGTGTCGCGACCATCACGCTGAACCGGCCGGACAAGAAGAACCCGCTGACTTTCGAATCCTACGAGGAGCTGCGCGATCTCTTCACCAATCTCAAATACGCCTCCGATGTCCGCGCGATCGTGCTGACCGGCGCCGAGGGTAACTTCTGCTCCGGCGGCGACGTGTTCGAGATCATCGAGCCGTTGACGCGGATGGCGATGCCGGACCTGCTCGCCTTCACGCGGATGACCGGCGAGGTCGTGCGGGCGATGCGCAAATGCCCGCAGATCATCGTCGCCGCGATCGATGGCATTTGCGCGGGGGCCGGCGCGATGCTGGCGCTGGCGTCCGATTTGCGGCTCGCGACGCCGCAGGCCAAGACCGCGTTCCTGTTCACCCGCGTCGGCCTTGCCGGCGCCGACATGGGCGCATGCGGGTTGTTGCCGCGCGTGATCGGGCAGGGCCATGCGGCCGATCTGCTCTACACGGGACGTGCGATGAGCGCCGAGGAAGGTTTTGCGTGGGGCTTCCACAACCGTCTGGTGCCGCCGGCGGAACTCGCCGGTGCTGCGCAAGACCTCGCGCGCTCGCTCGCCGATGGGCCGTGGTTCGCGCATGGCGTGACGAAAACGATGTTCAACCAGGAATGGGCGATGGGCGTCGACGAGATGATCGAGTTGGAAGCGCAGGCGCAGGCGATCTGCATGGTCACCGGCGATTTCCGCCGCGCCTTCGAGGCGTTCGCCGCCAAGCAGAAACCGGCCTTCGAGGGCAATTGAGATGATCGAGATCCTGCAACCGGAAGGATGGGCCAAGCCGATCGGCTACGCCAACGGCATGGCCGCGCACGGCAAACAGCTCTTCATCGCCGGCCAGATCGGCTGGAACGGACAATGCGTGTTCGAGACCGACGATCTCGTGGCGCAGATCGGCCAGACCTTGCGCAACATCGTCGCGGTCGCCGCCGCCGGCGGCGCCGGGCCGGAGCACATCGTGTCGATGACCTGGTACTTGCTCGACCGCAAGGAATATTCCGCGCGGCTGAAGGAGATCGGCACGGTCTATCGCGACATCATCGGCCGGCGCTTTCCGGCGATGACCGCGATCCAGGTTGCCGGCCTGATCGAGGACCGCGCCAAGGTGGAAATCCAGGCGATTGCGGTGGTGCCGGACTAAGGATGTTGCCGGTTTGTCAAACCCGTCATCCCCGCGCAAAGGCTTCGCCTTTGTCGCTGGAGGCGCTCGCGCAGCGAGCCTCGAAGGATGCACGGCCCCGCTGGTGGCCGTCGACCCTTCGAGGCTCGCTGCGCGAGCGCCTCAGGGTGACGGAAATGGATCGGAGTTCGCTGAAGCAATGTTAAGGCTAAGCCCAATCATCGCGGGCGCAGCCAAGTTCGGGGCCGACAAACCCGCTTGCGGCGGGGCGAGCGGGCATGCGACCCTAGGCCAAAGCGTAAAAGCGTCCTGTTGTGAGTGGAGGTGAGGACGATGAAGGCGATTATCGTCGGAGGCGGAATCGGGGGCCTCACCACTGCACTGATGCTGCGCTCGCGCGGCATCGCTTGCGAGCTGTACGAGCAGTCCGAGACGATCCGCGAGCTCGGCGTCGGCATCAACACATTGCCCCATGCGATCCGCGAGCTGGCGGGGCTTGGTTTGCTCGACAAGCTCGACGAGGTGGCGATCCGCACCTATGAGTTGTTCTATCTGACGCGACATGGCCAGCAGGTCTGGCACGAGAAGCGCGGGCTCGATGCCGGCCACGACGTGCCGCAATTCTCGATCCATCGCGGCCGCCTGCAAAGCGTGATCCATCAGGCCGTGATCGACCGGCTCGGCGCGGATGCGATCCACACCGGCTGCCGGCTCGGCTCCTTCACCCAGGACGAGGGCGGCGTCTCGGCCTATTTCTTCGACCGCAGTGGCGCCCATGTGCGCACCGCGCGCGGCGACATCCTGATCGGCGCCGACGGCATCCACTCGAAGGTGCGGCAGACGCTATTTCCGGACGAGGGCGGGCCGTGCTGGAACGGCCTGATGCTGTGGCGCGGCGCGACCGACTGGCCGGCGTTCCTGACCGGGCGCTCGATGATCATCGCCGGCGGCCTGAACGCCAAGGCCGTGATCTATCCGATCGCGCCGGGCTCGAGCCCCGCGAGCCGCCTCACCAACTGGGCGGTGCTGGTGCGGATCGGCGACGGCACCTCGCCGCCGCCGCGCCGCGAGGGCTGGTCCAATCTCGGCCGGCGCGACGAGATGATGCCCTATGTCACGAGCTTCACGATCCCGCAGGTCGATTTCACCGGACTGATCAATGCGACGCCGGAATTCTGGGAGTATCCGTGCTGCGACCGCGATCCCCTGCCGTATTGGTCGAGCGGCCGCGTCACGCTGCTCGGCGACGCCGCGCATCCGATGTATCCGGTCGGCTCGAACGGCGCATCGCAGGCCATTCTCGATGCGCGCTGCCTGGCCGACATGCTGGCGCGATCGGAGCATCCGCGGCAGGCGCTGGCGGCCTATGAGCGGCAGCGGTTGCCGATGACCGCCGACATCGTCGCCTCCAACCGCCGCGGTGGGCCGGAGGGCGTGATCGACGCCGTCGAGCAGCTCGCGCCGCAGGGCTTTACCGACGTCGACACCATCCTCAATTACGAGGCGCGCGAGGCGATCGTCCGCGGCTATGCCGCCAAGGCCGGCTTTGCCGCGCGCGTGGTGGCGCGGCAGTAAGTCCTTTGCAGGAGGAGACGTCCGGCAGGCCATCTCCACACCGTCATTGCGAGGAGCAAAGCGACGAAGCAATCCATCGTTCCGCGATCGCGGAAATATGGATTGCTTCGCTTCGCTCGCAATGACGGAATAAGCTACGCCGGAGGCGGCGGCAGGAAGTGGATGTTGTGCTCGGCGGCGAGCCGCACCACGTCATCCGGGTTCTGCTCCTTCATGTTGTGGATCGCCCAGAACAGGTCGTAGAGCCTGCGCGTCGGCGACACCCAGAACAGCGTCTTGGCCGGCTGCTGCGACTTGTTGAAGATGCCGTGCGGCTTGCCCATCGGCAGGCGCACCAGATCACCAGGAGTTGCGGATCCGTCGGCGCCGTCGAGCATGAAGTCGAGCTTGCCCTCGAGAATGTAGAGGTACTCGTCCTGGTCGGGGTGGATATGCGGAGGAACGAAGGTGCCCGGCGGGAAGGTGGCGTGCCAGGAGAATGAATGTTCGGTGCGGCTCTTCGGCACGTAGGTCTGGCCGAGGATGCTCCAGGAAATGCCCTGGATGCCCTCATTGGCGCGGGTGATGCCGGCGATCTCGTCTTTCATGCTCATGCTTGCTCCTATGATCTACTTTGCGGCGCAGTCCTTGGTGTAGCGGTCGCCGTAATTCGAAAACACCTTCTCGACGATCTCGGTCTGGAATTTGCCGTCCGGACGCTTCGCGACCTTGGTGAGGTAGAAATCCTGGATCGGATAGCCGTTGTTGCTGAACTTGAAGTTACCGCGCAGCGAGGTGAAGTCGGCCTTCTTCAGCGCCGCTGCGACCGCGTCCTTGTTGGAGAGATCGCCCTTCACGGCTTTCACCGCGCTGTCGATCAACAGCGCTGCGTCATAGGCCTGCATGGCATAGGTGCCGGGCACGCCGTTGTAGGCGGCTTCATAAGCCGCGACGAACTTCTTGCTTTGCGGATTGTCGAGGTTGGGCGCCCAGTTCGCCCCGCCGAACATGCCGACCGCTGCGTCCTGCTGCGCGGGCAGGGTGGATTCGTCGACCGTGAAGGCGGAGAGCACCGGCACGGAGGCGCCGGCCTGCTTGTACTGCTTCACGAGATTGACGCCCATGCCGCCCGGCATGAAGGTGAACAGCGCGTCCGGCTTCAGCGCGGCGATCTTGGACAATTCGGGCTGGAAATCCAACGTGTTCAGCGGCGTGTAGGATTCCTCGACGATTTCGCCCTTGTAGTCGAACTTGAAGCCGGCGACGGAGTCGCGGCCGGCCTGATAGTTCGGCACCAGGAGGTAGACGCGCTTGTAGCCGCGGTCCTGCGCCACCTTGCCGAGGATCTCGTGCACCTGGTCGTTCTGGTACGACGTCACATAGAAGAATGGGTTGCACTCCTTGCCGGCGTAGCTGGAGGGGCCGGCGTTCGGGCTGATCAGGAAGGTCTTGCTGTCGGTGACCGGGCGGTGGATCGCCTGCAGGATGTTGGAGAAGATCGGGCCGACCACGAAATCGACCTTGTCGCGCTCGAGCAGGCCGCGCACCTTGACCACCGCGCCGTCGGGCTTCAGTTCGTCGTCGGCGTTGACGATCTCGACATCGCGGCCGGCCATCTTGCCGCCGAGGTCCTTGATCGCGAGCGCAAAGCCGTCGCGGACCTGCTGGCCAAGCGCCGCGGCCGGGCCCGATGTCGTCACCAGCACGCCGATCTTGATCTTCTCCTGCGCGGTCGCCGGGGTGACCGCGACACCGAGCAGCGCCGCCAATCCCGCGAGCTTCGTCAATTGTTTCATGTCTCTCCCCGACCACTGCTTTGATGTTTCGGCTTCAGCCCTATTGGCCGCAGCTTAGTCTGACGCGCGCAACCGCTGCAAGCGATGTGGCATCGCGTCAGGGCGATCGTCGCGCATCATGCAGGCGCTGCACATGCAAGCGCCGCGCCAATTGCTTGAAGTTTAAAGAAATTGCAGGATTGCCCAGACGGATCAGGCACGATTCGCAATTGTCCTTGCGGGGCGCCGCGAATTGCTTGAAGCTCAAAGCAATTGGTCCGACCGGAACCCGCCGCGGAGGCACGATCGCCGCATGATCCTCGATTCCGAAACCAAAGCCGTCGAACTGCCCGACGATCACGGCACCGAGCTTAGGCTGTGGCTGCGCCTCTTGACCTGCACCACGCTGATCGAAGGCGAGGTGCGCAGCCGGCTGCGCGAGAAGTTCGACGTCACGCTGCCGCGCTTCGACCTGATGGCCCAGCTCGACAAGGTGTCCGACGGCATGACGCTGTCGGACCTGTCGAAGCGGATGATGGTGTCGAACGGCAACGTCACCGGGCTGGTCGAGCGCCTGGTTGAATCGGGCCATCTCGATCGCCGCACCTCGGAGACGGACCGCCGCGTGCAGTTCATCCGGCTCACAAAACTCGGTCGCGCCGAATTCCGCAAGATGGCCGCCGAGCACGAGAAGTGGATCGCCGATATCTTCGGCGATCTCTCGCCGAAGGATATCCGCGAACTGATGCGGCTGCTCGCCAAGGCCAAGGGCTCGGCGCAGCGCTCCGCCAAGGCGAGGAGCGCTTAAGCCGTGACCGAGGTCGATTACGAGGTCGAATACAACAACCGGGCGCGGGTGCCGGAAAATCCGGCGCTGATGGCCGGCTGGGCGAGGGACTCCGCGGCCTATCGCGAGCAGCATCCGCCGCGGCGGCTGACCTATGGTCCGGGCAGCCGCAACGTCATCGACCTGTTCGAAGGCGATCGTGACGGCCCGCTCGTGGTCTTCATCCATGGCGGCTACTGGCAGGCGCTCGACGGCTCGTCATCGAGCCACTGCGCGCGAGGGCTCAACGGCCACGGCATCAGCGTCGCGGTGCCGAGCTACGATCTCTGTCCCAATGTCACGGTCGGCGACATCATCGGCGAGATGCGTGCGGCGTGCCGCGAACTGGCCAGGCTCAGCCGGTCGCTGGTCGTGTCGGGACACTCCGCAGGCGGACATCTTGCCGCATGCATGCTCGCGACCGATTGGCCGGCCTATGATGCGTCGTTGCCGAAGGACCTGGTCAGGGCTGCTTACGCGATCTCCGGCCTGTTCGAGCTTGAGCCGTTGGTCGGCACCTCCATCAACAAGGCGCTTGGCCTCGACCGCGCCGCAGCACGGGCGGCGAGCCCGCTGTCCTGGACGCCGCCTGCGGGCGCGACGCTCGATGCCGTCGTCGGCGGCGCCGAGAGCGCGGAATATCACCGGCAGAGCCGGACCATCGTCGATGTCTGGGGCAAAGCGGGCGTTGCAACGCGGTTCGGCACTGTGCCCGACGCCAATCATTTCACCGCGATCGCGCCGCTCGCCGACCTGGGCTCGGCGATGGTCGCGCGGCTGAAGCAGCTTACGCAAATCTGAGGTTCTGAAGGATCGGCCGGCGATTGCCGCGCGATTTCCAGGCTTGCGCCGAATTATTTTAAGTATAAAATGATTGGCGATTGGAACGCTGCCGGGCGTCCTTGTTCTTCTCGACGTTGGTCTTGGCCTTTCTGGATGGAAAGCGAGGGGCAATCGAATGTCAGGTGAATTTCCCGGGCTCGGCCCATCCGGGCATGTCGACGATTTCGCGCGGCGCAACCTGCCGCCATCAGCGCAATGGCCGCAACTGCTGCTCGACCGGCCGGAGTTTCAATATCCCGATTATCTCAACGCCGCGGTCGAACTGACCGACCGCATCGTCGAGCAGGGGATGGGCGATCGCATCGCGTTGATCGGCAATGGCCGTCAGCGCACCTACAAGGAATTGACCGATTGGTCGAACCGCCTGGCGCACGCGCTGGTGGAGAATTACGGCGTCAAGCCCGGCAATCGCGTGCTGATCCGCTCGGGCAACAATCCGGCGCTGGTCGCGGCCTGGCTCGCGGCGACCAAGGCCGGTGCCGTCGTCGTCAACACCATGCCGATGCTGCGCGCCGGCGAACTGGCCAAGATCGTCGACAAGGCCGAGATCTCGCTGGCGCTGACCGACAGCCGCATCGCGGATGAACTGGTGGCTTGCGCCAAGACCAGCAAATTCCTCAAGCAGGTCGTCAATTTCGACGGCACGCAGAACCACGATGCCGAGCTCGATCGGATCGCGCTGAACAAGCCGGTCAAGTTCGATGCGGTGAAGACCGGCCGCGACGACGTCGCGCTGCTGGGCTTCACGTCGGGCACGACGGGCGAGCCGAAGGCGACCATGCACTTTCACCGCGATCTCCTGATCGTCGCGGATGGCTATGCGAAGGAAGTGCTCAAGGTGACGCCCGACGACGTGTTCGTCGGCTCGCCGCCGCTTGCGTTCACGTTCGGCCTCGGCGGGCTCGCAATCTTCCCGCTGCGGTTCGGCGCCACCGCGACGCTGCTGGAGAACGCGGCGCCGAGCGAGATGATCCGGATCATCGAAACCTACAAGGCGACGATCTGCTTCACCGCGCCGACCGCCTATCGAGCGATGATGGCCGCGATGGACAAGGGCGCCGATCTGTCGTCGCTGCGGCTCGCCGTCTCGGCCGGCGAGACGCTGCCGGCGCCGGTGTTCGAGAGCTGGACCAGGAAGACCGGCAAGCCGATCCTCGACGGCATCGGCAGCACTGAACTGCTGCACATCTTCATCACCAACCGCACCGGCAGCGCCGTCGGCGGCACCACGGGCACGCCTGTCACCGGCTACGAGGCGAAGATCGTCGACGAAGACATGAACGAGCTGCCGGCGGGCCAGGTCGGCAAGCTGGCGGTTCGCGGTCCGACCGGCTGCCGCTATCTCGCCGACTCCCGGCAGACCAAATATGTCCACGACGGCTGGAACATCACCGGCGATGCCTTCGTCAGCGACGAGAACGGCCGGCTGTCCTTCGTGGCGCGCGCCGACGACATGATCATCTCGGCGGGCTACAACATCGCCGGCCCCGAGGTCGAGGCCGCGCTGCTCGGCCATCCCGATGTCGCGGAGTGCGCCGTGATCGGCGCACCCGACGAGGAGCGAGGGCAGATCGTCTCGGCGTTCATCGTGCTGAAGCAGGGCGCGCGCTGCGACGATGTCGAGGTCAAGCTGCTGCAGGATCACGTCAAGGCGACGATCGCGCCGTACAAATATCCCCGCGCGATCGCCTTCGTCGAGGCGCTGCCGAAGACCCAGACCGGGAAGATCCAGCGCTTCAAGCTGCGCGAAGCAAGCTGACAAGCAAAAGGGGGAGGGCGACGGCCCGCGGCCGCCGCCCGACAGATCAATGCGCCGCGCCGCCGCCGGCCGCATTCTTCGGCTTGCCAGTCAAGAGGATCGCGATCGCGGCGAACACCAGCACGATGCCGATCACGGCAAAGGTGTCGCTGAAGCCAAGCACCAGGGCTTGGCGCTTCACGATATTGCCGAGCGCCACGATCGCCTGGTGGTGCGCGATCGCCGGATCGGAGATGCCGTGGCTGAGGAAGTAATTGGTCACCTCGGCGATCCGGGTGCGCACTTCCTCGCGGCCGAGGTCGACCGACTGGCCGATGATGTTGGAGTGGAACTGCTCGCGCTTGGTGACGATGGTGGCGAGCAGGGCCGTGCCGATCGCGCCGCCGAGATTGCGCATCATATTGGAGATGCCGGAGGCCGCCGCGGCATCCTGCGGCGCGACGCTGCCGAGGCTGACCGCCGACAGCGGCGCCAGCATGATCGCCTGGCCGATCGCACGGACGATGTTCGGGACGAAGAACTGGTCACCGGAGTAATCGAGCGACATCGCGATGTTCATGAAGGAGGAGACCGCGAACAGGATCATGCCGGTGAAGGCGATGAAGCGCGGATCGAAACGTTGCATCAGCTTCGGGACCAGCGGGATCAGGATCAGCTGCGGCAGGCCGGTCCAGGCCAGCACCTGGCCGATCTGCTCGGCGTTGTAGCGCTGCACCTGGCCGAGATAGGCCGGCAGCAGGTACACCGAGCCGAACAACGCGAAGCCGACGAACACCGCCGAGATGGTGCCGAAGCCGAAGCTGCGCTGGGTCAGGAGGCGCAGCCGGATCAGCGGCTTTTCCACGACGAGCTCGATCCAGACGAACAGAGTGAGGCTGACGGCGGCGATCACCGCGAGCTTGACGATGAAGGGCGAGCCGAACCAGTCGTTCTTGTTGCCTTCCTCGAGCACGGCCTGCAGCGACGACAGGCCGATCGCCATCGTGACGATGCCGAGCCAGTCGCCCTCACGGAGCAGATGCAGCTGCATCGGCTGGCGTTCCAGCGTGAAATAGAGGGTGATGACCATCACCGCGGTCGGGATCACATTGACGAAGAAGATGGTCTGCCAGCCGTAATTCTCGGTGAGGTAGCCGCCGATGGTCGGTCCGATCGCGGGGGCAAAGGTCACCGCGAGCGCGAACATGGCAAGGCCCACCGGTTGCTGGGCCTTCGGCAGCTTGGTGAAGACAAGCGTGAAGGCCATCGGGATCAGCACGCCACCAAAGAAGCCCTGCAAGCCGCGCATCGCGATCATCGAGGGCAGGTCGTGGGTGAAGGCACAGGCGACCGAGAAGATCGCAAACAGGGTGGCGAAGCCGATGATGATCTTGCGGAAGGAAAACACCCGGCTGAGATAGTCGGTCAGCGGGATCACCACGATCTCGCCGATCAGATAGGAGGTCGAGATCCAGGAGCCGTTGTCGACGCCGGTTCCGATGCCGCCCTCGATGTTGAGCAGCGAGGCGTTGGTGATTTGGATGTTGAGGATCGCCATGAACGCGCCGATCATGGCGGCGACAATGGAAATCCAGACCGCCATGCTGGCGCGGTTGGGATCGGCCGCTACAGCTGCCGCGCGGGGCGCAGCAGCCGGGGAGGAGAGCGCGAGATCGGACATGACATCACCTATTTGAATGAGGCGACAGCGAGCTTGGGAGAGGCGCTGGAGCGCGGCGCCTCGCCAGGTTGCGACAAGGTTGCGATGGTCGGGATGACCGACATGCCGGGCCGCAATTCGACCGCAGTCGCATCGAGCGCGATCTTCACCGGAATGCGCTGCACCACCTTGGTGAAGTTGCCGGTCGCATTGTCAGGCGGCAGCAGCGCGAATTCCTGGCCGCTGGCGGGCGCGAGACTGTCGACATGGCCGCGCACCACCTGTCCGGGGAACATGTCGACGGCGATCTCGACCGGCTGACCCTTGCGGACATTGGTGAGCTGCGTCTCCTTGTAGTTCGCGATCACGTAGGCGCCGGTGGCGGGCACCAGCGACATCAGCTGCGTGCCGGCCTGGACGAACTGGCCGGTGCGCAGGGTGCGGTTGCCGACCACGCCGTCGATCGGGGCTGATATGGTGGTGTAGCCGAGGTTCAACTCGGCCTGATGCTGGAGCGCGGTTGCTCGCGCCTGCGACGCGACCGCCTGGGCAATGTCGGCCTTGAGCAGCTCCACTTGGCGGAGCGCGGAGGCGAGGTTCGCGGTATCGCGGGCGACGGCGGCCTGTGCGCTGGCGTAGCGCGACTGCGCCTGCTGCGCGTTCTGCACGCTGCCGAAGCCGGTGCCGGCGAGGTCGGTGTAGCGCTTGTTCTCCTGCTCGGCGAAGGTCTGCGTCGCGGTGTCGACGGCGAGCGTCGCACGTGCCGCTTCGATCACTGACTGCTGCACATCGAGCTGCGCATGCTTGCTGGCGATCGCGGCTTCGGCGGCCGCGACGTCAGCCTTGGCCTGATCCAGCGCGACCCTGAAATCGCGATCGTCGATCCGCGCCAGCATCTGGCCGGCGCGCACATGCTCATTGTCACCGACCAGCACCGCGCTGAGATAGCCGGAGACTTTTGGCGCGATCGTCGTGTTGTCGGCCTTCACATAGGCGTCGTCGGTCGAGACCTGGAAGCGGCCGACCGTCCAGTAGTCCCAGCCGTACCAGGCGCCGCCCGAAAGGACGGCGAGCGCCGCGCCGGCCAGCAGCAGGCGGCGAAGCCTGCCCTTGGCGGCGGGCGGCCTGGCGGCCTCCGGATGTGCGATCAATTGCCTGGCGGTCTCGGCCGGAACCTGGCTTTCGGCCTTGAATGATGTCTCATGCTGGCTCATGGCGGCGCTCCTGATCCGTCTATCTCGCTGGAAAGTCTTGCCAATTCCGGCCGACGTCCACGGGATTAATTCAGGAAACTTGATGTTTTCCAAAATAGAGCCCATATTGGGAGTGTCAATAGAATGACAGGCATCATTTAAAAGCATGGCTCGCGGATGAACCGGAATGACAAGGATCAAACTGAGCAAGGCGCGCCGGCGCGACGCGGTCGTGGGCGGCCGCAGCTGCGTTCCGACGACGAGACGCGTGCGCTGATCTATGACGCCGCGCGGCGCGAGTTCTCCGAGCGCGGCTTTGCTGCGGCCAACATCGCCGACGTGGCTTGCCGCGCCGGCGTCTCCACCAAGACACTCTATCGGCTGATCCCGACCAAGCTGGCGCTGTTCGAGGGCACGGTGACGGACCGGATGGACCAATTCATATCCGCCGTAAATCTCGGCGCCTGCGACGGCCGTGATATCGCGGCGGCACTGGAGGCCGCACTCTCGACCTGTGGCGAGCTGATCCTCGATGCCGAGGTCATCGCGCTTCAGCGCATCATCCTGGCCGACAGCGACAAATTTCCCGACATCGCCGAGATGTTCTACGACAAGGCGATGCAGCGGACCCTTGGCGCGCTCGCTGCGTGGCTCGGCGTGCAGCGGCGGAGGGGAAGGATCGCGGTGGACGACGCGCAGGCTGCTGCGGGCATGCTGCTCGGCATGCTCGTGTTCCAGCCGCAACGCGACGTGATGTACGGCCACAGGCCGCCGCCGTCGCGGGCGCAGATCGAGGCCCGCGCCAAGGCCTGCGCGGCACTGTTCTTGTCCGGATGCGCCGTGCCGGCCGATCAGATCAAGAAGCAGAACGGAGACGCGTGATGCCCCGCGTCACTTGCCCATTGCCGCCGCCGGCGGCTGGGCCAGCACCTGCCGGATCATCCGCGCGAGATCGGACTTGCGATAGGGCTTCGGCAGCAGCGTCACATCCGGATCGAGACGGCCGTGGTGGATGATCGCGTCCTCGGTGTAGCCGGAGGTGAAGAGCACGCGCACCGAGGGCAGTTTGGCGATCACGGCATCGGCGACCTGCCGGCCGTTCATGCCGCCGGACATGATGACGTCGGTGAACAGCACGTCGCAGACGAACCCCTTGTCGACCGCAGCCAGTGCTTCCGGGCCGTTGGCGGTGACCATGGTGCGATAGCCAAGCTGCTCGAGCTGGGCGCTGACGTAATTGCGCACCAGCGGATCGTCCTCGACGACCAGGATGGATTCATTGCCGCCGCGCGTGTCGACCGGAGGAGGCGGCTCGACGTCGATCATGTCGCCGCTGCTGCGCGGCAGATAGAGCTTGATCGAGGTGCCGTGGCCCTCTTCGGAATAGATCTTGAGGTGTCCGTTGGACTGCTTGATGAAGCCGTACACCATGCTGAGCCCGAGGCCGGTGCCCTTGCCGGTGTCCTTGGTGGTGAAGAACGGCTCGAACACCTTGTCGCGGATTTCCGCCGGAATGCCCCCGCCGGTGTCGCTGACCGCGACCATCACATATTCGCCCGCCCGCACATCGGGGTTGGCGACGGCATAAACCTCGTCGAGGATGACGTTACTGGTCTCCAGCATCAGCTTGCCGCCGTCGGGCATCGCATCGCGGGCATTGACGGCGAGATTGAGCAGCGCGGTCGCCATGTGGTTCGGATCGATGAAGGCCGGCCAGGCATCGGGCTCGAGCGCGGTATCGATCTCGATCTGCTCGCCGAGCGAGGGCCGCAGCAGCCGCGCGGTGTCCTGCACCAGCGTGTTGCAGATTCGCTTCACGCGGTTGCAGCGGCTGCAGCCGCGAGAAGGCCAGCAGGTGCTTGGTCACTTCTGCACCGCGAAATGCGGCGTCGGTGATCATCTTGGCGACAGACGACAGCGCGGGATCATGTTCAACGGCTTCCGCGAGGATGTCGATCAGGCCGGTGATGACGGTCAGGATATTGTTGAAGTCGTGGGCGATGCCGCCGGAGAGGTGCCCGACGGCCTCCATTTTCTGCACCTGGCGGAGCTTTTGCTCGGCTTCGAGCTGTTCGCGGGCGGCCTCGACTTCGCGGGCGCGCATGAAGATTTCCGCTTCCATCTGCTCGGTGCGCTCGCGCAACCGGTCGGTCAGCTGGTCCTGCTCGGCACCGCGCTGCTTCAGCTGGATGAAGCTGGTGACGTCTTCGACCCGATGGATGATGTAGGTGAACTGCCCGTTCGGCCCCAACACCGGCGTATTGCGCGGGCTCCAGTAGCGTTCCTCGAAGCCGCCGCCCTCCGACTCGGGCTTTCGGATATCGTATTTCTGCACCGTCATGGTGTCGGGGCGGCGGAACTGGACCACGCGCTCGAGCGAGGCGCGCAGGTTCCGCACGCCGTCGGCGGTCGGATCGTCCGGATTGTCGGGAAACACCTCGAACAGCCCGCGCCCGAGGATCGCGGCGCGCTCGGTCTTGGTGGCGCGCAGATAAGCGTCGCTCACTGCCACGATGCGAAAGTCGGGCTGCGTCAGCACCAGATAAAGGCCGGGCGCCGCCTCGAATAACGCCTTGAAGTCGGGCGTCGGCGGGGACTGGTTCTGCAGTTCAACCTCCCTCGCAGGGTGCGATCCGCCGGGTGACCGCAGTCAAGATGTGACATGCGTTTCGCGGAACTTCAATGCCTAACATACGGCACCACCTCGATTTTCTGGCTCGATCGGGCGTTGCAACGTCGCCCGGGCGCTAGTTTGAATTCGGCAGATAGCGCCAGCCTTCCTTGCCGAGGAAATCCAGCATGGCCTGCGCGGGCGGCAGCAGGATCTTGTCGGCGCGCCTGATCGCGTGCCACTGCCGGACGATCGGCAGGCCCTTCACCTTGAGCACCACCAGCCGGCCGTCCTCCAGCTCATGGAACACCGTGTGCTGGGAGATGAAGGCGATGCCGAGCCCGGCCATCACCGCCTGCTTGATGGTCTCGTTGCTGTCCATCGCCATGCCGAGTTTCGGCTCCAGCCCGACCCGCTCGAAATATTGCTGCATCAGCATCCGCGTCCCCGATCCTTGCTCGCGAGTGATGAAGGTTTCGTTGGCGAGCTCCGATGGGGCGACGTGCCGCCGCCGCGCCAGCCGATGATCGGGCGCGGCGACGATGAAGTGCGGATGCCGGCCGAGCGGCTTCATCTCGACCTCGACGTCGGCCGGCGGCCGGCCCATCACCGCGATGTCGAGATCATAGCCGCGCAGCGCGTCGCGAATCTCCTCGCGGTTGCCGATCCTGAGCGTGACCTCGATCTTGGGAAAGCGGCGCGAGAACGCCGCGATCGCGAACGGCACGAAGTATTTCGCGGTGGAGACCGCGCCCATCGCGACGCGGCCGCCGCTGCGGCCGGCGATCATGTCGAGCGACTGCTCGCAATCCTTCAGCGCCGCTTCGATCCGCTCGACCAGCGTCAGCACATGTGCGCCGGCATCCGTCAGCGCCATGCCGTCGCCGGTACGCTGGATCAGCGGCAACCCTGCGAGCGCCTGCAGGTTGCGGAGCTGCAACGTCACCGCGGGCTGCGTCAGGTTCAACCGGTTGGCGGCGGACGTGATCGAGCCTGCCTCGTGCAAGGTCGACAGTGCGCGCAGCTGGCGGATGGTGAGATCCCGCGAGAAGTTGCCGGCCATGACAAGCTCCATAAGAAATACTTTGCTCGGACCAAAGATAATAAAATTTCCCTAATTGGGCAATTCGCGCGTTGATAGGGCGAAGGCGACTCCCCTGAGGTCGCCTCTCGAAGCCTCGGGACAGAGGGCGCGATCATAGGGAGAGGCCGGTGGAGATTCGTCCAGCATTGCATGCCCATCTGGAGTGGCCCGCGCAGCACAACCCGTTGCGCGCCGCGACCGTTGTCGTCGTCGAAGCCCTTGCCCGTGCCGCGATCGAGCTCTCGCGCATCATTGCCGCCGGGCCGCTCGCCGGAGTCGGCGGCGAGAGCGGCGGCGTCAATCCCGACGGCGATCGCCAGAAGACCATCGACATCGTCGCCGACGATCTGATGCGGAGGGCGCTGCGCACCGCGCCGGTCGCCGCAGTGCTGTCGGAGGAGGTCGAACTGCCCGAGACGCTCGATCCCGACGCGCCGCTCTGTGTCGCGATCGATCCGCTCGATGGATCCGCCAATCTCGAAAACAACATCTCGATCGGCACGATCTTCTCGATCCGGCCGAAGGGAAACGACGTCATCTCGACCTTCTTCGAGCCCGGCACGGCGCAATGCGCCGCAGGTTGCTTCATCTACGGTCCACAGACCGTGCTGGTGCTGGCGCTCGACCAATGCGTCGACTGTTTCACGCTGGACCCGCGAACCGGTGAGTTCGTCCTGACCGCGCGCGATCTGCGCGTGCCGCAGGATGCGTCGGAATTCGCCATCAATGCCTCGAATCGGCGGCACTGGAGCGGCCCGGTGCGCAGCTACATCGACGAGTGCCTCGCCGGCGTGAACGGTGAGCGTGGGCAGGACTTCAACATGCGCTGGATCGGCTCGCTGGTCGCCGAGGCCTACCGCATCCTGATGCGCGGCGGCGTGTTCCTGTATCCGGCGGATGCGCGCCAGGGCTACCGCGAAGGCCGGTTGCGTCTGCTGTACGAGGCGCATCCCATCGCACTGATCATGGAATGGGCGGGCGGCGCGGCGTCGAACGGCCGGTCGCGCATTCTCGAACTGTCGGCACGCACGCCGCATCAGCGTGTGCCCCTGATCATGGGATCGGCGCGCGCCGTGCGCGACGTCGATGCGATCCACCTGACCGTCGAGCCGTTGTTTGAAAGCAGCGATGCCCCGCTGTTCGCGCGGCGCGGCCTGTTCCGCTGAGGAGGACCGCATGTCACGTCGGCATCCCATCATCTCGATCACCGGCTCCTCCGGGGCCGGCACCACCTCGGTGAAGAAGACGTTCGAGAACATCTTCCGCCGCGAGAACGTGGTCGCCGCCTATATCGAGGGCGACGCGTTCCACCGCTACGACCGCGCCGAGATGCGCAGCCTGATGGCGGAAAGAGCCGAGCGCGGCAACAAGCACTTCAGCCATTTCAGCCCCGAGACCAATTTGTTCCAGGAGCTGGAGAAGCTGTTCAGCGACTATGCCGAGACCGGCACCGGAACCACGCGGCACGATGTGCACGACGAGGAGGAGGCGCGGCTCTACGGCGCCAAGCCCGGCACCTTCACCGCATGGGAGGCGTTGCCGGAGAATTCCGACCTCCTGTTCTACGAGGGCCTGCACGGTGCCGTGGTCACCGACAAGGTGAATGTCGCGCAGCATGCCGACCTCAAGATCGGCGTCGTGCCGGTCATCAACCTCGAATGGATCCAGAAGCTGCATCGCGACCGCAGCCATCGCGGCTACTCCACCGAGGCGGTGACCGACACCATCCTGCGCCGCATGCCGGACTACGTGAACTACATCTGTCCGCAATTCACCGAGACCGACATCAACTTCCAGCGCGTGCCGACCGTCGATACGTCGAACCCTTTCATCGCGCGCTGGATCCCGACGCCGGATGAATCGATGGTCGTGATCCGCTTGAAGAACCCGCGCGGCATCGACTTCCCCTATCTGCTCTCGATGATCCCGAACAGCTTCATGTCGCGCGCCAATTCGATCGTGGTGCACGGCGCCAAGCTCGACCTCGCGATGCAGCTCATCCTGACCCCGCTGATCCTGCAACTGATCGAACGAAAGAGGCGAACGATATGACCGCACTTGCGTCCGTAGCCAGCCGCCCCGAAATCAGCCACGACGAGATGGCCAACGCCATCCGCTTCCTCGCCGTCGACGCGGTGGAGCAGGCGAAATCCGGTCATCCCGGCATGCCGATGGGCATGGCCGACGTCGCGACCGTGCTGTTCACGGACTTCCTGAAGTTCGACCCGGCCGATCCGGCCTGGCCCGACCGCGACCGCTTCGTGCTGTCGGCGGGGCACGGCTCGATGCTGCTCTACGCGCTGCTCTATCTGACGGGCTACGAGAGCATGACGCTCGACCAGCTCAAGGCGTTCCGGCAGTGGGGATCGAAGACCCCGGGCCATCCCGAGTACGGCCACACCCCGGGTGTCGAGACCACGACCGGGCCGCTCGGGCAGGGGGTTGCGACCGCGGTCGGCATGGCGCTTGCCGAGCGGCTGATGAACGCGCGCTTCGGCGACGACCTAGTCGACCACTACACCTATGTGATCGCCGGCGATGGCTGCCTGATGGAAGGCATCAGCCATGAGGCGATCTCGCTGGCCGGCCATTTGCGGCTGAACCGCTTGATCGTGCTGTTCGACGACAATCATATCTCGATCGACGGCGCCACGTCGCTGTCCTGTTCGGACGACCAGGCAGCGCGGTTCAAGGCCAGCGGCTGGAAAGTCAACCGCATCGACGGCCACGATCCGCAGGCGATTACCGCGGCGATCAGGCAGGCGCGATCGAGCGATCGTCCGTCGTTGATCGCCTGCCGGACGGTGATCGGGTTCGGTGCGCCGAACCGGCAGGGCAGCGAAAAGGTGCATGGCGCGCCGCTCGGTGCCGATGAGGTGGCGAAGACCCGTGCCGCGCTGCGCTGGCCGTATCCGGCATTCGAAATCCCCGATGCGGTGCTGGCGGAGTGGCGCGAGCTCGGCGGCCGGGGCCGCGACGCGCGGCGGGCCTGGATCGAGCGTTCGCGCAACGCCTGCAAGGGCGACAGGGCCGAGCGGTCTCCGTTCCACGATGCGCTGAACCGGAAATTGCCCTGCGCCTATGCCGAGGCGATGACAAAGTTGGTGGAGCGGTTCGCGACCGAGCGGCCGAAGCTCGCCACGCGACAGGCTTCGCCAGCAGGTCATCGACGTGATCGCGGAGGCGTTGCCCAATTTGCTGGGCGGCTCGGCCGACCTCACGCACTCCAATCTGACGCTGGCGAAGTCGCAGGTTTCGGTGCGGCCGGAAACGCTCGACGGCAGCTATATCCACTACGGCATCCGCGAACACGGCATGGCCGCGGCGATGAACGGCATCGCCCTGCACGGCGGGTTCATTCCCTATGGCGGCACCTTCCTCAGCTTTGCCGATTACAGCCGGCCGGCGATCCGCCTGGCGGCGCTGATGGGGATCCGCGTCATCCATGTGATGACCCATGACTCAATCGGGCTCGGCGAGGACGGGCCGACCCATCAGCCGGTCGAGCATCTGGCGGCGCTGCGCGCGATCCCGAACGTCCTGGTGTTCCGCCCGGCCGATGCGGTCGAGACGGCGGAAGCGTGGGACTGCGCGCTGAAGGCAGAGACCTCGCCGTCGATCCTCTGCCTGTCGCGGCAGGCGCTGCCGACGGTTCGCGACGGCAGCAAGGACAACCAGGTCGCGCTCGGCGCCTACGTTCTCGTCGAGCCGGCCTTCGCGCGTGACGTCACCCTGATTGCAACGGGTTCGGAGGTGGCGATTGCGCTCGAAGCCGCAAAGCTGCTGGCGGAAGACGGGGTACAGGCCGCGGTCGTCTCGGCCCCGTGCTTCGACCTGTTCCGCCAGCAGCCGAGCGACTATCGCGCCAAGGTGCTGGGCAGCGCCCCGCGCGTCGGCGTGGAGGCTGCGGTCGAGGGCGACTGGGCCCGCTGGCTCGGCGACGATGGCGCGTTCGTCGGCATGGCCGGCTTCGGCGCCTCCGCGCCGGCCGACGTGCTCTACCGCGAATTCGGCATCACGCCCGCGGCAATCGCTGCTGGAGCAAAACAGCTCATTCAACGAGCGAATTGAAAGGAGGACACCACCATGGCGCGGATAACCCTGAGGCAGTTGCTGGACCACGCCGCCGAACGCGGCTACGGCGTTCCGGCCTTCAACATCAACAATATGGAGCAAGGCCTCGCCATCATGGAGGCGGCGGCTTCCTGCGATGCGCCTGTCATCATCCAGGCCTCGCGCGGCGCGCGGTCCTATGCCAACGACATCATGCTGGCGAAGATGATCGACGCGCTCGAGGAGATGCATCCGCAGATTCCGCTCTGCCTGCATCTCGATCACGGCAATGAAGAGGCGACCTGCGCCACCGCGATCCGCTACGGCTTCACCTCTGTCATGATGGACGGCTCGCTCAAGGCCGACGCCAAGACCGCAGCCGATTATGACTACAACGTCGATATCACCCGCCGGGTGGTCGACATGGCGCACTGGGTCGGCGCGTCGGTCGAAGGCGAGCTCGGCGTGCTCGGCTCGCTCGAGCATGGCGGCGGCGAGCAGGAGGACGGTCACGGCGTCGAAGGCAAGCTGAGCCATGACCAACTGCTCACCGATCCCGACCAGGCGGTCGATTTCGTCCGCGCCACCAAGGTCGATGCGCTCGCGATCGCGATGGGCACCTCGCACGGCGCCTACAAGTTCACGCGGCGGCCCGACGGCGAGATCCTGGCGATGCGCGTGGTCGAGGAGATCCACAGCCGCCTGCCGAACACGCATCTGGTGATGCACGGCTCGTCCTCGGTGCCGCAGCCGCTGCAGGACATGTTCAACCAGTTCGGCGGCGAGATGCCGCAGACCTGGGGCGTCCCGGTCGAGGAGATCGTCCGCGGCATCAAGCACGGGGTGCGCAAGGTCAATATCGACACCGATTGCCGCCTGGCGATGGCGGCGGCCTTCCGCAAGGTCGCCGTCCAGTCGAAGAGCGAGTTCGATCCGCGCAAATTCCTGAAGCCTGCGATGGATGCGCTGCGCGAACTCTGTCGTGACCGCTTCGAGCAGTTCGGCACGGCCGGCAATGCCGCCCGGATCAAGGTGGTTGCACTGCCGGAGATGGCCCGCCGCTATCGCGCCGGCGCGCTCGATCCGCAAATTGGAAAGATGACCCAGGCCGCCTGAGCAAATGGCGACGAACCACAGGAGATTTCGATGAATATGCAGCAGTCGATCACGGTGCGTGGCAAGGATCGCTACAAGTCAGGCGTGATGGAATACAAGCGGATGGGCTATTGGGAGCCGAACTACGAGCCTAAGGACACCGACGTCATCGCCTTGTTCCGCGTCACGCCGCAGGACGGCGTCGACCCGACCGAAGCCTGCGCGGCGGTGGCGGGCGAATCCTCGACCGCGACCTGGACCGTGGTGTGGACCGACCGGCTGACGGCCGCGGAGAAATACCGGGCGAAGTGCTACCGCGTCGATCCGGTGCCGAATTCGCCGGGCAGCTACTTCGCCGATATCGCCTACGACCTCGACCTGTTCGAGCCGGGCTCGATCTCGAACCTGACGGCCTCCATCATCGGCAATGTGTTCGGCTTCAAACCGCTGAAGGCGTTGCGGCTCGAGGACATGCGGCTGCCGACCGCCTATGTGAAGACATTCCAGGGCCCGGCGACCGGCATCGTGGTGGAGCGCGAGCGGCTCGACAAGTTCGGTCGTCCGTTGCTCGGCGCCACCGTGAAGCCGAAGCTCGGCCTGTCCGGCCGCAACTATGGCCGCGTCGTCTATGAGGCGCTGAAAGGCGGGCTCGATTTCACCAAGGACGACGAGAACATCAACTCGCAGCCCTTCATGCACTGGCGCGAGCGCTTCCTCTACTGCATGGAGGCGGTCAACCGCGCCCAGGCCGCGACCGGCGAGATCAAGGGGACCTATCTCAACGTCACCGCGGCGACCATGGAGGACATGTACGAGCGCGCCGAGTTCGCTCATGAGCTCGGCTCCAACATCGTCATGATCGACCTCGTGATCGGCTACACCGCGATCCAGTCGATGGCGAAGTGGGCGCGCAGGAACAACATGATCCTGCATCTGCATCGCGCCGGCCACTCGACCTACACGCGGCAGCGCAGCCACGGTGTCTCGTTCCGCGTGATCGCGAAATGGATGCGGCTCGCCGGCGTCGATCACATCCATGCCGGCACGGTGGTCGGCAAGCTCGAGGGCGATCCGAACACCACCCGCGGCTATTACGACATCTGCCGCGAGGACTTCAATCCGTTGCACCTGGAGCACGGCGTGTTCTTCGACCAGAACTGGGCGAGCCTCAACAAGCTGATGCCGGTGGCCTCCGGCGGCATTCATGCCGGCCAGATGCACCAGCTGCTCGATCTGCTCGGCGAGGACGTCGTGCTGCAGTTCGGCGGCGGCACCATCGGCCATCCCCGTGGCATCCAGGCCGGCGCCACCGCGAACCGCGTCGCGCTGGAAGCCATGATCCTCGCCCGCAACGAGGGGCGCGACTACGTCCACGAGGGGCCCGAGATCCTGGCCAAGGCGGCGCAGACCTGCACGCCGCTGCGCGAGGCGCTCGACGTCTGGAAGGACGTCACCTTCAACTACGAGTCAACCGACGCCCCCGATTTCGTTCCCACGCCGAGCATGGCGGTCTGAGAGGAGGTTCTCATGCGCGTTACCCAAGGCTGCTTTTCGTTCCTGCCCGATCTCACCGACGAGCAAATCGCCGCGCAGGTGCAATACTGCCTCGACAAGGGTTGGGCGGTGAACATCGAGTTCACCGACGATCCGCATCCCCGCAACACCTATTGGGATATGTGGGGCCTGCCGATGTTCGACCTGCGCGATGCGGCGGGCATCATGAAGGAGCTCGCCGACTGCCGACGGGTCTATGGCGACCGCTATATCCGGATCTCCGGCTTTGATTCCAGCCCGGGCTGGGAGTTGGTTCGCATCTCCTTCATCGTCAACCGGCCGCAGGAGGAGCCAGGCTTCCGGCTCGACCGCCAGGAGGCGGCCGGACGCAATCTGCGTTATGCGACCCATTCCTATGCAGCGGGCCGCCCCGAAGGCGAACGCTACACCGATCATTGACCGCGTCCGGCTTGCAAACCAGGCGGGTTGCTCCCTCGACCGTCCTGGTCCGGATGCACTTCTCCGTCGTCGCCGCCGCGGCGACGGAGCTTTTCCAGGCGAGATGATAATGACGCAGGCGCAAGAACAGATCAGCGAACAAATCCGCGAGACCCCGCTCGAGACCATCGACCTTCGCCATGAATTCGCCGACCTCGGCATCGGCGACGTGCTCGACCAGCTCGATTCCGAATTGATCGGCCTGAAGCCGGTGAAGACCCGCATCCGCGAGATCGCCTCGCTGCTGCTGGTCGAACGCATCAGGCAGAAGATGGCGCTGGCGACGACATTTCCGACCCTGCACATGTCGTTCACCGGCAATCCCGGCACCGGCAAGACCACGGTCGCGCTGCGGATGGCCGGCATCCTGCACAAGCTCGGCTTCGTGCGCCGCGGCCACGTCATCAGTGTCACGCGCGACGACCTCGTCGGCCAATATATCGGCCACACCGCGCCGAAGACGAAAGAGATATTGAAGAAGGCGATGGGCGGCGTGCTGTTCATCGACGAGGCCTATTACCTCTACCGCCCCGAAAACGAGCGCGACTACGGGCAGGAGGCGATCGAGATCCTGCTGCAGATCATGGAGCAGCAGCGCGAGGATCTGGTGGTGATCCTGGCCGGCTATGGTGACCGCATGGAGAAATTCTTCCAGAGCAATCCGGGCTTCCGCTCCCGGATCGCGCATCACATCGACTTCCCCGACTATTCGGACGGCGAGTTGCTCTGGATCGCCGAGTTGATGTTGCAGCAGCAGAATTATCGGTTCTCCCCGGAAGCACGCGAGGCCTTCGTCCGGTACATCGGAATCCGTCAAGGAACAACCGCTGTTCTCCAATGCACGCTCGATCCGCAACGCGCTCGATCGCATCCGGTTGCGCCAGGCCAACCGGATCGTGGCGAAGCTCGACCGCACGCTGACGGCCGACGACGTGATGTCGATCGAGGCCGGCGACGTGCTTGCCAGCCGGGTGTTCGTCAAAGGCGCCGGTGCGGCGGGCGAGGGACGATGAACGAGGCGCTCGCCGTGATCCGGTCCGCCGGGATGCGCGACATCATCGCGAGCGCCCGCGCCTTGATCTTCGATGTCGACGGTACGCTTGCCGAAACCGAGGAGGTGCACCGCCGCGCCTTCAATGAGGCCTTTGCCGAAGCCGGCCTCGATTGGTTCTGGGACCAGGTCACTTATGCGCGGCTGCTTCGGGTGGCCGGAGGCAAGGAGCGCATCCGCACCTTCGACCAGCGCAACGCGGTCCCAATGCTGACATTCGCCGAGATCGCCGACCTGCACAGGATCAAGACCGCGCGGTACGCCGCGCTGATTGCCGCCGGCGGCTGCCCGTTGCGGCCGGGCGTCAGGGCCTGGCTCGCCGGCGCGCGCAGCCGCGGCCAGCGCCTGGCGATCGCAACGACCACCTCGCACGCCAATATCGATGCGCTGCTTTCGGTTTCGCTCGGGCTGGACTGGGCCGATCAGTTCGAGGCGATCGTTGCCGGCGACGACGTGCCGCGGAAGAAGCCGGCACCCCGACGTCTACACCGAGGTCCTGACCCGGCTCGGGCTCGGGCCGGGAGATTGCGTCGCAATCGAGGATTCCGGCAACGGCCTCGCCGCCGCGGCGGGCGCCGGCATCCCCGTCGTCATCACCCGCAGCCCCTATTTCAGCGACGACGATTTCACCGAGGCATTGCTGGTTGTCGACGATCTCTCTGACATCGACGCCTGAAGGTCGCTGCCGTCGGCCGGCAGTTCGGGCTAATTTATTCTGATCGTGAAATAAATGGTGCTTGCATCCATAGCAGGGTGAAGGCACAATCCCGCCAAAGGTTGCCAGAAGCAGTGCCAGGCCAACCTTGGGGGCTTTTGGGACTTGCCAGCGATTCCGGATAGTGCCCCACAACCCTCCACGTCTCCGATCAATTTCTTCGGATAATTAACTAAATGGCCAGTCGGTGCTTGCGTCCATATAGTAGGGGCAACGTCAACCAAAGGATGCAAGTAACGGTGGCGCACCGCCAGACGTCCTGGCGGACGCTGGCGCGCGACAACGATTCCGGGAGACCGGCGCCTCATGATGCTCCACGTCGTTCCTGCGCCTCGTTCGCCCCACGACATGACTCGCGGCTGAACCCGGCATTGCGGGATCGACATGGCCGATCGTGCGGGGTGAGCATTGGCACTGTTGACGAGTTCGATCGACATTCCGCAATTTCGGTTCGTGACGGTCCCGGCGCCGATCCGACATCACCGTAGAATCTGACGACCAGCCCAACGAACGATCGCCGTCGATTGACGCTGTCCACGGCAACTGGAATCCCAACTCAAAAAAGCAAGGGAGTGAAGCATGTTCAAATTGAAGACCGCCTTGTTCGCGCTTGCGCTGGCCGGCCTTGCCGCGACGGTGTCGGATCGCGACGCCATGGCCCAGAGCAAGCCGACCATCGGCATCGCGATGCCGACCAAGTCCTCGGCGCGCTGGATCGACGACGGCAACAACATGGTCAAGGTGCTGAAGGAGCGCGGCTACGGCACCGATCTGCAATATGCCGAAGACGACATTCCGAACCAGCTCTCCCAGGTCGAGAACATGGTGACCAAGGGTGCCAAGGTGCTGGTCATCGCCGCCATCGACGGCACCACCTTGTCCGATGTCCTGAAGCAGGCCAAGGCCCAGGGCATCACGGTGATCGCCTATGACCGCCTGATCCGCGACACCCCCAACGTCGACTTTTACGCGACCTTCGACAATTTCCAGGTCGGTGTGCTGCAGGCCCAGTCGATCGAGAACGCGCTCGGGCTCAAGGAGGGCAAGGGGCCCTTCAACATCGAGCTGTTCGGCGGCTCGCCCGACGACAACAATGCGTATTTCTTCTACGACGGCGCGATGTCGGTGTTGAAGCCGTATATCGACAGCGGCAAGCTCGTGGTCGGCAGCGGCCAGACGGGCATGAACAAGGTCGCGACGCTGCGCTGGGACGGCGCGACCGCGCAGGCGCGGATGGACAACCTGCTCAGCGCGTTCTACGGCAAGAAGCGCGTCGACGCGGTGCTGTCGCCCTATGACGGCCTGTCGATCGGCATCATCTCCTCGCTGAAGAGCGTCGGCTACGGCAGCAAGGACCAGCCGATGCCGTACATCAGCGGGCAGGATGCCGAGGTCCCCTCGATCAAGGCGATGCTGCGCGGCGAGCAGTATTCGAGCATCTTCAAGGACACCCGCGACCTCGCCAAGGTGACCGCCGACATGGTCGACGCCGTGCTGAGCAAGAAGGAGGTCGCCGTCAACGACACCAAGACCTACAACAACGGTGTCAAGGTGGTTCCGTCCTATCTCCTCAAGCCGGTCGTGGTGGATAAGACCAATTGGGAGAAAGTCCTGATTGACAGCGGCTATTACAAGCGCTCGCAATTCGACTAGAGCGTTTTCGAGCGAAGTGGCTACCGCTTCGCGTGAGGAAAACGCGTCAAAACTAGAATCTAGAGTCCCGTTCCGGTTTAATCGGAACGGAATAGGCTCTAGGGCGGATCGCCGGGCGAGCGGCGGCGAGCCGCGCCGGGGACGACCGACGTTGCGGGACATGATCCGATGACGGCATTGCTTGAGATGCGCGGCGTCAGCAAGAGCTTTGCCGGCGTGCAGGCGTTGCGCGACGTCAGCTTCACCGTCGAGGCCGGGCAGATCCATGCGCTGGTCGGCGAAAACGGCGCCGGCAAGTCGACCTTGATGAAGGTGCTGAGCGGGGTCTATCCGGCCGGAAGCTACGAGGGATCGATCGTGTTCGACGGCGAGGAGCGGCGCTTCCGCGACATCAACGACAGCGAGGCGCTCGGGATCATCATCATCCATCAGGAGCTGGCGCTGATCCCGCTGATGTCGATTGCCGAGAACATCTTTCTGTCGCATCCGCCGTCGCGGTTCGGCGTCATCGACCGCAACGCGGTGCATCGGCGGACCGCCGAGCTGTTGGCGCAGGTCGGCTTGCGGGAGCCGCCGGATACGCCGATCACCGACCTCGGCGTCGGCAAGCAGCAGCTCGTGGAGATCGCCAAGGCCCTCTCCAAGCGGGTGCGCCTCCTGATCCTCGACGAGCCGACCGCCAGTCTCAACGAAGCCGACAGCGCCGCCTTGCTCGAGCGTCTCCTGGCCTTCCGCGAGCAGGGCATCGCCTCGATCCTGATCTCGCACAAGCTGAACGAGGTTGCGCGCGTCGCCGACCGTATCACGGTGCTGCGCGACGGCCGCACCGTCGACAGCATCGACTGCCGCACCGAGCGGATCGAGGAGGACCGCATCATCCGCAGCATGGTCGACCGCGATCTGGCGCATCGTTTTCCCGAGCGGAAGGCGGAGATCGGCGAACCCGTGATGACGGTGGAGAACTGGTCGGTGTATCACCCGCTGCATACCGAGCGCCAGGTGATCAAGAACGTCGACTTCACGCTGCGCCGCGGCGAGGTGGTCGGCATTGCCGGCCTGATGGGCGCCGGCCGCACCGAGTTCGCCATGAGCCTGTTCGGCCGCGCCTGGGCACCAACGTCTCCGGCAAGGTCCGGCTCGATGGCCGCGAGGCCGATCTGTCCAGCGTGCCGGCCGCGATCGATGCCGGCATCGCCTATGTCACCGAAGACCGCAAGCAGCTCGGGCTGATCCTTGCCGCCGACGTCCGCAAGAACGTGACGGTGGCGAGCCTACGCCAGGTGTCGGAGCGCGGCGTGATCGACGATGTCGCCGAGCTGAAAGCCGCGAGCGACTACCGCACCCGGATGCGGATCCGCTGCTCCGACGTCTACCAGGCGACCGGCGACCTCTCGGGCGGCAACCAGCAGAAGGTGGTGCTGTCGAAATGGCTGATGACCGATCCGAGGGTGCTGCTGCTGGACGAGCCGACCCGCGGGATCGACGTCGGCGCGAAATACGAGATCTACTCCATCATCAACGAGCTGGCGGAGGCCGGCAGGGGCGTCGTGGTGATCTCCTCGGAGATGCCCGAGCTGCTGGGCATCTGCGACCGGATCTGCGTGATGAATGACGGCGCCTTCGTCGGCGAGTTCGCAGGCCACGACGCGACGCAGGAGAAGATCATGCGCGCCATCATGCGCAATGTCAGAATGTCCAGACGCGGCGCTGACGAAAGGGCGGCACGCGCCGGAGGAGGGGCATCATGACCGACAAGACGGTATCACTTCCCGAGGCCCCCAGGCATTCCGGCTTCATCAAGAACAATCTGCGCAACTACGGCATGCTGCTGTCGCTGCTCGCGATCATGCTGTTCTTCGAGATCGTGACCGACGGCACGCTGTTGCAGCCGCTCAACCTCACCAATCTCGTGCTGCAGAACAGCTACATCGTCATCATGGCGCTCGGCATGCTGCTGGTGATCGTCACCGGGCATATCGATCTTTCGGTCGGCTCGGTCGCGGGCTTCGTCGGCGCGGTCGCCGCGGTGCTGATGGTGCGCTACCATGTCAGCTACCCGATCGCGTTCGTCGCCTGCCTCCTGGTCGGCGCCGCGATCGGCGCGGCCCAGGGCTATTGGGTGGCCTATTTCGGCATTCCGTCCTTCATCGTGACGCTGGCAGGCATGCTGGTGTTCAAGGGCCTCGCGCTTGCGGTGCTGCAGGGCCAGTCGGTCGGGCCATTTCCGCCGACCTTCCAGAAGCTGTCGTCGGGCTTCATCCCCGAGCTGTTCCCGAGCGCCGGCACGCTCTATCCGACGTCGCTCGCGATCGGCATCGTCCTGGCGTTTGTCCTGGTGCTGGCGACCGCCAGGAGCCGGGCGCGCGAGCAGGCGCACGGCATCGCCGTCGAGCCCTATGCGTTTTTCATCGTCAAGAGCATCGCGCTGGCGGGCGCGGTGCTCTACTTCACCTATCTGATCGCCTCGCATCGCGGCCTGCCCAACGTGCTCGTCATCATGACCGTCCTGATCGCGCTCTATGGCTTCGTCACGCGGCGGACAGTGATCGGGCGGCAGATCTACGCGGTGGGCGGCAATGCCAAGGCGGCGAAACTGTCCGGCGTCAAGACCGAACGGCTCACCTTCTTCACCTTCGTCAATATGGGCATGCTGGCCGCGCTTGCCGGGCTGGTGTTCGCAGCCCGGCTTAACACCGCGACGCCGAAGGCCGGCCTCGGCTTCGAGCTCGATGTGATCGCCGCCTGCTTCATCGGCGGTGCGTCGGCCTATGGCGGCGTCGGCCGGGTCGGCGGCGCGGTGGTCGGTGCCATGATCATGGGCGTCATGAACAACGGCATGTCGATCCTCGGTATCGGCATCGATTATCAGCAAGTGATCAAGGGCCTCGTCCTGCTGGGCGCCGTCTGCATCGATGTCTACAACCAGCGCCGCTGACCGCCACGCAGTCGCAATTCCACGATAGGATGCCGGCGCAACGCAGGAGAATGCCGCGTGAAACTGTCCCATGCCGATACGCTGAATATCGGAGCCATCCTTGCCGAAGTGGGTCGCAGCGAGATCATGCCGCGGTTCCGCCGCGTGCGGGAGATCGAGGTCCGCACCAAGACATCGGCATTCGACGTCGTCACCGAAGCCGATGAGCTGGCGGAGCAGGCGATATCGGCGGCGCTGCTGCGGGCGTTTCCGAATGCGGTTGTGATCGGCGAGGAGGGCACCGCGCGTGATCCGGCCGCGCTCGATCAGGTCGGAACCGCGGAGCTTGCCTTCATCATCGATCCGATCGACGGCACGCGGAACTTCACCTCGAGCCTGCCGCTGTTCGGCACCATGGTGGCGGCCACCATGCGCGGCGAGATCGTGTTCGGTGCGATCCATGATCCGGTCAGCAACGACACCGCATTCGCGCTGCGCGGCGAGGGCGCGTGGCTCGCGATGCCGGACGGCCGGCAGCATGACCTCAAAGTGGCTCCCGCCGTGCCGGTCAAGCAGATGGATGCGATCGTCGGCGTCAACTTCCTGCCCGAGCCGCTGCGCACGATTGTCGCCGGCAATCTTTCCAGGCTCGGCGGCAGCGCCTGGCTCAGATGCGCCGCGCATGAGTATCGCATGGCGGCGTCCGGACATTGCCACCTGCTGTTCTACAACAAGCTGATGCCGTGGGATCATGCCGCTGGCTGGCTGTTGCATCGCGAGGCCGGCGGCTACAGCGCGCATTTCGACGGATCACCCTACCGGCCGGTCAATCTGACCGGCGGCTTGCTGTGCGCACCCGACGAGGCGAGCTGGCGCGCGGCGCGGGAGGCGATCCTGATGCCGGCTGGATAGCAGCACAACGTGCGGTTCGTCGCGTTGCGGCGTTATGAGCCACATTGGTTTTCGGATTTAACTACCAAACAGCTTGTTCGGTGTCGTCCCTGCGAAAGCAGGGACCCATACGCCGCGGCAGGTGTTGTGAGTGGGACTTGTTGTCCCAACATCGTTCAACAATCAGCATTTGTGGTTGTGGGTCCCTGCTTTCGCACTAGTGCATGCACACATCTGATGCGACCGATTGACTCGGGTAGCAAGGCTGGGATTCCAGAATTGGCGATCCATGTGATTCCTATTGCGGCACTTCGGTTTGGGTGGAGGTGCCGGCATGTTGTCGCGGATTGACTGGACGTTGGGCCGGTTCGGGGATCGTCGCCTCGATAAAGGGGGGCGACGCTTGTCGGACGCATGGTTGCGGGCAAGGATGTGTGCCTGCGGCGGCTTTCCCGAGGGGATCGTGCGCTGGAAGTGCGGTTCAACCGCTTTCTGGGCCATGACAAGGTGACAACGGAGCGGATCATCGAAAGCTGGAGCGAAAGCACGGTTGCGGCGGTGAGAGGCCGCCATGTGCTGGCGATCCAGGACACCAGCGAGATCCACTTCAACACCACCGCACGACGCCGACGCGGGCTGGGAGAAATCGGCAAGGGCAATAATCACGGCGTGCTGCTGCACCCGCTGCTGGCGGTGGATGCGGACAATGGCACTTGTCTGGGACTTCTGAGCGGCGAGGTGTGGACGCGTGAGGGCCGCCGGACCGTCTCGCATGACAGCCGCGACCTGTCAGACAAGGAATCGCAGCGCTGGCTCACCACAGCCCTTGCGGCCAAGCCGCTGCTCGCGGGCGCCGCAATGGTGACCCTGCTTGGTGACCGCGAGAGCGATATTTTTGCTCTTTATGCCGGCGCGGCCGAGCAAAACCACCACGTGATCGCTCGCAGCATGCATGATCGCAAGTTGGCCGACGCGACGGGTCTGTACGTGGCCATCGATGCCATGGCGCCGGTGCAGCGGCGCACCGTCCAATTGCCCGCACGTGCGCAACGGCCTGCGCGTCAGGCGGACCTCGAACTTCGCTTCGGCGCGATCGAGCTTGCCCGACCTCAGAGCAAGTTCCTGCGAAACTTGCCGAAAAGCCTGCCGCTCGCCATCGTTGACGTCCGCGAGATCAATGCCGGTCCCGACGTCGAACCGCTGCATTGGCGTCTCATCACCTCACATAAGGTCGCCAATGCAGACGATGGTTGGCGCATCGTCGATTGGTATAAGCAGCGCTGGATCATCGAGCAGTTCTTCCGCGTCCTCAAGACACAGGGCTTCAAGCTCGAGGATAGCCAGATCGGCATCGCCGAGCGGCTTCTCAAATTGGTCACCATCGCTGCTAAAGCCGCGGTCATTACCATCCAGCTCCTGCAGGCGCGCAACGGTGGCCAGCAGGGCATCTCCACGACCTTTAACAGCGATGAGATCGCCACCTTGAGGGCCCTCAATCAGCAGCTCGAGGCCAGAACCAAAAAGCTGAAGAATCCACACCTGCCCGACACCCTCGCTTGGGCCGCATGGATCATCGGTCGCCTCGGCGGCTGGGACGGCTACCGGTCGTCCAAGCCGCCAGGCCCCATCACCTTCAAAGCCGGCCTCGAATACTTCCATGCCGTCGCTGCAGGATGGAGCCTCAGAGATACGTGCATGCACTAGTGCTTTCGCAGGGACGACAGCCAATATGGGTCGTCGTTTGTGGGTCATAGCTTCGCTTAGGGCGTCAGGCCTGCACGATTTCGCTGTCCGAGGGCGGCAGATGCCTGATGCGGCGCACGACAAGGATGGCAACTGCCGCGGCGGCGATCGGTGCCAGTTGCAGGCCGTTGGCGCCCGCAGGCACCATGGCGAATGGCGTCAAATAAAGCGCAGCGAGGGCGATGCGTTCATAGGGCAGCCAGCCCTGCGCAAGCGCCTGGGCGATCAGCCACGCGCCCGGGATCGCCAGGATCACGACCTCATAGTTGCCGAGCGACGGCACGCACAGGCCGGTCATCGCCACCATCAGCGCGATCTCGGCGGCGCCGCCGGGACGTTTTCGCAGCACCAGGATCAGGACGGCGATCGCGATCGCGGCCGCGGTCACCTGGACGAGCCAGGCCGTGCTGCTGGATCCGCCGGCCAGCCTGACCGCGGCATAGGGGCTGGCGAACTTCTCGAAACCGGGTCCGCCGCCGAGGCTCCAGGCGCTTGCCTCCGGCAGAACGGCAACGAATTTGATCCACGGGTCGATTCCGAAGAAGGCGGTGGCCGCCAGCACAAGCACGAGCGTCGTTGCGGCCGCTGCAGCCAGCGCGCGCCAGCGCCGAGTCAGGATCAGCAACAGCGGCGCAAGCAGCGCGATCTGCGGCTTGTAGCTGAAGCACCCGAGCAACGCGCCGGCGATCACCGGGTAGCGGTCCAGCGTGACGGCCGATCCGCCGAGCAGGGCCGCCGAGAGCAGCGAATTCTGTCCGAACAGCGCGCACACCCACACGGCGGGAAAGGCGAGCGCGGGAACGACGGAGCCGCGCTCGAGCGTGGCTGTCACCGCGGCTGCATAGGCGGCGCCGGTCGCGAAGATCCAGACGACGGCCGCCGTTGCAAAGGGAACCAGTGCGAAGGGCATCCAGAACAGCAGCGACGTCGGCGGGTAGAAGAACGGTGCGTAGGTGTTCTGACCGAGCACGGCGGCTACAGCGGCGCGGCCTGCGTCGCCATAGGCGTCGCCGGCGCGGCCTTCGAGCGCGAGCTTCGCCGCGGTCCAGAACGCCGCGAAATCATGGCCGACATCCATCGTCGGCGCAGCCCATGGGATGATCGCGATGCAGCCGATGAACAGGACGAGAAACACCCGGGTGAAGGCCGTGACACGGTCAGCCGTGAGCCAGTCGGCCTCATGCAGCGCGGAGACCAGCACGCCCGCGCCGGACTGCGGTGAATGCGCGATTGCCGCCTGCGGCTGACCTGTGGACGCATTCGAAGTTCGGTTGATGGTTGGGCGCGGCATCGCGGCGCCACGACCTGCGTCATCCGCTGCGAGGTGACGGGCGGCGTCATCAGCGAAGGCCAGCCTGTGTCCCTCGAGGTCCGACTTCTGCGACATCGGCCGCTTCATCCCATTCGCGTCGTGCACGCGCAACATTTGGATCAAATCGTCTAAGGTTGCGTAAACCCGATCGTTGCAATTGGCTGCGGCGCAATCGGAACCGATGATCGACATTGCCCCTTGTCCGCGGCCTGTCACGCCGGGCATGGTAAATGAACCCGCAACGCCGGCGGCAGCGTGCGGGGTTGGATGCGGAGCCCGACGGTCAAGGTTCATCGCGAATGGCGGTATTGCAGCAGTTCGGCCACGACATCTGGATTGCCGGGGGACCGAACCTTGCGGTCGCCGGGTTTCACTATCCGACCCGGATGGCCATCGTCAGGCTGGCGGACGGTGCCCTTTTCATCTGGTCGCCGGTCCGGTTGACGGAGCAATTGCAGGCCGGCGTCAACGCGCTCGGCCAGGTCAGGCACATCGTGGCGCCCAACTCGCTGCATCATCTGTTCCTCGCCGAGTGGAAGCGGGCCTATCCGGCCGCTGTGCTCCACGCCCCGCCGGGCTTGCGCAATCGGCGCCGTGACCTCGGCTTCGACGCCGATCTCGCGGACGCGCCGAGCCTCGACTGGGCCGGACAGATCGATCAAGTGGTGATGCGCGGCAACCTGATCACCACGGAGGTGGTGTTCTTCCATGTCGAAAGCGGCACCGTGCTGTTCACCGACTTGCTGCAGCAGATTCCTCCCGAACTGGTCTCGGGCTGGAGGGCAACGATCGCGAAACTCGACCTGATGGTCGGGCCGGAGCCGTCGGTGCCGCGCAAGTTCCGCGTTGCCTTCACGGGCCGCCGCGCGGCGCGTGCGGCCTTGCAGAGGATCCTGGCGTGGCCCGCCGAAAAGGTGCTGATGGCCCATGGCACGCCAGTCGAAAAGGATGCGCCGGCATTCTTGCGCCGCGCCTTCGCGTGGCTGTCGGCGTGATGATTTCATCGCGGATGTGGCGTCGTTGCGGATCAACCGCCTGAACGGAAATGCCGCGGCGAATGCCGTGTTTCGCGCCGGATCAGCCGGCGGAGGGTCGAGGGCTCGGCATATCCAACCTTGCCCGCGATCTCTTCGACCGACAGGCGCGTGGTCTCGAGCAACGACCGAGCCGTCTCGATCCTGATGCGTTGCACGAATTGAATGGGCGACACGCCGCAGATCGCCTCGAGCCGTCTGGCAAATGTCCGCGGCGTCAGCGCGACGGCAGCGGCAACGTCCCCGATCGTGAAGTCGCGCGCGATGTTGCTGCGCACCCATTTCTCGGCCCTGGCGACCTTGGGGTCCTGGCTGGCAAGATAATTGATCGCCATGAACGGCGCCTGCGAATGCCGCTCGCCAAGCAGCAGGTAATTGGCGCAGCCCTTGGCCAGCGCCGGGCTGCCGAAACGCGCGATCACCGCAAGCATCAGGTCCATCTGCGCCATCGCCGCGCCGGCGGTTGCGATCGGCCAGTCGGCCACCACCATCCGCTCCGTCATCAGTTCGACGTTCGGATAGCGTTGCCGGAACAGCGGCGCGAACCACCATGTCGTGGTCGCTCGCTTGCCGTCGAGCAGGCCGGTCTCCGCGAGCAGGAAACTGCTGGCGCAGGACGCGGCGAGCATCGCGCCGTTCGCGAACGCCGTCACCAGCATGTCGCGGGCGTGCCGGCATGCCGGTGTCGCCAGCTTCCGCTCCAGCTCGCCGGCCGATGCCGAGCCGAGCCCGGGAACGATGACGAGGTCGGCGCCGCGCAATCGGGCGGCGCGCCGCCTCGGCCCAAAACGCAGCGTCGTCACCTCGAAGCGCGTGCGCTTCGTCGTACTGATCCGGTTGGCGGTGGCCAGCACGTCGTGGGTGATGGCGGCCGCTGACGCGAGGCAGCCGTCGATCTCGACAACCGCGATCCTGGTCATGTCATAAAATCCGCGATCAATGTCATTTTTGACACTAGCTGCCGGGCCGGAAAATCGCAACTCTGACGCCGAGACGCTGCCGATCTCGATCAGGAGGACCGCCGATGCCGAACCGGCCGATGACCCAGGACGATCCGCTCGAGGATTTCGAGCGCCGCCAGATCACCCTCGATGGAGCCGGCAAGACGGTTCATGTTGGCGGCGAAGGTCCTGCGGTGATCGTGATGGCGGAGATGCCGGGCATCAGCCCGCATGTGGCGCGCTTCGCCCGCTGGGTTCGCGATGCCGGCTTCACCGTCTATATGCCGTCGCTGTTCGGCCGTGACGGCGCTGTCGCGAGCGCAGAGGAGGGCGCCGCGGTGTTTCAGCGCGCCTGCGTCAGCGCGGAGTTTCGCGCGATGGCCGCAAACCGGTCGAGTCCCGTGACGCAATGGCTGCGCGCGCTGGCGCGATTTGCCCATGGTGAATGCGGCGGTCCCGGTGTCGGGGCCATCGGGATGTGCTTTACCGGCAATTTCGCGCTCACCATGATGCTGGAGCCGTCGATGCTGGCGCCGGTGCTTTCGCAGCCGTCATTGCCATTGAACGATCCGGCGGGCATCGAGATCGCGCCGGAGGAGGTCAAGGCGGTCCGCGAGCGGTTGGAACGCGAAGACCTGACCGTGCTGGCCTATCGCTTTGAGGGCGACAAGTTCTGCATGGCGCAGCGCTTTGCGGCCTATCGCGAGGCACTCGGCGACCGCTTCATTGGGCGGGTGCTTCCCGACGGCGCGGCGAACCGCGATGCGCCGCCGTTCTTCCGGAATTTCGTCACGACACCGCACAGCGTCGTGACTGTGCATCTGATCGACGAGGCCGGCCAGCCGACCATCGCGGCCCGCGATGAGATCCTGGCGTTCTTCCGGCAGCGGCTGTCACCCGCGAGCGGATGAGCTTGGCTGGTCGAAATAGGCGAATGCGGCGCTCGTCAGGCTGCCCAGCAGGGACCAGAACACCAGACTGGTCAGCGTGACGGCGACCATGAACTGATGCGACAGGGACGAAGGCACGTTGGTCTCGACGTGCTCCAGCTCGGGCGCGCCGATTAGATGCGGCAGCATGATCAGGACCACGCCGGCGATGGCGGCCGGCATCGAGCGCCGGAACACGATCAGCCCGAGGCCGGCTGCGGTCGCCAGCACCGCCGTCACCCACCAGATCTGGCGCGAAAGCAGCGGAGCGGTGGGGACCCCCGGCAATTCAGGCGGCAGTCCAAGGCCCGGAGCAATGGTGAAGACGGCGAAACCGGCGAGGCCCCACATCAAGCCTTCATGCCACGAGATCCGCTCGCCGGTCGCGCCGCTGCGAACCGCGAGGAAGCCGCAGAGCAGAAGCGCAAAACCGATCGCAGTCAGGATGTTTGCCCCCGCGGTATAGACGTTGCGTTCCAAACCGTCGCGCGGCTCCCAGGCCTCCGCGCCATGATCATGATCCGCATGATCATGGACGAGGATCACCTGCGGTGGCGCGGCGGCTTCGTGCTTGTGCGTGGCCGCCTTCTCGTAGACCTCGGCCCTGAGGATCAGGGGAACGGTGCCGAATTGCTGGACCGCCGTGACGATCAGGCCGACGATGAACCCGGCAATGACCGACGAGAAGACGATCGAGCGAAACGTGCTCATGCCAACGAGATCAGTGGCAGGGGAAGGCGTTGGAATGGCGCACGTCATGCGCGGCGTTGTGGATCACGTCGATGTGCGAGAAGCCGACCACGCCGACGATGAACAGGCCGAGCGTCATGGCCATCAACGACTGTGCAAGCCGTCCGACCTGTCGGGTAGCGATCGGCAGATGCGTGACCTGAGCTTGAGTAACCTGGGTTTGCGCGGTCTGGGACTGGCTCATGGTCGTTCTCCACATTCGATTTGATCGGCTTCTAGCAGCTTTCGGGTGATGTCGCGACTGGTAAGATGCAAATTTGTTCCAAGGGGAATGCGCTTGCGCTCGATCTTGGCGCGTGCGGCTGCCTTGAAGGCTGGTTCAAACCGCCTGAAATGGGCGAGACATGCGTCCACCGTCGGATCGGTGCCCAGCAGCGTGCGAAAGGCGCCCCGACGCACCGCGCAGATAGCGCGGTGCTCCGGCACGGGAAAGACCAGCGAGGCGATGTCGGCGCGCCAGTGCGCGTCACAGCTCAAGGTGCCGTCGCCGGCAGGGGCTCGGTCAGCGTCGGATGGTGAATTCATCCGGACCTCGCCGCGATTCCCATTTGGCCTGTTCGAGCTCCGGGCGGTCGCACTCGGTCTGGGGGTAACCGATGCAGAGATAGCCGATAAATTTCCAGGAGTCCGGGATTTCCAGAACGCCATGAATGCGTTCTGGATTGAGGATCGATACCCAGCCGATGCCGATGCCTTCGGCGCGCGCGGCAAGCCACATCGAGCAGATCGCGGCCACCACGGAATATTCCGACGTCTCCGGCATCGTCGCGCGGCCGAGACCGGCGCCGATCCGGTCGGTCTTCTCGGCGAACACGGCGAGATGGCCCGGCGCTTCCTCGAGGCCCGATAATTTCAACGCTGCGTATTTTGTGGCGCGCTCGCCCGAATAGGACCGCAGCGCATCGGCGTTGCAGGCCTTGAAGTCGTCGATGACAGCGCGGCGTCGTGTCTTGTCGTCGACAATGACGAACCGCCAGGGCTGGCTCAGGCCGACCGAAGGCGACAGGCAGGCGATCTCGATCAGCCGCTCGATCGCGCCATCCGGCAGCGGATCGGCCCGGAACCGCCGCACGTCGCGCCGCCACACGAACAGTTCGTGCAGTTGGCGGCGAAACGTATCGTCGAATGAGACCATCGCGGGGCCTTTGGCGGGATCGATCTCGGACTTCATTTAAGCTTCATCGGCAGGCCCGCAACGACGAACTCGACCTCGTCTGCGATGCCGGCGATAGTCTGGTTCATGATTCCTGCGGCGTCGCGGAACGTCCGCGCCAATGCATTGTCTGGCACGATGCCGAGACCGACCTCGTTGGTGACCAGCACGACCGGGCCGTGCTGGCGCGACAGCGCATCCGCCAGCCGCGTCACTTCCTGCGACCAGTCGCGCCCGGCATGCAGCAGATCGGATAGCCAGAGCGTCAGGCAATCGACCAGCCTTGCACCAGCGCCATCGGTCCCGGACAGCACTTCAACCAGATCGAGCGGCACCTCGCGCTCGATCCAGTCGCTGCCGCGCCGCGCGCGATGTTTGGCGATCCGCTCATCCATTTCCGCATCGAGCGCCTCGGCGGTCGCGATATAGACCGGCTGTCCCGGAAAGCTGCGCGCACGAAGTTCGGCGCGCCGGCTTTTGCCGGACCGCGCTCCCCCCGTGATCAGAATGACGGCCATATCATCTCCTGTGCGACCGGTACGCACGTCGTTCACAAACGCTCTAACCACCAATCGCGGAGAAAGACAAAGCCGAAATCCGTCACGGAGGGCTTGCACTCGGCCGATGTCTTGCGCATCAGGGGGACCGCGGCGAGGAGAGGGTTATCGTGGGTTTTGCGGGAGCAATGGCGGTGGCGATGGCGGTAGATGCCCTGATCGGCTGGCCGGCGTGGCTGTTTGGCCGCATCGGCCATCCCGTGACCTGGCTCGGCCGGCTGATCCATCTTGTCGACAGCGCCTGGAACCGCGCCTCCGACCCGCCGGCGTTTCGTCGCGTGGCCGGCATTGCGGCTGCGATCCTGGTGATCGCGCTGGTGATTGCGCTCGGTTGGGCCGTTCAGTCCGTGCTCGCACCCGGATGGGTTCGCGTTGTCCTTGTCGGCGTGCTGGCATGGCCGCTGGTTGCCGTGCGCTCGCTGCATGACCATGTCGCCGCGGTCGCAAATCCTCTTCTATCCGGCGACATCACGGCCGCGCGTTCGGCGGTCGCGCAGATCGTCGGGCGAGATCCGGCAACGCTCGACGACGCCGGCATCGCGCGCGCCACCATCGAGAGCCTCGCCGAGAATGCATCCGACGGCATCGTGGCGCCGGTGTTCTGGGGCGCGCTGTTCGGCCTGCCGGGGATCCTAGGCTACAAGGCGATCAACACGCTGGACTCCATGATCGGTCATCGCACCGAGCGACACGAAGCCTTTGGCTGGGCGGCCGCCCGGATCGACGATCTCGCCAATCGCATTCCGGCGCGGTTGACGGGTGTTCTGTTCGTGCTGCTCGCGCCGAACCGTTCGCAGGCGTGGTCATGCATGTTGCGCGATGCACGTCGGCATCGCTCGCCGAACGCCGGCTGGCCGGAAGCTGCGATGGCCGGCGCGCTCGGCGTGCGGCTCAGCGGTCCTCGCATCTATCACGGTCACATCGCCGATGAGCCCTGGCTGAACGAGGGGGCGCGCGATCCGGCTGCCGCTGACGTCCTCACCGGGCTGAAACTCTATCGTTACGCCATGATTCTGTTGGCCGGGTCGCTGCTAGTCTTGGCGCTGGCGTGAAGGAGCGGCGCATGCGTGAGCACGGCGGGAATCTTGATGTCGCCCAGCGGCGCTTCGGCGGCGCCGCGGACGACTGGATCGACCTGTCGACCGGGATCAATCGGGTGCCGTATCCCTTGGTCGATGTCGAGCCGCGGCAATGGAGCGCCTTGCCGTCGCGATCCAATCTTGAATCGCTGCACGACGCCGCGGGGCAGGCCTATGCCACCAAGGCGCCGATCGTGGCGATGGGCGGTGCGCAGGCCGCGATTCAGTTGCTGCCGCATCTGGCGCTCAAGGAGCGGGCGCCGGATTCTGGCGCCGACCTACAATGAATATGCCGCGGTGTTGTCGGCGGCCGGCTGGGACGTCGCCGAGGTGACCGATCTCGCCGCGCTGGCGGGTGCGGACATTGCCGTCGTCGTCAACCCGAACAATCCTGATGGACGACGCCATGATCGGCGCGAGTTGCTGGCACTGCTGCCGCGCGTTGGCCGGCTCGTCATCGACGAGAGTTTTGCGGACGCCGTTCCTGACCTGTCCCTTGCACCGGAAGCAGGACGCGCCGGGCTGCTGATCCTGCGCTCCTTCGGAAAGTTCTACGGACTTGCCGGCCTGCGGCTCGGCTTCGCTGTCGGCAGCGAGGCGGACATCGCCGCGCTTGCCGCGATGGCGGGCCCTTGGCCGGTTTCGGGCGCCGCGATTGCGATCGGACGGCGCGCGTTGCTCGATCGCGACTGGGCAACGGCGACGGCCGCGCGGCTCGCGGACGACTGCGTCAGGCTCGATGCAATGGCGCGATCGCAGGGATGGACGCTGGTCGGCGGCACACCGCTGTTCCGGCTCTACGAGACCGGCGATGCGTTGGCCGCGCAGGAGAAGCTTGCCCGTGCACAGATCTGGTCGCGGGTTTTCCAGCAGAAACCGGGATGGCTGCGCCTCGGCTTACTGGGCAGTGAGAGCGAATGGTCTCGCCTTTCCGCCGTGCTGTCGCGCTGATTGCGACGGCGCTGCGCTCCCTCTCCCCGTTCTTACGGGGAGAGGGCTGGGGTGAGGGGCCGTATCCGCGTATTCGGCGACAGCTGCGGTTGCGGAGACTCCCCCTCACCCGGAACGCATCTAACGATGCGTTCCGACCTCTCCCGCACGCGGGGCGAGGTGAGAAGGAATCATCTCGCTTTAACGCGCCAGCGCGAGCAGGCCTTCGACATCGAGATGGGTCTCGATGTGTTCGGCAAGTGCGTCGAGCGCGCTCTCGACCTTGGCGCCGTAGGGCTGATCGGCCGCCGCGATGTCGAGTTGCGCGAGGAAAGCCTTGCGAAATTCGTCCGAGGCGAACAGCCCGTGCAGATAGCTGCCGTGAACGCGCCGATCTGCGGAAACCGCGCCCTCAGCCGTACCATCAAGCAACGCAAAAGGCCGCGCGCGATCCGGGCCGTCGGTGCGGCCGATATGGATTTCGTAAGCGCTGATCGGCTGGCTGGTCGCGGCATGCACCGCGCTGACGCGTGTCAGTGTCTTCTGTTCGGTCATCGTGGTCGTGACATCGAGCAGCCCGAGCCCGCGTGTTTCGCCGGCAGGACCTTCGATCCCATCGGGATCGGCGACGCTGTGTCCAAGCATCTGGTAGCCGCCGCACAGGCCGAGGACATGGCCGCCGCGGCGATGATGCGCGAGGAGATCGATGTCCCAGCCCTGCGCGCGCAGGAAGGCGAGATCGCCGCGGGTCGATTTCGAGCCGGGCATGATGACGAGCTTCGCATCACCCGGGATGGCTTCGCCTGGACGCACCATCACGAGATCGACGCCGGGCTCGAGCTTCAGCGGATCGAGGTCGTCGAAATTCGCGATCCGCGACAGCGCAAGGAACGCGATCTTGCACTGGCCGGGCTTGCGCGCCTCGCCGAGCCCGAGCGCATCTTCGGCCGGAAGTTCGCCGGCGCGGACGAACCAGGGCAGCACGCCAAAGCCGCGCCAGGCGGTGCGCTCTTCGATCAAGCGGTAGCCGTCCTCGAACAACGTCGGATCGCCGCGGAACTTGTTGATGACAAAGCCCTGGATCATCGCCGCATCATCAGGGTCGATCACCGTCTTGATGCCGACCAGCTGCGCGATCACGCCGCCGCGGTCGATGTCGCCGACCAGCACCACGGGCACGTCGGCTTTGCGCGCAAAACCCATATTGGCGATATCGGACTTGCGTAAGTTGACCTCGGCGGGGCTGCCGGCGCCCTCGACCAGCACCAGATCGGCGCGCTGCTTCAGGCGCGCAAAACTCTCCAGCACCGCGCCCATCAATGATGGTTTCATGCCGGCATATTCGCGCGCGCGTGCGGTCGCGATCCGGTTGCCGTGCACGATGATCTGGGCGCCGACATCGGTCTCGGGCTTGAGCAGCACCGGGTTCATGTCGGTGTGCGGCTCGACGCCGGCGGCGAGCGCCTGCAACGCCTGAGCGCGGCCGATCTCGCCGCCGTCGACGGTCACCGCCGCGTTGTTCGACATGTTCTGCGGCTTGAACGGTAGTACGCGCAGGCCGCGTCGTCGGGCGGCACGCGCAAGGCCGGCGACGATGAGCGATTTGCCCACGTCCGAGCCGGCTCCCTGGATCATCAATGCGCGCGCCATGGTGATGTCTGTCAGAACTCGACGCCCGGCTGGGCCTTGATGCCGGAGCGGAACGGATGCTTCACCAGCGTCATCTCGGTGACGAGGTCGGCAATCTCGATCAGCTCCTCCTTGGCATTGCGCCCGGTGAGCACGACATGGGTCATCGGCGGCTTCGACGTGGTCAGGAAGTCGACGACATCTGATATCGCGAGGTAATCGTAGCGTAGCGCGATGTTGATCTCGTCGAGCACGACCATGCGCAGGCTTGGGTCTGCGATCAGCTGCCTGGCCTTTTCCCAGCCGGCTTGCGCTGCCGCGATGTCGCGGGCGCGATCCTGCGTCTCCCAGGTAAAGCCTTCGCCCATGGCGTGAAATTGACAGAGATCGCCGAAATGCCCGGTGAGCAGGCGGCGCTCGCCGGTATCCCAGGCGCCCTTGATGAACTGCACCACGGCGCAGGGAAAGCCGTGAGCCACACAGCGCACGATCATGCCGAACGCGGAGGACGATTTTCCTTTGCCGGCGCCGGTATGAACGATGATCAGGCCCTTTTCACCGCTCTTGGTCGCCATGATGCGGTCGCGGGCGGCCTTCTTTTTCGCCATCTTGTCCGCGTGGCGCGCATCCGGCGAAAGATCGGTGCCGACGGCGCCGTCTTCAGCGTCCTTTCCATCAGAAGTCATCACATTCCTTCGGCTTGACAAGTGCGAGGCTTGGACGAATGGTGGTCCTGCGTTGGTTCCTGTCCTACGACAGGCGAAGAGGGAATGCGATAGGGCTCCGCTAAATCGGGCCCGAAGCGCAGCCGCCCCCGCGACCGTCACCGGAGAGATGCCCAAGCCACTGATTCCATACGGAGTCGGGAAGGTGGGCATCGAAGGGTAAAACCTGCTCCGCAAGCCGGGAGACCTGCCAACGCAGCATGTTGTGAAACCGGCGGACGGGGTGTTCCGCGACGGGGAACGAACCTGTCCAAAATCGGTTCGTGTGCCTCATCGCTTCCCGCTGTCAATCCAGGAAGGGCGATGAGCGTTACACTTCATGTCTGCATCACCTGCCGCGCCGGCCAGACGCCGGCGGAAGGTGAGCTCGCGCCCGGTGCACGCCTGCATGCCGCGCTTGTCGAGGCGGGCGTGCCCGATGACGTCGATCTGGTTCCCGTCGCATGCCTGTCGGCCTGCAGCCAGGGTTGCTCGGTCGCGCTCAGCGCGCCGGGGCGGTGGTCCTATGTCTACGGCCGGCTGTCCGAAGCCAATGCCGCGGATGTGATCGCCGGTGCCTCCGCATATGCGGCGGCGCCCGACGGCATCGTGCCGTGGCGCAGCCGTCCGGAAATCTTCCGCAAGCAATCGCTCGCCCGCATTCCACCTCTTCCCGTCGTGCCGGAGGCCGCAGAATGACCACGCTCGCCAAAATTCCGGTCACCGTCGTGACCGGCTTTCTCGGCTCCGGCAAGACGACGTTGATCCAGCATCTGATCCGCAATGCCAACGGCAAGAAGCTCGCGGTGCTGGTCAACGAATTCGGCAGCGAAGGCGTCGACGGCGACATCCTGAAGTCGTGCGCCGACGCCAATTGTCCGGCCGAGAACATCGTCGAACTCGCCAATGGCTGCATCTGCTGCACCGTCGCCGATGATTTCATCCCGGCGATGGAGCAGTTGCTGGCGCGGAACGTGAAGCCCGATCACATCGTGATCGAAACTTCCGGGCTCGCCCTGCCGAAGCCGCTGCTGAAAGCGTTCGACTGGCCGGAGATCCGTTCGCGGATCACGGTCGACGGCGTGATCGCGCTCGCCGACGCCGAGGCCGTCGCCGCCGGCCGTTTTGCGCCTGATCCGGCCGCGGTGGATGCGCAGCGTGCGGCGGACGGCAATCTCGACCACGAGACGCCGCTGTCGGAAGTGTTCGAGGACCAGATCGCCTGTGCCGATATCGTGCTGCTGACCAAGGCGGATCTCGCCGGGGCGGAGGGGATCAAGGCAGCGAAAGCGGTGATCGCGGCCGAGATGCCGCGCGAGGTGCCGATGTTGCCTGTCGTCGACGGCACGATCGACGCGCGCGTGATCCTCGGGCTCGGGGCGGCGGCGGAAAGCGATCTCGCGGCGCGGCCGTCGCATCACGATGGCGAGGAGGAACACGAGCACGACGATTTCAATTCCGTCGTGATCGATCTTCCGGAAGTTTCGGATGTCGACGCGCTGGTCGCCTCGATCAAGGGGCTGGCGCGCGAGCAGAACGTGCTGCGCGCCAAGGGCTACATCGCGGTCGAAGGCAAGGCGATGCGGCTGCTGGTGCAATCGGTCGGCGAGCGGGTGCGGCATCAGTTCGACATGCCCTGGGGCGCCCGGGCGCGGCAGTCGAAGCTCGTCGTGATCGGCGAACATGCCGATATCGATGAAGCCGCGATCAGGGCACGGCTTGGTGTCTGATGCACGTCGTCTTCCGCGAGAGCCGCGGCCTTGAAGAGACCGCGACGCCAAGGGACCTCGGCCAGGATCCGGCCGATCTCGTGGTGTTGTCGTTTTCCGACAGCGATCTTGCTGCCTTCGCGGCCGGCTGGCGGCGCGGCCGCGCCGCATTGCCGTCGCTGCGGCTCGCCAATCTCGCGGAGCTGCGCCATCCGCTGTCGGTCGATACCTACATCGAACGGACGCTCTCGCACGCGCGCGGCATTCTGGTGCGGCTGATCGGCGGCGAGCCCTATTGGTCATACGGGCTGGCCGCGGTGCATCGGCTGGCGAAGGAGCGTGGCATCGCCCTAGTCGTGCTGCCGGCCGATGGCCGCGACGATCAGCGGCTCGACGAATTCTCGACCTTGCCGATCTCGACGCTGCGCCGCCTCAAGGTGCTGTGCGACAAAGGCGGTCCTGTTGCCGCGCAGGCCGTGATCGCGCAGCTGGCGCTGGCGTCCGGACTCTATGCCGGGCCGGTGGTCGGCGAGATCGATCTTCCCGAGATCGGCGTCTACGATTCCCGGCGCGGTGCCATCACGGCGTTGCCGGCACCGGACGGCCGGCCGCGCGTGCTGGTGACGTTTTATCGTTCCTGACCTCGCGGCCGGCGACACGGCGCCGGTCGATGCATTGATCGATGCATTGCGTGAGCGGGGCTTTGATGCTCATGGCGTGTTCGTCACCTCGCTGAAGGCGGCGGGCGTGGCCGACTGGCTGCGCGCCCAGTTCGCGCAATGCGCTCCAGCGGCCATCGTCAATGCGACCGCGTTTTCCGCGGCCGGTGACGACGGCACGACGCCGTTCGACGCTGCATCATGCCCGGTGTTCCAGGTCGCGCTGTCGACCGCGCGGCGCGAGGATTGGGCCTTGTCGCTCCGCGGGCTCTCGCCCGGCGATCTCGCGATGCATGTGGTGCTGCCGGAGGTCGACGGCCGCCTGTTCACAGGGGTCGTGAGCTTCAAATCGCCCGGTGAGCGCGATCCCGAGCTGCAATTCGCGCATCTTGCGCATCGACCGGATGCCGAGCGCGTCGCTGCAATTGCCGCACGCGTGGCCGCCTGGCATCGGCTTGCCAGCAAGCCGGCACAGGAGAAGTGGCTTGCGCTGGTGCTCTCGAACTATCCCGGCCGGCCGCATCAGATCGCGCATGCCGTCGGACTCGATGCGCTGGCGTCGGTCGGGGCGATGCTGGCTGATCTCGCGGGCGCGGGATTTGACCTTGAGCCGGTGGAGTCGCTGGGCGACATTCTTTTGCGCAGAAATTTGACGTGGAACGTCGCCGACTATCGTGCGGCGCTTTCCGGCCTTCCCGAGCTGCTGCAGGGCGATCTCAGCCGCGCATGGGGCGCGCCGGAAGATGATCCCGATTGCCGTGACGGCGCATTTCATTTCGCGGCGATCTGCTGCGGCAAATCGGTCATCGCCGTTCAGCCGGAGCGCGGTGAGGTGGGACAGCGCGACGCCGACTATCACGATCTGGCGCGCACGCCGCGCCATGCCTATGTCGCGTTCTATCTGTGGCTCAGGCGGCAGGCCATCGATGCCGTCGTCCACATCGGCGCGCACGGAACGCTGGAATGGCTGCCCGGCAAGTCGGTTGCGCTGTCGCCCGCATGCTGGCCGGAGGCGCTGATCGGCGATCTGCCTGTTGTCTATCCCTTCATCGTCAACGATCCCGGCGAGGCGGCGCAGGCCAAGCGCCGGATCGGTGCCGTGACGATCGGTCATCTGCCGCCGCCACTGGCACAGGCCGCGGTCCCCAAAGGCTTGCGCAATCTTGAGCGCTTGCTCGATGAGTATTCGACCGCCGATGGTCTCGATCCGGCGCGGCGGCAGCGCCTGATCGCTGCGATCCGCGACGAAGCGCGCATCGCCGGGCTGGAGGACGATCTCGGTCTCGCGGCGTCGGTCTCGGCGGCAGAGGCCATTCCGCAGATCGATCGTTTCGTCTGCGACCTCAAGGAAAGCCAGTTCGGCGACGGCTTGCATGTGTTCGGACGGGGCGCTTGCGGCGAGGCGGAGAGGGCGGCGCTGCGCGATGCGCTCGCGGGTCGGCGCGTGGCGCCGGGGCCGTCGGGCTCGCCCTATCGCGGACGCCGCGACGTGCTGCCGACCGGGCGCAATCTATTTGCGGTCGATCCGCGCGCGGTGCCGACGCCGTCGGCGCATGCCCAAGGCGTGAAACTGGCCGAAGAGCTGCTGCGCCGTCATTTGCAGGATCACGGCGACTGGCCGAAGGGACTCGTGGTCGATCTCTGGGGCTCCTCGACGATGCGCACCGCCGGCGAGGATTTTGCGATGGCCCTGCACCTCGCGGGCATCGCGCCGCGCTGGGATCATGGATCGGGGCGGGTGTCGGGCTATGACATTATCGCGCCTGCAGAGCTCGGCCGCCCGCGCATCGACGTCACGCTGCGGGTGTCGGGGCTGTTCCGCGACGTCTTTTCTGGGCTGGCCCAGTTGTTCGAAGCCGCGGCGGAGGCGTTGTGCGAACGCAGCGATGAGGCGGACGAGAATCCCTATCGGCAGCGCATCGCGCGCGTGTTCGGTCCTCGCCCCGGACATTATGGTGTTGGTATTTCGTCGGTCCCCGATGTCTTCACACCGGAGGCGCGCGAGGCGGCCGGCGAAGCCTGGCTGTCGGCATCGTCGTGGGCTCTCGCATCCGATGGCGAGATGCGGCCCGATCGCGCCGGCATTGAGGCGCGGCTCGCGGCTGCGGACAGTTTTGTTCACACCCAGGATCTGCCGGAGACCGATCTGCTGCTGGCGGCCGACTACGCCGCGCACGAGGCGGGCATCGCGGCGGCGGCCCGGCGCCTTGGCACGAAAGCCCCATCGCTCTATCACCTCGATGCAACGCGGCCGGATCAGCCGCATGCCCGCGCGTTGACTGAGGAAATCTCACGGGTGGTGCGGGTGCGCGCGGCCAACCCTGCCTGGATCGCGGGCATGATGCGCCATGGCTTCCGTGGTGCCGCCGAAATCACAGCGACGTTGGAGCATATGGCGGCGTTCGCCCATCTCGCCGGCGCGGTGCCGCCGCATCTGTTCGATCTCTACTACGATGCGACGCTCGGCAATGACGAGGTTCGCGGCTTCATGGCGCGCGAGAACCCGGCGGCGTTGGCTGCGATCGAAACCTGCTTCACGAGATTGCATGAAGCCTCGCTCTGGCAGACACGGCGCAATTCGATCGCGGCTGCGCTGCAGGAGTGCTCATGAGCCCGGTTGCGGTCAAGGGCTGGTGTCCAGGCGCGCTGCGGCCGATGCAGTCAGGCGATGGCCTCGTGGTGCGCATTCGCCCACGCGGCGGACGGCTGGACGCGGCGCAGGCAGCGGGAATCGCCAGGCTGTCGGCCCGATACGGCAACGGCCTGATCGACCTGACCAGTCGCGCCAATCTCCAGATTCGCGGCGTCAGCGATGAAGGCCATCCACCGTTGATCGACGGGCTCGCCGAGCTCGGCTTGCTGGACGCACGCGCGGACATCGAGGCGCAGCGCAACATTCTGGTGACGCCGTTCTGGACTGCCGCCGACGAAACGCGCTCGCTCGCGACCGAGCTTGAGCAAGGGCTTGCCGGTGCCTCGCTTGATCTTCCAACCAAGTTCGGCTTCGCAATCGATGATGGCAATCCGCGGATGCTGGCGGATGCGTCCGCCGACATCAGGATCGAGCGCGATCGCAGCCGGGGACTGCTGGTGCGGGCCGATGGCGTACCGCGCGGGCTTTCGGTCATGCGGAGCGAGGCTGTGCAGGTCGCGCTGGCGCTGGCCGAATGGTTCGTCGCCTCCGGCGGAGCCGGGGGTGAGCGGCGACGGATGGCGGCTCATCTCGCCGGCGGCGCGAGCCTGCCGCAGTCGCTTCGCGGTGATGCCGAACCCGTGGGCCAAGCGTCGAGTCCTGTGCCGGGCATCTATTCAATCGGCGCGATGGTAGGCGTCGCCTTCGGGCAGATGCCGCACCAGACGCTCAGCGACCTTGCTGCGAGCACGCAGGCTCTTCGCATGACACCGTGGCGGATGGTATTGGCGGAGGGGATGCGCGAGATGCCCCATGGGGCGGACCTCGTGACTGATGCCGGCGATCCGAGGCTGCGCGTGGTCACCTGCAGCGGCGCACCGCGCTGCGGCGATGCGCATGCGGATACGCGTATGCTGGCATCGGCGCTCGCGCGGCATATCCCACCTGATGCGCGGCTTCACGTCTCCGGCTGCGCCAAGGGCTGTGCCCATTCCGGTTCTGCGGATGTTACCCTCGTTGCGACAGACAACGGCTTTGATCTGATCCGCCGCGGCACGACGCGGGATACGCCGGTCATCCGAGGGTTGAGCAGTTCGTACCTCGTCGCAAATCCCTCCGTGCTGACGGGAGGCCGCTGATGCCGCACGTCTACGAGACCGACGGCGCAGCGATCTATCGCCAGTCCTTTGCCACCATCCGCTCCGAGGCCGACCTTGCCCGCTTCACGCCAGACGAAGAGCCGGTGGTCGTGCGCATGATCCATGCCGCCGGCATGATAGGCCTGGAAGCGCATGTGCGCTTCACATCGGGCATGGCTGCGCGCGCGCGAGCCGCCCTGCAGGAGGGCGCGCCAATCCTCTGCGACGCGCGCATGGTGTCGGAGGGAATTACGCGCGCGCGGCTGCCGGCCGGCAATGCCGTCATCTGCACGCTTGGCGATGTCAAGGTACCTGCGCTTGCGCAATCGATGCGCAACACGCGCTCCGCGGCAGCGCTCGAGCTGTGGCGGCCGCATCTGGCCGGTGCCATCGTCGCGATCGGCAATGCGCCGACGGCGCTGTTTCATCTGCTCAACATGCTGGAGGATGGTGATTGCCCAAGGCCGGCGGCGATCATCGGCTGTCCGGTCGGCTTTGTCGGCGCGGCGGAATCCAAGGCGGCATTGATGGCTGAGCCCCCCGCGCCAGCGCTGACGGTCGAGGGACGGCTCGGTGGTTCGGCGATCACGGTTGCCGCCGTCAATGCGCTGGCGAGCTGGAGCGAATAGCGATGGGACGTATCATCTGCTGCGGCCTCGGCCCAGGCGATCCGGACCTGATGAGCGTGCGCGCCGACCGCGTTGTGCGTGCCGCGAAGCACGTCGCCTATTTTCGCAAAAAGGGCCAGCCGGGGCAGGCGCGCCGCATTGTCGAAGGCTTGCTCGCCGCTGACGTCGACGAATATCCGATGGAATATCCGGTCACCACCGAGATCGCGTTCGACAGTCCGGACTATGCGCGGCTGCTTGCCGACTTCTATGACGAATGGGCCGAGCGCCTGGCGCGATTTGCGCGCGCGATCGACATCGTCGTGCTCTGCGAGGGCGATCCCTATTTCTATGGCTCGTTCATGCATCTGCATGCGCGGCTGCAGGGGCGTGTCGAGATCGAGGTGATCGCCGGCATTCCTGGCATGGTCGGCTGCTGGAATTTGGTGGAGCAGCCGATTGCGCTGGCCGACGATGTGACGACCGTTCTGATGGGGACGCTGCCGGAGGCGGAGCTCGCCGAGCGGATGCGCAACTCCGACGCGCTGGTCGTCATGAAGACCGGTCGCGATCTTCCGAGATTCGCCGCGCGCTGGCGTCCGCGGGGCGCCTCGATGATGCGTGGCTGGTCGAACGCGGCACCATGCCGGATCAGCGCGTCGCACTGCTTGCAGATGTCGGCGAGGCCGATTGTCCCTATTTTGCGATCGTGCTGGTGCACGGGCAGGGGCGGCGCAGGGAGGTCGCGCAATGACCGGCACGCTGACCATCGCGGGGCTCGGACCGGGCGCCGAGGCGCTGATCACGCCGGAGGTCGCTGCTGCGCTCGCGGCCGCGACCGACATCGTCGGCTATGCGCCCTGATGTGACGCGCGTGCCGCCGCGCGCCGGGCTCACGCTGCATCCCTCGGACAATCGCGTGGAGTTGCAGCGCGCCGCTGAACGCGCTGCGGCTCGCGTCGGAAGGAGGCCACGTCGTCGTGGTTTCCTCAGGCGATCCCGGCGTGTTTGCGATGGCATCGGCTGTGTTCGAAGCGCTGGAGGACGCGCCGCAATGGCACGACCTGCCGATTCGCGTTCTGCCCGGCGTGACGGCGATGCTGGCGGCGGCGGCAAGCGCCGGCGCGCCGCTCGGTCATGATTTCTGCGCGATCAATCTCTCCGACAATCTCAAGCCCTGGCCGCTGATCGAGAAACGCCTGCGGCTTGCGGCCGAAGCGGATTTCGCGATCGCGATGTACAATCCGCGCTCGGCCAGCCGGCCGGAAGGTTTTGGGCGCGCGCTCGAGATCTTGCGCGAGGCCGGCTGTGACGAGCGGATCGTGGTGTTCGCGCGCGCCGTCAGCACGCCCGAGCAGCGGATCGAGACGGTCGAACTGCGCGACGCAAGGCCAGACATGGCCGACATGCGGACGCTCGTGATCGTCGGCAATTCGGCGACACGGCGGGTCGGCCGCTGGGTCTATGCGCCGAGGCAGGTCCGATGACCGAGCCATTGCATCGCCTCGCTCACGCTTTCCACCCGCGGCCTCTCGGGCAGCAGTGGCCGCGTGATCATGATGACGGGAAGGCCGAGCACGCGGGCAGCGTCGATTTTGGCGCGCGCGCCGGCTCCGCCGGAGTTGCGGGCGACGATCCACTCGATGCGACGTGCGCGCAGCATCGCGAGTTCGCCCTCGAGCGTGAAGGGGCCGCGCGAGACGATGACGTCGGCATCGGGCAATGGCAGCGCTTGCTCGGGCGGGTCGACGAAACGCAACGTATAGGCATGCTGCGGCCGGTTGCCGAACGGCGCGATATGCTGGCGGCCGATCGCGAGGAACACGCTGGCGCGGCTGTCCGGCAAGGCCGCGGCTGCGGATACGACGTCCGCGACCTCGATCCAGCGATCGCCGGAGGTTTTGTCCCAGGGCGCGCGTTCGAGCGCGAGCAGCGGCGTTGCGGTCTGCGCGCACGCCGCGATGGCGTTGCGGCTCATCTCGGCCGCGAAGGGATGCGTCGCATCGACCACATGCGTGATGGCTTCGCGTTGCAGATAGTCGGCAAGACCGCTGACGCCGCCGAAACCACCGCTGCGGACCGGCAATGGCTGGTCAGCCGGCGCACGGGTGCGGCCGCCATAGGAATAGACCGCGTCGATCCCCGCGCTTGCGATCGCAGCGGCGAGCAGATTGGCATCGGCCGTTCCGCCCAGGATCAGGGCGCGCATCATGGATAATCCCTGGTTGACCATCATCGGCATCGGCGAAGATGGCCTTGCCGGCCTCTCCGATGCAAGCCGAAAGGCGCTCCGTGAAGCCGAAACGGTTTTCGGCGGCGAACGGCACCTCGCGCTCGCCGGCATCGCCGACCGCGGCCGTGCCTGGCCGGTGCCGTTCGATGCGAACATCGTGCTGAGCTGTCGCGGCCGTCCGACGGTGGTGCTCGCCTCGGGCGACCCGTTCTGGCATGGCGTCGGCGGAAGCCTTGTCGAGAAGCTGCAGGCCGGTGAGTGGGACGCGCACTCCGCGCCGTCGACGTTCTCACTGGCGGCGGCTCGTTTGGGCTGGCGTATCGAGGATACTGTCTGTCTCGGTCTTCATGCCGCGCCGTTCGAGCGGCTGTTGCCGCATCTGGCGCGCGATGCACGGATTATCTGCCTGCTGCGCGACGGCAAAGCGGCGTCCGACCTTGCGCGCTGGCTGACGGAGCGTGGTTGGGGGGCGTCGGCAATATGGACGCTTGCGGCGCTTGGCGGACCGCGTGAATCCATCACACAGCATCGCGCCGACTCGTATGCGGGTGATTCGGGCGAGAGCCTGGTCGCGATCGCGCTGGAGGCGCAGGGAGCGGAGGGAATCGCACGCAGCTCGGGTCTTGCCGATGCGCTTTTTGTGCATGACGGGCAACTGACAAAGCGGCCGGTCCGCGCGCTTGCGCTGTCGGCGCTGGCGCCGCGGCCCGGTGAGCGGCTGTGGGACGTCGGCGCGGGCTCGGGCTCGATCTCGATCGAGTGGGCGCTTTGTGGAGGGGTGGCGATCGCCGTCGAAGCCCGTAGCGAACGCGCCGCCAACATCCGCAGCAATGCGGCGAGCTTCGGCCTGACACACCGGATCACCGTCATCGAAGGCGAGGCGCCCGGCGCATTATCGGACCTCGCCGCGCCTGATGCCGTGTTCATCGGTGGCGGTCTCGACGCCGCGATGTTCGATGCGATCTGGTCGCGGATTGCGCCGGGAACGCGGTTGGTTGCACATGCGGTGACCCTGGAGACCGAGGCGCTGCTCTGCGATCTGCACCGGCGTCATGGCGGCGAGTTGATGCGCCTCGAGATCGCGCAGGCCGAGCCATTGGGCCGCTATCGCGCCTGGAAGGCCGCACGACCGATCGTGCAATGGAGCGCGCTCCGATGAAGGTCGCTGGTCTCGGATTCACGCGCAATGCCAGTGTCGCGTCCTTGCGCGACGCGCTCGACGCGGCCGGCGGGCCCAAAGGCCTTGCGGCCGTTGCGACGGTGAGTGACAAGGCCGACGCGGCGGCATTGAGAGACTTGGCGCGGGAACTCGGGCTGCCGGTCCGGAGCATTCCGGCCGGGATCCTGGCTGAGATAAGGACTGCAACGCAATCCGAGTTCATCAAGGCAAGATTCGGAACGGGCTCGGTCGCCGAGGCTGCGGCAATCGCTGCAGCAGGGCGCGGTGCGCGCCTGATCTCGGTCAGGGCCGCGTCACAGGATCGGATGGCCATCGCGGCGATCGCGGAAGGAGACGGCGAATGACGGTGCATTTCATCGGCGCAGGACCTGGCGCTGCCGATTTGCTGACCCTGCGCGGGCGCGATCTCATCGCCTGGTGCCCGGTTTGTCTCTATGCCGGATCGCTGGTGCCATCGGGTGTTCTGGCGCATTGTCCGCCGGATGCGCGCATCGTCAACACCGCGCCGCTGTCGCTCGACCAAATCATCGCCGAGATCGCTGCCGCGCATGCGGAGGGCAAGGACGTCGCGCGGCTGCATTCGGGCGATCTCTCGGTCTGGTCGGCGATGGGCGAGCAGCTGCGCCGGCTGCGCGCGTTGCAGATTCCGTATTCGGTCACGCCTGGGGTGCCGGCCTTCTCGGCGGCCGCGGCGGCGCTGGAGGCCGAGCTGACGCTGCCGGGCCTTGCGCAGTCGGTGGTGCTGACGCGCACGCCGGGCCGGGCGAGCGCGATGCCTGATGGCGAGACACTCGCAGCTTTTGCCGTGACCGGCGCGGTGCTGGCGATCCATCTTTCGATCCATCTGCTCGACAAGGTCATGGCCGAGCTCACGCCGCATTACGGCGCCGATTGCCCGGTTGCGATCGTCTGGCGCGCGAGCTGGCCGGACCAGCGCATCGTGCGCGCCACGCTGGCGACGCTCGATACCGCCGTCGGCCCCGAGCTCGAACGCACTGCGCTCATTCTGGTCGGCAAGACGCTCGGGGCGGACGAATTCGCCGAGAGCCGTCTCTATGCAGCCGACTACGACCGCCGCTACCGCCCGGTCGGGGCGGTGCCGCGTTTTCCGGAATCGTCGCCGGAGTCATCGCAATGACCGCGGGGCTCGTCATCTCTGCGCCGGCATCCGGTGTCGGCAAGACGACGCTGACCCTGGCGTTGGCGCGCGCCTATCGCAATCGCGGCGTGAGAGTGCAATGCCTCAAGAGCGGGCCTGACTACATCGATCCCGCCTTTCACGCGGTCGCCACCGGACGCGCGTCGGTCAACATCGATAGCTGGGCGATGGCGCGCGAAGCCATCGCGCATTTGGCAGGCCGTGGCGCGGATGCCGATCTCGTGCTGGCTGAAGGCTCGATGGGACTGTTCGACGGCGTCGCCGCGCGTGGCGTCTCGGGAACCGGCGCCACCGCCGACATCGCCGAGATGATGGGTTGGCCGGTGTTGCTGGTGATCGATCCCTCCGGTCAGGCACAGACCGCGGCGGCGGTGGCGGCGGGATTGCGTGATTTCCGCGCCGGCGTTCGGCTTGCGGGCGTCGTCCTCAATCGCGTCGCGAGTGCGCGGCATGAAGCCCTGGTGCGCAACGCGATGGCAGGCGCGGGCATCCCGGTGTTGGGGTCGCTGCCCCGCCACGCCGAGATCGCCTTGCCGAAGCGTCATCTCGGACTGGTGCAGGCCGAAGAGCAAGTGCAGATCGACGGCCTGATTGACGAAGCCGCACGCTTCGTCGCCGAGCATGTCGATCTCGACGCTGTGCTGCAATCGGCGCGCGCCTGGTCGCCGCAATCAGCCGTGCGCGGCCTGGACATCACGCCGCCCGGCCAGCGCATTGCGCTGGCGCGGGATGCTGCATTCTCGTTCGTCTATCCGCACATGCTGGAAGCCTGGCGCGCGGCCGGCGCAGAGATCGTGACGTTCTCGCCGCTTGCGGACGAAGGCCCCGACGCGGACGCCGACGTGTGCTGGCTGCCCGGCGGCTATCCCGAACTGCATGCCGGCCGACTTGCGGCCAACAGGCGATTTCTTGCGCAGCTCCGCGCCTTCGCCGAGACTAGGCCGGTGCATGGCGAATGCGGCGGCTACATGGTGCTGGGCGCCGCGCTGACCGACGCCGACGGCGTGCGCCACGAGATGGCGGGCCTGCTCGGCCTTGAGACGAGCTATGCCAAGCGCCGCATGCATCTGGGCTACCGGCTCGCCGAGCTTGCCGCACCGATGCCCGGCCACGGCCCAGGCGCACGGCTGCGCGGCCACGAGTTTCACTATTCGACGATCATCGCGCAGCCCGACACGCCGCTCGCGGTGGTGCGTGATGCGACCGGTACGATCGTTGCGGAGACCGGATCGCGGCGCGGCTGTGCGACGGGTACATTCTTCCATCTGATTGCGGAGGACCGGTGAGCGGATTCGTTTCCTTCGTCTCGGCCGGTCCCGGCGATCCCGAACTCCTGACCATGAAGGGAGCGGCTCGGCTGCGCGAGGCCGATGTGGTGCTCTATGACGATCTTGCCTCGGGCGCGATCCTCGATCTCGCGCGCGCCGGCGCCAACCTCGTCGCGGTCGGCAAGCGCGCCGGCCGCCTGTCGGCGAAGCAGCACCATGTCAGCCGGCTGCTGGTCGATTATGCCACCGCCGGCGTGCGGGTCGTGCGGCTGAAATCCGGCGACGCCGGTATTTTTGGACGGCTCGAGGAGGAGATCGAAGCGCTGCGCGCGGCCGGCATCGGCTACGAGATCATTCCCGGCGTGACCTCGGCGTCGGTTGCCGCCGCGCAGGCCGGCATTCCGCTGACGCGACGGCTGACCTCGCGTCGGGTCCAGTTTGTCACCGGCGCCGATGTGACGGGCGAATTGCCCGCGGACCTGAACTGGGCGGCGCTGGCCGATCCGGAAGCGACCACCGTCGTCTATATGGGGCGGCGGACCTTCCCGGCATTGGCCGCAAGGCTGATCGCGCACGGCCTCGCGCCCGACACGCCCGCACTGCTGGCGGAATCGCTCGGCCACGCCGACGAGCGGCTGCTTCGCACCACGATCGCAGCGCTGGCCGAACAGCTCACGCAGGCAGGCGCGGCCACGGCGGCTGCCGTCATTCTGTTCGGTACGCTGGCGCCGGAGCGAGGGTGACGCGGCCATGTTGACGCTGTCCCTGATCGGCATCGGTTGTGGTGATCCCCGCCAGCTCACTTTCGCTGCGACCGCCGCGATCAATGCCGCCGACCTGATCCTGATCCCGCGCAAGGGGACGGCGAAGTCGGATCTCGCCGAGTTGCGTCGCACCATCTGCGCGGAAGCGTTGAGCAACGACCGCACACGCATTGCCGAGTTCGACCTGCCGGTGCGTGACGCCGGTGAGGAGGACTATCGCAAGGGCGTGGACGATTGGCACGATGCGATCGCCGCGACGTGGTCGCAGGAAATCGCGCGCCATCTCGGCGGGGAGGGACGCGTCGCCCTGCTGATCTGGGGCGATCCCTCGCTCTACGATTCGAGCCTGCGGATTGCGCGCCGGCTCGATCCGTTGCCATCGATCGAGGTGATCCCGGGCATCACGTCGATCCAGGCGCTGTGCGCGGCGCATGCGCTGCCGCTCAATGAGATCGGCGAGCCGTTCCTCGTCACGACCGGCCGGTGGCTGCGCGAGGGCGGCTGGCCGCCCGGCGTCGACACCATTGTTGTGATGCTCGACGGCGGCGCTGCCTTCCAGACGCTGGATCCAGCCGGACTGCAAATCTGGTGGGGCGCCTATCTCGGCATGCCCGATCAGATCGTCTTGGCGGGGGAACTGGCAGAGGTGGGTCCTCGCATCGTCGCCGCGCGACGAGAGGCGCGTGCGCGGCACGGCTGGATCATGGACAGCTATGTCCTGAAGCGGAGATCGTGATCCAGATTTTGCTCCGGGGGCATTCCATGCAGCGGGGCCGCTAGGTCTTCAACCCGCGAATCGAGGGTTGGATCGTCAGGCGGTAAGCGACAAGCTTGTCGCCATCGAACTGCTCGAGGGTCGTCTCGCAAACCGGGCAGCGATACTCGCCCTTGCTTCCAGATCCGGACGCCAGCTCAAGGCGTCGGAATCCAGCCCCGCAACGCGGGCATGTGACGTCGTCCTTCTTCATCAACTCACCCCAGAACAACACCGGCGCTCCTTTTTAACGCAGACCGCGCGGCGGAACTATATTCATGGCCGGGGAGCTACCGCATCATTCGTGCATGGAAGCCGCGGTGCGTCGTCGAGCGGGCGACAGCGCAGCCGATCGCGCGGAGCGCGTGGCCGATTTTCAACGCGTTATGCAAGTTCGGCAATGGGTTATGGCTCGGCTCTTAAAGAGCATGGGCCGCCGGACCGTGCAGCAATAGTGACTGCCATGTCGTTGTGTTCGAGAGATGCTGCGTCTGCTCAATACCATGCGCGATCGCCGGCACGCCCGAGGCCCACCGGCGATCAATCGCGATCAGCTATTGCCTGATCAGACGGACCACGTCCTGTCGCAGCAGGTAGAGCGAGACGGCGAGCAGAACGACGTCCTTCATCAGGAACGGCACGTTGCCGGTCATCGCGGGGAAGCCACCGGCGGCAACGTCCCAGCCATCGGGCATGAACGGAATGATGGTGACCGTCGCGATGAAGGTGCCTGTCGAGCCGAGGGCGCCGAGCACGCCGAGCCGCTTGTCCCAGAAGCCCGCGAGCAGCAGCGAACCGAACGTCCACTCCGATGCGCCGAGGAAGTAGCTGGCGCCGGCGTGGCCGAACGCTGGGTACAGCCACCAGATCAGCGGCCCGTTGCTGATGAACGGGACCAGCCGTTCGAACTCGTACGGAAACCACTTCTGGTAACCGAAGAACAGGAACATGATCACCATCGCGGCCCGGACGACGTGATAGTCGAGATCCTCCGTCAGCAGGCCGGACCTGTCGAGCGCGCGGACAAGCGGACTTTGTGTGGTGTTGGCAAGCGTGGTCATGGTCGTGATCCCTTCGCGTGACATCGCCCGGTCGCTTCACGCGACTGCCGGGAAGTCGATGTCGGTGTCGTTGATGCGGTTGAAGACGTTGGTGAAGATTGTGGTCGCAAACGCCAGGCTGATCTCGACCAGCTGCGCGTCGCTGTAGCCGGCGGCCTTGATCGCGGCGAAATCCTGATCGCTGACGGTGCCGCTCGACTGCGCGAGCTTGCGGACGAAATGCACGAGCGCATCGCGCCGGGCGTCACCGGTCGGCGCGCCGTTGCGGATCTGCTTGAGCACATCGGCATTCACGCCGGCGAGCCTGGCGAGATGCGAATGCGCGGCGACACAATAATCGCAGCCGCCGGCTGCGCTGATCACGAGCTTGACGACCTCGAGGTCGCGCCGGGGCAGGCTGCCGCCGGTCAGCACGGCATCGGCCGCGAGGATCGACTTGAGCGCGGCCGGACCGTGGGCCGCAATCGCCGCGTAGGTGTTCGGGACGGCGCCGATCGCCTTCTTGATCTGGGCGTAGATCTGGCCCGACGGGCCGGTATCGGTTTCGAGATTGGGGGTTGAGAGACGAGACATGGTGGCACTCCTTGTTCGGGGTGGTGAACGATTGCGGAGTGACAATAGGATCGAGATTTGAGACATTGAATGTTCATATTGCTCGTTTATATGCTCCATCGTCTCATGAACTGCTTCGGGGGGAATGGCTATGGATTGGCTGAGCCGGCTGTTCGAGATGATGCCGGTGCGCGGGCGGCTCGACCTGCGCTGCAGCTACAGCGTGCCCTGGCGTATCGAGCAGGGCCCGGGTGTAACCAGCGAGATCCCCTATCATGCGGTGCTTGCCGGCTCGGCGATCCTGGACGACGCCGCGGGCGGACGGCCGTTGCTGCTGAAGGCCGGCGACATCCTCCTGCTTCCCGGCAACCCGCGACACGTGATGCACGATGGCAGCGGGGCGACACCGCTGCCGGCGCGCAACCGGGCGGCGGAGAATTTCACGATCAGCGAAAACCTCGGATCGGACGAACGGCTTGACCTGTTGTGCGGGCACTTCGCGATTGCACCGCCACACGACCGTCTGTTGCGCGGTTATCTTCCGCCGCGCCTTGTCGTGCATGCCGGCACGCGTGCGGGAAAGGGAACGGCTGCACAGCTCGCCGGGCTCGTGTCGCTGATGCGCAGCGAAACGGCCGACGATCATCTGGGCGGCCACGCCATGCTGAATGCGCTGTCCACGGCAATGTTCGCGCTTGTGCTGCGGCTTGCCAGCGAGACCGATGCAACGTCACGGGGACTTCTCGCCCTGGTCGGCGATCCCAGGCTCGCGCCGGCCGTGGCCGCCATGTTCAAGGAGCCCGCGCGTGCGTGGTCGCTGCCGGAGCTCGCACGGCTTTGCAACATGTCGCGCGCCACGCTGGCGCGGCAGTTCCAGGACAAGCTCGGGCGATCGGCCAGCGATCTGCTCACCGATATCAGGATGACACTTGCGGCGAACGAGTTGAAGGGATCATCGCTTTCGACGGGCGCCGTGGCAGAGATGGTCGGGTATCAATCGGAGGCTGCCTTTCAGCGCGCCTTCAAGAGCCACATGGGCGTGACGCCGGCGCAGTGGCGAAAGACGCAGCACTCCGGGGTGGATATGTTGGCCGGCGCCGGCCCGCCCGCCGATCCGGAGGGGAGTACGCCAGCCGCACATGCCTAGCCTGCGAGAGGAAAGCGGCCGATGGTCACTCGCCACCGGCCAGTCTGCGCGCTGTCATGCTTTCACGGTCGCCTGCTGGAGGACAGCGATCATGTCCTCGGGCTCGGGTCGCCGGGTATAGTCGGGGTTGACTTCGGAGTAGAGGATCACGCCGTCTCGTCCGATGACGTAGCGGGCCGGCATCGGCAGCGTCCAGCTCGGATCGTCGTTGAACGTCGGCAGATCGTTCTTCAGCTGCTTGTAGAGCTCGACCAGATAGTCGGGTAGGTGGAAGCGCAGTCCGAAGGCCTCGCCGACCTGACCGTTCACGTCGGACAGGATCGGGAAGGAGAGCTTGTTCTGGCGCACCGACTTGCGGCTGTTCGGCGCGGTCTGCGGCGAGATCGCGACCAGCGCGGCGCCGTATCTGTCGAATTCCGGCTTGGCCGCCTCGAGCGCCTGCAGCTCCATGTTGCAATACGGGCACCAGACGCCGCGGTAGAAGCTGAGCACCAGCGGGCCGCGCTTCAACAGATCGGTCGAGTTGACGATGTTGCCCTCGGGATCGCGGAGCGAGAAGGCGGGGGCGACATCGCCAGCCTTCCTGGCGCGCTGGGCGGCGCCGGATGCGATCAGCTCCGCGGTGGCGCGGTGCATGATATCGATGACTGGTCGCGGAACGTTGTAGGGCGGCTTTCCGGCTTCGAAATCGGCCTTGAAAGCGTTGAGCCTGGCTTGCAGCGACATGACGGTTCTCCTCGGTTTCTGCGCGGTGGACGGCGGCGCCGTCCGGTTTGTTGAACTCACACGCTGCAAGCTAAAGGAGGTGGCCACGCCGGGTAGCGCTGCCGTCGGACTAGCGCTTATTCCTGTTGGGAATAAGCATCCACCGTTTCAAGCGGCCGATGACGTCATGCATTGAAGCTGCGCTCGAAGAAGCTCACGAATGCGCGTGCCTTGGCGGTCGCTGCACGTCCGGTCGGAAGCACGGCCCAGAGATCGAGGGCTGGGAGGTTCCATTCCGGCAGGACCGCGCGCACGGCGCCCGATTTGAGCTCCGGGGTGAACATCCATTCCGATGCGATCGTGAGCCCGGCATCGGCGAGCACCGCAGCACGGACGCCTTCGGCTGCGGTCACCCGCAACCGGCTCCGCACGGTGACGGCCAGTTCGGTACTGTCACGTTGAAACGACCACACGCTGCCCTCGCGAAGATAGACGACGGCTTGGTGCTGGCTCAATTCGCTCGGTGTCGACGGCGTGCCGGCGCGGTCGAAATAGGCAGGCGTGCCCAGCACGAAGCGCTGGCATCGCGCGATACGGCGCACCGTTAGCGTCGAATCCGTCATCTTACCCATCCGCAGCGCGACATCGATGCCCTCCTGGACGAGGTCGATCTGACGGTCATCGAGCACGACCTCGAGGTCCAGCTCGGGATGCTGCGCGAGAAACCTCGGCAGCATCGGAATGAGATGGATGCGTGCGAAGGTGACGGCCGCACAGACCCGCAATCGGCCCTTGAGGCCGGCCCCGGCGCCACGCGCCGCCAGTTCGGCTATGGGTCGAGCGGGTCAGCAGCTTGACCCCGAGAAATTCCTCGAGCTGCGCGACCGATTTCGAAACCGCTGGCTGGCCCACGCGAAGCTGCCGCGCTGCGCCGGAGAACGAGCCGGTCTCGACCACCCGCACGAATGTCTCCATCGCCGCCAGACGATCCATGCCTATTCTCCGCCGGAATGAACGTGTCAGCCCATCCTGTCACGGTCTGGGGCGACTGGCCATGTCAGGACGCGTCCCCGGGGCAGTGGAGGCCGCAGGCTAGGACTTGCGATGCCTCGCGTTGACCGCGATCGCGGCGGCGGCGGTGCGGTTCTCGACGCCGAGCTTGGCGTAGATCTGCTCGAGGTGCTTGTCGACGGTGCGCGGGCTGAGGCCGAGGATCTGCGCGATGTCGCGGTTGGTCTTGCCCTTGGAGAGCCAGGACAGCACCTCGCCCTCGCGGGTGGTCAGGCCGAGCTCGCTGGAGAACTCGGCCGGCATGTCGCCGCTGGTGTCCTTGGCGAGCCGCAGCAGGAATTCGTTGGGTCCGAGTTTGCCCATATATTGCAGCCGAAGCTGCTCGTTGCCGGGGAACGACGCCATGGTCACGGTCTTCGATCCGGTCTTGCCTTTCTGCGCCTGTTCGAGCCATTGCGGCATCGGATCCGGCAGCACGAAATTGTCGGCGGCGTCGGCGAGCGTATCCGACAGCAGTCGCTGTGCCTGCGGCGTCGCCCACAGCAGCGCGCCGGCGCTGTTCACGGCGAGCAGATAGCGGCCGGAGACGTCGAGCGCCGCGCGGGCGCTTTGCGTCATCCGCGCATTGGCGAGATGGACCCGGATGCGCGCCAGCATCTCCTCGACTACGATCGGCTTCGTCACATAGTCGACGCCGCCGGCCTCCAGCCCGCGCACGATGTGCTCGGTTTCGGCGAGACCCGTCATGAAGATGATCGGCACGCCGTCGAGCCCGGCATCGCGCTTCAGCCGCTTGCAAGTCTCGAAACCGTCCATGCCGGGCATCACGGCATCGAGCAGCACGATATCGGGCGTGATCTGTTCGACGATGCGCATCGCGGAGGCACCGTCAAGCGCGACCATCACGGTCATGCCGGCGCCGTCGAGCGCGTCGGTGAGCAGGCGCAACGTCTCGGGTGAGTTGTCGACGACGAGCGCGACGTCGCGCTTCTTCTGTTCAATGGTCATAGCTGTGCAATGTCTTCAACGTCGCCATATATTGATCGAGATCGAACCGGTCGATCAGCGTGCGCATCTGGCCGACGAAATCGGCATGTTCGGGACACTCATTGCCGATCTCGTCGAGCTTGAGCTGGATCGCCCTGACATAGCCGAGCTGGCCGAGGCTGATCAGCTCTTCGACATATTTCACCGGCGGCCGCGAACCGCTCTCGGGCTTCCATTGCGGAGGCGGGGCCGGCTCGGCCTCATACTGCCACTCGATCTTGAGCAACTGGCGGATGGTCTCGAGCAGCCGCGGGATGTCGATCGGCTTCATCAGGTACCCGTCATGGAATGGCTGCGCGAGCGGCGCGCCATGGGCCTCCAGCGCGCTGGCCGAGATCATCAGGATGCGTGCCTGGTGATGGCCTTCGGAGCGCAGGGTTTCGGCGACCGTCCAGCCGTCCATGCCCGCCATCGAGATGTCGAGCAGGAACAGGTCCGGCCGGCAATGCTGCGCGAGGGCAAGACAGCCCGGCCCGTCCGGCGCGCTGAGCAGGATGAAGCCGAGCGGCGTCAGGATCTCGCGCAACAGGTCGCGGTGGGTCGGGTCGTCGTCGGTTATCAGGATGGTCTTGCGCGGACCGTGATAGCCGTACACGGGAGCATCGACCGGCGCATCGCGCCGCGGATTGGTGACCTCCGACAGCAGCAGCTTGACGCGGAAGGTGCTGCCGGTGCCGACCGTGCTCAGGACCTTGATGTCGCCGCCCATCACGCCCGCGAGCAGGCGGCTGATGGTCAGGCCAAGCCCGGTGCCGGTCTGCGGCTGGGTGACGCCGAGCGCACCGCGCTCGAACGGCGCGAAGATCCGCTCGAGGTCGTCGGGCTGGATGCCCGGCCCGGTATCGATCACCTCGAACTCTGCGACCGGGCTGCGGTAATGCACCACGAACTGGACCTGGCCGGATTGCGTGAACTTGATCGCGTTCGACAGCAGGTTGATCAGGATCTGACGCAGCCGCTTCTCGTCGGCATAGACCACGACGGGCAGCACGGCAGGCCGTTTGAACACGAAGTCGATGCCTTTTGCTGCGGCTTGCAGGCGGAACATGCCGACCAGTTGCTCGAGGAAATCGTTCAGCCGCACTTCGTCGCGCGACAAATAGAGGCGGCCGGCCTCGATCTTGGAGATATCGAGGATGCCGTCGATCAGCCCCGACAGATGATCGGCGCTGCGGCGGACCACGCGCACTTGCTCGCGCGGCCGCACCTGCAGGCTATCGTCCTGCTCCAGCAATTGCGCGTAGCCGGAGATCGCATTCAGCGGCGAGCGAAGCTCGTGGCTGAGGCCCACGACGTACCGGCTCTTGGCGAGATTGGCCGATTCCGCGACCTCCTTGGCGCGCTGCAGTTCGGCATCGGTGCGTTTGTGGGCGTCGATCTCCTGGATCAGCAGCGTGGTCTGCCGCCGCGTTTCGGCTTCCGCGGCGCGCCGGCTCTGTTGCGCCAGCACGAACAGCCAGGCGACGACGCCGATGATCAGGGTCAGCGCAAAGAACACCTTCCAGAGCACGTCGGCCAGCAATTCGTTGGCATGCACGGCTGCCGTGGTCTGCAGGTAGATCAGGCCGAGCACCAGCGCCACGAGGCCGGCCGAGACGGCGAACACGCCGAGATAATGTCCAAGCTGTGAATTGATGCGGGCGTAGATCGGCTGCGGCATCACCTTGCCCAGCGCGTCCGAGACCTGTGCGCCGATCCGGCCATGCGGTTTGCAGAGGTCATGGCAGCGTGCGTCGAGCGAGCAGCACAGCGAGCAGATCGGGCCGGCATAGGCGGGGCAGGAAGCCATGTCCTCGGGCTCGAACGCATGCTCGCAGATACAGCACTGGATCGATTCAATGTTCTGCCAGCTGCGCTTCGGCTTGCGGGCGATGTAGTACTTGCCGTCGGTGGCCCAGGCGATCAGGGGAGCCGTGACGAACGCGACCGCAAGCGCAACGAAGGCCGACAGCGCCTTCGCGGTCGGGCCGAACAGGCCGTAGAACGCGCTGATCGAGACCACGGTGGCGATCGTCATCGCGCCGACGCCGACCGGATTGATATCGCAGAGATGGGCGCGCTTGAACTCGATGTGCTGCGGCCGCAGGCCGAGCGGCTTGTTGACGACGAGATCGGCCACCAGCGCGCCGACCCAGGCGATCGCGACGTTAGAGTAGAGCGCGAGCGTCTGCTCCAACGCCTTGTAGACGCCGATCTCCATCAGCAGCAGCGCGACCACGACGTTGAACACCAGCCACACCACGCGGCCGGGATGCGAATGGGTGAGGCGGGAGAAGAAGTTCGACCAGGCGATCGAGCCGGCATAGGCGTTGGTGACGTTGATCTTGACCTGCGACAGGATCACGAACGTCCCGGTCAGCGCCATTGCCAGATCCGGCTGCGACAGCACGTAGCGGAACGCTTCGAGATACATGTTGGCCGGCTCGGCCGCGTGCTCGGCCGAGACGCCGTGGCTGAGCGCGAAGAAGGCGAGGAACGAGCCGGCCAGCAGCTTGAGCGCGCCGAGCACGATCCAGCCGGGACCGGCGCTCAGCAGCGCGATCCACCAGGCCTTGCGCGAGGTGCGGCGGTCGCGCGGCAGAAAGCGCAGGAAGTCGACCTGCTCGCCGATCTGCGCCACCAGCGCGAACACGACGGAGGCGGCGGTGCCGAACAGCAGCAGGTCGAGATTCCCTGCGGGATCGCCGTGATCGCCGGCGAATTTGCGCCACTCGGTGAAGGAATGCGGATTGGCCCAGGCGATCGCCGCGAACGGCATGATGTGGAGGATGATCCACAGCGGCTGGGTCCAGAGCTGGAAGCGGCTGATCAGCGTGATGCCGTAGATAACCAGCGGAATGATCACGACTGCGCTGATCAAATAGCCGATCGGCCGCGGGATGCCGAAGCACATGTCGAGCGCGCTGGCCAGGATCACCGCCTCGATCGCGAAGAAGATGAAGGTGAAGGAGGCGTAGATCAGCGAGGTGATGGTCGAGCCGATATAGCCGAAGCCGGCGCCGCGGGTCAGCAGGTCGATGTCGATGCCGCTTTTCGCGGCATGGTAGGCGATCGGCAGCCCGCAGAGGAAGATGATGACGCTGACGACCAAGATCGCGGCGGAGGCATTCATCGCGCCATAGTTCAGCGTGATGGTGCCGCCGATCGCCTCCAGCGCGAGGAAGGAGATCGCGCCGAGCGCGGTGTTGGCGACGCGGGCGGCGGACCAGCGCCGCGCGCTCTTGGCGGTGAAGCGCAGCGCGTAGTCTTCCAGCGTCTGGTTGGCGACCCATTGATTGTACTGGCGCCTGACGCGGTCTATCCGCTGCCGCCCTGCCACTCGTTTGAACTCCTGGTCCACGATGCGCTGATCGCGGGCAAATCCCGTACCAAAAACCTACGTCGCTATTTTGCGGTGCAGTATACGCGATCTCACGTATCAGTGCGCTGCACAAAAGTGAGCAATCCTCGCCTGATCAATAAGCGTTCTCGAACCAGATGGGGTGCTCATGTCAGACGAACCAAAACCAGGCCTGAAGTCTCCGCTCCGGCGCAAGCTCTTGATGGGAATGGCGGCATTGCCGGCCGTTTCGATGCTGGGCCGTCCGGCATTTGCCGACGTTCCTGCAACCTCTGCGGTCAACACCACGGGTCTTGCAGTCACCGATAGCGAAGTCACGGTCGGCATCCTGCATTCCGTCACCGGCACCATGGCGATCTCCGAGACCGGGTCGGTCGAGGCCGAGAAGCTCGCGATCGAGCAGATCAATGCCGCCGGCGGCGTGCTCGGCCGCAAGATCAAGTTCATCCAGGAGGACGGCGCCAGCGACTGGCCGACCTTCGCGGAAAAGGCCAAGAAGCTGCTGGTCAACGACAAATGCGCGGCCGTGATGGGCTGCTGGACCTCGGCCTCGCGCAAGGCGGTGCTGCCGGTGTTCGAGCAGTACAACGGCATGCTGTACTACCCGACCTTCTATGAAGGCCTCGAGCAGTCCAAGAACGTGATCTACACCGGGCAAGAGGCGACCCAGCAGATCATCGCCGGACTCGACTGGGTCAACAAGACCAAGGGCGCCAAGAGCTTCTACCTGCTCGGCTCGGACTACATCTGGCCGCGCACCTCGAACAAGATCGCGCGCAAGCACATCGAGAACCATCTGCAGGGCTGCAAGGTGGTCGGCGAGGAATACTTCCCGCTCGGCTCGACCCAGTTCAACTCGGTCATCAACAAGATCAAGCTGACCAAGCCGGACGTGATCTACGCGATCATTGTCGGCGGCTCCAACGTCGCATTCTACAAGCAGCTCAAGGCGGCCGGCATCGACCTGTCCAAGCAGACGCTGCTCACGATCTCGGTCACCGAGGACGAGATCGACGGTATCGGCGGCGAGAACATCGCCGGCGCCTATGCCTGCATGAAGTACTTCCAGTCGCTCGACAACCCGAACAACAAGGCCTTCGTGCCCGCCTTCAAGAAGATGTGGGGTGAGAAGACCGTGATCGGCGACGTCACGCAGGCCGCCTATCTCGGCCCGTGGCTGTGGAAATTGACGGTGGAGAAGGCGCAGAGCTTCGACATCGACAAGATCGCGGCGGCTTCCCCTGGCGTCGAGTTCAAGGGCGCGCCCGAAGGCTACGTCCGGATCCACGAGAACCATCACCTCTGGTCGAAGACCCGCGTCGGACGCGCCAAGGCCGATGGCCAGTATGAGCTGATCTACGAGACCGCCGATCTCGTCGAGCCGGATCCGTTCCCCAAGGGCTACCAGTGAGCCAGTAGCCCGCATGAGCGGGGCGATATGCGGGACCGTCCCGGGTATCGCACCCGCTCACCCGGGCTACGAAGCTCCACAACGCATCGTGGCGTGGACGTCATCGTCCACGCTACGGAACGAGCGTCGCTTGACCGGCGGCGCGTGCCCCTTGGAATGACGGAGGACCAGATGTTCGGCGACTATTCGATCAGCGATCTCGGCGCCATCCTTGCGATGCAGGGATTTGCCGGGCTCATCCTGTTCTCCGTCTATGTGCTGATGGCGCTGGGGCTTGCCATCATCTTCGGCCAGATGGGCGTCATCAACATGGCCCATGGCGAGTTCATGATCCTGGGGGCGTACGTCACCTGGATGACGTCGAACGCCGTGCAGCACGTCGCGCCCTGGCTGTTCCCCGGTTACTTCTTCATCGCAATGATCCTCGCGTTCATTGCGTCAGGCGCGCTCGGCATGCTGGTCGAGTGGGCGCTGATACGCCATCTCTACAAGCGTCCGCTCGACACGCTGCTGGCGACCTGGGGCCTCAGCCTGATCCTGCAACAGGCCTATCGTTCGGTCTTCGGCGCGCGCGAGGTCGGCGTCGAACTGCCGGAATGGATGATGGGCTCCTGGCAGGTGACCGACTCCATCCAGATTCCGATCAACGGCATGTTCGTGATGGCGCTGACCATCCTGATCACGATCGCGGTCGCCTATGTGCTGTTCTGGTCAAGCTGGGGCAAGCAGGTACGCGCCGTGGTGCAGAACCGCGTGATGGCGGGCGCCGTCGGCATCAATACCGAGAAGGTCGATCGTTACACCTTTGGCCTCGGCTGCGGCATCGCCGGGATCGCCGGCTCGGCCTTCACCATGATTGGCTCAACCGGGCCGACCGCCGGCCAGCTTTACATCGTCGACACCTTCCTGGTGGTCGTGTTCGGCGGCGCCGCCTCGCTGTTCGGCACCATCGCCTCCGCCTTCTCGATCTCGCAGACCCAGATCGACGCTGGAATTCTTCCTGTCGGGATCGATGGCTAAGGTGATCACGCTGCTGACGATCGTCGCGATCCTGATGGTGCGTCCGCAGGGGCTCTTCGCGCTCAAGGTCCGCAAATAAGAACAAGCAGGCTGGTCATGATCATCAACTCGCGCTTTCTCAATCGCTCTGAACTGCTCGGCTTCCTTGCGCTCGCGGTGCTGTTGTTTCTCGTCCTGCCGCTGTCGCTGGATATCTTCCGCCTCAACCTCGTTGCCAAATATCTGACCTACGCCTTCGTCGGGATCGGCCTCGTGCTGTGCTGGGGCTATGGCGGCATCCTGAGCCTGGGGCAGGGCGTGTTCTTCGGCCTCGGCGGCTACTGCATGGCGATGTACCTCAAGCTCGAGGCGTCGTCGGTCGCGAACACCAAGATCCAGTCGACGCCGGGCATCCCCGACTTCATGGACTGGAACCAGCTCACCTCGCTGCCTTTCTTCTGGAAGCCGTTCCACAGCTTCCCGGTCACGCTGCTTGCGATCTTGCTGGTTCCCGCGGTCTTCGCGCTGATCATCGGTGCCGCGATGTTCAAGCGTCGGGTCGGCGGCGTGTACTTTGCCATCATCACGCAAGCGATCGCCGCGATCCTCACTATTCTGATTGTCGGGCAGCAAGGCTACACCGGTGGCATCAACGGCATTACCGACTTACGCACGCTGCACGGCTGGGACATCCGCACCGATCACGCCAAGTTCATTCTGTATTTCGTCGAGGTTGTGCTGCTGTTCGGCTGCATCTGCGTCGCGCAGTTCATCCGCCTGACAAAACTCGGGCGCATTCTGGTGGCAATGCGGGAGCAGGAGGATCGCGTGCGCTTCTCCGGTTACAGCGTCGCCAACTTCAAGATCTTCGCATTCTGCGCCGCGGCGGTGTTCGCTGCGATCGGCGGCGCCATGTTCACGCTCGAGGTCGGCTTCATGTCGCCATCCTTCGTCGGCATCGTTCCGTCGATCGAGATGGTGATCTACACCGCGGTCGGCGGCCGGATGTCGATCTTCGGCGCGGTCTGGGGTGCGCTGCTGGTCAATTTCGCCAAGACCAGCCTCTCCGAGTCCTTTCCGCAGCTCTGGCTGTTCGGCCTCGGTGCGCTGTTCATCGCGGTCGTGCTCGCTTTCCCGAACGGGCTGTCCGGCATCTGGGCGGACCACGTCCAGCCGCGCATCGATCGCCTGCTGGCATCACGCAAATCGAAATCGGCGGCCGGCCTGATCGCCGACGGCGCACCGGCCGAGTGAGGAGGGATCATCATGCTCGTCGGCCATCAGCCCAAGGACTTCCTGCTCGCGGTCTCCGGCCTCACTGTGTCCTTTGACGGCTTCAAGGCCGTTAACGATCTCTCCTTCTATGTCGAGGAGAACGAGATCCGCGTCATCATCGGCCCGAACGGCGCCGGCAAGACCACGGTGCTCGACCTGATCTGCGGCAAGACCAGGGCGACGTCAGGCTCGATCCAGTTCCGCGGCCAGGAGCTGACCAGGTTGCGCGAGAACGAGATCGTGCAGGCCGGGGTGGGACGCAAGTTCCAGACGCCGTCGGTGTTCGAGGATCTCACCGTGTTCGAGAACCTCGAGATTTCCTTTCCGCGCGGCCGCACCGTGTTCGGCTCGCTGACCTTCCAGCGCGACGACACGGTCGAGCAGCGGGTCGAGGAGGTCGCCGAGATGATCTTCTTGAAGGACAAGCTCAACACCTATGCCGACCAGTTGAGCCATGGCCAGAAGCAGTGGCTCGAGATCGGCATGCTGCTGATCCAGGATCCGGACCTCTTGATGCTCGACGAGCCGGTCGCCGGCATGAGCGTGTCCGAGCGCGCCAAGACGGCCGAGCTGCTCAACCGCATCATCAAGGACCGTTCGGTGCTGGTGATCGAGCACGACATGAAGTTCGTCGAGGACATCGCGCACAAGGTCACGGTGCTGCACCAGGGACAGATCCTGTCCGAGGGAACGATGGAGCACGTCAAGAACGATCCGAAAGTCATCGAAGTGTATTTGGGCCACTGAGGAACCGGGACGATGCTGGCAATCAATGATCTTCACGTCGCCTATGGCCAGAGCGAGGTGCTGCACGGCCTCAACGTCTCGGTCGCGCCCAACGAGATCGTCGCGATCATGGGCCGCAACGGCATGGGCAAGACCACGCTGATGAAGTCGCTGATGGGCATCCTGCCGGCCAAGAGCGGCAAGGTGACCATGGACGGCGCCGAGCTCGGCGCGATGAAGAGCTACGAGCGGGTGGCGAAGGGCCTCGCTTACGTGCCGCAGGGCCGCATGATCTTCTCCACCATGACCGTCAAGGAGAACATCGAGACCGGGCTCGTGGTGTCAGGCGGCTCCGAGGTGCCGGGCGATATCTACGAACTGTTTCCGGTGCTGCTCGAGATGAAGGGGCGCCGCGGCGGCAATCTCTCGGGCGGGCAACAGCAGCAGCTCGCGATTGCCCGGGCGCTGGCGACCAAGCCAAAGGTGTTGCTGCTGGACGAGCCGACCGAAGGCATCCAGCCGTCGATCATCAAGGACATGGCGCGCACCTTGAAGCGGATCCGCGATGAGCGGGGACTGTCGATCGTCGTCTCCGAGCAGGTGCTGAGCTTCGCCCTCGATATCGCCGATCGCGTGCTCGTCATCGAGAACGGCGAGATCGTCCGCGACGATCCGCGCGCCAGCGTCGATGCCGCGCAGATCTCGAAATATCTGTCTGTGTAACCACCAGTAAACGAAGGGGAGCAATGCGATGCCAGATACACTGATCAAGGTCGATCTCAGCAAGTCGGCCTATGAAAACGACAAGATCCATAACCGCTGGCATCCGGAGGTTCCGATCGTCGAGTGGGTCAGCCCCGGCGACGACTTCATCATCGAGACCGTCGACTGGACCGGCGGCTTCATCAAGAACAACGATTCAGCCGACGACGTGCGCGATATCGATCTGTCGATCGTGCACTTCCTGTCCGGCCCGATCGGCGTCAAGGGCGCCGAGCCCGGCGATCTCCTCGTCGTCGACCTGCTCGACGTTGGTCCGTTGAAGGAGAGCCTGTGGGGCTTCAACGGCTTCTTCTCCAAGCAGAATGGCGGCGGCTTCCTCACCGACCATTTCCCGTTGGCGCAGAAGTCGATCTGGGACATCAAGGGCCTCTACACCTCGTCGCGCCACGTCCCCGGCGTGAACTTCGCCGGCTTGATCCATCCCGGCCTGATCGGCTGTCTGCCCGACGCCAAGATGCTTGCCGCATGGAACGCGCGCGAAGCCGAACTGATCGCGACCAACCCGACCCGCGTGCCGGGCCTCGCCAACCCGCCGTTCGCGCCGACCGCCCATGCGGGCCAGGCCAAGGGCGACGTCAAGGCCAAGATCGGCCTCGAGGGCGCCCGCACCGTGCCGCCGCGCGAGCATGGCGGCAATTGCGACATCAAGGATCTGTCGCGCGGCTCGAAGATCTACTTCCCGGTTTATGTGTCGGGCGGCGGGCTCTCGATGGGCGATCTGCATTTCAGCCAGGGCGACGGCGAGATCACCTTCTGCGGCGCCATCGAGATGGCCGGCTGGCTGCACATCAAGGTCGACGTCATCAAGGACGGCGTCTCGAAATACGGCATCAAGAACCCCGTGTTCAAGCCGTCGCCGATCACGCCGAACTACAAGGACTATCTGATCTTCGAGGGCATCTCGGTCGACGAGGCGGGCAAGCAGCATTATCTCGATGTCCACATCGCCTATCGCCAGGCTTGCCTCAACGCGATCGAGTATCTGAAGAAGTTCGGCTACTCCGGCGCCCAGGCCTATTCGATCCTCGGCACCGCGCCGTGCCAGGGCCACATCTCCGGCGTCGTCGACGTGCCGAATGCCTGCGCCACGCTGTGGCTGCCGACGGAGATCTTCGACTTCGACGTCATGCCGTCGTCGGCGGGACCGATCAAGCACATCAAGGGCGACGTGCAGATGCCGATCTCACCGGACAAGTGATCCTTTAGGTGATCCCTGCGCGAAGGGTGCGGGACGGCTGCGTATCGGCCGCCCCGCATCCATCGCCGGATGTCACGCACGACTGCGCAAGGATTAAGGAAATGCCGATCTACGAATATCTCTGCAACGACTGCGGCCCGTTCACCGACATGCGGCCGATGGTGGAATGCGACCTGCCGCAGGACTGCCCGCAATGCGAGGCGACGTCGCCGCGCGTGATCCTCACCGCGCCGGCGTTCTTCTGCATGCCCTCCGACAAGCGCAAGGCGCACGCCACCAACGAGCAGAGCCGGCACGCACCGAAGACGCTCGATCAGTACAAGGCCGCGCATGGGCCAGGCTGCAGCTGCTGCTCCACCGGAAGGAAGAAGCCGGCGCGACTGATGACCAAGACCAAGAGCGGCGCCAAGGGCTTTCCGACCGCACGGCCCTGGATGATCAGCCACTGACGGCGTGGCCAATCGCTTTCGTCAAATTGGCGCTGCTTCGTCATGGCCGGGTTTGTCCCGGCCATCCACGTCTTTCTTGCCCGATTGAAGCAAAGACGTGGATGCCCGGCACAAGGCCGGGCATGACGGAGAAACAGGCTCTCAGGCTTGTTCGGCGACCTTCAGGGCCTCGGTGCGGATCTCCTCAACCAGTCGCTCCTTGAGGGCGACGAATTCGGGCGTGGTCTTGATCTTGTAGGAGCGGGGATGCGGCAGGTCGACCGCGATCTCCGCCTTGATGCGGCCGGGCCGCGCGCTCATGACGATGACGCGGCTGCCGAGGAAGATCGCTTCCTCGATGTCGTGGGTGACGAACAGCACCGTTTTCTGGTCGCGCTCCCAGATCCCCAGCAGCATCTCCTGCATCAGCGCGCGCGTCTGGTTGTCCAGCGCGCCGAACGGCTCGTCGAGCAGCAGGATCTTCGGATCGTTGGCCAGCGCACGGGCAATCGCGGTGCGCTGCTGCATGCCGCCCGACAGCTGCTTGGGCCAGTGATTTTCGAAGCCCGACAGCCCGACCCGACGAATGAACGCATCGGCGATCTCATGGCGCTCCGCTTGCGACACGCCGCGCTCACGCAGGCCGAAGGCGATATTCTCCCGCACCGTCAGCCACGGAAACAATGTGTAGGACTGAAACACCATGCCGCGATCGGCGCCGGGGCCGGTGACCTCGCGCCCGTCGAGCGTGACGCGCCCGCTGGTCGGCCGGTCGAGCCCGGCGATGATCCGGAGCAAAGTGGACTTTCCACATCCGGAGGGGCCGAGGATGGTGACGAAGTCGTTGTCGCCGACGTCGAGCGTGGTCGGCTCGAGCGCTCTCGTCGGCGCGTTGCCGGCGCGGGCGGGGAAGGTTCGCGAGACCTGATCGATCTTGAGCGCGGTCATGCGAGCTTCCACGGGAACAGCCAGGCGTTGAACGCCTTGAACAGGAAATCGGAGATCAGGCCGATCAGCCCGATCACGATGATGCCGAAGATGATCTGGCCGGTGTTCGAGCAACGCCTGGCTATCGGTGATCATGTGCCCGATGCCCGACGATGAGCCGATCAATTCGGCCACGATGACGTAGGTCCAGGCCCAGCCCAGCACCAGCCTGAGGATTTCAGCGATCTCGGGCGCAGCGGAAGGCAGCAGCACGCGGCGGATGATGCCGCGGTCGCGGGCGCCGAGCGTGTAGGCGGCCTCCACCAGGTCGCGCCGTGTGGCACCGACGGTGATGGCGACCATCAGGATGATCTGAAATACTGCGCCGATGAAGATCACAAGCAGCTTCTGCAACTCACCGATGCCCGCCCACAGGATCAGCAGCGGGATGAAGGCGGATGCCGGCAGATAGCGCGCAAAGGACACGAATGGCTCGAGAAAGGCCTCGATTGGCTTGTAGGCTCCCATCAAAACGCCGAGCGGCACCGCGATGACGGCCGCAAGCACAAACCCGCCGATCACGCGCCAGATCGTCATCCCGATGTCGAACAGAAAGCCCTGCTTGGCGAGCAGCTCATAGCCCTCCTGCACCATGGTGAGCGGGTTGGCGAGAAAGGTCTTCGACACGTGGCCGCCGAACGTCGCCCAGGACCAGAGGGCGACGAACAGCACGAAGAAGGCGAGGCCATAGGCCACGCGCTGCTTCGATGTCGTGGGCTCGAGAGGACGCATCAAATGATCCGGGAGTAGCTTATGCGCCGGTCCCGCCAGCTGTGTCGCGATGCGGGACCGGTCGAAATGGTTGCTGCGTTACTTGATGAAGCTGGCGTCGTAGATGTCCTCGACCTTCGGCGCGGCCTTGATGATGCCGACCTCGAGCAGGAGCTCGGCAGCGTCCTTGTTGAAGGTGAGGAAGTCGCCGGCGAAGAATTTTTGGTTGGCGGCCTTGTCCTGCCAGCGCAGGTACTTTGCCGAGTTGCCGAACTGCTCGCCGGTCTGCTTCACGTCAGCGCCCATGATCTCGTAGGACTTGGCCTGGTCCTTGGCGATCATGTCGAGCGCCTCGAAATAGCTGTTGGCCAGCGCTTGGGCCGCTTTCGGATTGTCGGTGAGGAATTTTGGCGTGCAGCCGAAGGTATCCATCACGATCGGGTAGTCGAGCGTGGTTGCGATGATCTTGCCCTTGTCGGGAGCAGCGCGCACCGTCGACAGATAGGGCTCGTAGGTCATCGCGGCATCGTTCTGGCCGGAGACGAAGGCCTGCGCCGCGGCGGCGGGCTCCAAATTCACCACGGTGACGTCCTTCACTGTGAGGCCGTTCTTCTTCAGCATCCAGGCCAGCGCGAAATAGGGCGAAGTGCCCGGCGCCGATGCCGCGACGGTCTTGCCCTTCAGGTCCTTGATCGCGGCGACGTCGTTGCGCACGGCCATACCGTCGGCGCCGTAGCTCTTGTCGAGCTGGAAGATCTGCTTGGTCGCGACGCCGTTAGCGTTCCAGGAGATCCAGGTCTCGACCGTGGTGGCCGCGCACTGGATGTCGCCCGACGCAATCGCGAGATGGCGGTCCTTTTGCGGAATCTTCTTCAAGGTCACGTCGAGGCCGTTCTTCTTGAAGATGCCGGCCTCCTTGGCGAGCGTCAGCGGCGCGAAGCCGGTCCATCCGGAGATGCCGACGCCGACCTTGACGTCATCCGCGAACGCGCCCGTGGACGCGAGCAAGACTGCGATTGCGGGCAATAGCTTGAAGGAACGCATGATTGTCGACCCCTTGAACGATGGATTGAACCCAGTTGATGTCTTCACGTCAGTCGCGGCGGATTGCCGCATGAAGCATGTCGGCGGACGATGGCCCATGATGCATTGCATGAAATATGCCGCGCAAGCTGTCCTCAGCCTCCCTTGAAGCGAGCCACCAGGCGGTGCGTCTCGCCTGGATAATGCAGCCGCACCGCCGTCACCGTGCGTGCGCTGCGCCAGGTGTAGCGGTCGATCACGAGGCACGGCGCGCCGACCGCGATGTCGAGCGCCTTTGCCGTGCGGTCGTCGGCGATGATGGCGCTGATCGTATGCTCGGCTTCGGTCCACGGCACATGGTGCAGCAGCCATGATCCGGGCGGCTCGCGGGCGAAGTCCGCGGTTGCGGCCTCCGGGACGGTGGAGAGATCGATCAGCCTGTCCTCGACGGCGAACGGCACGTTGTCGGCGCTGTGCCGGCAGGCGATCGCGATGACCTTGCCGGCCGTGCTGACGCCGAGCCGGGTACGATCGGCTGCGGTTGCGGTGCGCCGCCGGCATTCGATCAGCTGATAGCCGTAGCTGCGGCCGAGCGCGGTGATCTCGGCGCGGATGTCGGCGATCTTGAGCACCGCCGACAGATGCTGCGGACGGCGCACGAAGGTGCCGGCACGGCGCCGCCGCTCGATCAAATCGGCCTGCGCCAGTTCCGACAGCGCCTTGTTCACCGTCATGCGCGAGCAGCGATAGCGCGCCATCAGCTGGTGCTCGAACGGGATGCGATGCCCGGGCGGCCATTCGCCGGTCAGGATCCGGGTCTCGATGTCGAGCCGGATCCGCTTGTAGAGTGTCGGCTTGTTCGCCGCGCCGGGCTTGGCCTGGTCGGAGGCGAGGCTCATGCGACGAGCCTCCGCACGCTGGCATTGAACTGCTCGCGCGCCTTGTCGCGCAGCCGGTGCCGGCCGCCCGCGACCACCTTGTCGCCACTGGCCCAGACGCAGTCGATCGCGTCGCTGCCGGTTGCAAACAGCCAGCCATCGAGAACCGCATCGCCCGACCGTCCCGCGAGGGACGGATGCGCGGTGTCGAGGCTGACGATGTCGGCGCGCGCGCCGGGCGCAAGCCCGGCCTTGGTCTGTGCCAGAGCCTGCGCGCCGCCCGCGAGCGCCTGGTCGAACAGGGCGCGGCCGGTCGATGTGCCGGGACGCTCCGAGAGCACATTGCGCTCGCGGTGTTTCAGCCGCTGACCGTATTCGAGCTGGCGCAGCTCATCGGCGACGCCGACCAGCACGTTGGAATCGGTTCCGATGCCGAACCGGCCGCCCGCGGCGAGGAATTCGCGCGCCGAAAAGACGCCGTCGCCGAGGCTTGCTTCGGTGACGGGGCAAAGGCCGGCAACCGCGCCGCTGCCGGCGAGCGCTGTGACTTCCTGCTCCGTCATGTGGGTCGCGTGAATGAGACACCAGCGCTGATCGACAGGTGCATGTTCGAGCAGCCACTCCACCGGCCGCTGCCCCGACCAGGCAAGGCAATCCTCCACCTCGCGCACCTGTTCGGCGGCATGGATGTGAATCGGATCCGCCCCGGCAAGCGGGATGATCGCCGCCAGCTCATCCGGCGCCACGGCGCGCAGGCTATGCGGAGCGACGCCGATGTTGGCGCCGGGAAGTTTTCGGATCGCCTCGCGCGAGGCGGCCATCAGCGCGGCGAACTGATCGACCGAGCAGATGAAGCGACGTTGCCCGGCATGCGGTGCGGCGCCGCCGAACGTGCTGTGGGCATAGAAACTCGGCAGCAGCGTGAGCCCGATGCCGGAGGCGCTGGCGGCCTCAGCGATGCGTACGGCCATCTCGGCGAGATTGGCGTAGGGCGCGCCGTCCCGATCATGATGCAGATAGTGAAACTCGCCGACACGGGTAAAGCCGCGCTCGAGCATCTCGACATAGAGCAGGGTGGCGACGGCTGTGACGTCGTCCGGCGTCATGGTCAGCGCGAAGCGATACATCGTCTCGCGCCAGGTCCAGAACGTATCGGTCGTATCGCCGCGCAGTTCGGCAAGCCCGGCCATGCCGCGTTGAAAGGCGTGGCTGTGCAGGCTCGCCAATCCCGGAACCGCCAGTTGGTGACGTTGGTCGCCGGCGGTAGGCGCAACGCCCGCCGTCACCGAAGCGATCGCGCCATCGACAGCGACGACCTGCACGTCATTGGCCCAGCCCGAAGGCAGCAGCGCGAATGCGAAATGCAGTCGTGTCATTTTTCCACGCCGGCTGGACAGAACCCGGACACGATTATATGTCTAGACATATAAGTCAAGCATCCCATCTTGAGGGGACGATCGCATGGCAGAGCGCTTCGACCGTATCTGGCACAACGCCCGGCTCGCCACGATGCGCAGCGACCGCACTGATCTCGGTGAGATCGAGCGAGGCCTGATCGCGGCGCGCGACGGCCGCATCGTCTATGCCGGCGTGCAGTCGGACTTTCCTGTGGATGCGGACGCCGTTGAACGGATCGATTGCGCCGGCCGCTGGATCACGCCCGGGCTGGTCGATTGCCACACCCATCTCGTCTTCGGCGGCAACCGCGCGCACGAGTTCGAGCTGCGCCTGAAGGGCGCGAGCTATGAGGAGATCGCGCGCGCCGGCGGCGGCATCGTCTCGACCGTTGCGGCGACGCGCAAGGCGACCGAGGCGGAGCTCGTCGCCGGCGCACTGCCGCGGCTCGATGCGCTGATCGGCGAGGGTGCAACCACCGTCGAGATCAAGTCCGGCTATGGCCTCAATGCCGAGACCGAGATGCGGCAGCTTGCGGCTGCACGCAGCCTTGCCCGCCTGCGGCAGGTTGCGATCCGCACGTCGTTCCTCGGAGCGCATGCGCTGCCGCTGGAGGCCAACGGCGACAAGGACGGTTACATCGATCTGGTCTGCAACGAGATGCTGCCGGCCGTGGCCAAGGCCGGCCTCGCCGATGCCGTCGACGGCTTCATGGAGGGGATCGCGTTTTCCGGAGAGCAGACGGCACGGGTGTTCGAGGCGGCGCGTGCGCTCGGACTGCCGGTCAAGCTGCATGCGGATCAGCTGTCCAATCTCGGCGGCGCGGCGCTGGCCGCGAAATTCTCGGCGCTCTCGGCCGATCATCTCGAGCACACCGACGAAGCCGGCGCGGTGGCGATGGCGAAGGCCGGCACCGTCGCGGTCCTGCTGCCCGGCGCGTTCTATTTCATTCGTGAAACGCACAAGCCGCCGGTCGAGCTGTTCCGTAGCCACGGTGTGAACATGGCGCTGGCGACCGATTGCAATCCCGGCAGCTCGCCGCTCACCTCGCTTCTGCTGGCGATGAACATGGGCGCAACGCTGTTCCGGATGACGGTCGCCGAATGCCTCACAGGGGGGACGCGGGAAGGGGCGCGCGCGCTCGGCATGCTCGCCGAGACCGGCACGTTGGAGGCCGGCAAGTGGTGCGATCTGGCGATCTGGGACATCGAGCGTCCGGCCGAACTGGTCTACCGCATCGGCTTCAACCCGCTGCACAGCCGGGTGTGGAGGGCGCAATGAGCGATCGGGATGCGCCTGTCGTCGTGACGCCCGGAACCGTCGGCCTCGACGTCCTGGTGCGCGTGCTCGCGGGCGCGCCCATCATGCTCGATCTATCGTGCTGGCCGCGCGTCGAGGCGGCCGCGGAGATCGTGGCGAAGGCGGCGCATATCGACGTTCCCGTCTACGGCATCAATACCGGTTTCGGGAAGCTGGCATCGACGCGCATTGCGCCCGATCAAACCGCGCTGCTTCAGCGCAACCTCATCTTGTCGCACTGCTGTGGAGTTGGTCCGAACACGCCCGAGCCGATCGTGCGTTTGATGATGGCGTTGAAAGTGATTTCGCTCGGTCGCGGCGCATCCGGCGTGCGCCGCGAGGTGATCGAGCAGTTGCAGGGCATGCTGGCGCGCGGCGTTTATCCGCTGGTGCCGCAGCAGGGCTCGGTCGGTGCCTCCGGCGATCTCGCGCCGCTCGCTCACATGACCGCGGTCATGATCGGGGAGGGACAGGCAATCCTTGAAGGCAAAGTCGTGCCGGGCCGCGAAGCGCTTGCGGTTGCCGGCCTCGCGCCGTTGACGCTCGGCCCGAAGGAGGGGCTCGCGCTGATCAACGGCACGCAGTTTTCCTCCGCCTACGCCATCTCCGGTCTGCTGCGTGCGCATCGCCTGGCGTGCGCCGCGCTGGTGACCGGTGCGCTGTCGGTCGATGCGGCGATGGCGTCGACGGTGCCGTTTCGTCCCGAGATTCAATCTTTGCGTGGCCATGACGGGCAGATCGCCGCGGCCGCCGCCCTGACCGCGCTGCTTGACGGCAGCGATATCAGGCAATCGCATCTCGAGGGCGACGAGCGCGTGCAGGATCCCTATTGTCTGCGCTGCCAGCCGCAGGTTGCGGGCGCCGTGCTCGACCTGCTCGCGCAGGCCGCGCGCGGGCTGACCATCGAGGCCAATGCCGTGACGGATAACCCGCTGGTCCTGGTCGAGACCGGCGAGATCGTGTCAGGCGGCAATTTCCACGCCGAGCCGGTGGCGTTCGCCGCCGACCAGATTGCGCTCGCGCTCTCGGAGATCGGCGCGACCAGCGAGCGGCGGATCGCGACCCTTGTCGACCCCGCCTTGAACTTCGGCCTGCCGCCGTTCCTGACGCCCGAGCCCGGCATCAACTCCGGATTCATGATCGCCGAGGTGACGGCGGCGGCGCTTTATGCGGAGAACAAGCAGCGTGCGATGCCGTGCTCGATCGATTCGACGCCGACCAGCGCCAATCAGGAAGATCATGTCTCGATGGCCGCGCATGCTGCGCGTCGGCTGTCCGATATGGCCGACAATCTAGCCGCCATCCTCGGCATCGAGCTGCTGGTCGCCGCGCAGGGCATCACGCTGCGCGCGCCGCATTCAACGAGCGCGCCGCTCGCTGCGGTCATTGCCGCGCTCCGAGAGCAGGTTCCGGCGCTCGCCGCCGACCGCTACATGGCTGACGATCTCGCCAGGGCGGCCGCTCTGATCGAAGCCGACGCGCTGCCCGCCGCTGCGATCGCGGTGCTTCCGACCGATCCATTTCCAAGACTGACTTAGAAACTTGCTTAGCAGGAACATCCGTCATGAACCGCCGACTGGATAACGAACGCATCATCCGTGCTCCCCGCGGCACCGACATCAGCGCCAAGAGCTGGCTGACGGAAGCACCGCTGCGCATGCTGATGAACAATCTGGACCCTGATGTCGCCGAGCGCCCGAGCGAGCTCGTGGTCTATGGCGGCATCGGCCGTGCGGCGCGCGACTGGGAGAGCTTTGATCGGATTGCCGCGTCCTTGCGCAAGCTCGAAGGCGACCAGACCCTGCTGGTGCAGTCCGGCAAGCCGGTCGGCATTTTCCGGACCCATGCCGACGCGCCGCGCGTACTGATCGCGAATTCCAACCTGGTGCCGCATTGGGCAACGCTCGATCATTTCAACGAGCTCGACGGCCAGGGCCTGATGATGTTCGGCCAGATGACGGCAGGCTCCTGGATCTATATCGGCAGCCAGGGCATCGTGCAGGGGACCTACGAGACGTTCGTCGAGGTCGGCCGCCGGCACTATGGCGGCAGTCTCGCCGGCAAATGGATCCTGACGGCGGGCCTCGGCGGCATGGGCGGTGCCCAGCCGCTGGCCGCGACGATGGCCGGCGCCTCGATGCTCGCGGTCGAATGCCAGCCGAGCCGCATCGAGATGCGGCTGCGGACGGGCTACCTCGACCGCCAGGCGGCGACGCTCGATGACGCGCTCGCGATCATTGCTGAGGCGGTCAAGAGCCAGAAGCCGGTGTCGGTCGGCCTGCTCGGCAATGCGGCCGAGATCTTTCCCGAACTGGTGCACCGCGGCGTGCGCCCGGACATCGTCACCGACCAGACCAGCGCGCATGATCCGATCAACGGCTATTTGCCGAAGGGATGGACACTCGCCGATTGGGAAACCAAACGCGCGAGCGACCCGAAGGCCGTTGAGACGGCAGCCAAGACCTCGATGGTCGATCACGTCCAGGCCATGCTGGATTTTCACGCGCAGGGAATCCCGACGCTCGATTACGGCAACAACATCCGCCAGATGGCCAAGGACGTGGGCCTGAAGCAGGCGTTCGATTTTCCAGGCTTCGTTCCGGCCTATATCCGTCCGCTGTTCTGCCGCGGCGTCGGGCCGTTCCGCTGGGCGGCGCTGTCGGGCGATCCCGAGGACATCTTCAAGACCGATGCCAAGGTTAAGGAGCTGATGCCCAACGACAGCCACCTGCACAACTGGCTCGACATGGCCAAGGCGCGCATCAAGTTTCAGGGACTGCCGGCGCGAATTTGCTGGGTCGGGCTTGGCGACCGCCATCGGCTTGGCCTTGCCTTCAACGAGATGGTGGCGCGCGGCGAGCTCAAGGCGCCGATCGTGATCGGCCGCGATCATCTCGACAGCGGCTCGGTGGCGAGCCCGAACCGCGAGACCGAGGCGATGCGCGACGGCTCCGACGCGGTGTCCGACTGGCCGCTGCTCAACGCCTTGCTCAACTGCGCGAGCGGTGCCACCTGGGTGTCGCTGCATCACGGTGGCGGCGTCGGCATCGGCTATTCGCAGCACGCCGGCATGGTGATCGTTGCTGACGGCACGCCGGAGGCGGCGCGCCGACTGGAGCGTGTGCTGTGGAACGACCCGGCGACGGGCGTCATGCGCCACGCCGACGCCGGCTATGACACGGCGATCGAATGCGCGCGCGCCAACGGGCTCGATCTGCCCAGCCTGCGCTGATGGGACCTCCTCGATCGGGAGTTGCGGCATCTCCCGACCGGGGCGCAGGTTAACGAGCAATCTCGTTGCAGCTCTCAACCTTCCGGTTGATGTACGCGAGGTGACCGGCCGGACATGCCTTGATACGGGAAATCGACGGTGCAGCTACCGGAGATAGGTGGTCCGTGGAGCGCTGCGCCTGTGACCCGTCGCAGGTGACACATTAGTCTGCCTGCTTTCGCGTCAGCTTCGCTGACAGGATGAGCGGCCAGGGTCCTTGTCTCGCGGCAGATGGCATGCAATCTTCCGCAGCCGGCAATGCTGTTCGAGAGCAATAAGAACAATAATCCCTCTCGTCCCTCCAATTCTGTCGAGGGCCTGATCATGTCGAACCTTACCCAAACGACATCCGCTCCGTGGCGGATAGGAGTGCTGTTCTCGCGAACCGGCTTCATGTCGGTCATCGAGGAGACCCAGTATCAGGGCACGCAACTCGCGATCGAAGAGGTGAATGAAGCGGGCGGCGTCTGCGGCCGCGAGCTGGTTCCCGTTGCCTATGACCCCGGATCGGACTCGGCCGCCTATGGTCATTACGCCAAGCGGCTGATGATCGAGGATCAGGTCAGCACGATCTTCGGCTGCTACACCTCGTCGAGCCGCAAGGCGGTGCTGCCGGTAGTCGAACGGCTGAACGGTCTGCTCTGGTATCCGACGCTTTACGAAGGGTTCGAGGCGTCGCCCAACGTCATCTACACCGGCGCCTCGCCGAACCAGAACAGCCTCGCGCTGTGCCGCTATTTGATGGATACGTTCGGAACGCGGTTCTATTTCGTGGGGTCCGACTACATCTATCCGCGCGAGTCCAACCGGGTGATGCGGGAGCTGCTCAAGAGTAACGGCGGCTCGGTGGTCGGCGAGCGCTATGTCAATGTTTACGCGCGCTGGCAGGATTTTGTGCCGATCATCCAGGATATCAAGCGTGTCAGGCCCGACGTGATCTTCTCGACCGTCGTTGGCGAGGGCACGGTGTTCCTTTATCAGGCCTATGCGAATGTCGGGCTCGATCCAAAGCAGGTGCCGATCGCCAGCCTGACCACGACGGAAGCGGAAATTGCCGCCATGGGCTTCGACGTCGGCGAGGGACACGTCACGGCCGCATCGTATTTCCAGGGCGTCGAGGGCAGCGCTAATAATGCGTTTGTGCAGCACTTCAAGAAGCGGTTCGGCGCCGATATCTCAACCAACATGTGCGCCGAAGCATCCTATTTCCAGCTGCATCTGTTCGCGAAGGCGCTCGAGCAGGTCAATTCACTCGACACCGAAGTTCTCCGCTCGATGGTGTTCGGCACCAGCTTTGATGCACCGCAAGGTGCCGTCACCGTCAACCCGATGTCGGGTCATACCGACCTCTGGACCCGCATCGGGCGCGCCAACCGCCAGGGGCAGTTCGATGTCGTCAGCCAGTCGAAGGAGCCGGTGCATGCGGATCCGTTCCTGATCGGATATGGTCGTGCAACGCAAACAGGAAGCGTCCAATGAACGAAATGTCGCGTAAGCCGTCGCTGAGCCGAGACGTCGGCGGACGCAAGACCATGGTTCAGGAACTTGCCGATCTGTCGGCGGTGGTGGTCGCGCCGGTCGACGATCAGGTCGGCATGTTGCTGCGCGAGTTGCAGCGGTTCCGGATGCGGGTGCGGCAGGTCTGGCCGATGCCGGAGAGCGTGCCCGCCGATGCCGACGTGGTGTACTGCGAATATTCCCCTGACCTGGCGCGGCGCCTGCCATGGATTCCCGGCGACGCGCGCTCGGCGCTGGTTGTGATCCTGCCGGCGACGGAAACCGTTCACGCCGATGCGCTGTGTCATGCGACGCCGAACGCCGTGCTGCCGCGGCCGTTCACGCAGAATGCCGTGCTGTCCAGTCTCGTGCTGGCGCGCAGTCAATTTGGTTATGAACGGCGGCTTCGCAGCAAGATCGAGAAGCTCGATGACAATCTGCGCTCGATGCGCACGGTGGAGCGCGCCAAGGCGATCCTGATGGCGACGCGGCAGATGCCGGAAACCGAAGCCTATGGCTTCATCAGACGACAGGCGATGGATCGTCGCGTGTCGGCAAGTGCAGTCGCCGCGGCGATTGTTGACTCGTTCGAACTGCTTGGCTACGATCATCAACAGTAAGCCCCAATAGCGGGGCCGGCGGCGACAGCGCCGCCTTCGACATAACCGGCAACAAAGCCCTCCCAATGCTCGCGTAAGCGCGCATCGGGAGGGCTTTTTGTTTTTTCAGTCCTGAAGGGAGCTAGGGATGAGCATTTCACGGCGGACTTTGCTGAGGAATACCGCGGCGCTGGGCGCGTTTGCCGGCGCCGGACTGCCGCACATCTGGATCAAGAACGCCGACCTCGCTTACGCCGCCGGCGGCGAGATCAAGGTCGGCGTGCTGTTCTCGCTGACGGGAACGACCGCGATCATCGAGGAATCGCTCAACAAGGCGACGCTGCTCGCCATCGAGGAGATCAACGCCGCAGGCGGCATCAAGGGCAGCAAGATCGTGCCGATCGTCGAGGACCCCGCGTCCGATCCGGCAACCTTCTCGGAGAAGGCTCGCAAGCTCGTCGTCGGCGACAAATGCGTCAGTGTGTTCGGTTCCTACACCTCGGCAAGCCGCAAGGCGGTGCTCCCGGTGTTCGAGCGGCAGAACAATCTCTATTGGTATCCGACGCTCTATGAAGGCCGCGAGTGCTCGAAGAACGTCATCTACACCGGCGCGGTGCCGAACCAGCAGCAGGACGAGTTCGTGCCCTGGCTGGTCAAGAAGTTCGGCAAGAAGTTCTACCTGATCGGCTCCAACTACATCTATCCGAAGGAAGAGAACAACTACTGCAAGAAGCTGCTTGAGAAACTCGGCGGCGAGGTCGTGGCGGAAGAATATGTGCCGCTCGGCCATTCCGAATTCTCTTCCGTCATCAACAAGATCCGCTCGACTCAGCCGAACGTGATCTTTTCCACCGTGGTCGGCGATTCCGTGGTCGCGCTGCATCGTCAGTACAAGGCGGCCGGCCTCGATCCCGAGAAGATGCCGATGGCGAGTTCGACGACCTCCGAGAACGAAGTCGCTGCGATGGGCGGCGAGGCGGCCGCCGGTCACTTCACCTCGGCGCCTTACTTCATGGTGCACAAGTCGCCGGAGAACGAGAAGTTCGTCGAGGCTTACAAGAAGCGTTGGGGCGCCGACAAGGTGACGCATTTCGTGTCGGAGGCCTGCTACTTCCAGACCTACCTGTTCAAGCAGGCGGTCGAGAAGCTCGCGACCAGCGATCTCACGCCGCCGAACATCCGCGACGCGGTCAAGGGCCAGGAAGTGATTGCACCGCAGGGCAAGGTCCGGATCGAGCCGGAGAACCTGCACACCTGGCTGTGGCCCAAGATCGCGCAGGCGAAGTCGAACGGACAGTTCGAGATTCTCGTCGAGGCCAAGGAGTGGCTGAAGCCGGTGCCTTACGCGGCCTATCCCGGACAGTCATGCACCGAGAAGGGCTTGGTCGAGAAGAGCTGACGACGGGGGCTGACGAAGGCCGTCGGCGTGCGGCGCCGGCGGCCAGCGTCCCGAAACGAATGCTGCCTCTCGCACGAACGGGGGCGAGGGGCAGGGCGCACAACGCGAACCTCGAAAGCGGATCCCGACGTGGACCAATTCATCGAACAAATCGTCACCGGCCTCAGCATCGGATCGATCCTGCTGCTGGTCGCGCTGGGCCTGTCGATCATCTACGGCTCGATGGGCATCATCAATCTCGCCCATGGCGAGTTCGTGATGCTGGGCGCTTACGCGGCCTGGGTGTTCCATACCTATCTCGGGCTCGGCCTGCTCGCGAGCCTGGTGCCGATCTTCTTCGTGGTCGCCGCGTTCGGCTGGGTCATCGAGCGTTACGTCCTGAGCCTGCTCAACAACCGGCCGCTGGACACAATTCTTGCGACCTGGGGCGTCGGCATCATGCTGCAGCAGGCGGTGCGGCTGATGGTCGGCAGCGAACTGCGCTACGTGCAGCTGCCGCCGGCGCTGTCCGACAGCATGGACGTGTTCGGCATCTCGGTATCGTCCTATCGGGTGTTCCTGTTCGTGGTGTCGATCGCACTGTTCGTGGCGACCTGGTTGCTGATGAACCGCACCACGGTCGGAATGAAGCTACGCGCGATCATCCAGGACCGTTCCGTCGCCGCCTCGTTCGGCATCAACGCCAAACGGGTCTATGCGCTGACCTTCGCCTATGGCGCCGGCCTTGCGGGACTGGCTGGCGCGCTGGTGTCGCCGCTGAAGAGCGTGTCGCCCGATATGGGCACCGGCTATGTGGTCGATGCCTTCATGGTGGTGGTGCTCGGCGGCGTGCAGAGCCTCGCCGGCACCGTGGCGAGCGCCTTCATCCTCGGCGAGCTCTCCGGCGGCATTGCCTTCCTGCAGAACGACACGGTGGCCAAGGCGATCGTGCTGCTCGCCATCGTCGTGCTCATCCGTTTCCGCCCCGAGGGGCTTTTCACCGCACGCGTGCGGGCCTGAGACAGATCGCTCATCTATGCCGTCGCATGTTCCTAACTCCAGCGGATTGCAGCGCCTGATCGCGCAGCTTGCACCGTTGCTCATTGTCTCTGCCGTGGTGTTCGCGCTGCCGGTGCTGCTCAACAACGACTTCCTGCTCAACAAGGTCGCGCGTTATCTGGTGCTGGGCATCCTTACTGTGTCGCTCGGGCTGTCCTGGGGATCGGCGGCATCCTGAATCTCGGCCAGGCGATGAGCTTCGGGCTCGGCTCCTACGCAATGGCAATGGCGCTCAAGCTCAAGACCGTCCCGGTGCACACCGGAGCGAGCGGACTGCCGGACTTCATGGTCTGGAATAATGTCCAGCATTTGCCGTGGTTCTGGGAGCCGTTCCGCTCACTGACCTTCGCGATCGCCGCCGGCCTGATCGTGCCGGCGCTGGTTGCGGCGGCGCTCGGCTGGTTCATGTTCCGGGGCCGCGTCACCGGCGTCTATGTCTCGATCATCACGCTCGCCACCATGGTGGTGATCAATCTCGTGATCATCGACCAGCAGAGCTACACCGGCGGCTTCAACGGCATCACCGATCTCGCCCAGCTCGAGATCTTCGGCGTCGCGTTCGATGCCTATGGCCGGGCTACCTATTATCTCGTGGCCAGCTGTGTCCTGCTCAGCCTGCTTGTCGCCTTTGCCTTCACGAGAACCAAGGCCGGACTGATCGTGCAGGCGATCCGCGACCATGAAAGCAGGGTGCGCTACTTCGGCTACGACGTCGCGCTCTACCAGATCTTCGTGTTCGCGCTGTCGGCGGCGATCGCGGGCCTTGCCGGCATGCTCTACACGGTGGTGATGGAGTTTGCCTCGCCGACCTTCCTCGGCGTGCAGCTCTCGCTTTCGGTCGTGGTGTGGTGCGCGGTCGGCGGCCGGCAGAGCCTGGTCGGTGCGTTCCTTGGCGCGGTGCTGGTGGCGGGTATGCAGGGCGCGCTGTCGGAGTCAGCGGCGTTCCTGGAAACCTGGACGCTGGTGATGGGCGCGCTGTTCGTGCTCGTGGTGCTGTTTTTGCCGAAGGGGCTCGCCGGCCTTGCGCAGGTCGTGCTGCGCTGGATCGTGCTGCGCCGCCATGCGGCCGCGGGCGGGGTGGCGCAAGGCGTCGGCCAGACGGAGGGCAGCACATGAGCTCCCATCTCGATCTCCGCGACGTGTCGGTCAGCTTCAACGGTTTCAAGGCGCTCAATTCACTCAACATGAGCGTGCGCAAGGGCGAGCTGCGCTGCCTGATTGGGCCGAACGGCGCGGGCAAGACCACCGCGCTGGACATCATCTGCGGCAAGGTCAAGCCGAGCGCCGGCACGGTGAGCTTCGATGGCACCGCGCTGCAGGATCTTGAGGAATACGAAATCGCCCGCGCTGGCGTCGGCCGCAAATTCCAGGTGCCGAGCGTGTTCCGCGAGCTCACGGTCAGCGAGAACCTTGAAGTGGCGCGAGCGCGTCGCACCTCCGTGCTTGGCAATTTGCGCTGGAATATCGGCAATTCAGGACGCGAGCATGTCGAGCGTCTGGCCGAGCTGGTCGGACTCACCGAGCAGCTCGACCGGCCGGCCGCCTATCTGTCGCACGGTCAGACCCAGTGGCTGGAGATCGGCATGCTGGTCGCCCAGGTACGCCGAGCTGATCCTGATGGACGAGCCTACCGCGGGCATGACGGCGCAGGAAACCCGCAAGACCGCCGAACTGTTCGCACGGCTGAAGGGCAAGCACACGCTGATCGTGGTCGAGCACGACATGGGCTTCGTCAAGGCGATCGGCGACATCATCTCCGTGATGCATATGGGCCAGATGCTGGCCGAGGGCACGGCGGCGGAAGTGGAGGCGCATCCGGAAGTGCGCCGCGCCTATCTCGGATCGGGAGGCATCAGCCATGCTTGAGCTGACCGACGTCGACGCGTTCTACGGCAACAGCCGCGCCCTGCAGGGCATCAACCTGATGGTCGGCAATGGCGAATTCCTCTCGGTGCTCGGCCGCAACGGCGTCGGCAAGACCACGCTGATGCGCAGCATCCTCGGCCTGATGGACCGGTGTACCGGACGGCTGTCGCTCGACGGTGCCGACATATCGCCGCTGCGGACCTATCAGCGCGCCAAGGCCGGTATTGCCTACGTGCCGCAGGGGCGCGGGATTTTGCCGCGCTTCACCGTGCGGGAGAACCTGACGCTCGGAACCTTCGCGGCGAAATCGGCCAACGGAATCGAGGAGTGGGTGCTCGAGCTGTTTCCGGTACTCAAGGACTTTCTCAATCGCTATGGCGGCAATCTCTCCGGCGGCCAGCAGCAGCAGCTTGCGATCGCGCGGGCGCTGCTGGCCAAGCCCAAGGTCATCCTGCTGGACGAGCCAACCGAGGGCATCCAGCCGAACATCGTCGAGCAGATCGAGGACGTGATCGTCAGTCTCAATCGCGAGCGCGGCATCACGGTCGTGCTGGTCGAACAGAATGTCGCGTTCGCGCGGCGCGCGTCTCACCGCTTCGCGCTGCTCGAAAAGGGACGCGTCGTCGCCAAGGGCGCGATCGGTGAGCTCACCGATGATCTCATCCAGCTGCACATGGCCGTGTAGCGGGACTTATCGCTCAGGAAAGGGAGTCGAGACATGTTGCATGGAGACATATCGAGCAGCAAGGACACGGTCGGCGTTGCCGTGGTCAATTACAAGATGCCGCGCCTGCACACCAAGGCGGAGGTGCTGGATAACGCGCGCAACATCGCCAAGATGGTCGAGGGCATGAAGCTCGGCCTGCCGGGAATGGACCTCGTGATCTTCCCGGAATACTCGACCCACGGCATCATGTACGACTCCAAGGAGATGTACGAGACGGCGTCGTCCGTGCCGGGCGAGGAGACCCGCATCTTCGCCGACGCTTGCCGCAAGGCGAAGGTCTGGGGGTGTTCTCGCTGACCGGCGAGCGCCACGAGGAGCATCCCAACAAGGCGCCGTACAACACCCTGATCCTGATGAACGACAAGGGCGAGATCGTCCAGAAGTACCGCAAGATCATGCCGTGGGTACCGATCGAGGGCTGGTATCCCGGCGATTGCACCTACGTCTCGGACGGGCCGAAGGGGCTGAAGATCAGCCTGATCATCTGCGACGACGGCAACTATCCGGAGATCTGGCGTGACTGCGCGATGCGCGGTGCCGAGCTGATCGTGCGCTGCCAGGGCTACATGTATCCGGCCAAGGAGCAGCAGATCCAGATCTCGAAGTCGATGGCCTGGGCCAACAACTGCTACGTCGCGGTCGCCAACGCCTCTGGCTTCGACGGCGTCTATTCCTACTTCGGCCATTCCGCGCTCATCGGTTTCGACGGAAGGACGCTCGGCGAGTGCGGCACGGAGGAGAACGGCATCCAGTACGCGCAGCTCTCGGTGTCGCTGATCCGCGACGCCCGCCGCAACATGCAGTCGCAGAACCATCTCTTCAAGCTGATGCACCGCGGCTATACCGGCCTGATCAACTCGGGCGACGGCGATCGGGGGCACGCGGTCTGCCCCTACACCTTCTACAAGAACTGGATCACGGACCCCGAGGGCACCCGGGAAATGGTCGAGGCCATGACCCGTCCGACCGTCGGAACCGACGAATGCCCGATCGAGGGCATTCCGAACCAGAAAGTCGCACATCGTTGAGTGACATCGACGATCGGCGCCGGCGCGACGTTTCGCGCCGGCGTGGTTCGATGCAACGGCGGACACTTCCTCGCGGAGGAAACAGGGGGGACATCATGAGCGGTCAATCGAATAGCGGGCTGGTTCAGCAGACTGAAGGGCAGATCGACGACCTTCTCGGCCATGAATTCGAGCACGAGCCGGTGCCGATGAGCGCCCGGCGCAGCGCCTTCTCGGTCACGATGGTGTGGCTGGGCTTTCCGATGATCATCACCGGCGCGATGACCGGATCGCTGTTGGTGCTGGGCATGGGGTTCAAGAATGCACTGGTGGCGATGATCGTCGGCAATTTGATCATGTTCGCCTATGTAGGCGCGCTCGGCCTGATCGGCACCCGGCGCGGCATGAACTTCGCGCTGATCGCCAGCATCGTGTTCGGAAAGAAGGGCTACGTGCTGGCGTCGGGCCTGCTGTCGACCCTGCTGCTCGGCTGGTATGCGGTGCAGACCGGCATCACCGGCGCATTGATCTCCTCGACCTACGGCCTCAACTATGTGGCGATGACCATCGTCGCCGGCGTGCTCTATATCGGGATCACCTTCGTCGGCGTGAAGGGATTGCACTGGATCGGGCTGGCGTCGGTGCCGCTGTTTGTCGTGCTCGGCCTCTGGGTCGCGGCCGATGCCGTCTCGACCACGACGTCAGCGGCGATCTTCGGCTATGCCGGCAATAATGGCGTCGCCAGCATGTCGATGGGCGTCGGGCTTACCGTGGTGCTCGCGCTGTTCATCGACGCAGGCACGGTGACGGCGGACTTCAATCGCTGGGCGCCGAGCACGCGGTCCTCGCTGTTTGCCACGTTCAGCGCGTTTCCGTTCGCCAATCTGGTCGCGATGCTGGTCGGCGGCGTGATGACGGCGGCGCTCGCCGTGCCGAACGCCAACCCGTTCGGTGTCGACAACATGTTCGGCTACATGAACGGCAAGCAGCTCACCTGGCTCAGCATCCTCGCATTCATCTTCCTCTATGCCAATCTCGGCTCGGTCTGCTCGCATTGCCTGTACAACGCGGCCACCGGCTGGTCGCGCATCCTCGGGACCAATATGCGGCTGATGGCGGTGGTGCTCGGCGCGCTTGGCATCCTGGTCGCTGCCGGCAATGTCTGGGCGTTCTTCATCCAGTGGCTGTCGCTGCTTGGCATCCTCGTGCCGCCGATCGGTGCGATCATCCTGGTCGATCAGTACCTGCTGCGGGCCGAGGCGCGTGCGGACGTCGACTGGCGTGCGAAGCCGTTCATCGCCTGGGGCATCGGGTCGCTGTGTGCCTTTGCGGTTGAAAACCTGATGCCGGGGTTGTCCACTGCGATCTCCGCCGCGGTGGTCGCAGGCATCGTGTATGGGGCGATCGCACGAGTGGAGTCTCCGACCGAAAAGGTGGCGCGTCCCGCGTAAGCGATCAGCTCGATCAAGCAAGAAGGGTATATCAATGAGCGTCGACTATCAGATCCATGACCTCGGCAATTTGACCTTGCAGCGCGGCGCGACCATTCGCGACTGCAAGCTCGCCTACAAGACCTATGGCCAGCTCAACGCGGCCAAGGACAACGTCATCATCTATCCGACCTGGTACTCAGGCCAGCACTACGACAATGAATGGCTGATCGGACCGGGCAGGGCGCTCGATCCGGCAAAGTACTTCATCATCATTCCGAACATGCTCGGCAACGGGCTGTCGTCGTCGCCGAGCAATACGTCGGAACCGTATAATGGACCGCGTTTCCCGCAGGTGACCGCCTATGACAATGTGCGCGCCCAGCATCGGCTGGTGACCGAGAAATTCGGCATCAAGCACATCCGTCTCGTCGTCGGCTGGTCGATGGGCGCGCTGCAGACGTTCCATTGGGGCGCACTCTATCCCGATATGATGGACCTCTTGGCGCCGTTCTGCGGCTCGGCGAAATGCTCGCGCCACAACTTCGTGTTCCTCGAAGGCGTCAAGGCGGCACTCACGGCGGATGCTGCGTGGAAGGAAGGCTGGTACACCGACAAGCCGGCCCGCGGCCTGCGCGCTGCCGCGCGTGTCTATGCCGGCTGGGGCTTTTCGCAGGCCTTCTATCGCGAGCAGCTCGACATCAAGACGCTAGGCTATTCGTCGCTGGAGGATTTCCTGGTGGCGTTCTGGAAGGCTTCTTCCTGCCGAAGGATCCCAACAACCTGCTGACGATGCTGTGGACCTGGCAGCACGGCGACATCAGCGACAACGAAATCTACAATGGCGACTTCAAGGCCGCGCTGAGAGCGATCAAGGCCAAGGCCTATGTCATGCCGGGTCAGACCGATCTCTATTTCCCGCCGGAGGACAGTGCGTTCGAGGTCGAGAACATGCCGAACGCCAAGCTCGTGCCGGTGCCGTCGATCTGGGCCACTTCGCCGGCGGGCCGGGGACCAATCCGGTCGATGTCGACTTCATCGACAGCAAGCTCAAGGAGCTGCTCGCATCGTGATATCGACCGGTTGCGAACGGCTGCCTGCGCGATCATGGGAGGCGTGAGCTTGTCCAATCCCGCTTTGCTGCTTGACCAGTACCGCATCCGGGAGGAGCCGTATTACCGGCCGCTCAAGGATGAGGTCGAGCTGTTCGGTGCAGCCTACGCCAACCGCATGCCGGTGATGCTGAAAGGGCCCACCGGCTGCGGCAAGACCCGCTTCATCGAATATATGGCGTGGCGGCTCGGCCGCCCGCTGATTACGGTGGCCTGCCACGAGGACATGACGGCGGCGGATCTGGTGGGGCGCTGGCTGCTCGACGCAGAGGGCACGGTGTGGAGCGACGGGCCGCTCACCACAGCGGTGCGTCTTGGCGCGATCTGTTACCTCGACGAGATCGTCGAGGCGCGCCAGGACACGACGGTCGTGATCCATCCCTTGACCGACGATCGTCGTGTGCTGCCGCTGGAAAAGCGTGGTGAATTGATCCACGCCCATTCCGACTTCCAGCTCGTGATCTCCTACAATCCGGGCTACCAGAGCGCGATCAAGGACCTCAAGGAATTCCACCAAGCAGCGCTTCGCGGCGCTGGATTTCGGCTATCCTGATCGGCCGGCCGAGACCGAAGTGGTGTCGCGCGAAGCCGGCATCGAGCCGAACCTCGCTGATCTCCTGGTGAAGATCGCCCAGCACAGCCGCAACCTGAAAGGCCAGGGGCTCGACGAAGGCGCCTCGACCCGGATGCTGGTCAATGCCGGGCGCTTGATCGGATGCGGCATCAGCCTCGAAAAGGCCTGCGAGACCACGATCGTCGTTCCCTTGACCGATGATGCGGACACCAGGAACACGTTGCGCGACGTGATCTCGGCCTGTGGGTAAGCGGAAGCTTGCAGGTGGCGGTCGCGCAAATCAGTTCGCTCGATAGCTTCCGGTCCGGACGTCGGCTTGCGGCACTCCTGCGCGGCCATGACGACGTAGCTGCGGCCGTGCAGACGGCGCGCGCCGCTCTGCAACGAACTGGTTGGTTCGATCACCTGGCGGTCTGGGACGAGGCCGTGCACGCCCTGTTCGAGGCCAATCTCGGTCAAGCCGTAGTGCAGGGCTTTCTGCGTCTATCGGAGCAATGGCCGGCGCAGCGATCGGCCGATGATCTGATCGCGATCGGCCGTGCGGTCAGGGACATCGGCTGCAGTGCCGGAAGCCGCGTCGCCCATGCCTTGCTGACCGAATTGTCCAAGGTGCTGCCGCGGCTTGCTGGTGCAGGAGAACTCACCGCGGTTCTCGCCGCGCTCGACGAACTCGCAGCCACCGGGCCGGACTCGGCGGGCCTCGCGATCGGCCGGCTGGGGCAGTTTCTCGCGCATGCCGGCGGTGAGGAGTTTGCGGCGTGGGTTTCCGCTGGCTTGCGCGCCAGTGGCGGTCGTGCATCGCGCCGCCGCGCCTATTTCGCGCTCGACGATCAGCTTTCGGCGCAGCTGTTCGCAGCCGGCCGGAGCGGGGATGATTTCGCGCGGCTGGAGAAGCGCCTCGCTGCAACCACGATCGCGTTGTGGAACAGAAAGCCGCGTTTCCGCAAACTTGCCGTTGTACCGGCGCCGGTGCCGCGGCGGACCTCGCTTGCCGCCGGTCTCTTCGGTCTTCCGCAGACCTTTCCCGGCTTCGAAGGCGAGGCGGCGGACGCCGTCTATCTCGCGGCGGTCGCGCATGCCGGCGCGCATCTGGCGCATTCCACCACCCGCTTTCCGGTGGGGCGACTGAAGGCGCTGCAGATCGCGCTGGTCTCGCTTATCGAGGATGCCCGGGTCGAGATGCTCGCGCTCCACCAGATGCCCGGGCTGCGCCGGCTGTGGCCGCCATTTCACAGCGCGACGCCAGCCGGCAAGGCAACCGCAGCCGGACTGATGATGCGGCTGGCGCGGGCGCTGATCGATCCCGATTATCAGGATCCGGATGCGTGGGTGACCAAGGGGCGGACGCTGTTTGCCGCTGCCGCCGGCCGCTGGACCGATCCCGCCATCAGCCGCGAGATCGGTGGTTTTGCTCGGCAACGACATCGGGCAGATGCGGCTGCAGTTCAACGCCAAGAGCTACGTCGTCGAACCTGCCTATCGCGACGACAATCTGGCGCTGGTGGGATTTCGGCGACCAGCGGGACAGTCCGGCCGAGACGATCGAACTTGCCGTCGATTCCGTCCGGATCGAGCGGCGCGACGATGCGGTCGGCCAATCGACCGACGACAACGCCAAGCCGGACGAGACGCTGCGCGCGAAGGCCGGTGCGGTCACGCTGCTGGACGGGTTTCCGGTCGCGACCTATCCGGATGGGATGATGCGGCGCGTACCGAGCGGCCGGACTGGACGACGAATTCTGGAAGCCGATGCCGCCGTTTCCGCGCAGCCCTTCGATTCCTCGACGGACGCCGAGGCGATGCGCTGGATCACGGAGTTGACCCGCGACGCGTCGATCGGCCGCCGGATCAGACACGAGGCGCAGCGCGACGGCGACGCGCTCGACATTGACGCGGCGATCGCCCTGACGATAGAGCGGCGCACCGGCAATATCAGCGAGCCCAGGGTCTACCAGCGCGATGCACCCGGACCGCGCGATCTCGCCATCCTGCTGCTGCTGGACCTGTCGCAATCGACCGCCGACCGTGACCGCCGCGGCCGGACGGTCCTCGACGTCGAACGCAAGGCGGCCGCGATCATGGCGGCGGCGGTCGAGGCCGCCAATGATGCGATCGCGGTGCATGGCTTCAGCTCCGACGGCCGCGAGCGCGTGCGCTATCTGCGCATCAAGGGCTTTGCGGAGCCTATGGACGCCGTGGTTAGTTCACGTCTCGCGGGTCTTGGCAGCAGCCATTCCACCCGGCTGGGCGCGGCATTGCGCCATGCCGGGGCTACCTCGCGGAACGACGCGCGTTCCGGAAAGTGCTGCTGGTTCTGACTGACGGCGAGCCGTCCGACGTCGACGTGCCGGATGCGCAATATCTCGTCGAGGACGCCCGCCGGGCCGCGCAGCAGCTGCGGCGGCGCGGCACCGATATCTTTGCCTTCGGCATCGGTGAGCACAGATTTCCCCAGCTCGATCGGATTTTCGGCGAGCGCTATGCGCTCCGCGTGCCGCGCATCGAGGTGTTGCCGCAACGGGTGATGCAGCTCTACGCGGAACTGAAGAAATAGACGACCAACTTCTAGCCCGTTGCCCGGGGCAGGGTGCCCTTTGCGGTGATCTCCGCCGAGAGTTCCTCGATCGTCTTGCGCTGCTCCATGGCGGCGCGGCGGACCAGCGCAAAGGCAGCCGGCTCGGCCAGCGCATGAGTGTGCATGACCTGAAGGACCGCGGCAAGCACGACGCGGCGGGATCGCAGCCGCTGCTCCAGCTTGAGCACCTGCTGCTTCAGCTCGCTGGTGCGCGCGCTTCGCTCGAAAGCCAGGACGAGCGCGGCATAGATGCCGGCCGATCGCAGCGGCTTCACCAGAAACGACGCCGGATCGAGGTCGAGCACCAGCTTCAGACGGCTTGGCGTCTCGGTGCCGAGCAGGGCGATGACCGGGCTTCGTCCAAGCGACGTCCGCTGTGCCGGCGAGGTGAGCGGCAGGAACTCGTCATCGATCAGCGTCACGTCGGGACGGCAGTCGATACTGGCACCGGGCTCCCATATGACGATCTCGATCCCGAGGCGCTCGAACTGCCGCCTGACGATCGAGGCATCGCGCTCATCCTTGATGGCGACGAGCGCCTTGCGGCCCCGCAGCGAAAATGAAGACGGTTTGCTCATTTCACAACCCGCAAATGCGGCGCATTCGGCAACGTTCCATCCCTTGCCGGGCTGGCGGCGATGTCGAGCTGCGTCAGATAAGGATCCGGTCTAACCGGCGCTTCAGCTTCCCAGAAGATGTCAAACTGTCCTTCGGCGTTCGAGACGGCCAGCCGCGGCGTCAGGACGCAGTGGTTGTTGCTGCCGTCGATCCAGACCGGACCTTGCGGCGAATTGTAGCGATGGCCGGCGGCGGCACGCCGCACCTCGCCGATATCGGATGTGCCGGCGCGCTGCAGCGCGCGGGCCAGCAGATAGACCGCGACATAGGCGGATTGGCCGTCGACGGATGGGCTGCTGTGTTCGCCGTGACGCGCCTTCCAGCGCGCCACGAAGGCCCGGTTCTCGGGCAGGCGAATGCTTTCGAAATAAGCCGACGAGGTGATGCATCCGGCCGATGCGGGACCCGCGATCTTGAGTTCGGGCTCGCACAGGCTGCAGCTCAGCATCGGGATGTCGAGGCCGGCCGCGGCGGTCGCCGCATGAAAGGCGCGAATGAAGTCGTAGCTCGAACTGCCGACCAGCGTGTTGAAGACGACCGGCGGCCGGCGCCGCACGATCTCGTCCACGATGTGCGTGACCGCGCTTTCACCAAGTTCGAGCAGGCGTTCGGCGAGAATGCGTCCTTTGGCCGCCGTCACCAGCTCGCGGGTGACGCGATTGGTTTCCCAGGTCCAGACGTAGTTGGAGCCGACACAGAAGATCTCGCGCGACAGATTATCGAGCACGTAACGCACCAGCGGCAGCACGTTGTGATTGGGTGAGGCGCCGACATAGATGACATTGTCGGAGCATTCGAACCCCTCGTAGCGCGCCGGATACCAGAGCAGGCGGTCGGTACGCTCGACGATCGGCAGCACCTGCTTGCGCGAGGCCGAGGTGTAGCAGCCGATGATGTGCTCAACGCCGACGTTGCGAATGAGGTCGTCGCAGACCGTGTGGTACTCCGAAATGATTCCGCGGGGATCACGGACATGCGCAGCTATCGCGAAGTCGAATTCGTCCTGATTGTTGATTTCGTCGACTGCCATCATGGCGCTCTTCAGGATCTCGCGTCCCATGGCCTGATAGGGCCCGTGCTGCGAGCAGATGATGCCGACTGGAATGGAGGGCTTGGTCATTGAGTACTTTCGGCGGCGCAACGCATCAAGGAAATCATCTTCGCAGAGGTCGGTGCAAGAGGTCATGCTGATTTGCTGCGCATGCACCTCGCGAAATTTGTGCAGCCAGCCTCGTTGACAACGCGCTGCACACCTCCTTAGAATTTTCTCCTACAGGGCTTCCTGTCGAACCTTGCGTGCGTCGATTTGGCCGATGACGTCCCGATCGCCGCGCAGAGTGCTCCGTTCGACTTCGGACCCATGCGATAGTTCATAGCCGCGGCATTTGGGCCATTCGTCACCTTCGTTTCGGAGGGGCGGGTGGTTTTTTGCTTTTGCCGCTAAACAAATTGGCGACACGTCCGTGCCGCTAAGCCGGAGGCGCATGCGCGGTGATGGGCAGTGCCTGCGCTTGCGTCATGTCAAGTGCGGGGATGAGAAACGATGCCGACGACGGATCTTCACTATCTCGGGCTCATTGAGATCGGGCAGCAAATCCAGGCCAAAAAGCTCTCGCCGGTCGAGGTGACCAAGGCGATGCTCGGGCGGATCGAGCAGCTCGACGGCAAGCTCAAGAGCTACGCCTATGTGATGGGCGAGGCGGCGCTGGCCGAAGCGGCCGCAGCCGAGAAGGACATCGCGTCCGGCAAGATCAAGGGACCGCTCCACGGCGTGCCGATCGCCGTCAAGGATTTGTGTTGGGCCAAGGGCGCTCCGGCCGCGCATGGCATGACCATTCACCGGGACTTCCGGCCGAGCGAGGATGCCACGGTCGTCGCGCGGTTGAAGGATGCCGGCGCTGTCATCCTCGGCAAGCTGCAGCAGACCGAGGGCGCCTATGCCGACCATCACCCGAAGATCGACCCGCCGAAGAATCCGTGGAATGCGGATTTGTGGTCGGGCGCATCGTCGAGCGGTTCCGGCGTCGCCACCGCTGCGGGGCTTTGCTTCGGCTCGCTTGGCACCGATACGGGCGGCTCGATCCGTTTTCCATCGGCCGCCAACGGCATCACCGGGCTGAAGCCGACCTGGGGACGCGTCAGCCGTTATGGCGCGTTCGAACTCGCGGCAACACTCGATCACATCGGCCCGATGGCGCGCAGCGCGGCCGATTGCGGCGCCATCCTCGCCGTGATCGCGGGCCAGGATCCCAAGGACACCACCTCCGTGCCGCTGCCTGTGCCGAACTATCTCGCCGGCCTGTCCGGCGATTTGCGCGGCGTGACGATCGGGGTCGATCGCCGCTGGACCAGCGAGGGGACCGACGAGGCTGCCGGCAAGGTGCTCAGCGAAGGGTTACGCGTTGCTGCCGATCTGGGCGCGAAGATCAAGGACATCACATTCCCCGATCCCAAGGCTGTGATCGAGGATTGGTTCCCGCTGTGCGGCATCGAAGTGGCCGTCGCGCATGAACAGACCTATCCGGCCCGCAAGGACGAATATGGTCCGGCGCTCGCCGGCCTGCTCGATCTCGGCCGGGCGCAATCCGGCATGAATTACCAGAAGATCGTGCTGCGGCGCGAAGCGTTCCGCGGCGCGGTGCGGCTGTTGTTCGAGACGGTCGATCTGATCGCCGTTCCGGCCCAGGCGTTCGCTGCGCCGACATTGGCCAAGATGGCGGCGCTGGGTGAGGATCCGTCGCTGATTACCGGGCTGCTGCGCTTCACCTGTCCGTTCGATATGACCGGCAGCCCGACCGTGACGCTTCCCGGCGGCTTCGCGCCGAACGGCGGGCCGATCGCCTTCCAGTTCGTTGGCCGCCACTTCGACGAAGCAAGCCTCGTTCGCGCGGGCGATGCCTTCCAGCGCGTCACCGACTGGCACAAGCGCCATCCCGCGATCTGAATTGAGGAGCCGCACCGCATGACCGAAGATTGGTTGAAGAGTTCCATCATGGCCAAGCGCGCCCTTGCCAAGGGCGCGACCGGTACGACCCATAGCCTGACGATCGAGCAGCAGGGTGGCTTCCATTACGTCTATGGGCCCTATGCCAAGCCGACCCTGTCGATCGACCCGGGTGGGGTCGTCGTTGTCGAAACCGAAGACGCCTTCGGCGGCGTGCTCACCAGCGAAAGCGACAGCCCTACGGCGAAGCTGAACTTCCCCTATCTGAACCCGCAATGCGGGCCGATCGCGGTCAAGGGCGCCAAGAAGGGTGATTGCCTCGCCGTCGATATCCGCGACGTCGAGACCCGCGGCGCGCAGCCGGCCGGAACGACCTGCATCATTCCGGAATTTGGCGGCCTGGTCGGGACCGCATCCACGGCGCTGCTCAATCCGCCGCTGCCGGAACGCGTCAGGAAGCTGCATGTCGACCGCAACGGCGTGCGCTGGAACGACAAGATCACGCTGCCCTATGAGCCGTTCATCGGCACGATCGGCGTCTCGCCCGAGATCGAGGCGATCTCCTCGCTGCAGCCCGATTATCACGGCGGCAACATGGACCTGCCCGACGTCGCCCCGGCGCGATCATCTATCTGCCGGTGCATGCCGAAGGCGGGCTGCTCTATGTCGGCGACTGCCACGCCACGCAGGGCGATGGCGAGCTCTCGGGCGTCGCGCTGGAGCAGCGTGCGACGGTGACGCTGCAGATCGATCTGATCAAGAACTGGAGCTTCGCCTGGCCGCGGCTGGAGACGCGCGACTTCATCATGACGATCGGCAGCGCGCGCCCGCTCGAGGACGCGGCGCGCATCGCCTATCGCGAGCTCGTGCGCTGGATGAGCGCCGATTACGGCTTCGACGAGATCGACGCCTACATGCTGCTCAGCCAGGCCGGCCGCATGCGGCTCGGCAACATGGTCGATCCCAAATACACGATGGGAGCGTCGATCCTGAAGAATTACCTCAAGGCGTGACTTCAAACATCCTTCAACGACAGAGGACATCGCGATGTATTCGGGGCGTGTAGTCGGAATGGCTTTGCTTGGTGCAATGCTCGGGACCGCGGCAATAGGTGCCGCCCAGGCGGCGGAGCCGCCGCTGAAGGTCGGCTTGCTGGAGGACGTCTCCGGCGATCTCGCCTTCATGGGCATGCCGAAGCTGCACGGCTCGCAGCTCGCGGTCGAGGAGATCAACAAGAGCGGCGGCATTCTCGGCCGGCAGATCGAGTTGATCCATCTCGATCCCCAGGGTGACAATGCCCGCTATCAGGAGTTCGGCCGACGGCTGCTCAATCGCGACAAGGTCGACGTGCTGATCGGCGGCATCACCTCCGCCTCGCGCGAGGCATTGCGTCCGATCGTCGATCGCACCACCACGCCGTACTTCTATACGAACCAGTATGAAGGCGGTGTCTGCGACGCCAGCATGATCAGCATGGGCGCGGTGCCGGAGCAGCAGTTCTCGACCCTGATCCCCTGGATGGTCCAGAAGTTCGGCAAGAAGGTCTACGTCATCGCAGCCGACTACAATTTCGGCCAGATCTCCGCGGAGTGGAACCGCAAGATCATGAAGGACCTCGGCGGCGAGGTCGTGGGCGAGGAATTCATCCCGCTCGGCGTGTCGCAGTTCGCGCAGACGATCCAGAACATCCAGAAGGCCAAGCCGGACTGGCTGCTGACGATCAATGTCGGCGCCGCCCAGGACTCGTTCTTCGAGCAGGCGGCCGCGGCCAACCTCAACCTGCCGATGGGCTCTTCGATCAAGATCATGCTCGGCTTCGAGCACAAGCGGTTCAAGCCGCCGGCGCTCAACAACATGCATGCGACCGCGAACTGGTTCGAGGAGATCGATACCCCCGAAGCCAACGACTTCAAGAAGCGCTGGCACGCAAAATTCCCCGATGAGCTTTACATCAACGACATGGGCTACAACGCCTATAACGCGCTCTACATGTACAAGGCGCTGGTCGAGAAGGCCAAGTCGACCAAGCTCGAGGACATGCGCAAGGTGATCGCAACGGGTGATGCCTGCATCGAAGCTCCCGAGGGCAAGGTCTGCGTCGACCCGAAGAGCCAGCATACGTCGCACCGCATGCGCCTGATCTCGGTCGGGCCCAAGCATGAGGTGACGGTGGAGAAGGACTACGGCACGATCCAGCCTTACTGGCTTGGCGAGATCGGCTGCGACCTCACCAAGAAGAACGACAAGGATCAGTACACGCCGAGTCATCTTCCCAGCAAATCGTGATGCGCACGGGCACGAATCTTGCTCGTGTTGTGCATCGCGGCTTTGAAGCGAGCCGGCGCCGCAATGATGCGGCGCCGTGATCAGGGAGACCGGAATGTCGGCTGAACTCTTCTCGGTATTCTATCAGTTCGCCGATGTCTTCGCGTTCCTGATCCTGTCGGCGGCGGGCCTGGCCATCGTGTTCGGCATGATGGGCGTCATCAACATGGCGCATGGCGAGTTCATCATGTGCGGCGCCTATGTGACCGTAGGGCTCGTGAATCTCGGCGTCCCGCTTCCGGTCGCGCAGATCCTGGCCGCGCTGACGGCGGGGATCATCGGCATGATCGTCGAGTACCTCGTCGTGCGGCGCTTCTACAAGCGACCGCTCGAACTCGCTGCTCGCGACCTGGGGCCTCAGTCTGATCGTGACGCAGTCGATGCTGCTGATCGTCGGCTCCGCGGTGCGGGGTATTGGCACGCCGGAAGGAAGCTTCGCGATCGGGGGCTACACGTTTTCGACCTACCGGCTGGTGCTGTTTGCCTGTGCGGTAGCGGTCCTGGCGGGCCTCTACATCATCTTCATGAAGACGCGCTTTGGCGTGATCGCGCGCGCCACGATGCAGAATGCGGCGATGGCCAAGGCGCTTGGCGCGCGCACCGGGCGGATCTATTCCATCAGCTTCGGCATCGGCACCGCGCTCGCGGGGCTCTGCGGCGCGCTCTACGCGCCGACCATGACGCTGATCCCGACCATGGGCGCGACCTTTGTGGTCGAGAGCTTCGTCACCGTGGTGATCGGCGGCGCCAATGTCCTGCTTGGAACTGCGCCGGCCGCGGTGTTCCTGGCGATGATCCGAATGGCATTGAATGCCAGCTACGGGCAGATCATCGGCCAGATCGGCATGCTGTTTGCTGTCATCCTGATCATACGTGTGCTGCCCGAGGGACTATCCAGCGTGCTGGTTCGTCGTGGGCGCTAGACGGGAATTTCTGATGTTGAAGCTGCTCGAGGGCCCGCAGACGCTCGGACGCGGGAAGATCTTCTGGTCTTGCTTCCTCGCCGTGCTGGCGGGGGCGCTGATCTATCCGCTGTTCGCCGATTCCGATGATGTCGGCAATTTCGCCTACTTCCTGATCTGGATCTTCATGGCGCTCGGTCTCTGCCTCATGTGGGGATACGGCGGCATGCTGTCGTTCGGCCAGACCTTCTTCTTCGGCATCGCCGGCTACGGCTATGGCGTGCTCGCCATCAATATGGGCGGGGAACGACCACGATCGCCGCGCTGGTTCTCTCCGTGGTCATCGCGATGATCGCGGCCGGGATCCTCGGCTACTTCATGATCTGGGGCGGCATCAGCGGGATTTTCTTCGGCATCGTGACGCTGTCGGCGACACTGGTGCTTGCCTTCTTCCTCGGGCAGACCGCGGGACCCGAATGGCATATCGGTCCGGCCCGGCTGAACGGTTTCAACGGCATGAAGGGGATGGACCCGCTCACCGTCGGCAACTTCGACATCGAGGGCTCGGCGCTCTATTACGTCATGATCGCGCTGATCGTCATCGTCTACATCGCGCTGCGCATGCTGGTGAACTCGAGCGTCGGCAACGTGATCGTGGCGACGCGGGAAAATCCGCAGCGCGCCGAGATGCTCGGCTATGATGTCCGCAAGTATCAGCTTTTGACCTTCGTGATCGGCAGCGGCCTCGCAGGGTTGAGCGGCGCACTGTACACGTCGTGGGGGCAGTTCATCACGCCATCCAGCATCGGCCTGCCGGCGGCGGCGATGCCGATCGTGTGGGTGGCGTTCTCCGGACGCAACGATCTGACTGCGACCTTGGTCGGATCGTTCCTGCTGCTGTTCGGCTTTCAGACCATCACAGTCTACAGCCAGCAGGCGGCGCTGGTGCTGATGGGCGTGCTGCTGCTCGCCACCGTGATGCTGGCGCCGCAGGGCTTCGTGCTCGGCATCGGCAAGCTCGTCGTCGATTGGTGGACCAGGCGTCGGCGCCGCGACGAAGCCCCCGCGCTGGCCGATACCGCCCGCCTGCAATCGGATGAGACCTGAATCATGGCGTTAGTCGACGTAAAAGGCGTATCGAAACGTTTCGGCGGATCGACCGCCGTCTCCGATGTCGACCTGATGGTCAATGCCGGCGAGGTCCACTGCCTGATAGGGCCCAACGGGGCCGGGAAGAGCACGCTGTTCAAATTGATCGTCGGGCTCTATCCGCCGACTACGGGCAGTATCTTTTTCGACTCGATCGATATCACCGCCGAGCGGCCCTACGCGCGGGTGCAGCGCGGCATGAGCATCAAGATGCAGGCGCCGAGCGTATTCAAGGAGCTGCCGGTGCGGCAGAACATCCAGATCGCGCTGCAGGAACGCATTTCGGGCGCGGAATGCCGTGCTGAAGAGGAGCGGCTGCTCGCGTTGCTCAATCTGGCTGACGATAGCGGCAAGCTCGCCGGTGCGCTATCGCACGGCCAGCAGCAATGGCTGGAGATCGGGATGGCGCTGGCGCTGCAGCCGCAGCTGCTGCTGCTGGACGAGCCGACTGCCGGCATGTCGCCGGAAGAGACTTTCAAGACCGGCGAGCTGATCAAGTCGTTCAATGCCGAGGGCATGACCGTCCTGGTCGTCGAGCACGACATGGCGTTCGTGCGTCAGGTCGCCCAGCGCGTCACCGTTCTGCATCTTGGCAAGATCTTCGCGCGCGGCAGCTTGGAGGCGATTTTGGAAGACGAGAAGGTCGCGGAAATCTATCTGGGTAAGACTCATGCCCACTGATCGCATTCTGGAGGTGTCGGGGCTTTGGGCGGGCTACGGCGCGACGCCGATCCTGCAGGGCGTCAGCATGTCGGTCTCGCGCGGCGAGATCGTCGGCGTGATCGGCCGCAACGGCGTCGGCAAGTCGACCCTGATGCGGTGCCTGATCGGTCTGCTGCAGACCTGGCGCGGCACCATCAGCTTTATGGATCAGGATGTCACGCAGCTCGAGGCCGATGCGCGGGCGCGCGCCGGCTTCGGCTACATCCCGCAGGGCCGCGACGTGTTTCCGCAAATGAGCGTCGAGGAGAATTTGCAGGTCGGCGAGTTGATCGGCGGGCCCGAAGGCAAGAAGCTGCCCGAACTCGTCTACGAGTATTTTCCGCGCCTGAGGGAGCGCCGGCGTCAGATCGCGGGCACCATGTCGGGCGGCGAACAGCAGCAGCTTGCGATCGGCCGCGCGCTGATCGGCAATCCGGCGCTGATGATCCTCGACGAGCCGTCGGAGGGCATCCAGCCGTCGATCGTGCAGCACATTTGCGAGGCGCTGAAATCGTTCCGAGCTGAGCTCGGGACCACGATCGTGTTCGTCGAGCAGAACCTCGACACCATACTGGAGATTGCGCAACGCTGCTACATCATGGAGAAGGGCAAGATCACGCGATCGCTGGCCGGTGAGGAGGTCAACGCGGACAACGTTCGCGCGCAGCTGTTGCTGTGATCGACCGCGCGATGCGGTGAAGATCAATGCGTTGCATAATTGATAATAACGGAGGGAATGGACATGGATCTCGGACTCAAGGGAGCAAAGGTTCTCGTTACCGGCAGCACCAAGGGCATCGGCAGGGCGATCGCCGACACGTTCGCCGCCGAGGGCGCCAATGTCGGCATCTGTGCGCGCAACCAGGGCGACGTCGACGCTGCGGTCACAGCGCTCAAGGCCAAGGGCGTTGCGGCGTTCGGTAGTGCCGTCGACGTCTCGAACGGGCCGGCCCTGAAGGCCTGGGTCGCCGACATGGCGTCCAAGCTCGGCGGCATCGATGTCGTGGTCGCCAATGTCAGTGCGCTGTCGATCGGGCAGGACGAGGAGAGCTGGGAGAAGGAATTCTCCACCGACATGATGGGTACGGTGCGCCTCGTCAACGCGGCGATGCCGTATCTGGAGAAGAGTGCGGCGGCCGCAATCGTCACGATCTCGAGCGTGTCGGGGCGCGAGGTCGATTTTGCCAGCGGTCCCTACGGCACGTTCAAGGCAGCGATCATCCATTACACGCAGGGCCTCGCCTACCAGCTCGCGGCCAAGGGCATCCGGGCCAATTCGGTATCGCCGGGCAACACCTACTTCGAGGGTGGCGTCTGGAACATGATCAAGGACGGCAATCCCGAACTGTACAAGACCGCACTGGCGCTCAACCCGACCGGCCGCATGGGCACGCCGCAGGAGATGGCGAACGCCGCCGTGTTCCTGGCGAGCAAGGCGGCGAGCTTCATCACGGGGACGAACCTCGTGGTGGACGGCGCGTTGACGCGCGGCGTCCAGTTCTAGGCGGGGCGCGCCGTCAGCACAGTCGCGAGATCGCCGCCCGCGGCGGCGGTCCGGACAGGCATATTCCGATAACAGCAGGACATCAGATGTCAGCGGATTCATTGCACTACAAATCCATCACCGAAATCTCCGAGCTCATTCGCCGCAAGGAGGCGAAGCCGTCGGAGGTGACCGAGGCAATGCTGGGCCGGATTGCGAAGCTGGACGGACAGTTTCACGGCTATGCGCTGGTCCTTGCGGAGCGAGCGATGGCCCAGGCCAAGCAGTACGATGCGGAGATCGCCAAGGGCGTCTGGCGTGGCCCGCTGCATGGCGTTCCGATCGGGCTGAAGGACCTCTGCTACACCTCGTTTGCGCCGACCGCGGGCGGCACCACGATCCACGCCAAGTTCGTGCCGTCCTTCAATGCCACGATCGTGGACCGGCTCGAAGTCGCCGGCGCGGTGACGCTCGGCAAGCTGAAGATGACGGAGGGGGCCTATACCAGCCACCATCCTGCAATCCAGGCCCCGCTCAACCCGTGGAATGTGAACTACTGGGTCGGCTCGTCGTCGACCGGATCGGGCGTCGCGACCGCGGCGGGGCTCTGCTACGGCTCGATCGGCAGCGACACCGGCGGCTCGATCCGCTTTCCGTCGGCGACCTGCGGGTTGACCGGGATCAAGCCGACCTGGGGGCGGGTCAGCCGCTACGGCGTCTTCCCGCTGGCCGACTCGCTCGATCACGTCGGGCCGATGTGCCGGAGCGCTGCGGATGCCGCGGCGATGCTCGGCGTCATCGCGGGCGCTGATATCAACGACCCGACCGCCTTGCGGGCTCCGGTGCCGAACTATCTGGCTGGAGCGGGCGACGGCATCAGGGGCCTCAGGATCGGTGTTGACCGCAGGTACACCCAGGAGGGCATCGATCGGCAAGTCGTCGCCGCGCTGGTGCAAGCCGAGCGCACGCTCGCTGATCTCGGCGCCGACATCCGCGAGGTGCATGTCCCGCCCTACCAGAAGTTGGTCAGCCAGTGGATTGCGATGTGCTCGGTGGAGACGGCTGAGGCGCATCTGGACACCTACCCGTCGCGCAAGTCGGAATACGGACCCGACCTCGCGCAGCTGATCGAGCAGGGCCGGGCGACGAGCGGCGTCGACATCGCGGCCATCCATCATGAACGGCTGAAGTTCAGCGGCAGCCTCGCCGCGATGTTCGAAGATATCGACCTGCTGCTGATCCCGACGATGCCGGTGCCGATCCCGACGCTCACCAAGATGAGCGAATACGGCGCCGACCCCAACGTCCTCCTGAGCATTCTGCGCTTCACGGCGGTGTTCGATTTCTCGGGCAGCCCGACCATCACGCTGCCGATGGGCATGGCCTCGGACCAGATGCCGCTCAGCATGCAACTGGTCGGCCCGCATCTTTCCGAGGACGTGCTGGTCCGCGCCGGCGCCGCGTTCCAGTCGGTGACGGATTGGCACACGCGGCGGCCGCCGATCGAATAGGGCCTCAACCGGTCTTGTCGACGTTCCAGAACAGCGGCACCGGCGCACGGACGATGTCCTTCAGCGCCTTGCGCGTCGCGGCCGGCTGATTGTACTGCCCGGTCGGGACGTGGGTGACCACATCGTAGGCGCGTGCCTGGATCTTGTCGGCCAGCGCCTTCTGGTCCGGCGGCGCCGCGGTGCGGGCGAAGCTGTCGCGCAGCCGCTCGAGCTCGGTGTCCTCGACCCAGCCGAAGAAGCCGCCGTTCTTGCCCTTGCCGTTGACGCAGGCGTTGCCGATCGGATTGACGAGGTCGGCGCTGGCCCAGGTCGAATGGTAGAGCGACCAGCCGCCCTCGGCCGGCATCGACTGTTTGGCGCGCCGTGCCACCACCGAACCCCAATCCATCGCCAGCAGGCTGACGTTCATGCCGATCGAACGCAGCGCCTCGGCGGTGACCGTGCCGAGCGCGGTGATGATCGGGGCGTCGGTCGCGTGCAGGATCGTGATCTGCTCGCCCTTGTAGCCGCCCTGCTTGAGCAGCTCCCTGGCCTTCGCGGTGTCCGCCTTGGTCGACCATCCGACCGCGCTTTCGAACGGCGTGCCGGCGACGAAGATCGCCGGCGTGATCTTGTAGTAATCGGGATTGCCGATCTGGGTGTCGAGCCAGTCCTTCTGGTTCACCGCGTGCAGCACGGCCTGACGGATCTCCGGCCGGTCAAACGGCGGCACCAGCCAGTTCATCCGGCACATGCCGGAGAAGCCGAGCGTGTTGTAATCGGTCAGCTCGACATCGGAGGCGCGCGCGAGCATCGGATGATGGTCGTGCGGCGGCACCTCGAAATAGTCGATCTCGTCGTTCATCAGCGCGTTGGTCGCGATCTGGAAATCCGGCACGCTGATCCATTCGTAGCGGCCGATCTTGACCACCTTGCCGCCGCCGGTGCCGTCGGACGGCTCATCGCGGGAAATGTAGTCCGGGTTCTTCTCATAGGCGGCCTTGACGCCGGGCTGGAATTCCGCCGTCACGAAGCGGAACGGTCCGGAGCCGAGATGATCTGATATGGCCTGGTCGGCGGGCGTCGCGGCGATCCGCGCCGGCACGATGAAGGGCACGTTGGCGGTCGGCTTGCCGAGCGCCGCCAGAACGAAGCCGCACGGCTCCTTCAGCACCATGCGAAAGGTGCGCTCGTCGACCGCCTTGAGCTCGGCAACGAATTCGAACAGTTTCTGGCCCATCGTGTCGCGCTTGGCCCAGCGCTGCAGCGAGGGGATGACGTCGGCCGACGTCACCGCGCTGCCGTCATGGAATTTGAGGCCGGGCCGCAGGCGGAAGGTGTAGGTCAGGCTGTCGGCGGAGACCTCCCAGGCCTCGACCATCTGCGGCTTGATCTCGAATTTCGAATTGGTCGAGAACAGCGTGTCGTAGATCATGTAGCCGTGGTTGCGCGCGGTCCACGCCGTCGTCATGATCGGGTCGGTGGCGCGCAGCGGCGCGTGCATGACGGCCGTGATCGTCTTCGAACTGGCCCGCGCGATGCGCGGCATCGCAATGCCGAGGCTTGCTCCCGCGCTGATCTGCAACAGACGGCGGCGGTTGATCGATGGTCCCATGACGTCCCCCTGTCGCAATCGGTCAGCTGTTGCCGGCAAGCCTGGCCGCGATCGCGCGATAGCCGCGCATCCACATGTGATCGAGATCGAGATCCATCGGCAGCGGCTGGGAGGAGACGCGTGCGATCACGGTCTCATTGGCCGGATCGATGTAGATCCACTGGCCATGGATGCCGACCGCGGCAAACGGCGTTTCGCGCCGATCGAGCGTGTACCACTTGTTGCGGTATTTGCCGTTTGGAAACACTTTCGTCAGGTCGCCGCGCGACCAGGCCTCGGCATTGCCGTTCTGCCTGATGTCGTCGATCCACCAGCCGGGGACGACCTGTCGTCCGTTGCTGATGCCGTGATTGCGCATCATCTCGCCGAAGCGGGTGAGATCGCGCAGTGTCGCGCAGATGCCGCCGGCGACGCGGCCTGCGCCGCGTGAATCGACCGTGATGTAGGCGTCGTGCTCGGCGCCCATCGGCTGCCACAGATAGTGGGAGAGGATCTTTGCGTAGGACAGACCGCAGGCGCGCTCGTAAACCCAGCCGAGCACATCGGTGTTGGTCGAGACGTAGTGGAAGGTCTCTCCATGCGGTGCGCCGTTCGGCCGCAGCGTGCGCAGATAGTCGCGCAGATTGCTCGGCGGAATCGCCGGATCGGGCAGCTCCCAGCCGGTCGAGCGCCTGTAGTTCATGACGTCGCCGTCGCGCGCCATGTAATCCTCGTCGAAGCGGATGCCGACGCTCATGTCGAGCAGATGCCGCACCCTGCAGCCGCCGCCATAGACCGAGCCCTCCATCTCCGGGATGTAGCGCGTCACCGGCGCGTCGGGGTCGAGCTTGCCGTGATCGGCGAGGATGCCGCCGAGCGTTCCGGCGACCGACTTGCTGACGGAGAAGATCAGGTGCGGGGTATCGGGCGTCAGGCCATGAGCATACCATTCGAACGCGACCTGTCCGCGATGTGACACGACGATGCCGTCGGTGTGGCTGGCGCGCAGCGCCTCGCCGACGCCGACCGTCTCGCCGCGCGGGTCGACGAAGCTGACGTCGTCGAGATAGCGCGGCGCAAAGGACAGCGGCGCCGGCGCCGCGGCGCGCGCGATGTTCGCGGTGGGCAGCAATTCGCGGACATTGCGGAATGCCCACTCGTTGAAGGGATGTTGGCGCCAGTTGGCGAGCGTAACCTGTTGGTCGGCCGCCGACGGGAAGGCGGCCATGATGCGACGCGAATTCATTCTTGATCCAGCAATGACATCGGATGATGTGCGAAAGTTCCGCATGGCTCGCGTCGCTCGCAATCAACCGGATGGTGGAGGGGGCCGTTGGGTTACTTCGGCGTAACCGTTTCCCCGGATGTGCGCTTCGCGCGTTTGGCCCGCAATTTGCTTGACTATGGCTCGCGCGTGCCCCAGCGTGACGGTTACGCGACGCGCAGACGTTCGCCATCGGGAAACATCGGGAGGTAGGTCATGATCGCGCTTCTGGGCCGACCGGATCCGGCAACCACGCAGGCCATTCAGTTCGCGCGCGGCATTCTCGAGGGGTCGGCGACCGCGTTCTACGAGGTCGACGGCAATTTGACCCTCAACCGCTTCGTGCTCTCTAGCAACGTGCCGCCGAGTTTCCACGACCAGTATCTTGCCGGCATGAACCGGCTCGATCCGTTGCATCCGCGCTCGGCGAGCAACCGGCCGATTGCGCGGCTGAGCACAGCGCTCGACCAATGCGCAACCCAGGAGGCGGCGACCTACCGTGCCTTCGCCGGCCAATGCGGCGTCGCCGACATGATCGAGTTCTTCTTCCGCCGCAACGACCGCATTGTCGCCGGGATGAGCGTGCTGTGGGCGCCGGGCTGCGCGATCCCCGACGGCAGCATGCACATCGCGGAGAAGATCCACGACTATCTCGAGTTCAACCTGACCAGTCGCCTGTCGTCGAATGCCGACGAGCCGGCGCGCTTTGGCCTGACCTCGCGCGAGATGGAAGTCGTCGAGCTGTTGTGCTGCGGCCGAACCAACCGCGAGATCGGCGAGTGCCTGAACATCGGCCTCGCGACGGTGAAGACGCATCTGATCCATATCTTCGAAAAGCTCGGCGTCGAGACCCGCTCCGCTGTCGTGGCGATGATGTCGCGGCCGCATTGAGGCGCGGGCTGTCGATTAGAGTCCGCGGCTCTTCCAGCACGTCGTCCCCGTGAAAGCACTAGCGTCTCTACACGGTTTTGGGGCGCGACAGATTGACTCGGTGCAGCAAGAAGTGGCGTCTCTGCAGCATGTTGTATGATTCTCTCACTGGCGCTTTGATTCGAAGGAGCGCCAGCGATGCAGCCGGATTTGTCTTTGGGTGAGTTCGGGGACGTTCGTCTCGACAAAAGGGGGCGACGCTTCTCCGGGCTATGCTTTGCACGCGCAGCGTCTGCTTGCGCCAGATGGCCCGGGGCGATTGGGCTGCCAATATGGCGTTCTGGCGGTTTGTGAACAACCCCCAAGTCACGATCGATAAATTGATTGAGGGCTGGAGCGCGCAGACGCGGACTGCGGTCAGCGGGCGTCATGTGCTGGCGATCCAGGATACGAGCGAGGTCAAGTTCCAGACCCAGGCGGGACGGCGGCGCGGGCTGGGCAAAGTCGGCAAGGGCAATGCTCGCGGCGTGCTGTTGCATGCGATGATGGCGGTGGATGCCGACAGCGGGGTCTGTCTTGGCCTTACTGGCGGCAACGTTTGGACGCGCAAAGGCAAGGTAAAAATCCCGCATGAGCGGCGCGCCTTGGCCGACAAGGAGTCGGCGCGCTGGGTGACGGCCGCCGAGCAAGGCCGCGACGTCCTGGCAGATGCCCGCATGATCACCGTCGTCAACGACCGCGAGGGGGATTTCTTTGCTCACTGGGCGCTGACGCCAGCTGAGAATGTCCATCTTCTGTCGCGTGCCATGCACGACCATGCGCTGGTCGATGGCGACACACTTTATCAGGCGGTCGAGCGGAGCCGCTTCTGCGACAACGCGGTGATCGATCTGCCGCAGCGAATGGATCGGCGCGGCCGGCAGGCCCATCTCTCGATGCGCTTCGGAACCGTCGTGCTCAAGCGGCCGCAGAGGCCCGGCGTCACCGACTTGGCGGAGGGCATCAAACTCAGCTTCGTAGAAGTGGTCGAGTTGCATCCGCCGAGAGGTGCGGAGCCCATTCGCTGGCTGCTCCTGACCACTCATCCGGTCGCCACCGTTAAAGACGCCTGGCAGATCGTCTCCTGGTACCGCCAGCGCTGGATCATTGAGCAACTCTTTCGCTCGCTGAAGAGCCAGGGTTTGCGCATCGAGGATAGTCAGATCGAGAGCGCCGAAGGCCTGATCAAGCTCGTGGCGGTCGCCACCAGAGCGGCATGTATCGTCATTCAACTCGTTCAGGCCCGCAACAGTGGCGAAGAATTGCCAGCTGAATTTGTCTTCACCGCAGAAGAGATCGAGACGCTCAGGGCCATCAACAAAACCATGAAAGGTCGCACCGAGCTTCAGAAAAACCACCATCGCCCCAACACTCTTGCTTGGGCGGCATGGATCATCGCAAAACTCGGCGGATGGACCGGCTACGCCTCCCACCGTCCACCTGGACCAATCACCTTCCACACCGGAATGGCCCGCTTCCAAATCCTCGCAAATGGCCCGACAAACGTGTAGATGCACTAGTGCGAAAGCAGGGACCTATACGCCGCGGAGGATGTTGTGAACGGGATTCGTCACCGCGGCGTCGTGAAACAATAAACATCGGTGGTTATGGGTCCCTGCCTTCGCAGGGACGACGATGAGGATCGTTCTCGCGCGAGACAACGCACCGTCATTGCGCTCCCATCTTCGGTGTCATCACTCGCGCATGCAAGTGATCCAATATTTTAGAGATGCCTGTGCTTGAATCGAGAGGCCGCGGCGTACTGGATCGTCCGGTCGAGCCGGGCGATGACACCGAAGAATATGCCAGCACATCGCTCCTTCCACGTGTCGTCCCGGCGAAGGCCGGGACCCATAACCATAGGATTGGGTTGGTGAGGAAGGCCGTGGCCCCAGCGTCGCACAACAATCATCTTCAGTGGTTATGGGTCCCGGCCTGCGCCCATAGGCGCTAAAATAGGATTTGCGCCTTGGATTCGCTTGTGATTCCAAGATGGAATGGCACACGAATCGCTTGTGAACAAAGATTGGGCGCGCGTTGTCGCCCAACTTGGCGGAGCCGATGCTCTGAACATTAGCGCGCGCAAGACGAAGGCGTTTGTCCGTCCGCGGGAGATCAGCAATGCGGTCGAACTTGCTGCGCCTGATCTTGGCTTATTGCCTTGGTGAGAAAGGGCTGCGGTTGACGGCGGCATGGGCCACGTCGGTTGGGCTTGTCGATATCTCCAACGTGGCTCTGTTGTATCGCTTACGTCAGTGCGGAGATTGGCTGGCAATCTTGGTCGAGCAGGCGCTTGCCGCCGCGGCGCCGAAGGCGAGCTGCGGTCGTCTGATCCGTATTGTTGACGCCACGACGGTCCCCAAGGCTGGGACGAGCGGCAGGAACAAGAACGCAGTGTGGCGTATCCATAGCGCGTTCGATCTTCCGCAGGAGCGCTTTGGTCACTTCGAACTGACCGATCAGCGAGCGGGCGAGACGCTGGATCGGATACCGGCGGTTGCCGGTGAGATCCGTCTTGCCGATCGCGCCTATCTGCAACCGGAGCGCATGGCGCATCTCGTCGATGCCGATGCGGACTTCGTGATCCGGGCCGGCTGGAAGAGCGCGCGCTGGCTCGATGCCGAAGGTAATCTTGTTGACCTCACTGCCGAACTGCGCAACGCCTCGGCGCGTGGCCTGATCGATCGGCCGATTTGGATAAAGCGCAAGTCAGGTGCGCCGCCGCTCGCAGTGCGTCTGGTTGCCGCGAAGAAGCCGGTGCAAGCTGCTGCGGCTGCGCGACGCAAGGCGCGCCGGACCGCACAAAAGGGAGGTCATCAGCTCTCCAGGCAAACACTTGACGCCGCAGATTGGGTGATCCTGGTGACCTCACTCAGGCCAGAGGACTTCACGACTGCAGATATCCTCGCCCTCTATCGGCTGCGATGGCGCATTGAGCTCGGCTTCAAGCGGCTGAAAAGCCTGATTGGCCTGAAGGGACCTCCCGGAACCGACGAGCGGTCCGCCAGACCCCATATCCTCGCTCATCTGCTGATCATTCTATTGCTCGAGCCGCTCGTCGACGAACTCGAAACTCTCCCGCTTGGCCGACGCCGCCTGACCCACCCAGTGACGTGGCGTCTGCTGCGCCAGCTCGTCGCTTCGCTACGGCAAGCGATCATTCCACAGCCCGCAATCGCTCTACTCAGCAGAGCCAGTCACGCTCTCCGGCGACATCTACGCGAGCCACCCAGACATAAGCGCCACTATCAGACTATGATCAAACTATCTTAGCGCCTATGGGCCTGCGCCGGGACGACGATGAGGATGGTTTTCGGTGTCATCACCGCGCATGCGCATGCGGTGATTGCGTTGCTCTTCTGATAAAGCGAAATTTTTTTTCGCGCGAAGGATTGACAGGATTTGCTGAGTTGCCCGTCGAACTGATCTGTCGTTTCCGGAATTGGGCGGGACCGTCGCTCCGTGGGCCGAAGCGGCGATCCCTGATCGCGCGAGGTGCATGGTCGGGTGTGGGCAAAATGTCGGCCAATCCGCACGACTGGGGACATGATAGATCGACATGCGCACGCGGCAATTGCCATTCTGGACTAGCCCCGAGTAACAGATTCAGCGGCAAGCAGGCTCCACAGCGCAGAAGTAGTAGCGCGGCGCAGCAATCGCGGTTCCTGGTAGATGAGAGTCCGAAGAGGGGCATAACGTCATGGGCGGAGGCTGGCCGCTACGGCCTCCGAAGCCGCCGTCCAGCCCCAGCTCACCCCCTGAGCTGGGGCGCGCCGGAGCGCACGAAGCGCAGGAGGGGTAGGCCGATTAGAGGCGCGAGCTGAGTCTCGTCGTCGCGGCCCTCGACGCTGCCTTTGACTTTGCGCGCGTCGTCACGCCATGTCTGGAAGATGCTGCAATTCGGGTATGTCGCTTGCCGGCCAGCTTCGTGTGCCTTGATACCGTACGATGAGCAACATACTCCCGACCATCGACCGGTGCGAGATGCGCTGGGTCTCCATTCAAGTAGGGACGTCCGACTCCGAACTGCTTTTCGTGCTCGTCGATCCATTTCCATAATCGCTTGGTCTCGGTTGCACGCTCGTCCTTGCTCCCGCCATTCATGCTGACGACGTCTGCAGCGAGCCCGTGACCATAGCCCCCACGCGAGCTGCCGCCGTGATAGGACTTGTCATTTGCGGCCTTCAGCCCGCTTGCAATCGATTGGCGGTAGTCATCGCGGAAACCGCTTGTGATCCCGGTGCAAGTCCGGCCTGCTCCGCTGCATGGAGCATATAGAACAGCTTTTGCTTGAAGGCTCGATCCATCCCTCCGATCACGTAATCCATCAGAGGCATCCCGGCTTTATCCGCGGCTTCGGGGTCCTTCCATCCGAAGTCATTTTCGACCCGCTTCGGGATGCTGCGTGTGACGGTGATCAGCTTGCGCTTTCGTTTGATGATCACGTCCTTTTTTCGTACACGACGATCCAGTCGGTCTTCGGCGCGCGCGTGTAAAGCGCGCCAAGAAACCGGTCGATGCACGCCTCGGCAACAAAGCATTCGTCCAGGACCAGAACTGTATCAATATTGTCCGGGGCGACCTTGAGCGCGTCGACAATGTTGGCCGTGGATACCTGCTCAGCTTGCTTCTCGCCTGGCGTCGTCGACGGAGCCTCGGGCGACGCTCGGTCCGCATCCGGCAAGAGACTCCCGTTGGCATCGGATTGAGCCGACGGTTCGGATGCCGTCACCTGTCGGCTCGAACTCCTCATTGGGCGACGCCGCACGCACGTCGTGAACGACGGCGCAGCATGACAGTGAGACCAGAGACGAGACAATGCGTAACCAACCAGCCCCGCAACCGAACCGACGTCGCCTGGCGCCATGAAACTCTCTGAGAGATGACATCGGCATTGGCAATCGACATGAGCTAAATTGATCGTGGCAGCGTGCCATCGCGCTCCGGGCTTGGCAACCAGTTACCCACCACAGAATTGCCGCCGAGCACGCAACTATTCAGATAGGCCGAAAGAATTCCTCACGCGCAGGTTTGACAGGTTTTGCCCGGTTGCCGCCGGATCAATTCGCCGCGTCCGAGAGGCGTGACAACCTCGTCCGTATTCACCGATCCACCGTTGGGTGGATTGCTGCCTGCCCGGTGGCCAAACGAGAAGTCCTCCGCGAGGACCGGTGTCGTTTTCGACAATGTTGGCGAGCGACGGCCGCTCACAACATTGAAGGAAACGACATGCGCGATTTCATGGCCATCGGCCGTTCGGTGGCGGTTGCGGAGCGTGGTATGGCCGCGACCTCGCACCCGCAGGCGACGCTGGCCGCGGTCGAGATGCTGAAGGCCGGCGGCAATGCCGTCGATGCCGCGGTGGCGGCGGTCGCGGTGCAGGGCGTGGTCGAGCCGCAGATGACCGGGATCGGCGGCGACTGCTTCGCGCTGTATTCGCCTGACGCCGGCGAGCCGATCGCGTTGAATGGCTCGGGCCGCACGCCGGCCGCAACCGATGCCGGGAAATTTGCCGCAAGCGGCGCGCGCGACATTCCGCCGACCGCGCCCGAGGCCGTCACCGTGCCCGGCGCAATCGATGCGTGGTGCCGGCTGGTCGCCGATCATGGCCAGCAGGTCGCTGGAGGAGATCTTCCGGCCGGCGATCGCGGCTGCCGAGCGGGGCTTTTGCGTGACGCCGCGCGTCGCGGAGGACTGGCGCCGCTTCCGGACCCGGATCGAGATCGACAGCAATGCGGCGGTGCAGTTCCTGCCCGGCGGCAAGGCGCCTGAGGTCGGCGACATCCGTACGCAACCCGCGCTCGGCCGCACCCTTCGCCGGATCGCGCAGCACGGACGCAACGCGTTCTACACGGGCGAGGCTGCCGACGAGATGGTGGCTATCTTGCGTGCCCTGGGCGGCGCCCACAGCACCGACGATTTCGCCGCCCAAGTCTCCGACTATGTGCGCCCGATCTCGGCGCGCTACCGCGACCACGATGTGGTCGAGTGCCCGCCGAACGGGCAGGGCCTGGCCGCACTGATGATCCTGCGGACGCTTGCCGGCTTCGATGTCGGCAAGCTCGGAGAGGCCGATCGCATCCATCTGCTGGCCGAAGCTACCAAAGCGGCCTACCGCGCGCGCGATGCCTTCTTTTGCGATCCCGCCACCAGCAAGGTCGATCCGGCCGCATCCCTTGCCGAAGACTATATCGGGAGAATCCGTGGCAAGATCGACATGGGCCGCGCATCCGCGCCCGTGAGCTGGGACGATATCGAGCATCGCGACACCGTCTATGTCACGGTGGTCGACCGCGATCTGAACGCCGTGTCGCTGATCAACTCGCTGTTCTATCCGTTCGGTAGCGGCATCTACGCCCCGAAATCGGGCATCCTGCTGCACAACCGCGGCTGGAGTTTTCGCGCCAAACCGGGACATCTCAATTCGCTCGGGCCGCGCAAGCGGCCGATGCATACGATCATTCCGGGCCTGCTGCGCAAGGACGGCAAGACCGTGATGTCATTCGGCGTGATGGGCGGGCACTACCAGGCCGCGGGCCACGCCAATCTGCTGTCCAACATCTTCGACATGAAGATGAACATCCAGGCCGCGGCCGAGGCGCCGCGCTCCTTTGCCTTCGACGGCGCGCTGTCGCTGGAGACGACCATTTCTCTCGGGATACGCGACGACCTTCGCGCCCGCGGCCACGATGCCCGCTTCTCCGAGGAGCCGATCGGCGGCTGTCAGGCGATCCGCATCGACCATGCGAGGGGCGTTCTGTTCGGTGCCTCCGATCACCGCAAGGACGGCCTCGCGCTGGGGTTTTGAGGGGCGATGAGACTATATCGACTAACGGCCGCAACGGAACTGCGCTACCTCGCCCTAGGCTCCGCGCCGCCCGCATCGCGGCAGGCGGCGGAGCATCCACCGGACGGTGGATTGTTCCAAATGCCGACATGCCGAACGTTTGGCCATCATGCCGGCGTCGTGCGCGGTTCGCCCTTGTGCACCGCACGGTGAGCGGCTGATCGCTCCAGGCTTTCCCAATCGAGAAGTTTGATCCGTATGAACAGGACATTCGCCGACACGGTCTTCCGCAACGGCCGGATCTACACGTCGAACCGCGGGCAACCTTGGGCAAGCTGCGCAGCCGTCAAGGCCGGCCGGTTCATCGCGGTGGGCGAGGAACGCGACGTCGCGGCGCTCGTCGGCGAGGTGACGACGACCATCGATCTCGGCGGCCGCATGGCGATGCCGGGGATCGTCGACATCCACAATCACATCATGATGGGCGGACAGGCCGATCTCTACGAGCTGCGCTTCTCCAACGCCGACAGCATTCCAAGGATCGCCGAGACCCTGCACAAGGCTGCCTCAGCGGCTGCGCCGGGCGCCTGGATCGTCGGCGGGCAGTTCGGCAATAATCTCCTGAACGAGATGAACACCGCGGAGTCCTGCGCGCTGCTGGACGCGGCCTGCCTCGGCCATCCCGTCGTATTGCGCGACGACACCTATCATAATCGCTGGGCGAGCTCGGCGGCGCTGCGGCTCGCCGGCGTTGCGGCCGACACGGCTGATCCGACCGACGGCGAGATCGGCCGCGACCTCAAGACCGGAACGCTGACCGGGATCATGATCGAGGCCGCCTCCGGCCTGGTCGAGCGGGCGCTCGCGGCCTCCGGTCACTACACGGCCGAGATGGACCGCGCGGCGGTGGCGCGCTCGATCTCGGTGCTGAACTCATATGGTGTCACCGCCTTCATCGACGCCGCCAGCATGCAGCCGATCATGGCGGCGCTGAAGGGGCTCGACGATCGCGGCGAGCTCACCGCCTGGGCGGTGTGCGCGATGCCGGTGGTCGAGCCGGGCTTCATGTTCGGCAAGGCCGGCGAGGAGCTGTTCGCGCTGCGCGAGGATTACCGCGGTGCGCATGTGAAGCCCGATTATGTCAAGGTGTTCCTCGACGGCGTGCCGGGCGCCAAGACCGCGGCCTTCCACGAGCCGTATGTGGCCGACCCGGTGCGCGGCTGCTGCTTCCGCGGCTCCACCATGCTGACCGTGCCGGACCTGATCCGTTGGCTCGGGCGCTGCGAGAAGCTCGGCCTTGCCGCGAAGATCCATTGCGCGGGCGACGCCGCGGTGACGCAGGCGCTCGACGCCATCGATGTCGTGCGCAGCTTCAACGGCCCGACCCATCTGATCCATCAGATCGCGCATGCGAGCTATATCGCGCCCGACGATGTCAAGCGCTTCGCCGAGCTCGGCGTCGCCGCCGACCTGTCGCCGATCATCTGGTATCCGACCATCTTCCTCGAGGCGCACAAGGCCGCGATGGGCGAGGAGCGCGCGCAGCGCTTCTGGCCGAACAGGGATTTGAAGGAAGCCGGCGCACTGATGGCCGGCGGCTCGGACTGGCCGGTGATCCCGATCCCCGATCCCTGGCAGGGCATCGAGGGCATGGTGACGCGGCAGAATCCGACCGGAGATTTTCCCGGCAAGTCGCTGTGGGCGGAGCAGGCGCTCGACCTCAAAACCGTGATCGACATCTACACCATCGACGCCGCGCGCGCGGCCGGGCTCGGCCAGTCGATCGGCTCGATCGAGGTGGGCAAATCGGCCGATTTGATCGTGCTCGACCAGATGATCTTCGACATCCCGCCGGATCAATTGGCCGATACGCGGGTCGAGCTGACCTTCTTCGAGGGCCGCAAGATCTACGAGCGGGGCGCGTGATGGCAGCGGTGGATCAGATTCCGGTCACGGTGCTGACCGGCTTCCTCGGCAGCGGCAAGACCACGGTGCTGAACCATTTGCTGCGCCAGCCCGAGCTTGGCGGCATCGTCGCCATCATCAACGAGTTCGGCGAGGTGGCGCTGGATCATCTGCTGGTCGAGAGCAGCGAAGACCGCCTGGCGCTGCTCGACAATGGCTGCATCTGCTGCTCGGTGCGCGAGGATCTGATCGAGACGCTGGCCGACCTCGCATCGCGCCGCGCTGACGGCACGATCCCGCCATTCCACCGGGTGCTGGTCGAGACCACCGGGCTCGCCGATCCCGTGCCCGTGCTGCACACGCTGATGACGGCGTCCGATATCGTCGGCCGCTACCGGATCGACGGCGTGGTCGCGACCGTCGATGCGGTTAATGGTGCGCACAGCCTTGCGGCCCATGGCGAGGCCGTCAGGCAGATCGCCGTCGCCGACCGGCTGCTCGTGACCAAGACCGACCTTGCCGCCGAGGACACACTGGCGCGGCTCGATGCGCAGCTTGCGGCGATCAATCCGGTCGCGACGCGCACGAAAGTGCGGAACGGGATCGTCGATCCGGCAAAAGTCCTCGATGCCGGGCTGTTCGATCCGGCGGCGCGCTCCGCTGATGTGGTGCGCTGGTTCGATCTGGCAGCGCAGGCGGCGAACACGCCGCACCATCACGGGGATCACCATTGCGACGGCGAGGCGTGCAGCCACCACAGTCACCACGCGCACGACACCGGCGTATCGTCCTACAGCCTGATCATCGACGAGCCGATCCAGCGGGAGGCGTTCGCGCGCTGGCTCGATTATGTCGCGGCGCTTAGAGGCGAGGACCTGCTGCGCTTCAAGGCGATCGTGCATGTCGCCGAGCAGCCCGATGCGCCCATGGTGGTGCACGGCGTGCAGCACGTGTTCCATCCGCCGATCGCGCTTGCCGACTGGCCGTCGGCGGACCGGCGCTCGCGGCTCGTCTTCATCGTGCGCGGCATCCCGCGCCAGATCATCGAAAACACCTTGTGCAAATTCGCCGCGGTGAGCCGTGCGGCGATCCAGCGATCGGCTGCGTGAGCCGCGGTCAGGCATTTTCATTGGTTGTGGAGGGAGAGGGACATGACTGAGACAAAGAACAATACGGCATCCGGCCGGCTCAATCGGCGCACGCTCTTGAAAGCGGCCGGTGCCACCGGCCTCGCATCGGCGATGAACGTGCCGCTGGTCAATGTCGCGCGGGCCAGCGGCAACACCATCAAGATCGGCTGGGTCGGCTGCCTCTCCGGCGTCCGCGCGCAGTTCGCCGAGCCCGATCCCTGGATCCATGAGCGCATCAAGGCACGGCTGAAGGACGGCCTGAAGATCGGCGGCAAGACCTATCAGGTCGAGCTGGTGTTCAAGGACAATCAATCCGATCCGAACCGCTCGTCGGTGATCGCGAGCGAGCTGGTGCTGCGTGAGAAGTGCGACCTGATCCTGATCGAGGACGGCGACGCCCAGCCGCCGGTGCAGGAGCTCGCCGACGCCCGCGGCATTCCCACCATCTCGACCATGGTGCCGTGGCAGGGCTGGATGTTCCCGCGCAAGTCGACGCCGGACAAGGGGTTTCCGTACAGCTACCATTTCTTCTGGGGCGCCGACGACGTCGCCAAAAATTTCTTGGGTATGTGGCAGTCGGTTCGACACCAACAAGAAGGTCGGCACGCTTTACATCGACAACCCGCCGGGCCAGGCGTTCTCCGATCCGAAGCTCGGCCTGCCGGCGGGCATCTCGGCGGCCGGCTATCAGGAATTCTCGGCCGGCAAATTCCAGATCGCGACCGACGACTTCACCAACCAGATCGCGCTGTTCAAGAACAACGGCGTCGACATCGTCTCCGGCTTCACCTTCAGCAATCACTGGGTGACGCTGTGGAATCAGGCGGCGCAGGCCGGTTTCAAGCCGCAGATCTGCACGGTGGCGGCGGCGTTCCTGTTCCCGGCTGCGGTGAATGCGCTCGGCGATCGCGGCGACGGCATGTCGACCGAGGTGTGGTGGACGCCGGCCTATCCGTTCAAGTCCTCGCTGACCGGGCAGAGCGCTGCCGAGCTCGCCGCGGAGTGGGAGAAGACAACGGGCAAGCAGTGGACCCAGCCGATCGGCTACGCTCATGCGCTGTGGGAGGTCGGGCTCGCGGCGTTGCAGAACAGCGATCCCAAGGACAAGAACTCATTGCGTGATGCGATCGCCAGCCTCGACATGGAGACCGTCGTCGGCCGGGTCAAGTTCAAGGACAGCCCGATCAAGAACGTCGCGGTGACCTCGCTGTCGGGCGGGCAATGGCGCAAGGCCAAGGGCGGCAAGTCGAAATACGAGCTCCTGATCGTGCACAACGGAACGGCACCGTTCATCCCGAAGCAGGCCGATCTCCAGCTGCTCTCCAAGCTGGCCTGAGATGGCACCGCTTCTGCGCGTCAGCGGGCTGTCCAAGCGCTTCGGCGAGATCGTGGTCGCCGACAATGTCAGCTTCGCGCTGGCGCGCGGCGAGTGCCTCGGCGTGATCGGCCCGAACGGCGCCGGCAAGAGTTCGCTGCTCAACCTGATCGTCGGCCTGCTCACGGCCGACGGCGGCTCGATCATGCTCGACGACAGGGAGATGTCAGCCCTGCCGCCGCATCGCCGGGCGCGGATGGGGCTCGGGCGCGCGTTCCAGATCCCGCAGCCGTTCCCGCATCTGTCGGTCTATGAGAATGCGCTGGTCGCGGCATCCTACGGCGCGGGCCTCACCGGCGAGGCGGCGTTGAGCTGGACTATGCAGGTGCTGCAGCGGACCGGGCTCGATGCCAAGGCCGACAAGCTCGCCGGCGCATTGCCGCTGATCGACCGCAAGCGGCTGGAATTCGCCAAGGCGCTGGCCTCGAAACCCAAACTGATCCTGCTCGACGAGATCGCCGCCGGGCTGACCGAGCCCGAGGTCGAGCGCCTCGTTGCCATCATCCAGTCGGTGAAGGCCGACCATGCCACGATCTGGATCGAGCATATCCCGCACGCGCTGCGCGCGGTGTCGGATCGCATCCTGGTGCTCGACTTCGGCCGCAAGGTGCTGGAGGGGCCGCCGGCCGAGGTCATGGACAACGCCGTGGTGCGCGAGATCTACATGGGATTGAAGGCCGATGGCGTTGCTTGATGTGAACGGCCTGCAGATCTTCTACGGCGATCTACAGGCCGTGTTCGACATGAACTTCACCGTCGCGGACGGCGAGGCGGTGGCGCTGGTCGGCGCCAACGGCGCCGGCAAGTCGACGTTCCTGAAGGCGCTGGTTGGTCTCAACGAGGAGCGTCGCGGCGCGGTGCAGTTCGACGGCGTCGATATCTCGCAGATGCCGGCCGAAGATGTGTCGCGGCTCGGCCTCATCATGGTGCCCGAGGGCCGCCTGCTGTTCGAACTCGCTGACGATCGAGGAGAACCTCTTGATGGGCAGCGTCAACCGGCGCAAAGGCAGCTGGACCTTGCGGCGGGTGTTCGACCTGTTCCCGATCCTCGAGGAGCGGCGGCGGATGTTTCCCGGCCAGCTCTCCGGCGGCCAGCAGCAGATGGCGGCGATCGGCCGCGCGCTGATGTCGAACCCGCGGCTCCTCTTGTGCGACGAGATATCGCTCGGGCTCGCGCCGGTCGTGGTCGAGCAGATCTACCGCTCCTTTGCCGACATCCGCCGCGAGGGCACCGCGGTCGTGCTGGTCGAGCAGGACGTCAAGCGTGCGCTCGCGACCTCGGAGCGGATCTATTGCCTGTTGAAGGGGCGGGTGTCGCTGACCGGCCCGGCGCAAGGGTTGCAGCCGGAGCAGCTGACGCACGCTTATTTCGGTAACTAGCCAGGGTTGGCAACGACATGATCTGGGTTGAGACATTGATCAACGGGGCTCTGCTCGGCGGGCTCTATGGGCTGCTCGGCATCGGGCTCGCGCTGGTGTTCGGCGTGATGCGCGTCGTCAATATCGCCCATGGCGAGTTCATGGTGCTGAGCGCGTTCTGCGCCGTGCTGCTGGCCAACCTGTTTCCGCAGGTGTCGCCGCTGTTGATGCTGATCCCGGTGATCGCGCTGTCCTTTGCGGTCGGATGGCTCTACCAGGCCGCCATCGTCAACCGGGTGGTGACCTCGCCCGATCCGCTATCGCCGCTGCTGCTGACCTTCGGCGTTTCTGTCATTCTGCGCAACGTGATGGTCGAGGTGTTCGGCGCCGACGTGCGCAGCCTCCAGGTCGGCGAGCTGTCGCGCGCCAGCCTCGAGATCGCGGGCCTCAACATCGGCATCATGCCGTTGCTGACGCTGGTGCTCGCCGCGCTGCTGTTCATGGCGCTGCAGCTCGTGCTGCGCCATACCGAGTTCGGCCGGATCGTGCGCGCCACCGCCGACCGCCGCGATATCGTCCGGCTGTCCGGCGTCAAGCCGGACCGGGTTTATAACTATGTCATGGGCCTGTCGCTCGCGCTCGGCGCGATCGGCGGCGTGCTGCTGGCGGTGCGTTCGAGCTTCACGCCGTTCTCGGGCGCCGAGCGGCTTCTGATCGCGTTCGAGGTCGTGGTGCTCGGCGGGCTCGGCTCGTTCTGGGGCGCACTGCTCGGCGGCATTGCGCTCGGCATGGCGCAATTGATCGGGCTGAAAATCGATCCGAATGCCGGGCTGCTCTATGCGCACCTCCTGTTCTTCATCATGCTGCTGATCCGCCCGTCGGGTCTCGTGTCGAGCAGGGTGTGATGCCGATGCCGACACGGACCGTTCTCATGACCAGCGTTGCCATTCTGACGGCGGCAATTGCCGGCGCGCCCTTCGTGCTGAATGAGGGTTTTCTGCGGCTCGCGACCGAGTGCCTGCTCTTGCTGACGATGGCGCAGATGTGGAACCTGCTGGCGGGCTATGCCGGGCTGGTCTCGCTCGGCCACCAGGTCTTCATCGCCTTCGGCGCCTATGCGCTGTTCCTGACCTCGGGCTGGCTCGAGGTCACGCCGATCTGGGTGCTGCCGGTGGCGCCGCTGGTGGCGGGCGCCGTTGCGGCGATCATCGCCTTTCCGCTGTTTCGTTTGCGCGACGCCTATTTCTCGATCGCGATGTGGGTGTTCGCCGAGATCATCGGCGCGCTTACGATGAAGTCGCAGGCCATCGGCGGCACGTCGGGCGTGCCGCTCGCGACCAGCAAGCTGATCGATTTCGACTGGTTCGAGCCGACGATGTTCTGGCTCGCCGGCGGCCTGACGCTCGTCACCATCGCGGCGCTGTACAGGATGATGACCTCGAGCTTCGGGCTCGGGCTGATGAGCGTGCGTGACAATGATCTTGCCGCGATGAGCGTCGGCGTCGACGTCCGCCACAATCGTTTCGTCGCCTTCGTGCTCTCGGCGGCGGGATGCGGGCTAGCCGGCGCGCTCAGCTTCATGGGCAATCTGTTCATCGCGCCGCTGGCGGCCTTCGACGTCAACTGGTCCGTCTACATGATGTTCATCGTGATCATCGGCGGTATCGGAACCCTGGAAGGCCCTATCCTCGGCGTCATCATCTTCTTCGGCCTGCGCGAGCTGATGACCGGCCCACTCGGCCTGTCCGGCGGCTGGTATCTGGTCGGGCTCGGCATCATCGCCGTCGTGGTGATGATCGTGGCGCCGCGCGGCCTCTGGCCGGCCTTGCGCGATCGCTTCGGCGTGCGGCTGCTCGATGTACACCGCGCCGCGCCACGCCCGGCCGCCGCCGCGATCCTGCCGGCGGCGTCGGAACAGGTTACCGGATGAAGAAGCGGGCCTTCACGTCGCCACCGTTGCTTGTATTCTGACAGTTCTGGCTTTGAGTGGAGGGCGGAATGGCTCTGATATCCCGGCATGGCGTGTGGGCAGTGGCCGGTCTGATGGTCGCGACATTGGCGGCGCCGCTGCCGGCGCAGGCCGAGCGGCGGATGTGGCCGCAAGCGGCCGCAACGCACCCGATGGACGGGCTCACCACCGACGAAATCCGCTCGGTCTCCGATATCCTGCGCGGCGCCGGCAAGCTCGACGATTCGGCGCGGGTCGTCTCGATGTCGGTCGAGGAGGATCCCAAGGACGAGGTACGGGCGTGGAAACCCGGACAGCCCTTCACGCGCCGGGCCAGCGCGACGCTGCTGAGCGGCGCGCATCTCTACGAGGCCCATGTCGATCTCGCCGCGCGCAGCCTGCTCGGCTGGCAGGAAGTTCAGGGATCACGAGGCTGCGCTGACCATCGACGAGCTGATCTCCGCCGGCGATCTGCCGAAGCAGGACCCGCGCTGGATCGCCGCGATGGCCAAGCGCGGCATCACCGATTTCCGCAACGTCATGTGTCTGCCGCTGACGGTCGGTCCGGTGAGCGACCCGGCCCTGAAAGGCCGCCGCCTGCTCAACGTTCCCTGTGTCGACACCACGGGCGCCGCCAACAATCTCTGGGCAAGCCGATCGAGAACCTGTTCGCCCAGGTCGATCTCAAGAGCAAAACGGTGCTGTCGGTGACTGATCTCGGCGTGGTGCCGCCACCGCCGCAGACGCCCTCGCACGCCTATGCCGACTCCGGAACATATCGCAAGCCACCGAAGCCGATCGAAATCACCGCGCCTGAAGGCAGCAACGTGAAGGTGGTGGGCGGCCAGGTCCACTGGGACAACTGGTCGTTCCATGTCCGTCTCGAGCCGCGCGTCGGCGCCGTGCTGTCGCTGATCCGCTACGACGACCACGGCACGCTCCGCGACATCGCCTACCAGATCTCGGCGAGCGAGATGTTCGTGCCCTATATGGATCCGGCGCCGACCTGGTCGTTCCGCGCCTATATGGACATCGGCGAGTACGGCTTTGGCGTGCTCTCCAGCGAATTGCAGCGCGGCGTGGATTGTCCCGAAGGCGCGCATTTTCTCGACCTGACGATCTCGGATACCAAGGGTGCGCCGGTCGTTTCCAAGGGCGCGGTCTGCATCTTCGAGCGCCCGACCGGCGATCCGATCTGGCGCCACAGCGAGCTGATCAACAACACCGCCGAGGTGCGGCCGAACAACGAGCTGGTGGTGCGGATGGCGCCGGTGGTCGGCAATTACGACTATCTGGTCGACTACGTGTTCGACCGTGCCGGCAATATCGATGTGCGGCTCGGCGCCTACGGCATCGACGCGACCAAGGGCGTCGCGAGCAAGACACTGAGCGACCCGACGGCGGCGCAGGATACCGCCTTTGGGACGCTGGTCGAGGAACGGCTGCTCGCGGTCAATCACGATCACTACATGACGTTCCGGATCGACATGGACGTCGACGGCACCGCGAACCGGCTGGTCGAGGATCGCTTCAATGTCCGCCGGCTGGAGCAGGGCCAGCGCAAGAGCCTCTGGCAGGTCGACACCAGGCCGGTTACGACCGAAGGTCCGATCACCATGCCGCTGAACGCGGCGCAGTTCAGGATCGAGAGCACGGGCAAGACCAACAGCCGCGGCTATCGCACGAGCTATCAGCTGATGCCCGGTCACTCCGACGTCTCGCTGCTCGCCAAGGACGATCCGATCCAACTGCGCGCGGGTTTCAGCGCCTACACGCTGTGGACCTCGGCCTACGCCAAGGACGAGCGCTACGCCGCGGGCATGTATCCGAACGGAAACCCCGAGGTCGACGGCCTGCCGAAATGGACGGCGGCGAAGCGCCCGATCGAGGATCGTGACCTCGTGCTGTGGTACACGGTCGGCTTCCGCCACGTGCCGCGCGCCGAGGATTGGCCGGTCATGCCGGGTCTGTGGCATGGCTTCCGGCTGCGTCCGTTCAACTTCTTCGATCGCAATCCCGCGCTCGACGTGCCCCCGATGGTGAATGCCAGGGAGACGAAATGAGCGGGCGCGCGCATCGCATCGGGGCGGTGGCCGGTGCGCTGCTGGCGCTATTGGCGGCAGGGCCGGTTGCTGCCGGCGCGGCGGCCGAGAGCAGCGTTGACGACGCGTCCTTGCTCTATCTGAGCAGCAACGATTGGGAGCGCCAATCCGAGACGCGCAAGGTCGCGATGGCGGCCGACTTCATGCGCATCTTCTGCACCGATCAGAGGATGTCGGCCATATCGCTGGCCGATTGCCTCGACCGCGACAAGGCTGATGGCGCCCTGTTCGAGCGCGCCATGGCTTGCGTCAGCGCGCTGTCAACTGGCCGCTGAGAGCCCGGCGTCGATCCCTTCGGCGATCCGCCTCACGTCGGCCGACGTCAGGATCAGGGGCGGGGACAGGATCAGGTTGTTGCCGGAGACGCGCAGCATCACGCCGGCCTCGTAGGCGGCATCGGCAACCTTCGCCATCGTCTTCTTGTCGGCGGGCTTCTTGCTGTCGCGATCAGCGACCAGCTCGAGTGCGGCCATCAAACCCTTGCCTCTGACGTCGCCGACCAGCGCATGCTTCGCCTTGAGCGCGGCAAGCGCCCGCGCAAGGTCCTCGCCGCGTGCGGCGGCATTCTCGTCCAGCTTGAGGCGGCGGGTCTCGGCGAGTGCGGCAAGGCCTGCGGCGCAGCCGACCGGATGGCCGGAATAGGTGTAGCCATGGCCGATCGAGCCGAACGTGGTCGTGTCGGCCTCGAAGGCTTCCGCAACCTGCTCGCCGATCAGCGTCGCGCCGAGCGGGAAATAGCCCGAGGTGATCGCCTTGGCCATCGTCATCATGTCGGGCTTCACGCCCCAGAGCCGCGAACCCGACCACGCGCCGGTGCGCCCGAAACCGGTGACGACCTCGTCCGCGATCATCAGGATGCCGTGACGGTCGCAGATCTCACGCGCCAGCTTCATGAAGCTGTCCGGCGGCACGATCACGCCGCCGGCCCGAGCACCGGCTCCATGATGAAGGCGGCGATGGTGTCGGCGCCCTGGAACGCGATCTCCTCCTCCATCGCCGCCGCGCACAGCTGCGCGAGTTTTGCGGGATCGATCTCGTTGAAGGGATTGCGATAGGTCGACGGCGCGGGGATATGGAACACGCCGGGCAGCATCGGCTCATAGTTGCGACGGAAATTGGCGTTGCCGTTGACGGAGGCACCGCCGAAATGGGTGCCGTGGTAGCCCTTCTTCAGCGCCAGGAACTTGGTGCGGTCAGCCTGGCCCTTGATCTTCCAGTATTGCCGCGCGAGCCGCAGCGCGGTCTCGACCGAGTCCGAGCCGCCCGAGGTGAAGAAGGCGCGCACCATGCCTTCCGGCTTGAACCATTCGGTGAGCTCGTAGGCGAGCTCGATCGAGGGGCCACTCGAGGTGCCGCGAAAGCCCGAATAATACGGCAGCGCGCTGAGCTGGTCCGCGATCGCCTGCTTGATCGGATCGCAGCTGTAGCCGAGATTGACATTCCACAATCCGCCGACCGCATCGATCACGGTCTTGCCGTCGATATCGGTGACTTCAACGCCTTCGCCCTTCATCACGATCCGCGGCGGCTGCGCCCGCATCTCGGCGGGATGGGCCATCGGGTGCCAGATCGGCTTGGCGTTGTTCTCAACCAGGAAGTTTCTGTCGCGCATGGTCGCCCTCTGTCCGGCTGGAGCCGGTTCCGTTTCGATGGAATCGGAACGGAGCTCCAGATTCTGGTTATGACACGTTTTCGAACCGGTACCCGCTTCGCTCGAAAGCGCTTTAGTCGAATTGCAGCCCGAAATGCCGCAGCGCCTCGCTGTAGGACGCGGCAGGATTGCGCACATCGAACAGCACCGTGCGCATGTTGCACGCGGCGGCACCTGCGATGTTGCGGCGCTGGTCGTCGACGAAGACGCAATTGTCTGCCTCCAGCGCCAGTTCGTCCAGCACGCTTTGATAGGCGCGGGGGTCGGGCTTCAGGATCCCGGTATGCGTGGCATCGACGATGGTGTCGAAGCGCTTGAGGATGGAAAGACGGCTGCGGAAATCGGTGCCGTAGAACAGGTCGAGCTCGTTAGAGAGGATGGCGAGCCGGAACCCGGCATCGGCGGCGAGGGTGATCGCGCGCGCTGCCTCGGGGCGGATCACGGTGTCGGGATCGGCGCCGCGCGCGCGTTTCACGAAGGTCTCCATGTCGCGCCAGTCCTCGCCGACCAGGCGCCCGACCTCGCGGCTGCGGGTCAGCCAGTAGTCGCGCTCAGAGATTTCGCCACGCTGCATGGAAGTCCAGAGCGGATCGCTGTCGGGCGAGAACGGTCCGAGCCATTTCAGTGTGCACGGGGCGAGCCCGAGCGTACGCTCGGTCAGGTCATGGGTCTCGAACAATGTCTTCGAGATCACCCCGCCGAAGTCGAGCACCAGCGCCTGGGCAAGCGGCCTCCTCATGCGGCAGCCGTCGCGCGGCCGGGCGGGACAATGCCGGCAGCGACCCAGCGGTCGAAGATGCCGAGCACCGTTTCGTTGAATGCGGCGCTGTTGATGTGATCCCTGATCTCGTGCAGCTCGACCGGCGCCTTGATCGCCGATCGCATGGCGCCGACGAAGGCGGCGAGGGCGTCAGGATCGTGCAACGCTTCGCCTTCGCGATCCCATTGCTGGATGCCGCCGGTGGGCAGCACGAAGGCAACGGGAGCGTTGGCCTGGGACAGTTTTTCAGCGATCGCGCGGGCGATCCGTTGGCGATCGGTGGATCCCGACGTTGCCGACGCAAGCAGCCGGTTATGCGCGTGGAACGGACGATCCGACAGCTCGTTCGGAACCCCAAGCCATGCCGGGAAATCGACCATGTCGATCGCCCCGGGCGCGACGATCTGTGGAATGCCGGCTCTGCCTGCATTCTCCAGCCTGTCAGCGCCGGAATTGACCACCGAGCCGGTGAGCTGGTTGGCAACCTCCTGCAGGCTGAGGTCCAGCACCGCGGCAAAGCCGCCTTGCGCGGCGATCGATTCCATCGCGCGGCCGCCCATGCCGGTGGTGTGGAAGACGACGACCTCGTAGCCGCGCCGTTCGAGCTGCGGCTTGAGCTCGACCATATAGCGCAGGCAGCTCTTGCCGAGCGAGGTGATCGCAACGACCGGCCGGTCCTTGCGCGGCCTGATTGCGCTTCTGGCGGCGCCGACGATCGCGCCGCAGGCCTGCGACAGCACGGCGGTGCAGGTGCCGTTGAGGCCGTAGAGGCCGCCGGCCCACAGGATCATCATCAGATCGGCGGCGACGCGCTCGGGCGGGATCAGATGCGAGAAGGCGACGGTCGAGACGATCAGCTTCGGCAGGCCGAGCGGCAGCGCCTGCGCGACGTCGAGCGCAAGGTCGGTGCCCATCGTGCCGCCGATCGCGATCACCCCGTCGATGGCATCGCGCTCCGCGAGCGCGCGCGCCAGATTGGCGGCGCCAACCGCCATTAGCGACATCGCGGAATTCTCGTCGCCGCTCGATGCGATCGCCTCGATCGTGGTCTGTGCGGCGGCCGCCACCGCGTGCTTGTCATGTGCCGCCTGGTACGGCGGATCCCCGAGCACGCTGATGTCCATCATGATGGTTCGGCCACCGGCGCGCGCGATGCACTCGCTCATGAACAGCAGTTCGTCGGCCTTGGTGTCTCCCGTTCCGATCAGGAGAATGCGGGGCTGCGTCATCTCAGGCATGACCTTCGGCTCGCCGGCAGGCGTAAGGGATGGTGACAACCGGTTTGCATAACGCAGGTGGAGCGCTCGGCCATCGTGCGATCACGCTATGGGGACGCGCCTTGCCGTGACATCCACCTATCGGTTGATTGCTGCCAAAGCCTTGATTTGGCGAGGATTGCGCCGTGCCAGCGGTCTCGCTTGGAAGCCGCTTTTGTCATCGTCACAATTATCTCGCATGCAGCAAGCCCAGATCGATCGACTACGCGCGGCCGTCATTCCGGCCCAGCAGCTCTTCATCAGCGGCCGGCCGGCGCCGGCGATCAGCGAGGCACGGCTTGATGTGGTGTCGCCGATCGACGGCCAGGTATTGACCAGCATCATTGACGGCGATGCGGCCGACGTCGACGCCGCGGTAAGACACGCGCGGCAGGCCTTCGAGCAGGGCAGCTGGTCGCGCGCGGCGCCGGCGCAGCGCAAGAAGGTGTTGCTGCGGTTCGCCGATCTCGTCGAGCGGCACGCGCTTGAGATTGCGGTGCTCGGCGTGCGCGACAACGGCACCGAGATCAGCATGGCCTACAAGGCCGAGCCGCTCTCGGCCGCCGGTACCATCCGTTACTACGCCGAGGCGATCGACAAGATCTATGGCGAGATCGCGCCGACCCCAGGCGATGTGCTCGGGCTCGTGCATCGCGAGCCGCTTGGTGTCGTCGGCGTGATCGTGCCCTGGAATTTCCCGCTGATGATCGGAGCATGGAAGATCGGCCCGGCGCTCGCCGCCGGAAATTCGGTCGTGGTCAAGCCGCCGGAGCTGGCGTCGCTGACGCTGTTGCGGCTTGCCGAGCTCGCGACCGAGGCGGGATTGCCCGACGGCGTGCTCAACGTCGTCACCGGCCGCGGCGCATCCGCCGGCGAGGCGCTTGCGCTGCACATGGATGTCGATGTGCTCGCCTTCACCGGCTCGGGCGCGGTGGGCCGGCGTCTCCTGGAATGCTCGGCGCGATCGAACCTGAAGCGCGTCCATCTCGAGCTTGGCGGCAAGTCGCCCAACGTCGTGTTCGCCGACGCGCCCGACATCAAGCATGCGGCCAAGGTCTCCGCGAACGGCATCTTCCGAAACTCCGGCCAGGTCTGCGTCGCCGGTTCGCGGCTGCTGGTGCAGTCCTCGATCTATGATCGCTTCATGGCCGAGCTGCTCGACGCCACCACAAAACTAAGGGTCGGCGATCCCCTCGAACTGACCTCGGATATCGGCGCCATCGCGAGCAAACCGCAGTTGCGCAAGAACCTGGGTGCCGTTGCCGATGCGGAAGCGGAGGGCGCGAAGCGACTGATCGGCGGCGAGCAGATCCGCGTCGAGAGCGGCGGCAACTTCATGGCGCCCGCGATCCTCACCGACGTGACGCCGTCGATGCAGGTCTGGCGCGAGGAAGTGTTCGGCCCGGTGCTGGCAGTGACGCGGTTCGAGGGCGAGGAAGATGCCACAGCGCTCGCCAATGCGACCCCCTATGGACTTGCGTCGGCGGTGTGGACCGCAAGTCTGTCGACGGCGCATCGCATGGTGCGCGCCATCAAGGCCGGCGTCGTGCATGTCAACGCCTATGGCGGCGCCGACATCACGGTGCCGCTCGGCGGCTTCAAGCAATCCGGCTTCGGACGCGACAAGTCGCTGCACGCGCTCGATGCCTATACCGACCTCAAGACCGCCTGGATCGCGCTATGACAGCTGCAACTGCCGAACGCGCCGGCGTTCTGAACCAACTGCTCGATGCCGAGCAGGAGCGCTTTCGCGCGCTGCACCCGCGATCGGCGGCGGCCTGGCAGGAGGGAAGGCGGCACTACCTTTACGGCGGCCCGTCGCACTGGATGCGACGCTGGGCCGGCGGCTTCCCGGTTTATGCCGAGCAGGCGCAGGGCGCGCATATCAGGGACATCGACGGACGCGACTACATCGATTTCTGCCTTGGCGACACCGGCGGCATGTGCGGCCACGCGCCCGAGGCGGTGACCGAGGCGGCGCTCGCTCAGCTCAAGCGTGGCGCAACCATGATGCTGCCGACGGAAGACAGTATCTGGGTCGGCGCCGAGCTGTCGCGGCGCTTCGGCCCGAAATACTGGACGCTGACGACGTCGGCGACCGACGCCAACCGTGCCGCGATCCGCATCTCGCGCATGATCACCGGCCGGCGCAAGGTGCTGGTGTTCTCCGGCTGCTATCATGGCGGCGTCGAGGAGGCGCATGTCGAGATCCGCGACGGCCGGGTCGGCCTGCGCAACATGATCCATCCCAACGGCATCGATCATGATGCGGTGAGCAGGGTCGTCGAGTTCAACGATGTGGCGGGCCTCGAGGCGGCGCTTGCGCATGGCGACGTCGCCTGCGTGCTGACTGAGCCGCTGATGACGAATTTCGGCATGATCCCGGTCGATCCCGGTTTTCACGGTGCCTTGCGCGACCTGACCCGCCGCGCCGGCACCGTCCTCATCATCGACGAGACCCACACACTGTCCTGCGGACCGGGCGGCTATACGGAGAGCCATGGGCTCGAGCCCGACATTTTCGTCGCGGGCAAGGCGATCGCGGGCGGCATCCCCGCCGGGGTGTTTGGTCTCAGCCAGGAGATCGCCGAGCGGCTCTGGAAACTCGTTCCCCACGTCAATCCGCGCGAGCGGCAGTCGGCGCATCTTGGATTCGGTGGCACGCTTGCCGGCAACGCGCTGACGGTCGCGACCATGCGCGCGGTGCTGGAGAAGGTGCTGACCTCTGCGAATTACGAGCGGATGATTGGAACCGCGACCTGGCTCGCGCAGGAAGCGCGCCGGCTGATCGCGGCGGCCGGTCTGCCCTGGCACGTGACGCAGATCGGCGCCCGTGCCGAGATCATGTTCATGCCGCAGCCGCCACGCAGCGGCGCCGACGTCATTGCGGGCCGGCAACCCGATCTCGAGATCCTGCTGCATGCGTTCTACATCAACGAGGGCATTCTGGTGACCCCGTTCCACACCATGCTGCTGATGTGTCCGGCGACGTCGGCGCGCGACGTCGACGAGCGCACGGCGGCGTTGGCGCAGTTCATCGAACTTGCTGCGCGGCGCGGGGGCGATCTGATGCAGGCGGCTCCGTTCGATCTTGACGGCCGGGTCGCCATCGTCACCGGCGGAGGCCGGGGGATCGGCGCGGCCATCGTGAGACGGCTCGCGGAGGCCGGCGCGACCGTGGTGATCGCCAACCGGACTCTTGATGTGGCCGAGGCGTTGGCGCGCGAACTCGTGGCCGATGGACGGGCGGCGCATTGCGTTCCGTTCGACAGGCTCGATCGCGGCAGCTTGCGTGCAATCGTTGACGGTGTCGTCGCCAAATACGGCCGGCTCGATGTCGTCGTGCACAATGCGGGCGGTTGTCCGTGGGCCTCGCTTGAGGAGCTCGATGAAGCGAAGCTCGAGGATACGCTGGCGCTGAACCTCAACGCCAGCATCTGGCTCGCGCAGGCCGCAATTCCGCACATGCGTGCCGTCAGGTTCGGGCGCATCCTCGTGACGTCCTCGGTCTCCGCGCGCGTCGCGATGGGCGGTGGCGCGCATTACTCGGCTGCGAAAGCCGGCGTCAACGCATTCATCCGCGGCGCCGCCTTTGAGCTCGCGCGCGACGGCATCACGGTCAACGGCGTCGAGGCCGGCTTCATCGAAAAGCCGGGCCGCGGCACCATGAGCGCGCCGGAGAACAAGGCGAAGCTCGAGCGCTTTATCCCGATGGGGCACATGGGCAGCGCCGACGACATCGCCTGCGCGATGCTCTATCTCGCCTCCACAGAGGCCAAATACGTCACCGGGCAGACCATCGTCGTCGACGGCGGCTCGACGCTGCCGGAGACCGGATTTGCCGTCGAACGGCAGTGGGGAGCCTAGATGAGCATGATCTTCTCGGAAAACCGGTTTCCACTTTCCCGGATCATGCCCTGATGCCGCGGCTCGACGGAAAGACGGCGCTGGTGACCGGCGCAGCCACGGGGATCGGCCGGGCGACGGCGGCGCTGCTGGCGTTGAGCGGCGCGCGCGTCGTGCTGTTCGGCCTCGGCGACGCCGAGCTGCAGGCCGGAGCTGTGGCGTGCGGCGGGCAGGCGATCCATGGCGACGTCACCCGGCCGGACGACATCGCAAAGGCTGTCACCGCCTGCGGCGCGTGGCTCGACATCGTGGTCAACGCCGCCGGCCTGATCGTGCCGGATCAGCCCGCCAGCGTCTCCGACGAGGTCTGGGCCAAAACGCTTGACGTCAACCTCACGGGGACGATGCGTGTCTGTCGCGCGTCCCTGCCGCTGCTCCGGCAGCGCGGCGGCGCGATCGTGAACGTCGCCTCGGTTGCCGCGTTCAATGCCAGCCCGGACAGCGCAAGCTACGCCGCCAGCAAGGCGGCCGTCGTCGCCTATACGCGCTCGCTGGCCTACGCGCACGGCGCCGACGGCATCCGCGCCAATGCGGTGGCGCCGGGCTGGGTGCGCACGCCGATGAGCGCCCATGAAATGCAGCTGCTCGCCGACCAGAACGGCACCACTGTCAATGCCGAGATTCGCGGCGTCGAACGACGCATTGCCCTGGGACGGATGGCCGAGCCCGCCGAGATCGCCGCGTGCTGCCTGTTCCTGGCCTCCGACGAGGCGTCCTTCGTGACCGGCGCGGTGCTGGTCGCCGATGGCGGCGGCCGCGCGCCGACGCAGATCGCGCAGTGTAGACGGCCGGTTGGCGTCTCGGGGGGGGGGCGGCCGCCACCTTGATAACGACCAGCGGATTGGCACTCTCGCGCGGTCACGTCATTCGATCGAGGGGCGTTATGAACAAGTCATTTTCCGTGATCATTGCCGCGGCCGCTTCAATCGTCGTTCTGTCTTCGACGGCGGCGCGATGCGGCGACTACTATCCGTTTGGCGATCCGCCGTACCGGCTGGACTACGTGCAAGAGCCCCAGATCGTATCGGGGTGCTGGAAATGGAATTGGCAGCTGTACCAGTGGCAGGACTACTGCCCGGTCTACGTCAATCCGAAGGCGTATATGTTCTCGCGCTCGTCGCGCGTCGTGCTCCGCACCAAGGGGTGAGGAGCGTTCGGCTGCTTGAGGTGCTCTGCGTCACGCCCATTGCAGCGACGCAGAGCGCGCACTCATGAATGCGCGATGGTGCACGCCACCTGGTGGCGCTTGCCGAAGTTGAGCAGCGCGTTTTCCCGGAAGCCGTCCAGCCAGACGCCGCGGCCCGCATAGCGATAGCCGACACCCATCGGAACGTGCCGCACATGGATGCCGCCACGGCCGGTGAGCAGGGAGGCCGTGACCACTTCGCCCTCGACCGACACAGCGCGCGGGCACAGCGGATATTGATGGCCGTTCTCGCAGGTGAAGACGATCTCGGTGCAGGTGCCGACCGGTGCTTTTGTGACCAGGCCAAGGTCCGCTGCCGCCGCCGGCCCGGAGTTGCCGAACAACGTTGCACCCAACGCCAAAATCCCTGCGACCGTGTAGCCAAACCGAATACGCATCAGTGCCCCCTCGTCCAGCGATAGGCTAAGTAATTGAAGAAAATATCTCGCGCTAAATGAGCAAAAAAAACCTCTGAGGTCAAACCTCTCTGCCCAATGCGGTGCGGGGGAGATCGGCCGGCGCCATCGCGAATGGCGTGTCAGGTGTTGCAAGTTTGCTGCAGTAAGTCTGAATTCGGCTGCAAGCTGCCCAGTAGCGTTAATGCGCCTTTACTGGCCACAATTCGCCCTGCAAGTGGTGTGATGTATTCAGTCGTGTTCCGGAGATTGCTTCAATGCGCTGACCGGATCGCATCACGAACGCATTCGGACGGACATCGGGGGTGGGAATGGACTTCCGTGGTGGCATTGCACGTTCGCTACTGACCCTGATGATTGTCTCATTGCCTACGCTGGCAGCTCATGCGCAAACTCAGGCTCCTCAACCGGCGAACGGCCGGGCAGCGGCGGCGCAGCCGGCTCAGGGCGATCAAGCCTTTTCTGGCCCGAGCTTCCGCAAAGGTCTGTGGCGCTTCGTGCGAACGCTCGATGTGGTCAGGACCGCCAACAAGAACTTCAAGTATCGGGTGGTCAACGCGGAGACGACGCGCTGCGTCGACCCGACCCACGCCATGAAGGCGACCTTTGCCTCGGGATCGATCGGAAGCTGCGTCTCGGACAAGCCCGAAAAGGTCGGCAATCAATACACCTTCGGACACCGCTGCGATTACATGGGGACGGTCAGCACCGTCATCACCGTGCGCAGCGACGAGGCCTATACCGAACTGAACGAGATCGGCACCGGAGAGCATCCCCGGACCGACACGGTCGTCGCGACAAGGATCGGCGACTGCGACGACGGTAGCGCAGCCAAGATTGAGGCCAAGTCCGAGGCCAAGACTGACAAGTCCGCTGCGGCGGCTTTGCAGCACTAGCTGGCAATCAAACGGCAGTGGCGGCGGACGAGGCGTCCATTCGTCCCCGACGACGCAGACGCTGCGCTTCCTTTCGCGCCGAAGCTGCCCCGGCCTGAAGCAAGCAACCGGGCATTCACCGTGTTTGGCGCAAGAGCTCGGGAGAGCTTCGAGCAAAGGCCAAGCATTTACGGGGTCTTAACACCGAAATGCTCCTGAATGATGTGAGGTTGGACGTGCTTCAAGCGAAGTCACGCGATCCGCGTCAATCGGCCGGTTAGGGATTCAATAAATGACATCGCGTGAGGGCTTCGCCCCGTCGAAGATCTTCGCATCCGCGCTTGGCGTCGTGACCGCGCTTTCCGTGTTCGTGCTCACCTCCCCGAGCGCTCTGGCGGAGGAAGGATTCAGCGGACCGACCTTCCGAAAGGGAATGTGGCGCTTCGTGCGGACGCTGGAAATCGCCACGTCCTCGAACGTCCGGCAAACGCTGCTCGAGCGCGAAATGACGCGCTGTGTCGATCCGACCCAGGCGATGAAGGCGACCTTCTCATCTCCGTCCGTTGGAAATTGTCACTCGTCGCGGCCGGAGAAGATCAACAACAAATACGTCTTCTCCAACCGGTGCGACTATCTCGGGCCGGTCAGCACCGTCATCACGGTTCTCAGCGACGAGGCCTATACCGAGGTCAACAAGACCAATGTTGGTCAGGCGCCGCGGACCGACCGGGTGGTTGCCCGCCGAATCAGCGATTGCCACGAGGATAGAGCTTCGCTCAGCCAGCCGGCCTCCGCACCGAGCGAGGTGTCATTGCAGCAGGACGAAGCCGAGGGCGAGCCGCTGTAAGGCGATTAGTCGGGCGCGCGGGCCTCAGATCGCCCGCAACACCATCAGATCTTTTGCTGCCCGCCTGGTGCACTCACCTTGACGGTGATCTTCTGAATTTCGGTTCGACCGCCCTGATATTTGACCTCTATGGTCAGGGCGTCGTCGCCGAGAAATTCCGGCGGCGCCTTGTAGAAGGCGACATAGGCCGGCACCTCGAGCGCCAGGCAGGCCTTGTAATTGGTGGCCTTCGCCTTCGCCGACTTCACCACAACCTTTCCGGCAGCCGGCGCAGTGACCAAGCGGATGGTCGGCAGCGGCCCCGACGTGCAATCAGGTAACACGTTGAGATAGAGGCCAATCTGGGTGTCCCGGTTGGCCAGGGCGCCGAACCTGGCGCTCCACCGTGGTCTCCTGCGGGACAGGTTGTGCAGGGGCTTGCGCGGCCGCCGCGCCGAAACAGCCCCAAATCAAGACAACGGCACACGCCTGAAGATCACCCGCATCGACTGCTGCTCCAAATCGCCGGGAAGGACGAACGGGGGCCGGGGAAATACTGCCTTTGGCCAAGTTAATCCGGCTAAGCCGTTGTTCTTTCTGCTTCGACCTGTCCGATCTTTACCACACTTCGACGGAAAGCATTGATTAACCAAATACATTTCTTGACCGCGGGGAGGGTTAACAATAGCCTAAAACTAAATTTTTCTACAACTTTTCCTCTAATCGCATTTTGCGGAGTTGATAATGCAGGGTTCGTTTCAGGTCGCTCAGGCAACCGGCACCGGCAATTCCACCAATTCGGCTCCCGTACGAATTTACAAGCTGACCAAGCCGCTGACCGATCAGGCGGTGGTCGTCAATCTTGGATACGACCAGAAGGTGAAGGTCGACTTTTCGTCGATCGCCAATGAAAAGATCACGCTGGTCCACATCGGCGAAAAGCTGATCATCCTGTTCGACAACCAGTCGACCGTCACGGTTGAGCCGTTCTTCAACTCCCGTACGGATGGACAGAAGAATGTCACGATCGAGATGGCGCCGGGACGCGAGGTCTCGGTCCAGGAATTCGCCAGTTTGTTTCCGATCACCACGGATGCCTCCGTGTTGCCGGCGGCCGACAATGGCGGCAACTCGAGCGGCAACGCGCAGGCGAGCGGCGCGGATTTCCGCCCGTTCGCGGTTGATCCGCTAGCTCCTGTGCCGACCAACGTGTTGGCGCCGCAGGAAGAGTTGCCGAACCTCGTGACCCCTGTGCCGCCGACCGGCTTCGTGCTGGGCATTGCTCCGCCGCCGACCATTTCCGGCAACCCCCTGTCGGCGCTGATTGTCGACGAGAGCTTCCTGACCGCGGCCACCAACCATGGTGTCGCCGGTTCGGGGCTCGGACCCGCAGGGGCAACGGTCGCGTCCGTGCAGGTGTCGTTCAACGTCACGGTGCCGGGCGGCCAGCAGTCGCTGACCTATGCGCTGTCGGTCACGACACCGAACGAAGATTCCGGTCTGATCGATTCGGCGACCGGTCAGCACGTTCTGCTGACGGTCAACGCGGCCGGCGTCGTGGAAGGGCGCACGGCGATCAGTGGCGATCTGGTCCTCACGGTCTCGGTTGACACCGCGGGTCATGTGACGCTGACCGATCTGCGCGCGGTTCATGAGGCAACACCGGGCAACTTCAATGAAGGGATCACGCTGGCGTCGGGTCTGATCACGCTGACCGCCACCGTGACCGACAACAACAATCAGTCGGCAAGTGCGAGCGTCGATGTCGGCTCGCATCTGACGATCGTTGACGATGGTCCGGTGGCGGGCACGGTGACCGGCGCGACCGACACGCTGGTGCTGGACGAAACGCGCCCCGTCGGCAGCGACACCGCGGGCGGCACCACGCCGACCGGCCTCGCCAGCGTGACGGCGGACTTCTCCAACAATTTCACTGGCGGCAGCTACGGCGCCGACGGTGCCGGCAGCACTGCCTACACGCTGCATCTCACCGGCACGAACGTGGCCTCGGGCCTCTATGCGCTGGATCCGACCGACACCAACCCGGCCCATTTCGGGCAGGGCGCGCAGATCGTGCTGAACCAGTCCGGTGATACCATCACCGGCTCGGCGAACGGCACGACCTACTTCACGATCACGATCAACGAGACGACCGGGATCGTGACGTTCACCCAGGTCAACAACATCTGGCATGCCGATCCGACCAACCCGGATGATGCCGCGACGCTGACCCTCTCCAGCGCCAGCCTGCTGCAGGTGGTGCAGACCATCACTGACGCGGACGGCGACAGCGTGACAACGCCGATCAACGTCGGTGGGGGCGTATTCACAATTCAGGACAGCGGTCCGACGGCCGGCACGGTGATCGAGAAGGAAGGCCCGGCGGAAACGCTGGTGCTGGACGAGTCGCGCCCGGTTGGCAGCGACACGCCGGGCGGCTTTGCGCCGAGCGGGCTTGCCAGCGTAACGGCGGACTTCTCCCACGACTTCACGTCCGGCAGCTACGGCAGCGACGGACCCGGCCATACCGCCTACACGCTGAAGCTCACCGGCTCGAACGTGGCTTCGGGTCTCTACGCGCTGGATCCGACCGACACGACCACTGCTGACGGCGACGGCATCGGACAGGGCGCGCAGATCGTCCTCAACCAGTCCGGCAACACCATCACCGGCTCGGCCGGCGGGACGACGTATTTCACCATCACGATTGATCCGTCGACCGGGATCGTCACGTTCACGCAGTCGAACAACATCTGGCATTCCGATCCGAAGAATCCGGACGATCCGGCAACGCTGACGCTGTCGAGCCCGAGCCTGCTGCAGGTGGTGCAGACCATTACCGACGCGGACGGCGACAGCGTGTCGACGCCGCTCGATGTCGGCACCCGAGTGTTCACGATCCAGGACAGCGGTCCGACCGCCGGCACGGTGACCGGCGCGACCGATACCCTGGTGCTGGACGAAACGCGTCCTGTCGGCAGCGACACCGCGGGCGGCACGACGCCGACCGGCCTTGATTCCGTGACGGCAGACTTCTCCAACAACTTCACGCCCGGCAGCTATGGCAGCGACGGCCCGGGCCACACGACCTACACGCTGAACCTCGCCGGCGCGAATGTGGCGTCCGGTCTCTACGCACTTGATGCGACCGATACGACCACCGCCGACGGCGACGGCATCGGGCAGGGTGCGCAGATTCTGCTGAACCAGGTCGGCAACACGATCACCGGCTCGGCCGGCGGCACCAATTACTTCACGATCACGATCGATCCCTCGACCGGGATCGTGACGTTCACCCAGCTCAACAACATCTGGCACTCCGATCCGACCAACCCGGATGACGCCGCGACGCTGACGCTGTCTGGCGCCAATCTGCTGCAGGTGGTGCAGACCATCGTCGATGCCGACGGCGACAGCGTGACGACGCCGCTCGATGTCGGCACCGGCGTGTTCACGATCCAGGACAGCGGCCCGAGCGCCGGCACGGTGATCGCGGCGGCGGATACGTTGGTGCTGGACGAGACCCGCCCTGTCGGCAGCGACACTGCGGGCGGCGCCGCGCCGACCGGCCTCGACACCGTCACGGCGGACTTCTCGAACAACTTCTCGGCCGGCAGCTACGGCAGCGATGGCGCGGGCAACACGGCCTACACGTTGAAGCTGACCGGCGTGAACGTGGCCTCCGGCCTCTATGCGCTCGATCCGAGCGACACCGACCCGACCCACTTCGGCCAAGGTGCGCAGATCGTGCTGAACCAATCCGGTGACACCATCACCGGTTCGGTCGGCGGGACCACCTACTTCACGATCACGATCGACGAGACGACCGGGATCGTGACGTTCACCCAGCTCAACAACATCTGGCACGCCGATCCGACCAATCCGGATGACGCCGCGACGCTGACCCTGTCGAGCGCGAACCTGCTGCAGGTGGTGCAGACCATCACCGATGCGGACGGCGACAGCGTGTCGACGCCGCTCGATGTCGGCACCGGTGTGTTCACGATCCAGGACAGCGGCCCGACGGCGGGCACGGTGGCCGGCCCGACCGACACCCTTGTTCTGGACGAGACGCGGCCTGTCGGCACCGACACCGCGGGCGGCACCGCGCCGACGGGCCTCGATACCGTGACGGCGGACTTCTCCAACAACTTCACCGGCGGCAATTATGGCAGCGACGGCGCGGGCAACACCGCCTACACGCTGAAGCTGACCGGTGCCAACGTCGCCTCCGGCCTCTATGCGCTGGATCCGACCGACACCGATCCGACCCATTTCGGGCAGGGTGCGCAGATTCTGCTGAACCAGGTCGGTGACACCATCACCGGCTCGGCCGGCGGCACCAACTACTTCACGATCACGATCGACGAGACGACCGGCATCGTTACGTTCACTCAGCTCAACAACATCTGGCATTCCGATCCGACCAATCCGGACGATGCAGCGACGCTGACGCTCTCGGCGGCCAACCTGCTGCAGGTGGTGCAGACCATCACCGATGCGGATGGCGACCACGTGTCGACGCCGCTCGATGTCGGCACCGGTGTGTTCACCATCCAGGACAGCGGCCCGACGGCGAGCGCGCTGTCCGGCGCAACAGACACGCTCGTGCTCGACGAGACGCGGCCTGCCGGCACCGACACCGCAGGCGGCACGGCGCCGACCGGCCTTGCCAGCGTCACGGCGGATTTCTCGAACGGCTTCGCCGGCGGCAGCTATGGCAGCGATGGCCCGGGCAATTCGGCCTACACGCTGAAGCTCACCGGCGCCAATGTCGCGTCCGGCCTGTATGCGCTGGATCCGACCGACACCGACCCGACCCATTTCGGACAGGGTGCGCAAATTCTGCTGAACCAGGTCGGCAACACGATCACCGGCTCGGCCGGCGGCACCGATTACTTCACGATCGCGATCGATCCCTCGACCGGGATCGTGACCTTCACCCAGCTCAACAACATCTGGCACTCCGATCCGACCAACCCGGATGACGCCGCGACGCTGACGCTGTCGCGCCCGGAAATCCTGCAATTGGTGCAGACCATCACCGATGCCGACGGCGACAGCGTGACGACGTCGCTCAACCTCGGCTCCGGCGTGTTCACAATCCAGGACAGCGGCCCGACCGCCGGCACGGTGACCGGTCCGACCGACACCCTCGTGCTGGACGAGACCCGTCCCGTCGGCACGGATACGGCGGGCGGCACGGCGCCGACCGGCCTCGACACCGTGACGGCAGACTTCTCGAACAACTTCTCGGCCGGCAGCTACGGCAGCGACGGTCCGGGCAACACGACCTACACGCTGAAGCTCACCGGCGCCAACGTGGCGTCCGGCCTCTTTGCGCTCGAAGCGACCGACACGACCACCGCCGACGGCGATGGCATCGGGCAGGGCGCGCAGATTCTGCTGAACCAGGTCGGCAACACCATCACCGGCTCGGTTGGCGGAACCAATTACTTCACGATCACGATCGATCCCTCGACCGGTATCGTCACCTTCACCCAGCTCAACAACATCTGGCATTCCGATCCGACCAATCCGGACGATTCTGCGACGCTGACGCTGTCGGCTGCCAATCTGCTGCAGGTGGTGCAGACCATCACCGATGCGGACGGCGACAGCGTGACGACGCCGCTCGACGTCGGCACCGGCGTGTTCACGATCCAGGACAGCGGCCCGACCGCGGGCACAGTGACCGGCCCGACCGACACATTGGTGCTGGACGAGACCCGTCCTGTTGGCAGCGACACTGCCGGCGGTTCGGCGCCGACCGGGCTCGACACCGTGACGACGGACTTCTCCAATAACTTCACCGGCGGCAACTATGGCAGCGATGGTGCGGGCAACACGGCCTACACGCTGAAGTTGACCGGCCTGAACGTGGCCTCCGGCCTCTATGCGCTGGATCCGACCGACACCGACCCGACCCACTTCGGCCAAGGTACGCAGATCGTGCTCAACCAGGTCGGTGACACGATCACCGGTTCGGCGAACGGCACGACCTACTTCACGATCACGATCAATGAGACGACCGGGGTTGTGACGTTCACCCAGCTCAACAACATCTGGCATTCCGATCCGACCAATCCGGACGATTCTGCGACGCTGACGCTGTCGGCTGCCAATCTGCTGCAGGTGGTGCAGACCATCACCGACGCGGACGGCGACAGCGTGACGACGCCGCTCGACGTCGGCACCGGTGTGTTCACGATCCAGGACAGCGGTCCGACCGCGGGCACGTTGACCGGCCCGACCGACACCTTGGTGCTGGACGAGACCCGTCCCACAGGAACGGATACTGCCGGCGGCACGGCGCCGACCGGGCTCGACACCGTCACGGCGGACTTCTCCAACAACTTCTCGGCCGGCAGCTACGGCAGCGACGGCCCGGGCAACACGGCCTACACGCTGAAGCTGACCGGCGTGAATGTGGCCTCCGGTCTCTATGCGCTGGATCCGACCGACACCGACCCGACCCATTTCGGGCAGGGTGCGCAGATCGCGCTCAACCAGGTTGGTGACACGATCACCGGTTCGGCGAACGGCACGACCTACTTCACGATCACGATCAATGAGACGACCGGGATCGTGACGTTCACCCAGGTCAACAACATCTGGCACTCCGATCCGACCAATCCGGACGATGCCGCGACGCTGACCCTGTCGGCCGCGAACCTGCTTCAGGTGGTGCAGACCATCACCGATGCGGATGGCGACAGCGTTGCGACGCCGATCAACGTCGGCACCGGTGTGTTCACGATCCAGGACAGCGGCCCGACCGCCGGCACGGTGACTGGCCCGACCGACACCCTCGTGCTGGACGAGACGCGTCCCACAGGAACGGATACCGCCGGCGGCACGGCGCCGACCGGGCTCGACACCGTGACGGCGGACTTCTCCAACAACTTCACCGCCGGCAGCTACGGCAGCGATGGTGCTGGGTCGACGACCTACACGCTGAAGCTCACGGGCTTGAACGTGGCCTCCGGCCTCTATGCGCTCGATCCGACCGACAAGACCGCCGGTGACGGCGACGGCATCGGACAGGGAACGCAGATCGTGCTCAACCAGGTCGGTGACACCATCACCGGCTCGGCGAACGGCACGACCTACTTCACGATCACGATCAATGTGACGACCGGGATCGTGACGTTCACCCAGGTCAACAACATCTGGCACTCCGATCCGAACAACCCGGACGATGCGGCGACGCTGACGCTGACGCGCCCTGAGTTGCTGCAGGTCGTGCAGACCATCACGGACGCCGATGGTGATAGCGTGTCGACGCCGCTCAACCTCGGCACCGGCGTGTTCACGATCCAGGACAGCGGCCCGACGGCAGGTACCGTGACCGGTCCGACCGACACGCTCGTGCTCGACGAGACGCGTCCTGTTGGCAGTGACACCGCGGGCGGCACAGCGCCGACCGGACTCGACACCGTGACGGCGGATTTCTCCAACAACTTCACCGGCGGCGGCTACGGCAGCGACGGTGCTGGCAGCACGACGTACACGCTGAAGCTCACCGGTGCGAACGTGGCCTCCGGCCTCTATGCGCTCGATCCGACCGACAAGACCGCCGGCGACGGCGATGGTATCGGACAGGGTGCGCAGATTCTGCTGAACCAGGTCGGCAACACCATCACCGGCTCGGTCGGCGGCACCAACTACTTCACGATCACGATCGATCCTTCGACCGGCATCGTGACCTTCACCCAGCTTAACAATATCTGGCACTCCGATCCGACCAACCCGGACGATGCGGCGACGTTGACGCTGTCGGCTGCCAATCTGCTGCAGGTGGTGCAGACCATCACCGATGCGGACGGCGACAGCGTGACGACGCCGCTGAACCTCGGCACCGGCGTGTTCACGATCCAGGACAGCGGTCCGACCGCCGGCACGGTGACCGGCCCGACCGACACGCTCGTGCTGGACGAGACGCGTCCTGTTGGCACCGACACCGCGGGCGGCACGGCGCCGAACGGGCTTGTTTCCGTGACGGCGAACTTCTCCGACAACTTCACCGGCGGTAGCTATGGCAGCGACGGTGCTGGTTCGACGACCTACACGCTGAAGCTGACGGGCTCGAACGTGGCCTCCGGCCTCTATGCGCTCGATGCGACCGACAAGACTGCCGGCGACGGCGATGGTATCGGACGAGGTGCGGCAGATTCTGCTGAACCAGTCCGGCAACACCATCACCGGTTCGGTTGGCGCGACGACCTACTTCACGATCACCATTGATCCCGCAACCGGGATCGTGACCTTCACCCAGGTCAACAACATCTGGCACTCCGATCCGAACAATTCGGACGATGCGGCGACGCTGACGCTCTCGAGCGCCAACCTGCTGCAGGTGGTGCAGACCATCGTCGATGCCGACGGCGACAGCGTGTCGACGCCGCTCGACCTCGGCACCGGCGTGTTCACGATCCAGGATAGCGGTCCGACGGCGCCGACAGCGACGGTCAGCGCAGCTACGATCGGCGTGGACGAGACGCCCGGCGTGCAGACCACCAGCGGCGCGAGCGACGTGCTCGGCTCTACTGCTATCACGTTCAATGGTGCCGCCAGCACTGTCGCCGCGCTGTTCAGCACGGTCGCGAACAAGGGCGTCGACACCGATGTGTCGGCAGCGTCGCTTGACAACGGCGCGCTCAGCTTTGCCTCGACGGGCGCGAGCAGCATCCTGACGGTGGCCGGCGGCAGCTTCGGCTCTGACGGCGCGGGGTCTACGACCTATGCGTTGAGCGTCCTCAGCGCTGCGTCAGGCCTGACATTGACGGATGGCACAGGGATCGCGCTGTCGCTGGATGCCAGCGGCCGGATCATCGGTACTGTGGGCAACGATGCCGCCAACCCCAGCCTGACGGGCCAAACGGCGTTCGCGATCGCCATCGATCCGATCACCGGTCAGCTCTATGTGGCGGACTATCTCTCGCTCCACCACAACAGCACCGCCAGTTCGAACGATCTGCTGACGATGACGGCCGGCAAGATCGGCGCGACGGTCACGTTGACGGACGCCGATGGCGATCATGTGACGGCCACCGCCGACATCAGCACTCATATCAGCTTCCTCGACGACGGCCCGAGTTTCGGCACGATCGAGCATGGAATCATTGCCGATTACGCGGGAATGTCCGTGCTAGGTAACCTACCCGTGTTCTCCGGCGCCGATGGTTTTGGCGCATATGACTTCACCTTGACTGGAAACACGGCGCCGGCCGGCCTGACGTTCAATGGCCAGGCCGTGCACTATTCCATCGACGCATTTGGACAGAATTTGACGGCCTATATCGGTGCGGCCCCATCGGCAGCGAATAATATCTTCACGCTGACTCTGGATGACACAACCGGTCACTACCTGTTCACATTGCTTCAGCCATTCACGGAGACAACGATCCAGAATGTCGGCAGTTCATCCGCCTTCGGCTCGGGACCCTCGCAAGAGCAGATTCTTTCCTCGAGCACCGATCAGCTGGCGGTTATTTCGGGCACGGCCTCCGGCGGTGCTCAAGGCAGCGTGAACGGATCGACCAACGGTTGGGGCGTCGGCAACAATAACTTCGATCCCAACGAAAAGCTGCTGTTTGACTTCACGGACGGCGCAAGCGCCAGCCCCGGCGGCAACGCGGGGTTCCATCCTCCAGCACACGAATCGGTAGCGAACTACACGTTCAGCGGTTACAAAGCCGGCGACGACATTCACTACGTCGTCTCCTATTGGGACGGAGTGCACGCCGCCTCCATCACATCGGTATCCGGTGATTTCGATCCTTCCACCCACACCACGGTCGCCACCGAATGGTCGACGCCCACAGCGCCGGCCGGCTTGCAGCTCTACACTGTCCAGTTCACGGACGTGACAGGCAGCGGCAAGGTCGACCTGGTTGGCGTCGGAGTTTCGTCGACCACGAACGTCTCCGAGGATCTGAGCTTCAACGTGTCGACGATTGACGGTGACGGCGACACTGCGTCGAGCACCATCAGTATCAACATCAATGGCACCGCGACCCTGCTGGGCACGGCCGGCAATGATGTCATTGTCGCCGGACCAACCAACGAGACGCTCACTGGCAATGGTGGGGACGACAAGTTTGTTCTCAATCTTAGCGCCCACGAAATCATCAGTGATTTCAACAGCGGTGATACACTCCTTCTCGACGTGGCCGGTCTGAGCCTGCCGACGGGCGTTTCAAACGCCCTTACGGCTGGTCAATTCACGTCATCGGCAGTCACCGGCGGGACCGAGAACAACGCGAGCGCCTGGAACGAAAGCGCAAGCACGAACAAGTTCTTCTTCAACAATACGACTCATGAGCTCTGGTACTCGGCAAATGGCACCGGCTCCGACAAGGTGGACCTCGCACATGTGAGCACCGGCTTGCCGGCGGCCACGAACGTTCATATTTTCTAGGCTAGGCTTGCAGCAAAATCGAAAATCCGCGGAGACCTCTCCGCGGATTTTTATTGATTGAATTGTCGCCTACTCGCTGGCAATCACATCAGCACGGGCAGGAAGCCGGTGAGGGGGCTCGCTGCATCAAGCGACTCCACCCCCGTCCATTCCGTCTCCGCGGCATTGGCGGCCGCCGGCGCCGCGTCGAGTTCGTCGCCGAGCGGGAGGCGCTTGGCATAGGGGGCCGCAAACAGCTGCACGCCGCGGTCGTTGATCGCGAACATCGGTGTGAAGTTGCCGAGCTCGCCGTCATCAATCAGTTCGGAGCGTCGGCTGTCCAGGATCAGCCAATGGCCGTCCAGGCGCGCCGCCAGCACGGCATGATCCTGGCGGATGGCGCGATCGCGGCCCAGCACCAGGCGCAGATCCTCGCGCGGGAAGCCGGCTTCGCTGAGCGCGATGTATTTTGCGATCGCATAGTCCTCGCAGTCGCCCTTGCCGGTCGCGAAGGTGGCGAGCGGCGCAGTCCAGCGATCGGCCTCGCCGTGCTGGGCGAAGTCGCTGACATAGCGGATCGCCTGGTTGACGGCGCGGTTGGCCTCATCCAGCCGGTCGCGTCCGGCCTTGGACTTGACCGCGCCGATCAGACGAAGGAATTGCGCGGCCTGCGACGGGCAGCCGGTCGCGTTCTCGCGGCATTGCTCGAGAACGCTCTGCTCCTTTGCGAGATCGGATTCGAGGCCGCGCCATTTGCGCCACAGGCCGTTTTCCGGTGCGCGGAAGGTGAACAGGCCAAACGGCTCGGCGCCGACAGGCGGAAGCGGCTTTGCCGCGGGCACCGCGTCGGTCGCGATATTTGGCGGCGTGAGCGAGGCGGTGCGAATGGCGTTCGGACCCCGGCCGTGCTGCCGGTCGAGCTTGGCCAGGACGTCGGCGATGGTGAAGAAGGTGGCAGGCGGGCGGTTCGACGCGGCGTCCGCAGCGGGCGCGAGCTCGCCGGCGGATTTTCCGAGAGAGAGCTCGTCCGCGGCAAACGCGGGAGGCGTGGCGCAAAGACCTATTGTCAGTGCAGCCGCGGCCATGACCGCCGACGAAGCAAACTTCAGCGACTTCATATGACGTCCCCAATGTCGGGGACCGTCAACGTCTGTGCGTCGATCTGCGTCCCCGCTGTTATCGGGACGCAAACTGGCGCCTTGGCCGCTTAAGCGGAGTTAAGTGGAGGGGGGCGCCGCCTCGAATGTCGAAAAGGCGGTCAATCCGGGGTTTGCCGGTTCGTTCGAAATTGAACGAACCGAGGTTACGATCGGTTAACCACGGAATCCGTGGTCCCGATCAGCGTTCGCGCAGGGCCTCGTCACGCAGCAGGCGGGCGGGCTTCACGATGTAGTCCAGCACGGATTTCTCGCCGGTCAGGACCTCGACCGTGGTCACCATGCCCGGAATGATCGGCAGCGGATGCTGCTCGGTGCCGAGATGGTTCTTATCGGTACGCACCATGACCCGGTAGAAGGTCTCCTGGCGTTCGGTCTTTTCCGCCTTGTCGTCGACGATGGTGTCGGCGCTGATGCGTTCGACCTTGCCCTTCAGCGATCCGTAAACCGAGGAATCATAGGCGCTGATCTTCACCACCGCGTCCTGGTCGGGCCGGATAAACGCGATGTCCTGCGGACGAATCCGGCCCTCCACCAGCAGCGTGTTGTCCAGCGGCACGATGTCCATCAGGTTGGCGCCAGGCTGTACGACAGCACCGATGGTGCTGATGTTCAGTTTGTTGACGATGCCGTGGACCGGTGCCTTCAGATCCGTGCGGCGCACCCGGTCCTGGGCGGACTTGATATTCTCGTCGAGCACGGCGAGGTCGGCACGCGATTTGGCCAGGTCCTCGTCGGCCTGTGAGCGGAACGACGCAGTGATGTTCGCGATCTTCGACTGCGCTTCGGCCAGCTGTCCCTTCATCTCGGTTGCCTGCCGATCAAGTCGCAGCATCTCGATCTCGGGCACGACCTTCTGCTCATACAGCCTGCGCGTCAGGGTCTGCTCGCGCTCGAGGAGCTTGAGGGAGCCGGTGAGGCGAGTGACCTGCTGGTTGAGGACGTCGATGTCCTGCGCGACCTTCTGACCCCGCATCTTGAACACGCTGGTCTCGGTCGCGACGGCGGCGGGAACCATCTTGTCGAGATCGTCCGGGAAGGTGATCTCGGCTCGGCCGCGCGCCTCGGCGTCGAGGCGGGCCACCCGCGCCGCCATCGCCGCGCGGCGCTCGCGGATTTCGCCGAACTCGGAAGCGAATTTCGTATCATCGATCCGCATCAGGGACTGCCCCTGCTGCACGATGTCGCCTTCCCGGATCAGGATGTCGCCGACGATCCCGCCTTCGAGCGATTGAACCACCTGCATCTGCCGCGACGGCACGACGCGGCCGCTGCCGCGCTTGACCTCGTCCAGCACGGCAAAATGAGCCCAGATCAAGAACGTCGCAAGCAGCGCGCACGACGTCCACAACAGCATGCGGGAGGTGCGCGGCGTGCGCAGCAGCGCCGCGGACCGGATATCATTTGCAAATGTGAAATCGGAAGACGCCATAATGTATTTGCTCGTTATGCGGATTTCGGCTGAATCGTATTCTCCGGCGACGGGGCCGCGGACGCCGGCCGGCCCTGGAGCAAAGCGAGCACCTTGTCGCGCGGGCCGTCGGCAACCAGGCGGCCATTGTCGAACAGCAGCAAGCGATCGACCATGTTCAGCAATGACAGGCGATGGGTCGAAATGATGATGGTCATGCGATCATCATTGAGGCCCTTGAGCCGCTCAAGGAACTCCTGTTCGCTGCGAATATCGAAGTGCGCCGTCGGCTCGTCGAGAAAGAGCACGCGAGGCTTGCGGATCAGAACGCGCGCGAGTCCGATGGCCTGCTTCTGGCCGCCCGACAGGCTGCGGCCGCCTTCCGAGATGGGCATGTCATAGCCCATCGGGTGACCGGCGATGAAGCTTTCGACGCCCGAAAGCCGCGCGGCAAGCAGGACTTCCTCGTCGGTCGCTTCCGGTTTGCCAAGGGCGATGTTGTCGCGCAGCTTGCCGAAGAACAGATCGGTATCCTGCATCGCAAAGCCGATGCCGGCGCGCAGGTCCGAGGGATCGTATTGGCGCGAGTCGACGCCATCGACCAGGATGCGGCCTTCCTTCGGCTCGTAAAATCCGAGCAGCAACCTGCCGACCGTGGTCTTGCCAGAGCCCACCCTGCCGATGATGCCGACCCTTTCTCCGCCCTCGATCTTGAAGCTGACCTTTTCGAGCGCGTTACCCGGCGCGTTGGGGTAAGCGAACGACACGTTCTCGAAGGCGACCTTGCCGTCTTCGATTCGTCTTGCGACATAGGACCGGGTCGGCGAGCGTTCCCGTTCGATCGACATGATGCGATCGATCGCCTTGAGGGCCGTGATCGTCTGCGTTCCCTTGGTGATCACCGAGGCGATCCCGGCGATCGGCGCCAGAACGCGGCCGGCGAGCATGTTTGCGGCGACCAGCGCGCCGACGCTCAGCTTGCCGTCGAGGATCAGGAAAATGCCGACGATGACGAGGAGCAGACTCGTGATCTGCTGGGCCGTGCTCGCGCTCGTCAGCGACATCGACGACCAGAAGTGAACGTCCTCGCCGGATCGGGCGGTCGCGGCAACCGAGCGTTCCCACAAGGTCTGCATGCGGGCCTCGGCGCCGGTCGCGCGGACGGTTTCGAGGCCGGACAGGGATTCGACCAGCACGCCGTGCCGGGCGGCGGATTCGGCTTGCAGCCGCTTGATGGCGCGATCGAGCGGACGCTGCAGCAGGAAGCCGATCAGCATGACCAGCGGCAGCATGATCAGCGGGATCCAGGCCAGCGGTCCGGCGATGAGGAACAGCACCCCGACGAAGAGGATGGCGAACAGCAGATCGGTTGCCGAAACCACGCTTCCGGAGGTGAAGAACTCGCGCACCGAGTCGAAGTCGCGGAGCTGATTGGCCAGGATACCAACCGAAGTCGGCCGCTGCGCCATCTTCACCGACATCACGTGCTCGAAGATGTTTGCGGCCAGCACGACGTCGATCGTCTTGCCGGTCACGTCGATCATGCGGCTGCGGACCATGCGGAAGATGAAATCGAACACGATGCCAAGCCCCATGCCGATCGAGAGCGCGATCAGGGAGGGGATTGCTCCGTTGGGGATGACGCGGTCATAGACGCTCATCGTGAACAGCGGCGTCGCGAGCGCGAGGATGTTGGTCAGAAAGGCCGCGACCGCGATGTGCCCGTAGCTGCGCCAATGCGTCTTCACCACCGACCAGAACCAGTGGCTCTGGGGATGTCGCCTGCGGCGACGGCGCGCGCATCGGCCTGCGGCGCGCTTCTCACCAGGAACGCATAGCCGGTATAGTCCGTGGCGAGCGAGGTGATGTCGGCGACGCGCGGGCTGTTCGGCGTCGCCGGATCAACGACCTTGATCGACTTGTTCGCCGGGTCCACACCCAGAAGGATCAGCGCGGAGCCGTTCTTCATGACGAGGACGGCCGGCAGGACCAGCGCGGGAATGTCTGAAATGTCGCGCTTGACGGCCTCGGTCTCCAGACCCGCGCGTCTGGCGGCGCGGTCGTAGAGCGAAACGGACAAGCGTCCGTCCGTGATCGGAAGTCCGCCGAGCAGAGCTTCGCGGCTCACCGCGCGGCCGTGATGGGCGGCGAGATAAGTCAACGATGCGGTGAGGGGATCGTCGCCCAGCGCACGTGGCCTGTTTGTCGCGGCAGGCTTTGAGGTCGAGTTATCCGGCGAGGGGCGGACGGCGTCGGCCGCCGCGCTGGGGGTGCGAAACAACAACTGAAACCTCGACAAGCAAAATGGAAATGCAGCAATCGCATTAGATTTCGGGCAGACTACAACAAACAGCGAACAAATTCAGCGAAACTTATCTTAACGATTAATAAGGAATTGAAAGGGCCCCGACTTGGGGCCCTTCCGGCAGTCCTGTCCAGAGCTTGTTGGAGGTCGCTACCGAGCGGAACTCGGGAAGGCCGACAGCAGCCAGTGGGGCTTGGTCGACGCATAGGAGCTCGCGTTCGCCGTGGCTGAAGGGTCCGCGTAAATGACGTTCGGGCCGTCCGCAGCGGTCTTTTGCTGCTGCATCCATTCCGTTGAACCGGGCACCGCTGCGGTCGTCGTCGCGCCGGTGAAACGGTCCGCAAAGCCAACGTCCTTCGGCTGGGTTGCCGCATAGGTCTTGGCAGGACGGGCGACAGGCGCCGGAACGGCGACGTGCAGCGGCTCTGACCCGGTTTGCGGGAGGTTCACGCGCAGAGTCGGGAACGAGTAGCGGGGCAGGCCGATCGAAAGCATGTCCGTCGGCGCAGCGTCGACCGGCGGCGGAGCCTTCAGGTACTCGATCAGGGTCCCCATAGCGGCCAGCAGTTGGTAGTCGGCGAAGACCACGACGCCGCGGGCTGAGGTGAGCGAGACCGATGCGTTGAAGAACTGGTTCTGCGCGTTCAGGAGATCGATCAGCGAACGCTGGCCGAGTTCGTATTCTTTCTGGAACGCCGCGATGGTCTTGCGATCCGCTTCCAGCTGACGCGTCAACGCGGCGATGCGGGTGGCCGTAATCGTACGGGCATTCCACGCCTTGTCGATCGACTCATACGCGTCGCGCTGCAGGCGGGCGTGGCGCATGGTGGCTTCGGTATAGCGCTCGGCCTTCTCCGACCTGTTCCAGGCATCCTGGCCGCCGCGGAAGATGTCCCACGACATGACCACCTTGCCGCTGTAGTCCTCATGCGTGATGGAGGGAGTTCCCGGGGCCGCCACGTAGGGGTAGGAGTTGTCGTAATGGGTTGCCCGTCCCTCGAGATAGAATTTCGGGCCGAATGTGCCGTCCGTGGCCTTGAACGCATGCTTGGCGGCGTCGGCGTCGGACTGTGCCGCCGCGATCGTCGAGTTGAACCGGAGCGTGGTCGCCAACGCTTCGTCGCGGCTGTGCGGCAATCCCGCGAGAGGGGCGGGGAAGCGAACGTTGATCGGCTCGAGGCCAACCGTCTTGCGGTACTTCGCCCTGGCGTCATCCAGGCTGCGCTGGAATTCGGCAAGTGCCGCTCGGGCGGCCTCGACGCGCTCGCGGGCTTGCTCCAGATCGCCTTCGCCGGCCCGGCCGCCCGAGAAGCGGGAGTTCACGTTCGAAAATATCTTCTCGTGATTTCGCGACGTTTTGCTGGGCAAGGCTGACCAGCCGCATGTAGCGGACGACGTCGATGTAGCCTTCGGCGGCGTCGAGGGCCAGCAGCTCGGTTCTCTCCTTGACGCGGGAGGCGGCGGCATTGACGCGCGCGGTCTGGCGCCAGACGTCATAGATCGACGAAAAGCCGTCCCACAGCAGCTGGCGCACCACGACTGATTCCTGGCTGCCATTGCGCCATGGGCCTGACCCCACGGTCGGCGCCGCCTGAATGTTCGGGGTGATGAAGCCCGGCGATTGATCGAATTTTTCCGGGCCGTAGCTGGCGTCAATGCGCACCTGCGGCAGCAGTGTGCTTTGGGTTTGCCGCAGCTCGCTTTCCGTCGCCCGCCGGTTCGCCGACGCCTCGCCGATACCCGGGTTGGTCTGCATGGCCTGGCGTAGTGCATCATTAATAGAAAAAACCTCGGCACATGCTGGCGTTGCCGCCAGACATAGGCACGCTATGACCGTGTATGCCGACTTCATAATCTCAGCCCCTACTCACAAAAATATTATGTAGAATCCTCCGAAGGGTAACAAAGGACAGTTCCGCGACCTATGACATTTCAGCCACACAGGCTCCCTAAGTGGGGGCCGAACCATCCGAGGTCCAGTGGGCGCAAATCTAAACATTTTTATTAAGATTTAGTGATTTATAGGCTGTTCTGTGATCGCGCGGACTGGTGCCGAGCCGCAACACCGGGGACCGGAACATGAAAGATCAGTTAAGCCCATCTTAAGGTTGGCGGCAGCCGGCTACTGCTGACGACAAGTCGCCAGGTAGGTTGCAACGAAGGGCGCGGCCTTGGTGTCCGCGGAGGGGCCTCCCAGTCGGCTCGTTAGTTTGTAGAGCGACTTGTCGCCAAAATAGAACCGGAAGATCTCGGCCGTGGTGTCGTCCGTGCGGGTCGCAAAGATCGACGCGGCGGTACGGCGGGCGGCCGCAAAGACGTAGGTCGTGAGCTTGGCTCCTCCCTTGCCTTCTGCCGCGACTGATGTCCCCCAGGTGACCGTGAGGGTGTCGCCATCGATCACGACGGCGGGCCGGACCGTATCGAGATCGTCATCGATCCACTGGGCGTCACCGCCTTTGCCTGACGGGCCGAGCTCCACCCGTTTGCCCCGCGGCGCGTCGCAGGTGAACCGGGAAGGTTCGGCGATCGCAGCGCTCGTCGCCGCCAAGAGCAGCAACAGGCAGCCGACCGACCTCCACATGGGCGTTACCCTCTGTTTCGTTGTTTGGGGGATAGTGATGTCAGCGCCCGACTCGCGCAACTCGGTGATTTACGGACAAGCAGAGCTGCTTTGCTTCCTCGCCGGAAGAGGCGCCCGCGATTTCACTCGGGCGCGATCGGGTGCGCTGGACGTTCGATCGATGCCCTGAGGCTTTCGAGTTCGAGGAAGACGTCAGCTTGCCTGCGAAGTTCATCGGCGATCATGGGAGGCTTTGTTCGGATGCTGGAAACGACCGTCACGCGGACACCAGCCCGCCTGACGGCTTCGACAACGGCGCGCAAATCACCGTCGCCAGAGAACAGGTACGCGTGGTCGATGCGGTGCGCGATTTCCAATGCGTCGACCGCGAGCTCGATGCCGATGCTGCGCTTCATTCGCCGCCGCCCTTCGCCGTCATCGTGCGTTTTGGCTAACTTTCTCCTGACCGCATATCCGTTGTAATCGAGCCAATCCACCAGCGGCCGAAGGCTGCTGAACTCGTCGTCGTCTCTCACGACCGTGTAGAAGTAGGCGCGGACGATCTGTCCATGCTTGCCGAACTCCGAGAGCAGTCGCCGGAAGTCGATTTCGAAGCCGAGGTTCTTGACAGTGGTGTGGAGGTTCGCACCATCAATGAAAAGTGCAATGCGATCGGCCATCTCAAATCCCCATGACGCCCGGATCAGTCACTGTATGCTGTGGTTCTGAAATTCCACGGGCGCATCGTGGGTGAGCACCCTAGCTGAAATGGCTAATCCTAGAGCAAGGGCTCGGCCGGGAAGAAGCGGAAATTTTCGCCAACCGTCGACACGGTTCTCATCGGGCGCACGCGCCGATGCTGCGCCAATAGTGCAGCGCAGCGGCGCGATCGACCTGCGGGCCGCCGATGCGCAAGGTCGCTATTGCGTGAACAGCTAAATTGTATCTAAAATCAATCAGCTGGGGCCGGTGCCATTTCGCGCTGGGCCATTTTTGAAGACGTCATTTTTGCCAATACGAATTGCTTGCCACGGTGGAGAGCGCGGTTCTGCGTCCCTGATTGCACGGACATTTCGTTCTCGGAACGCGACGCATGGCGGCACAGCTGTTGCGCCCGCCGGACACCCGATGGTGCATCGGTATGGACAGGCTTGGCCGAAGCGCGCGCGATGCCTGGTGGTTGTCGCGCTCTGCATCCTGCTGTCCTGTTGCGGCGCCCCTCGCCAGGTCATCGAAAAGGAGGCGGGACCGGTAGCGGAGCCAACAACGGAGACGGCAACAGCGCCCACAGAGCCGGCACCAGCGGCGACAACGATACCGGAGGCGACACCGGTACCGACACCGACGGCGGCAACGGTCAACCTGAGCGGCGCGCTCGCGGAATGCCGGAGCGCGTTTCCGGATCAGATCGCGCAAGCCGTGGCGCGGGCGTCGTGCGTGATCAAGGCGACCGACCTCGTACGTCCGCTGCTGCCGTTTCCCGAATTGCTCGACCGCGAGAATGCGCTGCGCAAGGCGCTGGCCGAGCAGGTTCAGACAAGAACGATGTCGCTGCTCGAGCGCAACATCCAGATTCAGAAGCTGCATTCGCAGCTCCTCGAAGAGGAGCGCAGCAGGCTATCGGCCGCGCCCGCGGACGGGAGCAAGCCGCCGCTGGCCGTCGCGCAGTGGCGGCAATCCAATGGGGAGAGTTGCGGCCGGCTCGGAGGGGATTCAGGGACTTGTTACTGAGGCGTGCGGCGCCTTTGAAGCGCTTGGAAGCGCACGGTCGGGCGCGCGTGCGATCACCGCTTATCGCGGTTTTCCCCGTAAAGTCACGGATGCGACGTGTGCCATAAAGGAACCCTTTGTCGGATCGACATTAATGTTAAGGGCGGGGATTTCGTGCGCCGCTAGACGGCCGCGCAAATTTGCGGCAAATTGCATTCAAATTAAGTTTTGGGATGCTTGCTCGCATTTTTTGCGGACACAGATTGCAGGCCTTCCCACGACGAGCCAGTTTGAAGCCAAAGATTTTAATATGTGCGGAGTTCAGAGCCGCACCGAAGCGGGCAGGGTAGTGCGTTCGAGGTCTTTCACAGCACGGTGGACGAGCAAATAACATAAATGGCGTGGCCATTGCTTGTCGGTCGAAAACGCTCGCAGGTTTTTAGACGAGCGTTTGGAAGTTTGATGAATTGATTTTCGACTGCAATCACACCTGCTCTGCGTCGGCAGAGTTTTTTAGGAGTGTGTATTGAGTTGCTTTTTGTTTACCCCGAAGTCCGAACCGGCGCTCGACTGGTCCGAAATGGAATCCCGCCTCCGGGATATGCCGGTTAGTCCTCCGCCGTCTGATCTTCGCGTCGAGTCGTCGGCGACCCTTGCCAATGATCGGTTGCTGACCGCGTCCGACGAAAGCCCCGTTTCACGATCACCTCATCAAGACATCATTTCAGAATTCGAGGCCGCAATCGCGGCATGCGATTTAATCCATTGCCAGCCAGCCACTGCGTTCACTCGCATCCGGACCGGTTCCAAATAGTATTTTGATCTATCAGTTTCGAGGACGAACAAATGGCGACTCAGACCACTGGCGGCGGCAGCACCACTTCCTTCAGCAATACGCCACAGGCCAAAGACGACACCTTTACGAGCGCGCAAACCGGGCTAACGGAAAACAGCCCAACCAGTACCATCCCAACCATCGTGTATTTGGACGTGATGGCTAATGACCTTGGCGGCAATGCCAAGACACTGTTCTCGATCGACAACGGCATCAACAATGTCGGGGGCATGAACGGCTATGTTGCGGCTGACCTGCTGACTCAGGATACCACACGAGTCGAGTCCACCAGCGCAGATACCAGTCTCAATGGCGCCAAGATCTGGATCACGTCCGATGGAAAAGTGGGTTACGACGCAAGCACGTTGAGTGCATCCTTCAAAGCGCAACTTGATGCACTGCAGACTGGACAGTCTCTGACCAATTCCTTCATCTACGCTATCCGGCTCGGCAACGGTACTCTGAGCTGGGCCACGGCGACCGTACAGTTCGCGGGGGCCAACGACGCCGCCATCATCAGCGGGACGACGAGCGGCACCGTGGTGGAGGCCGGCGGGGTTGCCAACGGAACGCCGGGGACACCGAACGCAACCGGCACGCTGACCGACACCGACGTCGACAACACACCAAATGCGTTCCAGGTGGCGGCGGCCGGCTCGGCCACGGATAACCACTACGGCACCTTCCAGATGACCGCAGGTGGCACCTGGACCTACACGCTCGACAACAGCAATGCCGCGGTCCAAGGATTGAATGTTGGCGGTCATCTGACCGATACGTTTACGGTCCGCACCATCGACGGCACGGCACAACAGATCACCGTCACCATCAATGGTGCCAATGACGCGCCATCGATGCCATCCGACGGCAACAATGCCACCAACACGGTTGCGGAGGGAGCCGCGGCCGGCACCACCGTCGGCATCACGGTTCACGCTACGGACGTAGATAGCCCAACGGTGACCTACTCGCTGAGCGACGACGCCGGCGGCCGCTTCGCGATCGATGCCTCGACCGGCGTCGTGACCGTGGCCAATGCCTCGCTGCTCGACTTCGAGACCGCGACCAGCCACAACATCACCGTCAAGGCGGCCGACGCCAGCGGCGCGTTCACCACCCAGACCTTCAGCATTGCCGTCACCGACGTGGCGCCGACCCAGCCGGTCGACGGCAACAATGCCACCAACACGGTTTCGGAAGGCGCCGCCAACGGCGACCTGGTCGGGATCACCGCGACCTCGAGCGACGTCAACGGCGGCACCGTCACGTTCTCGCTGAGCGACGACGCCGGCGGCCGCTTCGCGATCGATGCCTCGACCGGCGTCGTGACCGTGGCCAATGCCTCGCTGCTCGACTTCGAGACCGCGACCAGCCACAACATCACCGTCAAGGCGGCCGACGCCAGCGGCGCGTTCACCACCCAGACCTTCAGCATTGCCGTCACCGACGTGGCGCCGACCCAGCCGGTCGACGGCAACAATGCCACCAACACGGTTTCGGAAGGCGCCGCCAACGGCGACCTGGTCGGGATCACCGCGACCTCGAGCGACGTCAACGGCGGCACCGTCACGTTCTCGCTGAGCGACGACGCCGGCGGCCGCTTCGCGATCGATGCCTCGACCGGCGTCGTGACCGTGGCCAATGCCTCGCTGCTCGACTTCGAGACCGCGACCAGCCACAACATCACCGTCAAGGCGGCCGACGCCAGCGGCGCGTTCACCACCCAGACCTTCAGCATTGCCGTCACCGACGTGGCGCCGACCCAGCCGGTCGACGGCAACAATGCCACCAACACGGTTTCGGAAGGCGCCGCCAACGGCGACCTGGTCGGGATCACCGCGACCTCGAGCGACGTCAACGGCGGCACCGTCACGTTCTCGCTGAGCGACGACGCCGGCGGCCGCTTCGCGATCGATGCCTCGACCGGCGTCGTGACCGTGGCCAATGCCTCGCTGCTCGACTTCGAGACCGCGACCAGCCACAACATCACCGTCAAGGCGGCCGACGCCAGCGGCGCGTTCACCACCCAGACCTTCAGCATTGCCGTCACCGACGTGGCGCCGACCCAGCCGGTCGACGGCAACAATGCCACCAACACGGTTTCGGAAGGCGCCGCCAACGGCGACCTGGTCGGGATCACCGCGACCTCGAGCGACGTCAACGGCGGCACCGTCACGTTCTCGCTGAGCGACGACGCCGGCGGCCGCTTCGCGATCGATGCCTCGACCGGCGTCGTGACCGTGGCCAATGCCTCGCTGCTCGACTTCGAGACCGCGACCAGCCACAACATCACCGTCAAGGCGGCCGACGCCAGCGGCGCGTTCACCACCCAGACCTTCAGCATTGCCGTCACCGACGTGGCGCCGACCCAGCCGGTCGACGGCAACAATGCCACCAACACGGTTTCGGAAGGCGCCGCCAACGGCGACCTGGTCGGGATCACCGCGACCTCGAGCGACGTCAACGGCGGCACCGTCACGTTCTCGCTGAGCGACGACGCCGGCGGCCGCTTCGCGATCGATGCCTCGACCGGCGTCGTGACCGTGGCCAATGCCTCGCTGCTCGACTTCGAGACCGCGACCAGCCACAACATCACCGTCAAGGCGGCCGACGCCAGCGGCGCGTTCACCACCCAGACCTTCAGCATTGCCGTCACCGACGTGGCGCCGACCCAGCCGGTCGACGGCAACAATGCCACCAACACGGTTTCGGAAGGCGCCGCCAACGGCGACCTGGTCGGGATCACCGCGACCTCGAGCGACGTCAACGGCGGCACCGTCACGTTCTCGCTGAGCGACGACGCCGGCGGCCGCTTCGCGATCGATGCCTCGACCGGCGTCGTGACCGTGGCCAATGCCTCGCTGCTCGACTTCGAGACCGCGACCAGCCACAACATCACCGTCAAGGCGGCCGACGCCAGCGGCGCGTTCACCACCCAGACCTTCAGCATTGCCGTCACCGACGTGGCGCCGACCCAGCCGGTCGACGGCAACAATGCCACCAACACGGTTTCGGAAGGCGCCGCCAACGGCGACCTGGTCGGGATCACCGCGACCTCGAGCGACGTCAACGGCGGCACCGTCACGTTCTCGCTGAGCGACGACGCCGGCGGCCGCTTCGCGATCGATGCCTCGACCGGCGTCGTGACCGTGGCCAATGCCTCGCTGCTCGACTTCGAGACCGCGACCAGCCACAACATCACCGTCAAGGCGGCCGACGCCAGCGGCGCGTTCACCACCCAGACCTTCAGCATTGCCGTCACCGACGTGGCGCCGACCCAGCCGGTCGACGGCAACAATGCCACCAACACGGTTTCGGAAGGCGCCGCCAACGGCGACCTGGTCGGGATCACCGCGACCTCGAGCGACGTCAACGGCGGCACCGTCACGTTCTCGCTGAGCGACGACGCCGGCGGCCGCTTCGCGATCGATGCCTCGACCGGCGTCGTGACCGTGGCCAATGCCTCGCTGCTCGACTTCGAGACCGCGACCAGCCACAACATCACCGTCAAGGCGGCCGACGCCAGCGGCGCGTTCACCACCCAGACCTTCAGCATTGCCGTCACCGACGTGGCGCCGACCCAGCCGGTCGACGGCAACAATGCCACCAACACGGTTTCGGAAGGCGCCGCCAACGGCGACCTGGTCGGGATCACCGCGACCTCGAGCGACGTCAACGGCGGCACCGTCACGTTCTCGCTGAGCGACGACGCCGGCGGCCGCTTCGCGATCGATGCCTCGACCGGCGTCGTGACCGTGGCCAATGCCTCGCTGCTCGACTTCGAGACCGCGACCAGCCACAACATCACCGTCAAGGCGGCCGACGCCAGCGGCGCGTTCACCACCCAGACCTTCAGCATTGCCGTCACCGACGTGGCGCCGACCCAGCCGGTCGACGGCAACAATGCCACCAACACGGTTTCGGAAGGCGCCGCCAACGGCGACCTGGTCGGGATCACCGCGACCTCGAGCGACGTCAACGGCGGCACCGTCACGTTCTCGCTGAGCGACGACGCCGGCGGCCGCTTCGCGATCGATGCCTCGACCGGCGTCGTGACCGTGGCCAATGCCTCGCTGCTCGACTTCGAGACCGCGACCAGCCACAACATCACCGTCAAGGCGGCCGACGCCAGCGGCGCGTTCACCACCCAGACCTTCAGCATTGCCGTCACCGACGTGGCGCCGACCCAGCCGGTCGACGGCAACAATGCCACCAACACGGTTTCGGAAGGCGCCGCCAACGGCGACCTGGTCGGGATCACCGCGACCTCGAGCGACGTCAACGGCGGCACCGTCACGTTCTCGCTGAGCGACGACGCCGGCGGCCGCTTCGCGATCGATGCCTCGACCGGCGTCGTGACCGTGGCCAATGCCTCGCTGCTCGACTTCGAGACCGCGACCAGCCACAACATCACCGTCAAGGCGGCCGACGCCAGCGGCGCGTTCACCACCCAGACCTTCAGCATTGCCGTCACCGACGTGGCGCCGACCCAGCCGGTCGACGGCAACGATGCCACCAACACGGTTTCGGAAGGCGCCGCCAACGGCGACCTGGTCGGGATCACCGCGACCTCGAGCGACGTCAACGGCGGCACCGTCACGTTCTCGCTGAGCGACGACGCCGGCGGCCGCTTCGCGATCGATGCCTCGACCGGCGTCGTGACCGTGGCCAATGCCTCGCTGCTCGACTTCGAGACCGCGACCAGCCACAACATCACCGTCAAGGCGGCCGACGCCAGCGGCGCGTTCACCACCCAGACCTTCAGCATTGCCGTCACCGACGTGGCGCCGACCCAGCCGGTCGACGGCAACAATGCCACCAACACGGTTTCGGAAGGCGCCGCCAACGGCGACCTGGTCGGGATCACCGCGACCTCGAGCGACGTCAACGGCGGCACCGTCACGTTCTCGCTGAGCGACGACGCCGGCGGCCGCTTCGCGATCGATGCCTCGACCGGCGTCGTGACCGTGGCCAATGCCTCGCTGCTCGACTTCGAGACCGCGACCAGCCACAACATCACCGTCAAGGCGGCCGACGCCAGCGGCGCGTTCACCACCCAGACCTTCAGCATTGCCGTCACCGACGTGGCGCCGACCCAGCCGGTCGACGGCAACGATGCCACCAACACGGTTTCGGAAGGCGCCGCCAACGGCGACCTGGTCGGGATCACCGCGACCTCGAGCGACGTCAACGGCGGCACCGTCACGTTCTCGCTGAGCGACGACGCCGGCGGCCGCTTCGCGATCGATGCCTCGACCGGCGTCGTGACCGTGGCCAATGCCTCGCTGCTCGACTTCGAGACCGCGACCAGCCACAACATCACCGTCAAGGCGGCCGACGCCAGCGGCGCGTTCACCACCCAGACCTTCAGCATTGCCGTCACCGACGTGGCGCCGACCCAGCCGGTCGACGGCAACAATGCCACCAACACGGTTTCGGAAGGCGCCGCCAACGGCGACCTGGTCGGGATCACCGCGACCTCGAGCGACGTCAACGGCGGCACCGTCACGTTCTCGCTGAGCGACGACGCCGGCGGCCGCTTCGCGATCGATGCCTCGACCGGCGTCGTGACCGTGGCCAATGCCTCGCTGCTCGACTTCGAGACCGCGACCAGCCACAACATCACCGTCAAGGCGGCCGACGCCAGCGGCGCGTTCACCACCCAGACCTTCAGCATTGCCGTCACCGACGTGGCGCCGACCCAGCCGGTCGACGGCAACAATGCCACCAACACGGTTTCGGAAGGCGCCGCCAACGGCGACCTGGTCGGGATCACCGCGACCTCGAGCGACGTCAACGGCGGCACCGTCACGTTCTCGCTGAGCGACGACGCCGGCGGCCGCTTCGCGATCGATGCCTCGACCGGCGTCGTGACCGTGGCCAATGCCTCGCTGCTCGACTTCGAGACCGCGACCAGCCACAACATCACCGTCAAGGCGGCCGACGCCAGCGGCGCGTTCACCACCCAGACCTTCAGCATTGCCGTCACCGACGTGGCGCCGACCCAGCCGGTCGACGGCAACAATGCCACCAACACGGTTTCGGAAGGCGCCGCCAACGGCGACCTGGTCGGGATCACCGCGACCTCGAGCGACGTCAACGGCGGCACCGTCACGTTCTCGCTGAGCGACGACGCCGGCGGCCGCTTCGCGATCGATGCCTCGACCGGCGTCGTGACCGTGGCCAATGCCTCGCTGCTCGACTTCGAGACCGCGACCAGCCACAACATCACCGTCAAGGCGGCCGACGCCAGCGGCGCGTTCACCACCCAGACCTTCAGCATTGCCGTCACCGACGTGGCGCCGACCCAGCCGGTCGACGGCAACGATGCCACCAACACGGTTTCGGAAGGCGCCGCCAACGGCGACCTGGTCGGGATCACCGCGACCTCGAGCGACGTCAACGGCGGCACCGTCACGTTCTCGCTGAGCGACGACGCCGGCGGCCGCTTCGCGATCGATGCCTCGACCGGCGTCGTGACCGTGGCCAATGCCTCGCTGCTCGACTTCGAGACCGCGACCAGCCACAACATCACCGTCAAGGCGGCCGACGCCAGCGGCGCGTTCACCACCCAGACCTTCAGCATTGCCGTCACCGACGTGGCGCCGACCCAGCCGGTCGACGGCAACAATGCCACCAACACGGTTTCGGAAGGCGCCGCCAACGGCGACCTGGTCGGGATCACCGCGACCTCGAGCGACGTCAACGGCGGCACCGTCACGTTCTCGCTGAGCGACGACGCCGGCGGCCGCTTCGCGATCGATGCCTCGACCGGCGTCGTGACCGTGGCCAATGCCTCGCTGCTCGACTTCGAGACCGCGACCAGCCACAACATCACCGTCAAGGCGGCCGACGCCAGCGGCGCGTTCACCACCCAGACCTTCAGCATTGCCGTCACCGACGTGGCGCCGACCCAGCCGGTCGACGGCAACGATGCCACCAACACGGTTTCGGAAGGCGCCGCCAACGGCGACCTGGTCGGGATCACCGCGACCTCGAGCGACGTCAACGGCGGCACCGTCACGTTCTCGCTGAGCGACGACGCCGGCGGCCGCTTCGCGATCGATGCCTCGACCGGCGTCGTGACCGTGGCCAATGCCTCGCTGCTCGACTTCGAGACCGCGACCAGCCACAACATCACCGTCAAGGCGGCCGACGCCAGCGGCGCGTTCACCACCCAGACCTTCAGCATTGCCGTCACCGACGTGGCGCCGACCCAGCCGGTCGACGGCAACAATGCCACCAACACGGTTTCGGAAGGCGCCGCCAACGGCGACCTGGTCGGGATCACCGCGACCTCGAGCGACGTCAACGGCGGCACCGTCACGTTCTCGCTGAGCGACGACGCCGGCGGCCGCTTCGCGATCGATGCCTCGACCGGCGTCGTGACCGTGGCCAATGCCTCGCTGCTCGACTTCGAGACCGCGACCAGCCACAACATCACCGTCAAGGCGGCCGACGCCAGCGGCGCGTTCACCACCCAGACCTTCAGCATTGCCGTCACCGACGTGGCGCCGACCCAGCCGGTCGACGGCAACAATGCCACCAACACGGTTTCGGAAGGCGCCGCCAACGGCGACCTGGTCGGGATCACCGCGACCTCGAGCGACGTCAACGGCGGCACCGTCACGTTCTCGCTGAGCGACGACGCCGGCGGCCGCTTCGCGATCGATGCCTCGACCGGCGTCGTGACCGTGGCCAATGCCTCGCTGCTCGACTTCGAGACCGCGACCAGCCACAACATCACCGTCAAGGCGGCCGACGCCAGCGGCGCGTTCACCACCCAGACCTTCAGCATTGCCGTCACCGACGTGGCGCCGACCCAGCCGGTCGACGGCGACAATGCCACCAACACGGTTTCGGAAGGCGCCGCCAACGGCGACCTGGTCGGGATCACCGCGACCTCGAGCGACGTCAACGGCGGCACCGTCACGTTCTCGCTGAGCGACGACGCCGGCGGCCGCTTCGCGATCGATGCCTCGACCGGCGTCGTGACCGTGGCCAATGCCTCGCTGCTCGACTTCGAGACCGCGACCAGCCACAACATCACCGTCAAGGCGGCCGACGCCAGCGGCGCGTTCACCACCCAGACCTTCAGCATTGCCGTCACCGACGTGGCGCCGACGGGTGTGGACGATACCAGTGCCAGCGCCACAGCGGCAACCGAGAAGGGGGGTACAAGCAACGGCTCTGGCGGCATCAACGGCAGCGGCAATGTGCTGACCAACGATAGCGACGTCCATGGCGGCAGCTTGACGGTCAGTGCGATCCGCGTCGGCGGCGTCGAGGAAGTCGGCACGGCCGGCACGCTGGGTGCCGATCTATTGGGAGCGCACGGCACGCTGACGATGAATGTCGATGGCAGCTACACCTATGTGGTGAACCAGAACGACAGCACGGTGCAGGCGCTCAACGTCGGCCAGACGACGACCGATACCTTCAACTACACCGTCACCGATGGCAACCTGACCGACACGGCGGTGCTGACAGTCACAATTAACGGCGCGAACGACGCTCCCGTGAATACGGTGCCCGGTGTGCAGGAGGTCGTGCAAAACACTAACGTGACATTCAACGGCGCCAAACTCGTCTCAATCTCCGACGTTGACGTGGGCGCTGGCACCGAGACGGTGACGTTGTCGGTTGCGCACGGCACGCTGACGCTATCAGGTACCACCGGCCTCTCGTTCACCACCGGTGACGGTACGACCGACACCACTATGACCTTCTCCGGCTCGGTGACCAACATCAATAACGCCTTGAACGGTCTTCTCTACAATCCAGCTGATACTTTCGTCGGCGCTGATACTTTGACGATCACAACGACGGATCAGGGAGGACTGAGCGATAGCGATACCGTTACTATCAATGAGGACAGCCCCAACCCAGGTACGCTGACGGCTAGTCCGACCGACGTCATCTTCTACGCTAGCGGCACGAACACGCTAAACGGAACAAACACCACCTTAAATGGAACAGATCACATAACTGGCGGGACCGGCACAGACACGCTGATCGTGACTGGTGGCTCCCCCGGACCATTCACATTTGGTGATGGAAACATCTTTCTCACAAACTTTGAAGTCTTCAAAATCGTCGACACCAACAGCGGAAATCATACCGACAACGTAACTTTCCTGTCCTCGTTCCAGAACAATGGAACGCTGACTATTGACGCGTCTGGAATCGTGGGCAATGGCAAACTTAATTTGGATGCTAGCGCGGTTACTTCGGGAGCTTTTATTGTCGTTGGTGGAGATAGTAACGACATTCTCAAGACCGGCTCAGGCGACGACACGATCACCGGCGGCTCCGGTGCCGATAGCATTACCGGTGGTGCCGGCGCTGATACGATGACCGGCGGAGGCGGTGCCGACACATTCGTCATCAATAGCGGACAATCTCTCGGCATTGTTGGGGGTTCCGGAGATGCCGGCACGATTTCCGGCTATGATGTGATCACGGACTTCGCCACGACAGGAACTAACGATATCCTCGATTTGCCAGTCACAACGACGGGTAGCTCGGCCACGACCAACAACTCCACACTGACGATCGGGGGGGCGACCGTGAAATCCCACTCAATTACGAATGGGATAATTACATTCGACGATGCTAATACCTTCGCGTCGGCCCTAACCTTATCGTCCACCTCTAACGTCGCCGCCGTTGTCCAGTATCTCCACAATAACGACATAGCCACAGGCACCGGCGCGGCGGTTGCGTTCGTGGCAAATATCGGCGGAACTGCCCATAGCTACGTCTTCGAGCAGGTCGGGGCCACTCCGAACGTCAACGCCGACATCCTGGTGGATCTCGTTGGTGTCACCCTGACCAATATCAGTCAGGCACATCTCGCTCCCGCAGGCATTGCCGGCCAACCCATCAGCCTCGGCCTGACAAACCCGGTGGATCATGTTGGTACGGTTAACGTCAGCATTAGTGGCATTCCCTTGGGCTGGACGCTAAGCGAGGGCACCGATAACGGTGACGGGACCTGGTCGATCCAGACAGGCGATGTCACCGGACTCTCTATCAACACGCTTGATAGTTATACCGGCGCGATCTCGTTGCACATATCGCAAACCTGGTTCGATTCTGCCGGCGGTACTGGCCTTTCGATGATCGCGGACAACATCGAGGCGTTTGCCCCGGTACCCCGATCTTCGCATGGTCAGGCGACGACGCGCTGACCGGATCTGCCGGTCACGACACGTTCGTGTTCTCGCGGCCGATCGGCAACGACGTCGTCCACAGCTTCGAGGTGTCATCCGACGTCATCGACCTGATCAGCTACGGCTGGCAGAGTTTCGCGGAAGTTCAGGCCCACACGGCGGACGACGGAAATGGCAATGCTGTGATCACGCTGGCTGACGGCCAGACCATCACGCTCGACCACGTGCATGCGGCGGACCTGACCGCAGCAAACTTCGAATTCGACGTCACGCCGACCGTCGAAAATCCAGGCCTGATGACCATCGGCGATGGGGCGATGCTGCCGCTGTCGGGCGCCATCCACAACACTGGCGAGATCGACCTGCAGGCTTCCGGCGACGACACGCTGCTGCAGCTGATCCAGACCGGGCTCACGCTCAACGGCGGCGGCCATGTGACCCTGTCTGACGATGACCACAACATCATCGCCGGCACGGCCTCGAACGTCACGCTCGACAACGTCGACAACGTGATCTCCGGTGCCGGGCAGATCGGGCAGGGGAGCCTGACCCTGAGCAACGAAGGCACCATCAATGCCACCGGGACCCACGCCCTGGTGATCGACACGGGCGCCAACGTGATTGCCAACGCCGGCACGCTAGAGGCAACCGGTACGGGTGGGCTGGTGCTCGCCAGTGCGGTGGCCAACAGCGGCCTGATCTGGGCCAATGGCGGTAACGTCACAGCTGAGGGCGAGGTTACCGGCAGCGGCGGCGCTCTGATCAGTGGGGCCGGCACCATCGAGTTCGGGGCAGCCTCGGCGGCAGGCGTTACCTTCGATGTGACTGCCGCTGGCCACCTGATCCTGGATGACGCCTTCCACTTCTCCGGAACGGTGAGCGGCCTCGATGGCAATGACGACATCAATCTCAAGGGCATCAGCTTCGGCGCCAACACCGCGGTGAGCTTCGCGGAAAACCAGGCGGGGACCGGCGGCACCCTGACGGTGTCAGACGGCGCTCACACGGCGAACATCGTCCTGCTCGGTCAATACGATCCGGCCGGCTTTGCCGAGAAGGCCGACACAACGAACGGTACGGTGATCACCTATGATCCGCACCACATCGCCTGAGGGGCGTGAACTTCACGGGGGAGGAAAATGATGGGGGAGAAGCGAACCCCGGAAGTTTACCCTCCTGCCGTTTTTGGGTCGGCAGCGGCTTTGGCGCAGCCGCCGGCCATGCTAAGCAGGATAGATTGGATAATTGATTTACTTGGACCTTTTGACTGCCGCCTATTGGCTGTCAGTCATCATTTTTAAGGGATGGCTCCGGCCAGGTTCCGCGTGAGTACCCTTCGGAAAAGAGCGGACGAAATGCGGCAGGCGCTGCAAGCCTGCCAAGGTTATTTTGTCACTGCAGCCATATTCAGCCTGGCTATTAACCTGCTCTACCTGGCCGGTCCGCTGTACATGCTGCAGGTGTATGACCGCGTGATCTCGAGCGCCAGCGAGGTCACGCTGTTGATGCTGACGCTGGCGCTATTGCTGGCGTTCATGGCGCTCGCGGGGCTCGATGCGGTACGCGCACGCGTACTGACGCGCACCAGCATTCGCCTCGATCGCAAGATCGCGCCGCGGGTGATGACCGCAATCATCGACCATTCGGCAAAAATCGGCGGCGCGCGCAGCCAGCTCTTGCGTGATTTTGATACGTTCCGCCAGTTTATCACCGGATCCGGAATTCACGCTATCTTCGATCTGCCGTGGTCGCCGATATACATCGCGGTGATTTTCGCTCTGCACCCGTTGCTGGGCGCTTTTGCGCTTGGGTGCACGATCATCCTGGTCCTGATGGCCCTTCTCAACGAATGGATCGTAAAGCCTCCGCTTTCCGAATCCAGCGAGGCGGCAAATCGAAATTACAGTTTCACCGAGATGAGTCTGCGCAATACGGAAGTGGTGCGCGCAATGGGGATGACCGCCGGCCTCCTGAAGCGATGGGGCCGGGACCGCGACCGAATGCTTGAGCGCCAAGTCGCCGCAAGCGATCGCGCGGCCACGATGCAGAGCCTGATCCGCTTCCTGCGGCTGTCGATGCAATCCTTGATTCTCGGTCTCGGCGCCTATCTGGTGATCGAGCGGCTCACCACCGCTGGTGCCATGTTGCCGCCAGCATCCTGCTTGGCCGCGCGTTGCAGCCGATCGAACAGATCGTTGGATCCTGGCGTGGTCTCGTTTCGGCCCGCGGCGCATTCCTGCGGGTGCGCGAGCTGTTGGCGGCCAACCCGCCGCGCGAAACAGGACTGACGCTGCCGCGGCCCGAAGGCCGTATTTCCGTCGAAGCGCTGTCCTTTGCTGCGCCTGGAACGTCGAAGCCCATTCTGCGCGGGGTCACCTTCCAGATCGAACCGGGTGAAGTCCTGGGGATCATTGGCCCCTCTGGCGCCGGCAAATCCACGCTCGCGCGTCATATTGTCGGCGTTCAGGCGCCATCCGCAGGGGCCGTTCGCCTCGACGGATCCGACGTTTCGAGCTGGATCAGGTCGTCGCTCGGCGAGCATCTTGGCTATCTGCCCCAGGATATCGAGCTGTTTGCCGATACGGTGGCAGCCAACATTTGTCGGTTCAAGGACGGTGACGACAAGGACATCATTCTGGCGGCGCGAATGGCCGACGTGCACGAGATGATCCTGCGGCTCGTCGATGGCTACGATACCCAGGTCGGGGAAGGCGGCGCGATCCTGTCCGGAGGCTACCGCCAGCGCATCGGCCTCGCACGCGCGGTCTACGGCAATCCAAGCCTGGTCGTGCTCGATGAGCCGAGCTCGAACCTTGATGCCGAGGGCGATGCGGCGCTCGCCGACTGCATCACGCAGCTGAAGAAGCGCGGGACCACGGTGGTGATCATTTCGCATCGGCCGGCCACGATCGGCGTGGTCGACAAGATATTGGTGTTGCGCGAAGGCGTGGCCGAGATGTTCGGACCGCGGAGCGAAATCCTGGCGCGCCTCACGCGGCCTGTGCCGGTTCCTGCAGTTCGGGAAGCGACCGGTTAGGAGAAATCATGACATTGCTTGATGTCACAGAGCTGTCGATGCGTCCCGCCGCTGCCCCACGCGGAACAAAACGCGCCAACGAGGATGGATCACCAAACGACTCCATTCGTAAGGTCGCAATAGCGGGTTGGCTGATCATCGCCGTCTTTTTCGGCGGGATCGGTACTTGGGCCGTGACTGCGCCGCTCAACGGTGCGGTAGTTGCCAACGCGGTCGTGAAGATCGACGGCAACCGCAAGAGCCTCCAGCACCTTGATGGCGGCATCGTCAAGGAATTGCATGTCAGGGAAGGCGACAGGGTCCTCGCAGGCGATCTGCTGATCGTTCTGGACGAGACCCAGGCTCGCGCCGAATTCGAGGTGCTGACCCAGCAATATGCCGTGCTGCGCGCAACGGAAGTCCGGCTTCTGACCGAGCTCGACCATGGATCCGCGCTGGTCATGCCGCCGGATCTGATGGCACGCTCTGACGATTCCTATTTCAAAAGCGTCTGGAACGGGCAGCTCAGTCAGTTTGACAGCCGCCGGGCGTCGCTCGAAGGACAAAGAAGCGTCGTCCGTGAAAAGATCAACCAGCTGGGGTCCCAGATCGTTGGCGGGGAAGCGCAGGTGAAATCGTTCACCAACCAGATCGACTCAGTGCGCAAGGAAGCCAGGGACATCGCCCCGCTGGTCGAACGCGGGTTGATCGCGCGTCCCCGCATCCTGCAGCTGGAGCGGACGGCGTACGGTCTCGAAGGCCAGATCGCCGATGCGAACGCCAACATCGCCAAAGCTCGCCAGGCGATCGCCGAGCAGGAGCAGCAGATCGCCCAGTTCGACAACGATCGGATGACAGACGTCACGAAGGATTTGCGCGATACGCAAGCCAAGCTCCTGGAGGTCATCCCGAAGGCGACGAACGCCAAAGCCGTGCTCGGCCGGATGGAAATTCGTGCTCCCTATACCGGACGCGTGGTTGGGCTAGCGTGTTTTCGGTAGGAGGCGTGATCCAACGCGGCGACAAGATCCTGGACATCGTGCCCGACGAGGATCCGCTCACAATCGAAGCGCAGGTGGCGGTCGAGGATATCAGCGACGTGCATCCAAACACGCGCGCGGAAGTTCACCTGACCGCTTACAAACAGCGGATCGTTCCGATCATTCATGGTGACGTCATTCAGGTCTCGGCGGACCGCTTGACGGATCCCAAGACCAACAATCCCTATTACACGGCCTTCGTTCGGATCGACCAGGGCGAGCTGGCGACCATGCCCAACGTTCGCCTTTACCCGGGTATGCCGGCAACGGTCATGATCCCGACGGTTCAGCGAACGGCGTTTGACTACATCGTGGGGCCGCTGGTGATGTCGTTCAATCACGCGTTCCGGCAGAAGTGAGCCTTGGACGCATCCCTCGAAGTTCTAGTTAACTGGCCCCGACACATTAGTTTTGAAATTGCTGTGGCACCCGTGCCACCAACGATGCCCTGCATAGGTTTATGTTGCTCCCCGCAACAGGGCGCTCTCATGTACGATGTATACTTGAGTGGGAAGAACGATCTGCTGGTTATCCGACGCGGACTTCCCATTCCTTCGAACTTGGGCGGAAATTGGCGCAAAAGGAAGCGCACCGTGCGATCGGTGAGCGAAGAAATCCGGGAGGACGTCGAAAAGCGTGGCTACCACTGGCGCAAGCTGGCCAGCCAGATCCGGTGAGACAGGTAAGTGAAGAGCAGGTTCTGCTTACGCCTTCGGCCCAACCTTGGTTAAGGCTGCTCTACTTCGGAACGCGAACCATCGATTGCCATAGCAGCCTATGAGACCGAACGCAGCGGAGAGCGCTGGGTCCGTTTTCGCCACGCAACCAAAAAAAGCGGGAGAGCAATGTCCGGCGAGCTCGCCCTTAGCTGGCATACCGGTCGTGCCCGTAGAGCTTTTTCCTGGAACTTAGACCGACTCCGCGCTCGCTTAAGGCTCTGGTTACCGTTTTCGGCCAGCATTCACTTATTGCAGATAGGTCGCAAGCAGCGGCAGCAAAGTTTCAACACAACTGAAACTCTGGACAGCCAGGTTGGCGGTCTCTTTCGTAGGAGAGGCCCACTATGATCAAGGGCTTCGCGATAGCCGCACTCGTGGTGCTTGGAGCATCGCAAGTAGATCAGTATCTCACGTATGGTCGGTACACCGACGCGACGCTGGCCATGCTGAGGCAGATCAGGCACTCATTTCGTATTTGAAACGACGCTGCGTGAACACAGGCGCCACCTCTAGCCTGTCGTGCTATTGTATTGGGAGGATTCGGAGCGATCCAGATTAGGCCCGCGGAGGGAAGATCATCCGGCGCCGCTTAGGCGAGCAAGCCCGGCCTCGCACGGATGCGATGTGCCTACAAGCGGGAGCGTGCGTTTGTTAGACGCCAACCGGCGCCGTCGCGCAGACGCGGGGAAAGGCGTCAGGCGTGATCAAGGCGACCGAGCTCGTACGGCCGCTATTGCCGTTTCCAGAGCTGCTCGATCGGGAGAACGCCCTGCGCAAAGCGTTGGCAGAGCAGGTTCAAGCAAAGGCAATTTCCCTGCTCGAGCGGAACGTTCAGATCCAGAAGGTTCATTCGCAGCTCCTAGACGAAGAGCGCGGCAGGCTACCGGCCCCGCCGGCGGACGCAGGCAAGCCGCCGCTGGCAGTTGCGCAATGGCGACAATCCAACCCAGAGAGCTGCGGCCGGCTCGGGAGGGACTCCGGGACCTGTTACTGAGACGGGTGATCCTGCAAATGGCGATCGACGGGTACCTTGTGGAGCCGAATTATGACGCTGTCGCCCTCGACCTCGGTCTCGCGACAGCTTCGTCAGTGTCGCTTGGGCGCTATCACCGTATTCGCACGGAGCAGCCAAACTGAAATGTCGCGAAATGCAAAAACCCTATAATTTAAGGGGTTTTCGTGCGTTTCTTCGGAGCATCCAGCCTAAAGAGGGTGCCAGCCGCTACGCCGGTAGGGTTAATAAACGATTACCAATCGACAGCTTTCTCGCGACAGATTATAAGAAAAATTAGTTGGCACTGGATTTTGCCCGCCAACCTATTGCGTAAATTCATCGTAAAAGGGATATTTTCCGTATGTTGAAGCTTTACATCCAGACCACCGAAGCCTTCAAGCGTCTCGCCTCGGACAAGGACGGCGTTGTGTCGTTCGAGTACGTGATCGTCGCCGCTTGCGTCGTCGCCGCCGTCGCTGCGGCATTCGGAACCGGCACCGGGTCCGGTATCGGCAAGGCGCTGAACTCCGCGATCACCACGATCACCACCTCCGTCACCAACGCGGTCTCGGCCTAATCCGAACGTTGACGGCGTTGGCAGAGTCTTCTGCCAACAGTCTTCAACCGGATTGCGATGTCGGCAAGGTAGAGGAGGTTCTCTCCATGTTGCGTTGTTATATCAGGGCCAGTGAAGCGTTGCTGCGTCTGCGCGCGGACAAGGACGGCGTCGTGTCGTTCGAGTACGTGATCGTGGCCGCTTGCATCGTGGCTGCAGTCGCTGCCGCGTTCGGTACAAGCACTGCGAGTGGTATTGGTGCTGCGCTGACCAGTGCGATTACCACCATCACTACCTCGGTCACTAACGCGGTCTCTGCTTAACCGGCGAAGACCGCGCCACGGGAGGGGGGCACCAGTTTATGCCCCCACCACTCTCGAGGCTATATTTTATGAATTGGATTGCGACCACGACCTCGTGTCTGGCAATCGCATTGTTGTTCTACGTCGCAACGATCGATATCGCGACACGATTGATCCGAAACGAAATCTGTCTGGCGCTGGCGTTCCTTGGGATCGTTGGTCAACTGGCCGGCCCAATGCAGATTGGCCAGTCGCTGATCGTTGCTGCAATCCTGTTTCTGGTGCTGTTCGTGATCTACCAGCGCGGAATGATTGGCGGCGGCGACGTCAAATTGCTGGTTGCCCTGGCGCTCGGCCTCCCGCTGGCCGGCGTGATTGAATTGTTGACCGTAACTGCATTGGCCGGTGGCGCTCTGGCCGCAGTGCATTTGATGATGCGCCGCCTGCCATACCCGCGGCTGGCGCCCGCCAGATCGTCGCTTGCGCGAAGGGTCTATGCGGTCGAGCGCTGGCGTCATTTGAGGCATGCACCGCTACCCTACGGGGTCGCCATCGCATGCGGCGGTATCTGGGCTATTTTAAGCAAAGGATTTTGACATGTCGTCCGCTTTGCGCGTCTCGATCATCATGGTGCTGTTGCTTGCGGCTACGGCACTCGGGATCATTGCCTACAACGTCAACCAGCCGAAAGATCCGGTTGTCGCGGAGGTGGTCGCGGAAAAGCCGGCGGCCGCGCCGGCGACCGTCGGCTACTTCGTTGCGACGCGTCCGCTGTCGAAGGGGACGTTGGCGCGGGACGAAGATTTCGCCGTGCGCCAGGCGGCGCCGAACCGTGTCCCCGGAGGGGCGATCCTCGAAACGCCTGATTCCAAAGCCGGACTTCCCGGTTCTCTGGTTCGCAGGTTCGTCGACGCTGGCAGCGCCATTACTCTGGAGGACATCCTGCGTCCGAAGGATCGTGGCTTCCTCGCCAGCGTTCTGGCGCCTGACAGCCGCGCGATCAGCATCAAGGTCGACGAGGAGACTGGCGTCTCGGGTCTGATCAGGCCGGGCGACAATGTCGACGTAGTGTTGACCCAGGTGTTCGAGAAGGCGGATCCGGTGCGGCGAGCAGTCAGCGAAACCGTTCTGTCCAATGTGCGCGTCATCGCGATCGATCAGGAGATTGCACAAGGTGGGCGCCCCGTCAGCAATGCTGTCGTAGGCAAGACGGCGCAAACCGTTTCGTTGGAGCTCAAGCCGGAGCAGGTCAAGAAGGTTGCCGTTGCAAAGCAGCTTGGAACGCTCTCGCTCGTCGTCCGAGCTGCGGCCGAGCAGTGGGACAAGGCCGACACGGGTGCGACATCCAGCTGCGATGTGTCGCCCGAGCTGGCGCGCCAGAGTGCTGTCGCCGGCCAGAGCACGACAGTGGCGATCTATTCCGGTAGCGGGGTCAAGCAGTATTCGGTGAGGAAACAGGATGCAGATGATGACCGTGCTGGTTGCGATGGGCCATCCGACTTTGACCGCCAGACGACAGCGGCGGCAAGTGACGTTGGCAAGACGCCGGAGAAACGTTGATGAGTGTGAACATGGCAGTGGTGGACTTACCCGAAGAGACGACGTCCCTTGTTGCGCGCAACCGTATCGTCTGCTTCGTGAACGACGAGTTGAGCGCTGCGGCTCTTCGCAAGGGTCTCGACGGCAGCAATCTGGTGATCCGGCGTGGCACCATCCGCCATGCGACACGAATGCTCGAGACCGACACCGATCTGTACGCGCTGGTGACCGACATCAGCGGGATGGATGATCCCTTTACTGAACTGGAACGTCTGGCCAGTGTCTGTCCGCCCGATGTGAAGGTTGCCCTGATCGGCGACAACCGGGAGATCACCTTCTACCGCGAGCTAATGGAGATCGGCCTTACCGAATACCTTCCAACGCCGATCACCAGGGACATCGTGCTCGACCAGCTGCGTCCGAAGCTAGTCGGCGACGTCGCGCCCGCCCAGAACGATCGCGGCGGACACGTGGTCTCGATCTGTGGGGCGCAGGGCGGTGCTGGAGCCACGAGCGTCGCGATCAATCTCGCACTGCAGCTGGCCGAAACCACCAAGGCCAAGGTCGCACTGCTCGACCTGCACCTGCAGGGCGGCGAGACCGCGGTGATGCTGGGTGTTCGTCCTGGACCCGGCCTCCGCATCGCCCTTGAAAACCCGATGCGGGCCGACACGCTGTTTCTCGAGCGTGCGGCGATCGAGGTGAATGATCGAGTCTGCTTGATTTCCGGCGATGAGGAGCTCGATGCCAAGCTCGATATCACCGAAGCGGGCGTGCGGCACGTGCTGGGCCTGCTCCGCCAGCGGTTCAACTACGTTGTTGTCGACGTGCCGGTGCCGTTCCCGGCATCGATCTATCCGGTCATACAGATGTCGCGTCATGTATTGGTGCTGCTGGAAGCCGAGGTGACCGGTCTGCGCAATGCCCACGCGCTTCGCAACGCCGTCACCAACATCGCGGGCAAGGATCGCGTGTTTACGTTGCTCAATCGGGCCGACCGCGCCGGCGGTCTTCCCAGGGCGACGATCGTCAAGGCGCTGGGCGCCGAGCCGGACATGATCATCCCCGATCTCGGCAAGGGAATGACCCAGGCGGTCAATCTCGGCGTTCCGGCGCTGAAACACGTATCCAGGCTGCGGCGTCACCTCGCCCCGATCGTACGAGAGATCACAGGCGTCGGCTCCATGAAAAGGTCTGGGTGGAAGAGGTGGCTCGGGCTATGAAAAAGTTCGGCAGGCGAGCAGACGAAATGCCGGTGCGGATGCCTGGAGCGGTGCTGGTCGCGCCGCCACCGGAGCCAAGTGTGCATCCGGTCCCGCCGTCCTTGCCGCCGGCGGAGCCGAGCGCGGCGTCACCGGCACCCAGCCTGTTTGCGCCGGCGCCGAAGCATGAAGAGCCTTCGCACCATCCGGTGATGCCGGCGTCGCTGCGCGAACGGGTGATCGAGCAGATCGAGCCCGCGATTGCCACCACCGTCTCCCGCGACGTCTTGCGGCGGCAGATCGAGGAAATCATCCACGGTATCGCCAACCAGGAGCGGTTGGAGCTGTCGGGCCGCGAGCAGCTGTTCCTCGCAGAGGAAATCGCCGACGACATGACCGGCTACGGACCGCTTCGTCCGCTTCTGCTCGACGAGACGATTAACGACATCATGATCAACGGACCGAGCAACGTCTACGTCGAGCGGGCCGGCAAGCTCGAGCGGGTCGCGGTTCGATTTCGCGACAATGACCACATCGCCGCAGTCGCGCAGAAAATCGCCTCGCAGGTCGGCCGCCGCGTCGACGAATCCAGCCCGATGGTAGACTGCCGTCTGCCTGATGGCAGCCGCGTCAACATCATCCTGCCGCCGCTGGCACTTCATAGCCCCTGCATCTCTATCCGAAAGTTCCCGAGCCGGCGTTACAACATCGCCGCGATGATCGAAAACGGAACGATGAACGCGGCGCTTGGGCAGTTGCTTGAGATCGCCTCACGCTGCAGGCTCAACGTTCTGGTCTCTGGCGGCACCGGTTCGGGCAAGACGACGCTACTGAACGCCTTGAGTCAGTTCATCGACCACAGCGAGCGCATCGTCACGATCGAGGACGCTGCGGAGCTCCAGCTTCAGCAGCCGCATGTGATTAGCCTGGAGACACGCCCGCCTAGCCTTGAAGGTACGGGGCAGGTGACACAGCGCGACCTCTTGTGGAACGCGCTGCGTATGCGGCCAGACCGCATCGTCGTGGGCGAAGTGCGCGGCGCCGAGGCATTCGACATGCTGCAGGCGATGAACACCGGCCATGATGGATCAATCTCCACCGTGCACGCGAACAGTGCGCGCGATGCTTTGACCCGCGTGGAAAACATGGTGCAGATGGGACAAGTCAATCTGCCGTCGCGTGCAATCCGCGCTCAGATCGTCGCCGCCCTGGACCTCATCGTGCAGGTCGAGCGCATGCGAGACGGGCAACGGCGCATCGTCCAGGTCAGCGAGGTGATCGGCCTGGAGGGCGAAGTGATCACCACCAATGACATTGCACTCTTCGAGTACAAGGACGAGGACGTTCACGGGCGGATATCGGGCACTTACAGGTCCACCAACGCGATCCCGAAATTCAAGAGCCGCCTTGTCTATTATGGGCTTGATCGAGCCTGGGCCGAGGCGATGAGGCAGATCTGATGTCGATACCCTTGGTCATCGTTCTGTGCTTCTGCTGTGCGCCACGGCAAATACGCTGTGGCTCGATTCGCGAGAGCGGCGTATGGACCGCCAGCTCGAGATTGCTCTGCCGAGAGCTGAAGCGGCAACCTTGGTGTCTATCCGTCGCGCGGCCAAGGCCTCACGTTGGAATATGCTGGATCGCCTTGCCAATTACCGCGCTGAGATGGTGTACCCTGTGCGCCCGGTCTATGTGCTGCTTGCGGCCGCATTCGCAGCGATGGGAGTCCTCTATCTCAACGAGCTGCTCAAGTTCTCTGGCCTGAAGGCGGGTATTGCGGCTGGGGTCGTCGCCATCCTGGTCGTGCGTGGTCTGTTTGGTTGGCAACAACGGCGCCTTGCAAATCAACTCTTCCAGCAACTTCCCGACGCGATCCAGTTGGTGACGAGTACCGTCCGATCGGGGCTGCCCGTTAACGAAGCGTTCCGCACCATCGCCCGCGAAATGCCGCAACCGACATCCGGGCAGTTTGCAATCGTCTGTAGCGAATTGAATCTGGGCAGGTCGCCCGAGGAAGCCGTGGAAGACGTCTATCGGCGAACGCAAGTACCGGAATACGCGATGTTTGCTGTCACGCTAGCAGTGCAATTGAAGACCGGAGGCAGTCTGGCGGAAACGCTGCAGACACTGGGCGAGACGGTGAGTCAGCGGGTTGCTCTGGCGGCCCGCGCGAAAGCGCTGGCGGGAGAGGTCATTTTTTCCTCGCGTGCGCTGACGTTTGCCCCGGTGATTATCGGCGGGCTGCTCTACTGGATCAATCCGCAGTCGATCGATCTGCTGTTGTTCGATCCGGAAGGAAACGTGCTGCTCGCATACGCGGCGTGTTCGGTCCTGATGGGGCATTTCGTGATCCGCTGGATGGTCAGAAGGGAAACCTCGCTATGACGGCCGGTGTCGCTTTGGCGGTTCTCGCCGTCGCAGTCGCGGCTGCGACCTTCCTGTTGATCATCCGTGAGGTCCATCTCCGCGCCTTGGACACGCGGGTGTCGAATGCGGTGCTGGGCATCCCCGACCGATCGGCCTCGCCGAAGGACCTGATCAGCTGGCTTTCATCGGTCGGCATGCGCTACAGGCGCTTTTACGGTCAGGAAAATCTGGGCCAATTGCGGGTGGTCCTGCAATCGGCAGGATTCAATCATTATCGGACGCTGCCTATCTGGATCGGCTTCAAGACGGTCAGCAGTTTTGCGCTTCCGATCGTAGGGTTCTCTGTCGCGCAAATTCTGGGAAGGCCGTTCAGTGACGTGATGATCTTCACGTTCCTCGGCCTGGCGTTCGGAATTGTGGGCCCACGCGTGATTTTAATGATCCTCAAGCGGCGCTTCGATTCGGCGATTCGAGTGGGCACGCCCGATATGATCGACCTGCTTGTCGTCTGCAGCGAAGCGGGCATGGGTTTGGAAAGCGCGCTGGAACGCGTGGCGGACGAGATGCGGGAGACTAATCCATCAATCGCTCATGTGTTGCACGCTCTGCTTGATGATCTCCGGGTCCTGCCGAGCCGCGCTGACGCGTTCGAGAAGCTTGCTTCGACCTCGGAAGGTCTGCGTCGCTTCGGCACCATGGTCAGCCAAAGCCTGCAATACGGCACGCCGCTGAGCCAGGCCCTGCGCAGCATCGCCGTCGATCTGCGTCGGGAGCGCATCACCAAGCTGGAGGAGAGGGCGCACAAATTGGGCGCCAAGCTCACCGTTCCGATGGTGCTGTTCCTACTCCCCGCGATGTTCGTCATTTTGGGCGGAAGCCCGTTCCTCCACCTCACACGTACGTTCTCCAACCTCGGTCACTAAGCCATGAGTGCAAGTACAATGACATTGCCGGCAAGCCTGGCTTACGATCGGGTAACCCGGTTCCTGGGCAGCGCATGGTTTCTTCTTCTGGGACTCGTCGTAACGCTCAAGCTCGGAACGATGACCGGCGAGCCCTGGACGTCGCTGGTGTCGAGCCTCTGCGTGGCGGTGTTCTACCTGATGCTGGCGCTGCTGATCCTCACCCGGGGACCGGCCAAGGCGCAGGCGGAAGGCCTGCTGCCGCGGATCGCGGCATTCGCCGGCACCTATTGGCCATGGACCATCACGTTCTTCGACAGGACCGATGGGGCATTGCTGAACCTGGCGTCCACGGTTTGCGTGCTGATCGGCATGATCATGATCCTCGCCACCGTCCGGCATCTGGGGCGTTCGTTCAGTTTGGTGCCGCAGGCACGCTCGGTGGTGCAGTCCGGTCCTTACCGGTGGATCAAGCACCCTCTCTACCTATCGGAAGAGATCGTGTTCCTTGGAGTCGTGCTGCAGCACCTGAGCTGGATGACCGTGGCCTGGCTGTTCCTGCACATCGGCATCCAGGTTAGCCGGATCCTCTACGAGGAGGACGTGCTTCGGCGCACTCTTCCTGAATATTCCAGCTACGAAGCATCGCGCTGGAGATCGATTCCATACGTTTGGTGAGTGACCATGCCTTGCAGGGAAAAACGTATGAGCCTCAAGCGCTCGCTGATCGCGGATCAGCGCGGCGCCGTCGCGTTCGAGATGCCGAGCGTCTACCTTTTCCTGATCCTGGTTGTTCTTGTGCCGCTCGCTGATCTCGGGATTGCATACTACCAGTATGCATCCGCCTGGGAGGCGCTGCGCGCGTTCGGGCAGTCCATCCAGTACTCACCACCGACGGATGTGACGAGCACCTCGAGCTGGTCGACAACCGCGCGCAACAAGGCCGATTCCCGTTACCCCATTTCAGTCGTCCAGGTGATGTGTGGCGACACCGTGACGCTGTGCGCCGCCGGCAACACCGGGTCGCCAAAATTCTATTCCTACAGCACGAACATCACGCTGGCGCCGATGGTGCTGAGGTCGGTGTTGTGCACCAGTGGCAATACCAATTCCTGTACATTCACGTTGCCTTATACCGAACGGTTTCAATAGGAGTGTCCCATGAGTAACGTGCTCCGTTGCCGTCGAGGATCGGCTGCATTCGCAACCGTGATCGCGATGATTCCTTTGATCGGCGCGCTCGCGCTTGGGGGCGAGGCGGGGTCTTGGTATGTCACCCGGCAGCGCGCGCAGAATGCGGCCGATGCGGCTGCCTATTCCGGCGGCTTGCAAGCCGCCTGCGGATCCACCTGCACCACGACGGGTACGGTCGACTCTCGTGGCAAGCAGTCTGCTGCGCAGAACACGTTCTGCAATTCGGGCGATACCTCCTATGTTGGCTCCAGATGCTCGACGAGCCTTCCGAGCGGAATCTCGCAGAGCGTCACGATCGCCCAGCTCACGGCCTGGAATGGCGTCAATTGCACTGGCGGTGCCAACTGTTTCGTGCAAGCCACGATTACCCAGACGCAGCCGGCCTATCTGGCGAAGGTGCTCGGGCTTTCCACCATCCCGATCCGTGCGGTCGCCGTTGCCAAGATCAATCTGGTGGCGCCAAATCCACCATGCGTCCTGGCCTTGTCGGGCTCTCTGAGCTTCCAGGGGAGCCCCAACATCAATGCGCAGAATTGCGGCATGTTTTCGGACAGCGTGGCCAACAACGCATTGGACTTCACTGGCGGCGGCATGACCCTCACCGGTCCATTGTCTGCTGCGGGCGGTTGCACGGGGAGCACAACGTTCTGCAATAAGGCTTTCCTTTATCAGCAGCCGGTTCAAAACCCCTACACCGCCCTTGATGCCGCCCTCACCACGTTGTGTGGAGCGAATCCGACCCTCCCCGCAACATGCGGTCTTCAAACAAATGGGGTTTGCAACGCAAGCATGCTCGTCGCTTACACGGCCGCCGCCCCATGCACGAACAATAATCTCCACATCACAGGCAACACGGCCGAGAATCTGTCCCCGGCGGGAACACGGGCTGCCCGGCGTCCGCATCCGTCTGCGTTTACTTCATCTCGGGTACTCTGAAAATCACAGGTACTCCCACGATCTCGGGTACGGCTATCTTCATTCTCCTGCCAGGGGCGACAATCAACAACCAGGGGAATGCGGTGATTACCATTGCAGGGCCGTCGGCTGCGCCGAGTGCTTCGTCGCTTCCTGCGGCCCTTCAGTCTTCTGCCAGCCTATTCCAGTACATGTCCATGTACGACGCTTCGGCGGCGGCCGTGCAATTTGGCGGAAATAGCAACATCAACCTGACAGGAACCATTTACGCACCAAACGCGGCCGTGACATTTCAGGGTAATCCGACGATCAGCATGGGCAATGGAACAAGCTGCGGCCAGTTGATCGCCGCGTCGGTCGCGTTCAACGGCAATGCTACTCTCGACAGCTCTGGTTGCCCGACCCAAGTGCAGGTCAAGAGTCCGCCGCAATACGTGCAGTTGGTGCAGTGATGAGGCGGCTCGATCAGCGCGGTGTGGCAGCGTTGGAGTTTTGTCTCGTCTTCGTGCCGCTGTGTCTCGCGATCTTCGCAATCTTCGATCTGGCGCGCTATGCGATCACCCTGCAATCGTTGCGTTCGCTCGCGAATGCGGGCGCCCGGACGATCATGATTGGTTGTTATAGCACCGCCGTTATCAGCAAGAATACTCCATCCAGTTGCGGTGGTGATCCGCTGCCGACGGATGCGGCGAAACAGGCCGTGGCCCCGTTCCTGTATGCTAATGGTTACACACCGACACTGAACGCCCCGGCGACGGCAACCAGTCCGATTGTCGTGACGGCATCTTCACCCAGCTTCAAGATGCTGATGCCGATCTGGGGCACCACGCTCAACGCGCCCAGCGTGACCACCAAAATTCCGTTCTGAAAAGTCCGATTCGCTGGGCTGATTCGAGCTGGTTTGTCCGGGGCGGGCAGCTGCCCGGACAGCCTCGCCGTCGGGGGACAAGGAATAGCCTAGGCGGGCTACGGAAGTGGTGCGCGCTGGCAACATCCGGGAGTTTTCTCAGGGGGCGGCACGGCCCGGCAGGGCTCTTTCCTTGCAATCAGGGCGCGCGGCGGGGGATTATCTGGAGCCGCCATTAGCGGTCTGGCGAGTGGGGATGCGACAGCTCAGCGCGCCGGGGAATGCGAATTTCGTGAGTAACGATTTGTAGTCGGACAGACTGTAAGCTCTACGGCGTGGTGGACGAACTGGAGTGATCGGGACGCCGAGGCCGTAGGTTTACGGGGGATCGTCGCGGAGAAGCGGCGAAGGGGATTGGCATGATGGGAAGTCGCGTTTCGGGTGATGCGGGACTTGGGCTGGTCGCCTTGAGCGCGATGGTGTTTGGCGCTGCTATCGCCCTGTTTCATTCCACCGATCTTGCGGCGGCCGCGGAGCGGCGCGCTTCGTCGTCCGGCGGCGTCTTCGTCAGCGAGATGAGCGACGTCCAGCGTGTCAGGGTGACCATCAACAAGTCACGCACCTTCAGGGTCGATACGGCGTTTGCGTCGATCGTGGCAGGCTCGCCCGATATCGCCGACGTGAAGTCGCTGAGCGACCACCTGATCTACGTCCAGGGCAAGAAGACCGGCACCACCAACGTCATCCTGTTCGACAACTCGATGAAGCAGATCGGCATTCTCGATGTCGAGGTGACGGTCGATATCGGCAATCTGCAGCAGAACATCCAGAACGGCACCGGTACCCGGGGCATTCGCGTGTCTGCATCCGAAGGCCAGGTGGTGCTGAGCGGAATGGCCGCCGATGCGGTCGCCGCCGAGCGAGCGATGACGATTGCCCAGGGCAGCGTTCCCCAGGGCGGCATCGTCGTCAATGCGATGAGCGTTGCTGCGCCGCAGCAGGTAATGCTCGAGGTGCGTTTCCTCGAGGTCAACCGGTCGGCGGGACGCGACCTCGGCGTGAACCTTGGGGTGGCCAACGCCAATGGTACCAATATTGGCATTTCGGGGCGGGGCAGCGTCGTAGCCGCTGGCCGAACTCCCATCGGCGGTATCAATACTGCCAATGGCCCCTTGGGTGCCGGCGGCGATGCGGTCGGTGCCGCTCCCACAGGGAGCCTTCCTGTGCTTGGAACGATCGGCACGCTTGTCGGCTCGGCCGGCGGCGTGTCTCCGGCGCCGTTCGGAAGCCTGCTGACCAGCATTCTCAGGACCAGCAATGGCAGTTCGGTGGACCTGCTGATTACCGCGCTGGAAACCAAAGGTCTCGCGCGCCGGCTGGCGGAGCCGAATCTGACCACGCTCTCCGGTGACGCCGCGCGCTTCCTGGCCGGCGGCGAATTCCCGGTGCCGGTCCCGAGCCAGTCGACATCCGGCTTTCCGACCGTGTCGATCGACTACAAGAAGTTCGGCGTCGAGCTCGCCTTCGTTCCAACCGTGCTCTCGCGCGGCTTGATCAACCTCCGTGTCGAGCCCTCGGTCAGCGAACTCGACTTCTCCAATGCGGTGACGATCCAGGGCACCACTGTTCCGTCATTGACCCGCCGCGACGCGCGCACCACGGTCGAGTTGCGTGACGGCCAGAGCTTTGCCATCGCCGGCCTGCTGCAGACCCGCAACCAGCAGGACGTTTCGCAATTGCCCTGGATCGGCTCGGTGCCGGTGCTTGGGGCCTTGTTCAGCAGCAAGTCCTACCAGCAGCAGGAAACCGACCTGGTCATCATCGTGACGCCGCGCCTGGTCGCGCCGGCGGCACCCGGCCAGCAACTGGCATCGCCGCTCGACTCGCGCCTGCCGGCCAACGACGTCGACTTCTTCCTCAACGGCCAGATGGAAGTTCGCAAGCGCTACGACGACTACGTCAACTCCGGCGGCGAGGTGAAGGGTCCCTATGGCCACATCATCGCGCCCAATGCGGTCGTACCTGTTCCACCACCGGCTGCCGTTGGTGCGAACCAGCCAGTCGTGAAAACCCTGAATTAGAGGAGGCGAGAAATGACCATCAGATACCTCGCTCTGCTCGCCCCCGTCCTGCTCGGCGGCTGCTACGGCGTATACGGGCATGACGAGATGGACCGCTACGTCCAGCGCTCCGACACCATCACGATGAGCGCCGGCAACGCCAAGGAAGTCAACGCCGCCACCCACACGATCCATCCATGGCCGGCCTATGTCGGCGATCGCAGGATCGCGTATGACGCGCGGCGTACGAGCGAGGCCGTGAAACGCTACGGCACCACGAAGCAGCCGGTCGATCAGCTTCCCGACATGGGCGATCCGACCAAGATGATGGGCCAGGCGCCGCCCGTCACCACAATTCAGAATGTCAACACGACCGGATTGGGAGCAGGGACCGGGGGATCGGTCGCCGTCGGTGTGGGGGGCAACAGGTAATGAGCTGAAGGGCTCGGCCTCTTGGGCATTCGCCGTTGGGATGTCGACTTGTCGATCAATCCCGCGTCGGGCAGGGGCTCGGAAGGGGAATGCGACGTTAGTTCCTGGCGCTGACCTCAGTGTTTCGGTCGTGCCGTCCGTTTTTCGTAGGTAGTTTCGCGATGATGTTTCGAATGGTGCAAGAGATGCGCTGGACTTGGGGAACGGGGCGAGGATTGCATCGTCTTGCGCCAGCGTTGATCTGTTGCTGCTTGGCGAGCGGCCTTGGGGCCTGCGACTACACGACGCGGGAGGCCGCGATCGTCGCGCCCGTGGATCCTCCGGGCGGAGACCCGGTGCAGGAGCCGACCGACGTCAAATACTATCCCTCCGACGAGCCGGTGCGGATGGGCTTGGAGCAATACAATCGCGGCAATTACGGAATAGCGCAGCGTTACTTCAAGGATGCCGTCGAGAAGTCGCCGAAGGATGTCACAGCCTGGGTCGGGCTTGCGGCGAGCTATGATCGGATACGCAGGTTCGATCTTGCCGATCAGGCCTATGCGCAGGCGATCCGGCTTGGCGGCGAGACCGTCCAGATCCTCAACGACCAGGGCTATTCCCTCATGCTGCGCGGCAATCTGGGTGGCGCGCGGCGGAAGTTTGAGAAGGCGTATTCGCTCGATCCGGGCAATCCGGTCATCGCCAACAACCTCGAGCTTCTCAACGGCAGTCGGAAGTTCATCGAAAGGCCGCCGAACAATCAGCCCTAGGCTGATCGCCCCGCGACCGTCGCCTGGTTTTCATGACGCTTCCCAACCCGGGCAGCCCGGAGCGCCGGGCGAGTGCCGACTGCAACGGGCTGCGTGCGACCAGCAACGGCGAGCCGGAGCGGGCCGTCAATTCAGCGGTCCGGCATCACAGCCGCGCCGATGATCCGATTTGGCCCAGAGTCCATTCTTGCGAATCGTCTTTTTGCATAGCCGATGAGCGGGGCCTCGATCACGCGCCAGCTCGTCTCCGCAAGGGCGCACGTTGCCAAAAGGGCGATGAATGCGGAGAACGGAGCATCAAGTTTAAGGACCGCTGCGTACACGAGCATATGGAATAGATAGAGCGCATAGCAGCGGCGCCCCATCCAGATCAGCGGACGAAGCATCACCGGTCGTTCCGTGATGGCGGCCGACCAGACCGCAACGCAGCAGGTAAATCCCACGACCGAGAGAGCGGCGATGGAGCCAACCAGCGCGAAATGAACAACGTCGCAAACCGGTGCAATCAAGGCCAGGATTGCCCATGTGGTACGGGAGCGGCAATAGCCGCGCGTCAGACACGCAATCAACACGCCGCCGAACAGCTCATCCAGGCGACCTGGCAGCAGGCACAGCCACGACGGGTGAGGCAGATAAGCATCAAAGAGCCAGCGCCAGGCGGGGGCTAGCAGGACGCCGCCCCACAGCACACGGATCAACCATGGTCGCGGCAGCCAGAAAATCAAAATCGGAAGGATCAGGTAGAACTGCTCTTCGAGGGCAAGCGACCAGGTGACGAAGATCGGCTCATGCACCGGAAAGCCGAACTGCAGCCACGCCGCTTGCTGGATGAAGAGCAGATAATAGCCCCAGTGATCAGGCGGCGCGATCATCAGCAGGAGCCAATACAACGGCAGTATGCGAAACGCGCGCCGTCCATAGAACGATGGAAAATAGCCGGGCCGTTCGCGGCCATCCAGGAGAATGCCGCCGATCAGGAAACCGCTCAGGACGAAGAACAGATTGACGCCGAATATCCCGAACTTGAACCCGAAGTAGTGGTAGGCGATGACCATCGAAATGGCCAAGCCGCGGAGCGCATCAAGCGGCTCTGAACGAGCGTCCCGCTCAACCTTGGAATCGATCATTGATCGCGCGCTTCGAAACATCAAAATCTGATCACCCGCAACAGATCTGCTCGCTGATCAGTCCATAGATATTGGGAGGGTGCAGTCGGCAGCGCTTCCCAACCATCTTCCTTTGACAGGAAGTCAAGGTCAGCCTCGCGCTTGGCGATGACGGCCACTTGCGTTGCAGAGCGCCGGAACGTGGATGTCCCTGGCGGTGGAAGGTCAAAGAGGGTTCGCGCTGGCAGGCCCGCATCTGCTGCCAGAGCTCCGACAACCAGCGCAAGATCGAGTTTTCTGCTGCTGATGTGGAACAGGAGGCGGCCGCCCGGCGTCAGCTTTCGCTGGTAAAGCGTCAGGGCTTCGCGGGTTAGCAGATGCATCGGGATGCTATCCGAGCTGAACGCGTCGACGATAAGCACGTCATAGCTACCGTCAGGCGCATTGGCGATGGTCATGCGTGCGTCGCCCAGAACGACCTGCGAGCCTGGAGCGCACTTTTCCAGGAACTCGAAATGCTCTCTTGCCAGCCGCTCGACGATGGGATCGATCTCGTAAAAGGTCCAGCTCTGTCCGGCTTTGGCGTAGCAGGCGAGGGCGCCGCTACCCAACCCGATCACCGCAAGGCGGCGTGTCGCGCCCTGAGGCAGTGCGCGGATGAAGCGCCCGAACGGGCCTTCCGGGCTGTAATAAGTCATCGGCAGCGTGGATTCGTTCGGCTGCATGCTCTTTGCGCCGTGCATCGTGGTGCCACTCATGAGGACGAGAGTCGGCGTGCCCGCATCAGAAAGCTGCTCGACCCGGTAGACGCCGAAGAAGCTCCGCTTGGCGACGATCTGCTGCCCAGTGCTCTGTGGCATGACCGGCATAAACAGCAGAACTGCGACCGCCAGCGCGAAACGCAGGCGTCGTTTTGAGAAATTCACGAGTGCCAATGCCGGCAGGACATATAGCGCGTAGAGCAAGGTAACCGCCGCTGGCCCGGAACCGAGCGACGTGAGGGCGTGCTGGCCGATCATCAGGGTTGCCGACAGCAGCAATGGCAGCGCGAGGTCCATTGGCAGGCCGCGCCGCGCTTCGGAGACCATCCGAGGCCGCATCAGGCAGGCCGCAACCAACACCAGCGGATATTCCCATACACCATTGAAGATCAGTGGTGCGATCAGAGCGTTGAAGACGCCGCCCAGGACGCCGCCTAGCGAGAGAAAGAAATAGAACTCGGTCAGTTGAGCGGCGGGCGGCCGTCGTTTCGCAAGCTCACCATGGCAGACGGTGCCAACGACGAAAAAGCATCCGAGGTGGAAGGCCAGCGCAATCGGAAGCGGGAGCAAATTGCCGCTGGTGCCACTGGTCATTGCGACCAGGATCAACATGATCGGAAGCGCGCGCAGCATCGCTGCATGTGGCAATGGCGGCCGGCGCGCGAAGGCCAGAATGAATGTCAGAAGGTAGAGCGTCAGCGGAATCACCCACAGCAGCGGCGCCGACACCACGTCGGTCGTGATGTACTGGGTGACGCCGAGAAGCAGGGATGAGGGAATGAAAGCGAGCGCCGTCCACCTCAGGCGATCCCGCGTGCCCGCCGTTGCGGCTGCTTCAGCGATTGGCTTCGGCGCGTCCGCAGTGCGCCTCTGCGACAGCATGATCGCCGCGCACGCGACGAGGCCGAAAGCCAGTGCGGCAAACCCACCCGACCAGAGCCAAGACTGCCGATCGAGCGTGAGCTCAGGCTCGATCAACAAGGGGTATGCCAGCAGCGCCAGTAGGCTGCCAGCGTTGCTCAAAGCATAGAGGAAATAGGGATCGCGCGCTTGCTTATGACTTCCATCCGCAAACCAGTGCTGGAGGAGCGGCGCGGTCGTCGAAATCACGAACACCGGGATTCCGCAGGTCAAGGTGAGACGTAGTAAGAGCCACAGGACGGGGGATTGCTCTGCCGACGGGGCGTCGGCGCCGAGCGACAAGGGCAATACGGTGGCCGCGAGCGGCAGTAGAACGCAAATGTGAACAATGATCTGGGCGGAGCGCGAAAGCCTCGTCAACAGATGGGCGTAAGCGTAGCCGAGAAGCAGCGTGGCTTGAAAGAAAACAAGGCATGTGGTCCAGACGGATGCCGCGCCGCCCAGCTTTGGCAACACCATTTTGGCTACCATCGGTTCGACGAAGAACATCAGGCTGGCGCTGACGAACAAGGTAGCTGCAAATGTCGGTATCGCGATCGACGTGCGAACGGGCCATGAATTGGTGGCTGTCAAATTGCTCACAAAAATCGGTTCCAAGTCCTAAATAGTGCAATCTACCACCGCAGTTCTTGGTCGGGCAACGGAGCCGGCATCCACTAGTTAACGGGGATGATCGTCTTGCCGGGCCGTGGTACTACGGGGTCGTGAATGGGTTCACAAACGCACGAATGCACGGCACGATGATTGCTGGTGCTTCGTGTGCTGGGGATTTCAGGGGTCCAAGGCGTAGGGCGTCCGCCGGGACACGAGCTCGACGGCGAAGTTCTTAGGGGGACGCGCTTCATGACGGCCCTGGACTTTCCCCGGCTGCCGCGCGGGCGGGCCTGTCAGCAAGGACAAAGACCCTCTGCATTCTGTTCTTCTTTTCCGGCTTTCCGGCGCTGATCTATCAGTTGACCTGGCAGAGGGCACTGTTCCGTATTTTTGGCGTGAATTCCGAGTCGGTGACCATCGTGATCTCCGCCTTCATGCTCGGCCTTGGGCTCGGGAGCCTTGCCGGCGGATGGATTTCGAAGCGCCGGAGCATAAGCTTGCTGCCACTGCTGGCGATCATCGAGAGCGTCACGGCGATGTTTGGAATCGTCTCGCTTGGCGCATTCGAACGGGTCGGAGCACTTGTCGTCGATTGGTCTTTGCCGGCGGTCGCCGCGGTCAATCTGCTGTTGGTGCTCATTCCGACCTTGTTGATGGGCGCTACGCTGCCAATCCTGGTAGCGCATCTCGTTCGCTCCTCGGGAGAGGTAGGCCGCACCGTTGGCCTGCTTTACTACGTCAATACCCTGGGAGCGGGGGCGGCCTGCGTGTTGTGCAGCTTCTTGCTGTTTCCGTTCCTCGGCGCGCATCGCGCGGTGCTGGTGGCCGTCGCGCTCAATGTCGCTGTTGCACTGTGCGCCGTCGTCGTTCATCTGTTCCGCGGCAGTCAGGCACCATCGAGAGACGCTGCTGCTATCAGACCTGCGTCTGAAGCCGTCACCATCCCGACTGCGATCATTCTCATCGCTGCACTGGGCGGCTTTATATCTCTATCTTATGAGATCTACCTATTCCGGATCGTCTCCTACGCGTCGGGATCGAGTGCAACCGCCTTTGCGCTGACGCTTGCGTGCTTTCTCTTCGGGATCGCCGGTGGATCACGCAAGGCCGGCGAAAGTTGCGAAGGAAGCTCGCCTCCCGGTGTCATACGCAAGGCCATCGACGAAATCATCATCGGCAATCTAATCGGGCTGATGTTTCTGCCAGTCTTGGCACAGTCGGCGTTGTTTGGTCGCGGCGCGATCGGGATAGCCTTGCTTCTGGTCTATTTCATCGCCCGCCGGTGGGGGCGCTACTGCCCTATCTCGCTCAAGTCGGAATCCCGGCCGATGAGGAGGCGGGGATGGGGATGTCGCTCTTGTACTTTGCTAACATTCTAGGGTCCGCGACGGGCGCGATCCTCACCGGTTTCGTCTTGACGGATTATTTGACCTCCGTGCAATTGGCCGTCGCTCTGGTTTTCGCGGGCACGCTCTGTGCCCTCATTCTTCTGGCACGATCGAAGGGCCCGCGCGGCGAGCACCGACAACGCTTGCTGAGGGCTGTCGCCGTGCTGGCGCTGGCGTGCGTCGCCATCCCGGCAATGTCGCATCGCGTATTCGAAAACCTGCTTGGCAAGGGCCAAACCTCCTACGATTTCACCGACGTCGTCGAAAATCGCAGCGGTATTATCACCGTCGACAAGGATGGCACCGTATTTGGAAATGGCATGTATGACGGCCGCTTCAACACTCGCCTCGCCGGAGACCCGAACGGCATTATCCGTCCCTACGCGCTCAGCCTGTTTCGTGACGCGCCGCGCGATGTCCTGATGATCGGCCTCGCGTCGGGCTCGTGGGCGCAGGTCATAGCGAACAATCCCGCGGTGCGCTCGCTCACGATCGTAGAGATCAATTCTGGTTATTTAAGACTCATCGAACGGCAGCGAGAGGTGGCTTCGGTGTTGAAAAATGCCAAAGTCAAGATCGTTACCGACGACGGGCGGCGCTGGTTGACCCATCATCCGGATCAGCGCTTTGACGCGATCGTCTCCAACACGACGTGGCATTTTCGCGCCAACGTGACCAATCTGCTGTCAACGGAATTTCTTGAGCTTGCGAAGCGCCATCTCAATTCCGGTGGTATCCTGTTTTACAACAGCACCGACTCCGATCGGGTCCAGCGGACAGCTTGTCTGGCCTTTTCCTATGGCGCACAATTCACCAACCATATGATTGTATCGGATGCGCCGATTGATTGGAACTTCGGGCGTTGGCGCCGTGCACTTGAGCCCTACGCTATCGACGGAGAGCGACAATTTAGACCCGAAAGCTTTGAGGATCGTGTGCTGCTTGATGCGATCACGTCGCCGGACTATGCCCGACAGGTCATTGAAGAATGTCCGCAGCTGCTCGCCCGGACGGAAGGCAAGAGGCCGATCACCGACGATAATATGGGAACGGAGTGGCGCTATCCGATCGGCATTGACTGAGAGGGGCAGTGAATTAACGGGGCGCTACTGGATCCCACTTAAAGGTCCGCAGGACTCTCTGTTAACTAACAGGCGACTCGACCCGTTGCCGCGGGTCGTCAAACGCCATCCCGGAGAGCGTCCATTGTACATCGATGACAATGCCAGCCTGCGATCGCTTGCTGCTGGCAGGGATTTCATGGCATCGGAAGGCGAGGGCCGGCTGTGCGACCTGTTAGTCGCAGCACGAGAACGGCGACTGGCACGGTCGCAAGTCCAAAGGCGATATCCGTCAGGTAGTGACCACCGGCAGTGAGCGCCGAGAAGATCATCAGGACGTTCAGAGGAAGATAAACGGGAAACAGGAACGTTCCCCTGCTCGAGAGAATCAAGATCAAGGCAAGAGCGGCGTGAAACGAGGGAAACTGGATGATGCCAGTAACCTTGGCCATATCGATGACATGCATCGATCCGGAACGGATGGCGTAGAAGTCAGGCAGGTAGTAGGCGCTTGTCAGATGTGCCACACCGTAGTGCGCCCAAGCGCCTTCCGCAGGGAGCACCATCGATATCGGGATGACGATGAGCAGAGTTACGGCAAACAGCCAACTGAATGTTCGGGCTTGAAAGAGCCTTTTGCTCGAGTACAGCACAATAAGCAGGATGAAAACCTGAATGATCATGGTGTCGTAGATCAGATCGAGCATCCAGCCGATTGTCGGATGCTCGATCTTCGACCATGTAAATAGCGATACCCAATCGAATCCGACCGCGTCATCCATGGCGGCCAATGCATTGTCGACCAAGGGAAGGCGTCGAGCGGCAGCAAGGTAGCTCAGAACGATGGCTACGTTAGTGAATGCAACCAGCTGCGCGCACGTCAGGGCAATTGAAGCAAAGAGCGGGTTCTTCCTTATCCTGGTGTAAAACAGGTTGAGGCCAACAAGCCCGAGGAAGCCGAAGCTAATTGGGAAGCCGAGCGAGATCTGCGTATTCGACAGATAGAGGCCTAGTGCGGCGACCGCCGTCATCGCTCCGATGATCAGCCAAAAGTGCACCGCTTCGGCAAATTCTTGGCCATGAGCTCGTACCAAACTTGGTGCTTTCTGCTCAACGCATTCCGAATAATTCATTGAAATCAGCCCGTTTGAAAAATTGCTACGTCACGAAAAACGTCAAATTGAGCTTGGAGATAGGCCACCATATGCTCAACCATGTCTAGGCCGGCCGCGTGAAGGGGTTCAACTCGTCCGAGATCTCCTTGCGGAGACAAGGCTCTCGTGCCCTGGAACACGCAGAAGGGCACCAGAAGAACTTTAACCCAATTCATTCTTGGACTCTCGATGCCGGAGATGTCGGATTGGCCAGATCACGCTATTGACGATGTCCACTCGCTCAGCTGGCACTAGTCCCGTTGCAGGATACTCGTCTGGTTTCGGCACATGTGCCGTGCCAAACAGAATGTCCCAGAGCGGCAAGAAGGAGGCAAAGTTCTTGTCCCGATGCTCCATTAGGTTCGAGTGATGGATGCGATGCCATTGCGGGTTGTTGATCCAGGTTACAAGCCGACCGAGCGGGACCCGCACGTTCAGGTGAGCACAAGCGTCAGGAAGAAAAAAGATGAATGCCGAGACGATTGCCATATCTGGAGGGACCTGAAGCAGGATCGCCAGAATTGGAAGAAGGCGTCCGACAGCACGCGCTCGAGCCAAAAGTGTCGGGCACCGGTAATGAAGGTAATGGCGTTTGCGCTGTGATGGAACGAATGCATCGACCAAAGGAACGGGATCGCATGCTGGAGGCGATGGAATGTGTATTTGTAGAGATCCATCGCGACTACAACGAATCCAAGAGAGGCGTACCACCAGTAGCCTTCGGTTGGTAACCGAACCCAGCCAATCCCGGTAAAGCTAGCTATCTTACCCGCAATCATTGCTGCGATCGGAGCGAGCAGTTTCGCCAGTCCGATGCTCACAATAACGGCGAGCCAATCATCACGGAATTCGGAGTAGGGGACGTCCGCAATGGGCCACCTTTTTTCCAAGATGCGACTGCCGTAGATGACGCCTACAAACACCGCCGCGAGAAACGCGACATTTGCGATCTCACTCGACATGATGAACGACTTGCCGATTCAATCTGAGTCTCTGGCGGGGCAATCTGACTTCGCCAGCAGAAAATGAAAATTCAAATAGAGGAACTGGCAATGTTCGAGAAAATCATTTCCAATAGATATTGAAGGCTATTTTTCCTTAAACGTTCAGTGAGCGCAACTGCGACTTTTGCGGGAATTGGCCCTGCTTTGGGACGCCAAGGTCCTTTGAAGTAGGCCGTTCGACGAGCACCCTCTCCTTGTGGACCTTATGGAGAGAGAGCTCATTTTAACCATACGTGTTTGAGGCGGCTTCGCCGAGAGGAGCCGGCATGAAGGTCAACTTGAGGGTCGCAGACACTGTGCAATGTTCTTGATTTGTTCAAGGCGGGCGCCTCGCGTCAGACAACGGTCTGTCTATGCCGGCGCGTTGGCCGATCCGTGCTTGTGGCATACCGCGGTGAGACGCGGTCAAGATTCTAAAGCGGCGCCGCTCGCCCGCCATGTCAACCCCGCCACGTCAACGACGCCAGGGACAATCATCGAAGTGGCTGCCAGCCCAGGAAGTCCGCAGCAGGATGTGGTTCGCCCGCTGCGATCGGTGATCAAGCCGGTCGTTCGGAGCAAATCCGGAGAGGCACCATTTTAGTGCCGGCCTCGGGTGAACGTCTCAAGGCTTGAGGGAATATAAAGATTCTTCTCGTAGACCCTCCTCATTGCATCGTTTTGATCCGTTTAACACTGCCGTCGCTCAGGATCCTTTGACATGACCAAGCCGGGCATTTTCAGCATCGAGGGCCTCAACAAGAGGAACTGTGCTAAGGCACTCTTGTTACTGTTCTGCTTGCTGCTGGGGTGCGCCGACCTCGTGACAACGAATGTGATCCTGGATCTCGGGATGGGCGAACTGAATCCATTCATGAGTTTGGCGCAGACCTGGCTCGGCGTCTGGTGGCTCATTCCCAAGCTCGGTTTGACGCTTCTCGTGACGTGGCTGCTTTGGCGCAGCAAGAACGTCTACAACGTGGCCCTTGTGGTGGCCTTCTGCTCCACGCCCGTACTGAACAACCTCGTCCTCATCGTCGCCGGCGCGAACTGAACCGGTCGCTTCGCCGATCGCCGCACAATTGGCGAGCTGGCTGGCCGGTGGCGCGAGGATCGGCGCCAATTAGAGTTGTGCCTTGATACAGCTGGGGGGCGCACTCGCGTGGTCTGGAGCCATTATCGTCTCTCTGACCAGAAACCATCCGAACAGAGCCGCGATAGGCGCACCATAGGGCAGTGACGTTCCGATGGAGAATCCATAGATGACCGGCAGATAGAAGACCATCGGAGCAAGGAACGTCAAGCTAATCACCGCTTTCGACCAGGCTGGAAAGCCGGTCTTCTGCCACTCGCGCAACATCCAGGCCAATGGGAGCGCCATGATGAGCATGTCGTAAAACAGCGAGAACGGAGTGATCAGAAGGCACGCAAGCGCGATGATCGAACGTTCGGCCGCGGCGCTAGTCTTCTGGCGCAACCTCCAGACAAGCGCGCCGATCACACCAAGTGAAGCAAGGCCATGGGTGAGGAAGGCTGTGCTGACGTCGGCTCCGAGCAATCGCATAGTTGCGAAGATGCTCTGCAGCCGCCAGAACCCGACATCACCGTTCTCGAGCGTCTGGCGCGCCGAGCGTGAGACGTCGAGGAAATTGAGCCACGTATCTAACCCAAACAGGAGGTACGACAGAACGACGAGCAAAACCGACGAGATCCCGCCCCACGCCAAGGTCCGCCAGCGGGCTGTCGCGATAAGCGCGATCGGCACGGCTAGCGCCAGATGTGGCTTGATCACCATCAGCCCAAGAACTGCGCCCGCCAAGCCGGGTCGCCGGTTCATGAGGCCGAGACCGCATCCGAGAATTGCCGTCGTCAGAAAGGCGTTCTGACCAGCCACGATGTTAAAATAGACCGGCGGATAAGCGAGGATCGCAATCAGGGTCCATGGTGACCGCAGGATGCGCCAGATACTTGCGACGAAAAGCGCCGACGTAGCGCCCAGAAATGCAAGGTAAGAAGCGAAATACGGTACAATTGCAAGAGGAATGCACAAGATCAGCATTGTCGGCGGATAGAAGAAGGCCTCGTATCCGTTTCGCAAATACTGTTGTTCGATAGCCTGATGTAGCTCAGGCACGTAGACCTCAGCGGTGTGGCCGGAGAGGATCTGAAGCGAAGCCGCCCAGAACGTCGTGAAATCGGCGCCGAATAGGTTGCCGCCCTCGTCGTAACCGCCGCCGCGGTAGTAGATCAGAATATGTCTTGCAAAGATGACGACCAATGCAATTGCGATGCCACTTCCGTACAACCCGGCTCGCCGACCGGAGAGCCAGGACATGTCACGAAACATCGATTGATCCCTTAATGACTTCCCAAAAGGGAGGCTTGCGATACTAGCGCGGCGGCTAGCAATGCAGCTTCGACAAGCTCCGCGATAAACTCGAGACCTTTGACTTTCGAGAACGCTCGAATCAGTCTCAATGTCCCTATGGCCTCGAGCTCCTCGCTGATGACAAGGTTCGGTCTCCGCATCGAACCGCGCCAATGCTTGTTTCGATGAGTTCAATCTCTTCGCCGACGGTCTCGCTCACGACCGATGATTTGAAAACCAGGGACGCTATATACTCGAACGTAATCCAACAATTGTTGGCGATGGTATTTAAGATTGTTCAGCTCTTCGCGATCCTTCAGCGAAACGTAACCGGCAATTGCTTTCATCAAACGGTGCTCTGGACAAAAAAATCAACTAACTGCAATTCCTTCAATAAACCGGCCAATCGTCTTCCTGACAAGCCCCAATCTGAATGCCCGCCCGTAGCATTAAATGCTCGGAGCCCCGTAAAAACCCGGCTTGCATCCCACCGGCGGGCAGGGTCGTCTAAGTCTCTCAGACGAGGTCTCGATCCATGCCCCTTAGGTGACTGAACCTCCTCCGAATGAGTGGACACCTGTAGTAAGCTCTAAGAGCCCGGAGGTGTCGGATGCAAGAGCGTCAACGTCGGTCGTTTACTGAGGAGTACAAGCGGCAGGCCGCTGAGCTGGTGGTATCAAGCGGCTGGTCGATCACGGCGGTCGGCAAGGAACTCGGTTTGCGCGACTCGGTATTGCGGCGCTGGGTGGAGAAACTCCGGCAGGAGCCGGCATCGGCCACACGGCGCCCGACGACGCAGGCGGCGCCCACGGACCAGGCTTCGGAGATCACCCGCCGTAGCGCGTGACTGGTCAAGACATTCACTGGGAAGCAGCAGGGAACGGCGCCAACACCTCAAAACTCGACCGGCAACGTTGTTGGGGTCAGATCTTGCGGGTTTGGAATGGCCCGTTCATCGTGTTGTAGCGTCCGACCTCAGGCGTGAGGGAGGGGCCGCGCTGACGACGGCGGCGGTGAGCGGACTGTGGATCGAACTTGTCGCCCACAAGTCTTGCGCCACTTGCAATGGCTCGATCTTCAGGTTCGCCCACCAGGCCCTTTCATTACCCTGCCGATGCAGCTCGTGGTGATGGGCGCGGCACAATGGCACGGTGTACTCGTCGCTGACCTTGCGGCCGAGAGCCTTGGGTTGAGCGAACTTCAAATGGTGGGCATCGCACGGGCTCTGCCGGCAAACGAGACAAGACTGGTCGCGGACAAACAGCAAGTGGGCTTTACTGCGCTTGCGCACGGGTTCTTTGGGAAATGCAAGCTCAGCCGGCGCATCGCTTGGGGTGTCCTGGACGGAAGCAGCCGGCTTCAAGCTATCGCTTATGTCAGGAAGCGCCTTCGATAGGGCTGCCAACTTCTCAAGGTAGGCAGACTCGAAGGGTGCGTGCATCTGCCACTAGGAGGGTGTTCTTTCTGGGTAGTCCGGCTTGAGCCCAGGCGAGGAGGTCGTTCTCACTCGTTAAGCAACCGAGTTCCGCCAGCATCTGCTCCATTAGCTGGACCGATTGATCCAAGCTGAGTATCGGAGGCCGCTGCGTAGCGCTTTTGTTTCCTTTGACGTCGGGCCGATTGCCGGCTCGAAACTCGAGGGGCGGAGGGGGCGCTGTGGCATCCGGCGCATCCAAGTCGTCCTCGCCCGCGATGCCGACAAGGGCGAAGAGAGCGTATCGCCGGGCATATGTGAGGGCGGTTCCCATCCGGTGTGGAGCATTGATTTCACTGACAGCACACACCGGCCACTCCGAAGACATCCATTCTCCGGAGGAATGCGCGAGGAGCGTCGTCAAACGAACCAGGCCCGTCGCTTGGTCGATACCTGTCGTTTGCACCGTCGCAATCTCATGGCTCCCTAAGCACTTACGCACCAAGTCCAATCCGCTTGCCAACGAGGCGTACCGGAAGCTACGAGCCTCTTCTCGCGGAAAGACTGCAGGGATCTGAGCAGTAAGTGCCTTCTCGGGATTGGAAAGCTCCAGCTGAGCCTTGGCCAATGCACTGGCAATTGCGCCGATGGTTTCGCTAGACTGTTGCACGGTTGTCCCCTCAGTCCATAACATGAAAGCTGATTGAACCAGATTTTGAGCGTGTGGCCCTTAGTCCATGACCGCTCGCCTCCTTGGCATCTTCTGGGATCAACTTCTTCAGCTCGGACTTTGCGGCATCGTGCTCAAGATAGGCTGAGCGCGTCCGATGAAGATGCTGGCAAACTCCGCCCAAGCATTGGAGGTGCTCATGTCGACCGTTCGGACCGCTTCAATCCGAGGTCGGGGCGGCTCAATGCCGAATAGCCGAGGGGCTTCGCCGTTCTCGACGCAGCGCCAGAATTTCTTTTCTGCCGTTAGCAGCAAGTGTTGGTACAGGGGATCGGCGGGAATGGTCATCTCGACCCATTTTCCGCCGCCGGTTATGATCGATAGTGCCGAAGTTCGTGACGCCGTGACCCACATGTTGTGCTGCAATTGCGCCATGTGCTTTTCCGCCGCGCTCTCTTCCGAGAACGACCATGGGAGCATGAACTTCGCTTCGAATACCGCGCCGGTGTCCTTCACCATGCCGTCGAGAGTTGCCGCCATCCAGTGCTTGACCGGATGAAATGCCCGCCGCTGAACGTCAGTTACGACGTAACCGGTATTCTTCTCGTACCAGTGTCGGTTAAGCTGCTCGGTTGCGGTGCCGAGTTGTACGATCAAGTTGGCTGACAAATCCGCCGGCTCGGCTTCGCCCCGCTTCTCGCGCCAGAGACGAAGCAGACCGGCTTCATCATCGCCCATGATAACGCGTGCGTCAGATCCACCAATGAAATTGCGGCGGCCAGTTGTAGCGTCCGACTTGGCAAACACTCTCGACATTGCGACTTTCCTTAATAGATTCAACTCTTTATGATGCTAAAAGTATCAATGGTTGCTCCAATGTCAATACTAAAAGTATCAATTCGGCAGATAAAAGCTGCGCGGGCCCTCCTCAATTGGTCTCAAGAGCAATTGGCGATAGCCGCGGGAATTTCGATTCCGACGATCAAACGTTTGGAAGCGCAGGATGGACCGCTCGGCGGCCGTGAGGAGACTGCGACCAAAATCTTGAATTCGATGCGAGCAGCTGGCGTGGAGTTCATCGACGAGAACGGCGGAGGACCAGGCGTGCGCCTTCGAAAGCCAAAGCCCGAGGAGCGGGAAGTCTAGACTTTGGGGTACGTGGCTGTCGGCGCGGAGCAGGGGTGTCCTGTCAACCCTGCCGAAATAGTTAGCTTCCTGATGTTTATTTCGGAAAGCTACTGTCTCGGCCCGGGCGGATCCGATGCAAAGAGGCTAGGGCCCTCGTTGCTAACCCGGGAAGGAAAACGAGCCACAGGCCATGCAAGGCGTCCGGTGCAAAGGCGCGACTGGTCCAATGGTGGTGCGTCTCGATACCGCCTGAGCGTGGCCCTTCTAAGCTTGGCGGGCGAGCGCGTCGGCCAATCAGACCGGCGATATCGTCGTGATGGATAATCTCGAAGCACGCAAGCGGCCGAGGTCGGCATCGCAATCGACGCGGCGGACGCCCGGCTCCTGGTGCTCAAGACAGCACTCCAAGCATGCTCGGAGCACGCGAGGCACGTGCGCCCGCATCGCCATCCATAATGAACGGATGTACTGACGAATCAACACTCACGTCACAGGAAAGTGCCATGGCACAACTAACAAATGTCGATAGCGACAGCGCTCGGAATGCAGCGCACCTCCGTTGAAGCCAGCGCGTGCTATTGTGTCAGTTGTCGCCGACCGAACAGATTAGCTGAACCATTGTTTCAGCATGCTCGGTCAACAGCATCGGATTTCGCTCGAGGAAAGGACGTTCAGCGGTCGGTATTGAAAGCCTCTCGGCTAATCCGCTTGGTCGGAAGATTTCCGTTTCTTTGTGCGATGAGCTCGATTGTATATTCATGTTCATCGTCGAACTGAAAAACGCGGTCAGCCTTCCGAGCTTCGGTCGATGAGCCGAACAATTCGTTCTCACTGCACCACGTTCGACCAGTGGCGTATCTCAACGTGAATTTTCCGCGGGGTACCTTCGTTTCGAATGTCGATCCACCGTGGAGATAAAGCGCGAGGATCGGTCTGCCGCTCGTCACATCATTGATCTTCACAAAGTAGTTGGATCCGCTTGCTGTCTTAAGGATCAAAGGGGCGACGTCCGGGTAGGCGGCATACCGCGCGTAAAGCCCCTCATAGGGTTGCGCATGACCGGCGCAAGCGTCCTTGGAGCTCGGTGAGGGCGCCGCAGTTGTGGCGCTCATCACGCTTGAGAGCTTGACCGGCAGCATCGTCGGTTGCCAGATCAGAACTAGCGCGGCGCCAGCGACGACAATCATCGGATACCGGAATCTGTACAGGCGTCGAGCGATCGTCGTCAGGTGCGGCTCTGGAAGTGCCGCACCGCAGTTCCCGCACCAAGGTAGCCGCTTAACAGAATAAGCGGGCACCCTATTCTTCGTGCCGCAAGATCGGCAACCAACGAGCTGGTCATTCGTTGGAGCCACGATGCGCTTGTATTCTTAGAAGCAATCCGTGGCGCTATCGCCGCCACCTAAATCAATCGTTGTGCAGTGGAGTCCGTGAGAGGCGCGATTGTTACCACTAGTTGGTGCCTCCACCGGAACACCAAACTGCGAGAAATCTGGGAGCTTGCGCCGCGCTTGTTCCTCTTCGTTCTGCTCTTTGGATAGAGCCCTCTGGCGGGCGATGTCCTCGATTGTCCATTGCAGCAATTGGTCAACTGCGGCGGACGGACTTGGCTGTGCTTTAACAGGGAAGGACATCGCGAGAGCGATCAGGCCAACTGCAGCGAAGACAGAGTTCAAGATCATCAAAGTCCCTCGTGGCATGGCCGTCCAATTTGCCTGTCATCGCCCGGACGTTCTAAACGAATGTAACTTAAAAGCGGTAGTAAGGGCCGCTTCGGGACGTTTTGGCGAGAAACATGCGCCGGCTTCGCGCTGCTCAGGGGCTCAGTCAGGAGACGTTGGCACACGAGTGCGGCATCAACCGCACCTACCTCAGTGGTGTTGAGCGATCCGAGCGAAACGTCTCGATCGACAATATTGCTCGGATTGCTCGTGGTCTTAAAGTCAAAGCCCACATGCTGCTCGACGACAGCGCTTAGGGCATACAGCTGGAGCAAGGAGGGCCACGGGCCACGGCGGATTTTGCTCCAGGCGGGCTGTGTCCAGCGGGGAGTACAGCCCTGGGCAATAGCTTCCGACATCTCGCAGTTGATCGAAACCGATTTTCGGTTAGGTCCTGTGGTTGCAGGCGAGTTTGGGATTAAGTATGCCGCGACGGCATCTGCGAATTGCAAATTGCTGTGGATAGGTCCGTCCTTGCCACTGGCGCATCGAATCTCGAGTGTCTTACGGATTTGGGTCTCTTCGCGCTCCATTCTCGTCCTGCGTTCCTTCGCTTCCGAAAATTGAATTGCAGTGGGCACCCGATGTTCTTATGTCGACCGAGGATACTGAGCATGTTGCCCGAAAGGAACAATAAGAGGAGCGTGCCGGCGAGGCGCTTGCGCAAGTCAAATGCGCTCAAGCACGGGGCTTACTCTTCCGTCGAGCTGTTACCGTGGGAGGATCCCGACGCATTCGAGAGGCTTCGCCGCGAGATCTGGCAGGAGTGGAGTCCGGAGGGGCCATCCGAAATTGATTGCGTGGAAACGATCCTTCTTTGCCAATGGCGCAAGTTGCGCGTCCGCGCAATACGGAAGTTCGAGACAGCCCTTGCTCTCGACCGGGTGGAGAATCGAGTGTTCCAGGAAAGGCCGCCGCAAATGCTCCTGGAGAATGAGCTCGAGGTCATAAAATATTCTCTCGCAGAGAAGCACAGTCCTCCCGCGACGATTACGAGCGCTTGCTCCACTTCAGTTCGAACCTCCACCGCGAGTTTGATGTGGTGCTTTTGAGGCTGGGAGTATCCTTTCTGCCAACCGAATTCCGCGACCATCTCGATGCGAACGTCCGTGAAGACAGCTTCGATAAAACAGAACACTGGATTGTCGCTTTGAAAAAGGAGATCGACAACGTTCTGCTGCCGCTAATCCGTGAGCGCCGCCCCGATCCTAAGGGATACCTTCCGGCGGCCGCTGAGTTTCTCGCTGCTGAGAAGATCATGGAGGACCTTGCGATCGAGGAGCGCGTGGATGGTCTCATCGATCGTGCAACGCGTCGCTTGTTTTGGCTGAAGGCGCAGAAAAAGCTCGATCGCGAAGCGAAGGCGAAGGTCGTTAACAGCAAAGTCAAGTGAAGCGATCTATTCCCGGATGGAGCAGCGCATAGCTGCTTACGGCCTTAGGTAGAAACCAGTTTTGATTGGAAAATTGTAATTTGATCGCCTGCAACAAATGCGAGTATTTTGGCGAAACGAAGCTCGCAAGCGACTGATATGGTTACTATACTCGCCGTCCGGCGTATTGCGTCCGCTGATCGTGTGTTCAACCATTGGTTTCGGCAGAAATGGGCACCGGGCTGCCGTCGCTTGGCGCGTTCTGCTAGTTCGGCATCAGCACGGCATCGATGCGGCGGCTGTTTCGTGTGCTGATGACGATGGCGCCGTTGCGGGTCGCAAATCTCGCGCCGACAAGGCGCGGCAGCTTCTCCGTCAGCGATGAAGGCAGCGGAATCATTCCGCCGGTGATGGGATCGCCGACGTTGATCGGCGCGACAGCTGCGCCGGCCGAGGGCGCTGCCTTGATGTACTCCCTGATCAACTGAATCTCTTCACGCGAGAGGCTGAGCGCGGCCTGTTCGGCTGCGCCGTCAGGCAGCTTCTTTTCCGCCTCGGCCTTGTTTTGCGCATCTTCCTGCTGGGCGGCATCGCGTTTTGCGACTTCGACCTGTTCGAGTCTGGCGAGGCGTTCCCGCAGCGGCGCGATCTCCCGCCGCAACGCGGCAATGTCCGACTTCAGCGAGGAGAGCTGACCAAGTGCGATCGCGGCGGCAACGCAAGCGACGACCGAGATCAGGCTGATGCACGCCACCGCCAGTCCGGTCAATCCGCCTCGACGATCGGCACGACGATCCCTGACGTCCTCCGCGGATCGCCGTTGCCGCGCGGCGGCGAATTTCGGCTTGATCGTGCCGAGCAAGCTGACCAGATCGGACAGCCGCGAAGCCACCATGCGGTTCGCCCCTTGAAAGGAGCCGAATGCAGGCGCATGGACGATCGGAGAGTCCGTTGAGGGGATGTCGGGAGCAGTAGCCGAATGGCCCGCGCCGGATGGCTGGCGGTCGTCGTGGTCCTCGCGCGTCATGCCGGGGAGCTCGAGATCAACGTCGTCGGGGCGGTCGATCGCAGTATCCGCAACGTAATGGCGCGTGTCGGCCACAGCGGCGTCCAATCGCTCCGTTTCCTGTTGATCGGGTCCTTGTTCGATGCGGGCGGCTTCAAGCGAGCGCCACAGCGAGAGCCCCGAATCGGTGATCTGCAGGCCCGCGTCGTTGATCGATGCCCATCCCGATTGGAAGACGTCGGCGTCGCCAAGCTCGGACGGCCGCTTCGACTGCGTGGCTTCATCGCCGGCCGCGATCATGCGCTTGACCTCGCGGCTGACCTCGTCGATCGCGATCCGCTGCCCGGGCCTTGCGGCCAGCACACTCAAGATCGCCAGATTGAACTTCATGCGGCGCCTCGCGATGCCCCATCAACCGGCCGTGCCGCCGTTCCGCTCCCGTGCAGGCGATGTGCGAGATCAATCATGTCGGCGCGGACGTCGGTCAGTCAGGGAGTCAGGCAAGTGTACCGGCTCGCCAAGGGGCAAACAATCCGGCACCAGACCTACGACAGATGGATAAGTCGGCCCGCAAACGAGACGCGTCGGCATCGCGTTCGCTGCAGTGCCTCAGAGAAACTCGCGAAGCCTGGAGAGCTCGATCACGTGCTCGGGCGACAGCACGTCGGGGACGAGGGGAGGCTGCGACTTGGTCCGGATCTCATAAAGATGTCGCGTCTTCTCGGGCTTGCCCATGAAATCCCGAATGCATTGGTCGAGCGTTCCGTCGACGATCACATAGGGCGCGCGATCCTCTCGCCTGGAGTTGTTGAGGGAAGGCCATTTGTAAAGATGGGCCGCAGCTTGGAAGTCCACCTGATGGGATTGGTCGGTCATTGCAAAATATCTACCCGAAAAGGCCCTGCGCGGCAAAGTCAGCCGGCTGATGAGTGAGCCGGTGCGGCAATACGCGCAGGCTGCGTGCGGTCGTGCATCGCAGAAGCCGCCGTCATGCATCTCGAACGATCCACCGACGTGCCTCGCGTTTGATGCTTCGCAGCAACTCCCGCTTCGATCTTCCACGGCCGAGATCGGGGGCGATGGGGCGAAGCCGGCTGAAGGGAGCGCCGGCAGATCCCCTCGCGCGGCAAGCGCGCAGCGTGGCAACGCGCGCTGGCGACCTGGCGTCGTTCGCGGCGCCAGTGACCGCGATGACGTGCTGGATTGACTCGATTTCAGAATGTTCCTATTTTGTTCTATCGGCAATTTCCACGTCCGGGGACGCGCGGCTTCGGTCGGGTCAGGGATGAACGGGTCGAGATGGCAGCCGCAGCCACCATCCTTCATGCGGACCTGGATGCATTCTACGCATCGGTCGAGCAGCTGCTCGAGCCGTCGCTGCGCAGCAAGCCGATCGCCGTCGGGGGCGGCGTTGTGCTGGCGGCGTCCTACGAGGCCAAGGCCTTCGGCGTGCATGGCGGCATGTCGGGGCGGGAAGCGCGCCAACTGTGCCCGCAACTTGTTTTCGTCGGCGGCCATTTCAGCGATTACCAGCGGCTGGGTGACGCGGCCATCAAGGTGATCGGCGACTTCACGCCGCTGGTCGAGCGAATTTCGATCGACGAGGCCTTTGCGGATGTTGCCGGTTGCACTCACCTGTTCGGAACGCCTGCCGAAATAGCCGCGTCGATCCGGTGGCGCGTGCGCAGCGAGCTCGGCCTTCCGATCTCGGTCGGCGTCGCCCGCACCAAGCATCTGGCGAAGATCGCCTCGCAGGTCGCAAAGCCCGACGGACTTGTCGTCGTCGATCCCGACGCCGAGCTGAGCTTCCTTCACGAATTGCCGGTTGAGTTGATGTGGGGGGTAGGGCCGGTCACCAGGACCCGGTTGGACGCGATCGGCGTCGCGACGATCGGTCAGCTCGCCAAATTGTCGGAACGGTCGCTGACGCACTTACTCGGTCCGGCAGCGGGCGAGAAACTCGCCGCGCTGGCCTGGAATCGCGATCCGCGACAGCTCAAGCCACACCGGCGCGCGCGATCGGCGGGAGCACAATCTGCACTTGGCCGAAAGCCTGCGATCGAGCAAGTCATTCGGCCCACGCTGCTTCATCTCGCCGACCGCGTCGCCACGCGGCTTCGGGCGAAGTCGCGGCCTGGACGAACCGTGACGGTGCGCGTCCGCTTCGCCGACCTGAAGTCGGTGACGCGCTCGGTGACGCTCGATGCGCCGGTGTGCACGACCATCGTCCTGGCCCGGCTCGCCGAGAATCTGGTGCGTGCGGCTCTTGCCGACCATCCCGGCGAGAAGATCATCTCGCTGCTGGCGATCTCGGTGTCGCATCTCGAGGAGCATTGGGATCTTGCATTGGAGCTTCCACTCGGACTGGAGGACGAAGCGCTTCGGCCCGGAAGTCCGACAGGGATGGCCCGATGGGCGGCGGACCGTGCGATCGACAGGATCCGCGATCGCTTTGGCTGGGAGGCGATCGGATATGGTTCAGCGGCGCTGGAGGCGATTCATTCGGTGCCCGACGCGTTTCGCAAGCTTGCCGAGAGAGAGCTCAAGCGTTCGCCGGTTCACGTATCTGTCACTGCATTAAGAAAAGGCAATTTGGAATCGCGCGCTTGTGAGTGGCGACCCCGTACGGTCGGCCTATTTTGAGCCTGCGGAGGGACAGCCATGAAGCACAGCGCCGAACTGGTCCAGACGATGCGCGATGCGTTGGATGCGGTCATGGCAAGCGTACCGGCGGATCAATCCGTGTTCGGTCTCAAGGCCGCTGTTGCGGAATGCATCCTGCGAGCCGCAGCTCACGGCCAGACCTCGTTCGACGGGCTCGTGACGTCGGCATCCGATCAGCTTCAGTCGATCATCTCGATGCTGACCTAGGCGATCGGGAGGCGCGCGACCGTCGCGTTCACCTTGCCGCGCGGTGCGCTGATGATGCAATCGCTCGGGCCGACGGTTCTCTCAGGGCAGCGATACGACCCGTAGATTGTTGGTTGTTCCCGCTTGTCCAAAGGGAATGCCGGCGACAACGACCAGCAGATCGCGGCTCGATGCAAACTGCTCTGCATGCGCGAATGCAGTTGCACGCTCGACCATCTCCTCATAGCTCTGAACGTCGCCGGAAAGCACGCTGTGAGCGCCCCAAAGCAGGCACAGGCGGCGGGACACTTCGCGGCTTGGGGTGATGGCGAGGATCGGGCGGCTCGGCCGCTTGCGCGCGACGCGTGCGGCCGTGGTGCCGCTCGACGTATAGGCCACAATGGCTGCGGCGTGAACGACGGAGGCGAGATCGGCCGCTGCCGTGGCCACGGCATGCGGTGGCGTTTGCTCTTCGCCGGGCTGGGTCGCCTCGACGATCGAGCGGTACATCTTGTGTTGTTCGGTGCTGCGGATGATGCGGTCCATCATCTCGACCGCCTCGCGCGGATATCGGCCTGTCGCGGACTCCGCCGACAGCATCACTGCGTCTGCGCCGTCATAGATGGCGGTCGCAACGTCGGAGACTTCCGCACGCGTCGGCGTCGGGGCTGCGACCATCGAGTCCAGCATTTGCGTGGCGACGATCACTGGCTTCACCGCGAGACGGCAGGCCCGCACCAGCTCCTTGGCGCCCCGGCACGTCCTCATGCGGGATTTCGACGCCGAGATCTCCCCGCGCAACCATGATAGCGTCGCACAGCTGGATGATATCGTCGATCCGTTCGAGCGCTGCCGGCTTCTCGATCTTGGCCATCAGACCGGCGCGGTCCCCAACGAGGCCTCTCGCTTCGATGATATCCGAGGGCTTCTGCACGAACGACAGCGCAACCCAATCCACGCCAAGTTTCAGGCCGAACTCCAGATCGAGGCGATCCTTCGCGGTCAGCGGTGAAAGATCAAGGACCGTCCCCGGCAGATTGACGCCCTTGTGATTCGAGATCGTGCCACCGACGATCACCTCGGCTTCGATGAAATCGTCACCGAGCCCGGTAACGCGAACGCGGACCCTGCCGTCGTCGATCAGAAGGTCATGGCCGGGGGCAACGGCGGCAAAGATCTCCCGATGCGGGAGGGGAATTGCGGTTCGGTCGCCTTCCGATCCGGACAAGACGAACCGAATGGTCTCTCCGGCCATTGCGGCGATCTTTCCATCGCGCAAGGTGCCGACGCGGATCTTCGGGCCCTGGAGGTCCATCAGGATGCCGATCGGCCGGCCGACGTCCTGTTCCAGCTTTCGGATCGCCGCGTGAATGCGTGCGTGATCGCTCTGTGTTCCATGACTGAAGTTCAGGCGGAACGTATCGACGCCCGCCAGCAGCAGTGCCTCGAGCATCTCGGGGGAACTGCTTGCTGGACCAACGGTTGCAACGATCTTGGCTCGTCGATGACGACGCATGGATCACCTCGTCGGTGGCTGGCCGGCTGCGATCAGCACGGCACGGATATCATTGACGTTCGTAAGCGTCGGCCCGGTGCGCACGAGGTCTCCAAGGCGGTCGAAGAACGTATAGCTGTCATGGGCAGCCAGATGCGCCCGTGCGTCAAGCAGATTCGCGGCGGCGCGCCGCAGCGTATCCGGACCGATCAAAGCGCCAGCCGCATCTTCCGTTCCATCAATTCCATCGCTGTCGCCCGCAACGGCCCAGATATCGGGTGCGCCGGACAGGGCGACGGCAAGCCCCAGCAGGAATTCGGTGTTGCGGCCGCCGTGTCCCGCCGGCCCGCGCCCGATCGTCACCGTCGTCTCGCCTCCGGACAGCAGCACCGCGGGGGCAGGGCCCGGCTGCGCATGTCTCGCGACCGACCGGGCGATGCCGGCCATCACGGTTCCGAGTTCCCGTGCCTCGCCCTCGATCGCGTCTCCAAGGATGATCGGCGTCAGGCCTTCGTCCCGGGCGGCGTTGGCCGCAGCGTCAAGCGCATGGAATGGAGCGGCAAGGATGCGGACATCAGCATCGATCTCGCCGGGCTTGGGTGTCTCGTCCGCTTGTTCGAGCACAAGCCGCGCCGCTTCCGGCAGGTCGATTGCAAAGCGGCCAACGATCTCCAGCGCAGCGGCTTTCGTGCTGCTGTCCGGCAGCGAGGGACCGGAGGCAATCGCCGCGGGATCGTCGCCGGGAATGTCTGAGATCACAAGGGTCATGACGCGGGCGGGACGGGCGGCCAGCGCCAGCCGACCGCCCTTGATCGCGGACAGATGTTTGCGGACGACGTTCATCTCGGCAATCGTCGCGCCGCTTGCAAGGAGTGCCCGGTTGACCGCCTGCTTGTCGGCGAGAGTCATCGGAGATGCCGGCAGGGTCATCAGCGCCGAGCCACCGCCGGACATCAGGGCGATGACGAGATCGTCTGCAGAAAGCCCCTCGACGGCGCGCAGCATGCGAAGGGCCGCGGTCCTGCTCGTGTCATCCGGCACGGGGTGAGACGCTTCGAGCACTTCGATACGGCCGGCTGGAACCGAATGGCCGTGGCGCGTGACGACGACGCCGGAAAGCGCGACGTCAGGCCATGCCGCGTCGAGGCCCGCAGCCATTGCCGCCGACGCCTTACCCGCGCCGACGACGATGCATCTGCCCCTCGGCTTTGCCGGCAGGGCGTTGGCAATCGTGATCCTCGGATCGGCGCTCGCGATGGCGGCGTCGAAGATTCGCCGCAGGGCGGTCCGAGCCCGCACATCCGTCCATCTGTCGTTCAATCGCTTGCGCTCCGGCCGATAGGTCTCTTGTTATGGCGCCTTCTCGAGACGGTCGTAAGACACGGGTGCCTCAAGTCGACCGCCTTCACCGGGAAAGACCTTTGCGCGAGCGATTGCGGCACTTGCCGTCGCTTCACTGCCGAGAATGAACGCGCGCCGCATCGGCTTGATCAGGAACAACGCGGTGAGGGCAGCGGTCGCATTGAGTGCAACCGCGACGATGAACACGGCCTGCCAGCCGAGCTGGGAAGAGATGATGCTCGCGAGCGGCACGAGCAGCGCCGCCGTGCCCTTCGCCGTGTAGAGCATGCCGTTGTTGGTGGTTGCATATTTGGCGCCGAACGTGTCGCCCGATGTCGCGGGAAACAGGCTGTAGATTTCGCCGAAGACGCCGAAATAGATCGCCGTGGCCAGCACGAAGACAACCGGAATGTGACCGTAGGTGGACAGCGTCAGCAACATCAGCGCCGCTGTCGCGAACGCGATGAACATCGTGTGCTCGCGCCCGATATTGTCGGAGACCCAGCCAAAGAGCGGACGGCCGAAACCGTCGAAGACGCGATCGAGCGAGATGGCGAACGTCAGCGCCGCCATCTGGAAGCCCGCCAGGGTGACCGGCGTGTCCGCGATCTTGAAGTCATGCGCGATCGGCCCGATTTGCGCGGCGGTCATCAAGCCGCCGGAAGCCACCATGACGAACACCAGGTACATGACCCAGAAGACCGGGGTGCGCAACACCTGGGGCGGGGTGTAGTCGATCGCGCTCTGCGGCAGATTGAGACGCTTTTTCCTGGGTGCTTCGACGCCATGTGGTGGCCGGACGAACCAGGCCAGCAGGATGACGATGAGGCCTTGTCCGATCCCGAAGGTCAGGAAGGTGCTCTGGTAGCCGCTGGCGGCAATCATGTTGGCAATCGGTACGACCGTGAGGGCCGCACCAGCGCCAAACCCGGCGGCGGTTGCTCCTGCGGCCAGGCCGCGCCGGTCCGGAAACCATTTCAGGGCATTGCCGACGCAAGTGCCGTAGACGGCGCCGGCACCGATGCCCGCGACGACAGCTGCCGCATAAAGCGTGACGAGAGAGGAGGCGTATGAGTTCATGATCCAGGCCAACCCGATCATCAGCCCGCCGAACATGATGACGATGCGGGGGCCGTATTTGTCCACGAACCAGGCCTCCACCGGCACAAGCCATGTCTCCGTCATCACGAAAATCGTGAAGGCGAGCTGGATGGCTGGACGGCCCCAGTGAAACTTCGCGTCGATCGGATCAACGAACAGCGTCCAGCCATATTGCAGGTTGGCGATCATCGCCATGCAGACAATTCCGATCGCCAGTTGCAGCCAGCGGAAGCCGCCGGGCGATGATGCCGGATTGGTGGAGATCATGTACGCTCCTAAGGCGGATAATCGTCGTTTGGGCCGATTGCGTCGGGTTATCGTCCCGCCGAAGCCTACTGACGGAATTCGTTGGTCAACTCGCCGATTCCGTCGATCGCGACGGTGACCGTGTTGACGGGCTCCTTCATCACCCCGACGCCAATCGATGTTCCGCAGCAGATCAGGTCGCCCGGCAACAGCGTCATGTCGTGCGAGATCTTGCTGACCAGCGTCTGTGCGCTGAAGATCATGTCCGCGATCGGGTAGTTCTGGCGCTCGACGCCGTTCAGGATCGTGCGCACTACGAGGCGTGCGGGGTCGAGGCCTGACGCAATCACGGGGCCGAACGGGCCGTATCCATCGAAGCCCTTGGCCCGCGCCCATTGCGGGAAGGTCGGGTCGCGATTGAGGATGTCCGCGGCGGTGACGTCGTTGGTGCAGGTGTAGCCGAAGATGAAGGCGTCGGCCTGCTCGGGCGCGACCGCCGTGCAGCTCTTGCCGATGACGATGCCCAGTTCACCTTCGTAGGTCGTCTTGCCATCATAGCCCAAGGGACGCCTGATGACGGCACCAGGCGCGGTGACGCTGGTCGGCGCCTTCAACAGGTACAGCGGTTCGGCAGGCTCAGGTGATTTCAGCTTCTCCGCAAGCGCGTGAAAATTGTTCCAGAGCGCGATGACCTTGCTCGGTTGCGTCGGGGCGAGCAGCTCGACGTTGTCCAGCGCCAGCGTTTGTCCAGTCGTTCGCATGTCGCCGAACATGTCCCCTTCGTGCACGGAGATGCCGGACGGGGTGAGTTGCCCGAAGCCGATTTCGGCATGGTGGCGGAAGCGGACCCAGCGCGTAACATTGGCCATCGGGATCACGCCACCGCCAGCGTTTCTGCTGCTGCGGCGCCGGCCGCCCCATCATAGAGGCCGGCCAGCCTGGTGCGCTGCGCGACCAGGGCCAGCACCGCATCGAGGGCGGGCGTCGCGATATCAGTCATCCGGCCCATCTCCTGCACCACGGTGATCAACGGATCGATCTCGACCGGACGTCCGCGCTCGAGATCCTGCAGCATCGAGGTCTTGTGCGCGCCGACCTTGCGCGCACCTTCGATGCGGCGTTCGACATCGACCCGAAACTTGACGCCGAGGCTTTCCGCGATCGCCTGGGCCTCCAGCATGATCGCCCGAGACAGCGCGCGCGTGCCGGGATTGCTGCAGATCACGTCGAGGGTCGCGTGGGTGAGGGCGCTGATCGGGTTGAAACAGACGTTGCCCCACAGCTTGAGCCAGATCTCGTCGCGGATGCGGTCGAGGACCGGCGCTTTCATGCCCGCGGCCACGAACAGCTCGGCGAGTTTCTGGACGTCGGATGTGATCTCGCCGGAGGGCTCGCCCAGCGGAAAGTTGTTGCCGTAGACATGGCGGATCATGCCGGGCGCCTCGATTTCGGTGGCGGGGTACACCACGCAGCCGATTGCGCGTTCGGGGCCCAGCTCGTTCCACTGCCGACCGCCGGGATCGATGCTCTCGAGCGTCGATCCTTCGTGCCGTCCGCCGTGCTTGTGGAAATACCAATAGGGAATGCCGTTGACGGCGGTGACGATGCGGGTCCGATCGCCGAGCAGCGGCCGCATCGGCTCGATGACGCCGGTGATCGAATGCGCCTTGAGGCAAATGATGACGTAATCCTGCTCGCCGAGTTCGGCGGGGTTATCTGTGCAGCGAGGATGCACGACGCGCTCCTCGTCGCCAATCAGGAGTTTCAGGCCGTTCTGCCGCATTGCGGCGAGATGCGCACCCCGCGCGACCAGGCTGACATCGGCACCAGCACGCATAAATTCGACACCGAGATAGCCGCCGATCGCGCCGGCGCCGTAGATGCAGATTCTCATTCGATCCTCGCAAGCAGAGTGGGGACACAGCAGGAGCCGCAGCGGCTCGAACCGAGTAGCGTGGCAATGGCCTTGGGCAAGTCTGTCAGGCCGCGCAGGCGGCTTCCTCGAAAGCAAGGGTGATGTCCCGCATGCTCACGACGCCGACGAGCCGGCCGTTGTCGATGACGGGGACATGGCGGATTCCATGACGGGCCATGAGGCGCTCGACATCCGTGAGCGCATCTTGCGAATTGCAGGACAGCAGCGGCCGCGGCGAGATGAATTGCGCGACTTTCATCGCAAGACCATTAGTGCCGCGCTCGGCGATCACAGCGACGACGTCGCGCTCGCTGAACATCCCGATCACGGCGGCGTCCTTGCTGCGCGAGGCGTTCCTGACCACGAGGGCGCCGACATTGCTCGCGTACATCAGGTTCGCCGCAATGCTCACGGTTTCGTTCGAGCCGATCGTCACCACGTGCGCATTGTTGGCGCGAAGGATGTCCCCGACGTACATGGCATCGTCCTCCCGGTTGCTTGATTTGGTCGTTGTGAAGCGATCGTGGTATACATTATCCCAGAAGTCAAACAAAAGAATTGAGCCATTTGCCAAGAAGAATGGCAAGAATACTGACCTATTCGCGAGTATTGTCGTCTTGACTCCATGGCCTTTTGGTATGCCATATGCCAATTCTGAAGCTCGCTCTCGACGAGCAATTTCGTTCTGAACCGAAACCGGTTAGGGGCAGGTCGTGATGAAAAGAGAGCCGATCCGGCGCAAGCCGTCCGATCCCGATCTTCGCGCGCAGCCGGAGCCGGACGCGCGCGACGGCGGTGTTCAGTCCGTTGATCGCGCCATGCAAATCCTGGAGACACTTGCAGAGGACGACGAAGGCTATCGGCTGACCGATCTGGCGATCCGCACCGGCCTGTCGCCCTCGACCGTACATCGGCTGCTGACCACGCTCGAGAACCGCAGGTTCGTTCAATTCGACCGCGAGGAGTTCAAGTGGCACATCGGCGCGCAAAGCTTCGTGGTCGGCTCGACCTTTGTGCGCCGGCGGAATTTTGCCGCGCAGGCACTGCCTTATCTGCGCAAGCTGCGCGACCAGACCCGGGAAACGGCCAATCTTGCCGTGGTCGACGATGAATTCGATCATCGTCGTGTCCCGCATTGAAAGCCGTGAGATCATGCGCTCGCTGACCAAGGTCGGCGGACGCGTCGCGATGATCGCCTCGGGAGTGGGCAAGGCGGTGCTGGCTACCTATTCCGATGCAGACGTCAACGCGATCATTCGCCGTCAGGGCATGCCGCGGCTGACGGAAAAGTCGATCGTGCGGCCCGGCGAGCTGTTCAAGGAATTGGAGAACGTGCGGCGTCAGGGTTATGCGGTGGATGATGAAGAGGCGCGCCTCGGCCTGCGTTGCGTGGCCGCGGTCGTCTTCAACGATTGCAACGAGCCATATGCCGCAATCTCCGTATCCGGCATGGCGGACAGGCTGACGAACGAACGCTTGCCCGAGATCGGTACAATCGTGCACCGGATCGCAGCCGAACTTACGGCCGAACTTCGCGGGAACCGCACGCAGCAAGCGCAGGCGTAAGGCGGGCTGCAATTCCGTCCGCAACAATTTCCATTTCTACGCTGACGCTAATCGTTTGAAGACGCGCAAGAAATCGCGCGCGTTGCCACAGCGCGGAAATTCCAATCGATTGCGTTGAGATCGATGGTCGCGGGCCTGATGATCCTGCTCAGGCCAACTCATAGCGAAGCGGGATCATCACATGAAGATGCGAGCAGTCGATGCAGCAGTGCGCATTCTCCAACGCGAAGGGATCACGTGCGCATTCGGCGTTCCCGGCGCAGCGATCAATCCGCTTTACTCTGCACTGAAGCGCAACGGCTCGATCCAGCAGTATCCTGGCGCGGCACGTCGAAGGCGCCTCGCATATGGCGGAAGGCTATACCAGGGCGAAGGCGGGCAATATCGGCGTCTGCATCGGCACATCGGGTCCGGCCGGCACCGACATGATCACCGGCCTCTATTCGGCGATCGCTGATTCCATTCCGATCCTCTGCATCACCGGTCAGGCGCCGCGGGCGCGGCTCTACAAGGAGGATTTCCAGGCCGTCGACATCGAGTTCGATCGCAAAACCAGTGACGAAATGGGCCGTCACCGTGCGCGAGCCGGCGCTGGTGCCGCGCGTGTTCAGCCAGGCTTTCCATGTCATGCGGTCAGGGCGGCCGGGGCCGGTGCTGATCGATCTTCCGCTCGATGTGCAACTGGCCGAGATCGAGTTCGACGACGAGACCTATTCACCGCTGCCGGTCTACAAGCCGACGGCGACGCGCAAGCAGATCGAGAAGGCGCTCGAGATGCTGAACGCCGCGGAGCGGCCGCTGATCGTGGCCGGAGGCGGCGTGATCAACGCCGATGCATCCGAGCTGCTGGTCGCCTTCGCCGAAGCGGTCAACGTTCCTGTCGTTCCGACGCTGATGGCCTGGGGCGCTATTCCTGACGATCATGCGCTGATGGCAGGCATGGTCGGCTTGCAGACCAGCCATCGCTACGCCAACGCCACGATGCTCGAATCCGACTTTGTGCTCGGCATCGGAAATCGCTGGGCCAACCGGCATACCGGCTCGATCGAGACCTACACGAAGGGCCGCAAATTCGTGCATGTCGACATCGAGCCGACGCAGATCGGGCGGGTCTTCAATCCGGACCTCGGTATCGTCTCCGACGCCAAGGCCGCGCTGGAAATGTTCGTGAGCGTCGCCAGGGAGTGGCGGAAGTCCGGGAGGCTGCGCGATCGGCAGGCCTGGCCCGCCGCCTGTCGCGACCGCAAGCGTTCGATGCTGCGCAAGAGCCACTTCGAAAACATCCCGATCAAGCCCCAGCGCGTCTACGAGGAAATGAACAAGGCCTTTGGCCGCGACACCTGCTACGTGACCGTAATCGGATTGTCGCAGATCGCCGGCGCCCAGTTCCTCAATGTCTACAATCCGCGCAACTGGATCAACGCCGGGCAGGCCGGTCCCCTCGGCTGGACCTTGCCGGCCGCGCTTGGCGTGCGTGCCGCCGATCCCGACCGCGACATTGTCGCGCTGTCGGGCGATTACGACTTCCAGTTCCTGATCGAGGAGCTCGCCGTCGGGGCGCAGTTCAATCTGCCCTACATCCACGTCGTCGTGAACAATTCGTATCTCGGGCTGATCCGGCAGGCCCAACGCGGCTTCGACATGGACTATCACGTCCAGCTTTCGTTCGAGAACATCAACGCGCCCGAGATCGGCGTTTACGGCGTCGACCATGTTGCCGTTGCGGAAGGGTTGGGCTGCAAGGCGATCCGGGTTACCGATCCGAACGACGCGCAGGCAGCATTCGCGACCGCACGCGAGCTGATGGCGAAGCACCGCGTGCCCGTGGTGGTGGAGTTCATTCTCGAGCGGGTCACCAATATCGCCATGGGGACGGAGATCGACAACATCGTCGAGTTCGAAGAGGTGCTCGATCTTCCGCTCGATGACGTGCCGAGCGCATCACGATCCGGCACGCTGTTGCCGGCCTGACCACATCTTTCAGCGCTTCAAGCGGAGATACGACCCGTGCCTCAATTTGCCGCCAACCTCACCATGCTCTTCAACGAGCTGCCATTCCTTGATCGGTTCGCGGCCGCCAAGGCGGCCGGCTTCAGCGCAGTCGAGTATCTTTTTCCTTATGACTTCGAAAAGGGCGCGTTGCGCGAGGAATTGGCGCGCTGTGGGCTGACCCAGGTGCTGCATAATCTTCCGGCCGGCAACTGGGCCGCCGGCGAGCGGGGCATTGCGATTCTGCGCAATCGGGTCGATGAATTTCGCGACGGCGTGGTGCGCGCGATCGACTACGCAAAGGCGCTGGATTGCCGGCAGCTGAACTGCCTGGTCGGCATCGCTCCAGCCGATACGGATAGGGCAGACCTGCAGGAAGTCCTCGTGTCCAACCTGCGCTTCGCTGCCGGCGCGCTCGGCCAGCACGGCATCAAGCTCCTGGTCGAACCGATCAACACGCTCGATATTCCCGGCTTCTTCCTGAGCCGTACGGAACAGGCGGTGCAGCTCATTTCCGAAGTGGGATCATCCAATCTGTTCATCCAGTACGATATCTATCACATGCAGATCATGGAAGGTGATATCGCGCGGACCCTGCAGAAGCATCTCGGCCGGATCGCGCATGTCCAGCTCGCCGACAATCCGGGGCGTTATGAGCCGGGGACCGGCGAAATCAACTACTCCTATCTGTTCAAGCATCTCGACAGCATCGGGTATCGGGGCTGGATCGGGTGCGAATACAAGCCGCGGACGACCACGCTCGAGAGCCTCGGCTGGCACGCTGCGCAGACTTTCGTGACCTAGAGCTTGTTCCGTTCCGATTGAATCGGAACGGAGCTTTGGAATTTTTTTGACGCGTTTTCTTCACGCGAGCCGAGAGTCGCTCGCCGGAAAAACGCCTTCATCCGGCCGACAGGGAGCAACGACAATGAAAGACATCGGATTCATCGGACTTGGCACCATGGGACGTCCGATGGCCGGCCACCTCCTGGCTGCCGGCTATCGCCTGTTCCTGCACGACGTCGTACCTGTTGCGCCCGAGTTGATTGCGGCCGGCGGCATCGCTTGCGAGTCCGCCAAGCAGGTGGCGCAGGAAGCGGACGCCGTGATCATCATGGTACCGGACACTCCGCACGTCGAAGCCGTGCTGTTCGGTCAAGGCGGCGTCGCGGAGGGCATCTCCAAAGGCATGATCGTGACGGATATGAGCTCGATCTCTCCGCTGGCAACGAAGGAGTTCGCGCGCTGGATCGATGCGCTCGGGGCCGACTATCTCGACGCACCGGTCTCCGGCGGCGAAGTTGGCGCAAAGGCGGCCAGCCTGACCATCATGGTTGGCGGGCGGGAGCGGGCGTTCAATGCGATGAAGCCCCTGTTTGAAACGATGGGGAAGAATGTCACGCATGTCGGCGGCAACGGCGACGGCCAGACCACCAAGGTTGCGAACCAGATCATCGTGGCGCTGACCATCGAGGCGGTGAGCGAGGCGTTGCTGTTCGCCTCCAAGGCCGGGGCCGACCCCGCATTGGTGCGCCAGGCGTTGATGGGCGGCTTCGCGTCGTCCCGGATCCTCGAAGTGCACGGCGATCGCATGCTGAAGCGCAATTTTGATCCGGGCTTCCGCATTGAGCTGCATCAGAAGGACCTCAACCTCGCGCTGGAAGGGGCGCGCGCGCTTGGCTTGTCGCTGCCAGGCACTGCCGCAGCCCAGCAGCTGTTCAACGCCTGTACCGCCCTCGGCGGCAAAAGCTGGGACCATTCCGGCATTCTGAGAGCGCTGGAGGTCATGGCGGGCCACGAGGTCGCGGCTGCCTGAGCGCCGCGGAGGGGAATGGACGAAAATATCGTGGGCCTGGTCGGTGCGGGGACGGTAGCGCCTACCTGCCACGGATCAGGCGCCTGGCGCCCAAGTCGGTCGCTCAGCGTTCGGATTGTTTGCTGGGCATTCTCTGATGTCCCTAGGGCCACTGGTGAGGACGAACAAGGTTGTCCACCCACACCTCGGCAATGTGAGACAGTGCCAGACCCGGCTTGCGCTCGAGCAGAAGCTCGAGCACGCGCGGCGGCGTTAGGGGTAATTCCTGCACCCGCTTTCCTGTCGCGTTGGCAACGGCGCAGGCGACGGTGGCGCCGACATTGAGGATCGGCACCTCGCCGGCGCCCTTGGTGCCGAGCGGCCCCACCGACGCCGCACCCTCATAGAGGCTGATCTCCACCGGTACGACGTCGAGCGCAAGCGGTACGCGGTAGGTCTCGAAGCCGCTTTGACTGACACGGCCATTGCTGCCGATCGTCACCTCCTCGTGCAGGGCGTAGCCCAGGCCCTGCACGACGCCACCCTGGATCTGGCCGTGGATTGCGCGCGGATTCAGCGCACGGCCGACGTCCTGGACCACGCGATAGCTTAGCACCTCGACATGTCCGGTCTCCGGATCGACAGCGACCTCGCAATCGTGGACGGCGAAGACGGGGATGTCGATCGCGTCGATGAAATGACCGGCAACGCAACCGGGCATCGCCGGCACGCCGGCGCCGGTGAAGGCGCCGGTGCCGGCGACCGGTCCGCCCAGCGCTTGAGCGCGGGTCGCGACCTCCGCGACGGTGCGGCCGGAGCCCGGCGCACCCGCGATCTCGATCCGACCATCGCGCATGACGAGATCGCCGGGCGCGGCTTCGATCATCTCGGAGGCGATCCTCAAAAGCTTCGTGCGCACCTCCTGTGCCGCCGACAGGCTGGCGGCGCCGAGCGAGACGGTGGTGCGGCCGCCACCGACGCCGACATCATAACCGGCCGCATCGGTATCGGCGGCGCGGAGGATCACTTGCTCGGGCGCGATGCCGAGCGTGCTGGCAACGATCTGCGGCAGGCTCTGCATCATCGAGCCGGATCCGATCTCGACACCCGACGTGACCAGGGTCGCCGTGCCGTCGGCATTCATGTTCACCGTCGCGGCCGATGGGCCGACGAAGACGAACCAGGTGCCGACGGTGGTCGCGCGTCCAAGGAGCTTGCCGTCGGTGCGCGCCGGCAGCGGCGCTGCCGCGTCGCGCAACGTATCCATCCGGTCGAGCATCGGGCCGAGCACATCGCCTTCGAATACCTGGCCGGTGGCGCCGAGATCCTTGTCGCCGAGCACGTTGCGGCGCCGGAAAGCAAGCGGATTCATTCCGATCCGCGCTGCGATCTCGTCGGTGTGCCGCTCGAGCGCGAAGGTGTTGTAGACGCCATTGCAGCAGCGGAACGCGCCGTTCGGCGCCGTGTTGGTATAGACCGCGCGCGAGACCATGCGCACGCTGCCAAGCCTGTAGTTTCCGCCGAGCGTGTGTGCGGTCATGGTGGTCAGGAAGATCTGTTCGCCGCCATAGGCGCCGCAGTCCATCAGCACGACCGCCTCGCGGCCCACGATTTCTCCGTCGCGCGTCACCGCCGAGCGGATGCGAATATCGGCGTTCTCGCGGAACAGGCAGGTCAGCATCTCGTCCTCGCGGGAATTGACGAGGCGAACCGGCCGGCCGCTGGCGCGGGCGAGGAGGGCGGCGAAGGGCTCAACCGCCAGATCGAATTTGAGACCGAAGCCGCCGCCGACCGGCGGCACAGTGACGCGCACCTGCGACGCCGGCACGCCCAACACGCGCGCGGTTGCATTGCGGACGCTCCAGGGAACCTGCGTCGACGTCTCGATATGGAAGCGGCCGTCCTCGTAGCTTGCGACGACCGCACGCGGTTCGAAGGCCACGTGGTTCTGCCGGCCGACGCGATAGAGACTTTCGATGATCTCGACGTCAGGCCGCGCAAAGGCAGCGTCGACGTCGCCGCGAACGACGGTCGCCTCCCAGGCGACATTGCCCGCACGCGCGCCGCCTTCGACCAGGACCTCATAGCTGCGCCAGTCCGGATGAACCAGCCGCGCATCTGGTGCCAGCGCCTCCGCCATGGTCAATACTGCGGGGAGTTGCTCGATCTCCACGTCGATCGCCGCGAGCGCTGCCTGCGCCTGCGCCAATGTAACGGCTGCGACCGCAGCAAGCGGCTCGCCGTCGTAGCGAATGACATCGCGGGCGAACAGCGGGTGATCGGCGATGCCGATGCCGATCATGCCAGGCGCGTCCGCTGCCGTCACGATCGCACGCACCCCCGGCATGCGGGCAGCCCTCGACGTGTCGAGACGAATGATCCGCCCCGAGGGCACGCCGGCGCGCAGCACCGCGGCGTGCAGCATGCCCGGCAGATATCGATCGATGGTGTAGCGCGTGCGGCCACGCAGCTTGTCGGCGGCGTCCCGCCGGCGCAGATCCATCGTCGCGGAAACGTCGGACATGCTTGCGCCTCCCGATTATGCCGTGGCCAAGGCGAGCAGCGTCGCCTCGACGATGCGTTCGTATCCCGTGCAGCGGCAGATGTTCCCGGTGAGTGCGGCCCGGATATCGTCACGGGTGGCGTCGGGCCGGGTCGTCAAGAGATGCGTCAGGCTCACCACCATGCCGGGAAAGCACATGCCGCATTGGACGGCATCACTGGCCTCGAGAGCCGCCTGGATGCGGTTCAGTTCGCCGTGAGGCGCAAGGCCTTCGACGGTGCGAATCTCGCGGCCATCGGCCAGCGCGGCGGGCAGCAGGCACGATGGCGTCGGCTCGCCGTCGACCAGCACCATGCAGGCACCGCAAAAGCCCTCGCGACAGACCGGTTTGGCGCCGGTCAGATGCATCTCCTCGCGCAGAATGTCGATCAGCGGCGTGGCGGGATCGGCCACGGAAGTGAGGCGATCGCCGTTCACGGTCAAGTTGAATCCCATGTCGATCCCCACCGGTTCAGGAGCCAAGCGCTGCGATCGCAGCGCGGCGGACGAGACCGGGTAGCACGCTGACCCGATACCAGGCCGGGGCATCAACGTTGTCGCGGCCGACGAACTCGTCCGCCAACGCGGTCGCAGTCTGCGCTGCCTCCGCCGTATCGAGCGGGCGTCCGATCAGTGCTGCCTCGAGCCGCTCCCAGCGGCGCGCCACCGGCTCGACTGAACCGACCGCGACGCGCGCCGCCTGGACACGGCCCGCTGCATCGATGCTGACCGACAGGCTGACGATGGCGACCGGGTAGTCACCCGATTTGCGCAGCGGCAGGCGGGCATGGGCGCTTCTGCGCGCCGCCCGCGGCAAGATGATCCGCGTCACCAGATGACCGGGGGCAAGGGACGATCGGATCTTCAGGAAATGCGCCAGGCCGATGCGCTCGCGGCCGTCGCGGGCCGACATTTCAACCTGGGCATCGAGGCAGAGCAGCGCCGGCACGCAATCCGCTGCGGCGAATTCCGACGTCGCAAGGTTGCCGCCGATCGTTGCCATCGCGCGGATCGCAGGATTGGCGGAGCGGCCGGCGGCGTCGACCAGGACCGCGAATTCCGCAAGATCGGCCAGGGCGGCCGCGAGTGCCGCGTGCGTAACCGCCGCGCCGATCTCGATTGCATCGCTGTCGATACGAACCGTGGTCAGCTCGGCGATCTTGCCGATCGCGACATAATGTGGCTTCAACCGCTCATGGCGGATCGGTGACCGCATGATCCACGTGCCGCCGGCAAAGGCAGCGCCGGCCGTGCCGAATTCGCTCAGTGCGTCGAGTGCGGAAGCGAGCGAGGGCGCAACGTAGATCGAGGCAGGTGCATCGTGCGTCTCGCCCGCGACGCTCTGCATGGGAGAACCCGTCGTCATCGGCGCCGCTCCAGTCGCAGGCGATCGAGCAGAACGCCGACGATGACGATCGCGCCGAGCACGACCATCTGGACGTACCCGTCGATCCGGGTGAGGTTCATGCCGTTGGACAGAATGGTGATGAACAGGGCGCCGAGCACCGCGGTGCCGACCCCACCGCGCCCGCCTGCCAGGCTTGTTCCGCCGACCACGGCGCCGGCAATCGCCTGCAGTGAAAGCGCTCCGCCGAGGTTCGGCTCGCCCGATCCGGTCCGCGCCGTCATCATGATCGCGCCGAGCGCCGCAAGCCCGGAGCACAGCACATAGGTCGCGATCAGGGTGCGCTTGACCGGCAGGCCGGCGACCGCCGCTGCGCGCGGGTTGGTGCCGATGAGGTAAAGCGAACGGCCGAACACGGTCCGCGTCAGGGTCCAATGGAGCACGGCGCCGACCCCGACCGTGATCGCGATGGCCGCCGGAATTCCGAAGACGCTGCCGCCGTAGAAGATCTGCGAGAACGGCGCCGGCACGCCTTGCACGGGCCGTCCGGACGATAGCGTGGTCGCAATCCCGATCGCGATATTGTAGCTGCCGAGCGTTGCGACAAAGGGGTTGACCCCGAGCAGCGCAATAACCACGCCGTTGAAGAGCCCGCACGCGGTGCCGAGCACGAAGCCGGCAGCGAGCCCGGCGAGCAGCACGGCGCCTGTACCATGGCCCGACGCCGTCGCGCCGGCCATCGCCAGCGCGGTGCCGACGCTCACCATCGATACGGTCGGGCCGAGTGCGAGGTCGAAGCCGCGCGTCAGGATCACCACGGTCTGGGCCATCGCGAACAGGGCCAGATAGCTGCTCTGTTGCGCGATGTTGAGCAGGTTGGCCGGCGACAACACGCCGCGGTCGACCGTGGCGAAGCCGAGCAACAGGGCCACCAATGCGACCGGCAGCACTGCGCTCCAGAGCCAGCGACCCGGCGCCAATCTCGGGCGACCCGCGTTCTTGGCGGCGACGGACAATTCGAGGTCAGACACGAGCCTTGCTCCGTCGGCTGAGTTCGTCCAGCGCCACGGCCGCGACCATGATGACGCCGAGAAAGACCGGCTGCAGCCGGGAGTCGACGTGCAGGAGGTTGAGCGCATTGCCCAGGATGGTCAGGAACAGGGCGCTGATGGCGACGATTTCGATGCGCCCGACGCCGCCGCGCAGCTCACGCCGCCGATCACGGCGGCTGCGATCGATTGCAGCATCATCCGGTCGCCGCCGAAGCTGGCCTGGCCGGAGCCGACCTGCGCGGTCAGCAGGATGCCCGTCAATGCCGCGAGCATGCTCGAGACAACGTAGGTGCCGACGACGTGGCGCTGGATCGATACGCCCGAAACGATGGCCGCATCGACATTGCCGCCGATCGCGTAGACGTAACGGCCGAACAGCGTGCGCCGCTGCGCAAACACCATCACGATGATGATGACCAGCGCGACGTGGACGGCGGTCGGCAGGCCGAGCGCCTGGGCGCGCCCAAAGCCCTTCACGAAGATATCGGGCATGCCGTAAACCGGGATTCCGTTGGTGATCATCAGGCCGACGCCCGCAGTCGCCGACATCGTGCCCAGGGTCACCACGAAGCCGGATACCTTGAGCTTCGCCACGCAGAAGCCGTTGACGAGCCCGACCACGGCCCCGGAACCGAGTCCGGCCGCCATCCCGCTGGCAATGATGAGGGCGTTGTTGCCGGGAAACGCGGTGGCTGCGGCGGCCATGGTCTTGGCGGTGACGACGCTCGCAAGCGCCACGACGGCGCCGACCGAAAGATCGAAGCCGCCAGCGATGATGACCAGCGCCTGACCGCAGGCGACGATCGCGAGCAGCGAGGCGTTGCGCAGGATGTTGAGGATGTTGATGATGCCGTAGAACTGCGGATCGATCGCCGACATGCCGGCGACGAGCAAGACCAGCAGGGCCGGCAGGAACCCGACACGGCCTGCGATCGATCGCAGGCCGATCTCGCCTTGCGGGTTCGCGGTGGCCAGCGCGGTGTTCACGCGACCTCCGCGGCGAGATGATCGCGGAAGAAGCTCGACAGCACGTTGTGCTCGGTCTTCTCGGCCTCCTTCAGCTCGGCGGCGATGCGGCCGTGATGCATGACGTAGAGCCGGTTCGACAGCGCCAGAACCTCCGGCAATTCCGACGACACCACGATCACGGCGGCGCCGGCCTCGACCAGGCGCTTCATGAACTGGTAGACCTCGAGCTTGGCGCCGACGTCGATCCCGACGCTCGGCTCGTCGAACAGGAACACGGTCAGTTCACGCGTGAGCGCGCGTGCCAGCATCACTTTTTCGACGGTTGCCGCCTGACAGCGCGCCGACGCTCCGTTCGATGTTCGGCGGCCTCAGCTGCAACCGCTCCATGATGTCCGCGATCGTGGTGCGTTCGGCGGCCTGCCGCAGCACGCCGAAGCGCGCGAACGCGGGCAGGTCGAGCACCGTCATCGATGCGTTCTCGCGGATCGGACGGGACAGCGCGAGCCCTTCAGCAACCCGATTGGCAGGAAATAGGCGATGCCGCGCTTGAGGCTTTGCCTCGGGGTCGGGAATTCGTAAGGCAGACCGTCGATCCGGATCACGCCTGATGCCGCGGGCTCGATGCCGTAGACCGCGCGGATCAGCTCCGATTTGCCGCAGCCGACGAGACCGGCGATGCCGGTGATCTCGCCGGCGCGGGCATGGAAATTCACCTCCTGAACGCTGCCGTCCGCGAGCGTCAGGTTTTCGATGTCGACCATCACCTTGTCAGGCCGGTGGGCGATGGCCGGGAACAGCAGGTCGATCCTGCGGCCGGTCATCAGCTCCACCAGCTCGCCGTCGGTCGAGCCGGCGGCGTCGAGGGTCTGGATGTGGCGGCCGTCGCGCAGCACCGTCACACGGTCGGCAAGGGCGCGGATTTCGCGCATGCGATGCGAGACATAGATCAGCCCGACATTCTGGCTCTTCAGGCGCGCGATCAGCTCGAACAGCCGTCCGGTCTCGCGCTCGGTCAACGAGGCAGTCGGCTCGTCAAGGATCAAAAGGCGGACGCGGCCGAGCAGGGCCTTGGCGATTTCGGCCATCTGCTGGTGCGCGCGGGAAAGGTCGTCGATCCGCTGCGCCGGATCGAGATCGAAGCCGAGCTCGTCGATCAGCGCCCTGGCGCGCTTGCGCATCTCGCGCGAACGCAGCACGCCGCCATGCGTGACCTCGCGGCCAAGGAACAGGTTCTCTTCCACCGTGAGGCTCGGGATCAGCGAGAACTCCTGAAAGACCGGGCTGATGCCGATCGTACGGGCCCGCTGCGGCGTGAGATGATGGATCTCCTCGTCGCCAAAATGGAACGTGCCTTCGTCCGGCGGAAACGTTCCCGAGACGACATTGATAAGGGTCGACTTGCCGGCACCGTTCTCGCCGAACAGGACATGAAGCTCGCCGGCACGAACGTCGAGGTCGACCCGGTCGAGCGCGCGAACGCCGGTGAAGCGCTTTGATATCCCCCGCAATCGAAGCAGAGGCTCGGCAGGCTTCGGGTCGATCTCGACATCCATCCGCGTCTCCGTTGGCCGTGAGCAAGACGGGCGGGAGCAGGTGCTCCCACCCGGCGCCATTCGCGAGCGGCTTACTTGGCCTTGACCGAATAGACCGGTGTCCAGCTCGCCGGCGCCAGCACGAGGTCCATCTGCAATTTCGGTACGGTGGTCTTGTCGATGACAGCGGCGATCGGCTGGACAAGGCTCATGACCGGTTTCTTCTCGATGAGACGCACCGCCTGATCGATCGCGACGGCGCCTTCTCCGACCGGATACTGGGTTGCGAAGGCGAGGATGTCGGCGCGGTTGAGCGCGTCAAGCATGGCCTGGTTTTCGTAAGACGATACGATCTTCAGGTCGCTTCGGCCGGCCTCGGCAACGGCGCCGATGGCGGCTTCAGCGGTGGGAGCGGTGCCCCAGATCACGTTCATGCCGGGATAGGCCTGCAAGGCGTCCTGAATGAGCTGAAGCTGCACGGCGACGCCGGAGTCGCCGAATTTCTCGGCCAGAAATCTTGGCGTTCGGGTTCTTGGCAATGGCCTTCTTGAAGCCTTCGTTGAACGACTCCGCCCAGCCAGAGCCGGCCGGACCGGGGAACGTCACGATGTTGAGCTTGTCGCCGGGCTTGGATTGCGCCAGCAGGCCGGCGCCGGTGACTTCGCCCATGGCGACGAAGTCGACGTAGTTGGCCGCGGGCAGCGCGTTCGGCGGAAGCGGGTTGGTGACGCCGACGACCGGCACGCCCTTGGCCTTGGCTTCCTCGAACTTCTTGCTGAGGCCTGCGCCGGAGATGGCGCCGACGATGATAGCGTCCGGCCCGCTCGCCATGCAGTCATCGAATTGCGACAGCTGTTTCGGCAGGTTCTCGTAACCTCCGGCCTCGTAGAGGTTCATGTTGACGTTCATCGCCTCGGCCTGTTTGACGATGCCATAGGCGACGGCGACCCAGAAACTGTCCTTCATGTGCGGAAACAGCACGCAGAGCCTGTAGGGCTTCTCGGCCTTCGGCAGCGGCGTGTACTCGGCCGGCTTCGGTGTGCCGGACGACGCGTCGTAGACCTTCATCGGAAACCACGGCGTCTCGGCCGCAGCCGGCGCGACCACAGCGGCAAGGGCAAGGCCTGCGGCAAGGCCGAGTGCGGGGCGGATTGGCCAAACTGAATTGGGGGAAAGGCACGTCGTACTCGTCATAGCACAATCCTCATGGCTCGAATGAAAGTGGAGGGGCGGTGTCGGATCCAGTTTTTCGTGAACGCTCTGTGCGGCTTGCCGGCGTCGCGGCCGGCGATGGCATTCAGCCTGCTTTCCACGTTGCGACCGAGCGCCGCTCAAACACCTCGCGGAACTGGCGCGTGGATTCGGGAAGCAAGGCACCGGTGCCCCAATCGAGGATCACCGCGTGCTTGCGGATCGCGTCGAGCGCGTCGATTGCCCCGCTGCGATAGCGTTGCGCCACCAGCTCCGGATCGAGCCGGACATCGGCGACGCGCTCGGAGCGGATCTTCGCACGGAGCGCCTCGGTCGCGACCTTGTCGACCTCGTAGTTGCAGAGCTCGGCGTCGATGGTGTGCACCACGACGCCATAGTCCTTGGCGGCACGCTCGACCGAGACATAGTCGTCCTTGATATCCTCGATCACGAGGTTCGGATCGCGCTCCAGCGGATCGCCGAAGCCGCCGCCGCCGGCGGTCGGACGCGAGAAAGTGTCGCCTTCGCCGATCGGGACGTCCGAGAAGATCGAGCCGAGCCGCTCCTCGGCCGTGCTGCCGGCGCGCTTCAGGGTCAGGCCGTGCGGCATCGACGGCAGGCCGCCCTCAATGCCCCACACGATCGCACGCTCGCGGTCGCAGATATAGGAGATCACGGTCTTCTCGGCCTGAAGCATCCGCGACGTCTTCACCACGCCGGCGCCGCCGCGCCACTTGCCGGGGCCGGGAGAGTCCTTGAGGATCTCGCATTCCGTGGTCAGGATCGGGTTGGCGCGCTCCTGGCCTTCGACCGGCTGCGACATCAGGCCGGTGCCGAAGCAGGCGGTCGTGACATTGCTGCCATCCTTGCCGTTGCGCCCGCCCCAGCCTCCGGGCAGCCAGTCATAGAACATGAAGATCGGCTTGTCGGAGCTGCGGGCATCGAGCCCGCCGGTGAGCAGATATTCGAGATTGAACGCGCAAGCGAGCGCGCGCTCCGGCATCAGCTTCGACCACATTTCGTAGATCGAGTTCATGATCTTCTCGAACGGCATCAGAAAGCCGGTGACCGCGATCGGCCATTTGGCATCGACGATCGATCCTTCGGGGGCGATGATCTCGAAGCAGCGGTAGAAACCGGAATTGAGCGGCAGGTCGGGGAAGAAAGTTTTCATGCCGGCGGCAACGGCAGAGAAGGTTGCACCGAACGCCGAATTGTAGATCGAGCCGATGGTTGGATGGCTGCCGGTGAAGTCGTAGATCGCGCGATCGCCCTTGATCGTCATCTTGATGCGGATCGGGATCATGCCTTCGCCGCCGGCCGGATCGCGGTCGATGAAGTCGACGGTTTCCCATTCGCCGTCGGGGAGCGCCGCAATACGCTGGCGTGCCGAACGCTCCACATAGTCCTGGACGGCGGCTAGCCCGGTCTCGACGGTATCACGGCCATATTTGCCGACCAGGCGCAGGATCTCGCGTTCGCAGACGGCGGTGGCTTCGGCCTGTGCCTGGATGTCGCCGATGATCGAGGCCGGGTCGCGCGTGTTGGAGGCGATCAGATGCGCGACGTCCTTGCGCAGGCCGTTTTTGTCGAACAGGCGGACCGGCGTGATACGCAGACCCTCGCGGAACATCTCGCGGGCGGCGACGTCGAACGATCCCGGCACGCTGCCGCCGACGTCCGACCAGTGTCCGTTGGATTGGCTGAAGGCAATGATCTTGCCGTCGGCGAAGATCGGGCGGATCAGGCGGACGTCGGAGAAGTGCGTGCCGCCGGCATAGGGATCGTTGATGGCGAAAACGTCGCCCTCATGCATGTCGCCTTCGAAATGGCGCATGACATCCTTGCAGGTGAAATGCAGCGTGCCGACGTGGACGGCGATGTCCTGGTTACCCTGTGCCGCGCATTCGCCGTTGGCGTCGTGCAGCGCACTCGAGAAGTCGCGATTGTAGATGACGAAGGAGTAGCAGGTCCTCAAGACCTGCTCGCCCATCTGGTCGACGCTGGTGATGAAGGAGTTCTTCAGAACCTCGAAGGTCACGGGGTCGAGCGGGAGAGCTCCGGCCATGGTTCACTCCTTCACGCGGATGATGATGTTGAGATATTTGTCGACCTCGGCGGCGGCGCCGGGCGGCACGACAGTGGTGGCATCGACCTGCTCGATGATCGCGGGGCCTTGGAAGGAGAAGCCGCAGGGCAGGTCGTCGCGCCGATAGACGGGTGTATCGAGCCCGCTGCCCTCGAACCAGACCCTGCGGCGGCTGACCGGCTCGGGGCTAGCGCCGGTCGGCTCGTGGACGGCAAACTCGGCCTTGGGGACCACGCCCACTGCCTTCAGATTGAGACGGAAGAAGCTGACCGGTGCGCTGTCGCGGCGGAAATTGTATTCGCGCTGATGCTCGGCATGGAAGCTCTGCACCAGATCGGCGATCGCGCCGATCGGCCGCGGCGCGTTGACGGCAAGCGAACGCCACTGGCCGCGATACATCATGTCGATCGAGCGCTGCAGCACGATGTCCTGCTGCGCGACGCCCTCATGGATCAACCGTGCGAGCGCAGCCTTCTCGAGCTCGGCGAACTGTGCCTCGATCTCGGTGGCGTCGGCCTCGGCGGCGTCGACCATGCAGCTCTGCGAAAAATCGTGCTGCATGTCGACGAGCAGGCAACCGAGCGCTGAGGTCACGCCGGGATTGAGCGGAACGATCACGACGGGAATCGCCAGCTCACGTGCGACGTCGACCCCATGCAGGGCACCGGCGCCGCCGAACGCCACCAGCGCAAAGTCGCGCGGATCGTAGCCGCGGCTGATCGAGATCAGGCGCACCGCATCCGACATGTTGGCATTGGCGACCTTGACGATTGCGTCTGCGGCTTCATGCAGGCCGAGGCCGAACGGCTTGGCGACGCCGCCCTCGACCGCTTGCCGCGCCAACTCGGGATCGAGCTTGACCTTGCCGCCGGCGAGATCGGTGCCAAGCCGGCCGAGCGTCACATTGGCATCGGTGTTGGTCGGCTGCGTATTGCCGTTGCCGTAGCAGGCCGGTCCCGGATAGGCGCCGGCCGATTGCGGGCCGTTGCGCAGCGAGCCAGCCGGATCGGTCCAGGCCAGCGAGCCGCCGCCGGCACCGATGGTGAGCACCTCGATCGATGCGAAGCGGATCGGATAGCCGAACTCGATGTGCCAGTCCTTGGTGATCCGCGACTGGCCCTCATAGGCCAGCGACACGTCGGTCGATGTGCCGCCCATGTCGAGGCCGATCGAATTGGGGAAACCGCAAAGACCGGCGATATGGCGGCTGGCGATGGCGCCGGCGGCGATGCCGGAGCCGGCAAGGCGCGCCGCAAAATCCTTCACGCTCGCCGGCGTCATCACGCCGCCGCCGGTGTGCAGCAGCAGAAGATCGCGGGTGTAGCCCTCGTCGGAGAGGCGTTCGCCGAGCCGGCTCGTGTAGTTGACGACGACCGGGCTCACCACGGCATTGGCGACGGTCGTCGAGAACCGCTCGTGCTCGAAGATTTCCGGAAGCACCTGCGAGGAGATCGAAACCGGAATGTCGGGCATCTCCGCGAGCAGAATATCGCGCATGGCGCGCTCATTGGCGCCGTTGAGATAGGCGTTCATGAAGCACACCGCGACAGCGGCGACGCCGCGACGCTTGAGGATGCGTGCGACGCTGCGCGCAGCTTCGACGTCGAGCGGTTCGATCACCGTACCGGCAGCATCGACCCGTTCGGGCACGGTGAGGCGATCGCGCCGTGGCACATAGGGCCGGACCACGTCCTTGTAGGTGTCCCAGAGGTCTTCCTTGTTGGCGCGCCGGATCTCGATGACGTCGCGGAACCCCTTGGTCGTGACCACCGCGGTGCGCGGCAGTCGGCGGGTGATCAGCGCGTTGGTGGCGATCGTGGTACCGTGCGAGAACAGCGCCACCTTGGACAGGTCGATGCCGGCCTTGGATACGCCGCCCATGATCCCTTCGATCGGATCGCGCGTGGAAGAGGTCTTCTCGATGCGCACGAGACCCGTCGTCTCGTCCATGATGCAGATGTCGGTGAAGGTGCCACCGACATCGACGGCCACACGAAGGTTCTGCGCCATGCCTCTTCCTTTCGAACGAGCGTTTCGCCGATCTTAGGCAGAGCGGCGGCCTTCGTTCTTGACGCTGAGCGCAGGAAGATTTGTGCGAGAGAGCGAACCGTGCCGGTGCCCCTACATGCCCAGACCGGCGGCGGTGTGCCTAAGAATTGATCAGCAGGCCAGTCTTCAGGAGTTGGCTGTGCGCGAAATCGCGCGCGCCTCGCTCGGGGTGCATCCGAACCGGCCGCGATAGTTGCGGCTGAACTGCGCCTGGTCGGCAAAGCCCCATTGATAGGCGATTTCCGAAATGCTCTTGCGGCAGTTCGCATCGCGCAGCAGGGCGTCGCACATTGAAAGGCGCTGGTTGCGGATATAGGCGCAGACGGTCAGGCCTTCGCCCTCGAAAATCTGGTGCAAATAGCGCAGCGAGATGCCGCAGCCGTCGGCAATCATCTGCGGCGTGAGCCGCATATCGTCGAGGCGGGCCCGGATGAACTGCTCGCAACGCAGCAAATGGCCGTTGCGCACGGAGGACGAGTGACCGGTCAACACACGGTCGTCGGATTCAATGGCCATCGCAAGCAGCTCGATCAGGTGCTTGCCCATCATCGTGCGCGCCGTCTCGTCCATTTCCTCGATCCGTTCACCGGACAGGCGCAGCGTGTCGACGAACAGCGCGCCGACGCTGCGGCTGGCGTCGAATTGCAGCGTCGCGAGGCGCTCGGGCCGGGAAATGCGGGCGCGCAGCACCGCGCTCGGGATCTTCAGACACCACAGCGCCGTCGGATCCTGATGGCTGAACTCGTAGGGTAGGTGGCTGCGCTCGATCAGGAACGCGCCCGGGCGGCAATGCACCACCTTGCCGTCCTGCTCGAAACGGATTTCGGCGAGTTCGGGCACCGTGATCAGGAAGGATTCCTCCCGCTCGCTCAGGAGATGCCGCTCATGCCGCTTGTACAGCAGGCCGTTGGCGATGTTGCGGGACACCGAGACAGGGCCCATCGACCAGGCGCCAAGGCGCGCATTGAAGTCGCGCGTGCTCGGGAAACGCAGGTCGAGCGAGTAATAGGTCTTCGAGACAACCTCCTGCCAGTACTGGCGGCGGGTCTGCAACGGGATGTCGTTGGTCGTGTAGGTGACTTGCATGTCTCACTCCCGCCGCCGGCTGTGCCTCCGGTCGTCGTGTCCCCGGGCAAAGTTTGGCGAGGACAGCCGGACGGCGTCAAGTCGAATAAAACGGAAACTGATATTCTAGATTTCGATGGCCTCCTCGGCCTGGTGCCGGTGATCGATGCTGACCGGGGGCCGGGCCGGCCCGACGCCGGCAACCGCAAAGCGCATGAAATCGCGGAAAGCCATCGCAGCCTCCGATGGCTTGGTGTCGCGACGCCAGGCAAGACCGATGTCCATGCTGGGCACCTCGTCCTCGATGACGCGGGTCTCGATCCGCTGCCCCTCCAGCGACCAGGGCCGGTAGATCAGGTCGGACAGAATGGCGATCCCCATGCCGCCGGCGACCATGGAGCGGACGGCTTCGACCGAGGAGGTGCGGAACACCGTCTTCGGTTCGAGTGAGGCGTTGTTCCAATAGCGCATCGAGGTGTGCTTGGCCTCGTCGACCGTGAGCATGACATAGGGATAGGTCGCGATGTCAGCGAGGTGGACCCGCTCGGCACGGGTCAGGGGATGCTCGGGCGCAAGCCACAGCCGGCGCGGCGATCGCAGCAAAGTCTCGCTGGTGAGCATGGCGTTGTCGCGCAGGTTCGACACCAGCATCACCGCGAGGTCGAGCGCACCATCGACGAGTGCGCGTTCGAGCACGTCGCGCGGCGCCTCGAACAGCTCGATCGTGATTCCGGGGAAACTCGCCTTGAAGCGCATCTGATGACGCGGCAGGAAGTAGCCCGACACGGTGTAGGTGACGCCGACGCGGATCGTCCCGAACAGGGGGCCGGCGGACATCTGCGTGTCGCGCACCGCCTCGGCGACGGCAGCGAGGATATGACGGCCCTGGGAGAGGAAGCGGCTGCCCTCCATGGTGACGGTTACGCCGTTCGGCGCGCGCTCCAGCAAGCGGGCGCAGACGGTGGCCTCGAGCTGCTGGATCGCCGCGGTGACCGCGGATTGCGAGACGTTGAGATCGATGGCCGCCTGGCTGATCCGCCCGGTCTCGGCGGCGGCGACGAAGTAGCGGATCTGTTTCAGAGAAACGGACATCGCGGTTGTTCCGATGTTTGCACAACTCATGAGCAGTGTTTCTCAGCCCGAATTTGTCCGCTGCAACTCTCGTGCCGCCCGGCGGGCAGCACGCAGTGGCACAGACCTCAGATGTGCGAGCGCGCGACCGACAGCCACAGGTTTAGACTTAACCATGCGCGATCGCTCTGGCGCGCGCGGCCGAGCTCCGTTGGCAGATGCGGTGGGCCTCTCGCGATCACGCCAGGGCGCTGCGAAGCTTGCCCAGCAGCTCGGTCCGGCTCTTGCGTGCCGCAAGCGCTTGATCCATGTCGACCTTGACGAACTTCACCGGTGTGTTGGGCTGGAGCTGACCGATCAAATCCATGTCCGCGGCGATCACGGTGCCGACCATGAAGTAGCCGCCGCCGGATACGGCGTCGCGATGCAGCACGATCGGCTCGGTGCCGCCGGGAACCTGGATCGAGCCGTAGGGATAGCAGGCATCGGTAATGTTGGACGGATCGGAGCCGGCGCCGAACGGCGGTTCGCGCGGAACGAATTCGAGCGTCTTGCCACCCTTGAAGCGGTAGCCGATGCGGTCCGCTTCCGGCGCGACCTTCCAGGTGTCGGCGAAGAACCCGCTGCCGGCGGCCTCGGTGATGCGGTGCCAATAGAGGCCGGGCATTGCGCGCAGCTCCGTCGGCATTCCCGCCGGTTGCCCGCGCAAATCGTTGGCGACGGTGCGGCCGTCCTTGACCGTCACGCTGGCATGGCCGACCGGCAATTCGTCGCCGGCCTCGAGCTTGCGGCCCTTGAAGCCGCCGAGCGCGCCGAGTGCGTAGGTCGATCGCGAGCCGAGCACCACGGGCACATCGATGCCGCCGGCGACCGCGATGTAGCCGCGTGCGCCTCGCTTGAGGAAGTCGAAGGAGAGAATCTGGCCACGCTTCACCTTGAAGCTGGTCCAGGTCTCGCGCGGCTCGCCGTCGAGTTTCGGCGGCAGCTCCGCGCCGGTGACGGCGACCGTGGCGTCCTCGGTGAATTCGAGCTCGGGCCCCATGAACACCGCTTCAAGCACGGCTGCGCCCGCATCATTGCCGACGAGCAGATTTGCGGCGACCAGCGCGTGACGGTCCATGCCGCCGGAGAGCGGGATGCCGATGTGATAATAGCCGGGACGTCCGAGGTCCTGGACGGTGGTCGCAAGACCCGGCTTCAAAACCCTAACGGCCATGGAGAACTCCATCGAGCTTGCTGTTGTAGCCATCAATGTCGCGGTTGAACTCGGTCAACGAGAACGAGACGTCGCGGATTACAGGCGCAAACCGGCCGGCGTCGACGTCGGCGACCGCGGAGTCATAGGCTGCCCGGTCGATCGGTTTCCATTTCACGATGTCGCCCGGCTTGAACAGGCACATGAAGTCGCGCAAATAGCTGATGGTCTGGTTGGGATCGTAGATCGGCATCGGCGTGATGCCGAACATCTGGTAACCGCCGGCGCCGCGCACCGAATAGATGCAGCTGAAACAGCCGCCATGTCCGACGGTGAGCTTCGGCGTATCCGTGCGCGGGCGCAGATATTTCGGGGCCTGAAGCTGCCGCTTGCGCTCGACCATCTGGTAGAGGAAGGGCAGGCCGGCGACGAAGCCGACCATCGAGACGAACCAGGGCGCGCTGGAATGCGCCTTGATGAAGGCATCGACGCTGTCGAGGCCGTTGATCCGCGCGGCGTATTCGAGGTCGGTTCCGTCAGGATCCTGGTGACGCTCGCGGAAGCGCATCAAGGTCTCGCGGGTCCAGGGGTCGTTGTAGAGCACGGGAATCTCGATGATCCGCGTCTTGATCACCGGTTCCGATTTCTCGGATGCGGAATCCAGCCGCTTCAGCTCGGCGAGGAGATCGTCGGGCTTGATCCGCTCCGGATCGAACTTGACCTGATAGGACGCGTTCGCCGGGCAGATCTCGGTGACACCCTTAATCCTGGCATCGCGCACCGCATTGGTGATGAACAGGCTCTTGAAAAAGGCCTCGAGCGACATCGCTTCGCCGACCTCGGCGAAAATGTGCTCATCGCCGCCGAAGGAAAATCGAGTTTGCATGCTAGCGGCCTCCTGTTGCTGACGGGGCGGATTTCTCGCCATCATGAGGCGACCTTCGCGGCTGATGGCGGCTGAGCGGTGGCAAGCGTGGCGGCATGGGACTTAAGCCAGGGTTCGAGCCATGCCGTATGGAAGCGTCCAGCCTGGACGTCGGCGTCGCGCGCCAGCGCCTGGTGCAGGGGCTGGGTCGTGAAAATGCCTTCGACGGTGAGCTCGGCAAGCGCGCGCTCGAGTTTCTTCATGGCGCTCCGCCGATCCTTGTCGTGCACGATCAGCTTGCCGAGCAGGCTGTCGTAGAAGGGAGGCACCGTGTAGCCCTGGTAGAGCATGCTGTCGAAGCGAACGCCGTCGCCGACGGGCAGGTTGAGCGCGCTCACCGTGCCCGGGTTGGGCAGGAAGTTTCTGGCGGGATCCTCGGCGTTGATACGGACCTCGATCGAATGGCCGCTGACGCGCACCTCGTTCTGGCTGATGCGCAAACGTTCGCCGCCGGCGATCCGGATCATCTCGCGGACGAGGTCGATGCCGGTGATCATCTCCGTGACCGGATGCTCGACCTGGATGCGGGTGTTCATCTCCAGGAAGTAGAATTCACCGGTGGCGTCGTCGTAGAGATATTCGAGCGTGCCGGCGCCGCGATAATTGACCGCTCGGGCGAGTGCCACAGCCGAGGTGCAGAGCCTCTCCCGCACGGCCTGGGTGAGCGAGGGCGAGGGGGCTTCTTCCCAGACCTTCTGGCGGCGGCGCTGCAATGAGCATTCGCGTTCGAAGCAATGGATCACGTCGTGTCCGTCGCCGAGCACCTGCACCTCGATATGCCGCGCGCCTTCGATCAGCTTTTCGACGTAAAGCCCGCCGTCGCCAAAGGCGGCGAGCGCCTCGGCCTGTGCCTGCGGCATCAGATGCTGAAACTCCTCGGGCGACCGCGCGATGCGGATGCCGCGTCCGCCGCCTCCGGCGGCGGCCTTGATCATCACTGGGAAGCCGGTTTTCTCGACCAGCGCGAAGGCCGCTTCCGCCGACTCCAGCCGCCCCTGCTGCCAGGGACGGTCGGCACGCCGGCCGCGGCGGCGGCCTCGCGTGCCGCGACCTTATCGCCCATCAGCCGGATCGATTGCGCGGTCGGGCCGACAAAGATCAATCCCGCCGCTTCGACTGCGGCGGCGAACTCGGCGTTCTCGGCGAGGAAGCCGTAGCCGGGATGGATGGCGTCGGCGCCGGTGCTCCGCGCAGCGGCGAGGATCGCGGCCTGGTTGAGATAGGATTTCGACGCCTGCGGCGGACCGATATCGACCGCCTCGTCGGCGAGCCTGACCGCAAGCGAATCCTTATCGGCCTTGCTGTAGACCTGCACGGTTGCGATGCCGAGATCGCGCGCCGCGCGGATGATGCGCACCGCGATCTCGCCGCGATTGGCTATGAGGAGCTTCTTGATCGCCATGGCTGGTCGGAGAGCCCTAAACGTCGATTTCGGCGATCGGCTGGCCGGCCATCACGGCATCTTCATTCTCGGCCAGGAAGCGGACGATCTTGCCGGCGATGCCGGCTTTCACCTCGTTGAACGATTTCATCACCTCGATAAGCCCGATCGTGTCGCTCTCGGCGACGGCGTCGCCGTCGTTCTTGTAGACCGGCTTGTCGGGTGCGGGCTTGCGATAAAAGATGCCTGGGAGCGGCGAGAATATCTGCTGCGTTGCCATTGTTTCCTCGTGGTGTATTGGTTCGTTGTCGCGACGGTTCAGCGCGCGGTGAGATAAGGGCGCACCGCCTCGCGGACGGCTTCGGCGATGGCGACGGCGTTCGGCGTGTCGGAGTGGATGCAGATCGAATCGGAGCCGACCACGATGTCGTTTCCGGCCACCGTGCGCGTCTTGCCTTCATTGACCGCCCTTGCGCATCGGGTGGCGGCGTCGGCCGGATCCTTCGCCTCGTGCTCGCGGGTGATGATCAGGCTGCCGTCGGCATTGTAGTCGAGGTCGGCATAGTATTCGGCGACGAAGGCATGACCGCGCCGCTCGTAGACCTTCTGGTGCAACGTTCCCTTCATGCCGAGCAACGGCACCTTATAGACGTCAGCGGCATCAGCCACGGCTTCGGCGATCTCCTCGTTGCGCGATGCCATGCCGTAAAGTGCGCCGTGCGGCTTGATGTGATTGAGCGCCATGCCTTCGGCATCCAGGAAGGCCTTGAGTGCGCCGATCTGATAGAGCAGGCAATTGGCCAGCTCCTCGCGGTCGATCTTCATCTCCCGGCGACCAAATCCCTGCAGATCGGGCAGCGACGGGTGCGCCCCGACCTTGACGCCAAATTGCTTGGCGAGCTGCACGGTCTTGCGCATGTGATTGAAGTCGGAGGCATGAAAGCCGCAGGCGACGTTCGCGACGTCGATATGAGGCATCAATGCTTCGTCGTCGCCCATCTTGTAGAGGCCGTAGGCCTCGCCCATGTCGCAGTTGATCACGACCATTTTTCGTTTTCCTTCCAACTGGCTTTGCATACGACCGCCGGCAGGGCCCGCCCCAGGTACGGCTGGCGCACCCAGGGCGCGGCGCATTGCCGGCCTACTTGGACACCAGATAGTCGAGCGGGATCTTTTCCGAGATCGTCCACTGATCGATCACCTGCGGCTTGCCGGCCTCGGTATCGACGATCAGGTAGCGACCCTGGTTCTGGTGGTGGATGTCCTTGGTGAAGGTGCGCGGCCCGAACAGCGTGGACTCGTTGTTCATCTTCTCGAGCTCGGCCACGACGGCTGCCGCATCGGTCGATTTGGCGCGTTCGACCGCCTTGGCCCAGACGTCGATCAGGACGTAGCCCGGATAGACGTACTGGCTGGAGGGGTCACCGCCGGTGACCTCCTTGTACTTCTTGTCGAACTCGTTGACCTTCGGGTTCGGATCGTCGCCATAGACCGAGCCCTGCACCGGGACGTAGAAGTTCGAGAGGTCGGGAACGGCGTTCATCCAGTAGCTGCCGTCGACACCCGACCCGTTGAGGATCATCGACTTGATGCCGGCGGCGCGGATCTGCTTGATGGCGGAGACAGCGCCCGGCATCATTGTGCAGAGCATGATGGCGTCGGGCTCCTTCGGCAGGCTCTTGATGCGCGTGATTTGCGAAGCGATCGAGGCATCGTCGTTCTTGAAGGTGTCGCTGCCGACCAGCTTGGCCTCCTTCAGGCGCGGCAGCATCCAGTCGAAGCCGTCGCAGATGCCCTTGTTGTAGACGGTCCAGCTGTCGAGCAGCCGATAGAAGCTGCGCGCGTTCTTCTTGGTGTAAGCCCATTCCGACATGGTCGCTCCCTGCACCGGTGCCAGCACCGAGGCCGAGAACGAGAACGGGCCGACGCCGGGGATGCCGGCCTTGATCGATTCGGCGCAGAGGAAGAAGGAAACCTTGCCGGCAGCCTGCGCCTGCAACGCCGCGGGCGCGCCGAAATCGTAGTCGCAGGAGACGATGACGAGGTCGGCACCCTGGTCGAGCACCGCAAGGCCAGCCTTGGCACCCTCGGCCTGATCGGTCTTGGTGTCGGCAAAAACGGGCTTGATCTTCTTGCCGAGCAGGCCGCCGGCCTTGTTGATCTCCTCGATCCGGATCAGCGCCGCGTCCTGCGCCGGCTTGTCATAGGCTTGCATGAATCCGGATGCCGCGGTCGCAAATCCAACAACGATCTCGTTGGCTGCCCGGGCCGGCGTGAACCAGAGCGCGGATGCTCCGGCCAAGATGCTGAGTAATGTCGTAAAGCGCATATCCCCACTCCTCCAATTGTACAAACAAGCGTCAGTGCAGTTCCTTCAGCGCGGTCTGGACCGGTGGCGTCAGGCGGCGCTGCAACGGCCATCGACGCCAGGAGAATTCCTGGTTGCGGGTCAGTCCCGTCGGCAAATACATCAGGATCGCGATGGTGATGATGCCGATCGCGATCTCCTGGACACCGTTCGGCAGGCCGACGGTGTGACCGCCGAGGCTGATGCCCTTCTCGAGATTGCGGAACAGCTCGATCAACACGGAGATCGCGACCACGCCCGAGACGGCTCCGCTGAGGCTGTACATGCCGCCGACCACCAGCATCGACAGCGTGATGAACGTCGTCCGCAGATAGAATGCGCCGGGATTGACGATGCTCAGGAAATGCGCGTACAGCGCGCCGGCGAGCCCGATGATGAACGCGCTGACGACGAAGGCGATCAACCGTTCGCGGACGATGTCGATGCCGGAGGCGCTGGCCGCGACGGCTTCGTCTCGCGTGGCGCGAAGTGCCAGTCCGGAGCGCGAGATCGAGTAGAGATAGGCGATCGCGATGGCCACGGCGCCGCCGATCCATCCGGTCCAGACATTCATGGCGGGCGGAATGCCGACGATCGAACCCTGTCCGCCCGTCACCGAATCCCAGTTCGAATAGACATTGTTGATGACGCCGAGCAGGCCGAAGGTCGCGATCGAGGCGGCAATGCCCGACAGGCGCATGATGACCCGCCCGACGATCAGCGCGAACAGTGCCGCAATCAATCCGGATATCGGCGTCGCCACCCACATCGGCAGTTGGGTGTGAAGCAGCCACGCCGGCAATCCCTTGAGCGTGATCGACTTCATCACCGGCGGAATCGTGAGCCAGGCGGTCATGTAGGCGCCGAGGCACATGAAGCTGATATGGCCGAACGACAGCAGGCCCGAATTGCCGACGAAGACGTAGAGCCCGACCACCACCATGATGTTGATGAACATCTCGACCACGGTGCGGTTGAAGGCCCGGCTGCCGAATTGATAGGAGAGGGCCGCCATGATGAGCAGCGCCACGATCAGCACGATCGGCGTGATGATCGTTTGCCGGATGACGGACGGCCGCTGCGACATCGATCAGACCCTCTGCTTGGCGGATTTCGGTGCGAACAGGCCCTGCGGCCGCACCAGAAGGACGACGATGACGGCGCCGTAGACGAAGGCGTCGCGGAATACCCTGGCGTCGTGTGGCAGGGTCGCCTGGAACACGACGCTGGCCGCACCGATCAGGAAGCCGGCGGCAACGGCGCCGGGTATGCTGCCGAGGCCGCCGATCACGGTTGCGATGAAAGCGATCAGCATCACGTTGGCGCCCATGCCGATGTCGGCGGTGCCGGAATTGGTCGCCAGGATCAGGCCGATCGCCGCCGCCAGCATGCCGCTGATGGCGAAGGCCAGCAGGATCACGCCGTTGGCGCGGACCCCGAGCATGCGCGCCATGGTGAAATTGTCGGCGGCCGCGCGCATCTCGAGCCCGTAGCGCGTGCGCTTGAGGAACAGGACGAGGACCACCAGCACGGCCAGCGTGATGATGATGGTCACGACCTGGAGCATCGGGATGTGAGCGCCCAGGAGTTCGACCGGCAGGCCGAGGCTCGGCCACAGCGTGATCGACTTCGGCCGGCTGGAAAACAGCATCAGCAGGAGATGCCGGATCACGAAGCCGAGCGCGAAGGATGCGATCATCATCGTCGCCGGATTGGCATTGCGGAAGCGGCGGAAGACGACGATCTCCGACAGGATCGACAGCGCGGCTCCGATCAAGAGCAGCAGCGGGATCAACAGATAGAACGGCAGCTGCCCGGCAAAGACGATCGCCGCCGCATCGATCGACGGCCACAGCATGGCGAAGACGCAAAACGCGATGAAATCGCCGTGGGCGAAGTTGACGAGCCGCATCACGCCGAAGATCAGGGCGATGCCGAGCGCACCAAGAGCGTAGAGGCTGCCGAGGCTGAGGGCATCGAAGATGATCTGGAGCAGCTCGCGCATCTCAATGATCTCCGAAGCCGAAATAGGACTGCTTCAGACGATCATCCCTGACCATATCGGCCGCTGGGCCCTCGAGCACGATGCGGCCGCCGCGGATCAGGACCATTCGTCCGCCCGTCATCATGGCGCGTGTCGAGCTCTGCTCGACGATTAGAAGTGTGAGCTTGCGCTGCGTCCGCAGCCGCACCAGGATCTCATAGACCTGGTCGATGATCTTTGGCGCAAGGCCGAGCGACGGCTCGTCGATCGCCATGATGCGGGGCGCGGCCATCAAGGCGCGGCCAATGACGAGCATCTGCTGCTGGCCGCCGGAGAGCATGCCCGCCGGGGTGTGGCGGCGCTCGGCCAGCATCGGGAATTCCTCGTAGACCTGATCCAGGTCGTCGGCGATCTTCTTGCGGTCGGCGCGCATGCCGGTTCCGACCTTCAGGTTCTCCTCGATCGTCAGCGCGCCAAAGACATTGCGTCCCTCCGGAACCAGGGAAAATCCGCGCCGGGCGATGTCTTCGGGTGCGGCACCCGTGATCTTTGCGCCATCGATCATGATGGACCCGGAGCCCGGTGGCACGACGCCTGCGATGGCGTTGAGCAAGGTCGACTTGCCAGCGCCGTTCGGGCCGGTCACGAACAGGATTTCGCCTTCGTCGATCTTCAGCGTCAGGCCGCGGAGAGCCGTCAGGCGGCCATAGCTGACGGTGATGTCGTCGACGGCAAGCAGCGTCATGACGCGACGGCCTCTTTGGCGGCGACTGGCGGAAGCAGCTCGTCGCGCTGCGTACCCATATAGGCGTGCCGCACCGCATCGCTGTCACGGATCTGAGCGGGCGGGCCGGCTTCGATGACCTCACCGGAATCGAGGACGTAGATGCGCTCGCAGAGCTCGAGCACGAGGCCGATATTGTGCTCGATCAGCAGCACCCCGACATTGAGCTCGCCGGCGATCCGCCGGATGATGGCGGCAAGTTCGTGGCTCTCACGCTCCGACATTCCTGCCGCCGGTTCGTCGAGCAGCAGATAGCGCGGTGTGCACATGATGGCGCGGCCGATCGCGACGCGGCGCTCGTCGGTATAGGGCAGGGCGCCGGCGATGGTATTGGACAGATGCGAAATGCCGAGCCAGGCCATGACGCGCTCGGCTTCACCGATCGCCTCCGGACGGGATTGGCCCAGGCCGACGCCGGTGACCTCAAGGTTGTCCATCACCGGCAGGTCGCGGAAAAGTCGGCCCGACTGGAAGGTCCGCGCCACGCCCTTGCGGCGCAGCTTGTGCGCTGCAATGCCACTCAGCGTCTCGCCCTCCAGTTCCACGGTTCCGGCGCCAACCGGCTGGAAACCCGTCAGCACATTAATAAGGGTGGTCTTGCCGGCTCCGTTCGGACCAATCAGTCCGGCGATACGTCCCCGCGGTACGGTCAAGGTCACGTTGGACAGCGCCTTCAGGCCTTCGAATTGGACGCTGATATCGCGAGCGACCAACTCCAAACCATCGGACATGACCTCAATGCCTCTCACTCGCGAACCGATGGATTGATTTTTCCGGTCCGCCGGGGGATTGTAAAATTCGAAATATCGTTCGCTGATATCGGAAATTTTTATGTCTCTGACGTTCCGTCAGGTTCGGCATTTCATCGCAACCGCCGAGACCGGGCGCGTTTCGGCTGCCGCGGCGGCGCTCAGCGTGACGCAGTCTGCGGTCACCGCGTCCATCAAGGCGCTCGAGGCCGAGCTCGGCCACAAGCTGTTCGACCGTCACTCGAACGGCGTGACGCTGACCTTTGACGGACGGGAGTTCTTGCAGCGTGCCCGCGCCATCGAGGCCAGCGTATCGGATGCGATACGCGGGCCGCATCGCTGGGGAATGCAGGTGGACGGCACCGTCGATGTCGCCGTCAGCTACACCATCGCCGGATATTTCCTGCCGCCTTTGTTGTCGCGCTTCTGGCGATCATTCCCGGGCATCACGGTGCGTCTCCACGAGTTTCCGCGCGACGCGATCGAGCAGAGCTTGATCAGCGGTAGCGTCGATGCGGCCATCATGCTGGTTGCGAACTTGCATGACCGGCACTCCATTCGCTCGCGGCTCTTGTTGCGCTCGCCGCGTCGCTTGTGGACTTGCGTCAATCATCCGTTGCTTCGCAAGGACAGCATCAAGCTGGCGGACCTGGTGAGCGAGCCCTATCTGATGTTGACCGTCGATGAAGCCGAACGCTCCGCGATGCGTTACTGGCAGCATACGGCGTACGTGCCGAACGTCATCTTCCGGACCCTGTCGGTCGAAGCGGTTCGCAGCATGGTCGCAACCGGCATGGGAATTACAATCCTGTCCGACATGGTCTACCGTCCCTGGTCGCTCGAAGGACATCGCATCGATCTCAAGACGCTCGATGACGACGTCCACACCATGGATGTCGGGCTTGCCTGGAAGGACAAGGCGAAGCTTTCTCCAGCGGCTCGCGCGTTCTGCGAGTTCGTCGCTCATTCCTATCCCGGATCCGAGCCGGTCCAATTTGAATAGCGGACTTGCACGTGCCAAGGCAGGTTTGATGATGGATTGGACCGAAGGTTGCCGACACGTGCCTCTGCGCCAACGTCGAACAGGGCAAAGGCGGCGCAGGACGTCAGGAGGTACCTGTCGGCTTGGACATCGCTGAAAGCGCGCGTCTCAGGGCAGTGGCGGCGACAACGCCTGCGCAGCAGCCGGCACCTTTGACGAATATGTCTTTTATGTAGCCATGCCTGCCGGCGAGCAGCTTTTGAATGAGTTCGAAGCCGACAATGACGGCGAGCAGTGCCAGCAAGATTGGCAGGACATGCTTCGGATAGGCGAGGGAAAAGACGGCTCCGACAACGAATAGGGCGACAAAACGATCGGCGTTTGGCGATATCAACGTGTGGGGACGAAATGCCATCGTCGTATCGGTGACGATGAAGAGGCCGAGGATCAAACCCCAAGCCAAAAATCGGAATGCGGTTTGGGGCATTTCTGAGCTCAACGGGCCATGCTGCCGGGCGCGGCATTGAGCGGTGCGCCGCCAGTCGAAACGGGACCCGAAGGCCTGGCGGCCCGAAGCGGCGGCTTTCTCGGCTGCGGGGCGGGTGGCGCGATCGGGGCGCGCGGCGCCTCGGCCGCAACAGGTGGCGGCGGTGCTGCCGGCGGGGGCAGGTGCTGCAACTCTTCGACCTTCGAGGTCAGGGCCGCCAGCTGGTCGGTAATGGCCTTCAACTGCGCCTGCCCGTCGGCTACCGACCGATCGAGTGCGGCGAGGTCTTCCTCGAGCTTCTGCTGGGCCGCGAGGAGAGTTGGCAATGCCTCCTTGTCGCTCGTCGTCGCTCCGCCGGACGATTCGTGGCTTATGGCGGCGACCAATGCCGCGACTTCGGGCCAGGCGTAGACGCTGCCGGCGCCGACAAGGGCGACGACGACGATCAGAAGAAACCACGGCCAGCGGCGGCGACCGGCGGGCAGAGGGCTGTTCGGCGCATGGCCGTGCCACGCCTGGTCGGAATTGTTGTCCATCAATGCTTCCTAGGCGCCTCTGGCATTCGTTGCAATCGATACGGAGTTCGACCATGTTACCGGGTAATGCTTCATTTGCCCGTTCCCCGCTCAGCGCCTACCCGTACTTCCCAGCTCCTCGAAGAACTCGTCGCGCAAGCACCTGACGGCCCCGTCGACCTCGAATGGCTCCTCAGCCATCTGGACAGGCGCTCGTTCGGGCTGCTCCTGCTGTTGCTGGGGCTACTCGTGATCGTCCCCGGCGTCGCCACGGTTGCGACGCTGGCCCTCCTGTTTCCGGCGGTCGAGATGATGTTGGGGCACAGTGCTCCATCTTTTCCCCGCTTCCTGTCGAAGCGGCCGTTCGACTTCAAGCGATTCAAGCGGTTCACCGTCAAAGCAGGTCCGCTGCTGCGCGCGATCGAGAACATCAGCCGGCCGCGCTGGAACGCGCGCCATGACGTGACTGACCGGCTTGTTGGGTTGGTCGTGTTCCTGCTGGGCCTGTTGGCGGGCTGGCCCCTGCCTCTGGTCAACGTCATTCCCGGGATTGTGGTCGTCCTGATCGCGATCGCTTACCTGCAGGAAGATGGTCTGCTGCTGGCCGTAGCAATGGCGGCCGCGGTGATGTCCCTGCTTGGCCTTGGATGGACGCTCTGGACGTCGGCCGCGGCCGTGATCAGCTGGATCGCGGTCTGAAATACCGCGGCAAGCCGCGGGATAGATGCGCTACAGGAACCGATGAAGCTTAAGACATTGGTTATCACTTTGCTTTCATTTTCACCGCCTCATTCAGAGGCACCATGTCTGACATCACCATTCCCGGCGGAAAAATTCGTTCCTTCATCGAGCGGATCGAGAATTTGGACGCTGAACTGCAGGAACTGAATGAGCAGAAGAAGGAAGTGTTTTCGGAAGCCAAGGGTGAGGGTTTCGACGTGAAGATCCTCAAGGAGATCGTCAAACTGCGAAAGCAGGATCAGGATGAGCGCGACGAGCGCGAATCGCTGCTCGATCTCTATATGCGCGCCATGGAAACGGCACCGGCCGACAAGGCTGCTGCGAAAGCGGCGTGAGACGCCCGGTGCGTTCCCCGCGATCGAATCCGGGGACGCGCGATCTCTCGGCGGACGAACTTCCCAGGCTCGTCCGCCCCCGTCCCATCAACCATTCGCGCGGCGTTGGTCGCACCTTCCGCTCAGGATTGCGTCTTCCGATCGGATCGAAGTAGCGCTCGATCAGGGTTGATGCGGCGATGCGCAGCGGATCGCTGGAACCGGCAATCCAAGGTCATCGCGACGCTTTGGCGCCCCGCGCCGTTTCGACCATGGTTCGAAAAGTGATCGAATATCTGGGGGCCTCGACCGGCGGAATGCTGTGCTCCCATATCTGCCGTGCATCACCGGCCATCAGATAGAGTGATCGGGGCGCCGTATCGAGCGTGAACCGCTCCCATCCGTTTTCCGTCCGACGACGAAAGCGGAACTTGCATGCGGATCCCAGGGACAGTCCGAAAATCCTGTCGAAATGCGGCTTGTCGCGGTGCCAGCCGATACCGACGCCGCAATCATACTCGGTGCACAGGATCTGCCCGATCTCGGTCGACGCGCCGCCGAAGGATTGGATCGCGGCGACGATGTCGCTTAACCAGGAGGGGATCGGTTCGGTACATTCCAGTCGGCGCGACCCATAGTCGTACCGGTAACTGAACGAGGCCACGCGGCGCTTGCCTTCGAACTGTCCGAACTGGAAGGGGGCAAGCGGAAGTGCCCGGATGTGGCGGATGAGCTCGCCCTCGGTTGCTTTGGAGATGAAATCCGGCGCGTAGCGCAGACCCGCCGGTCCTGCGGCGGGCGCATCGAACATCGACAGTTGCTCGGACAATCTGGTGCCGTCAGTGTTTGCGAACCTGTCGCGCATATGGGCGCGCCGAGACTGAATTTAAACCGGCCGTCAGGTCACGCTGGGCCGAATGTATCCAATGTCGCGATGCCGGCTTCAAAAAGTCGATCGAACTCGGAAGAAAATGCGCCTCGATTGTGACTGGTCTGCGGTACATATATCAACATAATTACAAATAGTTACTTGAGTTTCGGGCGCGAGTTTATCCCGTGACCAAACCGCTTGCTGTCCAAAAATTGGATACGGAGATTGACTTCTGGATACATTCTGTTCAATTTCCGCCCACAATAAAATCAGTCCTGGAGGACCCGGTGACCGGCAGTTCGGGCGCGCGCGGGGCGAAATTGACGCAGACGACGGCCGTGCTGGTGATGTGCGCGGTCCTGATCGTCATTTTTTCGATCTTCCTGAAGGGCTTCCTGACGCTGGGCAATCTGTTCGCGCTGGCGCGCAACATTTCGATACTCGGCATTCTCGCGCTCGGCATGGCCGTGGTCGTGATCGGGCGTGGACTGGATCTGTCGCAAGTCGCCTCCTTTGCCGCTTCCACCGCAATCGCGATCATCCTGATGAACTCGGGCTACGCGACGCCGGTCGCGCTGCTGATCGGCTTCGTGATGGCGATCGCCATCGGCGTCCTGAACGGGTTTCTGATCTCGGTGATCGAGATGCCGCCGTTGCTGACGACGCTGGCGTCGAGCCTTGCGGTGCTGGGGATCGTGCGCACCACAGCGGTGCAGCACTATGTCGTCTATCTTTCCAAGGGGCATGACGAATTCCTGCGGCTCGGCGGCAACATCTGGGGTGGCGTTCCGATCTCGATCCTGATCTTCGCGGCCACCGCGGTCGTCGTGCATCTTTTCCTGTCGCGCACCGTGATCGGGCGCTTCGTCTATGCCCATGGCGACAATCCCGACGCCGCGCGTCAGACCGGTCTGCCGACCCGCCCGCTGACCATGATCGAGTACGCGCTGTGCGCCGCGATCGGGTATGTCGGCGGTGTCGTGATGGTCGCGCAGACGGCGCTGATGCATCTCCAGGTCGCGGAATCGACGATCATTTTCGACGTCATCATGGTTGTGGTGCTCGGCGGCGTCAGCCTCGTCGGCGGCCGCGGCAACGTGATGAGCGTCATCGCCGGAACGCTGCTGATCGGCGTGCTGCTGAACGGCATGACCATCATGGACATGGACGTGCAGACCCAGAACATCGTCAAGGGTGTCGTGCTGCTGATCGCGATCCTGCTCGATTCCCGGCTGCATCCGCGCGACGAGGAGACGTCGAAGCAGGGCGATTAGAGCTCTGCATCAACCAACGGGCCGCAACAGTCGGCCGACATAAAGGGGAGGAATTGACATGACGAAAGCTGTGCACAGGAGGGCGTTTGCCGGCATCGGACTGGCGGCGATGGTGGCAACCGCCGCACTGGTGGCGGCGCCATCGCAGGCGGCCGGGCCGCGCGACCAGCTGCGCGAAAAATTCGACAAGTCGCTCAAGGGCAAGACGGTGGCCTGGTCGCCGGTCTGGATGGGCGTTCTGGAATCCGAATGGACGCGCGTGATGAAGGATCGCTTCGACGATTACGGCATCAAGCTCGTCACCCGCGACGCCAACATGAAGTCTGACATCCAGCTTCAGACCGTCAGCGACTATATCAACGACAAGCCCGACGTGATCGTGGTGCAAAATCCGAACGTCACGCTGCTCGCCAAGGAGCTGAAGCGTGCGATGGATGCGGGCATCTATGTCGTGCAGGTCAACATGGCGTCGAACACCCTGACCGACGCCTATGTCGGCGTCGATGCCAAGGATCTCGGCACCAAGATCGCGCGCGAGGTCATCAATCAGTGTGGCGGCGGCAAGGGCTCCGGCGAGGTTGCGATCCTCGAAGGCGAGGCGACCGCAGCCTATTCGCTCGACATGAAGAATGGCGCGATGGAGGTGTTCAAGACCGATCCGTCGATCAAGGTCGTGTCGTCGCAGCCGACCAGCTGGGACGCCAATAAGGCCGGCGACATCACGACCACCGTGTTGCAGCAGCATCCCAAGCTGTGCGGGATCCTCAGCGTCTGGGGACCGCAAACCGCGGGCGCGGCGCAGGCGATCAAGGCAGCCAACATGGGCGACAAGGTGAAGGTGTTCGTCGCCAGCGACGGCCAGCCTGCGGATTGCGATCTGCTCGAGCAAGGCGCGTTCTCCGCGAACCTGTCGTATCGCGCCGACGTGCAGGGCCAGACCATCGCCGACGCGGTGATCGCGCTGTTGCAGAGCGGCGACAAGCCGGGCGCGAAGAACATCGCCTATTACACGACCCCCGCCTGGGTGAAGTCGAAGGACGATCGCATGTACTGCTTCAGCATCCCGAAGGGCGCGAAGTAAGTCGTTCCGGCGCCCGCGCCCACCGCGGCGCGGGCAGGCCGGAGCTGTCGATCCAAATCCCCCGCGTCGTCCCGCCGTTCGGCCGCTGCTGCGCCGAGCCCGCCGGAGTCTGTTGATGAAGAGCCTGCAACGAGCCTGGCACCGCCATTCGCCCCAGTTGTTCCTGGGCGAACTGCTTGAGAAGCGCTGGATGGAGCCGATCATTCCATTCACGCTGACGATCGCGGTTTTCCTGGCCTTCGCGATCATGATCCCGCGCTACCTGACGGCGGGCAGCCTGCAGGAATTGATGCGAAATTTCGCGGAGCAGGGCATGGTCGCGGTCGCGATGGCCTTCTCCGTGCTGTCGGGCGGCATCGACCTGTCGGTCGGCGCGGTGTTCGCGATGTCGAACTTCCTCGCGCTCTATCTGTATCTCATCCTCGGGCTGCCGCTGCCCGTGACGATCGTGCTTGTGGTCCTGTTCGGTGCGGCGATGGGCGCGATCAACGGCGGCCTGATTGCCTACGGCAAGACCCGGCCGTTCCTGACGACGCTCGTCGTCCTCATCATCGTCCGCGCCGCCTACAACAAGGTGACGGTTGCGTTCACGAACGAACTCGCGAGCATCGACAGCGGGTCCAGTACGTGGGACTTCATGGGCTCGGGGAGGGTTCTCGGCATTCCCTTCAACATGCTGGTGCTGATCCTGCTTGCGGTCGGAACCCACTTCTTCCTCACCCGCATCAAGCCCGGCGTCCACATCATGGCGGTCGGGTCGAGCCGCAAGGCGGCCCGCCACGCCGGCGTCAACGTCAAGCGCGTGCTGTTCTCGGCCTATGTGATGTCGGGCGCGATCGCGGCGCTGGCGGGAATCCTCGATGCCGCCCGGCAGAGCAGCTCGGGCACCGACACCGGCGTCGGCTGGGAGATCAACGCGCTGGCCGCGGTGGTGCTCGGCGGCATCAGCCTGGCCGGCGGCCGCGGTACCATCGCGCGCGCCGTCATGGGCGCGGCGATCATCTTCATGCTCACCAGCGGCATGGTTCGGCTCGGCATCTCCGGCAACCTGACGACCGCCATCATCGGCATCATCCTGCTGCTTGCGGTCGGCTTCAACGTGAAGTGGGTCAAGAACAAGGGCAAGGTGCTGCAAAAGGTCTACGTCACCCCAAGCTGGGTTGATTTCGAGCCGCCGCCGTCGGTCGAGCGGGGCAGCGGCACGCCGTTCGCGGAGAACGATCGCCTGAAGAACGCGGAAGCGATCGCGCTCAACATGATCGAAGGCCCGGAAGACATCATCCTTGACCGCAAGGACAACCTCTACACCGTCAACCGCAACGGTTCGATCATCCGCTTTCTCGCGCCTGACTATACCGTGCGCGAGGAATTCGCACGCATCGGCGGCCGGCCGCTCGGGTTGGCGTTCGATCGGGATCAGAACCTCCTCGTCTGCATCGCGGGCATGGGCGTTTACGGCGTGAAGCCCGATCGCTCGGTCTTCAAGGTCACCGACCGCACCACGCGCACGCGTACGCGCCTCAAGGACGACTCGCGACTTTATCTCGCTGACGATCTCGACGTCGCGCCGGACGGCAAGATCTATTTCAGCGAGGCCTCGACCCGCTATGAACTGACCGACTGGGCGCTCGACGGCTTCGAGGGGCGCGGCAACGGTCGGCTGATCTGCCACGATCCGAAGACCGGCACCACCAGGACGGTCCTCAAGAACCTGACGTTCCCCAATGGCATCTGCATTTCGCATGACGGTCAGTCGGTGCTGTGGGCCAGCACCTGGCTATGCCAGATCAACCGCTTCTGGATCGCCGGCCCGAAGGCGGGCACCAGCGAAATCCTGATCGACAACCTTCCGGGCTATTGCGACAACATCAACCGCGCCTCCGACGGCAAGTACTGGCTCGCCTTCGTCGGCCTGCGCACGCCGGTCTACGACCTTGCGATGCGCAACCCTGTTTTCCGCACCCGCATGGTCAAGCAAATCCCGCCGGACGAGTGGCTGTGCCCCGGCATCAACTATGGCTGCGTGGTCAAGTTCGACGACAATGGCGTGGTGACGGAATCGCTCTGGGATCCGGGCGGGCTTTCGCATCCGACCATCACGTCGGTCCGTGAACACAAGGGCTATCTCTATATCGGGGGTCTGGAGAACAACCGCATCGGCCGTATCCGCCTGCAGGACGCCGACCCCACCTGGGAAGCGCACAAGTCCTATTGGGGAAGGGCCTGAGCCATGTCTCTGCTTGGCGATATCATCGATCGCGTGCTGTCCCCGAACCGGGAAATTCACGGCATTCCGGTGCTCGACGGCGCCTTCTCGCCGAACCAGCGGCTCGACCAGGCCCGCCAACTCGGCGACGAGATCGAGCGACCGGACGACATCGCGCTCGGGCAGGACGGTGCGCTCTATGTCTCGACCGGCAACCGCGTCCTGCGTTGCACGGGAGACGACTTCAACACGCGCGCGGCGTTCGCGACGCTCGACGGCCCGGTCGGCGGGCTTGCCTGCACGCCGGACGGCAGGCTGCTCGCCTGCGTCTCCGGCGTGGGGCTGGTGGCGCTTTCGCCGGCTGGCGAGATCGCCGGCAAGCTCGAAAGCGTCGGCGGCGAGAAGATTGCCTGTCCGTTGTCGGTGACGGTCGCGCCGGACGGGGCGATCTACCTGACCGACGGCTCGCGAAACAATCGGCCAGAGCAATGGCTGACCGACCTGATGCAGAACCGCGCCCCGTCGGGCCGGCTCATCGCCTGCAATTCCTCGCTCGGCAGTGCGAGCGTGCGCGCGGACAAGCTCGCATGGCCGCTCGGCTTGGTCGTGTCCGGTGACGGCGAGGAGGTCTGGGTCGCCGAATCCTGGACCCATCGCTTGACCGCCTTTTCACGCGCGGGTGACGACAGGCGCGTGATCGTCAAGAATCATACCGGCTATCCGGCGCGTCTTGCCCGAGGCGCGAACGGTGAGGTCTGGATGGCCTTCCTCGCGCTGCGCACGCAATTGACCGAATTCGTCCTGCGCGAGCGGGCATTCTGCGAAGAGATGATGCGGACGGTGCCACCTGAGCTTTGGATCGGGCCGGCGCTGGATGGCCGCCTCAATCCGCGCGAACCGACCCAGATCGGCCGCATCAAGAAACTCGGTATCCAGAAGCCGTGGGCGCCGCCGCGTTCCTATGGTCTCGTCGCCCGGCTCGACGACAAGGGCGCGGCGACCGAGACGCTGCACAGCCGCGTCGATGGTCGGGTTCATGGAATCACCGCCGTTCGCCCGATCGGCTCGCGCGTGCTGGCGGTGTCCAAGGGACGCGATTGCCTCGTCGAACTGCCGCCTGGTCGCGGCATGCAGGAAGGATGAACGCCATGCCGGCGGAACAACAGGCAGGGACCCCGCTGCTTCAGATCGTCAATGGCAGCAAGGTCTATGGCGGTCTGCACGCCATCGATGGTGTCAATTTCGATCTGCGGCCGGGCGAAATCCACGCGCTGCTAGGAGAAAACGGCGCGGGGAAATCGACGCTCTGCAAGGCGATTGCCGGTGCGATCGTGCTGACCTCCGGCGACTACCTGATCCAGGGACGCAAGGTTTCGTTCGCGTCGCCAAAGGAAGCGCTCGAGGGTGGGGTGGCGATGGTCTACCAGGAATCCAGCCTGGTCCCCTCGATGACGGTGGCGCAGAACCTTGAACTCGGCATGGAGAAATGGGTCACGGTCTACAGCAAGATCAACATCGCGGCGACCCAGTCGCTGCAATCGATGAACTTCAACGTCGACCCGCTCGTGCTGGTGGAGAATCTCGGAACGGCCAAGCGGCAGATGGTTCGAAATCGTGCGTGCGGTTCGCCACAACGCCCAGGTCTTCATCTTTGATGAGCCGACCGCATCGCTGACCCCCGAAGAGACGCAGCATCTGTTCCATCTTCTCAACACCCTGAAGGAGAAGGGCGCCGGGATCATCTTCATCTCGCATGCGCTGGAAGAGGCATTGAACATCGCCGATCGCATCACCGTGCTTCGCGACGGCAAGCTGGTCGCCACCGTACCGGCGAAGGACGTCACGCGGGACGCGCTCGTGCGGATGATGGTTGGCCGTGAGGAAACCGCAGCGCAGTACGCGACCCACGGGGCTGATCCGGATGCGCCGAAGCCGCATGCCTCCCGCGGTGAGAAGGTGCTTTCGGTCGAGAACGTGACGATGGGCAGCATCGTCAAGAATATGTCGTTCTCGGTGTTCAACGGAGAAGTCGTCGGGATCTTCGGGCTGGTCGGGGCAGGGCGCTCCGAGATCGCGCAGATCGTCAGCGGCGCCCGCAAGCGCAACTTCCTGCGCGGCGGGATGATCTATCTGCGGGACAAGCCGGTCCGCTACCGGGTGCCGCGGCAGGCGGTGCGCGACGGAATCGCCTACATCACCGAGGATCGCAAGGTCGACGGTTTCTTCGAGACGATGACGGTGGATCAGAATATCTATCTTGGCTATCTGTCGTCGCCGCGCGTCAAGCGGTTCCTTTACTCCGCGCGCGAGATGAAACGGATCGCCGATCAATGGATCTCGGCGCTCTCGATCTCTGCATTGAAGCGGACGCTGAAGATTGTCGAATATTCCGGCGGCAACCAACAGAAAGTCGTGGTGGGAAAGTCTCTGGCCCAGGAGCCTACGGTGGTCATCTTCGACGAACCGACGCGTGGTGTCGATGTGAGCGCCATTCCACAAATTCACGAGGCGATTCGCAGGCTGGCGCGCGAGAACAAGGCGGTTGTCGTTATTTCTTCCTATCTGCCGGAGATTCTGGCTATCTCGGATCGGATCCTGGTCGCTCGCGGCGGACGTATCGTCGAGGAAATGGCACGGGCTGATGCGACCGAGGACAAGATCATGTACGCGGCCATTCATTGAAGGAGGGCCTTTCATGAGTCCTTATCAGCGGCCTCCCCATTGGAAGGACATGACGCGGGACGGCAATGAGGACGATCCGGAGTCCCGTCGCCTGATGAGCGAGAGGATCGCAAGCGAGATTTCGCAGCGCGGTGCTGAGCGGCGAGATGCGGCCAGGCACGCGGATTCGGCAGGAGCTTCTTGCGGCCCATTTCGGAGCCAGCCGCATTCCCGTGCGCGAGGCGCTGAAGCAGCTCGAGAACGAGGGGCTCGTCGTGATGGCGCCGAACCGTGGCGCCTGGATTGCGGACGTCAATTCGGAAGAATCGATCGAGATCTACAAGATCCGTGAAGCGGTCGAGCCGCTTGCCATCGGCGAAAGCGTTCCAAATCTGACCGACGAGGATATCGAGACGCTTGACCGCATTGTGCGCGAACTTGAGCAGGTCACCACGCTCGAGGAATACATCCAGCTTGATCGGGAGTTTCATCTACGGACCTATTCGCGGGCGCGGATGCCGCAACTGCTCGTGATGGTCGAACGCTTCTGGAACAGCACGCAGCATTTCCGGCGACAGTTTGTGAGCGAGACCTATGCCAAGGACGGGTTTCCGTTCTCCGATCCCCAGCATGTCCTGATCATGGACGCGATCCGGGCGCGCGATGTCGAAGCTGCACAGGTGTTGGTGCGTCTCCACATCCGGCGCACGCGCGTTGTCATTCAAGCAAAGAGAGTGGGGCGGCCCAGCCGCCCCTTGCAAGCCGTGCCGCGCTTCCGCATGCGCGTCTCGGCTCGGTCTATCGAGGAAAAAGTGCCAATGAGTAGTGGCGGCGAACGCCTTTTGCCACGGTTCCTGCTGCGCCAGGTGGCGGCGGGCTATAGCGGCCGCCGGCCCGGACGGGGCTGCCATCGTTGCGACAGTGGTGGCAAGCGGCGATGACTGTCGACCTGGATTCCGTGTCGCGTGCACGCGCTTACGAGGAAGCCGCGGGCCGGCTGCGCGCGCGGCTCGGGGAATCGGTCGCTCCGCCCGATCCCGGAAGGCGGACGGCGCTTGATCTGTTTCGAGCCGCGCCGCGCGAGGCGCCGGCCGTGTTCTATTTAGATGCGACGCAGACCTATGCCGATATCGATCGGCTCAGCGACCGGCTCGCCGCCCGCTTCGCGCAAAAAGGAGTTGGGCGCGGCGATCGGGTCGCCGTCATTCTTCAGAATGTGCCGCAGTTCGTCATCGTCAGCGTGGCGGCCTGGAAGGTCGGGGCCATCGTCGTCAGCCTCAACCCGATGTACCGCACGCCAGAGCTTCGCAAGCTGTTCGGGGATTGCGAGCCGAAGGCGGTGATCTGCCACGACGATCAATGGGAGAACGTTTTCCTGGCCGCCGGTTCGGTCGATTCCGAGCTGGTGTTCTGGACCGGCGCTCGGGAATTCCAGCTGCGAAACGATGTCCGGGTGCTGCCGGTGCCGGGCGCAGCTCCGCAGGCCCGGGCGCTGGCGACGGTTTTCGCCGAAAATGCAGCCGCACCACCGGCACCGGTTCTGACGTCCGACGACATCGCCCTTCTCTTGTATACCTCCGGAACCACGGGCGTTCCAAAGGGCGCCATGCTCACGCATCGCAATCTGGTGGCGACCGCGTTGATCTGTTGCGATCATTTCGAATTGAACGGCACGTCGCGCATCTTTGGGGTCGCGCCGCTGTTCCACATCACCGGCTTTGAAATCCAGATGGTCGCGGCGTTTGCCGCGCGTGCGGCGATGGTGCTGACCTATCGCTTCCAGCCCCAGGTCGCGCTCGATGCCTTCCTTGAATGGCGGCCGACATTCATCGTCGGTGCCATCACCGCATACATCGCGCTGATGAACCAGGCTGACGCGACCAGCCGGCATTTCGAGAGCTTCGTTCATATCTATTCCGGCGGCGCGCCGATCGCGCCCTCGGTCATCGATGCCTTTGCGAGACGGTTCGGACGGGCGATCCGCAGTTCCTATGGAATGACCGAACTGACCTCTGCAAGCCATCTTGCGCCCAACGAGGGTCGGATTCCGGTCGATCCTGACTCAGGCGCGCTGTCTATCGGCAGGCCGACTTCGGGCGTCGATGCGATCGTCGTTGACGACGAGCGCCGCCCGCTCGGACCCGGCGCGCATGGCGAGGTGGTTGTGCGTGGCGCAGGCGTGATGGCCGGCTACTGGAGAAAGCCGGCGGAAACCGACGAGGTGCTGAGCAACGGCTGGCTGCATAGCGGCGACGTCGGCTTCTTTGACGAGAGCGGCTGGTTCTACCTCGTGGATCGCAAGAAGGACATGATCTCCGCCTCCGGCTTCAAGGTCTGGCCGCGTGAAGTCGAAGATGTGATCTATGGCTTTCCGGGCGTGCGCGAAGCAGCCGTCGTCGGCGCCGCCGATCCCTATCGCGGCGAGACGGTGGTCGCCTTCGTCTCCGCTCAACCCGGCACCGTGATCGACGTTGCCGCGCTCTCGCGCTTTTGCCGCGAGCGACTGGCGGCCTACAAGTGCCCGGTCGACATTCGCGTGCTGGACGATCTGCCGAAGACGGAATCCGGCAAAATCACCCGAAACACGCTCAGGGACGGCCTGCGCGGCCGGTAAGGAGAATCTACGTGGATATCACCCAAAGCGAGCGCAGCCAGCAACTGGCCGCGCGTCTCCAGCGCTTCATGATGGAGCACATCTACCCGAATGAGCGCCGATACTATCAGGAGGCCGAGCGGCTCGGGCCCTGGGCTGTGCACCCGGTTGTCGAGGAACTGAAGCCGCGCGCACAACAGGCCGGCCTGTGGAACCTGTTTCTGCCCGCTCACGAGGACGGGCTGACCAATCTCGAATATGCCCCGCTTTGCGAGATCATGGGGCGCTCGCATCTTGCTCCCGAGGTCTTCAATTGCAGCGCCCCTGACACGGGCAACATGGAGACCATCCTGCGCTACGGTACGGAGGCGCAGAAGGAACGCTGGCTGAAGCCCTTGCTGGCCGGCGAGATCCGTTCTTCCTTTGCGATGACGGAGCCCGACGTTGCCTCGTCCGACGCAACCAATGTGGCCAGCTCGATCGTCCGCGACGGCGACGATTACGTGATCAACGGTCGCAAATGGTACACCACCGGCGCCACCGATCCGCGATGCAAGATCATCATCTTCATGGGGCAGACCGATCCGCAGAATCCGGACCGTCACAAGCGTCAGTCGATGATCCTCGTGCCGAAGGAGACGCCCGGCGTGCATGTCGTCCGTTCGCTGCCTGTGCTCGGCTTCTACGGCGTCCCGGATCGTGCATCCGAGGTGATATTCACCAATGTACGCGTGCCGGCCGCCAACATGCTGCTCGGCGAGGGGCGTGGGTTCGAGATCGCGCAGGGGCGGTTGGGACCCGGTCGCATTCATCATTGCATGCGGTTGATCGGCCTCTCCGAGCGCGTGCTCGAGCGCATGTGCCGGCGCGCGCTGAAACGCGTCGCCTTCGGCAAGCCTCTCGCCGAGCAAACCGTGACGCTCGAGCGCGTGGCCGAAGCGCGCATGAAGATCGACCAGGCGCGGCTGCTGACGCTCAGAGCGGCCTACATGATGGACACGGTCGGCAACAAGGCAGCGCGGCAGGAAATCGCGATGATCAAGGTCGTCGCGCCGAACATGGCGCAGACCATTGTTGACTGGGCGATCCAGGCGTTCGGGGGTGGCGGCACCAACAACGACCATTTCCTTTCGGCAGCGCTCGCGACGACTCGCTTGTTGCGACTGGCCGATGGCCCCGACGAGGTCCACCGCAACCAGATCGGCAAGCTCGAATTGCGCCGATGGCTCAACGTCGATCCCGCACGGACCGGCGGTGGCGCGGATCCCTTGTCGCCCGATGAATCCGAATCCTGGTCCGAAGGCGGCTTGTGGCCGCGCCCGAAAGATTTGCCATAGGCGGGTTGGGAAGGGGCTGGAGCCGGAGCGCATCGGCTCCAGCGCTGATCAACAAAAGGAGAGTTGTGAGCGATCTCACAGGGGGACGTCGAGTCCTGCACTAGTCAGGACTCTCCCAGAACCAACGGAGGTTCGCATGAAGCTCCTGATGATCGCCGGCCTGACCGCCCTCGCGCTTTTTCTGGCTGCGACGAATGTCCCGAGATCGCATCCATCGTCCGTGAGCCACACATCGGTGGCAGGGATGCCCGTTGTGCAAGAACAAGACAAGCTGCCGGTTGAAGATTTCGACGATCGATCGCTGGTGTTTCCGAGGGGAACTCAGCAATAGAGAGAATGGTGCCGTCGCATCCGAACGCATTCGGTTCGGGATGAGCGGGCTGGAAATCGTCTGGCGTTGAACAGCGCGACGCGTCGGACGGCTTGTTCGCTTGCGCAGCCCCCGTCGCGCGCTGTGTTTCAAAAACTCATGAAGATCGGGTTGATCTCAGCGGGATCGCCGACATGTTCCGGGAATTGAAACGGCGCACCGTGGCGATCGACTATCAGAATTGCCAGTAGCAGCGCCAACACCGCAGCGATGTAGATGAGCAGTGGCGACGCGTCCCGGCTGGTGGGATTGCGATCCCGCGGCGGCAACACGCGAGAATGCCAAATGCGCGAGATGAACTGCAGATATGCTTTCGGATGTATTTGCATGTTCAACCTCGATTTGTGAGGCGCCTTTGCCAAGACTGCGACCGCGTGGGCCGCCCTTCAAGGCGCCGCTTGTCGCACCCCCGAACCGAATACGAGCTCCCTTGTTGATTACTGGTGAAATGGGCACGTTGTTGCCAGGGGCCAAGCCCGTCGCCCACGGACATGCCAGATTTCCAGAACGATCGCGGGCGGGGCCGATGGACGCCAGGGGAGCACTTTGGCCGGGCGGCAAAAACGGGCAGAATGGCCCGGGGCTTCGCTGCGAGTGTCTCCGACGGCCATGGATTTGATTTTGCGTCTCGCCACGTTCCTTGTACCAGCATCGCTGCTTCTTGCGCTGCAACCCGCGCAAGCGCAATTGGCCGGACACGGCGGACCTGTCCGCGCGATCGCCGTTTCAGGCGATGGCAGGACGGTTCTGTCGGGCAGCTTCGACACTGCGGCGATCCGATGGTCGCTGGCAACCGAGTCCGCGGATCAGGTCCTTCGCTTCCATTCGGGTGCGGTGAACGCGGTCGCCTTCCTCGGCGATGGAAGAATGGCAACGGCGGGTGCGGATGGCCGGATTGCCATCTGGACGTCGGGCCGGCCGCAGCCGGACCGGGTTTTCGCGGACCATACGGGACCCATCGTCGGGCTCGCCGTTTCGCCCGATGCATCCAAGCTCGCATCCGCCTCGTGGGACCATACCGTGCGGCTCTCGTCGTTGTCCGACGGGGGCTCGCGCGTGCTGCAAGGTCACTCGCAAAACGTGAATGGCGTGGCCTTTGCCCCCGACGGACAGTCGCTGGTGAGCGTGGGCTACGATCTGACGGTGCGGATCTGGCGCCTGCCGGACGGCAGCGCCGAGGTCGTCACGGTGCCGTTGCCGCTGAATGCCGTGGCCATCTCGCCTGACGGCGAAATCGTCACCGGCGCAGCGGACGGCAAGCTGCGCATGATGACGGCCGACGGCAAGGCAAGCGGCGAGGTCACGGCCGGCGCCACTCCGATCGTCGCCTTGGCAGTCTCGCATGACGGCGCCTTGATCGCCGCGGCGGCAATTGACGGCACGGTGGCGATCGTCGATCGCAAGGCGCGCAGCGTGCTGCGCACGCTCGCCGGGCTGGGCGGGCCGGTTTGGTCGGTGGCATTCCTGCCCGATGGCGTTCTCCTGACCGGCGGCGCCGACGGCAAGATCAGGCGCTGGAATGCACTGACTGGCGCGGCGGCCGGATCGAACGTGGTGGGCACGCCGAGGGACCCGCTCGCCGCTTATGGCGGCGATCACGGCGCCGAAATCTTCAGGGCCTGCGTCGCCTGCCACACATTGTCGGAGACGGAGGTGCAGCGCGCCGGTCCGACGCTTGCCGGACTGTTCGGTCGGAAGATCGCCTCGCTGCCGGGCTATCGCTTCTCCGACGCACTCAAGACGATGGACATCGTCTGGACGCCGGAGACCGTCTCAAAATTGTTCGAGATCGGGCCGAACGCCTATACGCCCGGCACGAAGATGCCGGAGCAGCAGATCGGCTCGGCCGAAGATCGCCGCGCGCTCACGGACTTCCTGGCGCGTGCGACGTCGAAATAGCCCGAGTTGGCGCTAGCCGCCTTGCGGCGTCCTCAAGCGAAAGCGTCAAGCCGCGATATCAGGCTCTAATACCCCGGCCATTGCTCCACTGGAATTTTCGTCAGCTCCGGGTTCTCCTTGAGCATGCGGGCGATATTAATGCTGGGATGTTCCTTGAGCGCTGCCACGACGCACTGGTTGACGTATTTGCGGCGGGACAGCCACTTGATCTTCTTGCCCTTCGCCTCGGCCTTGCAGGCGACCACTGCCTGCTTGAGTGCAACCTTTTCGGCTTTGGTAAGAGCGGCGGCCTCGACGGCTGTGCCGCCAAGGGCGGTGGTGACAAGGCACGTCGACAGAACCTTCATGAATCGAGGCATGCGGCTAGTCCTTGTTCTCGCGTTGACGCAGGTAGTCATCCGTCGTTCGTGGCGGCGCGCGTTCCGGCACGTCCTGGATCGGATCGAACTGCTGTTCGCTCATGACGATGACCCGGCAATCGGCGCACATCCGCAAGGCCTCGGTCCGGCGGTCCCCGGCAGGGTACATCCAATGCCGTCCCTCGAGTTTGGTCGCGATCCGATCGATCGTGCTCTTGACGCCGAACGGCGTGCCACAGCGAATACACAGGGCAGGTTCTTCTTCCTTGATCACCCGCGCCGGCGCGCGTCTTGCCCGGAAATCGATCTGCGGGGTGAGCCTGATGACTTTTTCAGGACAGGTGCTCTGACACAAACCGCACTGCACGCAGGCGTCCTCCACGAATTTGAGGACAGGGCGGTCGGGATCGGCGCGGAGCGCGCCGGTTGGGCAGGCCGAAACACAGGACAGGCACAGCGTGCAACCGCCGACGTCGACGGTGATCGCACCGATAGGTGCACCTTCGGGCAAGGCGATCACGTCAACCGGCTTGGGGGCGAGGCGATGCAGTTCGCTCAAGCCGAAGCGAAGGAGATCGCCGCGCTTGCCGACCGTCAGGAACGTCGCGGGATTATCGAGGCCGGCGAGGGGGCCAATCCCCGTCAGCTGCTCGGCCAGAGTGTCCGGATCGTCGGTTTCGATCGTGCTCACGCGGCGGCCGTCAAATCCGAGTCCGGCAAGAATGGTCTCGGCCATCCGGATCGTCTGCAACGATCCGGTCACGTCGTGTCGTGGCTTGGCGCGCAGCAGGAGCCGCACGGCAGCCGCGCCATATGCGAAGGCCCCGATGATGGCTTCCAGGCCGACCTGCGTCAGCTCGTTGACGGCGAGGGGAAGCACATTGGCCGGCAATCCGTCGCCATGGCGGGCGAGCGCATCGATCAGCGGCGTGCCGTGCTGGCTGTCGTGCAGCAGCAGGACCGGATGCGTTCCGCCGGCCTCGCGATAGGCGCGCAACATGGCGCGGAGGATCTGCAACTGGGTATCGGCGGGTGGCAGCGCGTAGGATGCTGCTCCCGTGGGGCAGGCGGCCGCGCATTGCCCGCAGCCTGCGCACACCTCCGCGTTGACTGCGACATGGTCGCCGTCCGGCGTGATCGCGCCGGTCGGGCACAAATCGAGGCAACGATGGCATCCGGTCAGCTTCGAGCGCGAATGCGCGCACAGACTGGGTGTGAAGTCGACATATCTCGGCTTGTCGAAGCTTCCGACGAGATCGCGGGCCGCAAGCACCGCACGCAGCATGGCCGCGGGATCTCTCGGATCCGCGCGGAGATAGCCGTCCCGCAGATCGTGTGCGGGAAACAGAGGCGGCTCGCCGGAGAGGTCAAGCACGAGATCGCAGCGCGAGATCGCGCCGTTGCGGGGGGCTTCGAACTCGAAGCGGGCGCGTGAGGACGGGCGTGGCTGCGCGTAGTCGTCGATCGTGAGCTCGAAGCCGCCAAAATGCCCCCGTGCGTTGCGGATTGTGCCCTTCACGATCGGGAACACGGCTGCGGCAGGCGGCACGACGTCCGCCGGCTTCCTGAGCATGACCGTGACGTCGAGATGGTCCGCCAGCAGCCGGCCGGCCTCGATCGCGGTCTCGTCGCGCCCATAGATCAGGATGATGCCATCGCTCGACAATGTGACCAGCGGATAGTCCGGCGCGGGAACCGCCGCCACCGCAAGCAGTGCCGCCGTCTTCGGGCCCGCCTTCGCGCCGTCGTGCGACCAGCCTGCCGTCTCGCGGATGTTGACGAAGCTGGTCGGGCCAGCGCGTTCGCCCATCTCATTGGTGAACTGGCCGGCCTGCTGCGTGCAGGCGACGGTCAGCGGGCCGTCGGCTTTCGCGGCATTGCGGAAATGTTCGAGCTCGGCGCCGCAGAGATGACGATGGCTCCTGATCTCGCAGTTGGGACATCCACGCTGGATCGCGGCCACGTCAAGGCGCATCGTGTCTTCACACGAGCAGATCAGGACGGTCTTCGCTGGCTGCTCCAGGTCGATCCCTCCGCGGGTGCGGCGCCGTCTTACGGACTCGCGCCATTCCTTCACCTCGTATAGATATTCACTATCGGGAAGAAAAGGAAAGTGGAGGACCTTGCGGTCGACCCGAACCAGCCGGGTCTCCGTGGCGGAAGCGATCCATCTGCCGCCGCCATTCACGCTCGTTCGGTTGCGTGAGAGCGGAGACGCCTTTGCTCACGCTTGCCGCATTGCACCCAAAAGCGGTGCCGGCACGCTGGTGTGCGTCGGCCGGTTCGATCTTGCCGAATTCGCCGTGGTGCTCGAGCCGGGCGAGCCCTTGGCCACCGCGCGGCGCGCGTTCTATGCGGGCATGGTCGCGCTCACCGACGCTCTGCGCGCCTATGCGCCGCCGCACAAGACGGTCGCGATCGGCTGGCCCGACGCCGTCGTGATCGACGGTGGGCTGGTCGGCGGCGGACGGATGGGATGGCCGATGTCCGCGCGCGAGGACGAGCCGCCTGCCTGGCTGGTGTTCGGCGCCATGATCCGGACGGTCGCAATGGCCGATCAGGGATCGGGCGTTCATCCGCTCGCGTCCGCGCTGGATGAGGAGGGGTTTGGCGAAGCGGGAGCCGTGCAGGTGACCGAGAGCTTTGCGCGGCACCTGATGCGGGCGATCGATAGCTGGCAGACCGACGGCTTTGGCAGCCTCGCGCGCGACTATCTCAGCCGGATCCCCCGCGAGCGGCGAACCGTGCTGCGGATCGATGACGGCGGCGATCTCCTCACGCGCCGCGTCGGTGCCGACAGGATCGAACGCAGCGTACTCGTCAAGGCACTCGGAACGCCGTCCTGGTTCGATCCGAAGCTCGGAGGGCCGCGGCTATGAAACTGCTCCGCAGCATCGCGCTCGATCCCTCCGACACCTTCGTATTCGATGTGGCGGCCGAGCCGGGCGAATGGGCCGTCTCCGGCGCCTTCCGCTTCTGCGATCAGGATCCGACGAAGCTGACCGGCAAGGCCCGCGTCGCGTTCCGCAGTGGCTTCCTTGGGGTGCAGTCCTGGGGCTGGTCGACGCTGGTGCAGATCGTGCCTGCCACCGAGAACGATTGCAGCGCGCTGATCGACCGCCTCGCGAGGCAATTGATCGATCGCTTCGGAGCGCCGGATCTGGCGACCGCGCGGACGGCGGCGGAAGAGGAGGTCGCCTTCGCGCAGTCGCTCTGCAACCATCCGGTCAGCTCGCTCATTGCCGTTCACCGTTCGGTGAGCGACGGCGAAGTCCGGGAATCGTTCCGCAGGCTGCAACTGCGCCAGGGTCAGGGACACGGCAAGGCGTTCTCGTTCATGGAAGTCGAAGACGATGTCGAGCCTGACGGTGATCTCAAGCTTGCCGATATGCGCGGGGAGTTGCGGCACCGATGAATGATTTCTGGATCGCGTGCGGCCACCATCTGCTCGATCGCGACGAGAGCGGGGGGCTTTGCGTCACCGACGAGTTCCTGAAGGCCTATTTTGTTCGTCCGGAGCTGGTTCCGCCGAACGAAGCATGCCCAGTCGAGCGGCGGCTGCACCGCGCGCTGCTCGCGGCTCCCCGCAGGCCGGTCGGCGCGGAAGAAATCGAAGCGATTGTCGATGCGGATGCCCGAGAGAACTGGCGGCTCGTGCTTGCCTTCCGCGACCTCCTCGTGCGGCATCCGACGCTGGAGCAGGCCTATCTTGCAACCGTCCGGTCCGGGACCAACGATTTGCCGCCGCTGTTTGTCAATCAGCTCGTGCACGTGATCCTGCGCAATGCGCTCGATGGCTGCGATGATCCGTTCGTGCTGCGCGCAGCCGAACTGTTCTTCCGCCCGCAGCGCATCCTGCCGCAGGAGCAGGCCCTGCTGCTCGGCGATGAAGAGGTCGTCGGTGGACGAGACTCCGACCCCGGTGCTCTCGCTGATGTCGATGCTGGGCGCGGTGACCGATGCCGAGCTGGACGTCTTGCGTGAGGACAATGCCGACGACTACTGGCGCCGGAGCGATCAATTCGACATGGCATTCGACCTCACCGCAGGCGGCCGCGGGCCGGCGGCGCTGGCGCAGGCGATGGTGCGCTGGATCTCCCATCTGCTCGGGATCGACGTCAGCATTGAGCCGCTGCGCGAGCTGCGTGATGAACGTCTCACCTGGTATGTCGGGCTCGACGCCGACGCGACCAGGCTCGGCGACCGTCTCTGGCATGGCGAGCAGCTCGACGACCGCAGCGCCGGACGCGTGCTCTCCTTGTTCCGCCTGACGTTTGCGGACACGAGCGCGGCCGCAGACGAGATACGGGGCGAGCCGGTCTATCTCATTCTGTCGATGAACGCCGATCAGAAGCTGCGGATGAAGCCGCAGAACTTGCTGACGGGGCTGCCGGTCAAACATCTGGAGATGGCGACATGAGTCCGGCCGCGCTGCCGCTTGTGCGTGTTCCCGTCGGCGTCGTGGTGGAACGGCATCAGGCGGACTCGCCGTGGACCGATTTCGTCTGGCGCGCGGTTGCCGTTCTGCCCGACGAGCCGGACACCAAACCCTGGACGGTGCTTCGCGACGAGAACGGGACGACGCTGTTTTATGCCGGCAGCGCCATGGTCGATCTCTATGGTTCCGAGACGGCGCGCTATCGCGACAATCTCGCCTCGGGCAGTCCGGCCATCTGGACGGTCTTGTCGCCGGCGGAAGGCGCCTGGCCCTATTCGGTGGCTGCCGCGACCGCCGATCCTTCGGAGGGCGAGGCGTTCACGGAGGCCGGTGCGAATCTGGTCGAGGCTGTCCCCATGCCGGAGATGCTGCGTGAGCAGATTGAAAGCTTCATTGCCGAGCACCACGTCGAACGTGAGTTCTTCAAGCGCAAGCGACGGCAGGCCGATCCGGAGGCGCTCGCGCGCCGGCAGCATGAAGGCGGACACGAATGAGTGAGGACAAGTTCCTGGCGCGCTGGTCCCGTCGCAAGCAGGAGGCAAAGGCGAACGCCACGCAACCGGACCCGGCAATGCGCGACGACATGCAGTCGATGCCGCCGCCTGCCGTGAACGACGACGACACGGAATTCGACCTCTCGAGCCTGCCTTCGCTCGACTCGATTACGTCGGCGACCGACATCACGGCCTTCCTGCGCAAGGGAATTCCGCAGGAGCTGACGCGTGCGGCGCTTCGTCGCGCCTGGACTGCCGATCCCGTCATTCGCGACTTTGTCGGGCTTGCCGAGAACGCCTGGGACTTCAACGACCCGACCGCGATGCCGGGCTTTGGCCCGCTGGATTGCTCCGAGGCCGAGCTCACCGCGCTCATCGACAGAATCGTCGGCGGCCTCGGCAAGCCGGCCGAGGCGCTGCCTGAACGTTCGGTTGAAGTCGCGGATTCATCGCAGGAATTGCGCGAGGTCGAGTTGCCGGGCATCGCCGCCGAAGAAGCCGCGACCACGGGATCCGCGCCTGATCCTGCTGCAACGCAACGAACGCTCGCCGAAAGCGCCGACGGCGAACAGGTGCCGGTTGAGCGCCGCACGCACGGCAGTGCGCTGCCCCGCTAGGGACCGCGACGAAAGGCCATAGCCTCAGACTATGCGAGCTGATTGACCCCCCGTTGGGCCGGGACTAGGCTCCGCTAGCGCTTTGTAACAAAAGCAAAATCAGCACCCGGGACTTGGATGGAGGTCCACGTGCGCGATGCTGGCCTTGAGCGAGCCATTGACGCCGCCGGCGGCGTTGCAGAGCTTGCGCGCAAAATCGGCATCAGCCAGCCCTCTGTTTCGAACTGGAGCAAGGTGCCCGCGCAACGGGTGATCGCTGTCGAAGCCGCCACCGGCATCTCGCGCGATAATTTGCGGCCTGATCTGTACAGCGAGCCGCTTCACGCCGAAGCGCCGATCGATTCTGTCGATGTTGCGCGCGCGCAGGAATATCTGCTGCTCGCGACGCTGTTGTCCGCCGCACCATCGAAGAAACTGCTCGATCAACTGGCTGCATTGACCGCCGATGCGACGCCGCTTGGGCGCGCGCATGCCGCGCTGGCCGAATCCGCCGCCAATGCAGTCGCGGCGACGGTCGAACGCGAATATTTCGATCTGTTCACAGGTCTCGGCCGCGGCGAGCTCTTGCCCTACGCCTCCGACCATCTGACCGGCTTTCTCAACGAGCGGCCGCTGTCCCGTCTGCGCGCCGACCTCGCTGCCTCCGGGATCGAGCGCATCGCGAACAATTCCGAGCCGGAAGATCACGCGGCTATCCTGTGCGAGATCATGGCAGGCTTCGCGGGAGGGCGTTTCCCGGCGCCGTTCGACGCGCAGCGCGCCTTCTTCGGCAAACACGTCGCGCCGTGGATGGGGCGGCTGTTCGTCGACATCGAGCGCGCGGAGAGCGCCGTCTTCTATCGTGCGGTCGGTGCGCTTGGTCGCGCCTTTATCGAGATCGAGACAGAAGCATTCACGTTCGCGAACTGACCCGCATCCGCAGGTCCAGGAGAGATGCGATGAGTGAAGACAGGACAACCACAGTCGGGCGCCGCGATTTCCTGCGCAAGGTCGGCGTCGGCACGGTGGGCGCCGGCGCGACCCTCGCGACGCCGCTGGTCGGGGCTGCGCAGGCTGACAGCGAAACCAACGATGAGAAGCGCAAGGCGCGCTACAAGGAAACCGATCACGTCAAGGCGTTCTACCGCGTCAATCGTTATCCGGCCAAGGGAGGTTGACCGTGCTGATCAAGCGAACAAACCAGCGTTCCCTGCGCCAAGGCTCCGCCGCCAGCTCCCTTGCAGATCAGGCCGGTGGCCTCGACCGCCGCAGCTTCCTGCGCAAATCCGGTCTTGCTGGCGGCGCGCTTGCCGCATTCGGCACCTTGCCGCTCGGCAGCGTGCGCAAGGCGGAAGCCGCGGCGGCCGGTCCGCTCACGGCGGGAGCGACCGTGCGCAAGAGCATCTGCACGCATTGCTCGGTTGGGTGCACGGTGACGGCCGAGGTCTTGAACGGGGTATGGATCGGCCAGGAGCCGAGCTGGGATTCTCCGATCAATCGCGGCTCGCATTGCGCCAAGGGCGCCTCCGTGCGTGAGCTCGTGCACAGCGAGCGGCGGCTGCGCTATCCGATGAAGCTGGTGGGCGGACAGTGGACCCGCGTCTCCTGGGACACCGCGATCAATGAGATCGGCGACAAGATTCAGGCGGTCCGTGAGAAGTCGGGTCCCGATTCCGTCTATTGGCTCGGCTCGGCCAAGATGACCAACGAAGGCGCCTACCTGTTCCGCAAGCTCGGTGCGTTCTGGGGCACCAACAATACCGATCACCAGGCCCGCATCTGCCATTCAACCACCGTCACCGGCGTCGCCAACACCTGGGGCTACGGCGCGATGACCAACAGCTACAATGACATCCGCAATGCGAAGACGCAGGTCATCCTGGGCGGCAATCCGGCCGAGGCGCATCCCGTCTCGCTGCAGCATCTGCTCGAGGGCAAGGAGCTGCAAAGGGCCAACTTCATCGTCATCGACCCGCGGCTGACGCGCACCGCCGCGCACGCGACCGAATATGTGCGGATGCGGCCGGGTACCGACATTCCGGTGCTCTACGGCATGATGTGGCACATCCTGCAGAACGGCTGGGAGGACAAGGAGTTCATCCGGCAGCGCGTCTACGGTTTCGACGACCTCAAGAAGGAGGTCGAGAAATGGCCTCCTGAGGAAGTCGAGCGCGTCACCGGCATTCCCGGCGAGCAGCTCAAGCGCGTCGCCAAGATGTTCGCCACCGAGAAGCCGGCAACGTTGATCTGGGCCATGGGCCAGACGCAGAAGACCGTCGGCACCGCCAATGTGCGGGCGAGCTGCATCGCGCTGCTGATGACCGGCAATGTCGGCAAGGCCGGCGCCGGCGCCAACATCTTCCGAGGCCACGACAACGTGCAGGGCGCGACCGATGTCGGGCTCGATATCGTCACGCTGCCGTTCTACTACGGCCTTGCCGAAGGCGCCTGGAAGCACTGGTCGCGGGTCTGGGAGGTCGACTATGACTTCCTGAAGGCGCGGTTCGATTCCAAGCAGATCATGGAAACCCCCGGCATTCCGCTGACCCGCTGGTTCGAGGCGGTGACGTTGCCGAAGGAGCAGGTTGCGCAGAAGGACAACGTGAAGGCGGTGTTCGTGCAGGGACACGCCTCCAACAGCATCACCCGTATCCCTGAATCCCTCAACGGCCTGAAGGCGCTCGAGCTGCTCGTCATCGCCGATCCGCATCCGACGACCTGGGCCTCGCTCGCGGTCGAGGCGGGACGCACCGAAGGCGTCTACATTCTCCCGGTCGCCACCCAGTTCGAGTGCAAGGGGTCGCGCGTCGCTTCCAACCGCTCGCTGCAATGGGGCGAGCAGATCGTGAAGCCGATCTTCGAGTTCGAAGGACGATCTCGAAATCATCTATCTGATGGCGAAGAAGCTCGGCTTCGCCGATCAGATGTTCAAGAAGATCAAGGTCGAGAACAACCTGCCCGAGGCCGAGGACGTGCTGCGCGAGATGAACCGCGGTAGCTGGTCGACCGGCTATTGCGGACAATCGCCCGAGCGCCTCAAGGCGCACATGAAGAACCAGGCGAAGTTCGACATGCTGACGATGCGGGCGCCAAAGGATGATCCCGAGGTTGGCGGCGACTATTACGGGCTGCCTTGGCCGTGCTGGGGATCACCCGAGGTCAGGCACCCCGGCACGCCACTGCTCTACAACACCAATCTGCACGTGATGGACGGCGGCGGCACGTTCCGGCCGCGGTTCGGTGTCGAGCGTGAGGAGAAGCTGCCGGACGGCACGACGCGGAAGGTAAGCCTGCTCGCGGACGGCTCGTATTCGTTGGGGTCGGGAATCCAGGATGGCTATCCGGAATTCACGCTGGCGAGCCTGAAGAAGCTCGGCTGGGACACCGAGCTCACCGAAGCGGAAATGGCCGTGATCAACAAGATCAATCCGGCCAATCCGGACACGGTGTCGTGGTCGCTCGATCTGTCGGGCGGCATTCAGCGCGTCGCGCTGGCGCACGGCTGCGTACCCTACGGCAACGGCAAGGCGCGCATGAATGCCTTCGGCTTGCCGGATCCGATCCCCGTTCACCGCGAGCCGATCTATACGCCACGCGTCGATCTCGTCGCCAAATACCCGACGCTGCCCGACGCCAAGCAGTTCCGGATGCCCAATATCGGATTCTCGGTGCAGAAGGCCGCGGTGGAGAAGGGCATTGCAAAGCAGTTTCCGCTCATCCTCTCGTCCGGCCGTCTGGTCGAATATGAGGGCGGCGGCGAGGAGACGCGCACAAACCCGTGGCTCGCCGAGTTGCAGCAGGACATGTTCATCGAGATCAATCCCGCCGATGCCGCCGATCGCGGTGTCAAGGACGGTGGCTGGGTCTGGGTCACCGGCGCCGAGAACAATTCCAGGGCGAGGATGAAGGCGCTCGTTACCGAGCGGGTCGGCAAGGGCGTTGCCTGGATGCCCTTCCATTTCGGCGGCTGGCTTGCGGGCAAGGATCTTCGCGGCAACTACCCGAAGGGCACCGATCCGATCGTGCTCGGCGAAAGCGCGAACACGATCACCACCTACGGATACGATCCCGCGACGGGCATGCAGGAGCCCAAGGTCACTCTTTGCCAGATCGCGGCGGCATAAGGAGCAACGACGATGGCACGTATGAAGTTTCTCTGCGACGCCGACCGTTGCATCGAGTGCAACGCCTGCGTCACGGCTTGCAAGAACGAGCACGAGGTGCCCTGGGGCATCAACCGCCGCCGGGTCGTCACCATCGCCGACGGCAAGCCGGGCGAACGCTCGGTCTCGATGGCCTGCATGCACTGCACCGACGCGCCCTGTGCGGCGGTGTGCCCGGTGAATTGTTTCTATACCACCGCCGACGGCGTGGTTCTGCACTCCAAGGATCTCTGCATCGGCTGCGGCTACTGCTTCTACGCCTGTCCGTTCGGCGCGCCGCAATATCCGAAGGTCGGCAATTTCGGCTCGCGCGGAAAAATGGACAAGTGCACTTATCGTGCCGGCGGCCCGGAGGCCGATGGCAGCAAGGAAGAGTACGAGAAATACGGCGCGAACCGGCTTGCCGAAGGCAAGCTGCCGCTGTGCGCGGAGATGTGCTCGACCAAGTCGCTGCTCGCCGGCGACGGCGAGATCATTGCCCAGATCTATAAAGAGCGCGTGCTGAAGCGCGGCTACGGCTCAGGCGCATGGGGCTGGAAGACCGCCTATCGCGAGACGATCGAGTCCTGACGACGACCTGGCGCGGGTCGCGTCGATATCGGGAGGACCTTATGGCGTGTTTTGCACGATGTGTTCGGCTCGTCATTGGCGTGGCTGGACTCCTGCTGCTCGTCTCCGCGGCTTCCCCGTCCGTAGCCCAGCAGGTCAACCCGACCGCAAGCGCGGTCAAGGAGCAGCAGCTGCTGCAGGAACTGAACCGGGTGCAGGGACGCGTCAGCATTCCCGACCAGCGCTCGGGCGTTCTCGAACAGCCGGCCGGCCGTGAATGGCGCGAGTTCCGGAACGTGACGCTGCGCTGGATCGGCGGCATCGCCATTCTTGGCATGCTCGCGGCGCTGGTCATCTTCTATCTCAGCCGCGGGATGGTGCGGCTGCAGAGCGGTCGTTCCGGCCGCACCATCGTGCGCTTTTCCGCATTCGAGCGCTTCGTGCACTGGATGACGGCGACTTGCTTCATCATTCTGGCGATCTCGGGGTTGAACGTCACTTTTGGACGTCCATTGCTGCTGCCGTTGATCGGCCACGAGGCGTTTTCCGAATGGTCGCAATGGGCGAAATATGTTCACAACTATCTCAGCTTCCCGTTCACCATCGGCGTCGTGCTGATCTTCCTGATGTGGATCGCCGGCAATATCCCGAACAAGGCGGATGTCGACTGGATCAAGCGCGGCGGCGGCATCGTCGGGCACGATCATCCGCCGGCCTATCGTTTCAACGCCGGCCAGAAGGCGATCTACTGGATCGTGGTCATCGGCGGAGGTCTGGTGGCGGCGACGGGATATGCGCTGATGTTCCCGTTCTACCTGTCAGGCATCGAAGGAATGCAGCTCGCGCAGATCGTCCACTCCATCGTCGCGATGCTCTTCACGGCAGTGATGCTGGCGCACATCTATATCGGCACGATCGGCATGGAAGGCGCGTTCGAGGCGATGGGAAGCGGCACCGTCGATGTCAATTGGGCCAGGGAGCACCACAGCCTCTGGCTGGAAGAGGAGAATGCGCGCGATGCGCGACCCCAGCCCTCCGTCACCGCGGCGGAGTAGGGGGCGCGCAGCCGTTGAACGCGAAATTGCTACAGCCGTACGCCCGTCGTTGCAAAGGCCTGTGCGACCGGTTCTTGCACCCGGTTCAGCGCCAGGGCCCCGAATGCCGACACGACGACGGCGGCCACGCAGGCGAGCAAGAAGACTTTCATTGTCGTTCTCCCAAATCGATCGGGATGCCGTGAGAGTTTACACAAGATGACGCGTCGCGGACAGCGTTGTCCGGCCCGTGTAAGCGGCCATCGCCCCAAGCCATGGAGTGCAAGCGGCCGCTTTCGGGACGCTGCACCATCGAGACGCCGCATCCCGCGTTACGTTGCCTTGGCGACCAGCAGTTCGCGTGGAGCGTGGATTGATCGCGCATGTCGAGCCTTAATGGGATCTCCAGGCGGTCCAGGCCCGCAAGGATCGGGGCAAAAAGAAATAAATGAAATGAATGACTTAAGGTGGAGATTGTCGGTGACCCCGATGCCGGATTGGACTGGCTGATCCCAGGGTCACGGTAGATGATGTTCGCTCTCGGCACAGAGCGTGCGCTTGAGGGCCGGTGTTCCTCTCCAGACGTCGAAATGGCGCTGCCGCTGCGCGCTTGCTGAGTTGGCTTTGATTCAGATCAACCCACGATGCGCTCCGATGCTCTGTTTATCGTGTGAGGTCCCGGGTCCAATGGGGAGCGCCGTGGCAGCCTGGAAGTACGCTTTGAGGGTCCTCCGCGCGACATTTATCGACGGCGACGCAAACAGCCGGTCCGCCACGCATGGTTGCGGCCACCCCGAAGCGATGTCGCAACGGGTCAGCTTCATTCTCGAGCGCCTGCAATTCGCTCGATGCGGATTGCGGGATACGTTTTGAGCATCGCGGTCGTGCTGACCTCGACGAACTGTCTCGCGATGGAGTTCTCTCGTGTCCAGGGGTGCTTTGGAGATGTCTTGAAGCTCAGTGGAGATATCAGGGATGGGACTTTGTCCGCTTTCGCGGATATCTGGCGACTGAGCGCCGGGTCGTTGGCCTCGATCTCGATTCCCGAGGTGGGTCCCTCTACGAAGGCTTCCGAATTGCCATGCTCGCGCACCAGAAGCAAATCGCCAGTTACGTTTCCGGAGAATGCGACTCGGCATGCGCTTTTATTTTCCTGGCGAGCAGGAAGCGTTATGTGGCGCCAAATGCCAAGATCGGCGTCCATTCGGTTTCCAATTTACACGGCAACGAGGACAGTCGAACGATTCGTGACACGATCAAGCTTGCGAGGTTGTCGGCCAAGCTCCGTATTCCTCCGTCGGCGATCGGCAGGATGGTCATGACTCCGCCGGGAAAGATCTCCTATTTGAACAAGGAGGAACTCGCTTCGCTGAAGGTCATGGAGCGGAATCCGTTTGATCGCACCGCTCGCGCGGCGACCGCGGAATCAAGGAGTGGCTCCATGTGCGGCGCGGCGCCCTCGAAGAGCGCGTCGGAGGAGGAGCGGCCGATGCGGAACGCCGCCGGCTCGAAGGGAAGCTAGGGCGCTGGTTGAGCGGGCTTTGGCGCCGAACCGGCTCGTATAGCCCAATTGGGTCAGTCAAGCCGTCGCACGTGACCCTGACTGCTTGGCACAAGCTGCACTGGTCTCTCCATTCCACCGCGATCTACAATCGCAGCCATGGGGTATACCAGCGACAGATTTCGGCGAGTGCGTGGCGCAAGCCAGCCGGCTGGCGCTCGCAATTGGCTGCGTCGCTGGCTTGAAGCGGCCGACGGCGATATTGCCTTCAAGGTCGTGGTCGTGACGGCCGGGATGCTGTCGACCGCGGCGATCGCCTTTGGATTGCTATCGTCCTGAGCGCGCCTCTTGTTTGCCGCGCGTGATGCTGGAATTGTCGTTCTGAGGTGCTCCGCCCGTGAAGCTCTGACAACATGAGATATCGTCTTCAGCACGACACGGATCATTCCCGGCGGCAATGAATGCACTTCGAATTAGCTGAAAAATCGAGCGGACGTCGAGACCGTCTGGCGGCCAGGTTGGGCGTCGGGACCTGCGCCGCGACCTTCCTGTTTTGCTGCGCGCAACAGACGGCCGCGCTGCCGCTGACGCCTTTCCGCTATGAAGCCCAGGCTCAGCGGCATTGCCCCGGCGATAGCGTGGTCTGGCTCGATTTTCGGCGCGGACGCTACTACCTCAAAGGGCAAAGCCGCTATGCCAGGGGCTTCGATGGCGGCTTCGTGTGCAGGAATGAAGCGCGCGAGAGCGGCTATCGGCGTTCGCTGCTCGGCCTTCGGTGACATCACCGAAGGCCGGCCTGTCACGTAAAGCCGGCACTACCATCCGTCATAGTAGCGTGGCCGAGCGTAATAGCCGTAGCCTCCGCCCGGCGGGCAATAGTCGTAGCCATAGCCGCCGCCATAGCCGTATCCACCGCCATAGGTGGGATACCCGCCATAGTAGGCCGAGCTCGCGATGGCTCCGCCAACGATCGCACCGGCGGCCGCGGCGCCCCAGCCTCGATAGCCCCATCCACGATAGCCTCCCCAGCCGCCGGTGCCGCGCCAACCGCGATAGCCCCAGCCGCCGCCGCGCCAGCCGCCCCAGCCGCCCCAGCGCACCTGAAGGGCGGTGTTGCTCTCGACCATGCCCTTCATGGCCGCGACGTTGGTCGGCAACGGGGCCGCCTGGCTCGCGCCAATGCCGACCATGCTCGCAAGCAGGATCAAGGCCGGCAGGGTCTTGGTGTTCTTCATGACGTCCTCCACATCGGGGTGACACAGGCAGTCGCGACCGAAAGGCAGCCAAATCGAGAGCGGCTTTCCGATCCATGAGGACGCCGAGCCTGTCAGCCGCGGCCGGCCCGAAGCTTGATTTGAATCAAAGTGGCAAGAGGGCGGTGCGGACGATTGATCCTGCGCCTGGGACAATTGCCGCGGATAGGCAGGACGCCGCCTGATGGGGCGCGATCGCGCTCGTGATCCCGACCGCGAATGCATCCCGGCGAAGTCGGAGCGGCCCCCGATTCCTGTCCCCGAACCGGGCCGCTTCTTCGGTGAAAGTCCGGACGCGTCACGCTTGATCTGAATCAAGCCGTGCGCAGCAAGGCGATGGCATCGCTTCCCGCGTAGCTGCTGATGCTCGATTCGAAAGCACGCTCTTGAAAACCCTTCGCCAGCTCGTGACCGGAGACGAGTTCGTCCAGCTCGCAATTCGCCTCGGATTGCTGGCACTGTTGATCTACTGGTCGTTCGTTCTGGTCAGCCCGTTCGTGCCGATCCTGGCCTGGAGCGTGGTGCTCGCGGTCGCGCTCTACCCCGTCTTCACCTGGCTCGCAGCAATGCTCGGCGGCCATACCGGCGTCGCGGCGCTCGTGCTGACCTTGATCTCTCTGGAAGTCGTCATCGGGCCGGCGACCTGGCTCGGAATCGGAGCGGTAGAGGGGGTGAGGGAACTCGCCGAACAACTCGGCGCCGGCCACGTGGTCGTGCCGTCGCCGCCGCCCGAGATCAAGGATTGGCCGCTGATCGGCGGCCCACTCCATGAGATCTGGGATCGGGCGTCGACCAATCTGCGTGCCGTGCTGCGCGAGGTCGTGCCGCAACTGAAGCCGTTGGCCGGGACCCTGTTTGCGTTTGCCAGCGATGCCGGGATCGGGATGCTGAAGTTTCTGCTGGCGGTCGTCGTGGCAGGGTTTCTGTTCCCCTATGGCTTGCAGCTTGCAGCGGCGTGCCGGAGCTTCCTGTCCCGCATCGTGCCGGAGCAGAGCGAGCACTTCCTCGACCTTGCAGGTGCGACCATCCGGGCGGTTTCCCGCGGGGTCATTGGCGTCGCCGTCCTGCAATCGCTGCTGGCCGGCATTGGCTTCAAGCTGGCGGGGATCCCGAGTGCGGGGCTGCTGGCGTTTGTCGTGATGCTGCTCGCGATCGTGCAGATCGGGGCGGCAATCGTGCTGTTTCCGGTCATCATCTGGCTTTGGTCGGCCAAGGATTTCACGACCGCACTCGCCCTCACGTTCTTCTTCCTGGTCGTCGGCGTCCTCGACAATGTGCTGAAGCCGCTGGTGATGGGGCGGGGCCTGACCACGCCGGCGCTCGTCATCTTTGTCGGCGTGATCGGCGGCACGCTTGCCCACGGCATCGTGGGCCTGTTCATCGGCCCAATCATTCTCGCGGTCGCCTGGGAATTGCTCACGGCATGGATCCGGGACGACCGCGCCCGGCTGGCGGGAGAGCGATAACGCCGTTTCAGCTCCTCGTGGGATCGGCGGTGAGCGCGATCAACATCGCGATCCATTCGCTGTGGACCGTCGCGGCGATCGGGTTGCTTCGCAACGTTGCCTTGAGCGCGGCCGGCCGGGCGGGGCTACAGCTCAGCGGCGTGATGGTCGCAACCGCGCTTGCGCTGATGCTGGCTCACACGCTCGAGATCGTGGTGTGGAGCCTGGCCTATTGGGTGCTCGGCGCCGCGCCCGCCGGCAGCAATCTGCTGTATTTCGCCTTTGTGAACTACACCACGCTCGGCTATGGCGACGTCATCCCGGTCAAGCAATGGCTATTGATCGGACCGATGGCGGCCATGAACGGCATTCTCATGTTCGGGTGGTCGACCGCGGTCTTGTTCGAGGTGTTGCAAAAGACCATCGAGCGCCAGACGGCGCTGACGAAATCCCCCTGACGTCGCCTAGTTGTCCAGCCTGGACAGCTGGTCGCGGTCGACCAGCATGATCTCGCGCTGGTTCGAGCCAAGGAAGTTGAGCGCGCCGTAGGCGTGCAGCTTGGATAGCGCACGTGACACGGTTTCGAGCGTCAGCCCGAGATAGTCGGCAATATCACGCCGGCACATCGGCAAGGCGACGACACCGACCCCGGTCAGCCGGCGATCCATTTCGAGCAGAAACGCGGCAACCCGCTCCAATGCGGTCTTGCGGCCGAGCAGCAGCATGTGCTCCTCGGCATGCCGCAGGTTGCTGGTCGTCATGACCAGCAGGTTGCGGGCCAGGGCGAAATCGGAATCGGCCACGCGTTCGAGGCTGATCCGCCTGATCAGGTGCACGTTCGTGTCGACGATGGCTTCCGCGGTAAAGCGATGGGTTTCGGCATTCTCGAGGCCGAAAATATCCCCGACGAGGTGAAAGGCACCGATCTGGCGGCGTCCGTCGGAAAGCAGTTTGTAGCTGCGGACCGCCCCCGAAACGACCTGGTAGACGTATTCGGCCGGCTCCTTCTCCCCGTAGATCTCGGTGCCTTTCCTGTAGTGGAATTCGCTGGTGATGCAGTTGGCGTGCCGGACGGTCAACCCACCGAGGATGCTCGGCACATTGGCCGGTCTGACATTGACGCGAGCGAACATGGACTAACTCTCTCGGGTAACGACTGGTGCAGCGTCCGCGGCGGCTCGAAATGCTTGTCCCGCGCGCAATGACTACGACGGAGTTCGGCCGGTCTCTATTGGTCTTGAGGTCATTGTCCTAAAGGACAGGGTGCGCGAAATGCGGCAATTTGTTCGTAAATTGATGCGCACCGTCTTAGATCACTTTTCAATTTTCACGATGATAACCGGGTGCTAGCTTTCTAACTCGTTGGTCTCCGGCTCCGAACGCTATGGGCAAGGCAATTCGGCTCTCTGGCCTGGTCATCTTCCTGGCTGCGTTATTGGCGCCGGTCGGCCTCCAGGCGCAACAGATGCGCCCGCATTCCATGCTGGTGCTGGACCAATCCGATCGACGTGGCCCCTTCTACTACCAGGTGTTCGTTGGCTTGAGGGATGCGGTGAGCGCTCACGGTCACGCGCCGACCACCGTCTACACGGAGAGCCTCGACCTCAATCGCTTCGGTGGCGACGCCTATCAGGAGAATTTCCGGCAGTTTCTCGAGGCGAAATATCGCGATCGACCGATCGGCGTCGTGGTCACCATTGGAGCGGCTGCGCTTGAACTGGCGCTCCGCTGGCGTCCGCAGCTTTGGGCCGATACGCCAATCGTGTTTGCGCTGGTCGAAGAGGCCGATTTCAAGCGATTGCGACCGCCGGCCTCCGTGACCGGCGGCATCGTGGCATCGAAGCTCCAGGATGCCGTCACGGCCGCCCGAGCCGTGGTGCCGGAGCTCAAGACCGTCGTGCTCGTTGGCGCAGACTGGGAGCAGCAGGTTCTGTTTCGCAATTGGAAAGACCAGGCAGCGGCCGGCATTCCCGGCCTCGACATCGTTGAGATCATCGGACGTCCGATGCCGGAGATCGTTGAGCGGGTCGCAGCGCTTCCCGACCATAGCGCGATCATCTACACCGGCCTCTACAGCGACGGCAAAGGCAACTACTATCCGCCCTCGGATGCCCTCGCATTTGTCGCAGCGAAGGCAAATCGTCCCATCGTGGTTACGGCGGAGACGTTCCTCGAATTGGGCGGCATCGGCGGATTTGTCATCGTCCCATCCCGGGTCGGTGCCGAAGCAGCGGGCAGGGCACTGCGGATTCTGGATGGCGAGGCACCGGAAAGCCTCCCATCGTCGGTGATCGATGCGGTGAAGCCGATTTTCAACTGGCGGCAGATGCAGCATTGGAACGTCGGACAAGCCAGTCTGCCAAAGGGCAGCGAAATTCGCTTCCGTGAGCCGTCCTTCCTGGAAAAATATCGCTGGCGGGCCGTTGCGCTGGTCATGGCGCTGCTGGTTCAAACCGCGCTGATTGCATTCCTGCTCCACGAGCGTCACATGCGGCGCAGTGCCGAGGTCGAAGCCCGCAGTCGCCTGTCCGAGCTCGCCCATATCAATCGGCAGGCGACTGCCGGAGAGCTCTCGTCCTCGATCGCCCATGAGCTCAACCAGCCGCTGGGCTCGATCCTGACCAATGCCGAGAGCGCGGAGCTGATCCTCGCTTCGCCGACGCCCGACCTTCAGGAGGTGCGGGAAATCATTTCGGACATCAAGCGCGATGATCTGCGCGCAAGCGAGGTGATCCGCAGGATGCGCAGCCTGCTCAAGCGTGCGCCATTTGAGAAGAAGGAGATCGACCTCAACCAGACCATGCGGGAAGCATTCGATTTCCTGAAGCTGCAGGCCTCGGCACGCAACGTCGCGATCTACCTGCAGACCTCGCCGCAGACCCTGCGGGTGAAGGGCGATCCGGTGCAGTTGCAGCAGGTCATTCTCAACCTCGTGGTCAATAGCATGGACGCGATGGCCAAAATGCCCTACGGGCGCACCATCATCGGTCGTACGGAGGTCAATGGGGACGCATCGGCGGTGATTTCCATCAGCGATTCCGGGCCGGGAATTCCGCAGGACAGGCTGAACGATATCTTCGATCCGTTTTTCACCACAAAGGAGCAGGGCATGGGCATCGGCCTGTCCATCGCACGGACGATCGTTCTGGCGCATAGCGGCCAGCTCTGGGCCGAGAATCAGTCCGGAGGAGGGGCGGTATTCCACCTTTCGCTGCCGCTGGCCGCGTAGCGCGTTTGGGTCTTGTTTGCCGGGGTGCAAGGTTCGATTTACGACGAACGCAGCATTTTCAGATCGCCGCTGATGGACATTCTACAGCTAGCGGCGATCACCCGGCGATGGAGCAGCAATGCACGCTTACGTGCACATAGTCGACGACGACGCCTCGTTTCGCGCAGCGCTCGAGCGCCGGCTCAAGCTCGCAGGCTATCGCGTCGTCACCTACGCATCGGCCCGGGAATTGCTCGACCAATTGCCCGACGACGAAGGGGCCGGCTGTATCCTGCTGGACGTCCGCATTCCCGGAATGAGTGGTCCGGAGCTGCAGGGCCGCCTCAACGAGCTGGGGTCGACGCTCCCGATCGTATTCCTGACCGGACATGCCGACACGGCGACCACCGTCCAGGCGATCAAGGCAGGTGCCGAAGATTTTTTGACCAAGCCGATCGCGTCGGAACAGCTGATCGAGGCGATCAATCGCGCCCTTGCGCGGCACGAACTGGCCCGCGGCCGGCGAACCAGGCTCGATTCGCTGCGCGCGCTGCTGGCGAAGTTGACCCCGCGCGAGCGGCAGGTGTTCGATCTGATTGTGTGCGGCCGGATCAACAAGCAGATTGCTCACGAGCTTGGCACGACCGAACGCACGATCAAGGCGCATCGTCACCAGGTCATGGAGAAGATGCAGGTGCAGTCACTTGCCGAGCTGGTTTCGATCGCGGAGCAGCTCGGCACGCGCGCATCCGGTGGCGAGGTCAAGGCTTGATCGGCCTGGCAGCTCTGCTCCTCCTGTCCCATGGTACAATATGAAAGGTCTGTGACGCGGCGTATCTCCGATCTTGGCCGCGAGAATATTGCGCGCCGGTAGCCGCTTGACGTGCCCTTTATCCATACGCGGGCGAAGGTCATTCAGCGATAGGTAGGGGCTTCAGGATTTGCCGACCGCGAAACTCGTTTTCGTCGTGGATGATAATCCCTCCATGCTCCGTGGAATCGGACGGCTTCTACGGCAGTGTGGATTTGCATCCAGGTTATTCGAGACCGGAAGCGCGCTACTGAGACATGGCAGCTTTGACAACGCGGTCTGTCTGATATTGGACATCAATCTCAGCGATGGGTCCGGGATCGAGCTGCGGCACCGCCTGGCGGATCAGGGCATCGAAATCCCCGTCATCTACATCACCGGAAATGACAACCCGGCGACGCGCATGGCGGCAACGGCATCGGGATGCGTGGCCTATCTGACCAAGCCATTCACCGCCAACTCGCTGATCCAACCGATCGAACGGCTGTTGGCCGGCGTGGTCTAGCGGCTGCCGGTCTCAATCATTCATCGATCACTTGATCGAGTGTCAGCGCGGGTGCCCCCTTGCGCACGCTTGCAAAGCGGTCGAGCGGGACCGATGTCGTCATCGTCAGAATGCTGGTGTCGACGACCTCGATCGAGAGCGTCTTTCCGCCATCCATGTCCTCGAGAAGCTTGGGATCGGCGACATCCGCCGCGATGCACATGTTGGTCACGCACCAGGTGTAGGGCAGCCGATGAACCGCCCTCTGGTCAACCGATAGCTTGACGCCGGCCTGCAGATACATCCCGACCGGCAGGAATAGCTGGACGCGGCTGCTGCCGTCCTCTCGCTCGATCAGATCGAGGCGAACGGCCGTCTGCCCGGTGGGGAAGGTGCCGGTGATCGTCGTCCGGCATAGTGTCTTGGCGCCGGCGGCGTTGAAGCAGACCTTTCGCCACTCGCCATACTTGATGTCCCGCACCGGCTGACGTGCCCCCCGCGGGCTACTTCGCCGCCGTCCTTCACCGTAGCAGGCGGTGAGGGCGTCTGTTGAGCGTGGGCAGCACTGATGCCGGCCGCAAACAGCGCCAACTTCGCCAAGGCACCATATCGGACCATGGATGCTCCTCCAGCGGGAACGGCCGCCTAGCGGACCTTGTCGAGAAATCGTTCGACCAGGGGCGACCATGTGGGAAATCGAATCGGGAGAGCCGATCAGGAAATGCCCTTCGTCGCCGAACGGCGGCAAAAGATGGTACTCGGCACGACCGCCGGCGCGCGTGAAGGCCTCGTGCATTCGCTTCGACAGGGCCGGGCCGAAGAATGTATCGTTCTCAATGTAGAACCACAGCATCGGCACCCGCGATGTATGGCCAAACATGCCGGTGGCCTCGACCAGTCTGTCGGGGCCGCAATTGTTGTTGGGCTTGCCGTCGACACGGCCGCCGCGGCCTGCCGCGAAGGTGATGATGGCCTTGACCTGCGGTGGGTTGAGGCTCGACAGCGCGATCGCAGCCCAGCCGCCGGCCGACTGTCCGACGACGATGACGTCCTTCGGCAAGGTGCGCTTTTCGGCGGCCATGTAATCAATGATCCAGAGATCGACCTGCGCGACGGCGAGGCCTGCATCGAGGAAATTCGGATTGGTGCATTTGCCGATCTTGGAGAAGAACGGGCCATAAAGACCGCGTTCCGGAATATCGATGGCCGCCGCGCCATAGCCGGTCCCGACCGGTGCCACCACGAGATAGCCGCGCCGTGCAAACCACATTGCGGCATCGCGGAATTCGACCAGCGGGAAGAAGCTGCGATCCCTGGCATTCAGTGACACGCCGTGGTTCATGATGACCAGTGGGAAAGGGCCATCGCCGAGCGGACGGACCAGATAAGCGAACATTGGCAGCGGGGTCGGCAACGCCCAGATCTCTTCCTGGATGCGCTGGGATGTGTCTCGGTCCTCCGCGCGCGCCGGAGCGATCAGGCCAAGCAACAGCAGCGCTGCGGTTGCGAGGGTCCGTAAGCGGTGCTGACGCATGCCATGCGCTCCGGCAGTCATCTGGCAAATCTGCAGGCCACGACGATCGAGCCGCGCAAGATCACAAGCACATTGCCGACTGCAAAGCTTGATCTGAATCAACGCGCATCGGGCCCGCCGGCGCAACCACATGCGACCATTGTGCGTCATACGGCGGGCTTGATGTCGATCCAGGCAGAGACGAGTTGGATGCGCTGGTTTCCGCCGTCGAACTGGCTCGCCGACTACCGCGCATCCTGGCTTGGGGCGGACGCGATCGCGGGAGTGACGCTGGCGGCCTACGCGATTCCGGTGTCGCTGGCCTATGCTGGGCTCGCGGGTCTGCCGCCGCAGATCGGCGTCTATGGCTATCTGCTCGGCGGCGTGGGCTACGCCCTGCTGGGCTCGTCCCGGCAGCTCGCGGTGGGGCCGACCTCGGCGATCTCGCTGATGATCGCCGGCGCCGTCGGCATATTGGCCGGCGGCGATGCCGCGCGTTACGGGCAGATTGCCAGTCTCGTGGCCTTCAGCGTCGCAGTGCTCTGCCTGATTGCCTGGCTGTTCAAGCTCAGCGTGCTGGTGCGGTTGATCAGCGACAGTATTCTGGTGGGCTTCAAGGCCGGAGCGGGGCTCACCATCATCATGAGCCAGCTGCCCAGCCTGTTCGGCGTCGCTGGAGGCGGCCACAATTTCTTCGACCGCGCGATTAAGCTGGCCGGCCAGCTCGGCGATACCAGGCCGCTGGTGCTCGGTATTGGCGTAGCTGCGATCGTGTTGCTCCTGCTCGGCGAGAAGCGACTGCCGGGAAAGCCCATCGGGCTGGCGGTGGTCGCGCTCTCGATCCTGACGGTCTCCGTGTTCGGGCTCGCGCAAATGGGACTGCCGGTGACCGGGCCGATCCCGACCGGGTTGCCGACGATCTCGCTGCCGACGTTCGGCTTGCTCGAATTTGACGATCTCTTTCCGATCGCCGCCGGATGCCTCGTGCTGGGATATGTGGAGGGGGTGTCCGCCGCGCGAAGCTTTGCGGCAAAGCACGGCTATCCGCTGGATGTCAGGCAAGAGTTTCTGGGACTCGGCGCGGCCAATCTCGCCGCAGCCTTCGGGCATGGCTATCCCGTCGCCGGCGGGTTGTCGCAGTCGGCCGTGAATGACGCCGCCGGCGCACGCACGCCGCTGGCGCTGGTGTTCTGTTCGGCAACCCTCGCGCTCTGCCTGCTGTTCTTCACGGGCCTCTTGACCAATCTGCCGAAGACCGTGCTCGCCGCGATCGTTTTCTCAGCCGTCTACAAATTGGTCGATATTCCGGCGCTCGCCAGAATGTGGCGGATCAGTCGGCTCGATTTCTATGCCGCTATCATCGCGCTGGTGTCCGTGCTGTTCCTCGGGATATTGCAGGGCGTGCTGCTGGCGGCCGTCGCCTCGATCTTCCTGCTGCTGTTGCGGGCTTCCCAGCCCAATATCGCGTTTCTGGGCCGTCAAGCCGGCAGCGGGCGCTATTCCGACCGGGCGCGACACGATGACGTCGAGCCCCTGACCGGGATCATCGCGTTCCGCCGGAGACCTCGCTGCTTTATGTCAATGCCGAGACGATCTTGGAAACGGTGCTGGCGGCGCTTCGGACGTCGCCCGACGTCAAGCTGGTGGCTTGTGACCTGTCGGCCTCGCCGTTCATCGACCTTGCGGGCTCGCGCATGCTGCACGACCTTCACCAGGAGCTCGCATCGCGCCAGATCACATTCTGCATTGTGGGCGCGCACGCGCAGTTGCGGGATCTGCTTCGGGCCGATGGTCTTGCCGACAAGACCGATAGCGGCGACTGGACGCGTACGCTCGACAGCGTATTGAGCAACTGGAAGCCGCAGGCAAGCATCTAGCGTGCGCGGCCGTACGGACTGTTGCGACATTCCAGCCTTGTTGCGTCGCAAGACGTGGCGATCACGCACGCTTGGGGACTGTCTCAATCCAGCTTGCAGCTTGACTTGGATCAAAGGGCGCAATGGGCCCGGTTTGTACGATTGGACAGAACCAGCGCTGAGATCACGAGATCGGGAGACACTCATGGCCAACGAGGCGAAGCCGGCACAGCAGCGCATCGACCAGTTCTTCTCCGGGCCCGGCGGACGAGCCGACAATTGGCGCGATCTGGTCGAGGCGGCGAAGGTGTGGAGCAGGGGCGGCGACCGTGCGGCGTATGACGCGGCGCTGTCGGCGCTTGCGGTGACGGAGGAGTTTCACGGTTATCCGGGCCTTCGTTTGATGGCGGCGCTGAAGGAAGCGGCGGCGGGCGACGCCGCCACCTCGCATATGCTTGCGACGCGGATCGCCCAGGCACTTCAGACAAAATCCTTCCGCCAGCATGCAGGTGACTGGAGCACGCAGGACGAGGGCAATGGCGACGTTCCCGACCTGCTCCCGCCAACTCTCGGACAATCGGGGGCGCGCCGTCCTTACTTCGAGACCCTGATCGTGACCGGAGTGCCAGCCAGCAACTGGCCGGGGCTCCTGGCGGAATGGCGCAAGCTGCGGCGTCCGGTCGACGCCTTCATCTATGAGCCCGTGGTCGTGGGCAACCTCGAGGACGCCTTCTGTGCGGCAATGCTGAACCCCAATATTGCGGCGGTGGTGATCAATGAAGGCTTCGGGCTGCGCTCGCGCCACGATGCACCGGTGCTTCGCGCCATGACCGGCGCCATGGGACTGAATGACGAGTCCGATGCGTCCGCGCTCCGGTTGGCCCATATCCTGAAGCGGGTGCGTCCCGAGCTTGACCTCTACCTCATGTCCAATCGCGACGTCGAGGAGTTGGCCGGCAATCCCGAAGCCGATGTGGTGCGCCGCGTGTTCTACTCGGTCGAGGATATCCTCGAATTGCACCTTTCAATTCTGGAAGGCGTGCAGGATCGCTTCGACACGCCGTTCTTCGACAATCTGAAGAAATATGCGCAGCGGCCGATCGGTACCTTCCACGCGCTGCCGATCGCGCGCGGCAAGTCCGTGTTCAAGTCGGACTGGATCCGCGACATGGGCGAATTCTACGGGCTGAACCTGTTCCTTGCCGAGAGCAGCGCGACCACCGGCGGCCTCGACAGCATGCTGGAGCCGACCGGCAACATCAAGAAGGCGCAGGAGAAGGCCGCGCGCGCGCTCGGCGCCGACCGCGTCTACTTCGTGACCAACGGCACCTCGACATCCAACAAGATGGCCGTGCAGGCGCTGTTGGGTCCCGGCGACATCGCGATCGTCGACCGCAATTGCCACAAGTCGCACCACTACGGCATGGTGCTGGCCGGCGCGCAGCCGCTCTACGTCGAGGCATTCCCGATGACGGAATACTCGATGTATGGCGCGGTGCCGTTGCAGACTATCAAGCAGGCGCTTCTGAACGCGAAGGCGGATGGCCGGCTCGATCGGGTCAAGATGATCGACCTGACCAATTGCACCTTCGACGGCCACATCTACAACACGCGGCGGGTGATGGAGGAATGCCTCGCGATCAAGCCTGACCTGATCTTCCTCTGGGACGAGGCCTGGTTCGGCTTCGCGCGGTTTTCCCCGTTCCTGAGGCGGCGAACCGCGATGGGTGCGGCGAACGAGATCGAAGCCTGGATGCGCGATCCCAAATCGGTCGCCGCCTATGAGAAACAGCAGGCCGAGCTCGGCAAGAATCCGTCCGACGAGGTTCTGCTCAAGACCAGGCTGATCCCCGATCCGCGCCAGATCCGGCTGCGCGTCTACCAGACCAACTCGACGCACAAGTCGATGTCGGCGATCCGCCAGGGCTCGATGCTGGCGGTCAAGGACATCGAATTCCACACCGTCGAAGCGCAGTTCAAGGAGGCCGTATTCACGCACGCCTCGACCAGCCCGAACCAGCAGCTGATTGCCAGCCTCGACGTCTCGCGCCGGCAGATGGAGCTCGAGGGCTATGGACTGGTGGCCAATGCCATGGAGATTGCGTTCGCCGTCCGCAACGCGGTCAACACCAATCCGTTGATTTCGAGATATTTCCGCGTTCTCGGCGCGGATGCCATGGTGCCGAAGCAATACCGCCAGAGCGGCTTCACCGACTATCTGGCGGCCGGGACCAACTGGGCGAGCGCCCTGCAGAGCCTGAACGATGATGAGTTCTGTCTCGATCCGACCCGCATGACGCTGGTCTGCGGCACCGCCGGGTACGACGGAACGTCGTTCAAGGGGCTGCTCGCCAGCCGCTACAACATCCAGGTCAACAAGACCTCGCGCAACTCGGTCCTGATCCAGTCCAACATCAACAATACCCGGAGCGACGTCGCGCATCTCGTCCGGGTGCTGGCCGAAATCTCCGGTGAAATCGATCGCGGCCTGACCAAGGGCGGCGCGAACGCCAGGGTCGACTTCGACATGCGGGTCAACAGCCTAATGAAGGATGTCCCCGACTTGCCGAACTTCTCGCATTTCCACGACGCCTATCGCGGCGATGCCGGCGCGAAGACGAATGAGGGCGACATCCGCGGCGGATTCTATTCGGCCTATGACGCGGCAGGATGCGAATATATTCGCCTGCACGATCCCGAGATCGACAGGCGCCTGAAGAACGGGCCCGCTCTCGTCTCCGCCAACTTCGTGATTCCCTATCCGCCGGGCTTCCCGATCATGGTCCCTGGCCAGGTTATCACGCAGGAGACCATCGATTTCATGCGCAAGCTGGATGTGAAGGAGATCCATGGCTACGACGCGGCCGAGGGCCTGAAGCTCGTGACGACCGAGGCATTGGCCAGGATGGGCAAGCCGCGAGCGGCCGCGCCGAAGTTCAAGGCTGCATCATAGACGAAGGAGAGTCCGCAAGGCGTCTTCGCATTCTTGCGGCGATCAAGTCTTGCGCAACTGTCGTAACGCAACCGGTTCCTGGAGGGACAAGATGAGGAAAGTGAGTTTGATCGGAGTTCTTGCTTCGCTGGCGGTTGGATTGGCCGGCTTCAGCACGCCGTCGCTGGCTGAAACCGGCTCGGTCGCCGTCATCTTCACCAAAGGTGGATTCATCGTTGGTGTCGGAGGCGGCGAGGGCGTCTTGACGCTGCGCGGCAAGCACTATCCGTTCACGGTGTCGGGCATGAGCGTCGGCTTCACGATCGGCGCATCGACCACCAAGCTGGTCGGGCGCGCCCTCAATCTCAGAGGGCCTGCCTCGATCGAAGGCTCCTACAGCGCGGCAGGTGCCGGTGGGGCGATCGCGGCGGGCGCCGGCGGCGTGCAACTGCAGAACGCCAATGGCGTGATCTTGCAGCTCAGCGGCCCGAAGGTGGGCGCCGAAGTCTCGGCCGCCGTGGGCGGGGTTTCCATCCGCTTGAAGTAGGTCTAAGGGAGGCCGGCCGCGCGCCCTGCGCGGCCTGTCCTCTCAATAGCGTTCCTCGACGAACTTCATTCCGCGCAGCCCGGCCTGATCGTTGTAGCGACCCTTGTTGGACCGCTTGGGGAGCTTGACCTGGTCGCGCTTGACCCGGCCGTGAGGAATTGTCTTCAGCAGGAACGAGATGCAGTTCAGCCGCGCCCGCCGCTTGTCGTCGGAACGGATGACGTTCCAGGGCGCGTGCTTCGAGCTGGTCGCCTTGAACATCAGGTCGCGCGCGCGGGAGTAATCGTACCAGCGGCGGTAGGATTCCGTGTCCATCGGGCTCAGCTTCCACTGCCGCAGCGGATCGTCGATCCGGGCCCTGAAGCGGCGCTCCTGCTCATCCATCCCGACCTCGAGCCACAGCTTGATCAGGATGATGCCGCCCTCGATGATGTATTGCTCCATCTGCGGGCAGAGCGAGAGAAACCGCTTGTGCTCCGCCGGCGTGCAGAACCCCATCACATATTCGACGCCTGCGCGATTGTACCAGCTGCGATCGAAGATCACGATCTCGCCGGCCGCCGGAAACTGCTGCATGTAGCGCTGGATAAAGAGCTGGGACTTCTCACGATCCGATGGCGCGGGCAGGGCGACCACGCGAAACACGCGCGGGCTGACCTTCTCGGTCAAGGCCTTGATCGTGCCGCCCTTGCCGGCCGCATCGCGTCCCTCGAACAGGATGATGACCCTGAGATTGTTCGCTTTCACCCATTCCTGGAGATGGCAGAGCTGGATCTGCAGCTTTTGCAGCTGTTCCTCATAGTCCTTGCGCTTCATCTTCCCAGCGGGCTTGTCTTTCGCCATGGATATCCGTCCATCGTTTCAACTAATCGCCCCAGGCAATGACGATGCCAATATCGCCGGGCATGCCGCCGGGGTAATCGACGATCTGATAGCGGATGCGGTAGCCGCGCGGCTGCAGGTAGTCAGCCCAAAGCTGGTATATTTCCTTAGGTATACCTGTCAGCGTCTTCTCCCAGCCCGCTTCCATCTGATTGATGGCCCGTCCCTTGTCGGAGCACAGCGTATTGGGAAAGCGATAGACCTGCACTTCGCTCAACCCGTTGCGCACCGCCCGCTGAATCACCGTCGACGCCAGCTTGACCTTCTCGTCCTCGCTGAGACCGGAGGGCTTGCTCAGCCGCTCGATCAACGCGCGCTTCTCGGCTTCGATGGCAGCCGCACGCTTGGCGTGCTCCTCGGCTTTCTCCGCTTCCTTGAGCGCCGCCTGCTTCTGGATTTCGTGTGCCTTGGGGATCAGATCATCGATCTTGTCTCGCATGGCTGGGAACTCCTAAGCCCGATCTTCCACCTTGCCCCCGGAACGGTAGGGATGAGCCGACCGGCTTCCTTGATCCAGATCAAGCAAGCGCGATAGGATCGTCAGCAGTGTCAATCAAGATTCGCTTGCGGTGTTATTGCGACCGGGAGACTTGGCTTGAGCGAACAGATGCATCCGGCGGCCCCCCATCATCTGCCGTTTTTCATTCCCGGCGCCGACGGGTCGGACGCCCTGATGGTGGTGATGGGCATTTTCCTCGTCGCCACCGTCTTGTGGGTTGGCACTCTGTACTGGAAGCTGCACAGCCTGCCGGAGCGCATGGCGCACAAGAGCCAGAAACTTCAGTTTGAGATCGTCGCCGTCCTCGGCCTGATATCGCTTTTCACCCACATGCATATCTTCTGGGTCGCCGGCCTGTTGCTGGCACTCATCGACCTGCCGGATTTCGGTACGCCGATGCGCAGCATCGCAGATTCGGTCGAGCGCATAGCCGACGCCACGCCGGGCGCTGCCGAACCGGAAGCCGAATCCGGACCTGGCGGCAGTCCCGACGTCCGGACGCCCGCGAAGCAAGAGGTGCACAACCATGCTTGAGCTGATGATCTGCTCGCTGGTGACGATCCTGCCGGATTACCTCTACCGCCGCTATCGGCAAGGCAAGCGGTTCGGAAAGGAAATCACGTTCTTCTCTGTCTGGTATGAACTGAGATGGGGGATCACCGGCTGCCTGATGCTCACGATCTCGCTGATCACGATGATCTTCTACTTTCATCCCTCGACAACCTCGGCGGCGATCTACTTCAGGACCGTGCCGATCCTGCCCGAAGGCTCCGGGCGTGTCGTCGAGGTCAATGTCGGCTTCACCGCGCCGGTGAAGAAGGGGGACGTTCTGTTCCGGCTCGACAGTTCGAAGCAGGAGGCCGCGCTCGAGACCGCCAAACGAAAGATCGCCGAGGTCGATGCGTCGTTGATCGCGGCGCAGGCCGACGTTGTCAAGGCGGACGCTCAGATCGGGGAGGCGAAAGCCTCCTCGCAGCAGGCCAAGGACGAGCTGGAGGTGAAGAGCGAGTTGCAGCGCCGCAATCCCGGCATTGTGCCGCAACGTGACATCGAGAAGCTGCAGGTGCTGGTTGATCAGCGGCAGTCCGGCGTCGATGCCGCCAGCGCCGCCAAGGAATCGGCGGCGTTGCGGGTCTCCACGCTCCTGCCGGCCGAGAAGGCGAGCGCCGAAGCCGCGCGGGCGCAGGCGCAGGTGGATCTCGACAAGACTTTCGTCCGTGCCGGCGTCGATGGCCGCGTCGAGCAATTCCTCGTTCGCCCCGGGGACCTCGTCGCCCAGATCATGCGGCCGGCCGGAATCCTGATACCGGACGAAGCGGGCCGCAACAGGTTACAGGCGGGATTCGGGCAGATCGAGGCCCAAGTGATGAAGCCCGGCATGGTCGCGGAAGCCACCTGCATGTCGAAACCCTGGGTGATCATTCCGCTGGTCGTCACCAGCGTGCAGGATTTCATCGCCGCCGGCCAGTTTCGGGCCAGCGAGCTGTTGATCGATCCGCAGAATCTGCAACAGCCAGGTTCGATCCTCGTGTTCCTCGAGCCGCTTTACAAGGGCGGCCTTGACGGCGTGACGCCGGGCAGCACTTGCATCGTCAATGCCTACACCAACAACCATGATGAGATTGCCGATCCGAAAACCGGGGCGTTGAAAGGCTTTGCCCTGCATGCCGTCGACGCGACTGCACTCGTTCATGCCTTGCTGCTTCGGATTCAAGCTCTGCTGCTGCCGATCAAGACGCTGGTGTTAAGCGGTCACTGACGGGCGCGAACGGGGAGACACCATATGAAACCGGACTGTAAGTTTCGCGCAATCGTGGCGACGGGCATGATCTTCGGATTGCCGGGTTGCGCGCACGCTTTCGATCTCACGGGTGCCTGGGCCACGAGCGCCGAGCAATGCCGGAAAGTGTTCGCCCACAAGGGCAGGGCGAACCAGCTGACCTTCACGAACTTCTCAGGCGTCTATGGCGGCGGATTCATCGCCGAGCCCGATCGCCTCCGGAGCAAGTTCGAGAACTGCAAGATCAAATCGCGCAAGGACGACGGCCAGACCATCAACATCATCGTCGGCTGCGCGTCCGGAATCATGGTATCGAATGTGCAGTTCTTCCTTAAGGCCGTCGACGACGATACCATTACGCGCCAATTCCCGGGCATCGAGGGGATGGAGGTCGACTATCATCGTTGCAAGATCTAGAGGCATCCGCTCCCCGCGCTGGCTCAGCGCCGCCGGACCGTTGTCGGCTGGCGCCGAACCGATCGAGTGATGCGCCGTGGATCCCAGCAGGTTGCCGAGGTCATTGCGCATCGCCCTGGTGGCCGGCCTTGTGCTTTTGGCGGGGGGTGCGAGCCTGTTCGCCTATCGCTGGTACGAGCGGCCGACGACCCTGACGATCGCGGTTGGGTCGCTGGACGGCGAGGCCGGGAGGCTGGTCTCGGCGATCGCAGGAAAGTTCGCCCAATCGAAAGCACCAGTCCGGCTCAGCCTGGTCCAGACGCCGGGACCGCTTGAGTCCGCCAAGGCATTCGCGTCCGGAAAGGTGGACCTCGCGGTCGTCCGTGGAGACGTCGGCGATCTATCGCAGGCCCAGGCCGTGATCGTGTTGGCCCACGCCACCGTCCTGTTGGTCGCGCCGCCCGGCGCTGCGATATCTGACGTGGCGGAGTTGAAACGCGTCGCGATCGGTGTGATCGGCGCCGAAGCCAATCAGAAGCTGATCAAGGTGCTGACCGACGAATACGATCTGACGCGCGCGGGCGTGACGTTCAAGCCGCTCGCCCCCGCGGATGCGCGCCGGGCGCTCGACACCAAGGAGGTACGGGCGATCCTGCTCGTCATGCCTTTGACTGAAAAATATCTTTCGCTGCTGCGCAATGTCTTCGCGCGCACCACGCGAGCCGGCCCGGTGATGATCGCCATCGAGTCCGCCGGAGCGATCGCCGAGAAAGAGCGCGCCTACGAAAGCTTCGACGTACCCAAGGGAACCCTGCGCGGCTCGCCGCCTGTTCCTGCCGATGACCTGACGACGCTGCAGACGTCGTTTTATTTGGTGGCACAGAAGAAGCTTGGGAATGACGTGATCAGCGACCTGACGCAGTCGATCATGAACGCGCGGCGAGAGTTGCTCGCCGAACTGCCGGCGCTCTCCCAGATCGCTACGCCTGATACCGACGCGGGCGCCTACATTCCCGTGCATCCCGGGGCGGCAGCGGTCTATGAGGGGACCAGGGAGAGCTTTCTCGATCAATGGGGCAATGCGATCTTCCTGGCGCCGATGATCGCGGGCGGGCTTGCGTCGGTGCTCGCGGCGGCGTGGAAGTTTCTCCGCTCGAGCGAGACACCGAGCCGGAAGGAGGCGCTCGACACGCTTTATGCACTGGCAGGGCGAATTCGGATGGCCAGGCGTGTGTCGGATCTCGAAGAGATCGAGCGCGAAATCGATCAGGTGCTGCGTACGCAACGCGAGCAGCCGGTCGCGGACGACAAGGCCGAGCGCGCTGTCACGGCGGTGAACGTTGCGGCCCATCGGCTCGAGAACCTGATTCACGACCGCCGCATTCACCTTGCGTCGCGACAGCCGGGCCAGGCCGGAAGCCAGGTCGAAAGCTGAGTCGAAAGCTGAGCCGAAGGACAGTTTCCTTGATCTCGATCAAGGAGGGGAGGGGATCGTGGCCGATGCTGTCGACCGTTGGTGTCGATGGAGGTCGCGATGTTCCGTTGGGGCAAGATTCTGCTCGCCGTTGTGCTGGTGTCGGTGACGTCCGTTGCCGCATTCGCGCAGACGGCTGACAAGCCACCGGCCCAGGCCAGCCAGCCCGCTCAGGCTAGCCAGCCGGCTGCGGCAACCCAGCCGACCGATCAGCTCCTGAAGCCGGAACAGCTGGAAGCCCTTGTGGCACCGATCGCGCTTTACCCAGAACTCGCTGCTGGCCAACGTGCTGGCGGCGTCGACCTATCCGCTCGAGGTCGTTCAGGCCGATCGGTGGGTCAAGGAGCGCAAGAGCCTGAAAGGGGATGCGCTGAAGGCCGAGGTCGACAAGCAGGCCTGGGATGACAGCGTGAAGGCGCTCACGAGCACCGCCGACGTGCTCGCGATGATGAGCGACAAGATCGATTGGACGAAGAACCTGGGCGATGCCGTGCTGGCCCAGCAGCCCGACGTCATGGACGCGATCCAGCGGCTGCGCAGCAAGGCGCAGGCAAACAACAAGCTGGTGACGACCAAGCGGCAGAAGGTCAGCGTCCAGACCCAGGAGAACAAGCAGGTCATCGTCATCGAGCAGACCGATCCGAACACCGTCTATGTGCCCTATTACGATCCGGCCACGGTCTATGGCGCGTGGCCCTATGCAGACTATCCGCCGTATTATTTCGGCTATCCGTCCTATATCGGCGCCGGGGTGATCGCGGCAGGTCTTGCCTTCGGCGCCGGCTGGGCGATCGGGCGCTGGGGCAATTATTGGGGCGGCGGCTTCAACTGGGGCAATCGCAACGTCTATGTCAATCATCGGACCACCAACATCGCAAATGGCTGGCAGCACAATCCGGCGCATCGCCAGGGCGTCCGCTACAACAACAGCAACGTCCAGCAGCGCTTCGGCGGCAACGCCAATCGGGCTGGTGCGAGCGATCGGATGGATTTTCGCGGCCGCGATGGTCAGCAGGTCCTCAAGCCCGGCGGCGATCGCCCGGGTGCTGATCGCGCAGGTGACCGGGCAGGAGACCGCGGCGATCGCGCCGGAGATCGTGCGGGCGATCGCGCTGGAGACCGTGGAGGCGACCGCGGCGGAGACCGTGCGAAGGGTGGTGACCGTGCCGGTGCGGCCGATCGCGCCAAGGGCGGCGACCGCGCCGGTGCCGGCAACAAGGCCAAGGGCGGCGGCGATCGCGCCAAGGCCGCCAACCGTGGCAATGCCGGTAACCGCACAGCTGCGGCGAATCGTGGCGGTGGCAGTCGTGGCGGCGCCATGAACGTATCGTCCGGACGGGCAGCTGCGGCGGCATCGGCGCGCGGGCGATCGAGTATGGCCAGCATGCCGCGCGGCGGCGGCGCAAGTTTTGCCGGCCGTGGTGGCGGTGGCTTCAGCGGCGGCGGAGGTGGCTTCCGCGGCGGAGGAGGTGGCGGCGGTTTCCGCGGCGGCGGTGGCGGCGGACGGCGTTCCGATATCGCACTCAAGCACGACATCGAGCTGCTTGGGCATCTCGCCAACGGCCTCGGCTACTACCGCTTCAGCTATCTCGGCAGCAGCAAGGCCTATGTCGGCGTGATGGCGCAGGAGGTCGAGCAGGTCATGCCGGCGGCGGTGACGCGCGGCGCCGACGGCTATCTCAGGGTCTATTACGACAAGCTTGGGCTCAAGTTCCGCAGCTACCACGACTGGCTTGCCGCCGGCGCGAAGATTCCATCCCCGTCGGAGGCATCACGATGACAGGCCCCTCATACTCGCGACTGGAGCGTATTGCGTCGATCGGCGTCGCCGCGGCAACAGCACTCGCCTTGCTGCTGTCTCCGGCGCGCGCGCAGCAGGGCTTCCCCAATCCGGAAGACGCGGCGTCCGCCTTGGCAACCGCCGTCAAGGCCGGCACCAGCCGGGCGATGCTGAAGGTGCTGGGCCGCGATGCCGCCGATATCATCGACTCGGGTGACGATGTCGCCGACGCCAATGCGCGAGAGAGCTTTCTTTCTGCCTACGACGCCAAGCATTCGATCAAGGCTGACGGCAACAAGAAGGCCACCTTGATTCTCGGGGAGGGACGATTTCCCGTTCCCGATCCCGCTCGTCAACAACAATGACGGCTGGAGTTTCGACGCCGCCGCGGGACGTCGCGAAATCCTCTACCGCAGGATCGGCCGCAACGAGCTGGCCGCGATCCAGACCTGTCTTGCCTATGTCGACGCGCAGAACGAATACGCAGAGAAGGATCGCGGCGAGGGTGTGGGCGCCTATGCCCAGCGCATCGTCAGCAGGCCGGGCAAGACGGACGGGTTGTTCTGGCGCGACGACAAGGATCCAAGCCCGCTTGGCGAGCTGGCCGCCCAGGCCGCTGCGGAAGGCTACAAGGTCGGCGAGCAGAGCATGCCGTACCACGGCTACTACTATCGGATCCTGAAGGCACAGGGCTCCGACGCTGCTGGCGGCGCGCTGAACTATGTCGTGAGGGGTAAGATGATCGGTGGATTCGCGCTGGTCGCCTATCCCGCCGAATACGGCAATTCCGGCGTCATGACCTTCCTGGTCAACCACGCAGGCACGGTCTATCAGAAGGATCTCGGCTCACGCACCGATTTCCTCGCCAAGCGCATGATCGTCTTCGATCCGGATCAGACCTGGAAGAAAGTGGATCCGGCAAATCCCTGAGCGAGGAGGGGGCTGCAGTGACGCGACCCATGATCCGTTCCGTCGTACTGGCGCTTGTCGCGATGGTCCTCGTGGTCGCGCCATGCTTCGCGCAGGCCGTCGGCCACGTCCAGGTCAAGTTCGTGAAGGCGGCGCTCGTCGTGGGCGGCGGCGGCGGCAGCGGCACGTTGACCTACCGCGGGCGGCACTATCGGTTCATCGCGTCCGGCTTCAGCCTCGGCGTGACTGCCGGTGCGTCGGTGACCTGGCTGGAGGGCACCGCCTCAGGCATCAGGGACGTCAACGATTTCGCCGGCAGCTACGCGCTGGTCGGAGCAGGTGGCGCATGGGCTGGTGGCGTAGGCGGGGTGAGCCTGCGAAATGAACACGGCGTGGTTCTGATGCTCAAAGGGCCGAAGGCAGGGCTGGAATTTGCCGCCAATCTGGGCGGGCTCACGATTTCGCTGCGCTGAGCTCGGGCTCGATTCGCCCTGCCTCAGATGGCCGCAGGTGGAAGGTGCCTCCGCCGAGCGACGACCAGCGTCCGGGGTGCGGCGCCGAGCGATGGATTGATCTATCTCAAGGCCAGGTCCGAGGCTCAGGTTCAGCTTGCATTCGGCGGGCGGCGATACGTCATCCAGATAACCGGGAGGTGAAGGCATGTACCGGCACATTCTCATTCCGACAGATGGGTCGGAACTGGCGGAGCATGGGGTGAAGCACGGGTTGGCGCTGGCGAAATCCCTCGGAGCCAAGGTATCGGTCATCTTCGTCGTTGAGCCGCTCTCTGAAATCGGAGGACGGTACCGTGATCTGCTCGCGAGATTTGCCGAGATACGCAAGGAAGAGGCCACGAGCGCGCTGGATCGCGCCGCACACGCGGCCAGGGAGGCCGGCGTTCCCTGCGAGACAAGCCAGGTCGAGAGCGGGCAACCCCATCAAGCCATCATCGCAGCAGCCGAGAACAAGGGCTGCGATCTCATCGTCATGTCATCGCACGGGCGCAGCGGGCTCTCCATGCTGCTCATCGGCAGTGTGACAAACAAGGTGCTGACGCAAGCAAAGACTCCGGTCCTTGTCTGTCAGTGAGGGCGCAGATCGCTGGATAGAAATCACTGTGCACGGAGCTTGGGAGAAATCGAATGAATAAAATCACTGTGTGCCTGGCTCTTGCCGGTGCGGCGTTGTCGAGCCCGCTGCAAGCGCAGACCAGCATCGATATGGCGCGGATAACCTGCTCGCAGTACCTCGCCATGTCCCCGGGCGATTCTTCCGTATTTTCTGCCTGGATGAGCGGCTGGTTCAATCAAAAGAAGGGATACGTCTTCGTCGATCTCAACGCGTATGCGCGAAATGTCGCAAGCGTGAAGGCGTGGTGCGCGATTAATCCCACTCAGACCGTGATGGCCGGCCTTGAGCGCTCTACGGCCGGCCAGTGATCAAACAGGGTTGGAAGATAACAATGAAACCATCGATTCTTGCCATTGCGACCGTTGCACTGCTCGCCACGAGCGTCGTGGCCAAAGCGCAAGTCGTCGTCGATCTGTCCCTCATTACCTGCAAGCAACTGCTGGAGTCGGACCAGGAACGACAAACGCTGATCAGCTCCTGGATGTCGGGCTACTTCAGCGCATCGAAGAACCTGACCGTCGTCGATTTTCGCTACGTCGAGCGGAACGGCAAGGTCATCGGCAAGTACTGCAAGTCGCACAAGACAGACACCGTGATGAATGCGATGCAAAAGAACTGGCGCTGATCATCGTCGCTGCGATCGCGCGAGCCTTGGAGGGCATTCTTGTCCGTCGCGTCTGCGATGAAGCCGGCGATGCCAACGGTCGGCAGGCTCGTCGCGGTTCACTCGCGCTTCCGATCGAACCGGCTGTCTCTCAATGCCGGCCGCGGCTCCCGTATTTTTACGGTCCGGGCGCTTGACCGAGGTCAAGGCGCGGCCACTGGCAAGATGGTGTGTCGCTAGGGCTGTTCGCTCTCTCCGGTGTCGCGGTGTCGGCCATCTGGTATGTCACTTATGAAATTCGCCGACGTGGTCTGCTGGCTCGAAGGGCGCGCAGTCCTCGCGAGACCAGGACATTTGCTACTGAATCGGAAGCCAAGGCATTCGCGCGATCAAAACTGGACGAAGGGCTGGTCGTGTTTGCCGGCACCATCAATCCGCACCTCCCCAGGCAATTGATCCCCTCGCAGAACATCGCCGATTGGCTCGTCGAACAGTGAGTCGGCTCCGGCGCTTCCTCTCCGGCAGCACGAGCTTCGTGCTGCACCGAATGTTGAAAGCACAGCCCAAGCACGGTGTTGGTTTGCCCTTGAGTGTTGCCATTTTGGCACGCGCCTTTTCGTGACTCACATCTAGGCTTCGATCACTGCCCCGATTGGGCGAGCGCAAGGACTGCTTTTCTCGATTAACGCGAAGAGACCCGGAGATCATTCCATGAAGAGATTTTTGCTTTCTGTCGCCGCGATTATCGGCATGGCCACGCCGGCGTTGTCGGCTGACATGGCCGTCAAGGCGGCGCCTGTGCCGGTTCCTCCGCCGGTCTACAACTGGACCGGCTTCTATATCGGTGCGAACGGCGGTTGGGGTGAGAGCCGCACCTGCTGGGACTTCATCCCCGCAGTCGGAGGTGTCGTGGCCGATGGATGCAGCTCGCGCTCCGGTGGCGTTTTCGGCGGACAGCTCGGCTATCGCTGGCAGGCTGGCCAGTTCGTCTTCGGCCTGGAAGGACAGGGTGACTGGGCGGACCTGAAGAGCTCGCGCCTCAGCCTGATCGATCCGAGGTTCTCGACGACAACGAAGACCGACGGACTGGGCCTTTTCACTGGCCAACTCGGCTGGGCCTGGGATGCCGCGCTGTTCTACGTGAAGGGCGGTGCAGCGGTCACCAGCAATCGCTATGACATCTTTACCACGGTCGGCGGAATTGGGGTCGCGTCGGCGACATCGACCCGTTGGGGCGGTACCGTCGGCGTGGGCTTCGAGTACGGGTTCACCCCGAACTGGTCCGTCGGGCTCGAATATGACCGTCTGTTCATGGGCGATGCCAACAACACGTTCTCGGTGGTCAATCCCATCGTGGCCGGCGCCGCCAACCGGATCGGACAGGATGTGGATCTGCTGACGATCCGCCTGAACTATCGGTTCGGCGGGCCGGTCGTCGCGAAATACTGATCTCCCTGGATGGATGTAATTTGGGCCCCGGCATTCTTGCCGGGGCCTTTCTTTTAGTTTTGGCGGCTACCGGACCAAATGTCCGAAGTGCGGCAAGCGCCGCTGTCAGCGCTTTGCGGCTGCGCCCTTCGCTGCTTCGTAGGCGTCGCGATAGCCTCTGGCGATGGTCCGAACGCCTCGCCCGATATCGTCATAGACATCGTCGGGCAGGTTCGCGAGCGAGACGCGAAGCGACCATTCGGGCGCATCGAATCCGCCGCCGTTCAACAGCACGATCCCGTGGGCTTCAGCCAGCCTGAACGCGAGGTCCAGCGGATGGACGTTCTTCTTCAGGTATTCAACCGCCTCGTCGCCGATGTTCTTTCGGGCCCAGAACTCGAAATCGATCAGGGCGTAGTAGGCATCATAGCTCGGATTCGGGGTCAGCTTGTCGGCAAGCCCGAGGCCGTCGAGCAGCGACCACAGGCGCTTGTTGACGATCTCCATGCAGGCGGCCTGATAGGCCTTCTTTTCGTCCATCATCTCGGCGAGCGAGAACAGGCTCATCATCACCTGCTGCGGCAACGACAGGCCCGCGGTGTGATTGAGCGCCACGTCGCGGCTGTCGGCGACGATGCGGTCGATCAGCTTGAGCTTGCGCGGTTCGAGCGTGAGCGGCCCGTAGCGCTTGTCGAGCGCCTTCACGGCCTCGTCCGGGAGCTTGGCGATCATCTTGTCGAAGATGTTGTCCTCGTGGATGGCGATCGCCCCTAACCGCCATCCCGTGCAGCCGAAATACTTCGAATAGGAGTAGACGCCGATGGTGTTGTGCGGCAGCTCGCCCAGCAGCGAACGGAACCCGTGCACGAAGGTGCCGTAGACGTCGTCGGTGAGGATCATCAGGTCGGGGCGCTTGGTCCTGACCAGATTGGCCAGCTTGGCAACCGTCTCCTTGCTTAACGCCATCCCCGGAGGGTTGGACGGATTGACCACGAAGAAGGCCTTGATCTTCGGATCCTCCAGCTTCTTGATCTCCTCGTCGGTGAACTGGAACTTGTTCTCCTGCGGAGCCCTGATCTGAACCACCTTCAGGTCGTAGTCTTCCAGGTGCGTCATCTCGATGTAGGGCGTGAAAATCGGCGTCGCCAACGCGATCGTATCGCCGGGCACCAGCAGCCGGTTGGCCTTCAGCGACTTGAAGAGGTAGCACATCGCCGCCGTGCCGCCCTCGACCGCATAGATGTCGAATTTTCCGGCCGGCCGGGGCTCGCCGCAAACCGCCCACATCAGGTATTCGTGCACGATCTTTTCGTTGTGCACCAGCATGCGGTCCGGCACCGGGTAATTGTCGCCGATGATCGAATCGACCAGCTCGTGGACGAAGGCGTCCGGGTCGAAGCCGAATTTCTTGACCGCAAAGGGCAGCATCTCGGTCAGGAAGCTCGCACCCGGCATGTCCTTGTGCTGCTTGAGCCAGGCTTCGAACCGGCCGGCGATGCCGCTTGCCTGGGGCATGCCGCCGATGCCCGCCGGGTGCTCCATCACCCGCTTGCTCTCGGTGATGGCGAATTGTCCCAGCAGGAAGAAGCCTTCGCGCGGCGTCGTGGCCACCCAGTTCGGATTGCCCCGCCCGGCGTTCAGGAAGGGCATCTGGCTCCGCTTCGAATTGCTCTTGGCGAGGTTGATCAGCTCGTCCTTGATCTCGAAGGGGCTCAACGCCTCGAATTTCTTCAGGGTCAGAAGATCGGCCATTTGACACTCCCGGGGCGATGCATGCTGTTGGAATGGAGGCGACAGGCTCCGTTGCCTGCGCAATCGCGCGCAGCATGATCGGCGACCGGTTACGAGCCTTGATCTATGTCAACGGTCACGCGCAGGCGATGCGATGCTGCGACGGATAGTCGCTCACGATGCGAGTGCGCGGCACATGTGTGGTGTCGGCAAGATCATGAAATCGCGAGGCTCTCGCAGCTGCGGTTGACATAGATCAACATCCTGCTCGCCAACCGCCGTCTGATGTCGACCGATACGGTTGCTCGCCCTTTTCGGCACCCGTGCACGAGATCGAAGCGGGCGCACGCCGAAGCCCCGGGACAGCATGAACGGGTGACATCATGATCGATTGGCTCTTCCAGACGCTCCGCACCTATCCCGAAATTGCGATCTTCCTCTCGCTGGCCCTGGGCTACTATTTCGGTTCCTTCACCTATAAGGGGCTTGGACTGGGCGCGGTCACCGCGACACTGGTCGCCGCTGTCATCATCGGCCAGATCGGGATCACTATATCAGGGCCGCTGAAGCCGTTCTTCTTTCTGATGTTCCTGTTCGCCATCGGTTATGGCGTCGGACCGCAATTCGTGCGCGGTATCGCGCAGGACGGCGTCCCGCAGGCGATTTTCGCGGCCGTGGTCTGCGTCTTCTGTCTGCTGTCCGCCTATCTCGGCGCCAAGGTCGCCGGTTACGACGTCGGATCGGCGATCGGGCTCTATGCCGGCTCGCAGACGATCTCCGCGTCGATGGGACTCGCGACCGACGCCATCAATCGCCTTGGTCTGCCCGCGGACGAAGCCAAGAAGCTGCTCGATGCCATGCCGGTCGCCTATGCCGTGACCTATATCTTCGGCACGGTTGGGTCGGCGATCGTGCTGGCGCTGCTCGGACCGGCGCTGCTCGGGATCGATCTCGAAGCCGCGTGCAAGAAATACGAGGAGGAGCATGGCGGCAAGAAGGAGCTGGGCGGCCCAGGGACGGCCTGGCACCAGTTCGATGTGCGCGCCTATCGCGTTCATGAGCGCGGACCCGTCGCCGGCAAGACCGTCGGGCAGGCCGAGGCGCTGCTTCCCGATCATCGCATCTTCGTCCTCCGGCTCCGGCAAGCCGGCAAGATCGTGGAGGCAACCTCCGACACCGTGATACATGCCGGCGATGTCGTCGCCGTCGCCGGGCGCCGCGATGTGCTGGTGCAGCTGATCGGCGAGCAGGCCGAGGAAGTCGACGATCGCGAGCTGCTGGCGGTGCCGATCGAAGGTGTCGATGTCTACGTGACCAGCAAGGACGTCGACGGCAAGACGCTGGAGCAACTGGCCAAGGAACCGGGCGCTCGCGGCGTATTCCTGCGCAAGATCGCCCGGGGGGCGATCGCGACCGAGATTCCGATCCTGCCGAACACCAAGATCAATCGGGGCGACATCCTCACCCTGGTCGGCCGCACGTCCGATGTCGCTGCCACCACAAAGATGCTGGGCCGGCCAGACCGCGCAACCGATGTTGCCGACGTCGCCTTCATCGGGGCTGCGATCGCGATCGGCGCCCTGGTCGGCGCCTTCGTCTACAAGATCGGAAGCGTGCCGCTGACGTTGTCCACCTCCGGCGGCGCGCTGATCTCCGGCCTGTTCTTCGGCTGGCTCCGATCCGTGCACCCGACCTTCGGCCGCATCCCGTCACCCACCGTGTGGTTCATGAACTCGGTCGGCCTGAACGTCTTCATTGCCGTGGTCGGAATCTCCTCGGGCCCGGGATTTGTCGCCGGCCTGCAAAAGCTCGGCTTCAGCCTGTTCCTTTGGGGCGTCGTTGTGACCACCGTGCCGCTGATCCTGGCGATGTTCGTCGGCAAATACGTGTTCCGATTCCACGACGCGATCCTGCTCGGATGCTGCTCCGGCGCGCGCACCACGACCGCTTCGCTGGGCATGATCAACGACCGCGCGAAGAGCCAGATTCCCGGTCTTGGCTACACCGTCACCTATGCGGTCGGAAACACGCTGCTGACGATCTGGGGCATGGTGCTGGTGATGATGATGACATAGCCGCGGCGCGGGACCGTGTTGAGACGATGTTGACCTGGCTGGCGCAATTTCTCGTTCGTTATCCGGAGCTCGCGCTGTTCCTGGTGATCGCCGCGGGCTACTGGATCGGAAGCTTCAAGATCGGCGCCTTCAGCCTCGGCCCGGTGACGGGCGCGCTGTTCGCAGGACTGGCGGTCGGCGATTTTGCGCATGTGCCCGTCTCCAGCATGACCAAATCGTTCCTGTTCCTGCTGTTCCTGTTCGGGGTCGGCTATTCGGTCGGTCCGCAATTCGTGCTGGCGATGAAGCGCGATGGGCTGAAGCCGATGTTGATGGCCGTTGTCGTGAGCCTTACCGGTCTTGCGGCGGCGATCGTCGTGGCACGCGTGCTGCGGCTCGACCCCGGCTTTGCCGCCGGGCTCCTGTCGGGCGCGCTCAGCCAGAGCGCTGCAATGGGTACGGCGACCGACGCGGTCAATTCCCTGCCTGTGTCCGAGGCACAGCGCGCGTTGTTTGTCTCGCACATCGCGGTCGCGGATGCGGTCTGCTACATCTTCGGTTATGCCGGCGTGATCACATTCTGCACCATTGTCGTTCCGGCGCTGCTGAAGATCGACCTGAAGGCGGAAGCGCTCAAGTTGGAACAGACGTTGGGCATCACGCGCGCGAAGCCCGGGCTGGCATCGGCTTGGCGCAAATTCGAAATGCGTGCCTACCGGCTGGAAGCTCACGCGGCGATCGCCGGATTGTCGGTTGCGGCCGCCGAAGCTCGCGTCCCCGGGCAGCGCGTGTTCATCCACCGCATTCGTCGCGGCGAGCGCATCCTGGAGGCTGAGCCTGGGGCGGTGCTCGCGGCCGGCGATATCATCGCGCTGTCGGCGCCGCGCCAGACCATCGTCGAACTGATCGGACCGCGCGGCGAGGAGGTGGAGGACAGCGAGCTGCTCGACATCCCCGTGATCTCGGCGGACGTGTTCCTGATCAACCCGGAGCTCGCAGGCAGCAGTCTGCAGCAGGCGTCGGAACAGAGCTGGGCACGCGGCCTCTACTTGCGTTCGTTGAGCCGCGGCGATGAAGCTCTCCCTATCGCGGCCGGCGTTGTCCTGCAGCGCGGCGATATGCTTCGCATCGTCGGTCCTGAATCGGTGGTGCAGAATGCAGCCAAGAGCATCGGCGTCATCGTCGCGCCCAGCACCACGATCGATTTCGTGGTGCTGGGGCTCGCGATTTTCCTCGGCGGCCTCCTTGGCGTTCTCATAAGCTTTTCGGTTGGCGGCATCACGATCTCGCTGAGCACCAGCGTCGGCACGCTGCTCGCCGGACTTCTGGTCGGCTACCTCCGTACGCGTCTGCCGTATTTCGGCCGGATCCCCGACGGCGCCATCAGCCTGATGACATCGCTCGGACTGGCTGCGTTCGTCGGCCTGACCGGGATTCATGCCGGGCCGATCTTCCTTTCCGCGATACGCGAGTCGGGCATCGGGCTGCTGCTGGGCGGCATGATCGTCACCCTGTTGCCGCAGATCGTCGGCTTCTGCTTCGGCCATTTCGTGTTGCGCATGAACCCGATCCTCCTGCTCGGTGCGCTGACTGGAGCACAGACGGTCACGGCCGCGATGGCGGCCATTCAGGAGCGCTCGGGCAGCTCCGTGGTGGTGCTTGGCTACACGCCCGCCTATCCGATCTCCAATATTCTGCTGACGACCTGGGGATCGATCATGGTCGTTGTTTTCGCTGGATGACGGGGCAGGGACGGCTCGCGCCTACCTCGCCATTGAGAGCGGCGCACAAGCGAGCGTCCCCCTGGTCCGGACGACCGTATTCCGCCTGTTCCGAACTGAACCGCGGTTTCCAACGAGTCCCTGCGGCTGAAGGGTCAGCGCGCCCGGCGGGGCGAATCTCGAGATCCGGATCGATGCCTTGATGAAGTCCCTCTGCTGGCCGCGTGGCCCAGACTGCGCCGATGTTGCAGGGGACTAACGCGCATTTCAGAGCGAAACATGAATATGAATGCGGAGGCCGATGAGTAACCCAGCCGCAACGCGATCTCTGTGATCGGCAGGTCGCTGCCCAACAATTCGATAGCCTTGAGCAGGCGGAGACGCTGACGCCATGCACGCAAGCTCATGCCGACTTCGCGCTCGAAGTGTCGCGTCAAGGTTCGCGGCGACATGCCAATCTCACGCCCCCATCTCTCGGCGTGGCGCGGATTCGCAGGATCGGCGTAGAGGGTTTCACAGAGGGCCAGCAAGCCCGGGTGGGTGGGCCAAGGTAACGCTGCCGAGATCGGCGTCGCCCGCCGCAACTGATCGAGGATGAGCGCGATAACGCGGTCGGCGTAGCGACGATCCTCGCTTTTCAGCGACGCGGCTTCCACGATGAGCGTCCGCAGGAGCGGGGACACATGGATGACGGTCGTGCGCGAAGTCATGCCTTGGCTGGCAGCATTGGCGACCCAGAGGCTCCGGAATTCCGCTCCCATCAGCGAGCCGACCGAATGCTTCGTACCGGCCGGCAGCCAGACGGCCTGTTCCGGAGAAATGACGACGCGCCGTCCATCCGCCTTCACGGTGAGCGTGCCTGAGATCGCGTAGACCAGCTGATTCCAGCTGTGACTGTGTTCGGCGAAGTAGCTCCTCGCGGGAAGAGACTGCACCCGAACGATCAAAGGCTTCGGTGATCCGAGGCCCTGCGGGGCATCGACCGTCTTCCAGCCGGCGTTCCTTGGCGGAATGTGACGTTTCATCGACATAAATTGGCAATCTGTAGAAGGAAAAGTCCAGCGATTTCTCCTTAACTCCGACGCGGTGATCCACGGCCCGGTGGATCGGCCACTGGTCTGATCGGCGACGTCCCGTCGACGGACATCTAACGGCGGAGCAAGCCGCAGCGTGAACTTCAATTTTTCCGTTCCCACCCATGAGGCGCCGACCGCCATTCGCCGCGAGCGCAACAATGTCGCAAGGCTGGCTGTCGCCCAGGCTTTCGCAGGCGCCAACTCCACGGTCGTCTACGCAACCGGGGCCGTGGTCGGCGACATGCTGGCGCCCACCAAGGCACTTGCGACGCTGCCTGTCTCGGTTTTTGTCGTCGGCATGGCTCTGTGCACGCTGCCGGCGGGCGTTGTCGCGCAGCGCTATGGCCGGCGCACGACATTTCTGTTCGGTGCAGGCAGCGGCGTCCTCGCTGGCTTGATTGCGCTCCTGGCGGTACTCAACGCGTCGTTCCCGCTATTCTGCGCCGGGACCTTCTTTGGCGGCGTCTATGCGGCCGTGGTGCTCTCTTTCCGCTTTGCGGCGGCCGATTGCGCAGCACCTGAACGGCGTCCGCGCGCGCTCTCGGCCGTGATGGCTGGCGGTGTGTTCGCCGGTGTGATCGGTCCACAGCTTGTGACGCACACCATGAATCTGTGGGCGCCGTACCTCTTTGCCGCGACGTTTGTCGGCCAGGCGGTGGTTGCGGCGCTCTCCGCGGTTATTCTGGCGGGCGTTGAGCTTCCTCCGCTGACTGCAACGCATCTTAACGCCGGAAGGCCGCTCGCCGTCATTTCCCGGCAGCCGCGCTTTATCCTGGCCGTGATCTGCGGGGTCGTCTCCTACCTGCTCATGAATTTCCTCATGACCGCAGCCCCGCTGGCGATGAAGCTCTGCGGGCTGCCTCAGGAATTGGCCAATCTCGGTCTGCAGTGGCACGTCATTGCGATGTACGCCCCGAGTTTCTGGACCGGCCGCTTGATCACGCGCTTCGGCGCATCCGCGATCGTCGCGGTCGGGCTGGTATTGATTGCGGCCTCTTCGTCGGTGGGCCTGCTCGGGATCGATGTCGTGCATTTCTGGGCGACGCTGAGCCTGCTCGGGATCGGCTGGAACTTCGGCTTCATCGGCGCCTCCGCGATGGTTCTGGAGTGCCATTGTCCCGAGGAAAAGGCGCGCGTTCAGTCGCTCAATGACTTCGTGGTCTTCGGCACGATGACCGTCGGCTCCTTCCTGTCGGGCGGGCTGCTGTCGTCCTTCGGCTGGTCGACCGTCCTGACGCTGTCGTTCGCACCACTCGTCGCCGCATTGCTGGCACTCATCGGCTTTTCATACCGGCCCACCGCACGACCAAGCTAGCGTCTCGAGGAGAATCCACATGAGCGTAGCGGAAACCCCGGTTCAATATATGGAGCGAACGCGCCAATATTACCGTGCCCTTGGCTACGACAACGACTATGTCTGGGCGAGGTTTGATGATGTCCCTTTCATCAAACCTGCCAAACTGTCATCGGATCTGCGTATCGCACTGATTACCACGGCCAGTCCGCCGGATTTTGACGGCGTCAAACGGGTGTGGTCGGGTGAGGTTTCGCCGCCGCCCGGGAAGCTGTTTACCGACAACGTTGCGTGGGACAAGGAGTTGACCCACACCAATGATCCGGCAGCTTCCTGCCGGTAGAAGCCGCTTTTGGATTGGTCGGCGAGGGCGCCCTTGTCGGACTGACCCGGCACTTTCACGGCGTGCCGACAGAATACAGCCAACGGAAAACGAACGCGGAGGATGCACCTGAAATCCTGGCACGGGTTCGAAAAGACGGGGCTGATGCTGCGATCCTTTGCCCCCTTTGCCCCGTGTGTCATCAGACCGTAAGCTTGGTGGCCCGGCATCTGGAAGCGAACGGCATTCCGACGGTCATTGTCGGCTCGGCGCAGGATGTTCGTGGAGCACTGCGGCGTGCCACGGTTCTATTTCACGGATTTCCCGCTGGGCAATCCTTGCGGGCATCCTTGGCGACCGGACATGCAGCGCGAAATCATGCGCCAGGCGCTCGCCCTTTTCGACACGGCGACGGCGCCGCGAACGACTGTGAAAGCGCCATTTGCGTGGAAGGAGGAGGGTTCCCTTTGGCGGCCCCGGTATGGAAGAGTAAATCCAGAGGATCGCGAGCGGCTGCTCAAGCTGGGTGACGAGCGCCGCCGGCGGCAAGCCAAGGCCAAGCAGGTTTCCATGGAGGGAGTGTCATCAAAATGACCGAGAGTTCGATGGGAAATCGGGTGGGCGTTCTTGAAGACCGGTACGGCAACCCCTTGAGCACAAGCTCTGCCGCCGCCCGCGACGCATATGTCGCCGGCGTCGACAAGCTGCTCTCGGCTGGGTCGGGGATTGACCAGGCATTCCGCGACGCGATCGCCGCCGACGAAGGTTTTGCGCTGGCGCACATTGCGCTTGCGCGAACCCTGCAACTGCTCGGTCGCGGCAACGAAGTCAAAGCGCCGCTCGAACGCGCGATCGCGCTGGCGCCTGCTACGACTTCGCGCGAGCAAGGTCATATTGCGATCTTTGCCAAGATCCTGAGTGGTCAAGGCGCTGCGGCGGTTTCGGCGATCGCCGAACATATCAAGCACTGGCCGCGCGATGCCATGGTGCTGGCACCGGCCACCGGTGTCTTCGGCTTGATCGGCTTCTCGGGCAAGTCCGGCCGCGAGATTGAGCAACTGGCGATGCTGGAGCCGCTTGCAACCCATTATGGCGATGATTGGTGGTTTCGAACCGTGCTCGCGTTTGCCGAAATCGAGCTGCATAGGCTCGACAGTGGTTTCAGGAATATCGAGACCGCACTTCGTGGTTGTCCCCGCAACGCTCACGCTGCGCATATCAAGGCCCATCTGTTCTATGAGAAGGGACAGCGCGAGGAGGGGCTGGCTTATCTCGAGCAATGGAACGCCGCTTACCCGCGCGAGGCGCAACTGCATTGCCATATCAGTTGGCATCTTGCCCTGTGGTCGCTGGAGACCGGCAGGCGGGATCAAGCCTGGCAGATCTATCGTGAGGCGCTGCATCCGGGCGGCTCGTGGGGGCCGCAAATCAATGTCCTCACCGATTGCGCCTCGTTCCTTGCGCGCGCCGAGATGGCGGGCGAGCCGCGATATCCGGAACTGTGGAGCGAGATCAGCCAGTATGCGGCGAAGTGGTTTCCCAACTCGGGGATCATCTTTGCCGACATGCACAGCGCGCTCGCCTTTGCAATGGCCGGCGATGCGGAGGCCTTGGCGAGGATCATCGAGAACCCGAAGGGACCCGCCGCGGACATGGTGGTGCCCATCGCGCGCGGGTTCGATGGTTTGGCCAAGGGCGACTGGACACGGGTCGTCGATGAGCTAACGCCCGTCCTGGCAACCCATGAAAGGGTTGGAGGCAGCCGCGCGCAGCGCGACCTGCTGGAATATTCCGTGACTTGCGCCTTGCTGCGCAGTGGTCGCGCCGACGAGGCGCGGCGGCTGATCGCGTCACGACGACCGCAGAATGCGGCGAGCGGCGTTCCGCTCGCGGGCATCTGAACGTGTCCTGGTTTAGGGACCTGCACTGGCCAAGAGATCCGAAATGGCGAAGCGGTGGGTTTCGGATAGCGCAGCCTGAGGGAGAGTAACGATGCGCATCAACGATGATCTGTCGAAGCCTGTTATCGTTCACGCCTCGAAGCTGGACTGGGTGGCCAGTCCGTCGGCCGGCGTGGATCGGCGCATGCTGTTCCGCATTGGCGCCGAGGTCGCGCGCGCCACCTCGATCGTGCGCTATGCTCCTGGTAGCGCCTTCCCGCGTCATACGCATGGCGGTGGAGAAGAGATTGTCGTCCTTGAAGGTACCTTTCAGGATGAGCATGGCGACTATCCCGTGGGCAGCTACTTCCGCAACCCTCCGGGGACGTCACATGTTCCCGCCTCGAAGGACGGCTGCACAATCTTCGTGCGGCTCTGGCAGTTCCGGGACGAGGACCGGACCCAGGTCGTGCGTCAGCCAGGTGAGGGCCAACAGGTTGCGCCGCGCCCCGGTGCAAGCAACGTCAGCGTGCTATTTGACGACGGCCACGAAGAGGTCCGCCTTGAAGACTGGCGGCCGGGTGAAATCGTCAGCCTTGCGAACGCGCGCGGGCTCGAGTTCCTTGTTCTATCGGGGGGACTAACGATCGGGGGCGAGACGCTGCAGCCGCAGGGCTGGGGTCGACTACCCGCCGGCATGGACCTGAAGGCGACGGTGGGCCGGCAGGGCGCGAAAATCTGGATCAAGGAGGCGCCGCTGCTGCATCCGGATGTCTGTCGACTTCCCGGGTAGCCGGTACAATCCTGACCACCTCCGCGCTGAGCTCCCTGCAATAGCGAAGATACTTTGCATGGGGTTGTTTTCGATATTTTGGTTGGGCCGGGCCTGTCGCCGCCGAGCAGCGCTCCGAAACATCATGTTGCATTGAACCGATGTTGCGGCTAGGCAATTGAGATGACATGGAAATTTTCCGTTGCCCCGATGATGGACTGGACCGACCGGCATTGTCGGGTCTTCCATCGGCTGATGTCGCGGCGGGCGCGGCTCTATACGGAGATGCTGACGACCGGCGCCATCGTCCATGGCGACCGGGCGCGGTTGCTCGGCTTCGACGCCAGCGAGCATCCGGTGGCGCTGCAGCTCGGCGGTTCCGATCCGCGCGATCTGGCGACCGCCGCAGAGATCGGCGAGCAGTTCGGTTACGATGAGATCAACCTCAATGTCGGCTGTCCCTCCGATCGGGTGAAGGATGGCCGCTTCGGCGCCTGCCTGATGGCCGAGCCCGCACTGGTCGCCGAAGGCGTTGCGGCGATGAAGCGTGCGGTGCGGATTCCCGTCACGGTGAAATGCCGGATCGGCATCGACGATCAGGATCCGGAAGTCGCGCTCGATACGCTGGCCCGCGGGGTGATTGCCGCGGGCGCGGATGCGCTTGTCGTGCACGCGCGCAAGGCCTGGCTCAACGGACTGTCGCCGAAGGAGAACCGCGACATCCCGCCGCTCGACTACGATCGGGTCTATCGCCTCAAGGCGGCGTTGCCGCACGTGCCCATCATCATCAATGGCGGCATCACCAGCCTTGCCGAGGCAAAGCAGCATCTGAAGCATGTCGATGGCGTGATGCTGGGGCGGGCGGCCTATCAGGAGCCGTGGCGGCTGCTCACCGTCGATTCCGAGCTGTTCGGCGAGACTGCGCCGCGCGCCACGATGAAGGACGTGTTCGCGGCGATGCTGCCCTATATCGAGCGGCACCTTGCCGAAGGCACGCGGCTGCATTCGATCACGCGGCATTTCGTCGGCGCCTTCCATGGCGTCCCGGGCGCGCGTGCGTTCCGCAGGCACCTCGCGGAGAACGGCGTTCGGCCGGGGGCTGACATCGATGTGCTGCGCGAGGCGATCGCATGCGTCGACGATCGCACGCCGGCGGCGGTCGCGGCCTGAGGGCGATCGTTACGGCTTGCGCTGACGCCGCGTGACGTCCTGTGCGACCTTCAGGAAATTGAACAGATGCGGCATCCGGTTGTCGCGCCGGTAGTTCAGCGACAGCGCAGTACCCGGATTGTGTCCCTCATAGGCGCGGTAGGCGACGCCGGGCCGCTCCGCCTCCGAGACCGATTTCGGCACCAGCGCGATGCCGACGCCGACCGACACCAGGCTGATCGCGGTCTGATAGTCCTGGGCCAGCACCTGCGATTTCGGAATGAAGCCTTCTTCGAGGCAGATATTGAGGATGTGGTCGGCGAAGCTCGGGCGCGGCTTGCGCGGGTAGAGGACGAACGTCTCGGCCTTCAGCGCCGCCAGCCGCGGGACCTTTTGCTCGAGCAGGGGCGAAGTGTCAGAGAGCGCGAGGATCAGCGGCTCCTGCAGCAGCGGCTCGGACTTCAGCTCCTCGTCGTCGAGCGAGGGGCGGGCGATGGCGATATCGATCTCGCGCTGGATCACCGCGCGCTTCTGCTCGGCGTTGTTCATCGCCGAAAGCGCGAGCTCGACGTCAGGATAGGCCGAACGAAACGCCTGGATCACGCTCGGCAGCACGCCATAGGTCGCCGATCCGACGAAGGCGACGCGCAGGTGACCGGAAAAGCCTTCGCCGATCCGCTTGATCTCGCGGTGCGTCCGGTCGAGCCGCTCCAGCACGTCGCGCGCACGTTCCAGAAGAACGCTGCCGGCCTGGGTCAGCCGGATCTGGCTGCGGCTCCGGTCGATCAGCATGACGCCGAGATCGCTCTCGAGTTGCGCAATCTGCCGGCTGAGGGGCGGCTGCGCGATCGCAAGCCGCGATGCGGCACGGCCGAAATGCAATTCCTCGGCGACGGCGACGAAATAGACCAGCCGCCTGAGATCCATGACATCGTCGCGATCGGTCACGGCTAGCCGAACGCCTGTTCGCGCGCTTCCGCGGAAGCGGCGGAAAAATCCTGCCGGGTTCGATATCGCGTGGTCATGTGCGCACGATCGAGACGACGGTTCCGACGCGAAGACTGGGCGTGGGTCCGTGGATTGTCAATTGTCCGCGGGAACGACGCCATCCGGCTAGTCCTTCCGGGCGAAGGCGCGGATCTTGTCCTCGTCGACCTCTACGCCGAGACCGGGGCCGTCAGGGGCGCAGATTTCGAACTCGTCGAATCTGATCGGGTTGACGACCAGATCCTCCACCAGGATTCGCGGACCGAAATGTTCGGTGCCCCATTCGAGCCTGGGCAGGGTGGCGAAGGCGGCGAGATGCGCCGCCGCGCCGATGCTGCTCTCCAGCAGGCAGCCGCCATAGAGCTCGAGGCCGTGCGCGCTGGCGACCGCCGCGGCGCGCTTCATCTCGAACAGGCCGCCGCTCTTGACGAGCTTCAGCGAGTAGACGCTGCCGCAGCCCATCGCGCCCGCGCGCGCGACTTCCTCCTTGGTGAAAGCCGCTTCGTCGACCAGCAACGGAATCGAGGTGCGGGCCGCGACACGCGCCATCGCTTCCAGTTGCAGCGCCGACACCGGTTGTTCGATCAGGGCAACATCCAGCTCCTCCAGCGCGGGCATGAAACGGATGCATTCCGCCTCGGTCCAGCCCTGGTTGACATCGACGATCAGGCGCACCTCGTCGCCGAGGCCGGCGCGCAGCGCTTGCAGCCGCTTCAGATCGACCTGCGGCCGGTTGAAGCCGAACTTGATCTTGAACTGGCGATGTTCGCGGCGCCGCAGCTTCTCTTCCGCTTCTTCCACCTCCTGGCCGCTGTCGCCCGAGGCCAGCGCCCAGATCACCTCCATGCGTTCGCGCACGGCGCCGCCGAGCAGCGCGCTGGCGGGCAGGCCCAGCGTCTTGCCGGTGGCGTCGAGCAGGGCGGACTCGATGGCGCCCTTGGCGGCGAAATTGCGGGTGGCGGCCTTGCTCATGCGCAAGGCATTGGCTTCGAAGGCGAGCGCAGGCTGTCCGAGCAGCGCCGGCGCCAGATAATTCGTGACCGTGGCGTTGATCAACTCCACGCTCTCCTCGGCCCAGCGCGGCCCGCCGAGCGTCGAGGCTTCGCCGATGCCCGTCACGCCGTTATCGAGCAGGACGCGCACCAGCACGTAACCCTGATGCGTGACTTCCGTGTTCGAGAGCTTGTGCCGGCGGCGGGTCGGTGCCTCCACGATGGTCGCGCGGATGCTGCGGATCGCAGTGTCCTTCGCGTGAGCCTGCACGCGCTCCACGGGCTCGGCGATTTCGATCACGGCACGACTCATATGTCCTCGCAGGTCAGTTCAGAGTGAGCCCTGCCAGGCTGATGGGCCTGGCAGGACGTAACGGGTCTTACTCGGCCGCGACGAGCCGTTCGACGGCGGCTTTCTTGAGCTTGAAGTCGAAGTTGAGAACCAGATCGGTGTCGGCGCCGGCGGGGGCCTTGGCGAACTTGCCGATCAGGCTCTGCTTCACGGCGAACACCAAATCGTTGTCGAGATACTTGGTCTCGGAATCGTAGATCTGCGAGATCAGCGATTGATAGCCGTCCTTCGAAAGCATGAAATGGATGTGGCCAGGACGCCAGGGATGGTGGCCCATATATTTCAGCAGCTCGCCGCCGGCGCCGTCATAGGGGATCGGGTAGGGCTCGGGGCGGAGCGCGACGAAGGCATATTCGCCGTTGGCGTCGGTCGTGAAGCGTCCGCGCAGATTGTAGGCCGGCTGTTCCGGATCCTGCAGGTCGTAGAGGCCGTTCGGCGCGTCTTCCCAGACGTCGATCGTGACGCCCTCGATCGGCCGCCCCGCGGTGTCGCTGATGCGCCCTGAGACCTTGACGGTCTGCGCGTTGTCGAACGTCTTCTTGATGATGGAGGCGCCCTTGGGAAGCACTGGCGGGTTTTCCCGGTAGAACGGTCCGAGCACGGTGGATTCGCTCTCGCCGTCGGTGACCCGGTGGTCGAGCATGTCGACCAGCACTTCGACGCCGAGGATGTCGGCGATCAGGATGAACTCGTTGCGCTTCTCGTCCGAGATGTCGCCCGCGCGGCGCAGGAATTCGCATGCGGCGAACCACTCGGCGAAGGTCAGGTCGACCTCCTTGCAGAAGTCGTGCATGTGGCGGATCAGGCTCGTCATGATCCGCCGGTTGCGATCCGGAATGTCCTTGGAGAGCGCGGCGATCACGTGGTCGGTGATGGTGTCCTTGTTGACGTTCGGCATGGTCGTTCCTCCTTTTCTTGCAGTTTGCTCAAACTTGCATCCCCGTTTTCGGGAATATCGGTTGCTGGTCTCACCAGACAAATTCGTAAGCGGCATTCTCCAGCGTTGCGGGCGCAGGGTGCGGATCGGCAAGGCCGCCGAAGCGGCCGCGGAAGAACAGCAGCGGCTTCTTGCTGGGCTCCAGCGACATCTCGCGGACGTGGCCAAGGAAGATCGTGTGGTCTCCGGCGACGATCTCATCGGCGAGATCGGTCACGAAGTATGCCGCCGCGTTGGCGATCACAGGCAGGTCGTTGCGGCGTTCGAAGACGTTGCAGAGGTCGAGCCTTGGCTTGCCGGCGAAATGCCAGGCGAAATCCTCCATGCCCTCGGAGAGGATGCTGACCGCAAAGCGGCCGGTGTTCTGGATGTTGCACAGCATCTTCGCGCTCTTCGCGATCGAGATCGCGACAAGCGGCGGATCGAGCGAGACCGACATGAAGGCGTTGGCCGTCATGCCGTGATCGCGGCCCTGGCAATGCGTGGTGATGATGGTGACGCCGGTGCCGAACTGGCCACAGGCATTGCGCAACTCTCGCGGATCGATGGCGGTCATTGGCTTGCGACCTCGAGTTGGGCCAAACCGGATCGGTTGGCCGGTGGCGCGGTCACGATATCCCGCCAGTTTTCCAGCGTCGCCGCGGTGGCGGCAAGGCCGGATCGTCGCAAGGCGCGAATCCGGCTGCTGGAGACGATCTCGCCATTGCCGCAGCGCACTGGCGGCAGGATGCGGGTGTTGAAGTGCTGCCGCAACAGCAGCGCGGTGCCGCCCTTGCAGGACCCGAAGCGGAAATCCTCGCCAACGATGACTTCGCGTGGTCGCAGAAGCTGCAATTCGGCGAGGAAATCGAGCGCGGTGCGCCGGACGTAGATCTGGTTGAAATCGGCGACGACGACGTGGTCAGGCGCGAATGTTGCGATGCGCTCGAGTTTTTCGCGAAGCGAAATCAGCGGCTCGGCCTGGCCGAAATACACTTTTGGCGGCGGATCGAAGGTGTAGACCACGGCTGCAATGCCGCGGCGCCGCGCTGCCGCGATGGTCTGCCGCAGCAGTTCCTGATGGCCGCGGTGGACGCCGTCAAATGCGCCGATGGTCACGACGCAGGCGCCGAGGGCCAATTCCCCATCGCGATGGAAAGCGACAGCGCTGCTGTCAAAACCCTTGCCCATGGTTCGCTCCCTTGCCGTGCTGCATCAGCTGCGGCTTGCGCCGGCCGAACGATCCCTGCCGTCCGGTCCGTGCCATCGAGTCATAGCCCGAGCCGGGCCGGTCTGCGCGGTATCGTGTGATACCTTTCGCCCGCTTCGGGTGAGCGCGTAGCGTTTCCTCCGATGTCACGCCGTCCAAGAGCGTGACGAGATGGTCTTAAGGCCGGTGTGGCAACGCCGCCGGTCCAGCGACACAAGCGGAGGAGAAACCCATGACTACAGCAGCAGCCCTGCGGGCCGACGTGCCAGCGTCGACCACCAGCGTCTATACCGGTGCGGAATTCCTGGACAGCATCCAGGACGGCCGGGAAATCTACATCTACGGCGAGCGCGTCAAGAACGTCACCCAGCATCCCGCTTTCCGCAATTCGGCGCGGATGGTGGCGCGCTGGTACGACCGTTTCCATGAGAAGAAGGATCAGATCGGCGTCCTGACCGACACCGGCTCGGGACAGCTGACCCATCCGTTCTTCCTCGGCTCGAAGACGACCGACGACCTCGTCAAGGGCCGCGATGCGATTGCCGAATTGCAGAAGGTTGCGTTCGGCTGGATGGGCCGCTCGCCGGACTACAAGGCGTCGTTCCTCGGCACGCTGGGGGCGAATTCAAGCTTCTATGGCGATTACGCCGGCAATGCGAAGAAGTGGTATGCCCGGACCCAGGAGCGTCTGGACTTCTGGAATCATGCCATCGTCAATCCGCCGATCGATCGCGACCGCGCCATCGAGGAGGTGCGCGACGTCTTCATGCATGTCGAGAAGGAGACAGACGCCGGCCTGATCGTTTCGGGCGCGAAGGTGGTCGCGACCGGCTCGGCGCTGACGCACTACAACTTCATCGCCCACTACGGTATTCCGATCAAGGATAAGTCGTTCGCGCTGATCTTCACGGCGCCGATGGATGCCAAGGGCATCAAGCTGATTGCCCGCTCGTCCTACGAATTCACGGCGGCGGCGACCGGCTCGCCGTTCGACTATCCGCTGTCCAGCCGCTTCGACGAGAACGACTCGATCCTCGTGTTCGACAAGGTGCTGGTGCCCTGGGAGAACGTCTTCATCTATGGCGATGTCGACAAGATCAACCAGTTCTTCCCGGCCTCGGGTTTCATCCCGCGGTTCACGCTGCACGGCGTGACGCGGCTTGCCGTCAAGCTCGACTTCATCGCCGGCCTGTTCTCGATGGCCGTCGAGGCGACCGGGTCGAAGGATTTTCGCGGCGTGCAGACGGCAGTGGGCGAGGTGATCGCTTGGCGCAATCTGTTCCACGGCATTGCGGACGCCATGGTGAAGTCGCCGATCGCCTGGCAGGGGACCGATGGCTACAATCTGCCGAACCTGAACTACGGGCTGGCCTATCGCGTGTTCGCACCGATGGCCTATCCGCGGATCAAGGAATTGATCGAGCGCCATGTCGCGAGCGGCCTGATCTATCTGCCGTCGAGCTCGGCCGATCTGGAGAGCGAGGCGATCCGGCCCTATCTCGACCGCTTCGTGCGCGGCTCCAACGGCTATGCCGCGATCGACCGCATCAAGCTGCTGAAGCTGCTCTGGGACGCGGTCGGCTCCGAGTTCGGCGGCCGGCATGAGCTCTACGAGCGCAACTATGCGGGCAACTACGAGAACCTGCGCGTCGAGACGCTGATGGCCGCGAGCGCCACCGGCGACCTTGGCGCCATGCAGGATTTCGTCCGCAACTGCATGAGCGACTACGACGTCTCCGGTTGGACGGCGAAGGACCTCGTCAACCCCGACGACATCAACCTCGTCAGCCGCGGTCTGGTGCAGGGCTGACGATCTGTTAGACGGATCAATGGAGCCGCCACAGTTGCGTGGCGGCTCCACGCCGTTCCATCTTGTCGCAGAAGGGGTTGACTTGTCATGCTGTTCCACGTCGAAATGGATGTGCGGATTCCGCACGATCTCCCGGTCAAGAAGGTCGACGCTCTGAAGGCGGCGGAACGAGTCCGCGCCATGGAGCTGCAGCGTACCGGGGCCTGGCGCCATCTGTGGCGGGTGGCCGGGCGCTACGCCAATGTCAGCATCTTCGACGTCTCCGGCGCGCAGGAATTGCACGACATCCTGTCCAGCCTGCCGCTGTTTCCGTTCATGGAGATCCAGGTCACGCCGCTGTGCCGGCACCCGTCGTCGATCCACGACGACGACCGGTAGCGGTGGAGTAGGCGCCGTCGCGCTAGTCGACGGCCGTGCGCGGGCGCCGGTGGCGGCTTGAGGTGTTGATGCTGCCGGTGACGTCGGGGTAGCCGGTCAGGCTCAGCGTGTCGGCGCGAACGCCCCAGCTCTCGAGCCGGTCGAGGAAGCTCATGCCGAGCAGGTTGGTCTTCATCTGCCCGCGCTGCACCACCAGCGCCGGCACCGATTTCTCGACCAGCTTGCCGACCGCGAGCCGGTCGAGCGTCAGCCGCGCCGCCTTGGTGTGACCGCCGGCGGTCTCGAGGTCGACATTGTATTCGAGCATATCGATCGGCAGCCCGATCGCTTTCGCGGTTTCCCAGGTCAGCACGACCGAGGTCGCGCCGGTGTCGATCACCATCGGGGCGCTGACGCCGTTGATCTTGGCGCGGAACGCGAACTCGCCACCCTGGCCGCGCGCGATCTGCACGGCGGGGGCGGAGCTGGAGGTCGAGGCTGAGGCGGTGATGCTGCGGCCGAAGATCTGGGTCAGATTCTCCCTGGCGCGGGCGATCTGCTCGGGGTCGCCATAGGCGACGACGGCGCCGGCGGTTGCCATCAGCAGCACGATGACGAGGAGGATACGGGTCACGGCGCAACTCCCGCCGCAACACCGATCACGCGCGCTTCGGACGCGGCTCCATGCGCTCGAGCCCAGCCTCGGCCATGCGCGCCGGCAGCGTCGCCATCACCGACAGCCGCTCCGTGCGGTCCATCTTGTGCCAGCGCGCGATCTCCGGAAGCGTGCGGCCACAGCCGAAGCAGAGCTTCGTTCTGGGGTCCATCATGCAGACTGCGATACACGGCGTCTCTGAGCTCATTGTTCAAGTGTTGAACGGTTTCGGCGGCCAGTGCAAGCCGGCTGACGTGGGATGCTGCATCACGCCTCGGCTTTTTGTCGCGAGCATGGTCCTGGCGCGAATGCCTTGGGTTTATTGCCAAAGCGTTTTCGAGCGAAGTGGATACCGGTTCGCGTAGAGAGAGCGCGTCAGAACCAAGATGTGGAGCCCCGTTCCGAATCCATCGGAACGGAAAGGGCTCTATCGATAACCGCGTCACGATCTTCCGCGACATGCTCTACAATCCGGTGCCGGCACTCATGATCGACTTGCGGCGCACGCGTTTCCGGTCGGCGCCCATCGCGGGCTCGACGGGCTCCGGCGGCTGCATCGGCGGCGCTTCTTCCGCCATAGGCGCCAGCGCGCTCATCACCCGTTCCGGCGGCAAGGTGACGATCACCTCGGTGCCGATGCGCAGCTTCGACTTCAGCGTGAAGGTGCCGCCATGCATGTCGATCAGGCTTTTCGCGATCGGCAGGCCAAGGCCCGCGCCCTGTTCCGCCGACTTGATCGAGTTGGAGCCCTGGCCGAAGGAGGCCAGCACGACCGGGATCTCGTCCTCGGCGATGCCACTTCCGGTGTCCTTGACGCTCAGATATTGCCCGCCCGACGCGGTCCAGCCGACCTTCAGCCAGATTTCGCCGCCCTGCGGGGTGAACTTGATCGAGTTGGAGAGCAGGTTGAGCACGACCTGGCGGATGGCGCGCTCGTCGCCCCAGATCCTCGGCATGCCGTGCTCGAACACCTCGTGGATGGTGATGCCGCGGCTGGAGGCGCGCAGCTTCAGGAGATGGTGGCAATCGGCGACGACATGCACCAGCGCCACGGCCTCCTCGTTCAGCTCGTAGCGGCCGGCTTCGATGCGCGACAGGTCGAGGATCTCGTTGATGAGATTGAGCAGGTGTACGCCGGAATTATGGATGTCGGCGGAATATTCCTTGTAGACGGGCACGGTGTGCGCGCCGAAGATCTCGCTCTTCATCACTTCGGAGAAGCCGAGGATCGCATTGAGCGGCGTGCGCAGTTCGTGGCTCATCTGGGCGAGGAAGCGCGACTTGGCGACGTTGGCGGACTCGGCGCGGTGCCGCGCCTCGTCCGAGATCGCCTTGGCCTGTTCCAACTCGCCGATCAGCGCATCCTTTTCGGCGCGGGCCTCCAGCGTCGCCAGCGTGGTCGAATGCAGGCGGTGCGCGAGCAGCGCGAAATAGCCTTCGGCCGCGAGCGCCAGCAGCGCCAGCACGTAATTGTCGAACGCGCCGTTGAGCACGAGGTCGAGCGCGATCCCGACCGTCACCGGAACCGTTGCCGCAAGGGCTGCGATCGGCAGGCTCGCGGCCAGCATGCTGGAGACCGCGATCACCAGCAGCATCAAAAACATCATCAGCGTGTTGGAGGCGAGATCGCGCCCGGCGGGGTGGATCAGGATCGCGGTCCAGCACAGGCCGTAGAGCAGGTCGAGCAGCACGAAGCGGGTCCGCCATTTGCGGGTGACCGCGACCGAGGTCGGTTCGGCAAGGAAGCGGGAACAGCTGCGGATGATGGCGAGATGGACGCAGAGGATGCCGACTGTCCAGGCGCCGGCCACGATCGGCTTCATCCAGAGGCCAAACAGCACGCCGGTTGCCACCACGAGCAGCATCACGACGTAGGACGCCGAGATCCGGGTCTGGGCGTATTGACGGAGCAGTTCGGCGTCGAACGCCGGGCGGGTTCCACTGGTTGACGTTAACCGATCCCGCGCCTCGCGCACCCGCTGCGCGGCGACGCGCCGGCTGTTCACCGGCACCGTCACCTGAGGTCCTGCCGGAAGCGCTACAACTTCAGGCTTTTCTGCGGGATTACTCATCAACAACACAAATCCTGCCCACGAACCGCGCGGGCTTTTTGCATTGTCTATCTGTGACGCTAAATCATTAAGCGTTGCCTTAAAGAGCTAAGGAAAAGCGTAAACGGGGAGTTAAATTAACTTTTGCGCGGGGGTCCTGCTGTTGTGCGATGGCGGGCGCACACGCGCATGCCGGGTCTGACAATTCCATGTTGTCATGGCCGGGCTTGTCCCGGCCATCCACGTCTTGCTTTTCGTGGATCCAAAGACGTGGATGCCCGGGACAAGCCCGGGCATGACGAGATCGTGGGAAGCGTTACCGCTGCAGCCGCGCCAGCAAGCTCGACGTATCCCAGCGCTTGCCGCCCATCTTCTCGACCTCGGCATAGAACTGGTCGACCAGGGCGGTGGCGGGCAGGGTGGCGCCGTTGCGGCGGGCCTCCGCCAGCGCAATCGAGAGGTCCTTGCGCATCCACTCGACCGCGAAGCCGAAATCGTACTTGCCCTCGTTCATGGTCTTGTAGCGGTTTTCCATCTGCCAGGACTGCGCCGCGCCCTTGGAGATGGTCTCGATCACGGCGGCGACGTCGAGGCCGCTCTTCTTGGCGAAGTGGATGCCCTCCGATAGCCCCTGAACCAGACCTGCGATGCAGATCTGGTTGACCATCTTGGTGAGCTGGCCGGCGCCCGCCGGCCCGAGCAATTTGCACATCCGCGCATAGGCGCCGGTGATGATCGGCTCGGCGCCCGCATAGGCGTCTTCGCTGCCGCCGCACATCACCGTCAGCACGCCGTTCTCGGCGCCGGCCTGGCCGCCGGACACCGGCGCGTCGACGAATTTGAAGCCGGCCTTGGTCGCGGCGGCATCGAGCTCGCGGGCGACCTCGGCGGAGGCGGTGGTGTGATCGACGAAGGTCGCGCCCTTCCTGATCCCGGCGAAGGCGCCGTCGGGACCGATCGTGACCGCGCGCAGGTCGTTGTCGTTGCCGACGCAGCACATCACGAAATCCTGGCCTTCGGCGGCGGCCTTCGGGGTCGGCGCCGTCTTGCCGCCGAACTTGTCGGCCCATTCCTTCGCCTTCGCCGCGGTCCGGTTGTACACGGTGACCTCATGGCCGCCTTTTTCACGAGGTGGCCCGCCATCGGGAAACCCATTACGCCGAGACCGAGGAAAGCGACTTTAGCCATGTCTGATACCTTGTGATTTGCCGTGGTGATCGCCCTTTGAGACCGCCGGCAAATTCGCGGCGGGCAGGGCATTCCGTCCATGGAAGGAGCTGCACCATGCCCCTGTGCAGCGGAGGGCAACGGCCTTGGTGGGATGGCAGAAGGCGGTTTTGTGCTAGGATTGGCCCACCAACGAACTTCACAAAAAAGGGAGTGTATCGCATGGGCATGAGCGTCGGTGTGCTCGATCATTTCAATATCCGGACCCGGAATCTCTCCGCCACGGTGCGGTTCTATGAGGACATCCTGGGCCTGGAAAAGGGCGCGCGGCCGAACTTCGCGTTCCCCGGTGCGTGGATGTACAGCGAGGGCAAGGCGGTCGTGCATCTGGTCGATATTTCGGCGACCGACGAGGCGCAAAAGCCTGACTCGGGCGTCGTCCATCACGTCGCCTTTGCCAGCCAGGGCTTCGATGGGATGCGGCAGCGGCTTCAGTCCAAGGGCATGGAATTCAACTCGCGCCAGGTTCCCGGCGGCGATCTCTGGCAGATCTTCGTCAACGACCCCAACGGGGTCATGATCGAGCTGAACTACGAGGCCGCCAAGGAAGGCGGCTCCGCCGCGCCGGCCGAGCGGCGGGACGACGTCGGAGCGAGGTAGCCTTTTGCGCTGCAACGCTCTATGGGTCGGTCTCTTGAACTTTCCAGGAGATGCGCGGTGAGCGTGACGCAGCAACAGGTCCTCGATTGCCTTGCCAAGGTGATGTCGCCACGCGGCACAGCCTTGACCAACGCCAATGTGCTGTCGGCGATCACGGTCACCGACGGCAAGGTGTTCTTCTCGATCAATGTCGACGCAGCGGAGGCCCGCGCCTGGGAGAGCGTGCGTGCGCAGGCCGAGAATGCCGTGCGCGCCATTCCCGGCGTCAGCGTCGCGATGATCGCGTTGACCGCCGAGCGCAAGGCGGGCGCTGCGGCACCGGCGCCGCGGCCGGCCGGCGGCGTCCCGCCGGCGTCCGCCCATCGCCATCCGCATCCGCCCGGCGGGCAATCGCCGATGGCCCGGCAGGCCGAGATCCCCGGCATCTCCGCCGTCATCGCCGTCGCCTCCGGCAAGGGCGGCGTCGGCAAGTCGACCACGGCGCTCAACCTCGCGCTCGGCCTGCGCGACCTCGGCCTGCGCGTCGGGCTGCTCGACGCCGACATCTACGGCCCGTCGGTGCCGCGGCTGACCGGCATCCGCGAGAAGCCGCAGCTCAATGACGACAAGAAGATGGTCCCGCTGCAGCGCTTCGGCCTGTCGATCATGTCGATCGGCTTCCTGGTCGAGGAGGACACCGCGATGATCTGGCGCGGGCCGATGGTGATGTCGGCGATCACCCAGATGCTGCGCGACGTCGCCTGGGGCACGCTCGACGTGCTCGTGGTCGACATGCCGCCCGGCACCGGCGATGCCCAGCTCACGCTGGCGCAGAACGTTCCGCTCAAGGGCGCCGTCATCGTCTCGACCCCGCAGGACCTCTCGCTGATCGACGCCCGGCGCGGGCTTGCGATGTTCAAGAAGGTCAACGTGCCGGTGCTCGGCATCGTCGAGAACATGAGCTATTTCCAGTGCCCGCATTGCGGCACCCGCTCGGATATCTTCGGCCATGGCGGCGCCCGCCACGAAGCCGAGAAGCTGGGGGTGCCGTTCCTCGGCGAGATCCCCCTGCACATCGCGATCCGCACCGCCTCCGATGCCGGCAACCCGGTGGTCGAGAGCGAACCGGACGGCCCGCACGCGGCGATCTACCGCGCGATCGGCGGCAAGGTCCGTGAGCAGCTGCAAGGCGTCATCGCGGCTGCCTGAGCCTGCGCTGCTGGGCCGATTGGTCGCGAAGCGTCGGGAGCCCGGCGGGCTTTCTTCACAGGCCCGTGGCGTTTGGACGATTGCTGAATCGGTTCCGGCCTGTATGTTTATGCAGGAGTGGCCGAATCGTACCACCCTTCGATCAGCGGAAGGCGGCCACGGGTGAAGCCAAAACTGCGGGAAGGGGCCGTGAGGCGACCATCGACATGGCAGCATCACGCGAAGCAAACAAGCAGCACCGCAAACATCTGACGCGGGAGAAGCGCGCAGAGGCCTCCCGGCTGGCATTCAACATGGCCAAGAAATCCGACTCGATCGGCGAGGCCGCCGAGGTGATCGCCAAGACGTATGGTGTCAGCAAAACAACCGCGCAAAGTTGGATCCGGCGCGGGCGGTATTTGGCTGATCAAGCCAAGAAGGCGCGGGCGACGACGCGGCGCTGATAGCTCCGGTAACCCGACGGTTGAGAGCGAGCCGGACGGCCCGCACGCGGCGATTTACCGCGCGGTCGGCGGCAGCTCCGCGGCCACCTGCCAGGCGTCATCGTCGCTGCCTGAAGGCGCATTTTCCGGCTGATTTCCAGCCCCATCAGACTTTCGTTTAATTGGCGCGGTCATGCCATTGTCGCGTTTCCGTGACGCCACCTTCCGTGTTAAAGGGCCGACCCAGAGCGCCTCGGCAAGCCTTTCACGCGGCTGCCGGAGAACTGCTTGCGGTCACTGGGAAACGCCCCTGAAGGAGAAGTCTTACGATGAAGCGTCGTGATTTTTTGAAAGTTTCTGCGGCCGGTGCTGCCGCGACGGCGGTTGCCGCGCCGGCGATCGCGCAGTCCTCGCCTGAAATCAAGTGGCGCCTGACCTCGAGCTTCCCGAAGTCGCTGGACACCATCTATGGCGGTGCCGTCGAGCTGTCGAAGTACGTCGCCGAAATGACCGACAACAAGTTCCAGATCCAGGTGTTCGCGGCGGGTGAGATCGTCCCGGCCTGCAGGCGCTGGACGCGACCTCCAACGGCACGGTCGAGATGTCGCACACCGTCGCCTACTACTATGTCGGCAAGGACCCGACCTTCGCGATCTACGCGTCGGTGCCGTTCGGTCTCAATGCCCGCATGCAGAACTCCTGGTGGTATCAGGGCGGTGGCCAGGAGCTCGGCAACGAGTTCTTCAAGAAGTTCGGCGTGATCGGTTTCCCGACCGGCAACACCGGCACCCAGATGGGCGGCTGGTTCCGCAAGGAGATCAAGACCGTCGCCGACATGTCGGGCCTGAAGATGCGCATCGGCGGCATTGCCGGCCAGGTGCTGCAGAAGGTCGGCGTGGTGCCGCAGCAGCTCGCCGGCGGCGACATCTATCCGGCGCTCGAAAAGGGCACCATCGACGCGGCCGAGTGGGTCGGTCCCTATGACGACGAGAAGCTCGGCTTCCAGAAGGTCGCCAAGTACTACTACTACCCGGGCTTCTGGGAAGGCGGTCCGACCGTGCACTCCTTCGTCAACCTGGAGAAGTGGAACGCGCTGCCGAAGAACTACCAGGCGATCCTGGCCAACGGCGCCGCCAACGCCAACAGCTGGATGGCCGCGCGCTACGACATGCAGAACCCCTCCGCGCTGAAGCGGCTGGTTGCCGGCGGCACGCAGCTGCGTCCGTTCACCAACGAGGTGCTCGAGGCCTGCCTCAAGGCGACCAACGAGCTCTGGGGTGAAATCTCGGCCAAGAATGCCGACTTCAAGAAGTCGATCGAGGCCATGCAGGCGTACCGCTCCGACCAGTATCTGTGGTGGCAGGTCGCCGAATACACCTTCGACAGCTTCATGATCCGCTCGCGCACCCGCGGCTGATCGGCGTCTAGCCTTTTGGACGAGCGTTCGCGCGACGCGAACGCATTGCCCGGCCTCCGCAAGGAGGCCGGGTTTTTTTGCGTCTGGCATTCGTGAAGGGGATGTTCCATGCTCGCGTCCGAAGCCTCGGCACGAAGGCGGCGTGTGATCGGTCACCGGTCATGACGGCAAAAAGAAAAGCGGCGCGACGATCGAAAGCAGTCGACGCTCGGACAACACAATCGAACAGGGCAGGATTCAAATGAAGCGAAGAGATTTCATCAAGGTCACGGGTCTGGGCGTCGCCGGCGCCGCCACGGTCGCAGCTCCCGCGATCGCGCAGTCGATGCCGGAGCTCAAGTGGCGCTTGACGACGAGCTGGCCGAAGTCGCTCGACACGCTGCACGGCGGCGCCGAGCTGATGGCGAAGGCGGTCGGTGAAGCCACCGACAACAAATTCCAGATCCAGACCTTTGCCGCGGGCGAGATCGTGCCGGGCCTGCAGGTGCTCGACGCCGTGCAGAACGGCACCGTCGAGATGGGGCACACCGCGCCCTATTATTATTTCGGCAAGGACCCGACCTTCACCTTCGGCTCGGCGGTGCCGTTCGGGCCCAACATGCGCCTCAACCAGGCCTGGTTCATGCTGGGCGGCGGCAAGGACCTGCTCAACGAGTTCTACAAGAGCTACAACGTCACCTCGCTGCTCGCCGGCAACACCGGCTGCCAGATGGGTGGCTGGTTCCGCAAGGAGATCAACAGCGTCGACGATCTCAAGGGCCTCAAATTCCGCATCGGCGGCTTTGCCGGCAAGGTGATGCAGAAGCTCGGCGCGGTGCCGCAGCAGCTCGCCGGCGGCGACATCTATCCGGCGCTCGAGAAGGGCACCATCGATGCGGCCGAGTGGGTCGGTCCCTACGACGACGAGAAGCTCGGCTTCTACAAGGTCGCGCCGAACTATTACTTCCCCGGCTGGTGGGAAGGCGGCCCCATGCTGGTGGCGATGATCAATCTCGACAAGTGGAACGCGCTGCCGAAGCATTATCAGTTCGTGCTCGAGCAGGCCGGCCATCTCGCCAACAACTGGATGATGGCGCGCTATGACCAAGCCAATCCGATCGCACTGAAGAAGCTGCTTGCGGTCGGCACCAAGCTGCGTCCGTTCCCGGCCGCGGTGATGGAAGCTTCCTTCAAGGCCGCCAAGGAGCTGCATGCCGAGGTTTCGGCGACCAATGCCAACTTCAAGAAAGTCTACAACTCGCTGACCTCGTTCTCCAACAACGGCTATCAATGGTTCCAGGTCGCCGAGGTCGGCTACGACAATTTCATGGCGCGCCATTCGCAGGCGTGATTGCTGCGAGTTGGACAGGAAATCAGCCTCGGAGCGAAAGCGCCGGGGCTTTTTCCATGCCGCGATCACGGCCGCGGCGCGCCGCGGCTTGCGAACACGCATGACCGCCGGTCGCTGGCCGTAGCGGCAGCTGCCAGTTCTCGATCTCCGGGCGCGAACGTGCAATCCGTTATGTTATCATGGCTAGCTGACGTCAGCCTTACACGGGCGCAGTCACAGGCGCCTGCGTAGATTTTGATTGCAGCGGGTAGGCGGTATCTGTTTTCAGGGCAGTAACACTAGCTGGAGCAACATGCGCTTGTGTCGCCATCGAGACGTCACCTTCGCATGCGTCTTGTTTTGACGACAGCAAGCAGAAGATCGATTGAATGAAGTCAGGATTGCTGCGATGCGCCTTCTGATCGTCGAGGACAATGTCGAGCTCTCGCGGCTGCTCGCAAGCGGGCTGATGGCGGCGGGATACGAGTTCCGATGTCGTCAACAGCGTTGCCGAGGCGCGCGATGCGCTGCGCAGCGTCAGTTATGCCGCCATGATCCTCGATCTCGGTCTGCCCGACGGCGATGGCTTGTCGGTGCTGTCGGAGCTTCGCCGCAAGACCGATCCGCTGCCGGTCCTGGTGCTTACCGCGCGGGCGGCCTGCAGGATCGGGTCAGCGGCCTGCGCAGCGGCGCGGACGACTATCTGGCGAAGCCGTTCGCGCTGGAGGAGCTGGTGGCGCGGCTCGAAGCCATCCTGCGTCGACCCGGCCAGCTGCTCGGCTCCTCGCTGAAGCTCGCCAATCTGGTCTACGACACCGAGAGCAAGCAGGTGTTCGTCGACGGCGCTCCGCACGTGTTCTCCGCGCGCGAGACATCGGTGCTGGAGATCCTGTTGCGGCGGCAGGGGCGGGTGGTGCCGAAGAAGATGTCGAGGATCACATCTTCGGCCTCGCCGGCGAGGTCGCCTCGAACGCGGTCGAGGTTTACGTGTCGCGGCTGCGCAAGCTGCTCACCGAGCACCGCGCCAGGGTCATCATCCATACCATTCGGGGCGTCGGTTATCTGATGGCGGAGGAGAAGTAGGCGTGTTCCGCTTCAAGTCGCTGACGTCGCGGATCGTGTTCCTGCACATCGTGGCGGTCGCGGTCGCGGCGATCTTCCTGCCGCTGCTGCTGCTGTGGCTGTTGAATTCGGAGATCAATCAGCTGCATCGCGAAGCGATGCGCGACCAGGCCGCCGATCTCGGCCAGAACCTCTCGGTCGATGCCGCGGGCAAGGTGCAGCTCAGCCTGCCGGACAGCCTGAGGGGGCTCTATTCCGACGCCTATGGCCGCTATCGCTACGACATCTACGATGCCGACGGTCATCTGCTGTTTTCGTCGCATCGCGAGGCGCCGCGACTTCCGGCGTCCGCCAACCGGATTTCCGGTGCCGGCGTCACCAAGCTGCTCGGCGGCCAGACGCTGCGCATCCTGGTCGCCGAGGACCTGTCGCATCGCGACGTCATCATCGATGACATCGTCTCCAATTTCTTCCGGCGGGTTGGCTGGATCACCATCCCGATCCTTCTGATCCTGCTTGCCACCGATATCCTGATCTTCCGCCGCGCGGTGATACCGCTGTTGCGGGCCTCGGAGGAGGCGAGGAGCATCGGACCGGCAAGGACTCGATATCCGCCTTCCGACGGAGGGGATTCCGAGCGAGATCCTGCCGCTGGTGACCGCCGTCAACCAGGCGTTCGATCGCCTTGAGGAAGGCTTTCACGTGCAGCGCCAGTTCACGGCCGATGCAGCGCATCAGCTGCGCACGCCGCTTGCGATCCTCAGGACCCGGATCGAGACGCTCGATGCGGCCAAGGAGGCCAGGGAGTTGCATGCCGACATCGAGAGCATGAGCCGCATCGTCAGCCAGCTGCTGGAGATCGCCGAGCTCGACACGCTGGTGCTGGATCCCGGCGAGACCGCGGATTTGCGCGCGGTGTGCGCCGAGGTGGTCGGCTCGATCGCGCCCTATGCGCTGGCGCAGCAGAAGGACATCGCGTTGCGCGGCACTGACAGTCCGGTGCAGGTCAGGGGCAATGCGGAGATGCTGCAGCGGGCGATCTTCAATCTGGCGGAGAACGCCATCAAGTACACCGCGGAGAGAACCTCCGTCGATGTCGAGGTGCACGACAATGGTTCGGTGCAGGTGCGCGACTGCGGGCCGGGGATTGCGCCCGCCGAGCAGGGGCTGATCTTCCGGCGCTTCTGGCGCAGCGATCGCCAGCGCACCGACGGCGCGGGGCTCGGGCTCTCGATCGTGCGCGGCGTCGTCGACGATCACGATGCGACGGTGAGGGTAGAGAACCTGCCGTCCGGCGGCGCCCAGTTCACGCTGCGCTTCCGCCTCGCCAAGGCGGAGCCGGCGGCGTCCTGAGCGCCCGCGAACGTGCCGCGGCTTTGCCGACCTATTTCACCTTGCCGTCGGACAGGTCCATGATCATGCGTGTGGTCAGCACCAGGCGCGGCACGATGTTATTGATCTGCACGTATTCGGCATCGTTGGAGTGCGCGCCGAAGCCCGACAGGCCCATGCCTTCCACCACGGAGCCCTTGGTCTTGAGGGCGGCAAACGCCGCGTCGGTGCCGCCGCCGGTTGCCCGCTCGGCCACGTTCAGCGACAGGCCGAGTTCCTGATAAATCGTCTTGCCGTAACCTGCGATGCGGCGCGAGGCGTCGCTGGCTTCGAGCGGCGGGCGGCGCACCTCGAACTTCACGTCCACCCTGGAGTCCGGCAGCAGGCGGTTCTTGATCTTGTCCTGCAGGGCTTTCTCGAGCTCGTCGAAATCCGCCACCTTGAGCGCGCGAGCATCGGCCTGGGCGGTGGCTTCGGCGGGGATCACATTGCGGTTGGTGCCGGACTTGGACACCGTCCAGTTCAGCTTCAGGCCCTGCTCGGGCTTGGACAGGTCCTTCATCTGCAGCACCTGATGTGACAGCTCATAGAGCGCATTCACGCCGCCTTCGGGCCTGGCGCCCGCATGCGACGACTTGCCGTGCACCGTGAGATAGGCCGAGCCGATGCCGCTGGTGGCGAGCCGCAGCGTGCCGTCGGTGCCGCCGCCCTCGAACGAGAACACGGCATCCTGTTCCGCGGCGAGGCGGGTGATGGTGCTGCGCCAGCCGGGCGAAGAGATCTCCTCGTCGCCATTGATCAGCACGGTGAGCGTGCCGTAATTTTTGAAGTTCAGCTTCTGCAGCAACGCCACGGCGTGGAGGATGGTGGCGACGCCCTGCTTGTCATCGGCAATGCCGAGCCCATAGGCCTTGTCGCCATCGATGCGGAAGGGTTGGTCCTTCAGCATGCCCTTGAGATACACCGTGTCCATGTGCGCGATCAGCATGATCTTCGCGCTGCCCGTGCCCTTGAAGACGGCCTGCACGGCTGGGCCGATCTTCTCCGGCGTGTCGTCGAGGCGGTAAATCTCGGTGGTCTGCAGGATATCGACGATGCCGCCGAGCTGCTTGAGCTGGCCGGCGATCCGCTCGGCGAGCTGGTTCAGGCCCTCGATGTCCTTGCTGCCGGATTCGATCTGCACGAGGTCGCGCAGGGTGTCGAGCAGCGGCTGCTGTTCCTGTTGCGCCAGCGCGCGAATGTCGGCTGCATGCGCTGCGGGTGCGGCAAGCGCCAGACCAAGCGACAGCATCAGCGGGCGAATGAGCGAGCGGGCGGGATGCGATTGGGGCATGGCGGCGATCTGTGAGTTGGAGGACGATCCGTATCCCCGTCTTCACAGGCCTCGCCGGTGCCGTCAACAGCGGCGTGCCTCGCGCCCGCGAGCGTTTTCGAGCGAAGTGGACGCCGGTTCGCGTGAAGAAAACGCGACAAAACGAGAATCCAGGGCTTCGGTTCTGATTTAATCAGAACCGAAATGCTCCAGGCACGCCGAATGCGCCGATGCCGGCTACTGCTTCGGCTGGCCGAAGTCGAGCGGCGGCAGGTCGATCTGCGGCACTTCGATCTTGACCTTGTTGAGGTCGACATCGAGCGGCTTGTCGAGCAGTCCGGTGACGACGACCGGGAACGCGATCACCAGCGCCACCATGATCGCCTGCAAGCCGATCCACGGCATTGCGCCCAGTAGATCTCCGAGCTCTTCACTTCCTTGGGCGCCACGCCGCGCAGATAGAACAGCGCGAAGCCGAATGGCGGATGCAGGAACGAGGTCTGCATGTTGACGCAGAGCATCACGCCGAACCAGATCAGCGCGGCGTCGGGGCCGACCACCGGCGCCAGCACCTTCTGCGCGATCGGCGCGACCATCGGCAGGATGATGAAGGCGATCTCGAAGAAGTCGAGGAAGAACGCCAGGAAGAAGATGAACAGGTTGATGAAGATCAGGAAGCCCCAGACGCCGCCGGGCAGCGAGGTCAGATGGTGCTCCAGCCAGGTGCCGCCGGATACGCCGAGGAACACGACCGAGAAGCAGGTCGAGCCGATCAGGATGAAGGTGACCATGCAGGTGATCCGCATGGTGGTCTCGTAGCCCTGCTTGATCAGGTCGCGCAGGTCCGGGATCTTGACGGCCTCGAGGCAGATCCAGACCACCGCGGCGTAGGTGATCGCGAAGGCGAGCTTGAAGAGCAGGTTCTCGCTGTAGAGCATCGCGATGATGGTGCCGATGCCGCCGGCGATCACACCGACCATCAGCACCTTGTTGCCGGTGGCGCTGAAATCCTTGTGGTGGATGGCGGCGAGCACGATGGCGCCGACCGCGCCCATGGCGCCGGCTTCCGTCGGGGTCGCAAGGCCCATCATCATGGTGCCGAGCACGACGAAGATCAGTACCGCCGAGGGGATGATGCCGAGCAAGCACTTCTTCCACAGCGCCCACCCGGTCAGCGTGCGCGCCTCGATCGGCACCGCCGGCACATGGCTCGGCTTGAAGATGCCGAGCAGGAAGGTGTAGCCGGCGAACAGCAGGATCTGGAACACCGATGGGCCCGAGGCGCCGAGATACATGTCGCCGACCGACTTGCCGAGCTGGTCGGCGAGCACGATCAGGACGAGAGGGAGGGACAAGTTGCGTGATGGTGCCGGAGGCGGCGAGCACGCCCGTGATGTAGCGGATGTTGTAGCCGTAGCGGATCATCACCGGCATCGAGATCAGCGCCATCGCGATCACCTGCGCCGCCACCGTGCCGGTGATGGCGCCGAGGATGAAGCCGACGATGATCACGGAATAGCCGAGGCCGCCGCGGATCGGGCCGAACAGCTGGCCCATCGAATCCAGCATGTCCTCGGCGAGCCCGCATCTCTCCAATATCGCGCCCATGAAGGTGAAGAACGGGATCGCCAGCAGCAGCTCGTTGGACAGCACGCTGCCGAAGATGCGGCCCGGGATCGCCTGCAGGAAGTTGAGGTCGAAGAAGCCGAGATAGATCGAGAGGAACCCGAACGACAGGCCGACCGCGGCGAGCGTGAACGCCACCGGATAACCGATCAGCATCGCTACGATCAGGCCGCCGAACATCAGTGGCGGCATCATCTCCAGCGTGATCATTGAGTCGGCCTCTCATACTTCGCGTCGATGGTCACGTAGCCCTGCAGCGCGGCGATCCGCTTGATCACCTCTGAGACGCCTTGCAGCGCAAGCATCACGAAGCCGGACGGGATAACGAACTTGATCGGCCAGCGCAGCAGGCCGCCGGCGTTGCCGCTCATCTCGCCGACTGCATAGGCCTGGTAGAAGAACGGCCATGACAGATAGGCGAGCAGGAGGCAGGCCGGGATCAGGAAGAACAGCGTTCCGATCAGGTCGAGCCAGAGCTGGCCGCGTTCGGACAGCATCAGATACATGATCTCGACGCGGACATGCTCGTTGCGCTTGAAGGTGTAGGAGGCGCCGAACATCACGAGGATCGCGAACATGTACCACTGCGCCTCGAGCCAGCCGTTCGAGGAGTAGCTGAACGCGTAGCGGATCATGGCGTTGCCGGCGCTGACCAGACACGAGATCAGCACCAGCAGGTTGCAGATGTAGCCGATCTTCTCGTTGAGTTGGTCGATGGCCTGACTTAATGCCAGCAATGGGCGCATCACGATCTCCACGGCCGCGCCATCTGCGCGCCGAATATCTCTTCAAGCATCATCTGGCCGCCGCGCGCATGCGCACGGAGCCACGGCTCACTTTCAGGAGCAGTTGCAAACGTTCGTCCTCCCCGAAATCCGCTTCAGCCGTTCTTGGCTGCCGGGAATTGTCGGCAGGAGCCGACGGAGGGCAGCGGCCTATGCTGGCCAGACTAGCGTGAAAGCTGATTCACCAAATCAGCGCCATGGAACGCCGTCAATCGGAAAATGGACAAATTGACGCCGCGGCAAACTGTTGTCCCGCCTTGGTAATCGGGGGATAGGCCGCGCGTCGGGAGGGAGCTTGAAGACTAGCCGCCGGTCACGCTCATGTGGCGGCTGACGCTCGGACGGTTGTGGCGGCGGTCGATGATGAAATCGTGCCCCTTCGGCTTCAGTCCGATGGCGCGGTCGATGGCCGCTGCCAGCAGGTCGTTGTCGGCGGAGGCGCGCAGCGGCCGGCGCAGGTCGGAGGCGTCCTCGTGGCCGAGGCAGGTGTGCAGCGTGCCGGTGCAGGTGATCCGCACCCGGTTGCAGGATTCGCAGAAATTATGGGTCATCGGCGTGATGAAGCCGAGCTTGCCGCCGGTCTCGGCGACCCGGACGTAGCGGGCGGGGCCGCCGGTGTCGTCGGACAGATCGGTCAGGGTGTAGTGCTTCTCGAGCCGCGCGCGCAGCAAGGACAGCGGCACGTACTGATCGATCCGGCCTTCGCCGATGTCGCCCATCGGCATCACCTCGATCAAGGTGAGGCCCATGCCCTTGCCGTGCGCCCATTCCATCAGCGCCGGAATCTCGTCCTCGTTCAGGTTCTTCAGCGCGACCGCGTTGATCTTGACCGCGAGTTCCGCCGACCGCGCCGCCTCGATGCCCGACAGCACCTTGTCGATGTCGCCCCAGCGGGTGATGGCCCGGAATTTTACGGGGTCGAGCGTGTCGAGCGAGACGTTGACGCGGCGCACGCCGCAATCGGCCAGCTCCTGGGCGAAGCGCGCCAGCTGCGAACCGTTGGTGGTCAGCGTCAATTCGTCGAGTGCGCCCGTGGTCAGATGGCGCGACAGTGAGCGCACCAGGCCCATCACGTTGCGGCGGACCAGCGGCTCGCCGCCGGTGAGGCGGATCTTGCGCACGCCCTTGGCGACGAAGGCCGAGCAGAGCCGGTCGAGTTCTTCCAGCGTCAAGAGATCGGCCTTCGGCAGGAAGGTCATGTCCTCCGACATGCAGTAGAAGCAGCGCAGGTCGCAGCGGTCGGTGACGGAGACGCGCAAATAACGGATGGTCCGGCCGAACGGATCGGTCATAGGACGAAACAGCGCGTCGGAATGTGCTTGCGTGGATCCGCTCATTCAGTTCGGGCCTTGCAATCTGTTTCCTGCCTGCCGCGCCGTGATCGGCTCCGGCATCCGCAATCTATGCATGTTGGCGCGTTGTCACAATGCGTCCCAAGAGATGATCGTATGGATGATCCGCAACATGCAAAGCGATAGGCGAGGCATATCGCGCGATGCATGATCGCAATCGCGGATGTGTCTCGGCCAAATACAAAAACCCGGCTTTGGGCCGGGCTCTTGTGCAGTGCAAATGCGGTTCGGCCGCCCGCGCTAGCGCGACGGCGCGGCGGCCGGCGCCGGCGCAGCCGCGCTCGGGGCGGGGAACGCGGAGTCCGGAGCGGCAGCGGCAGGCGCCGCAGCGGCAGCCGGTTTCGGCTTCTTCTTCCGTATCGGCTTCTTCGCCGCGTGCGGCGGCGGTCCGGCGGGCTGCAGCTCGGCGAACACCGGACTCGGATCCAGCGTCGTGGTGGCCGGCGTGGTGAAGTCGCCGGGAACGCGGGTCACGGTGACCGGAACGGTCGCCGGCTGGAACTTCGGCATGTTGAAGGTGACGGAGAAGTTGGTCTCCGGCGCCGGGATCGACACGGTGCAGGGCGTCTTGCAGCCCGGTCCGAGCGAGGTCACGGCGTCGGCGCCCGGCGGGTTCGAATCCAGCTGCACCGGCATCGGCGGCGGCGCCGACTTGAACGAATCCAATGAGAAGGAGGAGCAGCCGGCCAGGCTCAGCCCGGCGGCCGCAATCACGATGATACGACGCATGATCCACACTCTACTGCGGCAATCAGCCACAATCCCCGGAGCGGACCATAGGTGCGTCGGAACAGAGGCGCAACAGCAGGGGCCCTGTTCGTTAGCGGATGGTTAATGGCAGAATCGCATGGCTGAATATTGCCTAGCGATATCAGTGTGTTGCGGAAAGTTTATGCCGCGCTCAGGCTGGCGACGGCGTCCGGCAGATCGCGCATATGGCTGATCAGCCGGTCCGGCTTCAGTTCGGTCATTGGGACGTCGGTATAGCCAAAATCGACGCCGATCACCGGGACCTGGGCGCGCCTTGCGACCCCGACATCGGGGCCGGCATCGCCGACCATGATGGCGCCGGGCAGCCGGCCGCCGGCACGAGCCACCGTCTCGCGCAGGAACGTCGGATCGGGTTTTGCGATGCCGAAGGTATCAGCGCCGCAGATCGCGGCGAAGCGCTTGGTCAGGCCGAGCCGGTCGAGCAGCAGCTTCGACAGCCATTCCAGCTTGTTGGTGCACACCGCAAAGCGATGGCCCTTTGCCTCGAGCCGGTCTAGCGCGGCCTCGAGCCCGTCGAACGGGCGCGAGCCGTCGGCGATATGCTCGGCATAATAGTCGACGAAATCCGCGGTTAAGCGGTCAAGGTCACCGACGCTGACCGCGCGTCCTTCCACCTCGAGCCCGCGTTCCAGCAGCTTGCGGGCGCCGGCGCCGATCATGCTGCGCGCGGCCGCCAGCGGCACCGGCCGCAGGCCCTCGCGGTCGAGCACATGGTTCAGCGCGCCGATCAGATCGGGCGCGGTGTCGACCAGCGTGCCGTCGAGATCGAATACGACGATGGGGGGAGAGGCGGCGGACATGATGCTTTTGGCTATCGGGCCAGGCGCTGCGATGCAAGAGTAGATGTGGGCACGTCATGAGATAGGGGAGGCTGAGATGCGGGAACTTGCCGGAAAAGCCGCTTTTGTCACCGGCGCGGCCAGCGGAATCGGACTTGCGATGGCAACCGCCTTCGCCCGCGACGGCATGAAGGTGATGCTCGCCGACATTGAAACCGGTCCGCTGGACGAGGCCGTCGATGCGCTGCGCGCCGGCGGTGCGGATGTTCACGGCGTGGTCTGCGACGTTGCCGATCCCCTAAGCGTCGATCGCGCGGCGGAGGCGTCGTTCCGCGCCTTCGGCAAGGTCCATGTCGTCTGCAACAATGCCGGCGTCGCGGCCGGCGGCGGCATTGACCCGATCTCGGTCGACGACTGGCGCTGGGTGATCGACGTCAATCTGATGGGCGTCGTGCACGGCATCAGGAGCTTCCTGCCGCACATCCGCGGGCACGGCGAGGGTGGCCATATCGTCAATACGGCTTCGATGGCCGGGATGAATGCCGGGCTTGGCTTGAGCCCGTATTCGGCGACCAAGTTCGCCGTCGTCAGCCTGTCCGAAGGGCTCGCCATGCAGCTCAGGCCGCTCGGGATCGGCGTCAGCGTGCTCTGTCCGAGCTTTGTGCGGACCCGGATCGGCGAGAGCGGGCGCAACCGCCCGGAGCAGTACGGCCCGACCCGTCAGCTCGATCCGGCAAGCCCGATGGCCGCTGTCGTCGCCGAGATCGCGCGACGCCTCGAGGCCGGTCTCGATCCGGCGTCGGTTGCAGGGCAGGTGCTGGCTGCGATCCGCGACGACCAGTTCTACATTTTCACCCACCCCGGGATGCGGGCCGAGGTCGAACAGCGCTTTTCGGCGATTTTGGCCGCGATGGACGCCGTTTCGGCCTAAAGACTGGTCGCTTGCCGCGATTCCTGCCTGCAAAACGACGCTAGATATGCGCCCGCCGGGCCACCCGATGGCGGCCCGTAACGGACCAACCGAGGGGCTATCGGCACGTGGACATGGACGCACTGAAACGCCAGGCGGCGGCGCGCGCGCTCGAAGAGGTGCGCGACCGCATGAAGCTCGGGCTCGGCACCGGATCGACCGCGAAGCATTTCGTCGAGCTGCTCGGCGAGAAGGTCCGGTCGGGCATGAAGGTGATCGGCGTGCCGACCTCGGAAGCGACCCGCGCGGATGCGATCCGCTGCGGCGTTCCGCTGACCACGCTGGACGAGATCGACCATCTCGACCTCACCATCGACGGCGCCGACGAGATCGACCCGGCGCTCAACCTGATCAAAGGGGGCGGCGGCGCGCTGCTGCGCGAGAAGATCGTCGCGGCCGCCAGTGATCGCATGATCGTGATCGCCGACGACAGCAAATGGGTCGACGTGCTCGGCCGCTTTCCGTTGCCGGTCGAGGTGATCCCGTTCGGGCTCGCCGCGACCCAGGCCGCGATGGCGCGGGCGTTTTCAGAGGCCGGCGTGTCCGGCGAAATGCTGGTCCGTCAGGGCAAGGACGGTCACGTTTTTGTCACCGATGGCGGCCACTGGATCGTCGATGCCCATCTCGGCCGGATCGGCGATCCGCCGCGTCTTGCCGGTTTGCTTAGCGTGATTCCGGGCGTGGTCGAACACGGCCTGTTCATCGGGCTTGGCAGCGTCGCCGTGCTGGCCGGCGCGCAGGGAATTCGGGTTGTTGAACGGCCATGAGGCCGCAAGCAAGGAGACTTGGAATGAATTGTTTTTCGGGACTTTTGTCGGCTGCGGCCCTGGCGGCTGGACTGGCGCTCGCGCCGGCGATGGCGCAGCAGCCGCAGCTGCCTCCCATGCCCCAGGTCAAGCAGTCGACCCCCGCGGCGATTGGGTACGCCAAGGAAATCCTTCAGATGAAGAACGTGCAGGCGATGTATGCCGGCGCCGTTCCTGGAATCATCGAGAAGACCAAGACCGGTCTGCTCCAGCAATACCTCAACTACCAGAAGGACCTCAACGAGGTCGCGCTCGTCATCGCCAAGAACCTGGGTGGCAGTGAGAAGGAAATCGGCGAAGGCATGGCGCAGCTCTACGCTGCCGAGTTCACCGAGCAGGAGCTGAAGGATCTCGTGATCTTCTACAAGACGCCGCTCGGTCAGAAGCTTCTGACCTCCGAGCCCAAGGCAATCAACGATTCGCTGCAATATATGCAGCAGTGGGCGCAGCAGTTCGGCGTGATCGTCAACGCCCAGTTCAAGGCCGAGATGAAGAAGCGCGGCAAGGATATCTGAACGACGCCTCAGCATGACGGGCGTCGAGTTGAGTGCGCTGCACTATCTACGTCATTGCGAGCGAAGCGAAGCAATCCATTGTCCCACAAGCGGAGAGATGGATTGCTTCGTCGCTATCGCTCCTCGCAATGACGGCGATGAAAGACTAGATGCCCTCAAGATGAGGGAAAGCAGTTGATCAAGCCGAATTCCGGCGATTAGAGCTGAGATTTACCATGGCCGAGTTTGACGTCGACCTGTTTGTCATCGGTGGTGGTTCGGGCGGCGTTCGTGCTGCCCGCATCGCCGCGGGTTACGGTGCGAAGGTCATGGTCGCGGAAGAGTACCGGATGGGCGGCACCTGCGTGATCCGCGGCTGCGTGCCGAAGAAGCTGTTCGTGATCGGCAGCCACGTCCACGACGAGATCGAGGACGCGGCCGGCTTCGGCTGGAGCATCGGGCAGGTCTCGTTCGACTGGGCCACTCTCGTCGCCAACAAGGACAAGGAGATCGCCCGGCTCGAAGGCGCCTACACCACCAACGTCGAGAAGTCGGGCGCACGGATCGCGAAGACCCGCGCGGTGCTGGAGGATGCCCACACCATCAGACTCGCCACCGGCGAGAAGGTGACGGCGAAGTATATCCTGATCGCCACCGGCGGCGCGCCCAATCACGGGCCGATCGTGCCCGGCATCGAGCACGTGATCTCCTCCAACGAGGCGTTTCACCTCAAGGAGCTGCCGAAGCGGATCGTGATCCAGGGCGGCGGCTACATCGCGCTGGAATTCGCCGGCATCTTCGCCGGCTTCGGCTCCGACGTCACGGTGATCTATCGCGGCGACAACATCCTGCGCGGCTTCGACGAGGACGTGCGCAAGCATGTCCGCGCCGAGATGGAGAAGCGCGGCATCACCATCATCACCGGCTGCACGGTGGCGAAGGTCGACAAGCACGGCCGTGACTTCACCACCCATCTGTCGAGCGGCTCGAGCATCGCCTCCGACCAGGTGATGTTCGCGATCGGCCGGCATCCCAATGTCGCCAATCTCGGGCTGGAGACCGCCGGCGTCGCCATCAATCCCGCCAATGGCGGCATCCAGGTCGACGGCTGGTCGAAGACCTCGGTCGACAATATCTACGCGGTCGGCGACGTCACCCACCGCACCAATCTGACCCCGGTTGCGATCCGCGAGGGCCATGCCTTCGCCGACACGGTGTTCGGCAAGCGCCCGGTCGAGGTCGACCACGCCACGATCCCGACCGCGGTGTTCTCGCAACCGGAGGTCGGCACCGTCGGGCTCACGGAAGAGGAGGCGCGGGCGCAGTTCAGCCACGTCGACATCTACAAGACCGATTTCCGCCCGATCAAGGCGACGATGTCCGGCCGCGACACCCGCGTGCTGATGAAGCTCGTGGTCGACGGCGCGAGCGACCGCGTGCTCGGCTGCCACATCGTCGGCGATGGCGCCGCCGAAATCACCCAGGCCGTCGCGATCGCCGTCAAGATGAAGGCGACCAAGGCCGATTTCGACGCCACCATCGCGCTGCATCCGACCGCTTCCGAAGAATTGGTGACGATGCGCACCCCGACCGCGCGCCACGTGCGCCAGGCGGCGGAGTAGCGGTAGCCCGCAGGCCGGCGCTGCCGTCCTGGTGCTCTCCTGGCGATGGGGAACGGGGAATGAGCCCCGCCTGACAGCCCAACGCCGCCCGCTTAAAATACATGCGGACGGCGCTGTCTCTAGCCCCAGGAAGGTTGGCAAAATCCTGATGAGTATTTGTCTGCGGAAGCGGGGCAAAGGTTTCATACCTCAGAAGGGGTAGCGCGCCTCCGCAAGACCGACGCCGACGGCCGTGCTTCGTGTCCGGGAATTAGGGCACCCTTGTTGACATGCACATCCGCCCGGGACTTTTCCTCAGGGCCGCTCTTCGCGCGCGCTCGAATCGAACCCGGTTTCCGGCGAATGGCCCTCGCAGCGGCGCTGTGCACAGGCGACGCGCCATCGGCGCGCGGCCGTCTCGCGCACCTTGGAACCTTGCGCTATGCTGTCCGTTCCACTCTCAAACAGTTTGATGTCTCAAATTGAGGGAGCCGCGCATGAGAGGCCCAACCGAGCAGGAGATCCGGACCCGCGCCTACGAATTGTGGAAGGACGCCGGCGAGCCGCCGGGCAAGATGGATCAGCTCTGGTATCAGGCCGAAAAGGAACTGCTGGCGCGGCGAACCAGCAACGGCGAAGCGCCTTGCGACATCAACGGGCACAATGGGCCGAGTACATATCCGGAGAGGCTAAGGGGCGTGCATTGAGTGCGTCGCACGGCTGAGCTAACGAGTCCGGCAGGCTGGCCCGGACCGGAGGTATCATGAGCGGCGCGATCGATCTTTCGCAGAAACTGTCGACATTCAGCGATCACTGGTCGCCGCGCACCGTGGCGCAATTCAATGCCTGCGACGTCATGGTGGTAAAGGTGCAGGGCGAGTTCGTCTGGCACAAGCACGACGACACCGACGATTTCTTCCTCGTGCTGAAAGGCATCCTCGACATCGAGCTGCGCGACCGCACCGTGACGCTGAAGCCCGGCCAGATGTACATCGTGCCGAAGGGCGTCGAGCATCGACCCGTCGCGCGGGAAGAAGTGCATCTGCTGCTGATCGAGCCGACCGGGACACCCAACACGGGCGATGCTGCGACGGCTGCGCCGCGGAAGGTGGTGTGAGGCTGGCAGGATGGGTGGAGCGAAGCGATACCCATCATCTTGACCGCGAATCCGAGTTGAAGAGCAAAGCTGGGCGATTCATGTCGCGAGAATGCGAATGTATGACTCACGGACAGCGCAATACATGCGGTGTCGTCCCTGCGAAAGCAGCGTCCCATAGCCGCCGTCGTCAGTTGGCTTGCAGCGCTGGAGCCACAACCTGTTTCAACAACGCAGCCCCGTGGTTATGGGTCCTGCTTTCGCAGGGACGACGCCGGAGAGTGCTGCGCTTACCCTTCCGCCTCGAGCCATTCCGCGGCGCCGCGCCATAGCGTGTCGCGGTGGTCGCTGCGGAAGAAGCCGAAATGGCCGATCTTGGCGACACCGGCGTCGGCGGGGCGGATCGAGATGATCTCGGGCGTGGTCGACGTGAAGGCGGAGCAGAGCAATTCGACCGCCGGCCGCGTTGCCCAGGTATCGTCGGTGATGACAAGCGCGCGGAGCTTGCCCTTGAACTTCGGAAAATTTTCGCGCTCCGTCAGCGTGGCATCATCGAGCAGATAGCGCTCCCGCATCACCCAGCTCCGCCATTGCTCGAACGCGCCCCTCGGCAGGTCCATGCCGAGGCCGGCCCAGGCGGGCAAGTAGCCGAGCGTGCGCGCCAGCGGCAGGCCGACACCGTTCATGAAGGCGACGACGCGGTAGCGCTCGGGCGAGGCCATCAGCTTCCAATAGGCGGCCTGGGAGGCGATCAGGAGCGCACGCGGGATCTCGGCATTGTTGGCCAGCAGCCCGAGCGCCTGGCCGCCGAAGGAGTGGCCGACATAGGCGAAGGGGAGGTTGCGGTATCGCTCGCGCATCCAGCTCACCACCGCGGTGGCATCGAGCGCGGCCCAGTCGGCCATGGTGGCCTTGAAGCCGGCCAGCGATTTCGGCTTGTTGAGGCCGGTCGCCGCCATCGGCCGGCTATCGCCGGTGCCGCGGTAGTCGTAGGTCAGTACCGCGGCGCCGCGGCGGGCGAGGTAGCAGGCAAAGCCGCGATAGACCTTGCGGGGCACGGCGGTCGCCGAGTTGATCAGGACGGCGTGGCGCCGCGTGCCGCGCGGCAGGAACAACGTCGCGGCGAGCGGATAGCCGTCTGCGGCCGGCACGACGATGTCGTCGCTAAAAACGTCGTCCAGCGCGGCGGAGGCCACGGCGATTTCCCCGGCATTCATGCTATGCTCTACCAAAAGCGAATTCGGATTTCCCTGCAAGGGCTTGACCAGATTGCAGGAATCCTTCTAGCGGGAAAGCGGGGGCCTGTGTATAAGCCGGGCTTTCCTCATGCCGTGATTAAGTCGCGGTTTTTGCTCAGGAGTTGACCTCATGTCCGAGCGGTGGACACCCGATAGCTGGCGCGCCAAGAAGGTGCTGCAGGTGCCCGATTATCCCGATGCCAAGGCATTGGCCGATGTCGAGGCCCAGCTGGCGACCTTTCCGCCGCTGGTGTTCGCGGGCGAGGCGCGCAGCCTGAAGAAGGCGCTGGGGCGGGTCGCCGCCGGCGAGGCCTTCCTGCTGCAGGGCGGCGACTGCGCCGAGAGCTTTGCCGAGCACGGCGCCAACAACATCCGCGACTTCTTCCGCGTCCTGTTGCAGATGGCGGTCGTGCTGACCTATGCCGGCGCGCTGCCGGTGGTGAAGGTCGGCCGGATCGCCGGCCAGTTCGCCAAGCCGCGCTCGTCGCCGACCGAGAAGCAGGGCGACGTCGAGCTGCCGAGCTATCGCGGCGACATCGTCAACGACATCGCCTTCACCCCGGAGGCGCGCATTCCCGATCCGCAGCGCCAGCTAATGGCTTATCGGCAATCCGCCGCGACGCTGAACCTGCTGCGCGCGTTCGCCACCGGTGGTTTCGCCAATCTCGGCAGCGTGCATCAGTGGATGCTCGGCTTCCTGAAGGATTCGCCGCAGTCACGCCGCTACAAGGAGCTGGCCGACCGTATCTCGGATGCGCTGAACTTCATGCGCGCCTGCGGCCTCGACCTCGAGAGCCATCCCGAGCTGCGCGCCACCGATTTCTACACCAGCCACGAGGCGCTGCTGCTCGGCTACGAGCAGGCGATGACGCGGGTCGATTCCACCACCGGCGACTGGTACGCGACCTCCGGCCACATGATCTGGATCGGCGACCGAACCCGTCAGCTCGATCACGGCCATGTCGAATATTTCCGCGGCATCAAGAACCCGATCGGCCTGAAATGCGGCCCGTCGCTGAAGCCGGACGAACTGTTGAAGCTGATCGACATCCTCAATCCCGACGATGAGCCGGGGCGCCTGACCCTGATCAACCGGTTCGGCGCCGACAAGGTCGGCGACCATCTGCCAGGCCTGATCCGCGCCGTGCAGCGGGAAGGGCGCAAGGTGGTGTGGTCGTGCGATCCGATGCACGGCAACACCATCACCTCGACCTCGGGCTACAAGACGCGGCCGTTCGATCGCGTGCTGTCGGAGGTGAGGTCGTTCTTCCAGATCCACGCTGCTGAAGGCACCCATGCCGGCGGCGTGCACCTGGAGATGACCGGACAGGACGTCACCGAATGCATCGGCGGCGCGCGCGCCATCACCGATGAGGACCTCAACGACCGCTACCACACGGTCTGCGATCCCCGTCTTAATGCCGAACAGTCGATCGACATGGCCTTCCTGATCGCCGAACTCCTGAAGCAGGAGCGCGCCGGCAAGGTCAAGCCGATGCCGGCCGCTGCGGGGTTGTGATTGGGGCTGTGGCTTGGGCAGGCAGTGACTTGGACTTGGGGGCCGTGACTTGCTGAGGTTCTGGCGAGCCACCATCAACTCGCGCAACGGGCTGGCATTCGCCATTCGCTCGGAGCAGGCGATTCGCGAGGAGGTGGTGGCGCTGGCGCTGTCGCTGCCGCTGGCCTGGCTGGTCGGCGCCACCGTGATGCGCCGGGTCGAATTGGTTGCGACCGTGGTGCTGGTGCTCGTCATCGAGCTGCTCAACACCGCGATCGAGAAGCTAGCCGATCGCCTGACCATGGATCACGATCCGCAGATCGGGCGGGTCAAGGACATGGGCTCGGCCGCGGTCGGCGTCGCGCTCGTCATGGCCGGGCTGTTCTGGCTGTTCGCCCTCGCCGAACGCATGGGCGCGTTCTGATTCCCGAGCATGATCCGGAAACGTGGGAACCGGTTTTCCGATCAGATCATGCTCAAAAGAAGCTCCCGCCGGTCACGGCGCGATTTCTGCAATCGCACCATGACTGGAAGGTGATTGAAGTTTGCTGTTGTGCAGGACAACTTAAGCGTATGAGCGAACAACAGATCAAGATTACGCTGGCGCAACTCAATCCGACGGTCGGTGACGTCACCGGCAACGCCGCGAGGGCGCGCGCCGCGCGCGAGAAAGCCAAGGCCGACGGCGCCGACCTCGTGGTGCTGTCGGAACTGTTCATCGCCGGCTACCCGCCGGAGGATCTGGTGCTCAAGCCGGCGTTCCAGTCGGCCTGCCGCGCCGCGATCGAGGAACTGGCGCGCGAGACCAGGGATGGTGGCCCAGCGATGCTGATCGGCACGCCGTGGGTCGAGGACGGCAAGCTCTACAATGCCTGCGCGCTGCTCGACGGCGGCCGCATCGCCGCGCTGCGCTTCAAGGCCAATCTGCCAAATTACGGCGTGTTCGACGAGAAGCGGCTGTTCGCGCGCGGCCCGGCGCCGGGCCCGGTGACGGTGCGCGGCGTGCGTATCGGCGTGCCGATCTGCGAGGACATCTGGCTCGAGGAGTTCGAAGAGTACGAGAACGTCGTCGAATGTCTCGCCGAGACCGGCGCCGAGATTCTCCGTGGTGCCGAACGGCTCGCCCTATGCCCGCGACAAGGCCGACCTCAGGCTGTCGATCGTCGTCGCGCGCGTCACTGAGAGCGGGCTGCCGCTGGTCTATCTCAACGAGGTCGGCGGCCAGGATGAGCTGATCTTCGACGGCGCCTCGTTCGCGCTGAATGCCGATCTTTCCGTCGCGGCGCAGCTTCCGGCGTTCGAGGAGAACATCACGACGCTGACCTGGCGCAAGACCGCCGACGGCTGGCGCTGCAACGGGCCGATCACGGCGCAGCTCGAGGGCGACAAGGCCGATTACGCGGCCTGCGTGCTCGGTCTGCGCGACTATGTCCGCAAGAACGGTTTTCCCGGCGTGCTGCTCGGCGTCTCCGGCGGCATCGACTCGGCGCTGTGCGCGGCGATCGCGGTCGATGCGCTCGGCGCCGACAAGGTGCGCGGCGTGATGCTGCCGTTCCGCTACACCGCGCAGGTGTCGCTCGACGATGCCGCCAAGCTCGCCGCGGCGCTCGGCATCCGCTACGAGATCCTGCCGGTCGCCGATGCCGTGAACGGCTTCGAGACGATTCTGGCGCCGGTGTTCAAGGGGCTGGACCGCGACATCACCGAGGAGAATTTGCAGGCGCGCGCCCGCGGCACGCTGTTGATGGCGATCTCCAACAAGACCGGCGCCATGGTGGTGACCACCGGCAACAAGTCGGAGATGTCGGTCGGCTACGCCACGCTGTACGGCGACATGAACGGCGGCTTCAATCCGATCAAGGACATCTACAAGACCGAGGTGTTTCGCCTGTCGAGCCTGCGCAATGGCTGGAAGCCGGACGGCGCGCTCGGGCCGTCAGGCGAGGTGATCCCGGTCAACATCATCATCCGGCCGCCGACCGCCGAGTTGCGCGAGAACCAGACCGACCAGGATTCGCTGCCGCCCTACGACGTGCTGGACGCGATCCTCGAGCGGCTGGTGGAGCGCGAGGAGCCGCTGGCGACCATCATCGAAGCCGGCTTCGACCGCGACGTGGTGGCCCGGGTCGATCGCCTGCTCAACATCGCCGAATACAAGCGGCGGCAGGCGGCGCCGGGGGTGAAGGTGACGCGGAAGAACTTCGGCCGCGACCGCCGCTATCCCATCACCAACCGCTTCCGCGATTTCGGCAAGGCGCTGCCGGCGCCCGACGAGACGCTGGTGGCGCGCACCTCGCGCGCGTCGGCGGAAGCGTTCGAGGGCTGAACTCTTCTTACCGCTTGGGAATGAAGGTCGGGCCGACGGTGCGGATCTGGCCGTCGCTCGCCGGCGCGGCCGGTGCCGCGGCGTCAGCGGCGGCGGGCTGCTGTTGAGCTGCGGCTGCGGGCGCGCCCTTCTTGCCGGCGGCGGCCTTGGTCTGGGCGCGCTGCTGCATCTTCCGCGCGCTCTCCTCGGTGACGATGATGTCACCCTGCTGCTCGGCGGACGCCTTGTCGTCGACCGCCTTCAGCGCCTCGGCCCAGCTCTGGCCGGCCGGCTTGCAGGAGCAGGACGGATTGAACTCGGTGCGGTACTTGAAGGCGTTCGGCAGCGACGAGTAGGACACGCCGCTGATCGAGACCGCCTGGTTGATGTCCTCGCCGGGATTTCGGTAGGTGAACAGGCTGGCATCCGCGGCAGGGCACTGCGCCTTGCAGATCTGCTCGTCGGCGGCGAAGCGCGCCTGCACGGTCGCGAACGAGATCGGGAAATAGGCGCCGTCGCAGGTGCGGACGCAGACGGTGCGGAAGGTGCCGGACTGGGCGCCATACTGCGCATCGGGCGGGGGCAGCGGATTGTTGGGATTGCCGCCGCCACCGCCGCCGAACAGGTTCTCGAGGAAGTTGCCGGGGCCACGCGCGGCCGCGGCATATTGCGGGCCGCAATTATTCTGCGCCAGAGCGGTCAGGACCGAACGGCGCTGGTTCTCGCGGTCGGCGCCGCCGAGCCCGCCCGAGCGCAGCCGCTCGAGATTGGCGGTGATCTGGTCGAGATTGGCGCGCATCTGCTGGATCTGGGTGTTGACCGGACCGCACTGCGCCGAATTGTTGTTGAAGAGCGAGAAGAATCCGGAGCTGTCGCAGCCCATGCGCCGGGCCTGCGCCGTCACGCGATCGAGCTCGCCCTGCTGGCGGGTTGCCGCGTCCTGATAGCGGCGGATCTGCTCGTCCTTGGCCGGGTCGCCGGAGCCGCCGCCGCGGTCGATCGCCGCCAGCTGGCCTTCGAGCCGGCCGCACATCGGATTGGCCTGCGGATTGGGCTGTGGCGCGCCTTGCGGAGCCGGACCGGGCGGGCCAGGCACTTGCGCCAGGGCATGCATGGCGGGCAGGGACATGCCGGCCAGCACGGCGCAACTCAGAAACCAGCGGGAGAAGCGAGAACGGGAGCTATTGGGCATATCCGGCCATTAAAACGACGCCGCGCGGCGATCAACGCCAAAGCGCGCGGGCAAGGCCGCTGCAATAGCCGTTTCTCGGGGCAGCGTCACGTCGTTTCCGGGGCGCCGGTGTGGCAATAACCCCGTCTGGCCAGCGGCTTGGCTCAGCGCTGGCAGGTGATGGCGACGAATTCACCACAGCTGTTGCCGTTGCATTTTTCATTCGCGGCGTGCGGAACCGCACCGGTGATCTCGTCGGGATCGACGCGGCGGTAGTTGGTGGCCTGCGCAAAATCGCGTGACCGGCAGTAGGCGCGGGCGGCAGAGGCGCCGCAGCGATCGCCGCGGGCGAGGCACTGGTCGATGCCGTAGCCGTCGGCCTGGTTGGCGACAATGAAGACGCGGCTGTCGGCCAGCGCGGCCGAGGAGACAAGTAAGGACGGAGCAAGAAAGAGCGTGCAGGCAATCAATGCTGAAACAGGCCGCATGGTGCACCAGTGAAAATGGCGGGGAATCCGCAAGCGTCCGGATACGCCCAAATCCTTAATAATGATTAACCCTGAGGGCGTTGACGTGATTTCGGTGCGGGGCGGCTGGCAAACCGCCCGAAAACAGCCCCTTGACGCAATAATGGGGCCGTGAGACATGGTGGAACCATGAACGGCCACCTCGCCATCTGCAGCATTTGCCGCGAGATTATGAGCTAGCGATTTGCTGGCTGAGGCCGTCTTTTCTCAACACATGAGAGCATTGGACCGCCCGGCCGCAAGGGAACGGTTTCCATGGATTTGCGCCTCTACGATACGCTGACCCGGGAGAAGCGGCCGTTTGTGCCGCTCGATGCCGACAACGTCCGCATGTATGCCTGCGGACCGACGGTCTACGACTTCGCCCATATCGGCAACGGCCGCGCCGCCATCGTTTTCGACGTGCTGTTTCGCGTGCTGCGCCATCGCTATGGCGCCGATCACGTGACCTATGTCCGCAACGTCACCGACGTCGACGACAAGATCAACGTCCGCGCCGCGCGGGATTATCCCGGCGTGCCGCTGAACGAGGCGATCCGCAAGGTCACCGAGCAGACCTATCAGCAGTATCAGGACGACGTCACGGCGCTCGGCTGCTTGCCGCCGACCGTGCAGCCGCGCGCGACGGAGCACATCCCGGAGATGCGCGCCATCATCGAGAAGCTGGTCGCCGGCGGCTTTGCCTATGTCGCCGAGGATCACGTGCTGTTCTCGCCGCAGGCGATGAACGCGGCCAATTCGATGCTGCCGCGTTACGGCGCGCTGTCGAAGCGTTCGCTCGACGAGATGATCGCCGGTGCCCGGGTCGACGTCGCGCCCTACAAGCGCGACAACACCGATTTCGTGCTGTGGAAGCCGTCGAAGCCGGGCGAGCCGTCATGGCCGTCGCCGGCAGGCATCAAGGTCGAGGGCCGGCCCGGCTGGCACATCGAGTGCTCGGCAATGGCCTGGAAGCATCTCGGCGAGAAGTTCGACATCCATGGCGGCGGCATCGACCTGGTGTTTCCGCACCATGAGAACGAGCTCGCCCAGACCTGCTGCGCATTCCACTCCGACCGCATGGCCAATGTCTGGATGCACAACGGCTTCTTGCAGATCGAAAGCGAGAAGATGTCGAAGTCGCTCGGCAACTTCTTCACGATACGCGATCTCTTGGCCGATTGGCCCGGCGAGGTGCTGCGGCTTGCCATGCTGAAGACGCATTATCGTTCGCCGCTCGACTGGACCGCCAAGGCCACCGAGGAGGCCGCGAAGACACTCGACGACTGGTACGCGGTCGCGGCCGACGCCGATCCCGGAGCGCCGTCGCCGGCGATGGTCGAGGCGCTCTACGACGACCTCAACACGGCGCAGGCGATGGCCGTGCTGCACGGCCTGCGCGGTGCTGCGTCGAGCAGCGAACAGAGCCGCAGGGAGTTTGCCGGCTCGCTCCGGCTGCTCGGCTTCCTGTCGGAGAGCGCGGCCGCGTGGGAGGCCCGCAAGCAGCAGGCGAGTGGCGTCGATGCTGCGGCCGTCGAGGCACTGATCGCCGAGCGCACCGCGGCGCGGGCGCGCAAGGACTTCAAGGAGTTGGATCGGATTCGCGATCAGCTCGCCGCGATGGGCGTGGCGATCAAGGACGGCAAGGATGCCGAAGGAAAGCCGATCACCACCTGGGAGGTCGCGCGATGAGCCGCTCCGCGCCCGCCTTGCGCCCGTATCTGCCCGACGACGCACCGCTGCTGGCGGCGATCTTCGCGGCCTCGATCATGGACCTGACCGGCGACGACTACAGCGAGGCGCAGCAGGAAGCCGGGCGATGGCCGCCGACGACGAGGCGGCCTTCGGCAAGAAGCTCGCCGGCCAGCTCACGCTGATCGCGACCTTGCAGGGCGCCCCGGTCGGATTCGCCTCGCTGAAGGGCGCCGATCTCATCGACATGCTCTATGTGCATCCGAGCGCGGTCGGGCAGGGTGTCGGCAGCGCGCTGTGCGATGCGCTGGAAAAGATCGCGAGTGCCCGCGGCACCAAGACCCTGAAGGTCGATGCCAGCGACACCGCGCTGGAATTTTTCCGCAAGCGTGGCTACGTCGCCCAGCGGCGCAACTCTGTCACTATCAACGACGAGTGGCTCGCCAACACCACGATGCAGAAGCAGCTCGATGGTGTCGCCACCCCGGGAGGCCATGCGTGAGCCGCGAGCGCCTCTATCTGTTCGACACCACGCTGCGCGACGGCGCGCAGACCAACGGCGTCGACTTCACCCTGCAGGACAAGCAGGTGATATCAGGCATGCTCGACGCGCTCGGCATCGACTATGTCGAGGGCGGCTATCCCGGCGCCAATCCGACCGACACCGAGTTCTTCAGCAAGAAGCCTGCGTTCGACCACGCGCGCTTCACCGCGTTCGGCATGACGCGGCGGCCGGGCCGCTCGGCGTCGAACGATCCCGGGCTTGCCGGCATCCTCGAGGCCAAGGCGGACGCGATTTGCTTCGTCGCGAAATCCTCCGCCTACCAGGTCCGCGTCGCGCTCGAGACCACGAATGAGGAGAACCTCGCCTCGATCCGCGACAGCGTCGCGGCCGCGAAGGCGCTCGGCCGCGAGGTGATGGTCGACTGCGAGCATTTCTTCGACGGCTACAAGGAGAACCGCGACTACGCGCTCGCCTGCGCCAAGGCGGCCTATCAGTCCGGCGCCCGCTGGGTGGTGCTGTGCGACACCAATGGCGGCACCATGCCGCATGAGATCGAGACCATCGTGGGCGATGTCGTCAAGCAGGTGCCCGGCGCCCATCTCGGCATCCACGCCCATAACGACACCGAGCAGGCGGTCGCCAATTCGCTCGCCGCGGTGCGGGCCGGCGCGCGGCAGATCCAGGGCACGCTCAACGGCCTCGGCGAGCGCTGCGGCAACGCCAACCTCTGCTCACTGATCCCGACCTTGAAGCTGAAGCAGGAGTTTTCCGACAAGTTCGAGATCGGTGTCACCACGGAGAAGCTGGCGACGCTGGTGAAGGTGTCGCGCACGCTCGACGACATGCTGAACCGCGCGCCCAACCGCCATGCGGCCTATGTCGGCGAAAGCGCGTTCGTCACCAAGACCGGCATCCATGCCTCCGCGGTCATGAAGGACCCGCAGACCTATGAGCACGTGCTGCCGGATTCCGTCGGCAACCACCGCAAGGTGCTGGTGTCCGATCAGGCCGGCCGCTCCAACGTGATGGCCGAGCTCGACCGTGCCGGCATCGCCTATGACAAGAGCGATCCGCGGCTGACGCGGCTGGTCGAGGAATTGAAGGAGCGCGAGGCCGCCGGCTTTGCCTATGAGTCCGCGAACGCGTCGTTCGATCTGCTGGCACGGCGCACGCTTGGCAAGGTGCCGGAGTATTTCAAGGTCGAGCAGTTCGACGTCAATGTCGAGCAGCGCTACAACGCCAACGGCCAGCGCGTCACCGTGGCGCTCGCGGTGGTGAAGGTCGATGTCGACGGCGAGCGGCTGATCTCGGCCGCCGAAGGCAACGGCCCGGTCAACGCGCTCGACGTCGCGCTACGCAAGGACCTCGGCAAATACCAGAAATATATCGATGGCCTGAAGCTGATCGACTACCGCGTGCGTATCCTCAATGGCGGCACCGAGGCGGTCACGCGCGTCTTGATCGAAAGCGAGGACGAGACCGGCGAGAGCTGGACCACGGTCGGCGTTTCGCCCAACATCATCGACGCCTCGTTCCAGGCGCTGATGGATTCGGTGTTCTACAAGCTGGTGAAGTCGGGCGCGCAGGCGTGAGTGATTGAGCCGTCATTCCGGGGCGATGCGAAGCAGCGAACCCGGAATCCCGAGATTCCGGGTCTGGTCCTTCGGACCATCCCGGAATGACAACGGGGAGGGAGTATCCATGATCGACCACGTCTCCGTCGGTGTCCGCGATCTGGAACGGGCCGCACGGTTTTACGAGCCGACGCTGGCCGCGCTTGGCCTGAGCCGCCTCGTCACGCGGCCGGCGACGATCGGCTTCGGCAAGGCCTATCCCGAATTCTGGATCAATCTGCGCGCCACGATGGCGCAGGTGCCGCATGAGAGCGGCACCCATATCTGCCTGCGCGCGAAGACCACCGCGGAGGTCGATGCCTTTCACGCCGCCGCGCTGGCGTCCGGCGGCCTCTCCGATGGCCCTCCGGGCCTGCGCCCGCACGACCGCGTGCGCTACTATGCGGCCTTCGTCCTCGATCCCGACGGCAACCGCATCGAGGCCGTGACGTTTCCGAGCGAGTAGTAAGGATTTCAGGCTAGCACTTGTCTCGACCCGTCATCCTGAGGAGCGCGTAGCGCGTCTCGAAGGATGCACGGCCACCAGCGGGGCCGTCGTGCTTCGAGACGGCCGCGCTGCGGCCTCCTCAGCATGACGGTCATGGAGCCGAAAGTGCGGCGAACGGTTACAGCCGCCGCGCCACTTCGGGCGCGAGTTCCTTCGCGGCCTCGGGCATGCGTGCCACCGCCGAACGCAGCCGCGGCAGGATCTCATCGACGCGGTCGGCCATCAGCACGTTGATTGGCAGCGTCGGGCGGATGAACTCGGTCATGCGCATGTGGTTCAAAAGCGAGAGCAGGGGCTCCCAGAAATTGTCGATGTTGGCGAGCAGGATCGGCTTGTGGTGACGGCCGAGCTGCTGCCAGGTCAATTGCTCGACCAGCTCCTCGAGCGTGCCGATGCCGCCGGGTAGCGCGACGAACGCATCCGAGCGCTCGAACATCAGGCGCTTGCGCTCATGCATGTCGGGGGTGACGATCATCTCCTGAACCGAAGTCAACGCGTTCTCGCGCGCGCGCAGGAATTCGGGAATGATGCCGGTGACGGAGCCGCCGTGGTCGAGCGTGGACTTCGCGACCGCGCCCATCAGGCCGATCGAGCCGCCGCCATAGACCAGGCGAACGTTGTTTTCGGCAAAGCTCTTGCCGAGCGCGACGGCAGCTTCAACGAAACGGGGATCGTTACCGGGGCCGGAGCCGCAATAAACACAGACAGTCTTGATTTGGTTCATACGTTCCTTGTGGCACTGCAGCGCAAACAGGGTCAAGACTCCCATATGGGGATGGAGAGCCGAAAAATCCCGTAAATTCCCGCGAATCGCGAACAATTTTCGTCATAAGCCTGTACGCCGCGTTCAAACGATCTATATGACGGGCACAATGGCAAACCGTGGAAAAGATGTGGCAGCGGACCGCCGCGCCGTGACCGCGCGGGCGGGCGCCTGATGGTGCCGCCGCAACAGAGTGTGACCGGCGCCGCACAGCCCACGGCCACGCCGCCGGCCGCCGAGAGGGGACGCTGCTCGGCACCCTCGTTCATCTCTGGCCCTACATCTGGCCCGGCGATCGCGCCGATTTGAAGACGCGCGTGATCTGGTCGGTGGTGCTGCTGCTGTTCGCCAAGCTCGCGACGCTGTCGGTGCCGTTCACCTTCAAATGGGCGATCGATGCGCTGAACGGCACCGGCTCGGCGCCGGTCGCGGCCTCGAACTGGGTGGTCTGGCTGATCGCCTCGCCGGTGCTGATGACGATCAGCTACGGCGCGGTGCGCATCATCATGGCGGTGCTGACGCAGTGGCGCGACGGCATCTTCGCCCGCGTCGCCATGCATGCGGTGCGGCGGCTCGCCTATATCACCTTCGTGCACATGCATGAGCTGTCGCTGCGCTTCCATCTCGAGCGCAAGACCGGCGGCCTGACCCGCGTCCTTGAGCGCGGCCGCTCCGGCATCGAGACCATCGTGCGGATGGTGATCCTGCAGTTGATCCCGACCATCGTCGAGGTCGCGCTGCTGGCGGCGGTGCTGCTCTGGCAGTTCGACTGGCGCTACGTGCTCGCGGTGCTGCTCACGGTCGTCGTGTTCATGTACTTCACCTATATCGCGACCGAGTGGCGGATCGAGATCCGCCGCAGGATGAACGATTCCGACACCGAGGCGAACACCAAGGCGATCGACTCGCTGCTCAACTACGAGACGGTGAAATATTTCGGCGCCGAGGAGCGCGAGGCGCGGCGCTACGATCGCTCGATGGAGCGCTACGAGCAGGCCAGCGTGAAGACCTATACCTCGCTCGCGGTGCTCAACACCGGGCAGGCGATCATCTTCACCGCCGGGCTGACCGCGACCATGCTGATGTGCGCGTTCGGCATCCGCAACGGCACCCACACTGTCGGCGATTTCGTGCTGATCAATTCGATGATGATCCAGCTCTACCAGCCGCTGAATTTCATGGGCATGGTCTATCGCGAGATCAAGCAGGCGATCATCGACATCGAGAAGATGTTCGACGTGCTGGCGCGCGATCCCGAGGTGAGGGACATTCCGGGGGCCAAGCCGCTCGCGGTGTCATCCGGCAGCGTGCGGTTCGAGGATGTCCGCTTCTCCTACGAGGCGGACCGGCCGATCCTCAAGGGCCTGAGCTTCGAGGTGCCGGCCGGCAAGACGGTTGCGATCGTCGGTCCCTCCGGCGCCGGCAAGTCGACGATCTCGCGGCTGCTGTTCCGCCTCTACGACGTCTCGAGCGGCCGCATCCTGATCGACGGCCAGGACATCAAGACCGTGACGCAGGCCTCGCTGCGCTCGGCGATCGGCATGGTGCCGCAGGACACCGTGCTGTTCAACGACACCATCCGCTACAACATCCGCTATGGCCGCTGGGATGCCGGCGACGACGAGGTGGAGGAGGCGGCGCGCCTCGCGCAGATCGACGGCTTCATCCGGATGTCGCCGCAGGGCTATGAGACGCAGGTCGGCGAGCGCGGCCTGAAACTCTCCGGCGGCGAGAAGCAGCGCGTTGCGATAGCGCGCACGGTGCTGAAGGCGCCGCCGATCCTGGTGCTGGACGAGGCGACCTCCGCGCTCGACAGCCACACCGAGCACGAGATCCAGGGCGCGCTGGAGCGGGTCTCGCGCAACCGCACCTCGCTGGTGATCGCGCACCGGCTGTCGACCATCGTCGGCGCCGACGAGATCATCGTGCTGGACCAGGGCCGGATCGCCGAGCGCGGCACCCACGCGCGGCTTTTGGCCGCCGACGGCCTCTATGCCAGCATGTGGAACCGGCAACGCGAGGCCGAGGAGGCCCGCGAACGGCTCGCCCAGGTCGATGACGACGGCACCGCGCCGAATTGGCTGCCGCCGGCGGTCACCGAAACGTCGGAGGATTCCAGCCCTGATGCGGGTGAGAAACCCTTGCCGACCGCCGCGGAATAGTCGATTTAGGGCCTCTCCCGCCAAATGGGGCGGGGAAACGCAAGCGAGCTCTGATGTCGATCGCCAATTCCATCCGCGCGCAGATCCCGCCGATCCACCCCGAGGGCTATCCCTTCATTGGCGGCTTCGCTCTGGCGAGCCTGATCCTGTTCTGGATCTGGACCCCGCTGGGCTGGATCGGGACGCTGCTGACCGTCTGGTGCGCGCTGTTCTTCCGCGATCCGGTTCGCGTGACGCCGCTGCGCGACGGCATCGTGGTATCGCCGGCCGACGGCCGCGTCTCGATGGTGGTGCAGGCGCTGCCGCCGGCCGAGCTCGGGCTCGGCGACAAGCCGCTGCCGCGTGTCTCGGTATTCATGAGCGTGTTCAACTGCCATGTGAACCGCAGCCCGGTGGTCGGCCGCATCGACCGCATTGCCTACCGGCCCGGCGCCTTCATTAATGCCGAGCTCGACAAGGCGAGCGAGGACAATGAGCGCAATTCGCTTGTCATCTCGACCTCGAACGGGCGCATCGGCGTGGTCCAGATCGCGGGCCTCGTGGCGCGGCGCATCGTCTGCTTCGTCAAGGAGGGCCAGTCGATCGGCGCCGGCGAGCGCTTCGGGCTGATCCGGTTCGGCTCGCGGCTCGACGTCTATCTGCCCGAGGGCACCAAGGCGCTGGTCTCGGAGGGGCAGACTGCGGTCGCCGGCGAGACGATTCTGGCGGATTTCCGCAACGCCGATCCGGGCCGGACTTACCGCGCCGATTAACTCTGTTTCGCCAGCCCCATCAGCCGGTTCCCACCGCAATGGCGGAGCCGGGCGGCGCTTGCTATATTCACCAGGCCATGACGCCATTCGATCCGAATTCCACCGAGTATCGCCGCCGCCGATTCCGCCCGATCCCGGTGCGGATGCTGGTGCCGAACATGATCACGCTGCTGGCGATCTGCGCCGGCCTCACCGCGATCCGGCTGTCGACGGAAGGACGGATGGAGCTGGCGGTCGCCGCCATCGTGTTCGCCGCGATCCTCGACGGCATCGACGGCCGCGTCGCGCGCATGATCAAGGGCCAGTCGAAATTCGGCGCCGAACTCGACAGCCTCGCCGACTTCGTCAATTTCGGCGTCGCGCCGGGCCTGATCCTGTATTTCTGGCAGCTGCATGAATTGAACAATGGCGGCTGGATCGCCGCGATGGTGTTCGCGATCTCCGGCGGCCTGCGGCTTGCGCGCTTCAATGCCTCGATCGACGATCCGAACAAGCCGGCCTTCGCCGCCAACTATTTCACTGGCGTGCCGGCGCCGGCCGGTGCGATCACCGTGCTGCTGCCGATCTATCTCGCCTTCCTCGGCGTGCCGATGCCGCCGGCGACGCTGACGGCGTTCTACACGCTGTTGATCGCCTTCCTGATGGTGTCGCGGCTGCCGGTGTTCTCCGGCAAGACCGTGAAGATGCGCGTGCCGCCGGAAATGGTGCTGCCGGTGTTCGTGTCGGTGGTGTTCATCGTCGCGCTGCTGATCGGCTATCCCTGGCACATCCTGTCGGCGGGCTCGGTGCTCTATCTGATCAGCCTGCCCTGGGGCTGGAAGTCCTACCGCGACCAGGAGCGCCAGCTTGCCGCGCAGACGCAAGCTGCGGGCGCGCCGGTGGCGGCGACATCGCCTGCGGCTCCCTATGCGTCGCCGGTCGCGGAGAGTGACCACGACGATCGTCCGACGCATCTGCACTGATGCCACTGCGTAACCCGTCATCCTGAGGGCGCGTAGCGCGCCTCGAAGGATGGACGGCCACCAGCGGGGCCGTCGACCCTTCGAGGGCCGCTGAAGAAGCGGCCACCTCCAGCGACAACGGCTACGCCGTTGCGCGGGGGTGACGGTAATAAAGTTTGTTCGCACTTCCCAAATATCAGCCATGAGCGTGCCTCGGTTGGGTTCGCCAGCGATCTCGGCTATAGGCTGAGACGGCCCGCTCGAGCATGATCCGGAAAAGTGGAGACCGGTTTTCCGAAAAGATCATGCTCAAACAAAGAAATGAGATCATCATGCGTTTCCCTGGAAACGCATCATGATCTGACGCCAAAAATCAGGAGAGAAACGCCGTGACGACATCCGCTTCCGCCCCGCTTCCTGCTTCCGTCCTTGAAGCGTTGGCGCGCTACGACACGCCGACGATCTGCAACGCGATGGAGATCGTCGCGCCGGAGCGCCGTCTGATCGGCTACACCGTGAAGCCGCTGGTCTGCCCGTTCCCGACCCTGCCGCCGATGGTCGGCTACGCCCGCACCACGACGATCCGCTCGGTGCTGAAATCCGGTCTCTCGGCCGAGGAGCAGTCGAAGCGCCGCATCGAATATTACGAATATGTCGGCACCGGCTTCGGCCCGCGCATCTCTGTCATCCAGGACATCGATGGTCCGGACGTCGGCTACGGCGCATTCTGGGGCGAGGTGCAGAGCAACGTGCACAAGGCGCTCGGCTGCCTCGGCGTCATCACCGACGGCTCGATCCGCGACATCCCGCAATGGGCGCCGGGCTTCCAGGCGCTGGCCGGCTCGATCGGCCCGTCGCACGCCTGGGTGCATGCCGAGAGCTTCGGCGGCGAGGTCCGCGTCGCCGGCATGACGGTGCGTTCCGACGATCTGATCCACGCCGACAGCCACGGCGCGATCGTGATCCCCTATGAAGTCGCGGCGAAGCTGCCCGAGGCCGCCGAACTCTGCGGCCGCCGCGAGACCCCGATCCTGGACATCGCGCGTTCCAAGGATTTCTCGCTCGAGAAGCTCAAGGACGCGCTGAAGCGTTCAGCGGAAATCCACTGAGGCAGCACGCGTTGTCGATTTGCAGAACGGCGGGCCGAAGGGCCCGCCGTTTTGCTTTCGGTGTCAGGCCGGCGCAACCTTCGCGATCTCGTTCGCCCCGCGAACCGTCATGTCGATGGCGACATAGAGGATCACGGCGAGGCCGACATAGGCGATCCAGCGGTGGTTCTGCAGCAGCCGCGCGATGAAGGAGGCCGCCGCGCCCATCATCGCGATCGAGAGCGCGAGGCCGAACACCAGCACGATCGGCTGCTCCCGCGCCGCACCCGCGACCGCCAGCACGTTGTCGAGCGACATCGAGACGTCGGCAACGATGATCTGCGTGGTGGCCTGCCACAGCGTCTTGCGCTGGCCCTTTGCGCCATCGGCATGGTCGGCCGTGGTCTCGTGCGCGTCGGCGCGCAGCTCGCGCCACATCTTCCAGCACACCCACAACAGCAGGATGCCGCCGGCCAGCAGCAGGCCGACGATCTGCATCAGCTGCGTGGTGACCAGGGCGAACATGATGCGCAGCAGTGTCGCGGCACCGATGCCGATCAGGATCGCCTTGCCGCGCTGTTTCTCCGGCAGGCCGGCCGCGGCAAGGCCGATCACGACGGCGTTGTCGCCGGCCAGCACGAGGTCGATGACAACGACTTGCAGCAATGCGCTGAGGGCGTCGAGTGAAAACAACTCGGGCGAAAATAGTTCGGACATGGGTCATGTTCCCCTTGAGGTCGGGGAGCGGACCCTTTCGACGAAACCGGCTCTTGCCGTCATGCGAACGGCAAATCCACCGCGACGCTTATCCGCGTCGCGGGTCGAAGCAGGGCCACTCCAACTGAGTTCCAGTCCGACATCGCAGCTTGTGGCTGCCAGAGGGCCCGGCCTGGGATTACGGTCGTGACACCGGACGCATTGCTGCTTCTTCCTCGAAGAACAGCGCCGCCTGATCCGGTTCGCCGAGGATCGCCGCTGCGCACCCCATGAAGGTGAACGCGCCGGCAAAATCCCACAGCGTGAGGTTCGCCACGGTTGAGCGCACGTGGATCACGCGCGCCGCAATCGCGGCAATGGCTGCCTGGACGAACAACAACAGGCTGAGCACGGGCAGCACGAGTGCGGGCTCAACCAGACGGAGCGTCAGGACGATCGGCAGCGCGGTCAGCGCGCCGAACAACAGCAGCATGCCGAACGGCTCCAGAGAGGGAGTCTTTCGCAGCATCGTGTCTGGAATGATCGAGGACATTCCGGTCCTTTACCGATCCTGACTTGTCGTTCACGTCGAGGATATCAGAACGCGATCTCCTTGACGCGCGACGCGGCGCCGCGCGACCGCCGGCCGCGCGACAAGATGTACGTATGCGGTTCCGGAGAAGGCCCGAGCCCCCCGGGGCGGGATCTGGACGCCATTTTGGCGCCGCCGGCGCGGTGGCATGCCATGGCAAAGTCCGCGCGGCGCCTTTATCTTTGCTGACAGCGCTGGGCGAACGATCGAAAGGCAATTTCGATGAATATGGCAGGCAAGACGGTGCTGATCACCGGTTCCACCGACGGCGTCGGCCGCTACGTCGCGATGAAGCTGGCGTCGGCCGGCGCCCGGGTCCTGATCCACGGCCGCGATACCAAGCGGGCGCAGACGCTCGCCGACGAGATCAAGCGCCTCAGCGGCCGCGAGCCGATGTTCTACCAGGCCGATCTGTCCTCGCTCGCCGAGGTCCGCGAGTTCGCCCAGCTGGTGCTCGACGACCAGGAACGCCTTGATGTGTTCGTCAGCAACGCGGGCATCGGTTCGCAAAACGAGGGGCCGGCGCGGCAGACCAGCAAGGACGGCCACGAGCTGCGCTTCGCGGTCAACTATCTCGCCGGCTTCCTGCTCGCGCATCTGTTGCTGCCGCGGCTCAAGGCGAGCGCGCCGGCGCGCATCGTCAATGTCGCGTCGCTCGGCCAGCACCCGATCGATTTCGGTGACGTGATGATCACGAAGAACTACAGGCGGTGCGCGCGCCTATGCGCAGAGCAAGCTGTCGCAGATCATGTTCACCATCGACCTGGCCGCGGAGCTGGAAGGCTCCGGCGTGACCGTCAACTCGCTGCACCCCGCGACCTACATGAACACCACGATGGTGCGCGCCAGCGGCGCGACGCCGATCTCGACCGTCGAGCAGGGCGGTGATGCCATCCTGCGTCTGGTCCAGGACGACGATGTGGCAGGCCGGAGCGGGCTGTTCTTCGACGGCAAGCGCGAGGCGCGCGCCCATGCCCAGGCCTATGACGCCGAGGCGCGCAAGCGGCTCAAGGCGTTGAGCCTGACGCTCACCGGGCTGCGGGCTTCCTGATCCGGCGCGAGACCGGCGCACTTTGGACGCGACCTTGGGCGCGGATCGCCTCGAACAGGCGCTTGCATGCGGCCGGAACGCCGCGATCCGGCACCGTTGCAATGCCGAGCAAGAGACCCGGCTGCGCGCGCTTCGGTGAGACATACCAGGGCGAGAGCGGGGCGGGCGCCAGCCCGTGCGCGAGCAGTGCCCTGACGATCTCGACATCGGCGGTCTTGTCCGGCAGCGTCAGCATGACGGCGAGGCCGGCAACCTGCACGTCGTTGCTCCAGCTCCGTAGCGCCGTCGTTAGCGCATTGCGGTTGTCGCAATAGGCCCGCTTGGTTCGCCTGAGATGGCGGATGTAGTGACCGTCGCGCATGAACTCCGCGGTGGACAGCTGCACCGCTGGGCCGGGAGCGGGGACCAGGCACGTCGCGACATCGGCGAACTGCGCCGCCAACGGCTCCGGAGCAACCAGGAAGCCGAGGCGAAGCGTCGGCGAGATCGTCTTGCTGAAGGAGCCGAGATGGATCACCCGGCCGGCGCGATCGAGCGAGGCAAGCGCCGGCGCGGCACGGCCATCGAGCTGCAACTCACCGAGATAGTCGTCCTCGATGATGAAGGCTCCGGTTTGGGCGGCCCAGTCGAGCAGCTGCGCGCGACGTTGCGGCGACAGCGACGGGCCGAGCGGCGCCTGCTGGCCCGGGGTCACGACCGCGAGTGCCGCGTCGGGGGCGTGCTTGAGACCGTACTCGACATCGATGCCGTTGGCATCGACGGGGATCGGGACGACCTCCAGCCGGCCGAGCTCGAGGCCCTTTCGCGTCAATGGAAATCCCGGGTCTTCCATCCACGCGCGGCGGCCTTCGAGGCCGAGCACGCGCAGCGCGAGGCCGAGTCCTCCGCTGAATCCCGAGGTGATGACGATCTGCGCGGGCGAGCATTCGAGCCCGCGCGCGATCGCGAGATGCGCCGCGATCTCGCGTCTCAATTCGAGCTCGCCGCGTGGATCGACATAGCGCATCACCGCGCTCAATTCCGCCCGGACGGCGCGCGCGCGGATTCGCGCCAGCAGCTTGGCGGGGAGGCTATCCTGCGCGGGGAGGCCCATCCGAAAGTGTCCCTGGCCGCTCAGATCGCGAAACATCTCCACGACCGATCCGGGAGCGACCGGCGCATCGGGCTTGGCGGCCTTCCTGGGCCGCCTCGCGACGGTGGTGCCGCCCGCCTTCGACGACACGATGTGCTGGGCGTCCGACAGCTTGTCATAGGCCGCCCGCACGGTGCCGCGCGCAACGCCGAGCTGCGCGGCAAGGTCGAGCCACGATGGCAGCCGGGCGCCCGGCACCAGCACGCCGTTGTCGATCGCCGCCGCGATCGCTCTGCGGATCTGCTCGGAGAGCGGCGTCCTGGCCGACCGGTCGAGCGCGATGGGAAGCGGGTTGGACATGGCCCGTGGTACACCAATTCGGTTCATTCTTGGTGCTTCTTTTTGGCCATGCGTGCCCGCATCTATCCGGTAGCAATGGAGGCACGAGATGAAGACCTTGATGACGACGCTGCTGGCCTGCGCGGCGCTTGCGACCCCGGTGATGGCGCAATCGGTGACGCCGAAGTTCGAGCACATGATCACGAACATTCCCGGCAAGTCGCTGATCGCGGTCGAGGTCAACTTTCCGCCCGGCGAGCCGTCGGCGCCGCATCATCACGCCAAATCGGCGTTTCTCTATGTCTACGTGCTCCAGGGCGCGATCGAGAGCCAGCTGGAAGGCGAGGTCGCGCATGTCTATCGGGCCGGCGACAGCTTCTTCGAGCCGCCCGGCGCGCATCACGTGCTCGGGCGCAACGCGAGCGCGACCGAACCGGCGAAGCTGCTTGCGGTGTTCGTCGTCGACAGCAACGACAAGGCGCTGACTGTGTTCGACAAGGAAGGACACAAGCAATGAGCATGCGGATCGATTACAACAAGGTCGCCCCCGCGGGCATCAAGGCGCTCGGTGGCGTCTATGGCTACATCACGCAAAGCGGGCTTTCCGCGCAGCTCGTCGAACTGGTCTATCTGCGGATATCGCAAATCAACGGCTGCGCCTATTGCCTGGACTCGCATACCCGCAGCTTGCGGAAGATGGGCGTCAAGGTCGAGAAGCTTGCGGTGCTGCAGGTCTGGCGCGAGGCGGGCGAGCTGTTCGACGCAGAGGAACGCGCCGCGCTGGCCTGGGCGGAAACCGTCACCCGCGTGGCGGAGACCGCGATTCCGGACGACGCGTATGAAGCGGCGCGCGCCACCTTCAGCGAGAAGCAACTGGTCGACCTGACCATCGCGATCGGCCTGATGAACACCTACAACCGGATCGCAATCGGCTTCCGCAACCCGCCGCAGGCTGTGGTCGAGCATTCCGCTGCGGCGGCTTGAGGACTTAGTAGGGTGGGGTGGCCGCCCACGATCGCCGTCGTTCGACAAGCGATGCTGCAAGGCGTAACCCACCGCTTTTGCCGCACACAAGATGGTGGGTTACGCTGAGTTTATCATCGGGCCGCGCCTTGCGCAGACCGTTGGTTAACTCACCCTACAAGCCTCACTTCGCCTCGACAGGCTTCTGCGCGAACTGCGGAAAGGTCTCGGCCACGACAGGCCCATCCAGCCGCCATGAATAGCAGCCGCCGACGAAGAATGGCGGCTCGGTGACATCGCGCTGGTGATCGAGCGCGCCGCGGCCCTGCGGGTCCTTGCCGGAGGTTGCGGTCTGGAACAGCGTCGTCACCGCCGGACCCAGCAGCTCGGCGAGATGGGTGCAGGTTTCGAGCTTGCCAATCTTGCGACGGACCAGTTCGCGCCAGCCCTTGCCGATGCGTTCGCCGACCAGGCGCTGCAAGATGCCCTCGACGTCGAGGCAGGACGGGTAGGGCGTTGAGGCCATCGTGGTGCCGGTCTCGCGGATCGTAAAACTGTCGTCGACCGCGAGCCGCAGGCGGATGTCGTGCACGGGATCGTCGGGCTGCTGCAGCCCGCGATGCTTGTCCTGTCGGGCATAGGGTTTGGTGTCGACCAGCTGCGCCTCGACTTCCCACAATCCGTCATCACGGAGATAGCCGAGACATTCGACGGAGCGGCGGTGCATCAGGCGGCGGGGCTTGCCGTCGGTATTGGTATCGGGTGCGGACATCGGAACTCGCTGGATTGAATCTCGAACCGATCCAATCGGCCATGTGCTCCGATGTCAACGCTCGCGGTCGAATGGCGTCATGAGACATCGTCATTCCGGGATGGCGCGTTAGCGCCAGACCCGGAATCTCGAGATTCCGGGTTCGATGCTTCGCATCGCCCCGGAATGATGGGGGTGACGTTGAGAGCTGTCCCTCAGCTCACCCGCCGTTCGCGGTTCTCCCAATACGGCTTTCTGAGCTCGCGCTTTAAGATCTTGCCGGCGCCGGAGAGCGGCAGCGGCGTCGAGGTGATGTCGACGCTGCGCGGGCATTTGTAGCCGGCGATCAGCACCTTGCAGTGCTCCATCAGCTCTTCCGGCGTGGCGCTGGCGCCGCTCTTCATCACCACGACGGCGTGAACCTGCTCGCCCCAGCGTTCGCTCGGGATCCCGATCACGGCGCATTGCGCCACCGCCGCGTGCTGGGCGAGCGCGTTCTCGACCTCGGCCGAATAGACGTTCTCGCCGCCGGAGATGATCATGTCCTTGACGCGGTCGACGACGTAGATGAAGCCGTCCTCGTCCATGTAGCCGCCGTCGCCGGTGTGCATCCAGCCGTTGATCACGGCGCGCGCGGTCTCCTCCGGACGCTCCCAATAGCCCATCATCACCATGTCGCCACGCACCGCGATCTCGCCGACGGTGCCCGTCGGTACGACCTTGTCCTCCGCATCGACGATCTTGACCTCGGCGCCAAGCGTCGCCCGGCCGGCGCCGCGGTGCCGGCCCTTGGCGCGGCCGTCGCCGATATGCTCCTTCCAGTGCAGCAGGGTCGCGATCGGCGACAGCTCGGTCATGCCGTAGGCTTGCGTGAACTCGACATGCGGCAGCGCCTTCATGGCGCGCATCAGCACGGCGTCGCTGATCACAGAGGCACCGTAGGAGATCCGCTTCAAGGACGACAGGTCGTAATTGCCGAGCGTCGGGTGATCGACGAACATCTGGATCATGGTCGGCACCAGCAGCACGTCGGTGATGCGCTCCTTCTGCACGGCGGCCGCGACGCCGTCAGGCGTAAAGCCCTGGATTACGACGTTGGATCCTCCGGACAGCAGCACCGAATACATCGCCGCGCCATTGGCGAGGTGGAACATCGGCGCCGCATGCAGATAGATCGTGCTGCTCGGCCATAGGCCTTCGCCGAGCGCGTTGAGCGCGTTGGCCATCAGATTGCCGTGGCTCAGCATCACGCCCTTGGAGCGGCCGGTGGTGCCGCCGGTGTAGAAGATGCCGGCAAGGTCGTCGCGGCTGCGCATCGCATCCGGAACAGGCGCGCTGCGCGCGATGAGCGTCTCGTAATTCTCCATGCCGGCAGGCGTGTCGCCCTCGTCGGCATAGACCAGCCGCAGGCCGGGGACGGCGCCTGCCAGCGCCGTGCCGACCGGCGCGAACGCCCTGTCGACGAACAGGATCGTTGCGCGGCAGTCGCGCAGCGCGTCCTCGTTCTCGATCGGAGACCAGCGGATGTTGAGCGGCACGATCACGGCGCCGGCCCAGCCGACGGCGAGGTAGAGCCCGAGATAGCGGTCGGAGTTCAGCGACAGGATCGCGACGCGGTCGCCGTCCTGGGCGCCGAGGCCGCGGATCGCGGCGGCGAGGCGGGCGACGCGTTCGCCGACCTCGCGCCAGTTGCGCCGCCGCTCACCGCAGACGACCGCGAGCCCGTTTGGATTGACCTGCAGCGCGCGCCGCAGTCCGTGCGTGATGTTCACTCGTCTCCTCCCTTGATGCGTTTCCCTTGCGAGGCGGTTTGTCCGCCTTCTCGTGCGCCGTTGTCTTGCGCGTTGATGTCATTTGCGTTGTTGTCTTGGCGATGCCTTCGGTGAGGCGGATCGCGAATTCCTCAGCGACGGCACGTCCGCTCAGCTCGCCGCCCGGCTGGAACCAGTGGCCGATCCAGTTCAGCGAGCCGGCGATCGCGAAAGCCGCGAGCTTCGGGTCGCACGGTTTCACCGAACCGTCTTCGACGCCCTGTGCGATATAGTCGCGGAAGGCGCGGTCGATCCGCCGCTTGGCAGTCTGCACGATCTTGCGGTTGTCCTCGCTGAGATCGCGGATGTCGAAGCGGACCAGGCTCTTGCCGTAGTCCGCGGTCATCAGCTCGGCATAGCGGACGGTGAGCTTGCGCAGCTTGTCGAGCCCCGAGCCGCCGCCCGCCGACGTCTCGGCAATGCATTCGTCGACCAGCTCATTGCCGATCGACCAGCACTCGAACAGGATCTCGTCCTTGCCGCGGAAGTAGTTGTAGAGCGCCGGCTTGGTGATGTTGAGCCGCTTGGCGACGTCGTTCAGCGTGGCACGGTGATAGCCCTGTTCAAGGAACAGGGCTACGGCCGTGCGCAGCACCGCCTCGCGCTTCTCGTCGCGGGCGCGGCGCCGGCTTTCGAATGGCAGCCATGGCAACTCGTTGCTGGAAGAGGGGGAGTGGGCGTCCATCGCGTCGGCTGTTGTCGCATTGACTCCGGAAGATCGCCCGTATATTACCCATGGGTAACAAATAGTCCAGTGGGTAATTTCCGGGAGGACACGCGATGACGTCACGCACCTATATTGCCGGGGTCGGCATGATCCCGTTCGTCAAGCCCGGCGCCAATGCGCCGTATCACGTGATGGGCGCCGAAGCGGCGAAGCTGGCGCTCGCCGACGCCGGGCTCGACTACGGCCGCGTGCAGCAGGCCTATGTCGGCTACGTCTATGGCAACTCCACCTGCGGGCAGCGCGCGCTCTATCCGGTCGGCATGACCGGCATCCCGATCGTCAACGTCAACAACAACTGCTCGACCGGCTCGACCGCGCTGTTCCTGGCGCGGCAGGCGATCGAGTTCGGGCGCGGCCGATTGCGTGATGGCGCTCGGCTTCGAGCAGATGAAGCCCGGCGCGCTCGGGGCCGTGTTCACCGACCGTCCCAGTGCGTTCGACGATTTCGACGCCGCGGCCGACAAGCTGGTCGACGCGCCCGGCGTGCCGCTGGCGCTGCGCTATTTCGGCGGCGCCGGCCTCAGCCACATGAAGAAATACGGCACGCCGCTCTCCGCCTTTGCAAAAGTGCGCGCCAAGGCGAGCCGTCATGCCAAGAACAATCCGCTGGCGCTGTTCCGCAAAGAGGTCACCGCCGACGACGTGATGAACGACCAGGTGATCTGGCCTGGCGTGATGACGCGGCTGATGGCGTGCCCGCCGACCTGCGGCGGCGCCGCCGCGATCCTGGTCTCGGAGAAATTCGCCGACCGGCACGGCCTCAACAAGCAGGTCCGCATCGCGGCGCAGGCGATGACGACCGACACGCCCTCGACCTTCGGTGCGTCAGACATGATGCAGGTGGTCGGCTACGACATGGCGCGGGATGCCGCGCGCAAGGTCTATGAGGCCGCCGGCATCGGGCCTGATGATCTCGACGTCGTCGAGCTGCACGACTGCTTCGCGCACAACGAGCTGATCACCTATGAGGGGCTCGGCCTGTGCGGCGAGGGCGAGGCCGCGAAATTCATCGACGACGGCGACAACTCCTATGGCGGCAGGATCGTCACCAACCCGTCCGGCGGGCTGCTGTCGAAGGGTCATCCGCTCGGCGCCACCGGGCTTGCGCAGTGCTATGAGCTGACGCGGCAGTTGCGCGGCACCGCTGCGGCGACGCAGGTGGAGGGCGCGCGGGTCGGCTTGCAACACAATCTCGGCCTCGGCGGCGCCTGCGTCGTGACGCTCTACGAACGCGCTTGAGGTACTCATGGTCGATCAATCCGCTGTCGGGCGTACATTTACGCCCGTGACCGCGCGCGTCGAGCCGGGGCGGCTGCGCTTCTTCCTCGATACGCTCGGTGAGACGAATGCCGTCTATCGCGACGAGACGGCCGCGCAGGCGGCCGGCTTCACGGCGGCGCCGGTGCCGCCGACCTATCTGTTCTGCCTCGAGATGATGGATGCGCCGGACCCGTTCGAGTTCCTCACGGCGCTCGACATCGATCTGGCGCGCGTGCTGCACGGCGAGCAGCGCTTCGACTATCATGCGCCCGTCGTGGTCGGCGACACCCTGACCTTCCGCCCGCGCGTCACTGGCGTGACCGACAAGAAGGGCGGGGCGATGACGCTGATCGTGGTCGACACCCCGGTCACCAACCAGAACGGTGTCCATGTCGCCGATGTCTCGCGCACCGTCGTGGTACGCAATGCGAGACCGTCATGAGCAGCTCTCCCTCTGTCGGCGACCGCATCGTCCACAAGGAGTTTCCACCGATCACCCGCCATCGCCTCGCGCTGTATTGCGGCGCCTCCGGCGATCACAATCCGATCCATGTCGACATCGATTTCGCGAAGGCGGCCGGCTTCCCCGACGTGTTCGCGCACGGCATGCTGGTGATGGGCTATCTCGGCCAGGCGCTGACCGACGCGGTGGCGCCGTCGCGCATCCGCTCGTTCTCGACCCGCTTTGCGGCGATCACCCAGCTCGGCGCGAAGCTGACCTGCGAGGGCACGGTGACCGAGCTGGTCGAGCAGGGCGGTGAGAGGCGCGCAAAACTCGCGCTGACCACCAGGGATCAGAACGGCGAGATCAAGCTCGCCGGCGAGGCGGTTATCGCGCTGTAGCGCGAAAGGTCTCGCCACGAAGGATTGTGCGCTCCCTCGCCCCGCTCTTGCGGGGAGAGGGTTGGGGTGAGGGGCTGCTTCCGCGCACTCTGGAGGTGGTGAGACCTGTACCCCCTCACCCGGAACGCATCTGACGATGCGTTCCGACCTCTCCCGCAAGCGGGGCGAGGTGAGGCGGGCATACCGCAAAGATCACGTTGTTTAAGGGAGGTTTGAATGTCAAAGCTGCAAGGCAAAGTCGCGCTCGTCTCAGGCTCCGGCCGCGGCATCGGGCGCGCGATTGCGCTGAAGCTCGCGAACGAGGGCGCGCGCGTCGTGGTCAACGACCTCGATGCCGAGCCGGGCGATGCGGTCGTCGCGGAGATCAAGGCCATGGGCGGCGAGGCGATCGCGGTCAATGGCAGCGTGACCGAAGCCGGCTTTGCCGATCGCTTCGTCGGCGCCGCGATCGAGCAGTTCGGCGGTCTCGACATCATCGTCAACAATGCCGGCTACACCTGGGACTCGACGATCCAGAAGATGACCGACGAGCAGTTCCAGGCGATGCTGGACGTCCATCTGGTCGCCCCGTTCCGCATCATGCGCGCGGCGTCGGAGCCGATCCGGGTGATGGCGAAGAGGGAGGCCGAGGCGGGCCGCGAGGTATTCCGCAAGGTCGTCAACATCTCCTCGATCGCGGGCCTCTACGGCAATGCCGGGCAGGCGAGCTATTCGTCCGCCAAAGCCTCGCTGATCGGGCTGACGCGCACGATGTGCAAGGAGTGGGGCCGCTACAAGGTCAACGTCAATTGCGTGGCGTTCGGCCTGATCAACACCCGCCTGACCCAGCCGATCGAGACCCAGCAGAAAACCATCGACGTCGCCGGCCGCGACATCAAGGTCGGCGTCCAGCCGCAGATGCTGGAGGCGATGGGCCGCATGATCCCGCTCGGCCGCGGCGGCACGCCGGAGGAGGCGGCCGATGCGGTCTATCTGTTCTGCGCTCCGGAATCGAATTACATCAGTGGTCAGGTGATCGTCGCCGGCGGCGGTCTTCTGATTTAACACGAGGGCAGAATGCACTACCGATCGTCCTGGATGACCGAGGAGCTGGACACTTTCCGAGACCAGTTCCGCAAATTCCTCGCCAAGGATCTGGCGCCGCACGCCGAAAAATGGCGCGAGCAGAAGCTGGTCGATCGCTCGGCGTGGCGCGCGCTCGGCGAGATGGGCGCGTTGCTGCCGAGCGTGCCCGAGGCCTATGGCGGCTTAGGGGCCAGCTTCGCCTATGACGCCGCGGTGCTCGATGACCTCGAGAGCACGGTGCCGGAGCTGACCACCGGCGTCTCCGTGCACAGCGCGATCGTCGCGCACTACATCGTCAACTATGGCTCGGAGGAGCAGAAGAAACGCTGGCTGCCGAAGATGGCGTCGGGCGAGATGGTCGGTGCCATCGCGATGACCGAGCCGGGCACCGGCTCCGATCTGCAGGCCGTCAAGACCACGGCGAAGAAGCATGGCAATTCCTACGTCATCAACGGCCAGAAGACTTTTATCACCAACGGCCAGGCCGCCGATCTCGTCATCGTGGTCGCGCGGACCGGTGCTCCGGGCGCCAAGGGCATCTCGCTGATCGTGGTTGAGACCGCGGGCGCCGAGGGCTACCGCCGCGGGCGCAACCTCGACAAGATCGGGCTGCACGCATCAGACACGTCGGAGCTGTTCTTCGACAACGTCACGGTGCCGCCGGAGAACCTGCTCGGAGCCGAGGAGGGCAACGGATTCGTGCAGCTGATGCAGCAATTGCCGCAGGAGCGGCTGTCGCTCGCGATCGGCGCGGTGGCCTCGATGGAGCGCGCGGTCAGGATCACCGCCGAGTACACCAAGGAGCGCACCGCGTTCGGCAAGCCGCTGCTCGAATTCCAGAACACCGCCTTCAAGCTCGCCGAGCGCAAGACTGAGGCGATGATCGCCCGCGTGTTCGTCGACTGGTGCGTCGAGCGCCTGGTCGCCGGCGACCTCGACACCGTGACGGCGTCGATGGCGAAATGGTGGTGCTCGCAGAAGCAGGTCGAGACCGCCGACGAATGCCTGCAGCTGCATGGCGGCTACGGCTACATGCAGGAATATCCGATCTCGCGCATGTTCATCGATTCCCGCATCCAGAAGATCTATGGCGGCACCAACGAAATCATGAAGCTCCTGATCGCGCGTTCGCTGTAGGCGGGCGCGTCTTTGGCCGCCATTCCGGGGCACGCGAAGCGTGAACCCGGAATCTCGAAGTTGCGGCTCGAGATTCCGGGTTCGATGCTCGCGCATCGCCCCAATGACGCGGAGGGGTGAGTGCGCGCTCATCTCCTTCGGCCGTGCGCCGCTACATCGCCCGTACGTTCTTGAGGAACTTGTCGACCTGAACTTCCAGCTCTGAGGCGTTGCTGGCGAGCTCTCCGGAGGCCGCCAGCACGTTCTCGGCGGCCTTGCTGGCATCGTCGATCGCCTTGGTCGTGCCGTTGATGTTTGCGGTGACCTCCTTGGTGGCCGCGGCCTGTTCCTCGACCGCGCTGGCGATCACGGTCGAGATCTCGCTGATCTGGACGATGACCTGCGAGATCGCCTTCAGCGCCGTGGCGGTGTTGCCGGTCGCGGCCTGCATCTCGTTGATCTGCGCCGAAATGTCTTCCGTGGCCTTGGCGGTCTGGTTGGCCAGCGCCTTCACCTCGGAGGCGACGACGGCGAAGCCGCGTCCGGCCTCACCGGCCCGCGCGGATTCGATGGTTGCGTTGAGCGCAAGCAGGTTGGTCTGGCCGGCGATCTGGCTGATCAGGGCGACGACGTCGCCGATCTTCTGCGCCATGGTCACGAGACCCGCGACCAGCTTGTCGGACTTCTCGGCTTCGTCGACCGCCATGCGGGCAATGCGGCTCGCCTCGGCAACCTGGCGGCTGATCTCGTTGACCGAGGACGACAGTTCCTCGGACGCGGACGCCGCGCTCGCCGAGCGCTGATTGACGAATTCGGCGGTCGTCGTCAGCGATCGCGCCGTGCCCTGCATTTGCGTCGAGGCCGACGCCAGCATCCCCGCAAGCCCCTTCACGTCCTTCTCGAAATCGTCGGCTAGCTTCACATTGCCTGTCACGACCGACCAGCTCAGCATCGCACCGGTGTAGTTGCCGCGCTTGTCGGTCAGCCTGGAGACCCGCAGGTCGAGCGTTTCCGGACCGAGCTTGATCTTGGCCGCATGCGGCAGGTTCTTGGGATCGCCGACGATGCGGCGCTGGTGCGCCGGGTTCTTGTGGAAGATGTCGAACGAGTTGCCGAGGATCTTGTCCGGCGCCACGGGAAGCAGATGCTTCACGGTGTCGAGCGTCTTGAGGCTGGTCTGGTTGATGTAGGTGATGTTGAAATCGGTGTCGCACATCATGATGTTGATCGGCATGTTGTCGAGCATCTGCAACAGCCGTTCGGTCTGCGTTTCAAGCCGCGCCTTCTCGGTCGCCAGCTCCCAGGTCAGCATCGGGCCAGTGTAGCGGCCGCGCGAATTGGTCATCGCCGTCACGGTGAGATCGAGCGTCTCGCCGCCGATGGTGATGCGCGCCTTGTGCGGCAGGTTCTTCGGGTCGGACAGCAGCCGGCGCTGATGCTGCGGGTTCTTGTGAAAGATATCGATCGATTGCCCGATCAACGCGTCGACCTTCACCGGCAGCACATGCTCGATCTTCTTCAGGTTATGCCGCGTCGACTCGTTGATGTAGGTGATTCTGAAATTGTCCAGCTCGCAGAGCATGACACTGATCGGCATGTCGTCGAACAGCCGGTACGAACTGTCCGCGCCGATCACGCTTGCGACGCTCTTCATTCCCAACATGCATTGCCTCCAGCCTTGATAATGATCTTGGTGAATTGAAACGGTGCACCTGATCGGCAGCGGAATGCCTTCCACCGCCGGCCCCACGCAGGTGCGCTACACTATTTACAATTTCTGACTGCATGGAACGGTAGGCGATTCGAGTTCCACCAAGAAGGGCGTGCAATGCGCCGCGTGCGCTCGCGCAAGGTCGAACGCGCGATGCTCGCGATGAGCGCAGCCGAAAATGTCGTGCAACACCGCGATTTGTCGTGAAATCCGCGTGATCCTGCGACGAAGATGCGAAGCGGCCGATCGCTGCACCGTAATCTTACGGAAGCAGACGCGTGCGCTCATAATGATTGTTAGCGTGCACATAACGTGGTGGCTCATGCAGATTGTGCCACCCATCGCGCAGCGGAGTGCTCCTGATTTCAATCGTGTCGGCGGCCACGCGCTGTCGGTCTTGGCGATGTGGCGTGCGATCATTCTTTCGCCTGCGCTCTGTGGCGTCGGTCGGCGCCTCGTGATGACAGGGCTGCCGCATCGTCGATGCGGGTGTTCGTGAAAGAAGCTCGCCCAAGTTGATCATGCCGCGCGAGACCCGATCGGGGTCACAGACCGGCGTCGTGACATCGGTCCCGCGCGAGCGCAACGAGAGCCGGCCGACGGTGACCCGCGTTGCTTGCTGGCCGGCGGCTTCAATCCTGCCGGCGATCGTCCGCTCTGCGGAAATCGATGACGAAACTGCGTTGCCCATTGCCTACCGCATGGCTTGACGCCGCTGCGCCCGCGAGACGCAGCTTCGGCCTTGCACCCCATTTCCGTCTATCATACCCCGTGGGACCACGATCCGCGCGAAGCCCAAACGCGCGCCAGTACTTGCAGGGAGCCCTCATGACCAAAAGCAATGCCCGCACCGGAGGCCAGATCCTGATCGACCAGCTGGTCGCGCAAGGGGTGGAGCGCGTCACCTGCGTGCCGGGCGAGAGCTATCTGGCGGCGCTCGACGCCTTGCACGACAGCCCGATCGACGTCGTGATCTGCCGCGCCGAGGGCGGGGCCGCGATGATGGCGGAGGCCTATGGCAAGCTGACGGGACGTCCGGGCATCTGCTTTGTCACCCGCGGTCCGGGCTCGACCAATGCCGCCCATGGCGTGCACATCGCGATGCAGGACTCCACCCCGATGATCCTGTTCGTCGGCCAGGTCGACACCGGCATGCGCGAGCGCGAGGCATTCCAGGAACTCGACTACAAGGCGGTGTTCGGCACGATGGCGAAATGGGCGGTCGAGATCGATCGTCCGGATCGCATTCCGGAACTCGTCGCGCGCGCCTTCCGCGTCGCGCTGCAGGGCCGGCCCGGTCCGGTGGTGATCTCGCTGCCGGAGAACATGCTGACTGAAACCGCCGCGGTCGCCGACGCGCCGAAGGTCGAGCCTGCGGCGACCTGGCCTGCGCCGGCCGATCTCGAGCGCCTCGGCAGCATGCTCGCCGGCGCCAAGGCGCCGATCGTGGTGCTCGGTGGCTCGGCCTGGACCGCGGAGGCCGCCAAGGGCATCGCGCGCTTCGCCGAGCGCTTCGACCTGCCGGTTGCCACCTCGTTCCGCCGCGCCTCGCTGTTCGACGCCGACCACTCGCATTATGCCGGCGATCTTGGCATCGGCCCGAGTCCGAAGCTCAGGGATCGCATCACCGGCGCCGACGTCATCCTCCTGATCGGCGGCCGCATGTCGGAAATGCCGTCCTCGTCCTACACGCTGCTCGACATTCCGGTGCCGAGCCAGAAACTGATCCATGTCCATCCCGGCGCCGAGGAGCTCGGCCGTGTCTACCAGCCGGCGCTGGCGATCCAGGCGACGCCTGCGGCCTTTGCCGCCGCGGTCGAGACCATGATGCCGGCGGCAGTGCCGGCCTGGAAGGGCGAGGCGGCCAAGGCGCACGCGGATTACCTCGCCTGGACCGACAAGCCGCGCGAGCTGCCGGGCAGCTTCCAGTATGGCGAGGTCGTGACCTGGCTGCGCGATCGCCTGCCGAAGGATGCCATCGTCTGCAACGGCGCCGGCAATTATGCCGGCTGGATTCACCGCCACCATCGCTTCCACGCTTTCGCCGCGCAGCTCGCGCCGACCTCGGGCTCGATGGGCTACGGCGTGCCGGCGGCTGTGATGGCCAAGCGGCATCATCCGGACCGGGTCGTCGTGGCGTTCGCCGGCGACGGCTGCTTCCTGATGAACGGGCAGGAGTTCGCCACCGCCGTGCAGTATGACGCGCCGCTGATCGTCGTCGTCATCGACAACGCGCAATACGGCACCATCCGCATGCATCAGGAGCGCGACTATCCGGGCCGCGTCGTCGGCACCCAGCTCAAGAACCCGGACTTCGCGCTTTACGCCAAGGCGTTCGGCGGCCATGGCGAGCGGGTCGAGCGCACCGAAGACTTCGCGCCCGCGTTCGAGCGCGCGCTGGCCTCCGGCAAGCCCGCGATCCTGCACTGCCTGGTCGATCAGCGTGCGCTGTCGGTCGGCAAGGATTTTGCGCCGCAGGCCACGCGCTAGGGCATGATCCGGAAAAGTGCGAAGCGGTTTTCCGAGGAGATCATGCCCAGACAAAAGTCCCGTCACGTCGCGATCATCGGGGCCGGCGCGGTCGGCGTCATCAGCGCCATCGAGGCGCTGCGTGCGGGCCACAGCGTAACCTTGATCGATCCGGGCGAGCCCGGCGGCACCCAGGCGGCGAGCTACGGCAATGCCGGTTGGCTGTCGTCGCATTCGGTGATCCCGCCGGCCGAGCCGGGCACCTGGAAGAAGGTGCCGGGCTATCTGATGGATCCGCTCGGGCCGCTGGCGATCCGCTGGTCGTATCTGCCGAAGGCCTTGCCGTGGCTGGTCAAGTATCTGCTGTCGAGCCGGACCGAGGCGCAGGTCGAGGCCACCGCGCGGGCGATGCGCGATCTCCTGAAGGATGCACCGCTGCTGCACCGGCAGCTCGCCGAGGAAGCCGGCGTGGGCGAATTGATCGAGCGGCGCGGGGTGATGCATGTGTTTCCCTCACGCGCGCCGTTCGACCGCGATCTCGGCTGGCGTATCCGCAAGCGCGTCGGCATCGAATGGCTGGAACTCGATGAAGACGAGATGCGCCAGCGCGAGCCCGATCTGCATCCGCGCTACAAATTCGGCGTCGTGGTGGAGGAGGCGGGCCGCTGCCGCGATCCCGGCGCCTATGTCGCGGCGCTTGCCGCGCACGCCGTCGCGAACGGCGCCGAACGCGTCGCCGCCAAGGCAACGGGCCTCAGGCTTGCCGGTGACAGGCTTGTCGCTGTGATCACCGAGAGCGGCGAGATCGCCTGCGACGCCGCCGTCGTCGCCGCGGGCGCGCGCTCCAGGCAATTGACCGCCTCGATCGGCGATCCGCTGCCGCTGGAGACCGAGCGCGGCTATCACGTCATGATCGAAAATCCGGAATCCGGCCCGCGCAATTCGATGATGGCCTCCGATGCCAAGATGGTCGTCAACTGGACCGACAAGGGCCTGCGCGCCGCCGGCACGGTGGAGATCGCGGGGCTTGACGCCGCGCCGAACTGGAAGCGCGCCGAAATCCTGCGCGAGCACCTCTTCAGTATGTTCCCGAAGCTGCCGACGGATATTCCGCCATCGCGGATCAAGACCTGGTTCGGCCATCGGCCGAGCATGCCGGACGGGCGCCCCTGCATCGGTTATGCCCGTGCCACGCGCGATGTGGTCTACGCCTTCGGCCACGGCCATGTCGGCCTGGTCGGATCGGCCCGGACCGGCCGGCTGGTCGCGCAACTCCTGAGCGGCAAGGCGCCGGAGATTCCGCTCGCCCCGTTTGCGCCCTCGCGCTTCCTGTAGGAAGCAACGGCGGCGAAGCCTCAGCTGTCGCCGGCCCAGGCCGTGATCGCGGCCGGTGCGATCACGCGTCGCGGTGCGTGCGGATTGATCGTTCCGGCGCTGACGTCCTGCGTCTGAACGAGCAGCGTGCGCGCAAACGCCTTGGCGTCCTGCTCGGTCGTGAAGGTACGGGTCTGGCGCGCGAAGCGGTGATGTCCGGCGTCAGGATTTCGCATGGCGAACGAGACGTACCAGATGGCCTTGTCGGTCTTCATCGCGCCTCTTTGGTGGTAATCCGCCCGCGCGATCGCGACGTGATGCTCGATGCTCGATGTGCAAAAAGTGCCAAGACAAAGAATCCTGAAATACAACACATTGCGGCGAATAGGCTCCTCGGCGAACCAGCAATGCTACAGCATCGGCACGTCTACCGATACTGGCGGCATATTACCTGCCAACCGATGGGTGAAATGACAATGCGCCGTTGCGACGTTGGTTCCATCCGGCAAATTGCCATGTCGGACGAGGCGCTGGTCGCGGTCCGCGAGGGCGAAGCGGCGGCCCTGAAGCCCGTGAACTGGTGGCGAGCCGTCACGACAAGTGTCGATACTTTCGAACGCTCGACGTAGGCCTCGCTAGATGACTTGGTCCTCCTTGCGGGCTGCGTTGATGGTTTCCTCCACCTCGGCGGCAAGGGCCGTGAGATGTTCGGCGAGCTTGCTGAACAACTCGCGCTTGCGCATGTCAGTCGCCAGGTCTCGGATCAACGCACATTCCGCCGCGTCGCGGCGAAGCTTTTCGAGATGCGTCAGCATGTCCTGCATTTTTCGTCCCCGAATGCCGTACTCCGCAACGCTAAGGCGGCACAGAACCGCGTAACAATAACCTGTGATAATTTTCGCGAACCTTGGCGAGGGTCGCGTATTTTTCTGACCCTCAAGGCAAGCTTGGCTTGCGACATTCAGTGTCGTCCCTGCGAAAGCAGGGACCCATAACCACAAGCGCTGATTGGTGTGCTTCGCTGGAATGACGAGCCCTGTTCACGACGTCCGCCGCGGCGTATGGGTCCCTGCTTTCGCAGGGACGCAGCGAGGATGAGGCGATAGCGCTGCCTCTCTCACGACCCGATCCGCACCACCATCTTGCCGAGCGCCGCGCGGGTCTGCATGGTGGTGAAGGCCGCGCGAAAATCGTCGAATGCGAACACCTTACCGACAACAGGCGTCAGTCGGCCATCGTTCAGCCATGCCGACAATTGCGTCATCACGCGCGCCTGCGCGTCGGGCTCGCGCCGCGCGATCTGGGCGGCATCGACGCCGATCAGGAGGCCGCCTTTCAGGAGCGGCAGATTGAACGGCAATGCGGGAATGCTGCCGGCCGCGAAGCCGACCACGACATGGCGGCCGTTCCAGGCGATCGAGCGGAACGCCTGCAGCGAGACCTCGCCGCCGACCGGATCGAAGATCACGTCGGCGCCGTGGCCGCCGGTCGCGTCCTTCAGCGCGTCGCGCCAGTCGGGCTTCGTGTAGTCGACGACAGCGTCGGCACCGAAGCTTGCGGCGAAGTTGCGCTTCTCCTCCGTCGAGGCCGCGGCGACGACGCGCGCGCCGAGCAGCTTGCCGACTTGAATGGCGGCGATGCCGGTGCCGCCGGCGGCGCCGAGCACCAGCAACTGCTCGCCGGCCTTGAGCGAGCCGCGCTCGCCGAGCGCCATAGAGCGCGGTGAGGTAATTGGTGCGAAAGGCCGCGGCGGCCTCCATCGACAGTCCGTCGGGCATGATCTCGACGGCGTCGGGCGGCACCACGATGTGCTCGGCCAGCGCGCCCGAGCGCGCCGCGCCCATCACCCGCATGCCCGGCGCGATGCCGGCGACGTCGCCTGCGACCGCATCGACCACGCCGGCGAATTCCGCGCCCGGCGTGAAGGGCAGGGCATCCTTGGTCTGATAGCGGCCCTCGACCTTCAGCCCATCGACGAAGCCGATGCTCGCGGCGTGGACCTGGACTCGGATCTGTCCGGGGCCGGGTTCGGGGGTGGCGATCTCCCTCAGCCCGATCTGATCGATGGGTGCGTATTGCTCGACGACGACCGCCTTCATCCTGTCCTGCTCATTGGTTGGTTTCCTCGATGGCCTTTTCCGTTCCGATTGAATCGGAACGGAGCCCCGGATTCTTGTGCTAACGCGTTTTCTTCACGCGGACCGGTAGCCGGTTCGCGCGAAAACGCTTCCGGCAAACCTATCCCATGTCCGTTATTCTACGGGGAGGGGATTTGCGCATGCGACGGCAGGCTCGCATGCGGAAAGCCAGCATCTTCAACGACATCGCGAAAAGACCGGCGTTTACCCGTTGTTATCCCTACCAAATTCGGTAACGCGTCCTTAATGGCGTTAACGTTAGGGTTTTCCACGCGGCCCGCCTTGGGCTGCGCGCCGTCCAGGACGGGCAGGTTGCGTACGCGTTGGAGTCTCCTATGGATATCATGACTGGCGCCGGGCTGTTGGCTGGCATCATCGTCATCGCGGTGATGATGTTCATGGGCGGCGACCTGCACATGTTCATCTCCGAACACGCCATGATCATCATCTTCGGCGGCTCGATCGCGGCGACGATGATCCGCTTCCCGCTGGGCGTGATGCTGCATGGGCTGCCGCTCGGCGCCAAATTCGCCTTCACGATGAGCCGGCTGTCGGCCCGCGACCTCGTCGACGAGCTCGCCCGCATCGCCGAGATCGCCCGCAAGCAGGGGCCGGTCGGCCTGGAAAAGGTCGAGACCGACGAGCCGTTCCTCGCCAAGGGCATCCGTTACGTCGCCGACGGTTACGACCTCGAATTCATCCGCGACAACATGGAGCGCGACCGCGACAACTTCCTGATGCACCTCGACGAGGGCAGCAAGATCTATCGCGCGATCGGCGACTGCGCGCCGGCGTTCGGCATGATCGGCACGCTGATCGGCATGGTGCAGATGTTCGCCAACATGACCGACCCCTCCAAGCTCGGCCCGTTCATGGCGACCGCGCTGCTCGCGACGCTGTACGGCGCGCTGGTCGCCAATTTGTTCTGCCTGCCGATCGCCGACAAGCTGCACGGCAAGCTGCTCGACGAGGAGACCAACCGCACGCTGATCATCGACGGCATCCTGATGATCCGCGACTCCAAGAGCCCGGCGCTGGTGCGCGAGATGCTGCTGGCCTATCTGCCGGAGAAGCATCGCCAGGAGGAAGGCGAGCCGGTTCCGGCCTGACCGGACCGCGCTTTCGGGAAACGCAGCGATGGCCAAGAAAAAGCGCGGCGACGCCCATACCGGAGGTCACGGCTGGTTCGTGACCTTCGCCGACCTGATGGGCCTGATGATGAGCTTCTTCGTGATGCTCGTCGCGTTCTCCACCATGGACAACAACAAGCTGAAGATCGTCGCCGGCTCGATGCGCGATGCCTTCGGCGTGCAGACCAATGTGCGCTATTCCGGCATCGTCGAATCCGAACGGCCTGCCGACCCGGCCGAAGCTGAAGAACGTCGAGCACATCTCGCCGGAGGACTCCTCGGCCAATCCGACGCCGGACGAGAAGGAGCGCAGCCAGATCAACGGCGCGCGGCTGAAGATCGACCGCGAATTCGCGCTCGCCTCGGCCTCGCTCCGCCAGGCGCTGCAGGACATGCCGGAGCTGACCGAGATCTCCAAGAACATCATGTTCGAGGAGACCAAGGAGGGGCTCAACCTCGAGATCGTCGACCAGGACGGCCGCTCGATGTTCGCGGACGGTTCCAGGGAGCCGTACGACCGCACCCGCCGGCTGATCCAGAAGCTGGCCGCGCCGCTGAAGGCGACGCCGCTGCGGGTTGCGATCGTGGGGCATACAGCCGCAGGCTTCGTGCCGGCGCGCAGTGATTATGACGGCTTCGACCTGTCCGCGGACCGCGCCAACGCGGTGCGGCAGATCCTGGAGCGGGAAGGGCTGCCGCCGTCGCATATTTTCGCGGTTTCCGGCAAGGCCGACGGCCAGCCGCTGTTTCCCGACGATCCGACGCTGCCGGCCAACCGTCGCGTGACCATCACGTTGATGCGGGAAAATCCGCCGCTGCCGCCGGATCTGAAGCCGTAGCTCCGGGTTACCATACTACCGTCAACTACCACTGGTGCGCGGTTGACACGCGAAGCGGAAGCGTCGATAGCCGCGCGGATCAAATCAACCGATCGGGCGTTCCAACCTCGCCATGGCTGTCAGCGTCTCATCTACCGAAGCTCAGGAAGGGCAACCCACCTCCAGCTTCTGGGCCCTGACACTCGGCAGCATCGGGGTGGTGTTCGGCGATATCGGAACTTCGCCGCTCTACGCATTCCGCGAGGCGGTCGGCGGCGCCGCGCACGGCCAGCCGGTCACCCGCATCATGGTGCTGGGCGTGCTCAGCCTGATCCTGTGGGCGCTGTTCACCGTCGTCACCGCGAAATACGTGCTGTTGCTGCTGCGTGCCGACAACAATGGCGAGGGCGGCACGCTCTCGCTGATGGCGCTCGGCCAGCGCGCGATCGGTCGGCGCAGCTGGCCGCTGCTCGCGCTCGGCGTGGTCGGCGCCTCGATGTTCATCGGCGATTCCATGATCACGCCGGCGATCTCGGTGCTGTCGGCGGTCGAAGGCCTCAAGCTCGCCACCCCGCATCTCGAGCACTATGTGGTGCCGCTGACGATCCTGATCCTGGTCGTGCTGTTCTCTGTGCAGAGTTCTGGCACCGCGCGCGTCGCTTCCGCCTTCGGTCCGGTGATGGTGGTGTGGTTCGCCTCGCTGGCGGTGATGGGGCTCGTTCGCATCATGGACGACCCGTCGGTGCTGGCGGCGATCAATCCCTATTACGCGCTCCAGTTCATGCTGACCCACGGCACCATCGGTCTGGTGACGCTGGGCGCGGTGTTCCTCGCGGTGACCGGCGGCGAGGCGCTGTATGCCGATCTCGGGCATTTCGGCCGCAAGCCGATCCAGTCCGGCTGGTTGTTCTTCGTGCTGCCCTCGCTGCTGCTGAACTATTTCGGGCAGGGCGCGCTGGTGCTGTCCGATCCCAGCGCGATCGAGAACTCGTTCTACCGCATGGTGCCCGACGTGCTGCTGCTGCCCCTGGTCGGGCTCGCCACCGCCGCGACGGTGATCGCGAGCCAAGCGGTGATCACCGGCGCCTATTCGCTGATCAGCCAGGCGGTGCAACTTGGGCTCTTGCCGCGCTTCGAGGTCCGCTACACCTCGGAGACCCATGCCGGTCAGATCTATCTGCCGCGCGTCAACCGGCTGCTGCTGATCGGCGTGCTGCTGCTGGTGCTGCTGTTCCGCACCTCGAGCGGGCTGGCGTCGGCCTACGGCATCGCCGTCTCTACCACCATGGTCGCCGACGGCATCATGGGCTTCATCGTGATCTGGAAGCTGTGGAACTGGCGCATGGCGTCGGCGGCGGCATTGATCCTGCCGTTCGTGATCGTCGACATGACCTTCTTCAGCGCCAATCTCCTGAAGCTGTTCGAGGGCGCGTGGGTGCCGCTGCTGTTCGGCGTGGTCATGGCGACGATGATCTGGACTTGGCGCCGCGGCGCCGCCATCCTGGTCGCCAAGACCCGGCGCATCGAGGTGCCGCTGCGCGACCTGATCCACAGTCTGGAGAAGCGGCCGCCGCATATCGTCAAGGGCACCGCGGTATTCCTGACCAGCGACCCGAGCTTCGTGCCGACCGCGCTGCTGCACAACCTCAAGCACAACAAGGTGCTGCACGAGCACAACGTGATCCTGACCATCGAGACCGCACCGACGCCGCGCGTCGATCTATCCGAGCGGGTCAACATGGAGAAGGTGAGCGACAAGTTCACCGCGGTGCGGCTGCGCTTCGGCTACATGGAATCGCCGAACGTGCCCAAGGCGCTGGCGGTCGCGCGCAAGCTCGGCTGGCAGTTCGACATCATGTCGACCTCGTTCTTCGTGTCACGCCGCTCGCTGAAGCCGTCGGCCCAGTCCGGCATGCCGCAATGGCAGGACCACCTATTCATCGCGATGAGCCGGTCCGCCAATGATGCCACCGACTATTTCCAGATCCCGACCGGCCGGGTGGTTGAAGTGGGTACCCAGGTAACTATCTGACCGGGCGCACGATTCTGACATTGATCGGCCGTGACCCATGCGTGATGTGCATGGCGGAGGCCTGAATCCGGGCTAACCTATGCATTCCTGCCGGGAGTATAGCGCTGCGACCCGGCATTGTGCGGTGCGGCAGAAGACAGAGGCACAGCTTCCCCATGTCATCCGAGAGTGCGATCACCGCGGCGGAAACGCCGGCGGCAAACGGCAATGGTGAGGCGCATTCAACCGCCACCTTCAAGGCCCTGATGCTCGGCAGCATCGGTGTCGTCTATGGCGACATCGGCACCAGCCCGCTTTACGCCTTGCGCGAGGCCGTCGTTGCCGCCGCCGGCGGCGAGGGCGCGGTGACGGCGCATGCGGTGCTCGGCGTGCTCTCGCTGATCCTCTGGGCTTTGATCGTCGTCGTCACGCTGAAATACGTCGTGATCCTGCTGCGCGCGGACAACAATGGCGAGGGCGGCACACTGGCGCTGATGGCGCTGGCGCAGCGCGCGGCGACCAAGGGCGGCGCCGCGATCGTGCTGCTCGGCATCATCAGCGGCGCGCTGTTCTATGGCGACGCCGTCATCACGCCGGCGCTCTCGGTGCTGTCGGCAATCGAGGGCATCAAGCTCGTCACCTCGACATTCGATCCCTATGTCGTGCCGCTCACGGTGGTGATCCTTGTCGTCCTGTTCGCGGTGCAGTCGCGCGGCACCGCGCGCGTCGCGGCCTTCTTCGGCCCGGTGATGTGCGTGTGGTTCGCCCTGATCGCGGTCGCGGCGCTGCCGCAGATCGTGCGGCATCCCGAAGTGCTATACGCGCTCAATCCGATTCTCGCGGTGTCGTTCATGCTGCATCACGGCGTGATCGGCTTCATCACGCTCGGTGCGGTCTTCCTCGCGGTGACTGGCGCCGAGGCGCTCTATGCCGACCTCGGCCATTTCGGCAAACGCCCGATCCAGACCGCGTGGCTGTTCATCGTGCTGCCGTCGCTGGCGCTGAACTATCTGGGGCAGGGCGCGCTCCTGATCGGCAATCCCAAGGGCATCGAGAACCCGTTCTTCCTCATGTTCCCGGACTGGGCCTTGATCCCGATGGTTGCGCTGGCGACCATGGCGACCGTGATCGCGAGCCAGGCCGTCATCACCGGCGCGTATTCGCTGACGCGGCAGGCGATCCAGCTCGGCCTGTTGCCGCGGTTCGAGATCCGCCACACCTCGGAGGCGCATTCCGGGCAGATCTACATGCCGCGCATCAACCGTTTCCTGTTCATCGCGGTCATCGTGCTGGTGCTGATGTTCCGCTCGTCGAGCGCACTGGCGTCGGCTTACGGCATCTCGGTGACCGGCACCATGGTGGTGACGGCGATGATGGGTTTTGTCGTGATCTGGAAGGTCTGGCGCTGGTCGCCGATCGCGGCCGCCGCGCTGGTCGCGCCGTTCCTGTTCCTGGACATCACCTTCCTGGCCGCCAACCTGCTCAAGGTGTTCGAGGGCGGCTGGGTGCCGCTCGCGCTTGGCGGCGCCATGATCGTGGTGATGTACACATGGCGGCGCGGCAGCCGGCTGTTGTTCGAGAAGTCGCGCAAGCTGGAATTCCCGCTCGCCGATCTCGTCGCGATGCTGGAGAAGCGGCCGCCGCAGCGGGTCTCCGGCACCGCGGTGTTCCTGACCAGCGATCCCGTCAGCGCGCCGACCGCGCTGATGCACAGCCTCAAGCACTACAAGGTGCTGCACGAGAAGAACGTCATCTTGACCATCGAGACCGCGCCGACGCCGCGGATCGATCCGTCCGAGCGGGTGCGGATGGAGCAGCTGAGCGAGACCTTCTCCAAGGTGACGCTGAAGTTCGGCTTCATGGAACAGCCGAACGTGCCGAAGACGCTGGCGATCGCCCGCAAGCTTGGCTGGCAGTTCGACATCATGTCGACCTCGTTCTTCCTCTCCCGCCGTGCGCTGAAGCCGGCGGCGCATTCGGGCATGCCGAGTTGGCAGGACCATCTGTTCATCGCGCTGAGCCGCTCCTCGAACGATGCCACCGACTATTTCCAAATCCCGACCGGGCGGGTGGTCGAGGTCGGCACGCAGGTCACGATCTAGGAGCCACGATCCAGCTTTTCCGCGTGGCATCTAACTCGTTTCGGACGCTTGATTTTCTCCGCGCAAGAGGCGACTTTGCGGCCCGGAACGGCGAGCGGCGCGACGCTCGCCAAAGATCATGTCGGGAGGATATTTCCGTGGCGGACCACAAGGTGGAAGATTTGTTTCCGGACGAGGTGTCGAAGGGCATAGCGGAAGGCCGCTATCTGCTGGTCGACGTCCGCGAGCCCAACGAGGTCGCCGTCGAGGCCTATCCCGATGGCGTCGTAGTGCCGCTGTCGACGTTCGATCCGGCGGCGATTCCCGATCCGCAGGGCAAGCAGGTGGTGTTCGCCTGCCGCTCCGGCAAGCGCTCGGTGACGGCTTCGCTGGCCGCCCAGGCCGCGGGCCTGCCCTATGACAAGCACCTGGCGGGCGGCATCATCGGCTGGAAGGCGGCGGGACTGCCGACCAAGACCGGCGGCTGATCCCTGATATGACCTCCATGAACAAGGTCTTCGCGGACCTTCCTGTCACCATCTTCGAGGCGATGTCGCAGGCCGCGCGCGACAACAACGCCATCAATCTCGGCCAGGGCTTTCCCGACGATCCCGGTCCGGAGGACATCCGCCGCGCCGCCGCGGACGCCTCGATCAACGGCTACAATCAATATCCGTCGATGATGGGCATCCCGGAACTCCGTCAGGCGATCGCATCGCATTACGGCCACTGGCACGGACTCAAGCTCGATCCGATGACCGAGGTGATGGTCACCTCCGGCGGCACCGAGGCGCTGACCGCCTCGATCCTCTCCGTGGTCGAGCCCGGTGACGAGGTGGTGTGCTTCCAGCCGGTCTATGATTCCTATCTGCCGATCATCCGCCAGGCCGGCGGCATTCCGCGGCTGCTGCGGCTCGAACCGCCGGAGTGGCGGCTGAGCGAGGAGATGCTGCGCAGCGTCTTCAACCACAAGACCAAGGCGGTGCTGTTCAACAATCCGCTCAATCCGGCGGCGGTGGTCTATCCGCGCGAGGACCTCGAACTGCTGGCGCGGTTCTGCCAGGAATTCGACGCGGTCGCGATCTGCGACGAGGTCTGGGAACACGTGGTGTTCGACGGCCGCGAGCACATCCCGCTGATCACGATCCCGGGCATGCGCGACCGCACCATCAAGGTCGGCAGCGCCGGCAAGATCTTCTCGCTGACCGGATGGAAGATCGGCTTCGTCTGCGCCGCGCCGCCGCTGCTGCGCGTCGCTGCGAAGGTGCACCAGTTCCTCACCTTCACGACGGCGCCCAATCTGCAGGCGGCGGTGGCATATGGCCTCGGCAAGCCCGACGACTATTTCCTCGACATGCGCAAGGACATGGCGCGGAGCCGCGACCGCCTGACCAAGGGGTTGGAGAGCATCGGCTTTCCGGTGCTGAAGTCGCAGGGGACCTACTTCCTCACCGTGGACTTGTCGCCGCTCGGGCTCAACGAGACCGACGCGGAGTTCTGCTGGCGGATCGTGCAGGACTACAAGGTCGCGGCGATCCCGGTCTCCGCGTTCTACGAGCAGGATGCGGTGACGTCGGTCGTGCGTTTTTGCTTCGCCAAGAAAACTCGACACTCGACGCCGCGCTGGAGCGGTTGTCGGACGCTGTCCACCGCCGCAAGAGGTAGGCCAGAATGCGAGAGCAGAACCGTCGTCTCGTCAGCTTCGTCGGCGCGGTCGCGACGGTCCTGCTGCTCTCGGCGTCCGCCGACGCCGAGGAGCGCACGGTCAACTTCTACAACTGGTCGAACTACATGGCGCCGGGAGTCCTCGAGGACTTCACCAAGGAAACCGGCATCAGGGTGGTCTACGATACGTTCGACGCCAACGAGACGCTGGAGACGCGGCTGCTCGCGGGCAAGTCGGGCTATGACGTCGTGGTGCCGACCGGCTACTTCCTGCAGCGCCAGATCACCGCGAAGGTGTTCCTCAAGCTCGACAAGTCGAAACTGCCAAACCTCGCCAATGCATGGCCCGTGGTGACGAGCCAACTTGCCACCTACGATCCCGGCAATAGCTACGGCGCCAACTACATGTGGGGCACCACCGGCATCGGCTACAATGTCAAGATCGCGGAGAAGATTCTCGGTCCCGACGCGAAGATCGACAGCTGGGACATGGTGTTCAAGCCGGAGAGCCTCGCCAAATTCAAGGATTGCGGCATCCACATGCTGGATTCCGCCGACAACATCCTGCCGGCGGCGCTGAGCTATCTCGGCCTCGATCCGAATTCGACCAAGCAGGCCGACCTCGAGAAGGCCGCCGATCTCGTCATCAAGATCCGGCCCTATGTGCGCAAATTCCACTCGTCCGAATATCTCAGCGCGCTGGCCTCGGGCGAAATCTGCTTCGTGGTCGGATGGTCGGGCGACATCAGTGCAGGCGCGCAGCCGGGCGGCGGAAGCCAACACCGGCGTCGAGATCGGTTACACGATCCCGAAGGAGGGTGCGCAGATGTTCTTCGACAATCTCGCGATCCCCGCGGATGCGAAGAACGTCGCTGAGGCCTACGAGCTAATCAACTACCTCTACCGTCCCGAGATTGCGGCGAAGAACTCGAACTTCCTGTCCTACGCCAACGGCAATCTGGCGAGCCAGAAGCTGATCGATCCGAAGATCTTCAACGACAAGAATATCTATCCCGACGAAGCGATGCAGAAGAAGCTGTTCGTGATCACCGCGCGCGATCCGGCGACGCAGCGGATCATCAATCGCCTGTGGACGCGGGTGAAGACCGGGAAGTAGGTCTATCCGTCATTGCGAGCCAACGGATCGCGCGAACGCGCGCCCGACGACAGGCTCTTCGCTCCTCGCAATGACGAGGTAGGGCTGCCAGCCTACCGCCAGCGCCGGTGCAGCCAGAGCCACTGATCCGGGTATTCGCGGACCCAGCCCTCGACCACGTCGGTGATCGCCTGCATGGTGCCCTGGATGTCGATCTGGCCGGATGCGTCGAACACCGGCTTGACTTCCTCGGTGACCTCGCCGCGGAAGCGGCCGTCGGGCAGGCGGATGATCCGCGTGCCGTGGATGGGGCAATCGATCTGCCGGCGCAGGCGCGCCAGCAGCGGATTTGCCGTGGTCTTGCGGCCGAAGAAGGTGACGGGAACGCCGTTGGTCAAATACTGATCGACCAGCATCGCGACGTGCTGGCCGTTCTTCAGCGCCTGCGCCAGCTTGAGCGGCGCGTCGCGGCCGGCCGGCACCAGCGTGCCCAGATTAACCGCGCGGATGCGTTCGATGGCGCGGTCGGCGGCTTCGATGTTCGGCCGCCGAAACAGGATGGTGGCGTCGAGCCCATGCGCTGCGGCGGCAATCGGAGAGAGCTCCCAGTTGCCGAGATGTGCGGCAAAGAACAGTGCCGGCTTGCCGTCGTCACGCAACTGGTCGAACAGCTGCTTGCTGCGCGCCGAGAATTCGACGCGACCCGGCTTATCGGGATTCTGGGGGTCGTGGTCCCAGATGCGGTCGATGTGCGCGAATTCAGCGCCGATGCGTCCGAGGTTGTGCCAGACGCCCGTCAGGATCTCCTCGATCTCCTCCGGCGACTTTTCCGGGAAGGCGGCCTTGAGGTTCTCGCGGCCGATGCGATCCTCGCGCAGCCGGCGGCCGATGAAATGCGCGGCGCGGCCGAAGAACCTTGCGGTCTTCTCGGGATCGAAATAGCGCGTCGTACGCAGCAGGCCGATCGTCAGCCCGCCGATCGCCGCGTCGGTCACGGGCTTCGCGGCGTCACGCAGGTGCGCCCTGGTGCGAAGGAGCAGACGTTTCATCTGATGATGCGAGGGCGCTAGGCCGGCTCGCGCGTCAGGATTAGTGAAGCGTTCTGCCCGCCGAACCCGAACGAGTTCGACATCACGGCGGTCACCTTGGCATCGCGCGCCTTGTTGCCGACCACGTCGAACGGGATCGCGGGATCGGGCACCTCGTAGTTGATCGTCGGCGGAATCCGCTGATGCTCGAGCGTGAGCAGCGAGAAGATCGCCTCGACTGCGCCGGCGGCCGAGATGGTGTGGCCGACCATCGACTTGTTCGACGACACCGGAATGTTTTTGGTGTGTTCGCCAAACACGGCCGACGTCGCAAGATACTCCATCTTGTCGTTTTCCGGCGTCGAGGTCCCGTGCGCGTTGATGTGATCGATTTGCTCGGGCTCCATTCCGGCATCGGCGAGCGTCTTGCGCACGCAGCCGATCGCCGGCTTGCCGTCCGGGCTCGAGCGGGTGCGGTGGAAGGAATCGGTAAGCTCGCCGCAGCCGGCAACGACGCCGAGGATGCGCGCGCCGCGCGCCATCGCGGCGTCGTAGCTCTCGAGCACCAGCGCACCGGCGCCCTCGGCCATCACGAAGCCGTCGCGGTTCTTCGAGAACGGTTTCGAGGCGGCCTGCGGCGGGTCGTTCTGGGTGGAGAGAGCCGACAGCAGCGAGAAGCGCACCATGGCTTCGGGATTGACCGAGCCGTCGGTCGCGATGCACAGCGTTGCATCCGTTTCGCCGCGGCGGATCGCCTCGACGCCGAGCTGGATCGCGGTTGCGCCGGACGCGCAAGCCGTCGACAGCGAAATCGGCGACCCTTTGGTGCCGAAGGTCTCGGCGAGGTTGAGCGCGACGGAGCCGAAGGTGAAGCGCCGGTGAAAGTGCGCGAACTTCCCGCCGCTGCAGGTCGCCAGGTATTCGATGATTCCAAAGTCCTTGGTCGGAACCTCGCGCGCGACTTCGAGCCGCTGCGGCCACTCGGTCTCGATCGGGGCGACTGCCAGAAACAGCGGGCCGGGAAAGTCGCCCTTGCTGCCGATGCCGGCTTGCTCGAGCGCTTCTTCGGTCGCGATCTCCGCCAGACGCTGCGACAGGCTGGTCGACGAGAACGGGTCGACGGTGACGAAATCGACGGCGCCGGCCATCGTCGTCTTCAAACTGTCGAGTGGGAAGCGTGTCACGGTCTTGATGCCGGACTCACCCGCGGTGAGGCGCTTCCAATTGTCGGTCTTGCCGCCGCCGAGCGACGTCACGATTCCCATGCCGGTCACGACAACGATCGGTCGGCCGAATTTATCGCGTGGTGCTGTCATGGTTTCCCCGTCGGTGCTTGCGCCGGACTTAAAGCGCGATGAGCTTCATCGCACCCTAGTTGTTTGTTTGAGCATGATGTTCGGAAACACTTTTCCGGATCATGCTCTAACTGACGGCCTCGACCAGTGCCATGCCTTCGCCCTGCCAGTGGCCGACCCCCAACACCACAATTTGGGTTGGTGCTTCGGTCTTTTCAACCTCCAGCCCGGTCGGGTCGTTGGCCGGATAGAGCGCGCCGCGCGAGATCGACAACGCGGCCAGCGCGAGCCCAAGTGGGAATTGCGCCTCCATGGTGTGGCCAAAGGTCGTTCCGGTGGCGCGGACGGCAAAGCCGGCATGCTGGCTGAGGAATGCGCGCTCTTCGGCGGTCGCTGGCTCGGCGCCGGTCGCGCCCGTGATCAGGATACCGGTGTCGCCGCTGACGCCGAGCTGCGGCCACAATGCCTGCAGCGACTTCGTCACGGCGCCCGGCTCCTTGCGCCGGGCAAGGTCGGCGACCACCTTGGTCAGCTTGGCGTACGGCTTTGCGCCGCGGGCCTCGGCATGTTCGCGCGATTCCATCACGAGGAAGGCGCCGGCCGAGCCGATGGCAAAACCCGGGTTGTTCCTGCGGGCCCAGACCGAGCTATGCTGGTCCTTGAGGGCGAGATCGCCGAATGCATAGAGCATCAAGAGGTCGCCGCGATCGCCGTTATGAGCGGCGCCGACCAAGGCGATGTCACTCTGGCCGGCTCCAATGCGCGCGACCGCGATCCGTGCCGCGTCGATGCTCGAGGCTTCCTCGCCCATGAAGGTGCGCGAGGTCCCGCACACGCCGTGAACGATCGCGATGTTGCCGGCGAGCAGGTTGGAGAGCTGCGCCAGGAACAACGTCGGGCGCAGCTCGTTCATCAGCTTCTCGTTGAGGAGGGCGGGCGGCAGCTTGCCCTGCGCGTCGGCGTTCATGATCGCCAGGTCGACATTGAGGTCACGCTCGCCGCCACCGGCTGCGATGATCATGTCCATCCGCGACAAGATTTCCTGATTGCCTTTGACGCCGGCGGAATCGAGCGCCAGCCCTGCGGCATAGGTACCGATCCGCTGCCAGGCTTCCATCTGACGCTGATCGCCCTTCTTCGGGATCTGGGCGTCGAAGCTGACGGGGGCGATCGGATGGATCACGTATGGCGCGAGACGCTTCTCGTCGGCATTGACGCGCCGGGCGCCGAGCGCCTCCCAATGCGCATCCAGTCCCTCGCCAAGCGAGGAGAGCAGGCCTACGCCGGTGATCCAGACTTCCTTCTCAGCCATTACTCATTGCCTGCTGCGGAAACCCGATCTTGGCGGCCATCGCATCCATGTGCACGCGCAAGTCCGGGCTGGGGAAGGGGATGTGACGGAAGGTCAGCTCGGCATTGCACTTGAGCTCCTTGCCGACGCGAACCTTCGCCGAGGTCACGGCGAAGCCTGAACCTTCGTGCTCGATCTTGGCCTCAATGGTCAGGAGCGAACCGGGGCTGACGAAGCCGCGCATCTTGGCTTCCTTGACCATGGCGAGGAAGGGCATGCGCTCGAACTTGGTCAGACCGAGAATCAGCCAGCCCGAGCTCTGGGCCATTGCTTCGGTCAGCAGCACGCCGGGCATGATCGGGTAGCCCGGGAAGTGCCCCGCGAACACCGAATGGCTGTCGGGCGGAACATCCGCCTCGACGACAATGGTCCTTGCGTCGAGGTTGAGGTCGACGATTCGATCAATCAGCTGAAAGATCTCGAGCTGCATGATGGGCGATTACGAGCCCGAGCCCGTGCCCGCGTTCTTGGCTGCAACCAGCTCGTCGATGCGGTCGGCGAGATTCTTCAACACGAAATACTGCTCGGTCGTGGCCTTGCCGTCGTTGACCTCCTGGGTCCACTTTTCGAGCGGCATCTTGATCCCGAAGGCCTTGTCGATGGCAAAGGCGATGTCGAGGAAGTCGAGGCTGTCGATCCCCAGATCGTCGATCGCGTGGCTCTCCGGCTTGATCGTGTCGCGCGGGATGTCGCAGGTCTCCGCGATAATGTTGGCGATCTGCTCGAATGTGGAGGACATCATTAAGCCTTTGATATATTGAAGGTAATTCCGGGTCGGCTCAGAGGAGGCGGGCGCGTTGCCCCGGAATGCCCGATTGCTGGTGCCGGAGTCGTGTGCCCGTATATCGGAGCAGGGCCGTTAGTTCAATGGAGCTTGGCCGGCCTCGCAAGGACGGTTTTTGGGCAGGGTTCCGGCCAGCCTAGCTGCGCGGCATCACCGTAATCTTCGCGCAATCCCGGCGGCCCATCAGCACGCAATCCTGGGTCTTGCGCAAATCGGCGATGCTCATGGCAAGCCAGATGCCGATCGCGGTGAGCGCCACCGTGAAGGCGAAGGCGGCGATGTTGGCGAGCATGCGCTGGCGGAAATCGTCGGGCTCCTCGCGCGGCTTCTCATAGCGAGAGAGATCGTTGGCAACGGAAGCCGGGCGCGTCGTTCGGTGCGGCTCCTCGCGCTTGCCGGGCGGCTGCGCCGAGGTACGCGGCCGGAATTTGAGCACCACGTGCTCGGCATCCGAGGAAATTGGCCGCTGCGTCTTCACTGTTGTCAGTCCGGTCGCGTCGCCGGTTATGTTTAGCATGTTCGCTGCACTTCACACCTAAAATCTTGGTGCGCGCAGAGGTGGTATTCATGCGTCGATCACCTCCAGGAACTGTCGAGGCGGCTGCTGCGGCGCGCGGGATGTTCGGCATTGCGATGACCAAGCCGATGTCGACACACTCGTTCGACCTTCGCGCACGCACAGTTTGCGCTGCAACGCCGTCACGGAGGTTGAGGCTGCGTGCCCGGGCATTGACAGCCCGGGAGTATCGACAGCCGAGGCCGGACCATCCGGCCATCGGCCCACCGCTTCGTGAAGCCATTCCGGCACACCGGACTCTTTCACCCGCCTGCGGGCTCATGACATAGTGGAACCCGTTCCGGAGTGCCGGTCAAAGGGAGCATAAATCATGGCCCACACGCGCGAGCCTTACGTCAAACCGGTCCCGATCCTGTCGCTGCGGCCGACCCAGATGACGGTCGGCATGCAGGAGGTGACGGAGAAGCGGAAGCGCTGGCGCGAGCACAAGTCGGACAAGAAGCGCGCCGAACTGCTGGGCAAGCACATGATTCCGGTCGTCCATGGTCCCGACGATCGCTACTACGTGGTCGATCACCATCACATGGCGCGTGCGCTGCACGAGGAGGGCGTCAAGGACATCCTGGTCACGGTGATCGGCGATCTCACGATGGTCGAGCGTGACGTGTTCTGGGGCGTGATGGACAACAAGCGCTGGGTCTATCCCTACGATTCCAAGGGCGAGCGCCGCCACTTCAAGGACATTCCGAAATCGATCAAGGATCTCAGGGACGATCCGTTCCGCAGCCTCGCCGGCGAGATGCGCCGGGCGGGCGGTTTTGCCAAGGACACGACGCCGTTCAGCGAATTCCTGTGGGCCGATTTCCTGCGCCGCCACATCCCGCGCAAGACGGTGGAGAATAATTTCGCCAAGGCGCTGGAGAAGGGACTGGCGCTCGGCCGCAGCAAGGACGCGGTCTATTTGCCCGGCTGGTGCGGGCCGGCATCTGACGACTGATCTGCCGCCACCGCCGGCCCGTGCTGATCCTCCCTGCCGCCGAGCGCGTGGTGCAGCCACCGCTCGGTCCGCTTGCCGAAGGTCAACAGCAGGAACGCCAGCGCGACGGCGGTGACGACGATCGGCCAATGTCCGGCGCCGCAGACGATGCCGACGCAAGCGGCGAAGAAAGCGCATGCGGCGCTGGTCAGGCCGCGGACCTGGAAGCGGTCACCCTGCCGCACGATCACGCCGGCGCCGAGGAATCCGATGCCGGTCAGCACGCCCTGGATCACGCGGCTCACCGCGTCGGTGAATTTGCCAGGCTCGACGGCCTGCAATGCCAGCAGCACGACCATGGCCGTCGAGAGGCTGACGAGACCCAGCGTCTTCAGGCCGATCGGCTTGCCGCGCAGGTCGCGGTCGAGCCCGATCGCGCAGCCGGCAAGGGTGGCCGCGCCGAGACGCAGGACGATCTCGCTCCAGTCCGCCAAGGCGTCCTCTATTTCATTTCGGTTGCCGGCCGAGCATGTAGAATTCGCCGTTCGGCCGCATGCCTGTGACGTTGGCGAGCCGGTTCGACAGCGCGAAGAACGCCGCAACCGCGGCGATGTCCCAGACGTCGTCGTCGCTGAAGCCGTGGGCGGCAAGCGCGGCGAAGTCCGACTCCGAGACTTTCTCGGCGGCGCGGCTCACCTTCATGGCGAAGTCGAGCATCGCGCGCTGCCGCGGCGTGATGTCGGCCTTGCGGTAGTTGACCGCGACCTGGTCGGCGATCTCCGGATTCTTGGCGCGGATGCGCAGGATCGCGCCGTGGGCGATCACGCAATACTGGCACTGGTTGGCGGCGCTGGTCGCCACCACGATCATCTCACGCTCGGCCTTCGAGAGGCCGGAGTCCTTCTCCATCAGCGCGTCGTGATAGGCGAAGAAGGCGCGAAACTCGTCGGGGCGATAGGCCAAGGTGAGGAAGACGTTCGGCACGAAGCCGGATTTCTCCTGCACCGCCAGGATGCGGGCGCGGATGTCCTCGGGGAGCTTGTCGAGAGCGGGCGTCGGGAAGCGATTTGCGGTCGGCTGCGTCATGAGATGGTTCCGGCGTGCCGCCTGGATGCGGCGTCACGCGAGACCATAGTGGATGACGCCTTGGGCGCAAGGCGCATCGGCGCCCTGGCGGAATTCGGCTAACGCAGCGGCTTCTTCAGAAGCGAGAAGCGGTCCGGATCGAGGCCGAGCGAGGGCTGCAGCATCGGCGCCTCGGCCGGCGCCATGGTGCGCGCCGGCGCCGGAGAGTTGAAGTTGGCGTCGCCGCTCGGGCTATCGCGATGCGAGGTGGCGCCGCGCCAGCGCTCCAGCACGGCGCTGACGAAATGCATGTCGTGGCCGGCGGTGACCGACGGTACCGTGGCGATGGTGGCCTCGCCGCGCGGCAGCTGGTGCGGCGGCACCTCCTTGAAGCGCAGCCGGGTCGGCAGCGCCACGCCTTCGCCGAACGCCAGCACCTCGCGGGTGCCGAGCGAGGGCACGAAAGACAGCAGGTTGGCGGCGGCGTCCGAGACGGCGGAGCGCAGCAGCGCCTGGTCGCGGTCGTTGGCGAGGCGCATCGTGAACAGCGTGTTGCACTGAGAGATGATGGTCGCATCGAGCTCGGCCGGACGCTGGGTGATCAGGCCGAGATAGACGCCGTATTTGCGGCCTTCCTTGGCAATGCGCGACACCGCCTTGCGGGTCGGCCCGAAGCCGATATTACGGTCGGCGGAAGCGTAGCGGTGCGCTTCCTCGCAGACGAACAGCATCGGCGAGACGCCGTCGCTCCACAGCCCGAAATCGAACGCCATGCGGCACAGCACCGACACCACGGAATCGACGACTTCGGCGGGGAAGCCGGCGAGCTGCATGATCGTCATCGGCTTGCCGTTGGCGGGCAGGCGGAACAGATGGCTGATCACCTCGGCCATGGTATCGCCGCCGACATTGGCATTATCGAACATGAAGGCGTAGCGCGGATCGTTGCGCACCGCGTCGATGCGCGAGATCAGCTTGTGATAGATGATGCGCGAGGAGCGGTTCTCCAGCTTGCCCATGCGCTCGTCGATCAGCGAGATCAGGTCGACGAGGCGATAGGGCACCGGCGTATCGACGGTGTAGCCGACCTGCTTGGGGTCGATGCGCTTCAGCCCGAGACCGACCCGGTCGGAGTTCTGGTACTGGGTGTAGATGCCCTTCGCCATCGGGATCACTTCGGCGAGGATGTCGAGCTCCTCGGGCACGCCGGGCCGGCCGCCGAACAGCACGTCGACGATCTCTTCGAAGTTGAACAGCCAGAACGGCAGCTTCAGGTTCCGCGGGTTGAGCACCTGCGCGCGCTCGCCGAAGCAGCGGCCGTATTCATTGTGCACGTCGAGCAGGAAGATGCGCAGGTTCGGCCGTGACTTCAGGATCTCGTTGAGCAGCAGCGACACGCCGGTCGACTTGCCGACGCCGGTCGAGCCGAGCACCGCGAAGTGCTTGGACAGCATCTCCTCGACGTCGACATAGGCGATGACAGAACGATCCTGCTGCAGCGTGCCGACATTGATCTGGTCCGAGCCGCTCGGCGCATAGACCGTACGCAGCTCCTGGTTCGTGATCAGGTCGGTGCTGTCGCCGATGGTCGGATAATGGGTGACGCCGCGCTGGAATTTCGGGCGGTCGCCGCCCAGGATTTCGCCGAGCAGGTCGACCGAGGCGGTCGCCATGTATTCGTCGGATGCCGGCAGGTTCTCGCACGTCACTTCGGTGATCATGGCGACGATGACCGAACTTGCGCAGCGGATACTGACGAACCGGCCGACGGTCGCTCGCATTTCTAAAAGTTGCATCTGGCCGCCCGCCAGCAGCCCAACCCGGGCCTGCGAGCCGCGCACAGAGATCACACGTCCGAAGGGTGTCACAGTTCCAGCCTGGCTCGTTCTCAAAATCTAAATGTCCGGACCAATATGCCCGCCCGGGATTGGAAAAACCGTTAAATCGCCGGGGTTCCGCATCGGCTAAATCTACACCTTCCCGGTGACGATTTGTTTCTATCGTACCGCGAGACTACGCGCTGTCGCGCGCATCGGCGGCGGAATCGTCGCTTTCCGGCACAGCCGCGTTTGTTTCCCGGTTTTTCCGTTAAGGCGGGATTCACCATCTCCGAGGAGTGCATTGGCAGCTCCGTGGGTTTACGGGGCATTGGGCGCGATTTGTCATACGCTGTCGCCCGGTATCGCGTAACCGATTGCTAACTGCGAGTTGTAACGACCTTTCCATTTGTGCTGCGTAACGATGCCGCGCCCTGGGAGAGATCAGCGTGCGCATCGAACACCGCAATTCATCGTCAGGAAATGCCGATGCTGGCTCGACCAAGGGGCTGGCGTTCTGTGCCGGCCTGTTGGTCGGCAGCCTGCTCGGAAGCGCGACCGCGCAATGGAGTGAGCGCGAAGGCCTGCTGATGGCGGCATTCGCGATCATGGCCGTGATCGTCTTCCTGTTGCTCAAGCGGCACGAAATCTCCGACGAGCGGCTCGCCACCGAACGTCGCAATCTCATGACCGCCGTGAACAACATTCCGCAGGGCCTCGTGCTCTACGATGCATCGGCGCGCATCATCATCTGCAACCGCCCCTACATCGAGATGTTCGGGCTTTCGCCCGACGTCGCCAAGCCCGGCTGCACGATGCACCGGCTGATTGCGCACAGACAGGAGACGGGCTCGTTCGACGGCGACGTCGACGACTTCTGCGACGCCATCATCGGCAACGTGAAGCTTGGCCGCGCCACGCGTCAGCTGACGCAGGCGCCGGGCGGGCGCGCGATCGAGATCGTCAACAAGCCGCTGCCGGAAGGCGGCTGGGTGGCGACCATCCAGGATGTCACGGAGCGCACGCGCACCGAGAACAAGATCGCCCACATGGCGCATCATGATGCGCTGACCGACCTGCCGAACCGCGTGCTGTTCCGCGAACGCCTGGAGCGGGCGCTGAAGGCGATCCGGCCGGATCAGCAGCTCGCGGTCATGTATATCGACATCGACGAGTTCAAGGCCGTCAACGACGCGCTCGGCCATCAGATCGGCGACGAATTGCTCAGGGCGATCGCCAACCGCCTGCGCGGCTGCGTTGGGGACACCGACGTCGCGGCGCGGCTCGGCGGTGACGAGTTTGCCGTGATCCAGACCGCCGTCCGCGATCAGACCGAGACCATGCAGCTCCTCGCTGCGATCTATCAGGCGATCCGTCGGCCGATCGACTGCAGCGGGCATATGATCACCACCGATGCCAGCATCGGCATCGCCGTTGCGCCCGCCGACGGCCTCGACATCGATCAATTGCTGCGCAATGCCGACCTCGCGCTCTACGGAGCCAAGAGCGACGGCCGCCGCACCTACCGGTTCTTCGAGGCCGGCATGGACGCACGTGCCAAGGCGCGGCGCAGCCTCGAGCTTGAACTGCGCCAGGCGATCGCCGACGGCAGCTTCGAGCTGCACTATCAACCGCTGCTCCATCTCGAGGAGGGGCAGGTCAGTTGCTGCGAGGCGCTGGTGCGCTGGCGTCATCCCGAACGCGGCACCATCTCGCCGGCGGATTTCATCCCGATCGCCGAGGACACCGGCCTGATCAACGATCTCGGTCACTGGGTGCTCAACACCGCGTGCCGCGAGGCGATGAACTGGCCAGAGCATGTTCATGTCGCGGTCAACGTGTCTCCGATCCAGTTCAAGAGCCAGACGCTGGCGCTCAACGTCGCCGCCGCGCTCGCCGCGACAGGGCTTGCACCTTCGCGGCTCGAGCTCGAGATCACCGAGGCGGTGCTGATCCGCGACGACGAGGCTGCGCTCGATATCCTGCATCAGCTGCGCGAACTCGGCGTCCGTATCGCGCTCGACGATTTCGGCACCGGCTATTCCTCGCTGAGCTATCTGCAGCGCTTCCCCTTCGACAAGATCAAGATCGATCGCGCCTTCATCAAGGATCTCGCCGGGACCGGCGCGTCGTCCACGATCGTCCAAGCCGTCGTCAACATCGCCGCTGCCAGCGACATGACCACGACCGCGGAGGGCGTCGAGACCGAGCAGCAGCGCAACCTGCTGCGCATCCTCGGCTGCACCGAGATGCAGGGCTATCTGTTCAGCCGGCCGGTGTCATCGGCTGAAATCCGCAAGCTCCTGTCGTCGGATCGCGAGAAGGCCGTCTCGGTCGCCTGACGCCTGCCTTGACCGCTTTCACGAGGTGATTCCGGCGATGGAATGCCGTGCGAGCGCAATTGCCGTCGCCAGTAATTTGTTGACGTGACCTAATCATTTGTACACTAGTACAAATCGACGCGCCGCTCACCTGTCCGACCGCAAGTCGTCGATCCGGCGTCGTCACGGAGGAGACCGTCCATGCAGCCGGAACCGATCTTCGATCTCGCGCATCTCGGGCACATCGAGCTTTTGACGCCGAAGCCGGACGAGAGCCTGAAATTCTTCGTCGACGTCATGGGCATGACCGTCAGCGGCCGCGAGGGCGAGTCGGTCTATCTGCGCGGCTGGGACGATTACGAGCGCTATTCGCTGAAGCTGACGGCGTCGAAGACTTCAGGGATGGAGCACATGGCGCTGAGGGCGCGCAGCCCGCAGGCGCTCGAACGTCGCGTTGCCGCGCTGAAGGGCTCGGGCTTCGATATCGGCTGGGTCGACGGTGACATGGGGCAGGGGCCGGCATTCCGCTGCCGCGATCCCGACGGCCATGTCATCGAGCTCTACTACGAGACCGAGTGGTACGAGGCGCCGGCCGAGCTGAAGCCCGCGCTGAAAAACCAGGCGCAGCGCTTTCCGGCGCGCGGCGTCAATGTCCGTCGGCTTGACCATCTCAATTGCCTCGCGGTCGACATCAAGGCCAACCGCCTGTTCTTCGAAAGCTACCTCGGCTGCCGCACCACCGAGCAGATCGTGCTCAACGACGGCACGGAAGCCGCGATGTGGATGACGATGTCGAACAAGAGCTACGACTTCGCCTATACATGCGACCATTACGGCAAGCGCGGCCGGTTTCACCATGTCACTTACGCGCTCGACAGCCGCGAGGAGATCCTGCGTGCTGCGGATATTTTTCTCGAGCACGGGGTGCATATCGAGACCGGGCCGCACAAGCACGCGATCCAGCAGACCTTCTTCCTCTATGTCTATGAACCCGGCGGTAACCGCGTCGAGGTCGCCAACGCCGGCGCACGCCTGATCCTCGCGCCGGACTGGAAGCCGATCGTGTGGACCGAGGAAGAGCGCAAGAAGGGACAGGCGTGGGGGTTGAAGACGATCGAGTCGTTCCACACCCACGGCACCCCGCCCATGATCGACTAGATGCGAGACCGCCGCACGAAACGCCGCCCGAGCGCGTCGATACGCCGCCGCGAACACGCGCGCTCGCTGACGACAACATCGACGCGCAACCGATATGATCCGGCTCGAGAGGACGCACGCTGCGCTGCGCGCGAGACGTGAACCGGTGAGAGCGGGCACAATGGCTGGCAAGACGCCAAAGACGTCGGCGAAGGGGGCGAAAAGAGCGCCGCGAAGCGTGGCTCTGCAAAGCCGCGTCTGCTCGCGGGCGGCAATCCGCAGATCGCAAAAGGCTATGGCGATGCTCCGGTGCAAGCCTATATCGCCGCGATGCCCGGGTGGAAGCGCGACGTCGGGCGCAAGCTTGACGCGCTCATCGTGCGTGCCGTCCCCGGCGTGCACAAGGCGGTGAAGTGGAACTCGCCGCTCTACGGCATGGAAGGCGACGGCTGGTTCCTCGGCATCCATGTCTTCACGCACTACGTCAAGGTGGCTTTCTTTCGCGGTGCGTCGCTGCATCCGGTGCCGCCGGGCGAGTCCAAGCAGCAGCACACGCGCTATCTCGACATTCACGAGAACGACGAGCTCGACGAAGCCCAGTTCACCGCGTGGGTGAAGCAAGCCAGTCAATTGCCCGGCGAACGGATGTGAGTGGCAACGCAGGTCAGGACCGGTAAGCAGCGGCCACGACGCGCTGTCGATGCAGCTCTGCGCGATAGAGCATTGCCTCGCCTCAGCCCTTTGGTGTTAGGCTGCACCAAAGCCCGATGAATCGCCATCGCGCTTTGGATTGTTGTCCTGGCATGATCTTTTCGGAAAACCGCTTCGCACTTTTCCGGATCATGCTCTGGTAACGTCAGAGGAAAACGTCGATGAGCGAACACACGACGGACAAGCGCGTGCGAGAGGCGTCTCGCAGGCGATTCCTTCAGGCCGGCGCAGCACTGGCCGGTGGCTCCGCCATATCGGGAGTTGCCGGTTCTACCGCGCTTGCCGAACAGGGGAATAATCTTCCGCCCAATGTGCCGGAATGGATGAAAGCGCCCGGCGACCCGATGGGAAGCCAGCCCTATGGCACGCCGTCGGTTCACGAGAAGGCTGTCGTCAAGAACATCTCGAAGACGCTGCCGCAATACATCTCCGCTTCGGGCCGCACGCCGTTGCAAGAGCTCGACGGCATCATCACGCCGAACGGTTTGTTCTACGAACGCCATCATGGCGGCGTGCCGACCATCGACCCGGCCGAGCACCGGCTGGTGCTGCATGGCATGGTCGATCGCCCGCTGGTGTTCACGATGGAGGACATCCGCCGCTTTCCATCGCAGTCGCGCATCCACTTCCTCGAGTGCTCCGGCAATCCGGTCTACACCAAGCCCTACGGCAAGACGGCCTCCGACCTCGTCGGCCTCCTGAGCTGTGCGGAATGGACCGGCGTGCCGCTGAAGACGGTGTTGGACGAAGCGGGCCTGCAGGCCGGCGCCAAATGGATCGTGGCCGAAGGCGCCGACGCCGCTGCGCTGACGCGCTCGATCCCGATCGAGAAATGCCTCGACGACGCCATGCTGGTCTACAGCCAGAATGGCGAGCGGCTGCGCCCGCAGCAGGGCTATCCGCTGCGCCTGTTGCTGCCCGGCTTCGAGGGCAACATGAACGTGAAGTGGCTGCGCCGGCTCAAGGTCGTCGCCGAGCCGGCCTATTCGCGCGAGGAGACCTCGAAATACACCGACCCGATGCCCGACGGCACGTCGCGCGAATTCACCTTCTATATGGAAGCCAAGTCGATCATCACGCGGCCGTCCGGCGGGCAGAAGCTGACCGCGCAGGGCTTTCACGAGATTACCGGCATCGCGTGGAGCGGTCACGGCAAGATCAAGAGCGTCGAGGTCTCGATCGACGAGGGCAAGAGCTGGCAGCAGGCCGAATTGCAGGAGCCGGTGCTGACGCGCGCGCTCACGCGCTTCCGCTTACCCTGGCATTGGGACGGCAAACCCGCCGTGATCCAGAGCCGCGCCATCGACGAGACCGGATACGTGCAGCCGACGCTGGCGGAATTGGTCAAGGTGCGCGGCCTCAACTCGTTCTACCACAACAACGCGATCTGGCCCTGGCGCATCGATGCGAATGGTGAGGTGACCAATGGCCAGGCGTAAGCTCAAGGCGGCGTTCCTTGCGAGTGCGGTCGCCATGCTCGCGACTGCCGGGCAGGCCGAGGATCGCTTTGGCATCGGGCGTGCGGCGGCGCCTGCCGAGATCGCCGGCTGGAACATCGATATCGGCCGTGACGGCTCCAACCTGCCGCCGGGCAACGGCAGCGTCGAGCGCGGCCGCACGGTGTTCAGCGAGCAATGCGCGGCGTGCCACGGCGACAGCGGGCAGGGCGGCGGCGTCGGCGACCGCCTGGTCGGCGGACAGGGCACGCTGGCGAGCCCAAAACCGATCCGCACCGTCGGCAGCTATTGGCCCTATGCCCCGACGCTGTTCGACTACATCCGCCGCGCAATGCCGCAGAACGCGCCGCAGTCGCTGAGCAATGAGGACGTCTACGCGGTGTCCGCCTACATCCTCAGCCTGAACGGCATCGTGCCGGCCAATGCGGTGCTCGACGCCAAGTCGCTCGCCGCCATCAAGATGCCGAACCGCGACGGCTTCGTCTCCGACCCGCGGCCCGACGTGCACAACCACTGAGCGGCAGGCACGGCCGGGTGGCTCGCAGCATCGTGACGTCGTGGCCCCTGTGCCCGGAGGATTGCCGTCCCTATGTCCGTTTGGGGGCGGCTCGGCCGTCTTCCGGCACATGTTTATTGATCGATAGGAGAGGCCGCATGACCAGGTCGTGGGCAGGCGCAGCCGTTGTGCTGCTCGTGGGAATGACGTTCACGCCGGTCGCGGCCCAGATGTCGGAGCCGGCATATTTCGACGCGCAAAATCCCGGGCGCAGCGCAATCAACGGCGGCGCCCTGACGCCATGGGGTGAGGCCCAGGAGGCCGCGCAGCGCGGGCGCAATCCGGCGAACGCCTACGGTGCCATGCCTGCGGCGGAGCCATCTTCCGCCTGCGCGCGTTACCGTTCATTCGATCCAGCGTCCGGTACCTTCCTTGGCCGCGACGGCCGCCGCCATCCCTGCCGATAAGGCCCTGCACCGCGCTTGGCGGTGGATAAGGGCGCCGGCACTCGCCCGGCGCGCGAACGACTGGACGTTAGGCGCGTTATAGTCCGCCGATCGTGTCGGGTCCCGCCGGACCCGAGCGGCGGAGGACGCCCGGCGTGACAGATGCTCTGGCCGGTTTCTGGGACCGAAAGTCGACCTCGGACCTGTTGCGGGAGGCGGCGCGCGCCGATGGCGACGCGGAGACGCCGATCTTCAGGCGCTCGCTGTCGGCGTTGCAACTGGTCACGCTCGGCATCGGCGGCATCATCGGCGCCGGCATCTTCGTGCTGACCGGGCACGCGGCCGCTGCCAATGCCGGTCCCGCGGTCACGCTCTCCTTCATGCTTGGTGCGGTGGCCTGCGCCTTCGCCGGCCTGTGCTACGCCGAGATGTCGTCGACGGTGCCGATCTGCGGCAGCGCCTACACCTATGCCTATGCCACGCTCGGCGAACTGATCGCCTGGATCATCGGCTGGGACCTGATCCTCGAATACGCGGTCGGCGCGATCGCGGTCTCGGTCGGGTGGTCCGGCTATTTCGTCAGTCTGATGCGCGATTTCGGCATCAACCTGCCGCCGCAATTCACCTCGGCGCCGCTCGCCTACGACGTCAACACCGGCGCGTGGTCGTCGACCGGTGCGGTCATCAACATCCCGGCGATGGCGATCATCGCCTTCGTGACCACGCTGCTGGTGGTCGGCATTCGCGAGTCCGCGCGCTTCACCAGCTTCGTCGTCGTGGTCAAGCTCGTCGTGATCGCGCTGTTTCTCGCCACCGCGGCTTCCTCGGTGACGCTGGCGAACTGGGTGACGGCGAGCAACCCGGAGGGCGCGCTGATCCCGCCGAATGCCGGTCCCGGCGTGTTCGGCTGGTCCGGCGTGGTCCGCGGTGCGGCGGTGGTGTTCTTCGCCTATATCGGCTTCGACGCGATCTCGACCGCGGCGCAGGAAGCGAAGACGCCGGAGCGCGACATGCCGATCGGCATTCTCGGCTCGCTCGTGATCTGCGCCGCGCTCTATGTCGCGGTCGGATTCGTGCTGACCGGCATCGTGCCCTATGACCGGCTCAGCGTGCCCGATCCGATCGCCGTCGGCATCGATGCGATCGGTATCGGCTGGCTCGGTCCGTTCATCAAGCTCGGCATCCTGTTCGGATTGACATCGGTGATCCTCATCATGCTGCTGGCGCAACCGCGGATCTTTCGCGCCATGGCGCATGACGGATTGCTGCCGGGCTTTGCCGCAAAGATCCATCCGCGGTTCCAGACCCCCTATGTCTCGACCATCTTCGCCGGCACCGTCGCCGCTCTTCTCGGCGGGCTGTTGCCGATCGGGCTGGTCGGCGAACTGGTCTCGATCGGCACGCTATTCGCATTCGCGGTGGTCTCGATCGGCACGCTGGTGCTGCGCGTGCGCGATCCGGAATTGCCGCGTCCGTTCAAGGCGCCGGCGATCTGGCTGGTGGCCCCGGCTGCCGCCGCAACCTCGCTGTTCCTGATGTTCGGCCTGCCGCTCGACACCTGGATCAGGCTCGCGGTGTGGCTAATGATCGGGCTTGTGATCTATGCGGCCTATGGCAGACGGCACAGCCGGCTGCGGGCAGGCGGCGGGGACCGCGCGGACCTATAGTGCGCGCGCGTGCGGCCTGCTAGATGTACGCGTTGAGATAGCACCGCAAGCCGCGACAGGCCGGCATTCCCCGGGGAGACTTTTATGCAAAATCCAACGGCCCGCGCGCGATGGATGGTCGCCGCGCTCGTCTCGATAGGCATCGTGTCGGCTGCTCCCGGTCGGGCAGCCTCGGTTACGCCGGTCGCGGCCGAGAACGGCATGGTGGTGTCCGCGCAACATCTTGCCACGCAGGTCGGCGTCGAGGTGTTGAAGCAGGGCGGCAATGCGGTCGATGCGGCGGTCGCCGTTGGTTACGCGCTTGCGGTGGCCTATCCCGCCGCCGGCAATCTCGGTGGCGGCGGGTTCATGACCATCCAGTTCGCCGACGGCCGCAAGACCTTCCTGGATTTCCGGGAGACCGCGCCGAAGGGCGCCACAGCTGACATGTATCTCGACAAGGACGGCAAGGTCATCCCCGGGCTGTCGACCAAGGGGCATCTCGCCGTCGGCGTACCGGGCTCGGTGGCCGGGATGGAATATGCGCGCGAGAAATACGGCACGATGAAGCGCGCTGACGTCATCGCGCCGGCGCTGCAACTGGCGGAGGATGGTTTTGTGCTGGACCAGGGCGACGTCAGCATGCTGCAGACCTCGACCAAGGATTTTCAGGACGATCCGGCCTCGGCCGCGATCTTCCTCAACAACGGCAAGCCGTTCCAGGTCGGCGAGCGGCTGACGCAGCATGAGCTCGCCGAGACGCTGCGCGAGATCAGCAAGCGCGGCGGTGATGGCTTCTACAAGGGCTGGGTCGGTGCGGCGATCGTCGCCGCGAGCCAGGCCGGCAAGGGACTGCTGACGCAGGAGGATCTGGACAACTACAGGGTTCGCGAGTTGGCGCCGGTCGAATGTGACTATCGCGGTTACCACGTGGTTTCGGCGCCGCCGCCCAGTTCGGGCGGTGTGGTGATCTGCGAGGTGCTCAACATCCTCGAGGGTTATCCGCTGCAGGAGCTCGGCTACCATTCGGCGCAGGCGGTGCACTACCAGATCGAGGCGATGCGCCACGCCTATGTCGATCGCAACAGCTATCTCGGCGATCCGGACTTCGTGAAGAATCCGCTCGAGCGCCTGCTCGACAAGACCTACGCCGCGAAGATCCGTGCCGCGATCGACCCGGCCAAGGCCGGTGTGTCCAGGGACATCAAGCCCGGCGTTCCGCCGCATGAGGGCAGCAACACCACGCACTATTCGATTGCCGACAAGGACGGCAATGCGGTGTCGGTCACCTACACGCTGAACGACTGGTTCGGTGCCAAGGTGACGGCGGCCAGGACCGGCGTGCTGCTGAACGACGAGATGGACGACTTCACCGCCAAGGTCGGCGTGCCGAACCTGTATGGGCTGGTGCAGGGGGAGGCCAACGCGATCGTCCCCGGCAAGCGTCCGCTGTCCTCAATGAGTCCGACCATCGTCTCCAAGGACGGCAAGCCGGTCATCGTGATGGGCACCCCGGGCGGCAGCCGCATCATCACCGCCGTGCTGCTGACGATGATCAACGCGATCGACTATGGCATGAACGCGCAGGAGGCCGTGGACATGCCGCGCTTCCACCAGCAGTGGCTTCCCGAGGTGACCAACCTCGAGGACTACACGCTGTCGCCGGATACGCGGAAGATCCTGGAGGGCATGGGCCACAAATTCGGCCCGCCGCATCCGGCCAACCACCTCGCGGTGATCATCATCGGCGCGCCGTCGCTGGGCGGCAAGCCGGTCGGCAACAACCGCTTCTATGGCGCGAACGACCCGCGGCGCAATTCGGGGCTCGCCGCGGGCTATTGATCGTGACGGCTAGCGACAATCCGTAGCCCGGATGAGCGAAGCGATATCCGGGTCTTGTTGAGCTCCCGCATGTCGCTCCGCTCGTGCGGGCTGCCGCTCCAATTGATCCGCGCTGCGGTCAGGCGACGGCGGTCGACCTGCCGTCCTTTTGCCCGCTGGTCAGCAGCAAGCGCTGGCGGATCGCGTCTTCGATCAGAGCCAGGGATTGCTTGGCTTCGCGCGCCTCGGCTTCGGCGGCCTGGGCGCGGAATTCGGCCGCATCGAGTTGCTCCTGTTGGGACTCGATGCGCCGTCGGGCTTCCTCAAGCGCCCGAGACGCATCCCTCAATTTGCGCTCGGTGGCGGCGATGATTTCGAGCTGCGCCTGTTCGGCGGCCTCGGCGCGCGCTTCGCCGGCGCGGGCCCTGTCCTCGATGCTGCGGAACAAATCCGCCGCCTGATAGACGAGGTCCAAGGCTTCTGTGCCCATGGCCGATGCGGGTGGTCTTGGAAATCCAAGAACGTTAGGGTCGGCCGTAAATGGCCGTTTAAATCCGCGCAGTGCCATCCAAATCAGCCCGTCGCGAAGTTGGTGTATGCCAACAACTTGCGGTAGTTATAGTTAACAAATCCTTAATGTGATTGGCGCGCCGGCGCTGTCCACCGGTTTCTGATGTCGCAGCACCCAAATCGTCGACCGGATCGGGGAATCGATCCGTCCGGCCCGCGCTTTTCTTTCGTAACGTGCTCTCCGCGCAAGCGTATCGAGACCGCAGCGCTATCGGGCGCGGCGCGCGAAACGCTCAGCGCTGCAGCGAAGATCGATGCAGCCTCTGCGGGCGGCGCCAGCCGGCGAGGTCTGCCGATTTGGCTGCGGGCGCGAGCCGGGCTCTATGGCATAAGTTTGACGCCTGGCTTGCTTTAATTCTCCGGTGTTGAATTGCAGGTCCATGGAGCGACCGATATACCGGGCGACCTAAGTGGCACGCAGCGCGCTCAGAACGAGCGACGTATTCGCCACGGAAATCTGGTCGATGAAATTTCTGTTGCGGTTCTTCGGGTTCCTGTTCACCGCAGGCACCATCCTGTTCCTGGCTGGTCTGGCCGCGGTCGCAGGGCTGTTCTGGCATTTCTCCAAGGACCTGCCCGAGTATTCGCAGCTCCAGAACTACGAGCCGCCGGTGATGACCCGCGTGCACGCGGCCGACGGCTCGCTGCTCGGCGAATACGCCAAGGAGCGCAGGCTCTATCTGCCGATCCAGGCAGTGCCGAAGCTCGTGATCAACGCGTTCCTCGCCGCCGAGGACAAGAATTTCTACGAGCATGGCGGCGTCGACTACACCGGCATGGCGCGCGCCGGTGTCGCCTACATCCAGAACTTCGGTTCCAACCGGCGGCCGCAGGGCGCCTCGACCATCACCCAGCAGGTCGCCAAGAACTTCCTTCTGACCAACGAGGTGTCGTTCACCCGCAAGATCAAGGAAGCCTTGCTGGCGATGCGCATCGAGCGCGCCTATTCCAAGGACAAGATCCTCGAGCTCTATCTCAACGAAATCTATCTCGGCCTCGGCGCCTACGGCATCGCGGCGGCCTCGCTGGTGTATTTCGACAAGTCCGTCAATGAGCTGACGGTCGCGGAAGCGGCCTATCTGGCGGCGCTGCCGAAAATGCCGGCCAGCCTGCATCCGGTGCGCAACCGCGCGCGCGCCGTCGAGCGCCGCAACTACGTGATCGACCGCCTCCAGGAGAACGGCTGGATCACCGCCGCCGACGCCGACAAGGCGCGCAAGGAGCCGCTGACCGTCACCAACCGCAGCAATGGCGCGCACACCTTCGCCGGCGAATACTTCTCGGAAGAAGTCCGCCGCGACATCTTCGAGCGCTATGGCGAGAAGAAGCTCTATGAGGGCGGCCTGTCGGTGCGCACCACGCTCGATCCCAAGATCCAGGTGATGGCGCGCAAGGCCATGGTGGCCGGGCTCGTCAACTATGACGAGCAGCAGGGCTATCGCGGTGCGATCCAAAAGCTCGACCTGACCAGTGACTGGGGCGTGCCGCTCGCCGAGATCAAGTCGCTGTCCGACATCTCGCCGTGGCGGATGGCGGTGGTGCTGGAGAGCAACGACCAGTCGGCACGGATCGGCTTCCAGCCGGGCCGCGAGCTCGGTGGCGCCATCAGCAAGCAGCGCGAGACCGGCATCATCACGATGGACGGCGCGCGCTGGGCCAAGAGCAAGGGCAAGACGCCGACATCGGTGGCGCAGGTGCTGCAGCCAGGCGACGTGATCTACGCCGACCCGCTCTTCAGCAAGGACGGCCAGCGCGTCGAAGGCCAGTACCGGCTGCGCCAGATCCCCGAACTGTCGGGCGCGATGGTGGCGATGGATCCGCATACCGGCCGCGTGCTGGCGATGGTCGGCGGTTTCTCGTTCGACCAGAGCCAGTTCAACCGCGCGACGCAGGCCTACCGGCAGCCCGGCTCGACCTTCAAGCCGATCGTCTATTCGTCGGCGCTCGACAACGGCTACACCGGATCGACCATGATGATCGACGCCCCGATCGAGATCGACCAGGGGCAGGGCAACATCTGGCGGCCCGAAAACTTCTCCACCGGCAAGTATCAGGGCCAGGTGACGTTGCGCAACGCGCTGCGGCTGTCGCTCAACACCGTGACCGTGCGGCTGGCGCAGGAAATCGGCATGCCGCTGATCGGCGAGTATGCAAAGCGCTTCGGCGTGTATGACGAGTTGCCGAACTATCTTGCCTATGCGCTCGGCGCCGGCGAGACCACGGTGATGCGGATGGCCACGGCCTATTCGATGATCGCCAATGGCGGCGTCCGCGTGAAGCCGACCTTGATCGACCGCATCCAGGACCGTTACGGCCACACCATCTTCAAGCACGATCAGCGCGAATGCCGCGGCTGCGACGCGCCGGAGGGCTGGAAGAACCAGCCGGAGCCGCAGCTCGTTCGACCGCCGCGAGCGGGTGCTCGACGCGATGTCCGCCTACCAGATCACGTCGCTGATGGAGGGCGTGATTCAGGCCGGTACCGGCACCGCGCTGAAGGACGTCGGCAAGCCGCTCGCCGGCAAGACCGGCACCTCGAACGAGGCCAAGGATCTCTGGTTCGTCGGCTTCTCGCCGGACCTCGTGGTCGGTCTCTATGTCGGCTACGACAAGCCGCGCTCGCTCGGCCGCAACGCGCAGGCCGGCCACACCGCGGCGCCGATCGCGCGCGACTTCCTGAAGCTCGCGCTGGCCGACAAGCCCGCCACCCCGTTCAAGCAGCCGGTCGGCATCCGGCTGGTCCTCGTCGATGCCAAGACCGGCCTGCGTGCCACGCCTGGCCAGAACAGGGGCGTGGTGCTCGAAGCCTTCAAGCCGGGCCAGGCGCCGCCGTTCAATGATCCCGGGATGGTCGCCGGCACCGACGTGATCGACGGCACCCAGCAGGGCATTTCGCCGGATGCCGATCGGGCCGTGATGCGGTCAGGGACGGGCGGGCTGTACTGACGCTTGGTGGAAGGGCCTTCGCGGGCAGCGATTTTCACGCCCGTTCCCCGCCAACAATGCTTGCCAAGGGCGGGATCAAGCGGGTAGAAGGTCGCACTCGCGCGGGCGCTGATTTGGCAGGCGAACCCGCTGCACCGAGATGTCCAGTCATTCAGCTAAGCTGTTGATACCACGGACTATTCTTGGGGAATGGTGTAACGGTAGCACAACAGACTCTGACTCTGTTTGTCTTGGTTCGAATCCAGGTTCCCCAGCCAATCTGCCGCCATGGCGCGGCCATTCTGCAAAATCTCGATGAGATTGCCGGGGACGGCCGGCTCCGATGCGGGAGCGATCGCAAACCGGTGCATGCCATCACGGCATGAGGGTGGATTGGTCCGGCGTAATCGACCATGGTCTCGCGCGTGTGGTCCGGCTCGTTGCAGTAGAGGTTTAAGGTGATGGACGAAATTCTCTATGCCCGCGAAGCGTCGATCGGCGTCGACGAGTTCATCGAGGTGCTGCGGCAGTCGGGCCTCGGCGAGCGGCGACCGCTGGCGGATACCGACCGGATGGAGCGCATGATCGCCAATGCGAATCTGATCGTGACGGCGCGGAAGGCGGGCAAGCTGGTCGGCGTGTCGCGCGCGCTGACCGATTTCGCCTATTGCTGCTATCTGTCCGATCTCGCAGTCGATCGCGCGTACCAGGGACATGGCATCGGCAAGCGTCTGATCGCGGAAACGCGGCGCCTCGCCGGACCTGAATCGATGTGCCTGCTGTTGTCGGCGCCGGACTCGATCGGGTTCTACAAGACCATCGGCATGCCGCAGCCGGACAACGCGTTCCTCTACAAGCGGGAGCGATAACTGCGCGGCGTTACTTGATCTTGTCGTAGACCGTCGCGAAGTCGGCGAGCGGCATCGGGATGGAGATGGTTTCCTTGCCGAGATTCTGGAACGACACCTTGAACTGCTTGCCCGATTTCAGCTGGGTCAGGACATCGGCGGCGATCGGCGTATTGATGTAGCAGCCGCGTGCCTCGCACGTCTGGATCGGCACGTCGACGGCCTTGCCGTCGTCGACCTGCAGCTTGGCGCCGACCGGCAGGTTCAATCCGAGCGGAAGCTGGATCAATGCAACCGGCGTGCGGGTGTCGCCGGGAACGCGGATATTGACCAGCACGATGAGCTGGCCGGTCTTGGTGAGCACCGCGGTCTGTTCCATCGCGCATTCGAGCGGAGCGTCGCGGCTCGCACTGGTGCAGCGTGCGATCCAGCCGGAGTTGTTGGGGGCTGCTGTATCACCCTGAGGAGCCGCGGGCGCAGCTGCCGGAGCGGGCGCGTTCTTGCTCTTGGCCGTCTGGGCGTGGCCAGAGTGGGCCATGCCGAACGCGGTCAGCAGGACGAAGAGCGACTTGGCGACAATCTTCACGGTACCGGCTCCGAAATGAACATCTTTCGGATGTGCCGGGATGCCAGCAAAGTCAAGTCACTCGGCGGCCTCCTTGACCGATCCATGCTCGTCGTCGTCAGCATCGTGGTCGGTGCGCGGCGAGCGGCCCCAGTTCGCAAACGCATTCGAGAGCCTGTCGAGATAGAGGTAGACGACCGGCGTCGTGAACAGCGTCAGCGCCTGGCTGACGATCAGGCCGCCGACCATGGCGTAGCCGAGCGGCTGGCGGATTTCCGAACCGGTGCCGGTCCCTAACATCAGCGGCACGCCGCCGAGCAAGGCGGCCATCGTCGTCATCATGATCGGGCGGAAGCGGAGCAGGGCGGCCTGGCGGATTGCCGCCACAGGCTCCATGTGCTGGTCGCGCTCGGCCGCGATCGCGAAGTCGACCATCATGATGCCGTTCTTCTTCACGATGCCGATCAGAAGGATGATGCCGATCAGCGCGATCAGCGAGAAGTCGAAGCCGGCCGCCATCAGGATCGCGAGCGCGCCGACGCCGGCCGACGGCAGCGTCGATAGAATCGTGATCGGGTGGATGTAGCTCTCGTACAGAATGCCGAGGATCAGGTAGACGACCACGAGCGCCGCGAGGATCAACAGCGGCACGGTCGACAGCGATTGCTGGAACGCCTGCGCGGTGCCCTGGAAGCTCGAGCTCAGGGTCGGCGGCGCGCCGAGGTCGACCATCGCCTTCTGCACCGCTTCCGTCGCCTGGCCGAGCGCAACGCCCTGCGCCAGGTTGAATGAGATCGTGATCGCCGGGAACTGGCCCTGGTGGCTGATCGAGAGCGGCCGTACCGGCACGCTGGTCCAGGTCGCGAAGGTCGAGATCGGCACCTGTTCGCCGGTCAGCGGCGACTTGATGTAGATCTTGTTCAGCGTGTCGATCGCGCCCTGCAGCTCAGGCAACACCTCGAGGATGACGTGGTAGCTGTTGAGCTGGGTGAAATATTGCGTCACCTGGCGCTGACCGAACGCATCATAGAGCGTGTCGTCGATCAGCTGCGGCTGGATGCCATAGCGCGAGGCGGTGTCGCGGTTGATCTTCAATTCGAGCGTGGTGCCGTTGGTCTGCTGGTCGGTGGCGACGTCGCGCAGCTGCGGCAGCGTCTGCATCTTGCCGAGAATCTTCGGCGCCCATTCGTTCAGTTCGGCGAGGTTGGCATCCTGCAGCGTGAATTCGAACTGGGTGCGGGTCGGGCGGCCGCCGAGGCGAACGTCCTGCGCCGCCTGCATGAACAGCCGGGCACCCTCGACCTTCTCCAGCTTCGGCCGCAGCCGGGCGATGACCTGCTGCGCGTTGGCGTCGCGATCCTTCAGCGGCTTCAGCGTGATGTACATCGCGCCGTTGTTGCCGGCGCGACCACTGCCGCCGATCGCCATCGCCACCGTCGCCACCGCGGGATCCTGCTGCACGATCTTGCCGAGTTCCTCCTGCTTCCGCTTCATGTCGGCGAAGGAGATATCCTGGTTGGCTTCCGAGGTCGCGGTGATCAGGCCGACGTCCTGCTGCGGGAAGAAGCCCTTCGGGATGACGACGAACAGGTAGACCGACAGCGCCAGCGTCCCGAAGAAGATCATCAGCGTCGTGAACTTCCAGCGCAAAGCGAGGTCGAGCACGCTCTGATAGCCGCGCAGCATGGCGTCGAAGCCGCGCTCGCTGAGCTGGTAGAACCGACCGTGCTTCTCGTCATTGTGGGCGCGCAGGAAGCGCGAGGCCATCATCGGGGTCAGCGTCAGCGACACAAACATCGAGACGAAGATGGTCATCGCCAGCACGACCGCGAATTCGCGGAACAGGCGGCCGATAATGCCGCCCATCAGGAGCAGCGGGATCAGCACCGCGACCAGCGAGATGCTGATCGAAACGATGGTGAAGCCGATTTCCTGCGAGCCCTTGAAGGCGGCAGCCATCGGCTTCTCGCCCTCTTCGATGTAGCGGCTGATGTTCTCCAGCATCACGATGGCGTCGTCGACCACGAAGCCGACCGCGATCGTCAGCGCCATCAGCGACAGATTGTCGAGCGTGTAGCCGAACACCCACATCAGCGCGCAGGCGCCGAGCAGCGCCAATGGCACCGTGACCGTCGGGATCACGGTCGCCCAGAAACTGCGCAGGAAGACGAAGATCACCATCACGACCAGGAAGATGGTCAGCAGCAGGGTGAACTGGACGTCCTCGACCGCCGCGCGGATCGTGGTGGTGCGGTCGCTGATCACGTCGATCTTGATCGCCGGCGGGATCGCGGCGACCAGTCGGGGCAGCGCCGCCTTGATCTTGTCGACGGTGTCGATGACGTTGGCGCCGGGCTGCTTGAAGATGACCAGGAATACGCCGCGCTTGCCGTTGGCCCAGGCGGCCTGCTTGGCGTCCTCGGGCCCGGTGACGGCCTGGCCGATGTCACGGATCCGCAGCGGCCCGCCGTTGCGGTAGGCGATGATGACGTCGTTCCACGGGCTCGCCGTGAGCAGCTGGTCGTTGGCGTAGATGGTATAGGCGCGGGTGGCGCCGTCGATGTTGCCCTTCGGACTGTCGACGGTGGCGATGTTGATCGCGGCGCGGACGTCCTCCAGCGACAGGCCCTTGGCGACGAGCTTGGCGGGGTCGATCTGGACGCGAACCGACGGCTTCTGCTGGCCGCCGATGATGACCTGCGCAACGCCCGAGATCTGGCTGATCTGCTGCGCCAGCTGGGCGTCGACGGCATCGCTGACCGTCGTCAGCGGCAGCGTGTCCGATGTCGCCGACAGCAGCATGATCGGCGAGTCCGCCGGGTTGACCTTGCGGTAGGTCGGCGGCGAGGGAAGGGTTTTCGGCAACTGGCCGCTGGCCGCGTTGATGGCGGCCTGCACGTCGTTGGCGGCGCCGTCGATGCTGCGGTTGAGGTCGAACTGGATGGTGACCGCCGCCGTGCCGAGATAGCTGGTCGAGGTCATCTGCGCGATGCCGGGGATCTGCGCGAACTGGCGTTCCAGCGGCTGGGCGACCGATGTCGCCATCGTTTCCGGGCTGGCGCCGGGCAGGGTCGCAGTGATCTGGATGGTGGGGAAGTCGACCTGCGGCAGCGGCGCGACCGGCAGCAGGGGATAGGCGACGAGACCGACGAACAGGATGCCCGCCATCAGCAGCGAGGTGCCGATGGGGAAACGAATGAATGGTGCGGAAATTCCGGCGCCGACGCTCATTCCTGCGCAACCTTCGACTGGGACGGATCCGAGCTCGCCACTGCCGTTGTCACCGGGGTTCCCGGCGAGACCTTGTACTGCCCCGCGGTGATCACCTGCTGTCCGGGCGACAGGCCCTCGTCGATCACCGACTTGCCGTCGATCGACTGGCTGACCTTGATCTTGCGAAGCTCGGCCTTGTTCTCCTGATTGACTGAATACGCGTAGAGGCCATCGGTGCCATGCTGCACCGCGTCATCCGGGACGACGGTGGCATCCTTCAAGGTCCTGACCAGAAGGCGGGTCGAGACCGACTGGCCCGGCCACAGCGCGTGGTCCTTGTTATCAAACACCGCCTTCAGCCGGACAGTCCCGCTTGACGTGTCGACCTGATTGTTGATCAGCGCCAGGGTTCCCGTGGATAGCACCCGCTTGCCGTCGGTGGTCAGGGCAATGGTCTTGGGCGGCGCCACGGCCAGCGCCGCCTTGATATCCGGCAGCTGGTCTTCCGGCGCGGTGAAGATCACCGTGATCGGCTCGATCTGGGTGATCGTGACAATGCCGGTCTGGGCCGAGGCATTGACGATGTTGCCGATATCGACCAGTCGCAGGCCGACAATCCCGTCGATCGGGGATTTGACGGTCGTGTAGTCCACCTGGGTCTGGGCGTTGAAGATGGCGGCCTCGTCAGCCGAGATCTGGGCGGTCAGCTGCGCCACCGTGGAGCGCTGGGTGTCGAGCTGCTGGCGTGTCGCGAACTCGCCGAGCCTGGTGGTGCGCTGCAGGTCGAGATTGGCGTTGGCGAGATTGGCTTCGTCCTGCGCCTTCTTGGCCTTGGCCTGGTCGAGCGTCGCCTGATAGGGCCGCGGATCGATCTCGACCAGCGTGTCGCCTGCCTTGACGAACTGGCCTTCCTTGAAAGCGATCCTGGTGATCTGACCGTCGACCCGGGTGCGGACCTGGACCGTGTTGAACGCCTGCACGGTGCCGAGGCCGGTGAGATAGACCGGGAAGTCGGCTTTCTCGACCGGCGAGATCTTGACCGGAACGGCCGGGCGTTGGGCGGATCGCTTCTGCGCGGCTTCGATCGCCTGCTGGTTGCTCGTGTGTTTCTGCCAGCCGAAATAACCGGCGGCGCCGACCGCAGCGATCACTAAAACCCAACCGATGGTGCGTGACTTTGACATGCGGACTCTTGGGTTCGACGTAACAATAAAGGCTGATCGAAACGGTTCACAGAGCTTGCGGATATAATATGCGTGCACTTAATGTGTAAACACACCAAGGCTTGAGAATCCTAAACATTTGGAAAGGTTTAGGTCAGAAACGAGCAGAAACAATTCGCCTGGGAAACGCACCGAGGACCCCTATGTCGCTCGATCTCAAACGCCAATTTATCGCGCAGCTCGTCGAGAGTTCCCGACTGCTGCGCAATTATATCGATCATCGCGCCAAGGCGCGAGGCACCACGCGCGCGCAATGGATCGTGCTGTTCCGCCTGCGCGAGCAGGAGGGACTGTCCCAGGTCGATCTCGCCGACGTCCTCGAATTGCAGCCGATCTCGCTGGTGCGGCTGCTCGACCGCCTCGTCGAGCATGGCCTGCTCGAACGCCGTCCCGATCCCAGGGATCGCCGTGCCAATCGCCTGTTCCTGACCAGGAGCGGGCGCCGCCTCGTCGACGATCTCGAACAGCTGCGCGACGCGATCGCCGGCGATGTGCTGCGCGACGTCTCGGACAAGCATGTCGAAAGCGGCCTCGCCACGCTGCGCGAGGTCAAGGATCGCATTAAGGCGCTCGGCGAGGAGGCGGAGCGCATCGCTGCGAAATAGCGCATCTCATCGCGCGCAGCTTCCTTCGCTCCATCCATTCAACCGTCGCAGCGTGCGCGAGCCGGTTGAATTGTCGCGGGATGTCGTTCATATCGCGCAGCGACGATGCGACAGGACGAGGGCTGCAATGGATGAGTTGAACGGGCGCATGATGGCATGCCAGATCCTGGTCACCGGATTGATCGCGCGCGTCGCCAACGAGCAGCGGGACCCGCTGCGTTTCTCGACCGACTTCCGCGACGAGATCAAAGCGGTCGTCAACGGCGTCAACATCGCCGGCCTCGAGAACAGCGACCGCGTGCGGCAGGTCGCGCAGCGGACGATCGACGAGCTGTTTTCGCTGATGAAGCCGCCAAGCGCCGAGTGATCGCGTAGTCGCATGGACAGCGCCCGCACGCGGCAGCGAATGACGGGTGGCAGCGATTTAGAAGGATTATTAGAACGCTTAAAAACTACAGTTTAGAACGATTTCAAACCGTAGATTAGAATCGCTTTGAATTGGGGCGATTTAAGCCGACTGTTGCGCTCGCCGCATTGATAAAAAAGGTCACGCTCGATAACCGATGGAGACAGTTCGTCGCAGCTTCATTTCGCGAACGAGCTGATTTTTCTGGGGCGAGCAAGACATGAGCAATGTGAAGGCGCCGAGATCGCTGCGCTTTGATGCAGCGATCGGTTCGGCTGATGACACCGGTTATTCCGCCACGAAGGTCTCCGCAGTCGCGAGCCTGATCGCGGTGGCGTCGTTTTCGGGGGCTGAAGCGCAGCAATCCAACCTGCCGCCGGTGAATGTCGATGCCCCGGTCGCTCGCCCGCGGCCCGTGACGTCAAGGCCCACTGCGGACCAGGTCCGCGCCCGCAACGCGCTGCGCCGCGCCGCGCGCCGTAACAACCAGCAGGCACAGCAAGCGCCGGTGCCGTTTCCCAACGCCGGCGGTCTTCCCGCCGACCGCGATCCCTATGCGGATCCGGCCGCGCCGTACAAGGGCGACCGTTTGCAGTCGTCCGGGAAATATCCCGAGCCGATCCTGAACACGCCGAAATCGGTCACGGTGCTGACCAAGGACGTGCTCGAAGACAAGAACGCCACATCGCTGAAGTCGGCGATCCTGTCGACGGCCGGCGTCACGCTCGGCACGGGCGAGGGCGGCAATGCCTTCGGCGACCGCTTCTTCATCCGCGGCTTCGACGCACGCAACGACATCTTCATCGACGGCGTGCGCGACTCCGGCGTCAGCGTCCGCGAGAACTTCTTCACCGAGCAGGTCGAGATCCTGCGCGGCCCGGGCTCGTCCTTTGCCGGCCGCGGCACCACCGGCGGCGCGATCAACATCGTCACCAAGCAGGCGACGACGCAGAACAGCTTCTACAACATGGACACCACGTTCGGCACCGATCGCACCAAGCGCGTGACGCTCGACGTCAACCAGGTGATCAGCCCGACGCTGGCGATCCGCGCCGGCGGCCTGTTCCAGGATGCCGGCGTCGCCGGCCGCAGCTATGTCACCGACGACCGCAACGGCGCGTTCGTCGCCGGAACATGGAAGCCGGTCGATGCGGTGAAGATCACCGGCAACTACATCCACACTGAACTGACCGGACTCCCGGATTTCGGCGTGCCGTATTACCGGCCGAGCACCGCGAGCACGGCCGGCGGCCCGTTCCCGGATTTCGGCGTCAACCGCAACAATTGGTACGGTTTCGTCAACCGCGACTTCTTCAGGACCGGGCAGGACATCGGCACCATCAACGCCGAGGTGCAGATCACGCCGGACCTCGTGGTCAGCAACAAGATCCGGGAATCGCGTTCGACCCAGAACTACATCGGCACGCTGCCGGAAGCGCCGACGCTGGCCGCCGGCGCTCCGTTCACGGCGTATACGCTGAGCGCCAATCCGCAAAGCCGCTACCAGGTCACCGACGTGTTCGCCAACCAGACCGAGGCGACCTACAAGTCGGTCGACGGCCTCGGCTTCAAGCACACGACCACGGCCGGCGTCGAATACGACAACGAGCGGTCGTCGATCGACAGATATCTCGGCCTGAGCTCGGAAATAACGACCGGCACATCGGCATTCACGGGAAGCGGATCGCTCTCCGGCGTCAGCGTGTTCAATCCGCAATACACCAACATTCCGTTCCCGATTCCGTCGGGGCTGTCCGGGCTGCCGACCAAGATCGGGATCGACACCACCAGCGGCTACATCATGGATACCGCGAACTACAATGACTTCGTGATCCTCAATGGCGGCATCCGCTACGACGACTACAAGATCAACACGTCGGGATATCTGACTTCGGGCGGCAGGACGACATTCGGCAGTCAGTCGGCCGACTTCGGGATGCCGAACTTCAACCTCGGCCTCACCTTGAAGCCGTTGCCGAACGGCAGCGTCTATGCGGCCTATGCGACCTCATCCAATCCGGTTGGCGCCGAATTCGACGGCACCAGCACGGCGTATGGCGGCCTGTCTCCCGTGCTGAACGGCGGCAATACCCAGATCTTCGGGCCGGAAAAGAACAAGGCGATCGAAGTCGGCACCAAGTGGGAATTGTTCGATCGTCATCTGCTGGTGACGGCGGCGCTGTTCCAGACCGAGAAGGAAAATGCGCGCGAATCGCAGAACGTGAACAACGCAACCGCGGCCGCGGCGCTTGGCTGCTCCTATCCGACCGGGACGACCGGCAATATCTCCTGCATCACCGCGGGCGCGGCCTACCGCATCCGCGGCATCGATCTCGGCGTCGGCGGCAAGATCACCGACAAATGGAGCGTGTTCGGCGGTCTCGTGCTGATGCAGTCGGCAGTGACGAGGTCGCTGGCGCCGCCGGCCAACACCATCCTGTATTCCAGCAATGTCGGACTGCCGCTCGCCAACGTCGCGCATCAGTCGTTCAGCATGCTGACCAAGTACCAGCTCACCGACATGTGGGAGCTTGGCGGGCAGGCGGTGTATCGCTCGAAGGTCTATGGCGGCACGCTGCTCGCGGCCAACCAGGGCACCTCGATCCCGAGCTATTGGCGCTTCGACGCCTTTGCCGAAGCTAAGATCGACAAGCACTGGACCATGAAGCTGTTCGTCAACAACATCTTCGACAAGCGCTACTACGACGCGCTGTACCAGAGCGCGGCGCCGTTCGTGCTCGAAGCGCCGGGACGCGCCGCGTATCTGGTTGTTTCTGCGCGTTACTGACGGAGGCTTCGCGGCACGAGATGCTGGTCTGTGTTCCCAACGTACTGAGCAAGGCTGATGTGGCGGACTTCCGCCGCATCATGGCGCAAGCCGAATGGGAGGACGGCCGCTCGACCGCCGGCGCCGCGTCCGCGATGGTCAAGCGCAACGAGCAGCTGCCGCCCGACAGCGAGGTCGCACGGCAGCTCGGCAACCGCATCCTGTCGGCGCTGTCGGCGAGCCCGCGCTTCATCTCGGCGGCGATCCCGCTTAGAATCTTTCCGACCCTTGTTCAACCGCTATGCCGCCAGCGACGGGCACCATTTCGGCCTGCACGTCGACAATGCGGTGCGCGGCGACAGGCTGACGGGCATGAGGATCCGCACCGACCTATCGGTCACGCTGTTTTTATCGGAGCCGGAGGACTACGACGGCGGCGAGCTCGTCATCGAAGACCTCTACGGATCCCATGAAATCAAGCTGCCGGCGGGCGATCTCGTAGTTTATCCCGCTTCCAGTTTGCATCTGGTCACGCCGGTCACGCGGGGGACCCGGGTAGCGTCTTTTTTCTGGCTGCAGAGCATGGTACGGGATGCACACGGGCGCAGCCTGATCTTTGATCTCGATACCGCGATCCAGGCTCTGGTGGAGCGGCTGGGCGCGATGACCCCGAAACGGTCAAATTGACCGGGATTTATCACAACCTGATCCGTCACTGGGCTGAAGTGTAACTGATGATGACATTCAAGTTCCCCGCTGCATCCGCCATGATCGCCTCGCTGGCGATGCTGATGCTGGCCGCGCCGTCTTCGGCGCAGCAGCAAACGGCGCCCGTAGCGCAGCCCGCACCCGTGACCCGGCCTCAGGCCGCACCCGCAGCCCAGCCGGCGGCTGCCCAGCCCGCGCCGGCCGCCCAGGCCGCGCCGGTGGCCGCCCAGCCGGCACAAGCGGCGCCGCAGGCTCAGGCTGCGCCGGCCCCTGCGGTGGCGGCTCCGGCTCCGACGGCGAACGAGGCGTCCCTGGCTGCGCCCGCGAGCGGCGACAGCAAGTCGCTGAAGTCGACCTCGACCGGCCTGCACGAATTGTCGCCGTGGAATATGTTCTTGAACGCCGACATCATCGTGAAGGCGGTGATGCTCGGTCTCGCTTTCGCGTCGCTCGTGACCTGGACCGTATTCATCGCCAAGATGGTCGAGCTGACCGTGGCGCAGCGCAAGCTGCGCGGCGCGCTGGCCAAGATCGCTGAATCGCGCTCGCTGGCCGAAGCGCAGTTCGCGCTCGGCGCCAAGGGCAGCGTGCTGTCGTCGTTCATCGCAGCTGCGATGCGCGAGGGGCGCCTGTCGGCGGGCATCTCGAGCGACAGCGGCATCAAGGAGCGCGCGGCGTCGAGCTTCGCCGAGATCGTGCGCGCCGAAGCCCGCAAGATCCGCATCGGCATGGGCCTGCTCGCGACCATCGGCGCGACGTCGCCCTTCGTCGGCCTGTTCGGCACCGTCTGGGGCATCATGAACAGCTTCATCGGCATTTCGAAGTCGCAGACGACCAACCTTGCCGTGGTGGCGCCGGGCATCGCGGAAGCGTTGCTCGCGACCGCGATCGGCCTCGTCGCGGCGATCCCTGCGGTCATCATCTACAACCACTTCTCGCGCGTCACGAAGGTCTATCTCGAGCTGGTCAACCGCGCCTCGGGCGCCGCGGGACGGCTGTTGTCGCGCGATCTCGACCGCACCCATGGCGACGTTCCGCGCAGCGCGCATGCGCGCGCCGCTGCGGCGGAGTAGGCGATGGCGGTCTCGATCTCCGAGAACGACGGCGACGACGATTTCGCGGAATCCCACGAGATCAACGTCACGCCGTTCATCGACGTCATGCTGGTGCTGCTGATCATCTTCATGGTGGCGGCACCGCTTTCGACCGTCGATCTTCCGATCGATCTGCCGACCTCCAGCGCGACGCCGCAGAAGAAGCCGGACAAGCCGACCTATGTCAGCATCAAGCCGGATCTGACGCTGGCGATCGGGGAGAACGCGGTGAAGCGCGTCGACCTGGTCAATTCGCTGGATGCCGTGCCCGACATGAGCCGGGACAAATACGTGTTCCTGCGGGCCGATCGGATGGTACCCTATGGCGAGCTGATGGGCGTGATGGAGCTGCTGCGCGCCGGCGGCTACACGCACGTGAAGCTGGTCGCGCTCGAGGGCGTTCCGGGAGCGCCCGCGGCGGCGCAGGCCGATCCTGCCAAACCCTGACGGCGAACGCGATGTCCACCAACCCCGATCTCGATCTGCGGACCTCGAAGCGGCTCTGGGTGATCGCTGCCGTGACGGCAGTCGGGCTGCATCTAGGCGGTGCCGCGCTGGCACTGACCAATTTGCGCGGCGACGACGGCGAGGGGCTCGGCGCTGCCGGTGCGGAATACGCCGTCGAGCTCGCCTCAGCAACCGACGAGGATAACCCGGCGCCCCCCGGACCGGAGGACCGTGCACAGGAAGCTGCGCCGGAAATGACCCAGCAGAGGGCGGAGGTCAAGGAGACCGACCTTCCGCAGGCCAAGCCGACCGAGACCGAGGACGCCGACCGCATCGTCACGGAAGACAACAGCAAGAAGCCGACGGAGGAGGAAGCCCAGGTCGCCAAGGTACAGACCGAGACGAGCGAGGCCGCCGAGAAGCACCAAGACCAATCGCCAACCAAGCTGGAGGACGCCCGTCAGTCGGAGACCACCAAGGCGCCCAACCCCGGCATCGGCAAGGACAAGCTGCTGCTGACCGCCCAATGGGGCAAGAAGATCAGCGCCTATCTCGACCTGCACAAGAAATTCCCGGAGAACGGCAAGGCCAAAGCGGCCAAGGTGAAGATCGCTCTCGTGCTCAACCGCGTCGGCAAGGTGTTGTCGGTCGCGGTGATGGAATTGTCGGGCGATGCCCGCTTTCGACGACGCGGCGATCTCGATGGTCCACCGTTCCGATCCGGTCCCGGCACCGCCGGCCGGACTGAACCAGGATCAGTTCTCGTTCAGCCTCGACGTCAACTACAACAAGCCGAAGAAGTAGCGAGCCGCGGCCCGCTGCGATCAGACCCGGCGTCATTCCGGGCGCGACAAGTCGCGAACCCGGAATCCATTTCTCCATTGAATGTGCCGCTGGTCGATTCCGGGTTCGCAGTTTCACGCGGCCCGGAACGACGTTGCCTCAGCTCTTCTTCACCAGCGGGCAGACGCTCTTCTCGAGCGGGAGGAAGGCCTCGTCCGCGGGGATGGTGGCGACCAGCTTGTAATAGTCCCACGGATATTTCGAGTCGGACGGCTTCTTCACCTCGAACAGATAGGCCGGGTGGATCTTGCGGCCGTCGACGCGAATCGAGCCCTTGCCGAACAGAGGATCGTCGGTCGGCATCTCCTTCATCTTGGCGACCACGGCGCGGCCGTCATGCGGATTGCCGCCGAGCGCTTCCAGCGCCTTGAAATAGTGGATCAGCGACGAATAGACGCCGGCCTGCACCATGGTCGGCGGGTTCTTCTTGAAGCGCTCCATGAAGCGCTTGGAGAAGGCGCGGGTCTGGTCGTTCATGTCCCAGTAGAATGTCTCAGTGAAGTTCAGCCCCTGCGCCACGTTGAGGCCGAGCGCGTTGATGTCGGTGATGAACAGCAGCATGCCGGCAAGCCGCTGGCCGCCCGAGACGATGCCGAATTCCGCGGCCTGCTTGATCGCGTTGGTGGTGTCGCCGCCGGCATTGGCCAGACCGACGATCTTGGCCTTCGAGCTTTGCGCCTGCAGCAGGAAGGACGAGAAGTCGGCATTGTTGAGCGGATGCTTGACGCTGCCGAGCACCTTGCCGCCGTTCGTGGTGACCACCGCCGAGGTGTCGCGCTCGAGCGCCTGGCCGAACGCATAGTCCGCGGTGAGGAAGAACCAGGTGTCGCCGCCGGATTTGACCAGCGCCTTGCCGGTGCCGTTGGCGAGCATGTAGGTGTCATAGACCCAGTGCACCGTGTTCGGCGAACACTGCGCGCCCGTGAGATCGGACGAGGCGGAGCCCGAGTTCAGGTTGACGACGTTCTTCTCCTTCGAAAGGTTGGCAATCGCGAGCCCGACATTGGAGGCCGCGAGATCGACGAACACGTCGACCTTCTCGACGTCGATCCACTGCTTGCCGATGTTGACCGCGACATCGGGCTTGTTCTGGTGATCGGCCGAGATCAGATCGATCTTCCAGCCCTTCGCCAGCAGCCCGGAATCCTCGATCGCCATCTGCGCCGCCACCGTCGAGCCGGGACCGCCGATATCCTGATAGAGGCCGGACTGATCGCCGAGCGCGCCGACCTTGGCGACCTTGTCCATCGTCTGCGCCGACGCACCGCCGCAGAACGCAAGACTTCGTGGCCATGACCAAGGCCGTCGTGACCGAGGCTGCAATGGAACGCTTCATCTTCCCTCCAGTATGATTTTGTTTTTTTCAGTTCCGGATTATGCCCGGCATCGGGCGCATCGCCTAGAGCGCCGGCGCGATCGCTCGCGCGCGATATTCCACGCCACGGCGATTGCGCAGCCGGTGACGCGCGACGGGATGCCGCGGTGCGCGGAGTTCGATCATCAGACGCGGATAGGGTGAAGCGCGGACGGCGCTATTTCCAGTAGTACCGGATCGCGACGTAGACCACGACGAGGCAGGCGAAGATCAGTGCCACCGGCATCGAACGCTTGGCGTTCGGGTCGAAGGTGCTCGTCTTCTTGGGGGGCAGGCGGCGGAACGTCGTGACGTTGCCATTGTCGGCGACCGGCTCGCGCGCGCGCGCCGGAACCTCCGGCGCTTTGCCGGCGCCGCCCATCTCGACATAGTAGGTGCGGTACATCTCCTGGATGGTCGCCTCGCCGGCGTCGGCTTCGCTCATCTGTCCCAGCAGCTTGTTGTAAATGGCCAGGAAATTCTGCGCCTCAGGCGGCAAGGCGGAGGCGCCGTTCAGCTTGGCCATCATCTTCCAGGTCGCAAAGTCGGCCCGCGCGCGGGTGTCGGCGCGTCGTGCAATCAGCATATCGGCAGCTTTGATCACCATGGCCTCGAAGCGTTCCTGTCCTCAACGCATGACCGGGAAAATTGGCTACCGGTTTTTCGATCGGGTCGTGCGCAAATCAAGGCTATGTGTTTCCGGTAATGAGGAGAAGGGCGTTCCTCACATAGCCGGTCAGAATTCCTAGTATCGTTGAAATAACATCAAGATTTAGGCCGACTTGCTGGCCGATCACCGGTAGCAGGATCAACAGCCCGATGAGGATCAGCATGCCGTAGGGCTCCAGCCGGGCGAGCGGGATCGCCAGCGGCCTTGGCAGCAGTCCGACCGCGACCCGGCCACCGTCCAGCGGCGGGATCGGCATCATGTTGAAGATCGCGAGCACGATGTTGATCAGGAAGGCGTTTTTCAGATTGTCCGCGGTCCATTTTGCGGCATCGGCCGGCACCAATGGCAGCGCGTGGAATGCCAGCGCCGCGGCGATCGCCAGGATGATGTTGGTGGCCGGGCCGGCCAGCGCCACCCACACCATATCGAGCTTGGGATGATTGAGCTTGCGGAAGTTCACCGGCACCGGCTTGGCATAGCCGAACAGGAACGGCGAATGCGCGAACAGCAGCACCGCAGGCAGGATCAGCGTGCCGAACGGATCGATGTGCTTCAGCGGGTTGAAGCTGACGCGGCCGAGCTGCCAGGCGGTGTCGTCGCCGAGCCGGTGCGCGACGAAGCCGTGCGCGGCTTCGTGAAACGTGATCGCAATGATCACCGGCAGTACCCAGACGGAGATGTCATAGAGGGAGATGTTCAATGGCGTGCCGCCTCGGGTTCGCTGGGACCGGAGGTCAGGCTAGCACGGATTCGCCGAAGGCCTTGCTGGCGAGCGTTGCCGCAGGTCAACGCATGTCGGGGGCGACCGCGTTCGTCAGGGGCGGCTGGGTGGTCGCGATCCAGATGCCGACAAAAACGGTGACGATGCCGGCCACCAGATTCCAGCTCAGCGGCTCGCCGAGCAGGGCTGCGCCGACCAGCGAGGCCGCGATCGGATTGACGGTGACCGAGATCGCCACCCGGGTCGGCGTCGTCCGATCCAGCGCGAAGGCCCAGAGATAGAAGGTGAGTGCGGCGCCGAAGGCGCCGAGATAGATCGCGCCGAACCATTGCGGCGCGCCGAAATCGGCAACCGGCGCAAAACTGCCGCGCAGCAGCGAGGCGACGATGAGCACCACCGCCCCGGCGGCCATCGCGAGCGTGGTGAAGGGGATCGGGCCGGAGCGGCGGATATAGGGTTTTGACCAGATGCTGTAGAGCGCCATGCACAGCGCGGCTGCGACCATCAAGAGGTCGCCGCGCCAGGCGCCGGGTGGCGCCGTGGCGAGGCCGGAGAGCAGCGCCATCGAGACGCCGAGGATGGTGATCAGGACGCCTGCGGTTTTGCGTGCGGTGAGCGCTTCGGCGCCCAGCGCCGCGCCGACCAGCATGGTCAGCAGCGGCAGTGTCGACAGCGCGAGCGCGCCGCGCGCGGCGGTCGTGAAAATCAGCGAGGCGTTGAACAGGACCGGAAACGCCGCAAAGAACAGTAGGCCGAGGCCGGCGACGCCGAGCCAGTCGTGCCGCGTCGGCCAGCTGCGGCGTTGCAGCAGTGCCAGCGGCAGCAGCAGCAGGACGCCGATGCCGAAGCGGAACGCGCCGATCGCCAGCGGGTCGATGGCGCCGACCAGAAACCGCGTCGCCCCGATCGAAGTGCCGCCGAGCGCGCTCGATGCCACCGCCGCCAACACCCCCCAGATCTCGCCCATTCCGTTCGCCCCTTGGTTTTGCTTGCGCAATCTAGGGACAGCGACATAATCAGGGAATGAAATAGATTTGATCGACTAAATCACAGATCGTTATGAGCGCCCCCATCCTGGACCCCGATCTTCTGCAGGCCTTTGTCGCGGTGGCGGAGCATCGCTCCTTCACCCGCGCGGCCTCGGCGCTGAACCGGACCCAATCCGCCGTCAGCATGCAGGTGAAGCGGCTGGAAGAGCGGCTGCAGGCCGAACTGTTTCACCGCAGCACGTCCAGTGTCGACCTGAGTGCGGCAGGCGAGGGATTGCTCGGCTATGCCCGCCGCATTCTGAGCCTCAACGCGGAGGCGGTCGGCCGGGTGCGCGCGCACGGCACGGATGGACGGGTTCGCCTCGGCGTGATGGACGACTATGGGACGATGATCGTCCCGCCGCTGCTCAAGGACTTCATCGCCAGCTATCCGCTGATCCATGTCGAGATGGAGACGGGGCTGACGTCGACAATGACCGATCGGCTCGGCGAAGCCTATGACCTCGTGATCGCGATGCACCCCGAGGGACGCGGCGAGGGCGAGTTGCTGCGCACCGAGCAGGCGGTGTGGGCCGCGAGCGCTGCGCATCGCGTCGAGGAGCTCGATCCGCTGCCGGTCGCGCTCTATCCGCAGGGCTGCCTGTTCCGGAGCTGGGCGATGCAGGCGCTGGACGAGGCGAACCGGCCGTGGCGGCTCGCCTTTGTCAGCCACAGCCTGTCCGCGGTCGAGGCGATCGCGGCGCAGGGTCTTGCCGTGACCGTGGTCAAGTCGGGGACGTTTCCGCCGACGCTGCGTCGGCTGACCGCGCGCGACGGCATGCCGCTGCTGCCGCGGGCCGAGATACGGCTGCATCGCGCGCAAAACCTGTCGCACGCGGCGTCACTGCTGGCCAATCATCTCGTCGCGGCGCTGCGACAGCCGGCGAGGCGAGCGGCGAGTTAATAGGTCGCGCGGCCGCCGGAGATGTCGAACACCGCGCCGGTGGAGAAGGCGCAATCCTCCGACGCCAGCCACGCCACCATCGAGGCGAGTTCCTCGACCTGGACGAAGCGGGCCTTCGGGATCTTCGACAGCATGAAGTCGATGTGCGCTTGCGTCATCTGGTCGAAGATCGCGGTCTTCGCCGCGGCCGGCGTCACCGCATTGACCAGGATGTCGTGCTGCGCGAGCTCCTTGCCGAGCGATTTGGTGAGCGCGATCAGGCCCGCCTTCGACGACGAATAATGCGCGGCGTTCGGATTGCCTTCCTTGCCGGCGATCGAGGCGATGTTGACGATGCGGCCGTATTTCTGGCCGATCATGGTCGGCACGATCGCCTTGCAGCAGATGAAGGGACCCTCGAGATTGATGCGCATCACCCTGCGCCAGTCGTCGAGATCGGTTTCCCATACCGGCTTGTTGGCTCCGGTGATACCGGCGTTGTTGACGAGAATGTCGATCTTGCCGAACGCCCGCAGCGTCTGATCGCGCGCGGCGTCGACAGCGTCGGGATTGGTGACGTCGGTCTTGATCGCGATCACGTTCTCGCCGATCGCCCGCGCGGTCTTCTCCGCCAGCGGCTGGTCGAAATCCCAGATCGCGACCTTGGCGCCCGACGCGACAAAGCGCTCGGTGATGGCGCGGCCAAATCCCTGCGCGCCGCCGGTGACGACGGCACAGCGGCCGTTGAGATCGATCTTGTTCATTGCTTTTTCCTTTGACGTTTCCTCAGATGCTCCACATCCGTTGGCGGAGATGTCGTGCCTTGCCCCTCACCCGGATTGCTTCGCAATCCGACCTCTCCCCGCAGAAGCGCGGGGAGAGGTTCGAGCTAAAGCGTCCAGCCGCCGTCGATGACGTGCGCGACGCCTGTCGTGAACGAGCTTTCGTCGCTGGCAAGATAGACGGCGAGCGCAGCGATTTCCTCGGCAGTGCCGAGCCGGCCCATCGGCTGGCGCGCAACGAACATCTCGCGTCCCTGCGGGCCGGCAGCCGCCGCACGCTCGAGCATCGAAGGCGTCTCGATGGTGCCGGGGCAGATGCAGTTGCAGCGGATGCCCCTGGCGATGAAGTCGGCCGCGACCGAGCGCGTCAGTGCCGCGACCGCGGCCTTGGTGGCGCTATAGACGTAGCGGTTCGGCGCCGCCTTCACCGCGCCGGCGGCGGAGGCGATGTTGACGATGGCGCCGCCGCCCTGCGCCAGCATGCCGGGCAGGAAAGCGCGCGTGGTGCGGTGCATCGACTTGACGTTGAGGTCGAAGGAGAAGTCCCAGTCGTCGTCCGAGCACTCCAGCACTGTGCCGTGATGCACGAAGCCCGCGGCATTGAGCAGGATGTCGGTCTTGCCGGCGCGTCTTGCCATTGCCTCGACCGCTGCGGTATCGCGCACGTCGAGCTTCGCAACCTCGGCGACGCCTTCCTGCTTGAGCAGCGCAAGTTTGCCTTCGTCGATATCGGTCGCGAACACGGTCGCACCCTCGCGGGCAAAGGCCAGCGCGCAGGCGCGGCCGATGCCGACGGCCGCTGCGGTTACGAATGCGCGTTTGCCCTTCAGGCGGTCTGACATGCGTTTCTTCCTTCTTTGGCGATTGGGAATGTCATGCGCGGGCTTGACCCGCGCATCCATCTTTCGAAGAACGATGGATTGCCGGGTCGCGCCCGGCAATGACGATTTGCGTCCTAGTGATTGTCGCGCGCCACGCCGACCTTGCCGGCGATGTCGTGATAGCGCGTCGCGAGCTCGAGGCAGGCGCCGGTCGCATGCTGGCCGACGGTCTTGCGATAGAGCTCCTGCCACGGCGTCTGGTTGGCCGGGTGCGGGAAGCCGCCCTTGGCCTTCAGCTCGGCGCGGCGGGTGCGCAGCTCATCCTCCGAGATCATGATGTTGGCGCTGCCCTTGTTGAGGTCGATGCGCACCTTGTCGCCGGTCCTCAGGATTGCGAGCCCGCCATCGGCGGCGGCCTCGGGCGAGGCGTTGAGGATCGAGGGCGAGCCCGAGGTGCCGGACTGCCTTCCGTCGCCGATGCAGGGCAGGGACAGGATGCCGCGTTTGATCAGCGCGGCGGGCGGCTGCATGTTCACCACCTCGGCGCCGCCGGGATAGCCGATCGGGCCGGTGCCGCGGACGAACAGGACGCAGTGCTCATCGATGTCGAGCGCGGGATCCTCGATGCGGTTGTGATAATCCTCCGGCCCCTCGAACACGATGGCGCGGCCCTCGAAGGCATTGAGGTCCTTCGGGTTGGACAGGTAGCGGTCGCGGAATTCCTTCGAGATCACGCTGGTCTTCATGATCGCGGAATCGAACAGATTGCCGCGCAGCACGATGAAGCCGGCGTCCTTCACCAGCGGCTTGTCGTAGCCCCAGATCACGTCGCCGTCGGGCGCAGGTGCTTCCTTGCAGTTCTCGCCCATGGTGCGGCCGTTGACGGTGAGGGCGCCTTCGTGGATGCGCTTGTGCTTGATCAGCTCGCGCACCACCGAGGGCACGCCGCCGGCGCGGTGATATTCCTCGCCGAGGTAGAAGCCGGCCGGCTGCATGTTCACCAGCAGCGGGACGTCATGGCCATATTTCTGCCAGTCGTCGATCGACAGCTCGACGCCGACATGGCGCGCCAGCGCATTGATGTGGATCGGCGCATTGGTCGAGCCGCCGATCGCGGAGTTGACCACGATGCAGTTCTCGAACGCCTCGCGCGTCAGGAAGTCCGACGGCTTCAAATCCTCCCAGACCATGTCGACGATGCGTTTTCCCGTCTCGTAGGCGATCTGGCCGCGCTCGCGATACGGCGCCGGGATCGCCGCGCAGCCCGGCAGCGAGAAGCCGAGCGCTTCCGCGAGCGAGTTCATGGTGGAGGCGGTGCCCATCGTGTTGCAATGGCCGACCGAGGGGGCCGAGGAGGCCACGATCTCGATGAATTGCTCATAGTCGATCTCACCCGCAGCGAGCCGCTCGCGCGCCTTCCACACCACGGTGCCGGAGCCGGTGCGCTGGCCCTCGTGCCAGCCGTTCAGCATCGGGCCGCCCGATAGCACGATCGCCGGCAGGTTGACGGTCGCCGCCGCCATCATGCAGGCCGGCGTGGTCTTGTCGCAGCCGGTGGTCAGCACCACGCCGTCGAGCGGATAGCCGAACAGCACCTCGACCAGGCCGAGATAGGCGAGGTTGCGGTCGAGCGCCGCGGTCGGGCGCTTGCCGGTCTCCTGGATCGGATGGGTGGGAAACTCCATGGCGATGCCGCCGGCGGCGCGGATGCCCTCGCGGACGCGGTGTGCGAGCTCGAGGTGATGCCGGTTGCAGGGCGACAGGTCGTTGCCGGTCTGTGCGATGCCGATGATCGGCTTGCCCGACTGCAATTCCTCGCGCGTCAGGCCGTAGTTGAGATAGCGCTCGAGATAGAGCGCGGTCATGCCCGGATTGTGCGGGTTGTCGAACCATTCCTGGGAGCGGAGCCTGCGGCCCTTGCCCTTGCTGGTCGCGCCTGCGGCGTCGTGCCCGTTGGTGGGGGATTTTGTCATTGGTTTCTCCCGCAATGCAAACTGGTGGGCCCATTCAAGGGCTCTGGTTCAACGTCGTTGCTACCTTGCGCAAATCGTCGTGCATTACAAACCCGACCGATCACGCACAGGTGTTTCGTGTGATGGATTGGACCTTAGTTGAAGGGTCTTGGTTGCGCTATCATTTTATCATTTTTCGCGTCCCTTGTGACCGGCAGCTGCCGGGCGACGTCAATTGCGTCGCGCCGAGCTTTGCCGTTCCATGACACTGAAGCCGAGATCGACGACGGGTTCGGCGGGCCGGCGCCCTTCCAGCGTCTCGATCACCATCACGGCAGCGTTTCTGCCCATTTCGTAACGATTGGTACGCACGCTGCTCAAGGTCGGCTCGCTCGACGCCATGAATTCGAGGTCATTGAAGCCGACGATCGCCATCTGCTCCGGCACTGCCATGTGCCGCCGCTTGCATTCGAACAGCGCGCCGAGCGCAAGGTCGTCATTGACGCAGAACACGGCGTCGATGTCGGGCGCCTTGGCGAGCAGGTCGGCAAACAGCGTGCCGCCGAGCGTGACCGAGGTCGGGACCGCCGTTGTCACAATAAGCTGTGGATCGAACAGCCCAGCGTCGGTCATCGCGGAGCGATAGCCGTCAAGCCGGCGCTGCACCCGCGGATCCATCCGCGCGCCGAGGAATCCGATCCGCCGGTAGCCCTGCGCGAGCAGGTGGGCGATGGCCGCTTTTGAGGCGTCAAAATGCGAGAATCCGATCATCATGTCGATCGGGGAGGGACCGACCTCCATGATCTGGACGATCGGACAATCGACCGTCTCCATGATGCGGCGGGAATCGGCGGTCTGGTTGATGCCGGTAATGATCAGCCCGGCGGGCTTTTGTGCCAGAAACAGACGCAGCAGGCGCTCTTCCTGCAGGATGCTGTAGCGGGTGTTGGCGAGCTGAATGCTGTAGCGGCTGCCGTCGAGCGCATCATAGATGCCGCGCAGCACGTCGGAGAACACGTTGTTGGTCAGCGACGGGATCAGGACACCGATCACCTCGGTGCGCTGCGACGCAAGCGCGCGTGCCGCGAGATTGGGCACGTAACCGAGTTCTTTTGCCGCACTATCGACCCGCGCGCGCTTGCCGGCCGAAAGTGCTTCCGGATTCCTGAAGAACCGTGAGGCCGTAATCGGACTGACACCGGCGAGCTTCGCGACTTCGGCGAGCCGGATCTTGCCTGGCGTGATGCGCTTTCGGGCCATTTGCCGCTCATATCACGACGTTCGTCGCAGACAAACTGATATTGACAGCGCTACCAAGCGATTGCTAATCGAACGATTGCCAAAACCGGATAAACTGCGGACAATAACGTCAGTCCAACAGCGCCGCGCACCCAGCGCGGCCGGAACAAAACAGAGCGGTGGCGGCACTCGTCGTACGTCGTCGGGAACTTGAGGGAGGGAAGTGGATGTCGTCGGTCCAGATTCGCGACGTGCGGAAATCGTTCGGCAATTTTGAGGTCCTGCACGGCGTGTCGATCCCGATCGAGGACGGCGAGTTCGTCGTTCTGGTCGGCCCCTCCGGCTGCGGCAAGTCGACCCTGCTGCGCATGCTGGCGGGGCTCGAGAACATCACCTCCGGCACGATCTCGATCGGCGATCGCGTCGTCAACAATGTCCAGCCCAAAGAGCGCGACATTGCGATGGTGTTCCAGAATTACGCGCTCTATCCGCATATGACCGTCGCCGACAACATGGGCTTCTCGCTCAAGCTGCGCGGCGCCAAGCCCGAGGAAATCTCGACCGGCGTCGAGCGCGCCGCGGAAATCCTCGCACTGACGCCGCTGCTCGAGCGCTATCCTCGCCAGCTTTCGGGCGGCCAGCGCCAGCGCGTCGCCATGGGCCGCGCGATCGTGCGCGATCCCCAGGTGTTCCTGTTCGACGAGCCGCTCTCGAACCTCGACGCCAAGCTGCGCGTTGCGATGCGCACCGAGATCAAGGAGCTGCACCAGCGGCTGAAGACCACGACCGTCTACGTCACCCACGACCAGATCGAGGCCATGACCATGGCCGACAAGATCGTCGTGATGCACGACGGCATCGTCGAGCAGATGGGCTCGCCGCTCGAGCTCTATGACACGCCGGCGAACCAGTTCGTGGCCGGCTTCATCGGCTCGCCGGCGATGAATTTCCTTAAGGGCAATGTGAAGGTGAACGGCGCCGCCTCTTCGAGGGACCGAACGGCGTCAAGCTGCCGCTGAAATCGGCGCCGGCCAATTCCGACGGCCAACCCGCGGTCTACGGCGTGCGGCCTGAGCATTTCACCATCGCCGATGACGGCGCCGAGGCCGAGATCGTGGTGGTCGAGCCGACCGGGTCGGAGACCCAGGTGTTCGCCAAGCTCGGCGGCGAGCAGGTCGTCGCCGTGTTCCGCGAGCGCCATCTGTTCAACCCGGGCGACAAGGTTCGGCTCAAGCCGGATCCGTCGCTGGTCCATCTGTTCGACGATTCGACGGGGAAGCGACTGAACAGCTGACGGACCGATCGATCTTAATGGCCGACCAACAGGCCAGATCAAAAACAACAAAAACACAATCATAGGGAGAAGGACGATGCACGATTTTACTCGCCGCTCGCTACTTCAGGGCGGCACGGCGTTGGCTGCAACCGGCATGCTCACCGGGCCGGCGCTGTTTGACTTCGCCAAGGCCTGGGCGCAGAGCGCGCCCTGGAAGGCGGAGCCCGGCGCCAAGCTCACCGTGATGCGCTGGAAGCGCTTCGTGCCCGCGGAAGACGATGCATTCAACGCCATGGTCGCGGCCTTTAAGTCGGCAACCGGCACCGAGATGAACGTGTTCGGCAGAGTCCTTCGAGGACGTGCAGCCGAAGGCCTCGGTCGCCGCCAACACCGGCTCGGGTCTCGACCTCGCCTGGGGCCTGCACACGCTGCCGCAGCTGTTCCCGACCAAGGTTCTCAAGATGAACGACGTTGCCGACTATCTCGGCAACAAATATGGCGGCTGGACCGAAGCCGCGGCCAAGACCTGCAAGCAGGGCAATGACTGGCTCGGCATTCCCGTCGCGACCATCGGCGGCTATTTGACCTACCGCAAGTCGGCGGTCGAGAAGGCCGGCTTCGAGCAGGTGCCGTCCGATTTCCCGGCCTATCTCGAACTGTGCAAGGCGCTGAAGAAGAACAACACGCCGGCCGGCTTCGCGCTCGGCCATGCCACCGGCGACGCCAATGCCTGGGTGCACAACATCCTCTGGGGCCACAACGCCTGGACCGTCGACAAGGACGACAAGGTCATCATCAATTCGCCGGAGACGATGAAGGCGCTGGAGTATGCCAAGGCGCTGTCGGAGACCTTCATTCCGGGTGTCGCATCCTGGAACGATTCCTCCAACAACAAGGCCTTCCTGTCGGGCGAGCTGTTCCTGACCTCGAACGGCATCTCGATCTACGTCGCGGCCAAGGACGATCCGAGCAAGAAGGAGCTCGCCGAGGACATCGACCACGCATTGTGGCCGGTCGGCTCGATCGGCAAGCCGACCGAATTGCAACTCGCGGTTCCGATCCTCGCCTTCAACTTCTGCAAATATCCGAACGCGGCAAAGGCGTTCATCGCCTTCATGCTGGAGAAGGAGAATTTCGAGAAGTGGCTGTCGGGCGCGCGGGGTTATCTCACCCACACGCTCAATGCCTACGACTCGGCTCCGGTGTGGACCGCCGATCCGAAGAACGCGGTGTTCGGCCAGGCCTCGAAGCGCGCGCTGCCGGCCTCCGGCATCGGCACGCCCGGCGAGAAGGCCGCGACCGCGATCGCCGACTTCATTGTGGTCGACATGTTCGCAAACTACTGCACCGGTGCCAAGGACGGCAAGGCCGCGATGGCGGAAGCCGAACGGCAGCTGAAGCGCATCTATCGCTGATGTGATGGCCGCGGGCGGCGGAGAGCCGCCGCCCGCGTCATCATTGGAATGCCATCATTGGAATATTGCGTAGTCATGCTCAATCCGTTGAGCAATCGGGACATCGCCTATGGCTGACATCGCCCTTGCGCCGCGACGTGCGAAAACCGAAATCCGTGAAGCGACCGCTTGGGATCAGCTCCGCCACAACAAGAACTGGCTCGGCTTCTGGTTCATGTTGCCGGCGATGGCGTTCCTGATCTTCTTCCTAGCCTATCCGCTGGGGCTCGGCATCTGGCTGTCCTTCACCGACACCCGCATCGGCCGCGTCGGTCATTTCATCGGCACCGAGAACTATGAATGGCTGTGGGACGACGCCATCTTCTGGCTGTCGGTCTTCAACACGCTGATCTACACCTTCATCGCGAGCGCCGTGAAGTTCGCGGTCGGACTCTATCTGGCGCTGCTGCTCAACGAGCGCATGCCGTTCAAGGCGCTGTTGCGTGCCGCGGTGCTGATCCCCTTCATCGTGCCGACCGTGCTGTCGGCGCTGGCGTTCTGGTGGATCTTCGATTCCCAGTTCTCGATCATCTCCTGGTCGCTGAAGCATCTCGGCCTGATCACCCAGAACATCAATTTCCTCGGCGACACCACCTGGGCCCGGATCTGCGTGATCTTCGCCAATATCTGGCGCGGCGTACCGTTCGTGGCGATCACGCTGCTGGCGGGCCTGCAGACCGTGCAGCCGTCGCTGTATGAGGCGGCGACGTTGGATGGCGCCTCGCGCTGGCAGATGTTCCGCTACATCACCTATCCCTTGCTGACGCCGATCATCGCCGTCGTGATGACGTTCTCGGTGCTGTTCACCTTCACCGACTTCCAGCTGATCTGGGCGATGACGCGCGGCGGCCCGGTCAACGCCACTCATTTGATGGCGACGCTGTCGTATCAGCGCGCGATCATCGCGGGGCAGCTGGGCGAGGGCGCCGCGATCTCGAGCGCGATGATCCCGTTCCTGCTCGCCGCGATCATGGTGTCATGGTTCGGCCTGCAACGCAGGAAGTGGCAGCAGGGAGAGAGCAATGACTGATCTTCCCGCCTCCAAGGTCGACCTCAAGAGCATCCTGTCGACGCCGTCGCGCGTCGACAACAGCGAGGGCATGAGCTACCTGCAGTCGGTGCCGCGGCGGATCGTGACGCTCTACATCCCGCTGTCGATCATCGTGATCATCCTGCTGTTCCCGTTCTATTGGATGGGGCTGACGGCGATCAAGCCGGACGAGCAACTGCTCGACCTCGACAAGTACAATCCGTTCTGGACCTGGAATCCGACCTTCAAGCACGTCCACAAGCTGCTGTTCGAGAGCTACTATCCGCATTGGCTCTGGAACACGATGTATGTGGCGGTGGGTGCCACCGTGCTGTCGATCATCGCGAGTGTGCTCGCGGCCTATGCGATCGTGCGGCTGCGTTACAAGGGCGCCAACGTCGTCGGCGGCCTGATCTTCCTGGCCTATCTGGTGCCGCCGTCGATCCTGTTCATTCCGCTCGCGACCGTCGTGTTTCAGTACGGCCTGTTCGACTCGCCCCTGGCGCTGATCCTGACCTATCCGACGATCCTGATTCCGTTCTCGACCTGGCTGTTGATGGGATATTTCAAGACGATCCCGTTCGAGCTCGAGGAATGCGCGCTGATCGACGGCGCCAGCCGCTGGCAGATACTGATCAAGATCGTGCTGCCGCTCGCCGTCCCCGGCCTGATCTCGGCCTTCATCTTCTGCTTCACGCTGTGCTGGAACGAATTCATCTATGCGCTGACGTTCCTGCAATCGACCCCGAACAAGACCGTGCCGGTCGCCATCGTCAACGAATTCGTTGACGGTGACATCTATCGCTGGGGGTCCCTGATGGCAGGGGCGCTATGCGGCTCGCTGCCGCTGGTTATTCTTTACGCGTTCTTCGTAGAGCATTATGTCTCGGCGATGACGGGTGCCGTGAAGGAATGAGCGCGCAAGGCCCGCAGCTGAATTCGAACAAGACAAGAAAAGGAGCAGGGTCGTGCACATTCTGATTCTGGGCGCCGCCGGCATGGTCGGCCGCAAGCTGACCGAGCGTCTCTTGCGCGAGGGCCGCCTCGGCAAGCAAGAGATCACCCGGATGACGCTGCAGGACGTGGTCGCGCCGGCCAAGCCCGCCAACGCCTCGATCCCGGTCAATGTCGTCGCATCCGATTTCGCCGATGCCGGCGCCGCGGCGCCCCTGATCGCCGAGCGTCCCGACGTGATCTTCCATCTCGCCGCGATCGTCTCGGGCGAGGCCGAGGCCGAGTTCGACAAGGGTTACCGGATCAACCTCGACGGCACCCGCTATCTGATCGACGCCATCCGTGCCGTCGGCGGGGGCTACAAGCCGCGGCTGGTGTTCACGTCCTCGATCGCGGTGTTCGGTGCGCCGTTCCCCGAGAAGATCGGCGACGAGTTCTTCCATACGCCGCTGACGAGCTACGGCACCCAGAAGTCGATCTGCGAGCTCCTGATCAACGACTACACCCGCAAGGGCCTGCTCGACGGGATCTCGATCCGCCTGCCGACAATCTGCGTGCGTCCGGGCAAGCCGAACAAGGCGGCGTCCGGCTTCTTCTCCAATATCATCCGCGAGCCGCTGGCGGGCGAGGAGGCGGTGCTGCCGGTCTCCGAGGACGTCCGGCACTGGCACGCCTCGCCGAAATCGGCGGTCGGCTTTCTGGTTCACGCCGGCACCATGGATCTCAATGCGATGGGGCCGCGGCGCAATCTCAGCATGCCCGGGATGTCCGTCACCGTCGGCGAGCAGATCGCGTCGCTGGAGCGCGTCGCCGGCAAGAACGTCACCGCGCGCATCAAGCGGGTGCCCGATCCGACCATCATCAGCATCGTCTCGGGCTGGCCGCGCGATTTCGCCACCGACCGCGCGCTGAAGCTCGGCTTCACCACGGCCGAGAAGACGTTCGACGACATCATCCGGATCCATATCGAGGACGAACTCGGCGGCAAGTTCGCCGCCTGAGCAACGTCCGGGCTAAAGCATGATCCGGAAAAGTGCGAAGCGGTTTTCCGAAAAGATCATGCTCAGACAAGGGGCTAAGGCGCGATGAAGATTCAACCAGGCTTCATCGCGCTTTCAGCGCGGCGCTCGAGATGACCAGAGTTGCCAGCATCGGCGAATGCATGATCGAGCTGCGCCAGGCCCCTGGCGGGCAGCTCGGCGGGCTGTATTCGCGCTCCTATGGCGGCGACACGCTCAACACCGCGGTCTATCTGTCCCGGCTCGGCATCCACGTCGATTACTTCACGGCGCTCGGCGATGATGCGCTGAGCGATGAGATGATCGCGGGCTGGGTGAGCGAGGGCATCGGCACCAAGCATGTCGCGCGATCGGCGGGCAAGCTGCCCGGCCTCTATCTGATCCAGACCGACGACAAGGGCGAGCGGCGCTTCTTCCACTGGCGTGACAGCGCCGCCGCCCGCGACCTGATGGATCTGCCCGAAACGGAAGACATCCTGAATTCGCTCGCGACCTATGACGTCGTCTATCTCTCGGCGATCACGCTCTCGATCCTGCGCGAGGACGGGCAGGAGCGATTGCTGGCGGCGCTGAAGCGTGCGCGGCTGTTGGGGACGCGGTTTGCGTTCGACACAAATTTCCGCGCCCGCGGCTGGCCAGAGCTGAACGTCGCGCGGAAGGTCTTCAGCAGCGCGTTCGAGACGGCCGATATCGTGCTTGCCTCGACCGAGGATCTGGCACCGCTTTATCCCGGCGAGAGCAACACGGCGCTGCTGGCCGGCATCTCGAGCCCCGAGGTGGTGCTGAAGCTCGCCGAGCCGGCCTGCATCGTGCGCTCGGCCGGCGGAACGCGCGAGGTGAAGGCGGAGCAGCTTACCAAGCCGGTGGTCGATACCACCGCGGCCGGCGACAGCTTTGCCGCCGCTTATCTCGCCGCCCGGCTCGGCGGCGCCGAGCCCGAGGAGGCGGCGCGCGCCGGCCATCGGCTGGCCGGTGTCGTGGTGTGCTATCCCGGCGCGATCATTCCGCGTTACGCCATGCCGCCGAAAAAGGCGCTTCGTCTCCCACCATCCCGCAAGGCCTCGCAATGACAACGACATCGAAGCAGGACCGGATCGCCGAGCTGATCCGCCAGGCCACCGTGATCCCGGTGCTGACCATCGACCGGCTCGAGGACGCGGTGCCGCTGGCGAAGGCGCTGGTCGCCGGCGGCGTGCGGACGCTCGAGGTGACGCTGCGGACGGCGGTCGCGGTCGACGCGGCCAGGGCCATCATCGCCGGTGTGCCGGAGGCGATCGTCGGGATCGGCACGATCCTCAATGGTGACGACCTGATGCGCGCCGAGGCACTGGGCGCCAAATTCGGCATCAGCCCGGGTGCGACGCCCGAGCTGTTGGCGGCGGCAGCCTCCAGCCAGCTGCCCTTCGCGCCGGGGATCGCGACCGCCTCCGAGTTGATGCAGGCGCTGGCCCACGGCTTCGACGTCGTCAAATTCTTCCCGGCCGAGCAGGCGGGCGGTATCAAGGCACTGCGGGCTCTGGCCGGGCCATTTCCGCAGGTCAGGGTGTGCCCGACCGGCGGGGTCAGTGAGGCCAATGCGGCGACCTGGCTCGCCGAGCCGAATGTGCTGGCAGTCGGCGGTTCCTGGCTGTGCCCGGCGGCCGATATCCGCGCCGGCAATTGGGCCGGCATAACCGCCATGTGCGCGAAGGCGATGAAAACGCTGAAAGCCGCCTGAAGATACGCTACATAACTCTCCGAACAGGGACAGGGAGATACAGCCATGACCGCCAGCATCGTGGGTTGGGCGCACACGCCATTCGGAAAGTTCGACGCGGAGACCGTCGAGGGTCTCGTGGTCAAGGTCGCCAACGAGGCGCTGGCTGACGCCGGCATCGCCGCGTCCGACGTCGATGAGATCATGCTCGGCCATTTCAACGCCGGCTTCTCGCCCCAGGATTTCACGGCCTCGCTGGTGCTGCAGGCCAATCCGGCGCTGCGCTTCAAGCCGACCACCCGGGTCGAGAATGCCTGCGCCACCGGATCGGCCGCCGTGCATCAGGGCATCCGCGCCATCGAAGCCGGCGCCGCGACGATCGTACTGGTGGTCGGCGTCGAGCAGATGACGAAGACGCCGGGCCCGGAGATCGGCAAGAACCTGCTCAAGGCCTCGTATCTGCCCGAGGACGGCGACACGGTCGGCGGCTTTGCCGGCGTGTTCGGCAAGATCGCGCAGGCCTATTTCCAGAAATACGGCGACCAGTCCGATGCGCTGGCGATGATCGCCGCCAAGAACCACAAGAACGGCGTCGCCAATCCCTATGCGCAGATGCGCAAGGATTTCGGCTTCGAGTTCTGCCGCGCCGAGAGCGACAAGAACCCGTTCGTCGCCGGTCCCTTGAAGCGCACCGACTGCTCGCTGGTCTCGGACGGCGCCGCCGCGCTGGTGCTGACCGACGCCGAGACCGCCAAGACCATGGGCAAGGCGGTAAACATCCGCGCCACCTCGCATGCGCAGGATTTCCTGCCGATGTCGAAGCGCGACATCCTGCAGTTCGAAGGCTGCACCACCGCCTGGCAGCGCGCGCTGCAGAAGGCCGGCCTGCAGCTCTCCGACCTGTCCTTCGTCGAGACCCATGACTGCTTCACCGTCGCCGAGCTGATCGAATATGAAGCGATCGGCCTGACGCCGAAGGGACAGGGCGCGCGCGCGATCATGGAAGGCTGGACCCAGAAGGACGGCAAGCTGCCGGTCAATCCGTCCGGCGGCCTCAAGGCCAAGGGCCACCCGATCGGCGCCACCGGCGTCTCCATGCACGTGATGAGCGCGATGCAGCTCACGGGGCAAGCGCCCGAGGGCATGCAGCTCAAGAACCCGCAGATTGGCGGCATCTTCAACATGGGCGGCGCCGCGGTCGCCAACTACGTCTCGATCCTCGAGCCGGCGAAGTAGCTTGAACATTGCCGAATGGCTGGCGGCGACGGCACGGGCGCGTCCCGACGCGCCGGCGCTGCTGACCGGTTTCGATCTCGATGCCGACTACGCCACCTTTGCCCGCCGCGCCGCCTCGATCGGGGCGGCGCTGGCGCGCGATCACGGCATTGCCGCCGGCGACCGCATCGCGCTGTTTGCGTCGAACTGCACGCAATATCTCGAATGCCTCTACGGCATCTGGTGGATCGGCGCCGCCGCGATTCCGATCAATGCCAAGCTGCACGGCCGCGAGGCGGCATGGATCTGCGGCAATGGCGGTGCCAAGCTCGCCTTCGTCTCCGACGATACGATCGGTGCGTTGAACGAGGCGAAGGACGACTGCCCCGCCGGCATGACCACGCTGTCGGTCGACAGCGACGCTTACAAGTCGATGCGAAGCGGCGAGGGCCGACCCGCGCCGCTGCCGCGCGAGAGCAACGATCTTGCCTGGCTGTTCTACACATCGGGCACCACCGGCCGTCCCAAGGGCGTGATGCTCGGCCACGGCAATCTGGTCGCGATGTCGCTGTGCTATCTCGCCGACGTCGATCCGGCGACGCCGCAGGATGCCTCGCTCTATGCCGCGCCGATCTCGCATGGCGCCGGCCTCTACAATTTCCCGCACGTCCGGATGGGGGGCCGCCACGTCGTGCCGGAGTCCGGCGGCTTCGATCCGGACGAGGTGCTCAACCTCGGCCGCCAGCTCGACAATGTCGTGATGTTCGCGGCCCCCACGATGGTGCGCCGCCTGGTCGATGTCGCCAAGAGGCGCGGCGAGAACGGCGAGGGGCTGCGCACCATCATCTATGGCGGCGGTCCGATGTACACGGCCGACATCACCGATGCGATGGCGACGATGGGCCAGCGCTTCGTGCAGATCTACGGCCAGGGCGAGTCGCCGATGACCATCACGGCGCTGTCGCGCGGCTGGCACGCCCGGAGCGATCACCCGCGCTATCTCCAACGGCTGGCTTCGGTCGGGCTGGCGCAGAGCGTCGTCACCGTGCGCATCACCGACAAGGACGGCACGCCGCTGCCTGCCGGGGAGACCGGCGAGATCGAGGTCAAGGGCGCGACCGTGATGCTCGGCTACTGGAACAATCCCGAGGCCAATGCCGAGACGTTGAAGGACGGCTGGCTGCGCACCGGCGATGTCGGCCGGCTCGACGCCGACGGCTTCCTCACGCTGTCGGACCGCTCCAAGGACGTGATCATCTCCGGCGGCACCAACATCTATCCGCGCGAGGTCGAGGAAGCCCTGCTGACCCATCCCGATGTCCGTGAGGTCTCGGCCGTCGGTGTGCCGGATCCGGAATGGGGCGAGATCGTCGTCGCCTGCGTCGTGCTCGCGGACGGCGCCGCCGCCGACGACGGCAAGCTCGACGCGCATTGCCTTGCCTCGATCGCCCGCTTCAAGCGGCCGAAGCGCTATGTCTATCTCGATGCCCTGCCGAAGAACAATTACGGCAAGGTGCTGAAGACCGCGCTGCGGGAGATGCTGGCCAAAGGCATGGGCTAAAGCGGGGGCGAGGCTGGGTTAAATCGAAAACATCGAAAACAACCCCATGCACAGTAGGGATCGGGGTTGCTAAGGCGGTTAAGGGATATGCCCGGACCTCCCGCCGCGCTAAGCTGCCTGTGCTTGTCACCGGGAGAACGGACCATGGGAATCGAGACGTCTCTGTCGCTGTCGGAAGTGAACGATCGTATCGCGATCCTCCGGGACAATATCAGGCAGCTGATCGAGCAGGCCGCAGGCGCTGCCGGCGCCGAAGTCGAGGAGCGCATCGCCGAGCGGCTCGAGCAGCAGAATGCGGAACTGGAAAAGCTCCTGAAGGCGCGCGAGGTGATGACGGGGCAGTCGCCGGCATAAGGGCGGCGGTGAATCCGCTTCGTTTTGCCCACCCTGCATTCCGCCGCACGGAAGCGGCCCGGCCGCAGCCATGCATACGCCCATACGCCCGGCGCAGCTTGATCTCTTGGAATAGCTCCCGTTACTAGCTCCATAACCACGACATCCGGGAGCGAACAGGACGATGGGACCACTGCAGGGTATCAAGGTCGTCGACATGACGACCGTGCTGATGGGACCCTACGCCACGCAGATGCTTGGCGATTACGGCGCCGACGTCATCGAGGTGGAATCGCCCGACGGCGACGTGACGCGGCAGATCGGCCCAACGCGGCATTCCGGCATGGGACCGGTGTTCCTCAACACCAACCGCAGCAAGCGCTCGGTTTGCCTCGATCTGAAGAAGCCGGCGGGGCGCGAGGCGGTGCTGCGGCTGATCGCGAAGGCCGACGTGCTGGTCTACAATGTGCGCCCGCAGGCGATGGCGCGGCTGCAGCTCGGCTATGACGTCGTTTCCAAGGTCAACCCGCGGCTGATCTATGCCGGCGTGTTCGGCTTCGGCCAGGAGGGACCTTATGCCGCCAAGCCCGCCTATGACGATTTGATCCAGGGCGCGACCGCGCTGCCGGCGCTGATGGCGCAAACCTCGGACGGCGTGCCGCGCTATGTGCCGAACGCGCTGGTGGATCGCATCGTCGGCCTCACCGCGGTCGGCGCGATCTGTGCGAGCCTCGTGCATCGCGACCGTACCGGGCAGGGCCAGCGCGTCGACATTCCGATGTTCGAGACCATGGCCGGGTTCGTCATGGGCGATCACATGGGCGGCCTGACCTACGATCCGCCGCTCGACAAGGGCGGCTATGCGCGCCATCTGTCGCCGGACCGGCGGCCGTACAAGACGCTCGACGGCTATATCTGCGTGATCGTCTACAACGACAAGCAGTGGGAGAACTTCTTCAAGGCGACCGGCCGCGACGATCTGCGCAGCGATCCGAAATTCGCGACCTTCGCCGGCCGCGCCACCAATATCGATGTCGTCTACGCCGAGCTCGCGCGCATCCTGCAGACCAAGACGACAGCCGAGTGGAACGAAATCCTCGAGAAGGCCGACGTGCCGGTGATGCCGATGCACGATCTCGAGAGCCTGCTGGAGGACCCGCATATGGTCGCGACCGGCGTCTTCCCCGTGGTCGATCACCCGACCGAGGGCCGGATCCGCAGCATGACTCCGTCGGCGCGCTGGTCGGAGACCAAGGTTGAGCCGAGCCGGCTGGCGCCGCGGCTCGGCGAGCACAGCGCGGAGATCTTGCGGGAGGCAGGCTTCTCCACCGAGGAGATCGCGGCGATGGTGCGCGACGGCGCGGCCAAAGCGGTGCAGGCATAGGAGCACGACAGATGGATTTCGCACTCTCCGCCAACCAGGAATCGATCCGCGATGCCGTCGCCAAGATCTGCTCGCGCTTTGACGAAGCCTACTGGCTGAAGAAGGACAAGGAGGGCGGCTATCCGGCCGACTTCCACCGCGCGCTGGCCGATGCCGGCTGGCTCGGCATCTGCATCCCCGAGGAATATGGCGGCTCCGGGCTCGGCATCACCGATGCCGCGATCATGATGCGCACGATCTCCGAATCCGGTGCCGGCATGTCCGGCGCGTCCGCGGTGCATATGAACGTGTTCGGGCTCAATCCGGTGGTGGTGTTCGGCACCAAGGAGCAGTGCCAGCGCATGCTGCCGCCGATCATCGACGGCCGCGACAAGTCCTGCTTCGCGGTGACCGAGCCGAACACCGGCCTCAACACCACGCAGCTCAAGACCCGCGCGGTGCGCCAGGGCGACAAATACATCGTCAACGGCCAGAAGGTGTGGATCTCGACCGCCCAGGTCGCCAACAAGATCCTGCTGCTCGCGCGCACCACGCCGCTGGAGGAGGTGCGCAGCCCGACCCATGGCCTCAGCCTGTTCTACACCGATTTCGACCGCAAGCGCGTCACCGTGCACGAGATCGAGAAGATGGGCCGCAAGCCGGTCGATTCCAACGAGCTGTTCTTCGAGAATTTCGAGATCCCGGTCGAAGACCGCATCGGCGAGGAGGGCCGCGGCTTCGAATACATCCTGCACGGCATGAATCCCGAACGCATCCTGATCGCGGCCGAAGCGGTCGGCCTCGGCCAGATCGCGCTGAAGCGGGCGTCGGAATACGCCAAGGGTCGCATCGTGTTCAACCGTCCGATCGGCATGAACCAGGCGATCCAGCATCCGCTGGCGAAGTGCTGGATGGAACTGGAGGCCGCCTGGCTGATGGTGCTGCGCGCCGGCTGGCAGTATGACCAGAACCTGCCCTGCGGCCCCGCGGCGAACTCCGCAAAGTATCTCGCGGCGGAAGCCGGCTTCCATGCCTGCGAGCAAGCGGTGATGACCCATGGCGGCTTCGGCTACGCCAAGGAGTATCACGTCGAGCGCTACTTGCGGGAATCGCTGATCCCGCGCATCGCGCCGATCAGTCCGCAGCTGATCCTCAGCTTCATCGGCGAGAAGGTGCTCGGCCTTCCGAAGTCGTATTGAGATGACGCAAGTCATTGTAGGTTGTCATTCCGGGATGGTCCGAAGGACCAGACCCGGAATCTCGAGATTCCGGGTTCGATGCTTCGCATCGCCCCGGAATGACGCTCTGAGATAGGTGCGCTGAAATGAGCTTCGTCACCGGCGTCGGCCTCACGTCCTACGGCAAACATGAGGGCCTGTCCTCGCTCGACCTGATGAGCAGGGCGGCCGAGCTTGCGATCTCGGATGCCGGGCTGAAGCGCTCCGAGATCGACGGCATCCTGTGCGGCTACTCCACGGTCTCGCCGCACATCATGCTGGCCACGGTGTTCGCCGAGCATTTCGGCATTCACCCGTCTTACGCGCACGCCGTGCAGGTCGGCGGCGCCACCGGGCTTGCGATGACCATGCTGGCGCATCACCTGGTCGACGCCGGTGTTGCAAAACACGTGCTGGTGGTCGGCGGCGAGAACCGGCTGACCGGGCAGAGCCGCGACGCCTCGATCCAGGCGCTGGCCCAGGTCGGGCATCCCGACTACGAGGTGACGCTGGGGCCGACGATCCCGGCCTATTACGGCCTGGTCGCGACCCGCTACATGCATGAATACGGCCTCACGCAGGAAGACCTCGCCGAGTTCGCGGTGCTGATGCGCAAGCACGCGCTGACGCATCCCGGCGCGCAATTCCACGAGCCGATCACGGTTGCCGACGTGATGGCCTCCAAGCCCGTGGCGATGCCGCTCAAGCTGCTCGACTGCTGCCCGGTGTCGGACGGCGGTGCGGCCTGTGTGATCAGCCGCGAGCCGACCGGCGAGCGGCAGGTCCGCGTCCGCGGCTGCGCCCAGGCACACACCCATCAGCACGTCACCGCAGCGCCTGCGCTGAGCGAACTCGGCGCCGAGATTTCGATCGCGAAAGCGAAGCAGGCGGCGGGCGTCGCGATCCCGGACGTGCGCTACGCCGCGGTCTACGACAGCTTCACGATCACGCTCGCGATGCTGCTGGAGGATCTCGGCCTTGCCGGACGCGGCGAGGCGGCGGCGCGGGTGCGCGCCGGTTATTTCAATCAGGATGGCGAGATGCCGCTCAACACCCATGGCGGCCTGCTCAGCTATGGCCATTGCGGTGTCGGCGGCGCGATGGCGCATCTGGTCGAGACCCATCTGCAGATGACCGGGCGCGCCGAAAATCGCCAGGTGCGCGACGCCTCGGTGGCGCTGCTGCACGGCGATGGCGGAGTGCTGTCGTCACATGTCAGCATGTTCCTGGAGTGCGTGCGATGAGCGGACCGATCGTGGACTGGACCAAGGGCACCGAAGCCATCGTCTACCAGTCCTGCAACGGCTGCGGCGCGCGGCAATATTTCCGCCGCAGCTTTTGCGCCGCCTGCGGTTCGCCCGATCTGGCCGAGCATCGCGCCAGCGGGGCAGGGACGGTGTATGCGACCTCGCTGGTCTGCCGCGCCGCGACGCCGGAGACGCGGGCGCATGTGCCGTACAACATCGTGCTTGTCGATGCCGACGAGGGCTTTCGCATGATGGCCCATGGCGACAACGGCCTCGCCATCGGCGACAAGGTCGCGGCGCGCTTCACGCAATTCGCGGGGAGGCTGGTTCCATATTTCGCAAAGGCGAAATGAGGGGCTGAACGATCCAGTCAGAACGCAAGACCAGGCTGAACAGGTTCGCTCTTGCCCCTCATAGTTTGCGGATCATTTTGGGCATGATCTTTCCGAAAACCGCTACACACTTTTCGGGATCATGCCTCAGTGCCAATAAAAGATCACGCTGGCGATGACGAGCATTGCCGTCACCGCCAGCATTTGCGCAAGCGCTTCCGAGGCCGCCCTCTTGGTGGCTTCCTTCATGCGTTTCCCCTAGACTTGGGCGTGACTCATCGTTGCGCGAATTGCGCGCAAGACGGCCGGATTTTTTACTCGGAACACCCCGTGTCGAGTATTCGCTTTTGACGAGTCCCCACTCAGCGAATATCGACTGTGACAGCGTTGTCTGGGAATGCGGCGGCAATTTGACTCGCGCGTGTTGCTCCTGCGACAGCAGCCCGTACAGAGCGTTTTCGAGCGAAGTGGATATCGGTTCGCGTGAAGAAAACGCGTCAAAACAAGGATCTAGGGCCCCGTTCCGATTTCATCGGAACGGAAAAAGCTCTAGTGTTTCGGAACCCGACAGAAACGACAGCAAGATCAAGGTTAGGAAATGGCCCGTATCGACTACTCCGATCCCGCGAAGGCAAGCCCGCGGACCGCGAGATCCTCGACAAGAACCGCAACGCCAATATCTTTCGCATGATGGCGCATTCGCCAAGCTACTTTGAACAGTATTGCCGGCTCGGCGGCGCGATCCGCCACAAGGGCGAGCTCGATCCCGTCGTCCGCGAGCTTGCGATCACGCGCACCGGCATTCTCTGTGAGGCGCCCTACGAGATCGTCGCGCACAAGCGGATCGGCAAGAATGTCGGCGTCACCGACGAGCAGAACGCCGCGCTCGAGGATTGGCGGTCCGCGACCTGCTTCAACGAGGTGCAGCGCGCTGCGCTCGCCTTCACCGACGAGATCGTCAAGCTCAAGAAGCCGACCGACGCGACCTTCAAGACCATCGCGGCGAAGCTGACGCCGGCCGCGCTGATCGAGCTGCAACTCTCGGTCGGCTTCTACATCATGACGTCGAAATTTCTCGAAACGTTCGAGATCGACATGCAGCCGGTGACGGAAGTGGTGAGCTGAGCGGATCGCGTCGCGGAGTCCTTCGCCTCGCCCCGCCTGCGGGGAGAGGCCGGAGCGCATGCAGCGAAGCGGAATGCGGTCCGGGTGAGGGGGAATCTCCGCGAAGTCTGACTCGAAGTTATTTTGCGGATGCAGCCCCTCACCCCGACCCTCTCCCCGCGAAGGGCGGGGAGAGGGAGAACAGAGAGACCTACCCCGACGTCAGCAGATCCACCTTGGCATTCGCCACGATCAGCCGATCGGCGAGGATCTGCGCGAGGTTGCGCATGATCCGCTCGCCGGCGCGCGGATGTCGCTCGCGGAAGCGCTCGAAATCCTCGATCGTCACTTCGTAGGTGGTCGCCGACATGTCGGCGACCACGTCCGCGACCCGCTTCGGCTCCAGCAGCGCCATCTCGCCGAACGCCATGCCGGCAGTCAGCGTCGCGAGCCGGATGCCGTCCGGCAGGGTGACGTGAACCACGCCGCTGCGCAGGAAGAACAGTGAGGTGGCCTCACTGCCCGCGGCGATGACCTTTTCATTCTGCTGGTAGGTCCGGACCGTGCAAAGCGAGGTGAGATCGGCGATCTCGGCTTCGCTCAATCCGGTGAGCAGCGGCTGCTCGGAAAGCTCCGTGGTCTCGAGGAAGTCGATCGAGCCGCCATAGCGGTAGACGATCTGGTCCTCGGCCCACTCGATCGCGGTGTCGAGCAGATAGAAATCCCTGATATTGCCGAGCCGCCTGGTCCACTCGCTGATCGTGGCCCATTCGCGCGACGTCCGCTTGATGCCGGACAGGATCACGGTGACGCCGAGCTCGGCGAGCTCCTGGAAAGCTTCGGCCACCAGCCTTGCGCCGGCGCGGGTCGTCGAGGTGACGCGGCGCAGATCGAAGATCACGAATTCGGGCCGCGGGCTGCCGGCGAGGCGGCGCGAGACATAGTCGACATTGGAGAGCGACAGGGTGCCGACCAGTTCGATCACGCGGACTTCCTGGAAGTGCCTTGCCAGGATCTCCTGCTCCTGCGGCCGGCGTACCCGCCGCGACGGGTTCTTGCCGATATTGTAGTCGGCGATGATGCTGTGGCGTGCGTCGTCGCTGCGGTTCAGCATATGCAGGTCGTAATGCGCCGACAGCGTCTCGCACACCTTGATGCCGCGCACGCTGTTGCCGTGCTTGTCGAGTTTTGGCGAATAGCTGCCGAGCCCGAGCCGCGCCGGCAGTGCCGCCAGAATGCCGCCGCCGACGCCGCTCTTGGCGGGAATGCCGACGCGGTAGATCCATTCGCCGGCATAGTCGTACATGCCCGACGAGGTCATCACCGATAGCGTGCGCGCGATGGCGTAGGGCGTCACCACCTGCTCCTCGGTCAGCGGGTTGATGCCGCGATTGGCGAGCGTCGCCGCCATCACGGCGGTGTCGCGCGCGGTGACCAGGATGGAGCATTGCCGGAAATAGACGTCGAGCACCGCAGGCACGTTCTCGGTGATCACGCTGTTGGTGCGCAGGAGATAACCGATCGCCCGGTTGCGGTCGCCGGTGGCACTCTCGGAGGCGTAGACCGCCTCGTCGACATCGAGTTCCCGGCCGGCGAAGCGGCCGAGCGCATGGAGGATATAGTCGAACGCGCCGTCGCCCTTGTCGGCGTGGAGCAGGCCGGAGCAAGCGATCGCGCCGGCATTGACCATCGCATTGAACGGATGGTTCTCGGCATTGAGCCGGATCGAGTTGAAGGGGTCGCCGGACGGCTCGACGCCGATCACGCTTTCCACCCGCTCGGCGCCCAGCGTGTCCAGCGCCAGCGCGAACACGAACGGCTTCGACATCGACTGGATGGTGAACGGCACCCTGGTGTCGCCGACCTCGTAGACGTGGCCGTCGAGCGTCGCCAGGCTGATGCCGAAATGGGCAGGGTCGGCCTTGCCGAGCTCGGGGATGTAGTCGGCCACCGCGCCGGCGGCCTCCGGCAGGAAGTCTGCGTAACAAGTGTGCAGAAACCGCAGCAGCGGCGGCTTCGAGCTGGACCAAGCCGTGGTGGTGGCGGTGACGGGAGGAGGCGATCGTTTCATCGCCTCCTGTTGTGCAACGCAATCAGGGCGCGCGCAACTGGTTCGGAACCAGCGCCTGACGGCGGACCAGCAGCAAGGCGATCAGCACCGTCGGGGCGAGGATCGCGAGCCCCAGCAGCGACACCTGCAGCTGCGACAGCGGGTTGATGCCGCCGCCAGGCGTCGCGAGCACGAAGCCGCCGATCACCAGCAGCACCCGGAGCGGCCATTCCAGGGCACCGGCGCCGCGGAGGTCGCCGACGAAGGCCTGATAGCCCTGGATGCCGCCGCAGATGAACAGCGTGCCGCATGCCGCGAGCGCCATCAGGCCGAGGCCGGCGAGATAGGGGCTCGGCCCCTGCATCACCAGCGCCGGGTTCAGCACGAAGAAGAACGGGATGAAATAGATGATGCTGCCGACCCACATCGATTCCCATCCGGTCTTCATCGCGGGCGAGCCGGCGATGCCGGCCGCGGCGAAGGAGGCGATCGCCACCGGCGGGGTGATCGACGACAGCATGCCCCAATAGAAGATGAACATGTGCACCGCCATCCGGTTCAGCCCGAGCTTCTCCAGCGCGGGCGCGACCAGGATGGCGAGGAAGATGTAGCAGGCGGTGGTGGTCAGCCCGAGGCCGAGGATCAGGCTGGTGAAGGCACACATCGCGAGCAGCAGGAACGCGTTGTCGCCCGCGAGCGTCAAAAGATCGTTGGCGAGGCTGGAGACCACGCCGGTCATCGAGAACGCGCCGATCAGAAGACCGCAACCGGCGAGGATGCCGACCAGCTCGACGAAGGTGCGGCCATTGACCTCGAGGAACTTTGCGATCGTCCCGAGCGTCCAGCGGGTCTCCTTGGAGAAGATCTGGTTCAGCACCAGCAGCAGCGCGGTGGCGTAGAACGGTGCGTGGCTTTCGCGCTTGAAATACAGCAGCATCACGATCAGGAGCGCGATCACGAAGACGTAGTACCAGCCGTCCTTGATCGTATCCATCACGCGCGGCAGCTCGGCGCGCGGAATGCCCTTCAGCCCGTGGCGCGCGGCGTAGGAATCGACCTGCATGAACAGGCCGACATAGTAGAGCGCCGCAGGGATGATCGCGGCCACCGCGACCTCCGCGTAGCTGATATTGAGGAACTGCGCGATCACGAACGCGGTGGCGCCCATCACCGGCGGCGCCAGCACGGCGCCGGTGGAGGCGCAGGCCTCGATCGCGCCGGCATAGGAGGCGCGGAAGCCGCTCTTCTTCATGACCGGGATCGTCATCGTGCCGGCGGTCAGCACGTTGGAGACGATCGAGCCCGACATCATGCCGAGCAGGCCGGAGGCGAAGATGCAGACCTTGGCGGCGCCTCCGCGGAACGTGCCGCACAGCGCGAAGGCGAGGTTGATGAAGAATTTTCCGGCGCCGGTCATCATCAGCGCGGTGCCGAACACCAAAAAGCCGATCACGGTGTCGGCGAAGGCCTGGATCGGAATGCCGAGCAGGCTCTCGCCCGACAGCACGTGGTAGGCGGTGGTCTGGTCGAGCGTGAGCTGCGAGCCGCGGAACGGCCCGAGCCAGCTGGCCTCGGCGAACAGCGGATAGACGGTGAAGGGCAGCACGCTGAGCAGGAGGCTCCAGCCGCCGGTCCGGCGCAGCGCCTCCATCAGCATCACCCACATCACGAGTCCGGCGATGATGACGTTCCTGGGCGCGCCGTCGGACTCCCAGCCATATTGCGCCGCCTTGCGCACGTTCAGCATCAGCCAGATCGAGGCGGCGAAGGTCGCGACGGCGAGCGCGAGATCATACCAGGGAATGCGGTTCAGCGGCGCGCGCTCCGATCCCGGGAAGATCAGGAACGTGAAGGGCAGCATCAACGCGATCAGGAGATAGAAATATTCGGTGTTGAGCTGGGTATAGTCGATGAAGAAGCGCAGTGAGAATTGCTGGTTGATGCAGAGCAGGATGGTTGCGGCGGTTGCGACCACCAGCGCCCAGCGCCACACCCCGCGCAGGGTGCGCACGCGCGTGACCTCGGCCTCCTGCAGATGTTCAGACCGGCATGCGGATCTTCAAACTCGATTCTTTTCGCAGGCGCAGCCGCGGCGTTCTCGGGCATTACGCATCCCCCAATGTTGTCGGTTTTGCCTGTAGCCTAGAGCATGATCCGGAAAAGTGTGAAGCGGTTTTCCGGAAGCACCATGCTCGAACGGGTTGAAGCGCGATGACGATTAACCCGATCTCATCGCGCGTCGGCGGGTCTCACTCAAAGCCGTTGGGCATATTGGCTTTCGCAAGCGCGGCGGCGCGCGCCTTCATCCAGCCATCGAGGAAGGCCTTGTCGTCCGACGGCGGGTTCGACTTGCCGTAATCCGTCCAGGCGGCGGCGAGCACCTCCTGGCGCTTGTAAAGCGTGTTGTTGTGCGCGTCCTGCTCGTCGCTCCAGTGGCCGGTTTCCTTGAGCGCCTTCACCGCGCCGGGATGCACGGGAACGACCCAGTTCTTGGTCTGCCGGTCGGCGCCGAGCCCGGCGGCGCCGGGCGCCGAATCCTTGTAGGCGTCGTAGTTGACGATCATCGCCTTGGTGATCGCGTAGATCTGGTCGACCGGCTGCGCCGCATAGGCGACGAAGATCGGGTAGGGGTAATTGCCGAGCTGGATCGGCTTGTCCGGCGAGATGCCGGCACCGCAGGTTGCGGTTTGCGGGAAGAAGAACGAGCCGACCTTTTTCACCCGTGCCCAGCCTTCCTTGTCGTCGGCGGGCAGCGGCGGCCACATCAGGCCGCGCGGCGAGGTCTCGGCTTCCTTGGCGGGGCCGGTGATCGTGGTGCCGAAGGCGGCATCGGTGTCGTTGTTGATCAGGCCTTTCCACATCGCCCCATAGCTTGCGAACTCGACGATCTTGACGTCCTTCTGGGTGAGGCCGCCGAACGCGAGCATCGCGAGCGAGTTCTGGTTCAGCGCCGGCGAGCCGACCACGAAGCCGACGCGCTTGCCGCGAAGGTCCTTCATTTCCTTGACGCCGGCATCGGCTGCCACGCCGAGCGCGCCACAATTGCAGTCGACCGACGACAGCATGAGCTGCAGCGGCTGCGGGCCCCACTCCTTGGCGCCGAACTCGAACACGCCTTCCTGCGCGAAATAGGTACCCGATCCCATCGCCGAGGAGACCGCGCGCTTGGCGCGCAGCGGCGCGAGCCGCGCGACGTCATTGCCGGCCGGCAGCACGCGGACGTCGGTGCCGTATTTGTCCTTCATCATCTTGCCGACGCCGACCGCGATGTTGAAGCCGGCGGTGCCGGTGTCGTAGGCGGTCACCGCCATGGTCGGCGGCAGCTTGATGTCCTCGGCCGAGGCGGGCAGGGCAGCGAAGATCGAAATGCCGGCAAGAGCGGCAGGCGCGAGCGCCATCAGCCAATGGATCATAATTCCTCCCCTTGTTTCGCTGTGCGAAACTTTTCCGGGCGGGATGATTGCATCGTGATCCGGCGATGGCAACGCTACCTCCGGCGCAAGCCGGCGATTTCGGCCGCTGCATCACCGGACAGATTGTCGCGGCTGGACTGGAAGGACGGGATCTCAGGTCTCGACGATCGCGACCGCCTGGCCTTCGGCGATGACATCGTCGATCTTGACCAAGATCGACTCTGATTTTGCCTGCTGCAGTCGACGTGACCGGTATTTCCATCTTCATCGCTTCGACGAACGCAATCTCGTCGCCATTGCCGATGCTGCTGCCGTTCTCGACAGGAAGCGCGCAAACGCGCCCGGCAACTTCGGTCACAACCTTGATCTCTGGCATTCCACTCTCCGATACCGTCTTGCGGAAATTTCATCCGGCGAACGGCTTTTTGTTGTGGCGCCAGATTGCCTGAGGTAGCTTGTTCTGCAAGTGGAATTTTATTCCGCAGGACGGAATGGAGCCAAACAGATGGGAAGGCGCTCGGAACGGCTTAGCAGGCAGGGAATGCTCGCCAGCGAGACAGGCGATGGCGATGTCATCCAGGTGGTGTCGCGCGCCTTCGACGTGTTGCGGTGCTTCGAGGGACACGAGGCCCGGCTCGGCAATCTCGAGATCTCGAACCGCTGCGGTCTGCCGCGTTCGACGGTGTCGCGGCTGACGCACACGCTGACGCGGATGGGGCAACTGGTCTATCTGCCGCGCGACCAGAAATATCGCATCGGCCCGAGCGCGGTCGCGATGAGCACCACGATGATGAAGGGGCTGCAGCTGCGCAATCTGATCCGGCTGCGCCTGCAGGATGTCGCCGATCAGTTGCCCGGCACGGTGGGCTTCGTCATCCCCGACCGCTTTCACCTGGTCTATCTGGAGTTCGCCCGCGCGGCCAACGCGCTCGGCCTGCATGAGGCCACCGGCAGCCGGATCTCGATGGCGACCACCGCGGCCGGCCACGCCTATACGGCCGCGCTCGATCCCGCGGTCGGCGACGCGCTGATCGCCGAGATGGAAGGCGAGTTGCCCGACAGCGCCAAGATGCTGACGCCGCGCATCGAGGCCAACCGCCGGCATTTGCAGGAGCACGGCTACGTCGTCGCCTGCGGCCTGTGGAGCCCGCACATCAACGGCGTCGCGGTGCCGCTGTGGTCGCCGCAGTACCAGACCTATGTGGTCACCACGATCGGCCTGCTCTCGGCGATGTATGACGAGGCGCGGCTACATCGTGAGGTGGCGCCGCAAATGGTCGAGCTCGCGGCCGCACTCGGCAGCCTGCTCGAAGGCGCCGACGGCGACATCTTCAGCAATCGGATCGAACGCAAGTCGCTTCCGGTGACCGCCCATAACAACAAAATCCTCAAGACGGGAGCAGTGAATGAACTGGAAGCCGGAACTCGACGACCTCGCCCGCCGCGAAGCGTTCGCGCGGGAGATGGGAGGCGTTGACAAGGTCAAGCGGCAACGCGACCAGGGCCGGCTCACGGTTCGTGAGCGCATCGACAAGCTCGTCGACCAGAGCAGCTTTCACGAGGTCGGTGCCATCTCCGGCATCGCCGAATATGACGAGAGCAACGAACTCAAGCACCTGACGCCGGCGAACTGCGTGTTCGGCCGCGCCAGGGTCGACGGCCGCACCGTGGTCGTGGTCGGCGACGACTTCACCGTGCGCGGCGGCTCGGCGGATGCATCGATTTCCGCCAAGCCGTTGATGGCGGAGGAGATGGCGCACGACTTCCGCTTGCCGATCGTTCGCGTGATCGAGGGCTCCGGCGGCGGCGGCTCGGTGAAGACGATCGAGACGCAGGGGCGCGGCCAATCTGCCTGGCGGCGTCGGCGGCACGCGCTGGTACTGGTACACGACCGCCAATTTGGCCCGCGTGCCGGTGGTCGGTCTCGGGCTCGGCTCGGTCGCGGGCCTCGGTGCCGCGCGGCTTGCCGCCACGCATTACTCTGTCATGACCAAGAGCTCCGCGATGTTCGTCGCCGGCCCGCCGGTGGTGAAGCGCCTGGGTCAGGATCTGACCAAGCAGGAGCTCGGCGGCGCAGACATCCAGACCCGCGCCGGCGCGATCGATCAGGCCGTCGAGACCGAAGAGGAGGCGTTCGACTACGCGCGGCGCTTCCTGTCCTATCTGCCGCCGTCGGTCTACGACCTGCCGCCGACCATTCCCTGCACCGACGATCCGGAGCGTGCCGAGGAATCGCTGCTCAAGGCCGTGCCGCGCAACCGCCGGCAGGTCTACAAGATGCGGCCGATCATCGACGCCGTCGTCGACAAGGGCTCGTTCTTCGAGGTCGGCACCAATTTCGGCCGCCCGATCATCACCGGATTGGCGCGGATCGAGGGCAGATCGGTGCTGCTGCTCGCCAGCGATCCTTTCCACTATGGCGGCTCTTGGACCGCGGACGCCTGCCAGAAGGTGGTGCGCTGGGTCGACTTCGCCGAGACCTTCCATCTGCCGGTGGTCTACCTGATGGACTGCCCCGGCTTCATGATCGGGCTCGAGGCGGAGAAGACGGCGACCATCCGCCATGGCGTGCGGGCGATGGCGGCGGTCAACCAGAGCACGGTGCCGTGGTGCACCATCATCATCCGCAACGCCTTCGGCGTCGCCGGCGTGGTGCATCAGCCGGCCAACCGTTTCTCGATGCGCTACGCGTGGCCGTCGGCCTATTGGGGCTCGCTACCGCTGGAGGGCGGCATCGAGGCGGCCTATCGCGCCGAGATCGATGCGGCCGCCGATCCCGCCGCCAAGCTGCGCGAGATCGAGGATCGCCTCAACAAGCTGCGCTCGCCGTTCCGCTCGGCCGAGAAGTTCTGGGTCGAGGAGGTGATCGATCCGCGCAAGACGCGCTCGCTGCTCTGCGAGTTCGCGCGCCTCGCCGAACCGATCCGCAAGGCTGGTCCGCCGAGCAACATGTCGACGCGGCCGTAAGCGGCGCCTCAATCGTCATTGCGAGCGTAGCGAAGCAATCCATATCACCATGTGCTGAGGTATGGATTGCTTCGTCGCCGCGCTCCTCGCAATGACGACACGTATTTACTCCGCTTCGCGATGCACGTCGTGGATCACGATGCCCATGCCGTTCTCGGGCATCTTGATCCATTCGCGCCGCTTCAGCGAGCGCTTGGTATCCTCGTGCCCGCTCACCCAATGCTCGCGCATCGAGGTGCCGGAGAATTCGTGGTCCTTGGCGTCGCCCTCATAGGCCTTCTGCTGATAGATCAGCTGCAATAGCGTGATCCCCGGCAGCCGAGCGTTTGCCTTCTTGAGCTGGCGCTCCTCGTCCGACAGCTGATCGTCGGGGATCTTTCCCAGCGCATTGTGCAGGGCGGTGCGCAGATTGTAGGTCTTGCGATAGACGTCGGTGTTGTAGCGGGTACGCGACGAATACATGATGTCCTTGTGCCGGGCCATCACGTCCTGGATGTCGCGCGGCAGCGCGCCGCGCGCCGAGAACAGGTCGACCTGGAACACCAGCGAATTCATGTTGTCTTCCTGGTCGAGCAGATGCTGCAGCGGCGTGTTGGACACGATGCCGCCGTCCCAGAAATGATCGGTGCCGACCTTCACCATCGGCAGCGCTGGCGGCAGCGCGCCGCTCGCCATGATGTGCTCGGGAATGATCTCGTCATGGGCATTGTCGAAATAGATGAAGTTGCCGGAGAGCACGTTCACTGCGCCGACCGCGAACCGTATTTTCTTGGAATTGATGCGGTCGAAATCAACCAGCTCGAGCAAGGACTCGCGCAGCGGCGTGGTGTCGTAGTAGCTGGTGGCGGTGCGCGCGCCGGCCGGGCTGAACCACGGATTGGCCTGGTGCGGGGTGAAGAAGCCGGGTTGTCCGAGCGTCGTCGTCAGCCATGAGCTGGTGAAATTGCGCGCCTTGCGGAAGATGTCGCCGTCCGGGGTGTAGTGCCAGATCTTGCGGCTGGTGATGCGATCCCAGAATGTGTGCAGCCGCTCGAGCCGCTTTTCGGGCGGATTGCCGGCGATGATCGCGGAGTTGATCGCGCCGATCGAGACGCCGCAGACCCAGTCGGGCTCGATGTCGGATTCATGCAGCGCCTGATAGACGCCAGCCTGATAGGCGCCGAGTGCGCCGCCGCCCTGCAGGACCAGGGCCACGCGATCGCAGCCTTCCGGACGCCAGCCCGGCGTCGCGTGATCGATATCGTCGAAATGCGGGGTTCGCGCGTCCATATCAGACACTCCAAAAATTCGCGGCGAGAATTCAGCGCGCCGATGACGCCGTGATGACAATTGCGGCGCCCGCGCACGGCGCATCCGGCATGCCCGCTTGCATGGTTAGCATTGGGCTCCACCACGAAACGCAGGTCATGCGCCTGACGGAAATTCCTCACATCGCTGTCAATCTCGGCCGCTAGCTTTCGGGCAAACTTTTCAAACAGGGGGTTATTGCGATGCGCAGGGAAGATCTGCTCAAGCTTCCGTCGATGCCGGCCGCCGGCCCGAGCTATCCCGCCGGTCCGTATCGCTTCATCGATCGCGAATTCCTCGTCATCACCTATGAGACCGATCCGGAGTTGATCCGCGCCGGCCTGCCCGAGCCGCTGGAGCCGATCGAGCAGGCGATCGTGCATTACGAATGGATCAAGATGCCCGACAGCTCCGGCTTCGGCAGCTACACCGAGTCCGGCCTCGTGATCCCCGCGCGCCTGAATGGCGAAGAGGTCAACTTCGTCTGCCAGATGTATCTCGACGATGATCCGCCGATCGCGGCCGGCCGCGAGATCTGGGGCTTTCCCAAGAAATACGCCCATCCCAAGCTCGAGATCGTCAAGGACACGCTGACCGGCACGCTGGAATATGCCGGCCAGCTCGTTGCGATGGGCACGATGGGCTACAAGCACGAGAGCATGGCGGGCAATGGCGACGTCACCCGCGCCACGCTGTCGAAGACGCAAGTTAATCTGAAGATGATCCCCGGCGTCGACGGCCATCTCGAGGTCTGCCAGCTGGTCGCGATCAACCTCACCGACATCGTCGTCAAGGGCTCCTGGATCGGACCCGGCCGGCTGCACCTGGTGCCGCATGTCAATGCACCGGTCGCCGATTTCCCGGTCAAGCGTGTCGTCGGCGCGCATCATTTCCTCGCCGATCTGACGCTGCCGTTCGGCCGCGTCGTGCACGACTACAACAAGGAGGCCGCGGAGGCGGCGGCGCCGACCGGTCTTGCGGCGGAGTAGGGCGGTCGCTGACATAAAACTGTAACAGGCGCGTCCTCCTATGTTGCGTCGAGGGGACGCGCTTGCTCAGCGTTGCGCGTGGGCGAGGTCTTGAAGATGTCATTTCGCGCGGTTGCGTTGTCGATTGACTTGGGGGCGGGCCATGCTGGCTGATCCACCTCCCGCTCCGGTCGGGTCGCTGCTGACCCGTGAGGCGGTCCCCGGTCTGGTCTGGGCGTTCCGCCTGCACCACGACGGCCGCGCCGAGGCGCTTCCGATCGATGCGCCGATCGAGCCGAGCCACGACGGAAGGTTGTGGCTGCACTTCAACCTGACCGACGTCCGCACCCGGGCATGGATCGCCAACATGCACATCCCGCAGCTCGCGCGGGATCTCTTGCTGTCGAATGACAATTTCCAGCAGATCCACGTCGTCGACAATTGCGTCTACGGCGTGTTTTCCGATCTGGTGCGGGATATCGACGCCGCGACCCGGGAGACCGGCTTTCTCCGCTTTGCGATGACCGAACGCCTCCTGGTCAGCGGCCGCCATCAGGCGCTGTGCTCCGCCGATGCGACGCGCCGCGTGCTCGAGGGCGGCCATCGCGTCGGCAGCGTCGCGGCGCTGCTGGAGAAGATCGTCGACGAGATCGCCGACACCATGGACCGCATGGCGGACAAGATCGGCACCGATATCGATGCGATCGAGGAGCGGGTGCTCGCCGAGGATACCGGATCGGAGCTGCGCAAGAATCTGAGCCGGATGCGCCGCACCTGTGTGCGACTGCATCGCCAGCTCGCCGGCCTGCGCGTGCTGTTTCACCGGCTCGAGCAGAAGAGCACCGACAATCTCAGCCCGGCGCTGCGGCTGCAGGCCGGCAAGCTCGCGCAGCGGCTCGACGGTCTCGACCACGACATCGTCGAACTGCACGAGCGCAGCCGCCTGCTCGAGGAGGAGCTGCGCTTCAAGCTCGAGGAGGAGAGCAACAAGCACCTCCACGCGTTGTCCGTCGTCACCATGATGCTGCTGCCGCCGACGCTCGTCACCGGCATCTTCGGCATGAACACCAAGGGATTGCCGTTGACCGACGTCGACAGCGGGTTCCTGGTCGCGGCCGGCCTTCTGATCGGGTCGGCGCTGCTGGCCTATCTGCTGATGCGGCGGCTCGGCATCGTCAAATAGCGCGAGCGCACCGCGGCATTCCCGATGTGCAGAGTTCTTTCCCGCGCGATGTTGGTAGCCGCGGCCCTCGCGCTCGGCGCGCCGGCGCATGCGGAAGACAAGCCGGTCGCCGACCGGATTGCTAATACGCGGGCTGCGCTCGAGGAGGCCGGCTACCAGTTCAGCCTGACCTATATCGGTGAGGGGTTTTCCAACGTCTCCGGCGGTGTCAGCAACGGCGCGGCCTATACCGGCCGTCTCGATCTCGGCACCACCATCGACCTCGAGAAGGCGATGGGCTGGACCGGTGCGACCTTCCACGCCAACATGTACCAGATCCACGGCGACGGGCTGTCGCGGAGCTATGTCGGCAACCTGTTCCTGGTGTCCGGCGTCGAGTCGCTGCCGGCGACGCGGCTCTATGAACTCTGGATCGAGCAGAAGCTGCTCGGCGGCAAACTCTCGGTGCGCGTCGGCCAGCAGGGCTCGGACGTCGAGTTCATCGACAGCCAGTACGACGACATCTTCATCAATTCGGCGCTCGGCTGGCCCGGCATTGTCGGCACCATTCTGCCGGCCGGCGGACCGTCGCCGCCACTTGCGGTGCCCGGCATCCGGTTCAAGGCCAATCTGTCCGACCGCATCACCGCCTATCTGGCCTTGTTCGACGGTTCGGCTTCGCCGCCGCAGGGGACGGACGATCCGCAGATATTGAACGCCCACGGGCTCAATTTCCGGGTCAACGATCCGCCATGGTGGATCGGCCAGCTCAAATACAAGTTCGAGATCGGCGAGAGCAGGCTGCCGGCGACCATCACCGGCGGCGCCTGGTATCACATGGGCTCGTTTGCCGACCAGCGCTTCTCGGCCGACGGGCTGTCGCTCGCCGATCCCAACAGCTCCGGCGACACGCGCTGGCTGCGGCGGGACAACGGCATCTTCATGGTCTACGAGCAGCTGCTTGCGCGCGCCAGGCCGGACGCTGACAGGGGCGTCGCGTTCTTCATGCGCGCCTCGGTCAGCCCGTCGGACCGCAACCTGATCAGCACCTATGTCGACGGCGGCTTCCTGTTCACCGGCTTCAGCGAGGCGTATTCGGACGATCGGTTCGGCATCGCCGCGATCTATGCGCCGCGATCTATGCCAGGATTTCCGACGCCGCGCGTGCGCTCGACCGCGACACCCAGATCTTCACGGGCACGCCGTATCCGATCCGCGACTACGAGGCGATCCTCGAGATCACCTACCAGCACGTGGTGAACCCGAATTTCACCATGCAGCCGATGTTTCAATACATCGCCCATCCCGGCGGCGGCGCCGTCGATCCCAACGATCCGACGCAAACGCATCGGATCAAGGACAGTGTGGTGTTCGGGATGCGCACCATCCTGTCGTACTGACCGGCGGACGTCGCGCAGGCGGCGGCCTCAGGCCGCGACCGGCTTAGGCTCCGCCACCGATTTCGGCTGCGGCGGCGCGATCGCCAGCGCGATCAGCGCGGCAAAGATGCACAGCGCACCGGCAATGAAGAACGCCGGCAGGTAGCTCTGATAGATCGTGCGCGACAGTCCGGCGCCGAACGCGGCGGCGCCTGCGCCGAGCTGGTGGCCGGCGAAGATCCATCCGAACACCAGATTGGCGCGCTCGGCGCCGAAGCGCTGCGCGGTGAGGCGCACCGTCGGCGGCACCGTCGCGATCCAGTCGAGGCCATAGAACATCGCGAACAGCGACAGCCCGTAGAACGTGAAGTCGGAGAACGGCAGGAACAGCAGCGACAGGCCGCGCAGGCCGTAATACCAGAACAGCAGATAGCGGTTGTCGTAGCGGTCCGACAGCCAGCCCGAGACGATGGTGCCGAAGAAATCGAAGATCCCCATCGCGGCGAGCAGGCTTGCCGCCTGCACCTGCGGGATGCCGTAGTCGAGGCACATCGGGATCAGGTGAACCTGGACCAGGCCGTTGGTCGAAGCGCCGCAGACGAAGAAGGTCGCGAACAGGATCCAGAACACCGAGGACTTCGCGGAGTCGCGCAGCGTGCCGAGCGCGGCGGCCACGATCGGCGCATTGGCCGGCGGCGGCGCGGGAAGCGGCGTGCTTCCCTCGTCGCCGAACGGACGCAGGCCGACGTCGCTCGGCCGGTCGCGCATCACCATCAGCACGGCAAAGGCGGCGACGCCGAGCATGACGCAGACCAGCCCAAGCGCGACACGCCAGCCGTAGCGCTCGGTCAGCGTCGCCAGGAGCGGCAGGAAGGCGAGCTGTCCCGTCGCGACGCTTGCGGTGAGGATGCCGACCACGAGGCCGCGCCGCGCCACGAACCAGCGCGCCGCGATGGTCGCGCCGAGCACCAGCGCGGTCATCCCGGTGCCGATTCCGATCACGACGCCCCACAGCAGGATGAGCTGCCAGACTTGGGTCATGGCGAGCGAGGCCAATAGACCGGAGACCACGATCAGCTGCGCCGCCAGCGTCACGTTGCGCAGGCCGTAGCGGTTCATCAGCGCGGCGGCGAACGGCGCCATCAGCCCGAACAGGATGAAGCGGATCGACAGCGCCGAGGAAATCTCGGCGGTGGACCAGCCGAACTCCTTCTGCAGGGGCACGATGAACACGCCGGGCGCGCCGACGGTGCCGGCGGAGATCAGCGCGGCAAGGAAAGTCACGGCCACCATCACCCAGCCGTAGTGGATGTTGCGGCGGGCGAGGGTGGAAGCAAGCCAGTTCGAGATCATTGTGTTCCGGATCGATTGCGATGAAAGCTTTGCGTGATGCGCAATATGGCACGAGAGAGCCATGGCTAAAATGCCATAGTTCCCTCGTTTTCGGACTCAGGCGCCAGGCCGTCGTACTGCCTCATGGACGCCTTTCATAACTAACCGTCATTGCGAGGAGCGAAGCGACGAAGCAATCCATCGTTCGGTTTGTGAAAAGAGATGGATTGCTTCGCTTCGCTCGCAATGACGGCATACCGGATCAGTGCGCGACCCGCTCGACGGCGATCGCGGTGGCTTCGCCGCCGCCGATGCACAGCGCCGCAACGCCGCGCTTCAGGTTCTGCGCCTCCAACGCGTGCAGCAGCGTCACGATCAGCCGCGCGCCGGTGGCGCCGATCGGATGGCCGAGCGCGCAGGCGCCGCCGTTGATGTTCAGCCTGTCCCTGGGAATGCCGAGGTCGCGCTGCGCCGCCATCGCGACCACCGCAAACGCCTCGTTGATCTCGAACAGGTCGACATCGCCGACGCTCCAGCCGACCTTGTCGAGCAGTTTTCTGATCGCCGGGATCGGCGCTGTCGTGAACCACTGCGGCTCCTGGCTGTGGGTAGCGTGGCCCTTGATCTCGGCCAGAACAGGCAGTCCATCGCGATCGGCGAGCGAGCGCCGGCTGAGGATCAGTGCTGCGGCGCCGTCGGCATTGGCCGATGAGGCGGCCGGCGTGATGGTGCCGCCCGCGCGGAATGCCGGCTTCAGGCCGGGGATTTTCGCTGGATCGACCTTCAGCGGGTGTTCGTCATTGGCAACGATGCGCGGGCCGGCCTTCTCGGCGAGCGTGATCGGGGCGATCTCGGCCTTGAAGGCGCCGCCCTCGACCGCCTTGCGGGCGCGGCTCAACGTCTCCATCGCGAACGCGTCCTGGTCGGCGCGGGTGAACTGATAGGCCTCCGCGGTCGCTTCGCCGAAATCGCCCATCGAGCGGCCGGTCTCATAGGCGTCCTCGAGCCCGTCCATCATCATGTGATCGATGATGCGGTCGTGGCCGGCGCGATACCCGCCGCGCGCCTTCTGCAACAGATACGGCGCATTGCTCATGCTCTCCATGCCGCCGGACAGCACGATCTCGGCCGAGCCGGCCTTGATGATGTCGTGGGCGAGCATGGTCGCCTTCATGCCGGAGCCGCAGACCTTGTTGACGGTGGTGGCGCCGGTGGCATCCGGCAGTCTGGCGCCGCGCGCGGCCTGGCGGGCAGGGGCCTGCCCCTGACCGGCGGTCAGCACGTTGCCCATGAACACCTCGTCGATACGCTCGGGCGCGAGTTTTGCGTGCTCGAGCGCCGCCCCGATCACATGCGAGCCGAGCTTGTGCGCCGGCAATGGCGAGAGCTCGCCCATGAAGCGGCCGAGCGGGGTGCGGGCGGCGGAGAGGATGACGACGGGATCGGTGCTGGTTGCCATGGCAGGAGTCCCTTCAATGTCGGGGATTTGATTGAATTATTGTCATCATATGATGCAATGCAAAAAATGCAACTGCCATGACAAAATGTCGTGTTCGCATGAGTTGGGGATGGGATCGTTCCGCCATCACTAATGTCGTCCCGGCGAAGGCCGGGACCCATAGCCACCGACTGGTGTTGTTGGAGGGGCAGCGGCCACCTCGAGCGCGGGCGGATAAAACTGTACCGGCGCCGCTGAGTTGGCGTTAACCGAATTCCCGAACGCCGATCAATTCAAGGTTGCGGAATACGGGTCTGTTTACCGATCCGGCGCTAGGGCTGGCGGATTGTGCAATGGAAAGTCCCACCGCAATGTCCGTAATCGCCGTCGAGCAGCCGTCCGCCCGCATTTCGCTCACCGTCAAGATCGGCTTCAGCGCCTTCATGGCCGTCCTGGTGCCGGTGTACACCTACTGCTACGGGCCGACCAACTTTCTGTATTTCTGCGACGTCTGCCTGATCCTCACCTTGATCGGGGTCTGGACCGAGAGCGCGCTGTTGATTTCGATGTGCGCCGTCGGACTCCTTGTGCCGCAAACATTTTGGGTGATCGACTTTCTCGCCCATGTCGCCGGCTACTCGCTCACCGGAATGACCGACTACATGTTCGACCAGAACCTGTCGCTGTTCCTGCGGTTCCTGTCGGGCTTCCACGGCTGGCTGCCGTTCCTGCTGCTGTTCCTGGTCTGGCGGCTCGGCTATGACCAGCGCGCGCTGATCGCCTGGAGCGTGCTCGCATGGGCGCTGCTGCTGATCTGCTACTTTGTGATGCCAGGACCGCGGCCGGACCCGGGAATGACTCCGGTCAACATCAACTACGTCTTCGGCACCAGCGACAGGGCGGCGCAAGGCTTCGTGCCGCCGCTGGTGTGGCTGGCCGGCCTGATGATCGGCCTGCCGCTGCTCGCCTTCATACCCACCCATTTCATGCTGCGGCGCGCCGTGCCGCCGATGTAGGGCCTGCAACTCGCTACGCCATCCCGTCGCTGCGGATACCATCGTGCATCGCCGCATGCGGCGGCTTCGATTGACACCAATCGCCTCGGCGGTACGCTGCGGGAACAGGGCATTTTCCCAGCGACTCAAGACAATTCAAAGCGCCGCAAGCACGACCAAGAAGCAAGACCCAGAAGAACAAGGAAAAAGGGCAGGACACGCCGTGACACGCGTCATCGCGTCTTGAGCGGGACCACGCGGACCTCCGCGCTCGCGCCATTTCGCATCCGCAGCTATCGCTTTCAATGGCCGTCCGATCTGCTCACCTCCTGGGCGTTCGAGGTCGAGACGCTGGTGCTCGGCTGGTACATCATGGTCGAGACGGGCTCGGTGCTGTTGCTGACCGTGCTGGCGTCGCTGCAATATGTCGGCACGCTGGTCGCGCCGGTCGTCGGCATGATCGGCGACCGCATGGGGCACCGCGATCTGCTCGCCGTGATGCGCTTTGCCTATACGGCGCTCGCCGGCACCATCATGACGCTGGCGCTGACCGGGCATCTCGCCCCGCTGAACGTCATGATCATCGTCGCGATCATGGGTGTGATCCGCCCGTCGGATCTCGGCGTGCGCGGCGCGCTGCTCGCCGACATCATGCCGCCGGAGCAGCTGGTCGGCGCCATCAGCCTGGCGCGCACCACGCAGGACTCCGCGCGCATCGCAGGAGCCCTGACCGGGGCCGGATTGTTCGCGGCGCTCGGCATCGGCTACGTCTATGTCGGGATCGCCGGCTTCTATTTCGTCGCCGCCATCCTGATGCTCTGCATGAGCCGCCCCAAGTCGCATGGCACGACCGATCTCGCCGCCGGCGACGCGCCGGGTTCAAAGCTGCTGCGCGACCTCAAGGAGGGCATCGTCTATGCCTGGAGCGGCCCGGGCATGCGCGCCGCACTCTGCGTCGCGTTCCTCGCCAACCTCACCGCGTTTCCGCTCACCAACGGTCTGTTGCCCTATGTCGCGCGCGACATCTTCCATACCGACCAGACCGGGCTCGGCTATCTCTCGGCAAGCTTCGCGGTGGGTTCGCTGATTGGCTCGATCACGCTCAGCATGGCCGGCGGGGTACGTATCGCGCGGCTTCTGATCGGCGCCACGCTCGCCTGGTACGCCATGCTGCTGGTGTTCGTCGAACTCCGGACCATGCCGGTCGCGATGGCCTGCCTGCTGCTCGCCGGCATCGCGCAGAGCATGTCGATGATCTCGGCCGCCGTGATGCTGATGCGCAATGCCAGCGCGCATCTGCGCGGCCGCGTCATGGGCGTGCGCATGATGGTGATCTACGGCCTGCCGCTCGGGCTGCTCGCCGCCGGCAGCCTGATCGACCTGATCGGCTACACCGCGACCGGCACGCTGCTCGCCGCCGCCGGCTTCATCGCCATGCTGGCGATCGCGCTGCACTGGCGCGCCGACCTCTGGCCGACCCACGCCCCGGCCAACGCCCGGTGAGGGGCGCGGCGCGATGCCGCGCCGCGGTCGCCGATGCGCCAAAAGGACGCGACAGCGCGGGCAAGCTGTCGTAGATCATCTTCGACGCTCCCATTTCCAGTGCCAAGTTCCAGTGCCAGGCCTTTTTCGTTTGATATTGTAATGCTCCGTCTTTTGACCCGCCTTGGACTGCGCTTCGACGACCTCGTCGAGGAGCGCCGATTTGTCGACCAGTACGTGCGGGGCAATATCGGCTGGACGCAGGTCGCGATGCTGCTCGGCGCCTTCACCTATGCCGGATATGCGTTCTGGGATTGGGTGCTCTATCCCGACGTCGTGGCGACCACGCTGGCGATCCGCGGCGGGGTCGCCGTGCTGGTCTTGCTGCCGCTCACCGCCTTCCTCTCGGTGCCGGCGATGAAACCGTGGGCCGAGACGATCTTCCTCGTCTATTGCGTCGTTCCAGGCTGCGTGCTGCCGAGCGTCTACCTCGTGCTGCCCTCGGGATTCACCTATGCGGCACCCGGCGTGATGATGGTGATCCTGTTCGTCTCGACCATGCTGCCGCTCCGGATCGGGCCGCTGGCGGTGTTCTGTCTCACGACATGGATTGCCCTATGCATCGCTGAATCGCTCGGGCCGGCGTTGCCGCCGGGGCTGCGCTTCATCAATCATTCCCTGGTCCTCAACGCCTATGCGCTGTCGCTTTACGCCGTCGCCGCCCGCGAGTTCCGCGCGCGCCAGCAGTTTCGAACGGCGCAGGCGCTCAAGCAGGAAAAGGAGCGTTCGGAAGCCTCGTTGCGCGATCTGCACGCGACGCAATCGCAGCTCGTGCAGGCCGAGAAGCTGGCCTCGCTCGGGCAGCTCGTCGCCGGTGTCGCACACGAGGTCAGCACGCCGCTTGGTCTCGCGCTGACCACGTCAACGACGATGGAGACGGACCTTCGCGCGATGGGCGAGGCGCTGAGCGGCACCGCCGTCCGGCGCTCCGACCTGACAAGGGGCATTGCACGGATCGAGAACGGCCTTCGACTGACCTCGGAAAACCTGCATCGGGCATCCGAGATGGTGCACAGCTTCAAGCAAGTCGCCATCCATCAGGCCGACGAGGAGCGTCACACGTTCGAGCTGGGCGGATGGCTGTCCGAGCTGATCGCAAAGCTCGGGCCGCTGCTGTCCCGGCAGGGATTGATCGTCGAACTCGACTGCCCGCAAGGGATCGTTCTGAGCAGCTATCCCGGCGCACTGGCGCAGGTGATCAGCAACCTGGCGTTCAACGCGGCGGCGCACGCTTATCCCGACGGCCGCGGCGGACGCTTCACCATGACGGTGACGCAGCCGGATCAGGCGCTCGCCCGGATCGCCTGCGCCGACCAAGGCGTCGGCATCCGCGAGGATTTGCAAGCCCGCGTGTTCGATCCGTTCTTCACCACCGGGCGGGAGCGGGGCAATATCGGGCTCGGCCTGCACATCGCCTTCAATACCGTGGTGTCGTCGCTCAGCGGCCGGATCGCGCTGGAGAGCGAACCGGGCCGCGGCACGCTGGTGCTGATCGAGATCCCGGTCTCGAGCTAGCCGCTGGTGGTAGCCCGGCCTCTGGCCGATCGACGCATCGGCGAATGTGTGGCGAGGGCGCAGCAAGCGTCGCCCGGATGAGCGAAGCGAGATCCGGGGCATCCGGCCCCCGCATGTCGCTTCGCTCATGCGGGCTACAGATGACATGTCGCGGCGCTCATACGGGCCACAGGTGCTGAACCGCTACCGCTTCCGATCCAAAAACCCCTGCAGCAGGCGCTGCGGCTCGCCGGTCTGGAACGACTTTCCGAACACGCCGACGCTGAGGTTCACCGACTCGGTCAACGGCAGCTCTTCCCATTGCCGCAACAGGTCCTTCTGGATCCGCAGCGCCTCGAGGCCGCACTCCAGCAGTGCGTTGACGGTGTGCTCGACGGCTTCGTCGAGGCCGCCGGGATTTGCCACGGTGTCGACCAGGCCCCAGGCGAGCGCAGTTTTGGCGTCGATGTTCTCCGCGGTCATCATCAGCCAGCGGGCGCGGCCCCAGCCGATCAAGCGCGGCAGCAGTGCGGCGTGGATCACCGAGGGGATGCCGACGCGCACCTCGGGCATGCCGAACATCGCGTCATGCGCGGCGACGCGGACGTCGCAGGCGGCCGCGACCTCGAGGCCGCCGCCGAGGCACCAGCCGGGCAGGCGGGCGATCACCGGCGCCGGGAATTTGCGCACGGCCTCGCAGAGGTCGCGCAGCCGGCTGATGAATGCTTCGGCGGATGTCTGGTCGAGCCTCGCCATTTCCTTGATGTCGGCGCCGCCGATCATGCTGCGCTCGCTTTCGCCGGCCAGGATCACCGCGCGGATGGTCGGATCGGCGGCCAGATGCTCAAAACCCTCGCGCACGCCGTTGGTGACGGCGGAGCTCACGATGTTCAGCTTGCCGGCGTTGCAGATGGTGAGGCGGACGACGCCTCTGTCGTCGCGGGCGATGCCGCAGTGGGGATTGAGCATGTCCATGGAAAAAGTCCCGGCGCAGGAATTGATCGACAAGTCATTTCGGGATGGTGCGCAAGCACCAGACCCGGAATCTCAAGATTCCGGGTTCGACGCTTGCGTCGTCACGGAATGACTTGGGCCATGTCCCGGACAAAGCATGGCTCTGTCAAGGGACCGGGTGCGGCGGTTGCGCCGAGGGATGCGGATCTATAGAATTATATTCATCATATAAATGGAGCCGTCATGACCGCCGCCGAAAGCATCGATCTTCATTCGCCCGATCTGCTGCGCACCCGCGTGGTGGAATGGCAGGCGCCCGGACCGGTGGCGAAGGCGGCGCTGCCGATGTCCGGGATCGAGGCGATGCGCGCGATCCGCGACGGCCGGTTGCCGCCGCCCCCGATGGCCAAACTGATCGGCTTCCGCATGGCGGTGGTCGACGAAGGCCGCATCGTGATGGAACTCGAGCCGCATGAGAGCCTGGAAAACACCATCGGCCTGCTGCATGGCGCCACCGCCGCGGCGCTGCTCGATACCGCGATGGGCTGCGCGATCTCGACCATGCTGCCGGCGGGCAGACCTCGGTGACGCTCGACCTCAAGCTGACCTATCTGCGGCCGCTGTCGGCACGTTCAGGGCACCATCAGCGCCGAAGGCAAGGTGATCAAGCTCGGCCGCCAGAGCAGCTACACCGAGGGTTTCGTCCGCGACGGCAGGGGCAATCTTGCGGTGCACGCGACCGCGACGTTTTCGATGCTCGGCGGGGAACCCAAAATGGCCGGCAAGGCGAAATAACTGCAGCATTCCGGCCGCAAATCTGCTATTATATGATTAGAAACATTCCATGAGACCGGCATGCGCTATTCGAAAGAACACAAGCAGGAGACCCACGCGCGGATCGTCAAGAAGGCCGCGACGCGGCTGCGCGAGCGGGGCGCCCACGGCATCGGCGTCGCCGACCTGATGAAGGACGCCGGCCTGACCCATGGCGGCTTCTACGGCGCATTTCGACTTTGCGCGAGGCGCTGGTGATCGAGGCCTTCAGCTACGCGATGGACCGCGCCATCGAGCGTGGCGCAAGGTCGCCGCGGACACGCCGCCGGAGAAGCGACTTTCGACCATCATCGACGGCTATCTTTCGGCGGTGCACCGCGACGATCCCGGCCAGGGCTGCGCGATCCCGGCGCTCGGCGCCGAGATCGCCCGCGAGAGCCCGAAGACCCGCAAGGCGTTTGCCCTCAAGCTCGACCAGATGATCGACATGGTGGCCGACCAGATCATCGACGTGCCGCGCAAGACCGCCCGCAAGCAGGCGATGGCGACGCTGGCGACCATGATGGGCACCATAGTAATGTCGCGCATCGCCGGCAGCGGCGAAATGTCCGACGACGATCCTGAGCGCGGGCCGCGAGGCGGTGCTGGGGCGCGCCGCCGCGGCCAAGGCACCGGCGAAGAAGACGAGGAAATCTAGACGGTCTGCTTCTCGCCGTCGTCCCGTCCTTCGCCGGGACGAGGGCGAAATTATTGCCCGCTGAACAGCGCGCTCAGATTCCACGGTCCGTAGGCCGCGAACCGGCGATCAGTCCGGAAGCCCTGCTTCGCGGAGACCTTCTGATGAAGCGCGCAAGATCCTTCGCTCGACGAAATGGCGCCAGCTCTTCCAGATTGGAGATGCACAAATTGGGCAGCGCGTTCGCGGACACGTGCGATGGCCTTTTGAGCCGGCTCGAGGCGTCCGGTGAGCGCATTGCTGGCGGCGAACATGCAGATGGCCAGCAGGAAATCCGGATCGTTCGCGCAATGTCTTTTCGGCCCATGACGATGCCATATCGTAGTGGCCCGAGAGAAAATGCGCATACGATACGGCTCCGTGGCTGGCGTACATCGACGGATCGAGCGGGCTCAGGCGCATCGCACGCGCAGCGTAGTCAAGCGCGAGTTCGGGCTCGCCTCTGAAGGCTCTGACCCAAGCACCGAGATTCCAAGCCATTGCCAAGTTCGGATTGATCGCCAGTCCGCGATCCACGAACGCAATAGCATCATCGAATTTGTGGGCTATGAAGGCGAGTACATATGCACCCATGCACATCGCAGCCGGGTCATCTGCTCCCAGATGCACGGCCTTCCATCCGAGCCGCGTAGCTTCGGCAGTTTCCTGCGCACGATCGGTCATCCAGCGTCGCGCTCTGCGCTGGATGTAGCACCATCCGGCCATGCCGTAGGCGCACGCCAGACCGGAATTGAGCTGGATCGCCTTGTAGAAGAGCTGGAGCGCTTCGCTGTTTGCATCCTTCGTCCACCGGCGAGCGGTCGCCAAGCCGCGCAGGTAATAGTCGTATGCGTCCAGATTTTCGGTTGGCTTGCGCGTGGCTCGCTTGATTTCCTCGCGCTGCAGCATGGGTGCGATTGCGCCTACCACGGTAGACGTCACCTGGTCCTGTAGATCGAAGATATCTTCGAGCGCGCCGTCAAAGCGGTCGGCCCAGAGATGCGCGCCGGTTTCAGCATCGATAAGCTGACTGGCGATACGAATGCGGTTTCCGGTCTCTGCGCACGCTCCCTTCGAGCACATAGCGCACCGCGAGTTCTGGCCGACCTGCTTGATGTCGATGGGCCGGCCCTTGTAGGTGAAGCTCGAATCGCGCGCGATCACAAACAGCCAATGAAACCGCGACAGGGCCATCGTGATGTCTTCTGCGACGCCGTCGGCGAAATACTCCTGCTCCGGGTCGGCGCTAAGGTTCTGGAAGGGCAGCACGGCAATCGAGGGCTTGTCGGGGAGCTTGAGGGGAGGCTGCCGCTGTCTCTATCGGCTCGGCGCCCCTTGCAGCACTCTGCTCGTCGTCCGCTCTTCCCGGACCGCACCGATGAACCGGAAACCTTTGCGTGGCAGTGTCTTGATGAGGCGCTGCTCCTCACCGGAGTCGCCGATTGCGCTCCGGGCAGCGTTTAACCGAGTGGTCAAGGCTGCATCGGACACGCTGCGCCCATTCCAGATGGCGTCGATGACGTCGTCTCTGCTGACGACGCGCTCCCTGTTGCGGATCAGGAAGTCGAGCAGGTCGAATACCTGCGGCGCGACGGAGACCATGTCCGTCCCGCGATGCAACTCGCGCCGGTCCGTGTCGAGTGCGTACTCCTCGAAGAGATAGCGCAAGCTGCGAATCCCTTGGGTGTGCCTCGGAACGATCGCTGAGGCGCCTTGGCACCGCTTGGTGTGCCAAGAATAAGCCGCCGATGAGGAAATTGTAAGCCGCCTGTTAAGCGCGCAAGCGCATGCCGCGGGCATCTTGTCCGGTGGGAAAGGACGTATCCCGGAGGTGCAGCAATGAGCACGACCTACCATCCAGCGCGTTCAGCCCAGGCGACCGCATCGACGCCGCGGATCGCGAGCGCCTTCAAGGGCTTTTGGGATGCAATTCAGGAATGGCGCAAATGGGAGCGGCTGCGTGCCGATCTCGGCAGCCTGAGTGACCGGGAGCTCATGGACATCGGGATCTCGCGTGGCGAGGTCGACTACGTCGCCTCGAACCGGGATACCGACCCGCGCGGCATCCGGTCCGTCTGACGATGTCGGTGAGCGCTACACCCCGCTGAACAGCGCGCGCTCGGCTTCCACGGTCTCGTAGATGTAGTCCGCCACCGCGCGGATGCGGGCGAGGTCCTTGCTGTCGGCGTGCATCAGCAGCCAGAAGGTGCGGGAGATCCGCACCTCGTCCGGCAGCACCGGCTGCAACTCGGGGTGGGCCGTTGCCATGAAGTGCGGCAGCACGGCGATGCCGAAGCCGGCGATGGTGGCGTTGAGCTGCGCGATCAGATTGGCGCTGCGGAATTTCGCCGAGATCTTCGGCGAGACCTGCGGCAGATAGTCGAGCTCCGGCGTGAACAGGAGCTCCTCGATGTAGCCGACGAAGCGGTGCCGCGGCAGGTCGGCGCGCGCAACAATTGCCGGCGCCTGGGCGAGATAGGCGGGTGCGGCATAAAGCCCGAGCGTGTAGTCCAGGAGCTTGCGGCCGACGATGCGGCCTTCCTTCGGCATGGTCAGGCTGATCGCGATGTCGGCCTCGCGCTTGGAGAGCGAGAACAGCCGCGCGGTGGCGACGAGCTGCAGATCGAGATCGGGATACCGCTCGGTGAACTTGACCAGCCGCGAGGCCAAAAAGTGGCTGCCGAAGCCGTCGGGCGCGCCGATCCGCACCGTGCCGGTGAGGTGGGCGCGCGAGCCGCCGACCGCCTCCTGGTTGGCGACGATGGTGGATTCCATCGCCTCCGCGCTGTCGGCGACGCGCTGGCCGGCCTCGGTCAGCAGATAGCCGGTCTTGCGCCGATCAAACAGTTTTGCGGAGAGGTGGCGCTCCAGCCGGTCGACACGGCGGATCACTGTGGCATGATCGACGCCGAGCTGCTTGGCGGCAGCCGAAACCGACCCGCCGCGCACGATGGCAAGCACGAAACGGAAGTCGTCCCAGTCGATTGTGCCGCCGCCTTGATCCAGCATTTCCGCACATCTATGGTGCAATTTATCGGACTTGAATCCCATAAAATGCAGGGTCAATAGGGTTTGTAAAGCGATCCCGCCGCGAGGAGCGGCGATTCAGGTGCTTCAGGGAGGTTTTTCCATGCGCTCAATCGGACATTTCATCGGTGGCAAGGAGGTCAAGGGCACGTCGGGCCGCACGGCTGACGTCTTCGAGCCGATGACCGGCGAGGTCCAGGCCAAGGTGGCGCTGGCCTCCAAGGCCGAGCTCCGCGCTGCGGTCGAGAACGCCAAGGCCGCGCAGCCGGGATGGGCCGCCACCAACCCGCAGCGCCGCGCCCGCGTCATGATGCGGTTCCTCGAGCTGGTGCAGCGCGACTACGATCAAGCTCGCCGAATTGCTGGCGCGCGAGCACGGCAAGACCGTTCCCGACGCCAAGGGCGACATCCAGCGCGGCCTCGAGGTCGCCGAGTTTGCCTGCGGCATCCCGCATCTGATGAAGGGCGAGTACACCGAGGGCGCCGGCCCCGGCATCGACATCTATTCGATGCGCCAACCGCTCGGCGTGGTCGCCGGCATTACGCCGTTCAACTTCCCGGCGATGATCCCGATGTGGAAGTTCGCGCCGGCGATCGCCTGCGGCAACGCCTTCATCCTCAAGCCGTCGGAGCGCGATCCCGGCGTGCCGATGATGCTCGCCGAGCTGATGATCGAGGCGGGCCTGCCGGCCGGCATCCTCGGTGCTGCAGCCCGGCTCATGCAGAACTATGCTTAACCTTAGCGATTGAGCTGTGCCTGTTCTTCGGTTCG
>NZ_JBPUGG010000002.1:0-4579 GCF_051547665.1 Bradyrhizobium sp. BR 1433
TATGTCGAGTGACCATAACCAGCGCCCAGTGAAGCCCAGATCGCTGACAAATGCATTGCCTGACGGATATCACCACGATCAATCATAGGTAAAGCGCCACGCTCCTTGATGTGCTGCAATGCCACAGCGTCCTGACTTTTCGGAGAGAAGTCTTTCAGGCCAAGCTGCTTGCGGTAGGCATCCCACCAACGGGAAGAAGCTGGTAGCGTCCGGCGCCTGTTGATTTGAGTTTTGGGTTTAGCGTGACAAGTTTGCGAGGGTGATCGGAGTAATCAGATAAATAGCTCTCGCCTACAATGACGTCATAACCATGATTTCTGGTTTTCTGACGTCCGTTATCAGTTCCCTCCGACCACGCCAGCATATCGAGGAACGCCTTACGTTGATTATTGATTTCTACCATCTTCCTCACTTCGTTAGCAGCGAAGCGTTTGATAAGCGAACCAATCGAGTCAGTACCGATGTAGCCGATAAACACGCTCGTTATATAGCGAGATTGCTACTTAGTCCGGCGAAGTCGAGAAGGTCACGAATGAACTAGGCGATAATGGCGCACATCGTTGCGTCGATTACTGTTTTTGTAAACGCACCGCCATTATACTGCCGCGAAGGTACGCCATTGCAAACGCAAGGATTGCCCCGATGCCTTGTATCCTTTGCCGCAGAATGGCGGCCAACAGGTCATGTTTTTCTGGCATCTTCATGTCTTACCCCCAATAAGGGGATTTGCTCTATTTAATTAGGAATAAGGTCGATTACTGATAGAACAAATCCAGGCTACTGTGTTTAGTAATCAGATTTGTTCGTGACCGATATGCACGGGCAAAACGGCAGGAGGTTAAGTCGAACACATTCAAAAAAGCGACCAGGCCAACGAGGCAGCGAACCCATCTGAGGCATGCTTAACCCTAGCAAACTATCTTAACCAGAAGATGTACATCACTTCAGAGGTCGAGCAAGTTAAGCATAGGTTGCAGCACCTGCCATCAGATTGTGTTTGTTAGTCGCTTTTTTTTTTGGAATTTTTTTTTTGGAATTTTTTTTTTGCGCTAACAACCTCCTGCCGTTTTGCCCGTGCATATCGGTCACGAACAAATCTGATTACTAAACACAGTAGCCTGGATTTGTTCTATCAGTAATCGACCTTATTCCTAATTAAATAGAGCAAATCCCCTTATTGGGGGTAAGACATGAAGATGCCAGAAAAACATGACCTGTTGGCCGCCATTCTCGCGGCAAAGGAACAAGGCATCGGGGCAATCCTTGCGTTTGCAATGGCGTACCTTCGCGGCAGATATAATGGCGGTGCGTTTACAAAAACAGTAATCGACGCAACGATGTGCGCCATTATCGCCTAGTTCATTCGTGACCTTCTCGACTTCGCCGGACTAAGTAGCAATCTCGCTTATATAACGAGCGTGTTTATCGGCTACATCGGTACTGACTCGATTGGTTCGCTTATCAAACGCTTCGCTGCTAAAAAAGCCGGAGTAGAAGATGGTAGAAATCAATAATCAACGTAAGGCGTTCCTCGATATGCTGGCGTGGTCGGAGGGAACTGATAACGGACGTCAGAAAACCAGAAATCATGGTTATGACGTCATTGTAGGCGGAGAGCTATTTACTGATTACTCCGATCACCCTCGCAAACTTGTCACGCTAAACCCAAAACTCAAATCAACAGGCGCCGGACGCTACCAGCTTCTTTCCCGTTGGTGGGATGCCTACCGCAAGCAGCTTGGCCTGAAAGACTTCTCTCCGAAAAGTCAGGACGCTGTGGCATTGCAGCAGATTAAGGAGCGTGGCGCTTTACCTATGATTGATCGTGGTGATATCCGTCAGGCAATCGACCGTTGCAGCAATATCTGGGCTTCACTGCCGGGCGCTGGTTATGGTCAGTTCGAGCATAAGGCTGACAGCCTGATTGCAAAATTCAAAGAAGCGGGCGGAACGGTCAGAGAGATTGATGTATGAGCAGAGTCACCGCGATTATCTCCGCTCTGGTTATCTGCATCATCGTCTGCCTGTCATGGGCTGTTAATCATTACCGTGATAACGCCATTACCTACAAAGCCCAGCGCGACAAAAATGCCAGAGAACTGAAGCTGGCGAACGCGGCAATTACTGACATGCAGATGCGTCAGCGTGATGTTGCTGCGCTCGATGCAAAATACACGAAGGAGTTAGCTGATGCTAAAGCTGAAAATGATGCTCTGCGTGATGATGTTGCCGCTGGTCGTCGTCGGTTGCACATCAAAGCAGTCTGTCAGTCAGTGCGTGAAGCCACCACCGCCTCCGGCGTGGATAATGCAGCCTCCCCCGACTGGCAGACACCGCTGAACGGGATTATTTCACCCTCAGAGAGAGGCTGATCACTATGCAAAAACAACTGGAAGGAACCCAGAAGTATATTAATGAGCAGTGCAGATAGAGTTGCCCATATCGATGGGCAACTCATGCAATTATTGTGAGCAATACACACGCGCTTCCAGCGGAGTATAAATGCCTAAAGTAATAAAACCGAGCAATCCATTTACGAATGTTTGCTGGGTTTCTGTTTTAACAACATTTTCTGCGCCGCCACAAATTTTGGCTGCATCGACAGTTTTCTTCTGCCCAATTCCAGAAACGAAGAAATGATGGGTGATGGTTTCCTTTGGTGCTACTGCTGCCGGTTTGTTTTGAACAGTAAACGTCTGTTGAGCACATCCTGTAATAAGCAGGGCCAGCGCAGTAGCGAGTAGCATTTTTTTCATGGTGTTATTCCCGATGCTTTTTGAAGTTCGCAGAATCGTATGTGTAGAAAATTAAACAAACCCTAAACAATGAGTTGAAATTTCATATTGTTAATATTTATTAATGTATGTCAGGTGCGATGAATCGTCATTGTATTCCCGGATTAACTATGTCCACAGCCCTGACGGGGAACTTCTCTGCGGGAGTGTCCGGGAATAATTAAAACGATGCACACAGGGTTTAGCGCGTACACGTATTGCATTATGCCAACGCCCCGGTGCTGACACGGAAGAAACCGGACGTTATGATTTAGCGTGGAAAGATTTGTGTAGTGTTCTGAATGCTCTCAGTAAATAGTAATGAATTATCAAAGGTATAGTAATATCTTTTATGTTCATGGATATTTGTAACCCATCGGAAAACTCCTGCTTTAGCAAGATTTTCCCTGTATTGCTGAAATGTGATTTCTCTTGATTTCAACCTATCATAGGACGTTTCTATAAGATGCGTGTTTCTTGAGAATTTAACATTTACAACCTTTTTAAGTCCTTTTATTAACACGGTGTTATCGTTTTCTAACACGATGTGAATATTATCTGTGGCTAGATAGTAAATATAATGTGAGACGTTGTGACGTTTTAGTTCAGAATAAAACAATTCACAGTCTAAATCTTTTCGCACTTGATCGAATATTTCTTTAAAAATGGCAACCTGAGCCATTGGTAAAACCTTCCATGTGATACGAGGGCGCGTAGTTTGCATTATCGTTTTTATCGTTTCAATCTGGTCTGACCTCCTTGTGTTTTGTTGATGATTTATGTCAAATATTAGGAATGTTTTCACTTAATAGTATTGGTTGCGTAACAAAGTGCGGTCCTGCTGGCATTCTGGAGGGAAATACAACCGACAGATGTATGTAAGGCCAACGTGCTCAAATCTTCATACAGAAAGATTTGAAGTAATATTTTAACCGCTAGATGAAGAGCAAGCGCATGGAGCGACAAAATGAATAAAGAACAATCTGCTGATGATCCCTCCGTGGATCTGATTCGTGTAAAAAATATGCTTAATAGCACCATTTCTATGAGTTACCCTGATGTTGTAATTGCATGTATAGAACATAAGGTGTCTCTGGAAGCATTCAGAGCAATTGAGGCAGCGTTGGTGAAGCACGATAATAATATGAAGGATTATTCCCTGGTGGTTGACTGATCACCATAACTGCTAATCATTCAAACTATTTAGTCTGTGACAGAGCCAACACGCAGTCTGTCACTGTCAGGAAAGTGGTAAAACTGCAACTCAATTACTGCAATGCCCTCGTAATTAAGTGAATTTACAATATCGTCCTGTTCGGAGGGAAGAACGCGGGATGTTCATTCTTCATCACTTTTAATTGATGTATATGCTCTCTTTTCTGACGTTAGTCTCCGACGGCAGGCTTCAATGACCCAGGCTGAGAAATTCCCGGACCCTTTTTGCTCAAGAGCGATGTTAATTTGTTCAATCATTTGGTTAGGAAAGCGGATGTTGCGGGTTGTTGTTCTGCGGGTTCTGTTCTTCGTTGACATGAGGTTGCCCCGTATTCAGTGTCGCTGATTTGTATTGTCTGAAGTTGTTTTTACGTTAAGTTGATGCAGATCAATTAATACGATACCTGCGTCATAATTGATTATTTGACGTGGTTTGATGGCCTCCACGCACGTTGTGATATGTAGATGATAATCATTATCACTTTACGGGTCCTTTCCGGTGAAAAAAAGGTACCAAAAAAAACATCGTCGTGAGTAGTGAACCGTAAGCAGGTGCTGCTAACCCATCATGCAGAACTATGCTTAACCTT